>NZ_CP097099.1:0-4800000 GCF_057073505.1 Kouleothrix sp. 19917
GTGAACCTCGCAAAAATTTGGAACTCGACCCTTGGCACGATGCAGATTCAGATATCGCGCCACGAATTCAATACCTGGCTCCGGCGCGCAACCCTGATCTCGCTTGAGAACGGCGTTGCGACGATTGGGGCACCGAGCGCTTTTTTCAAAGAAGGCCTAGAAAACCGCTATATCGGCCCGCTGCGGGAGCTGATAGGGAATCTGGTAGGGTTTCCGGTGCAGGTGCGCGTGATCATTGCGCCGCCCGCGCCGGTGGCGGCCGAACACCGGTTGGCTAGTCGCGAGTACGGGAAGGACGACGATATGCCCGACCTCGACGAATCACCTGCTTACGCCGCTGCAAACATGCAGCAAGGGTATGCGTCTGCGAACGGCTACGCCAATGGCGCGAGCAATGGTTCCGGCATGCATAACGGCAATGGCAACGGCAATGGCAATGGCTACGACCGGCTGAGCATGCAGCAGCTCGAATTCTCCAGCGCGATGCGCTCGGGCATGCTGAATGCGCGCTACACTTTCGACCGCTTTATTGTCGGCTCGAGCAACCGGCTGGCGAATGCTGCCTGCATGGCAGTGGCCGAGCACCCGGCGCACGCCTACAACCCGCTGTTCCTGTATGGCGGCGTGGGCCTGGGCAAAACCCACTTGCTCCACGCGATTGGTAACTACGCGCTCGACCGCGACCCCGAGATCAACGTGCTGTATGTGTCGTCCGAAAAGTTTACCAACGATCTGATCAACGCCATTCGCCGCCAGCAGACCGAAGAATTCCGCATTCGCTACCGCAATATCGATATTTTGCTGATTGATGATATTCAGTTTATTGCCGGCAAAGAAAGCACCCAGGAAGAATTCTTCCACACCTTCAACACGCTGCACTCGGCGGGCAAGCAGATCGTGATTTCGTCGGATCGGCCGCCAAAGGCGATTCTGACGCTGGAAGAACGGCTGCGCTCGCGCTTCGAGTGGGGCCTGATCGTCGACGTGCAAACGCCCGATCTCGAAACGCGCACGGCCATCCTGCGCGCCAAGGCCGAGCAGATGTCGACGCACATTCCCGCTGAGGTAATCGACTTCCTGGCACACCGCATCCAGAGCAACATTCGCGAGCTGGAAGGCTGCCTGAACCGCGTTGCGGCGTATGCGCAGCTCGTTGGCGCGCCAGTGAGCAACGAAGTGGCGACGGCGGCGCTGAACGAGCTGCTCGATACCACCCGCCGCAAGCGCGTCACCACCGAGGCAATTCTGCGCGCAGTGGCTGAGTTCTACGGTGTCGATCTGCGCGCTATGCAGGGCCGTGGGCGCAGCCGCAATATTGTGGTGCCGCGCCAGGTGGCGATGTACCTGCTGCGCGAAGAAACCGACTCGAGCCTGATGGATATTGGGCAGATGCTCGGCGGGCGCGACCACACCACCGTGATCTACGGCTGCGAGAAGATTGGTGAGGAGATTAATTCCGACTCGCGATTGCGCCAGGAAGTGGTGACGATCCGCGACCGCTTGTACCAGCAGGCCGCGTAGCCCAAAGCAGCGCTGTTCACGTCTTACCCTTGCATACTTCCGGCTGCCCCGACTGCAGCCTTCCTGTGCGGGCTGAGGCGTGCTTCGGCCCGCACCATGTCCCCGGTATTCAGAAGACAGGTTTTCAGGAGTCAGTGCATACGTGGCGCTTTGAAGCCTGTTCAAAATCGTGAAGCAAACAACGAGGCGAAGGCCAGCCGGCCTTCGCCTCGTTGTTTGCTCATACCCTAAGCCCTTGCGCCGAAAGCGCACTTGCTCATGCGGAAAGCCGGAGCGTCGCGGGTGCGGCGGCGCAGGGCAGCAGCACGGTAAATGTGCTGCCCTTGCCAACGACGCTCTCGACCAGCAGCTGGCCGCCATGCGCCTGCGCAATCGTCTGCGCGATGGAGAGGCCCAGCCCGGTGCCGCCCATGGCGCGGTTGCGCCCGCGATCCACACGGAAAAAGCGGTCGAACAGGTGCGGAAGGTGCTCGGCGGCAATGCCCGGCCCAGTGTCGCGCACCTGCACGCAAATAGTGCCAGGGCTTTCGGCGGGCGTGCCTGCAAGAACGCGAATACTGCCACCGGCGGGCGTATAGCGAATGGCGTTGTCGATCAGGTTGAGGAACAGGCGGATCAGGTCGTCTTCATTGCCTTCAATTAGTAAGGGCGCAACCACCTCGGCGCTCAGCTCCTGCTGGCGCGCGTCGGCCAGTGGCTCCAGCTGCGCAAGAATGGCCGGCAGCAGCAAGCTGAGATCGAGCGGTTCTTTGGTGAAGGGGCGCGGCTCGGCATCTGAACGCGCCAGAAACAGCATGTCATTCGTGAGGCGTGCCAGGCGCTGGGCCTGCTCGCGCACATTCAGCAGCGTGTCGTGGTAGCGCTCGGCGGGGCGGGGCTGGGCCACGGCCACGTCGATCTGCCCGATGATCGCGGTGAGCGGCGAGCGCAGCTCGTGCGAGGCGTCGGCGGTGAAGCGGCGCTGCTGCTCGAAGGCGAGCTGAAGGCGGGTGATCATGGCGTCGAAGGTGCGCGCCAGGCGGCCAACCTCGTCGTCGGGGCCGCGCAGATCGAGCCGGCGGTTGAAGTTGTCGGCGCTGATCTGCTGGGCGGCGCGCGTAATACGGTCGATTGGGCGCAGCGCGCGGCTGGCCAGGAAAAAACCCACAACCCCAGCCAGCAGCACAATCGCGGGCGCAATCACCAGCAGCGCTTTGATCAGCGCGCGCATGGTGTCGCCCACATCCTCCAGCGACAGGCCAATCTGCAGCACGCCAGCGACTTTCTGCCCATCGAGGATTGGCACCGTCAGCACGCGAATTGGGCCGCGGTGGCCGGCAAATTCCATATGCATGCGCTGCCCATCGAGCGCATTCGGGATTGCGCTGCGCAGAACATCGGCATCTTCGTCGGGGTTGTCGTTATACAACAGGCTACCATCGGCGCGGTAGATGCGCAGCAGGTGCTCGTCGTTCACGCGCCCAAGCCGCAGTGAGTCGTTATTCAGCATCAGCTCGCCATCGCGTACATCGATGGTTTTGACAATCAGGCCGGCCTGGCTGTCCATCACCTCGTCGAAATTCTCGACCAGCAGGCGATACACGGCCAGCGCAGTGCCCAGGCTGAAGAGCAGCAGCAGCGCGGCCAGCATGAGCGTGTACCAGCCGGTGAGCCGCCAGCGCACCGAGCGCGGCAGCAGTGCGCGCAGGCTGCCGATTGGGTCGGCGATGGCGTGCTCAATGGCCTTGCCCAGGTTGGCGCCTGGCGTCCTGCCAAATTGTGTGGGTAGCTTCATTGCTCGCCCTAGCCCCCCTCGCTGCTGAGCCGGTAGCCTACGCCACGCACGGTGTGCAGCAATTTCAGCTGGTAGGCATCGTCGATCTTGCGGCGCAAACCAAAAATATGCACGTCGATCAGGTTTGAGACATTGTCGAAATCATAATTCCAGACGTGCTCGGCAATGGCGGTGCGCGTGAGGGTCTGGTTGGGATGGCGCAGCAGGAACTCAAGCAGGCTGTATTCTTTGCTGGTGAGCGTTATTGTCTGCTCGCCGCGGCGTACCACGCGGCTCACGGTATCGAGTGTCAGGTCGGCGATTTGCAGCACCACCCCGCGAAACACCGGCTCGCGCCGCAGCAGTGCGCGGATGCGGGCCAGCAATTCGGCAAATGCGAAGGGCTTAACCAGGTAGTCGTCGGCGCCGCTGTCGAGGCCGGCCACGCGGTCGTCGATCGCGTCGCGCGCAGTGACCATGAGCACTGGCACAGCAATGCCGCGCGCGCGCAGCGCGTTGCACACCGACATGCCATCGGTGTCGGGCAGCATTACATCGAGCACGATCAGATCATATTCGGCGATGCCGGCCCAGTAAAGCGCTTCGGCACCGTCGGCGGCGTGATCGGTGGCGTAGCCGGCGTCGTTCAGTCCTTCGGTGATGAAAGTGGCAATGGCAGGTTCGTCTTCAACCACAAGAATGCGCATATACGGACCCCAAGCGAAATGCTGCCAGATCTGCGGGCAGTTGACCGCGCTTAGATCATGTACCATGTTGAGATGAGCAAATGATTAAGTGGGGTGCCTGGGCCGCCAGCCAGGCTGGCGGCCCAGCGCTGCGCTAGCTGAAACGCGGAATGACCGTTTCGGCAAAGCGCGTGAGCATCGAGGTGTCGTAGGCCAGGCCGGGCATGTACACAATAATATAGTTCGCGCCGGCGTCAACAGCAGCCTGAATTTTCTCGGTGATCTGGTCGGCCGTGCCGATGCGGAACTGGCGCTGATACTGCTCGGCCGAAATCACGTCTTTGGCCCAGTCGCCGGCTTTGGCAGGGTCTTCGCCCTCGTTGAGCAGGTGCACATCCATGCCGGTGCTGATGGTGATCTCGCCAATATCGCGGCCGAGCGCATCGCAGTGGCTTTTCAGCACATCCACTTTTTGGCGGATGACATCGGGGTTGCCGCCACCGACATTGCAGCCGTCGGCCCATTTCGCCACCAGTTTCAGCGTGACTTTTTCGCCGCCGCCGCCGAGCCAGAACTCGGGGTGGGGCTTGCGCGCGCCCTTTGGCTCGTTGATCGGGCCATCGATGGTGTAGTATTTGCCCTGGAAAGTGGGCTTGTCTTCCGTCCACATGCGGTACACAATCTCGCATGCCTCGCGGAACATGCCCATGCGCACCGGTACATCGGGGAAGCCATAGCCGTAGGCGCGCCACTCGTGCTCGTACCAGCCAGCGCCCAGCCCGCAGATCAGGCGGCCATGGCTCAGCACATCGGTGGTCGAGGCGATTTTGGCCAGCAGCGCCGGGTTGCGGTAGCCGTTGCATGTCACCATCTGCCCTACCTTCACGCGCTTGGTGTCGCGCGCCAGGCCGGCAGTGATCGTCCAGCACTCAAACGTCGTTTCCATGGTGGGCGTGGGCACCGTATGAAAGTGATCGTAGACCCAGATCGAGTCGATTCCCGGCAGCGAATCGGCGACCTGAGCAACCCTGGTCATCGCTTCGTATTGCTCAATCGGGTCGGCGATGCCAACCAGATCCATCTTCCAGCCCTGCGGTACGAACACACCAAACTTGACGGCCATGGCATCCTCCTGTACATAGTGACCACAGTATAATAGCACGCTTCTCGCCGGCGGCTACCTGCTGAAGGCAGAGCAGCAACAATGCCTGTATTTTGTGACTGATATCCGCTAACAGGAGAACTTAATACAGTGGGTCATGCTACTGCCAGGAAGAATATTCCGCATCACAAAAGGATATACTTTGCTTCGATTGCAAAATATTATGTATATTTACGGTTTTTTATCTTGACGAAGCTTACTATAATGAGTATGATAGAGCCGTTGATCAGAACAGACGAATGACGATGGCGTCAGAGGGATTGCACACTTATCGAGCGAGGGTTCGCGCATGTGTGCGAGAAGTGGAATTGGCGCTGGGGTTCGGCTGTGTGGCGAACATCCGCAAGGGTTGTGCGGATCGGTGCACAGGGCATTCATGAGTCGGCAGATCACTCAGCGCTTATTCCTCTCAGTTTCTTTTGAAACTTTCTCGAAATCTCTTGAAATGCGAGATCCAAACCCTCTTCGGCTACGCACTAGTATTTGGGATACTACGTAAAGTTGATATGAAACCTGGCCTTGTTGCCATAACGTGTAGAGATACTGCGGAATTAGGAGGACTCTGTCGTTTTGGGGTTGCCTAGAAACGCCGTTCGGTGAGCACAAAAAGAGGGAAGGTTCTTGCACAACCTTCCCCCTGGTCGAGACGCACTAACGATAGCTAGCCGCTAAGGTATGTTGCGCTCACGACGGCCTCTATTGTACCCCACCAATTCTTAAAATTCAATAAAAACTGATCGTACCAAAGTCCTATTTATGCTCTGAGCTTTGCTTGTGGTGTGCCGCAGCCGCTCAGGCGTACTTATGGCATGTTTTGCATTCACGGTGTGTAAAGAACACATCTGGCTTTGGTATGCCTTTTTACATCTCTCCGGCGTGTTGTAGCCATTGCTCCAGCCGGATGAGCTATACCGTTTCCTTGCCGGCAGCATTCGATGCCGGATGGCGGAGCATGGCGGAGATAAGGAATGATGATGCAGTAACTTGAGCATGGAGCATGTATGAATTGGTACATTGTGCAATGCAAGCACTCCGCCGAAGCGCACACGGCTGCAACCATTCGTACAGTGCTCAAGCTCGAAGTATTCCTGCCTGAGATTGCACAGCGGGTGCGCGGCCGGATGGCGCGGAGTGCGTTTTTCCCTGGTTACCTGTTTGTGCGCATGGATATTATGATGACAGCGCCAAGCCGAGTGGCGAGCTTTCCCGGGGTGATACGAATGCTGACGTTTGAACGCTGGCCTGAGCCGGTGCCCGATGAGGTGGTCGAACTGCTGCGGGCGCGCGTGGAAGCCTGGGGTGCCCCGGCTGAGCGCGTACTCCAGCCGGGTGAAAGTGTCCAGGTTGTCGAGGGGCCATTTGCGGGGCTGAATGCGATCTTCCTGGGCACGACCCGCGCGCGCGATCGTGTGCACATTTTGCTCCATTTTATGGGCCAGCAACGCCAGGTAGAAGCCGACCGCGCACTTGTTCAGCCCAGCGCGGCGCAGCGTGGCCGGCGAACGCGGGGCCGCAAACGCTGGATACGCCAAATTTGAAGGGCTCGTTATGCAGAAGCTGAAGCTTGCTGGCCCCTTGCGGGTGCTGTGCATCGGCGCGCATGCCGACGATATTGAGATTGGCTGTGGTGGTACGCTGCTGCAGCTGGCGCGCGAGCAGCCCGATCTTTCGTGCGACTGGGTGGTGTTTAGCGCCACGCCGCAGCGCGCCGAAGAAGCGCGGGCCAGCGCGCAGCGTTTTCTGCGCGGCGTGCGCACGTGCCGCATCACGGTACTTTCGTTTGAAGATGGGTTTTTTCCCTACCAGGGCGCCGAGATCAAGCGCTATTTCGAAAACCTGAAGCCGACACAGCCCGACCTTATCTTCACCCACTACCATCAGGATCGGCACCAGGATCATCGCCTGCTCGCCGAACTGACATGGAATACGTTTCGCGACCATTTCATTCTGGAATACGAGATCCCAAAATATGACGGCGACCTTGGGCAGCCCAATAGCTATGTGCACCTTGATGCAGGCGACTGTGACGCGAAGATTGAGATACTACTGCGCTGCTTTCACTCACAGCGCAGCAAACACTGGTTCACAGCCGATACCTTTCAATCGCTGATGCGCCTGCGTGGCCTGGAAGCGGCTTCGCCAACACGCTTTGCCGAAGGGTTTTACGTGCGTAAGCAGGCGCTTTCTTTTCGGGGCGCACCGTAAGAGCATGCGTGGCTCTTCCGTACCTGGATGAAATGAATGGGCAGGTGACGCTTTGGATATCCATCGCATATTGATCGTGCTGCGCCGCCGAGCGTACATCATTGTGCTGAGCATGCTGGGTGCTGGCTTACTGTTGTATGCGATGAATGCGAGCAAACCGCCAATCTATGCCGCAAAAACCATCTTTTTCCTTGCGCAGCCACTGGCGCCCGATCAGCGGCCCAGCTACGATACGCTGCTGTTTAATGACCGCATTATTCCGACCTATGCTGAGCTGATACGCTCCACGCCGGTGATGAACGATGTCATCAATCAGCTCAATTTGCCAATTGACGACAAGGCGCTGCTGGCAGATACAGAAATTATTGTGGTGCGCAATACGCAGCTTTTGCAGCTTCAGGTTGAAAACGAAAGTGCGCAAACCGCCGCCGATATTGCAAACACGATTGTGCAGGTATTCAACCAGCGGCAGGCAGCTGCCCAGCACGCAGAAATTGCTGAACGTCAGCGACAGCTGCTCGACAGCCTGAACGCGGCGCAGACCAATACCGACCACACCAGGGAGCTGCTGCAAGCTGCGCAGGCGCGCAATGATCTTGCCGAGACGCAGCGCCTGAGCGAGATGCTCACCGGGTATCAGGACGACTACAAACGCCTGAACGAGCAGGTTGCGCTTGCGCAAAATGCCGTCACTGCGTTTGGCCTGCAGCTGGCAGTCGTCGAGCCTGCACAGCCGGTGACGATTTCGGTACGCACGAATACAGTTATTCTGACCGGGCTTGGCGCGATTTTTGGCGCCTTGCTCAGCGTGGCGCTGGTGCTGGCGATGGAGCTGCTCAACACGCGCATTCGCAGCTACGAAGACGCGGCTGGCGTGCCGAACCTGCGCCTGCTGCGGCCAGTGCTGCCGCTTGGCCTGGCGACGAGTGGTGTAACGGCCTCGGGGGCGTATCGCGAGCTGTGTTTGCAAAGCTCAATGTCGGCAAACGATGGCCCGCGCACCTGGCTGATCAGCGGCGTGATGCCGGGCTTCGACGTGAGCGACATGATCGTGCTGCTTGGCATTACCCTCGCGCAGGCCGGCCAGCGGGTGGTGCTGGTCGATGTGAAATTCGACCAGCCAACATTGCACAGCCTGTTTGGCCAGAGCAATGCGGCTGGCTTAAGCACGGCGCTGCAGCAGGAACGGCCAATGGTGCGCGACTATGTGCTGCAGCTGACCGACCGCAACTTGCTGCTGCTGCCAAGCGGCCCGGTGGCGCTGGGCATTTCGGGGCAGCTGGCGGCGCGGCGTTTTGAGGCGGTGGTGAAGCAGCTGCAGCGCGAATACGATATTGTGCTGTTTCACACGCTTGCGCCGGCAGCTTCCGTCGATGGGGCGGTGATTGGCCGGCTCTGCGATGCAGCCTTGTTGTTTGTGCAGACGGGCACAACGCGCAAGCAGGTGTTGCAGCGTGCCGTCGAGCAACTTGCGGCGGGTGGGCTGAGTGAAATGCAGATGGTGCTGGTGAAGGGTCGCCGGCGCATTCCCTCGGTGTCGAGCATCCGCAACTGGATCCAGCAGCGGGGCGTCAATCTGGCGCGCCCAGCCGCCCAGCCTGCGGCCTACCCAAGCGCGCAAATTTCGGCGCCAGCGTACTCGGCTGTGTCGCCAGCATACGCAGAAGCGCAGCCGGTAGCACTCCTGGAAGAAGATGACCCACTAGACGAGTAGGGCCTATGCATCACCCCGGGCGCACAACTCACCGCATCTTCGCACTGCTGAGCAGCATGTTTTGGCTTGCTGTGCTGGCAAGCTGCGCCGACCCTCCCACAACCGCGAATTCCGTAGTGATAAACTCGGCTGCGGTGGCGGCCGCGCCCCAGCTCTGGGTTGAGGCGTCGCTGAAGCGTGTGGGCCAGCACGATGCGCCCGGTGCAGACAAAATAGCGAGCATCGCCGCAGCACGCGGCGAGTTTGAGTCCTTTCAGGTGGTGGTGCGCGCGCCAGCAGGTGGGCTGAGCAATGTGCAGTTCCGCATTTCGGCGCTGCGTGGGCCAAATGGCAGCAGTATCGGCGGGCAGAACATCCAGATCTACCGCGAGCACTATGTGAACGTGGCCGAATCGAGCCCCGACCTGGGCGGCACGAACAAGCCGCTGGGCGCAGGCATGTATGCCGATGGGCTCATCCCTGCCGCCGACCCGCTGACTGGCGCGGCGCCCAGACCGGCCGCGCTGAAGGCCTTCCCATTCACGCTGGCGGCTGGCTTCAACCAGCCGATCTGGGTGGATGTGTTTGTGCCATACGGCAGCCCGCCCGGCGCGTATAGCGGCTCGTTCACGCTCAGCAGCGACCAGGGCGGCGCGACTGGCAGCGTGCAGCTCACAGTCTGGGATTTCGACTTGCCGCGGCGGCCGGCGCTGCAAACCTCATTTGGCATCTGGGTCGATGCGGCCAGCCAGGCAACTGCCCAGGAGCTGCTGCACAACAAAATCATGCCACGTGATGCGGTAGATGTGCACTTGCAAGCAACCGGCACAGCTGAGCTGACATCGGTGAACCTGGGTTTCTGGAGCGGCGCAAATGTGTCGCGATGTTCGATGGAAGCGCCGCCATCGGTTAGCGCGATCCGCCAGGCGGCGGCCGCATTCCCGGCGAACCTGCTGGTATACAACTACACCGCCGACGAGATTGGCGATTGCCCGCAGCTCTATGCCCCGCTGCGCCAGTGGGCGCAAAATCTGCATCGCGCTGGCGTGCCCAACCTGGTGACGATCGCGCCCACGCCGCAGCTCTTCGACGATGGCTTAGGAAGTGGGCGCTCGGTGGTCGATATCTGGACGATGCTGCCAAAAATGTACGAAGCGGCGGGCGCGAATGTCGAACGGGCGCGCCAGAAGGGCGACGCGCTGTGGTCGTATAACTCGCTGGTGCAGGATGGCTATTCGCCAAAATGGCAGATCGACTTTAGCCCGCTCGATTTTCGCATTCAGCCGGGTTTTCTGAGCCAGAGCCTGGGCCTGAAAGGTTTGCTGTACTGGCGCGTCGACCTGTGGACGAGCGACCCGTGGAACAATGTGCGCACTTTTAATAATGGCGAGCGCTGGTTTTATGGCGACGGCATGCTGCTGTACCCCGGCGCGCAGGTGGGCGTGACAGGCAGCGTAGCCTCGATGCGCCTGAAATGGCTGCGCGATGGCGTAGAAGATTTCGACTATGCCCAGATCCTGAAGCGCCTGGGCCATAGCGAACAATCGCGGACGATTGGCAGGCAGGCGGCGGTGAGCTGGCATACCTGGACGCGCGACCCGGCTGTGATTGGGCGCGCGCGCCAGCAGCTTGCCGCACAGATTTTGCAGGCCATGCAGAGCAAAGTGTACCTGCCAGCCGCGGGAAGGGCGCGCTAGCGATGGCGACAGCACAGGCAATACACCCGCCACTGGAACTGCGGCACGACCGCGTGCTGGCGCTGGTGCGCGCAATTCCACTGTTCTATATCATCTTCGCATTCAGCGATGGCGTGAACTTCCTGGCATATATTTCGCCCTACCTGCTGTATATGATGTATGCAGCGGCATTGGGCAGCACCATCGCCAGCGTGGTGATGGCATCGCCGCGCACCCACCAGTTTCGCGCCGTGCTGGTATATGGCTTCTGGCTGGTGTTTTATTTCTCGTGGACGCTGCTGGTGCTGCCGAATGCGCGCGAGCAGTTGTCTGAAGTGATCCGCGTGCTGGTGCGCAACGCAACCGTGCTGGCGGTGATCCCGGTGGTGCTGCGCAACCGGCCCACCCTTCAGCGGCTGGCAAATGGCTTTCAGTTGGTGCTGCTGGTGAATTGCGCGATCTGCATCTGGGAAACGCTCGATCCCACCGTGATCTGGGCGATTGCCAACATGCGCGCCGAAGATATTTCGGTGGTAGATCCCAACCGCGCGGCGGCGCTGTGGTACAACCCCAACCCGGCCGCGTTTGGCTTTCTGATCGGCGCGCTAATGTCGCGCTGGTCGCGGGGCTGGCTGGTGGTGGCCGGGCGCATTGCCGCGCTGGTGGGCATCTACCTGACGGTGTCGCGCAGCGGGTTGTACATGCTGCTCCTGTGCGGCGCGCTGTACGGCACCTTCCGGCTGCGCGGCGTGCGGATGACCATGCGCCGCTGGGTGCTTGCGGCAGGCGGGCTGGCGCTGGTGCTGGCCGTGCTGATTGGCGTGGTGGCGGCTGGCCCCGGCCCGCTGCTGCCCGAAAACGGCGGCGGCAACTGGAACGTCCAGCGCCTGCTGGATGTGCAGGAAGAAAACAGCGGCGACCTGTCACGCGTGCAGCTTTCGGAGGTGGCATTGCAGATGGCGCTGCGCGGGCCCTGGTATGGGCGCGGCACCTTTATCTTCCAGGGCTCGTCCGATTCGCCGTTTAAGGTCTATACCAATGTTGGCGCGCACAATATCTATATTGTGGTGCTGGGCGAGGCTGGCCTGGCTGGCGTGGCCGGCTTTGGCGCGCTCTTGCTGGCGGGCATCTTCCTGACTTTCTACACGCCCATGCCAGCCGACGACCGCTTTGTGCTCGGCCTGCTGTGGATGATCTACCTGTTCATTGGCCTGGTGAATCACAACCAGTTTACCTCGTTTCAAGGCACGATCTACGCTGGCCTGCTGGCGCAGGTGCCGTGGGCTGCGCGCACGCTGGCGGCCGAAACGAGCTGAGAGGAACCCATGCGCGTATTTGTGACCGGCGCCGACGGCTATATCGGCGCGGTGGTGCTGCCCGAGCTGCTGCGGCGCGGGCATGAGGTGGCTGGCCTCGATACCGGCTTTTACCGCGACGGCTGCCTGTACGATGGCCTGGCCGCGCCGCAGCACATGCTGAAGCGCGACGTGCGCCAGATTGCCGCCGCCGACCTGGCCGGCTTCGACGCGGTGGTGCACCTGGCCGAGCTGTCGAACGACCCGCTGGGCCAGCTCGACCCGGCCCTGACGCACCGCATGAACTTCGAGGGCGGCCTGGCGCTGGCGCGGGCCTGCAAGCGCGCGGGCGTGCAGCGCTTTGTGTACGCCTCCTCGTGCAGTGTGTATGGCGTGGGCAACAGCGACACGAAGGATGAAAGCAGCCAGCCGCTGCCGCAAACCGCCTACGCCGAGTGCAAAGTGCTGGTCGAGCAGTACGTTGCGCCGCTGGCCGACGACGCCTTTTCGCCAACGTTTTTGCGCAACGCCACCGCCTTTGGCGCGTCGCCGCGCATGCGCTTCGATATTGTGCTGAACAATCTGGCGGGCCTGGCTGCCACCACCGGCGTCATTCGCATGACCAGCGACGGCACGCCCTGGCGCCCGCTGGTGCATGTGGCCGATATTGCGGGCGCGATTGCGAGCGTGCTCGAAGCGCCGCGCGAGGCCGTACATAACGAAATCTTCAATGTGGGCGAAAACGCGCAGAACTATCAGGTGCGCGAGATCGCTGCGGTGGTAGCCGAGGTGTTTGAAGGCTGCGCGCTGGAGATCGGCAGCAACGGCGGCGACAACCGCAGCTATCGCGTGTCGTTCGACAAAATCCACGCGCATCTGCCCGCATTTCGCTGCCAGCACAGCCTGCTCGACGGCGCGCGCGAGCTGCGCGACCTGTTTGCGCGCATCGGCTTCACGCGCGAGATGTTCGAGTTCCGCGCCTACACGCGCCTGCGCCAGCTCGAATACTTGCTGGCGACCGGCCAGCTCGACGCCGACCTGTTCTGGACCAACGATACAGCGGGAACCACACGCCATGCCAGCACACACGCCGCGCTGCCGGTTTTGTAGCGCCGAACTCGAACACACCTTTGTCGATCTGGGCCTGTCGCCGCCGTGCGAGAGCTTTCGCAGCGCCGCGCAGCAGCACGAGCCCGAGGCATTCTACCCGCTGCGTGTGTATGTCTGCACGCAGTGCTGGCTGGTGCAACTGCCCGAGCACATCAGCCCGGCCGAGATTTTCAGCGACTACGCCTACTTCTCGTCGTACTCGGATTCGTGGCTGGCGCACGCGCAACGCTATGTAGCGATGGCGGCCGAGCGCTTCCGCCTGGGCGCGGGCTCGCTGGTGGTCGAGCTGGCGAGCAACGACGGCTACCTGCTGCAATATTTTGTGCAGCGCGGCATCGCGGTGCTGGGCATCGAGCCGGCCGCCAACGTGGCCGAACGCGCGCGCGAGCGCAATGTGCCAACGCTGGTGCGCTTTTTTGGCGCGGAAACCGCCGACATGCTGGCGGCCGAGGGCCAGCGCGCCGACCTGCTGGTGGGCAATAATGTGCTGGCGCATGTGCCCGATATCAACGACTTTGTGGAAGGCATGCGCCGCCTGCTGAAGCCCAACGGCACGATCACCATGGAATTCCCGCACCTGCTGCGGCTGGTCGAGGGCAACCAGTTCGACACGATCTACCACGAACATTTTTCCTACCTGTCGCTCCATGCGGTCGAGCAGGTGTTTGCGGCGCACGGATTAGTGCTGTTCGATGTCGAGCAGCTCGCAACCCACGGCGGCTCGCTGCGCATTTTTGCTGCGCATAAAGCCAGCGCGCCCGCCGCCAGCGAGCGCGTGCTGGCCGTGCGCGCCGAAGAAGCGGCGGCGGGCGTCACCTCGCTGCGCTACTACGCCGACTTTGGCGAGCGCGTGCGCGAAACCAAGCGCAAGCTGCTGGAATTCCTGATTGCGGCGCGGCGGGCCGGCAAAACCGTGGTGGGCTATGGCGCGCCGGGCAAGGGCAACACGCTGCTGAACTACTGCGGCATCCGCACCGACATGCTCGACTACACGGTGGATCGCAATCCATTCAAGCACGGCAAATTCCTGCCGGGCACGCAGATCCCGATCTTCGCGCCCGAGCATATCATCGCCACAAAACCCGATTATGTGCTGATCCTGCCGTGGAACCTGCGCGACGAGATCAGCACGCAGCTCGCGTACATCCGCGAGTGGGGCGGGCGCTGCGTGGTGCCCATCCCGGAAGTGCAGGTGCTGCCGTGATCTTCACGCCCACCGCGCTGGCCGGGGTGTGGATCATCGACCCCGAGCCGGTTGCCGACGAGCGCGGCATGTTTGCCCGCACCTGGTGCGCGCGCGAGTTTGCCGAGCACGGCTTGAACGCGCAGATCGCGCAGTGCAATGTGTCGTTCAATCACCGGCGCGGCACGGTGCGCGGCATGCACTACCAGCTTGCGCCGCATCAGGAAGGCAAGCTAGTGCGCTGCACCGCTGGCGCGATCTTCGACGTGGCGCTGGATGTGCGGCCCGGCTCGCCAAGCTGGGGCCAGCACGTTGGTGTGACGCTCCGCGCGGGCGAGCGGCGCATGCTGTACCTTCCCGAAGGCTGCGCGCATGGCTTCCAGACGCTGGAAGACAACAGCGAAGTTTTTTACCAGATGTCGGAATTCTACGCGCCCGAGCTGGGGCGCGGCGTGCGCTGGAACGACCCGGCCTTCAGCATTGTGTGGCCCGAGCCGGTAACGATGATCAACGAGCGCGACCGCAGCTACCCGGATGTGAGCCGGCCATGAGCGCGCTGCCAGAAACGCCCGACGAAGCGGGCGCGGCCATGCACGCCCTGATTGCGCGGCTCTACCCGATCTGCCGCAGCATCACCGGCGCGGGCGTGCGCGAAACACTGCGCATTGTGCAGGAATACCTGCCGCTCACGGTGCACGAGGTTCCATCCGGCGCGCCCGTGTTCGACTGGGTGGTGCCCGAAGAGTGGAATATTCGCGACGCCTACATCAAAAACAGCCGCGGCGAGCGCGTGGTCGATTTCCGCCAGTCGAACCTGCATGTGCTGAACTACAGCGAGCCAGTGCAGCGCACGCTGACGCTGGATGAGCTGCTCCCGCACCTGTTCACCGCGCCCGAGCATCCCGACTGGGTGCCCTACCGCACGAGCTACTACCAGCGCCAGTGGGGTTTCTGCCTGAGCCAGCGCCAGCTCGACGCGCTGCCCAACGACAGCTACGAGGTGTGCATCGACGCGACGCTTGCGCCCGGCCACCTGAGCTATGGCGAGCTGGTGCTGCCCGGAAATACTGCCGACGAAATCCTGATTTCCTGCCACGTCTGCCATCCCTCGCTGTGCAACGACAACCTGTCGGGTGTAGCGGTGGCGGCCTGGCTGGCGCGCAGTTTGCAGAATGCGCCGCGCCGCCATACCTACCGCTTTCTGTTCATCCCGGCCACGATTGGTGCGATCACCTGGCTGTGCCAGAACGAAGCGCGCGCGCCGCTGATCAAGCACGGCCTGGTGCTGACCTGCGTGGGCGATGCGGGCGGCTTCACCTACAAGCAGAGTCGCCGCGGCAATGCCGCAATCGACCGGGCAGTGGCGCATGTACTCGGGCATAGCGGCACGCCCTTCACGCTGCGCCCGTTCGCGCCGCTGGGCTACGACGAGCGCCAGTACTGCTCGCCCGGCTTCGACCTGCCGGTGGGCTGCTTCATGCGCACGCCCAACGGCGAGTATCCCGAATACCACAGCTCGGCCGACAACCCCGACCTGGTGCGGCCCGACGCGCTGGCCGGCTCGCTGGCGGCGCTGCGCCAGGTGATGGATGTGCTTGAGCACGACGGCATTTTTGTGAGCCAGAACCCGAAGTGCGAGCCGCAGCTCGGGCGGCGGGGATTGTATGCGGCGGTGGGCGGCCTGGCCACCGTGCCAAACTATCAGCAGGCAATCATGTGGGCCCTGAACCTTGCCGATGGCCGGCACACGCTGCTGGATATGGCGGAACGCGCCGCGATGCCATTTTCCACACTCCACGCGGCGGCGCTGCACCTGGAAGCCAACGGATTGCTGGCGCGAGCATGATGCCAGCCGTTGGGTTCATAGCGTATGGTTTGGAGGGAGAGCGATGAAAGTTGTGCTTTTTTGCGGCGGAATGGGCATGCGGCTGCGCGAATATTCCGACATGCCGAAACCGCTGGTTGCGGTTGGGAAGCACCCGATCCTGTGGCATCTGATGCAATACTACACTTACTATGGTCACCGTGAGTTTATTTTGTGCCTGGGCTACAAAGCCGAAGAATTCGCTGAATATTTCCTGCACTGTGGCGCGCGCATCACGGGCGACACCATGCTTGCGCCAACCATGCGCCGCTTGCAGCTGCTGTTCCCAAATGGGCTGCAATGGGAAGTAACGCTGGCCAACACCGGCCTGCATGCGAATATTGGCCAGCGCCTGAAGGCGGTTGAACCGCTGCTGCGCAAAGAGGACGTGTTTCTGGCGAACTATGCCGATGGTCTCACCGATTTACCGCTGCCGCAGATCATCGACTACTTCCAGCGCAAGAAGGTCGTTGCGACGTTTGTGGGCGTGCATCCCGCCCAGACCTTTCATGTCGTTGCGGCGGGCGCGGATGGCTTTGTGCAGAACCTGCACGACGTACACGAAAGCGACCTGTGGGTGAATGGCGGCTACTTCGTGTTTCGGCGCTCGATCTTTTCCTACATCGAGCCGGGCGAAGAGCTGATTATCGAGCCGTTCCGCCGCCTGATTGCCGAGCGGAAGCTGGCGACCTACAAATACGCCGGTTTCTGGGCCTGCATGGATACTTTCAAGGAAAAACAGCAGCTCGACGAGCTGTGCGCGACAAGCGCCGGCCCGTGGGAAGCGTGGGAGCAGGTGCGCGAGCTGGGCGCTCCCGAAGTGCCCGTGCTGGGGCGGCCAGTCGCCGCCTGCTCGTAGCGAGTAACACCAATGATTGGAACGTCCACATTTCAACGCATCTCGGGCTACTGGCGGCGGCTCACCAGCGGCTCGGTCAATCGGCGCATTTTTGGCTCGATCATGACGGTTGGCGTGTTCACCATTGGCGTGAAGGCGATTTCGTTTGCGAAAGAGCTGATTGTCGCGCATGCGTTTGGCACTGGCGACGCGCTCGACGCCTTTCTGGTGGCGTTTGGGCTGACGAACTACCTCGCCGTGGTGGTGGCGATGCCCTTCGGCAGCGCCATGCTGCCTTCGTTTGTGCGCGAGCGCGACCACGAGGGCGAAGAAGCTGCCCAGCGCCTGCTTGCCACAGTGGTGCTGCTGGTGCTGGTGCTGGTGGGTGCTGCGGCATTTCTGCTGGTGGCGCTTGGCCCGCTGCTGCTGCCGCTGATCGGCTCGGGTTTTGCGCCGGGCAAGCTGGCGCTGACCTTTGGCATGCTGCTGGTGCTTGCGCCAAGCGTGCTGCTGGCGGGCCTGAACGAGCTGGCCAGCACAACCGCCAACCTGGCCAATCGCTTTGCCTTCACCGCGATGTCGGGCGCGGCAGTGCCGATTGCAACGGTGGCAAGCATTTTTCTGCTGCGCCCGCAGCTTGGCGTGTATGCGCTGGCGGTGGGCGTGCTGGCTGGCATGGCGATTCAAAGCTTGCTGCTGGCCTGGCGCCTGCGCCGCGATGGCGTGTCGCTCTGGCCGCGCTGGGGCGGGCGTTCGCCCGCGCTTGGGCGCGTGCTGCGGCAGTACTGGCCGGTGGTGGCCGGCGCAGCATTACATAACAGCTCGGTGCTGATCGACCAGGCTATGGCGACGCCGCTTGGCTCGGGCAGCGTGGCGGTGCTGAGCTACGGCAACAAGCTGGTGGCACTGGTGCAGGGCGTGGGCGCAACCGCGCTGGGCGTGGCGATCCTGCCCTACTTTGCGCGCATGATCGCCGCGTCGGACTGGCCGAGCGTGCGGCAGGCGCTGCGCTTTTATTTTCGCCTCATTGTTGGATTTTGTATTCCCTTTACTGTGCTTGCAACTTTCTTTTCGCATTCGATTATACAATTTGTTTACGAACGAGGTGCTTTTACTGAAGCAGATACTTTAATTGTTAGTCATGTTCAGGCTATGTTTGTTCTCCAAATTCCATTTTATATGCTATGTGTTCTGTTTGTGCAGTTAATTTTGTCTTTAGGGACTACTGGCGTAATTATGTGGGGAGCAATACTTAATGTATCCCTGAATATAATATTAAACTATGTCCTTCAGCGCTGGTTGGGGGTGATTGGAATTGCATTATCTACCACTTTTGTATATGTTGCCTCAAGTATCTATTTGTTTATAATGCTGCATCGCGAGCTTGCTAAATTCGAGGGGTAAAACCATGCGAATAACACTGCTCATACCGTCATTACAGGCAGGGGGAGCTGAGCGCGTGCTTTCAATTATGGCTCATTACTGGATGGCACGAGGTGATGAAATAACCATTATTTCTCTGGATGCACCTACAGTAGCGCCATTCTATGCGCTTGATTCACGGTTGATGCACAAACAGCTGAATTTACTTAAACCATCACAGGGAATTAGCCAAGCCATTGTGCATAACATCAAGCGATTGTTCAGCATTCGTTCAGCAATCAGGATTAGCCGACCTCATGTCGTGATATCTCTAACCGATAAGATGAATGTTCTGGTACTTATGGCTACCGTAGGCTTGCCGATCCCTATTCTGGTAGCAGAACATAACGATCCGTCGCAGGTTCAGATTAAAAACTAAGGTTTTGCAGAAATAGGCGAAAGCTCAGGGTAAAGCCAAACGGAGCTTGATATCGGACAGAGTCATGCCTTGGTGCGATTGTTCGATGGCCCAAGCAAGCGTTTTGCCCAAGGTCTCGCGAGCGATGGTGCGACAGGACTCGCCAATGGTCATCAGGCGTGTGTGAGCCCATTCGAAGGCACGATCATGCTTCAATTGGCGCATCAGAGCCGTGTACGCCAGGACGACGAGGTGCATGTGCCTGGTCTGGCCCATCCCGTCCCTGAGCTGACACTCGCCCATGCCCAAATGCTGCTTCCCGTCCCGATGAAAGGTCTCCGTCCCTGTCCAGCGCTTTTTGTAGACCTTCAAAATGCGATGAGCTTCCCACTGGGTTCGGTTGCTGATCAGGATCTTGCGTGGCGTCGCAGCTTCTGCTTCTGACCACAACACCAGAATACGCACTGGGTGGTTGACATTGGGCAGACGAACGGACTTGGTGAAGTACCATTGCGTGTGACCGCCGACCGTAAACTTGGTGCGAACAAGCGGCGTGAGCGTTTTGACCCACTCAGTCACGCTGGTCTGCTTCCCGCTGACTACAATCACTCGAGTTGGCTTTCAAATCACCGATGTAGCTGCGACCTTTGGCGTGGAGGGTGTTCATAATTGGCGCGTTGGTGAAGTAACTGTCGAAGGTGAAGTCGCCCGGTATGTCCTCAGCGACAACCCAATCGATCAGTTCCTTAGCGAGGTCGGTGTGATTCTTGAACGGGCGCTCGTCGTCGCACTGCTCGCGCTTGCGGAAGCGCCGGAAATCGAGCGGATAATGCTTCCCACTCGGGTTGACGTAGTTGGCAAACAGGTAATCGTGGGCGATCAGGTGGCGTTTGTCGGCATGGTCCCAGAAATAGCCGACATCCTCTATCAGTTTGCCGTCATGATCTATCAAAGTGTTATCGATCGCGATAACGCCGTCGTGACGATAGCGCGTTGCAGCGTCCTGTTGAAGCCATTCGAGCCGGTGCGCGTTGATGCGCTGGACATCCCAGGGCGCTTCAGTCAACCATC
Source organism: Kouleothrix sp. 19917 (assembly GCF_057073505.1). Lineage (NCBI taxonomy): Bacteria > Bacillati > Chloroflexota > Chloroflexia > Chloroflexales > Roseiflexaceae > Kouleothrix > Kouleothrix sp. 19917. The sequence goes on from NZ_CP097099.1 coordinate 19,838, forward strand.
GATTGAGAGTGGATTGGTCGGGTGGGGCGGCAAACTCTCGCGTGATACCGCTCACGGTCTTGTGCTCCGCTACAAACAGCCCGGTCAGGTATTCGGCAAAGTGGCGGCGTGAAGGCTCATTTGGAAACAGGTCGGCGAACTGGACCAGCAGTTCCTCGACCACCTGTGGTATCGCGACAATTGCTGGCACCTGTGCCTCCCAACTGGTAGACCAACGCTCGCCTGATCATATGCTCAGAAGCTTGTTGCCGCAAATCTGCAAAAGTCCAGTTAAAAAGATCTGGTCGGTACTTCGTTCGGTGATGTATCGGAGAGCTGCATCGATTGTAGTGTTGACATCGAATGTCGTAAGTTTTTTTGGCATGGATATATACAATCGAATTCGAGTGATTCCAAATCCAATAGCATTAGATCCTCATTCGGTGCCTGTTATACGAAGCTCTCATAACTCTGGCATAAGTATGTTGATAGCAGTTGGGCGACTGGAAAAGCAAAAAGGTTTTGATCTGCTGCTTTCTGCGTTCAGCCGTGCTGTAGCAGATCATCCCAATTGGCACCTGACTATTTGGGGTGAAGGTAACTGCCGCGCTGAGCTTGTTGCACTCAAACGCAAGCTCGGCCTCGATGAACAGGTGCATTTGCCAGGTATTACAAAAGAAGTTTTTGCTGAAATGAGTCGCGCCGATCTGTTTGTCTTGTCATCGCGCTATGAGGGTTTCCCAATGGTGCTCTGTGAGGCAATGGCCTGCGGCCTGCCGGTGGTGAGCTTCGACTGCCCAAGCGGGCCGCGCGATATTATTCGCGATGGCATTGATGGCTTTCTGGTGCCTCCCGGCGACGAGGCTGGGCTTGCGGCCGCGCTGAGCCGTTTGATGGGCGATGCCGCCGAGCGAGCGCGGCTGGCGCTGCGCGCCCCCGATGTTCTTGAGCGTTTTGGCCTGGAACAGGTGATGGCGCAATGGGACGGCTTGCTGGCCGAAGTGTTGCCGGCAGCGGCGGGCCAGCGCGCGCCTGATTTGCAGAGGGAGAGCTTGCGATGAAATTCACCCGATCCCAGCAGCTGCGGCCACGCGCTCACGCGATCATTCCCGGCGGCGCGCATACCTACGCCAAAGGCGACGACCAGTACCCCGAGCTGTCGCCCGGCTTTATTGCGCGCGGGCTGGGCTGCCATGTCTGGGATGTCGACGGCAACGAGTTTATCGAATATGGCATGGGGCTGCGCTCGGTGACGCTGGGACACGCCTACGCGCCGGTGGTGCAGGCGATTGCGCGCCAGATCGAGCTGGGCAGCAACTTCGTGCGGCCAGCCGCGATCGAGCTGGAATGCGCCGAGATGCTGCTGGGCATGATCCCCGGCGCGGAAATGGTGAAGTTCGCCAAAGACGGCTCGACCGTCACCACCGCCGCGCTGACTCTGGCACGCGCCTGCACTGGCCGCGCCATGGTGGCGATCTGCAGCGACCACCCATTTTACTCGTACAACGACTGGTTTATTGGCACCACGGCAATGGCGGCTGGCATCCCCGAGGCTGTGCGCGCGCTGACGCTCGGCTTCCGCTACAACGACCTGGCGAGCGCCGAGGCGCTGTTCGCGCAATACCCTGGCCAGATCGCCTGCGTGATGCTTGAGCCAGCCAAAAGCGCCGACCCTGCTGAGGGCTTTTTGCAGCAATTGAAAGCGTTGTGCCACGCGAACGGCGCGCTGTTTGTGCTGGATGAAATGATCACCGGCTTTCGGCTGCACAACGGCGGCGGCCAGGCGCGCTACGGCGTCGAGGCCGACCTGGCAACCTACGGCAAGGCGCTGGCGAATGGCTTCGCGCTGTCGGCGCTGGTGGGCAAGCGCGAATGGATGGAGCGCGGCGGCCTGCACCACGAACACGAGCGCGTGTTCCTGCTTTCGACCACGCACGGCGCGGAAACGCACGCGCTGGCGGCTGGCATGGCGACCATGCAGGTCTACCAGAACGAGCCGGTGGTGGAATTTCTGGATCGGCAGGGCCGCCGCCTGCGCGACGGAATCGATGCGGCGATTGCAGCCAAAAACCTCGAAGGCTATGTCCAGATCATTGGCCTGCCCGCCAACCTGGTCTATGCCACGCGCGACGCCGAGCGCCGCGATTCGCAGGCCTTCCGCACCCTGATGCTGCAAGAGCTGATTCGGCGCGGCGTGCTTGCGCCTTCGTTGGTGGTCAGCTACTCGCACAGCGACGACGATATCGACCGGACGGTCGAGGCGTTTGCCGGCGCATTGGAGGTGTACCGGCGCGCGCTTGAGCACGGCGTGAACGAATACCTGGTGGGCCGCTCGGTCAAACCAGTGTTTCGCGCGCGCAACTAAGCTAAAGGACCGCAGCAATGGAAACACAAGCACAACCAACGTTCACCGTCTTCACCCCCACACATAATCGCGCGCACATGATCGACCGCGTGTACGAGAGTTTGCGCCGGCAGACCTTGCGCGATTTCGAGTGGCTGGTGATCGACAATGAATCGAAAGATGGCACGCCGCAGCTGATGGAGCGCTGGAGCAGCGAGGCCGATTTCCCGATTCGCTACATCTACAAGCGCGACGAGGGCTACCCAACCTCGTACAACCTGGCCCTGCAGGAGGCGCATGGCACATATATGGTTGAGATCGCCTCGGATGATGCCTGCGCGCCGAATGCGCTCGAGCGCTTTTTGTTCCACTGGAACAGTATCCCAGCCAGCGAACGCGAACAATACTCCACTATCACCGCGCTGTGTGCCGACCAGAACGGGCGACCGCATGGCCCACCCCTGCCGCAGGCTGTGATCGACTCGGAATATTGCGAGATGCGCTATCACTACCAGATTGGCGGCGAAAAATGGGGCTGCCAGCGCCTTGCTGCCACGCGCGATTTCCCGCACGAACGGCTGCCCAATGGCGAATATGGCGTGGAAGGGCATGTTTGGCGCGCAGTGGGCAAACGCTACCGCACGCGCTATATCAACGAAATCTTGCATACTTTCTGGGTCCACGATGGTCAGCTGACGCGCGCGGCGCCTGCAACTGCTGCCCACCGCAATAGCAACTGGCACGAATCGGTGCTGAATCACGATATTGCGTGGTTTCGCCAGGCCCCCGCGGAATTTATTCGCTCGGCGGCACACTATAGCCGCTTTGCGTTTCACAAAGGGATGGGGCCGCGCGCGCAGAGCGCCCGGATGCGCCACCCGCTTGCGCGGATGCTTTGGGCGGCAACCCTGCCATTGGGCTGGCTTGTGTATCGCCGCGATCTGTGGCGTGCCGCGCGGCAAGTGCGCGCACAGGAAAAATATGTACCGCAGAACAATGCTGGATGAACCGGCAGCAGCGGCGCAGGCGCGTGAACGTGCCGCCACCCCGGTGCTGTTCCTGATCCGCTCGCTCGATTATGGTGGTGCGCAACGCCAGCTGATCGCGCTGGCGCGCACGCTCGACAAGGGGCGCTTCCGCGTCACGGTGGCGACTTTCTACGACGGCGGCGAGCTGCGCGCCGAGCTTGCGCGCGACCCGGCGGTGCGCGTGGTGTCGCTGGGCAAGCGCGGGCGCTGGGACGTGCTGCCCTTTGCTGCGCGGCTGTTGCGCCTGGCCTGGCATGAGCGCCCGGCAATTGTGCACGGCTACATGAGCATGGCAAACGAGCTGTGCCTGCTGCTTGGCAAGCTGCTGGGCGCGCGCGTGGTGTGGGGGCTGCGCGTTTCCGACCTCGACATGCGCAACTACAACTGGCTGGTTGGCGCGATGTTTCGCGCTGGCGCGTGGCTCTCGCGCTGGCCCGACCTGATCATCGCCAACTCGCACGCCGGCCTGCGCTACCACGCCAGCCACGGCTATGCCGGCCGCGCCATGGTTGTCGTGCCGAACGGCATTGACGTTGCGCGTTTCACGCCCGACCGGGCGGCTGGCGCGGCACAGCGCGCGCGCTGGGGCATCCCGCCCGGCACGACCCTGATCGGGCAGGTGTCGCGGCTCGACCCGATGAAAGGGCACGCAACCTTTCTGGAAGCCGCCGCCCGCCTGGCGGCGCAGCGGCCGCAGGTGCATTTTGTGTGTGTTGGCGCGGGGCCAGAAGCGTATGCGCAGGAACTGCGGCGTATGGCGAGCGCGCTCGGCCTGGATGGACGGCTGACCTGGGCCGGCGCGACCGATGCGCCGCGTGCCGCCCATAACGCGCTCGACATTGCCACGCTGGCCTCGCGCTATGGCGAAGGTTTTGCCAATACCGTTGGCGAGGCGATGGCGTGCGGCGTGCCCTGTGTCGTCAGCGACGCTGGCGATTCGGCTTGGGTGGTGGGCGAGGCCGCGCAGGTGGTGCCGCCGAACGACGCGGCCGCGCTGGCACAGGCGTGGCTGCGTTTGGTGGACATGCCGGCGGCCGAGCGCGAGCAGGCGGGCTTGCGCGGGCGGGCGCGCATTGCCGAGCACTTTAGCATCGAACAGCTTGCCGCCGCCACTGAAGCGCGGCTTGAGGAACTGCTTGCATGACACCACTGCGCATTACGTTTGTCACAACCGGCTTGCAGACCGGCGGCGCCGAAAGCATGCTGTTTAACCTGCTGGCGCACCTCGATCGGGCGCGCTTTGCGCCCACCGTCGTTTCGCTGCGCGAACCCGAGCACTGGCGCGCGCCAATCGAGCGCCTGGGCATTCCGGTGCTGTCGGTGGGCATGGAACCGAGCCAGCCCACGCCACGGGCGCTGGCGCGACTGCGCGCCCTGGTGCGCGACAGCGCGCCCGACCTGCTGCAAGGCTGGATGTACCACGGCAATATTGCGGCGGTGGCGGCGCGCAGCGCCTGGCCTGCGCCGGTGTGCTGGAGCATCCACCACTCGATCTATGCGCTGCGGAACGAGAAGCCGCTGACTGGCGCGCTGATCGCGGGCGGCGCGCTGCTTGCGCGTGTGCCGGCGCGCATTTTCTATGTGTCGCATGTCAGCCGCGCCCAGCACGAGCGCCTGGGCTACCGCGCGGCGGCGGGGGTGGTCATCCCAAATGGCATCGACACCGATCTGTTTCAGCCGCTCGTGCCGGATGAACGCGCTGCTGTGCGCGCCGGGCTGGGCGTGCCACCCGACGCGCCGCTGATCGGCCTGATTGCGCGCTTTCACCCGCAGAAAGATCACGCAACGTTTTTGCAGGCGGCGTCGCTGGCCGCGCGCGCCCACCCCGATTTGCGTGTGCTGCTGGCTGGCCGCGATACCGGCCCAGAGAATGCAACGCTGCGCGCGCTGGTTGACGCGGCGGGCCTGACCGGGCGCGTGCTGCTGCTTGGCGAGCGCCGTGACGTGCCGCGCCTGACGGCCGCGCTCGATCTGGCCTGCTCAAGCTCGGTGTTTGGCGAGGCGCTGTCGCTGGCGCTGATCGAGGCGCTGGCGTGTGGCGTGCCGTGCGTGGTGACAGAGGTTGGCGACAGCGCGCGGCTGGTTGGCCCGGCTGGGCTGGCGGTGCCTGCGCGCGACCCGGCAGCGTTTGCGCGGGGGCTGCACCAGCTATTGGCGGCTGGCCCGGCCACACTCGCCGCGCTCGGCCAGTTGGCCCGCCAGCGCGCTGTTCGCGAATACCGAATTCAGCATATTTCAGGACTGTACGCATCCATCTACGACGATGTATGCGGCTGGCCCGGCAGACACACGACCGAGCGCCCCACGTTCGCGCGCTCTGAGCTGGCCAGTCCCGTTGATCGCCCAGTATAGCGAGGAAAGCATCTATGTGTGGATGGGCTGGATTTTTTGAACCCACTGCGTCGCGCTCGTGCGAGGGCGCGCTGACCGTCAGGCAGATGGCTGCCACCCTGGCGCACCGTGGCCCCGACGATGAGGGGATTTGGGATGACCCGCAGGCCGGCATTGGGCTGAGCTTTCGGCGCCTGGCGATTGTTGACCTGAGCGCCGAGGGGCACCAGCCCATGCATTCGGCCAGCGGGCGCTATGTCATGCTGTTTAATGGCGAGGTGTATAACTTCGCCGAGCTGCGCGCCGAGCTGGAAGCGCTGGGCCACGGCTTTCGCGGCCATTCCGACACCGAGGTGATGCTGGCCGCGTTCGAGCAATGGGGTGTCGAGCGCGCCGTGCAGCGTTTTGTTGGCATGTTCGCGATTGCGCTGTGGGATCGGGCCGAGCGCGCGCTGACGCTGCTGCGCGACCGCCTGGGCATCAAGCCGCTGTACTACGGCTGGATGGGCGGCACGCTGCTGTTCGGCTCGGAGCTGAAGGCGCTGCGGGCGCACCCGGCCTTTCAGGTAGAAGTCAATCGCGACGCGCTGACGAGCTACCTGCGCTATGGCTACGTGCTTTCGCCCGCGACGATCTACCGCGGCATCAGCCAGCTTCGCCCCGGCTCGCTGGTCACCTTCAGCGCCAGCGAGCGCGAGCCCCAGCCACGCGCCTTCTGGTCGGCGGCGCAGGTGGCGGCGCGCGGCCTGGCCGACCCGTTTCGTGGCAGCGATGCCGACGCGATCGAGCAGCTGGATGTGCTGCTGCGCGAGGCCGTGCGCCTGCGCATGATTGCCGACGTGCCGGTGGGCGCATTTCTTTCCGGCGGAATAGATTCTTCTACCGTGGTGTCGCTGATGCAAGCGCAAAGCGCCCAGCCGGTGAAAACGTTCAGTATTGGCTTTCATGAAGCCGAGTATGACGAGGCGAAGTATGCACGCGCCGTTGCAGCGCACCTGGGCACCGAGCATACCGAGCTGTATCTGAACGCCGCGCACGCCCAGGCCGTGATTCCGCGCCTGCCCACCATGTACGACGAGCCTTTCGCCGATCCATCGCAAATCCCAACCTTTCTGGTTTCGGAGCTGACGCGCCGCCATGTCACAGTTTCGCTTTCGGGCGACGGCGGCGACGAGCTGTTTGCCGGCTACGAGCGTTACTTCCGCGCCGAACGAATCTGGCAGCGCCTGGGCTGGATCCCGCGCCAGCTGCGCGCCGTGCTGGGTGGCAGCGCCGCCGCCCTGCAATCGCAATCGCGCCTGCGCGCGCCCGCGCTGGGCAGCCGCCGCCTGGCCCAGATGCGCGCAATTAGCACACCAGACCAAGTGTATCACTACGTTCAGTCGCAATGGAAAGACCCGGCCGCCGTGGTGATCGGCGGGCGCGAGCAGGAAGCGGCGCGTGGCACACCACTGCCCGATTTCTTTGCCCGCATGATGCTGAACGACACGCTGACCTACCTGCCCGACGACATCCTGACCAAGCTCGACCGGGCCAGCATGGCGGTGAGCCTGGAAGCGCGCGTGCCGCTGCTCGATCATCGGGTGGTGGAGTTTGCGTGGCGGCTGCCGCTGGGGCTGAAAGTGCGCAATGGCGAGCGCAAGTGGATTTTGCGGCAGGTGCTGAACCGCTACGTGCCGCGCCAGCTGATCGACCGGCCCAAGATGGGCTTTGCGGTGCCGCTGGACGAGTGGCTGCGCGGCCCACTGCGCGCCTGGGGCGAGGCGCTGCTCGACACCAGGCGCCTGCGCGACGAAGGCTTCTTCCACGCCACGCCCATTCGTGCCGCCTGGGACGAGCATCAGAGCGGCCGGCGAAACAATGGCTTTTACCTGTGGGATGTGCTGATGTTCCAGGCCTGGCTCGAGCACTGGGGCAGCGCGCCGACACTGAGCGGCAGCTTTGTGCAGGAAGTTGCAGGAATGGCATGACCTATCGCGTTCTCCATTTGATCACGCACATGGGCGTGGGCGGCGCGCAGGATTACCTGCTCCATGCCGTACAGGGGCTGGATCGCGGGCGCTTTGCGGTGGATATTGCCGCAGGCACCGACGAGCTGGAATGGCAAGGTCGCGCGCGCGCCGCAGCCCGCGCCTTTTTCCCCATCCCGGCGCTGCGCCACCCGCTTGCACCTGCCAGCGACGCCCGCGCCCTGGGCCAGCTTGTCGCGCTGATGCGCCGCGAGCGGTACCACGTGGTACACACACACAGCTCCAAGGCTGGCGCGCTGGGGCGGCTGGCGGCGGCGCTGGCGGGCGTGCCGGCGATTGTGCATACCGTGCACGGATTTGCCTGGAACACCACCATGCCCGTGCCAGTGCAGCGCGCCTACCAGGCCATCGAATGGCTTTCTGCCCGCTATTCGAGCCGCGTGCTGGCCGTGTGCGCCGATAATGCGCGTGAGCTTGTGCAGCAGCACCTGGTGCCTGCCGCCAAGCTCACGACGATCTATAACGGCATTGATACGGCGCCATTTGATCGCAAGGCAGAGCGCAGTGCGATCTGTGCCGAGCTTGGCCTCGACCCAGCGCGGCCGATTGTTGGAACAGTTGGCCGGCTGTGCGCACAAAAAGCGCCGCTCGATTTTGTGGAAGCGGCGCGGCTGGCTGGCGCACAACGCCCCGATGCGCAATTTGTGATAGTAGGCGATGGCCCGCTGCGCGATGCCGTTACCCAGGCTTGCCACGACATGCCGGCGATGCGCCTGCTTGGCGCTCGGGCCGATGTGCCCGCGCTGCTTCAGGTGATCGATCTTTTTGTGGCGTCTTCGCTGTGGGAAGGCCTGAGCCGCGCACTTGCCGAAGCCTTGCTGGCGCAGTGTGCGGTAGCTGCTACGCATGTTAATGGTACGCCCGAACTGGTGATCGACGGTGTGACGGGCCTGCTCGTGCCGCCGCGCCGCCCCAACCTGCTGGCCGAAAATATGCTGCGCCTGCTGAACGACCCGCCGCTGGCGGCGCGGCTGGCGGCGCAAGGCCAGGCGCATGCGCGCCAGCTTTGCTCGGTGGCCACTATGGTGCAGCAGATCGAGGGCGTGTACGAAGCTGCGCTTCAGCGCGTGCCTGCGGCGCGTTCGCGAACTCTGGCGGGCGGGCGCTAGCAGGCAGAAAAACCCGAAGCGCAACGCTAGAGCGAAGCTGAGCGCGTTCGCCCAGCACAAGCACGCTGCTTCGCTATCGCCGCGTTTCTGAACCCCACTCATTCACCTTTCGCACAAGCACTGGCGTCTGTGGAATTGCCACAGCGCTTGTTTCCTGTGCTTGCCGTTTCCCCTTTTGTCGTGCAACGCACAAACCCATAATCAACAACCGAGGTTGCTATGGAATCAATTCATCCACTCGTTTCGGATGCCCGCAGCACACCGTCGTCTGCGCGCTTGAAGCACAGCATGTCGCTCAACTTCTCCGAGCGCAAGCTGCTGCTGATCAGCGTCGACATGATACTGTTGTCCGCAGCCTTTTTTGGGGCGCTGATGCTGCGCAGCGAATTTCTGCTTTCGGTGTATACCATCTGGGAAATTGGCTTGTGGCTGCTCATCCTGGTTCTTCTGTGGATGCTGATCGCCACAACCCTGCAAATCTACACGCTTTCCGTGGCGGCGCAGCTCAAACGCTCGGCTGGCCGCGCAGGCATCACAGCCCTGCTCACGTCGCTGGTGTACCTGGCAGTGCCCTACATCACCCCCGATCTGCCCGATTCACGGCGCGATATGCTGGCCTTCCCGATGCTGTGCGTGAGCGCCATCGCAGCGTGGCGGGTGATCTATACGCAGTTTCTGGTGCAGTCGGGTATGCATCATCGCGTGCTGCTGATCGGCTCGGGCCACTCAATGCATCACCTGATCCGCCTGATTGAAGGCCATTCGGCCGGCCGCTTTTCGGGCCATTTGTTTGGCTACCTGTTCCTGGGCGTAGTGCCCGATGGCGAAGGGCAGAGTGGGGGCAGCATTCCGCAGCTGGGGAACATCCACGAACTGGGCGAGCTGATCCGGCGCTACCGCCCGCACGAGCTGGTGCTGAGCGACGAAATCGTTGGTGCGCTGATGCATTTCGAGCAGTCGCGCGAGCGCCCGCGCCGCCGCCGCTACGATATGCTCTGGACCGAGCTGTTCGATACGATTCTGGAAAGCTGCGAGCTTGGCATTTCAATCACCACTGCCGGCACTGTCTACGAAAACGCCACCGGGCGCGTGCCGGTGCAGCAGCTGGGCAGCTCGCTCGACATGGCCATGCCGCTCAACCAGACGGCGACCTACCGGCTTTACCTCATGGCGCGGCGCGCGCTTGATATTGGCGCGAGCCTGCTGGGCTGCGTTGCGCTGGCGCTGGCGGTGCCGCTGGTGTGGCTGGCGAACCGGTTTTCGTCGCCAGGCCCGCTGTTCTACGCGCAGGAGCGGGTTGGCGAGGGCGGGCGCATCTTTCGCGTGCTGAAGTTCCGCTCCATGGTGGTGAACGCCGAGCGTTTCGGCGCGGTGTGGGCCAGCGAGAACGACCCGCGCATTACGCCGGTGGGCCAGCTGCTGCGCAAAACCCGCATCGACGAGCTGCCGCAGTTCTGGAACATCCTGCGCGGCGACATGAGCCTGATCGGCCCGCGCCCCGAGCGCCCTGAGTTCGTCAACCAGCTCGCCCGCGATATTCCCTTCTACCGGGCACGCCACGCGCTCAAGCCGGGCCTGACTGGCTGGGCGCAGGTGTGCTACCGCTATGGCGCGAGCATGGAAGATTCGCTGATCAAGCTGCAGTACGACCTGTACTACGTCAAACACGTCAGCCTGCTGATGGATCTGCGGATTGTGCTGCTGACTGTGCCGGTGGTGCTGGGTTTCAGGGGGCGCTAGCATATTTACGATTGACGATTTGCGATTTGCGATTAGTGCTTCGCATTTTGCACTTTGATGTAGCAGCTTAAACTTCAGTTTATTTCGGCTATGCACCACGCGCCTTGCCCATGTGGCCCGGCGCGTGGTGCTTTTTTGTGCCATCGACTGTAGTGGTGATACCGTTCGCGTTTCGGCGCAAATGATCCTTTTGTCACAAAACCGTCTTGAGACTTATAGAAATTTGTCACAAACCTGTTGTATACTGTGAAGTGTAGATGTGAAGACAATCCGTTAAGGTGGAAATATGAAACTCATCAACGAAGCACCGAAAGCACCACGCTGGATCAGCACTGAAGCCGGGCAGTGGGCCTGGACCGAATATGGCGAATGGCGCGACACCGCAACGAATGCCATGCTCGTCCACGAGCGGCAGGAGCTGCTGGCCAAAGCCGAGCAGCTGCGCGAAGCCTTTGAAAGCACGCGCGCGGCAGCCTAGCGCCAAGCCGAAAACCGAAACAGCAGCGCGGCAGAGTTTCCTCTGCCGCGCTGCGCGTTGGTGGCCGGTTGTGGGCCGCCTAATGCCTGTGCCGAAAACAGCAGCTTTCTTTGTAGCCGCAGTTGGCACAGCGGTAAAAGCCTGCCCAGAGTCGCATGGTGGCGCGGCACTGCGGGCATTCTGTGTCGTCGCGCGGGGCGGGCGGACAGCTTGGGCCGGGTTTTTTCTCGGTTTCTGGCATTGCTCCCTCGTTTCGCGCAGGCCGTTTCTTGGGAAGCTATTTTCTTGCAGCGACGAGCAGATGAGCCACAGAGTCCACAGATGACACGGAGTTTGGTTTCCTGCTCAGTGATCTCGGTGTTCTCTGTGGCTTAATCGTTTTACCCTAAGCTGCGATTATTGGCAGCGGTTCGCGGGTGAAAGCAGCTTGTCTGGCATCGTAAGGCCAAGCCAACCTCCATCTCCCATCTCCCATCCCCCAACTCTCGCTCCTTAGCACTCGGCATAGCCGCACGAGTGGCACTTCCGGCAACCTTCCTCATTCATCAGCGTAGCGTTCTGGCAGTCGGGGCAGATCTCGCCAGCGGTCAGCGGCTCGGTCACCTCGGCCAGCGCCGCGAACGAGGCCGGCGCTGCCGCGTCATAGCCCGCGCCATTACCGTCGCTATGGCCGTTGCCATTGCCATTTGCGTAGCCATTGCCGTTTTCGCTGGCGTGGCCGGCATGCCGGTTGACGTAATGATCTTGCAGGATCTTGCCAATTGCGTCGGGCACCGAGCGCACGCGGGCCGGGCCAAAGCCCGCCGAGCGCGAACCGCCAATGCCGCGCAGCTGCTCGGCCAGCAGCTTCACGGGGATGCCGCAGCGCAGCGCCAGCGAAAGCAGGCGGCCAATCGCCTCGGTGAAGGCCATCACGTCGCTGCCGGCCCGCCCGATAATTGCAAAGACCTCAAACGGCTCGTGATCGTGCTCGGTGACGAACAGCCGCAGCTTGCCAAGCGGTGTCACCACCTGGTAGGAATGGCTGGGCAGGCCATCGGGCACGGCGCGCGGCTTGATCGGCTGCGGCTCGGCGGCAACAACCGCCACTGGCGCGACTGCCACGGGCTCGGCCACGGGCGCGGCCTCGGCGGGCTTGGCGTTCGGGTCGGCGGTGGTGCCGGTGGAAAGCACCTGGTTGGCGCGCGAACCGTCGCGGTAGACCGTGATGCCCTTGCAGCCCAGGCTAAACGCCAGCTCGTAGGCTTCGCGCACCTGCTCGGGCGTGGCCTCGTAGCTGAAGTTGATCGTCTTCGAAATCGCGCTGTCGGTGTGCTGCTGGAACGCGCCCTGCATGCGCACATGCCAGTCGGGCTGAATGTCGTGCGCGGTCACAAAGGCGCGCTGCACACCGGCTGGCACACCGTCGTGGTGGATGTGGCCGCTGTCGGCAATGCTGGCCATCAGCGCTTCTGAATACCAGCCCTCGCGTTGGGCGCGAGCCACGAAATCGGGGTTGATGTCGAGCATGCGCGCTTCGGCCTGGTAGCGCCAGAAGGCCACCGCGAAGATCGGCTCGATGCCCGACGAGCAGCCCGCGATCATGGAGATCGTGCCGGTTGGCGCGACGGTGGTGACGTTGCAGTTGCGCAGCTTGCGCTCGGGGCGGATGCGATTGCCGTCCTTGTCGCGGGCGCAGGTGGCATCCGGCCCCCAGATGCTGCGCTCCCACTCGGGGAACGCACCGCGCTCGGCGGCAATCTGCTCGGACGCGACCTTGCTTTCCTCATCGACAAATTCCATCACCTTGCGCCCCAGCTCAACGCCCTCGGCGGAGTTGTAGGGCACGCCCAGGCGGATCAGCATGTCGGCCCAGCCCATCACACCCAGGCCAATCCGGCGGATGCGCTGCGACAGGTCGGCGATCTGCGGCAGCGGGTAGTGGTTGGCGTCGATCACATTATCGAGCAGGCGCGTGCTCTGGTGCACCACCTCGCGCAGGCCGTCCCAGTCAATCGCGCCAGCCTCGTCGACGAACTTGCCGAGGTTGATCGAACCCAGGTTGCAGACATCGTAGGCCAGCAAAGGCTGCTCGCCGCAGTTGTGCACCACAAAGCCATTGGCGTCGAAGGCATTCACGCCCGGCACCGCGCAGTCGAACACTTCCTCGCTGCCAACTTCCACCAGCGCCGCAACCTCGGCCACAAAGCGCTCGCGATATGGCCCGCGGATCGTGCGCGCCGCAATGCCGGCGCTCAGCGCCTGCGCCTTTTCGGGGTGTGTGAAGCCAACCAGCGAGGTAAAGGCCAGCAGGTTGTCTTTGCTGATCGCCAGCTCGTGCTGCCCCTGCGTGGCATACTCGCGCTGGCCGCTGCGCCCATCGGGCAGCACGCTCGTGCCAGCCGGCCGGCGATTCTGGTACAGCGTGGCGTTGATGCCCAGCCGCAGCAGCATGCGCTGCGCGCGCTCAAGCAGCGCCAGGTCGGATTGCGCGAGCCGCACCGAAAGACCTTTTTCGCCGCCATCCAGCACGGTGCCGTCGGCGTCGAACAGGCCGCGCAGGAAGCCCTGCGCAAAGGCGCTCGAAGCGCGCTCGATTGCGTCCGAAATGGTCTTCCTGCCTTGCTCGATACCAAAAGCGGCGGCCAGATCGCGCAGGGCGGCCGAGCGCAGGCGCAGCTCGTCGCGCTCTTCGATGCGCGAGATGCCCAGATCCGAGCGGGATTTCAGCGTTTCTTTCAGCGTGCCAAGCGCGCGCTGCGCCATGTAGTCGGCACTTGCGCCCCAGAACGAAAGCACGGCGCGCTCGTCGGCAAAGGTGCCATCGCCAACCAGCAGGCCCAGCAGCCAGCCTTGCGCATCGCTGCCGGTTCCGTCCCATCCCACAAAATCGCGATGATTCTGCAGCTTGATCTGATCGCCCGGCTGGAGCTGCGCGGCCTCGACCCACTCGGTCGTTTCCGCGTCGCGGTTTTGCGAAACAACCCGCAGCACCGGGTGGTTGCCCGTCAGGCGCAGCGAGTGGCCGCTGCTGGTTTGCAGCTCGTACACGGTCTTCACGCCAGTGGACCAAAAGCCGCGTGGGTCGGCGGCGTGGGCCGCGCCATTCACCACTGCCTCGAACGGACGCCCCACCAGCTCGCGCACCTGGCGCGGGCCACTGGCGGTGAGCACCCAGCTGTCGGCTGTAACGCAGGGGTTGGTGGCTTCGTACTCGCCCAGCGCTGGCACCGGGTTGTACTTGTTCGCCTGGTCGATAAAGAACAGGCCGGGCTCGCCAGTGGCGTGCGCGCACTGCACAATCAGGTCGAACACCATGCGCGCCGGCAGGCGGCAGGCTTCGCCCTTCGCCACCAGCACTTCGCCCGTGGCGGGGTGCTTCAGGCCCTCGCGATTGGCAACATACACCTCGCCAGTGCGCGGGCTGATCAGATCATAGTCGGTGTTGTTGCGCACCGCTTCCATAAACACATCGGTGATGCCAACCGAAATATTGAAGTTCGTGACCTTGCTCAGGTCCTGCTTGACGGTAATGAACTCCAGAATGTCGGGGTGATCGACGCGCAGGATGCCCATGTTGGCGCCGCGCCGCGTGCCGCCCTGCTTGATCGCCTCGGTCGAGTGGTTGTACACATCCATGAAGCTGACTGGCCCCGACGCCACGCCCATCGTCGAGCGTACTACGTCGTTGCGCGGGCGCAGGCGCGAGAAGCTGAAGCCAGTGCCGCCACCGCTCTGGTGAATTAGCGCCTGGTGCTTGAGTGTCTCGTAGATGCCGCTCAGGTCGTCTTCCACGGGCAGCACAAAGCAGGCCGAAAGCTGGCCGAGCGGGCGGCCGGCGTTCATAAGTGTTGGGCTGTTCGGCTCGAAGAAGCCCTGCGTCATCAGGTGGTAGAACTGTTCGGAGCGGGCGCGCACCGCTGCGGGATCGGCGCCGTAGCGGGCATCGACCTCGGCCAGCGTATCGGCAACGCGGCGGAACATGGTTTCGGGTGTCTCGGCCACGCGCCCCTGGTCGTCCTTAATCAGGTAGCGCTTCTTCAGGACGGTCAGGGCAATGTCGGAAAGCACCGCCGGTTGCTGATCCAGCACAGACATGGACCTACTCCTTTAGTTATGCTAAGAGCCACGGTGGCTCGCGAAACAACGCGGTTGCGCGGAGGGCAAAAAAAGCACCAAACTGCGTCGGCGGCGGCCCGCCGTCAGGTTGGTGAACTGGTGAATGCGCAAATAGTATGTAAAGTAAATCTTGCGTTAAGTCAAGCAAGCGAATCGAGGCAGACGGGGCCACGACATGATGAAGTTGTGCGAATACCCATAAACGTTCCACATCTTGTGTAGTGCCAGGATAATATGGCCTAAATGTGGGCAGCGGTAGTCTAGCACAGACTATCTACCCTGTCAAGCGGCTGCGTACTATGAAATAACGATTTACATTGCTCGGTAGTACGCAGCCGGTTGCGCCGTGTTATAATAAAGCCCGCGTTGCCGGGGGCGCAGAAGAGTGGCCCTGGCCACAAAGGAGTGCCGTATGGCGGCCGAAACTGAGCCGGCGTGCAGCTGGTGTGGCGCGGAAGAAGCGCTGGAACTGATAGATTTCGATGTCAAAGTCGCAAACCCGCAGGTCGATTTCGACCATGCGATCTATCGCTGCACACTCTGCGCCAAGCTTACTGCCACAGCCCGGTGGGGCAACCAGAGCTTTATCTATAAAGCGCTCGACTACCCGCGCGCCTTTCGCAGCCCGGTGTATGTGCTGGTCTACCCGGTGGCCTGCGCGTGGTGCGGGCGCGGCGACCTGATCGAGCCAGAAGAGATCAATGCCACCGTTGGCAACCCGGCCAGCGCGCGCCATCACTACGACATCTATGCCTGCCACGCCTGCAACCGCTACACCGCCCTTTCCTACCTCGGGCAAGTCTTTAGCTATCCTGCTACTCAGGACGAGCGCTACCCATCGATGTACTATCTGGAAGTAGGGGAAACCGCCGCCTAAGATCACGATGGATGGGTGGTTTTGCGCATTTTGACCATAAATTGACGCTCTTGGGAGATTGTGCTACAATACACAAGGCTTGAATTGCCCCATTAGAATGCGAAGAAATCACTTTATTGGCGTCCTGAAACAGGTGGCCCGAGTTTTGGGCACGCTGCCGAATGGCGCACGATCTACTCACAGCAACTTGGAAACAAGACAGATTGCTCGATCATCTGGCGTCGTGGGACGCCGCTAGAGGGAGACACGCATGGCAGAACAGCGCAACGCTGGCCGGCGGGTGATCTCACAGGCCGATGCGGATGCAATTGCCGCAAAATCGGGTGTGCAGAAGCCAGGCACGGCGGCAAAGCCCAAGGGCCCGGGGGTCAACCGGCGCGAAGTGCTGGCGATCGCAATGGCCGGCTCGGCCGCGTTGCTGACCGCCGGCAGCCTTCTCTTTATCACATCGCCCGATCCAGCCGCCGACCCGCTGCTGGGGCCGTTGCTCAAGTTCACTGCCGCCGAAGACGCGAGCACTGGCGAACGCACCTACCCGGTGGCTGGTGGTTTTGCCTACCCGCGTATCAAGGCGGGTACGTTCGGCGGTAAGTTCACCCTCGACAAAAAGGCCAGCGAGTTTAAAGACACCGACGATCCCTTCCCGGTGGCCGACGGCAAATTCTTTGTGGTGAAAGTTGCCCCCGACGCAACCATCCAGCCAGCGGAAGACGAGGACGGCAGCGTGAATGCCGAGGGCATTATGGCGATTTACCAGGTGTGCGTGCACCTGGGCTGCCTGGTGCCGTATATTGCCTCGGAAAAGCGTTTCATCTGCCCCTGCCACGGCTCGACCTACGAGCGCGACACGCAGTATGTGCGTGGCCCCGCGCCCCGTAACCTCGACCAGTTCCGCGTCAAGATCACCAATGACGTGATTGTCGTTAACACTGGCCAGAAGGTGACTGGCCTGTCGCACGCATAGCGGTAACTCTGCATATTGGCGGTTCCGCACCGAGGCGGCCAGCGCCTCGGCTCAGCGTTGAAATCACTACATGATCTAGAGGGAGCAACCACAGTATGGCCACACAGCAGGTCGAGCGGCCCAGCGGGATGCGACGACTGATGGCTTGGGTCAGCGAAGTGGGGCGATCGTTCTTCCCGAGCATGGGCGCGGCCGATTGGCGTTCCGTGCTGCGCGGCGAACCGGCCCCCCGCCCCAACCCGCGCATGCGGGTCCATAACAATAGCTTCTGGTACCACATTCGCCCGCGCGCGCTGCCCGAAGAAGCCACCGCCTGGTACTACACTGTAGGCCTGGGCTGGTTTAGCTTCTTCCTCTTCATGGTCGAGGCAATCACCGGCCTTGTCCTTATGATCTTCTACGTGCCGTCGGCCAGCGAGGCCTACCCGAGCATGGTGAAGATCATGACCGACGTGCCGCTGGGCAACCTGATGCGCAATGTCCACCGTCTCGGCGCGCACCTTATGGTCGCGATTGTGACGCTGCACATGGTGCGCACCTACATCACTGCTTCCTATAAAGCGCCGCGCCAGTTCATCTGGGTGACGGGCATGATCCTGCTGCTGGTGACGCTGGTGCTCTCGTTCAGCGGCTACCTGCTGCCCTGGGACCAGCTGGCCTACTGGGCGGTGACAATCGGCAGCTCGATGGCTGACGCCACGCCGGGTCTTGGCGATGCGATCAACAAGCTGCTGCGCGGCGCGGTGGATGTTGGCGGGCAGACGCTGCTGCGCTTCTACCTGCTGCATATCTTCCTGCTGCCGGGCGTTGCGATTGCGCTGATTAGCATTCACTACTACGCCGTGCGCAAGCAGGAAATCTCGCCCATCCACGAGCTGTTCGACAACATGCCGCCCACCAAGCGCAAGATCCCGTTCTTGCCCGACCAGGTGTACCTGGAAGTGGCGGCGATTGCCTTCCTGACCTTTGGCCTGATCGCGATCAACCAGTTCTTCTGGAACGCGACGCTGGAAGGCCACGCCAACGCATTCGTGACGCCGCAGCACACCAAGGCGCCATGGTACTTCCTGTGGCTCCAGGGCATGCTGAAGGTGGGCGACAAGTTCTTCTTTGGCTTGCTGCTGGCGGGTGTGATGTTTGGCGGCTTGTTCCTGCTGCCCTACATCGACCGCAACCCGAGCCGCAAGTTCAAGGATCGCAAGGTCGCGCTGGCTGGCTTTGTGGTTGCGACCGTGCTGATTGGCTTCCTGACCTATGCCGGCCTGCCGTCGTATGGTATTCAGGAAACCGCCACGAGCGAGCTGGTGTTTGAGTGGGTGCCGGGCGAAGGCGAAGGCAAGGCCGACGAAGTACCCTTCGAGCAGCTGCCGACTTCCGCATGTACCTTCGACTCATTCACCAATTCGTTTGTGAACTGCGACGAGGCATCGCTGACGCCTGAATCGAAAGCGATGTTTGAAGAATTCAGCGCGGACGTGGCCCGCTGGAAAGAGCTTGACAAGCCCTTTGCCGCGCAGGGTGGCGATGCCACGCTGACGGTCGAGCCCTGGCAGCTCAACCAGGAAGGCCAGGTCACGCTCGAAAAGATCACGCTGGTGATCACCGTCGATGGCAAGCAGCAGGTTCCGGCGGTGCGCTTCCTGAGCAATGCCAAAGATAACGTCCGGCAGTAGCAATAGCGTGCGCGCCGGCCACGTGGCCGGCGCGCCCTGGATAGTGGATACGAACAATGACGCGTAATTTGACGATTGCGACGGTGTTCCTGCTCGCCGCCACGCTGCTGCTCGGCTATATCTGGGTGCGCGAGAACTATGTTCTGGCGGCTCGCGAGGAGCGCTTTAACGGCCAGCTGGTGTCGCGCGGCGCCCGCGACTACGAGCAGTACTGCGCAAACTGCCACGGCCTGACCGGTGAAGGCGGCGTGGCGAATGGCGCCCCACAGATTAACAACCTGCCCAATACGCTGGGCGACCGCCTCGACGGCGCGACGGGCATCACCGCCAAGTATGGCACGGTGCGCAACTTCGTCGAGGCGACTATTACCTCGGGTGTGCGTGGCACGGCCATGCCGCGCTGGAGCGCGCGCCTGGGTGGCCCGCTGCGCGATGATCAGATCAGTAATATCGCTGCGTATGTGTCGAGCTGGTGGGGCCCTGAGGGCAGCACCTCGCCGAACATTAGCGCCGATGCAGCGTCGGCAGCAGCCGCCTACAAGCAGGCTGTGCAGGCTGCGGCCTCGGCTGGCGCGCCCGATACCCCGGCCGGTCGCGGCCAGGCGATCTTCAGCGCCAACTGCCAGAGCTGCCACAACCTGAACTCGAAAGACAGCGGCGTGCCAGCCCCGGGCCTGGGTGGCTTGTTTGGCCCCGATGGCACGGCGGCCTATGGCAAGAAATTGCCAAATGGCAAAGACGTTACTGCGGAAAACTGGATCGAGTGGATCAAGAAGGGCGGCGCGGCCTTCCAGAGCCAGGCGATCGAGCCGGCTGGTGGCTTTGGCCCGTATGTCATCGCGGCAATGCCAGCCTTCCCGTCGCTGACGGATGCGCAGGTGAGCGATCTGCTGGCCTTCCTGAGCACGCACGACCGCGATGGCGGCACGACGCTGCCGGCGATTGGTACCGACGGCCAGCCGCTTCCGGCGGACGCAAGTGGTGGCAGCACACCTGGCACCACCGAGCCGGCAACGCAGCCTACCAGCGGCCCGGAAAGCCCGACCGCTGCGCCGGCACAGTGATGATCGTATTGTCGGGCGCGGGTCATATGGCGCCGCGCCCGGCTGGCATTTCGTACGCGTATCTATCGCAGGGCCGCTGCCAGCGCCTGAAAACGCAACGGGGCGAGTCCTTTTATAGGGCAAGTGTATGCGTGAATTCTTTCGCTTCGAGCGCCGCGACCTGATCCTGTTTCTGGTGTGTGCGGTTGTATATACGCTCATTTTCTTTGTGTGGACTGTGTTCCCACTCAATGGCGATCTCAGCCTGGCCGATACTGATGCGGTGGCCGCAGGCGTGCCGCTGATCGGTGAGCTGCCAACTCAGAGCGTGAGCAAAATAGTTGTGACAGCGGCGCTGTATCTCCTCTCGCTGGCGTATGGCCTGCTGGCTGTAAGTACCCCTGAGGAGCGCAAAGCACTCCCCCAGCTGGTGATCATCAGTGTGCTGACCTTTCTGGCCTGGCTGATGCTTAACTTTTGGGTGGTCTCGGGCTTCCTGAACTCGCCCGCAACGCTGATCTATGGCGGTGCGTCGATTGTGCTGCTTGTGGCCTGGTTTGTGATGACGATGCGCGGCGTGAGCACCATTCACGATGCGCTGGCGCGCTTTATGGTGCGCTTTGGCCTGGCGCTTTCGCTGTTCATCACGATTGTGCAGCTTGTGGCGCTGCTGACGCCCGAGTGGCGCAGCCCGACGCAGGGCATCCCGGTGCTGTACACCATGACCCTGAACGCGCTGGTTGGGGTTTTCATTGCTGGCGTGGGTGGCAACATGCTGTGGCGCGAGCGCCGCACGCAGGTGCTGGCGGCTGGCGCGAAAAAGCGCTAGCATCGATTTCTCAAACAACAAAAGACGCGAGGGCAAAGTGCTCTCGCGTCTTTTTTTTGCTGGCTGCAACTGGTACAGCGCTTCGGAAATTTGTTGCTGGTTTTGACAAAGGACAAAGCCAAATTGGTCATTCGTCTTTCGTCCTTCGTCTCAGTAACGAGGAATGACCTTCACTCGAATGATATTACAGCGGTTTGCAGAACCATTGACTATTCAGAAACCGGCGAGAAGCAGTTGGTAGGGCGAGCAATGGAACGGCCTTCTGCCTCCTGCCGACTGCTACAGTAGCTTAGGCGCTCGCACCGTCGCTTTGCTCGGCAAATAATTCCTCGGCGGCATCAAGCAGCGCCGCAATCCGATCCTCGGGCGTGTCCTTTGCGCGCAGGTAGAGCTCCAGCGCCTTGCGTGGCGTCAGCCCATCCAGAATATTCTCGTCGCCGCTGGCGAGCCGCCCGCGATTGGCGCGCTCGATGTCGGTGGCGACAGCGGCGACCTGAAAGACACCCGCCGCCTCAAGCTGCTGCTGAATATCGTCGACGCGCAGCAGGCCGGCCTGATCGGGCAGCGCCTTGATCTGCACGCGCACCACGGCGTCGGCAAGCTGCTGCCGCTCGATTGCGGTGAGCACGCGCGCCTGCGGGTCGGGGCTGTTGCGCACATCCACATCGACGGTGACGAATGGGCGCGCGGCGAGCTTGTGAAACTGCCAGCGTGTCTCCCCGCGCTCCAGCTCAACAATCACGCAGCCCTTGTCTTCGCGCTCCTCGCCAAAGTCGATCCGCTCGATGCTGCCAGCATAGACGATTGGGGGATGTTCACCCAGCGTCTGGTGCTTGTGAATGTGACCCATTGCAACATAATCGATGCCGGGCAGGGCGACAAAGCTGCGCGGCAGAATCAGATCCTTGCCAAGCATGATCTGCCGCTCGGCGCCAAGAGTTGCGCCGTCGATGGTGCCGTGGGCGGCCAGCACCGTAGGGATGGACGGATCGAGCCGCTCGGCGGTGGTGCGCAGAAAGGTCTCGATGCGCTGGAGCAACATGGTTTCGACTTCCAGCAGCGAGGCCAGCCGCAGTTCGTCTTTCGTGAGCAGGCTGTGGCGCGTGACCCACGGCAGCGCAATCAGCTGCACCGGGCCGGCGCGCGTGTCGATCTCGTGCAGCTTGGCGCGGTCGGCAATTGTCACGCCTTCAACGGCAAGTGTGTCGAAGATCTCTATCGAGTGGGCGCGACCGGCCGCCGGCGAAACGTCGTGGTTGCCGATCAGAATGACAACCGGCAGGCCGGCCTGCCGCAGGCGGCGAATGCGCCGCGCAAACTCGCGCTGGTGGGTGGGGTTGGGCGTGCGGTTCTTATACACGTCGCCGGCAATCAGCACCAGGTCGACATCCGCTTCCAGCCCGACGTCGATTGCCTCGTCGAGGCGCGCCAGGTAGTCGAGCAGGCGCGTGTGCATGCCGGTGGCTGGGTCGACGCGGCCATAGTTTTCCATGCCGATGTGCAAATCGGCAAGGTGGAGCATTTTGATCATTGTTGTATGTTCTGGGCGCGGCTGCGCGGGGCGAAAGTGAAACAATTGTACGGGCGAACAGAGCGCGCGTCAAATATTTTGGGCGCTCGCGAACAATCTTTGCCAGCACGCCGAAAAAACGCTTGACACTTTGGGTATGCGAACATTTGTTCTTTTCTGCGTTGGGATGGGGAAATCATGTGGGATAAGTTGGGATAAGTTGGGATAAGTTTGGGATAAACGGTGTAAATTCCGCCAACGACATGGGCTAGTCAAGCCCGCCAAGAGATGGTACAATGGCACAACCTTCGCACATGAACATTCGGTCCCAGCCGACCAGATACCGCCGCCGCCAGGAGGAACAGCGAGATCGTACAGCAGGATACACGTACTCCCGTCGCGCGGCGGTTTTGTGCGTGTGCTGGCCTTCCAACGCCAGTTCCCTGCCAACATAAACGAGGTGGACTATGGGTCGCTTTCTTGTTGCGGGTGCTGCCGGGTATGTAGGCGCGCGTTTAGCTGCGCGCTTGTTGCAGCAGGGCCACGCCGTGCGCGGGCTGGTGCGCGATCCCGATCGCGAGGTTGTGCAGCGCCTGGCCGCGCAGGGCATGGCGGTGTGGGAAGGCGACCTTACTCAGCCCGAGAGCCTGGTGGGCGTCGCGCGCGATGTGGAGGTAGTGTATAACCTTACGTCGCGCTCGGTGCTGGCAAACGGCTCGCTGCGCAGGGTCTTTGTGGATGGCAATCGCAACCTGATCGCGGCCAGCTCGCGGGCGCGCTCGGTGCGTGCCTATATCTTCGCTGGCAATGCCGCGCCCTACGGCAGCCACGGCGACGCCTGGGTGAACGAAGATACGCCGGCAGCGCCGAATTTCCCGCTTGGCGAAACCATGGCCGAGGCCGAACAGGCGATCCTTCAGCTGGTGCGCGCGCACCAGTTCCCCGCGATTCTTCTGCGCATTGGCACGATCTACGGCCCCGGGCGCGATTTCGTCGATATGGTGCGCACCGGCACGGCCACCCTGATCGGCGATGGCCGCAATTTCCTCACGCATATTCACATTGACGATCTGCTGGACGTTTTGCAGCGTTTAGCGCACAATGGCCAGCCCGGCGCGATCTATAACGTGTGCGACAACGAGCCAACCCGTGCCGCCGATTTCTATGGCGCGGTGCACCAGCGCCTGGGCATGCTGCCACCACGGGCCTATTCGGTTGAAGGCGCGCTGGCAGCGGGTATGGATCTGTCGGTGGTGGGGATGGCTGCGCTGTCGGCGCGCATGAGCAATGGGCGCCTGCGGGATGATACGGGTATTGCGCTGCTCTACCCGAGCATTCATGCCTGGCTCGACGAGCAGTTCGGCCCGGCAACTGAGGCCGCGCCGCCGCTGCTGGCAGTGGAGGCGTAAAACGTCTTTCTTTGGCAGACGCGCGAAATGCTCTGGAAAATAAATTTCCTTGTACTCAGCTTCCAGGAAGCTCAAGCCAGTTTTACTTCAATCTGATAGCCAGAATTGCTTCCTGGAAGCTTGCCTGTTGTATACAAAAACGCATTTTCCAGAGTATGAAGGCACGAAAACACAAAGGAACGCCTTCGTGTCTTCGTGCCTTCGTGGTTATTCGTTTTGGTTCGTATTCAGCCTCGCATCCCTTCCACAAGCTCACGCACCACAGCGACGGCCAGACCGGGCTGGCAATCCTGAATGCTGTGATTGCTTTCTGCCGCAATGATCTGCCGGCTCGCCGCTGAGAGCCGCAGCATTTCCTGCTGTGCGCGCATCCACGCTGCTTCCTGCGCCCGCGCCACTTTGGGCGGGAAGCTTTCGTCCCACTCGCCGATCCCTGCGGTAATAACGACCAGCGGCATCGCGCCATAGTGCTCGCCGGGCAGGAATTCCCGCGCGCTCGCTGCCACCTTCGAACACAACGGCAGGTGCGCCCGCGCCCATGCTCTGGTAGGCAAGCCGCCGCCCGCCAATGTCGACGTGCGTGCGCTCGGGCATGATTTTCCTTTTATGACGAAGCCTATAGCGGTTTGCAGAACAATTAAACACTCATATGCTGAAGAGAAGGCGTTGTAGAGCGGAAAATTTAACTGCCTACTGCGTCCTGCCGACTGCAAACTGCTATAAAAGCCGCCACAAGGGAAGCGATTGAGAAGGCCTCGGGCGTAAACCTACCGAGCGGTAGCGCATAGGTACCCTTTGGCTGGTATACTTATTTTGTACCGCAATATACTTTTGTCGCATCAGTTGATCCAAAACCTGATGAATGCCATGACGCAAAAAATACCTTTACAGCAGGAAGAGCTTGCTCTTCAGCCGTTTCAACTCCGTGTGTTGAAAATCCTCCTCTCTATCGGCACCACTGCCGTTCTGCTGATTTGGATCTTTGAGAGTTTTACGGATCGCTTGATCACGTTCGACGCGATTGCCTATCCAATTATGGTGGTCATGTTTTCCTGTTGCCTTGTAACAATTCAATTGCGGCCCAGGCTCGTAACACCTGTTGGGCAATTAGCCTTCTATGTGCTGGCAGGCTACATTACTATCCATGTTCAGAGGATGATTTTCGAAGAGCAGTCCGACCAAGTTTATTATGATGTGGCTACGATCCCTCAATGGTTCCCGCTTGTGTATACATCGGCGTTTGTGTTCTTTGAAACACGACGTGCAGTCAAGACATCGATAGTAATGTATGTTTCGATCCTCATATCGATCAGCTACAAACTTATGACAGGGCCATCGTCATTCGCTGCAAACAATAATGACCCGATACTCATCAATATGCTTATGGCGCATCCGGTCTATATTTCCACTTTGGTGGGCATTGCCTGGCTAAAAACGCAGTTCGTTGCCGCAAGAAACGATGCCGATATCATGACGCAGGTTGCTAACATTGATTATCTGACAGGAGTGCTGAACCGTCGGGCCAGCTCAAAAGAGCTGCAGATGAGAATGCAACAGATTTATGCCGCGAGCCCCTGCCTCGCGGTGCTATTGATTGACATCGATCATTTCAAGCAAATTAACGATACCTTTGGCCACGATGTTGGCGATGAGATTTTGATTGCGGTGGCCTCGAACCTGCGCGAGCAGCTGCGCGTGCCCGATATGCTGGGGCGCTGGGGTGGCGAGGAGTTTATTGTTATTGCGCAGGTAACGAAACCTGCGGATGCAGCAGAGCTGGCCGAACGGCTCTGCGTTGCGATAGCCAACCGAACAATGATTGACTCCCTTTCGGTGACAGTCAGTATTGGTGTCACAACCAGGCAGGGTAATGAAACGCCAGAGACGCTGGTTAAGCAAGCAGACGATGCGCTCTATCAGGCCAAGCGACTCGGGCGGAATCGCGTTGAGCAGTTTCCACCGGTTCATAGTACAAACCTCTTAATCACGGCTCACTCCTGAGAGCAGGATGTTAGTCTTCTCGAAACATCTTCCACGCTCTTCTGATGCGTTATGCAGCCTCTCCATCAGGATGTGATGTACCACCCCTCGTAATATCCGCTTAGGCGACCCTGGCGTAAAGACGCTTGAATAATATCTGTCCACAGATTACGCAGAGTACGCAGACATGGAGCTCAATAATCTGTGTACTCTGCGTAATCTGTGCATGGTTTTGGGGTTTTGACATAACCTTGGCACACAGTACGCTCCGCCTTGGCGCGTTCGTGATACAATGCGCCACGCACCCGAATTGCGCGGAGGAAGTATGACGTATCGTTTGCGCCTGGCGCATCTTTACCCCGATCAGATGAATATCTACGGCGACCGGGGCAATATTTTGACGCTGATGCAGCGCTGTGTCTGGCGCGGGATCGAGCTTGAGCTGGTGCCGGTGGATGTTGCAGCGGAAATTGACTGGCCGAGCATCGACATGGCCTTTTTTGGTGGCGGGCAGGACAGCGGGCAGGCGCTGATTGCCGACGATTTCGTGCGCCACCAGGGGCCGCAGCTGCGCGCAGCGATTGACGATAACCTGGTGCTGCTGTCGATCTGCGGCGGGTATCAGCTGCTGGGCCACTACTTCCTGACGCACACCGGCGAGCGCTTGCCGGGCGTGGGCGCAATCGATGTGCATACGGTTGGCGGCAGCGCGCGCCTGATCGGCAACATTGTCGTCGAGCTTGGCGACTGGCCGAGCGCGGCCAGCACACTTGTGCCGGGAACGCGCCTGGTTGGCTTCGAAAACCACAGCGGGCGCACCTACCTCGGCGCGGGCGTGCGCCCTATGGGTCGCGTGCTGGCGGGCAACGGCAACAATGGCGAGGATGGCACCGAAGGCGCGGTGTATCGCAACACCTTTGGCTGCTATATGCATGGCTCGCTGCTGCCGAAAAACCCGCAGTTCGCCGATTACCTGATCGGCCTCGCGCTCCAGCGGCGTTATGGTGCGGGCGCAACACTCGCCCCGCTCGACGACGGGCTGGAGCTAGTCGCGCAGCGCACAATGGTCGAGCGGCTGGTGCATACGTAGCGCGGCCTGTTATAGCGTAGGGAAGAAAAACGCCTGAACCACGAAGGTACGAAGACACGAAGTTTTGAATTGTCCACAGCATTGCTGTTCTAGCACTGCAGAATCAAATCCTCTTCGTACCTTCGTGTCTTCGTGGTTTGTATTTAACTGAGCTGTATGAATGTAGTTGACCTATGGCAACAGTTCTGCTGATTGGCGGCACCGGCTTGCTGGGCGGCGCAATCGCCCAGGCGCTGGTGCAGCGCGGGCACAATCTGCGCGCGCTTGTGCGCAGTGGCCGCCATGCCGCGAAGCTCAGCGCGCTTGGTGTATCGCTGGAGGCCGGCGATATGCGCGATGCGCGGGCGGTGAAGCGCGCGCTGCGCGATGCGCCCGTGGTGATAACCACCGCGCAGGGCGACCCGCTGAAGCGCAAAAGCCCGATGCGCCAGATCGATGGCGCGGCGACGCAGCGCCTGATTGACCTTGCGCGCGCGGCGAGCGTGCCGCGCTTTGTGTTTGTGTCGGCGCTGCGGGCGGATGTGGGCGCGGCATTCGTGCCCCAGCTGGCGTACAAGTTTGCCGCCGAGCAGGTGTTGCAGGCCAGCGGGATGCCCTACACGATTGTGCGCCCTTCTTCTTTTCAGGAAACGTTTGACGATGGTTTTGCGCCGTTCAAACGCTTTATTGAAACCGCCGGCATTGGCATGACCATGGGCAGCGGGCGTGGCGCGCACTCGTTTGTGGCGGTGCGCGATGTGGCGCGCGCGGTGGCAGTGTCGCTTGAGCACAGCGAGGCGCTGAACCAGATTGTGCCGGTGGGCGGGCCGGAAGATCTGAATTACCGGCAGGCATATAAGCGCATCGCGGCGATTACCGGGCGGCGCGTGACGATTGTGCCAGCGCCGCGTTTCGGCCTGAAGCTGGGCGGCTTGCTGGCGAAGCCGGTGCTGCCCGAGCTTGGCGGCTTCTTTTCCTTCTTTGAGTTTTTCGACCGCTTTGGCTACACCTGCGTCACGCCCGAGTGGCTGGTCGATGCGCTGGGCGAGCGCCGCAGCTTTGACGACGCGGTGCGCGCCTTTTATGGCGTGGGCGCGAAAGCCAGCGTGTAGACGCGCATGGGGTCGGTTGGCGCGCCAAAGCCAGCCGGCGCGAGCGCCTGCGCTGCCGCTGTGTCGGGCGGCAGCAGCGCGATAAGGTATTCCTCGTTGGCAGAATCCTCCACCGTACCGCGCAGATCGGTGCACAGGCGCACCATTGCTCCCGGCTCACCTTCAATGTGCGCTACTTCCCAGCCACTCCCGCGCGGCGTCACAATCGCCCAGGCCGGCTCGCCCGCCAGCGCGCGCACTTCGCCACGCGCCAGGTGTCGCTCAAGCCGCTCGCGGCTAAGGTCGAGGTTGCGCCAGCCATAGGCATACATGCCGGCAGTGCGCGCCAGCAGCGGCGATGCTGCCAGCTCGCGCAGCAACTGATCTCGGTGTGCGGGCAGGAGTGTTTCAGCTCGGCTCGGCCCCGGGCGCGGTGGCGCGGCATACCACGACGGCTGGTAATCGAGCACAAAGCCATATTCATCCGCAAGGTGATGCATGGGCTTGTTTTGCTCGTCGGTCAGGTAGCGCAGCGTGCGCGCCCCGCGCTGGCGCGAAATGGCAACACAGCGCTCGACCATGGCGCGCGCGTAGCCTGCCCCGCGCCGCGCCGGATCGACCCGCATGCCATGAAACCAGTCTTCGCCGGGGCCGAGCGACGATATTTTTGCCAGCGCCACCGGCTGCCCGCCTACCTCGCCAACCAACAGCGGCCCGCTCGCGTCGGCCAGCCACGAATCCCACACTTCGGGCACGTAGTCGCGCCCGCCCCAGATGTTTTTCACCATGGCGAAGATTGCGGTGCTGTCGGCAGCGCGCGCGGGGCGAATGGCGATCTGCGCCGGGCTTGTGTGTGTGCTGTGTGTCATTGTGCTATTTCTCATTGAAGCGGCTGAATGATTCTTTTATAGTGCTGTCGGCCCTCATCCCCAACCCTTCTGCCAATGCGATGAGAGAGGGGAGCAAGAAGTATTGCCAACCCCCATCTCCCAAGCTCCATCCCCCCATCCCCTACGTCACCGTCGGCGCGCGGCCAGCATAGCGCTCGTACAAGCGCTCATCGACAATGCGGCGCATGCGTGTGACGGCGGTGTGTATGTCGCG
This sequence comes from Kouleothrix sp. 19917, assembly GCF_057073505.1. Taxonomy (NCBI): domain Bacteria; kingdom Bacillati; phylum Chloroflexota; class Chloroflexia; order Chloroflexales; family Roseiflexaceae; genus Kouleothrix; species Kouleothrix sp. 19917. Next base: position 48,524 of record NZ_CP097099.1, read on the forward strand.
GAAGCTCGTGTAGAGCGGCGCAATGCCCAGGCGAATGTTGTCGGGCGGGCGAAAATCGGGCAGCACGCGCATCGCGTCAATCAGCGCAAGATCGATGCCGAGCCCCTCGGCGTGCCCAACCGAGATGTGCGATCCGCGCCGCGCCGCGTCGCGTGGCGAGTTGAGCGCAAAGCCGGCGGGAGCCAGCAGGGCATCGTACAACGCAATCAAATACTCGGTTTGCTGCACCGACTTGGCGCGCAAGGCGTCCATGCCGGCTTCCAGCAGCAGATCAACGCCTGGCTCAACCAGCGCAAGCGAGATCACAGGCGGCGTGCCGGTGAGAAACTGGCGAATCCCCGGCGCGGGCTCGTACTGCAAGCCAAAGCCAAACAGATCCTGCTGGCCCATCCAGCCAGCGATCGGGTTGCGCAGCTCGGCTTGCAGCTCGCGCCGAATGTAGAGAAAAGCTGGCGCGCCCGGCCCGCCGTTCAGGTATTTGTAGCAGCAACCAATCGCCAGGTCGGCGCCGTCGCGATGGAGATCGACCGGCACGCTGCCAACCGAGTGGCTGAGATCCCAGAGCGTCAGCGCGCCGGATGCGTGCGCGGCGGCGTTCAGCGCCGCCATGTCGTAGACATAGCCGCTCTTGAAGACGGTATGGGAAAGTGTCAGCAGGGCAGTGTTCTCTTGCAGCTGTGCACGGAGCTGATCATGAGGGCCAAGAATGCCATCGGCAGAGCGAACGACTTCGATCACATGCCCCGCACCGAGCAGGTCGGCAGCGCCTTGCAGAATGTACAGGTCCGACGGGAAGTTCAGGTCGTCGGTGAGGATGCGCGTGCTGCCAGCGCGTGCGCGCAGCGCGGCAACTGCCAGCTTGAACAGGTTCACCGACGTCGAGTCGGCAACGATCACTTCGTCGGGCTGTGCGCCAATCAGGCGGGCGATTTTTGCGCCAACGCGCTCGGGCGCATCGAACCAGCCCTCGTTCCAGCCACGAATCAAACGCCCGCCCCACTCGTGCTGCACCAGCTCCGTGGCGCGCTCGGCGGCAGCGCGTGGCAGGCGGCCCAGCGAATTACCGTCGAGGTAGATCAGCTCGGGGTCGTCGAAGGCAAACGCTGCGCGAAAGCGCGCCAGCGGGTCACGCGCATCCAGCTCGCGGGCGTAGGCTTCGGCGGTGCGAAATGTCATTGCTGGCCTTTCTATGAAATGCCGGGCGTATGCAATACGCCCGTTCGCGGATTGCAGACGGGGCGTATTGCATACGCCTGTTTGCAGGTTAGCAGGTTTGCAGGCAGACGGGGCGTATTGCATACGCCTGTTTGCAGGTTGCAGGTTGCAGACGGGGCGTATTGCATACGCCTGTTTGCAGGTTGCATAGCACGCCTCACAATCGAAGCGGCACAGGTAACAATTGAGTTGTAAAAGCTCACAATCGAGGGAGCAGGCGCTACAATCGAGGGCGCAGGCGCGACAATTGAATTGTGATGGCTCGCAATCGAATTGCGCGAGCTGGGATCGTCATAGCTGTGAGCGAATTGCCCACAGATCGGGAAAGAACGGGCGCACGGTCGCCGCCAGGTAGGCCGCGCCGGGCGAACCGCCTGTGCCGGGTTTCGCGCCAATCGTTCGCTCGACCATCTTGACGTGGCGGTAGCGCCATTCCATAAAGCCCTCGTCGAGATCAACCAGCCGCTCGCACACCCCGCTCACTGCGGCGTCGCGCCGGTAGATGTCGATCAGAATCGCCTGCACTGCGGGCGAGGGCTTGAGCGGATCGGTCACGTCGCGCAGAAGCTGATCGGGCGGCACGGCGTAGCCGCGCAATTCCAGAAAGGCCAGAAACGCATCCCACAGGCTTGGCTGCTCGAAGCGGCGGCGCAGTCGCTCGAGACCAAAGGTGTCGGGCGGGTAGTGGGCGAAGATGTTCGCGCGCTTGTAGCCCATCGCAAACTCGATCTCGCGGAACTGCACCGACTGAAAGCCACTGCCCGACTCAAGCGCGGCGCGGAATGAGTTGAACTCCAATGGCGTCATCGTCTCAAGAATATCGACCTGCCCGACGACGGTTTTGAGGATGCTGCGCAGGCGCTGGAGCGTGTGCCCGGCGCGGGCGCGCTGGTTCTGGCGCAGCAGCGTGCACGCAAAATCGAACTCGTGCAGCATCTGCTTGAACCACAGCTCGTACACCTGATGGATGACAATGAACAGCAGCTCGTCGTGCTCGGGCTGGCCGCCGCTGGCGCTGCGCGGCTCCTGCTGGCGCAGCAGCTCGGGCAGGCGCAGGTAGGTGGAGTAGTTGAGGGCTTCGGACATCGCTGTTCCTTTGGTTGAATACGGCGGTGTATCAACGGCGCGCGGCGCTGGCGTATGATACCACAGCTTGTTTCGCCTGCGCGGACCTGCGTGTCTGGGCGGACCTGCGTGTCCGCCCGCCCTATTTCAAATCAGTTTGCAGGCCGCAAGGCCACAGGCTGTACCTGCTTCAAGCCAGTTTGCTCAGGCCGCAAGGCCACAGGGGGCGGCGCTCGCCCCCTGTACCCCCAGCGCTGGGGCTTGCGCCCCAGACCCCAAATTTGATGCTGGTATCATCGCGAATGATTGTCTGTCATGCCCCCGTTGTGGATAGAAGCAGGCAGCAATTGATGCAAGTAGTGGTGATATGTAATACTTGTATATTCGTCTGGATTACCTTGTTTGATGCCTTGCCTTCATCCACAACGGAGGCATGATCGCATAGATTTGCATATGCCAGCCACGCTCTTTAAGGGGTTCGGGGCAAGGCCCCGACGCCGGGGTCGTTAGGGGTCGGCGGCGACCCCTAACCGCGGAGCGCGAGGGCGCGTAGCCCTCGCATAGAGGCGAGGGCGGACACATAGGTCCGCCCAGACAGTTAGGTCCGCCCAGACAGATCTGCCAGAGAGAAACCTCATCCTGCACGCGCTGCAATGCGTACCACCATTCATCGGGTACAATGCGCCAGGTGCGCAACGTCATTGCACGCAGCCACAGCACTGAAAAGAAAGAAACTGAATGACGAGCTACGACTACGACGCCATTATTGTTGGTGGCGGGCATAATGGCCTGACCTGCGCCGGCTATTTGCAGCGCGCCGGCCTGCGCGTGCTGGTGCTCGAACGCCGGCCGATTGTCGGCGGGGCAGTGTGCACCGAAGAAACCATTCCCGGCTACAAGATCGATGTCGGCTCGTCGGCGCACATTATGATCCACCTCACGCCGATTGTGCGCGACCTCCAGCTCGAACGCTATGGCCTTGAGTACATCGACATGGACCCGTATGCGTTCTATCCCCTGCTCGACGGCTCCGGCGCGATCGGGCTGTACCGCGACCTCGACAAAACCTGCGACTCGATTGCGAGCGTTGCCCCGCGCGATGCAGAGGCGTACCGCCGCTTTGTGAACTACTGGCAGCCACTCAACGAAGCGATCTTCGAAACATTTATGAACCCGCCCAGCGTGGCCCAATTGTTTGGCCGCATGGCCGGCGCGCAAATTCGCGCGGGCGGCGTCGGCAGCGCGCTTGAGTCGGTGCGCAAGCTGATTGCGCCCTACGGCCAGCTGATTGACGAAACATTCGAGAGCGCGCCAATGCGCGCATTTATGGCCTGGCTCGGCGCGCAGTCGGGGCCGCCGCCGGATGAGATTGCGTCGGGCGATCATTTCGGGTGGTACGCGATGATGCACCAGAGCGGTGCGAAACACCCCAAGGGCGGCAGCGGCATGCTCACCCAGGCGATGGCGCGCTCGCTGGAGGCGGCTGGCGGGAAGGTGGTGCTGGGCGCGCCAGTGCGCCGCATTCTGGTGAAGGGTGGTGTAGCCGAGGGCGTTGAGACTGAGGATGGCACGCGCTACACTGCGCCGCTGGTGATCTCGAATGCGCACGTGTGGACGACGCTGCTCGACCTGGTTGGGGACGAGCACCTTGCGCCGAGCTTTGTGCAGCGCGTGCGCAACATCCGCGTGGGCAACGGCTTTGGCATGACGGTGCGCTGCGCCGCCGACGAGCTGCCCGACTATGCTGGCGCACCCTCCGGCGGGCGGCCGCACGAGAGCCACCACGGCCTGCAGATGCTCTGCCCCTCGGTTGGCTACCTGCGCAACGCCTTTGCCGACTACACGCGTGGCCTGCCCGCGCGCGACCCCGCGATCATTGCCATGACGTTTTCGGCAATCGACCCGGTGGTGGCACCGCCCGGCAAGCACACGGTGTTTCTGTGGGCGCAATATTTCCCGTATGAGCTGGCGGGCAATCAGCAGTGGGACACGATCCGCGAAGATGTGGCCGACAGCATTCTGGAAGTGCTGTATCGCTATGCGCCCAACATGCGCGGCAAGATAATCGACCGCTTCATCCAGTCGCCGCTCGACCTGGAGCGCCGGCTGGGCCTGCCGCGCGGCAATGTGATGCATGTCGAGATGTCGTTCGACCAGATGTTTTTCTTCCGCCCGCTGCCCGAGCTTGCGTCGTACCGCACCCCCGTGCGCGGCCTCTACCTCACTGGCGCGAGCACGCACCCCGGCGGGGGAGTGTTTGGCGCCAGCGGCTACAACACTGCGCACGTGGTATTGAACGACCGCCAGCGGGCGCGCAAGCTGTGGGCTGGCGCGGGCGTGGCAGCCGCTGGCGCGGGCGTGTGGCTGGCGCGAAGTGCGCGCAAGAAATAAAGAAGGGGTTGGGGAGACACGAGACGCGAGACGCGAGGCAGCAGGTACAGCATTAGTATTCTCTCAAATCTTCGTGCCTTCGTGGTTTGGTAGCCCAAAACCTCTGCGCTCTTTGCGTCCTTTGCGGTGAATAATTCCTCGGTCAGTTGGCAGGAGACACGCGACAATGACTGTTTAGCGTGCATACGCACGACGTCCTACTTTCGCTGAGAAAGTAGGACGTCGTGCGTTGTACAGCTTTGCTTTCCTAATGCATATCAGGAAGGCGATGCGGAAATGGGGAAACGTCAGTATGTAATTGCCAAACCCCATTCCCCATACCCTAAACCCCGCGCTGCGAGCGCATTAGGAGCGCAGCCCGCAACCAACCTGCTCGGGGCCCTGGTTGACATGTTTGCGGAAGAAATTCGTGATCGTCGTCGCGTCGAACGTGTCGAGCTTGACAAGCCACGTCCACGCCGTCACGGCAATCGGCTTGTCGAGCTTGTCGGTCGGGCGCGGCAGAAGCAGCACGCAGGGGCTTTGCTGCTGAAGCTGGCGCGTCAGGGTTGTAAGCTGATCGACCGTCGCCTGGTCGAGATCCTGGCGGTAGTGGATGATCACGCCGCCATGCTCCAGATTGTGGATGGTGATCTCGTCGGCCAGCGGCTGCGTGGTGACGCCCCACGGCCCGATGTTGCCGCCGGTGTGCCAGCCCGAGGTGGGCGGGTTCGAGTTGTAGGCCGGGTGCGCATCGGTGGGGTTGACAATGTGCGGGTTGGCGGGCGCGGGCACCTGGTTGGCGAACTGCTCCTCGCCCGCGATGGGCGTGCTATTGCGCGAGAATACCAGCCCGGCAGCGACCATGATCACGATCAGCCCGACCACGCCGCCAATGATCAGAGGCATGTTCGACTTGGGGGCTTTTCTGCGCTGAGCCTGGCGCCCGGTGGCGCGGCGTGTTGCCGATTGGGACATAGGGGTGTACTCCTTATTCGTGGAATTTGAACTACTGATGGTGTGCAATTGCGGCGGCCACGCGTGCGGCGACGCGCGCATTCTGGCGCAGCAGGGCGATGTTTGTGCGCATGCTTTCGCCATGGGTTTCTTCCGCAACGGCCGAAAGCAGGAAGGGCGTGACCGCCTGCCCGCGCACGTCAGCCGCTGTTGCGCGCGCCAGCGCCCGCTCGATCGCGTCTTCGGCTGCGCCAGCGGGCAGCGCGACATCGGCTGGCGGTGGAACTACCAGCAGCATGCCACCCCCGCCACCATACAGCAGGTGCGCGCGCCACACTGCGGCCACTTCTTCGGGTGTGTTGGCGCGGGCTGGCACGGGCAAGCCGCTGTCGGCGCTATAGAATGCGGGAAAGGCATCGGTGCCATAGCCGAGCACCGGCACGCCCGCCGTTTCGAGATATTCCAGCGTGGCCGACAAATCGAGGATCGATTTTGCGCCGGCGCAGACCACCAGCACCGGCGTGCGCGCCAGCTCGGTCAAATCGCCCGAAACATCCCAGCTGGTTTCTGCGCCACGGTGCACGCCACCAATGCCGCCAGTGGCGAACACCTGCACGCCCGCCATCGCGGCCAGCGCCATGGTTGCCGCCACGGTGGTTGCGCCGTCGCGCGCCATTGCCACGGCGTAGGCAATATCGCGGCGCGACAGCTTGAGCACGCCGCTGGCCTGCGCAAAATGCTCGATCTGCGCATCGCTCATGCCCACGGTTGGCACGCCACCAACCACGCCAATCGTTGCGGGCTGCGCGCCGTGCTCGCGCACTTCGCCTTCCATGCTGCGCGCCAGGTTGAGGTTATGCGGGAATGGCAGGCCGTGCGAGATCACCGTGCTTTCGAGCGCCACGACGGGCTGCTGCGCGGCGACGGCGGCGCCGACCGATTCAGACGTTTGTATCATTGTTCTCGGAATGTGGGCCGCAGCTACGCGGTCGGACGAATACTAAGGCGCTATTGTACCGCGTCTTTGGCATGTGTGAGGCAGAGCTGTGCCGATTGTTTGAGCGTATTGTAGGCCCGCGCTGCGCTGCCGAAAATGAGGAAATGAAGAGAGTTTCTACGTATGCGCGGCGCGCATAGATACGTAGCTGAGATACGTTATTTTCCTGATGCCGAGCGCGCTTTGGCGCACTATCATACAGCCATCGAAACGAACGGCAAACGAAATAAAAATGGAGGTTTGCAATGGCAGCTCAGAATCATGTTCGCCACTTTGACATTTCGCACGCCGCGCTGATCACCATCACGCACATGCGCGCCGCAATTGCCGATCTGGGCGCGAGCTTCGCGGGCGGGCTGGCTGGGCTGGCGAACGAGCGCGCCGAGTCGATGCTGCGCGTTGCGGCACGCGACACCTGCGACCTGCGCTATGTTTCTGAGCTGATGAGCCAGGCCCTTCAGGAAGATTCCAATCTCGAAATCGACTGGCTGTACTACGCCAGCCGCCTGGAGCGCGACGACGAGCGCTGCTACTGCCTGCAGCGCGCGCTCGACATCAACCCCGGCAATCAATGGGCGCGCCGCGAGATTGCCCGCCTTTCATAAGCTCCCTCGCGCAAACCGATATTTCAACGCTGCTTGCAGCTGGCGATCATCACTGATCGCTGGCTGCTTGTTATTTGTGCAATGCTTCGGTTATGCGGCGATCTTTCGCCTGCGTCAGCGCGGAAATACCCCGGCATCCTGCCGGTTGCAAACTGATATACCTTGAGCGCGCCAGTATCAAACTTTTATTAGAAACCTTGACAGCGACACACTCAAGTTTATATAATACCCGCAGCATTTGGCAAGCAGAAGAAAGATAAACAGCAATGGACTATCGCGATTACTATAACGTCCTGGGCGTCGAGCGCAGCGCCAGCGAGGCCGAGATCAAAAAGGCTTACCGCAAGCTCGCGCGCCAGTACCACCCGGATATCAACCCCGGCAACGCCGCTGCCGAGGCGAAATTTAAAGAAATCAACGAAGCCTACGAAGTGCTTTCCGACAAAGACAAGCGCGATAAGTACGACCGCTTTGGCCGCGACTGGCAGCGCTATCAGTCGGCGGGCGCGGGCGCAGGCGGCTGGGGCGACATGAATGGCGGTGGCGGTGGCAGCGGCCCATTCGCGGGCGGCGATTTTTCCGACTTTTTCGAAACGCTGTTTGGCGGCGGCTCGGTGGGCGGGCGCTCGGCTGGGGGCGCTGGCAACTTCCGCATGGACGGCCAGCCCGTCGAGCACGAAGTCGATATTACGCTGGACGAAGCCTTCACCGGCACACAGCGCACGCTGCAGTTCAGCAACCCGAACGGCTCGCCGCGCACGATCACCGTGAAAGTGCCGGCCGGCGTCGACACAGGCTCGCGCGTGCGGATGGCTGGCGAGGGCGGGCCGGGCGTGGGCGGCGGCAAGCGCGGCGACCTCTTCCTGATCGTGAATGTGCTGCCGAACGAACGCTACGCCCGCCGTGGCGATGACCTTGAGACCAGCGTGCCGGCCGACCTGTACACCATGCTGCTGGGTGGCTCGGTGCGCGTGCCGATCCTGGGCGGCAAAACCATCACCCTGAATGTGCCGGCCGGCACACAGAACGGCAAGAAGTTCCGCATCAGCGGGCAGGGTATGCCGCGCCTGCGCGCTGCCGAATCGCGCGGCGACCTGTATGTGAAGCTTGAGACGCAGTTGCCGGCCAAGCTTTCTGATGAGGAGCGGGCGCTGTTCGAGCAGCTGCGCGCCCTGCGTGCGTAACCATGGAAGAGCGACTGTATACCATTAAAATTGCTGCCGCGCTGTGCGGCATGCACGAGCAAAGCCTGCGCATGTACGAGCGCCGTGGCCTGATCGCGCCACGGCGCAGCGCCGGCAACATTCGCCGCTTCAGCGACGCCGATGTCGAGCAGATTCGCTTTATCAAGCGGCTGATCGACGACCTGGGCGTGAACCTGGCCGGCGTCGAGGTCATTCTGCACATGCGCCGCCAAATGGTCGAGCTGCAAGAGCAGCTGGCCGCGCTGCAAGGCTCAAACAGCATCTCATAGCAGCCACCCCAAGCTGTGCTATACTGCGCGAAGTCGCCATTCATGCCAATGCGCAGAAGCAGACAAGCTGCTTCGCCTGGCCAGGAGTCCGACGATGGATTTCGCGCCTTCCCCGCGCGCGCAGGCCCTTGCCGAGCGCGTGCGCTTGTTTGTTGATGAACATGTCGTTCCGCTCGAAGGCCATCCCTCCGGCGACGACGGTATTTCGCCCGAGCAGTTGGCCGAGCTGCGCGCAAAAGCTCGCGCCGCCGGCATTTACGCACCGCAACTACCTACCGCGCTCGGCGGCCTCGGCCTCGATCTGCTGGAATGCTGCGCAGTGTTCGAGGCGGCCGGGCGCAGCCTGCTTGGCCCTGCCGCTATTCACTGCGCCGCGCCCGACGAAGGCAACATGCACCTGCTGCACCTTGTTGCCAGCGCCGAGCAGCAGGCGCGCTACCTCGCGCCGCTTGCCGCTGGCACCATCCGCTCCTGCTTCGCCATGACCGAGCCCGCGCCCGGCGCCGGTGCCGACCCAACGATGATCCGCACGCGCGCCGAGCGACGCGGCGACGATTGGGTGATCAACGGGCACAAGTGGTACGCCACTGGCGCGGCCGGCGCGGCCTTCTACATCGTCATGGCGCGTACCGACGCGGATCTGCCCGCCGCCGAAGGCTGCACGCTCTTTCTGGTGGATGCTGATACGCCTGGCCTGCGACTTGCGCGCCGCGTCGAAGGCTTGACAATCGCCTCGCCGGGCGGGCATTGCGAGCTGTTTTTTGAAGATTGCGTCGTGCCAGCGGGCCAGGTGCTTGGCGACGTCGGCAAAGGCTTCAAGCTGACGCAGCTGCGGCTTGGGCCGGCGCGCCTGACCCACTGCATGCGCTGGACGGGCGTGGCTCAGCGTGCGCTGGAGCTGGCCGCCGCCCGCGCACTTGAGCGCGACGCCTTTGGCACGAAACTGTCGCGCCACGAAGCCGTGCAGTGGATGCTGGCCGATTCCGACACCGAGCTGCACGCCGGCCGGCTGATGATCCAGCAGGCGGCCTGGCTGCTGGCGCAAGGCAACGAGGCGCGACGCGAGACGGCCATGTGTAAAGTGTTTGTTTCCGAAGCCGTCAACCGCGTGATCGACCGCGCCATCCAGATCTGCGGCTCGCTCGGCATCTCGGGCGACATGCCGCTGGCCGACTTTTTCCGCGAGGCGCGCGCATTCCGCATCTACGACGGCCCATCCGAAGTGCATCGCATGGTGATTGCGCGCAACCTGCTGCGCCAGCTCAGCGCCACAAAGGCGTGAATCGGCTTCTTTTCGCTTTTCAGTTGCCCAGGTCTTGCCAGCGGATTTCAGATCAATTGAGCCATAAAGTAACCTTCAATCAGTCGCGTACTCTGTGCTCTCTGTGCTCTCTGTGGCTCAACTTCTCTATAATCTGCTATAGATTGCACTTGTCGTGAAGGAGGCGTCATGCTCCGCTACCAACTGCTCCACCCCGAGATCCTGGCCGCGCTCGGCAGCCTGGGCCACGGCGCCCAGATCCTGATTGCCGACGGCAACTACCCGTTCGCCACCCGCTCGCACCCGCAGGCCAAGCGCGTCTACCTGAACTTTGCGCCGGGCGTGCTGAGCGCCACCGATGTGTTGCGCGTGCTGGTGGATGCAATTCCAATCGAGGCCGCGCACGTGATGGTGCCCGACAGCGGCGAGGAGCCGGCGATTTTCAGCGAGTTCCGCGAGCTGATGCCCGAGCGCGAGCTGTATATTCTGCGGCGCTTCGAGTTCTACGCTGCCGCCTCGGCGCCCGATGTGGGTTTGGTGATTGCGAGTGCCGAGCGGCGTGTGTATGCGAACCTGCTGCTGACAATCGGCGTGGTGCCGCCGGAGGAATAGCGATTCTGCCAGAACCGCAGAATCGAGAACCAAGAACTGAGGAATACGCACTACGCACTACGAAATAGAGCGTAGTGCGTCCTTATTGCAACAGAATATGCGCTTTTTGTTGTTTTCTAAGCGCCCAACTCTGCATAGATTGCGCGCACCTGAGCATAGATGCGATCCCAGGTATATTCGCGCAGCACCTTGGCATGGCCGGCCGCGCCTAATTTCTCACGCAACCCCTGATCGTTAAGCAAGCGCCCAATCGCGCCGGCCGTCGTTTCGGCGTCGTCGAACGGCACCAGCAGGCCATCTTCCCCATCGCTGATCACATCGGGCACACCGCCCGCCCGCGCGCCCACCACTGGCAGGCCGTAGCACCACGCCTCGAGGTAGACAATCCCGAAGGTATCGGTGCGCGAGGGCATAGCGAACACATCCGCCGCCGCCAGTGCGTCGCGCTTGGTGGCCTCAGGCGCGTAGGGCAGCACACGCATGCGCGCCTGCGTTTCGGCGGGCAGCTGCGAATGAAAGCGCGTGAACTGCTCCAGCGGCGCGCCAATCAGCGCCAGCGTGGCGTCGCTGCCCTGCGCCCACAAGCGCTGCATCGCCTGCACCACCGGAATTGCGCCTTTGTCGTGCGCCAGCGCGCCGATGTAGAGCACCAGCGGGCCAGCAATTTTCTGCTCGGCACGAAAGCGCGCGCCATCGCCGCCCAGCACCTCGGCGGGCGTGATGCCCACGCCCACGCGGCGCAAGCGCTCGCGCGATACACCTCGCGCAGCAAGCGCATCGGCTTCGAGCCCGGTCATGGTAATCACGCGCTGGCTGCGCTTGAGCAGGTCGATCTGGTGGCGCATGCTGTAGTAGCGCAGCAGCGAGTTGTCGCCGGGCGCGCCGAGGTGCACAAATGGCGTGCAGATGAATGGAATGCCGTGTTTCTGCGCGAACTGAAACGCCGGTACAACCGCAAAATCGAGCGTGATATTGGTGGTGTGGATGAGGTCGAAACGCTCGCTCGCCAGCGCGGCGGGCAATCCCGGCAGGCGTGGCGTGATAGTCGCCATACGCCGCAGCAGGGGCGCGCTGCCCGGCACGCGCGAAATCTCGACCATCAGGCGGCGCAGGATGGGGTAGATGATTGGCGGGCCGGAGGCGCGGCGCACCGGCAGACGCACGATTCGCACGCCCTTGTGCGTTTCCTCAGGCGATTCAACCCGGCGCTTGCGGACATCCCAGAAATACTCAAGGTCGTGCGCATCGGTGGCAAGCACCGTCACACGGTGGCCTTCGCCAACCAAACGCTCGCCGATCTCGGCAAAGTAGCGCGCCGCACCCGACGCGACCGGATAATAAAGCTGGACGATGTGGAGGATGTGCATGGGTTTTACTCGGCAGGTGGGGAGAGAGTCCAGTCTTCGAGCTGGAGGCCCGGCACGCGCGCAAACTCGCGCACGTTGTTCGTCACTAGCGTGAGCGCATGGCGCAGCGCCTGCGCGGCCAGTAGCGTATCGATTGCGCCGATTGGCTGGCCCTGCGCCTCAAGCGCAGCGCGCACCCAGCCATACACCTGCGCGTCTTGTTCATCAAAAGGCACAATTGCGAGCGGCAGCAAAAACTGCTCAAGCGCGCGCTGGTTCTGCGCCGGCTGGCTGCTTTTCGCCACGCCATACTCCAACTCGGCAACCGTGAGCGACGACAGACAAACAGTGTCGATTGTATGCTCGGTGAGGCGTTGCAGCGCGTGCGGCGCGCGCCGCCGGATGATCGCCACACAAATATTGGTGTCGAGCAGATAAATCATTCGAACAGATCATCACGCGTCTGCGCGGCGGGCTGCTGGCGCTCGGCCATGAAGTCGTCGGAGAACAGCTCCAAGCTGTCGAGCAGGGTCTGCCAGGAATCGTGCTCGGGGATGAGTACGACGGCATTGCCAACGCGCTTCACATACACCTGCGTGCCGCGAAAGCGATATTCTTTGGGCAGGCGAATGGCCTGGCTTTTACCGTTCTGGAAGATTTTTGCAGTATCCATTGCGCGGCCTTTCGTATATACCTGGAGTATATACTATTGGGCACAATCTAGCAATCCCCAACTCTGTTTTCACTACCGTACAGAAAATCCGTGCTATTCGACAACTTTACCATAACATAGGTTGAAGGTACAGCCCTATGCGGTACGAATACCATTTTTACGCGATATCGGAAGAGTTTGAGCTGTTCGGACAAAGAAACTCTTTACACTTCGGATGAACAGGACGGTGTCCTGCCTGTATTTACGCTCATCTGTTCGATAAAATACAACCTATTTCATCGAACAATTTTTCTGTAGGGTAGTGAAACTCTGTTAGCACATCGCTGCTATTTCAGCGGCGTCAGCCCGCTTTGAACGGGTAACCTGACCCCAAGGAGCGATATTTGTACTACTTTTGCAGCGCTTGAGTTTTACTCATTGTTCAGTGCTTCGGGCGCGGAAAGAACGTGGAATACGAGTGAAGCTGCAGCAGCGGCGGCGAAAGGCTGATGTTGGCTGTGTTTTGTGCCATCAGCCCAATCACAGATAGCCTTAATGAGAATCCAAGGCCTTCGATCATAAAAAGAGGCTGCTGATAAACCGGTACCCTCCATCTCGCCACCAATTGCTTCCGGAAAGCGCCGAAGTAATTCTGCTTTACGCTCAGCATTGTCAACCAGCTCTTCACCAGAAATAATGGTTCCTTTGTGCAGGTGGCATGGCTGACCATCAGGGCGCTTGAACTGCCAATCGTAGGTATGATCGAAGCGGTTAAATAGCCCAGCATCACTAGACAGCCGTTGACCGCGTTCGATAATCGTTGCGCCTGCACGAATTGGATTGTAAGGAATAATTTCTCTAGCGATCAGAACATCGCCGATTTGCTGCTTCTGGCGGTTCATACCGAACGCAACGCCAACAGCGATTGTTGCCTTTGGTTTCCAAATATCTTGGGCACGTTGTGTAGCAAGCATAGTGGCGCCTAGGCCGACCGAACCCATTTGCGTTTTAGTGAGAACTGTATTATAGGCGCCATATTTCCCTAAATAATACGTTTCGTTGCCAAAAGCCACCTGTAATATTTTGCTTTGTTCAGGTAATGGCTGCAAAAGGCGGCTAACGGCAAAGAACTCATTATCATTCACTGTTAATAACAATACAGGCATTCTTCCAAGCCAAGGTTGAGCTTCGGCCTGTGTGATGCGCTGTAGAGGTGGAAGGCCTTGAACATACCAGGGTTGCTTGGTTAGATTGTATTCTTGTAGGTCATCAGCCTGGGAAGGCAGCGCTGGATCGCCAATAATAGTTGGCTTGGCTTCCACCACTGAGTCAGTAAGAGTGGAACCTTTCGGCCGGCTGCGCTTAAGCGAACGCACCATGCGCGCAAGCTGATCGTCGCGCTCGTCGGGCTCGGTAATATCGGCGATCTCGCGCATGGCGATGCGCGGCGGTGGCGTGCAGGTGCGCAGCATCACCGGCAGCAGTTTGCGCTGTACGCCGCTTGGGTCGATGCTACTGGCCAGCAGCTCCTGGAAGCTGTTCCATTCGCTTTGCACCCACTCGGGTGTCATGACGATCAGCGTGCTGCGGCTGCCGGCCACAGCGTTCTCGATGTTGGTCAGCTTGGGCACGCCGATCTCGAAATCGCGCCAATCGATAATGGCGCGCAGGCCGTTTTGCTTTTCCAGCAGGGGCAGCAAGGTTTGGCGCACCCAAGCTTTGTCGGCGGTGTGATAGCTGATGAACACGTCAGCGGGCTCGTCGATATTATTGGCTGCAGGGGGTTGTTCTGCCTGTGTCGCAGTAGATTGTGAGGTAGGTTTTGCGTCTGGCTGAGGTGCGGCCTCCGGTTTTTCAACACCATCTTCAGGCAGGTCGTCCACCTTCACGCCATTACGAATTAGGTAGGCTTTGATCTTCTTTATTTGTGCCTGCGCATCTTCAATTTCCAGTAGAACGTATGGTGGCGCGAATGCACCCATTTTCTGCTGCTGGTCGAGCTGAATGCGCAAGCGCTTGCGCAGCGTGTTCAGCAGGTTGAGCTGGCCGCGAATCGACTCCTGGTCAGGCATGGGCGCACCTTATTGCTATGATCTGCGAGTTCTTCACTATTATAACGCACGCCGAAACGTTTTTCGGGCATCATCTGCCGACGAAAGACAAAGATCGCAGTCGTTCATCCCTCGTCGCCCTTCGATACGCGCATCGCGCTACTCAGGACGCGGGCCGTCGCTCATTCATGGCCGTTCGTCCTTCGGCCTGCCCTAAGCTTGTCGAAGGGTCGTTCGTCCTTCGTCCCTCGTCCTTCGTCGCGCCCACCTACCCCGCCGAAGGCCGGCCGTCGCGCCAGAGGCCGTAGCTCGCGATGCCATACTCGCGTGGCAGGCCGAGGTCGGCAGACGCGGGCTCGGCAATGATTAGCGCAACGCTCAGGCCGCGCCGCTGCAAGGGCAGCAGCTGCGCCACAAGCTCGGGGCCGCGCTGCCCGGTGATCACGATCACGGTGCTACCCCAGCCCAGGTGCGCGGCGGCCTGACCGAGCAGTGCCGGCACCGCGCCGCTGGTGGCGGGCTCAAGGCGGCCAAGCGTGCCCATGAGCGTCATCAGGTGGGCGCGGCCCTGACCCACCGGCACAGCCGCCGCCACGCCGCCCTGGGCCGGGTCGATGCCCGTAGTGCACAGGCCGATTGGCTGGCGGCGCTCGTTCAGGTAGGCGGCCAGCGAGGCGGCGGCGGTCAGCGCGCGCTCCATGGTGTCGTACAAAAAGCGCCCGCCATACTCCTCGCGCGCGAAGGCCAGCGCAATCAGCGTTTCGAGTGCGATGGCGGGCTGGTAGCGCCGCACCTGGGGCGCGCCGGCGTGGGCGGTCGTTTTCCAATCGATCCGGCGCACGCCATCGGCGGCCTGGTAAGGGCGCACACCCACCGGTCGCGCCGGGTCGCTGAACAGGCGCTGATTTGTGGCCAGCGTGCCATAGGGCAGCGCCGCAGGAAGGCCCAGCTCGGCCAGGGGCAGCACGGCCGGGTAGATCGTCACGGCGTCCTGCTCGGGGCCGGACAAAATGCGCTCGTCGAGGCCAAGCACATCGCCGGTGCCGAGCGTGAGCGGCCCGAGCTTGTAGTAGCCACGCCGCTGCCCGCTAATTGCATATTTCAGCACGCGCCGCTCGCCCGCGCCGAGCGAGAGCACTTCGCGCACCGTGGGCGGGTTGCGCAGGCCGGCCGGGATGCTTTCGGTGAGCGTTAGCCAGGGCAGCGGCAGCAGGCCGTTGTTCTGCACCTCAATCGCCACTTCGGCGCGCTCGCCGGGGAAGGCAGCCGTGGGCGCGCTGCGCCGCCATGCCAGCCGCTTTGCGCTGCGCCACAGCCAGAAGCGCGCCAGCAACTGCAGGCCAACGACAACATACAGCAGGTAGAAAAACAGCTCGTTGCGCAGCGCGGCCGCCACCACAAACAGCAGCAGAATGAGCCAGAACAGGTCGTTCATCGTTTTGCGCGTTTCCCCGTGTGCGCGGCAGGCTATGCCTCGTTTTCCCCCAGGTCGAGCGTGGTTTCGGCCAGCACGCCGCCAAGTACCGCTTCGGCGGTGCGCCCGCGCAGCGCGCTTTCGGGCCGCAGCATCAGGCGGTGCTGCCAGACCGGCCGCACCAGCGCTTTGATGTCGTCGGGCAGCACGAACTCGCGGCCGGCCAGCGCGGCGTAGGCCTGCGCGGCGCGGAACAGCGCGAAGGTCGCGCGCGGGCTGACGCCCAGCGCCAGGTCGGGGTGCGCGCGCGTGGCGTTCGCAAGGCGAATAATATAGTCGCGCAGCGAATCCTGCACATGAATCGCCCAGATCGCGCGTTGCAGCTCGGGCAGCTGCGCGCCGTCAACCACCTGTGTGATGGTGGTGATCGGGTGCGCGCCGGCCAGCGCCTCGAGCATTTGCCCTTCTTCCTCGGGCGAAGGGTAGCCCAGCGACACCTCCACCAGAAAGCGGTCGAGCTGGGCTTCGGGCAGCGGAAAGGTGCCTTCGAACTCGACCGGGTTTTGCGTTGCCAGCACCAGAAAGGGCTGATTGAGCACACGCGTCTCGCCGTCGATGGTCACCTGGCCCTCGCCCATGGCTTCGAGCAGCGCGCTTTGCGTGCGCGGCGTCGCGCGGTTGATCTCGTCGGCCAGCAGGATGTTGGCGAAAATTGGGCCGGGCTGGAAGGCGAAGCTGCCCTCGTTCTGGCGATACACCGACACGCCCAGCACGTCGTTTGGCAGCAGGTCGGGCGTGCATTGCAGGCGCCGGAAGCTCAGCCCCAGCGACACCGCCAGCGCGCGCGCCATCATCGTCTTGCCCACGCCGGGCACATCTTCCAGCAGCGCGTGGCCGCCACACAGCAGGGCAACCAGCAGCAGATCAACCGCTGGCGACTTGCCGACAATCACGCGCGCGACGTTTTCGCGCACTGCGGCGGCGAATGTTTGGATCTCGTTGATCGAGCCAGGCACGGGCGGCCTTTCTGTATTCAGGAGCTGGGAAGTGTGCGCGGGTCATTATAGACGCCCCGCTGCTGCTTGACAAGCGCGCGCGAAGTTCGCAGGTGCGGCGAAAATACAGAGATCTAAAATGGAAGGTACTGCGTACTATTGTGTACACGCAATCTGTATAAGGAAAATCATCCGCGAAATAATGGAGGATTTTGAAGATTCTGAAATTGATAATTGTAAGAAATACAAGAACCAGTTTGAAAATACTTTTTCGAAAACATACTTACTGGCACGAATATTGCAATACCTCACATAAATAAACACGCTCTAACACCTCTCGCATCTAAGCTCTGTAAATAATTTCAATAAGGCAATATATTTACTCTTTTGTGATCTTGCTTTCAAGATTACGACTGTTTGATATGTTCTGTTTTATACAGAAAAGAAAGTGAGGAAATAAATATTCCCTGGTAGATTTTCAAGAATATAGGTATATCGATAGATCCAATTCACTAAGTGTTTCGTAATGATGGTTAGACCCAGCTAATGAAGACTGGGTGCACCAAATAGATTAAAGAGAGGGTTACCATGGCTCAGAACAATCAGAATGGTCTGCTTTCACGCCGCCGCTTCCTGCAAGGTTCCGCCGGTCTCGGTGGCGGTCTGGCGCTTGCCAGCTTCGCCGGCGCGTTTGGTATGGGCACGGCCGAAGCCGCACACACCAACGACGACCCACAGACCATCCTGAACCTGGCCGCTACCGCCGAGGCGCTGGCCGTCACGTTCTATTACAGCGCGGTGACGGGCGCGCAGTTCAGCGTTAACGCCGATGATGTCGAGTATCTGAAGGCCGCCATGGATGCCGAGCAGTATCACTACGAGTTCCTGACCGGCGCGGGCGGCAAGGCGCTGACCACCCAGTTCTATGTGCCGGCAACGGTGCTGAGCGACCCGAACGTGTTTATCAAGACGGGTCTGGCCGCCGAGACGGCCTTTGTCGCCGCTTACCTGGCCGCCACGCGCACCTTCGCCGACGCGGGCCTGGGCAAGCTGGCCGCCACCACCGCGCAGCACGCCGCCAGCGAGGCCGTGCACCTGTCGCTGGTGCGCGAGATCGCGGGCTACCTGCCGAACGACCTGGCAGTGCCGGCCGCGATTTACTACAACGTTTCCGACGCAGTGCCGACCCTGGCGCCATTCCTCAAGGGCGGCAGCGGCTTTATTGGCCCGGTGAGCATGCCGAGCGCCGACAAGGTCAAGGCGGCGATGGGCGATTTGAAGACCGGCCGCCCGCCGATGTTTGTCAGCCTCTACTAAACCACGCCGGCGCAGACGCGCCATCTCCTGACACAGCACAGGCCAGAGCAATCGCTGCTCTGGCCTGTGTTTTTGTGTCCGCGCCCACGCCGAGACGCGGTACAATAGCGCCGGGCAACACGATCTGCATAGGGAGAGGGCAATGACAACAATTCGCTGGGGAATTTTGGGCACGGGCAATATTGCCAGGCAATTCGCGCGCGGCCTGGCCGAGCTGGATGACGCCAAGCTCGTGGCGGTAGGCTCGCGCACGGCAGAAAGTTCGGCAGCGTTTGCGCAGCAGTTTGGGGCCGAGCGCAGCCACGCGAGCTACGACGCGCTGGCGAACGATCCCGACGTTGACGCGATCTACATCGCCACGCCGCACCCGATGCACAAAGAGAATACGACTCTTTGTCTGGAAGCGGGCAAGGCGGTGCTGTGCGAAAAACCATTTGCGATGAATGCGCGCGAGGCCGGCGAGATGATCGACGTGGCGCGGGCGCGTGGCGTGTTTCTGATGGAAGCGATGTGGACGCGCTTTTTGCCGCATATGGTGCGTCTGCGCGAGCTGCTGGCAGCCGGCGCGATTGGCGATCTGCGCATGCTGCAGGCCGATTTTGGCTTCCGCACCGGCTTCAACCCCAAGCACCGCCTGTTCGCGCCCGAGCTGGGCGGCGGCGCGCTGCTGGATGTGGGCATCTACCCGGCGTCGCTGGCCTCGATGCTGTTTGGCGCGCCCGAGCGCGTGACTGGCGTGGCAACCCTGGGCGAAACCGGCGTCGATGAGCAATCGGCCATGCTGTTTGGCTACGCGGGCGGGCAGATCGCGATTCTGTCGCAGGCGGTGCGTACCAACACGCCGCACGAGGCGCTGCTGCTGGGCACGACCGGGCGCATCCGCATTCACGGCTCGTGGTGGAAGGCCACGACGATGACGCTTTCCGCCGACGGCAAGCCCGACGAGCTGATTGACGTGCCTTCGCCGGGGAATGGCTACAACTACGAGGCGGCCGAGGTTGGGCGCTGCCTGCGCGCTGGACTGACCGAAAGCGCGACCATGCCGCTCGACGAGACGCTGGCGATTATGCGCACGTTCGACGAGCTGCGCGCGCAATGGGGCCTGCGCTACCCGGGCGAGTAGGCAGGACGAATATAGTCAGGGCGTATTGCAATACGCCCTGACTATGTTTAGCACTGCGGCGGCGGGTGGTGCGCGCTGGAAACGGGCATATACACGGCGTTCGGCCCGCGCTGGAACACGACTGGCGGGCTATGGTGCAGCGCCACCTCGTCCATGATCACGCTGTAGGGCTGCTGGATGCTGTTGCCGTCGAGCTGGACGGCGACGGCCAGCAGGTTCGGGAATGTTGGCGCGGGGCGGGTGGCGGCAGTGGTGTGCGAAAAGGCGTAGATCTTGGGCGCGGCACCGTGCTCGTGCAGATCGAACCACAGGTAGCGCGCCCGCTGCCCCTCAACCGTGCCGACCAGCGTGAGATCGTACCACTGGTTCGGGCGCAGGGTCTCGATGCGCTCGGGGTTGAGCGGAATCCAGCCGTCGGGGTGGCTGAAATCCCAGTAGCGCCAGCGCGGGCAGGGACCGCCGACATTCTGCCACTGCACGGCCCACTCGTAGCGCTGCTTTTCGTGCCAGCGGCTGGCGGTAAACTCCAGCGCCTGCACGCACGCGGTGACGAAATCGGTGCAGGTGGGGCCGGGCAGCAGCACAAAGCTGAGCGTGTAGGTGATGACGGTGGCAGCGATGTCGGGCTGCAGGTTGCGGTAGCAATGAATGTTGGAGTAGGGCGCGCCGCCAGTGATCGCGCATTCGAGGGCGGGCGGGGCGAGCGCCAAATCGGACACCGGGTTGAGCGACCATTCTGAGTAGCCGCCGGTTGTGGGCGACGGCTCGCAGAACACACCCCACTGGTCGCGCTGCTCTTCGAGCTTGTCGAGCTGGTCGATATACTCAGCGACGGGGCCTTTGGTGCAGGTATCGGCCTGTGGCGGCGCAGACAAAACGCGGGCACTGGCGGCGGGGCCTGGCAGCGCGCCAAGCATCAGAAACAGCAGGCAGACGCCCAAACGCCACTGCATTCTTTTTCCCATACGCTCGAACGGCTACTCAATATCGGGCGGCGGCTCGGGCTCGCCCATCAGGTCGCCGCGCCAGCGTTCGAGCCACTCCAGGGCTTCGCGCAGGCGCGCGGGCGGCGTGCGCCGGTAGGAACTGATGCTGAACTGGCGGAACAAGCCGAGGTAGATGCCGCCGTACTCGTTGCGGCGGGTGCGCTCGGCGGCGGCCAGCGCCACGCGGCGCACCGCGCGCGCCAGCAGCTCGGCCTGCGGGTCGTCGATTGCGCCGGCCGCCGCGTAGGGATCGGGGCTGGGCGTGTCGTGCAGGCCGCGCGCGTTGAGCTGGCGCTCGATCAGCATCTGGTGGCGCGCCAGCGTGGCCATGGCCAGCGCGGCGTAGTAGCCCTGCTCGGCGGGCGCGAGGCTCAGGCGCTCGGGCAGCAGCTCGTCTTCGGTGCCAAAGCCCTGCGGCCGGTTCGACTGCCAGAGCACCGAGGCACTTTCGCGCTGGAACAGTTCGAGCTTGGCGCGCGCGGCGTCGTTGACCTTGGCGGCGTCGAGGCTAACCAGCCAGAGCGGCACGAGATCGGCGCGAAGGCACAGCGCCGGCGCGCTGCGGCCATCTTCCAGCTCCACCGGCAGCGACTTCGCGCCCGCGCTCAGCACGGCATGCGCGCGCACCCGGCGCTCCTGCGGGGCGTGCTCGATCCCCATCAGCATGCACAGCCCGATGATCGGCACATAGGTTTCGTTGGGGTCGAACTCTTGCAGCGCAATAATGTCTTCGCCAAAGAAGGTGATTGTGCTCTGGCGGCGCGCTGGTTGTTTTGGTGGCATTGTTCTCTTTCAGTCAGCAGTAGGCAGGTGGCAGTAGGTAGTCGGCAGGCGGCAGGCGGCAGGCGGCAGACGTAAGCAATACGCCCCGCCTACAACTTGCAACTTTCGAACGTGCAAACCTGCAACATTATAAGGTGTAGGTGCCAAACTCACGGCCAATCTCGGCCTCGCCGCTGAAGCCGCCGGCCTGCACTTCCTCGATTGCCTGCGCGGCGCTAATGGTGTATTTCGGGCTGAAATGCACCAGCACCAGCCGCTCGGCGCCGGCTTCGGCGGCGACTGCGCCGGCCTGGCGCGGGGTGGTGTGCCCGGCGAAGGGCTGCGCGGTGGTGGCCTCGTGGATGAGGATGTGCGCGCCCTGCGCCAGCGCCTGCACACTCGGGCATGGCTCGGTGTCGGCGGAATACACCAGCACGCGCCCGCTCGCGCGATCCTCGAAGCGCAGCGCCAGGCAGGGGCGCGGGTGCACGGTGCTGGCGACGCGCAGGCGGTAGGAATCGCTGCCGAGCGGCACTTCCTGCCCATCCGCCACTTCCACCCACTCGACCTCGACCTGGTATTTCTCAAGCGAAAATGCCTCGAAAATGCGCTGGAGCAGCGCAAGCGTGGGCGCATTGCCATAGATCGGCAGGCGATTTTTGTAGCCCACCAGCGCAAGCTGGAAGATCAGCGCGGGCAGGCCGTTGATATGGTCGGTATGCGAGTGCGTGACGAACACCCCGCGCAGCTGCAGCGGGTCGAGCCCGGCGCGCAAGAGGCGCTGGTAGGTGCTGCCGCCCGCGTCGATCAGCAGCAGGCCGTCGGGCGCTTCCCACACCATATGCGTGTTTTCGCGATCCTGATCGGGAACGGCGGTGCCAACGCCGAGTAATGTCATTCGTAGCATGGCTGGCCTCCTGGCGTGAAATGGTGCGAGGTATGATAGCACACTCGCGGGCGAGGGGGGACGGAGTGAAGGGGTGACAGGGTGAAGGGTGAAGGGTGAAGGGGTGAGCGAAGAACGCAGAACGCAGAGCGTAGAGCTGTCGGCAGTAGGCAGCAGGCAGCAGGCACTGAGCTGGGGAACCATTGAACCTCTGAACCGCGGAGCTGTGTAACCTGCAACCTGCAAACCTGTAAACCTGCAACCCCAAAACCTCCGTGCCTCTGTGTCTCTGTGGTTCAATCTTTAGCCGTCAGTCGTCGTTCGGGGACGTATAGCAATACGCCCGTTCGCGGGTGGTAACCTTTTGCGCGCAGGATGGGACTTATATGTGAAGGCGAACGACGGAGCGCGAGGAATATGGACGCTTCTCTGACAGCAAGCATCGGCGCGGCGCAACATGGCGATCTGGAAGCATTCGGCGCGGTGGTCGAGCGCTTCCAGGCGATGGCCCACGCAGTGGCCTACACCGTGCTTGGCGACGCGCACCTGGCGCAGGATGCCGCGCAGGAAGCCTTTATCGAGGCGTTTGTGCATCTGGGTGGGCTGCGCGAGCCGGCCGCCTTTCCGGGCTGGTTTCGCCGCGTGGTGCTGAAATGTGCCGACCGGCTGGTGCGCGGCAAGGCGCATGCGCTGGTGCCGCTCGATGCGGCGGGCGCGCTGGCGAGCGCGCAGCCCGGCCCGGCCGAGCTGGCCGAAACGCGCGAGCTGCAGCGCCGCATCCAGGCTGGCATTGCCGCGCTGCCCGAAGCCGACCGGCAGGTGCTCGTGCTGTTCTACATGGCCGATTACCCGCAGCAGGAGATCGCCGCGCTGCTGGAGGTGCCGCTTTCCACCGTGAAGAAACGCCTGTTCACCGCGCGCCGCCGCCTGCGCGAGCAGCTTGGCGAGCTGGTGCGCGCCCAGCGCCCCTCGCCCGACCCGCAGTTTGCGCGGCTGGTGCAGTTCTTCATTGCGGTGCGGCTCGGCCAGCTGGCGCAGGTGCGCGCCTACCTCGACGCCGACCCGGCGCTCATTCACGCGCAGGAGCGCTGGGACGAAGCGACCGCGCGGCAGTTTGGCCTGCCAGTGCTGGTGAGCGCGTTTACCGCACTGCACCGCGCCGTCTACTCCAACAACGCCGCGCTGGCCGAGTTGCTGCTGCGGCGCGGTGCCGACCCCGATGCGCGCACAAATGCCGAGCAGACGGCGCTGCACCTGGCGGTGCTGATGGATCTCTTGCCACTGGCCGCCTTGCTGCTGCGGCACGGCGCGCACCCCAACTGCGCGACGGCGCTGGGCATCACACCATTGCACTGCGCGGTAATGCGCGACCGCGCCACGCTGGCAGAATTGCTGCTGCGCCACGGTGCCGACGACGACCGCGCCGACGCACACGGCCGCACGCCACGCGACTGGGCGCGGCACAAAGGGTATGCGCCGGTTCTGGCGGCGCTGCGAGCCGGCACCGAGCAGCCCAGCACTTCACACAATACTCTGAGTACTCTGGAAAATACGTTATTTCATACAACAGGCAAGCTTCCAGGAAGCTAATCTGAGTATCAGGTTGAAAGAAAACTGGCTTGAGCTTCCTGGAAGCTGAGTACGAGGAAATGTATTTTCCAGAGTACTGAGCAACATGAGCTATCACGAATCATAGGAAAGGAGCACCACAATGCCTTCTCACACTTCTACCCTGCCGCCGGCCAGCAGCCTGATTGGCCACGCAATCGATGCAACGGGCAAGCCGCTGCCGGTCGATGCGCCGCTGACGGCTGACGCGCGTGCAAACGCAGTGCCCGCTGCTGCCACGCAAGCAGAAAATGAGCTGTACATCAGCGGCATCAAGGTGATCGACCTGTTTGCGCCGCTTGTGCGCGGTGGCATTACCACCATGACGGGCACGACCGGCGTGGGCCTGGTGGTCGTCACAAGCCAGCTGATTCACGACCTGGCCGTGCGCCGTGGTGGCTGCGCGGTGATCGCGGGCATGAAAGAAAGCCACATGGATGTAGATGCGCTGGTTGCCGATTTGCGCGGCGAAGGCGTGATGCAGCACACTATTGTGGTATCCGCTCAGGCGGAGAACGCCGACATCCAGTCGATTGCCGACACGGCCCTGGCGCTGGCGGAAGACTTGCGCGCAGGCGGCCGCGAAACGCTGCTGGTGCTGCACGAGCCGCTACTCACACCGGCAACCGTTAGCCGGCTTGCGGGCCGCGAGCGGGGTGGCGCGGCTGCGCTGAGCGTGCTGGTGTGGCAGTTGCTGGCGCCCGAACGGCTTGCCGCAAACCCGCTGCCGCCCGCGCCAATTGCGAGCGATGGCCGGCTGGTGTTTAGCCGCGTGCTAGGCGGGCAGAGCATCTGGCCGGCAATCGACCCGGTGCGCTCGGAGTCGCGCTTGCTGGCGGGCGATGTGCTGAGCGCCGAGCACCGGCGCGTGGCGGCGGCGGCGCGCGCGCTGATGCGCGAAACCGGTGTGACCGAAGGCGCGGGCGCGACGGATGCACCGCTCCGTGGGCGGGCGCGACGCGCGCTGCTGTTTGGCTCGCAGCCCTTTGTGGTGGCAGAACCCTTCACGGCGCTGCCGGGCGCGTATGTGCCGCTGGCCGAAACCATTCGCGACTACGCGGCGATTGTGGATGGGCGCTGCGATGCCCTGCCTGAAGAGGCGCTGAGCTTCACCGGGGCGTTAGCTGCGCTGCCCAGCGGGGCATGAGTCGATCACTCGCCGGCTGGCTCCAGCATCACTTGATCAACATAGCACCACAACCAATCTTCGCCAGGCTCGAACGACTGGATCAAGGGGTGATTGGTGCTGTGAAAATGCTTGGTGGCATGCTTGTTTTTGGATGAGTCGCAGCAGCCGACATGGCCGCAGATCAGGCACAGCCGCAGATGCACCCAGGTGTCGCCGGTTTTCAGGCAGTCTTCGCAGCCGTTTGCGCTGGGCGTGACGTCGCGGATCTGGTCGAGGTGTGAGCAGGCAGCCATAACGTTTCCTTTCTTGCAGGCGGTGGGCGCATTATACCCTGCCTGCCAACGGCACGGGGCCGGCTGACAATTGTCAGCCGGCCCCGTGCCGTTGGCAGCGGATGCCTTACTCGGCGGCCTGGATGGGCTCGCTGCCGATTGGCAGGCCCAGCACGGTGCCAAGCGTTGCGCCGGGCTGGTCGCCGGGCTTGCGCAGGGCGTGGGCCAGCACTTCGTCGAGCGTATCGACCGGGATGAAGGTCATCTCGTCGAAGACCTCGCGCGGCAGCTCGTCCAGCTCGACCTCGTTGCGGCGCGGCAGCAGGATGGTGCGGATGCCGGCGCGGTGCGCGCCAAGCGCCTTCTCCTTGATGCCGCCAATCGGCAGCACCCGCCCGCGCAGCGAGATCTCGCCCGTCATTGCCACGTCGTCGCGCACCAGCCGGCCGGTTGCGGCCGAGGCCAGCGCGGTGGCCATGGTAATGCCCGCCGAGGGGCCGTCCTTCGGCACGCCGCCCGCCGGAACGTGGATGTGAATGGCGTGCGTATCGAAGAAGCGCGGGTCGATGCCAAGCGAGTTGGCGCGCGAGCGCACGTAGGTCAGCGCGGCCTCGGCACTTTCGCGCATCACCTCGCCAAGCTGGCCGGTGATCTTCAGCTCCTTGCTGCCCTCGACAATCGACGCCTCGATGAAGATGATGTCGCCGCCGACGGGCGTCCACACCAGGCCAGTCGAGATGCCGGGCTGGTCGATCCGCTCCTTGGCCTCGTTGTAGAAGCGTGGGCGGCCCAGCGCCTTGCGCACGAAGTCGGTGCTGACGACCAGAGGATCTGGGGTCTGGCGTCTGGGGTCAGAAGCCGCCGTGGCGTCGGCGTTTTGGGGCGAAGCATTCGCCTCGCTCGTCGGGGCCGTTTCGGTGATAGGGGCGAATGCTTCGCCCTTACTGTCACCCTCGGCGAGCTGGCGCGTGACCTTGCGCAGCACGTTGCCGATCTGGCGCTCGAGGTTGCGCACGCCTGCCTCGCGGGTGTAGTTGCCGATGATGTCGCGCAGGGCGGCCTCATCGACCGTGACCTCGGCGGCGTGCAGGCCGTTGGCGCGCACCTGCTTCGGCACCAGGTGCTGCTGCGCGATGTGCACCTTCTCGTCCTCGATGTAGCCGCTCAGCTCGATCACTTCCATGCGGTCGCGCAGCGCGGGCGGTACTGTGCTCCAGTCGTTCGCGGTTGCGATGAACAGTACCTTGCTCAGGTCAAACGGCAGGTTCAGGTAGTGATCGGTGAAGGTGTTGTTCTGCTCAGGGTCGAGCACCTCCAGCAGCGCGGCGGCCGGGTCGCCCCGGAAGTCGTTGCCGAGCTTGTCGACCTCGTCGAGCAGGATGACCGGGTCGGCGGTGCCGGCGCGGCGCAGCTCCTGAATGATGCGGCCAGGCGCGGAGCCGATATAGGTGCGGCGGAAACCGCGCAGCTCGGCCTCGTCGCGCACGCCGCCCAGGCTCATGCGCACGAACTGGCGACCCAGCGCGCGGGCAATGCTCTGACCCAGGCTGGTCTTGCCAACTCCGGGAGGGCCAACAAAGGCCAGGATCGGCTCGCGCGAGCGGGCGTCGGTGTCGCCAAGCGCGTCGCGGCGCTGCTTGACGGCCATGTACTCAAGGATGCGCTCCTTGATCTTTTCCAGCCCGTAGTGGTCGGCGTCCAGCACCTCGCGGGTATGGGCGATGTTGATCGTGTCGCCGGTGGTTTTGCTCCACGGCAGCTCGGCGACCCACTCCAGGTAGGTGCGGATCATCTGGTACTCGGGCGAGGAGTTGTTGATCTGCTCCAGGCGGCGCAGCTCGCGGTCGGCCTCTTTGCGGGCGACCTCGGGCAGGTTGGCGGCCAGCAGCTTCTCGCGCAGGTCGTCCAGCCCAGCCGACTCGGCGTCGTCTTCGCCCAGCTCTTTCTGGATGGCGCGCATCTGCTGGCGCAGGTAGAACTCGCGCTGCTGCTTGGCCGAGCTGTCCTGCACTTCCTGGCGCAGGCGGGCCTGCACTTCCAGCACGGCATACTGCTTCTGGTAGAAGTCGCGCACCTTGCGCAGGCGCTCGGTGATATCAAAGGTTTCGAGCAGCTCCTGGCGCTCGGCAAAGGTGTAGTCGGGCGAGTAGCCGGTGTTGTCGGCCAGGTGCCCGGCATCATCGATGCTGCGCACGAAGTTGCGGATCTCGGTCGGCACATCGCGCGCGACCAGCACGGCGTCGATGATCGCCTTGACCTCGGTCATCAGCTCGGCCAGCGCGGGCGTGCGCTCGAAGTGCTCGGGGCGCTCGGTATAGCTGAAGCGGACGAACGGCTCGCTCTGGGTTTGTTCGCCCAGCTCGGCGCGCATGATGCCACGCACCACCAGCCCGCTGACGCCATTCGGCAGCGTGCCGGCCTGCTCGATCCGCGCGATCGTGCCGATGCGGTGCAGCTGCATGTCGAGCGGCGCGTCGGCGTCGGCGTCGGAGCGGCGCGCAACCAGCAGCACCAGCCGATTGTCTTTCAGCGCGGCATCGGCAACCGGCTCAGTGTCGTCGTCGAGCGGCAAGCTAACGACGGTGTATGGAAAAACCACCGCGCCGTCAAGCGCGATCAACGGCAAGGTCGGGCGGTTGGCAGTGGTTGTTGGCGTTTGTTCGCTCATAGTTCCCTCTTCGCCATTCGACTGGTGTGGCTGCCGGGGGCGTGCCGGTGTCGAAGCTGGCTGCTAAAGCGGAATGTTCATTCCGTTGCGGGTATTATCGAACTCTGGGGGGGCTTTGTCAATAGAATTTGGGGCGGCTGGGGCAGTTCTAACGAAGCTCTATTACTCTTGCCTACGCGGCGCTTTGATGGACGGATGCGTCGTCGCACTCTAGCGTGATTTTGCTCGGGCCGCAAGGCCGCCGGGGCTCGCGCCGCCCCACCCACTTCGTGGGTACCCGCCCGGCGTCGGGGCGTTGCCCCGAACCCCAAATTTTAGGTGGTCGGCTGGGACGGCGCTAGGTTGTCATGCCTCCGTTATGCCGAAAGCTGGCAATGCTCGATAGCAGCTTCTGCATACAAAAGCTGTATTGATTTTCGTGTTCGCCGCAAGGCATGACAACGAGCATTGTAAGTGATACGGGCGCCCTTTGCCGGAAGGGTTTTAGGGAAACCGGCCAGGGTTTCCCTAATCGGGGGCATGGGGGCGAAGCGCCCCAGAAAAAGCTCAAGGGCGTAGCATCGAGGGGATAGGGGCGAAGCGCCAGCAAAAAAAGTAAGTGCGAAGCGCCCCAGAAAAGCTCGCGCACGCTTTACAGCAGCAGTGAACGTGCAGACTGGTGGCGCGGGCTTTGCTACAGCGTGAGGAAGGGATTCGAGAAGAGAGGTACGAGTATGCCAAAGCTAGAAGTTGAAGGGTACGGCACATTCGATGTGCCCGAAGGCCAGCGCCTGGTGCGCGCAATCGAGATGAGCGGCGTCGATATTCTGCACCGCTGCGGCGGCCACGCGCGCTGCACCACCTGCCGGGTGGCGTTTAGCGCCGGCGAGCCAAACGTCATGACTGTGGCCGAGCGCGACCGCCTGACCGATAAAGAACTGCTGGGCGAGGCGCGCCTTTCCTGCCAGATCCTGTGCGATCACGATATGGCGCTGCGCCCGCTGATGACGCTCCATGAAAGCGACCTGCCCGACCCCGGCCCAACTCCGCACGACGAGATCACGCCCGAGCCCTCATGGGTGAGCACACCTGAGGGTATAGGGCATTCCAACACGTAGCTAAACGGCGAAAAACGAACGACCAAGGCATATATCTTGGTCGTTCGTTTTTGATTCTTGGCGCCTTGGTGTCTTGGTGGTTCCGTGCTCTTTAACCAACCTTTCACAAGGCACTCTTGTAGAACTCCGCAAACGCATCGGCCACTGCACCCACGATTAACTGCAAGTAGCGCGCGCCACGCTCGGCGTCGGCCTGGTCGGGGCTGTCGGTGAAGCCGCTGCTGCGCTGCCACGAGCCGTGCAGCTCGGCGCGATACGGCGCGGTGAAGCTGCGCGTGTCGGTGTTGGCAGGATTTTCGCGGTGCGGGCGTGGCTCGCGCACCAGCTCGGGGCGCAGGTGCAGCACGAGCGAGCTTTCAAAGGTGCCGGCGTGACCGGGCAAGCCCGCCCGCTCGTGCGCGCCCTCGGCCACCAGCGCATCCCACGCGATTGTCCAGTAGGCGGCGGCGGCGAGCTGCGCGTCGTGCTTGAAGGCCAGGTCGCGCACGGCAAGCTGGATCAGCTCGTTGTTGCCGCCGTGCCCGTTCAGAATAAAGATGCGCCGAAAGCCCGAAACGATCAGCGACTCGCACAGGTCGCACAGCACGCGGTAGTAGGTTTCGGTGCCGAGCGACATGGTGCCGCCAAAGGGCAGGTGGTGCTGCGAGCTGCCAAACGGCAGGGTAGGCGCAACCAGCACGGGGAAGCGGGCGCTGGCGGCCTCGGCGGCGGCGCGCGCCACATACTCGGCGGTGAAGCGGTCGGTGCCGACGGGCAGGTGCGGGCCATGCTGCTCGGTCGCGCCAACGGGCAATACAAGCAGGACATTCGGCGCAAGCGCGCGCAAGTCGGCGCGGGTCTGTTCTTCGAATAGGAGTGACATCGGGTTCCTCTTTCTGTTGCACCGCAGAGGCGCAAAGGACGCGGAGAAGAAAGAGATACGGGACGAAAGACGAACGTGCGTGTTTTAGAGCGGTTTGCGGAACAGTTGACCATTCACGCATCGGCAAGAAATACGTTGGAGCGCGGAAAATGCACAAGTCCTCTGCATCCTGCCGACTGCACACTGCTGTAGTTCTTGGTCATTCGCTCTTCGTCTGTGGCCGGGCGAGCGGCTGCCAGCCAAGCAGGCGGCGCGCTTTTTCCATCAGCATATGCTGCTCGGCGTAGTCGCCGGTGATGGTGAAGGCCTGAAAGCCATCGCGATACTCCAGCGCCGCCAGGATCGCACGGGCGACATCATTGGCGGTTGTGGCGAAGGTGGGCTGGTGCGCCTGCGCAAAGGCCTGCCACTCATCTTCGGGCATGGGCAGGTAAAGCCGCAGCGCGTTGACGCTCATGCCCCAGGCGTGCGCGGCGTTGCGGCACACTTCTTCGCCGAGGCGCTTGGTCAGGCCGTACAGGCCGTGAGAATCGGGCGGCAGGTCTTCGCCTTGCAGTGGGCGGTCTTCCAGGTTGTGCGCGTACACCGACATGCTGCTGGTGTAGACGGCGTGGCGGATGCCGTTGCGCTGCGCGGCGTCGAGCGCAAGGTAGACGCCCTTCACATTCACGTCGAAGTTGCTGATGATGCCCAGCGTGGTATCGTAGATCTTGTGGCCCATCGCCATATACAACAGCGCATCGCAGCCGGCCGCTGCCGCAACGAGCGCATGGAGGTCGCCCACATCGCCAGCGACATATTCCCAGCCGGGATCGGCCGGCGGCTGGCGGTCGAACACGCGCAGCGCGTGGCGCTCAGCGACGGCGGGCAGCACCAGCCCGCCCACCAGGCCCGCCCCGCCAATCACAAGAAGTTTCATGCCTACCTCATCATATCGCTTATAAAAGAACCACCAAGACACCAAGACACCAAGGCGAATATTATTCTCTGCCATCTTGGTGTCTTGGTGTCTTGGTGGTAGAACTTAGCGCTGATCGCGTACGGGCGCGAGCGAGGCGCGGGCGTACAGATCGGCCCACTCGGGCGTGCCGTCGTCGTAGTGTACTTCCATCGTCACACCGCGCTCCTGGGCGGGCTGGTTGCCGGCCCAGAAATCGTCCCAGCACTGCGGGCGCATCTGGGTGTAGTGCATCACGCGCCCGCCCGGCCACACCACCGACATGATCATGCGCGGCGCGGGGTGCTCGTAGGGTGGCCGCATGCGGAATCGCTCCAATGCACCTTCGTCGATTTCGATCCCCAGGCCGGGCGCTTCGGGCACACGCACGCCTCCCCCCTGAATTGTCAGCGGCGCGGCCAGCAGGTCGTCGGCGTAGTTGTTCAGGCAGTTCACGCTGGGCCACTGCGCAAAGGGCAGCACCGCGCCCAGCTGCACCGACAGCGCGGTGGTCAGCCCGGTGCCGACCAGTTGCAGCCAGAATGGTTTTTCGAAGGCGGCTGCCAGCGCGCCCTGGCGCAGCACGCTTGCCACCCCGCCGCTGACCACAAAGCCATCGCAGACGCTTTCGCGCACGACGGTGGGGAAGGGCGGCTCGCCGAAGTGCAGCGCCAGTGGGCGCGTGGTTTTGCGGCGCAGCTCGCGCTGGCCCTCGACATCGCGCTGCATAATCGGCGACTCGTAGATCGCGATGCGCGGCTGCTTGTCGAGCTCGGCCAGCACGGGCGCGGCGTTGCCCGCGTTCAGCAGCATGTTGTTCCAGTCGAGGTCGAGCCGGAAGTACTCGGGCGTGACGGCGCTGATCGCCGCGACCTGCTCGTAAATATCCCACCACGGCCGCGCCTTGATTTTGTACGATGTATAGCCCTGCGCCAGCGCGTCCTGGGCCTCAGCGGCCAGCGCCTCGGGCGGCATGTCGATATTCCACCACGAAATCGGGCACCAGTCGCGCACTTTGGGCAGGTTGAACAGGCGGTAGGCCGGCACGCCCAATGCCTTGCCAACCAGATCGTAGAGCGCCATCTGCAAACCCGCACCGAGCGAGTCGTCGCCTAGAAAGTCGGCGGGGTTGCCGCCGCGCACGCGCGCAATCGCGGCGTCGGGCACGCGGCCCCAGGTGTAGTGCGGCAGCGTCTCGCCATACCCAACCAGCTCGGGATCGTCAGTGGTGACGCGAATAACCTCGGAGATGCTCCACTGCCAGACCTCGCGGGCATTCCACTGCTGGCAGCGCGGCGTAAACGGCACATTCACCACAATGCGCTCGACATCGCGGATTCGAAGCTTGGCGCTCATAAAGGCTCCTTGGCTGTATGTGCGCCCGGCGGCGCGCGGGCCATGGTACATGATGATGTGGTGTGGGGCAACATGGGTTTGTTTGGCTGCGCCCATCTTTCATGCGAGGGCTGCGCGCCCTCGCGCTTCGCGGTTAGGGTTCGCCGCCGACCCCTAACAACCCCGGCGTCGGGGCGTTGCCCCGAACTCCGTAAAGAGCGTGGCCGGCATATGAAATGCCATCTAGTTATGCCTCCGTTGTGCCAAAAAGCTGGCATCGAAAAATATAGATATGGCTTGTTTCAAAACCTCCAATTTAGCAAAGATTGCAAATTTTGCTGCCAGCGGGGAGCACAACGGAGGCATGAAAGGCTATACATTGGCAGCGATACCGGCATCAAATTTGGGGTCCAGGGGCGATAGCCCCTGGTGCAGGTGCAGGGGCGGCATAGCCCCTGCGGCCTTGCGGCCTGAGCAAGCTGGCTTGAAGCAGGTATTGCCTGCGGCCTTGCGGCCTGAGCAAGCTGGCTTGAAGCAGGTACTGCCTGCAGCCTTGCGGCCCGAGCAAACAAGGTGGTAGGGCGGACACATAGGTCCGCCCAGACAGCCTGCGGCCCAAGCACACACCCTCGCAGCGCGACCAACTAAGTGGAACCCCGCTTCCGTTTCGGAAGAAAAAGTGCTATACTGCGCCCAGCAAAGCGAGGAATGGTGTGGAATGGACGACCCTTGCAGCGGCGCGCGCCGCGAGCGAAAAGACGCGCAGCGCAACCTCGAGCGCGTGCTCAGCGCGGCCCACGAGCTGTTTGCCGAGCGCGGCCCCGACGTGACGATGGAAGAAGTCGCGCGGCGCGCTGGCGTTGGCGTTGGCACGATCTACCGACGCTTCCCCAGCAAGGAACACCTGTTTGCCGCCGTCAGCCACGCCGCCTGCGACCACACGCGCCACTGCCTGCTTGCCGCCGCCGCCACCAGCCCCGACCCGGTGCAGAAGCTGCGGGCGCTGGTGGTCGCGCAGTACGAGCGCGTCGCGCAGCAGGCCGTGCTGATCGAGCTGCGCCCCGCCCCCGAGCCGCCTGGCGGCGCGGCCGCCGAGCACGAGCTTTACGCCACCATGCATTCCCTGCTTGAGCAGGTGATCCGCGACGGCCAGCGGCAGGGCGTGCTGCGCCCCGGCGACCCCGCTGCGCTTGCGGCGCTCTGCCTGGAGCTGATCAGCCCGCGCGCGTTTGCGCACCTCGCGCATGTCCTGGGCGGCGAGCCCGGCGCGCTGGCCGAGCACGTTGTGCGCTTTGTGCTGGGCGGCCTGGGCGCGCCCGCAACTGCCGAAGCAACCGCACTGTAACAGCCACTCCTCTTTCCAGCCAGGAAGAAAGAAATCGCTATGATTCGCGCGCTCGACCATATCGTGATTCTGGTGAACGACCTCGACGCCGCAATTGCCGACTACACCGCGCTGGGCTTCACCGTCGCGCCGGGTGGCACGCACGCCGACGGGGCCACCCATAATGCGCTGGTGGTTTTTGCCGACGACACCTACCTCGAATTGATCGCCTTTCTGCGCGACGCGCCCGAGCACCACTGGTGGCGTCACGCTGCCGAGGGCGAGGGCTTGATCGACTATGCGCTGCTGCCCGGCGCGATTGCGGAAGACGTGGCGGTGGCGCGGGCGCGCGGCCTCGCCATTGAAGGGCCGAACGACGGCGGACGCCTGCGTCCCGATGGCGTGCGCGTGGCATGGCAGACGGCGCGGCCCGCTGATCGCGGCTTGCCCTTCCTGTGCGCCGACGTCACTCCACGCGACTTGCGCGTGCCGGGCGGCGCGCTGCGCGAGCACCCGAACGGCGTCACCGGCATTGGCGGCGTGGCTGTCGCCACCGACGATCTTGCGGCAACGGGCCAGCACTACGCTGCCCTGCTTGGCCTGGATGGCGCGGGGCCAACCTTCCCAATCGGTTCGGCGGCGATTACACTCATGACGCCAGCCGCCGATGCAGCCTACGACCCGGTGCAGGAACAGTTGGCGCGGCGCGGGCCGGGCGCGTTTGCGCTGGCACTGCGTGGCAGCAGCAACATCATTTTCGGCGCGGCGCACACCCACGGCGTTGCGATTGAAGCGATTGCCGAGTAAAGAAGCGAACCCGCTGCATGACGCATATCATCTACTTCGATTGCTTCTCGGGCATCAGCGGCGATATGGCGCTTGGCGCGCTGCTCGACGCCGGTTTGCCGCTCGAAGCATTGCGCGCCGAGCTGGCGAAACTCGATCTGCCGGGCTGGTCGGTTGCGGCCGAGCGCGGCACCCGCGCCTTTCTGGCCGGCACGCGCGCGCTGGTCGATGCGCCTGAGCAAGCCACGCACCGCCACCTCGCCGACGTGCAGGCGATTATCGAGCGCAGCACACTCGATACCACTGTGAAGGAACAAAGTCTGCGCGTGTTTGCGCGCCTGGCCGAAGCCGAAGGTCAGGTGCACGGTATCCCGGCTGCGCAGGTACATTTCCACGAAGTTGGCGCGCTCGACGCAATTGTCGATATTGTTGGCGTTGTCGCCGGCCTGTACCTGCTGGGCGTGGAAGCGGTGTATGCCTCGCCGCTGCCGCTCGGCCACGGCTGGGTGCGCGCCGCACACGGGCAGCTGCCCCTGCCCGCGCCCGCCACGCTGGCGCTGCTGGCTTCGGCTGGCGCGCCCACCATCCCCGACGACACACCGTTCGAGCTTGTGACGCCCACCGGCGCGGCGCTGCTGGCCGCCCTGGCTGAGTTTCGCCGCCCGCCCATGCGCGTGGCGCGCGTTGGCTACGGCCTCGGCAAGCGCGACACGCCGCGCCCGAATGCGCTGCGTGTCTGGCTGGGCGAAGCGGAAGTGAACGCGGCCCAAGAAAATTCCGCGCTGGTTCTGCTTGAAACCAACATCGACGACCAGCCCGCTGAGCAGCTTGCCTATGCCGCCGAGCAACTGCTTGCTCTGGGCGCGCTCGACGCCTGGCTCGCGCCAATTCTGATGAAGAAAGGCCGCCCGGCCACGCTGCTTTCGGCGCTGGTTCCCGCCGCGCTGGAAGATACCGCCGTGGCGCTGATCATGCGCGAAACGAGCACGCTGGGCGTGCGCCGCCGCCCCGCCGAGCGGCATGTCGCCGGGCGCGAGCTGGTGGAAGTACAAACGCCGCTCGGCCCGGTGCGCGTGAAGCGCAAACGCTGGCAGGGCGCGGACATGGGCGCGGCCCCCGAGTACGAAGATTGCGCGCGGCTGGCGCGGGCGCACAACCTGCCGCTGCGCGAGGTCTACCAGATCGCGCTGGCCAGTGCGAGCGAGCTGTTCCGCAACAACAAGCAGTAGGAAAGCGAAGGCTCGCGTTTCATCTCCTTGCTGCTTTGCGCAAATTGGGCAAAAAATCGAGCGGCGCGGTTCTTTTGAACCACGCCGCTCTGTGTTTTACATGTTTACAGCGAACTTCATATCAATTGAGCCAAAAACGATGCCGATACCGATCTCGTACTCTGTGTTCTCTGTGCCCTCTGTGGCTCTGTTATGGTTTCTACGCCTCGCCCAGGGCCAGCGCATTTTCGCGCACGCGCGCCAGGCAGCGCCGCAGCACAATCAGCTCGTCTTCGGGAATGCCAGCCGTGAGCAAGGCCTGGAACGATGCGCGCTGCTCCTGCATGCTGGCCGCCAGCGCCTGCCCATCGGGCGCAAGCGCCACCAGCGTATAGCGGTTGTCGTGCGGGTCGGTGCGGCGCTGCACCAGCCCATCTTCTTCGAGCTGCTTGACCTGCCGCGTGATCGCCGCGCCATCCACATGAAGCTGCTGTTGCAGCGCCGCCTGGCTGATTTCGCCCGCGCGCTGCAGCGTCGAAAGAATTTGCCAGCGCGTCTTGCCCATACCCACGTGGCGCTCGAACTGCGGCACCAGCGCGTGGTAGGTGCGCGCAATCATCTGAACCACGGTTTCACCTCTGGCGGGCGGCGCTGTTTCAACTGTCGTTTCATCAACCATCGTCGCGCTCCTTTGTGCGATACAGCCGCGCTAGAGCGCGCCCAGGCCGCCTTCATCCAGTCCTTCGCGCCGCGCTTCGGCAATCGCCGCCGCCGAAACTTTTGCCTGTCGCATCATCAGTACCATCAGCAGAACCAGCAGCGCCGCGCCAAACGACAGCCAGAAGCCGGCGCGAATGCCGGCCGCCAGCGCGCTGCGGCTCAGCTCCAGCAGATTTTGCAGCTGCGCCGGCCCGTCAGGTCCGATCTGCTGCGCCATCGTGCCAAGCGCCGCCTGCGCGTCGGGGCTGACCAGCGCCTGCGGGTCGTGCAGGGCGGCGGCGAGCTGCGGGTTGGTGCCGGCCGGCGTCGCGGCGGCCATGTTGGCAACAAACAGGCTGCTCACCAGCGCGCCAACGATTGCGGTGCCAAGCGTGCTGCCGATCAGGCGCAGGAACTGCACCGTCGATGTGCCCACGCCCAGGCGCTTGCGCGGCACCGTCGACTGCACCAGAATCGTGAGCATCGGCAGCAGCATGCCCACGCCGAGGCCACACATCCCAAGCTCAATGCCGAGCTGCCAGTGGTTGACCGTGAGCGACACGCCGGTGATCATAAACGTACCAATGCACAGCATCAGCGCGCCAATCGTCATCAGCAGCTGCGCCCGCCCGATCCGCGCGAAGAGCTGGCCGCTGAGCAGCGAGCCAACCGCCATGCTGGCTACCAGCGGCGTCAGCAGCGCGCCGGCCTCGCTGGCGCTCAGGTGCAGCGCGCCCTGTGCCAGCAGGGGGGTGTAGAAGACCAGGCTGAACAGCGCAAAGCCGATCAGAAGCGAAATCGCGCTGCAGATCGCCACAGTGCGCATCTGGAAGAGATCGAGCGGCATCAGCGGCTCGGGCGCGTGGCGCTCGACCCAGACAAACGCCACCAGCAGCGCGGCGCTGCCCGCCAGCAAGCCAATAATCGTTGGCGAGCCCCACGGCATCACTTCGCCGCCCCACTCAACTGCCAGCAGGAAGGCGCTCACCGCCGTGGTGATCAGCGCCGCGCCAGCCCAGTCGACGCGGGCGTGCGGCGTGCGCGGTGAGAGGTTGGCCGGCAGCGCGAAGATCAGCACCACAATCGCCAGAATGCCAACCGGAAGGTTTACATAAAACACTGAGCGCCAGCCCAACGTGTCGGTCATAATGCCGCCGAGCGTTGGGCCAACTACGCTAGCCAGGCCGAAAGTGCTGGTAATAATGCCCTGCCAGCGCGCGCGGCGCTCAGGCTGTGGGAACATATCGCCCACGCTCGTAAAGGCCGTGGCCTGCAGCATGCCTGCGCCAACGCCCTGCACGCCGCGCGCAATGATCAGGAAAATCATGCTGTTGGCGGCACCACAGGCCAGCGATGCCGCGACAAAAATCGCAATTGCTGCCAGCAGGAAGGTCTTGCGCCCATACAGGTCGCCCAGCTTGCCCATAATCGGCACCATCACCGTCGAGGTAAGCAGGTACGACGTCGCCACCCAGGCGTACAGGTCGAAGCCGTGCAGCTCCGCGACGATACGCGGCAGCGCCGTGCCAACAATCGTCTGATCGAGGGCAGAGAGCAGCACGGTGAGCGAAATGCCGATCATGGCAAGCAGCGCGGGCAGGCCGCTAAGCCCTTGTTCGTAGGATTGTAGTTCGGGCTTCAGCGTGTTTGTTTGAACTGACATCCGGTTCCTCTTGTGCGTTTCCATAATATTTGATACGTCAATCATTGATATATCAAGCATTATACCACCGATTGTGAAATGTGTTGCAGCTTGTCTAGGCGGACCTATGTGTCCGCCCGCCTTGTTTGCTCAGGCCGCAAGGCCGCAGGGGCCGCCGCTGGCCCCTGCACCTGCACCAGGGACTATCGCCCCCAGACCCCAAATTTTAGGTGGTCGGCATTCTTACAGTGTGAATGTCATGCCTCCGTTATGCTTCCCGCTGGCAGCATAGAATGAAGGCTCGTTCGTCCTAAAACGGTATACAGCACCCATCATTCGATGCCGTGCTTCCATCCACAACGGAGGCATGACCGCAGAGCATTTCGCTTGCAACTCACGCTCTTTTTGGGGTTCGGGGCAGGGCCCCGACGGCGGGGTTGTTAGGGGTCGGCGGCGACCCCTAACCGCGGAGCACGAGGGCGCGCAGCCCTCGCAAAATGACGGGCGGACACGCAGGTCCGCCCAGACAGATTGCCAGATAAGCAGAGCACGAGGGCGCGCAGCCCTTGCAAAATGACGGGCGGACACGCAGGCCCGCCCAGACAGATTGCCAGATAAGCAAGAGGAGCGCGAGGGCGCGCAACCCTCGCAAAAGCTGAATTTTCCTTGAACCATTTCGCACAATCTATTTGACAAGCGCCGCGCCAGTTGCTATACTCTGTCAGTTCACCCAAAGCCCTCTTTACAGCGTTGTAATGCGTGATTGCCTTCGGTGACGCAGGCGCTGTTTACCAAATTTTACTGCAGGAGAATCAGTTTGGACATCCTCAATTCGATGAAGGCCCAGATCGCCTTTGTCTTCCCTGGCCAGGGATCACAGTATGTGGGGATGGGCAAGCAGCTCTAC
Source organism: Kouleothrix sp. 19917 (assembly GCF_057073505.1). NCBI lineage: Bacteria > Bacillati > Chloroflexota > Chloroflexia > Chloroflexales > Roseiflexaceae > Kouleothrix > Kouleothrix sp. 19917. Next base: position 87,086 of record NZ_CP097099.1, read on the forward strand.
GACGCTTCCCCCGCCGCCCGTCGCATCTTCGACCAGGCCGACGCGATCCTTGGTTTCCCACTCTCGACCCTGTGCTTTGAAGGCCCACAGGCGGATCTTGACGACACCTACAACGCGCAGCCGGCCATCTTAACGGTCAGTGTTGCCTGCCTTGAGGCGCTGAAAGAGCGCTTTGGCGCGCTGGGCTACCTGGGCACGCCCAAGCTCGTGGCCGGCCACAGCATGGGCGAGTTTACCGCGCTGGTTGCCGCTGGCGTGCTCGATTTCGACGACGCCCTGCTATTGGTGCGCGAGCGCGGCCGTCTGATGAAAGAGTCGGGCGAGCAGCGCCCCGGCGGCATGGCTGCCGTGATCGGGCTGGACGAAGAAACGCTGGCGCAGGTCGTGGAAGAAGCGCAGTCGGAAGGCGTGGTGACGCTGGCGAACGCCAACTCGCCGGGCCAGACGGTGCTTTCGGGCGAGGTCGCGGCTTTGCAGCGGGCCATGGATCTGGCGAAAGCCCGTGGCGCGCGCTTGGTGCAGCGCCTGGCCGTCAGCATCGCCTCGCACTCGCCGCTCATGCAGCAGGCCTCGCAGCACTTCAACGAGCTGATCAGCCGCATCAACTTCCGCACGCCACAGGTGCCACTGATAGCAAACATCAGCGCGCAGGCGCTCACCACCGTCGAAGATCTGCGCGCTGAGCTATCCGAGCAGCTGACGCGCCCGGTGCAGTGGACGCGCTCGGTGCAGGCGATGGTTTCCGAGGGCGTAGATACGATTATCGAGATCGGGCCGAAGCAGGTCTTGTCCGGCCTGATCAAGCGTATCACGCCCGAGGCGCGCCCAGTGACGCTGACGGATGTGGATGTTGTGCGCTTGCTGGCCAGTGTTGACTAGCGTGGTGGGATGAGGAGAGAACAATGCGCCGTGTCGTCGTAACGGGCCTGGGCGCGGTGACGCCGGTTGGCAACGATGCGCCCGCGACCTGGCGGGCCTTGCTGGCAGGCACCAGCGGCATCGCCACGATCACGCGCTTCGACCCGAGCGCGCTGCCGATTCGCATCGCCGGCGAGGTGAAGAACTTCGCGCTCGACCCCGAGCTGGATGCGCGCGAGGCGCGCCGCCAGTCGCTCTATACCCGCTATGCGCTCAACGCCGTGGCCGAGGCGGTGCGCGCCGCGCGGCTTGATATGGAGCAGGAAGACCCTGAGCATGTTGGCGTGATCTATGGCAGCGGCGCGGCCGGGCTCGACCTGATTTTCGATAACCACGACGTATTGCGCGAGCGTGGCCCGCGCCGCGTTGCCCCAACCATGATTGCCAACATGCTGGCTGACTCGGCCAGTGGCGCGATTGCAATTCTGATCGGCGCGCAAGGCCCGAACATGGCCATCACGGCAGCTTGCTCAACTGGTGGGCATAACGTTGGCGAGGCGTTCGAGACCATCCGGCGCGGCGATGCCGAGGTGATTGTTACTGGCAGCGGCGAGGCGCCCATCCACCCCACAATCATGGCATCGTTCAGCACCATGCGCGGGCTGGCCGACAACAACGAGCACCCCGAGCTGGCGTGCCGGCCCTTCGATGCGCGGCGCGACGGTTTTGTGCTTTCGGAAGGCGCGGCGGCGCTGATTCTCGAAAGCCTCGACCACGCGCTGGCGCGCGGCGCGCCGATTGTGGCCGAAATTGTGGGCTATGGCAACAGCGCCGATGCCCGCGACATGATCGCCGCTGACGAGACGGGTGCAGGCGCGGCGCGCGCGATGCGGATGGCCCTGCGCAAATCGGGCCTTGCGCCCGAGGCGGTCGATTATATCAACGCGCATGGCACTGGCACGCCGCTCAACGATGCCTCGGAAACGCAGGCGATCAAGACGGTGTTTGGCGCGCACGCTCGCCGCCTTGCGGTCAGCTCCACCAAGTCGATGCTCGGCCACATGATGGGCGCGGCCGGCTCGGTCGAGGCGCTGATCTGCGCGCTGGCAGTGCACGATGGGCGCATTCCGCCAACGATCAACCTCGAGCAGCCCGACCCTGCATGCGACCTTGATTATGTGCCGAACATCGCCCGCGAGGCACGCGTCAACGTCGCGCTTTCAAACTCGATTGGCCTGGGCGGGCATAATTCCGCGCTCATCCTGAAGCGCTACGAGCCGTAAGCGCCGACCATAAATTCACCACAGAGGCACAGAGGCACGGAGGTTCTGAAGACGGCATCGTGAGTAGGCCGCAGGCCGTATCGAAAGGTGCCGGGGCAGACGAGCGAAGGACGATAGATTTACCACAGAGACACAGAGGCACGGAGGTTTTGAAGACGGCATCTTGAGTAGGCCGCAGGCCGTATCGAAAGGTGCCGATAACTGACGACCGACCACAGAAATGTGGCCGGTCGTCGTTTTTGCGTGGCTTGATGAGGCGCGGTGATCGTCAGTCGTCGGTAGTAGTGCCGCACAGTCCTTCATCCACGACGCAGAGCTATTCATCTGTGCTGCACTGTCGTTCATCCACGACGCAGAGCTATTCATCCGTGCCGCACTGTCGTTCATCCGTGCTGCACTGTCGTTCATCCGCGCCGCAGAGCCATTCGTCCTTGGTCCTTTGTCTTTCGTCCCTATATCACGGCCCCTGCGCCAGGTTCGCCGCCGGGCACCAGCCCTCGTAGCCGGCCGCTTCCACCAGCTGCCAGCGCACATTGTTCCCATCGGTCTGCTGCTGGTCGCGCAGCGTGACCTGCATGCCGTCGGCAAGCTGAATCGCGCGCGTTGGGCTGTCGAACGAGGCGGTGACATGCAGCCAGCCCGGCCCGCCATTCAGCCCGGTAATGGTGGCGCGGCGCACTGGTGGCGTGGGTGTGGGGTCGGCGTCGAACTCGACCGGGGCAGGCGTGGGCGCGGGAATTGCGCCAAGTGCGCGCAGCAGGCGCGGCCCGTCAATCTGCTGGTAGATCACCCACATCACGCTGGCAAAAGCCGCCAGAAACACCAGCGTCGCAATGATCCGCACAGTTGGGAAGCGCCGCGGCCCAGCTTCCTGCCCCCAGATCGGCGGCGCGGTGGCCACCGTCGTGCGCGCGCGCTCGGCCCGCTGGTCGATCTGGCGCAGCAGTTCGCGCCGCCCGCAGACATTCGCCGCCAGCCGGCCAAGCTCCTGCACGTCGGCCGCGCTCCAGTCGCAGGCGTCGCCGCGCATCAGCCCAATCCGCGCGCGCGCGGAATCGAGTGCGCGGGCGCGCGCCTCGCCGCTGAGCAGTTTGTGCTGCTCGGCCAGGGCGGCGCGGCGCAGCCAGGTCAGCTTGCGCTGCGCGATGGTGGCGCGGTCGTCGGCTGGCAGCTCGGGCAGATCCGCCAGCGCCGCGTCAAGCCCACCTTCCAGCGCGCCATGGAACGCCAGCAGCGCCGCGCCCAGCAATGCCGGGTCGTCGCCAGCGCGCCGAAAAATCGCCACCCCGCGCTCCAGCCGCTCGTCGATCTCACCCATCCACGACTCCAGGCAAGGAGATGGGGAAACAAGGAGACAGCTCTCGCCTGCCTCCTTGTCTCCTTGTCTCGTTCTTATCGAATAACGTCGGTACCCATGTAGTGCTGCAGCACCTTTGGCACGGCGATTGTGCCGTCGGCCTGCTGGTAGTTTTCCATAATCGCGATGATCGTGCGCGGCATGCCCAGGCCCGAGCCGTTCAGCGTATGCACATACTCAGGCCGCGCGCCCTGCTCGGGGCGGAAGCGCACGTTCGCGCGGCGCGCCTGGAACGCCTCGACATTCGAGCACGAGCTGACTTCCAGCCACTCGTTCTGGCCCGGTGCCCACAGCTCGACATCGTAGGTTTTGGTGGCGGCAAAGCCCAGGTCGCCAGTGCAGAGCGCCTTGGTGCGGAACGGAATTTCGAGCAGGCGGCAGGTTTCCTCGGCGTCGGCGCGCAGTTTCTCCAGCTCGGCGTAGCTCGTGTCGGGCGCGACGAACTTGTACATCTCGACCTTGTCGAACTGGTGGCCGCGCTTGATGCCGCGCACATCGCGCCCGGCGCTCATTTTCTCGCGGCGGAAACAGGGCGTGTAGGCGCAATAGTGCAGCGGCAGCTGGCCCATATCCAGAATCTCGTCGCGGTGCAGGCTGGTCACCGGCACCTCGGCGGTCGGCACCAGCCACAGGTCGTCCTCCACGTCGCGGTACAGGTTGTCGCGGAACTTCGGCAGCTGGCCCGACGCCCACACGGTTTCTTCCTTCACCACAAAGGGCGTGTAGACCTCGGTGTAGCCCTGTTTGCCGTGCAAGTCCAGCAGCCACTGAATCACGGCGCGCTGGAGCTTGGCGCCCATGCCCTTCATCACATAGAAGCGTGAGCCCGAAATTTTCACGCCGCGCTCGAAGTCGATCATGCCCAGCGCCTCGCCCAGCTCCCAGTGCGGTTTAGGCGCGAAGTCGAACTGGCGCGGCTCGCCTTCCTGCGCAATCACGACATTATGATCTTCGTCGGGGCCGTCGGGCACATCGGCATTTGGGATGTTGCGCAGCTCCAGCAGGCCCATGCGCTGCTGTTCTTCCACCTGCGCTACCTGCTTGTCGAGCTCGGCAATGCGGTCGCCCACACCGCGCATCTCGGCAATTTTGGCGTCGCGCTCGGCGGCGTCTTTCATCTTGCCAATTTCTTTCGAAACGGCGTTGCGCGTGGCCTTGAGCGCCTCCACTTCCTTCAGCAACGTGCGGCGCTGCTCGTCGAACGCCAGCACGGCGTCGATTGCGCCCGGCTCAACGCCCGCGCGCCCAAGCTGCGCCTTCACCGCATCGGGCTGCTCGCGCAGCAACTTGATATCAAGCATCCTGTTCCTCCTTATTGTAAGCGTCGTTCAGTTAAGCCACACAGCGCACAGAGAACACTGAGTTTTGATCTCTGTGCCCCAGTAGCTTGAATCTCCAAAGTCTTATTGTTTCCCAAACAGCTCGCCAATCAGCTGCACTGTCGCCCGGAAGTCGATGTTTTGTCCGTCATTCAGGCCGCGCATCATCTCGTAGGCTTGCCGGCGCTTGGCCGGGTCGTCGATCTGGCGAAAATCGAAAAACAGCTCGTCGCCCTGCTGCACAATGTAGCGTGTGGCGGTGCCGCCGCGCGCCAGCGCCTGCGCCGCCGAGCGGCGCACCAGCGGGTTGAGGATCGGCACCAGGCCCTCTGGCACGTCTTCCACCGGCGCGGGCATACTTGCTTGCGCGGGCGGCAGACTACTCGCGCCCGGCGCCGATGGCCCGCTGCGCGGCTGGTAGCGTGCATCGCGCGGGAAGCTGCCCCAGCTGCGGTTCAGCGCAACCAGCGTGGCCGCCAGCGCCGCCAGCACCAGCACGCCAATCGCGATCCAAACGAGTGTATCCATACGCTTCCTCGCCCTGCTGCATGCCCTGCATCTGCGTAATCTGTGTAATCTGTGGATTAATCACGCATCAGATCCGCACAAAGCTCCACGAAACCAGCTCGCCATTCTTGTAGGGCGCAATGCCGTGAAAGACTTTGCTCTCGCGCTCGAACACCATATCGAGCCACATGCGGTCGCTGTCCCACATATTCAGGCTGTGCAGCTTTTCGACGGGCACCCACTCCAGCGTGCCCTCGTGGTTGCGCTCCAGCGGCGTGCCGCTCCAGCGGTCGATGCGGAAAATAAACGCGAACCAGTCTTCTTCGTTCTTGCCAAAGCCCGGCCAGCTAATCGTGCCGCGCAGCACCAGCTCCTCGGCTTCGATCCCGGCTTCCTCAAGGATCTCGCGGCGCATCCCCGAAACCACATCCTCGTCGCTGTCGACCTTGCCGCCCAGGCCGTTGTACTTGCCATAGTGCAGGTCGTCCGGCCGCGTGTTGCGATGAATCATCAGCACCTGCGTGCCGTCGGGCGACATTACATAGCCCAGGGTTGCCAGAATTGGCGTGTATGCCGCCATTATGCGCTCCATCTATCACAGTCGTCAGGTCTCAGTAGTCAGAAATCAGAATGCCTTGCGCCTTCTGTGACCTTCGCAAATAATACCAAGTTCGGGTAAACACTTGCCTTTTGTCATTCTGAACGAAGCGCCAGCGGAGTGAAGAATCTCCTTTTGACAATGCCAAGAGATGCTGAGCGTAGCGAAGCATGATAATTCAGAAGTGATCATCCGTACTTGGTACAACAAGGTGCGCAACATTCAAACATAGAACCTGCAAACCTGTAACCGCTCACCATTCGCGGTACAGCCGCCGCTCGCCGCGCACATACTCGTCAATGCGCCGCCGGCTGCCCTCGTCGGTGCTGGGCGGCAGCGCGCCGGGCGGGAAAAAGCGCGCCTCGGCAATCTCAAGCGAGCGCGGCGGCTGCGGCTCGTCAGCGGTTTCGCCCGCAAACACCCCGATGTAGTTGCTCACGCCCTTGCCAAAGCGATCGTACAAGCCCAGAAACTGGATATTGTGCATCTGCACGCCGCTTTCCTCGGCCGCCTCCCGCGCTGCCGCCTCGGCCATGCGCTCGTAGCGCTCGACGCCGCCGCCCGGCAGCGCCCACGGCGTGCGCCCGGCCCGGTGCCGAATGAGCAGCACCTCGCCATTGCGCACCACCACAGCGCGCACCCCGATCAGCATGGGCCGCCGCAGCCGCCACACCACCGAGCGCATGAGCATCGCCGAGCCATAGATCGGCCCAAGCAGCGCCTGTTCAAACCGTTGCCAGAAGGTCATGAGCGAAATATCCTGTGTTGCGGGGAATCAAAAAACCCCCGCCCTTCGAACCGTGCTGCCTGTTGCGCATTCGCGCTCAGAACAAGCAATTCGAAGGACGAGAGCCTTCAAACTCCCGTGGTGCCACCTTCATTCGCCGCATAGTGCGGCCTCAGGCGCGCTGTGCGCGCAGGCGCTGTAACGGGCGCGCCCGGGCCAGGTTCGGCGCGGCTGCCCGCACATCCCTGGCGACTCAGGAGTGGATCGGCGCGTGCCCAACTACCGCCTCGCACCATCCGGCGGCTCTCTGGAGTGGGCGACGGCCTATGCTCCGTCGGCGTCATTTCGCGGATTATACCACGCGCCGATCGGGCATGCAATCGGCTGATCGGCTGAGTTGATAACAATTTGATCAGGCGTCGTTTGAAACATACGGCAGTTTATGGTCATCCTATGCTATAATCTTCACGACGCATCTGCTAAAAGTATATACAAGGGGGTCTGTGGTGGCACCGAGCGAAACTCAACAAAAACTCGAAGAGCTTCATCAGACCGTCGGTGCTGATCTCGAAAAGACGCGGCGTGAGCTTGGCGAAATGGAAACGCTGCTGCGCCAGACGACTGCCGAAGTCGAGAAGCTGGCACAGCGCGAGCTTACCGTCGCCAACCGCCTGCGCGACCTTGAAGTCAACCTCGATAAATACAGCAAGGCCGATATCAAAAACTTCTACACCTCGGCCCAGGAAGTTCAGATGCGCCTGCTGATGATGCGCGGCCAGCTCGAGCAGCTTCAGTTCCGCCAGCAACTGCTGAAGGGCCGCCAGTCGCAGCTCTACGAGATTGTTTCGGCGCTGGAGCCGGTGGTAGGCGCCGACATGGGCGGCGGGCCGCGCGGTGGCAGCGACGAAGGCACCGACCTGATCGCCGCAATCATTCAGGCGCAGGAAAACGAGCGCCTGCGCATTTCCCTGCAAATGCACGACGGCCCGGCCCAGTCGATGAGCAACCTGGTGCTGCGCGCCGAAATCTGCCAGCGCCTGCTCGACCGCGACACTGAGCAGACGCGCGGCGAGCTGGTGGCGCTGAAGGGCGCAATCAACACCACGCTGCAAGACACGCGGCGCTTTATCTTCGACCTGCGGCCCATGATCCTCGACGACCTGGGTCTGGTGCCGACTCTGCGGCGCTATGTCCAGCAGTTCAGCGAAAAAAACAAGATGGAAGTCAACCTCATGGTGCAGAATATGGACGCGCGCCTGCCAAGCCACTACGAGGTCGCGCTGTTCCGCTTTATTCAGGAAGCGCTCAATAACGTCGCCCGGCACGCCAATGCCAGCCAGGCGCGCGTCCTGCTCGATCAGAATAATGGCAGCTTGCACGTGTCGATCGAGGACGACGGCACTGGCTTCCATGTCAACGAGGTGCTGAGCGAGGAAAGCGGCCGCCGCAACCTGGGCATCGAAACACTGCGCCAGCAGGTCGAGTCGCTGCTGCGCGGCGAGTTTGGGATCGAAAGCTCGGTCGGGCGCGGTACGCGGGTGGCGGCTGTGGTGCCGATGCCCTAGCTTCCCGCTGAAGAATGACGCCGGTGGCCGTTCTGGTTGCCGGCGTTTTTTGTTGCCCGGCAGAAAAATCGCAGACTGTATGAAAAGAAATAATTGGCGATACTTTCCAATTAAGATATGCTGATTTTTTGGCCCGAGCACCAAAATCGGCACACAAAAATTGTAGATGAATAAATGTTCAGCGAGGTACCATGACTTCTAGGACCTTCTGACTATTGAGTTCTGCACCTGAAAAATCTATAATACGGCTGGTTAATAACAATTCTTCACATTAAAGGGGGTGATTGCAGTGATTCGTAGCTTTTTCGCGAAAGAAGAAGGCCAGGGCCTGGTCGAGTACGCGCTTATTCTGGTGCTTATCGCTATTGTTGTTATTGGTATCCTGACGCTGCTCGGCGGTAAGGTCAGCCAGGTGTTCAGCTCGATCAACAGTGGCCTGAGCTAGGCTTTCGCCTCACTCAACAGAAAACCGCCGCGCCAATTGGCGCGGCGGTTTTCTGTTGGGAACGATTATGCTGGCACGCCTAGCCGGCGAGAACGCGGATCAACAGAACGGCTCCGAGCGTCACCACCATAATCGGCAGACAGCCGATACCACCTTGTTCCTGCTGCGGTTCTGCCTGGACATAAATAACCGTCGGCGGCCTGGGGGCGGGCATCATCAGTCGGGTCACGAGTGCGGCGATGCATGCGGTCAAGACCATCGTCAAGATCGTAGCCATAGCTGCAGCCTCCTTTACGACGATGCGGCTGTTCAGCTTCAGCATACGCTGCTACTGCGCAGCCGCGCCTCAGTCGTTGGGAGGAACCTAGGCTGTGCGCGGTGGCGCAGCTTACTCGTGCGGGGCCTTGCCAGTGCCGTTGTATGTGTTCATGGCGCGGGCGAAACCCTCGCGGATGATCAATTCGACTGCGTCGGCGACGCGGCCATGCACCTCGGGCAATGCGGCCTCTTCATCGCGGGTGAAGCGCCCCAGCACGTAGTTCGCGGCGTCGCGGCCAGGCGGCCCCTGCCCCACGCCCACGCGGATGCGCGGGAACACCTGCGAGCCTAGCAGGTTTACCACCGACTTCATGCCGTTGTGGGTGCCGGCGCTGCCACGCTCGCGCAAGCGCAGCACGCCAAAGGGCAGGTCGAGGTCGTCGTAGATCACCAGCAGGTTCTCGGCGGCGCTCACTTTATACCACTGGCATAAGCCCACGGCCGCCTGCCCAATCACATTCATATAGGTGAATGGCTTGGCGAGCGCCACGCGCTGCCCGCCGATGGTGCCCACCGCCACGCGCGACTTGGCGATCTTCTCGCTGAACGAGAGATTGTTGCGGCGCGCGACGTCGCTCACGCACTGGAAGCCCAGGTTGTGGCGCGTTTTTACATATTCTTCGCCCGGGTTGCCCAGGCCCATTACAATCCACACAAGCGTCTCTCTGCGTGTTTAAACGAATATCGGGGCTGGCGCGGCGGGCCGGGCCGGGCGCGGGCTGCGGGTGCGGCGCAGCGTTTGCTCGGCGATCTCGCGCGTGACGGTTTCGGCCACCTGCATGGGCATGCCGCTGGCACCAAACTCAGCGTGCGTCAGCATAAAGCACTTGTTGTTCAGGTAGTCGATTGGCAGGAAGGCGAAACGCCCACTGCGCCAGGTCAGCGCGATTTCGGTTGAAAACCAGGTGTAGCCGGAAACCAGCGCGATCATGCGCGAAATGCGTTCCAGCTCGTGCAGGCCGTAGCGCGCAATCTGCTCGGGCGTGACCAGCTCGGTGGCGTGGGTTTCGGGGTGCCAGAAGCAGGGCATCACGGTGCCGAAGCAGTTGTACACGCGGAACCAGGCGGTCCGCCCTTCAAGGTCGATTGGCTCCACAAACTCTTGCAGCAGGTAGGTATCTTCGTCGTCGTAGTCGCGCGCGTTGGCCAGGGCGGCGGCAGTTGGTTCCATGCCCAGCACCACGCCACCCGAGCCCGAGCCGCGCGCCGGCTTGCAGACAATCCGCCGACCAAGGTAAGCCTGCTCGGCGGCGGTCAGGTCGCGGCTGGGCTGCTCGGGTTGCCAGAGCAGGGTGCGCGGCATGGCCAGACCCACGCGCTCAAGCTCCTGGTGAATCACGGCTTTGTCGCCATAAATGCGCACGCGGTCGGGGTCGTCGAGCACCATGCCGCCGGCATCTTTCACGGCGCAGCCTAGCTCATAGTCGGCGCGAAACGAGCGGCCCATATAGTCGATCAGACAATCGATGTGAAGGGTGCCGCGCTGCAATGCCCAGCGCAGTGTTTCGGCCTGCTCGTGGTTTCGGCAGTGCGCAAAACTCATGCCGCGCTGGTGGGCGGCATGTTCGAGCATGCGAATAAACTGCGGGGTGGGCGAGTCGTCGCCGCGCCGCGCAAACACAATATGAAAGTGGTGAGTAGTCATGTCTTTCCCGGTGAAAACAGAACACACGATCTGGTAGCATACCGCCAGTTGGCGTATGTTGCAAATCGCGTGGGTATTGGCGGCGGGGCCGCGCAGCGCATCAGGAGTCGGTTGATGGTAAGGGGGTCGGCAAAGGATCGTTGCTTTCGGCCACCTGATCGCGCCGCACCCAGCCCGTAATCCGCGCGCCGCCGCGCACGACCACCTGATACCAGCCGTCGCGCTCCTGGAAGATGAACAGGCGGTCGTCGGGGCCGATGTGGGCGAGCACGTTGGCGTTGTCGCGCGGCGCGGCCAGCACATCCACCCCGTCGGCGGCAATCGGGCGCTGGGTTTTGTACTCGGGTGGCAGCAGCGCCGCGCCGTCGCTGGGGTCGCGCTCGTTGAGGTAGCGCACAATGCCGTTGGCAATGCCCACCGCCACGCGGTCGGCCTGATCAATCATCATGGCGCGGTCGGCGGCGTTGGTAAGAAAGCCCATCTCGACGATGACCGCAGGCGTGGTGCGCGCGATGGCGTGGGTGTGGCGGCGATAGTTGAAGGCGTAGTAGCCGCGCATGTTGAACGTCACCGCGCCATCCTGCGGCATGCCGGTGGTGCTGGCGTACTCCTCGACCATGCTGTCGAGCAGGTGCTGCGAGGCGCGCGAGGTGCGCCACGGCGTGGCAAGCTTGAAGCCACGGCTGCTGCTGCTGCTCGAGCCATCGGCGTGGATCGCCACAAAGACGTCGGCATCGTACGATGGCGGCACCGTGGCAGGAATCAGATCGACCAGCAGGCCACGGCTTTCCAGCAGCGCAACCACGCGATTCGCTACGTTGAGGTTCACGTCGGCCTCGGCGTAGCCGCCCGCAAACGCGCCCGACGAGGTACGCAGGCGTGCCAGCTCATCGGGCAATTCTTTCGACTTCCAGTGGCCGACCTGGATGCCAACGCGGGCCGGCGTGCCGGCTGGGCGCGGCGAAGGCGTGGGGATGATGCTGGGCGTGGCCGTGGCTGGAATATCGGTGGCGGTGGGAATGGTGGTGCTGGTTGGCGGAACGCTGGTGGCGACCGGTTCGGCAGTGGCGCTTGGTGGCGCGGGCGTGTCGGTGGCGCGGGCGGCGGCCTCGGCAATCTCAGCGGCGGCAGTAGGCGGCAGCGTGGGCATATCTGGCGCGGCCGGCGCGGCGGGTTGTTTCAGCGCCATTGCGCCAGTAACGGCGAGCGCCAGCGCAACCCCAAGCAATACACGTTTGCGAACCAGCTGTGTGAGCACGCGCCACCCCTGATCTATTGGGCCGAATGGCGGCTAGTATAGCATGGCACCGGGCGCAGGGAGGGACGATTTAATGAGAGATGAATGAGACCCCGCCAACTCTGTGCTGACGGGGTCGTGGGGCTGCGGAGGATGACGGTTACTTCAGCGCGGTGCCGCATTCGGTGCAGAACTTTGCGCCGGCCTGCGTGGTTGCGCTGCACTTGGGGCATGCCGGCGCGACCAGCGAATGGCCGCACTCGTTGCAGAACTTGGCGTTGGCGATGACTGACGTGCCGCACTGGGGGCAGTGTTTGGTTTGCGGCGCGGCTGGCGCGCTTGGGGCCGGCGCGGGCTGCAGCGACGGCGTGAGCGCATTGCCCATCACTGCGCCGAGGTTCATACCAACGCCCAGGCCCACACCTGCGCCGGCCAGGTTGTTGCCTCCGGCGCGGGCGGCATCTTCCAGCGCCTCGGCGGCTTTATAGCGTGTATAGCCCTCGATTCCACCCATAGCCGCCACGCCGCCAGCCTGATCAACACGGTTCTCAAGCTCCTCGGGCATAGTGATGGTGTTGATATAGAAGCGCACCAGCTCAAGGCCCAGCCCGGCGAAATCGGCCTTGAGCGCGCTGTGAGCCGCCTCGGACAGCTCGTCGTACTCGGTCGCGAGATCGACCACCGAGAGCTTGCGCTCGCGCATCCACTCGGCAATCACATCGGCCACGCGCGCGATAATCGAGCTGCGCAGCTGCTCTTCGACATCCTGCACGGTGAAGCGCCCGCGCGTGCCAACCACCGAGGTCAGCAGGCGGCGTGGCTCGGCCACCTGAATGATATAGGTGCCAAAGGCGCGAATACGCACCAGGCCAAACTGCGAATCGCGCATGGGAATGGGCTGCGGCGTGCCCCAGCGCATGTCGGTATGCTGGAGCAGGCTGACATAATACACATCAGCGCGAAATGGGCTTTTGTTGCCGAAGGGAATTTTGATCAGATCGACCAGCAGCGGGATGTTATTGGTGGTGAGCGTGTGCCGGCCGGGGATGAGCATGTCGAGAAAGCGGCCATCGCGCGCGAAAAAGGCCAGCTGGCCTTCGCGCACCACGCACTGCGAGCCCAGGCGCAGCTCGCCCGAGCCGTTGGGTGGCACGCGGGCGGCCAGCACATTGCCAGTGGGGTCGAGGTATTCGACAAGATCGAGCAAGGCCATGACGTTTCTCCTCGGTGGTGCATTGATCGCTCAAACGGTACTGTTCGGGTACCGCAGCGATCTACGCAAAAGGTGCGCGCCGGTTTCAGCTATTGCCGCCGCACGGTGTAGCTAAGCTGTCGCAGCGCATCTTCCAGGCCATTTTGCAAGGTTGCGCGTGTTTGAATGCGGCTGAAATCAATGCCCAGCCCAACCAGCGTCTGCGCGATTTCTGGGCTGATGCCCACCAGAATGCTGTTGCAGCCCAGCAGCTGCGCGGCCTGCATGGCTCGAATAAGGTAGCTCGCCACGCCGGTATCGACGACGGGAACGCCGGTGATGTCGATAATGATCACCTGCGCGCTGGTGCGGCTGATCGAGTCGAGCAGGCTTTCCATGATCTGAAGCGCGCGCCGGCTTTCGATCACGCCCATCAGTGGCAGGAGCAGAATGCCATTCCAGACCTGAATGACTGGGACGGCCACTTCGTCGAGCAGCTTGCGCTGCATCTCGACGATTTCCATCTTCTCATCAACTTCAATTTGCAGGCGCGCAACTTCTTCCTGCCGGCGCCTGAGGTCGGTGATGTCGGTGATGATTGCCAGCAGCGCAACCGCTTCGCCGTCCTGGCCGCGGATCGGGAATTTGCGCGTCCAGCTGACGTGTGTGCTGCCGTCGCTGTGCTGCACAACTTCTTCGGTTGATTGCGGCTGCCCGCTGGCGAAAAGTTCGTCGTCGGCCTTCCAGTAGCCAGCGACAAGCGCAGCATCGAAGAAATCAGGGTCGCTGCGGCCAATCAGAGCGGCGGGCGGGTGCCCAAGCATTGCCGCAAACGCGCTGTTACACGCAACCCAGCGGTGCGCGCGATCTTTGACGAAGACGGGGTCGGTAAATGCATCGAAAGCCGATTGGAGCATGGCCTGAACAGGCAGGTCGGCCGGCACGCCGGTCGTGGGTGCGTCGGTCATCATTGTATGCCTCGCGGTAGAATGTTTTGGTCGAATGTCAAAGGCACTGGCAGCACAGAGCGCATCAGAAGCGCGTTCTGCCCACTTAAACACATACACGTATTGTACCGCGCTGTCGATTTCGAAAGCGTAACACTTTTCTTACGGTTTTGTACGGTCGCTTGTGCGCAACAGTCTGGTACGCTTCGGCGTCGTATCGCCAGTATTCACCACAGGCCCGGAAAGGATTGTGTATGCCTCCCATGCAGGTTGACGAGGTGTTGTGCCGACGCTGCGACGAGCCCAACCCGGGCGGCGCGCTGTTTTGTACGGGCTGCGGCGCAGCTTTGAGCGATGTTGCAGCTGCCCCACCGCTGCTCGCCCAACGCGGGCCAGCCTGCCCCGGCTGTGGTGCGGGCAACCCGCCGGGATCGCGCTTCTGCGTGACGTGTGGGGTGGGGCTGGCTGGGCGCGTGCCAGTGGGCTATGCGCCGGCATTGGCGGCCGCTGGAGCGGGCGGCCCAACCACCCTCGTGCAGCATATCTATGTCGCCGCGCCGCCCACGCCCGACTCGCTGCCGTTGCTGGTGCGGGCGCTGTGGTTCCTGTTTGTGGGGCTGTGGGCTGGCCAGTTCTGGCTAATGGCGGCCTGGCTGCTGAACATCACGCTGATTGGCATGCCGCTGGGCCTGTGGATGCTGAACCGCCTGCCGCAGGTGATGACCCTGCGCCAGCAGCGGCGCGGCCTCGCGACGGCAACACTCGGCAGCAGCGCGCATATTGCGGTGCGGGCCGTGTACTTTGTGCTGATCGGCTGGTGGCTGAGCTTGCTGTGGCTGCAACTGGCCTGGCTGTTTTCCGCCAGCATCATCGGGCTGCCGCTGGCGTTTCTGATGTTCGAGCGGGTTGGCGCGATTACGACGCTGGCGGATAGCTAGCGCGCTTTGGACGCGGGGGTTAGGGAATGGGGGATAGGGATTGGTGATTACAATACAGAAATTTTCCCTGAGTTCCGCATCGCTTTGTTGATAATCAACTAGACAACTGGGGATAGGAAATACAGGGCAGGGGATGGAACGATCGCGCTACTCTGCGATGATTGTGCCGGCGTCGGGGGCGTGGCCCAGCAGCGCGGCTGCCAGCAGCCCTGGCTCGGGGCCAATCAGCTGCACCTGCACGCCGGGGAGGGTTTGCACCAGCCGCCACATCAGCTCGACTTTGCTGCGCATGCCGCCGGTGACATCCGCGCCGTGCGAGCCGCCCGCGCCGCGCAGCACGGCTTTAATGTTCTGTGCATTTATGCGCGGGATGCGCTCTGCCGCCGGGTTGCTGCGCGGGTCGGCGGTGTACACGCCCGCCTCGCCCACCAGCACCACCCGCGCAGGCCGCAGCGTCGGGTCGCGCCCCAGCGCCTCGAGCAGCTGTTCGGTGGAAATAATTGCCGAGCCCTGCGCCGAGTCGAACGCAACATCGCCATGCACAATCGGCACCAGCCGGCGCTCAAGCGCCTGCGCAATGGTTGCTGTGTCCCACGTTTCGAGCTGGCCGCCCTGGCTGCGCAGCGTGGCCGAGGGCTGGAAGGCGATTGCTGGAATGCCAGCTGCCAGCAGTTCATCCACCACAATTCGGTTCAGGCGCAGCGCGGCAGCGGCAGTTTGCGCAAAGCCCATCCATTCGGCATCGGGTGCCAGCCCGGTGTGAATGCCATAGCGCCGCGCGTAAGTATGCCCGAACGAGCCGCTGCCATGCCCGATGATCAGGCGGTAGCCGGCTGGCGCAGCGTCGAGCGCGGCGCGCACCCCGGCCGCGAGGCGGCGGATCAGCGGCAGATCGGGCGCTTCCTGCCCGGTTTTGTCGGTAATCACCGAGCCGCCGAATTTCACGAATGCAAGCATAGCGAAACGCGCCTAGTGCGCCAGCGCCAGAATGCCCAGCACCAGCAAACCCCAGGTTGCGCCAGCGACAAGAAACGGCAGATCTTTGATGATCAGGTCAGCCGGGCTGCCGCCTTCGCCGTGCTTATACATGAGGTAGAGGTAGCGGAAGATCAGGTAGATCACAATCGGCACGGTGATCAGCATGATCGGGAAGGGCTTGCGCGGCAGGGTTTCGGCGGTGGTGGTGAAGAGCGTGTAGGCAATAATCGTCGCCGCCGTGATGATTGAGATCATCTGGTCGAGCATGGGGAGCGAATATTCGGCCAGAATGCGGCGGTGCTCGCCCGCGCCCTGCTCGAGCAGAATCAGCTCGGCGCGGCGCTTGGCCAGGCCCAGGAACAGTGCCAGCAGCCCCATGCACATCAGCAGCCAGTAGGTGATCTGGATGTCGAGCACGAGCGCGCCGGCGACAGCGCGCAGCACAAAGCCCGCTGCGATGGTGAAGATATCGAGAATAACGATGTTCTTCAGGTAGTAGGAATACAGCACGCCCTGAATGACGACATAGCTCACCAGCGCCAGCCCGAAATCGATATTGCCCAGCAGGCCATTGCCCGGCGAGTAATCGAGCAGAAAGGCACCGGGCAGCGCGACAACGAGCAGCAGCACGGCGGCGACCTGCGCCAGCGCTGGGCTCAGCCGCCCCGAGGCCAAGGGGCGGTTTTTCTTGGTTGGGTGCGCGCGATCTTTTTCGATGTCGACAAGGTCGTTGATCAGGTAGATTGCGCTGGCGGCCATGCAGAACAGCACAAAGGCCGCGCCGACGATCAGCAGCTTGTCGATTTCCTGCCAGAGCGGCCTGCTGGTGTTTGCGTCTTTGGCAAAGGCAATTGCCGCAAACACAAACACATTTTTGATCCACTCTTTCGGGCGCATGGCCCGCAGCAGCTCGACAATCACGGCAGCACCGCGCGCACGGCTTTCTTTCAGTTCCAGCGAATGGGCCATTGCTTCTCACTCATCCTTTGCGCGCGGGCGGGGTGTGTTCTGCGCTGGGCGCGACCTTGTAGCGTGTCGCATTCTACCTGAGGCGCGCACATGCGTCAATTGCGCGCGGCTGCGCGGTTGATGAGAGCGTGTTGCAGGGAGCTGTGTGCCCGGTATCAGCCGCGCGGGTTTGACAGCCCCACCGCCTATGCTACACTCTGGCCAGGCGTATGGAACCCAATCAATGGAGTGAAGTGAATGCGAAATCTTCTTGTAACTGGCGGCGCGGGCTTTATTGGCAGCAACTTCGTGCACTACATGCTCGAAAAATATGCCGACTACCGCATCGTCGTGTTCGACAAGCTGACCTATGCCGGGCGGCTTGAGAACCTCGACCGTGTGAACACCAACCCGCGCTTTGCGTTTACCCAGGGCGATATTTGTGATCTCGATGCGGTGCGCGCCGCCATTCAGCAGCACGATATCGACACCATCGTGAACTTCGCCGCCGAAACGCATGTCGACCGCTCGATTATGACGCCCGACGCGGTGGTGCGCACGAACGTGAACGGCACCTGGGCGCTGCTGGAAGCGGCGCGTGAGCTGAAGCTGGAGCGCTTCCACCAGATCAGCACCGACGAAGTGTATGGCGCGATTCCCGCCCCGCAGCGCTCGAAGGAAGGCGACCCGCTGGAGCCGCGCAGCCCCTACTCGGCCAGCAAGGCCGGCGCAGAGCACCTGGTGTACGCCTACTATGTGACGTATGGCCTGCCAGTGACGACCACGCGCGGTTCGAATAATATCGGCCCCTACCACTACCCCGAAAAGGCGCTGCCGCTGTTCATCACCAACGCAATCGACAACATCGCGCTGCCGCTGTATGGCGACGGCATGCAGATGCGCGATTACCAGTATGTGCTCGACCATTGCGAGGGCATCGACACCGTGCTGCACCGGGGCGCGCTGGGCGAGTTCTACAACGTCGGCACGGGCGTCGAGACGCACAACATCGACATGGCGCGTGGACTGCTCGACCTGCTGGGCAAACCGCACAGCCTGATTACCTTTGTGCCCGACCGCGCTGGCCACGACCGGCGCTATGCGCTCGACACCAGCAAGCTTCAGGCGCTGGGCTGGCGCAGCAGCCACACCTTCGCGCAGGCGCTGGAAGCCACGGTGCGCTGGTTTGTCGATAATGAGGAGTGGTGGCGGCCGATCAAGAGCGGCGAGTACCTCGACTATTACCGCCGCCAGTACGTCGAGCGCAGCTAGCGAGACAGGGAGAAGCGAGGCAGGGAGATCGGCGTGCGCTCGGTCTCCTTGTCTTTTTCATGTATGGCCGACGAAACACCAATTATTCATTTCACGGTGTCTGCGGAGCAGGCCGGCCGCGCGCTGAGCGAGCTGGTGACGGAGGCGCTGGGCAGCGCGACGACCGCGCAGCAGCTAATCGTGCGCGGCGGGCTGTGGGTGGATGGGGCGCGCGTGCACGACGCCGACACGCAAGCGTCGGCCGGCGCGGCGCTGGCGATTCATCGCCCGCTCGGCGGCTTGTACCCCGATGTGGTGCTTGCGCCCGAGCTGATTTTCTATGAAGAAGATGACTTGCTGGCGCTGGCGAAGCCAGCCGGCCTGTATGTGACGATGACGCCGTGGGACACGGAGGCGAACATCCAGGCGGCGCTGGTGCGCCTGCTGGCCGGGCGCGATGGCACTGCGCCGCGCATTCACCTCGCACATCGGCTCGATCGCGATACCTCGGGCGTGCTGCTGGTGTCGAAGAACCCGGCGATCAATCCGGCACTGCAGCGCGCCTTTGCGAATGGGCTGGCGCACAAGGAATACCTGGCGCTCTGCGCGGGTGTGCCGCCCGCCGACGAGTTCGAGGTGCTGACTGGCCATGGGCGCAGCGCGCGCGGCGTGTTTCGCGCCTACCCGGCCGAGGAAATTGGCCAGCTGTTGCCAAACGGCTCGCGGGTAAAGCGCATGCACACGCGCTTTCGCGTCGAGCGCCGTGTCGAGGGCGGGGCGCTGGTGCGCGCCTTT
Organism: Kouleothrix sp. 19917; assembly: GCF_057073505.1. Classification (NCBI taxonomy): domain Bacteria; kingdom Bacillati; phylum Chloroflexota; class Chloroflexia; order Chloroflexales; family Roseiflexaceae; genus Kouleothrix; species Kouleothrix sp. 19917. The sequence continues at coordinate 105,994 of NZ_CP097099.1, forward strand.
CCGCTCACGGGCCGCACCCACCAGATTCGCCTGCACCTGGCGCACCTGGGCCTGCCGCTCGTCGGCGATGCGCGCTACGGCGGGCCAGCGGAATGGAACGGCGCGCCCATCCCATTCCACCTGCTTCATGCCGAGCGGCTGGAGCTGCCGCACCCGCATACCGGCGCGCCGCTGGCGTTGTTCGCCCCGCCGCCGCCGTGGGCGCGCTAGCTATCGCGCGACTTTGGTGCGAAATGCGCTCTGGATCATGTCGGCGTTAAAGCCATCGCTGATCTCGCCCTGCGCCGCGTAGCGATACACAGCCGCGCTGTAAATTCCGCTCAGCGTCGCGCTGATCAGGCCAATCGTCAGCACTCCTACAATTGTTGCCGCCACCGCCAGAATAATCAACGCGCTTGAATCGATAGCAACGCCCAACCCGATCAGCAGTGCGCCGACCCCGATTGCACCAACCATGAACAGGCCGAATACTGCGCCAATGCTGGCGTTGCCAACCACTTGCTCGCCCCAGGTGCGCTTCAACAGGCTGCTGCTGCGCTTGATCGCGTCGACCGGGCCGATGTCTTCAGCCGCCAGCACCGGCACGACCAGGTACGTCGCCAGGTTCCAGGCGAAACCGATCAGCCCGATGACAATGCGGCCTACAAAGCCCAGCCGCTCAGAGATTGTGCGCAGTATCACGCCAACGGTGGCTGAAATGAGCGCATAGCCCAAAATCGCGCCCAGGCGCTTCGATGCAATGCGAAAGCCATCCGCAATTGTCGGGTCGCCGCCTTGCAGCCGGATCATTGCTGCGCCAACCAGCGCGGTGTTCGCGAAAAAGATCACGGTGTACTGCACCAGGTAGAACAGAAACGCCACGAGCACGCCCAATGGGCGCACCTGCCCGTCGGCAATCAGCTGATCGAAGACGCTCGCCAGAAACATTGGTGCAGCGAAGGTAGCCAGCACGAGCACGCTGCCAACTGCCGAGACGATTGGGAACACGAGCAGCTCTTTGTCCGAGCGCAGCACCGCTGCACTAGCCTTGGCCAGCTCCCAGCTATTCGATAGCGAACGAAACATTCCATCCTCCAATTCATCACGATGTTGCTGGTGCTACTACAGGCCAGCAGCATCTTCTTCGTCGCTACCATATACGCAGAGCGCGTGTGCAGGTTACAGGCTTTGTGGGGCGAGTGGTGGGGAATTTCAGAAGGCAGTGGGCAGTGGGCAGAAGGCAGTGGGCAGTGGGCAGTGGGCAGCGGGCAGTGGGCAGTGGGCAGCGGGCAGTGGGCAGTGGGCAGAAGGCAGTGGGCAGAAGGCAGCGGGCAGCGGGCAGCGGGCAGTGGGCAGTGGGCAGTGGGCAGTGGAACCGCTGAACCTGCAACATGCAACCTGCCAACATGCAACCTTCTATCCTCCGTGCCGCACTTCCCGCCCCTACGCCTGCGCCTGCAGCAGGTAGCCAATCCCTGGCACAGTGACGACGTACTCCGGCTCGGCGGGGTTCTGCTCGATCTTCTGGCGCAGGCGGTGCACGAGCTGCTTGAGCAATTGCTTGTCGCCGACGCCGCGATAGCCCCAGACGTGGCTGGTCAGCCGCTCGGTGCTGATGGTGTGCCCGGCGTTGGCGAGCAGATACTGTAAAAGGCGGAACTCCAGGCTGGTCAGGCGAATCGGTGCTGCGCCGCGCACGCTGACCGACTGGCGCTCGACATCCAGCGCCAGCGCGCCAGCATGGAGCGGCGAGGGCCGGTCGATCTCGGCGCGGCGCAGCAGGGCGCGCACCCGCGCCAGCAGCGTGCGCGGGCTGAATGGCTTGGTCAGGTAGTCGTCGGCGCCGTTGTCGAGGCCGTGCACCTGGTCTTCTTCGCTGTTGCGCACCGTGAGCATCATGATCGGCGCGGCGCTTTCGGCGCGGATACGCTGGCACACCTCGAAGCCGCTCAGGCCGGGCAGGTTCACGTCGAGGATCGCCATGTCGGGCTGCTCGCGCGCAAACGTATCGAGCGCGCCCGGCCCGTCGGACGCCTCGATGACGAGGTAGCCGGCCTGGCGCAGCGCAAAGCCAATCAGCCCCAGCAGCTCAAGATCATCGTCTACGACAAGTATTTTCATACAAACCTTTTATACCGACGACCGACCCTTCGACAAGCTCAGGGCAGGCGACCGGCGATCAGAGAAATGAACCGCAAAGAGCGCAAAAGGCGCGAAGCGGTTGGCGGGTTGAAGGTTGAAAAGTTGCAGGTTGCATCAGCGGGCAAGGAACAACCTTTCCCAGCATTCAACCTGCAAACCTGCAACCTGCTAACTCAACATTCAACACTCACAACTCAGCACTTCCTGCAACCGCCACTCACCAGCCCGCCGGGCGCGGCAGCGTGACGCGGATGCGCGTGCCGGGCGCGCTGTTCTGCGCCGCGACCGTGCCGCCATGCCGCTCCACAATCGTCTGCACGATCCACAGCCCCAGACCCACACCGCTTTGCTCAGGCTCGTCGCCGGCCGAGCGCACAAACTGCCCGAACAGCGCGCCGCCATTGCCCTGCGGTAGCCCCGGCCCCTGGTCCTCCACCCAGAGCGTAACAGATTTTAGGTCGACTTCGCCGCCAATAGTGATGGTCGAGCCAGCTGGCGCGAACTTGTTGGCGTTGGCGAGCAGGTTCACAAACACCTGCGTGAGCAGCGGCGCGTCGCCATTGATCTGCGGCAGCGGGAAGGGAAGATCGAGCGCAACGTTTTGCTCGCGCTGCGTGAGCAGCGGGCGAGTCAGCTCCAGCGCTTCTTCGACCACCTCGTCCAGCGCGAGCGGGCGCTGCCGAATCGCAAAGCGCCCCGCTTCGATGCGTGCGCTTTCCAGCAGGTTGTCGATCAGCTGCGTCAGGCGCAGGGTGCCGCGCTGCAATGCCAGAATAAGCTGCCCGATCTGGTCGGTGCTGAGCGTCGGCAGCTGGTCGAGCAGCAGCTCAATCGAGGCGAGCTGCGCCGAGAGCGGCGTGCGAAATTCGTGCGAAATATTCGCCAGCACGTTGTCGCGCAGGCGGCGCACCGTCTCGCGCTCGGTTTCGTCGCGCAGCACCTGCACCTGCTGGTCGTCGGCGAAGGGCGCGCTGGTGATCACGACCGTGCGGCGGCGGCCATCGGGCAGGGTGAGCTGCTCGGTGGCGTGCGCGCCGTCGCGGAAGCGCGCGTGGATGATCGGGCAGTGCTCGGCGCAGGGCCGCGCCCCACCAACCGGCTGCGGGTTCAGCACGTCGCCGCAGAAACGCCCAATCATCGCTTCGGGCGCTTGCCCAAGCAGCGCGGCCGCCTGCGGGTTGACGTAACGAATACGCCGCTCGCGATCCACGCTGAACACGCCCTCGACAATCCCGGTGATGATCGCCTGCGACTCGGCCTGCTGGCGGCGCAAATCGGCGGTGAGACGCAGCAGCCGCCAGCGCATTTCTTCCAGGGTGCCAGCCAGCGCACCAATTTCACCGCCGGGCGCTACCCCAATCGGCGTGGCGAGGTCGCCACGGCCAATGCGCTCGGCCGCGCCAGCCAGCGCCTGCAGTGGGCGCGCCAGCCGCCGCCCAAGCAGCGCGCTGGTCAGGCCCGCCAGCAGCGCCACGCCCAGCGCAAGCAGCAGCAGCGTGCGAATAAGCTGCTGGAGCGACTGGGCCAGACTGGTGGTGGGCAGGCTGGCGACAATCGCGCCCACGGTTGTATTTGCGGGGCCAGTGATCGGCGCGCGCGCCTGATACAGCCCGAGGTCGTCGCGGCGTTCGCTGGTGCTGCCCGCGCTGGCCGGCTCAATCGCAATGCCGATGCCCAGGTCGGCGCTCAGCGCGTCGGTAAAGCGCGCATCGAGCACGCGCGCCACCAGCACCTGCGCATCGGCGCCCGGCACATCGGCGCGCGCGCCTTGCAGCAGGGCGTCGGCGGGCGCGGCGCGGTAGAGCAGGCGACCATCGCCGGGCGGCTGTGCGGCCAGCGCCAGCCAGGGCAATTCTGCCCCGCTGGCAGCGACCACCTGCCCGCCGCGCAGCACCGCGCAGCCGTCGAGCTGGCTGGTCTGCTGAAACTGCGCGAGGAAATCTGAAAGCTCGTTGATCTGATTCGCTTGCAGCAGGCGCAGCAGCGTCGGGCGCTCGCCCAGCAGCCGCGCGCTGATCAAGGCATCCTCACCCGCGCGCGTCAGCTCCTGGCGGGCCGTGGCGCTGGCCTGCCCCACGCGCGCCAGCGCCTGCTCGTCGGCAAAGCGCTGCAAGAGGCTAACGGCGGCCACCGCCACGCCAGCGACGGCCAGCAGCAGCACGCCAACATTGATGATTACCAATAGTGTGCTTAATCGCGGGCGGCGCATAGGCAGTTGTTTAGTTCATCGTGCGTAGCGTTCTTCTGGATTCACTATGTGTTTGCATGGGCTGCTCTATGCTGCGCACCCCGCTCGCGTGTTTGCGGGGCGCTGGCGCACTGTATGGAGGTGCTACAGGTCTGTGCTGCTACCGTTGCGCGCACTACTTCCGTCGGCGCCGCACGCGTATACCCCTATGCTTAACACTGCTGCTACCGGCGCCGCACGCGTATACCCCTATGCTTAACACTGCTGCTACCAGCGCCGCACATGTATACCCCTATGCTTAACACTGCTGCTACCAGCGCCGCACGCGTATACCCCTGCGCACGCACTACTTCCGTCGGCGCCGCACGCGTATACCCCTGCGCTTTACACTGTTGCTACCGGCGCACGCACTTCTTCAGGCGTCGCCAACAGGTGTGCAGTATACCCCGAAACAGCGGCGACCGAAACGTGAGGATATTGTGTGAGTGCGACGGATTTTTCTCCACAACGATTGTCTCGCGCACCGCCCGGCCGTCAACGACCGGGCTTCGAAGCGGCGCCCGCTGAAGCGGGCTTGAATGAGGCAATAGCAAGCCCGCTTCAGCGGGCGTCGCCCCGGTAGCGCGGCGGCTTCAGCCCCGCGCCAAAGAAAGCGTGGCGAAACGTTCTGTCGCTGCGCCTATCTGCGCAGGCTCATAATGAACAGTCTCCTCTGTCTCCTGTCTCCTGTCTCCTGTCTCCTGCTAATGCTCCCGCCCGCGCATCCGGTCGGCGCCAAGCACCAGAATGAGCGAGATCAGGCCCAGCACCAGCGCGGCGCTGTACGCCCCGATGTACTGCCGGTCGTCCAGCGCGCGGAAGATGTAGAGCGTGGCGGTTTCGGTGCGCCCCTGGATGCCGCCGCTGATTACGAGAATTGCGCCAAATTCGCCCAGCGCGCGCGCAAACGTCAGCGTGATGCCATAGGCGAAGCCGTGGCGCAGCGCGGGAAACGTCACATAGCGGAAGGTCTGCCAGCCGCTTGCGCCAATCGTCGCCGCGGCCTGCTCCTGCTCGATGCCAAAGGCGTGTAACACCGGCATCAGCTCGCGCACCATGAAGGGCAGCGTCACAAACAGCGTCGCCAGGATCATGCCGGGCAGCGCGAAAGCCACCGGGATGCCGAGCGCATTGGTGAGCGGCGCAAGCACGCCGGTGCGGCCAAACAACAGGATGAGCATATAGCCCGCCACCACCGGCGAAACCGCGAAGGGCAGGTCGAGCAGGCCGTTCAGAATGCGCCGCCCGCGAAAACGGTGGCGCACCATCACCCAGGCCACGGCGGTGCCGCACACGCCATGCACCAGCACCACAATCACGCTGATCAGCAGCGTGCGCCAGAATGCGCCCAGCACGTCCGGCTCGGTCAGCGCGGCGAACATCGGCCCGAGGCCGCGCGCAAATGCGCCCTGGATCAGCGCGCCAAGCGGGGCCAAAATCAGCACGGCGACATACAGCACCACCGCGCTAATTGCCAGCCATTTCAGCCAGCTTTGCCCGGCGCGCGCACGCAATGCCGAGGCGCGGGTGCCGCCCGGCTGGCTGTGCTGCCCGGCGCTGGCTTCTTTTGGGTACACAATCTCACTCATGGCGTCTTCTCTGCAAGTAATCGACGAGCAGCACCAGGCTGAATGCAATCAGCAGCATCACCACCGACATAGCCGTCGCGCCGCGCTGATTGTCCGACTCGATTTCGCCGAACACATACACGGCGGCAGTTTGCGTGCGCAGCGGGATGTTGCCGGCCACCACCACAATCGCGCCGAACTCGCCAATTGCGCGGGCAAAGCTCAGCAGCGCGCCGGTGGTGAGCGGCATGGCAATGGCGGGCAGCACCACGCGCCGCAGAATGGTAAAGCGGCTTGCGCCAATCGTCGCCGCCGCTTCTTCCTGGTCGCGGTCGAGCGCCTGCAGCACTGGCTGCACCGTGCGCACCACAAACGGGAAGGTGATAAACAGCAGCGCCAGAATAATGCCCGGCGGCGCGAAAATAATCTTCAGGCCCAGGTTCTGGTCGAGCCACGCGCCCAGCGCGCGCTGCGGGCCATACAGCACCACCAGCATCACGCCGGTGACCAGCGTGGGGATCGCGAAGGGCAGGTCGACAATGGCGTTGAGCATGCTTTTGCCGGGGAAGGAAAAGCGCACCAGCACATAGGCGGTGAGCGTGCCCATCACGGCGTTGATCACCGCCATGGCGGCTGCCGTCCACAGGCTGAGCGTCAGCGCGTGCCAGGCGACCGGCTGCGTGAACACGCGGGCGATGCTGCCCAGGCCGCCGCGCAAGCCTTCCTGAAAGATGATTGCGAGCGGCAGAATGAGCAGCAGGGTCAGGTAGGTCAGCGCGGCGGCGCGCACGCCCCAGCCGCCACCGGCGCGGGCCGGCCTGAAGCGCGGGGCTGGTTGAGTGATTGCCATTGGTCGTCTCTCTGTGTGGAAGGCATACTAGGTGAGCCACAGAGCGCACAGAGTGCACGGAGGAAGGTTACCAAAACTCGGTGTCCTCAGTGTTCTCTGTGGCCCAACATTCTGCGCATTACTATGAAGAAGGAAAGAACGCCGGTGCGGGGGCGATGCCCGTTGCCATGCCCAGCCGATCCACAATCGGCGGGGCATGACAACGGGCCTTGCCGCGCCCGTGGTTTATTTCAAACATGCATACACGGTGTCGTCGTGTCGACGTGCGTCGGGGCGGAGCAGGCAGTTTGGTATTTATAGTTACACAATGTCTGTGTGCCTGCTCCGCCCCTACGAATGACCACGCCCCTACTGCTGCACTTCGGTGATCGCCTTGCTGAACACGCCATCCTCACCGAAATACTTGGGCGTCGCTTCCTTCCAGCCGTTGAAATAGTCGATGGTGAACTGATCCTGCACCGCCGGGAACTGCGCCGCCGTGCTCTTGGCGACATCGGCATCGACCGAGCGCAGACCGTACTGCGCAAAGATCGTTTGCGCTTCTTTGGTGAACAGGAACTCGATAAACGCCTCAACCGCCTTGCGGTTGCCGTGCTTCTCCACCGACGTGTCGATCAGCGCGACCGGGTTTTCGATCAGGATGGACGAGCGCGGGATGACCAGATCGTACTCCGCGCCGGCCTGCTGGCCGACAATCACCTCGTTCTCGTAGGTAATTGCCACGTCGCCAATGCCCTTCTCGAAGTTGGTGATGCTGCTGCGCGCGTCCTTATCCAGCACAACCACGTTCTTCAGCACCGCTTTCAGGAACTCAGTCGCTGCCGCGTCGTCGTCCTTGGCCACGCCCTGCACAAAGCCGCGCTTGGCCGCGCCATACAGCGCCAGGATGTTCCACTGCGCGCCGCCGCTGGTTTTCGGATTAGGCGTCAGCACCTGCAACCCGGGCTGCGCGAGGTCCGACCAGTCTTTGATGTTCTTGGGGTTGCCTTTGCGCACCGCAAACGCCACTACCGAGTCGCTGACCATGCCTTTGCCTTGCCCGCTCTTCCAGTCGTGCGTAATCAGCCCGGCCTTGGCGATGGTGTTGATGTCGGCTTCCAGCGAAAGCGCGGCGATGTCGGCCTCGAAGCCCTGCGCAATGGCGCGCGCCTGTGCGCCCGAGCCCTGGTAGGATTCCTGGAAGGTCAGGTCCTGCCCGGTCTTCTGCTTCCACTGATCTTTGAACAGCGGAATGATCTTGCCATAGGCTTCGCGCGGCGTGCTGTAGCCGCCCAGTACAATTGTGTTCGGGCCACCCTCGGCGACCGGCACGGCAGCGGTTGCGCTGCTGGCGCCGCCAGCGGCAGCGGTGGGGCTGGCGGTGTCGGCGGCGGGGTTTGCACCGCCGCAGGCAGCCAGCACAAGGCTAAAAGCGAGCGCCAGCGGCGCGAAAAGGGCGAATCGTTTCATCGGGCTAGTTCCTCCAGATTGACTGCACTTCGGTTCACAACCCGCCACTGGCGGCGGGCAACACTTTGCGAGCGCACCAGCAGCACGGGCTGCTGGGTGATAGCTGTGAGAATTTCGCCAACCACGCCGGCCAGGGCGTCGCGGCCATCAGGGTGTTGCGGCGGCGCGCCCAGCACAAGCATGCCGTAGCCGCCGTCGGCCATTTCGGTCACGATCTCGTTGCGCACATTGCCAATGCGCAGCTGGCTCTCGGCCGGCACGCCCAGCAGCGTCAGTGTGCGCACGCCCGCATCGACAAAGCGCTCGGCGCGCTCGCGGTCGGGCGCGGAGGTGCCTGCGGGCAGCACCGACAGCAGCGTGGCCGACGCGCCGAGGTGGCGCAGCAAGCGCCCGGCGAACAGCACGTCTTCCTTGCCGGGCTCGCCGGCCGCCACGCAGATCAGCACGCGCTCGGGCAGCGGCTGCGCGCTGCGCACCAGCAGCAGGTGCTGCTCGCCTTCGCGCAGCAGCTGCGCGGTCAGCTCTTCGCTGCCGGGCTGGGCCATGCTCAGCACGGCCAGGTCGTAGGGCTGGCGCTCGACCTCGGCAGAAAGGGCGGCCGGCAGCGCATCGCTGGCGCTGGGCGTATCGAGCGCGGGCAGGCCGGCGGCAAACTCTTCGCGCAGGCTTTGCAGATGCGCTTGCAGCGCCGCCGCGCCATTGTTCGCCCAGCCCAGGATAGTGGTGCGGGCGTGCGCCATACGCGCCACCTGCGTGCCGAACTCCAGCGCCGGGCGCGTTGTCGCGCTGCCATCGGTCAGCAGCAGCATGCGCAGGCCAGGGTGCGCCAGCGCGTGCATGCGCCGAATGCCCACCCACACCCGCGCCCCGCGCGCGAGCGGGAAAGCGCGCGCCTGATCCTGCGAGCGGCTGGCCTCGACCAGCAGCGCGTCGGTGCCGTAGGGCACCTCGGGCGCGATCGGGCGCACGCCCGCGATTGGCGGCAGGCGCAGGCGCAAACGCTCGAACGAGCCGATAAACGTCGTGCCTTCGACCTCGGCGTGGCCAAGCGCCGGACCGGGCAGGTCGTCCAGGCTGTTCGCCAGCGCAATATCTTCGGGGCGGAACAGCACCTGCACGCGCCGGTCGCCATTGCCGGGGCGCGCGGCGGTGTTGAGCGGGAAATGCAGCGGCCCGACCTGCACGCCGTCGTCGGTGGTGCGGCCAAGCAGCAGGTTCGCCGTGCCGAGGAACGTCGCAACGAACTCGGTCTGCGGGTGCTCGTACAGCTCCTCGGGCGGGCCGACTTCGAGCAGGCGGCCGGCGTTCATCACGCCAATGCGGTCGGCCAGCTCAAAAGCTTCTTCCTGGTCGTGCGTCACAAAGATCGTTGTGGTGCCGATCTCGCGCTGAATGCGCCGCAGGCTGCGCCGCAGCTCAACGCGGATCTGCGCGTCGAGCGCGCCAAATGGCTCGTCGAGCAGCAGCACCTCGGGCTGGTAGGCGAGCGCGCGCGCAAGGGCCACGCGCTGCTGCTGCCCGCCCGAAAGCTGGCGCGGCATGCGCGCCCCAAGCCCGCCCAGGCCCACCAGCTCCAGCAATTCGTCACGGCGGCGCCGCCGCTCGGCTTTCGCAACCTTGCGGATGGTCAGCCCAAACTCCACGTTTTCGGCCACGGTCATGTGGCGAAACAGCGCGTAGTTCTGGAACACAAAGCCCACGCCACGCGCCTGGGGCGGCAAGCCGGTGACGTCGCGGTTGTGCAGCAGCACGCGCCCCTGGTCGATCTCGGCCAGCCCGGCGATCATGCGCAGGATGGTGCTTTTGCCGCTGCCGCTTGGCCCGAGCAGCACAAAGAATTCCCCATCGGCCAGCTCCAGCGACACGTTCTGCACGACCGGGTGGCGCTCGTAACGCTTGCTGAGCTGCTCTAAAACAATCGACATACCCCTCGCCCTTTTGTAATTGTTATGGTTTCGCCCAGGTTCCAAGCCGGTGACAAAGTGGTGACAATGCCAGTGTTGAGTGCTGAATTCCGAGAACCGTAGAATCACGGAACTAGAGAACCACAGAACCACGGAACCGCAGAACCAAGCACCGGCGTATCGCATGCGCCCAAACCACAGAACCTCAAAACTCCGTGTCTCTGTGTCTCCGTGGTGAACTTTTAGTCGTCAAACCTGCAAACATGCAAACCTGGAACGTGCAACCCTCTGCGTCTCCGTGGTGAACTTTTAGTCGTCGAACCTGCAACCTGCCAACGTGCAAACCTACAATCCCATATGATGAGCATAGCGCGGCGGGGTATGATTCGCGGTCGCAGCGCGGTGACGCTTTGGCACAAAAAAAGAGCGCCGCGTGGGCGCTCCGTTCAGGGTGGGGAATTGAAGGCGCGAAGAATGAAAGTGTTTCTTCTCTGCTATCCTTCGTGCCTTCGTGTCTTCGTGGTGAAAACTATCGGCGTATTTCTACTGCGCACTAGACGCGTGGCAGCAAAACTGTTTCGCGCGTGCGGGCGGGCGCGCAGGCCAGCGTGCTGCGCTCCAGCGTCTGCGTGTAGACATCGAGCATGCCGCCCGCCACAGCCTCCCAGCCGAAGCGCGTGGCGCGCGTGCGAGCCGCCACGCCCATGCCAGCGCGCAAGTCGTCGTCGGCGAGCAGGCGCTCAAGCCGCGCCGCCAGCGCCACGTGATCATCGGGCGGGGTGTGCAGCCCGCTCACGCCATCCTCAACGATATAGGCCGGGCCGCCCGCGCTGGTCGCCACAACCGGGCGACCGCACGCCAGCCCTTCCAGCGCAGCCATGCCAAACGACTCATAGTGCGAGGGCATGGTCACAATATCGGCGGCAGCGTAGAATTGCGGCAGCGCGTGCTGATCGTGCGCGCCCAGGAAGCGCACGGCGTCGCGCACGCCCAGCTCGGCGCGCAGCGCGTCGAGGCGGCGCTGCTCGGCATTCCACAGCTCGGGCGCGCCGTCGGGCCCGCCGCCCACTACCATCGCGCTCAGCTGGCCGCGCCACTCGGGCCGGCGCTCGCGCAGCAGCGCAATCGCGCGAATCAGTGCGTCGATGCCCTTCAGCGGCTCGATGCGCCCGACCAGCAGCACCAGCCGGTGGGGAGCGGCAGGCAGGCCAAGCGCGGCGCGGGCGGCAGCCATATCCTGCGGGCGGAAGCGCTGGAGATCAACGCCGCACGGCACCACCGCGATCTGCGCGGGGTCGGCAGCATAGTTCGCCACCATTTGCGCGCGGTCGAGCGGCGTTGCCGCCACAATCGTATCCATCGCCGCAATCTGGTTGCGCTCGATCGCAATGCGCCGCTCGGTTTCGCGCTCCTCGTCGCCGCGCGCCACCTGGTTTTTCATTGCGCCAAGCGTGTGGAACATATGCACCACTGGCACGCCCCAGCTGCGGCGCAGCGCCAGCGCGGCCTCGCCAGAAAGCCAGTAGTGGCTGTGAATGAGATCATAGGTCAGGTCTTCGCCGTCGGCAAAGCAGCGCGCGCGGCTGACGAACTCGGGCATGTAGGTCAGCACCCAGTTCTTGTCGTAGGGCGCGCTTGGGCCGGTGTGCAGGTTCACCACGCGCACATTGCGCTCAAGCTGTGTCACCACTGGCGCGGCCGGGTCCTGGCTGCGCGTAAACATATCGACTTTGATGCCACGCTCGCCAAGCTCGCGGCTCAGCTCGCGGACATACACATTCATCCCGCCGGCCTCTTTGCCGCCGAGCGCAGCAATTGGGCTGCTGTGAATGCTCAACATCGCGATTCGCATGGTTCTCCTGAACATAAACACTGCACCGAACACGGCCCCGTGAGCCGCGCACAGTGCAGCATCGCAACTGTCGTGCCGTAGAGTCTTGGCAGGCGCACAAATGTTACACGCGCTGCCAGTGTGTATTATACGAAAATTTTACGGCACCAGTTCTCTGCGCACATAAGGCGTGCATAAGAATTTATCGGTAACGTAACCACCAAGGCACCAAGGCACCAAGATACCAAGGAGTATGAATTATTTGTTCGACCAAGCGTAGAGTGAGACCGAGTTATACAGTTCGGTGCCTTTGTGTCTTTGTGCACTCACTCCTGGCAGTTTATTTGAATGGTGTTCCTTCCAAACTCTATCCCCTATCCCCCAACCTCCATTCCCTACGGCACATCATACTTGCGGAACAGGTCGTCGAGTGCCTCGCGCAGCAGCGTCGATTCCTTGCGCGCCAGCCGCTCGGCGAGCTGCTTGAGGCGGCGCACGCTCGACGCGGGGTAGTAGCACGATTTCATCACCATTTCTTCGTTGGGCGGCAGCGCGACTTGGTTGCGACCGCTTTCTTTGGCGCTGGCGAGCGCGGCGTCGGCGGCCTGCTGCACGGTGCGCGCGTCCTTCGCGTCGCGCGGGAACTGCGCCACGCCAATAGTCACGGCGAGCTTGCGCCCGTCGGGCAAGCTGAAATCAAAGGCGTGCACGGCCTGGCGCAGCGACTCCATCTGCAAAAAGGCCTGCTCCAGCGAGCGGCCGGGCAGCGCCACGGCGAATTCGTCGCCGGAGAGATGGTAGACGCGATCGGGCGCAAGATCGCCCAGCAGGCTGGCGAGCGTGCGCAGCACTACATCGCCCACGTTCTGCCCAAACTCGGCATTGATGTCGGCAAAGCCGTCGATGTCGAGCAGCGCCAACGCGACCGGCGCGTTTTTGTCGATCAACTGTCGGAGCGCATTGCTCAGCGCCACGCGATTGGGCAGGCGCGTCAGGGTGTCGGCTTCGGTAGGCATCCTGCTTCTCCTTTATATATAATAAGATATATATACAAATATCATGTAAATCATGAAGTATAAAAATTCAATAGTACTTATTCTATATATTCAGCTAGTACTTTCAGAAAAGCGCGCGCAAAAAAGCAGCAGGTCAGCATTCACCGCTGACCTGCTGCTTTGCGACGATGGACCACCGACTATAGACCACGGACTACGCGTCGTTCAATATGCAGGGCGCTAGCGTTCGTCTTTTTGCGCCCTCTGCGCTCTTTGCGGTTCAACTTCTTCGCGTCTTTGCCCCTTTGCGGTGAAACATCCTGGTGCTATGCGCCGGGCGCACCCCAGACCGGCGTGCCCTGGCCGCGCAGCTTCAGCTCGATGGCGGCTGCGTCGCTGGCGGGCAAGAAGACAAACGTGTTCTGGTTGGGGTCGCTGCCGGCGCGCTGGATGACAATGCCGCTCGCGTCGGGCGCCCACGCCGACCAGATCACCGCCGTGCTGTCGAACTGTTCGTCGCGCAGCTTGCTGGCCTTGCCAGCCGCGTCGATCTGCTGGAGCGAGTAGCTCATGTTCTGGCTGCCAGCAGAATTAACACCAACAAATGCCAGGATCTTCTCGCCCGCCGCTACGGGGCTGAACACGTCGGCCTGGCCGTTGTCCTTGCCGGCGGCCAGCAGAATCGTTGGCTCGCCGCCAGTGGCGGGCAGGCTCCACAGCGCCGGCTGGCCGTTGAACGCGCCATAGCTCGAACAAATCACCTGGCTGCCGTCGCTGCTCCACAGCGCGCTAAAGCACAGGTATGGGTCGCCGCCAGTGCGCACCAGCTCAGTGAGCTTGCCATCGCTGCCGAGCACGGCCGCGCCAAGCACCGCAATGTCGCCGGCCGGCGCGTCGGGGCCGTTGTCGGGCGCGGTGGCCAGCAGCAGCGTGCTGCCGTCGGGCGAGAATGCCTGCGGCACATAGTGCATGCCAGATTTCTGCGTTTTTGCGTCGAACGGGATGCTGGCGAGCAGCAGCGCGGCCTTCTCGCCGGGCTTGCCGCCATACACGCCCGAACCCTCGGGGCCGTTCAGCCAGGAAATCGCGTAGCGCTGCCCATCGCGCGACCACAGCGGCGAGGAAATTGTGCCGCTCGCAAGCTCGGCGCGATTGCCGCCGCGCGCGTCGGTGCTGACCAGCGCGCCGCCGTTGTCCTGCTGCACAACGTAGATAATTGTGCCGTCGGCGGGCGAAACGGCCATTTGCACAACCGGCGCGCTTTCCTGCGAAATCACCGCCACCGTCACACCGTCGCGCTCCAGCCGAACGATCTGCTGCTGGTCGTTGAGCAGATAGAGCGGCGCGGGCAGCAGGCTTTCGTCAGCGGGCGCGCTGGTTGCTTCCGGGGCGCTGGTGGGCGCTGGCGCGGCCGTGGCGGCGGGCGCAGCAGTTGCCGCAGGTTCGGCTGTAGCCGCCGGTACGCTGGTAGCCTCGGGTGCGGCCGTGGCGGCCGGAGCGCTGGTGGGCGCGGCGGCGGGCGATTGGCTCGCACAGCCGGCCAGCGCGGCAGCAAGCAGCAATGCGCCAGCGAGGCGCAGCGATGTTGATGTTCGGAACATAGTGTGTGTTTGAATCCTTCTATCTCTCTTGTGCTACACGGTAGCATAGCAACCCAACGCTTGGGCGCTGAAGCAAGAGACGAGTGGACGGAGGAGATGGTTCCAACAACAACGTGCCTGGCCATTTCTGACCAGGCACGCTATTTTGGGTGGTCGGGGCGAGTGGATTCGAACCACCGACCTCAGCGACCCGAACGCTGCGCTCTACCAGGCTGAGCCACGCCCCGACAAAATGCGACCGAGCTGGGAATGGTGCCGAAGGTGGGAGTCGAACCCACACGAGGTCGCCCTCAACGGTTTTTGAGACCGTCGCGTCTGCCATTCCGCCACTTCGGCGTCGCGTGCGCTATTATAGCCGAGGGCTTGCGTAAAGTCAAACAGGGCCGCGCACGAGCGTTGGCCGCCCGGCGCGCAGCGGCAGAAGCTCGGCCGGATGCCCGCCGGTGAGCGCGGCGGCGAGCAGCTGGCCGAGCCGCAGGCCAAAGGGCATGCCGTGGCCGCAGAAGCCGCCCACTGCCCACGCGCCCGGCAAGCCCGGCACTTCGTCGGCAATCGGTAAATAGTCACTGGTGAAGGCCATCAGGCCGGCCCAGCGCTGTGCAACCTGCAGGCCAGCCAGCTGCGGAAACAGGCGCGGCAGCACGCCCTCGATGGCGGATTGCACCACAGCGCTGGGCGCTTGGGCGCGCACACCTTCGTCGCGGCGGGGCGCGGCGGCACGGCAGCCGCCGAGTATGATCGCGCCATCGGGCGTTTGCTGCCAGTACTCGCCAGTGGGCATGAGCGCCGCGCCCATGCCTGCGCGAAACACTTCTGCGCTGGGCGCGTAGGCCAGCGCCTGCCCGCGCACCGGCCGCACCAGATCGGCCCAGGCTGGCACAAGCTCGCCCAGCCAGGCGTTGGCGGCCAGCAGCACCCGCGCTGCCAGCATCGGCCCGCGCGTGGTTTCGAGCCGCAAGCCGCCCGCCTCGGCGTGGATGCTCAGCACGCCGGTGCCGGTGTGCAGTTGCGCGCCGTGGCGCAGCGCCGCGCCGGCCAGGCCATCGAGCAGGCGCGCGGAGTGCAGCACGCCATCCTCGGGTGTGAACAGCGCGCCAACCACTTCGTCGCCCAGCGGCGTGCCAACGAACTCCTGCGCCTGGGCGCGGCCAAGCCATTCGGCGCGGAAACCGTCGGCGGCGAGCGCGGCGACCGTGCGCGCCATGGCGTCGTGCTGCGCTGCGCCGAGCGCCAGCGCCAGGTGCCCGGGCTCGCGGTAGTCGCAGCCAATCGCTTCTTCGGCCAGCACCTGCCGCACCAGCGCGCGATTCTCGAGTGTGAGCTGCCAGATGGCGCGGGCAACCGCGTGGCCGTGGCGCGCAATCGCGGCCGGGTAGGCTTCGGCGGTGCCGGCCACCAGCAGCCCGCCATTGCGGCCAGTTGCGCCAGCGGCGGGCACATCGCGCTCAAGAATGAGCGGGCGGTAGCCAGCGCGCGCCAGCCAGTAGGCGCTCGCGAGGCCAAGCAGGCCCGCGCCAAGCACCACAAGATCAGCGTGGCGCGGCAGCGGAACTGTGGGCCATGCGGCGGGGCTGCGGGTTGCCTGCCAGTATGATTGTGGGTCGTTTGCCTGACCTGGCATGGCTTCACTTCTCCTTATACATTGGCGTCTCATCCCCGCATCAGGGTGGGCAAGCTTGACAAGCGTTTGTCAGGCGTTTATGATAGGCCAGCCTGTACGCAAGGCAGACCAACGTGTGCACATAATACTCGATATTCGGGCGCTCGCCCCGCATACCGGGTGCGATCGCTTTGACGATCCTCGTTCAGGAGAAGAACTCCCGATGGCCCTGCTGACTCGTTTCCGCCGTTTCCCCGTGCTGTGTTCGTGCGCTGCTGCGCTGCTGCTGCTGGCCGCCTGCGGCGGGCCGGAAGTGCCGCTGAACGGCACTGTGCTTGATGCGTATAGCGGCAAGCCGGTGAGCGCCGCCAAGATTAACCTGGCCGGCGCCGAAGTGACCACCGACGCGGGCGGCAAGTACCAGCTGGCAAGCTGGAAACAGGATGGCACGCTCCAGATCGCCGCCGACGGCTACGAGCCGGTGACAATTGCGCTGGCCAACCAGCCGCAGCTTGCCCAGCCCACGCCGCCAGCCGTCACGCTTGACGCCAAACTGCGCCCGAATACGGTCGCTGGCGTGATCACCGACGTCTATACAGGCAAGCCGCTGGCCGGCGCGCTGGTGAAGGCCAGCGAAATCCTGAGCGCCACCACCACCGCCGACGGCAGCTACCGCCTGGCGGGCGTGCCCGAGCGCTTCTCGGTGACGGTGAGCGCAAAAGATTACGACCCGGTCACGCAATCGCTGCAGCAGCAAACCAGCTTTAGCTCGGCGCTGCGGCCCAACGTGCTGGCCGGCACCATCACCGACCGCTACAGCGGCAAGCCCGTGGCCGGCGCGCAGGTGAAGGCCGACGGCGGCGCGAGCGCGACCACCGGCGCAGACGGCACGTATCGTCTCGAAGGCGTGCCAGCTGAAGCGACGATTGAGATCAGCGCCGACGGCTATGCCGGGCTGACGCAGCCGCTTGAGAAGAACACCGCGCTCGACGCCGTGCTGCGCCCCGATGTGCTGAAGGGCAAGGTGCTGAACGCCGCCAATGGCGCGCCGATCGCCAACGCCACGATCATTGCCGCGCCGAACCTGGAAAGCGACGCCGTGGCGATGGAGCGGATCGACGGCAGCACCGACGGCGCGTTCACGCTCGACGGCCTGCCCGAGCAGGGCGTGCTGCAGGTGCTGGCACCCGGCTACCGCAAAGCCGTGATCGAGCTGAAGCCGGGCAGCGTGCCAACCGAAATCAAAATGGAGCCTTTCTACACCAAGTCGATCTATGTCACGGCGGCGGTGGCCTCGAACCACGACCTGCTGATGAAATTCTTCGACCATATCGACAAGACCGAGCTGAACGCAATCGTGATCGACCTGAAATCCGACCTGCGCGACGACCTCGGCCTGATCTACTACGACTCGCAGGTGCCGATTGTCAAAGAGCTGGACACCGCCCGGCCGATCATGGACATCCGGGAAATTCTGGCTGAGGCAAAGAAGCGCGGCATCTACACCATCGCGCGCGTGCATATCTTCAGCCACGACAATGTGCTGGCCGACGCCAAGCCCGAGTGGGCCGCGCAGGACTCGAAGAATGGCGGCGTATTTGCCGACTACCCCGGCCCTGGTATTCGCTACGCCTGGCTCGACCCGTGGAACCGCAATGTGTGGGACTACAACATCCAGCTTTCGGTTGAAGCGGCGCATATGGGCTTTGACGAAATTAACTACGACTACATCCGCTTCCCTTCGCTGGAATTTGGCGCGGATGACAAAGATCGCCTGAAGCTTTCGAAGCCGGGCGCAACCGACGACGAGAAATACCAGAACATCGCGGAGATGCTGACCCTGTCGCAGAAGGCAATCAACGGCGCGGGCGCCTACCTCTCGGTCGACGTGTTTGGCGTCACTGCCTGGGAGCCGTCGCCGCTGATCGGGCAGGACATCAAGCTCATGGGTATGCACACCGACTACGTGTGCCCGATGATCTACCCCTCGCACTTCTGGCCCGGCGCGGCGGGCTTCGACCTGCCGGCGGCGCACCCGTATGAAATTATTGCCGAAAGCATGCGCCTGGGCCAAGAGCAGATGCAGGGCAAGCGCGCGCTGGTGCGGCCGTGGCTGCAGGATTTCACGCTGACCTGGGTGCCCGACGACCAGATCGTCGAGTATGGGCCGAAAGAAGTGCGCGCCCAGATTCAGGCGGTGGAAGATAGCAAGAGCACCGGCGGCTGGCTGCTGTACGACTCGGCCAATCAGTACACATACGAGGCGCTCAAACCCGAGTAGACGCACACATCCGCCGGCGCAGCGCACAGTTGCTGCGTCGGCGGGTGCCTGAGTGGCGGGAGAATCTATGCGACGTTGGTTGCTGGTGCTGGCCCTGGCGACGTTGGGCGCGAGCGGGCAATTGCTCCGCGCGCCAGCGCTTTCGGCCCAGGCATCCGTGCCGGTGCAGGTGGGCGCGTGGTCGCTCAGCACCGTCGCCGAATGGCGCGCCGGCCCCTGTGGCGCGCAGCCCAACTGGACGGGCGATACCTGCAATGGTCTGCTGCTGAGCAACAATGCCGACGGTGAACTGCGCCTGGATGCGGGCGCGACGTCGGCAGTCTATACCTCAGTCGTCTCCAATACCGCGTTTTTGTATAATGCTGTCGGCGCAACCTGGCAGGCCGACATCCCGGCTGGCACCAGCCTCGCGCTCGAAATTCGCGGCGGCAATTCTGCCAAAGAAGAAGATATGACGCCCTGGCAGCCGCTCGTTTCCGGCGACGCGCAGTCGCAAAACGACGGCTCGCCCGCGCTGGAGTCGGTGCGGTCTTTCCCGGCGGGCATGGCGGTGCTGCAGTTCCGCGCTACGTTTGGCTCAACCGTAGCCAACGCCACGCCAGTGCTGAAAGGCGTGCTGCTCAGCTATATCAACGCCACCGCCGGCCCGGCCCGCGTCGCCGATCAGCAGCGCGTGCCGGCACCCTACGGCCCGGCCACGCTTACTACCCCGCCGCGCGTGGTGCAGCGCGACAGCTGGGGCGCGCCGCTTAGCGCCGCCCCAATCGTGCGCCAAACGCCCAAGGGCATTCTGATCCACCAGATCGGCTCCGACGATGTTGTGTCGCCCCTGCCATTCCTGCGCGCGCTGGCAAGCTACGACACGCAGGTGCTTGGCTGGGACGACCTGCCCTACCACTTCATTATCGACCGCGAGGGCGTGGTGTATATGGGCCGCAATGGTGGTCCCACCGCCGCCGTCGATCGCTTTGCGGCGGGCGATTCCGCCATCCAGGTTGCGCTGATTGGCAGCACCCTCCCGGCTGGCCCGCAGCAAGCCGCGCTCACTGGCCTGCTTGCCTGGCTCGGCCAGTCCTATGGCATTGCGCCGCTGGGCGCGCACGCTGTGGCTGGCAGCAATGGCAGCGCGCCAACGAGCCGCCCGAATATCGCCGCCCACGCCGAGCTTGCGCCAGCCGCGCTCGATCCGTCGCCCGAGCTGCGCGCCCAGTTCGAGGCACTGCGCCAGGCCGCTGACCAGGCCACTGTGCGCGCGCGCTGGTACTTTGCCGAGGGCAACGCCTTCAACTTCTCCGAGCGACTGTCGGTGCTCAACCCCGGCGGTGCCGCTGCCAGCGTGCGCTTCACGCTGCTGCGCCAGCCCGGCCCGGCCGTAGTGCGCGACGCCAGCGTGATCGCGGGTGGCCGCGCTGATCTGATCGTCAACGACCAGTTCAACGACACCAGCGAAGTCCCGGCCGTGATCGAGTCGAACGGGCCGATCATCGCCGAGCGCTTTATGAACTTCGGCAGCGATCTGAGCAGTGGGCCGGGCGTGCAGCAACCTTCGCGCGTCTGGTACTTCGCCGAAGGCTCGACCGAGACCGACCACAAGACCTACCTGCTGCTGTTCAACCCGCAGAGCGCCAGGGTTTCGGCCAGCATCACCTACATGCAGAACGATGGCACAACCTCACGCCAGACCGTCGAGGTGCCGCCGCAGCAGCGCGCTGTGGTGACGGTTGGCGATGCGCTGCCCGGCAAGCGCTTCGGCGCGCAGGTGGTTGCGTCCGCGCCGATCGTGGCCGAGCGCACCATGATCTTTGGCCCGGGCAGCACCAGCAACACCGGCGGCTTCCACACCGCGCCGGGCATGCCCACGCTTTCGCGCCAGTGGTACTTCGCCGAAGGCACCACCCAGCAGCCGTTCAGCATGTCCATTCTGGTGCTCAACCCGAACGCGCAGGCATCCAACGTCACCGTCACCTTCCTGACCGACTCGGGCACGTCGCTGGTGCGTAAGTACGCCATCCCGCCGGCCACGCGCCTCGAAATCCCGGTCAACGAGGTCGTGCCCGAGCTCGGCATCGCTACCACCGTCAGTGCCGACCGGCCCGTGGCCGTGGAGCGCGCGCTCTACTGGAACGGCGACCGCGCCGGCACCGTCGGCCCCGGTGCGCTGGCTCCCGCCTACACATGGCGCTTCGCCGACGGCCGCACGGTCGACGCTTTCCAGGAATATTTGCTGTTCAGCAACCCGACCGGCAACCAGGCCCGCGTCACGGTTGATTTCATTCTCGCCAATGGCACGCGCGCCACGCAAACCCTGCTGATGGCCAAGGGCTCGCGCTACACCATGGCCGTGCACCAGCTCTACCCCGGCCAGGTCGCCATTTCCGCCACCGTTCGCTCGACCCAGCCAATCGTTGCCGAGCGCTCGCTCTACGCTGGCGCGCCAACCGGCGCCGACACCAGGGGCGGGGCGACGGCGCTGGGTATTCCCGAGGAGTAAGCCCTTATTATGGATGAACAGGCGCCATCGCAGCCCCAGCCGAGTACGCCCATGCCCGTTTCATCCACAGGGCCATTGCCGGTGCAGCCAGCTCCTGCCCGTCGGCGCGGTGGTTGCCTGGGGCGCACGGTGGCGGCGCTGCTGGTGATCCTCATCACCACGTTTCTTGCGCTGCTGGCGGGCGCGGCTGGCCTGCTCTGGTTCGGCTTCGTGCCATCTACGCCCGCGCAGCTCGCCGAGGCGCAGCAGCAGGTTGCCACGCTCCAGGCCGGCCAGAGCGCGCTGCAAACCCAGGTCGCCGGCGACAGCGTGCGCGGCTCGGGCGACCATGAGCTGCTGGGCGAGATCAAAAGCCAGCTCGACGACATTGCCGACATGCGCGCCCAGTTGCAGCGCGAGCGCGAGTCCAGCGCATCGCAGAGCGCCACGCTCGTGGCCGAGGTGCGCTCGGGCCGCGACGCCGTGGCGGTATTCGCCACCGCCGAAGCCGGCCGCGCCGCGCTGCTCGCCGAGCTTGAGCGCCGCTCGGCGCGCGTCGAGCGCTTTCTGGCGCGCCTGGGCGATATCGCCAACGACACTGCGACCGACCTGGGCTCGGCCACGCCAGCCATCCCGATGCTGACGCCCACGCCCAGCCCGGCTGCTGCTACCGCCACCGAAATCCCGTCGCGCACGCCCTCGCCCAGCCCTTCCCCGCGCCAAACCCCGCGCCCGACCGTTACACCGTAGGCCGGCTTTTTGCGCATAAAAAAACAGCCCGCCCCATTTTCGGGGCGGGCTGTCTGTTTTGTCGCGTGGTGTGCATTATTAGGAAAGCGAGGCAGAATAGGGAAAGAGCAACAGCATTACAATGTAGAGCGAAAAATGTAACTGCCTTCTGCCTCCTGCCAACTGCAAACTTCTATATGAAGCGCACTAGCTGTTGATCAGGCTGTCGTCGCGGTTCTTCTCGCCTTCCTCAAGCAGCATAATCGGGATGCCATCCTCGACCGGGTAGCGGAAGCCGTTGCGCCGGTTGACCAGCCATTCGCTGCCGCCCGCGTCGGTCAGCAGCTCCACCGGGCCTTTATCGCCCGGGTCGGCCAGAATGGCCAGCAGCTCGGGGCTGATGCTGCGCTTGCCGCCGCCAAAGCCGCTGCTGTCGCTCGACGCCGCGCTCAGGTCGAACACGCTATCTTCACGATACTGCTTCACCGCGCGATACACCACCACCGCAATGCCGGCCAGGGCCGCCAGGCTGAAAAGCCGAAAGAATCCCTTCATGAAGTCCTCCTTATACCATTCGAAGTGTTAGCGAGCATACACAATCATTCTAACGTACTTTGCCCAATCGCAAAAGGGGGAAGTTTCCCCTCGGCAGTGCGCACGGCAGCCACAAAGGCTCGTATTTTCGCGCTGTCTTTCACGCCATCGGTTTCGACGCCGCTGCTCACGTCCACGCCCCAGGGAGCTACGTGCGCAATCGCCATGCCGACGTTTTCTGGGTTGAGCCCGCCAGCCAGCAGAATCGGCTGTTGCTGCGCCAGCGCCGCCGATTGCTCCCAGTCGGCCACAACGCCCGCGCCGCCGTAGGTGCCGGGCAGGTGTGCGTCGACCATCAGGCGCACATGCGGCCAGCTTCCCGCCAGCCAGCCCTGCTCGGCGGCGCTGCCATC
Organism: Kouleothrix sp. 19917; assembly: GCF_057073505.1. Classification (NCBI taxonomy): domain Bacteria; kingdom Bacillati; phylum Chloroflexota; class Chloroflexia; order Chloroflexales; family Roseiflexaceae; genus Kouleothrix; species Kouleothrix sp. 19917. The sequence continues at coordinate 128,567 of NZ_CP097099.1, forward strand.
AAAGCGAATCGCCTTGATCAGCGTCATGTCGGCCAGCTCGTCGGCCAGCGTGGGCGGCTCGTCGCCGCTGAGCTGCACCGCGTCCAGCGCGCACTCGGCAGCGATGGCGCGCATATGCGCAGCGGTTTCGTTCACAAACACGCCCACCAGCTGCGGCGCGTTGCTGCCGTGTGCGGCGCGCACGGCCTGCCCAATCGCGCGCGCCTCGGCCGGAGTGATCTGGCGGCGCGACGGCGCGAGGATGAAGCCCAGCAAGTTGGCACCAGCAGCGGCAGCAACGAGCGCGTGCTCGGCAGTGCGCATGCCACAGATTTTAATTTTCGTCATGAGCGCAGACATAGCGTGCGCGCTGGATAGATCAATTGCAGCATTGATCTATCCAGCGCGCAACAACAGGGTGCTTTATTCTTCGGTTGTGGCGGCAGCTTTCTTGCGGCGGCTGCGCTTCGGCGCGGCGGGCGCTTCGGTTGGGGCGGCTTCCACCACCGGGGCCTCGGCGGCGGGCTGCTCGGCAGCTGCGGCCTTGCGCGAGCGGCGCGCTGGCTTTTTCGCGGGCGCTTCGGCCACCTCGGCAACCGCCGGGGCAGGTTCTGCGACCGGGGCTGCGGCTTTGCGGCGCTGGCGCTTTGGCTTGACTGCCACCGGCTCGGCCTCAGCAACCGCTTCGGCTGCCTGCGCTTCGGCCTCGGCAATTGCTTCCTCGGCCAGCATCACCGTCAGGTCGGGCAGCACCAGCGTGGGCAGCTCGCCGCCCTCGGCGGGCTGGGCCAGCCGGTAGCTTGCGCGATTGCCCTTGCCCAGCCGCTCAAGCACGCCAGTGTTGATCGCCTGCTTGATCAGCGAGCGCAGCTCTTCGTTGGTGCGGGTGATACCGGCGCTGTTGCGCATGCTGCGCAGCGCGTCGTGAATTTGCGCGAACGGCACGGGCCGGTCAAACGCACCAACCGTTTGCCGCAGCGTTTGCCATTCTTCGTCGGTGAAGGGCTGGCCGGACGCGGCTGCTTCGTCGTCGGAAGCGGTCGTTTCGTCGGTCTGCACGGCTTCGCTGGCGGGGGCAGCTTCAGCTTCTGCGGGGGCTGGCTCCTCGGCGGATGCGGGCTCGGCCACCTCGGGCGGCAGCAGCTCTTCGCCGGCCGGATCGTAGGCAGTAATCGCCTCGATCTCGTCGGCTTCGGCCTCGACGCGCTCGAGCAGCTCTTCGAAGACTTCTTCCGACGCGTCGGCGGGTGCCTCGGCGGCGCTCAGGTCTTCGTACAGCTCGTCCTCGTCGTCGAACGCCTCAACACCATTCTGCTGCGTGGTGCCATTTCCGCGCTGCCCGCCACGCGAGCGGCGGCGGCGGCGGCGGCCATTCGAAACCACCGACGGGCGGCTTTCGGGGCGCACTTCCATTTCGCTGACCTGAATGATGGGCGCGCCGGGTTCTTCGGTAATTTCCTGCGCGAACTGCGAGAGCTTGAAGGGATCTTCGCCGGGCAGGAACACTTCGTTCACCGTGCCGCGCGTGAAGACCTGCACCTTGCCGCGGCGCTCGGCCTCGATCACGAAATCCTTGAACTTCGCGAACGGCCGGCCGCTGGCATCCTTGTAGCGCCCTTCCTTGAACTCGCCGCCCATCAGCTCTTTCATCAGCAGCTTGAGCGAGCCGAACGAGCAGACATAGCCGCGCTCGCGGGCCAGGTTGATCGCGTTGACCAGCGTGTCGTAGATGTCGGGCTGGCCCTGCGGTTCCGGCTCGGGTGCGCGCTCGGGGGCACGCTCACGGTCGGGAGTACGCTCGCGCTCAGGGGCACGCTCACGGTCGCGGTCGCGCTCGGGGGCGCGCTCACGGTCGCGGCCGCGGTTGCTGCGCTCGCCATCTTCTTGCTGTTCGCTGAATTCGTTTTCGCGACCCTTCTCGGGCATTTTGGCTTTGGGCAGGTCTTGTGCGAGGTCGAGCGGCTTTTTGCCAACCAGTGACTCATAGAAAATGAACTCATCGGCGCTCTGGGCGAGGTGGGCCGAGGCCGCGCCGCCAATGCCGATAATAATCACTTCTTTTCCCTGCTGGCGAATGCTGTTAACCAGGGGGATGAAATCGCGGTCGCCGGTGGCCAGCACGAACTTGGCGATGTTCGTGTTGGTGAACAGCGTCTTCATTGCGTCGATGCAGAGGTTCATGTCGACGCTATTTTTGATCGCGCGGCCAGTGCGGCCAAGTTCGCGGTCGTAATAGTAGGTCGGCACGTACATCGGCTCGATGCCGTTGGCGTAGAGCGCGCTTGTGACGCGGGGGTAGCGGTACCAGTCGGCGTAGGCCCGGGCGATGACGACGCGGCCGAAGTCTTCGCACCGATCCATGATCATTTCGAAATTCGGGTTCGCGTCCAGTTTGTCGCGAACGCTGACGTACACATTCTCAAAGTCGATAAAAACGGCGACATCAGGTCGTTGGGTGTCATTTGGCATTGGTTGTTTGTTTCGCTCCTGTCGGGTGAGACAGCGGAAGTCTGCCGTGCGTTCGGCAAGCCAGGCCAGACAAAACCCGATCGTGTATGGCAAGGCGCGGCAGTTTGAGGGACTGCGGCGCCGTCGTCGTACGATCCTTATGGGTAAGTCAAAGCCGGGGGGCCGCTTGCAAGCGGAATTGCGGTGGCACCAGAACCATGCCTGGTGTTGCGCTGCCTGCCTGCGGCGAACCGATTACGGCATCCGTTGTCAATGTACGTTCCTGCACATTTTGGGTAACGAAGCCAGTTGCCCACATCGCCACGTGTGTTCAGAGGCTCCACGCGGCTAACTATAGCACTGGATTATGGAATGTGCAACTGTGCGCAGGCGTTTTTTAGGAGGTGCAGTGCTTGTGCGCGGCGTCGCAAATCCACCTTTGGGCGGATCAGCGTCCATCGGCAGAACGAGCTGTCGTTCGGCTTGTGGATTGAGAGTGAGATGACCCAAACGCCTGATGCTGCTGCGGCCCGCTTCCGCTATAGTACGCCTACCGGCAATAAATGACGCAGCGAAGAAGTGGTGGTGGGAGAGCAAAACTCGATTGAACCACGCCAGTGCGCTTCCGTCCCGCGTTGAGGAGTGCCCCGTGTCTACGCTGAACCGGCTGCCCGCCTGAGCAATTGTTTGCCTGGCCTGTGACTCTTCCGAAAGTATTACACAGCTTCATATATAAAGAGGATACTATGTTGGCATTCAGCGAGTCGCGCGTTCCCTATACAACTGGCGTTGAGATGCTGTACGAAGAGTACCAGCGCCCGATTCTTGCATATCTTACCCGGCTGGTCAGCGACCGCGAGGCGGCCGAGGATCTGTGCCAGGAAACCTTTATCAAGGCCCTGCGCAGCTGGCACCAGCGCGATGCGAACGCAAGCGTGGCCGCGTGGCTCTACCGCATTGCCACCAACACCGCCTACGATTTCCTGCGCCGCCGCCGCCGCATTCGCTTTACCCCCCTGCTCGACATGGAACCCCCACCCACCGGCAGCCATAGCATGGAATCGCGCCTCGACGAGGGCGAGCCGGTGCAGCGCGCGCTTGAGCAGCTGCCCGACATGTACCGCCTGCCGCTGGTGCTGCATTCCTGCGAGGGCCGCAGCACCCAGGAGATCGCCGACGCGCTTGGCTGCTCGAACAGCGCGATTAAAACGCGCCTGTTCCGCGCCCGCGAGCGCTTCCGCGAAGTGTACCAGAACTAATTCCCACTTGTTTTTTAGGCACAACAAGCGCCGCCTGGCTTGCCGGGCGGCGCTGATCTATAGCTACGAGCCTGTGCTTAGGAGTGCGGTCGCGGGGTGGTGTTCGGCTGCGAAGCTGGCTGCTTTGCTTCAGCTGCGTGCATCAGCTTCAGGCCAACCACACCAAGAACAAGACCAACGACCAGGCCGCTCAGTAACAACGTAATCATAGCTCTCTCCATCCGTTAGAAACAAGTCGCTTAGAAACAAAGTGCTGCGTGTTGCAGAATACACCAGCATAACAGCAGGTTCTGTGCCACGGCTCAGGCCGCAACAACATCGCCCAGTGCAGGGGCTGGCGCTTCGGCAGGTATTTCCGCTTCGGCAACACTCTGCTCGGGCTGGTCGAGCATGAGCGGCGCATACAATTCGATATAGCCGCAGGCGCTGCATACCTGCGCAAGAATGGGCCGCGGCGGCTTGCCAATCGTTCCAGCCAGCATGACTTCACCCTGGGCAGTCACAAGGCCACTGGTTTGGGTGTCGTTGCTGCATTTCGGGCATGTGATCATGAAGGCTCCTTTCATTTGTGCTGCTAAACATATAGCAACCTGCGTGCCACACGGTGGCATTGCCCAGCCGTGGTATGATGGGCCGATGCCGCGTGGACGAAAGGAGTACCCTTCATGGAACTGTTAGGCGCGCAGGCGCTGCACGATATGTTCGCGCTGGGGCTGCCGGTGCTGGAGAAAATCCTGCGCCCGCTGATTGTCTACGTGTTTCTGATCGTTGGGCTGCGCCTGGCTGGCAAGCGCGAGCTGGCACAGATCAATACTTTCGACCTGGTCGTTCTGCTGATGCTTTCGAATACCGTGCAGAATGCAATTATTGGCGACGACAGCAGTATTACCGGCGGCGTGATTGGCGCAACCAGCCTGCTTGTTATGAACTATATGGTGGTGCGCTTTGTGTTCCGCCGTGTCAATCTCGACCGTTTTCTGGAAGGCTCGCCGGTCAGGCTGATCGAGCACGGCCATGTCGTGCAGCGGCGGATCGACCGCGAGCTGATTACTGTGAATGAACTTACCGCAGCGGCGCACCGGCAGGGCTTCCGCAGCCTCAGCGATATTGAGGAGTGCGTGCTCGAAACCGGCGGCTCGCTTGCGTTTATTGCAAAAGACCCGGCGCCAGCCCAGACGCACTACGATGAGATTGTGCGTCGCCTGGACACGATTAGCGCGCAATTGCAGGCGCTGCAGTCGTCCCGGCTGGCGGCGGATAACGGAACATAATGCAAAAAGCACATCATGGGAAAGTGCGGGTGCTTGGCCTCGCGCCGCGCGAGCAAGCTGCTCCACTGTTCTGGGAATGGCTACGCGCACTGCTCTTGCGCGCCGATTTGCTGCTCGGCCTGGGCGCGGGAATTGCTGCGTTCGGCTTGTACTGGGCGACGCTGCTGCCCGGGCTGGGGAGCCGCGACACCGCCGAGCTGCAGTGGGCCGTGCCGACGCTGAGCCTGGCGCACCCAACCGGCTACCCGCTCTATACCCTCCTGGGCTGGCTGTGGTGCCAGCTTCCTTTGGGCAGCAGCATGGCATGGCGGCTGAACCTGTTTTCGGCACTGGCAGCCGGCGCGGCAGTAGGCGTGAGCTACCATGTGGCGCGCTCCCTGGCGCAGCCCCGCCCGATCGCGCTGGCGGCCGCGCTGGCGCTGGCGGCCTCGCGCGCGTTCTGGTCGCAGGCAAGCATCGCCGAGGTCTATGCCCTGGCGGCGCTCATTCAGGCGCTGCTGCTGCTGGCGCTGCTGCGCTGGCGGGCCGGGCGCTGGCCGCTGTGGGTTGTGGGTTTGCTGGTGGGGCTTGGGCTGGCACACCACCGCTCGGTGGTTTTGCTGCTGCCAGGTGCGCTGCTGTTTGTGGCGCTGGGCTGGCGTTTCGGCGAAAATCGCCCGCATGTACCCGCCCGCGCACTTTTTGGCGCGGCCCTGGCGCTGCTGCTGCCCCTGGTGCTCTATGCCTATGTGCCATTGCGCGCGCCAGCCTGGATGCACACCTGGCAGCAAGTCTTCGCGCACATCAGTGGGTCCGACCTGACCGCCACCTGGCTCAACCCGGCCCGCCTGCGCGCCGAAGGTCTGCGCCGCGTGTTTGGGCTGGCGCGGCAGTTCGTCTGGCCGCAGTTTTTGCCGCTTGGCTTTGCGCTGGCGCTGCTGGGTGCCGGGCGACTTGCCAGCCGCGACCGTGCCGCCGCTGCCTTGCTGCTGGCAAGCTATGCGCTTATCTGCGGCTTCTGCGCAGCCTACTATGTGGATGATATCGAGGTCTTCTTCATCCCCGCGCACCAGATCGCGGCGCTGCTGCTGGGCGAGGGCGCGCTCGTGCTGCTGGTGGGCGCGAAGTTCCTTGCGAAAAAGTTTGGCCAGCGCGGTCAGCCGGCGCTGCGAGCGCTCCCCTACGCCCTGCTGCTCCTGCCTGCCGTGCTGCTGTGGCACAATCTCCCCGCCATTCGTGCGCTCAACACCAGCAACGACGAGCAGATTGCGCGCGAGATTATGGCCCAGCCGCTGCCGCAGGGCTCCCTGATTATTGGCGATTGGTATGCTACCGAGGGGCCGCACTATCTTCAGGTGGTCGAGAACAGGCGCCCCGATTTGCAGTTTGGCTCGGGCATTGGCCGCGATGACGTGCTGCAGGCGCTCGACAGCGGGCGCGCCGTGTACCTGACCGCGCCAGATTTGCGGCTGGGGCTGGCGCACTCGCCCGAAGGCCGGCTGTGGCGGCTCAGCCGCGCGCCGCTGGCGGCCAGCACCAGCACGCAGTACTTGTGGCAGGAAGGCATTGCGCTTGGCGGCTTCACGCTCGGCACGCAAACCTACCACCCCGGCCAGCCCGTGCCCATGATGCTCGAGTGGCAGGCGCATGCCGTCCCCGGCACAAGCTACCGCTTCTTTGTGCATCTGGTCGGGCCGGACGGCAAAATCTGGGGGCAGTGCGACCAGAGCGCCGGGCAAGAACCGACTGACCGCTGGCAGGCGGGCAAGCGCTACGCCGACCTGATTGCGCCCGCGCTCGATGCCGACGCACCTGCCGGTCGCTACCGTGTCAACCTGGGCTGGTACGAATACCCTGCGATGCAGCGCCTGCCCCTCGCCGATGGCTCCGCCGATTTCGTGACACTGGGTGAGATCGAGGTTGCGCGCTAGCGCGCTTTCGGCGCAGGGGGTTCGAAGGTTGCATGTTTGTAACTTACTGAAAACTCACCGTTCAACATACAACTTTCAACTCTAAACACTCCCTGCGCCCGGCCAACTGCTACCTGCTACCGTGGTCTTTCGCGCTTCGCCTCGCTAATCACCAATCGCCAGCTTCCATGCGGGAACGTGCTGCTCGGGCATGTCGATCAGGGCCCGCGCCGTCGCAAAATAAGCCGACGCCCGGCGCACATAGTCGCTGGCCGTCGGGTTTTTGCGCACCTCGCTGGGCGACACAATGCCCTGGTTGTGCCATGCCGCCAGCACGCGCCACGTCACCGCCACATGCTCAGCGCGCGCGCGGTAGAGCCCGCGCTCCAGGTTCGCCGCCAGATACTCCACCGCCAGCGTTGGGTCGGCAATTTCGTGGCTCACTGCTGCATACAGGTCCTGCGCCGAATCATAATTCTTGAGGTTAATCGTGCTGCCGGCAATCGTCAGCGGCACCGTCATCACGGCTGTGCTGTGCGGCAGCGGCACCTCGCCGCGCAGAATTTCAATTGCCACCGACGGGCGAATATTGGCCGGCCACACACTCAGGTTGCTGATGCCGGCCTGGTTGGTTTCGCGCTGCAAATCCTCATACAGCGGCGTAAACATCTGCACCGGCGTTACGCGCTCTTCGAACCAGCCAAAATGCTCGTTATACATCAGCAGCGCAATCAGCACCGCGAAATCGTGATCGCTCATGCCAGAAAGGTGCGGGCGGTTGTGGCGCGCAGCGGCCGCGAGGATGGTCGGCTGTAAATCGCGCATCTCGTGGGCAAACTCGGGGCGAACATACGGGTTGATCGCGGGCGCAGGCACTGGCCGGTCAGAAGCGCGCCAGGCCTCCTTCACACGAAAGGCATACGGCCCGCGCTCGAACATGTCGGCCGGCGGGCGCAGATGAATGCCGGCAGCATCGGCGCGCCAGTGGCTGAACCCAGCCAGAGTGCCGCAGACCAGCACGATTGCGAGCAAAAATAAACGTAAACGGCGTTGCACCGTATTCCTCCATAACCCTATCCCCGTTGATAGTGACGCTGCATTGCATTGCTCTGTTCCACTTCTTCACTGCGCCGTAGCCTGCCAGTTGCGCAGGGCCGGCATCGCAAGAATAGCGCCACGAATCTGCTGCCTGAAGGCACAAATGGGCCGCCTGAAAGTATACACGCAGAGCGCGTTTGGGCAAGCCGGTCGCGAGGCGGATTTCTGCCAGGTCCTGCAAGTCCCAGTGCGCGGAAGGCTGTGGTATAATGCCGTCGGTACGGGGCTGGCCCGTACTTTCATATTTCTGCACGCCTGCCGGCAGCATGGCCGCCCGCGGGCTTGCGACGCGAAGGTACAGACACAAGGCAATGGAATACCAGCCGGACCTGAAAAATATTACGGGCGAAGGCGGCGCAGTTGCCGCAGTGGCGCGCGGCAGCATCGCCGACGAGCTGGGCATCCAGCCTGGCGATATGGTGGTGTCGGTGGGCGAGCGCCGGCTGCGCGATGTGATCGACTACCGCTTTGCCATGGCCGACGAGCGTGTTGAGCTGCTGGTGCGGCGCGGCGACGACGAGACGATTTACGAGATCGAAAAAGACCCCGATGAAGATATTGGCATCGATTTTGTCGAGCCGCTGTTCGACCGCCTGCGCACCTGCAACAACAAGTGCCCGTTCTGCTTCCTGACGCAGATGCCCAAGGGCATGCGTAAATCGCTCTACCTGAAAGACGACGACTACCGGCTGGGTTTTCTGTACGGCAATTTCGTCACGCTCACCAACCTGACTGAGGACGACTGGCAGCGCATCGCCGAGCAGCATCTCAGCCCGATGTATGTGTCGATTCACGCGACCGACCGCGCCACGCGTGCCGTGCTGCTCGGCAAGGCCGATGTGCCCGATGTGCTGCAGCAGATCCGCCGCTTTGGCGAGCTGGGCATCGACGTACACACCCAGATCGTCGCGCTGCCCGGCATCAACGACACCGCTGTGCTACACGAAAGCATCCGCCAGCTTGCCGCGCTCTACCCGATTGTGCAGACAATCGCCGTGGTGCCGGTGGGCCTCACGAAATACCGCTTCGATGGCAAGCGCCCGCAGAGCATTCGCGCTGCAATTCACGTGCACGAAACGCCTGAGTGGATCGACACCAACTGGGAGCGCCAGCCGCTCTGGGACGAAGCAATTCAGCTTCAGCCCGCCGCCGCCCGCCAGCCTAGCATCGACCCGGCCGAACTCGGCCATTGCGCCCGCCAGATCGTCGCCGCCGATGTGCCAATGCGCACCTTCACCGCCACCGAAGCCGGGCGGGTGATCGATCTGATCGGCTCGTACCAGGGGCAGTTCCAGCGCGACTTTGGCACGCGCCTAGCCTACCCGTCCGACGAATTCTACCTGCTGAGCGGGCGCGACATGCCGCCCGCCGACGAATACGACGGCATGCCGCAATACTCGAATGGCGTGGGCATGACCCGCGACTTCATCGACGGCTGGGCGCGTGTGCAGCGCCGCCTGCCAGCCCGCATGCCCGCCCCAACCGAGCTAACCATCGCTTGCGGCACGCTAATCTCGCCCGTGCTCCAGCGCGTCGTCGATCGGCTCAACCGCATCGAGGGCATGCACGCGCGCCTGCTGCCAATCGTCAACCAGTTTTTTGGCGAAATGGTCACCGTGTCGGGCTTGCTGATGGGCCAGGACGTTGTGGCGGCGCTCAGGGCAGCCGGCGCGCAGCGCGTGCTGCTGCCGCGCGTGATGTTCGACCATACTGGCACGCGCACGCTCGACGAGTACACGCTTGAGCGCATCGCCGCCGAGTCGGGCGCGTCGGTGGCAATCGCGGGCGAACCCGACGAAGTGGCACGCTATGTACGTGCGCTTGCCAAAAGCTCAGAAGCCTGATCGCTCCGTTGCGCGTGCGCGGAGTTCGTAACCCGCTCATAACACATCAAATCCCTAGCGAAAACGAGGTGGGTTATGGCAATCGAACTCAGCAGCTCGATGTACCAGCGCATGCTCGATACGATTCGGCGCGCGAATGCCATCGCCGCCACGCACGAGCTTGACGCCCTGCTCGACCAGATGGTCGATCTGTTTATGGAGGTAACCGACGCAAACGCCGGCTCGCTCTACCTGTACGACGCCGAAACCGACGAGCTGGAATTCAAAGTTGTCAAAGGCGACCCGGAAAGCCTGAACCTGCTCGGCCAGCGCTTCCCGGCCTCGCGTGGCATTGTTGGCGTGGCAATACGCACCAAAGCCTCGCTGTTCATCGACGATGTCGAGAACGACCCGCGCTGGGAGCGCCGCCTGAACAGCACTTCGGCGCTGCGCCTGCGCACGGTCTACTGCCTGCCGCTGGTGCTGCGCGACCGCCCGATTGGCGTGGTGCAGGTCTTCAACCTGCCACCCTCGGCCATCGATGAAGAAGGCGAGCTGGCGCTGCTGCACGACCTGGCCGACCGCATGGCCAGCGAGATCGAAAAAGCGCGGCTGCTCGAACAGGCCAACTCGCGCCAGCGCCGCCTGAATGCCCTGGTCGACATCATCTCGCACCTGACGACCACGCTCGACCGGCAGGAGCTGCTGACGCGGATCATGAACCACGCCCGCGATCTGCTCGAAGTCGAAGCAACTTCAGTCTGGGAGCTGGATGATCAGGCCGAGCCGCCGGTGCTAAAGCTGCATGTCGCTACGGGTGATCGCAGCGAAAAGCTCAGGGAAATGACGCTGCCGGTGGGCGAGGGCATCATCGGCCAGGTGGTCGCAACCGGCGAGCGCATGCTGGTGGAGGATGTCAGCAAGGAAACGCACCACTACAAGCAGGCCGATGTCGACAGCGGCTTTGTGACGCGCTCGATCCTGTGCGTGCCACTGCGCGCGCCGGGTATTCAGCTCGGCCCGGAGCGTGGCGAAATCAACGCCAGCATTATTGGCGGCGCGCAGGCGCTCAACAAGCGCAACGGCGGCGTGTTCAGCGAAGACGATATTGTGCTGTTCGAGGCGCTGGCCAGCCAGGCCGCCACGGTCTTGCAGGTTGCCCGCCTGAACGACGATACCTACCGCCTGTTCATGGGCGTCATCAAAGTCGTGGCGGGCGCGGTCGATGCCAAAGACCCGTACACACAGGGCCATTCGCAGCGCGTAGCCGAGTTCGCGGTGGCAATTGCCGAAGAGCTTGGCCTTTCGCGCAAAGAAATCAACCACGTGCGGATTGGTGGCATTCTGCACGATGTTGGCAAAATCGGCGTGCCCGACTCGATCCTGAAAAAGAACAGCGGGCTGAGCACCGAAGAGTTCGAGGAAATCAAAAAGCATCCTGAGCGCGGCTACGAGATCATGCGCCAGGAAGAGCTGCGCTGGCTGCTGCGTGAAGAGCTGCCCGCGCTGCTTCAGCATCACGAGCGCGAAGATGGCAGCGGCTACCCGAACAAGCTGAAAGCCGCCGAGATTAGCCGCATTGGCAAAATCGTGCATGTCGCCGACGTGTTCGACGCGCTCACCAGCGACCGCCCCTACCAGCAGGGGCGCACCGCCGACGCCGCATTTGCCATCTTGCAGCGCGGCATCGGCACCGAATTCGATAGCGATTGTGTTGCGGCGCTGCTGCGCGCCCGCGCCAATGGCAAAGTGTCTACCCAACGTGAGTTTGCGCGCGAAAATCGCTAGCAACTATCTGAGAAATATAGACGATACAAACCGATGAAACCAATTATTGCTCTGGTCGGCCGGCCGAACGTTGGCAAGTCGACTTTTTTCAACCGACTGATCGGCCAGCGTAAGGCCATCGTCGAAGACCTGCCCGGCACCACGCGCGACCGCCTGTATGGCGACAGCGACTGGAATGGCCGTGTGTTCACCGTGGTCGATACCGCCGGCCTGCTGTTTGAAGAAGACGACGACTCAGCTCCGCTGGCCGAGATCGCGCGGCGCGTGCGCGCCCAGGCCGAGCTGGCAATCGCCGAGGCCGACGTGATTGTCTTCATGGTCGATGCCATTGAGGGCCTGACAACCGCCGACAGCGACGTGGCCGAGGTGCTGCGCAACACCTACAAGCCAGTGGTGCTCGCCGCCAACAAAGCCGACAATCAGGAACGCGCGATGAACGCGGTCGAGTTTTATGCCCTCAACCTGGGCGAACCGATCCCTATGAGCGCCTACCACGGCATCGGCACCGGCGATGTGCTCGATAAAGTGGCCGAGCAGGTACCCGTTGTTGAAGAAGAAACCGACGATAGCACCGTGAAGGTCGCCATTGTCGGCCGCCCGAACGTTGGCAAGTCGTCGCTGCTGAACCGTCTGCTCGGTCAGGAGCGCAGCGTTGTCAGCGCCGTGCCTGGCACCACCCGCGACAGCATCGACACACCGCTTGAGTACAACGGCACCAACATGCTGCTGATCGACACCGCTGGCATCCGCCGGCGCGGCAAGATCGAGCGCGGTATCGAAAAATACAGCGTCATGCGGGCCTTGCGCGCCGTCGAGCGCGCCGACGTAGCCCTGCTGCTGATCGATGCCGAAGAAGGCGTCACCGCGCAGGACACGCACGTCGCTGGCATGATCCTCGATCAGCTCAAAGGCGTCGCCATTCTGGTGAACAAGTGGGACCTGATCGTCAAGGACAACGAGACCTTCAACGCCTTCACGCGCCACATCCGCGACCAGTTCAACTTCATTCCCTACGCGCCGCTGCTGTTTATTTCGGCCAAAGACGGCCAGCGCGTCGATAAGATCCTGCCCCTGGCGCTGGAAATTGCGCAGGAGCGTCAGCGCCGTGTGCCGACTGCCGAGCTCAACACCCTGCTGCGCGAGGCCACCTACGACCACCCGCCAACCGCCATCCATAAGGGCGCACACCTGCGCATCTACTACGCCACCCAGCCGCAGGTTTCGCCGCCAGTATTTCTGTTCTTCGCCAACAACGCCGAGCAGATCCACTGGGGCTATGCGCGCTACCTTGAAAATCGCATTCGCGAAAAATACGGCTTCACCGGCACTCCCATCAAAATCGTCTTTCGCAGCCGCGACGAAAAAGACGAAAAAAAGAAGCCGCGCTAAGGCGCAGGCACACCCAAATTCCTCCACTCGATCAACAAAATGAAACCAGGGCTGTGGCAGCGTTCCACGCCCTGGTTTAGGCTTTACACTTTTCCTCAAAATATACGCGCGCGCTGTTAAGACTTACCCCGCCGAAAATGTACAAAATTCCCCACCAATTGCTACGCAAATGCACAGATGTTTTATGAAATGCATTGGAGCGATCATGCATGCCGGTGATATGAAGGTCCTAGAGCATGTAGGGCTATTCCTGCCGACATTACTATTTACAAATAGGACTGGACAGCACCGCCTCGGTATGCTATTATAATAAAGCATTACACCTTCAAACCCGCTGCCCCTGTCTGATGGCGGGAACGGCGTATGTTGTGACGGCGAGGAGCGTGCCGATGGATCTCGATCTGGGTAGCAAGCGAGCCAGAAAGCTGATCCGTGATCATGATCTCACGGAAGAAGAGATCTTGCAGATCGTTGCGTCGGCGCGGATTAACCTGGCGACGTTTGATCCGGAATACCGCACAAACGTAACGCAAATCGCCGAAGATCTCAACAAAAGCCGGCCGACAATTTATGGTTGGGCTGATCGTGCGCTTGCCGCAACCATCCATTCACTCCGTAATATCCGAACGGGTCGCCCTCCCAAGGAGCGCGAACGAAGCAACGGCACCGAGCCATAAATCACGGTCACAGAAACTTAGCATGGTGTATAATACGTCTGCTGGGGCATGTATTGGCCTGAGTCGTACACAGTCGTGTTGGTGGTTTTCTGCGTGGCCGGTGTGCTATAATACTTCGCTACCCTGAGAGGCCCCCGGGCGCCAGCCCACACAACAAGGTAGGATTACATGGATCCACAGCTCACAAGCCAGATTGTACCAATCGAGGAAATTCGCCAGATCGAGGAATGCCTGGCGCGACTGGTTGAAGATACGAGCGGCAACTATGTTTTGCTGCTCGATAAAAGCGGCCAGGTGATTGCCAGCCAGGGCGATGCCAACCGGCAGGATATTACTGCCCTTGGCGCATTGATCGCGGGCACCTTCGCGTCTTCGCGCGAAGTGGCCAAGCTGCTGCGCGAAAAAGATTTCCGCAGTATGTTCACCCAGGGCGTGCGCGATAATATCTTTCTGGCACTTGTTGAAGATCAGTGGATTCTGTGCATTATTTTCAATAAAGGCACGCACATTGGCCTGGTGAAGGTGCTGACAAAGAAAGCCACCGATGCGCTGGCGCAAGTGCTCGAGCGCGTGCGCGAGACGCATAAGGCCCGCGAAGATGTGCTTGGCTCGTCGTTCCGCACCTCGATGGAAGATACGATCGACTTGCTGTTCCGCGATTAATGGCCGCTGGCTGTACGGTTTTGCGAACGTGATGCTGCCCTCCTGGCGCTGCGTTCGTTTGGGTATGCGAGAGGATCTATGGCCCTGATCAATGTTGCAACGCGTGAGATCCATTGCAAAGTTGTGTATTATGGCCCTGGTATGGGTGGCAAAACCAGCAACTTGCAGTACATTCACACGCAGGTTCCCAAAGAGGCAAAGGGCGATCTGCTTTCGATCGCAACCGAGACCGAGCGCACGCTCTTTTTCGATTTTCTCCCGCTCGATCTTGGTACGGTTGGCCCGAAAGACCGCAAATTTCAGGTGCGCTTTCATCTCTATACGGTGCCTGGGCAGGTACTGTACGAGCGCACGCGCACTGCGGTGCTGAATGGCGCCGATGGCGTGGTGTTTGTGGCCGATTCCCAGAAGCACAAGATGGAAGAAAACCTGAAAAGCTTGCGCGAGCTCGCAAATAATATTACAAAAAATCTGGGCAAGAATTTCCGTGATTTTCCTATCGTCTTGCAATATAATAAGCGCGACCTGAAAAACGTCGCAACCGTTGAAGAAATGGATCGCTACCTGAACCCGCCGACTGTGAACCTTGGCTGGCAGCGCTTTGGCGCAGTGGCCTACAGTGGTGAAGGCGTGCTCGATACGCTGAAAGCGATCAGCAAGCTTGTGATTAGCAAGCTCTAATGCGAAGAGGTGGCGGCTGGCGCCACTCGGTACGTACGCACAGCGCGCAGGCGCGGCGCACACGTTGGGAAGATCATGGCACTGCAAGGCGATTTGAGCGATTTCTCGCTGATTGATATTATTCAACTTCTTGATCTCAGCAAAAAAACGGGTGCGGTCTCGATGCGGGGCCAGCGCGGCCAGGAGTTCTTCGACGGCTGGCTGTATTTCCGCGACGGCCGAATTATTGGCGCCAAGCTCGATAAGCTGCCTCCGCTCGAGGCGGCTTATACCTTTTTTACGTTTACCTCTGGCCCGTTTCAGTTTCACGATGAGGCGACGCTTCCTGCCCCAACCATCACGCAAAGCAACGAAATGCTGATTATGGAAGGCGTGATGCACCAGGAGGCATGGGCGAAAATTCAGACGTATGTGCCTTCGCTGAATATGGTGCCTCAGCTCGTTACCAACCCTTCGTCGACGGGCAGCGAGATCAATCTCGAAGCGGATGAGTGGCGCATTCTGACGATGGTGAACGCTAAGAACACTGTTGGGCAGATAGCGCAGCGCAGCGGCCTGGGCGAAATGCGCACCTGCGAGATTATTGCGCAACTGCTTGCAAGCGGGCTGGTGCAGAAGCGCGAGATCAATCTGGCCGAGGCGCTCTTTCCCGAGCTTGATCGCATCGCGACGGCTGCGTTTGGCGTTTCTGGCCAGGCGCTGCTGCACGATTCGTATGGGCGGGCCAATATTCGCGATCAGTCGGCCGCTGCGCCCGATCAAATTAATGCGGCGCTCGACACGTTTGAAGCTGCGGCCGCGCGCGCTTTTGGCCAGGAGCGTTCGGCGCAGGTGCTGCGCGCGTTGCGCAGCCATACGCAGCAGGTGTTGAGCAGCCTCTAGCGCAAATGGTCGCGGTCATGTTTGATAGTATATTTCTTTCTGAAGACGGTCTTTTCGCGACTTTGCCCTGACGCAACGGGCGAAGTCGCGATTATTGTTTGTAGGAGTCTTTGTGCGAGCCGTGATTAGTGTCTCGGATAAGCGCGGCCTGGCCGAGTTTGCGGCCGGTTTGCAGGCGCTCGGGGTGGAAATTTTCTCGACGGGCAATACGGCGCGCACGCTTGGGGCGGCCAATGTTGCGGTTCAGTCGGTGAGCAAGCTCACTGGCTTCCCGGAAATTCTCGATGGCCGCGTGAAGACGCTCCATCCAGCGGTCCATAGCGGTATTCTGGCCCGGCGCGACCGGCCCGAGCACATGGCTGCGCTGGAAGAGCACGGGCTGGGCCTGATCGACCTGGTGGTGGTGAACCTGTACCCCTTCGCCGAAACGATTGCGCGCCCCGGCGTGACCTATGAGGAAGCGATTGAGCAGATCGATATTGGCGGCCCGGCAATGGTGCGCGCGGCGGCAAAGAACCATCAGGATGTGCTGGTGGTGGTGCGGCCCGACGATTATGCCGACATTCTGGCTGCGCTGCGCGACAATGCGGTGACGCCCGAGCTGCGCCGCCAGCTGGCCGCGCGCGCATTCGCCCACACTGCCGCCTACGACTCGGCGATTGCGGGCTACCTGGCTGGCGAGCAATTCCCCGCGACGCTGCCGCTGGCCTTTCAGAAGCAGCAAGAGCTGCGCTATGGCGAGAACCCGCACCAGCCGGCGGCGCTGTATGGCGATTTCGGCCAGTATTTTGCGCAGCTGCACGGCAAAGAACTTTCGTATATCAATATTCTTGACATCGCCGCCGTGCAGGAGCTGATCGAGGAATTTCCACCGGCCGAGGGCGCGGCGCTGGCGATTGTGAAGCACACAAACCCCTGTGGGGTGGGCCTTGGCACAACGCCGCTGGAAGCGTGGGAACATGCTTTCGCCACCGACCGCGAGGCACCATTTGGCGGTATCATTGCGCTGAACCAGACACTCGATCTGCCACTGGCGCAGGCGATTGATGAGATTTTCACCGAGATCATTATTGCGCCGGAATTTGCCGATGACGCACTGGAGCTGCTGCTGCGCAAGAAGAATCGCCGGCTGATGCGCGCACTGCGCCCAGTAGCAAGTGGCGGCCAGCCGCTGCTGCATAGCGTGCCGGGCGGCGTGCTGGTGCAGCAGGCCGACCGCGCGCTGCTGGCTGGCGAGCCGCTGCAGGTGGTGACGCAGCGTGCCCCCAGCGACGACGAGTTGCGCGCGCTGCGTTTCGCCTGGCGCGTAGTGAAGCATGTCAAGTCGAACGCGATTGTGTTCGCGGCTGCCGACCGCACGCTGGGCATTGGCGCCGGGCAGATGAGCCGCGTCGACAGCTCGCGCCTGGCGATCTGGAAGGCGCAGAATGCCGGCCTTTCGCTGGCGGGCTCGGCGCTGGCGAGCGACGCGCTGTTTCCCTTCCCCGATAGTGTGGAAGCCGCTGCGGCGGCTGGCGCAACGGCGATTATTCAGCCGGGCGGCTCGGTGCGCGACGCTGATGTGATTGCGGCGGCAGACCGGCTTGGGCTGGCGATGGTGTTTACTGGCCGGCGGCACTTCCGCCACTAAAATGGCGGCAGCAACACGGACTGACTGAATTACCAAGAAAGAATGGCAGCGTGAAATTCGATTCGCAAGGTTTGATTCCCGCGATTGTGCAGCACGCCCGCAGCGGCGAAGTGCTGATGCTCGGCTATATGAGCGAAGAAGCTCTGCGCCAGACCACCGCGACGCAACAGGTGACATTCTGGAGCCGCAGCCGTCAATCGCTCTGGACCAAGGGCGAGACATCGGGCAACTTCCTGCGCGTCGTGGAGATACGGCAGGATTGCGATGGCGATGCCCTGCTGGTGCTGGCCGAGCCGGCTGGCCCAACCTGCCACACTGGTGCTGACAGTTGCTTTTTCCAAAGCCTCGACGGTTCAGAGCGTAACGAGCGTATCCCTTCCAGCACGATTGTGACGCAGCTCAGTGACTTGATCGTCCAGCGCGCCGTCGATCTCCCCGAAGGATCATATACGACCAAGCTGCTGAAGGGTGGCGTGGATCGGATTGGCAAGAAGATCGGTGAGGAAGCGGCGGAAGTTATTATCGCCGCGAAAAATGCCTCAGCGGAAGAGTTGCGGTGGGAAGTGGCCGATCTGCTGTATCATACCCTGGTGCTTCTGGCGGAGCAGCATGTCTCGCTCGAAGAGATCTGGGCCGAACTGCGCCGCCGACATAGCTGATGGTGATGGAGCATTGGCATGGAAACACAGGCCGGCTGGGCGCTGGTAATCGATAGCGACGAGCCTTCCCATTCGCTGTACCAGACGGTGCTGAGCGAAATGGGCTTTTCGACTGAAATCTGCACGCGCAGCACGCAGGTTCCGCTTGCCCTGTCGCGGCGCAGTTTCGAGCTGCTCATTATTGATCCAAACACGGCCGGGCCGCAGAGTGTGAACGTGCTGGCGCAGCTGTATCGCCAAGTGTCGCCCGCATCGGTGATTGTGGTGGGTTGTAACCTGCTGCCCGATATTGTTGAGACCTCGGTACGCGATGGCGGGCCGGGCTTGCTGAGCCGCCCATGGAGCGCCGAGCAACTGCGTGAAATGGTTGAAGCGACCACGGCGCAGCAGCAGAACAGCCTGCTTGGCCAGGTGATCCACGCGCCTGGCAGCAGCGTCCGCGCAACGGTCGAAAGCGATTTGCAGCATCTGTATCAGCAGATCGTGCGGATCATTCTGGCGCGCTTTACGGCTGACCGTGTTTCGCTGATGCTGTGGAATGATGGCAGCGACTTTATTAATGTGGTGGCTTCCGAGGGTTTTCCGTTTGCGCTGCCGGGCGAACGAACCGCCCTGCTGTACGATAGCCTGTCGGGCTGGGTTATTCGCCATATGGAGCCGCTGCTGCTGGAGCCTGAGGTCGCGCTGCCCTTCGACATGCAAAATAGCTGGCGTAACGCGGCGCTGTGCGCAGGCATGTGTGCGCCGCTTGCCGTGCGTGGCCGGGTGCTTGGCGTGCTGACGGCGGCGCGGCGCTGCGATCAGCCGGCCTACACCAGCGACGACCTTGATGAAATGGTCGAACTGACTTATCAGGCGGCCTGGGTGCTTGATTTCGTGCAGAGCCAGCTCCATGCGCACCGCCGCACGCAGTTCCTGGTGCGCCTGTATAACCTCAGCAATGCCTTGCTGGCGGTGAATACTGCGCGCGAAGTTGAGCAGATTGTGGTTGCGCACCTGAGCGAGACATTGCCCGAGGCGCGCGGCTACCTGTTCCTGCGCGAAAGCGACTCGCCGGGTATCAACTCGATTGTGGCGCTGAATCGCGAATCGCAATCCGACCTCAACGTCGATATTCTGCACGACGACCCTGGCCTGGTTGGGCAGGTGCTGGCCGATGGCATCCCGCGGATGCGCCAGCCTTCCAATCAGCGCGAGCTGGCCGCGTGGGAGCAGCAGCTGGCATCGCAGCGCGACCGGGTGCTGTGCTGTGCGGCGCTAAAAACCGATGCCTCGGTGTATGGCGCAATCGAGATTGTGACGCGCCCGCTCTCGTTTGGCGAGGATGAGCTGCAATACCTGGTTGCGGCGGCTACGCTGATCGCGCCAGTGCTGGAAAAAGTGCAGCGCCATGCCGCCGTGACGTGGGCAGCCGATCGCTACAGCACCCTGTTCCAATCCGCTTCCGATGCGATCCTGCTGATCGACATGAAGAGCATGACGATTGTGCTGGCAAACGCCATGGCCGAGCGCCTGAGCGGCTACAGCCAGGCTGATCTGATGCTGATCGCGCCGAACCGGCTGATTGCGCCGGGGCGAACCGGCCGATCTGCGCCGTCGGTTGCTGATCTGCTGGCTGGCAATGTGCCAGAGTATGAGGGCTACCTGCACACGCGCAGCGGCTACAACATCCCGGTTTCGTTTGCGCCAAGTGTGGTGCGCTACGCCAACGCGCGCTACCTGCTGCTGCTTATTCGCAATAATACCGAAGCGCAGCGCCAGGCACAGCAACTTGCCCAGAAGGAGAAGCTTTCGGGCATGACGCGCCTGACGGCCTCGATTGCGCACGAGATTAACAACCCGCTGCAAGCGCTGCACAATACCCTGCACCTGCTGCTGAACCGCCCCTTCACCGAAGAAAAGCGCGAGCGGCTGCTGAGCATGGCGCAGATGGAAGTGAACCGCATGACCGAGATTGTGCGGCGTATGCTCGATCTGCACCGGCCAGCCGCCGAGGATATGCGGCCAAGCTCGGTGCACAGCCTGCTCGATGGGGCGCTGAACAGCGCGGCCCCGCAGCTTCAGCAGCACCACGTGCTGATCGAGCGCGATTGGTTTGCGCAGCTGCCGCGTGTGCTGGCGATAGGCGGCCACCTCAAGCAGGCATTCTACGACCTGATTGTGAATGCGGCCGAGGCCATGCCCGATGGTGGGCGCCTGATTATTCGCACGCGCAGCGAGGAAATTGGCAGCCCGGTGCAGCAGGTGCTGATCGATTTTATCGACAGCGGGCCGGGGATCTCGGAGAACGAAGCCAAGCTGATTTTCGAGCCGTTTTATTCCACCAAGCGCACTGGTCTGGGCCTGGGTCTGGCGGTCAGCTATAGCATTGTGGAGCGGCATGGTGGCTCGCTGTCGGTCAGCAGCAGCACCAGTGGCAGCACGTTTCATGTTGCGCTGCCGGCCGCGCCAGTGACGCAGAAGTAAAAACAGACGCCCAACAAAAACAGGCGCTGCGAGAGTTATTCGCAGCGCCTGTTCTTTTTTGGCCGTTTTAGCGGCGGTTGAAGAGCTGCACGCGCCCGCTGTTGCGCAGGAGCTTCAGGGCATACAGTAGGGCAATCGAGCCAAGCAAGGCCCACAGCAAATTAAACGACAGCGTGCCGATATGCAGCGCGGGCAGAAGGTTCGGGATGCCGATGAGCGTTGCCAGCGCGGTGCCGAGGTAGGCGCCAATCACGCCAACAATGATTGAGACCATCAGGCTGCCCGGGCTGAACGCAACGATCCACTGGGCAATTGCGCCACAGATGCCGGCGATCACAAGCAGGGTTAAGAGCTGAAGCAGATCCACGCCAGGCCTCCTTCGATGTGAGCATTATGCGACCCGGAAGGCATTCGTGCCGCTACTGTAGCGCATGTTGTGCGGCCCGTCAATAGCGTAATCTAGCGGTTGCGGTAGTCGTCCATGTCGATGGTGCGGCGTCGCGGCGGCAGTGCCCGCGCGTCGCGTGAATGGCGATTGTCGCGGTAGCGCTCGGCATAGCCCCAGTGCTCGGCGCCCAGGTTGAACATGCGCGCGGCAACCCAGCTCACGGTGAAGGTTGGAATGACGTTGGTGATTGGAATGAGCGCCTCGATTGTGGCTTTGTTGCGCAGGTTCGGCAGGCCCATGCGGTCGAGCACAACCCACATAATCGGCGCGGAAAAAATGTCGAGCCCGAAGTCGAGCAGATCGAGCAGCACGACCAGCGACAGCGGAATATGCCGCATGGTGGTGAAGAAATCGGCGTGCTCAGGGAGGCGCAGGCGGCGAATGCGACGCACCAGCGCGAATAAGCCGACCAGCGCAATCACCACGCACACGCCCATAATCAGCAACAGCGTCGTCGCAAGGTTGCGAAGTGTTGGGTCCATATCGTTCTCCTGTCTGGCGCGTTAGCGGCGCCGAAGCCGGGCAAACCCTACCCCCAGGATGATACAGAGCAGCATGAGTGCCAGGGTTGAAAATTCGAGCGTTGCGCCAAAGCGCGGCTGCCCAGCATCCATCAGCGCAGCGAGAAAGGCTGGTGGTGCGGTGACGCCCAGAAACCAGCCAAACACCGGGTTGCCGGGCCGCGCCGCCAGCAGGCGCAACAGCAGCCGCGCCAGCAAGAGCGCAGCTGCTGCACCAAAAATTGCCGCAGGAATAAGACGACGCTGGAGGTGCATAGTGTTGCGCTAGCGCAAGGTCGAGGGCAAAATGCCCAGCTGGCCGCGATATTTCGTCACGGTGCGGCGGGCCACATCCAGGCCGCGCCCGCGCAGAATTTCGACAATGTCCTGGTCGGTGAGCGGGGTTTTTTCGTTGGCGATCAGCTCCTGAATCACGTCCTTGATCGAGAGCGAAGCGGTGAAGAAGTGGCTGAACGGCACGATTTCCTTGTTCGGAATCTGCACGTATTTGTTCGCGGTGGCGCGGCTCACCGTCGATTCGTGCACGCCCAGCGCCGCCGCCACTTCGGCGCGGGTGAGCGCGCCCAGGTGGCGCACACCGTAGCGCAGAAACGCTTCCTGACGGTCGATCAGGAACTCGGCGATGCGGCGAATCGTTTCGCGGCGCTGGCGCAGGTTGGTCAGGAACAGGCGCGCGCGCGTCACAAAGGTGCTCAGGTGCTCGCGCTCTTCGGCCGAAATATCCTGCTGCTGGCGCGCTGCCGACTGGGCCAGCTCCTGGTAGAGCGGGTTGAGGCGCAGGTAGAAGCGGCGCGATTCCACCACTTCGGCAATCAGCTGGCCGTTTTCTTCGCGAATAACCACATCGGGCAGCACAAATGAGGTTTCGGCCAGGCTTGAACCGTCGCTGCTGCGCTCCAGCGGGAAGGGACGCAGATACTGGCGCATGAAATCGCGCGCGGCCACGACATCGTCGTAGCTGATATCGAGTGCCTGCGCGATAGCGCCATAGCGGTGCTCGCCGAGGTCGAACCAGTGGTCGCGGATGATAGCGCGAATGTGTGGGTTGCTGATTTCCTGCCGCTCAAGCCGGTCGACCTGGATGAGCAGACATTCCTGCACGTTGCGCGCGCCAATGCCGGCGGGGGCGAGGTCTTGCAGCTTCAGCAGCACTTGCTCGACGTGTTCGGGCGTGCTGTTGAGCATGTCGGCAATGCTGTCGACATCGCCATCGAGGAAACCGTGCTCGTCGAGCGAGCCAATCAGGTAATCGGCGATCACATGATCGGCCAGGGGCAGGGTGATGTGCAGATCGCGCTCAAGCGACTCGCGCAGGGTCGAGGGCGCGGCAATCGCCAGCAGCGGGTCGAACTCGTCGTCGGAGGGGGCGGCGCTGGAGTCGTCGCGCTCGGCTTCGGCGAGTTTCATGTCTTCGTGAAGGCAGTAGATGCAGGTTGCGCCGCTGAGCGGGCGGCCACAGCGGCTGCACAGCGCCTCGTCGCTTTCGGCCTGCTCAAGCGCGGGATTATCGGCCAGTTCAGTTTGCACAAGCTGCTGCAACTCTTGCGTGGAGAGCACCAGCATATTGTTGAGCGCAATCAGTGCGGGCGATGCTTTCATCTGCTGCTGGGGCAGCAGATTCATGCCCATGCTCATGTCCATCATAATGAAACCTCAGACCTAGTTTCTACGTCATAATAGCTGATACGTTTGTTGAGCCAATTATGAGGGTGCGCTAATCGCCTTCTACGACACTCGCGTATACACTAGCGCTGATGGCACATAAACTGCTGAGACACTGAGTAGAACATTATCTCAGGAGGGCCTTGTAATGATCAACGCACCCGCCCACGGAATTGCCCAACCACAATCGCTTTCCGTCCCGACGCTACGTTTCGGTCCACGCTTGTTCTGGGGCCTGTTCGCGCTCCTTGGCGTTGTTCTTGCTGCACTCGTGATGACGCTGGTTGTGTCGGTGCCGACGCCCGTGCCGCTGGCGCGCAGCGCCGATGTGATGACCGTTCGTGATGCCGTGCTGGCGCGCTTGAATGGCGCAGCCGCCGACCCACTGATTGAGCTTGATCCTGGCATTACAGCGCGGCAGAGTAACGTTCGCGGGCTGTCGCTTGGTGGCCGGACGTATTACTACTACGTTGATGGCCAGCCGCGTTTCGACCCGCTGGCGCGCGGCGTGCTCGCTCAGAACTCGGTGGAAGTAGTGCTGCGCGACGATCGCGGCCCGCAACCGCTGGTGATCTATACAGTCATTACGCCCTGATAAATATTATATATAGCAAGATTTGTGCCACACTATCTGGCGCAACGAAAATAGTGAAGCCAGGCTGAAAATTCAGCCTGGCTTTTGGTTGTGGCGCGCTACTTTGAGGCTTGCAGACGCTGTTTGAACTCGGCTGTGCTAAGGCCCAGGCGCTGGGCGGCTTCTTTTTCGTCGCTGTCACTCTGCTGAAGCGCCTCGAACAGCATCACGCGCTCGATCTCGGCCAGCACGTCGCTGAGCTTCTCGCGGTTGCGCACGCGCGTGGCAAGATCGATCTGCGTGGGGATACCGTGCTGCGAAAGGTTTAGCGCGTGGCTGGTGATGACATTGCCCTGCGAGAGCACCACAGCGCGCTCGATCTCGTTTTCGAGCTGGCGCACATTGCCGGGCCAGTCGTATTTTTCCAGGCGCTCCAGCGCGTCTTCGGAGATGCGGGTAGGCGGCGCGCTGGGCTTGTAGCGGTACTTGTCGAGGAAGTGCTCGACCAGGATGGGAATGTCGCCGCGGCGCTCGCGCAGGGGCGGCATATGGATGTTGATGACATTCAGGCGATAATACAGGTCTTCGCGGAAGTTGCCCTGCTTCACTTCGTCGAGCAAATCGCGGTTGGTGGCGGCCACCACGCGCACATCAACCTTGACGATGCCGGTGCCGCCAACGCGCTCGATCTCGCCTTCCTGCAGCACGCGCAGCAGCTTCTTCTGCACTGGCAGCGTGATCTCGCCCACTTCGTCGAGAAAGATCGTGCCTTTGTGGGCCTGTTCGAAGCGGCCCTTGCGCTGCGCCACTGCGCCGGTAAAGGCGCCCTTCTCGTGGCCGAACAGCTCGCTTTCGATTAGGGTTTCGGGCAAGGCGGCGCAGTTCACCTTTACGAGCGGGCCACTGCGGCGCGCCGAGTTCTGGTGAATCAGGTTGGCGGCTAATTCCTTGCCGGTGCCGGTTTCGCCGGTGACCAGCACCGAGGCGTCGGATGCGGCGACGCGGCCAATCGTCTTGTAGATCTGGCTCATTGCCGGGCTGCGGCCAATCATGCGCTCGCGCAGGTCGGCGCGCTGCTCAAGCGAGCGCACACGCGAAGCCAGCGCCTGGTGCTCGAACAGCCGCTTGACGACCACCTGCACTTCGTCGAGGTCGAAGGGCTTTTGCAGGTAGTCGTAGACGCCAAGCTGCATGGCGCGAATGGCGACCGACGAGGTGCCGTGCGCGGTGATCAGGATCACCGGGATCTCGTTGCCATCTTTGCGCAGGCGCTCAAAAAGATCAAGGCCGTTCAGGCCGGGCATTTGCAAATCCATGAGCAGCAGGCCATACTGTTGCTCACCTTTCAGCTTTTCCAGCACTGCAGTGCCGCTGCCGACGCCATCGACGGAATAGCCCTCCTCACTCAGCAAATCGCTGAGCAGGCTAATTGTCGCGGCTTCATCGTCGGCAATTAAGATGTTGCCAAGAGATTCTTTCTGCGGCGCCACACACGTCTCCACATTTTTCGCTACACCGCCGGGCAGAAAGCGCGCAGCGGCTTGAAATAGTCAATATCCGGTTGGGATCGCGCGCTATTGTATCATACTCGTTCGATCCGTGCGCCAAGCTGCTGCAGGCGCTGCTCAATCCGCTCGTAGCCGCGGTCGATCTGGCCGATGTTGTGGATGACGCTGCGGCCCTGCGCGCACAGCGCGGCGATCAGCAGTGCCATGCCGGCGCGGATGTCGGGGCTGGGCAGGCCCTCGGGCTCGCCATAGAGCGGGCTCGGGCCGACCACCACGGCGCGGTGCGGGTCGCACAGCACAATCTTCGCGCCCATGGAGATCAGGCGATCGACAAAGAACAGGCGGCTTTCGAACATTTTTTCGTGAATAAGCACGGTGCCACGCGCCTGCGTGGCGACCACCAGGGCGATGCTGATCAGGTCGGGGTTGAAGCCGGGCCAGGGTGCCGAGTCGATCTTGGGAATGGCGTTGTGCGCGTCTTCCTGCACCTGCAGCACCTGATCAGGCGGCACAACAATATCTTCGCCGTCGTCGGTCCAGCGCACGCCAAGCTTGCCAAATGCAATGCGCGTCATGCGGTGCTCACGCGGGCGGGCGGCGGCAATGCGCAGCGCGCTGCCCGTGACGGCGGCCAGACCAATGAACGAGGCGACTTCCATAAAATCGGGACCAATGGTGTATTCGCCGCCGCGCAGCGCGCTCACGCCAGTGATGGTGAGCATGTTGGTGCCAATGCCCTCGATCTGCGCGCCCAGCTGGTTCAGGCAGTGGCATAAATCCTGAATATGCGGCTCGGACGCGGCGTTGCAGATGGTGGTCTGGCCCTCGGCCAGCACTGCGCCCATGATCGCCTGCTCGGTGCCAGTGACGCTCATTTCGTCGAGAAACAGGTCTGCGCCGCGCAGCCGGTCGGCGCGCAGCACGTACTCCGTCGGTGTCACTTCAATCGACGCGCCCAGGCCCTGCAAGGCCAGAAAGTGCGTATCGAGCCGCCGCCGGCCAATCATGTCGCCGCCGGGGCGTGGCAGGCGTACCGCGCCGCGCCGGGCCAGCAGCGGGCCAGCCAGCAGGATGGATGTGCGAATTTTCCGCGCCAGCATAGCGTCGGGCTCGGTATCGCCCACGCCTGCAGCGGTCAGGGTCCAGCTTGTGTCCTGGCTTTGCTCGACGCTCACCCCGAGCTTTTGCAGCAGCGTCAGCTTGGTGCTGACATCGCCGATGCGCGGGAGATTATGCAGAGTGACGGGCTGGTCGGTTAGCAGGGTTGCGGCCAGCAGCGGCAGCGCCGCATTTTTGTTGCCGGCTGGGGTGATGGTGCCGTTGAGCCGATGCCCGCCTTCGATAACAAAGCGTTCCACAGTGCCTCCTGAATGAAATTGGTTTGCACGCGCGGCTATTGCCGCCGCGGAGACGATGAAGCCGACCAGATCTAGCTGGCCGGGCGCGCTTCCGGGCGCGAGTGGCGCGACTGGGCTGGCCAGACGCGCCGCATTCTGTGCGTACGGGTGAGTATGTGCTTAGGATGGGGGCAGCTCACGCGATTTGCGCCGGAACGGATTGAGCTGCTTGATCCGGCCAACTACGCCGGGCTTCTCAGCGCTGCCGTCGGCAATGCGGCCAGCGCGGGCGCGTGCGATTAGCTCGGTGGCGCGCTTGCGGCCAATCTCAATCGCCTCGCTCGAAATGCGCTTGAGCTGGTCGGTGGAAACCAGGTCGCCGCTTTCGTACCAGCGCCAGGCCGCGATGCCGGTGGTGTAGGTGCCGGCGTAGGCTACAGCGATTTTTGGCACTAAACCCCACACCGGGATCAGGCCGATCAGGCTGCGGGCGGCCTGCCGCCACAGAAAAGCTCCGCCGACGACTGGCAGCACTTCGCGGATGCGCGCCTGGAAATCGGGCGCGGCGCCATAGGCCAGCGCCAGGCGATACACCAGCAGCGCCTGATTCTTGGTGAGCACCAGAATATCGGCAGCGGCGAAGGGCACGCTTACCAGCGGGATCTGCTCGGGCAGGCCCGACGCCAGCGAGTAGGTGGCGTTGGTGAACGCCACCGTGCCAATCAGGTCGCGCGCGAAGATTGCACGCAGGCCGGGCAGGCGGCGGGCCGCGGCGAGGTGCAGCTCGGCGGGCAGGCGCGCCAGCACCGCAGTGGCCAGCCGGTCGGCGGCATCGAGCGCCTGCGGGTCGAGAATGCTCACAGTGCGGCTGCGCAGCACAGGCGTGAGAAACGCCCCGCCCGACTGGATCTGGTCGCCGTAGACGACGACGACCAGAAACGGCACGTTCAGCTCGTCGAGCCGGCCAAATGAGTCAATTTCGGCCTGCGAAAGTGTGGTGCGCGCATCGATGCCCAGCAGCAGCATGTCGGCGCTGCGCAGCGTGCTGGCGCGCTCGGCGGCGCGCGCAAGCGGGATCAGCTCCAGCGGGTCGGGGCCTTCGGCCTGGTAGCGCTGATGCCCCTGGTGCAGCAGCCGGTCGATCGCGTCGAGCGCGGCGTTATGCCCGATGCAGCTGATTGTTACTGGCCGCTCGGCTTCGTCGCGAATGGCGCTGACATCGATTTCGCGCAGGGTTGAAAAAATATTTCCGAAATCACTCCACTTGGGCACAATACACCTCTTCTCCATCAGAAACCACTGCCGCCAGCATCGCAACCTGTGTGCCAGCGTTTCGCGATTCTGCGCTCGATTATAGCACGCCGCTTTCTGCTCGATTCTGACGCGAAGCTGACAAGGCCTGGCGCATTTTCGATGTACGATTTGCCCGTATGGGCCACGCGATTTACGATTATGCCGAACCGCATGCTATAGCAGTTTGCAGTTGGCAGCATGCAGTGGGCAGTTGCATTTTCCGCACTCCAACGCGCTTCTCGCCAGCAAGTGAGGTTTTCGGGCAGGGAAAAGCCTTGTTGCGTGTCACAATCCCTAACCCCGAAACTCCACGCTGAAAGCGCGCCAGGTTGACTCCGCGCCGGCTTGTTTCTATAATCCAGCCGCGCTACCGTGAACACAAGGAGATTGTATGACCCGCACCGATGGCCGTGCGCCGGCCGATCTGCGCCCACTGACGATTACGCTCGACACATTTGGCTATGCCGAGGGCTCGGCGCTGATCGAGATGGGCGGCACGCGCGTGCTGTGCGCCGCCAGCGTCGAGGAAAATGTGCCGCCCTGGCTGCGCGGCCGCCAGCAGGGCTGGGTGACGGGCGAATACTCGCTGCTGCCACGCGCAACCGGCACGCGCACGCGCCGCGAGCGCAACGGCGCCAGCGGTCGCACGCAAGAAATCCAGCGCCTGATCGGGCGCTCGCTGCGCGTGGCGGTCGACATGCACCGCCTGGGCGAGCGCACCATCACCGTCGACTGCGATGTGCTGCAGGCCGACGGCGGCACGCGCACGGCTTCGATTACTGGTGGCTTTGTGGCGCTGGCGCTGGCGATTCACCGGCTGCGCGAGCGTGGCGCGCTGGCCGAAAGCCCGATCGTTGCGCAGGTGGCCGCCGTGAGCGCGGGCTATGTCGGCGGCGCGGCGCTGCTCGATCTCGACTATAGCGAGGACAGCACCGCCGAGCTGGATTGCAACGTGGTGCAGACTGGCGCGGGCGGCGTGGTGGAAGTGCAGTGTACGGCAGAAGGACGCGCCATTTCGCGCGCCGAGCTGAATGGCCTGCTCGATCTTGTGGATGGCGGGATCGCGCAGTTGCTGGCGGCGCAGCGGGCAGTTTTGGCGCAGGCCGGAGTGCATGTGCTATAATACCGGGCGCAATCGTTGTCGGGCAGCATACGAGCGGAAGAAAACAGCAGCGCCGTGCTGGCAGGCAGGCGCGGCCCGGCAATGTTCGATGCATTGGAGAAGCGGTCATGCTCGATGAGTACCAGCGCGAGGAAGCGATCATCCACTTCCAACGCGGCATCCAGCTCGAGCGCGCTCATCGGGTGAGCGAGGCAGTTGAAGAGTACCGGCGGGCCATCGCGCGCGACCCACACCTGCGCGAAGCCCACGACGCGCTGGGCAGCTACTACCAGCGCAACGGCCTGCTCGCCAAAGCCGCCGACGAATTTCGCGCGGTGGTTGCCCTCGACGGCGATTTCCTTTCCCACTTCAACCTGGGCTGCGTGCTGATTGCGCTTGGCCGCTACGACGAAGCGCAGACGGAGTTCGAACGCTGCCTTGAGCAGCGCCCCGGCGACGCCGCCTGCACCTTTGAGATCGGCACCATCGCCTTTCTGAAGGGCAACTACGCCGCTGCCCTGCTGAACCTGCAGGTGCCGCTGCGCTTGTTCCCCGACGATTGGGAAGTGCATAGCTTGGCCGGCAACTGCCATATGCGGCTGGGAAATTATGACTCGGCGCTTGAAGCGTTTGGCCAGGCCCTGCAGGTGGCGACCCAACCCCGGGCGCAGGCGCAGGTGATTGAGGCGATTCGCGCCATCGACCGGCATCGCGAGGTCGGGCAGCTACGCTGGGCGAAAGACCGACTTTATGCTGAGCATGGGGTCGTCTACCTCGGCGCCGCGCAAGATGATGGCGTGCGGCTCGACGAATTTCAGGATTTTCACTTCACCTACCCCGACATCGGTGCAACCGTGCGGCGCTTCCTGGAGGTGCAGGCCGCCTTTGAATGGGCCTTCACCAGCGTTGTCGCGCTGGATCGGCAATCGGCGCCGCTGGCGGGCGCGCTGGCCGAGCTGCTCC
Source organism: Kouleothrix sp. 19917 (assembly GCF_057073505.1). Taxonomy (NCBI): domain Bacteria; kingdom Bacillati; phylum Chloroflexota; class Chloroflexia; order Chloroflexales; family Roseiflexaceae; genus Kouleothrix; species Kouleothrix sp. 19917. The sequence continues at coordinate 158,577 of NZ_CP097099.1, forward strand.
ATGTTCCGCAGTGCTACGCCGACGCGGTGCAAGGGGGCGAGCTGCCCTTGTTTGTGCAGAGCGTAGGGCGCGAGGCCGAGCTGCTGAAGCTGGCGGTTGAGCGCGCGCCCGTGCCGGCCGTGACCTTCTGCCTGGGCCTGAACTGGCTGCGCCACAGCGCGGTGCTGCCCGATATCATTGGCGTGGTGGCGCGTGGGGCGTGCAGCGTGCCGTGGGAATCGGAATTGCGGCGCTTGCGCTGCGATGGCGCGCCGCCGCAGCAGGTTTCGGCCTGCCAGGGCCGCGCGACCGAGCGCATTCTGGCGGCCACGCACGAGCTGGCCCCCGCCAGCATTGCCGAGCAGGCGCGCTACTACCAGCGCCACCCGCGCCTGCGCTTCGCCTCGCTCTTCGAAACGGTGCCAGCCTAGCGCACTACAGCGCGATCGAGGCAAGCTGACGTTCGCGAATAAAGCTGCGCACCTCTGGGCAGTCGTTCACCGCCATTGCCTGGCAGCCGCCCTCGTGGCGCAGCACAAACTCGAATACGCTCGCCCGCTCATACTGCCCGCGATACACCGCCCGCTCAATCACTGGCCCTTCCACGCGCCAGCCGGCTGCCAGCTGCGCATACACCCACTGCAAACGCCCAGTTGCTTCTTCGACCATGGTCGTTTCCTTTCGTTGGCGGTGCTTGTTCTTTTTTTCGTTTCTCTTTCATCATACACAGCCTATGTGAGCTACAAATGAGGGGCGTGTTAAATTTTGCCGAAATTTGGCCGGCTTGTGCAGATGCGCGCTTTTCGGTATCATGCGCCGCGCCTGACCCTGATTGACAGACCGCCAACTGTGCGGTTGACTATGAAGACGAGGAGCCCATGGGCGCTGAAATTCCTGCCATCGACGCACCGTTTGAGCCGCTGGTGCGGCGCATCGCGGAAGAAGCGACAGTGGTGGACGACCGCATTCTGAAGATCGACCATTTCCTGAACCATCGCATCGAGCCGGCCTTTATGACGGCAATGGGCAATGCGCTGGCCGCGCGCTTGCAGCCCTTCGCGCCGACGCTGGTGCTCACCGCCGAGGCCAGCGGCATTGCGCCCGCGCTGGCGGTGGCGCTGGCACTCGATCTGCCGCTGGTGTACGCGAAGAAATACGCGCCAGTGGTTGAAACGCCGGCGCTCTCGCGGATTGTGCCTTCGCCCACCAAGGGCGGCGAAACCAAGCTCGCGATCTCGGGGCGCTATTTGCAGGCGGGCATGCGCGTCGCGCTGGTCGATGATTTCCTGGCGAACGGACGCACCGCGCTGGCGCTGGCCGAAATTGTGGCCGACGCGGGCGCAACCGTGGTGGCGGCGGGCTTTCTGGTCGAAAAAATATTCCAGCATGGCCGCAGCGCCCTGGCCGATCTCGGCATCCCAATCGCAACGCTGGCGCAGGTCGAGCGGCTTGAGGGCGGGCGCGTGGTGATGCGGGGCGAGTGAGTGAGGGTGAAGGGGAGCGCCGGAAGTCGACAGTCAGCAGGTGGCAGTCAGCAGGTGGCAGTCGGCAGGCGGCAGGCGGCAGGTGGCAGGCGGCAGGTGGCAGGCGGCAGGCGGCAGGCGGCAGGTGGCAGGCGGCAGGCGGCAGGCGGCAGACGGCAGGAAGCGGGATGCACGAACTTGCAACCTAAAACCTGCAACCTGCAACCGAGTAATCTCCGTGCCTCTGTGTCTCTGTGGTGAATATTCCCGTCGTCGGCGGTTGGTTGTCAGGCCGCCACTAGCAGGTTTTGTTGCTGGCCAGCCGGCAGCGATGGAACAGCACATCGTCGAGCTTGCCAACGACGCGGCCGGGAACCTCGACGAACTGGGCATGGAGCATGCCATCCCAGATCAGGCCGTTGCGCAGCTCGGGGCGCACAAAGGTCCACTGTGCGATCAGCGCGATGTTCCAGTAGATCAGGAATGTCACCAGCGCCACCGGCAGCGCGCGCCGGCCGCGTGTTCCCCACCACTCGATCAGCGCAGCTAAGCCCAGCACAAAGATCGGCGTACACTCGAGCAGGCGGCGGAAGCCAAACGAGCGCGTAAGGTGCCAGGTGGTGCCAAACGCGCCATTGATATAGGTTTGCGCCACAAAGCCCAGCAGGAGCAAGAGCGCCAGCCGCCGGTCGCGGCGGGCCAGCAGCACCAGGCCAAGCAGCCCCGGCACGAGGATCGGCGCCCACAGGAATGCGCCGTGCGCGAAAGGCGGAAAGTTCGCCGAGATGTCGCCGGGCAGCGGGCAGAACGGGCTGGGGCGCGGATCGAAATCGACCAGCGTGTCGATGAAGTGCGGGCTGCACCACACCAGCTTGCCGCCCACCGTGGCCGAGGGCGCGGGCTGGCCGTTCAGCACTTGATAGACCAGTAGTTGCGGCAGCAGCGCCAGCACAAACAGCGCCAGAAATACCGTGTGGCGCAGCACGAGCGCGCGCGCCGCGGCCCACTCGCGCCGCCGAAACAGCTGGACATAATTTACAAGCGCATCGACGGCAGGGATGAGCAGCAGCAAGCCAAGCTGCTCGCGGGTGATCGTCATCAGGCCGGCGGCGAGGCCCAGCAGCGCCCACAGGCGCAACGTTGGCGCACCAGTGGCCGCGCGGTCGCGGATTGCGAGCCAGAGCGTGAGCACCAGCGCGAACAGAAAAAAGCCAGCCGGGTGCGACCAGGGCATGAGGATGTAGGTGTACATCAGCAGCGGCGAGGCCAGCCAGACGCCCACGGTCGCCAGCGCCGCCGCGAACGGGCCGGCGTAGCGCCGCGCCAGCCGGTAGCTTAGCAGCAAGCCGCCCAGCGCGTACAGCGCCGACATAAAGCACACCGCCCAGATGTACGGGCGCGAGTAGCCATCGCGGGCCACGCTGCCGCCCAGCGCGCGCGCAAGCAGCACGCCAGCATCGGCCAGCACAAAGCCGGGCGACCACAAAATTGCCGAGCCGATTGGCGCGACGTTGCGCAGCTTGCCGGTGCGCGGGTTGGGGTTGAGCGCGTCTTCGCGGAGGAGCGCGTTGCGAACGGCAGGGTCGGGCGGGCTTTGCTGCTCGCCAAGCTGCGCGAAATGCTCGTACTCGTTGCGGAAATCGAGATCGCCGTCGAAGTAGAATGAGCGCAGGTAGGCGTAGTATTGTACCTCGTCGGTGGCGTAGATGCGGGGCAGGCTGATCGGCAGGAGCAGCACGAACAGCAGGAGAATCGCCAGCGCCCCACGGTCGCGCCCCATGAGCCATGCGCGCAGCCGCGTGGGCACCTGCGGCCGGCGCTGCACAGGCGACAAGGTTTCTTCGCTCATTGACTGGCGGCGGCGCTTTTTCTTCCCACCACCAGCAGCATCGAGCGCCAGCGCGGAAAGGCGGCGGTGAGCAGCCACAGGCCGGCCTTCACGCCCACGCGCAGCGGGTGGCGCAGCACGCGGCCCTTTTCAACGCCCACCTGCTCCCAGGCATCGGCGTGGCGGGCCAGCGCGACCTCCAGGCCACTGTGGGCAACCAGCCAGCTCAGCTCTTGCAGGGTGTAGAGGCGGCTGTGGTTGTAGTAGCGCTGCGGGCCGTCGAGCTGCATGGCGCGCTCGAACTCCTTGAAGGACTCGAACGGGCGGCCAAGCACCACGTCGAACAGCGTTTTCAGGCGACTTTTGATGTAGTGCTGGTTGGGCGTGGTGATGATCAGCCGACCGCCCGGGCGCAGCACGCGCGCCATTTCGCGCAGCGCGGGCAGCGGCGAAGCCACCAGATGCTCGATCACCTCGGAAAACACCACCGCGTCGAACGAGCCGTCGGCGTAGGGCAGCGGCTCCTGGTCGATGTTGCAGAAGCGCACCTCGACACCCAGGCGTTCCCATAGCTCGGCGCGCTGCTCGGGGAACAGATCGACCCCGGCGACGTCGTAGCCGGCGCGGCGCAGAATTTCGGTGAACTGGCCGGGCGTGGTGCCGATCTCAAGCACGCGCGCGGGCGCGGGCGGCAGCGCGGCCAGCAGCTTCTGGAAGCGGTAGCGGTGCAGGCGGAAGTAGGCCGGCTTGCCATCGGCGGGCATGCTGCGGCCATAGTCGTTAACAATGTTTCGTGTGGTCATAGTTCTCTGTGTGCTATTGAAACAGCCGGCCGGCGCGACATGGCCCAGACCGGCTTGCGCGTTATCACGAAAGCGATGCGGAAATCAGGGTAGAGCTTCTGCATTGCAGTCACTACACCCTATTCCCCATTCCCTAGACCCTTGCGCTGAAAGCGCATTAGGCAATACTACCATACTTCTGCGCGACCGCTGCGGCCAGCGCCAGGATGGCTTCGGCGCGGGCGGCGTAGGTGTGGGGCGCGGCGACATCGCGGCCCTGCGCCTCGCGCGCGGGGCGGGCCGGGTCGTTCAGGGCGCGGGCGAGGGCCTGAGCCAGCGCGCCGGCATCGCCACGGCGGAAGTAGTAGCCCACCTGGGGCGGCAGCACCTCGGCCAGCGCGGGAATGTCGGGCAGCACCACGGCGCGGCCGGCGGCGAGGTACTCGAACAGCTTGAGCGGCGAGGCAGTCACGTCGGTGACCGTGTCGGGAATGACCAGCGCGTCGGCGGCATGGAGGTAGGGCAGAATTTCTTCCTGCGCAATCTGCCCGGTATAGGTGACAAGCTCCGTAATGCCGAGCGCGGCGGCCTGCGCGCGCAGCGGCTCGATCTCACTCGGCCGCCCGCCAACGAGCAAGAGCCGGGCGTGCGGGGCCGTGGCGCGCAGATCGGCAAAGGCCTGCTGCAGCATGTCGAGCTTGCGGTAGGCGAATGTCATGCCGCTGTAGACGACCAGCGCGGCATCGGCGGGCAAGCCCAGCGCGGCGCGGGCGGCGGCACGGCTGCCGGGCGCGAACTGCTGATCATCGAAGGCATCCGCGATAACAGCTACCTCGGCGGGGTTGCGCCAGCCCATGCGCGCCAGCAGCTGGCGGAAATCTTCGGTGAGCGATACTAGCGCCTGGCTGCGCGTCAGCGTCACCCGGTCGAGCAGGTGGAGCAGCGGCTGCGCCCAGCGCTCTTTTGCGCGCGAGGGGTTCCAGCTTTCCAGGTCGTGCGCTTCGAAGATGACTGGCAGGCCGAGCAGCGGCCCCCACAGCGCAGCCCACCAGCCCGCGCAGATCACCTCGCGCACATACACGGCTTCTACAGGCCGGCCGCGCAGCCGCTCGCCCGCCACCACCAGCGCCGCCATGGCCGCGAAGGCCGAACGCTCGGTGTAGTACCAGAGCGTCGAGCGGTGCAGGCGCGAGAGCTTGCCGATTGCCGGGCGCGGCAGGTGCAGCGCGCCCACTTCCGCGAAGCGCGACGGCTCGCGCAGCCAGCGCGGGATGATCGCAAGGGTATCGGGCGCAAGGCGGCGCAGCTCGCGCAGGGTTGTGTGCGTCTGGATGGCGTTGGCCGAGCGCAGGGTCAGGCTGGTGGGGTAGGCGATATACGCAATTCGCATACGGTACTCTGCAAAAGGGAAGAGACGCTGCGATGCAACGTCTCTTCCACGCCGATCCGTCGGGTAGTATGCCTTACTTGCGAATTTCCGGCAAGAAGATCTTGGGTACGCTGTAGCCTTGCGCCAGGTTGACCTGGCGGGCGGGCAGCGTGCCGACGGTTGCGTTGCCGGCGCCGTCAAGGAACTTGACGTAAATGTAGTAGGTGCCAACCCCACGGTTCGCCGGCGCGATGCCGTTGAACAGGTTCCAGCTCACCGAGAAGTTCGGGCCGGGGTTTGTTACCTGAACAGGGAACCACTGCAGGCTGGATGAATTCGGGTTCGTCACTGGCGTGCGCGAGTTCGCGATCCAGACGCCCCAGAACTGGCTGCCGGCCGGCAGGTTCTCGAACTTGCCATAGGTTGTGTCGTCGACATCAACGTTCGAGAAGCTCAGTGTGCGAATGATGCTGTTTGCGCTGTCGACGCTTGGCGCGGTATTGCTGTTCAGCACTGGCAGGCCGTCGGTGTTGGGCGTGCCCGTCTGTGCCGTGTTGGCAGGATCGTAGATCAGCTGCTTCGACACAATGGTGGGGTTGCCCAGCTTGTCGGTCACCACTACGTTGATTGTGACCTTGCTGCCCGCGTTCGGGATACTGCCCTGGCCAAGCGTCAGTTTGCTTTCAAACGTATCGTTGCTGATCGGGCCCGACGCATTGCTGACAGGCACGGCATAGCCCGCAAGGCCGCTGCAGTCGTTGTTGTTGTAGATACCCAGGAAGAACTGCGGCATGCGCGTATAGTCGGGGTCGCCATTGTACGCGCCATCCGTCGGGCTGCCATAGGTATCCTGCACGGTCTGGCTGAATGTCGTGGGCAAGCCCGCCAGGAAGGGATTGGTGACCTGGACGCTGGCCTGAACCGCACCGTCAAACTGCACCGACGCTTGTGAGCTGCCTTCCTGTGTTGTCGTTCCATCCCGCACCTGCGTGTACAGCACAAGATTCTGGCAGGCGCTCCGATCCAAATTGCTGGGCAGAGGAATGCTCTTCGGATTCGAGAAGGTTTGCCAGCCGTTCGAGTCACTGGCAGCGTCGGTTGGTGCTGCGTTCCAGCGCCAGCGGATCTGGGTTGGATTCCCGCTGACACTCGTGAACGAGACACTCACCGGGCTCTGGTTGGTCGTCTTATCACCGCCCGCAATCACTGGCGTAGCAGTCATCTGCGGGATCGACTTAAAGTTTACGCGCACATACTCAATCTGCCCCTGATCGCGCACAGCCTCGGTTTGGTATGCTACGTGCGCCTCGCCATTCTTGGCCGCCACCGAGTTACGGCTGTCGCGGCCAATCTTTGGCATCTCCAGAACGAATTCCCAATCGCCGGTGGGCGTTTTGCCATAGAGCAGAACATGGCGAGTCGAGCCGGATGGGTTAGAGAACGTAATGAATACATTACGCTGTTCATCAACAGCGATCGACGGCGAGTAAGCAGCATCACCATTCGTTGTAGCGATTGTTGTGAAATTTGCCCACTTGCCGCCAGATGGGCGGTTCGCATAGGTAATTGCCCAGCTATTTGACGAGAGCTGCTTACGCCACGCGACATGCTGAACATTCGTGTTATCAACAGCGATCGAAGGGTCGGCGTCGTAAAAACCATCGGTGGTTACGCTGCTGGCATTAAATTTCGAACCGTCCCAGTCGGCAACGCGGATCTGGCCCTTGTTCGTACCATTGCTGCGAATGTACCACACCACATGGGGCAAATTATCAGGGCCGATCGCAATGTCCTCCGAAAACATGTTGCCGCTTTCGGAGTATACCTTGCCACCATCGCTGCCATTCGACCAGGTGTTGCCATCGGTAGAGCGGCGGTAGAAGACGCCCGTGCCATCGGCATCGCGCCAGATGATCCAGATGAGACCATCGCCGCCAACCGCAATACGCACAGGGTTCGGGAAGTTTGTTGAGAGAACTTTGTGCGCGCCTTCCCACGATTTATCTTTCAGCTTGCGGCGGTAGTAGATCGTGCCGCCCACCGCATAGGCAACATGGGTATTGCCGGCACTGTCAACCGCAACATCCGGGAACTGATTGGAGAAATTCGCGCCCGCAGCATCAAAGTAGGTTGGCCCAGGGAAGGTGAAGCCAATCGTCGTTGTGTTCGTGCCAAGGCGCTGGCTAAAGCGTTCGCCCCAGGTTACGCCAACGCGGTCGCTGCCAACGCTGATCTGCGGCCCTTCGGATTGATCATCGCCGCTTGATACGTCTTGCTGAGCGATAACTGTGCCTTCCGCCTGGGTTACGGGCGGCTGCCCGGCCGGGATGCTGAACAATAAGCCGCCAAGTAGCAGGAGCGCAAGCAGACGCACGCGGCCTGGCGCGCTAGATAATTGCAGTGTGCGCACATTTACCTCCCAATAACCTGAATATTCTTGAAGAAGGCACCGCTCATCGCAACGGTATTCACACCAGCGCGGCCGGATGTAAGTGTCGAATCTTCGCTGCTGCCAACCAATTTTCCATTGACATAGCATTTCAGCGACGAGCCTTGTGCGCTCAGTGCAATGGTGTACCAGGTATTGTATGCCAGCGCCGGGCCGTCAAAGCTACCAATGCGGGTAGCCTGGCCGTTCACAACCTTTTCAAGAATAAGGTTGCCACGCTGCTCGGTGCCGAATGTAACAACGCGGAAGCGGTAGTAGTTTTCACCATTCTGGCGAACAATCAGGCCGACTTCCTGCGTGCCGCGGGCCAGGGTAGTTGCGCGCACGGTCACATCCGTCCATGCTGGGTCGCCAGTGACAAAACCAGTTGGGATATCAAGCGTTGTGACGCCATCAACCCCCTGCTGCGTCAGCAAGCCATTCTCCACCGCCCACAGCGGCGTGCCGCCATCGTTGGTGGGCGGCCCCACGCGCTGCCATGCCGAAAGGTCTTTGGCCGAGCTGAATTTGGCGTCGAGCAAGAGCTTGCCTTGCTCATCGCCGCTCGCAACCGGCGCGGGGGCGGCAGCAATGGCTGGCGCTGGCGCTTCCGTCGGGGCACTATTGATCGGGCGAAGGACCCCAACCAGCTGGGCAGCGAGTTTCAGGTTGCCGTTTGCTTCTGCTGCGCTACCCTGCTGTGCCAGGCTCACCGCCGAGTCGCGCAGGTTCACCGCCGTCGATACATCTTCGCCGCGCGCCTTTGCGGCCGCGATCTGTGCATCGACTTGTTTCAGCAGATCCTGATCAAGCGCGCTATTCTGGGCCGGGCGCTCATCGCCCACCGTGCCCGATTGGCTCTGCGCAGTTGGAACTGCGCCACAGGCTGCTAACAGCCCAATGAGCACAAATGCGGCGCACAAACGCGGTATCCAGTAGAAATGTGACTGCATAAACTCCTCCCTAAAGGACGTATCGTTGCACTGCCAGAACCGTCTCGCTCCGTGCCCGCGTACTGCCCCGCAAGCACTGTGCTATGGTGCTACGCGCTCGCGTGCTGTGCCGCAAGCGCCTGCTCGTAGTGTGCCAGCAGATCAGCTGCAATCTGCTCGGAGCGAAACTGCGCCGCCATTGCTGGCCCGTGCGCGCCGAGCATCTCTCTGCGCTTGGGGTCGCTGAGCAAAATGCGCAAGGCGTGAGCGATCGATTCTGGCGACCGGGGTTCAACCACCAATCCATACCCGTGCTCGGCCATATATTCGCTGATACCAGTGGTACGCGTGACAATGGCTGGCGTGCTCAGGGCCGCTGCCTCGATGGCAACCCGATTGAGCGCCTCAATAACTGAGGGCACAACAACCGCATCGGAGGCAGCCATATAGGTTCGAACGTCGTGGTGTGGCAATGCTCCAACTAGTAAGACGCGCTCCGCGACATTTAGTTCCCGGGCTTGTTGTTCCAAATAGCCCGCATAATCGCCGAACCGTGGGGTGGTGCGGCGCGGCCCAACAATAATGAAATACGTATTGGGGTGTGCGGCCAGCACCTCGGGCGCGGCTTTGACAAGGAATTCGACGCCCTTGAAGGGGTGCAGGCGCGAAAGGCTCAGGACAATATGCGCATCGGCCGGGAGGTTGTGGCGGGCAAGCACATCGGCACGCGCGCGCGCGCGAAAATCGGCTGGCACATAGTCGTCGGGCGGGTAGTCGCCGTCGGTGATGTTGTATGGGATTGCAAAGGCCTTTTCCGGGGCACACCCAAGCTCAATCGCTCGGCGGCGAATATAGCGCGAATCGGCACGCACGAGCGCAGCCCGCCGCCAAACATTGTGTAACAGCATCCGAACCGAGCGATAGCGGCCGTACCCATAGTCGTAGGCTGGTTCACTCATCACATCTGCGCCCGGTAGAGTTACCGCAAATGGTGGATGTAAGGCTTCTGGCATAAAACTGGCGACGACGCCCAACGGGAAAGCGGTTTCTACGTGGGCAAAATCGTATTGGTGCTGCGACAAAAATTGCCGGTATGCCCGCATAAGGCCAGGAAAATACGGATAATGAATCAGCGGGTTTGCGGCCCTGTTTACTGCTTTCGTGGCAAACGACTGGCTGATTGGCAGGCGATACACCGGGATGGTATCGAGTAGTTCAAATGTTTCGCGAGAAGCGTTCGCGTCGAAGCATAAGAGATCGACGTGAACATTCTGGCGTTGCCACCAGTGGATCACTTCGGTGTGAATCTGGTTGCCCATTAAATCGCGCGCGTAGCGCGGAATAATGTAGAGCAGGCGTTTGATTAGCGGTGTAACGTTTCTAGACTCAAAATTGGTTTCCGCTTGCCTAAGGGGAAGTTGCGAGATCGTTGTAAATGATTTGTGTTCTGTCATGATACCTTAATCCATGAGTTATTGTCAAATATGTGCATGAATAGTGCGGGCATTATGGCCAATAACAGAATGATAGACACGCACCACGCGCGCGGCCAGCGTGTCGGGGTCGAAGTGCTGTTCAAGCGTGCGCGCGCCGCCCGCGACTAAGCGCGCGCGAAGTTCTGGCTGCCCGAGCACGCTGAGAATCGCCTGCGCAAGCGCGGCTGAGTCGTCGTATGGAACGAGCAGTCCATTTTCGCCGTCGCGCACAATTTCATTCACCACGGGAATGTTGGTGCTTATCACGGGCGTCTCCGCCGCCATGCCTTCCAGCAGCGGCAGCCCAAACCCTTCGTAGCGCGACGGAAAGGGCAGCACATCGCTGGCGCGCAGCAGGGCAAGCTTTTCTTCTTCGCTGATTGTGCCCAGGAAGTGCAGGTTGCCGGCGACATTGTGCTCGGCGGCCATGCGCTGGAGGTTTGCGCGCTGCTCGGGGTTATGCGTCACAAACACAAACGACGCGGTTGGGAAGCGCGCCACCACTGCGGGCATGGCTTCAATCACCATGTCGTAGCATTTGCGCACCGTAAGCTGCCCAATGTATGGGATGATCGGCCAGCTGAGCGGCTGCGCCAGCGCCGGTGCCGGCCCGCGCATAAAATCCATGTCGAGCCACAGCGGCACCACCGTCATTGGCCGGTCGCCAAAGCCAAGCTCGCATAACACATCCGCTTCGTGCTGCGAGCAGGGCAGAAATGCATCAACCTGATGCAGTGGGGCGTGAATACCATAGTTGCGGAAATTCTCGCGCAGCCTCCGGTCGCGCAGTGTTTGGCGCAGCGCGCCACCTACCGAATAGATCAGCCACTCGGGGTGCGGCTGGTGCTCATACGGGCGCTCGCGGTCGGCAACAAGCCAGCGGTCGTGAAACGGGCCCAGCCATGTCCACACAATTGGAATGCCCCGCCGCTTGAGCCAGCGCACAGCCTGCCAGGCAAGCACGTTGCGCGGGTGCATAATATGAACAATATCGGGCTGTGGCATGCGCGCCAATGCTGCCACAAGATCGCGGGCCGGCCAGAACTGCGGCCGCACCCGGTGCACGTGAATGCCGTCGATGATTTCTTCGCGCGCATCCAGGCCCAGATGCGGCTGCTTGGGCTGCCAGTAGGTAATCGCGTGCACATCGTGGCCGGCGCGCACAAGCGCCTGCCCCAGCGTGCGCTCGGGCCAGTTGCGAAAGTGGCGGCTGACCCCGCCCAGTCCGAGAATAAGAATACGCATTGATGCTATGCGATGCGTGAAAGTGCAGCGTTGCCAGGGTTTGCCATAAGCTGCGCCGCAATGTCACCTATATGCTTGGGAGCACTATGTTACAAAACACGCAGAATCCAGCGTTTGCCGGGTATTTTCAGCTGGCTCAGCTGGCGCCGGTCGTTTGGGTCGATGCCACCCAGCAGCCGCAGCGCCGCAAGAAAGACCGCCCCGCCCACCAGACTCAGCATCAGCACGCCGGGTAGCAGCGCCAGCCGCTCCAGGCTCGAAGCAGTGGCGGCAGGCGATGGCACCAGCCAGCTAAGCAGCCCGACCACTATGGCCATTGCGCCGCTTGCCAGCGCAACGCGCCCGCTGAACTGCCAGGGCCAGCGCAGCCCCAGCAGGCGGTAGCCGTTTGCAGTGGCCCAAATGCCCGCCAGCACGCGCGCCAGCCCAAATGCCAGCGCCGCGCCCACGCCGCCTAGCAAGGGAAACAACAGCACGACCAGCGGCACACACACTAGCGTCAGCAAGCGCGAAATGACGATGACGCGCAGTTTTTCGTACACAATCAGGGCGTTGTGCGCCGTGGTGAGCAGCGACTCGAGAAACAGGCACGGGACGAGAATCCACACCAGTGGCGCAGCTTCAATATACTTGTTTTGCAGCAGCCCAAAGATCGGCCGGGCCAGCAACACCAGGCCCACGCCACCCGGCACGAGCAGGAGCACCTGCAGCCGAATAAGCGTCTGGTATGCGCCTTGCAGCGTGCCACCCTCGCCGGCGCGCACGCGCGTGAACAAGGGCACCTGCACGCCAACCATTGGGGTATACAGGTAGGAAAGCACCACCTTGACAATATTCACGCCGGCCATCAGCACCGCGATCTCAACCGCATCCGACGCGAAAAAGGCAGCAAAGCCCGCGCTGGCCAGGTAGTCGGTCGCCGTCATCAGGAACGAAACACTGCAGTAGCGCGCAAAGCCGGGCGGCAGCCAGCGCCCATCGTCGGCGGTGCCGGCAAGCGGGGCCAGCTGCCGCTGGTGGCGCAGCACCTGCCAGCCAACCAGCGCCGTCGCGACGGCTGGCGCAAACACCATCACCGCCACCACGCCAGCAATATCCCAGCCGGCCAGAATAACCGCAGCCGTGAGCAGCGGCGGCATAAGCTGCGCAGCGAGGGTAATGCTGTTCCAGGCGCGCTGGCGAAAAAAACTGCTCAGGTAGGCCATGAGCACGTCGTAGAAAATGCCAAACAGCAGCACCGCCAGAATCGCGCCAATCAGCACGCCGCCCGACTGCTGAATAAAGCCAAGCAGGCGCTGCTGATCGGCGGCAGGCACATTGGCCGCGCCGCTCACCAGGCCGCGCAAATACGCGAAGTAGCGCTCGCGCAGCACAATAATTGCGCCGCCAATCACCAGCAGCAGCGCCATTTGTGCGCCAAGCGCGGCCAGCAGCAGGCGCGTAACAGCCCGGGCACCGCCGCGCTGCGTACTTTCGGGAATGAACTTGGGGAGTGCGCGGCCGGTGCCAAGGTCGATCCAGGTGCCCAGGCCGCTATTCGTCGCGCTGATCAGCGACAGAATGCCATAGCTGATCGGGGGCAGCGCAGTCAGTTTCACCAGCGTCTGAAGGATTTCGGCTAGCATGCGCAGCGGCACGAAGATCACATTCCACAGCACTGCGCGCGAAACTTGTGCGCCAAGCGAGGGCGGTTTGGTTGTGACGGGTTCTGGTGTCATAAGCCGGGCTATTCTACCATATTGAACTGGCGGCACCGTCGCCGCAGCGGGCTTTCTCACCCAATTTTCAGTTTGCCTTCATCATTCGGCGGCAGCAGCGTGCTAGAATGCAGCCGCCTTTGCCGCAGGCAGAGTGGAACAAATTTGCGAACTGTTCCGTTGGATGGGTATGAGTATCAGTTTTCTTTTTCCTGAAGCGCTGTTTTTGGTTCTTCTGCTGGTGCCGCTCTGGGCGATGGCGCGGGCTGTTCGCCGGCAGCGCACTGCCCAGGGCCTGTGGCTAAGCCTTGCTATTCGCAGCGCGCTGATTGTGGCGCTGGTGCTTGCGCTGGCCGGCACCCGCATCGATCAGAAAACGACGAATCTTACAACGGTGTTTTTGCTTGATCGCTCGGCTTCGATCGATCCGGCCATGCGCACGCGCGCCGATACGTTTGTGCACGATGCGCTGGCCGCCATGCCGCAGGGCGACCGCGCTGCCGTGGTGGCGTTTGGCGCAGATGCGGTTGTTGAGCGCGCGCCGGGGCAGGATACCGCCCTAAGCGCCTCGCAAGTATTTACCAACACTGCCACAAATATTCAGGATGCCATCCAGCTTGGCATGGCGCTGCTGCCCGCCGAAACTGGCAAGCGCCTGGTGCTGCTTTCCGATGGTGGCGAGAACGCGGGGAACGCGCAAGCTGCCACGCAATTAGCGGCGAGCCGGGGTGTCCCGCTCAGCTACGTTGATCTGGCGCAGCAAGAAACCGCGCCCGAAGCGCAGCTGACTGAGCTGCAGGTGCCATCGAACGTATTCAACGGGCAATCGGTAACGCTTACGGCAGTGGTCGAAAGCACGGTGGCGCAATCGGCGGTTTTGCGCGTTGCCGGCGACGGCAAGCTGATCGTGGAACAACCAGTTGCCCTTCAGGCCGGCACAAATCGGGTGCAGATTGATGCGGGTGTGCCCCCGCCAGGGCTGCGGCGTTATCGCGCTCGCATCTTGCCCGCGCAAGATACGCTTGCCGAAAATAATGTTGCCGAAAGCTCGGCGCGAGTCGATGGGCCACCGCGAGTTTTGCTTGTGGAAGGCCAGAAGGGTGCTGGGGCGAATTTAAAAGCAGCGCTGGCCGCAGCAAAAATCACGGCCGATGTGGTTGCGCCCCAGTCAATTCCCCAGAATTTAACCAACCTCAGCGCTTTTGATGCGGTCATCTTAGTCAATGTGCCAGCGAAGGCATTGTCGCCAGCTGTGCAAAAAAACCTGCCGATGTATGTGCACGATTTGGGCAAGGGCATGCTGATGTTTGGCGGCCGCCAATCATTTGGTATTGGCGGGTATGGCAACACGCCAATTGAACAGGCGCTGCCCGTATCAATGGATGTGCGCAAAATCGAAACGCGGCCAAACCTGGCAATTGTGTATGTTCTCGATAAATCGAGCAGCATGCAGGCCTGCCACTGCCGTGGCCCGGATCGGGCGAAAGATGGCTATTACGACAAAACTGGCCGAACCAAGCTCGAAATCGGCAAAGACGCGGTTGTTCGCTCGGTTGCGGTGCTCAACCCGCAGGATGTGGTTGGCGTTGTCGCGTTCGATGGGAGCGTGCATTGGGCATTTGAACCGATTGCGCAGGCAAAACCCAATGATGTGCTGAATGCGATTGCCCCGCTGATGCCAAATGGCCACGAAACAAATGTTGGTGTTGGCCTTCGCGCCGCCGAAGATGCCCTTGCAAAAACCGATGCAACGATCAAGCACGTTATTCTGATGACCGATGGCTGGTCCGAAGGGGAAGATCCGGTCAAGGTCATCAACGACATGCATAATCAGGGCATCACGGTATCGGTTGTGGCGGAAGGCGTTGGCTCCTCGCCTAATTTGCAGGCAATGGCAAACGCAGGCGGCGGGCGCTATTTTGCCGTAAAAAATATGGAAGATGCGCTGCAAATCTTCGTGCAGGAAACCCGCCAGGTTTCCGAGAATTTTATTGTCGAGCATCCTTTCACACCGCAGTATGGCTTGCGCTCGCCTATTCTGGCTGGCCTTGATACAGGCCTGCCAAAGCTGTATGGCTACAACGGCACCACTGCAAAGCAAACCGCGACTGTGGCATTGTCCGATGCTGATGGCACGCCTGTTTTGGCGCAGTGGCAGTATGGTCTGGGGCGTTCGGTCGCCTGGACGAGTGATGCGAGCGGTCGCTGGGCGAAAGACTGGCTGCAATGGCCGCAGTTTCCGCGATTTGCGGCTCAGATGGCGAGCTGGACATTATCGAGCCGTTCGGGGCCGAATGCCGTGCAGATCGAAGCGAATGCTTCCGGCCAGGGAATATCGCTGCAGGTAACCGTGCCCCCAGCCCTGGTTGGCCAGCAGGACGCAGTGGCCGTGCAAGCCAGAATCATCGGGCAGGACGGCACACCGCAGGAAGTGCCGCTCGTGGCGCAAGGTCCCGGCGAATATCGTGCCACCGTCGAGACGCCGCCGCAAGGGAGTTATATTGTGCAGGTGGCTGGTTCGCGCGATGGCCGGGTCGTGTTTCAAGGCACTGGCTCGCTGGTTGTGCCATACTCAGCCGAATTCCGCATGCATCAGGCAAACCCGGCCTTGCTCGATGCCCTGGCGCGCGCGACGGGCGGCGCGCAGCTTGCCGATCCGCAGCAAGCATTCGCGCCAGTGAGCGGTCAATCCCCGGTGAGTCCGCGCGACATAACCATGCCACTGGTGTTGCTGGCGCTGCTGCTGTTGCCCATAGATATTCTGGCGCGCCGCCTGATTGTGCTTTGGCGCACGCGGGCGCGCTAGCGCGCTGTTTGCCTCTGCTCAGGTAAATCTCACCCACACCGCTGCGATGGCGCGCACGGCCAATGGTATAATCGCCCCTCGTTACGCAATGAGGAGAATGCGATTCTATGCTGGCCGTGCTCGCCGCCCTGGTGCTTGCGCCACTGCTGTATCTTCCTGGCTTTCTGCTTGCATTAGCCTGGCTTGGCTCTGCGCAGCCGCCCGATCGGCTTGAGCGCCACTTTGAGCGCGTGCTGGCTGGCGCGCTGCTGAATGGCTGGCTGGCGCTGACGCTGGCTGAGTTAGGCGTGTTTTCAGCGGCACTGCACCTTGCTGTGCTTGCGCTTGTGTGTGCGGTCTGTGCGCTGGTGGCATGGCGGCGCGGTGCCTTCTACCACGTTCGCCAGCCACAAAATAACCAGGGCCGTTTTGAGGTGCTGCTCTTTGGGGCGGTGCTGCTGGGCTTTGTGCTGCTGGTCGCGCGCCCGTTCGAGGTTGTGCTTGGCGCGCGCGATGCAGGCGTCTATGCAAACACAGGTTTTGCAATCGCCCGCAGCGGCGGCATTCTTCAGCACGATGCGCTGGTGCAGCAGATCGCCGCCGACGAATCTTCAACCGACCCCGTGGTGAGTGCCGCCGCCGCCCAGGCGCGAACCAACCTGCTTGGCTCGCAGCCCGCCTCGCGCTATCTGGCTACTCGCCTGCGCTTTGCCGGCTTTCTGATCAACGACGGTGATCTCGCCAGCGGCACGGTGACGCCGCAATTCTTTCACCTCTACCCGGCGTGGATCGCGCTGTTGAGCAGTCTGCTCGGTTTGCGCGGCGGCTTGCTGGCGACGAGTCTGTGTGGCATTCTGGGGGTTTGGGGCGTTGGTATGCTTGGCCGGCGCCTGGCGGGGCGCTGGGTGGGATTGCTGGGCATGCTGTTTCTTGCGCTGAACGGCGCGCAGGTCTGGTTCAGCCGCTACTCAACCTCCGAGGCCTGCGCGCAGTTCTTGTCGTTTGCGGCGCTGTATGGCTTTGCGGCAATGCAGCCCGCCAACGCAGACGATCCGCAATCGGGCGCGCGCCAGTCGTTTGCTGGCTTGCTGGCCGGCGTGGCGGCGGGGCAGCTCGCGCTCACGCGCATCGATTTTTTCCCAATCGTTGTGCCGTTGCTGGCCTATATCGGCTATATGGCGCTGTTCCGCCGCTGGTCGCGCCCGACCTCCGCGCTGGCGCTTGGCCTGGGCGCCATGCTGCTGCAAGCCGTGGCGCACATTCTCGCGATTTCGCGCGCCTACTTCTTCGACCTGATCTACGCGCGCCTGCAAGATCAGTCGGCGCTGGCAGTTGCGCTGGCGTGGCCGTTTCTCACTCCTGGGCTGCGCAGTACGTTTATGAATATTCCACGGAGCGAAGCCCTGCGCGCCCCGTATCGCCTGCCAGCAGAAATCATTCTGCTGCTGGTGCTGCTGGCGGCGTTTGTGCTGCTGCGCCGCGATGGCCGCCCGCAGCGCTGGCTCGGGCTGCAGGTGCTGCGCTGGCGGCGCTGGCTGGTGGGATGCGGCGCGCTTGCGGTGCTGCTGCTCGGCGTGTATGGCTACCTGGTTCGCCCGCAAATCCTGAATGCGCAGGTGCTGGCTGCATTGCCGGGTTGCATTGCCGCGCCGGCCAGCCCGGCATGCCTTGCCGCGCAGGGCTATGTTGGCGCGCCAATTGCGTCTGCGCAGCACCCGAATGTGGTCGCGTATGCACTTTCAGCAGTGCCAAACGTGCTTCGTGGCCGCCCGGTGCCACCGCGCGCCGAGGCCGAGTTTGTGCCCGGCCGGCCGGGTGATTCTGAGAAGGCCGGCATTGCGCAGGCCAACCTTGTGCGGGTGGGCTGGTATCTTTCGCCGCTGGGCATGCTGCTGGCGCTGGCCGGCGCGGCACTGTGGTGGTGGCGCGGCATGAATCGCGCGTCGTGGGTGTTTCTGGTTGCCAGCCTGGCCAGCACCTTCTTTTTCGTGCGCCTGAGCTACGGCACCACCGATCTCACCTACATCTACATTCTGCGGCGCTACATACCGCTGGCCTACCCGGCACTGAGCCTGTGCGCGGCCTACGCCATTGTGGCGCTGGCTGGTATGAACAAGCAAAGTGCCCTGGCTGGCGTTGCAGCTGTGCGTCGTTGGCCGCTTGGCCGGGTTGCTGCGGCGCTGCTCGTGCTGGCGCAGCTTGCCTTTTTCGCCGTCACGAATCGCCAGCTCTACGGGCATGTCGAGTATGCGGGCGCGCTCGATCAGCTTGCATCGATTGCGAATGAATTCAAGCCCGGCGATGTGGTGCTGTTTCGCGGCGAAGGGCGCGACACGCCTGACCTCGTCGCGACGCCGCTAAAATACGCCTACGGGCTGGACACCTTCGCCATCCGCAGCACCGATCCCGGCCCATACGCCGCGCAGCTCGCCGATTATGTGCGCCGCTGGCAGGCGCAGGGCCGGCAGGTGTACCTTGTGCTGGGGGCGAACGGCGGTGTTGCGCTGCCAGGCTTGCAGCCGGTGCGCGTTGGTTCGGCCACACTGCGCCTGCCCGAGTTTCAGCAGCTGCGCGAGCAGAAGCCAAGCGTGCCGCTGGAGTTCGCCTTTGACTTTGCGACCTACCGCCTCGATGCGGCGGGCAGCGCGCCACCCAGCACAGCCATCGCCGTTGGCGATTTCACTGCTCAGTTGCGCGGCTTCTACCATCCCGAAGCTATCGGTGGCGCGGCAGTGGCTTGGACGGATGGCGACGCGGTGTTGCGCGTGCCCTGGCCGCGTTCGGGCGCGCAGCTTGCGGTGACTCTTGAGCTTGCCGCAGGGGCAACCCGCCCAGCCGCGCTTGGGCCGGCGCGCGCCTGCCTTTCCTTCCAGCCCGCCGCCGATTTGGCGCTGCCCAGCGCGCCATTTCAAAACGAACAGTGCTTCGAGCTTGCGGCAGACATGCACAGCTATACCTACTCAGTGGACATAACGAATGTGCCTGCGCCACCCACCGGCACATTCCTGCTGCGCATCGCCAGCCCCACCTGGGTTCCCGCCGATGCCGACCCCGCCCAGCACGATCAGCGCTCGCTTGGTGTGCAGTTTGGCGGCTTGCGCGTGCCATAGTGCGCTTTCAGTGCAGGGTTTGGGGTAAGGATAGGGTTTTGGGATTACAGTGCTGGAAATTCTTTTTAGAGAACAAGGAGGACACCGAGTTTTATCTGTCTACTCAGTGTCCTCTGTGCGCTCTGTCGCTCACGCGTTTTACTGTTGACTATGCAAGCGCTGGCAAGTGCGAAACAGCGCTACTGTGTGCGCTTCACCTCGATCTGCCTGATGCGCGGCCCTTGCATTTCCAGCACCGTCAGGCGCACGCCTTCGTAGCTCAGCGAATCGCCGGTGTTGGGCAGCCGCCCGAGCTGCGCCAGCAAAAAGCCTGCCAGTGTCTCGTAATCGCCAGCCGGGATGCTCAGGTTTAGTTCTTCGTTTACATCCTCAACGCGCATCTGCCCCTCGACCACGGTGGTGCGCTCGTCAATCGTTTTGAGCGCGTCTTCATCGTGCTCCAGCTCATCGTCCAGCTCGCCAACGATTTCTTCCACCAGATCTTCCATGGTCACGACGCCAGCCATGCCGCCATATTCGTCGATCAGAATGGCCATGCGAATATGCTTGGCGCGCAGTTCTTGCAGCAGGTCACCAATGCGCTTGCTTTCGGGGGTGAAGAAAGCCGGGCGCAGCAGCGTATCGACGCGCTGATCGAGCGTGACGGAGTTGTCGCGCAGTGCCACCAGCAGGTCTTTGGCCGAAATAATACCCTTGATGTCATCGACGCCGCCGGGGCCAAGCACCGGAAAGCGCGTGTGGCCGGTTTCTGCAAAACGGTCGAGAAATTCTTGCAGCGTCGCATCCTGGTCGATCGTCACCACCTCAGTGCGCGGCAGCATCGCCTGGTAGGCGGGGCGGTCGGCAAAGGCAAAGACGTTGATCAGCATTTCCTGCTCTTCTTCGTCGAATATGCCCGCCTCGCCGCTTTCCTCCACCAGCAGGCGCAGCTCTTCAGCCGAATGCACTTTGGTGTGCTCGCCGCCGCTGTGAATACCGAATGCGCGCAGCACCAGCTCGGTTGCCCAGTCGAGAAAGCGAATGATCAGCCCGAACATGCTGTTGAACAGCGCCAGTGGCCGCGCGATAAACAGTGCCGTTTCTTCGGGCGAGCGGATCGCAAATACCTTGGGCGCCTGCTCGCCCAGCACGATATGCAGCGAGGTGATCACGAAGAACGAAACTGCGATGCCGACTGCGTGGCTGATCGTCAGCGCCAGTGTTTCGGCAACGGCCAGGTTGCCAAGCAACCACACCGTCAGCGACTCAATCGGCGGGTCAACCAGTTCGGCAATCGTGCTTTCGCCGATCCAGCCCAGTGCCAGGCTCGCCAGCGTAATGCCAAGCTGCGCCGCCGCAATATAGCGGTCGAGATCATCTTGCATGCGGCGGCTGAGCGCGGCGGTGCTGTTGCCCGCGCTGGCCAGCTGGTCGAGCCGCGTGCGGCGCGAGCCAACCAGGGCAAACTCTGCTGCCACAAAAAAGCCATTCAGCGCCACAAGTACCAGCACACCCGCCAGGCGCGCTACAATGCCCAAAACCTCCGAGCTTTCCATTCTCCCTCCTGCCTGTCCGATTCACATGCGCCGCACCAGTACGGCAAGAACTGCTCCGCCGCGCCGCAGAGGCAGGTGATTTCTGGCCGCTAGTATACCAGAAGGCAGTTGGGTTAGGGCGTGGAAACCCGAGTGCGTGAGCATCGGGCGGCTGCTTGAATGGGCGTGGAAGGTCTTGCATGCGCCCGGCGAACGTGGTAGGATATTCGCGCTGGGCCGCTAGCTCAATGGCAGAGCACGTCGCTCATAACGACTTGGTTGCAGGTTCGAATCCTGCGCGGCCCACCATCCTCATTCCCTCCAGTGGATTCCTCATTGCGCGCAGGCAGCCCTGAGTGATTCTGCTTTGTAAAAGGCTTTTTTGGCCTGCTCTCGGAAAAAAAACAGGGGGCGCCAAAGCGCCCCCGAATCATCACCGAGCGAGCCACTATTTAAAGAAATCGGCCATGGTGGGCGTGCACGCGCAAGCCGCCTTGTTGAGCGGCTCCAGCCCCCACGACGCTTCGATTGTGCGCAGGAGCGAGTAGTGATCGTAGCCGATTGGCGAGCTGAAGCCCGGCTTGCTGAGCGGCGAGATCACCAGCGTGGCCAGGCGCCCGCCCTGCGCATACTGGCAGCAGCCATTCTGGTCGGCTTTTTCGCTTTCGTCGAACGTGATGAAAAGCACGCCATTGTCGCGCCACGCTGGCGAACCGGTGATCTGAGGCACCACCGTACGCAACCAGGCGTCGGTCGTGCTGGCCGGGCAGTCGTGCCCATCGTTGCACATGTTTGGCGTAATCCACACAAAATTGGGCAATGTATTCGCGGAAAGATCTTTCGAGAATTGCGTGAACGGTACGATTTTTTCGCAGCGCGCCGGGTTGTTGCGCACATTATCGAAGTAGATAAATGGGTTGTGCTTCTGGCGATACGACGGCGGCGCATCACCTGTGAAACATGCGTGTGGCATCGATTCCTGGTAGGAACTCCAGCTTCGCCCACTAGCCTCGATTTGGTCGACCAGGTTGCTTTGGTTCACAAAACAATCGGTGCAATCACTATTTATGCCAAAAGTATCGCCGCCGATCAGAGCGATGTAATTTGGCAGGCTTGGGTGTGCAACGCCGTAGTACTGCTCGGCCAGGCTATATTGGTGGGCCAGCGAGTTCAGGTAGGATTCTTGCTGGTTGCCAATCACCTGATCGTAGGCGCGGTTTTCCAGCACAATCACAAAAATGTGCGAAAAGTTGGGCACTGAGGCGGCGGGCTCGATGGCAGCAACCCCATTGGTGAGGTTAATGGTTTGTGGAGCACAGGCCGTGACGGTGGCGGCCACAAGCAATATTGCCAGAATACGGTATCTGCGCAGCAAAAATGATAGCATAAATAGTACTCGCTTCTCTTCTCTCCATCCTCAGCTCAAGGATGCAAGTATAGAGTAGCGGCATGAAATTAGGGAAGCATTAACTGCGAAAAACAAACAGGGCAAATGTTGAACCTTCAACATTTGCCCTGTTTGCTTCAGCATTGCTGGCGAACGGTCGTGCGCTGGCCGGCGGTGCCGACCACATCCCCTTTGGACGGGGCTCCACACGAATCATCTTTGCATTGTCTTACGCAATGTCATTGCTGTACGGCAATCCCCTCCCGCGGGGCTGGGTTAGTCGCGCGGCGTGCGGTAGCGAATGCGCTCGTTGCGCTGGCGCGCGGCCATTGCCAGGCGCAGAGCTTTGCGCTCGCCGTGTTTTGCGATCGAGAAGCGTGTGCGCTGCACGCGCCCCTCAGTGTTGAGCCAGGTTGCCTCGTAGTACTCGGTATGGTTTTCGCGCCGGCGCGACACACCCACCGCCGGGTTGTCGCCACCTGGTTTGCCAAACACCATGCGCTCGGTGCGCGGCTTGCCAATTTCCTGCTCGGTGCGGTCGCGCCACTGAATGGCTGCGTCCAGCGCCGCCAGCCGGTCGCCGCACCGCTTGTCGGAAAAGAACTTCTGATGAATTTCACCCTTCCATGCGACGCGCACCATGTAGCCAAAGGTGCGTTTGGCCGGGTGATCGATGCGCGTGACGCCTTTGTAGCGGGTTGTTTTGGCGCTGCGTGGCTTGCGCGCGGGCTTGGCTGGCTCGGTTTCCTCAGTTTCTTGCTCTGCCGGGGCGGTTTCGGCGGCTTCGTCTGGCGCGGGCACCCACAGCACATAGCATGGCCCAGTGTGCGTGCCATCGGCCAGCGTAACGCCGGTTTCCTCCCATTGAACAAACGACTTTTCGCGGTACATTGCCCACAAGTATAACTCATGGTGCTCCGACCCGTGCGCAGCGACGACGAACGCCTGATCACCGCGCTGATGCGTGCTCGGCTTCCTGCTGTGATCGCTCATCATGTTCCTGTTGTCACTAGACGATGCAAAAGATGGCACTATTATACAATAAAACATATCCAACTTGTTACCACACGCGTTCACTGTATTGTAAACGCCTTGCCGGCTGTGGTATTGTACCGTTGGGGGCACGCTTAAAATTGCGCGAGCAACGTTTTATGATAAAGTTGCCATTTTGTGTAACGCCGGCTATGGCGGCGCGTATATACACCTGAGATCGGCCAGATCCGGCACGATGCAGTTCTACAAAGGAAGGAATATCATGGTCGACGAGCAGATCCTGGAAAAGGCGCAGGGCGGCAAAGCCAAGGCTGCCAAGCTAAAAACAGTGCGCGCCAAAGAGTTGCAGCTGGAAAAGGAGCTGGACACTGGGATTTCCGATTATCTCTCAACAATCGACCAGCTTACGGCGGCCAGCAAGCAGAAAACCGCCAACGTTGCCGACCTGAGCAAGCTCGATACGGCGATTTCGAGCGGCCGCCAGTATACCGGCGATCTGCAAACCCTGATCGA
This sequence comes from Kouleothrix sp. 19917, assembly GCF_057073505.1. NCBI lineage: Bacteria > Bacillati > Chloroflexota > Chloroflexia > Chloroflexales > Roseiflexaceae > Kouleothrix > Kouleothrix sp. 19917. Next base: position 182,077 of record NZ_CP097099.1, read on the forward strand.
AGACCTGACATCGGAGCTTGACGACCTGGGCCGCAATGTTGCGACCATGAAGGATGCGCGTGGGCTTGAACGCCTGGTTGGGCGCTTCAACAAAAAATGGGCGCGCCAGATGATGGTGAACCGCATTCGCGAGCAGAATGTCGATGGCTCGATGAAGACCATCCTGGCCTATGCGCGCGGCACAGTCGAGTCGCTCAATTCGGCAATTGCCAAGAACGCCGAGATGTACGGCAAGCTGCAATCAACTGACGTTGAGCTGTCGCGCAAGCTGGTAGACAACCAGCCGAAATACGAGCAGTGGCGGCTGGAAGCCAAGCGGCTGGAGCAGGAGATCGCCGAGCTCGACCGGCGCATTCAGGTGGCCGACGAAACGACCTATGCCCAGCTGCAGGCTGAGCGCTCGCAGCTGCAAGGCAAAATCGATCAGGCCAAAATCAACGAAACGCAGTACTTCGAGGTGCTGAAAAACGCGAAAGAAAGCCAGCCGATTGTGCGCGCGCACATGGAAGGTTTCAAGCAGGCGATTGCCGCGCTGACACAGAACAAAGTGAAGACGCAGGAAAAAATCGCCAACCTGACCAGTGTGTTCGAGGGCATCTACCAGATCATGGAGACGGCGCTGGAGGTGAAGGGCTTCTCGACGATCGATAAGTCGCTGAACTACGCCGCCGACAGCGCCACGCGCGTGATGACCGAGCAGGTGCAGGGTATTCTTTCCGAAACCGCCGATCGGGCCGAGAAGAAGCTGATCGACGACGAGAAGATGAAAGAATACACCGACCACCTAGAGCAGATCATCACGGTGTTCGATGAGCGGATGGCGCAGCTGCAGGGCGAGTACGCCGAGAAACGCTAAACGCTATGGCAATCGACCGCAATTCTTTGCAAACGGCCGGCGCGGGCCAGAATTCGCGCATGCTGCCCGACGAGGCGGTGGTTGGCTACTGCGACGCGCTGGGCGAGCGGCTGGGCTGGCTGGCAAAGGCGCTGGAATGCGAGCAGCGCGCCGGCCGGCTCAGCATTGCCGCCTGCCAAGCTGGCCAGGCCTTTGTGCGCGAGATCCGCGCCACGGTGCTGGTGATGGCGCTGAAACATGGCCGCCAGCTTCTGGATGTCGAGCCGCTGCCGATGACGATCGACCCGACCGAGTCGGGCATGCCAACCTTCAAAGACTTCTGGACGCTGCGCGAAGACCGTGATCATGCCGAGGAGCAGCTCAAGATTATACCCAAGCGCGACGAGCTGGTGGCCCAGGCGCTCGACTCGATCTACGCCAACCAGCGCCCGCTGAAGCAGCAAATCCTGTGGTTGCAACGCTCGTATATGGAGCGTCTGGCGGCGACGCCAGTGGTTGCCGATTTCCGCCAGGGCGAGCCGGTGAAGCTCGGCACGCAGCCCGGCGAGCGCCTGTACGCAATTAGCTGGACGGGCGTGATCCGTAGCCTGAACCTGTTCGAAAGCGTGACGCTCCATTTCGAGGAGCGCGGCGGCTGGCATGTCACTGGCGGCATTGGCGAGCTGCGCGACCTTGTCGACGACCTGGCTGGCGGGCGGCACACCCTGCCCGAGATGATCGGCCTGATCAACCAGGCGCCGTGGATCGTGCCGCGCACAATCGAGCGCGTGACGATCGGGCCCTATCATCACCGCTGGACCGAGAACGACGAGCTGATTACGCGCGCGCTGGCGGCCGCGCCCGAGGGCGAACCATGGATGCTGCGCGCCGCAATCGAGCGCGCCGCGACGACCAAAGCGGCGCATCGCAGCCGCATGGACGCCTTGTTTGGCCGCGAGCCGATGGAGGCCGGCCCTTCGGTGCGCTACCGCCTGCTGCTCGCGCCGCTGGCGATCAAGCAGCTGCTGGGCGACGCCGACGAAGATGGGCAGGAGTGTGCGGTGTATGGCGTAACCCGGCAGGGCGACCTGATTTCGTAACTGGAGAAATTGATGCCAACGCGCGATAACGTCCATCCCATCACCGACGCCGACCTCGACGCGCATCGCGACAGCGCCGAGTTCCGCATGCAGAACATCCCCATGCGCGGCGTCTCGTACGATTTACTGGCCGAGCTGCGTAAGCTGCCCGGCGTGGGCGGCTACCTGCTGAACGAGCCGGTGAATCACGTGCTGCATGCCATTCGGCGCGGGCTGTGCCTGTACTATGAGCTATATGAAGAAGTGAGCGCCACCGTCGATCCACGGCAAGCAGCGTTTCTGGGCAGCTTTGCGCTGTTCGGCGCGGGCGCGCTGATCGCCGGCAGCCTGCCCATGCCGGCGGGCGACAACCTGGCGTCGTTCCCCAAGCCGGGTGGGCAGTTCTTCAAGGCCGGCCTTGGCCCCGACGACGACCTGAAAGGCGTGCTGTCATTCTACCTGAAGGCGGTGACACAAACCGCCGCCGACGGCAGCCCAATTGTTGAAACTGCCGACGATCTGGTGAACCTGACGCGCGAGTATTTCGTTGCCGCGCGCGACCAGATGATTGCCGACTCCGAGCGCTTCCCGGCCGAGCTGCTGGCGCAGGTTGCTGGCGTGCCATTCCGCATTGGCAACCTGGAGCTGCGCGGCTTTAGCGCCTCGGAGCAGGCGGCCAACGCCAAGCCGGCCTTTACGCCCGTGCAGCCCGAGCAGATTGTGGGCAACACAGCGGCCAAGCGCTCGCTGCTGCGCTATGTCGACCGGCTGGCGCTGTATGATGCGGCGCAGGGCTTCAACCCGGTGCTGGAATTGGGCGGCTTGCCGAGTACGGTGCTGTTCGACGGTTTTCCCGGCACGGGCAAAAGCTCGCTGTTCCGCATGGCCATGACGCGCATGAACGAGCGCAGCGAGCAGGTGGGCTTGCCGGCGCGCTTTGTCTCGATCGACCCAAGCATCAAAGACGAATACTATGGCAAAACCGCCAAGCTGCTCACCGAAAAGCTGGCGCTCGCGCGCGACCGCGACGCACTGACGCTGCTGTTTTTCGACGACATCGACCTGCTGCTGCTGTCGCGTGGCGACCCGGGCATGGGCGGCTCGGACAAAGATGTGCTGAACCTGACCATGCAGTTTCTGGATGGCGCGTTCACGGTGAACATTGGCAATGCCCAAACCTATGCGGCGACAAACGAGCCAACCGCGACCGACTCGGCACTGCGCCAGCGCTTCCACCACCGCGAGCAGATCGGCGGCCCCGAGGATTGGGATGATTACGCCGCGCTGATTGGCATCAAGCTGGCGCGTCAGATCAAGAACGGGCTGGTGCAGGTGGGTGGTGAAATGCCCACCCCACAAGGTGCAGCGCGCACTGGCAGCGCGCCCGCGCCAGCGGCTGCGCCCGCCCGCCCGAGCCTGAACCCGTTCGCCGCTAAGAAATCGCTGAACTGGCGCGAGCTGGGCGAGCTGTGTGCCGAGTTCAAGCGCAAAGACCCACGCTTCACCGGGCGGCCGATCGAAAGCGTGACGCAGAAGCTGCTGGCCGAGAGCGCCGACTTTGAAGTACCGAGCGAGTGGTTCACCAGGCCTGATCTGTTCTTGGGCAAAACGTATGACGAGAAAGTCGCGCTGGTGAAAACGCTGTACCGCCCGATCTCTGGCGAGATGATTGCCGCCGAGCTGGAGCAGTATTTTTCTTCCGAGCAGCGCTACGCCGACGACGCGCGCGTGCAGCGCGCCGAGCGCGTGGCCGCCGACCTGGAGGCGCAGATCGCCGCGCGCGACCTGATGGCCCGCCGCGAGAGCGGGCAGTAAACATTTTGTTGGGCGGATGTGGGGAGGTTCCGCTGAGGTTCGAGAAGGAGTTTCAACGGTGAAGCAGTTTGCGTTTCTGCTTGTGCTGGCGAGCCTGCTTTGTGCAACAGGAGGGCTTGTACGGGCGGCTGGCACCTGGTATGTAGCACCGGGCGGGCTCGACACGAACACCTGCCAAACGGCAGCTGCGCCGTGCCAAACAATCAATGGCGCAGTTATTAAAGCTGCCTCGGGCGATACCATCCGGATTGCAGCAGGCACCTACACGGGCAGTGTTGACACCACCGGCAAAAGTTTAACGTTTGTTGGCGCGGGCCAGACGACAACTATTCTTGACGGCAGTATGTACCTGGCGAAGACAGAGGCTGTCTCAGGCATCAGCATCCAGCACAGCACCGGCATTTTCGTTGAAAGCGGAGCAATCGTCATGCTGCGCGATATGCGTATTGAGAACAGTTTGCGTGGGATTGTGAACTTCGGGACGATCGATGCGGCAAACGTGACGATCAGCAACAACCAGGGTAATTTGCCGAGCGGCGGCGGTGTGTGGAACCTGCCGAGCGGCAAGATAAGCATGGCGCATGTGACAATTCGTGGCAACAAAGCCCAATATAATGGCGGCGGCGTGTTCAACCGCGGCACGATGACGATGTCGTATGCAATCATCAGCTCGAATGTGATTTCCGACACTTCCTCCAATAATGGTGGCGCGGGCATTTACAGCACTGGCGCGCTGACCATGACCGACTCAATCGTGCGCAATAACACGTCGACGAATGGCGGCGGCGGCATTACGAATACCGGGCTGGCAACGCTTGAGCGCACTGCGATCATCAGCAACACGGCGATTCGGGGTGGCGGCATCGACACCTTTTTTGAAAGTAGCCCGACCGTGGTGTTAACTGTCACGAATACGACCATCAGCGGCAACGTCGGCAGCAGCTTTGGTGGCGGCATTGCGAGCGGCTTGTCCGACGTGCGGCTGACGAACGTCACGATCAGCGACAATACGTCGAGCAAGGGTGCCGCAATCGCCGCGTCGAGCAGCACGGTGCGCCTGCTGAACACAATTCTCGCCAGCAGCACGCCAGCGAATAACTGCGAAAAGGATGATGCGTTCGTTTCGCAGGGTCATAACCTGGAGAATGGCAGCTTCTGCGGGCTGACCGGCGCGGGCGACAGGCTGAACGCCAACCCGTTGCTCGGCCCGCTGCAGCAGAACGGCGGCTTTTCGCCCACGCGCGCGCTGCTGGCCGGCAGCCCGGCCATCGATGGTGGCGCGAACGCCGGCTGCCCGGGGACCGATCAGCGCGGCGTCAGCCGCCCGCGCGACGGCGACACAAACGGAACGCCGCTGTGCGATATTGGCGCCTACGAAGTGGTTCCGCCGGTTCGGTTAGTGTACATTCCGCTGGCACGACGATAGATTGAAACGGTATGTGCTATGAGCCGATTACCCTGGGATGGCCCGCTTTTCCCCGTAAAAAACCACCTGGCCGAGCGTTACGCTCAGGCCCTGAAACAATGCATGCAGCTCGATTGCACCCTGCGCGAGTTTGCGGTTGACCGCATGGGCTGGAGCCCGCAGCTGGCCGCGCACCTGGGCGAAAATTACCTGGGCGGCGATGCGCTGCGCTACGCGATCATTCTTTCGCCCGATCAGGTGTCGGCCCCGCTGGTGCGCCGCCGCTTCTCCTACGAGGCCGACGCGATTGAGAGCGTGTATCTCGACGCGCGGGCGACGCTGCTGAGCCTGGTGGAATACGAGCCGGTGGTGGTGGAACTCGACAGCGGTGTGGCGTTTTGCCGCACTGCCGCCGACGTGCTGGGCATCCACGCCATCACGCCCGAGATCGACACGCCGCGCGGCACGCTCAGGCAGTCGGCACAATTGCTGCAACTTGGCGCGGGCCTGAGCGAAAAAGCGCGCCTGCTCGACGAGCGCTACATCGACCAGATGATGGTGCTGGCCGCCGAGGTGGGCGACCCGCGCCAGCGCGTGCTGCCGCCGACGCTGCACATGACGGTTGGCTCGCTGTGGGCCGAGGTTGCGGGCACCACCTATGTGCTGCGCCCGCCAGCCGGCGCGCCGGGCGAAACCATCCTGATTGCGACGCGGGTGGGCCGCTTTGCGCCGGGCGCGAACGTCCTAGCGCTGGAAATCGACGACCCGCATGTGATCGATATGCTGGTGCAGCGCGGCTTTGTGCACTACACCACCGTGGCAACGCTGCTGCCCAAGCGCCTGGCCGAGCTGGAAACCGAAGCCCTGCTGGCAGTAGGCGAATCTGCGCCCGCGCGCGATGGCACTGCGCGGCGGCGGCAGCTGGCCGCAAACCCGGGCGTGCGCGGCGCGCTGCCTTCGCTCTACTGGGAGCTGGATGCCTTGCAGAAACACCTGCCAGCGGGCGGGTTCGACCCGGCGCGGCTTTCGGTGGATGCGCGCTGGGCGCTGGCAACCCCTGCCCGCGACGCCGAAGTGATTGGGCACCTGATTGCGCGCTTTGTGCGCTTTGCCCACGCCACTATGGCCTTTCATCACCGCCGCATTATTGGCGCGGAATGGGAGCGCTACAGCGAGGCCAAGCGGCGCTACCTGGCGGCAACATTTCCGTACATGATCCAGGGATTTGTTGCACAGCCCGACGCTGGCTAATTGGGCCGGGCGGCAGGCAGGCGGCGCGGCGCCCCACACCCGCGCACAAGGAGGCAGGCGCACAACGCCTGAAACATCATGGAATCAACCTACGACCTTTTGAACCAGGCGATTACGCATATCCTGATCGGCTTTGGCCTGGCGCTGGTGAATGTGATCATTCGCTATTTCGTGCCGGCAGTGCCGCAGGTTATCACGGTGCTGGGCTGGAAGCGCCTGCGCCGCGCGCTGATCGCCGCCTACCTGATCGCGCTGGTGCTGGAGCTGGTGACCTCACCGATCTTCTCGTCGGCGCTGCACCCGGTGTCGATCGAGCTGGCGTGGTCGCCCTTCCAGGCGATTTTTAACGTGCTGGGTGTTATTATCATGGACCTGATTGTGATAGCCTGGAATGGTATGCGCAGTGGCGCTGCCGCTGGCCGCCGCCAGCTTGCTTCGGCGCGTGACCGCGCTGCGGAGGGGCTGAACGACGTTGGCTCACGGCTGGCGATTACGCCCGAAGGCCGCGAAGCGCATGCCGCCAAAGAGCGCGCCGCCACCGATGCCGCTGCCGCTGAAGCCGCCGAGCGCAAGCAGCGCATGGACGACCGGCTGAACAACTATTAAGGCAGCCGAAACGCACAATCAACTTTGCGGGGCGTGGGCAAAGGCTCAAGCCCCGCCTTATGTTTCCCCGTACTACGGCGCTGCCATGCGTGGCCTAAAAGCCGCCAAAATTCCTTGCCGATGGCCGGGCTTTCTGCTACACTATAGTCGTTTTACTCCAGCAGCACACGGCCGCATTCTGGCCGCGCGTTTCATGCCACCGCCCCCGGTTGCGCGCAATCTGGGACGGGTGTTGCATGGGCGCTGTTATCCCGCAGAGGTGAGGCGTGCGCGGGAATCGTTCGAAACCGTGGTTAGCCGACCACGTGATATTTGTCAGCTATCGCTGGCTGTCCTGGGTGCTTACTGCGCTGGTGCTGCTCTACCAGGGCCGCCTGTTCTCGTATGCCACGGTGCTGGCCGTAACCGCAGTTGTGAACCTGGGCTACACAGCTGCGGCGCGGCAGTTTACCAGCAAGGCGCAGCGCAACCCGCTTGTGCTGGGCAGCGATATTCTCTACACGCTGGGAATTGTGGCCGCGAGCGGCGGTTGGGCGAGCCCATTTGTGCTGTATGCCTACAGCAGCCTGGTGCTGCCGGGCCTGCTCGACGGAATACGCGGCTGGGTGATGTCGAGCCTGAGCTTTGTGGCACTGGCCGCGATTATTCTGTGGGCCGTCGATCTTCCTCCGGCTGCGGCGCTGGCCGAGTACGGCTGGCTGCGCCTGGTGCTTCTGCTGGTTGCGCCGATAGGGTTTGCATTTATGTTGCCCTGGCTGGTTGAAACCGCGCGCCAGCTCATCCAGCGCCAGCACTCCCACGCTTCTCAGGTGCCGGCCCCGCGGCTTGAGCGCACGCTGAACGCCGAGCCGCCACGCTTTGTCAGCGGCGGGCGCGTGCCGCCACGCAGCCGCGAGCGCCTGCTCGACGATGCCCCGCTGGCTTTGCAGCTGATCAAGACGCGCGCCACCGAGCAAAGTGTGGAAGATCTGCGGCGCGCGATCTTTCAACCTTTCCCTTCCCCCGAACTCGATCTTGCAGCCGCGCTCGATCAGCTGGCGCTGCGCTTTGGCCAGCACACCGGCATGCCCGCCCAGGTCACACTGCTGGGCCGCACGCGCCTGCTCAACCCGCTGCATCGCGATCTGCTGGTGCGCCTTGCGCGCGAGGCCCTGCTGAATATTCAGCAGCACGCCCACGCCGAGGCTGCCATGCTAACGCTGCGCTTCGACGCCACCTCGGTTGCACTGATGATCCAAGACAATGGCGTTGGCCTGCTCGATGGCACGCACGAGCGCCCGGGCCTGCATGCGCTGCGCGCCATGCAATACCGGCTCAGCGAATTCGGCGGGCGGCTTGATGTGTTCGAGACCGAAGGTGGCGGAGTTACGGTGCGCGCCACAATGCCCCTTGAATAAGCAACCCGGCAGTTTTCTGCGGCGCAGCCTTCTCGAAGGCGCCCCACTGCGCTCGCGCACATGTTCCATATCTGCGTCATTTCGAGTATAATCCATTCTGCCTGCCAGTGGTGAGATAAGGTATTCAAAGCATTATGCGTCAAGCTGCGCGTGTTCTGACTTTTGCCCTTGCTGTTGCGCTGATCGCCTACGGCATGTTTCAGCCCGTCGAACAGGATAGCCGCTGGCTGCTGGCGCTGTGGCTTGCCGCGCCGCTTCTGCTGGTTGCGGCGCGCTTGTCGATCCCGCCTCAGCCGCGCGGTGTCTCGCGCAGTATCCAGAATTTGGGCCTGCTGATCGCGCTGGGCTTTGTGCTGCTCTCCATCCAGCTCCTGCGTCAGCAGTTTGTGCGCGCCGACGATATTGCGAACACCGTGCATGTTGACGACGCGACCGGGCAGACCACCAGCAACGTGCGGCAGGTCATTCAGTCGCTGCGCGTGCAGCGCGGCAAAATGCGCGACAAAAACGGCGTGCTGCTCGTCGATACCGAGATCGTCAATGGCAAGTACGCCGTGCGCCGCTACCCGCTTATGCAGCAGTTCGATCCCTCGGCATTCAGCAATGTCGTGGGTTTTTTTAGCGACCGCTTTGGGCCGTCGGGGCTGGAAGCAACCTACGACAGCTACCTCAGCGGCGAGCGCGATTCGTACAACCGCCTGCGCGACTCGATCATGAATCGCCCGCAGGTTGGCGACGACCTGCAGCTCACGATTGACGCGCGCTTGCAGGCTGCGGCGAAAAATTTGCTCGATGCGCAGGGGCTTGGCTCGGTGGTTGTGCTCGATCCAACAACCGGCGCGGTGCGCGCCATGGTCAGCAACCCCGGCTTCGACCCAAGCCAGCTGGCCTTCAACCCCGCCGCCGACCGCGCCTCAGAGAACGAGCGCATTCAGGGCTACTGGGGCCAGATCAATAGCGATGGTGCCGGCCAGCCGCTGCTGAACCGCCCAACGCAAAGCCGCTACGCGCCCGGCTCGACTTTCAAGACCGTGACGGCGGTGAGCGCACTCGAAAACCCCGCCGAGGCCAAGCCCGACGATATTCGCTGCTTCAACACGCTCGATACCGAGGCGGGCGCGCCCCCAGTGGTGAATGCCGTACCAGACTTGTTCAACCGCACTGGCGACCCCTCGAACCTTGAGCGCGTCTACGCCTACTCGTGCAATGTTGCCTTTGCGCAGTACGCGCTGCGCCTTGGCCCCGACCGCCTGGCAGAAACTGCCGCCGAGTTCGATATTTTCGCGCCGCGCAATGCACCCGAAACCTATGGCGGCTTCACCGACCTGCCGACGGTGCCGAGCTTGCTCTACAAGGATGCGGGCTTTCTCAACCGAGCGGCGGCGCTGGCCGACACCGGCTTCGGCCAGGGGCAGCTGCAAATTACCCCGCTGCAAATGGCCATGGTCGCGGCGGCCGTGGCGAACGACGGCTGGATGATGCAGCCCTATCTGGTGGAAAAAATCACGCGCCCCGATGGCAGCGTGGTTGTTTCGCGTGGCCCGCGCGCTATCCGTCGCGCAATCTCCAGCTCAATCGCGGCGCAGATGCGCAAAGATATGCGCGCTGGCGTCGAGTATGGTTTTGGCTCTGCCGCCCAGCAAGTGAGCCCAACGGTGGCGCTGGTGGGCGGGAAATCGGGAACGGCCGAGCATGGCGCCGGCACGGTGCCCCACGCCTGGTTTATTGCGATTGCGCCGGTCGACAAGCCGCGCTATGCCGTGGCGGTAATGGTGGAAAATGGCCGCGACGGCGCGGGCGTGGGCGCGCTGCTGGCTGGGCAGGTGCTCAAAGCCGCGTTTGATCTCGAAGGCCAATAGTTTGTAACACTGGTGTTGTACTTTCTCACTAGGGCGCTGCAGCAGTGAATGCGCGCGCCGGGATGAGGGAACAATATGGCAAATAGCGAACGGCTGCTTTCGACATTTCTTGATCTGGTGCAGATCGATAACCCCTCGGGCGGCGAAGGCCCGATGGCGGCACACGTGCGCGGCCTGCTCGAAGGCATGGGGCTGACAGTTAGCGAAGACGCGATTCATAACCTGCTGGCGCATGTGCCCGGCGAGGGCGAGCCGCTGCTGCTGAACGCACATATGGATAGCGTCGCGCCCTGCCACGGCGTGCGGCCAGTGGTGGAAAATGGCATCATTCGCTCGGGCGGCGACACTGTGCTGGGCGCGGACGACCTGGCCGGCGTGGCGGCGATCCTCGAAGGGGTGCGGGCAACGCTTGAAGCGGGCAGTTCGCATCGCGCCGCCGAGGTTGTGTTCACGGTGCAGGAAGAAGTTGGCCTGCGCGGCGCGGCTCAGTTCGATACGAACCAGCTTCAGGCCCGCGAAGGCGTGACGCTCGACTCGGGTGGCGAGTTTGGCGGCATTACCATTGGCGCGCCCTCGCAAGACAGCCTGTATGTGGTGGTGCAGGGTCGCGCCGCCCACGCTGGCGTGGCTCCCGAACGCGGCGTCAACGCAATTGGCATTGCGGCGGCGGCGCTGGCAGCCATGCCACTCGGCCGGATCGACTCGGAAACAACCGCGAATTTCGGCATCATCAAGGGCGGCGAGGCTACGAATATTGTGCCCGACCGCGTGGAGCTGTGGGGCGAGGCGCGCAGCCACGACCAGGACAAGCTGGTGGCGCAGGTGCAGGCGATGGTGGGCGCGTTTGAAGAAGCGGCGCGTGCGCGTGGCGCCAGCGTGCAGGTCGAAATCACGCACAAGTACGACGCCTATCGGCTGGCCGACGACATGCCGATTCTCCGGCGCGTGAAGGACGAGCTTCAGGCCATGGGCTTCACGCCCAACCCGCAGATCAGCGGCGGCGGCAGCGACGTGAATATTTTCTCCCAGCGCAAACTGCAAATGGCGAATGTGAGCGTTGGCTACCGCGAAATCCACTCAACTGGCGAGCATATTGCCGTGGCAGATCTGGAGCATGCCGCCGATCTTGTGCAGCGCTTGCTGGCGCTGCCAGCGGCCTAAATGAGTGCTCCCTGGCACAAGCATCGGGCGCGGGCGCGCAGTGCGCAGGCGGTGGTATGAGGAACGTGGCGGGAAGCGATCGGCGCCGCCCGGCGCGGCCACAGCTGGCCCTGGCGCGGGCTAGCCTGCTTTTTGGCGCGCTCGGAATGCTGGCCGGCTGCGGCGTAACCTCAAACGCCGCGCCGATCGTGCCGGCCACACAGGTGGCGCAGCTACCTCTGCCAAGCGCCACCTTGCCGCCAACCATCGCGCCCAGCCCGGTGCCGAGCGCGCTGCCACCCACGCATGCGCCAACGCCGCCCCCAACCATTCAACCAACCGATTCGCCCACGCCCGAGCTGCTGCCCTACGATGAGCGTAAGCAGATTTTCGAAGAAGTGTGGCGCACCGTCAACGATCATTATTTATACACCGACTTCCATCAGCTCAACTGGAACGGCCTGCACGACGAGTATGCAACCATGCTCGAACAGGAGCAGAGCCGCGAAACGTTTTACAACATGATGATCGAGCTGGTGGCGCGGCTGAACGACGATCATTCGCGCTTCCTGCCCCCGGCCGAGGCGCAGACCGAAAATATCACGATCAGCAACAACGAGGTGACGGTTGGCATTGGCGTGCTGACGCGCGCGCGCCCCGACGGCGGCTTTATTCAAAGCGTGTTCCCCGATAGCCCGGCGGCGCGGGCCGGCCTGGAAACACGCGACCGCATTATTGCGGTGGATGGCCGGCCCTATCAGTCCGACGACGGCAACCTGCTGGGCGAGGCCGGCAGCGCGGTGCGCCTGACGGTGGTGCGGCCCGGCGAGAAACTGCGCGACGTGGTGCTGACGCGCCAGGAAGTGCAGAACCATATTGTGCCGAGCTACCAGCGCTTCCCCGGCAATATTGGCTATGTCGCCATCCCAACCATGTGGGTGAACGACATGGACGAGCAGGTGAATGGCGCGCTGACCGACCTGGTGGCGGAAGGCCCACTCGACGGGCTGATCCTCGATGTGCGCTCGAATGGCGGCGGCTGGCTGTATGTGCTGTCGGGCGTGCTCAGCCATTTTGTGCGCGGGCAGGCTGGCGTGTTCTTCAGCCGGCAGGCCGTGCGACCGCTGGAAATTGGCGCGCCTTCCGGGCCGGATCTGCGCCATGTCAAGCTCGTCGTGCTGATCGACAACGAAACTGCGTCCTACGCCGAGGTGCTGGCGGCGGTGCTGCAGCAGCAACACCAGGCGCTGGTGATTGGCACGCACTCGGCGGGCAACACCGAAACAACCTACGCCTACACCCTTTCCGACGGCTCGCGCCTGTGGCTGGCGCAGGAAGGCTTTCGCCTGCCAAGCGGGCAGAACCTCGAAGGCGTTGGCGTGCTGCCTGATGTGGCCATGGATATTGACTGGACGCACTACAGCGAAGATGACGATCCGCAGCTTCTGGAAGCGCTGCGCCAGCTTGGTGCCGGGCCGAAATAAGAGGCGCGCAGTTTGCAGTCGGCAGGCGCCAGTGGTATTTTCCGCTTTGCAACGTTTTCTTGCCTGAAAGTCGCTTCTGCTTGCTGAGACGAATGACGAAGGACGGATGACCAAGGCGCGTTTCGTCATTCGTCATTCGTCCTTCGTCATAATCAGCACCATCCTGAATAGAGCGAAACGTTTCTCATGCTGGCTTCCTTGCTGCTTGGAATTTCCTATGGCTTTGCTGCCGGGGTTAGCCCTGGCCCGATGCTTGGCCTGGTGATCACGCAAACGCTGCAACGCGGCTGGCGCGCCGGCAATCTGGTGGCGCTGGCCCCGCTGTTCAGCGACCTGCCGATCATTATTCTGGCGGCGCTGCTGATCAACCGCCTGCCGCCCGCCGCGATTGGCTGGCTGGGCATCCTTGGCGGCCTGTTTGTGCTTTACCTGGCCTACGAAAGTATTCGCGCGGTGCCAGCCGACATTGCCGATACCGAAGCGCCTTCCGCCACCGAGCAACCCGGCCGCCTGCTGGGGCGCGCAGTGCTCACGAACCTCTTCAACCCGCATCCCTACCTGTTCTGGGGCACGGTTGGCGCACCGCTGCTGGCTGGCGCAATGGCTGGCGGCACTGCGCATGTTGTGCTGTTTCTGGCGGGCTTCTACGCGCTGCTGGTCGGCTCGAAGCTGCTGGTGGCCCTGCTGGTGAACCAAAGCCGTGGCTGGCTGCGCGGGCGTGGCTACCGGCGCGTGCTGATCGCCAGTGGCGTGCTGCTTGCTGTACTTGGGGTGTTCCTGCTGCGCGATGGCATCGTGCTCGCCTTCTTCTGATGCGTAGCGGCGAAATTGTCTCTGGTTTGGAACTCGGCCCGGCTATACTCAAAGCCGTGAGCACGCGGGCCAGGCTAACGCGCCGCCTTTCACTACCACTCCCGCCTTGGCGCACGCTCACCGTTTCTTGTACGAACGGCGCATATGTGGACGCGCTGACATACCACGCAGGGAGGTTGATATGACTGATTGGAACAAGCAGGCCGATGAAGTGATGAAGACGTGGACGAAGGCACAGCAGGATCTGTGGGACACCTGGCGCCGCTCGATGCCGCTGGCCGGCGCAACCCAGGCCGACGACAACTGGAACAAGGCCGTGAGCTTCTGGAAGGAAGCCGTCGACCGCTCGCTCAACACCCAGATGGAATGGACCAAAATGTGGGTCGACAGCATCAAGGCGCAGAAAACCATGCCCAAAGAAATGGAAGCGTGGACCGACCAGATGCTGGCGACCATGCAAACCTGGAATGAGTCGCAGGCGACCTTCTGGGAAAACATGCTCGAGTCGGTGCAGAAGATGACGCCCGAGCGCCTGCGCCAGCAGGTCGAAGAAGGTGCGCAGCAGGCTTTTACCTCGTGGCAGGACGCGATGCAGCGCGCGATCTCGGCACAGGAAGAGTTTGCCGCGTTCTGGGCCAACCCCGGCAAGAACAGCAAGTAGCACAGCACATCGGCACCGCAAACGGCAGGCGCTGCAAGGCGACCTGCCGTTTTGCTGTCTTACGAGTGCGGGTGGGCAAGCGCGCTGGCGGGGCGCGGCTCGGCCTGCGGCGGGGTGGCCGTGGGTTGCGCGCACAGCCGCTGGTACAGCGCAACCAGGCCATAGGTAGCAAGCGCCATGATGCCGATCAGCACGGCAAAGACCGCCAGCTCGGCGGGCGAGTCGCTGCGCAGATTTTGGGTGATGTAGGTGTTGTTCAGCCAGCCGCGCAGTGCCCAGAACGGCAAAGTGTCGCGGCTGAGGAAGAAGTAGGGCGCGGGCAGCGCGGCGATCTGCTCGGGCACATGCGGGATGAGGAACAGATCGTAGCGCACCAGCAGCATGGTTGCCCACACGGCGGCGAGCGCGGCCGGCGCGGCGGGCGCAATTGCGCGCCAGCGTGCCAGCGCGCCAAACAGCAGCGCCAGCCCGATCATAAACCAGGGCGTCAGCACGGTGAAGCGGCGCAGCCCGAACGAGCCGCCGCCAAACCAGCGCGCCAGCGAGGCATTGTAGCCGAAGTACAGGACAAACCCGGCCGCCAGGCACAGCAGGAGCCAGCGGTTGCGCCGCCACAGGAGCGGCAGGCCAACCAGGCCCAGGAAGAACGCCGGAGTCCACGGCAGCAGGCCGTACAGGTGCGAAAAGAGCAGTTTCCAGCCCTGAAATCCGCGCGGCTGAATATAGTCGTTGCCGTGCGGGATGGCGATGAAGTGGCCGTAGATGATTTTCCAGGCGATCATCTGTGGGCTGAAGACCGCCAGCAGCAGCGCCGCCGCCGCCGCGCCGCCAAGCACAAGCTGGCGGAGTTGCGTGGCACGCTCGCGGGCGGGCGCGCGCAACGCAGCAACGAGCAGCCGCGCAAAGGTAAAGATGGGCAGCACCAGCGCCAGCGCCGCGATCCAGTACATCAGCGCGGTTGCGCCGGCTGCAGCGCCAAGCACTGCCCAACGGCCAACCGTGGGGCGCTCTTCCAGGCGCAGCCACGCCAGCACATACAGCGTTGCCGCCAGGCCAGAAAGTGCGTGTGCAAAGCTGCCTTCGCGCATGGTGTAGTACAGCAGGTTCGAGCCAAGCAGCGTCGCGATCACCGCCAGCGCGGCCTCGGGCGGGCCAGCCCAGCGCCGCGCAATGCGGTAGCCCGCCAGCATGATCGCCAGCCCGGCCAGCGCGCTGGTGAACGTTGCCAGCACGACATACGGCGCGGCGTAACCGTCTTCTTGCCAGGGCATGCCAAGCGCCCGCCCAGCGCTCACCACAAGGTGCCCAACCCCGTAGAGCGGCGCCCAGACAATCGCCGGGCCAACCGAGGCGAGATTTTCGTAGTAGCCGGTGGGCAGCAGGCGGAATTTATCCGAGATCGATGGGAATGGCGTCTGGTGGTAGTCGTTCTCGAAGTTCAGGTCGCCGTCGATGGTTGCCGAGCGCAGGTAGGCGTAGTACTCAATGCCATCGCTGCGCACGGTGGGCGTGAAGGTCAGCAGCAGGGTAACGGCAAATGCCGCTGTGATCCACCCGAGCGCGCGCCGGTCGTCGCGTGGCAGGATGCGCGGCCAGCGCCGCACGAGCGCCGCCGCAGCCAGCGCCGCACAGGCCACGCCCGCGCCAAGCGCGAGATACCAGGCCAACAGCAGCCGCGAGTCGTGGAAGGGGCCATCGGCGGCGAGCAGCGCCAGCATGCCGAGCGCGGGCAGCCCGCCCACCCATGCGGCTGGCAGCCGCAGCAACAGCGCGCAGCCAGCCAGCAGCAGCACGCCAAGCGGCAGGAAGGGCGCAGCCCACAGCTCGCGCAGCAGGTCGGTGAACATGGGCGCACGCAGCACCTCGAGCGCAATCGAATCGACTGCCACGCCAAGCGCCCGCGAGTCGCCAGCGATTTTGAGCGATTGGCTGCGCAGGCCGATTTCTAACGGGGCACTGGCCGGGGCATCCAGCACGATCTGGAACTGTCGCGGGCGCGCTTCTAACCCAAGCTCACCAAGCGGCTGGCCATTGGCGCTGATCACTACGTGCTGCGGGCCATCGGGCTGGGGCGGCGCAAACATACGCAGCGTGATGCGCGTGGGCGTGCCGGGCGGCGGCGCATACAGGCGCAGGCGCGATTGCGGGCGCGACCAGCGGTAGCTCACGTCGCCCTGCTCGGGGTCGTGGAAATCAATCGTGCCGATATCGTCGAGCGGCGAGCCGACATCGATGGTCTGGTGGGCGCGGCCCTGCCACTGCCAGGCAACGCTCGCAGCAAACGCAAGCGCCAGCAGCAGCACGCCAAAAAAGCGCGCTGGCGCAGCCGAAAGCGACTTCGTGGTCATGCGAAACCTGTATCAAGCGAGGATCACGTTTGTAATTGTTTCCCATATGGGCGAGGCGATTATACCATGTTCATTAGCTTTGCGCGCGGCCCACCGCCGCATGCGCATGCCCGTGCTATAATGGCGGCATGCCAGAACAACAGCCGAACAAATACATGCCGATTGCCGAAGCCGGCGACGCCTGGGCTGCCGCCCAACGCGCGCGCCGCAAGCCCCTGGCCGACATGACGATCGCGTCCTATTGCGATGCGTGGCGCTCCTTCACCGCCTGGGCCAGCAAGCAGGGCAAGCGCACGATTGCCGAGATCGACCCGCGCGATCTCGGGCGCTGGATCGACTCCCTGGCGCGCAAGGCCGATGGTACAACGCTGACCTATAGCCACGGCGCGCTGGCGGTGTGCAAGTTTCTTGCTGAGCGCGAGGCGCTGCCCTGCGACCTGACCGTGCTGCGCATGCACCTGCGCGACGCGCTGCCGCGCGCCCCGGCCGGCCGCGCCCCCGACGTGCCCGACCTGCGGCGACTGGTGAGTTTCTACGACGCCGAGCTGCCAGCCGCCGAACCCGGCACCGTGCGCGAGCGCGAGCGCCTGAACGGCCTGCGCAACGCGGCGCTCTTGCACATGCTGTTTTCCACCGGCGCGCGCATTTCGGAAATCCTGGCGCTCGACCTGCGCCACGTGCGCGACGACGATGGCGCAATCGCGCCGCGCACCTATGTGATGGGCAAGGGCAACCGGCGGCGCGCAGTGTTTGTGCGCGCCCACGCCCAGCGCGCCATCGAGCACTACCTGCTGGCGCGGCGCACGAGCTTCCCAGCCGCCGACCCGCTGATCATCTCGCATGGGCCACGCGGCGCGGGCGGGCGCTTCAATCGTGTGGCGGCTTGGGCAGTGGTGACGAATGCCGCCCAAACACTGGCCGACCGCGTGGAAGCCGAGGGACGGCCAAGCGAGGCGCGCCTGCTGCGCGAAACCACGCCGCACACTTTTCGGCATTTTGTGGCGATGTGGCTGCTGAACGAGGGCGCGCAGATGTCCGAGGTGTCGGTGCTGCTGGGCCACGCCAACACCCGCATCACCGAGCAGTACTACGCCCGCCATACCGACGAGCGGCTGCAAGAGCTGCACGACCAGTTCGCGCCCGAACCCGAAAAATAGTTGAAGGTTAGAAAGTTGGCAGGTTAGCACGTTTTCCAAGCCTGAACCTGCCAACCTGTAACCTGCAACTTGTTAACTGGAAACGCCATGCAAACCATCCGCACCGTCGATGCCACCCGCTACATCACGCCGCTGCGCGAAGGCGGCTCGCTGCCCGCAATCATCGAGGCCAGCGATGGCGAACTGTATGTGCTGAAATTTCGTGGCGCCGGCCAGGGCCGCAAATCGCTGATCGCCGAGCTGGTGGCCGGCGAGATCGGCCGCGCGCTGGGCCTGCCTATCCCCGAGCTGGTGTTTGTCGAGCTGGACGACGCGTTCAGCCGCAGCGAGCCGCACGAAGAAATCCAGGACCTGATGCGCGCCAGCACCGGCCTGAACCTTGCGCTGGCCTTTCTGCCCGGCGCGCTGGCCTTTGAACCCGCGCTGGCCCCGCCCGAAGCCTTGCAGCTTGCCTCCGCAATCGTCTGGTTCGACGCCTTCACCATGAATGTCGACCGCACCGCCCGCAACACGAACATGCTGCTGGTGGACGGCAAGCTCTGGCTGATCGACAATGGCGCGTCGCTGTACATTCACCACACCTGGACGAACTTTCGCGAGCGCAGCCGGGGCGCGTTCCCGCAGATCAAAGACCACGTGCTGCTGCGCTATGCCGACGCGCTGCCCGAGGCCGACGCGGTGCTGAGCGTGGCGCTGACGCGCGAGCTGATCGAGCAGATCGTTGGGCTGATCCCCGAAAGCTGGCTGGAAGACGAGCCGCACTTCGCCAGCGTTGCCGAGCACCGCACCGCCTATGTCGACTACCTGTGCACCCGGCTGGAAGCGCCGCGTGCCTTTGTGGAGGAGGCGCTCCGTGCCCGCGCGCAGCTCGTTTGATTATGCTATTGTGCGGGTGGTGCCGCGCGTCGAGCGGGGCGAATTCGTCAACGCTGGCGTGATTGTGTTTGCGCGCGCGCGTCGCTTTCTGGCCGCGCAAATCGCCCTCGACGCGCCACGCCTCCATGCGCTCGCGCCCTGGCTCGACCCGCACGATGTCACGCGCCACCTCGATCTGCTGCCGCGCATCTGCGCGGGCGACCTATCTGCCGGCCCGATCGCGCTCTTGCCACTGGCCGAGCGCTACCACTGGCTGGTCGCGCCGCGCAGCGCCATGATCCAAACCTCGCCCGCACACGTGGGCATGTGCGAAGACCTGCCCGCCGCCATCGACGACCTGATGCGCCGCTTTGTACTGCCGCTGTGACGAAGGGCGTATTGCAATACGCCCAGACACCGACCAAACCACGGAACCGCAGAACCAATCGCTGAGAATGGCTGATTGCTCCCTCTGTGCGCTCTGTGGCTCATTTCCCCTGGCTTCCCCGCGCAGGCTTAACCTCCGATTCATCGCGCCTTGATGCCGCGCTGCTATGCTGCCCCGGCTGCATTCTTGCTGACAGGGCTGTGCGCTCGCAGCTCGCGGCGCGGAGAAGGAGAAGGGTTATGCGCATATTGATCCTTGGCGGCGATGGCTACCTGGGCTGGCCCACGGCGCTGCACCTTTCGCAGCGTGGCCACGAGGTGGCGGTGGCCGATAATTTTGCGCGGCGCGCGTGGGACCACGAGCTGGGCGCGGAAAGCCTGACGCCGATTCGTTCGCTGCACGAGCGCGTGGCGGCCTGGCGCGACATAAGCGGGCGCGCAATTGCGATGTTCGTGGGCGACCTGTGCGACTACGCATTTCTTGAGGCGCTAGTGCGCGATTTTGCGCCCGAAGCCGTGGTGCATTTTGGCGAGCAGCGCAGCGCGCCCTACTCGATGATCGACCGCCGGCACGCTGTGTTCACCCAGCAAAACAACATCACTGGCACGCTCAATCTCCTCTACGCGCTGGCCGAGCACGCGCCCGACTGCCACCTCGTCAAGCTCGGCACCATGGGCGAATATGGCACGCCCAACATCGACATCGAAGAAGGCTACATCACGATCACCCACAAGGGCCGCACCGACACACTGCCCTACCCCAAGCAGCCCGGCAGCTTCTACCACCTCAGCAAAGTCCACGACAGCCACACCATTCATTTCTGCTGCCGCGTGTGGGGTCTGCGCGCCACCGACCTGAACCAGGGCGTTGTGTATGGCGCCGATACTCCCGAAATTGCGCTCGACGAGCGGCTGCGCACGCGTTTCGACTATGATGCGGTGTTCGGCACGGCGCTGAATCGCTTTCTGGTGCAGGCCGTGGCAGGCCAGCCGCTGACCGTGTATGGCAAGGGCGGGCAGACGCGCGGCTTTCTCGACATCCGCGACACGCTGGCCTGTGTCGAGCTGGCGATTTTACACCCGGCCGAGCGCGGCGAATTTCGCGTCTTCAACCAGTTCACCGAGCAGTTCGACGTAGCCGGGCTGGCGGCAGCCGTGCGCGAAGCCGCCGGGGCGTTTGGCATCGATGCGTCGATTGAGCACCTGCCCAACCCGCGTGTCGAGCGCGAAGAGCACTACTACAACGCTGCCAACACGCGTCTGCGCGACCTGGGATTGCAGCCGCACTTCCTGAGCGAAACGCTGCTTGAGTCGGTGCTGCGCGTGGTGATGCGCTACCGCGACCGCATCCGGCCCGAATTGTTTCGCCCGTCAGTCGATTGGCGGCGCCCGCAGAACTAGAACAGCGCTTGGGTATGACGAAAGACGAACGACGAAAGACCAACTTACGATTCGTCATTCGTCATTCGTCGTTGGTCATAACCAGCAGCGGATTTCCGAAAAGCTCCACGAGTAGCAGCCGCAAGGAAAGGAGAATACTCCTTCGTGTCTTCGTGCTTTCGTGGTAAATGCTCCGTTCCCCGCATTTGTCGCCGCGCCAGTTCTCCTTTATACTCGCCGCGCCGCGTGGCGCTGCTGCCGCGCGGGAGCGGGAGGGTACTTGTGCAGGGCTGGAATGTGCTGGTGGCCGTGCTGGCAGCCTATGCGCTGGGCTGCATCTCGACGGCCTATTATACCGTGCGCGTGCTGAAAGGGCAGGACATTCGCACGCTGGGCAGCGGGAATGCCGGCGGACGCAATGCCGGGCGCGTGCTTGGCCGGGGCGGCTTCGCGGCGGTGGCCGTGCTCGACGCGCTGAAAGGGCTGGCGGCGGTGCTGCTGGCGCGCTGGCTTGCTGTGCCCGAATGGGGCATGGTGGCGGTGCTGCTGGCCGTGGTGGCCGGGCATATCTGGCCGGTGCAGCTTGGCTTTCGCGGCGGCAAGGGCATTGCCACCACGCTTGGCGCGCTGCTGACTTACGACTGGCCCGTTCCGTTTATGCTGGTCGGCATTATGCTGCTGCTCTACCTGCTTCTGCGCAGCATCACCCTGGCGCTGATGGCCGCCTTTGCGCTGCTGCCCGTGCTGCTGCTGGCGCTCGGCTGGCCGCTGCCATCGGTGGCTGGCTGCGCGGCGCTGGCAGTGATTGTGATCTACGCCAACCGCAGCAACATTCGCGCGCGCCTGCCCGGCCGCGCCCACACCGACGCATCGTAGCGCACATTCGGTCTCAGGGCGCTGGCGGCGCGTGGCGCGCTTCGCTATAATTGGCGCGCCGATGCGCAGTGAGCGATGAGAGGAGCGCCTGTGTTTGGAAACCTGCAGTTTAAAATCGCGTCCGAGCCGGCCGAGTTCGCGCAGATCCACCGGCTGAACTACACCACGTTTGTTGAGGAAATTCCGCAGCACCACGCCAACGCCGAGCAGGCGCTGATCGATAAATTTCACCACGAAAATACCTATATTATCTGCCTGGATCGCGGGCGGCTGGTGGGCATGATCGCCGTGCGCGCCGAGCGCCCGTTTTCGCTGGATGGCAAGCTCGCCGCGCTGGAAAGCTACCTGCCCGCCGACCGCCGCCTGTGCGAGCTGCGCCTGCTGGCGGTCGAGCGCGGCTACCGCAATGGCTGGGTGTTCTGGGGTATGGGCAAGCTGCTGGCCGAATACTGCCTGCGGCAGGGCTACGATCTGGCGCTGATCTCGGGCACGACCCGCCAGCAGAAGCTGTACCGGCATCTGGGCTTTGTGCCGTTTGGCCCGCTGGTCGGCGAGCCGGGCGCGCAGTTCCAGCCTATGTATCTTTCGCTGGAGGCGTTTGGGCGCCGCGCGCGCATATTTCGCCGCGCGCTGGGCCGCGCCGAAGTGGCGCCTCAGCTTGAGCAGATGATTGTTGAAGCAAGCGATGAGTGAGGATATGACATTGCAGCCCGCATTCCCGTTTCAGGCCACGGTGGAAGTGGCATTTCGCGACCTGGATGTACTTGGTCACGTCAACAACGCCGTCTACCTGACCTACCTCGAAACGGCGCGCATCAAGTTTCTGCACCAGGTGCTCGATCTGCAAGCGGTCGGGCAGCTGCCGCTGATCCTGGCCGAGGCCACGGTGAGCTACCGCGCGCCGGCATTTTTCGGCGAGCTGCTGACCGTGGGCGTAGGCGTGGCGCGCTTTGGCGGCAAAAGCTTCGAGATGCGCTACCGCATCGATGGCGGGGATGGCCGGCTGGTGGCCGAGGCGCGCACCGTGCTGGTGGCCTACGATTACACGGCCCGCGCGACGATTGCCGTGCCCGAAGACATGAAAACCCGCGTGCTCGAATTTCAGCGCGGCTGGCAATTTGGCGCCTGAAGTATCGAGCCGCCGAGCGCGCCGCGAGCGGACCAATTGCGGCGCGCTCTGTGATTTTAAGCCCCTACACTGCGTCCCCACTGCTCCTGATGCATGGCAGGCAGGTGGATGGTAAATGTCGAGCCCTGGCCGGGGGTGCTCTGCACCGTGATGTCGCCACCCATCAGCCGGCACAGCCGCTGGCTAATCGCCAGACCCAAACCGGTACCACCATAGTTCAGCGTTGCGTTGTTGGCCTGGGTAAACTCGGTAAACAGGCTGGGCATATATTCAGGGTCGATCCCAACACCCGTATCACGCACGGCCATGGTGATCCACTTGCCGCTGGCGCGCTGCTCGCTGGCCACGTGTACGTTCACCTCGCCGTTGCTGGTGAACTTAGCGGCATTCCCCAGCAGGTTGAACAGCGCCTGGCGAAGGCGGATTGGGTCGGTGCGGATCGGGCCGAGCGACGGATCGATCTGGATGGAGAGCTGGTTGCCGTGCTGCTCGATTGCCGGCTGCACCGCTTCCGCCACTTCCTGCACCAGCGTTGGCAGAGAGAATTCCACCACCTCGATTGGCATTTTGCCCGCCTCGATCTTGGACAGATCCAGCACGCTGTTAATCACGCCAACCAGGTGTCGGCTGGCGTTGCGGATGCGGTCGATGTCGGCCACGCATTCAAGGTTCGCGGCCGCTTCCGCTTCCATGCGCAGCAGGTCGCTATAGCCGATGATAGTGGTCAGCGGCGTGCGCAGCTCGTGGCTCATGTTCGAGAGAAAGATGCTTTTGGCGCGGTTGGCGGATTCGGCGCGCTCTTTTGCCTCGCGCAGCGCTTCTTCGGTGCGCTTGTGGGCCGCAATCTCGTTTTCCAGCAGCGCGCGCTCCTGGTCGAGCGCCTGCGCCTGGTAGCGCGTGCGGTCGAGCAGCTCGCGCAGGCGGCCAATGCTGTAGCCAGCGGCGGGGACGGCAATATTCGCGATGAGCGCTTGCAGGAGGAGCGTGTTGAGGGGCACCGCATCGCCAAATAACCAGAACAGCGCGGTGACGATCACGTTCATAATCAGGCCGCTGATCAGGCCGCTGTAGCGCCCGAGCATCCAGCCTGCGAACAGCACCGGCAGTGCGCCGATGGGGGCAACCCCGTTTTTAGCCACCGGGTAGAGGACGAGAAACAGCCAGATGTACGCGATGCTCAACGTGGCCACGATGCCAATGGAAAAGAGCCGTTCGTGGCGTGAGCGTTGAATAGCGACAAGGGTATTCATGACGCGCTCGCAGATTGTAAGTACGATTAACGAAGCTATGACGACAGGCGACTGGATTTCTCGCCTTCTATCATAGCATGAAATGCCACTGCATCAAAGGGCATGGTGCGCGATTCTGGCGCAATCGTGGCGGTCAGGTACGCGGCCCGCTACGATCTTACTGCGTTTGCTGATGCATTGCACAAAGAAACCGTGCCCGGCGCGGTTTTGATACCCCGCCGTTGGACGGATTGACAGCCGCTGATGTGCGTGCTACACTCGCTGCCAATACACAAACGACGTTCATGGGAAACAGTACGCGCTCGGCCGGGCGCACAGCGAGCCAGGGAAGGTGCGAGCCTGGCCAGGCAGGCCGGCGCCGAACCCCTTCCCATAGTGGCCGCCCACGCGGCCCACGTCGCCGCCGAGTGCCGGGGCACACGCCTCTGGCAGAAAGGCTGGCCGGTTGAGTCCCCCGTGATCGGGACGCGCCCTCGCCCATGCTGCAGCATGCGCGGTGGCGGCAGAGTGGGGGCGCATGCCCCAAGCAAGGTGGTACCACGGTTTACGCCGTCCTTGAGCAGTTAGCTCAAGGGCGTTTTTTGTTGGCCCGCGCTGATGCACACTGAGAGGAAACTATGCGACTTTCAACTTTGTTTGGGCGAACGCTGCGCGATGCCCCGGCCGAGGCCGAAAATGCCGCGCACCAGCTGGTGCTGCGTGCTGGCCTGGCGCGCGCGCTGCTGGCCGGCGGCTATGCGCTTCTGCCGCTGGGCATGCGCGTGGCCCGCCGCATCGAAGCAATAATGCACGAAGAAATGGCGGCCATCGACGGGCAGGAATTCCGCACGCCAATCGTGCAATCTTCCGGGCCGTGGGAGCAAAGCGGGCGCTATGGCGAATATGGCCCGGCCATGCTGCGCCTGCTCGACCGCTCGGAGCGCGCGTTGATTCTTGCGCCAACGCACGAGGAAGCGGTGGCCGACCTGACGCGTCGCGAGGTGACATCGTACCGCCAGCTGCCGGCGCTGATCTACCAGATCCACACAAAATACCGCGACGAGCTGCGCGCGAAGGGTGGCATGATGCGCATGCGCGAGTTCACCATGCTCGACGCCTATTCGCTCGACGCCGACGACGCCGGGCTGGATGTGGTGTACGAACGCGTGGCCGTAGCCTTCGAGCGCATTTTTGCGCGCTGCGGGCTGCGCTATGTAGCGGTGGAAGCCAGCGCGGGCGAGATGGGCGGGCGCGAGCCGCGCGAGTATATGGCGCTTTCGCCCAACGGCGAGGACACGCTGGCGATCTGCCCGAACTGTGGCTATGCCGCGAATCTGGAGGTTGCTGCCGTGCGCCGCGCGGAAGCAACCCCAACCGACGCCGCGGCCATGGCCGAAGTTGCCACGCCCGACTGCAAAACGATTGCCGAGCTGGCGGCGTTTATGGGCGTGCCCGAGGCGGCGACGGCCAAGGCGGTGTTTTTCAGCGCGCCCGAGCGCGGGCTGGTGTTTGCGGTGATTCGCGGCGACCTGGAGGTGAACGAGCTGAAGCTGCGCGCCGCCGCTGGCGTTTCGGCGCTGGTGCCGGCAACGGCCGAGCAGATCGCCGCTGCGGGTGCGGTGGCGGGCTATGCCTCGCCGGTGGGGCTGGCCGTGCAGGCGAATGATGGCGGCGCGGGCGTGTTTGTGATCGCCGACTCGTCGGTGGTGGCGGCTGGCCCGCTGGTGGCGGGCGCGAACCGCGCGGGCTACCACCTGCGCGATGTGGTGTATGGCCGCGACTGGCGGGCCACGCAGGTGGCCGACATCGCGACGGCGCGCGCGGGCGACGCGTGCGTGCGCTGCGGCGGGCCGCTCGCGTTCGAGCGCGGCATTGAGCTCGGGCATATTTTCAAGCTTGGCACGCGCTTCACTGTGGCGCTGGGCGCGCAGTTCCTTGCGCAGGATGGCAGCTCGCGCCCGGTGGTGATGGGCTCCTACGGCATTGGCGTGGAGCGCCTGCTGCAGGTGATCGTCGAGCAGCACCACGACGAAGCCGGCATTGCCTGGCCGGCCGAGGTTGCGCCGTTCGACGCGCATCTGGTGCGCCTGGGCAAGGGCGATGCCACCCGCGCCGCCGCCGACCTGCTGTATGCCGAGCTGAACGCGGCCGGCGTGCGCGTGCTCTACGACGACCGCGACGAGTCGGCGGGCGTGAAGTTCAACGACGCCGACCTGATTGGCTTGCCGACGCGCCTGCTGGTGAGCGACCGTCTGATCGCTGCCGATCAGGTGGAGCTGAAGCGGCGCGGCGGCGAGTCGGTGAAAGTGGCGCGCGGCGAGGCGCTGGCGGCGCTGGTATCGCGGTGATTGTGGCTCGGTCGTTGGGTGGGGCTTAGTCCCAGTACCATTCACATAAAGAAGCCAGGAACTTTTACCACAGAGGCACGGAGGCACGGAGGGCGTTAGGAAGCTATGAACCTTGGCGTCTTTGAGTCTTTGTGGCTATGTGAAAGATATTGGGGCTAGGCCGCCGCGCCGCCAAAGAAGAGCGCGAGTATTTGCGCAACCAGCTGCTCGGCGGCGGGCTGGTCGCGCGCGGCGTCGCTGGAGAAGAAAGGGTACATCATGCCGAGCAGCAGCCAGGTCAGCGTTTGCGCGTCCTGCTGGCGCAGCTCGCCGCGCGCCATGGCGTCTTCGAGCAGCCCGGCAAGCTGGCCGATGAATTGCTGATGGTAGCGGCGGCCAAACTCAGCGCGCACGCTGGGGCTGAGGTGCGCCATTTCCTGACCGGCCAGACGAATGAGTGCGCGCTGCTCGGGCGGCTGGGCGAACAAGGCGCGCACCAGCGCCGCAAGCTGCGGGCGAATGCCGGCGGGCACCGCCCGCGCCGCCGCGACCGCTCCCGCCACGCGGGCCAGGCTATCGTCCAGAATCGCCACAAACAGGTCTTCTTTGTCGCGAAAGTGGTAGTACAGCCCAGCCTTCGACACGCCAACCGCTTCGGCGATTTCGCGCATTGATATGCCGTTATAACCCGCCGCAACGAACAGGCGCGTTGATTCGGCCAGGATACGCTCGCGCAGCGCAATGTCGGTGGTCATGGCTGTGCCTTTTCGCTCGGAGTGTGGCAGGTGCGTATCATACCTGGGCCGGGCGGCGCGTTTCGCCGCGCTCGGGCGCGCTGTGCGCGATCTGGGCCAGCTCGGCGGCGCGGCCTTTCAAGCCCAGCGCGGCCAGCGTCAGCACCACCATCACCAGCCCAATGATCAGGAATGATGCCGTGTAGCCGCCCACGCCGCCGCCCCGCGACCCGGCAATTGCGCCGGCCAGCGCGCCGCCCACCAGCTGCCCAACACTGGTAAAGATCGTCAGGATCGCCTGCGCCGACGCTCGCTCGCTGGGCGGCGCCTCGTTCAGCAGAATGTAGCGCAGCGCCGCGCCCAGCAGCACCGCCAGCCCCAACCCAAACAGCACCGTCGAAACATAGAACATGACCAGCGATGTGGCAAATATGCTGAGCAGCAGCGTGCCCAGCGCCACCAGACCGCTGCCCGCCAGCACCACCACCCGCGAGCCGGCGCGGTCGAGCACGCGCCCCGAGGCCGGCGAGCCCACCGCCATCGCCAGCACAATTGGCAGCAGCATAAAGCTCGCGCGCGATTCGCTGACCTTGAACGCCGCAACTACCAGCTCGGGAACAAAAACAATCGTGGCTTCGGCCAGGCCCGCGCCGGCAGCCAGCGCCGCTGTCAGCGCAATCTGGCGGCGCGCAAACAGGCTGGTGCGCAGGATGGGATCGGGCGCGGCACGCTCGATGCGCCAGAGCGCCGGCACCAGCACGATGGCGAGCAGCAGGAAGGGCCAGACATTCAGCGAAGCAAGGCTTTGCGCGGCGCGGGCCGTATCGATATGATTCAGGCCGTAGGCCAGCGCGGCAAGCATTGCGCTCAGCACCAGCATGCCGCTCAGGTCGAATGGGCGCTGCTCGGGTGGGCGCGCAGAGGGCAGGAGCCGCAGACTCAGCGCAATCACCAGCGCGGCCAGCGGCAGGTTCACCAGAAACAGCCATTGCCAGCCAACCAGCAGCAGCAGCCCGCCAATGATCGGGCCGATCAGAAAGGCGATGCCGAACACCGCGCCGATCAGGCCCAGCGCGCTGCCGCGCTTTTCGGGCGGGAAGGTGTCGCCAATCACGGCGCTGGCAACGGGAAAAATGCCACCCGCGCCCAGGCCCTGGATTGCGCGGCCAACGAGCAGCACGCCAAAACTCGGCGCGACCGCCACCAGCAGCGAGCCAGCCGCGAACAGCGCCACACTGAGCACGTAGATCGAGCGACGGCCAAAAGAATCGGAAAGCTTGGCCATAAGTGGCGTGCCCACCAGATTCAGCAGCACATAGATCGTAAACACCCAAGCGGTGGCGCGCTCGCTGACGCCAAAGGCGGTGCGAATGGCGGGCAGCGCCGGGCCAACAATCGCGATATCGAGCGCGGCCATGAGTACGCCCAGAAACAGCAGCCCAAGCATACGATTGCGCGCGTTTGCGTTCATATCTTGCATTTTTCACCAATGTACTTTAAGGTTACCGACCGGTCGGTCAGTTAATGAGTGGATCATACTACTGCGCAGTGATTGTGTCAAATTTCTCTATTGCGAGGTGCAACGTGTGCGCAGGCATGCAGCGGTTTACCCAGCCAGGTAGCGCTCGATCGTGCGCGCAAGGCGGCGCGAGTCGTGGTTGGCTTCGCGCAGGTGCCCCAGCAGGCTGTGCGTGAAACCCATGAAGAACAAGCCGGGATAGGCAGTAGTTTCGCCCGAGGCGAAGCGTGGTTCGCCGCTGTGGTCGAGCGCGCCGGGCAGCGTGAGAATGCGCTCCAACCCGCTGCGAAAGCCCGTCGCCGCCACAATCGCGTCGAAGGGTTCGGCGCGGCCATCCGCAAACTCGGCCCCGCCGGCGCCGAGGCGGGCCACGCCTGGCCGCACAGCAATCGCGCCGCGCCGCAGCGCCGCCGCAAAGCCCACGTCGAGCACGGGAACCTGCCCGGCGCTGTAGGGCCACCAGGCCGGCTGCGGCAAGCCGTGGCGCGTCAGGTCGCCCAGGGCAAGGCGGCTGAGCGTGCGCACAATCGCGTCGGCGGCGCGCGGCGGCAAGCGCGAGAGCACGATGCTGGAACGCTGCGCGGGCATGCCAACGACATCGCGCGGAACGATTGGCGGGGGCGTGCGCACGCTGATGGCAACCTGCGCGCCGTGTTCGGCCAGGTCGGTGGCGATTTCTGCGCCACTGTTGCCAATGCCCACCACCAGCACGCGCTGGCCCGCGAATGGCGCGCCGTTGCGGTAGGCCGAAGAATGGATGAGCGTGCCGGCAAATTCGTCGCGGCCGGGCCAGGGCGGAATGACCGGCTCGCTATACTGACCGGTGGCGATGATGACGACCGGGCTGCGCCAGGTGCCGCAGCTGCTTTCGGCCTGCCACGCGGGCGCGCTGGCTGTGCCAGCCGGGCGAATGTGCTGCACCGCGCAGCCCGTAACAACCCGCAGATCGAAGTGGCGGGCGTAGGCGCGCAGGTGGGCCGCGTAGTCGTCTTTCGAGGGGTATTTGGGCAGGCCGCGCGGCAGCGGCAGGTGCGCCAGGCTGGAGTAGACCGTGTGCAGATGCAGACGGTCGTAGCGCTCGGCCCAGACATCGCCCACGCGCCGGCGCGCATCGAGCACCAGGGCATCGAGGCCGCGCCGCTTCAGCGCGCCCGCCGCCGACAGGCCAGCCGCGCCGCCGCCAACAATAATGATGCGAGGGTCGGCCATAGCGTTTTCTCCAACACAGCCCGCGAAACGGCGCAAGTATAGCATAGCCGCCCGCTAATCAGGGCTGTGTCAAACATGGAATACGAACGAGATCTATCCACAGATTACGCAGGTTGCGCAGATTATAGGCTTCAAATCTGCGCCATCTGCGTAATCTGCGGATGAGTTTTGAGACTTTGGCATGGCCTTGCCCGCTGCTGTGACGATATCGTAAGCTTCGGGCCGGGCGTGCGGGCGTACAATAAGGCCGAGCGTTCGCGCCGTCGTGCCAGATCGTCATCAGAAAGGGCGCTATGTTTCTGCGAATATATCGGGTTGGGCTGCTGCTGGCGCTGTTTGGGGCATGTGCCCTGGTGCCGCGCGCGAGCGTGTTCGCCGCCAGCCAGGTCGTGTACGACGACGGGCTGGCCGCCAGCTGGGAAAATTATTCGTGGGCGACGGTGAACCTGGGAGCCACTGCGCCGGTCCACGCTGGCAGCAAGAGCATCGCCGTCACCTATGCGGCCTGGCAGGGTTTGTACCTGCACCACCCCGGCCTTGCCACTGCTGGCTTCACCAAGCTACGCTTTTTCATCCACGGCGGCACGGCGGGCGGCCAGAAGATGAACCTCTTCGCCACACGCGCCAGCGACGGCAACAACAGCCACGGCCCAGCGGTGGCCGTGCCCGCGCCCGCCGCAAATGCGTGGTCGCAGATCGATATTTCGCTGGCGAGCCTGGGCGCTGCCAATAGCACGATTGTTGGCCTGACCTGGCAGGATAGTACAGGCGGCGCGCAGCCAACTTTCTACGTAGACGATATTGCGCTGGCGAGCGACGAAAGCCCCGACGGGCCGACGCTCACGAATGGCGTGCTGCTGCCCCGCGCCGCCCCCGCCGATGGCACAACCGCCCTTGTGGTGCGCGCCAGCGTGGCCGACCCGCAGGGCCTCGCCGACATCGCGAGCGTCAGCGTCGATGCCACGGCGCTGGCGCGCGGCACCGTGGCGCTGCGCGACGACGGCCGCAGCAACGATGGCGCAGCCGGCGACGGCGTGTATGGCGCGGCGATCACGATTGCGCCCGGCACCGCGAGCGCCGAAACGAGCCTGCTGGTTACTGCGCGCGACAAAGCTGGCCACAGCAACAGCCTGCCGCTTGGCGCGTTCGCCATTCTGGCCCCCACCGACGGCGCAATTCCTGCCGGCCTGCCGCGCCGGCTGGGCTGGGGCACAAACGAGTGGAGCAACACGCCCGGCCAGGACTGGCAGGTGAACAGCGGCGTGCCGTGGGACTACGTCTACCAGTACATCACCTACGAATGGTACAGCGACCCCGGCCACTGGGGCGGTAATTTCGTTGGGCGCTTCACTGCGCAAGCCTGGGGCAAGGGCTACATCCCGGTTGTGTCGGCCTACCTCATTCTGGGCCTGCCCACCACCTGCGGCGAAAGCCCAGGCTGCTACGCCCAGAAGCTCCAGAACGCCGGCTCGGTGAGCAACTACCTGGCCGCGTTACAGATGGCGGCGACCGAGGCCAAAGGCAGCAAGCCGGTGATCTTCCACATCGACCCCGATTTCTACGGTTTTATGCAGCAGAACAAATACAGCAGCAACGCCGCCAATCCCGACAACCCCAGTTCGTACCCGGTGGCGCTGAACGTGCCCGGCTACGCCAACAACCTCGCCGGCTTCGGCCAGCGCGTGGTGGACGTGATCCACAGCACCGCGCCAAACGCGCTGGTGGCGCTGCAAGCCAGCAAATGGTCGACCAACCGCGACCCGAATATTGTTGCGCCGGCCGAGGTGCCGGGCCTGGCGCGCAGCACCGCCGCCTTTCTCCAGGCCATGGGCGGCGACCGCGCCGACCTGCTGTTTGTGGAATGGAGCGACCGCGACTCGGGCAGCGGGCAGCGCCCTTGGTGGGACACAACGAACCGCAGCCTGCCGCGCCCAACCCGCGCCGTGCTGTGGGAAAATGCGCTTGCCGCTGCTGCGCACAAGCGCCTGATGCTCTGGCAGGTGCCGGCCGGGAACATGAACCTCGACAACACCTGCACGCACTACCAGGACAACCGCGCTGCCTACCTGTTCAGCCACCCGCGCGACGCCTACGACTCGGGCGTGCTGGCGGTGCTGTTTGGCGGCGGCACCAACTGCATGACCAGCGCCTCCACCGATGGCGGCTTTATCGCCGCACAGGGCGCAATTGCCTACAACGCGCCGGCCGCGCCCGGCGGGCTGGCGGTGCTGGGCAGTGCGGGCGCAACCGTGACATTGCGCTGGAACGAAAACGCCGAACCCGACCTGGCGGGCTACCGGCTGCGCTACCAGCAAAATGGCCTCACCCTCGGCACGCTCGACCTGAGCCGTGGGAACAGCGCCACGCTGCTGCTGCCAAGCGCGGGCAACTGGCAAATCAGCGTTGCCGCGCTCGATGCGATGGGCCGCGCCAGCGGTTTTTCCGCCCCGGTGAGCGCCAGCACCACTGCTGGCGCGGCGCGCGTGCTGGTGCCAGTGGCGCGGCGACCGTAGCGCGTTGCGCCCTCACTTCCTAACCCCCTCTCTCAGGCGCGGGAGAGGGGGTTTTTTTGCACCCCTTGAGCTACAAGAGAAAGGAAACGACCTTACCCCCTTCGCGCCTGGTGGGAGAAGGGGCTGGGGATGAAGGGTGTATACCTTGTGCGCAGCCTCCACACAGCCTGACGCAGCCTTCGCAGAGCCTGACGCAGCCTTCGCAGAGCCTGACGCAGCCTTCGCACAGCCTGACACAGCCTTCGCACGGCCTGACGCAGCCTTCGCACAGCTTGACGCAGTGCCCACAGAGCCTGACACAGCCTTCGCAGAGCTTGACGCAGTGCCCACACGGCTTGACGCAGTGCCCACAGAGCCTGACGCAGCCTCCGCAGAGCTTGACGCAGTGCCCACACGGCTTGACGCAACACCTGCCTACGAGTACTCTGGAAAAAACATTCTTTTTACAGCGGGCAAGCTTCCAGAAAATTCATCTGACCGCCAGATTGAAGCAAAACAGCCTTCGCTTCCTAAAATCTGAGTGCAAGGAAATGTATTTTCCAGAGAAATGAGTGCCAGTTGCGCGTTTCATGGCTTTGTGCTACCGTTGCCAACTCCACGGCAAGTGCTGAGCTGGCCTGTGCCCCACCCACCTGTGGTATAACTGCGTTTCACCCGCGGCGAGTCTGCGCCATGTTCCTGGCTGAAACAGTGCGCAGAGAAGGAAATGCCCTTGGGATGGGAAACACTTGAGCAATGGGGCGACGACGTCGCTCGGATTGAGCGGCTTGCTGGCGGCGTGGCTAACGACGTGTGGAGCGTGCGCGTCAACGGGCAGCTTGCGGTCGCTCGTCGCGGCACCCGCAGCGATGCCGACCTCGCGTGGGAAACCGGGCTGCTTGTGCATCTCGACCGCGCCGGTCTGGCCGTGCCGGTGCCGATCCCCACGCGGGATGGCCGCCTGTTTGCCGAGGGCGTGGTGGTGATGACCTACGTCGAAGGCGGCTCGCCCGAGACCGAGGCCGACTGGCGGCGCGTGGCCAGCACACTCCGCCAGCTGCATCAGCTCACGGCGGGGTGGCCGCAACGCCCCGGCTGGCGCTCCTCGACCGACCTCTTGCACGCCGACACCGGGACGAAGATCGACCTCGGCGCGATGCCGCCCGAGGCCGTTGCGCGCTGCCGGGCCGCGTGGGCGCGGCTGGCTGGGCGCGAGACATGTGTCGTTCATGGCGACCCCAACCCGCGCAACGTCCGCATCACCGCAGATCGTGTCGCCCTGATCGACTGGGACGAGGCGCACGCCGATGTTCCCGACCTCGACCTGGTGCTGCCCTACAATGCCGCCGGTTTCGACGCCGAAGCGCACGACATCGCCGCGCAAGCCTCGGCCGCGTGGGAAGCCGCCGTCTGTTGGGACGACGACTACTCAAAGAAGCGGCTCGCCGAAGTTCGGGCGATCTGAATCACAATGCACATGAGTTGAGCCACAGAGAACACAGAGAGCACGGAGTACGAGTGAAATACACTCGTCTGTCTTCAATTGCCGCCCTTCGATCAGGGCATGTCAAAGTTGGACTGGGGACCAGATCTATCCACAGATTACGCAGATTACACAGATATGGGAACTATAATCTGCGTAATCTGTGGATGAATTTTGGGACTTTGGCATGGCCCTGGCCCTTCGATACGCGGCTGACGCTGCGGGGCATCCTTGGGTCCAGGTCGCTGAAAGCAGATTGCAGTCGGCAGGGCGCTGCAACCTGCAACCTGCAAACCTTCCAGCCTGCAACGCTTTGCGCTCTTTGCGGTAAAAACACGGTCGCCGCTCACGCCAGCGCGCGAACCGCGTGCGGGGCAGTGCGGCGCAGCCACAGCTCGGCCACCAGCACATGCAGCAGAAAGCCGATCCAGAAGGCAATGCCAAAGAACTGCCCCGGCGCAAGGCCCGACAGCCCGCTGGTGGCGAAAAACAGCCCAATGATTGGCCTGATGGTAGCGACCGCCAGACCAGTCGCGAAGGCGCGGATCATCCATACGCGGTGCGCGGCGATCTCGCGGTGGCGGATGTGCCAGAAAGCGCGGCCCAGCGCAAACAGGAAGTAAATTGAGAAGATCGTCGTGGCGGCGGCCTGGAGGGTTCCGCCAATCGCCGGCATTCCCACACTCATCACCAGCGCCGTCACGCCAATAATCGCCGCGCAGGCCACATACACTCGTCCCAGCACGCGATGCAGCTGGCGGTTGCGCTTGCGAATGCCCGCGCTGAGCTGGATCGGCCCCAGCACCATGAACACTATTCCTGGCAGAATGTGAATGAGTGTCAGCGCCGGGTAGCGCGCAAACAAGCCGTCGAGCGCGGCGAACTGCGCCGCAACCGGGTTGGCGGCGGGCGCGGGCGCGGTGTAGCCATTCAGCAGAATTGGCAGCAGCTGCACAGTGCGGCGCACCGCCACGGCCACGCCAATTGCGGCCAGCAGAATAACAATGCCCCACACGGCGCGACTCGGGCGTCGTTCTGTTTGCATGCGCACGATCCTTCTGTTTCAGGCACACGGCGATCCGTGCGCGCTGCCACACAATCTGAAAACATCCTGGCTGATGGCGGCAGCATAGCGCATCACTGTGAAGCCATAATGAAGATCGTGTGGAGATACCTCGCCGCGTGGCGCGGGCGCGCTGTGGTATGATGGCGCGGCAATGTTCTTGCGCAACGCGCGCCACAACGAAAGTGAGAGCACCGTGCAGATCACGCGCATTCGCGCCTACCGCCCCCAGCGCTTCAACCCCACCTTCAACCAGGCCGACATGGTCGTGACGGTCGAAACCGATGCCGGCATCACTGGCGTGGGCGAAGGCGGCTCGCCCGAGATGCTGGCGCAGTGCGCGGCGATGCTGATTGGCGAAGACCCAGGCCGCATTCAGCACCTCTGGCAGGTGATGTATCGCGGCTTTTTCTACCCGCCCGGCCGCGAAAAGCTCCACGCGCTTGGCGCGCTCGATCTGGCGCTGTGGGACATTCAGGGCAAGCGCCTGGGCGTGCCGGTGTACGAGCTGCTAGGCGGCCTGACGCGCGACTACGTGGAGTGCTACTCGACGGGATACCCCTGGCAGGGCAACCTGGCCGACACCGCGCGCGCCTGCCTGGCCGCTGGCTTTCGCTCCTTCCGCACCGCCGTGGCCGATCCGGGCGATCGCGTGTTCGACGTGCGGCGCATGGTTGATACAACAGCCGCGAACTGCCGCGAGGTGCGCGCCGGCTGCGGCCCCGATGGCGACTGGTCGATCGACTTCCACACGCGCCTCGACATGGCCGACGCGGTGCGGCTGTGCGAGCTGATTGCCGAGCTGAACCCGCTGTTTGTGGAAGACCCGCTGCGCTCGGAAAACCCCGGCGCGCTGGCGATGCTGCGCCAGCAGGTGCGCGTGCCGCTGGCAGTGGGCGAGCATTTCGGCGACCGCTGGGAGGTGAACGAGCTGATCGAGCGGCACCTGATCGACTACACGCGCATAACCCTGCCGAATGTGGGCGGCATCACCGAGTGGCTGAAGATCGCCGCGCTGTGTGAAACGCACTACATTGGCATGATCCCGCACTTCACCGGGCCGATTGCGCTGGCCGCGCTGGTGCATGTGCTGGCCTCGCAGGCCACGCCCGCGCTGATGGAGATCGCCGGCCCTGCGCCTGCGCGCCCGCCGCACCTCCCGCAGGGCTGCGACTTCCGCGACGGCAAGCTGTGGCCGGCCGCGCGCCCCGGCCTCGGCGTCGAGTTCGACCCGGCCGGCGCAGACATGCTGCTGGAGATCGACACTCACAGCGCGCCGATCCCGCAGTTCCGCCGCCCCGACGGCTCGTATACGAACTGGTGAGTCGACGAGTTGCAGGTTGCAGGTTAGCAGGTCGCAGGTTGGCAGGTTGCGGGTTGCAGGTTGTCGCCGGGGCGTATTGCATACGCCTGTTTCAGGGTTGCAAGTTGCGGGTTGCAGGTTGTCGCCGGGGCGTATTGCATACGCCTGTTTCAGGGTTGCAAGTTGCAGGTTGGCAGGTTGCCGCCGGGGCGTATTGCATACGACTGTTTCAGGGTTGCAAGTTGCAGGTTGTGATTGGCAGGAACCTGCAATTTTTGAACATGCAAACATTCAACTCTCCGCGCTCTTTGCGGTGAAATACTCGTTCGTCCTTCGCCGTTCGTCCCAATCGTCAATCGCAAATCGTCAATCGTAAATCCTGCGCCGCCCGTGGTATGATGGAGCCCTACTGAGGAGGAGAAAACCCAATGCACAGCGAAGCCGCGCCCCAGCATACCAATCGCCTGATCCACGCCACCAGCCCCTACCTGCTGCAGCACGCCCACAACCCGGTGGACTGGTACGAATGGGGCGAGGAAGCCTTTGCCCGCGCACGCGCCGAAAACAAACCCGTGCTGCTGAGCGTGGGCTACGCCGCCTGCCACTGGTGCCACGTCATGGCGCACGAGTCGTTTGAGGACGAAGCGACTGCGCAGGTGATGAACGACAACTTCGTCAACATCAAAGTCGACCGCGAAGAGCGCCCCGATATCGACAGCATTTACATGACGGCGGTGCAGGCCATGACTGGCGGCGGCGGCTGGCCCATGACCATGTTCCTGACCTCCGAAGGCGTGCCGTTCTACGGCGGCACCTACTTCCCGCCCACGCCGCGCTACCAGATGCCCGCCTTCACCCAGGTATTATTCAGCGTTGCCGACGCCTACCGCAACCGCCGCGACGAACTGCTGCAAGCCGGCAGCGAGCTAGTCGAACAGATGCGGCAGGCCAGCAGCGCAAAGTTACTGGAAGGGCGTATTGGCCCGCAGGTCTTCGACGAAGCCTATGCCGTGCTGCACGGCCAGTTCGAGCCGACCTACGGCGGTTTTGGTGGCGCGCCCAAGTTCCCCCAACCAATGACCTACGAGTTTCTGCTGCGCTATGCCCAGCGCACCGGCACGCCGCTGGCCTGGGACATGCTGCACAAAAGCCTCCACGGCATGGCCGAAGGCGGCATGTACGACCAGCTTGGCGGCGGCTTTCATCGCTACAGTGTCGATGAGCGCTGGCTGGTGCCGCACTTCGAGAAGATGCTGTACGACAACGCGCTGCTGGCGCGCGTGTACACCGAGATGTTTCAGGCCACGGGCGAGCCGTTCTACCGCCGCATTGCCGAAGAAACGCTTGACTACATGGTGCGCGAAATGCGCCACCCCGACGGCGGCTTCTACTCCACGCAGGACGCCGACAGCGAGGGCGAGGAAGGCAAGTTCTTTGTGTGGACGCCCGCCGAGCTGCGCGAGATCCTGCGCGGCGATGCGCTGCTGTTCGGGCAGGTGTACGACGTGACCGAGCGCGGCAATTTCGAGGGCAAGAATATTTTGCACCTGCCGCGCCAGCCCGCCGAGGTTGCGCGGGTGACGGGCATGCCGGTCGAGCGGATCGAGGCGGCGCTGGCGCGTGGGCGGCAGCTGCTGTTCGAGGCGCGCGAGCGGCGCATCAAGCCCGGCCGCGACGAAAAGGTGCTGACGGCCTGGAACGGCATGGCGCTGCGGGCATTTGCCCACGCCGCGCGCGCGCTCGGCCGCGACGACTACCGGGCGGTGGCTGAGCAGAATGCCGAATTCCTGCTGCGCGAGCTGCGCACCGCCGACGGCAAGCTGCTGCGCGCCTGGAAAGATGGCCGCGCCGGCAACGTGCCCGCTTTTCTGGATGACTACGCGCTGCTGGCGGATGGATTGCTGGCGCTCTATGAGGCCACATTCGAGCCGCGCTGGCTCGTGGCATCGCGCGCGCTGGCCGATGAGATGCTGGCGCGCTTCTGGGACGACGCGATTGGCGGCTTCTACGACACTGCCGCCGACCACGAGGCGCTGGTGGTGCGCCCGCGCGACACCGGCGATAACGCCACGCCGTCGGGCAATTCCGCTGCCGCCGAGGTGCTGCTGCGCCTGGCAATCATCTTCGACGAGCCGAGCTACCGCGCGCGCGCCGACACGATTCTGGGCAGCCTCTCGACCTTTTTGGCGCGCTACCCAACCGGCTTCGGGCGCTACCTGGCCGCCGCCGAGTTTGCGCTGGCCGCGCCGCACGAAATCGCGCTGGTTGGCACGCCCGCCGCACCAGACATGCAAGCCCTGTGCGCGGTGATCTTCCAGCCCTTCCGCCCGAACAAAGTGGTGGTGCAAAGTGAGCCGGGCGGCGCGGCATTTGAGTCGCCACTGCTGGAAGGGCGCGCGCAGATCGGCGAACGGGCGACGGCGTATGTCTGCCATAACTATGCCTGCCAGCTGCCAGTGAATGAAGCGGGCGCGCTGGCTGCGCAGCTTAGTGATGCGTAGTGCGCGTGAATGCGCAGGGGTTAGGAGTTGGGGGTGAGGGTTTGGGAATTGCGATGCGCAACGCGGCTTTTGGTTGCCCGAAAACTTCGCGTGTGATTGCACTCGCTCATGTCGCTTGCGTTCGCTCTGGTGTTCTTCGTGGTGGGGGCGGGGCGGCTTGTCGCCTCGAAAGAATCCTTTTTTGCGGCTCTCCGCCACGAATGTGGCGGAGAGCCGCAAAAGAAAATATCTTTGGAGGGCTGACGCCCCCCAAGCCTCCCGCCGAAGAGGCGACCGCGTAAGTGGTGTGAATGAGGAAAGATGAGGCGCGCCCGCGCATTCACAGAATGTGCTTGCTATTTGCAATATTCTGTGCTATAATCTGCCGGTCTTAAGAAAGTTTGGTACCCACGATATGCTTCAGATCTGGCCTGCCTCCAGGCGCACATTCCCCCGCTCATCGTTTTCCAAGCTCTTGGGCAATGTTTATTCATCACATTAAAGGAGTATGCGAACGATGAGTTACGCAGACAAGACGCTGGTGTGTCGCGACTGTGGGATGGACTTCGTCTTCACAGCGGGCGAGCAGGAATTTTACGCACAGAAGGGCTTCACGAACGAGCCGACGCGCTGCCCGGCCTGCCGGCAGCAGCGCAAGGCCAGCGGCGGTGGCCGCAGCGGTGGCTACGGCAGCCGCGACAGCTACGGCGGCGGCTATGGCGACCGCGACAGCTACGGCAGCCGCGGCGGCGAGCGCGAAATGCACAGCGCAACCTGCGCCTCGTGTGGCAAGGAGGCCCTGGTGCCGTTCGTGCCACGCGGCGACAAGCCCGTCTACTGCTCGGATTGCTTCCAGCAGCAGCGCCAGTCGTCCGGCCGCTCCAGCAATCGCTGGTAAGGCACGCGACAGAACGTAAAAAAGGTGGCCTGCTCATTATGAGCAGGCCACCTTTTTTACGTTCTCTTTTCCCCGCCCGAGCAGAGGATTTTGCCTATTTGCCCAGCAATTCCTGCAGTTGCGCGATCTGCAGGCGAATATCATCGATCTCCATCGACACCTCGGGGCGCACGTTGTAGCCAAAGATCGCGGCCTGCTGCTCAAGCACGCGCAGGCGGCGCGTCAGCACGTCGATCTGCCCGCGCGTGTGCTCGGGGCCGGTGTCGGCGGGCTTGGGCGCGCCGTAGTGCACCACCTTGTCGCCCTGTACTTTGTCGCCGGCAACTTTATCCCCCGCCACCACATCGCCCATCTTCTTAATTGTGTTGCCGCTGCCGAAGTTCACCCCGCCCGACTGCTGCGTGTTTGTGATATTGCCATGCACATCGCCCGCAATCGCAGTGCCTACCTGCGCATTCTGGCCGATTGAGAGGTTGTGCGTGCGGCTGGGCGCACTCATGCGCCTGATCTCCTCGCGCAATTGTTCCAGCGCTTCGGTCTGTCCGGCGTCGGCCAGCGCGCGCTCGGCCAGCGGAACAACGCCCAGCTCTTCGGCCAGCTTCTGGTAGAGCGGCGCAAGCGCGCCCTGCTGCGCCTCCTGCGTGGCGAGTGCAAGCGCGTTTGCGTCGTCGTACTTGCGCTGCACCAGGTTGGCAATCAGGTTTGCGCCCAGGCCGCCGGCCACGCCCATCAGCGCCACCAGCGCGCCGTTGGGGTCGGCGGCATAGGCGGCAACGGCGGGCAGAATGGTGCTGCCAAGCAGCATGCCATAGAGCGTGTTTGTGCCGGCGCGGGCCAGGGCGGCCTGCGGGTCGCGCGCAATATCCGTGACGATCTGCTGCGTCTCTGCGCGCCAGGTTGCCAGGTCGAAGGGCATGGCTGTTTCCTTTTCTCTGCAGGGGGCGGCTGCTGGCGGATATTATACCGAAGCAGCGTTATCGGTGCTGTTGGGCTGCCCGGCTTTGGCGCGCTCGGCGATCTTTTTTGCGACCATGCCGAAGCCGGCGGCTGGGCTTGCCAGCGCGGCAATCGTCACGTCGAAAATATCGGGGGCCATGCCTGCCAGGGCTTTCAGCCAGCGCCCAAGCTTGCTTTCATTGGCGCTGTCGCCCGCTCCTGCTTCGTGCTCGATCTGCTGCACGGTCTGGGTTATTTCGTCCTTGTCAACATTCGGGTCGGCGGGCCGCGCGTCGATGCGCGCGTAGATTGCCCGAAACAGCTCGGCGGCGCTGGTAGCGTCGAGCCCGCTATGAACCTGTGCGCGGGCGTTTCGGCCGATTGCGACCCCAGTGCTGTTGGTGATATCGCCAACCGTGATTTTGTCGCCCAGCACCTTGTCGCCGGCCACTTTGTCACCAAACACAATGTCGCCGTTGGTGTTGTCGCTCATTGGTTGTGCCTCCTTCAACGCTTGCGTGTATATGCCTGCCAAAGGGAATGCACGATTTAGCCGAATTGCGCAGCGATGCGCTGAATTTCGGCGCTGAGTGGCGCGGGGGCGGAACGCAGGGCCCTTGCAAGCGTGCGCGCAAGCGGCGGCGCGATTTCGGCCAGGCTGCTCAACCAGCGTTCGATCTTGCTTGGGTTGGCAGCTGGGCCATTCGCCAGCTCGTGTTCGATGCGCTGCACAAAGGCGTGCAGCTCGGCACGGTCGGCAGCAGGGTCTTCGGGCAGCGCGTCGATCTGCGTTCGCAGCTCGTGAAACAGTGTGGCGAAAGGCGTTGCCTCGCCAATCGCTGCGCTTGCGCCACGGCCAATTGCGATCCCGCTGCTATCACGAATATCGCCAATCGTGATCGTGTCGCCGCCAATTTTGTCGCCGCCGATCGTGTCGCCAAACACCCGGTCGCCCGCGCCCACGCGCTCCAGCCAACGTTCAATCGCCTGCTCGGTCGCACTGCGCGCCTGATCGCGCTGGGCGGCGCTGCCCGCGCCAGCGAAAAGCGTGCCGTCTGCCGCGCGCATGTAGAGCACCGCAACGCCCCAGTCGCGCCCGGCCGGGTCGGCATTGTAGGCAGCCAGCCGCCCGGCTGCGACGGCGCGCTCAATAGGCAGGCCGCCGGCCAATGCCTGGTAGAAGTGTCGGCTGAATGCAATCGCGCAGGTATCGCTGATGCTGAACTGGTTCGCAACGACGGCGGGGATTGCGCATTTAATCAGGGTTGGCGCAATGCCGCCCCACACATTGATGCCGCCGCGCCGGCCAGTTTCGCAGCCAGCCAGCACGGCCAGGCGCACGCCATTTCCCTGCAGGTTCATGGCCAGCTCTTCGGCCGAAACGCGCCGGTCGGCAAGTGCCAGCGTGCCACTGCCAATGTATGTGCGCGGGCGCTCGCCCATTTCGAGCGCGAACTCGCCGTGGCCGGCAAAATGAAACACTCCCGCGCCGGGTATGGCTGCCAGAAGCTGATCGAGCGTGGCCTGTTCGATAAATACCGGGCGAAGGGCAGCCTGGCCTTGCAACGCCTGCTCGAGGTCGCGGCGCTCCTGCGCCAGATCGAGGCGCGGCATGTCCGGCGGGGCGGCCAGCGCGGCGACGATCTTCAGCGCCTGGCTTGTGCCGGGTTGAATGGCAGGAACTTCCTGGGGCAGCGCCTCGTGGCGCACGATTGCGATGCGCGGGTTCAGCGCCAGAAAGCCATCCATGCCCTCGCCACCGCCGGGCTGGTCGAGGTAAATGTATTCCCACGGAAGTTCGGCCAGGGCAGGCGGGAGACGCAAACGCAGCCGCAGCCCCGTGTCGGGGCCGGCTTTGGCGAGGCTGCGCAGAAACAGCTCGCGCACACCGGGCGCGCCAGCGCTACCGCCCGCAGGGAGCAGCCAGCCGGCAAGCTGCCGCCCCAGCGCGATCATCCCGGCGCGATCAAGGGCGCGGCGCTCGAGCAGCTGGAGCTGATCGCGCAGCTGGCGGCGGTCGATGGCGAAGGGCACGCGCTCACCAATTCGCATTTCGCCGGCGGGCGAGCTAAGCATGCGCAGAAAATAGCCTGGCGTCTCGCCGGCTGGCGTGCCGTTCGTGGCATCTTCCCAGGCCTCAATTATCAGGTCAAGGTAGTTCACGCTGGCCTCGCTTCAGCGTCGCCGCAGCGCATGATCTATTCAATTATCAAACGAAGCTCACTGCAAAAATGGGGCATATATTTCAAGCAATTGCGGTCAGTTCAAGCGTTTGGTGGGGCGAACCCGTTCGGCGGATGTAATGCGCCCTGCGCAGGCGATACGGAGATATTCCCTAAAGATCTATTCAAAATCTATCGATAATTAATACATCAGCGTCGTTCAATAGAGTAGCAACTACAGGCGCTCGCACGCCCACACACACGGGAGGGCTGTATGGCCGCATCTGACGGGCCGACAGGCAAAACCATCGCCGAAACGTTGAAAGCCCGACTGGCAGAGGTGCTGCCTTCCAAGCTGGAAAGCGACGCTGCGCACCTTGTCGATCAGGCGGCGCGCTACGACAACGGCCGGATGAGCAATGAGGAATTGCTGGCCCTGCTGGTGGCCGACCCACGGATCGCGCACTTGCTGGCGGAACTTCAGCAGATGCAGCAGCAGCTCGCCGCGCATACCGGCAGCGTAGGCGATGCGATCGCCGGAGATAAGGTTGGCGCTGATAAGGTTGGCGGCGATAAAGTCGGCGGCGATGTGATCAACGGGAACAGGATCGACATCACCATTGAAGGCGTGACTGATCCCAACGCGCTGATCCAGATTATTCGCAAGGCTGGCAGGCCCGAGCCGGGCGAGCAGCACGACGCGCTGATCGATGCCTATCAGCAGCAATTTGTTGGCGCACTTGGCCAGCTCACTGCCGCGAAATACGTGTTTCCGCTTACCGTGCGCCAGAGCGCCACCCACAATGAAGGCGCTGCTCCTCCAGGCATTCCCCTGGA
The DNA here is from genome assembly GCF_057073505.1 of Kouleothrix sp. 19917. NCBI lineage: Bacteria > Bacillati > Chloroflexota > Chloroflexia > Chloroflexales > Roseiflexaceae > Kouleothrix > Kouleothrix sp. 19917. The sequence continues at coordinate 225,226 of NZ_CP097099.1, forward strand.
GCAATTGATTGCACGCATCCAAACCTCGCGCATGATCATCCTGCGCGGCGCGGCCGGCAGTGGGAAAAGCACCTGCATGCGGCGGCTGGCGAATATTCTGGTGCAGGATGAATACAGCAATATTGTGCCGATTTTCTTGCAGCTGCGCGAGCTGAATGCAGAAATGCTGCTCCGCGCTGGCGAGGCAATTGCTGAGGATGCCGAACCCGAGCAGTATATCGAGCCGCTGCTGGGGGCCTCGATTGTGCCGCTTAGCCCAGCCGACCTCAAAAAGCTGGGCGACCATGCCATGGACCTGCGCAGCGGCATGATCCTTGTGATGGCCGATGGACTGAATGAACTGTATGGCGAAGATCTGACCAACCTGATTTTGAAGCGGCTGACGTCGTATGTTACACGGCGCGGGCTGAGCGCGCGCGTGCTTGTTTCGGATCGGATTACGCCGCGCGATGTGATTAACCAGCAATGGCAGCAGATGCGGCTCGAACAGCTTGCGCCCCAGGTCGTGTTTCAGCAGCTTCAGGGGTATGGGATCGACGCCACCTACACTCAATTGAGTGAGAACGACAAGCGCCTGTTGCAAACACCGTACTTTCTGGCCTACGCACTCGATCACAATACCATCACGCTGGTGTCGGCGGCCGAGGCGCTCAAAAGCTTTTTTGAAGAGCTTGGCTTCGACGTCGATACACTTGATCTTTTGGCACACGCAGCTTTTACTGCTTACCAGGATCACCACAGCTACAAATTCAAAACCGGGCGCTTCACGGGCATCGTTGGTGAAAAAGTGTTTCAGAAGCTGATTGACGAAGGCGTTGTGGAGCTGATGCCGGAGGGCAGCGAGAAACGCGCCGACGACGCCAGCCGTGAGCGCGAGGTTCGCTTTGATCATCCGCTCAAGCACGATTACCTGGTAGCGCGCTACCTGGCCCAGCATACAACGGAGTGGACGCCGGCAACGCTGGATGTGGTGAGCTTCGAGTCAAACTCGTTTGACGCCCTGGCGATGACGCTGGAGCTGCTGCAGGATGAAGCGCAGTGCGATACATTTATTCAGCGTGTGCATAACTGGAACTGGGCGGCGGCGCTGACGTGTATTGCCAAGGCGGTGCGCAGCGGCGGTGGGCGCCATTCGCAGGAAATTCAGTTCGCTGTGATGGCGCTGGTGGCCGAGAAGCTGTTTGACGCAGTGCGCCAGACGCGTGTGCGCGCGAAGGAGGTACTGGCGCTCTTCCCGCAAACCATGGCCGCGCCGTACACCCAGGCCGGCAGCATAGACGAACTGCGTGTGTTGGTACAAAAGCAGGTGCAGGCCGAGGCAAAATTTTTAACCCGCGAAGCCTGGTTCCCAGAGTGGCACGAGATCTTTCTTCGCTTTGACAAGCTGGCAGTGAGCGAGCACGACTTGCGGCAAATTGTGCGGCAAGAAGCGGTGCTGGGCTGGACGGCTGCGAATGTGCTTCGTCGTTACCGCCTGAGCGACATGGATGTGCGCCAGCTGCGCGCCTACTACGATGCCTGCGCAGCCTGCCAGTACAGCGATTGGCGCGCGAGCACCATTCGCTCGCGCGTGGTCCATGCCCTGGGCCGCACCGACACACGCATGGCCGTTGACTTCCTGTTCGAAGCGCTCACCAACGAGCGCTACGCCTGGGCGCAAATTGGCGCGGCGCGTTCGCTGGTTGAGATCGCCGCACTCACGGCCGACAGCGAATTGCGCGGCTATGTTATTGCGAGGCTGTTGCGCATGGTCAACGACGCAAGCAGCGAGATTATGGGCGCTAAAATACTGCACGAAATTGGCCAGTCGGCTTTTTACGATAAGGCGCAGGCAGGCTGGCACGAGGCGGTTAGCTCGCTGATTGTGCTGGTGCGCGATCGGCAGACCGACTCCGAGCGTGACTGGTGGTCACACCTTATCGTTGAGTTTGAAACTTTCTGCAAGCCGCTTGAGCAAGCGTTAGGTGCAGATTAGTAGTGTAGCGGGCGGATGAAGAGCCTAAAATCTGCGGTGCATAAGCGCGCTGCCTGCAATGTGTGCAGGCAGCGCGTTTGCGCGCGCCAGTTGAACCGTCCTACCTGCTTCCGCCTGCTTGCGCCGGCCGGTCGGCGCCAAGCTCGTCGATGGCGTAGCCGCGCGGGTAGCTGGGGTAGTGCGCCTGAGTGAAGAGGTAGGGCGCGCGGCGGGGTGGCAGGGCGCGCTGGGCGCGGGCTTTCAGGCGAAGGGCGCTGCTGGCTATGCGCCGCAGCCAGGCTGGTGGCGATGGGAAGCCAACCGCGCGCAGAAGCGGCTCGTCGATCAGCGCGGCGACGAGTGGCTTGCCCAGCGGCCAGAGCGGGCGCGGCAGGTACATGCCAAGCAGCAAATCGCGCGTGGCGCTGGCGATGCGCTCGTTTGGCGGCGTGTAGCGGAAGTTTGCGCGCTCGAAGGCCATATTGAACGCCTCGAACTCTTCCAGCGTGGCTGGCAGGTCGCGAATGTTCATGCGCGTGCCGATCTGCATCCAGTAGGTGAAGGTCGCTGTGCGCTCGTGCGCGGTGTAGGCGCGCCAGCCAAAGCGGTCGATCCAGCGCATCGGCTCGAACACAAAGGTCGAGAGCGTATACAGGTACTCGTCGTTGGGGATGGGGTAGCGCCCGTGCTGCTGGTTCATGCGGCGCAGCGCCGCCCGGCCGCGCGGGCTGTCGTAGCCGTGTTCGAGCAGTTCGCCCAGGATGAGCACGGTGTCGTCGTAGCGCTTGCGGGTGCGCTCGACGAACTCGCCTGTGCGCTCCAGCAGTGGCGTGCCCTTGGCGACGCCAAAGGTGCGAAACAGCGCAAACTCCAGCGCGCGGGTGTAGTCCCACGGGAAATCGTAGCAGGTGCTGAGGAAGCAGATCTGCTGGTGGTCGGCGACCGGGTCGAGCGTTTGGATGAAATCACGAATGCTGGTGCGCGATGTGATTGGCGGCGCTGCAAAGGCCATGCTTTCCTCCACACGTGTGCTTTGCGAAAGAATGCGCGGAGAGGGCGGTTGCTGGATGAGTGGGAAAGAAAAACGCCGTGGCGATTGCTCGCCCGGCGCGTTTGTGTGCTTTGGGGAAATGTGGCGATCTCGGCGGGGCTCGAACCCACAACCTTCAGCTCCGGAGGCTGACGCTCTATCCAATTGAGCTACGAGATCAGGATCGCCTGCATACTAGCATTCCTGCGTCGGTGTGTCAAGCTCCGCCCCCAGGGCCATGCCAAAGTTCCAAAAATCATCCACAGATTACGCAGATTGCGCAGATTATGCACCTGTTACCTGCGTTATCTGTGGATAGATCTCGTTCCAATTCCTACAGTGAGATGGCCCTGGCTCCGCCCAAAGGCTGATTGTGCCGCAGAACGGTAACCATGCTTCTCGGTTGCGCGTCGTGCATGCTGATGAGCGCAGAGCGTGGGTTTCAGCGGGGCATGCGGCGACTCATCCAAACCTGGCGATTGGTTCGATTTTCTCCTTAGAATCTTTTTGCATCAACCGAGGAGCAAGGCGTGCGTATACTACGAGGAATTGGCATTGGCCTGGGTGTGCTGGTGGCGCTGCTGGTGGTGGCGGGCATTGGCGTGTACGTGGCCAGCAGCATGCGGTTGAATAAAACCTACCAGATCGCCGACGAGCAGGTTGCGATCCCAAGCGACGCGGCCAGCCTGGAGCGCGGCAGGTATCTGGTGACGACGATCGGGCAGTGCGTGGATTGCCACGGCGCGAACCTGGCCGGGCGCGAGTTTCTGAACGCCCCCGGCATTGTGCGCGCGGTGTCGGCCAACCTGACGGCGGGCAAGGGCGGCATTGGCGCAAGCTTCACCGACGCCGACTGGGTGCGGGCTATTCGCCACGGCGTGACGCCTGAAGGCCGCCCGCTGCTGATTATGCCCTCGCAGAACTATAACCACCTGAGCGGCGACGACCTGGGCGCGATTATCGCGTATGTGAAGAGCGTGCCGCCAGTGGACAACGAGCCGGGCAGCAGCGATGTGCAGCTGCTGGGCCGCGCGCTGTTTGTAGCCGGCCAGATCGACGCGCTGCCAGCCGAGAGTATCGACCACAGCGCGCCCGCGCCAGCGGCGGTTGCGCCCGGCGCGACCCCGCAGCACGGCAAGTATCTGATTACCATTGGTGGCTGCGCCGACTGCCACAACACCGCGCTTTCGGGCGGGCCGATGACGGGCGCGCCACCCGATGCGCCGCCGGCCGCGAACCTGACCCCGCAAAGCGAGCTGAACGGCTGGACCGACGCGGATTTCATTGCGACGATGCGCACCGGCACGAACCCGGCTGGCAAGCAGCTCAACGCGTTTATGCCTTACAAGTACATCGGCCTGCTTTCCGACGACGAGCTGCGCGCGATGTACCTGTACCTGAAGACCATCCCACCAAAGGCCGTGGGCGAGAAATAGTAACGGAGCAGCGTGTAGCGCTATTGGGCCACAGAGAACACCGAGAACACTGAGATTTGAGCGATCAATTTACTCATCTTTGTCGACTCTGTGGCTCGGCGGATGTGTTTGCGGATGTAGAAAAGCGCCGGGTGGAAATGCTTCCGCCCGGCGCTTTTTTGTTTCGCTAAGACATGGTTTGTAGGTACTTTACAGTTTGTGATTAGGCGGCCAGCGTCCACTCAGGCATCAGATGCGCTGGTGAATGCTCCGTGCTGGCTGGTGGATAGCCTAATGCCACCAGCCAGTCAGTCGGCGCATCGCGCATCCCGCTCAGATGCAGCGGGCTCTGACCTTTATGCTTCCCACGAGTAAACACACGATGGTTGTGCCAAACTGCCAGCAACGCCAGCATACCGTTTGTCAGCCTTCGCCGCACCGCCAGATGTGGGCGCAGGATGCTATGCCACCGCTCCACCGCGCTCGAAACCTGCACCGCCTCCTGCCAGGCTGTCAGCAGCACTCGCGCCGCCGCACGCCAGTCCACTGGCACCGCCGCTATCACCTCCGCATCGGTCCACGCCAATTCCTTCCGCCTCAGCCAAGCCCATCCCAGCAGCGCTTGCCGCTCGGCTGCCAGCACTCCACTCAGCTCCTGCTGCACCTGCTGCACCTGGGCACCAAAACTCAGCAGCTTTGGCATTTGCCTCCGAATGCGGCGCGCCAGGCGCCCCAGTTCGGCCTGCTGCTCTCCCGCGCTGCTTTCTGCCAATTCGTCCAACAAGCTCAGCAGCGCGTCCAGTTCGTCTTGCCGCTCGGCCAAGCTCAGCAACCGCTTGCGCCCGACCACCACCACCGCCAGCAATCGATGCAACTCGTCGGTCAAATAGGCCAGCGCAGCGACACCATCGGTCGCTGCCGCCAATTCCTGGCTGTGGCTCTCAAGCGTGCGCTTGGTCGGCCGACCGCGCTGACGTGTCCCAAGCTCGAGGCAGGCAGCTTGGCGCTCAACTGCCGCTGTACGCGCGTGCATCTGGCTCAGGCGGCGCTGCAGGCGAGCCTGCACCAGCGAGCAGGCTTGGAACAGATGCCAGTGGTCGAGTTGCACCAGCACATCGGGCGTGACGTGCTGGCAGGCACTGTGCATGGGTGCGCCATCGTCCATCACAACCCGCTCCCATCGCAGGCCACGCTCCTGCAAGCTCCACAACAGCAAGGTCCAACTCTCGGTATCGACCGCCAGCGGTCCTTCAGAGGCCCAAACTGCGCCGCTGTGCACATCGACCACGTTCAGATAGGCGGCTCGACCGTGAGCGGGAAAGATTTCGTCGAGCGCCAAGGCGCGAGTGGAAGAAGGAAGGTGCGTGTGCATCCAGGTCAGAGCGCGCTGCTGAGCCTGGTGCAGGACTGCGACGATGGTGGGCAAACTGAGGCCCTGTCCGAGCAATTCCTGGGTCGCGGCTTGAATGCCACGCTGAGAGGCATGCGCGATCCACAGCGTCAGAATGTGGCGAGCGCTGGAGCGGGCAGGCGCGTGAGCAGACGGCGGCGAAAAGGCAGCCGTGATGGCGCGTCGGGCGTGCTCGCGCCAAGCATACAAGGTCGGGCGCGAGACGTGATGTATGCGGCTGAGGCGTGTCACGATACCATACTCGCCTTGATGTGCCAGCAGCAGCGCTGCGGATTGTGCACGCATCTCGGGCGTGCTAGGATGTGTGCGACCCATTGGGTTCTCCCTAGTGATTGGTTGTGGTTGGCCCTTCAACCATACCACTAGGGAGTTTGTCTGTCAGCAGGCAGGGAAAGACTGTAAAGCTGGCTTGGTCTGCCTGAAACCATGTCTAATCAGTAAAAATCCACAGATGCCGCAGATTACACAGATGATGATAATTTTGGTTGATGAATTTTCTAGGCCTGGTAGAACGATTGAGACATAGTGGACATAGCATGATCGAACAAGACAGCCAACCTCTGTGCCCTCGGTGCGCTCTGTGGCCCAACAGCACTTCTTTAGCAGTCGAGTTGGGCGCTCTGGCGCAGCGCGAGGCCCGCCGCTGTGTAGCACGCATCCACCACGCGCATGTTGGCAATTGCATCGGCGGGCGTGGTGATGATCGGCACGCCATCGCGCACGGCGGCGGCAAAGGCGCGCAGCTGATAGATATACGTGCTCGCGCCGCTGATCTGCTCGCGGCGGGTGACGCCCGCGCCAGTAACCGTGAGGCTGTGGAAGTAGTGCGGCAGAAACGGCATGGTGACGTGCAGTTCGCCCGCAGTGCCATACACCGCCGCACTGGCGCGGAGCAGCCGTGCCGACAGGAGCGCGCATGCCATGGTGGCGCTTGCGCCGCCGGCGAGGGCGAACTCCGCCGTCATCAGGCGATCGGCCTGTGGGCGAATGCAGCGCGCGCTGGCGTGCAGGACGTGTGGCTCGTCGCCGGCCAGCAGGCGCAGCAGATTGATCGCATAGCAGCCCACGTCCATGCCCGCGCCGCCGCCCAGTTCGTAGCGAAACTGGATGCTGCGCGGCTGAAGCAGCGGCACGCTGAACTCGGTGCGGATATGCAGCACGCGCCCAAGCTCGCCGCCCGCGATGATGGCCTGCAAGCGCGCCGCCAGCGGATGGTGGCGGTAGTGGAAGGCTTCGGCCAGCACGCGCCCGCTGCTTGCTGCCACCCGCGCCATCCGCTCGGCGTCGTGGGCGTTGGCGGCGAGCGGTTTTTCGCACAGCACGTGCTTGCCAGCTTCGAGCGCGCGAATCGCCCACGGCGCATGCAGGCTGTTTGGCAGCGGGATGTACACCGCGTCGATCGCGGGGCCGGCCAGCAGCGCGGCATAGGAGGCGTGCACCTGCGGGATGCCGTGGCGCGCTGCAAAATCGCGGGCGCGGGCCGGGTCGCGCGCGGCGACGGCGGCGACTTCGACTTCCGGCACGGCCCGCGCCGGGCGAATGAGCGCGGTGACGGCAATGGGCGCGGCGCCCAGGATGCCAATGCGCAGTGGTCGGTTGCTCATGCGGGCGCTTCTTTCGGCTTGACGCGCGGCCCGATCTGCATGTAAGCTGCGCGCAATGAGTTTGAGCGTGGGCGGCACATGCGCCGCCGCGCAGTGGAGGGAGCATGCGCGCCGACCCCAAGCAGATGCCCTGGCCCGAGCGGATGATTCGACGTTTCCTGGTGTCGCGGCCGGGGATCTGGTACGGGCGCTACGTTCTGCCCTACCTCGATCTGCCGCTGCTGCGCGTGTCGCGCGGGCGCTGGAGCATGTCGCCGGGCCAGCCGATCCTGCTGCTGGCGACCACCGGCGCAAAGACGGGCAAGCGCCGCCTGACGCCCATGGTTTTCCTGCGCGATGGCGAGCGCCTGGTGGTGATCGCGTCGAACGGCGGGCGCGACTACCACCCCGGCTGGTACTACAACCTGCGCGCGCACCCCGCTGCAACGGCCTATGTCGGCGGGAACGCTGGGCGCTACCGGGCGCGGCTGGCCGAGGGCGACGAGCGCGCACGACTGTGGCAGCAGGCGCTGGGCTATTTCGAGGGCTTTGCCAACTACGAGCAGCGCACCGCCCGCGCCATCCCGATCTTTGTGCTCACGCCAGAGACATAGAGCGAAACAACGATTTCAAAAGCGCGATTCACCACGAAGACACGAAGACACGAAGATTTCGAAACGTAGAAATGAGAGCCAAGAAACAAGAACCACGGAACCTCAGAACAGAGGACCACAGAACCACGGATCTTATAGCGGTTTGCAGAACAATTGAACACTCATATGCTGGCGAGAAGGCCTTGTAGCGCGGAAAACCCAACTGCCTGCTGCGTCCTGCCGACTGCAAACTGCTATAGATCTACAAACGACACCAAGAGTATACTCATACTCTGTGATCTCTGTGCCCTCTGTGGCTCTATTCTCTCAGCCGGAGAGCGCAGAACCACACAGGCGGCATGCCTCGCCATCGGGCGGGCCGGCGACCCACAGCTGGCAGGCCGGGCAGTGGTAGCTCAGCACCCGGAGAGCGCAGAACCACACAGGCGGCATGCCTCGCCATCGGGCGGGCCGGCGACCCACAGCTGGCAGGCCGGGCAGTGGTAGCTCAGCACCTGCGGGCCACGGAGCGGCACTGCGGGCGCAGCCGGCCCCAGCGCGGCGCGCAGATCGGCGTGCGAGGCCGCGCCCAGCAGCTCGGCGCGATCCACGCGCTCGCCGGCCAGCGTGAGCGCCAGCAGCATGCCCGCGCTGATCGTGTGGCGGTCGCGCACATTCGCCAGCGCGCCCTGATCGATCGTTAGCGTTTCCTCGTCGTCGGGGCTGTCGCGGCGCGTCGCCGTGAGGGTCACGGTGTCGCCGCCGAAGAAGCCGCCGAAGTTATGCACTTCCTGCACCAGGTAAAGAATCGGGTCGCTCATTCGTCGCTCCACACGCTGCGCAGCGGGCAATCGTCGCAGGGCGGCTCGCTCTGGCAGCAGGGCCGTTCCTGATCGGCAGCCGGCGCGGGGCAACGGTCGCACCAGCCACGCTCGCGCTCGTGTTCGCTGCGCAGAAAGCGCCCGCAGCCGGAGCAAATTGGCGGCAGCGCGCCCGCCGGGCTTGTTTCAGTGATTGTCATGCGGCGCATTGTAGCACGGCTGCGGGAGATACGAGACACGAGAGGAGAGACAGGGAGGGTAGGCAGTTTGCAGTCGGCAGTCAGCAGTTTGCAGTCGGCAGTTGGCAGTACGCGCAGTACCATTGAACTTGCAGCCTTCAAACTTCAAACCTGCGGCGTAAAGCATTTGCGCCCTTTGCGGAAAGACAGGGAGACGGTAGGCAGTTTGCAGTCGGCAGGTGATAGGGAGAATTCCTTCAAATCTTCGTGCCTTCGTGGTTCGGTACTCCACAGCCTTTGCGTTCTTTGCGGTGAAATATACCGTCGTCAGTCTTCTGTCGCCGCTCCAATCGTAAATCGCAAATCGTAAATCCTTCTAATCCGCAACCCTACCGCAGCTGCTGCGCCGCCGTGCTTTCCTCAAGTCGCTCCCGCACCAGCGCCTGCCAGCCCAGCGGCTCCAGCCGCACGCTGCCATCCTCGGCGTAGTAGGCCAGCGCGCCGCGCTCGAAGTGTTGAACTGGCCGCGCCACGCCGTCGGCGGCGGGGGCATTGTGCTCTTCGTCCAGCGGGAAGCCCAGCAGCGCCATCCCGCCGTGCTGCTCCCAATCGGCCAGAAATGCCTCGCTGACGTTGTGGCCGGTTTCGGGGAAGAAGCGCGCGCCATCGCGGGCGGGCGCGGGTGGCGCGACTGCGCCCAGCGTTTGCCGGCCCAGCGGCGCAAGCTGCACCAGCTGGGGCGTATCGGCCTGGTCGGGGTGCAGCTCCAGCAGCGCGCGCTCGAACCATTGCCGCGTCACGCCATTGGCCGTTTCAGGCGGGGCCAGCGGCGGGCCAAAGCGCGCCAGCCCGCCGTGCGCCTGCCAGAAGCGCCACAGAATCGCCGGCACCGGCACGCCGTTTTCGCTATGGTCTTCGGGCAGCGGCAGGAGTGCATCGGCCTGCTGCAAAATGCGCTGCACCCCGGCAAGGTTCTGCTCGAACTCGGGCAGGTCGCCGCTGGCCAGCTCGGGCGTGATCGCGGCGATGCCCAGGCCACCGGCCCAGTCGTGCATGCCGCCGGTGATCATATAGTTCTGCCAGTAGCGGTCGTAGCGGTAGCCAGTGGCGGCGGCGTAGGTCTGCGCCAGCGCGATCGAGGGCGCGTGCTCACAAAAAGCCGGAAAGACATCGCCGCCATTCGAGTGGTAAAAAATCACGCCAGCGGCGTCGAGCAGGAAATCGCGGATCAGCTGGCTTTCTGGCTCGGATTCGGCGTAGGGGCCACCGGTGCTCGATTCGATGCCATACGCGCCCTGCACGAAGTTGCGCCAGTCGTTTTCGGCGCAGCCGTCGGGGCTGGTGTTCATGTTGCGGTTCAGGTCGACACCACTTGCGTTGAAGCGCGTGCCAAGCGCCAGCCCATCGGGGTTGAGCGTGGGGATGATATAGAGCCGCATGTCGGCCGGCACCTCGCCGGGGTTGGCGCGAAAGTAGCCGGCGAGCTGGCTGACAAGCTGGAAGGTATTGGCCTCGGGGCCGCCGTGCGTGTCGCCCACCAGCGCAAACTTGCGCGCGCCGTCGCCAATTTTCAGCGCAGTGATCGGCCGGCCTTGCCCAGACGTGCCCAGCGTCAGCTCGACGACGCTGGGGGCGGCGTGGCCGGGCGCGGCCGGCACGAGCGCCAGGGCAAGCAGCAGCGCCACAAACAGGCGGCGGAAGTGATGATATTGGCGTGTGATCATGCGGCGCTCGGCAGTTCGTCTTTCCCGCGCATCATACATGACCAGTCGCTTCTGGTCAATTGCGCGGCCTGCTGCTACAAGGCACGGTAGCAAACGCTCGATCTGGCTGCAACTCGCTGCCAATCTGCTATCGAAATCACTCGGCATTGATGCTACCCTCAGCGTGGCTGATCGGAAATGCAGCGCCCACGCTGCTGCGGATGAACAGGATTCGCTATGACCGCTCAATCGCTCCCTAACACTGCGTCTGGCATTCCACCAATTGGCTGGCTGCGCGTGCTTTCGCTGCGCGCCAAACTGCTTGTTGCGTTTCTGATGGTGACGCTGCTCTCGGCTGGCACTGCTGGCGGCGTTTCGATCATCAGCACGCGCGCGCGCCTGGTGAACAGCGTTGGCGCGCAGCTCAGTGTGCAGGCAAATTCCGACGCGCGCAATATTGGTTTTGTGCTCGAAAGCAAGGTGCTGAGCCTGCGCACGGTTGCGTTAGGCGAAACATTGCAGGGAGCCGTCGATGCGTCGAATGCGGAATACGCCGGCCTGGATGCTGCCGCGCTTCAGGCGCGCCTGCATGAGCGCGGGCAGCGCTGGCAAACTGCCCCCGACACCGACCCGCTGATTGCCGATGTGCTCAGGAGCGGGCTCGGCGTTGATCTGGCAGAATACCAGCAGAACGACGAAAGCCACCTTGTGGTGATGGTTGCCAATCGTTTTGGGGCACTGGTGGCGGCCAGCAGCCGCAGTGGCAGCTATTCTGTGCAGGGTGAAGAATGGTGGCAGAAGGCCTGGAACGGCGGGCGCGGCGGTAGCTTTATCAGCCAGCCAATTCTTGTGGGCCAGCAAATGCCGCTGATCGATGTTGCCGAGCCGATCTATGGGCATGGGAACAAAAACGTCATTGGCATCATTCGCACCACCTACCGCCTTGCCGTGCTGATCGAGCGCCTGCGCGAAAGCCACGCGGCGCAGGCTGGGCACGCCGATTTGCTCAGCAACGGCCAGATATTCCCCAATAATAACCAGAGCGATCCAATTGATCTGAACACTGTGCAAACCCTGTCCGACGCGCGTGGCAAAACATTTACCACCGTGCGAATGGGCGGCCACGACGAGCTGGTGAGTGTTGCGCCCGTCACAGCAACGTTTCCCGAAATCGGGGCGCTGGGGTGGAGCCTGGTGCTGCGCGAGGACGCCGATGCTGCGCTGGAGCCAGTGAATCGCGCGCAGGAAAATATGCTGTTGGTGATGATTGGCCTGCTGGTGCTGGTGCTGGTGCTGGCAACGGTGATCGCCGAAATAATCAGCGCGCCGATCAAGCGCATGGCCGGCGCGGCGCGCCAGATCGCCGATGGCGATTTTCGGCAGCGCCTGGGCTACACCAGTGGCGACGAGATCGGCCGCCTGGCAGTCAGCTTCGACCATATGGCGCGCTCGCTGGAATTGCGCATCGCCGCCGAGCAGCAAGCCCAGGCCGAGCGGCTGGCGCTGCAGGAGCAGGTGATCCAGGCGCAGGCCGAGCACCTCAAAGAACTGTCCACGCCCTTGATACCGCTCAGCGCGCGCGTGCTGCTGCTGCCGCTGATTGGCGGCATCGATGCGGCGCGCTCGGAGCTGATTTTGCAGGCGCTGCTGAATGGCGTGGCCGAGCATCGCGCGCGCGTGGTGATTATTGACCTGACAGGCGTGCCGGTGATCGACCTGCCGGTGGCGCAGGCGCTGCTGCGCGCGGCACAGGGCACGCGCCTGATGGGCGCGGCGGTGATGCTGGCTGGCATTCGCGCCGAGGTGGCGCAGACGCTGGTGGGCTTAGGGGCCGACCTGAGCGAGCTGCCGGTGTTTGCGAACCTGCAGGCAGCGATTGCGCAGGCCGAGCGCGCGCCTGCCACGCAGAATGGCGCGCACGAGGCCTAGCGCACTTCGCGAGCTTGGCAAAACACCATCCGCATTTGGGTGGTGTTTTTGCTACGCACCAGCTTCTTCGGGGATGGCGAATCGATAGCCGATCCCCGGCTCGGTAATGATATAGCGCGGGCGGGCCGGCTGCGCTTCGATTTTGCGGCGCAGCTGGCTGATAAACACGTGCAGGTTCTGAATATCGTTTTCGTAGCCCGGCCCCCACACCTGGCTCAGCAGCCACTGGTGCGTCAGCACACGCTCGGCGTGCGTGGCGAGGTTTGCGAGCAGCGTGTACTCGGTGGGCGTGAGGTGCACTTCGGCACCGGCGCGCGTCACCGAGCGGCGCATCAGGTCGATGCGCAGCTCGCCGGCGATGATGGTTGCCGGCAGGGCCTGCGCGCCTTCCACGCGCCGCAGCGCCACGCGCACGCGCGCCAGCAGCTCCTGCGTGCCAAAGGGCTTGGTCAGGTAGTCGTTCGCGCCCTGGTCGAGCGCATGGACTTTTTCCATTTCGTCGTAGCGCGCCGAAATAACAATAATCGGCACCTCGCTGCGGGCGCGCACCTGCTGGCACACCGCCAGCCCATCCATGTCGGGCAGGCCCAGGTCGAGAATGATCACGGCCGGCGGGTCGGCGCTCACCACGTCGAGGCCAGCCGTGCCATTTTCCACGGCGGTGACGCGATAGCCGCGCTCGCTCAGGCTCGAACGCAGCACGCGGCGGATGGTGAGCTCGTCGTCGATCACAAGAATATGCGCTGGAATCATATTGTCGCTTCCTGTTCGACCAGCGCGCCCGGCAGCTCGCGCGGCAAACGAATTTCCACCAGTGTGCCACCCTGCGCGCGCTCCAGCAGGGCAATCTGCCCGCCATGCGCCTCGATAAACCCTTTGCAGATCGCCAGACCGATGCCCATGCCGGCGATCCGGTCGGTGCCGGGCTGTGGCAGCCGGTAGAACTTGGTGAACACGCGCGCGCGCTCGGCCTGGGCAATGCCTGGCCCACGATCGCCAACCCGAATGCACAGCGCCGCTGGCTCGGGCTGCACCGCCACCAGCACCGGCGAGCCATGCGGCGAGTATTTCAGGCCGTTTTCCAGCACATTCCACAGTACCTGCTCGATCTGGACATAATCAATCGGCAGCAGCGGCAGGTCGTCGGGGATAGCCAGCTCAAGCGCGCGCTCGTGGAGCCGGGGCGCGAGGCGCTGGAGCACACTGTAAATAATTTCGGCCACATCGTACCAGCCGCGCTGGGGTTGCAGCACGCCCGCCTCGATGCGCGTCAGGTCGAGCAGGTTGGTGACGAGCTGGTTCAGGCGGGCTGCCTCGCCGCGAATCACGCCTGCGAAGTCGGCAATTGCTGCCGGCGACCACGCGACATCCTCGGCCAGCAGCTCGTCGGCGGCGGCGGTGATGGCGGCCAGCGGCGTGCGGAAATCGTGCGACACCGCCGACAGCAGCGTGGACTTCAGGCGATCCGATTCGGCCAGCGCCTCGGCGTGCGCGGCGGCGTGTACAAGCTGGCTGCGTTCGAGCGCCAGCGCGGCCTGGCTTGCCAGCGTGCCAAGTAGCCGCTGCCGCTCGGCACTGAGCGCTTTTTGTGGCGGCTCAAGCGCGATCCGCAGCACGCCCAGCCGCTGGTCGCCACTGAGGAGGCGGGCTTCGGCGGCTGAGGCACCGGGCGGCCACGCGCCACTGATCGTGCGCGCCGGCGCGGCCCCACCAACCAGCAGCAATTCACAGGCCCGGCTGCCAAGCAGCGTGCGGCTGGTCGACACAATTCGTGGCGCGATCGCGGCAAAATCCAGCTCGGCGCTAATCACCTGGCTCAGCTCGTAGAGCGCGGCCGCCTCATCGGCGCGCTGCTGGGCGGCCAGCGCCTGCTCGCGCAGCCACACCACCATGCCGCCACCCAGAATCGCCGTCGCGAGGAAGATGCCCAGCCGCACCACGTCTTCGGCGTCGTCGACTGTGAAGGTGTAGATCGGATTGACAAAAAAGAACTTAAAGGCCACAAAGCCCAGTGCCGCGCACAGCACCGCCGGTTTGCGCCCGCTAATCGCCGCGCACACGAGGATACTCACCAGGTAGATCGGCGTGATTGAGAGCTGCGGCAGCTTCAGCACATATTGCAGAAACCAGATCAGGAGTGTTGCGCCAGCGACAATGGCAACACTCCAGCTATAACCATGGCGCAACGTAAAGCGCGGAATGCGTAGGGCAATGCTCATGGGTGTTTCATCCCTCCTGCCATCACAGTAGCATAACCACCGGGTGCGGGCAATGGATACGCCTGTGCGGCAATTTGGAATTGCTACGCTGTGTACAAAATCGCTGTCGCGCCGCATCGCGCGTGCTGCTGGCAAACACACCGTGTAATAGTTTATTACGCGTTGCAAAGCCATTCTAAGGATAGTCTAAAGATTGCCCCAAGGCCGTAGCTTGCCTTCCAGTAGTGGCGTTTCTATAACCGTGGCCAGAGAAAAATATGTATTTCAAGGAGCACGCATGAGATCTGTTCGTATTATGTTTGCCGCGAGCCTTCTGCTGCTGTGCAGCATGGTCTTTAACGGCGCAGCCGGCGCGCACCCGGCAACGGTTGGCGATTCCAGCCGGGCCGACTGGTTTGCGCAAGGCCCTTCGGCGGCCAATGTGGGCGAAATTGCGCGCGACGCCGCCGGGCGTGGCGAGTTTGTGTGGACCGACGCGCGCGGCGATCAGCGCCTGGTGAACCCGATTGGCGCAACCGGCAACATCACCCGCGAGGGCGACCTGGCGCGCTTCAGCGTGACCGCCGACACCAGCAGCCTGTACCTGCTGGCGCGCGTCGATCGCCTGACCGGCATTACCAACGACCCGTCGCCCGAGCTGATGGTGGCGTTCGACACCGACGCCGCGCACACGGCTGGCGCGACGGCGCTGCCCGATGGCATGGCAACCAGCGTGGACGCGAAAGCCAAATGGGAATTCGCGATTGAGACGCAGTTCACCAAAAGCAGCCCGGCCGCCAAGCCAGTGCTTTACAATGGCGCGAGCGGCGCGCCGTGCACCACGTGTAGCGCGCAGCTGGTAAGCGCGGCCACGCGCCAGGGCAGCTTCATAGAAATTGCCATCCCCTGGATCGAGCTTGGTGGCAGCATGCCCGCGCCGCAGAACAGCCTGCGTCTGAGCGTGCTGACCTTCTACAGCGACAAGCGCGCGCCGCTCGATGGGCTGGCTTCCAAAGCGATTGACGTGCTGAGCCCGCTGCCAACCGCCACCGAGCTGGCCGACGGCACGATCAACGCCTATGTGGACGTACACTTCAATGCCAGCGGCGATGTGTTTGCGCCGCTGCTGATCTCGGAATTCCTGCCCGACCCGCCGACCAATAGCGACCCGACTGGCGAGTGGATCGAGCTGTATAACCCGAACAGCTTTGCGGTGAGCCTGAACGGCTACAAGCTGGGCGACCAGGCCTATCGCGGCGGTTCGCAGGGCATGGTGCTGCTGCCGAACCAGATGCTGGCTGCCGGGCAGGCCGTGGTGGTGGCGAATGGCAAGAGCGTCTTCCAGTCGCGCTACCCGAGCGTGCCGGCCGGCTCGATCATCGACATGAGCAAGCTCACCTCGTACACCAACTGGGCCAGTGGCGTGATCTCGCTGCAAAACCAGAACAGCGGCCAGCCGTTCAAAGAAAGCATTGCGCTGCTCGACCCGAGCGACACGATTGTTGACCTGGTGCAGTACACCACGCCGATTGCCGCCAGCGGGCTGGATCGCGACAACCGGCCGATTGTGCTGACTGACATGGCGGTTGCGCCCAACACCAGCTACGACCGCTGCCCGGCGACGCAGGATACCAACAACGGCGGGCTGGATTTCGTGGCGCACCTCACGGTGTCCGAGCAGACGCCGGGTGTGGCGTGCCAGGGCGTGCCAGGTGTCGATCTGCGCATTGCCGAGGTTGGCCCCGAGGTGGTGGCAACCGGCAGCACCGTGCAGTATATGCTTGCGTTCAGCAATGCCGGCACCGGCCCCGAAGCCGCGAACAGCGTGGTGATCACTGGCACGCTGCCGAGCGGCCTGACCTTTGTCAGCCAGTCGTCGGCGACGCCCGGGCTGGTGTTCAACGGCACAGGCGCGAATGCCCACAGCCCAAGCTGGAGCATCCCCACGCTGGCGCCCGGCACGCAGGGCATGATTACGATCAACGCGACGGTGAGCGGCGCGCTGGCGCCCAACACGCTGCTGGTGAACACGGCGGGCATCACAAGCACGCCGGTGGAAGCGCCCGCGACGCGCGGCAACAACTTCACCACGCTCACCTCGATCACTGAAGGCCCGCCCGACCTGGCGATTAGCTCGACCTGGCCGGCAGTGGCCACGCCCGGCAGCCAGTTCACCTTCACCATCGATTACGCCAACAATGGCGAAGACGACGCCAGCGATGTTGTGATCACCGACCAGCTTCCGGCAAATGTGCGCCTGCTCAGCGCCAGCGCGCCGGGCCTGAGCTTCAACAACGCCACCAGCGGCGCACTGGTCTGGCGTACGTCGGCGCTGTCGTTCGGGGAAGAAGGCACGATTACGCTGACGGTGCAGGTGAACAAGTTCGCGCCCACCGGCTCGAAGCTCACCAATCAGATCACGGCCAGCAGCACGCCCGCCGACTCGCCCACCACCAACAACAGCGAAACCAAGTCGCTGACGGTCGGCAAGTCGCTGATCTTTATTCCAGTGGCGCGGCGTATCTAAAGCGCCCGCGGCGCAGGGTTTGGGGGTTAGGGAATGGGGTGTGGGGATTACAATGCTGAAATTCCCGCCTTCATTTCCTGCCCCTGTTTCTTGAGTCGTGCCGGAACCTTGCGGCGCGAGGGGTTTGGAAATAGAGACTTTGCACAGGTGCGAGAAACAATCTCGCGCCTGTGCTTTTCTTTGCCTGCATCAAAATGCTGTGAGGTATCGGGCCGCACAGCACGCAACGCCGACTTTCGCTTGCCCTTCTCAGTGCTCTCGGTGTTCTCTGTGGCTCATCCGTTCTGCGTTCCAAGAATCTCGCTGGCGGCGCGCTCGCCGCTGTGAAGCGCGCCGTGCACCGTGGCCGGGTTGTTCGCGAACACGGTGGCCTCGCCCGCGAAGTGCAGCGCGCCGGCCGGCTGAGCCAGCTGTGCGCGCATGCCGTGCGCGCCAACCGGCACCATGCTGTAGCCGCCGCGCGCCCATTCGTCGTCGGCCCAGTTCACCAGCGTGTGCGCGCGTAAATGCCGGCGCGGTGCGTCGCCAAAGATCGCGCCCAGCGCGGCCAGCCCTTGCTCAAGCACGCCATCCGCGCCGCTGGCGGCCACCCGCGCCGCGCGCGTGCCAGTGCTGAAGCCGGTCAGGATCGGCACGCCGGGTCGCACCGTCCACCAGACCGGCAGCGGGTCGCGCCCGGTTAGAAAGGTCATGTCGGCATCCCAGAAAATTTCGTCGAAGCGCAGAATGAGCTTCATGGCGGGCGGCATGGCGAGTGCGGCCAGCGCACCCTGCTGCGGCGCGGGCAGCGGCGGGTCGAAGGCGACCGCGCCGGCTTGCAGCACCGCCAGCGGCAGCGTGACGACGACATGGCGCGCGTGCCAGGTTTCGCCCGCAGCCGTTTCAACCGCCGCGCCGTCGGCGGCCCAGCGCACCGCCGCCACCGGCGTGTTCAGGCGGATGTCGAGGCCGGCTGCCAGCACCGCCAGCACGGCATCGTAGCCTTCGAGAATATGAAAATCGCCCGGCCCCTTGTCGGAAAAGCGCAGCTCGTGGGCCAGCTCGGCCACGCTGATGGTGTCGAGCGTGGCGCAGTTGGAATGCGCCAGCCGCATGTCGGCGATGTGCGTGGCGAGCGGGCTAAACTGGCGCGCCTGGAGCCATTCGCCCAGCGAGCAGTCGGGCCCGGCGTAGGCGGCGACCTGTTCCTCCAATGTCCACAGTGGCTGCACGTCGGCATGCCCCTGAAAGATTTCTGGCCCAACCAGCCGGCCATCTTCCTGCACAATTCGCCGGCCGGCCCAGCGCGTCGCCGCTTCGGCGTGCGCCCCAGCGCGACGCACCCACGCCCAGGTATCGGCCTGCTCGCCGTGAATAAACTCCGCGCCGCGCTCGACTGGCACCGGCCCAAAGCTATGGTCGGTCCACACTCGCCCGCCCGTGCGGTCGCGCGCTTCGAGCAGCACCACCTGCCGGCCAGCATCGGCCAGCGCGCGTGCGGCAGCCAGCCCAGCCGCGCCCGCGCCAATCACCACAATGTCTGCGTTCATATGAAAGAATCCTTCAGTGGCCGATTTTTCGCTATAATAGCAGAATTGCCGCACCGCACCATCGTGTTTTGTAAGAAGGAGAAGCCCTTTGGCTCGCAAGCCCAAGCTTCAGCTCGAAGCGCCGGTGCCCGCTGGCGCGCTCGCGCCCCCGCCCGACGATATTGTCCCTGCCGATGCACCCGCAGCGGCTGCTGCCCCGGTGCCCATCCCGCCCGCCGAGCCACTTGTGATTAACTTCCCATCGTGGCGGCGGCTCGGCCAGTGGGCGCTGGTGCTGCTGGCGCTGTATGCCGTCTACTGGCTGCTGGCGAACTCAATCGCCGCGATGACGCCCTTCATTATTGGCCTGGTGCTGGCCTACCTGCTCCTGCCGCTGGTCAACCGCCTGAGCCGGCGCATGCCGCGCCCTGCCGCCATTCTGACGGTCTACCTGGGCGGCTTTTTGCTGATCTTTCTCGCTTTCGCCTATATTGTGCCGCCGGTGGTCAGCCAGGTGCAGGAGCTGCTGACGAACATGCCCACCCGCGAGCAGCTCGAAAGCTTTGGCAGCTCGCTCTTGCAGCAGTACGAAAATCAGGTGCCCGCTGCGATCAAGCAGCCGATCGAGCAGGGCTTGAATAGCGCGCTGGGCACGCTGCAAAGCAACTTCGCCACCTATGTGCAGGGCGTCACCACCTTTTTGCTCACGCAGGTGCTGCAAATCCTGAACACGGTCTCGTTCCTGATCGGCTTCCTGATCATTCCCTTCTGGCTGTTCTATGTGCTGAACGACGAAGCCAAGGGCAAGGCATTCCTCGACCGCGTGCTGCATCGGCGCATTCGCGACGATTTCTGGAATGTCTGGGGGATTATCGACCAGGTGTTCAGCGATTATATTCGCGGGCAGCTGCTGCTGGGCGTGGCGGTGGGCGTAATGGTGGGCGTGGGCCTGCTGATTTTGCGCCTGCTGGGCTTCGATGTGCCCTACGCGCTGCTGCTGGCGATTGTTGCGGGCATCACCGAGCTGGTGCCGATCATTGGCCCGATCCTCGGCGCGATTCCGGGCGTGCTGCTGGGCTTCTTCGCGTCGCAGCACGGCTGGCAGACCGGCGTGGCAGTGCTGGTGCTGTACCTGCTGGTGCAGCAGCTTGAGAATAATTTCCTGGTGCCGCGCATTATTGGCGAGAGCATTGGCCTGCACGAGGCAATTCTGACGGTTGTGCTGATCGCGATGGGCCAGATCTTCGGCCTGCTGGGCGTGGTGCTGGCCGCGCCCGTGGCGGCAATTGCGCGCGATCTGTTTGTGTACGTCTATCGCCGGCTGGGCGGGATGAGCGCCGCCGCTGCTGCCCGTTCAATTCACGCCGAGGGTCGCGCCGAAGAGCAGAAAGCACAGGCGGATCATATGGCGTAGGGCGTTGGGAATGGGGGATGGGGTCCTGACGAAGGACGAAAGGCGAATTATTTTGGGCGTCGCTGTTTGCCCGTGTCGCGCTGATAGGAGATTTGGTGCGCATCGAGCCACTGCGCCGCGATCACTCAAGTATAGTTGACATAGATGTTCAAGTGACTATAATTATAGTCACTTGAACATTGCGTAGGGATGGGCGATGCCTGAACCTCATCGTTTTGCAATTATCTATGCGCCTGTTACGAAGGTGCATTTGCGCGCTATCGAGGCGAAACACTATTCGCTTATTCGCACCACAATCGAGCAGCAATTAGGGTTTGACGCAGCTACAGAAACACGAAATCGAAAACCGCTCAAACGACCCGTAATTTTTATGGCGACATGGGAAATCCGATTTGGGCCCCAGAATCAATTTCGCGTTTTTTATGACGTTGATCTCGACCAATCTACTGTATCGATTCTTGCGATCGGCACAAAACACGGCAATCGCGTCCATATCGGCGGCGAGGAGATCGAATTATGAAGATTGCATCTGTTGCTGATGTAAAAGCAAATCTTAGCGCGTATATTAAAGCGAGCACCGATGAACTGGTCATTATTACCAGGAATGGTAAACCTGTCGCGGTGCTTTTGCCCATGGAAGATGATGATGAGCTTGAGCGTTTAGCGCTGGCGTATTCACGTCGTTTTCAAGCGATTTTGCACGAAGCGCGCGAAGAAATACGCACAAGTGGCGGCATTACGCACGACGACTTCTGGCGTGAAGTTGAAAGCGATCAATCACAAAATAACGCGGCGTAATTAGCCTGTCCTCTGTGCTCTCTGTGCGCTCTGTGGCTCGCTTCTCTATCGCAGATGCGCGGTGTTGTTGAAGCTCAGCAGCCGTGCCGCGCCATCTTCTCCCCACTGCACGGTGGTAATTGCGCAGTTGCGCAGCCGCAGAGTCGCGCGCTTGCCGGCCTGCCCGGGCGCAAGCCGCTCCAGCACGCCCGCGATTGTGCCGCCATGCGCCACCACCGCAATCGCCTGGCCGGCGTGGCGCGCCACCAATTCGGCCACGGCGTCGGCGGAGCGCTGGTTGAAAAGGTGCATGGTGTCGCCGCCAGGAAATGCCAGCAGCGGGTCGTCGCGCATCCAGGCCGCCCACAGGCGCGGGTGGCGCAGCAGAAACTGCGAGCTGTGCATGCCCGACACGCGCCCGGTATCGACTTCGCGCAGCGCATCCACCACCACCGGCGCGCAGCCCAGCGCCGCGCCAATGATCTGCGCGGTTTCGCGGGCGCGCTCCAGCGGGCTGGTGTAGAGCGCGGCAATGCCGGCCCCGGCCAGCCGCGCGCCGGTGCGCTCGGCCTGCCAGCGACCAAGCGCGTTCAGCGGCTCGGCATTCCAGCCCTGGATGATCTGCGCGCGGTTGGTGGCCGTCTGGCCGTGGCGAATGAGGTAGACTGTGGTGGGCATGCGGTCTGTTCTAGAGCAAAAGGCAAATTTTTTTTGGAGCCACAGAGAACACCGAGAGCACAGAGCCAGAACCCAAACTCAGTGGCCTCTGTGATCTCTGTGGCCCAAACATAACGTTCTATCCCAGCAGCTCGCGCGCCGCTGTGTAGGGGTCGAGTGCGCGCTGCGCCACGCGCGCCAGCGTTGCGGCCCAGGCATCGGCGCTGCGGGCGCGCTCAAGCGCGACTTCCTGCACAATCAGCTCAAGCTCGCGCGTGGCGCGCGCCTGGTCGCGCTGCTGCTTCTGGCCGGTGGCTTGCAGGTGCGCCAGGTGCTGTTCCACTGCCGCCGCCACCTGCGCAATGCCTTCTTCGCGCATCGCCACCGCTGGCAGAATCGGCGGCTCCCAGCCGTCGCGCGGCGGCCCGCCCAGGTGCAGCATCGCCCGCAGCTGGCGGATAGTCGCGTCGGCGCCCTCGCGGTCGGCCTTGTTCACCACAAACAGGTCGGCAATCTCAAGAATGCCCGCCTTGATCGCCTGCACGTCGTCGCCCATGCCCGGCACTTCAATCACCATGGTGGTGTGTGCGGCGCTGGCGATCTCCACTTCGCTCTGGCCCGCGCCCACAGTTTCAACCAGCACAATGTCGAAACCGGCCGCGTCCAGCAGGTCGATCGCATCGCTGGTGGCGTGGGCAATGCCGCCGAGCCGGCCACGGCTGGCCATGCTGCGGATGAAAATGCCCGCGTCGCCGCCGAGCGGCTGCATGCGAATGCGGTCGCCGAGGATTGCGCCGCCGGTGAAGGGCGAGGTCGGGTCGACGGCAATAATGCCGACGGTGCGGCCAGCGCGCCGCCAGTAGAGCGCAAGCGCGTTCACCAGCGTGCTTTTGCCCGCGCCCGGCGCGCCCGTAATGCCAACGATATGCGCGCGCCCGGTGTGGCTGTACAGCGCGCCCAGCAGCGCGCGGGCCGGCGCGCCGCCCGTTTCGACGATGCTGATGCCACGGGCCAGCGCCCGCCGATTGCCCGCCAGCAGCCTGGGCGCAAGCTCGGCATTAAGCACTATGGTTGGTCCCGGCATGGTCCTGAATAAACTTCACAATGTCGTGGGTGGACGCGCCCGGCCCGTAGACTGCCGCAATGCCATACTGGTCGCGCAGCACGGCGGCATCGGCGTCGGAAATGATCCCGCCAGCCACCACCAGCACGTCGGCCATGTCTTGCTCGCGCAGAAGCTGCATAATGCGCGGCAGCAGCGTCATATGCGCGCCCGAGAGGATCGACAGGCCGATCACATCGACGTCTTCCTGCAGCGCGGCCTCGACAATCATCTGCGGGGTTTGCTGCAGGCCAGTATAGATGACTTCCATGCCGGCGTCGCGCAGCGCCCGCGCAATCACCTTGGCCCCGCGGTCGTGGCCATCAAGGCCGGGCTTCGCCACCAGCACACGAATTTTTCGCTCCATTGCGCGTTTCTCCTGTATGGGCCGGCGCGAACGAGGCTGCGGCCGGCTGCCACGCGTATTGTAACGCGGCCTGGTTTCAGATGAGATCAGAAAGTGCTACTGCGCGATAACGGTTGTTTCTTGTCTTATCGGCTCTGGGCCACAGCTGTGGCCCAGAGCCGATAAGCAAGTTTACTTGGAGGGCCTGCAGCCCTCCAAACCTCCTGCTGAACAGATTCGTTATCGTTTTTTCGCGGGCGGCTGCTTGCCGGTGCCAAAGCGCCCAAACAGCGAGGGGCGCGCCACGCCGGTGCCGCTCATGTCCTCGAAGTCGTCTTCGCCGGGGCGCAGGTTGGGCCGGCCGAGCAGCCATTCTTCGCGCAGCTTGCGCGTGTTTTCGAAGAAATCCAGCAGCTCGTCGCTTGCGCCTTCCTCGATCTGGTCGCGCAGGTCGAGCAGGAGCTGGGCGCTTTCATTCAGCCAGCGCACCAGCGCGGCCTGGTTGGTAATGCAGATGTCGCGGTGCATTTCGGCATCGCCCGACGCCAGGCGCGAGATGTCGCGGAAGCCGGTGGCGGCCAGCGGGGCCATTTCCTTCCAGCCGGCGCTCTGCCCGACCACCGCCATCAGCGCGGCGGAAAGCATAAACGGCAGGTGCGAAATCCCCGCCACGTAGGAGTCGTGCTCGGCGGCGTCGATATAGTAGACCTTGGCCTTAATCTGCCGCACCATCGCCTCGACCGCATCGATCGCGGCCTGGCGCGCGCGCGGCGCGGGTGTGATGCAGTAGATCGCGCCGGTGAACAGCCCCGGCTCGGCTGCGCTCGCGCCGGCCTGCTCTTTGCCGGCCATTGGGTGCCCGCCCACAAAATCGACCGTGGCGGGCAGCAGCTCGCTGGCCCATTCGAGCACCTGCGCCTTGGTGCTGGCCACGTCGGTCACCACTGCGCCGTTGGGCAGCATCGGCGCGATCTCGGCGAACACATCGCGAATGCGCTGCACTGGCACCGCCACAACCACGATCTGCGCTTCGTGCAGCGCGTCTTCCAGCGTGCGCGCCTCGCGGTCGATCGCCAGCCGGCCGCGCGCATCGCCCGTGGCGCGCTGGTTTTTGTCGTAGCCCGTAATCACGGTTGGCCCAAGCGGCGCTTCTTTTTCGCTGGCGTTGCGTATTGCCATGCCAAGCGAGGTGCCGATCAAGCCCATGCCAATAATGGTGATGCGAATCATGGTGTCCTTTACGTGAACTCGCTGCCTCTGGCGCGATTATACCCGATGATTTACGATTGCCGATTTACGATTTACGATTGGGACGACGAAGGACGAAAGACGAAGGACGAAAGACGAAATTTTAACCGCAAAGAGCGCAAAGCGCGCGAAGGTTTTGGAGTACCGAACCACGAAGACACGAAGGCACGAAGATGTTTGAGTTGTACGTTTGCATGTTGCAGGTTCGCAGATCTGTCTCCTGCCGATTCCTAACTCAACATTCAACATTCAAACCTGCCAACCGCTCACCCCGTTACCCTTTCACCCTTTCACCCCGTCACCCCGCCTACTCCGCCCCCGCCTCCACATACGAAAGAAACATCAGCTCGGCGACCACCAGCAGCAGGGCCAGCAGCAGCAGCGGGATGGGCCGCAGCGTGCGCAGGCCGGCCAGCAGCACCGCCAGCGCGGCCAGCCCGCCGATCTCGTGGGCCTGGCGGCGGGCGCGGCGCAGATCGTACTGGCGGGCGCGCTGGCGAAACAGGCGCGGGCCAAGCGCGTACACCGCCGGCAGCACCGCCGCCGACACGCTCCACCATAGTGCCAGCGCCAGCAGCACATACACCGGCAGCTCGGGCAGGGCGAGCAGCCAGGCGTTGGGCGGCGGCACAAAGGCCAGCATGTAAAGCAGCAGCGAGCTGCCGGCCATGCCTTCGAGCGCGAGGCCGGGCAGGCGCAGCCGCCGCTGGAATGGCACAAAAGTCAGCGCGCCCGCCGCCAGCACCAGTGCATAGAAGATCAGGCGCATGGGCGCAAGCAGCGGCTGCGCGGGATCGAGCTGGCCGGCCAGCAGTGTTGCCAGCGCGCTGGCCCAGCAGAAGCCAGCCGCCACCGCCAGCAGCAGGCCGGGGCGGCGCAGCGCAGTGGCGGGCGTGGCCGCCGATGGCGACGAAGGAGTGTTGCTCATGCGTCCCTACAGGTCGGCCGGCTCGTCGCCGCGGGCGGTATAGTACACGCCCAGGTACGGCCGGGGGCTATCGCCAGGGAATGGATCGAGTGTCAGCGCAAGATCTTCTTCGCCGCCAACATCGCGCAGCACCTTCAGGTTCACGCGGTCGCCGGCGTGCAGCGTGCGCAGGTAGTCGCGCAGGTCGCGGGCGTCTTGCAGGCTGGTAGTGTCGATAGCGACAATGGTGTCGCCGCGCTGGATGCCTGCGCGCGCGGCCGGCCCGCTGCGGTCGAGCCGCGTCACCAGCACGCCCAGCGGCGGAAGGTCGGCCTTTGCGGCAACCTGTGTTGCAAACAAGGCCTGCTGCTCGCGGCCAGCCAGGTCGCGGCCCATGATCCAGCCGCCCAGCCCGCTCAGAAAGCTGCACCAGACGCACAGGCCCACCCCGGCGGCGATCAGCCACGGCAGCGGCACCCGACGCTCGAATTTCATCCGACGCTCCAGCGCTATACAAGTCGTGGCGGTGATTCTACCGCGAAGCACGGCCAAGCGTCAAGCTAGCAGAATGTCAGTTGAAGTTTGGCTTTGGTTGCCGAGACGAAGGACGACAGACGAATGACGACGAGCGGTGGTCGGTGGTTCTGCAAGGCTACACTATAGCAGTTTGCAGTCGGCAGGACGCAGTAGGCAGTTGAATTTTCTGCTCTATAACACCTTCTCGCCAGCATATGAGTGTTCAATTGTTCTGCAAACCGCTATAGCATCATAGCAGGAGGCAGCGCGCAAAAAAGGCCCACAGGTCGTTTCCCTGTGGGCCGGCCGGCGTGGCAGCGAAACGCTACCGGTCGTAATACAAGCGTCCGATGTCGGGGTTGCGCTTCAAGCGCTCAAGCAGGTTGCGCTTGGCGGTGTACACCTGCCCGACTGCGTCGAAAATGTTCGGGTGCCGCGCGAAGATCGTGGCCGAGCGCAGCCCGTAGCGAAAGCCCTCGATCAGCGCCACGCGCTCCTGCTCGCAGCGCGTTTCGGCCATTGCGATCTGCCAGAGCTCCTGGCGGGTCAGCAGGTCGATCACCTCATCCTCGGGCGAGATCACGTCTTCGCCTTCCAGCGCCTGCGAAAGGCGCTCGTGCAGCAAGGCGTTGCGCGCGCAGTCGATCACGGCCGAGGTGACGCATGCGCGCAGGTAGGCCAGCAGCGCGCCAATGTTCGGGATATCCGCGAAGCGCTCGGGTGTGAGCGCCGCCCACGCGCGCGCGAATGCGATGTCGGCGATTTCGTCGCCGCGCTCGAGGATGGTTGCGCTTGCGCTGCACCGACCTGCCCAGGAGATGAGCATGGCGCGGTAGCGCGCCGCGCCTTCGGCCCAGGCCTCGTCGTCGTGCTCGACAATGGCGCGCCGGAACAGCTCGTACCCATCCAGGTTGTTGTGCGAACCTCCATGTGTTTGCATGAACCCTCCTGTGATCGCTGGCAGTGTGTGGCGAGCCACGCACCGCTGGTCTGTTCCGCCCCTCATAAAGATCAATGCGGCGGCGAGGGTTTTATCACAAGAGTTGCGGGAAGCTTCCTATGCGCCTGAGTATTTCGGTACAAGTCGGACGGAGGACGAGTGACGAATGACCAAGGCGCTTCGTCGTTCGTCATTCGTCGTTGGTCAGACCTCGGACGAAGGACGAGTGACGAATGACCAAGGCGCTCCGTCGTTCGTCATTCGTCGTTGGCCACACCCGGCAGCCGTGAGCCACAAATCGCACAGAGGCCACTGAGTTTGATTTTTCTCGGTGATCTCCGTGTTCTCTGTGGCTCAATCGTTTTGCCCTCAGCTATAGGAAGTACTCTGCGCCAGCTGGCGTGCCAGAAAGATCGCGCCAATGGGCGACATGCTGTTCGCCAGTGGGCAGCGCGGCGAGCGTCCAGGCTTCTGCGCCACTTGCCAGCGTGATCATGCGCTCGGCATCCGGCGCTGCTCCGGCGAACAGCATGTCGCTAAGCAGCGGGTGGGCGCGCAGGCGCTGCGCCACGTGCTCGCCGGTGAATGCGCCAGGGTGGTGCAGCACTGCCAGCACTTCGCCGGGCACGCAGTAGGTGTGCGCCACTGGCGCGCCGCGCTGCGCTGCCGAGACGCGAGCGTTGCCGCCAGCCAGGGCCGCGAATGCGGCCCCGCCGGCAAGTTCCGCCATACGCCGCGCAAAGCCACGGCGGGAGAGTTCAACTGAAAGGAGTGTTTTGTTTCCATCGTCGTTCGCCGGCTTGGAAGAATCATGCCCCATAATGCCTCCATAGCTGAGTGTACGAACTGATAGTGATGCTTTGCCCTGCGTGAGAGCGCTGTTTTAGCCCTGCTTGACCATAAAGATCTCCGTGCTATCGCTGGCGAGATCGGGCTCGGCCGCGCGGATTGCTCCCATAACGGTTACTGGCGTAAGGCCATGCCCAAGCAGGGCTGCGGCTCAGATTTTATACAAACATGAGCATACGCGCTTCTTCGCGATAGGTGAGCCAAATTACTGCGCTCACAAAATCGAAAACTCGATTTGTGAGCGCGGTATCTCTTTGGAGAAGCCGATCAAGCTCTATTACCTACTCTGCCAGGCTGGTTGTTGGCGCACTACGAAAAGCCGCAGCGTGCTCCTGAATGTATGTACTGACTTGCTGAATTGACATAGAGCCACACATAAGTGCAGCAAATGCAGCCGTAATGATCGGCGTGGAAAAGGATGTGCCGGCCCAGCGCGCCAAGCCAAGCTCGTTTGGCGTACCGTCGGGGAAACTGCCAATATACACACCCAAAATCCCATGGTTTGGATCAGCTGTATCACCAACTTTATCACCGCCAAACACAGCCACTCCATCACTAACGGGCAAGTCCGCTAGGTTGCTGTATGAAGCATCGTTCCCAAGAAAATCAAGGGCGGCGACGCCGACGACACTTGAATATGCTGCGGGGAAACGTGCTTCTGGATGTTGCTGTTTACCTGTGGCAGGATCTATCGCGCCCGTCCCATCATTACCGGCTGCTGCAATAACCTTTGCACCCATAGGCTCAAACAGCGAACAGATTATCTCGAATGGTGCAAGTGATGCCTGAACAAGATTTGGATGCTGTTCGAGCACATGCTGCCAGAATTCATCTGTTTGGGCCAAAGCCGTGAGTGCGGCTGAAGAGGGTGGCACAGAAAAAAACAAGCTTGCATTGACCAGCACTTTAGCGCCAGGGTGCTGCTCAGCAAATTCGGCCGCCCGCTTAAATCCGTTAGTAATTGTTTCTAGCGTTCCTACGCCATAGGGATTAAGTACCTCGATCAGGTGCAAGCGGGCGGCCGGCGCAAAACGATTTATTACACTCGCCACAAACAAGCCATGATCGCTCATAACATAGTCGTGATCTGGAAGAAATGCAGTCGCAACTTCGAGCAAATGGCTAAATCCTGCATACTCAACGCGCAATGCGCCATGAATATACCCGAGCGCGCCAGCCGGTCCAATAAGCCCTTTGAGAAGTTCATGCTGTGGCTCACCAGCCTTTTGAGGTTCTTCAACCCAACGCATATATGCGCGCTTAAGATCGACATCGCAAGGCGCAGTGTCAAGAATAAAAACATCCACGCACTCGCCGCATCGATCTATCGAAATGTCATTCGAATTCAGGCCTCCCGGAAGCGGGATCGGCTCAGGTATCAATTCAGCTAGGCTACTTGGATTGGGTGCAACTGGTCGCCCGCCTGGGCCGCCCGATCCATCAGGCTCTGGCGCGCCGCCGGAAAGCCAGTTTGGTAGTGCTTGTCTGACAATAAAGTCAGCCGACCAGGAGTGTGCGTATATTTTCTCATTGAGTTGCGCAAGAAACCCAAGGAGCACGAACTCGTCGTGAAAGCCAGGGTTTGAGCTTGTTGCGAATACCAATGATATGCTTCGTCCTTGCTCTAAAGCATTAAAGCTTATCACGCGACTCGCTGTCAGATGGACGCGATCATCAGCTGTGAAAAGCTCGGCCCGATGTATTTGGGCCAGAACATCGGCGGACTGTACAGCACTGTCATGCTCGATATACAAGCCGAACTGGCCGCGCGCAAAATGAATGCGAGAACGTGCTTGATAGGTTGATTGCCCCGGCGACATAGCTGTCATAGATTAATCCTTTCCTTTCACAGACTGAAGTGGCGAAGGATCACCAATAAGCTGAAATGCAGCCCAAAAAGCTGGATGCAGTTGCCCTGTATTCGCAAGAAGAGTAAGCTGAGCCTGCCGAAGCGCCGCAGCTTTTGAATATCCAGCGTGTAAGTGCCTATACAATAATTGCATGAGCTGCGTGCTTGAATCATCAGCAATACGCCATAAACTAGTGATGATGGCACCCGCACCAGCGTAGAGTAGCCCTCGCCCCAAACCAATTGGCTCATCGCGCGCTGCTACTTGTACACGGCCTGTTTCGCACGCGCTTAACGTGACCAACTCGTAGCTTAAATCATGTTGAAGCAGATCATCGGTGTATAGCTGACCATCGGCTAGCTGAATATACGATAAATCTGGCTGATCAAGCCGTTGCTGACCGTGAGCTGCGATATGCAAAATTTGAACGGGTTCAGCGCTAAGCTGGTCGCGCGTGGCTGAATTTTCTTCGTAAACTGCTCCTCCAAATAACGAGTGAATAAGCTCGGCTTCGTCACGAATCTGGGTAATATGCCCATCCCAAGAATGGTATAAAACACGTGCCCCTGGCCTTCGGATTGGACCACGGCGCGTGATTAGGCTAGCCGTTGGCAGTATCACGGTTTCGTGCTGCTCTACTACGTATGTGCGCTCGCCGCGCAACATATGAAAAGGTACATAGTGTATCCTGCCAAATGGCACAATACTCAATCTGGTGCAGCCCTCAAGCTTGGAAGCAAGGGGTTTTAGTAACAATGCATATA
The DNA here is from genome assembly GCF_057073505.1 of Kouleothrix sp. 19917. NCBI lineage: Bacteria > Bacillati > Chloroflexota > Chloroflexia > Chloroflexales > Roseiflexaceae > Kouleothrix > Kouleothrix sp. 19917. The sequence continues at coordinate 255,447 of NZ_CP097099.1, forward strand.
TTCGCTGCGAAATAGCTTGTGCTACTGTAAGCAATGTGCGCTGACTTGCTGCGTTGGGAGGAAGCTTCAGAGCGAAGTCGATATTTGCTTGCAGTTGGGCCAGCAAGGTATACAAATCCTGCGTTGTTCCTGGCAAACGGTGAACTTCGACGGAGCCATCGTCGAGCAAAAATGCCCATATGGATTGTTCATCGTGATACCACGCAAGCATACTATTACCTGGCTCAAGCGCCTGCTGTATCTCGGTAATGCTTGGCAGGGTAACATCGGCACGGCGATCATTGCTATTGAACAAATACAGTTGTTCGGTGATAGCGCGCATTCGCGACTCGCGCCTGCGAACTTCTTCGCGCGCTTGTTGCGGCGACAGCGCCTGTGTATGCTGGTCATCTTCTGCAAGCTGTGGATGCGCAATGCGGTAGTACCACTGGTGCTCAGCTCGCAATTGGTTGAGTTCATCAAGAAGCTGTTGACCTCGCTCATCGGCATGATGCCAGCGTAGTTGTTCACGATTTGCCAGATAGCCAAACATCAGGTGCGATTTTGATCGCTCAAGTGCAGTAAATGCGGCGGTAGCATTTCCTTCGCGCAGGTAGATATTCATGAGTGATTTGAGCGCTGCGCCTTTATTCTCAAGAAATTGTGGCCGTAAAGTGAGTGTAAGCCCTTTTTCTACACGGTCAATCGTTGCCGCTGCAGCACTATAGTGCCGTACCGCACATAATTGCTGCCCCTGAGCTTCAGCAATTGCGCCACTCGCCAGATGGGCGCTATAGCGGAGTGCAGGGATGTTACATCTGCGGCTGATAACAAGGGCCTCACGCGCACTGTCTCGTGCAGCAGCGACATCGCCTAGCTTGAGCAGTGCATGGCTTTCGAGTAAGTTCGCTTCCCCGTATTCCACTTGGAGTTGGCCGTGTTTAAACACTTCCTTACTAGTGCGTGCTATTCCGAGCGCTTGCCGAAACTGATCCATACGTAAGGCAATCTGACCTGCGCGCAAGCGGGCAATTTCAACCCAAGTTTGCGCGCCGATATCGTGAAAGCGCTGCTGTGCTTGTTCAAGGGATTGTTGTGCTTCGCTATTTTGCTGCAGCTGGGCTTCGGCTGTTGCTAAGTGCAAAAGAGTTAGCCCCTCGCGCCACGCTAAATGGGAGGAACGGTAATCTGCAATAACTGCGGTGGCAAGATCGCGAGCCTCGACATAGCGATTAAGCAAAAGATAAATTTCAACCAGATCGCGGTTCGCATGTGTGGCGTCCAAGTGTAATTTTGCAGAAATATAATGATCTCGCACTTGATGGAGTAAGCGTAATGCTCGCCGATATTTTCCCTGTGAAAGGGCAATATGTGCCAGGTTGTGCTCGGCGCGAGCCATGCCACGCATTTCGTTGCGTGCAGCAAAACCCGCGCGTGCGCGCTCATAGTACAGGCTAGCTTGTCTAAAATCGCCTAACATATGATATGCAAAGCCTATGTTGAGAGCCAGCAAACTGCTATGGGTATCAAGCCTATGTCCAAGCTTGCCCAATACCTGCTCAGCTAGTGTATACACTTCCAGCGCGCGGCTGTGCTCACCTAGGCAGCTATGCACAAGAGCAATGTTGTTATACAAGCCGAATAAGCGCTCATAAACATTGTGCTGTTCAAAGATTTCGCGTGCCTGCTGAGCATCGGCTAGAGCTTCAGCAACAGTGTTTAAATCAGTGCAAATTACCAAGCGCCCGATGCGCGTGCGCGCCCAGCCCACCGCGTCACCAATCGACTCGAACAGCGTGCCGGCCTCGCCCAGCAGGTCCCACGCCTCCTGAATGTTGCCAACAAACTTCAGCGCGTCGCCGCGCGCCATGGTGCCGAGCGCAGTCTGCCATGCATCGCCGCGCAGCCGCCCGACCTGCACAATCAGGTCGGCAAACACCAGCGACTGGTTGGCATTGATCCACCAGTGGCGGTCGGCCTCGTTTTTCAAATGATCGACCAGCGCGCTGGCATCGGCGGCGCTCAGCGGCGCGACTAATTCGCCCAGCAGATTGGGCGCGGCAAGCAGGGCTTCGGCAAGTTCGGCGGGCGTGGCGAACGCTTGTTGAGTCATGGTGCTGTGCCCCAGTGCGTAAGATGAGATGGCGAAACCGGGCGGAACGCCGGGCGAGTGCGGGGTGCTGGGTGGGTGGGGCGTTGTGGCGGAGCGTGGAATGTATCTCATGATACTGAACGGCGCAAGTTGGTGAATTTGCGGGTCATTTTTCGTATACAATAGGGAAATTCTGCGACAATCGCAGCGAAATGTGCGCGATGCGAGGTGCCGCCATGACGCTGGCCCAGGGCATGCCGAACGAGGAGTTGGCGCGGCTGTGTACGATCGAGACGGAAAAGTTCAACCGGCGGCAATCCAGCGATTCGCAGTTCTGTTTTGAGCTGTTTCGCCGGGCGCTGGCGGAAGGGGTGCCAGAAGCATTTACGCTGGTGTATCGCGTGTACGAGCGCCAGGTGCAGAGCTGGGTGCTGCGCCACCCGCAGTTTGTCTTCGCCCACGAGCCGGCCGAGTATTTTGCCAGCCAGGCATGGAGCAGGTTTTTCTTTGCGGTGCGTGGCGCGAAATTCGCAAATTTTGTTGCGTTGCCCTACATCCTGAGCTACCTTCAGCAATGCGCATTTACGGCGGTCACACTGCATTTGCGAGCCGAGCGGCGCGACGAAACGCTGTCGCTGGAGGCGCAAGCCACCCTGGCGCATCACGACCACGCCGAGCAGCGCATTCTGGCCGAGGAAATGATGCAGCGCATCGCCGAGCTGCTGCCCGACGAGCGCGACCAGCTGCTGGCGCGCTGTGTGTTTGTCGAGCGGCTGAAGCCGCGCGAGATCGTGCGCGATTTCCCGGGCCGCTGGAAGGACGAGCGCGCCGTTTCGATCGACCTGTATCGCATCCGGCGCATTCTGCGCAACGATCCGGGGCTGCGTTAGGGCAGTGGGCAGTGGGCAGGCGGCAGTGGGCAGTGGGCAGGCAGTGGGCAGGCGGCAGTGGGCAGTGGGCAGGAGGCAGTGGGCAGTGGGCAGTGGGCAGGCGGCAGTGGGCAGGCGGCAGGGGCAGTGGGCAGTGGGCAGGCGGCAGTGGGCAGGCGGCAGGCGGCAGTGGGCAGGCGGCAGGAGGCAGTGGGCAGGAGGCAGTGGGCAGTGGGCAGTGGGCAGTGGGCAGGCGGCAGGCGGTCGGGAACGAGCGATCACCTGTTATGAGGGCGGTTCCGTGGTTCTTGGTTCCGTGGTTCTCGGTTCTCGGTTCCGTGGTTCTCGGTTCCGTGGTTCTTGGTTCCGTGGTTCCGTGGTTCCGTGGTTCTCGGTTCCGTGGTTCCGTGGTTCTCGGTTCTCGGTTCCGTGGTTCTTGGTTCCGTGGTTCCGTGGTTCCGTAGTTCCGTGGTTCCATAGTTCTCGGTTCTCGGTTCTCGGTTCCGTGGTTCTCGGTTCTCGGTTCTTGCTTGTGATATTTTGCGAGCGGGAGCATTGATATTAGCACAATCGGCACAACGTCCCAGCCCAGCGAGGGATTATGATGGAATGCAGCCAACCACCGCCACTAAGTGACGACGCGCTTTCTGATGCGCTCGATGGCATTGCCGCGCCCGAGGTGCTGGCGCATCTGGCGGGCTGCGCTGCCTGCGCCGAGCGGCTCGATGCGGCGCGGGCGCTGGAAGAGCGCCTGACCGGCACGCTGTACCGCTGGGATTGCCCGCCGCCCGAGCAGCTGGCTGAGTATGCCAGCACACGCTTGCCGACCGACGCGGCGAGCGCGCTGGCCGATCACCTGGCGGTGTGCGCGCTGTGTTCACGCGAGCTTGCCGATTTCAAACAGTTCCAGCTTGCCGAAACGCCTACGGCTGCTCCTGCCCCGGTGCTTCCCCCCGCCCAGCCACGCCCTGGCACGCTGTTCGCGCAGATCGTTACAGGCGCGGGCGCAGTGTTGCGCGGCGCCGGCCCCGAGCCAATTATGGCCGAGGCAAATGGCGTGACGATCTTTCTCGACATCCAGCCGCGCCCCGATGGCCGCGCCGCCTTGCAAGGCCAGCTTGTCGCCAATGATCAGGATGTGTGGGAAAGCGCGCTGGTGGAAATGCGCCAGGCCGGCGCGCTGGTTGCCACCGCAATCGTCGACGACCTGGGCAGCTTTGCGTGCGACGCCATGCCACCCGGCACATTCGATCTGCGCATTGCCGCGCCAAATGGGCGCATGGTGGTGCTGGCGGGGGTGGCTGCCACGCTATGAAGTTTGCCCGAATCGCGCTTGGGTTTGCTGGCGCGCTGGTTGGTGGCCTGGTTGCGCTGGGCCATGCGCTCAACTGGCGGAAAATGCCCACCGCGCAAGCCGACGCCGCGCTGGTGTTTGGCACTGGCGTTGACTGGAAAGCGCGAGCGCGCTGCACGGCGGCTGCGCAACTGTTCCATCGCGGCATGGCGCGCCGCCTGATCGTCAGCGGTGGCGTGCCAGTGCCGGGCACGCGCCTGAACGAGGCCGAATGGTTTCGCGACGAGCTGATTGCGCAGGGCGTGCCCGCCGAGTGCATTTTGCTGGAGCCGCGCGCAACCAACACCGCCGAGAATGCTGAGTTCGCCCTGCCGATCCTGCTTGCACACGGGTGCCGAAGCGTTGTGCTGGTCATGTCCGACTTCGAGGGCATTCGCGCGCACCTGACGGCCAAGCGCGCCTGGCGCGGCCAGGGCTTGACGATCTACGACGCGCACGCGCCGTCGCGAGGGCACTGGAACGCCTGGACGTGGTGGGTGACGCGCGAGGGCCGCAGCCTGACGTGGTACACCGTGCCGCGCCTGTTCCGCTACCGATTGCTGCGCTACTTGTGGATGCAGGATTAAGGCATTTCAGGCGCGAGTTTCGAGCGCCTCCGCGATTGCCTCGTCCAATGTTAACGCCTGCCCTGCGGCCCATTCCTGCGACCATTCTTCTGCGCTGAGTTCGGCACGAACCTGCGCCAGCGCGCGCTCGTAGGTGGCGCGGGCGGCAGGCGCAGGCCGGCATCCGATCGACTGGCGCGCCTTCTCGGCGGCGGCCCATAGCCGTGCCGCGCGTTCAGGTTCTTCGTCGAGTGCAGCGGCGGTGCCAAGCCCGGCCAGGCACCAGGCGATGCTCGCCTGATCGCTGAGCTGGCGGCTCATCGCTACCCCTTGTTGAAACCAGCGCACCGCCTCGGCCACACTGTTCTGGCCCAGTGTGGTTTCGCCCAGGCTGTGGTACGCCCATGGCAGGCCAAAATGCTGCTCGCCCAACGAGCGGAAGATCGCAAGAGCTTGCTGATGAAGATCCGCCGCCCGGTTATAATCACTGCGTAGTTGGGCTGCATGTCCCAGATGATTCAGTCGCCAGCCGTTCCACAAGCTCCACCAATTCGAACCATCATTCGGCCAGAGTGTGTTACTTTCGGCCAGTAGTTCCTCGGCGTGTGTGGCATCTTCATCCAGAATCGCCACTTCTGCCACTGTTATCAGCCCCCAAGCTAAGCCTTCCGCATTGCCCTGTTCTCGATAGATTGCCAGGGCTTCGGAAAAATGCGGCCAGGCAGTCGCGCTGTCGCCTTGCTCTCGCGCCAGCCAGCCAATCCGGCTGAGCACCCACGGCGTCATCCAGGCGTCTTCGAGCTCGCGCGCGAGTTCAAGCGTTTGCTCATATTCGGCCTGTGCCGCGCGATAGTTGCCAGTGTAGCCGAGCAGTTGGGCAAGCTGATGCCGCACATGCATATGGAGCGCGGTACGGCCAACCCCAAGCGGGTGATCGAGCGCGCGCTGCAGTGTGGTTATAGCCTCCTGCCGGACACCGCGATCAAACCAAAGCGAAACCAGAGCAAGCGCGAGCCGCAACGCTGCCTCCGAATCGCCCATCACAGTCTGGCTCCAGGCGAGCGCCGCGATCAAGTTATCGTAGTCAGCATCAACCCGGTGCGTCCAGGCGTTTTCATCTTCGGTCGCCTGTTCGGAGCTAAACTCGAGGTAAAAGCGGGCGTGCTGCCGGTGCACACTTTCGGCTTCGCTGCTCGCTTCAAGCTGCTCAAGCGCATATTCGCGTATGGTTTCCAGCATGCTGAAGCGCGCCTCGCCATTCGCTTCTTCGGCCCGGCGCAGCAAGCTCTTTTCGGCCAGCGCTGCCACTCCTTCCAGCACGGTGGCCCGCGAATCGAGGCTGGCATCGCGCGTTTCGCCGCTTCCTATTTGCCCTAAAGCCCTCAGCGCTGCGTCGCCCAGCTCACTGCCTTCGGTCATCAGCACTTCTTCGGCTGCCGCCAGCGTGCAGCCACCGACAAATATGCCAAAGCGCCGGAAAAGGGTTTGCTCGGTTGGGTTCAGCAGATCGTAGCTCCAGCTGATTGTGTTGCGCAGCGTTTGTTGCCGCGCCGGCAGATCGCGCTGGCCAGCGGTTAATACACCTAAACGACTGCTCAGGCGCGCCAGCAGCGCCTCGGGCGTGAAGAGCCTGAGCCGCGCGGCGGCCAGCTCGATCGCCAGCGGCAGACCGTCGAGCCGGGCGCAGATCTCGGCCACCGCTGGCGCATTGGCGTGGGTCAGCCGAAAATCGGGCCGCGAGTCCTGGGCACGCTCGACGAACAATGCGACGGCGGCATATTGCGCGATGTCTGCGCTAAATGTGTGCATAGGCGATTGAAGCGCCATTTCGGGCAAGGCGAGCGGCTGCACGGCGTGTTCGCGCTCGCCGCGCACGCGCAGAATCTCGCGGCTTGTGATTAGCAGCTTTAGGTATGGTGCCGACGCCAGCAGGTCGGCGGCCAGCGGCGCGGCGTCGATCACATGCTCGAAGTTGTCGAGCAGCAGCAGCATGTGCTTGTCGTGCAGGAAAGCCCGCAGCTGGTCCAGCAGCGGCAGGGGGCCAGACTCGCGCAAGTGTACCGCCAGCGCAATCGCGCCCGCGACCTGCTTGTGCTCGCGGATGGGCGCAAGATCGACAAAAAACACGTCGTCGGCGAAATCGCTGGCAAGCTCTTCGGCGGCCTGCAGGCCCAGGCGCGTCTTGCCAATACCGCCCGGCCCGCTCAGCGTCACCAGGCGCGCATCGGGCCTGCGCAGCAGCGCCACAATTTCGGCAAGCTCGCGTTCGCGGCCAATGAGAGTGGTTGGTTGAGTCGGCAGATTATTGCGCTGTGGAGCGGGCGCTGCTTGCGGGGCATCGGTGGTGGCTGTCGCCACGGCCGGCGCTGCCACAAACGCGCCGCGCGCAACCGACTGGGTTGGCGGCGCGAGCCGATCCACGCCGATCTGGGCGCGCGCGGCCTGAATAAACGGCGCGCGCTCTTCGGCGGCAAGCTCAAGCTGCTCGGCAAGCAGCGCGGCGATCTGGCGTGAGGGCCGGCGCGCATCGCCCTCGATCTTGCGAATCGTGTCCAGCGAGCAGCCAATGCGCCGCGCAAGCTCGTCCTGGGTCAGATCGAGTGCTTTGCGCCGCCGCTTGATCCACAGCCCCAGCGAAATAACGTCGCTCATAATCGCTTCCCCGAATCCGGCGCGTTTGGATGTGAGAATTGCTGCGTGGGTGACGTATGACGCATTGTACTGTGAAACAATTCGCGTGTATAGTCCCGGTAAAGTCGGCTGGCGCAATCAGGCCAAACGGTTTGAGTGAAAATAGAATCGAGAACCACGGAACCGCTCGCCTTCTCATCCTTTCTGTACGGCGACTCATCGAAACTCATCAGCTGAGACGCTCGCTCAATGCCGCTTCCCAAACGCCCACGCGACCATGAGTGGAAATTCTTTTCGCCACATCGCGTCGTCGTGCCCTGAATCTCGCTCGCGCATCACCACATCCGCACCTGCATCGCGCAGTGCGGCCGCCCAGCGGGCTGCGTTTTCGAGGAAGAACGGCTCCTGTGTGCCGGCCACGAGATACGTGCGGGGCAACGAGCTTGGCATCACATCCGGCGGCCGGTATCCCGCGCCGGGCGAGGCTGAGAAGATCGCGCCGTAGCGGCCGGGGTGGCGAAGCCCCATGGCAAGCGCCAGCTCGCCACCCGCCGAAACGCCAAACACCGCGCTGCGCTCGGCCGGCAGATGCACACCGAAACGCGCTCGCACCCACGCATCAAGGTCCTCAACGAAAAATCGCTCGTGCGCTGCAAAGCGCTCCGGGTCGAATTTGGGAGAATATTCGTGCAGCCGGAGTGTCTCATCTGCCACGCGGTGCGCGCCAACGATCATGGTCGGCGGCACATCCGCAGCTTCAAGCACTTCGCCCCACTGCGCGATCAACTGGCCGTCACTGGCGAAAACGATCGCCGCGGGTGGGGCGGGCGGAAGATACACCGTGACGTGCCGACCAGCATCATAGGGGAGTGTTTCGGTGATAAATTCGCCCACAATTGGCATCCGTACCCCTCCTTCGGCTCACGACGACACACCAGCCGCCTGAAAACAGACCGAGCGTTCTCGCAGTTTGCAGTCGGCAGGATGCAGCAGTACTCTGGAAAATAAATTCCTTATTCTCAGCTTCCAGGAAGCACAAGCCAGTTTTGCTTCAATCTGATAGCCAGATTAGCTTGCGGAAAGCTTGTCTGGATAAAAAGAACTTATTTCCCAGAATAAGACGGCAATTGCTTTTCCAGGCTCCGATGCGTTTCTTGCCGGTGGAATGGTCAATTGTTTACGTCCCGCGCAGCTCGACCAGCTCCAGCCGCTCCAGCAGCCGGAAGTAGGCAATCAGCCCCTCCGGGTCGCGCACATCGGTCTCCAGCTCGGTGAGGTCAAGGATCTTGCCGAGCGTGCGCGCGCCATCCGACCAGTACAGCGCCACGTCGGCGGGCAGGTCCATAAACTCGCCGTGCCTGCGCAGCGCGGCCTTGGCGGCGGCGCGCTCGTCGGGCGGCAGGCGGCGCAGGCGGGGCTGCAAGCTGATCGGGCCGCGATGCCGCCGCACCGGCACCAGCCGCGCATCGGCGTCGGCCAGCGTGCCGCGCTCGGAAGCCCGCCAGTCGTCGAGCACATCGCGGGCGCGCGCCCAGGCCGCGTCGGTGAAGGTGGCGGCTTCGGCCTGCCAGGGCTGCGGGTCGAAGGCAGGATCAAGGCGGCGCAAACTCTCGAGCGCGGCCTGCTGCCGGTCGAGCCGGAAGGCCACGCGTGCCGACCAATCGGGGCCGTTGGGCGCGCCGCCGCCCAGCGCGGCAGTGGTGGCGCTTTGCAGCTTGCGCGCCAGCCGCACCTCGTAGCGATAGTTCATTTCGCGGGCGAGCCAGGCCACCTCGCGCGGGCCGGCGTTCGCGACAAAATAGGCGTAGGTCGCGGCCAGAGCGGCGGCGCGCGCCAGCGAGCGCGGGTCCACGCGGTCGAGCGTGTCGGCGGTGGTGTGGTAGAAGCGGTCGGGCCACTGGATGAGCATGGGCGCGGGCACGCCGACCGACGGATCGCCAAAGATGTAGTGGTCGCTGCCATTCGAGAAGGGCACGACGGCGTGGCGGAACAGAGGAAACTCGCCCTGGCCGTTGAAGGTGTGCGCCTGGCCGAAATAGCCCTCGCGCAGCGCTTCCAGCAGCGGCGCAACAAAACTCGGCATCGCGTCGGAGGTGCGGATGAGCAGCCAGGAGCTGCCGGTCTGGTTCTGGTCTTCGCCAACCATATCCAGGTTCAGGCCCGCCAGCATGCGCGGCAGGTCGGCTTCGTGCGCGGCGAGGTAGGCGTAGGTGCCGGTCATCTCGGGCATCCACAGGAAGCGGATGCTGCGCTGCGGCTGGGGCAGCGCGCCACTGGCGATCAGCGCTTGCAGTGCGCGCGCCGCCTCCATCGCCGCCGCGACGCCGCTGGCATTGTCGTTGGCGAAGGGCGCGGGGTGGCACAGGTGCGCGGTGATCACAATTTCCTCGGCGGTTGCGCCAGGGATGAGCGCCGACACGGTTTCGATTGTGCCGTCGGCGAAGTGGCTGCGCACGCGGGCGTGGGCGCGCACGGTTTCGCCACGCGCGGCCCGGCGGGCAATCGTGCGGCGCAGCTCGGCACCGGCGCGGGGAGTGAGCGCAAAGCCAAAGGCGCGCGTTTCGCCACCCCACCACCACCACGACGCATACTGAATATCGTCCTGCAAATCGCCGGGCGGGCAGACCTCGGGCACGCTGCGCATGCCATCGAAGATCAGGCCGGCCGCGCCAAACTGCTCGATCGCCAGCGGGTGCGCGGCCATGGGCATGATGCGCGTCAGCACCAGCTTGCCGCGCACATCCAATCCTGCGTAGTGCTCGGGCCGGTCGCCGCCCTCGATCGCCACAATCTCGAACTCGCCGTCGGCGGGCGCGCTGCGTGGCATAAGCGAAAGCGGCACCGCTCGGTAATCGGCCAGCCGCCGCAGCGCGCCGTCGGCCTCGATCAGATGCAGGGTTGCCTCGTCGCACCACCACTCCTGAAACATTGGCTCAGCCCAGGCATAGGCGCCCTCGCGCGCGGGGAAGCGCTCGAGGGCGCTCGCCAGCCCATAGCCGCGCAGCGTGGCATCGACCCACTCGGCGGCTTCGCGAAACATCGGGCTGGCCTGGATGCGGTGCCACTGGCTCACGCGTGCCACGGTATTCTTTGCGGCCTCGCCGGAAACTTCGTTATTCAGCAGGTTGAGGAGTGCCTGGTACATTGTGATCTCCCTCTTCCGGGGCTGCGGCCCCGTGCCTCTTTGTGCGTGGGCGTATGCGATACGCCCTTGTACTTTTAGCGGGGGCGTATGCGATACGCCCTTGTACTTTTAGCGGGGCGCTTCGGCCCCGTGCCTCTTTGTGCGGGGGCGTATGCGATACGCCCTTGTACTTTTAGCGGGGCGCTTCGGCCCCGTGCCTCTTTGTGCGTGGGCGTATGCGATACGCCCTTGTACTTTTAGCGGGGCGCTTCGCCCCCGTGCCTTCGACCGGTGAAACCCTTGCCGGTTTCCCCGGACCCCTTCCGGCAAAGAGCGCTGTACCAAAATGTACGACTTGCGTTCATGCCTCCGTCGCTTCGATTAAGCGAATCTGGTGATCACTGCTGCTATGTGCTGTTTGCACTCGTTGCTCGATGCCAGCTTTTGGCATAACGGAGGCATGAGCACTCAACATTGAATATGGCAACCACCTAAAATTTGGGGTCCAGGGGCGAAGCCCCGGCCGGGGTGCTGGGGCGGGAGCCCCGGCGGCCTTGCGGCCCGAGCAAAACCACATTTGAATACTGCAAGCTTTCAGTAATAAAAGCAAAAGAACGGCCCTGCGGCCTAAGCAAACTGCATATCGGGCTGGCACAGCCCGCGCCCTGCGGCCTGAGCAAAATCACGTTCGAGTGCTGCAAACTTTCAGCAGTAAAAGCCGAAAGAACGGCCCTGCGGCCCGAGCGCTGCACGCCAACAGGCCAGATATGATACCATAAAGGCCCACGCATCCAAGATGGAGAAACACATGGCCGTTTCGATCACGTCGCCGCTGCCGCTGCCACCGGGCCGGCGTGGCTTCCCTGTACTCGGCGAGACGGGCGACTGGGCGCGCGACCCGCTGAAGTTCGCGCGCGACCGCCACGCCCGCTACGGGCTGGTGTGGCGCACGCACCTGATGGGCCGCCCAACGGCGGTGCTGCTTGGCCCCGATGCCAACCGCTTTGTGCTCGGCACGCACATGCACCTCTTCTCGTCGCGTGAGGGCTGGAGCAAAACAATCACCTCGCTGATTGGCGACGGCCTTTCGCTGCTGGATGGCGCGACGCACCGCCGCCACCGCGCAATGATCATGCCGGCGCTGCACGGCACGACGCTGAATGCCTACTTCGACGAGATGCACGCGCAGGTGGCGGCGCACGCCGAGCGCTGGCTGGCGGCGGGCGAGCTTGGCATGTTTGCCGCGTTCAAGCGCCTGAGCTTCGACATTGCGACACGCCTGATGCTGGGGCCGCAAAGCCAGGCCGAGGCCGCCGAGTGCTTCGAGCTTTTTCACACCTTTACACGCGGCCTGTTTGCGCCGCCGGCCTGGAAGCTGCCGTGGATTCCGTATGGCAAGGCCTGGAACGCTGGCCTGCGCCTGCGCCCGATCCTGCGGCGGATTGTGGGCGAGCATCGCAGCATGGGTGGAACTGATACGATTCTGGGCATGCTGGTGAGCGCGCGCGACGAGCAGGGCATGGGCTTTTCCGATGATGAGCTGGTGGATGAGCTGCTGGTACTGCTGTGGGCCGGCCACGACACAATCACGTCGCTGCTGACGTGGGTGGTCTACGAGCTGGCGCGCGACCCATCAGTGGCCGCGCCGGCGCTGGCCGAGCAGCGCGCGTTTGGCGCGGGCGGGCTGGCGCTGGCCGACCTGCGGCGCATGCCCGCGCTCGACCGGGTGCTGCGCGAGGCCGAGCGCCTGCACCCGCCCGCGCCCGGCGGCTTTCGCGCGGTGGTGTCGGAGTTCGAGTATGGCGGCTACCGCATTCCGGCGGGCTGGAATGTGATGTACTCCAGCGTGTTTACGCACCACATGCCCGAGCTGTGGCGCGAGCCCGATCGCTTCAACCCCGAGCGCTTCGCCGGGGCGCAGAACGAAGGACGCCAGCCGTTCTGTCTGGTGGGCTTTGGCGGTGGGCCGCGCGTGTGCGTTGGGCTGGCCTTTGCGCAGATGCAGATGCGGATTGTAATGGCCTACCTGCTGCGCACGCTGCGCTTCGAGCTGCTGCCCGGCCAGCGTTTCGACCCGGTGGCGGTGCCGACGCGCATGCCGCGCGATGGGCTGCGCGTGCGCGTGAACGCGCAGGGATAAGGGGTTGGGGTTTGGGCATTGCGCTGCGCAACGATTGCTTGTTTCGACGACCGACCACGGGTTCGCCACCAGTGGTCGGTCGTCGTTTGTTGGGCTTGCCCAGCGCTTATTTACCCGCCAGTGGTACATACAGCATTGGCAGCGACGCGCCGAATTCCACCGCGCCAGCGTCGCACATTGAGCCAACCGGGCGAGGTGCGCCGCGCTGGTCGGTAGATGGCGGCGGGCAACCAGTGATCACGAAATCAATCGCCGGGCTGCCGGGCATTGGCAGAAATGTGTGCGTTGGGCCGCCATTGTTCGCCAGCGGGCCGAGCCGCACGTTCGCAACCTGCGTGAAACCGCAGGTGTTGTCGGTGGCGAGGTTGTAGCCGCTGCTGATGATTGTGCCCGCGCAATTCCCGCCCTGCCGGCTATTCGTGACAATACTGTTCTTGACCGTCACCGTGCCGGTGTAGCGGTTGTCGCGAAAGATGCCGCCGCCCCTGGGTGCCGAATTGCCGCTGAGGGTGACGTTTGTGAGCGCGATAGTGCCGCCCGCCGTCTGGTACACGCCACCGCCGCTGTCAACCGCCGAATTGCCGCTAAACGTCACGTTTGTGATCGTTGAGGTGCCGCTCACGTTGTACAGGCCGCCGCCGGTAAAATCAACAGAGTTGTTGCTGAACGTCGTATTTGCCAGCGTCAGCGTGCCGCCGGAATTGCAAATACCGCCACCTTCGCTGCTGAAGTTGCCGTCGAACGTGGCATCGGTGACTGTTGCTACACCTGCCTGGAAATTAAAAATGCCGCCGCCGCAGTAGAAACTCTTGTTGCCGCTGAACGTCGCGTCGGTTATCGTGGCCGTGCCGTCGTTATAGATTGCGCCCCATTTGTCGGTGATGTTTTCGCGCAACTGCGTGCCGTTTTTGATGGCGAGCACGGAGTTGGCGAAGTTGTAGATGCCGCCGCCCTCGTTTGCCGTGTTGCCAGCGAACTGGCCGCCATCGATCGTGACGGATGCGCCGTCCCAGGCCAGGATCGCCCCGCCCCAGCCGTCCGTGCTGTCGGTGGCTTTGTTGTTGCGCAGCACGCTGTTGACGATCGTGGTGCTTGCGCCGGCGAAGCGCGGGTATAATGCCCCGCCGTTCAGCGCGGTGTTGCCTTCCAGCAGGCTGTCGCGAATCGTGAGTGGCCCAAGGCTGAGGATCGCGCCGCCGCTGAGCGTGGCGTGGCTGTTGCGGATGGTGCTGCTTTCCAGTATCAATGTGCCGTTCGACGTGTTGCGAATCGCCCCGCCGTCGCCATTGAAGAAGGCGCGCGTCAGCACCAGCCCGCGCAGCGTAAGTGTTGCGCCCACGTCGAAGATGCGGAATTGGTTCTGTGCATCCAGCGTGATCGTGCCGCCGCCATCAATCGTTGTGTCGGCGTTGATTGATTTCTGGCCGCTGACTGGGATGGTGTGCGCGCCCGCGCCGCAGTTGAAGCTAATCGTGCCGCCCGTCGCGATCAGGCTGTTCAGCTGGGAATCGCTGCTACAGTCGGTCACTACGCCGCCGCTGGCGCGAACGGGAAGCGCCCCGCCTACTGCCAGCAGCGCAACGACCAACGCGCCGAAGAAGTGGTGAGCCCTGCGAAACCGTCGAATGCTGCCCATGAGCTCTCCTTTGGTTGCGATGACGAACGGCTCGGGCAGGTGCCGCCAATATTCTCGTTCCGCCGTTTCCAGCCGTGGCGCGCCAGATCAGGCAAGGCTGCGCTTGCTCTCATGGAGTGCGACAAACACATACAGTGTGCGGCTCGGTTATCCGAAACGGGATACAGCTATTGTAGCACGGAAGCGCCCCCAAAGTGCTGCACCACCGCCTATAGCAGTTTGCAGTCGGCAGGACGCAGTAGGCAGTTGAATTTTCCGCGCTACAACGCCTTCTCGCCAGCATATGAGTGTTCAATTGTTCTGCAAACCGCCGAAGCCGGGGCTAGGTCAACGTTGGAATAAGAACGCGATCGATCGACAGATTACGCAAGTTATATAAAGACGAGGTCCATAATCTGCGAAATCTGCGTAATCTGTGGATGAATTTTTGGGACTTTGACATTCTGCTGTGGTTCGCGCTATGATCACGTCCTGGAACGCCAGGGAAGCGCTCACTTCTGACCACTGACTCCTGAACATACAAGGAGGTCGCCGATGACCAGTCAAGCCGGTGAGGCCGTTGCGCTGCGGATCTGCCCGTTCTGCGAGGCATGTTGCGGCCTGGAAGTGCGCCTGCGCGACGGCGAGGTTGTGAGCGTGCGCAGCCACGCCGCCGACGTCTTTAGCGCCGGGCACCTTTGCCCGAAGGGCGTGGCGCTCCGCGACCTGCACGCCGACCCCGACCGCCTGCGCACGCCGCTGATCAAGCGCGACGGTCGTTTTGTCGCGGCGAGCTGGGACGAAGCCTTTGCCGAGATCGAGCGCCGCCTGCCGCCGATTATTGAGGCGCACGGCCACGACGCAACCGGGCTGGTGGTGGGCAACCCGGTGGTGCACAAGCTCGCGCTCCAGCTCTACTTCCCGCGCCTCTTGCGCGCCCTCGGCACCCGCAACGTCTTCACCGCCTCGACACTCGATCAGCTGCCCAAGCAGCTTGCGGCCGGCCTGATGTTTGGCCACTGGCTCTCGGTGCCGGTGCCCGATATTGAGCGCAGCGATTTTCTGCTGATTCTGGGCGCGAACCCGGCCGTGTCGAATGGCAGCATGTGGACCGTGCCAAACGTGCGGGGCAAGCTCAAGGCTCTGCGCGCGCGCGGCGGGCGCATTGTGGTGGTCGATCCGCGCCGCAACGAAACGGCGGCCCTGGCCGATCGGCACCTCTTCATCCGTCCCGGCGGCGACGTCTTTCTGCTGCTTGGCATGGCTCATACGCTGTTTGAAGAAAAGCTCGTGCGCCTGGGCCGTCTGGCCGATTATCTGGCCGGGCTGGAAGCGCTTCAGGACGCCGTCGCCGCCTTTCCACCCGAGCGCATGGCGGCGCGCTGCGGCATTGCTGCCGCCGACATTCGCGCGCTGGCCCGCGAGCTGGCTGCCGCCGAACGCGGCGCGGTGTATGGGCGGGTTGGCACCTGCACGCAGGAATATGGCACGCTGGCAAGCTGGCTGATCGACGCGCTGAACGTGCTGACGGGGCATCTCGACGCGCCGGGCGGCGCAATGTTCCCGAAAGCCGCCGCCTTTGCTGCCAACACGGCCGGTGCGCCGGGGAGCGGGCGCGGCGTCGTCACGGGTCGTTACCGCAGCCGGGTGAGCGGCGCGCCCGAAGTCATGGGCGAGCTGCCAATGACATGCCTGGCCGAAGAAATTGCCACGCCGGGCGCGGGCCAGGTGCGCGCCCTGATCACCATCGCGGGCAACCCGGTTCTGTCCTCGCCGAATGGGCCGCGCCTCGCCGCTGCGCTCGATCAGCTTGAGTTCATGGTCAGCCTCGATATTTACCTGAACGAAACCACGCGCCACGCCGACGTGATTCTGCCCGGCGGCTCGCCCCTCGAAGAATCGCACTACGACGTTGCGTTCAGCCAGCTTTCGCACCGCAACCATGCGCGCTACAGCCCCGCCGCCCTGCCGCGCCCGGCCGCTATGCCCGCCGAGTGGGAAACGCTGCTGCGCCTGTGCGCGATTGTAGGCGGGCGCGGCGCGCAGGCCGATATTGTGGAGCTTGATGACGAGCTGGCTGCGGCGGATGTGCGCCGTCAGGCGGGGGTGCACGCCGACGCCGTGCTGCGGGCGGTGTCGCGCTGGCAGGGGCCGGAACGCCTGCTCGACCTGGGTTTGCGCGCCGGGCCGTATGGCGACCAGTTTGGCCTCAAGCCCGACGGCCTGAACCTCGCCAAGCTCATGGCTGCGCCCGATGGCATCGACCTTGGCCCGCTCGTGCCGCGCCTGCCCGAGGTGTTGCGCACGCCCTCGGGTAAGATCGAGCTGGCGCCACCGATGCTGCTGGACGATCTCGGTCGTGTGGCGGCCGACCTTGAGCGCCCCGCGCCGGAGCTTGTGGTGATTGGCCGGCGGCAGCTGCGCTCGAACAACAGCTGGATGCACAACCTGCCAACGCTGGCGAAAGGCCCATTCCGCTGCACCGCCCTGGTGCACCCAGCCGACGCGGCACGTTTCGGGCTGCGCGACGGCGCGCTGGCGCGCATCACCAGCGCCGACCGCGCCATCGAGGCGGTGGTCGAAATCAGCGACGAGATGATGCCCGGCGTGGTGAGCCTGCCGCACGGCTGGGGCCACAACCTGCCCGGCGCGCAACTCGCCCTCGCGGCCGAGCGGCCCGGCGCAAACCTTAACGCCCTGCTCGACGAGCAAGCGCGCGACCCGGTTTCGGGCAATGCGGTGCTGAACGGCCAGGCGATTGCGATTGCGTCGCTTGCTGATGCGCCTGGCGCATAAAAAGGTGCTGCGCCTGGCAGTGCGCCCAGCTGCCGGCACATCTCAACAAATCATCGATTGTCTGTAGTGTATTCGCAGGCCGCAGTTTAGATAGGCCCATACAAAAGGAAACAGCCGTTGCGCTTCGCCACGCCCGATCGTTATTTGTAGGAAGTGGTGCGCGCCATCGATATACGAGCGCCCGATGACATATGTGCCGCCTCTGCGTAGTGGTCAGCACCCCTGGCCCGACGCTCTCTGAAGATTGGCAACGCTACGATGAGTGCTTCCAAAAATCACTTCGCAACCATCGACGAGTACATTCAGTCGTTTCCGACGGCCGTGCAGGAACGATTGCACCAGATTCGGCAAACTATCAAAGACGCCGTACCCGAGGCGGAAGAAGCGATCAAATATCAGATGCCGACCTTTGTGCTGCACGGTAATCTGATTTATTTTGCCGCCTGGAAACGCCATATCAGCCTGTACCCGATTACGGCGGAGATGGAGGCATCGATTCAGGAGTTGCACGACTATACGACCTCAGGAAAAGGCACCATCCAATTCCCACACGACAAACCGCTGCCGTTGCCACTTATTCGCACCATTGTTGGCTACCGCGTCCGCGAGAATCGCGCGAACAACAACAAGGCTGGCTGACAACACGAATAATAACCGTTCGCCCGCGTGCGCTTTGAGCGCAGGGGTTATAGCAGTTTGCAGTTGGCAGTATGCAGAAGGCAGTTGCATTTTCTGCGCTGCAATGCGTTCTCGCGAGCATATGAGTGTTCAATTGTTCTGCAAACCACTATAGGGATCGGGGATTGCGATGCGTAACAAGAACTTCCCCTGCCCTATAGCAGTTGGCAGGATGCAGAAGGCAGCTGCATTTTCTGCGCTGCAATGCGTTCTCGCGAGCATATGAGTGTTCAATTGTTCTGCAAACCGCTATAGAACCTCACCTGGAATTGAACTCGACATAAAATTATGAGCGAACCGAGCGCACAATCACCAGCGCAGGTGTATTCGCAACGCCTTGGCGCGCTTACGCCGCGCCAATTCCAGGCTGCACTGACCCGCTTTGGCCTGGGCGCGTTTGTGGAAGCCGCGCCCGTCTCGCAAGGTTTGTTTGGCCAGAATGTGTTTGTCCACAGCTCGCAGGGAAGGTATGTGCTGCGCGGCGTGCCTCACTATCCCTGGCAATTCCCCAAAGAGCGCTTTGGGGCGGCACTTCTCCACGAGCATACATCGGTGCCGGTTGCGCATCCCTACTTGCTGGACACCTCAACCGACATTTTTGGCTGGCCGTATATGCTGATGCCGCGCCTGCCTGGCACAAGCCCCGCCGACCCGCGCCTGACCGACGCAGAGCAGCTTGATATTGCGCAGGCGCTGGGCCACAACCTGGCGCAGGTCCACCAGTTGACCTGGCCGCATGCCGGTACCTACGACCTCGCAACAGACACTATTCAGCCGTTTGGCGAGGGATTTGCACGCTGGATTGTGGCCGATATACGGCAGTGGCTGGCCGCAGCGCAGGCACACGGCGAAGCGACCACAGCCGGCGATGGCACGTGGATCGAGGAAATTATTGGCGACGCCCAGGCCGCGCTTGCGCATGGGTTCCAGCCCTGTTTCGTGATGAATGACTATAACCCCGGCAACGTGCTGGTGACGGATGACAGCGGCAGGTGGCAGGTCAGCGGGCTTTTCGACTTGATGGAGTATTATTTCGGCGATGGCGAAGCCGATTTGATGCGCCTGATTGCGATCTATCTCGGGCAGGCGCAGCAGCGCGGCGAGGGCCTGGCTCGCGCGTTTGCCAGCAGCTACCTCAAGCAGAGACCTGCGCGTGCGGGCTTTGCGGAGCGCTATGCTCTGTATATGCTGCGCGACCGCTTGATAGTGTGGGAATACGGCACACGCCACGGCACTAACTGGTTTGCGCCCGGCCAGTCGTTTCGTGACTACGTCGAGCCATTTACGCAAAGCTGGCGCCGTGTTGTGCCCTAGCTCAAAACGTTGCCAACGCAAGGCTCTAGGCAATGACGCCTAAAGCTTCGTGATGATGATGAGCCACATAAGACCCGAACCTGCAAATCCTCTGATTAGGATTCAGGCATCATCTAGAGTGAGCTGGCGAATCATCGCATAACAAAGCCATCTTTATTAATCGCCGCTATTTACTCCACAGGCAAAATTCAAGCAAACTGTTGTATAGCTCATGTGTTATACATGGGCTATTTTTTACCCTTTTTCTATGGCGCTGGTATGATACAATTTTGTTATTCACTTCCGTAGGATTTTAGCGGAGTAAAATGTATGAGCAAGCAAAATCACAAAACTGCCTTTATTATCTCTGGTGCAACGCAGGAAGCTACCGAGGACAAATTTACCTCTAAAAGTGTGAAATATAAAAGAAGAAACATAAAATCAGGGCTAGAAAACTGGCTGCAAGTTATTCAAGAGATCAGACAATATCAAATGACCGATAATCTAGTTGCTATATTAATGTATTTAACTGAAGAGACTTTATTTAATACTTGCGATGAAGAATATAAAGAATTTTGGCCTATATTACTCAAAGAAATGGAAAAGGTTCCATCTTTAATATTTATTTACGAAGATAATCTTGCTGGTATTTTTCGTGCATTACTGAAATTGAAGATGAATTAGAAGATCTATTGAATGAAAAGAAACCAAGATATCCATCTTTACGGAAGGAAAATTATGATGCTTGGAAATTAGATCAAGATCGACAACTAAATTTGCGAATAAATAAGTTAAACGAAGATGCTGATAGTATTTCTGAGATTTTCAATATCATTTTTTCGAGCAATGTAGAAATTGTTCCATTTAAGAAAAGATCGGAAAGAAATATACGTGCGCAAGAATTCATAGATGAAATTGATAGTGGTGTGTTTCTGCGTTTATATGTGCCTAATGGTAAATTAGCATCTGAGCAATTTGGGGATTGGTTGAAGCTGTTTGAAGGTTATTTACAGCAAGCAGAGGGAAGAGATGTATTTATTGAGAGCCGTAAAACGAAGCATGGCATTATATATATATTTAGGGAAAAGGATATATTAATAACGGCAGAGCAATTAGAACTGGTGAAAAATAATTTTGATATTTTCTTGAGTACATTACAAAGTAATTCACGACAAGCAGAATCTATGCTTGTAACTATGGGAATGGATTCATCAACTGCAATAGACTTTGTGGCTAAATATGCAAAAGAGTCTAGGCGTATTATAAGAGACTTGAAATATGATACTGAAAGAAGATGGCTTGCATTACGGGAACGCTGTGAAGAGGAATTAGATGATCTTTTAACAGGAGATAATCCATTATTACTTGCTCCTGAAATGCCAAACCCTCTATTTTCGATTATGAATAATTCGGCCCCAGTAACTATCCATTTTGCAAATGTTACAGCAGAGCAAGGGGCAGTTATACAATCACTTGTAGCTGGTGCCGTTAATGGTAATATTACATATGTGCCAGAAGATAATTTATTAATTGAGCTATTTGATAAACATGTTGAACGTCTACAAGCACTACAGCTAAAGTCGGAACTAGATCAACTAAAAGACGATTCCATGCCAGATGATCAGCGTAAAACTTCGAAGCAAAAAATACTCTCATTCCTATACAAGTTCGGTAAATACATAGGCGATAATGCAATGAAGGTATTAATAGCGTATGTGGAAAAGCAAATCACGGGCTAGGAATTCCTAACAAAGAATTCTCTAATGCGGAATTTTTCATTCACAGTAAATTTCCACACTTTTTCTTACACGCTTACAGTAGTCATTTTATAGCTAAGGTTTTGCAGAAATAGGCGAAAGCTCAGGGTAAAGCCAAACGGAGCTTGATATCGGACAGAGTCATGCCTTGGTGCGATTGTTCGATGGCCCAAGCAAGCGTTTTGCCCAAGGTCTCGCGAGCGATGGTGCGACAGGACTCGCCAATGGTCATCAGGCGTGTGTGAGCCCATTCGAAGGCACGATCATGCTTCAATTGGCGCATCAGAGCCGTGTACGCCAGGACGACGAGGTGCATGTGCCTGGTCTGGCCCATCCCGTCCCTGAGCTGACACTCGCCCATGCCCAAATGCTGCTTCCCGTCCCGATGAAAGGTCTCCGTCCCTGTCCAGCGCTTTTTGTAGACCTTCAAAATGCGATGAGCTTCCCACTGGGTTCGGTTGCTGATCAGGATCTTGCGTGGCGTCGCAGCTTCTGCTTCTGACCACAACACCAGAATACGCACTGGGTGGTTGACATTGGGCAGACGAACGGACTTGGTGAAGCTACCATTGCGTGTGACCGCCGACCGTAAACTTGGTGCGAACAAGCGGCGTGAGCGTTTTGACCCACTCAGTCACGCTGGTCTGCTTCCCGCTGACTACAATCACTCGGTTGGCTTTCAAATCACCGATGTAGCTGCGACCTTTGGCGTGGAGGGTGTTCATAATTGGCGCGTTGGTGAAGTAACTGTCGAAGGTGAAGTCGCCCGGTATGTCCTCAGCGACAACCCAATCGATCAGTTCCTTAGCGAGGTCGGTGTGATTCTTGAACGGGCGCTCGTCGTCGCACTGCTCGCGCTTGCGGAAGCGCCGGAAATCGAGCGGATAATGCTTCCCACTCGGGTTGACGTAGTTGGCAAACAGGTAATCGTGGGCGATCAGGTGGCGTTTGTCGGCATGGTCCCAGAAATAGCCGACATCCTCTATCAGTTTGCCGTCATGATCTATCAAAGTGTTATCGATCGCGATAACGCCGTCGTGACGATAGCGCGTTGCAGCGTCCTGTTGAAGCCATTCGAGCCGGTGCGCGTTGATGCGCTGGACATCCCAGGGCGCTTCAGTCAACCATCGATTGAGAGTGGATTGGTCGGGTGGGGCGGCAAACTCTCGCGTGATACCGCTCACGGTCTTGTGCTCCGCTACAAACAGCCCGGTCAGGTATTCGGCAAAGTGGCGGCGTGAAGGCTCATTTGGAAACAGGTCGGCGAACTGGACCAGCAGTTCCTCGACCACCTGTGGTATCGCGACAATTGCTGGCACCTGTGCCTCCCAACTGGTAGACCAACGCTCGCCTGATCATATGCTCAGAAGCTTGTTGCCGCAAATCTGCAAAAGTCCAGTTATAGCTTCCTAATCACATGCTTGAAACACAGTTATTTACAGGAAATATTCTGCAAGTTGAAAAACACGATCTTGAAAGTTGATGAATGGCCGATTCAGTGAGCTTAAAAATACTTCCTGTGAGGATGCTGAGTTGAGAGTCGTGCCTGACAGCGCCACGTAGATTTATTACCTCCCACGTTTTATGCCAGCGACGCAAAAAGCCCCCGAAGCAATCACGCTTCGAGGGCTTTCTGATGCTGGTGAGCCGCGTAGGACTCGAACCTACAACCCGCTGATTAAGAGTCAGCTGCTCTACCAATTGAGCTAGCGGCCCGTCTCACAACGCGGCGGATTATAGCATAGGATGGCGAAACGCGCAAACGGCTATTCTTCTTCGCTCTGGCGTTGCAGCAGCGCGCGCATGCGCTCGAAGGTGTCGTCGGCCCTGCTGGGGCGCGCTGCGGCGATCTCCTGGCTGGCGCGCTGGGCGGCGGCGGCCACGCTTGCGCCCCACGAGGTCGCGCTGCTGTCGCTGGCGGCCAGCGCCTCCAGTGGTGCAATTGCGTCGGCAATGTGCAGGTGGCCGAGCGCGTTACACACGGCGTAGCGCACGTCGGGGGAAGGGTGCCGCAGGGCGGTGAGCAGAGGGTGGAATGCGCGTGGGTCACCGATCTTGCCGAGCGCGGCGGCGGCGCGGTGCGCCACCTGCGGGTCGGTGTCGGCCAGGCCGTGAAAGAGCTGGTTGATCGCATGGCCTTCGCCAATCACGCCCAGCACGCGAATCGCCTCTACGCGCGCCGCCTGGTCGTCGCTCTCGGCGAGGGCGAGCAGCGGCCCCAGCGCGGCGTGGCCAATCACGCCCAGCGACCAGGCGGCGCGCATGCGCACGTCGTGGTCGGGGTGGCGCAGCATGGCCGCGAGCGGCTCAACCGCTGGCTCGCCGAGCATGCCGAGCGCAAAGGCCGCCTGCGCGCGCTGAAAATCGTCCTCGCCCTGGAGGTCGGCAATCAGCCGCGCAATGGTTTCGGGCGTGCGATCCATGGTTCCTCCTTCAGAGGCGTTGGCGTGCGGTCAGGGCTGCGCCAGCCCGAGTACCGTTGCAACATCGCGGATGCGTGTATGGAGCAGCGCATAGGCTGGCTCGCTGTCGAGCGCGCAGTTGCGCGGGCGGCGCGTGCTGCTTGCGGCGCTGCTGGCCGAACGCAGCGCGCCAGGGTCGTGGCCGTGCGCGGCGGCGATGGCGCGCGCGAAGTCGTAGCGGCTGAGCGTGGCCGGCCCGGCCAGGTGTACGCGCCCGCGCTGACCGGCAGCGACCAGCTCCAACAGCCCCGCCGCAAGGTCGGCCACGGCCACCGGGCAGCGCAGCTCGTCGGTGAAGAAGGCCACGTCGGCGCGGCCTGCCAGCGCGTCGAACACCAGCTGCTCGTGCGGGCCGGGCTGCGCGCCGCCATAGATCAGCGAGGTGCGCACAACCAGCGCGTCCGGCAAAATTTCCTCGGCGCTGCGCTCGGCGGCGGCTTTGGCCTCGCCATAGGGCGTGATCGGGCTGGGCGCGTCGGCGGCGGTGTAGCGCTGGCCGGGCGGCAGCTCGCCATCGAACAGTGCGTCGCTGGAAAGGTGCACCATGTGCGACCCAGCCACGCGGGCTGCGCGTGCTACATTCGCAGTGCCACCGGCGGTGGTGGCCCACAGATCCGGCCCGCTTTGCCGATAGGCTGTATGAATCACTACATCCGGCCGCAATTCGGCCAGAGCTTCGGTGGTGGCCGCAGCGTCGCGAATGTCGAGCTGCCGCCACGCCACGGGCGCGAGCGGCGGGTGCGTGCTGAAAAAGGTCGCGGCAACATCCCAGCCGCCCACCAGCGCCTGCCGCGCCAGCTCGGCGCCGAGATAGCCCGCCCCGCCAGTTATCAGAAGTCGTTGCATGGAAGTGATTGTAGTACTGCGCTACGCGGGTCGCACCGCATCAAGCTGTTGGAGCGCGAGGCGCGCGGCAGCCTGCGCGGCGGCTTGCTTGCTTGGGCCTGCGCCGACGCCCAGCTGCTCGTCGCCGGCCAGCACCGCCATCGTATATTCGCGCCGCGGGTCGCTGCCCGTCTCGGCAATGACATAGTAGCGTGGGGTGATGTTGCGCTCGGCCTGGATGCGCTGCTGGAGCTGGCTTTTGTAGTCGAGCGCAAGCCCATTGGCGTCGATTTCGGCCAGCTGCGGCTCGAAGAACTGCGCGACAAAGAGCTGCGCCGCGTCGATGCCCTGGTCGAGATACACGGCTCCCACCAGCGCCTCGAAGGTGTCGGCCAGCAGGGCATCGCGCTCGCGCGCGCCGCTTTGCTCTTCGCCCTTGCTCAGGCGCACATACGCGCCCAGGTTGATTGTGCGGGCGAATTCGGCCAGCGTAGTGGTTTTCACCAGCGCCGAGCGCAGCGTCGTCAGCTCGCCCTCGCCGCGCTGCGGGTAGCGCTCGAACAGGAGCGCCGCCGTCAGGTAGTTCAGGATGGCGTCGCCCAGGAATTCCAGCCGCTCGCCGTCGATCAGGCCAACGCCCTGGTCGGGGCGCTCGTGCAGAAACGAACTGTGGATGAGCGCGCTTTGCAGCAGGTTGGGGTCGCTGAAAAACAGCCCCAGGCTGGTTTGTAATCGGTCGAGTGGAGGCATGGTTTCAGTTTTGAATGTTGAGTGCTGAGTGCTGAATTGAGCAATACCGCAACTCAACACTCAGCATTCAACATTCAGCACTATTCGTAGCGGCGGAACACCAGCGAGACATTGTGCCCGCCAAAGCCAAACGAGTTGCTCATTGCGACATTGATGCTGGCCGGGCGCGCGGCATTCGGCACATAATCAAGGTCGCACTCCGGGTCGGGCGTTTGCAGGTTGATCGTGGGCGGCAGCACGCCATTTTGCAGCGCCAGGATCGAGATGATTGCTTCGATCGAGCCAGCTGCGCCGATCAGGTGGCCGAGCTGCGACTTGCTGGAGCTGACCGGCACCTGGTAGGCGCGCTCGCCCAGCAGGGTTTTGATCGCCTGCGTTTCGGCAATGTCGCCAGCGGGCGTGCTGGTGCCGTGCGCGTTGATATAGTCGACATCGCTGGGCGCGAGGCCGCCGTGCTGAAGGGCAAGACGCATGGCGCGCAGCGCGCCCGCGCCGCCGGCCACCGGCTGCGTGATGTGGAAGGCATCCGACGACGCGCCATAGCCGACGACTTCGGCCAGGATGCGCGCGCCGCGAGCGACGGCGTGCTCCATATCTTCGAGCAAGAGCAGCGCGCAGCCTTCGGAAAGCACAAAGCCATCGCGCGTGGCGTCGAACGGGCGCGACGCGGTGGACGGGTTGTCGTTGTTGGTCGAGATCGCGCGGGCGCTGACAAACGCGGCAATGCCAATCGGCGTGATTGGGGCCTCGCTGCCGCCAGCGATGATCGCCTTGGCCCAGCCGCGCCGGATGGTCTCGGCGGCTTCGCCAATCGCGTGGGCTGCCGTGGCGCAGGCCGAGGTTGGGCAGAAGCTGGGGCCTTTCAGACCGAACTGGATGGAAACCTGCCCGGTGGCCATGTTCGTGATCATGGCGGGCACCAGGAAGGGGCTGACGCGGCCAGGGCCTTTGTCGCGCAGGGTGTGCAGGCCGTCGGCAAAGGTCTCGATGCCGCCGATGCCGCTGCCGATGATCACGCCAATGTCTTCGGCGTTTTCGGGCGTGACCGTCAGCTCGGCCATTGCGAGCGCCTCGCGGGTGGCGGCAATCGCAAAGTGGATGAACCGGTCGTTGCGGCGCACCTCTTTGCGATCCATATAGTTCTGCGCCTCGAAGTTCTTGACTTCGCCAGCGATTTTCGACTCAAGGCCGGTTGTGTCGCACAGCGTCACCGGGCCGACGCCGCTGCGCGCTTCTGTTATTCCCTGCCATAAGGTTGGCACATCCAACCCAAGTGGGCTGACCGCGCCCATGCCTGTGACCACGACGCGCCGTTCCATCGGCCTGGCCTCCTCAGTAGCGAAACAATGCGCCGCCATTATAGCAGAGGCGTGCGGGCTGGGCAATGCGGGGGTGACGGGGTGAAAGGGTGACGGGGTGACGGGGTGAAAGGGGTGAAGGGGTGAAGGGGTGAGCGTAGAACCGAGAACCGAGAACTGAGAACCTGCAACCGCATAGGGGTTTAGGGTCTAGGGTTTGGGGATTGAGCTTACAATCGCAACCTGCAACCTGCAACCTTGTGAACCTGCAAACCCAAAAACTCCGTGCCTCTGTGTCTCCGTGGTGAATTTTCGTCCTTCGCCACTCGTCGTTCGTCCCAATCGCAAATCATAAATCGTAAATCGTAAATTGTAGTTATCGCAGCTTCTGGCGGGCGAGGCGCAGCCCAACGTGCGCTTCCTCCAGGTCGGGGTTGAGCTTGAGCGCGGCATCGAACGAGGCCAGCGACTCCTTCGGGCGGCCCAGCTCGACCTGGCAGACGCCATAGCGCGCCCACGTCTCGGCCGAGCGCGGGTCGAGCTTGAGCGCCTCGCCATAGGCCTCGTGCGCGCGCTTGTGGCGCTCCTGCGCGTGCAGCGCGTCGCCCAGCAGCTGCCACGCCTGCGAGTCGAGCTTGTCGTACTCAATCGCCTTCTCGAAATATTCCTGCGCCTCGCGCTGCAGGTTCATTTTCTGCATCAGCTGGCCCTTTGCGCGCCACAGGTAGGGCGATTTTGGCGTGTACGACAGGCCCGTGTTATAGGCTTCGAGCGCCTTGGGCAGCAGCATCATGCCAGTCTGGATCTCGCCCAGCAAGCCGTAGAGCTGGCTGAACTCGTCGCGGCGCACGGCGCGGCGCAGCCCTTCGTTGGCGTCGTGGAGGGCTTCGTTGTACTGCCACAGCTTCAGCCGCGCCCGCGCCAGGTCGATCCACGCATCGGCGCGGTCGTCGTCGAGGCGGGCAGCCTGCCGGAAGCAGCCCAGCGCCTCGCTGTACTCGCCCATGTCCATGTGCGCGCGCCCGCGTTCGGCCATGCGTTCGCGCTCGGCGCTGTTTTGCTCGGGCCAGGTTTTGGTGTAGAAACCGCCGGCATAGGTGGCGCGCAGAGTCTGCAGCTCGTCTTCCACTTCGGCAAAGCTTTGGAAGCGCTCGGTGGGGCGTTTCGCCAGGCAGCGCAGCACGATTGAGCTGGCCTCGGGCGGCAGCTTGCCCTTCAGCGCGCGCGGGTCGGGCGCGGGTGTGCGCTGGTGCATGCGAATCAGCGACTCGTCACGCATTGAGTCGAACGGCAAGCGCCCGGTGAAGAACTCGTAGAGCATCACGCCAAAGGCGTAAATATCCGTCCACGGCCCAACGAAACCGGTGTCTTCGAGCAGCTCGGGGGCCATGTAAGGCAGCGTGCCGCCAATGCGATCCTTGGCGGCGGCCGTGGCGCGCAGGCGCATGACATGCTGGTTATGCGCGCGGTCGCGGGCGGCCCACTGCAGCATATTCGGCATCACGCGCGCCAGCCCGAAGTCGGTGACTTTCGCCTGCCCGTTCAGCGTCACCATAATATTGTCGGGCTTGATGTCGCGGTGCAGAATGCCAGCCTGATCGACCGCGTAGGTCATGCCGCGGCACACCTGGATGGCGTAGTCGAGCGCTTCCTGCAGCTCAAGGTGCCCGATCAGGGCGCGCAGCGGACCGCCGTGCACGTATTCCGCCACCACATGCGGCTTGCCCATGAACGTGCGCAGGTCGTAGGCGCGCACAATGTTCGGGTGGCTGCCCAGCCGAATCCACAGCTCGGCCTCGGTCTTGAAGCGGTTGATCGCTTCCTCATCCCACAAAAACTTGTTCTGGAAGGTCTTGATCGCCACCTGGTTGCGGCGCTGGCGGTCGTAGGCAATGTAGACAATGCCCATGAAGCCGCGGCGGGTCTTTTCGATCTCGTAGCGCTGCTCGATCACATCCCCAACGTTAAACTCGCGCCCAAGCTGCGCGCCTTTGTCGAGCGTGAGTTTCTTTTTGTTGAAGATGCGCCGGAACATCAATCAATCCTCGTCGCTGCGGGTGGGACATGTATCATACCATACCCCCGCCGCCGATACTCGGAGTCTATCGAAAGGCGTATGCGATACGCCCAGAGCAAGGGTGTATAGTGAGAGATACACCAGGACCAAGGGCGTATAGCGAGAGATACACCAGCATCAAGGGCGTATGCGATACGCCCGCACCCCATCCCCCATCCCCCGCTCCCTACCGCGCCTTCCGCACGAAGTAGATCGTCTGCGCGTCGTGGTAGCGCTCGTCCCACCCGCCGTCGGCGCGGGCGAAAGCCACCAGCGGCGCTTGCTGCCTGGCGTTCAATAATAGCCCGTCGATGTCGTACTTCTGCAAGAGCGCGGCGGCATTGTTCGCCTGGCCCAGGTTGATATAATCGCGCCACTGCGCAAACGGGTACAGCTCGATGCGCGTGTCCACAAACACGGGCTGCTCGGGCGCGGCCCAGATCAGGTAGGAGCCATACGCCTCGGTGTGGAACAGGCGGCGCGGTCGCTCGGGCTGGGCGCGCAGGAAATTCACCGCCGCCACGGGCGTGTCTTCCGAAACCAGCGCGCCCACCGCTGGCGGCAGATCGAGCGCGGGCTTGACCCACGGCAGCGCCAGCAGCACCAGCAGCGCCAGCACGCCAATCAGCGCCGCATTCAGCGCGGGCGAGCCGGCGAATGCGCGCGTGGGCGGGCGCTCGCGGCCCAGGCTGGCGGCCTGCACAATCAGCAGCGGCGTGGCGACCATGCCGAACCACACGACGTTGCGGCTCGCGCCGAGCGCCAGCCACAGAAACGCGCCAAACAAGAGCATATCGGCCAGCGGCGGGCGGCGGCGCGCATAGGCCAGCACCGCGCCGCACAGCATCAGGAACAGGAAGAAGATCACGCCCTCAAGATCGCGAATGGTCGGCGGCGCCCACTCGGTCACCAGCGTCGTCACGGAATTGCTGCCCAGCAGATTGCGCACATAGGTCAGCACGCCAAAGCCACGCGGGTTGAGCAGCATGGCGGCGGCGGTGAGCGCACCCCACAGCGCGAGCTGACCGAGGACGGAGGACGAAGGACGAAGGACTGTGGTTTCGCTGGCTGTTTGCTGGCTTTCGCCCCGCTCGAACAGCATGCCAGCAAACGTCAGCCCGATCAGCGCCAAGCCCAGCACAAAAGTGCCGTGAATATTCACCCACAGCGCCATCAGGGGCGGCAGCAGCCACAGACGGCGGCTCATGCCCAGGCGATACTCGGTCACAATCGTCAGAAAGGCGGCGAAGATCGGCAGGGCGTAGCTTTGCGGGCGCACGATCCAGTTCGTGAACGAGAGCGGCAGTGTCACCAGCAGCAGCAGCCCCACGCTCAGGCGCAGCCGCCCCGAGCGGCGAATGCACAGCCGCAGCAGCAGGCCATACGCCAGCGTGATCACCAGCGACTGTACCACCAGCAGCAGCGGAATGCCGCCGGCCTGGTAGAGCACATACATCAGCAATTGCGCCAGCCAGCCCTGGTTGAAAAACGGCTGCCCGGCCTGCGTGAACGAGAAGCTGTCGACGGCGGGGATTGCGCCCGTCGTGGCAATGATGCGCCCCGTAGCCATATGCCACCAGAAGTCGTTGGGCGGGATGGGCGTGAGCAGCGGACGCAGCGCAATCAGCAGCAGCGCCGTGGCGAGCCAGACGTGATCGAGCGTTGGGCCAGCACGCGCCGCGCGGCGGGCCGGGTTCGCAGTTGGTGCAGGTGTGTTTGTGAGCATTGCTGTGCTGGCGTTGCGCAGGCGCGGCCAGAATGTGGCGAATTCGTGGCAAAAGTATAGCACACGGTTTTTGGCGGTGCTGTGCCAGCTTTTACGCGGGATGGTAGAAAAACGGGCGGCTGGCCGCGCCACTGCTGCGCGCCCGTTCCAGCGCGCCAAAGTGGTATAATAGCGCGCATTCAGGCGGCGAACCCAGGGTTGGGCATCCGGCGCGCAGAAGCTGTGCGTAGTAGCACAAGCGCCTTCGGGCGCGGTGCTCTACGCCATGCGAGAACGAAACTGAGGAACAGAATGCGCGCAATCATTGCAGGGGCCGGGCCAGCCGGATTTGCCACGGCAAAATGGCTCAACGATCGCGGGTACGAGGTTGTGCTGCTCGAAAAACGCGCGGTGCCGGGCGGCAAGGTCTCGGCCTGGCGCGACGCCGACGGCGACTGGGTCGAAAGCGGTCTGCACGTTTTCTTCGGGGCCTACCATAACCTGCTGAACTTCCTGGCCGAATGCGGCCTGCACGATTCCTTCGACTGGAAGCCCGCCGAGATGGTGTTTATCACCCCCGGCCACCGGCTCGCGCCCATCCGCTTCATCCCCGGCCTGCCCGCGCCCCTGAATGGCCTGGCCGGCGTGGCTGCCAGCCCGCTGATGACCACGCCCGACAAGCTGCGCATGGCGCTTGGCCTGCTGCGGCCGATCTTCGGCTCGCAGGCGTATATCGACCAGCAGGACGACCAGACCTACGCATCCTGGCACCTGCGCCACGGCATGGGCCAGCGCACGCTCGACGATGTGATGCACACCATGGCGCTGGCGCTTAATTTCCAGCGCGCCGACCGGGTTTCGGCCAAGCTGGTGCTCACCGCGCTGCTCCACTTCGCGCAGGAAACCAACGCGCCCAAAATGGGCCTGGTGAAAGGCTCGCCGCACGAGCGCTTGTGGGCGCCGCTGATTGCCACGCTCGCAGGGCGTGGCGTGCGCGTGGAGCTGGGCCGCGCCGTCGAGCAGATCGTTTACGACCCGCTTCAGGAGCGCGTTGCGGGCTTTGCGCTCGACGACGGCAGCACGATCACTGGCGATGTGTATGTTTCGGCCATGCCGGTGCACAACCTGCGCAAACGCCTGCCGCCCGCCATGAAAGCCATGCCCGAGTTTGGCAACCTGCGCTTTCTGAAGGGCCAGCCGGTGGTGACGGCGGTGCTCTACTTCGACCGGGTGGTGACCGAGGTGAACAACCTGATGTTCAGCGCCGGCACCTGCCTGAGTGTCTACGCCGACCTGCCGCGCGTCTCGCCCGACTACCACACCGGGCGCGGCTCGATTGTCGAGCTGGTGGTTGCGCCGGCCGAGCAGCTGATCGGCGCGCCCGACGATGTGCTGCTCGAAACGGTGCTGGCCGATTTCTACCGCCTGCACCCGGCCGCGCGCGGCGCGCGCCTGCTCAAATATCACTTCGTGCGCATCCCCAACTCGGTCTACTCGGCGCGGCCCGGCACCGACCAGTATCGGCCCGACCAGGCCACGCCCGTGCCGAATTTCTTTCTGGCTGGCGATTACACGCGCCAGGAGTTCATGGCGTCGATTGAAGGCGCAGTTCGCAGCGCCCGGCGCGTTGTCGAACGGATCGATCAGGCGGTTGCCCAGCAGCCGCAGATGGTTGGAACGATACCATAGCGCCTGCTTCCGGCCCGGTCGTGCCGGCGGCGGCGAAGGAAAGCACTATGATCTTACCCGAGCGCATCGTCCACGGGCGCTACCGCGTGATCTACACGGTGGACGAGCGGCCCGGCTGCACCGTCTTTCGCGCGCGCGACGAGCAGACCAACCGGCTGGTGCTGATGGCGGCGCTGGCCGTCGCGGCGGGCGATCTGGAAGATGTCCAGCTGCTGGTGCGGCAGGTCGCAACCGTGCGCCACGACATGATTTTGCCCGTGCTCGACCATTTTGCCGAGGGCGAGCAGTATTTCGTCGTCTGCGAAGATCTGAGCGGGCAGGATGTTGAGCGCACGCTGCGCGCGCGGGGCACGCCCTTTGCCGAAGATTTTGTGCTGGGCCAGGCGCAGCGCCTGCTTGGCGCGCTGGAGCACCTCCACAGCCAGCGGCCGGCCTTGTTCCTGGGCGATCTGCTGGCCTCGGATTTACTCATTGGCGACGGCGGTGAGTGGCGGCTGACGCCCTTCGCCATGGTTCGCCCGATCGGCAGCGCGCCTTCGCCCTATCGTGCCCCCGAGCTCGACATCATCGGCGCCGAGCCAACCCCCACCAGCGACCTGTACGCGCTCACTGCCCTGCTCTACCAGGCGCTGAGCGGCTGGGCGCCACCAACCACGGCGCAGCGCCAGGCCGGCACGCCGCTGAATGGCCCGCGCGCGCTCAACCCGCAGCTTTCATCGCTGGCCGAGCAGGTGCTGCTGCGCGGCCTGCAGCTCAAGCCCGAAAATCGCTACCAGCTCCCAGCCGAAATGCGCATGTCGCTCGACATGGTGCAGATGATGGCTGGCCGCTCGCTTGGCGCGGAAGCCCCGCCCAGCACGCCCTTGAACCTCCAGCCCGTCAACGCCGCGCCCGCTGGCATGAACCCGCCGCTGGTGCTGCCGCCCACACCAGCCGCGCCGCCCACGCCAGCCGCGTCCTACTCGGCTGAACCCGCGCCGCCACCCTACCAGCCCGCGCAGCCGCCCAGCACCGGCGCAACCGTGCCGCTGCCCGCGCAGCCCTACCCAACCGGCGTTGGCGCGCCCGAGCCGGCCAAACGCAGCGGCTTTCGCACCGGCTGCCTGGTGACGATTGCGCTGCTGCTGGCGCTTTCGGCCATTGCGATCTGCGCGGCGCTGGCCTGGTTCCTGCCCGGCAGCCCGCTGCCCGCACTGCTGGGCTTTGAAGTCGTGCCGTCGGCGGTTGCCACCAGCGCGCCCGCCGCTGGGTCAGACGCCAGCAATGCGCCAACCGCGACCGGCGGCGACGGAGCGCCAGCCGCCAGCGGCTCGTTGCCCGCGCTCCAGCCGCTCGATCTCGGCGCGAGCGCGATCACGCTCGAAAATGCCAGCACCATCACGCAGACGCGCGAGATCACTGGGGCGGAAGTTGGCCCGGTGGCGTTTTCGCCCGACGGCAAGGCCATGGCGGTTGGCATCAGCAGCGTCATTCAGCTGCGCGACCCGCAAACCCTCAACCCAAGCAACCCGCCGGTGCTGTTCACCGGCCACACCGGCAAGCTGTTCACGCTGGCCTACTCGCCCGACGGCAAGCTGATCGCCTCGGGCGCAATTGACGAAAATACGGTGCGTGTGTGGGATGCCGCCACTGGCCAGCAGCTGCGCGCCCTTAGCGGCCACAGCGGCTGGATTCGGATTGTGGCGTTTTCGCCCGACGGCAAAACGCTGGCCTCGGGCAGCTTCGACACAAGCATCAAGCTGTGGGACCCCGCGACCGGCCAGCTGCTGCGCACCTTGCAGGGCCACGAAGGCTTTATCAGCACCATCGCCTTTTCGCCCGATGGCCGCTACCTCGCCAGCAGCGCCTCGGACGGCACCGTGCAGATGTGGGACGTTGCTTCTGGCGCGAAGCGCAGCGGATTTGCCTTTGAGCCCGCGCCCAACCTCAACACTGGCGCGCCGCTGTGGACCACCGGCCTGGCCTTTTCGCCCGACGGCAAGACGCTGGCGGTTGGCTCGGAAGACGGCTCGATTGTGCTGATCGATGCGGCAACGGGCATCGACCCACGCACACTGCGCGGCCACACCGGCATTGTGGTCAGCCGCGGCCTGCAATTCTCGCCCGACGGCAAGACCCTGGCTTCGGGCAGCTTCGACGGCACCGTGCGGCTGTGGGATGTGGCGAGCGGCGCGCAGCGCAGCGAGCTGCGGGCGCACGGCCTGCGCGTGCTGTCGCTCGCGTTTAGCCCCGACGGCGCGCACATTGCCTCGACCAGCGACCAGGGTGGCCAGCTCATTTTGTGGAACACCGCCAGCGGCGAAGCCGAGCGCAGCCTGCAAGTCGGCCAGGGCCTGGTCACGGCGCTGCACTTCTCGCCCGACGGCAACATCCTCGGCGCGGTGGGCTACAACGGCACCACGCGCCTGCACCTGCTCAAGCAAAACAGCCTCCGCACGCTGGCCGGCTCGGCGCAGGCGCTCAACTCGCTGGCCTTTCTTTCGAACACCCGCGCCGCCTCGATCTCGGATGAAGGCGACGTGGCGCTGCTTGATTTAAGCGCGGGCAATGGCGAAATCTTGCAGGGCATGCAGGGCAAAGCGATCAATATTGCCGCCTCGGCCGATGGCAAGCTGCTGGTGGCCGGCAGCGACACGGGCGCGATCACGCGCTGGGATGGCGCGACCGGCAAGGCGCAGCCCGCGCTCACCGGCGGCCAGCTTCCGCTGATCTACGGCCTGGCCGTTTCGCCCGACGGCGCGCTGATCGCCGCCGCCGGCCCGGCCCGCGACCCGCGCATCGAGATCTGGGATGCGGCTGGCGGCACGCTGCTGCATACGCTTGGCGATGGCGGCGTGCCAATTGCGGCAATGACGTTTCAGCCACGCGGCAACCTGCTTGGCGTCGCCACTCTCGACGGCAAGCTGCAATTGTGGGATGCCAAGTCTGGCGCGCTGGCCGCAACCATTGATGCGCCTCCCCAGCAGGGCCGCTTCTCCACTCTGGCCTTCAGCCCCGACGGCACGCTGCTGCTTACAGGCGCGCCCACCGGCGACATCGCCTTGTGGGATGCGCGCAGCGGCAAGCCCGTGGCCGCACTGCCCCCGCTCGATCGCAATCGCAGCGGCGTGTTCACCGCCACCTTCAGCGCGGATGGCGCGCAGCTCGCGCTTGGCCTGGGCGACCAGACCGTGCACGTGCTTGCGCTGCCGCCCGGCCGCTAGGCTGCTATTGCGCAACGGATCGCTCTTGCGGGCGATCCGTTTTGTTTTTTCCTGCGTAGGAACAAATTGTGCGGCGCAGTTCCAATCTGCTTGTGTTGTTATAGAGAGAATTATGCCAAAAACCGTAATCGTCGGCGGCGGGCTGGCCGGGCTGGCCACTGCCGTGAAGCTTCTGGATGCGGGAATCGATGTTGAGATCATCGAAAAGCGCGATGTCCTGGGCGGCAAAACCTCGTCGTGGCAAGATGCCGATGGCGACCATATCGAAAGCGGGCTGCACTGCTATTTCCGCTGCTACAAAGAGCTGCTGCCCTTTTTTCGCCACGTCGGCGTCTACGACAATATTCGCTGGAAGGAACACACCTTCCTGATTGCGCGGCCCGGCGGCAAGCACGCGCGCCTGCACTTCCCGGCTGTTCCCGCGCCGCTGAACGGCATGCTCGCCTTCACCAACAACGACCTGTTCACGCCCTGGGAAAAGATCAGCAATCTGTTCGGCCTCGCCACCACGTGGATCGGCACGCTCGACTACATCAAAACGCTGGATGACATGAGCTTTCGCGAGTGGCGGGTGCGCCACCGCATTGCCGAGGGCGTGGAGCGCAAGCTGTGGAACGCGATCTGCCTGTCGCTGGGCTTTATTGGCGCGGAAGACATGAGCGCCCGCCCAATGGCGACGATCTTCCACTACTTCGCCACGGTCGCCGACGCCTCGCAGTTTGGCACGCTGGATGGTTCGCCCAACGAGCGCATTTTCAAGCCAATTGCCGAATGGATCGTGCGGCGTGGCGGCACCCTGCGCACGGGCGCGCGCGCCAGCGCCGTTGAGCTGGAACATGGCGGCGTGGCGGGCATTCGCCTGGAAGATGGCACGCTGGCGCGGGGCGACGCCTATGTGCTGGCCGCGCCAGTGCATTCGGCCCGCCAGCTTCTGCCCAACAGCCTGCGCAGCGTGGCCTATTTCAACAACCTGTGGAAGCTGCGCTCGGTGCCGACGATCAACGTCCAGCTCTGGTTCGACCGCTATGTCACCACGGTCGACAACTTCTGGTTTACGTCGGATGCCTGCTTCTCGGTGTTTGGCGACCT
The DNA here is from genome assembly GCF_057073505.1 of Kouleothrix sp. 19917. Lineage (NCBI taxonomy): Bacteria > Bacillati > Chloroflexota > Chloroflexia > Chloroflexales > Roseiflexaceae > Kouleothrix > Kouleothrix sp. 19917. The sequence goes on from NZ_CP097099.1 coordinate 291,397, forward strand.
GGCGCTCACCAGCCCGCTCCAGTACGACCGGCACGGCGGCTCGATGGTGGAAATGTGTGTTGCGCCAGCCGCGCCCTTCTGGCAGCGCAGCAACGCCGAAATTGTCGAGCTGTGCCGCAGCGACCTGGCGCGCCTGTGGCCCGAGGTGAATGGCGCAACGCTGATCAAAGGCACTGCCACGCGCATCCCGAACTCGCTCTACCGCGAAGAGCCCGGCGCCGATCGCTACCGCCCCGATCAGCGCTCGCCGGTGGCGAACCTGTTTCTGGCCGGCGACTGGACTGCGCAGGATTATATGGCCTCGATGGAAGGGGCCGTGCAGAGCGCGCGCCGCGCCGCCGACTATGTCACGGATTATTTGACATAAAGGCGCTGGCATTCCGATCAGGTGGCGTTTCGGCCCCGCGCACGATGCGGCGCGGCGCGCCATGCGCGATACTATTGCTATATTCGCCGCCGGCCGCGCCGTGCTGCCGGCCAGCAAAGGAGCAGCGATGAACGCGCCAGTCTGCGCCACCTGCGGCACGCAATTCCCGCCCCAGGCCGGCCTGCCCGATAATTGCCCGATCTGCGACGACGAGCGCCAGTATGTTGGCAGCCAGGGCCAGCAGTGGACCAGCCTGTCTGCGCTGCGGGCCGAGCGCCACAACCGCATCGAGGACCACGAGCCCCGGCTCACGGGCATTGGCACCGAGCCGAAATTTGGCATTGGCCAGCGCGCGCTGCTGGTGCAAACCCCGCAGGGCAATGTGCTGTGGGAATGCATTACGCTGATCGACGACGCGACTGTGGCGGCGGTGCACGCGCTTGGCGGCATCAGCGCCATTGCCATTTCGCACCCGCACTACTACTCGGCTATGGTGGAATGGAGCCAGGCCTTTGGCGGTGTGCCGATATACCTCCACGCCGCCGACCGCGAGCATGTTGCGCGCCCCGACCCGGCGATTACCTTTTGGGAAGGCGATAGGCTGGCGCTGCCGGGCGGCCTGACGCTGATCCACTGCGGCGGGCATTTTGCCGGCAGCGCCGTGCTGCACTGGCCAGCGGGCGCGGAAGGGCGCGGCGCGCTGCTCACCGGCGACACCATTCAGGTCGTGCAGGATCGGCGCTGGGTGAGCTTTATGCGCAGCTACCCGAACCTCATTCCCCTGCCGGCCCGCGCCGTCCAGCACATTGTTGATTCGGTCGAGCCCTATGCCTACGACCGCATCTACGGCGCGTGGTGGGAAACCGTGGTTGCGCACGATGCCAAACAGGCCGTCCGTGCCTCAGCCGAGCGCTACATTCGCGCGCTGGAAGGCACCGGCTTCTAACGGTCGGCGGGCAGCAGTGGCGGCTCGGGCTGCCAGATGCGCGTGGCTGGCTGAATGCCCAGATAGTACAGGGCGATTGCGCCGCTGAAGATCACAATGCCGGTTGCAACCACCAGCCGCAGCAGGTGCTCGGGCTGGACATTGGCGAAGTGCTGGAGAAACGGCACGATCAGCACGCTGTCGTAGGCCAGAAAGCCAAGCAGCTGGCCGCGCGCATTCGCCCATGCCGGCCGCGCAAGCGCATAGCAGAAATACAGCGCCATACCCAGAAATACCCAGCCATACATCACCGACGCTTCGGGCGCGAGTGGCCAGGGCAGCGTGTTCGGCACCTGCAGCAGCAGGCCCGCGCCAACCAGCGCCAGCACAGCAATTTCGATCACAAAGGCAAGCCGCAGCATGCGCGTGAGCGGCTGCGGGTCGGCCGGCGCGTGGCGCGCGGCGCGGCCCAGCCCGACCAGCAAGGCCACCAGCAGCCATGCCGCCACCCCAAAGCCCAGCGCAGGCGCGGTGCCACGCGCAGCCAGCACAAAGGCGTAGCTGCCCATTGCCCCAAACATCAGCCCGAAGCCAAGCGCATAGCCCGCCATGCCGCGCAGATCGCCAGATACGCCCGCCCACAGCAGTGGCATGGCCGCGCCCGCCAGAATCGCCGCAATGAAAAGGTAGGAAAGGTGCGTGTCGGCAATTGGCCAGAGCGCCGTGGCCCAGGGCTGCTGCCAGCTAAAGCCAGCCGCCAGCACAAGCGCGCCGGCCCCGCCAGCCAGCATGGCGATTCGTAAGGTTCGCATAACAGGTCCTTTCAACTATGGGGCAGAACAGCATCTGCGCCGCCCGGCCACGTGCTCCTTCTTGCCTGCAACTGTACTGCGCGCTTCTCGGCGCAGTGTCGAATCGCCCACCTGGCGCGCAACCTGCACGACAGCGGGCACAAAAAACGGAGCGAGGCATGCGCCCGCTCCGCTTTCTATCGCCGAGAGCAAAATAGTTGAGCCACAGAGAGCACAGAGTGTCAGGCAATCTCGAACTTCTGTGGCTCAGTTAATCTGAAATCTGCTCGCGAGTATTATCAAGCACCCAATGCCGAAATATTGAATCACCAAACCCTATGCCCCAACCCCCACCCCCTGCGCTGAAAGCGCACTAATACGTCACCCGCACCGGCGTGCCAACCGACGCCCAGGCGTACAGCCACGCCGCCGCCTTGAGAGGCAGGTTCACGCAGCCGTGCGAAAGGCGCGCGCCTGTGCCAAAGCGGTTGTGCCAGTAGGTGCCGTGCAGCGCCACGCCGCCATTGAAATACATCACATTCGGCACATTTGGCACGATCCAGTATTCGCCGTTGGTCACGCCATCCATGGTTTGCTTGGGCAGCTTGGTATAGATCGCGTAGGTGCCGGTGGGCGTTTCCATGCCGTCGCGCCCGGTCGACACTGGCGCGTCGAACACGATCTCGTCGCCTTCGTAGGCATACATCCACTGCTTGCTCAGGTTCACCACAATCGAACGGCTGTCGCCACTGCTGGGGCGGCGCGGCTGCGCCACTGGCGGCGCGGCTGCGGGTGGCGCAACCACCGGCGCGGCGGTTGGGCGCGGCGGGTTGAGCGGCGCAATGTCGGGGCCCTGCGCCGCGCCCGGCCCATACGACGCATAGCCGATATTGCCAACTGGCGCGGTATCTACCCCCTGAATTGCCGCCAGCGCCGCGCCCAGATCGCCCACCAGCACGCTGTCGTCGGCGCTCATTCCGGCTTCGCGCTCGAGCCGGGCGCGCTCGAAATACTGCACCTGCCGCCGGCCCGCAGCGGTCATTTCCCACAGCGGCTCGCTGATTGGCGGGCCAAAAAACTCCGCGCCGCCGCCCGCCCGCCAGAAGCTCAGGAACGGCTCGCGCAGGGTGTGGCCAGTGTCGGCGAACACCTGCTCGCCAGCAATAGGCTTGTGCGGCGGCGCGGCAGGGAAGCGCTTCCAGGTGGCGCTGGCGAACTCCGCGCCCACGCGGCCAGTGCGCACCTGCGTGCTGCCGTCAGCAGCGGCGTACTGCTCCAGCCGCCCGCGCTCGAAATATTGCTGCGCCGCGCCTGCATCGCCCGACGCCTCGGCAACCGGGAAGCCCAGCAGTTGCTCGCCATTGTGTGCCTGCCAGAAAGCCAGAAAGCCCTGATCGTTGGTGAGATGGTGGCCGGTGCGCGGGAAGAAGAACGGCCCGTCCTGCGCGCGTGCCAGCGGCGTGCCCCAGCCTGCCAGCACGAGCATTGCCGTGCAAAGCGCGACAAGCAAACGGCGTTTGAACATTGGCCACCTCAATAATATGGCTTCCCAATGGCATGGATCGTATAGCCGATTATAGCGGGAATTGGTAGAATGTCAATGCTTTTCGTATGTTCAGCTCATTACGGAGCCCGGTAGCAGGCCGGCAGATACGTTTTGCGAAGCGGAGCTTCTTCTTCAGTGCCACGCCAATTGGTGGCGTGTTCGCTGAAAGGAGCGTGCAATGCAAAAACGTATGATTCGCTGGGTTGCGGCCGGGATGGTAGCGCTGGCGCTGGGCTTCGGCCTTGTGGCGGGCGGCTCGCACCCGACGACGGCGTATGGTGCCGATCCTACGCCAACTGCATCGGGCAACACCCCGGGCGGCTCTGGCGGCGGGCACTAGCACCGGCGCGCTGGGCCAAAGGGGATCTGGCGGGCGCTGCGCTTCGTGATACACGATAGTGTGGCGCAACACGGCTCGGGCAATTGCCCGAGCCGTGTTTGTTGGCAGCGAGTGCATTTTAGCGAAGCGATGCGGAAGGCTGGAAAGAACGCAGGCAAGTGCGATCGCCTGCCCCTGTTCCCGCCACCCTGTCCTGCGCTGAAAACGCGCTTTCAGCGCAGGGGTTAGGGGTTAAGGATTGCGATGCGCGACGAAGCCTTTCCCTGCCAAAAACCTCACCTGGAACTGTTCTAGGGCGCGCCGGTAACAACGAAGCTGGCCCAGATCAGCGGTCGCGCAAGCGCATCGCCCTTCTGCTCGAAGCGAGCGATGATCGCGCGCTGGGTATGGGCCAGCGCCTGGGCTGCATCGCCGCTGGCAGCGAGTGCTGTGTAGAAATCGTGCATCAAATCGGGCGCGACCTGGTCGGAGATCGGCCACAGGCTGGCGAGCACTGCGCGCGCCCCGGCGGCCAGAAATGCCCAGCTCAGGCTCAGCACTTCGTTGCCGGGCAGCGAAGATGCGCCCGCGCCTTCGCAGGCCGAGATGGTGACGAGCGCGCCACCCAGGCGCAGGGTGGCAATTTCATCCAGCCAGATATCGCCATCCCACAGCGTTATGTGCGCGCGCTGAGCATGCTCTGGTATCAGGCTGGCGTGGGTTGCCAGGTGCAGCAGCGCGTCGCTGCGCAGCGCGCCACTGGCCGAACGCTCAAGCAGTGCGGCGCGCGTGGCCTGGCTATCTTCCCAGCGTGTATGTGCGCCAGGCCATATTCTGGCTATCTCATCAAGCTCGGCGCCAATTGCAGGAAGTGGCGGCTGGCCGTTGCGAAACTCGCTGCATCCCAGCAGCAGGGCATGGCGCGATGCGCTGGCCGGCTGATCTGCCAGCATCGACCAGACAGCCAGTGCCGGCACTTGCTGAATAACTGCCTGTTCAGCAAGCCACGCCCCGCCCACGCGCAGCGCGCCCCATGCAACCTGGTGCATGTGTTCGGCTGGAAGGATCAACAAGCGATGCGCCGGGTTGAGGCGCTGTTGCGTGGCTGGCGGAATCAGGCGGTCGCCCAGAAGGTGCAGCAGGTTCCAGCGGCGCGTCGTTCTGCGGCCACGAAATGGCGCATCGGTGAAAATATTGATATGGTCGCGTGTTACACGCCGGAGCATTTCCTCAAGCTCAGTATCCCACTTCGTCTGGTCGAGCAGTAGTTGATGCGGCGTGAGCGTGAGAATCAGCAGGCTATCGCGGCTTTTCGCAAAGAGCAGAACTGTCCACTCATCGCCGTAGCGGCTGGCAAGCTGGCCACGCAAGTGCGGCAGATCGAGCTGCGGGCTGCTTCTGGCCTGCTCGGCCGCCACGGAAGGCGCGCTGTGGCGGGCATGCAGCAGCAGCTCGTTATAGCTGGCGAGCGCCTGCACAATCACCTGCGAGCGAGTGATGTCGTCAAGCGTTTCGTCGGCTTCCAGCGCTTCAATCTGGCGCTGCTGAATTGCCAGCGCGGCATCGATTTCGGGCGCGGCGTCGAGCGGGCGCGTTGCGAGATACTGGTACAGCACCGCCGCGCGCTGCTCGTTGTCGATCAGCAGCAGAGTTTCGTATTCGCCAGCCTGCATTGCGCAGCGCAATGCGTCGGCGTGCAGGTCGATGGCCTGGGCAAACAGTGTGCTTGAAGCAGCTTCCAGCGTCAGGGTGCTGCGCATATGGGCAACGGTTCGGCTGGCTTCACGGTAATGTTCCAGCGCGGTGTCACGTTGGCCAGCTGCTTCTGCGCAGCGCGCGAGGCCGTGCTGTACGCGCCAGTGAATGCTGGGGTAATCGCGCAGTGCCGGGGCAACTGCCGCAAAGATCGGCGCGGCGCGCGCAGGCTCGCCACGCCGCAGCAGGCTCCAGCCGTGGTCGCTGGCGATATCGGCGGCGGCGTAATCGCGCCGCAGGCCGATCAGGTCTTTGCGCACCGACACGAAAAGATCGTCGGCTGCCTGGTGCGCGCCGAGGTCGCTCAGCACGAGTGCCATGTCGCCGCGCGTTTCGGCTGCCAGCGTCAGTAAATCGGCAGCGCGGGCATCGCGCTCGACCGATTCTTGAAGCGCCAGCGCTTCTTCCAGTTTATGCTGGCGGTGGAGGGCCATTGCGCGATTGCGTCGGCATGTCAGCTCCCAGCCAGTCGCTTCGAGCGTGGCAGCAAGCTGCTCGGCGCGCTGGTAGTGCGCCCCGGCCAGCGACCACCAGCCGGTATAGTAGTACAGGTTGCCCAGGTTCAGCAGGCACTGTGCGACGTCGTTGGCGCGGCCCAGGTTCTCGAACTGGCGCTGGGCTGTCAGGGTGCGGCGCAAGGCCTCGCTGTACTGCCCGCGCATCATTGCAAAGTTGCCCATGCCACGATTCAGCAGGGCCTTGCGGATGGGCAGGTTGTGGTGCTCGAATGCATGCTCGGCGCGCAGGTACATATTCTCGGCAGCGTGCAGTTCGCCCTGCTGCGCATAGATCCAGGCCTGCTGAAACCAGCACTTGGCGCGATCGATGTTGGCGCGTAAGAAGCGAAAGCTCCGCTCCGCATCTTCGAGGTGGGTGATTGCAGTGCTGAAATCACTGCGCGCGCTGGCCGCCGTTGCTCCGCGCGCAACCTGCCAGCGCGCCCGGTCGAGCGGGCTCGCGTATTCGCGCTCGGTGTCAATGCTGGAAAGCAGGTCGTCGGCATGCGGCCCGCGCCCTAATGCGTCGTAGAGCAAGGCGAGCTGCACGCGCGCGCGAAAGGCCTGGGCGCGCGCGCCAAACGCTGCAAACTGCTTTGCGATCGTATCGAACTGCGTGGCGAGTGTGTCGCTTGCGCCGCGCGCAAAAGCGTGCAGTAACAGCGCATAATCGCACTCAAGCGCCGCGAGCGTGTTTCCGCTTGCGTGAAAATATGCAGCGGCGGCGGCAAGCGGCGGCCCAGCCTCGTCGATTTGCTCGCAGGCTAAAAGAACGCGGCCAAATGTATAGTCGTGCCAGGGGTGCTCACCCGGTGAGCGGGGCAGGCGCCGCACCAGCGCGGCAGCTCGCCGTGGATCGCGCTCGGCAATCGCCAATATTCGCTGGCATCCGAGCGGCGGGATCGCATTATCGATCTGCATGGCACCATATTGTAGCATGCTTTCTGCATTATGCCCCCGCATTGTCAGCGCTGCCGGCCAGCGGCGAGCGTGCGGCTGCTATACAGCACTGGCAGCATCCAGTCGGCATGGCCAGCGGCGTGCATCGCGCCGCGCCCAGCGGCAACCGCCTGCGCGATCGGGCTGCCGCCGGCCAGCGCCGCAAGGCACATGCGCGCAAAATCCAGCGCCCCACTCTGGCCAATCTCTCCCTGCATTGCCACCACCGCCGGCACGCCGTAGCCCAGCAATGCCAGCGCGGCGCTGCTGGCACGCTCGCCAGGGCCACTGGCGAGCGTGCCGCTGTGGCAGCTTTGCAACACCACAAGCTGAAGCTGGCGGCTTGTCAGCAGGGTGCGAGCCAGGTCGCGCGGGGCAACGCGCTGCGCACGCCCGTCGCTGTGCGTCAGCAGCAGGTGGCAGCGCTGGCCGATTCCCGTGTCGTCGAGCTCGCCGTGGCACAGCAGGTGAACGATCTGCGGCTGGCTTGCGCGCAGGCGCGCGTGGATCTCGGCCAGTGTCGCCGGCCCGGCGTACCAGCGTTCCGAATTATTCGTGATACTGTCGCGCGCGGCCGCCACGTCGATTGGGTGGGCGTCGCTGGGTGTGGCGGCAAATGTCTGGATGTCGAGCGGGCGCACGAGCGGCGCAGATGGCGCATGCCCCCAGCCAATAAGCTGCCGCGTGAGTGCGATGTCGGGATGCAGCAGCACAAAGTCGTCGCTGGCGCGCGCGCCATTCGCGCTCAGCCCCATCGGCAGCACCAGCAGTTCCCAGGGTATTGCCAGCCCAGCGAGCGCGTCTGCTTCGGCTTCAACCTGAATGTGCAGTGCGTTGCCTTTGCTGCGCGCCTGGCGAACAGCGACCAGCAAGGCCGCGCGTGTGTCGGGCGGCAGCAGCGCCGCTACTGCGCGGCCAAGCTCCAGCAGCGCGCTGTCGTCGGCAGGCGGTACCGCCACCCCGGCAGCTGCTAGCCGGCGCAAACAATCGCGCTGCGCCTGCAACCGGCGCAGGGTTTCGCCCAGCGCAGTGGTATCGGGCCAGCGCGGCTGCTGGCTGAAATCCAGCGCGATAATGTTCGGCTGCAGTGCCGGGCGGCTGCCTGCGCGCACCAGCCGCAGGGCGATACGCTCGGTGGCCTGCGCAGGCATGGACCACCAGGGCGCGATTGTGGCAGCGAGCGACATAAAGAGCGGCCGGGCGGCGAAGACGCTGGCGGGACGATTGGCCGGGATACGTTCGAGCATCGGGCACCTCGTTCTCTCTGATGGTGCCCCCATTAGATATGAACAACGCTCTGAAGTATGTGTAGCCCTTCACCGAAATTTTGGCAGCGCCCATGCGGAAATTTCAGCATGTGCGTGTTTTGTCACCACAATATTCACAGGAAATGGTACAATATGGGCCATGCGCAATGCCCAACACCTATCTACGCCGCTTGCCTGATCGGGCGCAGGCAGGGCCGGGTCGCGTGCTGCGCTCGTATAGTGTAGCGATGCGTTCTTCCGCCATAGCCGAAAGGCTTGCATATGCCGTCGCGTAATGCCGATTTTGGCCGTCTGCTCAGGGCTGGCATTAATAGCATCGCGAACTGCGAAGGCACAACTGCCCCGGCGATCGAAGACGCGATCGGCGAGCAGATTGGCCTGACCGGCTATACCATTCAGCGCTACAAGGCTGGTCACATTCCACCCGACACCCGCACCATCGAGCTGCTTGCCGGCCTGTGTGTGCAGCGCGGCTTTATGGGCCGGCCCTGGGTCGAGCGCTTTTTGCGCGCTGCCCAGTACCCACACGCTGCGGCGCTGCTTAACAAGTTCTACCCAGGCTCTGCCGCCGGCCCGCTGCCGGCCAACCTGCCTGCGCCAGCCTACAGCCACTTTGTGATGCGCGCGCATGCATACCAAAAAGTGCTCGCAGGGCTGCGCCAGCGCGGCCCGGTGGTTGTGCTCACCAGTCTTGGCGGCATGGGCAAAACCAGCCTGGCGCGCGAGGTGGCCGCGCACTGCCTGGAGCGCCGGCGGGGCCTGCCCGAGTTCAGTGCGATTGTATGGGCGAGCGATACCGAGCGCCCTGGCACGCTGAACCTGAGCCTTGTGCTCGATGACATTGCCCGCACGCTCGATTACCCGGGCCTTGCCCAGCTTGCCTTCGACGAGAAGCGCCTTGCGGTCGAGCAGCAACTGCGCGCCGTGAAGATGCTGCTGGTGATCGATAACTACGAAACGATCACCGACGCCTCGCTGGCAAGCTGGCTGCTGCGCCTGCCCGAGCCGCACAAGGCCATCATCACAACCCGCAAAACGCCACCTGAATTCCGCGCGGCCTGGCAGGCCGAGCTTGGCGGCATGAATGCAGCCGAAAGCGATGAGCTGATCGCCGAACGCCTTCAGGCGCTTGGGCTGGGGCATCTGGCCGCCGACTTGTCCGGCGCGGCCCCGCTGGTCGAGGCAACCGGCGGCAACCCCAAGGCGCTTGAGCTGGCGCTTGGCCTGGTGAAATACGAGCATCGCTCGATTCAGGAAATTTGTGCCGATCTTGCGGCTGCGCGCGGCTCGCTGTTCGACGATTTGTTTGTGCGCAGCTGGGCGCTGCTCGATGATGCGGCGCGGCGCGTGTTTCTCGCGCTGCCCTTCTGCCCCGATGGCGCTGACCGGGCGGCGCTGGCGGCAATTGCCGATGTCAGCAACGAGCCATTTGCGCGCGCCATCGCCCTGCTCGACGATCTTGCGCTGCTTGATGGGCAGGCTGCCGAACTGGGCAGCACGTCGCGTTTCAGCCAGCACCAGCTGGTGCGCGCCTTTGCGCGCTCGCGGCTCGCCGAAATGCCCGACTTTGCTGAAGTTGCACGGGCGCGCTGGCTGCGCTGGTATTGCGAGCTGGCGATGCAGGTTGGCTTCTGCTGGTACGATCTCAGCCAGCTCGACCGGCTCGACCCTGAGCACGCCAACCTGTATGAAGCGATTCGGTGGGCATTCGACAGCAAGCACTACCGAGCGACAATCGACTTGATCGAAGGTGTGCGCTATTATTACAACGTGCGCGGTTTCTGGGATGATCGCCTGATGATCAACGCCATGCGCGTCGAGGCGGCGCGCGCCCTTGGCGACCATGCCAACGAGGCGCTTGGGCTGGCCTTCGATGTTGAGATCTTAAGCAAGCAGGGGCAGCTCAGCGAAGCCCAGCCACTGCTTGATCGCCTGAACGAGCTGGCGGATGATCCAGGCTTCTCGGGCGATGTGCGCTTTGAGATCGGCCATGCCCAGGCGCTCCATGCGCGCGCCGCTGGCGACCTGCCGCGCGCCGAGGCGATCTGGCGCGCAATGCTGCCGATCACGGCCGCGCTGGCCGCACAGAAATCGATCGTCAACCGGCGCTGGCTGGCAATTGCGCGCTATGAGCAAGGCGACGTTCCGGGCGCGCTGGCACTGTTCCACGACTCGCTGGCCGACGCGCGCGCGCACAACGACATGCGCTCGGTGCTGGGCAACACGCTGAAAATTGCGTCGATCGCGATTGAACAGGGCGACCTGGCGGGCGCAACTGCGGCGCTTGACGAGTGCCGCGCGGGCGCGGAGCAATTGCGCGACCGGCGGCGCCTGAGTGAACTCAATCGACTGTCGGCACGCGTGTACCACGCGCAAGGCGATCTTGCGGGCGTCGGCACGGCACTAAACCAGGCGATCGATCTGTTCCGCCGCATGGGCATGCATCGCGACCTTGCAGCCGCTGAGCGCGAGCTGGAAGAACTGACTGCTGGCGAAAGATCGCTGCAAAAGGGTTCCTAAAAATGGCTTTCCCTGCGTTTATCATGCACACGATGCATTGGGCGCGCAAAGCAAGCGCCTGGTGACGAAACGAAGTGTGCGGGCGTTCGTCTGCCACAGCTATAGCACTGAAGGTCTGTAATGAATACTGAACAATGCGCATCGGCGCGGGAATATATGCGGGCAGTTTTTGTTGAGCGCCGGCCAGTATCTCCCTCCTCCAGCCTCTATACGCATCTGGCGGGCTGCGATGCTTGCCGGGGTGTTTTTGTGCTCCATCTGGCCGGTGCGGTTGGCATCACCGTGCCGCCGGGCCCAATTCGCTGCGACGATTGCGAGCAGGATATTGCCGCGCTCATCGACATGGAGCGCGCCGAAGGCACACTGGCTGCGCGCACAGCCTACCCCGTCCTGTGGTGGCATTTGTGGACATGCCCATCCTGCGCCGAAACCTACCGCCTGACCCGCCAGCTTCTCAGCTCCGAGCGCATTTCGCACCGCGAGCCGCCGCGCCGCCCGCGTGTGCAGGTGTTCGAACACGTCAGCCGGGCGTATCTCTGGGATACTCTCGAATACAGCTATGCGGCATTGGGCGCGCGGCGTGGGAAGCCGGATGTGCCAATTGTCATTAGCGCATCCGAGCCGGGCGAAAATCCGCAATTCTCGTTCAGCATCCAGCGTCAGCGGAATGACGGATGGACGCTTCAGGTAACTGTTCGGCCCACGCCAGATGCGCGCTTGCTGACCAGGCTTGGGCCGTTCGAAGCGCGCACGCGCTTTGGCGAAGATGGCCACGCTTATATCGAAGGTGTGCCAGCCGAACTCTTGCTCAGCAGCAGTGGCCCCGACCTCGAATTTTTGCTTGAATACGAGGAATAAGGCAGCGCAGACAAAACAAACGGGGCGGGCGATACCAATCGCCCGCCCCGTTTGCTTTTTGAGCAGGGCTAATCGAGTTTCGTGAAGCGCCAGCGCGCCAGCACCGACACAACCGCAAAGGTTACCACCGCGATAATGCCCATCATCTCCCAGGCGAACTGGCTGGGTGCCTGCCCGCGCAGCATCAGCGCCTGAAAACCGCTAATGGCGTGCGTCAGCGGCAGCGCATAGCCAACATACTGCACTTCGGGCGTAAAGTTCTCGAGGGGCAGGAAAAAGCCGCTGAAGAAGATCGACATCAGCAGCACTAACATCGACAGCTGCACGGCCTGGCTGTCGGTTGATGACCACGCCGAGATCACAAAGCCAATGCCAAGCGACGCGAGCGTGAAAACAAGCGAGAACGCCACAAACGTCGCCACGTCGCCCAGAAAAGGCACGGCCAGGGGCGTAAACACCAGCAGCGCCACCAGCGCGGCCATAATGATGCCAATAAAGATCGTGAAGCCCAGATATTTGCCCAGCAGCAACTGGTTGATCGACACTGGCGCAACGCGAAACAGCTCGAACGCGCCCAGCAACTTCTCGCGAACCAGCGACAGCGCGCCCAGCGTCACCGCGATGTGCTGAATAATCAGCGCAATCACGCCTGGCGCGTAGAAGGTCATAAAATCGAGCGCTTTGCCACGTTCGTTTTTGTACTCAAAGCGCACCGGCGACACCAGCACCTCGGGCGGCACAGTGGTGCGAATGCCAGCAGCCTGGACTTCGCCCTGCAACTGCTGCACGGCTTTGGTCTGCACCGCGCGGTTGATCTCATTCACCTGCGCATAGGCCAGGTACTGGATCCACTGCTCATTCAGCGGGTTGATTTCGTTGTAGCTAAAGTTGATCGTCGCCTGCTTGCCCGCTGTCAGCACCTGCTCGATATCGGCGGGGATGGTTTCGACCACTTCGGCCTGCCCCGTGCTCAGCAGGCGCTGGGCCTCGTTAGGATCGCTTGTGGTGGCAATCAGCGCAAAGTTTGCGCTGATTGCGCGCTTCAAATCTTCGACGTTGATAATGCCCAGGCCCTGCGCCGGAACGACCAGCACGGTGCGCAGCTGCGGGCGCTCGCCCTGGTAGCCCACGCCAAACAGCAGCAAAATGAGAAACGGGCCAAGCAGCAAGCTCAGCACCAGCTTGGGCTGGCGGCGGATTTCATTCACTTCTTTGCTGAAAAACGACAGCAGCCGAATGATTGGTTTAAACATTGGTCGTTTCCGCTTGCTCCATAAGCCGAATAAACACATCATCGAACGGCGGCACGTATTTGTCGGCCTGCTGCACCGTGATATTCGGGTGGGTGCTCAGGGTCTGGAAGATCACCGGCAGGCCCTCGCTCGCGTCGGCCACATAGACATACAGCAGGCCGGGCTGCTCGGGCGCGCGCGCAACATTGGTAACGAACGGTAATTGCTGCAAAATGCCCGCAGTTTCGGCTGCCTGCGAGGCATCAACGACGATCTGGATGATTTCGCCACCGAAGGCTTTGAGGCGCAGATTTTCGGGTGTGTCGATGTGGATCATGCGCCCATTGCGCATCACGCCCACCATGTCGCAGTAGGCCGCCTCGCCAACGTACTGAGTTGTCACAAACAGGGTGCGTCCCTGGTCGCGCAGGTTGCGGAAGTGATCCCAGAACTTGCCGCGCAGCACCGGGTCGATGCCGGCTGTTGGTTCGTCGGCAAAAATGAGCAGCGGGTTATGCACCAGCGTGCAGGCGAGCTCCAGGCGGCGCTGCATACCCCCCGAAAGCTGGCTGCCCAGGCGGCGGCGCGCGTCGCTCAGCTCGACAAAGTCGAGCGCCTGCTCGAGCCATTTGCGCCGCGTGAAATAGCCCATGCCATACAGCGAGGCCACGAAGTTCAGGTTTTCCCAGACCGTCAGGTTCGGGTAGAGCACAAAGTGCTGCGGCATGTAGCCAATTCGCTCGCGGGTGCGCAGGCTGAACTTATTCGGGTCGCGCCCGAGCACGTACATGCTGCCACTGTCGCGGCGATACAGCCCGGTCATCAGGCGCACGGTGGTGGTTTTGCCGCAGCCACTCGGCCCAATCATGCCGAAGATCGTGCCGGCTGGCACTTCAAAGTTCAAATCAAAGACGCCAGTTTCGCCGAATCTTTTTTCGACATTGTCGGCCTTGATCATCAGGGCGTGGGTTTCTTGCCGGCGCCGAAAGCGCGACTCGCGCTGCTGCTGTTGCTGTGGTATTTCCATGCGTTCTGGGCCTCGTTGTTTCAAGCGCACCGCGCAGCCTGCGAACGGCGCGCATACAAAAGTCTGGCAGCCTAGCCAAGCGAAAGGCTAGAGTGAATCGCGTAATTCGATCAGCTTTTCGCGCAGACGGTCGAGCACCGGTGACACCTGGTCGGAGCCAAGGTCGATCTGGATGGGAACATCCAGCTTGATTGGCACACTGGTGTCAATATTGAGGGTTTGGTCGAACTGGATGGGCACCGTGGTGCTCACCGGAATGGTGGCGTCGATTGGCACCGGGATGGTGTAGCTGCCCAGCACTGTCTCAACCGGCACCTCGACGGTTTGCTGAATGCGCACCTGCGTGTCGATCGGCACCGAGAACGAGCGCTGAATTGGCACATCCACGTTGATTGGCACCTGCTGATCGATCGCGACAGTATAGCTCAGCTGGCTGTTCTTGGCTTCGCTGATGCTGCTTGCCAGCTGGTCGATCTGGTCGCGCAGGGTGTTGCGCACGCCAAACAGGCGCGTGATCGTCAGCGCATGCAAGATCAGCGAGGCGGCCAGCAGCCCGAGCAGAATGACTTCGAGCGGGCGCAGGCGTGCGCGGCTGCGCTCGGCCACTTGCCCGGCGCGCAGCTCGGCGACGGTAGCGGCGATCTCGGCCACTTCCTCGGCGAGGCCCGACTCATGTGTGATTGGCAGCTCCAGCGGGCGCAATTCGTTTTGTGCAGAATCCGATGTGGGAGGGATCGACATAAGGCCTTCCTTACTGCTACGCTACACTCCGGGCATCCTGCCTTGTGCCGCCAAACGCGCTTATGCAAGAAGCGTACCATCGCCCTGCGCGCCACTTGTGCTACACTAGGCCCTGCTCCGGGCGTGCGATGCCGGGCGGGTACGGATGCCATCGCGCTGCTTGCGGCGCGTTTTGTGTGATGAGAAGCTATGATGATACACCAACCTCCGTTTCAGGCACAGCTCGACGCCAGCCTGCGGGTGCTGGCCGATATGAGCAAGCAGGCCGCGCTGGTGGAAGAAATTGCCACGCGCGTGTGCGACGCCGTGACGCGCGGCCACCTGCTGCTGACCTGCGGCAATGGCGGCAGCGCCACCGACGCCCTGCACCTCGCCGAAGAGCTGATTGGCCGCTACCGCGGCAACCGCCGCGCCCTGCCGGCCATCTCGCTCGCCGCCGATGTTTCGGCGCTTACCTGCATCGCCAACGACTTTGGCTACGACGCCGTATTTGCGCGCCAGATCGCCGGCCTGGGCAAGCCCGGCGATGTGCTGGTGTGCTTCAGCACCAGCGGCAACTCGCCCAATATCACCGCTGCGCTGCGCGCCGCGCGCGAGGCTGGCGTGTTCGGCATTGCGCTGCTCGGCAAAGATGGTGGCGCGGCGCGCAGCCTGGCCGATCTCGCGCTGGTGGTGCAGGCCAGCGACAGCGCGCGCATTCAGGAAGCACACCTGCAAGTGCTGCACTACATCTGCGAGGTGGTCGAGCAGGCGGTGGCGCAGGAAGCGGCGTAGCTGGGCGGTGCTCATCAGTTTGCCTTTGCTGGCAGGCTGTGCTATAATCCGAGCCGGTTTTTGAATGGGTAGTGATCCCGGCGGGGGACGCCACGACCACCCTGGCTCCCCCGCTCTTTGTGCACTAAAAGGAGCGGCGGCACCATGTCGCAGGAAATTCTGAAAGAAATCGAAAGCCGGCAATTCAAGAGCGACCTGCCGGAATTTCGGGTTGGCGACACCGTGCGCGTTGGCGTGCGCGTGGTCGAAGGCAACCGCGAGCGCACCCAGGAATTCGAGGGTGTGTGCATTCGCCGCCGCAGCAGCGGCCTGAACGAGAACTTCACCATTCGCCGGATCGCGTCGCACGGCATCGGAGTTGAGCGCACATTCCTGCTGCACTCGCCGCGCCTCGATTCGATCAAGATTGTGCGCAACGGCAAGGTGCGGCGCTCGAAGCTGTACTACCTGCGCGGCCTGACGGGCAAGGCTGCCCGCATCAAGGAGCGCCGGTAATTGCGTTGCGCTCGGTAGCGAGATGCCAACGCCCGCTGGCGCAGCCGCGCGTGTACCCGCTGTTTCAGCGTGGTATGCTCGCCTGATCCGCTGGGGGTTCGCACGCTTCTATCGCGAATTCGCCTGGACGTACGACACTGTCGCCGCGCTGGTTTCGGGGGGCCAATGGGCTGCCTGGGGTCACGCGGCGCTGCCATTTGTGGCGGGCGAAACGCTGGAACTGGGCTGCGGCACCGGCAAGCTGCAACGCTCGCTGCTCCATGCCGGGCAGCACGCGTTCGGGCTCGACGCTTCGCCGCAGATGCTGGCCCTGACGCGACGACGCCTGGGTGCCGCCCGCCTGCCAATTCGACTGACACGCGCCTATGCGCAGGCCTTGCCGTTCGCCTCCTCGGTGTTTACCACCATCGTCGCAACCTTTCCCACCGAGTACATTCTCCATCCGGCCACCATTGCCGAGCTGTGGCGCGTGCTGCGCCCCGGCGGGCGCGTGGTGATTGTGCTGGCGGCTTCGTTTGCAAGTGATGGCCCGTACCAGCGCGCGCTCGATCTTCTGTATCGCGCTACGCTGCAGCGTTCGCCAAACGAGCGACCGGCAGCGGCGCCACACTCACGGCTGGGCGCGGCGCTGCGGTCGTTCGGTTTTGCCGTCGAAGAGCGCTGGGAGCCGGTTGCGGGGCATGCGGTTCATCTGCTGCTCGCCAGCCGGGCCGAGGCATAATGGCACCAACTGTTGAGTTCGAGCTGGCGCTGCGCGCGGCCGGGCACCAGCGCATTGCGGGCGTCGACGAAGTCGGGCGCGGCTGCTGGGCCGGGCCAGTGGTGGCGGCGGCGGTGGTGCTGCCACCAGGCGTGTTCGCGCAGCCAGCCTTGCTCCAGGGCGTGAACGACTCGAAGCAGCTGAGTGGTGCGCAGCGCGAACGGCTGGCCGAGCGCGTGCTGGCGCTGGCCGACGATTGGGGCATTGGCGCGGTGCCGGCGGCGGTGATCGACACACACGGCATTCTGGTAGCCACGCGCCTGGTGATGCAAATTGCCCTGCTGCGGCTCGCCCGCCCGGCCGACGCCCTGCTGATCGACGCCGTGCGGCTGGAGCACTGGCCCTGCCCGCAGCAATCGCTTATCAAAGGCGATGCGCGCTGTCTCTCGATTGCGGCGGCCTCGATTGTGGCAAAAGTTGCCCGCGACCGCTCCATGCGCGTGCTTGGGCAATCGTACCCCGAATATGGTTTTGCGCTGCACAAAGGCTATGGCACCGCGCTGCACGAACGCGCGCTGCTTGCCCACGGCCCGAGCGTGCAGCATCGGCGCAGCTTTCGCCCGCTGGCCGAATTTCTAACGAATGGCGCCTGGCCCGCCCGTGGCCGCGCAAGTGGGCTGGGCGACGATCTCAGCTCGCAGGAGTGAACAATGGTACTTGAGCTTGGTATTGCCGAAAAAGTGAAACAGCTGCGCCGCGAAGGACTACGCCCGCACGAAAAGCTGGCCGCGCAGATCACGCGCGCGGGCGCGGCGGCCTTTCAGCCGCTGCTGGATCTGGCGACGGATATGGATGTGCTGCACGAAGACGCGCCCGAGTGCTACGCGCCGATTCACGCGCTGCGCCTGCTGGGCGAGCTGAACATGATTGAGATGATCGAGCCGCTGCTTGAGGAATTCCCGGTTGAGCTCGACTACGAGGACGAGCGCCTGCCGCAGGTGTGGGCCGAAGAAGCGCCGCAGATCATCGGTCACCTGGGCGCGGCGGCCATCGAGCCGCTGTGGGCCTTTGCCGACGACACGGACCGTGCCGAGTCGGCGCGCAGCGCTGCATTTCGCGCCCTGAGCTACGTCACGGCAGCCGCGCCCGAAGCCCGCGAAGCAATTGTCGCTGGCCTGCGCGAGCGCCTCGCCGCCGAAGAAGACAAAATCATACGTTCGTTTTTGCTGGCGGCGCTGGCGAACCTGGGCGCAGCTGAGCTTTACTCCGAACTGATGGGAATGTATCGCGCCGGCCAGATCGACACCGAGATTATTCCTGCCGGAGCGATGCGGCAACTGCTGCTCACGGATAGCAGCAAGCGCCTGGCCTGCGCCCTGCACCCGCTGTGGGAGCGCTACGACCAGCACGGCCCGTTTGCCCATGAGAATGAATAATTCCATGCCCTCGATTGCAAC
Organism: Kouleothrix sp. 19917; assembly: GCF_057073505.1. NCBI lineage: Bacteria > Bacillati > Chloroflexota > Chloroflexia > Chloroflexales > Roseiflexaceae > Kouleothrix > Kouleothrix sp. 19917. The sequence goes on from NZ_CP097099.1 coordinate 309,608, forward strand.
TGCGCGCCTCCAGCTGGTGCCGCTCGAAGAACGCCATAAAATCGCGTTTGGGCGCGGCGCGGGCGACCTTGCGGCCCTGCTGGGCGCGCGCGTGCCGGAAGGCTGGCCGCACTTCCCCGAGGCGTTTGTCCCGGCCGAAGCAGGGCAACCGGGCTTTGCCGGGCCGTCCGATTGGCCGGGCTTGCTCTTTCTGAACCCGGCCGAGGGCCTACTGGTGGGGAACGGCGGCTTCGCTGGCGGGCCAGATGCGCAGGGCGCGGTTGAGATTGGCTACGAGATTGCGCCAGCCTGCCAGAATCGCGGCTTTGCCACCGAGGTGGTGCTGGCGCTGATCGACTATGCTTTTGCGCGCCCAATGGTACGCGCCGTGGTGGCGCACACCCTTGCCGAGCCGAACCCGTCGAACCGCGTGCTGCAAAAAGTCGGCATGTCCTTTGCTGGCGCGCTGGACGATCCCAACCTTGGCACGATCTGGCGCTGGCAACTCGACCGGGGAGCATACGAAGCACGCGCAACGGCAGCATCGTAGGAGAGCGCCCTGTGCAAATTGCCCCGCTCGACGCCGATAATCAGCCCGCCGCGCTGGCCTACCTGCGCGCAATGCCCTATCGCAATGCCCTGCCGCTTTCAAATGCCTCGCAATTGCGCGCCGTGTCGGATGTGGTGGTGGCAAATGAGGGCGATCGCGTGCTGGGCGTGGCATCGACCTACCACGACCTGCCGATTGCAAACCTGACCTTTGCGGCGCGGTCGGGCGTGGTGGTGGGCGCGCTGCTGGCCGCGCTGGCCAGCCGCAACCCGCGCCTGCTTGCTGGCACTGTCTGGGCGCTGCTGCCGCCCGACCGCGCCGCGCAGTTGCTGCACCACGCGCAGCTCGTTTCGTCAGAAATCGAATTTCAGATGGTGGTCGAGCCAGAGCAATTACGCATCCCAACCGGGCACAAACCGCGCCGGCTCCAGCCGGAGGATGTGCCGCAGATGGAAGCGCTGGCGCTGGCGGCTGGCCTGTCGGTGTGGCATAACAGCGCGCTGGCGCTTGGCCCGGCCTTTGGCTGCTTTGAAGCGGGACAGCTTGTCGCCATGGCGGCCACGCACTTCGCCACGCCTGAAGTGGTGGAAATTGGCCATGTTGCCACGCACCCCGACTGGCGGCGGCGCGGCTATGCCTCGGCCTGCACGGCAGCGCTGGCGCAAACAGCCTTTGCCCTTGCGCCGCGCGTGTTTCTGATGGTGCTGGAACACAACACTGGCGCGCTGCAGGCGTACAAGCAGCTTGGCTTCCGCGCCATGGAGCGCATGCAGCTCACCGAGGTGCGGCTCTAAGCGCCCGGCGTACCCAACGCGCCACCCCCGGCGTTTTCTCTCCAGAACTCTTCACCAGCCACAAAGGCAGATCATGCGCTTACACATTCATCTTTTGTCGTCGCTCGCAGCGGGCGCTGCACTCTACTGGCGCGCTCCCGGCCGCGCTGCCCTGCTGCTGCTCGGCGGCGTTGGGCTTGATGCCGATCACTATCTTCTCTACGCCTGGCGCAGTGGCAACTGGAACCCGCTGACCGCCTGGCGCTACGACCGCTGGCGGCACACCGCGCGCACCCCCGGCGACACGCGCCCGCGCTATGGCGCGCTGCGCTCGGTCTTCCACCACGCCCAGCTCACGCTGCCAATTGTGTGGGGACTGCAAGGGCGCTGGCCAGCTCTGCGCCCGCTGGCGATTGGCGTCACATTGCACCTTGCGCTCGATCTGCCGTTTTTGCGTTTCGACTGGCGGGTGTGGCGGCGGGCGGCTGGGCGCTGCGAGCGCTGCGGACGCACCGACCGGCGGCGCGACGTGATCTATGTGGTGCCGCCGCGCAATGGTGGCGCGCGCTGGGCGCTGGCCAACCGGGCGGTGTGGTGCCGCCGCTGCCGGCGCGAGGTCTACCTGTAAACAACACAAAGGCCGCCTTCGCGATGGCGGCCTTTGTGTTTGGAGGAGAGGAGGACTTCAACTTCATGATGCTATGCGAAGCCTGCGCCGATTTGGATCTCTGAATTTTCGAGCAATTTTGCAGCAATTTGGAACAGCTTTTTCGCCGCACTCCTTCACGCAGAAATTGCGCGCCCCAATCGGCAATGCTATACTAAACGGCATGAAATTGACCCGCACCATCGGCCGCGCCGCCGCCATATTCGCGCCATGACACGACTCGACGGCGTCCTCGAGCGCATCACATTTCATAGCGAGCAAGACGGCTACACCGTTGCTCGCGTGCAGCCGCGCGACAAGAATCACCTCGTTACCATCGTCGGGAAGCTGCTGGGCGTGCAGGTCGGCGAGTCGGTCGAGCTCGAAGGGCGCTGGGTCGATCATCCCGAGCATGGCCGCCAGTTCGAGGTCGAGCGCTACCGCACCGTGCTGCCCGCCACCGTCGAGGGCATTCGGCGCTATCTCGGTTCGGGACTGATCAAGGGCATTGGCCCGGTGATGGCCAAGCGCATTGCCGAAACGTTTGGTTCCTACACGCTCCACGTGCTCGACCACGAGCCGCTGCGCCTGCGCGAAGTTTCTGGCCTCGGCCCCAAACGCGTCGACCGCATTATTCACGCCTGGGAAGAACAGCAGCAGATCAAGGCGATCATGCTGTTTCTGCAAGATCTGGAGATTGCGCCGGGCCTGGCGGTGCGCATCTACAAGCAGTATGGCGAACAGTCGCTCAGCGTGGTACAGGCCACGCCCTACCGCCTGGCCGACGATGTTTACGGCATTGGCTTTCTTACCGCCGACAAAATCGCGCAGGCGCTGGGCATCCCGCACGACTCACCGCAGCGCGTGGGCGCGGGCCTGCGCTACACGCTCAGCCAGGCATCGGATGAAGGGCATTGCTTCCTGCCGTGGGACGAACTGGCCGAGCGCGGCGCCGAGCTGCTGGGTGTGGCTGAGCCGGTGGTAGCCGCCACGCTCGGCGCGATTGCGATTACTCGCGAGGTGCATGTCGAAGAATGGGACGGCCAGCGCCAGGTCTATTTGCAGCCCTTCTACCGCGCCGAGCGTGGCGTGGCCGAGCGCCTGATCGAATTGTTGCGCGCGCCATCGCAGATCGCGCCCTTCTATCGCACCGCCAACTGGGCGCGCGTGTTCGATTTCCTGGCCGACCGGCGCGGCGTGGTGCTGACCGACCAGCAGCGCGAGGCAGTGCAGATGGCGCTCACCAACAAAGTGAGCGTGCTCACTGGCGGCCCAGGCACTGGCAAAACCACCACGCTGCGCACGATCATCATGGCGCTGCAGCAGCGCGGCGACGCCTTCCTGCTCGCGTCGCCGACCGGGCGCGCGGCCAAACGCCTGAGCGAGGCGACCGGCGCGGAGGCTGCAACTATTCACCGCCTGCTGGAATTTTCACCAATGGGCGGGCCGCACTTCAAGCGCAATGCCGAAATGCCCCTGGAAGCCAGCGTGGTCGTGATTGACGAAGTCAGCATGCTCGATATCTTGCTGGCAAACAACCTGTTCAAAGCCATCCCGCAGCACGCCCATATCCTGCTGGTTGGCGACGCCGACCAGCTGCCGAGCGTTGGGCCGGGGCGTGTGCTGCGCGATGTACTCGACAGCATGGCCGTGCCGAGCATTCACCTCGACACGATTTTCCGCCAGGCCGAGGGCAGCGGCATTATCACCAACGCCCATCGCATCAACAACGGCGAATTCCCGCACACCCGCGATTTAGCCGACTTCTTCTTCTTCCCCCGCCCCGAGCCCGACCCCTGCGCCGAGCTGACGGTCGAGCTGGTGGCCGAGCGCATCCCCCGGCGCTTTGGCCTGAACCCGCGCCGCGACATCCAGGTGCTCACGCCCACGCACCGCGGGCCGGCCGGCGTCGCAAACCTGAATATCCTTCTGCAAGCGGCGCTTAACCCCCCGCACGACTACAAACCCGAGCAGCGTTTTGGCGCGACGCTCTTCCGCCTGGGCGACCGCGTGCTGCAGCTGCGCAACAACTACGACCTGGAAGTGTATAACGGCGATATTGGCGAAATTGTGGCGATTGATGGCGTCGAGCAGCTGCTAACCGTGCGCTTCGACGACACGCGCGACGTTGCGTATGATTTCGGCCTGCTCGATGAGCTAACCCTGGCCTATGCCATCTCGGTGCATAAAGCGCAGGGCGCCGAATATGCGTGTGTGGTGCTGCCGCTGCTGACGCAACACTTTACCCTGCTACAGCGCAACTTGCTCTACACTGCCGTCACGCGCGCCAGGCAGCTCGCCGTGCTCACAGGCGATCGCCGCGCCATTGCCATTGCCGTTAAAAACAATCGTGTCGCCGAACGCTACACTGGCCTGGCGCGCCGCCTCAAAGGTCTATGACGATATCGTATCTTTTCGCTTTCTGATGCGATACTATAGCGCACTAGCGAAATACGTAAAATAACGTATTGATCGTGTTTACGGAACATATTAGTATTACGATATGTATTTTCTAGCGCTTATTTATACAGAAAACACTTGACGTTCGTACGATCTTATGTCATAATCCCCGCCGATTCCATCCCAAAACTGAGGGCGGCACATGTTGTCGCCAAATTTTTTACTTAGCGATACCTTTCTGCACAGGCGGAATGGTTGCCGCCTCGGCTGCGGATATAGACTTTACGCTGGAAGTGGCTGCGTAAAGTGATTTATTGTCTCTACGATTTTGGTTTACATAACAGGAGGTTCCATGCACTACGCACTACCATTTCGTAACAGGCGGTGGGGATGGCACATTGGCCGAGTTGCCGCAGCGTTTCTCGTTTTTGCACTGATGACGGCGGTGGCCCTGGCGGCCTTGCCCACGACGGGCACATTTGTTGGCGCTGACGCGACGCGCGCGCAAAATGTGACCTTTACAAACCCGGTTACGAACCAGACAGTAACGGACGGGGCCGGCGTGCTGTTGTTGCAGCTCGACAGGGATGCGCCAGGCGATAAACTTGGCCCAATCGTCGATGTGTTCTGCATTGAGGTAAATATTCTAGTGCGCCGCAACGACACATATACAGGTGGCGGCTCAGTTAATGCTCTGCCCGACAAACCGAATGCGCCCGCAAACAGAGGATGCAAAATTCGCTATGTTTTGGCCAGCCACCCAGCATCGAGCGTTACCACCCGGGCAGAAGGCGCGGCGATTCAACTCGCGATCTGGCATTTCTCCGACGGGCTGAACCTGAACACGGTTACCGACGCCGCCATTCGCGCGCGAGCACAGGCGATTGCGGCCGAAGCAGAGGCGAATTTCGCCGCGAATGGCTGCCCGGGCACGAATACCGGCCTGGCTTCGCTGACGATTACGCCAGCCAACGCAACGGTGCCGCAAGGCCAGCCAGTGCAGCTTACTGCGCAGATCACGCCAGCAGGCGCAGCGCCGTCGGTGAATATTACGGTTGATGGGGGCGCGGTGCTGAATAATGGCCAGGCCAGCGCAACAGTTGCCTTTGATGCACAGGGCCAGGCAGTATTTACGGTCACAAACCCCAACCCTGGCACGGTGAATGTCAATGCAACTGTGCCCTATGTGATGGATGCAGGCACAGTGTTTAACTCGAACCGTGTCCCGACGGCCGGGCAGCAGCTTGTGCTGGGCGAAAGTGTCTCGCTCTCTGCCAGCGCACAGATACAGGCAACGTTCCAGCAAGCCACGCCAACCAACACGGCAACGCCAACCGAAACGCCAACTGTGACGAACACGCCGGGCGGCCCGACAGAAACGCCCGTAAGCACCGCAACACCCACCATCCCTGGCAACAATACGGCCACGCCCACAGCAACCGCGACCGCAACTGACGTGCCAACATCGACGCCGCGCCGTTCGAACCCAACCCGCACGCCAAGCTCGGTGAATGATACTCCGACGGCGACCGCGCCGGTAACTGGTAATGAAACCCCGACCAGCACGCCTGGCGGCGGTGGCGAGGGCACGCCAACCGTTGTTTCGAATGATGGAACGCCGACGATTGTGCCTGGTAGCGAGCAAACGCCGGCCGCTGATGTAACGCCGGGCACAGAAGGCACGCCAAATGTGCCGGTTCAGGCGAACGCAAATGCGGCTAAACCACGCAGCCTGCCGAACACTGGCGAAGGCTCAAACGCTGCCGCTGAATGGCTGCTTGCCCTGGCGGCGACGCTGGTGGTTGCGGGCATCGCCCTCCAGCGCCGGGGTGCGCGCCGCTAGTTCCACGTTCTTTAGGGTTATAGTCAAACAGCAGGGCCGGGAGCATTGCTCCCGGCCCTGCTGTTTGTGCCATATGGTTAGTTTGTTTGCGGTGCCTGAGCGGGCAGGCGGCGCGCCCGCATCAGCGACGCAACAACGGCAACGGCAAGAATGCCAGCCACAACACCCAGCGACACCAGTGTGGGAATTTTATACGAGACGCCGGTCAGCAGCGCGCTCAGGTCGGGCATCAGCATCTTGATGCCAACAAACGTGAGCACCACGGAAAGACCAAGCTTCAAGTAATAGAACTTATCCATCACACCGGCGAGCAGGAAGTACAGCGAGCGCAAGCCCAGGATGGCAAACACATTCGATGTGTACACAATAAACGGGTCTTGTGTCACGGCGAAGATCGCGGGAATTGAGTCGACCGCGAAGATCAGGTCGGTGCTCTCGATCATCAGCAGCACCAGGAAGAGCGGAGTTGCCATAAGCTTGCCAGCATTGCGCACGAAAAACTTCGAGCCATCGTAGTTTTGCGTCACGGGCATCAGGCGGCGAAACAGCTTGATGAGCGGATTATCTTCCGGGTGCAGCTCTTCATTTTTATGGAGGGCCATTTTGATGCCGGTGAAGATCAGGAATGCGCCAAAGATCCAGATAATCCAGTGGAATTCCTTTATCAGCGCCGCGCCGACTAAGATCAGGGCTGCACGCATGACCAGCGCACCCAGGATGCCCCAGAACAGCACGCGATGCTGGTACTGCGGCGGCACGCTAAAGTAGCCGAAGATCAGCACAAAGACGAAAATATTGTCGACGCTGAGCGATTTTTCGATCAGGTAGCCAGTGAAGAATGAAAGCGCCGCGTCGCCACTGCTATAGGCGCTGTTGGGAACAAGCTGGTTCCAGAAGAGGTAAATACCGAGGTTGAAAACCATCGCCAGGCTGATCCACACCACGCTCCAGATCGTCGCTTCTTTGACGGTGACGGCGTGCGCGCTGCGGTGAAAAACGCCCAGGTCGAGCGCCAGCATGGCCAGAACGAAGAGGTTGAAGCCGATCCACATCCAGATCATTGGTCTATGCTCCTTAGGCAATAGACCGTGAGGTAACACAAAGGCGAGACCCCACGGCAAACAAGTGTCGTGGTGGTCTCGCCAGTAGTGCTCTGGACACATACAACCGGCCGAGTGGCGCGCTTGTGGCGCTGCCCCTGTACTGACGACCGGCTGGCTCGCTTGGTGCGAGTGGCTACTCCCCAACCTGTATCTATCCTACCACATTTGTGAAGCCTGTGTCAAGCGCTTATTGAGACACTTTTGCACTAATTGCCTGCCCGTTACTGTTTGGGCATTTACACTGAACATGTTAGCAGGCGAGAGTCTCAATAATTCAGGAAAGGCTGGTGGCCCATAAGCCACCAGCCTTTACAATCTGATGAGTAGTGAATTTCGTTTAGGCCATCGGCAGGTAGTGTGTGGCCAGATCAAGCAAACGATCTACTGTAAAAGGTTTGGGCATAACTGCGCTGGCCCCGGCGCTCATATATGTTTCGGGGTGCAGGCCTGCAGTCATAATAATAACTGGCAGATCATTATAGCCCTGGCTGCGCAGATGGCGAAGGAGTTCGTCACCAACCATCACCGGCATTGCAACATCCAGGAACAGCATGCCGGGCGGGTCGCGCAGTATTTCGAGCAAGGCGCTCCCGCCGTCGTGGGCAACACGAACTGTATACCCTTCTTCGTACAGCACTTCCGACACGAACTGCGCAATTGCATGGTCATCGTCGACAACAAGAATATCGCGCGCGGGCTGCTTATGAAATGAAGTGTGCGCGAGCACTCCGCCCGGAATGTGCTGCGCGGCAATATGTGATTGCATTCTGGTTGCTCCAAGTAAATGGCGCGCTGCAGTGACAGAACGTGCGATGAATATGTGCGGCTGTGCAAATATGGAAACGAAAGGTGTACATCAGTGTCACCTAACCGTTGGTCTGCCTCTTGTTTGCAAGGCGCCACGTAGCAAGGCTCGTGCCAGCACAAACTATGCCGACGAGCGTTTCTTATATCAAGGTGCCACCCCGCCAGCGGTGGTTTGGCTCTGATTGGCAGATAAGCAAGAACTGTGCCAGGTTGATACATATTAGATGGCGAAGGATTCCCTGTGTGCGTACTATAAATGGTAGTCGAAAAATGGTTCAGCATTCGTTTACTACATATATACACATTTTAATTTTTTCGCTTCGCCCACGCTCACGTATCAACATTCATCGCTGCCGCTATATCACGTTTCACTGCCGTATGACACTTGTGGAACCTGGAGAATAGCAATGCGCCAAAAACAGTTCGATGATAGCCCGGCTGGTTTCAAACCGGTGCACACGCTCGTGCGCCATCGGCAACGTATTCGCTGGATGGCCTGGTCGCCGGATGGAGCTTTTCTGGCCTCGTGCGGGGATGATCGCAGTATCCTCATCTGGGATATGACTACAGGTAAAGTGCGCGAGCCGCTGCTTGGGCATAACGGGCCAATTTATGGGCTTGCCTGGTCGCCCGATGGTCGGCGCCTGGCATCGTGTTCGGAAGATCGGAGCATTCGCATCTGGGATGTTCTTGGCGGGCGTGTGCTTTCGACACTAACAGGACACAACGGGCAGGTCTATAGTGTCGCATGGTCGCCGCGTGCGCCGCTTCTGGCATCCTGTGGCTTCGATCGGACTGTGCGCGTGTGGGACACAGGGAGTGGGAAAGAACGGCTCCTGCTTCACGGCCACAGCGGCCCGGTGTATAGTGTTGTTTGGTCGCCGGATGGCCATACGCTGGCCTCCTGTTCCAGCGATACGACGGTGCGATTATGGAACAGCGACACTGGCAAGCAACAGCGCGAGCTTAAAGCCCATTTTGGGCCAGTATATAGCCTTGCATGGTCGCGCGATGATGTGCTGGCCTCGGGCGCGCAAGATCGGACGGTGCGGCTGTGGAATCCGCGCAAGGGTCTTTCCACATACCAGTTTGAAGGCCATTCCGATAGTGTGACCGGAATTGCATTTTCGTCCGATGGCCGCTTCCTGGCCGCACAATGCCACGATGGCTCAACATTCCTGTGGAGCCGCGGCTCGGCCGACCCGGTGGCGCAGCTCGAAGAGCACCTCGAAGACCCAATCCCCGACTGGCTCAATGCGCCCATGAAAAATGTCGCCTTCCATCCTTCCACGTCGATGATCGCTACGCTCGCCTCGCAGGATATGGTTATTCGCGCCTGGGAATTAATTGTAAAAAACCTGCCGAACTCCGAGCGCGCTCTGCACAATATTCAATACACCAATGCCAAAGTGGTGCTGGTTGGCGAAAGCGGCGTGGGCAAAACGGGGCTGGCACGCGCATTGATGGGCGAGCCATACGCCGAAACAGACTCAACCCATGGGCGCTTTGTCTGGCCATTTGATACAAGCGAACGCGAGATCGATGGGAAGACGGTGCAGTGCGATACATTGCTCTGGGATCTGGCTGGCCAGCCAGGCTACCGCGTTTTTCACCAGCTGCATATGAACGAGGTAGCGATTGCCCTGGTCGTCTTCGATGCACGCAAAGATGCCGATCCTTTCGCTGGAGTTGCGTACTGGGCCCGCGCGTTGGAGGCGGCCACCCAGGGCCGCCCGCTGGTGAAGTTTCTGGTGGCGGCGCGGACGGATCGCGGCGGCATTCCTGTCAGCCAGGCGCGAATCAAAGAAGTGAAGGATCGCTACAATTTCAAGGATTTTATTGAGACCAGCGCCCGTAATGCAACTGGTGTCAAAGAATTAGCGAACGCAATCAGTGGCGAGCTTCAATGGGAAGAGCTGCCAATTGTCAGCACTCCCGAACTCTTCCGCCAGATGCAGCAGTTTCTGGTGGCCGAAAAAAAAGCTGGCAAGATCCTGCAGTCGCGCGCGCGGCTGCTGCAGCGCTTTCAGCAGCAGAACCCACAATTGGAATCGCCCCCGCAAGTAATCGACACCTGCCTGGCACACCTGGAAGCGGTGGGCCTGATCCGCCGGTTGCCGTTCCGTGATTTGGTATTGCTCCAGCCCGAAATACTCGATCACTACTGCGCCTGGCTGGCGCAGTCGGCGCAAAATGAGCCAAATGGCCTCGGCTCGCTGCCGGAAAAGGAAGCGCGGGCGGGCAAGTTCACGATGGATACCGACCGGCTGCTGGCACCCGATGCCATGCGCGAAATCGAGAAATATATCATCCTCGCCACCCTGCAAGAGCTCGTTGGGCGAAGCATTGCATGGCGCGAACAAACCAGCGCAGGCGCGATGCTGGTATTTCCTTCCGAAATGCGCGCTGATCTTTCTGAATACCCAGGATCCTATATTCGCGAGGTTGCATTTCAGTTTGAAGGGCCTGTTACGGCTATCTATGCCACGCTGGCGGTGCAGCTGATTAATTCGGGCAAGTTTACCAAAGAAGCGTTGTATAAGAACGCCGCCGTTTTTTGCGATCCTGCCAAGCAGGTGTGTGGCTTCGCCGTTGATTACCCCGACAGCAATGATGATGCAGTCGGCCGGCTGACGGTTTTTTTCGGGCCGGGGACGCCAAACGACACAAAAATGGTGCTGCTGCGCTATGTGAACCAGCAGCTTGAGCGGCTTGCATTGCAGGGGAGCGTGCGGCGCGAGCGGATTTACCAGTGTACCTGCGGCTATACCATCCCTTCCGAAGCAGTTACGTTGCGCAAGGAGCGCCGGCGGCGAACCGTCATCTGCCCGGTGTGTGAAGAAACAATGCCGCTAGATGATCTTGCCGAGCAAAGCGCCGAGCCCGATGGGCGCATCGCCACAATCGAGGCCGATGCCGATGCCGAGCAGCAGCGCCAGAAACGCGTGCTTGTGATGACCGAACGCGAGCAGAATCAGGAGATCGACGTGTTTCTGTGCCACAATGCCGAAGATCGGGCATTGGTGAACCAGCTGGCAATGCGCCTGCGCGAGCAGGGTATTCTGCCCTGGATCGATGTTGCAGGGCGCTTTGCTCAACCTGTGCCCGCTGGGGCAAGCGACCGCGAGCGGATTGCCGCAGGGATGCGCACTGTCGCGATTGTTATTGGCGCGCATGCGCTTGGCAACCCGCCCGAGCAGGAATACTACGGTACCTATAGCAATATGCAACGCGTGCTGCTGCGCTCGGCGCCTAACCGCTCGCGCCTGCCAATCATTCCCGTGTTTTTGCCCGATGTCCCCCGCCAGCCCGAGCAGCTCGCGCCAAAGTTGCGCAATCTTGCCGCGATCGATTTTCGGCAGCCCGCCGGCTTCGATGCCCGCGATGTGCTCGCACTGCTGGTTGAGACGATCGTGCGGCAACGCAGCTAAGCGCAGAGGTTTGCATGAAAGATTACACCTCGGCCCAGATTGCCATGCTTGAACGCATGCGCGATCAGCTTTCCGACCCGGCGGCGCGCGCGGCGCTGGATGCGGCTGTTGCTGCTATTCGCGAAACGGTTGCTGGTACGACCGAGCCGGCACAGCAAATAACACAGCTCGATATTGGCGATGACGCGAATATAGCTGTGGCAGTTGGCGGCAGTGTCAGCGGCGGCGTTCAGTCGGGCGGCACGCGCTACCAGGCCGAAACACAGGTCTTTTTTCAGGGATCTCGTTCTTCAAAAGCGGGACGCGCCCGCCGCGAGCGCCTCCAGGCCTACCTGGACACGGTGATCTGGCGTTGCGATCGGCTGCGCCTTGCAGGAATCGTGAATGCCGAGCGTAAACTTGGCAAGCCGCCTGCATTTAGGCTCAGCCAGCTCTATGTTTTGCTGGCCAGCACATCGTGGGTGGCCGACCCCGATGACGACACGGCGGCACTCAGCGCGCTGCCTGCCGGCGCGGCAGAACAGCGCCTGCCCGAATATGCGCGCCGGCTCGTCACACTGGATGCGCCCACCCCACAGTTACGCATCGAGCGCCCACTGTTGCTGCTCGAAGCATTGTGCCAGCGCAGACACATGGTTCTTCTGGGTGGCCCCGGAAGCGGCAAGAGTGCTTTCCTGCGCTATGTCGCAGTGATGCTGGCCCGTAACGAACTCAATAATGGCGCGGAAGCGCTGCCGTTTTGGAGCGTCGGGCGCCTGGTTCCAATCTATATTTCGCTAGGCGGCTTTGCCGAGTGGCTGCGCACCAAACAGGCATCGGCTACGAAAGATCAACTATGGCAGTATCTTGGCGAGGCGCTCGAAAGCCCGGCACTTGGCCGGCCCGAAAAATCACAGCGCCAGCTGTTTAACGCCAGCCGCCTTTTGTTGTTATTCGATGGGCTCGATGAAGTGATTGACCCGCTCATTCGCGTGCAGGTTGCACAGGCAATTGCCGATTTGACCAATCAGCATCCGTGCTATGCAGTGGTGAGCTGCCGCGTGCGCTCGTATATTGGCGCAACGGCTGCCCCGCTGATCGAGTGGGGCGACCCGGTTGAAATTGCGCCGTTTACCATTGGCCAGATCCACCACTTTATTCATGGGTGGTATCGCTGCGCCTTCCAGCAAGGCTCGCTTGAAGAGCATGAAGCGCAAATGCGCGCCGATATGCTTTGCCAGCGACTTGAGGCCCTGCCCAACGTTCGCGAACTTGGGCAAACGCCGCTGCTGCTTACCCTGATCGTGATTCTTCACTACTATGGCGGGAAGCTGCCCGAAGATCGCGCCGATCTGTACGAGGATCTGGTTCAGCTGCTGCTGACACGCTGGACACAATTTCGGCGCGATGGCAGCGAGCAGGCAAACCTGCTGGAATTACTCAAGAACGACCCACAGCTTATGCTTCTGAAAGAGCACCATATTCGCAAAGTGCTGGAAGAACTTGCCTACCGCGCACATCACGGCGAGCGATCGGCCGACGGGCGGGGCCTGCTTGCCGCAGAGGTTGTGCGCGGGGCCTTGCTGCAGCTGTTTGTGCAATTTGGTGTTGCACCCGCTGCCGCCTACGAAAAAACCGATCAGGTGCTTTCCTACCTCGAGCAGGAAAGCGGCTTATTGCTGAATGAGGGTGGTGAACGCTATGCAATGCCGCACCTGACCTATGAAGAATACCTGGCTGGCTGCTACCTGGCCAAGCAGAAACACAAGCCAGATTTCTATTCGCTAGCGTATCAGCACTGGCAGACCGATGGCCCGCGCTGGCGCGAGGTGATCTTGCTGGCGCTCGGGCGCATGGTGCGCGGCGACGATGTCGAGACGGCGGCGCTGTGGCTGCAGTTTATGCTGGTGCAGCATGCGAACCTTGCGTGTTCCGACCCCGCCCGTTTGCGCGCGCTGCTCTTTGTGGCCGAATGCCTGGAAGACATGGGCGGCAAGCCGGCTTTGATTGGCGTGCAAACCGTTGCCCTGCCGCGCCTGTGGGCCGAGCTTGCCCAGGGCCTGGCGGAAAGTATCACGGCGAGCGATCTGGATACGGGGGAGCGCGTGCGTGCAGGTGCATATGTAGGTATGCTAGGCGATCCGCGCCCAGGTGTCTGCGACCTGGCGATCACTGTGGCCGAGTTTACGGGCGGAACCTTCCTGATCGGAAATCGCTGGCGTGAGCATCGAGTGCTTGAGCGCACATTTGCCGAGCACTGGCTGAAGGATACGCGCAACAACAGCAATTTAAACCTGCCGGCGTTCGCCCTGGCGCGCTACCCGGTAACAATCGCGCAGTTTGCCCTTTTTGCCGAATCTGGTGGCTACACGCCGAATGCGGAATGGTGGGATGCCAGCGGCGCGGAATGGCTCCGTTCTGCTGGAAGCAGCACGCATTGGCACGATCGGCAGGGCGGGCGGCAGGCAAATCATCCCGTGGTGGATGTGAGCTGGTACGAGGCGCAGGCATTTTGCCGATGGCTGAGCCTGCACCAGGAATATACTCCGGCTGGCTATCGCTATGTGCTGCCCAGCGAGGCAGAGTGGGAATTCGCGGCGCGCGGCCTGGCACGCCGCTCCTTTCCGTGGGGCAACGAACCGCCCGACGCGGCGCGCGCAAATTTTGGCGGTTTGTATCAGGGAACGACTGCGGTTGGCTGCTTCCCACAGGGGGCCACGCCCGAAGGCGTATACGATTTAGCGGGAAATGCCTGGGAATGGACGCGCAGCGTCGCCGCAGATTACCCGTATGAAATGAGCGCCGAGCGCGAAAACCCACAGCAGCCCGCTGATCATAGCTTTATTGTGCGGGGTGGCGGGTGGACCAACCTGGCGCCAGATCTGCATGCATCCTTTCGGCATCGTTGCACGCCCGATACCCACTATTCGGGCCTTGGCTTTCGGGTTGCACGCGTGCCGCTGTCATAAAGGCCGCGTGCCTCTTCCCCGCGCTTCTGTGGTATCCTTCCCGCAGCATACACGCGCTTCGCAGCCTGCGAAAAGGAGGAAACAATGGCACAGGATGCGCCGGTGGCAGCCGATTCGGCAGCGCTGCCCCATTGGGATATGGCGGTTGTCTACCCTGGCCTCGACTCGCCCGAGTTTGCGGCCGATTTTGAAGAGGCGCTGGGCAGCATCGATGCCGCAGTTGCTTTATTTGACCGTTTGGGCATTGCCAAGCCCGCCGCGCCGCCGCCTGCCGACGCTGCTGCGTCCGCCTTCGAAGAGGTGGTGGCCGCGCTCAACCCGCTGTTCGAGCGCCTGGGAACGATGCAGGCGTATATCTACAGCTTTGTCGCCACGAACTCGCGCGATACGCTGGCCCAAGCGCGCCTGAGCGAATACCAGCAAAGCGCCGTCAAGCTGGCGCAGCTTTCGACGCGCCTGACGGCCTGGCTGGGTGGGCTGGATGCCGATGCATTGCTTGCAGATTCGGCGACGGCAGCAGACTATGCCTTTATGGTGCGCCAGGCCCAGCAGCGCGCCCAGCACCTGATGTCGCCGCCCGAGGAAGCGCTGGCCGCCGAGCTTGCGCCAAGCGGCAGCAGCGCGTGGGGCCGCCTGTACAACAACATTGCCTCGCAGCTGCTGGTGACGGTTGGCGCGCGCGACATGCCCATGAGCGCCGTGCGCAATCTGGCCTACAACCCCGACCGGGCCATGCGCGAAGCGGGCTACCGCGCCGAGCTGGATGCCTGGCGCCGCACGGCGGTGCCGCTGGCCGCCGCCATGAACAGCATCAAGGGGGAAGTGCTGACGCTGGCACGGCGGCGCGGCTGGGCGTCGCCGCTGGAAGCGACCCTGTTCAACAATAATATCGACCGGGCGACGCTCGACGCGATGATGGCCGCCGCGCGCGAGGCCTTCCCCGACTTCCGGCGCTACCTGCATGCCAAAGCGCGCATGCTCGGGCTGGAGCGCCTGGCCTGGTACGATCTGTTTGCGCCAGTGGGCCAGGGCGGCAGCGCCTGGAACTACAGCGCGGCGGCCAATTTCATTGTGCAGCAGTTCGGCTCCTACTCGCCGCGCATGAGCGAGTTTGCGGCGCGCGCCTTCCGCGAACACTGGATCGATGCGGAGCCACGTTCGGGCAAGCGCGATGGCGCGTTCTGCATGCCTCTGCGCGCCGATGAGTCGCGCATTCTGTCGAACTACGAGCCGAGCTTCAAGAGCGTTTCGACGCTGGCGCACGAGCTGGGCCACGCTTACCACAACGTCAACCTGGCGCGCATGCCCGAGCTGAACCGCAGCACGCCGATGACACTGGCCGAAACCGCCAGCATTTTCTGCGAGACGATTGTGCGCAATGCGGCCATGGGCACGCTGCCGCCCGCTGAGCAGGTTGAGGTGCTGGAAGGCGCGCTGGTGAATGCATGCCAGATCGTTGTCGATATTTCGAGCCGCTTCCTGTTCGAGCAGCGCGTGTTCGAAGGCCGCGCCGCCCGCGAGCTTTCGGTGGACGAGCTGTGCGCGGCCATGCGCGATGCGCAGCTTGCAACCTATGGCGACGGGCTGGATGCCGAGGCGCTGCACCCGTTTATGTGGGCCGCCAAGCCGCACTACTACGGCGGCAACACGTTTTACAACTACCCCTATATGTTTGGCCTGCTGTTTGGCCTGGGCCTGTACGCCCGCTACCGGCGCGACCCCGAGGCCTTCAAGGCCGGCTACGACGACTTGCTGGCCGCCACCGGCCTGGCCGACGCGGCGACCCTGGCGCAGCGCATGGAGATCGATATTCGCGCAATTGAGTTCTGGCGCGCCAGCTTCGACATGATCCGCGCCGATATCGGCCGCTTTGTGGCGCTGGTCTAGGCGAGCCACAGAGCGCACAGAGGCCACGGAGATTTTGTTCTCCGTGGCCTCTGTGCGCTCCGTTCTTATATCCCAGACGGCTTCAAAAGCCAGGAATACTGACTCCTACAGCATTCGTCACAATAGATGAGCCGTCAATCTTGTACGCGATAGCTTTCTGATGCCTTAGTGCTGGTGCCGACTGGCTTCTGCTGACTGCCGACTGCTCTAACTCCCGACTCCTGCGTCAGCGCTTGCCATGCACAATCAGCACTGCGCACTGCGCGCGATGCGCCACCACACTGCTCACGCTGCCGAGCAGCATCCCGGCAAGCTGGCCGTAGCCACGCGACCCCAGCACAATCAGGTCGCATTTTTCTTCCACGCTGATGCGCAGAATCGCGGGCGCGGCCGGCCCTTCCACCAGCTGCGGCTCAACAGGCATATTGGCGGGGAACTGCTGGCGCGCGGCTTCGAGCAGCTGCGTGCCGATCGCGCTGCGCGCTTCCAGCAGGGTTTCGTACTGTGGCGTTCCCAGCAGGTCGGACACATGCGGGAATGCGTGAACCAGACAGATCGATGCGGTATAGCGCTGCGCCAGGTCGATGGCGGTTTGCATCGCCTCGTTCGAATTGGGCGAGCCGTCGACGGCGACAAGTATTTTGCGAAACATACGGCCTCCTCGCTGCATGCTGGCCGGGCGCGTCGTCGCGCCGGCGCTGTGGTGCCCAGCATAGCACCCGTGGCTCGCGCCAGAGGAAACACCTGCTTCCCCGTTGGAAAAGAAACCGCAACCCACTGGCGCGTGCGCAGCGCGACTACACCACGCCGCTCGGCACCAGGTACCAGTAGAAACGATTGAACAGCGTTTTTTCGTAGTGGTACAGCTGGTTGGGCGCGGGCGGCTGCGGCGGGTGGTTGTAGTCGAACACGACCTGGCTGGCCTGGCCCTGCCCGGTTTCGATAAAACACATCACCTCGCCAGTGTAGCGCGGCAGCTCGTGGCGGTGCAGCAACTCGGCAATGATGCGGTTTGCCACGACTTTGGCCCCGAAATGCGCCGCCGAGCCGCTCTTCGAAATCGGCAGGTCGTTGGCATCGCCAACAGCATAGATATTCGGATCGAGCGTGCATTGCAGCGTTTCGCGGTCGGTTGGCACCCAGCCCAGCGCGTCGCCCAGCCCGGCCTCGCTCACGATCTGCGCGCCACGGTGCGGCGGCACCAGCACCAGCAGGTCGTAGGGCAGCGCCGCGCCTTCGGCCGAGCGAATGGTGCGCGCCGCTGCGTCGATTGCGCTCGGCGTGAAATTCAGCTGGGTGCGGATGCCACGCGCTTCGAGCAGTGGGGCAGCGAAGTTGGCGATATTTTCGATTGGGAAGACGCGATCAACCGACGAAAGGTAGACGATCTCGGTTTGCTCGCGCAGGCCGTGCTGGCGCAGGTAATCTTCGAGCAGGAAGGTAAACTCCAGCGGCGCGGGTGGGCATTTGTACGGCAGATCGGCCGCGCCAACCACAATTCTTCCGCCAGCAAAGGCGCGCAGCGCGGCATGCAGCTGCAATGCGGCTTCGGCGCTGTAGAAATGCTGTGCGCCTGCGGCGTAGCCTGGCAGCAATTCGGGGGCCAGCCGCGCGCCCGTGGCGATGATCAGCGTGTCGTAGGGGAAGTGCATGCCGTCGGCCATTTCGATCAGGCGCGCGTCGCGATTGATGCTGGCGACATCGCCAATTGCCAGTGTCACCCGGCGGTCGAGCAGGTTGCGCTCGTCGCGCTCGAGATGCTCGGGCGGCTCGCCGCCAAACGGCACATACAGCCAGCCCGGCTGGAAGCAATGGCGGCCTGTGCGGTCGATCAGCGTGACATGGGCGCGGCGGCGGGTGAGCTTGCGGGCCAGAATATTAGCGGCCAGCGTGCCACCCACGCCCCCGCCAACAATAACAATCTCATGCGGTGCCATGGTCGTTCGCTCCTGCGGCAGAATAGCCTCTGCCGCGCTATGAAACGCGAACAGTGCCGCCAGAACGCTTCACGCGCTGCCGGCACCGACGCCGGATACACATATCGGTGCTTCTCAATGGAGTTTGCATACAACGAAACGGGTCGCATTGTGCTCGCTGCGCGCTTCGAGCAAACGGTGCCCGGCTTTCCGTACCCAGAAGGGTATATCTTTTTCCGATTCAAAATCGGAGGTAAGTACGACCACAGTACCGCCCACTGGTATGCATTTCAGCCCGCGGATAAGCTCGATCAGCGGGCCAGGGCAGAAACTGCCGCGCGTGTCGATATTTTTTTCGTAGACTTGCTCGGTTGCTGTGTTCATGGCGCTGCCTGTTCTGCCTGGAAGGCGATAAACAATCGCCTGGTGTTGGCATTGTCCCTGGGGCGATGCAGCTCGCGGCGACACATAGTTCAACCTGTGCCTGCTTGCCGCCTGTGTGGTTCTGCCTGCTCTGCTGTGACTACCGGGCGGCGAGCGGGTGCTTGCCGATCTGCGATGTATTTACTATAGGTCGGCGCTTCTCGCGCAACAGGGAAGATTTATCTCTGCCAGGTAGCACAACCGCAACCAGCCGGCGAAGAGGAACGCGCCTTTCTGCGAACTGAACAGTCATCGTTCTGTCATCTTCCGGAAGCATACCCTTTCGTAAAGAAACGGTTTAAAGGCATAGTCATATTGTGTATGCGTCAACGAAGGCTATAGCTATGATGCGATATACTGCCATTGAAAAAACGCTGAAAAACTTCTCGCCCGGCGACCGCGTTGCGATCGTTACCACCATGATGGATGTGGTGCGCGCCAACCCCGGGCACCCGCGCGCCTGGCTTTACCTCAGCTTGTGCAGCGATACGCCTGCGCAGCGGCGCGAATGCCTCGAGCACGCCTTGCGGCTCGATCCGCTCGATCCTGCCATTCACGCCGCCATGAATAACGTGAAAGAGCAGGATGCTGTGGCCATGCGCGCCCGGCTGAGTGGCTGCCGCCCGCTGGCCGCGCCATCGGCGCGCACGCCCAAACACATTGGTGCTTATTTCCAGGCCTATGGCGTGCACGAGGAATATATTCAGCAGGCGCTGCGCATCCAGCGCGCCGCCCCGATCAGCAGCCGCCGGCCGCTGCTGGGCGAAATACTTGTAGCACAGGGCTGGCTCGCGCCAGAGCGCGCCGCCCAACTCTTGACGCATCAGACGCAGCTGCGCATCGAGGCGGGCACGTTTGAGCGCCCGGTGATGCTTGGTGAATTCCTGGTGCGCAAAGGCTATATCACCATCAATAATTTGCACACCGCTGTGCTGGCGCAACTGCGCGCCATTCAGGCCGGCGGCTACCGGCGCCTGGGCGAAGTGCTGCTGGAAGAGCAGCAAATTACGGAAGAGCAATTGAAGCAGGCGCTGCATCAGCAGGAAGAAGAGTACAAATCGCTGCTCTACTAGTGCATTTTCAAACGACCTATGCGGATTTCGGTCGCGCTTTTTCAGCATCAGCATGCGCCTCGGCGCAATCGTAAATCGAAAATCGTAAATCGAAAATGTACTAGCAACCCCTTGCATGCGGCGCGTTGCGATCCCGCTACACAGCGTCGCGGAACATTTTCCCCGGCACGCGCATGGAATGCTATGCTGCTGGCATGGATGCGTACTGTCGCGTCGACAAGGAGGTTGATATGAATACCATCCTGGTCCCACTCGATGGATCGGCGCTGGCCGAGCAGGTGCTCCCCAGCGTGCGCGTGTTGGCCCCGCTCATGTCGGCCGAGGTGCATCTGCTGCACGTCGTCACCGAAGCCGACCGGTATCACCTGCTGTTTGACGATCCGCGCAGCGATGGCGAGCTTGAAGTCGCACTGAGCGCGCGTGCCGAGCTGGCCGAGCCTTCGCTTGCGGCTGTGGCGCATGTGCCTGTGCAAACCCAGACGTCGTGGGAAGTTCTGCGCCTGAATGGCATGAACTACCTGGCCGATCAGGCCGAAAAGCTTCAGGCGGCTGGCATTACCACAAACTACGAAGTGCGCCTGGGCAACCCGGCCGAAACGATTGCCGAACTGGCCAGCAGCCTGGGCGCGCGCATGATCGCGATGGCGACGCACGGCTATAGCGGGCTGCGGCGCTGGGCGCTTGGCAGCATTGCCGATAAAGTGCTGCACATCACCGAAACGCCTATGCTGCTGGTGCGCGGCAACGAGCGCATGCTTTCGCCCGAGCGCGCAATTCGGCGCGTTCTTGTGCCGCTCGACGGCTCGGCGTGTGCCCGCCAGGCGCTGCCGGTGGCGGTTGATCTGGCCGCGCAGGCCAGGGCCGAGCTGACACTGCTGAGCGTTGTGACGCCGCCCTACCTGCAAACGCCCGAGGTGATGGGCGCGTACCTGCAGTACGACGAGGCGCTGGAGGTGGTGCGTGGCCGCCTGGGCGACGAGCTGGGTGGCTACAAGCAGGTGCTGACCGACCACGGCGTTACCATCACGCCGCTGGCGGTAAGTGGCCTGCCCGGCGAGGCGATTGTCGACGAGGCGATTGACCTGTGCGCTGACCTCGTGGTGATGGCAACGCACGGCGCGAGCGGGCTGCGGCGCTGGGCGCTGGGCAGCGTGGCCGACAAGGTGCTGCATTCGATCACGGTGCCGCTGCTGCTGGTGCGCGCCAGGGCGTAGGGCAGTTGGTCTAGCTGTAGCCGATTGTGCCAAACAAAAAGGACGGAGCGTTCGTCGCTCCGTCCTTTCTTTGTGTGTGCCGCAAACGTCAGGCCGCGACGATGAAATCGCGCAGCTCGTAGCCCGTCACCAGCTCGTTCCAGGTCAGCGTTGGGCCGCGCTCCAGCCGCAGCGTATCGATCGCGAGCAGGCGCTGCAAGAAAATATCGCTTTCCTGAATGGCCACATATGCCCCTGGGCAGCGGTGCGCGCCATCGCCAAAGCTCATCACCGCCGGGCTGGCATTCTCGGCGGCCAGCGCGCGCCCCGGGCAGATATCTTCGGCGTGCTCGCCCACCAGCTGCTCGTCGGCATTGATTGCGGCAATGTGCAGATTGATCAGCGCGCCCTGCGGAATGGTGACGCCAGCTTCTTCGAGCACAATATCGGCAGTGGCGCGGCGCATCAGGTTCCCCACCACCGGCTCGGCGCGCAGAATTTCGTGCAGAATGGCGTAGCGCTCGTCTTCCCCGGCGGCCAGGTAGCGCTGGCGCAGCGCGGGCTGTTCGAGCATGTGCCAGGCCGCCGCGCAGATGAACTCGCGGGTGGTGGCCATGCCCGCCGCGCCATAGGTCACGCACTCGGTCAGGATCTCGGGCTCGCTGTAGCCCTGCCCAATCAGGTGCGAGATCACGTCTTCGCGGGCCTCGGCGCGGCGGGCGCGAATGGCCGGCTTGACATCCAGCAGGAAGAAGGTGAACATCACCGCCTGGTTGCGCACTGCGTCGAAGATCATGCGCAGGCGCGAGCTTTTGACCGGCGCGCTGGCGAAAAACGCATCCAGCCGCCGATCCATCCCCGGCAGGCGGCTATTGGTCAGCCCAACAACCTCTGCGGCAACCTGCACCGCCAGCGTCATGCTCAGCTCGCTCAGGTCGGCGCGGCCGCGTTTGCGCAGCGTGCCAACCAGTTCATCCGACAAGCGTTCCATCAGGGCGCGGTAGTTGCTGCCCACGGCGCGCGGCGTGAAAAAGCGCGCGGTCTGGCGGCGCTGCTGGTGGTGGGGCTGGCCTTCCAGAAACAAAATCGGCTGGTTCTTGATCGTCGAAACCTGAGCGACAAGCTCGGCCTTGAAGCCAGCCTGGCGCGCGCTGTCGCCGCGCAGAATGGCGCGGGCCAGCGCATAATCGCGCACATGCCAGGTGCCGCTGGCGTCGCGCTCGACCGCCGGGCCGGGGCCTTCGGCGGCACGCACGGTTTTGCGGTGCGCAAAAACCTCGTGGTTAACGGGGCAGCGCGCGGGTGCCGTTTCGGGTAGTGCTTCGCTGGAATATATATCAACGGCCATAGTAATCTCCTTTTTATGATATATAGTGTATCATAACACAATTCCACCGAAGCAAGACGCGCACCAGCAAACACAGTATACTGAGCCCGTATGAGAAAAAACGCAGTGGCAGAGAAGACCATTCCAGCGCTCGACCGGCGCGTTCGGCGCACGCAGACTGCGCTTGCCCAGGCGCTGATCGCGCTGTCGCTGGAAAAAGGCTACGCGGCGGTCTCGATCCGCGACATTACGGCGCGCGCGGGGATCGGCTACGCCACGTTTTTCCGCCACTACCCCGACAAGGAATCGCTGCTGACTGCTGTGCTGGAAGTGTTCGTTGCCGAGCTGACTGGCTTGCTGGAAGGCGCCAGCGCGAACAACCCGGCCGCCAGCGGCGAGCTGATCTTCCGCTATGTTGGCGAGCATCACGAGCTGTGCCGCGTGCTGCTTGGCAGCCGCAGCGGCGGCGAGCTGATGCGTCAGCTGTATTCTGCCGGCCTGCGCCCACTGCTGGCCGAACAGCCCCAGCAGCCAGGCAGCATTGCGCCGCCTGAGCTGGTTGCCCACCATTCGGTGAGCGCCACCGTCGCGCTGATCGAGTGGTGGTTCGACCACGGCATGGCCCCCACGCCCAGCCACATGGGCGAAATCTATGCGTCGCTGATCATTCGCCCGCTTCAGCAGCTTGGCTACAATCCTTAGCGCGTTTTCAGCGCAGGGGCTAGGGAATGGGGAGGTTCGGGGGCAGCAAAGCTGCCCCCGAACTTTGTTTTCTGGTGCTGCGCACCGGCTTCGCCGGTGCGCAGCACCAGAAAAAGAAATGAAACAGCTTTGGCGCATGAAGGTGCGCTGGCACGAAGGGCAAAAAATCGCGCTTGACAAACTAGTAGTATTAGTCTATAATCTAATCAAGTTAGTGACAGCGAACCTCTACAGGTGAAAGCGAGCGAAACAATGCGCAGCACGAAACACGGCCAATACCTGACGCAGCTTACGCGCTTCCCGCGCGTGTTCCCGGTAAATTGCTACCTTGTGCGCGAAGACGATGGGCTGACGCTGATCGACGCGGCGATTACGGGCACCGCGCCGGCAATCGTGGCGGCCGCGCAGGCGCAGGGCTTGCCCATTCGCCGGATCGTGCTCACCCACGCGCACGCCGACCATATCGGCTCGGCCGATGCGCTCCATGCGCTGCTGCCCGAAGCCGAAGTGATCGTCTCCGAACGTGATGCACGCTTCCTGGCCGGCGATATGTCGCTCGATGCGGGCGAGCCGCAGAGCAAGCTGCGCGGCGCGTACCAAACTATTTCCACCCGTCCCACGCGGCTGGTGCGCCCCGGCGACCGCATCGGCTCGCTGGAAGTGGTGGACGCCGCTGGCCACACGCCCGGGCAGATCGCACTGTTCGACACGCGCGACGGCTCGCTGATCGCGGGCGACGCCTTCCAGACGCGCGCTGGCCTGGCCGTATCGGGCACCGTGCGCTGGGCCTTTCCCTTCCCGGCAATGGCGACGTGGGACAAACCCACCGCGCTGGCGAGTGCCCGCCGACTGCGCGCGCTTGAGCCATCGCGCCTCGCAGTCGGCCACGGCGAAGTGCTGGAACAGCCGCTGGCCGCCATCGACCGCGTGATTGCGGAAGCCGCGCGCAGCCAGGAGGCGCAGCCCCATGGCGCGTAGTGTCGGCATCGACCGCGCGCAGGTGGTGGCCGCCGCCGCCGCGCTGGCCGACGAACACGGCCTTGAGCAGCTTACCCTGGCGCAGGTGGCCACGCAGCTGGGCGTGCGCCTGCCGTCGCTCTACAATCATGTCGAAGGGCTGCCCGGCCTGCGGCGCGAGCTGGCTGTGCTGGGCGTGCGCCAGCTGCTGGAACGGATCGGACGGGCGGCGATTGGGCGCGCCAACGACGATGCCGTGCTGGCAATCTGCCAGGCCTACCGCGCCTATGTGCTTGAGCATCCCGGCGTGTATGCCGCCTCGGTGCGCGCCGCTGCCCCTGACGATGCCGCGCTGCTTGCGCTCAGCCAGGAGCTGATCGACATCATTCTGGCGGTGCTGGCGCCCTATGGCCTGAGCGAAGAACATGCGCTGCATGCCATACGCGGGCTGCGCAGCGTGGCGCACGGCTTTGCAACCATTGAAGTGGCGGGCGGCTTTGGCATGGCGCTCGATCGCGACGAAAGTTTTCAGCGCCTGGTGCAGGGGTTGATCGCAGGAATCAAGCAGGTGGAGAAATAAAGTGATTGCGCTAAAGAATGCCAACCTGGCGCTGCGCTTTGCGCTGGAGCTGTGCGCGCTGGCGGCGCTGGGCTACTGGGGATTTACCACACAACAACATGCGCTGCTGAAATGGCTGCTGGGTATTGGCGCGCCGCTGCTGGCGGCAGTTGTGTGGGGCGTGTTTGGCTCGCCACGCGCCAGCATCCCCGTGCGCGGCTGGGGCCAGATCGCGCTGGAGGTGCTGGTGTTCGGCAGCGGCGCGCTGGCCCTGGCGGGCCGGCCGGGTTTGGGGCTTATTTTTGCCGCGCTGCTCGTCCTCAACCGTGTGCTGATGCACGTTTGGGGCAGCGAGCTTTCGCTTTAGCCATGTGCGCGGCAGCCCTCGCGCAGGATTTCCAGCCCTTCCTGGGCATCGGGCGCAACCACGGCGGTGATGCGCATATGTGGCTCCAGCCGCGTTTGCGCGGTCGGCACCCACTCGCGCCCGCCATCGGCGCAGCGCACCAGCACGCAGCCCGGCGGCAAGCCCAGGCTGCGCACCTCGCGGCCGGAAAAAGGCGCCCCGGGCTCGACTGTAAAATCCAGCACCACCGGCGCGGAAGTGGGCACGTGTAAACCACTGCGCATCAGGTCGCGTTCGAGCAGCGCTTCGTAGATCGGCAGATCTTTCAGCGCCTCGGCGGCAACATAGGCGAAGAAGCAGCTCACCAGCAGCGGCAGCATTTGCTCGTAGCTGGCGGTCATTTCGAGGATGAGCACCACGCCGGTGAGCGGCGCGCGCACGATTGCCGTGAAGTAAGCGGCCATGCCAACCACCGCGAACACGGCGGGAATAGGCGCGGCAGCCGGCGCAATCGCGTGCGTAATTTCGCCCACCGCCAGCCCGATCAGCGCGCCAAGCACCAGCAGCGGCGCAAAAATGCCGCCCGGCACCGAGGTGCCGTAGCTGCCGACAGTGAGCACAAAGCGCAGGATGAACCAGAGCGGAATGGCCGCCAGCAGCATGTTGCCGCCCAGCACGGTTTCGGCCAGGGTGTGCCCGCCACCAATTGCCGCCGGCGCGAACCAGCCGATCAGGCCAACTGCTGCACCAACAAGCGCAACCAGGGGCAGCACCCGGCGCGCCGGCACGCGCGCAAACGCATTCATGGCCCACACCAGGCCGCGATTAAAGGCCACACCCAGCACGCCAGCTGCCAGCCCAAGCACGGCAAATGCTGGCAGCGAGGTCAGCGGCGGTGTGGCATACGAGGGCACGGCAAAGACCGGGGCTGGCCCGGCCGCCAGGCGCGTCACAATATCGGCAACGGCGGCGGCAATAAACGCTGCGCCAAATACTACCGGCCGGAAATCGCGCTGCACTTCTTCCAGCACAAACACCAGGCCCGAAAGCGGCGCATTAAACGCCGCCGCCAGGCCCGCGCCCGCGCCTGCCGCAATCAGTGTCAGGCGTTCGCGCGGCGTCGCGCCCAGCCAGCCCGAGACCGCATCGGCGATTGCGCCGCTCATCTGGATTGTTGGGCCTTCGCGGCCAAGCGCCAGGCCGCCGCCAATCGCCAGCACGCCGCCCACAAACTTCACGCCCAGCACGCGCTGCCAGCGCAGGGTGCGGAAGCGCTGCAACACCGCTTTGATATGCGGGATGCCGCTGCCCGATGCCTCGGGCGCATAGGTGCGCACCAGCGCGGCTGCAATCGTCGCGCCCGCCGCGCCCAGCAGCAGCGGGAAGATCCAGCCCCACGCCGGCCATTGATGCGACCAGGTGATCAAGCCATTGCGCAGATCGTCGCCTGCTACGAGCGCCATACGGAACAGCACGGCAATGATGCCCGCTGCCAGCCCAACCGCTGCCGCGCGCGGAAACATGCGCCGCCGCTGCCGGCTCATGTCGAGGTACTGCTGGA
This sequence comes from Kouleothrix sp. 19917, assembly GCF_057073505.1. Taxonomy (NCBI): domain Bacteria; kingdom Bacillati; phylum Chloroflexota; class Chloroflexia; order Chloroflexales; family Roseiflexaceae; genus Kouleothrix; species Kouleothrix sp. 19917. Next base: position 336,032 of record NZ_CP097099.1, read on the forward strand.
TCTCCGAGCGCGCCTGCGCAGCTTCGGCCTGTGCCGTTGGTGTGGAAGGGTTGCCCTGATTAACCATAACGCTTGCCCCGCTGAACGAAACCCCGCCCCACTATACCACAGCTTGATTGTGACACAGGGCACAAAAGTGCGGTGAATCTGGGCATTGCGAGAAATCGCTTGCGTTTGCAAAACAAATGCGCTGCATGGTTTATCCACACAGCGCATTCGGCTCAGAAGCTCCTGCCAATATTTTCAAACAGGGCTTTCGTTCAAACGGATTTTACGCCTGCCCTTCGGCAAGCTCAGGAGGGCCGGCGGTCAGGGAAGACACCCTTTGTCTTGTCACTTTTTTGCGCTGCAGCGCAAAAAAGTGACACGAAATTGATGCGAGGCCTTGCTGCTCCTTACTGCTGCTCCAGCCAGGCGCGCAATGCGGGCAGGTGGTCGTCGTAGAAATGGTCGATTGAGTTGCCCAGCAGCATTTCGCCCAGCGATGCGTCGCCAAGCCAGGGGTAGCGCGTGGGGTCGTTCAATTCCTCGTCGGTGAACTCGCCCACCGCTGCTTCAAGCTGCGCCATAACCGTGCGCGAGTCGTGGAGGACGGCGTCGAGCGGTCGATCGCGGTTTTGCTCGTAAATCCAGGCGTTGATGGTGTCGTCATTCAGCTCAGGCAGGTTTGCCCACGGCGCCGGCGATGGAGCTTCGCCGCGCCGCGCCGCCTGCAAGCGCGCAACGCCACGCTGCTGCCACGCCGTCATATGCGCGACCACGTCTTTGAAGGTCCAGTCGTCAGTTACACCGGGCGTTTCCATGCGCGCAGGGCCAATTTCGGCCAGCAATGCCTCCCAATCGGCGCGCTGCTGCGCCATGCGCCCGAGCAGTCCCGCCTGCGTCATCGAGCTTTCCATGGGTGGCTCCTTTCTTGTGCGTTGGCTTTCTACCTGCTATACTTGTTTTGGTGGTAAGACAATACCATGGATATTCTTACCAGTCAAATTTATTTTACTGGTAGATTGCGATGTACAATGACTCATGCTGAACTATCGAGCGGCGAGCTCGCCGGCGGGCCGCAGCCGCGCCTGCTGGGCGGCGACCTTGCGCTCGATTTTGTGAACACAGTTTCTTCGCGTGGGGACGAGCCAGGCGAAGAAAAACTGCTGAGCTATGAAGACCTGGCGCGCTGGCTGGTCTATGCTGGCGGTTTGCCGGGCGATGCCGGGCGCGCGCTGCTGCGTCTTTCCAAAGCACAGCCCGCTGCCGCAGCGCGGATGCTGGCGCAAGCGCTTGCCCTGCGCGAAACGATCTATCGTATTTTTCTCGCGCTGGCGCGTAGCGATGCCGCGCCACCTGCTGATTTGCTGGCCCTGGGCGCAGCGTATCGCGAGGCGCTTGGGCGTGCGGCGCTGGTGCCGATTGATCAGGCGTATGCCTGGGAATGGGACGGCCCGCCCGCGCTGGAGCAGGTGCTCTGGCCGCCCGCCCGTGCCGCCGTGGCCCTGCTTGCCACACCCAACCTCGACCGCGTGAAGGAGTGCGCCAACCACGCCAGCTGCGGCTGGCTGTTTCTCGATCAGAGCAAGAATGGCAGCCGGCGCTGGTGCAGCATGGATGATTGCGGAAGTCGTGATAAGATGCGCCGGCAGTATGCCCGCCGCCGCGACGCGCGTTGAAAATAACGGACGAAGGACAACGGTAGCAGTCGGCAGTTAGCAGCTGGCAGTAACGTTCAACTTGAGAACCTGCAACCTGCGAACCTTCGATCCTGCAACCTGCCACCGTGTTGAGGTTTCTCGTCACTCGTCAGTGGTCGGTCGCCATTCGTCGGTAGGTGTCGTTCACCACTGCTATAATAAGCCTATGCTGAAATTCGACGATTTCTTCCACCTGCCCCAGCTCGACGACTGCATTGCCGAGCTGGCTCGCGTGCGCGAGGGCGTGATCATCATCGCCGGGCTTGATCCGCGCCTGCATGCGGCGGGCGGCGACCTGCTGCCCAGTGGCCGCGCCACCATGTTTCGCGCGCTGGTTGGCACGCTTCTGAACGACGAAACGCTCACGGCGGCGATTGTTGCCGGGCAGCGCGATGCCGTGCGCGTCGGGCGGCCGCAGCAGCGGCGGGTACGCACCTACGTGGCCCAGGGCGAGGGTGGCTATGCCGCGCAGATTGTCAAGGCGCTGGAACGCAAGCCCGGCATGCTGATTGTCGACCGGCTGGATTCCGATAGCGCGCCAGCGACGTTTGCCGCCGCCCAACGCGGGGTGTGCGTGCTTGCCCAGCTCGACAGCGTGTGCCGGGGCCGCGAAGTCGCCCACCACCTGGACGACCACGGCGTTGCGCCCGAACTGGTTGCGCAGCTTGGCTGGGTGGTTGCGGTGGAACGCCTGCCCACGCTGTGCCGCCACTGCCGCCAGCCAGCCACGCCAAGCGCCGCGCAGGTGAGCGAGCTGCGCGACATGCTGCGTAATTTACCCGATATGGCGCTGCCCGAGGGCAAGATCGACTGCTTCAGCGCGCCGGGGTGCAAGCACTGCGAATTCAGCGGGCGGCAGGGCGATGTGGCTGTGTTCGACATTTACCGCGCCGCCGCGCCAGCCGCTGCCGTGCTGCCACGCGAGCTGTATCTGTGGGAATTGGTGCAGCGTGGCATGCTCGCGCTGGACGATATGCTGACCCACGCCGCGCAGCAGCTCTACCGCACTTACCACCAGCTTTCGCACAACGCCGAAGCCCTGGCCGAGGCGAACAGCTCGCTGCAGCGCAACATTGCGCAGCTCGAAAGTGCCAACCGCGTGCTCGAACAGCGCACGGCCGCGCTGCGCTCGCTGCAGGATATCGGGCAGGCGCTGACGCGCTCGACCGATCTGGCCGATCTGGTGGGAAGAATGGGCCAGCGCGCCAGCGAGCTGTGCGGGGCGGATCGGGTGATTTTCTACCTGGCGCGGCCACGCGGCGAAGCCGAAGTGCTGGCGGTGCATGGCTGGCCGCGCGAGCTGCTCAACCAGCGCGTGCGCTTTCAGGCAGCGCCTGCCGCTGGCGGCGAGCCGGAAAATTTCAGCGACTGGCCGCCCGGTATCCCCGAGCAGCACGCCGATGTGGCAGGCTTTACGCTGCGCGCCGGCCTGCGCGTGGCGCTGGTTTCGGAAGGGCAGGCGCTGGGCCACATGATCATCCAGAGCACGCAGAAGGCGCGCTTTGCCCCGGCCGAGGTCGCGCTGGCGGGCGCATTTGCCGATCAGGCCGCGCTTGCCATTCGCCGCGCCGAGCTGCTCGATGCGCGACTGCGCCAGGAGCGGCTTGAGCACGAGCTGGAAATGGCGCGCAAGGTGCAGCAAAGCGTGCTGCCGCGCGTCTTCCCGCAGCTGCCCGATTTCAGCTTTTCGGCCTGCAACAAGCCCGCCCGTGCCGTTGGGGGCGATCTCTACGACGTGTTCTGGCGCGACGACGCCCACATCGGCATTGTGATCGCCGATGTCTCGGGCAAGAGCATGCCGGCCGCGCTGTATATGGCGCTCACGCGCAGCCTGCTGCTGGCCGAAGCGCGCCGCGAACCATCACCACGCGCCGTGCTGCTGAGCGTCAACCAGCTTCTGCGCGAACTGGGCGACCCGCAAATGTTTGTCACGGTGTTCTATGGCGTGATCGACCGGGCCACGCGCGTGCTGCGCTATGCCCGCGCCGGGCACGACTACCCGCTGCTGCTGCGGAACGGCGCGGCGACTCTGCTGGAAGGGCGCGGCCTGGTGCTGGGCGCGTTCGACCAGCGCGAGATCCCGCTGGAAGAAATAGAATTACAGCTCCAAACCGGCGATCAGCTGGCGCTCTACACCGATGGCCTGACCGACGTGTTCGGGCCGGATGGCCAGCGCTTCGAGCTGGAACGCCTGGAAAAAGTGTTTCTGCGCCACGCCGGATCGACCGCCGACGCGCTGTGCGACGCGACATTTGAAGATCTTGCTGTGTTCCAGGGCAGTGCCGAGCAGTTCGACGACATGACCCTGCTGGTGGTGGATGTGTGCTAGCGCGCTTTCAGCGCAGGGGGTGGGCGTAGGGAATTATGCCAGTGCTGGGGCGCTCGCCACACTGGCCTGCACCACCTGGCATTCGGCGCAGCGCAGAAACGCCTCCACAATCACCGGGTCCCACTGCTTGCCGCCGTCTTCGCGCAAAATGCGGGCAGCCTGAGCAACGGGCATGCCGGCGCGGTAGGGCCGGTCGCTGGTCATCGCGTCGAAACTGTCGGCCACGGCGATCACGCGCGCGCCGAACGGGATGTCCAGCCCCTTCAGACCGTCGGGGTAGCCCTGGCCGTCCCAGCGTTCGTGGTGATGGCGGACGATCGCGCTGCCACGCGCAAAATCGTGATAGCGCGCAAGCAGCACCGCCCCGCGCTCGGCGTGCGAATCCATAATCGCTTTTTCTTCGTCGGATAAGCGCCCGGGCTTGTTGAGAATACTGTCGGGAATGCCGATTTTGCCAATGTCGTGAACGCGCGCAGCCGTGCGGATCAGCTCAACCTCGGGCCCAATCATTCCCATCGAGTTCAGAATCTGGAGTGTGTATTCCGTCACGCGGCGCGAATGGCCGCCCGTGTACGGGTCGCGCAGATCGACGGTATCGGCCAGGCTTTCGAGCAGCTGGCTGGTGCCGTCGTGCATTTCTTTGGCTTGCTTGAGCGACCAGTAGATGATCCACAGCGGCGGCACCCACAGCACCAGCGACCAGATTTCGGTGAGCGCCGCCAGCGCCGCAAGAATGCCGATCAGGTACTGTGCGGCTTCGGAAAGGCCGGCTTCCTGCAGCACAACCAGCATAACACGGCGTGGCGAATCGCAGCTCATTGGCGCAATCTCCAGCGCGCCCAGGATGATGTCGCACGCAAACATCGCCAGCGCCGCGCCGAGCAGCTTCAGGGTGAGTGGCATGCCCAGCATTGTTGCGGCTGTTGCAATCATGGCGCAAAGCAGGCCGGTGAGTGCCCAGCGCGCTGTGGCCGTCAGAATGTCGCTTGGGGTGTTGCCACGCTGATAGCGGGTGAGCAATTGAAGGGCGAGCATACCCGACCCAGCCACAAGCGCCGACACAACCGGCGGCAGCAGCACTGCGGCGACATAGAGCGGCACAGTGCTCACAACAATCTTGAGATTGTGGCGAAGATGGATCGGCTTGAGGCCAGCTACCGCGATTGCGCCAATCAGAAACAGCGAGATCAGCGTAATTTGCAGCGTTTGCTCGGCAGCGTGCGCCGGCCAGAAGAGCGCGCCATTCAGCAAGGCAGCCAGGGCAATCGCCGCTAAGCCAATTGCGGTAAACGGCTGCGGGGCGGGAAGTGCAAGCGTACCTTTCATGGGGGCCTATCCTGCGACGTATTATTTTGGGCCGAATACCAGCGCATCAGGATGTGGTGGCACGCGGCGTGTCAAGCCGACTCGAAATGTCCTTGCTGGGCGCTTCCACCTATGTTTGTTGCCAGAAGCGCCCAAAGCAGCGAACGCGCTGCTTGCGCTCTTAGTTGTGCAAACTCACACGCAGCACATCGCCATTGTAGCCATGGGCGGTGCGGTTTTTTAATGCCATCGAACCACTCACCGTGCTGACGGCTGAGGTGCCAAAGGTGGTGTAGGCAGTAACAGCCACGTTGTCGCGGGTTGTGTGTACTACCGTTTCGGTGACATAATGCCCCGGCGCGGCATCATCGAAGTATGAAAAGGTTTCGCGGCCGGCGAGGCCCGGCGTTGGCGGATGGATGACTGCGACAACCTGCACGCCCCTGGGGCCATGAACGGTGTAGTGAATCTCGGAAACATCGGAAACATCGGCGTCAATCGCAACCGACACATCCAGGACAGTGCCGTCAGAGAGCTTCACCACCGGGTCGGCCCGGCAGCCAACAACGGCGGCATATGCGGCAGGAGAGAGGGCCAGGGCGCACATAACGGCGAGGAGAAACGCAAAGAGGAGGGTATGGGCACGTTGTGGCAGGTGAAAAGAACGCATGGTCTTTTCCTTTCTGATGAGCGGCAGGGCTCATTGTTGCTGTGGTCGGCGGGTCGGGCTTGGACGCGCCATCCTATTGAGTGCTATGAAAATGGTCTCGAAACATTGGAGACAGAGCAAAATAATACTTCCTTGACGAAACTATTTTATGATCGATTATTGCGCAAAATATTCTCATTTTGAATCTATTTGAGGCGTATTCAGCAGGCAACGCAAAGGCGCGGCTGGAGTGTGTGCACTCATCAGCTGCGCCTGCGCTGTTGGGGAAATTGTGCTGGCCGCTATGCGAATCTTAGCGCATCAGCATCACGCGCAAAATGTCACCATTCAGGCCCGTGGCCGTCTGGTAGGCCAGCGCGCGGCTGAGTGCGCCGCTTGTGATCGCGCTTGCAAACGTAGTATACGCTGTGACACTCACATTATTGGTTCTGGTTTGCACGATGGCCTCGGTGATATAGCGGCCCTGCGGCGCATCGTTGATGTACTCGAATGTTTCGCGGCCCGTGAAGCCAATGGTGGGCGTGCTAATGGATTTGATCAGCCACGCCTGCTTCGGGCCGTGGATGCGATAGTGAATGTGCGTCACATTTTCGACATTGGTTCCAATATCTACAGTGACATCGATAATTGTGCCATCGGAAAGCACAACCACCGGGTCGGCGCGGCACCCGACGATTGCGGCCTGGGCGGTTTTTGGCAGCAGGGAAGCGAGGCAGAGCGCGGCAAGCACGAGGCCAAGAAAGGCAACACGAAACAGACGGGGTAGCGGAAAAGAGCGCATGGTCTTTCCTTTCGTGCGTGAGCGGCATGGCTCACAGTGATCGGGCACGCCATAGGGCGGGGGCTTGCCCGGTAGGGTTATGAGAACCAGTGAATCCATTCATACAGCGGATGAAGCGTGCACAGGATATGGCAGCCAAAAATAACATTTTTGTCATTGCCTGGGCGCGTGCGGGCAGCACGAATTGCAATGCAATTACAGGGTCAGCACTTCGCCCGCGCGAATCATTTATAATTGCGCCGGTTCATTTGAACTGAAGGCACATGCCAAAGGAGCGGATCATGGAAAGCAAGCGCCTGCGAGTGGGCGTGATCGGGGCCGGCGTTGGCGAACTTCACCTTGCCGGCTATAGCAAGCTGCCGCGCGTGGATATTGCGGCGCTGGCCGGGCTGGACGACGACCGGGTGCGGCGGGTGGCGGCGCAGTACAGCGTGCCGCAAACCTTCCGCGAATATGCCGACCTGCTGGCCGCGCCCGATATCGACGCGGTGAGCGTGTGCCTGCCCAATGCCCTGCACCTGCCGGTGACGGTGGCCGCGCTGGAGGCGGGCAAGCATGTGCTGGTGGAAAAGCCGCTGGCGCGCACCGCCGGCGAAGGCCGCGCCATGATCGAGGCGGCGCGCGCGCACGAGCGCATTCTGATGATTGCGTTCAACCACCGCTACCGCAGCGATGTCCAGTGGATCAAGCAATATATCGAGTCGGGCGCGATCGGGCGGGTGTACTATGCCAAGGCACACTGGATGCGCCGCGCCGGCATCCCGCGCCTGGGCAGCTGGTTTGTGAGCAAAGAACAGGCCGGTGGCGGCCCGCTGGTCGACCTGGGTGTGCATGTGCTCGACATGGCGATGTACCTGATGGGCGAGCCGCACGCCACCGCCGTGAGCGCCAACGCCTATGCCGAGTTTGGCCCGCGCGGCCAGAAGAACTGGGATCTGCGCAACCAGTTCAGCAACGAGCGCCTGCCCTACGAGGTCGAAGATCTGGCGACGGCGTTTGTGCGCCTGGAAGGCGGCGCGACGCTCTTGCTGGAAGCGAGCTGGGCCACGCACAGTGCCGCTGGCGACGATTTTGGCGTGACGCTGTATGGCACCGAGGGTGGCGTTGAGCTGATGGTGCGCAACTACACGCACGAAAATACGGTGCGTGTGTTCCACGACGTCGCCGGCGCGCCGATTGACATTGCGCCGAAGATTCGCAAGGGCGGCGGCCACGACAGCGTGACCGAGCGCTTTGTGGCGGCGGTGCTCGATGGCGCGCCACAGATACCCAGCGCCGACGACGGCCTGCGCCGCGCCGCAATCATTGATGCGTGCTACCGCTCGGCCGCCGAGGGGCGCGAGGTCGTGCTGTAACTCAGGGTTGCGGTTTTACGCACTACGCACTGCGCACTACGCTCTATAGTCCGTAGAGCGTAGTGCGTAGAACATTTCGCAACTATTGTTTGGCGAGCGGCACGCGCCAGAAGCTGCCGCGCCCGTTCCACAGCAGCAGATCGCGCCCGCCGGGCATGAGGCTGGCGAAGGCATCCCAGCGCGGCTGGCTGAGATCGAGTACCGCGCCGGTGGCAGGGGCGACCGCGACGATACGCCGCCCGCCAGCCGGGTAGGTGGTCAGGGTCAGCCAGCCGCCGCCAGGGAGCCACTCTGGCGCACCCATCATACCATCGGGGCCGAGCGGGACGACACGTTCGACACGCCCGTCGGCGGCGACAATCCGCAGCTCGGGGTGGCCGCGATCATCGGTTGCGCCGCTGGCGACGGCGAGCACGCGCCCGTCGGGGCTCCACGCCAGCCCGAGCGTGCCGAGGTAGGGCAGTGAGTCGCCCAATGGGGCGCTGGTGGGCATCGGGCCGGGCGGTGCATCTGCCTCTGTTGGTGTGGCTGGTTCCAGCTGCATATAGCCCAGTCCGATGCGCGCCGGGTGCGCGCCATCTGTGTCGGCCAAACAGGCATCGTTGCCGCAGCGGTAGGCCACCCTTTGCCCGCCGGGAGCGACTGCCAGCGGAAACGCTTGGGCACCTGCGCCCGCGCCTGGCAGGCTCGCAAGCCGTTCGGCTGCGCCACCAGCGGTTGGCACGCGCCAGAGCTGTTTTTCCTGAATGAAAAAGAACCAGTCGCCATTTGCGGCCAGTGCCGCTCCGTCGGCCACCGATTCCACCCGCCGCCCGCCCCGCACCACATCCACGATCACAATCTGGTAGCGCAGCCACGGGCCGTTGGGGTCGGGCTGCGCCAGCGCAACGGCGCGGCCATCGGCGCTGGCGGCGTAGGCTGCGACATCCGTTGCCACCTGTTCGGGCGCGCTGCCGTTGGCGGGCACGCGCCACAGCACGTCGCCATGCTGCATCAGGAAGCCGCCCGGATACCACTGCACCTTGTCGCTGATATTCCCGGCAAAGGGGTCGTTGTCGCTAAAAATGGCCTGCGCAGCCGGGCCAAGCGGCAGGCGCGCTGGCATGCCCAGCCGCAGCGGCGACGTGGCGCTGGCGGCTGGCAGCCCGGGCAGGGCGCGGTGCTCGGCCAGCAGGCGATCCACGCCGGTGGTTTCGACGCGTGGGTTTGCGCCGTACTGCTGCGTGGGGATGGGGTAGCTGCGCTGGCTGCCGTCGGCGTAGTGGAGCTGCGCCTCGACCGTGGCCATGCTGCCGGCTGGCTGTGTCACCACGCGCACCAGCTCATACCCCACGAGCGGCGACTGCGCGTCGAGCGGGTCGAGCCCGGTTTTGCCAATTAGCTGATCGAGGCGCGCGGCGACCAGTGGCACCGGGTCGGTGCCGAGCGTAGCGAAGCGGTTCACAAAGGGCTGGCGCGGGTCGTAGCTGTAGCCGCGCACGAGGTAGTAAGCGCCGAGCGGGTTAGGCAGGTAGGAAAAGGGCGGCACAAAGCTCACCAGCACGAGCGCCACGAGCGCGGCCAGCCAGCGGCGCGGGCGCGGCAGGCGCAGCACGGCGGGCTGAGCCAGCGCGGCCAGCAGCAGTAGCTCGCCGCCAAGCAGCAAGAGCGCGCCGGCCAGCACGTCGACTGAGCGCCCCAACAGGCCATGCTGTAACAGCGCGCCAGCAGCGGCCAGCACCAGGCCACAGACCAGCAGCACCGCTGCGCCGCGCCGCCGGTACGGCTGCGTCGCGCCGGCCAGCGCCACCGCAGCGGTGAGCGCAAGTGCCGCTGGCGCCAGCGTGCCGAGGCTGCCGGCCAGCATCCCGCCGAAAAGCCCGATCAGCCCGCCCAGCACGCCAGCGAGCCGCGCCATCTGGCGCAGCCAGGCTGGCAGCGCGCCATGCACCGCGCCAAACGCGCCGGCCAGATCGTCGGCCGGGCCGAGCTGCGCGATGACAGCGGCTTGCAGCGCGGGATCGTGCGGGTCGGCGTTTGCGTCGGCGGCGGCATCTTCGAGGTGGGCCAGCAGCTCCTGGCGGATGGCCTCGCGTTGGGCGGGCGGCAGGCCCGCCAGCTGCGCATCGATGGCGCGCAGATAGTCGGCAAAGGGCGAATCAGGCATAGCGCAGCACTCCTTCGACTGCGGCCGCGAAGCGCCGCCACTCGGCGCGTTTTTCTTCGGCGGCCTGCTGCCCGCGCGCCGTCAGCCGGTAGTAGCGCCGGTCGGTGCCGGCGGCGGCATCGGGGCGCGGCTGCCAGAAGCCTTCGATGAAACCCTGCTGCTCCAGGCGGTGCAGCGCCGGGTAGAGCGAGCCTTCCTTCAGCTCCAGCACGCCCTCGCTGCGCGCGCGCACTTCTTTCACGATCTGGTAGCCGTACATGGCCCCGCGCTCAAGCAGCGTAAGCAGCAGAATGTCGAGGCTGCCCTTGAGCAGCTCGCGGTCGATTGACGGCATCACGCGCTCACTTTCTATACCTCGGATTTCTAGGTATTAGCATAGGCGGCTTTGTGAACAAGCGCAATGATATGAATCTGAGACGCGGCGTGGCTAACTGATGGCACCTGGCTTGCAGAGTTTGCGGTTTAGCAATTCGTAAATTTCAGCAAAAATGCCTCTTGACAAGCTGATTGGAACACCGTATACTGCGATTTAGGCGAGACTAATAAATATATTCTGTTTCCTTAAAGCGCGGCGCACCCGCTCCCAGGGCACTCGTCGAATGACCAATGGCGGCCGTTTGGTTTCCTGAAAGCTGAACGCGGTGCACTCTCGAACAACACACACTGATGGGGAGGTTACCATGGTTGAAACCAAATCAACGCCCGCCGACGCAGGGTGGCGGATTTCCCGCTCGATGCCCTCGCTGCCCGAAGTGTTTTCCTCGGTGCGCGTGCCCACCACTGGCAGCTTCTGGCGCAAAATGCTGGCCTTTGTCGGCCCGGGCCTGATGGTTTCGGTTGGCTATATGGACCCCGGCAACTGGGCGACCGACCTGGCTGGTGGCGCGCAGTTTGGCTATCTGCTCCTGTCAGTGATTCTGATCTCGAACCTCATGGCGATCCTGCTGCAGCACCTTTCGCTGAAGCTGGGCATCGCCACCGGCCGCGACCTGGCGCAGGCCTGCCGCGATCACTTTTCGCCGCCAGTGGCGTTTGTGCTGTGGGTGCTGTGCGAAATCGCGATTGCCGCCTGCGACCTGGCCGAAGTGATCGGCTCGGCGATTGCGCTGAACCTCTTGTTCGGCATCCCGCTGGTGGCGGGCGTGCTGATTACCGCCGTCGATGTGCTGGTCGTTCTGCTGCTGCAGCACCGCGGCTTCCGCTACCTGGAAGCAATGGTGGCCGGGCTGGTCTTCCTGATCGGCGGCTGCTTCGCCTACGAGCTGCTTGCCGCGCAACCGGCGATTGGCGCGATGCTGGGCGGCCTGGTGCCTTCGCCGCAAATTATCACCAACCCAAGCGCGCTGTATATTGCCATTGGCATCCTGGGCGCGACGGTGATGCCCCACAATTTGTACCTGCACTCGAGCATTGTGCAAACGCGCGCCTACGAGCGCAACGACGAAGGCAAGCGCTCGGCGATCACCTTTGCCACGATTGACTCGACCGTGTCGCTCTTGTTCGCCTTCTTTATCAACGCGGCCATCCTGATCACGGCGGCGGCGGCCTTCTATGGCACCGAGCACGCCGGCATTGCCGATATTCACGATGCCTACAAACTGCTGACGCCGGTGCTGGGCGCGACCTTCGCAAGCACAGTGTTTGGCGTGGCGCTGCTGGCCTCGGGCCAGAACTCAACGCTGACGGGCACGCTGGCCGGCCAGATTGTGATGGAAGGCTTTCTGAACATTCGCATGCGGCCGTGGCTGCGCCGCCTGATCACCCGCGCGATTGCGATTGTGCCGGCGGTGATTGTGGCCGCGCTGTATGGCGAGCGCGGCACCGGGCAGCTGCTGGTGCTGAGCCAGGTCATTCTGTCGCTGCAGTTGAGCTTTGCGGTTATTCCACTGGTGATGTTTACCAGCGACAAGGTGAAGATGGGCAAGTTCGTCAACCCGCGCTGGCTGACGTGGCTGGCCTGGGGTGTGACGGCGGTGATTGTGGTGCTGAACGGCTACCTGCTGCTGCAAACCGCCACCGAGTGGTTTGCGTAGGCTTCCCCAGGCGCAATAAACACAGCCGCAGCGATGCTCGCTGCGGCTGTGTTTGTTGTGTATGTCTACCAAAGTTGTTTACTATCGCGCACACGAAATGGTTTAATATACGCTATAATGGTGCCGCAGGATTGCATGTCCCCACGCTGTGGCATTGAACTGTCTGGATGCGAATTCGCATGGCCCCACGAACCGCCGAACCTGCGCACCCTTCGCTGCTGCGGCGCGGCCTGGATGCTGCCCGCTTTGCATTGCTGACCCCGGCGTGGGCCTATAGTGGCCGGCGCGTCACCCGCTACTACAGCGATCTGCTGCAAACCCATGGCTATGCCCCGCAGGCGCTTGCCGAGCGCGCCGAAGACAAAGATAATGCGTTCTATCAGCATCTTTTTCATCGGATTGTGGCTTTGGAAAGCCCGGCGGTGCTCGATATTGGCTGTGGCATGGGCGATCTGCTGGAGTTTCTGGCCGCGCGCGAGATTGCGCCGTCGGGCTACCTGGGGCTGGATCTGGTGCCAGCCTTTGTGGAACGCTGCCGCGAACGCTACGCCCCGCCTTTGCGCTTCGAGTGCGCCAATTTCGTCACCCGCCGCTTTGCGCCACACGAGCGTTACGATCTCGTGGTGAGCATGGGCGTGATGGTGTCGCGCGTGCTGGGCTACGAAAGCTATGTCGAGGCCTGCATCAACAAAATGCTGCGCGTGTCGCGGCGCTATGTGGTTTTCAACCTGATCACCGAAGTTGACGGCTCGCAGGGAAATTACCAGGAAACCAGCCAGGTCGGCGCGATTACCTACCTGCCGCGCCCGCAGCTCGAGGCCATGCTGCAGCGGGCGGCGCGCACCCACAACGCCGAGTATCATATCAACGCGCAGCGTATTTACGGCGACAGCGTGGATGCATTTGTACACCTGGAAAAGCGCGCCGCCCGCTAGATTGCTCGTTCATGAAGATCTTCTACTCCGATACCTTTGTGCTGCCTCTCCCACCCGGTCACCGCTTTCCAATGCAGAAATATGCCTTGCTGCGCGAACGCGTAACCTCCGCTGGGCTGGTTTCGCCCGCCGACCTCGCTATTCCCGAGGCCGCCAGCGACGCCGAGCTTGCGCGCGCGCACACTGCCGACTATATCGCGCGCGTGCAGGCTGGCGCGCTCACCCCGCAGGAAGTGCGCCGTATTGGCTTCCCGTGGTCGCCCGAAATGACCGAGCGCTCGCGCCGCTCGTCGGGCGCGACCATGGCGGCCTGCCGCGCTGCGCTGCGCGATGGCTTTGCGGTGAACCTGGCCGGCGGCACGCACCACGCCTATGCCGACCACGGCGAGGGCTACTGCGTGTTTAACGATAGCGCGGTGGCGGCGCGGGCGATGCAGGCCGAGGGTCTGGCGCGACGGGTGGTGATTATCGACTGCGATGTGCACCAGGGTAATGGCACCGCTGCTATTCTGGCGGGCGACCCAACGGTGTACACCTTTTCAATCCACGGCGCGAAGAATTTCCCGTTTCATAAGGAAACAAGTGATCTCGATGTGGCGCTGGAGGATGGCGCGGGCGATGCGGAATACCTGCATGCGCTGGATGCGGGCCTGTGCCAGGCGCTCGAAGAGTCGCAGGCCGACCTGGCGATCTACCTGGCGGGCTCGGACCCGTTTGAGGACGATAAGCTGGGCCGGCTGAAGCTGAGCAAGGCCGGGTTGGCGGCGCGCGACCGCATGGTGCTGGAGTATTGCCGTGGCGCGGGCCTGCCCGTAGCAATTACGATGGCGGGCGGCTATGCGCGCAATGTCGCCGACACGGTCGACATTCATTTCGAAACGGTGCGGCAGGCGCGCGCCCTTAGCGCGGGGTAACATTTATCCGCAGATTGCGCAGATTACGCAGATACAGGCTACTGCCGATTGCCTACCGCGATTGCGCAGATGAGTACGGCACAGCACACTGCCGACTGCCAACTGCCGACTGCCGACTGCCGACTGCCAACTGCCAACTGCCTTTTATCCCGCATTCGTCTGGTCGGCAATCACGCGCAGCTCGACGGTGGTCGTATCGAGCTGGTCGAAGAACGACGCGACAATTCGGTCGATGGTGCTGCTGCCGGGCAGGCTGTGCTCGTCGGCAACGTGGATGGCGATCGTTACGCGCTGCTCGGCCGGGCTGTCATGTGTTGCTTCGCTATGGTTGTGCGCTGGCATGGAATGATCTCCTCTGGCGGCGCGGCGCCGCCGTGCGTCTTCACAATTGCTCCCCGGTGAGACGCTCGCCCGCCGGCGTTTGTTCCCATTGTTCGTAAAGCTTTACAAGCCTTACAACTGCATTGCGTCGTTCGGGCGGCGCAGGCGCAGCATGTGGTCGCCGCCGCGCTGGAACTCATATGGCACCACCACCTGCTCCACCACGAAGCCGCGCGCTGCCAGCGCGGCACTGGCCGGCGCGAGGTGCGGTGACACCCGGCAATCGAGCCCGAGCAGCGGGAACACGCGCACTTCTTGCGCGACGCGCAGCAGTTCGGCCAGCGCGGCGATGTGGAATTCCAGCGAAAGCTGCTCGGAGTACAGAAACAGTAGGTGCGAGCACAGTGCCAGATCGAACGCGCCGTCAGCGAAGTCGAGCTGTGGCAGCGACCCTGTGCGGTAGCGCCCGCCAGCGCGGCCGGCAGCGTAATCGGCCAGAAAACGCTCCATTGCGGCGAGGCGTGCCCGCCCCAGCGCGTCGGGGTCGGCGAAATACTCCCAGGCGTAGCGCTGCGCGTTCTGGCGCACCTGCCCAACAATTGTGTCGTAGGTTTCGTGCACGCGCTGGGCGATGGCGGCGGCGGCAAAGGCGTAGAGCGGGTCGACGGAGACGACCGTGCCGCCACGCGCCGTCAGCTCGCAGTTGAAGCTGGCCGGGCCGTCGCCGCAGCCCAGCATGCGCCCGCGCAGGTCGTCTTCCGAAAGCGCGAACATCAGCCGGTATTCATCGAGCGAGCGGCCCCAGGGCACAATATCGGCCAGGATCATCGCGTTTCTCCCGATTGCAGCGGCGTGGCACGAAACACGCCCAGTGCCGCCGCGCCACCAAGCACAAGCATGGCGACCCCCACTACAACAATGCAGGTCTGGTAGATCGCGCGTGGCCCGAACAGATCGATCAGCGCGCCGCCGAGCAAGCTGGCCACCAGCGGCGCAAGGCCAGCCGCGCCCGCGTTCATCACGGCCTGGATAGTCGAGGCCCATTCCGGCGGCGTGCGCTCGTCGATCAGGCGCACGGTGTTCGCGAAATATAATCCGAAGCCCACGCCTTTCAGCATCGTCAGCGGCACCAGCACCAGCGGCGTGGCGGCCAGCGCAAAGCCGATGTAGTTCACTTCCAGCAGGCCGTAGGCCAGCAGCAGCGTGCCAGCCGGGCCAAGCCGCCGCGCCAGCGCCGTGGCGAAGCGCATGGCGGGCAGCTCGCTAAACGCCGACACGCCAAACAGCGCGCCGACCAGAAAGCCGCCGCCGCCAATATAGTTGACATAAATGCCCTGGAATGCGCCATCCATGCCGAGCGAGCCGCCAATCAGGAAGGTCGCCGCGAGAATGACCATCAGGCCGCGGTCGCGTGTGACATCGCGGAAAGGCTTGCGTGCGCCGCGCTCGATCACCGGCCCTTCTTCGAGCCGGCTGGCGGCCAGCACCACCGGCACCAGCAGCGCCGCGCCTAACGGGAACATCCAAACGTAGCCGATCCGCTGCCACAGCGCGCCAATGCCAATTGCGATCAGCGCAAAGCCGAGCGAGCCCCACAGGCGCATCGCGCCAAAATCGACGCGATGGCGCACAGCCATGCGCGCCACCAGGCTGTCGCCAATTGGCCCGACCGGGCTGCGCCCCAGCGCAAGCATGATCATAAGGGGGGCAAGCGCGACGAAACTGCGTGGAAAGGTGAGCAGGAACAGCGCCAGCGCCATCACCGCCAGCGCCAGCGCCAGGATGCGCACACGAATGCCGCGCCGGTCGCCCAGGGCAGCGAGCGCCGGCCCGAGCGTCAGCGTCACCAGCGGCATGATCGCGTTGAGCAGGCCGATTTCCGTGCCGCTCAGGCCGAGCTGGCGGAAATGGACGTTGATAAAGGGAACATAGACGGAGACGGCGCCCCAGTAGGCGAAGTAGTAGAGCGAGCCGCGCGCGGCGGGCGAAAGCGGGCGAGTGGCGGGCACGGGTGTACTTTCTGCGTCGGCCCGGCAGGCAACAGGTGGGCCGGGCGGCACTCAGCATACCACAGGTTTAGATCAGCGCTGGCAGCTCGCCAAGGCTCCTGAGCGTGTGGGTGGGCGGGTGGCCGAGCTGCTCGGGCGGGCCGCCGGCGCGGTTGATCCAGCAGACCCGTAAACCGAACGCCCGCGCCCCGGCTGCGTCCCAGCCATTCGAGGAAACAAACACCACCTGCTCGCGCGCCACGCCCAGCGCTGGCTCGATCAGCGCGTACACCGCCGGGTCGGGCTTGTAGCGGCGCACGCTGTCGACGCTGAGCAGGTGGCTGAACACGCCGGCCAGACCCGTCGCCGCAACCAGGCGTTCGAGCATAGCCGGCGTGCCGTTCGAGAGGATGGCGAGCTGCACGCCGCGCGCTTGCAGCGCCGCGAGTGCGGGCACCGTGTCGGGAAAGGGCGCGACCGCGAACCAGGCGTCGATCAGCGTGTCGTGCTGGGCAGTGCTGAGTGTGGTGGCGGTTGCGGCGGCAGCATACTCCAGCGCCTCGGCCGTCACCTGCGCGAAGTCGGCGTAGCGCCCCATCAGCGAGCGCAGAAAGGCGTATTCGAGCTGTTTAGCGCGCCACAGCGCCACAAAGCGCTCGGGCTCGGCGGCCACGCCCGCGCAGGCATGGCGCACCGCTGCCACGTCGAACAGCGTGCCGTAGGCGTCGAACACGACGGCGCGGGTGGCGGGGGCGCTGGTCATGGCGGGCACCTTTCTGCTTTTCGGGACGACGGACGAGAAACCTCACCACGGAGGCACGGAGACACGGAGGTTTGGGAGAAGTTGCAGGTTCGAAGATTGAACGTTACTGCTAACCGCCGATTGCAACCTGCCGACTGCCGACTGCCGACTGCACCCTGCCGACTGCTGCCGTGTTCCTTCGTCCTTCGTCCTTCGTCACTCGTCGGTCGTCAAATCATGCCACGTCAAACGCCCAGTTGCCGGCGCGCATCACTGGCTCGCGCTGGCCGTCGGCGGTGATGCCGTCGATGTCCATCGCCTCCGAGCCGATCATAAAGTCGGTGTGGACAATGCTGACATTGCCGCCAGCCGCCTGGAACTCGGCCTCGCTCATTTTCTCGCCGCCCTTGAGGTTAAACTGGTAGGCGCGGCCCAGCGCGATATGGCACGAAGCGTTTTCGTCGAACAGCGTGTTGTAGAACAAGAGGCCCGACTGCGCGATTGGCGAGTTGTGCGGCACCAGCGCCACTTCGCCAAGAAAGCGTGCGCCTTCGTCGGTGTCGATCAGGCGGGTGAGATGCTCGCCGCCGGTGCTGGCGTGCGCTTCAACTGCGCGCCCGTCCACAAAGCGCAGGCTGAAGCCATCCACCAGCGCGCCGTTCAGGTTCAGCGGCTTGGTCGAGGCGACGGTGCCATTCACCTGCGCGCGGTGCGGCAGGGTAAACACTTCTTCGGTGGGCAGGTTGGGCGTGAAGTCGATGCCGGCCGCGCTGGTGTCGCGCGCGCTTTTCCAGACGTGCCCACGCGGCAGGCCAATCGTCAGGTCGGTGCCGGGCGCGGTGTAGTGCAGCGCAGCGTACTGCCTGGCGTTCAGGTAATCGCTGCGCTGCGCAAGCTGCGCAATGTGCGTTTCCCAGGCTGCCACCGGGTCGGGCTGGTCGAGGCGGCACAGCCGGAACAGTGTGTTCCAGAGTTCGGGCATCTGCTGCTCGGCAGGCAGGTCGGGGAAGACCTTGGCGGCCCAGGCGGCATTTGGCACGGCAATGCCCAGCCAGTTCATCGTGCTGCGCACAACGTGCTCCAGGTAGGGCTGGTACTGCTGGCGCTCGGTGCGCTGCATGGTCGCCACCGCCTCGGAATCCAGCCCGGTGTACAGGTCGGGGTCGGGGCTGAGGATGGCGAGCATCGCCGCGCCTTCGCGCGCATACTCTTCCATGGCTTTGGCCTGCCATGTTGGGAACTCGGTGAAGGAGTCGCGCGGGGCGTGGCGCAGCCGCGAAACGGCGTTCTGGTCGTCGCGCCAGATCACCTGCACGAAACGCGCGCCATCCTGGTAGGCGCGGTCGATGACCAGACGCACCAGCGGCGCGGCGTCGATTGGCGCGCGCACAAGCATGCGCTGGCCGGGCTGGAGGTTCAGGCCCACGCGCACGGCCAGGTCGGCGTAGCGCTCCAGCAGGGTGTTGAAATCGAGTGACATTGCAAAAATCCTTTACACTTCAGCGAGCGTCGTCGCTTGCTTGCGGGCGAACCATGGTTGAAACCCCTTCGGCGCCAGCCACAAACGCCTGCGTGGCCATGCCAATAAACAGGCCATGCTCGACCACGCCAGCGATGGCGTGGATGGCGACGTTCAGGGCGCGCGCGTCGGGGATGCCGTGGAATGCGCAATCGAGAATGTAGTTGTGCTCGTCGGTGAGAAAGGGCTGGCCATCGGCGGCGCGGCGCAGGGTGGGCGTGCAGCCCAGCAGGGCCAGGCGCGGCGCAACCACCGGCAGCGCGAAACGCACGACCTCGACGGGAAGCGGCGCGCGCGTGCCAAGCTGCGCCACTGGCTTGGTTTCGTCGGCCACGATGATCAGGCGGGCGGCTGAGCTTTCGACAATTTTTTCGCGCAGCAGTGCGCCGCCCAGCCCTTTGATCAGGTTTAGCTCAGGGTCGATCTCGTCCGCGCCGTCGAGCGCCAGATCGAGCTGCGGGTGCGTTTCGAGCGTGGCCATTGGGATGCCAAGCTGGCCGGCCAGCGTGTTGGTCGCTTCCGAAGTTGCCACGCCGACGATATCGCGCAGGCGGCCATCGCGCAGGCGCGCGCCCAGGCCAGTGAGCACATAGCGCGCGGTCGAGCCGGTGCCCAGGCCCAGCACCATGCCGCTCTGCACCAGGGCTAATGCGGCCTCGGCGGCCTGCTGCTTGAAGGTTTCAAGGTTGGTCATTCAGTTTCCCCATATACGGATCGTTTCGTCGGCGGAGCCAGAAGCAAGCAGCGCGCCCGAAGGTGAAAACGCCACGCTGCTGGCCCAGCTGGTGTGCCCTTCGAGCGCGCGCAGCAGCCGGCCGCTGGCGGCATCCCACAGGCGGGCGTTGCCATCGCCGGCAGCGGTGGCGATCACGCGCCCGTCATTCGAAAAGACCACGCTGCTCGCGCCGCGCGGGTGGCCTTCCAGGCGGTGCAGCAGCGCGCCGTCAGCGACATTCCAGACCAGCACAGTTTCATCCCACGAACCGGCGGCAAGCCGCGTGCCGTCGGGCGAGAAGGCCACGCTCATCACCCCGGCAGTGTGCCCTTCAAAGGTGCGCGCAATCGTGCCGTCGGCAACATTCCAAAGGAAAACTTTAGTGTCGGCGCTGCTCGGGCGCGACTCATTTGCGCCTGATGCGAGTGTCTGATCGTTGGGCGCGAAGGCCAGCCCCCACACCGACGCGCTGTGGCCTTCGAACGTGCGAATCAGCGTGCCGTCGGCAATGCGCCACAGGCGAATGCGCGTGTCGTCGCTGCCGCTGGCGAGCAGCGTGCCATCGTGTGAAAACGCAATGCTCTGGATCGGGTCGCGTGAATCGCGCGCCACAAGCAGCCGCTCCTGCTGGCGGGTGGCTGCGTTCCACAGCACAATCGCGCCATCGCTGCGAGCGGCTGCCAGCAGTATGCCGTCAGGCGAATAGGCCACGGCGGTGATGCGCCCGCCTTGCGGCAGGTTGGTGTTGAGCCGCGCAATGACGGTGCCATCGGCAACGCGCCACAGCAGCAGCAGGCGGTCGGCGCGGGCGGCGGCCAGCGTTTCGCCATCGGCTGAGAAGGCCACGCCATTCACCACCGCGCTGGTTTCGATTTTGCGCAATTCGTGCCAGCCCGCGAAGTTGGCGGGCGTGAGACCGGCGGTTGGCTGCTGCGCGGCTGTTGGGGCAACAGTCGGCTCGGGAATATTGGTGGGTTCGGGCGCAAACGTGGCTTGCGGCGCAGCCGTTGGCGCGGGCACAGCCGTTGGCGCGGGCATGGCCGAAGGTTCAGCAGTTGCGGGTGCCTCCGTCGCCTGGGCGGGAAGCGATGTTGCCACCGGCTCGGCCGTTGGCGAGGGATTGCTCGAAACACTGACGCGCTGATAAACCGCGCCGGCAACGAGCGCGATCACCAGCACCGTGATTAAAGGCGCAGCCCAGCTGAGCCAGGGCATGCGGCCGGGCGGGCGCACGGCGTTGCTGGCGTGCGTTTCCGCCGGCTCGGGATCGGCGTCATTCAGGGTTGGCTTGGCTTCTTTGCCCTGATCGATTGGTTTGGTTGGGCGCGGGCGCGCCTCATCGGCGGATTTTGGCTCGCCCTGGCCTGAATCGCCGGCAGTAACGGGCAGGCCAATTGCGCCCATATGCTCGGTGCCAATGCCGAATGTGCCAAGCGACAGGCTCAGGAGGCGCTTGAGCGGGCGCAAGCCTTCGGCCAGCTGCGAGATGCCGCTGATCTTCAGGAAGCCCGAAGCGAGCAGGACATTATCGGCCAGGTAGACGCGGATGAGCAGGCGCAATTCGCCAGCGTGCAGCGGAGTGAGCAGAAACACCACCGGCTCGCTGTCGGCGTTTGGGCTCAGGCGAATATGCTGGCGCGGCGTTGTGGTGCTGAAATCAGTGCTTTCAATTGCCAGCAGCAGGTCGAGCGGCTGGGGCTGGCCGAGCGCATTGCGCGGGAAATCGGCAGTGAAGGTGCTTGAGCGCACGTCGTCGGGGCGGGCCTCGAAATCTGCGCCCGGCTGGCCCAGCAGCGCGCGCAAACCTGGCGCGTCGGCGCGGCGAATTTGCGTCACCAGCTCGATCGCCTGGTTCACCACCACCTGCTCGGGCAGCGCCGCGTCGAGCACGCGCTCGTCGCTGGCGGGCGGGGGTGGCGGCTCGGGCAGGAGCGTGCGGCGCGTGGTGCTGGTTGTGGCGGGTGGGGCGGGCGGCCCAAGCACGCTGAAAATCCTGCCGTCGGGCGCGCGCAGGTACAGCACTGGCGTGCCCCATTCCACGCCACTGCCAGAAGCGAACAGCGTTTTGCGCGCCTCGCTCAGCGCCGCGTCGACCGGGTAGCCATCGGCCAGCGCGCCATAGAAATCGCGTGCCAGCGCAATCGCCGCCTCATCCGAAACCTCGAACTGCATGGCGATCACGGCGGGCAGCCCTTGCTGCACCAGCGATTGCGCCGCGCCGGCAAACGGGTCAGTGCGCGAGGCGCGCGCGCCTTCGCAGGCGTTTAATACCACCAGCCGCAGCGAACGGTGGTCATGGAGCAGCATACCCAGATCCTGCCCGCTGATGCGGTAGCCAGAGCCGTCAGGGTCTTCCAGCAGCAGCTCGCCATCCTGGCTGCGCGTGTCGAAGCCGCCGTGCCCGATGAAGTGCAGAATATGGTAGCGGCTGCGGCGCAGGCGCTGCTGCAAACCCAGCAGCGACGGCTGCTCGACGCGCTCCAGCGTCACCAGCCCGCGCTCGATCAGGCCGCCCAGCGCTTCGTTCAGGCGCTGCCACTCGCGCTCGGTGTTGAGCGCGGGCATGTCGCGCGGACTGGCGATCAGCGCAAGCACGCGCAGCGGCGGCTCGATTGCCAGCGGGGTGATGCGCTCGGGCAGTTCGAGGTAGCGCACAATCGGCGTGTTGACCGAGAGCGCCAGAAAGCGATTGAGGGCCGAGTGATACAGGTATTCCCACGGCAGGTCGGCCAGCTCGGGCGCGTCGGTGAGGCGCAGGCGAATGCGCAGCCCTTTGCCCTGGCGGCTGGCTTCGTCGAGGCTGCTGCGCAGGCAGGCGCGCACATCGCCGACAAACACGGCATCGAACAGGCGCGCGCCAAAGGCTTTGGCGGCCTCGGTTTCGGGCGTGTCGATGCGGCGCATGGTGCGCCGACTTTGGCCCAGCTTCAGCAGGAAATTTTCGAGCTCAAGGTCGGAAAAGGGCGGCTGGAAGAGGCCCGACGACTGGCCGGCCGGTGAGTTGACCTCGATGCGGTAGCCGCTGGCGGCGCGGTCGATCTCAATATCGAAATCAAGGTAGCTCATCTCAGACACAGCCAAGCTCCCATCTGCGAAAGAATCGGCCTCTCTGAGATTAAACGGGGCACAGCGGCATTATCGTATGCCGAAGTGGGGCCTTTGTCAATTTTTCACGGCAGAGTGCAGGAATACGGCCAAGCTATAGCGATGTGCAGAAATATTGGGCCACAGAGAACACCGAGGACTCCGAGTTTCTGACTATCATCCTCAGTGGCCACTGTGCGCTCTGTGGTTCAATTCTTTTGCTCTTGGCTATAGTACAGCCTTGCGGAAATACGATTCTGGTTGCCGAATGACCACGGACTACGGACAACCGACCACCGCGCCCATCGCCAGCGGTCGGCCGTCATTCGTCATTTGTCGGTCGTCGTTCGTCATGCGTCGTTCGTCGGTCGTCTCAGCGCCGGCGTGGTTCGCTGCATACGCGAGCAGTGGGGATGCGCCTATGAAGAAGCGTCGTCTTCTTCTAGCTCGCCAGTGCCCCCACGCTCGCGCGAACGAAAGGGCGGCGCGGCCCTCCGGGCTTGGGCAGTTCGGCCTGCAGGGCGGCCAGCTCGGCGGCGAGGGTGCGCGCTTCGTCGGCACTGTGCTCAAGCAGGTATTCGGCGCTGTGTTCCAGCACGCTATGGATGCGCGCCAGCAGTTCCATTTCGGCTGGCGGCGGCTCGGGGCGGCTCATCGCTGGGGCGGGGGCGGCGGGCTCGGGCGCGGGTGCCTCGCTCAGCTCGGCGGCCAGCGCGCCAACCCGCTCGCGCAGCTCGGCATTCTGGCGCAAATAAGCTGCGGCCAGGCTATGCAGTGCGCCATAAATCGTTGCGCTCGGCCCAGCAATATGCAGCAACTCGCGGCGGCGCAGGTCGTTGAGCGTGGCGTTTTTGATGCCCAGACGCTGGCAGACCTGCGCGGCCTGTTCGCCCCAGCTCGCGCTTTCCAGCGCGTGGGCGGCAGCCAGCAGGCGCTGCGCGTCGGGCGCGAGCCGATCCCAGATAGTTTCCTGCGCCCAGTCGGCCACCTGCGCGCGCCAGTCGGTTGGGCGGGCCAGCTCGCCGTTGTGGCGGTAGGCCGCGACAGTGCGGCGGATCGGTTCGGGCAGGCCGCCAGTGGCAGCGTAGAACTGGCGCCACTGCTCGGAAGGCAGCGCGGGCGCTCCGGCCCACAGCAGCTCGGCTTCGCTTTCGGTCAGGCCGGCCAGCGGCGGGAAGGCCGCGCTTTCCAGCGGGTCGCGCCCGACCAGCAGCAGGCGGCTGGAGCGGCGCGCCACCAGATCGGCCAGCGCGTCGAGCAGCGCGCCGGTTTCGCCCGGGTCGGCGCGGTGGATGTCGTCGAGCACGATCACGGCGGGGCGGGCGAGCAAGCGGTCGCGCAGCAGTTCGAGCAGCGGCGCGGGCGTTTGCTCATCCAGCGGGGCCTGGCGAATTTCGCGCCACAGCGTGTCGTCGCCGGCGCTGGCCAGCGCCTGGGCCATGCCGCGGATCATGCCAAGCAGGGTTGAGTCGCGGCCGGCGCGGCAGGTGTGCCAGAGCACGAGCTGGCCGTAGCGCCGGCCTTCGGCGGCCAGCTCGGCGGCCAGCACAGTTTTGCCGCTGCCGGGCAGCCCCCAGATATGCGCCAAACCTTCGGTCTGCAAGCGCCACGCATAGTAGGCCTGCTCGTCGCGCCGCCCAACGAAATCGGGTGTGCGCGGCAATTGCTGGCTGGCCAGCATCGCGGGCGACTGGATCATGCGCTCGGCGATCTGCGGCAGCAGCGCGGTAATGCGGTCGAGGCCCTGGCGCTTGGCGCGGCTGTAGGTGCTGGCGCTGAGCGCAAGGTCGTTTTGCAGTTCGGCGCGGCTTTGCCCGGTTTCGTACTCGCCGGTGCAGATCAGGTAGGGCCACCAGTTGCGGTCGATGGTGGAGATCGTGCCGGCCGGGCGCAGCTGGTCGAGCGCTTCGCGCAGCGCTTGCTGAAGCAACAAACCACGCGGCTGATTTTCCAGCTCGGCGGGCAGCAGGCGCTGGGCAAGCGGGCTGTTGCCAAGCGTGAGCGGCGGGTCTTCGGGCAGCAGCGGCAGCGCGCTTTTGACGGCGGCGCGCAGGCTGTCGGGCGGGTCGTCGTCGCGCTCGGTGCGCAGTTGCGCCAGGATGCGGTAGGCGGTGCGGCGGCTCAGGCGCGCGCCTTCGGCCGGGCCAAGCAGCTCCTGGGCGCGACGCCACAGCCGGTCGCCGCCGGCGTCGGCATCTTCGGCCAGAGCGGCGGCCAGCGCGCGCTCGATGGCTGGCGGGCGGCGGTCGCGGCGGCGGCGGCTGCTCGATGGCCGCGAGCGCAGGGCTTCCAGGCCGCCGCCCTGCGTATAGGCGCGAAGAATGTTGCGAATCGTGCGCTCGGAAACGGCAAAAGCCGCCGCCGCATCGCGCTGGGTTCGGCTGTCGACAAGCACCGCATGGAGCAGGCGGTAGCGCCGCAGCCCATCGGGGTCGTCCTGGAACAGTTCGGACAGATCGGCCTCGGACAATGGTGTGAATGTCAGTTGTGCGGGCATGACCCCTCCGCAAATCACGATTCGACGCCGCCTGCGAAATACAGGCGGCTGGGCCAGAGTGTAGCTCGTGTGACTTGGGGCGTGTCAGGCGGCCTGGCGTGACAGAGGCGAGCGTCGTCACGATGCTAGAGCGCATTGCTGTTGCTCGTGCCTCAGACTATCACGCGCGGGCGTGGAGCGCAAGCGTTTTGGCTGCGGTTTGGGGCTTTCCAAACGACATGAGATAGTGCTGTAATCTTTTGCTTACGCCAGGGCGTGGCCGCGCATGCGGGCAGGCGCAATGCCAAAGAGGTTTAGCAGCGTTGGCGCAATATCATAGATGCTGACGCCGCTCAGCTCGATCCCGCCAGCCGGGTTGCGCGGGTCGAACAGGGCGAACAGGCCGTGTGGCGATTCATATGCGGCGTCGAGCGCGTCGGCGCGGGCGCTGAGCCACGGGCGCGCGTGGCCCACGAGCGGGTTGGTGCGCCAGCCGGGCTGCGCGGCTGCCACCAGCAGGTCGGCACCAACGCCCTGTGTGGCAGCGTAGATGCTTGCGGGGCGCTGGCTGGTGAACACCGGGCCTTCACTGGCGATGCCTGCGGGCGGAACGAGCGCGTGAAGCTCGGCGGCGATCTGCTGAATCAGCGCGTCGGCGTCGTCGGGCGCGACCGTGCCTTCGGGCTCGCGGCCGGCCAGGTTCAGGTAGATCATGCCATGCTCGCCAGCCCAGGCGCGCGTGTTTGCCCAATCGACGTCGCACTCGGCCAGGGGCGTGGGCTGCGCAGGCGCGCTGTGCAGGTGCAGGTAGCCCTCGGCAACGAGCCAGTCGTTCAGCGCCAGCTCGCCATCCAGCGCCTGCGCGCCCGCAGCCGAAACAACCGCCACCACCGTTTCGCTGCTGATCAGCTCCAGCAATTCGCTGATCTGGTCGTCTACAAAACGGTAGAACGCGCTGATCACATCGGCAAGCGGGTGGGTGGGCTGGTAGTGCAGGTGCGTCACGTCGAGCGTGTGCCAGAGCAGACGCTGAATCTGGGCGATCCCATCGTCGAACAGCACAAAACAGTTGTAGCTGGAGCGAGCCAGCATGCGGTGCGCAAGCTGGAAGCGCTGCTCAGTGCGGGCGTAGATCTGGCCGATGGCGATTTCCAGCGCGCTGCCGGGCGCGGGATCGGCGGCCGGCTCGTCGGCCAGCCACTGCGCGACCTGCTGGGCAAAGGCGGGTGGTGAGGCCACAATCGCGCCTGCGCCATTTTCATCGCCAACCAGGTGGCCGCGCACCGCCGGGGCCGGGCTGGTGAGCGGCGCGCCAACCACGCCAACGAGCTGGCCGGCCTGGCCAAGCGTATCCCACAGGCGCGGCATGTGCAGGGCATGGCTGCCAAGCGGAAGGGGCGGCGCATAGCTGTGGTTGGGGCGCTGCGCTGCGGCATACACGCCAAGCTGCCCCGGGTCGAAGCCGGTGAACAGGCTGGCCCAGGCGGGCGTGCTGGCGCAGGGCACCGTAGTGCTGATGCGCGCCGAAAGACCTTGTTCGGCAAGCAGGCGAATGGCGCGCAGATCGCTGCGCCACGCGCCCAGCGCCAGCTCGGGCGTCGCGCCGTCGAGCGCGATCAGCAGCAGGCTGCGCTGCGGGCTGCCGTCGCCGCCGCCCGCTTCCCATTCGACCGGGGCGCTGCCGCCACCAAGCGCAAACGCCTGGCCAAGCTCGGCCTGGTCGCCGGCCTGCTGGCGCTGCGCATCCTGGCGGCTGGTGCCGGCCTGCTCGCCGCTGGCGGATGTGGTTGCGGCGTCGCGCGCTTTGCCCGGCGCTTTTTCGGCAGTCTTGTCGCCCACGCCTTCGGTGGCGTTGCGCTCGTCAAAATTCTCGGTGCCGGAGTCGGAGCTTGGTGTTGGCATGAAAGACTCCTGTGCGTTGGCGCTGGCCTGTGGGTGCGCGCCAGTTATGTAGCAGCCTTACTGTAGCAGCCGCCGAGCCAGAATTGCAACCCGTTCCATGGTACAAAGGTATGCTTCTTGCCAGCTACGACGCATAATGATGCTATGATAGCGCCGCCGATTGTTCTACGTGTGGAGCGCGCCGTGAACCTAAAAACCGATGTTGTGCCGGTTGTGAAGGAAGCCTTCAGCGAATTTCAGGAAGACGAAGCTGGGCAGTTGGGGGCAGCGCTGGCGTATTATGCCATGTTTTCGCTTTTTCCGCTTCTGCTCTTGCTGGTGGCCGCGCTGGGCTTTGTGCTGCAATACTGGGATCAGGCGATCGACGTACAGCAGCAGATTCTGGGTGCGGTGAGCCGCAATTTCTCGCCGCAGCTCAGCGAAACGCTGTCGGGCATTCTCACAGGCGTGAAATCTGAGGCCGGCGGCGCGACGATCATCGGCCTGATCACGCTGTTGATGGGCGCGTCGGGCGTGTTTCAGCAGCTCGACATGAGCTTCAACAAAATTTGGAAAGTGCCCAAGCCGGTTGGGCCGTCGAGCATTGTGCAGACGGTTCTCAAAACCGTGCGCACGCGCCTGTTCTCGTTCGGCATGGTGCTGGCAGTGGGGTTTCTGCTGCTGGTGTCGATGGCGCTGACTGGCATTTCGCAGGCGCTGCTGCAAGGCTTCAGCGACCTGCCGGTGGTGGGCAGCGTGGCGGGCGTCGCGCTGGGTATTCTGCTGTCGCTGCTGCTGAACACGCTGGTGTTTGCGCTCTTGTTCAAGTACCTTCCCGACACCGTGGTGCACTGGCGCGATGTCTGGCTTGGCGCGGCGCTCACAGCAGTGATCTGGGAGCTGGCGAAATATATTCTGGCCTGGTATATCGGCCGCTCGGCGCAGAGCTACAGCGCCTATGGCGCGGTGGGCACGGTGCTGGTGCTGATGGTGTGGATCTATTTCAGCAGCCAGATCCTGTTCCTGGGCGCCGAGTTCACCGAAGCCTACTCGCGCCATCGCGGCAGCCGCGCCGAGAAGCCGAACCTGACGCGCGAAGTGGCCGAGGCGCGCGCCGCCGAAGAAGGCGAAACCCTGCCCGACCCCGCGTCAGAACCGCACGCGAAAGCGCCAGCCACACAGCCAGCGCCGTCAAGCGCGCCCAGCCCGGCGTCGATCAAAACGGTGGCGGTGGCCTCGGGCGCGGGCGTGGCGGTGGGTCTGCTTGGCGCAATTGTTGCCGCGCTGGTGGGTGTGACTGTTGGCGTGCGCAAGCTGGTGGGTGGCGTGGCGCGGATTGGCCGCAAACGCGCCGCCAAAGCGCCCGAATAGTTATTCATAAGCCCTTACGGGGTTATATCAAAGCCCGAAATTTATCCACAGATTCCGCAGATTACGCAGATTATACGCCTCCTATCTGTGTAATCTGTGGACAAATGTCGTTCCTCATTCCAATTTTGACATTACCTTATAAGCCCGTTTGCGGCGGGTTGACGACGACCCGCCGCGCGCCTATAATGCGCGCACCCCCGTCACCACAACGGCGTGTTCGACGAGCCGGCTCGGCCGGGCGGCTAGTGTGCCGCGCGCTCGGAAGTTGTGTTGCTACGTTGAACAAGGAAACTGCATGTCTGCCCCTCCGCTGACGAATGGCGAACGCCTTTCGGCCACGATCCGCCTGCTGGGCGATGCCCTCGGCCAGGTCATCCGCGAACAAGCCGGCGATGCCGCCTATGCCCTGGAAGAGCGCGTGCGCAAGCTCACCAAAGCCATGCGCGCCGCCGAGCAGCCCGAAGAATCAAGTGCCGCGCTGCAGGAAATCGTGTCGGATCTGAGCGTCGGCCAGGCCCGCGATCTCCTGAAGTCGTTTGGCACCTACTTCGCGCTGGTGAATCTTTCCGAGCAATTGCAGCGCCTGTGGGTGTTGCAGGAACGCGCCGAGCAAAACCCCGACACGCCGCGCACCGAATCGATTGCGGCGGCGGTGGCCGAGCTGAAGCGCAATGGCGTCGAGCCGGCCGAGCTGCAGCAGTGGCTGAAGTCCGCCCTGGTGCTGCCGGTATTCACCGCCCACCCAACCGAAGCGCGCCGCCGCACCACACTTGAGAAGCTGCGCCGCCTGGCGGTGCTGGTCGAGCGGCGGCTGGCCCAGCCCAGCGCCGACGAGCTGCACGATCTGAATCAGCGCATCAGCGAGGAAGTGGTGGGCCTGTGGCAGAGCGACGAAGTGCGCGTTATTCGCCCAACCGTGCTCGACGAGGTGAAGAACGGCCTGTACTATTTCGAGGCCACGCTGTTCAATGTTATTCCCGAGCTGTACCGCGACCTTGAGCGCGCGCTGGTGCGGCACTACCCCGACCACCGCTGGCATGTGCCGCCGATCCTGCGCTTTGGCTCGTGGATGGGCGGCGACCGCGACGGCAACCCGTTTGTGACGCCCGATGTCACGGTCGAGGCGGTGCGGCACCTGCGCGGCTGGGCGATCAAGCAGCAGATTGCGGCGGTGGAAGAACTAAGCCGCCGGCTCAGCCAGTCGGTGCGGCAGGTGCCGGTAAGCGAGGCACTCCACGCCTCGCTGGCGGCCGACGCCGCGCTGTTCCCCGACACGGCACGCCTGCTGGAGCGGCGCAACCCGCACGAGCTGTATCGCCAGAAATGCACCTATATTCGCGAAAAGCTGCTGCGCTCGCAGCGCCACGCCGCCACGCACGAGCCCGACTGGGGCAGCGCCGACCCGCTGCCGACGGCTGGCACCTTCTACCACCACAGCGGCGAGCTGCTCGACGACCTGAAGGTGATGGAGCAAAGCCTGCGCAGCAATGCCGGCGCGAGTATTGCCGACGGCGCGCTCCATGACATGGTGCGCCAGGCCGAGGTCTTTGGCCTGCACGCCGCCACGCTCGATATTCGCCAGCACAGCGAGCGCCACAATAATGCCCTGGCCGAGGTGCTGCGCGTGGCCGGTGTCTGCGACGACTACATGGCGCTGAGCGAACCCGAGCGCGTAGAATTATTGGCCCGCGAAGTCGCCACGCCGCGCCCGCTGGTTCCGGCACGCCTGCCCTACAGCGCGCCCACCGCCGAGATCGTGCAAACCTTCCGCACGGTTGCCGCGCTGATTGAGCAGCTCAGCCCCGAGTCGATTCATACCTATATCATCAGCATGACTACTGGCGCAAGCGACCTGCTGGCCGTGCTGCTGTTCGCCAAGGAAGCGCGCCTGTACCTGCCCGACCAGGGCATCAGCCGCCTGAATATTGTGCCGCTGTTCGAGACCGGCGCGGATCTTGAGGGCTGCGACGCGGTGATGACGTCCTGCCTGCACCTGCCCGTGTACCGCGAGCACCTGCGTCTGCGCGGCAATGTCCAGGAAGTGATGATCGGCTATTCCGACAGCAACAAGGACGCCGGCTTTGTGGCGGCGAACTGGGCGCTCTACCAGGCGCAGCGCGCCCTGCGCGACATGGCGCGGCGTGAAGGCGTTGGCCTGCGGCTGTTCCACGGCCGCGGCGGCTCGATCGGGCGTGGCGGCGGGCCGGCCAACAGCGCGATTCTGGCGCAGCCGCCCGGCAGCATTGGCAACCAGATCAAAATCACCGAGCAGGGCGAAGTGATTGCCGACCGCTATGGCATGCCGCGCCTGGCGCACCGCCATCTTGAGCAGGTGGTCAACGCCGTGCTGCGCGCACAGTTCGCCTCGCGGCACGATGCGCCGGGCGAGTGGGAGCAGGCGCTGGAGCAGCTGGCGGCGATTGCGCGCGATCACTACCGCACGCTGGTGTACGAGAACACGAACTTCATTCCCTACTTCCGCACCGCCACGCCCATTGCCGAGATCAGCCGCCTGAACATCGGCAGCCGCCCGGCCAGCCGCCGCAACAGCGACCGCATTCAGGATCTGCGCGCCATCCCGTGGGTGTTTAGCTGGATGCAGAGCCGCCACACCCTGCCGGGCTGGTATGGCCTGGGCCACGCGCTCGAAACCTTTGTGCAGGGCGACAATGGCGACGAGGCACTGGCATTGCTGCAAGATATGTATCAGAACTGGATGTTCTTCCGCTCGATGATCGATAGCGCGCAGATGATCCTGGGCAAGGCCGATTTGCAGATCGCCGCGCGCTATGCCGAGCTGACGCCTGATCAGGCCATCGCCCACGAGATTTTTGGCGCGGTGCAGGAAGAATATGGCCGCACCAGCGCAATGATCTGCAAGGTCGCGCAGATCGATCACCTGCTGGAACGCAGCGCGGTGCTGCGCACCTCAATCGACCGGCGCAATCCCTACATCGACCCGATGAGCTATGTGCAGGTGGAAATGCTGCGCCGCCTGCGCGCCGACCCGGAAGGCCCCGAGCACACCGCGCTTGAGGACGCGATTCTGCTGAGCATCAGCGGCATTGCGGCGGGCCTGAAGAATACTGGATAGGGCGCTCGCAGCGCCGGGGTTAGGGGTTGGGGTATGGGGTTTGGTCATTACAATGCTGAACGTCTTCCTTATTCACCAATCGCTTGCCTGATATTGCTGAGACAAAAGACGAAGGGCGAAGGACCAGGGTCACTTCGTCCTTCGTCTTTGGTCATAACCAGTAACAGATTTCCGAGGCGCTGAGCTGGGCAAGTGAGCGTATAAGCTTTTCGCCTCTTCACCCTTCACCCCTTCACGTTCGCTACGCCCGCCCCATCGGCACCAGCCCGCGCTGCAGCGCCACCGACACGGCTTCGGCGCGGCTTTGCACGTTCAGCTTGCCGAAAATATGGCTGATGTGCGATTTCACCGTGTTTTCCGAAAGCGTGAGCTGCGCCGCAATCGCCTTGTTGCTCGCGCCCGCCACCAGCAAGCGCAGCACCTCTAGCTCGCGGCTCGACAGCTCGTCGCTGCGCTCGCCCTCGGTCATGCGCTCCAGCAGGCGCGCGGCCACGGCTGGCTCCAGCGCCGCGCCGCCATGGGCCAGCGCCCGCACCGCCCGCGACAGCTCTTCGGGCAGGGCGTCTTTCAGCAGGTAGCCCTGCGCGCCGGCCGTGAGCGCCGGGGCAATATACTCATCGGTGTCGTAGGTCGTCAGCACCAGAAAGCGCACCTGTGGGGCCTGCGCACGCACTTGCCGCATCACCTCTATGCCGCTGAACACCGGCAGCCGCAGATCGAGCAGCACGACGTCGGGGCGCTGCGCCAGAATCTGCTGCACCGCGCTCGCGCCGTCGGCAGCGTCGCCCACCACCTCGATCCCATCTTCATAGCGCAAAATGGCGATCAGGCCGTGGCGCACCACCGGGTGATCATCGACAACAAGGACGCGTATCATAGTGTGTTCCTGTGCGTAAATACGAACGACGAATGACGACCAGATTAGGCACCAGAGAGGTACAGAGAGCGCAGAGTTTTGAGTTGCAGGTTTGAAAGTTACAGGTTGCAGGTTGTATTGTCGGGCGAAGGCAAACTTCTGCTCAACCCGCAAAACGCCACGGCGGTAACTTGCAACCTGTAAACCCGCAACGTTCTAACTCAATACTCAACACTCAACACTATCGCCTGCTCGCCCAAACCCTATCCCCCAAACCCCAAACCCCCGTCCCCTACCCCTCGCGCCGCGGAACGGTAGCAATCACCTGCGCGCCGCCGTCGCTGGCAATTTCGAGCGTGCCGCCCAGCGCCTGAAGCCGCTCGCGCATGCCTTGCAGCCCAAAGCCACCCCACGGCCCTGGCGTGGCCGCCTGCAAATTCGGCGCTGGCTCAAAGCCCACGCCATTGTCGCACACATGCAGCCGCACCGACGACGCGCCATATTCCAGCAGAATGCGCGCCTGTGTCGCGCCGGAGTGCTTGGCAACATTCATCAGCGCTTCCTGCCCAATCCGCAGCAGCGCCGACTCGTCGCCGGGCGGGAGCTGCCAGGGCGCGCCGCGCTGCTCGAAGCTGGTGGTGATCTCGGGGTGAACGGGGCGCTCGGTCAGGCCACGCAGCGCATCGGCAAGCGCGCCCGACTGCGCGCCGGCCAGCGCGGGCGCGCGCAAATTCCACACCGAGCGGCGCGCCTCGGCCAGCGCCTCGCGGGCCATGCGCTGCGCCAGGTCGATATGCTGGTCGGCGTCGGGCGGGGCGTCGGCAACCTCGAGGGCGCGTTTGGCCGCGCCAAGCTGCACCACAATGCCGGTGAGGCCCTGCGCCAGCGTGTCGTGGATTTCGCGGGCCAGGCGGGCGCGCTCTTCCAGCGTCGCGGCCTCGCGCTCCTGCTCAATCAGCAGCGCGGTTTGCGTTTCTACGCGCTCTTCAAGCTGGCTGCTCAGCGCTTCCAGCGCCCGGGCGTGTGCGCGGCTCTGGCGCAGCGCCCGTTGCAGGCCGCCCGCCAGCACCGAGGTCAGCGCGGCCACGGTTGCAAAGATCGCGATCCAGAAGCCCAGCGCCTCGTAGTTCTGGTTGCTGGCCAGCAGTGGCGGCTCGCGTGGCACCGCCACGCCATTCGTTTCCAGCCAGGCCAGCGTACCGACAAGGATCGTCGCCAGCGCGGCCAGACTCACGCTCGCCACCGCGTCGATCAGCAGGCCCGCCGCGCAGATCGGGATGATCAGCAGTGCGGGCGTGTAGGACGAAATGCCGCTGCGCAGCGCGCCCAGCATGGTCACCAGCGTCCACACGCCAATCAGCAGCAGCGCCGAGATCGTTGGGCGTTTCAGCCGCGCCAGAATGATCAGTGAGCTGAAAAACACCACCATAATCACCACCGGCACCAGCGGGCCGGGCGGCGGATGATCGTTCTGAATCGGCAGAATTGGCGTCTGGCTGCTCAGCCGCAGCAGCAGAAAGGTGATTGCGCTGACTACTAGTGGGATGGCGAAGATCGGCAGGGTGCGCAGAAAGAGCTGGCTGCGGCGCGTAGTTTCGTCGGCCAGGGCGTCGGCGGTGTCTGCGGGCAAGTCGTTCATGGCGCTATTGTAGCACAGCGTCTGCGCGCCTCACACTGCTATTCTGGCAGGTACGCGATCACCCAAACGAATGAGCGCGCCTCACCGGAAGCGCCCACCCGCGATCACCTGCCCACCTGATGTGCTGCGCGCCCGCCGCTGCTAGACTTGGCGCCAGTGAAACAATTCGCAACCACGAAAGGAACAACCTTCATGGCAACCGCAACCCTTCAGCGCGGGCAGGGCATCAGCCGCCGGGTTTGGCTTGGCGGCGGCATCGCTCTTATTCTCCTGGGCATTATTGCCGCGCTGTATATCAATAGCCGGGGCAGCAGCGCGCCCGCGCCTGTCGCCACCACGCCCGTGAGCAGCGGCACCGTGATCGCAAACGTCACCGGCAGCGGCTCGATCGCGGCGGCGCAATCGCTCGATCTGGCCTTTCAAACCAGCGGCACGGTGACTCAGGTAATGGTAAAAGAAGGCGACAGCGTCACAGCCGGGCAGCCATTGGCCCAGCTCGATACCCGCGATCTTGCGCTGCAAGTCGCCAGCGCGCAGGCCGCCCTCGACAGCGCGAACCTCAAGCTTGGGCAGACGCAGCAGGGCGATGTTCAGCCGGCCGAGGTCAACGCGCAGCAGGTGGCAGTCGCCAGCGCGCAGGCGCAGCTTAAATCGGCCCAGGCCCAGCTCGACGCGCTGAAGAACCCCAGCGCCGACAAAATCAGCAGCGCGCAGGCATCCGCGCGCCAGGCCGAGCTTGATCTGCAATCGCAGCGCGACAGTGCCTCGGCCAGCAAAACCAAAGCCGAGCAGGATTTGCAGCGAGCCACCGAGGCGCTGACGCAGGCGCAGTCGAAATATTCCACCGCGCTGCAAAACTGGCAGTATGTGCAGGACACCGGCAACGACCCGATCACGCCAACGCGCACAAACGCGCAGGGCAAGGCCGTGGCGAACCGCCTGAACGACGCCCAGCGCCAGCAGTACTACGACGCATTTGTGCAGGCCGAAGCGGCGATGCACAGCGCCGAAACGGCCGTGCAGCAGGCGCAGGTCAGCTACGACAACGCGCGCCAGGCCGAGCCGATCACCATTCAGCAGGCCGAAACCAAGCTGGCCGACGCTCAGGCCCAGCTCGCCGCGCTGCAAAACCCCGGCAAGAACGATATCGCCCAGCGGCAGGCCAGCGTCGACCAGGCGCGCGCCGCCCTGGCGCAGGCGCAGGCCAACCTCGCCAAGCTCACCGCGCCCGGCACCGAGTCGGACGTGAATATTCAGCAGTCGTCGGTGGCGCAGGCCGAGCAAAGCCTCAAGCAGGCCCAGCTCAAGCTCGACGATGCCACGCTCAAGGCGCCCTTTGCCGGCGTGATCACGACCGTGAATATCGTGCCCGGCAGCAGCGCCTCGGCCGCCAGCGCGGCCTTGAGCCTGATCGACCGCAGCACGCTCCATGTCGACCTGAAGCTCAGTGAAAATGATGTCGCCAAAGTCTCGCTGGGCCAGAAAGTCGACCTGACGATCGACGCGCTGAAGGACTGGAAAGAGCAGGGCACGGTCAGCTATATCGCACCCGCCGCCCAGAGCAGCAATGGCGTCGTAACCTACGCCGTGCGCGTGAGCTTCCCCGACAGCGACGACCGCGTGAAGGTCGGCATGACCGCCAACCTGACGATCACGACCGCCAAAAAGGATGGCGTGCTGCTGGTGCCGAATAGCGCGCTGCTGCCCAAGGGCGCGGGCCACGCCGTGCAGGTGCTCGGCGCCGACGGCAAAACCAGCGAAGTCGACGTGCAGACCGGCCTGACCGACGGCACCAACACCGAGATCACCAGCGGCTTGAAAGCCGGCGATAAAGTTGTGACGGTGCCAGGCACCACAACCCCGCAGCGGCGCGGCCTGTTCGGCGGCGGCTAAATGCGCTTTCAGCGCAGGGGTTAGGGGCTGGGGATTGAGGAGCGCGATGCGCAACGAAGCTTGTCACTGCCCTACAACCGCATGTGAAACTGCGCTGGCAAAAGCCTGTGAACACAGATCGCAGGGCGAACGCAGCGAAAGCGCCAGCTCGAAGCGAGCGATGGTTGCAGGTATGCTTAGCCCCGGCACAGCACTCACCCTTTGTGTATATTTTCCGCGCGCAGCGCGGAAAATATACACAACTTGATCGGATATTCCTTGCTGCTGCAGGCAAAAAAAGCACGGCGTGATGCTCTGTATCGCACCTCTGCATACTATATCAAGCAATCGATGTAATTTCGATAAATAGACATAATACTCGAGAAAACAATGCCAACACCAATGATCACCATTTCCGATATGCACAAAACCTACCAGATGGGCGACGTGACGGTGAATGCGCTCCAGGGC
Source organism: Kouleothrix sp. 19917 (assembly GCF_057073505.1). Taxonomy (NCBI): domain Bacteria; kingdom Bacillati; phylum Chloroflexota; class Chloroflexia; order Chloroflexales; family Roseiflexaceae; genus Kouleothrix; species Kouleothrix sp. 19917. Next base: position 372,211 of record NZ_CP097099.1, read on the forward strand.
GTCTCGTTCACCATTAACCAGGGCGAATTCGTCGCGATTATGGGGCCGTCGGGCAGCGGCAAAAGCACCCTGATGAACATGATCGGCTGCCTCGACACGCCCACCAGCGGCAGCTACCAGCTCGACGGCGAAGAAGTGGCGACGCTGAATGGCAATGCGCTTTCGGCTGTGCGTGCGCGCAAGCTGGGCTTTGTGTTCCAGCAGTACATGCTGCTGCCGCGCCAGAACGCGCTGCGCCAGGTCGAAATGCCGCTGATCTATCGCGGCGTAAGCACCCGCGAGCGCCGCCAGCGCGCCGAGGTGGCGCTGCGGATTGTGGGCATGGCCCAGCGCATGCACCACAAGCCCACTGAGCTTTCGGGCGGGCAGCAGCAGCGCGTCGCCATAGCCCGCGCCCTGGCTGGCAGCCCGGCCGTGCTGCTGGCCGACGAGCCAACCGGCGCGCTCGACAGCAAAACCAGCGAAGAAATCATGCGCATCTTGCAGCGGCTGAACCGCGAGCAGAACCTCACGGTGGTGCTGGTGACGCACGAACCCGACATTGCCGAATACGCCCAGCGCGTGCTGACCATGCGCGACGGCCAGTTGGTGAGCGACGCCGCGCCGCGCGCCCACGCCGCATAGGAGAAGAACGATGGCTGTTTCACTTAACGACGCAGCGCTCGCGCCCGCCCCCGAGCTGGAGGTGCTTGCGCCGCTTGACGACCGCGCCACCGCCACGGTGAGCCTGGCGGAAGTCGCGCGCCTCGCAATCGAAAGTTTGCTGGCGAACAAAGGCCGCGCCCTGCTGACTATGCTGGGCGTGATCATCGGCGTGGCCTCGGTTGTGGCCTTGCTGGCGCTTGGCAATGGCGCAAGCAGCGCCATCACCAGCCAGATCCAGTCGATTGGTACCAACCTGCTGACCATCCGCGCCGGCTCGCCCAACAATCGTGGGCCGGGCGAGGTCAATAGCGCGCAAAATCTCACCCTGGCCGACTCCGAAGCGATTGCGGGCCTGAAACTCCCGATCACCGGCCCGTCGCCGCAGTTTGGCGGCAGTGCCCAGATCGTCGCGCCCGCCGCCGACACCAACGCCACCATCACGGGCATAACCGCTTCGTACCAGGCGATCAACAACCTGACCATGACCGAGGGCATTTTTATCAGCGATGTGCAGGTGAAGGGCGCGAATGGCGTGGTGGTGCTGGGCAATACGCTGGCGAAAACGCTCTTCGGCAACGGGCAGGCGCTCGGCCAGAACGTGCGCATCCAGGGGCAGGTATTTAATGTGATTGGCGTGCTGGCCGCCAAGGGCAGCGGCGGTTTCGGCTCGGTCGACGACCAGGCGCTCATCCCGATCACGGTTGCGCAGCAGCGCCTGTTTGGCGCGCGCACCGCCGACGGCAACGGCTGGCGCGTCTCGTCGATTCAAATCTCGGTCACCGACAGTGCGAATATCACTATGGTGCAGGATCGTGTCTCGGCGCTGCTGCGCGAGCAGCACAACCTCAAAACCGACGGCAGCGACGACGATTTTCAGGTGATGAACCAGGCTTCGATCCTCAGCTCGCTTTCGACCGTCACCTCGGTGCTGACCTACTTTCTGGCGGCGGTGGCGGGCATTTCGCTGCTGGTCGGCGGCATTGGCATCATGAATATCATGCTGGTGAGCGTCACCGAGCGCACGCGCGAAATTGGCCTGCGCAAAGCGGTGGGCGCCCGCCCGCGCGACATCCTGCTGCAGTTCGTGGTCGAGGCGCTGGCGATCAGTCTGGCGGGCGGCGTGATCGGCCTGCTGCTGGGCAGTGCCATCGCCATGGTCGTCACGCTCACTGGCCTGATTACCGCGACGGTCACAATTGGCTCGGTGCTGCTGTCGGTGGGCTTCTCGCTGGCGGTGGGCCTGTTCTTTGGCATCTACCCGGCCCAGCGTGCGGCCCGGCTCAATCCCATCCAGGCGCTGCGCTACGAGTAGGCGGGGAAGCGGGGCAGTTGAGCCACAGAGCGCACAGAGAGCACTGAGTTTGGTTTACTGCTCAGTGCTCTCTGTTCGCTCTGTGGCCTAATCATTTGGTTCTGCGGTTTTGCGGTTCTGTGGTTCTCGGTTCCGCATCAGGAAGCGAGCGGCGGCAGTGCGTGCGGCTCGGGCATGTGCGCCAGCCGCCGCGCCAGGTCGTGCACGGCCCCGCGCAGGAGCGCCTTGAAGAACACGCTGGCCGGCAGCCAGCCCGTGGCCGGGATACCGCGCGACAGCAGCATAATCAGGCGGCGGCCATACTCCGGGTCGGTCGCCAGCCAGCGCAGCCAGCTCCGGTAGGCCCAGTCGGGCTGCTCGGTGTACAGCTCGCGCTTGACGCGCTGCATGGTTTCTTGGTACATCGGCATGGTTTCGGCGCGCACCGCCGCGTCGTACTGCGACAGCGCCGCCTCCCAGCCCAGCCGCCCTTGCTTCCAATCAATCAGCGCCGTCGCCAGCAGTTTGGCCGTCGCCACCGCGTCGTAGATGCCCTGGCCGTCGAGCGGGTCTTTCTGATGCAGCGCGTCGCCTACCAGCGCCCAGTCCGCGCCGCCCGCCTCGCGGTAGCAATTGCCGATCTTGCGCATGCCGCGCACCTCGGTCGCCATGTCTGCGCCGGCCAGCCGCCGCCACACGCGCGGGTGCGCCCGCAGCATGCGCAGGTACAGCTCGCTCGCCTTTTCCTCGCCCAGCTCCAGCCGGTCGGCGCGGCCCTCGATCACCACGCATGTCGTGCCGTCGGCGCTGTTGAAGATGCCAAAGCCATAGCCGCGCCCCATGCCATAGGAATGCACGGCCGGCCCGCCATCGTCGTAGGGCGCGACATTGCGCCAGTAGGCGTAGTAAATTGTCGTGGGCATGTCGGTGTGCTCGTCGCGGGTGGCGGCGCCAGCCTGGCGCGCAACCGTGCTGAAGCGCCCATCCGCCCCCACCACACAATCCGCCGTGAAGCGCTCGGCCACGCCGCCCGCCCGGCCAACGATCCCGGTCACGCGCTCGCCGTCGCGCAGCAGCTCGGTGACGCTAAAGCCCGCGCGTGCGGAAACGCCCGGCTGGCGGGCGGCGGTGCGCCACAGCGCCGCGTCGAAACGCGCCCGGTCGATTGCGTACAGGTAGTCGCGCCCGAACAGCGCGGGCAATCGCAGAGTGATGCGGAAATCTTCGCGCACTTCCGACACCAGCCGGCGAATCGGCGGCGTGCCGGCGGCATACTCGCGCTCGTCCGCGCCGATCTCGTCCAGCAGACGCATGGTGGCCGGGTAGATCACCGGCGACGACGCGGCGGGCAGGCTTGGCACAGTGGCGCGCTCAAGCAGCAGCACGCGCAGCCCCGCCTGCCCCAGCCGCGCCGCCAGCGTCGCGCCGGCTGGCCGGCCGCCAACAATAATCGTGTCGTAGTGCGGTGTGTTTTCTTGCATTGGCGCAATCTCGCAGCAATCGAATACGCGCACAGTATACACGCGCCGCGCCTACCCGGCTCGCACGGTGGCCCTAGCGCGGGCATATTTCGCCCTGAAAAAGCACAGCGCCCGCCGTGCAGGCGAGCGCGTGCGATGTTGGGAAAAAGAGCGGTGCAGCCAGCCCTAGCCGCCCGGCTGCATGCCCTGCACGGCCAGGGCGGGCATCGCTGCCAGAAGCGTCTGGGTCACGCTGTCGATGTAGTGGCGCTCGGTGTAGTGCTGCTCGACCTGCTGGCGGCCAGCGCGGCCCATCTCCTCGGCGCGTTCGGGGTCGGCAAACAGCGCCGAAATCGCGCGCGCCAGGCTGGCGGGGCTGCGCGGCTCGGCCAACAGGCCGCTCTCGCCGTCGCGCAGAAACTCGGGCACGCCGCCCGCGTGGGTGGCCACCACCGGCTTCCCCATCGCCATCCCTTCCAGCGCCACCAGGCCAAACGGTTCTTCCCAGCTTGGCATCGCCACCACCGACGCGGCCGCAAGCAGCCCCGGCAGGCTCGGCACATAGCCGATCAGTCGCACGCGGTCGCCCGCGCCCTGCCCGGCAATCAGCCGCTCCAGCGCCTGCCTGATGGGCTCGGGGCCGCGCCCAGCGATCAGGAAATAGGCCTCGGGCCATGCGCTGCGCACCAGCGCGGCGGCGCGGATCAGGTCATCCTGGCCCTTGTACTGGTTGAGCCGCCCCGTCATCACCACCACCGGGCTGGCGGTTGGCACGCCCAGCGCCGCGCGCGCCGCCGCCACCGGCAGCGCAGGGTCGAACCTGCTCATGTCGATGCCATTCGGCACGATTCGCATGCGCGCCGCGCCACGCACATACGGCAGCAGGCGATTGTAGAGATACTGGCTGTGTACCTGCACCGTGCTTGCCTGCCGCAGCACAAAGCGCGCAGCGCGGCCATTCTGCGGATACAGCGGGTAGGCGGCATTCAGCACAAACGGCGTGCCGCTCAGGCGCGACACCAGCGCCGCCAGCTGTGGCGCAACCCCACGGTCGATGCTGTAAATCAGATCAATGCGCTCGCGCCACACAATCTGCGCAATGCGGGCGCTGGCGCTGCCAAACTCCAGCAGGTCGTTCAGCCGCCCGCCGCGCTCGTCGGCGCGTGCCTCGCTGCCACCCAGCTCCAGCGGGATGAGCCGCAGGTGGGGCATGCTTTGCAGCTGGCGGTATACCTCGCCGCGCGGCTTTGTCACGACTGTAATCTCGAAAAGCTCGGCGGGCAGGTAGCGCAGCGCCAGCAGCAGCGTATACACGTCGCCCTCGACATTCCCAAAGCCATTAATGGCTAGCAGCCTGATTTTTGGCGATGTCGCGCCGGGCAGCTTCCCGACTGTTTGCACTGCCGCCATGCCAGTTCTCCCAACAAGTGCGAAGATAACAATAGTGTGATTCGCGCCAGCTCACAAAATTGCAATCGCCCGCCAGTAGGGCGCGCTGAGCCGGCCAGATATGTATCGTTTTGCGGAAAAAGAAGATTCTAGAGCCATAAAAAACTGACCTACTACGCGGTGGCGTAGGCGAAAATTGCGAAACTGTCACGTTCTTGCTTATAGCATGCCCATACCAAACCTTGTAGCCGCTAGATCGCTGTGCTATACTTTACACATTCCGATCCGCACAGCAACCCGACGAGGCAGTAGATTGAGCGCCGAACAACCGATGGTGCTGCGCGAGGCGCACAGAATTGTAGCTGAGCAATTGGCTCGGTTGCGCGACCTCGCCGACACCACGCGGCAGCGTGGCGCTACGCTTGGCATTGCGCTGCGCCAGGCCGAACGCCAGCTTGACGAAGCAATGATGCAGCAGCGCGCTACATCGCAGTTGCAGTCGATTGGCGGTCGTGGCGCGAATCAGCGTATTGCCGAGGCACGCGCGCGCTTCGAGGTTGCCGAGCAGGAAGTTCGCAGCAATCAGCACGCGCTCAAACAGCTCGAACAACTCATTCGGCAGATCGAAATGAGCAGCGGCGCGCTCACAACTGCTGCCGAAGCCGGTGCCGACGATCCGTGGCTGCTGGCGCTGCGGGCACAAGTCATTCAGGGCCGCGAAGATGAGCGCACGCGCCTGGCGCGCGAAGTACACGATGGCCCGGCGCAGGTGCTGGCCAACTCGCTGATGTTGCTTGAGCACAGCATCACGCTCGCTCAGCAGTCGGGCTCGGAAAAGCTTAGCGCGGTGCTGTTGCGGATGCGCGATGCAGCCCGTGAAGGCTTGCAGGAAGTGCGGCGCTTTATTGCCGACCTGCGGCCGGGCGCGCTTGATGAGCATGGTCTTGTTGCAGCGCTGGGCGAATACATTCGCGCCTACAACAACGCCTACACCGCCCACGTCACGCTCGACGCCGAGCCGCTGCCCCGCCTGCCGCGCGAAACCGAAATCGTGCTGTACCGGATCGTGCAGGAAGCACTGCAGAACGCCCACAAATACGCGCGCGGCGCACCAACGCTGGTTCGGCTGACGCGGCAAGGCGACCGTCTGCTGCTGACGGTGCGCGACGAAGGGCCGGGATTTGATCCGCGCGAAGTTGCGCGGCGCGCTGGCCGCAGCAACTGGGGGCTTACGAGCATGCGCGAGCGAGCCGAACTGATTGGCGCACGCTTTAGCGTCGCCTCGGGGATCAAGCAGGGCACCGAAGTAAGCGTGAGTGTGCCAATTGCATAAAAACGTCATTGCCGAGCCGGGCGCGACTGCGCTGCAGGCTGTGCATATAGTATGTAGGTGAGGGACTGGGATGGGAACAAAAATACGAGTGCTAATTATTGACGACCATCCACTGTTTCGCCAAGGCATTCGCTGGAGCCTTGAAGAAGTTGGCGACATGGAAGTGGTGGGCGAGGCAGAGAATGGCCAGGAAGCGATCAAGCTGGCCGAGCGGCTGATGCCTGATGTGGTGCTGGTTGATATCAACCTGCCCGGCCTGAACGGCCTGGAAGTCGCGCGGGTGATCAAGCGCCGCGAGCCACGCGTTGCCATGATTGTGCTGAGCGTGTATGAAGACGACGAGCAGCTTTTTCAGGCGATCAAAGTCGGCGCGGCGGCCTACTCCTCGAAAGATGTACACCCCACCGCACTGCTGTCGATGATTCGTGACGTTTCGCGTGGGCGCTACCTGATCAACGAAAGCGTGCTCGCCAAGCCGCATGTTGCCACGCGCGTGCTCCATCAGTTCCGCGAGTTGGCTTCGACCGAAGACGAGCAGACCTCGGCACTGTTTGCGCCGCTCACTTCGCGCGAAATCGAAATTCTTGACTGCATTGCGCGCGGTCTTTCCAACAAAGAAATTGCCAACGAGCTGAGCATCAGCGGGCAGACCGTCAAAAATCACATTACATCCATTCTTTCGAAATTGCAGGTGAACGACCGAACAATGGCCGTGATTTATGCGATAAAAAAGGGCTGGATAAAAATGGGATACGAGACCGCTACCAGCCACCAAGTAGCCAGATAGTCCGTAATTGTAAAGAATAAAGGCCGGAGTAGCAGTGCTACTCCGGCCTTTGTGTTGGGCGATAGGTTTATTTCTTGATATACCAGCGCTCGATGTTCGCCAGATACATTGGCGTGTCGAGTGCGATTGGTCCGTCCAGCGTTGTGAAGTGGGAATTGAGCGCCAACGGGATGCGATCATCCCACAGGAACAGGTAGGGGCGCGCTGTTTCGAGGCGCTCCTGGGTTTGCTCAATCGCCTTGAGCCGTTCGGCGGGCGCGTACAGCTGGCGGGCGGCGGCGGCCTGATTGTTATAGGCCGGGTCGTCGAAGCCGCCGATGTTCAGCACCGCGCGCGTGTCGGCGACGCCCTGATTGATCTGGCTGTTGTGAAACAGCGCGAAATCGTCGGGGTCATAAAAGGCGTAGTCGGCGTAGGTGGGGTCGCCCGCGCCATTGCTCCAACTCCCCAGCAGCAGGTCGAAATCATAGGGCGGCGCATACTTCGATTTAATAACAGTCGCAAAATCGGCACGCTGCACGACCAGATGTATCCCCACCTGCTGCGCCGCCTTCGCGATCAGCTCGGCCGCCCGCACGCGCCGCGCATCGTCGCCGCGCACGAATAGCTGCGCCGTGAGCGTCATGCCGTTCTGCGCGCGGATGCGCTCGCCGTCGGGCAGCTTCCAGCCGGCTTCGTCAAGCAGCGTGCGCGCCCGCGCCAGATCGAGTGTGCTGGTGGGCGGCGCTGGTGCGGCCCAACTGCCTGGCACAATGCTGGTGGCGATGGGCATGCCCTGGCCGTCGGTTGCGTCGCGTACCAGCGCCGGCATGTCGATCGCGTCGGCCAGCGCCTCGCGCAGCCGTGGGTCGCTGAACAGGCGGCCCTGGCGCACGTTGAATGCCAGAAAGTAGTAACCGTTTTCGGGGTAGCTGCCGCTTTGCATACCTGGCAGCGTCTGACTGAGTGTGCGGCCCTGCGACCAGGGCAGTTCGGCCAGGCCCAGCCGCCCGTCGCGCAATGCATTCACCGCCACGTCGGCGTCGGCGGCCAGAAATGCCACTCGGTCGAGCAGTGGCGCGCCGCGATAGAAGCGCGGGTTGGCGTTCAGTGTGATCGACGCGCCGGGCTTGCGCTCGCCAAGCTGGAATGGACCGGTGCCGGTGGCAGCATCCCACAGGTTGAGCGTTGCGAGATTTTTGCCCAGCAGCAGATGTTTGGGCAGCATCGGCACAGCGAGCTCGGCGAACAGTGGAGCGTAGCGCTCGGTCAGCGAGATGATGACCGTGCTGGTAGTGGGCGTTTCAACCTGGGCGATCCGGCGCAGATCGGTCAGCAGGGCAGTGGTGGGCGAAAGCTCGCGCAGCGCGCTGAGCGTGTAGGCCACGTCGTCGGAGCTGAATGGCTTGCCATCGTGCCAGGTGACGTCGGTGCGCAGCGTGAAAGTGATTAGCCGACCGTCGGGCGCAGCATCCCAGCTGGTTGCCAGATCGGGCTGAGGCTGGAGCTTGGCGTCAAGACGCGTCAGGCCGCTGTAGAGCAAGACGCTGATCTGTTCTTCGGCGCGCGAGCGTGGCTGCCAGGGCCGCAACTCGGGGACATCTTCGGCCATGCGAATAGTCAGGTTGCCGCCGCGTGGCAGCGGGGTTGGCGTGGGCGGTGGCGGTGGGGCGGGCGTTGGTTCGACGGGGTCGAGCGCGCAGCCGGCGAGCAGCACAAGTATGAGTGCGGCGAAGGCCAGGCTGGCCAGGAATATGCGGCGGGTTGGGATGTAATTCATGGGCGCGATTATACCATAGCGTTGCGCTTCCTGATGACACAAATGTCACTTGCAGCGGTGGAATGCGCTTTGCTATAATGGCCGCCAGAAGGTCGGTTTAAACAAATGCTTGCGTGCGTACGAGCCGGTTGTTATGCTGGCCGGGTGCGCCGCGCATTCGCAGAAGGAGTTTCCACATGGCATCATATCGTGGCCTGGGCGTGCAAGTTCGCCCGCAGCGCCAGCACCGCCCGGCGGGCGTGGCATTGCTGGCAATCGTGGGCGTGCTGGGCAGCCTAGTGGCCCTGCTAGTGGCGCTGGCCGGGCTGTGGATGGTGATGCGCGTGAGCCTGGCGCCGAGCCGCCAGTTTGGCCTGTATAGCATTGCAGCAGTGGTCGCGCTGATTGCGATGTGGATCAACTGGGGCTTCTGGGAACTGGTGAAGTCGTCGTGGTGGGCGAACCTGGGGCTGATGCTGGCGGGCGCGGGCCTGAGCCTGTGGGGTCTGCGCATGGTGCCCGAACTTGGCGACCTAATCGGGCGGATTGTGCCGGCGCTCTCGGCAAACCGCAATCTGGCCGCGATGGCGCTGCTGATGGGTGTGCTGCTGTACCACCTGTGCGCGATTGTGTACACGCTGACGGTTCACGCCGCGTTCAAGGTTGGCGTGAAGGACGAGCGACCCCTCTGGGAAAAGGTGCACCGGAACTAGCGCTTTCAGCGTGGGGATGGGGGATGGGAGATAGAGAGTGGGCGGGCTGCCGAACATTTACCACGAAGACACGAAGGCCAGAAGATAATATAAAGAAGGCGCAGGAGCAAATTCGCTCCTGCGCCTTCTTTATTACTCCGTGCGCTCTGCGTTCTCTGTGGCTCGATCGTTTCGCTACGCGCCGCCGAGCACCACCGGGTTGCGCAGCTCGCCAATGCCCGCGATGGAGATTGACACCTCGTCGCCGGCCTGGAGCGAGAATTCGTCGGGCGGGATGATGCCAGTGCCGGTGAGCAGCACCACGCCTTCGGGAAACAGGTTGTCGCGCCCGAGGAAGGCGATCAGCTCGGCAAAGGGGCGCACGATTTTGCGCGTGCTGGTGCTGCCGGCGAAGGCCGTCGCGCCGTCGCGCTCGATCTGCAGGTCCACCGCGAGATCGTTGGGCGTGGGCACGGCGGCGCTGAGCGCAATCAGCGGTCCGAGCGCGCAGCACCGCGCATAGACCTTGGCTTGCGGCAAATAAAGCGGGTTTTCGCCCTCGATGTCGCGCGAACTCATATCGTTGCCGACGGTGAAACCCACCAGCTCCATTGCCTGGTTGATCACCAGCGCCAGCTCGGGCTCAGGCACGTTCCAGCGCGAGTCGCGGCGCACGGCGACTGGTTCGTTCGGGCCGACCGTGCGGCTGGGCGTGGCCTTGAAGAAAATTTCGGGGCGCGGCGCGTCGTAGACGCGGTCGTAGATGCCGCTGCCAGCCGACTCTTCTTCGCGGGCGACTTTGCTGCGCTCATAGGTCACGCCCGCCGCCCAGACCTCCTGGCTGTCGGTGGGCTTGAGCAGCGCGCCGCGCGCCTGCAGGTCGGCAAGCTGCCCGACGGGCGCGTTGTCGTCGGCAATCACCGCCAGCTCGCCGGCCACATCGGCGCGCCCGCTGGTCCAGGCCAGCAATTCCGCGAGCGAGTGCCAGCGCGTTCCAAGGCTCCAAACCGTGCCGTCGCGTACCAGGCCCAACGTGGCACGGCCCCCATCATCGGTAAAGCGGCAGAGATACATCGGCGTTCCTTTCTCCAAATTCGCAGCGTCTGAATGCCGGTTGTCGGTGGTTGGTCGTCTGTGCTCGTGGCCCAAGATTAACACAACGCCAACACTTCTTATACGTTTCTCAGATGCGTGCGTGCTATTATAAAGCCAGATTTCTGAGCGGAGGAGTGTACGAATATGTCATTTAATACCAATCGTCTCACCGAAAAATCCATCGAAGCGATTAACGCATCGCAAACCATAGCCGAGCGTAACGGCAACAGCCAGATCGAACCCGAGCACCTGCTGCTCGCGCTGCTTGAGCAGGGCGACGGCGTGGTGCCGCAGGTGCTGGGTAAAATGAACGTGCCGGTTGGCGCGCTGGCGCAGCAGGTGCGCGGCGAGATCAACAAGTTCCCGCGCCAGAGCGGCAGCAACATGCAGGTCAGCGTGTCGAGCCGGCTGCGCACGGTGCTGGTGAAGGCGCACGATGAGCTTGGGCAGTTTGGCGACGAATATGTTTCGACCGAACACCTGCTGCTGGCGATTCTGGCGCATGGTGGCGGCGGCGCTGAGCGCACCCTGAAGCAGAGCGGCCTCGATCGCACCAAGCTTATGGCCGCGCTGCGCGAAGTGCGTGGCAGCCAGCGTGTCACCAGCCCAAACCCGGAAGGCACCTATGCCGCGCTGGAGCAGTATGGCCGCGACCTGACCAAGCTCGCGCAGCAGGGCAAGCTCGACCCGGTGATTGGCCGCGACGAAGAAATTCGCCGCGTGATCCAGATCCTGTCGCGCCGCACCAAAAACAACCCGGTGCTGATTGGCGAGCCGGGCGTGGGCAAAACCGCGATTGTTGAGGGCCTGGCCCAGCGCATTGTGCGCGGCGACGTGCCCGAGGCGCTGAAAGATCGCAAGGTCGTCGCGCTTGACATGGGCGCGCTGATCGCGGGCGCGAAATACCGTGGCGAGTTCGAAGAGCGCCTGAAAGCAGTGCTGAAAGAGATTCAGGAGCGCGAGGACGTGATCCTGTTTATCGACGAGTTGCACACCGTTGTGGGCGCGGGCGCGGCGGAAGGCGCGATGGACGCGGGCAACATGCTCAAGCCCATGCTGGCGCGCGGTGAGCTGCGGCTGGTTGGCGCAACTACGCTTGACGAATATCGCAAGCACATCGAGAAAGATGCCGCGCTGGAGCGCCGCTTCCAGCCAATCGTGGTTGAGCAGCCCAACGTCGAAGACACGATCAGCATTCTGCGCGGCCTGAAAGAACGTTACGAAACCCACCACGGCGTGCGCATCACCGATGGCGCAATCGTCGCGGCGGCGGTGCTGTCGGATCGCTATATCTCCGACCGCTTCCTGCCCGACAAAGCGATCGATCTGGTGGACGAAGCCGCTGCGCGTCTGCGCATGGAAATCACCAGCGACCCGCAGGAGCTGGACGATTTGAAGCGGCGCATGATGCAGCTTGAGATCGAGCGCGAGGCGCTGAAGAAGGAAAAAGATACCGCCAGCAAAGATCGGCTGGCGCGGCTGGAGCAAGAACTGGCGAACCTGCGCGAGCGACGCAACGCCGTCGAGGCACAACTGCAGCGCGAGCGCGAAGTGCTGGCGCGCGTTCAGAAGATCAAAGAACAGATCGACCAGACCCACGTGGCGGTTGAGGCCGCGCAACGCGAGTACGACTACAACAAAGCCGCCGAACTGCAGTATGGCACGCTGACGCGGCTGGAGCGCGAGCTAGGCGAGGCCGAAGCGCAACTCAAGGCACACGAAAGCACCCTGCTCAAGCAGGAAGTCGACTCGCAGGATGTCGCGGCGATTGTTTCGCGCTGGACGGGTGTGCCGGTGAGCAAGCTGCTGGAAGGCGAGGTTGACAAGCTGGTGAAGATGGAAGAGCGCCTGCATATGCGGGTGATCGGGCAGGAAGAAGCGGTACGCGCCGTTTCGAACGCGGTGCGCCGCTCGCGCGCGGGCTTGCAAGATCCGAACCGGCCGCTGGGCTCGTTCCTATTCCTTGGGCCGACGGGCGTAGGCAAAACCGAGCTGGCCCGCGCGCTGGCCGAGTTCTTGTTCGACGACGAAAGCGCCATGATCCGGCTCGACATGTCGGAATACATGGAGAAGCACACGGTGGCGCGGTTGATCGGCGCACCTCCCGGCTACGTCGGCTACGAGGAGGGCGGCCAGCTCACTGAGGCGGTGCGGCGCAAGCCCTACAGCGTGGTGCTGTTCGACGAAATCGAGAAGGCGCACGCCGACGTGTTCAACGTCTTGCTGCAAATCCTCGACGACGGGCGGCTGACCGATGGGCAAGGGCGAGTGGTGAACTTCAAGAACGCCGTGATTATTATGACCAGCAACACTGCCAGCCCGCTCATCCAGGAAATGACCCGCGATAATGTCGATCAGGAAACCATTCGCGAGCGCGTGATGGAAGAGATCCGCGACGAATTCCGGCCGGAATTCTTGAACCGAATCGACGAAATCATTGTCTTCCACCCGCTTGGGCGCAACCAGATCGGCGAGATCGTCGAAATTCAGCTGGGGCGGCTGCGCAAGCTGCTGGCCGAGCGCAAAATCACGCTGTCGCTGACCGATGCCGCGCGGGCGCGCCTGGGCGACGAGGGATACGACCCGATCTACGGCGCGCGCCCGCTGAAGCGGGTGATCCAGCAGCGCTTGCAGAACGAGCTGGCGCTGCGGCTGCTGCAAGGCGAATTCCGCGAAGGTGACACGATCGAAGTCGGCGTGGATGAGAGCGGCAAGTTCACGTTCAGCAAGGCAACCGTTGCCGAGCCGGTGCTGGCGTAAACAAGCTCACCCCAACGCAAAACGCGCCGGGCGCGATCCCTCAGGATCGCGCCCGGCGCGTTTTCTGCCAGTTTCCCTCGCGCTATTTGCTCCTACGCTCGTGGGCCGCAAACAGCGCCGCCAGCAACTCATCGACCGGCTGTTGCGCCAACAGGGTGCGTAGCAATGCACTGTTCGCTGCCTGGCTGCGCAACACTACCCTGACCGAGCGCCCGCCCGTAATTGGCGCGAAGCCAACCACGCCGCCGGCCATCAGCAGCACCATGCCAAACACAATCCAGAGCCACGGCGTGCTCCCGCTCTCGGCGGTACGCGGCAGGCGCTGGGGCGGGCGCGCCGCCGCAACCGGCCTGGGGGCAGGAACTGGCGTGGCCGCAGGAGCTGCGGGTGCGGCTGGCTGGGCAGCCGGGGCGGCGGGCGCTGCCGGCGCCGGACTCACAAAGCCCAAGTGTTGCACGGTTGCCGTGTTCGGCTGCACATCCACCATCACGCTGCCCTGAGAAGGAGTGCCTTGCTCGCTGCTAATGCTTAGCGCGACCGGGTAGCTGCCCACCGGCACCCAGTAATCGTAATTGCCGTTCGCGTCGGTCGTCACCGTCACCCCGCCCACACTGACGGTCACGCCCGCAGTTGGTGCGCCGGTGCGCTGGTCGATCACCGTGCCGGTGACGTGGCCCATCTGTACGCCCGTGCCAGTGCCGCTGCGCACCGGGTTGATCGCAGGCCGGGGCGAGGGCTGAAGCGCCGGCATCGGGCGCTCGGCGCCCTGGGCAGGTAGCGCGCCCACGCCAAGCATCATCATAAGCATGCCACTGGCGGCCATTGCTGTGCCAAGTTTCTTCCGAATTTGCATATGTCCTCCTTTATTCATAACTGGCCTTGAGGGATTCCAATCCTACTATCGTGGCGGTAATGCGCGCAGTGGCGTGGTGTCGGGCGCGCCACTTGCGCCATCCAGGTGCATTTCCGAGCGATTGTTGCTTTCGTGGCTTTCGTACACCGCACCATAGCTGATCGTTGGGTTCCAGCTATCGACGTACATATACAGGTTGAGCCTGCTTGTGTTGAACGAACCCGGCCAGTCCGTGTTCTTCGCATAGAAGCTCGCGCGCGTTGACGTGAGCGTGATGCTCTGGCCCGGTGCCAGCGGCTGTGCGATGAACCAGGCGATGCCGTAGCGGCAGCGGCTCGAACAGCGCTTGTCCCAGGGCTGGTTGGTATCGGTGGGCGGATTTTGTGGGTTGATATAGAAATCGACCCAGAACTCCGTGCTTGGCGCTTCGCCCGTATTCGTAATCGTGGCGGTGATGAGCACTGGCTCAAACGCACTCGGGTGCGCTTTGCTCAGCACAAAGCTGCCGATCAGATCGGGGTGCGGCGGTTCAATTGCCAGCGGTGCATAAGCCAGCGCATGGGTGATATTAAACGCGGCGCTGGTAATTGTGGAAAAGCCTGCGGCTGATGCAGTCAGTTGGTAGCCTGCGCCCAGGCGATCAATCGACACGCTGCCGAAGCTGGCGCTGCCGGCCTGTGCTGCGAGCGCGCTCGTTCCGCGCAGGCTCGCGCCCGCAGTGCCAGTGCCGGGCATGAGCGCCAGTGTGATAGCACCCGCAAAGGTTGGGTCGACGGTGCCGAAGCTGTCGACGGCGCGCACCACCAGCGCGGGGTGGAAGGCATTGCCAACCGGCGTATCGCCCGGCTCGGTTGCGAAGAATAAGCGATTCGCGGTGACATTAAAGGGCGCTGAGTCGCCCGTGAGTGAGGAACTGCTGGCGCGCAGCACATAGCCCACGCCGACGCGGTCGATATTCAAGCCAGCCGCAAACGCAAAGCTTGCCACGCCGCTTGTCGCTGGCGCGCTGGTCGTTCCGCCAAGCATGCCACCGCCGGGGTTGGCCTGGATTGCCAGGCTTACCGCGCCTGTGAAGGTTGTATCGATGTTGCCGAACTGATCCTGCGCCTGAACGGTTGCGGTGAATACGGCCTCGGCACGCGGGTTGGTGGGCTGAGTAATGAATACCAGCTTGCTCGCTGCTGCCGGCAGGATGGCAAAGGCATTGCTATCGGCGTTGGCGAAGCTGCTGGTTGTCGCCGTCAGAATATAGCCTGTGCCAACCGTTCGGATGTTCAGGCCGGCGGCGGTAAAATCGGCCACGCCAGCCACCGCAGCAACGGTTGTCGTTCCGAACAAGGTTGGGCCATTGCGCCCGGTGCTTTTGAGCACCAGCGTGACATTGCCGGTGAATGAAGTGTCGGTATTGCCCTGCCCATCCTGCGCTGCTACTTTGACCAGTATCGACTGGCCGGCAATAGTGTTGACGGGCTGTAAAGTGAACGTTAGGCCGTTAGCGGTTATATTGAAAGCCGCGCTGTCGACGCCGATGAGGCCCGCTGCGCTGGCGCTCAGTTGGTAGGCGCTGCCGATACGATCGATTGAAAGCCCGCTGAAGCTGGCAAGGCCATTGGTCGTATTCACCGTGAGCGTGCCGCCCAGGGCCGCACCCACCGTGCCGGTGCCGGGCTTGATTGCCAGCGTGACTGCGCCGCTGAAGCTGGTGGCGCGATTGCCAAATGCGTCCTGCGCCTCGACGGCCGGCTGGTTTGTGAATGATACTCCAGCGCGTGTGTTGCCGGGTGTGGCGACAAAGGCCAGCGCAGTCGCGGCCGCCGGGCTGATGGTGAAACCGGCGCTGGTGCCACTGGTGAGCCCAGTGCTGCTGGCAACAAGCGTGTAGCCTGTGCCGGATTTATTGATGCTCAACCCCGCGAACGTCGCTTGGCCACTGCTCACTGCCACCGTCGTCGTTCCCGACAGTGTGCCGCCGCCCGGGTTCGTACCGATGGCTACGGTGACGGTGCCGTTATAGGTCGTCACAAGGTTGCCAGCCGCGTCCTGCACTTCGACAGTGGGCTGCGTGGGGAAGGCTACGCCTGCAGTCGCATCGCTCGGCGATGTGCTGAACACAAGTTTCGCCGCGGCACCGCTTGAAATATCGAAGGGCTGGCTGTCGCCGGTGGCAAGCGTTCCGCTGCTGGCGCGCAGGGTGTAGCCGGTGCCAGGTTTCGCGATTGATGCCTCGCCCGCGCCGCCAAAGCTGGCGGTGCCGCTGGCAGCGGCCTTGCTGGTGGTGCCGGCGAGGGTTGCGCTGGTGGGGTTAGTTTGGATTGCCAGCGCGATAACGCCTGTGAAGGTTGTATCGGTATGCCCCGCGCCGTCTTGCGCGGCGACGGTGATCGCGAGTGGTGTGCCGGCCGTGGTGGGGTTTGCGGGCGAGGCCGTGACAACCAGACGGTCGGCGGTGATCGTAAATGCGGCGCTATTGTTTGTGGCGGTGCTGTTCAGCCCGCCGCTTGTCGCTGTGAGCTGGTAGCCCTGGCCCGCATAATCAATCGCCAGGTTTGCGCCCGAGAAATCGGCAATGCCAGCAACCGCGTTCATCGTTACGGTGCCGCCCAGTGTTGCGCCAGCTGTGCCGGTGCCGCTCTTAATCGCAAGCGTCACCGCACCCGTGAAGGTGGGATCGAGCGTGCCGGCGTCGTCAGTAGCTTTCACGACTGGCTGCGTAGCGAATGCGCTGTTGGCGCGGGTGCTTCCCGGCGAGCTGGTGAACTGCAAGCGCGTCGCCGCGCCCAGGGTGTTCGAGCAGGTTGGCAGCGGCGTATCGCACCACGGGCGAAAGGCGACGCTGCCAGTGGCGTCGTCGCCCGCGCCGGGAGGGCCGGCTGTGCTGCCCCACCAGTTCGTGGTGGCGCTCACCTGCGTGCCTGTTTGGTTATCGAGCCCAACGCCCGAGCTATTGCCGGTGATGTTGTTGCGCGTGACTGTGTGGCCGGCCCCGCCCGTCACCACAACGCCCGTCGCGCCGTGAATATTCAACCCTTTCACCGTTACTGTGCCGCCGCTCATAGTGAGCGGGGTGCCGCCTGGGGCTGCCAGCGTTGGCACGCCTTCATTTTGTGCCTGCACCGTCAGGTCGCGCGCAATCGTCACGGTTTCGGTGTAGGTGCCATTGGCGAGCCACAGCCAGCCGCCCGTTTCGGCCAGGTTTGCGCCTTCCTGTACTTTTGCGCCGGGCTGAACCGTGACGGTGCTGGCGTTAACTGACGTGGCAACCACTGGCGTGGTTTTGAGCGTGACGCTGGCAATGGTCGAGCTTGACGAGCTGCGCAGGTCGGTCGGAACATCGATCGTAACCGCTTCGTTATACATGCCCGGGTCGAGAATTGAGATGATGCCGCCAGCCGCTGGCAGCATGGCTTCGGCGTGGCCGACGGTGCGGAACGGAAGCGCCCACGAGCCAGTGTTGGCGTCGCTGCCATTTGTCTGGTCGACAAAAAATTCGCGCGACGTGCTGAAGCTGGCGTCGAACGCCAGGGTGGGGCTTGTCATGGTTGCGGTGCCGTGGCGGCGCACGCTAATCAGGTAGGTGGTGCTCGCTGCAACCTGAAGCGTCAGCTCCGAGCGGCGGTTGCCGGCAATCGCGTCGTCGTTGCAGCCAACGCTATTGGCAGGCGCGGGCGACGTTTCCCACACCTCAATGACGGTGTCATAATTCGTGCTGGCGTTCATCGTCTGGAGCGTCAGCCAGCCCGCGCTGGGGGCGGTAAAGCTGTACCAGACGCTGTAGGTATTTGTTGGGCTTGCCGGGTAGCTGCCGCACGCGCTTAAGCCGTCGATTTCAACGGCGTCGCGGGTGAAGGCCGTGACGCTGCTTGCGCTGTCGGAGAACGTGAAAGGATTGCTGGAAAGCGCTGCCGTCAGGTCATACGCGCTGCCGAATGCGTCGGTGACGGTCGCGAATGCGGCCGGAACCAGGAGCAGCTGAAGGAATACTGCCAGCCCCGCAACAATCGCAGGCACGCGTAACGGCCGGCGTGCGCCAAAAGAGTGGTTCATCGAGAAACTCCTATACCGAAAAAAGTGTGCTACAACGGCGAGGTCAAGGGGCGGGGCAGCCGTAAACAGTATCTGGCACAGGGCGGCCCAATCGCGCCGCTACTGTCGCATATCTGCGAGGTATTGTGGTACTCAGAACCTTGACAAATTATGGGCGAGTTTGCGTCATCCATCCCTGCCCGGCGGTTCTGCCACCAACATGGAAAGCGGCAACCTGGGCTATAATGCGCAGACGATTGTTGGTGGTGAGCGGCAGGTGTGTTCGCGCGAACCGTTCGGCACGCCGGCCGCGGCGAATAGGAAATCATATGCAGGCATTTGCTGAACACCCGGGGAATTATGGCCACGCCGCCATCATTGAGCCAATGCCGGTTGCAACAACACCCGCGCTCTCTGTGGTTATTCCGGTTTTGAACGAGGCCGAAAACTTGCCCATCCTGGCCGAGCGCCTGACTCGCGCGCTCGACGAGCTTGGGCGCAGCTACGAAATTATTGTGATCGACGATGGCAGCCGCGACGCGAGCTTTGCGATTTTGCGTGATCTGGCGCGCGATAACCCGCACCTGCGCGTGGTGCGGCTGCGCCGCAATTTCGGCCAGACGGCCGCCTTCTCGGCTGGGTTCGACCGGGCGCGCGGCGACGTGGTGGTGACGCTCGACGCCGATTTGCAGAACGACCCGGCCGATATTGGCGCGCTGCTGGCCAAGATCGACGAGGGCTACGACGTGGTGAGCGGCTGGCGTGCGAATCGCCAGGACCCGTTCATCAACCGGCGGCTGCCATCGATCATTGCCAACTGGATCATCTCGCGCGTGACGGGCGTGCGCCTGCACGATTTCGGCTGCTCGCTCAAGGCCTACCGCGCCGATGTGCTTGGCGGCATTCGCCTGTATGGCGAGCTGCATCGCTTCATCCCGGCCATCGCAAGCTGGCAGGGCGTGGCCGTGACCGAGCTGCCGGTGCACCACGCGCCGCGCCAGTTCGGTAAGTCGAAATATGGCATCGGGCGCACCTTCCGCGTCATCCTCGACCTGATCACGATTCGCTTTCTGCTGAGCTATGGCACCCGCCCGATGCAGATTTTCGGCCTGCTGGGCCTGATCATCGGCGGGCTTGGCACGCTGGTTGGCGTGTTTCTGACCTACACCAAGCTCTTCTATGGCGAGTCGATCGGCAATCGCCCATTGCTGCTGCTGGCGGTGCTGCTGATTGTGGTTGGCATGCAGCTCATCAGCATGGGCCTGATCGGTGAGCTGGTGGTGCGAACCTACTATGAGACGCAATCCAAGCCGATCTATGTGGTGCGCGAAGAGCTGAACGGCGAGGCCGGCTCGTGAGCGACCCAAAACCGGCCCGGCGCTGGGCTTCGCTGCTGCTGCGCGTGCTGGTCAGTGGCGGCTTGTTGGTCTACCTGGTGCGGCAGGCCCAGCCGGCGCAGATCTGGCAGGTCTGGCGAACGATTGACCTGCCGTTGCTCGGGCTGGCGCTGCTGATGCAGCTTGGTGGCATTGCGCTGAGCGCCGTGAAGTGGGGCGTTATTTTGCAGGCGCAGGGCCAGCGCCTACCGTTTCGCTGGCTGTTCGGCGCCTACCTTGTCAGCCAGTTTGTTGGCAATGTGCTGCCCACCACCATTGGCGGCGATGCCTTGCGCGCGGTACAGCTTGGCCGTCGAATCGGCAGCTATGGCCATGCCGGCGCGTCGATTTTTGTCGAGCGGCTGACCGGCTTTCTGGCGCTGAGTGTGATCGCGAACGCGGCGCTCGTGGCGAGCCTGCTGCTGCCGGGTGCGGCCTACACCACCACGCCTGCGCTGCGCTGGCTGGCCGTTGGCCTGGGCCTGGCCGCAATGGCTGCCCTGCTGGGCGCGGCCAGCGCGCCCTGGCTGCTGCGCGTGTTTGGCCCGCGCTTGCCGCGCCGCATCGAGCCACCGCTGCGCCGCGTGGCCGAGGTGCTGGCGGCCTACACGCCACGCGGCCAGCGCCTGCTGCTGGTGCTGATCATGTCGCTCGCTTTTCAAACGATCTGGGTCGGGATGCACGCCGTCTGTGGTCTGGCGCTCGGCATCCACGCGCCGCTGCTGCTCTATGCGCTCATGGTGCCGCTCACCGACATGATCGGTCTGGTGCCGATTTTCGTGAACAACCTCGGCGCGCGCGAGCTGATTTTCACGCTCTACCTCGGGCAGATTGGCGTGGCGCCCGCCCAGGCCCTTGCGCTGGCCTTTCTGGTCTTTACGGTGAAGCTGGCGGTCAGCCTGCTGGGCGGGCTGGTGACCGCGCTGGGCGGTGTGCCAATGCGCGCCACGCCCGATCCGCAGCAAGGAACCTAGCCACCGTGGCCTCGCACGATACGCCTGCCACTCAGGCTGCCCCGCGCAGCCGCGCCCGTTCTTCCCTCACCCTGCGCGCCGACCGCAGCGCCTGGCTGCTTGGCGCGGCGATCTTCGTGCTGGCGCTCCTGCCGCGCGTCTGGGCACCGGCCGTGTTTGTGACGGTGGACGAAGCCTACCACTGGCTGGAGCGCGCCCTGCGCTTCCGGCAGGCGCTGCTGGCCGGCGACTACGCGGCCACGAACCTCGTCGGCCACCCTGGCGTCACGACCATGTGGCTGGGCGCATGGGGCTTGCAGCTGCGCAGCTGGCTGATTGGCGCGGGCGCCGTCGACGGCGACAGCCTGTTCATCTATCGCGCGCTGGCGCGCCTGCCGGTGGCGCTGACGAATTCGTTCTGCATCGCGCTGGCCTACGCGCCGCTGCGCCGCCTGCTTGGTTCACGCGTGGCTCTGCTGGCCGCGCTCTTCTGGGCCGGCGAGCCGTTTCTGGTGGCGCACGGCCAGCTGCTCCATGTCGATGCGCTGCTGACCTCCTTCCTGCTCCTGGGCGTACTGTGCGCGCTGGTGGCGTTTCGCTTCGACGAGAACGCGCCCATGTGGCCGTTTGCGCCGCGCTGGCGCTGGCTTGTGGCCTCGGGCGCGTGCGGCGCGCTGGCGCTGCTCACCAAATCGCCAGCGGTGCTGCTGCCACCCATGGTCGGGCTGATCGCGCTGGTGGGGCTGCTACGCGCCGCGCCAGCCTGGGTCGCGCTGCGCGATTGGCGGCTCTGGTGGCGCGCCTATGCGCTGCCGCTGCTGGCCTGGGGCGCGCTGGCGGCGGCGCTGTGGTTCGCGCTCTGGCCGGCCGCCTGGGTCGATCCGCTTGGCTCGGTCTGGACAGTGATCAATCAGGCCGAGTCCGATGGCGGCACGCCGCACGCGTGGGGCAATTTCTTCTTTGGGCAGGCCGTGGCCGACCCCGGCGCGCTGTTCTACCCCGTCGCAATCGCGTTTCGGCTCGCGCCGTGGACGCTGCTGGGCGCGCCGATTGGGCTGGCGCTGCTGCTGCGGCGGCGCACACGTGGCCGGCTGGCCCTCGCGCTGCTGGCGGTCTTCGCGCTCTTGTTCGTCATCATGATGAGCATCCCGCCCAAGAAGTTCGACCGCTATGTGCTGCCGGCCTTTCCCGTGCTCGACATCCTGGCGGCGGCTGGGCTGGCTGGTCTTGCGCGACTCGTCGTGCCGCAGCGCCCCGCCTGGCTTGTGGCGGGTGGTGGCGCGCTGGTCGCGATTGGGCTGGCAGCCAACCTGGCCTGGTTCCACCCCTACGAAATCGCCTACTACAACCCGCTGCTTGGCGGCGGCGCGGCGGCCGTGCGCACCATCCCGGTCGGCTGGGGCGAGGGCTACGAGCAGGCCGGCGCGTTCATCTCGGCGCAGCCCGACGGCGCGGCCAAGCCGGTGGCGGCCTGGTTCGAGCCGGTGCTGCGCCCGTTTGTGCGCACCGCCGTGGCCGCCCTGCCCGCCGCCGCCACGCCCGGGCGCGTGGGCTATGTCGTGCTCTACGTCGATCAGATGCAGCGCAACGATATGCCCGAGATCACGGCCCAGTATGTTGGGAAACAAACGCCGCTGCATGTCGTGCGTATTCACGGCATCGACTACGCCTACATCTTTCAGGCCGCGCCCGCAGTTGCCCACACCCTTGCTGCTTCGTTCGGCAGCAGCCTGCACGTGTGGGGCTATGATCTCGCGCGCGCGCCAACCGGCGATTCTTTGACATTGACTCTTACCTGGCGCGCTGAGCAGCCGCAGCCAGCCGGCACCACCATGTTCATTCATGTGCTCGACGCGGCCGGCCAGCCACTCGCCCGCGCCGATGTGCCGCCCGGTGGCGCTGGCCCGGCAATCGAGTCCTGGCAGACCGGGCGCTACCTCACCAGCAGCTTCACGCTGCCGCTCGCGCCGGGCGGGGCCGCGCCGCGCTGGGTCGCGCTGGGCCTGTACAACCCCGCCGATGGCGCTCGCCTGCCGCTCGACACGGTGCCCCCACCCGGCGCGCCCGACGATGGGCCAAACGCGCTGCGCATCCCAATCGAGTAAACGGCGGCAGGCGCGCTAGATTGCGCGCCCCCCGGCCCTATGGTACACTACCCCCATCTGAAGATGCGCCATCAGTGCTGATGGCAGCCCGGCGCGCCGCCTTCCCAGGCCGGTGTTGCCGCGCCGCCGTTCACGCCCACGATGCTGCCATCATCGAGGCGTTTTTTATTGTCTGAGTCCGAAGGAGTACTCACATGACGATAGCCCCCCATCGATCTGCGCTTGCCGTTTCCAGCCCGCCCGACGGCGTCGATGAAGCGACCCTGCTGGAGATGTATCGCTATATGGTGCTGGCCCGCGCGCTCGACGAGCGCATGTGGCTGCTGAACCGTTCCGGCAAAGCGCCCTTTGTGATTTCCTGCCAGGGCCACGAGGCGGCGCAGGTTGGCGCGGCGTTTGCGCTCATCCGCGACAAAGATTTCACCCTGCCCTACTACCGTGGCCTCGCCACCGTGCTGGTTATGGGCATGACGCCGCGCGAGGTGATGCTGGCGATCTTCGCCCGCGCCGCCGACCCTTCCAGCGGCGGGCGGCAGATGCCCGCGCACTACGGCCACCGCGCCCGCAGAATTGTCACGCAATCCAGCCCCGTTGGCACGCAGATCGCGCACGCCGCCGGCATTGGCCTTGCCGAAAAGATTCGCGGCGGCGACGCGGTTGCCTGGGTGTCGTTTGGCGAAGGCACTACCAGCCAGGGCGATTTCCACGAAGGTATCAACCTCGCGGCGGTGCACAAGCTGCCGGTGATCTTCCAGTGTGAAAATAACGACTACGCGATTTCGGTGCCAATGAGCCAGCAGATGGCGGTCAAGAGCGTGGCCGACCGTGGGCCGGCCTATGGCATCCCCGGCATCAGGGTCGACGGCACCGACGTGCTGGCAACCTACTGCGTCACGCGCACCGCCGTCGAGCGCGCCCGCGCCGGCGAAGGCCCCACCCTGGTCGAAGCGCATTGCGTGCGCCTGACCCCGCACTCCAGCGACGACAACGACCGCACCTACCGCCCCGCCGCCGAGCTGAAAAGCCTGCGCACGCACGACCCGGTCGCCAACTTCCGCGAGTATTTGCGCGAGCAGGGCGTGCTCGACGACCCGGCCGACCACGAGCTGCGCGCCCGCATCAAGCACGACGTCGATGATGCGACGACTTTTGCCGAGCAGGCACCCTTGCCCGAGGCCGGCACGCTGATGCGCCACGTCTATGCCGATTCGTGATATCGCTTCCGTTCGCACGTACTCAGCGATATGATGATGCAGGCCGTATATCAAGACTTGTCATCGTACTTGTGTAGTTTTCCGCGCTGCGCGCGGAAAACTACACATGAAAATAATCAAGTACCTTGCTGCCGCAGGCTAAAACGCTACAACGTATGTTTTTGTAGAATGAGAATAAATATATGCCAGAAATAACTCTGCTTGAGTCGATTCGCCAGGGTCTCGACGAAATGATGGCGAACGACCCGCGCATTTTCGTGTTTGGCGAAGATGTGGGCAAGCGCGGTGGCGTTTTTCGCGTCACCGAGGGCTTGTACGACAAATACGGTGCCCAGCGTATCATCGACTCGCCATTGGCGGAGAGTGTGATCGTTGGTGCGGCAATCGGCGCGGCCATGAACGATACCCTGCCAGTTGCCGAAATCCAGTTTGCCGATTTCATTGCGCCGGCCTTCAACCAGATTGTGCAGGAGGCCGCGCGCATCCGCTACCGCTCGAACGGCGACTGGAGCGTGCCAATGGTCATTCGCGCCCCGTACGGCGGCGGCATCCATGGCGCGCTCTACCACTCGCAAAGCATCGAGGCATTTTTCTGCCACGTCCCCGGCCTCAAGGTTGTCGCGCCCGCCACGCCCTACGACGCCAAGGGCCTGCTGAAAAGCGCAATCGAAGATCCCGACCCTGTGCTGTTTCTTGAGCACAAAAAGTGCTACCGCCTGATCAAAGGCGACGTGCCGTTTGAGGATTATCGCGTGCCAATCGGCAAAGCCGACATCAAGCGCGCCGGCCGCGACCTGACGGTGATCACCTATGGTCTGATGCTGCACTACAGCCTGGAAGCCGCCGATGAGCTGGCCGGCGAAGGAATTGATGTGGAAGTGGTCGACCTGCGCTCGCTGCGCCCGCTCGACACCGACACCATCATGGCGAGCGTGCGCCGCACCAGCAAGGTTCTCATTGTGCACGAAGACAACCTGACGGGCGGCCTTGGCGGCGAAATTTCCGCGCTGATCAGCCAGCACGCTTTTGAGTACCTGGACGCGCCAATCATGCGCGTGTGCGCGCCCGAGGTGCCCGCGATGCCCTACAGCAAGCCGCTGGAAGAAGCGTTTATGCCTTCGCCCGCGCGCATCGCCGATGCCATGCGTAAGCTGGCAGCATACTGAAGCCTGTTTCGAGCGATCATAAACCACCAAGACACGAAGGCACAAAGGTTTGAAAAGTGACTGAGGCGCGGGAGCACTCGCAGCAAACGCGATCTTGGTGTCTTGGTGACTTGGTGGTAACGTTCAGACAAACGTGTGCATTAACTGTGCTCTGCTATCAGGAGAATGTATGCCCACCGAGATCAAGATGCCGCAGCTGGGCGAAAGCGTTACCGAGGGGACGATCGGGCGCTGGCTCAAGCGGCCGGGCGAGCATGTTGAGAAATACGAGCCGCTGCTCGAAGTCACCACCGACAAAGTGGATACCGAGGTACCCGCGCCCGAGGCCGGCGTGCTGCGCTCGATTGCCGTGCCGGAAGGGCAGACGGTAAAAGTCGGCACACTGCTGGCGGTGCTCGATTCCGAAGGGAATGGCGTGGCCGCGCCGGCCCCTGCTGCCGCGACCGCCCCGGCCGCCATTCCCGAGGCCGCGCCCACCAGCGGCGCGCAGGGCTTTGTGTCGCCGGTGGTAGCGCGCCTCGCCGCCGAGCACAACCTCGATCTGGCGCGCATTGCCGGCACCGGGCAGGGCGGCCGCGTCACCAAGCAGGATGTGCTGAAATATATAGAGTCGCGCGCGACCGCTGCGCCAGCCGCGCAACCCGCGCCCCTTGCTCCAGCGCCTGTTGCTCCAGCGCCTGCCCCGGTTCAAGCTGCTCCCGCCCCAGCACCTGCGCCAGCCGCCGCTTCTGCGCCCGCCGCCATCCCCGACGACGCCGAAATCATCCCGGTCTCGCCAATGCGGCGCTCGATTGCCGAGCATATGGTTGCGTCGCGCCGCACCGCGCCGCACGTCACCACCGTGTTCGAGCTGGATGTGAGCAAGATTGTCGCGCACCGCGAGCGCCGCAAAGCCGATTTTGCGCGGCAGGGCGTGAAGCTGACCTTTACGCCCTACTTTGTGCAGGCGGCGGTTGCGGCGCTGCAAGCCGTGCCAATGGTGAATGGCAGCTATGGCGAGCAGGGCATTGTGCTGAACCGGCGCATCAATGTCGGCGTGGCGGTTGCGCTTGATGAAGGTTTGATTGTGCCGGTGCTGCGCGACGCCGACGAGAAGAACCTGCTGGGCCTGGCCCGCGCGGTGAACGACCTGGCCGAGCGCGCGCGCACCCGGCGGCTCAAGCCCGACGAAACGCGTGACGGCACCTTCACCATCACCAACCACGGCGTGAGCGGCAGCCTGTTCGCCACGCCGATCATCAACCAGCCGCAGGCCGCGATCATGGGCATTGGCGCGATTCAGAAGCGCGCCGTGGTGATCTCGCAGGGCGGGGTGGACGCAATCGCGATCCGCCCGATGTGCTATGTCTCGCTCACAATCGACCACCGCCTGCTCGACGGCGCGTCAGCCGATGCGTTTTTGCAGGTAGTAAAAACGACGATTGAAGGGTTTGAGGAATAGGCCAGTTCAGGGGTCAGGGGTCAGAAATCAGGAGTCAGAAGAGTTCACGGAATGATTTTGGGCCACAGTGTTCACAAAGATCACCAAGCTGCGAGCATCTTTCTCAGTGATCTCGGTGTTCTCTGTGGCTCAATTGTTCAGTTGCCATTCCTCGCATTTCGCGCTAGCTCAGCGCCGACTGCAAGTCCATTGCCGTGCGCATGCTGTTGAGATGGATGCCCAGCCCAACGATTGCCTGCGCCACCTCGGGCCGCACGCCCACCAGCGTGACATCTGCGCCAAGCAAGCCGGCCGCCTGCACGACGCTGATCAATCCTTGCGCCACCATCGTATCCACCAGCGGCACGCCCGTGATGTCGAGAATGAGCTTGCGCGCCGCCGAACGCTGGAGCGCATTCAGCGTTTCTTCCTGCAACTGCGCCAGGCGCGTCGTATCGAGCACGCCCACCAGTGGCACGACCAGCGTGCTTTTCGAAACCGGAATAACCGGCATACTCAGCTCGCGAATGGCGTTGCGCTGCTGTTCGACTTCATGCAGCAGGCGGGTTTGCTCGGCGGCGTGCTGCTCCATCGCTTGCAGTGCCTGTGCCAGCTCAGCGGTGCGCTGCTCAACCAGGGTTTCCAGGCCGGCCTTGGCCTGGTTCAGCTCGTGGGCGGTTGCTTCGATCTGGGCGCGCGCCACTTCTAATTTACGCAGCGCGTTGCGGGTGCTGGTTGCGCCCATGAAGCTCAGCAACCCGCCAGTGAACAAAAGCAGGGCGTTGCCAAAAATAGTCTGATAGCCTTGTGGAGCATTCAGCGGGTTTTCGGGCAGCGCAAAAACCATAATCCCGACCGTTGCGAGCTCGCCGATCAGCACCGGCCAGATCTGCCACGGCTTCAGGCACACGCTGGCAATCAGAATGGGCAAGATCAGGAAAAATGGCGCAATCGAGAGCGAGCCAGTCATAATGGTTGGAATAGCGATGCTGACCGTCAGCAGCGAGATAAAAAGTGTTGCCGCTGTGGTTACCCAGCCCTTGCGCGCCAGAATAATCGTGACGATATACGTTACCACCGCGACATTGATTGCCCCAATGATAATACTGTTCACCTGCTTCTCGTAAATCTGGATCGGGAAGAATAATAGTGCCACACATGTCATGTTCAGTGCCAGCATAATCACATTGCGCCCAGCGCGGCGCGCTTGTTCATCAGGGTGATTAACGCGCAGCAGCCAGTGTCGAAAATTTTGCATGCTCCACTCCGTGCAGAAACAAACCCGGCACTCAGCAAATTAACTCCAAATGTCAGCTCATTATCCCTGCCCAGCAATGGTGCGGTAGCGGGTAGTATCATAGCAATTTGGTAGCAGAATAAACACTGCGCGCATTCATACGAGCGGCGCGCTGTGCACAGATGTTCTGCTATAATGGCGCGGTTCGCACAGAAGAAAGATGTGCCATGCAACTTTCGCACGCCGCCGCGCAGGCGCTGATGCTCGGCGCGCAGGGTTTATTGCGCCGGCCTCAACGCCCTGCCACCAAAGCCGATCTGCTTGCGACCATTCGGCACATGCACGTGCTGCAGATCGACACGATTCATGTTGTGGCGCGCAGCCCGTACCTTGTGCTGTGGAGCAGGCTGGGCGATTTTCGCCCCGAATGGCTGACGGATTTGCTGGCCGAAGGCGCGCTGTTCGAATATTGGTCGCATGCCATGTGCTTCCTGCCGATAGCAGATTACCCGCTGTATCGCCGCGTGATGCTGGAAGCTGTTCGCACCAACGACCGGCCGGTGAAATGGGCGCTTAAATGGTTGCAGGCGCATCCGCAGGTGGCGGAACAGGTGCGCACCCACCTGCATCAGAATGGCGCGGTGCGTTCGGCCGAGTTCGAAAACAAGAATCACGTCGCGGGCGGCTGGTGGAACTGGAAGGAAGAAAAGGACGCGCTCGAATCGCTGCTTATCACTGGTGAGCTGATGATCGCGGGCCGCCATAACTTTCAGCGGATCTACGATCTGCGCGAGCGCGTGCTGCCTACTTGGGACGATACCCAGGCGCCACCGGTTGAACAGGTTCGGCGCACAATGGCGCTGCGGGCCGTGCGGGCGCTTGGCGTCACGAATGCCGCCTGGGTGGCCGATTATTTCCGCACCGCCCAGCGCGCTACTATGCCCTTGCTGCCCGCGCTGGCTGCGGAAGGTGAGTTGATAAAAGTACAGGTAGAAGGCTGGGACGGCCCGGGTTACATTCACCCCGACAACCTCGCGCTGGCCAAGGCTGCCGCGGCTGGCACGCTTGTACCCGAACTGACCACGCTGCTGTCGCCGTTCGACCCGCTGGTGTGGGATCGCGCGCGGGCGCTGGCGATGTTTGGCTTCGACTACCGGATTGAGTGCTACACGCCCGCGCCCAAACGCCGCTACGGCTATTTCACGCTGCCGATCCTCTGGCGCGGCCAGATCATCGGTCGTCTCGACCCGAAAGCACACCGCAAAGAGGGTCGCTTTGAAGTCAAGGCCATTCACCTTGAGCCGGGCGTGCCAGTCAGCGATGCGCTGGTAAGCGACCTTGCGGCGGCGCTGCGCGCGTTTGCCGCCTGGCACGCCACGCCCGCAATCGATGTGCGCTGGTCGGACCCACCTGAGCTGGCGGCGCTCGTAAACGCGGCTTTGGCCCAAAACGCATAGTCTGCGTACCAGCACACTGCGTAACAACCTTGTTTTACAGCCTTCCCGCAGCCTGGGCCTTGCTCGGGCTGTTTTGTTGCCAAACTGCTTCGATCTAGCTGCTAACTGTAATCATTTACAACACAGGCGATGTGCTAGACTGCGGCCGAACTCCCCATGCGGGTGCAGGTAGTGTGGTTTCAGAAAAGGATAAGTGCGGTGAACATGACACGTCGGCAAAGTGTGATAGGTATTTTGTCCTTGCTCGCGCTGGTTGGGGTGCTGGCGATAGTGATTGGCATATCCAGCGGCGAACGTACACGCTGGGATTATCTTAGCTCCGACATTGGGGTTGTTGTGGGCTCGATTTTCCTGCTGTACCTCTACCTGCGTGGGTACGAACAAATACGCTATGTGGTCATTGTTCTCATTACGCTGATGGCCGGCTTTCTGATGAACGAACCCTATCTCACCCAAACGGCGTCGCTCGCACTCTTTGTGCCTGCCATCATCGCTATGATTATGGCCGAACCTATCTGGGTTTTTGGTAGCTCAGTAACGCTGCTGCTTATTCTGCTGGTGCGCGCCCAGTTCCATGGGGCCTATACCGATCCGTTCACGCTATTAATTTTTGTCTTAACGCTGGGTGGTATGCTGGCGGCGCACATGGTTACGCGCACGACGCAAAAACTCGCCGAAGAAAATAACGCGCGTGTTGAAGAGCAGAAGAACGAGCTGACGGCCCAGGCTGCTGAGCTGGGGGCGGCAAATGAAAAGCTTCAGCAGCAGCTTGCGCAGCAGCGCCAGTTGCTCGAGCTGGTCGAGACGCTGGAAACGCCGGCGGTTTCGATTGCGAACGATGTGCTGCTGGCGCCAA
The DNA here is from genome assembly GCF_057073505.1 of Kouleothrix sp. 19917. Taxonomy (NCBI): domain Bacteria; kingdom Bacillati; phylum Chloroflexota; class Chloroflexia; order Chloroflexales; family Roseiflexaceae; genus Kouleothrix; species Kouleothrix sp. 19917. The sequence goes on from NZ_CP097099.1 coordinate 402,061, forward strand.
TTGCCGGGCATGTCGATCAGCGGCGCGCGCAGGCGCTTTCCAACAACCTGCTTCAGCAAGCTGCCGAGCGCCACTGCCGGCTGGTTATTCTTGATATTGCGGGTGTTTCGGCAATGGATACCGCCGTCATTAGTTTGCTCATGAATATTGCGCAGGCGCTGCGGCTGCTGGGCTGCGAAGTCATTATGAGCGGGATTTCGGCGGAAGTGGCGATTATGCTCACGCAGCTGAATATTTCGCTGCCAGTGCGCACGGTGCGCAGCCCGCACGAGGCACTGGTGGCGTACAGCGGGGTTTCGCAGAATTAAGCCGGGCGGGCTTTCCTGGCGCGAGGGGCGGCGCGGTGCTGCCCCTCGCGTTTTTATGTGTCTGGCTCGCTGGTGCAGCGAATCCAGCGCGGCTCGATCTGCTCGATGGGCTGGTCGAATAGCCCAAGCTGCGTGCTTTCGCGAAAGATCTGCGCGAAATCTTCGGGCGCGAAGGCTTTGCGCAAGCGCCCGGCGTAGGATGTTACCAGCACTTGCAGGTAGTGATCGACGTCATAGTCGCGCCGGTCGTCGTGATCCACGGCAGCGGGAAAGGCTTCCTCCAGCCAATCGCTGCTTGCCTCACCCTCATCGCCTTCGTCAGCTGCGCCACCTTCGCCAACTTGGTCGATATCTTCGCGCTCGTCGGGCAGCCAGACATAGCCACCACCCTGGGCTTTGAAACAGCGCACACGCTGGCCCGGCTGCCATTGGGCTTGCCCGGCGGCGATGAGCGCCTCGTAGGCGGCTTCTTTATGGCTGCTGCGCGTGGCGAGGTAGGTTTCGGGCGATTTCGAGAGCCGCACGCGCGTGGCCAGCTCGGCGGCGGGCAGCTCGCGCATGCGGATGGCGTGGGCCACCTGCTCGTAGCTGGCGCGCAGCCCGGCCACATCGCCCACCAGCGCGCAGCGCAGCGCCTGCTGCAAAAAGCGCACGCCAAACGGCTCGGCGCGGCTCGAGCGCAGCGCCACGCCCCGCACGATCAGCTGGCCGTCGTAGGTCAGCAGCGCGTAGTTCTTGACCTCATGCGACAGCATTGCGGCGTAGCGCCCTTCGTATTCCAGGCGAATGCCGGCTGGCAGCGTCGCGCCGATTTCGGCCACCAGCGCGCGTTCCTGCGCTGCGCCCCAGCTGCGCGGCGCGGCAAAATACACGCCGTCGGTGTCACCCTCGATCAGCGCCATGCCACGCGCACGCAGCTCGCCGACCACATGATCAAGCACTTCGCGCCCGCGCCGCGTCACTTCGTCGGCGGCGCTGCGGTCGGCAAACAGAGCCATCTCGCCCGCGCCCATGTAGCCGTAGGCCGAGTTGATGATCAATTTCATGGCGGCTTGCAGCGCGTGGTGATGATGCGCCTCGGGCGATCCGGGCGTGGTTTGCCGCGCTGCGTCTTTGTGGTGCAGGCGCAGGTCGGTCAGGCGCTCGACCACGCGCAGCAGCGCGTGAATGCGGTCGCAGGCCGGGCCGATCTGGTAGGTGCGCATCAGCGACGGGTAGAGCGAGGCAATGTCGGCCTTCACCACATGCTCGGCGATCCCGGCGGCAAACAGGTAGAGCGCGCCGCCGGTGTGCGGCGGCAGGCCGTGTTCGTGCTGCTGGCGCGGCAGCGCGGCCCTGGCGCGCAGGTAGGCGCGCACGAGGATCGGTTCGAGAATACCCATGGCCGGCCCGGCTGCGGCCACTCGCTCGTAGCGGCGCGGCGCCATGCCGGCCAGCGCGAAAGGTGCGCCCAGCAGCTGGCGCGACAGGCCATCGACCTCGGCCACGTCGTCGAGGGCGTAGCGCCGCACGCGCTCGGGGTCGCTGCGGTAGGTGGAAAAAATTTCGCTGCCGGCCAGGTAGGTGCGCTCGGGGCTGGCAATGCCAAACACGCGCGCCACGTCTTTCAGGCGGTGGCTGGGCAGGTCGCGCGCCACGAAGTCGTGCCGGCGCACCGCGTCCATGGTGTCGATCAGCTCGCGCCCGGCCACGGTATAGCGCGCGCGCCGCCGCCCCGAGTAGTGCGAGGCCGGCATGTCGTTGTAGCGCTCCAGCAGCGCCGGGCCAGGCTTGCGCCCCAACGCGAGCGGCACGCCCAGATCGGCGGCACGCGCTTCCAGAAACGGCATGTCGAAGCCAAACAGGTTGTGGTTTTCGATCACATCAGGGTCGCGTGCCCGCACCAGCGCGCACAGGTCGGCGATCAGCGCGGCTTCGTCGGCCGGGCTGGGCGCGTCGAGGATGTGCGCCAGGCCCTGGCTGTCGCGCACCGCCGCCATGAAGATGCGCCCGCTGCCTGGATCGAGCGCGGTGGTCTCGAAGTCGATCTGCATGCGATGCAGCTCGGCATAGGCCATGCCACGAAAGTACACGCGCCCGGTCTGCATCAGGTATTGTTCGACTGTGCCGACGCGGTAGTAGTCGTCGAGTTCGTACAGGCTATTGATCGCCCGGCCAAGCCGCCGCTGCGCGCCCGCCAGCAGAGTGCGCTCCAGCGCGCGCCCGCTGCTCGCCGAGATCAGGAAGCGATATGAGCCGGCCGGCCCGTCGAGTTCCTGGTAGGTGATCGGGGCGCGCTCGGCGGCCGCAGTGTCGGTTGCGGCGATGCTGCCCGCCAGCGGCCCCAGGTCGTCGAGCGTGGTGGCAAACAGCCATGGGCGGAACTGGGCGCGCTCGCAGCGCAGCCGCCCTTCCACACGCCGCCACACCAGCGCGCGCCCTTCGCGGTCGGCCCACACCGACACAATGCCCGGCGTCGGGTCCCAGCCAAACAGCGCTTCGTCGTCGGCGGCAATCGGTGGGTAGGCGGCTGCGTGGCTCATGCCGACTCGCGCACAACAATTTCGGGCTCGAGCAGCCGGATGGGCGGGGTGGCGATTTGCACGCCCTGGATCAGGGCATGAAAGGTTTCGGCAGTTACATCAATGCCCGCCACGTCGCCCTTATGCACCGAGGTCAGGCGTGGGCGCAGCAGCGTGCCAAGCGGCAGGTTATCGGCCCCAACAATCGCAACATCATGTGGGATCGCCAGACCGGCGTCGAGCAGCGCGCGCATCAGCAGCATCGCGTATTCGTCGTTGTAGGCAAACACTGCGCTCGGGCGCGGCCCCTGCTTCCAGCGCGCGGCCAAGAGCGCCGCTTCAGCCTCGTCAAACGCCATATCCACGCGCTCAACCGCAACGCCGCGTGGCTGCGCAACCCGCTCCATGCCATTCAGCCGCTCAAGCCCCAGCCCCAGCACGCCCACTTCGCGCGGCACAATCGCGGCAAGCTGGCGGTGCCCCGCACCGAGCAGGTACTCAGCCGCGCACGCGCCCACATCCGAATCGTTGTTCAGCAGCGTTGGCGCAAGCTCCGAGGGGTGTTCGCTCAGCACAATAATTGCGCGGGTGCCAGCCGTGCGCAGCAGCGCAATCGCTTCGGGCGAAACGCGCCCTGCCTCGACCAGCAGCCCAACTGGCCGCAGCGAAGCCCACACACGCGCCGCTTCCAACCCCTGCGCCCGCGCGTCGACATGGTAGATAAACGTGTAGCCCAGCGCGCCCAGCCGCGCCGCCAGCCCTTCGTAGAAGCGCGTGATCATTGGGCCAGTGGGCAGCGCCATTTGGGGGAAAAGAATGATCGTGCTGGTTCCAGAGCGCAGCGAGCGTGCCATGGCGTGGGCAGTGTAGCCAAGCTCGGCCGCAGCCGCGCGCACGCGTTCCTGGGTTTCTTCGCTCACGCGCCCGCTGGCAGTGTTGTTGAGCACGTAGGACACGGTGGCCTGCGACACCCCGGCGCGCCGCGCAACGTCGACGCTGGTGGGCGGGCGTTTGGGCGGTGCGGGCTGTTTTTCGTGCGGGCTGTGCGGCTGTTCTTCGGCCATGAACCCCTTCCTCCAGGCGCCTGCAGTCTCAGCCGCCCGCCCGTATTATACGTGTTTGGTGGCTGCCTCACAACTTGCAGCACGAGTACCGCAATAGATGCTTGACATTTGCGAATGCGGGTTTATACTCTGGTTATACGTATAACTTCTTCGCGAACCTCGCAATTCGAACATATGCCGGCAGAAAACGATGCAGCCTCGTTCCGGCCTTGTGGTGCCGGCGCAGCGTGCCAAAGGAGCACTTCCATGATTGAAGAACAGGCCCTTCCCAGCACCGAAGAGCGCATTGAGTCGCTGCTTGACGCAATGACACTGGAAGAGCAGGTGGCGCTGCTGGCCGGCGCCGATTTCTGGACCACCGTGCCAATCGAGCGGCTTGGCATCCCGGCCATCAAAGTCAGCGACGGCCCAAACGGCGCGCGCGGCGGCGGCAGCCTGGTGGGCGGCGTCAAGGCGGCCAGCTTCCCGGTTGGTATCGCCCTGGCTGCTAGCTGGAACCCGGCGCTGGTGGCTCGCATTGGGCAGGCGCTGGCCGAAGAGGCGCTTTCCAAAGGCGCGCGCGTGCTGCTTGCGCCCACCGTCAACATTCACCGCTCGACGCTGAATGGCCGCAACTTCGAATGCTACTCAGAAGATCCGCACCTCACCGCGCGGCTGGCGGTCGGTTACATTCAGGGCTTGCAGCAAAATGGCGTTAGCGCAACCGTCAAGCATTTTGTTGGCAACGAGTCGGAGTTCGAGCGCATGACAATCAGCTCCGAGATCGACGAGCGCACCCTGCGCGAGATGTACCTGCCGCCCTTCGAGGCTGCGGTGAAAGAAGCCAAAACCTGGGCGCTGATGTCGTCGTACAACAAGCTCAACGGCACCTATGTCAGCGAGCGCCCCGACATTCTGATCGATTTGCTGAAGGACGAATGGGGCTTCGACGGCGTGGTGATCTCGGATTGGTTCGCCACGCACAGCACCGCGCCCGCGCAGAATGGCGGCCTCGACCTTGAAATGCCTGGCCCAAGTCGCTTCCGTGGCGCGGCGCTGGTGGCGGCAGTGGAGTCGGGCGAGGTGCCCGCCGAGCGCGTGCGCGACAGTGCGCGCCGCATTCTGCGCCTGATCGAGCGCGTTGGCGGCTTTGCCGACCCCACCATCCCCGACGAGCAGGCGATCGATCGGCCCGAGCATCGCGCGCTGATCCGCCAGGCCGGCGCTGAGGCTGTGGTGCTGCTGAAGAACGACGCTGTGCTGCCGCTGCGCCCCGAGCAAACGCTGGCCGTGATCGGCCCGAACGCCAAAGTCGCGCAGATCATGGGCGGCGGCAGCGCGCAGGTAAATGCGCACTACCGCGTCAGCCCGTTCGAGGGCATTGCCGCGCAGTCTGCCAGCGCGCCGGGCTACGAGCCGGGCTGCACGAACTACCGGCTTCTGCCGCTACTGCAGTGCGAGCTGGCGATTGAGTATTTCAACAGCCCCGACCTGAGCGGCCCGATGATTGCCAGTGCGCAGCGCTCAGAAGGCGAGATGATGTGGTTTGGCGAAGTCGCACCCGGCGTGGATGCGCGCTCGTTCTCGGCGCGCATAACCGGCACCTACACGCCCGACGAAAGCGGCCAGCACCTGCTCAGCCTGGTGAGCGCAGGCGTTTCGCGCCTGTTTGTCGACGGCCAGCTGGTGATTGACAACTGGGATGCCTGGCAGGCCGGCGATACCTATTTTGGCGGAGGCAGCCAGGAAGCGATTGCGTCGCTTGATCTCGTGGCTGGTCGGCCGTACACGCTAGTGGCCGAATATGGCACGCGCGCAAGCGGCGGTTTCGGCCTCAGCGCGGTGCGCATTGGCGCCACGCGCCCGCTGGGCGAGGATACGATCGAGCGCGCGGTGGCGCTGGCCGCTGCTTCCGACGTGGCGGTGCTATGCGTGGGCCTGAGCAGCGAGTGGGATAGCGAAGGGCAGGATCGCCCGCATATGGACTTGCCGGGCCGCCAGAACGAGCTGATTGCGCGCGTGGCTGCCGCGAACCCGCGCACTGTGGTGCTGCTGCAAACCGGCGGGCCAGTCACCATGCCCTGGCTGGCGGATGTCGCAGCGGTGGTGCAGGCGTGGTATCCCGGCCAGGAGGCTGGCAACGCGATTGCCGATGTGCTGTTTGGTGCGGTCAATCCTTCTGGCAAGCTGCCGCAGACCTTCCCGGCACGCCTGGAAGATAACCCGGCCTATGGCAACTATCCGGGCGCAAACGGCAAAGTCGAATACGCCGAGGGCATTTTCGTCGGCTATCGCCACTACGAGCGCGAGCAGATTGCGCCGCTGTTCCCGTTCGGCTTTGGCCTTTCCTACACCACATTCGAGTACAGCAATCTGCGCCTCAAGCCGGGCCGCTTCGAGCTCAACGAGGTTATTAGCGTGAGCGTTGATGTCACAAACACGGGTGTGCTGGCCGGGCAGGAAATTGTGCAGTTCTATGTGCGCGATCCCGAGGCGCGCGTTGCGCGCCCTGCGAAGGAGCTGAAAGGTTTTGCGAAGGTCGCGCTCGCGCCCGGCCAGTGCGAAACGGTCACGGTGCAGCTGGATCGGCGCGCGCTGGCCTTCTGGGATGTGGAGGCACACGCCTGGCTTGCTGAGGCCGGGGCATTTGAGGTGCTGGTGGGCAGCTCCTCGCAGGATACTCCCCTGCGCGGCAGCTTCCGCCTGGGCGACACAGTGGCGTTTGATGCTGCCTTAACCAGGCCAGCAGAATAGCCAGTTGATACAAAAACGCCGGCCCGCACGTTTTGTGCGGGCCGGCGTTCGTTGGTGGGCGATACTGGACTCGAACCAGTGACCTCGTCGGTGTGAACGACGCGCTCTAGCCAGCTGAGCTAATCGCCCGTGATTGACACGCCGCAGAGTATAGCATAGGTGCGCGGAACCTGCAAATGCAGCGCGCGGTTAGCGCGTGCCGAGGAGCGCGCTGTAATCGAGCGGATTGACGTTGGTGCCATCCTTCCACACCTGGTAATCGAGGTGTGGCCCGCTCGATTCGCCGGTTGCGCCGACATAGCCAATCACGTCGCCGCGCTTGACGGTCTGCCCATCTTCCACAGCAAAACCCTGCAGGTGCGAGTAGCCGGTTTTGAAGTGAATGCCTTCCAGCCAGATATGGTTGCCGGCTGGCCAGGTATTGCTGGCCAGGCGCACAACGCCGTCGTGGGTGGCATACACCGGCTTGCCAAGCGTGCCGGCAGGGTCGGCCTCGCCATCGCCGTTGCCATCGATCGCCAGGTCAACCGCGCCCCAGATTTCGGCCGGCGCGTGCGAGCCAACCCCGTAGCCCTGCGTCATTACGGTGTTGGGCACGCCCAGCGGGTTGATCGCGGGCATGTCGGTGTCGGCAATACCGCGCCCAGTCAGCGGGGCCGCTTCGCCCGAAATGGCCTGCGTCTGCGCGCCCGCGCCGCTTGAGGCCGCCGCGCCGCCATTCCAGGCGCTAATGCGCACCGGGCCGGAGCGCGTTTGCAGCAACAAATAGATCACGCCGACGATGGCAAGCACAAACACAATTTTGCGCATCCCACCCGCCGACGACCAGCCGTCGTTGATCACCGAATAACCCCTTGCCGCCAGTCATCGGCCATGTTCACAACCGAACCGACATAGGCGTCGACATCATTTTCAAAGGAAGGCGCGTAGATCGGAATAACCTGCTCGATGGTTGCGACGCCGCGACCGGTCACGTATTCGTTGGCGATCAGTTTGTACCAGTCTTCGATGCCCGCATCCCAGCTTGGGTAATCGCGGAAGCGACCAAAGCAGGTGGCATAGCCAGCGCAGATAATATTGCCAACATTGTGCGTGCTGCTGCCATCGCCCTTGAGGCCAGCCCAGCCGGGGTTGGTGCCCGCGCTTGATTCGTGGATGAAGAAGGCAAGCGCATAGGCTGGGTCGATGCCATAGCGCTGGCCCATTTCGACCCAGATCGCGCCAGTGCCCTGGGCCGGCGATCCGTAGTGCGCCAGCACTTTGTCGATAAATTGCGGCGAAACGCTTGGCGCGCCCAGCAGTGAGTGCTCGCCGGCCGGCACATTCGCCTGCGCGTTCTTGAACACCGACGACAGTGAGTCGCCCGAAAGCGACGAAACGCCGCCGGTGAATGAGCTGATCACGGTTTGCGCGGGCGTGGTGGCGAACCACACCACCAGCAGGCTCACGGCAGCGACCATGGCCAGCAGCCAGGGCCGGCCGCGCAGGAAGTTGCCCGGCACTTCGTAGGCAGGGCCGCGAGGCGTAGCCATGCGCGCGCCCGGCAGCTCGCGCAGCAGATGATCGGCGTAGTGCAGGTCGGTGGCGCGCTTGGGCAGCGAGTTGCGCAGCGGCTCGGGCGCGCGCGGCGCAAATGACTCAGGCGGAGTTGACAGGCGACCGAGCGGCTCGGGACGGCGTGGCTGTGCCGCAGGTGCAGCGGCGCGCGCGGTGCGCGGGCGAATATCGTCAATATCCTCGAACGGGTCGCGGCGGCCCCCAATCAGCTTTGGCCCTTCGCGCAGCGGCTCGTGCTTCACCTCGAAGCGTGGGCTGGTGCGTTTGGCCTCGGCTGTGGCAGTTTGTGGTTTTCGTTGGCGCGGAGCGTCAGCGCTCATTAGCGATTCCCTTGTGCCAGCGCGGCTTGTTCAGCCGGTGTTGGCAGGCGGAATTCTCCATTTTTATTGAGATAGACCACTTGCTCGTTCCGAACATTCAGTAACAAATCAACATTGCTATCGCCGTCCATGTCGCGCAAACTCAGTGTGACCGGCGTGAGATCTTCGTTTGCGCCAAACAGGTATGGCCCGCTGATCGTGCGCGCTTTGGCGGCATCGCCACCCGGCAGCTCAATAATCACTGCCTGGCGGTTCAGGTTCATTGCCAGCAGGTGGGTTGGCTGCCCCTGCGCTTCGTTATGCCCCACAAACGCTTCAAGCTGCGTGGTGCGCGGCCGGCCATAGCGAAAATCGTCGATCAGGGTTTGCGCCTTGCCCAGCGCCAGGCTCACAAACAGGTAAATCGCCACGGCTGCCAGCAGCAGCGTCACGGCATAAACGGCACTATACAGGCGCTGCGTCGTTGGCTGAAGGCGCGCCCGCGTGGCGGGGCGCAACGTTTTCTGCGTGATTGCCATGGCCGAAACTCCTCACCTGGGCAGGCGCTGCCCGCGGCGCTGCCGCCGCCGACAGAGCGAGTGCCGCTCGAATCCTGGTTGGGTCGTCGTTGGTGAGGATTATTATAATAGAACATGTGTTCTAAGTCAAGGGCCATGTGCGGCATTTTCGAGATTGCTTTTCTGCGTCAGAATGCGTAGCAGACGGTAGTATACCATATTCGAACATCACCAGCACGACCGACGGTTCGACGCCGGCAGGGCCGAAAATGTTGCGCCCCAGAAGGATATTTTAAACGCTGTTTTAATAGACCGTTTCGGCCGAGTAGTGCGACAGCGCCGGGTGCAGCCGTGTGGCGGCCAGCCACGCCTCGATTGCGGCAATCGGCAAAATGCCCTGCTCGGTCACAATGCCCGAAAGCAGCTCAAGCGGCGTGAAGTCGAACGGCAGCTCGCTCAGGTTTGGCAGCGCTGCCTGGCGAGTGCCAGTGGCCGGCGCCGCCTCGACTCGGTCGAGCTGGAAGCCGGGCGACAGGAATTTTTCGCTGCCGCAGAGCGTATAGAACGGAACGCCGGCCGCCCGCGCGGCACGGGCCATGGCTTTGGTGCCAGCTTTGTTAATTAATCCCGACGATGTCAGCATATCGACGCCGACGAGCACCAGGTTCGCCCGTTCAATCGCCGCCAGCGCCGCCGCGTCGTCGTAGAGTGTGGCATTCACGCCACAGTTGCGCAGCACCTGGGCGGTCTCACGGCCTTCGCGCCCCGGCTGCGATTCAGCGCAGATCACCTCGATGCGCCGCCCGGCCCGCTGGGCGTGGATCAATGCGTGCTGGATGGTGCTGCTGAATGAAAGCGTGACGATCTTGCTGCCTTCGTCGATCAGGCCCAGCGTTCCCTCGGCAACATGAAGTGCGTGCTGGCGCAGCTGGCGCTTGAATTCCTCGGTGGCCTGGGCAACCGCCTGATGCAGCACGCGCGGCGATTCGCCCTGTTCCATGCGCCACATGACGGTATTGACGAGATTAACCAGCGGGGCCATGACGGTCTGGGCGTGGATCAGTGCCCAGCCGGTCAGCAGAATTTCTCGGCGGAATGCCTCGGCAGAAGGGGCCTGGCCAACCGAAGCGCGCTGGAGCAGAATATCCGCCGCGCGTTCGGCAATTTGGGTTGCTCCCGATCGATTATCGGCTGCAATTTCAGCAATGGCTTGAGTAAACGTCTGTTCCACCACTCGATCTCCTCCCAGCATCACCAGTGTGAACTCGATACCGGGCGATGACCACGCAGGGAGCGTCGTTGCTTGCGTGTTCGGCCTGTCCGATGAGTTGTCGTAGCTTTTCCGAAAAAAGAAACCCCTGAGCGAGCATAGCAATGCGACAAGCACATCGGCGGGCGGTGGGTGTGCTACACTGAACGATCTGGGTGAGTTTAGCGCTCAATCGGGCGTTGGGCAAGCAGGTTTCGCACCAGCGCTTCAAGGCGATCAATTGCAAACGGCTTCGCTATATAGGGGTTGCCGGTTTGGGCAATGCGGGCTTGCGTTGCGGCGCTCAGCATGTCGCCAGTGACAAAGACGACCCGTGCCGCAAGCTCGGGGCTGTATTGCTTGATTGTCTGGTGAAGTTCAAACCCGCTCATACCGGGCATTTTAACATCGCTCAGCACTAAGTCAAATGGCTCGCGCCGAATGCGTTCAATTGCGGCCGCGCCGCTGTCGACGATCAGCGGGTCGTGCCCAAGCTGGCGCAGCAAACGCGCCAGCAGCCGCGCCACCGGCTCTTCGTCGTCCACCACCAGCACGCGGCAGCGAATGGCTGGCTCGTTGCTCCGGTTCGCGGCATCATCATCGTCCATGTTGGCGTCGCTGGCGCGGGTGCTGACGAGCGGCAGCGCCACCGAGATGGTGGTGCCAATGCCAAGCTCGCTTTCGGCCCAGATCCGCCCGCCGTGCTCGCGCACAATGCCAAAGCAGATCGAAAGGCCCAGGCCAGTGCCTTGCCCAACTGGCTTGGTGGTGTAGAAGGGGTCGAAAATGCGATTGATGTCGCGCTGCGCAATGCCCACGCCCGTGTCGGTGACGGAGAAGACCACGGTGGGGGTGGCGGGTGTGCTGCCATCGCCATTCGGCTCGCTGCCGACAAAGGTGCGCAGGGTGAGCGTGCCTGGGTCGCCGCGCTCGGCAATTGCCTGGTGGGCGTTGTTGATCAGGTTGAGGAAGACCTGCTGAAGCTGGAATGGATCGGCAACGGTGCTGGGCAGGTTCGGGTCGAAGTCGAGCACAACGCTGATATTGTCGACGCGCAGCTGATAGGCGCGCAGGCTCAGGGTGTTGCGCACAACTTCGGTGATGTTAACGGTGCTGCGCTCGGGTTTGTGCTCGCGGGCGAAGACCAGCAGGTTCTGCACAATGCGCGCGGCGCGCTCGGCCTGGACGTTGATGTGCTTGAGGTCGTCGCGAATATCGTCGCGCAGGCCGGTTTCGCGCAGCATGAGCTGGGTGTAGCCCGAAATGCTGGTGAGCGGGTTGTTCAGTTCGTGCGCGACGCCAGCCACCAGCTGCCCAATCGACGAGAGCTTTTCGGAGTGAATAAGCTGCTCTTCCAGGCGGCGGCGCTCGGTCAGGTTACGTGCGATGCAGTGCACACCGCCGGCACGGCCCTGCTCCTGCAGCAGACGGGCGCTCACTTCCAGCACCACAATTTCCTCGTCGCTGCGGCGCAGTTGCAGCTCAAATGGCTGAATGCTATGGCCCATCAGCAGGTCGGCGAAACGGCCTTCGGCGGCGTCCCAGGCCTCGGGCACAGCGATGTCGCGCAGCAAACGACCCACAAGCTGCTGCTCGGCGTAGCCCGTCAGCGTCGTGCCGATTTTGTTGATGCTCTGGATGCGCAGCTGGCGGTCGAGCGTAAAAATTGTGTCGTAGGCATTGGCGAACAGGTCGCGGTAGCGCGCCTCGCTGCTTTTGATCTCGGAGTAGAGGCGGGCATTTTCGATTGCAATCGCCGCGTAGTCGGCCAGTGCCGAGAGCAGGTACTGGTCGTTTTCGCTGAATGTGCGCTCGGACTGCTGGTTGTCGACCGCCAGCACGCCAATGACGTGGTTGCCGACGGTGAGCGGCACCTGCAAAATCGCCCGCACCAGAAAGCCGGTTTTGACCTTCAGGGCGCTGCCGGCGCTGGCTTTGTCGAGCCGGATGGGTTTGCCGCTGCGAATGACCTGCCCGGCCAGCGTATCTTCGATCGGCATGCGCATGCGCTGGGCGCGCTGCTCGCCGAGGTTTTTGGCCGCGCGGAGGTACAGCTCGTCGGCGCTGGGGTCGCGCAGCAGCAGAAAGCCTTCTTCCGCGCGCGTGATATACACCGCTGCTTCGACAATTCGTTCCAGCAGCTCTTCGAGGTCGAGCAGCGCGCTCACCGACTGGCCGATTGAGTACAGCACCGTCAGCTCTTTGACGCGCTGCTGCAGGTTGCGGGTGAGCTGTTCTTTTTCGCGGCGCAGGCGCCGTTCGCGCAGCGCCTGGTCGATCACAGCCTGCGCTTCGGTTTCGCTGAACGGCTTGATCATGTAGTTGCGCGCGCCGAGCCGGAAGGCTTCGACGGCAATGCCCTCGGAGCCGTGCGCCGTCATGAGGATGACAGGCACATCATAGCCTTCCTGGGCGATCAGGCGCAGCAGATCGAGGCCGCTGATGTCGGGCAGCTGCAAATCGAGGAGGATCAGGTCCGGCAAACGCTGGCGTAGCCGCTGAAGGCCCTGGCGACCTGTATTCGCGATTACCGACGTATAGCCAAGCTCTGGCAGGATGTATTCTGCCAGCATCGAACAGATTTGCTGGCTATCGTCGATAATGAGGATTTCTTCCATACAATGTCCGCCGCGCTGATGCCGGGCTGGTGGATGTTTCGCGGTTTTATTATACAGCAGCCGCGCAAGCACGCCAAGCAAAACAGCTTACAAGAAGATTGCGCGGCTGTATTTTCGTGCATTTTCAGGTGCTAACAGCTCATCCGTTTCTCATCACGCCTTCACGCTCGTCTCAAATTATTTTGCGATACTGTTCATCAGCAAGCCTATGGGCGCGCGAAATGCACTGAAACGCGCCCGAATCATTGAAATCAGGCTCGCGACGAGCGACCATCAGGAGGATGCGATGGAACGTCGTACCAAAGTCTTTGTTATAGCAGGGTTGCTGGTGACATTTTTGTTAGGCGCGACGCTTGGCGGTGTCATCGGCGGCGGGGCCGCGTACTACTTCTCGCGGCAGACGGCCAGCAAGCCCACCGCGCAGCTTCAGGCGCAGCCGGTGGCGAACCGGGAAACACCGCAGACCCAGGCGACTGCCGCGCCCGCGCCAACTGCTGGCGCGCTGCCCACCACTCAGCCCGCCACGAGCGATACGGGCGATAATCCGGTGGTGACGGCGGTGAAAGAGGTTTCGCCGGCGGTGGTGACGGTGGTGAACACGCTCAGCGCCGATGCGCAGGGCGGCCAGCAGCAACAGCAGCCCTTCCCAGGCCAGCCCAACCAGCCGAATTCCCAGCCGCGCGCCAGCGGCTCGGGTGTGATTATCAGCAAGGATGGCTATATTGTCACCAATAATCATGTGGTCGAGGGCGCGGCTTCGCTGGCGGTGACCTTTGCCGACGGCACGCGCCACGACGCCACGCTGGTTGGCACCGATCCACTGACCGACCTGGCGATTATTCAGGTGAAAGACGCCGTGCCGGGCTTCGCGCCGCTGGGCAATTCCGACGCGCTCCAGCCGGGCGAGACGGTGATTGCGATTGGCAGCCCGCTGGGCGATTTCAAGAACTCGGTGACCGTGGGCGTGGTCAGCGCGCTGAACCGCACGGTGCCGGGCAGCGGCCAGGAAGGGCTGATCCAGACCGACGCCGCGATCAACCACGGCAATAGCGGCGGCCCGCTGGTGAACCTTCAGGGCCAGGTGGTTGGTATCAACACCCTGGTGGTGCGCGGCAGCGGCACCACCAGCGACCAGGCCGAAGGGCTGGGCTTCTCGGTGCCAAGCAATACCGTGAGCCATGTCGGCAACGAGCTGATTGCAAACGGCAAGGTCGAGTACCCCTACCTGGGCATTAGCTACAGCATGATCGACGCCGATGTGGCCGCGCAGGAAAATCTGCCGGTGCAGAATGGCGCGCTGATCGGGGCGAGCGCCAACAGCCAAGAAGGCGTGGTGAGCGGCACCCCGGCGGCCAAGGCCGGCCTGCGCGATGGCGATATCATCACCGCGCTGGGCGAAACCAAGCTCGACAGCAACACGTCCCTGCGGGCGGCGCTGCTGAAGTACAAGCCGGGCGACACGGTGAAGCTGCAGGTGCTGCGCGGCGGCCAGACGCTTTCGCTGGATGTGACGCTGGCGACGCGGCCGGGTGATCTCGAGCAGTAGCGCAGGCAATTCCCAAACTCAGCGGCGGCTGGCCTCAGGGCTGGCCGCCGTTATTCGTTGGCGGGCGCCAGCGCGGCGCGCAGCTCGGCCGCCACTGCAAACGGGTCGGCGGTGATGCAGCCGGCCGCGAATAATTCCATCGCGCCAACGTCGTTGCGGTTAGTGAGCGGGTTGCCACGGTCGCCAAGGCGCGCAAACACCGGCATGTCGCTCCAGTCTTCGCGGGCGGGCGCGAGCGGCGGCAGCGCAATGGCCACATTGAACGCGCGCACGCCCATGTGCGCGATCAACCCAAGCAGACCGGCCGCCAGTGGGGCGGCGAGCGCTTCGAGCGTGGGCGCGCAGATCAGCAGTTCGCGGTTGCGCAGCGGCGTGAGGTGCGCCACCATCTGCGCACCCTGTGCGGGCAGCGCCAGGCCCAGCGCTTCGTGCAGCGCCGCCAGGTCGTCGAAGTAGGGCGCGCCCGCTGCGACGCGATAGATTGCTGCTGCGCGCCGCCAGCCTTCGATTTTGGCGAAATGCATGCCGCGCGTGAGTGCCAGCTGCATATGCCCGTGCATCAGCGTCGCGCCGCTTTTCGGCAGGCAATTCCACGTAATCAGCGGGTAGATCGCGGCCGGGTCGCAGGCGTGGGCGGCCGCAAACCAGCGCCCGGCCACGTCGAGGAAATCGGCAATCTCGGCCGCGCCGGGGTGCAGCGGGTGCGGGTCGTCGAAGATCACCAGGCCGTGCCAGCCGTCGTACTTCGCCACGTTCGAGGCGGTGATGCAGCTGCGCCCACGAATGCGGCCAAAGACATCGGCAGTGGTTGCGCGCTCGGGGTCGGCAAACATATCGTGCGCGGCCAGCTCCTGCGCGATCCAGCGCTCGATGGTGGCATCATCACCGCCGCCAGCATTCGGGCGGCGCGCGCGCACCGGGTTGAATAAGGCCGATTCGAGGGTAAGATGGTTGGTTATCTTGATGATCGTCTGCTCGCGCACTAGCGCGGCGTCGCCAAACTGCTGAGCGACCCAGGCTTTCATGTCTGGCGGCACAACTGCGCGCCCAACCATGGCGTCAATACGGTAGATGCGCCGGCAGGTTTCGCGCAGGGCGGCGGGCAGGGCTGCGGCATGCTCGGTGATGGTTTCGATCATACAGGGGTTTTTTCAGCGGCGGCTCGTGGGCGCTATTGTCGCACAGAGCCTGGCAAAAGGCAACGCGCTTGCGCCGGGCGCTGTTCTCCTTTAGCATGATCCAGATCAAACACGTTCGCTAACTTACACCGCGAAGAACGTTTACCACCAAGACACCAAGGCACCAAGGCTTCAGAAAGAACAAAACTTGGTGACTTGGTGTCTTGGTGGTTATTTAAAGGGCGCTAGTCTAGATCAGCTTTGATATAGGATTGCTATGGAACTCAGGCACCTGATTTATTTCGAGGCAGTGGCGCGGCACCAGCACGTTTCGCGCGCGGCCGCCGAGCTGTCGGTGGCGCAGCCAGCCGTGAGCCGGCAGATTCACGATCTCGAAAAAGAGCTGGGCGGCATCGCGCTGTTCGAGCGCGTGGGGCGCAACGTGCGCCTGACCGAGGCGGGCCATGCGCTGCTGGAGCATGTCCGCATCATTCTGGCGCAGCTTGAAGCGGCGCGCTTCGAGATACGCGAGCGTGTGGGCTTGCAGAGCGGACAAACCTCAATCGGCGCGCCGCCCAGCGTGGGCGTGCAGCTGCTGCCGCCGCTGCTGGCCGCCTTCAACCGGCGCTACCCTGGCCTGCAGCTTGTGCTGCGTGAGGGTGGCACCCAGACCATGCTGGGCCTGCTGGAGACCGGCGATGTCGATCTGGCGGTGGTGACGCTGCCGGTGGCGCGGCGCGGCCTGCGCGTGACGACGCTCTTTACTGAGGAACTGGTGATTGTTGTGGCCCCAGGCCACCTGCTAGCCGGGCGCAGCAGCGTGGCAATGACCGAGCTGGCCGATCAGTCGTTTTTGCTGTACCCGCGCGGCTATGGCATGCGCGACAAGACGCTGGAGGCGTGCCGGGTGGCGGGCTTCACGCCGCAGATAGTGCTGGATGGCGGCGAGATGGATATGGTGCTGCGCATGGCTGAGCTGGGCCTGGGCATTGCGCTGATGCCACGTCTGGCGCTGCACGAAAACACGCGCCTGGCGGCGCTGCGCGTCAGCGATCAGCAGCTCGAACGTACAATGGCGCTGGTGTCGCGTGAGGATCAGGCGCTGGCACCGGCGGCGCGCGCCCTGCGCGATTTCCTTGAGCAGGAGCTGGCGGCGGGCGGCGGGCGTAACTAGGTTTGAGTTTTGAGTGTTGAATGCTAAGTTTGCAGGTTGCAGGTTGAAAGTTGCTGGCGGGGCGTATCGCATACGCAGGCATGTTGTCAGGGCCTATGCGATACGCCCGTTCGTTGGGCTGGCAGGACTTGGGCTGGCAGGGCTTGGGCTGGCAGGGCTTGGGCTGGCAGGGTGAATTGCATACGCCCCGCCAGCTAGCCCACGGCGCTAGTCGATTGGCTTGAGGTTGGCGACGATCTCGGCGCGGCGCGGCTCGAGGAACGGCGCCAGCACGACTTTCTCGCCCAGCGTGGCCTCGTCCTCATCCACCGCGAAACCCGGCCCGTCCGAGGCGATCTCGAACAGGATGCCGTTGGGTTCGCGGAAATACAGGCTGCGGAACCAGTAGCGGTCGACTTTGCCGCTGTTCGGGATGCGCAGCGTCTGCAAGCGCTCGGCCCAGGCGTCGTACTCCTCGAAGGTAGGCGTGCGGAACGCGACATGGTGCACGCCACCCGCGCCCGGCTGTGCCGGCGGCAGGCCCGGCTGCTCGGCCACATGCAGCTCGGCGGCCGGCCCACCCGCGCCCATCTCGTAGACGTAGACAGTGTGCTTGGCGTTGTCGGGGTGGGCGTACTCGCGCACCAGCCGCATGTTCATGGCCTGCTGCAAAATCGTGTCGGTCGATTTCAGGCGCGGCACGCTCAGCATGATTGGGCCAAGCCCGCGAATCTGCTGCGCCGCCGGCACCGGGCTGCGATCCCACGGGAACGACTCGCCCGCACCGCCGTCGTCCACCAGCGTCAGCCGCTGGCCCTCCGGGTCTTCGAGATCGAGCACCAGCCGGCCGTCGCGCTCAGTCACGTCGCTTGCGGTGACGCCGCGCTCGCGCAGGTGGCCGGCCCACCATTCCAGCGTGTCGCGCCCGCTCACGCGCAGGTTCGTGCGAATGATCGAGTTAGAGCCGCGCCGCTCGCGGGGCACCGGCCAGTCGAAAAAGGTCAGGTCGGTGCCGGGGTTGCCCTTGGCGTCGGCGTAGAACAGGTGGTAGGCGCTCACGTCGTCCTGGTTCACGCTGCGCTTGACCAGGCGCATGCCCATGGTCTGCGTGTAAAAGTGGTGGTTATCGCGAATCCGGGCCGACACAGCGGTCAGGTGGTGAATACCGGTAAGGTTCATGGTTTTCCTCCAGGAAAATAGAGAAGGCTTGCGCCGTCGGTTATTTGTTGATCCAGTCGACCGCCGCGTACACTTCGGCCTGTGTGAGCGAGTGACCGCCCGGCTGCCAGTAGAGCGTCACATCCGCGCCAGCGGTGCGCAGCAGCTCGGCCAGCTGCTCGGTGCCCTCAGGCGTGATCAGCGGGTCGCGCCGGCCGGCCGCCATAAACACCGGCACGCCATCCAGCGCGGGCAGCGGCTCGGGCACAATCGGCACCATGGCGTGGAACAGCGCCGCGCCGGCCAGCACACCCGGCCGCAGCAGCAGCAGGCTGGCCGCAATATTCGCGCCGTTTGAGAAGCCCGCCGCAATCACGCGCTTCGGGTCGAAGCCGTAGGCCGCGCTGGCCTCCGCGACAAAGGCAGCCAGATCGTCGGTGCGGCGGCGCAGGTCGTCCAGGTCGAACACGCCTTCGGCCAGGCGGCGGAAAAAGCGCGGCATGCCGTTTTCCAGCACCTGCCCGCGCGGGCTGAGCAGCGCGGCCTGCGGGTGCAGCGCCTGCCCCAGGCCCAGCAGGTCGTGCTCGTTGCCGCCGGTGCCGTGCAGCAGCAGCAGCGTGGGCGCGTCGGCGGCGCGCGCCGGGATGAACTGGTGGGTGAACGCAAGCGTCTTGCTGTCCATGGTTGGGTCTCCTGATTTCGTTTAGTGCTAAACTTCACAGCCAAAAAATATCACTCAGGCAGGCTCTGGTCGAGCTTGCGCAGCAGCCGCAGCAACTCGGCCTGCTCGTCGTCGCTGAGTGGCGCGAGCAAGCTGGCGATCATCGCTTCCTGCTGCGGCACGACCTCCTGAAAGAGCGCCTGCCCGCGCTCGGTGAGCGAAAGACAGTTGGTGCGTCCTTCCTGCCGGCGCGCCACCAGTCCGTCGTGCTCCATTTTGCTGAGCAGTTGCGAGATGTTGCCTTTGGTGACGAGCAGCGCAGACGCAAGTTCTTGCTGGGTCATGTTGCTGGCCGCGCCAACTTTGGCAAGCACATCGAACTGCGCAGTGTTCAGGCTGTGTGTGCGGAAAAAGCGCTCCGACGCCGTATCGATCTTTTGAAACACCCGCGCGAGCCGGATCCATGCGAACACGGCGGGCTGGCGGATGCGTGGGATGCTGGTTTGGCTTGCTTGTTTCATAGCGATAGTTTAGCACTAAACATTCTGTTTGTCAAGGGGTGCTGCGCGCCGCGCCAGAGGTGGTACAATGGCGCGGCACTCAGGAATTTCAATTGGGAGAAACGCGTGAGCGAGCGAACCGCGACGATTCACCGCCGCACCGGCGAGACGGATGTGGCCCTGACGCTGGTGCTTGACGGCACTGGCCGCGCCGAGGTTGCCACCGGCATCGGCTTTCTCGACCATATGCTGACGCTGTTTGCGAAGCATGGGTTATTCGACATAACGGTGCAGGCGCAGGGCGATCTGCATATCGACGAACACCACACCGCCGAGGATGTGTGCATTTGCCTCGGCCAGGCGCTCGACGGGGCGCTTGGCGAGCGGCGCGGCATTGTGCGCACCGCCCACAGCTACGTGCCAATGGACGAGGCGCTGGGCTTTGTGGCGGTCGATCTGGGCGGGCGGCCCTACGCCGTCTTCGACGCCGACTTCGTGACGCCGCGTGTGGGCCAGCTTGGTACCGACCTGATCGCGCACCTGTTCGAGAGCATTGCGACGCATGGCCGCCTGAACCTCCACGCCCGCGTGCTGTATGGCCGCAACGATCACCACAAGGTCGAGGCGCTGTTCAAGGCGTTTGGGCGTGCGCTCGACGCTGCCACGCGCATCGACGAGCGGGCGGGCGGCGCGGTGCCAAGCACCAAAGGCACGCTGTAGCGCCGAGGCGACGAATGACCAGGGACGAAGGACGAACGTGGGTAGAGGACGGCTAACCACGGAGGCAGGAAGACACGAAGATTTATAGGATCACCGCACAGTGCCGAGTTAAAGCTGGAATAGAACGAGATTTTTCCACAGATTACACAGTTGGGCGCAGCAAAGGAATTCGATGCGAACGATTGGCTTACTCGGCGGTATGAGCTGGGAGTCTTCCAGCGAGTATTACCGCCTGATCAACCAGCACATCCAGCAGCGCCTTGGCGGCCTGCACTCGGCACAGTGCGTGATGTACTCGGTTGACTTTGCGCAGGTCGAGGAACTCCAGCACCGTGGCGCGTGGGAAGAAGCTGGTGCCCTGCTCGCTGACGCCGCCCAGCGCCTTGAGCGTGCTGGCGCTGATATTGTGGTGCTGTGTACCAATACCATGCACAAGGTTGCCCCAGCGATTGAAGCCGCCATCGCCATTCCGCTGCTCCACATTGCCGATCCAACCGCCCACGCGATCACACGCGAGGGTATTCGGGTCGTTGGCCTGCTGGGCACGCGCTTTACGATGGAGCAGGAGTTCTACAAAGGGCGCCTGGTCGCGCAGCATGGCCTGGACGTGCTTGTTCCTCCGGCAGATCAGCAAGCCATTGTTCACCGGATTATCTACGAGGAGCTGTGCCTGGGGCGGATCGTTCCCGAGTCACGAGAAGCCTATCGCGCGATCATGGCGGAACTGGTTGAAGCCGGTGCGCAAGGGATTATTCTGGGCTGCACAGAAATAGGCTTGCTGGTGCAGGAGCACGATACCACCGTGCCGGTATTTGATACGACAAAGCTCCACGCCGAAGCCGCAGTCGACTTTGCGCTTGGCGAGCATGCAAAAAAATAAAGCCACAGAGAACACCGAGATCACCGAGCTGAAAACCAGAACTCAGTGGCCGTTCGACTGAGCTCTCGACAAAGCCTCTGTGCGCTCTGTGGCTCAATCGATCTTTGTTAGATCAGGAGTGAAACGCTGTGCGGATCGTGCTTGATGCGGCGGGCGGCGACCACGCGCCGGCCGAGCCAGTGGCGGCTGCGGTGCGCGCCGCGCGCGAGCTGGGCTGCGAGATTGTGCTGCTCGGCCCCGCGCCGGCCATTCGCGCCGAGCTGGCCCGCCATTCTTCCGCCGGCCTGCGGCTGACCGTTTTCGACGCGCCGGAAGTGATTGCGATGGACGAGCACCCCGCTCAGGCGGTGCGCCGCAAGCCGCATTCGCCGCACGCCGTCGGGCTGCGCATGGTGCGCGACGGCGAGGCCGACGCATTTGTGTCGGCCGGGCACAGCGGCGCGACTATGGCCGCGGCCACGCTCATCCTCGGGCGCGTGCGCGGCATCGAGCGGCCGGCGCTGGCGATCCAGTTCCCGTCGCGCGAGCGCATGTTCCTGCTGCTCGACATTGGCGCGACCACCGACTGCAAGCCCGAGTACCTGTTTCAGTTTGCGCAGATGGGCAGCCTGTATGCCGAGCGCGGCCTGGGCATTGCGAACCCGCGCGTGGCGCTGCTCGCCAACGGCGAAGAAGCGACCAAGGGCGACCGGCTGGTGCAGGATGCCCACCAGCTTCTGCGCGGCAGCACGCTCAACTTCGTGGGCAACGCCGAGCCGAAAGACGCGCTGATCGCGGGCGTGTGCGATGTGCTGGTGTGCGACGGCTTTGTGGGCAACATGTTTATCAAGCAGGCGCAAGCGGTTGTGAAATTAGCGCTGACTCTGATTGCAGACGAAACGCGCCGCGACTGGCCGCGCCGGCTGTTGCCAGGGCTTGCGCCAGTGGGGGCACTCTTGGCGCTTGGCAGTGGCGCAACCCGCTGGGGTGGCGTGCTGGGGCTGCTCAGCGCGGTGCCGCTGCTGGGCAGCCTGTTCACCCAGCCAGTATTGCGCGTGCGCCGCAAAGCCGATTATCGCTTCTATGGCGGCGGGCCGCTGCTGGGCGTAAAAGGCGTGGCAATCGTCGCGCACGGCAAATCCGACGCCGAGGCGATTGCCGCCGCCATTCGCCAGGCGCACGAAGCCGTCGAGCGCGGCGCAGTGACGGGCATTGCCGAACTGCTGGGCCAGCCCGCCGCCGAGGCCGCAACGCCTGTGTGAGCGGGCAAACGTGTAACACAATGTCAAGAGGGATGTTCTGAAATGAACCACCAAGACACCAAGACACCAAGGTTTAGAATGCTCTTCTTGGTGTCTTGGTGTCTTGGTGGTTAACGTAAAAAGTTGCTCGGTAATGCACTAGGTGCGAACCTTGTGTTCGCCCAACGACAACATAGGCGAATTTGTATTCGCCCATAGAACGGAGCCATTGATGGAGTACGTTTCATTTGGCACAACCGGCGCGCAGCTTTCGCGGCTGTGCCTGGGCACGATGATGTTTGGCGGGCGCACCGACAAGGCCGAGGCCGACCGCATTCTGGGCAGCGCAATCGAGCAGGGCGTGAACTTCATCGACACTGCGGCGATGTACTGCGACGGCCTGACCGAGACGATCCTGGGCGAGATCTGTCAGGGCCGGCGCGACAAAATATTCGTTGCTACCAAAGTCCACAAGGGCGTCGACGCCGCCAGCATCACGTCCAGCATCGACGAAAGCCTGGCGCGCTTGCGTATGGATCACGTCGATCTCTACCTGATTCACTGGCCGCGCCAGGGCATGCAGCCCGAGGCGATGATGCGCGCGCTGAACGAGGTGGTGCAGGCCGGCAAGGCGCGCTTTGTGGGCTGCTGCAACTACCCGGCCTGGCTGTTCGCGCACTCGAATGCGATTGCCGAGCGCAACGGCTGGGCCAAGCTCGTTTCGAACCAGCTGCCCTACAACCTGATCGAGCGCGGCATCGAGGTAGAAATTCTGCCGCAGGCGCTGGCCGAAACCGTTGCGATCACGATCTACCGCCCGCTGCTGATCGGCATTCTGGCGGGCAAATACCAGCCCGGCGCGGCGCTCACCACCGATTCGCGTGGCGAGTCGGATGCGCGCATTCCCGCGTGGCTGGAGCGCTACGGCGCGGCGCTGGCCGGCTTCAACGATTTTGCGGCCAGCCACGGCGTGCACCCGGCCCATGTCGCGCTGGCGTGGCTGCTCCACTCGCCCGGCGTCACCTCGGTGATTGGCGGGGTCAGCCGCCTCGACCAGCTCCAGCCGCAGATCGACGCGTGCTCGTTTACGCTCACCGACGACGAGTACGCACAGCTGTCGGCGCTGTTCGATAGTGCGGTGAAGGAAGAATCCGGTGGCGCGTTCCCCGGCCTGCGGCGCGAGCTGCAATTGCTTGGATGACGGCTGGAAGATTTACCACTTATAGCGTCCTGAGTGCGCGAAGCGCGTATCGAAGGGCGCGACGACCGGAAATTCACCACGGAGGCACGGAGGGTTTGGGATAGTTGCAGGTTTGCAGGTTACAAGTTACAGGTTTGAAGATTGGCAGGCTCAATCCCAAAACCCCAGACCCTAAACCTTTGCGCGGTTGCAGGTTACAAGTTGCAGGTTTGAAGATTGGCAGGCTCAATCCCAAAACCCCAGACCCTAAACCCTTGCGCGGTTGCAGGTTACAAGTTGCAGGTTTGAAGATTGGCAGGCTCAATCCCAAAACCCCAGACCCTAAACCCTTGCGCGGTTGCAGGTTACAAGTTGCAGGTTGGCAGGCTCAATCCCAAAACCCCAGACCCTAAACCTTTGCGCGGTTGCAGGTTACAAGTTGCAGGTTTGAAGATTGGCAGGCTCAATCCCAAAACCCCAGACCCTAAACCCTTGCGCGGTTGCAGGTTACAAGTTGCAGGTTTGAAGATTGGCAGGCTCAATCCCAAAACCCCAGACCCTAAACCCTTGTTCGTCTGTGGTCTGTGGCCGTTCGTCCTCGGTCCTTCGTCCTTCGTTCGCATAAGGAGCACAACGATGAGTGCACAAGAACGCAACTGGGCGGGCAACCTGACGTACAGCGCCGCCCGCATCCACCGCCCAACGACGGTCGCGGAAGTGCAGGCACTTGTTCGCCGCAGCAGCAAACTGCGCGCGCTTGGCTCGCGCCATTCCTTCAACACCATCGCCGACACACCCGAGGATTTGGTATCACTGGAAGGGCTGAGCCGCATTGTGGCGCTCGACCGCGAGCGCGGCACGGTGACGGTCGAGGCGGGCATCAAGTACGGCCACCTCGGCACATACCTGCACGCCGAGGGCTTTGCGCTGCACAACCTGGCCTCGCTGCCGCATATCTCGGTGGCGGGAGCGTGCGCCACCGCGACGCACGGCTCGGGCGACCGCAACGGCAACCTGGCGACGGCCGTGACCGCGCTGGAGTTTGTTGCTGCCGATGGCGAGCTGGTGCGCCTTTCGCGCGAAGCCGACGGCGACGCCTTTCTGGGCGCGGTGGTGCATCTGGGCGCGCTGGGCGTCATCACGCAGATGACGCTGGCGATTGAGCCAACCTACACCGTGCAGCAGGATGTGTATGTCGACCTGCCGGTGGAGCAGCTGGAAGCCAACTACGAGGCGATCGAGTCGGATGCGTACAGCGTGAGCCTGTTCACCAACTGGCAGGGCGACGCGGTTGGCGAAATCTGGCTGAAGCGCCGCCTGCCCGACGGCGTGGCGCGCGCAATGGCACCCGAGTTCTTCGGAGCCATGCTGGCCGCCAACGCGCTCCACCCCATTCCCGCGCTCTCTGCCGCAAACTGCACCATCCAGGGCGGCGAGCCCGGCCCCTGGCACGAGCGCCTGCCACACTTCCGCATGGACTTCACGCCCAGCAGCGGCGACGAAATCCAGACCGAGTATTTCGTGCCGCGCCCGCACGCCGTCGCCGCGATGCGCGCCATCACCGCCATTCGCGATCAGCTCGCGCCGGTGCTGATGATCTCCGAGGTGCGCACGATCGCCGCCGACGAGCTGTGGATGAGCCCGTGCTACCAGCAGGAGTGCGTGGCGCTGCATTTCACATGGCACCCGAACGCGGCGGGCGTGCAGGCGGTGCTGCCCACGCTCGAAGCGCAGCTTGCGCCGTTCGAGCCGCGCCCGCACTGGGGCAAGGTGTTTGCCATGCCCGCCGCGCAGGTGCAGGCCCGCTACCCGCGCCTGGGCGATTTCCGCGCGCTCCTTGAGCGCTACGACCCCGTGGGCAAGTTCCGCAATGCGTTTATCGAGACGTATATTTTTGGCTGAGCGCAGGAGATGATTCACCGCAAAGAACGCAAAGGGTTTACAGGTTGCAGGTTAGCAGGTTGCAGGTTAGCGGGTTGAAGGTTGCATGTTGGCAGGCTGGCAAGCCGGGGCGTATCGCATACGCCTTGGCGGGTTGAAGGTTAGCGGGTTGAAGGTTGCATGTTGGCAGGCTGGCAAGCCGGGGCGTATCGCATACGCCTTGGCGAGTTGCAGGTTAGCGGGTTGAAGGTTGCATGTTGGCAGGCTGGCAAGCCGGGGCGTATCGCATACGCCTTGGCAAGCCGGGGCGTATCGCATACGACTGCCTTTCCTGTCCCAAACCTAACGGCGGCGTGTCCCAAAAAGTGGTGACGATGTTTCAGGACGACGACTCGATCTTTGCGGCCATGCGGGCGGGCAGGCGTGGCTATGTGCTCAAGGACATGGACGATGACGACATCACCCGCGCGATCCTGGCGGTTGGGCGCGGCGATGCGATTTTCAGCCCGGCAATTGCCACGCGCATGATCAGCTTCTTCAGCGCCAGGCCGGCGCAGCCCATCCCCGCCTTCCCCGAGCTAACCGAGAGCGAGCGCAATGTGCTGCGCCTGATGGCGAAGGGCATGAACAACGACGCCATCGCGCAGCAGCTGGCGTTCAGCCCGAAAACCGTGCGCAACTATATCAGCAATATTTTCGCCAAGCTGCAAGTGGCCGACCGCGCCCAGGCAATTGTGCGCGCCCGCGATGCTGGGCTGGAGTAGGGCGAAGGCTTTGTGGGCCGGCACGCAGGTCGGCATGGAATTCGCTGGGGCCGACACATAGGTCGGCATGGAATTCACTGGGGCCGACACGCAGGTCGGCCTGGAATTCACTGGGGCCGACACGCAGGTCGGCCTGGACGGTGGAGATCGTTGTTTTTTACGCTGGGATGCACGGCACGGGCCGACACATAGGTTGGCCTGGACGGTGGAGATCGTTGTTTTTGCGCTGAGCGAGATGCCGGTTCATCCGTAGCGAATCACGACGATCTTGTCTACACCCGATTCCGCGCCCCACAGCTCGCCCGGCCGACCGAGCAGCTGGCGCACACTGGCGGGCGAACTTGGCAGCGGAAAGCTTGTGAATGCTTCGGTTGCGGGGTCGAAGCGCACGATCGCATTGCCGCCAAAGTCGGTCAGCCAAACCATGTCGTGCTCGTCGATATACACGGCGTAGGCTTGCGGGCGCTCGCCGGGCAGCTTCCACTCGCGCCATGAGCCATCGGCAGGGTTGTACACACCAACCTGGCCCGCGTTCCACTCGCTCACCCAGATACGGCCCTGTGAATCCGACCACACGCGCCGCGCGCCCTGCCCCGCTGTTGGCGAGTCGATCGGCGTCGCTTCACCCGTCTCGGTGTTGATTTCCGCAATGTGGCTGCCCGCCAGCGAGGCGTAGAACACGCGCCCATCGGGGGTTGCTGTGATGCCATACGGCCCGCGGCCGCGCGGGGCGTCGAATGCCTCGACTGTGCCCACCGAAAGGTCGAGCCTGCCGTATACTCCGGTTTGGCCAGTGAACCACAGCACGCCGCTGGCATCAAACGCAGCCGTGTTCAGGTTTGCGCGTGGGTGCGTGTCGGGCAGCGGGAAAACCTTCACTTCTTCAGTTGTCGGATCGACGCGCACAATCGCGTTCTGCCCGCCGTCGGTAATCCACGGCGCGCCGTCTGGCCCGACAATTACGCCATGTGGCGCAGAGCCGTCGCCGAGACTGATGTGGCGCGTTTCGCCGGTCTGTGGGTCGAGAATGCCGAGTTCGCCGGTGGCCTGCGCGGTGTACCAGACTCGGCCATCCGGTGCGGGCGCAACGTCGTGCGGGTGCGTGCCGCGCGGCACAGCATACTCCTGAAGCGTTGGCTCAGGCGGCGCGTCGGCGGTTGGTTTCGGCGCATTCGCTGGCGCGGGCGCGGCGACCGTCGCCGCTGGCACGATGGCAGGTTCCGCTGCCGCTGTCGCCTGCGGCGCAATGGTGGCCGGCGCGCGTGTAGGAAGCGGCACCGCGCTTGGCGCTGCAGCCTGCTCGGTTCCGCCAGCACAGCCCGCCAGCGCGAATACCAGAGCCAGCAGGCTGGCACGGATCGTATTCTCTCGCATCGTCCATCTCCCTTCGATGTGGCCGGCAGCTCCTTGCGGCAATGGCATCGCAGGCTCATTATACGATTATTCCTGATGTGCCAGATTAAATGCTTCGGTAATCGTTGCCAGCTTTTTGGCATAAGGGAGGCATGACAAGCTAACTTTTCATTTTCTGGCCAGCTAAAGTTTGGGTTTCGTGGCGATAGCGGCCCTGCGACCTGAACAAACTGGCTTGAAATGTGTGCGTGTTTTGCAGGGCGGCTCTGCCCCCTGCACCCCCCTTCGGCACGCTCAGGGCAGGCCGCTGGGGAACCGCGCGGTTTCCAAAACCCCTCCAGCAAAAAGCGCCAGTATCGAGCGCAACGCTCGTGGTCATGCCTCCGTTGCGGGTGCGTGCCAGATGCCAGCGCACCCCGCAACGACGATGCTTCCGACGACCTGCTGAGGTGTTCCGACGACCTGCTGAGGTGTTCCGACGACCTGCTGAGGTGTTCCGACGACCTGCTGAGGTGTTCCATCGACCTGCTGAGGTGTTCCAGCGACCTGCTGAGGTGTTCCATTGACCTGCTGAGGTGTTCCATTGACCTGCTGAGGTGTTCCATCGACCTGCTGAGGTGTTCCATCGACCTGCTGAGGTGTTCCATCGACCTACATGGTTGTTTCTACACCGGTGTGAGGGTTTTTTGCCAGCAGGGCAAGCAGCTGCGCGCCGGCGGCCTGGCGCTGGCGGTAGCGCGTGCTTTGCGACATCGGCAGCTGCCGCCCCGGCACACCGGCTGGGTCGAGCTCGGCAAGTAAAATGTGTGCAGAGGTTTCGCCACGCTGCGCCAGCAGTTCGAGCTGTTCCCTCAGCAGCGTCACCGTTTCTTCGCCGCGCCGCAGTGTTTCGGAGATTTCAGGTGCAACGTAGCGCGCCAATCGACTTTCACCCAGACCGACAGGCCCACGGCGGCGGTAGGCGAGTAAGGCAGCGTTGAGATCGGCAATACTGGGGCTTGCGGACCTTGTTTGGTTGCCTCCAGTAGCGCTTAACGCTGGGAGCCTGGTAACAAGCGCTGCGCGTAGCACTGCCGTCGTACAGGCTTGCTCTGCATCAGGTGCCGGGAATGGTGATGCAAGTGCAGCGTAAATGCGTGCCGGAAGATCGAGGGTGGCGGGTTTTTCGAGCACCGCATCGCAGCCGTATGCGCGGGCGAGCTGAAGTGTCTGCGGATTGGTGAGGGCAGTGAGCGCGACGATTGGCACGCGCGGCAGGGTGGCAGCATCCATATGAACACGCAGCCAGAGCGCGAGGTGCGTGCCGGCAAGATCGTCGTCCGGCGATTCGCCCCAGGGCATGTGGAGATCGGTGATAACAACAACGTGTTCAGGAGGATGAACTGAGAGGATTTGCTGGGAGAGCGTAGCACCGCTGGCACCATTGTGCGCGGTGTGTGCAGCCCAACCGCTGCGCCGGAGCAGGCGCGCGGTGCCTTCGCGATGGGATTCAATGTCGTCGACAACAATCGCGGTATTGAGTTCCATAAAAAAAGAAGTTGCTCCTCTGGCGGCTGCGCCCGTTTTTACAGCTCCTCCACGAAAATCTTCCGCTGGGCGCGGCACGACCTGCAATGCACGGCTTGAACGAGGTGATTATATACGATGAGTTGGATGACTCGCAACTTGGGAAAAAGTTGGGAATTTCTTTATCACAACCTTGGCAAATTTTGCTATGCTGGCGCTACCGATGATATTGGATAGTGTGCCCGAGATCCATGCGTGTTACAGCGTGTGGTAGCTTGTTTGCGGGCGGGCATCAAGTAATCTATTTCTTGTTGCTCTTGTTGCAAAAGTGCGGGCTTGCATTTACCTGGTTCCTAGTAAAGGTGAGATTGAGGGAGTTCTGCTATGTCAGTTCGCGTTCCATGCCAGATATCTGCTCTCTTGCTTATTATTATTGCGACTGCGTGGCTCCCTAACGCACAGTTTCTGCCAGCTTCGCCGGTATCGGCTGCGGCGTCTTTGGCTGCAGATTTACACAAAGTTTCTCCTAACATCATCAATTCGATTGCCCCGGTAACACTGGCGGCCAGCACAACACCTTCTCAGCCAGTTCTTAGCCTTGCACTGGACTTTGCTGATGATACTGTCCCCGTGGGCGACACGACCACGATCAGTGTTACTGTGACTAATCGTGGTATTGTTGATGCTTCGACTGCGCATGTTACTTTATCCGTACCGGATGGAATATTGGTTGTCGCAGGCGGCGATGTGAAGCCAAACCAGTCAGTTATTACGTGGGATATTACACCTCTTGGTGCACAGGCAAGCAATGTTCGCACACTAACAGTTCGGGCGACTGGCGCCGTGAAAGGTACTTCGGTGTTGTTTCAGGCCCAGGCACAGGCACCTGAAGCAGTGAACAGCGCAGCTGATACTGCTGGTTTCATCGTACTGCCGCGCGGTCTTGGTGCTGCTCGCGCAATATTTTCCCCTGGTGCAGGTGCAAATCTAACGAGCAAGGATGGCCGCGTCTCCTTGCAAATCCCACCTGGCTTATTTCGGCGTACCCTGACGTTACAGCATCAAACCTTGCTTGATGCTCGCGATAGTTTACTCCAGCAAAAACGCCCGCTTCCACCACGCTTTGTTGGTACACATCGGGCATTCCCAGCGTTTGTGCTGGATGCAACCGATAGCTTAAACGCAGACGTTCACCTATTTGATGCGGCGATGACGCTCACCGTTGCCTATAATTCTGATGAACTCCAGGCCCTTGGGATCCGGGAAACGGATTTACAGATCTATTGGTTTAATGAAACAACGCTTGCCTGGGAATCTATAGCAACGACGATCGATTCTGTTGCACACACAGCCACGGCGCAACTGAAGCATTTCACTACACTGACTCTCAGCGACGGCTCTTCACCTTCTGCGGCGTATTTGCCTTCACTTCAGAACTGGCAGGTTAGCGATTTTACTGGATCAGCAAGCTATAGCTACCCAATTGAAGTGCCAAACGGGCCAGGCGGCCTGACACCAAAAATCTCGCTGAACTACAACAGTGCTGCTTCTGATGGAAGTGGTGGCACGCGCCCGAAGTGGCAGGCTGGATGGCTTGGCAAAGGCTGGGATTTGGATGGGATTGGGTATGTTGCCACGAATGAAAATACTGGTTCATCCAACCATACCTGGGATTCCTATTCGATGGTGTTTGCTGGCCAATCTATGGATTTGGTTAAAGGGAAGCGCGTTGATGGTCAGGTGAATGCCACAGCTTATACCGATTATGCCCTGGATCACTGGAACTGGCACGCTGCCGATGACAATTTTACCCGGGTGACCGCAATACCTGCTCCAGATGGCTCGAGCGTATACGCCTGGCGCGCGTGGACGAAAGATGGAACGCGCTACGAATTCGATCAGGCTTTACGCTGGGGTGAAAATACCGGAAACACCTATTGGACCTATAAATGGCTGCTGACGAAAATCATTGATACCCATGGTAACGCGATTGTCTTTGATTATGTTGTTGATGCCATTGTTAATGTTCAGACGATTCATCCAACGTATTACTTAAGTGCAATTCGTTGGGGGTTTGACGGCGCGACACCAGGTACAGGGAATGCTCGCTACCGAATTCGCTTTATTGCTGCTGATCGCACGACTGGCACAACTCAGGGTGTGGACCCAGATTGGGAGTATTCGACTGCCCGGGTAAATGGCCAAGCTGGGACACCACACGAGAAATATCGGCTTGATCAGATCAGTGTTGAAAGCGCACCGAACAGCGCAAGCACTTTTCTGCCTATTCGTAGTTACCGCTTTACTTATGCTACTGCGGCGAATAGCGTGCAGACTGATGTTACAGCCGGGCAGAAAGTGCTAACACTTTTAAGTATTGAACAGCTTGATAAAAATGGCCAGATCATAACATCGGCGGGGGCAGGCAGCCCGGAGCCGTTCAAAACGACTTTTACCTACGGCATGCAGCAGATTGATGCGCTCACGCCAAATCCAGGCTGGAATCGTTTACTAACAGTTGACAATGGGCGCGGCGGCAAGCTTAGTTTTACGTATGAGCATGTCTGGCTTTCGGGTGCAACGCCGAATAATGCCGACAGCTACGCCGCGTATTACCAGAACTACTATCGTGTCATACAGGTAAAAGCCGAAGATCTTTCGGGCACCGGCAAAACGGCTATCACGAATTACAATTATGGGGCAGCCAGCAACGCCACTGTGAATGATGATGCTCATTCGGCGACCGTGCAATTTGCCCGAAACGCGCCTGGTGGCCTTGGCGACAGCACTGCGTACCTAACGCATGCGCCACGGCGCGAGTTTCGCGGGCATGCCACAGTTATTGTGCAGACATACGATGGAGCTACGACGAGCGCCCCACTTTTGCGTACGGTGCAGCACTGGTTTTACCAGGGCAATAGTAGTGCAACCGGTGACTCAACCCAAACCTGTACGGCTCCGCTTGTGTCGGGAGCTGTCGATACGAGCAGCACTTGCTTCACGTGGATGAAGCGTTATGAGGGGTGGCGTGGGCGTTCGATTAAAGAAGAAACACGCACCGGCGCGACCGTGCTCAGCCGGGTTTTGCATACGTATACCCGCGCAGATCTGCCATTTTTTGGTGGTGATGCGACTGATGCGACGTATAGCAACAACTATCAGCGTGTGGGGTTGTGGCGCGCGTTCAATGCCGAAATTCGAACAGACTCGCAAACACTGAATGGCAGCGCTTCCGCAGTAACCCAGACTACGAAGACGTTCTATAACGCTACCTGTGCAGCTGACGATGCCACCTCAGTTGTTGCAAGCTATGGCATTCCTCAATGTGTACAGGCATATGATGGCAGTACGCTTGTGCGCACGACCAAGACTGCGTACGCTGCCAACACCGCCAACTACATTGTTGACAGATTGTGGCAGGAAGCGACCTACGACGGCGCGGGCAACCTTGTCGCGCTTAGCAATCGTTTCTATGACAATGTGACGGATGCCGATGCTGCACCAAGCGCAGGCGACCTGCGCCGCGTGAGCCGGTACTATGATGTGCCAGGGAATACAACAGGAACTACTGGACTGACTCTGCATAGCAGTGATACAGGAATAACATATGATGCCTGGGGCAATCAGATAACAAGTGTAAGTTACACAGGCGCAAGCACGCGTGTTTATAACGGAACGAGCACGACATGGGGGGCACTCAGCGGGACTGCGCGCACGACGACGACGACCTATGATACGGTATTCCACGCATTGCCGCTGACAGAAACCAACCCTGCCGGGAATCAGACCCGTGCACAGTACGACATGCAAATGGGGCTACTACTACGCGTGACCGGGCCGAATACTACCGGCACGCCAAAGGATTGTAGCGCTGCCAGCTTCAGTATTCTTGCCACGGAAGAAAGCACTTGCGCAGTGTACGATTCCTTCGGTCGTTTGGTGAAATTAGTCAAACCGGGCGATAGCACTACGAGCCCGACAGTGCAGGCAACCTATGACGATATCCGCCGACCATTCCGCTATATTGTGTATCAGAAAGATGCCAGCGCTGATGGCGTGCGCGTTCTGACGCAATTTTATGATGGCCTGGGCCGAAAGATCCAAACCAAGAGCGAAAGCAAAAACGGCTCGGTTGCTATCAGCAGTGTCATGACAGATACACGCTACGATGGTCTGAATCGCGTTGCGGCGCAGGGCCAGCCGTTCTATCGCACCGAAAGCAGCTACGATTTCCAGTATACCGCGCCGGGTGCCAGCCTTAATAACCAGACGACAACAAGCTATGATGCGCTGGGGCGGCCACTAAGTGTTGTAGCGCCAGACACGACCGGCACGCGCACGACCAGCTACAGCTATGGTGTGGAAGGAAGCCCGCTCAAAACCTATAGCCAGGTGACCGATCCGTTGCTGCATGTCACGCGGACGCGCTCGGATGCGTTTGGCCGACGCGTGCAGGTGGTCGAGGATTCTGGGCCAACCACGAACTATACCTATGATGCGCTCGACGAGCTAACCAAAGTGACCGATGCTGGCGGCAATGTCACGAACATTGATTACGACAGCGCCGGGCGTAAGAAGAGCATGGACGACCCGGACATGGGTGTGTGGAACTACACCTATAATCCGAGTGGCACACTCGCAAGCCAGACCGACGCCAGGGGCCAGACGATCAGCTTTTCTTATGATGCGCTTGATCGCTTGACCGGTAAGACACTACCGAATGGCTGGACTAGCTCATATGTGTATGACGCACAGGCAGCGCCGAACCCAGCAAACCCACCATACACCATCAACTACGGTAAAGGTCACCGCACCTCCATGTCCACCTCGCTCAATGGCACACTGCAGACCTATACGCGCTGGGAATATGATGCGCGTGGCCGCACCACGCTGGCAGGCCAGAGCGTGGCGGGCGTGGCCATGAACATGCTGTTTGACTATGACGCTGCGGATCGGGTTGCCACGCAGACGTATAACGGCGAAGTGCTGACCACAACATATGACGATGGTGGGCGACCGCTGAAACTTTGTTCCAGCATTGCTGGGCAGGCGTGCTATGTGAGCGGGGCAACCTATACTGTGCAAGATCAGCCTGAGGCATGGACTGATGGCAACACCGTGCCGCAGGATTGGATCTACGAAGCGGCGACCGGGCGGCTCAGCCGACTGAAAATTGGCACCGGCACAACTGCCAGCCTGTTTGACCGCAGCTATGGCTATGACGATGCCGACAACATCACCAGCATTACCGACAACAAGAACGCCGCGAACACGCAGAGCTTTGGCTACGACACGCGCGACCGGCTGACCTGCTGGAAGCTGAACAGCACGAGCTGCAGCGCAACCTATGCCTATAACATCCTCGGCAGCATCACCAGCAAAACCGGCGTTGGCGCGTATGGCTACCCGGCCAGCGGCGCGAACAGCGTGCGCCCGCACACGCCAAACACCGTCGGTGGCGCAGCCTATACCTACGACAACAATGGCAACCTAATGAGCGGCGGCGGGCGCAGCTACACCTGGACGGCCGAGAACCTGCCTGCGAGCATCACCAGCGGCACGGTGACCGAAAACTACACCTACGACGCCGACAACGAGCGCGTTGCCAAAGTCGCAGGCGGCGCAACCACAATCTACTTCCAGGGTGTGTTTGAGCAAACGGTTGGCGCGGGCTGGAAGCAATACTACAGCTTCAACGGCCAGACCGTGGCCATGCGCGACAACGCCGGCACCGTGACCTACCTGCACGGCGACCACCTGGGCAGCGTGAGTTTGGCCACCAGCAGCACGGGCGCGCTGGCCAGCCAGCAAGAATTCGATCCGTGGGGAGCAGTGCGCACCGGCAGCGTGGGCCAGACCGGCCTGAACTACACCGGCCAGCGGCTGGACGGCAGCGGCTTGTTGTATTACCATGCCCGCATGTACGACCCCGTGCTCGCGCGCTTTGTCAGCGCCGACAGCGTCGTACCGGGCGCGAGCGCAATGACCATGGGGCCGGATAAGGCCAGCAATGGTCCTGCCGATCCGCAGGAACTCAACCGATACACCTACGTTAATAATAATCCAGTCAATACCGCTGACCCAACCGGACACTGCGGAACGTCAGGTTTTCTCGCAACTGCTGCTTCGGTAATGAGTGGCGACTGCACTCGCCGCTCTTATCAGATGTTTACTAAGGCAAAGACGACTGAGGGCAAGGTCGTCAGTGGCGCGGTGATGGTGACATCGGCGGTGGGTGCGGCTGCTGGCTACGTCGGTGGGGCCATTTTAGCGGCCGCCGGGGTAAGTGCCGTTGCTGGAGCTGTTGCAGGTGGCGGGACAGCGGCGGTAACAGGAACAGGTGGATCTGTCGCTACAGCTGCCTGCGCAGATGGGGATTGCGGAAACGAGGCAAATAGTGTAACAGCCATTATACCGCAAGCTAAAGAGGTTCTGGATCAGGCAGTTGCAAAAGGTGGAGAGCTTGTTAATGGGTTTAGCATTTACGGTAACAAGGGCTTAGTCGGAAATGTATTTAACCGTAATATATTATTAATAGAACAAAAAGGAGCAATGCCACTCCGAGCCTTGGCTAATGCACTTGAAGCGGAAGCACAAGCAGCAGGAGCAAGCCGAATTAGTATCATCGGCCATGCCGTAATTAATAAGGGATTTTTTAATCCGGCAATTGCTCAACGATTTGGATATACATTTTCTCGAATCAACGAACAAACAATCGAATTAACGAAAGTGCTAGGATCATGAAGCAATGGACACCAGAGTTTCGTTCGGAAAGGATGGCTTGGCGTTTCCGAAAGTCGGGTGCAGATGGCGACTATGCCAAACAATTTGTAAGTTTCGAGGAAAGTGTTCGTAATCAACTAAGGAGGCTGGCACAAATACAACATGCTGAATTACCAGCAGTGGCATGCTACTTCGATGACATGAACTGGGTGATGATTACAGATAGGCAACTTATTTGGTCGAGCCAAGGTGAGCGAACAGCAATAAGCGTTGATGAAATTGAAGACGCTACTGTCGAGCCAAAAAGCCTAGTTAATTCTGGCACAAAAAAGAATCTAACAGAACTAACAATTTTGTCGAAAGATGGACAACGCTACCAGATACATATAGAGGCTGGATACCCTTTCTCTGGCTTCTGGAACACAATCAAGATGGTAGCATCATGGAATAGACAATAGATATTATCCCGATTTATGGTATGATATATCTCCAAATAGAAGGAGAACTGCAATGCCATTACGATATGAGACAGAACGTGACAAGAACTATCGTATCCTCGATTTGACCAGCTTGACGGTCGAAGAGTTCGAAATCCTCGCCGTCCCCTTTGAGACTGCCTTCCTCGCGCGAATGCGCGACTGGACGCTCGACGGCAAGCCACGCACCGGCCGGCGCTATAGTCAGTACGCCACCTGCCCCTTGCCCTCCAAAGAAGATCGCCTGCTCTTCATCCTGACCTACTTGAAGCAAGCCGCAACCCAGACCTTTCATGGCGCGAGCTTTGGAATGGGCCAGCCGAAAGCTAACCAGTGGATCCAGGTGCTGCTACCGGCACTCCACGCTGCGCTGGGGAGCCTTGGCGACCTGCCCTCACGCAACCTTGCTGAACTGAAAGAACGCCTCGCTGCGCTCTCGCCTGATATGTTCGCGACCCCTTTTTTCACGATGGCACCGAACGGCCAATCCTCCGTCCCAGCGACCCAGCCGATCAGGCCAGTTTCTACAGCGGCAAGAACAAGCGCTATACGGTGAAGAACGTGCTGCTGATCCACGCGCTGCTGATCCTGTTTTTGAGCGACACGTTTGAAGGAAGTGTCCACGACAAGACGATTGCCGCTCTGACGCCCTACCCGTTGCAGGAGGGCAGCGAACTGGTCGATGATCTGGGCTTTCTGGGCTATGAACTGGCAGGTGTAGCGCACAAACGCCCGTTCAAGAAGCCGAAGGGCGACAAACTCAGCGCCGAACAGAAAGCACATAATCGACGAGTTGCACAACGCCGAATTGTGGCAGAACACGTGATTAGGAGTGTGAAACGCTGTCGAATGGTTAAAGACACGATACGTCTGTGGAAAGACGGGCTCAAAGATATGGTGATGGAGGTGAGTTGCGGTTTGCACAATTTCCGTGTCCGAACCACTCCTTGGCCTTCAATCCATTCTTAAATCGGAATAATCTCTAATAAAGGTCTCAACTATGAGCTTAGACGAACTATAAAACGGGGTCGTCATATGTAGTGATCGATTCTCAAAGTGTCAAGACAAAGAGTGCGATCATGATGCCAATCGCCTCGCCGTTAGGCACAACTTCTACACCAACTACAGTGCCAAATAGCACCCCTGACTTATTATAATTGTCTTGGCAACATCACCAGCAAACCGGGTGGTGGCGTGTATGGCTATGGGGCGCAAAGCAGCGGCTGCGCAGCGGGCGCGACCAGCACGCGCCCGCATACGCCAAACACCGTCGGTGGCGCAGCCTATACCTACGACAACAATGGCAACCTAATGAGCGGCGGCGGGCGCAGCTACACCTGGACGGCCGAGAACCTGCCTGCGAGCATCACCAGCGGCACGGTGACCGAAAACTATACCTACGACGCCGACAACGAGCGGGTTGCCAAGGCCGCAGGCGGCGCAACCACAATCTACTTCCAGGGCGTGTTTGAGCAAACGGTTGGCGCGGGCTGGAAGCAATACTACAGCTTCAACGGCCAGACCGTGGCCATGCGCGACAACGCCGGCACCGTGACCTACCTGCACGGCGACCACCTGGGCAGCGTGAGTTTGGCCACCAACAGCAGCGGCGCGCTGGCCAGCCGGCAATCCTTCGACCCGTGGGGGGCAGTGCGTACCGGCAGCGTGGGCCAGACCGGCCTGAACTACACCGGCCAGCGGCTGGACGGCAGCGGCTTGTTGTATTACCATGCCCGCATGTACGACCCCGTGCTCGCACGCTTTGTCAGTGCCGACAGCGTGGTGCCGGGCAGCGCCAGCGGCAGCCTCGACGGCATTGCGCTCAAGCCGCTCACCGTGGACTTCCACGAAGTGGGCTTTGGCGCGACGCTGAATGGCGAGAACGGCCAGCCCTTCTGGTTCCAGCTTTCCGACGATGATAAGCAGAAAGTTGGCAATCCGTGGGGACCGGCCAACCCGCAGGCGCTCAATCGCTACAGCTACGTGCTCAATGGGCCACTCAAGGCGACGGATCCGAGTGGGCATTGGACGCTTTCAATAGGATTTGGCGGGGCCTTCTTTGCTGTCCTAGGGATTCGAGGTAGTGTATCTGTTGCTATTGATGGCACAGGAAATATGGCTGTCTTAGCTGGCGGTGGAGGTGGTGGTTATACAGGTGCTGGTGTTAATAAGATAGGGCCTGGCGTAACGTGGACAAATGCACCAACGGTTGATAAACTCGCTGGATGGTCTGTCCAATTCGGTGGGCAAGTAGGGGAGGGTGCTTCTGTAGGTGCGGAGGGTGTGTTCTTTACTGATGGCCATAAGACTTATGGTGGCCTTAGTGTTTCAGGAGGCGCTGCACTCCAACTACCTCTTCCATTTGAGCTTCATGCTTCTGCCGAGCATGACTGGTTGATCATTCAAAGAAACTTACCTTCGGACATCGCTAGTCTATGGAAGAAAGTATTTGGAACTGTACCACCTAGAAGCCCTGTAACTCCACCAACACATTACGCTTGCAGTAATGGTAAAGAAGGTGTGCCTTGCTAAACTAATAGTAGACTGTGTGCTATAGCGATCCTAGCTAAGCTAATTGCAAACAAGGAGTCGAGGCTTTAGTCAGAATCATTGTCAGCTGTCAGCGATCGGCTTGAAGGCTCGACTCCATTCTCCAATTCACTGAGAAATAATTTATTGTAAAACTACATGATTAGTAAGCTTATCAGATGCATGCACTCCAAGCAAAGTGGTTCTGATGCAGCAGACCATAAAGACTGTCACAACTCTGGGGAACCCGTTATAGCATCCATTCATCGTTCGCGGGCTATATAAAGAAACTTTTTCAATAATCCGAATCGTGGTTATCTTGGTTATACTACTCAATGTCCGTTCCTAATTTGGGTGATCTTTCTATATAAAGGTTTCACAATGATTAATTGGATTGGTATTGTAATTGTCGCGAGTGTTACTTCGTTATTTGGAGTAATTGCTTCAGTAAGCCCAACTACTATAATTAAAGTAATTTCAGCCTGGTTCCGATTTATATCGCCAATTTTTACTAGTAGCAGTAATTTGTTGACTGATTTACAAGAAAGATTGAAATATATACGGACAGATCCCAATGAATATAGCAAGAAATATAGATATCAATTAATCATTATAAGAATAACTGGATTTATTTCTCTTATTATTTTCTTGATCTTGATTTGCTTATTGGTAGCAATGCTTGTTAATGGACCTCAATCTACTCCTACTTAGGTTTTTAACAATAATATTTAGGTCGCTTGTTCGATTGATTGATTGATTGATTGATTTAGTAGTGAGATATAAGTGATGATCTAGCTACCCGACAGTTTGTCTGCTGATAGGAGTGAATTGCATCACAAACGGCCGCGCGTTCTTCAGGCATCGGTAGATCCAGCGAAAACCGATCTGGAAAATGCTCAGGTCGCGCCGGTCGTGACGGTCAACCTGACTGCGCAGCCCACGCTTGACCACCCGTGCCCCGCTTGTCATCAGCCAGTCGTAGACCAGCACCACCGCCAGCGTCAGCCGCGACAGTCGCGCGAAGTGCCGCAGATGTGAGCGTTCCAGATCAAAGCCCTGCCCCTTTAAATCGCCAAACAGCTCTTCGATCCACATCCGGCGCCGATACGCCTGCAACACCGCTCGCCGCGTCGGCAGATTGCTCGCCAGCAACCACGCTTCCTTTTCGCCGGCTGCCCACTCTGCCAGCAGATTGACCTGCCGCTTGTGTGTGCGTGTCAGCCGCGCGCCTTCCAGCCAGAGATGCTGCCCAGCCTGCTCCACCTGCTGGCCAAATGCCTGCCACTCCGGCGTTTCGGCCGCTTGCACCTGATTGTTCGGTTTCTGGCGCAGCACGTAGCTCCAGCCCCACGCCTGCAGTTGCTCCTGCACCTCGCAGGCTTCGAACTCGCTATCACCGACCAGTGTCACACGGACATCGAGCGGCATCAACTGGCGGACAACGCTGAGCAGGGCCAGTTGCACACGCGCCGAGCAGTGACCTTTCGCGCCCGGCTGCCAAGTCCAGGCGATCGGAATGGCGCGGCGTCGAAACGCCACAGCGACCATCACGAGCCGATGCGAGAAGCTGACCTTGCTGGCATCGATAATCAGACGGACCTGAGCAGTGGAGCGCGCTTGGGCAAGCAGCCAGGCACGAGCAAACGGCTCATACAGCGGACGAACACGCAGGGCAGGATTGTCGAGCAGTCGTTCGAGCCGACGCACGATACTGCGTTCGGTGGCCTTGCCGGGAATACGAAGCGCGATGTGGGCGAGGTGAACCGACTTGGCGAGCAGAATACCGGCCATCAGGGCGGCTAGGGTGCGGAGACGGGTAATGCGCTGATGAGGATGCAATTGCTGCAACTGCTGCAAGCTTGTATGATACACACGGTTGATCGACATCTGGTTCCTCCTTGGACAGGGTGGATTGTGTTCACCACCACTGTACTCAGAAGGGCGATGTCGATCAACTGCCGCTCGTGATATCGTCGGTGAACCTGTACCATCACCTCTCTCTTGAAACTGTCGGGTAGCTAGAGTGATGATAAGAGTTTAACGTACCGCAAGCCTGAAAATAGATCGTCCCATCATAGATGGGACGTACGGCGGCTGTTATCCCTGCCGCAAGCAGAGCGGCTTCGCTAATACATCCATCCTCGATTAGTGTCTCGTCAGATGCTGTTCTTAACCGGATTGTTGTTAACGTACGCGTAGCGATTCAGTTCTTGCGGATTAAGCGCACCACGTCTATCGCTCTGTTC
The DNA here is from genome assembly GCF_057073505.1 of Kouleothrix sp. 19917. NCBI lineage: Bacteria > Bacillati > Chloroflexota > Chloroflexia > Chloroflexales > Roseiflexaceae > Kouleothrix > Kouleothrix sp. 19917. The sequence goes on from NZ_CP097099.1 coordinate 442,522, forward strand.
AGGAATAAGCGTATCCGCACTCACAAACCGCGGATCGCCGGGTTGTGGCAACGCGCATGATAGTGAGGCGGGCGTTATCTCGGAAATGTCTCTTGGGTTTTTCGGCTTGCGGATGCGCTCAGTGATTGCGACACCGTCAGTCAATCAAGGGCGATTGAGGATATCGCCCGACATCCTGTAAGCGTTGACGCTCACTGACGCGCTCATTCGTGTTCAACTGGAGGAGCTGAACAGTCGCGCGACCTTCGGGCGTCAGACCAACTAACTGCGCCCCACGAAGCGTAAAATGCTCAGTCCAGAGCTGTGTGCGTGGATTGAACAAGAAGCTGAACTGTCTGGTTGCCGGATCAAAGGAGCCGAGATCGGTTCCTTTATGCCGGTTACAGCGCCAGCACGCAAACGCAAGGTTGGTGGCATCAGTTGATCCGCCGTGCTTCAGCGCGATCACGTGATCAACTTCGTGCGGAAAGAACGCGACATCCGTAGGAAGTAGGCAATACTCGCACTGGCTATTCGCTCGCTCGATCACCAGCCTGCGCAGGCCAGCGGAGATCGCACGCTCGGTCACGGCTGGCTCGTGAGGTGTGGCAGGCTGCCGGCTTTGAGCAGCACCACGACGTGCTCGATCCGCTCAAACTCATCGAGTTCAGCCTGTTCAGCAAAGGTCAGGAGACCGGAGTGACTGCGTTCAAGAAGGACGGTTAGCCGCGCCAGCATCTCGGGCGTCGGCCGAAATGCCAGAATCTCTTCCGGCGTGGGCTGGGAGGCAAGGAAATCCAGGATCTCACGATAGATATGTGCCGGAACGGCTGGCTGCTGGAGGCTGAGCGCCAGAAGCTCAGGGATACGATCGCGTACCTGTGCCAACTGGTCGGAAAGCTCATCGGGAATATCGATCGTAATCGTAGCCATGATGCCCCTCCTGCCTGGTGACGCTGCTCCTATTCTACCATGCTCTGCTGAACGATGCCGCCGTCGGAGACTACCCCCTCGATTCCTGCCATAGTATAATGCGCGGTACTACAACCTCGTCTCGCGCGCTTTGTGAGCGCCGATAGCATTGCACCCAAACCCGAAAACCCACAAACACGCAACCGATACAGTTATACCCTTAACAATCCGATCCGCTATACTGACCCCAGTGGGCATTGTTCTGAGTCATCACTTGATGAGGCCGATAGGTCTGAAAATCGTAAGTGTGATGAATATAAAGAGCAGCTCAGTAATTACGGAATTTCGCTAGACAATCTTTTTGATTGGATTTCAAGTGACTTAGGGCTGATTATACAAGCAGTATCTGATTTGAGAAACGCGGCAGGTTGGAGCTTTTCTGATTTTCGTGCAGCTATGGGCGGTGGAGTTAATCTACTTCGCGCATCTACTTCGTTTCTTGGTTATGCTGCTGTACAAAATAATGGTCAAATAACATTTTATGACTCCGCTTTTGCTAGCCCTGCCGGAACCGCTGATTCCCTCAGAATTATTGTGCATGAATTCGCTCACCGCTGGGATGAGGCATCTGGTTCAAAATTGACTCATAATATGGTTAGTGCCACTGGTGGAAGGCACCGCAGATGCATAGATGCCTTCGGCTGGTGCGACGTATATGTGCGAGGTGATATAGGAGCAACACCTAGAGATTTTGACCAAAAATACTATGATGATCCTTATGAAGATTTTGCTGAGTCCGTTGCAATAACGGTTTACCCAAATGCGCCCGGCGCAAATTTAAAATTTGTTAACGGAAAACGTTACAACTATATTCAGGAACAATTTAAGGACTATAGAGCTCTGGAAACGAGCTGAATATTTTATGACAATGATATAAAATCGTTGCGTTCATTAGATGAAACACCATATAAAACTGGTGATTGAACGCAGGTGTTCTCGCGCCCATCCTCACTATTGCTCTTTTCAGTTATCGGTTTACAAAATAGTTGATGCAATCTACAGATTTCAAGAATACTAGGTGAAGTATCATATGACTATGAAAAAAATACTCATTTCTCTTTTTGCCGTGCTTGTTTTACTTGTGGCGGCCTATATTGGAAAAGAAATATATCAATGGTATGATCGTATGTCCTGTCCAACAACCATACGTACAGAATCGCTTTCGATGCCTGAATATAACAATGCACAGCAAGTGCAGATGAAAGAGACTACCCAAGGCGAGTTTTATACTAAGCAAGTTGAATTTGTTACTACTGACACCTCTGAAAATGTTATTTCGTTTTACAAAATAAAACTTCAAGAGGCTGGATGGGAATTAACAAGATCGGAATTGGGTGGTCACGATAGAGATACAGTATATAATTTTGGGGAGCATAATGCTTTACCATTGTATAGTCTGACTCTCTATGTAAACCGTACAGGGAATTCTACAAATGTCGAAATTGTCTTTCGACGTCAGCCTTGCCTGCCTCCTGTCTGAAAAGTCGTAAAACAGTATAACAATCTGAAGTGGAGCACGGTGTGGATGCTACTGTTCAATTGTGTGCTGTCAGCGGCAAGCATAATGGAGGCATGGAACACCGGCACTGTAGAAGCTGACCACATCAAATTTGGGGTTCGGGGCGATACGCCCCGACCGTGGTGCGGGGGTGGGAACCCCAGCGGCCTTGCGGCCCGAGCAAACGGCCTTCCACAAAGACACAGTCTGCGCTCAAGCAAACAAGCGGCCTTGCGGCCCGAGCCATCAGCGGCAGCCTCGACGGCATTGCACTCAAGCCGCTGACCGTGGACTTCCACGAAGTGGGTTTTGGCGCGACACTGAATGGTGAGAACGGCCAGCCCTTCTGGTTCCAGATGAGCGAGGGGCAGCGCCAGAAGGCTGGCGATCCGTGGGGGCCGGCCAACCCGCAGGCGCTCAATCGCTACAGCTACGTGCTCAATGGGCCGATGAAGGCGACGGATCCGAGTGGGCATAGTGTGTATATGGAAAAAGATGAAGCGATGGCTTATGCTGATTTCACTACCATACAGAAAATCAGGGCTAGACGGCAGGCTTGTGAAATGTGCGGACGAGGGTGACAGGCAGCTCTGAGGGAACCAGAAACCCATCGGGTATCGGTCGCTCTTCCTTGAGACAGCGAGCAAGCAGCCGCACTCCCAGCCGAAACAAACTGAGATCACACCGATCCGCACGATGCAGCAGTTTCATCCAGCCGTCTTGCAACGCACACACGCCCAAATACACCATCCAGATATATGCCAAGCACGAGGCGATCAAGAAGCGACTGAGCCGCGCTGGTTCTGAGAGATGGCTTTTATCGATATGAAACCCGCGACTTTTCTGATCAGAAAAGAAGGTCTCGATATGCGCTCGCTTTTTGTAGAGCCGTGCCGCCTCGTCCAAATCTGCCAGGTTTGTGACGAGATACAGTGCGTCCTGCTCCTGCGCGTCCCAGAGCGCCAGAAGGCTCAGCGGACCATACTGTTTCGCCGTCATTGCGGCGGGACTGACTGCCAGATACTCGCCTGGTGCTGGCTCAAGCGCGCTGAGGTGAAACCTCACACCATAGCAGGTCACCAGGATGTTTGCGGCGGTTCGGCAGACATACTGCCAGCCGTAGCTCTGGAGTTGCGCCTGCAGTTCAATGCCATCAAACTCGCCATCGCCCAAGAAGATCACGGTGGCATCATCAGGCACGAGTGCGTTGACTTGGGAGAGCAGTTCACAATGCAGGTGTTCAGGAAAATGGCCTTTGCTCCCTTGCACCACCAGCCAGCAGAGCGGCAACGCGCGCCCGTGATAGACCACACTCAGCATCAGGGCAATGCAGCCGCGTCCGACCACACTGCCATCCATCACCAGATGGAGTGGCTGTTTGGCCAGCGTGGCGAGCAATTCCCGAGCAACTGGAGAGAACCAGCCGTCGATGGTGTGGCGCTCGTGTTTGAGCCAGCGGCGAAAGCGTTCAATCAGACTTTCTTGCTTGATGCGGCCAGTAGGTGCGTGATCGGCGCAAAGCGAGAGGTGGGCGTGTCGACCGCCGACCAAGCCACAGATCAAGGCAGCCAAGGTGTTGAGATGCTTTTCGCGATGGCCGTGAGGACGCGGGTGATAGAATTGCATAATCCCGTCTTTTATGGCACGATAGCGCCGATACGTGTCGCTCATGGGAGCTTCTCCTGACTGGAAACGGTCGTCAGCAAGGACAAGCATACCAGAAGTGGCGCGTATCAGCTTTTTGAACATGTGTTCTGTATGGTAGTCAAATGCTGATGAGCTTGAACAGGCAGCAGCTACATTCCGGGATATAAAACCAGTAATAGATTATTCTGTCAAAGGCGGAGCGCTGTTAGGGGCATTGTTAGCAATTCTCAAGGCTATGCCAGTATTAGCGGGCACTATTGTTTTTGCTGGACTAACCGTAGATTTGCTTACAGTCTCACTTGAGCAAATGGCCAAGCAATTAGAGACATACGCTAGGCTTATTCGAACCGCCTCCAACTATGGTCAAAATGTGATTATTATATCGGCTGATTGTGCAAACAAGAGCGTTTCTTGTAATGTTACAGTCATCAATCGAAATACTGGTAACGGAAGTGTCATGCAAATGGGACTTTTGCTAGGTGGAGTCCTATTTGACGGTTGGCATAATGGTCAAGAATTGCGTTTTGACATGCGTCAAAGTATATGGCGACCTGGAGTTGCTTGTACAAGGGGTGGAGGTAATCCTTCGAGCGGAAATTACTACTCTGGTGACAAAGTATTATGCGCGCCTTCGCCAGGATTTTATGGCAGATAGAATTTCCTTGGTTATGTAAGCAAGTTTTTGTGGGTGGGTGCAAAGATTTTATATCTAACCCCACCCACAAAGTCTATACTCTAAAGGTAAAATAAAGTCTTTTTATCAATTAATTAGATGAAGTGGCTACCATGAAAAAGAATTTGTCTATGATTCAAATTATTCTTCTAATATTCGCGTTTATGTTATGGATTGTGTGGAGAAATTTGGAATTGAGTGATATGGGCACTCTGATAATCTGGATATTTTTTGCCTTTTCATACGTGTTTATTTTTTATTTAGAAATAATTAAGCGCAAATTATAACGAACCTATTATACTCACTTGAATAACTTTAACTTATGTTCTTTCCAAATCATCTCTTTTGCTTAAGCATTGCAAGAGATATATAGCTTCATGCGAGAGTCTGAAGAGCTAGGGTTTTGCTTGCTTTTTGCCAGTCACTTGCCCCGTGCTCTCCTTGAGCAAGCTCAGGACATGTCGATTGCTAGCACCCTTGATTGATTCCCCGGACTCCCTCCGGCAAGAAGCGCCAGTATCAAGCGCAACACTCGTTGCCATGCCTTGGGGCGAACACAAGGTTCGCCCATACAGTGTTCTATGCACGCTGCCAGCGGCAAGCACAACGGAGGCATGGTGGCGAAAAGAGTGTTTGTCGGGGTCTGCGCGACCCCGTGCCCCGCGGTCAGGCCCCGACGGCGGCCCCTAACAACCCCGCCGTCGGGGCCTTGCCCCGAACCCCTCAAAGAACGTGATCGGTAGATGAAAACCAGTATGGTCATGCCTCCGTTGCGGGGCGCGCTGGCATCGCACGGTGCAGGACGCGCCAGATTGAACGCTTCTACAAACAACGATGCCTCCTTCGTTCGTTGCCAGCTTTTTGGCACAACGGAGGCATGGTGGCGAAAAGAGTGTTTGTCGGGGTCTGCGCGACCCCGTGCCCCGCGGTCAGGGGCCGACGGCGGCCCCTAACAACCCCACCGTCGGGGCGTTGCCCCGAACCCCTCAAAGAACGTGATCTAGAGATGAAGAGCAGTACGGTCATGCCTCCGTTGCGGGATGCGCTGGCATCTGGCGATGTAGTACGTGCTAGATTGAACGCTTCTATAACCAACGATGCTTTCTTCGTCCGTTGCCAGCTTTTTGGCACAACGGGGGCATGACACACCGACACTGTAGAAGCTGACCACATCAAATTTGGGGTTCGGGGCGATACGCCCCGACCGTGGTGCGGGGGTGGGAACCCCGGCGGCCCTGCGGCCCGAGCAAACTGCGCTGAAGCAGGCACAGCCTGCGCTCACGCAAACAAACGGCCGTGCGGCCTGAGCCATCAGCGGCAGCCTCGACGGCATTGCGCTCAAGCCGCTGACCGTCGACTTCCACGAAGTCGGCTTTGTCAGCAGCCTGAAAAGCGAGAACGGGCAGGGCTTCTGGTTCCAGATGAGCGACCAGCAGCGCCAGAAGGCCGGCAGCCCGTGGAGACCGGCCAACCCGCAGGCGCTCAATCGCTACAGCTATGTGCTCAATGGGCCGGTGCGGTGGACGGATCCGAGTGGACACTGTATTTGGGACGCCTGCATTGTCGAGGCTGCGGTTGGGGCGGTTATAACTGGACTTTTGCAGATTTGCGGCAACAAGCTTCTGAGCATATGATCAGGCGAGCGTTGGTCTACCAGTTGGGAGGCACAGGTGCCAGCAATTGTCGCGATACCACAGGTGGTCGAGGAACTGCTGGTCCAGTTCGCCGACCTGTTTCCAAATGAGCCTTCACGCCGCCACTTTGCCGAATACCTGACCGGGCTGTTTGTAGCGGAGCACAAGACCGTGAGCGGTATCACGCGAGAGTTTGCCGCCCCACCCGACCAATCCACTCTCAATCGATGGTTGACTGAAGCGCCCTGGGATGTCCAGCGCATCAACGCGCACCGGCTCGAATGGCTTCAACAGGACGCTGCAACGCGCTATCGTCACGACGGCGTTATCGCGATCGATAACACTTTGATAGATCATGACGGCAAACTGATAGAGGATGTCGGCTATTTCTGGGACCATGCCGACAAACGCCACCTGATCGCCCACGATTACCTGTTTGCCAACTACGTCAACCCGAGTGGGAAGCATTATCCGCTCGATTTCCGGCGCTTCCGCAAGCGCGAGCAGTGCGACGACGAGCGCCCGTTCAAGAATCACACCGACCTCGCTAAGGAACTGATCGATTGGGTTGTCGCTGAGGACATACCGGGCGACTTCACCTTCGACAGTTACTTCACCAACGCGCCAATTATGAACACCCTCCACGCCAAAGGTCGCAGCTACATCGGTGATTTGAAAGCCAACCGAGTGATTGTAGTCAGCGGGAAGCAGACCAGCGTGACTGAGTGGGTCAAAACGCTCACGCCGCTTGTTCGCACCAAGTTTACGGTCGGCGGTCACACGCAATGGTACTTCACCAAGTCCGTTCGTCTGCCCAATGTCAACCACCCAGTGCGTATTCTGGTGTTGTGGTCAGAAGCAGAAGCTGCGACGCCACGCAAGATCCTGATCAGCAACCGAACCCAGTGGGAAGCTCATCGCATTTTGAAGGTCTACAAAAAAGCGCTGGACAGGGACGGAGACCTTTCATCGGGACGGGAAGCAGCATTTGGGCATGGGCGAGTGTCAGCTCAGGGACGGGATGGGCCAGACCAGGCACATGCACCTCGTCGTCCTGGCGTACACGGCTCTGATGCGCCAATTGAAGCATGATCGTGCCTTCGAATGGGCTCACACACGCCTGATGACCATTGGCGAGTCCTGTCGCACCATCGCTCGCGAGACCTTGGGCAAAACGCTTGCTTGGGCCATCGAACAATCGCACCAAGGCATGACTCTGTCCGATATCAAGCTCCGTTTGGCTTTACCCTGAGCTTTCGCCTATTTCTGCAAAACCTTAGTTATAAATTGGATAGCAAGTGAAGCACGCACGCTTGCTGTAATATTGCTACTAATAGGCATTGTAGAGCCTCTCTTTTAGATTACTTCGTTTTGGCTGTGCCTCTCAGGGGCAGTATTTTTGCGACAGCTTCGTTTACCCCTGTAGTTTCTGCAAGGGTTGGTTCTGGTGTTAGTCCTAGCTCGTAAGCTATTTCCTCAGCTGACATGTCGGGATAGACAACGGGAATAAGCAACACAAACAGAAGGTAAACGGCACCAGCAAGGAAACCCTGCAATGGTATCGAAGTAATTAGTGCCCAGAACGCAGCGTCTGATTGATCCCAGATACAATTCGCAGCCTTAGGATCCGTATCAGTGCACATATCCTCAACTGCACTGGGGTCGTTAACAGCAAATCCCTTTCGAACGATCTTGGGATTACGGGCTTGAAACTCAGCATACACCTTGTCACCCTCGGCTCGTGAGGGTACTCCCGATTGCCAATATGTTATCGTCCACATCGCAAATATGGGAAGAACAAGGATACCAATACCGACAACAGAGCGAAACACAATATCAGCAATAATCGCGGGTTTACGGTGCTTTCTCAGTCGGAATGATCTACGGACTAACACCCAGCTAATAGCGGCCCAGCTATAAATGAGGAAGAAAATGAGAATGGCACGAATGACAAGTGGAATCTCGTAGCCGGTGACTTCAATTGTAGTTCCCGCTGCATGAGTAGTTGCAGGTACGGCAACGGCAGTCTTTGTTGGACTTCCCCAAAATCCTGCCATGAATGTGATGAGAGCTATCGTATCACTAAGTAAACCGATGATGCCTGTGAATAGGCCGAATCGCTCCAGCTTGTTCATGGATCCTCCTCGTGTTGTGTCGTGCCTAACTACATTATACGCACGATTGACACATGCGTTTCATGTATTATTGGTTAAGTTTTATCTTGTGGAGAAGTTGGCAAGTGGTGAGAATAGTGATAGGATGGTCTTGCCGATTGGCTCTGAAACACTTACAGGCATGAGGACTGTATGAAACACAAATATCTCGTTGGGATGAAAAACAGAGAATTTGAGGAGCGCGATTTTAAAATAGTAAGTGCACAAAGTGAGGAAGATGCTATTGTTAAATTTCTGCATAATAGATTAGAAGACGAACCACACTTCAAAGAATACTTATACGATAAATCTGTAAATATGTCTTTTGCTGAGCGCTTTTGGCTGCAATCCCGAGAAGAACAAGAGCGTTTTTCGCGCAATGAAGGACAGCTTAGTATCAATGAAGATGATTTTGAAAAACGGGCTCGTCAGTTCTTTGCGGAACGGACTGACTTTGCCAATCTCTATCTAAATTTCTATTACAGTGACGATGAAGTACCTCCAGCAGGGGGTGAATTCCCTACGGAAATGCTTGTCTATATATGGCTAAAAAACGGCAACGAAAATATATTGGTCATCCCCATAGAAGATATACCTGAAATATCCTAACCAGAGGAGACTTACCATGTCCGATGACAACAAGCGCAACCTTCAGTACTTCGAAGCTCTTTCCATGAAAGAGTTGTATGACACGATGGAAAATTGGCAGGTCGAGAACAAAAAACGCTTGCTCTCAGTGAGCATAGAGAAAGATGCTGGAAAGTTTTGCTGCATTGCACTAACTAACCCAAGTGAAGTTGTAATTGTGGATGGCAGTGACGTAAGTTTTGGTGCGGACGTGACTGGGAAAGCGTTGAGGGTGAAGATTTACCAATAATTTTTACTTCCCCTTGTCTTCCCTGTCTTGGCATCAAAGGTAGAGATGCCTGATTTAGGTACAAACTTGCCTGAGGTGACAACATCACCTGGGCAGTATTCTCCTGTCTCTTCTACTACCCGCTCCAGATGAGCTTGTGCCACTGCACGTCTGATGTCACTTTCAGTACGAATGATTATATTTGGTTGCTTGTCTTTCATTGCTTCATAGAGCTTCTTTTGCTTTTTCGACACTTTTAGAAACAGTGTCATAGAGTCCCATACCTGCTAGTCCAGCGACTACTCCAGATAATATGTCTAGACCTCCTAAAAACGCTAATAAGCCTGCTATTACCAAAGACAGTACTTCATACCATCCATCGAGTTTCTTGCTTATTGGTGTACGTTTGATGACTTCTACTAGCCCTGTTGTAATCGGTGCTATCGTAACTATATTTAATTCCATATAATTCACCTCGCAATCATTCCAAAAATAATAACAAACAAAAGAATGAGATATGTTCCCCATCCTATGTTTGACTCCTCTTCTTTTAATCTTACTTGCGACATCGTTACCCACTAACGTTAGGGTTTACGCTTGATAAGGCAGTAGCCTTGCAAGTCAGAATATACACTTGTTGGTCTTTCTGTGCCTGTCCATGGGTCCCAAAGCTTTTTGTTGCCGATGAAGAGTACCCAATGCTGCCCGTTGGTTTTAGGGTTTCCGTCGAAGTCTGTGACAACTAAGCAAGGGGTGTTGTTTTTTACGTCGGTGTTATTGTAGGGGGATTTGCGAAGCACATAGGTAATTTGAGGAAATGCTTCATGGAGTTTTGACCAATCGAGGAGATTTCCTTTTCCACCTTTTCCGTTAACGAATGCGCCAACTTCATCAAGGCGCTTCGCTACTTTGTCAGGCGTGATATCAAGAATCATTGCAATCGTTGTTAGGGTACAGCCATATTTGCCGATAGTCGCATCTTTGCCAAACTTTTGATTCTTCCACCTCGGGTCTCGTTGGTTGTAGATTGTCATATATTTAGTATATCAATTTGTATGGATAAATCCACTCAAGATACCAAGTACTGTTGCTGCTGTGCCTAATACAAAGGTTACAATGGCTCCTGTGAGACTTGCTACACGTAGCTGCGCTTTCCTAGTTGTCTTGTCATCATGAACAATCTCTTCTAACTTTCGTATACGTGTCTCGTGGTCATCAAGCGTAAGCTTTGTGCCATCTTTTAATTCTTTTACATCGAGAGCGTATTGTTTGGTGAAGCTGACAAAATTAGCACTTAATGTTACTAATATGTCGTGGTCTGTTCTTGGAAATTGATTTTGTTGGGCATCGTTCATATAAAAAGATTAGTTAGATAATTTTATCACTTGTGCGTTTGATACAAGTGTTGAACTTGTTGCTGCTCCTCCGAGTGCATTCAACGACCCTCCTGTGTCTTGGTATGCCCAGACTTCAATGTAGTCATTGGCCGATAGGGAAAGTAAGCGGGTGTACACAACACCGTTTTGATTTCCTGATGTTCTTTCAACATACGAAACACCTGCTTGGATTGTGCCGTTTACTTTCACAAACACCTGCCGTTGTCCATTTCCATTGTTTTGAAAAACGACATTTGCGGTTACAAGCCATATGCCTGCGGTAGGTACAGTGATGCGGGTAGGGTTTGTTGAATTATCATGCATACTGTCGGGATCGCTGTCTTCTGCGTCCCACGAAATAGCCGTAAACGTAGCATTAGCAAGGGACTGATTTGAAGATAATCTAAGAAGACAGCGCGTAAGTGTTTGGCTTTTGAGCTGATATGCTAAACGTCTATCGGTTATATTTGCATCGACAATAGAAGCTGCTGCGTTTGCGACAGCTACATCTGCAAGTCTTAGGAATGGGTTGCTGGCTCCTACAGCTGTTTGAATAGCCGAATCACTTGGGGCCGATGGCGAAGCTGCTGGTGTACCGGTCACAACTGTAAGGGTGACAACGTTAGAAGCGTCTGAGTTTGCACCTGTCGCGAGGTTCAGGTAAAGAACTACTGAATCAATACGGGGATTTCCTGAGGAATTACTGGTGATTGTTTTGTTGGTCGCCGAGGTAGTGTGTCGAACTGGATAGAGGTTTCCTGAACCGAGAAGGAATGCGCGTCCTATTGCTACATCTACACTCATGTTAGCGCCCGCTGCGCGTTGGGATACTTTGAAATGATTGGTAGCACTTAAATCTTTCACTCCTCCTTGTGAAACTAAGTCGGTGCCAAGCTGTAAAACCGAGTCCTCCGGTAATGCCGTTGCCCCCGAACGTAGCGAATAGATACTGCCCATATAGATAATTGTATTTCATCGTGTACCGCTAATCAACTAACAGTAACGGTACGTGTTACGCCTCCTAATCTGACTTTAAGCGTGTTGCTCGTTGTATTTACCCATAGCTCGCCGTCTGCGGGTGAAGCTGGATCTGAAGTGTACTTTGGAACACGAAGAATACCTGTGCCGTCATCGGGCAATAAAAGAACATTGATAGGTTGTATCTTTTCAAGCTCTTCAATTCTCCTTTTTAATTCGAGTAATGTATTTTTTAGTTCTTCCATTATGAAACAGGATCGGTAAGAACCGTAGTTATTTTGGCAACTCCTGTATTTTCATCTAAAAAGAAAGTGCGTTTTGTTGCTCTTTTAACTGCGTCTGTAAGTCCCGTACCTGATAAGTTTACCCTTATACTGTCCCCAAGTGAATAATCGAGCCACCGCACATCATTATCATAATGGTCTACAGTAAGTTCTACGTCTTCATAGTTCTCTAGATATTTGTCGCCTTTGTCATTAAGAAGTGCTGTATCCCTACTTGAATAATCGCTTACTTTCTTTTCTTGGGTCTTCCATGCGCTTCTGGCTCCGGTTGGGCCCGTGCGCGTAACATATACCAGGTCGTCGTTAAATCCTCCACCCAGAACGTGTATTTTATTTGCGACTGAGAGGAGAAGTGGTTTTTTGTACATATAATTTGCCGTGGTTCTATCATCCATGACAACATCTAAAACATCGTTTCCTTTATATGGGTAATATACGTTGAATGCTTTCGTGTTATCGATATCGAAATCAAAGCCGTTTTCTAGATTTGAATTTGAGAGTGCGATAATGCTGTCTCTAATGTTATCGAACCTATACGTCCTGTCTCGATCTACGCTTGTGGTGATGCTTCCTTGGGAAATTCCATAATCCGAGTATGGTGTGTCTGAATTCTGAGACTCATCTATGAGTGTCCAAGCAATTTGACCCGCATCTGTTGAAGTGAAGTGTCTTACGGGTATACCTGCTATACGCATGGCAAATAGTCCAAGCCAACCTACGGCGTTTACTGTAAAGGTGCGCTGGCCCTGTTGTTCGGGGGAAAGTTCAAAATTGGTGAGCACACCCCAAAAAATCTTTTGGTAGTCGCCGGCGCTATCCTTTGTTTCAATCCATATCTCTTTGAATGAGCCAGTAAAAATGTTGACCGTGGAAACTGAATAGAGCTGTGCTATCTGATCGAATAATTCAAATCCGAACGTGAAGCTCGCTACTGGCTCCTTGTTCAGTTCCTCGGTAAATCGGATTGATTTGGGTGAAAGCTCGTAGAGGTTGCCTGAGTCTGGGTCTTTTAGGATAGTGCGGTAGATATCGAGGGACATAATTTAGATGCCAGAAAATGAGTCACGCCAAACCATACTGACATATCCTGCTGGGTCTCCTCCAGCGTCGGTTAGCTTGATACTATTCTCACCTGGCGCAAACGTTAGGAAATCTCCTGATAGCTCTGAACGTATATTGGTTGCGCTGCCTCCCTCAGTTGCGTAGTAGCTGACTGTGTGGTTTTTGGTATCTACAACAATAAGCTGACCGCTTGAGAGAGTGTGAATTATGGATAACGATTCTCCAGTTGTTTCATTCGTAAGTGTAGGGTCTTGTAGTGGCCCATAGAACGTAATTATGGGGAACGCCTCAACATTACCATTGTTCTGCAATACATTAACGGCTGAAGCTCCTACAGACATATTAAGAGGTATTGCCATTGGAATGGCCATGCCTCCACCTTGGAAAACAAAAAGATTTTGGCTGTGAAGCTCTTGACCTTGTATGTAAAAGTCGGGGGAATAGAAATCCACTTTGAAATCTGAGGCCAATACATTGGTATCTGGCATGACAAATGAGCGGGTATACACTTCGATTTGAAGCTCTAAATCGTCCATTGTCGTGAACTTTAGGATGATAGGAGTAGTATTACCGTTATCGTCGCGCATGATACGTACTGCTGACTCTAAATTTCTCCGCGTTGCTCGGTAGGTGTCAATGTCGTCTGCGAGAACTTTTCCTTGTAAGGTGATGAGCCTTCCTCCATAGAGTTGGTTGGCCACAACCCCACCGTCTGCGTTCGGCCTTGAGTACGTTGAAAGCCGTACTTCTGGAATCTCAAGTCCTTGTATCCTTGGTGAAACAAATACATTGGGATAACCTGTATAGCTGTGAATTTGAGTGGTGTTTAAATAAATTGCCTTCATTGTGTTTGTAGAGCAAATGCCAAACTGCGTAATGCCATGTCCATATCTACATTGCCATAAACATTGTTGGTTTGATTGATGGTCACTCCTGCCTGTGCACCGATTTGGGCGTTTGGGATAACCGAACTTCCACGGGGTAAATTAACAAGCTCTGGACCCTCCTCGCCCACAACTGCCAAACCGCCGCCGAAGTTTCGTACTCCGTCTGCAAAATGCGGGATCTCAGACATTCCACCACTACCGACAAGGCCTCCTACTTTGTTTGCTCCCCGAATAACCGTATTTATGCCGTTAATAACAGTGTTAATCATACCCTTTACCGTGTCCGTAATTGAGCGCACAACGTTTGTGGTTGTATTTTGAATAATCTGCCATACGGCTGTCCATGCCCCTTGCAAGCTTGTTAGAAGGTCCTTGATGCGTGTGAATGTTGCTTGTAGCCAAGGGTAGGCAGTATTGGTAAACCAGCCGACTACTGACATTGTGACATCGCGGATACCTAAGAAATTATTGTTCCATGCAAGATAAAGAAGAGCGATAACGGCAATGATTGCGAGTATTGCAAGCTGGATAGGCAGTAGTGCGCCTCCGAGGGTAAGCGCACTTACAGTCCATGCAACAAATGCAGGTATGACTAAGGTTGCTATGGCTGCGCCGAGTGCTATAAGAAGCCCTTTATTGTTTTCCAGGAAAGGTATAGCCGTGTTGAGCATGTAATCGCCGAACCGCTGTACCTGCTCGGTCAACCTGGCTATATTTCCTTCGGGCCTTGAGAGGTTAAATGCTTCAATAAGTCGTGTACCGATCTGCCTTGAAGTCTGACTGATAGTGTCTTTTAAGGTGCTCCATTGTCCCAATACAGTCTTGGATTGCATTTCCATACCACCAGCAAATCTATCACCCAAACCAGAAACAATAGCATCTACTCCTTCCATACCAGTGATAACACCCTTTTCTGCAAGCTTCATTGCCTCTGGAACTGAAACACCTATTTTTTTCGCTAACAGATCCCAGGCCGGAATACCAAGCTCTGCAATCTGCATCATTTCTTCTGCTGAAACTTTCCCCTTTGCCTTCATCTGGCCAAGAGCACGAGTAACACGATCAATTTCAAATGAACCACCGCCAAGGGCTGATACCGCATCACCAATGTTGGTCATCATTGGGATAATGTCTTCTGCCTGGAAACCGAACGCGAGGAGCTTTCTTGAAGCGTCTTGGATGCCACTGAATTCAAACGGGGTATGGGCTGCGAAATCAAAGAGGTCTTTGAGGAACTTATCTGATGCCTCTGCGCTTCCGAGCATTTGGGTAAATGCAACCTGTGACTGCTCGAACTGGCCGCCCATCTGAATTGCTTTTATTCCCAGCCCTCCGATTGCCGTACTAAGTCCCAATATACCTAGTGTTAGGCGCTTTGAAGCTTCGATCGAGCGTTGTGAAAAACCAGCTATGCTTCGTTCTGCATCATCGACACCTCTTGTATCTGCTTCTGTTGTTATTCTGGCTTTTACATCACTTCCTGCGAGTAGGGGCATATTTTCCTTTCTGCTTTGATTGTACTATATTTGACTCGATACTTAGTATCTCTAAATCTTGTTGAACGATATTCCATGGCGTTTCAAGAAAATCATTCCACGACAAATTAAAAGCTTGTCTATAACGTAAAAAGACAAGCTCAATAGGCATAAGTGGCAATGCTTGATTGTCACTCTCTGCTGAGAAGTAAAGTATTAACTCTTTTTTTTTGAAGTGGGAAGAGAGGATTTTGTGAGAGATGTGACGTGTGTCATTATCTCGTTTACGTCTTCAAGTGGTAGCAGGCCAACCATGTCTTCAGTGATTTCTGCTTTTTCTCCGCTATCTGTGACAAAGTTCCAATCCTTGATGAGTTTGGTTATTGTTGCTATTCCTGCCAGTGTGGGATTTGTTTGCAGTTCTGCTACGCCAATAATATCTTTTGTTAAAACCTCAGTATAGATTTCAACCCATGCTTCGTCCTGCTCGGTGCTGGATGCCGGTAATACTACTTTTGTGGTTTGCCTGTGGTCCTTCAATATTGGCATATTAGATTGATGAAACGTTGTTGATTACCGAAACTGAGAACTGCTGTGCATCTGAGGAATCATACTGAGCGACCATTTTGCCGTCTGCATATACGATTTCACCTGTGTTGAGATTGGTAGGATGTTCTGTGAACTTCACGTTATTCAAAGTAACTCGAAGCTCGTATGAAGTTCCTGAAAAGTGTCTTACCACTACGGCCTTTTTGGTATTCGTCAAGAACTTATTGAGGTCTTCGGGTGTATCAAAGAATAGCTTTGCTTCAAGCTCTGCTGCCGATTGTGTTCTAACGAGCGCAGCCGGATCAAAAGAACCTGACCGCATAGCTCCCTCATCATTCTCAAACTTGTGCATGAGTGTCCATTTGCTTCCTTGTTCTAAGCGTGTCTGTGAGGCTGACAGTGCTGAAGCTGCGTCATCCCCAAAACGAAACTCGGTTCTTGCCCATAAAAACGGAGAAAGCAAAGAGAAAGATGGCGTGGCTGGTCTGAGATAGATAAGGTCGCCTGCTACGATACCTGACGGAGAACCAGAAAGCACAAGTGTATCTAAGTCTGAGATTGAACTTACTGTGAAGTTTTGAGTAGTGCCAGCTGACACATCAAGGATCTGAACCGTATCGCTTGTTACAAATCCATCTGTCGGTGATGGGTCGTAGTTGGTTTTGAGGTCAACTGTATTGGTGGATACCGAGGAGATTTCGCGAACAAAAAGAGATTTCAGACCTGAGAATTTGACTTTGAAAACCATCTTGTTGGTATCGAAGTCTATGGATACTTCGCTTATCTCGCAGCCCATAAAACGCTGAACTACTGAGCCTTTACTGATGTCGATGGTGTAAGAATTGGGGTTAGTCGAGGCGCTTATAGTGAAGGGGTGAGTATATGGTCCTCCCCCTGTGGTTGAGCCTTTAGTCATGAATGCGTCAAAGAGATAACCGGCTATATTTGGCTCTGCAAGTATGGTGACTTCTCCGCTGTGGCTCCTTTGACCTTGTATCGTTTGATACACCTCTGCCTTATTTCCTACGATTGGATTATCGAGGTCGAGCTTTACATCGGTGATAAGGTTTTCATCATATATTGGAACGTATACGTTGGGGGTAACAGCAGTACCTTTTGTGGTTTCTTTTTTAATTGCAAAATAACCAAGATTAGAGAGTCGTGTTTGTGCCATATTTATTTATCTTTGTTTTTCTGTTTGATTGATATTAATTCAAAATTTGGATTATTTAATTCTTCCTCAACTACTATTTCTTTTCCTGCTTCAACTATCCCTACACCAGTTACATCTTGAGTTAATTCTGATATATTTTTATATCGGTAAAGTTTCATACTTAATTGTAGTTTGTCTATGTACCGCTGTCAATTAGGTACGATTTGAAACTGCCTGTAATTCGGTTAGTATAACGTCTATATGACCTTCTGTGGTCATTTGGGTTTCTGAACGGTTTATTACACCTTTTCTGAGTGTCGATATATTTTCCACGGTATAATTTCCGAGTGTTATATTTCTTCTAAGTACTGCCATAATTGTGCCGTCTTTGTAATCCCCTGTTTCTTCGTATCTTCCCCAAACAATCTGATCTATAAGTCTGTCCATTGTCACTTGGTTATCTGGTCGGCCAAATTCATCTTTTTTATTGAATACGACCTGAATAAGAAGAGTGTGGGTAAGTTGATCAAAACCTGTGGGACCAATGTCAAACTGGGTTTGTGGGGTAGAAACAACAAGTGCAGGCAAGTAAGATTGTCCAAATAAAATTGGATCGCCTTCAAAGTAGCCTTGAAACTTTGCGTCAAGTTCTTCTTTTAAAAGTTCTAGTACAACTTGTGCCGGTGTTGGTTTATAAGTAGGTTCTACCATTATCGAAAGCTTTTACGCAATTTTACAATGAGTCCTTCTTTAAGTATATCTATAATCTTATTTTTGAGTGTATTATCAACATTGATAAGTTGGCGTTGAGGCATGAAACGAGTACCGAACTGATGGTATTGTGCCGTGCTCCCTTTAGGGTATCCGATATCTGCATAGGTCCTCGTAACATCCTCAGTGAGTGAACGCCTCATAGCTCCAGTGCGTTCAAGGATTCCCCTACCCGGATATTCATTTCTTTTCTTTGCTTCATACGAAGATTTCAGAGATTGCCAACGAAGACCAAATGCGCCTCCTTCAGTTTCGTAAATATTGTTCTGATAAAAGGAGTGGAGATAGTCAGTTACTTGGTGCAGTTCTTGTTGCCAGTCTTCGAGCTCTCCTTTGGCTTTTTTAAGTTTGGCGGTTAGTTCCTTATCGCCTTGAATACTGATATTTACTGTGAGCATTAAAATACATCGGTGACACGAAACATTCTATCTTCCGATGGGCTTTCATCTGCTGCGCTATTATCGGGATATCCGCGTATCCGTGAAGACTGTGCGAGGGGAACACTTGAAGTATCGAGGAGCTGTATTTCTCTTCCTTCAATTTGCTTGAGAATAGCGCGAGCCATGTCTATTTTTTTCTGACCGTCTTTGTTCGTTCCTTCGTGCATGGGGCCGTAGTCTTGCACAAGGATGTATCCGGCTGCTAATAGATTGGCTGCATTGGTGATGACTTTGGGAACTGTATCAAGGGGGAGAGAATAACTTGCGATTGATAACGAGGAGTTTATTTCGCTTTCTGCCTGTGCAATCTTTTCATCGATATTCTCATTGGTTATATAAACGTTGTTTTGTAATCCAGCTTCACGCCGTACTGCCATTGTGTTTGTATAGAGGGACATATACAAATAATATCATAATTCATACCAACCTTCGCCCCATAAATCATATAGCCGTTCAAAATACCCCTGATATTGTTTCTTGACCGTTTCTGTTGAATAGAGTGATATTGCTCGCTTCCTGATGTATCTGGGATTTAGTTTCTCAACATCTTTCACTGCTTGTACGAACTCTTTGAGTGTTCGACATCTGAACCCTGTTTTGCCTTGCTCAACTGTTTCGGCGAAAGCTCCCCAATCGGTACATATAACAGGTGTGCCACATAACTGAGCCTCTACGTTCACTCCTTCAAATGGTCCGACATAGAGTGTAGGGCAAATAAGGGCTAATGCTTCACTCATAAGCTTACCGCGCTCCTTGGCATTGACAACACCGCGATAGTCTACGCCTTTTGGTGGTATTCCTTGACCTGCAACAACAAGGTTCTTACCGGCCTTCTGAGCGATTTCTACGGCAATGCTTAGACCTTTTCTATCAATTAGCCTTCCGACGAATAACAGGTAGTCTTTCTTTTTGGCTCGATATGGGAAGTCTGATACTGAAAAGTAATTCGGAATTACACAATCATAGAAGTTGCCGTTGGCACTATACGACCCGTAGAGTTGACCATATACTGTATGCATCCAGGCATAGCTTTCAAAAACTCGGAAATCGCTAAATACTCCACTGTATCCCACACCGGCCTCAACAAAGAGTAGGTCGGTAAATGCGTCTTTTATTTGTTTGTCTGCTATACCTGCAAAAGATAGGATGAAATCCTTTTCTTTTTTGTTCTCGGCGATATGCTGTATGACCCTTTGATGGAATAGTTTCCATATTGGCATATCTGGGTTGAAATCATTTTTTAAGTAGTCGTGAGGACCATTGAATCCATACTCCCACTGTTCTTTTTTAGAAATAACGGTAACAAGGTGTGCGGTTGTCTCATTTTCTTCTGAGGCATAAAGAAGTACTTCGTGTCCGAGGGAAACAAGCATATTAGAAAGCTTGAGAACTTTCTGAGTGTATGCACAACGGCTATATTCTTTTGTTACTTGAGTGTGGGGAAGTCCTAATAGGTGGAACCGAAATGGTTTCATTTATGGATATATTTTTGAAAGAGTCATTTTGATAACCATAGAATAAGAGTTATCATCTCTTTTTATCCATTGAGGAGAAGCAACTATCTCAAAGCCTTGCTCTTGGCACAAACGCTGATAGTCTTCTAAAAACTTTTGCTCTGGGGATATCGCGGGCGATTGAGGCTGAGCGGGAACTTTTTTCTGATATTTATCGGATGTCATTTTGTGAAGTATAACAAATTTTTTACCAAGTTGCTATAGATGCACGTTTCCATGTATTGGTGGCAGTACAAATATATATATAGTTCGAATCCCATGCAATTTGTCCTTGTGTTCCCGTATCTGTCGCTGAAGCTGGTGTTTTAGCTGTTCTTATCCGAATCGAGCTATCGTTTATGTCTAATTTGCTTCCTGCTGGTGAGTTTGTTCCAATACCTACTTTATCGGCTGAAGCGTCTAAGAAAAAAAGGTTGGCATCTGTGTCGCCCTCAATTCTAAAATCTTGATTACCTCCATCATCATTAATTACCACAAAGTCCTCACCGTCTGAACCTTCGCCTCTTATCTTGATTATTTCATTTCCGCTATCTACAGTGTTGCCCCTTCTAAAATTCCATTCACCGTATGCGCCAAGAACATGAGAACCACTTTCTAGCTTCATATAGTTTCGTTGTGTGCCACCAAATCCTGCGGTGGACCAGACTGATAAATAAATGGGTTGCCCTGCTGCTTCAAGGTCCAATGCTCCCCCTGATGTCCTAAAGCGGTACTCTTTACCCGGTGTCGTGGAATCGCTGACCTGCAAGTTTCCTATTACATGAAACTTTGTAGATGGCGTACTGGTCCCAATTCCCACCCTGTCGGCTCCTGCATCAACGTATACTAGATTAGCATCTGTGTCGCCCTCAATGCGGGTGTCAACATCTGCACCTGGGTCGTTTATTACTATTGTGGAACCGAGCGCCATTCTTTCTACAGTTCCAGCCGTAAAAGACATAAAATCCGTACTGTGGTTATAGCCAATTTGGCCGACATCTATATCGTCTGTGTCTCCAAGATGAATAACAGAGAATCCAGCGTTTCCACCTAATATGGCAACGATTGAAGCATTGCCTGTTGAGCCGTTTCTTTCAAAAAGCCCTATTGTTCCAGTGCTAAGAGTTGGCACTGTAGAGCCACCCCCTACAACATGAAATTTTGCTGAGCCTGTTGCTGCTCCCACAATGACACGATCATTTGTGCCATCAAGATAAAGAAGGTTCGCGTCGTTGTCGCCTTCAAAACGAGTATCAACCGCAGCACCATCTTCGTTCACGACTATTGAACGGTAGAAGGTCGTAATGCCTGTTGAGCCTTCCATTATCATTCTATCGGTAAATGAACCTGAGAAGTTTTGAGATGTTATCTTTAACTTTGATGTCAAACCACTTGTCGTATCTTGGCCTATGATTGCTTCAATAGAACCTTTGCCTGGGGTTGAGCCGTATGTCTTGCCTGTCGCTTTGATGTATGCACCATTTAGGTAAGTATCAGCGCCAAATATTCCATTCTGTGCATTGGTTCCACTCCCAAAAATACCAGAATTATTTTGAATAATTTTATAAGCTCCCACGGTTAAGTCTGTTTTCATCTCTGCTTGGTTTCCACCACCATATCCGTAGGTATTGTTGTAGTCAGCCATGGCGGTATAGGAATCATACTTCGTGCGTGAGCCGTAGGAACCCATTGAACGTACTGCGGTTGTTCCATAGAGCGTTCCTGTGGTTGCGTAGTCTGTGAACTTAAAGTGCATCCACGCCCTGACTGTTGGATACATACTTTCAAGCTGGGCGACCATTGCGATGTTGTTTACTGCCTGTGTAGCAAGAGAGGTACTGGTGTTGTCGCTTCTGGAGCTTCCCCATTCAGTAATCAAGAACGGCTTGTCTGTTGCCGCCTTCATGTCACGTTCAAGATTGTCAAAGGCATTTCCTCGGTAGATATTGACACCCCAAATATCAATGCTTGGCACAAGGTGTCCATACGTTGCAATTGTTGAAACCTCGCCGTGTGCTGAAGTAAATATCTTGTCTGGAGCTATAGCTTTTCCTGCAACGATAGCTTCCTCTACAAGAGTGAACCAGTCTGTTAAAGAGGTCGAGCCGAGGTTGTAGTTGTTCTCATTTCCAAACATAAACCCGACAACCGAATCATGGTCTTTCAAATTGGTAATCATGCCAGTGAACTTAGCAATTGCTGCTGTTCTGTTGGCACTTCCTGTAGCAACAGAATAGTCGGTACCGTAAGTGATGAAACGATTAAGCATGACCTTAGCTTGTGGGTCGTTTGCAAGGAGTGTGTCCAAAGCTGATAAGTGAGAAGATTGGTTATTCTCGTCTGCATATATGCGGTATAAGTGCATACCTGCCGCTGCTATGTCTGTCACGTCGTAGGAGATTTGCCCTGTCTCTGTGTACCAAGGAAGTGAGCTAGAGCCACCGTTATAGATTGAAGTGTAATTTGTTCCTCGTAACTTATCAATCGCTATTAAAGGGTCACTGTAGTCTGCGTTGTTTAGTATTTGATTGGTCGTATTACCTGATTGATCGAGGATAGAACCCGTGACGTGTTCTGAAGCAAATACGTGATTACCATCAATAATGTTGTCTTCTGCTCCAGCGTCCAAGATTATGCCCAAGTCTTGAGTTTTGGTTGCTTGTCGATCAAACACTCGATTTCCAATAACTGAGTTCTTGTCTCCTGATATTCTGACACCTGCAAATGTACCTGCTCCTCCACCAAAACCGGCATTGAATACTACATTTCCTTCAAATCGATTTCCATTCCCTTCAATCTTTACCCCGTCGGCTGCTGCTGCTTCAAAGTAGTTTCCTATAACAATAT
Organism: Kouleothrix sp. 19917; assembly: GCF_057073505.1. NCBI lineage: Bacteria > Bacillati > Chloroflexota > Chloroflexia > Chloroflexales > Roseiflexaceae > Kouleothrix > Kouleothrix sp. 19917. The sequence continues at coordinate 465,249 of NZ_CP097099.1, forward strand.
TGTTTGCTCCTGTAATCTTGAGGTCATTAGTTCCACCACCTGATATGTGACAGCCCATGAATGTAGTTTCGTCGTTACCTAGACCAACAGCTGCTTCGCTTGTCGAGGAGCCGAATATACAATTTAAGACGTGATTATTTGGCGCATATGCACCAAAAACAAGATTAAATTGTCCTGACGCTGTATCTTGAACTCTACAATTACGGAACCAGTTGTTTAGGGCGATATTCGATGTTCCAGTAGCGACTACATCAATGCCATGCTCGGCTGTATCTTTGACAAATACGTTGTCAACAAGCCAGGTATGTGAATATTTCATGTAAATACCGCGTCCTGAACTGTTGTTTGCTTTGTTTCCATCTATACATAGGTCTTTTATGTTTACAAAGTAGATATTACCTGTCGCCGAAGCTGGACTCCTGAGAACATTTACATTTGCGCCATTGGCAAGCTTGATAATTGTTGCGTTTTTACCTGAACCCATAAGAGTCATATTGTCTGAAAGTTCGATGGAAGCAGTAACAGAAAAGGTACCTTCACTCAAAATCACGTACTTACTAACTGCGAGAGCTGCTAGGATTTGAACATGGTCGTCTGTACCGTCACAAACATAATCAGCACGAGCAATAACTGTTGCTGGAGCATTTGAGGCTGCTACAAGCAATGATGCTGAGCCTAGCCCAGTAGGTCCAGTTGGACCTGTAGCTCCTGTTGCACCTACTGCACCAGTCGCTCCAGTTGCACCTGCTATGCCTATGGGGCCGGTAGCTCCCGTCACTCCAATTGGTCCGGTAGCTCCGGTTGCGCCCGATGGCCCTGTAGGTCCAGTAGCTCCCGTTGCTCCTCCCGCTAGAAGATCATATTCTGTTCCTGCCCCATCTTTGTAGTATGGTTTGCTATCGGATGATTTGATATAAAACTTTCCATATCCTGACGTTGCTGATGGGGCTGTACCTTCCTGGATTATCAATCTCGGTACAGTCGTGTCTCCTACAACAATAAGCGCGTCGTCTGTCTTGAGAACATTTGCAGCGCTTCGATAGAGATTTGTGTCTGTCCCAAACGTAATACCTCCTGCCAATGTACCGCCTGTATCCGAGAGTTGAAGAGCATAGTTATTAGTACCGCCCGATGGGGCTGCGATACGCAAACCGATAACGCTTCCTCCGGTCGCCGTCACGTTTGATATATCAATACCAATGGCTCCGCCTGTATTTGTGTTATCTGTATCAACAAGAAGACCTTTTATCTGGGAGGTATTGTTTCCATCTCGATCTATTTCGACTGACGCGGTTGTGCCAGTATCGTCGTGGTCAACATATATGCCTCTGGAGTTTCCATTTTGGTCAATGCTGACACCTTCACCTGTACCGTTGTTTATCGTTTTCAAGACTGCTCGTGTTGTGCTTGTCGAAAGCTGCTCCAAAAGTACAAGCTCTGAGTTTGTTTGAGCTGCATTTGAATAAACGTGGAGTCCTCTTTTGCCGCTTCCTCCGCTAACTTCCATATTTATTTCGATACCATTTCCGTTGGCAGCACCGTGAGCTATGTTAATAGAATCTCCACCATCACCGTTGTTATCAATGGAAAGTCCACGAGAGTTTTGCGTAATTGTTCCTGATGTCTGGGTTTTATCTACTACTATTTCAAAGGAATGGTTGCTTACTGTGTAGCTTAAACCATCTGTAACAACGGGCTGATTTTTGAGCTGAAGAACTCTTCCTGCTGACATCGAAGGGCTTGTGGGGTTGTTGAATACAAAGTTTGAGCTTCCTGCTAGAACGCCGGCGTTGTTATATTGAACTTGGGTGGTACTTCCTCCCGGGGCTCCAGTAGGTCCTGTAGCTCCTGTGGGTCCCGTTGGACCCGTTACTCCTGTTGGTCCTATAGGACCAGTAACACCGACTGGGCCCGTCGAACCAACTGGACCTGTAGGACCGGTGTTGCCTGTAGGTCCAATGTTTCCTGTTACTCCTTGTGGCCCTATGGCTCCTGTGGGGCCTGTTGAACCAGTTGGCCCTGTAGGTCCAGTATTACCCGTTGCTCCAATTGGCCCAGTAGGTCCTGTAGCTCCTGTGGGTCCCGTTGCTCCAACTGGTCCACCTGGCCCTAGTCGAACCTGCAAATCATTCTCTGGAAAGCGAATAGTTAGTTCTGTCATGATGTGCGTTGTGTAACATCGGCTACAACGGTCAATACCCCCGGATATGAGGATTGAATAGAGCCATCTGCGTACTTAATTTGTAACTAAGGTTTTGCAGAAATAGGCGAAAGCTCAGGGTAAAGCCAAACGGAGCTTGATATCGGACAGAGTCATGCCTTGGTGCGATTGTTCGATGGCCCAAGCAAGCGTTTTGCCCAAGGTCTCGCGAGCGATGGTGCGACAGGACTCGCCAATGGTCATCAGGCGTGTGTGAGCCCATTCGAAGGCACGATCATGCTTCAATTGGCGCATCAGAGCCGTGTACGCCAGGACGACGAGGTGCATGTGCCTGGTCTGGCCCATCCCGTCCCTGAGCTGACACTCGCCCATGCCCAAATGCTGCTTCCCGTCCCGATGAAAGGTCTCCGTCCCTGTCCAGCGCTTTTTGTAGACCTTCAAAATGCGATGAGCTTCCCACTGGGTTCGGTTGCTGATCAGGATCTTGCGTGGCGTCGCAGCTTCTGCTTCTGACCACAACACCAGAATACGCACTGGGTGGTTGACATTGGGCAGACGAACGGACTTGGTGAAGCTACCATTGCGTGTGACCGCCGACCGTAAACTTGGTGCGAACAAGCGGCGTGAGCGTTTTGACCCACTCAGTCACGCTGGTCTGCTTCCCGCTGACTACAATCACTCGAGTTGGCTTTCAAATCACCGATGTAGCTGCGACCTTTGGCGTGGAGGGTGTTCATAATTGGCGCGTTGGTGAAGTAACTGTCGAAGGTGAAGTCGCCCGGTATGTCCTCAGCGACAACCCAATCGATCAGTTCCTTAGCGAGGTCGGTGTGATTCTTGAACGGGCGCTCGTCGTCGCACTGCTCGCGCTTGCGGAAGCGCCGGAAATCGAGCGGATAATGCTTCCCACTCGGGTTGACGTAGTTGGCAAACAGGTAATCGTGGGCGATCAGGTGGCGTTTGTCGGCATGGTCCCAGAAATAGCCGACATCCTCTATCAGTTTGCCGTCATGATCTATCAAAGTGTTATCGATCGCGATAACGCCGTCGTGACGATAGCGCGTTGCAGCGTCCTGTTGAAGCCATTCGAGCCGGTGCGCGTTGATGCGCTGGACATCCCAGGGCGCTTCAGTCAACCATCGATTGAGAGTGGATTGGTCGGGTGGGGCGGCAAACTCTCGCGTGATACCGCTCACGGTCTTGTGCTCCGCTACAAACAGCCCGGTCAGGTATTCGGCAAAGTGGCGGCGTGAAGGCTCATTTGGAAACAGGTCGGCGAACTGGACCAGCAGTTCCTCGACCACCTGTGGTATCGCGACAATTGCTGGCACCTGTGCCTCCCAACTGGTAGACCAACGCTCGCCTGATCATATGCTCAGAAGCTTGTTGCCGCAAATCTGCAAAAGTCCAGTTGTAAATCCCAATAGTATTCTCCTGCGGAGAGTAGTTCGGTGGTGGCTGACGGTACAACTAAACTTGTGAGGCCATTGGTGGGGTCAGTGTGTGAGGGCTGAGAAATAGAGACAACTGCGTTTGCATCATCGTCTGCAATGTCCTCTTTGACTGTGAAGAAAAGAGTGAAGCCAGTTATATTAACGGGTAAATCATCAGTATCAGTAATAGTTAGGTTAAAGGGGACCGTATCACCTCGTACAATGCGTAATCTATTGTCCATGTACCTATTATAGAATAGTTGTGTACCGTTATGCTAGGTGGTTTTCTTGAAGAAGTCTAAATATCTCGTCGCGACTTAACGTCTTATCTACTTCAAACTCATTTGCTTTTGCATAATCCAAAAGAACCGTTTTGGAAGCATTAGGCTTTGGCTTCTCAGCCTCTAATACTTCTTTTGGTGTTTCTTTTTCCTCTTTGGAAGGGACATCTTTGCCGTCTTTCGTTTCCAGAACACCAGCATCAATTAAAGCTTGTAATTGCTTTTCATTCATCTCTGGAAGAGCTTCGCCTGCTTCGTAACGTTTGCCATCATGTTCAACTGGTGAAAGAACAACGTATTTCATAATCAAGCAACTGCATTTTTAATCAAGTATCCTGCTTCTGTTGCTACAGTAAATGGTTGGAAGAAATCGTTGCCTCGAACGAATTCAGATTTCTTTGCTCTCTCATCCCATCGATCAACAAAGCGTGCGCTTTGTCCTTCTGGTGCAAGCTGTAACGTGTATCCTGGTGCGATTTGGTCAATTTCTGAGTTCGTTGGATACTGACCGATAAAGATATCTTTGCCCCATACATAAGAGAGTGATGGTGTTTGGCCTTCTTTAGCAGTATTGTATTTTGCTCGACCTACAATTACTTCATCGACATCAAAGAGAGATGCTAATTGAGCGGTTGTTAATGGTGTTCTTGTACTTGCGTTCCCAAGTCTGTTAATGAGTGCTGTGTGATTGCGAAGTTTTGTCCATACTTGATAACCCATAAACATCTTAATTTTCTCTCCGGAGATACCAGTTGCATCAATGGTATCAAGTGCCGTTTGGATAGTCGAAAATGGATCTGATGTATAGTCGCTAAATTGGCCTGAGCCTGAAAGAGTTACGTTCTGTGTGATTATGGAAGTATTTCTGACAGTATCAGCAACCATCTTTTCATGGTTTAACATGATTTTTGTCATTACGTTGTTCGTTGCACTTCTTCTTGCTCGATCTTCGCCAAGTGTTCTTTTCTCATCGTCAGTGATACCTTGCTCAAGAGAGTGTTCGAGGAGTGGTCCATAAGGTGCGAGAGTTAAATTGTAATCTACTCTGTTTGCTCGTGTAATACCTGATCGGAGGTCTTTTTCGATAGTAAATCCAGTTTTTGCACTATCTAAAACATAGTACTTACCGTTTTCACTATCAACATTGAGTCGTGGAAATACTTGATCTGCAATGAAGCTTTCGTTTGACCAGCTCTTTGCAATTCGTGTTAAAAGTGGATCTATTACGTAATCAACTGCTTGTGCCATATAATATTAAAAATTAGTAAATAATCTTTGCCCCTTCTACTTCTATAATGTCTCCTGATACTCCTGCTTGTCGAGCAACAGCAAATACCCATGAGCCTGGTTGTGCTCCTGCGGTTGCCTGAGTTGCCGAAACAGCTTTGCCGTTTGAGTCAGAAACTAATGGTGCTCCAACTGCTACAGTTCCACCAAGGATTACTTTGAAATTTCCTTCGACTGCGATTTCTGCTGTCTCTCCTGAACGTGGTTTGTTTTGGAGGGAGCCTAATACTTTGTCAGTTGCTGCGGAAGAAAGATTGCATGCAGTATCAGATGTTTGTTTTACCAAGTAATATTGCTTAGTGGATAGGTCGGCTGCTGCCGAAAGATTTAATGATCGTGGTGAGTTTGATACTGCCATGTTAGTTATTTAATTCTTCTTTATATTGATTCCAAAGTTCTTTATGTTCTCGTTGTACCTTATCCTGTGCTTGTGTCTCAGTAATTGTACCGTCTGCTGCTTTGTAATCTTCTATAATTTTCTCAACTTGTTCACGGGCTGTCAATAGGGATCTTTTGTCTGTACCGTCCTCTGCCTCAACATTTTGTACTGGCAATTCATTTAAGATAGCAAAAAGTTTATCTTTTTGTTCATCTGAACAAGTCATAACAAAGTCAACGAGTGCTTCTTTTTGTTTTGGTAACACTCTAAGATTATCACTTGCCATAAATGTATCAGTGATTTCTTTCTCTACTGCTGATTTTTTAAGCTCTTCTTGAGCAACAAGATACTTTTCCTCGATTTCTTTTAATCGGGAAAGTTCAGAAGCTTCAACTTGTACTTCGTCTTTGTTTTCTGGTTCTGGTGTTGGCTCAGGTTCCGGTGTAGGTTCTGGCTTAGATTCTGGTGCTGGTTCTGGTGTAGGATTTAACACTTCAGCAAATTTTTCTTTGTCTTCAGTAGAAAGTTCTTCTTGATGGGATTTAACGAATTCGATTTCCTCGGTCGTTAATTCTGAGGGGGTTTTGGAAAGTAGTGTTTGCAAATCCATATTAGTGGTATTTGCTAATAATATCATGACGCTATTAGGCTCTGTCAAGTGGGTATCGGTACTTTCACTTGCAACTAGTACCGGAAGTTCTTTAAAAAGAGGTCTATTAGTAAGTGAACCGGCAATAAGTACTGCGCCATGGGTGGTTCCATGTTCTGGGTCATGGTAATTAAAACTCCACTCTGGACTAAATAACCGATACTCTTTATTTTTAAGAAGCTTTTCACCATACTTTGTCCATTCGACATTTGCATAGAGTCCGTCGAGCTTTTCAATGAGACTGTTAATCCAGCCTGCTGCTTTTCCTTTGTCGTGGTCTACGTCTATAGGAACTGCGCGCCGAACATTCGCTGTGAAGTTGCTGATAATTTCTGTGATATGGTCTTTGGTTACTGATATCTTGCCATATGATTTTGTATTCCATGTTCCGAGAGGCAGTACTTGGATTTCTGACGGAAGTTTTCCGCTGTCATCTGCCTGAATATTTGAGAGGGTTTGAAACTCCTGACCGTTTAAAATGTCCATATTTAGTTGTTGTACCAGTCGTCAAATGAGAGTCCTGAACTGGTAAATACTTGATACATAATCTTAGCAAGCGGTACATTGTCTTGCAATCCCATAAGTTCTATAAAATGTTCTAGTGTCATTGTTCTACCACCATTACCTGACTACGCTTGAACACAACGTATTCGGTGTGGCCTCCTTCCTGCAATATTATCGAATCGTGATTTGCTTGTATATCCTTAATATATCTGCCAAAGTCTTTCCTTATCAGTCCATAGCCCCGCTCTGATTCTGCAATCATTTCCCTCGAACTGGTTATCTTAGGATTGGTGATATTGATTTTGACTGTTAGAGTATGCGGGTCTTTCTGATTCCTTGCGTAACTGTTAGCGACTGTGAGGTCATCTGTAAAGTATGACCCTTTCCCTGCCTTGCCCCAACCCGTTCTAAAGCCGTACTCTTTGATGCTTGATACATCCGCTCCTTTAGTGCCGTGGAAGACATCCTGAGTAATAACTGAGTTTTTTGAGAATTCTTCTGCTTCTGTACGTGTTCCGGCCGCTTTCCAGCTTCCATTTGCAGGTCCGATAAATATTCTTTTCCCACTTCTGAGCGTAACCCATCCGCCGTGTAGGATCTCTGAAGCTTGTATCTCACCTGGCATGAAGATTTTTACAAGGCAACGACAATTAGGATGTCTGGGTGGTGCATCGTATTCACCATCAAAAAGCTCGTCGAGGGAAACGACTTTGTTGTCCAATGCCTGACATAGTGGACAGGGCCCTACCGTAGCATCCCACATCTTGTGTGTAGCCCCGATCTGGCGAGCTACTTCCATTCTTCCAGCGCTGAAGGCTCTGACTGTTTCAGTGTGTGCAATACGGGCTGCACGCTTTGGGTCGTCTATAACACTTGCCAACCTACTTACTGCCTGTGTTTGGCTTTCTCCGTTTTGTATTGAAAGTGCTAAAGATTGGCGTATGCGTTTCTCGGTAGTATCAGTGAGTTGCTTGGCCAGTTTCACCGTGTATTTATTCAGAAACTCTATGGCTGGATGCTCTTTCGAACTCCAACCAATATCAATACCTGTTTCTTTTTCAAGAAGATTACCGCCTGCGGTAATGGCAAATACCAGTGTACCGGTCAGAATAACCCTGAGATTAAGGGCCTCTTCGTCCCAATTGGCTAAGATGAAGTCTTTAATTGAGGCGGTTAGTGCTTCCCCTTGATATGCGTTCCAATCGATATACTGTTCGATACGTGAAGCGAAGTCCTTGAAGTAACTGGTGAGCTGGTTTTCAAGTTCTGTATCAGTTCTGACAACATTCCTAAATATGCTCTTTTCCTTACGGTAGTCTTTGTGGAACTCTTCACCTGGCAGTGCTGAGGCGTAGATTGTGGATGCTTCGTAGGCGATATCAATTAGTGTTTTCATGACGGTCAATCAGTCGGTTGAGCCTTTGAATAGCACCTGAGAGAATAGATGCTTTTTTGACCGGCTGTTCTGGCTGTTGACTTTGTGCGTTGTCTTTAATTTGTGATATTTCCTCTTTAAGCTTTCTGATTTTGCTTGCTAGAACTTCCTTCTTGTCCATGATTTCTAGTTGCTTTTTCGCTTGGTCTTCTGGAGAAAGCTTTATACCCTTAGCTCGAAGCTCTAACATCTCGCGTCTTACCTGAGCGCTGAAGGCTCTGACTTCCCCTTGTAGTGCTGCGATTTCCTTTTGGCGGCTTGCAATTTTGGGGTCTTTCTTCTTTTTAGCTTTGCCTGTTGTTTTACCCCCGTGGAGTTTTTTAAGTGCTTCTGAGATTTTGCGCTTTGTTTCCTCTGATAGTGGCTGGCCGAGCACACCACCGTACAAGGTTATATCAATGCCTGCTTCACTGGCTTTTTGTAAAAGCTCTTCGCCTGGCTGTTCTGGTTCGCCTTCACCTGATAAGTCGGCCATTTCGCTATTTAGGTCATTGAGTATGTCGTCTGCCATTGTTGGGTCTGCAAGATTATCCCCTACCTCTTCGGGCAAATCCATAACATCTCTGACGTGCCGTTTAAGGGTATCGTCAACCGCGACCAGTCCAGCGGTAACAACTTTAGTGAGTGATTCCGAAAACGCTGCAAGGTCAATCGAGCCTATTTTGTCGTATACCAATTCTGGGTATGCATCAACGGTGTAGTTGTAATCGACAAGCTTTTTAATAACATAGCGGTTGAAGGTATCGCACACATAGCGGGCTACTGATTCCAGCGAAAGAATGAAAAGTGCGCTCTGGTCCTTGGAAAGTGCAAAGCTTCCTGTTGATGTTGCACCAAGATTGAGAAACTGAGCAAGTACGTTTTTGGCTATTTGTCTATCGTGGTGCTCGATGATTTCTTTCGGGCTTTTGGTCGTGCCTGACTTCATGTCGAGGAAACCTATTTCAGTACCATAGGGCATAATCACATAGGCTTTCTCATTGGCACGCATATTTTGAAGTATTTCCTCAGTTGCATCTGTATCTACTGAGTTTGAGGGACCAGTAGGTTTGGCATAAGGAACACCAATACCTTGGCGTTCTACCGCTATGGCTTCGACAAGATATAGCTTGTCTTTCATGTACCAGTGTTTGTAAGCTGAACGGTAGATACTGACACCTTCCCAATTGTCGCCTTCTTTTTGGTTTACAAATATAGCCATCTTCTCAATAGGAATTGAGAATTTTTCAAAGCCTGAGACTTGGGTCACTCCATCTTTTCCGTCGGCGGTTTGCCATTCGTAGATGGTGTCTGGCCAACGTGGGGCAAGCTTACGCAGTCCTATGAAACTCTGTTCCTTGCGGTACTCGTAGACAAGCTCGAAGGGCATAACTCCGTAGTCGAGGTACAGAAGCACATCGCTAAGCATTTGCTGCCAGGTCTTTGTACCGTTGTCAAAAAGTTCTTTTTCTATCGCTTCGGCGACTTGGGTATCAAGGCGAGATTCTGAGGCCGGTTTAATATCCCATCGAGCAGAGAGAAGAGGTAGTTTTATTGCTAGTGATGTTGCGTTCACAGTTGCATCACCTAAGCGCATAAGGTCATACTGTCTGATTCTTTTGATTCCGGTTAGATTGCTATTGTAGTCTCTACTGGAAACGTAACCGCTGTATCTTTCTTGATTTGTCCTTCCTAATTCTTTGAGGTTAGGTTTTGTACCGCTTGGCATATAGCAATCATATCATTTTTAATTATATTTATCTCCAGTCATTAGAGTTAGTCATACCCGAGAAAACAGGTTTATCTTGGGTCTTTCTCCGTTCCTCTACTTGGGAGTGCTTCTCTGGGTCTGACTTTTTATCTCCGAAAGCATTGGTGAAAAGCATAGCATAGAGTGCTGCAAGTCCGTAGTGGGTAGCATCTGAGCCATGGTCGTTTTTCTTCTCTGGTAATTTTGAGTATGTACCGTCTGCATTTTTCTTCCATTTGTATGCTTGTAGTTCCCATCTGAAATTTACGCATTTATCGGCAAGCATGAGCCTACCAGATTGAAGAAACTTTTTGACTAACTTGATTCCATTATCAACGGTATACAAATCACTATCTTCATTTTTGGGAAGTATTGGTGCACCTCGTATGGTTCTATCGTGTATTTCTGTGAGACCGTGGTAATCGCATGCCCAACCTTTGAGCTCTGATACTGTGAGGTTGTATTCCTGAAGTTTGCCAACTATGGAATTCCAAATATCATCAGTGCCGTATTTTGTCATATACAGCTCGTCAAAGATAACCAATCTATCTGCTTGAGGCGGTATCCACACGAACAGGACAGCATCTGGATGGTCATCGCCATACCCAAAGTCCTCGAACAAGTAGACACCGCCCAAAGCAGACGGATCTGGGGACCAACCATATAGTAGGTTATTGTCATCTGAATAAGAAGTACCATAAATAAGCCCTTCTTTACCTGGGCGTAAACACAACCATTCTGTTTCCCAGGTTTCGCTATCAAGCGATTTGTACTTTTGGATTGCATCACTCCAAGTGTAATAGCCGTTTGCCTTTTGGACATTTCGGGGTAGTGCTGAACCGAAAACATCAAGGACGCGTTGATGTTTATCCTTTTCCTCGGGTAGCTTTTCTATGACTTCCCAGATACACCACTGATAGGTTTTGATTTCTCGTGTGTTTGCCTCATCTAAAATGCGCTGCATAGGGCCTGCGCCAAACTTGCGGGTTGATGTAAGAACTGTTTTAGCTTCTACCCCGTGCTTACTCTGAGGCATTGAGAGAGCTTGTTGAAGCACCTGCCATTGCATGAGGTCTATTTCGTCTAAAAAGAGAAGTTGTGGATGAGGTGAATTCACACCACTCATAGTACCCACAAGAACCTGAACCGATGAGTTGTTGACACAATCGGTTTGCTTCATTGTAAAGCGGTCTATATTGGATATAAATGGCTGTCGTTCTGAAAACCCCTTGAAGTAGTCGTATGCTTTTTGTGCTTGGAACTGGATAGCTCCGACTGTAGCTATTTCCGTTTCGTCTGCAAGAAATGCCATGATTGCATCGAGCATGCCGAAAATCATGGTCTTGCCACCTGAACGATTAGCAAGGGCTACAGCGTCTTTGATATTTCCGAAGAGGTAATCTGATACAAACTGGACTTTTGCAGATTTGCGGCAACAAGCTTCTGAGCATATGATCAGGCGAGCGTTGGTCTACCAGTTGGGAGGCACAGGTGCCAGCAATTGTCGCGATACCACAGGTGGTCGAGGAACTGCTGGTCCAGTTCGCCGACCTGTTTCCAAATGAGCCTTCACGCCGCCACTTTGCCGAATACCTGACCGGGCTGTTTGTAGCGGAGCACAAGACCGTGAGCGGTATCACGCGAGAGTTTGCCGCCCCACCCGACCAATCCACTCTCAATCGATGGTTGACTGAAGCGCCCTGGGATGTCCAGCGCATCAACGCGCACCGGCTCGAATGGCTTCAACAGGACGCTGCAACGCGCTATCGTCACGACGGCGTTATCGCGATCGATAACACTTTGATAGATCATGACGGCAAACTGATAGAGGATGTCGGCTATTTCTGGGACCATGCCGACAAACGCCACCTGATCGCCCACGATTACCTGTTTGCCAACTACGTCAACCCGAGTGGGAAGCATTATCCGCTCGATTTCCGGCGCTTCCGCAAGCGCGAGCAGTGCGACGACGAGCGCCCGTTCAAGAATCACACCGACCTCGCTAAGGAACTGATCGATTGGGTTGTCGCTGAGGACATACCGGGCGACTTCACCTTCGACAGTTACTTCACCAACGCGCCAATTATGAACACCCTCCACGCCAAAGGTCGCAGCTACATCGGTGATTTGAAAGCCAACCGAGTGATTGTAGTCAGCGGGAAGCAGACCAGCGTGACTGAGTGGGTCAAAACGCTCACGCCGCTTGTTCGCACCAAGTTTACGGTCGGCGGTCACACGCAATGGTACTTCACCAAGTCCGTTCGTCTGCCCAATGTCAACCACCCAGTGCGTATTCTGGTGTTGTGGTCAGAAGCAGAAGCTGCGACGCCACGCAAGATCCTGATCAGCAACCGAACCCAGTGGGAAGCTCATCGCATTTTGAAGGTCTACAAAAAGCGCTGGACAGGGACGGAGACCTTTCATCGGGACGGGAAGCAGCATTTGGGCATGGGCGAGTGTCAGCTCAGGGACGGGATGGGCCAGACCAGGCACATGCACCTCGTCGTCCTGGCGTACACGGCTCTGATGCGCCAATTGAAGCATGATCGTGCCTTCGAATGGGCTCACACACGCCTGATGACCATTGGCGAGTCCTGTCGCACCATCGCTCGCGAGACCTTGGGCAAAACGCTTGCTTGGGCCATCGAACAATCGCACCAAGGCATGACTCTGTCCGATATCAAGCTCCGTTTGGCTTTACCCTGAGCTTTCGCCTATTTCTGCAAAACCTTAGTTATAATTGGCGGTGCTGCATATATCGCAATCGATTCGGCAACTCGATATGCACGCGAACATCCGATCAACTGGGGAAATTATTATAAGTCAGATACTTCGACTGAAGAGGAATATGATGAAGACTCAAGCATTGATCGACCCCTTCAAACGGGTGGAAACACTATGAACTAAATTAAACTTCCGCGATAAGGCGGCGGAGATTAATCAGGGCGAAGGCAATATGGTGAAAGCCCAGACAATAGGCTGCTTTGCGCTCGAAGCGGACTAACAACGTCTTGAATTTGTCAATCCAGGCGAAGGTACGCTCGCTCACAAAGCGATGCTGATACACCTCAGGATTGAAAGAGCGTTTTCGTCCACGTTTCACAGTTTTGCGATTACGTTTGTTTTCGGGAATGTTGGGTTTGACGCCGCGATTCCATAACAGCTTCCGCGCTGCGCGTGTGTCAAAGCCACTGTCCATGTTGAAGATCGCACCCTGATAGTTCAAACCACAGCGTTTCAGGTCGTCGAATACCTGCTTGAGCTTCTGTACAAGCTCATAACTATCATTGTGATTGCCGGCAATCACCCCAGTTGTGGCAATAATCAAGCCATTCGCATCCGTTACCGGCAAGATGTTGCTCGTCTTGGCCTTCTTGCGACCTTGATAGGCGACTTCTTCGCCCCCTTTTTTGCAGCGCTGTGGCTGCCATCGAGGTTGAGTTCAGATAAATTCAATTCGCCCTTGACCGAAAGAATACTTGCATCAAAGAGGCGCTGGAGGCTCCCATCCTTGCTCCATTTGCGGAAATGATACGAGGGAACTTGAAAGGACATCACGGGTAGACCATCTGGCCCTTTCTCGATCGGTAATGCCGGCCAGGGGCAGCCAGTATAGAGTTTATAGAGAATGTGATTGAATATTTGATAGAGCGGTTGTTCACTCACAAAGCCGTGCTTTGCTTTTGACAGATATGCTTCAACGTATGTCTGAAATTGCAACTCGGTTAGTTCTGTCGGGATTTTCATCCAATTCTCCTGGCTTTATTCTGAGCCTCTTGCAGGCTCCTCTCTGATCCCCGCAGGGATCGTGCCAGAAGTTTAATTTAGTTCTATTAAAAACAACACTGCCAATGCTCTAAACAAAGCCCATGACCTGGATTTGAGTAGACGTGAATGGGGACGAGCTCTTGAGGCACTGAAAAAAGACACCGGTTTGGGAAACAATCATCACGGCAAAATAATGGAGTCGGGTGATTATGTTGATGCTGATACTGGTGAGTACCTGGGTAATTTATTGGACTATTTGCCATGAACAGCTCTCACGACCAACATATCGCGCGAATCGAACTTGTCATCACGGGAGATATACTCGTACCCGACGATGTCACGGCTACTTTAGCAATTTCTCCAACGCGTTCATTTGCTAAAGGGGATGCTTCTTCCAAACACGATGTTAAGCGGAAACGACCTTGGGGTTTATGGGCATTGGAGTTTGGAGGAATGGATGTTCAGGAGCTTGCAGAATGTCTTCTAGAAGCCTTGCGCGGAAAAGAAGAAGCTTTAAGCAAGGTTGCCGATATGAGTGGAGTGCAAATTGCGATCGCAATCTGGTGGGATCCTGCTGAAAACCAAGGGGGATTTACTTTATCATCTGCAACTTTAGCGCAACTCTGTAATTTGAGTACACAAGTCCATTTTTATTTTCCTGGCTGAAACCAAGTGCCGAATACGTCCTTTTCGGCACCTACCGCCGAGCGCGCAGCATGGTACAATATCGCCATCACTCAATGCTGCCCGCAAGGAGAGATCTATGACGATTGAGCTGACCATTCAAGTTCCCGATACCCTTGGGCGTCAACTCCAACAGATTTCCGGGCGCTTGCCCGAAGCGCTGGAACGCGGTCTGCGCGAAATCCTTGCCGAAACGACCACTGCGCCCCATGACGAGCAGACCATCGTCGCGGTCTTGGCCAGCCAGCCAACTCCGGATCAGGTACTGGCGCTCCATCCATCCCCAGAGCTGCAAGCTCGCGCGAGCGACCTGCTTGCACGCAGCAGCGAGGGCTTGCTTACCGCACACGAGCATGCCGAACTCGAACGCTACCTGCTGCTCGAACATCTGGTGCGGCTTGCCAAAGCCAATGCCTATCGCCGCCTTGCCGCGTCATGACCAGCTACATCCCCGTAGCGCTTCGCCAGTTCGTGATCGAACGGGCCGCTGCTTGCTGCGAGTATTGCTACTATCCCCAGGATGCCGGCTTTCTGGCTTTTGCCATCGATCATGTCATTGCTGAAAAGCATGGCGGGTCGACGACAGCCGAGAATCTTGCGCTGGCGTGTGTATTCTGCAACCGCTTCAAAGGCACCGACCTGGGTTCGCTTGATCCCGAAACCGGGCAACTCACAGCGTTTTTCAACCCACGCACCCAATCGTGGGAGGCGCATTTTCGCATCGAGAATGGCTCCATTCTTCCGCTCACTCCAGCAGGGCGGGTGACCGCCGCAATTTTGCGCTTCAACGACCCTGAGCGCGTGCAGGAACGTTTGCTGCTCATCGAAGCCGGGCGGTATGGTGTACAGCCGGAAAGCTGACCCATAGCCATGCCTTGGGGCGAACACACGGTTCGCCCATACAGCGTTCGATGTACGCTGCCAGCCTTTGGCACAACGGAGGCATGGTGGCGAAAAGAGTGTTTGTCGGGGTCTGCGCGACCCCGTGCCCCGCGGTCAGGGGCCGACGGCGGCCCCTAACAACCCCACCGTCGGGGCGTTGCCCCGAACCCCTCAAAGAACGTGATCTAGAGATGAAGAGCAGTACGGTCATGCCTCCGTTGCGGGATGCGCTGGCATCTTGCGATGTAGTACGTGCTAGATTGAACGCTTCTATAACCAACGATGCTTTCTTCGTCCGTTGCCAGCTTTTTGGCACAACGGGGGCATGGTGGCGAAAAGAGTGTTTGTCGGGGTCTGCGCGACCCCGTGCCCCGCGGTCAGGGGCCGACGGCGGCCCCTAACAACCCCGCCGTCGGGGCGTTGCCCCGAACCCCTCAAAGAACGTGATCGATAGATGAAGAGCAGCACGGTCATGCCTCCGTTGCGGGATGCGCTGGCATCTGGCGATGTAGTACGTGCCAGCTTGAGTGCTTTTACAAACAACGATGCTTACTTCGTCCGTTGCCAGCTTTTTGGCACAACGGAGGCATAGCGGCGAAAAGAATGTTTGTCGGGGTCTGCGCGACCCCGTGCCCCGCGGTCAGGGGCCGACGGCGGCCCCTAACAACCCCGCCGTCGGGGCGTTGCCCCGAACCCCTCAAAGAACGTGATCGATAGATGAAGAGCAGTACGGTCATGCCTCCGTTGCGGGGTGCGCTGGCATCTGGCGATGTAGTGCGTGCCAGATAGAATGTTTCTGTAAACAACGCTGCTTCTCTCATCCGTTGCCAGCTTTTTGGCACAACGGAGGCATGGTGGCGAAACGAGTGTTTGTCGGGGTCTGCGCGACCCCGTGCCCCGCGGTCAGGGGCCGACGGCGGCCCCTAACAACCCCACCGTCGGGGCGTTGCCCCGAACCCTTCAAAGAACGTGATCGGCAAACGAAAAGTAGCACGGTCATGCCTCCGTTGCGGGGTGCGCTGGCATCTGGCGATGTAGTACGTGCCAGCTTGAATGCTTCATAAACAACGATGCTTACTTCGTCCGTTGCCAGCCTTTCGGCACAACAGAGGCATGAAACGCCAGCACTGCGGAAACCAGCCACATCAAATTTGGGGTTCGGGGCGATAGCCCCGACGCCGGGTGCCGGGGCGGCGCGAGCCCCGGCGGCCCTGCGGCCCGAGCAAACTGGCTTGGGTGAGTTGTTTGTGTTTATATCGCGGCACGCCCAAAGGGCACCCGGCCCCCGTGCCCTCCTTCGACAGGCTCAGGACAAGCCGACCGGAGGAATCCTTGCCGGTTTCCCGAACCCCTTCCGGCAATGAGCGCCAGTATCAAGCGCAACGCTCGTGATCCTGCCTTGGGGCGAACACAAGCCAGTAGAGTTTTGTGAGCAGAAGCCTCTGTCGGATACTGCCGGCTTTTTGGCACAACGGAGGCAGGACATCTCGCACAGGGCGCGGGGCATTTCGCACAGGGCGCGGGGCATTTCGCACAGGGCGCGGGGCATTTCGCACAGGGCGCGGGGCATTTCGCACAGGGCGCGGGGCATTTCGCACAGGGCGCGGGGCATTTCGCACAGGGCGCGGGGCATCTCGCACAGGGCGCGGGGCATCTCGCACAGGGCGAAACTCACACCTCTGCCCTCCAATCCCCATTCCCTTGTTCCTGCGACCCCCACAAGTGCGCATACTTCAGGCCAGTGCCGGTATTGAACAGCACCACCGTCTCGTCGGGGGCGATCCAGCCCTGGGCCAGCAATGCCACCTGCGCGGCCAGGCACGCGCCGCCCTCGGGCGCGGCAAAGATGCCGGTATGCGCGCCCATCAGGTTGGTGTGCTCAATCATCGCGGCGTCGTCGACGGCGAGGGCGGTGCCGCCGCTGGCGCGAATGGCGCGGATGATCAGGAAATCGCCGACGGCAACGGGCACGCGCAGCCCATCGGCGACGGTGTGCGCGCCCTGCCATAGCTCCGCGTGCTCTTCGCCGGCGCGAAACGCCTGCACGATTGGCGCGCAGCCTGTGGCTTGCACACTCACCATGCGCGGGCGGCGGGGCCCGATCAAGCCCATCGCTTCCATTTCGTCGAAGGCCTTCCACATGCCCACCAGTCCTGTTCCTCCACCCGTTGGGTAAATGATGACATCGGGCAGACGCCAGCCAAACTGTTCGGCCAGCTCGTAGCCCATGGTCTTTTTGCCTTCCAGGCGGTACGGCTCCTTGAGCGTGCTCAGGTCGAACCAGCCGTGTTCGGCTGCGCCGGCCCGCACGCGCGCGCCACAGTCGTTGATCAGGCCGTCGACCAGGGTGACGCGCGCGCCCAGCGCCAGGCACTCGGCGCGAAAGGGCTGCGGCACGTCGGCGGGCATAAAGACGTGCGCGGGCAGCCCGGCCAGCGCGGCATAGGCGCTCATGGCCCCGGCGGCATTGCCCGCGCTGGGGATGGCCAGCTCGCGCGCGCCCAGCTCGGCGGCGCGGCTCACGGCCACGCCCAGGCCGCGCGCCTTGAAGCTGCCGGTCGGGTTAAGCGATTCGTCTTTCACAAAGGTGTTTGGGCAGCCGATCCGCTCGCCCAGGCGCGCAGCATGGAGCAGCGGCGTCCAGCCTTCGCCCAGGCTCAGGCGGCGCTCGGCGCTGCGCACGGGCAGCACTTCGGCGTAGCGCCACAGCGTGGGCGGGCGCTCGCGCAGCGCCTCGGGCGTGAGCGTGGCGCGGGCGCGTGCGAGGTCGTAGCGGGCGAGCAGTGGGCGCGCGCAGGCTGGGCACAGGTTCCACAGCTGGTCGGCTGGGTAGGTTGCGCCGCACATGCCGCACTCCAGGTGCGTGAGGGTCGATTCGATCATTGCAGGCTCATTTCTCGTTCGGGTGGAAGCGTGCCCATGGTACCACGCGGAGCGGGGGAGCGGTCGGCAGGAGGCAGTGGGCAGGAGGCAGTGGGCAGGAGGCAGTGGGCAGGAGGCAGTGGGCAGGAGGCAGTGGGCAGTGGGCAGTGGGCAGTGGGCAGTGGGCAGTGGGCAGTGGGCAGTGGGCAGGAGGCAGGAGGCAGGAGGCAGGAGGCAGGAGGCAGGAGGCAGTGGGCAGGAGGCAGTAACCTGCAACGTGCGAACGTGGAACCTGTAAACTGGTAAACCTGCAACGTGCGAACGTGGAACCTGTAAACCTTCAAACGTGCAAACCCTCCGTGCCTCTGTGTCTTGTCTAAAAAGCCGCCAAGTGGGGCGGGTCAACAAAAGACCAATGAAGGCTCGCAGAAGTGGCTTGGCTCTGCTATCCTATGCCTTGATGCATCTCAAGGCCGCAAAAGACCGATGCGCTCGACGCTGTCACAGAGAATGGCTTTCGATGCATCGTATCGCTTGTTTCACAAGACCGTGTAAGATCCCAGTGCCCACGAGCACGTAGCCTCAAGACTGGTCCGAAACAAGCTCCTTTTCTTGTCCTTTGGAGAGCTATCATGCACATTCTCGGCATTGACCTCGCCAAACTCACCTTCGATGTCACCCTGCTGCGTGAGGGTGGCGACCGTCGCCACAAGCAGTTTCCGAACACCTCCGCTGGTTTTGAGCAGCTCCAGCAGTGGCTTCGCTCCCAGCACATTGAGCACGTGCATGCCTGTATGGAGGCAACCAATGTCTATTGGGAAGCGCTGGCTGCCTTCCTCGCCGATGCTCAGCACATCGTCAGTGTGGTTAACCCTGCCCGTATCAAGGGTTTTGCCCAAAGCCAGATGATGCGCACCAAGACCGACAAACAGGATAGCCGCATCATTGCGTTGTTCTGCTTGCAATGCCAGCCCGAAGCCTGGACACCACCCTCTGCCGCCCAGCGCCGCTTGCGTGCGCTCACACGCCATCGCGACGACTTGCTCCAAACGCGCACGCAACTGTCCAATCGCTTGGGCGATACCAGCGACACGGTGGTGCGCACGTCGCTTGAAACGGTTCTGGCAAGCGTAGAGGAGCAGATCACAAGCGTCGAGGCACAACTCAAACAGCATCTCAAAGACGAGCGTGACCTGGGCGAGCAAGCTGCGCTTCTCACGGCGATTGTCGGAATAGGTACAATCACTGCCGCTAAGTTGCTGGGGGAGTTCTGCGATATCGACGCGTATACATCGGCCAAGGCGCTGGCGGCAGACGCGGGAGTAACACCGGCGCAGCACAGATCGGGAACGAGTGTGCGGCGGCGAACACACCTCTCGAAAGTGGGCAAGGCGAGCGTGCGAGCGGCGCTGTACTGGCCGGCAATTGTGGCGATGCGACGATGCGAAGGGTTCAAGGCGTTTGCGGAACGGCTGGCAGCGCGCGGCAAAGCCAAGGGTGTGATCATCGGTGCGGTGATGCGCAAGTTGTTGCACGTGGTCTATGGTGTACTCAAGCATAAAACGCCCTTTGACCCAAACAAAGTCCTTGGCCCGACCCGTTCTTCAACGTAATATCTTGTCTAAAAAGCCGCCAAGTGGGGCGGGTCAACAAAAGACCAATGAAGGCTCGCAGAAGTGGCTTGGCTCTGCTATCCTATGCCTTGATGCATCTCAAGGCCGCAAAAGACCGATGCGCTCGACGCTGTCACAGAGAATGGCTTTCGATGCATCGTATCGCTTGTTTCACAAGACCGTGTAAGATCCCAGTGCCCACGAGCACGTAGCCTCAAGACTGGTCCGAAACAAGCTCCTTTTCTTGTCCTTTGGAGAGCTATCATGCACATTCTCGGCATTGACCTCGCCAAACTCACCTTCGATGTCACCCTGCTGCGTGAGGGTGGCGACCGTCGCCACAAGCAGTTTCCGAACACCTCCGCTGGTTTTGAGCAGCTCCAGCAGTGGCTTCGCTCCCAGCACATTGAGCACGTGCATGCCTGTATGGAGGCAACCAATGTCTATTGGGAAGCGCTGGCTGCCTTCCTCGCCGATGCTCAGCACATCGTCAGTGTGGTTAACCCTGCCCGTATCAAGGGTTTTGCCCAAAGCCAGATGATGCGCACCAAGACCGACAAACAGGATAGCCGCATCATTGCGTTGTTCTGCTTGCAATGCCAGCCCGAAGCCTGGACACCACCCTCTGCCGCCCAGCGCCGCTTGCGTGCGCTCACACGCCATCGCGACGACTTGCTCCAAACGCGCACGCAACTGTCCAATCGCTTGGGCGATACCAGCGACACGGTGGTGCGCACGTCGCTTGAAACGGTTCTGGCAAGCGTAGAGGAGCAGATCACAAGCGTCGAGGCACAACTCAAACAGCATCTCAAAGACGAGCGTGACCTGGGCGAGCAAGCTGCGCTTCTCACGGCGATTGTCGGAATAGGTACAATCACTGCCGCTAAGTTGCTGGGGGAGTTCTGCGATATCGACGCGTATACATCGGCCAAGGCGCTGGCGGCAGACGCGGGAGTAACACCGGCGCAGCACGAATCGGGAACGAGTGTGCGGCGGCGAACACACCTCTCGAAAGTGGGCAAGGCGAGCGTGCGAGCGGCGCTGTACTGGCCGGCAATTGTGGCGATGCGACGATGCGAAGGGTTCAAGGCGTTTGCGGAACGGCTGGCAGCGCGCGGCAAAGCCAAGGGTGTGATCATCGGTGCGGTGATGCGCAAGTTGTTGCACGTGGTCTATGGTGTACTCAAGCATAAAACGCCCTTTGACCCAAACAAAGTCCTTGGCCCGACCCGTTCTTCAACGTAATATCTCTGTGGTTGATATCCCAGTCGTCGGCCTTGTACCGCGCGGCGGGATCGGGTAGTATACGCGGCACCCGAACAGGCCACAGAAGGAGTGCAGCAATGTGCGGAATTGCAGGGCTTTGGGGCGCGAACGACCCGGCGCCAGTGCGGCGTATGCTCGATGTGCTCAGCCATCGCGGGCCAGATGACCATGGCCTCTACCAGTCGCCGGGCGGTGCAGGCGTGCTGGGCCACCGGCGGCTGAGCATCATGGACCCACAGGGCGGCCACCAGCCGATCTTCGACGCCGGCGGGGCGCGCGCGCTGATCGCGAATGGCGAGATCTACAACTACCCGCAGCTGCGGCCCGCGCTGGCGGGGCGCTACACCTTCCGCACCGCCAGCGACAGCGAGGCCATTCTGCACCTGTACGACGCGCACGGCCTCGGCGCGCTGCGGCACCTGGAAGGGATGTATGCCTTTGCCATCGCCGAGGGCGACCGGCTGGTGCTGGCGCGCGACCCGATCGGCATCAAGCCGCTCTACTATGGCGAGCGCGACGGCGTGGTGCTGTTTGCCTCCGAACTGAAGGCGCTGACTGGGCAGTGCGAGAATGTGCGCGAATTCCCGCCCGGCGCGTGCTACAGCTCCGACAGCGGCTTTGCGAGCTTCTACGAGCTGCCCGACACGCCGCCGATTGACGACACCGCCGAAGCGTATATCGCCGAGCTGCGCGCCACGCTGGAATGGGCGGTTGGCACGCACCTGATGAGCGATGTGCCGCTGGGCGTGTTTCTTTCAGGCGGGCTCGACAGCAGCATCATCGCCGCGCTGACGCGCAGGCAGATCAGCAAGCTGCACAGCTTTGCGGTGGGCGTGGCAGGCAGCCCCGATCTGCTGGCGGCGCGCGCGGTGGCGCAGCACCTGGGCACGCAGCACCACGAATATGTGATGACGGCCGCCGAGGTGCTGGCCGCGCTGCCGACGATCATCTACCACCTTGAGTCCTTCGACCAGGATCTGGTGCGCAGCGCGATACCGTGCTACTTCACCTCGCGCCTGGCCGCGCAGTATGTGAAGGTCATCCTGACAGGCGAGGGCGCGGATGAGCTGTTTGCCGGCTACACCTACCACAAAAGCATTGGCGACCACGTCAGCCTGCACCGCGAGCTGCGGCGCTCGATCACCACGCTGCACAACATCAATCTCCAGCGCGTCGACCGGATGACGATGGCGCACGCAATCGAAGGGCGCGTGCCATTCCTCGACCTGCGGATGATCGAGCTGGGGCAGCGCATCCCGGCCGCGCTGAAGCTGCCGCACGCGCACGCGCAGGAGAAGTGGATTCTGCGCAAGGCGTTTGAAGATCTGCTGCCGCCCGCGATTGCGTGGCGGCGCAAGCAGCAGTTCGACGAGGGCAGCGGCGCGGCCGACCTGCTGCCGCGCGTGCTGGCCGGGCTGATGAGTGAGGCAGCGGCAGACGCGCACCGCCGCCGCCACCCCGAGGTCTACCTGCGCTCGGCCGAGGAGTGCTACTACCACCAGCTTATGCTCAGCGTGTTCGAGCACCCCGCGCCGATTGTGGCGAATGTTGCGCGCTGGGCCGAGCGCCCGCTGGCAGCATAGCGAGGGTAGGTTTGAGTGCTGAGTAAGGTTGCCGCCGGGGCGTATCGCATACGCCTGTTTCAGGTTGGAAGGTTGCAGGTTGGAAGGTTGCCGCCGGGGCGTATCGCATACGCCTGTTTCAGGTTGGAATGTTGCAGGTTGGAAGGTTGCCGCCGGGGCGTATCGCATACGCCTGTTTCAGGTTGGAATGTTTCAGGTTGGAAGGTTGCAGGTTGGAAGGTTGCCGCCGGGGCGTATCGCATACGCCTGTTGCAGGTTGGAAGGTTGCAGGTTGGAAGGTTGCCGCCGGGGCGTATCGCATACGCCTGTTGCAGGTTGGAAGGTTGCAGGTTGGAAGGTTGCCGCCGGGGCGTATCGCATACGCCTGTTTCAGGTTGGCATCCTGAGTAGGCCGTCAGGCCGTATCGAAGCGTGCCAGAATTCCGCATCCCTGCGCTCTTTGCGCGCTTTGCGGTGAATATTTCGGTTGGTCGTTCGTCATTCGTCGTTGGTCGTTCGCCTGTCATCGCTGGGCTAAAAGAAAAGGGTGAAAGGATGAATTTCTCACCCCTTCACCCTTTCACCCCATCACCCTCTCACCCCGTCACCCCGTGCTCACCCCGCGTCGATCTGCGCGAGCAGCGCTGCCGCCGCCGCGTCGAGCTGGCGGTCGATGCCGCGCGCCCACTCGCCCAGCGGCAGCTCGGCGTCGATGTCGACGGTGCGCCCTTTGCCTTCGAGGTCTTCGCCCTCGGGCGTGGCGACCTTCTGGCGCGGCAGGCGGAAGTTCGTGCCGTCGATCAGCGGGTAGTCGTAGGTGCCGATCACCGCGCCTCCGCTGGGCCGACCCACCACCTTCCCCAGGCCCAGCCGCCGGTAGCTTTCGGCCATGATCTCGGCGTTGGAGTGGGAATTTTCATTGATGACGAGAATGGTTGGTTTATTGAGCAGGCGATTGCCGCTGGCGTAGCCCGCATCGATTGGGCGGCGGTTGCGGAAGGTTTTCAGCAGCACGCTGCGCCGCGCCAGCACATCCAGAATGAAGGTCGAAATGAAGCCGCCCGGGTTAAAGCGCAGGTCGACAATCACGCCGGCCTTGCTGTGGTTCTCGCTGTCGAGATCGACCAGGAACTGCTGGTAAGAACCGTAATCCATGCGCCGAATATGGACATAGCCCAGCCGGCCATTGCTGACTTTATTGACATAGGCTTTGTTGGCATGCACCCAGCCACGGTAGCGCAGCTGATCGTAGGCGGCGGAAGCGACCGGGCGCAGCGCCAGCTCGTATGGCTCGCCGCCAGCGGGGGCCAGGCGCAGGCGCACGCGCCGGCCGGCCGTGCGGTGCAGCAGGCTGTCGATATTCGCGCCGGGCTGGATTTCGATCTCATTCACGGCCAGCAGCTCGTCGCCGGGCGCGATGGTGCGGCCATCCACCGGCAGGGCGGCCGGGCTGTCGGGGATGATCGACGCGACGACCAGGCGGCCGCTGCGCGCCTGCTCGGCGGCGTCGAACAGAATGCCCACATAGCCGTCGTGCTCGTCGTAGCCGCCGCCGCCGCCAATGCCCAGGTGCGAAGCGCGCAGCTCGCCAACCATCAGGCGAATGACGGTGTGCAGGTCGTCGGGGGTTTGCGCGCCGGCGGCGAGCGGCGCAAACTGCGCGTGGGCGGCCCGCCAATCGAGCCCGCGAAACGTCGGGTCGTAGAAGCGGTCGCGGATCAGGCGCCAGCACTCGTCGAAAATCTGGCGCTTTTCCTGCTGGAAGTCGATCACGACCTCGGCGGCGATTGGGATCTGCGTCTGGTCGCCGCTGGGGAATTTGCGCGTAAACACCTGGCCGTTGTCGAGGTAGAAATAGCTTTTGCCATCGGGCGCGAACTGCACGCAC
This sequence comes from Kouleothrix sp. 19917, assembly GCF_057073505.1. Classification (NCBI taxonomy): domain Bacteria; kingdom Bacillati; phylum Chloroflexota; class Chloroflexia; order Chloroflexales; family Roseiflexaceae; genus Kouleothrix; species Kouleothrix sp. 19917. The sequence continues at coordinate 489,632 of NZ_CP097099.1, forward strand.
CACTTGCCGCCCGGGCTCACGGTCAGCTGGCGCGGCGGCTGATCGCGGCGCGCTTCGTCGAGCGGCTGCGTCCACAGGTTCGATTTGCCGGCTACGCTGGCGCGGAAAATCATGTCGCGGCTGTCGGGGCTGATGCATTGCAGCCAGGCATCCATTTGCGTGGGCGTCAGAAAGCGCAGCCGGCGCGCAACGCCCTCGAACACGATCTCGACGCCGGGCTGCGCGGGCGCTTTTGGCTCGGGTTGCGGCTCGGGCGCGGGCGGCGCGGCGGGCTGTGGTTCGGGCTGCGGCTCGGGCGTGGGCGGGTCGAGCTGCGCTGCGGGCGCGGCGTCGGCGGTGCTGGCGGGCTGGGCCGGTTCGCTTGGAGGTGAGTCTGGCAGTGGCGCGGCAGGTGGCTGCGGATCTTTCGGCTCGGCACGCGGCTCTTTATTTTCAAACAAACGGTCGAACTCGGCCTCGCGGAAGAAGGGCGCGAGCGGCTGCAAATCGACGCGAGCGATCTGGGTTTCGTTGCGATACTGGCGCGTGCTGAACAGAATGAAACGTCCGTTGGGCGACCAGATTGGGCTATAGCTGTCGATGTTGCTGAGAAAGGTGATCTGGTGGGCGCTGGTTTCGCCAACGCGCTGGACATACAGGTTTTCGAACTGCTGGTCGTCGAGCGCGGTAAACGCCAGCCAGGCGCTGTCGGGCGACCACGAATAGTCGGTGTGGTAGTCGCGCGGGGCGCGCACAAAGGGCGTGTCGGCACCAGTGGCAACCTCCAGCAGGCGAATCTCGTCGTCGCCGCAGGCATAGGCGATCCACTTGCCGTCGGGCGAGTGAACGGGCGCGTGTTTGGGGCCAGGGCTGTCGGTCAGGCGGGTTTCCTGGCGCATCAGGAAGTCGTAGCGGTAGATTTCCTCGTCGCCGTTTCGATCCGAGGTGTAGGCCAGCGCGCGGCTGTTGGGCGACCAATCAATGGCCTGCTCGCGCGCGGGCGTGTTGGTGACGCGGAATGCCACGCCCTGGCGCTGCTCTTTGTCGGTTTCTTTGTCGGCAAAATCGGCAAACACCTCGCCGTGCCAGACAAACGCGATCTTCTTGCCATCGGGCGCGAGCGCCAGCTCGCTGGCACGCGTGAAGGTGTCGGTATACACTGGCGTGGCGCGGCTGTCGGCGCTGACGCGCAGCGCGATGGGCGCGGCTTCGCGGCTGGGCACATCGAGCCGCCAGATCGAGAAATCGCGCTCGAAAACGATGGTGCTGCCGTCGGCGCTGATCGAAGGCCACAAGAGGCGGCCTTCCGCGAAGCGCGTGATCTGCTCGGCCGGGCCGCCCAGCGGCTGAAACCAGATGTTTTCGATGCCGTCGCGGTCGGAAACGAAAAACAGCCCTTGCCCGTCGCCCGCCCACATCGGCCAGCTGTTCAGGCCCAGGTAATCGCTGATCTTGCGGTAGTCGGTTGCGTGGGGCGCGTTGCTCACCAGCCACAGATCCGAGCCGCCGTAGGGGTTTGGCCCGCGCCGCCACCAGCGGTCGCGCACGACGTTGAAGGCCAGCGTGGCGCCGTCGGGCGCGGGCGCAAGGTTGCTGATCTGCTCGTAGGGCTGGCTGAGCCAGGCCACTGGCGTGCCGCCGCCCGCTGCCACGCGGTAGATCGCCGCGCTCTGGTGCTCGCGCCCCGACGTGAAGTAGATGAACTGGCCATCGGGCGACCATGCCTCGGCGCTGTTGCCGGCGCGGTGTGCCGTAATACGGCGCGTCTCGCCGCCGTCGAGCGAAAGCACGTAGATATCGAACGACGTGGCGCGCCACGAGCTAAAGGCCAGCTGGCGGCCATCGGGCGACCAGCGCGGCGCGCTGTTGCCGGCGCGGTGGGCGGTGATGCGCTCGGCTCCACCGCCGCCAATCGGCGCGAGCCAGAGGTCGGCGGCGTAGAGAAAAACCAGCTGCTGGCCATCGGGCGAGATGCTTGGCGTGCGAAAATATGGTCGTGGATGTGGTTGTGCTGCAGTCATGCTGCCCCCATTGTGTTGCGTAGCGCGATTGAGGAACTGCACGATTATAGCAAATTTTTGCGCCGCCGCACGACACAGGTGCGTAGGAAATAGCGAGGTAGTTCCAGCCCCGTGCTGACCATTTTGTGCGACCATAGACGCAACTCTTTAGTAGCTCCGGACGTCAGCTTCAGTATTATCACCAACACTATGCATAAACGAAGCTCTGGCGCAGCTGGCCGGAGTTGTAACTGGTTTATATCATATGGTGGGAGGTATGCGTATGCTTCGTCATGATGGTGAAGGTGCCCGCGCATCGCGGAACGAAGGCTTCGTGCTGGTTGTGTTTGGGCTGTGGCTGATCGCGTTTCTGCTGAAGCATGGCGGTTCAGCCTGGGACGTGGCCTGGCATTTCCGCTACCCGTTTGGCGTGTTCGAAGCGCCACATCTGGTGAACATCAGCGGTTCGGCGATTGCGGCCGCGCTGATTGTTTTTCATACGCTGACGGGCAAAGGAACCGATCGCATCGGCTTGATGATCATGCAGGGCGGCTTCGCGCTGTTTCTCCTTTCGGTGCTGCTGGATGCGCTGAATCACCTGATTTTTGGTCTGGATGTGACGGTGTGGAGCCCAAGCCACCTGCTGACCTTTGCAGCTACCACGATCCTGCTGCTGGGCGTGATCTGGGCCATGCTGCACACGCTGCCGGCTGGCCGCTGGCGGCTGGCGTTCGGCCTGGCATTCTGGGGGCTGCTGCTCGACGACGCGCTGTTTCAGCTGAGCCAGCAGGAATATGGCGTGCTGGCAATCGACGCCTACCTGCGCGGCCAGTCGCGCGCCAGCGCGGAGCTGCTGGCGCTGGCCGGCCGCAACCCAATCGCCTTTATCGAGGGTGGCATTCCGCACTGGGTGTACCCACTGTGGCTGGTGGCGGTGGGCACGCTGGCCATGGCGACGGCGCGGCCGGTGCTGGGCTGGCGCTGGGCTGCAACCGCCACGGCGCTGATCTACCTGCTGGGGCGGGCGCTTGCCTACGCCGTGCTGGCGCTGGCCGAATTCCCTTTGTCGTTCATCCCGGCCATGTTGCTGCCGGCGGCGTTTCTGATCGACCTGGCGGGGCAGCGCCACTGGCGGCCGCTGGTCGCCGCTCTGGCGCTCACTGTATGCTTTTATGGCGGTGCGCTGCTGGTAGGTACGCTCACGCTGATGCCGCGCTTCGCGCTCAGCACGGCCCCGCTGGCGTTCGCTTTGCTGTGGGCTGGCTACGCGGCTGCACCCTCCCTGGCGCGCTGGCGAACGCGACAGCATGCGGTTCCGGCATTGTGATGCCGTAAACCGCAAGTCGGAGAATCGCGGTACGCATGTTGCAAAGGAAGGCCTGTATCTGCCAGCGTGCAGAACCAGGAGTACAATGTGCGGCCAGCGCGCCGCCACCTGAGAGAGGAGAACACAATGTATCCGAAGAACCGTTCGAGCGCCCTGCTGGCGCTGCTGGCTGCCGGTGGCCTGTATGCCTGGCGCAACCGCGATAAGATTCAGGGCTGGATCAATAAGAATGCGCCAACCAGCACTGACACCACGCCAGCAAGCTACCCGGCCTTTGGCGAAACGCGCCGGCTTGGCGCGGATGGCAGTGGCGCCGAGCCCAGCACCAACGAAACGTCGTACGGCTCGGGCATCTAGCGCAACCATCGCATGACGCGCAACGTCTCAGCGGGTAGGGCCTTCTGGCTCTGCCCGCTACTATTTTCGCCCGCTGCGCTGCCCGAGGAGAATAATGATACAAGCATTGATTGCTGGCCTGGTCTATCCATTTCGCGCCCTGCGCATAATCGGTGGCACGCCGCGCCTGTGGCGCTTTGTGCTGGTGCCGATTCTGGTGAATGTGCTGGTGGGAGCGACACTGTATGCTGGGTTGCTGTTCGCCGGTTTTCGCGCAATCGACGGCGCGGTGGCGACGCTGCCGGGCTGGGCGGCGGCGTTTGGCGCGCTTCTGCGGGTGGCGCTGATTGTGCTGCTGCTGATCGGCACGGGCTTTGTGCTGGTGCGCTTTGGCGTGGTGCTGGGCGCGCCCTGGTATGCCCGCATGTCCGAGCAGATCGAGCAGATGCAGCGCGGAACCCTGCCCGAGGCTGGCAGCGGCCTGGCCATGGCGCTGCGCGACCTGGGCCGCGCGCTTGGCTTCGAGATGAAGAAGCTTGTGCTGGTGCTGCTCGTTGGCGCGCTGCTGCTGCTGCTGAATTTTATCCCGGTTGCCGGCCAGGTGCTGGCCACCGCTGGCAGCATCGCGCTGGGCGCGACGATCGCCTGCCTCGACTTTCTCGATTACCCGCTTGAGCGCCGGCAGCTCGGCTTCCGCCAAAAGCTGGGCGCGATTCGCCGCCACCTGCCTGCCACCGGCGGCTTTGGCCTGGTTGCCCTTGGCCTGGTCAGTGTTCCCCTGCTCAATCTGCTCGCCATTCCGATCTGTGTGGCTGCCGGCACCCTGCTGTTCTGCGAGCGCATGGCGAACGACGTGCAACGCGTCTGAGCATACCCCACTCCATCCGCGAATAATTCAGGTGCTGCGTTCCCCTTTCGCCACAGCGTAGCACCTGAAACGAAACGGATCAAACGGGTTTGGTATCACACTTCATTCACCACGCGTAACTCCTTTGCTGCGCCAAGAGTTAGGATAGATGGGCTATGGCACGAGCACACGAAGTTGTGTAGCATGGGCCGTATCCGTCTCTCTGCATATACGCCCGCGTTTCTTGGCCGATCGGAGGATTCATGCGCGTCGTGAAGGTCTTGATTCTTTTTGCATGCTGTCTTGCCTCGGTGGTGGCGGCAGGGGCGCAACCTGCAAGCGCGCCGCCCTTGTTACTGCACCGCGCACGCTTACGCCCCAACGCTGCGCCCGCGCAGGCTGCCAGCCAGCTGCTTGCCGGCGCATCGGGCGAGTACCAGATTATTCAGTTTGGTGGCCCAATCGCCACTGCCGACCGCGACGCGCTGGCGGCCACGGGCACCGAAATTCTTGAATATATTCCCGAATTTGCCTACGTGGTGCGTGGCACGCCTGCGCAACTTGCTGCCGCCGCGCAACTTCCCGCAGTGGTGGCGCAGCAGCCCTTCACCCTGGCCGATAAAATTTCCCCGGCGCTGTATGGCGCGCTTGAACGTGGCACAGCGCCCGGCCCACTGCGAGTGATCGCATGGCCCGGCCAGGAAAGCGCGCTGGCAAACCAGTTGCGCGCCGCCGCCGTCCAGCCATCCGCGCTACCCAATACAAACGCGCTGCTGCAAGTGGCGAACCTGTCGGCGGTGCGCTGGGTTGAGCCTGCTGGCAAGCCCAAATTGCTGAACGACGTGGCGCGTGGCTTTATGCACGTCAATGCGGCGTGGCAGGATCGCGGGCTGTATGGCGCGGGGCAGACGATCGCTATCGCCGACTCGGGGCTGGATACGGGCAACCCAGCCACGCTCAGCCCCGATTTCGCGGGCCGCATTGCAGCGGCGCACATTCTCGCACCGGGCGGCACGCTGGCCGATGAGTTTGGGCATGGCACGCACGTCGCTGGCTCGGCGGTTGGCGCGGGCGTGCAGTCGGGCGCGCAGCCGGGCAAGCACAAATACAGCGGCTCGTTCGCGGGCGTTGCGCCCGAGGCCAAGCTGGTGGTGCAGGCGTTTGAAGTCGATGCTGAGAACAATGTCGTTGGCCTTGGCGACGACTACTACCCCATGTTCGCCCAGGCCTATGCCGACGGCGCGCGCATCCATTCCGACAGCTGGGGCGACGAAACCGGCCCGGCCAGCGACCCGGCCGCGCAGTTTGGGCGCTACCCCGCCACTGCCCAGCGCACCGACCAGTTCGTATGGGACCATCCCGACATGGCGATCTTCTTCGCGGCGGGCAACTCGGGGCGTGATGGCGTACCGGGCGGTGAGTATGGCTTCTGCCTGGGCAACGACGGTATAGTCGACCCCGACTCGCTCGTGGCTCCTGGCACGGCGAAAAATGTCATTACCGTAGGCGCAAGCGAAAGCGAACGCAGCGAGGGTGGCTACAGTCAGGTGCTGTGGGTCTATTTCGGCGGCGAGAAATTTTGCCTTTCGGCTGACCCAGTCGCCTCAGACTCGGTTTCGAATAACGCGAATGGCATGGCGGCATTCTCGTCGCGCGGCCCAACCGACGATGGTCGTATCAAGCCCGATATTGTCGCGCCCGGCACGAATATTCTTTCCAACCGCTCGCACGTTGCCGGTGCCGACACGCTCTGGGGCGAGTACGACGCGAACTACGCCTATTCGGGCGGCACCTCGATGGCTACCCCGCTGGTGGCGGGCGCGGGCGCGCTTGTGCGGCAGTGGCTGGCGGCGCGCGGCCTGCTGAACCCGAGCGCCGCTGCCGTCAAGGCCACGCTGCTTAACACCACCTATGACATTGGGCCTGGCCAGTATGGCACTGGCGCTGCGCGCGAAATCCCCACCACCCGGCCCAACAGCGTCGATGGCTGGGGCCGCGCCGACCTGGCATTTATGAGCGCTGCGCAGCCCTATACACTTTGGGTCGACGACCATACGCAGGGCATTGGCACCGGCCAAACTGTTTCTTACACTTCGTCGGCGGCGCGCTCGCTCGACGTGCTCGACAGCTCGCAGCCGCTGCGCGTGATGCTGGCGTGGAGCGACCCACCCGCGTCGCTTTCGGTCGCCAAACAGCTTGTGAACGACCTTGATCTTGTGGTAATTGGGCCGAACAATACCGAATATCGCGGCAACGGCGTGGCTGGTGGCGACCGGCTGAATAATGTCGAAGGTGTGATCATTCCGCACCCGGCCGTAGGGCGCTACACCATTCGCGTGCGCGGCTACAACGTGCCCGTCAAGAGTCAGCCCTATGCCCTGGCTGTGGCTGGCGCGCTCAGTGCCAGCGGCCAGATGCTGCTCGCCGGCAGCGCCAGCCCGGCGGTCGAGGTAAATCCGGGCGAGCTGCTCACCTACACGCTCGCGCTGAGCGCCAACCGCAATGTTACCAGCGCGGTTGCCCTCACCGACGCACTGCCGCCATACACGCAGTTTGTCAGCGCCTCGGATGGCGGCACGTTTGCAAATGGCAAAGTGAGCTGGTCGATTGCGCCCTTTGCTGCGCATGCCACACCAACGCGCACGCTGGTTGTGCGCGTGGCGGCGGGGGCCCCGGCTGGCACGGCAATCCTGAACAGCCACTACCACGCAACTGATGGCGCCAGCCTGCAAAGCGATGGCGCGCCAATTGTTGTGCGTGTGAAAGGGCCGGTTGCGGTCGCGGGCGCGCGCGTGTTCGTGCCGATGGCCGGGCGCTAGCGTTAGAGGTTTCAAGGGTACTCGTGCGGGGGTGGCGCAAGCTGCTCCCGCATTTTTTTGTACCACTTTTTGTCATGCTTTCTGTCAGTCAAAGTGGCCCCAGGGCCAGGCCCCAGCATGGTGTAATGCATTCAGGCAAAACGAGCTGTGAATGCAATGGAGGGCACCATGAACGCAAATCTGCAACTTCGGCCTTCGCTCAAGAAGAACTGGCGCAACTGGCGGTGGATGGAAATGATCGTGGCAAGCATCATCGTTGTGCTGGTAGCGGGAGGGCTGGCCTATCGGCTTGCGCCGCGCAACACACCGCTGCTCTCGGCCCTGCCCGACCCGGCCGCCCCCAGCATGATGCGTTACATTCAGGCGCACGAGGCGCTGAGCGCGCCAGCGGCAATCGACCCGGTGGCGTCGGCAACGCAGAGCTACATTCGCGCACACGAGGTGCTGAGCGCGCCAGCGGGAGTTGACCCGGCAGCTTCGGCAACGCAGAACTACATTCAGGCGCACGAGGCGCTGAACGCGCCAGCGGGAGTTGACCCGGCAGCTTCGGCAACACAGAGCTACATTCAGGCGCACGAGGCGCTGAACGCGCCAGCGGCAATCGACCCGGCGGCGCAGAGCGTGCTCGACTATCTGCGGATGCACGCAAACTAACAGTCGTATCATTCCCGTTGTTTCTCACAACAGCATCCACCGAGCAAGCCCCTCGCTCGGTGGATGCTGTTGTGAGCGCGCCCGCTGCAGCGAGCGCGATCAAAGTGTTTCAGCCGCGCTCCCTGTGCTGGCATCGCCACAATGCGCCACATTATCCCTGATTACGAGTGATGATCGCATATTGTTTTTGGTTTGAATGGGTTCTTCTCTTCTTTCTTGCGCCATTTCAGGGTACCATAGCCATGCCACGACCTGCCTACATCCATGCAGCCATATAGTAAGGAGCAAAGGATGAACACCTTCCCACTTATTCCCGAAGAAGAAGCGACCGATCCTGAAGTGGTGGCAGTGTACGATGAAATTCGGCGCGAACTGGGATTTGGAATGGTGCCGAATATCTTCAAGTCTATGGCCATCCGCCCGACGCTGCTCCGCGCCAACTGGAACAAGTTTCGGGCGACCATTCTGCAAGGCTACCTGCCGCGCACCCTCAAGGAAATGGTTGGTGTTCTGATCTCGCAGGCGAATGGCAGCGAGTATGCGCTGCGCGTGCACCTGCATGGCCTCAGCGCGCTTGGCATGTCGGAAGAAGTGCTGCACATGCTGGTGCGCGACTACGAAAACTGCCCCTTGCCCGACCGCGACAAAAGCATTTTGCGCTTCGGCCTGCTCGCCGCCACCGATCCGCTGAAGCTCAGCGAAAACGATTATGCAGCCTTGCGCAAACACCACCTGAGCGACGAAGAAATTTTCGAGGTGATTGCGACCGCCGACATGTTTTCGTCGGTGAACGCCTACACAGACAGCGCTCGTGTGCCGATTGATAATCTTGGGTAGGATATGCCGCGTCGCGTTGTTCGCCCGCTGCCATCGCTTGAAAATCAGCTGCACGAGCTAGACTCGGCTGCGCTGGTTGGGCAGGTTCGCTCGTTACTCGCTGAAGCGCAGGCTCTTTCGGCGCGCCTGGCTGCGCTCAACGAAGTAACGCTGGCGATGCAGACCGACCTTTCGTTTGAGGGCGTGCTGCAGGTGGTAACGCGCGAGGCGCGCTGGCTGCTCGATTTCCAGTATTGCTCAGTTGCGCTGTGCAGCAGCGATGGCGCGACGTACCAGGAACAGGTGCTGCTTGGCGAGCAGGATGCTACACGCCGGCGAACGTATGCGCGCGAGGCCGGGGCAATTGGCCAGGCGTTGGTGAATGGTCATGCCCTGATTCTCCATGAACTCAATCAGGCCGACGCACCTTCGGGGATGCGATCGGCCCTGATTGTGCCTTTGCGCAGCGGTGGCAGCGACTTTGGCACCCTTAACTTCTACGCCACCGCCCCACGCCATTACTCCCAGGCCGATTTACGGTTTGCCTCGGCCTTTGCGGGCCAGATATCGGCAGCCCTGCAGAATAGTCGCAGGTTTGCGACGGTTCAGCAGGCGCGCAATGATCTGCGCACCGTGCTTGAGTCGATTAGCGATGCGGTGCTGGTGATCGACGCAGATGCGCGCGTGCGCCTGATCAATCGTTCGGCGCAGCGCATGTTTTCGGTGCCGGAAAAAGGCATTGTGGGGCGGCCGACGCTCTGGTTTCGGCGGGTGCGCTATACCCGCGAAAAACCCTTGATACCCCCCGAAACGTTTCGTGATCTGGTGCGTGCCTGGCAGGCGCAGCCGCGCACCGCCGCAAGTGGCACCTGCCAGCTGGCCGATGGCCGCCATTTCGAGTGGGCCTACGCGCCACTGCGCGGCGTGGGCATTGCCGCCGGGGCGGTCGTTTCATTCCGCGATATCAGCGCGCGTGTCGAGCTGGAGCAGATGCGCGATGACATGCTGCATATGCTGGTGCACGACCTGCGCACCCCGCTCACCGGCGTGATCATGGGTATCGACATGCTGATGATGCCGGGTGATTTTGTTCCGCCCGACGAGCGCCATGCGCTCTTGTCGCAAACCTATCGCGCCGCCGAGAGCTTGCTCGAACAGCTGAATACGGTGCTGGATGTGCGCAGGCTCGAAGTTGGGCGCATGGAACTGGATTTAGTGCCGCTCAGCGTAGCAGATCTGATCGAGTACGCGCTTCAACCAATGAAGGCGCTGATACAGCATAACAAACAGACCTTGCGGCGCTGGGTTGGCGACGACCTGCCCGTGGTGGCGGGCGACGTGCGCCTGCTGCAGCGCGTGCTGGAAAATTTTCTGGGCAATGCGATCAAGTTTGCGTCGCTGGAAGGCGAGCTGGAGATCGGCGCGCGCTATCAGGCCGATGCGGGTTGCGTGCGCGTGTGGGTGGGCGATAATGGGCCGGGTGTGCCCGAAGTGCTGCGCGAGCGAATTTTTGAGAAGTATAGCCAGGCACCGGGCGAGGAGCGGCGCGGCACTGGCTTGGGTTTGGCCTTCTGCAAGCTGGTGATCGTGGCGCACGAAGGCACTATTGGTATGGAAGATCGGCCGGACGGCGGGAGTATTTTCTGGTTCGATCTGCCCGTTCACGCCGAAGATGCAGCAACGCCGCACGCGGAGTGACGTGCGGCGTTGCTTTTATATCCACAGGCTACGCAGATACGCTATTGGTGTCAGGCCGCAATCTCCTGCTCGGCCGGCACCAGAACTTCGCGCAGGAAGTAGCCGGTGTGCGAACCTTCGACCTGCGCGACATGCTCGGGCGTTCCTTCCGCCACCACCTGCCCGCCGCCGTCGCCGCCCTCCGGCCCCATGTCGATGATCCAGTCAGCGGTCTTGATCACATCGAGGTTGTGTTCGATCACGACCACGGTGTTGCCCGCATCGACCAGGCGGTGCAGCACTTCCAGCAGGCGCTGCACGTCGGCGAAGTGCAGGCCGGTGGTTGGCTCGTCGAGGATGTAGACGGTGCGGCCGGTTGCGACGCGCGCCAGCTCTTTCGCCAGCTTCACGCGCTGCGCCTCGCCGCCTGAAAGGGTGGTGGCCGGCTGCCCCAGCGCAATGTAGTCCAGCCCAACGTCGTGCAGCGTCTTCAGGATGCGCTTGATGCGCGGCACATTGTCGAAGAACTCCAGCGCCGTCTGCACATCCATCTCCAGCACGTCGGCGATGCTCTTGTTCTTGTACTTCACCTGCAGCGTCTCGCGGTTGTAGCGCTTGCCCTTACACACATCGCAGCGTACCCAGACATCGGCCAGAAACTGCATGTCGATACGCTTTTCGCCATTGCCCTCGCACGCCTCGCAGCGCCCGCCCTTGAGGTTGAACGAGAAGCGCCCAGCCTCGTAGCCGCGCAGCTTAGCTTCGTTGGTTTTGGCGAACAGGTCGCGGATCAGATCAAACAGCTTGACATAGGTGGCCGGGTTCGAGCGCGGCGTGCGGCCGATCGGCTGCTGGTCGATGTCGATCACTTTGTCGAGGTGCTCAAGACCGTTCAGCGCGCGGTAGGGGCCGTGCTTGAGCTGGGCTTTGTTCAGGCGGTTCGCGAGCGACGGGTAGAGCGTTTCGGTGATCAGTGACGACTTGCCCGATCCCGAGACGCCGGTGATGCAGACAAACGAGCCGAGCGGCATGCGCACGCTGACATCGCGCAAATTGTTCATGGTCGCGCCTTGCAGCTCGATCCACTGTGGCTCGGCTGGCGGCGCTGCGGCTTTAGCCTTTTTGGAAGCCGTTTTCAGCGCCTTTTTGCCCAGCGGCAGGCGCGCAGCATTGACCTCTTGCGGGCCATCCAGGCGCGCAGTGCGGCGCACGGCTGGCACGGCAATTTCGAGCTTGCCCGAAAGATACGCGCCCGTCTTCGACTCGGCCACCTGCGCAACCTGCGCGGGCGAGCCGGCCGCCACAACTTCGCCGCCCTTGACGCCCGCGCCCGGCCCAAAGTCGATCAGAAAGTCGGCCGCCTGCATGGTCTCCAGGTCGTGCTCGACGACGATCACGCTATTGCCGAGGTCGCGCAGCTTCAGCAGGGTGTTGAGCAGCTTGCGATTGTCGCGCTGGTGCAGGCCAATGCTGGGCTCGTCGAGGATGTACATCACGCCAACCAGCCCCGAGCCGATCTGCGAGGCCAGGCGGATGCGCTGCGCCTCGCCACCCGAAAGCGTGGGTGCAGGGCGGTGCAGCGTCAGGTAGTGCAGGCCGACGTTCAGCAGGAAGCCCAGCCGCTCGCGGATCTCTTTCAGGATTTCGCCGGCGATCTCAAGCTGGTACTCGGTGAGGGTGCCTTTGCTTGCGTGACCATTGGTCGCGATTTCCTGGCTGGTAGGCTGCGAATCGCCACCCGACAAAGTCAATGCCCAGTCATACGATTCGCCAATATTCTGCGAAACCACGCGCTGGATTGACAGATCGCCCACCGTCACGGCCAGACTTTCGGGGCGCAGGCGCGCGCCTTTGCAGGCCGGGCAGGGCTGCTCGCTCATGTACGAGGCGTACATCTCGCGCGTCCAGTCGCTGTCGGTCTGGTTGTAGCGGCGCATGATTTCGCTTGCCAAACCTTCCCACGGGCGCATAAATTCACCACGCGAGCCACCCGCGTCGCTCCAACTGAAGCGCACTTTTTCCTTGCCACTGCCGTGAATCACGACGTCGCGCGAACGCTCGGGCAGATTCTCCCATGGCATGTCGAGATCGAAGCCGTACTGGCGGCCAATCGAGGCCAGGCAGCGGTAGGCCCACGAGTCTTTCTTCTTGCGCATCTCGCCCCAGTAAGGCACCGCGCCTTCATGCAGCGAGAGCGATGGGTTTGGCACGAGCAATTGCGGGTCGAGCTCCAGGCGTGTGCCGAGGCCGCTGCAGCTTGGGCAGGCGCCCTGCGGCGCGTTGAACGAGAACATCTGCGGCGACAGCTCGGGGAAGGAGATGCCGCAGTGCGTGCAGGTGTTTTCCTCGCTCATCAGCCATTCTTCAGGGGTCTGGGGTTTGGGGTCTGGGGTCTGGTCACTCGCCTGTGGTTCTTCGGCGTTTCCTGATCCCTGAGCACTGCTCCCTGATGCTTGAATGCTGATCAGCACCATGCCCTCGCCCACGCGCAACGCCTGCTCGATGCTGTCGGTCAGGCGGGTGACGAACGAGCTCCACTCGTCAGGCTCGTCGGTCTGCGCCCGGCCCTTCGGGGCAGAAGTGCCATTCGAGCTGCCGTTTGTAGAGTTCGAGCTATGGCCTTTGGTGGTTGGTCGTTCGTCTTTGTGCGGCATCGCCAGGCGGTCGACCACCACCTCAATGGTGTGCTTGACCTTTTTGTTGAGCTTGATATCCTGGCTCAGCTCCATCATCTGCCCGTCGACGCGCACGCGCGAAAAGCCCTCGGCCCTGGCCTCAGCAAAGACATCTTTATACTCGCCCTTGCGCTGCGAGACCAGCGGGGCCAGCACCATGAAGCGCGTGCCAGCCGCCAGCGTCAGCACGCGATTGACCATCTGCTCGGCCGATTGCGAGCCAACTTCGCGCCCGCACTGGTGGCAGTGCGGCGTGCCGACACGCGCATACAGCAGGCGCAGGTAGTCGTAAATTTCGGTGACGGTGCCGACCGTCGAGCGCGGGTTCTTCGAGGCGCTTTTCTGCTCGATGGCGATGGCTGGCGAAAGGCCGCCGATAAAATCGACCTTGGGCTTTTCCATCTGGCCGAGGAACTGGCGCGCATATGCCGATAGCGATTCGACATAACGGCGCTGCCCTTCGGCATAGAGTGTATCGAATGCGAGCGACGATTTGCCCGAGCCAGACACACCCGTCAGCACCACGAGCTTGTCGCGCGGCATCTCAAGATCGACGTTTTTGAGGTTATGTTCGCGGGCGCCTTTGATGACGATCTTGTCTCTCGACATGGCAGATATTCCTGATTCTACTGCAAGATAAAACGCCGCTTCATCGCGCGCTGTCGCTCCGATGCGGCGTCGTAAATCTGAACGGGTGTGCGAGAATGAAGTATAGCACCCGGCCTTTCATCCGTCAAAGCATTAGCACGAATTGCGCCGCTGCTATGCCCCTGCCTCAAGCTGCTGCGCCAGGAATGCCAGCGTGCGCTCCCAGGCCAGCTCGGCGTCGGCCGGGCGGTACTCGGGGCGGTCGTTTTCCATAAACCAGTGCTGCGCCTCCGGGTAAACGTAGAACGTAACATCGCGGCCAGCCGCGCGAATTTCGCTTTCCATCTCGCGCACGCCATCCAGCGGCTCCATGTCGTCCTGTTCGCCAAAATGCCCCAGGTAGGCCGCGCGCGCCGGGCTGTGGTCGAGGCCGGTGTACGCGCCATACATGACGACTGCCGCCCGCACATCCTCGGGGCGCTCGGTTGCCAGCACTGCCGCCCATGCCGCGCCAAGCGAAAAGCCCAGCACGGCGACCGGGCCATTCACTGCGGGGTTTGCGCGCAGGGTGCTGAGCGCATCGTTGGCAATTTCGTCCAGGCGCTCGTTGGGGTGCTGGCCGCGCAGCGCTTCCGCGCCCTCGATGGTGTCAGTAGTATCGCCTTCGTACAGGTCGGGCGCGAGCGCCACAAAACCCGCCTGCGCCAGCCGGTCGCACACACCCTCGAAGAAGGGCGTGAAGCCCCACCAGGCGTGCAGCACCAGCACGCCTGGCGCGGGCGTTGTGCCGGGCTGGGCCAGGTAGGCGCGCGCCCCGCTGTTTGGAAGATCAATCATGCGCTATTCCTCTCTGCTCGTATGCGCGTGTCTGGCGTAGAGTGTAGCAGCAAATGCGGCAGGAATCGACCCTGATTAGAAACAAATTTGCGATATGTGTGGGCATCGGCGGGGCATGTGAGGCAGCTTATGCAGTGCGGCTGGCGCCTATTTCCATTGGCGTGAAGACCGCAAGTGCCTCGGCTTCGGAGGGAATGTGGAGGACATTATTGTCGGCAAAATCGTCGCGCTGCGGGTAGCTGGTTGCGCGAATACGGGCAGCGGCGCGCTCGTGGTCGTAGCTGGCGCGGCGCGGCTCGATGCCGGGGCCAAGCAGCAGCCAGTGCGCGCCGGGCTCGCCGTAAGGCATTCCGACGCTGCCGGCGTTTACCACGCGCACGCCACCGATCTGCCGGTCGAAGGGCATGTGGGTGTGGCCGCACACAACCAGCGTGGCATCCGTATCGCGAAAGGTATCGAGCAGCTGCGCTTCGGGCGTCGTGCGCGTGAAGACGGGCGTGTCGCTGCGCGGGGTGGCGTGGCAGAACAGGACCGTGCCAAGACCAGGGATGGGCAGGCGCAGCGTCAGCGGCCAGCTTGCGAGAAAGCGACCATCGTCGGGGCCAAGCTGGCGCGCTGCCCAATCGACAATTTCCCGCACGTGATCGGGCAGCGTGTTGTCGGGAACCGCGCCGGCCATGCGCTCGGCGATCTCGCGGTCGGCGTTGCCGCGAATGAAATGCACGGGGAGCGTCAGCGCGCGCAGGCATGCCAGGGTTTCGGTGGGCATTGGGCCGGCCACGACGTCCCCGCCCACGACAATCGCGTCGGCCTCGGCGCGGGCGATCTGGTCGAGCGCGGCTTCGAGCGCGGGCAAGTTGCCGTGGATGTCGTACAGCGCAGCAATTCGCACGAGAAGGTCTTTCTTCTGGGAGACGTATAGAAAAATAACCGAACCACCAAGACACGAAGGCACCAAGAATCAACAATGGTGAGGTAGCATGCAACAGTGGGGAAATGTGCGGTGGAATGGGTGCTCTGGTGCTGAAGCCTGGCTGTTTGTGAAACTAAGATTAGAGCAGCGGCGCTAGTGCATTATCAAGAAAGCAATGCGGGAATCGGGTAAGAGTTTTTGTATTGCAATCACCAAACCCTATCCCCTATTCCCTAAACCCTGCGCGTTCACGCGCACTAGTGCGCGTTTTCCTTGACCTCGTACTCGATCTCGTAGATCTGCACTGGCTCTTGCTTGCCCTTGAGGTAGACGCGGTCGCTTTTGCGGATGGGCCAGGGCGCATCCCACTCGCCCGGCAGCGCGTCGATCAGCTGGCTGGCGACAATGATCTGCCCGGCGTGGGCGATGCCATTGAGGCGGCTGGCGGTATTGACAACATCGCCAATCAGGGTGTAGTCCATGCGTTGCTCGGAGCCGATGTTGCCGACGACCGCGCGCCCGTAGGCAATGCCGATGCCCATGCCGATCTCGCGCTTGAGGTCGGTGATCCAGCGCTCGCGCAGGCCAGCGAAGGCGCGCTGCAGATCGACGGCGGCGAGCAGGGCGCGCTCCACGTCGTCGTCGCGGGCAATCGGGCTGCCAAACACGCCGATCAGACCATCGCCCAGGAACTTGTCGATCGTGCCGCCGTGGCGATACAGCGCCTCGGTCATCGCGGTAAAGTAGCGATTTAGCACCTGCTCGACCAGCACGCGCGGCGGCAGGCCCTCGGTCAGGGCCGTATAGCCGCGAATATCGGCAAAAATCACCACCACATCGCGCTCGATTGGCGCGCCAATATCGCCGCCGCCGGCCAGCACTTCTTCAACCACCTGGGGCGACACATAGCGGCGGAACATGCTGCGCAGGCGCTCCTGCTCGCGGCGCTCAAGCTCTTTGATCGCGGTGATATCCTGCAGCACCGTCACCCGCCCAATCAGCTCGTTGTCGGCGCCGTGCACGGGCGCGATGCTGACGTTGAACGTATCGCCCTCGGGCAGCACCACTTCATTCAGCGGGTAGGAACTGTGACCATTGCCGTTGCCGTTGCGCTTGTCGCTCAGGGCGTGGAGCAGATCGTCGTGCTTGATCAGCGCGGACAGCGGCTGCTGCTCGGCGTGAACGGCCAGGCCCAGGCGCTCGTGCGCTGCGCGATTCGCCAGCAGCAGGCGGTCGTCGGGCCCGATCAGCAGAATTGGGTCGGCCGCGCCGCCGAGCACCGCGTCGAGCGTGCTGCGCTCTTCCGTCACTTCGCGGTACAGGCGCGCATTTTCCAGCACCTGCGAAAGCAGGCTGGCCACGGTTTCGAGCAGGCTGGTTTCGGCGTTGGCGAATTGCCGGGCGCGCCCGGTGATGTCGAGCACAATCGTGCCAATGCGGCGGCCGCTATTGATCAGCGGGGCCAGCACCAGCGCCTCAATTCGGTGCTCTTGAAGGGTTGCGCGCACGGTTTCCACACGCGCATCGCTGCCCGTGTCGGCAATCACCTGCACGCCGCGCAGCTCCAGCGCGGCCAGATCGTGCATGGGCAGCGGGAAATGAATGTGCGAGCCGGCGGTGGCAGGCTGCGCGCTGTGGTTCGCTATACGCACGCCGCCGCGCCGCTCGTCGCCCAGCATCACAATGCCGCAATTGTCGATCCCGAAGATGGTGGCAATCGCCGCCGATGCCACGCGCAGGTTGTCGTTCGCGTCGAGCTGGGCGGTCACCGCCACGGACATGGCGTTGACGTTATTGAGCTGCCGCACGCGGCGCTGCTCGGTATCGAAGAGCTGCGCATTCTCGACCGCGACGCCGAGCTGGCCGGAAAGCGTATCGAGCAAACGAATATCGTTTGGGCCGAACGCGCCAACTGCCTCGCTCTCGACGTTCATCACGCCAAAGACCTCACGCGCCGTCAGGATCGGCACCGAAAGCTGCGAGCGCGTGTCGGTCGTGCCCAGCCCTGCCACCCAGCGCGGGTCGTTGCGCACGTCGCCCACGCACAGTGGCTCTTGCTGCAGCGCAGCGTGGCCGGTGATGCCCTGGCCAATCGGGATGCGCCGGCCCATGCGCGATTCTTCGTCGGAGATGCCGGCCACCGCGCGCACCACCAGGTCGTCGCCATCGCGCAGCAGAATGGAAACCGTTGGGTAGCCAAAGGTTAAGTGCACCAGGTACGAAACCAGCCGCACAAGCTGCTCGGGCCGCATCAGCTCGGTGAGCAGGCGGCTCACCTGATTGATACGCTGGAGTTCTTCGTTGCGGCGTTCGAGCAGGTCGTTTTGCGAGCGGGTCAGGCGGAACAGTTCGGCATTTTCCAGCGCGATGGCGCTTTGCGCCGCCACCGAGTCGAGCAGGTCGAGGTGCTCGGGCGTGAAATAGCCGGGCGTGTGGTGCACCAGCGTGATCGCGCCAAGCGCCCGGTCTTCGCGAATAATCGGCACCGCCGCGACGCTGCGCACCATCTGCTGGTGCGGCGTAGTTGCTACCCAGCGCGTGTCTTCGCGCGTGTCGACAATAATCGCCGGGGCGCGCTCGCGCAGCACCCAGCCGGCAATGCCGTCGCGCACAATGTCGGTAGGCACGACCTTGGGGCGGTTGCGGATGCTGGAGAATAAGCGCGGCTGCTGCTCGGTCGTCAGAATAATGCTGGCGCGCACCGCGCCCACCGCGTCGGCAAGCCGGTCGAGGAAGTGCGTCAGCAGCGCCTCGAGATCGAGCGTGGTGCCTAGCTCGCGGGTCAGGTGCAGCAGCAGCTCGGTTTTGCGCTGCTCGGCGCGCAGCGAGCGCTGGCTGCGCTGCAGGCGCAGCATGGCGCGCACGCGGGCCAGCAGCTCGGCAAACTCAACCGGCTTGACCAGAAAATCGTCTGCGCCAGCGTCGAGTGCCATCACCTTGGACTTGGCATCGTTGCGCGCCGTGACCAGAATGACTGGAATAAAGGGTTTTTCGGGATTAGCCTTGATGCGCTCGGTGACCTGCTGTCCGTTGATGCCAGGGAGCATCAGATCCATGAGCACAAGATCGGGCGTGACCAGTTCCATGTAGGCGAGGGCTTCTTCGCCAGTGGAGGCCGTGGAAACGCGGTAGCCGGTTTCGTTCAGCAGGAGCTGCAGCATCCTTCGGATGCTGGCATCATCGTCAACAACTAAGATGTGCGCCTGCTCAGTCATGAGAGCGCTCCGCGACGAGAGGGTAAAAAAGGGGCCGATGCCCCGTGTGTATTGTAGCCGCACGGCGGCGATTTTGCAATAGAGCGGATTGTGACGCTTTCGCGATGAATTGGAAGTTTACGCTGCACAGTAGACGGCAAAATAATCCACAGATGTACAAGAACCGGGAACCGGCGTGCACTTGTTAACCATCAAAATCGTATTTGTGTAATCTGCGGATAGTAGTCTGCCCTAGCGAATTGTGCGCTGGAACGACATGAGCGCCAGCGCCATGCCCAGCGTGGCGAACAGCGCCGTCACCGCAAACGAGATCGGCAGCGCAATGGTGGCGGTGCCGCCAAACGTCAGGCCACGCAGCGCGTCGATCAGGTAGGTGGTGGGGTTGGCGAGCGCAATCACCCTGATCCAGCCCGGCATGTTCACCAGCGGGTAGAGCGCGTTTGAGGCGAACAGGAGCGGCAGGTTGAACAGAAAGATCAGCCCGTGGTAGCCCATGATGCTTTTCGAGCGCGCGGCAAAGGCCAGCGCAATGCCCGCAAAGCCAATCGTGAAGAGCGCCAGCAGAATCACGAGCGCCAGACAGCCGAGCGGGTTGGCGGTGATCCGCGCGCCCATCAGCGCGCCGACAATCAGGATAATTGCGGCCTGGAACAGCGCCTTGGTGACGGTGCTGGCGGCGTTGCCGAGCAGAATGCTCAGGCGCGGGATCGGCGCGGCCAGGTATTCCTTCAGAATGCCGCGCAGCCGCTCGTCGAGCAGCGCCATGCCGCCGCCAACCGCGCCGCCCAGGGCGGTGAGCGCCAGCACACCCGGCAGCATAAACGACATGTAATCGCTGCCGCCGACGTTGCGCACCAGCGCGCCCATGCCCACGCCAAACAGCACCACCCACAGGATGGGCTGGAGCAGCAGGCCGCCAAGCTCCTCGCGGTTGCGGAAGAACTTGGTCATGTGTTTCGACCAGATGGTGATTGTTGCATTCATAGTGTTGAATTTTGAGTTTTAAGTGCTGAATTTTGAATAGCCATATGCTGTATTCAAAACTTAGCACTCAACATCCAGAATTGGCTAGTCGCGCAGCGCGCGGCCCGTGTATTTCAGAAAAACATCGCCCAGGCTCGGGCGAACGATTGCCACATCTTCGATCTGGAAGCCATTGCCGCTGGCCTGTGCCACCACCTCCGCCAGGCGCCGCCCGCCGTGATCGACGCCAAGTTCCAGGCCATTTTCGTGCGGCGCGATGGTTTCCACAAACGGCAGCGCGCGGAGCTGTGCCTCCAGATGGCCCGTGTCGCCGCTGCCGCTGATGCGAATGCGGTCGGCACCAAGCGCGGCCACCAGCGCGGCCGGCGTTCCTTCGGCAACCTTGCGCCCGCCGTCGATGATGCCGACGGTGTCGGCCAGCGCCTCGGCTTCTTCCATGTAGTGCGTGGTGAGCAGCAGCGTCAGGCCGCGCTCGCGGCGCAGCATGCGCACGTAATCCCAGATCGTCGCGCGATTCTGCGGGTCGAGCCCCTGGGTTGGCTCGTCGAGGAACACGACTTCGGGGTCGGTCATCAGGCCGCGCGCCAGCTCGAGCCGGCGTTTCATGCCGCCCGAGTAGGTTTTCACCAGGCGGTCGATTGCGTCGCCGAGCTGCACCAGTTCCACCAGCTCGTCGATGCGCTGGCGGCGCAAGGCGCGCGGCTGGCGATACAGGCGGCCGTGAATGTCGAGCACCTGCCGGCCGGTCAGGTCGGGATCGATTACAAGGTCCTGAAAGGTGACTCCAATGCGCTTGCGCACCTCGCCGGCCTGGCGCTGCACGTCGAAGCCGGCTACCTGCGCGCTGCCGGCAGTGGGCTGAGCGAGGGTGGTCAGGATGTTGATCGCCGTGGTTTTGCCCGCGCCATTCGGGCCGAGCAGCGCGTAGATCGTGCCGCCCGCCACCGCCAGGTCGACGCCGTCAAGCGCGGTGACGCTGCCGTAGCGCTTGACTAAGCCCTGGGTCGCAATCATCGAACGTGTCACAGAACGGTCTCTCAAAAAACGAACCAGGGCGCGTTGCACGCTCCTGGCTCGTGAAATTCGCCTCGGTACGCAGCTTGTGCGAACGCGGCTATTGTACCACGTCTGGCGCGTCTGCTTGCTGCGCCGCGTCATTCCAGCGGATGCCAACCACCTGAAACCAGGGCGGCTCGCTTTCGGGGTTCGTTTCGATGTGCATGCCGACCCTGCGCATCACGCCAATCGAGGCGTGGTTGCTGTGCTCGGTCGTGGCAATGATGCGCTTCAGGTTGAGGTGCGCAAAGGCATAGTCGATCAGGGCGCGCGCGGCCTCGCTGGCGTAACCCTTGCGCTGGTGCGCCAGCCCGATCTGCCAGTACAGCCCGAACTCGGGCGTGAAGCGCCGCGCGCTGGCAAGCTCTTCATTCCCGCGCAGCGCAGGCAGCAGGCCAAATGGCCCCGTGGCAGGCGTGTAGCCGCACGCGCCAATCAGCTCGCCGCTGCTCTTCAGCACGATTGCGCGGTCGCCATAGGGCGGCTGGTACATCCACGCCAGCTGGTCGTAGTTCAGCACGCTCCATTCGAGCCAGGTGCGGCGCTGCTCGCGTGTCTGCGCGCCGGCGGTGCCGGTTTCGGCATCGGCCTGCTCCAGGTCGATAATACGATGGATCGCGTCCAGGTCGCTCAGCGCGAATGGGCGAATGATCAGGCGCTCGGTTTCCAGGTTGGGCATGCGCGTCATGGAGTCTCCTTAGGTCTGGAACGGTGGCGCGTAGACGCACCCCCTTCGCCACGCTCGGCGCTACTCAGGATGCGCCCGTCGGCGTTTTCCACCTTTCATATCACTCAACTACGGCGTGCTCGGCGCGAAGCGGCTGCACTGCCGGTGCGGGCTTCTGGTGGCGGTAGAAGTTGACTTTTGCGGGCGTGAGCGGCGTGTTACTCATAATCAGGTCGGCGGCCTTTTCGGCCAGCATGATCGTTGGCGCGTAGATATTGCCGTTTGTGACGTAGGGCATCACCGAGGCATCCACCACGCGCAGGCCATCCAGGCCGTGCACTTTCATCGTCGCCGGGTCGACCACGGCCAGCGGGTCGGTGCCCATCTTGCAGGTGCACGAGGGATGATACGCTGTTTCGCCATCGCGCGCCACCCAATCGAGAATTTGCTCGTCGGTCTGCACATCTGGCCCGGGCGAGAACTCGCCGCCATCGAACTCCGCGAAGGCGGGCTGGCGCAGAATTTCGCGCGCGCAGCGAATGGCCTCGACCCACTCGCGGCGATCCTGCGCGGTCGAGAGGTAGTTGAAGCGCAGGGCCGGGTGCTGGCGCGGGTCGGTCGATTTGAGCTTCACGGTGCCGCGCGCGTCGGAATACATCGGCCCGACATGTACCTGGTAGCCGTGGCCGCCCTGCGGCACGGTGCCGTCGTAGCGGATGGCGAGCGGCAGGAAGTGGAACATCAGGTTCGGGTAGTCGACGTCCTCGTTGCCGCGCACAAAGCCGCCCGCCTCGAAGTGGTTGGTTGCCGCCGGGCCGCGCCGAAAGAACAGCCACTGGAAGCCGATCCACGGCTTGTTGTACCACAAGAGCGCCGGGTAGGCCGAAACCGGCTGCGTGCAGGCGTGCTGCACATACACTTCCAGATGATCCTGCAGGTTTTCGCCCACGCCCGGCAGATCGTGCACCACCGGGATGCCCAGTGCCTCCAGCTCGGCGGCGTTGCCCACGCCCGAAAGCTGCAACAGCTGGGGCGAGTTGATTGCGCCGCCACAGCAGATGATGTCGCCGGCATAGGCGCGCTGCGCCGCGCCGCGCCCAACGGTGTATTCCACGCCCACGGCCCGCTGCCCTTCGAACAGAATGCGCGTGGTGAATGCTCGCGTCGTCACCGTCAGGTTGGGGCGATTGATGATTGGGTGGAGGTAGGCGCGCGCCGCGCTGAGCCGCCGCCCGTTGTGGACGTTGCGGTCGAACGCGCTGAAGCCTTCCTGGCGGTAGCCGTTCACGTCTTCGGTGAGCGGGTAGCCAGCTTCCTGCACCGCCGCAAAAAAGGCCCCGAACAAGGGCGAGTTGGCTGCGCCGCGCTCAAGAATCAGCGGGCCGTCGTGGCCGCGAAACTCGTCGCTGCCGTGCAGGCAGGTTTCCATGCGCTTGAAGTAGGGCAGACAGTGCGCGTAATCCCACTCGGCCATGCCCGCGTCGGCGGCCCAGCGCTCATAGTCGAGCGGGTTGCCGCGCTGGAAGATCATGCCGTTGATGCTGCTGGAGCCGCCGAGGATTTTGCCGCGCCCGTGCGAGATGCGGCGGTTGTGCATAAATGGCTCGGGCTCGGAGTGGTAGCGCCAGTCGTAGAAGGGGCTGCCGATCGGGTAGGTGAGCGCCGCCGGCATGTGGATGAAAATGTCCCAGAGCGAGTCGCGCCGCCCGGCTTCGAGCACCAGCACGCGGTGGCCCGGGTCGGCGCTCAGGCGCGCGGCCAGCACGCAGCCCGCCGAGCCCCCGCCGACAATGATCGTATCGAATCGCTGGTTGTTTGCGCTCATGGCCCACCCTTCATTGCAACAGGAATCTGGATTTCGGTAACAAACTGCGCCGGGTCACCGCCGACCTGGTAGTTCAGGTAGATTTCGCGCGTTGGCGTGGCAATGCGGTAATTGTTGGTATCGATCCAGCGCAGAATGGCGGTATTCGCCTGGATCAGCGTTTCGTCGTATGGCCCGTGATGCACCACGCAGGCCATTTCGGCCACGCCCGGCAGCTCGCGCACTTCGATGCGGCCCGCGCCCGTTGCTGCCCCGGCCAGCTCGATGCCAGCCTGCACCTGTATGCCCTGCGCCTCGCTATCGTAGAACAGCGCCAGGCGCGGGCCAGATGCGCGCAAGCCGTGCTGCTGCAAAAAGGCGTCGAGCTCGGCATACAAGCCAATGAAAATCGGCTCGGAGCTGATGTAGTCGGGGATGCTGCCCCGCACCATCGCGGCCCACTGCGGCTCGATCCGCTTGAGCACAATCTCGTAGTCGCCCAGCGCGTCTTCCTGCTCGATCTGGCGCAGGCGCGCCGCAATGCGCGCCAGCTGGGCGTGCTCGGCCGCCACGCGCCGTTCGACCTCGGCGCGCTTCATCACCAGCATGCCGCGCAGCTGCTCAGCAGTCAGGTCGCCGCGCAGCACTTCGGCAATCTGGTCGAGCGAAAAGCCCAGGTCTTTCAGCGCCAGAATGCGGTTCAGGCGCGGCAGCTGATCGATTGAGTAGGAGCGGTATTCCGTCAGCGGATCGACCGCAGCGGGCTTCAAAAGGCCGAGCTTGTCGTACAAGCGCAGCGTTCGCGTCGAAACCTGGGCGATGCGGGCAAAACTACCAATTCGGATTGTGCTCATACTATAAACCTTGACGCTACGTTAAAGTCAATTCTTTTCACAAAGAATCATGGCAGTTGCGGAAAGAGCTATTTTCCACTCCGCGCAGCGAAAAACGCAAAGGCACGAAGATCGATCTTCGTGCCCGGGGCGCTGCGTTTATTCGGGACGAAACGCTATTCCCTGGCGGCCCACGCCTGCGAAATCCGGTCGAGCATAATCGCCAGCAGCACAATCGAAAGGCCCGCCTCGATGCCGCGCCCGGTCTGGTTGCGCGCCAGGCCCGTCACCGCTTCCAGGCCCAGGCCCTCGCCACCCACCAGCCCGGCGATGATCACCATCGCCAGCACCATCATGATCATCTGGTTCACACCTGCCATGATCGAAGGGCGGGCCAGCGGCAGCTGCGCCTTGATAATCGTCTGGCGGCGGGTCGAGCCAAATGCGCGCGCTGCCTCGACGACCTCGGCGGGCACGTGGCGGATGCCCAGCTCGGTGAGCTTGATGCCCGGTGGGATGGCGTAGAGCGCGGCGGCGATCAGGCCCGGCACGCGCCCAACGTTGAACAGCATGATCACTGGCACAAGGTAGACAAACGTCGGGATGGTTTGCAGGAAATCGAGCACGGGCCGCAGCAGATTGCGCATCAGCTCGCTCTGCGAAGCCAGCACGCCCAGCGGAATAGCCACCGCAACCGTCACCAGCATGGTCACAATCACCTGGCTGAAGGTGTCCATGCTTTGCGGCCACATGCCGAGCAGTCCGATGGCGAACATGCCAAGCGCGCAGAACAGGGCCAGCCGCCGCCCGCCGGCCCAGAAGCCCAGCGCGGCCATGCCCAGCACCAGCACCGGCCAGGGCAGGATGTCGCGCAGCAGCGTGCGCATCGGGTTCAGCAGGTAGATCGTCAGGAAGTTGCTGAGCGGCCCGGTGCCAAAGGGTGTGTTGCCGATCTGGTACAGGTTGTCGCGCATCCACGCCACCGCCGCGTCGGCGGGGTCGCGCAGCGAAAGGCGCAAACCTTCGGGGAAACTGCCAAACAGCACTACGGTATCGAGCAGGTAGATGATCACAATCAGCAGCACGCTATTGATCAGCGGCGCGGCGGCGCGAATGCGGCGCTGTGTCTCGGGCGTGCGCGCCAGGCGGCTGAGCAGCGCGGCCGGAATCGCGCCGAGCGCGCTCAGGCGGTTTGCCACGCGGTAGATGCCGCTTTCCCATCGCTCGGGCACCCAGGTTGGCAACTGCAAAGTGCGCGGCCGCCCGAGGTCGGAAAAATCGAGCTTGCTCAGCGCGTCGCTCAGCCGGTCGAGCATAATTGCCAGCAGCACAATCGCCAGCCCGGCCTCGAAGGCCAGCCCAACCTGCAGGCGCTGCAATGCCACCAGCACCTCGCGCCCCAGCCCGCCTGCGCCGATCATCGCGGCGATCACGACCATGCCCAGCGCCATCATAATCGTCTGGTTCACGCCCACCATAATCGAGGGCAGGGCCAGCGGCAACTGCACCTGAAACAGCAGCTGGCGCGGGGTCGCGCCAAACGCGCGCGCCGCTTCAATCGCGGGCGGGCTGACCTGCCGAATGCCCAGGCTGGTCAGGCGAATTGCGGGCGGGATGGCGTAGATCAGGGTTGAAACCACCGCTGGCACGCGGGCGACGCCAAAGAACAGCAGCACCGGAATGAGGTAGACAAACGCCGGCATGGTCTGCATTGCGTCGAGGATCGGGCGCAGGGCGCGGTCGAAACTGTCGCTGCGCGCGGCCAGAATGCCAAGCGGGATGCCAATCAGCAGCGCGCACAGCACCGAAAAGGCCATCAGCGCCAGCGTTTGCATGCTCTGCTCCCACAGGCCGAACATGCCCATCAGCATGAGCGCGACCATGCAGCCCAGTGCCAAACGTGCGCCGGACAGCAGCCAGCCCAGCAGACCAAAGCCGGCCACGACCGCAACCCACGGCGCGCCCAGCAGCATGTCTTCCGCAAAGCGCATCCCGAAGTCGATGGTTGCGCTGAGTGGCGTGAAGAAATACTGAAAGAGCGGATGCGTGGCGCGGTTGCTGATCACCCAGCCCTGGAAGGCGTCGATTGGCGCGCGCAGGCCCAGGTTCCACTGTTCGGGGAACTGGCTGCTGAACAGCGGCAGCAGCTGCCCGGCGAGCCCGGCCAGCAGCAGCAGGCCCAGCACGGCCAGCGCAGGGGCGAGGCGCTGCCACAGCGGGCGCGCAAGCGGCAGTGGCTGTGCGTGTGTCGCCATGGGCTTTACTCCTGCGTAACCAGCGCTTGCAGCACTTGCGCCCGGTCAATCACGCCCAACGGCGTGCCATTCGCCACTAATACCGGGCGCTCGGTTTCGAGCAGCAGCGGCATGAGCAGCTCGATGCTGGCGTCGGGCGCGACCTGCGGGCAGCCGCTCGGGTCGAAATCGGCCGGGCAGGGCGCCATAATTGTCGCGGCGGTGATGACCTTGGCGCGTGGCGCATCTTTCACGAAAGCGTTGACATAATCGTTCTTTGGGTGAAGTACTAATTCTTCGGGCGTGCCAACCTGCACAAACTGGCCGTGCCGCATAATTGCGATGCGGTCGCCCAGCTTCAGCGCCTCGGCAAAGTCGTGGGTGATAAAGATGCTGGTTTTGTGCAATGTGCTTTGCAGGCGCAGCAGTTCGTCCTGCATTTCGCGGCGAATCAGCGGGTCGAGCGCGCTAAACGGCTCGTCGAACAGCAGAATCTCGGGGTCGACCGCGAGCGCGCGCGCCAGGCCAACGCGCTGCTGCATGCCGCCCGAAAGCTGGCGCGGCAGGTGGTATTCCCAGCCGGCCAGGCCCACCAGCTCGATCATCTGCGCGGCGGTTTCGAGGCGCTCGCGCTTAGGCATGCCGCGCACCTCCAGGCCATAGGCCACATTGTCGATCACGCGGCGGTGCGGGAACAGGCCAAAATTCTGGAACACCATGCTGATCTTGTGGCGGCGCAGCTCGCGCAACTCTTCGTCGCCCATCTTCATGATGTCGCGCCCGTCGAACAAAATCTCGCCGCGGGTTGGGTCGCTCAGGCGCGAGATGCAGCGCACCAAGGTCGATTTCCCGCTGCCCGACAGGCCCATCACGACAAAGGTTTCGCCCTTCTGCACCTCGAACGACACGCCGCGCACCGCGACGACATGGCCGGTTTGCTCGAGCACCTGGGCGTGCGTTTGCTCGGGGCCGATCTGCGCGATTGCGCGCTCGGGCGTGCGCCCGAACACCTTCCAGACATCACGGCAGACGATTTTGGCGCTGGCTTCGCTCACGGTTGTGCCTTTTCCATCCAAGTCGGCGGCAGGCAGCCGGCACTGCGCCACGCTGCTCGCTGCCTGCTGCTCGCTGCCTGCTGCTTATTTCGCCGGGATCCAGGCCTTCCACACGCTCTCGTTCTTGCCGATCCAGTCGCGCGCGGCTTGCTCGGCGGTTTTCTTGTCCAGCTCCACCGCCGCGATCATGCCAATCTGATCCTTGTCGGTGTACTGCATGTTCTTCAGGAACTGATAGGCGTCGGGCGCTTTGGTTTTCAGCTCGCCCCAGGCGATCTTGAACAGCACGTCCTTCGGGTAGTCGCAGCTCACGCCACCCGACGACGCTTTGGAGTAGCAGTCGTCGCTGTACTCGGGCAGCTTCACCGCCGTCAGGTCGTACTTGGCGTGGATGGAGTGCGGGGTCCAGAAGTAGAACAGGATGGGCTGCTTGCGGCTGTAGGCCGAATCGAGCGCGGCCAGCACGGCCTGCTCGGAGCCAGCGCGCACAACCTTCAGGTCGAGGCTGTTGTTCTTGATGATATCTTCGTCGTACTGCACCCAGCTCGGGTCGCCGGCCAGGAACTGGCCCTTGTCGCCCGACTCGGCTGTTTTGAACAGTGTCACGTCTTCGGGCTTCTTGAAGCCGTCGATCGTCGCCAGCTCGGGGTGATCCTGCACGACGTAGGTTGGCACGTACCAGCTGATCTTGCCAACCACGCCGAGCGGCCCGAGGTTCTCAACCACTTTCTTTTCGTCAATATACTGCTTGACGTTGGCGGCGTGCCCGGAAGGCCAGACCTCCAGGCTCGCGCTCAGGTCACCATTGCCAAGCGCGGCCCACTGGGCATTTTCGTCGATTGTCACCAGCTCGACTTTATAGCCAAGCTGCTCTTCCAGCAGAATCTTCGCGACGTTGACATTAATTGAAGAACCAGTCCAGGCATTTTCAGCGAGCTTGAGCGGAATTTTGGCCTGGCTGGCGGTGCCGCCGCTGCCACACGCAGCCAGGATGAGCGCAACCAGCACGAGCACGGCTGCCAGGGTTCCGATCCGACGGGGGGCGAGGCGTTGGTTCATGAAGACCTCCTGTGCGAAGCTGATCCGTCATGCAATGGCCGGGCGAACTGCGCGCCTGCACGCAGACAAGCCCGCGCTGACCGGGCAGGCGGGTGGTGCGATCGGCGCGGATGTGCGTTTGGCTGAGCGACTGCGGTAAAATCATGCCCGGCGTGCTGCATGCTGAGCGTTTGTTGCGCATCCTGCAACTGGTACGACCGCGTCACAACGATGCTCTTTTTGGCTTGGGCTTGGTGTATGTCGAGTATATGTCTTTTTGCTGGAAAGTCAAGAAATTGGCCATTGACATGTTTTTTGGGCGGTGCTACCATAGATGTTGCACGATACGGTTAATGTCTCATATTATGCAACACACTGATGAACACGAGCCAGGAACGCTAATTCAGTCAGTGCGCCGCGCTGTCGCCCTGCTGAAGGTGTTCGACAACGGGCCGACTGAGCTTGGCGTAAGCGAGCTAAGCCGCAAAACGCGCCTGCACAAAAGCACGGCTTCGCGCCTGCTGGCGACGATGGAGCGCGAAGGCTTGCTTGAGCGTGTGCCCGGCACCGAGAAGTATCGCCTGGGCTTTATGCTGCTGCGCCTGGCCGGGCAGGTCACGCATTTTGGCGACGTGCGCACGGCCGCGCGGCCGATCCTGATTGATCTGGCAGAATCCTCGCGCGAAACGGTGATTCTGGCCGTGCGCGATGGCGACGAAGTTATTAATGTCGAGCAGTTTTCTGGCCCGCACCTGGTGCGCGACGCGAACTGGGTCGGCCGGCGCACCGCGCTGACCTGTGTGGCGAATGGCAAGGCGCTGCTGGCCTTCCAGCCCGCCGCCGAGATCGAGCGCATTCTGGCGCGGCCGCTGCCACGCATCACCGACCGGACGATCACCGACGTGGTGCGCATGCGTGCCGAGCTGGCGCTGGTGCGCGAGCGCGGCTATGCGCAGGCGGTGGGCGAAGTTGAAGAAGGGCTGCATGGCGTGGCCGCACCCGTGCGCGACGCCAGCGGCGCGGTGATCGCCGCCGTAAGCATTTCCGGGCCGTCCTACCGCGTGACGTTTGAGCGCCTGCCCGATTATGGGCGGCTGACCGTCCAGGCGGCGGCGAAGATCGCGAATCGCCTGGGCTTCAGCGGCTGAGTCACGGCAGAGGTTTACCAGGTACAGGTTATCAGGTTGCACGTTTGCAGGTTGTCTAGGTCTGGGCATATAGCAATACGCCCTTGTCTAGGTCTGGGCGTATAGCAATACGCCCTTGTCTAGGTCTGGGCGTATTGCTATACGCCCTTGTCTAGGTCTGGGCGTATAGCAATACGCCCTTGTCTAGGTCTGGGCGTATAGCAATACGCCCTTGTCTAGGTCTGGGCGTATAGCAATACGCCCTTCGCCGGTTCCGCGTTTCTTACCCACTCATTGGCACCGTTCACAAGGAGCATAGCGTGAAGACCAGTTTGCAAATCGCTTCCGAAGCTACGATTGCACCGATCAGCGCCGTTGCTGAGCAGCTTGGCATTCCCGATCAGTATGTCGAATATCACGGCCGCACCAAGGCCAAAATCGACCTGAACCTGCTCGATGCCTACCGCGACCGCCCGCTCGGCAAGTACATTCTGGTCACAGCAATCACGCCAACGCCGCTGGGCGAGGGCAAAACCACCACAACGATTGGCCTGGGCATGGCGCTCAACAAAATCGGCAAGCGCGCCGCGATTGCGCTGCGCCAAAGCTCGCTCGGCCCGGCCTTTGGCATCAAGGGTGGTGGCGCGGGCGGCGGCTACTCGCAGGTGGTGCCGCTGGAAGAAAGCATTGTGCACCTCAACGGCGACATCCACGCCATTCAGCAGGCCCACAACCAGATCGCCGCGCTGGTGGATAATAGCTGGTACCACGGCAACCCGCTGAATATCGACCCCGACCGGATCGTGATTCGCCGCGCCATGGACGTGAACGACCGCTTTCTGCGCAATATCACGATTGGCCTGGGCGGCGACAAGCACGGCTTCCCGCGCGACACCGGCTTCGACATGACTGTCGCCAGCGAGCTGATGGCGATCCTGGCGCTGGCCACCGGCTCGACCGCAGTCGAAGCGATCAAGAGCCTGCGCGCGCGGATCGGCAAGATGGTGGTCGCCTTCACCAAAGATGGCAAGCCCGTGACCGCCGAGGATGTGCGCGCGGCCGGCGCGGCCACCGTGCTGATGCGCGAAACGCTCAAGCCCAACCTGATGCAGACGATTGAGAACACGCCCGCCTTTATTCACGCCGGGCCATTCGCCAACATCGCGCACGGCAATTCCTCGATTGTGGCCGACCAGATCGCGCTGCGGCTGGCCGACTATGTCGTGACCGAGGCCGGCTTTGGTATGGACATGGGCGGTGAAAAGTTCTTCGACATCAAGTGCCGCGCTTCGGGCCTGTGGCCGGCCGCCGCCGTGGTGGTGGCGACGGTGCGCGCGCTGAAGAGCCACACCGGCAAGTACAAGATCACGCCGGGCAAGCCGCTGCCGCCCGAGCTGCTGGCCGAAAACCCCGACGACGTGCTGGTGGGCGGCGCGAACCTGCGCAAGCAGATCGCCAATGCGCGCGCGTTTGGCGTGCCGGTGGTGGTCGCGCTGAACGCCTTCCCCGACGACTATCCTTCCGAGATCGAGGCGGTGCGCCAGATCGCGCGCGAAGCTGGTGCAGCCGATATGGCGGTGAGCAGCGTGTTTGCCGACGGCGGCGCGGGCGGGGTCGATCTGGCGCAGAAGGTTGTCGCGGCGGCCGAAAGCTCGAACGCGACGCCGCAGTTCCTGTACCCGCTGGAGATGCCAATCAAAGGCAAGATCGACGCGATTGCGCGCGCGATCTATGGCGCGGATGGCGTGAGCTACACCGAGCAGGCCAGCGAGCAGATCGAGTCATTCGAGGCGAATGGCTTTGGCAACCTGCCGATCTGCATGGCCAAAACGCACCTGAGCCTGAGCCACGACGCCAAGCTGAAGGGCGCGCCGAGCAACTACACCTTCCATGTGCGCGAAGTGCGCGCCAGCGTTGGCGCGGGCTTTATCTACCCGCTGGCCGGCGACATGGTGACCATGCCGGGCCTGGGCGCGAACCCGGCCGCGCACACGATCGACATCGACGAAAACGGCAACACTGTCGGCCTGTTCTAGCGAACCACTGCGCGGGCGCGACGTGTATACCCGGCCCGCGCCTGACCTGATGCTAAAGAGGAATTCCATGACCGAGACCACCGACCGCCGACGCGAGCGGCGCGCCCGCCAGGCATCAGCCGCCAGCGCCGCGCGCATGCAGCCGATTACCTACAACCTGCCCGTCTATGAGCTGCTCAACCCCGAAGGTGTGCAGCGCGTGCACGAGATGTCGATGCGGATTTTGCGCGAGCTGGGGATCGATTTCTACGACGACGAGGCGCGCGAGATTTTGCGGGCGCACGGCGCGGATGTGCGCGGCGACACGGTCTTTTTCGACGAGGAGCTGCTGCTCAAGTATGTGGGCATGGCGCCGAGCCAGTTCACGCAGCTGGCGCGCAACCCGCAGAACAATGTCACCATCGGCGGCAACAACATGGTGTTCGCACCGGTGTATGGCTGCCCGTTTGTGGAAGACCTTGATGGCGGGCGGCGCGAGGCGACGCTGAAAGATTTCCAGAACTTCGTCAAGCTCGCCTACATGAGCCCGTACATTCACCACTCCGGCGGCACGGTGGTCGAACCAACCGACGAGCCGGTTTCGACGCGCCACCTCGACATGCTGCTCAGCCACATCACCTACAGCGACAAGGCGTTTATGGGCTCGGTGACCTCGGGCAAGAACGCCGCCGACAGCGTGGCAATCGCGGAAATTGTGTTTGGCGCTGATACCATTCGCCAGAACCCCGCGCTGCTCTCGCTGATCAATGTCAGCAGCCCGCGCCGCTTCGACGACCGCATGCTGTCCTGTATCAAGGTGTACGCCCGCGCCCGCCAGGCCATGATCATCACGCCATTCATTCTGGCCGGCGCAATGGGCCCGACCAGCGTGGCCGGCACGGTGGCGCAGCTCAACGCCGAGGCGCTGGCTGGCATTGCGCTCTGCCAGATGATCAACCCTGGCACGCCCGTGATCTACGGCTCCTTCCTCTCGACTATCGACCTGCAAAGCGGCGCGCCGACCTTTGGCACGCCCGAAAGCCAGACCGCACTCTACATCAGCGCGCAGATGGCCCGCCACTATGGCCTGCCCTTCCGCGGCGGCGGCACCTTCTCGTCCTCCAAAGTTCCCGACGCGCAGGCCGGCTATGAGTCGATTATGGTAATGATCCCGACGGTGATGGCGCGCACGAACTTCGTGCTCCACTCGGCCGGCTGGCTGGAAAATGGCCTCGTGTCGGGCTACGAGAAATTCGTGCTCGACTGCGAAATCCTGGGCATGCTGCACATCTGGGCCAAGGGCGTCGACCTTTCCGACGAGGCCTTTGCGATGGATGCCTTTGCCGAGGTGCCGCCCGGCGGCCACTTCCTGGGCACCGCGCACACGCTGCGCCACTTCCGCGACGCCTTCTACCGCGCCGAGCTGTTCGACTACAACTCGGCCGAGCAATGGGAGCTGAACGGCGCTCCCGACACCTACGCCCGCGCGAATGCCAAAGTCAAGCAGCTGCTGGCGAGCTACGAAGCGCCCGCGATCGATGCCGGCACTGCCGAAGCGCTGCGCCGCTTTATCGAGCAGCGCAAGGCCGAAATCGCTATCGAACCGCGAGATTTCTAAATTACGATTTACGATTTTGGATTTGCGATTGGGTTTTCCCAAGCCGCAATCTGAAATCGTAAATCTGAAATCGTAAATACAATGTCGCAGACCTTGATGAAAGAAGCCCGCCGCGCGCCGGGCAGCGAGTGGCTGAAGAATCACCCCAAACTGCTTGAGGTCGCCTATGTCGCCTCGAAGCGGCTGATTACGCTGAGCTACCCGCTCGTGCGGAAAGTCGCGCCGCGCTTTGCCGAGCGCTTTATGGTGCGCAGCGAAGAGGTGGTGAAGGGCTACGCCTTCAACTGCCAGATGTGCGGCCAGTGCATTCTGCACAGCACCGGCATGACCTGCCCGATGAACTGCCCAAAGAACCTGCGCAACGGCCCGTGCGGCGGCGTGCGCCCGAATGGCAACTGCGAAGTTATTCCCGACATGCCGTGCGTATGGACACAGGCGTGGCAGCGCAGTCAAAGCATGCTGATCTTTGCCGACGAAATTCATGTCGTGCAGCCGCCAGTAAATCGCTCGCTGCAAGGCACGTCGTCGTGGGTGAATATGCTCGACGGCATCGACACGCAGACGCCCAAGGGCTGGCAACCGGTGGGAAAGAGTTAGAAAGTTAGCAAGTTAGAAGGTTGCAGGTTGGCGAGGAACCAAGAACTGACGAAGGGCGTATTGCTCTGCGCCCAGACCAAGAACTGAGAATTCGCTAACCTTCAAACCTGTAACCTGCCAACGTGCAACTTGTAAACCTTCAAACCTGCAACCTGCCAACGTGCAACTTGTAAACCTGCAACCCGTAACCTGTGAACTGGTGAACCATGACCCGAGCATCCGCGCCAACGAGCCCTGCCCCCGCGACAATCAGCCGGCTTGAGCGCGTGCTGCGCTCGGGCCGTTTCGCCGTCACCGCCGAGCTGGACGCGCCCGACAGCGCCGACCCTGCTGATGTCTACAAAAATGCCCTGGTGCTGGCCGAGGTTTGCGACGCGATCAATGCCACCGACGGCTCGGGCGCGAACTGCCATATGAGCAGCCTGAGCTGCTGCGCGCTGCTGACCCGCGCCGGCTACGAGCCGGTGTTGCAGGTAAGCTGCCGCGACCGCAACCGCATCGCCATTCAGGGCGATCTGCTGGGCGCGGCGGCCCTGGGCGTGCGCAATGTGCTCTGCCTCACCGGCGACGACGTGACCAACGGCGACCAGCCCGAGGCCAAGCGCGTCTTCGACTTCGACTCGATCCAGCTCTTGCAGGTCGCCCGCACCATGCGCGACCGCGGCGTGTTTCTGAGCGGGCGCAAGCTCACCACGCCGCCGCGCATGTTTCTTGGCGCGGCCGAAAACCCCTTCGCGCCGCCCTACGACTGGCGACCGCACCGGCTGGCCAAAAAAGTCGCGGCTGGCGCGCAGTTCATTCAAACCCAATACTGCTTCGACGTGCCGCGCTTCGAGCGTTTTATGCAGGGCGTGCGCGACCTGGGTGTGCACGAAAAGGTTTTCATTCTGGTGGGCGTTGGCCCGCTGCGCTCGGCCAAGGCTGCCGAGTTTATGCGCACGCGCGTGCCGGGCGTGTGGATCCCCGACGCGCTGATGGACCGGCTGAACAAGACGCCCAAAAACCGCCAGGCCGAAGAAGGCAAGCAGATCTGCATTGAGATCATCCAGCAGGTGCGCGAGATCGTAGGCGTGCATGGCGTGCATGTGATGGCCTACCGCCAGGAAGAAACCGTCGCCGAAATCATCCATCGCGCCGGGCTGTTCCCGCGCCGCGCCAGCGCATCCCTTGCGGCCGCGCCCGCCAGCGAGCGCACCATTACCGACGTGCCGTTTGTCTGAGGCTGTATAAACGCCGCGCCTTTTGCGCTTCACTATGATCGGGAGGGAGTTCGTGGAAACGACCGTTTCATCGCCAACGCAAACCGTGATCATCGGGCCGGGGCGGCCGTTTGTGATCATTGGCGAGCGCATCAACCCGACTGGCCGCAAGCTGCTGGCGAAAGAGATGGCCGAGGGCAACTTCGACCGGGTGCGCGCCGACGCGATTGCGCAGGTTGCCGCTGGCGCGCATATGCTCGATGTCAACGCGGGCGTGCCGCTGGCCGACGAGCCGGCGCTGCTGGCGGAAGCGATTCGCGTGGTGCAGTCGGTGGTCGAGGTGCCAATCTGCATCGATTCCTCAATTGTCGCGGCGCTGCGCGAAGGGCTGCGCGTGGTCAAGGGCAAGCCGCTGGTCAACTCCGTCACGGGCGAGGAAGAGCGCCTGGAGGTGGTGCTGCCGATGGTGGCCGAGCGCGGCGCGGCCGTGATTGGCGTGGCGAATGATGAAACTGGCATTTCCTACGACCCGATCGAGCGCTTCAAAGTGGCGAAAAAGATTGTCGAGCGCGCCGAGTCGTACGGCATCCCGCGCCAGGATGTTATAATCGACCCGCTCGCCATGCCGGCGGGCGCGGTGCCCGGCGCGGCGGCCACGCTCTACCAGCTTGTGCGGATGATTCGCGAGGAGCTGGGCTGCAACACAACCTGCGGCGCGAGCAATATTTCGTTCGGCCTGCCCGACCGCGCGGCGCTGAATGGCACATTTCTGGCAATGGCGATTGGCGCGGGCATGGGCTGCGCAATCACCAACCCAATCGAGGGCGAGATCAAAAAGGGCATCATGGCGGCGAACCTGATGATGGGTTACGACGAAAACTGCCTGGCCTGGATTGGCGCGCACCGCGACACCGCCGCCGCGCCAGCCGCTGCTGCGGGAGCTGCGCCGAGCGCCGCCGACGCGGCTCGCGCCGCCCGCGAAGCACGCCGCGCCGCGCGCCGCGGTGGCGACACACCTGGGAACTAAAGCTGGCTTGGAACGACCACGCCTGTCGTACAATACTTTTCAACCTAAAAGGAGCGACCAACATGGACTTTTCAGATCTGAGCGACGAAGATCTGTGGCTGCAGATGCAGGATGACCTGTACGACGGCATGAAAGAAGAAGTCGCCGCGCAGACACACGAGGCGCTGAAGCGCAACTTCTCGCCGCAGGAAGTGCTGGGCCTGGGCCTGGTGGCCGGCATGGACATCGTCGGCGTCGACTTCCGCGATGGCGTGCTGTTCGTGCCCGAGGTGCTGATGGCCGCCAACGCCATGAAGGCGGGCATGGAAATCCTGCGCCCGCTGCTGGTCGAAACTGGCGCGGCGCGCATCGGCACCATGGTGATCGGCACCGTCAAGGGCGACATTCACGACATTGGCAAGAACCTGGTGGCGATGATGATGGAAGGCGCGGGCTTTGA
Source organism: Kouleothrix sp. 19917 (assembly GCF_057073505.1). Classification (NCBI taxonomy): domain Bacteria; kingdom Bacillati; phylum Chloroflexota; class Chloroflexia; order Chloroflexales; family Roseiflexaceae; genus Kouleothrix; species Kouleothrix sp. 19917. Next base: position 526,008 of record NZ_CP097099.1, read on the forward strand.
AGTGATCAACCTCGGCATCAACAACGACGCCGACAAGTTCCTCGAAGCGATCAAGCAGCACCAGCCCGACATTATTGGCATGAGCGCGCTGCTCACCACGACCATGCCCTATATGAAGGTCGTGATCGACGCGCTGGGCGAAGAAGGCTTGCGCGACACGGTGTACGTGATGGTTGGCGGCGCGCCCGTAACCGAGACCTTCGCGAAGGCGGTTGGCGCGGATGCCTATGGCCGCGACGCGGCCGTGGCTGTCGAGCTGGCCAAGGCGTTTATGAACAAACGCCGGGCCGCGTAGAATTCGTTTGAGTTTATTTTTGTGTGTGTTTTCCGTGCTACGCACGGAAAACACACACAAAAAGATCAAAAATACCTTATTTTCATGACAAACCATCGCGTTGTTTTTCAGCCGTCTGGCCGCCAGGGCACCGTCGCCGAAGGGACGACCCTGCTCGATGCGGCGCGCCAGCTTGGCGTAGATGTCGATAGTATCTGCGGCGGGCGGCAAACCTGCGGCAAGTGCAAAATTCTGGTCGAGAACGGCGAGTTCGCCAAGTACGCGCTCGAATCCTCGGCCGCGCACCTGTCGCCGGCCGACGCCACCGAGACCGACTATTTTGCGCATCACGGCGGCATGCCGAACGGTGCGCGCCTGTCGTGCGCGGCCTGCATCAGCGGCGACGTGCTCGTCACCGTGCCGCCGGAAAGCCAGTCGCACCGCCAGATCATTCGCAAAACCGCCACCGAGCGCGTGATCGAGGTCGACCCAACCGTGCGGCAGGTGTTTGTCGAGGTTGAGCAGCACGAGCTTGGTGCGCGCAAAGGCGACTGGGAACGACTGCAAGAGGCACTTGCGCGCGAGTGGGGCTTCCAGAATCTGCGGATCGACCTGCAGGCATTGCGGCGGCTCGGCCCGGCGCTGAAATCGGGCAAGCATCGCATCACTGTGGTGGTGTGGAACGACGCCGAGGTGATTGATGTGCAGCCCGGCTACCACGAGGGCGTGTATGGCCTGGCCGTCGACGTTGGCTCGACCACCGTGGCCGCGCACCTGTGTGATCTGCGCACGGGCGCGGTGCTGGCGACTGAGTCGATGATGAACCCGCAGGTCACCTATGGCGAAGACCTGATGAGCCGCGTCAGCTACGCCATGATGCACGCCGATGGCCTGAAAAAGATGCACGAGGCGATCATCGCCGGGCTGAACAAGCTGGCTGGCATGGCTGCCCACGCCGCCGGCCTGCGCGCCCGCGACATTCACGAAATTGTGCTGGCGGGCAACACTGTTATGCACCACATCCTGCTTGGCCTCGACCCGACCGACCTGGGCGGCGCGCCTTTCACGCTGGCAACGCACGCGCCGATCGATATGAAGGCGCGCGACCTGGGCCTGAAGCTGCACCCCGGCGCGAATGTGCATTTCATGGCGCTGGAAGCGGGCCATGTCGGCTCGGACAATGTGGGCGTGCTGGTGGCCGAAGCGCCTGATCAGCAGGATTCGATCATGCTGGTGATCGATGTCGGTACCAACGCGGAAATTCTGCTTGGCAACCGCGAGCGCCTGCTGAGCTGCAGCAGCCCGACCGGCCCGGCCTTCGAGGGCGCGCAGATCGCGCACGGTCAGCGCGCCGCGCCCGGCGCAATCGAGCGCGTGCGGATCGACCCGGCCACGAAAGAGCCGCGCTTCAAAGTCATTGGCCGCGAAGATTGGTCGGACGAGCTGGAACCCGGCGAGATCGGCGCGACCGGCATCTGCGGCTCGGGTATCATCGAGGTTGTGGCCGAAATGTTCACGGCGGGCGTGCTGCGCGCGGATGGGCGATTTGACGACAGTCAGCACTCAGCACTCAGCACTCAGCAAAACGGCGACGGTTTGGCTGGCACAGAACTGCCGACTGCCAACGGCCAACTGCCAACTGGGCGCGTCCGCTGGAACGGCCCCAAGGGCGAGTATATTCTGGCAACTGCCGACCAGACTGCGACCGGGCGCGAGATTGTGGTGACGCAGGACGATGTGCGCAATATTCAGCTTGCCAAGGGCGCGCTCTATGCTGGCTGTAAGCTGCTGATGCACCGCCGCGGCGTTGATCATGTCGACAAGATTGTGCTGGCAGGCGCGTTCGGCAGCTATATCGACCCGCTGCGCGCCATGGTGCTGGGCCTCTACCCCGACTGCGATCTGTCGCAGGTGTATGCGGTGGGCAATGCGGCCGGCGACGGCGCGCGAATTGCCTTGCTCAGCAAATCGCGCCGCGCCGAGGCCGCCCGTGCCGCCCGCAAGGTCGACTATATCGAGACGGCAATCGATCCCGAGTTTCAGGCCGAGTTCGTTGGCGCAATGCACATGCCGCACATGAGCGATGCTTTCCCGCATCTCGATGCGCTGGGTATTCTGCCTGCCCGCGCCGAAGCCGCCGAAAGCGACCGCGCCCGCCGCCGCCGCGAACGCCGAGCGAGATAAACAACGCGCAATGGCACGAAGGCCAAACGATTGAGCCACAGAGAACACAGAGTTCACCGAGCAGTAAAACTAAACTCAGTGCTCTCGGTGCGCTCTGTGGCTCGGCTGGCCTTTCGCTGTAGTGGGAAAAAGGGAAGTCATGAGCCGACGCAGTGTGTTAATCGAATCGCTGGAAGCCACGCCCCGCGATCTGGCGCGCATGCTGCGCCGCGTGAGCGACGAGGCCGCGCGCGAGCGGCCCGCGCCCGGCGAGTGGTGCATTGCCGACGTGATCGCGCATTTCGCCTACATCGAGGAGCCCTACCTCGCACGCCTGCGCCGCATCATCGAGCAGGACAACCCGTTCGAGCCATACCTGCACCCCGACGAATCCGCGCACGACTTGTCGCACCCGCTCCAGGAGCTGCTGGAAGAATTCCTGCAGCGCCGCGCCGAAACGGTCGCTTTTCTGCAAAGCCTTGAGCAGCGCGACTGGGGCCGCCCGCTGGTGCACGCAACCATTGGCCCGACGCGTTTCCGCGATCAGGTGCAGGAGCTGGTGAGCCACGACAACACGCATCTGGCGCAGTTAGTGGCACTGCGCGAACATCTTGATCAAGCCCCCTCGCCCCCTGCCCCCGCTCCCCCATCGGGTGAGCGGGGAAAATAAGGTGTGATGGTGGTCGCCGCATTGCGGCGACCACCATCACTACCAACTCACCCCTCCCCGCGCTCGGGGAGGGGCAGGGGAGGGGCCTGGAAACGTTGATAGATTGAACCGCTGATAAAGAGGAACAAGCCATGCCCGAACGTCGAACACCGCTGTACGATAATCACATCCGCCTGGGGGCGCAGATGGTGAAGGGCGGCGGCGACTACATGTTCCCGCTTTCCTATACCTCGCCGGTCGAGGAGCATGTCAACACGCGCACCAACGTTGGCATGCAGGATCTCTCGACCATGGGCGAGGTCGATGTCAAGGGCCCGGGCGCCGAGCGCCTGCTCAACCAGCTCCTGGTGAACGAGATCAAAGACCTGCTGCCTGGCCAGGCGCGCTACTCGACGATGTGCCGCGAGGACGGCGGTGTGGTGGATGACATCACGGTCTACAAGTTCAACGACGAGCACTACATGGTCGTCACCAGCTCGGGGCCGCGCAAGAAAACCGCGCGCTGGATCGCCGACCATGCTGTGGGCACCAGCACCTACGTCACCGACATCAGCCCCGCCGTGGCGCTGCCGGTGGTGCAGGGGCCGCGCTCACGCGATTTCCTCAAGGCCGTTGCGCAGAATGTCGACATCGATGCGTTGAAGTTCTTCCGCTTTGCGCCCGCCCGCATCAACGAAACCGAACTGCTGATTTCGCGCTCGGGCTACACCGGCGAGCTGGGCTACGAGCTGTACACGCCCGCCGAGGAAGCCGGCGCGCTGTGGGATTACCTCGTTCAGCAGGGGCGCGAGTTCGGTCTGAAGCCTTACGGCGTGGCGGCCATGCAGACCTTGCGACTGGAAAAAGCATTCCCGCTCTACGGCAACGACATCAACGAAGACTACACGCCCTTCCACGTGGGTCTCGACCGCTGGATTCGTTTCGACAAGCGCGATTTCATTGGCCGCGACGCGCTGCTGCGCCTGCAGCAGACCGGCCTGGATCGCCGCTGGGTTGGGTTGACCTTGCAGGGCGATATTCCTGCCGCCGTGAATGCAACGGTGTGGAGCGTTGGCGCGGTGAACCCGAACGACGAAACGATGTACAGCGGACCCGAGGCCGGCTCCAAGAAAGATCGCATTCTGCCGGGCGAGGAAGTTGGCCACGTGACGTTCAGCGAGCGCGGCCACACCGTCGGCAAGATCCTGGCGCTGGCGTATGTGCGCACCTCGCACTCCTACCCCGGCAGCCGTCTGCTCGTCGATGTGAAGGGCAAGCCGGTGCCGGCAGTCGTGACGCCCACGCCATTCTTCGACCCGCAGGGCGCCCGCCTCCGCGCAAAGGCATGAAAACAGGTCATTCAAAAACACTGAATATTTCTTACCACCAAGGCACCAAGGCACCAAGGTTGTAAGAACACTGTCACTTTCTTGGTGTCTTGGTGTCTTGGTGGTTATAAATAGGAAGCATATGAATAGGCTTGCAAAACGCTATAACACGATTGTCGTTGGCGTGGGCGGCGCGGGCAGCCCAACGGTGTATGAGCTTGCCAAGCGCGGCAAGCGCGTGCTCGGGCTGGAGCGCTACGACATCCCGCACGACATGGGCTCGTCGCACGGCTACACGCGCATCATTCGCCTGGCCTACTACGAGCACCCTTCCTACGTGATGCTGCTGCGCCGCGCCTACGAATTGTGGCGCGAAATCCAGTCGCGCGTGGGTGAGCAACTGCTGCATATCACCGGCTCGATCGACGCCGGCCCGGCCGATAGCTGGGTGTTCAAGGGCTCGTGGCAATCGTGCCTCGACCACAATCTGCCGCACGAAGTGCTGACCGGCAGGGAGCTGGCGGCGCGCTACCCCGGCTATCGCCTACCCTTCGAGACCATGGCGCTGCTGCAGCCCGAAGGCGGCTACCTGACACCCGAGCGCTGCATTGTGGCGTATGTCGAAGCGGCGCAGGCGCTGGGGGCCGAGGTGCATGGCCGCGAAACCGTGCTGGGCTGGGAGCCGCTGGGCGGCGGCGTGCGCGTGACGACCGACCGCGACGTGTACGAGGCCGACAGTCTGGTGATTACGGCGGGCGCGTGGAATGGCGAGCTGGTCGATGTGCTGGGCGGTCTGCTCGAACCTGAGCGGCAGGTGCTGGCCTGGCTGCAGCCCTCCAAACCCGAGTATTTCGCGCCCGAGCGCTTCCCGGTCTTCAACCTGCTGGTCAACGAAGGGCGCTACTACGGCTTCCCAGTCGTGTCGGTGCCGGGCTTTAAGTTTGGGCGCTACCACCACCTCGAAGAAGTGGTCAACCCCGACACGATGTTTCGCGAGCCAACGCTGGAAGACGAGCACCTGCTGCGCGAGTTTGCCGAGCGCTACTTCCCCGACGGCAGCGGGCCGACCATGTCGCTGAAATCGTGCATGTTCACCAACACGCCCGATCACCACTTCATCATCGACGTGCACCCACAATACCCGCAGGTGTCGTTCACCTCGCCCTGCTCGGGCCACGGCTACAAGTTTGCCAGCGTGCTTGGCGAAATCATGGCCGACCTGGCCGAGCGCGGTGACACGCGCCATAACATCGAGCTGTTCCGGCTTGAGCGCTTTGCGAATCACCCGCGCGCGCGCCGCAGCATTCGGCCGGCCCAGCCGCGCCTGCCGAACGGCGTGAATCGCCACGCGCACACGCACAATGGCCTGTACGAGCGCCAGTCGCTCAATGCCGCCGAGGCCGTCGACGCGATCCGCCCGTTCTGGTAAGCGCATTGGACACAGACGAACACGGAAACGTAAGCATATTGGACGCAGACGAACACGGAAAACGCGGAGCAACGGCAGGAAGTTATCATTCTGCGTTCGCTCGCGTTCATCCGCGTCCGGTTTTGGCGCGCAATTGGACGAATGCGCGCTGATCCTCTAAAATATTGGAACACTTACTCAATGAATGAGTATATCGACGGCACGACGCCGCCTTCATTTCCGAGGGCGGCGCTATGCAGCCACATGTTGCAACAAGGAATAGTTCATGGCCAATCGTTTTCTTGAACTGATCGCCCGCGGCGAGCCGGTGGTGGCCGATGGCGGCATGGGCACCATGCTGATGAATGCCGGCCTGCTGTTTGGCGACCCGCCCGAGCAGTGGAATGTGCTGCCCGACAAGCAGCCGCATGTGCGTGCCATCCACCGTGGCTACCTCGACGCAGGCGCGCAAATCATTCTGACGAATAGCTTCGGCGGCACCGCGTTTCGTCTGAAGCTGCATAATTTGCAGGATCGCGTGTTTGAGCTGAACCGCGCTGCCGCCGAGCTGGCGCGCTCCGAAGCGGGCGAAGATCGCGTCGTGGCCGGCTCGATCGGCCCGAGCGGCGAGCTGTTCGAGCCCATGGGCGCGCTGACCTTTGACGCGGCGGTGGCTGGCTTTGCGGCTCAGGCGGCGGGCCTGGCGGCTGGCGGCGTTGATGTGCTGTGGATCGAAACCATGAGCGACTTGCAGGAAGTGCGTGCAGCCGTCGTCGGCGCGCGCCAGGGCGCACCGCACCTGCCGGTCGTCGCCACCATGACCTTCGACACGCGCGGCTTTACCATGATGGGCGTCAGCCCGGCGCAGGCGGTTGAAGAGCTGGCCGAGCTGGAGCTGGCCGCGCTGGGCGGCAACTGCGGCAACGGCACTGCCGAGATCGAAGGCGTGGTCTATGGCATGAGCCAGACCGGCACAGCCCTGCCGCTGATCGCCAAAAGCAACGCTGGCCTGCCCGATATGGTCGATGGCCGGGCAGTCTACAACGGCACGCCCGAAATCATGGCCGAGTACGCCCGCCGCGTGCGCGCGCTTGGCGCGACCATCATTGGCGCATGCTGCGGCAGCTCGCCTGCGCACATTGCTGCAATTGCCCAGGCCCTGCGCGAGCAGCCCGCGCTGGAGCTGAGCGAGATAGAGCTGGCCAGCGCGCCCGCCCAGCGTCAGTCGCCCGAGGCTGGCCGCCGCGCCCGCGAAGATCGCCGCGCCCGCCGGAGCGCGTAATATCGTTAGCAGGTTTGAAAGTTCGCAAGTTGCAGGTTTTCCACCGTAACTTGCCAACCTTCAAACCTGCCAACCTGCAACATCGATGACAGACATCGCTTCCCAAACCGAAGAAACGCCCGTCGCCTTTGTGCTGTGCGGCGCGCTGGCCCGCGAAGTCGTGGCGATGGTGAAGCGGCACGGCTGGAATGTCGCGCTGTTCGGCGTGGCCGCGCAGGATCATATGGTGCCGCAGCGCATCGGCCCGGATGTCGAGCGGCGGCTGCGCGAGCTCATTCCGCGCTTTGCGCGCGTGGTGGTGGTGTATGGCGACTGCGGCACCAGCGGCGCGCTCGATAGCGTGCTGGAGCGCTACAACGTGCCGCGCATCGCCGGCCCGCACTGCTACGAAATGTACGCCGGCCCGCGCTTCGACGGCATGATGGACGAAGAGCCCGGCACTTTTTTCCTAACCGACTTTCTGGTGCGTGGCTTTGAAGGCACCATCCTGAAGGGCATGGGCCTCGACCGCTTCCCCGAGCTGCGCGACACCTACTTCGCCAACTATCGCCGTTTGGTCTATCTGGCGCAGCAAACCGATCCCGCGCTGGAAACAAAGGCCAGTCAGATCGCGCAGACGCTGAACTTACCGCTGGAGATTCGCCCGACCGGCTATGGCGACCTCGAAACGCGCCTGGTCGATCTGATGGCCGAAATCGCGCAGCCGCAGTTCCAGCCGCGCATGGCCGAACCGCTGCCTGTGGCGGAAGAAGCGCCGCGCCGACCCGCCCGCGAGCGCCGCACCGCCCGCAGAACCGTGGCTAGCGGCGGGTAAATCGCGCTACGAATATATTCGAGCAGTGCTGCAGTTCCATCCGAAGAAGAGGTGAATCACATGGCAAGCTACCAGATCATGTACTGGGCCGACATTCCCGTGCAGGTGCGCGCCAAAGGCGCGGGCGGCCGCGCCAAAGCCCAGCTCGCCGAGCGCTTCCAGGAAGCGGTCGATCTCGCCGCCATGTCGGTGGGCTGGATCGGCTCGGACGAATACACCAACGCCTACCACTGGGGCGGTGAGCAGGAGCGCGACGGCACTGCGCAGGAAGTGGTCGATGCCGTAGTGGCCGAGATCGAAGCGCAGCACCCGCGCGTCGACTGGCGGGCCACTGCCACCACCATCCGCGCTGCCACCGAAACTGGCGGCTAGTTGCCCACCACAACTGAGAAAACCCGCAGCCAGCGATGCCACCCGTGCGTCCCTGGCTGTTTGTTTATCAGAGATCTTCGCGCCCCGCCCGATGCGTACATCTATTCAGAAAGCCGTGGCCGACGAAATACTGAAAAGCTATAGCGAGGCGTAATACTTTCGTTATTTCTGACTAAGATCTCGCGGCTATAGTACAACCATATCGAGATACACAAGGACAGACGCCATGCATAAACTTCTCGCATCCGAAATCACCCCCGAGCACCTGTTTCGTTCGCGCCGCCAGTTCATGCGCAACGCTGGCGCTTTGGCGCTTGGCTCGCTCGCGCTCGCAGCCTGTGGTGGAACATCCGATCAGTCGGCTGCCGGTGCAGGTGGAACGACCGCAGGCGCAACTGCTGCGCCCGGCGCGACCAACGGCCAGACCGACGAGCTTGGCGACGCCCTGACGCCCTACGATGCGGTGACGGGCTATAACAACTACTACGAATTCACCACCGACAAAGAAGGCGTGGCTGCGCTGGCCCAGAACTTCAAGACCACGCCGTGGACGCTTGAGGTCGGCGGCCTGGTCAACAAGCCGCAGAAAATCGCCATCGAAGACCTGCTCAAGCGCTACCCGCAGGAAGAGCGCATCTATCGCCACCGCTGCGTCGAAGGCTGGTCGATGGTCATTCCGTGGACGGGTTTCGCGCTGAACAAGCTGCTCAAAGACGTTGAGCCAACCGCGCAGGCCAAGTATGTGCGCTTCCAAAGCGTTATGCGCCCCGAAGAAATGCCCGGCCAGTCGAGCGTCTGGTACACATGGCCCTATGTCGAGGGTTTGCGCCTCGACGAAGCGATGAATGACCTCGCTCTCATGGTCACCGGCGTGTATGGCAAGCCCGCCCTGCCGCAGAATGGCGCGCCACTGCGCCTCTCGGTGCCGTGGAAATATGGCTTCAAGAGCATCAAGGCGATTGTGAAAATCGACCTGGTCGACGAGCAGCCCACCAGCCTGTGGATGAACGCCGCGTCGAATGAGTATGGCTTCTACGCCAACGTGAACCCCGATGTCCCGCACCCGCGCTGGTCGCAATCCACCGAGCGCCGCATTGGCGAGCTCTCGCGCCGCAAGACGCTGCCGTTCAACGGCTATGCCGATCAGGTCGCCAAGCTCTACGACGGCATGGATCTGCGGGTGAATTACTAAATGGAAGAACGCACAACAACAGGAGCTGGCATGTCTGCTACGCCGCTGCCCGAAACCAAACCCCGCGTTCGCCCGGCGCGCCCTGGCTTCGCGCCGCTCGGTATTTCGCTGGCCGACTGGTTGCGCATTGCCACGCATATTGGCGCGCTGATTCCGCTGGCGCTGCTGCTCTGGGATGGCTACCATAACCATCTCACCGCCAACCCAATTCAGGAAATAACCTTCCGCACCGGCAAAACCGCGATCATTCTGCTGGGGCTTTCGCTGCTGTGCACGCCGCTCAATATTGTGCTGGGCTGGAAGGCCGTGCTGCCGCTGCGTCGCCCGCTTGGTCTCTATGCCTTCTTCTATGTCTGTTTGCACCTGCTCATCTTCGCCGTGCTCGATTACGGTCTCGACTGGGGCTTGATCCAGCAGACGATTGCCGAGAAGCGTTATGTGCTGGTGGGTTTCGCGGCGTTTCTGCTGCTGGTGCCGCTGGCGCTAACATCAACCAAAGGCTGGCAGAAGCGTCTGGGGAAACGGTGGAAGCAGCTTCATCGGCTGGTCTATCTTGTGGCGCTGCTGGCGGTCATTCACTTTGTGTGGCTGGTAAAATCCGACATTCGCGAACCGCTGCTGTACGGGCTGATCCTGGCAGTGCTGCTTGTGCTCCGCATTTCGTCCGTCCGCCGCGCGATCACGCGTCTGCGCTCGCGGCTGGCGCGCTAAACGCCACAGCCACCAACCACAAAGGACGACGGATGAATTGAATCCGCCGTCCTTTTCTTTCTTTTTCTATGGCCGCGTAGCTTACCTGCCGCGCCAGTTCAACATTGCAATACACGCGGCCAGCCAGCTCATCCCAAGCGTGTAGCCGCCCAGCACATCGCTCAGGTAGTGGTCGCCAAAGAACATGCGCGTGTAGCCTACCACTAGCACCAATCCCACAACGCCAAGCACTGCTGCGAGCCGCAATTCGCGCGGAATGCGCGGGAATGCTGCCCACAGCAGCAAGCCATACAGCACTGTTGCCATCATCGCGTGCCCGCTTGGGAAACCCGTGTCGCGGATCGGGACGAACGGCGCGTGGAGCGGAATGCGCGGCGCGGCCAGGGCGTGACGCACCACTTCATTCAACGCAAACGCGCCGCACACAACTGCCAGCAGCGCCACAAGCTCGCGCCACTGCCGGCGCAGCCCCAGCCACACTACCAGTTCCAGCACAATAAACACCAGAATTGAGCGCCCAAACTCCCCCAGAACGATCAGAATTGTGTCCAGCGCGCCACCTTCGTCGCGATGAAATTGCTGGGTTAGTGCGAAATCCTGCGCGGTGAATCCAGGCTGGTGTACGCGCCCCGCCAGCATCACAAAGCCAACAAACCCACAGCCTGCCAGTAACAGCCATAGCAAAGAACCCATTCGTAGCCGCATCCGAGACTCCTACAAGGCGTTATATTGTACGGGTACAGAATTTACCGTAACCGTATCAGCTTTCGCAACAATAACAAGGAACAAGCATGAGCTATACCGGATCAGAAAGCGACCGGCGCGTCGATCTGGCGATCGTTGGCGCGGGAATTGTTGGCCTTGCCACTGCGCGCGAGCTGCTGGGGCGCTACCCGCACCTGCGCGTCGTTGTGCTCGACAAAGAGCCGGCCATCGCCCAGCACCAGACTGGCCGCAACAGCGGCGTCATCCACTCGGGCCTGTACTACAAGCCCGGCTCGCTGAAAGCCCGCCTGTGCGTGCAAGGCGCCGCTGCCATGATGCGCTACTGCGACGAGCGCGGCATCCCCTACAACGTCTGCGGCAAAGTCGTGGTCGCCACCAGCGCCGATGAGCAGGCCCGCCTTCAGGATCTCTACCAGCGCGGGTTGGCGAATGGCATCCCACAGCTGGAAATGATCGGCCCCGAGCGGCTGCGCGAGATCGAACCGCACGCAGTTGGCTTGCAGGCAATCTACTCGCCGCGCACTGCCATCGTCGACTATGGGCTTGTCGCGGCCGCCTACGCCGACGACATCCGCGCGCTGGGTGGTGAAGTACTCACCAGCCACGAAGTGCGTCGCATCGCCCGCACTGGCGAGCGCGTCTGGCTCGAAACACCCGCCGGCATGATCGAAACCCGCTTCCTGATTACCTGCGCGGGCGTCTACTCCGACCGGGTGGCCGCGCTCAGTGGCGCGCCGCGCGACCCCCGCATTGTGCCGTTTCGCGGCGACTACTACATCCTCAAACCCGAGCAGCGCCACCTGATCAACGCGCTAATTTACCCGGTGCCCGACCCAGCCTTTCCCTTCCTCGGCGTCCACTCAACGCTGAAAATGGATGGCTCGATGTGGTTAGGGCCGAATGCCGTGCTGGCCTTTGGGCGCGAAGGCTACCGGCGCTGGGATGTCAACCTGCCCGATCTGGCCGATGCCCTGCGCTATCGCGGCTTCCAGCGGCTGGCACGCTCCTACTGGCAGGTTGGCATGAGCGAAATGCTGCGCGACTGGAGCAAGGCACTCTTCGTGGCGGCGGTGCAGCGTTTCGTGCCCGAAGTCACGGCCGAGGGTGTAGTCGAGGGGCCAGCCGGCATTCGCGCTCAGGCGCTCGCCCCCGATGGCAGCATGGTCGATGATTTTGTGTTCCACCAGGATGGCCCGATTATTCACGTGCGCAATGCGCCTTCGCCCGGTGCCACGTCGTCGCTGATGATCGGCGCGGAAATTGGCACGATGGCAGCACAGTCGTTTGCGCTCGGCGCGTGAGTATGGCAGGCGGGCGCAGCCACCTGTGCCCGCCTTACGCGCTTATTCCGCCCAGATCGAAATATCGCGCACCTGCCACGGCCCGCCCCACCAGCCCGCGCCACGAAACTGCACGCTGCTCGTTCGTGTCGGCACAGGCATCCAGTACGACTTGAAGTGGTCTTCGTTCAGCTTTTTTTGCGCCTGCAACTGCGCAGCCTGCCAGCTCGCGCCGCCGTCGAAGCTCACTTCAAGCGTGCTGCCGATGCCGGCAAAGCGCAAGTGCGCGTTCGGCGGCGCAGGCGCGGGGAAATGTACGCTGCCTGCCGCATCCGGCCCCGCGCTGCGCCGGTCGGCGCGCAGAATGGTAAATGGCAGCGCCGGGCTGATGCGAATATTGTCCCAGTGCCACGTATCTGGCTCGCACACCGCTCCACAGCCATCCGACTTGCTTGGGTTGTAGGAATGGTGCCCAAACTGCACGACTCCACGACCCCAGTCGAGTTCCGACATATCGACGTCAACCCAGCTAAAGTGGTACGCTGGCATACCGAACTGAATATGCGTGCGCGCAATTCGCAGCTCAAACGTATCGCGGCGCTTGGCATCGGGTGTGAGCATGCTCTCATAGCTCACCCAGCTCTGCCCTGGCAGCTCAGTCGCCACAAAATCGTTGATCACAAACACATTGAAGTTCGTGCCGCCATTGAATGTGTTCATCCGCACATGGATCGCATTGCGCGGCACGCCACTCAGGTCGGGCAGCCAATCCTCCAGCGGCAGTTGCAGTTGCTCCGGGTAGGGTGTGATCCACAGGTCAACCCAATCGCGCTGTGAGGTGCGCAACGTAGAAAGATCGAAGCGTACAACCGCTTCACCCTGCGAAAAATCGACCATCTGGTTGGGCGTCAGGTAGATTACCCCATAGCCCTCGGCCTTGATCGCGGTCATCAGGTGGTCGCGGCAGAGGAACACCGCGTCGTCATACGAAGTGATTGTGTGGGTTTCGGGTGGCGCGCCGCAGTCGCTGCCGTGCATCGCCGCGACAGGCTCGAGCACTTCCCACGTGCCAACATCGCGCGAGTGCACCGTCACATCCCAGGTGCTGGGTTTCCAGGGCTGCGGCGCGGTGGGATTACCATCAAATGTTTCAAGAAACGCATGATCTGGGGCAGCTTGTACCGCTGTGGCAACGCCTGTTGCAGGTGCAGCCCTGGTTGCAGGTGCCGTTGTGCTGGCTGCTGCGGGGGCTGGCGTTCGCTCAAGGAGTTGTGTGTCGTTTGCCGCACCCAGGCCGAGTGCAATCACCAGCGCGCCGGCCAGAAATAGTGCGACCGGCAGAATCGCAGGGTGTGTTGTTTTCATTGTGGATGTGACGCGAGCATGCTATTCTGCCGCGCCGCCTTCCTGCTTGCTGAGGGCGCGGGCTTCCTCCTGAGTGGCGCAGCGTACCCCGCCCGCGCTCACGTAGCCGATCACGCGCGCCGGGTTGCCAACCACCACAGCGTGCTCAGGCACATCCCGCGTCACCACCGCGCCCGATCCTACCAGCGCCCAGCGCCCGATCGTCACGCCAGTGACCACGACACTGCCTGCGCCCAGCGCCGCGCCATAGCACACCCGCGTCTGCCCAACATGCCAGTCGTCCGCGCTTTTCAGCGTCCCGTTCGGGTTAATCGCCCGTGGCACGCGGTCGTTCGTGAAGATCACATGCGGCCCAATGAATACGCCATCTTCCACGGTAAGCCCAACATACAGCGACGCATTGTTCTGAATCTTGACATTGTCGCCCACCACCACATCGCACTCAATATACACATTCCGCGCAACAATGCAGTTTTTGCCCACCTGCGCTCGCTCGCGAATCTGCACATTGCTCCACACGCGCGTCCCTGCGCCAATGCTGGCTTCCGGCGATACGTCGGCACTCGGATGAATGATGGCCATATGCGTTCTGCCTCTTTCTGCAAAGTTATAGAGTGTTTGCTGGTGCGCCCGTCGGTGCGGGTGTTGTTTTCAGCGGCCAGTGGCGCAAGCAGCCCACCAGCGCATGGGCCGGCGAGCAGCGGAACGCGTACCACAGGCTTCGGCGCGCCCGCAATTGATTTCCCGCCGCAGCGTTGGCCTGCGCGTAGCCCAAAAAGTGCGCTGCCCACCATCCGCGATGCCGCCAGAGGATCGGCTCCAGGCGCAAGCGCTGCGCAAGCGGCAGGTCACGCGTGTGGCGATGAAAAATCGTGGCCATCGCCGGGAAGCGCCGCCACGCCAGTTCTTCTTCAGCCCCCTCGCGCTGCCGGAACAGCAGCACTGGCTGTTCAACCCGGCCGATCTGGTGGCGGCGCGCAACGCGCAACAGCCAGTCCCAATCGGTATCGCCGCTCAGCGAGGGATCCATCTCGCCCGCCTCGCGCGCCACATCACGGCGTGTCAGAATGGTGCCAACCTGCGGCCAGTAGCTGAGTAGTTCCTCAAACACCCAGCCCGACGGCAGTGGCCCTTCCGGCACTGGCGCGCCAAATGGCGTTCGGTCGGCATGCACAAGCTGCGATTGCGCGTGAACTGCTCCATATTCAGGGTGTTGTGCAAAAACTGCCAGCTGCGCGCCAACATTATTAGGCAGCCAGGCATCATCGTCATCCAGCAGCGTCACAAAGTCGCCATTCGCCATCCGCAGGCCGGTATTACGTGCGCGTGCCATTCCAATGCCATTGGTGTGCACATATATCACCGGGTAACGCGCAATGATTGCGCTCGTGTCATCAGTTGAGCCATCATCAACCACAATGATTTCAAGCTCAAATGTAAGCTGTTTGACGGCCAGCACACTCTCGATTGCTTCCTGCACAAGCCCGGCGCGATTGCGCGTTGTGATAATCACCGATACAAGCGGCATCGCACACTCTCTTTACAGCGATGTGTACCCGGGCACATTCAGCAGTTCAGGAATGGTCACAAATTCATAGCCTTCCGCACGCAGCGCCGGCACAATCCGCCTGATTGCCCGCGTTGTTTCGCGCTTCTGCCAGTATTGCGCGCCCGGGTACGCATCATGAAACAGTAGGATCGAGCCAGGCTTGGTGTCGCGGCGCGCTTTGTCGGCAATCGCGTGCCCATCAACTTCAGGAATACACCAGTCGAGCGTGTACACATCCCACCCGATAATCGTATATCCGCGCTGGTGCAGGCGCCGCCCCTCCCAGGGCGTCAGCCAGCCCCACGGCGGCCGGTACAGGCGCGGCAATTTCCCAAGAATTTTGCCAATATAGCGCGCCCCTTCATCAATATGGTCGCCGCCCCATGGCTTAATTGAGGTAATGCGTCGATGCGCCAGGGAATGGTTGCCGATCACATGGCCCTCGGTATCCATGCGTCGGAGCAAATCGGCATTTATAACGGCGTTTTGGCCTACACAGAAAAAGGTGCCTCTTACATTCATTTCGCCCATGGCCTCGATCAACTCTTCGGTGCAGGGCTTGCTCGGCCCATCATCAAATGTCAGAGCGATCTTGCGCTTATCGCGCGGCCCGTGGTTGCGAAACTGGCCAAGTCCGCCGCCAATTGGTGGGCTGAGCAGCAGGTTGCCAGTTTTGTTCAGGCCAAAAAACATCGTATTTTTCATGTGCTCAAGCATGCTGGAACCTCAACTAAACTTATATTGAAACTGGCAGGTGACGTTCTTGACGTTTGGCAGCAAGCTCTTGCAGCACGCGGAATGTGCGCCGGGCGTTTTTTTGTACATCGAAACGCTCTTCGGCAAGCGCGCGTGAAACCTGGCCCATCGCGATACGCTGCTGCTGGTCGCCAAGAATGCGCTCAATCGCCGCAACAAGCGCCACACCATCGTTTCCTGGCACAATATAGCCATTGCGCCCGCTTTGAATAATATCGGCGGTTCCCCCCACATCGCTGGCAATCACGGGCAAACCCGCTGCCATCGCTTCGATTGTGGCGATACCAAAGCATTCGCCGATGCTGGGAAGCACAAATAGGTCACTTTGTTGATAGAGTGTAAGCAGACGCTGGCTGTTCGGTTCCAAATCGCGATAGACAAAAATGCCGTTGCCAGCTGTAACTGGTTCGCGGGTCACAATATGCAGTTCGCAGTCTGGCTGCTGGCGCTGTTTGAACCACTCCAGCAGCAAGTTGCCACCTTTGCGGCGGAAATCGCCGCCAACAAACAGCACCCGTAACACCTTATCGTTTGGGCGCACGCTTAGATTTGGCTGCCAGAAATTCAAGCGCACACCCGGTGGTGTCACAATAATTTTGTCACCTGGCACATTATAATCATCAATGAGCGATTGCTTTGCCCAATGTGACCAGGCCTGTACGCGCACGGCAGCATCAAGCGTTCGTTTGAATAACTGCCATTTCAGGGTTGCTAGTGGCTTTGGGTCACGCCAGCCACTGGAATAGGCTTCCATACGGTCGATTTGCAGCGGTGTTGCATCCAGATCAATCATTGTGGGTATTGTTCGAAACGTGCGAAAAAAGAAAATACGCACCGAGGCATTCGTGAAGATAACGTCGCATTCAGCTTGCCGCAGCGCCCGATACATTTCGAAGGTGCCACGCATGACGCCGCTTACATATGAGGGCATGAACGGCAGGTACTCATCGCGCAGCCGTTCGAGCGAACCGCCGGCTTTGCGGTAGCTGATTTCATACCAGCGCGCATCCATTTCTGGCTCGTTCGCGGCTACAGCACGAAGGTTGTGGTAGTTCGTAATATGACCAGCAATCTGGTCCATAAAAAAACCGGCGGAGAAAGGCATCGCTGGCTCCTACACAATTGTCGAGCGATATAGCGTGCCAAGTGTTTTCGCAACCTGCTGGGCCGAAAAAGTGCTAGCTATTCGCTGATAGGCTTGCTCGCCGAACTGTGCGCGAAGGTGTGAGTCTTGCAGCAGCTGAATCGTGTGTGATGCAATCGATGCGGAATTACGCGGTTCAGCGCAAAATCCGCTCTCGCCATGCACCACCGCTTCGCCTTCACCGCCAAACGTAATGATCACTGCACGTCGCATTGCCATGGCTTCCAGCAAGCCAATCGACATTGAGCCTACAGGCACAGGCAACACAAACACATCCAGCAAGCCAAGATATGGCCGCGGATCGCTTTGGAAACCTGTAAACCGAACCTGGTCAGCAAAGCCAAGCCGTTCCGCCTGTGCTGCAAGTTCTTCGCGAAGCGAACCATCGCCAACCATAAGCAGGTATGTATTTGGGCAGGCAGCTAAAATTTCCGGCATCGCGTCGAATAAATAGTTCAAACCTTTTTCTGGTTCGAAGCGCACAACAGTCCCGATAATAAGCGCATCATCTGGCAGATCGTACTGGGTACGAAGATTCGCCAGCGCCGATTCTGGAATAGTTGGAAAATCATCGAGATCAACGCCATTATTTACCACTGTCGTGCGATGTTGTGGCGTATAGAGGTGGGCTGCCCGCGCAAGGTAATTCTTTTGCGAGACACAGACAAGGCCATCAATCAGCCGTGTCACCAGCGAACGGAGGGCGCGCTCAGGGACTGGAAGCTTTTCATCGGGCGCTAAATGCTCGGTGACATAGATGCGTTTCACACCAGCAAGTCGCGCCATCATCAACGCATACAACTGCCCGCGAAAGGTTGTCGAGTGCATATGGAGTACGTCAATTTTCCAGGTGCGCAAGTAGTGATACAGGCGTAGGCACTCTTTGGGGACATGAATAAGCCCATGCCGGCGATCAGGTGTTGCTTTCGCAACGTAATCTGACTCTTGCGCAAGCGAGCGATAAAAAGGCTCAGTGGCCTCCCATTCCGGGCAAATACTGAAGACCTCAAACTGGCTGCGGTCTAGATGCCTCGCAAGCAACTCGACATGCTCTTCCATGCCGCCAACAGAGATGCTATTCGTAAACAGCGCGACTCTTGTCAGCGAATGCGTGTTCTCGAAATGTGATAATTCTGCGGTTAAGGCTTTATCCATGCGCTGCCCTCCTGCATCGCAATTGAATGACACGTATGCGGTAAATGCTAATGCTGGTACGCGCACGCTTCACGCAGCATCGCCGCAATGTATTCCTGATCACTTTCGGTAAGCTGCGGGAATAGTGGAAGAATAATAGTTGTATCTTGGGCGCGCTCCGATTCGGGCAGAGATCGGTTGCGTGCAAGCTCGCGGTAGGGTGCCTCACGATGGGCGCACATAATACCGCGCCGGCTCGCAATGCCATGGTCAAGCAGATACTGCATCACCGCGCGCTGATCAGTTCCTTTGGGGAGGCGCACGCTATAGCTCTGCCAGTTGCTGCGCGCCCAGCGTGGCTCGTGTGGCACGCCTAAATCTGGAATATCGCCAAGCAATGTAGCGTACTGGTCGGCCAGTCGGCGTCGTGCTGCGACAATCTCGGGCAGGCGTTTGAGTTGTTCGCGCCCAACCGCCGCTTGAATATCGGTCATGCGATAGTTGAACCCAATGCTGGAGTGCTCTTCGAAAATCACCTCGTGTGCGCTGTGGCGAACACGATCATTCACGCTCATTCCATGCTGGCGCAGTAGCCGAAACTGCTGATCATATTGTGAATTGTGGGTCGTCAGCATGCCGCCATCGCCGGTGCTGATGACCTTGCGCGGATGGAAAGAGAAACAGGCAATATCGCCATGCGGCTTGCCAATACGCTCCCATTTTTCGTCGATAAGAATCTCGCTGCCGCTGGCGCAGGCTGCATCTTCCACAACCGGCAAGTTGTGGCGGCGGGCAATTGCCAGAATGGCTGGCATGTCGCATGGCATCCCGATCTGGTGGACGCACAGAATAGCTCGGGTGCGTGGCGTAATCGCTGCCTCAATCAGCGCCGGGTTCATGTTTTGCGTAGCGGGGTCAACATCCACAAAAATGGGTATAGCCTGACAGTAGTGAATACTGTTGGCCGTAGCGATGTATGAATGGCTGACGGTAATAACTTCGTCGCCGGGCTGCACGCCAACTGCAAGCAGCGCAAGGTGGAGCGCAGTGGTGCAATTGGAAACCGCACAGGCGTGTGTTGCCCCTGCAAAATCAGCGAATTCCTGCTCGAATGCTGCTACCTCCGGTCCTTGCGTGATCCAGCCTGACATAATTGGCCGTTTCGCGGCTTCTGCTTCAGCTTCGCCCATAACCGTCTTCGCGATTGGGATGGTGCGCATGCTTTTCTGCTCAATCATTTGCCTGCTCCGTTGCGCGTTGCCTGCCACCACGACACCAGCCGCCGCAAGCCTTCATCAAGATCAATCTGTGCTTCAAACCCAAGCATGTCGCGCGCCTTGGCGGTGCTGGCGAGGCGGCGCGGCACCGGGTTGACTTTGCGTTCGGGACCGTACTCAGGGTGCATATCTGCGCCCATCACACGCATCAGGGCGTAAGCCAAATCATTCAGGCTAGTTTCGACGCCACTCGCCACATTGAAGACTTGATCAGAAACATCGGACTCGGCGGCAAGCAAGTTGGCGCGCGCGATATCTTCAACGAATACAAAATCCATTGTTTGCGAACCATCGCCGAAAATCAGCGGCGGTTTGCCTTCAAGCAGGCGATCCATCCAGCGAATGAGTACTTCGGTATAAGCGCCGTAAATATCCATACGCGGCCCATACACATTGAAATAGCGCAACGCGACATAATTCAGGCCGTGCATGTCATTGAAGCTGCGCAGCAATCCTTCGTTATACGCCTTTAGCGCGCCGTAGATCGTGCGGTTGTTATATGGATGCTGCTCTTCGGTGGTTGGGAAATAATCCGCAAGCCCATACACCGAAGCCGAAGATGAGGCAATCACCTTTTTCACGCCAGCCTTGACGGCGGCTTCGAGCACATTAAAGGTTCCGTCGCCCAGCACTTCGTGCGCGAGGCGCGGATCTTCCGCGCACTGCGTTATGCGAATTGCCGCGAGATGGAATACCTGATCAATGCTCTGCATGGCTTCGGCAAGGAGTGCGCGGTCGCGGACATCGCCTTCGACGATTGTGACAGGGCCACGGCGCAGCGCTCCCGCGAGATTCGTGCGCTGGCCGCGCACAAAATTGTCGAGCACAACAATTTCGCTTACGGTGCCGCGCTCATAACGATCCATCAGCAAGTCGACAATATGTGACCCGATCAAACCGGCGCCACCAGTGACTAAAACTCGTTTTGATGTATTGCTCAAGGAATAGCCCCTTTCTTATGGCTGCCAGCTTTGCAGCGCCGCAATGACAACATCTTGCTGGTACTTCTGAAGTTCTGGGAACAACGGAAGCGATAGGACTTCATTGGCAGCTTGCTCAGCCTGCGGGAAGTCGCCGGCTTTGTAGCCAAGCTCAGCAAATGCGCGCTGGAGATGAACAGGGATTGGGTAGTGAATGCCAGTTGCGATTCCGCAGTCGTGCAGATACGACTGTAAGGCGTCACGCTGAGTGTGGCGCACTGCATAGATATGATAGACGTGCCGCCGGTCGCTCATTGCCTGTGGAAGTACAACTTTATTTTTTGGTAAGAGCGCGTCATAGCGGGCTGCGTGTCGGCGGCGGGCTTCTGTCCAATCCTCGATATAGCGCATTTTCACGCCGAGAACCGCCCCCTGAATACCTTCCATTCGGTAGTTAAAACCCTTGAGATCGTGATGATAGCGCCGCTCGGTACCCCAGTCGCGCAGCATGCGGACGCGGCGGGCGAACTCGGGATTGCTGCTTGTAACGGCTCCGCCTTCGCCATAGGCCCCCAGGTTCTTGCCAGGGTAGAAGCTAAAACACGCCAAGTCGCCAATGCCGCCCACACGGCGGCCCTTATATTCCGCACCATGTGCCTGCGCGGCGTCTTCAATTACAAGCAAATGGTATTTGCGCGCAATCGCAAGAATTGGGTCCATATCTGCTGGCTGGCCATACAGGTGCACCGGCAGAATAGCTTTGGTGCGCGGTGTAATAGCGGACTCAATTAGGTCAGGGTCGAGGGTTAAGGAAACCGGATCGATATCGACAAAAACTGGCTTTGCGCCGGTATAGTCAATTGCGGAGGCAGTTGCGATAAAGGTGAATGGTGTTGTGATTACCTCATCGCCAGGCCCAATACCAGCCGCAAGCAGCGCAAGATGAAGCGCGCTTGTGCCGGTGCTTACGCCCATTGCGTAGGATGCCCCGCAATAGGCAGCAAATTGCTCTTCGAAAGCAGTAACACTGGAACCAAGCACGAATTGGCTGCTTTCAAGCACCCCCAGCACTGCGGAATTGATCTCGTCTTTAATGGACTGGTATTGGGTTTTCAGATCAACGAACGGAATCATGAGATTTTCCTTGTATTGAAGATCGATATCGATAATTGCAAGATACGGAATTGTTTACAGATCGATGGGTGCGCCGCGCTTCGCAATTGATTGTGATGCGGCTTCGAGAATACGCACCACACGCAGCCCGACCTCGCCATCGGTCAATGGTTTGCGTTTGTTTGTGATGCATTCGATGAAGTGATTAGCTTCGATTTGAAGTGCCTCAATATTGTCGAGGCGTGGCGCCCACATGTCGCCGGCGCGGTAGCCGACTTTCAGTTGATAAATGTCGGCTGGCTGATCACTGAGTGTAATACCTTTGTCATAAACCTTAATTTTCTCGCTCATTTCAATGTCGTCGTAGACAATCATTTTTTGCGACCCACCAATCAGTGTTTGGCGTACCTTGACCGGCGCCAGCCAATTCACATGGAAGTGCGCAATCAAAGTGTCGGTGAAGTAGCACGTTAAATAGGCGAGGTTTTCGGGCTGCCCAGGAACGTGGGCCATACCTGTGGCGGCGATAGTGGCGGGGCTACGCTCAAATAGAAAGTCCATGATCGAGAGATCGTGAACTGCCAGATCCCACAGCACATTGACATCGTGCTGGAACAGGCCCAGATTGACACGGACAGAGTCGTAGTAGTGAATCTTGCCTGTGCTGCCGTTGTCAATCAGCTCTTTGATTTTGCGAACTGCGCTTGTGTAAACAAATGTGTGGTCCACCATCAGCGTCAGCTGGCGCTTTTCTGCCTCTTCGAGCAGATGTTCGGCTTGAGCTGAGGTTGTGGTGAATGGTTTCTCAACAAAGACATGCTTGCCTGCACGTAGTGCCTGAAGGGCCAGTTCATAATGAGATGAAACCGGAGTTGCAATTGCTACAGCGTCGATTGCTGGGTTTGACCACACATCTCGCACGTCAGTACAGGTTCGAACTCCTGGATAAATTGACTCAACCAGGGCGCGCCGCTCAGGGCGCTGATCACAAACGCTGACGATACGAGTATTTGCTACCTGCGAGAAGTTGCGAACGAGATTTGGCCCCCAATAACCATAACCAATTACACTCATTCCGATCATAAGTCCGCTCTCCTTGATAGTATAGTTGTGGAAAATTGATGGAAGCGGGATTGTGCACACAGTGTGTTTAATCAGAAGAAAATCGCAATATATAAATGGTTTACACGGAAATTGATACTATTGCACGATAGAAAAATCATGAAATATTTTGGAACACAAACGTATCCCTGTCTTTCGAAAAGCGGTGTAATTCAGGCGACGCGGCCGAAAATTTTAAACTATTGTAAGAAATAAGATGAAGATAATATCAAAAAATCACCATATGTACCGTGGCATCTCCTCAAGAAGATATGCGCTGTTCGGCCAATTTTGTCTGCAATTCATTCTCGCTGGGGTGATAGTGAGCTGCACAGGCGCGCCTTCACAACCGGCAGTGCAGCCAACACCCACTTTATCAGCCCTCATGGGTGCGCCATCGCCGGTAGCTACTCCTTCCCTACTACCAGTAACAGCGACACTTGAAATACCAAGGGCCGACGTTACTGTGACGGTTGATACGCTGCTTGGTCGCCATCCAATAAGTCCATTTATTTATGGAGTCAATGGGGCTTCTGCCGATGTACTTTCCAGCTTGCGTCCTACACTGAATCGGTGGGGGGGTAACCCAAGCACACGGTATAACTGGCAGCTAGGGAACGCTTGGAATTCAGGAAGTGATTGGCAGTATCGGAATGGCGATTATGGCTATACAGGTCGCTCTGCGAGCGATGATTTCGTTCAAGAAAGTACCAACGCAGGGGCTGAGGTTCTATTGACAGTGCCGACAATGGGGTGGGTGGCAAAAAATAACGATACTGCGACCTGTTCCTTTCCTGATAAAGACGGCAACTGCGGCGATGCCGGTGGCGCTAATTGCGAAAATCCCGGGCCGATAGCTGACCCTAACATGGCAAATACTCGCTCGGATGTGCAATCTGTCGTAGCGTGGATGCGACATATTCAAACGGAGGACGTGCGCTTTATTGCAATGGATAATGAGCCTGATCTTTGGGGGTACACTCACTATGACGTGCATCCAACATGTACATCGTACGATGAAATCCGCGATTCATACCTTACCTATGCCTCGGCTGTAAAAAGTGTTCTGCCCCATGCTGAATTGCTTGGCCCGGTAAGTTGTTGCTGGTATTACTACTGGAACTCTCCAAGTGGCGAAGTCGATCGTGAGCGGCATGGCGGCCAAGATTTTTTGCCGTGGTTTTTACAACAGGTGCGTGCTCACGATGAACAAAACGGTGTCCGCACGCTCGATGTACTCGATATTCACTTTTATCCTGAAGGTTTGTATAACGATCAATCGAATGCCCAGATTGATGCACAACGCTTGCGCAGCACCCGCTCACTATGGGATGCAACGTACATAGATGAGTCGTGGATTGCGCAGCCAGTCGCGCTTATTCCGCGTATGAAGCAGATAATTCAGCAGCAGTATCCCGGGACGAAACTTGGAATTAGTGAGTGGAACTGGGGTGGTGACAAAACGATGCCGGGTGCACTTGCGCTTGCGGAGGTGCTGGGCATCCTCGGTCGTGAAGATGTTTACCTGGCAAATTACTGGCGATACCCTGAACCTGGAACTCCAGGTTTTTATGCCTTCCAAATGTTTTCAAATTACGATCAGCGCGGCAGCCGTTTTGGCGATACCTCCGTCCAAGCAACGAGCACACATCCCCAGTTATTGAGTGCTTATGCGGCTATTGCAAAAGAGAATAGTCGCCTCACCCTGCTGCTGATTAATAAAGATCCTCAGCAAGCGGCAACTGTTGCAGTCGATTTGCAGAATTTTGCTAACCCGCGCGCGGTGACACTATTTCGCTATAGCGCCGACGTCCCGAAAAATATCACGAAGGAAGAACTTGGCATGCTTCCCTTTACTTTGGAAATTCCTCCGTATTCGCTTTCACTTCTGGTTATTGAGGCAAACCAATGAAACAGTACCAGTTCGGGTTTATTCTTGAGCAGGCCTTGGGGCATATTACCCATACAAAAAATCTTCAAGCAACAGTAGAACAAGATGCGTCTGTACAGGCATATTGGGGCCTGGTTCCTTTCGACGCTACTGGAATTGCAGGGCGCATTCCGCTGTTTCGGAGTAACTGGACGATTCGTGCAGGAGTTCGGGCGCGCCGCGAGGTGTCCGGGCTAGCAAAAGCCACGGCACTGGATGCAATACTCTTTCATACACAGGTACCAGCGATTCTTTCCACGGATTGGATCAAGCGTATTCCGAGCGTTGTCTCTCTGGATGCCACGCCCTTACAGTATGATGCGCTTGGTGAGGTATATGGCCACAAGCCCGGCGCTGCCTGGCTTGAGCGCACAAAATGGCGGCTCAATCGCGATTGTTTTCGCGCAGCCCGCCACCTTATTACATGGAGTGAGTGGGCCAAGCAGGGCTTGATCGCTGAATATGATGTGCCGCCAGAGAAGATCACGGTTATTCCGCCCGGGGTGCACGTCCGTGAGTGGTTCCGGGTTGAGCCCCGAAAAAAAACGGATGGACCGGTTAAAATCCTTTTCGTCGGTGGCGATTTTGCGCGTAAAGGAGGGCTGCTGCTTCTTGAGGCTTTTCGCGCTCTTCGGCCACTCGGCGTTGAACTCCACATCGTGACGCGAGATGCGCTTCCGTCAGAGCCAGGACTCTTTCTATATCACAATATGCAGCCAAATAGTCCAGCACTCAAAGCCCTGTATCATCGATCCGATATTTTTTGCCTGCCAACCTATGGCGACTGCTTGCCGATGGTTTTGTCGGAAGCTGGTGCCGCCGGCCTGCCTGTGGTTTCAACGCATGTGGCCGCCATTCCAGAGATTGTATCCGATGGCGAGACGGGCGCACTAATATCAGTTGGTGACACTGATGCTTTGACCAAGGCGTTGCGCAGGCTTATTTGCGATCCTGCGATGCGCTTGCGGCAAGGTGAACGAGCGGCTCAAGCTGTGGCTTCGAAGTTTGACGCCAGCCAAAATACACAGCGCCTGCTATCAGTTCTTAAGCGAGTAGCGCAAAAAAGCACCTAATAATTTTGCTTTCTTGCGCATTACTTTTGCGCAACAAGCGCGGTACACAGACAAATAGCCGAATATTGATAGCAATGCCCCAGGCAGGGCAAGGGATAGATGATGGCAGACGTCCTTCTCACCGTATCCGGCGTGATCGCGTCCAATATTTACGAGCAAGTTTCAGAGGGGAAGCGCCCACGGGCTGATTACCTTGAGTTGGCGCGCGCTCTAAATGCGGATCTACTCGATTATCCTGCGGCGCGGCGAGCAACAGGACGTTTTGGCATATTGCTGGAGCGTCTGGCTGGCGCAGATACTATGCTTGCCTGGGCATGCTTTCGGCTACGCAGGACTTATCGCACCATTTTTACCGATGGTGAGCAGGTTGGTATACCTTTTGCATTGATGAGCAAATTATTTGGCATGAACCAACGCGCTCATCATGTCATGATTGTCCACATTTTGTCGGTTAAAAAGAAGATGGTGTTTTTTGATTATATGGCTATCCAAAGCCATATTGATCGCTTTCTTGTTTACTCGACCTGGCAAAAGCAATTTATCGAGCAGCGTTGGTCGATAGCGTCGGAACGAGTTATTTTTACACCCTTCATGGTGGATGAAGGATTTTTTGATTCCGCCAAAACATGCGTTCAAACCGATATGGAGCCGATAATTTGTGCTGTGGGGCTGGAAGCTCGTGATTACCCAACCCTGCTGGATGCGGTGAAAGAATTGCCTGTGCAGGTGGTCATTGCGGCGGCCAGCCCCTGGTCGAAGCGTTCTGATGAAATGCAAGGGCGAATGATACCTGCAAATGTCCAGATACGAAAGTTTTCGCAGTACGAATTGCGCCAGCTGTATGCTGATGCGCGCTTTATGGTGATGCCGTTACAGAACGTCGAATTTCAAGCAGGGGTAACCGCAATTCTGGAAGCAATGGCAATGGAGCGGGCAGTTATTTGCTCACGCACTCCTGGCCAGACAGATGTGGTTGTCGAGGGCGAAACAGGTTTGTATGTTCCTCCAAACGATGCTATTGCGCTACGCAAGGCAATTGTTTATCTACTTACGAATGCCGATGTTGCCCAGCGCCTTGGAAAAGGTGGTCGAAAGCGCATTGAGCAATCAATGAGTCTGGATCATTATATTGATCGGCTCAATCAGGTGGTTTGTCAACTCTAATTGGCATATTGCGCTGCACAGATGCCAGTTTAGCAAGGATATATGAGCATGCTAAGTTTTATTACATCAGTTCTCCTTGTTGTCGAGGGCGGTGTTGCTTTTCTAGTTGGATATTTGCTTTTTTTGACTTGTATCGCCTTACTGGCACCCCGACACACAAAGTTTCGCGGCACTGAAAAACTGCACACATTTACCATCCTTGTTCCTGCTCACAACGAAGAAATTTTACTTCCAGAGTTACTTCAAAGCATAGAGGCGCTGGATTACCCGCATACAGCATACAATGTCTGTATTGTCGCGGATAATTGCACTGATCGTACATCAGTAATTGCACAACAGTTTGGCGCAAGCGTGTATGAGCGGTTTGACACGGAACATGTCGGAAAAGGCTATGCCCTTGAGTGGTTAATCGCACAACTTGAAGCTGAAGGGTTGCTTGGCGATGCCGTACTCATTCTTGATGCAGATTCTCTTATCTCAAGTAATTTTTTGCGCGTTATGAACACTCGTTTGGGGCATGGCGAGCGTGCCATCCAAGCGTACTACGCCGTCCGCGATCCCGAAAAATCTTGGAGTGCAAGCTTGCGGGCAGTGGCGTTGTCCGCGCTGCACTACTTGCGCCCTCTCGCTCGCAGCGTGCTAGGTGCTTCTGCTGGTCTCAAAGGGAATGGAATGGTGTTTTCTGCAGATATTATCCGTCGATACCATTGGTCCGCCTCGTTGACAGAAGATATTGAATATCATATGTCGCTTATCCTCGACAATCATCGTGTTACATTTGCGCCTGATGCCTTAGTCTGGGCTGAAATGCCCAACTCGTTAGCTGGTTCGCAAACGCAAAATGCCCGTTGGGAGCGTGGGCGTCAGGAAATGCTCCGGAGATATATGCCACAACTTGTTTATTTGGGAATCAAACATAAAAGTTTCTTATTGCTTGATGCCGCAATTGAACAACTTATTCCACCATTTTCGGTGTTGGCAGCTATATCTTTTTTGTCCTATGTCCTAGCTTTTGCGTTACAAAGCACTGTTGGCCTATGGGTGGCTTTTGCGCTTATTTTGGGCCAATCAATATATATTTGCGCCGGTCTCGTAATTTCGAATGCTCCTCGTCGAGTATATCAATCTTTGTTGTATGCTCCTGTCTTTATTCTTTGGAAATCACTCCTTTATTTACGAGTAATGATTGGCTATAATGAACGTAGTTGGATACGTACAGCGCGAAATGATACGTGATTTTCTCTTTGTTTTAGTGTTTAACCTAGTCTGTAAAGTGATCCTTAATTCTGTAATTCTCGATTGCCAAGCTGTAAACGAGGTGTAGATTGGAATATATTGAGAATAAAATGATTTTGGATGAAAAGGCTGCTCGCATGCTCGAAATATATGCGAACCGGCGTTTCGATAGTTTTCATTCAAGTCAGCGAATAAGAATTTCGCTCCTCTTGTGGGTTATTCGCCGCAAAATTCTGCGGAATTTAAAGCGGTGCCTAGATTTATTTGTGGCGATTTTGGCACTTATTGCTGTGTCGCCAATTATGCTGATAACTGCGATTGCAGTTAAGCTCGAATCGCCAGGTCCAATACTTTTTCGCCAAACTCGTGTAGGCCGGTGGGGTGAACACTTCCCATGTTATAAATTTCGTTCAATGTATATAGATGCCGAGCTACGTCTGCAAGAGCTCATGGCATTAAATGAAGCCGACGGTCCAGTATTTAAGATGAAGGACGATCCACGAGTCACACGTGTGGGTCGTATCATTCGTAAACTTAGTATCGACGAACTCCCACAGCTGTTCAATGTATTAAAAGGCCAAATGAGTCTTGTAGGCCCGCGACCTGCACTGCCTCGCGAAGTTGCCTTGTATAGCTACGAGCAGATTGGTCGCTTGAATGCTGTGCCGGGTATTACTGGTTTGCAGCAGGTATCTGGGCGAAGTAATGTTGATTTTAAGCGTTGGATCGAGCTAGATCTTCAATATATTTCCGAGCAGAGTCTCTGGAAAGATATTGAGATTTTGCTTAAAACAATCCCAGCTGTTCTTGTGAGCCGGGGCGCCTACTAATTTAGCCATACCAATGCGTGCAGTATCAATCATCTCAGCTATACATCACAGAAAGAGATCGGCACGATGCGCAAACTGCTTATCATTCTTGGTGTGCCCGTCGATGATCTGACAATGAGCGAAGCGCTTGATCGCCTTGAAAGTTTTATACATCAAGGACGAATAACTGGGCGCACACATCAAGTCACAACGGTCAATGCCGATTTTGTTGTCAATTCTCTCCACGATCCCGAACTACGCTTAATTCTCCAAGAATCAGATATGGCGACTGCCGACGGCATGCCGCTTGTTCTCGGAGCTCGTTTGCTTGGCATGCCAATGGCCGACCGAGTGACAGGCGCTGATCTTGTGCCTGCCTTAGCTGAGCGTGCCGCAGAAAAAGGTTTCTCCATCTTCTTGCTTGGTGCACGTGAGGGAATAGCTGCGCGTGCTGCTGATATTCTTCAGGAGCGGCATTGTGCATTGAAAATTGCCGGCGTCATCTCACCGCCGAATGTCGCTATACAGGAAATTGATCGATCAATTCTTGATCATATTCGGCAGGCAAAACCTGATATCTTATTGGTTGCTTTTGGAAATCCGAAGCAAGAAAAGTGGATTCGGGCCTATGCCGATTACCTTCAGATACCTGTATGCATTGGTGTTGGCGGCACATTTGATATGATTGCGGGTGTGACACGGCGGGCTCCACGGTGGATACAACGCGCCGGACTCGAGTGGCTTTACCGACTCATGCAGGAACCGCAACGACTATGGCGCCGCTATGTTCGTGATTTTGGCTATTTTGGGTATTTTTTTCTAAGACAGTGGTGGGCTTTGCGCCATGGTGATGTACTCAACCAGTATCTGCCGACTTCGGAGGGCATTATGATTGACAAAACCATCATACTTTCGATTGAGGGGCGGCTTGATATTCATAACTATTCAGCATTTGTTGAACAGGCAGAACACGCGCTCAATAAAACGCCGTTTCTTATTGTCAATCTTGAACACACAAAATTTCTTGATAGCACTGCCCTTGGCGCTCTTGTGGCGCTGACGAATCGCGCACGAGCAGCAGGTGGTTCATTGAGTCTTGCTGCCATCCCTTCAGATATTGCGCGAGTTCTTTCTTTGGTGCGGCTTGACATGTTTTTTGATATTTATGAAAGTGTCGATGCTGCGATTACGTTCCCTGCACCGCTTACTCCTGCTTCATCTTCGATACTATCATAAGGATTTCCATGCAAGTTCTGCTTCTTGCTACAAATGAGACGCCAAAGCTTGAGCCGCTAGGCACCACTTTAGCGACCCCTTTGATTCCTATTGTCAATCGTCCAGTAATGGAGATATTGATAGAATTGCTGGCCAGAAAAGGCTATAATAAGTTACTTGTTAGTTTGTATAAAGAGGGTGGAGCAATTGTTTCGCATTTTGGTATCGGGCGGCGTTGGGGAGTTCATATCGATTATGTGATGCAGCGCGAGGGGTGGGGCGATGCGGGAGCAGTCCGCTGGGTTGGAAACGCAATAACTGAAACTGTATTGGTAGTACCTGCCGATATAATTATTGATTTTGATATAGAGGCTGCTCTTGATGTTCATCGAGAATCCGGGTCTGCGCTAACACTTATAGCTGCCCGCCAAAATTGGCCGCCAAAACAACCACTTACTATTGATGAAAATGACAAAGTAATAGATAAAATCACACAAGATCGTAAGCTTCAGGTTGAATTTACTGGGGCGTTTTTTTGCGAGCCACGTATTATTAATTATGTTTCTAATAAATTGTTTTCTACTATATATCGCGATATTCTTCCAGCCCTACTTAACGAAAATCAAATCGTTAGAGCACATATCATTGATACTTACTGGAATCCTCTTGAAACTTTTCCTCAATATGAAGAGGCGCAACAAGCATTCTTATATAACTCCTTCCCTGCGGCGCGAAGAAATGTTGGCAGCGAGTCAGATATTCCTAAGACATTTCCTTTGACAATTCCTGGGAATCAAATTGCCCCTGGAATTTGGATAGGATTAAATACAACTATTCATCCTAGCGCACGCCTAGCCCCGCCTCTTTGTATCGGTGAAGGATGCCGAATAGGGCACAATGCCGAACTCGGGCCTGGGGCTATTATTGCTCCAAGTGTAGTTATTGATGATGAGGCGACAGTCCGGCACAGCACAATTCTGCGAAGGAGCTATATTGGTCGATTGGTCAATATCAACCATCGACTTGTTCACCAATCGACAATGATAGATTTGGTAACCGGATATAATATTGATGTAACGGATAAGTTTCTTATTTCAAATATCGAACTCCCAAAATGGCATAAGAAAAGACTGCTTCGAATCATAGATATTTTTGCTGCAATATTTTTTACATTTTTGCTTCTTCCGTTATTATTAGCGGTATTTTTGCTGACAGTAATATTCATAAATCGAAACCCTTTTAGTAAGCGTTTGTGCTATGGTCTTCGAGCGGTCGAAGGTAAATCCAAAAAAACCTTGCAGAATGCACAAATCTTTTCATTTCAAACAACGAGCAGGGATGGTTCTGTGAATGTACTAGGTAAAATGATTCGATTTTGTGGTATGCATCGTATGCCGGAATTGTGGAATGTGCTAAAGGGTGATTTGCGTTTTGTCGGAGTAAAACCGCTTACACTAGAAGAGCATTCATTCGCAGAAAAAACTTGGCAGCAGAAACGTGATCAGTATGCCATGGGATTTACAGGTTTATGGTATACCCAGTTTGCTGGTTCCAGTTCACTGAATGATATATTAATTGCTGATGCATACTATACCGCTACTCGAACATGGTTCGGCGACTTGAAAATATTTTTTCAAACTCCACTAGCGGGTTTTCGATCTCGTTTGGTACGAAGCCAAGTAGCTGTGCATGCAGATGCTTTTAGCGCAAATCATCCTGCCATTGAAAGATAAGGAGTTTTCATAAATGGACATGATGCATACTGTTTCTGGGAAAGTCAAAGTACTTCGACTATCTGGTCGTTTCGATAACTACGTGACACCTTTGATAAATGAATGGTTCGATAAAAATATAACCGGCGAAAGTTCACAAATTGTTGTTAATCTAGGGCAAGTTCATTTCATTGACTCGACCGCACTTGCTACTCTTGTTCAAGGTCTTAATCGATGCCATAAATATGAAGGCGATCTCTATCTCTGTGCCTTGCAGCAACAGGTGTACATGATTTTTGAGCTCACGAGGCTTGATAAAGCTTTTAATATTTTTCTCGACGAAGATCATGCCCTTTCAGTGTTTGCGAAGTAAACATGACCGTTAACGCCTTGGTAAATATGCGCACTCATCTTGCCACCCTTGCGAAAGGATGGCTAGCCAGTGGCGCCTCCGCTTTTGGAGTGTGGGGCGATGGCGTTCCATTGGCGTACTGGCCTGCACGCGATGTTCTCGAGCAACCGAGTTTGCGAGTGCCAGTTTACTATGAGCATCGACTTCTCGGCGACCTACGCGTAAGCGGTTTATATGATATTCAATCGCAAGAGCGCCTGGCTGCAGAAGCAGCTCTAGTATCTTATCTTATTAGGTTAGAAGAAGAGATGAACACTCTGGTAGCGGATCTTGTCGATAGCCAGGATAGGCTATTGGCAGTCTATCAGCTTACTCGTTCACTACGATACTATACAACGCTCGATGATACGCTTCGTGGCCTATTATTCGAGGCAATGAGATTGATCAATACACGTGCTGGGTTTGTCGTATATGAATCAGAAAATCAAGGAAATATAATTATTCAATATCCAGAAAGCTTTGGTGATGAAATGACTATTCATCACATGTTTGAGCAAGTAAAAAATCGCGAGAAAGAGATTTCTCTGAGCAAAAAAAATCTTCTTGTCAAATATTCAGAGCAGGCTGAAAATTTAATATTGATTCCTATCAGGATTCGTGGCTCTTTTGTAGCAGGTTTGGGTCTCGTAAATAAAGATGAAAACTTTTCTTCACCGGATGTTAAACTCGCACAAGTAATAATAGAGCAAGCCGGAACGCATATAGAACAAGTTCTTCTGCAGCAAGAAACACTTGAGCAGCGTAAAGTTCAGAGAGAGCTAGAACTCGCCCGTAGGGTTCAACTTCGTCTTTTACCACAGCATATTCCTTCAGTACAAGGACTTGACATTGCAGGTCATTCGAAACCAGCACGGCAGATAGGTGGCGATTTCTACGATTTCATAAGTCTACCAAATCGGCCATTTATGGTTGCAGTTGGTGATGTAAGCGGTAAGGCGCTTTCAGCAGCATTGCTTATGACCATGACCCGTACAGCCATTCATAGCAAAGCTAGTTATATGCCCAATCCAGAACCTGAGCTGGTCATGCGAAACTCGAACGAAGATTTATTCGAGGATTTTTTGCAAGTTGGAATGTTCGCCACCACTTTTATTGGGCAGTATCAGCCAGCTTCCCGGACAATAGTGTATGCTAATGCTGGTCACTCGCCCGTTATTTATTGTTCTGCTGATGGAATTCCAAAATTATTAGGTGCAGATAGTCCACCTCTTGGGGTTCTTAGAATGAGCATGTGTAAGAATCATGTGATATCGCTTGGGCCGGGCGATCTTCTGTTAATAGGGACGGACGGTCTAAATGAAGCACGTGGGCCTGAGGAAGAACTGTTTGGATATGATCGATTGCTCAATATTGTATCTACATCTGCTCATATGCCAGCGCAGTTCATATTAGAAAAAATATATACCGCGATTGAGGTGTTTAGTACAGGCCGACCACAAGATGATGATCAAACATTAGTTGTGATTAAAGGGGTGAATTAATGAATATCAATAGGGAGGATGTTATTAGTGTTGAAATACCTGCATCAACAAAATATCTTAGCATTTTGAGTGATTGTATTGAATGTATATTAAAGAGGAATGAAAATATTTTGTATAGTTATGTTTATCCTGTTCAAATGGCAGTGCACGAAACTTGTTCTAATATTGTAGAACACGCATGTGCTAACTTTCCTAATGGATACATCAAAGTGGTTTTCACTATAAAGATTGAAGAAAAAATTTTTGCTGTTGATATCTATGATAATGGTGATTCATTTGATATTGATATGATAGAACCTCCACTCCTCGATACTCCACAAGTTAGAGGTTATGGTTTGTTTATTGTGCACAAGCTAATGGACAATGTTTTATACCAGCCTATGTCAGGTAATAACCATTGGCGTCTAGTCAAGTATTTCAATTAATTTTATGAGGCTACGATGGCTAAGATTCTCATTGTAGATGACCATTCGACAAGCCAGCGCTTAATGGGTTTTATATTGCAGCAGAAACATCACGTTGTGGTTGCGGCGCTAAATGGGCGGCAAGCTCTAGAGCGTTTATCCGAGCAGCCGTTTGATTTGGTTATTACTGATATTAATATGCCGGAACTCAATGGGATTGAGCTATTGGAGCATATGCGCAGTAACTCTCAATATTGCATAATACCAGTAATTATTCTAACTGGTAGTGTGCAAGATCTTGATCATAGCCGAGCACGGGAGGCTGGGGCAGTAGCTTTTTTAACGAAGCCAGTAGGTTCTGATGAGATTATAGCCACAGTTGATCAGCTGTTGTCAGTTCAAAGTGGTGGCGAAGATAAGGCGCTACGCTCACATATAATTGAAACCAATGAAGAGGAAAAAGAAGCCGTAAACTTTCTAGGGCTGCGTCTCAAGAAGAATATCCACGTTATCTAAATAAAACGTGTCATTGAAGAGTTCATCATTTTTGAGATATATCCCTGTGATATAAGTATATTCTGGGTCATACTTAAGATTATCTAACCAAACAACGACTTCAACCCAAGTGCCTTCGGGAATGGTGCGATTAATATCTAGGTCATATAACCGTGTTTCAGAAAATAACGGTCTATCCAATGTTATCGGCGTATTGATTGTTACTGAAGTATCGTTTGATTTCCAATAGTTATACGAATTGCTTCCTGTTACTGTGATTGCCAGATCGCTTGTTGCAATACCTCGTCTCCCTCCCATTAACCACAAACGAAAACCCAAGACACTTTTCCTTAGAAATTGAACACCTGTATTTTTGTTGACGGTGAAAAATAAACTTCCAAAAGCCTTCAAAGGCTTAACTGCTAACGCAGTTTGCCCGTGTTGTGCTTTGATTTGATTGGTTTGCTCAAACTGCGTAAAATCGCTATTGCTTAAGCTCCAATCAGAGCTTAATAGATCGTCATAGATAGATATTTCTTGGATTTGGTCTGTTATTCTTGTGCTGACAAGGATATTCGTAGAAACTGTTCTAGTCGGTGAGGCACTTTCTGTGGCCGAGTAGATGTTGGATGGTGTTGTTGATTGGGTCTGTGGATGTATATCTGCGAAGAATGGAGCAACTGTTGGTGTTGCGTTTGTACTCGAATTAGGACTAGGTGCAGTATTTTGCCACGCGCAACTTGATACTAACAGACATACAAGAATATAGATAAAATAAACTTTTCGAGCGAAGTTTTTTTTCAAATCCTGATACTCCGGTAACTGTATTCGTTTTGGACGTTATTTCTTTTTTATTATTTTTGCTGGTATTCCTATTGCAGTCGAATGCTCAGGAATATCATGAATGACAACGGCATTAGCGCCAATAGTGACATTGTTCCCTACGCAAATACCACCCAAAACCCGCGCACCCGCACCTATGAAAACATCATTGCCAATATCAGGAAATTTCCACTCGTTACGCATGCCTATAGTTACAGCAGCGATAATACTGCAATTATGGCCAATATGCTTTGGCGCTATAACAGTGCCAATGGGATGAGGTATATATAGGCCACCTTCTATATCGGCCCCAATAACTATCTCCAAGCCATAATGACGGTAAATGCGCCGCTGGATGTGCCCAGGCAGAAACGGTATACGTTTGTGTTTGCACCATGAACCGAAGCGAAACCAGGCTGTAGCACGCAAAGGCATATGATGAAACAGAAGCCATATAATTAACCATGTAGAAAGTTGAGATGCGTTGGTTAAACGAAGTTGTGGGTGGTAGACTGACCAACGATATGCATCTTGTCGAAAGATGTCAAACATTTTACTGTACCTGCGCAAAGAAATTAGCTCGGCCGTCTAATTCGTCAGATATACCTTGGTAGTACTGGAGATTAAAAATGCCACTGTGTGTCATTTGGACAATTTTTTCTAAGCCTATACGATCACTTTGCCAAGCGAAAGACTGTAATAACCAGATTGTAAATTTACTTAGAATCCTACGATCTAAACAAATGCGAACAAGAAAGCGAATAAGTGTATTGCGCATTTGATATTCCTCAAATACCGCCTGTAACAACCATGATTGCTTTTTGTCGCGAGCAAAAATAACATCGTTTCTGCCGTAAGCGTATGGGGTTTCTATC
The DNA here is from genome assembly GCF_057073505.1 of Kouleothrix sp. 19917. Taxonomy (NCBI): domain Bacteria; kingdom Bacillati; phylum Chloroflexota; class Chloroflexia; order Chloroflexales; family Roseiflexaceae; genus Kouleothrix; species Kouleothrix sp. 19917. The sequence goes on from NZ_CP097099.1 coordinate 562,194, forward strand.
CAGGAGCGAAAGCTTCGTTCAGCATAGTGATAACCAATTGCCTTTGGGTTAAAGAAAAATCGTAAACCTCTGGTTTTAAGTCTATATGCAAGTTCTACATCTTCGGCGCGCCTAAATTTTGGATCGAAACCGCCGCTAGCTAGTAAATGGCTGCGTTGCAGCGAAGTATTGCCTGTATAAAACTGGCGAGCTGTTGGCTGCCAACGACCATTTTGCATGCTGTAATACTGTTTTATTAACATTGCTTGCTCCCAACGAACCCAAGGTGTCATTTGGAATTGTTGCGGAGTTAGCATAGGTCCAAGCGCCACAATATTGCTACCTTGTTGCTCGTGAACATTGATGTGCTCAGCAATAAGTTCTGGTGTTGGAATGACGTCATCATCAACGAAAAGAACGTATTCACCTTTAGCATGTGCTATGCCTGAATTTCTTGCCGCTGCGGGGCCTTTATTCGGCTGTATGAGTAAACTTAAACGATATAGAGTCTTTAATTCTTGAACCATTTCGTTTGTGTGATCTGTCGAGCCATCTGAAATGACGATTACTTCAAAAGCATTATGATCGAAATTTTGTTCTTCGAGTGCTTGAAGAACTTTTTTTAAGCGATCAACCCGATTATATGTAGGTATAATCACACTAACTTTAAGCATGGTAATTTCTTTATCCTCACCCAAATGTCAGAGTTTGCGAATCACTCGTGCCGACACGCCAACCGCTAGGGAGCGTGGAGGGATGTCTCGATTCACAATACTGCCTGCTCCAACGACGCTTCCTCTACCAATAGTCACACCGCGAAGAACAATAACTCGAGCACCAATCCAAACGTTTTCTTCGAGAAATATTAGAGCAGAATCTGGCTGTTCGGTGCGTCCCTCCGGTTTAAGGCTGTGAAAATCATTATCCATCATGATTACATATGTTCCAATGTTTCAGTCGGACCCGATACGAACAAGGCTTTGTGCGGCGATAGAACAGCCGTAATTGATAAATACCCATTGCCTATTTCAAGTTGCCATTTGGGCCGATAGCTAGTTCAAGTTTTTTAATCGTCGAAACGAGGCACACACAGTCTCCAATAAAAGGAAGTTTGGAAAATCAACGAACGATACTCACTTGTGCTAAATTCGCCTTTGTGTGTATATATGGTCTTTTTTTGGTCGTGTGGTGGTGTCACATAGCGAAACATACGCTGTATCGACGCCCAATAAATACAAAAAGCGCTATTATTGGCCAAATGCTCAACATCCTTACTCAAGCGACGACAGCGATTAACCCATGCAATTGTCCGCTAGACGACCCAGCGACGCGGCTGCACTTGAAAACCGACCTGCTCGGCTGGACATGTGACAATCTTGATCGTGATGCCAAGGATTTTGGCAGCCCATTGGACACAATTCCTGTGTCTCCACCAGTGCTCCTTGCACGTCGTCACGATCTTGAATGTCGGCAGCGTGAACCGTGACTGTCAGCAGATTGCCTTCGGTATCAACAACCATCTGCCGTTTGCGCCCATCGACTTGTTTGCCTTCGTCAAAACCACGCTCGCCGCCAGCTTCGGCGGTTTTGACCGATTGGCTATCGATCACGATAGCGCTTGGCTCAGGCTCACGCCCTTACACTACGCGCACGGCGCGCCGCAAGCAGTCGTGGATTTCGAGCATCGTGCCATCGTCATTCCATTTATCGAAGTAGTAGTGAACGGTCCCTGATGTCGGAAAGTCGAGTGGGATCAAGCGCCACTGACAGCCAGTCCGATCCTGATATATCAAGGCGTCAATCATACGTTGAAGATTGACGGTGCGGCGGCAGCCACGACCTTCCTGTGGTGGGAAAATCGGTTCGATCCAGGCCCATTGCTCGTCGGTTAAGTCGGTCAGATATCCCATCATCACACCTTGGTTCTCGCATTCCAATGCACAAATCAATCATGGTATCACGATGGTCCTGATTTTCCAAACGCCCTCTAATAGCGTTCCTGAATTCTGAATATGAGGCGGCCCCTATAATCTAATGTGCTGGCTGAGCTTTTTGGCAGATCGTAAATGCCAGTATGCGCCTAAAACCGCAAAAAGGTTTTGGAAAACATCGTTTAGTACATGGAATATCATTATTAGTTTTATAAATGTTTTACTGATTTGAGTACTCTATGAAATTTGTTAATCCATCATACTGACTGGACTTTTGCAGATTTGCGGCAACAAGCTTCTGAGCATATGATCAGGCGAGCGTTGGTCTACCAGTTGGGAGGCACAGGTGCCAGCAATTGTCGCGATACCACAGGTGGTCGAGGAACTGCTGGTCCAGTTCGCCGACCTGTTTCCAAATGAGCCTTCACGCCGCCACTTTGCCGAATACCTGACCGGGCTGTTTGTAGCGGAGCACAAGACCGTGAGCGGTATCACGCGAGAGTTTGCCGCCCCACCCGACCAATCCACTCTCAATCGATGGTTGACTGAAGCGCCCTGGGATGTCCAGCGCATCAACGCGCACCGGCTCGAATGGCTTCAACAGGACGCTGCAACGCGCTATCGTCACGACGGCGTTATCGCGATCGATAACACTTTGATAGATCATGACGGCAAACTGATAGAGGATGTCGGCTATTTCTGGGACCATGCCGACAAACGCCACCTGATCGCCCACGATTACCTGTTTGCCAACTACGTCAACCCGAGTGGGAAGCATTATCCGCTCGATTTCCGGCGCTTCCGCAAGCGCGAGCAGTGCGACGACGAGCGCCCGTTCAAGAATCACACCGACCTCGCTAAGGAACTGATCGATTGGGTTGTCGCTGAGGACATACCGGGCGACTTCACCTTCGACAGTTACTTCACCAACGCGCCAATTATGAACACCCTCCACGCCAAAGGTCGCAGCTACATCGGTGATTTGAAAGCCAACCGAGTGATTGTAGTCAGCGGGAAGCAGACCAGCGTGACTGAGTGGGTCAAAACGCTCACGCCGCTTGTTCGCACCAAGTTTACGGTCGGCGGTCACACGCAATGGTAGCTTCACCAAGTCCGTTCGTCTGCCCAATGTCAACCACCCAGTGCGTATTCTGGTGTTGTGGTCAGAAGCAGAAGCTGCGACGCCACGCAAGATCCTGATCAGCAACCGAACCCAGTGGGAAGCTCATCGCATTTTGAAGGTCTACAAAAAGCGCTGGACAGGGACGGAGACCTTTCATCGGGACGGGAAGCAGCATTTGGGCATGGGCGAGTGTCAGCTCAGGGACGGGATGGGCCAGACCAGGCACATGCACCTCGTCGTCCTGGCGTACACGGCTCTGATGCGCCAATTGAAGCATGATCGTGCCTTCGAATGGGCTCACACACGCCTGATGACCATTGGCGAGTCCTGTCGCACCATCGCTCGCGAGACCTTGGGCAAAACGCTTGCTTGGGCCATCGAACAATCGCACCAAGGCATGACTCTGTCCGATATCAAGCTCCGTTTGGCTTTACCCTGAGCTTTCGCCTATTTCTGCAAAACCTTAGATACTGAGATGACTAGGCAGTTGCGATTTGATAATGCGAGCTGGAACACCTCCTACTAGCGAATTAGCAGGTACGTTTTTCGTCACCAAGGCTCCAGCTGCAACTACTGCTCCTGTGCCTATGGTGACGCCGGGTAATATTGTAGTGCGCGTGCCAATCCAAGCTCCGCTCTCGATAATAACTGGTAATGAATAAGTAGGTCCTGCTCGAAAGTTTGAAGGACCTTGGATATGGCTCGTAGTCAAAATTGAAACATGATGGCCAATTGCCACATAATCACCAATATGGATCGGCGATCCAAGATCAAACAAACACCCTAAATTAATCATTGCATAGTTGCCCATGTGTAAATTTTTGTAAAGAGTTGCGCTTCCAGTTAATATTGGCATGCCCCATATAACGCAGCCTTGTCCAATTTGAAACCCAGCCGCCCGCAATGCTAGTGCCCGCACTCGGCTTCCAGCATAAGCTGGTAATATACTGCAAATTAGCTGTGCAACTTGTAATCGAGGATGATAACCGCTCAATTCTTCTTTAACAATGCGAGATATTTTTTTTAATTTCAAACTCATGATATTCTGTTTTAGTACTTTTGAGTAAGGCGGTAAGATGTTACAGAGATGTTTCCACTGCAATTTATAATTCCCATCATCGTTCCAACGTAGATCATGCTTTGTGCCTCCCAAGACATATCTACATACGCGTAGATGAAATGCATAATAATATAGAGCGTTGCCATAAAAACGATCGATTTCAAATCGCCATCTGTAATATCCCACATACTTTGAGTGCCAACTACGATGGAAATTCCTATTAACATAAGTAGACTAATGAATCCAAAAATCCCTGTTTGCATCCAGATCCAAAGAATAGAATTATGGGTAATATATTGCCACCATTCAAAGAAACTGATATCAGGCATTGGAGCTACGATATAAAATTTATTTCCAAAACCTACTCCGGTAAAAGGGTGTTGTGCAATAGTAAACTTTGAATTCATATTCTCAATTATACGATAGACGTTCGAGGAATCATCTCGTCCCCCTTGCTTTGGCGAAATAACCGAACGAATTGCTCGAGCTGGCATTCCTATACTGCCGGTGCTATTCCAAAATGCTCCAATATATATAATACTTAATAGGAAAGCTATTGGTATAATAAACCAAAATGTTTTACGACGAACTTGGTATAATACAAAACTAATAATAATTATTGCTATAGCTAAGGTTATAAATGAAGCACGCCGTTGATTTGCAAAGTAGCTAATTAAAAATATCGGTATAAGCAGAGGTAGTATTAAACGCTTTTTTTGTGATCCACGAAACATCCAAATATTAAAGGTAAACACAAGTATAGTATTAATATGTATTGAGAAAGAATGTTCGGCTATTGCCTCGACGCTTCGAATATTAAAAGCCAGGACAGTTGCAATATAGATTATGCCGTTACATGAATCTAAAAAAACTGCAACTATTGCTATCAATATTAACGTATTGACATGTTTATTATTTTTTATGAGGTTGCTGGTTAGGATAAGCATTGAAGGAAGGTAATATATAACCCTTACTTCCCACAACGCTATTTTTTTATCACCTTGATGTACTAAGCCGTATATCAGACCCGTGGTTATAAAAAAGGCAAAGATCATTGCTGGCCAAAAAAGCGGACCTTTGAAGACCTCCATTTTGCGCTGAATTGCTGCCCGACTTAGCCACGAGATAAATGTGAGAACAATGAATATTTCTGCAGGACTGAAACTTGTGGCGCGCCCAATATACAATATTGATTCTGCGCTCGAAAGATTTTTAACGAAAGGAAACCAAGGGCTGAGAATCATATCGCCAGCGAGACCAAAGCCGACAATCTGGTAAACGCCATAGCGCGGTTCGTACAGAAGCGCCACTATGCCAGTTAAAAAAATAATCCATCCAATGAGAGCAAGAGGTGATGTGCCTCGGATTAAGCTTAATCCAACTAGAGCGCTTAATGCCAAAATCGCACTAAGCCAAGCCCAAGATATGGCAGAACTTCGCTGTAGCTGATAATGAGCTGTCAGAGGCTCTGTGCCTATCGAGATTGTATTTATCAATGTTGGGTCTCTTTAGATCTGATTAAGGAAAAAATATGCAAAGCATACAAATATTACTATTCCAAAAAGTAGCCATCGAGAAAATTTTAGCCTTCGATGTCTAACCTTTGGAGAAATAAAGAAGCAAGCTAAAATAAATAAAATAAATACCTTCATATTCTATTCTTGTCGTACGAAATGGTGTAGCCAGTTCGGTGAGCTTAAGTTTACTTGGTTCAGAATGACGCCTAAAATATTGAGGTGAGCGATCTCTTCAAGAGCCTGCCTTACCCTATTTACAGGTGTTACACCTTGTCGAATAACCAAGCAACATCCCTGACTTAAGGCGGCTAGTGCCGTAGCGTCACGCGACATATGAATTGCAGGGATGTCAATAATAATATGCTCGAAGCGCTCACCTAGCTGCGCCAAGATATTTTGGATTTGCTCGCTGCGCGCCATTGATGGTCGCAATACTGGATTTAAATTTCCAGCAGGTATAAACGAAAGATCTGGTATGGAGGTAGATGCAATTGCGCTTTCCAGAGTGCAAGCTCCTGTAAGAACCCCAGCTATACCAAGGCCAAAATCGTGCTCTATGCTTGCCGTATTTTTCTGCGCGATCCTGCGCTTCTGAATTGGCTTGGCAATCACAGGCTGAGAAACTAACCTAGATAAACCAGGCCTTTGCCAATTCAACTCCACAAGGCATGTGCTCGTTTGCATGTCGTTGGCAAGCGTAGCAGCAAACGCAAGTGACGAAAATGTTACGCCTTCGCCGCTCAGTGCGGAAACCACTGCCATAGTTTTGGGCAAGGTATTCCGGTACACTAATGCATTCTCTAGATGACGCATGCTACGCACAACTTCACTGGGGAAAGTATGCAATATTGTGCCATCTTTGGAGCAGAGTGTAATAGGGAGATCGGAATATTCTAAGACCGCTTGAGATGTTTGATGGTGCGACACTTCCTATGCTCCTTCTACTGAAAGAGGCTCGTTATGATTCCGATGTAGCCGACTTAAAGTGCTTAATGCAAACTGCTTGAACAATAAGAGGTCTTCAGCTGGGATTGCCTTGATCATCAAAATCATTCCAATATAGACAATTGTTCCGGCAAGTGCAGGAATTAGCATGAAAAAATCGGCCAGTAACCACATCGTATAAGCCATAAACCCACCTGCAACACAGATGCGTATCGCCGTAAAAATATTGTTTTTATTTAGCGATTCATTAGGAAGGAAGGTGATGCCAATGATGACCATGCCGATTTCAGTGATGAGGAAACTCAAAGCGCCAGCAATTGCACCATTGTCAAAGGCTGCCTGACACCAAGGAACGAGCAGCAGATCAAGAGGGAGTGTTGCAGCAGTAGCAAGTAGCATGACAACAGTCCAGCGATTCTGACGGTCGGTTGATGTAAGGAATTGACCCAGCAAAATATTCTGGTATGTTGGGATTAAGACAAGCCCTAATATTGCCAATACTGGTCCGCTTTGCGAAAAGTCATTTCCATAGAGTAGCACGACTAATGGTTTTGCAATAAATAGTAAGCATACGCCAATAGGTGTACTTAGAACGAGCATTAGATTAAAACTTTTTTGGATGATTCGCGGAAGTGAATTTGGAGTATGTGTGTAAATCCTTGTTAGGCTGGGAAAGATTGCTGTGGTAAAAATAACAGGGAAGAACATCATTGTACTAAAAAGGCGCGAAGCAGAACCATACCACCCTACTTGCGTTGTATTAATGAGCGATGAGATGACGATAACATCTACCTGTCCATATGCGACTAATCCTAAACTAGAAGCAAGGTAGGGTAGCCCAGTTCTAAGGATGCGGCGTAACTCGGCTGCGTTAAAAATTATGTGGACTGGATACTTTTTTCTTAGGAATAGATATTGTAGAACTAGACCAACACCCATAGCAATACTCGTGACGAATCCGATGCCATAGACGCCATATCCTAAAACGAGAACTGCTATTCCTAAAACAGTATTGACAATACGGCTCATTACATTAGCAATAGATACATAATGCATGAGCTCGAGTCCTTGTAGAGAAGCCTGTATTGCGAGATAGAGTTGCGTAATTAGTTGAGCAATACCAAGTAGTATAACCAAGATAATAGCAGTCGAAGAGAAATTGGCAATCTGAATATATACAGCAATAAGCCCACAGCTTAGAATGAAAAGGATTGTACGTGCGCCAAGTGTTGCGCTCAATAATAAAGGAGTTTTTTCTGGTGAGCGAGCTATTTCTTTGACAAGAAGTGTATCCATGCCAAAATTAATGATCACACCCATGATTGTCCACAAAGAAGAGGCAATAGTATACTCGCCGACTAGCTCTGCTCCCAGATAGCGGGCTAAAACTACTGTTAAAGCAAGCGTTAAACCCCAGGTCGCAAGCTGTGAAATTAGTAAAACACTAGCGTTTTTAAAAATCGTATTGGCAGTGTTGCGCATTATCGCAAATATCCTTATTTGTGATACAGGTTCGTGTAAATGCGGAATATTGTGTTGCTCTATAAGCTGGGCGAAACATAAATAGATGTATTGAGCAATGATGTTGTCTCGGAAATTACTACTAGCTGATGCTAACGCTTCCATTGCTGTCTATGGCGGAAATTGGGATTTGGGTGTGCTGGCTGAGTTGCTCGGCTGAACGGGTACTACTGAAAATATCGGAAGAGGTATTTGAAACATCAGCAGACTTTGGTAGCACTGGAGCAGGCAGGTGCTGTACATCGGGGATAAGCGCAAGAACTGGAAGTTCGAGACTGTTTTGAACGTCGATTGAAAATCGAAACGAGCGATCTAGAACCGCCCCGCCGACAATACTGAGTACACTAAGCATCAGCCCAATAACAAGAAAAAGCGCAGCGTTAAGCGCGATTATTTTCAGGCTTTGCTCGGCTTTTGTTGGGAGTGCTGGTGCATCAATGACGAGATAGTTTTGACGAACGTTGCTTTCAGCTTGTGATTTGGCGAGGCGCGCGCTTTCTTCTTTCTCAAGCGCATTTTCCAAGCGCGTCGAGGCTGTATCTATGGCGGCCTGAAGCTGTGCAACTTGGACTTGCTCTTCGGGTGGGCGCTCGCCACGGAGCGGCTGCGGATGAGCAAGCAGATAATTTTTTAGCTCTTCGCGAGCTTTTTGAAGCTCTGCTTGATAGGGAGGGATTACCTGAGCAAAAAACGATTGGGCAACAGCGCTTTCCTGCTGGTCACCGTTGAGTTTCCATTGAGTATAGGCTTCGATGGTGGCTTGGGCAATCTGTTGAGCAAGCGCAGGCTCTTTTGAAATCGCGCTAATTTCAATTAAATTATCACCAACCATTTGTACGGTGATTGCTTTACGAAAGGAATCGGTCACAGCACTTACTTCGTCGGGCCCATTGGCCATACGTGCTTCAAGTGATGTCTTTTTGATGGCAGAACGCACAAACGCATCGGTCTGAAGTAATTCTGATAGTTCGTTGAGAGTGAGTTGTGTTGGCGAACTCCAAGAGAAGCCGTCTTCGCCAATATTGGTTAGGGAAGAGAGAAGTGATGACTTTTGTACATATAATGTGCCCCGCGAAGTATACTCCGGTTTCGATAGCCCTATGAATCCGCCCGCGGCGCAGATCATGACGAAAATAGGTAAGAGATTAAGCCAGCGGTGGCGGAAATAGCTTTCGGAAACGCGGAGTATAACGAGGCGTATCATGCGTGGATCCTTGCCTTGAGCGCGATTACATAGGAAAGCTGATTCAAGAATTATTGCGTATGTAGCTTGGCAATATCTAGGGCTACAAGCGGCCTGGCGATAGTGACATTCTTTCTTTATAAACCTGATCATAAAGCGCTGGGCTATGGTAAAGGATACGGCCTAGATAGCCACATCGAAAGTAGAGGTGCTTGGGCAACGCTTGCGAAAACGTGATGTTGTTTTGCGGTGGAATAATTTTACCGGAGAGGAAAGAGGTTTAGGAGAGGTGTGCGAAAATATCATTCAGGGGGAGGGCGTGAAGGCTTGGCAGAATAAGATCGCCTGCGGGTAGAGCGAGGCATTGAGTGACAGCGCCGGGCACAACGACGCAGCCCATGCCGGCGGCGCGAGCGGCCAAAATACCATTCGGCGAATCTTCGAAAACAAGGCAATGTGCTGGGTCGATATTCAGGCATGCGGCTGCACTGAGGAAGAGATCAGGAGCAGGTTTTGTGTGGCTCACGTCGTCGGCGGTGCGTACGCAGGCGAAGAAATGCCGAATGTGGTGAAATGCTAGCCACCCTTCAACCCAGTTGCGATCACTACTCGAAGCGACCGCGCAAGGTAGCCCAAGAGTGCGAGCTTCGGTGAGAATTGTTTCTACGCCAGGGAGCAGCGGCTGATTTTTGCTCAGTGCTGACTTGATGGCGCGCCGTTGCGCTGCGACAGCGGTTCGATCGACTGGATGGCCAAGTAGTGCTTCCAGATGATCGAGCGCGTTGAAGCCCTGGTTTGTGCCAAGCGCGTGCTGAAATAATTCCAGCGATAGGGAGTAACCATATTCGGAGTAGATCTGCTGCCAGCTTTCCAGTGCCGGGGTTTCAGTATCAACGAGAAGACCATCGAAATCGAAAAGCAAGGCTTGGATCATTGTGTGAGTTCTCGTTCTGTTGATATTGCGCTTATGATGTGAATGTAGCGCCATTGGGTGGGTTTGTCAATGCGCGCGCGGCTTTGGCTGGCCCCGCGTCGGGCAGCGCAAGCGTGATGCGAGTGCCAGCACTCGGATTGCTGCCTGCGGTTAGTGTTCCACCTATAACTGCCATGAGCGTGCTGTGGAGTGCCAAGCCCTGGCCACTGCCCTGGGATGCGGCGGCAAAGCCCATGCCAACCCCATTGTCGCTAATTGTTACTTCCAGACCATTACGCCAGCACGCCGCAACACTAAGCTGAAAGGGGCGTGTGCTGTCGGCAGGGCGGCCATAGCGGGCGGCATTGCGCACGGCTTCGCGCGCCGCATAGAAGCACACTTCAGCCGCCAGGGGTGAAAGGCGTTCGGCTAATTGCGCTGTAGCCGCTTCGATCTGCCATTCGATATGATCGAATGCGCTCGCGAACTCATTTTCGATTGCGTGCCGCAGAGCGTTGAGCAAGCCTAGACGCGCAAGCTCGGGCGCGGCGGTTGAAGGCAGCGCGTGGAGCAGGTTTGCGATCTGGCGATGCGTGTCGGAAAGCAGGGAAATGGCATCGGGCTGCGCGCTGCCGGCCTGAAGCATGAGCATTGCGGTATGGAGCTGCGGCAGCACATCGTCGTGCAAAACGCGGCGGGTGCGCTGATCGATCACCTGGCTTTCTGCGAGGCGCTGGCGCTGCAATTCCATCAGGCGGCGCGCCATTACCGTGCTCGCCTGCGCGTCGATCAGGCGTTCGCCGGCGGCACGCGCGATCTCCATTTCTTCCTGGGTATACAGCCCGCCGTCGCGTTTTTCGCCAAGCAGCAACATACCGATCAGGCCGCGCTCGCCCCACAAAGGCACCGCCCAGACTGCGCCGCCATACTGGCCGGGGTGGAGCGGCAGGCAAATCGTCTGCGGTGAGCGCGCCATTGCCACCAGCCGGGCCAGCGCGAGGTCGTTGGGGGCTGTGGTTGCGCTTGCGCCAGCGGTAACCGCTGGGCCGACGAGCGGGGCAAGCGGCCCGAGCGCGGCGAGGTAGGCCAGGCGCGCGTCGAGCACCTGTTCGCAGAGGACGCGCAAGGGTGTTGCTGCATCGAGTTCGGGCGGGGCAGCCGGGCGCAGCATGCGCTCGTAGAGCTGCTGGCTGGCCACAAATGGGCGCAGGGCATCCATGCTGCGTTCGCGATCCGCATAGGAGCGCCAGCTGAGCAGGGCGTAGAAGAGCGTCATCAGCAGGGTTGCCAGCAGAACACGATAGATCGAGTCGAGATCGCGAATACCGGGCAGTATCAAGCTCAGGCCGATCAGCGCGCCAAAGCCGGCGGCCAGGATGATACTGCGCTGCCAGTAGTGAAACAGGCCACCGCGTGGGAGTGCCTTACCCGTGAAAATCTCGTATGACACAATCGCCCGACCGATCAGCAAAATTGCAATGGCGAGCAGTCCGCAGATCAGCAGATCGAAGCCCACAAGCACAAACAGCGTACGCACAATATGGTCGCCAAGCAGCCGGGTTTGAATGCGGCTCAGAAATACGGCGACGGCAAGGCCCAGCGTCAGGGTTACAAGCAGCAGAATGACCGATGCGGCGATCAGCCAGGGGCGCGCGCGTCGGCGGGCTTCGTCGCCCATGAAGCGCTCGGAGGCGGCAGGGTTGCGCAGGGCAAGCAGGGCCAGCACGATGCAAAGGGTGCTATAGAGCGGGTAGACAAGCGCGGCCACCGGCAGGCCCGCGATCTGAAAAACGGCGATTGGCGCGCGGTTGAGCACTTCGTCGTAGCTGGGAAGCGGGTTGGCAACGGCAAGCGAAAGGATCGCGCCGAGGCCGAGTAAGCCCGCGACCAGCAGCCACACGCGCTGCCGCAGGCTGGCCAGCAGCCCGGCATACCAGACTGTCATGAGATACCAGAGATAGGGCGCGCCGACCACCGGCAGCCAGCTTGCGCGCCACCAGAACTCGGTGTCGGCGGCAAAGCCATCGAAGGTGTCGTAGGCGTGGCTTACCACTGCCGAGTGCCCGGCGAAAAAGAGGCCGCCCAGGATCAGCCCGCCGCCAGCAACCCAGGTACCCCAGCGGCGGCGCTCAGCGTTGAGTAGAACCGTCAGACCGAGCCAGATGAATGCAATCAGGTTGAAGAACGAGAGCGTGTTCACCAGCCATGTGAGGAGCAGATAAAGACGGTACGACATAGCTCACCCGTTGGTTTTCGGCTGCGCGCTAACTGCCATGCGCCGCCTCACAGCTCGTAGCGAACCCAGGTGCCGCGCGGATCGAGCTGGTGCGCAATGCCCTGATCGTCCCACATCAGCAGCCGCCCTTCGCGCATAATGATTGCGGCGCGCGTGCGGGCAACTTTTTCGTCGGTGGTGGTGTCGGCCAAACCCCAGGCCGCGTAGATCTGCCCGTTCGTGCGGCTGATGCTGCGCTTGTCGCGGAAGCCAAGCCGCGCTGCGATCTGCTCGTTGCTCATGCCCTGCGCCAGCATGCGCGCCACGGCCTGCTCGTTTGGCTCAAGCAGCGCCATGGGCGATTGGGCGTCTTTTTCGCGCACTTCCTGCACGCGCGACTCGATGTCGGGGTCGATGAAGCTGCGCCCACCAACCGCGTCGCGCAAGAGCGGCACGATCATCTGCGGCAGCAGGTAGTTCGACTTGCGCACATAGGCGTAGTGGCTGAGAATGCCCGAGCGCTGGAAGGCGCGGTAGTAGGCGTCGTCGTCCTGAATCGAGTAGAACACGACCGGCAGGCGCGGGAACTCGCGACGAATCGCAACTGCCGCTTCGATGCCGTTCATGCGGCCAGCGAGCTGCACATCCATCAGGATGGCGGCGGGCGGCGCAGCAAGGCAGGCTGCCAGCGCGTCTTCGCCACTGCCACAATCGCCCACCACATGCACTGCGCCGGTGGCGTTCAGGCCTGCCGCCAGGGCTGGGCGCAGGCGCTCGTTATCTTCGACCAAAAGCGTGGCAATCATAAGTTCGACTATCTCTACTGCCGCCAAAATATACGGCTGTGCCGTGAAGGCTAGCAGAAGGGTGCGCGCGCGTCAAGCACACGGGTGCGGGGCGGCGGTGCCTTAGGGGCTTGGCACCACGCCGTTTATGAACTAATCTCTTTATCATCCTGATGCTATTGTGGCGCTCAGGTTGCTGTGCTACAGTGAGCCGCGTGAATGCGCCGGCTGGCGTTTCATAGCCGAACAGCATTGCAGCCAATGAAGCGAGAACTTCCATGCACGAACGAATCTGGCAGCTCCACCTGTTTTTGAAGCGACATTCATTCTATGCGCTGGCGTTTGGCAGCGCGCTGACGCTGGGTTTGCTGGCGGCGCGCATTGTGCGCTACGATCGGCTGAGTCTGGTGTTTCTGGTGTGGAACCTGACCCTGGCATGGGTGCCCTACATGGCCAGCCTGTGGGCAATGGCGAGCCAGCGTCGCCGGCCGCAGGCGTGGTGGCTGCTGCTGCCAGCCGGTGCGCTCTGGCTTCTGTTCTTCCCGAATGCGCTGTACCTCGTAACCGACCTGGTGCATTTGCGCGAGCGCCCGCCGGTGCCGGTCTGGTACGATATTGGGCTGCTGGCGACCTTTGTGCTGAACGGCTGCTGGCTCGCCGTCGTATCGCTGCACCACATGCAGCAGCTGGTGCGCCGCATGGCGGGAGCGCTGGCGAGCTGGCTGTTTGTGCTGGCGGCCAGTGGCCTGAGCGGGCTGGGCGTGTATATGGGGCGGGTGCTGCGCTGGAACAGCTGGGATGTGCTGATTGAGCCGCGCGCTGTGCTGGCCGATGCTGTGAGGCCACTGCTGAACCCGCGCGGGCATGTGCCGCCGCTGGCGCTGAGCGCGGTGTTCACGGCTGTGCTGCTGATCTGCTATGCGATGTACCTGGCGGCTTACCAGGGCGGGCGCATGCAGGAAGATGGCTAGGCGCGATGTGCAGATGACACAGGCACATGCGTGCCTGTATCATCTGCGCGTTTGCTACGCCTCGTTCACTGGTACTTTGAAGCGCGCTACCTCTTCCTGCCCGCCTTTAGTGATTTTTACGTCGAACTCCCACTCGCCCAGCATCGAGAAGAACTCGCCTTTGACCTGGTAGCGCCCGTCGCCCAGTGGCTGGGCGTTTTGCTCGGGCGAAACCATGCCCATCGACTCCATGAGCGGCGCGGCCACAACCTGATCGGCCTGGACGGGCTGGCCAGATTTGTCGCGCACCTCGATGGTGGCGGTGTGCTCGGCGAAGCTCGCGCCGTCGAGGCTGAGCTGCACTTTGTAGGAAGCAGTTTCGGCCGTCTGGGTGCTGCCGCTCCCGCCGCAGCCGGCCAGCAGCGCGCCGATCAGCATGAGCATGAGCGCAAACGTTATCAAGCGTGGCATGGCGTTCCTTATCTATTGCACATCAATGGCGAATGGCACGGTAACGATCGAATCGGCGCGGCGAAACTGGCCCCAGAGCTGGTAGCGGCCGGGCTGGGGGAAGGTGTAGACGAACTGGATGTCGGGGCCGTAGTTGGTGCCGGTGGCGAGCAGGCCGGCCGGAGCCATTGGGCCTTGCGCGTGGATGTGGCCGAAAATCGAGCCGTCGTCGCTGCGGGCGATCAAGTGGCCGCCCATGCTGAGCCAGGGCTGCAAATCGTCGAGCGGCTTGCCGTCTTTGCTGAAGCTGAACGTGAAAATCGCCTGCTTGCCGGCTTTGATTGGGTCGATGGAAGACGTGAGCGCAACCTGCATGCCGTCGACGGTGCGCGTGCCCATGCCCTGAAATTGCGGCGCGGCAGCATTCGCGCTGCCCGCAACGGTGAAATCGCGCGCGATCACTTGCGTGCCGCTGTCCTGCCGCTCGATCTCGGCGTAGGCGGTATAACGCCCTGGCCGGTCGGGCGTGAGCGCAATGGCGTATTCGCCGGGGGCGCTGCGCGGCGGGTGAATGTGCTGATAATAGCCGCCGTCGGCGCTGATGACGACGAGGTGAATGAGCGCATCGTGGTGCGTAATCAGGTCGTCGATTGGCAGGCCGGTCGAGCCATCGCTGAGATCGAGCGTGAGGGTCATGGGCTGGCCGGCCTGCACGGTGGCGGGCGTGGTATGCACAGCGAGGTTGGCGTGTGGCCGGCCCACGCCGGTAGTTGCGGCGGCGCTGGCGGCCTGCGCGCTCTGGATCATGCTGCTGAACTGCTGCGCACCAAAGATCGCCGCCGCAATCAGGCAGGCAAACATCGCCTGACCGATCGTCCAGCCGACCCAGCGCGGCAAGGGCGTGGCGCGGCGCTGGTTGGCCAGCGAGGCCAGAATGCTGGCGACCATGGCAACGACCAGGCCACCAAGCGCGATGAACAGGCCAAGCGAGCCGGAAGCCAGCGGCGTGGCGGTGATGGTGAAAGGAATGCGCGCAACGCCACCGCCGCGCGGACCACTGATATTCGCTTCCAGCTCCCAGTCGCCCATGCGGTCGACCGCAAGCTCGGTGTAGTAAATGCCCTGCATGCCAGCCATGCCCTGTACCTCGGCGACGGGCGCGCGATCAAACGATTGCCCGCGTGGCACTGCGCGAAAGCGCATCGTGACGCCTGCCGCGTCGTCCAGCGGGGCGACGTTGAGGTAGAGTGGGGCGGGTGCGCCGGAAGGAATTTCGACGGTGATGGCAACTTCGTAGGGGCCAAAATCCTGGGTAAAGGTTTGGGATGGGCCGGTGTGGCCGCCGTGGGCCAGCGCCAGGCCAGGTATGGCAACTGCCAGACAGAGTATCAATGCGGTGAGGGCGATGCGCCCAGCACGGTAGGTCATGAAAGAACCTCCAGCGTGTGATTGTTTTCGCCCAGTATCATAGCATAGGAAATGGCGGCCGGGCAGCACAGCGGAGCTAAACGCTTGATGAGCATTTGTGAGCAGCTTGTAGCCGTATTGCTCGGCTTGAAGCCTTGACATGCATAATTGCGCGATGCTATGCTGCCCTTGCCCGCAGATGTACAGTGTTCCACCCGGAGAAGCTGCCATTATGCCCCGCCATTTGCCTCTTCTGCTTGTTCGTGTGCTTGTGCTTGCCATAGTGCTGGCTGCCATGCCTGCGCGCGTGCCGCGTACCGCTAGTGCGGCCGGTATGAGCGCCTCGCCAAACGCGCTCTCGGTTACGCTGCCGCTCGGCACTTCCGGCATACGCACCATTACAATCACGAACAGCACCAGCGCCGCGGTGACACCCAGTGTGCTGGAAGCCGAGCCGGCCTATAAACCCGCGCAGGCTGCGCCGCCAAGCGGCCCGCGCCGCGTGACACTACCCGCGCAGGGCGAGCGGCTCGACCCGCAGCTTGTTCGCGCGCTGGCTGCGCCGGGTCAGCGCGCCGATTTTGTGGTGTACCTGCGCGACCAGGCCGACCTCGGCGCGGCCTACGCGATAGGCGATTGGGACGCGCGCGGGCGCTATGTCTACGACGCCTTGCGTGCTCAGGCCGGGCAAACCCAGGCGCGCATGCTGGCCGAACTCGAGGCGCGTGGTGTGGTGGCGCGCCCGCTGTGGATCGTGAATGCGCTGGCGGTGCATGGCTCGCTGGCCGATGCGCAGGCGCTGGCTGGGCGCGAAGAAGTGGCGCTGGTGCGCGCAAACCATATTCATGCCCTGCCAACCGTGCAGCCGAGCGTGGCAGCAAGCGGCGACCTGTGCTCGCCCGACGCGCCAAGCAATACCACCTGCTGGAACATTCGAAAGGTTGGCACCGACCGGGTGTGGCGCGACTTTGGCGCAACCGGGCGCGGCATTGTTGTGGCGAATATCGACACGGGCGTGCGTTTCGACCACCCGGCGCTGATCGCGCAATATCGCGGCTACCGCGCCGGCAGCCCACCCGATCATAACTACAACTGGTTCGATCCCAAGCTGCTGGTGTTCGCGCCGAACGACCAGAACGGCCACGGCACGCATACGATGGGAACGATGGTGGCGGCAGGCAAGGGCAACGCAGCGCAGCCTTCGGTTGGGATGGCCCCCGAGGCGCGCTGGATTGCCGCGCAAGGCTGCGCTTCGTATGCGTGCAGCGACCTTGACTTGATCGACTCGGCGCAGTGGATGCTGGCCCCTACGGCACTGAACGGCACGAACCCGCGCCCCGATCTGCGCCCGATGATCATCAATAACTCCTGGGCCGATATGGGCGGCAACGACTGGTATGCCGGCTACGTGGCGGCATGGCGCGCTGCCGGCATCTTCCCTGTGTTTGCGGCAGGCAACAGCGGCAGCGCGTGTGGCTCGATCGGTTCGCCCAGCGACTACACCGATGTGTTTGGTGTTGGCGCGACCGACGAGCGCGATATTGCGACATGGTTCAGCGCGCGTGGCCCGACAGTTGATGGCCGGGTCAAGCCCGATGTGGTCGCGCCCGGCGGCGGCGAGGGCATTCTGTCCACCAGCAACGGCGATGGACTCGATTACCGCACGCTGCAAGGCACTTCGATGGCCACGCCGCTGGTGGCCGGCCTGGTGGCGCTGATCTGGTCGGCGAACCCTGGCCTGGTGGGCGATTATGATCGCACAGTGGCGCTGATCAAGAGCAGCGCGCGGCCGCTGCGCGACGATAGCTGCGGCGACGGCCAGCAGGTGCCGAATAGTGTGTATGGCTATGGGCGCGTCGATGCCTATGCCGCCGTGCAGCGCGCCCGTGTCGATGTGCCGTGGCTGTCGGTAACGGCGTCGCCCGGCCAGCTTGCGCCCGGCGCGAGCGGCAACGCGCAGCTGCGTTTGGATGCCTCGCGGGTGCCGGGGCCAGGCGTGTACCATGCGCGCGTTGAGCTGTTTGCGACGCTGACCGCAGCGCCTCAATCAGTCGACATAACATTTTCTGTAAGCGCAAGCTCCAATCAGGCAGTGCTCAGCGGGCGAGTGATGGCCGACGATACCGGCGCGCCCGTGGCTGCGCAAGTGAGTGTGGCTGGCGGCCTGGCGGTTCCCACCGATGCAGACGGCACATTCACACTGGTTGTAGCACCCGGCAGCTACCAACTGCGAGTCAGCGCGCCGTCGTTTCTGCCGTACCAGCGCGCAATTACTGTGAATGGCAACGCGCATCTGCCCGATACACGCCTCCAGCCGGCCTACCCGACCCTGGCGCTGGCGCACCCGTCGCTCGACCTTGCGCTGAATTTCGCGCAAACGCGCAGCGTCAGTATTACGCTGGCGAACGATGGTCCGCAGCCACTCGAATACACTGCCCGCGTGCTGCCCGACAGCTTTGCGGTGCAGCGCAGCGATGCGCCGGGCGGGCCGGCCTACCAGTGGATCGATCTGCCCAGCAGCGCCCGGCAATTACTGCTGCGCGGCAAACCCTACAGCGACACTGTGCCACTCGGCTTCCCATTTCCATTCTATGGCTCGACGTATACCGAAACAGTAGCCGCGGCCGACGGTTTTCTGTCCTTCAGCCTGCCAATTGGCGAGTACATCAAGCCCGTCACTGGCTGCTTCCCCGACACGGCCTTTCTGTATCGCGAAATTGCGCCTTTCCGCGCCGATATCGACCTGGCGCGCGGCGGGGCGATACGCTATGCGACGCTCAGCGGGCGGCGGGCGTTTGTCATTAGCTACGAGAATGTGCACCTGGCGGGCAGCGCCCCCGAAGCCTACAGCTTTCAGGTCATTCTGCACGACGACGGGCGCATTGTTTACCAGTATCGTGACATCCCAGCTATGCCCGCAAGCGTGGCGGTGGGCGTGCAGCAAACCACGCTTGATTATCAGTCGCTTGGCTGTGGCAGCGCCGCGCCAATTGCGGCCGGGCTGGCAATCGAGCTGCGCCCGCAGTACGAGCCGGCTGAGTGGCTGACCTTGAGCGAAGCAGGCGGCACTGTGCCGGCGGATGGCCGGCAGGCCCTGCGCGCAACCGTGCATTGGGTTTTTCCAATGCCGTTTTCGCAACAGGCGCGCATCGAGCTGCGCACCAGCGACCCACTTCACAGAATTGTGCTGGTGCCGCTAACCCTGGACCCCCGCCCCGCGCCAAACACGCGCTGGCTGCCACTCATCAGTCAACCATGGGAATAAGCTGAGCCGCTCGCGATGCAAGCGATGCCGAGGCTCGTGGTATACTAGGGTATGTACCCATTCCACCCGCTGACTGTGCATCTGCCGATTGGGCTGCTGCTGGGCAATGCTGCCCTCACCGCGCTGTATTTACGGCGCGGCGATCGCGCATACGAAACAAGCGCGTTTCACTGCCTGTGGCTCGGCTGGCTGGGCGCGCTGCTGGCGGTGGCCCTGGGCGTCTTCGACGCAGCGCGCGTTGTGCTTGGCGCAGGCGTGCAGGGCAATACGCTCGCCTGGGTGAATGCACACGCACTGGTTGGCGCGGCGATTCTGGTGGTGTACTGGCAGGCCTGGCAAATGCGCCGCCGCACACCCGGCATTCTCGACAATGCGCAGGCGCGGCAAGGCTACCTTGCGCGCTTGGGCCTGGGCGTGGCGCTGCTGGTGCTCGATGGCTGGCTGGGCGGGCACCTTGTGTACAGTTTGCGGCTGGGCGTTGCACCATAGCGCCCGTGCGCGGGTGAGTGAAACAAAGCGAGGAAAGCATGCTCGGGGCGTTTATGTACTTCTGCCTGTGGCTGCCGCTGAATATTGCGCGGCTGATCTGGTGGAACTGGAAGGTCGAGGGCAAGGAAAACCTCCCGCCACGCGGCCAGGGCATGATCCTCGCAGTGAATCACCTTAACTGGACCGATATTCACATTCTGGGGGCGTCGCTGCCGCTTTCGCACCGCCCGTGGTGGATCGCCAAGATCGAGATGTTCCTCAACCGCGCGATCACGTGGTGGCTGCGCGAGATGCAGGTGATCCCAATCAAGCGTGGCAAGCGCGACACCGCCGCAATGGATGCGTCTGAAACGGCGCTGCGCGAGGGCGGCGTGCTGGTCGTCTTCCCCGAAGGCCATCGCAGCCGCGAGGGCGGCCTGCTCGAAGGGCGTGGCGGCGCGGTGCGGCTGGCAGTGCGCACAGGGGTGCCGATTGTGCCGATCGCAATCTGGGGCACTGAGAATGGCCTGAAGGGCGCGGCACTGCGCAAGCCTATTCATGTTAAGATCGGCAAGCCGTTTTATATGAGCGCGCCGAACGGCAAAATTCCGTGGGATCGCATGAACGAGCTGACCGAGACGATGATGCTGAGCCTCGCCGAGCTGCTGCCGGCAGAGTACTGGGGTTTCTACCGCGAGCGGATGGTGCAGTTGCAGCTGAGCGCCAATTCTGCGCCAGCCGAGCCGGGCGTGTAGCACGATTGCGTCAACACAAACGCCGCTGGCGCTCGCCAGCGGCGTTTGTATGTTCGGAAATTTCGGTGCAAGCTACCCGACCAGCGTGCCTTCGTCGGGCTCGCCCAGCAGCTTGTTCGTCAGGAACAAGGCCAGCCGCGTCGCGAGCGCGCTCAGCACCAGGCTCAGAATGCCATATACCAGCCGCCGCTTGGTATCGTCGTCCATGAAGTCCTCCCCATCATACTGCGTGTTAACTGCGTCGCCGCCCGCCAAAAATGATCGTCGCGAAGTAGAGCAGTTGCAGCACAGCCTGCGCCGCGCCGGCAATATACGTCAGCGCGGCAGCGTTCAGCATCGAGCTGACGCCCTGCGCTTCTTGCGTGGTGACGAGCCCATTACGCATAAGCATTTCGCGTGCCCGCGAACTGGCATTCAGCTCCACCGGCAGCGTAATCAGCGAGAAAAAGACGGCAGCGCTCATCAGGATCAGGCCCACGACGGCAATGGTGAAGCCCAGGTTGCCGCCCCGCCCGGCTGCCGCGCCAAACATCAGGCCGATGAAGACCAGAATGGTGCCGAAGCTCGAG
Organism: Kouleothrix sp. 19917; assembly: GCF_057073505.1. Taxonomy (NCBI): domain Bacteria; kingdom Bacillati; phylum Chloroflexota; class Chloroflexia; order Chloroflexales; family Roseiflexaceae; genus Kouleothrix; species Kouleothrix sp. 19917. Next base: position 583,230 of record NZ_CP097099.1, read on the forward strand.
CCGATATTGGCAATGCCGACAATGCCCGAGCGCAATTGCAGCCAGAAGTAGCCTTGCTTGTCTTGCAGGGCGTGGCCCAGCTCGTGCGCGACCACCGCCATTGCCGCCACCGATGGCGTTTGCGACGAGCCGGCCGAGAGGCGCATGACTTTGCCACGCGGGTCGTAGTGGTCGGTCAGGTCGCCGGGGATCATTTCGACCTGCACATACTCCAGGCCCTCGTTGCGCATCAGCACGCGCGCAACGTCGGCGCCGGTCATGTTCTGCATATTGCGCACTTGCGAGTATTTCTGGTAGGTCGATTTGACCTTCCACTGCGCAAACAGCGCCAGCCCAATCGCGGGCAGCATGAATATCAGATATTGAAAGTTAAAGAATAGGAATGGCATCGCATCCTCCCGCAACAAGCCACACATCGTGGCATGGACAGTATAGCACCAGAGGCGCGTTTACGGCATTAGAACCGTGTTAGAGGTCGTGCTTTTACTCTAAGCTCGCAGGGAACGTGTACCACCAGGACACCAAGGCACCAAGGTTTTAGGAAGATATTGAGTTTGCTGCCGTGCTGAAATGCACAAGCGCATCCTGAGTGCGCGAAGCGCGTATCGAAGGGTGCGCCAAGTATGCACACAATTTAAGAGGCTTTGTAAACTCACGCAGCCCTACGCGCCTGTGCCAATGCTCAGTGCGGCGTCGATGGTGGCGGCCAGCCGGTTGCGCAGCCACGCCCACGTTTCGCGGCCACTGCGCGGCGCGAGCAGCAGCCCGCACGCCACACCGATTAGGAAGATACGCAGTCGCATCAGATACCCTCGCCGCTGGTGTTAGTCGGGCGCGCGCTGCCAAGCATATCCTGCGCGCTTACCTGCACTTTTGCTACCGCGTCGGAGGCGATCTGCTGGGCGCGCTGCACGGCGTCGTCGGCGCGCTGCTTGAGCTCAACGCCGCGCTCGCTGATCTGCTCGCGTGTTTCGGCCCCGCTGCGCGGCACCAGCAGCGTTGCCGCCGCAGCGCCCACCATTGCCCCGAGAAACAGCCCGCCCAGCAACACCAGATCGTTCTTGTCCTGGCTCATATCACCATTCCTTTCGTGTGCTGAATGGAAATTTGCGCGTATGCAATTCCTGGCATTTCCCCATGCAAGTCGTGTGCCAATCGCGGCGTGTTGCGCTATTGTAGCGCCACGCACCGCCGAGTCAAATTTGTTCCCCGCTTGTAACTTTGCCGCGCTAGAGTGGCAGCAGGCCGCCCCGCCATGCCGCCGAAGGAGATGGCGTATAATGCGTATGCTATGAAGATCGAAATTTCCCCCACGCCCGACGACGATACGGTTGCGGCGATCATGGCGGCGCTGGCCGCGTATGATGCTGGCGCGCCCGGCGAGCTTGCGGCCGCTGGCCCGCGCGCTTCGATCTGGGCGGCGGCCAGCCGCCAGGCCGCGCAGGGCTTGCCGCCACCACTCACGCCCGCGCCACGCTGGGCCGAGGCCGAGCGCGCGCGCCGCGCCGAGCGCTGGAGCAGCGGCATTGTTGGTTTGTAGCTCGCTGCCCGCCCGTGCTATTGCCGGCGGCATTACGGATTTATGTGCATGTTTGACACTGTGCTGATTGCGAACCGCGGCGAGATCGCCCTGCGGGTGATGCGCGCCTGCAAAGAGCTGGGCCTGCGCACCGTTGCTGTGTACAGCGAGGCCGATCGCGATGCGCCGCACGTGCGCTACGCCGACGCGGCTTTTCTGATTGGCCCGCCGCCCGCGCCGCAAAGCTACCTCGACGCCGACGCGATTGTGGCGGCGGCGCGCGCCGCTGGCGCGGGGGCGGTACACCCCGGCTATGGTTTCCTGGCCGAAAATGCTGGCTTTGCGCGCGCCTGCGCCGCCGCCGGCCTGGTGTTTATTGGCCCGCCGCCCGAGGCGATGGATCGCATGGGCGGCAAGGTTGCAGCCCGCCGCGAGGCCACCCACGCGGGCGTGCCGCTGGTGCCCGGCACGCTCGAGCCAGTCGAAAGCCCGGACGCGGTTGTGGTGCTGGCTGAGGAGTTCGGCTACCCGGTGGCGATCAAGGCGGTGGGCGGCGGCGGCGGGCGCGGCCTGCGCGTGGTGCGCGCCGCTGGCGAAATACCCGCAGCCTTTGAAAGCGCCCGCCGCGAGGCCGAGTCGGCCTTCAAAAACCCTGAGCTGTATGTCGAAAAGTATCTCGACGACCCGCGCCACATCGAGATTCAGGTGCTGGCCGACACGCACGGCAACGCCATTCATCTCGGCGAGCGCGACTGCTCGGTGCAGCGCCGCCACCAGAAGCTGATCGAGGAATGCCCGGCGCATGTGCTTACGCCCGAGCTGCGCGCGCGCATGGGCGCGGCGGCGGTGGCGCTCACGAAGTCGGTGGGCTATGTTGGCGCGGGCACGCTGGAGTTTCTGTTTCAGAACGGCCAGTTTTATTTTCTGGAAATGAACACGCGCATCCAGGTCGAACACACCGTCACCGAAATGGTCACCGGCGTCGATCTGGTGCAGGCGCAGATTCGCGTCGCGCAGGGCGAGCAGCTCTGGCTCACGCAGGAGCAGGTGACGTGGCGCGGCCACGCAATCGAGTGTCGCATCAACGCCGAAGACCCCGCGCACGGCTTTCGGCCTTCGCTTGGCACCCTGAGGGAGTATCAGGAACCAACCGGCTATGGCGTGCGGATCGACAGCGGCGTGCGACCGGGCTATACCATCCCGCAGTACTACGACTCGATGATCGCCAAGCTGGTGACGTGGGGCGCAAGCCGCGCCGAGGCGATTGGCCGCATGCGTCGCGCGCTGGCCGATTATCGCGTGGGTGGCATGGCGACGACTATTCCCTTCCACCAGATTGCGCTGGCGCATCCTGCCTTTCAGGCCGGCGATGTGACGGTGAACTTCATTCCGCGCTACCTGAACGACCAGCTTGCTGCGCTTGTCAGTGGCGCACCCGCCGCTCCCGCCGACGGTGCCACGCCCGCCGAGCTGCGCACTTTCACCGTCGAGGTGAATGGCCGCCGCTTCGATGTGCGCGTGGCCGAAACTGGTGCGCCCGCCGCCGTGGCAACGAACGGCGCCAGCCCGCGCCCGGCGGCGCGCCGAACGGCCAGCGCGCCCAAGCCCGCCGCTGCCGATGGTGTGGTCAGCTCGATCCAGGGCGTGGTGCTGGCGGTGAAGGCCGAGCCGGGCCAGCAGGTCGAGGCCGGGCAGGTGCTGTTCCTGATCGAGGCGATGAAGATGGAGAACGAGATCACCGCCCCGCACACTGGCACGATTGCCGAGGTGCGCGCCCAGGCTGGCCAGATTGTCGAGGCCGGGGCGTTGCTGGCGACCTTTGCGCCGAAAGATTGAACGCAATTCTCCGAGTTCAGCAGGACCATCTGCCACCAAGACACCAAGACACCAAGTGCGCTGGAATGCTAAAATCTTGGTGCCTTGGTGTCTTGGTGGTTATCTAGAAGCTAGGTCTTTTGACAGACCAGCGGAAGTGCGCGAAGATCGGGCCGCCGACCTTCGCGCACTTTTGCGTTTACCAGAAAGCCGATTGCAATGAGCACGCCCCTGCCCGAATCGTTTCGCCACCTCAACGAGCTGGTGGCCGCGCGCCTGCCCGACCGCCCGAAGCTCGCGGCCATGTTTGCGCGCTGCTTCGCTAACACTTACGAAACAACCCTGCGCCCGCAGCCCGACGGCACGACCTTTGTGATAACGGGCGACATTCCGGCAATGTGGCTGCGCGATTCGGCCTGCCAGCTGCGGCCCTACCTTGCGCTGGCCGCGCACGACGCCGCGCTGGCCGACATGATTGCGGGCGTGATTCGTCGCCAGGTGGCCTTTGTGCTGCTCGACCCCTATGCCAACGCCTTCAACGAAGCGCCAAACGACGCGCACTACAGCGCCGCAGACCAGAGCGACATCGCCATCCACCCGCAGGTGTGGGAGCGCAAGTACGAGCTGGATTCACTGTGCTTTGTGCTGCAGCTGGCGTGGCTGTTCTGGCAGGCCACCGGGCGCACCGATCATTTCGACGCTGAGTTTGCGCGCGCCGCGCACACGATTATGGCGCTCTTCGCCCGCGAGCAGCACCGCGCTACCGAGTCGACCTATACATTCCAGCGCAGTAACTGCCCGCCAACCGACACGCTGACGCATGACGGGCGCGGCGCACCCGTGGCCGAAACCGGCATGATCTGGTCGGGTTTTCGCCCCAGCGACGATGCCTGCGAGCTAGGTTTGTTTATTCCCGCGAATATGTTTGCAGCCGTCGCGCTGGGCTACCTGGCCGAGATCGCCACTGGCCCGCTCGCTGACGCGGAGTTAGCCGCCGATGCGGAGACGATGCGCGCCGAGGTCGAAGACGGCCTGCGCCGCTACGCGACCACGCAGCACCCCGACTTTGGCACGATCTACGCCTACGAAACCGATGGCTTCGGCAACTATGTGCTGATGGACGACGCTGGCGTGCCGAGCCTGCTTTCCGCCCCCTACCTCGGCTTCTGCGCCGCCGACGCCCCAACCTACCAGAACACGCGCCGCTGGGCGCTGAGCGAAGCGAATCCATTCTTCTTTAGCGGAAGTGCCGCCACCGGCATTGGCAGCCCGCACACGCCCGCGCCCTATATCTGGCCGCTTGGGCTGGCAATGCAGGGCCTGACCGCCAGCGACCCGGCCGAGCGCACGGCGTTGCTGGCCGTGCTGGAGCGCACCGACGCCGGCACCTTCCTGATGCACGAAGGCTTCCATGCCGACGACCCCGCGCAGTTCACGCGCTCGTGGTTTGCGTGGGCCAATGCGCTGTTCAGCGAGCTGGTGCTGGTGGAATGCGGTCTGCTCGCGCCGGGCGGCGTGCGCCTGAGCGCGTGGTAATAGCCTGCAAATAAGGCCGCCTGGGATCGTTGCCACGAAGGCACGAAGGCACGAAAGGCGGGGAACGAAGGGCGGAGAACCGAGAGCAGGATGCTTCGATACACCGTAGCAGCGAAGGCCACAAGGGCCAGTACGCGCCGCGCCTGGAAAGAAGTGAAGGCTCATTGGAAGGGAATGCGCGCTCACTGGAAGGGAACACGGTGTCGTTGGAAAGGAACACGCGCTCACTGGAAAGCAATGCGGTGTCGTTGGAAAGGAATGCGCGCTCACTGGAAAGGAACGCGGTCTCGTTGCAAAGAAACACGCGCTCACTGGAACGAAATGCAGCCTCGTTGGAACGAAATGCGCGCTCACTGGAAAGGAACATGCGTTGGTTCGAGCAGATTTCTACCAATCTGGCTTGCTTTGGTGTGAGGCAATCGTTCACAAGCCAAAATTCTCCTGAATCCTGACTGCTGAATCCTGAAACCTGCCCGCGCAACCATTTGGTATAATGCCGCCACCGACAGCAAGCAAAGGATGGAGCCATGCCAGAATTATTTGCGGCCAGCCTGACGCCCTTCACCTCGCCCACCGGCGACGTCGACCACGAATGGATTCCCAAGCACCTGCGCTGGCTGGAAGCCAACGGCGCGGATGGCGTTGTGCCGTGCGGCACCACCGGCGAAGGTCCGTCGCTCGGCTTGAGCGAGCGCAAGGCAGTGATCGACACGGTGCTGAAGAACCGGGGCAAGCTGCGCGTGATCGCCGGCACCGGCTGCGTGGCGCTGCCCGAAACGATTGAGGCCACGCGCTATGCGCTTGAGCAGGGGGCAGACGCGGCGCTGGTGATCCCGCCCTACTACTTCAAGAATCCCTCCGACGCCGGTTTGCTGGCCTTCTACCGCGCCGTCTGCGATGCGCTGCCAGCGGGCGGAAAGATCATGCTCTACCACATTCCGCCAGTGAGCCAGATCGCCATTCCCGCCGCTGTGATCGCCGGCCTGCTCGAAAGCCACCCCGGCGCGATCTACGGCCTGAAGGACAGCGGCGGCGATGGCGACCACACAGCCATGCTGCTCGACCGCTTCCCGCAGCTCAAGATCTTCACCGGCGGCGCACCGCTGCTGGCCCGCGCACTGGCCGATGGCGCGGCGGGCGGCATTTTTGCGCTGGCCAACGCCTTCCCACGCGAGATGCGCGCGATCATCGACGCCCACCAGTCGGGCGGCGATGTGGCCGGGGCGCAGCGCCGCGTGGCCGCGCTGAGTGATACGCTCAAGCAGCACGGCGCGATCCCGTCGCTCAAGGCCGCGCTGCCGCAGCTGGCCGATCTGCCGCCCTCCTCGCCGCGCGCGCCGCTTGTGCCGCTGGCCGAGGCAGCCGCCGAGGCGCTGGTGGCGCAGATGCGGGCGATCTAGCCCATGCCCGTAGCCGAGCAACCTGTTGCGCTGATCACGGGCGCATCGCGGGGCATTGGCGCGGCGACCGCGCGCGAGCTGGCCCGGCGCGGCTATGCGCTGGCGCTGGCCGCGCGCTCGGTCGCGCCGCTGGAAGAGCTGGCTGCCGAGCTTGCGCAAACCGGCGCGCCGGCCCTGGCCGTGCCTGCCGACATGCGCAGCCTGCCCGATTTGCAGAATATGGTCGACGCGGTGCTGGCGCGCTATGGCCGCGTGGATGTGCTGGTGCTGAACGCGGGCATTGGCGGCGGCGGCGTAGTGGCGCGCATGCCCGCCGACACCGCCGCCAACACCATTGGCACCAACCTGATTGCGCCGATTGAGCTGGCGCGCATGCTGCTTCCCGGCATGCTCACGCGCGGCAGCGGCGCGATTGTGCTGATCGGCTCGGTGGCGGGCCGCATAGCGGTGCCGACCTCGGCAGTGTATGGCGCCTCGAAGTTCGGCCTGCGCGGCTTTGCCGACGGCCTGCGCCGCGAGGTCGCGCACCGTGGCGTGAGCGTAAGCCTGGTGTCGCCTGGCTTTGTGCGCACCAGCATGACCGCCGATATGCGTTTCCCCCTGCCCGGCCCCGAGCTGGTGGCTCGCGCCGTTGCCCGCGCCATTACCCGGCCGCGCCGCGAGGTGTTTGTGCCGGGCTACTATGCCCTGCCAGTGTGGCTGGCGCAAGCCCTGCCCGCCCTCACCGACGCGCTGCTGCGGCGCACCCGCCGCCGTTGACACCACCCCCAAAGCGCGGTATAGTACCGCCTGTTGCCCTGAGGCGGGCGCGCTGCATCGTACCGCGGCGCTGCTGCATCGCCCGGAGCGACCAATCACAGGTTTGTACCATGCATGATATTGCGATACCGACGGCGGAGTTGCCGGAAGCCATTCGTACCTGGCTTGCGCTGCAACCCGCCGTTGTTTTTACTGTGGAACGGCTGGATGACCAGCGCGTCTTGCTGCGCCCGCTGCCCGATGTTGCGCCCGAGCTGCTGGCCCGCGCGCAGGTGACGCTGGCGCAATACCGCGACGCGCTGATGAACCTTACATAGTAGTTTTGAATTTTGAGAGCTGAGTTTTGAGTTTGAAACATGCTCACTCAGCATTCAAACCTGGCAAACCTGGAATGAATTATCTTTCGCCGGCCGACCTGATCGCTATTCACGAGCTGCTGCTGACGACCTTTGGCGGGATGCGCGGCATTACCGAGGCGGGTTTTGGCCGGCTGGAAGCAGCAGCCGCCGCGCCGCAGGCCAGCATGTTCGGCGAAGCGATCTATGCCGACCGGAGCGCGCAAGCCGCCGCGCTGTGCCTGGGCATTGCGCGGGCGCACCCGTTCTCGGATGGCAACAAGCGCGTGGCACTGGTGGCGCTGGATGTCTTTCTGCGGCAGAATGGCGCGCGCCTGGCCGCCAGCAACGACGACGCCTACGAAGCGATTATGGCACTGGCGCGCGGCGACATGCGCCACGCCGAGCTGGCCGATTGGGTGGCGCGGCACAGCGCTGAGTTGTAGCTTGTGCGCGTTAGGTGCGCCGGATTGTAACGCACACCTGCACGCTTCCACGGCACAATGGTATGGAGTACCTGACGCTCGACGATATTCTGGCGATTCGCGAAACGCTGGTGCAGGCGCGGGCGGCCTATGGCGATGGCGACCGCTACGAAATTCATACCATGGACGGCCTGATGTCGGCGCTGGCCGCGCCGCGTCGCTCGGCCTTTGGCGCCGAGCTGTTTCCGACCCTGGCCGATAAAGCTGGCGCGCTGGTGTATGCGCTGGTGCAAAACCACCCGTTCTGGGATGGCAACAAGCGCATTGCAGCCGCCGCGCTTCGCCTGTTTGCCGAGCGGAATGGTGCGCGGCTGGCGGCGAGCGAGCCCGAGCTGCGGGCATTCACCAGCGGCATTGCGCGCGGGCAACTGCGCGACGGCGCGCTGGGCGCGTGGGTTGATGCGCACCTTGAGATTCGGGCGTGAGGCGGCAGGCTGCGGCTGTAAAGCCTTTCCTGCTGGCACAAACGCTACCACACAATTAGGAGGAGTGTTTCGATGTCCAAGAAGTGGGTCTACCTGTTTAGCGAAGGCGACTCCAGCATGCGCGACCTGCTGGGCGGCAAAGGCGCCGGCGTTGCCGAAATGACGAAATCGGGCGTGCCGGTGCCGCCTGGCTTTACCATCACCACCGAAGCCTGCAACAGCTACTACGACAACAACAAGCAGTTCCCCGATGGGCTGTGGGAGCAGGTGACCGAGGCGATGAAGGATGTCGAGGCCAAGACCGGCAAGAAGTTTGGCGACCCGTCGAACCCGCTGCTGGTGTCGGTGCGCTCGGGCGCGAAGTTCTCGATGCCGGGCATGATGGACACCGTGCTGAACCTCGGCCTCAACCCCGAGACGCTGGCCGGCCTGGCCAAGCTGACTGACAACCCGCGCTTTGCCGCCGACGCCTACCGCCGCTTTGTGCAGCTGTTCGGCAAGATCGTGCTGGGCGTCGAGGGCGAGAAGTTCGAGCATGTGCTGAACGTGGCCAAGGGCGATACCCGCCAGGATACCGATCTCAGCGCCGACGAGCTGACCGAGATCACCGAGCAGTTCAAGCAGATCATCAAGCAGGATGCTGGCGTCGACTTCCCGACCGACCCCTACGAGCAGCTGCGCTACGCGATTGGTGCGGTGTTCAGCTCGTGGATGGGCCGCCGCGCAATCGACTACCGCCGCCTGAACAAGATTGCCGACAACCTCGGCACCGGCGTGAACGTGCAGGCGATGGTGTTCGGCAACATGGGCAACGACAGCGCCACCGGCGTGGCGTTCAGCCGCAACCCCTCGACCGGCGACTCGGCGCTGTATGGCGAGTACCTCGTCAATGCGCAGGGCGAAGATGTGGTGGCCGGCGTTCGCACCCCGCGCCCGATCTCCGAGCTGCAGGCCGAGATGGGCGTGGTGTACGACCAGTTCGCCGCGATCGCCAAGCAGCTTGAAGGCCACTACAAAGACGTGCAGGACATGGAGTTTACCATCGAGAAGGGTAAGCTCTGGATGCTGCAGACGCGCAATGGCAAGCGCACCGGCGCGGCCGCTGTGAAGATTGCGGTCGATCTGGTGCACGAGGGTGTGATCGACGAGAAAACCGCAGTTGAGCGGGTGGAGCCGGCCGCGCTCGACCAGTTGCTGCACCCGACGATTAAAGATGACTCGAAGGCCGCCGCGCGCAAGGCGGGTTCGTACCTGACCACTGGCCTGCCGGCCTCGCCGGGCGCGGCCAGCGGCACGGTGGTGTTCGACCCCGACGAGGCCGAGGAGCTTGCCAAGAATGGCGCGAAGGTCATTCTGGTGCGCACCGAGACCGCGCCGGAAGACTTCCACGGCATGGTTGCGGCGCAGGCCATCCTCACCGCACGTGGCGGTATGACCTCGCACGCGGCCGTGGTGGCGCGTGGCATGGGCAAGCCCTGCGTGGCCGGTGCCGGTGAGCTGAAGATCGACTACAAGGCCGGCGAGTTCACCGCGAACGGCCAGACGATCAAGCACGGCGACTCGATCTCGCTCGACGGCAGCACTGGCGAAGTGTTCGCTGGCCAGCTACCAACCTCGGAGCCAACCCTGACCGGCGATTTCGCTGAGTTCATGAGCTGGGCCGATACGTACCGCAAGCTGGGCGTGCGCACCAACGCCGACACCCCGCACGATGCGCAGGTGGCCCGCAGCTTTGGTGCCGAGGGCATCGGCCTGTGCCGCACTGAGCACATGTTCTTCGAGGGCGACCGCATCGACGCGGTGCGCGAGATGATCGTGGCTGAGTCGCTCGATGCGCGTAAGGCTGCGCTAGCCAAAATTCTGCCGCTGCAGCAGAGCGACTTCGAGGGCATTTTCGAGGCGATGGATGGCTTCCCCGTCACCATCCGCACGCTCGACCCGCCGCTGCACGAATTCCTGCCGCACGGCGACGCTGAGATCGATGATCTGGCGGCCAAGATGGGCATTGACTCGAAGAAGCTGCACGCCACCATCGAGAACTTGCGCGAGTCCAACCCGATGCTGGGCTTCCGCGGCTGCCGGCTTGGCATCATGTACCCCGAAATCACCGAAATGCAGGCGCGAGCGATCTTCCAGGCTGCGGCGGCGGTTCAGAAGCGCGGCATCAAAGTGCATCCCGAGGTTATGATCCCGCTGGTGAACGACGTAACCGAGCTCAAAGCGCAGGCCGATCTGGTGCGTGGCGTCGCCGCTGAGGTGATCGCCGCGACTGGCGAGCAGATCGAATATATGATCGGCACGATGATCGAGCTGCCGCGCGCTGCGCTGACTGCCGACAAGATCGCCACCGAGGCGCAGTTCTTCTCGTTCGGCACCAACGACCTGACGCAGACGACCTTTGGCCTGAGCCGCGACGATGCCGGGCGCTTCTTGCCCGCATATGTTGAGCGCAAGCTGCTGAAGGACGACCCATTCCAGGTGCTCGATCAGGATGGCGTTGGCCAGCTTGTGCAGATGGGCACCGAGCGCGGCCGCAGCACACGCAGCAACCTGAAGGTCGGCATCTGCGGCGAGCACGGCGGCGAGCCGAGCAGCGTGATGTTCTGCCACAAGGTTGGCCTCAACTACGTGTCGTGCAGCCCCTACCGCGTGCCAATCGCCCGCCTTGCGGCGGCGCAGGCTGCGCTGGGCGACTCGACCCGCGACAAGTAGCACGGGCCGGCGCAACGCCGGATAATGTCAGGGCTGTGCCGGATCGCCACGCGCGATCCGGCACAGCCTTTGTGATTGAGCTTCTTTATCGTGGGAGCGCGAGGGAGGCAAAGCCTCCCTCGCAACTCTTTTATAGTGCCGGTCTCGGCCACGCAAGTGGCCGAGACCGGCACTATAAGAGTTCTTGGAGGGCCTGCCGGCCCTCCAAACCTCCCGCTGAGCGAACAATTAAATCGCATAGCGTATAACGATGAAAAGAGGAAAACAATGATTCGCGGAACGCGCATCAACCTGCGCACGGTTGGCCCGGCCGACTTGCCGATGCTCGACGCCTGGGCAGTTGACCCCGAATTCGCCAGTGAGTATAACTTCTTTGGCCTGGTGCCGCCGAACGCCTACACGCAGCGCATGGCCGGCGATGGCCTACTGAACGAGCGGCATGGCACACTGCTGGTGGTGCTGCCCGACGGCACGGCGGTGGGCGATGTCAGCTACCACGATGTGGCGTATGGCCCGGGAGCCTGGAGTCGCGTCTACAATATTGGCATTGCGCTTGCGCCCGAGCATCGCGGGCACGGCTACGGCAGCGAGGCGCAGCAGCTACTAGCCGCCTACCTGCTCGCCACCTACCCGGTCATGCGCATCGAGGCATCGACCGACATCACCAACACGCCCGAGCAGCGCGCGCTGGAGAAGGCTGGCTTCCAGCGCGATGGCGTGCTGCGCAAGGCGCAGTGGCGCAACGGCGGCTGGCACGACCTTGCGGTGTATAGCAAGCTGCGCGGCGAGTAAACCTGCTCATCAAGGGCGTATTGCAATACGCCCGAACGATGCAACTGCACAATCAAAAATGCGCTAGCGCCGCCGGAGCTGCGCGAGGCGCGCAAGCACGCGCTCGGCAATGGCGCGCAGGCGGCTTTCGCGGGCGGCGGGGAGCGGCTGGCCGCTGTAGCGCGCCGCGCCCAGCAGGTCGGTCATTTCGTCGAGGGCAGGGGGCTCGCCGGCCTGGGGCGCAAGGAGCCGCCCATACTCGCGCAGTGTTGCGCCGGGCGGCCAGGGAATACCGGCGCGCGCGCCGCCGCGCTCAAGCTGCGCCTGAATGTCGAGTGCCAGCGGCGGGCGCTGGCGCGGGCGGCCACGCCACCACAGCGCCGCAGAAAGCGCAGCCACCAGCGCCAGCGCGCCAGCCCAGATCCACGGGCCGTTCGTGCTGTTGCGTGCCTCAGCGGGCGGCGCGGCCACTGGCACGGGCGTGGGGAAATCGGGCTCGCCGCCGCCGCGCGCCGGCAGTGGGCGAATCGGCGTTGGCTCGAAGGGCAGCCAGCGCCCGTCGATATACAGCTCGGCCCAGGCGTGCGCGTCGGCCTGGCGCACCAGGTAGGTGTTACTGGCCGCGTCGAACTCGCCGGTAGCGTAGCCGATTGCCAGCCGCGCCGGGATGCCCAGGCTGCGCGCCATCACCGCCATTGCCGACGCGTAGTAGGTGCAGTAGCCCTGCCGCATGTCGAACAGAAACTGCTCGACGGCGTCGCCGCGCGGGGGGATGGGCTGAACCGTATAGGCGTAGGGCAGGCCGCGCAGGTAGGCTTCCAGCGCGAGCGCCCGCTCGTAGGCCGAAGCGCGCCCGCCCGCCACCACCTGCGCCAGGTCGCGCACGCGCTGCGAGTAATCGTTTGGCAGCGCGAGGTAGCTGCTCATGTCGGGCGGGGCCGAATCGAGGCGCGGCGGGATGGCCTGCTCCTGCGGGCGCGAAATGATTTGGTAGCGGGTGGCGCTGCCAACCGTGGTGAGGGCCGCCAGCGAACCGTCGGGCAGCCGCTCGGCATTGGCGGCGAGGTCGGTTGTGACAATGTCGGGCATCCCAACGACGATCGTTCGATCGTCGCGCAGGTCTTCTATTTCTTCCAGAACGCTCCCCGGCATGTCTTCCGGCGTGAGCGCCACGGTGGTGAAATCGCCAATGCGGGCGTTGGTGGTCCAGCCGGCGCTGGTGTAGAAGTTGAACAGGCGCGCGCGCCAGTAGCGCGGCCAGGGGCCAGCCGGCAGCGGCGTGCCCGTATGGATGCGCAGAATGACTTTGCTGGGCGGCGCTTTTTCAAGCGACACGCCCAATGGCAGGGCCGGCAGCTGCGAAATGCCGATCTGGGCCGCCGAGCGCTGCGGGCGCGGGATGTTGCGCTCCAGCACGGCCATGCCCGAAGGCAGCTCGACATCGCGCCAGAAGAAATCGGCCAGCGGGTTGCTGACGGTGGTTGGGATGATCTCGGCCAGCACAATCACCAGCATGACGCAGCACGCGCCCCAGGCAATCGCATCGGGCCTCAGCTCGTCGGAATAATCGGCACCGCGCGCATCCCAGCGGCGCTCGCGGCGGCGGGCGGCATTCACCAGCAGCAGCAGCAGGATGAGTGTCAGCGCAAAGGCGACCTCAACGCCACTGCTGCCGCCGAGCAGGGCAGTGAGGGTGACGGCGGCAAGGGTTGGGATGCCCCAGGGCAGCAGGGCGCGCTCGCGGGCCAGCGCCCAGCCGAGGGTGAGCGCGGCCAGCCATGTCGTGGCAAGCCCGCCCACCAGCACGATCAGGCGCGCCCCGGCCTCGCCGCCAGCAGGCGCGGCCAGCAGATTGCCCCAGAAGCGCGCAAGTGCGGTTGCCAGGAACGGCAGTGCGCGCATCTCGGGGGTGGGCGCAGACGCGCCGCGCAGGCCGGCCCACAGCCCTGCCAGGTAGGCAGCGGCATCTTCGGCAATCAGGCCACGCGGCGGCAGGATATCGGCTGCGCGGACGACAAGCAGCGCGCCAGTGGCGAGGAGCGCAAGCAGCAGGGCCGCGACCCACATGGCGCGAAAGGCGCGATTCGGCCAGGGTGCGGCGGGCGGGCGGCCCAAACGGAGCGCAATCGTGAAGCCCAGCGCGGCGGCCAGGGTGAACGAACCCGCCGGCAGTGGCAGCTTGGCGCTGGCCGCCGCCGACGCCGCGCACAGCAACGCCGCCAGCCCCAGCGTGAATGGGAGCCAGCCAATGCGCGGGCGGAGCAGCCGCAGAAGCTTCACGACAAGCGTATCCATTGCGCGAAAGTATAGCAGGAGTCGGGGGTCAGGAGTCAGGAGTCAGGAGACAAGGGGTATGACGGATATTTCTGCAGGGCGGGCTGAAGCCGCTGGAAACAAGCCGCCACGCTCCATTCACCAGCTCACCCGACCGTGAACGGTCGGGCTGAAGCCACCAAGCCCTTGCAGGGCTGCTGCTCGCCAGCCTCGCAGAGGCTTTGTACGATCAGACCGGTCGTTTACGGGCGGGCAGTGCGTGAAACAAGCTGTGTGCAGAACTTTCCGTCATACCCGCAGACACCAGGCAGGAGTAGACTGCTATGTGTGCGTTTTCTGCGCTCAGCCGAACGGACTCCGCGTTTGTAACCATCACCCTCGGCGGCCTCTGTGCGCTGTGTGGCTCAACCGTTTTGCTCTCGGCTCTAGTTTTACCCTGCCGCCGAACTTCCTGAGCCTGTCGAAGGACAGATAAAAAGCGCGCAATTGCGCAAGGCTGGCGCTGCCGCTACAATAGCGCCGTGGCCAGACGGGCCACCCGAAGGAAGCAACATGGAAATAATCAACCCATTTACCGAGCGCGGGCGCATCACCAGTCCCGAGCGGTTCGTTGGGCGCTGGAGCGAGCTTGGCCTGATTTTTGAGCGGATCGAAGCGGGCCGGCCGGTGCTGATCAGCGGCACGCCAGGCATTGGCGTTTCGTCCCTGCTGACGCACCTGACGCAGGCGGCGGCGGTGAACCTGGAAACCCCCGAGCTGCGCGCCTACTACCTCGATATTGCGCTGGCCGCCGACGCCGCGCAGATCTACGAAACGCTGGCTGGCTCGCTTGGGCAGCGCGGCGACACGCTGGCGGCGCTGGAGCTGGCGCTGGTGGCAGTGGATGACCCGGTGCTGGTGTGCCTCGACAACGCGCAGGCCGCGCTGGCGGCTGGCTGGGGCGCGGCGCTGCTCGAGGCGCTGGCGCGCGTGGTGCGCGGCGGGCAGTTTCTGCTGGTGGTTGGCATGCGCGGCGCGGCGCCGCCGCTGAGCGAACGCTTTGCAATGCTGAAACTTGGCGCGTTTGCGCAAACCGAAGTGCGCCTGCTGACCGAAACCTACCTGGACGGTACGGGCGTGAGCTTTTCGCCCGGGGAAACGCGCGAGATCATCGAGCTGAGCGCCGCGCACCCGGCCTATGTGCAGCGGGCCGCATTCTACCTGTTTCAGAGCAAAACCGGCGGCAGCCCCGACTGGCAGGCGGCTTTCCGTGCCGAGGTGCGCGAGCGGCCCGTGCCGGGCGCGCCGCTGCCACCGGCGGTGTTTCAGGGCGGCGCGCTCACGGGCGTGGCGCAATCGAGCTATGGCGGGGCTGCCGAAGGCGCGCAGGCGAAAGGTGCGCCGCCACAGCACGCCCTGCCCGAGATCGCCGGGCTGGCTGGCGTGGCAGTGGGCCTCGTTGCTTTTCTGGTGGTTTTTCTGCTGAGCCGAAGCTGGCTGATCGCGCTGCTGGCGGGAATTGTGGGCCTGGTGGTGATGGCGCTGCAGTTGCGCAGGCGTCGGCGCTAGAGCAGGAGTCAGGAGTTAGGAGACAAGTAGCCAGAATATTCTTGGCTTCCTGAAACAGATGACGCACGACTCGCTATGAATCTCCTTTCATAGTGTGTCGTGCGTCGTTTTTATGGTGCTGCGGGTATCAGGCGCTACAAGAAGTAGAGCCCGCACATCACTGCTACCACCAGCATCGCCACAATGGCATAGCGCGCGATGGCGTAGGGCCGTAGCTGCGCCTGCGCCTGCCCATACAATGGCGTAAGGTCGAGGTGCAGGTAGTCGCCGTAGGTTGCCAGCGTGCGGCGCAGCTCGCGGCGCGGAATGTATTCCCAGTTTTCTCGCTCGATCGCCTGCAGGAATTCCCAGCGGATTTTGCAGTCGCGCTCGGCCTGATGCAGCGTAATTCGGTTTGAAAGCCGGGCAGATTGCACCTGAATGCCGCTGCGTGCTGCTGGCACCGGCTGTGCCGGCACGGCGGCTGTGGCTGGTGGTGGCGCTCCTGCGTCGAGGGTGGGTGGGCGTGGCGACGAGGCCGCCGCCACGGGCAGCGGCTCGGGGCGCGGCGCGCTGGCTGCGGGCGCTGGGTTGGCGCTGGCGCGGCGCAGCACCGACTCGATGCGCGCGTGGAGCTGGGCCATGCTGAACGGCTTGGTCAGGTAATCGTCGGCGCCAGCGCTCAGCCCATACACCACATCCGCGTCGGCGCTCTTAGCGGTGAGCATAACGATTGGCACGCTTGAGCAGGAGCGGATCTGGCGGCACACTTCCCAGCCGCTGATTTGCGGCATCATCACATCGAGAATGACGAGGTCGGGCCGGTCGAGCATGAAGCGCTGGAGCGCGAGCAGGCCGTTCTGCAAATATGTCACCCGGTAGCCAAAGCCCGAAAGCTGGTATAGCAATAGTTTGCCGATCGCTGGCTCATCGTCAACGACCAAAATATGTGGAGCCATTGCAATCTTCCTCTACCCTCTGCGCAGGCAGGCTACGCATCTCCATAGGTGCTACTGGTACAGCATATGCAGCGCAGTGTCGCGAATCACCGACGGCTGCCGCTCGTCGTAGGCGAGCTGCCCGATTGCAACCCAGCCAGCCAGCGTATCGAGCCGGCAGACTGCCGCAATGCAGCGCAGCCGGATGACCAGTTGAGCGTTGGCGTCCTGGGCCAGCGAGATCAGCGTGGGCGCGGCTTCCTGCCAGCGCAGCTTGCCAAGCGACTCGGCCGCCAGCGCGCGCAGCTGCGGTTCGTCGTCGCTTTGCAGCAGCTCGTGGAGCATGGGCGCGGCGGCAATATCGCCAGCCAGGTATTCGAGCAGGCGCAGGCGCAGCGCCGTGGGCCATGATCGCTCGATCAGGAGCGCGCGCAGTTCGTCGGGTGGCGTGTCGGCGTCGAGCAGGGCTTCGAGCGCCAGCAGGCGGAAAGGCAGCGCGCCCTGCTGCAAGTAGGTGCGCAGCAGCGGGCGATACTCGCTGCCGCCGAGCTTCAGCAGCGCGCCGACCGCTTGCAGACGCAGGGCGTGGTCGGTGTTCGGCTGCTGGCTGAGCTGCACAAGCTTGGGCGACACGCTCACGTCGCCGATGTCGGCCAGCGCGTCGATGGCGGCCTGGGCCACGCTGCTGTTCGGGTCGTCGAAATATTGCAGCATGAGCGACAAGGCATCATGGTCGTGGGCACGGCCAAGTGTGCGCAGCGCGCCGGCGAGCAGTGGCGTGGGCTGGCGCTCGATGCGGAGCAGGTCGCGCATGGTTCGGCAGCCTTCGGGGCTGAGCGTGCTGGGCAGGTAGTCGGCCGCCATGCCGCGCAGGGTCATATCTTCCTGCGGGTCGCTGGCGATGCGCAGCAGGATCGTTTCGGTGGTTGGGTCGTTCAGCAGGCCGAGGCCGAGAATGGCCTGCCCGCGCAGATGCGTGTCGCTGGCCGGGTCGTCGGCAAGCTGGCGCAGCAGCGGCAGGGCGCTAAACACGTGCCGTTGCCCAAGCCCTTCGGCCAGCGCGCCACGCGTAAAGGTGTCGAGCGCCGGGTTCATCAGTGCGCGTGCCATCAGCGCTTCGCCGCCAGGGTGGCCGGCCAGGTGCTGCACCACCAGCCAGCGCGTGAGCGAGCTGAGTTCATTAGCTTCAAGCAGGTAGCCCAGCATGTCGGTTGAATCGGGGCCGTCGAGATCGGCCAGCGCGGCGATCAGGTCGGCGGTCGCGCCGCCAGCCGTGTCGTCGAGCAAGGTTGCCAGCAGCGCGGCGCGCGCGGTGTTGCCGCCAATGGCGATCAGCGCCTGCGCCGCCGCGAGCCGCACCCGGTCGGCCTCGCCATCGAGAAACTCGCCAAGCGAGCTGGGCCGCGCGTCGGGCGTAAGCGCGTGCGCCATGGCCGATGCAAGCTGCTCGATCATGCGCGGCGGGATGGCGCTGTTGTCGAGGCAGTTTTCGGCTGGCAGTTGCAGCAGGCGTGGCGTGAGGCCGCGGTGCAGGCGCTCGGTGGCCCCGGCACCCAGCAGCTGCGAGAGCGTGTCGCTGGCCTGCACATCGCCAAGCTCGCCAAGCGCGTGAATCGCCGCCAGCGAAAGCTGTGTGTCGTGGATGCTGCGCTCAAGCAGGGCCAGCAGTGGCGCGGTGGCTTCGGGGTTGCGCAGCCGCCCCAGGCCAATGCAGCAGCTTTCGATCAGCAGGTGCGCGGCCGGCGGTAGCTCGAGCAGGCGCACGAGATCGCGCAGGGCGGGCTGGTAGCCGGCTGCGCCCAGGCTGCGCGCCACGGCAGCGCGAATGACCTCGGCAATGTCTTTGCGATTGAGCAGCAGGTGTAGCTCGGCGTGGCCGGGCTGGTGTTTTTCCAGCTGCTCGATCGCGCGCTTTCGGGCGATCAGCGGCAGGCGCGGGTCGGTGGCGCACTGGGCGAGCTGGTGGGCCACGCCGTTGCTGGGGCTGTCGCCCAGCGCTTCGATTGCGGCCATGCGCAGTTCCCAGCTGGCCGAGCGATCCACGGCGGTGCGGCCCCAGGCAATAACGGCGCGCTCGGGGCCAAGGCTGCCCAGCGCGCTCAGCGCGGCCTGGCGAATATGCGGGTCGCTCGCCTCGGCGGCGCGCTCAAGCGTGCCCACTGCGGTTGGCAGGCCCGTGCTGGCGATCACATTGATTGCGGCAACCCGCAGTGCCGGCTCAAGCCGCTGGTCTTCAATAAATGGCGTGGCAATGCGCAAAATGCGCACTGGCTCGCCAATGCGCTCAAGCGCCAGCAGGCCACCGCGCGCGAGCACGGCGTCGAGCATTGGTCGCTGCTCGGCGGGGTGCAGGGCGTGAAGCGAGATCCAGCGCGCCAGCACGGCTTCGTTGGCATTAATCGGTGTGGAGATCGGCAGGCGCAGCTCGACTTTGCCCAGCAGGTGCTCGATCAGCTCCCAGCCAAAGTCGAGTGGCGCGCTGTTGCTTAGCGCAAGGTTCAGCATCTGCGTGTTTGCCAGCGCGGGCGGCAGCAGGTTGAACAGGCGCATCAGGAAGGTGGGCGCGCTGGCTTCGGCTGCCAGGGCGGTGTTGATCGCCGCCTCAAGCGCGCCGCCGTTCTCGTGCAGCAGCGCGGTGGCCTGCTCGCGGGTTTGGTCGGCTGCATTGCCAACGAGCTGCGCCAGGCCCGCAATCACGCGCAGCGTCCACGCGCTGTTCGCCGGGGCGCGTTCGCGCAGGCAGCGGCCAAGCAGCAGCATGTAGGGCGGGTCGCTGAGCGCGCGATTCCAAAGCTGCTCGTACAATGGCGAAGGGTCGTCGAGCATGGTGGCGAGCAGCAGCGCCAGTTCGCGCTGTTCGTCGGGCGAAACCAGCTCGATCAGGTCGAGGCGCTGTTCGGCGGCAAGCTGGCGCGCAGCCAGGTAGCGGCGGATCTGCGGGTGGTAGAAGCGATAGCGCCCAGCGCTGTCTTTTGCCACCAACGTGTTAGCAGGCTGCACGGTGGGCGGCTCGTCGTAGGCGGCGAGAAGCTGCAGAGCGGCAATCGGCGGCGAGTCGCTCAGGTCGGCAGGCGTGATGCCAACCGCCAGACTGAGCGCCATGGCGTACAGCTCAGCGCGCGACGCGGGCAGGCCCATGCGCGGCGCCACCCACGCCAGCAGCGCGATCTCGAACAGGCGCGCGCCAAGCGGGTGCAGCGCGTGGAATGGGGCCAGCGCGCTATCGAGCACGGCGCGGTGCTGCGGCGGGGCCAGGTGCTCGACCCACGACGTCAGAATCGCGGGCGTGACGGGCGCAATGCGCAATGGGTGATACCCGGCCCATTCCGGCTCGCTGGCGCTCACCGACACAATCAGTGTGCTGAGCGAATCGGGCACGGTGCGGCGCTGGAGCGCGATTCGCCACACATACTGGCGATCGTCGGGCAGTTCGTCAAGCCCATAGATCAGCGCGATACTCGGGCGCTCGCCCGGCGACGCCTCGGCGGATTGTGGGCGCCAGAAAGCCAGGCGTGGCGGCTGGGCGGTGGGCGGCGGGTTCAGGCTGGCGATCTGCAGGTTGAGAATGCGGTCGGGCGCGCTTACGCCATCGTCAACCAGCGCCAGGTCGACAAGCATGGGTAGCTGCGATACACTGCTTGCCATGCGAACCGCGCACTGCATCAGCGCCAGCCGCCGCCCGCTGCCGGTTGGGCCGGCAATCGTCACGTGCGTATGCTCGCGCAAGCAGGCATCGAGCTTGCACGGTGTTCCGTCGGTGTCGGTTAGCTCAAGCGGCAGATCTGCCAGGGCCGGCAGATGCTGCAGCAGGCGGTGCGTGCTGAATGTGGCGGCAAGCGCTCGGCGGTAGGCCAGCATTGCTGGGGCCTGGCGAGCTCGATCGTTCATGTGTAATACAGCCATCAGGTAGCTCCATGCGCGACTGCACAGGTTGCGTGCATGGACATGGTAGCTGTGTCGTACCACTTGCGACAAGCTATCGAAATTACATCGCCATTACACTGACTTTGCGATTGTTTCACAACCGGGGGCGTATGCGTATTCTGCTCCTCAATCCATTCCATAGTGGCTCACATGCCGCAGTTGCCGAAGGTTTCCGCGCGCACAGCCGCCACGAAGTCACCCTGCTGGCGCTTTCGGCGGCGGGCGGCTGGCGCTGGCGCATGCGTGGCGCGGCGATTACGCTGGCCCGGCAGCTGCGCGCCCACATGCAGGCCGATCCGCGCCCGTTCGATCTGGTGCTGACGACCGATATGCTCGACCTTGCGACATTTCTGGGTCTTGCGCGCGATCTGCTGGGCGCGACGCCAGTGTCGCTCTACTTTCACGAAAATCAGCTTACCTACCCGCTGCCCGCTGGCCGCCAGCGCGACCTGGCCTTTCCCTGGATCAACTACACCAGCGCGCTCGCCGCCGATGCCGTGCTGTTCAATTCGGCCTTTCACCAGCGCGCCTTTCTGGAAGCGCTGCCCACGCTGCCTGGCCGCTACCACGACCACCAGGAGCTTGATCTGCTCGACATAATTGCTGCAAGGGCGCAGGTACTGCCGCCCGGCATCGATCTGCGGCGGCTCGATCTGCCCGAGAACGATGCTCAGCTTTCACATTCGGGCGTCCCGCTCATTGTGTGGAACAGCCGCTGGGAGTACGACAAAGGGCCGGAGGCGTTTTTTGCGGCGCTGCGTGCGCTGGCCGAAACCGGGCGCGACTTTCGCGTGGCCGCGCTGGGCGAGCATGTCGATCCGAACGAGCCGAACTTCCTGGCTGCCCGAGAATGGCTGGGTGATCGCGTGCTGGCGTGGGGCTACGCGCCCGATCTGGCGAGCTACCGCGCGTGGCTGTGGCGTGCCGACATTGTGGTGAGCTGCGCGGTGCAGGAATTTTTTGGCATCAGTGTGATCGAGGCGATGTACTGCGGCTGCATGCCGATTCTGCCGCGCCGCCTGAGCTACCCCGAGCTGCTGCCCGCCGCCTTGCACGCCCGCTGCCTGTACGATGATCACGCAAGCCTGGTGGCGCAGCTTGCAGCGGCGCTGGACGATCTGCCCAACCTGCCGCGTGAGAATTTCCGCAATATCGCGGCGCGCTACGACTGGCACGCGCTCGCGCCCGCCTACGACGCGCTTTTCGAGCAAGTGGCCGCGCGCGAGTGAGCGCCCAAGGCCATGTCAAGGTTGGAAAAGCGAGCGACCTCTATCCACAGATTACGCAGATTACACAGATATAAGGCCTCTAATCTGCGTAATCTGCGTAATCTGTGGATGGATTTAGGCCCTGGTAACAGCCATGGCGGCAGCCTGTGGTACAATGCGCGCCGACAACCCACTCCGTTCACTGAAGGAGCCGTGATGCTCAACCGCATGCTTCTGCGCCCGCTTGTGCTGGCGCTGTTTGGCGCGATTTTGCTCGCTGCCTGTGGTGGCACGCCCGCCGCCCCCGCGCCAACCCAGGCGCCGGCCGCCACTGCCGCGCCAACGGCTGCGCCCGCGCCAACAGCCGTTCCGCCCACTGCCGCGCCAACGGTTGCGCCAACCGCCGCGCCGACAGCGGAGCCCACCGCCGAACCAAACCCCAGCGTTGACCCGATCACCGGCGCGGTGGGGCTGGCGCGTGGCAGCGTCACGCATCGCCCGGCAATCGTGATGATCGACAACCACCCCGATGCCTACCCGCAGAGTGGGCTTGATCACGCGGCGGTGGTGTTCGAGGCACTGGCCGAGTTTGGCGTCACGCGCTTTATGGCGGTATTTGTGCCCGGCCTCACGCCCGACGCCGCCAAAATTGGGCCGGTGCGCAGCACGCGCCTGTACTTCGCGCAGTGGGCAATGGGCTTTCACGCACTGTATGGTCACGCGGGTGGGTCGCCGCAGGGCCTGGAGCTGGTGGAAAGCACCGACGAGCTGGTGAACCTCGACGCGTTGCACAAGGACGCTGGCGGGTATTATGCCCGCGCCGCCGACCGCGATGCGCCGCATAATCTGTACACCAGCAGCCAGCAGCTTGCCCGCGCCGCCGCCGATTTCTCCGTGGCCGAGTTCGTTGACCCAACGATTGGCTTTCTGTTCAAAACCGACGCCGCCGAGAATCTGCGCCCGCAGGAGCAAACGCTCAACTACTATTTCATCTACAAGGAAGATGACGCCGGCTGGCTCTACGACCGCAAAACGAATGGCTACTTGCGTTTGCGGCGTGGCAAGGCCGCCCGCGATGCCGAAAGCGGCAAGCAGCTCTGGACAAAAAATGTCGTGGTGATGGAAGTTTCTGAGCAGCGCATCGCCGACGACCCCAAGGGGCGGATCGAGCAGGCGGTGGTGGGCAGCGGGCGCGCGCGTGTGTTTAGCGATGGCATTGAGCGCGAGGTGACGTGGCAGAAAGATGCCGCTGCCGGCCCGCTCGGCTTTTTCGACGCCGACGGCAGCGAGATCAAGCTGAACGCCGGGCCGGTCTGGATCGTTGCGGTGCCGTCGCTGGATAACCTGACGGTGGAGTAGCGGGGTGAATGTTGAATGTTGAGTGTTGAGTGCTAAGTTGAAAACTCAACACTCAACACTTTACATTCAGCATTCCTAAAGCTCGCGCCGGCCGTCGAGCGCCGAGCCAAGCGTAGACGGATCGGCCCACTCGAGGTCGCCGCCGGTTGGCAGGCCGCGCGCCAAACGCGTGACCTTTACGCCCAGCGGGGCCAGGGCGCGGTGCAGGTGGAACGAAGTCGCCTCGCCTTCGAGGTTGGGGTTGGTGGCGAGCAACACTTCGTCGATCTGCTCGCTGCGCACGCGATCCACCAGCTCGTCAAAGCGGATGTCTTCGCGGTTCATGCCTTCCAGCGGGGCAATGCGCCCGTGCAGCACGTGGTACACGCCGCGCCACGCACTGGTGCGCTCAATCGCCAGCACGTCCAGCGGTTCTTCCACCACGCAGATGCGCGCCTGATCACGCGATTCATTGCTGCAAATCAGGCATGGGTCGCTGACGGTGATGTTGAAGCAGCGCGAGCAGTAGCGCACATTGTCTTTCAGGCTGGCAAGCGCCTCGGCCAGCGCGTGGGCCTGCTCGTCGGGGGCGCGCAGCAGGAAGAAGACCAGCCGCGACGCCGTTTTCGGGCCAATGCCCGGCAGGCGGCTGAACTCTTCCATGAGCCGCGCCACTGGCTCGATCAGCCCTTGTTGTTCGAAACCGTTTGTCATAGTAATGTTGAGTTTTGAATTTTGAGTGTTGAGTTTTTCACTCAACACTCAAAATTCAACATTCAAAACTTTCTAGAACAGCCCCGGCATCTTCATGCCCTGCGTCAGCGGGCCCATGCGCTGCTCGGCCAGCGCCTGCGCCTTGGTGTTCGCGTCTTTGATCGCGGTCAGAATCAGGTCCTGCAGCGTCTCGACATCCTCGGGGTCCACAACTTCGGGCGCGATTTTCACGCCCTGCACCTCGCGGTGGCCGTTCATCGTCACGCTGACATAGCTGCCGGCGGTGCCTTCGACCGTTTCTTTGCCAAGCTCTTCCTGAATCTTGGCCATCTGCTTTTGCATCTGCTGAGCCATCTGCTGAAGCTGGCGCGGGTTCATAGCTACTCCTTTAGTGTTGCTCGACATCAATGATGTCGGCATCGAAAATATTGATCGCGGCTTTTACGTGCGGGTCTTTGCGGCTGTTGCGAATCTGCTCGCGGCGCATGTTCGGGCTTTCGCGGTTCTGGGCCTCGGCCACGCAGCTAATGCGGTAGTTCGCGCCAACGAACTTGCTGAGCACCAGCTCGATCACGCGGCGCGCTTTCTGCTCCTCGATGCGCTTGACCTGCCACTCGTTCTTGACCTCGAAGACAATCACGTCGTCCTTGATGTCGATGGGGCGGACGCCGCCGCTGCTGGTGAGCAGCACGAACAGCGTGCGGTCGCGGGCCTTGATGCCTTGCAGAACGTCTTCCCAGTGCGTTTCAATGCGCTCCAGCAGCTCGGCGGCGGCATTGTCCGACGCAATTGCGCCCATGTCGGGCGCGGGCGTGTGGCTGGCGGCAACCGGCGCGGGTGGCGCTTGTGGCGCGGGCGCGCTTGGGCGTGGCTGGTAGCCTGTGTCGGGCGGGCCTTCGAGCTCGTAGGCGTCGATTGGCGGCTCGGGCATGGATGGTGGCCCCGACTCGGCGGGCGGCGCGCTGTAGGCTTCAATTGGCGGCTCGGGCTGGCGCTGTGGGGCAGGCGCAGAAACCGGGCGCGGCGCGGGCGCTTGCGCAACTGGCTGCGGAGCTGGCGCTTGTGGCGCGGGCGCGCTTGGGCGCGGCGCTGCGGGCTGTGGCGCAGGCGTTGCGGCGCGTGGCTGCGGGGCGACGCGAGCGGCCGGCGCGGGCGCGGCCAGCGATTCTACCACTGCCAGCTCCAGCGGAAGCTGGCCGTAGGCGCTGGTGCGCAGCTGCTGGTCGAGGCCGCTGAACAGCTTCACCCAGCCAAGCAGCGCGCCCAGATCGGCGGCAGCCGTCTGGCGGCGCAGCATGGCCAGGTCGTCGTCGGTCGTGTCGAGCAGCGCCGGGTCGCCGCCAGCCTTCATCAGCATCAGGGCACGCAGGCGCTCGACCACATCGCGCGTGAACTGGCGCAGGTCGGCCCCTTGCTCGGCCACGCCATTGAGCGCGCGCAGTGCGTTGCTCAGGTCGGACGCGATCAGCGCGTCGGTCAGGGCGGTGACCTCCTGGGCCTCGCTGGCACCCAGCAGGCCGCGCACCTGCGCCAGCGTAATCGTTCCGCTGCCATAGGCCATGAGTTGATCGAGCACGCTTAGCGCGTCGCGCATGGAGCCGGTGGCGGCGCGGGCAATCGCTTCGGCCACGCCCGCTTCCAGCGCAATACCTTCCTCGGCGGCAACGGCATGCAGGTGCTCGGTCGTCGCGCCAACGGTGTGGCGGCTGAAGGTGAAGCGCTGGCAGCGCGACAGGATGGTGGCCGGGACTTTATGATTTTCGGTGGTGGCTAGAATAAACAGCGCGTGGCCGGGCGGCTCTTCCAGCGTTTTCAGCAGCGCGTTGAAGGCCGCCGTCGAGAGCATATGCACTTCGTCGATGATATAAACCTTGTACGCGCCGCTGGTGGGCCGGAACTGCACGCGCTCAATGATTTCGCGCGCATCTTCGACGCTGGTGTGCGAGGCCGCGTCCATCTCAATCACGTCGACGGCGCGCCCCTCGGCAATCGCCCGGCACGAATCGCACTCGCCGCAGGGCCGCTGCTCGGCTGGCGCGGTGCAATTGACGGCCTTAGCGAGCAGGCGCGCCACCGTGGTTTTGCCCACGCCGCGCGGCCCGGTAAACAGGTAGGCATGCGCAATTCGCCCCTCGGCGATGGCGTTGCGCAGGGTTTGGACGATATGTTCCTGGCCGACAAGCTCGCCAAAAGTCTGCGAGCGATAGCGGCGATAAAGCGCTTGGGAAGCCATGTGTCTCTCTCGGATGCGTTTGCACCGGGCATTATACCCTACGGCACTAGCCCCCGCAAGCACAGATTTGCGAATCCCACGACGATGGACGAACGACGACCGACCACCAGAGAGTTAACCGCAAAGAACGCAAAGGGCGCAGAGAGTTGAAAGTCGCAGGTTGTCAGGTGGTAAGCATAGCCGGGGCGTATCGCATACGCCTGCGGTTGCAGGTTGTCAGGTTGCAGGTTGTCAGGTGGTAAGCATAGCCGGGGCGTATCGCATACGCCTGCGGTTGCAGGTTGCGGTTCAACGGTTCTGCCAACTTAACTTTCAAAACTCAACGCTCAATATTTGCCAACCTGCAACGTGCAAACATTCAACCTGCAACTCCTCACGGTATGCGCCGTGCTACTCAGCCCTATGCATCCGTGCCGCGCCGCTGCGCCGTATGCCACACAGCCAAGCTGGAAAGGAAGCACCATGCGCCTGGGATTCGCCGTGAAAGTAATGGCACGGCCCGATCTGCCCTCGAACGACGCGCGCCGCTGGCAGAACAGCCCGCACCTGCGCGTCAGCCTGCAATATCTCGCAGCGATCTTCGATTATCTGGAGCAGGCCGGCATTCATATGTACCGCATCAGCTCCGACCTCGCGCCCTACCTCACGCACCCCGATCTGCCGCAGTTCCACAACCAGATCGACGAGTGCGCGGCCGAGCTGGCGGCGCTGGGCGAGCGCGCCCGCGCACAGGGCCTGCGCCTCTCCTTCCATCCCTCGCAGTATATCCTGCTCAATAGCCCCGACGCCGCGCTGGTCGAGAAAAGCATTGCCGACCTCAAGGCGCAGTCCGAGCTGCTCGACGCGATGGGGCTTGGCCCGGAGGCCGTGGTGGTGACGCATGTTGGCGGGGTGTATGGCGACACGCTCAGCGGGCGCGAGCGCTGGGTCGAAACCTATGCGCGCCTGCCTGAGGTCGTGCGGCGGCGGCTGGTGCTCGAAAACGACGACAATCGCTACGATGTGGCCGATATTCTTTGGATTAACGAGCGCTGTGGCGTGCCGCTGGTGTTCGACAACCTCCACCACTGGTGCCTCAACCGCGCCGGGCTCGATACCCACGCAGCCTTAGCGAACTGTCTGCAAACCTGGCCCACAGGTGTGCGCCCGAAGATTCACTACAGCTCGCCGCGCACCGAGCTGCGCACGCTGGAGCGGCGGAACAAAACCACCGGCAAAATCGAGCGCGTGCAGGCCCCGCCGATCTGGTCGGGCCACGCCGACTACCTGAACCCCTTCGAGTTTATCACCTTTCTGCGCGGCGCGGCCAGCCTGCCCGATTTCGACATCATGATCGAGAGCAAGCTCAAAGACGTCTCGCTGCTGCAACTGCGCGCCGACCTGCAACGCTACGCGCCCGACGTAGCTGCGCGCTTTGCCGAAGATATGGTATTGGCCTAAGCCACAGAGCGCACAGAGAACACCGAGCGAGAAAAGTTCGGTGTTCTCTGTATTCTTGCCCACTGAATCTTCCTCCCTCCATGCCCCCGTGCCTCCGTGGTTTTTTCTCTTCTCCCCTTCGTGTCTTCGCGCCTTCGTGGTTCCGTTTTCCTTTGCCCTCCGTGCCTTCGCGCCTTCGTGGTTTCGTTTCCTCTGCCCTCCGTGCCTTCGTGCCTCCGTGGTTCGCCTCCCCTCCATTCGTGTCTTCGCGCCTTCGTGGTTTCGTTTTCCTTCGAACGGAACTGCCACAGCCATTCGCGCGTCATGGGTGCAACGACGTTTGAACACAAACTCTCAAGGAGCACATCATGAACCGCGTACGAATCATTGCTCTGCTGGCGCTCGCGCTGATCCTGTCCGCATGTGGCGGCTCGCCTGCGGCAGCGCCTTCCACGGCCGCCGAAATGCCTGCCCAGGGTGCGGCCGCCCCGGCAGCAAGCGGCGGCGGCGCCAACGCGCTGGAGTCGTATGATGCCAAACCGCCGGCCGCGCCCGGCGAGCCCGCCGCGCAGGGCCAGGATGGCGCGCAGAACATCGAGCGCCTGGTGATCAAAACTGCCGACCTCGCGCTGCAGGTGGAAAGCGCGCGCGAGGCCGAGGCCAAGCTGCGGGCGCTCGTCAGCCAGTTGGGCGGCTATGTCGTCAAGGTTGAGACCACTGGTGCCGACGCCGACATGACCTCGCGCGTGACGTTCCGTGTGCCGGCCGCCCGCTTCGACGAGGCGCTGGCGGGCGCGCAGGGCCTGGCAACCAAGCTGCTTTCGCGCACTGTCAGCGGCGACGACGTGACCGAGGAGTTTGTGGACCTCAGCTCGCGGCTGCGCAACCTTGAGGCCACGCGCGACCGCCTGCTGACCTTTTTGGAGAAGGCCGAGAATGTCGAAGACGCGCTGAAGGTGAACGAGTCGCTCACGCAGATTCAGGGCCAGATCGAGCAGCTCAAGGGTCGCCAGCAGTTTCTGCAGCAGAGCGCCGCGCTTTCGACGATCACCGCGTTCCTGTCGCCGGTGCCGGTCACGCCCATCCTGACCGAAGAAGGCTGGCAGCCCGCCACCGTCGCGCGCCGCGCCCTGCGCGGCCTGGTCGAGTTTGGGCAGGGCATTGCGGAGCTGCTGATTGTGCTGGTGATTTGGGCGCCTGTGTGGCTGCCGCTCCTGCTGGCCGGCTGGTGGCTGCTGCGCCGTGTTCGCCGCCCGCGCCGCCAGCCGGTTGCCACGCCGCCCTCGAACCCTGAATACTCTGGAAAATAAATTTCCTTACACTCAGCTTCCTGGAAGCTTGCCCGTTGTATGAAATAACGTATTTTCCAGAGTACTGAAGCGGCCTAATTGGCGCAGTGAGTCTGGGCACAGCAAGGAGCTTACGGGCCACCCTTGCTGTGCTCTTTTTGTGCGCGCCGACGGTCTGCCAGCCACCCCAGCAGGCGCATGACCCGGCCATTTTCAAGACGCTGAATAAGCGTTTCGCAGTGCTGGATGTGAAGGTTCTTGCTAGCAAGAAGCTGTTCATACGCTGCGATCATGTGGTTTTGTTGGTCGAGTTGCAGGTGTTGGCGTTCGAGTTCCTGAGCTTGTTGTATAACCAGTGCAGCGAGATCGTTAGTCATCGGATCAGGAGTGGTGCGCGTGAACGAACCATCGACATACTGCATGGGCGCGCCACGAGGCGGAAGTTGTTCTTCACGTAGCGGCTGCTGCAGCACGAAAATAGCGGTAAGTGTTGGCACTTCGGCCAGATCCTCCAGCGGGACGGGCGTAATACTCCAGGCCGAACTTGGCACGACCTCAGGAAGTGGTAGATTGAAATCGAGCACCTGGCCGGGCTGGCCTAACCAGTGGCTGTAATACTTCACGTCGGCAAAATACTGCTGAAAACAGGCATCCCACTGGCGCGGCGACCAAATGTTGACATGAAAGGGATTGATAAGGTTTGCAGCGCGCAAGTAGGTGGTAGTAATGGGTGGCACTGCGATGATCATGGTGCCGTTTTTTGTGAGCAGCCTCACCGCAGTGTGCAGAAACGCGGCAATATCGGCGACATGCTCCAGCACATTCGACGAAAAGATCACATCAAACGAACTATCGGCAAAACCGTGAATCGCTGCCAAATCCATTGCGTGAAAACGCAGGTTGGGCCGTTGGAAATGCGCCTGACTGAATGCCACTGCGCCGGTGTCAAGTTCAATGCCATCAACCGAGTGGGCTCCATGATCGGCTAAATCGGCCGCGCCATAGCCAGTGCCCGAGCCGGCATCAAGAACCTTGCAACCCTGGCACCAGGGGCGGGCAAATTCATAAATAGAAAGATGGGCCTGAAAACACGAATCGTTAACGAGCGGCGAGACGCGCTCGCCATCGGTAAGTGGGGCTGGCTCCCGAGATGCAGCTGCCATACTCGTCCTGTCATTAGTTTTTGCGTGCTGTATTATACGTGCCGGATGCGGTGCCGGTCAATCAGTGCACACGCTCCACTGGCATATGGAATGCTATACTTACGGCGATACAACCGTAGATGGAGCCTGTTATGGAATCATCAATCCACCCTGGGCCAACAATTCTGGTGATCTTTGGCGCGGGCGGCGACCTGACATGGCGCAAGCTGGTGCCGGCCTTATATAACCTGTATGTTGATCGCTGGCTGCCCGAGCAGTTTGCGGTCATTGGGCTCGACCTCAAGCCCATGAGCGACGACGACTTTCGCACGCACCTGCGCGACGGCACCGACCAGTTTTCGCGGCGCGGCAAAACCGACCCGGCCGCGTGGGACGGGTTCGCGGCACGTTTCGCGCTCAGCGCCGCCGATTTTGCCGACCCGGCCGCCTACAAGGCGCTGGCCGAGCGCATCGATGCGCAAGAAAAGCAGTGGAATGCCCCGGCCACGCATGTCTACTACCTCGCCACCCCGCCCACGCTGATGAAAACCATTGCCGAAAATCTTGCGCAGGCTGGCCTCGCCGCCGACCGCGCGCGCAACCGCGTAGTGTTCGAAAAACCCTTCGGCCACGACCTCGCCTCGGCGCGCGATCTCGACGGCGCGCTCAACACCATTTTCGACGAGCGCCAGATCTTCCGCATCGACCACTACCTGGGCAAGGAAACCGTGCAGAACATTCTGGCTTTTCGCTTTGCTAACGCCTTTTTTGAGCCAATGTGGGATCGCCGCTATATCGACCATGTGCAGATTTCGGTGGCGGAAGAAGTTGGTGTCGAGCATCGCGGCGGTTACTACGACCATGCCGGCGCGCTGCGCGACATGATTCAGAATCACCTCCTGCAACTGCTCTGCCTGATCGCCATGGAGCCGCCGGTTTCGTTCGAGGCCGAGGAGATCCGCAATAAGAAGCTCGATGTGCTGCATGCCGTGCGACCAATTCTGCCCGATCAGGTGGATCGTGTGGCGGTGCGCGGGCAGTATGGCGCGGGCCGTATTGCGGGCAAGCCAGTGGCGGCCTACCGCGCCGAGCCGGGTGTCGCGCCCGATTCGCGCACTGAAACCTACGCCGCGCTGAAGCTGTATGTCGATAACTGGCGCTGGCAGGATGTTCCCTTCTACATGCGCACCGGCAAGCGCCTGCCCGAGCGAACCTCGGAAATCATCATCCAGCTGCGCCCGGCGCCGCACCAGTCCTTCCCCAGCGGGGTGGTGGGTGAATGGCAGCCCAACCGCATTGTCATCAACATCCAGCCGGCCGAAGGTATTCTGCTGCGCTTCCAGGCCAAGCAGCCCGGCCTGAATATGCGGCTGGGGCCGGAGGACATGCGCTTCACCTACAAAGAAGCCTTCGACACCGAGTCGCCCGAAGCCTACGAAACCCTGCTGCTTGACGTCATGCAAGGCGACGCGACCCTGTTTATGCGCGCCGACCAGGTCGAGGCGGCGTGGACGATTGTGATGCCGGTGCTGGAGCACTGGGCGGTCGACAAGCCAAGCGAGTTTCCAAACTACGCGGCCGGGAGCTGGGGGCCTGAAGCGGCTGAGCAGCTGCTTGCCGCCGACTCGCGGCGCTGGCTGCTGCCCACCTTCGCTTCACGCGACCCCGACGCGCCAGATACGCCCGACGCTTGATTCTAATGCTGCGCTAGTAGCCAATTGGCGGCGAGCGTGCTATAATAGCAATCGACATCGGCAGGGGGCGCTCAGCGTGGTATTCCTACCGTGTCGTATCTAATCTGAAATGCTCAAGAACGGAGCGAAGCACAACAATGGCTGAGAAGAAATCAAAGACCGACGTTACCGCGCGCGATAAGAGCGGCCGCGCAACCGACCACAGCTGCAACAACTGTGGGCAGCAGATCATGAACGACCGCGATATGGTCGTTGTGATGGATGGCCGCCGCCGCAACAAGACCTACCATCACCGCGCATGCCTGCAGAAGGCGATTGCGTAGGTCGCACCCATCCCGATGTTTAGCACACGGCTCGCTCGCAAGAGCGGGTCGTGTGCTATATACGACTCATCTGCATTTTTCTTTTTACCACTGCAAAGCCGAAAATGTCATAGCTGCCCGGTGATACGCCCCGTATCACTGAATTGTTAATTGACAAACCGGCGGCAAATGCCTACACTCTCCATACATTAATCTCCTCATTGCTGCCACTACAATCGAAGACAGCCAAACGGTCCACAGCTCACTGCAATTCGTGAGGGGTGGCTGGTGAATGCGCTGCACGCGGCACTCTGCCGGCTCAGCGCGGGCGGATTGTGGTGAGGGTGTGCCTGCGGCCGCGCATGAAAGGGTGCCGCATGACACTCAAAGAAATCTACCAGGTCGAAACCAACAAATGGGATGCGATTGCTGACGGGCCGCGCGGGCGGATTAATTCGTTTGCCCCGCAGGAAACGTTCGAAACGTATGCGCGTGGCCGCCAGCAGCTGCGCGGAATTGTGCAGTTTCTTGGCGATTTGCGCGGCAAGCATGTGCTTGAGTATGGCTGTGGCCTGGGGCACGTTTCCACCCTGCTGGTGCGGAGCGGCGCGAAAGTCACCAGCTTCGATCTGTCGCGGCGCAGCGTGGATGTCGCAACCCGCCGCATCGAGC
This sequence comes from Kouleothrix sp. 19917, assembly GCF_057073505.1. NCBI lineage: Bacteria > Bacillati > Chloroflexota > Chloroflexia > Chloroflexales > Roseiflexaceae > Kouleothrix > Kouleothrix sp. 19917. The sequence goes on from NZ_CP097099.1 coordinate 615,661, forward strand.
GCAACAACCCCGGAGTCGAGGCCAGCATAGCCGTTGCTGCTGGCGAAACCATCCCCTTTGCCGACGAAACGTTTGATATTGTGTTTGGCAAGGCAATTCTGCATCACCTCGATGTGGCGATTGGCGCGCCCGACCTGTATCGCGTGCTGAAGCCCGGCGGCAAGGCGGTGTTCAGCGAGCCGATGGGCATGAACCCGGTGCTGAATTTCGTGCGCGACTATGTGTGGTACCCGAAGAAAACGCCGCGCGGCGCGGATGTGCCGCTTTCCTATGAGGAGATCGAGGCGTGGGGCGCGCGCTTTCGCGAGTATCACTACCAGGAAGTCGAGCTGCTGAGCATGGTTGAGCGTGGCTTTGGCTTCAACCGTAAATTCCCTAAGCTGCGCCGCACCGACGATTTCCTGCTGGAAAACGTGCCCGCGCTGCGCCGCTACTGCCGCTATGTGGTGATGTTTATGGTGAAATAATTAGGATTTTCGCTCAGACAGAATTTACGCCTGCGGTGGGCAAGGAAGTCTCTCTTTTCTTGTCACTTTTTTGCGCTGTAGCGCAAAAAAGTGACAAGAAACTGATGCAGGGCATCGCTGCAAGCGAAAGCCCTGATACTATCAACTCCGTTGTTTCTGGTGTTGCGCCCGGCGAAGCTAGGGCGGTATCAGCATTGTGGTAACTAACCCCATCCCCCAACCCCTGCTCTGAAAACGCGTTAGAGCGGGTCGCCCAGCTCGTTGCCGACATAATATGCGCCGACCAGGCTCTTGTTGGCTTCCTGCTCGTAGTATTCGTACCACCACTTCGCCGCCTGCCAGATCGCCTCGGGGCAGCTCGAACGGCTTTCCAGGCCAGGTGTCAGGTCGAAGCCTACCGCGCCAAAGACGATCTCCAGCATGGCAGCGGCGGGAATGCCCAGGCCGTCGTAGAGCGGGTTGCAGTTGCCCGCGCCCACGCCCCACACAAAGCCCAGCCAGCGCAAAATCAGCTCCAGCGAGTCGAGCACCGGGCGCTGCTGCCGAAAGCGGTTCAGCGCATCGGCGATTTGCGCTTGCGGCACAGCAATGCGCAATAACGCAATATTCGGGTAGTCGCGCGCGCTGCGGTAGTGGTCAATGCGGTTTTGCTGCACGCCATTCGTGGGCGGCGGGAAGCCAAAGCCAGCCGGCGGATCGAGCGAGATTTCGAACACCGACGTTTTGGCGAAGGGCTTCGCGACTGGCCCCAGCAGCATCGCGTGCGACCAGTGGCTCGGGCGCATGTCGTGGCGGATGTGCGATTGCGCCACACGCAGCCGGAATGAGGCAATGTCCGAGCCGCCCACCAGCACGATCTGGCTGATCTCCTCGCTGTCGAGAATATTGCGCTCCAGCCAGGTCAGGTTACTTTCGCGGCGGCCGCGCGCATCTTCCTTGAAGAGCGTATTCGGGTGGGTCGCGTTCGAGCGGAGAATGCTAATCATTGGTTCTTCTCACACTGTTCTGCTTCTACGAAAGTCGCAGGCGAAACGGGCCGAGCACAACTGGCTGGCGGGTGGTAGTCCCGAGGCTCAGCGGGTAGTAGGTCACGCGCAGGTCGAGTCCGCCGCCGCTCTGGCGGAAGCTGAGCATGGCGACATGGTTGCCGCGCTGCATGTGGGTGGTTGGGTCGACCGTTGCGAAGCGGTTGGCGGCCACCTGGCTGGCGAAATAGGCCGGTGGGCGCTTGGGGTCGGGGTGGCGCGGCCAGGGGTCGGGCGTGCCGCCGAACCAGCGGCTGATTGCCGAGCGCGCGCCGGCAATCTGATCGGCCACGGGCATTGCCACCAGCGAGGCCGGCGAGGCGATGATCTCGCGCAGGGCAATGCGCCCGCTCACCTGATCGCGCACTTCGGTCATGCGGCCCCAGTGTACGTCGCCCGTCAGGCACAGCACATCGCGCCCGGCGTCGATCAGGCGGGTAAGCGCGCGCACCACAGCGGCATAATCGCCATAGTTAGTCAGCTCGTAGTCGGCCACCGCGCCGGTGAGCAGGCTGGCTGGCTCGGCAAGCAGCGTTTGGCCCGAAACGAACACGCCATACAGCTTCTGGTCGATCACATGCTGCACCCAGGCGTCTAGCTCGCCCAGCTCGGCGGGCGAAAACGTGCCGTGCAGATCGCGGTCGCGATTGGTGCGGCCATCGGCCAGGAAGAACGAGAGCGGCGCAATGTCGAGCGTATGCGCGCTGCCCAGCGGCTCAGCGTAGCTGTGCTGAAAGGCGCTGTACATTGCCTGTGCCGCGCGCTGCCAGCTGTCGCGCCCGCCAGCCGTCCAGGTGTTGCTGATATATGGCGCAGTGCTGGGGTAGTTGTTCCAGTACTCGTGGTCGTCGGGGATGAGCAGGCTCGGCGCGGCGGCCAGGATGCGGGCGTAGCCTTCTGGGCCAAGCCAGTTGCGCCGGTAGTCGGCTTCGAATTTCTCGGCCAGGGCGGCGGCGCTGCTGGGGAAAATGAAGTGCGTGGGCAGATCGAGGTAGACCTGGTCGCCCATCAGCAGGGTCATGTGGGGCTGCGACGCGCCGCCAAGCTGCGAGACGACCGTGCCCGCCACGCCGCCAACATCTTCGGGCTGGTAGAAACACGAGATGATCAGGACGTTGAACCACTGGTCGAGCAGGTTTGGCACGGCGGCGGGCATGGTGCGAAACACCTGGCTGCGCCGCTCGTTGCCAGCCTGCAAGGTGATCGTGTAGCGCGTGTCGGGCGTCAGGTTGCGGAATTCATACATGCCCGTGAATGCACGCGTTGCGCCCGCTGGCGGTGCAAGATCGCCACTGCGCGCAGGGGCCAGCGCATGGAGCGCGGCTGGCACGCGCACTGCGCCGTCGAGCTGCCACCCAAGCGCGGGCGGATCGGCTGCGCCAAACACACCCACCCACAGACGCAGCCGGTCGCTGGCCGCAGCGCGCTGGTAGATCACAAGATCCATAACGCCCCTTGGTGAGTTGGCAGGTTACAGGTTTGCAGGCGTATGCGATACGCCCCGGCTGCAACCTGCAACCTGCAACCTGATAACCTGCAACCTGATAACCTGCAACCTGATAACCTGATAACCTGCAAACCTGCAACCTGATAACCTGCAACCTGATAACCTGCAAACCCGCAAATCTAAAAATAGCGGCTGAGGTTGTCGAAGATCTGCCCAACATCGCCGGTGCTGCCCTTCACCAGAATGGTGCGCGAGAAATCGACGATTCCTTGCAGCGTGTTGGCGGCCTCGCTCTGGTCGCTGGTATTGCCATACGCCACTGGGAAGATGCTGATGCCGCTTTCGTCGAACGTGTTCTTGAGCTGGTCGAAAGTGGTGCGGCTGGCGTTCTCCGCGCCGTCAGTGAGCAGCACAATCGCCTTGATGCGCTCGTCGCTTTCTTCGGGCAGGGCATCGAGCGCCTGCTTGGCGGCGAGAAGCGAGTCGTAAATGGCGGTTTTGCCCTGCGGGCGCAGGCGCTGGATGGCGTCGCTCAGCGCGATACGGTTGTCGCCCAGCGGCGCGGGCTGCACCTCGACTTTGGCGGTGCTGGAGAAGGAAACCAGGCCGATGCGATCTTCGGGCAGAATGCGCTGCAAAAAGGTTTCAAGGCCGGCCTTGGCCTGATCGAGCTTGCCATCTTCGTCCATGGAGCCCGAAACATCGACCACCAGAATCACGTCGGCGCGCTTGCGGTTCTGCGCCCAGGTTTGCTTGGCGGCCACAATCACATCGGCGGGCGGGAAGGGCAGCACATTCTGCACGCCCTGCGGCTGCACGCCAAACGCCGCGCTGATCGGGTCGGCCAGCGGGACATCGACATTGGCCGGGCGGAAACCAAAGCTCATTGCCAGCTTCTGGCTGTCGGGCGTGAGCAGGAAGTTGAAGAACTGATCGGCGGCCTGGCGCTCGTCGGTAGTGGCGCTCGCCATCACAATAAACGGGTCGTCGTGGTAGAAGGTGCCTTCTTTCGGGTAGATTGCCACCAGCGGCACCTGCGGGTTTTTGTTCTTGTTGAAGTCGATCAGCGTGACTTCTTCCATTGGGAAGGCCGAAATGTACGACATGCCGAATTTCTGCATGTTGTCGCTGAACACCAGTGTGTTGTAGCCATAGTGCTTGATCGCCTTGCCCAGATCGCGAATGAACTGCGTGCTCGTGTCGCTCTGAATGTCGGCGATGCTCAGGTCGCGCTGCTTGCCGGAAGACGCGTAGAACTCGGCCAGCAGCGTTGAAAGCGCCGAGGTGCTGATCTCAGGGTCGGTGTGGCCCCACGAGAAGCGGCCCCATTCGGGGTGGCCGAATTTCCCCCAGCCCTGCGGGTCGTTGGTTAGCTCCAGCAGGTCGGCCCAGCCGATTGGCTTGTTTGGGTAGCCCATCGCCTCGGCCATTGGCTTCCACATCGATATTACCACCGGCGTGAGCACCAGCGCGCGGTTAGAAACCGCAATATTGGGGTTGCTGGCTTCCTGCTTCAGCACTTCGAGCCATGTCGAGGCCGAAGGCGACCAAATCGTTGGCTTGAGCTGGCCGTTTTTGATCTCGGTGCGCGCGGCGCCGCTTGATTTATTCACGCCCTCAACGAAAACCACCTGCCCGTTGATCTTGGTGTTGCTCGCATTAAACGCGCTGATACGCTCGGTCAGCCAGCCTTCTTTCTCGGGGCTGTAGGCAATGCCGATCTTGAGCGCGTTGCTGGGGGCTTCGGGCGTGCCGTTTGCGCTGGTGCTGCCGCCGCCGGGCAGGCTGCAGGCCACCAGCAGAAGCGCGAAAAGCATGATCGAAATTTTGCGCATGGGCAAACTCCTCAAATTAGTCTGATGGGCGCGCAGAATGGCTAAGCTACCGGCATCTTATCATGAAATTGGCGGCGTGGGCAGGTGCTGCGGTGCATAGCCAGGGCCATGTCAAAGTCCCAAAATTCATCCACAGATTACGCAGATTGCGCAGATTATAATTCCATATCTGTGTAATCTGCGTAATCTGTGGATAGATCTCGTTCTTGTTCCAACTGTGACATGGCCTTGGCGCATAGCTGTGCGCCGTTCCGGGCGCAGCGGGCGCGCTTCACTATACTACGAAATGCGGCAGCGATTGTTTCAGGGGCGGAAATACAACAAGGCCCCCAGCATTGCTGAGAGCCCTGGTATGCGGTAGGTGAGAGTTACTTGTCGATAGTGACGCAGGGGGCAGGTGGGGCCGGGCAGTTACGAATCACTGGGAAGTACATCTGCTCGGCCGGGATGAGCTGAACCGTCGTCGTGCCGAACGCGCCGCCCTGCGCGGTGCCGCGCACCACCGCCGGCCCGGCAACATGCCCGGTCAGCAGCACGCTGGCGCTTCCGCTGGCATTGGTGATTGCACTTGCCGGGCTCAGCTTGCCGCTGCTGGTGGTGAAAGTCACCGTCTGGCCGGCCATAACCGCGCCATTCGAATCGCGCACAACCGCCGTTACCACCGAGCTTTGCACGCCATTGTTCTTGATCGTGGCTGGCGCGGCGCCCAGCGCCACTGAAGCCGCCGCAGAGGTGTAGGTGTTCGTCGACGTGTCGATCGGCTGGTAGTTGTTATGGAAGAAGAACGACTGCACGTCGTGGTTCTCATACGCGCCGCCAGTGCCGCCCGTGAAGCCCACAAAGGCATCGGGGCCGATATCATTTGCCAGGTTGCGCGTCGCCGTCATCACAAGCTGCGCAGCGGCGCGATTGTTTGCGGTGTTCATACGCACTTCGAGCGCATTCGTCGCGCCGTTGTAATCGACCCACACGTGCCAGGTGTTGTTCGCCAGGGCGCCGGGCGCTGGGGCCGTCTGCACCGAGTGAACGTCGCCGTTGATATCCAGGCCGATGTGGTTGGCATCGGGGTCGGCAATGCCGTCTTCGACGTTCTTCCAGGTGTCGAACTCAATGCCAACGCTGGGCATAATGCCTTTGTAGCCGAGGCCGCCGCCCGACGATGTCACATCATTCGCCTGGGTCTGGATGGTGAACACAATGCCGTCGGCAGGCGGAACCGAGCCCTGCGAAAACTGCAGCACAAAATACGAGCTAAACGACCGCTTGTTGGCCAGTGAGATGCGGTTCTTGAAGAAGGCGCTGCCGTTCTGCTGGGCGACTGCTGGCGTCAGACGGATGGCGCTGCCAACCAGCTGCGACGCGCCATTGAGCTTCCATACCCCAATATTTGCATTGTTAAATGAGGGGAATGCTGCTGTAATCGTTAAGTTGGCGGCCGACGCATTGGAAGCGCCAATTGATACTAAGAGGACAAGAGTACTGATAATAGATATAAAGCGCGCAGATATAAAGCGTCGCTGCCAAAAACTCGATTTCGATGGGCGCATGTTTCCTCCAATACTATAGACGGTTTCTTCTGTAAAAATAGTAAGGATTAAAGAATGGTAAACTCCTTTCATATCAAAAGAATGTATAAATAACAAGGAAATAGTAAAATTTTGGGTATGATCAATCTGGCCATGATGTGTTGGCTTAATGAAAGACGTAAAAATATTGTATAGCTGATATGATGCCTTTGAAATATTCTATTAAATACCTATGTATAAGTAATACTAGCTGAATCCGTTATTCTGGTCAAATGAATATTTATTTAAATAAGACGATGTAAATATGACTTTTGGGCTAAATTATATTACTAAATAGTAATCAGGAAACGAGGAAACGTAGTATCTGCTTATACGTATAGCTCTTTCCGCAGCCATATACGCTACGCATTACCAAAATGGCACCTAGGCAGACGTACCTGCGAATCATTGCTCGCGGTTCATCTACGATGAATGGCCGTAGAGTAAGGTGCTGCAATGTCGCTCATTTTTCTTGCGCTGGCCTGGATGTTGGGCCTGGTGATTGCCGACCTTTATACACTGCCCGCTGGCGTGCTGGCACTGCTTGCGCTTGGCAGCGCGCTGCTGGCTGGCCTGTTTGGCCGGGCACCCCGGTTGCGCCTGGTGGCGCTGGCGCTGTGCTGCATGGCGCTGGCCGGGGCGCGGCTGGCGTGGGCCGAGGCGGTTGCCACACCGCAGAGCGTATGGCTGCTGAACGAGCGCGGCGACATAGTGGTGGAAGGCGTGGTGATCGATGACCCGCGCCGCACGGCCGATGGGCAGCGCATGACGCTTCGGGTGGGGCGGGCGCAGGTGCAGGGGCGCTGGCAGGCCGCAGAAGGGCTGGTGCTCGCCACGCTGCCCGCCTATCCCGAGTGGCATTATGGCGATCGGCTGCGCCTGCACGGTATGCTCAGCACACCCCGCGAGGCCGAGCGCGCTGGCCAGTTCGACTACCGGCAATACCTGGTGCGCAAGCACATTTTCAGCATTATGAAGCCGCAGAGCGTGCAGGCTGTGGCCAGCAGCACGCTCACTCCCTGGCGTTTCCTGCTCGATCTGCGCGACCGCGCCCGGCGCGTGCTGCTGCGCGAGCTGCCCGAGCCACAGGCGTCGCTGGCAGTTGGCATCCTGCTGGGCCTGCAATCGACCATCCCCGACGATGTCAGCGCCGATTTTTCGGCCACTGGCACATCGCACATTCTGGTCATATCGGGCTGGAATATTTCGATCATCGCCGCCGCGCTATACCGCCTGGCGGAAACATTCAAGCTCGCGAAGCGGCGCGCTTTCTGGCCGATCCTTGCCACGATCTGGCTCTACACCCTGTTTGTCGGCGCGACGCCAACCGTGATACGCGCGGCAGTGATGGGCACGATTGTGGTGGTGGGGCAGCGGCTCGAGCGCCCGGCCCACGCCTGGACGACACTCTTCGCGGCGTGCTGGGCAATGACGCTGTGGGATCCGCAGACGCTGTGGGATCTGGGCTTTCAGCTGAGCGCGCTGGCCACGGCCTCGCTGTTTGCGTTTGGCAAGGGCACCGAGGCGCTGCTGATGCGCACCCCTCTGCGCGTGAGCTGGCTCGGCTGGGCGCGCGAGGCGCTTACGGCCACGCTGGCGGCGCAGGTGCTGGCCTTGCCGCTCATCCTTTACCAGTTTGGCAACCTGAGCGTGATCGCGCCACTGGCGAATGTGGTGCTGCTGCCGGTGGTACCATACGCCATGCTGTTTGGCGCGCTGGCTTTGCTGGCAGGGATGCTCTACCTGCCGCTCGGGCAAGGGCTGGCGCTGGTGGCTTACCTGTTCCTCGCCTGGCTCACTGAAGGCGCGCGCTGGTTTGCGCGCGTGCCGGGCGCGGCGATGCAACTGCCGCCTTTTCCGCTCTGGGTGCTGCTGGCCTACTACGCAATTGTTCTCGGTGGGTGGCTGTGGGGCATGGGGCCGCAGCAAGGGCCGTGGCTGCCGGGCGCGTTTGGCAAGGAGGCGACGGCGCTGGCGGCAATGGAGAGCCAGTGACGGCACCGCTGGAAACTTGAAGTCTGGAAAGCGTTTCTGGTGGTGCGTGAAGCTATTGCGCACCACCAGAACTGTGAATCACGCCTACTTGCTGACCGCCCGCACGCCCATCGGGTCGCGCAGGAACAGCAGGTCGCGCCAGCCCGTGTCGCACTCAAGCTGTGGGATCTGCCGCTCGAAGCCGGGCGCGTTCAGCGCCGGGTCGGCACCAAGCCCGCTGGAGAGCTGATCGATCAGGGCGCTGTACGCAAGCTGTTCGCCAGCATTGTTGAGCGTTTTAGTGAGGTAGTAGGTCAGCGCGCCGTTGTACGAGCCACCCAGATGCGCGTCGGCGGCAGTCTGCCGATCCTGGCAGGCAGTGATCAGCACCATCGTCCCTGCCACATCGCGCTGCCCAAACAGTTCCTCGCGGGCCTGCTGCTCGAACTGCTTCATCATGGCATCGAAGCGCGACTGGTCGTTGGCCAGTGTGCCATCGCGCTGCCACAGCTCACGAATTCGGGTGGCGGCGATTTCCTTGATCTTCTTCTGGTTGTCGCGCTTGCGGGCGGCCACGTCCTGCGCGATCTTGGTGCGCTCGTCGTTGTCGGGGCCGAGCGAGCGGCTGATGATGCCGTTTTCCAGGTCGCGCTGGTTGGTGCCCGAGTGGCAGCAGTCCATCACCACGACCAGGTGCGTGTCGGCGCCAATGTTCGCGTACAGGTCGCGCAGCTCGTCGTCGATGAGAAAGCTGCTGTAGTTGTCCCACGAGTAGTCGTAGGGCGCGAGCGCTTCATCGGTGCCATCTTCTTCGTCGCCGCTGGTGTCGGGCACCTGCACGCCATGCCCCGAGAAGTGGAACAGGCGCACCGGTTTTTCTTCGCCGGCGTCGCGCTGGCTGAGCCATGCCAGCCCATCCACAATCGCCTGCTTGGTAGCAGCGCTGTCGGTCAGTTCGCGCACGTCGGCTGCGGCCACGCCATAGGTTTCGGTCAGCAGGCTGTGCATGCTCTTAACATCGTTCACGCAGCCTTTCAGCTCGGCTTTGGGGTTCGGGTACTTGTTGATGCCAACAAGAAGCGCTTTCACTGCCATTGCTGTGTCCTTTCTGTATGGCCGGCGGGCGGCCACGCTGCATTATTGCCCAAGCGCGAGCGGGCAGGAATAGGTTGTGTAATCGAACTCGGGGGTGTTGTTTGCAATGTCGTTGATCAGTGGCTCAAGCACGGCTGGGTTAATCTGGCTGTTGACGCGGCAGGCCACCTGGCTGAGCAGCGTTTCGCGATCAAGCGGGTAGGTGCGTATCGCGCCATCGTACGAGCTGGTGATGATTGAAGCAGCCGCGTTGTTCTCGCCGCCGGGCACAAACACCGCGCCAGTCACGGTGTCGGATGCGCCGCGCAGTATCATGGTTTCGCTGCCTTGCAGGTTCCACATGCGGGCACTTTTGTCGTCGGAGGCTGTCAGCACGCTCTGGCCGTCGGGGCTGAAACGCACGACACGTACTGGCAGGGTGTGGCCACGAAGGTAGATCGGTGTTTCGGGCGCGTCCAGGTTCCAGAGCTGCACGGTATTGCCTTCGTTGCTAACCGCCAGCCATTTTCCATCCGGACTAAACACGGCTTCTATGGGCAGCGAGTCTTGCGGAAGCGAGTGCAGTTCATGCCCGGCCAGATCCCACAAGCGCACGGTGTTATCGTAGCTGAGGGTGGCGATCTGCTGGCTGTTCGGGCTGAAAATGGCGCGCTGAACCGCGCCGCTATGCCCTTGCAGCGTGGCGATCAACTTGCCGCTGCGATCCCACACTCGCGCGGTATGGTCGTCGGACGCGGTGACGATGTGCTGGCCGTCGGGGCTGAATTCGGCGTCGTTCACCCAGAAGTCGTGCCCGACCAGGCTGGCAAGCAGCTTGCCGTCGCGATCCCAGATGCGCGCTTCGTAGCCTTCAGCCGTCACAATCGCCTGCCCGTCGGGGCTGAAGTGCGCATTGCGCATAGTCTCGTCGCTGCCCACAAGTGTGGCGAGCCTGGTTCCATTGCGGTCGAGTAGCTCGGGGCCGTCGTCGGTGACGACCAGCACGCGCTCGCCATCACGGCTTGTCTCTGCCGACAGGATTGACGCATCCAGCGAGAAGCGTGCGTTCTGGCCGTCGCTCAGCGACCAGAGCGTGGCGATGTTATCGCTGGCAGTGAGTAGTTCTTTGCCGTCGGAAGCGAGCACCATGCTGTCAATGGCGGCTTCTTCGGTTCGTACCAGGCCGGGGATGTGCGGATGTGCCTGCCACAGCTGGGCGCTGCCATCCGTCAGCACACTGAACACATACTTGCCATCGGGGCTGCACCAGGCTTCGTCGACAGGAGCAGTGTGGCGGAACACAAGCTGCTGGTAGCCGTCGAGCGACCACAGGCGCGCGGTATCGTCGGTTGATGCCGTGATGATTGTCGAACCATCCTTGCTGAAATGAGCATTCAGAACCGCGTCGGTATGATCGTTCAGGCTGGCAAGCGGCTTGCCATCGAGCGACCAGATGCGCGCAGTACGATCGGCCGATGCGCTGAGCAGCCTGCTGCCGTCTGGGTTGAATTCCAGGCTATTGATCCAGCTGAAATGCCCTGCCAGAACGGTTGGCTCTTTCTCGGGCTGCGCCGTATCCCAGATTTCGATCCTGCCATTGTCGTAGCCGACGGCGAGCAGCTTGCCATCGGGGCTAAAAGCGGCATTTTCTGCGGTAAGATCGGCGTCTTCTTCTACCCCAAGCTGCACTGGTTCGGCGTCTGCACTCCACAGCCAGGCCGGCCCGTCAGTCATCAGCAAAACTGCCTGCGCCTGCGTGGGGCTGCCGATCATATTGTCGATCGGGGGCATGTCCGAGTCGACGGCTCCGCCAAGCGGCTTTTCTTCGCCCTGCGGCTGGCCGTCGAGCGACCATCGCTGCATCAGATTGCCGAGATCGGCGCTCAGGACGCTTTGATTGCCTGCCAGCACAATTGCGGTGTTGATTTCGTGCCCGGCGGCGAAATGCGCCAGCTCCTTGCCACTCAGGTCGCGCAGGTGCGCCGTGTTGTCGTTTTCCACCGTGAGAATGCTGTTGCCGTCGGGGCTGAAGCGCGCGCTATCGACCTGGTTGGCCAGCGTCGTGATGGTGCGCGTATCGAGCGACCACAGGCGGGCCGTAGAAGCGCCCCGCAGAAGAACGACGTTTGTCGACGGGCTGAACACGGCTTCTTCAACATCCAGCGTGCTGCTGATTGGCGCAACGACATCGGGCCGCGACAGCAGGTTGCGCAGGTTTTGCTGCGCCTCAAGCTGCAGCGTTTCGCTGACGCCCGAGCTTGCGCCACGCACCACGGCCTCGGCGGCCAGCAGGAAGGGCGCATCGGCGGCCGCGCCCGAAGGTGGGTTGTTTGAGGCAAACATGAGCCGCTGGACGCGCGAGCTTTGTTCGAGCTGGTTTGAATAAATAATCAGCGCGACCGCAGCCACCAGCAGCACGCTCAGCACGGCGATGGTGCTGAGCAGGCTGATGCGCCGCCAGCGTTTGCGCCGCGCCTGCTCGCCCTGGCTCTTGTCGATGAAGTCGCGCTCAAGCTGGTTCATCCAGCTATTGCTGGCGCGCCGCGTCACGCTGGCCCGCTCGAAGTCGGAATTGTCTTCCAGCCAGAGCTGCCCGGTAGCGCGCAGGCGGGCGTAGCGGCTTTTGGCGGCGTCGGCCTGCGATTTCCATTGCGCAGCCGAAGGGAACAGGCGGCGCTGAAGGGCGAGGTCGTCGTGCGCGCTGCGCAGCCAGCCCGTCATGTGATCCCATTTTTGCACCAGCGCGACATGCGCCGGCACCACATACGCGCCTTTTGAGTCGCCGCCGCCAACCACCAGCCGCTCGCTGATCAGCCGTTCGAGCAGGGCGCGCATGGCTTCGTAGACATCGCCCGCATAATCCAGCTCTTTGTCGTTGGAAAAATATGTTTTCGGCGAAGGCTGGTACGAGTAGTACACCTGGCGCAGCGTGGGCGGGTCGGTGTCGATATTCACCATGCGCAGCAGCAGCTGCTCGGCGCGCTGGCTCCCAATCTGGTCGTCCACTGCTGTGCGCAACTGATTGTAAATCGTGTTGGCGTGTTCCAGCAGCGCGCGCTCGGTGCCATTGAGCGGGCTGCTCATGTCGTCGTAGTCTTTGGTGATGATCGTGCGGTCGATCGGCGCGCGCTTGATGTAGTTGAGGTAGGTGGCGCTGAGCACCAGCGACAGCACCGGCAGCGCGCCCGGGTTGCCCGCGACGCTGTTGGCGATCTGGTTCACCAGCGTATCGTTCTCGAAAAACAGCACGCGCTCGCTGGCCGGGCCGACGATCATTTCCTGCAGTCGGTCGGTGCTGACTGTGCCGCTGATCGGGACGATATTTTCGGGCTTCCAGTGCGCCGTGAGCGGGCTGTTATTCGTCAGGTGCACCTTGCTGAAGAGGTCGAGCGCGTCGGAGCGAATGATGCCAACAATGCGCAGAATGTCGCTGTGCTTGCTCAGCGCGTCGGCAAGATCAGTTGCTGCGTCGCCGGCCTGGCTGCCCGGCTGGTTGCTGGCGCACAGTGCTTCGAGCTGATCGAGCACCAGCACAAGCTGCTGGCCAGCGTTGGCGCTGGCCCACGCGTCGATCCGCGCGCTGAGCGGGCCACGGTCGCCGTTCCAGCGCGCGGCCACGCGGTTCAGCAAACCATCGGGCGCGACCTCGGGCAGATCGAGCGCGGCGATCTGGTCGCATGGATTCTCGCCCAGCGTAATCGGCGCAAGAAGAGTGCGCGGCGTCTCGGTGTCGGCGCGCAGCTGCGGCAGCAGGCCGGCCTGCACCAGCGAGGTTTTGCCGCTGCCAGAAGGCCCGCTCACAATCGTCAGTGGCGCGCTTTGCAGCCTAAACATCAGAAGATTCGTTTCGTAACGCCGCCCAAAGAACAGCGTGTGCTCTTGTTCTGTAAAAGCGCGCAGGCCGGGGTAGGGGTTATTTTCGGGCGTGAGCTGCGGGTTATGCGGCAGATCGTAAGGGCTGTGGCCCGGCGCAAGAAAGACATATTCGCCTTTGTCCTGCTTGGCTAGCGGCCAGATCTGCGGCGTTTGCCGGCGGTTGCTGCCTATGCTCGACGTTTCGATCTGGTCGCGCAGGTAGGAATACAGGTCGGTAGCGGTGATTACGCCATCGTCGCGCACCAGGCCGGCGAACTTGCCTTCGAGCGCGGTGAACAGCGCTTCGGCAAAGGGCGAGTGCTCGGGGTTGCCCGCCAGCTCGTCGAAGGGCGCGTCGCTGGAGGTTTGGTCGGCGGCGCTGGAGGTGAGCACCTGCCAGGCCGGGTCTTTGATAAAGCGGGTGTAGCGCTCGAAATAGAGCTTTTTGGGCATTACCATCAGGTCGCGCTGCTTGGCCTGCCCCATATTCGCGCCGCGCACCGAGCCGGCAAAACAGCAGTCGAGAATGAACAGGAAATGCCGGCAGGGGAGCTGGTCGAGCGTGGCGATGACCTCGCTGTAGGGCAGCCAGCCCGCAGTGTGCCTGCGGTCGGCGTCCTGCGGAATGAGGTTGAGCGCCTCGTCGCCATCCTGCGTCTGGTCGGTCTGGCCGTGGCCAGCGTAGTATACCAGCAGGCGATCGTCCGGGCCTACCTTGCCGGGCAGCTGCGCGAGCGCCTGCTGTATTCCGGCTTTGGTGGCCTGCGCGTCGGTGAGCAGCGTGACGTTGTAGTAGTGCCTGGTTGCAAGAATATCGGCCAGGCGGCCCGCGTCGGCGGCAGCCGAGTGCAGGGGCGCGATGTCGTTAGTGTACGCGCCGATGCCAATCACAAGCGCGTAGCTGTGCGCGAATTCGCCTTCGACTTTCGGAAGGGTCGCGGTTTCAAAGCCATTGCTCATACGGCAAGTGCTCCTCGAACGCCAGAACTGTGCTGGTTCTATTACTGGGTTTATCAGGCCGGTTACCGCGGTGGATGCCACGCAGTGTAGCACGATTTGCGGCAGCTGTATATCAGGAATAGTACGTATTTAGTAGCAACAAGACAGCGGGCGAACAGCGCGGGTGTGGCTGCCCGCTCGCACGCGCGCCTTTCGTGGTTGCAATGCTGCGGAACGATGATCTGCCAGGCTGCGGCTGCGCGCAGGGCACTTATACGTAATTTATCGTATTGATCAGTGTCGTAGCGCCTGCTATGATCGGCGCAGACACCCCCCTCACAAACGTACACCGGGCAATCGCTGGAAGATGGAGTGTGGCGGCGCTTTGCAGCGCCGACGCGGGCAGGTGATGATGAGCCCTTACCTTGTCGTGCCCATGCGCCTGGATGCGCTGGTGCTCGACCACGATCAGATGGTGGCGGCGGCCTCGGCCGATTACGCGCGACTTCCCTACACCGATGGTGCCCAGGACTCGGGCGCTGATGTTGCCAATATCAGCGAAGAAATTCTCAGCCAGCCATTTCAGAACCAGGATCTGCTGCTGCGCCAGGGCGTGCACCTGCACTGGGCATTGCCCGATGCGCTGACGCGTGCGCGCGGCGACGACGGCCCGGCGGTGTTTCCAAGCGTGCCGAACCGCTGGCTGGTGCTGCGCAGCGGCGACGCCCCGGCCAAAGCCTGGATCGTGGAAAGCGACTACCTCTACCCCGATGGCGAGGGCGCCGCGCAGGGTGGCGTGAGCGTGCCATTCACCCCGAACCCGGCGGCAGGGCGGCACCGGCCATTTCGCTACCTGGGCCGCAGCATGCCGCTTGAACTCTGGCCGGGCGAGCTTGTGCCAGCCGAGCGGGTTGGCCGCGTGACGGCGGTGGGTTTCGAGCAGGCCGACGGCAGCGGCTATGGCGAGCCAACCTTTGCAGCGTTTTACCCGAATTGCCGCAGTGTGTTCGGCTTCTACGACGCCGACTTTGCCAGCGCGCCGCCGCCAGCCAGCCTGCAGTACGACGTGATTGGCTGGTATAGCCGCGCCGATCAGGATTACCTGGCGGGGTTTCGGGCGCGTGTGCTGCGGCAGGCCCAGCCTGGCGCGCCGCCGCCCAGCGCCGCCGAGCTGCGCAAGGCGCTCGAGCAGGATTCGCACTGGCTGCTGGAAGCGGGCGACCTGCCCGACCGCATGCTTTGCCACGCGCGCCTGATTTGCCGGCGCGACGCCGCGCCGCCAGCCCCCAGCACCACGCCGCACACAAGCATCACCGTTGGCAACACGGCGGTCGAGGCGCTGTCGGCCTTTCTGGGCCAGCAGATCGATGCCAGCAACCGGGCTTTGATCGAAGATCAGCTGGAGGCGCTGCATCTGCTGCCCCGGCTGGAACATCGCCAGCTGGATGTTGGCGCGAAATTTCGCGAAGCGCGCCACGAGCGTGGCTTCCAGGCCATCCCCGGCGGCTCGCTGTGGACGGTGCGGCTGGAACATGCAGAGGGCGATGCCAATGCCGAACAGGCCCAGGCGCGCGAATCGCTGGATCTGCGCGACGAGCTGGCCGGCACCCTGCTGATTGCGCTGAACCAGACGCAGCGCGAGTACGACGCGGCACTGATCGAGATCGATACGCTGCGCGCCCAGCTTTTTTCCGACTGGTACAAATACATGCTCTGCGCCTACCCGCCCGAAGATACGCGCGACGCCTACCCCGACGTTGATGAAGCGCGCCACTATGTGCGCACCCGCAGCCTTGAGCCGCTGCGCCGCCTGGATACCGCAACCACTGGCACACAGGCCGACACGCTCGAACGGCATATCACGGCGGCGCTGGCGCAGCTGCACGCCCGCCTGGCCGTGCTGAATCAGGGCGAGGCCATGCAGAAGGCGAAATCGAGCTATGTGGTGAAGCGCATCGCCGCGCCGCGCTACTGGCAGCCGCGCGACCCGGTGGTGCTGATCAGTGGCCCCGATATCGAACCAACCGCGCGCCACGGTCAGGATGGAGACCTTATATGCAAACTTGCGCCGCTGGAAACGCCCGCCGCGCTGGTGGTGGCCGCCCGCAGCAACCCGGCCCAGCTCCTGGCTGGTTTCCAGCCCGCGCCGCATCCCAATGGCGTTGGCGTCAACGAATGGGCCGCGCCATGGCACCCATTTCTGCTCGAATGGGAAGCGCAGCTCTACCCCTTGCGCAACCTGGGCAATATTGCCCCGGCCACGCTTGATTATGCCGATACCTTTGTCACCGCCAACTACCGGCTGCCGCCCGACCAGCCCGACTTTGTGCTTCCCGGCGGGGCGGGCGCGCTGGCGCAGGTGGCAATGGTGTATCGCGGGGCGAGCATCCTGACGCAGCACGCCGACGATTTGCTGGAGGCGCGGCTGGCCGATTACCTGCGCAGTGAGCTGCTCGACGACTTCTACAAGGCACAGAATATTCCAGCTGATCAGCGCGATCTTGCGTTCCTGCCCGTCCAGATCGACGCGCTTCAGCAGTGGTACGCTGCTGGCCACGCCGCGCTGGCAACGCCAGAAGGGCGCGCCCGCGACCCGCTGTTTACGGCAATGCGTGCGTATCGCGCGCTGCAGAGCGACACGACGCTTGCGCAGGCGCTTGGCGGTTTCCACCAGGCGCTGCTGCAACACCGCCAGGTGCGCCAGCTTGGCGTGGCCGACCCGCTGGGCTTTGGCGAGGCGCGCGCATTCAGCGATGAAGTGGGCAAGGCGGTGGGCTTGTTTACGCGCAGCGCGCCCGACCCGCTCAGCGACTTCAGCCCGATCCGCTCGGGCGCGCTCAAGCTGCTGCGCCTGCGCCTGATCGACACCTTTGGGCAGCTGCGCGACCTGCCGCTCGACCGGGTGAGCGCGGCGGAAAGCCTGCTGTTCGCTGGCTCGCCCGACCTGATCGCAATGCCGCCCCGGCTGGTGCAGCCCGCCCGCCTCGACCTGCGCTGGCTCGCTGCCGCCCACCCGAATCAGGAAATGGTCGATCACCCCGACGCCGCGCCCATCTGTGGCTGGCTGGTGCCCAATTTCCTCGACAACCAGCTGCTGGTGTACGACCCGGCCGGCCACGCGCTGGGCGCGCTTGATGCTCAGGGCGCATGGCTGCCGGCCCCTGGCGCGCCCGCCGCCGACCTGGCCAGCCTGAACCTGCCGCACCTGACGCGCATGGTCACGTTTCTGAGAGGCCAGGATTCTGGCCTGATGTCGAGCATGCTCGACGCAATTGAACAGGCGCTGGAGGTCATCGAGCCTGAAACCAGCCAGCAGCACCCCGAGCTGACGCTGCTGATGGGCCGGCCCCTGGCGCTGGTGCGCGCCGCGCTCGATCTGCAGCTGCGCGGCACACCGGCGGTGAACCAGGGCTGGGCCAGCTTCCAGCAGGATCTGACGCGCAACAATCGCGATCACGATAACTTCCCGCGCGTGCGCTTTCCCGTCTACCTGGGCGATGTCGGCCAGCTCAACGATGGCCTGGTTGGCTACTGGGTCGAAGACCAGCGCGGCGATTATGCCGACGGGCTGTTTTATGCCCCGCAATCGTACCAGGGCGGCAGCGCGCAGATCGTTGTGGCGAACGACCCGCGCGCCCGGCTGCTGTGTGGTGTGGAAGACCCGCCCGTGACGCTGTGCATGCTGCTCGATCCGCGTGGCGTTGTGCACGCCCGCTCAGGCATTCAGCCCGTGAAGGCGATTGGCCTGCTGCCCGAGCAGTACGTCGACGCGCTGCGCGCCATCGAGGTGACGTTTCTGGCCGCGCCCATCCTCACCGGCACGCGCACCATCGATCTGCCGCTGCCGAGCGAGCTTGGCTACGCCTGGTCGTGGCTTGAACACGACGGCGAGCAGTGGACCGAGCTGTTTTCGGCGCCCACGCTCGCCCGCGATGATTTTCGGCAGGCGCTGGCCGGGCGGCTCTGGGATGCCCTGCTCGACTCACACGTCGGCTGGCTGGCCCCGGCGGCTGGCGATACTGCGCTGGTGCGCGCCGCCGACGTGCCGGGGCGGGCTGCCACGCTGGCCGCGCCATTTGCGGGCTGGCAGGCGGCGGCGCAAACGCTGCTGGCCGAGTTCGGCGCAGGGCCGGTGCTACGCGCGCGCTTTATTGGGCGCGCCGCCGAAGCCCTGGGCGAGCCTGCCTGGGCCAGCCTGCACCGCGACGACGTGGGCTGGCTTGCGCCGCTGCCGGGCCGCCCCGAGCAAGCCCTGATTGTGCCACAGGACCAGCGCAAGCAGGCGGTGCTGGCGGGCAGCCTGGCCGGGGCCGAGCCACTGCTTGAGCAGATCTTCGACCTGCACCGCCAGCAGATCGGCACGCCCAGCACGCGCGCGACCTTCGCCGGCCCGCCCGAGCTGCGCGAAGGCTGGGTCAAGCTGCGCGCCGGCTAGGCATCCTGGCCCTGCTGCCTGCCGCAGCGAGCAATTCACGAACGATAGCGCGCCCACCCCTGATGCAATCAACCGGGTGCTCCGAGCGCCCGGCCGATTTCCTGAATAACGGAGGAACTCAGCAATGAGCATTGTCGAGAGCCATCTGGTGCTGCACCTGCCACTCGACGAAGTGACGAACGCAATGGCGGTTGATCGCTCGGTTCACAATCGGCACGGCCGCATTGCCGGCAACCCGCAGCTGGTCGCCGATAGCACGTTTGGCAGCTGTATGCGCTTTGATGGGCAGGATGACGCGATCACGGTGGCAAATGCCGACCTGCGCGCGCCAGCCGAGCCCGATTCGCCCGCGCCCGACCCGCGCAACCCCGCGCATACGGTCGCTGGCTGGGTGCGCGCCGAGCGCTACCCAAGCGGGCGGGCCTGGCTGCTCAGGCAGGGGCAGAACAGCCCGGGCGCGCACCACTGGCTGCTGATGCCCAGCGGCGAGCTGGCGATTGGCGTGTGGAGCGGCGTGCAGTTTGCGCCAGCGCTGCCGCTTGCTGCCTGGACACACATCGCCACCACCTACGATGGCGCGCAGCTGCGCTGCTACCTGAATGGCACGCAGGTGGGCGAGCCCAAAAATGCGCGGTTTGATTTTGCGAATTTCGATCTGGCGCTGGCAATGCCAGGCATGGCCGAGCTGTATTTCGCGGGCAGCATGGCCGGTGTGCGGCTGTATAGCAAGGCGCTCGACGCCGACGACATCCGCCAGATCATCGAGGACGACCGCAGCGCGCGCGCGGCTTTTCGCGCCAGCCACCCGATTGAGTTTAGCCTGCACGATGACGACGCCCAGCCCGTGCTGGCGATTTTCGACACGCCCGACGGGCACAGCGCCCAGCTCGAGATCGCCAACCGCTCGGGGCAGCCCCTGCTGCTCGACACGCTGACGGGCGACGCCAGCAAGAGCAACCACCACTTCGAGCTGCGCTTTCGGCCGGGCGTGCTGGCGAGCGGCGGCGGCGCAATTGCCGTTGACGAAGACGGGTGGAAGGTTGGGCGACTGCAGCAGGCCGATGGCAGCAGCTCGCTCTACCTGCTGGCAACGCAGGCCGTCACGCTCGACCCTGGCGGCGCGCTGCGGCTGACTTTACAGAATATTGCTGCCGATGGCCGGCGCGGCGCGCGCGGCAGCCGGGTTGAGCTGCACTATGGCCGGCTGACCTATGGCGGCACTGCGCTGAAAGTCAGCGGCTACCGCACCCAGCACATCAATATCATCAACCAGCGCGGCCTGCAATACCTCCCGCTCCATGTGGGCTTTGTTGGCACAAGCACCGTCGTCAACAACGGGCAGGACCAAACCCTGCGCCTGCGGATCGTGAACGCCGCGCCCCAGCCCATTCAGCTTGTGCCAGGCTCGGCCGACCCGCAGGCCTACTCGCGCTTTATTCTCTCCTTCGACGCGCCCGACGACGCCGACCCGCAGGGCGACTGGGCGCTGGCGACTGCCAGCCAGCTGCGCCGAATCAAGCCCGCCGCCAGTGGCTGGAGCGTGATCGAGCCCACGGCCAGCGCCAAATCGCTGGAGTGGGAAATCCGGCCGCCCACGCAGACCGCGCTGGCAGCCGGCCAGGAAGTTGTGGTGAGCCTGGGGCCGATCGCTACCACGCTGGCAGCCGGCCACACCAACCTCTACCTGCGCTACCAGAACATTCCCGGCTACTGGGACGGCCAGTTCGCCTGCGTGATCGAGAAATCGCCGCTGTTCTACGACAAGCAGAATAATGTGGGCGTTGGCACTTCGACGCCCCAGGCCAAGCTACAGGTGATCAACACCAACCAGGATCCCAATGGCAACACCCTGATTCTGGGGCCAACCAATGCTACGAACCTGCGCATGGGCTACGACCAGAACTACAGCTGGATACAATCGCATGGCAGCAAGCCACTGGCGATCAATGCGATTGGCAATAATGTCGGCATTGGCATCAACATCCCCGATGCCAAACTGCATGTGGCCGGCGGCCCGGCGCTGTTCAGCGGTGGCCTGAAGGTGGCCGGCGGGCAGCCGGTGTCGGGCATCCCGATCATTGAATTTCGTGAGCAGCAGCTGCGTTTCGAGAACCACACCGGCTCCGAACGCATCCTCACCTACACCTTCACCTTCTCGCGCCCGGTGCTGGCCGCCCAGCCCATGCTGAAAACATGGTTTCTGCGCTACAACCGCGGCCGCGAATATGTGCAAACTGCTGGTGTGGGCTGCTACAAAACCGAGATCAGCGGCAACGTGGTGACGGTGTATACCACCTTTTACCTGAAAGACAACACAGGTTACTACGACGACCCCTACGAAGGCGAGGCCGTGGTGGTGGTGATCGCCAGCTTGAGCCAGGCGGTGTAAGCATGGATATTGATGTGCCGGCGCCAGCAGCCGAAGGCTGGAAACGTGGCTTGCTGCAGATTTTGTTTGTGTCGATGGGCCAGGGCGATTGCTGCGTGATCACATGCCCGGATGGTAGGCATGTCATGATCGACTGCGGCTCGAAGGTCGATGAAAAGGATAGCTCGTGGGACCATGTTGCCGGCCCCGAGCTGCTGCGCTCCCCATATGTGTTTGAAGCCGCAGGCGCGGAACGGGACCTTGAAGCCCTGATCCTGACACATCCCGACATCGATCATATCAGCAAGGTCAGCGAGCTGCTGGGCGCTGAGACTGCCAGCTATACCTATGCGCCCGCAGACGATGACCCGGGATCAAAACCCAAAGGAAAGCTGACTGGATCGAAGCGCCCAAAAAACGAAGGTTTCCGCATGGTCAAGGCTAAAAAGGTCTATTTCAGCCATACACAGCGCACCACAGACGACTTTTTCAACAGCCCGCTCCTGATCTATCCGACCAACGATTGCAGCGGCACAATCTACAATCTTCTGCATGTCGAGCAGCTGTGCTGTGTGAGCATCAATGCGACAGAAACGAAGCTGGATACCTGGACCAAATCCACAACTGAGCCAATCACCGCAACGCGCAAGCCGTTTTCTCGGGCCGATCATGCCACGAAAAATATCGACCGTAATGGCGTGGTGGTGTGCAGCGGCAAGTATAAAGAAAAAGACTGGTCGATCAAGATCATCGCGGGCAATGTTGCGAAAAGCCTGATCGACCGAGATCCTTCGGATGGTGATGGGCGGAACGCGGGCAGCCTGGTGACCCTGATCACCTATGGTGCGGACAAGATCCTGATCTGCGGCGATATGACGGTAAGCACCGAGAGCTACCTGCTTTCCGGCATCTGCCTGGTCAAGAATGATCTGCAGAATTTATCCCTGATCCAGCTGCCGCACCATGGCAGCAGTCTCACGTCCTTCGGACAGGGGTTTGCCGACTGGGTGAAAGCCAAGCGCGCCGTAGTGAGCGTGCAGCTCTACGAGCATGCGCACCACCTGCCCGGCGGCGCTGTGATCGATCGGGCGCTTGCGCACGCGCAAGACTATGATTCTCATTTTATTCACTACTGGCGCTCTATATCAGATGACCGCTTTGTAGAACTCAAGAACGAATGGGAAGATGTGACCAAAGGGGTGAAATATACGCCACTGCCCCTTCCCCAGCCGAACGCCAGGCGCTATCTACGCACAAACGCGCCTGCCGATGCCGAGACTGTCATTATTCTCGATGGTTTGAACACACCATCATCGAGCAAAAAATATGCGCTGTATCAGAAGCCGATTGCCAAGGAAGTGCGCTCGACTGCGCAGGAAGGCCATATCTGGTACTACTTCGACGGGTCGGGCACGTAAGATCCTGCAGGCGGCTTGCCCGTGAACGCGCTGCCCAGCCGGTTTTGAGCGTCTGAAAGGGCAGCGAGATACACAGATGTGAGGATGTGATGGACCAGGCAGAGCTAACCCAGCTTGTGCGTGACCATATCAGCGGCACCACCTTTGCGCTGCCGGCGGCGCTGCTGCGCTCGGCACAGGTCGATGCGCTGGCGGGCGATTTCTTCCCAAATTCTGCGCTGACGCTGCACGGCGCTGCCGAGCGCGCAACCACCGACGCGAATACCGTGATCCGCATTCACGGCACCGGCACATTTGCGCCGCTGCGCGATCTGTCCGTTGATCTGGATTTTTGGCTGATCAATGGGCAGGCTGCGCTGCGCATGGTGGCGACGGCCGGGGCGGGCTGGGGCCTGGGCAGCGGTCTGCCGCCCTTTCAGCACACCCTGGTTGGCGATCTGGTGTTCAGTGGCGCGCCGCAGATCACGCTGCGCTCGCACCCGGAAGGCAGCTCCACGCCGGGCGCGCACTTTGAAGGCGTGCTCGACCTGGCGAAGATGAGCGGCGGGCTCTCGGCGCTGGCCGGGCAGAACCAGCTGCCGCTGGCTGGCGAGATCGTGATCACCGAAAACGGCTCCTTGCTCTACTATGTCGATCTCCAGTCGCCGCCCATGCCGCCAGTTGATTTGTGGGTTGGCACAGTGGAGGATCTGACCTTTACGGTAGGCAACGAGCTGGCCCGCGACACGCGGCGCAACACCTACTCGGCGCGGCCGTATATGCTCGTGGCGGCGCGGCTGCCGTTTACCGCGCAGGGTGTGAAGCGCGCAATCTCGCTCGAAACGCAGATCAGCGCGCTGGGCGATAGCTTCCGCCTGCGCGCCGATGTGTCGGATGTGGGCAAGGCCGCGCTCGACGAGCTGGGCGCGCTGACCAACCAGGTCAGTCTGGCCAGCATGCCGCTGCCCGGCGGGGTGACGCTTGAGCAGCTGATCGAGCTTGACGAATTCTACCTCGACATCGATCTGCAATACGCTAAAAAAGTCACCCTGATCGGCCTGGGTGTGAAAAGCACGCACCAGTGGGAGCTGCTGCAGATCGCGCGCACCGGCAGGAAAGTGACCATTGGCGAGCTGCGCGCCCGCATGCTGCTGTACGACCCTTTCGATGCGCAGGGGCGCCAGGGCGTGATGCAGATTAGCGGCGAGCTGGCGATTGGCGCGGGCGTGGTGCATCTGGCGGCGCAGGCCCCCGGCTGGCTGCTCCAGGGCGCGCTGAAGCCTGGCACCAGCATTCAGCTGGCCGATCTGCTGGGGATGTTCTTTGACACCAGCGCAGATGTGCCGCCGATGACGATCGATGAGCTTGAGATCACGCTTTCACCGCAGCACTACCAGCTTGCGCTGGAGCTGGACGGGCACTGGCCGCTGCCAGTCAGCGGGCTCGATCTGGTGATCGAAAGCGTGGCCTGCAATCTTGCCTACCGGGCGGGCAGCGACCCAAACTTTGCTGTGTACGGAATCTTCGCGGTTGGTGGCGTGGACGTGATGCTGGGCGCCAGCTATCCTGGCGGTGGCGCCGGCTGGCAATTCTCTGGCCGAACCGGCCCGGGCCAGGCCATCCCGATTGGGGAGCTGCTGGCCGACCTGGCGCACATGTTTGGCGCGAATACGCCACCCGCCACGCTGGCGGGCCTGGTGATCAGCGACCTGTCGGTGTCGTTTGATACCAAGCTGCGCCACTTCACGTTTGGCTGCCGTGCGCAGTTCCCAATCGGCAGCCATGCGGGCGATGCAGTTGGCGTGGAGGTGCTGATCGACGTGCAGCCCGATGGCGCGGGCTACCGCACGCTGTTTGGCGGCACCATGAACGTCGCTGTGGCCGAGCTGCCCGCGCCGCTCGTGTTCGACCTGCGGCTGGCTGCTGCGCCGGCCTCGACAACGTTTCTGGCGGCCTACAGCCACAGCGGCGGCGCGCAGCGGCTGAAGCTGGCGGCGCTGCTGCGCGCCGTGATCGCCGCCGAATCGCCCGAATTCTCACTGGTGGCGCTGGTCGGCGATATTGAGATCGACCTGAAGGATGTGCTGCTGGCCTACCGGCGCACGCAGGCCGCCAGCGGCAACGCGCCACAGCAGGGCAAGTTTCTGTTCGGCCTCGATCTCGGCGTGGATCTGAGCCTCTCGAACCTGCCGCTGATCGGCCAGCACTTCCCGCCCGAGGAGCGCTTCGGTGTCGAAACCCTGCGCGTGCTGCTGGCCTCGGCCGCGTTCACCGCCACCGAAGCTGGCGAGCTGAACGCGCTGCTGCCCCCTGGCATTGCGGCCCTGCCAGCCGACGACAGCCAGGGCGCGCTGGCGCGTGGCGCGCAGGTTTCGGCGGTGCTGCGGCTGGGCAGCCAGGGCCAGCGTACCCTCGCGATGCCGCTGGCTGGCAGCACCGCGCCCACGCCGCCTGCGCCACGCGATGCTGTGGTGGTAAGCTCAGACACCGCCAAATGGTTCGATCTGCAAAAATCGTTTGGCCCGGTTCACTTCGAGCGCGTCGGCGTGGAATATCGCGAGCAGGCCTTGCGCTTTCTGCTCGACGCGGCGCTGAGCATGGCCGGCCTGACACTTGCGCTCGACGGGCTGAGCTTTGGCTCGCCAATCGACCATTTCGCGCCAGTGTTCGATCTGCGCGGCCTGGGCATTTCCTACCGCAACGACCCGGTTGAGATCAGCGGCGCGCTGCTGCGCATTCCTGCCAGCGCCAACCAGCCCGACGACGAGTACGATGGTGCGGCGGTCATTCGCACCGCAAAATTCTCGCTGGCCGCGCTTGGTTCGTACACCACCATCGCCGGCCATCCCTCGCTGTTCATCTACGCCCTGCTCGACCAGCCAATTGGCGGGCCGGCCTTCTTCTTTGTTACCGGGCTGGCGGCTGGCTTTGGCTATAACCGCCGGGTGGTTGTGCCGCCCGTCGAGCAGGTTGGCAGCTTTCCGCTGGTGGCGGCTGCCCAGCGCCCCGCGCCAATCACGGGCGCGCAGAACCCGGCCGCGCTGCTTAAATCGACCCTGGCCAGCTTTCGCACCAGCCTGCCGCCAGCCGATAACGCGCTGTTCTTCGCGGCGGGCATTCGCTTCACCTCGTTCAAGGTGATCGACTCGTTTGCGCTGCTGATTGTGTCGCTCGATGATCGCTTTCGCATCGACCTGCTCGGGCTTTCGACCATGGTTTCGCCGCCCGACGTTGGCGCGGGCGTGACACCGCTGGCCGAGATGCAGCTTGCGCTCAAGGCCAGCTTTGTGCCCGACGAAGGTTTTCTGGGCGTGAGCGCCCAGCTTACCAGCGAGTCGTACCTGTTTTCGCGCGCCTGCCACCTGACCGGCGGCTTTGCGTTCTATGCCTGGTTTGCTGGCCCGCACAGCGGCGATTTCGCGCTGACACTGGGCGGCTACCACCCGGCCTTCCAGGCCCCCGCGCACTACCCGCGCGTGCCGCGCCTGGGCTTCAACTGGAACTACAGCGACGCGCTGACGATCAAGGGCGACGCCTACTTTGCGCTCACGCCTGCCGCGCTGATGGCGGGTGGCCACCTTGAGGTGAACTGGCACTCGGGCGATCTGCGGGCGTGGTTCAACGCCGGGGCCGATTTCCTGATCGGCTGGAAACCTTACCATTATGATGCGCGCGTGTTTGTCGATGTTGGCGCTGACTACACCTTCTGGTTTTTCGGTACCCACCACCTGAGCGTGCATGTTGGCGCGGATCTGCATATCTGGGGGCCGGAGTTTGCTGGCACTGCACACATCCAGCTGTCGATCATCTCGTTCGATGTGGCGTTTGGCGCGCGGTCGCGGCCAGAGGCGCAACTGATCGAATGGGCCGATTTCAAGCGCGCATTTCTGCCCGAGCAGGTGCTTGGCGTGGCCCTGCAGGCTGGCCTGATCCAGAAGCGCAGCGACGCCGCGCTGGATCTTGGGCTGATCGAGCCGCAGCAGCTGGTGCTGGCGACAAACACGCTGGTGCCGTTTACCGAGGCGCAGATCGGCGGCCAGCCAGTGCAACATCTGGCGACGCTCTACGCCACTGGCACCGACAAGCCCGCGCTGACGCCGCTGGCGCGCGGGGATGCCGGCTACGCGCCGAGCCAGCCCACCGGGGCGCGCGCCCAGCCGGTTGGCCTGCCTGCGGTTGGCGCGGTTGGGGTGCTGCCGCCAACCGTGATTGGCCCGCAGCCCGCCGACGCCCCCGAGCGCAACCCTGGCACGCGGCTGAAATCGAGCTACAGCGTCACAATCACGCGGGGAGGCAAGGCCGCCGAGCAGGAATTTGTGTTCACGCCGATCACCAAGCCTGTGCCAGCCGCGATGTGGGGCCAGCTCGACGCGCAGCTCAAGCCGCGCCTGGATGCTGAGGCGCTGGTGCAGCACACGCTGGCCGGCTTCGAGATTCGTCCGGCAGCGCCGGCACAGGGCGCGCATACTGCCCCGCTGCCGCTGGCGAAGCTGGGCCACCCGGCCGGCATTGCGGGCGCGCTTCAGTTCTTCCAGTACCATCTTCCGCCGCTTGGCGACGGCACCTACACAGTGACGATCAGCCAGCAGGTTGCCAGCACTGGCGACCCCGCCAACCTGCCCAGGCGCATCCCCGCCGACCGCTTCGATACCAGCACGCAGTTCACTGTGGCGGCGGCACGCCTGACCCTGGCACCCGGCGATGTCCAGTCGCTGTTCCCGCCCGAAGGCAGCCTGGGCGATCATGCAAACGTCCTGCCGCACGTGGTGCTGAGCGCCAGCGCGCTGCCCTGGATGCAGCCTGGCGCGCCCAGCCCCGCGCACGTGCCCTGGCTGGCGCTGCTGCTGTTCGACGAAACGGAAGCCCCGGCGGTGCGGGTGGCCTCGCTGGCGGCATTGCGCGACCCCAAGCAGCTGCCGGCCGAATTCCCGCTTGCGGCGTTTCCTTCCGGCAGCGTGCCAACTGCGCAGCTGGCTGGCGATAAGCTGGCCGTGATCGATGTGCCGCAAAAACGCCTGGCGGAGCTTCTGCCCGCGCCAGCCGAGCTGGCCTTGCTGGCCCATGTGCGCCAGCCACTCGACAGCGCGGGCCAGCCGGCCGGCGAACCAGTGGCCGTGGTGATTGCCAACCGCCTGCCGCACCTCAGCCGGCGCAGCACCGCGCACCTGGTTGTGGTGGCCGGGCTGTTCCCCAATGGCACGCTTGAGCCAGGCGCGCTGCCAGCGAGCGGCCTGGTGCGATTCGTGAGCCTGAAAAGCTGGAGCTTTGCCTGCACCAGCAGCGAGCAAAACCTGCAAGGGCTGCTGAATGGCCTGAACCGGCGGCGCGCTGTGCTGACGCCCGACACCACACTGCCGCGCATCATGGCGGGGGGCGAGCAGGGCAGCGGGCTGTACCACGGGCCATGTGTGGCCGCGCCCGCGCCACTGGCGCGTGCCCTGCCGGTGCATGCCGCCCGTGAGCTGGTGCTTCCCAGCGCCCGCGTGCCCGATCTCTCGTATGCAGCCGCGTGGGAGCTGGGGCGCATGCTGGCGCTGCAAAACCAAAGCGTGGCGCTGGGCCTTTACCACTGGAAACGCGCCCGCGCCCAGCTTCGCAAAAGCGCGAACACGCCCAGCTACCTGCCCTTCGCAAGCCCATCCCCGGAAGCGACGATCCTGCCACCAGCCGTGCTCAGCTGGTGCGCCGACCTGATGATGCTCAAGGGTCTGCCCTTCAACTACCTCGTGCCCAACGAAGCAATGCTGCCGCGCGAGGCGCTGCGCTTTTTCTCGATTGATCGCGGCTGGCTTGATTGCTTGCTCGACGGCGTGTTTAGTGTGGGGCGCGTGACGACGCTTGGCCAGCAGCTTGAGGCCGAGCTGCTTGCAGAATTTGGCGTGGCGGTGTGGGAATATGTCGCGGCGCTCCAGCAGGCCGCGCAAAAACGCCCTGACGTGGCTGCCATTGCCGATGGGGGCGGCGATACCACGGCACCGCTGGTGCTTAGCGGCGTGCTGCTGCGCTCGGATGCGGTGGCGGGCTGGCCGGGCCTGCTGGTGCAGGCGCATAGCGCCGCAGGCGAGCCACTGGCCGAAATGCGCCGCGAGCAGCTTTCGCCAAATGTGCTGCTGCTGGTATGTGCCGGCGAAGTCGCGGAGATCGGCATCTACCAGAAGCCCGAGTCGCTGCACTTTGGCTTTGATACGCCCGACCAGGAGCATACGGAGCTTCACAAGGAAAATCAGCGCGACGATGGCACCGATGCCACAGTGGCGCAGGTGCCGTGGGATGCAGGCACCGGCATCGTGCAGATTGGCGAGCTGGCCAGGCGCATGGCTGGCAAGGTGGGCGAGGCCGAACTTAATTCGGCGCAGTTTGCGCGCTGGATGATCGAGCAAACGCCGCACATCTCAATTGCGCGGCCGAGCGCGTAGCACTTGCCAGAAAGCGCGCACGTAGCGGGTGGCTTTGTTCGCCTGCTACGTGCGCGCTTTTTGCGCGTCTTCGGCAGTTTGCCATGCGCGCAGCAGGGCGCGGTGCGAGGGGACGGCCTGGAGAAAGGTTGCGCGCTCGGCATCATTGCCGATCTGGGCGGCGCGCGCTTCCAGCCGGCCATAGGCTTCGGCCAGAAATGCGGCGGCGCGTGGGGTGCCCGCAGCGAGCAGCGCTTCGTAGCATGCCAGCTCGACGCGAAATGGCTCGGCGGTGCCGCGCAAGGTGCCGCCAGCCATGTGCGCCAGAATCGGCTCGACGTGGAGAAGCGCCTGTTCTGGCTGCCCCTGCGCGAGCGCCAAACGCGCCAGGCCCGCGCGCGGCTCGGTGGCGAGGTGCGGCTGGTTGAGCTCGTCGCGGATGCCGAGCGCGGCGGCGTAGGCGTTTGCGGCTGCCTCGGTGTCGCCGCGCGCAGCCTGCGCATGCCCGATCACGGTCAGCGCGGCGGCTTGCTCGGGGCGTGCGCCCAGCTCGCGTGCCAGCTCCAGCGCGGCCCCGGCCTCGGCCAGCGCGCCCGCGTCGTCGCCCTGCTGGTGCAGCAGCAAGGCAAGCTGGCTGCCCATCGCGCTCACCGACCAGCGCTCGCCCAGGGCGCGCTTGAGCGCCAGCGATTGCCCGTAGTGCGTTTGCGCGCTGGCGAAATCGCCTTGCGTGTGGGCAGCCTGCGCCAGGCTGTTGAGCGCGCCACTTTCGCCACGCCGGTCGCCAACCTGCTGGTACAGCGCGCGCGCCTGTTCGAAGGCGACGCGGGCGGCAGCGAAAGCGCCCGCTACCAGCGCCACTTCGCCCAGGTTGTTGAGCATGCCGCCTTCGCCGCGCCGGTCGCCAATCGCGCGATATTGCTCCAGGGCGGCGGCAAAGGCTGCCTGCGCGGCGGCGTAATCACCCTGAAAATAGGCCACAATGCCGAGATTGTTGTGCGTATCGCCCTCGCCCTGGCGGTCGCTGTGCGCCTGGTAGGCCGCGAGCACCCTCGTGAACAGCGCCGTGGCGGCGGCATAGTCGCCCTGGTGCTGGGCGACCGCGCCGAGGCTGCGGGTGGCACTGGCTGCCAGCCGCGCGTCGTCGAGCGTGCGCGCCAGCGCGGCGGCGGCGTGCAGGTGGGTTTGCGCGGCAGTGTAATCGCTTTGCCAGAGCAGTGCGCGCCCAAGCGCCAGCTCAGCGGCGGCTTGCAGGGCGGGCAATTCTGCCGCGAGGCCAAGCGCAGATTGGGCGGCGGCGCTGGCGGCCGGGTAGTCGCCGGTTACGTCGGCGTAGTTGGCGCGGCGCAGCGCGACTTCGGCCTGTTCGGGCGCGCCAAGCCGGGCCGCCAGCGCGCCCAGCGTGTCGAGCGCCTCGGCCTGGGCGCTGCGCTCGCCTTGCAGGTCGAAAATCTGCTCGCAGGCGCGCATCAGCCGGTAGCGCTCGGCGGCGTCGTCGTTGGGCGCGAGTGCCAGCGCGCGCCCGAAATACGCCAGCGCATCGATATTTGCGTAGCGCGCGGCGGCGGCCTCGCCGGCCCGGCGCAAATACTCGCGGCGCTTGGGCAGGTTGGCACTATGGTCGTAGTGAAAGGCCAGCAGATCAAGATTCTGTCCGCCATCCATTCGCTCAAGAAAGCGCGCCAGCTGGCCGTGCAGGTTGGCGCGCGCGCGGCTGGTGAGGCTGTCGTAGGTCACTTCCTGCGTAATAATCTGTGTGAACAGGTAGGCCAGCTCGGGCTCGCCCTCGGCCAGCGCCGTTAGCTCAACCTGGCTTAGCTCTTCCAAACTTTGTTGCAGTGCAGCATTCTGGCCAAGCGCCGGCGCAGCGCCATTCAGCCAGCCCACGCTGAAGCGCCGCCCGATCACGCTGGCAACTTTCAGCAGCGCTTTCTGGTGCTCGCTGAGCTGGTCGACCCGGCTAAGCACCAGCGCCCGCAGGTTGAAGGGCAGATCGAGCGCGGCGACGGCGGCTTCGTTCCACGGGTCGATGCCGCGGCTGTGCAGGTAGGTGAGCAAGCCCTCAATGGCGAAAGGGTTGCCCTGCGCACGCGCAATGATCTGCTCGATCAGGCGCGGCGGCACGGTGCCGTGGTGGTCGGGCAGCAGCTGCGCCAGCTTGGCGCGCAGCACCTGCTCGGCGGCGGGCGCGGCGAGCGGCGCCAGCGGGATGCCGGTGAAGTTTTCCAGCGCTTCCACGCGCGGCTCTTGCAGGCGCTGCAAGCGTGGCGGGCGGTAGGCCAGCACAATCAGCACCGGCAGCTCGGCGCAGGCGCGGCCCACCTGCTCCAGAAGCTCGTGCGAGGCGGCGTCGATCCACTGAAGGTTGTCGAGCACCAGCAGCAGTCCGCTCCCCTCGTCGGCGGCTTCGCGCGCGGCGGCACCGAGGCATTCCAGCAGCAGCGCATGCAGCGCCGACTGGCGAAACTGTGGCGCGAGGCTCTGGGTGAAGGCGTTTTCGGGCAGGTCGAGCCCAAGCAGCGGGCCAAGCAGCGGCAGCGCCTCGGCGCGCTCGGGCGCGAGATCATCGACCAGCCGCTCCAGCGCACGGATCTGGCGGCGCGCTGGCAGCTCGGAATCGATCTCGAAAAATGCGCGCCAGATCGGCTCCCACACCAGGTAGGGCGTGTTGTCGCCATACGACTGGCCGGCGCCACCGAAGCCGCGCATGCCCTGCCGGCGGGCCAGGCGTGTGGCCTCGGCCATCAGGCGCGATTTACCCAGCCCGGCCTCGCCCGTAATGCCAATGATCTGGCCCTGCCCGGCGAGTGTGCGCTCCAGCAGGATTTCTACTGTGCGCAGCTCGGCCTCGCGCCCGATCATCGGCAGCGTGTAGGTGGGTTCTTGCAGGCGCACAGCTTGCGCGCGCGCCCCCGTCAGGCGAAACACCGGCAGCGGGTCATGCAGCCCTTTCAGGCGGATGGGCGGCAGCGGCTCGGTGAGGAAGGCATTGCCCAGGCCGGCGTGCGCGCGCCCGCTCAGCAGGATCTCGCCGGGCGCTGCGGCGCTCATCAGGCGGGCGGCGCGGTTGGTTTCGCCCCCCTGCGCGCCATAAGTGCGGCGCGTGGCCGCGCCATATGCGCCGGTGCGCAGCATGCCCTGGCTGATGCCAATCTGCGGCAGGGTAATGGCGGCCAGCTCGGCGGGCGGCGCGCACAGATCGAGCGCCGCCGCCGCTGCGCGCTGAGCATCGTCTTCGTGCGCTTGGGGCGCGCCAAACACCGCGTAGAAGTAGCTGCCTTTGTCGCCGATCGTGAGCTGAATAAGTGTGCCGTCGTAGCTGGCCAGCACCGATTGCACCCAGCGGATGTAGGCGTCGAGGCGGGCGCTGGCCTCGGGGTCGGCGTCGTAGTCGATCCCGCCAAAGCGCACAAACATGGCAACCACCGGCCGCAGCTCGGTGACGAATTCGCTCAGGCCGGCCTGCAGGCGCGCAAACACCGCTGGCAGCAAAAATGGGCGCGCGGCTTCGGGGTGGGTGTTGAGAAAAGCGAACTGTGCCAGCAGCGCGATATTTTCTTCGGCCAGTGGCACGGCAAGCTGGTTCTTTGCCTCGCCCGGCAGCACGGCAAAGCGCTCGCCGCCCGATTCGCGCCATTCGGGGTTGCCGAGCGTGCTGGCCAGCAGCGCGGCGCTGGCTTTGTCCAGCAGGATGTCGCCAGCGCGGGCGGCCTGGTCGGCCTGCGCCAGTCGCGTCACCAGCGCGCCGGCCAGCACGTCAATGCGCTGAATCGAGGGGTCGCCCACCAGAAAGCGGCGCGCCTGCCCGCTGCTCAGCCCGATCTTCACCGCAAGCTCGGCGCGCAGCCCGCCCGGCAGCGAGCGGCCAGCCAGCTGCTGCATGGCGCGCTGAAGCGCCAGCGCGCAGGTTGCTGCATCGCGCGCTGCCGCCTGGCGGCCGGCTGCGTCGGCGGTGGGCGCGCCAAACCAGCACGTCATCGCGTCGCCGCTAAAGCTGAGCACACTGCCGCCAACCCGGTCAACTTCTGCGATCAGCAGGTCGTAGACGCGGTTGAGCACCTGCGCCAGCACTTCGGCGCCCTGGCGCGGCCCAAGGGTCTGGGCCAGCGTTTCGGCCAGCGGCGTGAAGCCCGAAATGTCGGCCGAGAGCGCAGTGCCATCGGCAATGGCGGGGAGCGGCTCGCCACCCGCCAGCTCGGCGCGCCGGTCGGCGGGAATATAGGCAGCGTACAACATGGCGGACGGCTTTCTTCCTTGGAAGGCGATTTGTACAGCTGAGACGAAGGACGAATGACGAATGACCAAGGCGCGCTTCGTCATTCGTCATTCGTCTTTGGTCATATCCAGCACTGGCGATAAGATGGGTAGAAACTCAGTTGGTTAGTCTTGCCTGCGCGCCCTACGCGCCGGCTGCCACCAGATCCTGGTATTCCGGGTGACGACGAATGTAGCTTGCGACGAACGGGCAGCGCGGCACGACCTTCCAGCCATGCGCGCGGGCGTCGTTGAGCGCGAAGCGCGCCATGTGCCCGGCAATGCCGCGCCCTTCCAGCGCGGGCGGCACTTCGGTGTGCAAATAGACGATGGTGTCGCCGCGCATCTGGTACTCGATCAGCGAGCGCTGGCCGTCGATTTCGACTTCGTAGCGGTGATGGGCTTCGTTATGCTGCACGGCGGGCAGTTCATTGGTAGCCATGATTTCCTTTCTAAAAAGAACGCGAACGCTGCGCGCATTTGCAATAGTTGCTATGGTTATTAACCACCAAGGCACGAAGGCACCAAGATTTTATAGTACTCTCAAGGCCTTGGTGTCTTGGTGTCTTGGTGGTAAACGTTCCCAGCCTGTTTGAAAGGTAGTGTGCCGCACCCTAGCCGCGAAAGCCAATTTTGCTGTGCGTGCCGTCACAGAAGGGCTTGCTGCCCGAGCCGCCGCATCGGCACAGGGAGGCTTTGCCGGCGGCCATGCACGTTTGCCCGCTTGCCGCACAAACCTCGAACGCGCCCATCACGAGCAGCGGCCCGTTCTCCGTCGGCGTCACGACGATTGCGGCCGCCGCGCCTTCTTCCGGCGGGCGCAGCGATTTCTCGGCAAGCGTGCCGGGCGCGTGGAAATCGATCTTTTTGTGGGTGTTGTCGCAAAACGGCTTGCTGGCCGATTGCCCGCAGCGGCACAGCGCCAGCCGCGTGTCGTGCGCGAGGGTGGTGCCGTCGGGCGCGCGCACCTCGATATCGCCATGCAGGTAGAGCGGGCCATCGGGCTGGGGCGTAATCTGCACGGTTTCGGGCGGCGCTTCGGCGGCCCCGCCGTCCAGGCGCGTGAAGTGCAGCGCGCCGCTCGGGCAGCGCATGATCACCTCGGCAATCTCGTCGGCGCTGGCGTTTTCGGGCTGCACCCACGGGCGGTGGTTGGTGTCGAACACGGCCGGCAAGCGGCGCACACACTCGGCGGCGTGGATGCAGCGCCCGGTGTCGTAGGTGACCTCAATCGCGTCCGTCCGGTAGCGGTGCGTACGATCTGCCATCGGTTTCTCCTCTCGTTTGTGCGTGGCGCTAAGTATAGCCAAAAATAATAAATTTGTCACTTGACTTAGTGCCTTTTATACACTATACTCTTAGTGTTGAATATACACTAAATTGTGAGCACGACGATGACGCACACACTTGCAACTGTTCAGGCACTGCTCGCCCGCGCCGGCATGCCAGCCGATGTTTTTGGCCCGCTCGCCAGCGCCGACGTTCTGCGCCAGCGCTTTCGCGCGCTGATCCTGGCCGCGCACCCCGATCACAACCCGGCCCAGTCCGACGCGGCGAACCAGGCGTGTCAGGCGCTCAACGAATGGTACGCCGCAGCGCAGCGCCAGCTTGCCGCTGGGGTTTATGGGGCGGTGGCGCGCATTCGCATCAGCAGCGGCCCGCGTGAGTATGTGGGCTATGCTGCGCCAATCGCTGGCGAGCTGTGCGACTTGTTCCCGGCTGAGGCCGACGGCGGGCCGGTGCTGCTCAAGGCCGCGCGCCACCCGCGCAACAACGACCTGCTGCAAGCCGAGGCGCGCACGCTGCGCGCAATCGAGCGCGGGCTGGCCGGCCAGCGCGTGCGGGCGCACTTCCCCACCCTGGTCGAGCATGTGGTGCTGAGCGACGCGGGCGGCGCGCGCCGGCAGGTGAATGTGCTGCGCGCCGAGGCGGGCGTGTTCTCGCTGGCCGAGGTCATTCGCGCCTACCCGGCCGGCCTGCCCGCCGCCGACGCAGCCTGGATGTTCAACCGGGTGCTGGCCGCGCTTGGCTCGCTCCATAATCTGGGCCTTGTGCACGGCGCTGTTACGCCCGCGCACGTGCTGGTGCGGCCAGCCGATCACAACGGCATGCTGGTGGGCTGGTGTGCCAGCGGGCCGGCCGGCGAGCCGCTCAGGCTGCGCAGCCCGGCCTACGCCGCCGACTACCCGCCCGAAGTTGCGGCGCGCGAGCCGGCCACACCCGCCACCGATCTCTTTATGGCGGCGGCGTGCATGACGCGTCTGCTTGGCGGCACCCCCGCCAGCGGTGCGCTGCCGCGCGCAGTGCCGCGCCCAATCGCGAACCTGCTGCGCGCCTGCATGCTGCCCGCGCCGCAGCGCCGCCCCACCGACGCGTGGGCCGTGTTCGACGATTTTCACGAGCTGCTGGGCCAGCTGTATGGCCCGCCGCAGTTTCGCCCGTTCGCAATGCCACAAGCCGGTTATCAGGTTTGAATGTTTGAAGGTTTGAGTCTCTCAAACTCGCCAACCTGCAACCTGCTAACCTGCAACCGAATTCTTTACCACAGAGGCACAGAGGCACGGAGATTTTGAGTGCAGAGACGAACCACCGACAACTCAACACTCAACATTCAACACTCAAAACTCCGCCAGCCTGCAACTTGTCAACTTTGCCAACCTGCAACCTTATAACAACAAAGGAGCACAATCATGGGGTACTCGGATTGGAGCGATGCGGCTTTTCATTCGCGCCAAAGCCAGCGCAAGGCCACCAACCAGTCGGCTTTTACCTACGACGCGCAGGTGCGCGCCAGCGGCGTGGCGCAGGCCCACCCGGATATGAACCCGCACAGCGCGACCCGCGAAAGCCGCGACAGTGCTGCGCACCCCGACTCGATCGCGATTGCCGTGGCGTTTGACGTGACCGGCTCGATGGGCAGCGTGCCGCGCGTGCTGCAAACCAAGCTGGGCGCGCTGATGCGCGTGCTCATTCAGAAGGGCTATGTGGCCCACCCGCAGGTGCTGTTCGGCGCGGTTGGCGATGCCTATTGCGACCGCGTGCCACTCCAGATCGGCCAGTTTGAGTCGGGGCTGGAGATGGACGACGACCTGGGCAAAATTTACCTCGAAGGCGGCGGCGGCGGCCAGGTGCACGAAACCTACGAGCTGGCGCTGTACTTTATGGCGCGCCACACCAAGATCGATTGCTACGAGCAGCGCGGCCATCGCGGCTACCTGTTCACGATTGGCGACGAGAAGCCCTATGGCGCGGTGAGCAAGCAGCAGGTGTGCGAGTTCATTGGCGACACAATCGAGCGCGACATCCCGGTGGCGCGCATCGTGGCCGAGGTGCAGGAGCGCTACGAGTACTTCCACATCATCCCGACGAACACCGCGCACGGCCGCAGCGCCGAGGTGGAGGAGCGCTGGCGCGAGCTGCTGGGCGAGCGCGTGCTGCTGCTCGACGACGAGGCGGCGGTGTGCGAAACGATTGCGCTGGCGATTGGCCTGTGCGAAGGCGCGATTGGCGACATCGACAGCGGCGCGGACGATCTGGTGCAGGCGGGCTACGACCCGTCCGCCGCCAGCACTGCCGCCACCGCGCTGGCACCCTACGCCACCGCGCGCGGCCCGCAGCCTCGCAGCGCCGCCGGCCTGCTGCCCGCCAGCGTTGGCGAACTGCTCGACGACGGACGGCTGTAGTGCGCTTTTAGCGCAGGGGTCAGGGGAATAGGGAATAGGGATTGGGCATTGCAATGCTGGCATTGACCGCAGAGGCGCAAAGGCTGCAGATGTGTGGAGATGGTTTCTCTCACTTCATGCATCTGCGCTTTGCGCATCAGCGGCGGGCGCTTGAGAAGCACCAGCGGTAGTGATTGCAACCAGTCCGCACTTCGCAACGCGCTTTTTTTCCCATCCTCTGCGCTCTTTGCGTCTTTGCGGTTAGTATGTTCTTCTCCGGGAGCAGCACGATGAACCGAGCATTTCTGACCGTCGACCTGGGCTTTGGCGACGCCGGCAAGGGCGCGGTGGTCGATTTCCTGACGCGCCAGTTCAGCGCCCACACGGTTGTGCGCTACAACGGCGGCGCGCAGGCCGGCCACCGCGTGGTCGCGCCCGGCAACCGCGAGCACGTCTTTTCGCAGTTTGGCAGCGGCACGCTGGCTGGCGCGGCCACACACCTTTCGCGCTTTATGCTGCTGGAACCAATGGCCATGCTGGAAGAAGCGCGCCACCTGCGCGCGCTCGGCGTGGGCGAGCCCTTTGAGCGCACCACCGTCGACGCGGGCGCGCTGGTGATCACGCCCTTTGCGCGGGCGATCAACCGCCTGAGCGAGCTGGCGCGCGGCGATGCCCGCCACGGCAGCTGCGGCATGGGCGTGGGCGAAACCATGATCGATTTTCTGGCGCTGGGCGGGCGCGCGCTGTTTGCGGGCGACCTGCTCGACCGCGACCGGCTCCACGCCAAACTCAGCACGCTGCGCGAAGCGAATCGCGCCAAGCTCGGCCGGCTGGCCCTGCCCGACACACCCGAAGTCGCCGCCGAGCGCGCGCCGCTCGACGACCCCGACTGGGCCGACTGGCTGCTCGATGATTACGCGGTCTGGGCCGAGCAGGCGCGCATCGTACCGGGCGAGTTTCTGCACACAATCCTGCAACGACCGGGCGCGGTGGTATTTGAGGCCGCGCAGGGCGTGCTGCTCGACGAATGGCGCGGATTTCACCCGCACACCACCTGGAGCACCACCACGCTGGCGAACGCCGACCGGCTGCTCGACGAGGCGGGCTATGGCGGCGCGATAACGCGCGTAGGTATTACACGTGCCTACACAACACGCCACGGTGCTGGCCCGCTGCCCACCGAAGACCCCGCGCTCGCTACGGCCCTGCCCGATGCGCGCAACAGCTTTGGTGCATGGCAGCAGGGCTTCCGCGTCGGCTGGCTCGACATCGTACTGCTGCGCTATGCGCTCGACACGGTTGGCCCGCTCGACACGCTGGCGCTGACCTGCCTGGACCGGCTCGAAGCGCTGCCCGAGGCACAAATCTGCCGCCGCTATCACGACGGCGCGGCCACGATCGAGCGGCTCGTACCCGGCCCGGCCGAGCCATCGCTCGAATACCAGGAAACGCTCACGCAGCAACTGTTCCGCTGCCGCCCGCAGCTTGAGCGAATTGACATAAACAGGTTGCCCGCGCTGCTGGCCGCCGAAACTGGCGTGCCGGTCGGCATCCTTTCGCGCGGTGCTGGCCCGCTTGAGAAGGAAATTGTGCCAGGAGCGGGCTTGTAAGCTCAGCACAGCCGCCAGCATCGTGCTGGCGGCTGTGCTGCTGAGATTGAGCTATTTGGTTTTACGCCTTCGGCAGAGCGGTACTCATCAGTTTCTTTGTGAAGGTTTCCGCGCGCAGCGCGGAAACCTTCACAATTATGATCGAAACTACCTTGCTGCCGCAGGCATAAAGTACGATGTTGTCACGCAACGTTGCGCAACTGCGGCTATAAATTAAGCGCCGCGCCTATGCCTCAACCAGCGTCGGCACACCCGACGTTGTGATCTGCTCCATCAGCGCATTGATCGGCATGTAGAAGCGCAGCTCGGCAATCATGCCGTCGCGCAGGTCGTACAGCACTGCATACGGCACGTTCACGTCGTGCTGGCTGGCAGGCACGCCAAAGAACTCGCCCGTGTGCCGCCCAACGAAGCTCGCCTCCAATGCGGCCTTTTCGCCCTCGACCAATACGGCTTTGATCTCAGGCCGCGCATCAAAGGCATCCTGATGCAGCCAGCGAATAAATTCCGCCACCTCTTCGCGCCCCTGAATCGTCTGCCCGCCCATCGTCACGAACTGCACATCGGGCGTGAAAAACGCCGCGATTGGCGCGCGCCGCAGCAGCGCGTCCAGGTACGTCGTCATCACCGCGCGGGTTGTCTCCATCGACATACCAAACCTCCTTGTTGTATGAAAGAACGGTTCGGCGCGAGCGCTACGCCGTCGTGGAGTCATGGTGAAGCGCATCATTCGGCAGGAAAATGCGGCTGTGTAAATGTGAGAGAGGGGCAGCCGCCTGCGCTTATAGTACCCGATTGCCCGGGTTGTGTGCGTGAAGAACTCTTCGCCTGCGGGAACGATTCCTTCCCCAAAAGCCGTGCGGCGATGCTATAATTTGCTATCAACGCTGCGAGGGAAAGTATGCGGTTGTGGCAGCACCCAACGTTTCGCTACCTCTGCTATGGCGCGTTTTTTGGCGTTCTCTTCCCTGTGATTGCTATCGTGGCCGATATCGCGTTTCGCGGCCTTCCTCTTACGCTGGCGGCGGTGCGGCAGGCGCACATGTCGCAGCCACTCCACTGGATCATCGACACAGCCCCATTCTTTCTTGGCTCGCTGGCGGCGCTGGTGGGCCTTAAACAGCAGCAGCTTGCCGAAAAGAATGCCGCCCTGACCGCGCAAAACGCCGAGCTCGAAGCGACGATTCGCCGGGCTGAGCGGGCTGAAGAAATCGCGCAGCTCAATGCCGAGAATGCCCGCCTTTCTGCGCAGGAGCGCGCGTATTTCGCGGAGCTGGAGCAGGCGCACGAGCAGCTTGCGCAGGCCACGCACACCATTCGCGCGCTGGCTTTGCCGCTCATTCCCATTCAGCGCGGCGTGCTGGTGCTGCCGCTGATTGGCACCTTCAACGCAGCGCGCATGGCCGACCTGCGCACAGTGCTGCTGGGCGGCATTGAGCAGCACCTCGCGCAGGTGGTGATCCTCGATTACACCGGCGTCGAAGATATCGACCCGCCCGGCGTTGCTTCGCTGCTCGATTCGATTCAGGCAATGGGCTTGCTGGGCGCGTCGGCGGTGCTTACCGGCATCACACCAGCGGTTGCCCAACGCCTGGTTGATAGCGCGATGCGCCAGGAAGGGCTGTGGTATGCAGCTGATCTGGCGGGCGGCATTGCGCTGGCGCGCAAGCTGATGGACGGCGGTGGCACGGCGCTGGCGGTATAAACGGGTGCCGCTCCTTGCTGCTATACTGTCGGCGAATTCCACCCGTCCGCAGGAGCACCATGACCCTCCCAAATTTCGATATTGACACCGTGCTGGCGATTTTGCGCGAGGCGATGCCGCGCTTCGAGCAACCCCTGATTGAAGCCATGGGCGAGGCCAGCCAGACGCCCTTCCACATTCTGATCGCAACGATTCTCAGCCTGCGCACCAAAGACACCCTGACGGCCGTGGTTGCGCCGCGCCTGTTCGCCGCCGCCGATACGCCCGCAACCATGCTGGCGCTCAGCGAGGAGCGCATTGCCGAGCTGATCTACCCGGTGGGCTTCTACCGCACCAAAGCGAAAAGTATCCGCGCGGTCTGTGCTCTGCTGCTGGAACGGCACGGCGGCGCGGTGCCAAATACCCTCGACGAGCTGCTGGCGCTGCCCGGCGTTGGGCGCAAGACGGCGAACCTGGTGCTGACCGCTGGCTATGGCCTCCCCGGCATTTGCGTGGATACGCACGTCCATCGCATCTGCAACCGCTGGGGCTATGTGCACACCAAAGACCCCGAGCACACCGAGCTGGCGCTGCGCGCCAAGCTGCCGCCCGAGCACTGGATTTCGATCAACGGCCTGCTGGTGACACTGGGCCAGAACATCTGCCACCCGACCTCGCCGCGCTGCAGCGAATGCCCGGTCGCAGCCTACTGCGCGCGTGTGGGGGTGGTGC
Organism: Kouleothrix sp. 19917; assembly: GCF_057073505.1. Lineage (NCBI taxonomy): Bacteria > Bacillati > Chloroflexota > Chloroflexia > Chloroflexales > Roseiflexaceae > Kouleothrix > Kouleothrix sp. 19917. Next base: position 656,379 of record NZ_CP097099.1, read on the forward strand.
GGAGTCGCTAATTTGCCAAACCTGAAACTTTCCAACCTGCAACCCGCCAACCTGTAACCTGCAACCTGCCAACTTTACAGCGCAATCGCCGGGCGCTGCTGCCCAAAACCGGTGGCCTGCTCAAAGGCGTGTGCGATCTGCAAGAGCCCGAACTCGTCCTGGTGGCGAGCGACGAGCTGCAAGCCCACTGGCAAGCCTTCGGGCGTGAAACCGCACGGCACGCTCATCGCCGGCAGGCCGGTCAGGCTGATGTATGAACACGAGCCCATCCAGTCCACATACGTCGCCATTGGCACGCCATTGATCTCTGTCGGGTAGGGCGTCTCGACATCGAAGGGCGGCAATTGTGTGACCGGCAGCGCCAGAAATTCGTAGCGCCCCATGAACGAACTAACGCGCTCGTACAGCGCCGTGCGCTCCCGTTCGGCCCAGGCCACCTGCGCGCCGCTGAGCTTGCGCCCCTGCTCAATATTCCACACGACCGTGTCTTTCATCTGCGCGCGGTGTTCGTCGAGCAGCGCGCCCAGCCCGCTTTCAAAGCCCCACGCCCGCACAATTTGAAAAATCTCGTTGGCGTCCTTCCAGTCTGGTTCGGCATCCTCCACCACGCAGCCAAGATCGGCCAGTACGTGGCGCTGGCTTTCCAGCGCGGCAGTGATGCGCGGGTCCACCGGCAGGCCGCCGAAATCGCGCCCCCACGCCACCCGCACGCCGCGCAGGTCGCGCTCAAGTGGCTGCGCAAAGCGGCTGCCCGGCTCGGCAATCGAAAGTGGCGCGCGCGCGTCGGGGCCGGCGATGGCGCTCAGCAGCAGCGCGACATCCGCCACGGTGCGCGCCATCGGGCCAACCACGCCCAGCGTATTCCAGGCCATGCCGGCCGGGTAGTTGGGCACGCGCCCCGGCGCTGGCCGCAGCCCGACAACGTTGCAGTAGCCGGCCGGGTTGCGCAGCGAGCCGCCCATGTCGCCGCCGTCGGCAATCGGGATCATGCCGCAGGCCAGCGCCACCGCCGCACCGCCGCTCGATCCGCCGCAGGTCTTGCTCGTGTCGTAGGGGTTGCGCGTCGCGCCGAACACCGGGTTGAAGGTTTGCGAGCCCGCGCCAAATTCGGGCACGTTGGTTTTGCCAATGCTGATCGCGCCAGCCGCCTGAATGCGCTCGATAATCAGGTCGCTGCGGTCGGGCACGAAATCGCGAAAGATCGGCGAGCCCTGCGTGGTGCGAATTCCGCGCGTGTTCGCCAGGTCTTTGTGCGCAATCGGCAGGCCGAACAGCGGGCCAGTGGCTTCGCCCCGCGCCAGGGCTGCGTCGGCGGCGCGCGCGCGTTCCAATGCCTGCTCGGGCAGGAGCGTGACGATTGCGTTCACCAGCGGGTTCACACGCTCAATCTGCGCGAGGTGCGCGCGCATCACCTCGGTGGCCGAAAGCTCGCGTGCGCGGATGCGGCGGGCCAGCTCGGCCGCGCTCAGAAAGCAAATTTCGCTTGTTGGCATAGTGCAGCTCCTCCAGGGCGGGTCGCGCCGATTATATGCGCGCGCGCGTGCCGCCGCAAGCACCAGGGCCGGCGTGCATCTGGTACAATAGGGGCGCGCATTGCCGCGCATTTGCCTGCCAATGCAGTAAATATTCCCGGCGCAGGGCCTGGCGCGCTAATGAGTGCCTTCAGATAAGGAAAAACGTATGACGACATTTGGTTTCGAGCTGGTCGAAGATCGCGAGATCCCCGAGATCAACACGCGCGCGCAGCTGTATCGGCACACCAAAACCGGCGCCGAGCTGCTGTCGCTCCAGAACGACGACGAAAACAAAGTGTTTGGCATTACCTTCCGCACACCTCCTTCCGACTCCACTGGCGTGGCGCACATTCTTGAGCACTCTGTGCTGTGCGGCTCGCGAAAATACCCGGTGAAAGAGCCTTTTGTCGAGCTGATCAAGGGGTCGCTGCAAACATTCGTGAATGCAATGACCTACCCCGACAAAACCTGCTACCCGGTGGCCAGCCAGAACGTGCAGGATTTTTATAACCTGATCGATGTGTATCTCGACGCGGTGTTTTTCCCGCGCCTGACGCCCGCCGTGCTCCAGCAGGAAGGCTGGCACTACGAGCTCGACACGCCCGACGGCCCGCTGAGCTACAAGGGCGTGGTCTATAACGAGATGAAGGGCGTCTATTCCTCGCCCGACAGCGTGCTGGGCGAGCAGTCGCAGCAGGTGCTGTTCCCCGACAACACCTACAGCGTCGATTCGGGCGGCAACCCGCGCAACATCCTCGACCTGACCTTTGAGCAGTTCACCAACTTCCACACGCGCTTCTATCACCCCTCGAACTCGCGCATTTTCTTCTATGGCGACGACGACCCCACCGAGCGCCTGAAGCTGCTGGACGCCTACCTGAGCGAGTTCGAGCGCGCCGACGTCGATTCGGTCGTGGCGCTGCAATCGCGCTTCGCCGAGCCGCGCCGCGTGGCGCGCACCTACGCCGGCACGCAGGAGGATGGCGAGAAAAAGGCCATGCTCACGCTAAACTGGATGCTCGACGAAATTGACGACATCGAAACCGACCTCGGCCTGGGCATTCTGTCCTACATCCTGATCGGCACCTCGGCCTCGCCGCTGCGCAAGGCGCTGATCGATTCGGGTCTGGGCGAAGACCTGACCGGCGGTGGGTTGAACGATTCGCTGCGCCAGATGACGTTTTCGGTGGGTTTGAAAGGAATCGATTCACACGACGCCGACGCCGTCGAGGCGCTGATCCTCCAGACGTTAACCCAGCTTGCGCAAGCGGGCATCGACCCCGAAACCGTTGACGCCGCCATGAACACGGTCGAGTTCAGCCTGCGCGAAAACAACACCGGCTCGTTCCCGCGCGGCATTGCGCTGATGCTGCGCGCGCTCAACACCTGGCTGTACGACCGCGATCCGTTTGCCGCGCTGGCATTCGAGGCCCCGCTGGCCGCGCTGAAAGAGCGGCTGGCCGGTGGCGAGCACTATTTCGAGGGCTTGCTGGCGCGCTACTTCCTGAACAACCCGCATCGCGCCACCCTGGTGCTCACGCCCGACGCCGAGCAGGCCCGCCGCGACGCCGACGCCGAGCAGGCCCGCCTCGACGCGGCCCGCGCGACCATGGACGCCACCACCCTGGCCGATGTTGCTGCGCAAACGCTGGCGCTGCGCAAAGCCCAGGAAACGCCCGACTCGCCCGAATCGCTGGCGACCATCCCCAGCCTGACACTGGCCGACCTGGAGCGCACCAACAAGAACATTCCGATCACGGTGCTGGAAGAGCCCGACGCCAAAGTGCTCTACCACGATCTGTTCACCAACGGCGTGATCTATGTGGACGTGGGCCTGAACCTGCACATGCTGCCCGCCGACCTGCTGCCCTATGTCACGCTGTTTGGCCGCGCATTGCTCGAAATGGGCACCGGCAGCGAAGATTTCGTGCAGCTCTCGCAGCGCATTGGCCGCACCAGCGGCGGCCTGTGGACGCAGCACCTTTCGGCGGTGGTGCGTGGCTCGCAGCAGGCGGCGGTGTGGCTGTTCCTGCGCGCCAAGGCCATGCCCGAAAAGGCGGCCGACGTGCTGGCAATCGTGCGCGACGTGCTGCTGGATGTCCGGCTCGACAACCAGGAGCGCTTCCGCCAGATTGTGCTGGAAGAAAAAGCCTCGCAGGAAGCGCGCCTGATCCCCGGCGGACACAGCGTGGTCAATACCCGCCTGCGCGCCAACTTCAACGAAGCCGACTGGGCCTCCGAGCAGATCGGCGGCATCAGCTATCTGTTCTTCCTGCGCCAGCTCGCGCAAGCGGTCGACGCCGACTGGCCGAGCGTGCAGGCCGCGCTGGAGCAGATCCGCCTGACGCTGGTAAACCGTAACGCCATGCTTTGCAACGTCACCACCGACGCCGAACACTGGGCGCATTTCTCGCCACAGCTGCACGGCTTCCTGGCTGGCCTGCCCGCCACGCCCGCAGTTGCCGAGCGCTGGGCGCCGGCGCAGGGCGCGCGCTTCGAAGGCTTGGCCATTCCCGCGCAGGTCAACTACGTGGGCAAGGGCGCCGACCTGTACAAGCTTGGCTACAAGCCCAGCGGCGCGGCCTCGGTGATCGCCAAGTATCTGCGCACCACCTGGCTGTGGGAAAAAGTGCGCGTGCAGGGCGGGGCCTATGGCGGCTTCAGCGTCTTCGACCAGCGCTCGGGCGGCTTCACCTTCCTTTCCTACCGCGACCCGAACCTGGCCGCGACGCTGGATGTCTACGACCAGACCAGCACCTTCCTGCGCGAGCTGAAGCTGACGCAATCCGAGCTGGAGCGCAGCATCATTGGCACGATCGGCGATGTGGATAGCTACCAGCTTCCCGACGCCAAGGGCTACACCTCGATGGTGCGCTACCTGGTTGGCGACACCGACGAAATTCGCCAGCGCATCCGCGAAGAAATTCTGGCCACCACCGGCGAAGATTTTGTGGCGCTGGCCGACGCGCTCGATCAGGTGGCCGACCGGGGCCTGGTGGTGGTGCTTGGCTCGCAAACCGCGCTGGAAGCCGCCAACGCCGCGCGGCCCGGCTGGCTGGAAATCACCAGGGCGCTGTAAAGCCTTTTGTTGGCGCAAGTGTGCCAAGCGACGAAGGACGAAGGGCGAACGCACGGCGAGCGTCTTGCGTCCTTCGTCGTTTCGGCTTCTCCAGGCTCGCCAGCAAGTACGCACTATGCACTACACTTACGTGCATCGCAATGCTGCAGGTGCGACACTCATATCTGGCCGCAATTTCATCATACACAGATTAGGTTGCCATGTCATTCACAAAAATCGTGCGCCTGGGCATGCTTCACATGGCCGTCGCAATCACGCTGGTGCCGATCAACAGCACGCTCAACCGTATTATGATCAGCGAGCTCGGGCTGGCGGCGACGCTGGTGGCCGCGCTGGTGTCGCTGCCCTACCTGTTTTCGCCCTTGCAGGTCTGGATCGGTTCCTACTCCGACACGCACCCGCTGCTGGGCTACCGCCGCACGCCCTACATCCTGCTCGGCCTGCTGCTCTGCGCCTTTGGCGCGGCGCTGGCACCACGCGCGGCCTTCGCCATGCACGACAACCTTGCCACCGGGCTGCCGCTGGGCGTGCTGGCCTTTGGCGCATGGGGCATGGGCTTTAACTTCGCCACGGTTTCCTACCTCTCGCTCGCCACCGACCTCGCGGGCGAAGAACAGCGCGCCCGCACCGTCGGCGTGATGTGGTTCATGCTGATCACCAGCGTGATTGTGACGGCGATTGTGTCGGCGCGCGCGCTGCGGCCCTACAACGCCGCGCCGCTCAGCCCGGAAGGCGTGGCCGCGCTGTATCGCGTGTTTTACTGGGTGGTGGGCGTGGCGCTGGCACTTGGCGCAGCTGGCTTGCTCGGGCTCGAGCGACGCGGCGCGGCGGCAAACATTGGCCCGCGCCAGTCGTTTGCGGCGATGCTGCGCGCGGTGGGCGCAAATGCCCAGGCGCGGCTGTTCTTTGTTTACCTGGTGCTGCTGCTGATTGCGCTGCTCGGGCAGGATGTGCTGCTGGAGCCCTATGCCGCCGACGTGTTTGGCGTGCCCGTCAGCCGCACCACCGAGTACACCGGCATCTGGGGCATTGCCCTGCTGGTGGCGCTCTTGCTTGCCAGCCCGCTCACGCGCCGCGTCGGCAAGGCGCGCGCCGCCGCGCTGGGCGGCATTATTGCCGGCCTCGGCTTGGTGCTGATCGCGGCCAGCGGCTGGCTGCAGCTCAAAGCACTGCTGATCGTCGCGCTGGTGATTTTCGGTTTTGGCAGCGGGCTTTCCACTGCCACCAACGTCGCGCTCATGCTCGACATGACGCTGGCTGGGCAGGTTGGCGCGTTTATTGGCGCATGGGGCATGGCCGACGCGCTGGCGCGATTGGGCGGCACGCTGCTCAGCGGCGTTGTGCGCGATACGATTAATGTGCTGACGGGCAACGCGGTGGCGGCCTACACCAGCGTCTTTCTGATTGAGGCCGCGCTCTTGGGCGTTTCGCTCGTGCTGCTGCGCCGGATCGATGTGGCGCGTTTTCACGGCGGCGAGGCACCTTCGGCAGTGGAGCTTGCCGGCTATGCCGAGCTGTAGGCTCTCATCTGCGCTTTATCTTTGGCTCACATGAACTTTAGCTAGCCGAACAATAATACCCTTGCGATGTCAAACAACTTGCAAGCTGCGGTGCGGGTGGTTTGGCAGGGCGACCTTTCTCCCTCCTTCACGATGCCAGGCGGGTCGGGCAGCCCGCCTGGTTTCGTATTTCTCCCTCTTTCTTTCCTGCATAGATTCGTCTGGGGCTTCTGCGTTGTTTTGCATTTCTTCCCGCTGCACAAATTCGCCGGCGGCTTCTGCTGTATTTCGCATTTCTATAGCTAAACTTTATCGTTGGCTCACGTAGAATTTAGCTGGCGGAACGATAATACCTCTGCGATGTCAAACAACTTGCAAGCTGCGGTGCGGGTGGTTTGGCAGGGCGACCTTTCTCCCTCCTTCACGATGCCAGGCGGGTCGGGCAGCCCGCCTGGTTTCGTATTTCTTCCCCTGAGTGTTCGCTTCGTCTGTGCGCTGCGCGCCCAATTCAGCAGTTGACGCGCCCCTGCATCTCTGCTATACTCGCCGCAACTCAACCGAGCGCGGAGCACGTAATGCCAGCTGGCAGCCAGCAATTTTATTTTAGCTTTTATTACTTTACCGGCCGAAAGGACTGGTTGCTTCGCGTTGAGTAAGGGCTGAAAGCAGAACTCAAACAGGCGTGGAGCAACCCGCTCCGCGCCTTTTTCTTTGCGCGTCGAGCGGGCAGTGCTGCCAGGATCGTCACCGTGATGATCGGCTGCTGCCCGTTGTGTTTTAGTGGAGGGTACGATGTCCTACGCTTGCCGTGGTATCCGTGGTGCCACAACCGCCGACGATAATACCCGCGAGGCAATTCTCGCCGCCACCCGCGAGCTGCTCGAGCTGCTGATCGCCGCCAACGACCTGCGCCCCGATGATATTGCCAGCGCGATCTTTAGCACTTCTGTCGACCTCAACGCCGAGTTTCCCGCCGTCGCCGCGCGCCACCTGGGCTGGCTCGACACGGCTCTGCTCTGCACGCACGAAATGGCCGTGCCCGGCAGTTTGTCGCGCTGCATCCGCGTGCTTATTCACTGGAACACCACCCGCAGCGCGGCGGAAGTGCGCCACATCTACATCCGCGGCGCGCAAAACCTGCGGCCCGAACGCGCCTCGCTGCCCGCCCAGGCCAACCGGGCAACCGAGACGCTCGATATTCCAATGGCAGCCCAAAGCTGAGCCCGCTGGCGCTCGGCTTTTTTATTCTGGAGCAAGAACTATGGAGCCTTCCCAGGCCATACTGGCAATGCGACCTACCGAGCGGCAGCTGTATGCCGTTCGCGACATTGATATGCTGATCGAACTAGCAAAGGAGAACCCGGCCATGATCGTGATCATGCGCGCCACCGCCACCGAGGAGAACATCGAATCAATCATCCACCGCCTGAAGGAGTACGAGCTGCAAGGCCGCCTCATCCGCGGCGAAGAGCGCACCATCATTGGCGTGGTGGGCGCGGCCATTCCACCCACTCTGCAGGAAGAGATCGAGCGTTTCGAAGGCGTGCAGGAAACCGCGCGCATCACCCGCCCCTACAAGCTCGCCGCCCGCGAGTTCCACCCGCACGACACGGTTGTCGATGTGCGCGGCGTGAAGGTGGGCGATGGCTCGTGTGTGGTGATCGCTGGCCCCTGCGCGGTCGAGAGCGAGGCGCAGATCATGGCTACCGCGCGCGCTGCACGCGAGGCTGGCGCGAACATGCTGCGCGGCGGTGCGTTCAAGCCGCGCTCGTCGCCCTACACCTTCCGCGGCATGGGCGAAGAAGCATTGCAGCTGATGGCAAAAGCGCGCGCCGAAACTGGCCTGCCGATTGTGACCGAAGTGATGACGCCGACCGATGTGCCGCTGGTGGCGCGCTACGCCGATGTGCTCCAGATCGGCGCGCGCAACATGCAGAACTACCAGCTGCTCGAAGAAGTTGGCCGCACTGGCATGCCTACGCTGCTCAAGCGCGGCCTGTCTGCTACCATCGAGGAATGGCTGCTCAGCGCGGAATACATCATCGCGCAGGGCAACCCGAACGTCATTCTGTGCGAGCGCGGCATCCGCACCTTCGAGACAGCCACGCGCAATACCATGGACCTGAACGCCATCGCGCTTGGCAAGCGCCGCTCGCACCTGCCCGTGATTTCCGACCCGAGCCACGGCACCGGCAAGTGGTACCTCGTGCCGCAGCTCTCACTCGCTTCCGTGGCGGCCGGCGCCGATGGCCTCATACTCGAGATTCACCCCGACCCCGACCGCGCCAAGAGCGACGGCGGCCAGTCCCTTACGCTTGAAAACTTCGCCGCCCTGATGCCGCGCATTGCCGCAGTGGCTGGCGCGCTGGGCCGCAGCATGGCCGTCAACGCCGAGCCCGAGCCGGTTGGCGCCTAACAACGACAGACGGGCGGTTTCTCTACGGTGAGAGAAACCGCCCGCTCCCCAATGCCTTGACGCCCCTTCGCCATCTGCTATAATGCGCCTGCCTTGTTGCCACGCTAGTGGGAGTCTGCCTCGTGATGCGATTACGTCCTCAATTGCAGAATGGTGCAATTGCACTATTTGTTATGCTTTTAGTAGTGCAATTTGCTCTTTGGCGAGAACCAGTTAATGCTCAACAGGGGCAAATTACTTTAGCACCTACGAACACTGATGTAACTGGCGCGCCTGGCCAGACTGGAATTCCTGTTAATTTAACACTAACGAATAATAGTCCAATTTCTCGCACAATTTCTATTAGTCAGTCGAATGCAACGTCTGGTGTTACAATCGTTATATTAGCTTCTTCTCAATTTCTTGCCCCGAACAGTTCAGTGACAGTCTCTTTACTTGTAAATTACTCATCAAGCTTACCTACAGGTTCTTTTATCGGAACCGCTATCATTAGTGCTTCATCATCTGATACTCCTAGCGCTTCAGCATCGGCCCAACTCACATTTAGAACAAGTGGCTCGCCACCTACAAGTACGCCTACAGCTACTGCTACGGTCGGCCCATCACCAACCGCTGGCGCAATCTGCCCCGAGGCCGACGACCCCGGCAGTGATTTCGGCGGGGCGCACCAGTTGCTGGTCGACATTGGCGAGCGCCACGGCATCTGCTCACGCGGCGACGAAGACTGGTTTAAGTTCGGCGCAGTCGGCGGCAAGGTCTACACCATCGACATTCCGCAAATGGACGCCGGGCTCGACCTTTCGCTGGAGCTGTTCGACTCGAACGGCACCCGCCTGACCTTCAACGACGATTATTTCAACCGCACGCCCGGCCAGCCGAACGCCAAAGACATCAAGCCGCGCATCCAGTCGTGGCGCGCGCCAACCGATGGCACCTACTACATTCGCGTGCGCGATACGCTCAACCTGGGCGGCAGCGATACGACCTACACGATCATTGTTCAATCCGAAAGCTACGGCCCAACGCCCGTTACAATTAACGAGCTCTGCCGCGATCTGTATGAAGAAGATGGTCTGCCCGAACAAGCGCGACTAATCACCTCGAACGAAACGCAGCCCGATCATGTGCTGTGCCCCACTGGCGACGCCGACTGGGTGAAGTTCTTTGGCCTGGCCGGCAAGACCTACTATATCTATACCGACACGCGCAACAAGGGCGCGGGCGCGCAGCCCGGCACCGAGGCTGGCGCCGATACGGTGATGTACCTCGCCGACCGCGATGGCGTTTCGATCATCGATTTCAACGACGACCTCGGCCGCGATGGCGAGTCGCAATCGCTCAACGACGGCACCGCGCCCTCGCTCGACTCAGCGATACGCTTCATTCCTTCCGCCGATGGTTTCTACTATGCGCAAGTCAAGAACGTTGGCGATATTGGCAACCAGTTCATCAAGTACAACATCACGCTCAAGCTCTGCTTGCCGGGCCAGGAATGCCGGCGCGATGCCGTTGCAGCCAGCCAGCCGACATCGTCGATTCCAACACCAACCAGCGAATTTGGCGTCCCCACCAGCACGCCGACCAGCACGCCGACTGCCACCTCAACATCCAACACCAACAACTTCCTGCAAAACTCGCTCAAGCCCGGACCACTGGTGAACGGCCCGCTGCACGGCTTCGCCGATCCGTCCTTCAACCAGGTGTGGCAGCGCAGCGACCAGCCAGTGGCTGAGCAGCGCACGGCGCGCAGCTGGATGTGGGGCCCACGCGGCCTGATGGCGCGCACCGAAGGCTACATTCAGTCGGCCAGCGGATTGCGCCAGGTGCAATACTTCGACAAAGCGCGCATGGAAGTGAACAACCCGCGTGGCGACCGCAACAGCCAGTGGTTTGTTACCACCGGCCTGCTCGTGGTTGAGCTCATCAGCGGGCGCACGCAGATCGGTGATAGTGAGTTTGTGCAGCACTACCCCGCTAACATCCCGATTGCGGGCGATCCCGACGACGCAAACGGCCCGACCTACGCGAGCTTTGGCGGTGTCACGGCGTTGCAGCCCGGCGATCGCAGCGGCCAGCTTCCTGCCGAAACAATCAATCGTGCCGGGCAGGTGGGCAGCTATGCCGGCCCGCAGCGCCCCGAAACCACGCTGGCGCATTATGTGCCTGAGAGCGGCCACAACCTCCCGCAGGTGTTCTGGGATTACCTGAACGGAAGCGGTTTGGTACGCGACGGCAATCGCTATCGCACAGCCACGTTGTTCGATTGGGTGTTTACACTTGGCTACCCGATCAGCGAGCCATACTGGGCGCGCATTCAGGTCGGCGGCGTGCCACACGATGTGCTTGTGCAGGCGTTCCAGCGCCGCGTACTCACCTACTCACCCGACAACCCCAGCGGCTGGCAGGTCGAGATGGGCAATGTTGGCCGTCACTACTACAGCTGGCGCTATGGCGAAGAACTGCCGTAAGTGAATCGCCCCACAAACGTGACCGCCCGGTGTGCATACACCGGGCGGTCGCATTTCGAAGTAACGATGCAGCTTACCGCAAGCCGCTGTTGACCGTGCTGAAAAGCGTGCTGACTTTGCCACCAACCAGTGTCAGAACACCAATCACAACAACAGCGATGAGCACTAGGATCAACCCATACTCAACCAGGCCCTGCCCTTCTTCCTTTGCGAAAATGCTGAGGATCATAGTTTGAACTCCCATTTTGAAAAAGAAAACACCCCACCCGACTGGGTGGGGTGTTTTCGTATGGGGTAAGAAAAGCTTAGCTCAGGCCGCTATTGATCGAGCTGAAGACCTGGCTGACCTTGCCGCCGAGCAGGGTCAGAATACCGATAACAACAATGGCAATGAGCACCAGGATCAGCGCGTACTCGACCAGGCCCTGTCCTTCTTCCTTAGCGAAAAAACTGCGAAGCATTGAGATTGTTCCTTTCGACTTAGATGATAACTGCGACGTAGAACGTTTCTACGTCACTATAATCGCACATCCCCACAGCGCTTTCAATAGTTCGATAGTACCAAAGGTTAAAAGTACTAAACCAGTATGAGTATCACCCTAAAGTAATGCCTTGCGAGGACAAGGACCGACCAGAAGAAGACACAAAAACGCCGCCGCGCAATTTGCGCGGCGGCGGTGAGAGCGTTGAACTGGATGAAGCCTAGCCGAGGCCGCTATTGATCGAGCTGAAGACCTGGCTGACTTTACCGCCGAGCAGGGTCAGAATACCAATGACGACAATAGCGATGAGCACCAGGATCAGCGCGTACTCGACCAGACCCTGACCCTCTTCCTTAGCGAAAAAACTGCGAAGCATTGCTGTGGATCCCCTTTCGTGGTAAAGTTACAAAGAACTGATGAACAACTGACAGCAGTATTATGCCAGCTAGTGCTGCCCACCTCAATGGCTCATAGGTACTATTCTCTACTATGCACTGTCGATAGTTTTATGAGTTTCCGAGGGGTACGCAAGGGCTGGTAACACGGGCCGGAACGCGCATCTCCTTCGGCGGAGGGTTTGTGCTGGCCTCTGCTATGCAACAGATTTTTCGCCCATTTCAGCCAGAAGGTTCGAACACACTCATGCAGCCGGGAAGTTTGCTGCGCCGCTTGCGCGATGAGCCGCAGGATGCGATTAGCCGTATTGCCGGCGAGATTGGCGCGCGCCCGGCTACGTCACTTGGCGAGGCGCAGGCAGCTGCCTACATTGATGGGCGGATGCGCCGCGCTGGCTTGCGCGTGTCGGCGGATGCGTTTCGTGCGCCAGTTGGCGTGGGTTGGGATGGGGTGGCGATTGCGCTGCTGGCTCTGGTTGGCGTGGTATTGTATTACTGGCTGCCAATTCCCTCGTTAGCTCTGGCGCTGTGGAATACGGGCCTGGCGGCGGCGGGCTGGTGGCGACCAAACGCCCCTTTGCTCCAGCGCAAGCGGCCGAGCCAGAATGTGATCGCAACACGGGCGCTCAATAGCCAGCCGCGCTGGCGCGTGGTGCTGCTCGCGCCGCTCGATTCGCCGCCCGTGGCTGGGCCATTGGTACGGGCACTGGCTGCGCCGCCGCGCCAGCTGTTTGGGCGGCTGCTGGCCTGCGTGGCGATTGCCTTGCTGTGTGTCGGCGCGTTTTTCGGCCCGGTAGAGCTGCGGCGTGTGCTATGGTACTTGCAGTTTGCTGGTGTTGCGTATCTGATCATGCTTGCTGCGCTCGACGCCTGGCTGGCGCGCGCACCTGCGACGGCGGGAGCCGCCAACCACGCAGGCGCACTGGCCGCGCTCCTGCACTGTGCCGATACCCTTGCTGCGCTTGAACATAGCGAGCTTTGGGCGGTTGCGCTTGGCGCGAGCGCGGGCGGCGCGGGCCTGGCCGATCTGCTGCGGCGCTACCCGTTTGATCGCGCAATGACACTGTTTGTTGGCCTTGAGTCGCTGGGCGGCGGGCGGCCGAGCTTTGCCACACGTGAAGGGCGCTTGCCACCCCGCCCGGCCGATGCCCTGCTGCTGCGGCTCGCCGCCGAGGCCGATGCCGCCGACCCGCTGATCGATGCCGAGCCGCGCCTGTATACAAGCGAACCGACGCTGGTTGGGCCGCTGCGCCGCGCCGGCTTTCGCACACTGACGGTTATTGGGCTGGATGGTGAAGGACGGGCGGCCCTGCGGGGCAGCGCGAATGATACCCCCGAAGAAATCGACGGCGCGGCGCTCGACCGTGCGATTCGGCTGGTGCAGGCGCTGGTCAAGCGGATCGACGAAACCGAGCACGATTAGCGTGATGAAAGCGTGAAGCGTGCGGCTGGCACCACAAACAACGACGCGACAGCGCGAAAGCTGCCGCGTCGTTTGCTGGAAGGGTGTGTACGGCGCGCTATCCTACGCCCCGACATCGACCATTGGTACGCCTTCCATTGTTTCTGCTATCAGGTTGTCGACTACAGCCTTGAGGTCGTTGGTTTCTTTGAAAATATGCAACTGCCGGTCGGCGCTGCTGCCCTGCTCGCACATTGTCAGCAGGTACTCAACCTCCTTGCGGCTGCCCAGGTCGTCCACCACGTCGTCCACCAGCTCGACAATTTCGTGCACGAGCGCCTTGGCATCCACCTCGGTGCGCTTGCCGAAGTCGATTAGCTTGCCTTCGAGGCCGTAGCGCTGCGCGCGCCATTTGTTTTCGTTGATCAGCGCGCGGCGGTAGACACGGAAGGTCGTGTTCTGCTCAAACATGCGGTAGAACTTGACGATCAGCGCCTGCATGACGGCTGCCAGCGCGAGGCATTCTTCGACCTTGGTGGCGATGTCGCAAACGCGGAATTCGAGCGTGCCGAACACCGGGTGCGGGCGCAGATCCCACCAGATCTTCTTGCCGTTGTCGATGCTGTGCGTGTTGATCAGCAGGTTGATGTAGCTCTGGAACTCGCTGGCCGAGTGGAAGGACGGCGGGATGCCCGTGCGCGGGAAGTTTGAAAAGATTGACGCGCGGTAGGATTTGAAGCCGGTGTTGCGGCCCATCCAGAAGGGCGACGAGGACGAGAGCGCGAGCAGGTGCGGCAGGATGTAGCGCGCCACGTTCATCAGCTCGATGGCGACGTCGTCGTTGGGCATGCCGACATGAACGTGCATGCCGAAGATGAGCAACTGGAGCGCGAGCTGCTGCATTTCTTCGACCACGCCTTTGTAGCGCTCGAACGGCGTGATCTCCTGGTTCATCCACGACGAAATTGGGTGCGTGCCAGCCGCGACGATCTTCAGGTTGTGCACCGACGCGAGGCTGGCGATTGTGCCGCGCAGCTTCACGACCTCGGCGCGTGCTTCGCTGATGGTGCGGCAGGGGTTGGTGCCGACCTCAACGATGCTCTGGTGCATTTCGGGCTTGATCTGTTCGCGCAGGATGGTCTGGCCGCGATCAAGAATCTGGGTGATGTACGAGCGCAGCTCGCGCGTTTCGGGATCGACGACCTGGTATTCCTCTTCAATGCCGATGGTAAAGGGGAAATCGGGTGACATTGGATCGTACATGCTCATGGCTTCGCACCTTTCCGTGAGAACCAGACGCTGTGCGCAAAAACATAGCGCCTAACGCTCATAACGTGTCCACGAGGAATACCGGCACCGTCGAACCGCCGCCAGCCGTGACATTCAGCAGCGTGACGGTGGAAAGGCGGCACAGGCTGCCGCGCACGTCGGTGCCAAACAGGAAGGGGTCGGTATCGACCAGGCGGCGGCCGATCTGGAGCGCGCCATCGATCATAGCCGGGTAATCTTCGTAGGCGATTTCAACGCGCTCTTGCAGCACAAACGGGCTTTGCTGGGCTTCGGTCAGCGCCTGCGCCCACGCGGTCGGGCTGGTTTCCCAGCCGATCACAATGCCCTTGCCGCCGTATTCGTCGTTGGGCTTGAGCAGCAGGCGCTCCTGGTTGGCGCGCGCAAATTCCAGCAGGTCGATCGACGCGCCCTGGTAGGTCGATTGGCCGGGCCGCACCATGCGCGTCCAGGGCACGTGCTGGGCAATCGCGGCGCGCTCGTCGGCGCTGAACTCGTGCTGCACGGCGTCGTCGGTCAGCACGGCGAAGATCGATTTCTTGTGCAGCAACTTGGCGCGGAAGGAGTTGACCAGGCAGACCTTGCCGGCGGCGTAGGCTTGCACCAGCGGGTGTTCGAACACGGCGTCGCCGTAGTGCATAATGAATTCGCTGGTGAGCACGCGCTTGTAGACAAGGTCGATTGGTGTGGTGCCATCGGCGGTGTCGGCGTAGAGCCGGCCGTCCGCAAAGCGTAGCTCGTCGGGTGAGCAGATCACGGCTTCGAGGTTGTGCTCGCGGAAGAATTTCTGGAACAGCAGAAATTCGGAGTGTGTCGGCAGCCCTTTCCAGTCGAGAATGGCGATGCTGGGCGGGCGTGTGCTGTCGAAGGCGCGCCAGGCCTGGAGCAGCGTGTCGAGCAGGTGGTGGCGGGCTGGCAGCGTATCGAGCTTATAGCGCTCGGCAAAGCGCTGCATGGCCGGAAGCTGCAGGAACACCTCGGAGAGCACATCTTCGTAGGCGATCGCGGCCGGGCTTTCGGCGTTGTACTCAACAAACTGCAGCGAGCGGCCATCGACGGTCAGAAAGGTGTCCATGCGCGAGTGCGCGCTTGGCTCGGGGTAGCCGGGGTGCATGGCGATCAGCCGCTCCTCGGCGGGCGTGAGCGCGAGGTCGGCGCGCAGCGCGGGCTCGTCGATCATGCGGCTGGCGAGCCGATGCGCGGCCGCCGTCACCAGGCCAACCGCGCGCTGCACCAGCGCATACTGGTCGTGCGTGATGAAGCGCGGGCGCAGCACCGAAACCAGCGGGCGCTCGCCAAAAAACAGGTTGCGCGCGCGCTGCTCGGCGTCGAGCCGATCCTGCGTGGCGCGGGCGGTGTCGGCGTCGAGCAAGCTGTGGTAGTGGGCAATTGCTTCTTCGAGCATTGGGGCCTCCAGCAGGCCGGAGAACGGCGTCGGCGGCGAGAGATGCCAGCCGCCAGCGCCGCGCTTCGGGCTAGGTGTTCAACAGCTTGTTCCAGCGCATGTCGCTCGGCGGGGTGCGGCCGGCCTTGGCCTTTTCGATGCACATATCGGCCATGGCCTTGACCACCCAGGCGAAGAACTTTTCTTTCAGCGACCAGTAGTCCATGTCGGGCGCGGGGTTGGTGAAGTCGATCGCGTAGGGCACGCCATCTTTCAGCGCGAACTCGCAGGTGTTCATGTCGTAGCCAAGCGCGCGGCACAGCGTGAAGGCATACTCGACGACCTTGTCGTGCTCGTCTTTGGTCAGGTAGTCGGGCTCGTCGAAGTAGCGATGCGGGTAGGGCGCGTTGATGTCGAACTTGATGACCTGGATCTGGTTCTGGCCGATCACCAGGCAGCGCACGAATTTGTCCCACTCGATGAATTCCTGCAGCATCATGCACTCGATGCCGGTCTGGTTGTAGGCTTCCCAGAGCTGTTCCATGGTGTGGACTTTATAGACGTTCTTGAAGCCGCCGCCCCAGGCCGGCTTGAGAATCACCGGGAAGCCGCCGACGTAGTTGACGTGATCTTCCCAGGGGATGCGGTCGGCCAGGTTGCGCAGCGACTCGTGGTGCACAATCCCTTCGATGTAGGAGTGCGTGGGCAGGGCGACGCTGCGCGGGTGCGGCACGCCCAGGTAGGTGGCGATGCTCGCGCCGGTGAACTTGTCGTCGGCGCTCCACCAGAAGGGATTGTTGACGATAAATGTGCCGCTCATCATGGCGGTTTTGAGGAATGCGCGGTAGTAGGGCACCTCGTGCGAGATGCGGTCGACAATCACGTCGTACTCGCAGGGCTCGGCCATGCGCGTGCCGCCCAGCTTCACAAACTCGGCAGTTACCCCGTCGTTGCGGCGGTTGACTTCTTCGATAAATGCGCCCGGCCAGGTATTTTCGCGGCCGACCATGATGCCGATTTTTTTGGTCACACCTTCCCCCTTATCATTTGAGAATCGAGAACTAGCGAAGGGCGTATGCAATACGCCCAGACCTTGCGAAGGGCGAATTGCATATGCTAACAGCAGACTGCCAACTGCCTACTGCCCACTGACCGCTGCCTACTGCCCGCTGCCGATATGTTCGCGGAAAAAGCCCAGAACGCGCTCCCACGAGTCGTGCGCGGCGTCGGCGTTGTGGTTGCGCCCACCGTTGAAAAACGAGTGCTTTGCGCCCGGGTAGATTTTGATGTCGTGGGCAACGCCATACTGGTCGAGCGCGGCGTCGAGCGCCTCGCCGGCCCTGGCGGTGAAATCGGCCCCCGGGAAGGAGCCAACCACCGGGCAGGCGCGCTCCACCGCTTCGAGCGGGCGCGGGTTCATGGAATAATAGGGCGCGATAGCTTTCAAACGATTGTCGGTACACGACCACGCGATTGCCAAGCTGCCGCCCATGCAGTAGCCCGCCGCGCCAAGACGCTCGGTGTCCACCCCGGGTTGCTGCGCCAGGTAGGTCAGCGCATCCTGCAAATCGCGCACGCCAGCATGGTCGAGCGAGTGGCGCATCAGGCCGCTCATCAGGCGTGCCATGCACAGCACGCGGTTGCGCCCGCTGAACAGATCAACCGCCAGCGTGATGTAGCCCTCGCCCGCAAAGCGCCGCGCAATCGAGCGAATGTCGTCGTTCAGGCCAAAGGCCTCGTGGATGACGACCAGGGCAGGAAAAGGCCCCTCGCCGGGCGGGCGCACCAGATAGCCACCAAGCAGGGGCATCGAGAAGGACGGAAAACTGACCGACTGCGCCGACAAAGCCATCGGTTTCCTCCAACATCACGCACAAGCGCGCTACAGCTCGACGGCAGTGAAGTGCTCGACCGTTGGGAACGGGTCGTAGAAATGATGCAGCAGCCGCTTCCACTCCAGGTACTCGGGCGAGCCACGAAAACCAAGCGTGTGATCTTCGAGGCGTTCCCAGCGCACCAGTAGCAAGTATTTTGCCGGGGCTTCCAGGCAGTGTTGCAGCTCGTGGCCCCGGTAGCCCGCCATCGACGCAATAATTGGCGACGCCTGACGGAAGGCGGCTTCGAACTCGGCCTCGTGGCCGGGAATGACCTGGAGCATCGCGGCTTCGAGAATCATACGCCCCCTGCGCGGCCTAATCGGCGCCGTTGATATACATCGTGATCATTTTGTGCCAGAACGGCCAGTCGTGCGCCCAGCCATCCCACCAGCGCATAGCGTGCCAGACGCCCTTGCTCCATAGCGCGTCGGAAAGCTCGCGGTTGGTGCCGGCGGCGCTGTCGTCGCGGCCAATCGCCATAATGATTTCGAGGCGGCGCAGGTCGTTGGCAAGCTGGCCTTCCTGCAAGTAGCGCACAATGTCTACCGGGTTGTGGCGGTGCACTTCTTCGTCGTGGTAGCCGCCCAGGAAGCGGTGGATGTCGTAGTAGCCAGCAAAACCAAGCACGCGGTTGAAGTGGCTGGGGTGGCGCAGGCCAAACATCATGGCGTGAATTGCGCCAAACGAGCAGCCGTGCACCATTGTGAAGTGGTTGCTGTTCTGCGAGCGCACAAAGGGCAGCACCTCGTTCAGCACATAATTCTCGTACTGATCGTGGCGGTGAAGGCGGCCGCGCGGGTGCGCCCATTCGCAGTAGAAGCTTTCGGCATCAACACTATCGACGCAGATAAGCTGAACCCAGCCTTGCTCAAGGTGGTGCGAAAGCGCGCCCACCATCCCACGGTCTTCGTACTCGTAGAAGCGGCCCTGCGAGGTTGGGAAGACGATCACGGGCGCGCCGGCGTGGCCAAACACCAGCAGCTCCATGGGACGGTTAAGCGAGGGGCTGTCCCAGCGATGATACGCGCGGTGCATGTGCTCAAACTTTCTTGCTGAACAGGTCCATTTGGGGCTGCGCTATGATACCGCGAGGCCCTAGAGCTGTCAATCATCGGGAATTCGGCGCGCTGCAACTATTGGCACGCGGCACTCGTATAAGTAGCAGAGGTGATTACATGTAATTGCGCGCCCGCCTCGCAGCGGCAACGCGCGAAGACTGTGCACGGGTGTTGCTGGCAACGCCTGGATGTAAGGAATGATCATGAGCGAACGACCATGCCGGCGCTGCGGCGAGCAGAATCCGACCGACGCGCTGTTTTGTATCGACTGCGGCGCGGCGCTAACGAACGCCAGCACCGGCCCGACGACGCGCCTGCCGGGGATTGTGTGCCCGGCCTGCTATACGCATAACCCCGACGAGTCGCGTTTCTGCGCAAAGTGTGGGCGCAGCTTCGAGCCCGAGGCACCGGCACCAAAGCCGATGCCAGCGCCTGCGCCGCGCCCGGTTCGGCCCGCGCCCAGCGCGCCGCCGCGCCAGAGCTACCCGCGCACCGCCACCCCGCCGACGCTGTACCGGCCAGTTCCGCCTGCCCCGCCGCATCATCACGGCGGCGCGCGCAACAACCCCGGCCCGATCGTCTTTCTGATCGGCCTGGTGATTCTGCTGATGAACGGCGCAATCTGGCCCGGCATCCTGGTGCTGATCGGCCTGAGCATGCTGTTTACCCAGCTTGCGCGCGGCCACACCGACCGGGCGGTCAAGGCCATGCTGTGGTTTGGCGGGCTGGCGCTGATGTTTGGCTCGGGGCGCTTTGGCTTTGGCCGGTTTCTGATGTTCGCCGTGGTGATTATGGTCGTGATGAACCTGTTTGGTTCTCACCGCCGCATCTGGTAAACCGAACCGAACACTGAAGAAAAGGGGCTGGCGTGCTGCGCCGGCCCCATTTTTGTTGGTGCAGCCAAGAGCTGGCATAGACATTGCTAAACAGGAAGGCAGGAAGAGCGGAGCTGCGAGCATGGCTCGCGAGGAGAGACACCGTGAAGAACACCATTCTTGGCATATTCAGCGACCCAATTCAGGCGCGGGAGGCGATCGACGCGCTGCGTGCGAGCGACTTGCCAATCGACGACGTGTCAATCGTTTCGCGCGCAACCGAGTCGGGCGCGCCAATCAGCAGCGTCGATGATGTGTCGGCGGGCGAGGGCGCGGCGGTTGGCGCGGTGTGGGGCGGCCTGGTGGGTCTGGCGGCCTTGCTCATCCCGGGCGTAGGCCCGTTCATTACCTTTGGCGCGCTTGGCGCGGCGCTCACCGGCCTGGTAACCGGCGCGGTGGTGGGCGGCGTTTCGGCGGCGCTGATCGATTTTAGCGGCATCCCCGAGGACGAAGCGCGCAATTACGAGCAGCAGGTGAATGCCGGCAAGACACTCGTGGCCGTGAAGCTTGACGAAGAAAACGCGATCGAGGCGCGGCGCATTCTGGTGGGCCAGGGCGCCGACTCAATCCGCGACAACCAGACCGGCCTGACCGATGGTGGCGCGCCGGTGCATGTGGCAACCTACGACGCCAGCGGGCAGTCGGTGAACCAGGCTGCCGAGTATGGCGCGCCGGTCAATCCCACCACCGTGGATCATAACCCCGACGTTGTGACGCGCGTCGAGCCTGCGCCCAATGGCGCGCTGCCGATTGTGGAAGATACGCCATCGGTGGGCGACCCTGTGAGCGCGGGGCGCGTCGCTGCGGCCCCTGCCGATGCACGCCCGAATGTTACCAGCGGCGACAAGGTGACCACGCCCGAGACGCTGGGCGTGCCGCCGACCGAGCTGACGCCCGACAGTCCGAACGTGACGACGCCGGATCATCCCGACGAGCCGGGTTTCGATGAGCCCGACACGAACTTGCCGCGCACCGGCCAGCGCACGATGTAAAGAAAACAGAAACCGGGGTTCTGCTCAGGCAGGGCCCCGGCTTTTTTGTGCCTCGCGCACGGCGCGCTGAATAAGCGCTTCGGTTGCTGCAAATTGCTCCAGCGGGGCGCCCGGCCGCCATGCCATGGCTTGCTCGATAGCTGGGGCAAGCGCCGGAAAGGCAGCCTGCGCCCAGCGCGCGGCGGCCGGTTTGCTCGCAATCGTGCCGTGCGCGAGGGTATAGAGGGCGCGGCACATCGACAGGATGGCATAGGCCTGGTAGTCGGGCTGGTGCAGCCGCGCCGGCTCAGCGAGCATTGGCTCCCACCATTCGGCCAGCAGCGCGCCAATCGTCGCGCGCAGCGCGCCCGGCCCCACTGGCTCGATCTGCGGGGCAATCGGCGGGCCGGCGACAACAATGCCGTGCTCGCGCAGAATTGCGCGCTGCAGCACCCAATCCCAGCCGTGCGCCGCCCGGTAGAATGCGCCTTCGTTCAGCGTGGGCCAGGGCGTGCGGTCGGTGGGGTCGTAGCGCGGCAGGGCTGCCCACGCCAGGTAGGAACCTTCGAGCTTGGCGGCCCACGGGTCGCCGCTGTGCCAGAGCTGCTGGTGCGCCGCGCCAAGCTTCTCGAACGCAAAATCGGGCAGCACGTCGCGCGTGACGACCAGGAAATCGACGTCGCTGGTGGCCAGATCGAAATCGCCGCTGGCGAGCGAGCCGTACAGGTACAGGCCGACGAACTGCTCGGCCAGCGCTTCCTGCACGGCTGCCAGCAGCGCCGCGAGCGTGCCGTTGATGGCAGGAAAGGGTGTAGGTTCAATCATAGCGTGACAACCGTGAGAATAACCGCAAAGAGCGCAAAGGGCGCGAAGGGTTACAGGTTTTTAGGTTTCAGGTTGAATGTTACTGGTTGCAGTTATGACGAATGATGGTGACGACTTATCCTCACTATCTTCGTGTCTTCGTGCCTTCGTGGTGAAAGAGAAGCGGGTTTCGTTCGGGGTAATATTTTTCCACCTTCGTGCCTTCATGGTGAAAAGAAGCGCGTTTCAGCCGCCCCGTAGGCGGCGGCGCAGCAGGCCGAAGGCGCGGCGCACCTGGCGCGCGGCGTAGCGGTGCGGCAGCATGGCGCGTTCGTCCAGATGCACCAGGCTTGGCCGCACTGGCGGCAGGTCGAAGTGCTGCGGAAGCTGAATGGGCTGGGGTGGGCCGGCACGCTCGCGCAGCTCGGCGGCGAAGGCGCGCCATTGCCCGGCGCTATGCTCGGGCGTGTAGCGCTCGGCGATGCGCTCGCGGGCCGCGCGTGAGAGGCGCTGCCACAGGCCGGGTTCTTCGCGCAGCCGCCGCACCGCCGCCACAAACGCCTCGGCGCGGTCGCTCACCAGCAGGCCAGTGACATTGTGCTCGACCAGCTCCAGCGCGCCGGTGGGCGTGTCGAGACAGATCGGCACCACGCCGCTGGCCATCGCCTCCATCACCGCCATGGGCAGCCCTTCCGAGTCGGAAAGCAGCACCAGCGCGTGGCTTCGCAGCAATTCCTCGCCAATGCGCTCGCCGCTGACACTGCCATGCAGCTGGATGGGCAGGCCCGCGCCGTCGCGAGCGAGCGTATCTTCCACCATTCTGCGCGACGGCCCATCGCCAAAAAGTGCGCCACTGGTGCCTGGCACGGCGCGCACCGCCCGGCAGATCGCGCGGGTGACATCGAGGGCACGCTTGTGCGTTTCGGCCAGCCGCCCAACGTAGATCATGCGTAAGTCGTGAGCGGGCGGGCGCGCAAACTCGGTGGGGAGCGGCGTGCTGTTTGGGATGCAGCGGATGGTGGTGCGGGTTGCCTGCCCGGCAATACGCGCCTGCACGCGCCCTTCCACAAAATGCGACACACACACCAGCCCGTCGATCTGCTGCTCGGGCGGGCCAAGCACAAACTCGTCGATCAGCGCGTCGTAGAAGGGGTCGTCGCCATGAATTGCGCCAATTGTGACGACGCCGGCCGGGCGTAGCCAGCGCGCCGCGAAATACGCCGGGGCCACGTAGTCGGGCGCGAACACGTCGGTGCCCGCGCTGGCCCGCAATACGCGGTGCAGCAGCGCCTCGGTCGAGCGCGGGCGCGGGATGCGCTGCGTCGGCACGCCTGCGCGCTGCAAATCGGCAGCGGTTGCCCCGGTGGCACGCCCGCCGCTGTGGAATAGCAGCGCCTCGGGATGCTCGCCCTGCGTGTGCAATGCTGGCAGCAGCCGCCGCAGCACCGTGTTCGGGCCGCCAATATGGGTGGGGCTATCGTAAGCGCAGAATGTGATGTTCATAGGTATATGTGCAATTAGAGCCGGCTGGCTATAGCGAAGGGCAGAGCAATTAAGCCACAGAGCGCACAGAGGACACTGAGTACGCTAAAAAATAAGTTCTTTATACAACGGCAAGCTTCCAGAGTACTGAGTTTGGTTTTACTGCTCGGTGATCTCTGTGTTCTCTGTGGCCCGGTTGTTTGGCTTTCGGCTAAGCGATGGCGGTTGGCGAGCTTGCCAAAGCCTTGAGCAGAAACTTGGCGCGGCGCGGCGCATCGATTGGCGCGTGGCGGGCCAGCGGCGAGCGCTGAAAGCGCCACCAGACCCACGGGCCAAGCGCGGTCGAAAGGCGGCAAACCGTGTACCAGCGCAGGCCAAGCACTGGCAGCAGCGACGGCTCGCGATAGCGCTGGCTGGCACGATTGGCGGCCAGCAGGCGGCGCAGCCAGCCGTCAGCGGCGGCGATGAATGCGCGCGTTGGCGCAATCTGCGCAGTGCTGATCGCCTCGTGAGTGGCCTGCTCGGCGGGCGCTGGGTTGATCCCAAGCGCACGGAGCTGCGCCAGGCGCACAAGCGCCGAGCTTGCCTGCTGCGTGGCGCGCTGGCGCTGCCCGACCTGCGCGGCGTGGGCGCGGTAGTCGAGCAAAATTTCGGGCAGGTTGGCAAGCTGGCTGTGCGCGGCGATTTCCAGCCACATGGCGTAGTCCTCGGCGTGGATGAATTGCGTGCTGTAGCGCAGACCGTGCCGGCGCACTATATCGCCGCGCAGCATGGCGGCCGGGTGGGCCAGCGCGCTGCGGAATACTAACTCACAGCGAATGGCGGCATCGTCGGTGGGGTAGCGCTCGACGCGGGCGGGCGCGTCGCCAAACACGCGCACCCAGCTTCCGCACGCGCCAAGCTGCGGCTGCGCGTCGAGCAGTGCGACCTGGCGGGCCAGCCGCTCGGGGCGGCTCGTGTCGTCGCCATCCATGCGCGCGATGTAGCGCCCGCGCGCCAGCTCCAAGCCCTCGTTCAGGCGCGCAATCAGCCCCTGATTTTCGGCGCTGCCCGCCAGGCGCACCCGCGCATCGCGCCCGGCGTAGGCCGCCAGCAGTGCGCCCGTCTCGTCGGTCGAGCCATCATCAAGCACAATCAGCTCGAAATCAGCAAAGGTCTGCGCCAGCATGCTATCGAGCGCGCCGGGCAGGTGCGCGGCGGCGTTGTACACCGGCATCACCACCGAAACGGCGGGCGGCTGGTTCATCACGTTCCCGCAACGCCAGCCGCCAGAAGAACATGCTGGATGCGCTGGTGCCACATATGCTCGGCCTCGGTGCGGCGGGCGTAGGCGGCGGCGATCTTCGCGCGGGCCGGCTCGTTTTTGATGTAGAAGCGCGCTTTTTCGGCGCACTCTTCCAGCGTTTCAAAGGGCACGTATTCTTTGCCCGGCTCGTAGTAGGTGTCGAGCAGCGGGGCCTGGTGCGCCAGCATCAGCGTGCCGCTCAGGCCCATTTCAAACACGCGCCCCTTGATCTGGCGCACGTTGTTCTGCGAGCTGTCGAGCGGCGTGAATGAGACCTTGCTGCGGTTCCAGATGCCATTCACCTGCTCCAAACTCAGCACGCTGACTTCGTCGGCGATGCCGGGCAGGGCGTATTTGAGAATGGTGCGCTGCACCGTGCGCTGGGCGCGCTTGAGCGGCGCGTCGTGGCTGGCGTTGGGGTGGATGTAGCGGCGTGTGCCTTTGCCATAGGCTTGCAGGCCGGCATGGCGCGCCAGCCAGCGGATCTGCGCGCCGCGTGCGCCATAGACCTGGCCCATAAAGCTGAAGTCGATGTCTTTGCGAGTTGCGCGCCCATCCCAGAAGCCGCTGCACGCCCACTGCGCGTGGATGAGGTTGGGGAATTCGGCCTTGTGCTGGGCGTAGATCGTTGGGCTGTTCGTGACCATAAAGCTGTACCAGGGCGCATATTGTCTGGAATAGCTTTCCCAGCGCCACTCGTCGTCGCTGTTCCACGCAATGATCGGGCAGATGCGCCCGGCTTCGCGCAAAGTTTCCTGGTCGAACTCGTCTTTGTGGGTGGCAATAAACACCGCGTCGTAGCCGCCACCGCGCAGGGTGGCCAGAAACACGCGCCGCATCTGCTCAGCGCCAACCGCCGCCGCCGTGAAGTAGTCGAAGAAATCGGCCTGAATGCCCATGCGCTCGGGCACTTTGTACATGTAGTAAAACTGCGGCTCGAGGCCGCGCGGGCTGCCGTAGTAGTAGTAGGATGTGCAGACAAGTAATTTCATGGCATTAGTGCATTATCAAGAAAGCAATGCGGGAATTAGGTAAGAGTTTCTGCATTGTAATCACCAAACCCTCACCCCTATTCCCTAAACCCTGCGCTGAAAGCGCATTAGCTCGCGCCGCGCTTGCGCGCAAATACATGGCAGCCAAAGCACAGAATCTCAGCCGAGCCGGTGTCGGCTGCCGAAAAGCGACCCAGCGCACCCAGCAGCACGCGCAGCGCCAGCCGCTCGTGCAGGCGCAAACGCCCGCTGGCATGCTGCCCGGCCATGCGCGGGATGCGTCGCGTTTCCTGCGCCACGTACTCGAAGTAGTTGCCGTTGCGCTGGAAGTCGAGCAGCTCGAAGTCGTGCTGGGCGAGGTAGTGATCGTAAAAATATTTGCTGAAGCCGGTGTAGAAATGATAGGGCGCGAAGTGCGTCAGGCTGCAGAAGGGCGCGGTGAGCAGCAGCCAGCCGCCCGGCCGCAGCAGGCGCGCAAACTCGGCCATGGCCTGCGCCGGGTGCGGGATGTGCTCGAAAACCTCGGTGCACATAATTGCGTCGAAGGAGGCGTCGGGCTCGGGAATGCTGGCAATGTCGCTGACAATGTCGAGCTTGCTCTGGTCCCATGTTCCAGTTTGCAAGCCTGTGCCATCGCCCTGCCCGTCGTACTGCGCAAAATCCTGCGCGACATACTGCAGGTGCGCGCAAAAACGCTCGAACTGGCGCTCGCCCGCCCCGGCATCGAGCAGGCGCGCGCCAGCCGGGATTTTCTGCAAGGTGTGCTCGATCCAGGCCACGCGGGTGGCTTCGTTCTGTGTGCCGACGGCCATGCTTATTCCTTTACAAACCAGAAACAGCCGCAGCCATATTCCTGCGCGTCGGCCTGGGCCTGCGTGGCGGGAACGATCAGCCCGCCATCGCGGGCGTGGTCGGGCACCAGCGCGAACTCGCGCAGGGCCAGCCCGGCGAAGGCGCGCACAATCTGCGCGTAGGCGTAGATGCGGTGGGCGTTGAAGATCACGCGCGGACGCCCGACCGGCGTGACGAACAAGAGCGAGCCGCCCGACGCAAGCACGCGCTGCAGCTCGGCCATGGCTTTCATGTCGCCATCGGGGTCGATCGGGTCGCCATAGCGCCCCAGGCCCACGTGCTCGACCGTGTGCATGCACGACAGCGAGGCAATGCTCGCGTCGGGGAAGGGCAGCGCCAGCAGGTCGGCAAACTCCGAGCTGAGGTTGCTCATGCCCAGGTCGGCCGGGCGGTAGTCGTAAAACTTCACCGGCACAAAGGCCGACGCAATCGCGCTGAACTGGAGCGTCGAGGCGATGTCGACGTGGAGCGCGGGGCGGGTGCGCGCCAGCACGCGCGCGGCCCAGGCCGGGTGGTAGGTGTAGTGCCGGTCGAAGGGCGTGTTGGCGGTGCTGTCGCGCAGGTGGGCCTGGTGTTCTGCCCAGACCGGGCGCGGGCGGCTAGCCGGTGTGCGGCGCTGGAATGCGCGAAACTGCCGCACAAACTGGGCGTAGCGCAGGGCATCGCGCAGCTGCCGCGTGCCAGGGATGCGCCGAAACTTCTCCATCATGCCGCTGCGCCGTTCTGCTTCACGCTGCTCATTTCTGCCCGCTGCGCGCCACGCGGCGCACGCGCCCGATTGCCCGCTGGTAGGTTTGCCGCGCCCGGCCAAGCAAGCCGCGCCGCGCTGGCTGCGGCTGGCGCAGCTGCGCGGTGACATAATTCTGGAAATACGTGCTCAGGGCCGCGCGCGCGCTGCCCGGCGCGGAAACAATCACATCTTCCAGCACCACGGTGTAGCGCGGGCCGCGCGCATCGAGCGCCTGCGTGACGGCGGCAATATCGGGCCAGGCACTGGTTTCGTGCGGGCGCGGCGGCGGCGCGAGGAACATGCGCGCATCGTCGATCAGAATGATGTGGTCGGCGCTGGCCCCCACAATAATCGCGATCTCGTCGAGCACCGGGCACTCGTCGCCCGCGCCATAGGTCGCGCCATCGCTCCAGTGCGCGTCGAGCCAGAAGATCGCGGGCGCGCCAAGCTGCGGAACGACCTCGGCCAGCTTTTCGCGGGTGTGGCCGAACAAAAAGGTGATTTGCGGCACCCCGGCGTGCGCGGCGACGGCCTGGCGATAGATCGATTCTGCGAACTCGATGGTAAAGACGTGTTTGAAATGGTTGCTGGCCCAGCGCGCCGTGTTGCCCATGAAGGTGCCGGTTTCAACAAAGGTGCCGATCGCATGCTCGCGCATAAGATGCAGCACAATCGCCTCGGGCGGGCCTTGCCGAATATTTCCCATGCTGTGTTTGCCTTCTGTGCCGCGCTATTCGGCCGGCTCAATCGTATACACGTCGGAGTTCATCAGCAGCCCGCCGCGCGATGGGTTGGCAGGTTGCTCGCCCTCGGCAATCTCGCTGACCGACACATGGCCCAGGCCGGGCACATAGTAAAAAGGCCGGCCATAGGTTGAAAGGCCCACGGCAAACTGCAATTCCGAGGGGCCGAGCGGCAGCTTGCACTGAAACGTCACCCGGTAGCGCCCGGCGCGCAGGTCGCTCGGCTGCGACCAGTAGGTGATCACCGGCGTGCTGTCGACCGTCACCAGGCCAAGCGCGGCCACGACCTGTTCGAGCGGCTTGAACAGCTCGAACTCAAGCGTCATCTGCCACGGTTCGCCAAGCCTGAACTCGGCCTGCGGCTGGCCGGCCAGTGTCGCGAAGCTCAGCGTGCTGGCGGTGCCGGGCGCGCCTTCGCCCGAGCGGGGCAGCGCGATCTGCGCGCTCAGGTCGTCTGCGCTCGACGCGAGGTATTGCGTGATGACCTGATCAGTTGGGCCGATTGCGGCGACTTGCCCCTGCCGCAGCAGGATCGCCTGGCTGCACAGCGTGCGCACCGCCGCCATGTTGTGGCTGACGAACAGCACGGTGCGGCCGGCATTCGCCACATCCTCCATCTTGCCCAGGCACTTGCGCTGGAACTGCGCGTCGCCAACGGCCAGAACCTCGTCGACAATCAGGATCTCGGGGTCGAGATGCGCGGCGACCGAGAAGGCCAGGCGCAGGTACATGCCGCTGGAATAATGCTTTACGGGCGTGTCGATAAAGCGCTCGACCTCGGCAAACCCCACAATTTCGTCGAACTTGCGCTCGATCTCGCTGCGTTTCATGCCGAGAATGGTGCCGTTCAGGAAAATATTTTCGCCGCCGGTCAGCTCGGGGTGGAAGCCAGTGCCGACTTCCAGCAGCGTACCGACGCGGCCGCGCAGTTCGGCATAGCCCTCGCTTGGCTCGGTGATGCGCGAAAGTACTTTAAGGAGCGTGCTTTTGCCCGCGCCGTTGCGCCCGACGATGCCCACAACCTCGCCGCGCCGCACCTCAAACGAGACGTCGCGCAGCGCCCAGAAGGACTCGTTGTGCGTTTTCGGGCGGCGCTCGCCGCGCAGCGCGCTGCGCACCCGCCGCGCCGGCGCGAGCGCCATGTCGGCGAGCGTGTCGCGCAGGGTTTTGTAGCGCTCCTGCGGCCCGCCGATGGTGAATTGTTTGCCCAGCCCCTGGGCGCGAATTGCTATGTCACTCATTTATTTGTTTGCAGGTTACAGGTTTGCATGTTGCATGTTGGGCTAATTATCGTTGGGAGGCTGATATTCGAGTTGTTTCTCATAGTTTGCAGGTTACAGGTTTGCGCGTTGCATGTTGATCTAATCGGCGTCGGGAAGCTGATATTCAGTGTATTCCTCGCGCAAGCGTCGTTCGGCTCCAGCATTGCTCAGATACTGCATGAAGCGCGCAATCTGGCGGCTGCATAGCTCTGCAAGCTGCGTAAGTTCATGAAAAAGTGCCTGATCGATATATCCCGCGTCAAGCGCGACATATAACTGAGCGCGTAGTTCGCCGGCAGAGCCTTTCGCGCGGCCAAGAAATTCGATAAATAGCCCTTGGGTGCGGCTCTCGAAGCCTTCGGCAATGTTTGACATAACCGAAACGCTAGCGCGTCGCATCTGGTCGCGAAGGCCAAAATCGCGTGCAAAGGTTCCCTGGCTTGAGAGCGCGTAAATGCGTTGTGTCAGCTGCCGTGCACTCTGCCAGGCTTCAATTTCTTCGAACCGCGTGATTGTTGGCACGTGCGCCTCAACCTGCAAACTTGCTGACTTGCAACCTGCAACCGTTTCTATACTACGTCGGCGAAATTTTTCTCCATGCGGCGGAAGTAGAACGCCCCGCTCGCCAGCAGCGCCAGCGCCGCCAGCGTCGAGACCAGCACGACCACGCCGGGCGCGTCGCCGGTGCCGAGCAGCGCCCAGCGAAAGCCCTCGACCACGCCAACCATCGGGTTGAGGCCGTAGACGGCGCGCCACTGCGCGGGCACGATGCTGCTCGGGTAGGCGATTGGGCTGGCGAACTGCCAGATCTGCACCAGAAACGGCACGACATACCGCACATCGCGAAACTCGACATTCAGCGCCGAGAGCCACAGGCCCACGCCCAGCGCCGTGACCAGCGCCAGCAGGAGCAGCAGCGGCAGCCAGACGACATTCAGCGTTGGGGCGACCTGAAAGTAGACCATCATGCCGAGCAGAACGATAAACGCCAGCACGAAATCGATCACGCCCGAAAGCACGGCCGCGATTGGCACGACCAGACGCGGGAAATAGACCTTCTTGATCAGGTTGGAATTGCCAACCAGACTGTTCGACGCCTGGCTCAAGCCGTTGGCAAAGAAGGTCCACGGCACCAGCGCGGCGTAGGTGTAGATCGCATAGTTTACTGGCACGGTTTTGTCGAAGCCGCCAAGCGTGCCGAAGAACAGCGTAAACACGACCATGGTAAAAAACGGCTGGATGATCGCCCAGGCTGCGCCGAGCGCGGTTTGCTTGTAGCGCACCTTCACATCGCGCCAGATCAGGAAGTAGATCAGCTCGCGGTAGACCCACAGCTCGCGCAGTTGCAGCGCGATCCAGCCGCGCGACGGGCGAATAATCGTCACGGGCGCGTCGGCGGGGGCGGGCGTGGCGGCTGGCGGTGTGCTGGGTGCCAGGGGATCGCTGGGTGGGCGGCTTTGCGCCTGCATGATGTTCTCGGTATTGTCGGCCATATAGTGCATTATATCACGGGATGGCGTGCTGCTGCCGTTCGCGGCGGGCGCGCCGATTGCGCGCGGTGTGAATGTCGATCAGGCGCTCGAGCCGGGCCGGGCTGCCACTGCGCATGCGCGCCAGTTCGCGGCGCAGCGTCAGCGTTTCGCCCAGGTGGCGGGCGTTCCAGGCCCATGCGCCGAGCAAGGCCGGCTGGCGGAAGCGCACGATCTTTGCCATGGTTTTGAACGCTAGCGCGGCGGCAAACGGTACGATCCGCCGCCAGCGCATGGTTTTGAGGTAGGTGCGCAGGCTGTTTTTGGTGGTTTCGTCGTCCCAGCGCCGCCCGCCCGCGCTGCCGCCGCGCTCGTGATACACCAGCGCGCCGAAGTCTTCGAGCACGCGCCAGCCAAGCAGCCATGCCCGCCAGCACAGGTCGGTGTCTTCCCAGTAGAGAAAAAAGCCCTCGTCGAAGCCGCGGAGCTGCTGCCATGCCGCCCGCCGAACCATGAGCGCCGCGCCGGGAAGAGCGGCTGTTTCGCCCAGCCGCGTGGGCACCTGCGGCGGGGCTTCGTCGGGGTAGAGCGTGGTGGGCGCAATCAGCCCTGCATCGGGCGTATCACGCATATCTTCAACCAACATGTGGAGCCATTCGGGCGTCACGCGCACATCGGGGTTGATGAACACAAGCAATTCGCCACGCGCCGCCGCCGCGCCCTGGTTGCATGCCCGCCCAAAGCCAATGTTTTCGCGGTTGGCCAGCACCTGCGCGTTAGGCGCAAGCGCGGCGGCGCGGGCAGCGGTGCCGTCGGCCGAGGCGTTGTCGACCACCAGAAGCTCACAGGGCGTGTAGCGCGTGGCGGCCAGCGCGCCCAGGCATTCGGGCAGCAGGGCGGCGCTGTTGTAGGTGACAACAATCAGCGAGACGAGCGGGTTTTCGGCGTTGGTGTCAGGCATGGCGTATTAGCTCACGGCGCGGCGATAGGCGGCGACAGTTTGCGCGGCGATGTTTTCCCAGTCGAAGGCGCGCGCGCTTGCCAAGGCTCGCTCGCCCAGCGCGGGCAGGTCGGCGTGCGCGAGGGCGCGGCTCAGCGCGGCAGCCAGCGCATCGGCGTCGCCAGGCGCGAACAGAAAGCCATTTTCGCCTTCGCGCACCAGCTCGGCGACGGGCGGCAGCGCGGGCGCAAGCACGGGCCGGCTGTAGGAAAGCGCGGCCAGCAGCGCGCCTGAGGTGAGCATGCTGCGGTAGGGCAGCGCCACCAGATCGGCCGCGCCGAAGTAGGTCGCCAGCGCGTCGTCGGGCACGAACTGCGCCTGCACGCGCGCGCCCGCAATGCCCCTGGCCTGCTGCTCCAGCGCGCTTGTATAGGCGTGATCTTTGGCCGCGCCCGCGATCAGCAGGGTGCCGCGCCCTTCGGCGGGCAGTTGAGAAAAGGCGGCTAAGAGATCTTCCAGCCCTTTGTAGGGCCGCAGCGCGCCGAGCGCCAGCGTCACGCGGCCAGTGGCGGGCAAACCCAGCGCGGCGCGGCTGGCGGCTTGCGCGCGCGGCGGGCCATATGCGCCGATGTAGTTGCCGTGCGGAATGACCGTGCAGTGCGGCAGTGGGCCATAGCGCGCTTCTAACAGCGAGCGGGCGGCATGGCTGTGCGCAATGATCGCGGCGCTGCTGCGCGCCACAGCGCGGTACACGCGAGCGGCCCAGGCCGGGTGGCGGGTTTCGTGCGGCTGGAGGTTGTGCGCCGTCCATACCTGCCGCACGCCGCGCGCGCGCAGCGCCGCCAGCACGGCCAGAAAGGCAATGCTGCGGGCAGCAGCCTGGGCGGCGCTCGGGTGCTGCGTCAGCTCGTCGAAGAAATGCAGGTGCAGAATGCGCGGGCCAGCGCCAAACAGCGCGCGCGGCAGCTCGGCGCGTGGCCGCCCGCGCCGCACCAGAACGGCATACGCCGCCATTGGCGCGTAGAGCCGGTCGAGGTAGGGGTTGGTGGGTAGCTGTGGCGGCAGCGAGTAGACCGTGAGCGCGGGCTGGGTCATGCTGCGCCACGCTCGTGCAGCATCAGGGCGATGCGCGCCGTGACCATGTCGATGGCAATGGCGTTGAGCCCGCCACGCGGAATGATGATGTCGGCGTAGCGCTTGGACGGCTCGACAAACTCCAGGTGCATGGGCCGCACGGTGGTGAGGTATTGCTCGATCACCGACTCGGCGCTGCGCCCGCGCTCGACAATATCGCGCTGCAAGCGGCGAATGATCCGCATGTCGCTCTCGGCGTCGACAAAGAGCTTGATGTCGAGGCGTTCGCGCAGCGCGGCGTCGGCAAAGATCAGAATGCCTTCGATCAGGATCACCGGGCGTGGCGGCACGATCTCGGCGGGGCCGCGCACGTAGGTGGCGAAGTCGTAGGTTGGCACATCGGCCGGCTCGCCGCGAATCAGCGCGTCGACATGCGCAATAAACAGCTCGTTATCGAAGGCGTCGGGGTGGTCGAAATTGATCTGGCGGCGCTCGGCCAGCGGCAGGTGCGCCAGGTCGCAGTAGTAGGAATCGTGCTGGAGGTAGGTGATGCGGTCGCTGCCAACGCGCTCAAGAATCGCCTGCGAGACGGTGGTTTTGCCCGAGCCGCTGCCGCCCGCCACGCCAATCACCAGCGGGCGCGCGGAAGCTTCGCGCTGGTATGCGTATGGCTGCTGCGGATCGGCCATGGTTGCGCCTTGCTCGGCTCGTTGCTGTTCGCGCATTCGGGCATGCGCGGCGCTGTTAATTGTAATGGGAAGCTGCTCGTGTGACAATGGCCTGCTCTGCTACTGCAATGCGTAGACGGCGCGATTGTACCACAGGCAAGGCGGGGCGGCGCACATGTTTGCGCCGCCCCAGGTTTATGCCAAAATCACAAATCCATCCACAGATGGCGCAGATTACACAGATAGGAGGTCTATCATCTGCGTAATCTGCGTCATCTGTGGATACTTGTCGTTCTCCCGTGCCAGTTTACGGCTCCTGGAAGCTCGCCTGCTCCCAGATACGGTCGTTCAGGTAGCCCTGCACGCGGGTGATGTAGTCGTTGGCGGGCTGGGTGTGCCAGCGACCGGCGAACCAGCGCCCCATGCAGCCCCACGCATCGCCAGCGGCATAGTTCTGCCCCTTCTCGACGTCGTTCAGCCACCACTCGTAGCCTTCGTAGCAGGCGCGCCAGATCGCGTAGGCGGTGTCGGCGTTGAAGGCGGTTGAGTTCTCGATGCCCGGCCATGCCGATTGCTCGTAGGGGTAGCGGTTCTGCAACACGCCCCAGCTTTCGGGGCACTGCCCGGCCACGCCATCCACGCCCAGGCCGTGGCCCGGCGCGCAGCGCGTGGCGTCGGTGGTCCAGTCGCCCTTGGTGCTTTGCCGCCACCACGACTCGACGGCGGCCTGCGCGCGCACCATGTCTTCGTCAACGCCCCACTTGCAGGCCGTCCACTGCAAAATTTCGTCGGTGCTGCCGGTGAAGTTGCCCGTCACGCGCGCGGCGATCTCGCTGTTGGCGCGCGGGTCGCCGCTCAGGAAGCTGCTCGACAGCTTCTGATTGCCGGGCGTGGCGTTATAGGCCGCGTTCGCGCCTTTGTTCTCGGGCCGGCGCTTCACCGCTGCGGCGCACGCGGCGTCGCTGGGCAGCGCCGCGCCGGGTGGCAAGGTGCTGAAGTAGCGCCCGGTGCCAGTGCTGGCGGTCGGTGTGGCAGTCGGCGCGGTTGTGGTTGCGGTTGGAACGACTGCCGTGGCGGTTGGCGCGCTGGTGGGCGCGGCGGTTGCCGTCGGCGCGCTGGTGGGTGTGGGCGCAGGTGCCGCAGCCGCAGGGAACAGCTGGCTTTGCGGGATCACCTGCTTGGCCTGGCTGGCGCTCGACCATGCCAACGCGATCTGGGCGGTGTTTGTACTTTCGTAATATTCGAGCTTCAGGTCGTACTGCTGCCCGGAAAGGAGCGCAATCGTGCCCTTGTTCTCAGTGGCGGTGTGGTTGGTCCAGTTATTCACCAGACGCTTGCCATTCACCCACAGGCGCACGCCGTCGTCGGAGGTGGTGTAGAAGGTGTAGGTTTCCGAGAAGCGCGGCAGCACTTTGCCCTGCCAGCGCACCGAGAAGGTATCCGCGCCCATGCTACTCGCGGGCGCGCCGCTGCCCCAGCTGAAGTTGACCGTGGCGTCGGTGCGGGTGAGCTTGAGCGCAGTGAAGTCCTGATTGTCATAATACTGACCGGTCAGACCGCTGCCCGCGCTCGTTGTTCCAGTCGCGAGTGCGAGCTGGCCGGCCGCGTCGTTCCACTGGTACAGCGTACCCCAGCCCGGCGCGAACAGGCCGATTTTCAGCGTGTAGTTGCCAGTGGTCGCGTTCGCGGGCACAGCCCAGCTGGCGCGCAAGGTGCGTGCCTGCCCGGCCGCGAGCGCCTGGTTGTCCCAGGCTTGCTGGAAAACTTTCTGACCGCTTGGGCCGTATACTTCCAGATCCACAAGCGCGCTTGTGGCGGCGCTACTCTGCACCACCACGTCAATCGCGACGGCGCTGCCGGGCGCGGCGGTGGCGGGCGTGGCGCTGGCGCTGCTGCTATAGCTGGCTGCCGAGGTGGTGTGCGGCACCAGCACGGCAACAACACAGAGGGCGAGAACGAGCAAGACAATGCGTTGCAAAACGGGGTTTCCTTTCCATATCCTTGTCACCAATCTTCACCAAGTTTTTACCAGATCGCCTGCGCCAGGTCTACACGATTACGCTCATTCCATGCCCACGTTTGCGTGTAGCACCCAGAATTGCCTTGCCAAAGCTGCGCCCGCGAATCGTACAAAGACGCATATTTGTTCGTTTCCCACGATCCTGCGGCGTTTTGTCTCAGCTTTCTGTGGAAGAGTGTATGGCGCAGCACGCCCGCTGGCGCGTGGTACAATACGGCTTCGAAACCATTGGGACGCTTAAGAAGGGCGGTCATCCGCCAACAGCGAGGTTGCTGCTATGACTGTCACGCTGGCCGATATTCAGGCTGCCCGGCGGGTGCTGCGCGGGGTGATCAGCGCCACGCCCGTGCTGGCCGACGAGCGCCTTTCCGACGACCTGGGCGCGCGCGTGTTTTTGAAGGCCGAAAACACCCAGCGCAGCGGCTCGTTCAAAATTCGCGGCGCGTACAACACGATCAGCCGGCTCGCGCCCGAAGAGCGCGCGCGTGGCGTGATCGCGCACTCGGCGGGCAACCACGCGCAGGGCGTTGCGCTGGCCGCCAAGCTGCAGGGCATTCCCGCCACCATCGTCATGCCCGAGCGCGCCCCGCTCACCAAGGTCGCGGCCACGCGCCGCCTCGGCGCAGAAGTGATTCTGCACGGCGCGACCTTCGACGACGCCGGGGCGCACGCGCGCGCCTTGCAGCAGGAACGCGGCCTGACCTATGTGCACGCCTTCAACGACGAGCGCGTGATCGCCGGGCAGGGCACCATCGGCCTGGAGATTGTCGAGGCGCTGCCCGATTTGCAGGTTTTGGTGGTGCCGATCGGCGGCGGCGGCCTGATCGGCGGCATCGCAACTGCCGTCAAGGCGCTCATGCCCGACGTGCGAATTGTGGGTGTGCAGGCCGCCGGGTGCGCGCCCGTGCTTGAGTCGCTGGCCGCTGGCGAGCCGGTTACCTCCGCAACCGCGCGCACCATTGCCGATGGCATCGCGGTCAAGCGCCCCGGCGACCTGACGCTGCCAATCATTCGCGAGCTGATTGACGAGGTCGTGACGGTCGATGACGACGAGATTGCGCGCGCCATTGCCCACGCCGCCCAGAATGTGCGCCAGGTGGTCGAGGGCGCGGGCGCGGCCGGGCTGGCGGCGCTGGTCAGCCGGCGCGTGGCAGTTGCGGCGGGCGAAACCGTGTGCACGGTGCTGTGCGGCGGCAACATCGATGGCAACCTGCTGGCGCGCGTGCTGGAGCAGGTGCTGGTGAAGCAGGGGCGCTATATGCTGCTGCGCACGTCTGTGGACGACCGGCCGGGCAACCTGGCCCCGCTGATCGACCATGTGGCGCGGGCTGGCGCGAATGTGATCGATATCTTCCACCGCCGCGCCGTCTGGCTGGTGCCGGTCGACCGCGTGGGCATCGAGATGGTGCTGGAAGTGCGCGACGAAGAACACGCCCAGCAGGTTCTGCACGACCTCGCCCGCGCCGGCTATGTGGTCGAGCGCGAAGGGCAGGGGCTGTGGCCGGGCTAGGTGCCAAACTGAGCCACAGAGAACACCGAGAGCACTGAGCGAGAAAACCAAACTCCGTGCCCTCTGTGCGCTCTGTGGCTTAAATTCCTTCGTTATAAAACAAAATCCTCCGACGCAGGTTCGCGAAAACGCACGCGGGCCTGCGTTGATTCTGTGTACAGCTTGTCATCGAATGCTCACCTCTCGCTGATTGTGCGCGCCGGGCAGGCTGCTATACTCGACAACGAAGCCTAATAGTCCGACATCGTGCCATGACAACATTTTTCTGGTTTGCCCAAACTGCAAATACAATTACCCTGGTTGTCGCGCTCGCCGCGCTGCTGCTGGTGCTCTGGCTCGGCCCGCGCCGCTGGACAAACCTGAGCTTTGCGCTGTTCCTGCTGGCCCTGAGCACCTGGATGGGCTTTAGCATCGTGGGGCGGCTGCTGGTGAACGTGCCGCAGCTTGGCGGCAACCCGGCCGCCGTGATGAACTGGGTGGCGCTGGGCTTTGCAATGCTGGGCGTCACGCTGTTCTGGTTTGTCGAAAGCTTCTATCCGCTGGGCCGGCGCGCGCGGCTGGCGCTCAACCTGCTGGCCTTTGTGATCTATGCGCTGTTCGTGGTGCTGCTGCTGCGCAACGAAATCGTGACCGACGTGCGGCGCGGCTCCGACGGCGGGATCGATTTTGGCATCACGCCATTCGCCACCGCGCTGTCAGCTTTTCATTATTTATTTGAAGGAATAGCGCTGGCACTGCTGGTGCGCAATGCCGCGTGGCGAACGCACCGGCCATTGCTGATTGGGGCGCTGATCGTGACAGTTACCACCGTCGCTGCGCTCCTCAGCCCGGCCATCTCGGTGCAAACCTACACCATCGCCATCGGCGCGCTGTTCATGGCCTACGAGGTCGTGAAGCAGCAGCTGTTCAGCCCGATGGTGCAGCTCAACCAGCACCTCGAGTCCGAGGTCGAGCGGCGCACCGCCGAGCTGGCGCAGTCGCTGGAGGCGCAGGAGCGCGTGCGCAGCGAGCTGGCCGCCGCCCGCACGATCCAGCTCAGCCTGCTGCCGCACACCACGCCCGCGCTGCCGAATATCAAAGTCGCCGGCAGCTCCATCCCGGCCAAAGAGGTCGGCGGCGATTTCTTCGCCTACCACACCTACGCCGATGGCCGGCTGGGCGTGGCGGTTGGCGATGTCAGCGGCAAAGGCATCCCCGCCGCGCTGCTGATGGCCCTCGCGCTCAACACCTTCGAGACGCTGGTCGACACCTACCACGACCAGGGCGACCTGCTGGAAGCCTGCAATCTCAGCCTCGCGCCGCGCATGATGCAAAGCCGCCAGAATGCGGCGTTTCTCAGCGTGGTGCTCGATGGCCGCAACTACGAGGCGCAGGTTGCGAATGCCGGCCTGATCGCGCCGTTGCTCTGGCGCGGCGGGCAGGTGCAGTATGTCGAAAGTTTTGGCCTGCCGCTGGGCGCGATGCACGGCGCGAGCTACACCGAGCAGGTCGTTGCGCTCCAGCCCGGCGACAGCCTGCTGCTGGTGAGCGACGGCATTGTCGAGGCGATGAACGCTGGCGATGAGCTGTGGGGTTTCGAGCGGCTGGAAGCGGCGTTTCGCGCGCATGGCGGCGGCGAGCCTGTGGCAATTGTCGATGCGCTGGTGTGTGCGGTGCGCGGGTTCGTTGGCGATGTGGCGCAGCACGACGACATGACCGTGGTGGCCTTGCAGATCTGCCCGCCGTAGGGCGCGTATCATGCTCATCGCAAGATACGCACTACAAAGCTAAGAGCGTAGTTTGTAGTGCGTGGACCTAAACCTACTGCCTAGCAAATAAGGATGTCGAGAGCATTTTCACCACCAAGACACCAAGGCACCAAGGCTTAAGAAACCTATAAACCTTGGTGCCTTGGTGTCTTGGTGGTTATTTAAAAGGTAGTGGACGCAAATCTTCCAATAGCGCTCAGCCACCAATTTCGCCGCATCCCACATTTGTCCCCCGATTTTCGCCCCATCACCCGCGCGGCTGTGGTATAGTGCAGCCGCACCTTCGTATATCGATATATTGCCCCGGCCGCGCACCTGGCCCGCCTCGCGGCGGCGCGCTTTGCTGCGCCCGACCCCATCCGTCTGCGGCACGCGCCGCACCCAGAGCGAAAGGAGAATGCATGCACCGCTTGTTTCGCGGGAGTGGCGTGCGCTTTTTGCTGCCCTACACCCGGCCCTATCGCGGCCACTTGCTGCTTGGCACGCTCTACGCGGCCATTGGCGCAAGCGCCAGCGCCTACAGCCCGGCGCTGCTTGGCCGCGCCATCGACGACCTGCGCGCGGGCGTGGCGCTCGATGCGCTGCTGTGGTACGCGCTTGGGCTGGTTGGGCTCGCCACCACGCTGGCGATATTCCGCTACATGCTGCGCATGCTCAGCGGCGCGGTGGCCGTAGGCGTGACCTACACCATGGGCCAGGCGATGTTTGCGCGCCTGCTCCAGTTCGACCAGCGCACGCTGCGCGACTATGGCACCGGCGACCTGCTGTCGCGCGGCACCAGCGATTTCATCTACATCTGGCGATTTTTCAGCGCCGGCTTTCAGATGTCGGCGCACGCGCTGTTTCTGCTGGGCATCGGCTGCGGCATGATGGCGCTCACCAGCCCCTTGCTGGCCGGCATTGTGGTGGTGATGCTGACGCTCAGCGTGGCGCTGCAGCTTGGCTTCAACCACACCATCGAGCACGCCTTTGTGCGGGTGCAGCGCGAGCTGGCGCGCATGTCGGCCTTTTCGCAGGAGCACCTCGGCGCGGAGCGCATGCTGGCCGCCTACACGCAGGAGCCGCCGACCATTCGGGCGTTCGAGCGCGTCAGCGAGGGCTATGCGCGTGAAAACCTGCGCTACGTGTTGATGTCGAACGCGGTGACGCCACTGCCGAATCTGGTGGTGCGCCTGGCCTCGACGCTGGTGCTGGCAATCGGCGGCATCATGATTATTCAGAAGCAGCTCACCCTCGGCCAGTACGTGCAGTTCATTGTTTACCTGACGCTGCTGAGCAATGCGGCCCTGCAGCTCAGCCGCGCAGTCGAGCGCCTGCAGCAGGGCAGCGCCGCCGCCGAGCGCATTGGCGAGGTGCTGCTGCGCCAGCCCGAGATCGTCGATGCGCCCGACGCGGTCGACCTGCACCCGCGTGGCGCGCTGCGCTTCGAGCATGTGAGTGTGCGCTTCGAGGGGCGCTCGGTGCTGCGCGACGTGTCGATTGATGTGCCGGCCGGCACGACGGTGGGCATTGTTGGCGCGACCGGCGCAGGCAAGAGCACGCTGCTCAGCCTGATTGGGCGGGTGCGCGACCCCGACAGCGGGCGCATTTTGCTGGACGAGCACGACCTGCGCAAAGTGAAATTGTCGGCGCTGCGCCGCGCGCTGGGCTACGTGCCACAGGAAACGCTGCTGTTTGGCATGTCGCTGCGCGACAATATTGCGTTTGAAGGCATCGAGATGCCGACCAGCCGGATTGAAACTGCGATGCACGCCGCGCGCCTGGTGAACGACCTGCCGCAGCTCCCGCAGGGTCTGGCCACGGTGGTAGGTGAGCGCGGCACCTCACTTTCGGGGGGGCAGCGCGCTCGCACGGCACTCGCCCGCGCCCTTGTGCGCGACCCGCAAATTCTGGTGCTCGACGATGCGCTGGCGAGCGTGGACGCGCACACCGCCGCGCAAATTCTGGGCGAGCTGCAAGGCTACCGTGGCGAGCGCACCTGCATCATTGTGGCGCAGCGCATCGCCGCCGTGCGCGACGCCGACCAGATTGTGGTGCTCGACGAGGGGCAGGTGGCCGAGCGCGGCACGCACCAGCAGCTTCTCGCAGAAGATGGCCTCTATGCCGCAATGTACCGCCGCGAGCTGAAGCAGGCCGAGGAAGAAGATGAGCGGGTGAACGGGTGAGCGCAGTTGGCGGTCGGCGGTCGGCAGTTGGCAGTTGGCAGGAACGAACGGGTGACAAGATGACAAGGTGAAGGGGTGAAAGGGTGAGCGCAGTTGGCAGTTGGCAGTTGGCAGTTGGCAGGAACCTGAAACTTTCAACCTTCAAACCTGCAACCCGAAAACCTTCGCGCTCTTTGCGGTTAATCATCCTGTCGTCAGTTGTCAATCTAAAATCTCCGTGCCTCTGTGTCTCTGTGGTGAATTTCGCGTTCGTCATTCGTCATTCGTCGTTCGTCTGCCGGCAAGGAGATCAGTTCAATGACTGAAGCACGCCAATCGCGCAGCCAGGACGCTGCGATGTTCAAATTGCTGGCGACCACGCTTGCGCCGCACTGGCGGCCAATGGCGGTGGCGCTGGTGCTGTTGCTCGTCACTGCTGGCTTGAGCCTCGCGCCGCCTTACCTGCTGGGCCAAACCATCGACGGACCAATTGCGCGTGGCGACACAGCCGGGCTGTGGCCGCTGGCCGGCTTGTATGGCGGCGCGGCGGTTGCACTGTTCCTGTTGCAGTACGCGCAAACCTATTTCCTGCAGCAGGCCGGCCAGCGCGCGCTCGCCGATCTGCGCACACTCTTGTTCCGCCATTTTATGGGGCAGGACCAGGCCTTTTTCGGGCGCTACCCGACCGGCGAGCTGGTGACGCGCCTGACCAGCGATATCGATGCGCTGAACCAGTTGCTTTCGAGCAGCGTGGTGACGATCCTGACGGAAAGCGTGACGCTGGTGGCGGTGGTGCTGGTGATGTTTGCAGTGAACTGGCGGCTGGCGCTGCTGGCGCTGGGCGTGCTGCCCATTCTGCTGATGGTCACGCGCTACTTCCGCTGGCGCATCCGCCGCTCGTCCACCGGCGAGCGCACCGCGCTGGCGATGATCAGCGGCTTCCTGAACGAGCACCTGAACGGCATGCTGCTGGTGCAGCTGTTTGGCCGGCAGCCTGCCAGCGCGCGCGACTATGGCGTGTACAACCACGGCTACCGGCAGGCGCTGCTGGTGCTGCGCCAGAACAGCGCAATGTTTCTGGCAGTGCAGGAGGTGCTGGCCGCGCTGGGCCTTTCGCTGCTGCTGTATGGCGGCGGGAATGGCGTGCTGGCCGGCTGGGCCACGCTTGGCACACTGGTGGCGTTTGTGCAGTATGCCGACCGTGCTTTCCAGCCGATTCTGCGCCTATCGGAGGAGTATAACTCGGTGCAGATCGGCCTCGGTGCGGCCGAGCGCGTGCAGCGCATGCTCGAGTCGCAGCCGGCGATTGTGCAGCCAGCCAGGCCCGTGGCCCTGCCACGCGTGCGCGGCGCGGTCGAACTGCGCCACGTGAGCTTTGCGTATGTGGCCGACGAGCCAGTGCTGCGCGATGTTTCGCTCCAGATCCCGGCCGGGCAGACGGTGGCGATTGTTGGCGCGACCGGCGCGGGCAAGTCGAGTTTGGTAAGCCTGCTGGCGCGCTTCTACGACCCGCAGATGGGACAGGTTGTGCTCGATGGTGTGGATATTCGGCAGATGGATCTGGCGGCGCTGCGCCGGGCAGTGGCGGTGATCCCGCAGGACCCGGTCTGCCTCGCGGGCACAATTGCGATGAATATCCGCCTGTATCGCGACGATATCAGCGACGCCGAGGTGCGCCGCGCTGCCGAGCTGAGCAATGCCGCGCACTTCATTGAGCAGCTGCCGGGAAGCTACGACTACAAGGTTGCGCCGGGCGGCACGAACCTGTCGGTTGGGCAGCGACAGCTGTTGTCGCTGGCGCGCGCGCTGGCGCTGAGCCCGAGCGGCGTGCTGGTGCTGGATGAAGCGACCAGCAGCATCGACACGGCCAACGAGATGCTGATCCAGCAGGCGCTGGCGCGCATTCTGCACACGCGCACGAGCGTGGTGATTGCGCACCGCCTGAGCACTATCCGCGACGCCGACCGGATTATTGTGATGGAGCGCGGGCGCATTATTGAGGATGGCACGCACAGCCAGCTATTAGAGCGCGGCGGGGCGTATGCGCGGCTGCACCGGCATCAGTTTGGCACACAGGCGAGCCGGTAGGGGATGGGCGTATGCTATACGCCCGAACTATGCTTGAACCGCAAAGAGCGCAAAGGGCGCAGAGAGTTGAAGGTTTGCAGGTTGCGGGTTGCAAAGTTTGCAGTCTGCTCGTCATTGCCGACTGCCGACTGCGAGGATACACCGCAAAGGTAGGGGGAGAACGGAACCACGAAGGCACGAAGGCACGAAGGACGGAAGACGAAGGACGAAGGACCAATAAGTTTCACCGCAAATGGCGCAAAGAGCGTGGAAGTTGGGGGAGAACGGAACCACGAAGGCGCGAAGGACGGAAGACGAAGGACGAAGGACCAATAAGTTTCACCGCAAAGGGCGCAAAAGGCGCAGAGAGTTGAAGGTTTGCAGGTTGCAGGTTGCAAAGTTTGCAGTCTGCTCGTCATTGCCGACTGCTAACTGCCAACTGCCGACTGCCGACTGCCGACTGCCGACTTGGAGGATAAGCGCAAAGAGCGTGGAGTTGGGGGAGAACGGAACCACGAAGGCACGAAGGCACGAAGGACGGAAGACGAAGGACGAAGGACGAAGGACGAATAACTTTCACCGCAAAGGGCGCAAAGGCCGCGAAGTTTTTGGGTGCGGAACCACGAAGGCGCGAAGACCCAAGCGCATATTGATGGTGTTTTACAATTTAACCCAAACAGCCCGCGAAGGCGGGCTTCGCTGTAATCTAGCCCGCTGCTTTAGCGGCCGGGGCGAAATGGTTGTCTGATTATTTTGTAAAGGCTCATCAATACGCCCGAATCACAAAGGCAAAGAAAGGTAGCGACCGGTACACCATCATTGCCGGGTGGTACACTGCCATTGTCGGGTGGTACACTGCCATTGCCGGGTGGTACACTGCCTTTGCCGGCTGGTGCAGTGTCATTGCCGGACGGTGCGGTGCCTTTACCGGGTGGTGCAGTGTCATTGCCGGGCGGTACATTGCCGTTGTCGGGTGGTACAGTGTCGTTGCCGGGCGGTGCAGTGCCAATGACGGCTAGTACACTGTCGTTGCCGGGCGGCTCCTCGTGCGCAGGAGCTTTCGTCCTACGTCTTTCGTCTTTGGTCGGTGTCGCTATCCCCCATCGCGCTGGAGGGTGCGCACAAGCTGGCCGAGCGCGACAATCGCGACCACGCCGAAGAAGATTACCCAGCCAAAGCTGATTGCAACGCGCAGAACGAGCGCGAGGCCGCCAAGCGCCAGCCCGGCACCCGCGACCGCGCCCACAGAGCGCAGGTGCGCGCGCTCAAACGTGGCCGCGTCGGCGACCTCGCCGGCAGCGCGCAGCCGTGCCGCGAAGCGCGCCAGATCCCACGCCACCAGCGCGGCCAGCATGCCAAGCAGCAGCACGGGCGCGGGCGCGCCCTGCGACGGCCCGGCGGCAGCGACGATGGCCGCGCCGGCCAGCCCCACGCCGCTGACATTGGGAAGCTCGCGCCACACACCCGCCAGCCAGGCAGCCCCCACAAGCACCGCAGCAAGTGTGCCGATCCAGCGCCCGGCGATCGCATAGGCAAGCGCCAGCAGCAGGGCCGCCACGCCGATCGCCAGCAGGGCATTTCTTTTCATATTCTCCCTCGCTGCGGCATGGGCCGGCTCAGCGCCGTGTCGGCAAGCTGGTGGAAGGGCAGCGCCACATCCCAATCGATCACGGTGATGCCGGCGCGGCGAATGTCGGCTAGCAGCGTGGCGCGCTCAAGGTTCGCCAGGCGCGCAGCCAGGTCGAGCGCCGCGCCGGGGCCGTGGGCCTGC
The DNA here is from genome assembly GCF_057073505.1 of Kouleothrix sp. 19917. Classification (NCBI taxonomy): domain Bacteria; kingdom Bacillati; phylum Chloroflexota; class Chloroflexia; order Chloroflexales; family Roseiflexaceae; genus Kouleothrix; species Kouleothrix sp. 19917. The sequence continues at coordinate 700,647 of NZ_CP097099.1, forward strand.
CGCTCGAACAGGATTGGGTTGGGCGTGATGACGAGGATCTGGTAGCCGCGCGCATGGAGCCGCCGCAGCACATCGCGGTCGCGCGATTTGAGCGGGCTGATCAGAATAAGCTGCGAGCGCGCCGGAAACAGGCGCGTGGGAATGCGGTCGAAATCCTCGAACACCGGCGCGTCGCCCAGCTCGGCGCGGGCCAGGGCGCGCAGCACGCGCTCGCGCTGGAGCTTGCCGTAGCCAGGGTAGGTCCAGTTGAGCGTGTTGCCGTAGAGCAGCAGCCCCACGCGATTGCCCTGGTCGAGCAGGGCAGTGCCAAGCGCGGCGGCGGCCTGGATGCTGTGCTCAAGCAGCGCGCCGCGCAAGGTGTGGACGTTGCTGCTCAGGCGCACGTCGACGATCAGGCCGACCTCGGTGACGCGCTCTTGCTCGAACTCATTGACAAAGAGCTGGTCGGGGTGGCGGGCAGTGGCGCGCGCGCTGACCCAGCGCGTCGGGTCGCCGGGCTGGTAGGGCCGCACGCCAAAGAACTCGATGCCGGGGCCGCCCTGCCGCGCCGGAATCGATCCGGCGTAAATCTGCGTCTGGCGCGGGCGAATGGCGAGCCGCCGCAAGCGCAGCACATCGGGCAGGATGAACAATTGGCCGGGCGCATTGACAAACGCCTCGCGGCCCAGGACGCCAAGCGGCTCGCGGGCGCTGGCCTGCACCCCGGCGAACTGAAACACGCCGCGCGCCCCGCTGACGCTGTAGGAAAACTCCGCGCTCGCGCCCGCCGGCAGGGCCGTGAGCAGGCGCGGCGTGCCTTCGGTCACGGCCAGCCCGGCCGGCACGCGATCTTCGAGCAGCAGGTCGGCCAGGGCCGCGCCGGTGTTGGTGACGCTTACTTGCACAGTCACAGGCGTGCCGGGCGTGGCGCGGTCGCTGCTGAGTGTGCGCGTGATGCGCAGGCTGGGCGCGGCCGGGCGGGCCAGCAGCGCGGCGGCCAGCCACACCAGCGGCAGCAGCGCAAAGGCCAACACCGCGCCCTGGAGCGTGGCGAGGCCGGCCAGCACGAGCGCGTAGATCAGCGCGCCCAGCAGCAGGGCCGGTCGCATCAGCGCGCCCCTTCGAGCGTCGGCACCGCCACGGCGCGCACCACGTCGGAAAGCACGTCGTCGGCGGCGCGGCGCTGCATCCAGAAATCGGGCGTGAGCAGCAGGCGGTGAATCAGCGCGGGCTTCACAAAGGCCTTCACATCATCGGGAATAACATAGTCGCGGCCATCGAGCGCGGCCTGTACGCGGGCTAGCTTGAGCAGCGCCAGCGAACCACGCGGGCTCGCGCCCACCGCCACGCGCCGGTCGCGGCGGGTCGCTTCCACCAGCAGCACGATATAGCGCTCGACATCTCGGTCGACATGCACATCCTCGATTGCGGCGCGCAGCCCGAGCAGCTCGTCGCGGCTGGTTGCGCGCTCGACTGTTGGTTCGTCTTCGCGCCGGGCGCGCCGCCGCCGCAGGATTTCCTGCTCGTCTTCGATGCTGGGGTAGCCAACCGAGAGCTTCATCAGGAAGCGGTCGAGCTGAGCTTCGGGAAGCTGAAACGTGCCTTCGTACTCAATCGGGTTTTGCGTCGCCAGCACGATAAACGGGTCGGGCAGCGCCATGGTTTCGCCTTCCAGCGTCACCTGCCCTTCCTGCATGGCTTCCAGCAGCGCAGATTGCGTTTTGGGCGAAGCGCGGTTGATCTCGTCGGCCAGGATGATGTTGGCGAAGATCGGGCCTTTGCGCAGCTCGAAACGGCCCTGCTGGCGGTCGTAGACATAGCTGCCGGTGATGTCGCCGGGCAGCAGGTCGGGCGTGAACTGAATGCGGCGGAATTCCAGCCCGAGCGCGCTGGCGAAGCTTTTGGCGATCAGCGTTTTCGCCAGGCCGGGGTAATCTTCCAGCAGGACATGCCCGCCCGCCAGCGCCGCCGCGAGGATCTGCGTCAGCAGGGCGCGCTTGCCCACAATGGCGCGCTCGACCTCGGCAAGCACGCGCGCGCCCAGCGGGGCGACATCGGTCACGGCCAGATTCATGGGGTGCTCCGTTCCTCTTCTTCGTCGTCGGTATGCAGTTGGCGTTCGAAAAAATGCACCACGCGCTCGGGCTCGATGTCGAGCGGGTCGGCTGTGCTGGTGCTGCGGCCCAGCCACTGCCAGAGCCATGCGAAGCGCGCGGGCGGCACGAAATTGCGGCGTCCGGCGCGCAGGAAATCGCGCACGTCGGCGGGCATGCCCAGGCTTTCGCTTTCCAGAAACTGCCAGGCTGGCACGCCCTGCGTTTGCTCGGGCGAGGCCAGCAGGTTCATCGCAAGCTCGCCCATGCGCTGCGAGAGCAGAAAGCGCGCATAGCGGTCGTTCGCGGCGCGCTCAAGCAGGCCGGCCCAGGAATACAGCGTAGTGGAAGCGGGCGTGGCGGGTGGCGGGCTGGCGTAGCGCGGGCGCTGCGGCGGGGCCATGCTGCGCAGCGCTGCCACCAGCGCCACCAGCACAAAGCCGCCCCACAGCACATACTGCGGCACGCTGCTGAGCAGCACGCCAGCCACAAACCACAGGTAAAGCAGCGGCACCACCACGGCCTCGCGCACCGCGCCGATGATCGTGAGCGCCAGCGCGACGGCGGCCAGAATGCCCACGCCAAGGAGAATGGCAGTTTGCCGGCTCATCGCGCGCTCCCATAGCCTTCGGCAATCGCCGTCAGGCAATCGAGCGCTTCGCGCTCCTCGCGGGCGCTGGCCTCGCGCGCGCCATAGCGCACCCGCTCGAACAGGCGCGTGAGCTGGCGCACGTGGTCGTCGCGCACGCCCGCCGCCGCCAGCGCCCGCTCGAATTCGCGGGCGGTCATGCTGTCCGAGCGCTCGACGCCGCGCCCTTCGGCCAGGATGCGGCTCATCTCGCGGTAGCAGCGCAACACCGTGTCTTTCAGGTCGGCCCCAGCCTGCAAGCCCGCCACGGCAGCCTGCGCCTCGTCGGCCAGCTGCGCCAGCGGGGCACGTGGGGCACGCGCGCGCCGCCACGCAATCCACACCGCGGCAATAATCATGGCGGCCAGAAGCAGGCTAATCAGCAGTGTGAGCCATGACGAGGGCTGGGCGGTGAACTCGGGAAATGGCTCGACATTGCCGGGCGGCGGCGTTGCGGCGGCTGGCACCGGGGCGGGCGGGCTGTCGCCGGGCAGGGCGTGAAGCAGGCCAAACAGAATATAGAAGACCAGCACCGCCGCCATTGCGATCAGAAAGCGGCGCAGCAGCTCGCGGCGCAAATCGGGCGAGATGATCAGCCCGATGCCCAGGATCACCAGCATCACCAGCATCACGACCGCCATCACGCGCTGCCAGAACGCCGCCGACACCGGGTCGATTGCGCGCGTCGGCCCGCCGTCGGCGAACACGGCACGCAGGCGGCTAAGGTCGTAGACGTGGCCGGGGGCGAAGGTGAGGCTGGGCAGGCTCGCAGCGAGCAGGAGGAGGGCGGCAGCAGCGCCGCCGAGCCAGATCAGCATCCTGATGCGATCGCGCGGCATCATTTCTCCAACAGTGGATGAAACAGAACGTTTGGGTGGTGCGCGTGATTATACCAGCATTGCCGGGCGCGTGCCAGCGCGGGATCATGCTATAATGCCCGCCAGAACGCCGCCGCTGTGGGTGTATTGTGCCCGGCCCGTGAACGGGCGGGCTACATATGGCGAAGCCCGCCTGCGCGGGCTGTCTGGGTAAGCTGAAGCAGGCTTGCAGCCCGCTTCAGCGGGCTTTGTATCTTGTAGCCCGCTGCTTTAGCGGCGGGCAGGGGCGCGATTGTGAGCCGTGCAGAATTCGCCTTATGCCCGGCCCGTGAACGGGCGGGCTATATATGGCGAAGGCCGCCTGCGCGGGCTGTCTGGGTAAGCTGAAGCAGGTTTGCAGCCCCGCTTCAGCGGGCTTTGTATCTTGTAGCCCGCTGCTTTAGCGGCGGGCGGGGCGCGATTGCGAGCCGTGCAGAATTCGCCTTATGCCCGGCCCGTGAACGGGCGGGCTGGCTGGGTAAGCTGAAGCAGGTTTGCAGCCCGCTTCAGCGGGCTTTGTATCTTGTAGCCCGCTGCTTTAGCGGCGGGCGGGGCGCGATTGTGAGCCGTGCAGAATTATACGTCGCACCGGCTACTGTGGGGGGAACCCAATGGAATATCTGGTTACGATCGGGCTTGAGGTGCATGCCCAGATCCGCACAAAATCGAAAATGTTCTGCGGGTGCAGCGCCGAAGTTGCCGGTGCCGCGCCAAACACGCACGTCTGCCCGACCTGCATGGGTCTGCCCGGCGCGCTGCCCTACATCAACCGCCGCGCCGTGGAGATGGCTGCGCTCACCGGGCTGGCGCTGAACTGCCGCATCCAGCATAACAACGTCATCAGCCGCAAAAATTATTTCTACCCCGACCTGCCTTCCTCCTACCAGCGCAGCCAGTTCGACGACCCGCTGTGCGTGGCGGGCTGGGTCGAGATCGCGGGCGAGAACGGCAACAAGCGCATTGGCCTCACCCGCGTGCATATCGAAGAAGATACCGGCAAGCTCAACCACCAGTCCGATGGCGCGTCGCTGGTCGATTTCAACCGCGCGGGCGTGCCGCTGATGGAGATCGTTTCCGAGCCCGACCTGACCTCGCCCGAGGAAGCGCGCCGCTACTTCCAGAAGCTCCAGCAAGTGCTGCGCTGGATCGGCGTGAATACCGGCAACATGGAAGAAGGCGCGCTGCGCTGCGACGCCAACGTTTCGGTGCGGCCGGTTGGGCAGAAAGAGTATGGCGCGAAGGTCGAGATCAAGAACATGAACTCGTTCCGCGCGGTCGAGCGCGCGCTGACGTATGAGATTCAGCGCCAGATCAAGGCGCTCGACGCGGGCGAGCTGATTCGCCAGTCCACGCGCGGCTGGGACGAAGATCGCGGCGTGACGGTCGAGCAGCGCCTGAAGGAAGGCTCGGAAGATTATCGCTACTTCCCCGAGCCCGACTTGCCGCCGCTGGTGCTGAGCGACGAGTGGATCGCGGCGCGTGGGGCCGAGCTGCCCGAGCTGCCGCACGAGCGCAGCGCGCGCTTTGTCGCCGCTTACGGCTTGAACGCGAACGACGCCGACGTGCTCACGGTCGATCGCGCCGACTCGGAGTATTTCGAGCAGGCGGTGGCCGCCGCGCAGGCGCAGGGTGTGGCCGCGCGCGATGTGGCGAACTGGGTCACGGGCGAATTGTTCCGCCTGACCAAAGACACTGGCGAGTCGCTGGCCGACATCCACGAGCGCTTCAAGCCGGCCTATGTTGGCGAGCTGATTACGCTGCTGGCGAACGGCACGATCACGCGCACCAGCGCGAAAGAAGTCTTCGAGGCCAGCTTCCGCGATGGCAGCGCGCCATCCGAGGTCGTGCGCACGCGCGGCCTGGCGGTGATCGGCGGCGGAGACGCGCTGGCCGCGATGGCGCGCGAAGCGATTGCCAGCAACCCCAAGTCGGTGGCCGACTACAAGAGCGGCAAGACCGTCGCGATCAAGTTTCTGGTCGGCCAGGTGATGAAGGCATCCAAAGGCCAGGCCAACCCGCAGGCCGCGCAGACCGCGCTGGAAGACGAGCTGGCGAAGGTGTGATCATCGCAGCGTGACGAGGACGAATGACCGAGGACGAAGGACGAACGTGCGGATGCTCGCGCTCGGTCCTTCGTCTTTGTTTGTGGGCCTTTTACCACCAAGACACCAAGGCACCAAGAACCGCGGAACCACTGAACTGCGGAACCTGCAACTTGAAAACATTCAAACCTGCAACTTCTCCCTGCCTTCGTGTCTTCGTGGTGAAGCTAAATCGCGTACACCGCCTATGGATGCAATTGTTACCGCTTACCACCAAGACACCAAGGCACCAAGAACCGCGGAACCACTGAACTGCGGAACCTGCAACTTGAAAACATTCAAACCTGCAACTTCTCCCTGCCTTCGTGTCTTCGTGGTGAAGCTAAATCGCGTACACCGCCTATGGATGCAATTGTTACCGCTTACCATCAAGACACCAAGGCACCAAGAACCGCGGAACCACTGAACTGCGGAACCTGCAACTTGAAAACATTCAAACCTGCAACTTCTCCCTGCCTTCGTGTCTTCGTGGTGAAGCTAAATCGCGTACACCGCCTATGGATGCAATTGTTACCGCTTACCATCAAGACACCAAGGCACCAAGAACCGCGGAACCACTGAACTGCGGAACCTGCAACTTGAAAACATTCAAACCTGCAACTTCTCCCTGCCTTCGTGTCTTCGTGGTGAAGCTAAATCGCGTACACCGCCTATGGATGCAATTGTTACCGCTTACCATCAAGACACCAAGGCACCAAGAACCGCGGAACCACTGAACTGCGGAACCTGCAACTTGAAAACATTCAAACCTGCAACTTCTCCCTGCCTTCGTGTCTTCGTGGTGAAGCTAAATCGCGTACACCGCCTATGGATGCAATTGTTACCGCTTACCATCAAGACACCAAGGCACCAAGAATCGCGGAACCACTGAACTGCGGAACCTGCAACTTGAAAACATTCAAACCTGCAACTTCTCCCTGCCTTCGTGTCTTCGTGGTGAAGCTAAATCGCGTACACCGCCTATGGATGCAATTGTTACCGCAAGCCTGAGCAAACGCTACGGCCCGCGCGCCGCCGTCGACGCGCTCGATCTGCGCGTGCCAACCGGCAGCATCTTCGGGCTGCTCGGGCCGAATGGCGCGGGTAAAACCACAACCATTGCGATGCTGCTGGGGCTGGTGCAGCCAAGCGCGGGCCGCGCCGAGGTGCTAGGCCACGACGTGCAGCGCGCGCCCGCGCAGGCGCTGGCCGGCGTGGGCGCAATGGTCGAAGCGCCGGCCTTCTACCCCTACCTGTCGGGCCGCAACAACCTGCTGGCGCTGGCGCGCGCCGAGGGCCTGCCGCCCGAGCGCGCCGACGCGGTGCTGGCGTTGGTCGAACTGAGCGCGCGTGGCAAGGACAAATACCGCACCTACTCGCAGGGCATGCGCCAGCGCCTGGGCATCGCCGCCGCGCTGCTGCGCGACCCGCAATTGATTATTCTCGACGAACCAACTAACGGTCTCGACCCGGCTGGCCAGATTGAGATCCACGCGCTGATCCGCAATCTGGCCGCCAGCGGGCGCACCATTCTGCTTTCTTCGCACCTGCTCCACGATGTCGAGCAGCTATGCGACCGGGTGGCGATTTTGAAGGAAGGGCGGCTGCTGGCTGGCGGCGCAGTGAGCGAACTGCTCGGGCGCGGGCGTGGTCTGCTGCTGCGCGTGGCCGCCGAGCCCGAGCGCGCCGCCGAGGTGCTGCGCGCCTTGCCGTGGGTCGCGGGCGTCGTGCCGCAAGGCGATGCCTTGCGCGTCGATGCGCCCGCCGAGCGCGCCGCCGAGCTGAGCACCGCGCTGGCTGCGCGGGGCATCGCCGTGGCCGAGCTGCGCCCAAGCGCCGCTACGCTGGAGGATTTCTTCCTGACGATCACGCGGGCCAACGACGACGGCGGGTGACGTTTTACCACAGAGGCACGGAGACACGGAGAAGTTGAAGGTTTGAAAGTTGAACGTTGCTGGTTGTGATGACCGATGACCGATGACTGATGACTGACCGCCAGAAAATTTACCACGGAGGCACGGAGACACGGAGACACGGAGAAGTTGAACGTTGCTGGTTGCTGGTAGGGCAAAATCCCAAGATTTATCCACAGATTGCGCAGATTGCGCAGATTATGGCTCTCATATCTGTGTAATCTGTGGATACATGTCGTTCCATTCAATCCTGACGTGGCCTTCGGCTGTATGTGTTGAAAATTCAACACTCAACACTCAAAACTCAACACTTCTGAAACACCATGCTCAACCTGATCCGCTCCGAATGGTTCATTCTGCGCCGGCGCCCGATTGTGTGGGTGCTGCTGGCCCTGCTGGTGGGCTTGTTTGTGCTGCTGCGAATCACCGAGTATATGGTGGTCGCGCTGTACGATGGCACGCTCACCGGCGGCGAGGCACGCATGGCGCTGCTGCGCGACGAGCAGGTGCAGCAGTTTCGCTTGCAGCTCGCTTTCCCCGGCATTTTTGGCGCGGCGCTCGGGCATATCAACAGCGTGGGCGGGCTGTGCGCGATTGTGCTGGCGGCTGGCGCGGTCGGCAGCGAGTATAGCTGGGGGACATTGCGCGCCGCGCTGGCGCGCCGGCCCGATCGCGGGCGCTGGCTGCTGGCGAAAATCGCCACGCTGCTGCTGGCGCTGCTGGCGGGCATTGCGATTGTGCTGCTGGCTGCGGCACTGCTTGGCGCGTTGCTTGGCGGGCGCGGCAATGTAGGGGCGGCGCTGCTGCAACTTCCGCTGGGTGTGCTGCGCGCGCTGCTCGTGCTGCTGCCCTACGTCATGGTGACGGTCGCCAGCGCAATTATTGGGCGCGGGGCGCTGGCCGGCGCGGCGGGTGGCTTTCTGTTTCTGCTGCTGGATGTGGGCCTGGGCGCGCTGTCTGCGTTTGGGCAGCTCAGCCCCGCGCTGGCGCTGCTGGTCAACCTCGTGCTCCAGCCGAATATCAACACGCTGGTGGTGCAGAACAGCCGCAGCTTCGGGCTCGACCCGGCGGTGCTGGCAAGCTCGCTCGACCTTGCGGCGCTGCCGGGGCCGCTCCATGCAGTGCTGGTGATTATGGCATGGAGCGCGCTTTTTGGCGGCTATGCCCGCTGGGCGCTGGCGCGGCGCGACGTTGGCGGGGCGGGGTGATTTGCGACCGACAACCGAAGGTCACCACGAAGGCACGAAGACACGAAGACTTTGAATTATTGTCGACTGCTTACTGCCATCTGCCGACTGCATACTGCCTCCCGCCGACTCCTGACTTCTGACTCCCGACTTCTGTCTTCTCGCCCACTACTTTCCCTCCACCAGCAGCACCGTCGGCAGCGGGCCAAATGAGTCGATTGTTTCTTCGAGCGCGCCATCCTTCAGGTACATCCCCGTCGACGAGCCGCCGTCGAGGTTGAGCGCCCGGTCGATTGCGAGATCGCTCTGGCTGAGCCACGCCGCCAGCCCGCGCAATGTCCAGCCCGCGCTCGGCGCAGCGATGATCAGCAAGCGCCCCGACTGGTCGAGTGCCAGAGCCGAGCGGCGCGACCGCTCGCCGTTGTCCTCGATTTCGGCGGGGATGTTGCCCGGGAAAATCAGCATGGGGAAAGATTGCAGCGCCTGGTCGAGCGGCTCGGCCGGGTCGTAGGTTTCGTCGCGCAGCGGGCGAATGCTGACGCTGCCGTCGGGCGCAACCGCGAGCATGCCGCCAAAGCCGGCGTAGCTTTCGCCGCTGGGCGCGCCATCGCTGACGAGCAGCGCGGTGGTGCGATATTCTTCGGTGAAGAAGCCGCCATTGATCGCAAGGATTGGGTTGGCCTGGCTGAACCAGCTGCGCAGCGGGCGCGGCTCGTCGGGGGCATAGGCCACGCGCAGGTGCACGGCGGCCGGGTCGACGCGCACAATCACCAACGGGGCGGATTTGCCGTCCTGCTGCGCGTCGATGCGGCGCATCTCGACGCCGGGCCGGCCGGCGAGCCAGCCGGTGTCGGGGGCGAGCGTGGCATTCGGGAGCGTTGGCGCGGGCTGTGCTGCGGTGGGAAAAAGCGTCGCAATTGGAATGGGCCGCTGCGCGGGCGACGGGGTTGTGGTGATGTCGCAGCCGCAGAGCAGCAGTACGCCGGCAATACTGAGATGTCGCAAAATTTTCACAACAATAACCTGCGTGTCGGTTGATGGCGGCGCTATTATACCAGCCGCCGCTCAGGGCGCGGCAACGGCGGGCAGCAGATTGAAGCCGACGCCCGAAGGCCGGCCATCGCTGCCGGTGTCGCGCGTGCTGGCGGCGAGGGCGGCCGCCCAGGCGCGCGTGCCGTCGGGCAGGGCGAGCTGATACCACAGCGTGTAGGCGAGCGCGCTGGTGGCCGCGCTGTCTTCTGGGCCGGCCCAGACGGCGAGCAGCGGGTAGCGCGTGCCGGGCGCGAGCGCCAGTTCGCCCAGCGGCGCGGGTGCGGCGTCGGGCGGGGCCGACCAGAGCGCGAGGCTGGTGGACATGGGTTGGCTGGCGACAATCGCTTCGCCGCTGGCATCGGCGGGCAGCATGCGCCGGGCAATCGTGTGAACCGGGTTGCGCCAGCCCAGCGCAGCGGGCAGATCGGGCGATGCGATAGGCCAGTAGCCGGGGCCGGGCGGGCAGTTCGGGCCGCAGCGGAAGGCGTAGCGCGGCGCGTCGCCATTCACCACGCCGGTGGTGACAAACGTGCGCAGCTCGAAATGCAAGTGGTTCGGCACATCGTCGCCGCGCCGCAGCACCCGGCCAAGCAGCGCGCCACGTGCCACCGTATCACCCACACGCACGCTCAGCGCGGGGTCGAGGTGGCCGTACATCGACACCAGATCGCCGCTATGCCGCACCAGCACCACGCGCCCGGGATAGTTCGCGCCGGCATACACCACCTCGCCGGCCGCAATCGCGTAAACATTCGCGCCGGCCGTGTCGCCCTCCTGGGCATACCAATCCTCGCCGGTATGCCAGTATCGCGGGTTATACCAGGTATTCTCGGTGCCAAAGCCGTGCCGGATGATGAAGCCATCGCCGAGCGCTCGCCCAGCCACACCAATTGGGTAGGAAAAGGTTGGCTCGATGGCCTGCAGGTGCGTTGGCTCAGGCGATGGCAATGGCGCCGCGCTTGGCGAAGCAGGAATGGTGCTTGGTCGTTCCGTGGGTGCCGCGCTTGGTGCCGGCAGGGCGGGCAGCGGGGCCGTTGGCGCGGCAGGCGTGCCGGCTCTGGATTGGCACGCAGCCAGCGCCAACAATAGCAATAACGAAACGAGAACCCGCAATTTTGGTAGCTCCTGTCTGGCGTTTCTGCCCAACACCGCAGCACGAAGCAGGCCAGTAATCTCCCGCAAGAGCGGCGCAACGCCGGGGTGGCCAGTGCGTAGATCAGTGCATGGACGTTGAAAGGAGCGTGCAATGAACTACGAAGGGCTGATCTTCCTCTACATCGTCATTGGGGCCGGCGTGGTTTTTGCGTCGTGGGCGTGGTCGCGGGCGCGCTCGGACGAGCTGATCGAGCGGTGGGCGCAGCACGAGGGCTTTCAGTTGCTGTCGAGCGAGCCGCGCACATGGTTTCGCGGGCCGTTTTTCTGGCGCACCAGCAAGGGCCAGACGGTGTACTACGTGCGTGTCAGCGACGCGCAGGGGCGCGTGCAGGCTGGCTGGCTGCGCTGCGGTGGGTCGTTTCTGGGCCTGTGGAGCGATCAGGTGCAGGTGGAGTGGGAGGCGTAAAATCCCAGAACCGCAGAACCAAGAACCAAGGGCGCGAAGCACTTTCATCTTCGCGCCCTTGGTTATTTTGTGACGAGCCGGATGGTGCGATTCACAGATACGCTTTCGCTCCAGAAAACCACATCTGTGTCATCTGCGCAATCTGTGGATCGTTTCGTCCCGCACTACGCCGCCATCGCGGGCGGAGTATCCTGGCGCGAGCGGTCGCGCACGGCCTCGGCAGCGGCGATCCAGCCTTCGACCGTGGTGGGTTTGGGCGCGCGGCTGCGCAGGTAGCCCTGCACGGCCGGCCAGCTGTCGCCGCCGACGATCTCGGCGTAGCGCGTGAAGAAGCGCTGCTCGGCCTCGGCCGGGTCGCGCGGGGCGCTGGCAGTGGCGGCTGGCGCTGGTGCCTCGGCAAAGCCAATATCGTCGTCTTCTGGTTCGGGCGCGGCAACCGGCTCGGTCGCGCGGGGCTTGGGCTTCTCGGCCTTGGCAGTCTTCTTCTCAGCGTCGGGCACCAGGTCGGGGTAGAGCGTCGCCAGCGTGGCGGGGTAGCGCTTGTTCATCTTCAGGTGCGCCGGGCGCGGCGGCTTAATGATCGGCGTGATGGTGCGCTCGTCGCCTTCGCGCTCGACCAGCAGCATCGCGTCGGCCTCGTAGGCAATATGCTCGTCGGCCAGCACGCGCATGCCCTCATCCTGCAGGCCAGCGGTGTCGGCGCGATATTTGCGCGCCAGGTGGCCGATGACAATCACATGGAAGCCGGCCTGCTTCAGCTCGGTGAGGCCGGTGTAGACGGCCTGCATGTTGCGGTTGATCGAGGCGTGCTCGTCGAAGCCCACCCCGGTTTTGCGGTCGGTCTCGGCACCGGCGCGGCGCTGCGCATAGGCGCGCATTGCCTGAAACACCTTGGAGATTGAGTCGAGCAGCACGGTGTCGCCGGGCTTGCCCAGGCCGCGAATTTCGTCCATCGCCTCGACAAGCGCCTTGAGCGAAAGCGACTGCATGACCTGGATGCGGCGGTGAATGCCCGCCTTGCCGCTCAGGTTCTGCGCGGCGCCCTCGGTGTCGAGCACCCAGAGTGTGCCGCTGCGGCGGGCGCTGGCCGCCAGATGCGACTTACCGGCGCCGGCCTGGCCGGTGAGAATATACAGGCTGCCGGTTTGTAGCTCATCCAACCGCTGAAACATGGAAACCCTCCTTGGCGAAGACCGCGCGCGGTCATCTTACTCGTACTCTGCGCATTACTCACGTTTGCCGGCGCGCTTGGTGCCTGGCTGGATATGAGTGTAGCACATATGTTCTTGTTTGTAAAGGGTTTCTTTTGTTTCATGGCTGCTATGGCTGGGTAGGCGTGTCTGGGCGGACCTGTCTGGGTGGATCTGTCTGGGCGGACCTGTCTGGGCGGACCTGTCTGGGCGGACCTGTCTGGGCGGACCTGCGTGTCCGCCCTTATTTATTGCGAGGGCTACGCGCCCTCGCGCTCTGCGGTTGGGGCAGCTGGACTCACTCGGAAGGCTGTCGGGGCCTGCGCGGCCCCGTGCCCCGCGGCAAAAGGCCGGCCGCGGCCCTCTGCACTCCCCGGCCGGGACTGCGTCCCTGGACCCTGCAAAGAGCGTGGCCGGCATACGAAATGCCGGTAGGTCATGCCTCCGTTGTGGATGGAGGCAAGGCATTGGGCGATACGTGCTTTACCAGCTTTGGAAGCTGCCGCCTTCGCTTATCATTTACTGCCAGCGGGCAGCATAACGGAGGCATGACCCAATCACATTCCAGTTGATACCCACATCAACTTTGGGGTTCGGGGCGATAGCCCCGACGCCGGGTGCCGGGGCAGCGCGAGCCCCGGCGGCCTTGCGGCCTGAGCAAACTGGCTTATTCACAGGTACTGCTTGAGCAATCAGGGCGGTAGGGGGGGTGGGCGGACACACAGGTCCGCCCAGACAAGTAGGTCCGCGCAATCCTATGGGTTCGGCGTTGGCGCAGGAGCGGGTGCCGGGGTGATGCTGCGCGCGGCGCTGCTGGAGCCAAACGGCATGCCAAGGCGTTCGCGCAGGCGCGGGTTGTGCTGCAACGCCGTGGTAACAATGGCGCGATAGCGCGAGACCCAGTGCGTCAGTTCGTCGAGGGCGGCGTTTTGCGCTGCGGTGGCCTCGGTGGCCGCAGCTATGGCGGCGATCTGCCTGCGCCGTGCCTCGGCAAAGGCGAGCATGGTTTCACGCTCGGCGCTGAGGCGTCGCGCGCCGTAGCCATACCGCGCCAGCATGTCGCGCACATCGGCAACGCCGAGTGCATTGTCGTAGAGCTTGGTGGAAGCGGCGATCAATGCGTCGGGCGCGCCGGGGGTTTGGCTTTGCAAGCCCAGGGCGCGGCGTTCGGCCGAGCCGTAGGCATAGAGTGCACGGACGACGCGAGCCAGCGCGACGTGGTTGGTGCGGGTTTGTTCTTCGGCGGCGCTGGCCTGCAGCCGGGCGGCGCGCTGTGCGCCAGCGGCGACCGACTGCGCGCTCACAGCGGCGACGGCCTGGGTGTGCAGGGAAATGCCGGCTTGCAGGTGATCGGCGTCGTAGCCATACTCGCTGACGAGCGCCAGGATCTCGGGGTCGTTCAGGCTGTTGCTGAGCAGGGTGATGGCGGCTTGCAACCGCACGGCGATGGTTCGGGATGTTTTGTTGCCCATGAGCGATCTCCTTTTTGGTTGATAAGTAGGACGTATATGTCGTGGATTGATCGCATGATGTTCGGGTAGCGGCCTGGCTGATTCGTGCAGTGTTTACCAACCTCTGTGCAGCGTTTACCGACCTCTGTGCGGTGCTTGTCAGCCGTCGTGCAGTGCTTGCCAGCCGTCGTGCAGTACCTGTTGGCCTCCATGTGGTGCTTGCCAGCCGTCGTGCAGTGCTTGCCAGCCGTCGTGCGGTGTTTACCGACCTCTGTGCGGTGCTTGTTAGCCGTCGTGCAGTGTTTGCCGACCTCTGTGCGGTGCTTGTTAGCCGTCGTGCAGTGTTTGCCTGGGTCATGGCCGACTTGCTTGGCGAAGAGGATAGCAGATTACGATAGTAGTGCATAGGTGGGCTAGGTAGCAGTTTTGTTTCGGTTTAGTAATTTTCACTTGCCTAACGATTGTGAGGGCTGCGCGCCTTTTTTGGGCGGACACATAGGTCCGCTACTACATAAGTCCGCCTCTACAGTTGCACTCCCAGGTCGGGGCCTTGCCCCGAACCCCGTAATGAACGTGATCATCTTGCGAAGCGCCATTCTGTCATGCCTCCGTTGTGGATGGAGGCAAGGCATTGGGCGATAGAGGCTGTGGCGAAAAACGGCGTGATAGGAGCGCAGACGTTGCGTGTTAGATGCCAGCGGATGGCATAACGGAGGCATGCACGCCAATCATTGCATTTGATACCGGCATCAAATTTGGGGTTCGGGGCGATAGCCCCGGCCGGGGTGCTGGGGTGGGAACCCCAGCGGCCATGCGGCCCGAGCAAAATGGTTTGTAGGAGGTACTGCTTGAACAATCAGGTCGGTGGGGCGGACACACAGGTCCGCCCAGACAAGTAGATCCGCTCAGACAGCCTGCGGCCTGAGCACACTCTCAAAGCCACAAAATCAGTGTAAAATGAAGTCCCAATTCCACCGCGAGCCGCGTTTAGTATGTAACCCGCCTTATAAGGATCGCTATGCCCGCGCCGACACAAGCCGATTTCGACCGCCAGCTGAGCTTGCTGGAAGCGACGCGTGGTCGCCTTGGCGCGCAGCTCGAGCGGCTCGCGCGAGTGGGCGCAGCATATGCGCCACCCGAACTGACCACCGACATCCAGGCAGCACGCGCCGAGATTGCGCGTATCAAAGGTGTGCTGCGCGGCTGGGGCGTGCAGGCCGACGACATGCCCAACGATTTCGAGCAGGGCATGCCCGCGCAGCCGCACCGCCTGCGGGTGTTTATTAGCTATAAGCACGAGGGCGCGCCCGACGCGCCGCTGGCAGCGGAGATCGCGGCGGCGCTGCGCCCCGGCTGCGATGTATTTATCGACACCGATCTGCCGATTGGTGCGCGCTGGGCCGAGCAGATCCGGGCCGAGATGGCGCGCGCCGACGTGCTGATTGCCCTGATGTCGGAGCGGGCTGCCGCCAGCGAGATGGTGCGCGAAGAGCTGGCGCTGGCGCACTCGCTCAGCCAGGGAAGCGCCCGCCCGCGCATCCTGCCAGTGCGGGTGGCCTACCGCGCGCCCTTCCCCTACCCGATCAGCGAATATCTGAACCCGCTGCAGTGGGCATTCTGGGATACGCAGGATGACACAGCGCGCGTGATCGAACAACTGCGGCGGGCGCTGGCCGGCGGGGCATTGCCGCTCCAGAGCGATGCAGATAAAAAGCAGATGACAGACCAGGCGCGCACGGTCGGCGCGCCGACGGCCAGCGCGCCGCTGGAAGCCCCTGAAGGTAGCATGGCCGCCGACTCGCAATTCTATATTGCGCGGGCGAGCGATGCGCCGGCGATTGCAGCCGTTGCCGGCACCAGCGGGCGCGGCGCAACGCTGACGATTAAAGGGCCGCGCCAGATGGGCAAAAGCTCGCTGCTGCTGCGCGTGGCCGAGACCGCGGCGAATGCGGGCAAGCAGGTTGCACTGCTTGACTTCCAGCTGTTCGAGGAAGGCGCGCTGCAGGACGCCGATGTGTTCTTCCGGCAGTTCTGCGCCTGGCTTTCTGATGCGCTCGATCTTGACGACCGCACGGACGAGCACTGGATCGCTAGCCTGGGCAACAGCCAGCGTTGCACGCGCTACCTTGAGCGCTATGTACTGAAAGCGCTCGGCGGGCCGATGCTGCTGGCGATCGACGAGATCGATAAGACGGTCGATTCACCGTTCCGATCGGATTTCTTTGGCATGCTGCGCGGCTGGCATAATAGCCGCGCGTTCAAGCCGATCTGGCGGCAGATCGATATTGCGCTGGTGACCTCGACTGAAACCTACCTGCTCATCCCAAACCCAAACCAGTCGCCATTTAATGTGGGTGAAGTGGTGCCGTTAGGTGATTTCGGTACGGCAGATGTAGGCGAGCTCAACCAGCGGCATGGCGCGCCGCTCGACGCGGCCGGGCTGGCGCGCCTAAACGAACTGCTTGGCGGGCATCCCTACCTGACACGGCGCGCGCTGTACTTGCTGGCAAGCGGCGCGCACACGGCGGCAGCGCTGTTTTCAAATGCGGCAGCCGAGCATGGGCCATTTGGCGATCACCTGCGCTACCACTTATTCCGCATGCATAGCCACGCCGAGTTGGTGCAGGGTTTGCAACAGGTGCTGCGCGCCGGTCGTTGCGATGACGACACGGTGTTCTGGCGCTTGCAGGGCGCGGGCCTGGTGCGCGGCGAGGCACACCAGGTGCAGATGCGCAACCAGCTGTATGCAAGCTTCTTTGGCGCGCATTTGCGGTGAATGACACAATGACATGATGACACGAAGAATAGAAATACTATAACCACCAAGGCACCAAGGCACCAAGGCACCAAGGGAGTCAGGTACAAGCATCGTGATACCCATGCCATAGCTTGTATAAAATCTTGGTGTCTTCGTGGCTTGGCGGTAAAACAAAAAGAAGAAGGACGATAACCACCAAGACACCAGGGCACCAAGGAAATCAGGTACAAGCATCGTGATACCCATGCCATAGCTTGTATAAAATCTTGGTGTCTTCGTGGCTTGGCGGTAAAACAAAAAGAAGAAGGACGATAACCACCAAGACACCAAGGAAATCAGGTACAAGCATCTGCGAGTAAGTACGTTATAGCTAAGGTTTTGCAGAAATAGGCGAAAGCTCAGGGTAAAGCCAAACGGAGCTTGATATCGGACAGAGTCATGCCTTGGTGCGATTGTTCGATGGCCCAAGCAAGCGTTTTGCCCAAGGTCTCGCGAGCGATGGTGCGACAGGACTCGCCAATGGTCATCAGGCGTGTGTGAGCCCATTCGAAGGCACGATCATGCTTCAATTGGCGCATCAGAGCCGTGTACGCCAGGACGACGAGGTGCATGTGCCTGGTCTGGCCCATCCCGTCCCTGAGCTGACACTCGCCCATGCCCAAATGCTGCTTCCCGTCCCGATGAAAGGTCTCCGTCCCTGTCCAGCGCTTTTTGTAGACCTTCAAAATGCGATGAGCTTCCCACTGGGTTCGGTTGCTGATCAGGATCTTGCGTGGCGTCGCAGCTTCTGCTTCTGACCACAACACCAGAATACGCACTGGGTGGTTGACATTGGGCAGACGAACGGACTTGGTGAAGTACCATTGCGTGTGACCGCCGACCGTAAACTTGGTGCGAACAAGCGGCGTGAGCGTTTTGACCCACTCAGTCACGCTGGTCTGCTTCCCGCTGACTACAATCACTCGGTTGGCTTTCAAATCACCGATGTAGCTGCGACCTTTGGCGTGGAGGGTGTTCATAATTGGCGCGTTGGTGAAGTAACTGTCGAAGGTGAAGTCGCCCGGTATGTCCTCAGCGACAACCCAATCGATCAGTTCCTTAGCGAGGTCGGTGTGATTCTTGAACGGGCGCTCGTCGTCGCACTGCTCGCGCTTGCGGAAGCGCCGGAAATCGAGCGGATAATGCTTCCCACTCGGGTTGACGTAGTTGGCAAACAGGTAATCGTGGGCGATCAGGTGGCGTTTGTCGGCATGGTCCCAGAAATAGCCGACATCCTCTATCAGTTTGCCGTCATGATCTATCAAAGTGTTATCGATCGCGATAACGCCGTCGTGACGATAGCGCGTTGCAGCGTCCTGTTGAAGCCATTCGAGCCGGTGCGCGTTGATGCGCTGGACATCCCAGGGCGCTTCAGTCAACCATCGATTGAGAGTGGATTGGTCGGGTGGGGCGGCAAACTCTCGCGTGATACCGCTCACGGTCTTGTGCTCCGCTACAAACAGCCCGGTCAGGTATTCGGCAAAGTGGCGGCGTGAAGGCTCATTTGGAAACAGGTCGGCGAACTGGACCAGCAGTTCCTCGACCACCTGTGGTATCGCGACAATTGCTGGCACCTGTGCCTCCCAACTGGTAGACCAACGCTCGCCTGATCATATGCTCAGAAGCTTGTTGCCGCAAATCTGCAAAAGTCCAGTTATAGGCTATATGAAATCTTGGTGTCTTCGTGTCTTGGTGATAAAACTAAAAGCGGTGGCGAATGACGAGCGACAGCATCTACACAATTGGCGGCACGGTGCAGGCCGGCAGTGGGCTATATGTGGAACGCGCGGCCGACGCCGAGCTTTTGCAGTTGTGCCGCGAAGGCGCGTTCGCGTATGTGCTGACCGCGCGGCAGATGGGCAAATCGAGCCTGATGACTGAGACGGCGCGGCGCTTGAATGCGGAAGGCATTCGCACTGTGCTGATCGACCTGACGCTGATCGGCACATCGCTGAGCGCCGAGCAATGGTACCTGGGCCTGGCGACCGAGGTGGCCGACCAGCTTGGGCTGGCGACCGAGCCGGTGGCGTGGTGGAACGCGCGCGCACACCTGGGACCGGCGCAGCGGCTGACCGAGTTTCTGCGCGATGTAGTGCTTGGCGAAATCGCAGAGCGGGTTGTGATCTTTGTCGACGAGATCGACACCACGCTGAGCCTCGACTTCACCGACGACTTCTATGCCGCGATCCGCGCGTTGTACAACGCGCGCGCGCAGCAGCCCACGCTGGAGCGCTTGTCGTTTGTGCTGATCGGCGTGGCTATCCCCGGCGACCTGATCAAAGATCCCCAGCGCACACCGTTTAATATCGGCCGGCAGATTGAGCTGAGCGATTTCGGCGCAGATGAAGCATTGCTCTTTGCTGCTGGCTTGAATTTACCTGCTGAGCAAGGAATGCGCGCACTTGCTCGCATCCTCGATTGGACGAACGGGCACCCATACCTGACCCAGCGCCTGTGCGCGGCAGTTGCTGCACAGCCACCCGCTGAACGTACACCCGAGTGTGTTGATGTACTGGTCCACGACTTGTTCCTGGGAGAGCAGAGCCGGCAGGATAACAACCTGCAGTTTGTGCGCGATATGCTGACGCGGCGCGCACCCGACCCGGTTCGTGTGCTGACGACCTACCGCGATGTGCTGCGCGGACTGGTAGTGCTCGACGACGAGCGCGCATTGCCTAAGGCGCACCTGAAGCTGGCAGGAGTGGTGAGGCGCGAAGGGCGCGCACTCGAATCGCGTAATCGCATTTATGCCACGGTGTTCGATGCACATTGGGTCAACGCGGCGTTACCGCGCGACTACCTGCCACGCCGTTTGCAGCGTTGGCCTGATCGCCATTGGCGCGCTG
Organism: Kouleothrix sp. 19917; assembly: GCF_057073505.1. Taxonomy (NCBI): domain Bacteria; kingdom Bacillati; phylum Chloroflexota; class Chloroflexia; order Chloroflexales; family Roseiflexaceae; genus Kouleothrix; species Kouleothrix sp. 19917. The sequence goes on from NZ_CP097099.1 coordinate 720,262, forward strand.
GCGGCGCTGGTGCTGATGCTCGCCCTCTTTCTATTCGGCTCGCGTTCTCGTGAAGCCGAGCTACAAGAGCAGAAAGATGCCGCGGTTGCCGCGCAGCAAACATCGCAGACGAACGAGAACAGCGCAAAGACTGCAGTAGCAAACGCAGAATTGGCGCAAGCAACTGCAGTAAGCGCGGTCAAGAATGCGCAGGAAGCCAACCGGGCCACGCTGCGGCAACTGATGGTTTCCGATGCGCAGGCGGCACTAGCAGAAGGCAATCTTGATCAGGCACGGCTGCGTGCGCTTATCGCGCTGCATGCCGACTCCAGGCTTCAACAGGCTGAAGCAGTATTGGCGCAGGCAGCGGTTGCACCAGGCACGCGGCGGCGCCTGGCTGGCCACAGCTCCGACGTGAATGCGGTCGCGTTCAGCCCGGACGGCAAGACCGTCGTGTCGGGGTCCTACGACAGCACGCTGCGGCTGTGGGACGTGGCGAGTGGGCAGAGTGTGCGCACGCTTGAGGGCCACAGCGACGCCGTGTATGCGGTCGCGTTCAGCCCGGACGGCAAGACCGTCGTGTCGGGGTCCTACGACAGCACGCTGCGGCTGTGGGACGTGGCGAGTGGGCAGAGTGTGCGCACGCTTGAGGGCCACAGCGACGCCGTGTCAGCGGTCGCGTTCAGCCCGGACGGCAAGACCATCGTGTCGGGGTCCTACGACAGCACGCTGCGGCTGTGGGACGTGGCGACTGGGCAGAGTGTGCGCACGCTCCAAGGCGATCCCGCCCTCATGTATGCGGTCGCGTTCAGCCCGGACGGTAAGACCGTCGTGTCGGGGTCAGGAGACAGCACGCTGCGGCTGTGGGACGTGGCGAGTGGGCAGAGTGTGCGCACGATCCAGAGCCACAGCGGCGCCGTAAGAGCGGTCGCGTTCAGCCCGGACGGCAAGACCGTCGTGTCGGGGTCCTCAGACAGCACGCTGCGGGTGTGGGACGTGGCGAGTGGGCAGAGTGTGCGCACGATCCAGAGCCACAGCGACGCCGTAAGAGCGGTCGCGTTCAGCCCGGACGGCAAGACCGTCGTGTCGGGGTCAGGAGACAGCACGCTGCGGCTGTGGGACGTAGCGAGTGGTACCAATCTGCGCACGCTTGAGGGCCACAGCTCCGACGTGAATGCGGTCGCGTTCAGCCCGGACGGCAAGACCGTCGTGTCGGGGTCAGGAGACAGCACGCTGCGGGTGTGGGACGTGGCGAGTGGGCAGAGTGTGCGCACGCTCCAGGGCCACAGCTCCCTCGTGTATGCGGTCGCGTTCAGCCCGGACGGCAAGACCGTCGTGTCGGGGTCCGACGACAGCACGCTGCGGCTGTGGCAGGTTCTCTCGTTGAACGAGCTGATTGACTGGACCTACGCCAATCGCTATGTTCCGGAGCTGACGGCGGAGCAGCGCGCGCGCTATGGGGCGGCGCTGGTTGGCATGGATGCGACGCCTGCGGCGAGCCCGGCGGCTACGGCGGCTCCGTAGGGTGGTGTTTCACAGGTGAGATTGCCGGGGCCTGCGCGGCCCCGTGCCCCGCGGCAAAGGCTCCCTCTCGATAAAAATCTGCCGGGGCCTGCGCGGCCCCGTTCCCCGCGGCAAAGGCTCCCTCTCGATAAAAATCTGCCGGGGCCTGCGCGGCCCCGTGCCCCGCGGCAAAGGCTCCCTCTCGATAAAAATCTGCCGGGGCCTGCGCGGCCCCGTGCCCCGCGGCAAAGGGCCGACCGCGGCCCTCTGCACTCCCCGGCCGGGGCGCTGCCCCTGGACCCCTTAATGAGCGTGGCCGGCTGGCGAGATGCTTTGCGATCATGCCCCCGTTGTGGATAAATGCAAGGCATCGGTCGATAGAATGCTGTGGCAATACCGGCGTGGTAGATGAATAGAGATGTTTTGTTTGATGCCAGCGGCAAGCATAACGGAGGCATGCCACACAAACCTCAATATAATGACCACCTAAAATTTGGGGTTCGGGGCGCAAGCCCCGACGCCGGGTGCCGGGGCGGCGCGAGCCCCGGCGGCCTTGCGGCCTGAGCAAGCTGGCTTGAAGCTGGCACTGCCTGTCATGCCTCCGTTGTGGATGGAGGCAAGGCATCGGACGATACGTGCTTTACCAGCTTTGGAAGCTGCCGCCTTCGCTTATCATTCACTGCCAGCGGGCAGCATAACGGAGGCATGCCACACAAACCTCAATATAATGACCACCTAAAATTTGGGGTTCGGGGCGATAGCCCCGACGCCGGGTGCCGGGGCGGCGCGAGCCCCGGCGGCCTTGCGGCCTGAGCAAGCTGGCTTGAAGCTGGCACTGCCTGTCATGCCTCCGTTGTGGATGGAGGCAAGGCATCGGACGATACGTGCTTTACCAGCTTTGGAAGCTGCCGCCTTCGCTTATCATTCACTGCCACCGGGCAGCATAACGGAGGCATGACCCAATCACATTCCAGTTGATACCCACATCAAATTTGGGGTTCGGGGCGATAGCCCCGACGCCGGGTGCCGGGGCGGCGCGAGCCCCGGCGGCCTTGCGGCCTGAGCAAGCTGGCTTGAAGCTGGCACTGCCTGTCATGCCTCCGTTGTGGATGGAGGCAAGGCATCGGACGATAGGCGCTGATCACTATCTGGTTTGTTGCGAGGGCTACGCGCCCTCGCGCTCCGCGGCAAAGGGCCGGCTGCGGCCCTCTGCACTCGCCGGCCGGGACTGCGTCCCTGGACCCTGCAAAGAGCGTGGCTGGCCTGCGAAATGCCCGTTGTCATGCCTCCGTTGTGGGTGGAGGCAAGGCATCGGGCGAGAATTGCTGTACCAACTTGTTAGCTTCGAATTCTTATATTGTTTGCTGCCAGCGGATGGCATAACGGAGGCATGCACGCCAATCATCGCATTTGCTACCGGCATCAAATTGAGGGTTCGGGGCGATAGCCCCGACGCCGGGTGCCGGGGCGGCGCGAGCCCCGGCGGCCTTGCGGCCTGAGCAAACAAAGAAGGGTGAGGCAGACACGTCAGTCCGACCAAACGGCGAAGATCGCTGCGTTACCTGCCTAACATGATTACTACTTTACTATGTATAACGAAACATTAAAAGAGTAACCGATGGTTGGATTATTGTTCATTATATCGCGTTATACACAAAAATAGTGTGTACAGCAGACTACCCAAACGGTTGCCAGTTAATTAGAAAATGTTAATATGTGCGTTTAGTACGTACATTTTAGATTGGAAAGAAGATAAAGATATGCTACTATCTCATTGTGCATGGATATAATTATAAGCATATGAAGGAGTGGGTATGCGCAGCATGAAGAATGTATATTTGTATGGCGTATGTATGGCACTATTCTGTACACTGATACTTCCGATGAATGCACATTCACAGCAAAATATAACAGGCATTTTCTTACCGATGATAAGCAAGGTGCCGCCACCAGACTTAGCGGTACTTGCAGGAACGCAAGGTCAAAAACTTCCGGGTAACTGGCATATTGACACAATCGTCCTAGGCGAACCCGCTCGCGTTGGGCAGACACTTTCTTTTGCCTGCAACGACTTTGTGTGGGCACCACAGCATCCGCGTATTGCTTGCTCTCTTTTCGAGTCCCTCGGTCAAGAGGCGCGGTTTGCTGGTGTGCGCGCCGGCGACTTTTCGACGGTGTAACATAGGTTCTGTACTTTCGGAAAAGACCACCGCCGGAGAAGGCGGGGTCGGGTGTATCCTTGGCGTTGCTGAGACGACCAAGAAAGGAGCACCCGATGACCCGCCAGCCCGATTGTACCCTATCCGACGACCTGATGCGGATGATCACTGAGCACGGATTGGACGCCCTGCCCGAACTGATTCGCGTCATGCTCAACGCAGCCATGCAGGCCGAACGTCAGCAGTATCTGCGCGCCGCGCCTTACGAACGCACAGCCGAGCGCCAGGGCTACGCCAACGGCTACAAGCCCAAGACCGTCACTACGCGCGTGGGTGACATCACCTTTGCCGTGCCGCAGGTGCGCGACAGCAGCTTCTATCCCTCGGCGCTCGAACGTGGTCTGCGCAGTGAGCGTGCCCTGACCCTGGCCTTGGCCGAGATGTATGTGCAAGGTGTGTCGACCCGCAAAGTGGCGGCGATCACCGAGCAGTTGTGTGGCGTACAGCTCGACTCCATGCAGGTCAGCCGCGCCGCTCAGCAGCTTGACGAGCAGCTCTCGCAGTGGCGCGAACGCCGCTTGGGCAAGACGCGCTATCTGTACCTGGATGCGCGCTATGAAAAAGTGCGTATTGATGGGCAGGTGCGCGATGCCGCTGTGCTGCTGGCGATGGGCGTTCTCGAAGACGGGAGACGTGCGCTCTTAGGCGTGTCCGTCGCCGTGAGCGAGCAGGAAGTGCATTGGCGTCTGTTTCTCCAATCGCTGGTCGAGCGTGGCTTGAGTGGCATCGAACTGGTGATTAGCGATGCGCATACCGGTCTGGGAGCGGCCCGTAAAGCCGTCTTTGGCGGGGTGCCGTGGCAGCGGTGTCAATTCCATCTCCAGCAGAACGCGCAAGCCTTCGTGCCGCGCCAGGAGATGAAACGCGACGTCGCCGCTGCCATTCGCACGATCTTCAACGCGCCAAGCCGTGCAGCGGCTGACGTCTTGCTCGCTCAAACAGTGCAACAGTATGCCAAGAGTGCCTCCAAGCTCGCGACCTGGTTGGAGACGGCTCTTCCCGAAGGATTGACCGTGTTTGCCTTTCCCGCACATCACCAGCAGCGCGTGCGCACAACCAACGGATTGGAACGCCTGAACCAGGAAATCCGCCGGCGCACGCGCGTGGTGGGAGTGTTTCCGAACGAAGCCTCCTGCCTGCGACTGGTGACGGCACTCGCAATGGAAACCAGTGATGAATGGGAGACCGGCAAAGTCTATCTATCCCCGACGCCTGAATAGCTGTCCGGCAACGACGGTTGCCAAGGAACACGCCAAAAGTACAGAACAGATGTTGACTAATCGACTTTTCGGGCCAAGAAAGTGCTATTGATGGATTTTACGGCGAGCCAGACTGGTCTCCCGATGGTAATACAATGCTGCTCACAGGCCAGACGCTTGAACTGCTTTACATGGATGGCAGCCATACGACATTGTTGCCAAAACCTGTAAGCCCAGGATTTGCAATATGGTCGCCAAGCGAGCGTGCAGTGATGTATCCAAACGAGCCACAAGGTTTGGCCATACATCCTCTTACTGGCGAATTGCCATTCACAATTCCAGCACAGAGCTTTTTTGCATACACATGGTCGCCCGACGAAAAGTATATTGCATTTGGTGAGGATGTAACAACGCTACGCTTGGTGATAGTCGACCTCAATACCCGCGCCCGCACAAGAACTATAGATGGTGATGTTGGATACTTTCGATGGTCGCCGGATGGGAGCCAACTTGCCCTTGTGCGTGGGCCACTGGGTGCTCAGCACGTCTATTTGGTCGGGCCAACTGGCAGTGCAGAGCGAGACCTGGGCATAGGAGTGCGTTTTGTTTGGTCACCAGATGGTCAACATATTCTTATTCAGGAGGCGGTTGATTCTTCGAGCTGCCAATTAATAAATCTCGTAGATAATACGCGGACCTCAATTTCCATTCCGGATACATTTAATCTTTTGTGGTCTCCTGATAATCGTACGTTGGCGTATATCGTAGACAACAGGACGCTGTTTCTAACGGACATTGCCACAAAAGCGACGATCAAAATTGAAGAGCCTGTAATGATTGGTGCATTAAGTTGGTCACCCGACAGCGAAAGAGTTGCAGTCATGGCCTCAACAAGTGCAGATTTTGGTGGGATTTCAATACAGCTATCCATCATCCAACGCGCAGATGGATCTACCCAAGAATATAGCTACCCTAATGGAATTATTGGGTATCAGTGGCTAAAGTAGCGTGAAACGTTACCCTATATCCATATACGAAATTTTCGTGATACAAATAAATTTTGAGTGCGGCCTTTACTTATAGTTTTGCCAAAGGGATGCGAATACCTGCCCGCATCCCTTCGCCATGCCAAACGCCAGTGATTTCCTAGCAGCCGTGTGCCACGTCCGCAACGTTGTTGAGGTAGGTGAAATAGCCCTGCGCCGCGCGCGACGGGCTTTCGCGGGCAAACCACGAGTAGTGCACCTCATCCTCGGGGTGGTAGGTCGTGCCATTCAGCGTGACCTGTCGCCAAGCATGGCGGTGGTTGCAGCAAAGCCCCGCGAGCGAGCATTCAAGCCCCGCGAGCGAGCATTCAAGCCTCGTGAACGAGCATTCAAGCCTCGCGAACAAGCATGTGACACATTGGAGCGACGATTTGATGCACATAGATGGCTGTGTAACACCATTGAGCGACCATGTGACGCCTTGAAATATCCCCAACAATCAAATTGCGCAAAACGCGCCGCAACTTGGATTGCTATCTATTGTTTGCTGCCAGCGGACGGCATAACGGAGGCATGCACGCCAATCTTTGCATTTGCTACCGGCATCAAATTTGGGGTTCGGGGCGATAGCCCCGACGCTGGGGGTGCAGGGGGCGGGCGTCGCCCCCTGCGGCCATGTGGCCCGAGCAAACTGGCTTGAAGTAAGTACTGCCTGGAATGCCTTCGTTATGGATGGAGGCAAGGCATCGGGCGAGAATTGCTGTACCAACTTGTTAGCTTCGAATGCTTATATTGTTTGCTGCCAGCGGACGGCATAACGGAGGCATGCACGCCAATCTTTGCATTTGCTACCGGCATCAAATTTGGGGTTCGGGGCGATAGCCCCGACGCTGGGGGTGCAGGGGGCGGGCGTCGCCCCCTGCGGCCATGCGGCCCGAGCAAACTGGCTTGAAGTAAGTACTGCTTGCGGCCTGAGCAAACAAAAAAGGCGGACACACAGGTCCGCCCAGACAGCCTGCGACCCGAACCGGCTTGACAAGCACAAAACCTCGCGCTATGATACGCTAACGCAAACGTTTTCAATCTGGTTCGCGCGCTGTGTTCGAAAGGCCAGCCATGTCCAAGCGAACAATTGTCGAAATCGCCGAGCGTGTGGGCGTCTCGCCCGCAACAGTTTCGCGCGCATTGAACAACGTCCCCGGCGTAAGCCCCGACAAGCGCCGCGAGATAATAGCCGTTGCGGCCGAGCTCGATTACCACCCGAACGCGATTGCGCGCAGTCTGCAAGGCCAGCGCACCAACACCGTCGCCTATGTCGCCGATGTCAGCAACCGCCCGGCGGCCGACCTGCTGTTCAAAGATTTTATTACTGTGCTGGCCGACCGCTGCGCGCAGCACGGCATGGATCTGCTGATCCACCCGGCCACCAATGGCGCATCCAACCTGGCCGACGTTGGGCGGCTGCTGCGCTCGGGCCGCGCCGATGGCCTGATCCTCGCCGACACGCGCCTGCACGACCCGCGCCTGATTGCGCTGGCCGAGCAGGGGCTGAGCTTTATTGCCTTTGGGCGCAGCGCGGTGGGCCACGATTACGCCTACGTCGATGTTGATGGCGAAGAAGGTGTCTACACGGCCACGCGCCATGTACTCGGGCGCGGCCACCAGCGCGTGGCCTTTCTGGGCATGCCGCTCGAGTATTCGTATGCGCTGCACCGGCGCGATGGCTTTCTGCGGGCCATGCGCGAAGCCGGCCTGAATGTGCCGCCCGCGTATGTTGACGTAACGCTGAATAACGAAAGCGATGCGCGCCGCGCCATGGAGCGCCTGCTGGCGCTGGCCGAGCCGCCAACCGCCTTTGTCGCCGCAAGCGACATGCTGGCGCTTTACGCGATGGGCGTGGCGCGGCGGCACGGGCTGGAAGCCGGCCGCGACTACGCGATCATTGGCTTTGACGACCTGCCACTGGCGGCACACACCGCCCCGCCGCTCACCACCATGCAGCAACCCTTCGACCAGGTGTGCGACGAGCTGATCGCCATGGTGCTGCGCGTGCTGCAAAACGAGCCCGGGCCGCGCCAGGTGCTGCTGCCGCCGCGCCTGGTGGTGCGCAGCACGACGTAGGCGCGGCGGGAAGAAACCAGCTCTCAGACGAGGCAAGGCTTTTTTTATTCGCTATTACGCAAACGTTTACGTACCTGCCAATTCGGTGGCACATAACGTGCAGAGATAGTAGGCACTACTCAAACGTTTTCAGTGTTGTCTGTTTTGAGAAAGCTCTTTCGGTTGTATACGTAAACGTTTACGTTATCTAAGCTAGGTTCGTTATGGCTGCACGCGCGCTGCAATTTGGGCCATACACACTGGACGCTGTTGCGAGCGATGGCGTTGCCACGCCGTATTTCCTGGCTGGGCCGCATATGTATGCCGTAGGCACCTCCGATGGCGCGGTGACGCCGATTGGCGCGGAGCACCTGCTTGGCGAGATGGGCGGCATCTGGGCGCACCCGATCAAGGTTGCCGACGGCGTGACGGTCGCGCTGGCTATGCCCGGTGGCACGCCGCTGCCACGGCGCGAACGCAGCGTGACCGAAGCGCTGACGCATCTTGAGTGGCGCGAGCGCTATGCCGGGCTGCGCTTGCTGCGGCGCGATTTTGTGGCCGACGACGCGGCCGCCTTTGTGTCGCTGCTTGAGCTCGAAAACATTGGCGACGCAGCACTGTCTGGCGAGCTGGAATTGGCGGTATGGCTGAAATTCCTGGGCTGCTGGTTTGGCGCGCTGCCAGGCGGTGGCGGGCGTTACTGGCGTGAGGGCGCGGCGCTGCTGGGTGCTGACGAGCACTGGCCGGAGGCGTGGGGCGTGGCCTGCGGCACTGGCGAGGCGCCCGCGCGCTGCGCGATTGCCCCACGCGATGGTGGGGGTTCGGTTGCGACGCTGGCCTACCCGTTTGCGCTGGCCCCTGGCGCGCGGGCGCGCTGGCAGTTCACGCTGGTGGGCGAGCACCAGGGCGGCCACGCCGCCGCGCGCCGCATGCTGGACGAGCTGCATGGTCAGGGCGCGGCGCTGCTGGCCCGCAAAATCGAACGCTACGCGCATAGCGCATTTGGCGGCGTGGCGCTCGCCACACCCGACCCAGCGATTGATCGCGGTTTTGCGCTGGCCAAAGCCAATTTCGAGCTGCTGCGCGCCGACTACGCGCCCGCGCTGCCACCCTACTTCCTGGCTGGCATCCCCGAGTACCCGCAGCTGTTCGGCTGCGACACCGAGTACAGCATTCCCGGAGCGGTGGCGGCTGGCTTTGCCGAAACCAGTCGCAGCGCGCTGCTGGCGCTGGCAGCCTACGGCGAGCGCGCCTGCGGCCGCATCCCGCATGAAATCACCACCAACGGGCGCGTGTTTCACCCCGGCAACACGCAGGAAACGCCGCAGTTCGTAATCGCCTGCTGGGATTTTTTCCGCTGGACTGGCGACCGTGCCTTTCTTGAGCAGGTTTTCCCGCTCTGCCGCGAGGGCATCGACCAGTACATGCCAGCGCTGTGGGGCGCGGTCGGCGGCATCTACCCGATTGGCGACGGCGTGGTCGAGCGGCCCGGCATGGGCGCGCGCAAGCTCGACAGCACCTGCTACCTGTTTGGTGCGCTGCGCGCCCTGCGCGACATGGCCGCCGCGCTCGATATGCCTGCCGAGGCTGCGCGCTACGCTAGCCGCCTTCATGAGCTGGGCGAACACTTCGAGCAGGACTGGTGGCTGGAGGACGAAGGCATGTACGCCGACTCGCTCCACACCGATCTGCGCCCGCAGCTCGACGGCCACTGGACGGTGGCGCTGCCGCTGCAGCTAGGCATGGCCAGCGACGAGCGAGCGCGACGCGCATTAGAGCGCATCGAGCGCGAATGGGTGAACGAGTGGGGTTTGGTGCATACGCATGGGCGCGAAGAGTCGGTGTGGACGCTGCCAACGGGTGTGCTGGCGCTGGCCGCATTCCGCTATGGCAAGCCCGAGCTTGGTGTGCGCCTGCTGAAAAATATCGCTGCGACCACCGAGCGCGGCACGCTTGGCACCTTCAAGGAACTCATTCCAATCGGGCTGTGCTTTGTGCAGCTCTGGTCGGCCGGGCTGTATGTGCAGGGCCTGGTCGAGGGCTTGTTTGGGCTGCGGCCACGCGCAGATCGGCATGAGCTTGGCATCGCGCCCTGCCTGCTGGCAGAATGGCCGGCCGCGCAGCTCAACGGCGTACGCGTGGGCGCGCACCAGATCGATATTCGCGTCACAGAAGGTGGGTTGTACCTGACGCATCGCGACGGCCCGGAACCACTGCGCCTGCGTTACCGGCTGCCGGGTGTGGTGGAAACCGCATCTGCCGCGCTGCACAGCGACGCGGAAGGCACGTGGCTGGAGCTTGACGTTCCAGCAGGAGTGACATACCAGATCGCGCTGCAGGGCGCGCACCTCGATATTCAGACCAATTCGGCCCAGGTGGCCGTGTAATGTGCGCAGCCGCGCAGAAAGGTGGTGATGCTCTTGGCGCATGGACGCGCCGAACCGACGACCAAGCAGTATCAGAAGGGTGAGACCTGGCACACATATGCAAGGAGGCATCAGATGGTAGCTCCCAAGCGAGTAAGTGGACTGATTCTTTTGCTGGCGCTGCTTGTGCCGCTGCTGGCCGCATGTGGCGGCGGTGGCAGCACGGCCAGCCCAACGGCGGCCACGGGTGGTGGCGAAGCGGCAACGGCCGCGCCTGCTGCTACAGCGGCCAGCGCCGAGCAGCCGACCGCAATGGCCGAGCCAACGGCGATGGCCGAACCGACGGCGGCCAGCGCCGAGCAGCCGACCGCCATGGCCGCGGCCACCGCTGCAAGTGGCGGCGAAGCCATGAACGCGCCCAAGATTGCAGTGGAAGATGGCGCGGTACTGCGCGTTTCGAGCTGGGGCAACCCATCCGAGCAGAAGGTCAACACCGATTCCTTCGCGCGCTTCAACGAAATGTACCCGAACGTGAAAATCACGTACGAGCCACAGCCCGACAACTTCCAGACCAAGATCAAGGCCGACTTCGCCGGCAACACCGAGCCCGACGTCTTCTACCTCGACTCGTCGCTGATGACGGCGCTGGCCCCGAACGACCTGCTGCTGCCGCTTGACGATGCGATGGCTGAAGGTGGCGTGAAGACCGACGACTACGTGGGCGACCTTGTTTCGCTGTTCCAGCAGGACGGCAAGACCTATGCGCTGCCCAAGGACCAGGGCTCGCTGGCGCTGTTCGTGAACGACGACATGGCTCAGAAGGCCGGCGTTGACCCGGCCAGCCTGAAGACCTGGGACGACGTGACCGCCGCTGCCAAGAAGATGACCGCTGGCGATGGGCCGGCCAAGGTGTACGGCATGTGCGCCAACGCCGACAGCCAGCGCGGCACCGCCTTCATTCTGCAAACCGGCAACCCGATCATTCAGGATGGCAAGGCCGTGTTCAACCAGGATAATGCCGTCAAGGCGATTGACTGGTGGTATGCCTTCAAAAAGGACGGCACCGGCGAACTGTTCAAAGAGCTGGGCGCGGGCTGGTGTGGCGAGGCCTTCGCCAAGGGCAAAGTTGCGATGGTGGTCGAAGGCGGCTGGATGCTGCCCTTCCTGGCCGACCCGAACAACGGCGCGGATAGCATGAAGTACACCGCCCTGCCGCTGCCGGTTCCGGCCGGCGGGAGTGAGGCGACGCTGGTGTTCACCAATGGCTGGGCCGCCTCGGCGCGCACCAAGTACCCGAAGGCCGCCGCCGCGCTGGTACTCTTCCTGACCAGCGCCGCCAACCAGAAGCCGATTCTCGAAACCGGCTTCGCGCTGCCGACGATCAAGAGCCTGCTGAACGACCCGTACTTCGACCAGAACCCCAACGCCAAGGTACTGGCCGAAGCCCCCTCGTATGGCAAGGTCGCTGACCTGGTGTTTGGCGGGCCGGCCAAGAAGGACGACGCGCTGAAGCCGATTGGCGATGCGCTTGAGCAGGTCTTCTCGGGCGGCGCCGACGTGAAGAGCGCGCTCGACCAGGCTGCGCAGTCGGTCGATCAGGTGCTGAGCCAGTAGGCTCATTCGTGGCAATGGCATCGGGCCGGGCGGGGCTGCGCAGCTTCGCCCGGCCACACACCAAGGAGGGTTCCCGATGGCCACCTCGACAACGGCGGCCGGCACCCGCAGCGCGCACCAGCGCAGCCTGGCGCGCCAGGAAGCATTTACCGCCTACCTCTTTATCGCGCCATACCTGATCATCGCGGGCATTTTCACGGTCGCGCTGCTGGCCTATGCCTTCTATATCAGCTTCACCGATCTGAAGTCGTCGCTTTCGCGCACCTCGAACTTTGTTGGGCTGCGCAACTACATCAACGCGTTTCGCGACCCAGAATTTCAGATCTCCCTGATCAACGTCTTCTGGTATTTCGTGATCGTCACGACGCTGCAAACCATTGGCGCGATTGCCGTGGCGATGCTGCTGAACGCCAAACTGCGCGGCCAGCGCCTGTATCGCACACTATTCTACGCGCCCAGCGTGGCGTCCTCGGCCGTGATTTCGATGATCTTCCTGTGGCTCTACCTGCGCACCGGCTGGATCAACTACTTTCTCGGCACCGACATCGCCTGGATCAACGACGCGCGTGGCCTGTTCCAGCTCATTCTGTCGCCCTTTGGCGTGAAAATTACCTCGACCTTCCTGAAGGGGCCGAGCATCACCTGGATGGCGCTCATGGCCATGAATATTTTCACGACCATTCCGTCGCTGATGGTGATCTTTCTGGCCGCGCTGCAAGACATCCCGGCCTATGTGTACGAAGCTGCCGAGATCGACGGCTCGACCGGCCTGCACGCCTTTTTTAACATCACGCTGCCGCTGCTGCGCCCGGTGATCACGCTGGTGATTGTGCTTGGCACGATTGGCACCTTTCAGGTCTTCGACCAGGCCTTTATTATGACCAAGGGCGGCCCGCTCAAATCGACGCTGACGCCGGTGCTGCTGATCTACACGAAAACGTTGGGCGAGGGCACCTCGTCGAACGCGGCGCTGGCCGCCGCTATGGCCTTTATTCTGGCGCTGATTATTTTCTTCTTCACCTTCATCCAGCGCCGCTATATCGAAAGCTCAAGCGAACGATTCTAGCGCCTTGCGCCGAAGGAAGGAGCCTGGTATGGCAGTTTCTGTTGAGCAGCGCCCGCTGGCGGTGTCGTCGCCGCGGCCATCGCCCCGCCGCAGCGTAATGGTCGCCCTGCGCTACATCCTGATCACCGTCGCGGCGATCATTGTGTTTATGCCCTTTATTCTGTCGTTTCTCGGCACATTCAAGAGCAACCCCGAGGTTACGGCCTACCCGCCGACCTTTTTGCCGCGCGAGTGGCACCCCGAAAACTGGGTGCAGACCTGGAGCGTCGAGATCAGCGGCGCGGGCAAGAATGTGTTTGCGCGCTGGTTTTTCAACAGCTTCTGGCTGGCAGCCGTGAACATGGTCACGCAGGTGTTTTTCTGCTCGCTGGCGGCCTACGCCTTTGCGCGCATGCGCTTCCCCGGCAAGGAGCTGATCTTCTCCTTTATTATTGCCAGCATGGCCATCCCCGGCGCGGTGACGCTGATTCCTGGCTATGTGTTTTTCGCCAAGCTCGGCTGGATCAACACCTACTGGCCCTTGATCGTGCCGAAGCTGGTGGTGCCTTTCGGCATTTTCATGCTCACGCAGTTCTTCAAATCCATTCCGCGCGAGCTGGAAGAAGCCGCCTACATGGATGGCGCGAGCCGCTTCCGCACCTACTGGAGCGTTGCGATGCCGCTTTCGCGCCCGGCCCTGATCACGCTGGCGATCATCCAGTTCCAGGGCTCGTGGAACGATTTTCTTGGCCCGCTCCTGTACCTGCGCGATGCCAAGCTGCTCACGCTCACCGTTGGGCTGAACTTCTTCAAGACGCAGTACGCGGTTGAGTGGAACAAGATCCTGGTTGGATCGATGTTCAACGCGATTCCGATCCTGATCATCTTCTTTATTTTCAATAAGTACTACATGGAAGGCGCGAGCTATAGCGGGCTTGCGGGCCAGTAAGCAGTGTGCAGCCAGCAGACGGCAGCCCAATTGTTTCCTGCCGACTGCATACTGGCAACTGAGGACACTATGCGTTTCCAGGGGGCTATTTTCGATATCGACGGCGTGCTGGTGGATTCGCCGCACGAGCAGGCGTGGCGCGATGCGCTGGCGCAGCTTATGGTCGGGCCGTGGGCGGCGATTGCCGCAAGCACGCGCTATGCGCCCGAGCGCTATACCAGCGCCGTCTACCAGGAATATGTGTCGGGCAAGCCGCGTGAAGCCGGCGCGCAGGCCGCGCTTGACTATTTTGGCGTGCCCGACCCCGACGGCCGGCGCACGGAGGAATATGGCGCGGCCAAGCAGCGCCTGCTGCTGGCGCTGATCGCGCGCAGCGCCTTTGCCGCCTACGACGACGCGATTCGTCTGCTGCTGCGCCTGAAGGCGGCGGGCGTGCGCGTGGCGGCGGCGTCGTCCTCGAAAAATGCCGACCTGTTTCTGCAAAAGGTGCCGCTGGCGCGCTTTCGCAATGCGTTCCCTTCGCTCGCGCCCGACGCCACCCTGCTCGACGTATTTGACGCAAACGTGAACGGCCGGGCCGTGCCACGCGGCAAACCCGACCCGGCGCTGTTTCTGCTGGCTGCCGAGGTACTGCGCGCCGCGCCCGACTCCTGCCTGGTGGTGGAAGACGCACCATCCGGTGTGCTGGCCGCCCGCGCCGCTGGCATGGCGTGCCTGGCGCTGGCCCGCCACGGCGACGCCGCCGCGCTGCGCGCCGCCGGGGCCGATTGGGTTGCTGCGGACGCGGATGCCGTGCCGCTCGCTGCCCTGCTGGCCGGCTGATGCGAGCCATTGACAATCGCCTGCGCGGGGTGTACATTCATCTTCAGCCCACACACAGGAGGCCCGAAGATGAATGCTCCGTTCCTGCTCAGCCCGGTGCGGCGCGCGCTGCTGATAGCTACCGCTGTGCTGCTGGCCATGGGCATGGCGGCTGGTCTGGCGCTGGCGCGCCCATCTTCGCCTGCCGCGCGCGCCGCCGCCCAGCGCGAGGCCCAGCACCTGTGGAGCACGCGCTCCTTCTCGCATTATCGGCTGGTGGTTCACGCGCCGTCGTGGTGCAAAATCGACGCCGAGGTGGAGCAGGAGCGTGTGGTCAAGGTCTTCCAGAATTCCTGCCCGGTCAATGCGCTCACCGTCAGCGACCTGTTCGCCTATGTCGACAATATGAACCTGCACCCCGACCGGCAGTATTGCGGCCCGAACGGCTGCGAGTGCGTCGAGCAGCGCTTTGCGCAAACCGAGTACGACGCCACGCTGGGCTACCCGCGCGCGATTCGGGTGCGGCGGCAGCGCAGCGCCAACTGGGATGGCCTGTGGGGCTACGTTGTTCAGCACGGCCTGCCCAGCTGCCTGACCCCGCCCGACACCGACATGGTGACGGTGGTGTCGCTCCAGCCGCTCAGCTAAACCTCCCATTTCTTCGCTTCGGGCAAACGCCCGCGAAACGTGTGCCGCGCACTGCGCTGCCGCGTTTTTTGTGTTACAGGAGCATGTGCCATGAACACCGCTCGCCCACACATCACTTTTCAGCCCAACGCCGACGCGCGCTGGCTGCTTGAATACGATGGCTTCGACCCCGCGCTGGAGCCGAGTATCGAGGCGGTGTTTGCGCTGGCGAACGGCTATGGCGGCACGCGCGCAGCATTGGAGGAAGGCAGCCCCGTCTCGCGGCCGTCGGCGTTTGTGGCGGGCGTATTCAACACTCCGGCGCGGCCGCAGGCGCCCGAGCTGGAAGCGCCCATTCCCGAGCTGGTGGTCGCGCCCGATTGGTCGCGCGTGCGCATTACGGTGGAAGGCGCAGAGCTGCGGATTGGCGCGCCCGGCTGCGAGCTGCTCGAACAGCGGCGCGTGCTCGACATGCGGGCGGGCGTGCTGCTGCGCTCGTGGCGCGTGCAGGATGCGGGCGGGCGCATCACACAGCTCACAAGCCTGCGCTTTGTCTCGCTCGATAACGCGCACGCGCTGGTGCAGGTGCTCACGCTCCAGCCCGAAAACTACGACGGCACCGTCGCGCTGGAATGCATGGTGGACGGGCGGGTGATGAACGAAAACCACACGCCGCACCTCGCGCCGGTTGCTGCGCGAACGCTCCCTGCCGGTCAGCTGCTGGCCGTGCGCACCATGCAATCGGGCTACCAGCTCGCCTATGCGGCGCACGCAACCGTGCTCGACGCAAGCGGCGCATCGCTGGCCGGCACGCCCACTCTGGCTCAGGAACAGATCGGCATGCGCTGGGAATGGCAGGCCCGCGCCGGCCAGCCCGTGCAGATGCAAAAGATCGTTGCATGCGTCAGTTCACGCGACACCGCGCAGCCCATGCTGGCCGCGCCCATGCTGCTCGAAACGCTCGTCGGCACGGGAGCCGAAGGCTTGCTGGCCGCGCACACACGCGCCTGGGCGGCGCGCTGGGAACGCACCGACGTGCAGATCAGCGGCGATGACGAGACTCAGCGCCAGGTGCGTTTCGCGCTCTACCACCTGATCGGCGCGGCCCACGCCGACGAATACGCCTCGGTGGGGGCGCGCGCGCTCACCGGCGAGCGCTATCGCGGGCATGTCTTCTGGGACACGGAAACCTTTGTGTGGCCGTTTTACCTCTTCACCGCGCCCGAAACGGCCCGCGCGCTGCTGATGTATCGCTACCACACGCTTGCGGGAGCGCGCCACAAAGCGCAGGATCTGGGTTATCGCGGCGCGCTGTTCGCCTGGGAATCAACCGACACCGGTGAAGAAACTACGCCACCATTCATCACCGTGCCGGGGCTGGGCCGCCAGCAGATCCTGACTGGCCTGCAAGAACATCACCTCGCCGCCGACATCGCCTACGCGATTGTGCAGTATCGCCAGGCCACCGGCGACGATGCGTTTTTCTTCGAGTATGGCGCAGAGATGCTGCTGGAAATTGCGCGCTTCTGGGCCAGCCGCGCCCACGCCGGGCCGGATGGGCGCTTCCATATCGGCACCGTGATCGGCCCCGACGAATACCACGACTCGGTGGACGACAATGCCTACACCAACATCATGGCCGGCTGGTCGCTGCGGGCGGGCGCAGGTGCCGCCGCCGAGCTGGCGCAAGCCGAACCGGCGCGCTGGGCGGCATTGTCATCCAGGCTTGAACTAAGCGACGGCGAACCAGGCAAGTGGCGCAAGGTGGCCGACGCACTGGTGACCGGCTTCGACCTGCGCACCGGCTTGTTCGAGCAGTTTGCTGGCTACCACCAGCTCGGCACAATCGACCTGCGCGACCACGATACCGCTGCCATGACCCTTGATGTGAAGCTCGGCTGGGACGCATTGCAGCGCCTCCAGGCGCTCAAACAGGCCGACGTGGTGATGCTGCTGTTTCTGCTGTGGGACAGTTTCGCCCGCGACGTGCGCGCGGCCAATTTCCGCTTCTACGAGCCGCGCACCACCCACGACAGCTCGCTTAGCCCAAGCATCCACGCGCTGGTGGCCGCGCGCCTGGGCGACCTGCCGCTAGCCGATTCCTACCTGCGGCGCGCCGCCCGCATCGACCTCGATTTTGCGCGCAAGGGCTGGGCCGGCGCGAGCGGCGGCGTGCATATCGCCGCGCTGGGCGGCATTTGGCAGGCGCTGGCATTTGGCTTTGCTGGCTTCTATCCCGCCGACGAAGGGCTGCGCTTCCGCCCGCAGGTGCCGGCGCGCTGGGGCGAACTGCGCCTGCCGCTTCAGTGGCGCGGGCGGCTGCTGCGCATCGTGGCGAGCGCGAGTGGCCCCGCCGCAATCACGCTTGAGCAGGGCGCGCCGCTCCCAGTCGCCATCCACGACGGTGCGTGGCGCACGCTGGCTGCGGGCGAAACGCTCAGCGGCTAGCGTAAATTTTCACCACCAAGACACCAAGGCACCAAGGACGAGAATGTAATCCTTGGTGTTTTGGTAGTTATCGGACGAGCATAATCCACAGATTGCGCAGATTACACAGATATGAAGCCTCTCATCTGCGCAATCTGCGTCATCTGTGGATGGTTCCCAGGCAACTGCTTCGCTCGTTTGTAACTTCCCTGCATATACTCAGTGCATCGCACGGTGCCGCCAGCCCGCCGCCATGACGCATTGCGTAGAGCCGCGATGTCGTCTATAATCGCGGCGCTGACGCCATTGTTGGAGGAGTTGCCAATGAAGCTCGACGCCGCGCTGGCTATTGATGCCGCGCACCTTCGCGATGTGGCCGGGATCGCGCGCGCTGCCGAAGAAATCGGCTTTTCGGCGCTGTGGGCACCCGAAACCCAGCATAATGGCTTTTTCCCGCTGCTCCTTGCCGCCGAACACAGCCAGCGCATCCAGCTTGGCACAGCGGTAACAATCGCCTTCCCGCGCAGCCCCATGGTCATGGCGCAAAACGCCTGGGACATGCAGGCGATCTCGGGTGGGCGTTTTATTTTGGGCCTGGGCACGCAGGTCAAGGCGCACATCGAGCGGCGCTACAGCACGCACTGGGAAGCGCCGGTGCCGCGCCTGCGCGACTACATCGCGGCGCTGCGGGCGATTTGGCAGAGCTGGCAAACCGGCGAACGCCTGAACTATCAGGGCCAGTTCTACCAGCACACGCTGATGACGCCCTTCTTCAGCCCCGGCCCGATCCGCCAGCCGAATATTCCAATCTACATTGCTGGCGTGAACGAAGGGCTGGCGCGGCTGGCGGGCGAAACCTGCGACGGCTTCCACATCCACCCGTTCCACAGCGCGAAATACATCACCGAGGTCGTGCGCCCGCAGATCGCCGCCGGGGCGCAGGCTGCCGGTCGCACCCCTGCCGACATCACGCTGGTGAGCAGCGCGTTTCTTGTCAGCGGGCAGAACGACGCCGAGATCGAAACGGCGCGGCACATGGCGCGCGAGCAAATTGCCTTCTACGCCTCGACGCCGACCTACCGCGTGGTGCTGGCCTGCCACGGCTGGGAAGACGTGGGCGAGCAGCTTTCGCGATTGGCAGCCATGAAGCGCTGGAGCCAGATGAGCGCACTGATCACCGACGAGATGCTGGAAGTATTCACGGTGCAGGCGCCGCTTGAAGGGCTTGGCGCGGCGCTGCGGGCGCGCTACGACGGCGTGCTCGACCGGGTGTTCAACTACCTGCCCTACGTGCCCGGCGCGCACGATGCCCTGTGGCGCACCTTGGTGGGTGCGCTGAGCTGATGGCAGGTGGCAGTAGGCATGCGGCAGGAAGAAGCGTTGCGACTGACACCCGCTGACTCCTGACGCCTGGCTTCTGGCAAAAAGAGGACGGCTGCCTCACGGCAGCCGCTTCAGGGGAGCAACGGTGTAGTTCTAACCAGCGCCTTTCGTGCCCAGTAGCGCTGCTGATGCCCGTCGCTGCATCAGGTTGTCTGCCTTAGGTAATAGCACATTGCGTGCCACGGATCGCCAGTTTTGCCGGAAAATGCGCCAATTGCACGCCAAACAGCCCTATGCTACAATACGGCGCCTCCCGATGGTAGTACACAAGGCAACGGCGCGCTGAGCGCTTGCGCCCGCGGCAGTGGCAGCACAGGTTCGTGTGTATGCGCTGGCGCGCTGTTTTTTCCGGCGCGGCATACCAGCGCGAGGCCAGGCACGTGCCGGCGCAGCCCAACGCCAGCGCGCCAACCGATAGAAAAGGAGAATCGCGCATCGAAGCACTTGTGGGCAATGTGGCCCATTTCGCATCCCTATATGAAATACGCATCCAGCCAATGTGAAGGAGTCGATCTATGCCGGAATTGATGGCAGGCTTAACGGGTTTCGAAAAAGGCGCAGTGCTGGTGGTGCTCGTCATCGCCATCCTGGGTATCGCCTACGCCTTTGTTCTTCGTGCCCAAATTCTCTCGCAAGATAAGGGCACCGCGCGCATGCAGGAAGTATGGGGCTTTATCAAGGATGGCGCCAATGCCTACCTGAGCCGCCAGTTCCGCACCATTATGATCCTGATTGGTATTCTGACCTTTGTGCTGGCCGCCAGCGTGCTGATCATCCCGCCCACGCAGGAAGCAACTGAGGTCTTTGGCAGCAGCGCAACCGCCTGGGTGGCGGTTGGCCGCGCAATTGCCTTCCTGATGGGCTCGCTGTTCTCCTACGCCGTGGGCTTTGTGGGCATGAACGTGGCGGTTGAAGGCAACGTGCGCGTGGCCGCTGCCGCCCGTAAAGGCTACAACCCGGCCCTGCAAGTGGCCTACCGCTCGGGCACAGTCACGGGCATGCTGACGGTGGGTCTGGGCCTGCTTGGCGGCACGCTGATCTTCATGGTGTTCGGCATTGCCGCGCCGGATGCGCTGCTGGGCTTTGGCTTCGGCGGCTCGCTGATCGCGCTGTTTATGCGCGTGGGCGGCGGTATCTACACCAAGGCTGCCGACGTCGGTGCCGACCTTGTGGGCAAGGTTGAGGCTGGCATCCCTGAGGACGACCCGCGCAACGCGGCGGTGATCGCCGACCTCGTGGGCGACAATGTTGGCGACTGCGCCGGCATGGCCGCCGACGTCTTCGAGAGCTTCGAGGTCACGATTGTGTCGGCGCTGATCCTGGGCCTGGTGCTGGGCGATGTGGCGCGCGGCACGCTTGGCGATGGCGCATACGACATGCGCTTTGTGATTTTCCCGCTGATCCTGCGCGGCATTGGCGTGATCGCCTCGGTGATCGGCAACACGATTGTTCGCACCGACGAGCGCACCCGCAACGCCATGCGCGCCATGAACAACGGCTTCTACCTCGCCGCCGTGATCTCGGTGATTGGCTTTGCCATCGTGACGCTGTTCTACATGATCGACCCGAACACCGGCGCGGTGGACTGGCGACCGTTTATGGCAACCGTGGCTGGCATTCTGCTGGCGATTGTGCTCGACAAGGTGACGGAATACTTCACCAGCACGCACTTCAGCCCGGTGAAGGAAACCAGCCGCGCCTCGCTGACTGGCTCGGCCACCAACATCCTTTCCGGCCTGGCGCTGGGCTTTGAGTCGAGCGTTTGGGCGGTAGTCGTCATCGCCGCGTCGATCCTGTCGTCGGTGCTGATCTACTCGGGCGAGCCGGCCGCAACGCAGTTCACCGCCATTCTGTATGGCGTGTCGCTTACCGGCATTGGCATGCTCACGCTCACGGGCAACACGATCTCGATGGACTCGTTTGGCCCGATTTCGGACAACGCCAACGGCATCGGTGAGATGAGCGGCCTCGACAAGAATGCGCGCAACGTCATGGACGACCTGGACGCGGTGGGCAACACCACCAAGGCTGTCACCAAGGGCATTGCGATCGGCTCGGCCGTGATCGCGGCGGTGGCGCTGTTCGGCTCGTTCCTGACCGACACTGGCAAGGTGCAGACGCAGCTCGGCCAGACGCCGCTGGCGGGCATCAATGTCGCCTCGCCAATGGTGTTTATTGGTCTGCTGATTGGTGGCGCGGTGCCGCTGCTGTTCTCGTCGCTGACCATTCGGGCGGTGGCGCGCGCGGCGGCTGAGATCGTGAATGAAGTGCGCCGCCAGTTCAAGATCCCCGGCATCATGGAAGGCACCAAGCTGCCCGACTACGCCCGCGCCGTGAGCATTTCGACCACCGCCGCGCAGAAGGAGCTGATCAGCCTGGGCCTGATTGCCGTGCTGGTGCCGGTGATCGTCGGCTTCCTGCTGGGTGTCGAGGCGCTGGGCGGTTTCCTGGCCGGCATCATTCTTTCGGGCCAGCTCATGGCGGTGTTCCAGTCGAACGCGGGTGGCGCGTGGGACAATGCCAAGAAGTACATTGAGGAAGGCAACTTCGGCGGCAAGCACTCCGAGCCGCACAAGGCCGCCGTGGTGGGCGACACGGTGGGCGACCCGCTGAAGGATACAGCCGGCCCGGCGCTCAACCCGATGATCAAGGTGATCAACCTGGTGTCGCTGATCATCGCGCCAATCATTGTGTCGATCCGCGTCCCCGGCCAGGGCCTTGGCATTGGCACGATCATCTCCATGCTCGTGTGCATCGCGGCGCTGATCTGGGCGATCTGGCAGAGCAAGCGCGAAGCGCCAGGGATGAGCGGCAGCTAGCACTGCACATCTGAAAGCCGTTGCTGGTTATGACAAAAGACGAAGGACGAATGACCAAGCCAAGTTGGTCATTCGTCCTTCGTCTTTTGGCTTTCTAAACACAAAAAACAGGGCGGGCCGCAGCTGCGGCCCGCCCTGTTTTGTTCAGCCAGACTTACCAGCGGCTTGAGCGGCGCTGCTGCTGGAAGCAGTCGTCGCAATACACCGGCTTGTCCCCGCGCGGCAGGAAGGGCACTTTGGCCTCTTTCCCGCAGCTTGCGCACGTCACGGAGTGCATTTCGCGGTCGCCGCCACCGCTGAAGCTGCGCCCACCACCGCCACCGCCGCCGCGCCGGTTGCCGTAGCCACCGCCGCCGCCGCCATAGCTGTCGCGCTCCCCGTAGCCGCCACTGCTGTAGCTGTCCCGATCGCCGTAGCCGCCGCTGCTTCGGCCACCGCCTTGCTTGCGCGCCTGCCTGCAGGAGGGGCAGCGCGTGGGCTCGTTGGTGAAGCCCTTCTGCGCATAAAACTCCTGCTCACCCGCCGTAAACACGAACTGCGTGCCACAATCCCGACACGTCAACGTTTTGTCAGCGTAGCTCATCGCTCGCCATGCTCCTTTGGATCTTCTGCGATCCGCTCCTAACCAGTAAGTCAGACGGGGGTTTGGGTACGACAAGCTCGGTTTGCGCTTGCAGCGGGCAAAGCATCCGGGGCACTTCGTGGGGGCCAAACCTTATTCGCCACTATAGCATATCACTTATCAGATTTCAAGAGGCAGAATCCTAACTATGCGTGTATATAAGATAACTTTGTAAAGAGTTTTATGGAGAAACTCGCAACCAGCGATCAATTTCTTCAGAAAGCACACCTGTGCGCCCCGGAAGTAGCGGCACAGTGCCAACGCCGCTTGAAAATCGCTCGGGGGAGACCGGCGCGGGATAGAGCAATAGCGCGCCTAACGTCGTGCGCCGCCCACCGCAGCCAATTGCGCCAAGGTAGGTGTATGCGTCGCCAAAGGCATCGGGCGGCAGGCTGCGGCCGTCGGCCTCGAGGCGGTATTTCGCGTCGAGCAGCAGCACCTGCGGGGGCGCGTCGTCGCGCCGCACCTCGATCGCCAGGTCGGGCACGTGCGTCGCGTGGTCGAGCGAACCCAGGCGCAGGGGTTCCGCGCGCGGAACCCCTGCGCCTGGCCGGTAGCGCGGCTGGTAGCGCAGCGTGAAGGTTGTTTCGCCGCGCGCGATGACCAGCAGCGGCATGCGCTCGCTCAGCGTCACCACCTGTTCCAGGGCATCGTCGGCGCTGCGCTGGCGCGTTTCGATCAGGTGCTGCTCGCGCACATCGCCGCCGAGCGCCAGCAGCGCGGATGCGACCTGCAAGGCGCACCAGCTCTCATACAGGCGCGGCAGATCGGCAATTGGCGTGGCGAAAAGCGGGCTGTCAAAGGCGAGCTGCGGCTGCTGGCGGAGCGCCTGCCACATGGCATAGACCTCGCGGTAGGCTGGCTCGCGCTGCAACAGTGGCGTTGCGCCCCGAAAGGTCGGCAGCGGCGCGACACCGGCCAGAAAGGGGAGCGCGCGCAGTTCGCGCAGGGTCGTTTCGGCGGCGGCGCAACCGGCTGCGATCTGCTCGGCGCGCAGGCGGCGCGTGCTGGACGTGTTTGTGTAGGCTTCGCTGGCAGTCAGGCGCGCCGCCTCGCGGCTGGCGAGTTGGCCAGTGGTGCGGGCGTGGCGCAGCAAGGAGGCCAGCAGGTGCTTGAGCAGGCGGTGCTCGTAGATGTCGGCGGTGGGGCGGGCGCGCTCGGCGGGCAGCTCGCGTGGCAGCACGCCACCGCCCGGTCGCAGTGCGGCTTGCAGCTCGGCGGCAGCCTCGGGCGGGGCCGGCTCGAACTCGGCGCGCGCCAGCCCGGCAATCGCCCCGGCGCTGATCTGGTCGGCCTGGCCGAGCGGGATGGCCTCGCGCCCGCCGCGCAACTGCTCGCGTGGGCGGGCGGCGATGCGGCGCACTGCGCGCGCAAAGCCATCGAGTCGCGCTTCAAACAGGGCGTAGAATTCTTCGGCGGGGCTGTGCTGCCAGGGCGCGCCACGCACAAGCTCCGCGCCTTCGGCCCCCGCGCCGGCCAGGGCGGCCACCAGCCGGTAGGCCACGCGCTGCACGTCGTCGATCAGTGCCTCGTAGGCATCCTGGTCGATTTTGCGCGTCAGCACGCGCAGCGCCCACGCCTGGCGCGTTTCGTCGCTGGCGGCGCGGCGCGTGAGCAGCAGGCGGTGCAGGCCAGCCGCCGTGCCAGGGTTCCAGCGCCAGCGCCAGCTCGTTTCGCCCGGCCGCAGAAACGGCTCCAGCTCCTGCCCATCGACGGCGAGCGCCAGCGCTGCGCCGCCAGTCGCGCACACAAACTCCACCGGCTGGTGCTCGGTGATCGGCGGCAGCTCGGCGTGATCGGCCAGGAGGGCAATTTCAAGCATTGGGCGAACCTGTGCGCAGGCGGAACCAGCCGTATTGTACCACCCGACCGCATGCTGCGCGGCGCTGTGGTATACTGCTGCTGGCAAAATCAAAGCGAACACTTGTTCTATTTTACCAGCTATTTCCTGCCTATGTTTCCCGCCCACGAACGTACCTCAACACTGCGCCTGATCGTCATCGCGCTGGCCTCGCTGGCCGTGCTGATGCTTATTTTTCGCCCGAGCGATTCGGCGCAGCGGCTGGTGTCGCGCTGGCAGCCCCAGCCGCTGCTCACCGCGCCCGAACCGCAGGCGCAGCAGCCGGGAGCGCCCGCGCCCGAGCCAATCGCTGGCGACGCGCGCCCGCTCGACCAGTTCGACATTCAGGTGGACGATGGCCTGTACGCCGACGAACGCGCCGCGCTGAATAGCGATTTGCAGGCCGCGCTAGGCTATGTGGTCGGGCGTTTTGGCAGCGGGCCGAGCGCGCGTTTCACTGCGATGGTGCTGAACCAGGGCGGCTGCGGGCTGCACGGCATTGCCTACACCGACATTCGGCAGGTGCAGGTGTTTAGCTGCCCAAGCATTGCGCGCGACCGCGCAGTGGCGATTATGGCGCACGAGTTTACGCACCAGCTTGAGCAGGATCGCTATGGCCCGGCGCACATGAGCGCGGATTTGATTCTTTCCGAAGGCACGGCCACCTGGGCTGCCGGCAAATACTGGCTGGGCGACGCGCCAAGCTTCCGCGCGTATGTGCAGGCGCAGCGCAAAGCGGGCAGCTACTACCCGCTTGCGACCGATTACAACGGCCTGGGCATTGGCGCGATGAACACGCTCTACTACGAGTGGGCTAGCTTTGTCGAGTTTTTGGTGAATACCTACGGGCGCGAGCAGTTCGACCGGCTGTATGTGAGCGGGGGTGGCGCGATTGGCGCGGCCGACTACCAGGGCGTGTATGGCAAGCCGCTCGCCGCGCTCCAGCAGGAATGGCTCGCCTGGATCGACTCCGCGTAAACGCGATTCAACAAGACTTCACCACCAAGACACCAAGACACCAAGTTTTCAAGAACTTAAAAAACTTGGTGTCTTGGTGTCTTGGTGGTAAATATCTCCCTCGTGGTTTCTTTCTCTTCTATACGCTGTTTTCCAGTGTGTGCAGGCCGCGCCGCAGCATTGCCGGCACAACCAGGCGGTGAAAGAAGCGCACCGGCAGGAAATACAGCCGCCCCGGCCAGCCATTGAAGCGCACCACTGTCGACACCACCACCTGTTCGCCGCCGCTGGCGGGCGCGCGCAGCACCGAAACGCGGAAATCGAGGTGGCGATCATCCAGCCCCAGCAGCACTTCGTCCGCCGCGCGCGCATAGACCTTGAACAGGCCGCGCTGCGCGAGTGTTTCCAGATCGCGTGGGCGAGGGCCACGGAGCGCGCCGGGCGGCATGGTCTTCAGGCCCGCCAGCCGCACCACGCGGTCGCGCAACGCCATCAGGGTGCCAACCCAGGCCGGCGCGCTCGTGAGTGCCGCCACCACCAGCGCGTCGATGTCAGCGGGAGCGCCGGGCGGCAAGCGCGCCGCATAGGCATCCGCGTAGTCGGGGCGCGCAAAGGC
This sequence comes from Kouleothrix sp. 19917, assembly GCF_057073505.1. Classification (NCBI taxonomy): domain Bacteria; kingdom Bacillati; phylum Chloroflexota; class Chloroflexia; order Chloroflexales; family Roseiflexaceae; genus Kouleothrix; species Kouleothrix sp. 19917. The sequence continues at coordinate 746,314 of NZ_CP097099.1, forward strand.
GTGCTCGATCAGCGTGCCAGCGGGCAGGGCCACGGCGTGAACAGCGGGCATTGCGTTCGCCTTTCATTTGCAGCCGGGTAGAAAACGATGAGCCACAGAAAACACAGAGAGCACGGAGTGTGGTTTTCTTAATCAGCGCTCTCTGTACCTCACCTGATCTTCGTTTCGCTACGGAAAGTTTGATTGACGACAGGCGGCGCTTATCACTCGATCGTCCCGTCTATCCTCTATTCGCTAACTCCCGTACCCGCGTCTCAGCGGGGCGAGCGCGAGCGTCAGCGCGCAGCCAAAGAAGATTGGCAGCGCCACGTTTTCTACGCCAATATGGCGGGCCATTATTGCACTAGCGATGCCAGCAAACAAGCCAACCAGCAGACCGGGGGCGGCAAGCCGATGATGCCCTTGCACGCGGGCAACCAGGGCGGCGGCGGCAACACAGGAAAGAACCACAAGCACAGCGTCCATGATGCGCTCCTTGATGATGTGCGACGGTCGGGCAGCGAGCGTGCTCGTTCCACCCGCTGTTTGTTCAATATATCACAAAGTATGCACGAGTCAAGTGTGATTTTTCACAAAGTATCGGCAATTGTGCCGGGACGCAACGTATGCTACTATTGCTTTTTCGATTTGCGATTTTGGATTTGCGATTTTGCTCAATCGCGTATCAATGCAGAATCAGCACAAGCGAGACCCACAAATGTTGCTTGATTTTGCACTATCTACGCCTGCCTGTGGCGCAGTGAGATCGCCAAATTGAAGTTTACCTGCCCTTTGTTGGTCTGGGCGTATAGCAAGACGCCCTTTGCCGGTCCTTCACCCAAAGACATCCATGCCTCAATACCGTGAAAATAACCACCAATCACCACGTCACCAAGGCTCGAGAGCATTCTAAAGACCTCTGTGCCTCTGTGTCTCTGTGGTGAACGTTCCTGTTATCCTTATTTCAATGGTATTGATCCATGCCCGATTTCCCTTTGCTGCTGTTTGATTTTGCCGACGCGCAGGGCTGCCCGCAGCGCCTGTGCTTCCGCGAACCTGTGCAGGTCATCGTTGCCCACACGCCCGCCGAGGTGCGCCCCGCCCTGCAGGCCGTGGGGCAGGCGGCGCGCGCCGGACGCTATGCTGCCGGCTTTGTGGGCTACGAAGCCGCGCCCGCGTTTGAGCCATCGTTTCGCGTGCGCCCGCCCACGAACGATTTGCCGCTGCTGTGGTTTGGCATCTTCGACGCGCCGCAGCCCGCGCCCGCACTCGCGCCCGGCCCGTTCGCGCTGAGCGAGTGGCAGCCCACCGTGTCGCGTCCGGCCTATGCCGCCGCGATTGGCGCGGTGCGCGAGGCGATTGCGCGCGGCGACACCTACCAGGCCAACTACACCATGCGCCTGCGCGCCCAGTTCAGCGGCGACGACCTGGCCTTCTACGAGCAGTTGCGCGCCGCACAGGCCGCCAGCTACAGCGCTTACCTGAACCTGGGCCGCTACCGCATTCTGTCGGCCTCGCCCGAGCTGTTCTTCCACTGGGACGGCGCGCAGCTCACCAGCCGCCCGATGAAAGGCACCGCGCCACGTGGGCGCTGGCCGGCCGAAGACGAAGAACTGGCCGCGTGGCTGGCCGCCTCGGAAAAGAACCGCGCCGAAAACCTGATGATTGTCGACCTGCTGCGCAACGACATCGGGCGCGTGGCGCGGGTGGGCAGCGTGGCCGTGCCCGCGCTGTTCGCGATCGAGTGCTATCGCACCGTGCACCAGATGACCTCGACCATCACCGCGCAGACGCGCCCCGGCACCGATCTCGCCAGCCTGTTTGGCGCGCTCTTCCCCTGCGGCTCGATCACGGGCGCGCCCAAGATCGAAACCATGAAGCTGCTGGCCGAGCTGGAAGACACGCCGCGCGGCGTCTACTGCGGCGCAATCGGGCTGGTTGCGCCGGGCGGCAGCGCCACCTTCAACGTCGCCATCCGCACTGTCACGCTCGACACCGCCAGCGGCACGGCCGAGTATGGTGTGGGCGGTGGCATCACCTGGGATTCGACCGCCGCCGACGAGTACGCCGAGGCGCTGCTCAAGGCCGCGCCCCTGCGCGAGCGCTGGCCCGCGTTCGAGCTGCTCGAAACGCTGCGCCTGGAGCATGGCGACTACGCGCTGCGCGAGCGCCACACGGCGCGTCTGGCCGAGTCGGCGCGCTACTTCAGCATCCCGCTCGATCCGCCCGCCATCGACGCCGCGCTCGACGGCGCCGCCCGCGCTGCCGGGCCGGGCCTGTGGCGCGTGCGCCTGCTGGTCGATCAGCGCGGCGTGGCGCGCGCCGAATATCAACCGCTGCCGCCCGCGCCGGCCCTGCCGCAGCCGGTACGCTGGGCGCGCACGCCGGTTTCGGCCAGCGATCGCTTTCTGTTCCACAAAACCACGCACCGCGCCACCTACGAATCGCGCCGTGCCGAAGCGCCCGATGCCTTTGATGTGCTGTTATGGAATGAGGAAGAACAAGCGACTGAGTTTACGATCGGCAACCTCGTGGCCGAAATCGCGGGGCACTTGTTCACCCCGCCGCTGAACTGCGGGTTGCTGCCCGGCACCATGCGCGCCGAGCTGCTGGCACGCGGCGAGGTACGCGAGCGCGTGCTGACGCGCGCCGAGGTCGCTGCCGCCACGCGCCTCTGGCTGGTGAATAGCGTGCGCGGCTGGGTTCCTGTTTACCTGCGCGAGCAAGAACAATGACGCCCACACTGCACATCCTTTCGCCGGTTGCGCCCTTCCCGCCGCTCTCGGGCGGCACCGCGCACATCCTGCGCACGACGCAGCAGCTGGCGCGCAGCTACGGCGTGCATTTTGCCGCGCTGGCCGCCAATCCCGCGCAACTGCGCTGGGGGCCGCTGGCGGATGTATGCGCTTCGGTGCAGGCTTTCCCACCTACGCCCCGGCGCGGCCCCGGCCTCGATCCGCCAGCAGTGCGGCTGGAATATTCCGCCAGTCTCGAAGCCTACGCCCGCCGCGCCTGGGCCGCCGCCCGGCCCGACGTGGTGCAGCTTGAGTTCACCAGCATGGCACAGTACGCCCGGCTGGCGCGTGCGACCGGCGCGCTGGTGGTGTGCACCGCCCACAACGTCGCCTTTCTGGCGCAGGTGCGCCGCGCCCGGCAGGAGCGCAACCCGCGCCTGCGCGCCCGCCGCTGGCTTGGCGCGCTGAGCCTGTGGGCCTACGAGCTGCGCGCGCTGCCGCAGTGCGATCTGGTCGTTACGCTGAGCGATGTGGATGCTGCCGCGCTGCGGCGCTGGCTGCCGCGCCTGGCGGTGGAGTATGTGCCGTCGGGGATTGATCTGGCCGAGTGGCCGGTCTGTCGCGACCCGCGCGCCGCCGACGAGGTGCTGTTTGTGGGCAACTACCTGCACCCGCCCAACGCCGAGGGCGCGCTCTGGCTGGCGCGCGAGGTGTGGCCGCTGGTGCGGCAGGCGCATCCCGGCGCACGCCTTGTGCTCGCCGGGCGCGAGCCGCCGCCTGCCATTCGCGCCCTCGCCGCGCCCGACATCACCGTGCCCGGCGCGGTGGACGATCTGCGCCCGCTGTACCGGCGGGCCGCGCTGGTGGCCGCGCCGATCTTCTGGGGCAGCGGCGTGCGCATCAAGCTGCTGGAGGCGCTGGCCTGCGGCTTGCCGGTGGCGAGCACCGCGCTGGCGGCCGAGGGTATTGCGCTCCGTGACGGGGCGAGCGCGCTTTTCGCTGAGGAACCGACCGCCTTTGCCGCCGCAATTGTGCGGCTGCTGGGCGACGCTGCCCTGCGCGAGCGCATCGGCGCGGCTGGCCGCGCAATCGCTGAGCGCGACTACGACGCCGAGCGCATAGGCGAACGGCTAGCCGCACTGTATGCCGCCAGGGCGCAGATCAAGCGGGCCGGCGCGCGATAAACGCCAGACCCACGCCGCCTTCGTCCGGCGCGTATCGGCGCAGCATCCAGGGAAGGAGCGCCAGCCCGAGCGGCGCGCGCCGCAGCTGGTTTGCCCGCCGCCACAGCCCGGCGCGGCGCTGGCGCTGTTCCCACTGCCGCAGCTGGTAGCACCAGCGCGCCTGCTCGGCGTCGATATAATAGGCCGCCTCAAGCAGCTCCAGCCCGCGCTCGGCCAGGATGCTGCGCAGGCTGCTGGCGCTATAATAGTGGTGGTGCGCGTAGCTCATGTCGATGGCGGCGCGCTCGGCGGCGGTGGGCTCGTGGCCGAGCATCAGCGCAGGAAACTGCTCGCTGACCGTTGAGAGCACCAGAAAGCCGCCCGGCGCGACTACGCGCGCGATCTCGTCGAAGGCGGCCATGTCGTCGGGAATGTGCTCGATCACGCTGTTCGAAAAAACCACGCGCTGCGAGCCGCTTGCCACCGGCATCTCAGTGGCCGAGGCCAGCATCAGGCGGCGGTAGGCCGGTTTGTGGCCCTGTGCCCAGCGCACGCCGTCGCCGGTCAGGTCGAAGCCCAGCCCGATGTCGCGAATAAGCGCGTGGCCGAGCACGCCATTCCCGCAGCCAACGTCCAGGTCGGCGTGCTCAGCAAGGTCGAGGCCCTGGCGCGCGGCCAGCTCGAGCATCACGGCGACCTCGATGGTGCGCCAGAAGACAATGTATGGCGAGGTGACGTGGTAGCGCAGCATGCGCGGCAGGGTGCGCTGCCAGAAGCGTGTTGGTGGTGTCATTGTTCTTTCGGCTAGGCGGCGGAAGGCTACGGAAACGCGCATTCCGCCATCAGGAAACGCAATCGCACCAGTATACCAGAGGTTTCGCAGGTTACAGGTTTGAAGGTTGCATGTTTGCAGGTTACAGGTTACAGGTTACGTTCGGTGAAACTCAACACTCAAAATTCAGCATTTAGCACTCAAAACTCAACGGCTGAAACGCCCCAGGTCGCACTGATAATCCCGGCGCTGGAGGGCACGCCCGACGCGCTGCTGGCAAGCGTGCGCCGCCAGACACTTGCGCCCGCCGAGGTGATGGTGGTGCGCGGCGTGCGTCCGAATGGCCGCGCGCGCAACCAGGGCTTCGCGGAGAGCAGCGCGCCCATCCTCCTCTTTGTCGACGACGACGCGGTGCTGGGCGACGAGCACGCCATTGCTAATCTGGTCGCGCCGCTGCTGGCCGACCCGACCATCGGTGTGACTGGCGCGTCCAAGCTGCTGCCGCCCGATGCGCCCGCGTTTCAGCGCTGGGTTGCGCGCGAGGTGCCGCGCATCGAGCACCCGGTTGTGGCACAGCCGCTGGAAACAAATCCCGACCCGCCCGCGTTCTACTGCGAAATTACCACTACCTGCTGCGCGATGCGCCGCGCCGTGTTCGAGCAGGCTGGCGGCTTCGACGAAACGCTCGTGCGCGGCGTCGATACCGAATTTTTTGTGCGCCTGCGCCGGCTGACCAATCAAGACGGGGCGCGCTACCGCTTTGTGCTGGTGCCGAACACCTGGACCTTTCACCCCGCGCCGGCAACCATGCGCGCCCTGCTGCGCAAGCATTTCCTGTATGGCCTGGGCCACGCGCAGGAGGTGCGGCGCGACCCGGGGCGCGCGCGCGGGCGGCAGTTACGCACGCCGCTCCATGCGCTGGCCTTTCTGGCCTTCCGCACGGCGATTGTGCTGCCAAACATTTTTCTGCCCTACTCATTCGCCGCGCCATCGTGGCGGCCGGGCTTCAAGCCACTGAAGGCGCTCACATCTTATGTCGGCGCGCTGGGCTATGTGTGGGGATGGTACAGGGCTGGGTAGGACGTGGTTGCAGGTTTGCAGGTTGCAGGTTTCTGCCGACTGCCAACTGCCGACCAGAAAAATGAACCGCAAAGACGCAGAGATCGCGGAGGTTTTCGGTTTCACGTTTGAAGGTTACACGTTGCAGGTTTGCAAGATATTGGAGCCATATTCTGCGCTGTGCTGATCGCTTATTTCACTTTCATAAAGCCAAAACGTGCTGACTCCTGACTTCTGACTTCTGAATACTGCCAAAGCTATGCACATCGCAATTGACGCCCGCTATATCAACGATCACTTCCCCGGCATCGGGCGCTACGTCTACAACCTGATCGACGCGCTTGGGCTGCAAGCGGGCGCGCACCGCGTGCTGGCGCTGCACAACCCTGCGCTGGTGAATACGCGCCACGACATTGCCGCGCTGGCACGCCATCCTGCTGTCGAGCTGGTGGAAACGCCGCTGCGCCCGTTCAGCCTGGCCGAGCAGCGCGGAATCCCGACCCTGCTGCGCCGCCTGCGCGCCGACCTGTTTCACGCGCCTTACTACGTGCGGCCCTACGCCGGCCTGCCGTGCCGCTCGGTCACCACGCTCTACGACGCCATCCCGCGCCTGTTCCCGGCCGAGGTTTCACCGCGCGCGCGCGTGCTGTTCAACCTGCTGACGCGGCTGGCCGCGCGTGGCTCGCAGCACATTCTGGCAATCTCAGCGAGCGCGCGCGCCGACCTGATCGCGGCCTATCGCATCCCGGCGGCACGCATCACCGTCACGCCGCTGGCGGCCAGCCCGCGCTTTGCGCCACAGCCGCCCGAGCGCATCGCCGCAGCGCGCGCGCGCCACGCCCTGCCCGAGCGTTACCTGATCTGTCTCAGCTCGAACAAGCCGCACAAAAACCTCGAAACGCTGGTGGCGGCCTTTGCCCAGCTCAATGCGCCCGATGCCGCGCTGGTGCTGGCCGGGCACTGGGATGCGCGCTACCCGGCTGCCCGCAACGCTGCCGAACGCCTGGGTTTGGGCGCGCGCGTGCGTTTCCTGCCCGGCATCGCGGAGGACGATCTGCCGGCGCTGCTGAGTGGCGCGGCGGCCTTCGCCTTCCCATCGCGCTATGAGGGTTTTGGCCTGCCGCCGCTGGAGGCACTGGCCTGCGGCGCGCCCGTGGTGTGCAGCAACACATCCAGCCTGCCCGAGGTCGTGGGCGACGCCGGCCTGCTGGTGGAACCCAGCGCCGCTGCCTTTGCCGCCGCGCTCGGGCGCGTGCTGAACGATGCTGCCCTGTCCGAGCACCTGCGCGCCGCCGGCCCGCTGCGTGCCGCGCAGTTCAGCTGGCGCGCTACTGCCGCCGCCACGCTCGCTGCCTATGAGCAGGCTGCACGCTAGAAATTGCGTAACCTCCATGCGGGCCGAGACGTCTCACCGATATGGGTATTCAATCAAAGTAGGACCTTCAGGTCGAAAAGTTTTTGCGAATTGTTTGCGACTTTCCAATGCGGCGAGTTGATCGATGCGCAGTCGTTCTGCTTCTGCAATAAGCTGTAGATCTGCGACTTCCCAAAAAACGGCCCAATGTCCAGCATTATCGTCGGCGTATTTGGCAGAGGCAGCCGGTCGATAGCGCATTTTATCAGGGTGCGCGCCACTTACACTCTCACAATGGCCAATATTATAGCCCCTGCCACGAAACCTCTCGGGTTGGTGCCGCACCAGTGTGCGATGCATACAGGAGAACGAGCACATTCAAACCGCCCCGTAGGTCATCGAGTTTGCGAAACACTTGCCACGCCATGCTTCCAAAGGCGACTTTGCCTTGTTCCCTACACACTTCAGCGCCAGAAACAAGATGTTCAAGTGGCACTGGCGCAACCAGCGCGACATCAAAGGAGACAGCCATTTTCATTCTCCTATTTCATCATCAGGAAAGAAGTAAAGATGTGCAAGGCGTAATTGTAGCATAGCTAACCCAAGGCTTTGCAAAGCGCCAAGTCATTGTTCACAGATGCAATGATAGTAACAGAAAACGAGCATACTGATGTCAACAATCACACCACCATTTTGGGCTGGCGAAACATGGGCCGGCGACGCGCAGGAGTGGATTGGCGCCGCGCTGGCGCGCCACGGGCGCAGCCTGGCCGGGCCACTCGAGCAGATCCACCTGCAGCACTGGTCCACGGTGCTGCGCGCGCCAACCACCGACGGGCCGGTTTTCTTCAAGTCGGTCGCGCCAGACATTCTTCACGAAGTCGCGCTCACTGCGGCGCTGGCGCGCTGGCAGCCCGACCTGGTGCTGCAACCGCTCGCCACCGACCCTGCGCGTGGCTGGATGCTGCTGCCCGACGGCGGCGCGCGCCTGCGCGAGCGAATCCGCGCCGACCACGACCTGGGCCACTGGCACGCGCTGCTGCCGCACTATGCCGCGCTTCAGATCGACCTCGCTGCGCGCCAGGACGAGCTGCTGGCCCTGGGCGCGGCCGACTGCCGGCTCACGCATTTCCCGCGCCTGTACGCCGAGCTGCTGAACGAGCACGAGCAGCTCTGGCTCGACCAGCCCGACGGCCTGCCGAGCGCGGAGCATGCGCGCCTGCTGGCGCTGGTCCCGCACGTATCGGCGTGGTGCGCTGAACTGGCCGCCAGCGGCATCCCGGAATCGCTCAACCACGGCGATCTGCACGACGGCAATATTTTCTACTCCAACGGCAGTGCCCGCATCTTCGACTGGGGCGACGGCAGCGTTTCGCACCCGTTTTTCAGCCTGCGCACGGCCTTTGTGAGCATTGAGAATAGCCTGGGGCTGGAAGAAAACGCGCCCGAGTTTGTCGGTGTGGGCGAGGCCTACCTCGTGCCGTGGGCGCGCGAAGTGGGCATGGATCGTGCGCGTGCAGTGTTTGCGCTGGCGCTGCGGCTGGCCCCACTGTGCGGCGCATTTAGCTGGGCCAGCACCGTGCGCTCGCTGCCGCCCGCCCTGCGCGCCGAATACAATATTCAGGTACCGTCCCTGCTGCAAGAGTTCCTGTCGAATGTTGATCGCACCACAAGCTGAAACGCCCGAAGTGGCTATCTGCCGCTCCGAGCGTTACAAATTCATCCACAGATTACACAGATGGCACAGATTTCGCTCGGTTGAGAACGGCATATCTGCATAATCTGCGTAATCTGTGGATCAAACCAGCTTGCGCTGAACAATCAATTATCCTGCGCCCGCACCAGCACCAGCGGCATGGTCGCCGCGTGAAGCACTTTGTCGGCCACGCTGCCCATTGCCCAGCGCCGCAGCCCGCCGCGACCATGCGTCGCCATCACGATCACGCTGGCATTGCGGCGCGTCGCCTCGTCCACAATCACCTCGGCGGCGTGCCCATTATCGACCACGGGTGTGGCCTGAACGCCCGCGCTGCGCAGCTCGCCAGCCAGCGCGCCCAGGCTGCGCGCCGCCTGCTCGTGCAGCGTGCCAATTACTGTGCCATACGGCACCGTTGCAATGCTCGGGTATGGCTCAATTGGCGGCGCAACCGCCTCGACCAGCAGCAGCTCAGCGGGCGCCTTGCCCGCCAGGTCGCGCGCGAACGGCAGCGCCTGCATCGCCAGCGGCGAGCCGTCGAGCGGCAGCAGCACGCGCTCCAGCGCGAAGGCTTTGGCCGGCGTGTAGCGCGTGGCGCGGATCAGGAACACTGGCGCGGGCGCGGCCTGCACCACGCGGTCGGCCACGCTGCCCAGCGCCCAGCGCCGCAGCCCGCCGTAGCCATGCGTCGCCATCGCGATCATGTCGATCTGCGGGCTGTGCGCGATCTCCACAATCACGTCGGCCGGCTCGCCGCACTGCACATCGCAGCTCACCTCCAGGCCCGCTTCCTGTAAACGTAACGCGCGCGCCGCCAGGTAGGCATCGGCGGCGGCCAGGGCTTCTTCCAGCGCGGCGTTCGCCACCTCGTGCTGCACCCCGCGCGGGCCAGCCATGCTATAAATATTCGCCACGTTTTCGCTCAGCAGCGAGGGCGGCGGCATTTCGGGAACAACCTGCAACAGCCGCACCTGCGCCCCGAGCAGCGGCGCCAGCACGCGCACATATGGCAGCACCTGCTCGGCCAACAACGACCCATCAAGCGGAACAAGAATTGTTTTCATGGCTGGCCTCATCTATCGCTAAACCTCACGCCCGGCGCATCGTTGCGCGCTAGTCGGTCGGCGTAAGGGCATACTCGCTGCTCACCACCCGGAAGCGCGGCGTGATCGTCACGCTCTGGCCCAGCATTGCCCACACCGGGCAGTAGCGGTCGCGCGACAGCTCAATCGCGCGCTCGACAGCGGCGGGCGCCACATCCTCGCCGTGGATCACATACTCGAGCTGGATCTCGGTAAACACCGTTGGGTGCTCATCGCGCCGCTGGCCGCGAACATGCACTTCCAGGCCCTCGACCGGCTGGCGCTGCTTGCGCAGAATGGCGATCACATCCATCGCGCTGCACCCAGCCAGGCTCAGCAGTACATTTTCCATGGGCGAAGGCCCGAAGTTCAGCGCGGAGTCGAGGTCGATCTCGTGCCCGGCCGGCACGCTGCCGACGAAATGCATGTTTTCGTGAAGTCGTACAGTTGCGGCAAGTTCGCTTGTCATCACGGCCTCCTTGTGTTTCATTTCCTGTGCTTATCGTAACAAAGCCTGGTTTGGCTGGAGTAAATAGTTCATAACCTTTCTGGGCGCTTTCGCAACTGCCCCGCCGATGCCCACGGCTGCTGCGCCCGCAGAAAGAAATGCCCACGCCCGGTTGCCGAACAGCAACCCGCCCGCCGCGCGAAGGTACTATCCTGAAATCAGACACAAGGCGGCCGGAAACAACAAGGAGGTTGCTATGTCAGCCATGCAAGCGCACCCGATTGCAGCGCGGGCCGTGCCGGCCGAAGAAGAGATTCGGTTCTGGATGCGCGCCCCCGCCATCACCATCAACATTGCCGCGCCCCTCAGCGAGGCGCTCGGGCTCATGCACGAGCACGACGTGCGCCGCCTGCCGGTCACCATCGACACAGGCGAGCTGCGCGGGATGATCACGCAGGGCGACATCCGCGGCGCCGACGTGCTGCGCGCCGCTGGCTTCGATCCCTTCGATGTTGCCGACAGCCTGCGCAAGGTCAAGGTCTACGAGGTCATGAGCGCCGACCCACTCGTCGTCACGCCCGAAACTGGGCTGCGCGAGGCGGCCATGCTGATGATTGAAAATAAGATTGGCGGCCTGCCGGTGGTGAATGAAGATCGCGCGGTGGTTGGCATTATCACCGAGAGCGATTTGTTCGAGGCGCTGGTGCAGCAGCTCGACAATGCTGTGCAGCGCGCAATGTGAGGTTCGCTATGATGCACATGTTTGGCTTTGGGCCGGGCATTCCCGCTATGGGTCTGCTCTGGCTGATCTGCCTGCTGATGGCGGTGGCAGTGGTGTGGGGCTTTGTGAGCCTGTTCCGCATTCAGAAGGAGCTGGCCGCGCGCGATAAATAACGCCTGACCAACGACGAATGACAAAAGACGAAGGACGAATGACGAAGCCACGCTCGCCATTCGTCCTTTGTTGCGTAGGTGGATTCAGCTGTTTCCTGTGAACGGTTTTCTGTACGCAGCAAGGTGGTTATTGCCATGCAAGCTGCTGCTTACTGCCTCCTGCAAACTGCGCTCTGTATGCTCCCCTACGCAGGAATCATCCCCAGCTGCATCATCAGCGACACATCGTCGTCCTTGCGCCAGAACTCGACGATCTTGCCATCGCGCAGACGAAACAGCTCGATGCCCGGCACCACCACGCTTTTGCCGGTCGCGGGCATGCCCATAAAGGCGCCGTTGTGCGTGGCCGTATGCGTGTGCAGCACGCTCACCATGTCGCCCTCCGCCACCATCGCGTCAATCGCCACGCGGTGATGCGGGAAGGCCGCGTCGAACATGCCCAGCAGCTCGCGAAACGCGCCCACGCCGCGTGCCTCGCCCATAAACGGGTCGTGCACCACCACATCGGCTGCATACAACGCCTCGATCAGCTCGGCCCGCTCCTGATTGATCACATCCTCATACACCCGCCGCACAATCGCCTTGTTCTGCTCGGTGCTCATTGCATTCCTCCTTTTTGCTATTGCCGCTGCCAAAGAATGCGCGTGGCGGACGGCGCGTGGATGAATACAGGCGGGCAAACCCAGAACTTCCACCATAGCGTTTGTCGCCCTTGTGTATCCCAAAGGGCGACCCCACGCGCCCCTCAGGCTGCAACAATGCATCTGTAGCAGCACGGCAGTGGCCGCGCCCAAGCTCAGAAGTGATGTGACAATCCATCCAACTGCTGAATGGGTTATTCACATAGAAAGACAAGCACACATGGCACGATTTCTTTTTGCCACCATCCCGCAGGCCGGGCATACCAACCCGGGCCTGCCAATTGCGCAAGCACTGGTCGAGCGCGGCCACGAAGTTGTGTGGTACGGCGGGCGGCGCTTTCAGGCAGCAATCGCCGCAACTGGAGCGCAGTTCGCGCCGATCGAGGCAGCCGCCGACATTGGCGATGCCAACCTCGACGCGCTGTTTCCCGAACGGGCAAAGCTCAGCGGCCTTGCCGGGTTTAAATTCGACCTCAAGCACCTTTTTCTCGACAATGTGCCGGGCCAGATCGCCGACCTCCAGCGTATCCTTGCCACATTCCCGGCTGATGTCATTGTGGGCGACACTGGCTTCGTTGGCATGAGCATGCTCCACGAGCTTGGCGGGCCGCGCTGGGCCACCTACGGCATCACAGCGCTCACGCTTGGCAGCCGCGACACCGCGCCATTTGGCACCGGGCTGCCGCCCAGCGCCAGCATGTTTGGCCGGGCGCGCAACACACTGATCGCAAGCGTGTTCGAGCATATCCTCTTTCGCGATGTCAACCAGCATGCGCGGGGCATTCGTACGAAGCTGGGCTTGTCGTCGCGCGGCCCCGATGTGCTGAGCACCACGCTCTCGCCGTTTCTGTATATGCACGCGTCAACGCCCGCATTTGAGTACCCACGCAGCGATCTCGCGCCGCAGGTGCATTTCATTGGCCCGCTGCTGCCGCAATCATCGGTCGATTTCGCGCCGTCCGCGTGGTGGAACGATCTCCACGGCGGCAAACAGGTGGTGCTGGTCAATCAGGGCACGGTTGCAACCGACATGAACGACTTGATTGTTCCCACGCTCCAGGCACTGGCCGGCGACGACCTGCTGGTGATTGCAACTACTGGCGGCGCAACCGCTGCGGAGCTTGGCATCGGCATCCCGGCCAATGCGCGTGTCGAGCCATTTGTGCCATTTGCCGAATTGCTGCCACATATTGATCTCATGATCACCAATGGCGGCTATGGCGGCGTGCAATTCGCGCTTGCGCAGGGCATCCCGCTGATTGTGGCAGGCACCACCGAAGACAAACCCGAGGTGGCGGCGCGGGTGGCCTGGAGCGGCGCGGGCATCAACCTGCGAACCAAAACACCAACGCCCGAGCAGATTCGCGCTGCGGTGCAATCGGTGCGCCGCAACGCGCAATACAGCTTCAACGCCGAACGCATCCGCGCCGATTACGCACAGCACAACGCGCCGCACGAAGCTGCCCTGCTTCTGGAACAACTGGCTGCAAGCAAGCAGCCCGTGCTTCGCGCAGAGCTTCCCAAGCGCCCAGCGCGCCACGCCGGGCGGGGTATTACGAGCGAATTGGCATAAAGCAAAGCATAAATAATGGCGGGTCTGCTGTGCTAAGCAGACCCGCCATTATGGTTTCCGAACCGATTTTCGCTACAGGGCTACTCCTTCTGGCGCGGGCGGTATTGCAGCGCCTCGGCCAGGTGCGTCGCGCCAATCTGCTCGGTGCCCGCCAGGTCCGCGATGGTGCGGGCGAGCTTGAGCACGCGGTGGTAGCCACGCGCCGAAAGCTGCAGCTGCCGCATAGCCGCCTGCATCAGGCGCTGGCCCGCCGCATCCAGCCCGCAATAGCGGCGCACCTCGGCCGGCCCCATGTCGGCGTTGGTGACCATGCGCGTGCCACGGAAGCGTGCCGCCTGGAAGGTACGCGCCGCAGTCACGCGTTCGCGCACGGCCCGCGAAGGCTCGCCCTGCCGCTCGGAGGCGAGCTTTTCGTACTGCACGCGCGCCACTTCTACATGAATGTCGATCCGGTCGAGCAGCGGGCCGGAAATGCGCTTCTGGTAGCGCGCCACCACCGACGCCGAGCAGGTACACTGCTTCTCGGGGTCGCCATACCAGCCGCACGGGCAGGGGTTCATCGCCGCAACCATGATGAAGCTGGCCGGGAAGGTGACCGAGCCCGAGGCGCGGCTGATCGTCACGATGCGATCTTCCAGCGGCTGGCGCAACACCTCCAGCGTCTGCATGCCAAACTCGGGCAGCTCATCGAGGAACAGCACGCCACGGTGCGCGCGCGTGATCTCGCCGGGCTTGATGCGCGAGCCGCCGCCAACCAGCCCGGCCTGCGAAATGGTGTGGTGCGGCGCGCAGAACGGGCGCTGGCGTACCAGCGGCTGGTTGGGTGGCAGCATGCCGCTCACCGAGTAGATTTTGGTGACCTCCAGCGATTCTTCCAGGCTCATGGGCGGCAGGATGGAAGGCACAGCGCGCGCCATCAGGGTTTTACCCGAGCCCGGCGAGCCGCTCATCAGCAGGTTGTGGCCGCCCGCCGCCGCGATTTCGAGCGCGCGCTTGGCGTGTTCCTGCCCGCGAATATCCGCAAAATCCACCGGGTAGATCGCGTCGTCTTCGAGCGTGAGCGGCGTGGCCATGTAGGGTGTCAGCCGGCGCTCGCCGGCCAGATGCGCCGTGAGGTCGGATAATGTTTGGACGGGGATGACGGTCGCTCCCTCCACCAGCCCGGCCTCGGGCGCGTCTTCAAACGGCACATACACGGTCTCGATGCCGTGGTTGCGCGCAATGCTGACCATCGGCAGCACGCCGTCGGTGTGGCGCAGCTTGCCATCCAGCCCCAGTTCGCCCACAAACAGCGCGCGCTCGACGCTGCCCTGCGCCTGTTCCGAGGCCAGCAGCAGGCCAATCGCGATCGGCAGGTCGTAGGCCGGGCCGGCCTTGCGGATGTCGGCCGGGGCGAGGTTGACGGTCAGGCGTTTCATGGGGAATGATGCGCCCGAATTCTTCACGGCGGCGCGAACCCGCTCCTTGGCTTCCTGCACGGCGGCATCGGGCAGGCCAACAATCTGAAAGCTGGGCAAGCCCTGGCTGATATCGACTTCGACCTCCACGGGGTGGCCGTCCAGGCCCACGATGGCGCAGCTGAATACTTTGGCGAGCACGGGCGTTTCTCCGAATTGTAATGCTTGAATGACGAGCATTTGTTCTACCGCCCACTATGCCGCGACGGTACGCCCGCATGCCACGCTTTTGCCCGCAATGTTATCGCTGTGTGAGCTGTGCTTGGATGTAGGCAAGCTTCTCGGGGTTTAGCTGCGCAGCGATCTCCCGAACGCCATCCGCGCCGAGCGCCAGGCTGATCAGCGCGCCCAGGCGCTCGCCTTCCCACGCCAGAATTGCCACCTCGCCATTCACGTCGCCAAGGGTGAAGGTGAGCGTGCGCGCCTGACCCAGCCAGAAGGCCCAGAAGCGCGCCACTGCGGCCTGCCCCACCACCGGCTTGAGGTTCGCGGGCGCTTTGCCGCCGCCATCCGCCCAGGAAATCGCGTCGTGGGCGAGCAGGCGCGTCAGCGCAGCCATGTCGCCGGCCTGGCTGGCGGCCAGAAAGCTGAGCAGAAGCTGGCGCTGCTGCTGCGGCTCGGGCGTGAAGCGCGCCGGCGCGCCTTCCAGCGCGGTGCGGGCGCGGTGGAAGATTTGGCGGCAGTTGGCCGGGCTTTTCTCCAGCATCGCGGCAATTTCGCCAAACGGGTAGCCAAACACTTCGTGCAGCAGAAACACGGCGCGCTCGGGCGGGCTGAGCGCTTCGAGCAGGCGCAAAAACGCCAGCGAAAGCGCTTCCTGCTGCTCGAGCCTGGCGAGTGGCAAGCCGCCTTCCGCCGAGGTCAGGATCGGTTCGGGCAGCCACGTGCCGACATAGCGCTCGCGGGCCACGCGCGCGGATTTCAGGTGATCGAGCGCGAGGCGGGTAATGATGGTGCTGAGGTAGGCTTTCAGCGAGGCGATCTCGCGCTCGGCGCTCCCATGGTAGCGCAGGTAGGTTTCCTGCACCAGGTCTTCGGCGTCGCTGGCGCTGCCGGTCATGCGATAGGCGATTGAGAACAGCAGCACACGATAGTGCTCGAACGCTGCCGCCTTGCCCGCAGAGGTGTGCCCATCTTTCATGCGCTGATCTCCCGCCAGCTTTCGTGCCAAGCATGTCACATTTGCGCCCGCAATCTCGTCTGCTGTGCGAATTGCCGCAGGGCGTTCATTGCACAGGATAGCAGGGAGATGAAAACATGCAACATGTGTTAGTGACGGGCGGGACGGGCACGCTGGGACGGCTGCTGGTGCCGCGTTTGCGCGAGGCGGGCTGCGCGGTGCGGGTGCTGAGTCGCCAGCCGCGTGCCACAGCCGAGGGCGTTGAGTATGTGGTGGGCGACTTGAGTACGGGCGCGGGGGTTGAGGCGGCGGTGGCGGGCGTTGAGGTGATTGTGCACTGCGCGGGCAGCGCCGCTGGCGATGAGCAAAAGGCCGACCATCTGGTGCGAGCGGCGCGTCATTCTGAGGTGAAGCACCTCGTGTACATTTCGGTGGTTGGGGCCGAGCGCATCGCGGTGGTGAGCGCAATCGACCGCGCAATGTTCAGCTATTTCGCGTCGAAGTTCGCCGCCGAGCGGATTGTTGCCGATTCGGGCCTGCCCTGGACAACGCTGCGCGCCACGCAGTTCTACGATCTGGTGCTGCTGGTGGCGCAGCAGATGGCAAAACTGCCCGTGCTGCCGCTGCCCAGCGGCTTCCGCTTCCAGCCGATCGACGCGGGCGAGGTGGCGGCGCGCATGGCCGAACTCGCGCTCGGCGCGCCGGCCGGGCTGGTTCCCGACATGGGCGGGCCGCGTATCTACACCATGGCCGAACTGATGCAGGGCTATCTGCGCGCCACCGGCCGGCGCAGGCCGAGTATTCCGCTGTGGCTGCCCGGTCGGGCGGCGCGCGCCATTCGCAATGGCGCCAACCTCGCGCCCGAGCGCGCCATTGGCCGGCGCAGCTGGGAAGAGTTCCTGGCCGAACGTGTAGCCGCGCCCGGCGCGAACGCGCTGGGTATGCGCTAGCGCTGCGCCACGCGCACCCGGTAGCTCCAATACCATGGCACAGTGGCATCGCCAAGCGCGTGGCTGGCGGCGGCGCGCAGCGCGGCGATGCCAATTTCTTCTTCGCTCGCGCCAGCCTTGAGCAGCGTGGCAACCTGCCCCTGGCTGAGCGCCAGCCCCACCAGGCGCTCGGCATCGCCGTGTTCGGTATGGTGCAGCAGCAGCTCGCGTGAAAAGCGGAAATGCCCGCTCGCGCGTATGCGCTCAAGATGCTGGCGCTTGTCCCAGTAGTGTACTTCGCGTGAAAGGCCGCGCCCCTGCTCGACAATCGTGGCCTGAACCAGGCAGTTGTTATAGGCGTGCTCGATTTCGAGATTGAAGCAGGGCGGCCAATCGCAGTCGTAGGCGGCGAAAACCCCGCCCGGCCGCAGGATGCGCGCAACCTCGGCAAAGGTGCTGGCTGGCTCCATCCAGTGCAGCGCCTGCGAGCATGTGACAATATCGGCGCAGGCATCGGGCAGGCCGGTGGCGTTGCCATAGCCAGCGCGAAACGCAAGCCCGTCCAGCCCGGCACAGCGCGCCTCGGCCTCGCTGCGCATGTCGTTGCTCGGCTCGACGCCCAGCGCGCGCTCGGCGCGGCCCGCCCACAGCGCCGTCGAAAGCCCGGTGCCGCTGCCCAGATCAACAACCAGCGCCGGGCGCGGTGTGCCGGCCAGCTGGCACAGCAGCTCGGCCAGCGCAGCCGGCGGGCGCGGGCGAAATTTATCATACCGATCAGCAAAGCCCATAAAGCGCTCGACATTGGCGCTCAGGTAATTTCCTGCTGGTTCCATATTCATCTTTCTTGCTGCAATGCACTTTCTCCAATTGTACCTGCATTATCGCATCAGAACTTTCGCTTGCAGCAACGTCGCGCATCAATTTCTTGCCCACCGCAGGCATAAAATTCGTCCGCTCGAACGTCCTATGCATATTGAAACTTTGAATAATTTACTGCTTATTGCTATACACGTATTTTTCATCGAAAATTCATTACGAAAACCATAGTATTCAGCTCAATCAGCAGCGGCAGGAACAGCTGGGTTTTCTTTACTTCTTCACAGCAACGCCCCACGGCATATACCGTGGGGCGTTGCTGCGCGGCGCGCAGCCCTATACTACGCGCCCCCAGCTCCCCGACTCGCTGGTGGCGCGCGAGACTACCTCGGCAATGTGCATGCTCAGGAGGTGCCCTGCAAAAGCCCGCGCATCGCGCCCAACCTCACGCATTTCGGCGGTGGCCATGCTGGCTTGCATGTCGGCTGCGCTGTTCCAGAACAGTTCCACAATCATATGGTAGGGCGAAACGCCACGCGGCCCGCCGGTGACGCGCGCCAGCTCGATACGCGCCAGGCCGGGCACACGCTGTATCAGCGGCAGGTGTACCTCGTCGAAATGCTTGTTGAAGGCCTGCACATTGGCGGGGTGCGAAAACAGGGCAACAAGTTTCACCATTCTGGTATACCTCTTGCAGTATCAGATATTGAACTGGCAGCGCGTGGGCAGATGCGGGTTGTAAATCCTAACGAGCCGCATGCGAGCCGCGACAGCGGCGCGGGCAAACACCGTGGTTTGCGATGCAACAAGCAGATGCAACAATGCTAAAGATGAGGAAGAGCGGACGCTGGGGCCGATGCAGTGTCTGCCTTATTAAACCACTAAGGGCCGCCAAGAGCAAGCGCTTTTCGCGAATTCTGCGCTCGCCCGCAGGTGCAGCGATGACGAAACTGTCATTTATTGCCTGTCAGGGATATTGAGCATCGGCACGCTTGATGGGAGCGTCCCTTTCCGGGGCAAAATATTACGCTCGGCGTTGCAGGCTAACGCAGCAATGAGCAGAATGTCATTTCCTGCAACTTGGCAGGGTACGAACTTGTGGTATGATGCCAAAACGATGCGAACACGGCCCGCACATATGTCCACAATCGATCGCCACAGCGCAGTGGCGCACGGCCTGAGGGCATAGAAGGAATACACTGCGCATATGGAGATCGAAGCAAAGTTCCGTGTCGATACCTCGACAACGTTTACCGAGCTACAACACATGCCTCACCTGGGTCCATTTACTCTCGTTGCGACCCCTGGCATTGAATATCAGCGTAACACCTATTTTGATACTGCCGACCGCAAGCTGAACAGCCAGCGCTACAGCCTGCGTGTGCGCGATACCGGCAAGCGGCGCATTGCCACGGTGAAGCACTCGCTGAGCGCGCAGGGCGGCCTGCGCCGCCACGAAGAGTGGGAAGTGCTGCTGACTGCTGGCGACCACCCGAGCGAGTGGCCGAACAGCCCGGCGCGCGATTGGGCGCTGGCGCTGCTTGGCGATGCTGTGCTTCTGCCAATGCTTGCCATCCACACCCAGCGCCAGTTTATCTACGCGGTGCACGAGGCAGCGGTGGTAGCCGAGATCAGCCTTGACCAGGGGGTGATCAAGGCGGGCGGGCGCGAGCTGGATTTCCGCGAGCTGGAAGTCGAGCTGGTGGCGCCCGGCGGCGAAGAACGTATGAACATGCTCATTGCCGAGCTTCAGGCGCGTTTCGCGCTGGCGCACGAGCCACTGGGCAAGAAGAAACGCGGCATGGCGCTGCTGGATGGCCTGATCGGCGTGCCGCCCGCGCGGCTCGAAACGGTGGCCAGCGCCGCGCCAGCCAAGAGCGCAGCCGCGCTGGCGCTGGGAATTCGCTAGTGCATTTTCGATTTACGATTTTGGATTTACGATTGTGCTGAGGCGCATACTGATGCTGAATGAGCGCTACTGAAATCCGCACAGATCGTTTGAGATTGCGCTAGGCAGCGTTCAGGAGTCAGGGGTCAGGAGTCAGAAGAATGACGTCAAGCGCAATAAAGCGTTAAATGCAATCAGCTTGGGCATCGGCGGGGCATGTGGCCGCCACGCCAAGCCTGCGAACACGTTTATTTTCCCTGATCATATTCATCCACAGATGACACAGATTTCGCAGATCTGCACACAGCATGCATCATCTGCGAAATCTGTGTCATCTGTGGATTACTCTTTCTAAGCGCTGACCCCGGCGACCACACTTTCGACTGCGCCGCCTACCGCCTCGACAATTGCGTCGAGCTGCTCCTCGGTGGTGACAAGCGGCGGCGCGAGGCACACTGCATCCAGCACTACGCGCGTGAACAGGCCGCGCTCCATCATTGCATCGACCAGCTTCTGCGTCACGCCAGCCGCGGCGGGGAAGGGCTGCTTGCTGGCCTTGTCGGCCACTACCTCGACGGCGGCAATCATGCCGATGCCGCGCACATCGCCAACGTGCGGGTGGGCCAGCAGCTCGCGCAGGCGGCTCTGGAAGCGCGCGCCCACCTCGGCGGCGCGCTGCACCAGCCCTTCGTCCTCGATGATTGCGATATTGCGCAGCGCGACGGCCGCGCAGGTTGGGTGGCCCGAGTAGGTGAAGGCGTGCATCCAGCGCTGCGCGGGCGGCACGTTGTTCATCACGTCGCGGATGGCGTCGGAGACGCCAATGCCGCCAAGCGGGATGTAGCCGCTGGTGACGCCCTTCGCGAACTGCATGATGTCGGGCTCGACGCCATAGTGCTCTAGGCCGAACCAGCGCCCGGTGCGGCCAAAGCCAGTGATTACCTCGTCGGCGATCAGCAGCACTTCGTACTTATCGCAGATCTCGCGAATGCGCGCAAAATAGTCGTCCTGCGGAACGATCACGCCGCCCGCGCCCTGCACCGGCTCGGCAATAAACGCGGCAACGGTGTCGGCACCTTCGCGCAAAATCGCTTCTTCGAGCAAATTCGCCGCCGCCACGCCGTCGCTCAGCGCGGGGCTAGGGTTGACAAAGCGGTAAGGGAAGGGCGATTCGATGTGCAGAAAGCCGGGCACGCGCGGCTCGAACATGGGCCAGAAGTTGGCGAGGCCAGTGGCGCTCATGGCCGCGAGCGTGACGCCGTGATAGGCACGGGTGCGGGCAATCACCTTGGTTTTCTCGGGCTTGCCAAGCGCCTTCCAGTAGAAACGCGCAGTTTTGAACGAGCTTTCGCTGGCCTCGGCGCCGCCGCTGGTAAAGAAGAAGGTGTTGATCGAGGGGTAGACCAACGCGCTGAGCTTTTCGGCCAGCTCAATCGCGGGCAGGTTGGTCGAGCCGGCGTAGGACGAGTTGTAGGCCAACGTGCTCATCTGGTCGTAGGCGGCCTGCGCCAGCTCGCGGCGGCCATGCCCGACGTGGACGTTCCACAGCCCGCTCAGGCCGTCGATGAAGTCGCGCCCTTCGGCGTCGCGCACAAGGGCGCCCTGGCCGGAAACCCAGATTTTGGGGGCCTGGTGGGCGCTGGGGTGGTGCAGCGGGTGGATGAGGTGGGCCTGATCGGCGCGGGTGCGCTCGGCAATTGTATCGGTCATGTGTGCTCCTTGTGGGTGATTGGAGCTGCTATGATAGCACACCCTCGCGATCCGCCCAGGCGGACCCGTCTGGGCGGACCTATGTGTCCGCCTGCACCCATTGCGAGGGCTGCGCGCCCTCGCGCTCCGCGGTCAGGGGCCGCCGCCGGCCCCTAACAACCCCGCCGTCGGGGCCTTGCCCCGAACCCCAAAAAGAACGTGGAAAATAAACGAAATGCTATACGGTTATGCCTCCGTTGTGCCAAAAAGCAGGCAACTGTTGAGTGATGCCGCACCAGCGTTGTATGCAGCTTCTGTACTTATCGGTTGATGCCAGCGGACGGCATAACGGAGGCATGACCCGCAAACTTTACGATGGCAACCACCCAAAATTTGGGGTTCGGGGCGAAAGCCCCGACGCCGGGTGCCGGGGCGGCGCGAGCCCCGGCGGCCTTGCGGCCTGAGCAAACAAGGCCGGGCGGACACACAGACCCGCCCAGACAACCAATGGCCTTGCGGCCTGAGCAAACAAGGCCGGGCGGACACACAGGTCCGCCCAGACAACCAATGGCCTTGCGGCCTGAGCAAACAAGGCCGGGCGGACACACAGGTCCGCCCAGACAACCAATGGCCTTGCGGCCCGAGCAAACAAGGCCGGGCGGACCTGTGTCCGCCCAGACAGCCAACGCTACAGCTCTGGCGTCACACGCAGGCGAATATGATCTTCGCGCTGGCGCAGCTCGGCAAGGGTTTCGTCGGGCTGGCCGAGCTGCAAGCGCGCCCGATCCGCGCCGCCCCACTGCTGGATCATCAGCAGGAAGACGTAGAGCTGCGGCAGCACTGCCTGGAGCCACTCGGCGTCGCGCGGGTAGGGGTAGCGCGTGCCTTCCTGGGCGTAGGCGGCCTGCTGCGCGTCGAGCAGCTGCTGCACGGTGGTATGCGCCACGCCGCTGTCGGCCAGGAAGGTTGTGATCTCGCCCACCAGCGCATTGAGCTTTGCCTGATTGACCTGTGGTTTCTTCGTGAACAGCGGGTCGTGCAGCTCGATCAGCCCTTGTTCGAGCTTGCCAAGCAGCAGGCGCATGCGCACCCACAGGTGGTGGTCGAAGTTGAAGGTGCCAAAAATCGCGTCAGCGGCCTCGTAGCCCTTGCTGGCGATCTTGCTGATCGTGCTGGGCGGCATGTCGAGGTTGATGCCGCCCTCGCGGTCGTTCAGGTAGATTGTCACAATGCGGTCGTAGTAGCTGGGCAGGCGCGATTGCACGATGTCGCGGTAAAACAGGCCCGTGTTGACGATCGCGCCGATGAATCCGGGCAGTGAGCCGTCGAGTGCTTCCCACAGCGGGCCGGGTCGATCGCGCGGGTAGGACGAAGGTAGCGACACGCTGGATGTTGGCACGTGCGCGTCGGGTGCGGTTGAGTAGGCACGCTGCGCCGGGTCGGCATTGCTCTGGGGCGATTCTTCCCACTGGAAATCGAGGCTGGCAACCTGGCCAGATTGATCGTCAATGGTTTGCTGGCCGAGGTTGATGCCGAAGGTCGGGTAAGGTGGCAGAATCTGATCGTAGAAGTGGATCGGGAAGTTGCTGCAAATGCCGCCGTCGCTGAACCAGTTGCGGCGCACGTTTCTGGCGCTCAGCGTGAAGGGCGCACGAAATTCGGGCGCGCGAAACGTTTCGCGGCTGATCGTCCACAGCGGCACGGCGCTCAGCAGCACCGGGAAGCTCAGGCTCATGCGCACGCCCAGAATGACGGGCAGGTTGTCGCTTTCGGGCAGAAAGCGCAGCGTGTGCGTGCGCCCGCGCTCGTCGGTGATGGTGGCGGGCATGGCGAAATCGGCTGGCCCATAGGCGTGCTGTACCATGTAATCGACGACATAGGGCGGGAAGAGATCGCGGCATTCTTCTTCGCTGAACAGAAATTGGCGGTCGGCGAAGGGCATGACATAGGGCTGACCCTGGCTGATGTTGGTGGTGACGGTGTTGAGCCGAATGCCCCAGTCGGTGCCGGGCGTATTCGCAGGTTTGGCGCGCAGCTTTCCGAAGGTGAGCGGCTGCCCGGCCGGCATGCCCGCCAGCGCGTCGATTGTGCTGGCGAGCCAGTCGGTGAGCGCGGGGCTTTGCGTGCCAGCAGCGGGCACGAGCCGGTTGCGCGCATGGTCGGCCACTGGCCTGCCGCCGCACACGCCGAAGTAGTTGGCGGGCAGCTCGCCCAGCAGGATGCTGCCGAGCGTGCCGATCATGCCGCACAGCCACGCGAACAGGACGATCAGCAGCACGCCCCACACGAGCTGCCAGCCATTGCCCGCCACCCCCGCGACGATCCAGCCGCTTGCGCCCAGGGCGGCCAGCGCCGCGCCAAGCAGCCCGCCAATCATGCCAGCCCTGCTCGGCGGCGCAAAGGTCAGCGCGCCAAGCAGGCGGAAAACACTGCCGGTCAGGCGCAGGCGCGTCGGGATGTCGTCGGTTTGCTCTTTGGCGCGGCGCTTGAAATCGAGCGACAAAAAAAGGAGCTGCAGCACTGGGCGGGTGCGCGGCATGGGCTGAAAGACGTTCGCCAGAAAGCCGGGGCGCTGCAGCTCGCGCACTACATCGACCAGGCGGTTGAAACCGCCGCGCTCGCGGCCATACTCGGCGGCAGCTGTCACTGCGGCGGCAATCGCGCCAGCCGAGGTACCGCCGATCGAGTGGAAGCGGTAGCGCCGGGCGAGGTTCAGCACTGCCATCGGGTAAACGACGCCGCTGGTGATGCCGCCTTTCATCACAAGGTCGCAGTGCAGCTCGGTTTCGGCTGTGCCTGGCAGGGTGTAGCTGGCCGCCTGCAGCTCGCGCAGTGTTTGCTCAAGGTCGCTGGATGCCATAGATGCTCCTGACACTATCTCGCTTCTATTTGATTGAACGCGCTGCGGTGGCGTTTTTACACCTTCGGTGGAATTTTTGCCTGTGCGGCTCCGTGTCTCGGCTAGCATAGGCCCAATGCGAGGTTAGTCGGGGTCTGCGCGACCCCATGCCCTGCGGTCAGTATGCTCCCAATGCGAGGTTAGTCGGGGTCTGCGCGACCCCGTGCCCCGCGGTTAGGGGCGGCCGCCCGCCCCTAACCGCGGCGTCGGGGCCTTGCCCCGAACCCCTTAAAGAACGTGGTAGTCATGCGAAATGTTTTCCAGTCATGCCTCCGTTGTGGATGAATGCAAGGCATCGAACGAGAAGAGTTTTGCTCGATTTTGAAAGCGGTCAACATTGATGCTGCCTCTATTGTTCGCTGCCAGCAGAATGGCATAACGGAGGCATGACACACAAAATTCAAATATGCCAACCAGATCAAATTCGGGGTCTGGGGCGCAAGCCCCAGCGCCGGGGTGCAGGGGCGGGCGCCGCCCCTGCGGCCTTGCGGCCCGAGCAAACTGGCGTTTAGGTGGCTCTGCTTACGGCCTTGCGGAACGCGAGGGCGCGCAGCCCTGATTGACAAAGCCGCCGCAGGCGAGTATGCTCTCGCACCGCAACCCGCTGCGCCTGCACACAAAGGAATAGCGCTATGAAATTCACCGACGGCAACTGGCTGCTGCGGCCCGGCGTCGCAGCGTTCTACCCCGCCGAAGCCTACGATGTCGATGCCACCGACGACACGCTGACAATCTCCGCCCCCACATCGCGCATCAACCATCGCGGCGACACGCTGAAAGGCCCGCTGCTCACCATCGGGCTGTCCGCGCCGATGGACGATGTGATCCGCGTGCGGCTGACGCACTTCGCGGGCGGGCAGCCGCGCGGGCCGCACTTTGCGATTGCTGAGCAGACCGCACGCAGCGTGCGCGCCACTGATGGCGAAGGCGCGGCGACGCTGTCGAGCGGGCGGCTCACGGCGCGGGTGGCGCGTGGCGGCGCGTGGCGCGTGGCCTTCGAGGATGAGCATGGCCACACCCTGACGGCGAGCGAGCCGCGTGGCATGGGCTACATCGAGCGCGAGGGCGAGCACTTTATGCACGAGCAGCTTGCGCTGGGCGTGGGCGAAAACGTCTACGGCCTGGGCGAGCGCTTCACCGCCTTTGTCAAGAACGGCCAGACCGTCGACATCTGGAACCAGGACGGTGGCACCAGCAGCGAGCAGGCGTATAAGAACGTGCCCTTCTACCTGACCAATCGCGGCTATGGCGTGTTTGTGAACCATCCCGAGCTTGTGTCGTTCGAGGTCGCCAGCGAGAAAGTTGCCCGGGCGCAGTTCAGCGTGCCGGGCGAGACGCTTGAATATTTCCTGATCTACGGCCCAACGCCCAAGGAAGTGCTGGCGAAATACACCGCGCTGACCGGGCGCGCGCCACTGCCGCCGGCATGGTCGTTCGGCCTGTGGCTCACTACATCCTTCACCACCAGCTACGACGAAGCCACGGTGACGAGTTTCATCCAGGGCATGGCCGATCGCGAGCTGCCGCTGCATGTGTTTCACTTCGATTGCTTCTGGATGCGCGAGTTCAACTGGTGCGATTTCGAGTGGGATCGGCGCATGTTTCCCGACCCGGCCGGCATGCTGCAGCGCCTGAAAGCGCGTGGGCTGCGTATCTGCGTGTGGATCAACCCGTACATCGCGCAGCGCTCGCCGCTCTTTGCCGAGGGCATGCGCGAGGGCTTTCTGCTGCGGCGGCCGAATGGCGACGTGTGGCAGTGGGATTTGTGGCAGCCTGGCATGGCACTGGTCGATTTTACCAACCCCGACGCCTGCGCGTGGTATGCTGGCAAGCTGCGCGCGCTGCTCGACATGGGCGTAGACTGCTTCAAAACCGACTTTGGCGAGCGCATCCCGACCGATGTATCTTATCACGACGGCTCCGACCCGCAGAAGATGCATAACTACTACGCCCAACTTTACAACCAGACCGTGTTCGATGTGTTGCGCGAGCAGCGCGGCGCGGGCGAGGCTGTGGTGTTTGCGCGCTCGGCCACGGCGGGCGGGCAGCAGTTCCCGGTGCACTGGGGCGGCGACTGCCAATCGACGTTTGAGGCGATGGCGGAAAGCCTGCGCGGTGGCCTGTCGCTGGGCCTGTCGGGCTTTGGCTTTTGGAGTCACGACATCGGCGGCTTCGAGGGCATGCCCCCGGCCGCGCTCTACAAGCGCTGGGTCGCGTTCGGCCTGATGTCGTCGCACAGCCGCCTGCACGGCAGCTCGTCGTACCGCGTGCCGTGGCTGTTTGATGAAGAAGCGGTCGACGTGTTGCGCACCTTCACCAACCTGAAATGCCGGCTCATGCCGTACCTGTACGCACAAGCCCGCGTGGCTGCGCATACCGGCGCGCCGCTGATGCGCGCCATGCTGCTGGAGTTCCCCGCCGACCCGGCCTGCGACTCCCTCGACCGCCAGTATATGCTGGGCGAGTCGCTGCTGGTCGCCCCCGTGTTTTCCTACGACGGCAGCGTGAGCTACTACCTACCGGAAGGGCGCTGGACGAACCTGCTGACGGGTGAGCCGGTGCAGGGCGGGCGCTGGCTGCGCGAAACGCACGGCGCGCTGAGCATGCCGCTGCTGGTGCGCCCGAACACTGTGCTTGCGCTGGGCGCAAACACCGCCCGCCCCGACTACGACTACGCCGACGGGGTGACGCTGCAGGTATACGAGCTGGCCGAAGGCGGCGAGTCGCTGGTGGAGATCCCGACGCTCGACGGCGGGGTGGCGTGCGAGTTTGCGGTGCAGCGTGCCGGCCGAGCCATCACCATCACGCGGCGCGGCGATGCGGCGGGCGGCTGGCGCGCGCTGCTGGTGGGCGTGCGCGGCGCAGATGTGTCGGGCGGCGCGGCCGAGGCCAGCGCACAGGGCTTGCTGCTCACGCCCGACGCGGGTGCGAACGAGCTGCGGGCGACGCTTCCGTAGTTGGCTCAGGCCGCAGGGCCATTGGCTGTCTGGGCGAACCTGTGTGTCCGCCCGGCCTTGTTTGCTCGGGCTAAAATGCAGTGCCAGTTTCAAGGCAACTTGCTCGGGCCGCAGGCAGTGCCAGTTTCAAGCCAGCTTGCTCTGGCCGCAGGGCCGCTGGGGCTCCCGCCCCAGCACCCCGGCCAAGGGCTGCGCCCTTGGAACCCGAAAGAGCGTAGTGCGTAGGTGCAATGCAGGTCTGTCATGCCTCCGTTATGCGGAATGATGGCATCTAATGATCGGGAGCGTACCAGCTTGAGTGTTTCTATAGACAAGGCTTGTTGAATCGTTTGATGCCTTCCCTTCATCCACAACGGAGGCATGACAGTACAATTTTTCAAAAACGTACCACGCTCTTTTTGGGGTCTGGGGCAAGGCCCCAGCGGCGAGGTGCAGGAGGCCGGCGGCGGCCTCTTGCCGCGGAGCGCGAGGGCGCGGAGCCCTCGCAATAAACGAGGGCGGGTGGCGGACACGCAGGTCCGCGCCACAAAGGAGAACCTATGACCAACCAGGAAGCGCGCAGCGCCCCCGAAGTCACGATTGCCGACATCATCCTGCCCGGGCAGACCAACAACCACGGCACGATGTTCGGCGGCGAGGTGATGGCCCTGATGGACAAGGCTGCCGCGATTGCCGCGCTGCGCTTCTGCCGCAACGCGCTCGTCACCGCGTCGAGCGAACGTATCGACTTCCGCACGCCTATTCATGCGGGCGAGATCATTGAGGCCAGCGCGCGCGTGATCTACGTTGGGCGCACCTCAATGATCACTCGCGTACATATTTTTGCCGAGCACCCGCAGGTTGGCGACCGGCGCATGTGCACCACCGGCTACTTCAGCATGGTCGCGGTCGATGGCAGCGGCCGGCCCGTGGCGGTGCCGCCGCTGCTGCGCGCCGACGAGCTTGCCGAGCAGGAATGGCGCCAGGGTGAGGAAATCCGCCGCATGATCGACGCGCGCCGCAAGGGTTAGGGTGCAACGCAATCGGCTTACACTATGCAATGAGGCGTGCCATGGTTTGTGGCACGCCTCACGAAACGCTTTGCCGTTGAACGCAGCGCCTGCCAGCGTTGAGATCAAACGGCCAACGCAGCAGCGCGCTGCTCGATGGTGTTGAGCAAAAAGCGCTGCCACTCCGCATTCTTCGCAAACGCCGGGAGAAGCCGGGTGAGCTCGCGCACCTCGTCGGCCTCTTTGGCTCGTTCGCAGGCCGGCGCTGGCGATTGTTGATGCGCAAGTAACTGGCTGACAACGCGCTGGATGTTCCGTTGCCGCCAGGCATAATTGCGAACCTGGGGTGGTTCATACGGCGCATCCGCACGATCGCGCAGGATCATCTCGATATCGTCGATTGTGTCGCCATCGGTAAGAAAAAGCGCCTGAAAGCGGCGTGGCGCACTAAGTGGCCCCTCGACCTCTTGCGCAACCAGGGCGCAGGCAAAATCTGGCGTATTGACAACCAGAAACCACTCGCGTGCCAGCGGCGATTCCGGAGCAAGCGAGACGTAGGTAATGGGTTCAATAGCCGGCGCATGAATATCGGACACAGCATACACAGAAATAGCTGAACAGACACGCGCAAGTGAGCGATAGCGGGCTTCCTGCAGCCGAAAAAAGGAGGTGCGCTGGAAACCGGCGCTCAGCACGGCCCCTTGCGAGTGGTGAAGAACGACATCCTCGATTGCGTGGCTGATCACCCGCATCGAGTCCACACTCACCAGATTGATAGCATCAGGAGCCAGAGGTTGAATTGTGTGATAAAGCGAAAAATGCATGCTGCCTCCTTGTGTGATGATAGACACTTTTGTCGAACGAGTACCTCTTCTAAAGCACCTCTCAGGCAGGGCGCTTCATTTGCCTTCCTCGGGTGAGATGGTATCATAAAGAAACCAATCATAAAAATAGAAGTAACAGTCGATACTGTTCTATTTTATAGAATGGTTGTAGAACATGCTGAACTACCATCACTTGCGCGCTTTCTGGATTGTGGCGCACGAGGGCAGCATTGCACGTGCCGCGCAGAAACACAATATTGCCCAATCTGCACTTTCCATGCAAATCAGCACATTAGAGTCTTCGTTGGGGCAGGTGCTGTTCGAGCGCATTGGCCGGCGCTTGGTTTTAACCGAAGCTGGCGCGATTGCTTTGAATCTTGCAGATACGATCTTCGCCAAAGGGAATGAGCTACTTGGCACGTTCGGACGGCTCGAAGGGCCACAGCTCAAGATCCTGCGGGTTGGTGCACTGGCGACTTTATCGCGCAATTTCCAGCTTGCCTTTCTGCGCACACCGCTCGCGGCGCCAGGTGTCGCAGTGATTATTCGCTCAGGTTCGCTGGAAGAATTGCTTAAAGGGCTCGAAGCCTACACACTGGATGTGGTTCTCTCCGACGTCGCTCCGCTGCGCGATACAACAACACGCTGGGTCGTCCATGTGATCGATGAGCAACCCGTGAGTTTGGTTGGGCACCCGCATCCGAGCCGCCTTCACGTGCCGCTGGAGGGGCTGTTACGCCAGGAGGCGCTGGTTGTGCCGTCGCCCCAGTCGATTATTCGCATGGGCTTTGATGGGCTGATGGCGCGATTGGGGTTCCAGCCGCAGATCGTTGCCGAAGTTGACGATATGGCCATGCTGCGTCTGGTGGCGCGTGAGCATAGCGGGCTGGCCGTTGTGCCGTCGATCGTGGTAAAAGATGAGCTGGAGGGCGGCGTGCTGGTCGAGTTTGCCAGGCTGCCCGGGCTTGCCGAGACGTTCTTCGCCATTACGATGACGCGCAGCTTTCCTAACCCGCTCTTGAGCATGGTTCTGCCTGGCGACATCCTGCCAGATACACCGCATTAAATCCGCCAGAAATGGTAGTGGTTGCTGGTGAATCTGCTTGTAGACCTATGAGGATCATCGAGGTCGCTTGAGTATGCATACTGGAGCAACGCCCCCTCCGCTGCTCGCCACAAAGCTATACCGCCCGCCGCCCCGCCCGAACGGGATGCTGCGGCCCCACCTGATTGAGCGGCTCAACGACGGGCTGCGCCGCAACCTGACCCTGCTTGCCGCCCCGGCCGGCTTTGGCAAGACCACGCTGCTCAGCCAGTGGCTGGACGGGTGCGCGCGCCCGGTCGCCTGGCTAACGCTCGACGCGAGCGACCACGAGCCTGCGCGCTTTCTGGCCTACCTTGTGGCCGCGCTTCAAACTGTCGTGCCCGAGTTTGGGGCGGGGCTGCTGGCTGCGCTGCTTGCGCCACAGGCACCAGCACCTGCCGCAGCAGTGACGGACCTGATCAACGCACTCGCGGCGCTCACGCAGCCAGTCGTACTCGTCCTCGACGACTACCATCTGGTCAATGCAGCGCCGGTTGATGCGGTTCTCGGTCTGTTGCTGGCGCACCAGCCGCCCCAGCTCCACCTGGTAATCGCCACCCGCGAGGATCCGCCGCTGCCTCTGGCCCGCCTGCGCGCCCGTGATCAGCTCACCGAGCTGCGCGCCGCCGAGTTGCGCTTCAGCCACGCCGAGGCGGGCGCGCTGCTCAGCCAGACAGAAGGTTTGCGTCTGTCGGCAGATGTGGTTGCAGCCCTCGCACGCCGCACCGAAGGCTGGGCCGCCGGTCTTCATCTGGCGGCGCTTTCGCTGCGCGGCCATCAGGACGCAGCCAGTTTCGTGCGATCCTTCTCCGGCAGTCAGCGCTTTGTGCTCGATTATCTGCTTGAAGAAGTGCTCCACCAGCAGCCCGCGCTGCTCCAGCAGTTCCTGCTCCGCACGTCGGTGCTCGACCGGCTGTGTGGCCCGCTGTGTGACGCGGTCCTCGCCCTGCCCGCCGGCTCTGGGCAGGCGACCCTCCAGGCCATCGAACGCGCCAATCTGTTTCTCGTTTCACTGGACGACCAGCGATTCTGGTATCGCTACCACCATCTGTTTGGTGAACTGCTGCGGCAGCGCTTCCCGCACGAGGTAGCCACCGACGCGGGTGCGGTCGCCACGCTGCACCTGCGGGCGAGTGGCTGGTATGAGGCCCAGGGTCTGCTGCTTGAGGCATTGCACCACGCCGCTGCGGCCGCCGACCCCGCCCGGGTCGCCGCGCTGGCCGAGCGCGCCTGGCCGAACATGGACAGCAGCTTTCAGGCGGCCGCATGGTGCCGCTGGGTGGGCCAGCTCCCGGAAGAGGTGCTGCGCGTCAGGCCGGTGCTGTGTACCCAATACGCCTGGGCGCTGCTGGATACCGGCCAGACCGAGGCGAGCGAGGCATGGCTGCGCCACGCCGAGCGCAGCTTGTCCGCATCGCACGACGAACTGGCGTCGATCGTGGTGGTCGCCAGCGAGCTGCTGCCCAGCGTGCCGGCGCGAATCGCCGCCGCCCGCGCCTACCTGGCCCAGAGCCGCGGCGATTTTGTCGCAGCCCAGCAGCATGCCACCACCGCGCGCGACCTGAGCGCTGAGACGGAGCCGCTGGTGTACGCCC
This sequence comes from Kouleothrix sp. 19917, assembly GCF_057073505.1. Taxonomy (NCBI): domain Bacteria; kingdom Bacillati; phylum Chloroflexota; class Chloroflexia; order Chloroflexales; family Roseiflexaceae; genus Kouleothrix; species Kouleothrix sp. 19917. The sequence continues at coordinate 777,957 of NZ_CP097099.1, forward strand.
AGGCGACCGTGCTGGCGGGGGTGAGCCAGTGGGCCAGCGGCGCACTTGAGGCGGCTTACAGCGCCTTTGCCGCATGGATCGAGCACACGCGCGCGACTGGCAACCTTGCGTTCGCCCTGGCCAGTGGCTTCTATCTGGCGGAGATTCGGCTTGCCCAGGGCCAGCTGCGCGAGGCGGCCCGCCTGTACCGGCAGTTCCTCACCCTGGTGCCGGCCGATCACGAAGCCCTCAGGATGGCGGCCCCACACCTGCACCTGGGTCTGGCCGTGATTGCCCACGAGCAGGGCGATGCCGAAGCCGCCGCGTTGCACCTGCGCACCAGCAAGGAAGGGGGCGAGCAGGCTGCCCTGATCGACTGGCCCTTTCGCTGGCGTCTGGCCCAGGCCCGCATCGAAGAGGCGTCCGGCAACTGGGATGCCGCGCTTGATCTGCTGGATGCGGCCGAGCGGCGCTATCTCCCCAACCCCGTCCCTGACCTGCGCCCCGTCGCGGCGCTCAAAGCGCGGGTGTACATCCGGCAGGGCAATCTCCTCGCCGCAACCGCATGGGTCGCGGCGTGTGGCGTCACCGCCACAGACACCCTGAGCTATCGGCGAGAGTTCGAGCATCTGACCCTCGCGCGCGTGCTGATCGCCCGCTATCGCCACGACCACGCCGCCAGCGATCTGCACGATGTGCTCGATCTTCTCACGCGACTGTGTGCGGCAGCGGAAGCTGGCGGCAGGATCGGCAGCCAGATCGAGGCGCTGCTGCTTCAAAGCCTCGCGCACGAGGCCGGGGGCGATATGGATCAGGCACGTATCCCGCTGCAACGCGCGCTGGCGCTGGCCGAGCCGGAGGGGTACGTTCGGCTGTTTGCCGACGAGGGCCCGCCACTGGCGCGGCTGCTCCAAGCGCAAAACGCAAAACGCAAAGCGCAAAGTGATCTGCTTGCTTCCTATCGGGCTGTGCTACTCGCTGCATTCCCTTTTTCTGCTGAGGCGCAGGCTGACGAGATGAGTGGTGTTTTGCGCTCAAACGCTCAACTGCTCGAACGTTTTCAAGAGCCGCTCACCGCACGCGAGCGCGAGGTGCTGCGCCTGATCGCCGAGGGGCTCAATAACCAGGAGCTTGCCGCACGGCTGCACCTTTCGCCCCAGACGGTCAAGGTGCATACGCGCAATATCTACAGCAAGCTTGGGGTTGCAAGCCGCACGCAGGCGGTTGCCAGAGGCCGCGAGCTTGGCTTCCTGGAGCGATCCTAACCCGCCTGACCTTCCGCTCTACCCCGCTCGACACACGAGAACACTTCGTAGCGCCGCACGCCACAGCGCAGCACGCCGTTGCCCATTTTGCTCAGCCATAGCGCGTTGTGCATAGATACCCCCTCAAATACCACCGCGGTGGTACGCCACACTCGCCGTCGGGTGCTATCGTGGTGCTGTTCGAGCGCGCAGGAGTGCGAGCATGGAGCAGCACCAACCTCTCAGGGCAAGCCGTGGCGAGCCGGCGGTCTACCAGATCACGGTGAAGGGCCAGCTCAGCGCGGACTGGCGGGCCTGGTTCGACGGGATGACAATCAGCCAGGACGCCAGCGGCGCAACGCTGATCAGCGGCCCGGTGGCCGATCAAGCCGCCTTGCACGGGCTGCTGCGCAAAGTGCGCGATCTTGGCCTGACGCTGCTCGCGCTGAGCTCCAGCGAGCAGATCAATGAACACAATCAATAGATTCAAGAAAAGGAGATACACAGTGAACGATGCAGGGAACGTGGCGCAGGCGAGCACAAACATCACGTCAGCGCTCGGAGGAGCTCGAACGAGCGAGGCAGCGACACCAGCAGTGGCCGCAGGGAACCGGGTGTCCACGACGCGAATGGTCGGCGTCATCGCGGTCGCCTTAGCCGCGTCAGTGATCGCTCAGAACGCGATGTTTGACGGTGGTGTAGCCCAGATCCTCGGCCTTGGCGACGGCACCGGAGCGCCCACCTACGGCGATCCTCTCCGTGTGGTCCTCGCCTACCACGCCGCCAACCGGGGCGCTGTGGCCGTCGCTGCGGGGCTGGAGGCCGTGAACATGGTGCTGCTCCTGATGTTCGTTACTGCACTGCACGGGCTTGTGCAGCGCCGTGGCGGCGCAGGGGCGGACTGGTCGCGGCTCACGGTGGCAGCCGGAGCGACGCTCGCGGCGTTATTCGCCCTCACCATTGCCACGCACATCGCGGTCGTGCTCGCCGCAGACGGTCTGGCCGAGCCGACCCCCGCCTTCGCGCTGATCTGGCAGCTCCATGCCGCGATCTTCGCGCTTGCGCTGCCCGCACTCGGCGCGACCTTCATCGGCGCGGCGCTGGCTACGCACGCCAGCGGCCTGACGCGGCCGTGGCAGCGGCTGCTCGGCGTGGTGGGCGGCAGCTTGCCCATCCTGGCCGGGACCGGAAACCTCATCATCGCGGAAGGCTCGCCACTGGTGTTCGTCGGGGTTCTGGGCCTGGCTACGTGGCTCGTCTGGCTCGTTGCCACCGGCCTGCGGCTCATCCGTGGGCAGGGCTGACGTCGCGGTCAGGTGTATCCAGGCTCGATGCAACGAGCCTTGTCAAGCCATGTCAAGATCGTCTAGAAGAAGGATATGAATAGTGAGTAAGGTACAGAATACAGCGCAGGAGAAGAGCGTTTTGCGTTGGGGTGGTCTGGCCGGCATTCTGGGTGGCATCGTCTTTATTGTCGTCTTCGTGATCGTAGGCGTGTTCGTGGGAACAAACTTTGTGGAGGTTGCAAGGTTTCCCGAGGTTAGAACGGCGCGTATCGTCGAGAACAGCCTGTATCTGGTTGTACTCATCTTGTGGGTCACCCACTTTCTTGCCTTGTATCGCGCGCTCCGGGAAACAAGCCTCGCGCCCGCGCTCTTCGGGAGTGTTCTGGGTATTCTGGGTCTTGTGGTGCTCGCGGCCGATGCCCTCCATCACATCTGGCAAACACCGATTTCCGACCTCTACCACGCTCCCGGCGCGACCCGCGAAGCGCAGGCCATGCTCGTCCTGCTATGGCAGGTGAGCCATGGAATATTCGATGCGTTGCTCATCACAGGGCTCATCTTTCTGCCGATAGGTGTGATTGCCCTCGGCGTAGCCATGTTCAATGCCCCGGCATTTGGCACGGGTTTTGGCGGGTTAAGCGTTGTGCTCGGGGTGGCTGGCGTCATAGCGGCCTCTGTCCTTGTACTCGACTCTCGCTCGCCGGTCGCCGTCGTTGGCGTTTTCGGACTTATCATCTTCCATCTCATCCTGGGCTGGAAGTCCTACAGGCTGTCGATGGTTCTGTAGCGAGTCTTGACGGTAAAGAAACGGGCGCGGAAGCCACTGCACGAGGGAAGCATGGATGCGCCTGCGACGCCTGCGCATCCCAGCGAACCACAGGCCAAAAAGAAAGAAGCAATACCAGTGCAAGCAATGACCTATCGAGCATATGGCGCACCCGATGTGCTCGAGCCGACCACAGTTGCCCGGCCCGTACCTGAGGCCGGCGAGGTGCTGGTGCAGGTCCACGCCGCGTCGCTCAATCAGGCCGACCTCTACCTGCTGCGCGGTGAGCCGCTGCCGCTCCGCCTTTCGGCGGGGTTGCGCCGGCCGAAGCGCCCGACCCTCGGCGCCGACATCGCCGGGCGCGTGGCCGCGGTCGGCAGCGGCGCCACACGCTTTCAGCCGGGCGACGCAGTGTATGGCGACCTCGCCGCCGGCAACCTCGGCGGGTTTGCCGAGTTCGTCTGCGCCCGCGCGGAGGCGCTGGCGCCGAAGCCGGCCAGCCTCAGCTTCGCGCAGGCGGCGGCCGTGCCAATGGCGGCAGTTACCGCGCTGCAGGGGCTGCGGGCCGCCGGGCCGGTCGCGCCGGGAGAGCGCGTGCTCGTTCACGGCGCATCGGGCGGCGTCGGCACCTTCGCGGTGCAGCTGGCGCGGGCCATGGGTATGGAGGTGACGGCGGTGTGCAGCACGCGCAACGTGGAGCAGGCCCGCGCCCTCGGGGCAGCGCACGTCATCGACTACACTCAGGAGGATTTCACGCGGGATGGCCGGCGCTACGACCTGATCCTGGTCGTGAACGGCCGGCGTTCGCTCGCGGAGTATCGGCGCGCGCTCAGCCCTCGTGGCCGCCTCGTCGTGGCCGGCGGCGATGTGGGGACGATCGTGCAGGCGACGCTGCTCGGGCCGGTGCTGTCGCTCGCCCACCGCATCACCGTGCGCGGCCTGGTCGCTCGGCCCAGTCGGGACGACCTGATGTTCGTGGGCGGGCTGCTCGACAGCGGCGTGGTCGTGCCGGTCATCGACCGTTGCTATCCGCTTCGCGCGCTTCCCGAGGCGATGCGCTACCTCGCGAGCGGCCACGCCCGCGGCAAGGTCGTCATCACCATTGAGCACGCCGGCCAATGAAAGCCACTGAGTGAAGTGGGTCGGCCAGTCGAATCGGCTGCTACGCCACTGCTTGTAGCAAGGAGACAGACGCGGTCCTCGGCCGCCTGCGCCATGCCTAATGCGCTTTCAGCGCAGGGTTTAGGGTATGAGGAATAGGGATTAGCGTTTGCAATGCTGGTGTTCTTCCCTGATTTCCGCATCACTTTCCTGATACTGCACTAGGCCAGCGCCCAGCCTGTTCTGGTGCACAAAGAAAAGATCACTGGCCGACCACGTCAATCTCCACGCCATTACCATCCACAAGGCCGAACGAGGTTACCCTGGCCGGTGCCAGAGTTAGGCTGCATACCACCTACTGCTCAATTCTGTGGTATGATGCGCGGCGCCAATACTACCCAATATCACAATACGTGAGGTTCATCGACGAAGAGAGGAGCCCGTATGACCTGGCGCCGAATGATTGCGCTGCTGCTTCTTGGCGCGCTCGTGCTGCCGCTGGCCGCAGCGCCCACCGCCGCCGCCCAAGGCGAGACCCGCACCCTGACCATCCTGCAAACCACCGACCTGCACAGCAACCTGCTGGCCTACGACTACTACACGGGCCGCACCGCCGAGTGGGGCCTGGCCAAGGTTGCCACCCTCGTGCGCCGCGAGCGCGCCACCGACCCGAACGCGCTGCTGCTCGACAGTGGCGACACGATTCAGGGCACGCCGCTCGGCTACTACTACGCCGCAATCGACAAGAATGCCGCCCACCCCATGGCCGTGGCCATGAACGCGCTCAAGTATGATGTTGCCGCGCTTGGCAACCACGAATTCAACTACGGCCAGGAAACGCTGAATCGCTGGATCGGCCAGCTCAACTTCCCGGTGGTTTCGGCCAACATCCGCAAGAGCGATGGCGGCGAAGCCTTCCGTCCCTACGTCATCAAAGACGTGAATGGTGTGAAGGTTGGCATCCTGGGCCTGACGACGCCGGCCATCCCGAACTGGGAAAAGCCCGAAAACATCGCCGGCCTGCGCTTCGACAACCCGGTCGAAACGGCCAAGCGCTATGTACCCCAGATCCGCAGCGAAGGCGCGGATATCGTGATTGTCACCCAGCACATCGGCTGGGACAAAACCCCAAGCAACACCAGCAAGCCCGAAAACTGGCTCACCGACCCTTCGACCTGGCAGGACAGCGGCTCGCTGCCCGACGAAAACCTGACGATCGAGCTGGCGCAGCAGGTGCCGGGCATCGACGTTATTCTGGCCGGCCACTCGCACCTCGACGTGCCGAAGACGATCATCAACAACGTGCTGATTATCGAATCGTCGTACTGGGGCCGCGTGCTTGGCAAGGTTACGCTGCAGCTCCAGCGCAGCGGCGCCAGCTGGCAGGTCAGCAGCAAAGACTCGCAGACCATCCCGGTAACTGGCGTCGATCAGGATACCGAGATCAAAGACCTTTCCTACCCCTACCACGACCAGACGGTGAAATACATCAGCACACCCGTCGGCACCGCCACCGGCGCCTTCCCGGGTGGCCCGCAGGGGCGCTATATCGATGGCCCGCTGGCCGACCTGATCAACACCGTGCAGACGGATGCTGCGGCAGCGGCTGGCTACCCGGTCGATATCTCGCTGGCGGCGCTGTTCACCGACAGTGGGCAGCTCCCGCAGGGCCAGATCGCGCTGCGCGACGTGTATAGCGCCTATATCTACGACAACACGCTCTACGTGCTCGAGATCAATGGCGACATCCTGCGCCGCGCGCTGGAGAAGGACGCCGAGTACTTCAACCAGGTGACGCCCGGCGCGCTGCCCGCCGACCCCAAAGGCTTTGTGGCCTCGAATGCGCGCGACTACAACTGGGACATTTATACCGGCGTCGACTACACAATCGACATTTCGAAGCCAGTTGGCCAGCGCGTCACCACGCTGCAATTCAAGGGCAAAGACGTTACGCCCGATCAGAAATTCCGCATTGCGATCAACAACTATCGTGCTTCGGGCGGTGGTGGTTTCGCAATGTTCAAGGAAGGCACGCGCGTGTGGGCCTCGACCAGTGAGATCCGCGATTTGATGGCGAACTGGGTGCAGGCCAAAGGCACGATCGACCCGGCGGCGATCAATGTGCGCAACTTCACGCTCCTGCCGGATGTGTACACGAAATACTTCGGCGCAGCCCCAGCGGCTGGCGGTGCAGCCCCGTCTGCGGGCGGCCAGCCCGTGCCAGCCACCCTGCCACGCACTGGCGACGCTGGCTCGCCCGCGGGCGTGCTGGTGCTGCTGGCGCTGTGCGCGCTGGTGTTTGGCGTGCTGCTGCGCGAGCGTATCAACAATCGCTAGCGTTTGCCCAATAAACACACGACCCCGCGTGGCCAAGCCACGCGGGGTCGTATGTTGAAAGCGAGCTTACTGACTCCCGACTTCTGACCCCTAACTCCTGAGCCCTACTCCTCGCTCTTCGCCTCTGGCGCGGGCGGCGCGTTTTCATCCTGCCTGATCTCGTCGTGCAGCCGCCAGATCATGCGCGTGCGTGCCTGGTGCCATGCCGCGCTTTTCGGGCCGGTTTCGCGCAGCAGAATGAGCTGCTGGAGCTGGCGGCGCAGCAGCTGGCCGCGTGGGTCGCGTTTCATCCTGGCCTCCTTCTACTCGGGCTGCAGCAGCGCCAGCGCCACATTCGCCGCCCACGGCATGATCTTGAATTCGCCCTGCGCCAGCGCCTGCGCTACTTCGTCGCGGCTCATCAGCAGCAGCTCCTGTTCTTCCAGATCGTCGGCGTGGATGGCCGCGACGGACCGCGCGCCGCGCGCCAGGAACAGGTGCCCGTTGCCCGCGCCACGGTTGCCGTCGATTGGGAATGAACCCAGCGCCAGCCACTTGTCGGCGGCATAGCCAGTTTCTTCCAGCAGCTCGCGCTGCGCCGCCGCCAGCGGGTCTTCGCCCGGCTCAAGGTAGCCGCCCACCGGCGCAAGCGAGGTTCCCTGCACAGCGTATTTGGTCTGGCGGAACAGCAGCCACCTGCCCTCGCTCGTCACCGCCACCACGTTGATAAAATCGGGCGTGACCAGCCAGGCCCAGTTTTCGATCAGCCGCCCGTCGGGCAATTCCACCGTATGGTTTTCGACGCTCAGGTAGGGCGGCTGGTGCAGCACCACCGTTCGTTCACGTGTTTTCCAGGCTTGCATGGCATGTGCTCGTTTCACTCGACGATGCGAATTTTGCAGGTAGCGTACCCCAGTCGGCCTGTTTTGTCCACCACTGCGCAGCCCATGCCATATTGAAAATCTCATGAACGTGCACTACAATATCAGCACTCAGCGAATTTCGTGCAACTGTTCAAACGCATCTCTCTGGCGTTGTGCTGCCAGAGGCTTTGCTATCGCTCTGTTCAGCACGCCAACCACTACGCTTCAATCACGCGCCGAAGCAGGGCAACGTCAGGGTGGGTTGTGGGAGCTGGTTGTTCGGTGACGTTAGATTCTGCGCGCTGCCAGACGTACTTCTGCTGCGACTGCCTGCGTTATTGCCCTGTTTTGGCCTGCAACGCCGCAGCGCTTCGGTGGTCTCGTCTGAGCTGCTGCTTTCATCGCTTCCAGCACGGCCTCGCCCAGTTCATTGCTGCTGTGGGTACACACATATCATTGCACAAACCTGAAGGTGGCCGAGAAGCCGCTGCTTTTCGCCCGCGCTTGGTATGCGCAAGATTCGCTGTGCCCGCTGCTGCAGCGGTATTGTTGACACATTGCGCCCGCCAGGCGGACGTGCGCCGATCTTCGTAACCTGAAGGCGAGGCAAGCGAATGAGCTCGCAATCCTATACAGTGCTGATTGCTGGCGGGCAGCCCCACGAGCGGCTGGCGTTGCGGCGCGTGCTCGAGGGCGAAACCGGTGCGCGCTACGCCTGCTCCGAGGCGGCAAGCCTGCCCGAAGCCCTGGAACATTGCCGCGCCAACCAGCCCGACGCGATTGTGGCCGATGCGCGCCTGCCCGGCGGCACCGGCCCGGCGCTGCTGGCGGCCCTCGCCAGCGAGCACAGTGATGGCGCCGTTGCTCTGCTGATGCTAATTGAACCGGACGACGAACAACCGCCCGCCGAAGCCACACAGGCATGCGCACACGACTACCTGGAAAAAGGCCCGCACCTGCAGCACCAGCTTGGGCGCGCTGTGCTTGGCGTCATCCGGCATGCGCGCTTGCAGCGCGAGCTTGCGCAGGCCAGCGAACGCCTTCAGCACGCGCAAGCCGTCGTTGCCGAGCAGCGGCAGCTGTTGCACGCCACCCTGGCCAATATCGGGGAGATCGTGTATGCCTTTCGCCTGGGGCCAGAAGGCGCGATCAGCATGCCCTATGCAAGCGCACGCATCGTCGAGATCTATGGTGTGCCCCCCGATGCGCTGGCCCGGGATGCCGCGCCCGCGATCAGCCGCTGGCACCCCGACGACCGCGCAAACCTCCTGGCGAGCATCGAGCATTCGCGCAGGGAGATGCAGCCGTGGCATGCTGAATTTCGCGTTCTGCACCCCACCAGTGGCGAGCGGTGGATCGAAAGCCACGCCATCCCCCAGCGCGAGGCCGATGGCGCAACCCTGTGGCGTGGCGTGCTTACCGACATCACCCCGCGCAAACAGGCCAGCCGCGCCCTGCTGCGCGCCGCCGAACGCCTGCGCGTGCTGGCCAATGCCTCGCGCGCATTTGCCGAAGCCAGCAACGACCCCCAGGCCTTGCTAAACCAGATCGCGCGCACTGCTGCCGCGCAGTCGCAGGCGCTGTGTATTGTGCGGCTGCTTTCGCCCGATGGCCAGCAGCTTGAGCTTGCCAGCCTTGATCACGCCGACCCATGCTTTTTGGCGGCAGTTCGGAACAGCCCCATGGCAGCGCCCATGCATATTGGCGACGCATCCCCGCCCGCGCTGGCGGTGCGAACTGGCCAGCCCATCTTCATCCCGGCGATCAGCGAACACGCGCTTGCCAACACATTCCGTCCCGATCTGAGCGCGTTTGGCAGGACCTATCACATCCACACTATGCTGGTGGCCGTGCTGAGCGCGCATGGCACGGTGCTTGGCACGCTGGCATTTCTGCGCGCCGGCAAAGACATGCCAGCGTTCGATAGCGAAGATCTGGCCCTGACGCAAGATCTGGCCGATCGCGCCGCGCTGGCCCTGGCGAATGCCCGCCTGCTCGAACAGGTGCAGACCGAGCTTGCCGAGCGCACGCGCGCCGAAGCCGAAACCCGCGAACGCGAGCGCAAGCTCAGCACCCTGCTCGATTTGCTACCAGTTGGCATATCAATCCTCGACGCCCAACGGGCAATTTTATACGCCAACCCGGCAATGAAGCGTATTTTGGGCCTTTCAGATAGCATGCTGCAACGGGGTGGCATGCCCAACAACAGCTACATCAACGCCGCTGGCGAACCGCTGCTGCACGAGCACTTCGCCAGCGTGCGTGCCTACCGCGAGCATCGGCCAGTCTCGAATGTTGAGACTGGGGTTGTGAAAGAAGATGGCAGTGTCACCTGGACCAACGTGAATGCGGTGCCGGTCGATTTCCCCGATTGGAAAGTCGTAATCGTTACATCTGACATTAGCATGCGCAAGCAGGCCGAACACGCCGTGCAGCGCGCGGCTAACCGCCTGCACCATTTGCGCGCGATCGACCAGGCTATTCTTGCCGAGCGCCCGCTGTCGGCGATTGCCCAGGCGGCCGCGACTCATATCGGGCACCTCGTCCCCACGATTCGGGTTGGCGTGCTGCTGGTCGATCTTGCTACAGAAACCAGCAGCGTTCTTGCGCTGTTCGATCATGGCGTTTTGCAGGCGCCGCACGTGCCGCTTCCCTTATTTGTGTTTGGGGCCGCGCTCGAAACGCTTTTACTTGGCCACACCTACATGGTCGGCGATGTGGCAGATCTGCCCGACATACCGGTGTTGCTGCAAATGAATGTCACCACCCAGGTGCGCAGCTTTTTACAAGTGCCTATTATGGCCGACGGCCAGCTGATCGGCTTGCTGAACATGGGTGGCAGCGCGCCCGAAGCCTTCCTGCCCGAGCATGTCGAGATCGCGCGCGAAGTCGCCGCGCAGCTTTCGGTCGCGCTTCAGCAAGTGCGGCTGCGCGGCCAGGTTGCCCGCCACGCCCAGGATCTCGAGCAGCGCGTCGCAACGCGCACCGCCGAGCTGCAAACTGCGCTCAAGCGCGCACAGGCACTGTATGCGATCACCAGCGACACCATCGCGTCCGATAATCTCGTAATTTCGCTTGAGCGCGCGCTTGAGCGGGCCTGCATTGCGCTTCAGGCTGACCAAATCCAGGTGGTTATTTTTAACTGGCGTGAAGAAAATATTCAGTATTGTCTGAACGCTGGGCCGGGCAAAGCGCAGATCGACCCGAACATGAGCTTCGGGGAATACATGCGCGGCCTGTCGGGCTGGGTTGTGCGCGAGCAGCAGCCCGCGATTTCGCCCAAAGGCGCGCCCGACCCGCGCGAAAGCCCCGATGCCCAGCGCCGCCGCAGCGCCAGCGCAAGCGGCTCGGTTGCCGTCGTGCCACTTCCCTACCTCAACGAAATATTCGGCACGCTGACGGCTATCAATCGGCCCGATGGCCCTGATTTTGCCGCAGAAGACATTGAATTGATGAGCGCGATTGCCGGCCATATCTCGCTGGCCTATGCGCGCACCCGCCTGATGGCGCGCCTTCAGCTGGCCCGCGCCGACGCCGAGCGCGCCAACCAGGCCAAAACGGCGTTTCTGGCCGCCATATCGCACGAGCTGCGCACGCCGCTCAACGCCATTATTGGCTTCACCGGCACGCTACTCATGAAACTGCCCGGCCCGCTTAACGCCGATCAAGAGCAGCAATTGCTCACCGTTCAGCGGAATGCTCAGTATCAGCTTGCGCTGATCAACGATCTGCTCGACTTATCGCGCATCGAGAGCGGCAAGCTCGAAATGCATGCCGAGCCAATTGTCTGCCAGGATCTGCTCAAGGAAATAAGCGACAGCCTGCGCCCGCTTGCGTCTGAAAAAGGCATTATGCTGAGCTTGGCAGTGCCGGCCGCGCCACTGCATATGCAATCCGATCGGCGCATGCTCCGGCAAATTCTGATCAATCTGATCGGCAATGCAATCAAGTTCACCGACACAGGTGAAGTGGCCGTTGCTGTGCAGCCCAGGGAAGCCGGCGCTGGCGCAAGGGCAACAATATGCTTTGCCGTGCGCGACACAGGCATTGGCATTGCGCCCGAAGATCAGGTTGTGCTCTTCAGCGATTTCGGGCGCGTTGATTCGGCGGCTGTGCGCATGCGCCCCGGCACCGGGCTGGGCCTGAGCCTTTCGCAGCGAATGGCCGTGCTGCTGGGCGGCACGATCGAGCTGCACAGCGAAGCCGGCTCGGGCAGCACTTTTACGCTCATCCTTCACGTTGCATGAGTACTCTGGAAACTAAATTTTCTTGCACTCAGCTTCCAGGAAGCTAAGCAGGTTATCAGATTGAAGTAAAACCGGCTTGAGCTTCCTGGAAGCTTGCCGTTGTATAAAAGAACTTTTCTTCCACAGTAATGAGGCAGTATCGACTTTCGAAAGAAATCACTAGCAATTCTTTTGAAAGTCTGGTATACTTGGCGCGGTTACGAACAACACGAACCCCGCTGAGGAGGGAATATGGCAGTCATTGAACAGGATCTCATCGGTGTGAACAGCGTGCTGATGCCAGCCCCGCTGCTGTCGATCAGCTCCACCGCCGCCAACCGCTTGCAGGCCATGATGGGCGAGAAGCAGCTTGAGGGCTATGGCCTGCGCGTCTTTGTGTCGGGCGGCGGCTGCTCGGGCTTGCAGTATGGCATGACGTTCGATGATGAAACGCGCGATGGCGATGCCACCTGGGATGCGTTCGGTCTGAAGCTGATTGTTGACCCGATCAGCGCAAACTACCTTCGCGGCGCATCGATCGATTACCAGCAGGATAATATGCTGGCTGGCGCGTTCAAGATCGACAACCCGAACGCTGTTTCGAGCTGCGGCTGCGGGCACTCGTTCCGCGCCAAAGACGGCCAGTCTGAAGAAGAATACGAAGGCTACGACGAAGGCTACGCGGGCGGCGGCTGCGGCCACTGCGGCCACGGCTAGGCCACTCCATCATTGGTCATCAAGAGCTATCTGGAATATTCCGGGTAGCTCTTTTGTTTGCTGATACGGCCTTGCAGTATTCGCGATGCGTAATGCCCTGCCTCTGAATAAAGGTGAAACATAACCATGGCAACATTTCAGAACCTGACGGTCGATCAGGTCAAAGCCAAAATCGACAGCGGCGAGTCATTCCGCCTGATCGACGTGCGCGAGCCGGGCGAGCACACAGTTGCGCATATCGAAGGTGCCGAGCTGCTGCCCATGAGCCGCGCCAACGACTGGATTGGCGACCTGACCGACGATACCGAGCTGGTGATTTTCTGCCACCACGGCGGGCGCAGCGCACAGGTGGCCAGCTTTCTGGCGGCGCGGCGTGGCCTTACGCGCGTAGCTAATATGGTTGGCGGCATCGACGAGTGGTCGCAGCGTATCGATCCCGGCGTGCAGCGCTACTGACATGGAAGAAGAGTACCGCGAAGGAATTCGCCTGTTCAACGCTGGCGAGTTCTGGCACGCCCACGAGCAGTGGGAAGCCTGCTGGCTGCGCGCCGCCGAGCCAGATGCTGGTTTCTACAAAGGCATCATTCAAGCCGCCGCCGCGCTGGTTCACTGGCAGCGCGGCAACCCGCGCGGGCTGCACCGCAACTGGGAAAAAAGCCGCCCCAAGCTCGCTGCGCTGCCACCTGTGATGCGCGGGCTCGATCTGCATGCGCTGATCGTCGACATGGATCATTTTGTGGCCGCCAATGGCGTGGATTTGCCGGTCCCGCAACTTCACCTCGCCGCCAGCTAAGCGCCCCAACACACCCTGTGCCGCCAGGGTACCCACGCCATTGCGCCGCCCCGCATTGCCGGCGCAACGCAGCTGACGCAGTTTTGTGCGTTATAAGGGGTTGTTTTTGTCGGAAGATAGTAGTATCATCTCGGTGCTACGAATCCCTCAGCAACTCGCTGCTTCCGAGAAGAAGTCATTTCGGCATCGTGCAACGCAACCGTTCGTCTACTGTCTTATGCTATACTACCTGATGCTGCCTTGAGTGCCCAAGCATCCCGCCACTCAAAAGCTTCCACGTTGATGAACCGACCTTGTAGCATCCATCCCACGCACGCGGTCACGCTTAGGAGGCTCCCATATGCTTGCAAAGATCCTCGTCGTTGATGACGAGCCGTCGATTATTGACGTCTTGACGCGCTTTCTTTCGCGCGAGGGCTACGAGGTTGTGACGGCGTCGAACGGCCGCGAGGCGCTTGAACGCGTCACGGAAGTATGGCCCGACCTGATTCTGCTCGATGTCACAATGCCCGAAGTTGATGGTTTTACCGTCTGCCAGCGGCTGAAAGAAGACGAGAAGACGGCGCTGATCCCGATCACCATGCTGACGGGCCTCGACGATCGCGAGCATCGCACACGCGGCATCGAAGCCGGCGCAGATGATTTTCTGACCAAGCCATTCGAGCAAAGCATCCTTCGTGCGCGCTTGCGCTCGCAGCTGCGCCTGAAACGCCTGACCGACCAGCTCAAGCATACCGAAGGCGTAATTTTCATGCTTGCGGCGGCGGTGGAGGCCAAGGATGCCTATACCGAAGGGCATTTGCGCCGCCTGCGCACCTACTCCGAGCAGCTGGCAATGGCCTATGGGCTGGGGCCCGAGGAAGTGCGGGCGGTGCGCTACGGCGGCGTGCTGCACGACATTGGCAAGATCGGCGTAGATGAAGCAATTATTCGCAAGCCCGGCCCACTCACGCCCGAAGAAATTACCCAGATGCGCCGCCATCCCGAAATCGGCGCGCAGATTATTTCGCAGATGCGCTTTGCGCGTGAGGTTGCCCCAATCATCAGCGGGCACCACGAATACTGGGATGGCAGTGGCTACCCGCGCGGCCTGAAGGGCTACGAGATCCCGATTGGCGCGCGAATTATTACGATAGTGGATGCCTACGACGCAATGACGACCGACCGCCCCTATCGCGCGTCGCTCGGTGATGAAGAAGCGATGCGGCGCTTGGTTGCCGGGCGCGGCACCCAGTTCGATCCTGATCTGCTGGATGTATTTCTGGAGCTGATTCGCAGTGGCAAGCTGCAACCCGAGCAGGTGCGCGCCGAAGTGCTGCACGGCGGCGATTTGTAATGGATAGTTGTGTATAGCGAACTGTTGCCTTTTTGCGCGTGCCCCCTCTGCCACACTTCCTTGAACCTCGGCGGCGAAACGCGCGACGCATCGGGCGAAATTATTACCGGCCAGCTTGCGTGCCCTGCCTGCGGCGCACGCTACCCCATCCGCGCTGGAATCGCCGATTTTCTGGGCACGCCGCGCCCGCCAACCCCCGCCCAAACCACAAATGAATGGCCACTGACCGCCTGGGTGTACGAGCGCGGCTGGCGGCCATTCGCGCTGACGCTGCTCAGCCGGCAGCCCTTCCCATACCGCCGCGAGCTTCCCCTGATTGCCAACCTGATGCAGCCGGCGCGTGGCGGCCTGTACCTCGATGTCGCGTGCTCGAATGGCTTGTATGCGCGGGCGCTGGCGCGCACCATGCGCGGCGCACCCGGTCATGTCGCGGCATTCGATCACTCGCTGCCGATGCTGGAGCAGGCGCGCCAGTATGCGCGCAACGCCGGCCTGCGCATTAGCTTTGTGCGCGCCGAGGCTCAGGCGCTGCCGATTGCGAGCGGGCAGGCCGCTGGCGTGGCAATTGGCGGCTCGCTGAATGAAATCGGCGACGTGAACGGCTGCCTGGCCGAGGCGCGCCGCACGCTCACGCCCGGCGGGCGCTTTGTCGCCATGACCCTGGCGCGGGCCGAATCGTCGCCGGGGCGGGCGCTGCAGGCCGCGCTGGGCACGGGCGGGATCGCATTCTGGACGGCGGGCGAGCTGGCGGCGCGGCTGCGCGCCCATGGCTTGCTTGTGCGCTCGCAGGAGCAATATGGGCTGGTGATGTTTCACGCGGCGCAGGCAGAATAGCCGCGCCGCCCTGTGCTGAAAGAAACGCGAAATGAATACGGTTGCCATCACCCCGGCGCGCGGCCCGATTGACGCGACCGTGCGCGTGCCCGGCTCGAAAAGCATTACCAATCGCGCATTGCTGCTGGCCGCGCTGGCCGAGGGTGTTTCGACGTTGTCGGGCGTGCTGTTCAGCGACGACAGCCACTGGTTTCTGGATGGCTTGCAGCGCCTGGGCATTGCGGTTGAAATCGACCAGGCGCGCGAGCAGGTGCGCGTGCATGGCGTGGCGGGTGGCCCGCCGGCCGCCGAGGCCGAGCTGTGGGTCGAGCTGGCGGGCACGGCTGCGCGCTTCCTGCTGTCCTACGCCGCGCTTGGGCAGGGCCACTACACCATTGATGGCAACGCCCGCATGCGCCAGCGCCCCATGGCCGACCTGCTGGAAACGCTGAACACGCTTGGCGCATACAGCCATAGCCTGGGCGCGCATGGTGGTCTGCCGGTGCGTATGGAGGCGAGCGGCTTGCGCGGCGGCACCGCTGGCCTGGCGGGCGACAAAACCAGCCAGTTTCTTTCCGCGCTGCTGATGGTCGCGCCTTACGCTGCGCAGGATGTCGAGCTGATCATGACCACGCCGCTCGCCGCGACGCCGTATATCGACATAACAACGTCGATGATGGCGACATTTGGCGCGCATGTGATCTGCGACGGCTACGAGCGTTTTCGCGTGCCAGCCGGCCAGCGCTACCAGGCGCGCGATTACCAGATCGAGCCGGATGCGTCAAATGCCTCGTACTTCTTTGCCGCCGCCGCTGCAACAGGTGGGCGCGTGCGCGTGGATGGACTGACGCGCGCGGCCTTGCAGGGCGATATCGCCTTTCTCGACGTGCTGGAGCAGATGGGCTGCACCGTGCAAAGCGGCCCCGACTGGGTTGAGGTACTTGGCCCGCAGCGGCTGCGCGGCATCGACATCGACATGAGTCGCGTGCCCGACATGGCGATCACGCTGGCGGCGCTCGCGCCCTTCGCCAACGGCCCAACGGTTATTCGCAACGTCGGCCTGATTCGCCACCACGAAACCGACCGCATCGCCGCCATGACGGCCGAGCTGCGCAAGCTGGGCGTGGCGGTGGAAGAATATCCCGATGGCTTGCGGATCGAGCCGGGCTGGGGGCAGGGCGCGACGATCGACTCCTACCACGACCACCGCATGGCCATGGGTTTTGCGGTGGCCGGCCTGATCATTCCAGGCGTGGAAATCGCGCACGCCACTGCGGTTGCAAAAACGTTTCCCGATTTCTTTGCGCGCTTTGGCGCGTTGCACGAAGGCACAGCCGCGCGCGCGGGCTGAAGGAGGCGCTGATGGCAAAGGCTGGACTGTTGTTTGTCGGCACCGAGGATGGGCTGGTGCTGTTTAGCAACCCGAACGAGATTGGCCGCTGGCTGCGGATCGGCCAGCCGTTTCGCGGCGCTGCGGTGACTGCCGTGTGGGCCGCGCCCGAAAACCCGCTGCTGGTGCTGGCTGCTGTTGCTGGGCAGGGGGTGCAGCGCAGCGAGGATGGTGGGCAAAGCTGGCAGGCGCTGTTTGCCTGGCCGGCGCTGGCGATTGCCGGCGCTGCGCATGGCCCGCTTTTCATCCGCGCCGAAGACAGTGTGCACGAAAGCCCGGATCGCGGGGCGAGCTGGCAGCAGCAAGCACTCCATGGCGCGGCTGGCCCACTTGTCGTTGCTGGTGAGGCTGCAGCAACTGTGGGCGGCGCGCAGGTGTTCGTGCGCGACGCGGCCGGCGCGTGGTCGCCCTATGGCGCAGCGTTGCCCGGTGAGCCAGCCAGCGTAGCCCTGCTGCCGCAGCACCCCGGCGAGCTGCGCGCCGTTGTTGGCGATGCGGTCTATGCCTGCGCCGCCGCCGATGGCGACTGGGCGGCGCAAACCGGCGCGTCTGCCGCGCGAGGCGCGCTGGCGGCGCTTCCCGGCAAGGCGGGCGCGCTGCTGCTGGCACTGGCCAGCGGCGGCATTGCCCGCAGCGACGACATGGGCGCAAGCTGGCTGCAAACCCTGCCCGATGGCGCAATCGATGTGATCATGCCAGCGAGCTACCATGTCGATGTGGCGTTTGCGGGCGGCGCATCTGGCGCACTGCAGATGACAAGTGATCGTGGCCGAAGCTGGCAGGAAGTGAAAGCCGGCCTGCCGCCGATTCGCAGCATCGCCGCCGCGCGCCTGCTGTGATACTATGGTAGTTTGCAGTTGGCAGGATGCAGAAGGCAGTTGCATTCTCCGCTGTAAACCTGTCGCTTCATGTTTATTTGAGGTGCCGCGCACAGCTTTTCTGGCGCGGCATCTGTTTTTTTGGGGCGCTTTGCCATAGTACCGATATCGTTCTAGCTCGCTCAAATGCCTTCTGACCTGACCGAATACGTGTACCAGCCAAGGCGAAGAGGCCAGCTCGTGCTGCTGTGCAATTGATTGACATGCTGTGTGCGCCATGTTACACTGCGAAGCTAATACGGCTACTATGAAGGCATGATGACTATGGCGCAACCCCCTGCGTTTACGCAGCTATCGACCTCGCCGGTCTTCAACACAAAAGCGGTTGCGCGAGAAACTGGCGTGCCAGCTGATACGTTTCGCGCCTGGGAGCGGCGCTATGGCGTGCCGCGCCCGCAGCGCACCCCCGGCGGCCACCGTCTCTACTCCGAGCAGGATATTGCAATCATTCGCTGGCTGCGCGACCGTACCGACGAAGGCGTGAACATCAGCCACGCCGTCATGCTGCTGACCGATACGCTCGATACGAGCGCCACCGACCCCGGCCTGAACACCGACTCACGCGCCTTTCACCAGCTTGTGGGCGAACTCACCCAGGCGCTGACCGAGTTCGACCTGCAGCGTGCTGAGCGCCTGCTCGGTGAGGCATTTTCGCTCTACCCATTTGAGCAGGTGCTGCTCGATCTCATCCAGCCGGCTATGATCGAGGTTGGCGAGCGCTGGCACCGTGGCGAGATCAACGTCGCTGCCGAGCATTTTGCCACCCAGTTTGTGCGGCGCAAACTTTCCAGCCTGATGAATGTCTTCGAAGGCACCAGCCACCGCTCGACGATTGTGGTGGGCTGCGCGCCCGGCGAACTGCACGATCTGGGCGTCATGATGCTGTCGCTGTTTCTGGTGCGGCGCGGCTGGAATGTGGTGTATCTCGGCCCGCAGGTGCCCGTGCCCGACCTGATCGAAACTGTGAAAAAGATTCAGCCGCGCCTGGTGTGCCTTTCGGCATCAACGATGGAATCGGCCAGCGAATTGATTGCGGTGGCGCGGGCGCTGCGCGAGGCTGCCCCCGACGTTTTGTTTGGCTTTGGCGGGCGCGTGTTTAATATCAACCCCGAGCTGGGCCAGATGGTTCCCGGCACATTTCTGGGCCGCGACGCGCGCGAACTGGTCGACTCGGTGGGCGAGCTGATGGCGCGCCTGCCAAACGAATGAACGTGCTCCCGCTTCCCCTTTGCGCGCCTGGGCACTCGCTGGCGCGCTTTTTTGTGCCTGCGCACGCGCGCTTTTTTTTGCCTGCGCACGCGCGCTTCACATCCGCGATCTCACGATCTCGCGTATAATCAGCGAAGAGCTTCGCTACCAACCAAGATCGTGGTGGCATCACATGGCGCGACTATCGCGTAAGGAAGGAGGCGTGAGTGTCGCTTAGTCATTCCCATGGGTGGACTCCACTCACCCCAGGCGAGCGCGAGGTGCATCCAAGCGAAGCTTCGGCGCTGTTAGCAGCCTTACGGCACCTGGCAGAACATGAAGAATCGCCTCCCGGCGAACCCTTGCCGCCCCGGCACGCTGTCACGCTGCCGGCGGCTTATCAGGCGTGTGTCGAAATTACCCGCCGGCACTCGCGGAGTTTTTTCCTGAGCAGCCAGCTGCTGCCCGCCGACAAACGCAGCGCGATTCGCGCGCTGTACGCATTCTGCCGCACCAGCGACGATATTGTCGACCAGTGCGAGAGCGACGCGACGCAGGCGCTGGCAACCTGGGTTGGGCAGGTACACGCGCCCAGCGCCCCGGCCGACAACGCCGTGCTGCTGGCCTGGAACGACACCGTGGCGCGCTACGCCATCCCGCCCTACCTGCCCGACGAACTGCTGGCCGGCATTGCGATGGACCTGACGGCCAACCGCTATGCAACCTTCGACGACCTGTGGCTGTATTGCTACCGCGTGGCGTCGGTGGTGGGCCTGATTTCCATGCACATTATTGGCTATCGCGAAGGCGCGGCACGCTACGCGATCAAGCTTGGTGTGGCCTTGCAGCTCACCAACATTCTGCGCGACGTGGGCGAAGACGCCGAGCGCGGGCGGGTCTACCTGCCGCAGGAAGATCTGGCACGCTTCGGCCTGAGCGACGACGACATCCTGAATGGTCGGCGCGATGCCGCGTTCCGCGACCTGATGCGCTTTGAGATGGCGCGCGCCCACCAGCTCTACGATCAGGCCTGGCCGGGCATTGCGATGCTCCAGCAGGATGGTCAGCTGGCGATCGCCGCCGCCGCTGGAATTTATCGCGGGATTTTAGGCAAGATCGAAGCAAATGAATTTGATGTGTTCACCCGCCGAGCCTTTGTGCCACTGCCCGAAAAGCTGCTGACACTATGGCGCGTGCGCCAGCGCCTGCGTGCCGAGCGCCGGGGGCAGCTATGAGCGATCTTGTGGTTCATACGTCGCGCCAGCCAGCGAGGCGCCGCTGGCCGATCTGGCCCTATCAGACATTCCTGGCGATTCTGTTCCTCGGCCCGATCATCGCGCCGCTGTTTCAAGCCACGCGCCTGCCATTCGTGGCCGATACAGGCGCGCTGGCGCGCGACCTGCTGGCCAGCTATATCTGCCCCACGCCCGCGAAATCGTACATGCTGCTGGGCTTCCCAATGGGCGTGTGCGCGCGCTGCTGGGGTGCAACCATTGGCCTGTGGCTGGCGTGGTTTGCGGTGCGTGGCGTGCCGCGCTGGGAGGGCTTTGCAGCATGGTGGGCGCGTTTCTGCGCGCTGGCCTGGCCGCTGCGCTTCCTGCTGGCGGCGCTGCCGTTTGGGCTGTGGGTGGCCGAAATTGGCTGGTGGCCGGCCGCGCCCTACGCCGTGCTGCTGCTGAATGGCGCGCTGGCCGGCGTGGCGGCGGGCTTGTTCTTCTGCTCGGTGTGGCCGGGCATGCGTGATATGAATGAGAGTGCACAGGCATGACTGAAGCAAAGCGAATTGTGGTGACGGGCGCGACCGGCATGATTGGCGCCAAGCTCTGCGCCCGCCTAATCCAGCAGGGCTACCAGGTGGTGGTGTTCTCGCGCGATCCGCAGAAGGCGCGCCGCAGCGTACCGGGCGCGGCCGAGTATGTCGCCTGGACGCCGGCCGAAAACGGCGCGTGGGCGGGCGCAATCGACGGCGCGCACGGTATCATCCACCTGGCGGGCGCATCGCTGTTTGGCAAGCGCTGGAGCGCCGAGTACAAGCGCGAAATTATGGCCAGCCGCGAGATCGGCACGCGCGGGATTGTGAACGCAATTGCCAGCGCGCAGCGCAAGCCCGCAGTGTTTGTGAGCATGTCGGCGGTGGGTATTTATGGCCCGCACGGCGCCGAAACGCTCGACGAAAGCGCGCCCGCTGGCAACGATTTCCTTGCGCAGGTGTGCAAAGCCTGGGAGCGCGAGGCTGCCCGCGCCGAGCAGCTTGGCGTGCGCACCGTGATCTTCCGCAGCGGCGTGGTGCTAAGCGCGCCCGGCAAAGGTTTACCAATCGATCTGGGGAAGGCCTCGCTTGAGCGGCCGGGCGTGGTGCTCGACACTGAAGCGGGCGCGCTGCCCTTGCTAGTGCTGCCGTTCCACTTCTTCACTGGCGGGCCGGTGCTGCCGGGCACGCAATATCTTTCGTGGATTCACGAGGACGATACGGTTGGCCTGCTGATCAAGGCGCTGGAAGATGATCGCGCGCGCGGCCCGCTCAACGCCACCGCGCCCGACCCGCAGAGCAACGCGGCGATTGCGCGAACCATTGGCCGCGTGATGGGCCGGCCGTCGTGGTTGCCGGTGCCGGGCTTCGCCATGCACATCCTGCTGGGCGAAATGGCCGACATGATCACGACCGGCCAGCGCGTATTGCCAAAAAAAGCGCAGGAATTAGGCTACACCTTTGCCTACCCAAACAGCGAGCAGGCGATTCGCCAGCTGCTGGGGAAATAACACCGTGAAATTTATACGTGCCGGCGCGGTAGCCGCCCTGAGCCTTGCGCTCGCTGGCTGCACGCTCGATTCTCTGCCGCTGCCCGGCCTGGGCGCAAGCACCGCTCAACCTGCGCCGCCCGCGTCGCGCCCAACGGTTGAGCGCGCGTCGAGCGCGCCCGCGCCCACAATACCGCCCACGCCCGCCACAACTGCCGTGCCGCTGCCGAGCGTCGCGCCCGTGCCGACGCTTGCGCCCGCGCAGCTTGGCGTGCTGGAGCAGCAGCAGGACGTGCTGGTCGAGCTTTACCGGCGCGTCAACCCGGCCGTGGTCAGCATCGACACAGCTGGCCGCCACCCGCCCGCCGAAGGCGCGCCCGCGCCCGATCAGGAGATCCCGTTTGCGCAGGGATCGGGCTTTTTGTTCGACGATCAGGGCCATATCATCACGAATAATCATGTGATCGAGGGCGGCACCGCGTTTCAGGTGCGCTTTGCCGACGGCTCGATTGTGCCGGCGCGGCTGGTGGGCGCCGACCCGGGGGCCGATCTGGCGGTGCTAAAGGTCGATACATTGCCCGCAGGCGTTGCGCCGCTGGTGCTGGCCGACTCGAAAAGCGTTGAGGTTGGGCAAACCGCGATTGCAATTGGCAACCCTTTTGGCGAACGGAATACACTCACGGTTGGCGTGATCAGCGGGCTGGGGCGCAGCCTGCGCGGCCCGGCCAGCAGCCAGGGCGGGCGCTTTGCGATCACCAACATCATCCAGACCGATGCCGCAATCAACCCTGGCAACTCGGGCGGGCCGCTGCTGAATATTCGTGGCGAGGTGATTGGCGTGAATACGGCCATTCGCAGCGCCAGCGGCGTGTTTGAGGGTATTGGCTACGCCGTGCCGGCCAATGCGGTGGGGCGTGTGGTGCCGGTACTCATTCGCGATGGCCGCTACCAGCACCCCTGGCTGGGCATTGGCATGCTCGATGTCGACCCGCTGCTGGCGAAACGCTTCGACCTGCCCACCCAGCAGGGCGTGCTGATCACCAGTGTGCAGGCCAGCAGCCCGGCCGCGGCGGCGGGTTTGCGCGCCGGCACGCAGACGGGCGACTATGGCGGCGCGCCGGTGGTGTATGGCGGCGATATTGTGACGTCGTTCAACGGCACGCCCGTGCGCAGTGGCGATGAACTGGTCGGCTTGCTGGAAGAGCAGGGCGAGGTCGGCCAGCCGATCACGCTGACCGTGATGCGCGAAAAGGAAGAAGTGCAGCTTGTTGCGACGCTGGGCAGGCGCCCCGAGCAATAATGCGGCTACGCAAATGCCGGCCACAGAGCGCACAAAATCCACTGAGTCTTTACGCAGTGGATTTTGTGCGCTCTGTGGCCCATTTCTTCCACTCTATCCCCCTGCTGCAATATCAAGCACCCATTTACGTTAGCTGCCACGACACCAGGATATTCAAAAGCCTTGAGAAACTGTCGGAAAAGCATCAGGAGGCCAAGCGGCGAATCATCAGCCGTATCATCGCAATGTAGATCATCGCTTCGCTACTGGCGGGCAGTCGCTCATAGTCTTTGCCTAATCGCCGACATTGGGTCAACCAGGCGAATGTTCGCTCGACCACCCAGCACCGCTTGAGCAGCACAAAGCCTTTCTGTTCTGAAGAACGCAGCACTGGCTCAAGTACGAAGGAGCAATGCTCGCTCACCCAATTCAGCAGCTTGCCGCGATACGTGCCATCGACCCAGATCCGCCGGAGTTTCTTGCACGCTCCACCCATTCTCTTGAACAGTTTACGCGCGCCTTTCGCATCAGAAACTGATGCAGCGGTCACCACCACTGCCAGTACCAAGCCCAAGGTATCAACCAGCAGGTGACGTTTGCGCCCCTTGACCAGCTTGCCGTTGTCAAAGCCGCGCTCGCCACCGACACTGCTCGTTTTGACACTTTGGCTGTCCAGACAGCCTGCGGTCGGATGTTTGTGATGACCCGCGCGGCGCCGGACTTCTGCCCGCAAGGTGTCGTGGATGCGCTGCCAGGTGCCGTCATCGCGCCAAATACGGAAGTAATGGTAAACGCTTTTCCAGTTGGGATAGTCTTTGGGCAGCATGCGCCATTGAGCGCCAGTGACCAGAATATACAGGATGGCATTGATGACCTGGCGCATATCCAGGCTGCGTGGTCGACCACCCGCTTTGGCGGCAGGAACCAGATCTTTGATACAATCCCAGTGGCGGTTCGCCAGATCGGTAGGGTATGTTTGTGTTTTCATACCCCAAATGTACACTATTCTCTGTGCTGACCGCCACCCTTTTCAGACAGTTTCTGAGGGATACTGACGCCATTGGCGCGCCCGGGCTATCAACCGGGCCGTGTTTTGTGCGCGCTGCTGATTGTCCCAAGCAGTCTAGCAGGCCGGGCGGCAACGCGCCCCGGTGCAGGTACCGAGTGCGCCCGGGCGCATTAGGACGCGCTCCTTTGCTCTGGCACGCTGTGTGCTAAAAGGAAGAGCAGGAATTGGGGTGCTCGCGGTGTTGGAGGCACTGCAAGCCCATGGAGGAGTGAGGACACAGCTATGACACGTTTGGTGATTGTTTCCCGCGCTGCTGTGCTGTTGCTGCTGACTGCGCTGGTGTTGAGCGGCTGTAGTCTGTTCAACCAGACCACCGGCACCACCGACACGAGTGGTGGCAGCGGCACCGGAGCAACCGCGCCGGGTGCGACCCTGGGCGAGATCGTCACGGCCGAGCAGATCGACCCGCAGACGAACGCACCAGTCAGCCCGACGACGAACTTCAGCGCCGAGCAGCCCGTGATCTACGCGGTGGTGCAGGCGCAGCGCATCGAGGCCGGCACAAGCATGTTTGCCCGCTGGTCGCGCGATGGCAAGCCGTTCGAGGATAGCGAGGCGGTGAAGGCCAACCAGGTGTACGAGAATCGTTACGTCGAATTCCACCTGCAGTCGACCCGCCAGGCGATCGACCCCGGCAACTATACTGTGCAGATTTTCGTTGATGGTAACCCTTCGCAGCAGGCGAACTTTACCGTTCAATAAGCGCGCCCGCGTGGGCCGCATGAACTGAGGAGGACTTCGAGATGGATACCACAACTCTGTTGATCATTATCGTTATTGTGCTGGTGGCCGCCTACTTCATTTCGCGCAACCGCAGCCAGTATGGTGGGACGCCAACGTACCGGCGTGGCCCGGGCACCGGCCCAGTTGAGCGCCCGACCTACGACGACCCCGACTACAGCAGCAGCGGCAGCATTGGCGGGGTTGAGACCGCGCCGCCGCCGGTGCAGCGCAACGTGGGCGATACCGCTCCGTCGGGCCGTAAGTACGACGACCCGAACTATCGCAGTGGCGGCAGCATCGGCGGCTCATAGGCCAGATACTGCATAGTATCAGAAGCCGTTTCAAGCGATTGGAACGGCTTCTGTGTGCTCGCGATTCATTCAAACACCCTGTCCATAGGCGCGCAATGGCTGGATGCGCACAATCACGCGGGGTGCGTGCGGGCGGCGCGCAACCCACTCAGCTGCGCGCTCGGCACCGACGTAGCGCACGGCCATGCGCAGGCGCAGCGCCGCGTCGGGCGGCTCAATTGTGGCGCGGCCAACAATGCTCAGGTAGCGCGCGCCGCCCATGGCCGTGAGCGTGATCTGTGGGTTGCGGCGCATGTTGCGCGCTTTCACGCTGTTCGCACCCGTGCTCAGCAGCAAATCGTCGCCTTCGCGCAGGTACCACAACACCGTCTGCTGAATGCTGCCATCGGCATTGAGCGTGCCGAGCACCGCATACTGCACTTCATCGAGAAAGGCGCGCTGCGCCACTGTGAATTGCATACTCGCTCACTTCAGCTATAGCAAGAGCAAAATGTTTGAGCCACAGAGCACACAGAGGCCACTGAGTAGGGCTATCATACCAAATACTATTAAACACTTATGAATTGTCTAGCTACCCGACAGTTTGTCTGCTGATAGGAGTGAATTGCATCACAAACGGCCGCGCGTTCTTCAGGCATCGGTAGATCCAGCGAAAACCGATCTGGAAAATGCTCAGGTCGCGCCGGTCGTGACGGTCAACCTGACTGCGCAGCCCACGCTTGACCACCCGTGCCCCGCTTGTCATCAGCCAGTCGTAGACCAGCACCACCGCCAGCGTCAGCCGCGACAGTCGCGCGAAGTGCCGCAGATGTGAGCGTTCCAGATCAAAGCCCTGCCCCTTTAAATCGCCAAACAGCTCTTCGATCCACATCCGGCGCCGATACGCCTGCAACACCGCTCGCCGCGTCGGCAGATTGCTCGCCAGCAACCACGCTTCCTTTTCGCCGGCTGCCCACTCTGCCAGCAGATTGACCTGCCGCTTGTGTGTGCGTGTCAGCCGCGCGCCTTCCAGCCAGAGATGCTGCCCAGCCTGCTCCACCTGCTGGCCAAATGCCTGCCACTCCGGCGTTTCGGCCGCTTGCACCTGATTGTTCGGTTTCTGGCGCAGCACGTAGCTCCAGCCCCACGCCTGCAGTTGCTCCTGCACCTCGCAGGCTTCGAACTCGCTATCACCGACCAGTGTCACACGGACATCGAGCGGCATCAACTGGCGGACAACGCTGAGCAGGGCCAGTTGCACACGCGCCGAGCAGTGACCTTTCGCGCCCGGCTGCCAAGTCCAGGCGATCGGAATGGCGCGGCGTCGAAACGCCACAGCGACCATCACGAGCCGATGCGAGAAGCTGACCTTGCTGGCATCGATAATCAGACGGACCTGAGCAGTGGAGCGCGCTTGGGCAAGCAGCCAGGCACGAGCAAACGGCTCATACAGCGGACGAACACGCAGGGCAGGATTGTCGAGCAGTCGTTCGAGCCGACGCACGATACTGCGTTCGGTGGCCTTGCCGGGAATACGAAGCGCGATGTGGGCGAGGTGAACCGACTTGGCGAGCAGAATACCGGCCATCAGGGCGGCTAGGGTGCGGAGACGGGTAATGCGCTGATGAGGATGCAATTGCTGCAACTGCTGCAAGCTTGTATGATACACACGGTTGATCGACATCTGGTTCCTCCTTGGACAGGGTGGATTGTGTTCACCACCACTGTACTCAGAAGGGCGATGTCGATCAACTGCCGCTCGTGATATCGTCGGTGAACCTGTACCATCACCTCTCTCTTGAAACTGTCGGGTAGCTAGATGAATTGTCATGCTGAGCGAAGCATCTGTCGGTGTTATGAGGCGGAGATACTTTTGTTTGCTGTTGCTCTATCCAGAATGACAAAATGGAAGTGTTTACCCGAACTTGTTATCAAATCCAGGGGTATTATCGCTCTCAGTGGCTTCGCTATCCTGCTTTCGGCGCTAACACTACGCGCCAGCGCCGCATCGGGATGCGCGAATGCCACCGTAGCTGGCTGGCCTGTAACTTGCACAAAGCCCGCCATCGGGTACACTGTGCTGAGTGACGGTTTTGGTGATGGGTACGCTATGACACACGCACACGCGGGCGCAATGCAAGCCCGCAACTATGCCTTTCTTTCGCTGGGCGCGGCCGTCGCAACGATTGCGCTCAAGCTGGTGGCCTACTGGCTGACCGACTCGGTTGGCCTGCTTTCCGACGCACTCGAGTCGGTCGTGAATATGGCGGCGGCAGTGGTTGCGATCTGGGCGCTTACGGTGGCCAGCCGCCCGCCCGACGATGAGCACGCCTATGGCCACTCCAAGGCCGAGTATTTTTCCAGCGGCGCGGAAAGCGTGATGATCCTGATCGCCGCAATCGGCATTGGCTACACGGCGGTGCAGCGCCTGTTCGACCCGCAGCCACTCGAAAATATCTGGATTGGCGTGCTGGTGTCGGTGCTTGCGGCGGCGCTGAATGGCGGGGTGGCGCTGGTGCTGCTGCGCGCCGGTCGCCAGCTCAACTCGATTTCGCTGCGTGCCGACGCCCACCATTTGCTGACAGACGTATGGACCTCGGCGGGCGTGGTGGTGGGCGTGATTCTGGTCAGCCTGACAAACTGGCTTGTGCTCGACTCGCTGATCGCAATTGCGGTGGCGCTGAATATCGTCTGGGCGGGCTGGCGGCTGCTGCGCGACACCGGCAATGGCCTGCTCGACGCAGCATGGCCCGCCACCGACCAGGAGGGCATTGCCGAGGTGCTGGCACCCTATCGCGAGCAGGGCATTGCGTTTCATGCGATTCGCACGCGCATGGCCGGGCAGCGGCGTTTTGTGTCGCTCCACGTACTGGTGCCGGGCGAGTGGAGCATCCAGCGCGGCCATGCTTTGTGCGAAGAGATTGAAGGTAAGCTGCGCGGCCTGTCCGCAAATGTCACCGTGTTTACACACCTGGAGCCGCTGGACGACGCGGCTTCGTGGGAAGATCAGATGCTCGACCGCGCCGAGGCGGCTGCGCCATAGCCTGGGCTGGGTACAAATATTGAGCCACACAGGGCGCGATGTGTCCTATAACAGTTTGCAGTCGGCAGTATGCAGTTGCATTTTCAGCCCTACAATGCGTTCTCGCCAGCGTATGAGTGTTCAGTTGCTCTGCAAATCGCTATAATGTGCAGTATCAAGAAAGCGATGCGGAAACTCTTCTCTGATTTCCGCATCGTAATCACGAAACCATATTCCCCATCGCCTAAACCCTGCGCTGAAAGCGCACCAGGCTAGCCTTGCATGGCCGCCTCGGCAGCGGCAATCCGCGCCAGCGCGCGCTCCTTCCCCAGCGCCGCCAGGGTGGCGAACAAGGGCGGCGCAACGCTGCGGCCAGTGACGGCCACGCGCAGCGTGCCAAACAGCTGGCCAACTTTCAGACCCAACGTTTCGGCCAGGGCGCGCAAGGTTTCTTCAAGCTGGCCCTCGCTCCACGGGTCGAGCGCGGCCAGCTCGCGGTGGGCGGCGGCCAGCGCAGCCAGCGTGCCCGGCGCGTCCATCTTCTTCTGCACAAGCTGGGCCGTCTGCGGCGCTTCGATATCGCGGAAAAAGAACTCCAGCAGCTCGGGTGCCTCGCCCAGCTCTTCCAGCCGCTCGTGAACCAGCGGCACCAGGCGTTCGACATAGGCGCGCTCATCGGCGCTGGGCGGGTCGGCGATCAGGCCGGCCGCGCTCAGGAATGGCGCAATCCGCTCGGCTACCTCGCCAGCGCTGAGCTTGCGGATGTACAGGCCATTCATGTCTTTGAGCTTGTCGGGGTTCCAGCGCGCTGGTGAAGCCTGCACCCGCTCGATTGTAAAGCGCTCGACAATCTCGTCGCGCGACATAATCTCAGTATGGTCGTCGAAGCTCCAGCCTTGCAGCGCCAGGTAGTTGAACATGGCCTTGGGCAGGTAGCCGCGCTCCCAGAAGCGGTTGGTCGCCACATCGTCCTTGCGCTTGGAAAGCTTGCCGCGCCCATCCTGGCGCAGAATGTTTGGCACATGCGCAAAGGTCGGCATATCCCAGCCCAGCGCCTGGTAGATCATCACGTGGTAGGGTGCGCTTGGCACCCACTCTTCGCCGCGAATCACATGCGTAATGCCCATCAGGTGATCATCGACCAGATGCGCCAGATGATAGGTTGGCATCTTGGTCGTTTTCAGCAGCACCAGATCGTACAGGTCGGCATTATTGACGGTGATGCCGTCGCCACCGCGCACAAGGTCGGTGAAGCTGGTGGTGCCATCGAGCGGCACCTTCAGGCGGATCGTGAAGGGCAGGCCCTGCGCCTCGGCGGCGGCGCTCTGCTCGGCTGGCCAGTCGCGCTCTGGCCCGCGAAAGCGAAAGCGCTCGGGGCGCTCGCCGCGTGCGGCCCAGTCGGCGCGCATCTGCTCTTCCTGCTCGGGCGTCACAAAACACTTATAGGCGTGCCCGCTTGCTACCAGGTCGTCGGCATAGCGCTGGTAGATACCCAGGTCCTTGCGCTCAGACTGGACATACGGCGCGTGCGGGCCACCAATATCGGGCCCTTCGTCCCAATCGATACCAACCCAGCGCAGCGAGGCCATCATGTCGTCGGCCGCGCCTGGCACAAAGCGCTTCTCATCGGTATCCTCGACGCGCAGCAGAAACTGCCCGCCATAGTGGCGCGCAAACAGCCAGTTGAACAGGGCGGTGCGCACACCACCAATGTGGAGAAAGCCGGTTGGGCTCGGGGCAAATCGCACCCGCACCGGCGGAACAATCGTCGCCATACAAACTCCTTTGTCGATTCTCCCGCTATTATACGCTGAAGACGACCCTGCGCAACACGCCTTGCGCGGCGGCACCGAGCGTGGTATACTCGGGATGGTATCCGAAAACGTGTAAAAAAGATGATCACACTTGGCGTGGCTGTAAAAATTCTGGGGAATGGCGGGCTGCGGGCACGCGACGGCCGTCGTGCCGAGCACGCGCCGCACCTGAGCGTCAGCCTGCTGCTGGTGCGCGAAGTGCTGCTCTACCTGGCTGCGCAGCATATTCGGCTGTATCGCCTGGCCGACGATCTGGCGCCCTACGCGGATGGCGCGCGCGGGCCAGCTATGGAACAGCAGATCGATGCGTGTGCCGATCTGCTGGCCGAAACCGGCGCGCTGGCGCAGGCGCACAGCATCCGCCTGACAATGCACCTGCCGCTTTGGCTCGCGCTCGCCAGCCCCGACGAAGCGCTGGCTGCGCGCAGCGCCGCCGCGATTGTGGCGCGGGCGCGCTTGCTGGCAGCGTTGGGCTGCGGGCCATCCAGCATCATGGTGATGCACATCGGCGGCGCGCACGCCGAGCGGGCGGCCACGCTCGGGCGCTGGGCGGCGCGCTTTGCCGCGTTGCCGGCCCTGGCGCGCGGGCGCATCGCCATCGAGCCCGACGACGACGCGTGGAGCTTGCCCGACCTGCTCTGGCTGCACGAGGCGACGGGCGTGCCAATCGTCTTCGACGCGCTGCACCACCAGCTCAACAATCCGGCGCGCATCCCGCTCGGCGCGGGGCTGGCGCTGGCGCTGGCTACCTGGCCGGCAGGCGTGCGGCCCAAAGCGCATTTTAGCTCGCAGCGCACCGAGGCACATGTGCTGCCGGCGCGGCGTGGCGCACCTCAGCAGGTGCTGGCGCCGCAGCTCGGGCAGCACGCCGATTTCATCAACCCAATTGAGTTTGCCGAGTTTGTACGCGCTGCGCACGGTCTGCCCGGCTTCGACTTGATGCTGGAAGCAAAAGGCGCAGATCTGGCGCTCGTGCGGCTGCGCGCCGATCTAGAGCGTATTGCGCCCGAGATGGCGGGGCTTGTGCAGTGATGGAAGATGCTATTGAGCACGACGAACGCTCGCCCGGTGCCCGCGTTCTGCTGGTGGTGGTGATGCGTTTGCGCGACTGGCAGGCTGTTCGCGAGGAAGGCTGGTATCGCATTCCGCTGGCGCGCGCCCCACGCGCCCTGCACGCCGAATACCTGGCGTTTTACCCAACCGCCGCCTGCGGGGCCGATCGCTGGGCGGTGCGCGTCTACGCAGCGGTGCGGGCCGTCACGATCGCCACGCGCGCGGCGCTGCTGCCCGACGAAGCCGCACATCCACGCGCCGCCGAGCGCTACTATCGCTTTGCGCTTGGCCCGCTGCAGGATTTGCCCACGCCGCTGCCCAGCCGGCGCTTGCGGCGCGTAAGCTTTATTCCAACCACGTTTGGGCAGTTATTTGCGGCGCGCGATGTTGCCGAGCTGTGGCGTACACCAGGCGACCAAGCGGCGGGGTGGGATGCTCTCTGGGGCGCGGGCGTGAACCGCCGCTGAGTGAGACACTTGGCCGGATGTGGGCCAGTTTTTCACGCAGATAGCGCGTTGTTCTGCGCAAGAACGGATGCTGCTGGCAGAATGAAATACGCACTACACTCTGCATTTTGCAGTGTGTAGTGCGTACTGTTATGCATTTAACACACCAGGCTATCAGTGCCCGAGGTGGCGTTGCATCTTGCCGATCAGCTGCGCAAAATTGATTGGCTTGGTTTCGAAGTCGTCGCAGCCAGCCTCAAACGAACGCTGGCGCTCCTCGTTCAGGGCATAGGCGGTAAGTGCGATGATTGGGATGGATTGCGAGGCCGGGGCGGCTTTGATCGCCTGGGTGGCTTGCCAGCCATTCAAAACCGGCAGCCCAATGTCCATCAGGATCAGGTCGGGGTTGACTTCCTGGGCCAATGCTACGGCCTGCTCGCCATTGCCGGCAATGCTGATCTGGTAGCCTTCCCAGGCCAGGCGCCGCGAGATCATCTCGCGGTTCATGGGGTCGTCTTCAACGAGTAAAATGTGCGGCATGATGTTCTCCTGGTGCCGTGTGGCACAACAACGCGACATGGCGTTTGCCGAACTCTCAATTTTTGTGCTTGTATTGGAACAGGCTATTACATACCGCTCGGCCACAGCAAAAGTTACTGCCTGACAGCGGTTTATATGTTTACATGCCAGGCGGCGCGGCAAAGCTGCTGCGATGTATAATGGGCGGGCAAGCTGCGCAAAGGATCGTATGGATATTGTGATTGTAGCAAACGCGCCCGACCTCGACGCCGCGCCATTTCGCGAGCGCATTGCCGCGGCGGGCCGGCGCGTGGCGGCCGATGGGGGGGCGCTGCCGCTGATGCAGCTTGGCCTGCCGCCACATGTGATGATTGGCGACATGGACTCGCTCGACGCCGTGGCGCTCGATGCGCTGGCGGCTGGCGGCGCCGAGCTGCGCCGCTTCCGGCGCGACAAGGACGAAACCGACCTGGAGCTGGCGCTGCTGTATGCCGCCGCCGAGGGCGCGCAGACGATCGATATTATTGGCGCGCTGGGCGGGCGCTGGGATCATACGCTGGCGAATGTGGCGCTGCTGGCGCTGCCCGAGCTGCGTGGCCGGCAGGTGCGCATGCTGGCGCCCGGGCAGACGCTCATGCTGGTGCCGGGCGCGCTCGACATCCTCGGCAAGGTCGGTGACACGGTGTCGCTCGTTCCGCTGGCCGGGCCGGCGCATGGCGTCACCACGCGCGGGCTGCAATACCCGCTGCGCGACGCGACCCTGAGCTTCGAGCGGGCGCGTGGCGTAAGCAATGTGCTGCTGGAGCCGCCCGGCCGCGTGGAAGTGCGCGACGGCCTGCTGCTGCTGGTGCACCACGACGACGGTGGCGCGCATCAGTGGCGTGGCGGCTAGGGCGCGTTCCAATGCCCAATTGCCAGAGCGCCTGTGGTACAATACGCGCGTGCGAAGGAGCAAACCATGCCAGAACAAAAAAAGAAAAAATCCACAGCCAGCTCGATAATCAGCGGCATCATCTTTCTGATGTTTGTTGCGGGCGGGCCAATTATTCGCCTGCTGCGCAACCTGTTTGGCGGCACCGTTGCGCTGCCGAATATCAGCAACCTGCTGCCGCTGGTCGTTGGTGTGCTGGTGGCGCTGGGCGTGCTGGTGGCGATTGGCCGCGCAATTGGGCGCGCAACGCAGGGGCGCAGCGAAACGCGCCTGCCGACCAACATGCAGCCGCCTTCCAGCGGGGTTGCGCCGCAGCTGCCCGCCGCCCGCACGATGACGATGCGCCCGCCCAGCGCGGCAAGCAGCCTGCCCCGCGCCGCCGAGCGCTTGGTGCCGCTGCCATCTGCCCCGCGCTTCGACCCGATCTTCCCGCCTGCGCTCCTGCTGGTGGGGATCGTTGGCCTGCTCATGCTGGCTGGCGTGGCACTGGTGATACTCGGATGAGCCAGTTCGACGCGTTTGCGCGCTACTACGACGCCGACTATGGCGCGATTGCCGACGATGTGCCATTTTACCGCGAGCTGGCCCGCCGCAGCGGTGGGCGCGTGCTTGAGGTGATGTGCGGCAGCGGGCGTCTGCTGCTGCCACTGGCGCAGGCGGGGCTGCGGGTGGCCGGCATCGATATCTCGGGGGCGATGCTGGCGCGGGCGCGCGCCCGGCTGCAAAGCGCCGGCCTGCTCGACCGCGTTGATTTGATGGAAGGCGATATTTGCGCGGCCGCGCCGCAGGGGCCGTTTGGCCTGGCACTTGTGGCGATTAACTCGTTTATGCACCTGGGCAGCACGGCCGAGCAGCTCGCCGCGCTCGGGCATATTCGCGAGGCATTGCGTCCCGGCGGCCTGCTGGCGCTCGATCTGTTCAACCCCGACCTGCGGTCGCTGGCGAATGAGAATGGCGCGCTGGCGATCGACAAAACCTTTACGCTGCCTGACGGCACGCGCGTGCAGAAGTTTGTGGCCCAGCAGCCCAACCTCGCCGCGCAGACCAACCATGTCACCTTTATTTACGACGAGCTGGATGCCGACGGTCGGGTGACGCGCAGCGTGCTGCCCTTCCCAATGCGCTGGCTGTATCGCTTCGAGCTGGAGCACCTGCTGGCGCGCGCTGGCTTTGCGCTTGAGGCTGTGTATGGCTCGTATGAGCTCGATGAATACGATAGCACCAGCGATTTGCTGCTGGCTGTCGCTAGGAAGCACTAAGTTCCATGTTCCAAGATCGCGCGGTTGAGCAGGCACGCGAGGCACGGCAGCAGCGGCGCGCCTTGCTGATTTTCTCGCTGGCGGTGGTGATCCTGCTGGGTTTCTGCGGCACGGCTGGGTTTCGCATGCTGACGCTGCCCGCCAAGCTCTACCCGGTTGGCCAGGCGGCCGATTTCGCCGACGGCAAGCCGCATCAGGTCAGCATTCCCAAGCTCGAGATCAGCAGCCTGATTGCGCGGCGCGATTCGTCGCTGAGCGAAGACACGGTGTTCGTGCGGCGCGAGAGCGACGGCTCGTGGGTGGCACTGCTTGGCATCGACACGCTGTCGGGCTGCTTTTTGTTCTGGGATGCCGAGGCTGGCCTGTTCCACGACGTGAATTGCCTGGGCGCGCGCTACACGCCCGATGGTCGCTACCTCGATGGCCTGAAAAGCGGCGAGCCACCGCAAGACATGGCGCGGCTGGTGGTGGAAGTGGATGGCGACCAGGTGTTTGTGCGCGATGAGCGATTGCGCGAACGCTAAGATACACCGATTCTTATCATTCACTACTATTCAAGCGCCGCGCATCGTGGTATAATTGCGCGTGTTATGGGGATGACTGGCTTCGACAGGGAAGGATGTCGTTGGTTGCAAGCCGAGCCGCCCAGTCTCGTTAAAGGGGCACCGGCATTAACTGCCAAAAACAACACAAGTGCACGGAGCTTCGGTTCCCTCGCGCTGGCTGCCTAATTAGGTAGTCCGTTCGCCCACTCTCACCCCGATGGAGTGGGGCCGAACGTCAACAGTCGGGGCGCTCCCGGGTAAGTACCTGCGCGCTCGGGCTAAGCAAAGCAGGATGGCCCAAAAGTCGCTTTGTCGGTTGTGTGGCTTCGGGCGACATTAAACAATGGACTACGCTTGTAGACGCCGGCGTCTAACTTTTCTGGACGGGGGTTCGACTCCCCCCATCTCCACCAAACACGCGCCCCCGGCAGGTTTTCTGCCCGGGGCGCGCTTTTTACCCGCGTTTCTGCGCAAAGGAGGCGATCATGACGGCGACCGAATGGGCATGGGCGGCACTGAATGAAGACGAGCTGCGCGCCATTGCGCAGGCCGAGGCCAGCCTGGGTGCCGATTATCTGCTGGCCTACCAGCCGCTGGCCGCCGACGGCACGCCCGCCGAGCTGCCAGCTTTGCCGGCGGCGCAGCTCGACGCGAGCCAGCTGGAGTGCCTGCACGGCCTGGAACAGCAGCTCCACGCTGTGGTGGTGGCCTACGCTGCCGCGACGTAAACGCCTGGAATATGCCGAAGACTCGGGGGCGGCTTGCCGCTCCCGTTTTTTTGCGCCTGCGCGGCGTGCGTTTGCGCCTGCGCGGCGTGCGTTTGCGCCTGCGCGGCGTGCGTTTGTGCCTGCGCGGCGTGCGTTTGTGCCTGCGCGGCGTGCGTTTGTGCCTGCGCGGCGTGCGTTTGCGCCTGCGCGGCGTGCGTTTGCGCCTGCGCGGCGTGCGGCAGGGGCCGCCGCCGGCCCCTGCACCCCGGCGTTGGGGCTTGCGCCCCAAACCCCAAATTTTAGGCCGGTATCTGGGCTCGCGTAATGGGCACATGCCTCCGTTATGCTGTTTGCTGGCAGCGAATAGCCATACATTGATGTAACTACAATCTATTCATTTTGTTTAGAGGGAAAGTCCGCAGTTATTGCGAATTCATACAGGTGTACCAGGCATGCGTGCAGTTGCACTGCACAGGCATGCAGATATACCAGGCATGCGTGCAGTTGCACTGCACGAGCGTGCAGCCGTACCAGGCGTGCGTGCAGTTGCACTGCACAGGCATGCAGTTGCACTGCATAGACATGCAGACGTACTGCTAATATGCGCGCCTGAACGAAAGTGCCATGCAACTGCACCAAAACTGTACGCGCCTGTACCCGGCATTTCGCTATGATGCAGGGGCGGCGTGGCGCGGGGCTGCGCCGATACAGGAGTGTGTATGGGCCGGGAAACAATCAGCGAGCAGCTTGAGCGCGCGCGTATGCTGTTTGCGGTGCTGGAAGGCCGCCCTGATCTGCGCGAGCGGCTGGCGCGGCTGAGCTACGCGCCGGAAGAATTGGCGGCCGGGCGGGCGCTCTACCTTGCGGCGGCGCAGGCCCGCACTGTACACCACGCCAGCCGCGCCACGCAGCTGCAAGCGAGCGGCGCGCTGCGCGGGTTGCGCCAGCAGGTTGATTCGCAGTATCGCGATCTGGCTGCGATGGGGCGGGTGGTGTTTCGCGATGATACAGCGGCGCTGGTGGGGCTGGGGCTGCGCCGGGCCGAGCGCCGTTCGGCGCGGGCGGTATTTTTTGCGCGAGTGGGCCAGCTCTACGAGGGCGTGGCCGACAAGCCCGAATGGCTGGCGGCGCTCTCGGCGGTGGGCTACGACGCCGAGCGATTAGCCGCCGAGCGCGGGCAGTTTGCCGCGCTGAAAGAAGCGCGCACCGTGTACGAATCTGCGCGGGGCGATGCGCGTAATGCCGCCGACGCGCAGCAGGCGGCGCTGCGGGCGCTGGGCAACTGGCTGCGCCGGCTGTTTGCGATTGCGGCGATTGCATTGCGCGACGCGCCCGACGATCTGCGGGCGCTGGGTGTGCAGCCCCGGCGCTAAGCACGATCTCAAGAAAGTATTGCGAAACGAACCGCCAGGGTAGCAGGGCTTTATAGCAGTTTGCTGTCGGCGGTCTGCAGGCGGCAGTGGTGTTTCTGCGCTGCAATGCGTTTCTTGCCAGCACCTGAATGGCCAGTTGTTCTGCAAACGGGCTGCCTTGGGTTGCAATGCAATCGACCGCCTTTTGCCCTTCCTCCCAGGCTCCCAGCCCGGGAAATAGCACCCGCCTCTCCAACTACGCTCCCCGCTGTGCGCACGCGAACCGAAGATAACGATATTGTTAGAAATGCCATCTGGCTGCCAAAAAAGCCTTGTCTTCGGCTATACTACTGCTAGATCCAACATGAATTAGAAAGCTGGCTACGGCCTTCCTCTCATCACGATTGTGAGTACGCGCGCTGCTGCGAAGCAAGGGCTTGCCCTGCGCAGCAGATTTGTGGTGTGGTGTATTTTCGCTGGAGGGCGGTTCGCGCATCGGGTTTTGCTACCGGCTGCGTTCCGCATGCATTTGTCTTCGTGCAACAAGGGGGATGGGTATGCGATCACCTGTTTCGCGTCGGTGGTTTCATGTGATGGTGGCGGTGGGTGTTGCGCTGGCGCTGCTGCGGGTGCCTTCGCCTACATTGGCGCTTTCGAGCGATGTTGTGATTAGTGAAGTCTATGGTGGTGGTGGCAACTCCGGGGCAACGATTAAAAGCGACTTTATCGAACTCGTCAATCTCACGGGAAATCCGATCGACGTCTCAGAGTGGAGCGTGCAGTATGCTTCGGCGGCTGGCGCGGTCTTTCAGATGACGAATCTGAGCGGTAGTATTCCGGCACATGGTTTCTACCTTATTCAGCAAGCTTCGGGGGCTGGCGGCACTGTCAACCTGCCCACCGCAGATGCCACTGGCTCGGTTCCCATGTCGGCCACCTCGGGCGTGGTTGCTCTGGTCACTGCGCAGATTCCGCTGGTTGGATGCGGAATCTCCTGCTCGACTGCGCCGAATGTGAAGGACTTGGTCGGCTATGGTGCAACGGCGAATGTCGAGACCCAGGCCGCGCCGGGGCTGAGCAACACGACATCTGCTTCCCGTACGGCCCCATACACCGATACTGACAACAATTCCGTCGATTTCTCGGACGGCGCTCCATCGCCAATTAATAGTGCTGGCGCGATGGCGTGGGCTGACCCGACGGCTGTACCGACGCATACGCCCACGAACACGCCGACGGATACTCCAACGAATACGCCCACAGATACGCCGACTAACACGCCAACAAACACACCGACGGATACGCCGACAAATACACCAACCAACACACCCACGAATACACCAACCGACACGCCCACGAACACGCCGACGAATACGCCGACGGATACTCCTACAAATACCCCCACGAACACGCCAACCAACACACCAACGAATACCCCCACAAACACGCCAACCAATACACCCATACAGCCGCCAACGCTGGCGATTGCGCCAGGCGGCGCGTGCGTGACGGATTTCAGCGGCCAGGTGTTTGTGACGGTGAGCGACCCCGACGGCCCGGCGAGTAGTTTGACGCTGCGTGCCAGCTCCTCGAACACGAGTCTTATCCCCGTCAGCGCGATCACGTTTGGCGGGAGCGGCGGCGCGCGGACAATGCTTGTAACGCCAGCGACAGGGAAGAGTGGCAGCGCCACGCTCACGATTGCGGTCAGCGATGGCGCGGCAAGCACGAGCCTGACGCTGAAAATGGTGGTGGGCACGAGCAAGAGCGATAGCCTGACCGGCAGCAGCGGCCCTGATATCCTGCTTGGCGGCGACGATAACGATACGCTCCAGGGTGGCGGCGGCAATGACCTGATCTGCGGCGGGAAGGGCAACGACAAGCTATATGGCAGCGACGGGCACGACATGCTCGATGGCGGCGCTGGCAACGATACTATCTACGGGCAGGATGACAACGACACGCTGTTTGGTGGCGCTGGCAACGATGCGCTTTACGGCGGCGATGGCGATGATGTTCTGCGCGCCGGCGATGGCAACGACAAGCTCGACGGCGGTGCGAACGACGACCAGCTCTTTGGGGAGAACAACAACGATACGCTGACGGGCGGCAGCGGCACCGATCGCTTCGATGGCGGCAGTGGCACCGATACGGCCAGCGACCGTAAATCGAACGAGGGGCAGGTGAATATTCCGTAGTGTGCTTTCAGCGCAGGGGTTGGGGATGGAGCGACAATCCAGCTTACGTGGTGGGGGTTCGGGGGCGGCAAGCCGCCCCTGAATTTTCTTTCTCTAGTGCTGCGCCCCGGCTTTGCCGGGGCGCAGCACTAGAGAACCAACGTAATAAACGGATTTGGTATCACTAATACCCATCGGTACAGCCATCGAATGACCTGATCTCTGGGCATAGTAGCCGTGGGGTTGATGACTATGCTGAGGCTTTGACTATGGTGCTACTCGTTAGACCTAAGCAAGTTTAATGTCGTTCAGAGTCCCGGTGAAGAGATTGAAGTAGTGAGCCGAGCGAGAAAAGTTGCGTCGACTGCTTTGTGGGTCTTTGTACATTACGACGTTCTGAGAATCATCACTTTACAGCACGCACAATCCTGGCTATACCATCATAGACTTGTGGTACAGCATAAGACCAATACTCTGTGGGGAAGAAGCCCGGCGAGATGGCAATAGTAACTACCGCGATTTGAGCCACCCAGCGTACTTCTGCGAGCTGGCTGAGGAACCCCTCAATGCGGGCTTTCATTTCCTCGCACTCCTTGGTCGTGGCAATTTGATAACGTAGATCAGAGTCACCACAGTAGCGATTGCAAAACGCATCGAGATCGACATCCAGCCAGATGCGCTCGTGAATATCTATTGAAAGATCATCTGGCAAGCGCCGCGCCTGCCGAAATTCCCATAAACCAGGTGCCATTTGTTCTTGTATATGCATTCTCGTCTGGGTAAAACTCCTCCCTGCAAACGCAGTCTGGTATGGTCTTGGGGCTAGCCACATTGTTCGCTCTTCAACGCTAGAGCCAATGTGAATTAGGCAGCCAGGTGGCATAGCGAGCAGATATGCTGTGAGAAAATTACTCTTGGTAATCACGCCGCGATCGATTGCCCGCTCCAGTGCATCGGGATCAGAAAGATCCACGGCTTGTTGGAATACCTCATCATGGAACTGTCTTTGGTTGATTTCCCACGAAAGCAATAGTGGCATAAGATCACTATGGTCATCGATATGGACGATAGTAGTACCTCTCTCAACATAGTTGGAGTTGAGAGATGCACATGCCGCAAGAAGTGCACGCGAATGAACCATCGACAAACTGAATATGGTGTCATTGATTTGCTCGTTTCGCACAAATCGCGGCATGGTCTGGAGATCTGTTCCATAAGCTTGTGCGCCCTCCAGCACTAATGGATCGATGTAGTACGCTGGGTCGGGTGACCAGCCAAGGCTAAATATCCAGACATCATCACGATCGACAACCAGCTTAGGGCAATGATCGGGAAAGTGCTCAAACAGCACATCCATCGCAGCATTAAGATCTACGGCAGATGTATACGGAAACTCAATTATAGAAGTGTCAATCATAGTAGTATAGATAGGTTGATCGAGACCTGTGGAGCGGCGCTGTGCTGCTAAATCCAAGAGATACTGACTCGACTTACACGTTCTGCCCCATAGTAGATGTATCAATAAGGAACGAGCTGCCCTTCCTTTCGTGACATGCCTTTACCCACGAACAGCGTCACCTTGGTACCTATTACTCAAGGCTCAGAGGAAGGCACAAATGAAATCTTGACTAGCCGACAGCTTTGCCTCTGTGCCGTTGAATGGCGTTTACTGTTACGCTTCGTTGCCCTGCTACACTTTCAACACGTACTGCTTGATCATGATTCCAACACCATATACCCTTGTAGAGTGATCATGTTTCCAGTCTTTCCTTAAGAATGCCAGGAGGGCGACTTGGCGGAATATCCTCCCCCAATTGGTGCGCAAGCTCATTTAATAGGCGTTCCCCGCGCTCTGTCAGCAGCGCGAAGTCACGGAGACTTGCAATACCATAGGATGCCTGTGTACGGCAACGAGCGGCGTTCTGTTGTGCTTTTGCGAGATCCAGCCCCACCGGCTGTGCATCTGCGAGCACACTCCAGAAGCGCGCGAGACCAGCGAAAACGAAAGTGCCATGAAAGAAACCACCGGCAGGACGAAGCCCTTCGCGCCACGGCGCCGGAAATTGCGGGAAGACATGGTCGAAGAGAAAGACGCCATCACGCTCCATATGATACAGCTGCTGGTGGTAGAATTCATGCAAGATTGAGTCAGCAAGATCATCGAACGCTAGAGGTGCACCACCAGAATAAGCAGCGAGATATAATATATTGGGCGCAGTGTCGTCACTAAAAGAGAAGATCCCCTTCTCGTCAGGATCAGTCGTTTCCACAAACAGCACGTCCGAAATGAGTGCTGCGATGGCGGCAGGCAGGGCGGGGTCAACCAGCGCCAGGTAGCGTTCAATCGTATCCAGCGCGTTGATTCCGTGTATTACCTCAGCCGAAGCAGATGGCAAGAGCCGAATCGTATCCTTGAAAGGGCGCACTAACCACAGCTCAGGCAATTGAACGCGGATGGCTTCTAGCCAGATGTGCTTCGCTGCCAGCACCGGGAGAAGCTCAGTATCAGAGCCAGATGGGGCACTAGCACGAAGAAGGACGGCTGCTGCAGGCGTATCGTTACGATGCCATCCTTGTTCAGCAGCAATAATGTCTGCTTGCCGTTCTGTCTCAGATCGCCAATGTTTGCATGCCTTGATAAGCGCCTCTCCTTGAAAAATGACGGCTGTGGAATCAACCAGCGAAAACTCATGATGCTCGTCTCGTAATTCTTGTTGTAGCAGGCTCGTCGCAACGTGGAGGATACCGAACATCTCGTGGCAGTAGACTGTTGGTGCGTTCAAGCCACGCGTCGGATGATATCGGTGCATTACACAACCACCACCGCAGGCTGCTATAACAGGACATGAGCGGCACTCCGGCGCAATCCCTGCCATTGACAGCCGATAGCTGTGCTCGTGGATGTGTGGGTGACGGGCAATCTCTTCGAATGAAGTAGTGGTCACCATTCGATTAAGCAGCGCGCCACCTGGTCGGGTAATCTTGAAGACATCGTGGTCTGTGTAGGATCCATCTGTCTCGATGACAATCAGGCCGACCGCACCAAATCCCATGATGTCTGTTGAGCTAGGTACGCCCAGACGCGAGGCCAGAAGCGCGTCAAACCAGCGTATAGGTAGATCGGGGTAAGTGTGGAACCAGCAAGTGAAAGCCTCTTCTAGCCATCTTCGATACAATTCAGGATCTGCGTTTCGACCAATTGGTTGATCAGTATGTGTCGCATCAGGTAAAAGCAGGTCAAGGCCAGGCAAATTCAGGGATGCAAAAAATGCGAGCAACTCGGAGGGAGGGATTTGCGGATCAATCACAGCAATGACACCGCGAAGCAGACCGTCTTCCCGCAATTGGAGCCGCCTGAGTGCTGACATGGTCGCGTGAAAAGTTGACTCGCCAGCATGGGTTGGGCGGTGCCGGTCATGAATATGACGAGGGCCATCAAGGCTGAGTGACACCGAGATCTGAGCTTGCGCGAGTACATCGAGTTCGGAATCAGAGAGCAATACACCATTAGTCTGGAGTGAGAAATACAATGTGCAGGAAGTGCGCACCTCGCGTCGTATACATTCAGCGGCTGTAGCGAGACGTTTAGCGGTATAAAGTAGTGGCTCTCCGCCGTGAAACACTATAGAAAACTCAGTGAGGTTGTATTCATCTACATAG
Organism: Kouleothrix sp. 19917; assembly: GCF_057073505.1. NCBI lineage: Bacteria > Bacillati > Chloroflexota > Chloroflexia > Chloroflexales > Roseiflexaceae > Kouleothrix > Kouleothrix sp. 19917. The sequence goes on from NZ_CP097099.1 coordinate 820,438, forward strand.
TCATCTAATCGCTCGGCAAAGGTTTGGATGATGCGATCGTCCATAAATACCGGCTGATGACGCCAAGATTGATCAGGGTGTTTATAGACGTAGCAATAATCACAATCTAAGTTACAGCGCGAAGCTACTTTGAGCAGTGCGCCAGAGAAGCGAGCATTTAGTCTCTGTGCCATCAGTGAACTCTGTGTCACTCTCAGTTCCTCTCCGGGTGTGTTCGATATATGGGGCTTATAACGGTTTGCAGAACAATTGACCACTCATTACCGCGGAGAAACGCGTTGGAATGCGGAAAATGCAACTGCGCTCTGCATCCTGCCGACTGCAAACAGCTATAGAAGCTATTGCAACACAAAGCAGGTGTGGTGAGCAGCTTCGTAACTACTCCCCACACCTGTCAGTTGTTATTTACAATGCACTATCTCACGCAAATGGCAAGAAAAATGCATAGGTAGTAAGTAAATACAGCTGTACTGCGCCATCATTTTCGATTATGCCTATGGTGCATACGACTGTAGCTGACAATGGTCTCGTCTTCCTCGCGTTGCTCAACCGTCTTGCCGAGGCGCTTGAGTGCAGGATTATGAGCGGATTCCAACTCACGCGCCGAGACTTTCCGCTGAGTTTTTGACGATTTCTTGCTCGCATAATCATCGCGCTCAGTCATCACTAGATATCCTCCATATTGGTGATGGCATTCGTGAGGCTACTACAGCAATTTTTCATTGTACTAACAAAACATGAGTCAAGCGACGAGCAAGTTATACCATGCAAAATCAGACGTTGTCAACGATTTGCTCATAAAGACCCGATTTTCCTCCAGACCCAAACATTCTTGATATCAGTTTCGCGTTACTGTTTTTGCAGAAGGTGCGACCTACGGTTGCAATCGCGGGGCACCGTGACAAATATGCAAACGCTAATATTAAGAACGCTACTCCGCTAGCTATGCCACGAAACGATTGTCAAATAACAGTTTGCAGATGCGCATCGGACGGCTCTGCGGGCACTAGGACGCCCGCTCCAGCACGATCATTGGGAGCTCGCGGGCAGTGCGCTGGCGGAAGCCGGCGAACATGGGCGCGGTCGCAATCATCATGTCGAGCAGGCGTTCGCGCTCGGCACCCTCGGCCACGCGCGCCTGCGCCGCGAAGCGCTTGCCACCCACTTCGACCTCAACCAGCGGGTTTGCCAGCAGGTTGTGAAACCAGCCGGGGTGCATGTCGCGCCCGCCGTTGCCCGCGCTGATGATGTAGTTCGTGCCATCTGCAACATAGGCCAGAGGCGTGGTGCGCGGCTCGCCGCTCTTTGCGCCGGTGGTGGTGAGCAGCAGCAGCGGGATGCTGGCGAACTGCCCGCCCACCGCGCCCGCGTTTGCGCGAAACTCGTCGATGATGCCCTGGTTGAGGCGCTGTCGCTCGTTCATGGGTGCTTTCTATCTTTTTGCCTGCGGCAGCAAGGTATTTTAGAGTATTATTGCTAGGGCTTACGCAGTTGGCCTGCCGAGCCTTCGGCAGAGTGGTATTCGATTTTTTCTTTGTGTGCGATTTTTCCGCGCGTAGCGCGGAAAAATCGCACACAAAATTACGTTACTGCCGTGGGCAAAAGATACGGCATTGGTATGCCAAATAACGCAACTGCGCTAGTAGCGTAGCCTTCCCAACTCCCATCCCCCAACCCCCATCCCCCACGCAGCTACGTCGTTGGTGTGGGTAGCTCGCGGGCGCGGGCGCTGCTTTCGCTGCGCAGCTTTTCGAACTTGGCCGCGTCGTAGCGCAGCACGGGCTGGCGGGCGGCGCGCACTTCGTCGAGCCGGCGCACGGGCGCGGTGGTGGGCGCGTTGTGCAGGATCTCGATGTCTTCACGCGCCTCGTCGGCGATTTTCAGCATGGCATCCACAAAGGCGTCGAGGTTGCGCTTGCTCTCGGTTTCGGTTGGCTCGATCATCAGCGCCTCGGGCACGATCAGCGGGAAGTACACTGTCGGCGGGTGGAACCCATAGTCGATCAGACGCTTGGCGATGTCGAGCGTGCGCGCGCCCGGTGCTTCAGCGATCTGGCCTTTCAGCACGCATTCGTGCATGCAGATGCGATTGTAGGCGGCCGGGTAGGTGCCTTGCAGCTTGACGCGCAGGTAGTTTGCGTTGAGCACCGCCGTTTCGCTCACCTCGCGCAGGCCAGCCGCGCCCAGCGTGCGAATGTAGGTCCATGCGCGCACGAGCATGCCGAAATTGCCCCAGAACGACTTCACGCGGCCAACCGAATGCTCGGGCTCGAAGAAGCGGTAGGCCGGCTTGCCATCGGCTTCGGTCTTTTCCACGCGCGGGCCGGGCAGGAACTGCGCCAGCTCAGCCGTGCAGCCCACCGCGCCCGAGCCGGGGCCACCGCCGCCGTGCGGAGTGGTGAATGTCTTGTGCAGGTTGTAGTGCATGAAGTCGAAACCAACCGCGCCGGGCTTGACGATGCCAAGAATGGCGTTGAAGTTCGCGCCGTCGCCATACATCAGGCCGCCCGCGCCATGCACGATCTCGGCCACATCGCGGATGTTCTGCTCGAAAATACCAACCGTGTTCGGGTTGGTGAGCATCAGGCCGGCGGTGCGCGGCGAGATTTTGGCGCGCAGGTCATCCAGATCGACATTGCCATAAGCGTCGCCCTTCACCTCGACCACCTTCATGCCGACCATTGCGGCGGTGGCGGGGTTGGTGCCGTGCGCCGAGTCTGGAACCAGAATCTCGTTGCGCTCGGTGTCGCCACGGCCGAGGTGGTAGGCGCGAAACACCAGCACCCCCGTGAACTCGCCCTGCGCGCCGGCCGCAGGCTGGAGCGACACGGCCGCAAAGCCGGAAATTTCGCCCAGCATTTCCTGCAGTTCGTACATCAGGCGCAGCGCGCCCTGCGAGAGCGCGTCGCCTTGAAGCGGGTGCGCGCCGGCAAAGCCGGGCAGACGGGCAACTTCTTCGTGGATTTTGGGGTTGTATTTCATGGTGCACGAGCCGAGCGGATACATGCCGGTGTCGATACAGTAGTTGCGCTGCGAGATGCGCGTGAAATGGCGCATGACCTCGGTTTCGCTCAGCTCGGGCATGGCCGCCAGGTCGTCGCCGCGCAGAAGGCTGGCGGGCAGCTCGGCGGCGGGCACGTCGAGCGCGGGCAGGTTGGTGCCTTGCTTGCCCGGCGCGGAAAGCTCGAATATTGGTGGTTCGTAGGTATTCATTGTTTATCCCTCTAGAATACGCATCAGGCCGCGCAGCACGCCGCGCCGCCGCCCGCACTCATCCAGGTCGCCAGCGGCGTGCGCCGCCAGCATGCGCTCAAGCATCAGCAGTGCCCGGTAGGGCGTGAGTACATGCTCGCGCACTTGCTCGTAGGGGCGGGCATTTTCGTCGTCGTAGCCGTTGCCGTAGCCCACGCGCAGGCTGAAAAAGCGCTGATCGTCGATTGTGTCCAGCCAGGTGACATGCTCCCACGCCGGGCTCCAGCCCAGCGCCGCGCCCCAGCCTAAGACGCTGCCCAGGCGCCATGCGCCGCGCCCGCTGGCCGAGTCGGAGTCGCCGCGCCGCACGAGAATGCTGGCGGGGTGCAGGCTGCCGTGCAGCAGCGCGGGCTGCTTGCCAACCGGCCGAAAATTGTCTTCAAACCAGCCCACAAGTTCGCCGCCGCTGCGCCGGTCGAGCAGGCCAAGCGCGGCGCAGCGCTCGGTGTTACGGCGCAGCCGCGCCAGCGCGTAGTCGCGCTCGGTGGCCGCAGTATCGCCGCCCACCAGCGGGCCATAGGCGTCGCAGGCGAGGCGATGGGTGCGCGCGGCCACGGTGCCAAGCCGCCGCCCGATGGTATACAGCGCGTTGTTGTCGAGCTGCGGCAGAACCTGGTCGAGCGGTTCGCCGGGTGTGCCCCCAAGCAGCAGGTAGGGCACGCCGACGGTTGCGCCATCCGGGTCGCTGGCGCGCAGCTCGGGGATGGGCAGGTCGACTTCGCCGCGCAGCCGGCGCAGCGCCTCGGCGGCGGTGGCGGCTTCTTCCTGCGCAGCGTAGACCTGCACCTGCAGGCGCGTGCCGTCGCTCAGCGCCAGCGCGTAGCGCTCGCCGGGCAGGGCGCGCGTGTCGCGCAGCCGCGCGTCGGGCAGGGCGCGGGCGAGGATGGCAGCGAGTTGTTCGGTGGTTAGATCCATATATGCATGTGGGGCGAAGCATTCGCCCGGAAAGACTTTTCTCAACAACGTAACGGTCCTGGGCGAATGCTTCGCCCTTACCTGCGTGATCGGCACCCGCACGTCGATCTCGACGATGCTTCGCCCTTACCTGCGTGATCGGCACCCGCACGTCGATCTCGACGATGCTTCGCCCTTACCTGCGTGATCGGCACCCGCACGTCGATCTCGACGATGCTCCGCCCTACGCATGCGATCTACGCCAGTGATGATAGCGCCTCTACCAGCGCGTCGATCTCTTTGCGGCTGTTCATCTCGGTCACGCACAGCAGCATGGCGTTCGCCAGCGACGGGTAGTCCTGCCCGAGATCGTAGCCGCCGACGATGCCGCGCTCGCGCAGGGCCGCGTTGATCTCGGCGACCGGGCGCGGGCAGTGTAGCACGAACTCCTTGAAGAAATCCCCGCGCTCGTCGACGCGGAAGCCGGGCAGCTTGCCCAGCTCGGTGGCGGCGTAGTGCGCACGGTGGAAGCACAGCTCGGCGACTTTGCGCAGCCCCTGGCGACCCAGCAGGCTCAGGTGCACGGCGGCGGCGAGCGCCATCAGGCCCTGGTTGGTGCAGATGTTCGAGGTGGCATTTTCGCGGCGGATGTGCTGCTCGCGTGCCTGCAATGTCAGCACATAGGCCAGCTGCCCATCGACATCGAGCGTCGCGCCGGCCAGGCGGCCGGGCAGCTTGCGCACCAGCTTTTCGCTGCACGCGAACATGCCCAGGTATGGCCCGCCATAATTCAAACCAATGCCCAGTGGCTGGCCTTCGGCGGTGGCAATATCTGCGCCGGCCTCGGCGGGCGACTGGAACAAGCCCAGTGCAATTGGGTCGAAATGCGCGACCAGCAGCGCGCCAGCGGCGTGAGCCTGCTCGGCCAGCGGCTTGAGGTCGTGCAGCGTGCCGAAGAAATCGGGGCTTTGCACCAGCACGGCTGCGGTGGTGGTGTCGGCCTGGGCCAGCACCTCGGCCACGGTCGCGTCGGGGTTTTCGTCGCCGCGCACGCGAATGCCGGTGCCTTGCAGGTAGGTGCGCAGCACCGCGCGATACTGCGGGTTGACGCTCGGGGCGACCAGCACGGTGCGACGGTTGCGCGTGGAGTTCACCGCCATGATTGCCGCCTCGGCCAGCGCGGTTGCGCCGTCGTAGTGCGAGGCGTTGGCCACGTCCATGCCAGTGATCGCGCAGATCAGGCTCTGGTACTCGAAGATCGCCTGGAGCGTGCCCTGGCTGATCTCGGGCTGGTAGGGCGTGTAGGCGGTATAAAACTCGGCGCGGCGCAGGATCTGGTCGACGGCGCTTGGCACGAAGTGGTTGTACGCGCCCGCGCCCAGGAAGATGCTGTGGCTGGCGGCGTTGGCGTTCTGGTTCGACATTGCGCCCAGCTCGCGGCGCAGCTCGATCTCCGACAGCGCGCGTGGCAGCTTCAGCTCGGGGAAGCGCAGCGCCTCGGGCACGTCGGCGAACAGGTCGGCCACCTGCTCGACGCCGATGGCGGCCAGCATCTCGGCGCGCTCGGCCTCGGTGATGGAAATATAGTGCGACACCTTGACTCCATTTACGATTTACGATTTACGATTTGCGATTGGCGAACCCAGAGCCATTGCCAATCCAGCATTCTTGATGAGAACTGAGAATCGGCGTGTCTTAAACACCCGCGTCAGTTTACGCGGCAGAGCAGTTGGCAAGCTCAGAGTAATCGTCAATCGTCAATCCAAAATCGCAAATCCCTAGTGCTTGATCCCATCCACAAACTTTTCGTAGGCTTCGGCGCTCATCAGCGCGCCCACGCCCTCGGCGACCTTGATCTTGATCAGCCACGCGCCGTCGTAGGGGTCGCTGTTCAGCAGCTCGGGCGCATCGACGACCGACTGGTTGGTGGCGGTGATTTCGCCGGCCACGGGCATGTAGACTTCGGAGGCGGCTTTCACCGACTCGATCGCGCCAAAGGTGTCGCCGGCCTCGAACGACGCGCCCACGTCGGGCAGCTCGACATACACCACATCGCCAAGCGCGTCCTGCGCGTAGTCGGTGATGCCAATCGTCGCCTCGTCGCCCTCGATCCGAATCCATTCGTGCGTCTTCGCGTATTGCAGGTCGGCCGGGGTTTTAAATGCCATGATCGTGCTCCTTTGTTCAGCTCGCATTGCGAAATCAGAAGAGTGTGGTTATTTCTTGTAGCGCGGCTTGTAGAAAGGCGTTTTCACCACGCGCGCGCGCACTGGCCGGTCGCGCACGACGATAGTGATCTCGCTGCCTTCGGTAGCGAGCGCGACGGGCACGAGACCAAGCCCCAGGTTTTTGCCAAGTGAGGGCGCGGGCATGCCGGTGCTCACTTCACCAATACGTGCGCCGCTCGTGTCGCGGATCTCGTAGCCGCCACGCGCAATGCCCCGGTCGATCAGCTCGAAGCCGGCCAGCTTGCGTGCCGCGCCGTTCGCTTTGATCTGCACCAGCGCGTCGCGGCCAAGGAAGTCGCCGCCCTTGTCGAGCTTCACCGCCCAGCCGAGCTTGGCCTCGTAGGGGTTGATGTCGTCGGCGATCTCGTGGCCGTAGAGCGGCAGGCAGGCCTCGAAGCGCAGGCTGTCGCGCGCGCCCAGCCCGGCGGGCTTGAGCCCGGCAGTGCGCCCCAGCTCCAGCAAGCCATCCCACAAGCGCACGGCGTTGTCGTCGTCGACAAACAGCTCGAAGCCGTCTTCGCCGGTGTAGCCGGTGCGCGCCACAATGCCGGGAATGTCGCCTAGCAGCATGCCAGTCGCAACGCCGTGGAATGGCAGCGCGGCCAGTTCGGCGCTGGCGGCCTGGGCAAGAATGGCCTCGGCGGCCGGGCCTTGCAACGCCAGCATCGATGCGTGGTCGGAAATGTTGGTCAGCACGACATCGAAGCCGTGGATATTGTCGAGCATCCAGGCGAAGTCTTTGTCGGTGTTCGAGGCGTTGACGACTACCAGGTAGCCGTCGGGCAGGTTGTAGACGAAAATGTCGTCGACGATGCCGCCATCGGGGCGGCAGAGCAGCGAGTAGTTCGCCATGCCCTCGCCAATCGAGGCGATGTCTTGCGTGCAGACATGTTGGAGGAAGGCAAGTGCGTCGGGGCCTTTGACCTCGAACTCGCCCATGTGGCTGATATCGAACAGGCCGGCGGCGTTGCGCACGGCGTTGTGCTCATCCACAATGCCGGTGTACTGCACGGGCATTTCCCACCCGCCGAACTCAACCATGCGCGCCCCCAGGGCCACGTGCCGGTCGAACAGCGGTGTTCGTCTGAGTGTCGCCGAAGCGGTCATGGCGCGTTTCCTTTCGCTATGCGCGTGGCACGAGTGTGTTGCAGGAAGTGCAACGGATTATACCAGAAGGCGAAGAACCACAGAACTACAGAACTACAGAACCGAGAACCACAGAACCACAGAACCGCAGAACCGAGAACTACGGAACCGAGAACCGCAGGCAGTAGGCACTCGCCAGTTGGCAGTAGGCACCCAGCCAAGAACCGCAGAACAGTAAAACCAAGAACCGCTGAACAGTAAAACCAAGAACCGCTGAACTACGGAAATAGCAACCTGCAACTTGGCAACCTGAAACCTGCAACTGCGAATCTATCGGCCAAACGTCCAGCCCTCATCCATATATTTTGTGCGCCGCAGATCCTCTGCCGTAGCTTCCTCATCGGCGGAGAGCGCGCCCGGCGCGAACGCGACATCCCAGGCGGCGCCGAAGCCAGCCATCAGCGTGGCGGCCACTTCGTCGAAGCCGATGGCGCGGCCGGCCGCCTCGTCCAGCGCGATCATGCTGGCGGCGAGATTGGCGGGCGGGCGCAGCAGCAGCGCGCTCAGTCGCTCGTCGTGGCCCGCCAGCGGGATTGCGCCGTGCTGAATGAGCATGCCATTGCGGCGAGTTTGTGCGCTGCCCACTAGCTTGCGTCCGCCAACAGTCAGTTCGTAGCTGGCTGGCGCGTCGAAGCATGCCGCCGACGCGGGCGCGTTTTGTGCGCTGTGGCGGGCGCGCTGCGCGGGCGTGAGCGCCGCGTCAACACCCAGCCGCCGCAGACCGTCGAGCAAGGCCAGGCTAATCTGGCGGTAGCTGGCGAGAATAGAGCTGCCGCCCAGCAAAGGATGCTGCTCGCTCGCAATCACCGCGTAGGTCAGCTCGGCATCGTGCAGCAGCGCCCGCCCGCCCGAAGGACGCCGCACAATTGCCACGCCGGCCTGCTCGCACGCGGCGCGGTCGATCTCACCGCTGCGCTGAAAGCGCCCAAGCGACAGGCAGGCCGGCTGCCAGGCGTACAATCGTAGCGTCGGCGGCGCGCCGGCCCAGGCCAATGCTTCGTCGCGGGCCATATTGCATGCGCCATCGCAGGGCGCGTCGATGATCAGCCGCCAGCGTTCCATAATCCTCAGGAATCAAAAAGCGAACAGCGCCAGGCCGGGTGCCTGACCTCTGTCCGCAAACCTGAGAGATGCCCCGGGCGAGTGCTCAGTTTTGAGTTCGTCGCTGCGACAACGCAAAACTCACCATTCAGCACTCAAAATGTATGCCGGGTTACTCCGTCGGTGCCGCGCAGCGCGCAGCTCTCCAGAGTGCCGTCGGGGCGCAGTTCGGGGGCCTGAGAGATTCGCGCAGGCATTGGCCATGCCCGGCTTGCTCCTTCGGCGACCGCTCGCGCGGTGCTCTCCCGCGCCCGTCGTTCGGCTATCTAATTGCCGCGTAGTATAGCACACATGGTGTGGAGTGTGTGCGCGCGTTCAGATTGCAACGCAGGGCCATGTCGGTGTTTGAATTGGGAACGACATCAATCCACAGATTACACAGATTGCGCAGATTATGGCCTTCATATCTGTGTAATCTGCGTAATCTGTGGATTGATTTTGGGACTTTGGCGTAGCCCAACACCTGCGCTGAAGACGTGCTAATGCCCGCCAACGTCTGAATCGACGCCAGCGCCGGGCCCCTGGTCGAGCGCGGAGATTGCCTCGACCTCGTTGCTTGCCAGCGCGAAGTCGAAGACGTCGATGTTTTCGGCGATGCGCTGCGGGTTCGCCGATTTCGGGATGGCAACGTTGCCCAGCTCGACGTGCCAGCGCAGTACGATCTGGCCGGGCGTCTTGCCATACTTCGCCGCCAGATCGGTGATCACGGGTTCGGCCAGCAGCGCGCTGTTTGGCCCAAGCGGCCCCCACGCCACGGTGATGATATTGTGCGCGGCGTCGTAGGCGCGCTGCTCGGCGCGGGTGACGTAGGGATTGAGCTGGATCTGATTGACGGCGGGCGGAATGCGCGCCGCCGCCAGCAGGCGGTCGAGATGCGCGGGCTTGAAGTTCGAGACGCCAATCGAGCGCGCCTTGCCCGCGTCGACCAGCTTCTCGAAGCTGTGCCAGGTGGAAATGTATTCGTCGCGCTTAGGCAGCGGCCAGTGGATGAGCAGCAGGTCGACATAGTCGAAGCCCATGCGTTGCAGCGATTCGTCCAGCCCGGCCAGCGCGCGATCATTGCCCTGGAATTCGCCATCGAGCTTGGTGGTGACGAAGATCTCCTCGCGTGGAATGCCGCTGTCGCGCACGCCCGTGCCAACGCCGCGCTCGTTGCCGTAGCGCATCGCGCTGTCGATATGACGGTAGCCAGCGGCCGTCGCCGCCGTGATCGCGGGAACAATTGTTGTGTCGTTGAGTGGCCATGTGCCGAGGCCGATCTGCGGGATGCGGTGGCCATCGTTGAGAAGCAGGGTTGGTGCGCCCATTGCTATGCCCTTTCGCTGGTAGGATCTGTGCGCGCCTAGTATACCCTGCTTCTCGCCAAGAACGTGCTGGTGCGCGTGAACGCGCAGGGGTTGGGGGTTAGGGATTGGAGATTGTGATGCGCAACGAGACTCTTCCTTGCACCGAGCAGTTTGCAGTTGGCAGGGGGCAGACGGCAGCTGCATCTTCCATACGCCAATGCGTTTCTTGCCAAAGCAAGAGTATTCTGGAAAGAAAGTTCTTTTCTACAACGGGCAAGCTTGCAGGAAGCTTATCTGAGTATCAGGTTGAAGCAAGACTGGTCTGAGCTTCCTGGAAGCTGAGTACGAGGGAATTTATTTTCCAGAATAGTGAGTGGTCAAGTGTTCTGCAAAACCACTATAAAACCTCTTTGGAATTGCATGAGCGCGCTCGGGTGCGGCGTGCTGTGCGCACAAGCCACAGCCCGGCGAAGAAGGCGCCAGCCGCTGCGGCCAGCAAGGAAGCCGCCCAATCGGGCGCGCCGCCGGTTTGTGGCAAGTGCGTAGGCGGCTGGGCTGCCGTAGCAGGCTGTTCGCCCGGGCTTTGCGGCGTGGCGATTGGCTGGCTGCGGAAGAAAAGGTGTTGTACAACCGTCGCGCCAGACGCCAGCTCGATGTCAATTGGATCTTGCGAGGGCGTGCCTTGCCCGCCCGCCAGCGCCACGCGGTAGCGGCCCGCTGCTAATGGCTGGCGATCATAGTTGCCGTTTGCGTCGCTTTGCACGGTGGTGTCGCCCACCTCTACGCGAATATTTGGCGCGGGCGCGCCCGTGCTTTCGTCGATCACGGTGCCGGTGATGCGCCCGGCAGGAATGGGCGTTGCATCGCTATTACCCTGCGCCGCGTTGCTGGTGGGGCGCGGCGTGGCGGTTGGTGGAATGGTTGGCCGGGCTGGCTGCGCGGCGGCGTTTCGAGCTGGCGATGCGTGAAAGAGCACAAGCGCTGTGCAAAGCACTACGCTGGCTCCAAAAAGTGTTTTCAATCGCACATGGCGAACCATAGATCCTCCTTTTATCAGTTTGCAGTCGGCAGGATGCAGGAAGCAGTTGTGTTTCTGCTCTACAATGCGTTTCTCGCCAAACCGCTATAGTATTCTGGAAAGTAAGTTCTTATCGGTAAGCTCCCAGGAAGCTATTCTGGCAATCAGATCAAAATACAACTAGCTTGAGCTTCCTGGAAGCTGAGTGCTGCGAAGCGCAGATTCAGTTGAGCCACAGAGCGCATGGATAGCACTGAGTATGGTTTCCTGCCCGGTGATCTCTGTGTCCTCTGCGGCTCAATCGTTGTGCCTTTAGGTATAGGTCAGGCGCATCATCGCGCTGCGCGCGGGCGAAACTGCGTGCCGCCCAAAGTGTAGCCGGTGCTGCGCGGCGTCGTGCCCGTCACTACCAGCCCACCCAGGTGGAACAGGTTATTGCTGCGGTCGACATCCCCCGACGCGCCGCTCGATCTGCCCGGGTTAAAGCTATCGGCCAGCACATACAGGTCGGTGGTGCCGGCAGCGAAGAAGCCGCGCCAGTTGGAGTAGCCCAGCCCATAGCTTTGCACCGTGGAGGTGAGCGTCACACGTTGCCCGGGTGCAAGCTGCGGCACCGACCACGCAATGCCAAAGCAGGGATCGAGTGAGCAGGCGGTATTCCACGGCACGTTCAACGCTGGTGTTACCGATGGATTGAGATACAAATCAACCCAGAATGGTTCGGCCGTGCCAGTGCCCTGATTCTCAATCACCACCGTTATCAGCACTGGCTCGCCCGCGGCAAATGTGCTTTTCTCGGGGTTCAGGGTCACGCTCACGATCGCCAGGTCTGCGAAGGTCGGCAGTTCGACCATTGGCAAGTAGGCGCGGGGTTCGCTTGCTGAGGGAAGTGGCGTGTCGGTCGGCGTCGCGGTGTCGGTCGGCGTCGCGGTGTCGGTTGGCGTCGCGGTGTCGGTCGGCGTGTTGGTTGCAGTGCTTGTTGCTGTGTCAGTTGGTGTATTTGTGGGGGTATCGGTTGGCGTTGGCGTATTACTCGGCGTCGGCGTATTGGTGGGTGTGTTGGTGGGTGTATTCGTCGGTGTGTTCGTTGGCGTATTGGTGGGTGTGTTGGTTGGCGTATTGGTGGGGGTGTTGGTGGGTGTATTCGTTGGCGTGTTTGTAGGCGTGTTGCAGCTGCCGGTGTTCAGCCGGATGCCGACATTGCCACTGGTATAGTTTGCGGTACCGAAGTCGAGCCTGCCGTCCTGGTTGAAGTCGCCCACAGTTACCCCGGCTGGAGCAGAGCCTGTTGAGAAAGCAAGCGCAGCCTGGAGTGTACCGTCGCCGTTTCCTAATAGAATGCTGGCCGTATTTGCAATCTGGTTCGTGACGACCACATCGATTCGGCTATCGTTGTTAAAGTCACCTAGTGCGATTGCATCAGGGTTATTGCCGGCCGCATAGTTGACCGCGCTCGCGAAGGTGCCATCGTTATTGCCCAACAGAATACTTACGTTGTTGCTGTTATAGTTTACGGCGGCCAGGTCGAGCTTGCCGTCAGCGTTGAAATCGCCCGCAGCCACTGAATACGGCAGTGTTCCAACCGTATAGAAAACTGCATTCTGGAAGGTGCCGTTGCCATTGCCGAGCAGAATGGCGACCGTGAAGCCACCTCGGTCGGCAACAGCAAGGTCGAGCTTGCCATCGATATTGAAGTCACGCGTGATCACCGTGAAGGGATTTGGTCCCGCGGAGTAGGTAACGGCACTCTGAAATGTGCCGTCGCCATTTCCCAGCAGGATACTTGTGGTATTGCTGCTGAAGTTTGCAGTGGCGAGGTCGAGCTTGCCATCATTGTTGTAATCACCCACTGCCACTGAGTCGGGGTTGCCGCCACCCGCTGGATAGTTAACAGCACTCTGGAACGAGCCGTTGCCATTGCCCAGCAGAATACTTACATTATTGCTGTTGGAATTGGCAACAGCGAGATCCAGTTTGCTATCGCCGTTGAAGTCGCCATAATCAAATGAGTACGGGTTGGTTCCAACAGCGTAGTTGGTGGCGGAGGCGAAGGTGCCGTTCGGATTGCCGCCCAGAATACTGATCGTGCTGCTTAATAAGTTGGCTACTGCCATATCAAGCGTACCGTTGCCGTCAAGATCGATCGCCTTAGGCGTAAACGCGCCCGTTCCAGTCGTGTAATTGACGGCGGCAGCGAAACTTACACTATAGCCGAATGGGCAGGGCGTAGCCGTCGGTGTAGGTGTATTCGTTGGTGTATTGGTTGGAGTGTTCGTTGGTGTATTGGTGGGCGTATTCGTGGGCGTGTTCGTTGGAGTATTGGTGGGCGTATTCGTGGGCGTATTCGTGGGAGTATTGGTGGGCGTGTTCGTGGGCGCAGCCGCCTGAAACTCGAACGAGCCTCTGTCGCACACACCGCCAACTGGCCGGGCAATGCCGCGCTGGTCGGTTGCGGCGCAGGTGGCATTGTTCGCGCTATCGAGCGCCGGGCTGCCAGTGAGCAGCGCGTGCGTTAAGGTCGGCCCGGTGTTGTTCGCCAGCGGGCCAAGCAGCGGATCGATCGGGCTGGCACCCGAACCAAGCTGGTTATTGTTCACGCCATTGGTGATGCCGGTGGAGCCAGTTCCATCACCAACCAGATTGTACGAGCTGGACGCCACCATCGCGCCGCTGATGTCGTCGCGTGTAGCGGCAGTGGAATTGAAGTTGCCCGCCACGATCGTGTTGCGCAGCGTGACAGCCGCAGTGTTCTGGGCGATGCCGCCACCCGCGCCGCTGCCATTGTTGTCGTTATCGGCGGTGTTGTTGGTGACGGTGACATTGTTCAGCGTTGCATTGCCGGTGCCGCCGCCCGTCGTTATGAAATACGCCCCGCCGCCGTTGTTGTCGGCAAGGTTGCCCGAAATAGTGCTGTTAGTGATGGTGATCGTGCCCTGGTTGCCGGTGGTCGAGATCGCGCCACCGTTACCATTCCCGCCGCCAGTGATGCTGGCGGTGTTGCCCGAAATGGTGCTGTTGGTGATGGTGACCACGGTTGCCACCCCGGTGGAAGTGGCAATACCGCCGCCCTCGCCGCGCACGGTGTTGTTAGCGATCGTTGTGGTATCGATCGAGAGTGTGCCGGCGTTGTGCATGCCGCCACCAACGACCGTGCCAGAGGCGGGAAGCGTCTGGTTGTTCGCAATCGTGCTGTTGCTGATCGTCAGCGCGCCACGATTCTCGATCGCACCATTCGCACCCGAGAAGTTGTTGATTACCTGAATGCTGTTGAATGTCGAGGTGACGTTGTTATGCAGATAGAGCGCGCCGCCTTCCTTGAACGTGGGGGTGCGCGTATCGCCATTCTGGAGCGTCAGGTTCGACAGGTCGAAGGTGCTGGCAGCCGAGGGAAACACATCGAAGAGCCGCTCGATGCCATTCCCGTCGAGGATTGTGTTGCTGATGCCATTGCCCTGAACTGCCAGGCTCTGCTTGACGTCCAGGTCGCCAGTGCCACCATTATCTTCGTTGGCGGCGCCTGTGAGTGCAAAGGTGCCATTGACACTGAATGTGATCGTGTCGGCGCCGGCGTTTGAGTTAGCGGCGCAGACGGCCTCGCGCAGGCTGGTTTGCCCATCGGGGCCGGGCAGCAAGGCGAGCGTAACCGCGGGGCAGGTGCCTGCCGCATCGAGTGTGTCGGCGGTGGTGGTGACGGTGATACTCGCTGCATAGGCCGACTGCGTGAATGGCAGCATTGCTGCTGCAAGTGCAAAACACACGAGCAGCCTGAGCATTTGACGCAGTGGCGCTGATAGTGAGGCAGGCGTCGTTTCTTGCTTTGTGTCGTTATTCCCGGGGGCTGATGGGTGCTTAGCTGCGGCCATGAAATCGTCCTTGTACTAATGAGCGTTTAGCAAAACACAACGACGTACTCAACAGGCTGGTGCGCGTGAACGCGCAGGAATTAGAGGTTGGAGGTTAGGGATCGGGATTGCGATGCGCAACAAGGCCTTTCACTGGCCGAAAACCTCACTTGGAATTGCGCAGTGGATCAAGGCAAATATTTTGGCGATGCGAACGGCAGACTTGACGGCGGGAACACGTGTGCTGGCAATACGGTGCGATGCAAACTGAGGTGTTGTAGCAGCACGATTGTAGAATGCGCAGCCAACGGTATTGGTGACAAAAGGCAGCTAATATCGTAGCGGGATGGTTGCTATTGCGCAGTGCCCAGCAGGCGCGCATAGCTATGCTTGCGCCCAACAAATAACCAGCGCCGCGCATATGCGCGGCGCTGGTGCCGAGGGCAGCAGGAAAGCGATTTGTTATTCGGTGGACTCAGTAGATGTACGCCGGACGGGCCGGCGGTACTCGCCTTTCTTCTTCAGGCCCAGCGATGCAATGGCGTCGGAATTCGATCCGTACTGGCTGGTAACGGCTGCCTTCGCCAGCAATACGGCGTCGTGCAGCTCCCAGCCGAGCGCGGCGCGGGTGCTGCGCGCGGCGGCCAGCTCCATTTCAAGCTGAAATTCACGCTCTTCGGCCGCTGCCAGTGCGGCGTCTTTGGCTTGCAGCGATTCCTTGCTTAGCTCACGATTAGCGGGTGCGTAATCGGGCAGCAGCCTGAGCGCCCGCAGAACCATACGATCGCTGTCGATCATACTTGGGGGAAGTGGTTTACTACGACGTTGTGCCATGGTGTTCACGCTTCCTTTGAGATCAGGTTTCAATATCACATTGGCAAATGCCACCGTTAGAATAGCCTGACTGTGGGCCTGTGCCAATCGCGCGATCGTCCTGTCTGCGATGGTGCGAAAGGCACAGATGCTTCTGAACACAAAGTACTATTGCATGTAACAAGCGTTGCCACAAACTGCTTGGTGTACATACGTGCCAATAGCGTTGGCGTGCATGCTTGGAATGTTTGCGTGCATGCTTGGAATGTTTGCGTGCATGCTTGGAATGTTTGCGTCGATGCCGATAGAGTTTGCGTCGATGCCGATAGAGTTTGCGTCGATGCCGATAGAGTTTGCGTCGATGCCGATAGAGTTTGCGTCGATGCCGATAGAGTTTGCGTCGATGCCGATAGAGTTTGCGTCGATGCCGATAGAGTTTGCGTCGATGCCGATAGAGTTTGCGTCGATGCCGATAGAGTTTGCGTCGATGCCAATAGTGTTTGCAGCCATGCTTGGACTATTTGCGCGAACCCTGCTGCTGGGACGAAGACAAGCTTCACCTGTACTGCAATCGTCGGTCGTTGGTCGTCCTTCGTTGGTTGTCGGCTTAGAGATCCGACCAGCTATGAATGCGGGCGGTATCGAGCACAATAATTGCCCCGCGCTCCGAGCGCAGCAAACCCAGGGTAGCGAATTCACCCAGGGCTTTATTTGTCCATTCGCGGGTAATGCCGGCGTAGCTGGCCAGCGACTGTTGGGTAATCGTAAGCCGCACTGGCACGGCATGGTTCGCCTGGCGATGCACAAGCTCCGAAAGCGCAGCGGCGACGCGCCCGGCCGCATCGAGAAACGCCAGGTTTTGCCCAAAGCGGGTGGTAAAGCGCAGGCGTTCGGTTAGTTCTTCGAGCACGCGCTCAACCAGATCGAAATTATTGCGCAGCAGCTCGCGGAACGCATCGCGATAGATCACGAGCGCGACAACCGGGCCAAGCGTAATCGCGCCAGCCGAGCGCTGCTTCCCGTCGAGGACAGCAAACTCGCCAAAGGTATCGCCGCGCCCATACACCCGCACAGTAAGCTCGCGGCCATCCGGGCTCAGCAAGTAGATCCGCACATAGCCTTCCACAATGATATACAGGCAATCGCCGTCATCGCCCTGCTCGAAGATCGTTTTGCCGGCGACGAAATGCTGCTCGTGTGTGATCGCGCCAATCTTCTGCCGCTGCTCGGCATCGAGGGATTGAAAAATCTTTGCTTCGGCCAGAATGGCGTGCCGATCCAGGGCGCGGCTGTGCATAAACGACCTCTTGTTATAGCTCAAGCACTCAACTCTCGTATGCTCGTGTCAGGGGTAAGCATACCACCCCGTTTATATATGCTCGATGAAGTAATTCATAGATAACTTTCGGCCTGGTAACAATACGCTTTACAGATTGAGGAGCATGGTCTTTCAGCCTTCCAACGAGTTCCCTTTTCAGCCGTTGGCAGAACCACAGTGGTGGCAACGGCCGAAAAGGTCTATTTGCGGCTGACTTCGTTTCCCCACACCCACCGAGCGGTAAAGATCGGAAAACTTTGTGGAACACGGAAGACTTCGCGCAAATAAATCTATGTGTTGCTCAGCACAGAAGTGTGAAGTACTTCATCTACAAGGGAATGAGAGCTTGCTATTGTGTATCCATCAGACGTGCAGCACATAGTACTCGGGAAACGAACAATCTGCCCTAACAGTACATCAGTGTTGCCTGGGGATGCAATATGTGAATAGCAAGGAGGAAAGACTGCGCTTTGATGGTGATCGCGTCGGAGAATGAATAATGCAAAGTCAGAAAGGAAAACCCCATGAAGCGGAACCTGATCGCCACAGCCATGAGCATCGCGCTCCTGCTTTCCCTCGCTATCGCGGTGCGCCCATCTTACGCAGCCCCCAGCGGGCCGCAGCCCACTGTTGCCCCAGCTAATCCCGAGGCGACAGCAACGGCTGATGGCAGTGAAGCATCGGGCCTTGAGATTGCATCGCAGGATGCGCTCCCTGCCAAGCCCGCTGCGGGCGCTGATGGCGCGGCAAATCCGAACTTTGTGCCGAGCAGTGCCTTGCACACGGGGCGGGTGACATTCAACCCATATCGCGGGTACGGCGTCGGGCGCATCAATGACTGGCGGGTGCTTTCGACCAGCAAGATTTTCATCTCGGTCTCCGAGCTTAATGGCGGCCAGCGTATCATTGGGGCTGCGCCAATTCGGGTAGAAAGCGTGGCGCCACACTTTGGGTACTTTAACCTGAGCGTTCGCGTTGATTGGGGCGCCCCGCTGCCTTTCCAGGTTGATTATATGATCGTGAATGGCTAAAACCGCTTCCTGCTAAATCGCGCGGCCAAGCCGGACGCTGCAACGAAAAAGCGAAGGTGCGAGGTGACAAAGCCCCGCACCTTTGCTGCGCCTAGCCCATTCATCTGGCAGCACGAATGCCCTGCAAGCAAAAAGTAACTTATGCTGGTGTAGCGCGCGGCGAATGCCAGATCGATGAAGTGCTTCACAAAAGGGCTTTCAGAGACATCTTATCGCGCGCCCTGCTCTTGAGCTATTGGAAAATTAATCGTGTAGGGTCGATTACTCTGGCGCGTATTGGCAAGGGTGAATGGAAGATAAAGCTTGGGGAACGTGCTTGCGCGCCCTTTGAGCGTCTCGATGGTAACGTTTCCTGCGGTATCGATCGCTTCAAAAAAGGCATCGATACTTTTGTCGCGAGCTTCTTCAGAGAGCTCGCGCCACCAATAGTCACTGCCATGATGCAATTCAAGATGCTGCCATTGTTGGCCATCGTAGCTATAGATAAGTTCGACTTTACTAATCCCTGCGCCAGCCAAGCCATTGGGAAGCGTGCCAGGTTTTACAACAGCGCGGGCATAGACTGTTCCGAATTGAGCCGACTCTGCATCTTGTGGCTTCGCCAGGGAGAAATCGGCAGACAGAAACTCTGGCCCAACCCGCGGTGCCTGGAGCGTGTTGTAGGTCACTTCGAACACCATTTCGGTGAAGCGCCGCAGGTCGCCCCTGCGCGCGCTGGTGGCACGGAACTGCGCGGGGTTGACAAGCAGCTGATCCTGCGGCACTTCCAGGTTTCGCGAAATAGTGGTGGTGCGCTGGAAGGTATATGGCACATCGGGCTGCCAGCTCCCCTGCATTGGCAATGTAATTGCGTCTTGAACGATGGTAAGATCATCAGTTACCTGGTTCGTGATCGTTGGCTCGAAGCCTGCGAGGTTCGGTTCGGTTTTGGCGCTCAGCAAGCGCACGCCGCGCGGCTCGGGCGTGAGTTCGCCGGGTTCGGGTGCGAGCGTAATATCGTAGGAGAACAGCGGCAGCACCACGCGCCCGCGCACCACTTGCGCCTCGGCAGTGATCGCTGTCGTATGCTGCTCGCCCGTGCGGAAATTGTCGGTGAGTGTGCCGATGGCGATGGGAATAGTGCTGTCGGAGATTGTTGCCGAAATAGTAATCACGCGCGTGATGACGCCATTGTTGTCCTGGAATGGCAGCCATACAGGCGCATCAACTGGCTGTGGTGGATCGGGGTTCGGGTTCGGCACTTTTGTACGTATGAATGGCAAGCCGTACAGCACCATCTGGTTGATGACTTTATCGTCGAACAGGCCAAAGCCGCCTGAACCGGCGCTGAGAATATATTGCCGCTTGGCCAGCGCCAGCGAATCGCCGATCTCTGCGCCATCCTTGATATTGCGGCGGATTGCGCGCGTGAAGAGCGTAGCGAGCCGCTCGCTATAGCCAACTACTGGGTCATCGGCCCCGTAGCCATAGCCGGTATTGGCGATCCAGTTGCCACCCTGCTTCACAATCGCCTGTGCAAAGTCAATTGTAGTTGTTACTGTTGCATTCTGATCGGGCATATTCAGGCCAGCATGGCAACCAACCGAATAGAGTAGCGTTGGCGCGCCACCGCGCTGAAAGAACAGGGTGCTGCTGATGTCGGCGGTAGGTGCATACAGGCGCATTGCTTCAAACACGTTGTCGTTGTTTGCCGGAACTGCTCCTGAATGGCTGAAATGCCCATTGAGCGATGTAAGATCGTAGGGTGTGCTGATGTCTGTATAGCCGTCGATCAGCTGAGGAAGCTGGCCGCCAAACCACAGGCCAGTTAACTGTTCAAGGTTCCAGTCTGCGCTGATCAGCTGCGTAATTGCGGGCGAGTGCTGCTCGGGTTTGGAGATAGTGCCGAGTTCGGCGCTGATCTGCTCGGCTTCGTCGGTCATGAAGTCGTAGCCCGTCACAAAGGCGTGCTGCACATCAATGGTGTTGCGCGTGCTGTCGGGCGCGCTCAGGTAGCCGCGCAGGTAGCTCACAATGTCGCTGGGGCGCTCGACCAGGCGGCCAATGCCCAGGTCGGGAACGTACAAGGCACGCCCGCGCCATGCCGTTGGTCGCCGGTCGGCATAGAAGTTGTCGGTGAGCACGAAATGATGGTAGAACGCGCCTTCCAGCGCAGTAGCAGGTTCGCCGGTTCGGCCAAGCTGCGACAGGTAGAGGCTTTCGTTGGCAGTCGGGGTTTCGTCGGGCGTGCGGTAGAAGGGCACGACGCCGTCGCCGCCCACCACCACAATACTGGTCGTTCCTGCGTACACATTCGTCAGCGCATAATCGACGATCTGCCAGATCTGCCGGGCCACTTCGTTGGCGAGCAGCGGCTCGTTCGGTTTGGCATCCCACTGCGCATACAGCTGGTTGAGCAGTTTCTGGTCGGTGTCGTTCAGTAACCCCGGCCCGGCCAGGTCGAACAGCACGCCGTGGCTGCCTGCCAGCAAGGGATTGCCCGGCGCGAGCAGGCGGCCAAGCTCGCCTGCCGCCGCAGTCTCGCTGAGCGTTGCCGTTCCTTTGAGCGCCTTCGCGGCGGCAAGCATACGATTGGAGTTAAACAGGTAAATGGTTTGAACCGAAGCGTCGGGCGCGCGGTTTGGCAAGCCGCCAATTATCCGGGCATGGGTACTGGGCTGAACGAGTGTGCCATCGCGCAGCTGAATGTCAAGCTGATAGGGCGGGAGTTTGACATCGATCGCGTTTGTAAACGGCCGCGCGATGGCAATGAAGTAGGTGCCGCCTTCGGGAAGCGAGGCGCTAATCGTTTCTGAGATCGTGCCGGTATGGGCAGAAATACCATTGACATTGCCGATCACGGTGAGGCGGCTAATCACGGTGAGGCGGCTGATCACGGTGAGGCGGCTGATCACGGTGAGGCGGCTAATGGCGTTGGCGTCTTCCTGCCCGTCACTATTTACGTTGCTGCCGTTGCCGTCGGCAATATTGCTCAGGTCGATATTATCGCCGCTTGGCAGGGGCGTGCGCGGGTCGGAAAGCAGCACAAGATCGTAATCATCGGGGAGCTGCGTGAGGCTGATGGCGACACTGGCACCGGGCCGCGCGCCAAAGGCAAACCAGCTGACATACTCGGGCCGGCTTAAATCGCAGCGCAACTGGACATTGCCGCCCGGGTCGAAGGCGAGCGGGTATTGCGCCGCGTTATTCAGCGTATCGAAGGGTTTTGGTTCTGAGATTTGCTCATCCGGTTTGCCACAGAACGGTATTGGCTGGTTTCGGTCGCGGGGCTTTGCCACAACGCTAAACAATTGGCTGGTGCCGGTGATGACGCCATTGGCGGTGTTGGCGCTTGCCTGCAGGCGATAGCCCGTGCCAGGCTTGTCGACACGCAGGTTCGTGAACGTCGCCGTGTCACTTATGGGGCTAACTGTTGTGGTACCAAAAAGTTTGGCATCATTGGTTCGATTGTCGTCAGTGGGAGTTGTGTTCAGCAAGCTCACGCTGACCGGCGCGCTCAGATGGCCGGCGTTGCCATAGGCATCCTGCCCGGCAACCACCGGCTGTGGTTTAAGCACCCCTTCGACAGTGCTGCTGCTTGGCTGCGTGGTAAAGACAAGCTGTGTCGCCGGGCCAACCTGGTATGCGCCAATGTCGCACGCGCCAAGCCGCAGCACGCCGCGCTGATCGGTTACCGGGCAGGTGGCTGTGTCGCCCGCGCCAACGGCGGGGCTGCCCGGCAGAAGCGCGTGCGTTGGCGTCGGGCCACCATTATTCTGCAAGGGGCGCAGCAGTGGGTCGCTGGTGGCAATGTCGTGCGACAGGCGGGTGATGGGGCAAGCCGCTGGCAGGCCAAGCAGATTGTGATCGAGGGATGTGATTTGTCCATCGCAATCAGCACCAGTAGTTGCTTCGTTGCCAGCCAGTATTGAATTCCTGAGCGTTGCAGGCGTTGTGGAATTATCGAACATTCCCCCGCCACGACCTGCGAGATTGTCCGTTATAGTGGCGCTTTCAACTTTGAGGGAGCCTACACCTTCATTCCAGACCCCACCTGCGTCAGTTTGAGCAATGTTGCCACTGATCGTCACATTTGTTAATTGAGCAATACCTGAGTTGAGAAGGCCTCCTGTATTTTTGAGCGCGCTATTTTGTGCGATTGCCGAGTTCGTCATCGTCAGCTTGCCACCGCTGTTGTTCGAAAGGCCTGCGGCACTTTCACGAGCTGTATTGCCGGTAATAAGCGTATCAGTAACCGTCATGATGCCGCTGTTACCTACTCCGCCAGTGCTGCCGCCAGCCTGATTGCCAGAAATGGTGCTTTTCTGTATGGAAACTACGCCTGTACCATTCGTGTCACTATAGTTTGCCAACCCACCACCATTACCTGGAGTAGTATTGCCGCTAATACTGCTATTAGTAATGTTAAGTACAGCTCCACTTGCGTTGCTCACTCCTCCTGTTTCGTTTGTACGCGCAACATTAGCGCTGATAGTTGAACTCGTGATTCGCATGTTGCCGCTGTTAGATACTCCACCAATTCTAAGATTTGCAGTGTTGCTGAAGATTTGCGTGCGATTAATAATGGTGGTGCCACCAGCCACAATGCCACCGCCAACATTGGCCTGGTTGCCAATAATTAAGCTGGTTGTGGTAGTTATTGCGCCATCGCTGAACAAGCCGCCACCCTGCGCGGCAGCATTCGGCACATTCTGCCCCAGTGCCATATTGTGGCTGATGGTGGTATTGACCAGATCAAGCTGCCCGCCGCCTGGATTATTTTGATTTGTGTTGTAGATACCACCACCAATGGCGGCTGGCTGGCTGATGACAATCGTACCGGCAATTGCGCTATTGGCATATAGCAGCGTATCGCGCAGGGCCAGCCAGCCATAGTTGATGATGCCTCCGCCGCTTGCCGCCCGCCCGCCGCTTGCGTCAGCTGTGTTATTGCTGATCTCGCTGCGGAGCACGCCCAGATTCCCGCCGTTGAAAACGCCGCCGCCAACATTATCGGCGCCGCCAGTGCTCGCAGTATTGCCATTGATATGGCTGTCGCGAATATTCATCTGGCCTTCGTTGACTATGCCCCCGCCATTGCGATTCCCGCTGCCTCCATCAATTCGGGCCGCACGGTTCGCCAAAAGTTGAACATTATCGAGCGCGCTGACGCTGCTAACGCCTGCACTCACGCCGCCACCCGAACCATCGGCCTGGTTGCCGCTGACGCTGGCGTTCCGTAAAGTCAGCGTGCCTTTGGCAAAAATGCCACCGCCAGTGCCTTTACGGGCCTGATTACGCTCAATCGCTGTGCCAGAAATAATTGCGGTGCTGCCCGGCAGCAGCGATACACCACCAGCGCTGCCTGCGGCAACATTGTCGCTGATGCTGCCACTCGTCATTGTCATCGTGCCGCTCGCGCGCACCCCACCACCTTCGCTATCGGCAATGTTGCTGTCGATGCGTATATTTGTAAGTGTCATTGACGCGAGTTCGGCTTCGATCCCGCCACCAAAACTATTCAACTTTCCTGGCGCGGTTTCGGCGCGATTGCCACGCACCGAGGCATTGCGGAGCTGTAAGTTACTGTCATTCAACGCATAGATGCCGCCGCCATGCGACTCCGAGGCGCTCAGGAGCGTATTCGTCAGCACAGTTGTCCCATCAAGCGTGAGCGCAGCGCCGTAGTAAGCGAAGATGCCACCCCCATAGCTTGCGGTAATCACCGATGCGCTGCCAACACGGTTGTTTTGTATGGTGCCACCGCGCAGAGACGCCGTGCCGCCAACAAGCACGCCGCCGCCCCAGGCACTGCCCGACCCATCGAGTGTATTGCTTACAACCGAAGTGTCGGTAAGCGCGAGCGTGGTAGTGATGTAGCCGCTGAAAATGCCACCGCCGCGATTGGAGCTGCCACCAGCTGAGGCAGAATTATTGGAGACGGTGCTATTACTGAGGGTTGCATTGCCCCAGTTGGCAATGCCGCCGCCCTGGGTTTCGCCCGTGGCTGTGGGGCTGCCGATGGCGCTGTTGCCGCTGACTGTGGTGCGGTCGAGCGTAAGATTTCCAATGGTAAAGCCGGGGCGCAGGTAATTAAAGATGCCGCCGCCATAGGCATTAAAGCCTTCTGCATGGTTGCCGCTGATGGTGCTGGCAACTATTGCCAGGTCGCCAGAGTTTTGAATACCTGCCCCCCATGCTATGACAGTTGGAATGCCGACGGTATTATTGAGCACCTGCACAGAATCAAGCCGCATGTGTGCCTGTTCGGTATTGAAAATGCCCCCTCCGGTGTTATAGTTGATGCCGCCACTCGCGGTATTGCCACTCACAACCGTCCCAGTTACGTTCATTTGCCCAAAATTGGCAATGCCGCCGCCGTCGCGATGTTGGTTGGGCAATCCCAATCCGTCAATAGCCTGATTGTTCTGGATTATTCCATTTGTAATATGCGCTTGGCCATCCATATCATTGAAAATTCCACCGCCGCGCCACGCAACCTGATTATTGCTCAGCGTACTGCTAATCACTGTTGCCGTACCCAGGTTATAGATACCGCCGCCAGATAAGGCCTGGTTGCCAGTTATAACACTATTGCTGATCGAGAGATTGGAGCCAGTGTCGTTAAAAATGCCGCCACCATTGGAAGTAAGGGTCGCAGGAAACACGCCCGCGATATTTTGGGTTACAAACACATTGTTCAAGCTCAGATTGCCATGGTTTGCAATGCCGCCGCCCGGTGTTGCGGTGCCGCCTTGTAATCGCATATTCGCCAGCGAGGCGGTGGCACCGGGTACGACACCAACGACACTGGCATCGGGGGCAGCCAGCTGGTGGCCGTGAATAATCGTTGCTGTTGCAGACGAAGAACCCGAGCCAGCGCCAAGCAGCGCCAGCGATTTTGTGACATTCACTGGCTCGTTGTAGTCGCCAGCGGCGATCTGGATCGTATCGCCGTCCACGGCCTGGCTCATTGCATAGGTGATGGTGAGGCAGGGCGCGGCCTGATTGGTGCAGGTGCCGGCATCGGTGCCGGTTGGGGCTATGTAGCGGGTTGTGCCGGCGGCGATTTTTGCGACAAACCCATCTTCCGAGCCGCCAGGGTTGGCCTGCGATGCAGCGACTGTTGGGAAATTCGATGAGGTGGTGTAGCCAGCCACATAGGCGTTGCCAAAAGGATCGGCAGCAATCGCAAACCCCATATCTTCGGAATTGCCGCCGAGAAAGCTCGATTGGCGCAGCTGTGACCCATCGGCGCTGAGCACTGCGACAAACGCATCTTCGCAAGGTGTTGGTGTTGGCGGCGTGCCACAGGTTCCGCCACCGAATGTGGGCTGAATTGGGTTACGTGTTGGGAAATTCGCTGATTCAGTTATGCCAGTGAGGTAGATATTGTTGCCCGCGTCAAGCGCGATATCCATGCCCCGATCCGAAAGGCTGCCCCCGAGGTAGGTCGAGAATAGAGCAGAGCCACCACTAGCGGGCAGCTTGGCGACAAAGGCATCGTAGCCGCCGGTCAGGGTTGGCTGTAATGCGGCCGTTGTTGGGAAGTTCTCCGAAATTTTCATGGAGTTGCCCGAAAATGTGAAGCCAGATACAACAGCATTCCCCGCGCTATCGACGCTCAAGCCGGATGCTTCATCAAAGCTGCTGCCACCCAAGTAGCTGCTATAGATTTGTGCGCCATTTGGAGCAAACTTCGCCACAAAGCCATCCGGGCAAACAAAAGTGATTGTGCCATTGTTGCATTCGCCACTGCCAAATTGCGCACCGTTATAGCTGCCCCCACCGCTTAGCGGAATAACCAGCGGGTTACGAGTTGGAAAATTATCTGAGTTGGTATACCCGCTGACATACGCATTATTGTTGCTGTCAACCGCGATACGTAGCCCAACATCCGCGCGATTGCCGCCAAGAAACGTGCTGTAGTGCAGCGTATTCGTGTTTATATCGAGGCTGCTTACAAATGCATCGCGGCAGGTTAGCGGATCGGATACACAATTCACATAGTTCGGCTGAATGGCGTTCTTGATTGGGAAATCGGGCGAAGCAGTTGAGCCAGTGAGATACACAAGCCTGTTGCCATCGATTGCCATACCATTGGCACCATCGACCCCGCTGCCACCAAGCAGCGTCGAATACAGCAAGTTGTTGCCGTTTGCATTTATCTTGGACACAAATGCATCGATTATGCCATTCAGTGTTTTGTCTAATGCATTCGTGGTGGTTGGGAAATTCGCAGAGTAAGTTGAGCCAGCAATATACACGTTGCCGAGATGATCTACGGCGATTGCGTTGCCAAGGTCATCGGCGCTGCCGCCCAGGTATGTGCTAAACACAGGAGTGTGCCCATCAGAAGCGAGCTTGACAACAAACACATTGCTATTACTGAGGCTAGTGAGCCCCGGTAGCGGGTTGGCCGGGAAATCGGGCGACAAGGTATGCCCGACCAGGTAGATATTCCCGCTTGGGTCGAGCGTGATATCTTCGACGCGGTCGTTGGCGCTGCCGCCCAGGTAGCTACTGTATTCGAGCGCCGGGTCGAGCGTGAGTGGCAGCGATGGATTGTATGCGCCAAGCACAAAACCAACGCTGCCGTCGGCAGCAATGGAATAGTGTGTGCTTACGCTAGTGCGCTGCCCGGCGCGCATTTGCCACGCGACTGGCGCGCGCTCGATCAGGGCATTTGTGCTGCCTGCTGTTTCTATGCGCAGGTCGCCATTTACTTCTAGCTGCGGGGCAGTGGCGCCAGCATAGCGCCAGCGAATCTGGGATGGATCGGCGCCTGGTGCGAGTGTGTAGGTGCCTTTGAGATGGTTGGCCTGCCCATCGTAGCGCGCATCGATGCCAGGATACAGCGCAATATAACCAAGCGCGGCGTAGGTTGGCAGATTAGTCTGCCATTCTGATGGATCCTTGCCGATCAGGTAGTTTGCAACGCCTGATAAGCGTTGGATGCCGCTTGGAGGGTGCTGCTGGCTGCCAATGAATTCGATTGCCACGTTCGTAAATTGCTGTTGAGGGAGTGAATCTTCATGTGTTGCGGGTGTTATGGGAGTTGCTGGTGCAGCAGAAGACCTCTCAACGGGAAGTTGAAGCACAAGTTTGCCGGGAAGAAATGCTATTCCGCCGCCAAGTGCGCGCGCTTGCATTTGTGATCCTGCGGTAGCACTGCTGGTAAAGGCTAGCGGCGCAGTGCTGCCTATAAAATGGTCGGTATGTACGGCTTCGGGGAAGTGATAGGTCTGCGACTGCGGCGCGAGCGCCACGCCGGCTACGAGCAAGAAGGCGAAAACAAGCTGCCATGTGCGTTTAAGTGGCAAGGCAGGCAGCGAGCGGCGCGGGAAAGTCGTGTGCATACAAGCATCTCCCTATAGGCAGGTGGCGGAGGAGCACATGCGGCGAAATCCGTGCGCTTCAAGGACGTGGTGAGCGCGCGCTATGGCAGTAAGATCGCGCCCAAATCATACTGATGCCAGATCTGCTATGTATTGCACAAGAAATGACGGGAAAAAAGACCAGTGGGTTGCTATACGCCTAGCGCCTCGCTGCACGCCTCGTCCACGGTAAGTAGCTCGCCGGCAGCCCACGCTGCGGCCCAGGCGGTTTCGCCAAGCTGCTGGCGTGCTGCGCTTATTGCGCGGTCGTAATTGGCCTGCTCGTGGGGCGGAAGTGGCGCATTGATCTTTTTGCGAAGCTGGCTGGCTGCTGCCCAGAGGCGGGCGGCACGTTCAGTGCTCCCAAATTCTGCGGCAACACGCGCCAGGCCGTCGAGCGCAGCCGCAATGCTTTCCTGGTCGGCCAGGATGCGTGCCTGAGGGAGTGCCTCGCGGTAATGCAGGCGCGCCTGCTGGATGTTATTCTGCGCCTGCTCAACAACGCCAAGGTTGATTAGTGAAATGACCACGCGGGCGGTGTCGCCGAGTTTGCGACGACGCGCCAAACTTTGCTGATGTAGCTGGCGCGCCTTATCGTCGTCGCCAAGATCATGCGCCAGAACGCCTAAATTGCTCTGAGTATTGGCAATGTTCGGCTCATCATTCAGCTCAAGGAAGATCGGCAGCGCTTCTTCGTACATGTGCTGAGCGCGGGAGTAATCGGCCTGAGCGTTGGCAACAATCCCAAGGTTATTCAGCGCCCGAGCAGTGGCCGATGGCTTATTGAGCGTTTTGCCAAGAGCGAGACTTTCTTCATAGAACTGATGGGCCTCGGCAAAATCGCCCTGTGCCCAGGCCAGCCCGCCAGCAGCGTTCAACGCCTCCAGGCGCGCAGCGGCATCAATAGTCGCAATAGTTGGCTGGGCCTGCTGAAATGCTGTTGCCAGCCACTTGCGCCCTTCGTTGAGCCGCCCTTGGGTATACCAGAAACGCCAGAGTGCAGTACACATGCGCAATGTGCGTGTTATATCGCCTAGGCGCATAAGCCAGTGCAGCGCTGCTTCCAGGTTAACTGCATCATCTTCGAGGCGGCCAAACCAATCTTTTTGTTGTTCACCTGTGAGCTGAGGCTGAGCAGTTTCAGCCAGGGCAAAGTAATAAGCCGCGTGGCGGGCCGCAATTGCTTCTGCCTCGCCATGGCTGGTTGCACGTTCCTGGGCATACTCGCGGATGGTTTCGAACATGCTGTAGCGCGCATCGCCATCGGTATCGGCTGCCATGGTTATCAGGCTGTGCTCGGCAAGATTTGTGACAAGGTCAAGCGGCTCTGTTTCGAGCGGGCGGAGTGGTTGATGATGCTGGTCTTCGCCAAAGGCGCGCGCCGTTTCCGGCTCGGCGGCAATATGGCAGATCGCTTCGAGTGCCGCGATAGTCGCCCCGCCCGGCAGCATGCCCAGGCGCTCAAAGAGCAATTGTTCGTCGCCGCTGAGCAGGTTGTAGCTCCAGTCGATCGCCGCGCGGAGTGTTTGCTGGCGCTCGGGAACATCGCGGGCATTGCTGGTAAGCAGGGCAAGCCGATTTTTCAGGCGGTCGCGTATATTTTTGAGCGTGAGTACATTGCTGCGCGCGGCTGCAAGCTCGATTGCGAGCGGCAATCGGTCGAGCCGCTGGCAGATTTCGATAACAAGTGGTGTATTTTCGGCGGTGAGTGTAAATTCGGGCTTGCGCTTGCGGGCGCGCTGCACAAACAAGGCTACTGCTGAAAATTGCCCGATACGTGCAAGCTGCTCGTCACCGAGCGATCCTGAAATTGGTAGGGCAGGCACGGCCAGCGGTTCCACGGTGAATAGCTGCTCGGCCTGAATATTCAACGGCACGCGGCTGGTTGCGAGGATGCGCAGACCCGCGCTTGCCTTGAGCACAGCGTCTACAATTGGCCCAAGATCATTGGCTACCTGCTCGCAATTATCGAGCACCAGCAGTAACTGGCGGGGGCGTAACCATTTGCACAATGCATCCAGGCGCTCGGAGTGCTCTTTCAGTTGGTCAACGCTATAGCCAAGCTCAGGGTCGAGCCCGCGCGCAATGCTGTCGATCACACTGGCTGCGCTTCGCGCCGCCGACAGATCGGCCATTGCCCCACCATCGCTAAAAGTATCGATAAGCTCAGCCGCCGTCTGCAAGGCCAGGCGTGTTTTGCCAATGCCGCCAGGGCCAAGCAGAGTCACAAGCGCCTGATCGGCAGCAAGCTCTTGTGCCAGGGCATGAATATCGTCTTGCCGACCGACAAATGAGGTTAGTTGGCGCGGAAATGGCGGGCGCTGATGGGCTGGCTGCCCGCTAAGCGGTGGGAATTGATTGGGCAGGCCAGGAACATTGAGCTGAAAAACCTCGACGGGATCGAGCAATCCTTTGAGCTGAAAGCTTCCACAGCTGGCAAGCCCGGCACCGGCAGGCACGCTGCGCTCCACAAGGTTTGCTGTGCTGCGCGACAGCAATGTTTGGCCGCCGTGGGCCAAACTTCGCACGCGCGCGCACAAATTGACAGGCGTGCCATAGTAATCGCCTGTGAGCAGTTCAGTTTCGCCGGTATGCATCCCGATGCGAATACGAATGACTAATGGCGTGGGCCAGAGCTCGGCTGCAAAACGCTGCTGAATATCACAGGCAGCGGCAACGGCCTCGTGGGGGCGCGAAAACACGGCAAAGCGGCTGTCGCCTTCGCCGCGCGGCCGGACGAGCACTCCATGCTGCGCGCTTACACTTGCCTCGATTAGCGCATCGTGACGCTGGATGGCTGCACCCATGAGGCTTGCGTGGCGCTGCCACAGCATGGTGCTATCTTCCATGTCGGTGAAGAGATAGGTCACAGTGCCTTGCGGCATGTGTCTTATGATATCGTCCTGGACTTGGGCGAGATGTTGTGGGTCGGGCAAGCTCGATTGGGCGCGCGTAGGCATTGGTGCCGTCAATGCTTCCTGATGAGTATTCGGGGTATCATTACTTGATGCAACCATACTCCTCCTTTTGCAGGTGGCGCGCTGCCATAGCTGCAAACCATCAAGCAATGACGATGCTGCATGGGCATATAGGGAAAACTGCTGGGAAGATTATTATACTATAGATCGTTATATCCATAAAAACACGAGGGTGGTCATTCGTCCCTCGTCGGTCGTTGCCCCGAATAGGGGAATTCCCCCAACCAAAATAGGGGATACCCGCTACTCGGATGTGGGGGTAGTAAGGGTTGAGAAATTTAAACCCTCACACTACACTAGAGGCAATCCCGACATCCGTTCGACACCGCCCTTGGCTGCCACAGCAGCACGGCATGTTTGCGCTGGCAGCCTGCTGTTGCCGCCTTGTGCTGTGAAGAAAGGAGTTAGCCGAACCCATACACCATCGCTCAAAGGGATTATCTGTAGATCCTCGGTAACAGTGTTAGTTAGGGGGACAGATCCATGCGAACCAAGGTACTTTCACTCCTCGCACTGCTGGTGCTCGCGAGCATGCTGCTGGCAGCATGTGGCAGCTCGGCAGCTCCCACCGGTGGCGCAGCCACCGCCGCCCCGGCCGCCGGTTCTGGCGCAGCCACCGCTGCCCCCGCAGCAGGTGCCGCCGATGGCAAGCTCGCCGTCGGTATTGTTCTGCCAACCAAAGACGAAACCCGCTGGACACAGGACGAAGCCCGCTTCAAGGAAGCGCTGGACAAGGCTGGCTACCAGGTAGAGATTCTCTTCAGCGAGAAGGATTCGGCGAAAGAAAAATCGAACGTCGAATCGCTGCTGACCAAAGGCATCAAAGTGCTGATCATCACGCCGGTTGACGGCACGGCCGCCGCCTCGACGGCCGCCGCCGCCCGCGCTGGTGGCGCCAAGGTCATCTCCTACGACCGCCTGATCCGCGACACCGACGCCGTCGACTACTACGTGACCTTCGACAGCATCGCCGTCGGCGCGCAGCAGGCGCAGTACCTGGTCGACAAGGCCGGTGCTACCAAGGACAACCCGCTGTACATCTATGCCGGCGCCGCCACCGACAACAACGCCTTCATCTTCTTCCAGGGCGCGTGGGAAGTGCTGCAGCCGAAGATCGCCGATGGCACCTTCGTGCTCAAGAACTCCAGCGAGGCACTTGCGCTCAAGGATAAGAAGGATCTGAGCCGCGACGAGCAGGCCAAGATCATCGCCCAGGTGACGACCGACTGGGCGCCGGCCACCGCCAAGACGCTGGCTGAGTCGAACCTGACCACCGCGCAGGCCGCCGACAAGGGCAATGTCTTCATCCTGGCCCCCAACGACGACACCGCCCGCGCCATCGGCGACACCTTCGGTGGCGACAAGGACGTGAAGAGCTTTGTGATCACCGGCCAGGACGCCGCCCCGGCTTCTGTGCAGTACATCATCGATGGCAAGCAGTCGATGACGGTGTTCAAGGATGTGCGCACCCTGGTGAACGACGCGATCTCGGCCGCTGTGGCGCTGCTCGAGAACAAGCAGCCGAACTCCAAGGGCTCGTACAACAACGGCAAGCTCGACGTGCCGGCCATTCAGTCGCCCGTCATCTCGGTCGACAAGGCCAACGTCAAGGCCGCGCTGTTCGACTCGGGCTACTACAAGGCGAGCGACTACACCGGCGTGCAGTAGGCCCGCCACGCTCCGCGACCCCGGTTCTTCCCCCCGCAGCGAGTGAGGGGAAGAACCCACCCATGCACACCAAGCACGCGGTGCAACCATAGTTTGAGCCACAGAGGGGCGGGGCACACTGAGCAATTGCTTCTCGGTGCAACCGGCAGCTTCTGTGGCTCATTCTATAAGCAGCGCACAGTTGCTCACTTGGGCGAAAATAGCGATAATACAGTTTCTCGACACCAGTGTGCCAAGGCTGGCACCGGCTGCCTGATGTGCCTGGCGCAGCGGGCAGGTGGTCAGTAAAAAGCGAGCTTCGCAATGAATACCCCAATTCTGGAAATGCGCAACATCACGAAAGAATTCCCTGGCGTCAAGGCGCTCAACAACGTCAGCTTTCGGGTGGCGCAGGGCGAGATCCACTGCCTCGTCGGTGAAAATGGGGCTGGCAAATCGACGCTGATGAAAGTGCTCAGCGGCGTCTACCCCCACGGCACCTACACCGGCGACATCCTCTACAATGGCGAGGTGCAATCGTTTCGCGGCATCCGCGACAGCGAGCACGCCGGCATTGCGATCATCTACCAGGAACTGGCGCTGGTACCCGAAATGACGGTGTACGAAAACATCTTCCTCGGCAACGAAATCCGCAAAGGGTCGGTGATCGACTGGAATGAGACGATCAAGCGCGCCGGCGAAATGCTGGCCAAAGTGCGCCTGCGCGTCAACCCCAGCGCCAAAATCAAAGACCTTGGCGTTGGCAAGCAGCAGCTCGTCGAGATCGCTAAGGCGCTCAGCCGCGACGTGAAGCTGCTCATCCTCGACGAGCCGACCGCCGCGCTGAATGAGGACGATAGCGCCAACCTGCTCGATCTGCTGCGCGGCCTGCGCGACCAGGGTGTAACATGCATTCTGATCTCGCACAAGCTCAAAGAAGTGATCGACATTGCCGACTCGGTGACGGTGCTGCGCGACGGCCAGACGATTGTGACGCTCGACGCGCACAAGGGCGAGGTGAGCGAGGCCGCGCTGATCAAGTTCATGGTTGGCCGCGAGATCGAAAATATCTATCCGCACCGGCCAAACAAGCAGATCGGCGAGGTGGTGCTCGAAACCAAAGATTGGAGCGCCTACGACCCCGCGCTTGGCCGGCAGGTGCTGCGCAACATCAACTTCAACGTGCGGCGCGGCGAGATCATCGGCTTTGCTGGCCTGATGGGCTCGGGCCGCACCGAGCTGGCGCTAAGCCTGTTCGGCAACCCCACCCACTACCAGACCAAGGGCGAACTGGTGGTGAAAGGGAAGAAGCGCAGCTTCCAGAAGCCGAAAGACGCGATCAAAGCTGGCGTGGCCTATGTCACCGAAGATCGCAAAGGCAATGGCCTGATCCTCATCCAGGATGTGAAGCGCAACATCACCCTGGCGAACCTGCAGGCGATTGCCAGCAACAACATCATCGACAACAACGCCGAGGTCAAGGTATCGAACGAATACCGCACCTCGCTCAACATCAAAACGCCCTCGGTCGAGCAAACCGTCTCGAACCTGAGCGGCGGCAACCAGCAAAAAGTCTGCCTGAGCAAATGGCTGTTTGCCAAGCCCGAAATCCTTATTCTCGACGAGCCGACGCGCGGCATCGACGTTGGGGCGAAGTTCGAAATCTACACCCTGATGAACCAGCTCGTCGAGCAGGGCATGAGCATTATCATGATCTCATCCGAGCTGCCCGAAGTGCTTGGCATGAGCGATCGTGTGTATATTGTTTCGTCGGGGCGCATCACTGGCGAGCTGCCGATTGAAGAAGCGACCCAGGAAAAAATTATGCACCTGGCTACTAACTGAGGAGGACTAGGATGTCTATCCAGAATGCGCAGACGGTGGTGCGGCCTGCGTCGTTTTTTCAGAATCTGCGGAAGGTGCTGCGCGAAAATATTCGCGAATATGGCATGTTCATTGCCTTGTTCGTGATCATGGCCTTTTTCAACCAGTTCACCGATGGCAACTTTATCTCGGCGCGCAACCTCAGCAACCTGCTGAACCAGACCGGCTACATCGCGGTGCTGGCGGTTGGCATGACGCTGGTGATTGTGATCCGCCAGATCGACCTGTCGGTTGGCTTTCTGGCCGGCTTCCTCGGCGCGGTCGCGGCAATTGCGCTCAGCCGCTGGGGCATGTCGGTCTACCTGGTCATCCCGATGGTGCTGATCTTCGGCCTGATTGCCGGCCTGATTACCGCCTTCCCGGTGGCGCAGCTTGGCATCCCATCGTTTGTGGCTTCGCTGGCCGGCTGGCTGATCTATCGCGGCTTTTTGCAGCAGGTCACCGAAGGCACTGGCACGATCATCATCAAGGACGAAACATTCAACGCGCTGGGCAATGGCTTCATCCCCGACATCCCTGGGCTGGGCGGGGTGCTTGAAGGCGTGCACAAGCTGACACTGGTGCTTGGGGTGCTGGCGATAATTCTGTACATCTACAGTGCCACCAGCCGGCGCAGCAAGCAGCAGGCCTATAACTTCGAAGTCATGCCGCGCGACATCTTTATTCTGCAGCTGGTGTTTGTTTCGCTGCTGATTGGCTGGGTGACGTGGGTGCTGGCGACCTACCAGGGCCTGTCGTGGACGACGGTGATTATGCTGCTGGTGGTGGGCATTTACCATTTCATCACCACACGCACCGTGCTGGGCCGGCATATCTATGCGGTGGGTGGCAACCCCGACGCCGCCGAGCTGAGCGGCATCAGCGTGAAGCGCATTCTCTTCACTGTGTTCGGCTCGATGGGCTTGCTGTCCGCGCTGTCGGGCATTCTGTTCGCCGCGCGCCTCACGTCGGCCTCGACCACGGCAGGCACGCTGTTCGAGCTCGACGCGATTGCGGCGGCGTATGTGGGTGGCGTGTCGGCGGCGGGCGGCGTGGGCCGCGTGACGGGCTCGATCATTGGCGCGCTGGTGATGACCTCGCTGATCAACGGCATGAACCTGATGGGCGTGGGCATTTCGTACCAGTACATTGTGCGTGGCGCGGTGCTGGCGGCGGCGGTGATCTTCGACGTGTACACGCGCCGGACGAGCCGCTAGGCGATTTACGATTTCGGATTTACGATTGACGATTAGGTTTCTGGTTCTAGCGCGCTGTCCTCCGGCAGATTTGTGAACAGTTTTCCGCGCATAGCGCGGAAAACTGTTCACAAAAATAGTGAGTACCTTGCTGCCGCAGGCAAGCAGCACGTAGTTGAAATGTAGAAGAGCGCGACAGCGTAACACCTAAATCTGTGCAATCTGTGCAATCTGTGGATTATCTGCCTAACCCCGGGAGCAAGGCAATGCAGCAAAGCGCCACACTTATTCCAGGCGAGCCACGCTCGCGGCTGGCGCGTGGGCTGCAGCGCGGCTGGCGCTCGCTGATCCAGCGGCAAGAGCTGGTGGTGGCAGTGCTGCTGTTCTTGTTCGGCATTCTGCTGGGCATCAGCACCAGCACCTTCTTCACTGCCGTCAACCTCATGAACATTGCGCTGAGCTTTTCGTGGTATGTGATTGCCGCGTTTGGCGCGCTGATGGTGATCATCGTCGGCGGCATCGATCTGTCGGTGGGCGCGGTGATGGCGCTGGCCGGCATGATTGGCGCGATGGCGCTGGACTTTGGGCTGCCGCTGCCGCTGGCGCTCTTGTGCGGGCTGGGCAGTGGCGCGCTGGTGGGCCTGATCAATGGCTTGCTGGTCGGACGCACCGGCCTGCCGCCCTTTATGGTCACGCTCGGCACCATGGGCATCACGCGCGGCGTTGTGCTGAGCCTGACGAGCGGCGCGCCAGTGGTCGACCTGTCGCCGGGTTTTCGCTACCTTGGCCAGGGAAGCATCACACTTGGCACGGTGGCAATCCCCATGCCGGTGGTCTGGATGTCGCTGATTGGGATTGTGATGAATGTGCTGCTGCAGCAAACCGTGCTCGGGCGCTATATCTACACCGTCGGGCTGAGCGAGCGCGCGCTGCGTGTTGCGGGCGTGTCGCCGCGCCGCGTGAAGACGGTGGTGTACACGCTTAGCGGCGTGCTGGCCGGGCTGGCCGGGCTGATCCTGACTGCGCGCCTGGGCGTGGCCGCGCCAATGGCCGCCTCGGGCTACGAGCTTGATATTATTGCGGCGGCAGTGATTGGTGGTGCGAGCCTGTTTGGCGGCCAGGGCACCGTGGCGGGCGTGATTTTGGGCGCGTCGCTCATCCAGGTGATCCGCAATGGTGTGGTGCTGCTTGGCCTTTCCAATCAGAACCAATGGCAGTTCGTGACGATTGGCGCTATGATCCTGGTGGTGCTCTTGCTCGATTACTGGCGGCGGCGGCGGGTGTAGCAATGGCTGACCGACGAACGACGAACGACCCTTCGGCAAGCTCAGGGCAGGCTAACCAACGACCGACGAGCGCTGCATATCGCCCTTCGTCTTTATTTCGCCGCGTGGGTATGCTGGTGCTGTGTGTGCTGGCGCTCGCGGCATGCGCCGTGCCAGCCGGTAGCACGCGCCAGAAGCTGACGATTGCATGGGTGACGAAATCGCTGGGCAACCCGGTGTTCGACCTGGGCCGCGCTGGCGCGCTGCAAAAAGCGAAAGAGCTGACCGAAAGCGGCGCGGTTGATGTGCAGATACAGGTGCTTGGCCCGGTCTCGGCCGACGCGGTCGAGCAGGCGCGTATTCTCGACGACCTGATTGCGCGCGGGGTGGATGGCATCGCGGTGTCGTGCAACGACCCGACCGCCTGCGTCGCGCCGATCAATCGCGCCGTTGCGGCTGGCATCCCGGTGATGACATGGGATTCGGATTCGCCGCAAAGCCAGCGTTTCGCTTTTCTGAGCATCGACAACTATGCCGCCGGGCAGGCCGCCGCCGACATGCTGGCGCGCGCAATCGATGGGCGCGGCAAGGTTGCAATGCTGACGGGCGTGCCGGGCGCGCTCAACCTCGACGAGCGGGCGCGCGGCTTCACCGACCGGCTGGCGGCCTACCCCGACATGCACATTATTGCGACAATCGCCAGCAACGAAGATATCAACCTGGGCGTGCAGGGCGTGGAAGAAACCATGCAGGCGCACCCCGATATGCGCGGCTGGTTTTTTGTGGGCCTGTGGCCACTGTTCGCCGACCGGGGCGCGATGCCGCTGTGGGAGCAGGCCACGCGCACGCGCGGCATGCGAACTGTTGCCTTCGACACCCTGCCGGTCGAGCTTGATCTCATGCGCGACGGCTACCTCGAAGCGCTGATCGGCCAGAAATACTGGGATTGGGGCGCCAGTTCGGTGCAAATGGTGTACGACTATATTCTGAATGGCAAGCGATACCCAACGTTTATCGACACCGGCATGGACATTGTGACGCGCAGGAACGTCGACGCAATGGCGCATGCCTGGGAAACAAACGACTTCAGCCAGCCGCTGCCGGCACCGTAAACGAGGGGTCAGAAGTCAGAAGTCAGGAGTCGGCAGGCAGGAAGCAACCCGCGCCTGGCGAACTGCCCACCACATATTGCCAACTGCTGACTCCCGACTCCCGATTTCAGGCATCATTATGGAACCAGTTCTGCGCTGTATCAATCTGTCGAAATCGTTTGGCGTCCTGCCGGTGCTGCGGCAGGTCAGCTTCGACGTTGCGCCCGGCGAAGTGCTGGGCCTGGCCGGTCGCAGCGGCTCGGGCAAGTCGGTGCTGGCGATGCTGCTGGCCGGCGTGGAGGTGCCAAGCGAGGGCGATATCTACCTGGAAGGCCATCGTTTGCGCTGGCCTATCCAATCGCGGGCGCATGGCATCACCGTCATTCACCAGCACCCCGAGCTTGCAGCGAAGCTCGACATAACATCAAACATCTTTCTTGGCAATGAACTGGGCTGGCCCTCGGCCGGCGGCTGGCTCAAGCTGCCCTACCGTCGGCGCATGCACCAGCGTGCCGCCGAAATCCTCGACCGGCTGGATGTAGAAGTTGGGTCGCTGCGCGAGCCAGTGAGCAACCTTTCGAGCGAGCAGCGCCAGATGATCGCGATTGCGCGCGCGCTGGTGCGGCCGGTGCGCCTGGCAGTGATCGACGAGCCGACCATGCCGCTGAGCTATGCGCACCAGCAGCGCCTGCTTGAGCTGATCCGCGCCTGGCAGCACGAAGGCACGTCGGTGATCTTCGCCAGCAATAACCTCGACCACCTGTTTGCCGTCTCCGACCGGATTGTGGTGCTGCGCCAGGGCCGCTGCGTCGCCGATTTCCGCACCGACGTGACTGGCCGCGAAGAGGTGGTTTCCGCGCTGGTTGGCACCACCGACCGCCAGCAGCTCACGCCGATCATCTGGGCGCTCGACAGCTACTACCGCGCCCGCGAGCAGGCCGAAAAGCTCGGCCACCAGCAAACGCTGCTGGAGCAAAATCTGGCTGCGCAGGATTCGCTGAACCGCCAGCTGATCGACAAGCTGGCCGAGCAGGTGTCGGCACTCGACCGCGCGAACCTGGCGCTGCAAGATGCCCAGCGCCGCCTGCTGACCGAGCGCGAGCAGGAGCGCAAATCGCTGGCGCGCGAGCTGCACGACCAGGTGATTCAAGACTTGCTGAGCATCAACTACCAGCTTGAAGAGATCGAGGGCGAGGCCGCGCAAAGCGCCGACGCCGACGATGTTGCCGAGGCGCGCAGCAGCATTCGCGCATTGGTGGAAGATGTGCGCCGCATCTGCGGCAACCTGCGCCCGCCAACCATCGACAGCCTGGGCCTGGGCGCGGCCCTGCAATCGTACACCCGCGACTGGGCGGCGCGCACGGGCATCGTCGTCTCGCTCGACCTCGACGCGCACTTGCAGCGCCTGCCCGAAGCGATCGAGCTGTCGATCTTCCGCATTGTGCAGGAAGGGCTGAGCAATGTGCGCAAGCACGCCCGCGCCAGCAGCGTGCAGATCAGCCTGAAGCACACCTCGCCGCGCGCCATTCTGGTGGCGATTGCAGACAACGGGCGCGGCCTGCCCAGCGGCTTCGACCTTGCGGCGCTCGCCGCCGACGGCCACTACGGCATGCTGGGCATCAGCGAGCGGGTCGCGCTGCTGGAAGGCCGCCTGCACCTCCAGAACCAGGCCAGTGGCGGCGCGCTGGTGCAGGTTGAAATCCCGCATCCGCGCGTTGAAGTTAAAGTTTCGCGGATTGGTCGCTAGCGCGCCCTCGGCTCAAATAGGACGACAGGAAGATTCACCACAGAGACACAGAGGCACAGAGGGCTTTCGGATGCTCTCAAAACTCTTGCGCTGCAAGCACAATATTTCGGCCTGGAAATATTGCGGTACGATTGTTGCCACGCCCCGCATGAGCGCGCTGTGTACGATTCGGCGCGAGTTGTTGTGGGAGCGTCCTCATGCGAATTGCCCAGGTCTTTGTTGGCGGCTTGCTCTTTCTGCTTGTTTTGCTCGCTGCTCCTCCACTGGCGGCCGCCCCTGCCCCCGCGGCCGACATTGGCTTTGCCGACATTTCCTTTTTCTACAAGCCGGCCGGCGCGAGCACGAATGTGGTGCTGGCACCAACTGGCGAAAAGCCGCAAAGCAAACTCTGGTATAACGACGGGCGCTGGTGGGCCGATATGTTCAGCCCAACCGCCCGCGCGCACCGCATTTTTGTGCTCAACCGCGCCACGCAGCAGTGGGCCGACACTGGCGTCACGCTCGACGCGCGCCCGCAAACCAAATCGGACTGCCTGTGGGACGGCACGCACCTGTATGTCGCCTCGGGCGGCGGCCTGGAATCGACGGGCGCGTCGCTGGATGCTAAGCTGTTCCGCTATAGCTACGCGGGCGGCAAATACAAGCTCGACGCTGGCTTCCCGGTGACGATTCGCCCCGGCGGCGCCGAGGCGATTGTGCTGGCAAAAGATGGCGCGGGCAAGCTGTGGGTCACGTACACGCAGCAGAACAAGGTTTTTGTCAATCGCAGCACCACCAGCGATGCCAAGTGGGGCACGCCGTTTGTGGTACCGGCCAGCGGCACCAACACCACCGTCAGCGCCGACGATATTTCGACGGTAGTGGCCTATGGCGGCAAGATCGGCGTGCTGTGGAGCAACCAGACCGACGGTGGCTTCTATTTCGCCAGCCACACCGATGGCGCGGCCGCGAACAAATGGACCGGTGGCGTGGTGGCGCGCGGCACGAACCTGGCCGACGATCACATGAGCATCAAGGCGCTGCAAGCCGACGCAACTGGCAGTGTCTATGCCGTGGTGAAAACCTCGTTCGACACGCCCGGCCAGCCGCAGATCGAAATGTTCATTGGCCGCCCGCAATCGAACGGCAAGCTCAGCTGGCGCACCGTGGTCGTCAACACCAACGGCCACGAAACGCGCCCGATCCTGCTGCTGGACGCCAGCAACCGGCGCGCGCTGATCTTCATGGCCGACGAGAGCGGCGGGCAGATTTACTACAAGGCCACCAGCCTCGACGCGCCATCGTTCGACACCCAGAGCAAGGGTCAGGTGGTGATCAGCTTTGCGCGCGCGCCCTTTATGAACAACCCAACCTCGACCAAGCAATCGATCACGTCGGCCAGCGATGCGGTGGTGCTGGCAAGCTACGACAACAGCTCGCACCCCAGCAGCACAACGTCCGACATCTATGCGCACACGGTGATCGACGTGCCCGCGCCCGCGCTTGGCAGCCGGCGCATGTACATCCCGCTGGCGCACGGCTGATGCGCGATTGCCAGCGCCGCGCAGATCGGGTATAATACCAAATACGGGTGTATACTTACAGCATGAGACGACTGAAACTGGCTGAACATCTGACGGTTGAGGAACTCGGGCAGCGCTATCGCCAGGCCGCCGATCCTGTCGCTCGCAGTCATTGGCAGATGCTCTGGTTGCTGAGCCAAGGCCGTTCCCCTACCGAAATCGCACAGGTCTGTGGTTACTCGCTGACCTGGTTGTACGCGATTGTCCGCCGCTACAACGCCGATGGTCCTGACCACGTCGGCGACCGCCGTCATCACAACCCTGGCCAGGCTCCGCTGCTCTCGCCCGCCCTGCGTGCCGAACTCGACAAAGCCCTCGAAGGTCCTGCCCCCGATGGTGGCGTGTGGACTGGCCCGAAAGTCGCCGACTGGATGAGCAGCAAGCTCGCTCGAAAGGTACACGCGCCACGCGGCTGGGAAGTCTTGCAGCAGCTTGGTTATCGCTCCTATGTCCCGCGTCCGCGCCATATCAAGGCCGATACTGAGGCGCAAGAGCAGTTTAAAAAAAACGCTTCCGCAAGCCGTCGCCCAGATCCAAGCCGAGCATCCTGACGCCAGCGTGGAGGTCTGGGGCGAGGATGAACATCGCATCGGCCTCAAACCGATCCTGCGGCGGGTCTGGTGCAAGAAAGGGCAGCGGCCACTTGTGACGGTTCAGCCGCGTTACAAATGGACCTACCTGTATGGGTTTGTCTGTCCGCAACGGGGCGAGAGTTTCTGGCTGCTGCTGCCACGGGTCGCGGTGGCAGTGTGGACGCTGGTGCTGGCCGAGTTTGCCGCTGCAGTCGGGGCTGGTCCGAGCAAACAGATTGTGCTGGTGATCGATCAAGCCGGCTGGCACAGTAGCAGTAAGGTGGTAGTACCGCAAGGCGTGCATGGAGTGTTTCAGCCGCCGTATTCGCCGGAGGTGCAGCCGGCCGAACGGTTGTGGACATTGAGCGACGAAGCGCTGGTGAATGAGCATTTCAGTGATTTGGACGCCTTGATTGAGGCACAAACAGAACGCTGCCGTCGCTTGCGTGAGCAGCCGGAGATCATTCGCACGCACACCCTCTTTCACTGGTGGCCCAAACCGACCATACCATAAGTGTTCACCCGTATTTGGTATAACACAGGCAGCGAGCAAGCCACCAGCGTGTGGGAAAGGATGGCTATGCCTGATCTGCCGGCGTTGATTCTGGACGATGGGCAGGTGGACTGGGAGGCGCTCTTTCAGATCTATGAGTTCGAGCAGTTTCACGACTATGCCGCCGACCTGACGCGCGGCGAGGTCGATTTCCTCGAAATGGCGCTCGCGCTTGCGGAAGATGCCTCGATTCTGGATGTGGCATGCGGCGGCGGGCGGCACGCGCTGGAGCTGGCGCGGCGCGGCTACTCGGTGGAAGGGGTGGATAGCAGCGCGACGCTGGTGGGCTACGCCACCCGCTGCGCCTACGAGCAGGCCACGCGCGCGCGCTTCGTGCAGGGCGACATGCGTGCGCTAGAGTATGCCCAGCAGTTCGACACCGCGCTGGTGATGAATAGCAGCCTGGGTTTTTTCGACGATACAACCAACCGCGCAACGCTCAAGCGCATTGCGGGCGCGCTGCTCGATGGCGGCAAAGTGCTGCTGCAATGCCTCAACCCCTACCAGATCGACAAATACCTGCAGGGATTTCGCGGCGGCTGGCACGCGCTGGCGGGCGGCTACCTGCTCCACGAGGCCAGCTTCGCGCCGCGCATCGCCACGCTGCACATGAACTACCGCTTTGTGCTGCCCGCGCACGGCATCGACGCCCAGCACCCCGGCGATCATATTCGCCTGTATGGCTACCCCGAGCTTGAAGCGATGCTGGCAGCATCCGGCCTGCGCCCGATCTCGGTGTTTGGCGACGCCGTGCTGCCGCCGATGCCGTTCGAGGAAGCGAGCATCTGGCAGGTATTAGTGGCGGAGAAGTTGTAATACTCCAGTAGTATTCAGAACTCAGGAGACAGTAGTCAGGAGGCCCTCGGCTTTCTGATGCTACCAAGAACAACTACGGTGGTTCAATTGACCTGAAAACCGCTATACAT
Source organism: Kouleothrix sp. 19917 (assembly GCF_057073505.1). Classification (NCBI taxonomy): domain Bacteria; kingdom Bacillati; phylum Chloroflexota; class Chloroflexia; order Chloroflexales; family Roseiflexaceae; genus Kouleothrix; species Kouleothrix sp. 19917. The sequence continues at coordinate 863,123 of NZ_CP097099.1, forward strand.
AAGGATGAGTGCTTTCAATTTGTCATGCTGAGCGCAGCGAAGCATCTCCCGGCGTTATAAACGGGAGATTCTTCACTCCGCTAACGCCCGTTCAGAATGACAAATTGTTGGTACGATGCCTGAAAATTGCCACGAAGACACGAACTTTTAAATTCTTCGTGTCTTCGTGCCTTCGTGGTAGTTTTATAAGCACTACGCCCCGACGACGCGGTAGAGCTTGCCGCTCAGGTCAATGACGTAAAGCTCGCCGTCCTGATCCTCGCCAAACGAGCTGATACTCGCGCCGCTGCTGAGTAGCTCATTCTGCTGCCATTGCCCGGCGGCGTCGCGCTGCAAGCCCCAGATTTTGCCGCTGCAATAATCGCCAAACAGGTAGGCGCCCGCCAGCCCCGGCACCGCCGCGCCACGGTAGACATAGCCGCCCGTCACCGAGCAGCCGTCGTCGTGCGAGTACTCGGCCACCGGGTCAGCAAAGCCGTCGCTTGCGCACGAATTGCTGCGGAAGCAATGCATGGCCTCGCGCGTGTTCCAGCCGTAGTTGGTGCCACCTTGCGCGCCGGCCGGCTGTATGTCGATTTCCTCATACTGGTTCTGCCCAACGTCGCCAATATACAAATCGCCGGTGTCGCGGTCGAACGAGAAGCGCCAGGGGTTGCGCAGCCCGTAGGCCCAGATTTCCGGGCGCGCGTCGCCGCCATTCGGCCAGGGGTTGTCGGCCGGGATGGCGTAGGGGTCGCCCTTGTCGACGTCGAGGCGCAGGAGCTTGCCAAGCAGTGTGTTGCGATTCTGCGCGTTCCCATACGTATCGCCCGCGCCGCCGCCGTCGCCCAGCCCAACGTAGAGGTAGCCATCTGGCCCAAAGGCGAGCATGCCGCCGTTGTGGTTGGGCGCGGGGTCTTCCTGCTTGAACAGCACCACGCCGCTGTTTGGGTCGGCCGCGTCGGGTGAGGACGAAACCTTGTAGCGCGCGAGGGTGTTGTCGCCGTTGCTGGCGGTGTAGTACACGAAAAAGGTGCCATTCTCGCTGTATTTCGGGTGGAAGGCCAGACCCAGCAGCCCCTGCTCGCTGCCATTGTCGGTGATCAGCGAGCTGATGTCGAGAAACGGCGCGGCGGCGCGCTGGCCGTCCTTCAGGATCGCGATCGTGCCGGTTTTCTCGATCACAAACAGCCGCCCGCTGCCGTCGCCCGCGTGCGTGGCGAAGACCGGGCTGGTGAGCTGATCGTTGACGAGCTGGAGCGCGATGGCGGTGCCGCCCGAACCTGCTGCCGCTGCGGTGGGCGCATCGGCGCTGGCGGTAGCGCGCGGCGCGGCAGTTGCCTCGGCGGCGGGCGCGCTAGTGGCCTCGGCGGCTGCGGTTGGTGCATCGGCGCTGGCGGTAGCGCGCGGCTCGGCAGTTGCTTCGGGGGCGGGTGCGCTAGTAGCCTCGGCGGCTGCGGTTGGTGCAGCTGGCGCGCTGGTGGGCGTGCTGGCGGTGCTGCTGCCACAGGCTGCCAGAAACGCGGCAAGCAGAATCCATGAGAAACGTCGCATACTTTTCTTTCTATGCTGAATGTCGCGGAGAACCCGGTATAATGACGCGCGGCGCGGGTGGCGGCTCACGGTCGCTGCTGCAAGATAGCAAGACCTGCGCCGTCTGGCGTGCAGTATCGCATCATCGCGGCGGTTCTGGCGCGTGCTGAAATGAGCGATTCGTGAGAATTTCGATGCATTTTGCCTTTATCGACTCGTGGATTCAAACGATTGCCGAGGGCAGCGGCACTGCCGCCGGCATTGGCGGCCTGCAGCGCGCCCTGCTCGCGCGCGGGCACCGCGTGTCGCGGCTGGCCCCGCCCATGCGCTGGCCGGCCAACCTGACGGCGCGGCGGCTCCTGTTCAACGCCACGCTGCCGGCGCTGCTGCGCACATTTCGCTACGACCTAGTGCTGGGTTTCGATATCGACGGCTGGCAGTGGTCGCGGGCACGCGGCGGCACGCCCTACCTGGCGAGCATCAAAGGCGTGATTGCCGAGGAAATGCAGCATGAAGGCGGGCAGGTGCGCGCTTTGTTCGAGGTTCTGTCGCGGCTGGAAGGGGCGAATGCGCGCCACGCCGACGCGGTGCTGACCACCAGCGACTACTGCCGGCGCGCGATTGGGCGGCACTATGGCATTGTGCAGGAGAAGGTGCGGCTCGTGCCGGAAGGGATCGACCTGCCGCGCTGGCAGCGCCTGGCCGCCGAGGAAGCGCACACGAGCGACGGCGCGACCATTCTGTGCGTGGCGCGCCAGTACCCGCGCAAGCATGTGGCCGACCTCCTGCGGGCGCTGCCGGTGGTGCGGCGGGCGGTTCCGCACGCCCACGCAATCATTGCGGGCGATGGCCCCGAGCACGGCGCACTGCGAGCGCTTGCGGCGCAGTTTGGCCTGGGCGAGGCGGTGCGCTTCACCGGCGCGCTGTCCGACGACAAGCTGGCGCGCTTGTATCGCCACGCCGACGTGTTCTGCCTGCCGAGCGTGCAGGAAGGCTTTGGGATTGTGTTTCTGGAGGCAATGGCGAATGCGCTGCCAGTGGTCGCAACCACGGGCGCGGCCATTCCCGAAGTCGTGCCGCAGCGCCGGGCTGGCACGCTCGTCGCGCCGGGCGATCACGCCGCGCTGGCCGATGCGCTGATCGAATTGCTGAGCGACGCGGCGCTGCGGCGAGCGTATGGGCAGGCCGGGCAAGCGCATGTCGCTCAGTTCGATTGGGAGCGCGTGGCGGGCGTGTTTCTTGAGCAGGTAGCGGCGTTTGCGGGGTGAGGGTTGTAGGTTTGCACGTTCGCAGGTTGCAGGTTCAGATGCTCATCGCGCTCTTTGTGCCCTTTGCGGTGAAGCGCAATGGCGTGCGGCACCCTTCGATACGCGGCTGCGCCGCACTCAGGATGCCGCAAGTGCAAGCCCATTCTCCTGCGTTCTTCGCGCCCTTTGCGCCCTTTGCGGTGAAGCGCAATAGCGTGCGGCACCCTTCGATACGCGGCTGCGCCGCACTCAGGATGCCGCAAGTGCAAGCCCATACTCCTGCGTTCTTCGCGCTCTTTACGGTGAACCCTCGATCGTCGGTCGTCAGTCGTCGGTGGTCGTTTTCGCCGCATCCAGCGCCGCCCGCCCAATCAGCTCCAGCGCCGCGTCGTCGTTCGGCGGGTGGGTCAGGCCGGCGCGCGCGTCGCGGTACAATCGCTCAAGCGGCAGCGCGCGGGTGAGCGCAAAGCCCCCCGCGATGCGCAGCGCCTGATCGGCGGCGTCGACGGCGGCGTTGGTGCAGAGGTATTTCGCCAGCGCGATCTGCGCGGCCATGCCCATGCGCGCGTCGGGCTGCTCGGCCCAGGTGCGCGCCGCGTCGTAGAGCACCGTGCGCGCCGCGCTCAGCGCGGCCTGGCCCTGGCCCACGCGGCGCTGAATGGCGGGCAGCGTCGCAATCGGCTTGCCCAGCGCACTTGGCACGCGCTCCTGCGCGTAGCGGCACACCGCGTCGATGGCGGATTGCCCAATGCCCAGGTAGGTCGCGCCCATGGTCAGCGCGAACCAGGCCGAGGCAGTCGGCGGGCCGGGCGGCGGCTTCTGCCCAACCGGGTTGCGGTCGATCAGCCAGTCGTCGGGCACAAACACATTCTGGTAGAACACATCGTAGCTGCCGCTGGTGCGCAGGCCCAGCGCGTCGCCCCAGGTGTCTTCCAGGCGCAGACCCTCGGTCTGGGCGCGCACAATCGCGTTGGCGGTCGCGCCTTGCGGGGCGTCGGGGCCGGGCGGCAGCGCCACGCTGGTGACGAAATAGCGCAGCGCGGGCGCCATGGTCACAAACTGCTTGTGGCCGTTGATGAGCCAGCCGCCCGCCGTGGGCGTGGCGCTCGTGGCGGGCAATCCGCCGCGCGACGGGCTGCCAAGCTCGGGTTCGGATGCCGCGCCATTGATCAGCGCGCCATGCTCGGCAATGTCGCGGCAGATCGCTTCGAACACGGGCGCGGGGTAGTTGCCAACTTCGCGCACCCTGCCGATCAGGTGCATGGTCATGTTCGCGGCCATCGCCGTCGCGCCATCGCCCTGGGCCAGCCGCTCCTGCATCAGCACCGTCTCGAACAGGTTCGCGCCCGCGCCGCCATACTCTGTCGGTACGATCTGGCGCAGGTAGCCGCTACGGTGCAGGTCGGCATAATTCTCGATTGGGAAGCGCCCGGCGCGGTCGTTCGCATCCACACGCGGCGCAAGCTCGTCGGCCAGCGCGGCGGCAATCGCAAGCATGTCGTGCTGGCGGGGTGACAGGTTCATCGCGTTTCTCGTCTCTCTTCTCAGCTCGTTCGCGCCTATTATACCCAATTCATCCAGCGCCAGCCGCGCATTCTTTGCGATAATTCGCGCAATGTTGACACTAAAGTACTGTATTGATACACTGTGTATCAGGCAGTGAAGTACTTTTTACCACAGAAACCAGCCTGTATTGCATTGCCGCCCCTCTCCTCTCCTCTTCCCAAGCGCTGGCGCATACTCGCACTGTGCGCCAGCGGCCCCTTTCCGCGCCGAACACAGCTGCGGCGGGCGTGGTATACTGCGGCCGACAGGAACAGCACAGCTTCAAGCCACAGGAAGCCCATGTTTGATCGAATGTTTCGGGCCGGCCGGCAGCTGCTGGGCGCGACGCCAGAACCCGCGCCAGCGCCGCCCTACACCGGCGCGCCGGTGCGCCCGCGCGTGCTGCAAATCATCCACAACCCGCCGGTTGCGTCGGAAGGCGGGCGGCGGCTGACGCAGATTTTCGGCTGGAACGACCCCGACCGGCTTGCGCGCCAGTATATCGACGACCTGGCCACCAGCAGCCACGGCTTTCTGCACTACCAGATCGTCGAGCGCGTCGAGGCCGACTGGTTTCCGGCCAAGATCGACGGGTTTCACTACAGCGGCGAAAGCTATGTGCAGGGCTGGCGCAGCCGCCGCATGCACGAGCCCGACCGGATCGACTACCCGGCGCAGGTGCGCGCTTTCAACCTGATCGAGCGCTACGAGCGCGGCGAGTTCGACGAGGTCTGGTTCTTCAGCTTCCCTTACTCGGGCGATTTCGAGTCGACGATGGTTGGGCGCGGCGCGTTCTGGTGCAACTCGCAGCCGGTGGCGGGCACCGAGCATTGCCAGGGCCGCTTTGTGATGATGGGCTTCAACTACGAGCGCGGCGTCGATTGCATGCTCGAAAACTTCGGCCACCGCACCGAATCGATTATGAGCAAGGTCTTCGAGCGGCACGCGCCCGCGCAGAATCTGTGGAACCTGTTCATTCGCTACGATCAGGTTGCGCCCGGCCAGTCGCACTGCGGCAATGTGCATTTTGCGCCCAGCAGCGCGCGCGACTACGATTGGGGCAATCGCCGCCCGGTGCACAGCTTCTGCGACAACTGGCGCAATTTCCCCGACCTGAGCGGTCCGGGGCGCACCGTCAGCGCGAACGAGTGGGGCGGCGGCGACATGCGCGCACACCATATCTGGTGGCTGCAACATCTGCCGCATGTGGCGGGCGAAACCTTTGGTGTTAGTAATAATTGGTGGCAGTACATTGTTGATCCCAACCTCGTCCGATGAGCGCCGAACGCATGGCAGCGCTGGACGCGATTGTGGACATGCTGGCCGCCACGGCGCAGCACTACCCGTTTGTGCGGGCCGCGCGCCTGCCCGGCATCGCCCTGACGACGCTCAACCGCATGCCCGCGTGGCAGCGCGACGACCCACAGCTGACGGCGGCGCGCTACCTGGTGTGGATCTTCGCGCTCGACGACCTGAGCGACGATTGGTCGCTGCCGCTGCCCGAGCTGCTGGCGCGCCACGCAACCTTTCGCGCAGTGGCAGCCGGCGCGCTGCCCCCGCCCGGCGACGGCGAGGCCGCGCTGCTGCACGAAATTGTTGCGGAACTGAGCGCGCTGCCGCTGTGGCCGCTGCTGGCCGACACATGGCGCGCCTCGTTGGGCGGCATGCTCGATGGCATGGCCGCCGAGCGCGACCCGTCGCCGCGCGCCTCGCTGGAAGCGTACATGGCGCTGGCGCACCTGAGCATCGGCGCAATGCAGGATGCCTGGACGGTGCTGATGCTGCTTGGCGACGGCACTGTGGCGCGGCAGATACCCGAAATCACGGCGGCATTGCGCGCCGAAGCCCGCGTGATCCGCTTTGCGAACGACCTGAACAGCGCCGACAAAGAGCTACTGGAAGGCAAGCAGAACGCGCTGACGGTGCTGGCCGCCCACGGCGACGGCCGCGCGCTGACGCAAGCCGCGCTGGAAGGGGCGATCCCCGATTTTCATGCGGCCATAGCGCGGGTTCGCACCGCGAGCGGGCGCTTCGAGCAGTGCATCAGCACAACCGTCGCGGCGACGGTGGCCTTTTATCGCAAGCACACCTTTCACGAGTACGATCATCGCGTGGATGGCGCTGAGCCACCCGCCTAGCGCATCACCAACACGAGGAGTTTATGGCGCGTCCGATTGGCATTCTGGCGCTGGCTGGCCTGAGCTTTCTGGCAGCGCAGGGCACCGGCATCCGCCTGTTTTTTCACCTGTTCTACCTGCTGCTGGCGCTGCTGGTGCTTTCCTACCTGTGGGCGTGGTTTAATTTGCGCGGCCTGCTGGTGCAGCGCGAAACCTTCACGCACCGCACGCAGGTGGGCGAACACGCCCGCGAGCGCATCACCATCCGCAACCTCTGGCCGCTGCCCAAGCTTTGGATCGAGCTGCAAGACCATTCGACCATGCCCGAGCACGGCAATGGCTTTGTGACCTACCTGCCAGCCAACGAGCGGCGGCGCTGGGTGTCGCGCACGCCCTGCACGATGCGCGGAAAGTTCACGCTTGGCCCGGCCACGCTGGTCAGCGGCGACCCGTTTGGTATTTTCAAGCTGGAACGCAAGGTCGAAGGCACGGGCGAGGTGTTGGTGTACCCGCAAACCACCGCGCTGCCGGGCTTTGTGCTGCCAAGCGCCGAGCTTCCCGGCGGGCAGGATGTGAAAAGCCGCACCTACCATGTCACGCCCAACGTATCGTCCATTCGCGAGTATGCGCCGGGCGACAGCTTCAACCGCATTCACTGGCGCAGCACCGCGCGCAGCGGGCAGCTGATGGTCAAGGAATTCGAGCTTGACCCCACCGCCGACGTGTATGTTGTGCTCGACATGCAGGAGCGCGTGCAGCAGCAACTTCCCGGCGACACGCCGCCAACGCCGGGCCGTGCCGCCCGCGAGCTGCGCGTGGCCGAATCGACCGAGGAGTATGGCGTGCTGGCGGCGTCCTCGATTGCGCGGCACCTGCTGGAGCTAAACCGCACCGTTGGGCTGGTTTCGTGGGGGCAGCACCGCGAGGTCATCCCCGCCGAGCGCGAGTCGCGCCAGCTGTTTAAGATGCTGGAGGCGCTTTCTGTTCTGCGGGCGCATGGCGCGCAGCCGCTGGCCGAGGTGCTGGCCGCCGAAAGCGTGCGCTTTGGGCGCAACTCGACGCTGGTGGTCATCACGTCGTCGCTGGACGAGCGCTGGGTGGTGAGCTTGCAGCAGCTGCTGTATCGCGGCGTGCGCGCCGTGGTGGTGCTGGTCGACCCCGAGTCGTTTGGCGGCTGGCGCAACACCTACACCGTTCAGGCGCGCCTGGCCGAGCTGCGCGTGCCGACGTTTATCTTCAAGCAGGGGCAATCGCTGGCCGACGCGCTGGTGCGGCCGGTGGCGCTTGGAGCTGTGCCGCATAATTAATGCGCTTTCAGCGCAGGGGTTAGGGTATGGGGAATAGGGATTAGCAATGCTGACGTTCTTCCCTGATTTCCGTATCGCTTTCCTGATAATGCATTCGAGCCGCAAGCATACCAATTGGGCCACAGAGCGCACGGAGATTACTCAGTACTCTGGAAAGAAAGTTCTTTTCTACAACGGGCAAGCTTCCAGGAAGCTCATCTGGCTACCAGATTGAAGCAAAACTGGCCTGAGCTTCCTGGAAGCTGAGTACAAGGAAACTTAGTTGACAGAGTACTGAGCAGGGTAACTAAAACTCGGTGTTCTCTGTGGCCCAATACTTCTGCGCTTTACTCTAGCGCACGGCCGGCAGCCGCGCAGTGGTCGCTGCCGGCTTTTTTGTTGGAAAGGGAGCGACGATGGACCTTCAGCTTGGCGGGAAAGTGGCAATCGTCACTGGCGCGAGCCGCGGGATTGGCGCGGCGATTGCGCGCACGCTGGCCGGTGAAGGAATGCGCGTGGTGCTGGCCGCCCGCTCCGCCGACCTGCTCGAGGCTGTGGCGGCAACGCTGCCGGGCGAGTCGCTGGTGCACGCGTGCGACCTGCGCCACCCCGACGCGCCGGACGCGCTGGTGGCCGCCACGGTTGCGCGCTTCGGCCAGCTCGATGTGCTGGTGAATAATGCTGGCGCAACCAAGCGCGGCGATTTTCTGGCGTTCGCGGATGCGGATTGGGCCGATGGCTTTGCGCTCAAGTTCTTTGGCGCGATGCGCTGCTGCCGCGCCGCCTGGCCGCACCTGCAAGCCTCGCGCGGCGCAATCGTCAATATCGTTGGCGTGGGCGGGCGCACCGGCAGCACCGAGTTTGCGATTGGCGGCTCGGTCAACGCCGCGCTGCTGAACCTCACCAAGGCGCTGGCCGACCGGGGTGTGCGCGATGGCGTGCGGGTGAACGCGATCAACCCTGGCTCGATTGCGACCGAGCGCTTGCAGACGCGCATCCGCACCTTTGCGTCGGCCCATGGGCTCGACGCGGCGACGGCTGGGCAGGAAATGGCGGCGGCGATGAAGATTGCGCGCTTCGGCGAGGCGGGCGAGATCGCCAGCGCGGTGGCGTTTCTGGCCTCGCCACAGGCGGCCTACTGCCAGGGTACGATCCTCGACGTCGATGGCGGGCAGACGCGCACGCTGTGAGGGCCGGGAACCGCAGAACCGCAGAACCGAGAACCAAGAACCGAGAACCACAGAACCACAGAACCGGGAACCGAGAACCGCAGAAGAGCGTATTGCAATACGCCCAGACCAACGATTGAACATGCGCCTGTCGTCGTTCGTCGGTCGTCGGTCGTCGATTTACGTGCGTGCTACTGGCACAAACACGCGCCGCTCGGGTGCGCCCGAAGGCGTGCCGGTGGGACGCGGCGTGCGAGTCGGCGTGCGCGTGGGCGTTGCGGTCGGCGCGGCGCTGCTGCGGTTCCAGCCCATATCGGCAAACATGCCTCGCGTAATTGGGCCGGGGTCGAGGATCGCCTCGCCCTGGTCGAGCTGCGGCGTCATGAGCGAGTTGGGGTTGCCAGCCGGGTAGGTGTTTTCGTCGAGGTGTGAGTAGCTCGAACCGGGCTGCCAGCTTGAGGGCGCGTACAGGCGCGGCTTGCCGCCCGCAGCGGCGCTTGCAGCCGCGCCATTAAAAAAGATGTTGCCGCTCTTCAGCTGATCGCCCAGATCCAGGCTGCCATTCGGGAACAGCGAGCGATTCACCAGCGACTGATTGCTGCCATTCACCACAAAGCGGTCGTAGATCACGGGCGTGCCGCTCAGGCCAATCGAACCGCTGCCAAGCGCAGTCACGCTGGCGCTGCCCACAAAGCCCAGCCCGTGCCCAAGCTCGTGCAGCACGACGGTCATCAGGTCGTACTGGCCGGCGGGCGTGTTGCCATCGGTGCCGAAGTACCAGTTCGGGAAAGCACTGCTGAAGCTGGCGTCGATGTCGGCGTCGGCGGGGGCGAGGTCGCTGCCGGCGAGCTTGTTGGCCAGCGCGATCGGGTACCATGTCGTGCGGTCGGCCGCGCCCGAGAAATTCTTCGCGAACACACTTGCGCCCGCCGAGCCAAGAATCCCACTGCCGAGCGGCGTCCAGCTTGCGTTGACACGAATCGGCACGGGCGAGCTGATCTGGCTGGCCCAGATGTCGACTGCTGCCTGGAAGGCGGCGCGTGCCGGCGCTGAGAAGCCGCTGTAGCTGACAATAAAGGTGGCGGTGGCTGCCTGCGGGTGCGCGCCGGTGCTGGCCGCTGGCGGGCCGATGCGCGAAGGCGGGCGGGCCGGGCCTGCCCGCAGATCGACGATTGCGCCGGGGCGGAGCGTGGCGCTGGCTTCGGCGGGGCGCAGGCCGGCCTGCACGAATATCAGCGCAACAAGTGCGGCGGCAATGCCCACTGGCACCCAGCGCGCGTAGACATGACGCTTGCTCTTCGACATATGCGACTCCTCGACAACGCTGTGTGGGGAGCAAAAGCGGTGGGCATGGGCGAGGCATCCGCCAACGTCGCTGCCTGAGGTACACCCTTCTTTCTTCCCCTCCATTCGCAGCACAGTATAGCGGAATTTAATTGGTGGTGGACATAAAAAAGGGGCGTGGAAGCTGACGATTTGTTCACGGCGCGCTGTGGGCTATGCGGCGGCCTGGGCCAGCGCGCGCAGCAAGGCGCGGCGCGTGAGCACGCCAGCGAGGCGGCCGTCTGCACTGGTAACGATCAATCGCTCGTGATCGCCGTCGAGCAGCGCCCGAATAGCGTCGTCCTGCGCGGCCTGCTCGGGCAGGGTCGGCACGCTGCGTTCGGCCAATGCGCCAGCGGAGGCAGATTCGCCATCGGCCAGCGTTGCGTGGGTCTGACCGGGCATATGCAGGGCGGCGAGCCAGGCGCTGCGCGCGGGCGCAAGCAGGTGCTGCGTAAGCGTCGTGTCGCTGATGATGCCAAGCGGCCTGCCTTCTTCGAGCACCACCACGGCGCGTTCGGGCGCGGCCAGCACCTGCGCGATGAGCTGCGGCAGCGCGGCGGAAGACGGCACGGTTGGCACGACGCGCTGCATCACCAGGCTGACGGGCGTGGGCGGCTCGGCGTCGCGCACATTCGCTCCAGCGGCGGGCGGGCGCAAGGCTGCGCTCAGCGCCTGCTCGGCACCAAACACGCCCACCAGCGCGCCCTCGCGGTCGAGCACGGGCAGGGTGTCGATGCCCCACTCGATCAGCGGGCTGAGCGCCTGCGGAATCGAGGACTCGACATAGACCGAGCGCACGTCGCCGTTCATGATCTCGGCCAGCGTGCGCTCGGGCAGTGCGGCCAGCAAGCTCTGGCGTTCGCTGTTGCTGAGCGCGGGCAACAGCCGCAGCGGCAGGTGCATCTCGCCGCGCTGCGCGAGATCGGCCGCGCCAACCGTGCCCACCAGCGCGCCGCGCATATCCACCACCGGCAGCAGCACCTGCGCGCGCTCGATCATCAGCTCCAGCGCGGCGCGCAGCGGAGTGTCGGGGCGGGCGCTGGCAGGCTCTCGCTGCATCATCTGGCCGACGGTGCGCTCGCCAAAAGGCCCGCTGGCGCGCAGCACGGCGCGATACACGCGCAAGCTCTCGACGGTGACAAGCGCCTCGCCCAGCAGGTCGTCGAGGGCGGGCAGCACGCGCCCGACGCGCTCGGTGCGGTCGACCCACTCAAGCACGATTGGTGTGCTGTTGAGCGCGCCCGCGCCGCTGGTACGCAGCCGCTGGCCCGCGCCAAAGCCAGCGATGCCGCGCAGCACCGTCGCGCCGGTGGCGCCCTCGCGCTGCAAACGGTCGAGCACAGCGAGGTAGAGCGCCTGCCCGCCGGACTGGTCGCGCTCGCTGAGGTAGATGCGCACGCGGGTGATTGATTCGGTGCCTTCCATTGCGTTTCCCTTGATGATTCTGCGCTGCATTATAGCACGGGCTGTGGGCGATTTTCGGGGCTGCGCGCCCCTGTTGTTCTTGCGAGGGCTACGCGCCCTCGTGCTCTTTCGAGGAAGACTTGTCTGGGCGGACCTGCGTGTCCGCCCGCTTTTGCGAGGGCTACGCGCCCTCGTGCTCTACTTCTTCGGAGGTCATCGGGGCTGCGCGCCCCGAACCCGCGCCAGGAGACCGCCGCCGGTCTCCTGGACCTCTCCGCTGGGGCGTTGCCCCAGACCCCAAAAAGAGCGTGGTACAGGGACGAAATGATTTTGTGTCATGCCTCCGTTGTGGATACAAGCAAGGCATCAGGCGAGAACTTCTGTACTATCGTGTAAATATGTGTGCTTCTCTTATCGGTCGCTGCCAGCTTTGTGGCATAACGGAGGCATGACAGATCATCTTTGTACAAGCCAACCACCTAAAATTCGGGGTTCGGGGCGATAGCCCCGACGCCGGGTGCCGGGGCGGCGCGAGCCCCGGCGGCCCTGCGGCCTGAGCAAGCTGGCTCGCATTCAAGAATGCATTTCAAAGAAGCAAAAAAAGGCCCTGCGGCCTGAGCAAGCTGGCTCGCATTCAAGAATGCATTTCAAAGAAGCAAAAAAAGGCCCTGCGGCCTGAGCAAGCTGGCTCGCATTCAAGAATGCATTTCAAAGAAGCAAAAAAAGGCCCTGCGGCCTGAGCAAGCTGGCTCGCATTCAAGAATGCATTTCAAAGAAGCAAAAAAAGGCCCTGCGGCCCGAGCAAGCTGGCTCGCATTGAAGAATGCATTTCAAAGAAGCAAAAAAAGGCCCTGCGGCCTGAGCAAGCTGCGCGGAAACAGGCACTGCTTGCGGCCCTGCGGCCCGAGCACACGACACATCCCCCATCTATGGTACAATCGCCGCCAATGCCATTCCAAAGGAGAAAGCTATGCGCGTGCTAGAGACGCGAGTATACCGCGGGCCCAGCCCCTACGGCTACCGCCCGGTCATCCGCCTGACCATCGACCTGGAAGACCTTGAGCAGCATCCCTCGGGCGAGATCCCCGAGTTCAACGAGCGCCTGCTCACGCTCATCCCCACGCTCAGCGAGCATGGCTGCTCCTACGGCCAGCCGGGCGGCTTTGTGCGCCGCCTCTCCGACACGAACCGGGATGGCACGCGCGGCACCTGGCTCGGCCATGTGATCGAGCACGTTGCGATAGAAATTCAGTGCCTGGCCGGCACGCCCGTCACCTATGGCAAGACGCGCTCGGTGCCCGGGCAGGACGGCGTCTACTATGTGATCTACTCCTTCACCGAGGAGCAGGTTGGCCTCGAGGCCGGCGAGCTGGCGATCACGCTGGCGCGCAGCCTCCTGCCGGCCGACTACCCCAGCGCGCTGCCGGCCGACGAGCTGGCGCGCTTTGATTTTGCGCGCGAGCTGGAAGGGCTGATCGAGCGGGCGCAGGAGATTGCGCTGGGGCCAACAACTGCCTCGCTCGTGGAAGAAGCGCGTCGGCGCGGCATCCCCGCTATTCGGCTCGACACGAACAGCCTGGTGCAGCTTGGCTGGGGCAAATACCAGCAGCGCATCCGCGCCTCGGTGACGGGCAAAACCGGCAATATCGCCGTGGAAACCGCCAGCGACAAAGAGCTGACGATCAAGCTGCTTTCCGATGTCGGCATCCCCACGCCGCGCCACCGCGTCGCCCGCAGCGCCGAGCAGGCAGTTGAAATTGCCGAAACAATTGGCTACCCGGTCGTCACCAAGCCGCTCGATGTCAGCCACGGGCGCGGCGTCTCCATTCGCCTGACAACCCCCGACGAAGTGCGGCGCGGCTTTGCTGCCGCCAACGAGTACACCAACTCCGTGCTGGTCGAGACCTTTCTGGAAGGCAAAGATTACCGCGTGCTGGTGATCGACGGCAAAGTCGTGGCAGTGGCCGAGCGCGTGCCAGCGCACGTCATTGGCGATGGCGCGCACACGATTGCCGAGCTGATCGAGATCGTCAACCGCGACCCGCGCCGTGGCATTGGGCATGAAAAAGTGCTTACGCGCATCAAGATCAACCATCAATCCGAGCTCCTGCTCAAGCGAGCGGGCTACGCACTCGATACGGTTCTGCCCGCTGGCGAGGTTTTTTCCCTCGCCGCAACGGCCAACCTTTCCACCGGCGGCACCGCCATCGACCGCACCACCGACATTCACTACGAAACCCGCGAGATCGCCCGCCGCGCCGCGCTGGTGATCGGCCTCGACATCGCCGGCATCGACATCATCACGCCCGACATCACGCAGCCATTGCGCGAAGTGGGCGGCGGCATTGTCGAGGTGAATGCCGGCCCTGGTTTCCGCATGCACTTGCAGCCGAGCGAGGGCCAGGCGCGCAACGTCGCCAAGCCGGTGATCGACATGCTGTTCCCGCCGCGCACGCCCGCCCGCATCCCGCTGGTCGCGCTCACCGGCACAAACGGCAAAACCACCACGGCGCGCATGGTCGCCCACATCCTCAAGATGAACGGCGAGCGCGTTGGCCTGACAACCACCGACGGCATCTACATCGACGGGCAGATCTACATGAAGGGCGACATGACCGGGCCGTGGAGCGCGCGCGTGGTGCTGAAAGACCCGACGGTCGACTCGGCGGTGCTGGAAACCGCTCGTGGCGGCATTCTGCGCGAGGGCCTCGGCTTCGACCGCTGCGACGTTGGCGCGGTGCTGAATGTTTCTGCCGACCACCTGGGCCTGCGCGGCGTCGATACCATCGAGCAGCTCGCCGAGGTTAAGCAACTGCTGGTGGAAGTGGTGCGCGAAGACGGCGCTTCGGTGCTGAATGCCGACGACGAGCGAGTGGCCGCGATGGCCGCGCACGCCGAGGGCCGGATCGTCTACTTCTCGATGCACGGCGGCGAGGGCGCAAGCACGCTGGTGAAAGAGCACATCCAGAAGGGCGGTACCGCCGTGGTGCTTCAGCCCGGCGTGCGCGGCGAGATGCTTGCGATCTATGATGCCGAGCAGTACATTCCGCTGCTGTGGACGCACCTGATCCCGGCCACGCTCGAAGGCAAGGCGCTTCATAACGTCGCCAATGCGCTGGCCGCCGCCGCAATCTGCTACGCGCGCGGCGTCTCGGTCGAAAATATTCGCCAGGGCCTGCGCACCTTTGCCACCAGCTTCTACCTCACCCCCGGCCGCCTGAACGTCTTCGACGAATACGCCTTCCGCGTGATCGTCGACTACGCGCACAACCCGGCCGCCATCGCCGCGCTGGGCGATCTGGTCAGCCGCCTGCGCCCGAACTACCGCCGCACCATCGGCGTGATTGCCGCGCCCGGCGACCGCCGCGACCAGGATATTCGCGAGTTTGGCGAAATCGCCGGCAAGACCTTCGACCTGCTGGTGATCAAGGAAGACGACGACCGGCGCGGCCGCCAGCATGGCTCAATCGCCGCGCTGCTGCACGACGCCGCGCGCGGGGCTGGCATGCCGCCCGACCGTATGATTACCGTGCTGGATGAGCTCGACGCAGTGCGCCACGCGCTTTCCCTCGCCGAGCCCGACGACCTGGTGGTGATCTGCGCCGACGCAATTACAGCCGTATGGAAAGAAGTGATCTACTTCCAGCCGCGCCCCGTCCCCACCGACCCGCGCCACAGCGGTGCGCAGCGGCTGATGCGGTAGGTTCGGGGTTACAGCTTAGAAGGTTGCAGGTTCGCAGGTTTGCAGGTTTGCAAGTTGCAGGTTGCTGCTATGATGCCAGGGGCAGAAACATAGCATCCTGAGTAGGCCGAAGGCCGTATCAAAGCGAAGTTCTGAGCTTGCCGAAGAGGGTGCAGGCAATAAGCGATAAGGCACTGAGCGTATGGAAGCGCTCGGTGCCATCTATATTTGCGGCGGCGCTTGGTGCCTTGAATAGCAGTGCAAAGCTTCCAGGAAGTTGAGCAGGCACTCACTTGAAGTGGCAGCTACCCAAGCTTCCAAAACGCTGGCGACGCTGTTGCAACGAATGGCAGTGCGAAGCTTCCAGGAAGCTGGCGACGCTGGCCTATTCGGCGATGCCCAACCGACGCTTGACCTCGTCAATAGGTACGGTTTGTGTTTGCCGGGCGCGTTCGTCGAGAAGCGCCATCAACTTTTCGTTCTGGCGTGTCTGGGCAATCTCGACATCAAAGTCATCAACTACGCTTAATAAGAACTCACGGCCATCGGCGAGGCGAACGACTACATCTTCCTCATTCGCCTGCTCGAACAGTGCAGTGAGCTCGGTTGTGGGATTCGCTATATTCACGGTTTTCATAGATCATACTCCTCGCCGTGGATAAACAATGTGTTCCCTTGTTTGTATCCAATTGCTATGATCTTCACCACCGAACGATCAAGATCGACATCATAGAATATACGAAACGGAATGATGCGTAACTCCCATTCGGCAAGCATATTCGGGCGTAGTTTCTTTCTGTTTCGTGTGGTCGCAATCGGTTGATGCGAAAGTTGCTCTTGTACCGTTGCGATGATGTGTCGGCGATCAAATGCGCGTAACTGCTCGACGTCTTCAATTGCCTCAGGAGTGAATTCGATTTGAAACATTGGCACAATCCCGCTGCAATGAAGTCTGCATCCGATTGAAATTATATCATACGGTTGCGGCGCTTCTGTCCCTGTTCATCAGCATCTTCACCCAGGGCACGCTGCTCAGGATGTCGTCCTTGTAGGTCTCGAAGCAGGCCGCACAGTAGTAGGCCGGCACGCCGCCGATAGTCCGATGGATAGGTCGCTCGTCATACCAAATACGGGTGAACACTTATGGTATGGTCGGTTTGGGCCACCAGTGAAAGAGGGTGTGCGTGCGAATGATCTCCGGCTGCTCACGCAAGCGACGGCAGCGTTCTGTTTGTGCCTCAATCAAGGCGTCCAAATCACTGAAATGCTCATTCACCAGCGCTTCGTCGCTCAATGTCCACAACCGTTCGGCCGGCTGCACCTCCGGCGAATACGGCGGCTGAAACACTCCATGCACGCCTTGCGGTACTACCACCTTACTGCTACTGTGCCAGCCGGCTTGATCGATCACCAGCACAATCTGTTTGCTCGGACCAGCCCCGACTGCAGCGGCAAACTCGGCCAGCACCAGCGTCCACACTGCCACCGCGACCCGTGGCAGCAGCAGCCAGAAACTCTCGCCCCGTTGCGGACAGACAAACCCATACAGGTAGGTCCATTTGTAACGCGGCTGAACCGTCACAAGTGGCCGCTGCCCTTTCTTGCACCAGACCCGCCGCAGGATCGGTTTGAGGCCGATGCGATGTTCATCCTCGCCCCAGACCTCCACGCTGGCGTCAGGATGCTCGGCTTGGATCTGGGCGACGGCTTGCGGAAGCGTTTTTTTTAAACTGCTCTTGCGCCTCAGTATCGGCCTTGATATGGCGCGGACGCGGGACATAGGAGCGATAACCAAGCTGCTGCAAGACTTCCCAGCCGCGTGGCGCGTGTACCTTTCGAGCGAGCTTGCTGCTCATCCAGTCGGCGACTTTCGGGCCAGTCCACACGCCACCATCGGGGGCAGGACCTTCGAGGGCTTTGTCGAGTTCGGCACGCAGGGCGGGCGAGAGCAGCGGAGCCTGGCCAGGGTTGTGATGACGGCGGTCGCCGACGTGGTCAGGACCATCGGCGTTGTAGCGGCGGACAATCGCGTACAACCAGGTCAGCGAGTAACCACAGACCTGTGCGATTTCGGTAGGGGAACGGCCTTGGCTCAGCAACCAGAGCATCTGCCAATGACTGCGAGCGACAGGATCGGCGGCCTGGCGATAGCGCTGCCCGAGTTCCTCAACCGTCAGATGTTCAGCCAGTTTCAGTCGTCTCATGCTGTAAGTATACACCCGTATTTGGTATCACAGATGCAGCAGATGTTGCCGTCTTCCAGTAGGGCCACGCCGACCTCCTTCGCACACACAAAAAGGCCGCCCCGTTTGGAGCGACCCTCACAGAAGATATTCGGTTTTCTCAGACACGAAAAGACCGCCTTCTGTAGGGCGGCCTCTCGGTGTCTATCTTTAGTATAGCGCCTTTACCAGTAGGTTTCGGGACACTCACTTTGTTATATTTCCTGCTCACACAACTAGCAGTTGTATCGCACTTCCAAACGTGGTACTCTACTGGAAGAAGCACTCCGAACACTCAGTCGAGGACGTTATGCCAGCAGCTTTCAATTACATCGATGCAGTGAATTACGTATGTCGAGAAAAGTCTGCCGCATATGCTTTCATACCAACGGGGCGCGGTACAGCGATCGTCGGAGGCGCAATCTATATTATCGCGTACAACGAATTTCATAATATCGACCCCAACGAATACCCTAAATATAATGTCTATTATATGGGTGGCTTATTCCATTCTTCCAGCGGTGAGGAGGAGACGTATCTTCCTGAAGATGTACCGGAAGCAGCACAGCAGGTAACATACAAGCCCACCAAATTTGACACAGGTTATATAGACTACGAGATACAGATAGCCCTCAAACTCTTAGAAGGCAAGACCCTAGAGGAAGCACTCAGCGAAGAATAGCTGTAATACCGCAGGAAGACAATATGGAACTACTATCTACTATCCACTGTCCGCAGTGTGGCTTCAAAAAGGAAGAGATGATGCCAACGAACGCCTGCCAAGTGGTCTATGTCTGCGCGAACTGTGGCACTACGCTGCGCCCGCTGCCCGACGACTGCTGTGTGTTTTGTTCATATGGGAGCAATAAGTGCCCGCCAATTCAGGAACAAGAAGCGCAAGCATTTGGCGCGCCCTAAGCAACAAGAAGCAGGAGGGTTTATGCCAAAGCCGATGCTAGGTCTCCTCTGCGGTCTGCTGTTCGGGGCCGTCTCTGTTGCTACTATGATACCCTTGCCGTTTGATGACAAGCGAGCCGCAATGCTTGGGGCGTTTATCAATCGGTTTGCCATCGGCGTTGTCATAGGGGTGGCGGTTCTGCCGTTTCCCGGATGGCTGATAGGTCTACTCTTTGGTCTGCTCCTAAGTCTTCCTGATGCCATCATTACAAAAGCCTATGCGCCTATTATTGGGCTTGGTACGATTGGCGGACTGATAATCGGGTTCGTCGTTGGAAGTTGGGGGAGCTAGTGATGACTGAGACAACACAATCCGTAGATGCTCTTTTTGTGGGTAAGGATGCGGTGGTTCCCGCTATCTATCATCGGCTGATCGAAGTCCTGCACGCACTTGGGCCATTTCGGGAGGAGCCGAAGAAAACATCTATCCATCTCGTCCACACATCGGGCTTTGCAGGTATTCATCCACGCAAGAGCTTTCTATATCTCAACTTGCGAATGGATCGACCTTTGCAGGGCGAGCGAGTTGCAAAAAGCGAGCAGGTTTCTAAGAACCGCTATCACAACGAAGTTAAGGTTACCGCTCCTGACGATGTGGATGGTGAGCTTATCGAGTGGCTCAAAGAAGCATACGCACTTGGGTAATGCGCTGTGCAGCCGACTTCTCATAAGCCGTCAAAGTGTGATGCGGCGTGGCAATCGATGCTATACACTGCATCACAGTGGGGAATTACGAGGAGGTGAACTCTAACAACCTTGTGGAAGGAAGTAATCTACTTCCAGCCGCGCCCAACCCCCACCGACCCGCGCCACAGCGGTGCGCAGCGGCTGATGCGGTAGCTTCGGGTTGTTGCGGGTTAGAAGGTTGGCAGGTTCGCAGGTTTGCAAGTTGCAGGTTGCAGGTTGCTGCTATGATGCCAGAGGTGGAAACATAGCATCCTGAGTAGGCCGAAGGCCGTATCGAAGCGAAGTTCTGAGCTTGCCGAAGAGGGTGCAGGCAATAAGCGATAAGGCACTGAGCGTATGGAAGCGCTCAGTGCCTTGTGCTGGAAATTCTATTTTAGCGTTGCTTTGCCAGATTCTCCGTTATACATCTCTGCGAAATGTTCCATAATATAGCCGCCGCCGACCTTGCGCAGAAAAATCCGCTCGGCGCAGCCGTCGAGGAAAGGGAAGACGCAGGGGCAGCGTGCGCTCAAACCCTGCACGCTTGTGATCAAGCCCCACGAGCTTGTGTTCAAGCTCCGCACGCGAGTAATCAAACCCCGCGAGCTTGTGATCAACGCCCGCACGCGAGTGATCAAGCCCCGCGAGCTTGTGATCAACGTCCGCACGCGAGTGATCAAGCCTTCTGAGCTTGCAATCAAGCCCCGCGAGCTTGTGATCAACGCCCGCACGCGAGTGATCAAACCCCACGAGCTTGTGAGCAAAGCCCGTGAGCTTGCGATCAAGCCTTCTGAGCTTGCGAGCAAGCCTTCTGAGCTTGCGATCAAAGCCCGTTTGGCGCATCGGGTTGCGCGGGCGAAACCAAACGACCCACGGGCGTACTGCCGCGTGGGTCGTTTGCTTGTTGGCGAAGCGTGCCGCTACGGCGCGACTTCTTCCGCAGGCTCAAGCGGTTTCTTCGGCACAAAGCGCGACAGCAGAATGCCGAGCTCGTACAGCAGGTACATTGGCACCGCCAGCAACATCAGGTTATATGGGTCGCCAGTGGGCGTGATGACCGCCGCCGCAGCTGCCGCAGGGCGCGACGTTGCGCATCGCAAACCCCAAGCCCTAAACCCCTGCGCTGAAAGCGCATTAGTTGCCACAGGGCGCGACATTGCGCCAGTTCTCCACGGTGTCGCTGACGTTCTGCGTGCCATTGCTGCCGTAGCTCAGGGTGAGCTGGCGGTTGCCAATTTCGCCGCAGGTGCCGTCCTTTTCGACATAATCCCACGAGCTGAGCGCATACTTGTACTCGAGCTGGGTGGTTTCCTTGCCGGTAAAGGTGATCTTCCAGTGGGTCGCGTCCACGCGCGTGAGCTTCACCGCCGTTGGGTCCCACTGCGGGTAGCCGCCATCGAGCCGATCCAGGAAGCCGGCAATTGTGACATCGCGGGCGGCTGCATCGGTGGTGGCGGGCACGGTGACGGTGATGTTAAGCGTGATGGTGCGCAGCTGCGCGGTGGCGCTCACCTGGTTCGAGTTGCCCGAGCGGTTGAACGAGGTGTCGACGGCGCGCACGACGTAGTAGTAGGTTGTGCCTTCGGTCACGGTCGCGTCGGTGTACTCGGTGCCGCTGGTCGCCAGCGCGATGCGCGTGTATGGCCCGCCGCTGGTGCTGCTGCGCAGCACTTCGTAGCCATACACGGCAGCGTTGTCGGTAGAGGTGTTCCAGGCGAGCTGGATGCCTGCCGGCGAGGCCGACAGCGTGTGCAGGTTGCCCGGAGTCGATGGGGCGGTGGTGTCGCCGCTGGAGTTGACCGTCAGCTTGCCGGCCTGTGCTGCGCTGTAGCCGTTGCCAATGCCATCCAGATCGGCATATACCCAATCCTTGCCGCCGTTGGTGCTGTAGCGGTAGGCGTAGTCGTAGCTGCCGGCCTGCTCGGGCTGCAAGCTTGCCACGAACTCGTCGTTGTTGCCGGCATCGCCATTAAAGCCCGCGTCGAGCCACTGCCACGCGCTGTTGCCTGCCGGGTTGCTGCCGCTCGGGCCGTAGCCAAGCTGCGCCATCAGGCTGGGCGTTGCGCCGGGCTGGTTGGTCGCGCCCGCGATGTACACCTGCCCGTAAACATTGTCGGTGCGGGTGGCGGTGTTGAGCGTGTAGCTCAGCGTGGGCGGCCACTGCAGGTTGGCCCAGTCAATCGTCAGGTGGGGCAGGCCAAGCACCTCATTCGAGGCGGCGCTTTCGTTACCCGCGCCGTCGATAGCCTTCACAACGTAGAAGTAGCTGCGCGCGTTTTCCAGCCCGCTGTCGGTGAAGGTGGTGCCGCTGAGCAGGCTGCCGTTGACCTTCACATAGCCGCCGCCCGTCACCACACTGCGGTAGACGTTGTAGCCGCTTGCGCCGCTGACGGCGTTCCACGACAGCGCGACCGTGCCATTGCCTTCGCTGGTGACCCTGAGCTTGGCGGGCGCGGCGGTTGGGTTCAGGTCGGTGCTGCCGGTGGCGAGCAGCAGCCCGCTGAGCGGCTGGAGCACAACCTGCAGCGCGCCACTGGCGACGGTGATGGTTGTGCCGGTGCTGTTGCCCACGCCATAGAGCGCCTTGAAGACCACGCCGTTCGGGATATAGCCCGCCAGCGGAATGCTGAGCGTGCGCGCCTGCGTGCTGCGGTTCAGCGCCACAATCGCGCCCTGCGCAGTGGTCTTGCGGCCATAGGCAACCGTGTCAGCGGTGTCGTCGGCCAGCAGCACGCGGAAGTCGCCCGCCGTCAGCGCGGCGTTTTGCTTGCGCACCTTGGCCAGGCTCTGGTAGTGCGCGAACATGGCCGTGTCGGGGTTGCCGCCCAGGTCGGCCCACGGGTAGGTGCGGCGGTCGTCGGGGTCGTCGTCGCCGGTCATGCCAACTTCGTCGCCGTAGTAGACGGTTGGCGCGCCGGGCACGGTGAACTGGATGAGCGCGGCCAGGCGCTGGCGCAGCTTGCCAGCGGCGACGTTGGTGGCGTCCTGCTCGCGGGCGGCCTGCGTCTCGGCACCGGGCGTGAGCGTCCAGCGCAGGCGCTCGGTGTCGTGCGAGTCGAGCAGGTTCATCAGCGAGAAGAAGCTGGCGTCGCTGTAATCCTCGCGGATGGCGGCCAGGCGCGCGGCGAACTCGGACGGCTTGATAATGCGCCCGCTATCGCCAAAGCCCTTGGAGTCGAAGCTGCCCGGCGTCAGCAAGCCAATCACGGCGTCGCGCAGGCGGTAGTTCATGGTGCTGTCGGCGCGGTCGCCGCGCAGGAAGCGCAGCAGGGTGCTGTCTTTCTGCCACAGCTCGCCAATGATCAGCGCGTTCGGGTCGGTGTTTTTCACGGCGGTGCGGAACGTTTCCCAGTAGCCGTTCGGGAACGAGGCATCGCCCATCACGTCGAGCCGCCAGCCTTCCGCGCCGGCCTTCAGCCAGTGCTTGGTCACGCTGTCGGTGCTGGTCAGGAAGTAGTTCTGCACGTCGGCGTTGGTTTTCGTCAGCACCGGGATGCTGTCGAAGCCGAACCAGCCATCGTAGGTGGCCGAATTCGCGCCCGCGCTGCCAACGCATGTGCCTGTGCCGGCCGCTACATCGTGGAAGGTGAACCAGCTACGGTACGGCGAACTGAGCGACTCACATGCGCCAACCGTGCTGTAGTGGTGGTAGCGGTCGAAGAAGGGGCTGTCGGACGACATGTGGTTGTACACGCCGTCGAGCACGATCCGAATGCCAAGCTGGTCGGCGTGCTTGTTCAGGTTCTCCCAGTCTTTCTGCGTGCCGAAGTAGGGGTCGATCTTGAAGTAGTCCTGGGTGTCATAGCCATGGTTCGAGCCGGCGTCGAAGATCGGGTTGAAGTAGAGCGTGTTGACGCCCAGCGACTTCAGGTAGTCGAGTTTCTGATCGACGCCTTTGAGGTCGCCGCCCATGTAGTCGCGGCCGCGCGGCGTTTCTTTCTGCCCCACGCCCCAGGCCGGCGGGTCGCCAAAGCGCCACGGGCAGGTGGCCGTGGTTGCGTCGGCGTAGTTGCGGCAGTAGCCTTCTGGCAGCGTGCCCCACGGCAGCTTGATCACCGGGTCGTCGTAGCGCACATCGCCGGTTTTGGGGTCGTTATTGCTGCGGCCGTTGCGGAAGCGGTCGGGGAAGATCTGGTAGATCACTGCGTCTTTGGCCCAGCTTGGCGCCTGGAAGCCCGGCTTGTACACCATCAGCGCCCAGCTCTGGTCGATCGGGTCGCCGGTGGTCGCCCCCAGCCCGCCGTCGAGCGCGCTGGTGTTGTCGGCGTAGTAGGCGTTTTTGGTGCCGTCGGTGACGATAAAGCGGTACCAGTAGTTATTGGGCGTGCTGTTGGGCAGCGTGGCCGCCCAGAAGTCGCAGCGTTCGGCTTCCAGGCCGGCCTGCGCGCAGGGCACGTTGCTGGCGGCAATGCTCATTGGCACAATGCTCTGGCCGCCCGCATTCAGATCGTATACGCGCAGTTTCACGCTTGTGACGTCGCTGTGGAAGGTGCGGAAGCGCAGCGTGACGGGCGTGCCAGCCGGAACCGCGCCGCCCGGCGTGCGATACAGCGTGTCGCGCGAGTCGTGGCGCAGGCCATCCCACTCGACATTATTGTCGGCGGCGTGGCCGGCCAGGATGCTCAGCACGTGCGAAGAGGCGTTGTAGCTGAATGACACTTTGGCGTTGTTGGTGGGCACGGTGAAGGCGATATTCGCACCACCGGGCACGCCGCCCTGGCCGTAGTTCACGTCCCAGTTTTCGTTCAGCGCCACCTTGCCCTCGTAGGAGCCGGCTGGCAGCGCGGTTGTTTCATAGGTGTAGGTGCCATCGCCATCGACATCTTGCAGCCACGAGCGCAGGCAGTCGGGCTGCCAGTCGCCGGGGCAGCCAAGCTTGCTCTGAAAATCGCCCACAGCCACGGCAATCACCGAGGTTGTATTGTCGGTGACCCAGTGGGTTTTATTGTCGTAGTAGAACTTGACGGAGGTGCTGCCGCCGAGGTTGAGCAGGATGTTGTCTGAGCCGGCGTGCAGGCCATAGCTTTCCGTCCACGCATTGTCGAGCGCAGCCTTGTACTGCCAATTGCCGGCCGGCACTGTCCATGTGCCCTGCCAGACATCGTCTGCCGCGTCGTTGGCCATGTGGGTCGCTGCGCAGTCGGCCTGCCAGTCGCCCGGGCAGCCCAGCTCATTTTGCAGGTCGCCGGCGATCGTGACGCTGCTGGGGCCGGCGGCGAGCGCCACCGGGACGCGGATGGGAAGTGCCAGCGCGCCAAGCAGGAGGCCGGCAAGCGCCAGCAGGTTGAACCAGCCGAGGTTCCGAGATCGGTACATACTTGCTCCTTCGCACGAAACCGATAATTGCCGCCGTCGGCAGCCAGACGCAACACTACGGGCGCGGGCCTGCGTGGCGCCGAGCGATTCCACAAACAAGAAAAAGGATGTCCGAAAGTATAGCATTCCGTCCTAAACCGGTCAAGAGCTTTTCGGCTCGCGCCGAGCGACGGATCGCATCAGGGCGCGTTCGAGCCATGCAAAGATGAATAAAGTGTAAAATTGCCGGGAATGAAGAACCGTATGGGGGTCTGGGGTCTGGGGATTAGGCTCAATACCATCAAATAAGGACGACAGGAACGTTCACCACAGAGACACAGAGGCACAGAGGGCTTTAGAATACTTTTGAACTTGGTGGCTTGGTGGTTATCTTAACGGTACTAGGTTTACAAACCTTCAAACTTGCGAACATTCCAACTTGCAACCCCCTCACCTGCAACGCTCTGCGTTCTTGGCGCTCTTTGCGGTTCATTCTTACGGCTGTCGGTCGTCCCATAACCTGCAACCCTGCAACTTGCGAACCGCAGGCGAACGAACAGGAAAAATCAATGCTGCAAGCGATCGAGATGTTGGGAATTGTGGTGTTTGCGCTTTCGGGGATTGCCGAGGCGCAGCGCAAACGCATGGATCTGGTGGGCTGCTACGCAGTAGCGTTTATGACGGCCTTTGGCGGCGGCACGCTGCGCGACCTGCTGCTCGACCGCACGCCGCTGTTCTGGGTCGAGCATCAGGAATACGCCATTCTGGTGCTGGTGCTCACCGTGCTGGCCCTGCTGTTCCCGGCCTTCACGCGCATCCCCGAGCGCTGGCTGGTGCTGCCCGACGCGCTGGGGCTGGGCTTGTTCAGCGTGGCGGGCGCGGCCTATGCGCAGGCGGCAGGAACATCGCTGTTTGTGGCGGCGATCATGGGCGTGATCACGGGTGTGTTTGGCGGGGTGATTCGCGACGTGGTGTGCAACGAGATCCCATACGTGTTTCGCAACACGCACTGGTATGCGACATGCGCCTTCCTGGGCTGTCTGCTCTACCTGGTACTGGATGCGGCTGGCGTGTCGGCGGCGATTGCGCTGCCACTCGCGGTTGCGGGCATCACGCTGCTGCGCCTGGCGGCGCTGCGCTACAATTTCCGCTTGCCGGGCGGGGAGATTTGAGCTTGCCAACCAAGCCACAGAGCACACAGAGGGCACGGAGTTTGGTTACTTCCTCCGTGCCCTCTGTGTGCTCTGTAGCTAAACGCGTGAGCGAGAAAACTACGCGCCACGCGCCAGCGCGATCATGCGCTCGACGAACATCGCGATAAAGCGCTCGCTGTCGAACTCGGTGACGGCGCGCACATTTGGCGTGCTGCGCACCTTCGAGCCCCAGCGCATCGGCCACTGCGCCCGGTCGAAGCCAAGCTGGTCGTGCTCGTCGGGCTCGCGCTGGCTGTCGCCCACGTAGGAAATCACCGTCTTGCCGGCCGTCAGCTCGCTGCTGTACTCAATTGCGACGTGCATGGGCGTGGTGCGCGCCAGGTCGGGCATGAAGGCCAGCGCCAGCGCCACCGGGTCGTTGATCGAGCAGCCCGAGAAGCCAAAGCACAGCTCGTGAAACTCGATATAGAAGCGCGTGGCGTCGGCAATAAAGCGCGTGATTGGCGACGAAACTTCGAGCATGCGGTCGATGTCGGCCTGCACCAGCATCACGTCTTTCGAAATGTCCCAGGGCAAGAGCGTGATCGGCATGCCACTTTCGAGCACAATATGCGCAGCGTGCGGGTCGACATAAAAATTGAACTCGGCCAGCGAGGTGGTGTTGCCGTCGGCGCGCAGCGCCCCGCCCATAATAATCACTTCGCGCACATTTTCGACAATGCGCGGCTCTTTGCGAATCGCCACCGCCACATTCGTCAGCGGCGCAACCGCCACCAGCGTTGTTTCGCCCGGGCGCGCCATGATTTCGCGAATAATGAAATCGACGGCGTGCTCATCGACCGGGCCGACCGGCGAGGCTGGCAGGCGCGCATAGCCCAGGCCCGTGTCGCCGTGCGTTTCGGGCGCAGTGAAGGCCGGGCGGATCAGCGGCAGCGCAATGCCGGCGTGCACCGGCATGTCGGTGCGGTTGGCAGTCGCCAGCACATTCAGCGCGTTGCGCACGCCGTCGGCCAGCGCGCAGTTGCCGCCCGTCACCCCCACCCCAGCCAGGTCGATCTCAGGCGACGCAAGCGCCAGCAAGATCGCCAGCGAGTCGTCGATCCCTGGGTCGGTATCCATCACAACACGTTGCGGCATACAATCCTGTTTCTTCCCGTGCGCAGAATGCATAGAGTGGCGATTATACCACGCTTTGTCGTTCGGGCCTGCTGCGCGCGCCGCGCTTGCCAATGCCACAGCCATATGCCATAATGACACGGTTTCGCGCCGGCAGCGAGTGAGCGCCTGCATGCGCGGGCCGTACCAGAAAGCAGGCCGATGCGCGCATACCTCGATATCGAGACGACCTTCAGCAACACGATCAGCGTTATTGGGATCTACCGGCCCGACTGGGGCACCATCCAGCTCGTTGGCGCGGGCGTAAACGACCTTGCGCTGTATGCGGCGCTGGAAGGCGCGCAGACGCTGGTGACCTTCAATGGCGGCTCGTTCGACCTGCCCTATATTCGCAAAACGCTGTATGCCGACCTGAAGCGCGAATACGAGCACTGCGACCTGATGCATGTCTGCCGGCGCCATGGCCTGCGCGGCGGCCTGAAAAAGATCGAAGAGCGCCTGGGCATTGGCCGTGCCACGGCCGGCATCACCGGCTGGGATGCGCCGCGCCTGTGGAACCGCTACGAGACCTATGGCGACAAGGGCGCGCTGCACACCTTGCTCGACTACAATCGCGAAGATGTGGTCAACCTGGCCGTGCTGGAACACCACCTGGGCATTTCCGAGCCAACGCCGGCCTGCGAGCTGGTGCGTCATGTATTCGCCTAACGTCGTTACAGGTTGGCAGGTTGCATGTTTCAGGTTTTCGATGAGCGCGGCTTTCGGTAACTTGCAACCTTCTCACTTGCTAACCTGCCAACAGTGATCAATAGAATGCAACAAAAAGTTCTCAACAATCGCTATGAGCTAGAGCAGAAACTTGGCGAAGGCGGCATGGCGCGCGTGTACCGCGGGCGCGACTTGCGGCTGAATCGCCCGGTGGCGATCAAGGTGCTGCATAGCCACTATGCCTCCGATACCGGCTTTTTGCAGCGCTTCCATCACGAAGCCCAGGCGGTCGCGAACCTGCGCCACAGCAACATCGTCGATGTGTACGACGTTGGGCAGGATGGCGATATCCATTATATTGTGATGGAATACGTGCCTGGCAGCGACCTCAAGGCGCTGATTTTGCGCGAAGCCCCGCTCGCGGTTGATCGCGCAGTGTCGATTGCCGAAGGCGTGGCGAATGGCCTGGAAGCCGCGCATCGCCTGGGCATGATCCATCGCGACATCAAGCCACAAAATATTATTGTGAGCGATAATGGCGCGGTCAAGATCACCGATTTCGGCATTGCAAAGAGCAAAATGTCTACAGCAATGACGGAAACGGGCGTGACCTTCGGCACCGCCGACTATATTTCGCCCGAGCAGGCCCGTGGTCTGCCCGCCACCCCGCAGTCCGACATTTACTCGCTGGGCATCACCCTTTACGAGATGCTGACCGGGCGGCTGCCCTTTACCGGCGACAACGCGATTGCTGTGGCGATGCAGCACGTCAGCACCGAGCCGCCGCGGCCGCGCATGTACAACCCGCGCATTCCGCCGCAGCTGGAAGGCATTGTGCTGCGCGCGCTGAGCAAAGACCCGGCCGACCGCCCGGCCTCGGCGCGCGACTTTGCCCGCATGCTCGCCAACTACCTCGCCGTCGGCAACGAAGACACGGTTATTCGCCCGGTTGCGCCGCGCCCGGTGCAGCCGCAGCCTGCGCCGCAGCCGCGCCCAATCAGCAATACGACCGTGCCGCGTCAGACGCTCCCGCCCCCGCGCCCGGCGGTGGCAACGCAGCGCCCCGACACCAGCGGCGGCGGTTTTGGCGGCTTTCTGCTGGGCTTGCTGCTGCTTGGCGGCGTGCTCGGCCTGGTCTACCTGTTTGCAATTGGCGCATTCGATGGCTTGTTTTCGCTTGCCAGCGGCGTGAACCGCCCACCCGCCGCCGCAACTGCCACGCCCGAAACGCCCACTGCCCTGGTGCCCGAGGTGCCGGTGCCTGACCTGGTGGGCAAAACCGAGGCCGAAGCGCGCGCGCAATTGCAGGCGCAGGGCCTGGGCGTGTTTGTGGCCGAGCCGCGCAACAGCGATGTGATCACCGCCGGGATGGTGATGGAGCAGTTCCCGCCCGCGCAGGTGCCAGTGGCGCAGGCCGCTTCCAGCATTGTCACGCTCACGCTGAGCCTCGGCCCTGAGCTGGTGCTTGTGCCCGACGTGCAGCGCACGCGCGCCTCCGACGCGCAGAACCTGC
The DNA here is from genome assembly GCF_057073505.1 of Kouleothrix sp. 19917. NCBI lineage: Bacteria > Bacillati > Chloroflexota > Chloroflexia > Chloroflexales > Roseiflexaceae > Kouleothrix > Kouleothrix sp. 19917. The sequence goes on from NZ_CP097099.1 coordinate 892,042, forward strand.
TGGCGGCAGCGGGCTTTCAGGTGCAGGTGCAGCAGGAAGCCAGCACGATCAGCGAGGGCTTTGTGATCCGCCAGGACCCGGTGAATGTGAAGCTGCCGCGCGGCCAGACCATCACGATTGTCGTGAGCATTGGCAACAAGGTGGCGGTACCCGAGATCACTGGCATGAACGAGGCCGAAGCGCGCGCAGCAATTCAGGCGGCTGGCCTGTTTGTGTCGTTTGTGGATGTGCAGGGCTGCGACAAGCTGGGCGACCTGTGTAACCAGTTTGGCCCGGGTACAATTGTCAGCTCCGTACCGCGCCCCGGCACGCTGGTCGAGCGCGGCTCGGGCGTCACGCTGGGCCAGCGCGCGCCGTAGACGCCGACGCAGTAGGCAGCGGGCAGGAACCTGCGAACCTGTAACCTGCAACTTTCAAACATTCAACCTGAAAACCCTTTGCGTCCTTCGCGCCCTTTGCGGTTGTGTATATCGCCCGCCGCTCGCCCCATCGTCAATCGCACATCGCACATAGACGGAGCCTATGACACTCACAACACAGCCAATCGAGCCGCGCCTGGCCCGCGAGCTTAACCTGGCGCTGAGCCAGGTCGAGCGCACCGTCGCGCTGCTCGACGAAGGCAACACCATTCCCTTCATCACGCGCTACCGCAAGGAAGTGACTGGCGGGCTGGATGAAGAGCAGTTGCGCAAATTGGCGGATCGCCTCGAATACCTGCGCAACCTCGAAGCGCGCCGCGCCGAAGTGTATGCCGCGCTGGAGCAGGGCGGGCACCTCACGCCTGAGCTGGAAGCGCAGCTCGCCGCCGCCGAGACGCTTCAGGCCGTCGAAGATATTTATCTGCCGTTTCGGCCCAAGCGCCGCACGCGCGCGCAGATTGCCCGCGAGCAGGGCTTGCAGCCGCTGGCGGAAGTGCTGCTTGCGCAAGACACGGGCGGCAAATCGCGCGATGATCTGGCGTTGGCGTTTGTCGACCCTGAAAAAGGCGTGGCCGACCTTGAGGCGGCCTATGCCGGCGCGCGCGATATTGTGGCCGAAACCGTGGCCGAAACCGCCGCCGTGCGCCAGGCCGTGCGCGAAGCAACGCGCAAAACCGGCGTGCTGCGCGTGGCGCGCAAAGACGAGGCCGCCGACGCCGAGGGCAAATATCAGCTCTACCACGAGTTTGGCGAAAACCTCGCCACGCTGCCGCCGCACCGCATCCTGGCAATCAATCGCGGCGAGCGCGAGGGCGCGCTGAAAGCGGAAGTGGAAGCCAACCACGCTGCGTTCGTCACGACCCTCCAGCGCCGCTACGCAAAGGCTGCTGGCTGGCTGGGCGACGAAGTGCGCGCCGCCGTGGCCGATGGCTACAAGCGCCTGCTTGCGCCCGCAATCGAGCGCGACCTGCGCGGCGAGCTGACCGAGCGCGCCGAGGCGCACGCGCTCACGATTTTCGCGGCCAACCTGCGCGGCCTGCTGCTCCAGCCGCCGCTGCGCGGGCGCGTGGTGATGGGCCTCGACCCGGGCTTCCGCACCGGCTGCAAGGTCGCCGTGGTCGACGCGACTGGCAAATATCTTGAGGGCGGCGTGGTCTACCTGCACCAGCCCGACCGCGCCAAAGACAGCCTGCTGAAAACCGCGCAGCGCTGGGGCGTGCAGATCATCGCGATTGGCAATGGCACCGCCTCGCGCGAAACCGAGGCGCTGGTAGCTGAAGTGATCAAGACCGCAGCATTCCCGCTCAAGTACGTCATGGTCAGCGAGGCTGGCGCGTCGGTGTACTCGGCGTCGGAAGCGGCGCGCGCGGAATTTCCCGATCTGGACGCCACGCAGCGCGGCAATGTCTCGATTGCGCGGCGCCTGCAAGACCCGCTGGCCGAGCTGGTGAAGATCGATCCGAAGGCGCTGGGTGTTGGCCTCTACCAGCACGACGTCGACCAGAAACGCCTGGGCGAACAGCTTGGCACGGTGGTCGAAAGCTGCGTAAACTTCGTCGGCGTCGATCTCAACACTGCCTCGGCCGCGCTGCTGGGCTATGTCGCGGGCCTGAACAGCAAAACCGCCAGGGCGATTGTGGCGCATCGCGACGAAAACGGCCCGTTTGGCGCGCGCAGGCAACTACTGAAAGTCAAGGGTCTTGGGCCCAAGGCCTTCGAGCAGTCGGCCGGCTTTTTGCGCATCCCCGAGGCCAGCGACCCGCTCGACAACACCGCCGTTCACCCGGAATCCTATGCGGCGGCGCGGGCGCTGCTGGCGCGCTATGGCGAAAAGAACACGCGCCTGCCCGAGGTGGCCGCGCGCGTGCGCAAGCTCTTTGCCGACAAGGAAAGCACGCCCGCGCAGCTTGCCGCCGACCTGAGCATTGGCGAGCCAACCCTGAACGACATGCTCGACGCCCTGGCCCGCCCTGGCCGCGACCCGCGCGACGACGCGCCGCCGCCGCTGCTGCGCGCCGATGTGCTGAAAATGGAAGACTTGCAGCCGGGCATGCAGCTGCGCGGCACGGTGCGCAATGTCGTCGATTTTGGCGCGTTTGTGGATATTGGCGTGAAGCAGGACGGCCTGGTGCACGTTTCCGAAATGGCCGACCGCTTTGTGCGCAACCCGCTCGATGTGGTGCAGGTCGGCGACATTGTGGACGTGCGTGTGCTGAGCATCGATCACGCACGTGGGCGGATTGGCCTGAGCATGAAGAAGGGTAGCTAGCCGCTGAGCGCGCTGAGCGGCGGCTCGTTTGGCAGCACAATCGTGAAGGTCGTTCCAACGCCAAGCTGGCTGGCTGCGCGAACCGTTCCGCCGTGCGCCTGCGCGGCAAGCTGGCAGAAATACAGGCCGAGCCCATTGCCGCGGCGCGTGCTGTCGGCGGCCTGGTAGAAGCGGTCGAAAATATGCTCGAGATCAGCAGGCGCGATACCTGGCCCGGTGTCGCGTACGCTGATCTCGATTTGTTTGCCCGATGGGGCTGGCGCAACGCCGATGATGATCGATTCACCGGGCGGCGTGAACTTGATCGCATTGCCAAGAATATTTTGCACGATCCGCGTCAGCACGCTGCCATCGCCCCACAGCGTGTGAACGCGCTGGTCGACTGTGACCGTCAGGTGGAGCTTGCCCTGGTCAATCAGCGGCATCAGCGGCTCGATTGCAGCATCGAGGATGGTGCTGGGTGTGTGTGTCTGCCAGTTCAGGTTGAACTGGCGGTTGGCGAGCTGATTCGTGTCGAGAATGAGCTGGATCAGTGTGCTCATATTCCTGACGCTGTTTTGCGCAATCTGCAAAATGTCCTGCGGCGTCGCGTCGGTCCAGTCGGTTTTGAATTGCAGGAGATTGAGCGCCAGGCCAAGCCCTTCCAGCGGCGAGCGCAGATCGTGCACTAGGCTGGTCGTCAGGTCGTCGCGCCAGCGCTGCTGGGTGGTAAGCGTGGTGGTGGTGGCGGTTAGCGAACGCTGGAGCTGCTCTTCAAAATGAATCATCTCGCGGGTGAATTGCGAGATGATCTCAGGCTTGGGCGAAGGCGGCGGGAAGCTGCGGCGCGCTTCCTGAAGCCTTGCAAGCCGCTCGGGCCGATACTGCCCAACCACCTGCTCCAGCCGGTCGAGCACTTTGTCGATCACCTCGGGCGCGAAGGTAAACATGGTGTCGAACTGGCGCAGTGCCTCGGTTTCCGCGCCGACATGCTGATCCTGCCCGCACAGCAGCACCGCAAACTCTTCCGACAGCAAGGCCAGAAACCACTCCTGGCGCAGCGGGTCGTCGCCCTGGAGTACCACATGCATCTCGCTGGCGCGGCTTTCGGGCGGCAATGTGCCGCCCGCGAAAATGCACACCTGCTGCGCCACTTCGGCCAGCGCGCGGTAGCGCTCGGTTTCTGCGCTCCAGTGCGATGATTCCTGAAAGCCAGTGAAGAGCAGCGCGGGGAGACGATTCTTCAGCACGAGGTCTTCGATCGTGTGCGAGACGTGGACGAGGGTTGTTTTGGTGCAGCGCAGGAGAGGCAGCTGCTGGCCAAACTGCTCGCGCAGCAGGCCAAAGAGCGAAAGTGGCAGGGGCGGGGCGCTACTCATAGGCGCTTATCGCTTTGCGCTAGACGGAGCCGTGCCCTGAGACACGCGGAAATTGTGAGAATACGCTGCTTGTATAATAACCGTTTCTTTTCTTTGCAACATATTATTTTGATGACAGATTACAGCGTTTGGCGCGCGTTGTCTAGTAGTTTGTTGCGCCGCGCATAATTTTGTAATCCAGCCAACAGCTCCGCCGCCACTGGCGACAGCGGCGCGTCGCGGGCGGCACGCACCAGCGCGCTCTCGCGCCACAGCGGCGCGCCCGCGAGCGGCACCGCGCAGATCTCGCCACTCGCCAGCAGGTCGGCCACGAACGGGCGCGTGAAAAAGCCAATGCCAGCGCGGGCGCACAGCAGTGTGCGCGCCGTCTCGGGCGGCACATTCGCCACTGCGCTGGCCTGCCCGGCGATCCGCGCCACGCGCGCGTGCGTGGATTGCCACCAGCGCACCAGCAAGAGCGGCGCGCAGTGTGCGGCAACCTCTTCATCCGTGGCGGCTGCGCGCCCGGCCAGCGGGTGATCGCGCGGCACCGCCAGCACCACCTCTTCGCGCAAGTGCAGCACCGGCGCCAGCTCGATCATGGGCGCGTCGACGCAAGGCCAGGCCAGCAAGCCCAATTCGACCACGCCATCGCACAGCAGCTCGACCACCTTCTGCTGGCTGCCGCCGCGCACATACAGGTCGAGCGCGGGCCGCTCGCGCAGCAAGTCGGCCAGCACCGGCCCAAGCAGGCAGCCCGCCAGTGAGCCCAGCACGCCCACGGCAACACGCCCGCGCTGGCCTTCCTGCGTCTGGCGGGCCACTTCGACGCCCTCGCTGAGCATTGCCAGCGCGCGGCGCGCATAAGGCAAAAAGCTTGCGCCCAGCGGCGTCAGGCTGGCGCGGCGGCTCCTGCGTGTGAACAGCGCGCCGCCCACGGCTGTTTCCAGCGCCGCGATGCGCGCGCTAATCGTTGGCTGCGCGATCTGCATGGCCCACGCCGCCCGGCTGAAACTGCCCTCGCGCACAATTCGATCAAAGGCCTGAAGCTGATTGATGTCCATACCCTATCCAAAAAATCAATAGAAGCCATAGCTGAAATCGGCTTGTATTATAGAACGGCGCACGCTAGAGTAGCAAGGATGCCAAGTTTTTGGCGGGACTAACGTGGCTCGATAAGCCACAGAGCGCACGGAGAGCACTGAGTTGCTTAAAACGAAAGCGTAAGCCTTCCATCCAATACCTTTCAAATAACCACCGAGACACCAGGGCACCAAGATTTTATAGCATCCTCACGCTCTTCGTTTCTTCGTGCCTTCGTGGTAAACGTCCCTGGTGTTCTTATATGAATAGTATTGGTCATACATCAATCGAAGAAAAGGAGTACAGCAATGCATATTCTGGTAACTGGTGGCGCGGGCTACTGTGGTAGCGTCGCGGTGGCCGAATTGCTCGCGGCTGGGCATTCGGTGGTCGTGTTCGACAGCCTGGCGACGGGCTTTCGTGCGGCGGTCGATCCCGGCGCGGCATTTGTGGAAGGCGACCTGTGCGACGCCGACGCGGTCGCGCGCGTGTTTCAGCAGGAACACGCATTCGATGGCATTCTGCACTTCGCCTCGGCCTCGCTGGTGGGCGAGAGCATGCGCCAGCCGCTGCGCTACCTGCGCGATAACCTTGTTGGCGCGACCAACCTGCTTGAGCAGGCGGTATCGCACGGCGTCGAACGCTTTATTTTCTCGTCCACGGCCAATCTCTTCGGCACGCCCGACGCCATCCCCATTCCGCCCGACGCGCCGGTGACACCCGGCTCGCCCTATGGCGAGTCGAAGTATTTCATCGAGCGCACCCTGCACTGGTTCGGGCAGATATACGGCTTGCGCTACGCCTGCCTGCGCTACTTCAACGCTGCCGGTGCCACCGAGCAGCTTGGCGAAGCCCAGCAGCCGCCCCAGCGCTTCATCCCCATGCTGCTAGACGTGGCGCTGGGCCGGCGTGAGCAGATCACTATCTTCGGCGGCGACTACGCCACGCGCGACGGCAGCTGCGTGCGCGATTACATTCATGTCGTCGATCTGGCGCAGGCGCATATCCTGGCCCTCGGCGCGCTCGATCGGCTCGGCAGCCGCACCTACAACCTGGGCAGCGGCGCGGGCTTCACCAACCTCGAAGTTATTGCGGCGGCGCGGCGCATCACCGGCCACGCGATTCCCTGCACGGTCGGCCCGCGCCGCCCGGGCGATGCCGCCGCGCTGGTGGCCGACGCCACGCTGGCGCAGAGCGAGCTGGGCTGGCAGCCACAGCACAGCACCCTCGACGCGATGATTGGCAGCGCGTGGGCGTGGCGGCAGGCGCACCCGCACGGCTATTAGGGCGCTGTGATGCCTGCGTGGACTTGTATATCCACCCTGTGGCTGGGGCTGCCCCTGGCTCTGTCGAGGGCTGTGCGCCCTCGCGCTCCGCAACAAGGTTGTTGTCTGTGCAGAAGTTAGTCGAGGGCTGTGCGCCCTCGCGCTCCGCAACAAGGTTGTTGTCTGTGCAGAAGTTAGTCGAGGGCTGTGCGCCCTCGCGCTCCGCAGCAAGGTTGTTGTCTGTACAGAATTAGTCGAGGGCTGTGCGCCCTCGCGCTCCGCAGCAAAGGGCCGGCCGCGGCCCTCTGCACTCCCCGGCCGGGGCGCTGCCCCTGGACCCCGTAAAGAGCGTGATCAGCGGGCGAAAGAGCCGTTGTCATGCCTCCGTTGTGGATGCAGGCAAGGCATCGGGCGAGAGAATCAGCCTCGTTGAGAGAGCCCCGCAAATTCGTTTGACATTATCGCTTGCTGCCAGCGGCAAGCATAACGGAGGCATGACCCACAACCGCTTACTATGATGACCACCTAAAATTTGGGGTTCGGGGCGACAGCCCCGACGCCGGGTGCCGGGGCGGCGCGAGCCCCGGCGGCCCTGCGGCCTGAGCAAGCTGGCTTGATGCTGGCACTGGTTTTCACCAAGTAAGTACAGCCTTGCCAAAGTTGGTCGAGGGCTGTGCGCCCTCGCGCTCCGCAGTAAAGGGCCGGCCGCGGCCCTCTGCACTCCCCGGCCGGGGCGCTGCCCCTGGACCCCGTAAAGAGCGTGATCAGCGGGCGAAAGAGCCGTTGTCATGCCTCCGTTGTGGATGCAGGCAAGGCATCGGGCGAGAGAATCAGCCTCGTTGAGAGAGCCCCGCAAATTCGTTTGACATTATCGCTTGCTGCCAGCGGCAAGCATAACGGAGGCATGACCCACAACCGCTTACTATGATGACCACCTAAAATTCGGGGTTCGGGGCGATAGCCCCGACGCCGGGCGGGTACCCACGAAGTGGGTGGGGCGGCGCGAGCCCTGGCGGTCCTGCGGCCTGAGCAAGCTGGCTCAACGCTGTCACTGATTTTCACCAGGAAAGTATAGCCGTGCCAACAGGCAAGCCTAGCGGCCGTGCGGCCCAAGCACCTCTCGCTTGTCGTTTTCCCCAAACCATGTCACAATAGCTCGCATGTTCAAAAGCATCGCACCCCTGCCCGAAGAATACCCATGAACGAGCCATGGGACGAACTGCTGACCGCCGCGCTGCTTGGCACGGCCCGTCGCGCGCCGAGCCTCCACGCGCCCGACCCGGCGCTCCAGGCCCTGCTCGCACGGCTCGACGCGGCGGACGCCGAGGGCGCGCTGCTGGGCGCGGCCGCGCTGCTGGCACAGTATCGCGCTGCTGGCGCAGTGCCCGCGCCGCCCCTTGAGCGTGCCTTGCCGCCCGCGCCCGCTGAAGCGCAGCTGATCTGCCCGCCGCGCGCCCAACCGCACCTCCACGCCATGCTTGGCGGCAGCCACCGCGCACTGCTGCCCGAGTGGCTGGCCGCGCTGGAAGCGGGCGGCTGGCGCGTGCCGCCGGGCGTGCTGCCCGAGCTGCTGGAGCAGGGCCGCCTCCATGCCGAGATGCGCGCGGCGATTCTGCCTGCGCTTGGGGCGCGCGGGCGCTGGCTGGCGGGCCAGAACCCGGCCTGGGCCTACGCCGCGCCACTGCCCGACATGGCCGCGCTCGACGAGCGGGCGCTGGCCGAGGCGTGGGACACTGGCACGCGCGCGGCGCGGCTGGCGCTGCTGGCCGATCTGCGCCCGCGCGCGCCGGCACTAGCCCGTGAGCTGCTGGCACGCGACTGGGCCAGCGAAAAGGCCGACGACCGCGCCGCCTCGCTGGCGGCGCTGGAGCCGGGCCTGAGCACTGCCGACGAACCATTTCTTGAGCATGCGCTCGACGACCGCAGCAAAGAAGTGCGCCGCGCCGCCGCTGCCTTGCTCGCCCGCCTGCCCGAATCGCAGCTGGTTGCGCGCATGCGGGCGCGCGCCACTGCCATGCTCAGGCTGGCCACCGACCGCGCCGGGCTGCTGCGCCGCGCGAGCGAGCGCCTCCATGCCGAGCCGCCCACACAGTGCGATGCCGCCATGCAGCGCGATGGCATCGAGCCGCAGCCGCCCGCTGGCCGCCAGAAGCAGGGCGAGCGCGCCTGGTGGCTGCAGGGCGTGCTTGGTGCCATGCCGCCCGCCACCTGGAGCGCCGGCTGGGAGCGCGCTCCGGCTGACCTGATCGCGCTGGCCGAGCGCAGTGAGTGGAAAGGCGCGCTGCTCGATGGTTGGCGGGCCGCCGCGCAGAACTTCCGCGACGCCGAGTGGGCCGAGGCGCTGCTGCGGCATACTCCCACCGACACCGAATTGCTCCTGGTGCTGCCGCCCGCGCGTCAGGAAGCTCTGCTGCTCGACATTCTGCGCGGCGATTGCACGCCTCTGCACAAGCACCCGGTGCTCGATCTGCTGCGCGCCACGCGCCACACCTGGAGCCCCGCGCTCACCCGCGCCGCCCTGCGCGCCGTGCACCGCCACATGCGCGCCTGGCGCGACAGCTACGACTACCAACTGCGTGGCGCGCTCACCGATGAGTTCGCCCGGCGCCTGCCGCCCGCGCTGCTGCCCGAAATTGCGAACAGCTGGCCCAACGACCCCGGCGTGCGCGAGCGCTGGCAAGGCGTGATCGACAAGCTCCTGATCACGCTCCAGTTCCGCCACGACATGCTGCGCGAGCTGGGACAATGACGACCGACGGCGGATAACTTACCACAGAGACACAGAGGCACGGAGATTTTGCTTTTGGTGCGTGGCTACTACCAAACGAGTACCACTTGCGTCCTGAGTAGCACGAAGTGCGTATCGAAGGGCGCAGGTAATGAAGCCTCTTGGCGACCGACGACCGAAAGAATGAACCGCAAAGAGCGCAAAGAGCGCAGAGTTAGAGCCATAGGTGAGAACTCAACATTCAAAACTCAAAACTTCGCTGCCGCAGGCAACAACGCGCCAGCAGAATTTTCGCTTGCAGCGACGCCCGTCATCAATTCCTTGACACTGCCCGCCGCAGTCGTAAAATCCGCCTGAGCGAAAGTCCTAACCTGTAACTGCCAACTGAGCATTCAAAACGTAAAACTCAAAACTTCGTTTTTGATGAAATGAAAGACATTGCCAGAATGGCTGACGTACCATTCAACGAAATCCTGCGCGAGCTCATGCAGGCGCAGGTCCACAATTCCAATTTGCTTCAGTTCGGCAGCCTCGTGAGCGCGCGGCAATACTTGCGCGCCTACGATCTGGTGCGCCGCTACGTGCCGCCCGGCCGCCGCGTGCTCGACTGGGGCGCGGGCAACGGGCACTTTTCCTACTTCCTGATCAGGAGCGGCTACCGCGTCACTGGCTTCGATTTCTTTGGCACGCCCGCCATTTGCGCGCCCTTCGATCCTGCGCACTACACCTACCAGCTCGCCACCACCAGCGACCCGGTGGCGCTGCCCTTTGAGGATGCTGCTTTCGACGCGGTGGTGTCGATTGGCGTGCTTGAGCACGTGCGCGAGCACGGCGGCGACGAAGCCGCCAGCCTGCGCGAGATCGCCCGGCTGCTGCGCCCCGGCGGCGTGTTTGTCTGTTTCCACCTGCCCAATCGCTACAGCTGGATCGAATTTCTGCTGCGCCGCCTGGGCCGCTGGTCGCACACATACCGCTTCACCGCCGCGCAGATTCGCACGCTGTGCGCGGGCGCTGGCCTCGAGCCGCTCCAAATTCGCCGCTACGCCCTGCTGCCGCGCAACATCTGGTGGTGGAAACTGCGCCGCCTGGTGCGCGACGAAACCCGCCTGGCGCACTGGTACGACCGCGCCGACTCTTTTCTGGGCGTGCTCGTTTCGCCCATCTGCCAGAACTACCTGTTTGTCGCGCGCCGGCCCGAAAGGTAGTGAGCAGAGGCCCGGTTCGGGCGTATTGCAATACGCCCTTCGTCATCAGTTTGGGCGTATAGCAATACGCTCTTCGTCATCAGTTCGGGCGTATAGCAGTACGCCATTCGTCATCAGTTCGGGCGTATAGCAATACACCCTTCGTCCATACTCAGGAGCTTCCCGATGACAACACTTTTGCGCGAACACGCCGAGCAGCAATATGCCGACGAGCTGGCCGCCCTGGCCCGCCACGACCAGCGCACCCGCCCGCCGAGCTGGCGGCTCTCGCCCTGGGCAGTGGCAACCTACCTGCTGGGCGGCACCCTGCCCGATGGTACGGTTATTTCGCCCAAGTACATCGGCCAGCGCCGCCTGATCGAAATCGCTATTGCCACGCTCGCCACCGACCGCGGGCTGCTGCTGATTGGCGTGCCTGGAACCGCCAAAAGCTGGGTGTCCGAGCACCTCGCGGCGGCGATTGCGGGCGACTCGACTATGCTCATTCAGGGCACGGCTGGCACGAGCGAAGAAGCGATTCGCTATGGCTGGAACTACGCCCGCCTGCTGGCCGACGGCCCCTCCGATGCCGCGCTGGTCGCCAGCCCAATGCTGCGCGCCATGCGCGAAGGCAAAATCGCCCGCATCGAGGAGCTGACGCGCATCCCCGCCGACGTGCAGGACACGCTGATCACGGTGATGTCGGAAAAAACGCTGCCGGTTCCCGAGCTGAATAGCGAGGTGCAGGCGGTGCGCGGCTTCAATATTATCGCCACTGCCAACGACCGCGACCGTGGTGTGAACGAGCTTTCCAGCGCGCTCAAGCGCCGTTTCAACACGGTGGTGCTGCCGCTGCCCGACACGCTGGAAGAAGAAGTGACGATTGTGCAGGGTCGCGTCGCCGCGCTCAGCCGCGCGCTTGAGCTGCCCGCCGAACTGCCCGCGCTCGATGAGATTCGCCGCATTGTGACGGTGTTTCGCGAGCTGCGCGCAGGCGTTACCGCCGACGGCAAAACCAAGCTCAAATCGCCCAGCGGCACGCTCAGCACCGCCGAAGCGATCTCGGTCGTGAACAGTGGGCTGGCGCTGGCCGCGCACTTCGGCGATGGCCACCTGACTGCGCAGGATGTCGCGGCCGGCCTGATTGGCGCAGTGGTGAAAGACCCGGTGCAGGATCGGATTGTCTGGCAGGAATATCTCGAAACCGTGGTGAAGGAGCGCGCCGGCTGGAAAGATGTATACCGGGCGTGCCGCGAGGTTGGGGGGTAAATACGTTGAACCACGAAGACACGAAGGCACCAAAGTTTATGTTCCTGCCGCTCTTCGTGTCTTGGTGTCTTGGTGGTAAATTTTCGTAGTGTGGGAATAGAAACTATGCCCCCAACCCCCAACCCCCAACTCCCATCCCCCTATATTTTCGGTATCCGCCACCACGGCCCTGGCTCGGCGCGGAGTTTGCGTGCCGCGCTGGAGCAGCTTCAGCCCGATTGCTTGCTGGTGGAAGGGCCGCCCGACGCCGACGCGCTGATTCCCGCCCTAGCGAAAGAAGGCATGCTGCCGCCGGTCGCGCTGCTCCTGTACATGCCCGATCAGCCGCGCCGCGCCGTCTACTACCCGTTTGCGCAGTTCTCGCCCGAGTGGCAGGCGCTGCACTTTGCGCTGGCGCACGGCATCCCAGCGCGGTTTATGGACCTGCCGCAAGCCTACCAGCTGGGAGAAGTTTTGAATGTTGATCGCTCAGTTTTGAGTAATGAGCCGCCCAACGTTCCTGCAGAACAAGGAGAGGATGATAAACCGGAGAACTCAACACTCAACACGCAACATTCAGAATTCAACCCCCATTCCGACCCGCTTGGCTGGCTGGCTGCGGCTGCGGGCTACAGCGACGGCGAGCGCTGGTGGGAGCAGATGGTCGAGCATCGGCGCGACGGCGCGGAGATTTTTGCCGCGATTCTGGAAGCGATGGCTGCGCTGCGCAGCGAGCTGCCGACCGACCCCGACCCGCGCGAGGCGCAGCGCGAAGCCTGGATGCGCCAGACCATCCGCGCCGCGCAGGCGCAGGGCTACAAGCGCATTGCGGTGGTGTGTGGCGCATGGCACGCCCCCGCGCTGGTTGATCTCGCCAGCGCCAAAGCCGATGCCGCGCTGCTGAAAGGCCTGCCCAAAACCAAGCTCCAGGCCACCTGGGTGCCGTGGACACACGGCCGGCTGGCCTATGGCAGCGGCTACGGCGCGGGCATCGAGTCGCCGGGCTGGTACGAGCACCTCTGGCACGGCATGAGCGCCGGCCACGCGCCCACCGAGGTGGCCACGCGCTGGCTGGCGCGGGTGGCGCGGCTGCTGCGCGAAAAGGATTTCGATGTCTCGTCGGCGCACGTGATCGAGGCGGTGCGGCTGGCCGAGGCGCTGGCCGCCCTGCGCGAGCGCCCGCTGCCCGGCCTGCCCGAGCTGAACGAGGCCGTGCTGGCGGTATTCTGCGGCGGCAATGTGCTGCCCATGCGCCTGGTTCACGAGCAGCTGATCGTTGGCGAGACGTTGGGCGCGGTACCCGACGACACGCCGCTCGCGCCGTTGCAGCAGGACTTGCAGCGCGAACAGAAGCGCCTGAAAATGCCAGCCAGCGCCAGCTGGCGCGATTATGACCTCGACCTGCGCAAGCCCAACGACCTGGAACGCAGCCACCTGCTGCATCGCCTGAATCTGCTGGGCATTTCGTGGGGCGAGCTTCAGCGCAGCGGCGGCGGAAAAAGCACCTTCCATGAAGTGTGGCGCGTGCAGTGGCAGCCCGAGCTGGCGGTCGGGCTGATCGAGGCGGGCGTGTGGGGCAACACGATTGCCGACGCGGCCACGGCACGCGCGCGCGATGCCGCTGCCGCCGCCAGCGACCTGCCTGCGCTGACGCGCCTGGTCAATCAGGTGCTGCTGGCGGAATTGCCCGCCGCGCTGGACGACGTGATGGCGCGGCTGCGCGACCGCGCCGCGCTTGCCAGCGACGTGGGCCACCTGATGGACGCGCTGCCGCCGCTGGCGAATGTCCAGCGCTACGGGAATGTGCGCCGCACCGACACGGCCGCCGTCGCGCAGGTGATCGAAGGCCTGGTGGCGCGCATTGGTGTGGGCCTGCCCGCCGCCTGCGCCGCGCTCGACGACGATGCCGCCGCCGAGATGTTTGGCCGCCTGCTGGCGGTGAACGGCGCGCTTGGGGTGCTGCAAAACGCCGAGTATTCGGCGGCGTGGCAGGCGGCCTTGCGGCGTGTGAACGATCTGCGCGGCGCGCACGGGCTGGTGGCTGGCCGCGCATGCCGCATCCTGCTCGACACGGGCGCGCTCGGCCCGGAGGAAGGCGCGCGCCGCCTGAGCCTGGCGCTTTCGCCGGGGAATGCCCCGCCCGCTGCCGCTGCCTGCCTGGAAGGAATGTTGCGCGGCAGCGGCGCGCTGCTGGTGCACGATCCCACGCTCTGGCAGATCATCGACGGGTGGCTGCGCGACCTGCCGGGTGAGCTGTTTACCGACACGCTGCCGCTGCTGCGGCGCACCTTCGCCACCTTTCAGCACGCAGAACGCCGCATGCTGGGCGAGCGTGCCCGCACTGGCGGGGCATCCAGCACGGCATCGCAAGCTGGCACGGCGCGTTTTGATCAAACTCGCGCTGCCGCGACCTTGCCGCTGCTTGCCCAATTGCTGGGGCTTGCAGCCGCAGAAAAACATCAGGAACAACAATGACCGAAGCAGACGACGAGCAATTGCGGCGCTGGCGGCTGGTGCTGGGCGGCGCGGCCGACGGCACCGGCATGCAGCTCAGCGGCGAGGCGCTGGGCATGGATCGCGCGCTTGAGGCGCTCTACGACGCCGAGCGCAGCGGCGGGCTGGGCGGCTCGCAGCCGAACGTGGCGCGCTGGCTGGGCGACATCCGCAGCTATTTTCCCAGCCAGGTCGTGCAGGTGCTGCAGCGCGATGCGCTCGACCGCCTGAACATGCGGCAAATGCTGCTGCAGCCCGAGCTGCTCGCCGCCGTCGAGCCGAATGTGCATCTGGTGGCCGATCTGCTCGCGCTCAAGAGCGTGATGCCCGCCAAGACGCTGGAAACCGCGCGCGAGGTGGTGCGCGGTGTGGTGGAAGAACTCCAGCGCCGACTGGCCAACCCCACGCGCCAGGCGGTGCAGGGCAGCCTCCACCGCGCCATGCGCAATCGCCGCCCGCGCCACAACGAGATCGACTGGCAGCGCACGATTCGCGCCAACCTTAAGCACTACCAGCCGGCCTACCGCACGATCATCCCCGAAACACGGATCGGCTATGGGCGCAAACGCGCCGCCCTGCGTGACATCATTCTGTGCGTGGATCAAAGCGGCTCGATGGCCAGCTCGGTGGTGTACAGCGGCGTGTTTGGCGCGGTGCTGGCTTCGCTGCCGGCGGTGCAGCTGCGCATGGTTGTGTTCGACACCGAGGTGGTTGATTTGACCGACGAACTGCACGACCCGGTCGAGCTGCTGTTTGGCGTGCGGCTGGGCGGCGGCACCGATATCAACCGGGCGCTGGCCTACTGCCAGGGGCTGGTGCGCCGCCCGCAGGAAACTATTCTGGTGCTGCTGAGCGACCTGTGCGAGGGTGGCGACCGCGCCGAGATGCTCAAGCGCGCGGCGTCGCTGGTCGGTGCGGGCGTGCAGGTGATCGCGCTGCTGGCGCTCAGCGACAAGGGTGCGCCCAGCTATGATCACGCGGTGGCGGCCGAGCTGGCTGCGTTGGGCGTCCCCGCCTTTGCCTGCACACCCGATCTCTTCCCCGAGCTGATGGCCGCCGCAATCAACCGGCAAGACATTGGGCAATGGGCGGCGGCGCGCGAGATCGTCACGGCGCGGGGGGAGTAGAGTTTATTCTTTTGGCAGCGTAAAGAAGAAGGTGCTGCCCTGGCCCGGCTCGCTGCACACGCCCACCTCGCCGCCCAGCTTGGCCACAATGCGCTGCACAATCGAGAGCCCCAGCCCGTGGCCTTCAGCAGCGCTGGCCTGCAGGCGGCTAAATGCCATAAACAAGCGTTCCTGCTGCTCGGCGCTGATGCCCGGCCCACTATCGCGCACCCAGAAGCGCACAAAACCCGGCGTGCATTCCTCTGCGCCAAGCGTAATCTGCGGCGCGGGGCCGCCATATTTCATTGCGTTGCTCAGGTAGTTGGTCCACACTTCTTCGAGCCAGGGCGCGTAGCCAAGCGCCGCCGGCCAGCTACCTGGCAGCGTAATGGTCGCCCGCGAAGAAGCTTTCAGCGGGGCCAGCCGCAGATCGACCTCCTGCAAAATCTGGTTCATGTCGAGTGCCGAGCGCGCCACTGTGCCGTGCTTGCGCACACTCGCCAGCAGCAGCAGCTCGTCGATAATGCGCGCCATTTTCTTGCCAATACGCACAATCAGGTCGACCTGCCCGGCAAGGTCGCCGGTGTCGCGTTCTTCCAGGCAGATCTGGAGGATCTCGCTGTTCCCAAGCAGCGCCGTCAGTGGCGATTTCAGATCGTGCGCAACCGTGTGGGCAAAAGCGTCGAGCTCGGCGTTCTGTGCGCGCAACGCCGCTTCGGCCTGCTGGCGCTCGTCGATTTCGCTGAGCGCCAGATTGTACAGCCGCGCGTGCTCGAGCACCATGCCAATCAGCTGCGAGAAGAGCTGGCCTTGCTGCACCTGCACCGGCGAAAAAATCTGTTCGACTGTGCGACCAAGCGCCAGCACGCCCAGGCTTCGGCCACCTACCAGAATCGGGAAATTGGCAGTGGCATGGAGCGGCACAGCAGCGTAGATCGCGCGGCGCTCGGGCCAGACCGAATAATCGTTGATTACCACCGGCTCTTGTGTATCGAAGGCCTGCCAGGAAAGCAGCGCCTCGCCGCGCCGCGCGCGATCGCCCTGCAAATACGGCTGGTTGGCTGTCCATGCCTGCACCACCAGCTCGTCGCCTTCGTGGAGCATCAGCTCGCCGTAGGGCGCGTCCAGAATAATGGCGGCCCGATCAACAATCGTGTGCAGCAGCTCGGGCAGTGCGCGCCGATCCAGCAGATCCAGCGTGGTCTGGTGCAGCGAGGTCAGGTAGGCATGCTGCTCGGCAATCGTCTGGTAGGCGGCCAGCGTAGCGTCGTGGGCCTAGGCCAGCTCGTGGGTGCGTTCGGCTACGCGCTGTTCAAGCAGGGCGTGCTCGTGTTCGAGCTGCTCGCGGGCCTGAATTTCGCGCATCCATGCCTGCGCCAGGCTTTGCAGCAGCGCGTTCATACCGGCCTGCACGCCGCCAACCGCCGCCAGGAAAAGAATGCAGGTTGACACAACATCAATCCCGGGTGGCAGGCGATCGGCGCGGAGCAGCTGCCAGCCAATCGC
The DNA here is from genome assembly GCF_057073505.1 of Kouleothrix sp. 19917. NCBI lineage: Bacteria > Bacillati > Chloroflexota > Chloroflexia > Chloroflexales > Roseiflexaceae > Kouleothrix > Kouleothrix sp. 19917. The sequence continues at coordinate 908,680 of NZ_CP097099.1, forward strand.
CGCGAGCGTGAAGGTGCAAAGCCACAGCGCGGCCAGGCCGGCGCGCCAGCCAAAAAACATCAGCGTGAACAGCGCACACGTCACAAGAAAGATTAGCGAATCGATGCTGTAGCCGAAGTGGAGCAGCTCATTGAGGCCAAGCGCGTAGGTAATGACGATCAGCGCGCCGCCGCGCAGCGTGTAGTTGATCGTGCGGCGCAGCGCCAGCACCCAGCCCAGCCCAAGCGCCACGGCGTAGCTGGCCAGCAGGCTGAACAATCCCAGCCGCAAGCCCGGCAGCACGGCAGCGGCAAGCGCCACACTGCCGGCCAGCGCGGCTGCGCGCGCAATCGCTGTGAGAATCTGTTCGCGCGCCTGCGCCAGCTCGCTGGGCAAGCCAGGAGGCCCGGCCGTGGTGCTGGTGGGCGGCACAATAATCCAGGCAAGCAGTTCGGGATAGATGCGCTTGCTGGTATGTGAAAAAAAGGCCTTTGGCATGGGCTGCAATGGTGCTTCCGTTCGTGGGAAGATGATTGCTTATACGTATCAGACGTCGTCCCAAATATCATACCAGAAATGCATACCAAAACAACACCGGCAGCAGGTAGTATTCAGCTGCGAGCCAGCAGATGCGCCCGGCGCGGTGCCAGCCCGATGCGCGCAATCGCCCCCGAGTTGAAGTCCAGCGCGTCGCTTTCGATGCCATCGCTGAAGATCACGCCGCCGTCGGGCATGTGCGATGTGATGAGCAGCTCTGCGCCGGGGGCAAACTGCCCAAACACCAGGCCGGCGCGCGACGTTTTCGAAACGAATGGCTCGCGCACCGCGTACCACAGCCGCTCGTCGGCCCAGTCGAGCCGGAACTGCGCCGGCTGGGGCACAGCTTCGCCCGCGCCAAAGTACTGCACCACTCGCCAGGCCCCGCCGACGACCGCGCTGAGCCAGCCGCTGCTGCCCGCCCCGGTTGAAATGATGATCCCGCTGGAGCTGTGCGGTTCGCGCTGGCCGGCCAGCTCGATGGTGTAGCGCGCCGAAGCGTGGCCGCGCCGCCCAACGAACAGGTCGTTCACGGCGTCGAGGGTTTGCCCGTCGTTGAGGGTGGCGCGCGCCATTGCTACGCGCTTAACTGGCGCGTCACCGCGCAGGGCGCGCCCGATCCACGCGCCCGCCTCGGCCACGCCGAAGGTTGCCAGCACCCCGTCGATGCGCGCCGGGTCGGGGTTGAGTGCCAGAATGGGCTGTGTGTCGAGATACTTCGCAGCGTTGATCACCAGCCCGTCGGGGCCAATCGTCACTACCAGGTCGCGCGCGCCGAACTGAAAGCTGGGCAGCAGCGCACGCTCGATCTGTACGTGTTTCACGCTGCGCGGCAGTTGGGCCAGCAGCGCCGCCACAGCGCGCTGGTAGTGCGCGTCGGCCTGCTCGTACTCGGCGAAAGGCACGCCATTCTGTTCGAGGTAGAAGCGCGCCTGCGCCCGCGTGTTGAGCCGCTCGGTCAGCTCTTCCAGAGGCGTGCGCCGCGTGACAATCACGATCTTGTCGAAGTTCACGATGCGCCCCTGTTTTCGCCCGCGCCTTGCCGCAGCGCCTGCTCCAGAATGTCGGCGGTGATGGTGAGGTTGCCGATTTTGTGCGCGTTGCTGGCGAAATCGCGGAAGGCCAGCGCCAGCATCAGGCGCGTGTCGAGCGATTGATAGGGCGCGAGCTGGATGCGCGCAGCGTCGGCGGCGAACTCGGCCTGCTCGCGGGCGTTGGTGCCTTCCAGCGCCACCAGGTCGCGCCGGCGCTGCTCCAGATCCACGGCGGTGGAAAGCTCGTTCTGCTTGATTTTGCGCTCCTGCTCAACCGCTTCGGCGCGGCGAGCATAGATCGCCTGGTCGGCGCGCTGCTGGAGCGCCTCGCGATATTCGGCTTCGAGGGCGCGGGTGACCTCGGGCGCGGCCTTGATCGAGGTGAAGAACAGGCCCATTGGCGCGACGCCCAGCGCCGCCAGGGTGGGGTCGCTCGCAAGCTGGGCCATGACGTTTTGCGCCAGGGTTTCGGCACCGCGCAGGGCGTCTTCCAGCCCAAGCTGCTGGAGCGCGCTGCGGGTGTAGGTTTGCACCACGTTGATGATCCGCGCATTCAGCTTCGCCGGGTCGTCGGAGCGATAGGCGCGTGTGCGTGGGTTGATTGTGAAGTTGAGCAGCTGTGCCAGCGTACTTGGATCGGCGATCCGATAGGTGATCTGGCCCTGCAGCGTGATTGGCTGGAAATTGCCGGTGCTGTCATTCAAGGCAAACAAGGCGTCGATTGTGCCGGTGGGAACCAGCACCAGCGAGGTGTTGGGCTTCCAGTACCAGAAGGCCAGGCCCACCCCCTGGCGACGCGGCGTGCCGCCGGCAAAGGCGATCACGTATTCAGTGGGCTCGGCTTTGAAGTATGCGAGTGGGAACATGCGTTGCCTCTTTCTAATAGTGTTTATTTAACACTAATTATAGTGAAGAATTGGCACTAAGTCAAGTCATGCTTTTTCGGCCCTCGTTCAATATCTCACAATCTCCACACGGCCCCTTAACAATCTCTGAAGAACGGGCTGGTATTATAGCGTCATTGAAACGATAGTTCCGGCCGGGCAACCGGCCCGCAATAGTAGCGAGGTATATGATGAAACCGAACAACACCGCCCGCCGCCAGCAGTTGGTCGCGAGCACCAAGGCCGCCGTTTCGGCCGCCGCAGTTGTTGCCGCCGTGGGTGGCTGGGTGGCTTTTGGCGCGCAGTCGAGCGATACGACCACCAGTGTGGCCTCGGCCACGACCGGCGCGGTTGCCGTGGTAGATACGAGCGCGAACACGACGTCGAGCAGCGCGGCTGCCGCGAGCGTGCCGAGCACAACGACCACGACCAGCGCCAGCTCGCCAAGCACGCCCACGACATCGAGCAGCGCGACCACTGCAAGCGCGCCGAGCACGACGACCACGAGCGCGAGCACAACGACGACGACGACGACAAGCACACGCTCGCGTGGCGCCGTTGCAACGACCCGCTCGTCGAGCTAAAGGAGACGAGGATGCGCACACTTGAGTTTCGCGCCATGGGCTGCCATATGCTTGCCGTGCTCGATCGTGACGACGAGGCGGCGGAGGCGCAGCTTGCCGAGGTGCCGGCCTGGTTCGAGGAGTGGGAGCAGCAGATGAGCCGCTTCCGCCCCAGCAGCGACCTGATGCGGCTGAATGCCGCCGGCCACGCCGAGCAGGTGCCCGAGGCGCTGTTGAAAGTGGTGCGGGTGGCGCTGCAATCGGCGCGCGAAAGCGCCGGGCTGGTTCGCCCGACGGTGCTGGATGCGCTGACGGCGGCGGGCTATGATCGCTCGTTCGATCAGCTGCCCGCCGAGGGCGCAACCAGCAGCGCCGCCGCCCCCGCGCCCGACTGGCGTGGAGTCACGCTCGACCTGCCGGGCCGCAGCATTACGCTGCCGGCGGGCGTGCACCTCGACCTGGGCGGCGTGGCAAAGGGCTGGGCGGCCGACCAGGCCGCGCGCGGGCTAGCAGCCCACGGCCCGGCACTGATCGACGCTGGTGGTGACATTGCGGTGAGCGGGCCAATGGCGAATGGCGCGGCCTGGCCGATTGCTATTGCCAACCCGCTCGCGCCAGATGACACGCTGGGCAATTTGCTGCTGGCGCGCGGCGCAGTCGCTACCTCGGGGCGCGATTTCCGCCGCTGGCAGCGGGGCGGGGCCGAGCAGCACCACATCATCGACCCGCGCACCGGGCGGCCCGCCCGCACCGATGTGCTTGCCGCCACGGTGATCGCGCCCGACGGCCCGAGCGCCGAAGTGGCCGCAAAGGTGGCGCTGATGCTGGGCAGCGGCGCTGGCCTGGCCTGGCTGGATGCGCGCCCAACGCTGGCGGGCCTGCTGGTGCTGGGCGACGGCACCCTGGTTCGCAGCCGGCGGATGGATGTGTATTTGGAAATGAACTCGTAGTCGCGGGAACATTCCTGCAGGAGCATAAAGATGAACACCGTACAGATGCCTGTGCCCACTGGCCGGCCGGCTGATCCGCAGCCGCCAGCCCGCCGCCCGCAAGCGGAGCCGGAAAGCGCGCTGATGAATGTTCTGCCGCCGCTGCTGGGCGCGGTGGTGGGGGTTGTGATACTGGCCGGCGTCGGCGTGATGCTGGCCGGGCAGGCGGGCGGCCTGGCTGCACTGGGCAGCGCCCTGATTGGCGCACACAGCGCGTGGTACTTGTCGCGCGCCAGTGCCTTTGTGAGCTATGTGCTCGTGTGGTGGTCGATGATCCTGGGCCTGTCGATCACCAGCAAGGCGGCGCGACTGTGGCCCGGTGGCCCGGCCGCTAGCGCCCTGCACGAGCACGCGAGCCTGCTGGGTTTGGCCTTTGCCGTGCTGCACGCGCTGGTGCTGCTGGCCGACAGCTACATCGGCTACACGCTGCCGCAGATCCTGATCCCGTTCGCCAGCAGCTACATGCCACTGTGGGTTGGCTTTGGCCAGGTGGCATTGTACGCAATGGCGCTGGTGACGTTCAGCTTCTACGTGCGGCGCTGGATTGGCGCACGAACGTGGCGCACACTGCACTTCCTGAGCTTCGCGCTGTTTGTGCTGGCGCTCGGGCATGGCGTGGTCACTGGCACCGACACGAGCGCGATCTGGGCCACGCTGATGTACGCAGGCACTGGCCTGAGCGTGCTGGCGATGACGGTCTACCGCATTGTAGCGACCCGCCGCGCGCGGACAGCCGTTGTGGTAATCGGCGCATAAGAACGCTTCGAACTCACGCAGCGCGCCTCCTCACAAATATGTGGGGAGGCACGCTGCGTTGTGCGCTTTTGCGCAAGTCAAAGGGTTATGTATGCATCACAGAGGCACAGAGACCACAGAGATAAAAAGGAAACCTCGTGTCAGGGTTATTCGGCCGGCGCGCAATGCACGCGCACACAGTCGATGCAGTCGTCCATATTTGCGCAGGGGCAGCGCAGCCCGCGCATCAGCAGGCGCTGCACCTCGCGCGCGTGCGTGATAATGCGCCCAACGTCGGCCAGCTTCTGCTGTGCCAGCGACTGCCATAGCTCGGGCAGGGGCGCGCTGGCCTGCTGGTGCTCGAACAATGTGTGAATTTCGTTCAGGCTAAAGCCCAGGCGCTGCGTGATCTGAATAAAGGCCAGCCGCTCCAGCACGCTCGCGTCGTAGCGGCGCTGGCCGTTCACGCGGCGTGGCGCGGGCAGCAGCTCAAGCTCCTCGTAGTAGCGAATAGTTGAGGCGCGCACGCCGGCCTGCCGGGCAACGGCGCTGATGGTTAGTTCTTCCACGAAAATTCCCTCTTGACTTCAAGCCAACTTGAAGGTGTATGCTCCTATCGTACTGCTTGCTGCAGCGTGCGGCAAGCGACTAAAGAGGGATGTTGTAATGGCTCACCCAATAGCTGTGACGGATGAAACCTTTGCGCAGCAGGTGCTGAATTCGCCGCTGCCGGTGGTAGTGGATTTCTGGGCGCCGTGGTGCCCGCCCTGCCGCGCAATTGCGCCAATTCTGGCCGAGCTGGCCGAGGAATACGATGGCCGCCTGATCGTTGCGAAGATGAACGGCGACGACGAGCTGCGCACCGTGGCGCAGTATGGCGTGCACGGCCTGCCAACACTGATCGTCTTCCAGGGCGGGCGCGAGGTCGAGCGCCTGATTGGCGCGCGCAGCAAGAGCGCCTACCGGGCGCGTTTCGACGCGGCGCTGGTGGCAACGCAGGTTGCCTGATAGACATAAATGGCACGACTTACGCGGCCGGGGTTTGGGGGGCAGCTTGCCGCCCCCCAAAACTTTCTTCTTTTTGGCCGAGAGCGGCCAAAAAAAGGATCCTTGGGCGTCAGCCCTCCAAACCTCCCGCTGAAAAGGCGACCGCGTACGTCGTGTAAATGAGCACATGAGTACTTCGGAAACTAAATTTCCCTGCACTCAGCTTCCAGGAAGCTGAAGCCAGTTTCCTTTCAATCTGGTAGCCAGATGAGCTTTCTGGAAGCTTGCCCGTTGTATACAAGAACTTTCTTTCCAGAGTAATGAAGCTGCTGCTTTGCCGTACTTTTCTACTCAGAGTAAGCGCCGGCTAAGCGAAGAGAAAATAGGCGAAAATTGTTGTGCTTTAGTTCACAACCTGCTTAAGCTATTTCCAGCTAATGAGGATAAGGTGTGCAAGGTGTTCACATGACCACCTATCGTCTCATCTGCTGGAGAATGCCATGTTCGCCCCGCTGCCCAAAAAGATTGGTCTTTTTTCCCTGCGCCTATCGATTGCCTTATTTCTCACGCTTGGTTTATTCGGGTTTCAGAATATTGCGTATGCAGCCGCGCTGCCAAGTGTTACGCTGTCCGTGCCCTCAAGCGTTCAGATTGGCGCTGATTTTGTCTTCACTGCAATGTTCGATGGCAATGGCACGACGGGGTATGGGCCATTTATCGACCTGATCTTCCCCAGCACGGGCGCCGACGGCAACGACGGCATTAGCTTCACGAATGCAACCTACCTGGGCCAGGCGCTGACCGCGAAACAGTTCATCTTTCCGGCAGGCGGGTGCGTGAGCCACCCCTATGCCGAAGACACCACCCACGCCGCATTGCAGGTGTGCGGCACGCCGGGCGATACACTTGTGGTATTGCAGCTGCCTTTCGGCTCGTTCACGCCGGGCCAGCCGCCTTTGCGGGCCACAGTAAACGCCACGCTGAGCAATCTTGCCGACCTTGGGACGCCGCTCACCATTCGCGCACGCGGCGGCTTTCAGTATGGCAACGACGCGCTCGACAACCCCTGCTGCGACCCATCGATTGTGAGCCCGGCCAGCACGAACAGTGCGCTGTGGCCGGGCAGCCCGCTCACGCCAAGCCTGATTTCGCTAACCAAAACATATATTGGGCCAGAAGATGAAACCGCAACTGGGCCAAATTTCCCGCGCCAATATCGCATCGATGTGGATATTGCGCCGGGCCAGACGATCACAAACCTCGACGTAACCGACCTGTTGCCGAACAACGAAGCATTCCTCAGCGTTGCGAGTAGTTCGCCGGCTGGCGCAAGCATCACCGCCTCGCCGCCGCTTGGCGCGCCCGCAAATGCGCCGAACAACCGTTTGACACTGCGCTTCCCGAGTGTGACGGGCGGAACCGGCAACGCCGACGCCTCGGTCACGTTCAGCTTCTATGTGCCGCTGAATGATGCAAATGCCGCGCCTGTGATTAACGCTACTAGCGGCGACGATGTGCAATCACTCAATAATGCCCGCACGCAAGGCACCTGGGTGCCGCTCGACGCGCGCGACCCAAGCAGCCCGGGCAATGCGGTTGTCGATGGCGTTGGGCCCGAGCATACGCTGACCGACAAATCAATCGCCATTCAAAAAAGTGTTGCGATTGTGAATGATGTTGGCGCGGCGGGCTATTCAGTTGGCGATACGCTTGAATATACACTTCAATTCCAGGTTTCCGATTACTTTGCGTTTCAAAATGTTGTTATCAGCGACACAATTTCCGATGGCCAGCGCTACGATGCGAGCTTCCAGCCAACATTCACCTTCGCTGGCAATAGCTTTACCACGGCAACCAGTGCGCTAAATGCAGCAAACTATACGATTGCGCCAAACTACACGCCAGCCGATAGCGCGCCTAACGATGGAACAACAACATTCCACTTTCGCCTTTCGGACGAGCTAGTGACGCGCGGCCAGCCAGATGGCAGGTGGATTGGCGGCTGTGTGCCTGCTGGGGGCACGGGCGGGCCGCAACCAGATTGCGGTACCTATGACGATGGCGCAACCAGTGGCACGCTCCGCTTCCGCGTGACAATCCAGGATCGTTTCAGCGACACCTATCCCTCGGGCGATCCCTACGTCAACTCGGGCGATCACCTTGACAATGATGTGACCATCAGTGGCGACCTGCTGTCGGTTGCCGATGCCGCCACCCCGACGGGTGCGAGCGAGGCGGACACCAGCGCAACGCGCGTGGAAATTATTTTTGGCGCGCTGAGTAAAACGATCTATGCAATAAACGGCAGCACATCATTCCCGACCTCGCCGGTGCAGGTGACACCTGGCGATACCGTCACATACCGCATCCAGTACGAGCTTGCTTCCAGCGACTTTGAAAATCTTCAGTTTGTTGACAACCTGCCGCTGCCGATTTTCACCGCCACCGAGCTTGCAACCTTCGATAGCGTTTTCGACGCTACTGGCGCGGCCCCAGCTGCCGGCCATATGAAGCTCGGTCCGGCCGACACCTATCATTCGCGCCCGAGCGCGGTGACGCCAGCATTTGCAACCAGCACAGTCGATAACAGCGTAGCTTTTTCCTATGGCACGTTTGACGACCCTGCCAATCAGCCTTCGGTCATCGATGTTCTGCTCACGGTCACCGTCAGCGATCAGCCGTTTGCAGATGGGCTTTTTCTGACCAACCAGGTGCACGAGAGCGACGGCTCAACGAACGGCGCGCAGCATGACGATGATGCCATTGTGCAGGTGAAAGTGACCGAGCCAGTGCTTCAGGTGAAGAAAGGCGTGATCGGCAGCAGCCACGCCGGCGCAACGCTGACACCAGCCACAGCCGGGCCGGTTGCGTTCAGCGCCCCGGGCTCAGCCGGCCCGCGCTGGTCGGGCACAATAAACTCGGCTGATCTGGCCACGATGCCGGTAGACAGCAATATCAGCGGTGTTGATGCGGGCGACCGCGTGAGCTTCGCAATTGTGGTCGAGAACACGGGTGCCAGCCAGCGCGGCGCATTCGACGTAACGATCACCGATACCATCCCACTTGGTTTGATCATCCCGCCAAGTGGCGCGGGCCTGAACATGCGCGTAACCTATGGCGATGGCACGCCGCTGACGTTTATTGGCCTGACGAATGGCGCGGGCGCGGCAGGAGATCTGTTTACAACCGGCATCCGCCTCGACGACCCGGCTCTGATTGGCGCGTGCCAGAAATACGACCCAGACAATGGCCACAACATCATTGTGATTACGTACGACCTGCAAGTCGACCCAAGCGCGCCGGCCGGCACCATTATCCCGAACCGCGCGGCAATCACGAACTATGCCAGCCTCGAAGGTGGGCCGAATTTCGTGCCGACCGATACCCCAACCGATAGCGCGACAACTACGATAGCTGCTCCGGCGGTCGCCAAGCAGCTGGTTAACACAAGCATTGTTAGCAGCAGCAACAGCAACACGCAGGCAGTGATTGGCGAGCTGGTTACCTATTCGCTCACGATCACGGTGCCCGAGGGCCTGACACAGAACGCGCAAATCGTGGATACGCTCGACGCCGGGCTGGCGTTTGTGGATGTGGCGAGTGTGACATCGTCGGCCAGTGTGAGCATGAGTACGCCGATTGGTGTAGGTTCTGCGCCAGCGAACGCCAGCATTGGCGCAAGTGGCCGCACGATTACATTCAACCCGGGCACGCTCACGAACAGCGATACAGACGATGCGCAGGTTGAAACCATCGTCATCGCCTATCGCGCGGTTGTGCTCGATATTGCGGGCAACCAATCGGGCACACTGCTGAACAACTCGGCGGTGTTCAGCTGGGCCAATGGTACCTTGCCATTGGTGGCGGCTGCGAATGTCACCGTGATCGAGCCGGCGCTAACGCTCGCCAGTGTTGCCACGCCCGCCACCGTCGATAGCGGCGATACCGTCACGTTCGAGCTCACGCTGGCAAATACCGGGGCTGGCACAACCGATGCCTTTGAACTTGCGCTCAGCGAGCTTGTCCCAGCAGGCATGACCTATGTTCCGGGCTCGTTCGTCAATGTTTCTGGCCCCGCCGCAACGCTCGACGCCTCGGGCGCGCCGAATCTGTCTGCTGCGTGGGCAACGCTGGCAGCAGGAAGCACCAGTGTGATTCGGTTTCAAGCCACGCTCAATGGGAGCGTGACGCCCGGCCAAACGCTGAGCGACAATGCCAGCGTGAAGTGGACCAGCCTGCCAGGCGCGCCGGGCCAGCGCTCAACATACAACACGAGCTCGACCGAGCGCACCGGCGCAGGTGGAATTGACGACTACAGCACCACTGATTTGGATACCGTGACCGTCAACAGCGTAGCGCTGACCAAATCGATAGTAACAACTTCGGAAGCGCATACCAGCGGCAGTGCCCTGGCAATTGGCGAAGTTGTGCGCTTTCGCCTGGCCGTGAAGCTGCCCGAAGGAACTGCGCCAGATTTCCAGATCAACGATAATCTGCCTAACGGCTTGACATTTCTCAACGATGGAAGCGCGCGGCTGGCATTTGTCTCGACGAGTGGGAACATTACGTCGGCCAGCGCGCAGGCCGGCGCGATCCCGGCGCTTGCGTGCGCAAACGATAGTGGCAGCGCGGCCGACCTGCTTGCGCTGCCTTCGGCGCAGGTCGATTGCGTGTTGGCCAACGCGAATATTTCGAGCAGCCCGAGCAGCAATGCCGACACTTACAACACTGGCACTGATGTGCGTTTCAAGCTTGGCACGCTGAGCAATGCCGATAGCGATGCCGATGCTGAATATGTAGTTGTTGAGTTCAATGCGCTACTCGATAACTCGGTTGCTGGCAGCAACGATGCGGGCGACACGCGCGCGAACACATTTGCCGCGTTTCTGAATGCAACGACGCAAAACGGCCCAACATCGAATAGCGTTTCGGTTCAGGTCGTTGAGCCGAACATCCCTTTTAATGCGCTCGTCAATAACAAGACAGTTGCGCCAACCAGTGGCGATGCTGGCGACACGGTGACCTACACGCTGGTGTATACAAACGCCACGGGCGCAACTGCCGCCAGCGGCTTTGAGGCCAACATCCGTGACGTTGTGCCAGCCGCCGCCTCTCTGAACCTTGCGAGCATCAGCACAACTGCTGGCGCTGCGTGTGCGTCGCCGACCTTCACAAACAGCTCGGCGGGAAATACGGTTGATATTACGGTTGACCAGGTTGCGCCGGGTTGCAGCATTACCATCACCTACCAGGCTACGCTGACGATGAGCGTCACGCCAGGGCAGCTGATAACCAACACGGCCACGTTGCGCTACAGCAGCCTGCCGGGCAACAATGGCACCATAATCAATTCAACAGGCTCCAGCACGCCCGGCACACCCAGCAGCACTACAGGCGAGCGCGATGGCTCTGGCACGGCACCAAACGATCTCACTGGCAGCGACCAGGCCCTGGTGACCGTGCGCGTGCCGACGCCGATCAAATCGCTTGTGAGCAGCTCGGAGGCGCACACCACCGGCAGCACACTGGCGATTGGCGAGATTGCGCGTTACCGCCTGCTTGTCGGCGTGGACGAAGGCGTATCGCCGAATATGGTGCTGGCCGATCATTTGCCTGCCGGGCTCATTTTCCTGAACGATTCAACGGCAACGGTTGCGCTGGTTTCGGATGGCGCTGGCCTTTCATCGTCTACGCTTGGTGGTGTCGGGCTGAACCGAACCGGTGACGAAACCAGCGCGGGCTCGATCACACCGTCCTTCGTGCTGCCAGCCAGCGCGATTACTGGCGGGACGGGCGCGGGCGGCACATTCCAGCCCGGCGACGACCCGAGCTTTAGCCTGGGAACGCTGAGCAACGCCGACAGCGACAGCAACGAAGAGCTCGTGCTGATTGAGTTCAATGCGCTGGTGGGCAATCTGCCCGGCAACCAGGCCGGGGCAGCGCTCGACAACACGGTGGATCTGCTGGTGAACGCCACTGTGCTGGCTACTTCCAACGCAGTCACAGTGGCCCTGGCCGAACCCAGCATCACGAACCTGCAAGAGCTTGTGGCCACCACCCCCAGCGATGCTGGCGACACGGTTGTGTTCCAGCTTACCTATTCGAACGGCGCAACAGGCGCATACCGTGCTGACGCCTTCGACGTGAATGTGCTCGATTCGTTGGGCAGCAATCTGAATCTGCTCAGCGTGAGCGTCACGACGCCGGCCGGGTCGCTTGCGACCGACACGTCGACGCTCGGCATTGGCGGCGTTGTGCGTGTGGCTATCGACCGGCTTGCGCCAGTGGTAGACATCCCCGGCGCAGTCAAATCGGTAACAATCACCATCACGGCGCGGGTGAGCAGCACAGCGCCGAATGCGCTTACGATACCGAACACGGCCAGCCTGACCTACACCAGTGTGCCGGGCGCAAATGGCACCGCCAGCAATGCAACCGGCTCGAGTGTGCCGGGCGCAAGTGGCGCAAGCGATGGCGAGCGAAACGGCGCGGGCGGGGTTAACAGCTACGCCGATAGCAGCAACGCAAGCGTCACGCTGTCGACCCCAACGGTGCAGAAGCTCGCGCCCGTTCCAGCCACCTACACCATTGGCGATGCCGTCGCCTACGACATTCGCGTACAGCTGCCCGAAGGCGCGACCCAATCGCTGACAGTGACCGACAGCTTGCCGGCTGGAATGGCGTATGTGAGCCATAGCATCGTGACGACGGCTGCGGCAAGTAATGGGCACCTGGCGGCCGACTACAGTGGTGCGCTGGGCGCACCCACCCTTGTAAACAATAGCGGCGTGCTCAGCTTCGATTTTGGCACGGTGCAAACGAATGGCAGCGGCCCGGCCAATGGCAGCAGCAACAACCAATTTCTGGTGCGGGTGGTTGCGCGCGTGGTGAATGTGCTGAGCAATCAGCAAGGCACAACACTGCTTAATAGCGCAAGCCTGAGCTATACGAACCCCAGCACAGCCGCCACTGTCGGCGTTTCGGGCGGCTCGCAAAGCATTACCCTGGCCGAGCCAGCATTGGCGATTCACAAAACGGTCTCGTCGCTAAGCGCGAATGTTGGCGATACGGTGACGTTCCAGATCGCAATTACGAATACATCGGCCATAGCTGCCTACGATGCAGTTATTTCCGATACGGTGCCTGCTGGACTGAGCTACGTGCCCGGCTCGATCCGCACCGTAAGCGGGCCGGCCGGCAGCACCAGCGACAGCGGCGCGCCAGCCTTGAGCTGGGGCTTTGCAGCGCTGCCGAGTGGCTCAACTGCCGTGGTGGCATTTGATGCGCGCCTCGACGGCAGCGGCCCGGCCATCATCACAAACACTGCCAGCGTCGAATGGACAAGCACCCCTGGCAGCAATCCCGACGAGCGCACAGGCACAGGCGGCGCGCTGAACGACTACAATGCCAGCGACTCAGCCGCGCTCCAAACCATCGCCTATATACTCGATAAGCGTCTGGTGAGCCCTGCCGATGGGCTGGCGTGGCTTGGCGAAACCGTGCGCTTCAGCATCACGGTGACGAATACGGGCGTGCCGGGATTGACAACCATCCCCCTGACAGACACGTTTGATGCAGCGCAACTTCAGTTCCTGAGCGCCAGCGTCGCACCCGATTCGGCCGGCAGCGGGCAGCTTAGCTGGAACAACGTTGGGCCGCTGGCATCTGGCGCAGCCCGGACGATCCTGCTTGATTTCAAAACACTGGCCGTCACCGACGCGCTGCCCGCGCGCGTGACGCTCAACCGCGCAGGCGTTCAGGGTGCGAAGGATACGAACAACTCAACGCTGAGTGCGCAGACAAGCACCGCGCCGGTTTCGATTGGCGCGCCCGAGCTGCGTATCACAAAAAGCGATGGGCGCGCAAGCGCCGCGCCAGGCGATACACTTACCTACACCCTGCTTGTGACGAACACTGGCACCTATACTGCCACCGGCGTCGTCATCACCGAAACCGTGCCGCTCAACACCAGTTTTGCTGGCGGAAGTGTGGCCTGGGTGGCGCAGGGCAGCGGGATGTACAGCTATGCCTTGCCGGCACCGCTGGGCATTGGCGAAAGCGCGGCACTGACCTTTGTGGTAGTAGTTGATAGCGCGCCATTGCCGGCGGGCATCCAAACGATCGACAACACGGCCAGCGTCACCGATGACGGGACGCATGGCGCCGACGCAATTCCGGCGAACAATCTCACCAGCGATTCCGATACGCTCAGCGCCGCGCCGGATCTGGTTATCAGCAAAACCGATGGCGATATACGCTCGGTGCCGGGTGGAACGATTACCTACACGCTGAGCTTTAGCAACACTGGCACGCAGGATGCCACAGGCGTTATCCTCAACGAAACCGTGCCGGCGAATAGCAGCTTTGACGCTGGCGCGAGCACTGCCGGGTGGGTGTGCGCGCCGAACGGCGCAGCCGGCAGCGCATGCCAGCTGACGGTTGGCTCGCTGGCGGGCGGCGCGGCTGGCAATGTCGCATTCGCCGTCACGGTCGTGTACCCGCTGCCGGCCGGTGTTTCTCAGCTGGTGAATACTGCCACTATTGCCGACGACGGCAGCAACGGCACGGATCTCACGCCAGCCGATAACAGCGGGGGCGATACTACGCCGCTCGATGCCACACCCGACCTTGTCCTGGTGAAGTCGGATGGCGGCGTAACAACCACACCGGGCGCAACGCTGCCCTATACGCTGGTGTACACGAACACTGGCGATCAGGCCGCGTCGGGCGTTGTTATCACTGAGCATGTGCCTCAGCACACAACCTTTGCCGCGCAAGCGAGCACAGCCGGCTGGGTATGTAAGCCGAACGGCTCGGCTGGCAGCACCTGCCAGTTTACGCTTGGCACGGTCGCGGGCGGCGGCACGACGGGCAGTGTGGTTTTTGCCGTCATGGTCGCCAACCCGCTCCCGGCCGGCGTGACACAGCTTGCCAACGCTGCCGCCATCGCCGACGACAGCACGAATGGCGCCGACCCCACCCCGGCAAATAATGGCAGCAGCGTGCAAACGCCCGTTAGCGCCGCGCCCGATTTGCGGCTGAGCAAGCGCGCCAATCTCCTGGCAGTCTCGCCGGGTTCACCAATCATCTACACGCTCACCTACACGAATGTTGGCGTTATTGCCGCCACTGGCGTTGTTATCACCGAAACGGTGCCGCTCCACACCAGCTTCGACGCGGCGGCCAGCAAGCCAACCGTGTGGAGCTGCCCGAACGGCGCGGCAGGCGGGGCGACTTGCACAACAACGATTGCTGGCGCGGTGGCTGGCGGCGGCGGCACGGGCGCGGTGCGGTTTGTGGCAAAGGTGGATGCGACGCCGTTGCAGGGGCAGCAGCCAATTCTCAATACCGCGGCAATTGGCGACGATGGCGCGAACGGCCCAGATCCAACGGCAAATAATAATGTTGGAACTGCGACCGTCACGCTCAGCCCAACTGCTATTACGCTCCTGAGCTTCACGGCAACGCGCCAGGGTTCGATGATTGTGGTGCAGTGGGTCACAGGCTCGGAACAGAACACCTGGGGTTTTCACCTGTTCCGCAGCGCCGATGGCCTTCGCGAGCACGCGGTTCGCGTCACGCCGCAGCTGATCCTGAGCGCGGGGCGCAGCCAGGGGGCAGCCTATCGCTGGGAGGATACGGCTGTGCTGCCGGGCGAGCAGTATACCTACTGGTTGCAGGAAATCGAGTTTGACGGCACGACCACGGAGTACGCGATGAGCGTCGCCCGCCCGACCACTGGTGCATTCCAGGTGTTTGTGCCGGTAAGCGCGCGCTGATCGCATCGCCGTCGAACCTGAGTCATCCTGAAGTCGAGGAATGACAGCACAACGAACCCTCCTGAATAGAATTTGGTTACCAGACCAATTCTATTCAGGAGGGTTCGTTGTGTCAGCACATTCGGCCCCATCTGCGCAGCACGAGCGCGTACCGCGCGCGCTTCGATGCCACGCTGGAGGCGGCTCAGCAGACGGTGTGACATAGTTTGGAATAAGAACGCGATCTATCCACAGATGACGCAGATTTCACAGATTATAGACCTCATATCTGTGTCATCTGCGTAATCTGTGGATAAATTTTAGAACTCTGACAAGACCTGGGTGTCCTGGTGTCGTTTCTCAGCTCGATGTTCTGGCACGAGCTGTGGTACTATTTCGCTTGCGCAGATATGCATTGGGAGGGCAGAAGTGAGCGACGAGACAATTCGCAACAACACCGAGCGCGGGCGCTACGAGCTTGAAGTCGACGGCAAGCTGGCGGTGATTGAGTACCGCGACGCGGGCGGGCAGCGCTATTTCACGCATACCGAGGTGCCGCGTGCACTGGAAGGGCGCGGCATCGCCAGCCGGATGGCGAAGTTTGTGCTCGACGAAGCGCAGGCGCAGCAGCTCTCGATTGTGCCGCTGTGTCCGTTTGTGCGCGGCTATATCGAAAAGCACCCCGAGTATCAGGCGCTGGTGAAATTCTAGGCGCGCTAGACCACGGCCCGCGCCGCCGCCCGCCCGGCCGCCCGCCCGGAAAAGATGCAGCCGCCCAGGAACGTGCCTTCCAGCGCGCGGTAGCCGTGCATGCCGCCGCCGCCAAAGCCGGCTGCCTCGCCAGCCGCATACAGCCCCGGCACCGGTTCGCCATCGCCGCCGAGCACCTGCCCTTCGAGGTTGGTCAGCAGCCCGCCCAGCGTTTTGCGCGTCAGGACGTGCAGGCGCACCGCGATCAGCGGGCCGGCGCTCGGGTCGAGCAAACAGTGCGGCGGCGCGGTGCGGATCAGCCGGTCGCCGCGATAGTTGCGCGCCCCGCGAATATGCACGATCTGCGAGTCTTTGCTGAAGGGGTTGAGGATCTCGCGGTCGCGCGCGGCGACTTCGCGCTCGATTGCGCTCAGGTCGAGCGGCGCGCTGGGCGTCAGGCGATTCATGCCTGCCACCAGCTCGCGCAGCGTGCGCGCCACCACGAAATCTTCCCCGCGCTTCTTGAACGCCTCGACCGGCCCGGTGGCTTTTTTGCCAACTGCGCGCCCGGCGACCATGCGCCAGCTCCTGCCCGTCAGGTCGGGGTTTTGCTCCGAGCCAGACAGCGCGAATTCTTTCTTGATGATTTTCTGCGTCAGAATAAACCAGCTATGGTCGAAGCCAGTGGCGCGCAGGTACGCCAGCGTGCCGAGCGTGTCGAAGCCGGGGAACAGCGGAACCGGCAGGCGCTGGCCGCGACCGTCGAGCCAGAGCGACGATGGGCCGGGCAGGATGCGGATGCCGTGCTGCGGCCAGATCGGGTTCCAGTTCGCAATGCCCTCGGTGTAGTGCCACATACGGTCGGGGTTGATGATCGCGCCGCCGGCCGCTGCGCTGATCGCCAGCATGCGCCCATCGACATGCGCCGGCACGCCCGAGATCATGTGCGCGGGCGGGCTGCCCAGCCGGGCCGGCCAGTTTTGCCGCACCAGCTCGTGGTTCGCGCCAATGCCGCCCGCCGCAACGATCACGGCCTGCGCGGTGAAGCTGAAGCTGCCAGCGGCGACGCGTGAGCTGGGCGCGCCACGCGCCGCGCCGCTCGCTTCCAGAATCGTGCCGCGCACGCCCGTCACTACGCCGCCCGCCACCGTGATTTCATCAACCTGATGGCGGAATTTCAGCGTTATCAGGCCGCGCGCCTCGGCCTCGCGCACGCGCTGCACAAACGGTTCCACCACGCCCGGCCCGGTTCCCCAGGTGACATGAAAGCGCGGCACCGAGTTGCCCGGCCCCAGCGCGCCATAGCCGCCGCGCTCGGCCCAGCCAACCACCGGGAACCAGCGCAGGCCGCGCTCGTAGAGCCAGGCGCGCTTTTCGCCAGCAGCAAAGGCGACATAGGCCTCGGCCCAGCGGCGCGGCCATGCATCGTCGGGCCGGTCAAATCCTGCCGTGCCCAGCCAATCCTGCAGCGCCAGCTCGTGCGAGTCGCGGATGCCCATGCGCCGCTGCTCAGGCGAATCGACCAGGAACAGGCCGCCGAACGACCAGAAGGCCTGCCCGCCCAGGTTCTGCTCGTTTTCCTGCTCGACAATCAGCACGCGCCGGCCGGCGTCGGCCAGCTCGGCGGCGGCAACCAGGCCGGCCAGCCCGGCCCCGACGACGATTACATCTGCCTGGTTTTGCATGCTTGCTCCGTGTGTGTCTGAAAACCAGAGCTGCCTTTGCCACGAAGGCACGAAGACACGAAGGTTTAAGGTGTAAACATATTAGCCACAGAGAACACAGAGGACACTGAGGCAAATTATTTAGAACTCGGTGATCTCCGTGCGCTCTGTGGCTACGCTTTCTCCAGATCGATTTCCAGCGCTGGCGCGTTGCGCTCGAGCACGGCGACGCTGGTGCTGCCGCCCACGTGTGCGCCAATCAGCGCGGCTAGTTCGTGCAGCGCGGCGTCGAGTTGGGCGGGGTCGTGCGCGGGCAGCGTTTCGATTACCAGCAGCGCGTCGCGGGTGGTTTCGGTGAGCTTGGTGCGGTCGGCCTCGCGCCAGTTGAAACAGCGGCACACCGCGCCCGCGTCGTCGGCGTAGATCACCTCGCCGGGGGCGGGCGGCTCGTCGCGCTCGGCGCCAATCGTGCGAAACCCCTCGCCGCCGGCCGCGCGGGTGAGGCGTAAATCGCCCACAATTGCGGCCAGGTCTTCGCCGCCGCAGGGCAGCTGGTAGCGCAGCGACACGGTGTTATACAGGTCGACCAGCGGGCTGATCGAGCGCAGGCGGCCCGATTGCGCCGAGCGCAGCAGGCTTTCGATCGACGAGCGAAATTTCGAGGGCTTGGCACCGAACTGCGCGTAGGCCGCGCGCCAGGGTGCGACCGCCGGGTGGCTGGCCATGTCGGCCCCTTCCAGCGCGGCAGCGCTCGCGGCTATCGCCTCGGCCAGCAGCGCGGCGGGTTGCCCTTCCGCGCCGCTGTTGTCGACGCCGCGCGCAACCACCAGCCCGATCCGCGCGGCGGGAAACAGCTCCCAGAATGCATCGGTGACGAGAACGCGCATGGCTACCCTTTCGTATTCAGCCGCCAGAAATCTAACCACCAAGACACGAAGACACCAAGAATTTTTTTCCACAGATTACGCAGATTACACAGATAAGTGCATAAACAAAAATAATCTGCGCAATCTGCGTAATCTGTGGATATATTCTCGCTACCCAGCGCTATGTGCTCATCAGCTCCTGAAACTCCGGCGTGTCGCGGATCGAGTCGAGGTCGCTATCCTGCTTCGACCATTCGATCAGATCGGGGCGCAGCGCAAACGACTCGGGCAGGAGCGCAAGCGCCTGCGCGGGCAGGCCAGTGGTGGCATACAAACACGCCAAGTTAAACAGCGCCGTGGCGCGGTCGTGCGGAAAGACCGCCAGCGCCGGCTGTTTCACAATCGCATCGTTCATGAGCGCGATTGCATGCGCGTTGTCGCCGCGCTCGATGGCGAAGCGTGCCGCGTGCTCAAGCGGGTGCCAGTAGCTGTTGCTCAGAATGTTTGACACCAGCGGCTCGTTGTGGTTCCACGCAAAACGGTCGCGCTCGGTCAGCGTGGCAGTGTCGAATGTGCGCACATGCTCGCCTGCCGCCGCGTAGGCAGCCGCCGCTTCGTCGCGCACCTGCTGCCAGGAATGGGCGTTGCGCTCGTCGAAAATGCGCTCGTTCACCGGCTGAAAATCGCCAAACAGCGTTGGCGTTTCGCCGCGCCTGACCATATTCAGGCGGTCGATCATCACCTGCTGCCAGAATGTGATATGCGCCAGCATATCCTTGGCCGACCAGCGCTCGGGCGTGCCCACTAGCTCGCGCTCGGCGTCGCTCAGGCCAGCGACCCATTCATTCTGCGCGGCATAGGCGCGATCGATCAGCGCCAGCAGCGCGTTTTGCTCGTTGCTCAAGGTCATGGGGTTCCTCCTTCTCTGCATCGCTGCATTATACTCGCATCCGTATGACGACCGAGCCGCCGCTTTTGTATCATTGCCGCGCGGCGGGCGCTGTGGTATCGTGTTGGGCGCAACCGTGGCGCAAAGGAGGCGGCAATGTTTCTGGTGGAGGTGCTCACAAACGCGCTCGGCCAGCTGATCGGCGAGGTGCTGGGCGAAACGATTGAGCAGAAGCTCGACCGGCGGGCGCTTGAGCGCGATCTGCGCGCCGCCGCCGCGCGGGCCGAGGCGCGTTTCGCCCGCGAGTACCGCCAGCACGACGCCGAGCTGGCGACGGCACTGGCCGATCAAACCCGCTTTGCCGACCTGCCAAGCGTTCAGGTGGCGCTGCGCGACATCCTGACGCGTCCGTTTCACTCGCCGCAGGCAGGCGCCGCGGTGCTCCACCAATCCTTTGTCGACGTGCTGCCCGCCCGCCTCGACCGGGCGCGTGTGGATGCGGCGGTGCGCGCCTTCCTGGCGATGCTTGGCGACGAGGTGTTGTACATCCCGCAGCTGCGCGAGCTGTATGTGCTGGCCTTTCAGAAAACCAGCGCCGAGCAAAGCCGCGCCGCCGCCAGCAATACCGCCGCCCTGCTGCACAGCTTCGAAATCCTGCGCGACGACATGCGCCTGCTTGCTGCTGCGCCCGCGCCCGCCGCGCTGCCGCCGCCGCGCCCCGCCCTGCCCTGGCACAACCTGCCGCAGCGCGCCTACCCGCGCTTTGTTGGGCGGCAGGCCGAGCTGGAAAAGCTCACCCAGCTGCTGCTGCCGCACCCGCGCAGCCGCCACTTTGTGATCACGCTCGACGGGATTGGCGGCGTGGGGAAGAGCGCGCTGGCGCTTGAGCTAGCCTACCGCTACCGCGACGGCTACGCGAGCCTGCCCGAGGCCGAGCGCTTCGACGCGATTGTGTGGGTGTCGGCCAAGCGCACGCTGCTGACGGCCAGCGGCATTCAGCAGCGCCAGCAGCGCTTCAACACCCTGCACGACCTGTATCGCGAAATTGGCATGGTGCTGGAACAACCGGCAATCGCGCAGTCCATCGCCGCACAGCAGACCAGCATGGTCGAACGTGCCCTGGCCGCGCAGCGCACCCTGCTGATTGTCGACAATCTGGAGACGGTCGACGATGAGGAGCTGCTGACCTTTCTGCGCGAGCTGCCCGACCCAACCAAGGCGATTGTGACCACGCGCCATCGCATTGATATCGCCTACAGCATGCGCCTGAGCGGCATGCCCGAGCCCGATGCCCAGGCACTGATGCTGGTCGAAGCCGCGCGCAAGAACGTTGACCTGCCGCCCACCGCCAGCGCCGACCTGTACCGCCGCACCGGCGGCATCCCGCTGGCGATTGTCTGGAGCATTGGGCTGATGAGCCTGGGGCATAGTGTGGAAAGCGTGCTGCGGCGGCTGGGCAGCGGGCAGAGCGACATTGCGCGTTTCTGCTTTGCCGAGAGCATGGCGCGCATTTGCGGGCGCGATGCCGAACGGCTGCTGTTTGCGCTGGCCTTGTTCGAGCGCAGCGTCAGCCGCGCCATGCTGGGCGAAGTTGCCGGCCTGACGGACGACATCATTGGCCGCGACGACGGCCTGGCCGAGCTGTTGCAGCTCGCGCTGGTCGACCAGAATGGCGAGCGTTTCAAGCTGCTGCCGCTGACCCACAGCTTTGCCCTGGATGCGCTGGCGCAACAGCCCGCGCTCGAAAGCGAACTGCGCGAACGCTGGCTCGATGTACTGACCGAGCTGGCCGCGCCGTTCAACCGCCCGCACTGGCAGCAGCCCGACCGCGGCTCGCTGCGGCGCGACGGCGAGCACCTGGCCACACTGGCGCGCTGGGCCGTCCAACACGAGCGCCCCGACCTGCTGCTGGCGGTTGGCGCTGCTTTGGGCGCGTACTATGACGCGGTTGGGCGCTGGCCTGAGATGCTGGAATTGGACCTGCGCATGATCGAATATGCGCGTCTGCTCGGCGACCGTGCCACGCTGCGCAATGAGCTGAAATGGTATGGCTGGGCGATCGGCCAGCAAGAACGTGTTGCTGAAGCCAACCAGGCCTTCGCCGAGTCGTTAGCACTGGCTGAAGAGTTGGGCGATGGCGCATGGCATGCCGAAATTCTGGTGAACATGGCCCAGCTTGCGCGCCGTGCAAACAACGCTGCCGCGGCCCAGGCCCACTGCGAGGCCGCGCTGGCACTGCTGGAACGCATCGCGCCAGAGGAGCAGGCCTTTGTGCGCGCCGACATCACAATCGAGCAGGGCAAAATCGCGCGCGACACTGGCGATTGGGACGCGGCGCTGGCCGCTTTTCGCGCCGCCCGCGATGTGTTCCAAACCGATCTGCATAATCCCGGTTTCAACATGGAACGTGCCTGGGGCGCGTACAGCCAGTTTGCCTTTGTGACGCATCGCATGGGCCATCTGCCAGAAGCCGCAAAAATGTATGCCAAGTCGCTTGCGGCCATTCGCGAGATCGGCAGCCGCAGCTATCTCGCAACCCTGCTTGTGCGCTACGCCGAGCTGGAGATGCAGCGTGGCGACCGCGCGGCGGCGCTGGCCTTTGCGCGTGAAGCACTGGAGTGGAGCCAGAAGCTGGGCGTGGTGGCTGAGCAGCGCCAGGCCACCGCGCTGCTGTCGCAACTGGGAGAAGAGGAAAGCCAATGACAAGCGCGCTGCTCGAACGAATTGTGCGCGAGGGCGACGGCGCCGACGTGCTGGAATTGCTGGCCGAGCGCCTGACGCCCACCGACCTGCAATCGCTGATGCTGGAAGTGTACCGCCGGCGCGCGGCGCGGCAGGCACCCGCCGCCCTGCTGGCAAGCTACGAGCGCAACCCGTTTGTGCGCCCCGCGACAATCAGCCCGGCCGCGCTGCTCGAAGTCGACCGGCTGGCGTTTGGGCTGGCCGCGCCGCAGTTCACGCCGCTGGAGCTTGCGCCGGTTTGCCCGCTGGGCACCAACACATCCGTTGGCGCGGCCGACCAGAACAAAACGATTGCGACTGCGCGCAACACTGAAGTCGTGTCGGACTCGACGAACGTGCTGGCGCTGGAATGCGCGACGCGGCGGCGCGACCTTATGCGCGACCCGGCGCGGCGGCACGAGCGCGTGGCGCTGTGTGCCAGCCACCGTCTGCTGCGCCCACAGCCTTTCAAAGGCGCGGCGTCGTTTGCGCACTTCCGCCTGTTTGCGCTGTGCACGGCCGGGCGTGACGAAGGCAGTTTCCGCTTCGAGCTGGCCGCGCTGCGCGAACACCTGCGCTTCTATCTGCGCTTGCTGACGGTATTGCAGGCGCAGGGCAGTGCAATCCACGCGCTGGATGTGCGTGTCACCGACCTTGATGGAACGCGCGCCGATGCGATTTCAGCGGCGGTGTTCGCCCCGCTGGCGGAAGAATTTCCGCAGGCGCAGGCGCGTTTCGACCCCGAGCGCGCGTCGGGCCGCACCTACTACGCGGGCCTGTGCTTTGCGATCTACGCCAGCGACGCGGCCGGGCAGGCGTATATGCTGGCCGATGGCGGCTTTACAAGCTGGACGCAGCAGCTGCTGAATAACGCGAAAGAACGCCTGCTGATCAGCGGCATTGGCACCGAGCGCCTGTGCAGCGTGTTTGGTGTGGGCGCGACGTAACCACGAAGGCACGAACGATTAACCACGAAGACACGAAGGTACGAAGGGGTAAACGTTTATCGAAACTGCTCACTGCCTACTGCCTACTGCCAGCGGTGATAACGCATCATCTGCGAAATCTGCGGATCCCCTTTCATGATGCAGCGGCTGCGCCGGGGCGTGGTACAATCCCCGCGTAGCAGGGCCACGGCGCCCACGATCAACTGCCGAGGTGTTTTGTTGGAACGAACCTACCCGCTGCCGCGCGCTGAGCGGCGCGTTGCCGGCCTGGGCGCAGTGCTCGCGCCGCTGGCCGTTGTGATTGTGGCGCTCATTCCGCGCCTGCTCGACCTGGGGCTGTTTGCCACCATGGACGAGGTGAACTTCTGGTTCATGCGCTCCGAGCTGTTTCTGAGTGCGATGCGCGCCGGTAATTTCGCGGCCACCGCGATCACGGACCACCCGGGCGTGCCGACGATGTGGCTGGGCGCAGCCAGCCTGGTGCTGCGCGAAAACCTGGGCCTGTTTGGCGTGCAGTCGCTCAGCCCGCAGATGTTTGTGGCGCTGTATGAGCTGCCAATTACCACGGTGAATGCGCTGGCCGTGGGCGTGGGCTACCTGCTCATGCGCGACATGCTGCCCGGCCCGGTGGCGCTGCTGGGCGCGCTCTTGTGGGCGCTCGATCCCTTTGTGATCGCGTTTGGGCGCGTGCTGCATGTCGATGCGCTGTCGGGCACATTTATGATGCTGAGCGTGCTGGCCGCCTGCCGCTACTGGTTCCTCACGCAGCATCGACGCACGCTGGCCTTGTCGGCGGTGTTTGCGGCGCTGGCGATCACCACCAAATCGCCGGGCCTGATCCTGCTGCCGCTCATTGGCTCAATGGGCTTGTTTGCGACGTGGTATGGCCCGCAGCCGCGCCGCTTCACGCGCCTGTTCATGGATGCGCTGCTGTGGGCCGCCGTCGCGGTAGCGGCTGCGCTGTTGATCTGGCCGGCGCTGTGGGCGGCCCCGCGCGAAGCCTTCTACCAGATCTGGCTGGGCTACCGCGCCGAAGGTACGCAGCCGCACCAGCTTGGCAACTTCTACCTGGGCCGCCCCGAGCCCGCGCCCGGCTTCACGTTTTACCCGCTGGCGCTGGCGCTGCGCCTCACGCCGATCAGCTTTATTGGCCTGCTGGCGCTGCCGTGGGCCTGGCGGCGCATGCCCCTTTCCGCCGATGCGCGCCACGCGCTGGCCGGGCTGGCCTGGTTCGCCATCACGTTCACGCTGGCGATGGGTTTGTTCGCCAAGAAATTCAACCGTTACCTGGTGCCGGTTTTCCCGGCGGTGGATGTGCTTGCCGCCGTTGGGCTGGTGTGGCTGTGCGCCGCGCTGCTCGGCTGGTTCGTGCGCCCGCGCGAGCGTGGCGAGCGCTGGCAGCCGGTGGCGCTCGGCGCGGTGGCGCTCGGCGCGGCGCTGAATGTCGCAAGCTGGCAGCCCTACCAGATGGTTGCTTACAACCAGCTGCTGGGCGGCGCGCAGATGGGCGCATGGGCCTTCAAAACCGGCTGGGGCGAGGGCATGAACCTTGTGGCCGACTGGCTGAACAAGCAGCCAAACATCACTGGCGTGCTCACTGTCACAACGCTCAAAATCGGCCTGCAAACCTACCTGGTTCCCGGCGCGCAGTCGCTGACGCCGCCCGAGCCCACGCTGCCACCGCACAGCGGCTATGTGGTCGTGTATGTGAACGATGCGCAGGGCGATTTGTTCCCGCCGTTCACCGAGTTCTATGGCAAGGCCGAGCCGCTGGAAGTGATTCGGCTGCACGGTGTGCCATATGCATGGATCTACGAGGCCCCGCCAACGGTTGGGCGGCAGGAAGATGTGGCTTTTGGCGATGCCGCGCGCCTGTATGGCCTGACAGCGCCGCAGCAGCCGGTCGTTGGGCAGCCGCTGGTGTGGCGGCTGGCCTGGCAGCCCAGCGCGCAGATTCCGCCCGGCACCATGCTGTTCGCGCACCTGATCGGGCCGGATGGCCAGCGCTACGGGCAGATCGACCTGCCCTACCCGCCCGATGGCAGCAACCCGGCGCGCTTCCAGCAGATGGAGCTGCCGCTGGCGACGCCGGCCACTGCGCCGGCCGGCGCGTACCGCCTGCTCGTTGGCCTGTACACGCCCGACGGCCAGCGCCTGCCACTGGGCGCAAATGCCGCCGACCCGGCGCTCGACGGGCCGAATGTGCTCGTTGCCGACCAGATCGAGCTGGCAAATCCATAACGCAAGCATCGCCAATTTCTCGCCGCCAGACGTTTTATGAGTATACGCCTTTTTGTCGAACCCGCCCGCCCGTGAGCCAAACCCATCATTCGGAGGAATTGCATCATGGCCAAGCTGTACCCGGCAATTGTTCCCGAGCTGCGCGCCTTTATCGAAAAGCAGCATATGTTCTTTGTGGCGAGCGCCCCGCTCACTGCCGAGGGGCATGTCAACATGTCGCCCAAGGGCCTCGACTGCCTGCGCATCCTGTCGCCCGAGCGCGTGGCCTACCTCGACCTGACCGGCAGCGGGAATGAAACCTCGGCGCACCTGCGCGAGAATGGCCGCATCACCCTCATGTTCTGCGCGTTTGCTGGCCCGCCGCGTATTCTGCGGCTGTATGGCCACGGGCGCACGGTGCTGCCCAGCGACGCCGAGTGGGCTGCGCTGCGCCCAATGTTCGTGGACTACCCGGGCGTGCGGCAGATTGTTGTTGCCGACATTACGCGCGTGCAGACGTCGTGTGGCTTTGCGGTGCCCCGCTACGATTACGTTGATCAGCGCTCGACACTGCTGGATTGGGCGACGGCCAAAGGCCCCGAGGAGATGGAAGAATACCGCGCCGAAAAGAATGCGTGCAGCATCGACGGCCTGCCCACGCCGCTGGGCGAGCAGATAACGAACGAGCCGGCCAGCTAGCGCTGCGCTTCATTTCGCCCATAGCAACGTGCAGAAATATTGGGCCACAGAGAACATGGAGAACACCGAGTTTTGAGATCCATACTCGGTGGCTCTCCGCGCTCTGTGGCTCAAATTTGCGCAAACAGAAGCATAATCTGCGTCATCTGCGAAATCTGTGGATACTTTCGAACCCTACTCGTCGGGCGGATCGCCCATGTCGCGGGCGCGGCGCAGCATCTTCGCGCCAAATCGCTCCTGAATGGCGGCAAGCGCGGCCTCGGTGCGGCGCTGGCGCTCGATCTCGGCGGGCGATGGCGTGGCGGCGGGCGCGTCCCACAGGCCCAGCTGGCGCGGCGGCGAACCGAGCCCGCTCACGCCCACGCCAATCAGGCGCACCGGCTGCCCGCTCGGCCAGATTTGCGCAAACAGGCGCAGCGCCGCCTCGGCAATTGCGGCTTCATCGTCGCTTGGCTGGGGCAGGGTGAGCTGGCGCGTTGGCGTGGTGAAGTCGGGCCAGCGAATTTTCAGCTTCACCGTCGTGCCGGTCAGCTCGTCGCGGCGCAGCTTGTGCGCGATGGCGGTGGCCTGTTTGCGCAGCGTGCCCTCCAGCACCGCGCGGTCGCTGATGTCGCGCTCAAAGGTCGTTTCCTGCGAGATCGACTTGGCGGCGCGCTCGGTGACGATTGGCCGCTCATCGATGCCGCGCGCCCGGCGCGACAGGTCCTCGCCGTGCTGCCCGAAGCGCCGCTCCAGGTCGGCTGCCGGCCATGCGGCAATCGCGCCGATGGTATGAATGCCCATTGCTGCCAGCTTCTCGGCGGTTTTTGGCCCAACGCCCCACAGCGCGCCCGCCGGCAGCGGCGCAAGAAAAGCAGCTTCTTCGCCCGGCGGCACCACGCAGATCGCGTTGGGCATCGCGCCGCTGCGCACCAGGCTTTTGCCCACATCGGTTGCGATCTTCGCCACCAGCTTGTTGGCCGCCACCCCCAGCGAGCACGAAAGCGCCAGATCGTCGCGGATGTTCGTTTGCAAGCGCGCCGCCAGCGCCTCGCCCGGCTCGCCCAGCGCCGACACATCCAGAAACGCCTCGTCGATTGAAATCTGCTCGACCAGCGCCGTCAGGCGGTGCAGGCGCTCCATCACCTGCTGCGAGGCGGCGCGGTAGGCCGCGAAGTTGGATGGCACCACCACCAATTCGGGGCACAGGCGCACCGCCTGCGCCATCGGCATAGCCGAATGCACGCCAAAGCGCCGCGCCGCATACGACGCCGACGACACCACGCCGCGGCCTTCGGGCCGCCCACCCACCGCAAAGGGCCGCCCGCGCAGCGCGGGGTTGTGCTGCTCCTCAACCGCGCAGAAAAACGCGTCGAGATCGAGATGGAGAATTGTGCGTGGCTCGTTCATGGTGCGTGTAGTCTAGCATGGATTTGTGCGCGGCACAGCCCTGCCAGCGAGCGTGGCGCGCAGAGCCTGCGCCTTTGCGCAAAGCGTTTGGCTCGGGTATACTGCGCCAGCGAAACCAGCACTATTTCCTGAAGAATACTGTTTATTCCATCGTTAGAGCGCCTAACGTCAGTGCCTGCATGATGAAAGAGCCGCATGCGAAAGAACATTGTTATTCTGATTTTCATCGTGCCGGTGCTGCTGTTTGCGCTGCTTGGTGCATTTGCGCGCATTATGCTGATGTTCGACCATAATGAGCATATGTACCTTGCGGCTGCACTGCTTTCCGGGCAGGGAAAAGTGCAATACCGCGATTTCGCATATTTGCAGATGCCGTACCTGCCATTGATCTACCGTGCTATCTACACAGCGTTTCAGGCTCATTCATTCTATCTTCTCATTGGCAAGTTCGCCAGCTTCGCGTTTGTCGTCATTTCCGCGCTGGCAATCTTTTTCGTGGCATGGCACATGCTGCGCGACCGTGTGTCAGGAATAGCGATTGCCACGCTTTTTCTGATGAATATCACGATTATTGGCCCGGCAGCCGAGGTTTCGAACTACATTGCGCCGGTTGCGTTTTCGCTGGTAAGCTGCGCGCTGTTCCTGCATGAACTTGAACGCCCACGAGCCGTTGGCCTTGCACTGGCGGGCATCATGCTTGCGCTGGCGATTGGCACCAAGCTGACCTATGCGACGGCGGCGTTGCCGTTTGTTGCCGTGGCGCTGCTGCCCGCGCGCGACCAGACATTTGGCGCGCGGCTGCGCCAGGTGTTTCTGCCGTTTGCGCTTGGGCTTGCGCTCGGGCTTCTGCCAGTTTTCTTGTATCTGGCCGATTTCGACCGTTTTCTGTTCAATAATCTGACGTACCACACCATTAATACGCAATGGCGCATCCAAACCGGCCATAACGAACCGCTGACACTCGCGGCCAAACTGCCCGACACACGCGACCTGTTTCTGCGCTTTGATACGCTGCTGGTGCTGGCGGCCTGCGCACTCGGCGCGCTGGGCGCAACTGCGCGGGCTGCCCGCATCGGGCGCGCGCCACGCTGGCAGCCCGGCGCAGTTCTGGCGCTGGCCCTGGTGCTGGTGAGCATCCCAACCGCAATGGTGCCAACGCCCTTGTTTCCGCAGTATTTTGCCATGCCGGTGAGCTTTTTGTATCTGCTGCTGATTTTTGCGTGGCGGGGTGCCGGGCGTTCCCGTGCGCGCAACATTTTTCTGGCTGTGCTGGTGCTGCTTGCGGCGCTTGTATACGCACCCGACGCATTGCCGCTGGTGCGGCAGGCGCGCGACCGCCAGCAGTGGAGCGGGGTAGGGACGCAGCGGGTGGCGGGCGATGTGCGCGCGATCCTGCGCGAGCACGGCCTCGACACAGGCCAGCCCATCGGCACGCTTGCGCCGCTGTATGTGATGGAAGCAAACCTGCCGATCTACTCCGAGCTGGCGACCGGCCCATTCCTCTACCGCGTTGGCGATTTGCTGACGCCCGAGCAGCGCGCGCGCTATGTTGGCACCTCGCCCGCAAGCATTGGCGAGCTTTTCGATCGCAACCCACCCGCCGCGATTCTGGTGAAACTGGAATCGGAAGGCAAGCTCGACACGCCGCTGATTGACTATGCGACCAGCCATGGCTACCAGCGCATCGGCATTCCCAACAGCCGCGGCGAGCTGTACCTGCGCCCACCTCAGTAGACAAGAGTGAAAGGGTGAAAGGGTAAGCCTCCCAATCTCAGAACCTCGCGCCCCAGACCCCGTGGGCAGTAGCCATCAACTTTCAAACCTATAAACCTGCAACCTTCAAACCTGCAACTTGCAACCCAAAAACCTCCGTGCCTCTGTGCCTCCGTGGTGAAACGATTCTTCGCAAAAATTGCGATCACATAGCTATTCTGCAACATATTCGCCTCTGTTCTGTCACCACCTCTTCATGATTTGCGCTAGCCGTCCGCGAAGCACAGGCGTACACTGAGGGCGCGCGAAAAGACGCTGCGTAATCACTTGCCCTTCGCGCCGCCAATGCTATGCGTTCACTCCTTAATCGCTACAACCCAACGCTTTTTCTTGCGCTGGCGCTGGCGCTGGCCTACCACGGCGCGCTGCTGCTGATGGGCACCTACAAAGGCACCTACGACGCCTACGTGCACATCTTTTTTGCCGACCACTACGCGCGCGCCTGGTTCGACCACTGGGAGCCGCGCTGGTACACCGGCTTCCCGATGATCAGCTACCCGCCCGGCTCGCAGCAGTCGATTGCGCTGCTTTCGTACTTTGTGGGGCTGGAAAACGGCTTTGCGATTGTGGCGACCTTTTCGGTGCTGAACGTCACGCTCGGCATCTACCGCTTTTCGAAAATCTGGGCGAGCGAAGAAGCGGCTGGCTATGCCGCGCTGCTCACGGTTTTCGCTTCGAACATTGCCGAAACCGTGCATGTGTTTGGCCAGCTGCCCACCATGTTTTCGCTGGGCTTTTTGCTGAATGCGCTGCCGTTTGTCTACCGCTGGATGCGCGAAGGCAAGATCCGCTGGCTGTTGACGGGCTGGCTGCTGAATGCGGCGACCACAGCCGGCCACCACGTCACCACCCTGTTTGGCGCGGTGTTCTTTGTTGCGCCAGTAATCGGGCTGGCGATTGTCGAAGCGCTGCGCGAGCCGCTGCCCGACGAGCCGCCGCAGCACCCGGCCCGCATCACGCGCAGGAATGTGTGGGCGCTGGTGGCGCGGCGTGTGCGGCGAATCGTGCCGGCGCTGACGCGGGCTGCCATTTACGGGCCGGGCCTGATCGTCGCGCTGGTGTTTGTGGTGCTGCCCTACTGGCTGTGGAGTAAATCCGACCCGATCACACAGGTGTCGATCCCGCACGCCTCGCGCGATTCGTTTATCAAGAACACTGCCGCCGGCCTGGTGTTCTGGCTGGTGCCCTATGGCCTGTCGCTGCTGCTGCTGCCGTATGTCTTCTACAAAGGCATCACGACGCGCGCCTGGCCGATGATCCTGTCGTGGTCGGCGCTGTTCTTTCTCGGCACTGGCGGCACCACGCCCTACCCGAAAATGCTGCTCGGTGGCGCATTCGACGTGCTGACGCTCGACCGCTTTACCTTCTGGGCGACGGTGACACAGTTGCCGCTGCTGGGCGAATTCGTGGTGAGCATGCGCCACGGCCGCTTTGCGCGCTACACCCGCGAGCAGTTTGGCGATATTACCTGGCGGCTCACGCAGATCGCGCTGATTGTGAGCTATCTGCTGGTGTCGATCTTTGTTGCGAACCTCACGAAGTTCCGCAAGTTCCAGCCCGACCCGATCAACTTTCAGCCGATTGTGACCTTTCTGGAGAAGGATCAGCACTCGCGCTGGCGCTTCCTGACGCTGGGTTTTGGCGACCAGATGGCCTGGCTTTCGGCGCAGACCACTGCTTCCTCGGTGGATGGGAACTACCACTCGGCGCGTCGCCTGCCCGAAATGACCAGTACGCCCGTCGAGCGGCTGGAAGGCGCGAAGTACAGCGGCGTGCCGGGGATTGGCTCCTTGCAGCAATTTATCGCCGTGCCCGATAAGTACAACCTCAAGTTTATTTTCTCGAACGACCAGTTCTACGACCCGCTGCTGTATTTTTCGGGCTGGCATCGGCTGCAACGCCTCGAAAACGGCATCATGGTCTGGGAGCGCGAAGATATCCCGCCCATGCCCGAGGTGCTGCCGCGCAAGGAGATTCCCTACTACCAGCGCGTGATGTGGGGCATTGTGCCGATGACGGCGATTGTGAGCGCGCTGATTGCGTTTGCCTCGCCGGTGTGGGCGCCCTATTTTCTCTGGCTGCTCAATCGCGACGAAGAAGGCGCGGGCCTGAGCACCGGCCACCAGGTGCGCGGGCGCGTGTGGCGGCTGCTGGGCTACTGGTTTGTGTTTGTGTGGCGGCGCATCAGTGGCTTTGGCCGGCGCGCATGGGTGGTGAGCCGCATCTCGCGCGTGTGGCGGGCGATCGACGGCCGCTTGCTGCGCTGGTCGCAGCTGCCCGTGAGCGACGACACCCCAGCGGTGCGCTGGCAGGTCTGGCTCGATTGGGCGCGCCAGCTGCCGCGCCCGCGCCCGGCCACGCCCACCGCGCAGCACATCCGCCTCGCGCTGCTGGCGCTGATCGTGCTGACGGCCGGGGCCAGCGCTGTGAACTGGTATAGCAACCAGCTGCGCACGCCCACCGCCGTGGTGCAAGCCTACTACGACGATCTCGACTTTCGACGCTTCAGCACGGCCTACGCCCGGCTCGACCCAGCCACACGCCCGGCCTACGACCAGTACCTGATCGACCTTTCGGTGACGGGCGGCATGGTCGCTTCGTATGGCAAGCTGAATAGTGTGAAGGTCGACACGCTGGCCGCCGAGGCCGAGCGCGTGGAGGTGGCCGCGCATACCGACTGGGTTACGTCACTTTCGACCTACAAAACCACACAGAACCTCACGCTGATGCTGCGCGACGGACAGTGGGTGATCGAGCCCGACTCGGTCGACATAACGGTTCCGCCCGAGCAGTTCTTTCGCCGCGCCGAGATCGGCTATGTTTCGACCGGGCGGCGGCGGGTGACCACCAAGCCCACCGAGTTTGGCGATATTCTCGACCGCCCCGAGCTGCAAGTGCTGTCGTCGCACCTCGTCAAGCACGACGGGCGCTACAGCGTGGTGGGCGAGCTGCTGAACACCTCTTCCGACCCCGCCGATGTGACGGTAACCGCCTTTCTGCGCGATGCCGACGGCAAGGAGCTGATTCACTACAACGCGCAGGAAGCAATGGTACACAAAATCCTGCCGAAAGAAGTGACGCCGTTTCGGGTGGATTTCGAAGGCGTGGCCGGCGCGGTGCTTTCCGACACGCTCGACCTCAAGAATTTCAAGCCGGGCGCGTACACACCGCCGGTGCTGACGCGGCCAATCGCCAGCTTTGACGCCTACGCAAAAGGCGTGGTAACGCAGCACGACCTGGCTCGCAACCTGAGCCTGCAGAACATGCAGATCGTGCGCAATGCCGACGGCAGCACCCACCTGACTGGCCAGCTGCTCAACACCGGCACCGCCGAAGCAACGATCCCACACGTCTTTCTGACCTATTACGACGCCGAAAATCAGGTCGTCTGGGTCGATCATGTCTACATTCGCGATGCTGTGCGCCCGCAGCGCGTGCAGCCAATTGATATTCCGCTCACTCCTGCCGGCGATGTCGAGCAGATCGGGCATCCGGGCGCGCTGTTCGCTAACAAGCTCCAGCCCGATGTCGATGCGCAAACTGCCTGGCGCGAGCGCCTGCCGCTGCCGCCCGGTATGGGTTTTACATCGCTGCGGGTGAGCGTGAATGCGTTTGAAGGCACAAGCCTGTGATGCGGCACATGTGGCGGCGCTGGCTGCTCCCGGCCGTGTTTGGTGTATTCGCGCTGCTTGCCCTGGGCGGCTGCGCGACCACTGAAACGCCCGCCGCGCCAACCCTGAGCGGCGCGCTCAGCCTCGAAACGCCCGCCGCGGTGCGTGCCAGCGCGCCCGTGCCGGTGGCGGTTGTGCGCGCCGACGCGCCCGATGGCCTGGCCGTGACGCTGGCGGCGCAGGGCAGCTATGGCATGCGCATCTACCGGGGCGTGTTTGCGAAGGGGCGCGCAACCATTACCCTGCCCGGCGAGCATACCCGCCAGACTGGTGTGATCACGCTGATTGCGCGCGCTGGCGCAGCCCGTGGCGAAGGGCAGGTCGAGGTTCGCCCAAACCCGCCGGCCGACCCGGTGGTGCCAATCGTTGGGCCGCGCTCGGTTGCTGCCGATGGCGAGCACGAGACGATGGCGCTGGCGGTGCCGTTCGACGATTACGGCAACCCGGTGGCGGAAGGAATGCCGCTCACGCTGCGCATCCTGCACCCCGGCGACCAGCTTGAGCAGCAGACTTTGACCGTGACAAACCTGCTGGCCTGGGGCTGGGTGCGCAGCCGCACGCAGGCTGGCCGCGCGGTGGTGAGCGCGGCAGTGGGTGATGCGCACGGCCCCGACGCAACCTTCGAGGAAGTGCCGACATGGCCCGCTCTATTCGGCCTGAGCGCCAGCCCGCTCAATCTGCCCGCCGATGGCCGGCAGATGCTCACGCTGCGCACCGACCTGATCCGCGACCGTTTCGGCAACCCGATGATCGATGGCACGCTGGTGACGTTTGTGGTCGAGGTCGCGGGCAGCGAGCCGCGCTTCATTCCCGCCTACACCGTCGATGGCGCGGCCGAGGCGCAGCTGCAAGCCCCCACCGAGCCGGGCACCGTCACGGTGCGCGCCACGCTCTATGGCGTCGAAAGCCGCCCGCTGACCTTGAGCTTTGCGGCCGGGCCGGCGGTTGGCACGATTGCGGTGAAGGCGCAGGTGAACGCGCGCGACGGCTTTGTGACGCTCACGGCTGGCCCGCTGCTGGCCGCGCTCGATCAGTTTGTGCCCGATGGCACGCCCGTGCAGTTCACGCTCGTCGGGCCGGATGGCGCGCAGCAGCTCGCCGCGCTTGCGGAAACAGGCTACGCCAGCCTTGAGCTGCGCCTGAGCGAACTGCCCCCTGGCAGCTACAGTGTGGCGGCAAGCGCTGGCGCGGGCCAGGGCCAGACGCAGTTTACCGCGCCGTAATCGGCTGCCCAGAAGGAGTGGGCGCGGTGAATCCCACGCCGCGCACGACATGTCACGACGACGCGCAAAACTGATCATCTGGCTGATGCTGGTGCTGGTGGCGGGCTCGGCGGCGTGGGGCGCTGTGCGCGGCGCGGCCGAGCTGCTGGCCTATTTCGAGCGTGGCGCCGACCCGGCCAGCGCGCTGAATATCATCCCGAACGTCCCGCCCGACCTGCATGTCAAGCTTGAATGGCGCGCCGACACGCCAAACATCGGTCGCGCGATCGAGCCCGTCACACGCACGCAGATCGAGGCCTCGTATATTCGCGCGTGGCTGCAGTGGAGCCTTTCGTACACCAAGGGCCAGCCCTACGGCCTGAAAACCTACTTCGAAGGGCCGGCGCTCGATGCCGCCAGCAACGCCGTGACCGACGCAGCGGCGCAGGGCCTGACGATCGAGCAGACCGACACCGCGCACAACCTGCAGCTGCACTTCTACAGCGCCAATGGCGCAATCGTGTCGTTTACCGACCACGACGCGCTGGTGGCGCAGGTGATTCGCGATGCTGGCGGCACAATCGTGTATGCTGGCGAAACACGCGCCGACTACGATGTGGTGATGTTTCTGCAGGATGGCGACTGGCATGTGCGCCACTGGGTGCGCCGCGCCGCCGCCAACGCGCCGCCCGCGCCGGTATTCGCTGCCCGCCCCGGCTTTGTAACGCGCTCGGGCACGCGCCTGATGCTCGACGGCCAGCCCTTCCAGGTGTATGGCATCGACTACTAACCGCGTGTGACGCCCTGGGATCGCTTCTGGATCAACTATGACCCCGCCGAAATCGACCGCGACCTGACCAGCATTCGCTCGCTGGGCCTGAACACCGTGCGCACCTTTATTCCCTTCGAGCAGTTTGGCGGCCCCAAGCCCGACCCCGCGATGCTCGACCGCCTGCAGGATTTCCTCGACCGGGTCGATGCGAATGGCATGAAGGCGCTGCCGACGCTGTTCGACTTCCGTACCGATTATCGCCCGCTGCTCTGGCCCGAATCAGACCGCCACCTCGAAGGTGTATTAACGCGCTTTCGCGATCACCGCGCCATTCTGGCCTGGGATATGAAGAACGAGCCAAACAACGACTACGGCTCGAACGGCGCGGAAGTGGTGGATGCCTGGCTCGCGCACACGGCCCGCCTTGCCCGCCAGTACGACCCCAACCACCTCATCACCATTGGTTGGCTAAACCCGCGCGCGGCGAGCAACCTGGCCGACGAGGTCGATTTTGTCTCGTACCACTTCTTCTCGCCCGCCGACGAGCTGGCCGCTGGCTATGCCGCCCTGCGCGCCGCCGTGCCCGACAAGCCCATCGTGATGTCGGAGTTTGGCCTGCCAACCTGGAATAGCTGGATCTTCCCGCACGGCCATACCGAGGCCGAGCAGGCCAGCTACTACGCCGACATTTTGCGCACCATGCGCACAACCGACAGCGCTGGCACGGCGGTGTGGACGCTGCACGATTTTAGCTACGTGCCCAAGCAGGTGACGGGTGGGCAGCCGTGGCGCATCGGGCCGGAGCTACAGCTGGGCGTGCTGCGCGCCGATGGTACGCCCAAGCCGGCAGCGGCGCTGCTTGCGCCGGGCGCATCGCTCGATGTGCCGCCCGTGCCGGTCTGGGCGCGCTGGCTGAAACCCTTCTGGCTGACGATCTACCTGCTGGCGCTGGTGCTGCCCACCCTGGCGTGGCGCTGGTGGCGCGGGCGTCGCAATCGCCGGAAACACACCGCCGGGCCGCTTGCTTCCCCCACACCCAAAGCGCCAAGCGCCGCACCCGCGCCAGAGGCTCAGCCCACAACACCGCCTGCCCTCCCCGCGCCCGAAGCGCCGAGCGCGCCACCACTACTACCTGAGCCGGCAGTCACCCCGGCGATTGCTGTTGCGCAGCCACCAATAGCTGGCGCAGCGCGCGGGCGCAAGCGCAACCGCCGCAACAAGCGCAATCGCCGTCGCTAAGGCATTTGGGGTTTACGATTGCGCCGAGGCGCATACTAATGATGAATGAGCGCCACCGAACTCCGCACAGGTCATTTGAAAATGCACTATAGCAAAGAGCAGATCAGGCGAGCCACAGAGCGCACAAAGGACACTGAGTACTCTGTCAACTAAGTTTCCTTGTATTTCTGATTTAGGGAATTGATACGAGTATAGTGCCGATTGAATTTGGCACGTGCCGCTTGGATGCCGAACTGCCAGTGGATCTTGATACCCTTGGTACTGCGTTCGTCAAGTAAGGCGAGCACTTCGCTGCGCAGGACTTCAATTGTCGCGATCCGTCGAGCCAGGCATTGGCGCGAGATTGCTGAAAACTCGCACTCGATCATGTTTAACCAACTGGCCCCTTTGGGTGTATAGGTGAACTCGAAGCGCTCAGTGAGCGCAAACGCTTCCTCGGCACTCAAGTGTTCATAGAACGACGAGGCATTGTGGGTGTTGAGATTGTCGAGAACCAATCGGATGCGCTTGGCTTGCGGATAGGCAGCCGCGATCTGCTGACAAAACTGCATGAACTCGCGCTTGGTGCGCCGCTCAGAGACCTGCCCAAGCCGTCGTCCCGTCAGCGGCTCGATCGCCGCAAGCAGCGCACACGAGCCAAGCTTTTCGTATTCATAGTGTTGTTTCTCAATCTCGCCTTTGCGCATCGGTCGCGGCAGCAAGATCTCGCCAATCAAAAAGCACGGTCGTTCATCAAAGCACACCACGGGATAGGCGGGATCATAGGGCAGCGCATACAGCGCCAGGATCTGTTCGAGATGCGCCAAAAAGGCAGCGTCAATACGACCAATGCACCAGGTGTCTTTAAGATGCGGTTTTAGTTCGTTTTTTTTAGGACATCAGCAACAAAGGTATGCGAAATCTGCTCGCACAGCCCGGCTTCAACCACCTTTTCGGCGAGCAGACGCAACGACCAGCGAGCATGACCCGCTGGCGCATCGCTACAGGCGAGCGCGGTGATTTTGGCACGCTGCGCGCCATCGATCAAGGTCGGACGACCAGAGCGAGGCGCGTCGTCAAGGCAGCGTAAGCCAGAGGTTTTGTAGCCGTCACGCCAGGCAGCCACTGCGTTGTAGGTCACACCGAGCGTGGACGCGGCATCTTGAAGCGTTTTACCACGATCAAGTTCAAGCAAGGCAGTGGCACGTTTGAACGTGCGAGCGCTCAAGCTGCCTTTCGACAATAGCGTTTCGAGTGTTGAGCGGTCGTCATCAGTGAGTGTCAGGTGCTGTTTTTTCATACGGTCAGTCTACCAAGACTGCCGGAAGAATGCAAGGAAATTTAGTTTACGAAGTACTGAGTACTTTGGAAAATAAGTTATTTCATACCGCGGGCAAGCTTCCAGGAAGCTCATCTGGCTACCATGTTGAAGCAAGACTGGCTTCAGCTTCCTGGAAGCTGAGTGTAAGGGAATTTATTTTCCAGAGCACTGAGTTTGGGTTTTATTGCTTGATGATCGTTGTTTTGTTGTGGCTCAACCCTCAGTCTTCGGCTCCGTTCTGTAACATATCGCTCATCCGCTTCGCTTGCCTTCCCCGACATTTCCATTGCTACGACTGAGCATATTGCACGCATAATCTGGTTTATACAGCGTCAGAGGGGTGTAAGGCCGCCTGCTTCTTGCTTTTCTGGTCGGCTCTGCGCGGAGAGTCGTATGGCTGCGTGCGAATTGCGTCAACACAAAAAGTTCGGGGCTGGCTGTGCCAACCCCGAACCTCGGATCGTCTGCTGTCTGCGATTTTATGCAGCCGGCTGCGGCGCCGTAAGCGGCTTGCCCCATTTGCGGGCCGGCAGCAGCGATACCGCAATCGCCAGCTCGATACCCAGCGCCAGCGCCAGCGCCAGCAGCGAGGCGGCCCCGCCCAGGCGCGCGCTCAGCGGGCGATAGACGAACGTAACCTCGTGGGGCTGGCCATCGAGGGCGGGTGGCAGCACCACGGCGCGCTGCATGCCATTGGCGCGCAGCACCGGCGTGGGCAGGCCATCCACATACGCCTCCCAGCCAGGGAAGGCCGCCTCGCTCACCGTCAGCAGGCCGCGCACACTATTCTGCACCAGCAGCGTGACCCGCTCGGGCTGGTACGATACGAGCTGGCTGGAAAACGTGGCGTCGGCGCGGGCGGGCAGCGCACCCACACCCACGTCGGCTGTCACTGCTGCGGCCGGGTCGAAGCGCTCGACGGCGGTGCCGGGGGCTGCCCCTTTCACGCCAATCAGCGCGTAGGCTGCGCCAGTTTTCCCTTTCAGGTCGGTTGCGGCGCCCAGGCTGGCGATCGCCGCGCGCGCGCCGTCGGTCAGGCTGTTCACACCTTCTTCGTAGGTGGCCAGCGCGACGATTGTGCCATCGGGCGCGGCTGCAATCGCCGCCGCCAGCCGGTCGCTTTCATCGGCTGAAAGGTAGGTGTCGTAGCCGCCGCTGGCGCGCACTTTGCCGGTGGTCGGGTCGATCAGCGCCAGCACAATGCCGCGCTGCTTGGGAGTGACCGTCACGCCATCCACCATGACGGCGCTGTAGTGCACCGAACCGCCGGCCAGCACGCCAATATCAACCGGGCTGCGCACGCCGCTTGTGCCGATTTCGTAGAGCGCCGGGTCGACCGCTTCGGGCCAAACCTGCTTGAGCGTGCTGTCGAGCGTGCCGCTGTCGACGGAAATGGGCGGCTGAGCGCCGAGCGGCTGGCCGTCGCGCAGCAGGCCGTTCAGCGTGATTGTTGTGGTGGCCGGGCGAATGGCGGTGCTGAAACGCGCATAGCTGGGCTGTTGCGCGCGTTCCCACAGCTTGCCCTGGCTGTTGTCGAGCACCAGCCTGGCGTCCGGCGCGGGCGGGTCCTTTGCGTCGGGCTGGGTCAGCACATAGCCGACGTTCAGCAGGTCCCAGCGCGTATTTGCTGGCAGGTTCGGCCACTGCGTCAGCATCTCGAAGCGCTGCTGGAGATCGAGAATATTGTAGCCAGTGGCGAACGGCGTGCGATACAGCGCGCTATAGTTGTCGGGCAGAATTTCGGCGGCATTGTCGGCGCGCATGCCGTCGGGCAGGCTGGCCAGGCGGTCGAGCAATTGCTGCTGGTCGGCAACCTTCCAGGGCACATCGAGCAGCTGCGTCTGGTAGCCCTTGATCGTAAAGCGCATGGTGTCGGGGTCGGCCTTGATCGTGTCGTGGTAGGGCGCGAAGGTCGCCACGTCGATAAACATCAGCAGCGCCGCGACGGCGGCCAGCCCGCGCCCGGCCAGCCTGCCGCTCACGCGCACCCACAGCAGCGCGGTTGCGCCGGCCAGCAGCAGCATAAACAGCAGGCAGGCGTTGGCGGTCTGCGTCAGCAGCGTAAACGTATCGCCCGAGGGGTTGCGGCTGAACAGGTTTTCGGAAAAGAAGAAATCTTCGCCAACCGGCTTGTAGTTGTTCAGCAGCGCAACATACAGCAGCACGCCCAGCAGCACCGCCACGCCCAGCAGGCCAGCCACGCCGCGCGCAAGCTGGTGCAGCCGCTGCCGTTCGGCCTTGTCCAGCGATGTGAGCAAATTTTCTGCGCCAAAGGCCGCCAGCACCGCCAGCGCAAAGTTGGCAATATAAAAAGCGCGGGTGCTCACGCGGATGGAGGTAAATCCGGGTACAAAGCGGTAGATCAGGCCGTCGAGCAGCGTAAAACCGCCCAGCGCCACCATCAGCGCCACCAGCACGGCCACGCCAAAGAAGCGGCGCTCGGCGCGCGGGCGGGCCGGCACGACCCACGCGACTGTCGCCAGCACCAGCGTCAGCACGCCTGCGTAGATGCGGAACTCGGTCGCACTCCAGCCCAGAAACTCGGGCACCAGCAGGCCGATCAGGTTGCGCGGCAGCAGCGAATACTGCACCGTGAAATCGTAGGAAAGCTCGTTGCGCAGCGAGCGG
This sequence comes from Kouleothrix sp. 19917, assembly GCF_057073505.1. Lineage (NCBI taxonomy): Bacteria > Bacillati > Chloroflexota > Chloroflexia > Chloroflexales > Roseiflexaceae > Kouleothrix > Kouleothrix sp. 19917. The sequence goes on from NZ_CP097099.1 coordinate 948,816, forward strand.
CCGAGCAGCTCGGCGGCGGGCAGCAGCGCCACTGCTGCGATGCCGCCCGCCAGCAGGCCAGCCAGCGCAAACAGCGCCGGGGTACGCAGCCGCGCCCGCCAGCTGCCCTTCCGCAGCGTCGCGCTCCAGCGGTAGGCCATATAAGCCAGAATCGTCACCGAGCAGTACAGCGTCACCTGCGGGTGGCCGGCCATTACCAGCTGGCTCAGCGCCAGGCCAGCCGCCACCGCCCAGGCCAGCGCGTGGCGCGGGCGCGCCGCCGCCCAGGCGCGGTCGAGCAGCCACAGCACGCCCGGCAGCCACACCACCACCGCAAACATGTTGTAGTGGCCCCGGTGCCCAACAAAGAAGCCATTGAACTCAAACGCAATTGCGCCAACCAGCGCGGCGGCGGGGCGCACGCCCAGGTTGCGCACATAGGCAAAGAACAGCAGCGCCCCCAGCGAATAATGCGCAACCACCAGCAGCTCAAACGCCATGTAGGGCAGGTCGCGCCCGCGATACAGCAGGTCGAGCAGCAGGTTGGGCAGGTAGTAGGGCGCGGTTTGCACATCGCCCAGCAGCGGCATACCCGCCAGCTGGTAGGGGTTCCACAGCGGCAGCTGGCCCAGGTTGAACAGCCGGTGGATGTAGACGCGCGTCGGGTAGGCGCCCATCAGAATGTCGCCGCCGAAGATCACGCGGTCGTGCGGGTTGGCGGCCCAGACCTGCCAGAACACCAGCAGCGGCAGCATGATCAGCAGCAGCGCAGCCAGCAGATCGGGCATGTATGGTTGTAAACGGTATCGTTTCATCATTTGCTCAGTTATTGTTGTACGTTGAAATTAATATCGTCGAACGCCACTTTGCTGTTGCTGGCCAGCAAGCCGAGGTAGCCCGATGTATAGGCAAGTTCGGCATCTTTCTTGATGACGGTGCCGTCAAGCGTGAAGGTCGCCTTGCCATCTTTCACCGCAATGCCCAGCGTGTGCCATTCGCCATCGCTGCCATCGGGCACTTTGGCGCTGCCTTCAAACACGAAGTTGCCGCCATCGTCGAAATGGCCCCACTGCAGCGCCTTGCCACCTTCGGTGTAGTTGATCATCTGGCTCACGCTCTTTTTGTCGCGCTGGGCCATGTTGAAGTACATGCCACCGCCCATGTCGCCGTCGAGCCGCTTCAGCCGCACCGTCGCGCTGTAGCTGTCGCTCTGGAAGGGCGAGACGCTGCCAAGATCCGAGCCGGTGGCGCTGGTTTGCTGGTAGGATTGGTCGATGTTCTGCCAGGTGCCGCTGAGCACCTGCCAGCCCTTGGTGTCGCCGTCGGCAAAATCGTCTTTGAAGCTGGTGGCTGCGGGCGCGGCCGTGGGCAGGGTGGTTGGCGCGGCCGCCTGTGCGGTTGGCACCGTCGCATCGCCCGGCAGAATAGTCACTTTCACTTCGTCATAATCGACTTTGGTTTTCGAGGTTACCAGGCCGAGCGAGCCGCTGGTGGATGTGTTCTTGATCTGGCCCAGCTCGCGGCCATCCAGCGCAACCGTGCTGGCCGCGCCGTGGGTAGTCAGGCGCAGGTCGTGCCACTGCCCGTCGCTGATCGGCGGGTCGATCTTTGCGCCGCCTTCGTAGATATAGGCGTTCTTGTCGTCGTAGCGCCCCCAGCGCAGAAAGCCGCCTTTGTTGTCGAAATCGACGATCTGCGCGCCGGCGCGTGTGGTTGCGTTGGGCGCGTTGTAGATGAAGCCGCCGCCCATGTCGCCTTCGCCCAGCCGCAGCTTGGATTCGAGGGCGTAATTCGTTTGCGGCGCGATGTTCATCATGCTGATAAAGTCGTAGCCAGTGTTGTCGCGCTGGCTGTAGATGCCGTCGTGCGCCTGCCAGTCGCCCGAGAGCGGCTGCCAGGGGCTTTGGGCCGGGTTGGTTTCGTCGAAGGTGCTGGCCAGCAGCGGCTGTGTGCTGACCGCGACGGTTGGCGCTGCACCGGGCTGTGCGGCGGGCTGGGCCGTGGCTTGCGTGGCCGGTTGAGCGGCGGGCTGGCCCGTGGCCTGCGTGGCCGGTTGAGCGGCGGGCTGGGCTGTTGGTTGGGCGGCCGGTTGAGCGGCGGGCTGGGCTGTTGGTTGGGCGGCCGGCTGCGCGGCTGGCGCATCATTCGCCGCCGTGATCAGGCCCGGCGCGGCGCTCACATAGGTATATTGCGACGGATCGGCGGCTTTGCTCAGCGGTGCCGAAAGCGCTTCCTGCTCGCCGGGCGGCGGGCCAAAGTCGATCACCCAGGTCAGCTTTTCGCTGCTGGGCATTTTTGCCAGCCGGTCGGCAAAGGGCTCGAGCTGCATCAGCGCCCAGGTGCGAATACGCGCCCGGTCGGTCTGGGCGGTGCGCGTGTAGAGCACCAGCCGGTCGCCGGGCAGGTACGAGCCCGAGGCCATCTGCACGCCTTCCGAGCCAGCAGCGGCGCGCGCAATATCCCAGGCCAGCGTTTGGCCGGGCAGCACCTGCACAGGCGCGGCCGGCCGCAGGGTGCGCATGGCCAGCAGCCCGCCCACCGCAAGCGAGGCGAGCAGCACGCCACTGATGATTATGCGGCCGGGCTGTAAATAGCGCCGCCAGTTCCATGTTCGTAATGCCAGGATGCGAGATGTCATAGTGCTCCTCAGGCGCGTTAGGCTGCGGCATTAGCCGGCAAAATACCAATGTGAAAATAACACTGCGAAATAGCTCATCAGCGGCAGGAAAACCCCCAGCACCAGCCGATCGACCCAGCCGCGCCGGCCCCAGTGGGCCAGCAGCACAAAGCAGGGAATCAGCATCAGGATGTAGCGCGTCATGCTGCCGACGGTGCCGGTGCTGAGCGGCACAAAAAAAGTCAGGCCCGTATACACCCCATAGGCCGGGCGCATTTTCAGCATCACCACCAGCACCAGCGGCGCGAATGCCAGCGTTGCGATCAGGCACAGCAGCGTGAGCGTGTTGATCTGACCCGACCAGGGGTTTGGCCCAATGTTCAGGTTGGTGATCGTCGAGGTGACGATTCTGGTGATGCCGGCGGCGCTCGTCCCACGGCCCCAGGTGGCCTGCGCGTGAATGAATCCCAGCGGGTCGCCAAAGGTGACCTTCAGAAAACCCATATAGGCAACCAGGCCAATTGGCACGTAGGCGGCCGCCAGCAGGCTGCGCCAGCTCCGCACGGCGCAGCTCAGTTGCTGGCGCAGGTGCGCCCACCACAAGCCCGCCGTTTCCCCGGCTGTCGCCCCAAGCAGGCGCGCAGGCCGGAAGCGAAAGCCCTGCTGGTGCAGACCTTCCAGCGCAATCACGGCGGCCAGCAGCACGCCCGTGTTGCGCGTAGCCGAGGCCAGCGCGCCCGCAATGGCGGCAAACTCCCACTGGCGGCGCTGCGAAAAATAGAACGTTGCGCATACCAGCGCCACAAACAGGCTTTCGGTATACATGGCCGAGAAGAACACGGCGGTGGGCGCGCCGGCCAGGTAGAAGGCGGCGCGTGCAGCCGTTTCTTCGCCATACTCGTGGCGCGCAAGGCCATAGAGAAAGCCAAGTGCCGCCAGCAGCGCGCCATTCGACACGAGCAGGCCGGCCAGGTAGACGTTATGCAGCGGCCCGGCGACAAGCTTCACCAGCAGCGGGTAGAGTGGGAAGAAGGTCACGGTGCCTTGCGCGCCGGTTTTGATGTCGCCCATGGTGTAGCCATGCTCGACGATATTGACATACCACCAGCTATCGTGGCGCACCAGCCCGTCGATGACGAGGTTGTTCGGTTCGGCGTAGCCAAACATGCCGGTGTTCATCGGGATGGCCGCCGACGACAGAAAGATCACCAGCAGCAGCAGCGCGCGCGTGGTCAGGAAGATGCCCAGCACCACCAGCAGCGGGCGCAGCTCGACGCGCAAGCCCAGGATGTTGACGCGGCGCGCGGCGCGCGGGCGCGTGATTGTTAGCTCGGGTGCGCTCATGGCTGCGTGCTCGCTAGCTTCACATTGTCGAACAGCACGTGCGAGGTCGAGGCGAACAGGCCGACATGCCCGCCTGCGCTGGCAAGCGGCACATCGGCCACCAGGGTCGTGCCGTCCAGCTCAACGCGGTAGCTCGCGCCCGCGACGGTGACGGCCAGCGTGTGTGGCTGGCCGTCCGCGCCATTCGCCACCGGGCTGCCGCCCTTGAACTGAAAGGTGCCTTGTTCATCAAAGGCACCCCATTGCAGGTAGTTGCCCTTTTCGGAATAGCTGATCATCTGCGCGCCGTTTTTGCTGTTGACATCTGGCGCGTTAAAGACAATGCCGCCGCCCATATCGCCTTCGAGATATTTCAGATCAACCTGGAAGCTATAGTCGCCTTCGATTTTGCGATTGAGCAGGCTCATCAGGTCGTAGCGGTCGAGCTGCGTCTGCGCATAGCCGCCATCGGTGAAAGCCCACTCGCCCGCCTGCGGCACCCAGTCGGCGGCGCTGGCCTGCGCGTCGGCGAAATCGAGCGTTGTGCCGCCCTGCGCGGCTGGCATGCTGGCGGGTGCCTGCGCGATAGCTGCGGCGCTGGCCTGGTCGTAGGGCTGGCCGTCGAACCAGGCGACATACTTGCCGCTGTCGGTGATGTCGGCGGCGCGGCTGCTGACCACAATCTGGTGGTAGCTGCGCTCGTCGTAGTCGTAGTAATCGGTTGAGAAGGCGATGGTTTCGCCCGGCGGCACCGCCGTGAGCCTGGGACCAAACGCGCCGAGCAGGTAGACCATCCAGTCGTGCACGCCCGGCTTGGCTGGCTTGTCGGGGAAGGCGTTCGGGCCGCGCACCATGTCGAGCGAGATCATTGCGCCGATGCCGGGGAAATACGCGCCGCTGGCATGCTCGGCCTCGCTGTCGCGCAGCGACGGCAGGATCTGCTGCACCTGCTGGTGGGCCGCATAGCCGCCCGTGGGTGCCTGCGCCCCGGCGACCTGCCACATCAGCAGCAGCAGCGACAGCGTGAAGATGCCGAGCAGCAGCCCGCGCAGGCGGCGGCGCAGCCCGCCACCGGCCGGCATGGTCGGCGCGGCGGCGGGAACTGTCCCCAGGCGCGCGCGCCGCGCCAGCCGCCAGTCCCACGCCAGCAGCAGCACAAACAGCCCGACCATCAGCACAATTTGCACAACCACCACTTCGCGCAGGCTGGAATGGAACAGCCACAGCCCGCCCACCTGCGCCGCGCCCGCCAGCATCGCCAGCGCGCTGCCGCCGCCGTCGCCAGCCGAAAGGCGATAGTTGATCACAACATTCGCCAGCGCATACAGCATCGTGGCGACCGCATACAGCCACAGCAGCGGCGCAATTGCCAGGTAGGCCTCGCCAAACAGCACGCGCACCATCAGGCCGGGCACCACCAGCGCGGCGGCGATCACCGCCAGCGAGGCCACGGCCACCAGCCCAAGCGCCATCCACAGCAGGTGGCGGTGCGGCTCGCCGCGCTGCTGCTTCTGCGCCACCAGCGGGAACATCGCCGCCACCACCGAAAGCGTGGCGAAGAACACGATTCGCCCGATCAGCGCCAGCGCGGCATAGTGGCCGGCTTCCTCGGCCGGGAAGAAATGCTTGACGATCAGGATGTCGCTGTTGTTGATCATCACCTGGCCGACCAGCGCGGCAACCACCGGCCCGGCGAAGCTCAGGATCGCCCGCCGGTCGGCCTGCGGCAGCGGCTGCGTGCGCCGCTCGCTGGCCTGCCGGGGGCGCAGAAACCAGTAGCCCACCAGCCATGTCGCGATCAGCGAAATCGTCACACCCGCGACTGCGCCATTCACCGCAAAGCCCAGCGCCACCAGCGCAACCGCGCTCAGCAAGCGCGCCCACATCTCGGCCTGATAGCTCAGCGCCAGCGGGCCAAAGCGCGTCTGCCCCTGCAGCACGCCCCGGTCGACACCCTGCACGAAGTAGAGCGGCATGCCCAGCCCGAGAATAACGAAGGGCCAGGCCGAGGTCGTTTGAAAGAAGCTCTGCCAGAGCGTGCTGCCGCCAGCAAACAGCAGCAGCATCGCTGCACCGAGCGCCCACGCGCCGCGCCCGAGCCAGCCGCGCACGGCGCGGATCTGCGACTCGTCGCCGCTGGCTGCGTGCATGGCCGCGAACTTCGCGCTGATGGTTTGCAGCGTCGAGGTCACCATCGTGATGACCAGCAGGATGGTGATCACCAGACTGAGGTCGGCAAAGGCGGCCGGGCCAAGCCAGCGCCCGAGCACCAGGTTGAACAGGTAGTTGCCGGCATTGACAATCGTCATGCTGGCGAAGAGCAGCGCGCCGCCGGTGAGCGCGCTGGCCCGCCGTGGTTGGGCGATCAGCTCGCGAAACTGCGCGAAATTTTCGTGGCCGCGCGCGCGCAATGCCGCGATCTGCGTCTGGGCCTCCGCGCCGCGCTCGCGGCGATCGGCCCACACCGTGTCGAGCACGCCCGGCAGCGCGCCGCCCGCCAGCTCGGCCAGCGACACGCTGGCGTCTTCCTGGCCAATTTCGCGCATAAAGCTGCGCACCTTGGTTTCGTAATCGAGCGCGACGGCGGCCACGCCCCGGATGGTGGCGAAGATCAGGCCGTGCAGGCGGCTGCTGAGCAGCAGGCTGGCCTGGCCGATCAATTCCAGCGCCGCGCCGGGTGTTTCGGGAATGCGCAGCTCGGCCGCCTCGGCGTGGCGCATATGCCCCAGCACCGCGCGCGCCGCAGCAGCATCGTCGAAACACGCACGGTAGCCAGTTTGGAAGACCACGAAACGCACCAGCGCGCCATGCGTTTCGACCATATGGTCGCAGGCGGCGGCCAGCGCCACAACTTGCTCTTCGCGCAGCGAGTAGCGCGGCACGACCACCACCGTTGGGCGATCTTCTTCTGAAGAAATTGCGGAATTGCTGGCCGGGCGCTCGCCGCCCAGCGTAAACACCGGGTCGGCAGTAACGCGTATCGGGCGGCGTACGCCAATCGCGTGGAGCAAATCGCGCGAGTCGGTATCGCGCACGCAGATCAGGTCGGTGAGGTTGGCGGCATGGCGCGACAGCCAGCGATACAGCGGGCGCTCCAGCGGGCCGATGCCGACGCCCAGCATGGCGGTTGGGCGGCCAAACAGCTTGCCAAACAGCAGCAGCAGGAAGATGCGAACGAAATACAGCAGGCGCGCAACAAGCCCGCCTTCGATCTCCTTCAGCAGGCTGCCGCCGCCAAAAACGATCGCGTCCGAGCGCCACAGCGCGCGCGGGCGGCGCAGGCGCGGCCAGCTCGAATAGGTGGCAACAGCTTCGACGCCATAGCGCCGTTGGGTTCTGCGCGGCTGTGCCGAGTTGACGATCAGGTGCGCGTCGTTCAGCTGCTCAAGGAAGACTTCGAGCAGCGCATCATCGCCCAGGTTGTTCTGGCCGTAGGCCCCCAGCAAGAAAATTGTGTGCATCGACCGGGCTCCGGTTTCGTTGTTGTGTTAGAGATGCAGCGCCTGTTGGCAAGCAAAATTATCGCGCACGACGCCTGATAGTTATAGAGAGGGGGATGACAGGGAGGTTACCAGAGGTCGTCGGAAGCAGATCGAAACATTGTCGGGAGAATTGCGGCGCGACGCCGCGCAGGCACCATAGCAGTTTGCAGTCGGCAGGATGCAGTTGCTTTTCCGCACTCCAACCAGTTTTTGGTGGTGCATGGATTGCCAAACGTTTTGCAAACCGCTATAGCAGCCGTGGAAGCCGGTGAAGGACGCATTGCTATGCGCCCAGAACGAGAGACGCATGAGGGTTTTGGGCTTTGAGATGGGCCTGCAACCTGTGAAGCTTTGCGTCCTTTGCGGTGAATTATCTGGTCGCGCTGGCAGGGCTTGCACCTGCTGTTTCACCACAGCGCGTCTGGTCCCTGCGGGACGATTTGAACGCCCAGCCACCCGCATGTCGCGCGGGCGCTCTGCCGTTGAGCTACGCCGGGAAATGGTGACCCTGGCGGGAATCGAACCCGCTTTGCCTGCGTGAGAGGCAGGTGTCCTGGCCAGTAGACGACAGGGCCATTGGTGGATCGACCGGGATTCGCACCCGGATCTCCCGCTTGCAGGGCGGGCGTCCTGCTGTTGGACGATGCGACCCATTGGGGTGGGCTGGTTTCCTGCTGAGCACTAGCAACCATGCCAGAACCAGGAACCCGCCCGTGTAGCAGCCCCTCCTCTGAAATCATTTGCGCCGTCAGGCACGCCCAACCACTGGAGCCGCTCGCCGGCCTCGAACCGGCAACCCTCTGTTTACAAGACAGATGCACGTCCGCTTGTGCTTGAGCGGCATTCTTTATTTGCGCCTGGCCATCGCAGGGCCTGGGGTTTAGGGTTTTGGGATTGAGCTTTTACCCTGCCCACTGCCGATTCGTTCATACCCATGCCGACGTTGCAAGCGCAAAAAAGCTGGTCGGGGCGGCACGATTCGAACGTGCGACCACCGCGCTCCAAACGCGGGATGCTGCCAGGCTGCACCACGCCCCGATAAAAAAGCCGCTGCGCCAGGGAGCCTGTGCGGCCCGACCTGGCGCAGCGGCGGGTTCACCGCGCGTGCTTCGCTCAGATCAGTGGGTCTTCTTGCTGCGCACGATACCACGCCAGCTCTGCGGGCCGGGCGGCGCTCAGCGCTTCCAGGCGTGGGCTGCGGCTTGTGCAAGGGGTGGATTGCTGCAACATCATCGGCCTCTGAATTCTTGCGGTTTCGTGGCGGCCAGCTAGCCGCCGCTCGTTCGTTCATTGAAGAAACTATATCACGGCTCTATATGGTTGTCAATAGGTCAGAATGGCGCATCTGATTATTTTGCTGTGTAGTATCCCGCCTGTGCCGCGCCGGGCAAAGCCCTCACACTCTGCCTACAGCTTCTTAACAATTCATAAAAACGTTTGGCGTATGCTTTCCCCATCGAAGTCTATTTGCCAGATGCTTGAGGAGGAACCATGCAACCCCAGGAAAACGCTCGTTCAGGCCAGATCATGTCGCGGCGCACATTTTTGAAGCAGCTTGCCGCCTTTGCCGGCACCTCGGCGGGGGCTGCGCTGCTGGCCGCCTGTGGCGCAACCGGCACCAGCAGCGCAACGGCGGTTCCGGCTGCGGCCACGGCGCTGCCAAGCGCGGCGCCTGCCGCCACCAGCGCCGCAACCAGCGCCGCGACTGCCGCAACTGGCGGCACGGCGGCCACGGCTGTGGCGACGCAAAGCGCCACACCCGCAATTGTTGCCGCCGCCAACGCCTTTCTCGCCACGCTCAGCGCCAGCGAAAAAAGCAGCGCGCTGTTTGAGTGGAGCAACACCGCCCAACGGCAGCGCTGGTCGAACCTGCCCGAAGGCTTGTTTTCTCGCGCCGGGCTGATGTGGGGCAACCTCGCCGATGGGCCGAAGAACGCCTGGCTGGCGCTCATGCAGGCCACGCTCAGCACCGAAGGCTACCAGCGCGTGCTGGCCGAGTGGGCCGCCGACGACCAGCTGGCGACCGGATCGAGTGGTGGCGGGCCGGGCGGCGGGCAGCTGCAGTACGGCCAGCAATACTACTGGGTCGCGATCATTGGCACGCCCTCGGAAACCGACCCGTGGCAGTGGCAGTGGGGCGGGCACCACGTCACCGTCAACGCCACGATTGCGGGCGCGAACCTTGCGCTGACGCCCAGCTTCATTGGCGTGCAGCCCGCCAGCTACACCGACGCGAATGGCGCAACCGTGCGCCCGCTCGGCGATATCGAGGACGAAGCGTTTGCGCTGGTCAACTCGCTCGACGCCACGCAGCAGAAGGCCGCCATTCTTGGCACCACCTACGTCGACCTGGTGCTTGGCCCCGGCCAGGATGGCAAGACCATTCAGGCCGAAGGCTTGCCCGCCGCGCAGATGACCGCCGACCAGCAGGCCGCGCTGGTCAAGCTGATTGCGCACTACACCGGCCTCGCCAACGACGCAGTCGCCGCCGCGCACCTGGCCGAGGTGACGTCCACGCTCGATCAAACCTACCTGGCCTGGTATGGCTCGACGACGCAGGGCGAGGCGGCCTACTTCCGCGTGAGCGGCCCGGCGATTGTAATTGAGTACTCGCCGCAGGAGATGGGCGGAAACGCCGCCAACCACATTCACGGCATCTACCGACACCCAACGAACGACTACGGCGCGGCCTATACCGGTGTGGAGATCGCATGATGAAAAACGCGCGCAGAAGCCGGCGCTTTGCGCTGTGGCCCAGGCTGCTGCTGAGCCTGTTCGCGCTGCTGCTGGTGGTGCTGGCGTCGCCTGGGGCGGCGCTGGCCCACCCGGCCGACGTGTATTTGCAGGCGACCTACATCACCGTCGCGCCCACGCAACTTGAGGTCGAGCTGGATCTTTCGCCGGGCGTGCTGGTCGCGCCGCAGGTGCTGCCCCTGCTCGACAGCAATGGCGACGAGCAGATTTCCGACGCTGAGAGCCAGGCCTATGTGAACAGCGTGCTGAGCCAGATCGAGCTGAAGGCCGATGGCGCGCCAGTGGCGCTGACTATTACGAAAATCGACATCGTGCCATACCTGAACTTTCAGGCTGGCTATGGCACCATCCGCGTCTTCACCACTGCCGCGCTGCCCGAAAACCTGAGCAGCACGCACGTCATCGACTATCGCAATAATTTCGCGCCGGCCGGCTCGGCCTACCAAGTCAATACCTTTGTCGAGAAGGACGCAGCGATCACGCTTGGCACGCAAAATCGCGACGACATTCAGCAAAGCATTTCGGTCGATTACACGATTGGCGCGGCACCCACAAGCGCTGCCGCAAGCACAGCTGCGACGACCGAAACATGGGCCAGTTCTTCTTCTCAGTCGCAGCAGTTGCTGGCCTTCTTGCAGGCCCCGGCGCTTTCGCCGTGGGTGCTGGTGCTGGCCCTCGCGCTGGCCGTGCTGCTTGGCGGCCTGCACGCGCTGACTCCCGGCCACGGCAAGACGCTGGTCGCCGCCTACCTGGTGGGCAGCCGCGGCACCGTGCGCCACGCGATCACACTCGGCGCGATTGTGACCTTCACCCACACCGCGTCGGTGATTGTGATCGGCCTGCTGGCGCTGTTCGCCAGCCAGTTCGTGGTGCCAGGCGTGCTGGTGCCGGCGCTGGAAGTGTTTTCGGGCCTGCTGGTGGTGGTGCTGGGCGCGCGCCTGATTGCGCAGCGCTGGCTGGCCTTCCGCAGTGGGAAGAACGCCGCGCACAGCCACGACCATGACCACGCGCACGACCATTCACACGATCACGACCACGCGCACGATCACGACCACGCGCACGACCACGCGCACGCGCTTACGCACGACCACGGCGACGGCCATGTCCACACGCATCTGCCGCCCGCCGAGGGCGTGAGCTTCCGCAGTCTGCTGGCGATGGGCGTCTCAGGCGGGCTGGTGCCCTGCCCCGAAGCGCTCGGCATCATGGTGATCGCGATTGGCCTGAACCGCATCGCGCTCGGCCTGGGCCTGATTGTCTCGTTCAGCGTTGGGCTGGCGGCAGTGCTGATCGCGATTGGCGTCATGCTGGTGCGTTCGCGCGCTCTGCTCGACCGCTTTGGTGGCGCGGGCAGCGCCTGGGGCCGGGCTTTGCCACTCGCCAGCGCGGTGATCGTCACGGTGCTTGGCCTCGGCATCGCGCTCGGCGGCCTTTCGACCTATCTTGGCTAGTGCGCGTGCGCGCGCAGGGGTTGGGGGTTTAGAGCATGGGGATTGGGATGCGCAACGAGGCTTTCCCTGCCCTAAAACCTCACTTATAGCAGTTTGCAGTGGGCAGGATGCAGAAAGCAGTTGCATTTTCTGCGTTCCAACACGTTTCTTGCCGGTGCGTGAGTGGTCAATTGTTCCGCAAACGGCTATAGAACTGCACTGGATAATTTCTTTATAGACATAAGATGGAGGATGTTATGAATAACGCTCACGACCTGCCGCGGCGGGCATTTCTGAAACAGCTCGCCGCCTTCACGGGCGCGTCAACTGGGGCCGCGCTGCTGGCCGCGTGTGGCGCATCTAGCGCGGCCACGCCAACCGCAGCACCGGCAGCAACTGCGCAACCAAGCGCGGCCCCGGCAGCCACGGCAATTTCCGGCAACGCAACTGCCGCGCCGGCCACCAGCGACACAAGCCCAGCGGCAGCGGCCAGCGGGGGCGCAACTGCCGCGATCATCGCCGCCGCAACCGCCTTTCTGGCCACGCTCAACGACAGCGAGAAAAGCACCACCCTGTTCGATTGGAGCGATACTGCGCAGAAACAGCGCTGGTCGAACTTCCCGCCGGCCGGCTTTACGCGCAAGGGCCTGATGTGGGGCAATATGAGCGCGGCGCAGCAGGATGCTTGGCTGGCAGTGATGCAGGCGACTCTCAGCGCCGAAGGCTATAAGCGCGTGGTGGCTGAATGGGACGCCGACGATGCGCTGTTTCAGCAGGAAGGCACGGGCGGCGGTTTTGGTAAAGCCAACTACTTCATTGCGCTGATCGGCACGCCCTCGGTGAGCGACCCGTGGCAGTGGCAGTGGGGCGGCCACCACGTCACCGTCAACGCCACGATTGCGGGCGCGAACCTCGCGCTGACGCCAAGCTTTATTGGCGTGCAGCCGGGCGAATATACCGACGCCAGCGGCACCACTGTGCGCCCGCTCGGCGATATTCTGGATGAAGGTTTTGCGCTGGTTAACTCGCTCGACGCAACGCAGCAGAAAGCGGCGATTCTGGGTTCGAACTCAATCGACCTTGTGCTTGGGCCGGGGCAGGACGGCAAGACCATTCAATCCGAGGGTTTGCTTGCGTCGCAGATGAATGCCGACCAGCAGGCCGCGCTGTGGAAGCTGGTGGCGCATTACACCGGCCTCGCCAATGATGCAGCGGCGGCAGCACGCCTGGCCGAAGTTCAGTCGGCGCTTGATCAGACCTACTTCGCCTGGTATGGCCCAACCACGGCTGGCAGCGCGGCCTACTTCCGCGTCACAGGGCCGGCGATTGTGATCGAGTTTTCGCCGCAGGGCGGTGGCCGGCCGGGCGATACCAGCGGCGCAACCAATCTGCACATCCACGGCATCTACCGCGACCCGACCAACGACTACGGCGCGAAATACACCGGCATCCAGATCGGCGCATAGGCGGGCGACACGCCGCCACGCGCAGCCGGTTTTGGTACTATACTTGCGGCCATATTCTGCGGTGCTGAAAGGAGCCTGGCCCATGTACGAGACCAACATGTACGAGGGAATGATCGCGGAGACGGTGGCTATTCCCGGCGCGGGCGGCGAGCTGATTGGCGCATATATGGCACGCCCGCTTGGCGCGGGGCCATTCCCCGGCATGGTGCTGGCCCACCATATGCCGGGCTGGGATGAGTGGTACCGCGAGGCCACCCGCAAGTTCGCGCACCACGGCTACGTCACTATTTCGCCCAACCTCTACCACCGGATTGGGCACGGCACGCCCGAAGATGTGGCCGCCAAAGCGCGCGCGGCTGGCGGCGCCGACGACAACGAGGTGGTGGGCGACCTTGCCGGCGCAATGCACTACCTGCGCGCACTGCCCTACAGCAGCGGGAAAGTTGGCGTGTTCGGCACATGCTCGGGCGGGCGGCACGCCTACCTCGCTGCCTGCCGCGCGCCCGGCTTCGATGCCGTGATCGATTGCTGGGGCGGGCGCGTGGTGATGGCGCCCAGCGAACTCACGCCCAGGCAGCCGGTCGCCCCAATCGACTACACCAAAGACCTGCCCTGCCCGATTTTGGGCCTGTTTGGCGAAGAAGATCAGAGCCCGACGCCCGCGCATGTTGCGCAGCTCGAAGAAGCGCTCAAGCAGCACGGCAAAACCTACGAGTTCCATATGTACCCCAAGGCCGGCCACGGCTTCTTCTACTACCACCGGCCAGCCTACCGCGCTGAACAGGCCGTCGACGGCTGGGAGAAGATTTTTGCCTTTCTGGAAACCTATCTCTAATGCGCTTTCAGCGCAGGGGTTGGGGTTTGGTTCTGCGGTTCGCAGGTTGCAGGTTTGAAGGTTGCAGGTTTGAAGGTTGCAATCCTAATACCGTTACAATAACTACCAAGTCACCAGGATTCAAGAGCATTCTAAAGCGCTCCGTGCCTCTGTGTCTCTGTGGTGAACGTTTCTATCGTTCTTATTCGAATGGTATTGGGCTAATCCCAAAACCCCAGACCCTAAACCCTGATTGGTTCCGTGGTTCTGCGGTTCCGTAGTTCTGCGGTTCTTACTCGTCAACACAGGAGCATTGCTATGTGCACCATGATCGCCACACAAGTGCCAGTTGAAGGCAGCGGCAAGAAGGCCAGCGGCTGGTTTCCGCTGCGCGAAGCCAACGTTTCCTACGATCACCCGTTCGACGCGCCATTCGAGCACGCGCTGAATATCGATTTTGTGAACGAGGCGCTTGGGCCCGGCGCGCGCGTCGCCGTCGAGCTGAGCGTGGAAGGCGCGCGCGCGCTCGTCGCCGCAATCAACAGCGTGCTGGAGCAGGCCGACCAGGGCGGCTACCTGGAGCAGCCCACATAGTTCGCCAATCGCTTCTTAATAATCTCTGAAAACGCTTCCGCTATTCTGTATCCATCGAAAGAAACACGCCGCCGCCGAACACAACGGCGCGGCCAGGCACATAGCAGGAGCACTCAGATGAAACTCATTGGTCGAACACTCGCCATTCTGGCGGCTGCACTGGTTGTTGTCGGGTTTTGTTTGCTGGTCGCCACGCTGGCGGGCAGCAGCGCGACGGAAGTGGCCCAGGTGGGTGGGCATGCGGGCGGCGAGGGCATGTCGAGCGGCTTTAACCTCGGCGGTATCGTTCAGATCCTGCCGCCGCTGGCCGCCGTGGCGATTGTGACGGCAATTGTCGCCCCGATCCAACGCTGGCTGCTGAACAAGCGCCGGCCCGGCGCGGCGGCGCGCAGCCCGAAGCTGGCCACGCCCGCAGCATAAGCGCGATTGCGCAAAGCCAACAAACGTTCCCCGAAAACCACCGCTGGAGCAGCTTCCAGCGGTGGTACACTATGCGACCGTTCTCGATTACCTGCATGTGCTCGCGCCAGTCGCGGGCGCGCCTGGGAGGCTCAATGCAACTGGTTCAAGGCCTGACGCAGCAGGAAGTGCGTGCCCGCCAGCAGCGCGGCGAAACCAACGCCGCCAGCTTTCGTTCCAGCCGCTCGTACTGGGATATCATTCGCGCCAATCTGTTCAATTTCTTCAACAACATCCTGTTTGCCATTGGCATTGCGCTGATTGCGCTTGGCCAGTACAACGACGCCTTTACCAGCGTTGGGCAGGGTCTGGTGAACGCGCTGATCGGCACTGTGCAGGAGATCAACGCCAAGCGCAAGCTCGACAAAATTGCGCTGCTGACGCGCACCAAAGTGCGGGTGCTGCGCGACGGGCAGGAGCAGGCGATCGACCCGGCTGCGCTGGTGAAGGGCGATGTTGTTCATGTGCTGGCCGGCGACCAGATTGTGGTGGATGGGCGTGTGGTAGGCGACGGCCGCCTGGAGATGGACGAGTCGCTGCTGACCGGCGAGCCCGACATGGTCGTGAAAACCGAGGGCGACACGCTGCTGTCGGGCAGCTTCTGCGTCACCGGCGATGCCTTCTACCAGGCCGAAAAAGTCGGCGCGGAAAGTTTCGCCAACCAGCTCACCGAAACCGTGCGCGCCTTTCAGGCCGTACAGACGCCGCTCCAGCAGCAGATCACCTTTGCGGTGCGCCTGGTGACATTCATTGTCGCGCTCATGAGCGGCGTGATTTTGCTGCAAACCGTGCTCGAAAGTTTCCCGCTGATTCGAATTGTGCAGATTTCCGCCGTGCTGAGCGGGCAGGTGCCCTACGGCCTGTTCTTCCTGATTGCGCTGGCCTATGCGGTTGGCGCGGCTGGCATCGCCCGGCGCGGCGCGCTGGTGCAGCAAACCAACGCGGTCGAGTCGCTGAGCAATGTGAATGTGCTGTGCATGGACAAAACCGGCACGCTCACGGCCAACCGGCTGATTTTTCAGGAAATTCTGCCGCTGGGCGATCTCGATGCGGCGGCGCTGCGTGAGCGGCTGGGCGTGTTTGCGCGCAGCGCCAGCACCAGCAACGCCACCAGCGAGGCGCTGGCCGCCGCTCTGCCGGCCGAGCCGCAGCCGCCCGCCGACGAAATCCCGTTCGCTTCGGCGCGCAAGTGGAGCGCGCTGGCTTTCGATGCGGGCGCGCAGCGCGGCGTGTATGCGCTTGGCGCGGTCGAGATGCTCGGGGCGTACCTGCCCGCCAGCGCCACCGCCGCCGATGGCCCGCTCGCCCGCCAGGTTGCCGAATGGTCAGATCGCGGGCTGCGCGTGCTCTTGTTCGCCGCCAGTGAGGAAAGCACCGCCCTGCACGACGCCGATGGTGCGCTGCACCTGCCCGCGCTGGTGCCGCTGGGGCTGGTGGCGCTGAGCGACGAGCTGCGCCCGCAAGCACGCGAGACAATTGCCGAGTTTGCCAAGCTGGGCATCCAGCTCAAAATCATTTCGGGCGACAACCCGCAGACCGTGGCGGCGCTCGCCAAACAGGCCGGCCTGCCCGACAATCTGCGCACCGCCACTGGCCCCGAGCTGGCGCATCTTCCGCCCGAGGTGTTCGACAAAGTGGCGGCGGAAACTACCGTGTTTGGCCGCATTGCCCCCGAGCAGAAAGAGCAGATCGTCGCGTCGCTCATCAGCCAGGGCCACTATGTTGCGATGATGGGTGACGGCGTGAACGATGCGCTTTCGCTCAAAAAGGCCAAGCTCGGCATTGCCATGGAGAGCGGCAGCAACGTCACGCGCAATGTGGCCGACATGATTTTGCTGAACGACTCCTTTGCCGCGCTCTTGCCCGCCTTCACCGAAGGCAAGCGCATCATCGGCGGCCTGTCGATCTCGCTCTACCTCTTCCTGACGCGCGTGGTCACGTCCATGCTGATCATCATCGCCATCAGCATGATCGGCCTGGGCTTCCCGTACGAGCCGTCGCAGGTCGCGCTGACGCTGTTCACGGTTGGCTTGCCAACGCTGTTTCTGACATGGTGGGCGCGCCCCGAGACGCCAAGCCCCGATCTGCTGTGGCGGCTGCTGCGCTTTGTACTGCCCGCAGCGGTGGTGACGATGATCTTTGGCGTAGGGATCTACACATTCTTCTACGAAATTGTGCTGACGGGCATTACCAACACGCACATCCCGCCCGATGCGGTGGCGCGCTGGCAAGCCTACACCAGCCTGACCTACCAGGTCGATGCAGGCTTTGGCGAGGCGGCGGCGACGATTGTGGCGCAGACGGCGCTTTCGACCTTTGTGGCGTTCGCATCGTTCGGGCTCATTCTGTTTCTCGAGCCGCCCTACCGCTTCTTTGCGGGCTGGGCGCCGGTGAGCCCCGACAAACGCCCCGCGCTGCTGGCGCTGGCGCTGGCAATTATCTATGTGGTGGTGCTGGTCACGCCGGTGACGGCCAACTACTTTGGCCTGGTGACGCCGGGTATTCAGGGGCCGGAGCTCAAAATATTCGTGATTACGGTGCCGCTGTGGTTTTTGATCCTGCGGACGATCTGGCGCGCAAAGCTGTTCGAGCGCCTGATAACTGTGGGGGAAAAGGAGTAGTTCGCTACGCGTGGTTTTGCAGCAGTTGCGCCAGCGCCCGCAAGAGCACATCGGCCTCGACGGGCTTGGGCACGTAGTCGTTGAAGCCGGCTTCGAGCACATGCACGCGTTCTTCGATGCGCACGTAGGCGGTGAGCGCTACTGCGGGCGTGCCGCCGCCCTGTTCGGCTGGCAGCGCGCGCACGGCCCTGATCAGCCAGTAGCCATCATCGCCGGGCATTGCGATGTCGGAAACGAGCGCGGCTGGCTGCCAGCTGCGCACCACGTCCAGCGCGTCGCGGGCATTTGCGCACAGGCGCAGCTCGGCCCCACAGCTGCCCAGCACTTCCCCAAGCATGTCGAGAATGTCGGGCTGGTCGTCGACGAGCAGGATGCGCGCGCCATGCAGCTCGGGCGGGCAGCGCATGGCCGGCCCGCTCGTGTGTGCCGACTGACCCCACTCGGGCAGGTGCTCGCTTTCGCCCAGCGGCAGGCGCACCAGAAATGTCGCACCCTGCTCTGCACCCGCGCTATCAACTGAGACGGTGCCGCCATGCATTTCCACAATATTGCGCACAATCGCCAGCCCCAGGCCAAGCCCGCCGTGCGCGCGGTTGCTGGTGCCGTCGGCCTGGCGGAAACGGTCGAACACAAAGGGCAGGAACTCCGCGCTGATGCCCATCCCGCTGTCGGCAATCGCGAGCTGCGCCGCGCCTTCGTTGGCCGCAAGCTGCACACTGATCGTGCCGCCCGGTGGCGTGAACTTAGCCGCGTTCGAAAGCAGATTCCACGCCACCTGCTGCAGCCGGTCGGCATCGCCAAGAATGAGCCCCACGCCAGTGGGAAGCTCGCTGTGCAGCCGAATGCCCTTGGCCTCAACTGCCGGCATCACCGTGTCGATCGCGGCCTGCGCCACGCGCGCCAGATCGACCTGCTCAAGCTGGAAGCGCAGCTTGCCGCTCACGATCCGCGACACGTCCAGCAGGTCTTCGATCAGCTGGGCCTGTGCCTTGGCGCTGCGCATCATCTTGTCGACCGTGCGATTGACGTATTCGGCGTCGTGGGTGCGGCGCAGGAGCAGCTGGGCATAGCCCATGAACGAGGTCAGCGGCGTGCGCAGCTCGTGCGAGACGGTGGCGAGAAATTCGTCTTTCAGGCGGCTGGCCTCTTCGGCGCGACCGCGGGCTTCCTGCTCCTGCGCGTACAGCATTTGCAGGCGTTCCTCGCTGGCGCGGAGCGCGGCAACCGCCTGTGCGCGCTCCACTGCATCCCAGGTTTGCTCGCCAATATTGCGCGCCAGCATGGCTTCGTCGTGCGTCCACTGGCGCGTGTTCGAATGGTTGACATAAAAGCCTGCGCACCAGCGCCCATTGCGGATCAGCGGCACGTCGATCATGGCGCACACGCCAACCGCAGCGAATGAGGAGTTGGCGGTGAGCGGATCCTGGGCGGTGTCGTCGATCACAAGCGTGTGGCCGGCGTGCAGCTCGGCCAGATAGTTTGGCGCCATGCCCCTGGTTGAGAAGCTGCCTTCCAGCGCCGGCAGGGTGCCGTCAGTCCACGACGCCGTAAACAGAATTGTGTCGTCGTCGGGCGTATCGAAGAAGCCAACGCGATTCACGCCCAGGTAGCGCCCAAGATCCTCGGCGGCGATGCGCATGATCGTATTCGGGTCGTCGGTTTCGCGCTGCTGCTGCACGAGCCTGAGCAGCATGGCCTGGCGCGTTTCGGTGGCTTGCAGCTCGCGGGCGGCGCGGGCGCGCTGAATGGCTTCCCAGATGCGCGCGGCAACATCGCGCAGCAGCGAAACGTCGGCCTGCGTGTACAGGCGCGGCTTGCGATCGTGCACGGCAAAGTAGGCCACCAGCTCGCCATTTTTGATCAGCGGCACGCTCAGAAACGCTCGCGTAAGCATGGCATCGTAGACCGTGTCCTGAAAGGCGGCAGTTGCTGGGTGCGTGGCGGTATCTTCAATAATGACCGGCTCGCCGCGCTGGTGCATGGCAATAATATCGTGGCCGACCGGCTCCAGCCCCCAGATGCCTTCGGTATTGGGTACACCCTCGGCGGTGTCGCTGATGTCGGCAATGGTATGCACCTGCCCGCGCCGGGTGTCGATAAAGCCATACGAGCAGCTGCTCGAGCCGAGCGCGTTTTTCAGCAGGCGGCAGGCTTCGCGCGCAATATCGCCTTCATCGGCCAGCGCGCGGGCGGCATCGGAAACTTGCAGCAGCAGGTCGAGCAGGCGCTCGCGCTCCATCAGGGTGTTTTCTACCTGCCTGCGCGCGGTAATGTCGTTGAACAGAACCGCAACATGGTGCTCGGCCGGGTCGTCGACGCGAAAGGCGTACACGTCGTAGTAGCGGTGAAGCTGGTCGGCCGGGTTCTCAAAGCGCATTGGCTCGCCAGTCAGCGCGATGCGGCCGTATATGTCGAACCAGTGCTGCTCGTGCTTGGGCACAATATCGCGCACCCACCGGCCGGTGGCGTTTTCGATCCCGGTTTGCTCTTCAAACGCGGCGTTGACTTCGAGGAACTGGTAGTCAACCGGCGTGCCGTCGTCGTTGAATCGCATGCCAATGATGCAGAAGCCGGCATCCAGCGAATCGAGAACAGCGCGGTAGCGATCGCTCGCGTGCTGGCTATGGTGGCCGGTAGCCGCGGGGAGGTTCATGGAAGTCGGACCCTTTGCTGCGCCAGGACGGAGCAATAGTGCATATGAGCACCCAGCGAAAGCTCGTGTTCTGTATTGTACCTCATCGTGCGCGAGTTCGCTCTTTTGCCCGCTGACACTGGTGCAGCAAAGCGTTTCGCCCATCTGCCCTATACCGCCGCGCAGTCGAGCGCGGCGCGCGCGGGGAGGGAGCGGCGCAGGGCAGGTTGCGCTATCTCAAGCGCGCAGCGATTTTGAATGGCTGTGATGCCTTCCACCAGCGCATCAACATCGGCAAGGTCGTTGTAGATCGTGAAGCTGGCGCGCGCCGTTGAGGGCAGGCCCAGCCGCGCATGGAGCGGGTGCGCGCAGTGGCGGCCCGAGCGAATGGCAATGCCACGCTCGTCAAGCGCCAGCGCCAGCTCCTGCGGGGTAATTCCGTCCACGGTAAATGTCACCACGCCGCCACGCAGGCCGGGGTTGCGCGGGCCAAACACCTGCACGCCCGGCAGCTCATCGAAGCGCGCCAGGGCATAGGCCGTCAGGGCGCGCTCGTGCTCGCGCACCGCTGCCATGCCAAGCTGCGCCAGGTAGTCGGTAGCCGCGCCCAGGCCAATCGCCTCGACAAAGGCGGGCGTGCCCGCTTCGAATTTCAGCGGCGCATCTTCCCACAGCACCTCATCCAGCCCGACATCGCGGGCCACGTCGCCGCCGGTCAGGAAGGGCGGCATGGCGGCCAGCAGATCGGCGCGGCCATACAGCGCGCCAATGCCGGTTGGGCCAAGCATCTTGTGGCCGGAAAACACTACGAAGTCCGCGCCGAGCGCCTGCACATCCAGCGGCATATGCGGTGCCGACTGGCAGGCGTCGAGCACGACCACCGCGCCCTGCGCGTGCGCGTGCGCAATGATCGGCGCAGGGTCGGTGATGGTGCCAAGCACATTCGAAACGTGCGCGAAGCTCACCAGCCGCGTGCGGGGCGTCAGCAGGTCGTCGAGCGTACTCAGGTCGAGCGTGCCGTCGGCGGCGAGCGGGATGAGCCTGATGGTGAGATTGCGCTCGCGGGCAAGCTGGAGCCAGGGCAGGTAGTTGGCGTGATGCTCGAGCTCGGTCAGCACGATTTCGTCGCCGGCTTGCAGAAAGGTGCGCCCGTAGGAATAGGCCAGCAGGTTCAGCGCCTCAGTGGCGTTGCGCGTGAAGACGATCTGCGCCGGCGATTCCGCGCCAATAAACGCGGCGATCTTGGCGCGCGCCTGCTCGTACAGGTCGGTGCTGCGCTGGCTGAAACAGTACGCGCCGCGGTGCACATTCGCATAGGTCGAGCGATACAAGCCGTCCATCAGGTTGAGCACCTGGCGCGGCTTTTGCGACGACGCGGCGCTGTCGAGAAACACCAGCGGCCAGCCGTTGACGGTTTGCTGGAGCGCCGGGAAATCCTGCCGAATACGCGCAATGTCGAGACAGCCTGCGGTGCCTGGTGTGCCGGGGGTGCTGGTCATGGCCTGTTTCCTTTGTGTACAACATCAAAAAACGCCCATCGTCGTGGACGATGAGCGTATGTGCGCTGTGCGCTGCCGTGGCGCGCATACGCGCAGCCCCGGCATCAGCCGTCACCTCTCATCTTCCAGTCTGTGCTGCCGGATTTGGCACCCTAATGATCGAGTTTCGAGCCGTGCGCCTTTTTGTTTCGCACGATGCTCAAAGCCCTTTCCAGGGTTGTCGAGGCTTCATCGGGCCGGTCCCTCTGCCTCTCTGGATAAGAGTCTGTGCTTCTTCAGTTGTGCCGCGCATCTTACATTGCTTGATTTATTTTGTCAACTTTGAATTCGCGATGGCGCGGTTGGGAATTCGAGCGGTCTACTGCCCTTGCTGTTTTCTGTTTGGGCAGTCTCGACTACGTCGGTGGTCGAGACTGCCCAGAAAAAAGATTATTTTGGAGGGCTGACGCCCTCCAAACCCCCCGCTGAGCAAGTACGCAGTGCAGATCGTGGCGCAATTTGCCCGCGCCGCGATTGAACGGTATCATCCACTGCACAGAAGGAAGCAGCAGTACGCGGTGTCTGCGTGCCATTCCGCGATATGAGGAGCAAGCCTTATGCAAAACGCATGGTGGAAAGAAAGTGTCGTCTACCAGATCTACCCGCGCAGCTTTGCCGACAGCAATGGCGATGGTGTGGGCGATTTGCGCGGCATCATCGGCAAGCTCGATTACCTCAAAACCCTCGGTGTCGATGTTGTCTGGCTGTCGCCGGTCTACCAATCGCCCAACGACGACAATGGCTACGATATCAGCGATTATCAGGCGATCATGACTGAGTTCGGCACAATGGCCGACTTCGATGAGCTGCTGGCTGGCCTGCATGCGCGCGGCATCAGGCTGCTGATGGATCTGGTGGTGAATCACACTTCCGACGAGCACGCATGGTTTGTCGAGTCGCGCGCCGCGAACGACAACCCTTACCGCGATTTCTACATCTGGCGGCCGGGCAAGGATGGCGCGGAGCCGAACAACTGGGGATCGTTCTTTGGCGGCTCGGCCTGGCAGCGCGACGACGCCACTGGCGAGTACTTTCTGCACCTGTTTTCTACCAAGCAGCCCGACCTGAACTGGGACAACCCGGCGGTGCGCGAGGCGATTTACAGCATGATGCGCTGGTGGCTCGACAAGGGCATCGACGGCTTCCGCATGGACGTGATCAACCTGATCTCCAAAGCGCCTGGCCTGCCCGACGCGCCAGTGCAGTCGGCGGCGCGCTACCAGTTTCCCGGCGGCCTGGTGTTTCACGGCCCGCGTCTGCTGGAATACCTGGGCGAGATGAAGCGCGAAGTGTTGTCGAAGTACGATATCTTCAGCGTTGGCGAGGCGCCCACCGCCACCACCGCACACGGCATCGAGCTAACCCACAGCGAACACGGCCCGCTCGACATGCTCTTCCAGTTCGAGCATATGGACCTTGACATCAACAGCGGCTCGCAGATCGGCAAGTGGGATTTCAAGCGCCTCGACCTGCTCGACCTCAAGAGCGTGATGACAAGCTGGCAGCGCGACCTTGCCGAGGGCGGCTGGAACAGCCTGTACCTTTCCAATCACGACCAGCCGCGCCCAGTTTCGCGCTTTGGCGACGACACCACCTACCGCGCCGAGTCGGCCAAGCTGCTGGCGACGTTTCTGCACACGCTGCAAGGCACGCCCTATATCTACCAGGGCGAAGAGCTTGGCATGACCAATGTGCCGTTTGCCAGCATCGACGACTACCGCGATATCGAGAGCCTGAATGCCTACCGGGAATTGGTGAATGAGCGTGGCTACGACCCCGCCGCAGTGTTGCCAATGCTCCACGCCAAAAGCCGCGATAATGCCCGCACGCCGATGCAGTGGGATGCGAGCGCAAACGCCGGTTTTAGCACCGGCACGCCCTGGATCGCCGTCAACCCGAACTACACGGCGATCAACGCGGCCCAGGAGCTTGGCGACCCCGACTCGGTCTTTGCCTACTATCAGGCGCTAATTCGCCTGCGTAAGGCCAACCCGGTGATCGTCTACGGCACATACGACCTGCTGCTGCCCAACGACCCGGCGGTCTATGCGTATACGCGCACGCTTGGCGACACGCAGCTGCTGGTCATCCTGAACTTCACCGCCGAAACGCCCGAGTTCGCGCTGCCCAACGGCCTCGGCGCGAGCCAGCCCACCCTGCTAATCGGCAACTACCCGGTCGATGCGAACGCGCCCATTGCACGACTGGCGCTGCGACCTTACGAGGCGCGCGTGTATCAGCTGCGCTGAGCGCGTTCCAAACAATAGGAAACAGCCTGCGCGCAGTTGCAAACCCGCGCGCAGGCTGTTTGGCTTCGTCTCGGCGGCCGCGCTGTGCTAGCCGGCAAGCTCATCAAGCTGGCTTGCGCCCAGCGCGTCGCTGCCGATCCACACGGCGTCGGGCTGGCCGTCTTCTTCTTCAAAAATCAGAAGCTCGTTGCTGTCGCGCAGCCAGGCGGCTGGCAGCTTGTAGGCTTCCTGCGGGCCAATGTTCCAGTAGCGCCCCAGGTTTTGCCCGTTGAGCCAGATCTGCCCTTTGCAGAGGCCCGGAACATACAGCTTGAACGGCCCGCTGCCGTGCGCGCTGGGCTGGTAGGCAAAGCGCGCGCGGAAAAACGCCGGCCCCGTCACGTCGTCGTTGCGCGCTGTGTCTGCGGGCGTGACCCCGGCACGAAAGCTCCACGCTGCGTCAAGCGCGCCATTGGCGGGATATTCCAGCAGCGTAGCCTGCCAGGCTGCCCCGGCATAGTTCTGGATATGAAGGGCCAGGCCGTTCGCGCCCGGCTGGAGCATGTCGGTGATGTCGGCCTTGATGTAGCCGCCGCCGTGGTGCCGGCTGAAGCGCGCAATTGCCTGCCCGTTGACATACAGCGCGCCAGGGTTGCGGTCGCCGGTGAGCTGGATGAGGTAGCGCTGCCCGGCGCGGGCCTCGATGTCGCGCAGCAGCCACAGGCTGGCCCCCTGAAATGGCAGATTGCCCAGGTCGGCGCTGGCGATGTCGGGCCGGACGTAGGCGGCGCGCGCGCCGGCCAGCGCCTCGCCCGCGAACACCGCTTCCTGCCACAGCCCAACCCAGCCCGCGCTGATGTCGTGCTGGCGCGCATACCAGAACAGCGTGTCGAGCAGGCCTTTGCGCTCGCCGGTGTTCGAGCCGTAGTTGAAGCGCCCCAGGTTGTCGAGCAGCAGGCGCAGCTCGTGGCGGCCAGCCGGCAGCGCGAGCGGCAGGGTGAAGCGCGGGCCGTGCGGATGCACGCCCATCCAGCCCTGATCGACACCATCGACCAGCACGCGCGCGCGGTCGTTCAGCCAGGGTGCGCCGATCACGGTGAGCTGGTCGCTTTCCACGTCGATCTGGGCGCGATACCAGCCATAGCCCAGCGCGCAACCGAGCGTTTCCAGCGCCTGCGGGCCGTCGATCGCCTGCCAGCCGTCGTTTTCTGTTGCTTCGCGCACAGCATGGCGCTGCCAGTCGAGCGCGAATGGCGTGGAATCTGCGGCGCTGGGCGCGGGCGTTTCGATTGCGCGGGCGCGACCATTGGCGGCAATGTGCACGAACGGACGAATGCCGCGCCGGTCGAGCCGGATGCGCGGCGCTGCGCCAGTTTCCTGCGTTGGCTCGGCAATTACACGGTGCGGGCCGCACACGAAATCGCCACCGGGCAGCGGCCACCAGCGCTCGGCGCATTCCTGCGTGAGCAGCACCACCGTGAGCCGCCGCCTGTCGTTCAGGCTGGCGCGCACAAGGGTGGGCTGTTCGCTCATCCAGAAGCGCAGGTCGAGCGTGCTTTCGCGCACTTCAAGCGTGACGTTCGAAGGCACGGTTTCGTCGGTCGCGAACGTTGCGCCGGGCGCATCGAGACGCAACTGCCCAACCTCGCCCGCGCTGCCATACAGCACCAGCGTGTCGCCTTCGGGATGCTGCCAGAAGCCCAGAATGCGCGCGGTGTGATAGGCCAGGATCAGCGATGCCGACTCATTATCAAAACGCAGCGGCAGGTTGCTGAAAATCGGCTTGATCGCGGCGGCCTCGACGTCGACGGCGAGATGCACCGCTGGCCGGGCGAGATAGAGCTGGTGGGTTTGCCCTTCCAGACCGCCGTTCTGAAAAAACGTCGCGGTGAAGTTTTCCCAGCCGTCCGGGGCACTGACCGCCGCCCTGACATTGCGGTAGGGCGCGTTGCCGGCTTCGCCGCGCCCGGCCACGGCGGCTGGCGCAATCACGCGCGGCCCGCCCGGCTGTGCGTCGGCCAGCACGGCACTCATTTGTGCGCCCAGCGTCGCCATAAAGAGGTGGTGGCGGCGCGCCACAAAGAACTTTTCGCGCAGCCCGCCATACTCACTCACCGGCGCGTCGTAGTCGTACGAGGTCGTCATATGCACGGTGTCGCCGCCAACCGTGCGCCCGCCCCAGAAGCCGAAGTTGGTGCCGCCCGCCCACATCCAGTGGCTCCAGCCGCTCGCGCCAACCGCCGCAAGCTGGTGCAGGGTCATGTCGAGCTTGGCGGCGCTGCGGTGGCTGTGGCGGCTCGCGCCCCAGTTGTCGAACCAGCCGCTCCACAGCTCCGAAACGATCAGCGGGTTCTCGGGCCAGGCGCTGCGCGTTTGCACCAGCTTTTCGGCAATGCCGCTCCAGCCATTGCGAAACTCGGCCCATTCCTGCATTGCGCCCATGCACGTGTACTGCGGAACGTCGATGCCGCGCGCAATCGCTTCCTGCGCCAGCGTGCGCTGGTGGTCGTCGTGGCCGTAGCGCCCCGAAGCCCAGTGTTCGTTTTCGATCTGGCAGAGGATGACTGGCCCACCACGCGTGATCTGGCGCTCGGCCAGGGTGGGCAGCAGCCGGTCGAACCAGCGACGCAGCGCGTGGAGATAGGCGGGGTTGTCAACGCGCAGCTCGACGTCGGGCTGGGCGGTCAGCCAAGCCGGGAAGCCGCCATTCTCCCACTCCGCGCAGATATACGGCCCGGGCCGCACGATCACATACAGCCCCAGCTCGGCGCACAGGTCGATGTAGCGCGCCAGATCAGCAATGCCAGCAAAATCGAACTGGCCGGGTTGCGGCTCGTGCAGGTTCCAGGGAATGACGGTGTCGATGGTGTTGATGCCGCCCGCCCGCGCAGTGAGCAGCAGGTCGCGCCACTCGGCGTCGGGGTAGCGGAAGTAGTGGAGCTGGCCGCCCAGCAGCGGGAACGGCTCGCCGTCGAGCAGAATTCCCTGGCGCGTGACCTCGACAGTTGACATTGCATTCCTATTCGATAGCGCGTTTGCCAAGCAGACGGTTGCATTTCTCGTGCATTATGGAGAAAGAGATAGGGAAATCAGCAAGAGTTTCTGCATTGTGATCACCAAACCCCATCCCCTAACCCCTGCGCTGGAAGCGCACTAAACCTGAAACTGCCCATCTTGGTAGAACAGCTCGCCGTCGATCCAGATCGCGCTGTCGGTGCGCATGTCGCAGATGAAATCCCAGTGGACGCTGGAGTGGTTGGTGCTGCCGGTTTCGGGGTAGCCCGCGCCGACGGCCATGTGCAGCGTGCCGCCGATCTTCTCATCGTAGAGGATGCTGCGGGTGAAGCGCTGAATGCCGTAATTCGTGCCAACCGCGAACTCGCCCAGGTAGCGCGCGCCCGCGTCGCTGTCGAGCTGGCTGAGCAAATATTCCTCGTTCTTGTTCGCACGCGCCCCCACGACTTTGCCATCCTTGAACTCGAACTCGACGCCCTCGACCGAGTAGCCGCCGCGAATGGCCGGGTAGCTGAACTTCACCCAGCCGTTGACCGAGTCCTCGACCGGGCCGGTGTAGATCTCGCCGCTGGGCATGTTGCGCCGCCCATCGGAGTTGATAAAGGTGCGCCCGGCGATCGAAAGGGTCATGTCGATGTTTGGCCCCTGCACGCGCACATCGCGCTTGCCCACAAGCCAATCGACCAGGCGCTGCTGGGTGTCGTGCACGGCGCGCCAGCTTGCCACCGGGTCGGGCTGGTCGGCAAAGGTGGCAGCATAGACAAAATTCTCATAGTCGCGCAGGCTCATGTCGGCTTCCTGGGCCAGCGCCGCGCAGGGGAATTGCGTCAGCACCCAGCGTAGTTCGCCTGCGGCGGCGCGCTGCATGCGGTTGCGCTGCAAATCGCGGCGGGCCTGCTGGAAGGCGCGCGGCCGTGCCGGGTCGATGCCGGAAAGCGCGCGCGTGTTGCCCGGCGCACTGACGCGGATAGAAACATCGAGCTGCGTGTTGATGATACTTTCAAGCGGCGAAAGCCAGCTTAGTTGCTCGGGGCTGGCCTCGCTCAGAAAGGCTTCGTCGATCTCTTCCGAGTTGAGCATCACCGTTGGGTGGCCGCCCGCTCGCGTCACCAGGCGCTGCACCTCGGCCAGCAGCGGCAGCGCGCCAACATCGCCCTGAATAAGCACCCAGTCGCCGGGCTGTACTGCCGCCGAGTAGTTGACGAGCACATCGGCAAGTTTGAGCATGCGCTGATCAGGCATCGTGTGCTTCTCCTTCAAACAATATTTATGTGACCCGCGTTGCGCATCGCAATCCCCCAAACCCCATTCCCCAACCCCCACGCTGAAAGCGCGCTACGCCCAGTGCAGCGAGCGTTCGAGCGCGCGCCGCCAGTTCGCAAGAATGCGTGCGCGGGCGTCGGCGCTGGCATGCGGCTCGAACACGGTTTCGCCGCCGGGCAGGGGTGGCAGCGCAACGACATTCGGCCACACGCCCGCGCCAAGGCCAGCCAGCAGCGCCGCGGCGCGCGCGGTCGTTTCGGCTTGCTCGGCGCGCACCACCGGGATGCCCAAAACATCGGCCTGGAGCTGGCACGCCATATCGCTGGCCGACATGCCGCCGCCGACGTGAAGCTGGTCAATGCTGATCTGGTGATCTTCGGCAATTGCCGCCCGGATGTCGTCGAGCTGGCAGCCAATCGACTCCAGAAAGGCGCGGGCAATGTGCGCGGGCGCAGTGTCGAGTGTCATTCCCAGCAGCGTGCCGCGCGCCGTGCGATCTTCGATTGGGATGCCCAGCCCGGTGAAGGCGGGAACGAACACCACCCCGCCCGCGTCGGGCACCGTCTGCGCCAGCGCGCCCAGGTCGGCCGGGCGATGCAGCCAGCCCATCTGCTCCTGCATCCAGCGAATCACCGCGCCCGACACGGTGGTATCGGCTTCAAAACTGTAGGTCGGCTGGCCTTCCAGCTCCCAGGCCAGGTAGGTCTTGGTGCGGCCGGGCGCGGGCAGCGTGTGCCCGGCGACGACGTTCACAAACGAGGCGGTGCCGTGGGTGCAGGCGGCCTGGCCGGGTGAGCGGCAGTCGTAGCCAAACAGCGCGCCCTGCTGGTCGCTGATCATCGCCAGCACCGGCACGTCGGCCTGCCCGCCGCGCGCATCCGTGACACGAATGCTGCCAAAGTGGTGCAGGGTCGGCACCGGGCGCGGCAGGGCGGCGCGCGGCAGCCCGAGGTAGTCGATCCACTCGCCCCAAAGCTGCTTGGCGCGGAAGTCGAAGATTGTCATGCCCTGCGCGAGCGAGTAGTCGAGCGCATGATCGTCGAGGTGGCCCAGCGCCTGCACCAGCCAGCCCGCGGCGAGCGAGCAGCGCAGACGGCCAGTTTCGGCTGCGTGGCGGAATGCGCCGTCGTGGCGCATGCGCCAGGCCATGTGCATGGCCGAGCTGTACGCGCCGGGGAACTGGCCGAGCCGGGTGCGCCGCTCGGCGGCGTGCGCCCAGCCGTTGGTTTCGGCCACCAGATCAACAGTGCGCAGATCCTGCCAGGTAATGGCGTTGCCAATCGGCTGGCCGGTTTCGGTGTCCCAGGCGAACACTGTATCGCGCTGCGAGGTGATGCCGCAGCCGACGATTGCCGAAGCCGGACAGCCAGCCTGCGCCAGCGCGGCCTCGATGGCGGCGCGCACACTTGCGGCCACCGCCTCAGGCGATTGTTCGACCCAACCAGTGCGCGGGAGAAGCCGGCTGACCGGCTGGTAGCCATAGCCAGCGACGGTACCATGCGCGTCGAGCAGCAGCGCGCGGCTGCCACTGCCGCCTTGATCAATCCCCAGGAGATACGCGTGTGTCATACACAACCTTGCATGCTGGATGTGCCCGTGGAAAGCGGGCGTATTGTATCACGGAAACCGCTTTCCTATTGCAATGATTGTGCGCGAACTCAGAATCTTGTCAAAGTTGGAAGACGATGGCGATTTGTCCGCAGATTACGCAGATTATAGACCTCATATCTGTGTAATCTGCGTAATCTGTGGATAAATTTTGGGACATTGACATGGCCGTGTGCACGGAGACGAAGTGATTATGCTATAGCGCCGGGTTTGCCGTGCCGCAATCGACCCGCCGCTCGCCGCCGGGTGAGCTGCCGCGAAGAAATTCAAGCACCACCTGATTGAATGCGCGCGGGCAATCCCACATGGGGTTGTGGCCGGCCCGCTGCATAATCACCAGCTCGTCGAAACGCAGGTGCTGGCTGATCTGGCGGCCCAGCACCAGTGGCAGCAGCGCGTCGTTCTCGCCCCACACCACCAGCGTGGGCGCGCGGATACGCCCAAGCTTCGGCCGCAGGTCGGTGCTGAGCAGCTCGTTGGCCGCCTTCCACAGCGTGATCATGCCGGCGCGCAGAGCATCGCCCACCAGCACCGGCACGAAGTCAAAGCGCATCTGGCGGGCTTCGCGCAGCATATTCAGGATGTTGCGGGCGTAGCTGGGCGGAATGGGCAGCACCGCAGGATCGACCAGCACCAGCCGTTCCACCAGCTCGGGGTAGTCGGCGGCCAGCTCGGCGGCGATATGCCCGCCCATGGAGTGCCCGACAACTACAGCCGGCTCCATGGCGCTGGCCTGCATCCACCGTGCAAGATACATCGCCGCGTCGGGCAGCACGAAGGCCTGCCTGCCACGGCTGGCGCCAAAGCCCACCAGGTCGATCACATACACGCGGAAGTGCTGCGCCAGCGCCCCGACATTGCGCGCCCACCAGCGCCCCGAGCCCGAAAGGCCGTGGATGAGCAGCAGCGGCGGCCCCTGCCCAAGCACTTCGTAGGCAAGTTCGACATCGCCAATACGGACGCGCCGCTGCAGTGCGCGCCCCTGAAACGACCAGAGCATGGCGTATTCTCCCCTGTCAGGCAAGCAGAATACTGCGGGCAGGCTGCCTGGTGTGCCTTTCTGCAAGGCGCGCGCCGCCAGAAGCCACACGCTTATTGCTAATCGTACAATGATCATCGGTCTTAGGACTGAGCCGCTGTGTGATATTTCTTACTATAATCAAAGAATATTTTAGGTCAGACTAAAAATATTTTTAGATGAACAATGTGATAGTCGATGGGTCGTGCGGAAACGTGTAAACAAGGCTTATCAGATGTGCTTGGTGCACCATCTCAGTCTTTAGATGGAGTGATCTCCACCCAAAGAATGATTATCGCAATGCAGAACTGCATAGATGTATTTCCTGCAACTGTCGGTTGGGTAAATTCGTATCTTAAACGATACTTCTCCCAGTGAACGAAATAAACCCTGTTTCAAGGAGCGTGCTGCGATGGCAACGATTGCGACACCACGAAAACGAATGCGCATTGGGCGCAAATGGATTATTCTTGCTGGCGTGCTGATTGTAGCGGTGGCCGCCGGGGCGTGGGCAATGAGCCGCGCGTCGAGCGCCGCCACCACCGCCGCGCTGGATGGCTGGACGACGGTGCCCGCCACTGCGGGCGCGATCAGCGCCGCCGTGAACGCGACGGGCAGCGTCGAGCCGCAGGCCCGCGCCGACCTGCGCTTCGCCAACGACGGCACCGTCACCGAAATTCTGGTCAAGCCCGGCGACAAAGTCGCGGCCGGCCAGCCGCTGGCGCGCCTGGACGGCACCGATCTCCAGCTCAAGGCCGATCAGGCCGCCGCTGATCTGAAACAAGCCCAGGCCGACGCCGACAAGCTGCGCACACAGGCCACGCCGCAAGAGGTCGCTGAGGCGCAGGCGCGCGTGACCCAGGCGCAGGCGCAGGCCCAGCAAGCCCGCTCCGAGGTGTCGTCCGCCGACATCGCGGCGGCGCGGGCGCGGCTCCAGAAGGCCGAAGATCGCCTGGCCCGCCTGCAAAGCGGCAGCTCCGCCAATGGCGACGCCGACGTGATGGCCGCGCAGTCTGCCCTTGCGCAGGCGCGCACCGACCTGGCCGGCGCGAAAGAGCGCGCCCGCCTCGACATGGAAACGGCCGCCAACGATTTGCGCAACAAGCAGGACGCCTACTCGACGATCTACTGGAACAACAAGAAGCTGGCCGACCAGCTTGCGAAGTTCAATCAGGAGCTGCCGCAGGAAGACAAAGACCGCGAAGCCGCTGCCCTGCGCGACGTGCAGGATGCGGGTGACGCGCTGACCAAGGCGCAGCTTGCCTACGAAGACGCCAAAAAGAATGAGCTTGTGACCTTGCAGGCGCGCGAAGCCGACCTGCAGCGCGCGCAGAACAGCACCGGCGCCGACCTTGTCGGGGCGCGTGCCGATGTCGAAAGCGCCCGCGCCGACCTGGCCAAGCTGACGGGCGGCAACCATGCCGGCAGCGTCGCGGCAGCCCAGGCGGGCGTGGAAATCGCCCAGGCCCAGCTCGACAAGCTCAGCGCCGACCCGAACGCCAGCGATCTGGCCCGCGCCGAGGCTGGCGTGGCCCGCGCCGAAGCCGCGCTCAAGCAAGCCCAGCGCGACCTCGCCCAGGCGACCATGGCCGCGCCATTTGCCGCCACCATCGCCAGTGTCGACCTGCACGTCGGTGAGCAGGCCGGCCAGAATGGCGTGATCGCGATTGCCGACCTGAGCAGCTTCCACATCACCGTGCCGGTTGACGAGCTGGATGTGGCGCAGGTGCAGCGCGATCAGGCGGTGACGATTGTGCTCGACGCGCTGCCCGGCAAAGACATTGCCGGCACGGTTACGAACATCAACCCGCTGGCCACCAAGAGCGACAAAGGCACCAACACCTACGAAGTGACGGTTGCGATCACCTCGGCCGACGCGGCCATTCGCCCGGGCATGACGGCAGCGGTGCAGATCGTCACGCAGCGCAAGGATGGCGTGGTGCTGGTGCCGCGCCGCGCCGTGCAGTCGGAAAACGGGCAGAGCTTTGTGCTCATCCCCGCCGCCGGCCAGCCCGACCTGCAAACCCAGACGCCCGCCAGCACGCGCCGCCCGGTCACGATCGGCCTGAGCAACAGCGAGTCGGTTGAGGTCGTCGATGGCCTGAAGGCCGGCGAGCAAGTGTATCTGAAAGATGTCGTCAGCACCTTCAACCCGAACCAGCCGCAGTAATCAGCGAGCAGTTGGCAGTCGGCAGTTTGCAGTGCGCTCGATATTCCTGCCTGCTGCCAACTGCAGACTGCCAACCCGGGAGATAGATATGACTACCCTGATCGAAGTTCGCGATCTCACCAAATCGTACCAGATGGGCGATGTCGAAGTTCAGGCGCTGCGCGGCGTTTCAATCACCATTCAGGAAGGCGAGATGGTCGCAATTATGGGGCCGTCGGGCAGCGGCAAGAGCACCCTGATGAACATCATCGGCTGCCTCGACCAGCCTTCCACCGGCGAGTATCTGCTCGACGGCGTGGACGTGGGCGAGCTGAGCGACAACCAGCTGGCGGCGATTCGCAACCAGAAGATCGGCTTTGTGTTCCAGCAGTACATGCTGCTCCAGCGCACCTCGGCGCTGCGCAATGTCGAGCTGCCCATGCTCTATGGCGGCAAGGGCGACCGGCGCGCGGCGGCCGAGTCGGCGCTGCGGGCGGTGGGGATGGGCACGCGCATGCACCACAAGCCGAACGAGCTTTCCGGCGGCCAGCAGCAGCGCGTCGCAATTGCCCGCGCGCTCGTCAACTCGCCGCGCATCATCATGGCCGACGAGCCAACCGGCGCGCTCGACACGCGCACTGGCGAAGAAATCATGGGCATCTTCCAGCAGCTCAACCGCGAGCAGGGCATCACCGTCATTCTGGTGACGCACGACCCCGAGGTTGCGCGCCACGCCCGCCGGGTGATTAGCGTGCGCGATGGCGTGGTTGCGAGCGACGAAATGGTGACCGAGCCACTGGAAATTGTGCTGCCAGCGCCCGAGCTGATTGCAGCCTGAGAAGTGTTTGGAACTTTACCACCAAGGCACCAAGGCACTAAGAAATGATTCATAGTTTGACGATTTATATAAATTCAAACCTTGGTGTCTTCGTGTCTTGGTGGTTCATTGGTCTCTTCAAACGGGCCGAGGTGCGTTGTGAATCTGTTTGAGTCGATCCGCGTGGCGCTGATTGCGCTGCGAACCAATAAAATGCGCTCGCTGCTGACAATGCTTGGCATCATCATTGGCGTGGCGGCGGTGATTGGCATGCTGGCGCTGGGCAATGGCTTCCACCAGTACCTCGACAGCCAGTTCGACCAGCTTGGCATTGGCTCGTTCTATGTCTTTGCCGGCTCGACCGACCGTAAAGTCAGCGCGCAGCAGGCCCCGCAGCTCACCGCCGCCGACGCCGACGCGCTGATGCAGCCCGGCGCGGTGCCGGCCGCCACGGGCGTGGCCGCGCAGATCGGCCGCTCCGCGCAGGTGAGCGCAGGAGGACGGCAATATACCTACTCAGTCAGCGGAGCCACGCCCAACATCTTCGTCATTCTGCCGCAGAAACTGGGCGGCGGGCGCTTCTACACTGCCGACGAAGAGCGCGGCAGCGTGCGCGTGACCGTGCTGGGCGGCGAAGTTGCCAAAAAGCTGTTTGGCGAGTCCGCCGACGCGGTCGGCCAGCGCATCACCATCAATGGTGTGGGCTTCGAGGTAGTGGGCGTGCTCAACACCAAGCGCGGCATTGGCATTGGCGGCGACCCCGGGCAGGCGATCTATGTGCCTTACAGCACCGCCCGCGACCGCCTGTTCCGCAACGAGGTTTCGGCCAAAGTCGATGTCGACTTCCTGGTGATCAAGGCGCGCGACCGCGACCAGATCGACCCGGCTATTCGCCAGGTGACCGAAGCCTTGCGCGCCCGCCATCGCCTGAGCTACCAGAACAACGACTTCACCGTGCTCAACCCGCAGCAGATCGCCGACCAGGTGAATGGCATCATTACCGGCTTCAACGCCTTTCTCGGGCTGGTGGCGGGCATCTCGCTCTTGGTGGGCGGCATCGGCATCATGAACATCATGCTGGTGAGCGTAGCCGAGCGCACCCGCGAGATTGGCCTGCGCAAGGCCGTCGGCGCGCGCCGCCGCGACATCATGTTCCAGTTCCTGATCGAGGCGATTGTGCTCTGCCTTGTCGGCGGCGCGTTCGGCATCGCGCTGGGCTTTCTGTTCGCGCAGGGCGGCACCTTCGTGCTGCTGAATGTGTTTCAGGCCGAAGGCGCGCGCGCCACCGTCACCCTCGGCGCGATCATGCTGGCGACCGTGGTGTCTTCGCTGATCGGCATCGCGTTTGGCTTCTTCCCGGCGCTCGCAGCTGCGCGGCTCAGCCCGATTGTTGCGCTGCGCTCGGAGTAAGTTTTGAGTTCTCAGTTTTGAATTTTGAGTTGAGCTTGGAACAACTCAAAATTCAGAACTCAACACTGAGCACTTGTTGAGGTTGCTATGAATATTCTCGAAGCGCTGCGCGTGGCCTGGGGCGCGCTCATGATCAATAAAGTGCGGGCGCTGCTGACCATGCTCGGCATCATCATTGGCGTCGGCACGGTGATCGGCATGCTGGCAATTGGCAACGGCTACTCGAACTTTGTGGAAAGCGAGTTTGGCAAGCTCGGCGTGGGCCGGCTGACAATCTCGCCGCAGATCGACCCGGCCGCGAGCGACGAGCAGCTTGTTCCGCAGCTCACCGCCGCCGACGCCGACGCGCTGATGCAGGGCGGCGCAGCCCCGCTGGTCGAAACCGTGGTGAAGGAGTACGACAGCCGCGCAATTGTCGACGCCGGGCGCGACCGCTTCGACTACCAGGTGCTTGGCGTGACGCCCAACTATTTCACGATCAGCGAGAATGTGCTTGGGCCGGGGCGCTACTACAGCGACGCCGAGGAGTCGAGCGGCGCGCGCGTGGCCGTGATCGGCAAGACCGTGGCGCAAGATCTGTTTGGCGCGCCCGAAAGCGCGCCCGGCCAGCGCATCACGATTGGTGGCGTGGGCTTCGAGGTTGTGGGCGTGCTGTTCACCAAGCCCAACCAGGCCACGCAGCAGAACCCGGCCGAGCTGGTATACGTGCCCTACAACGCCGCGCGCAACCGCCTGTTCCGCAACCAGCTCGACGCGCGCGTGGATGTGTCGCAGCTCACCGTCAAAGTGCGCGACCGCGACCAGTCGGAGGCGGCCTTGCGCCAGGTGACGGCGGTGCTGCGCGAGCGCCATCGCCTGACCTACCAGAGCAACGATTTCGTGGTCGCAAGCTCGGAAGAGCTGATGCAGCAGTTTCGTGGCATTCTGACCGGCTTCAAGGTCTTCTTGGGTGTGATTGGCGGCATCTCGCTCTTGGTGGGCGGCATTGGCATCATGAACATCATGCTGGTGAGCGTGACGCAGCGTACGCGCGAAATTGGCCTGCGCAAAGCCGTGGGCGCGCGCGGCCGCGACATCCTGCTGCAGTTCCTGATCGAGGCGATTGTGCTGTGCCTGGTCGGCGGTGCGATTGGCATTGCCTTTGGTTACCTGCTTTCGGGCGCGGGCACCTTCCTGCTGGTGGGCGTGCTGCAGATGCAGGGCGCGCGCGCTGTTGTCTCGGCCGGCGCGCTGATCCTCGCCACCAGTGTCACGGTCGCGGTCGGGCTGTTCTTTGGCTTCTTCCCAGCCCTGCGCGCCTCGCGCCTGCGCCCAATCGTCGCGCTGCGCTACGAGTAACGAGCAGGAGTCAGGGGCTACGGATTTACCACGAAGGCACGAAGACACGAAGGACTCTGAAATTCATAAACCTTCGTGTCTTCGTGTCTTCGTGGTTCTGTTGTCGTATTGACAATTGGCAGGGCGCTGTGGTAGAGTGACGCCACAAGTGAAGACACAACAACGCCGACGGTGAAGAGTACGCGCCCAGCCGGGAACCCAGCGAGTCGAGGAGAGTGGAAGCTCGACCAGTAGGCCAGCGCCGAAGCCACACCCGAGTTGCCGCCGAGAACCTGAGAGATGGCAATTGGGCGCTAGAGTTTGGTAATGACGTACCAATCCCTACCACCCAACCCCCAACTCCCGGTAGGGAGGCTGGCCGGATAAGTCCCCCGTAACCGGGACGCGCCCTCGCGCACCAGCGTGCGCCGTGGCGGCAGAGTGGGGGCACGCGCCCCAAGCAAGGTGGTACCGCGGTTTTTCCGTCCTTGAGCATTTGGCTCAAGGGCGTTTTTTGTTGGCGAAAATAAGGAGGAAGCCCATGAATGCGAACGAACTGCGCGGCATATTTCTCGATCACCTGCGCGCCCACGGCCACGCGATCATTGGCGCGGCGCCGCTGGTGCCGGAAAACGACCCGAGCGTGCTGTTCACCACGGCGGGCATGCACCCGCTGGTTCCGTACCTGCTGGGCGAACCGCACCCGGCCGGCCGCCGCCTGGCGAACGTCCAGCCCTGCCTGCGCACCAACGACATCCTGGAAGTCGGCGACGCGCACCACCTGACCTTTTTCGAGATGCTGGGCAACTGGTCGCTGGGCGACTATGGCAAGGAAACCGCCATCCGCCAGAGCTACAGCTTCCTGACCGAGCGGCTTAGCCTTGACCCCGCGCGCCTGTATGTGACGTGTTTTGCGGGCGATGCCGACGCGCCGCGCGACGACGAGGCCGCCGAGGTCTGGCGCGCGCTGGGCATCCCCGACGAGCGCATTCTGTTCCTGCCCAAGAGCGAAAACTGGTGGGGGCCGGCGGGCACAACCGGGCCGTGCGGCCCCGACTCCGAGATGTTCTACGATATCGCGCCCGACGGCCCGCCCGGCGAAACGCCCGTGAGCGACCCGGCGCGCTTCTGGGAGGTTGGCAACAACGTGTTTATGCAGTACGACAAGCTGGCCGACGGCAGCTACCGCCCGCTGGCGCAGCGCAACATCGATCTGGGCATGGGCCTGGAGCGGCTGCTGCCGATTGTGCAGGGCGCGCGCTCGATCTACGAAACCGAGCTGTTCGCGCCGATCATGGAGAAAATTCAGGCCCTCGCAACCCGCAACGATACCTTCGCCATGCGCGTGGTCGCCGATCACACGCGGGCGGCAGTGGGCGTGCTGGCGGCGGGCATTCGCCCCGGCAATGTCGATCAGGGCTACGTAGCGCGCCGCCTGATCCGCCGCGCGGCGCGCTATGGCCGCGAGCTCGGCATCGAAGGGCCGTTCCTGAGCGGGCTGGCGAACGTCGCGATCGACACGCTGGCGGGTGCTTACCCCGCGCTGGTGCAAGCCCGCGAGTCGATCTGCGCCGCGCTGGACGAAGAAGAAGCGCGCTTTGGGCGCACGCTTGCCCGTGGCGAGGCCGAATTGCAGCGGGCGCTAGAAGGGAGCGCGGGCGCGCTTTCTGGCCCGGCGGCGTTTCGCCTGTACGAAACCTTTGGCTTCCCGCTGGAACTGACCGAAGAATTGGCTGCGCGGGAGGGCATCACGGTCGATGCGGCGGGCTTTGCCGAAGCCTTTGCCGCGCACCAGGAGCGCTCGCGCCAGGGTGGGGCAGCGCGCTTCCGTGGCGGCCTGGCCGAGCGCCGGCCCGAAACCACGCGCCTGCACACCGCCACGCACTTGCTGCAGGCCGCGCTGCGCTCGGTGCTTGGCCCGCATGTCGAGCAGCGCGGCAGCAACATCACTGCCGAGCGGCTGCGCTTTGATTTTGCGCATGGCGAGCGCATGAGCGACACGCAGCTTGCCGAGGTCGAGGCGCTGGTCAACGCGCAGATCGCGCGCGACCTGCCGGTGGCTGCGCAGGAAATGAATGTCGACGCGGCGCGGGCTTCTGGCGCGATTGGGCTGTTTGGCGAGCGCTACGGCGAGCGCGTGAATGTCTACAGCATTGGCGATTTCAGCAAGGAAATCTGTGGCGGCCCGCATGTCGCGCATACTGGCGAGCTGGGGCATTTCCGCATCGTCAAGGAAGGCGCGGCCAGCGCGGGTGTGCGGCGCATTCGCGCGGTGCTGGAAGACGGCGATGCGTCCGATCTCCGCCCCAAACCTATGTCAACTTTGGAATAAGAACGAGATCGATCCACAGATTACGCAGATGACACAGATATGAGATCCCTAATATTCTGGAAAATAAATTTCCCTGTACTCAGCCTCCAGGAAGCTTGCCCGTTGTATGAAATAACGTATTTTCCAGAATACTAATCTGCGTAATCTGCGTAATCTGTGGATAAATTTTTGAACTTTGAAATGCCCTGCCCTCCTTCTTGAGAATGATTGACAGAGGGCCGTGCTGGTGGTATAGTTTTCCCATCCCCCCTGGGAGGGGGTGGCGAAAATAAAAGGAGAACGACCATGACAACCGAACGCTTCCAGGTCCCCGGCATTTCATGCCAGCACTGCGTCAACGCCATCACCAAAGAAGTCTCGGCGGTGCCGGGCGTGCAGAAGGTCAATGTCGCGCTGGACAGCAAGCTGGTGACAGTGGAGCATGCCCCCGAGGTCAGCA
This sequence comes from Kouleothrix sp. 19917, assembly GCF_057073505.1. Taxonomy (NCBI): domain Bacteria; kingdom Bacillati; phylum Chloroflexota; class Chloroflexia; order Chloroflexales; family Roseiflexaceae; genus Kouleothrix; species Kouleothrix sp. 19917. Next base: position 988,121 of record NZ_CP097099.1, read on the forward strand.
CCGGCACGATTGTGGCGGCGATCAACGAGGCGGGCTACGACGAAGTCGCGCAGGTCTAGGTTTGAGTGTTGAGTTTTGAGTGCTGCGTTGAGCTAATTCAGCACTCAAAACCCAAATCAGTGGAACAAGCAATGGCAACACAACAAATCACTCTCCCCGTCACCGGCATGACCTGCGCGTCGTGCGTGAACCGGGTTGAGAAAGCCTTAAAGAAAGTTCCCGGTGTGGCCGAGGCCAGCGTGAACCTTTCGACCGACCAGGCCAGCGTGAGCTTCGACCCGGCGCAGGCCGCGCCAGGCGCGCTGCTGCAGGCGGTTGAGAACGCTGGCTACGGCACCATCACCGACCAGATCGATATTCCCGTCACCGGAATGACCTGCGCCTCGTGCGTGAACCGCGTGGAAAAGGCGCTGCGCAAGGTGCCGGGCGTGCTCGACGCCAGCGTGAACCTCGCCAGCGAGCAGGCCAGCGTGAGCTACCTGCCCACGGCGGCCGGCTGGCCCGAACTCAAGGCCGCCATCGAGAATGCCGGCTATGGCGTGATCGAAACCCCAGCTGGCGCAGACGACGCCGAGGATGTCGAAGCTGCCGCCCGCGCCCGCGAGCTGGCCGACAAGCGGCGCAAGCTGATCGTCGGCGTGGCGCTGGGCGTGCCGCTGTTCGTGCTTTCGATGGCGCGAGACTTCGGCTTCATTCAGCCCTGGCTCACCGCCTTCTGGGCCGCGAACGAAGACGCCATGGGCCACGGCGGCACAATGCTGATGCACTACCCCGCCCGCGCCGACCTGCTGAACTGGCTGTTCTTCGCCCTGGCGACGCCAGTGCAGTTCTACAGCGGCTGGGATTATTACGTCCATGCCTGGAAGGCGCTCAAGGCGCGCACCGCCAATATGGACACCCTGATCGCCATGGGCTCGTCGGCGGCCTATTTCTACAGCGTCGCGCTGCTGGCCTTGGGCATGGCCGGCCACGTCTACTTCGAAACGGCTGCGCTGATCATTACGCTCATTCTGGTGGGCAAGTACCTTGAAGCGCGCGCAAAAAGCCAGACCGGCGCTGCCATCAAGGCGCTGATCGGCCTGCAGCCCAAGACCGCACGCGTGCTGCGCGGTGGCACCGAGGTCGACCTCCCGGTGGCCGAATTGCGCAAGGGCGATGTGGTGGTGGTGCGGCCGGGTGAGAAAGTGCCGGTCGATGGTGTGCTGGTCGGCGGGCATTCCAGCCTCGACGAAAGCATGATCACCGGCGAAAGCCTGCCGGTTGAGAAGAACGTAGGCGATGCCGTGATTGGCGCGACGCTCAACACCACCGGCAGCTTCCAGATGCGCGCAACACGCGTGGGCAAGGAAACGGCGCTGGCGCAGATTATTGCGCTGGTGCAGCAGGCGCAGGGCAGCCGCGCCCCGGTGCAGCGCCTGGTTGACCAAGTGGCGTCGGTGTTTGTGCCGGCCGTGATCGGCATCGCGCTGCTGACCTTCCTGGGCTGGTATTTCATTGGCGGTGTGGGCTTCACGCAGTCGCTGATCTTCGCGGTCGCGGTGCTGGTGATTGCCTGCCCGTGCGCGCTGGGCCTTGCAACGCCAACAGCCATTATGGTGGGAACTGGCACGGGCGCGGCGCACGGCATCCTGATCAAGAACGCTGAAAGCCTGGAGCGCGCTGCCGCAATCACCACGGTCGTGCTCGACAAAACCGGCACGATCACGCAGGGGAAGCCGGTGGTGACGGACATAGTTTTGAGTTCTCAATTCTTAGTGCTGAGTTCCGGCACCGAAATTTCAGCGTTGTCTCGTGACAGCGATGCTTTCGGAGAAGGCGACGGAAATAACTCCACACTCAACACTCAACACTCAACACTCTTGCGGCTTGCCGCAAGTGCAGAGAAGGGCAGTGAGCACCCGCTTGGCGCGGCGATTGTGCGCGCCGCCGAAGAGCGCGGCCTGGCGCTGGCGCAGCCCGAGTCATTTCAGGCGACGCCGGGGCGCGGCATCACGGCAGTGGTCGATGGGCGCGCGGTGCTGCTGGGCAACCTGGCGCTGCTGGCCGACTGGAGCGTCGACACGAGCGGCATTGCCAACGAGGTTGCGCGCCTGCAAGGCGAGGGCAAGACGGCTATGGCGCTGGCGGCGGATGGCGCAGCGCTGGGCGTGATCGCCGTGGCCGACACCGTGAAGCCCTCGTCGGCCGGGGCAGTGGCGGCGCTGCGCGAGCGCGGCATCGAGGTGGTGATGCTGACGGGCGACAATGCCCGCACCGCCGAGGCGATTGGCCGCGAGGTTGGCGTGGATCGCGTGGTGGCCGATGTGCTGCCCGCCGACAAAGCCGCCGAAGTGCAGCGCATCCAGGGAGGGGCGAGGCATTCGCCCACGTCGGCGAAGAATTCAGCGCAGCCCGTCGTTGCAATGGTCGGCGATGGCATCAACGACGCGCCGGCGCTGGCGCAGGCCGATGTTGGCATTGCAATCGGCACTGGCACCGACGTGGCCATTGAGGCCGCCGACATCACGCTGATGCGCGGCGACCTGCGCAGCATCGCGCAGGCAATCGAGCTGAGCAAGCGCACGCTCACGACGATTCGCTGGAACCTGTTCTGGGCGTTTATCTACAACGTGATCGGCATTCCCGTTGCGGCCGGGCTGCTCTACCCCTTCTTTGGCATTCAGCTCAGCCCAATCATTGCCGCTGGTGCGATGGCGTTTAGCTCGGTGTTTGTGGTGAGCAACTCGCTGCGGCTGCGCGGAACCCGCCTCACAACGAGCGAAGCCGCGTAACCGTTGAGTGTACGCCGATCTCGGTTTACAATAGCCCGGCGAGTATCTTCTTGAACTCGCTGGGCTATTGTTCGTTTCAAACGAAGGAGTTTTGTTATGCCCACAGATTCTACCGCACAATCACGCGCAGCGCAGGCGCGCCGGCTGGAAGCGGTGTACGAGCAGCTCAGCGCGCTGTTGCAGCGCCCCGACGTGGCCGCGCGGCTGCGCACCGCTCCCGGCGAGCAGGAATGGTCGGCGCTGGAAATCGTTGGGCATACGGTTGAAATGATTCCGTACTGGCTGGACAAGTGCCAGTTGCTGATCGCTGCCAGCGGCGAGCCACCGCAGTTTGGGCGCACCCCCGACGCGCCGGAACGGCTGGCTGGCGTGGCGCTCGGCAGCACGCGCAATGCTTCGGAGCTGCTGGGCGAGCTAAAGCAGGTGGTTGATGCGGCGTCCGAACAGATTGCGGGCATGAGCGAGGCCGACCGCGGCAAAACTGGTGTGCATTCCACGCGGGGCGCGCTCACCGTGGCCGAGCTGATCGAAAGCATGGTGGTGGGCCATGCCGAGGCGCACCTGGCGCAGGTGCAGGCGGCGCTTCAGGCCAGCGCGAACCAGCGCGCGTGAACACGCAGGGGGTTAGGGAGTGGGGTTTAGATATTGGGCATTGCGACGCGCAACGGGGCCTCTCACTGTTCTATAGCAGTTTGCAGTTGGCAGCAGGCAGAAGGCAGTGAAGATTCATCCATCGGCAATGCTTCGTATGCTTGGGTAGAGCCGCGGGGGCGGTTCCACGAAATGCGGGTGCATGTGCTTACCCATGCGAAAGGAGCAAACCATGGCGAACCTCAAGACGCAGCGAATCCTGATCGGCGTATTCACGATTGTGACGGCGCTTATTCACCTGTGGCTGTTTTCCATGGGCCTCAGCCGGGGCCGGCCGAACTACCTGTTTCTGGCAAATGGCCTGGGCTACCTGGCGCTGCTTGGCGCGTTTTACGCCACGCTTTCTTCGAAAGATCAAATGCGCAACCTGGTAAGCTATGCGCTGATGGCCTACGCCGCCGTGACGATTGTGGCGTGGGTGGTGATGAACGGCGGACGCTTCCAGCTTCCGCTCTCGATTGTTTCAAAGCTGGCCGAAGTGCTGCTGATTGTGGTGGTGTGGATGCACATGCGCGCCACGCAGCGAAACCCGCAGGTTGCGGCGGCCTGACACGACTGCGCTAGCAGGCATATGTTACGAAAGAAGCGGAGCGTATCCGCTTCTTTTCTTTTAACCCAAGGCACATCTGAAGGTATTTATGTTTTCGGCTGGACTGATGATTGTGGAATCCAGCTATCAGCGTTCGTCGGCGTTCATCTGCACCCCATGTTTTGCGCAGCACACGTTCGCGTTTGACAAAGCGCGGGCAGGTGTGCTACCGTACAAACTCTTATACAAAGCTTCAAAAACTGTAAACGTCCTCTTAACCGGCCGCGGGTAACATCGTTGTTGCCTGGGCGTACGCATGGCTAGCAATGCTGTCTCGCGCCCGGGTTATCTGAACCAATGGGGGGTTCTGAATGAGTAGCAAGCCGGGTGCGCACGAGCGGTCGCCAGTGGGCCAGCCACCACGCGCCGCCGAGGCAGCGCCGCGCGCGGCCAGAGCAAAGCACCAGTGGGTCGATTTCGGCCGGGCGCTGCTGTATATGTCGCCCGCCGTGCTGTTTCTGCTGGCCTTCACCTACATTCCCTTTCTGCGCTCGATCTGGCTGAGCTTTTTCGTCACCAACCCGCAGGGCGATACCGCGCGCTTCAATGGCGTTAAGTATTACACGCGCATTTTCAACCTCGACGGCAGCGGGCGCACCGAATACCTGCACAGCATCCTCATCACAGTTGAGTTCGCGTTGATGGTGGTGCCGCTGGGGATTGTGTGCGCGCTGGCGCTGGCGCTGCTGGCGACGGTGAATGTCAGGGGAATCGGCTTTTTCCGAACTATCTTTACCAGCAGCATCGCCATCTCGGTTGCCAGCGCCAGCGTGATCTGGTCGCTGATCTACAGCCCGACCACCCGCGCCACCCAGTGGCTGATCACCCTGCTGAACATCAACGCCGGCTCGCTGCTGCAAGACTCGCGCACGGCCCTGCTGGCGGTTGCCTTTACAACGATCTGGACGTCGTTAGGCTTCAATTTTATTGTGACGCTTTCGGGCATTCAGGCCATCCCGCAGGATATTTACGAAAGCGCGCTGATCGATGGCGCGAGCCGCTGGAAGTCGTTCCGCTATATTACGCTGCCGCTGCTCAGCCCAACGCTACTCTTCCTTGTGCTCATCACCACCATCCAGAGCTTCCAGGCCTTTACGCAGTTCAATGTGCTGATTGGCAACGAAGGGCCTTCGAGCGCGACGGATGTGTTTGTGTTCGCGATTTTCACGTCGTTCTGGAAGGATAATCGCTACGGCTTCGCGTCGGCGATGTCGGTGGTGCTGTTCCTGATCCTGCTGATTCTGACCTTTATTCAGTATCGCTTGCTCGATAGGCGGGTGCATTACCAATGAGTATTTCAAACACACAGGAACTGCGCGAGATCGGCGAGCCGCGCATGCGCCCGGCCGAGATGCTGCAAACCGCGCTGCTCTACCTTGCGCTGGCTGTCGTGGCGGTGCTGGTGCTGCTGCCGCTCTTGTTTGCGCTCTCGCTCGCATTGCAGGGCCAAACCCTTGCGCCGCGCCTGCTGCCCGATTTCAGCAACCTCGATTGGACCGCCTTTGCCGATGTGTTTCGCGCAGAGCCATTGCTGACGCGCTGGATCGTGAACTCGTTTGTCGTTTCGCTGGCGGTGACGCTGGGCCAGCTCATTACGTCGTCGCTGGCGGCCTATGCGCTGACGAACATGAACTTCCCCGGCAAGACGCTGTTTTTCTTCTTTTTCCTCGGCACGATTATGATCCCGTGGGAGTCGACGATCATCCCGAACTACCTGACGGTGACGCGCCTGGGCTGGAAGGATAGCTACCAGGGCCTGATCGCGCCGTTTCTGGCGGGCGGCTTTGGTATTTTCCTGCTGCGCCAGTACTTTCTGGTGCTCCCGCGCGATCTGTACGAGGCAGCAGTGCTCGACGGCTGCGGCCACGGGCGCTACCTGTGGTCGATTTTGCTGCCGCTTTCGCGCCCGGCGCTGGCGACGCTGGCGGTCTATACCTTCCTGAATACCTGGAACCAATATTACTGGCCCTTGCTGGTCGTCGATAACCCGGCCTGGCGAACCACCCAGATCGGCATCACGGCCTTCCGCTCGTCGGAGGTGACGGTTTACAACCTCCAGATGGCCAGCACGATTATTGTGATGCTGCCAACCCTGATCCTGCTGATCCTCGGGCAGCGCCAGCTGGTGCGCGGCCTGACGGCTGGCGCGCTGAAGGGCTAAATTGCGGAGCCAGACGCGGGCAGCGCGGACGCCGCGTTTTCGCGTGCGCCGTCTGTCTGCCCGCGCTGTCTTATTTCGGTGAGTTTTTTGGATGAGAGGAGTTCCAACGGTGAACAGAACCCACACCCTGCGCACGATCAGCATGCTGCTGATGACCAGTTTGCTGGTCGCGCTGCTGGCGGCCTGTGGCGGCAGCCCGGCCAGCACCACCGCGCCAACCGCCGGCAGTGCGGCAGCGCCAACAGCAGCCGCCGCTGAAGCACCAACTGCCGCTGCGGCCGAAGCGCCAACCGCCGCTGCTGCGGAAGCGCCAACCGCTGCCGCCGCCGAAGCACCCACTGCCCCGGCTGCCGATGCCCCCACCGCTGCCGCCGCGCCCGAGGCAACCAAGCCGCCCGCGCCGACGATCACGCCGGTGCCAGCAGTTGAGCAGCCCGCCGGCTCGACCAAAATTACTTTCTGGTATGGCCTGACCGGCGTGAACGGCAACGTCGTGCGCACGCTGGTGAACCAGTACAACAGCTCGCAGAGCAAGTACTACGTCGATGCTATTCAGCAGCCCGACTACGACGCGACGATCACCAAGTTCAATACCACCCTGGCGGGCGGCGACCTGCCGAACGTCGTGCAGATCTACGACATCGGCACGCAGCGCATGATCGACACCAAGCGCATTCTGCCCGTGCAGGATTTCATCGACAAAGAGGGCCTGAAGCTGGTGGATGACCTGGAGCCGGCGGTGGCGCGCTACTACACCATCGGCGGCAAGCTGTACTCCATGCCGTTCAACAGCTCCGCGCCGGTGATGTATTTCGACAAGAACGCCTTCAAAGAGGTCGGCCTCGACCCCGAGAAGAAAATTTGGACCTACGACGAAATTCTCGACGCGGCCAAGAAGCTGACCAAGAAGGACGCGAGCGGAAAAGTCGAGCGCAGCGGCGTGGTGTTTACGCTCTACAGCTGGATCTTCGAGCAGGAGCAGGCCACGCAGGGCGCGCTGTTCGCCGACCCGAACAACGGCCGCGAGACACGCGCTACCAAGGTTGTGTTCAACAACGAGGCCGGCGCGAACTGGCTGAACTTCCTCAAGCAGCTGGTTGATGAGGGCGTGGGCATGAATGTGGGCCGCGACAGCGGCACGACCAACGGCTCGGTGCGCGATGCTGCCTTCACCACCGGCGAGGCGTCGATCACCTTCAACAGTATCGCGGCGCTGCGCGGCTACATCAACAACGCTGCCAAGGGCGGCAAAGTTGATGTTGGCGTGGCCTACCTGCCGCGTCCGACTGGCGCGAAGGGCGGCGTGATCATTGGCGGCGCGTCGCTGTGGATCACCGACCAGGGTACGGCCGAACAGCAGGCCGGCGCGTGGGACTTCGTGAAGTGGACCTCGAACCCCGAGGTGCAGGCTGCATGGTCGTCGGGCACGGGCTACTACCCGGTGCGCAAAGCCGCCTACGACGTGCAGGAAATGAAGGACACGCTGGCGAAGTACCCACAGTTCAACGTGGCGGTTGAGCAGCTCCGCGCAACTGAGGAAAGCTTCCCGACGCAGGGCGCGGTGTTTGGCACCTTCCTGGAAACCCGCCTGAATATCGAGGCGGCGATGGAAGAATTTATGAGCGGCACCGCCGCCGATGCGAAGGCCGCACTCGACGACGCTGCCAACAAGTCGAACGATAACCTCGAAGAGTATAACTCGACGCAGGAGTAGTTCGCCCCGCAAAATACACAAAGCGCGCCGGAGTGGCTTGCCACTCCGGCGCGCTTTGTGTATTTTTAGGAGTTACGCAGTTGCGCTGTTTCTCATTCCAACGGCGTGCTTTTTGCCTGCGGCAGCAAGGTGTTTTCTATGCTTCGCGCGGAAAACTGCACATAAGAAAAAGATAGTACCGTGTAAGGTTCCAGGGCAGTGAAGGGCTTCGTTGCGCATCGCAATCCCCAAACCCTAACCCCTAACCCCTGTGCGTTCACGCGCACTAGCACTTCGGGCAGTCGTCGTCGACGTAGGGGCCGTGGTCGGGGCAGTCGGCGCTGTTGTCGGTATAGTTGGTGTGGTTCATTGCAGTGCTCCTGTGTTGTTTGCGTTTCGTGCCAGGAGCATAGCACAGCGCCTCTGCGGCAGGGCTGCGGGGCGACTGCGGTGAGACTGCGGTGGGGCAAATTGGGTGAACTTCGCACAAAACAGGCCCGCGCAGGGCCATATCAACGTCCCAGAATTCATCCACAGATGACGCAGATTTCACAGATACGAAGGTTTCTTATCTGCGTCATCTGTGGCTAGATCGCATCCTTGCTGATTTCTGAAACCTGACCACTGGCCAAAATGTCTACCAGAGCCCCCAGTCTTCGTCTTCGTCGGGGGTGCAGCAAGCGCCACGCGGCTGCCAGCCAGCCAGGGCGTAGCCCAGGTCGGCGCGGCTGCTGATCGGCGGGCTGGCGTGGGCGGTGAGCCCGCACTCGACGCAGGCGCGCAGAATAGTCAGCTCGCCGCCCTGGAGCTGGAAGCGCACGCCATCCACCACAACGCGGGCGGTTTTGCTTGCGCGGGCAACGACGATTGCCTCGGGCGCGATTGGCTGGCCGGTGAGCGCGGCAACACGCGCCGCCAGATCGACGCGCAGGGCGGCAAGGTCGTCGTGCTCGCCGTGAATAAAGGCGTCGATCGCCTGGGTGCGCCAGCTATTCGATGTATCGCGGGCGGCCATGCGCATGCTGGTGTGGCGCTGGACGCTGTTAATCAGGTGGGTTGCCATTGCTGTGCCTCATCTATGTCTACGTTGGCCCGGCGCGCAATGCGCTCAGGCACTTCTTGCAGATACAGACGTGTGAGCGCGGGCAAAGGTGTCGGCGCTGGCGGCGGGGTTTTGCGTGCGGCTGATGTTTGGCTGGTGAAGCGGACGCTGGTGTGCTGGCGCGTTCTTTTTCCCAACACGAGCCGAGGGCAAAACGAAAGCGCCACAGAGCGCACCGAGAGCACCGAGAGATAGAATCATCTCGGTGCTCTCGGTGCGCTCTGTGGCTCAACGTACGTGGTTACGTCTAAAATCCTTGCTCCAGAAACAGGCCGTAGAGCCGGGTGGCGTGCTCATCTGGCGCCTGGTAGTATTCCTCGGGCGAGACGCCGAGCGTGACGGTGCGGCGGGCCGGCTGCACGATGGGCTGCGTGGCGGCAAACTGGCGAACAACCTCGGCATGTGGCTTCAGCGTGCCGTCGGGGCGCACCAGCCCGAAAAAACGTTCGTGGTGCGCTTCGTCGCAGGGCGGCAGCGACCACAGCTCGGGCGCGTAGTCGGCGTAGCACCACAGCATCGCGCCGGTTGCGCCCACCTCTACCAGTTTGGGCAGCACCTCGGCCAGGTAGCCTGCCATTTCCTCTTCCGACGCCATGAACTGCTCGCGTGGCTGGCCGTAGGCCGTCCAGCTCCAGCTTGTCGAGGGCATGCCCGGCGCTTCGGTGCAGCCGCCAAACTCTTCCATCAGCGTGGGCTTGCCGCACAGGGCGCTGGTGAGCGCGCACAGAAACGGCACAAAATCGCTGTCGAGCGGGCCAGTCGACCAGTCGGCGTACATTGGGTAGCCGTGAATGGCGGGAATATCGACCTCGGCAAAAATATCGCTGGCGCGCAAACCCAGGTCTTCGGTCAGGTCGGGCACGTGCAAGCCGCAGGTAATTGGCGTGTGCGGGTCGTGCGCGCGAATCGCGCCGGCCATGCGGCGTGCCCAGGCGCGGCCAGCCTCGGCGCTGGGCGGCTTGGCGAACAGATCGGGCTCGTTGCCCAGGTTCCACAGGCCAATGGCGGGGTGGCCGGCGTAGCGCCCAACCACGGTGCGCAGCAGCAGCTCCTCGGCGGCCAGCGCAACACCGTCGGTGTAGGGGTTGAGGTGCCCGCAGTTCACGATTTCGCCCTGGCTGACCACCTGGCGCACGCCCGGCAGCATGGGCTGGTCGCGCAGCAGCATCCAGCCCGGTGCCCACGACGGCCCGCTCATATGCCCGGTGAAGAAGGTCACATCGAGCTGCAAACCGTGCTCGGCGGCGATCTCACACACCGTGCCGAGGTTGTCGAGCGCCTGCGGGTCGACGCTGTCGGGCGTGGGCTGCCAGTCTTCCCACAGCAGAAAAATGCGCACCAGCGACATGCCCAGGCCCTTGATCACGCCGAATTCCTCGCGCACCTCGGCCGCCTCGAAGTTGCGCCACCAGTACATGGCCTTGCGGCGCGGCCAGTAATTGACGCCCAGAATAAATGGTTGTGCGGGCATGCTGTGTTCTCCCTGCTCAAAGCGATTGGGCAGAGTATACCGCCATTAGCGAAATTCTGCCGCTGTCAGCAAGTTGCCGGCTTCTTACCATTTACCTGCCCGCTGATGATCAGGTTTGTGCGTGCAGGTTCCGCTATTCTGTTCCCAAGCGAAACGCTCGCTTGCAGTACCGAGAGGAGGCCCGACATGCTTGACGGAATGTTGTATGTGCTCTTGATCGCCGTATTGCTGGTAACCGCTCGCTGGACACTGCTCTTCCTGGTTCAGGCGCTTGTGCGGCTGGTGCAGGTGCTGGTCAGCCTGGCGGGAACGGTTGTTGTCGCTGGCATGTTCCTTCTGCTGCTCGTCAATATTTTGCGCTGATAGCGCGTAGCGGTATGCTGCCACGTTCGGCGCGTGGCAGCAGCATTATCACAGGAGTAAAGCCATGTTTCAGCAAATGCCCGAACGCTCACTCGACCTCGGCCTGCGCGCCCACCGGCTCTTAGTGCTGCGCGATCTGCTAAGCTGCCTCGACCGGGCTGCACCCACCGAAGATGGCGCGCCGGGGCGGGCCCTGCATCTCGAGCTGGATGATCCCTCGGTGCAAGCCTATGCGCTGGGCCTGTGCGATATGCTGGAATTGCTCGGTGCCTTGCGCTGGCAGGGTGAGGAGCTGCACCTGGTTTCGCCGCTGGCCGGCCCCCTGATGCGCGAATTGCGCGCACACAGCATTGCCGGCGCGACACTGGTGCGCGACTGGGATCGCACCGGCGTGCGCGGCGACGCCAGCGCGGCCCTGGACAGCGCCGTGAATCTGCTGGCGGCGCTGGAGCACCAGCGGCTCAGCCGCGACCCGAATGCCCTGCCACTGCGCGAAACCACTGCCGCGCTCGGCGTAATATCGCGCGGCGAAGATGGCGCGCGCGATCTGCTGATGGTGTGGGATGCGCCCGCCAATGCCTGGCAGCTTCCCGGTGGCCGCACGTTGTACAGCGATGGGTCGCTGCGTGCCACCTTGCTGCGCGAGCTTGCCGAAGAGCTGGAATGTGCCGCGCTGGCCGAAGGCCGCGACCTTGAGCTGGCCGCGCTCGGCGAGCCGCTTGCGTGCACGCGCCTCTCGCCCAGCTATGGCCTGCTGACGCGCACCAGTTTTCAGCTCTTTGCGGTGCGCTGGTTGACGGATTTGCCCGCCTTGCCGCACAATGTACAATGGTTGAGCGAGCGCGAGCTGCTGGCCGGCTGCTCCAACGCAGGCCTGCCAATTGCCGCCCAGCCGTTTCTGCAACTGCTGGGAGCGCCGGCTCGCGGCCACGCTGCGGCACTGGGGGCAGCGCGCCTGGCCAGCCTGGAGAACCTTGCATGAACACCCGTGATCAGCTGCTGCCGCTGCACTATCGCGCCGAGCTGCTCGAACAAGTCATGCCAATGCTGCGCGCCGGCGAATGCTGTTCGCTGGTTGGCCCGAGTGGCGTGGGCAAATCGAACCTGGTGCAGTTTATGATGCGCCACGACGTGCAGGCACACTACTGGGACACCAGCCGTATGTGGATGGTGCTCATCGATACGCACGGCCTGGTGCTGGGCGAGCAGCCCGACGAGTTTGCGGTAGCCGAGCTGATTATTCACCGCCTGATTATTGAGGCCGAGCGCCGCGCAATGCCGCCTGAGCTGCTAAGCTGGGCGCTCGATCTGCACAACCAGGTGTGCGCCCAGCCCAGCGCCTACCTGGCGATACGCTCGCTTGAGCGCCTGTGCCTGCGCCTGCGCGATGCGGGCGCGCAGCTGGTGCTGATGTTCGATCAGTTCGAAGATCTGTGGCGGCGCGCGCCCGAGCGATTATTTCTCAACCTGCGCTACCTGCGCGACCAGCTTAAATACCAGCTTGTGTACCTGGTGATGACACGCGCGGCACTGCCCGACCTGCACCATAATGCGCCCGCAACCGAGGCGTTTTGGGAATTGTTCACCGCGCACACGTATAGCCTGGGCGTTTACAGCCCGGCCGATGCCCGCACGATGCTGGAGCGCATGGCGGCGCGGCGCGGCATTGCGCTCGATGAGCGGGTGGCGCAGCGCGCGCTTGAGCAGAGCGGCCGCCACCCCGGCCTGCTGCGCGCGGCTTTCTGGGCCTTGCAGGAAACCCCCGCCCTGCTCGAGCCTGATGCAACGCTCTTGGCGGTGCCGGCAGTGGCGGCCGAGTGTGGCAAGCTGTGGCAGCACTGCGGCCCCGAAGAGCAGCACTATGCCTATATTCTTGCCGCTGGCCTGCCGCTGCAAGACACTGCCGCGCCTGCGCTCGGGCGTTTGCGGCTCGCCGGGCTGGTGCGCGGCACTCCGCCCGCCCTGTTCGCGCCCCTGTTCAGCGCCTATGTGCTGCGCCAATCGGGCTTCGATGTGGTTGGCGTGGTTGTGGATGCCGGGCTGCGTCAGGTCTGGCTCGATGGCCAGCTTTTGCAGAAATCGTTCGCCCCGCTTGAATTCGATCTGCTGCTCTACCTGGCCCGTCATGCGGGCATCGTCTGCCGGCGCGACGATATCATGCGCGAATTGTACGGGGAAGAGTTTTATAACGCTGGCGACGACCGGCTCGATACCTTGCTGCGGCGGCTGCGCGAAGCGCTCAACGAAAGCGCGCGCACGCCACGCTACCTGATCACGCACCGCGGTGTGGGCGTCCAGCTTATGCACGCCCACGTTCAGTCGGCTACGCTGGCCGGAGCGTAATCGCAAAATCCTGGCCGAATGAGCGCGTGTAGAGCTCGGGATGCTGCTCGAGCGGCGCATTGGTAGCCGGGTCGTCGATGCTTTGGGCGTCGAGCGGAACTTCCTGGCTCAAAAAGCGGAAAAGATCGAACAGCATCACATACTCGCCTGTGCCTGGTGCCCCGCCGCGCAGCCCGGCCAGCAGCTGCGCGCCAAAAACGCTGTGGAGCGGGTCGTGGCCCGATTCTGCGCCGGCGCGCTCGCCCGGCCGGGCCGAGCTGATCACCACCCGCCCGCTTCCGTCGGCTAGTGGCGTCGAAAAGGCAACCGGCGGCGCGCCATCGCCCAGCGTGGGATCGAGCACGCCATCGCCAACCCCACCCGAGTAGCAGCAGTTCAGCAGCACCACCACTTTTTGCGCGTTGCGGGCAATTGCGTCCAGCTTCTGCTTCAGCGTGCCGGCGTCGATGGTGGTGGCAATTGGGTCGCCGGGATCGTAATCGGCCGGGAGCAGCACATAGCGCCCGTCGAGCTGCTTGCCATGCCCGCCAAACAGGAACAGAACCGTGGCCTGGGGCGTTTCGCGTACCTGGGTTGCAAGCGCGTCGAGGGCGCGCAGCACGGCGCTTCGCGTAGCGTGCGCGCCTGTGAGCTTTTGCACCTGCGCGGGCGGGTAGCCGGCCAGTGCCCCATCGGTGAGCACTGCCGCCATATCATCCGCATCCTGGGCAATTGGCTCGAGCACATGTTGCAGGCGCGCGTATTCGCTCACGCCGATCAGCAGGGCGTGGCCCACAGTAAATTGCTGATGCCGAACCGGCGGAGCAGGCGCAATGGGCGCGGCAGAAACTGGCTCGCCAGTGCTGGGCCAGCTGACCGGCGGCCAATCGGGCGGCGGCCAGGCGCTATCGTCCCAGTGATCCAGCCGCCCACAGATCACGCTGGCAAGCAGCAGGGTTTTGCGGTAGCGGCCACGATCTTCGGGCACAACCGTGGAAACAAACAGACTGTTGAGCAGCAAGCCCCACAGCAGCTCACGCTGATCGGAATAGCTGGTACGCTCGACGGCCAGCTGCTGAATGCGCTCGATCACCTGCAGTGCTTTCAGCGTGCGTGGATCGCTGGCAATAAGCGCGGTGGGGCGAAGCGGCTGGTTGGGCCGGCGCGGTTCGCAGATTGCAACCGCCAGCTCGTAGAGCAAAGGCAGCTCTTCTTTTTTGATCTGCGAAAGGTGGGTCGCAATATCGTGGATCAGCTCGACGAAATCGCGCAGAATCGGCCCGTGGCCGGTACGCTCGAAATCGATCGGCCAGGCATTGCCGCGATCGTCGACAAACAGGTTTTCGCCCTGCAGATCGCCATGGCTCACCGCCAGCCGCGAGCGTATGGCCGCGCTGTCGCGATAGTGGTTCGCCAGCCAGGCGGTTGGGTTGGGCAATTCGGCGGCAAGGCCCTGGTACGAGCGGAACTGCTCGCGTTCGCGCCAGGCCGGCAGGGCCTCGGTGAGATGGTTGTTCCAGTGCCGATCATACAGGGCGAACAGGCTTTCCCTGGTGCGCTGCACATCGGTTTGAAACCAGCCGCCCCAGTTTGTATCACTAAAAAAGTGCTGAATCGGCGCCATGATTTCATCGACTGAATTGCTAAGCCGGTAGAACACGCGAAATGTCAGCGGGCCATTTGGATCGTCGGGGTTGATGTTGCCGATAAAGCGGTAGGCCACTGCGCCTATGTCCCACAGCACCTGGTGCCTGTGCATGACTGGGACAAATTGGCTGCGCAGCTGCAGTTCGACATGCTTCTGGTAGTTTGCAATTTCGCGCTCGACGCGGTCTTTGCGGCCGATTTTTACCACCAGAAAGGCCTGGTTGTCATCGCGCAGCATTTTACACACCAGCGAGTGCCGGCGAATGGCCGAGCCGCGTTCGCGCAATAGCTGCGGGCCAGTGATTGTTTCGAGAATGATCTGCCGGGCATCGGGAAACATGCGGCTGAGCAGTTCGTTGGCTTCGTCGCCTGGGGCCGCTGGGTCGCTGATCAGCATACTCATCAGCTCGGCCGAGCCCAGGTTTGAAGGCCAGAGGATCTCGGCATGGTGCCGGCAGGCGCAGACATTGCGGGCGGCCTCTTCGATTGCGGCCTGCAGCGGCTCGGGCCCATCCTGCTTGCCAACGAAATCGAACGCACCATATTGCTTGAGCGCCTGAACTGCCTGCTTGCGATCGTTGACGCCGCTCACAATGATCGACACAGTGGGGGCCAGCTGTGGCACAAGCTCCAGCCCGCTGATATCGGTTGTATCGTAATCATCGCGCAGGCGCATGTCGATGAGCGCGACCTGGCAGCGGTGGCGGCGCGCCTTGCGCGAGGCGTCTTCCAGCAGCTCTGGGCCAACGCCCTGTGCTAGCACGGGCAGGTAACTCCACAGCTCCAGCAGTTGGCGATGATCGGCGCGCTGCCCGGGGTTATTTTCAACGACCAACACGCGAACGGTGCATTCGGGCGCAGAATTGGCTGTGTTCATACGGTCCGATCCTTTTCTTGCTGGGTGGTGGCAACCGGCAGCAGCATGACAAAGCTCGCGCCCTGGCCTTCAACCTGTGGCAGCAGCGTGATGTTGCCGCCAATATGCCGAATGGCCGATTGAGCATAGAGTAAGCCCATGCCGCCGTTTGCCCCTTTGGTGCTCACCGTGTCGGCGAACAGGCGCAGGCGCACATCCTCCGAAACGCCTGGCCCAGTATCGCTGATTAGAATTTCGACAAACTCATCGGTGCGGTGGCGCGAAGCGACGATTAGCCGGCCACTCGAGTTCATCGCTTCGATGGCGTTGCGTACCAGGTGCCGAACCGCGCGCCCAACCACCACTGCCGAGGCACTCACCAGGATGCCTGGGCAATTGAGGCCACTGAGATCGAGGGTGGTGGCGACTCCGCGCTCGCTGAGCATGTCGGGCAGCCAGCGGCGCAGCCAGTCGTCGATCGCAAGCGTTTCGTCGCTGGCGTTGTTACTGGCATTGGCAACATCCGCCAGCCGCCCGGCCGATTCATCAATATCCTGGGCAATCGCGTACACCGAGGCGTTGAGCTGTGGTGTGTGCTTGAGCAGGTAGGCGCGCTGGCGAATGCGCGAAATTTCGCGGTTGGTGTCGTGCGCAATTTCGGCGGCCCAGGCGGTATGCGTCGCAACAATCGTGCGCACGCGCAATTCGTCCTTCTGGTAGGTGCGTTCGATCGCCAGGCTGATCTGCCGGCTGATGCTGAGAATCAGCGGGCTGTCGTCGTCGTTGAAGGCATTGCGGTACGGCCATTCCAGCACCAGCACGCCCAGCAGCTTTTCGTTGCCCATCAGCGTGACGCTGACCTGCGAGCATGTGGCCTTGATCGCGGGCAGGTAGTCGGCGTTGTTCGCAACGTCGGGCTCGTTGAGCAGTTCGACCTGCCCGCTTGCGAGCGCATTGCGCGCCAGCCTGGCGGCAATACTTTTGCCGGCAAGCGGGATGCTGTTCTGCTGCAGCTTGCCGGTGTTGTAGTAGTCGAGCGAGGGCGGGGTAAACTCGAGGCGCTCACTATCGGCTTTGTAGAGCAGCACGCCTACGGTTGCGTTATGGAACTGCGCGCGCAGGTGGCCAAGAATATTGTGCAGCGTCTCGTTCAGATCCAGCGATGCGCCAACCGCTTCGGTGATTGCAATTGCCGCGTCAAGCCGGTCGCGCTCTTTGCGCGTGGCTTCCAGGCGCAGCGCGTCGCGGATGCTGGTGGCCGCAAAGGTGGCAATAATAGGGAAGAGGATCTTTTCCTCGTCGTTCCAGCTGTGCGTTTCCCGGTAGTTGAAGAACAGCGCGCCAACGCTTTCGTTGTCGGTGCGAAGCGGGAATGCGGCAGTGGAATGAATCTTTTCGGCCCCAACAAAACGCCGGGTCATTTGCTTGTTATTCCGCACATCGATTTCCCACAGCGGCTCGTCGCGCTGCGTCACATACGCCACAATGCTGGTGGCGTCGGGCAGGCTTTGCTCCATGCCAGCCGGGTCGTTGACGCCGAAATATGGGCCCAGGCGGATGCTGCCAGTGATCGGTTCTTTGTACCAGATCGTCAGGGCCGAAACATCGGGCGCGGCCTTGCGGGCGGCATTCAGCACGGCGCGCAGCGTTTCCTGCGGGGCAGTTGGCTGGATCACAACCTGCGCCGCGTCGAGCACATTGCGCAGGTGCTCCTGGCGCGACACATTGTCGAGCGCCAGGGCGGCCGCGCCCGCCAGCCGTTCGAGAATATGGCGGTGTGCGTGTGTGAAGGCGTCGAGCTGGCTCGATTCGACATTGAAAACGCCAATGACTTTGCCGTTCAGCTTGATCGGCACATCCAGCTCGCTTTGTGTCGTCATCATTTGCACATCGAAGAAGAGCTTGGCAAATTCACCGGCGTGCACATTCGGCACGAGCTGGCTGCGCCCGGTTTGAAAAACACGGCCCGTGATTCCGCTTTCGAGGAAGTCGTCGCAGCGCTCGACAAGCTGCTCGAGGGTGGCAGGGTCTTGTGGCGAGCCTGGTGGCAGCAAAAACATGCGCCGCTGTTCGCGCGGGCTGTCGGTTTCGGTGGTGTTCGACCACTGGCGCAGCAGCAGGCCAATACGCACATCGGCCTGGCCAAGCAGCTCGCGCACGGCGGTAAGCAGCGCCAAAGCCATGCGTTTATGGTCGGGGCTGGGCGAAAGCGCCTGGAGCACTTTGCGCAGCCGTTCCAGCTCTTTGCCGCGCTCCTGGCTCAGCTCGATCATCTGATCGAGCCGTTCGCGGGCATAGGTGCTGCGGATGGCCATGTTCGCCAGCCGCACAAACGACTCGATCTTGAACTGATCGTGGCTGCTGGCGTTTGGCTGTGCCCGGTAGCCCAGCAGCAGGCCACCCACCACCTGGCCGCTGGCATCGTCGGTGATTGGGCGGCAGACCAGCGCCTGAATGCGTTCGCGGCTAAAAACAGTTTGTGCCCCCGCTACCGTGAACCATTCCGGCATTGACTCGTGGATGTATTCAAGCACTTCGCCGCGCTCCAGTGCGCCAAGCACTTCGGCGGGAAGATCGCTCCCGGCATGCCCGCCCGCCGCCAGGCCAGCTGCCCCCGTATGCTCGTATGCAAAGGCAATTTCCGCAGCCGGCGGCAAGTGCTTGCAGGGCAGAATAATCGCACAATCGGCACCAACCGAAGCGATTGCCGCTTCGCAAACTTCGGTCAGGGTTTGGCGAAGATTTTGCACTTCGGCCTGCACCAGCACCGTATGATTGAGTGTAATCAGCTGATCGCGGGCGCGGCGCTGGTGAATGTTGTCGTAGATCAGGGTCGCCTGGGTCAGCAGTTGTTCAAGCTGTTCAAGCAGGCGTTTATCCAGCTTGCTGCGGTTGAAAACGTTATCGACCACCAGTACGCCAAATGGTTTATCCTGCAGCTGAAGTGGCAAGATCGCATAATCGGCCACGCCAAATTGCTTCAGGAATGCGGCGGGCATGCGCTGCTGGGCCCGGCCCGCGCTCACTTTCAGGCGCCGATTACGCTGCAGCACCATCGAAAAGGCGTCGCCGCCGTCGGCATCGATCAGGATGCCCTCCATGCGCTTTTCAACCGATGTGGGCTGCAGCGTGCCCTCGCGCCGCTGGCGCAAATAGCGCTCGAAAGTGGCGCGCTCGCGCCGGTCGCGTTCCCAGCTTGCTTCTGCCTCGGCGCGTGTTAGCTGGCCAATGCCCAGGCTGCCCCGGAAACGCTGCCCATTTTGCTCGGCCAGAAAGAGCATGGCCCGGTTGAATTGCAATGCATAGTCGGCGGTTGCGAGCGTCAGCACCAGGTGCCACAGCCATTGCTCATGTTCCTGGGCCAGCTTGAGCATAGACTCGCTGGCGTTGTGCAGCACCGCCAGGCGGCGGCCATTATCGCGCTCCTGCTCTTTTTGCTGCAGAATTTCGATCGGCGCGGCGATCTGGCGTGCCACGAGCTCGAGCAGCCGCTGATCTTGCGGCGAAAAGCGGCCGTTCTGCTGGTAATCCTGCACCACAATCGCGCCAATCACACGATTGTCGATGGCCAGCGGCACGCCCAGCCAGCAGCGCGATGGCGGACCCACCAGTGGGATCTGGTGGCTGGCACGGTAGTCGTGGCTGCCGGTTGGCAGCAGCAGCGATTCGTTCTTGTCCATCAGGTGCGGCGTCAGGCCGCGGCGGGGCAGGTCGCGCTGCGGGCGCAGCTGGTTGTTTTCGTACTCCAGGCACACTTCTACTTGCCGGTCGTCGTGCCGGCGCAGGGCCACCAGGAAATTGCGCGTATCGATCACCCTGGCCAGCTGGTTGCGCACTTCGCGCAGCAGCCGTTTCATGCCAACGCGTGTGGCGCGGTTTGCCACATACTTGCCAATCTCATTCAGCACCTGCAGCTCGCGGGTTTTGCGCGCATCTTCGGCTTGCAGCCGCGCGCGCTCCAGGGCGGCGGCCACCTGGCGGCCAAACAAGCGCAGAATTGTGCGCTGATCCTGCTGGATCGGGCGCTCGATGTCGGCATTGTCGAGGATGAGAATGCCCTGGCAGCGTTTGTCTGACCAGAGCGGAATGACGACCCAGTCGCCGCGCGGCCCTTTGTATGCCGGCGCGAAATGCCCATGCAAATAGGTTTCGCCCCGATCTTCGCCATGAAAGAACTGCGGCTCGTTCTGGGTGAGCAGATCCTGGGTATAGGGCGATTCGTCGACCTCCATGCGAATATGCTCGAAGGGCTCGATCGCCTGCTCACCGGCCTGGCTGATGCCCACCAGCAGGTTGCTGTCGTCCTGAAGAATCCACAATCGCGCGCGCTCAAAGCCAAGCTCAAGCGCGCCATTCACCACAATATCGGCCACTTCGCGTTCCGACATGGCGCGCTGCGCTGCTTCAACCACTTGTGTCATCACCCGCAGGTACACAAACGAGCGAATGACAAGCACAAGCTCGCGCAGAATGATCGGTTTGATCAGGTAGCGGTAGGCACCGGCTTCGTAGGCCAGCATGCCGGCAACCGGGTCGTTGTTGCCGGTCAGGATGATCGCTTCGGTTTGCGGGCTCAGGCGGCGAAAATCGCGCATCACATCAATGCCATCGACCCCGGTGCCAAGCAGGTGATCGATCAGAAACACATCGAATGGCTCGCTGGCCTGCTCGATGGCGCGAATTGCTTCTTCAACAGTGGTAGCAGTGGTTGGCGCGATGTCCAGATCATGAGTGTTGCGCAAGCTGCGTGCAAACGTCGAAACAAAAAGCTCGTCGTCATCGAGGATGAGGATGCGGATCATACGAACCCTCCACGTTACAGCGCTTGCCATTCAGGCCGAGAACTACTCGGTTGGCAGTTCGATCATGAAAGTGGTGCCCCATAACATAATGCTGTCGGAAATATAAACGCGGCCGCCTAACGCTTCAACCAGACTGCGTGTGATATACAGGCCAAGGCCGCTGCCGCCTTCGCTGCGGGTTGTGAAGCCAAGCTCGAAAATGCGCTCCCACAGCTCGCGGTGAACGCCGGCTGCATCGTCCTCAACACCGATCTGCAAAAGGTTGTTTGGCAGGGCTTGCAATGTTGCGCGGATCAGTACGCGCCCGCCTTCGCGCCCGCGCGCCAGCTCGATCTGCTGGATGGCATTCAGCACCACATTCAGCAAAATCTGCTGAAGCTGCACGGCCTGGCTGCGCACAGTTGGCAGGGCTGCGTCGATCTGGGTGTGAAGCTGAATGTTCGCGCGCCTGGCCATGTCCTGCATCAGGCGCACAACTTCGCTCACAATGCTTTCAATAGAAATATTCTGTTCGCGGCTCTGGATGGTAACGCGCCCAAACATTCGCGCCGTGCCAGTGAGCCGCTCGACCCCTTTGATCAAATCGCTGAGGATTTCGTGCGCTTCATGAATATCGTGAGAGAGCGCGCTTGGCCGGTTTGCGAGTGTGTCGGCAATCGTGCTGCACTGGCGCTCAAGGTCCTTCAGCGCAAAGTTGATCGGGCTGAGCTGATGGTTGATCTCGTGCACCAGCGCGCTGCTGAGCTGGCCCAGCAGGGCAAGCCGCTGCATTTCCCAGGCGTGGTCGGCAAAATCGCCGCGCTCGATCAGCGCGCCAGCCACCAGCGCGATCATGGCGGCGTGCTGCTCTGCTGCGCTGTCGCGAAAGGCGCCAGGCTGCGGGCTGAAAAGAAACAGCGCGTAGCTGTCGCGCAGGCTGTGCTGGAGCGGCACGCCCAGGCAGGCGCGGAAATCGAGCAATGGGCGCAGGTAGCGCACGCGCCCTTCGGCCTGTTGTGCGTCGTCGAGGCGCATGATCTGCTGATCGGCGGCGACATCGCGCACCGGGCTGTACAACAAGTCGGGCAGGGCGGCGCGCTGGAGCTGGGCACTGCCAGCTTCGGCGGCAATGCTGATAGCGCGCTGCGCCCGATCGAATTGAAACAGCACCGCGTGGCTGGCCCCGGTTACCTGCCGCAGCCGCTTGAGCACATCGGCAAGCAAGTGCTGCTGGCGCTGGCGCTGGTTGAGCAGCTGGCTGGTTGTGGTGCGCTCAATGGCGTTGGTGGCGGTGTCGCCGTCGTGCGCTTCGGGGATCTCTGGCGCATCGGTGAGCACGCTGGCCAGGTCGCTTGGTAGCAGTGGCTTGATCAGGAGCTGCGCGCCACTGTCGAGCAATTGGTCGATCTCAACTGGGTGCTCGCCGGTGAGCGTCCAGTCGGTCATGAGCACCCGGCGCGTAGCAGGCCAGCGCGCGCTGATCTGCTGGAGTGCCTGGAGACCGCTCATCCCCGGCAGATTGAAGTCCATGAGTACCATGTCGAATGGCTGCTTTTCCAGCGC
Organism: Kouleothrix sp. 19917; assembly: GCF_057073505.1. Lineage (NCBI taxonomy): Bacteria > Bacillati > Chloroflexota > Chloroflexia > Chloroflexales > Roseiflexaceae > Kouleothrix > Kouleothrix sp. 19917. Next base: position 1,010,091 of record NZ_CP097099.1, read on the forward strand.
TGCCAGCCCCTGCTCGGCCGATTCGGCGGCCACAACGCGCTGCAGTGCCTGGCCAAGCCACCCCGCCACAGCGTCGCGCTGCATCTGGTCATCTTCTACAACCAGCACATTCCAGGCAACCGCCGGGAATGTGGGCTTGGCCGGCAGCGGCTCGGGTGCTGGCAGGGCGCGCGCCTCGCCTTCGGGCGTGTGCTTCCAGCGCCCAGGCATCACGCGCTGCATCGTCAGCCCGATTTTGCGGTGCAGCGGGTCGAGGTGCTCAAGCGCAACATGGATTCGGTCGCCGGGCCAGAGCAATTTCTCGATCGGCAGTGATTGCGCCCAGGCCGGCAGGCGGCTTTGGTGCAGCAGGCCGGTGATACCCGGCTCAATGTCAATAAATGCGCCATAGGGCTTGACGGCCTCAACTGTGCCGAGCACAACCTGCCCAAGCTGGTAGCGCTCAGTCAGGCTTTGCCAGGGGTCGTTTTCGGCCAGCCGCAGGCTCAGCTCAAGCCGCTCGTCGTGGCCCATCCCCAGCACCACGGCGCGATGCGTATCGCCACGCTTGAATTGCCGTCGCCAGTTTCGCCGCTGCCGCGCGTCCCATGCAATCTCGCGCTCGCGAACAATACCAACGCGATCATCGGGCAGGCGCACCAGCAGGCCAAACGGCAACAAACGCAGCACTGTCACTTCGGCAAGGGAGGTATTTTCGGTTTGGGTGCTCATAAGCCAGCGCTCCTTCACCTGGGATTGCGAGGCGCGGCAAGGAGGAGATGTGAGCGGGATGTCGGCGTGACCTCGTATCTACTTATAGAAACGTTGTAACCGGCATTTTTCGTGGGTCATCGTGGCTTTATTGTGCTTATGCTTACTGTAATGCCTTTTGGAATTCTGTGTCAGCGCGAGTTTCTGTCATTTGCTTGGGAAACGGGCCAGATAGCTGGCGGCAAACCGATATTTTGCCGTCACCGATTTCGGCGTTGCGAAATGCTTGGGTGTGTATAAAATAGTGGGCTGCTGTGAAGAGGTTCAGACGAGCTTGCGGCTACAAGCCCAGCGCCTCGGCCTCGATTGCGCTGATCGCCGCGCGGTCGTCGGCGCTGGCGAGCTTGTCGCGCTCGACATTGATGCGGTAGCGCAAGGCCACCAGCAGCGCGGCGCGGCGCGGGCCGGCTGGCGTGGCGCGGGCGCGCTCCAGGCGGCCACGCAGGTCTTCCAGCAGCGATTGCGGGGTGGCTGTGCCGTCGGCTGGCGCGGCGCGATTGCGCGAGGGGAGGGTGCTGGCGCTGGGCGCAGATTTGCCGAGCAGCAAGGAGGCGAGCGTTGCCGCGCCAAGCTTGGAAAGGTGCTGGTTGCCATTGCCGCACTTGGGCGACTGGATGCAGGCCGGGCAGCCTTCGGCGCACGGGCAGTCGAGCAGCAGCGTGCGCGTTTGTTCCCACCACGGCTCGGCCTGCTCGAAACCAAGCTGCGCAATGCCCACGCCGCCCGGCACGCCATCGTACACAAACACCGTCGCCGCGCCTGTGTCGGGGTGCAGCGCCTGCGAAAGCCCGCCAATGTCGGCGCGGTCGCACTGGGCGAACAGCGGCAGCAGCCCGATGCTGGCGTGCTCCATGGCGTGCAGACCATCGGCCACGTCGCCGCACACATCCTCGACGCGCCGGCAGATTGTGTCGGGCACCGTCCACCACACCGCGATCGTGCGGAAAGTTTGTGGCGGCAGCGTCAGGTCATGCTCGCTCAGCACGGCGTCGCTGTAATGTTCCTTGCGCTTGTAGCCGGTTACCTGTCGAGTCACTTCCACCACGCCAACAAACAGCTTGGCGCTGCCCAGGTCGCGCTCTTGCTGCACCCGCTCGATCCGAATCGAGGTTTCGTCGGCGGGCTGCGTGTAGTAGTTGACCTGGCTGCGCCGCGCGCTGGCGGTGCGGCCCTGCAGCTCGCTCACCAGATAGGAATCGCCCTGGTGCAGGTAGATCGCGCCGGGGTAGACCTCGAAGGGCGCGCGGGTGGCCGCGACCTGCTCGATCGTGCGCCCGCTTTCGGCGTCGCGCAGCGCAACCGGGTCGCCGTCGGCGCTGCGAATGTTCACCTGCGCGGCCGGGTGGCGCCCGCCAAATACCGCGCCGCCATCGTCGAGCGGCACAAGGTCGCCGTGGCGCAGCAGCCAGTCGCGCAGCCCAGGAAATGTTGGGCCGAACCACAGCGCATCGGCCTCGTGCAACGGTAACTCGGCCGCCGCGCAGCGCAGCTGGTCGGTCAGGATAAACGGGTTTTCCAGCGCCACGCGCGCGTGCTCGTGCGAGCGGCTAAAGAACTGCTCGGGGTGGCGCATATAAAACTGGTCGAGCGGATCATCCTGCGCGACCAGCGCGGCCATGCTGTGGCCCTGGCTGCGGCCCGCCCGCCCAGCCTGCTGCCATGCGCTGGCGACAGTGCCGGGAAAGCCGCCAATAATCACCGCATCGACGCCGCCAATATCCACGCCCAGCTCAAGCGCGTTGGTGCTGACCATGCCCAGCAGCTCGCCATCCATAAATGCCTGCTCCAGGCGGCGGCGGTCGTCCATGGTGTAGCCGGCGCGGTAGGAAGCCACGCGCTGCGCCAGGCCAGCGTGGCCATTTTCCAGCGCCTCGCGGGTGTAGCGCAGCACCAGCTCGGCGCCGCGTCGCGTGCGGGTGAAAGCGAGAGTCTTTACGTTTGCGCGCACCAGCGTGGCCAGCAGCGTGGCGGTTTCGATGTTGGTCGAGCGGCGGCGGCCATTTTCGGCAGTGCGCGCCGCAAACGAGTTGCGGGCGTTGTCGCCCCAGCTCTTGCGCCGTTCTTCGATCAGCGGCGGGTTCCACAGCACAAAGGCGCGTTCGCCCTGCGGCGCGCCATCGCCCTCGATCAGCGCCACCGGGTCGCCAACCAGCGCCTGCAGGTGTTCCTGCGGGTTGGCGCTGGTGGCCGAGCAGCAGATGAACTGCGGGGCGCTGCCATAGTGCGCGCACAGCCGCCGCAGCCGCCGCATAATCAGCGCGACGTGCGTGCCAAACACGCCCCGATAAATATGCGACTCATCCAGCACGACATAACGCAGGTTCGCAAGCAGCCGCGCCCAGCGCTGGTGGTCGGGCAGCAGGGTGCGGTGCAGCATGTCGGGGTTGGAAAGGATCATCTGGGCGCTGGCGCGCAGGGCGTCGCGCTCGGGGCGGGGCGTGTCGCCGTCGAGTGTGGCCACGCGCACGCCCAGCGGTTCGGCCAGGGTGCGCAGCGCGCGCAACTGATCGTGTGCGAGCGCCTTGGTGGGGAAGAGAAACAGCGCGCGGCTGTGCGGTTCGGCCAGAGCCGTTTCCAGCGCAGGCAGCTGGTAGCACAGGGTTTTGCCGCTGGCCGTGGCCGTCACAACGCCCAGGTGCGCGCCCGCCCGCGCTGCGTCGATGGCGGCGGCCTGGTGGGCGTAGAGCTGAGTGATGCCGCGCCGGGCTAGTGCTTCGGCCAGGGGCGCGGGCAGCGGGTGCTGTGGCGCGGCAAAGCTGGCGGCGCGCGGCGGCAGCGGCTGCACGTGGGCGATCTGGTTGGCGTAGCCGGGCATGCGACGCAGCAGAGCGGCGAAATCAGTGGTCATGGCGTGCATTGTAGCACAGGGGTGCGCCTCGCGCCAAAAGCGAAGGCGCAGCGGGTGAACTTCACGCTACGCCTGTGTATCCAAAAATTCGTCGATGCGCAACCTGAGAATACATCAACGCACGACACACTACAACCGTGGCTGATAATGCGTCGTGCGTAGCGCAAATGATGAAGTTCTACAAACCACGGCATCTATGATCTTCGTGCCTTCCTGCCTTCGTGGTGCGTCGTTCTATTCCACGCTGCTAGCGACTGCGGTAGTTGCGATTCTCGTGCAGGAACGCATCGACGGCGCGCTGCGCAGCAGCGATGGCATTGCTCGCAGCGGTATACTCATCCTCAACCGAACGGTAGGCTTTGTCGGACATTTTGCCCGCGTCGGTGTCGCGCTCGGCCTGGCGCTGGCGGCTGCCAATTGGTTCGCGGGCGTGCTCGGCGTCGCGAACGCGCTGCACCAGCTTCTCGAATTCCGCCTGAACGTAAGGGTCGTCGTAATAAAGATCGCGATATGCCCGGTCGCTCATGGGGTGCTCCTTTCTGCCGTTCCTTGCCACGTCGCCGCCCGCATCGGGGGCGATTGCGTGCCAGCCACCCTGCTGCATGATACGCGCCCGGCGCGCTGCTGTCGAGTGCTGGTTCTGCGGTTTCTATGGCAAGTTGCGCGCCGCCAGGGGCTAGCTGCGCGGCCGGCCAAGCGGTGCCGCGCCCGTGCGCCGATCAACTTCGGCCAGGCCGCGCTGGAGCGTGCTGTAGGTGATCATTGCGGTAAGCTCGACGCCCAGGCCCACCAGCGCCTGCGCGATTTCGGGGCGAATGCCGGTGAGGATCATGCGCGCGCCCAGCAGCTGCACGGCCTGCCCGGTGCGGATGAGCGTGTGCGCCACCTGCGTGTCGATCACTGGCACGCCCGTGATATCGAGCAGCACCACCCGCGCTTGTGTTTCGGTCAGTCGCTCCAGCACAATCGAAAGCACCTGCTGAGCGCGGTAGGAATCGATTGCACCGACGAGAGGCAGCACCAGCACATCATCGCTCACAGGTATGACGGGCGTGGAAAGCTCTTTCAGCAGGGTCGCCTGAAATTGCACTGTTGCCTCGGCCTGCTTGCGCGCCGAAATATTGTTGTAGGTTGCGAGCAGGCCAATCGGCGTGCCATCGGCAGTTTGCAGTGGAATTTTGTAGGTTTCAAACCATTCTTGCAGGCCATTCGGGAAGATCACGGTTTCGTTGTCGTCGTATTCCTGGCGCTGGCTTTCCAGCACGCGACGGTCAATCGCCTCGAACTGCGCAGCCTCGCCCGCCTGCCAGGCCAGGCTGGCATCGGTGCGGCCAATGACCTCCTCCACCGAGCTGAGCCCAAGGTCGGAGGCGAAGCGCCGATTGCACCCACGGTACACCAGATCCATGTCTTTCCAGTAGATCGCGTAGGGAAGATGATCGATCACGGCCTGCATCAGGGCGTGCTGGTCGCGCAGGTCTGCAATTGCCGTTTCGCGCGCGGCCAGCGCCGCTTCGAGGCGGGCGATATGCGCCTGGAGTTCGGCCGTTTCGCTGCTGGTCTGCTCAGTAACATCTGGAGCCATGCGTATCTCTCATGCGTTTGGCACGTGTGAGGCGTGCCAAAACCGCGCTGGGGTGGATGCCTAACGATTGCGCTGTGCAATTACGCGTCAGTATAGGCGCTGAGGGAATGTGCAATCGGTTCAATGGCGTAATGAAATCGGATCGAAACGCGCAAAAAAGCCGCCCCGTACGAACGTGCATCGTTCAGCGCGGGGCGGCTTTGTGGAGGATGAAATTTTACGAGCGGGTGCGGCGCTTGCCGTCGCCGCGCGATCGGCCATTCGGGCCGGCCGGGCGCTCGCCTTCGCGCATCCAGCGCGGCAGCATATCGTCGTAGCGGCTGTTGCCGGGCCGCCGTTCGTCGCTCTTGCGGCGGTTGTCGGTGGTATTGCGGCGGTTGCTGGTGGCGCGTTGTTCGGGCCCGCGTGTGCCGCGCTCAGGCGACCGTTGGGCGCGCTGCTGCTGGGGGCGCGGGCGGTTCGTGTCGGGCGCGGGGGCCGCTTGCTGCGCAGGAGGTGGCGCGCTTGCCTGGCTGGGTTCGGCTGTTTGCTGCGGGGCAGGCCGTTGGGCGGCAGCTGGCGCGGGTTTGCGTGGCCGCACAGGCTTGTGGGGCGCATCGGCGGGCCGTTCTGGCGCGGCCATTGCCGTTGCTGGCGCAACCGCTTCGGCGGGTGCCGGCGCGGCCGTTTCCACAGGCGCTACAGCTGTGCTCGCTGATCGTTGGGCCGCGCGTTTGGCAGGTTTTTGCAAGGCTGCCACCTGAAATGTGAGCGGGCCGCGCCCGCGCCGGAAGGTAAGCTGCAAACCACGCCGTTGGGCGGCAGCCTGAAGCATCTCGCGCACAGCTACGCGATCTTCTCCCGCGCCAAGTTCGACGCGACCGTGCTCGCCGGCAGCGAAATGAGCCATAAGCGCGTCGTACTCGTGATTCGTGGTGTCATTGGTTGTGCGCGAATCGGGCGCACTGGGGCGTTGGGTGCGTGCAAGGGGCATCGTGGCCTCTCCCGTAGAAATAAACTATGATCCAATAGCGAACCGGATGGCAAGCGCCCGGCCAGCGTGAGTGAGGCAGAGCGCAAAAGCAAGGGTATACCGAATCATGCTGCCTGGCTGGGCCAAGCTGCACGCGAGCCAGCACTAGCAAAAGCGTATGCATCAAAGGCAGCGCGCAGGGCGAGCCTGCTTCATGGGTGCCTTGAACACGAATATGTACGCCCAGGAGATCGGTGCCGTGTCGGTACAATTTCTATTATAATCGATTTTTGTGTTCTGCGCGACAGCATTTGCCCCGTTTTTGCGGGCAAAATGGCAGCAATTTCGCCGCCGCAGCAATTATGGATAAAAGATTAGGCGATTTTTTCCATTCTCAGCTGCTAACATTCGTACTATTCTATTGGATGAAACGATTCAAATCCTGCTGGTGGTTTTGCTGCCGCTGGTGTTGCGAATGTTTCCAGTTTCTTCACCATGGAGTGTAAAGCAATGGCATACGAACCTTTACCAGCCGAAACGCGCATTGGGCACGTGCATTTGAAAGTTGCGAACCTTGAACGCGCGATCGAGTTTTACCGCGACCGCATGGGCTTTGATCTGCTGGTGAACTTTGGCACGGCGGCATTTCTTTCGGCCGGCGGCTACCATCACCATATTGGCCTGAACACCTGGGAAAGCCAGAACGGTGCGCCGCCGCCGGCTGGCACCACCGGGCTGTACCACTTTGCGATCAACTATCCCAGGCGGCGCGATCTGGCCGCCGCGCTGGCGCGCCTGCTCGACACGGGCTGGGGCATCGATGGCGCGTCCGACCATGGTACGCACGAGGCGATCTACTTGCACGATCCTGATTTCAATGGGATTGAGCTGGCCTGGGATCGGCAGCCGAGCGAGTGGCCGCGCCGCAATGGCCAGATTGTGTTTGACCGCAAGCCGCTTGATTTCGCAAGCCTGCTGGCCGAGCTGGGTGGCCCCGAGCGCAGCGAGCAGCTGGCCGGTCTGGCGGCCTACACATAGCGCCAAGCGGGGAAATAGAGGATAGGGAATGGTGATTACAATGCCGAAACTATTTCCTGATTCCGCAGTGCATTTCTGACAGCTCACTAACGGCTACGCACCACGCACTATCTATAGGTAGTGCGTGGTGCGTAGCCGTTCGATTTGTTTTATGTCCGCGCGTCAATAATCGCCTGGCGGCGCACCAGCGTCTGCGCCATGCGCACATTTGCCGCGTCGATCATGGTGCCGTTCAGGCTGATTGCGCCGCGCCCGGCCGCAGTTGCTTCTTCGTAGGCGGCTACCACCGCGCGCGCCCAGGCCAGCTCCTCGGCGTTGGGCGCGAAGATGCTGTTGGCCATGGCGAGCTGCGCTGGGTGAATGCACTGCTTGCCGTCGAAACCAAGTGCCAGCGCCACGCGGCAGGCGCGCTCGAAGCTCGCAGCATCCCTGAAGTTAGCCGACGGCCCATCCATGCAGCGCAGGCCATTCGCGCGTGCCGCCGCAACGATTGTGTGCATGACAGCGTGCCAGCGGTGGCCGGGATAGAGCGCGTCGTGCGCGTCGGCTTCACCGATGTTGGCGAGTGGCATGCGCATCGAGGCGGCGTAATCGCCCGGGCCGAAGATCAGCGCTTCCAGGCGCGGCGAGCTGTGTGCGATTTCGCGCGCCCACAAAAAGCCGCTGGCGGTTTCGATCTGCGCCTCGATGCCAATCCGCCGCGTAAAACCCTGGCGCATTTCTACCTGCGTCAGCAGCGTGTCGAGAAATTCGACATCGCGCGCGCCGCTGGCTTTGGGCAGCATAATCAGGTCGAGCTGCGCGCCGGCTGCTTCCACCACGTCAATGACATCGCGATAGGCGAAGGGCGTGTCGAGCGCGTTGATGCGCAGCATGCGCGTGCGCGGCCCGAAGTCGAGCGTGCCGAGCGCTTCGATGATGTTGGCGCGGCTCGCTTCTTTCTGGTCGGGGGCAACCGAGTCTTCCAGATCGAGGCAGACGCTGTCGGCGGCGCTCTGCGCGGCCTTGGCGATCATGTCGGGGCGCGCGCCGGGCACAAACAACATGCTGCGCGCTAATCGCGGGGGGATTTCGTGCATATGCGCCTCATAAGCCGAACCGAGAACCAAAGCTGAACCGAGAACCAAGAACCAAGAACCGGGCGGGCACAGTGTCGCTGCCCTATTTCGTGCCACGCGCCGCGTTGCGCCGGGCCAGGGAGCTTTGCGCAAAGGCCAGCCCGGTTTGCAGGGTGGCGTGCGTGATCATGCTGCTGAAGTCGATCCCAAGCCCGATCATTGTTTGGGCAACTTCGGGGCTAATGCCCACCAGAATGATCTGCGCGCCCAGCAGCTGAATCGCGCGCGCCGTCTGGATCAGGTGGTGCGCCACAGCCGTATCGACCACGGCAATGCCGGTAATGTCGATGATCATAAACTGCGCGCCGCGCTCGGCAATCGCTTCGAGCAGCGATTCCATCACCTGCATGGCGCGCGTGCTGTCGATTGCGCCAACCAGCGGCATGATCAGGATGTCGTCGCTGATCGGGATGATCGGCGTGGAAAGCTCGCGAATAAGTGTGCGTTGGGCGGTGATTGTTTCTTGCTGCATGTGCCGCTGGGTGCGGCTGGCCTGCACCAGGTCGCGTAGCAGGCCCGGCAGCAGATAAACCGTGTCCAGCGTGGCTTCGACCAGGTTTTCGAGCGTAATGAGCTTTACTGGCACAACAATATCGGGCTGGGAGGTTGCGCCAGCCGCCGCGCTCAGCGCAGCATCGACGGCGGCGCGGCCAATGCCATACAATGCGCGATAGATCGTCGCGGCCATGCGCCCTTCGTGAATGGCGATCAAGCCCTCGGGGTCGGCGTCGAAGCCCACCACAGTGATCTCCCCGGCGCGGCCAAGCCCGGCAATTGCGCTAAGCGCGCCAACAGCCATCTGGTCGTTGTGCGCGAACACGCCACGAATCGCAGGATCGGCGGCCAGCGCCGCGCGCATGAGTTGCTCGCCATCCGCCTGCGTCCACATACCCTCGCGCTCGTAGGCCAGCACGATGTTCGGATGGCGCGTGAGCGCTTCGGCAAAGGCGCTGCCACGATACGAGGTGCTGGTTGCGCCGCGAATATGCGCGACCTTGCCGCGCCCGCCGATCTGGGCAAACAGGTACTCGGCCGCCAGAGCGGCACCCTGGACTTCGTCGGCGCGCACAAGCGCAGCGAATGCCGGGTTGGGTTCGGCTTCCGCGCCAATGATCGGGATGCCTGCGTTGCGAAAAAGCTGAATCGTTTCGGGATAGGTGTTGATCACCACGTTGGTCAGGATCACGGCAGCCGGGCGCTGGCGCAGCATCTCGCTGACCGCGCCATCCAGATCTTCTTCGGGGTCGGTTGCCGGCAAAACGAGATCGGCACCGCGCTCAGCGGCGCGTGCGTTGATGCCCTGGGCCAGCGTGGCCCAGTAGGGAAAGAAGACCTGGTAATGGATACAGCCAATGCGCAGCGCGCGCTGAGAGTTAGGCATGCCGGTGTCCTTCAGGCTGGGTTGACGGCGAATGCGGAAAGCGTTCAGACGTTCTGCCTGTAAGCATACCATAGAGGAGTGCGCGCGTGTGAACAATCACAAATCGGCTTGTTTCTCTTTCTGAAGCCGTCTTGCGATATCAGCACCATATAATGAGGGGTGCGCTAAACATAACGAATCCTAAATCGTACTACTTTCGGGTGAGCGAAAAGCGACGCGAAACATAATGAAGGCCATTTTGATGGTTGAATCCCTCTGGCCAAGCGACGCGAAACATAATCGGTCAAGTTGTTGCTTGCTCCGCAACCGGTGTATCCAGACGCCAATTCGTCAATCGGCCTGGCGCTACCTCAAAAGAAGTAGTTTTACATTATGTTTAGCGCACCCCTCTATAATAGTACTGAAAAGCGTTTGCAGCACCGCGTGCGTGGCATCTGCATGCCCTGCCGGCACCTGCGGGGGCATGGGCCATTGGTTCGGCTTTCGCGCTCGTGCCGTTTCTCTTCTTTCGTACCTGCATGCTTTGGTGGTTTTCGCGCGCTTTCGCCGGCTACCACGCATAGCCAAGCGCGTCGAGCAAGGCGCGCGCCAGCACCATGTGGCCCACCTGCGTCGGGTGGATGCGATCCCACGCCAGCGCCATGGGGTGCAGGTGCTCGAGCACCGCATCAAAGGCGGCCTGGGTATCGACAAATACCGCGTCGTGGCGGGCGGCCAGCTCGCGCACCACGGCGGCGTAGCGCTCCATTGTGGCGCGCATCGGGTCGGCGCGGTTCGGCTCGACCATGTAGGGCGTGAGCAGCACCATGCCTTTCAGGCGCGGTCGCGTCTGCGCCACCAGCTCGCCCAGCGTGGCGGTGTATTCTTCCAGCAGCACATGCTGTTCGCGCTGCCAGGGCGAATCGAACTGGCGCCACACGTCGTTGATGCCGATCATGATCGAAAGCCAGTCGGGCTGAAGATCGAGCACGTCGGTTTGCCAGCGCGCCTTGAGATCGCGCACGGTGTTGCCGCTGGTGCCCATATTCACCACGCGAATGCGCGCTTCCGGGGCGGTTGCCTGCAAAAGACTATCGGCGAGTCCGGCGTAGCCCCTGCCGAGCGCGCCAAACAGCCCTTCGCCCACCGGGCGGGCGCGCTCGCAGTCGGTGATCGAGTCGCCTATCATCACGAATTTGCTGCCGGGTTCGAGCAGGAGTGGCATGGGTTCTCCTTACAGTATCGTGGCGCGCAAGCACAGAGCAAGAGAGCCTGCTTTAATTTACATAAAACTATTTTTGAGTGAGCAGAAACGCGGCAATTGTACCACCATTGCCGGCGGGGGAGGCTACGATTGCGCGGCGAGGATGGCCGCCACCTCGGCAAAGCGCTGGGCGATCGCCGCGCGGGTGGCGGCTTCGGGCAGTCCGTCGCGGCTGCCCTGCTCGATCAGCTGGGCGTGGCGCAGCAGGTGGGCGCGCTGCTCGGCGCTGCGGGCGCATTCGGCAACGACGGCAATGGTGTGGAGCAGGTGGAGGGTCACAGATGCGCTGCCGCGCCCATACTCGCGGATCTGGTTGAAGGCGGCATCGGTGGCCTGCCCAAAGGTGAGAGGATTGCTCGCCAGGCGCACGGTTCCGTCGCCGCTGCACCGGCAGGGCGCGGGCAGCTGGCGCATGGCAAGCTGGCAGAGCGCAGCGCCCAGCCAGTCGGTGCAGGTCATGGCGGTGAAGGGGTCGTTGATCGCGGGCGAAAGCGCGCGCAGGGCTACTTCAACCAGCTCGTTGATGCCGAACTCAATATCCTGCACCAGCGTGCGCTGCGCTTCCAGCACAAACGCGCCATTGATTTCCTCGCTGACGCTGGGCGGCGCAGCGGAAGGCCACACCCGCGCCAGCGGCGCGCCGGCTGTGACAAACGCGCCCGGCTCGCGCAAAAGCTGGATGGTGAGATTATGCGTTTCGGCCAGGCGAAACATGTCGTTGTCGTCGCGCGCCTGGATGTAGCCATTACGCTGGGCCAGCACCGTCAGCGCGGGCGCGGCGGGTGGGACAAACGGCGGCGCGGCTGCGGCCGGCGCGCTGGCGGGCGGGAAAGTCGCCTTGATCGCCGCTTGCAGCTCGTCGCTCACTGCCGCGACGACGACTGGCGCCTGCATAGAGACGGCGATGTGATTGATGAAGTAGACCAGCATGCCCAGGCTCAGCAGCGCCAGCGCCAGCCCAACCGAGAGCGAAAGCTGCGGCAGCGAGGCGGTGGTTTCGTCGCGCATGCGCAGCAGCACCAGCATGCAGAAAATAAATGTGGCCGTGAATGTGCCAAGCACAAACTGCGTGCCGGTGTCGCGCAGAAACATGCGCAGCAGGCGCGGGCCAAACTGCGAGGCGGCGATCGTGAGCGGCACCGTGGTGATCGAGAAGACCACGCCGATGATGCCGATCATCGCGCCGGCCACGGCAAACATCAGTGTGCGCGCCGAGTCGATTGTGTCGTAGTAGAGCCACGGCAGGTGCACAACCCCAGAGTCATACAGCGCCTGGTCGGCTGCGCCAAGCGCGCCCCACAGCAGCGTCGCGCCAATGATCATCAGGGTTGGCACAAACCAGTAGCTGCCCCGCAGCTCGTCCCAGCGCTCGCGCAGCCGCACGTCCATCATGCTCGCTCCTGTTGCAGCGTCTGCGGCATTGTAATGCAATTTTCGCGCCAGTGCGAGTTTCTAACAGTTCGCCAACACTGCGCTAACGCCCCACTAGTATTGCGCTGCTACCATACATATAACACGATTGCGAAGGAGCCACCTGATGATACATGCGGAAATTCCACAGCGCCGACCCTGGGGCGCGATTGGTCTGCTGGCGGCGCTGGCGTTTGGCACGCTGCTGGCGGTATTCAACCTGTACGCGGGCCTGGCCCTGATTGGGGTGGCAATTCTGACGGTGCTTGCAATGGCGCTGCCGGCAGGGGCGCGGGCGCGGCGCGCACCGTTGCTGTGGCGCGCAAGCGTGCGGCGCAGCCTCGTCACTGCCGAGCAGGAGCCGCAAATGGCCTTTGTGATTCCGGCGGAGAGCGTGCCCGGCTACACGCCCATGCTTACGCGTGAGGGCGTTGTGCTGGTGAACGACGAGGGCACGATCGTCTACCGTATGAAATAGATTGCTTCGGGCGCGCGGCGGGCATCCTTGCCCGCCGCGTTTTTTGTTGGCGCGAAAGGGGTATAATCGGCGCACTCTGATCCGCACGTGCCGTGATGTACGGCCGCGAGCAAAAGGTTGAGCCACAGAGGGCACAGAGGCCACGGAGTATCGAACTTATCACTCGGTGTTCTCCTGTTTTTCGTAGCCAACTACTTTTGCACTTCGCTTTTTCTGCTTGTTGCTATACGGGAACACTGCCATACAACCTTGGTGTCTTGGTGCCTTGGTGGTGATTTCATACGGTATCGTTTTAGGGGAGCACGCCATGACTGCGCCGCAAACCATTCACCTCGTCTTCAAAACCCACCTCGACATTGGCTTCACCGACCTGGCCCGCAATGTCGCCGCCCGCTACTTCAACGACTTCATTCCGCGCGCGCTCGACGTGGCGGCCGAACTGCGGCGCACTGGCGACGACCGGTTCCGCTGGACAACTGGCGCGTGGCTGATCTACGAGTTTCTTGAGCGCGCCAGCCCGGCCGAGCGCGCGCAGATGGAGCAGGCCATCGCGGCGGGCGACATCCACTGGCACGCGCTGCCCTTCACCACCCACAGCGAGCTGATGGACGCCGAGCTATTTGCGTTTGGGCTGAGCCTCGCGCAGCGGCTGGACGAGCGTTTTGGCCGGCGCACCATCGCCGCGAAAATGACCGACGTGCCGGGCCATACGCGGGCGATTGTCCCGCTGCTGGCGCGGGCTGGCGTGCAGTTCCTGCACCTGGGCGTGAATGGCGCGTCGACGCCGCCCGACGTGCCGCCCGCCTTTCTGTGGCGCGACCCAAGTGGCGCGGAAGTGATTGTGATGTACCAGCGCGGCGGCTATGGCGATTTTGGCGCGCTGCCCGGCCTGGGCCATGCGCTGGCATTTGCGCATACCGAAGACAATATCGGCCCGCAGACGGCCGAGCAGGCACGCGTGAGTTTCGCCCGGCTGCGCGAACGCTTCCCCGACGCGCAGGTCATCGGCTCGACACTGGATGCCTTTGCCGAGCAGGCAATACACGCAAAGGCGCAGTTGCCGGTGGTAACGAGCGAAATTGGCGACACCTGGATTCATGGCGTTGGCAGCGACCCGCAGAAAGTTGCGCGTTTTCGCGCATGGAGCCGCTTGCGTAATCGTTGGGCGGCGAACGGCGCGGCGCAGCAATACGAACGGGAAGTTGATGCATTCAGTCGCGCGCTGCTGATGATGCCCGAGCACACCTGGGGCATGGACATCAAAATGCACCTGAACGAGTACACCTCCTATGCCCGCGCACCTTTCGCCGCCGCCCGCTCGCAGGCCAATTTCCGCGCTTTCGAGTCGTCGTGGGCCGAGCAGCGCGCCTACCTCGATACGGCGCGGGCCGCGCTGGCGGGCACGCCGCTGGCTGCCGAGGCCGATGCCGCTGTGCAGGAGCTCGCGCCCCAGCGCCCCGCAACCAATGGCATGCGCCCGCTGGCAGCGGGTGAAACAGTGACCGGCGCGCATTTCACGCTCGCACTCGACGCGGCGACCGGCGCGGTTGCCCGGCTCACCGATGTGCACAGCGGGCGTGTGTGGGCGGGGTCGCAGCATGTTCTCGGTTTGCTGCGCTACCAGACCTTTGCGCAAAGCGATTACGACCGCTTCCACCGCCAGTACAACATCAACAAGCGCACAACGTCGCACTGGTCGGTGCCCGACTTTACCAAGCCGGGAATTGCCCATGCCGGTGCGGAATCGCGCTGGTGGGAACCGCGCCTGGTGGGCGCATGGCACCGCCGCGACGACGGGGGCGATTACCTGCTGGCGGAGCTTGAATTCCCGCCTGAGGCGGTTGCGCGCTACGGCTGCCCCGGCGCAGCGACGCTTGAGATTGCGCTGCCCGCCGACGTGTGCGCGATTCGCTGGCAGGTGCAATGGTTTGAGAAAGTGGCCTGCCGCCTGCCCGAGGCGCTGTGGTTTTCATTCGTGCCGGCCGGGGTTGCTGCGCACGGCTGGGAATTGCAGAAGATGGGCCAATTCATCGCGCCCAACGATGTGGTGCGCGACGGCAATCGGCACCTCCACGCCGTCGAGGCCGTGCGCTATGCCGACGCGCGCGGCACCCTGCGCCTCGACACGCCCGACGCGCCGCTGGTTGCCCCCGGCGAGCCCGCGCTGCTGAACTTCACGAACCGCTTTGCGTCGCTGCGCGGCGGCGTTCACGTCAACCTGTACAATAATGTGTGGGGCACGAACTTCCCGATGTGGTATGAGGATGATGCGCGCTTTCGCTTCACACTCTCGGTGAGTTAAATTTTACAACCAAGACACCAAGACACCAAGATCCCCGAAATTCAGAATCTTGATGTCTTGGTGTCTTGGTGGTTACGCTAACGCGGCCAGCGCGCGGCGTATGAGTGCCTTCGCCAGCGGGAATTTGTAGCTGTTCTGCTCCAGCGGAGCGGCGTCGGCCAGCGCGGCGTCTGCCGCCTGCGCGAAAAGCTCCTTGCTGGGTTTGGCCCCACGGAGAAGCTTTTCCGCAGCGGTGGCGCGATGCGGAGTGTTGGCGACGCCGCTGAGTACCACGCTCGCCGCCGCAATTTTCCCATCCTCCACGTGTATCATTCCGGCAACGCCCACCAGCGCGAATGCCCAGACCTTGCGATCCATTGCTTTCAAGTAGGTGCTGCGCGCGCCGTTTGGCAGCGCCGGAATTTCGACCGACAACACGAGTTCGTCGGGCGCGAGCGTATTCTCGGTGCGGCGCGCATCGTCGGGCGGCGCGAAGAACGCGTCGAGCGGCACGGTGCGCTCGCCGTTGCGCCCACGCAGCCGCACGCTCGCACCGAGCGCCAGCAGCGCCGCCGCCGGGTCGGACGGGTGCACGGCAACGCATGGGCTCGCGTCGAAGATCGCATGGAGCTGGTTTTCGCCTTCGCGCGCCGGGCAGGCGTCGCCGCCTTTTAGCCAGCAGTTGAACTGCGCATTGCGGAAATACCAGCAGCGCGGGCGCTGCAACAGGTTGCCGCCCAGCGTTGCCATGTTGCGCAACTGCGGCGTTGCTGCAAGGCCGGCAGCTTCCGCCAGGGCCGCAAAGCGCTTCCTGATCACGTCGCTGGTTTCGATCTCGGCCAGGGTGGTGAGCGCGCCAATGCTCAGGCCGCCGTCGGTTTCCTCGATGCTGCGCGGCAGGTCTGCAAGCTGCTTGAGATTGACGAGATGCTCGGGTGCGGCCAGGTCGGCTTTCATCAGCGTCAGCAGGTCGGTGCCGCCGGCCAGCGGCCGCACATTCGCGTTCGCGTCGAGCAGCTCGATCACATCGGCGACGGCGGCGGGGGCGGTGTATTCAAACGGTCGCATTGCTTAGTGTCCCTTCTTCTCGGCCAGCGCCGCCAGCAGCCGCCGCCGCGTGAATGGCGCGTCGGGGAGCCGCACGCCCACCGCGTCGAAAATTGCGTTGGCGATTGCGGGCGCGGTTGGCACCAGCGGCGGCTCGCCAATGCCCTTTGCGCCAAGCGTGTTTGCGGCACTGTCGGGCAGGCTCAGCGCGGCGTGCGTGATCGCCGGGATGTCGCGCACGGTCGGCACTTTGTATTCTTCCAGGTTTGCGTTCAGCACAATGCCGGTGGGCGCATCGACCACGCGCTCCTCGGTCAGCGCGAAGCCCACGCCCTGCGTCACGCCGCCGATGATCTGGCTGTCGACCATCGTCGGGTTGACGATCCGCCCGGCGTCGTGCGTAGCGACAATCCGCAGCACAGTCACTTCGCCGGTTTCGGTATCGACCTCGACCTCGGCGAATTGCGCGCCAAAGGTGTGGGCAGTCTTTTTCTTCGGGCCGGCGCCGCGCGAACCCTGGCCCTGGATCATGTGCGGCGCGATGCGCCCGCATACCTCTTTGATGCTGACCGAGCTTTTCGGGTCTTTGGCAACGACGACCTTGCCGTCGCGCACCGTCAGCTTCTCGGGCTCTTCTTCCAGAATTGGCGCGGCGGCTTCGAGCAGCTGGCGCTTGGCATCCATGGCGGCGCTGCGCACGGCTGGCCCGATTGAAGAAAGCGTGGAGCTGCCCGCGCTGGCAGGCGAGTAGGGGCCATTTGCGGTGTCGCCCAGGTGCAGCGCCACGCATTCGAGCGGGATGCACAACTCCTCGGCGGCGACCTGCGCCAGCGCCACGCGTGTGCCGGTGCCAATGTCCTGCGTGCCGGTGACGACGTCGGCAGTGCCGTCGGTGTTGAGCTTGACCCAGGCATAGCCGGGGGCATTCCCGCCGCCGCCGATCCAGTCGTGCGCGGCGAAGCCGACGCCGCGGCGCCTGGTGCCGCTGCTGGCCTTGTTCGCCGGTTTGCCCCAGCCGAACTCGGCGGCGGCGCGCTCGATGCACAGGCGCAGCGCGTCGGGCGAGGTGTAAGGCTGTTCTTTCTTCTGATCCTGCTTCGAGTAGTTCTTCATGCGCAGCGCAACCGGGTCCATGCCCAGCTCGCGTGCCAGCTCATCCATCGCCGACTCAAGCGCAAACGCGCCCTCGACATAGCCGGGCGCGCGGAAGGCGACTGCCGGGCCGGTGTTGGTGTAGACGCCGACCTGCTCGGTGGTGACGTTCTCGCAGCGATACAGCGTCTGGTAAATGCCAGCCAC
The DNA here is from genome assembly GCF_057073505.1 of Kouleothrix sp. 19917. Classification (NCBI taxonomy): domain Bacteria; kingdom Bacillati; phylum Chloroflexota; class Chloroflexia; order Chloroflexales; family Roseiflexaceae; genus Kouleothrix; species Kouleothrix sp. 19917. The sequence goes on from NZ_CP097099.1 coordinate 1,027,521, forward strand.
GTCGCTGGCCTCGCCGCCAACCTGATATGCGCCGGTTTGCAGCTCCACCCGCGCTTCGATCGCGGTCAGCGTGCCGTTCTTTTTCGCGCCAATGCGCACGTGCTGGCGCGTGGCGTTGCGGTTGCCAACCGCCAGGTTTTCGCCTGCGCGGTCGAGCATGAGCTGCACGGGCTTGCCGGCAGCTTGCGCCAGCAGCGCCGCGATCACATCCTGCTTCCAGGCGATCTGTTTTGCGCCAAAGCCGCCGCCCATATATTGCTTGATCACACGGACGCGATGCTCGGGAAGTTCCAGCTTCTCGGCCACGTCGGCGCGCACCGCCCACACACCCTGCGTCGAAGAATAAAGTGTAAGCTGCTCGCCTTCCCAGACGGCAGTGCAGCCGTGCGGCTCCAGGCTGTTGTGAACGGCGGTCTGCGTGGTGAACTCGCGCTCGATGATGATATCGGCCGCTTTGAAGCCAGCCGCTGGCGCGCCGCGCTTGTATTTCTGCGTTTCGCCAGCGATGTTGCCCTTCTTGTAAAGCGCGGGCGCGTTCTTTGCGAGCGCGGCGGCGATGTCGGTCACAAATGGCAGCGGGTGGTATTCGACCTCAATCAGGCGAAGCGCGTCTTCTGCAATTTCCTCGCTGTCGGCCGCAACCGCCGCCACTTCGTCGCCCACAAAGCGCACGGTTCGGTCGAACAGTTTGCTTTCTTCATACCACGCGATGTTGGGCGCATTCTGGTGCGTCAGAATGGCGCGCACGCCGGGCAGCGCCTCGGCCCGGCTGGTGTCGATGCGCGTAATGCGGGCGTGCGGGTGCGGGCTGCGCAGCACACGGGCGTAGAGCTGGCCGGTCAATTGAATATCGTAGCTGTAGCGCGCGCGGCCGGTTACTTTTTCCGCGCCTTCGACACGCGCGTGCCGCTTGCCCACATACGTAAATGTGGCGTCGTCGGTCCAAGCCTGCTCGCGCCCGGTTTCGACGACGGTGAGCTTGGTTTTGCCCTTGCTCTTTTCTTTATCGACATGCTGAATCGGCATGGCTCACTCCGTCCCATCTGCGGCGCGACCGGCGGCAATGCGCCCGGCCCGCACGATATTCTGGTAGGCCCCGCAGCGGCACAAATTGCCACTCACTGCCCGCATGATCTCGTCGTCGCTTGGGTGCGGCGTGGCGTCGAGCAGGGCGCGCAGACTCATGATCTGGCCGGGCGTGCAGAACCCGCACTGGAATGCGTCGGCCTCGATAAATGCGCGCTGGATGGGGTCGAGCTCGCCGGCCTCGGCCAATCCCTCGACGGTGGTGATCTCCGCGCCCACGCAATCGACTGCCAGACGCAGGCAGGCATACTGCGCGCGCCCGTCGAGCAGCACAGTGCAGGCGCCGCAATCGCCCATATCGCAGACTTTTTTCGCGCCAGTGAGCCCAAGGTTGTGGCGCAGCGCGTCGAGCAGCGTGCGGCGTGGCTCGAGCGCAAGCTGATGCGGCGTGTGGTTGACGTTCAAGGTAACGTCGGCATGGTTGCCTGGCATGGTCTCCCCTTCTCTCCTTCAATGCGAGCTGGGTGCCCAAAAGGACGATTTCGCATCGGCAAGGGCCGTGCCACCGGCGGTATAATGGGCGCACAGCAGAAGGAGGACACTGTGGAGTATGTGACACTGGGGCGCACCGGGCTGCGCGCAAGCGTGCTGGGGCTGGGCGGCGGCGGGCACAGCCGGCTGGGGCAGAATACCGGCGCGAGCAGCGATACGTCGAGCGCGATTGTGCGGCGGGCGCTGGAGCTGGGGGTGAACTTCATCGACACGGCTGAGGCCTATGGCACCGAGGCGCTGATCGGCGCGGCGCTGCGGGGCGTGGCGCGGCAGGACGTGATTCTTTCCACCAAGAAGTCGCCGGTGGCCAATGGCCAGCCGATCAGTGCAGACGCATTAGTGGCGGCGCTCGACGCAAGCCTGGCGCGGCTGGGCACCGACTATGTGGATATCTACCACCTGCACGGTGTGTGGCCCGAGCACTACGCGCGCGCCGCCGAGGAGCTGGTGCCGGTGATGAAGCGGCTGCGCGACGCAGGCAAGATTCGCTTTCTGGGCATCACCGAAGTGTTCGGCAGCGACACCGGGCATGCCATGCTTGCGCGCGCCCTGCACGATCCGTGCTGGGATGTGATGATGGTGGGCTTCAATATGCTCAACCAGTCGGCGCGCGAGCGCGTGCTGGCCGAAACGCAGCGGCGCGGCATTGGCACGCTGTGCATGTTTGCCGTGCGCGACGCGCTCAGCCGGCCGGTCAAGCTGCGCGAAGTAGTGGCGGGCCTCGTGGCGCAGGGCGCGCTCGACCCGGCCAAAATCGACCCAGACGACGCGTTCGGGTTCTTGCTGGAAGCGGCTGAGAGCCTGCCCGAGGCGGCATATCGTTTCTGCCGCGCCGAGCCGGGGCTGGATGTGATTCTGAGCGGAACCGGCAACCCGCAGCATCTTGAAGAGAATGTCGCGGCGATTTTGCGCCCGCCGCTGCCCGAGCCGCTGCGCCAGCGCGTGATCGATCTGTTTGGCGCGGTCGATAGCGTGTCGGGGCAGTAGGTTCTGAGGCACCAAACCACGAAGCGAAAGAATCATCCGCAGATTACGCAGATGGCGCAGATTGCGTTTCGCTTTATCACTTTTAAGTGTCATGCTGAGCGTAGCGAAGCATCTCTGGCTGTTGTGAATAGAAGATTCTTCACTTCGCTAACGCTTCGTTCAGAATGACAAAGGAAAAGTTTTCGCCCGAAATTAGTGTAATCTGCGTAATCTGCGTAATCTGTGGATTGTATTTCATGCTCAGGCTGGTTTACACCCGCTCCAGCGCTTCGTGCGGAAGTGGCGGCAGCTCGGCGCGGATCACGTCGCCGGGGTGAATTGTGCCGCCCGCCAGCACCACGCCCATGATGCCCGCTTTGCGAACGAGCTTGCCCTGCGTGTCGCGGTCGAGCACGGCGCTGAGCAAGCCATCCTGAAACTGGTCGAGCTGTCCGCACGGGTTGCGCAGCCCGGTCACTTCGACCACGGCCTGCGCGCCGATATAGAGGCGCGTGCCGCGCGGCAGCCCCAGCAGGTCGATGCCGCGAGTCGTAATATTCTCGCCCATGTCGCCGGCTGCCACGCGAAACCCGGCCGCGCGCAGCTCGTCGTGCAGCTCGCCGTGGATGAGATGCACCTGCCGCAGGTTGGGCTGCGTGGGGTCGGCGGCGACGCGCGAGCGGTGCTGCACCGTGACACCCGAATGTGTGTCGCCCGCCACGCCCAGCCCGGCCAGCAATTCGATGCTCGGCTCGCTGGGCTTGCTGAACGAGTGTGTGGCGCTGCGGCTGACGGCTTCGACGGTGGCGCTCATACCTGCTTCCTTCCGTTTCTTTCAGGACGAGCGCATTATAGCAGCCTTCTTGCGTTCTGACCTGATTATTGAATTAACCCATTCTGATGCCAAAAATGCACAGGGCGGCAATTCCCGAAGATCTGCGCGGCAAGGTGCACTACGACGGCCAGATCTGGTCGCGCGCGCTGTGGGATATTCGCAACAAGCTCGGCCATGTCCAGGCCGATACGATCATTCTGGAAGGCCAGTTCGACTTCCCCGGCACCAGCATGCCCGACCTGGCGCGCTCGGCGGTAGCGGCGGCGCAGCGCCTGTATGGCAAGAACGCGGCGAAGGCAGTGCAGTCGGCCTTCGAGGATTGCGGCATTCTCTAGCGCCATGCTCTTCAACTAGGCCATCTGGAACGTTTACCACGAAGGCACGAAGGGCTTTCGGAAGAACGCTATAAGCTCGAGTCTTTGCGCCTTGCTCGTTTCGCACACAACTGCCGCCCCAGCAAGCCCGGGGCGGCAGTTGTATGTTTGAAAAGGAACCATATGCGCCTGTTGCTGATCCGCCACGCCGACTCGATTCATTCACGTGAAGGGCGTATTGCCGATGTGGGCGGCTGTCGTGGCCTGACGGAAACCGGCGTCGCGCAGTCACAGGCACTACAGCAGCGCTTCGCCGCCAGCGGTGAATTGAGCGACTGTCGTGTGCTGCTGTCCAGCCCGGTGCGGCGGGCGCGTTTCGAACCGCGCCACACGGCCCTGACCGTTTGGGAGCACGATGGCGCGGGCTGGCGGCTGGAGCGCTACAACGACGCCTGGCATCTTGATGCTGCGGCGGGCCAGCCAGGGGAACGGTAGAGCTTCCCCGTTTCCCTCGCTATGCCACCGGAAAGAACTCGTCGATGGCGCGCGCAACTTCGCCGGCGCGTGTCATGGTGGGCACGTGGCCCGTGCCTTCCAGACGCACAAAGCGGTTGTGTGGAATTTGCGTGGCCAGCCACTCCGCGCCTGCGAATGGCACAATGGCGTCCTCAGTGCCGTGGATGATCAGCGTGGGCTGGCTGATCTGCCCAACCTGCGCGCGCAGATCGATGCCCTCCACGCATTCATACAGGCGAATTGCCGCTTCCTGCTCGGCGCGATACACGATCTGGCGGCCCCAGTGCCGAATCGCGTCGCTGTCGGGCTCGGGCACGCAGGCGTTGACGAAACCGGCCAGCGTGGCGCGGTAGTTGGCGCGCAGGCTGGCGACAAAGGGGTCGGGGCCAGCCGATGCAGGGCGGTGGTACACGCCCGACACGCAGACCAGGCCGGTGAAGCGCTCGGGATGCGCCAGCGCCGCCTGCAATGCCACCGCCACGCCCGATGACTCAGCCGCCAGCACACACTGTCCAATACCCATTGCATCGGCCACTGCCAGCACATCCGCCACCATATTGGGCATTGTGATCGTATCAACTGGCGCAATGGCCGCCCCGCAGCCGCGATGGTCGAAGCCCACGGTGCGCCACGATTGGCTCAGAGCCGCGAACGGCGGCGCCCACAGCTCCCAGCTGCCAACCCAGCCGCCCAGCGCCAGCAGCGTGCGCGCCCCGCCGCCAAACGACACCGTGAAAATCTGCGCGCCGTTATGTGTGATAAACATACCGCTTCCCCTCCACACGCGCGATCATCAGCATGCCAGAAAGTGTAGCCGGCCACAGAGAACAGAGAGAGCACTGAGCTGCTTAACGTATAAGCAAATCTGCCAGAACTGAGAACCGAGAACCAAGAACCTGTTAGCGTAACAGCGTCTTCTCAGTTTACAAGGCAGTTGGGATTGCTACATTTTATGGCATATCGTGACGCTTTTTACATAACGTCAATCACCAGGCGCGAAGCATTCTCCATTGTCAGGATGCGGGTGATGGCGCGCCGCCGCAGCCCGATGCCGTAGGTCACCACTGCTTCGAAATCACCGGCCTGCGCGATTTCGCGTACCAGCGGCAAGCGTGGCGCAAGGCGGCTGGGCGCGGTTGCCCCGGCGTCATTGTGGGCCAGCGCGGGCGAGAACTGCACCAGCAGAATTGCGCGCCCCGCCAGCGCAACGGGCAGGCCCGAGCCGTCGCTGATTAGCTGCGGCACATACTCGATGCGCATGGGCGGCAGCGCGCCGCGAAACTCAAATACCACCCGGTCGTAAAATGGCGTGGCCTCGGCGTGGTGGGCGGCGCGAATCGCAACCAGCACAGGCGTCTCATTCGGCATTGCAAACCTCTCCTTCTCCACAGCAGCTCGCTACACCACCCGGTTGCGCAGCTCGAGCACAAGTGCAGTAATTGTCAGCACGGCAGCGATGATCGGCAAAATCATGGTGTGGGCCGTAATCGGCTGAATCAGCATGGTTGCGCCAAATAATATTTCGGAAACAGGCATCAGCACCCGCCCGATCAGAATGCGCGGCGGCTGGCCGACTGGCGGGCGGCGGATGAGCCAGAACAGCCAGAATGCCCCTAATCCAAGCACGATCCAGGCAGAAATTGTTTGTACCAGCGGCGACATTGCGGGCTCCTGCAAGCGTTTTCCTGTATAAACGCTTTGCCCGGAGTCTTTTCGCAATCGCGTTATTGCTCAATTGGCGCGAATGCGGCGGGAGCAGCCGCGAGGCGCATGATTTCTACGCGCTGTCGCTGGTCTTCCGAAGCCTGCACCAGGCGCTCGTAATCGGGGCCACGCAGCGCGGCGTCGTTTTCCGCCAGCTCGCCCAGCACAATCCATAATGCGCGCTTGCCGTGAATGCCGAGGGTCAGGGCTTCCAGCCCTTCAAACAGGCGCAGCGCGCCAGTGGCCTTGTCGTCGATCTGCAATTTGAGCTGGGCAACCTTGCCACCCAGCCAGGTGCCAAGCTGGCGCGGCAGGCTTTCCCCAAGCTCCAGCCGATCGATCAGCTGCTCAAGCTCGGCCCGCTCGGCACTGATCTCCGCATGAATCTGCAAAAGGCTGGCGCTTTCTGGCGTGCCCGCGTGTGCTTCGGCAAGCTGCTTCATTAAATCCAGCGCCCCGGTCGACGCGGCCAGGTGGTCGTTCAGGTAAATGCCGAGGTGTGTGTTCGCCACGGGGTTTCTCCTTTCTGGTAAAGCTCGGTTGAAATTCATTGCTCGTTGCTGAGACGAAGGACGAAGCCACCGTGGTCATTCGTCTTTCGTCAGAAGCAGGAAGGATTTGTGAAAGCTGTACTTGTAGCTGCCAGCAATATGCTTAGTATTCTGGAGGAAAGTTTTTTGTACAGCGGGCAAGCTTCCAGGAAGCTCATCTGGCTACCATGTTGAAGCAAGACTGGCCTCAGCTTCCTGGAAGCTGAGTGTAAGGGAATTTATTTCCCAGGGTACTTCGGTTTGGGCTTGCTATCGCTGGCATTTCAGCAATTTTCACACCAGCGGGTGTGACGGATATTTCTGCAGGGCGGGCTGAAGCCACTGGAAACAAGCCGCCACGCTCCATTCACCAGCTCACCCGACCGTTCACGGTCGGGCTGAAGCGACCAAGCCCTTGCAGGGCTGCTGCTCGCCAGCCTCGCAGAGGCTTTGTACGATCAGACCGGTCGTTTACGGCCGGGCAGTGCGTCAAACAAGCTGTGTGCAGAACTTTCCGTCACACCCCACACCAGCGACGGCGTTTAACTGCCACGCTGGATGCGGTATACTGTGCGCCGACCGTGCCTCGTCGCATCGTGGATTGCAGTGTGCGCCTGGCGAAAAGCAAACTGCGATCTGGAACGTGCGCGATGCATCTCGAACTCTGGCAGTGGGCGCTGGGTGCGCTCGGTGCCTTCCTCGTCGGCCTCTCGAAAACTGGCATTCCTGGCCTGGGCATCCTGAATGTGGCGATTTTCGCGCTGGTCTTTCCGGCACGCGAGTCGGTTGGGCTGGTATTGGTGATTTTGATCTTTGGCGATCTGGTAGCGGTGTCGTCGTACCGGCGCGACGCAAGCTGGCCGCACCTGCTGAAATTATTTCCGTGGGCGGCGGCGGGCGTGGTGTTAGGGTTCTTCGCGCTTGGCCGCATCGACGACGTGCAGATGCGCCATATCATCGGCATTATTCTGCTGGCGCTGGTGGTGTTTCAATACATCCGCTCGCGCCGCCCGGCAGGCACCGAGGAAGATGCGCTCCTGTCGCGGCCGTGGGTTGCGCCGCTCACCGGCATTACCGCCGGCTTCACGACCATGGTGGCGAACGCGGCCGGCCCGGTGATGGTGATCTATCTGCTAGCCACGCGCCTGCCGAAGATTCTGTTTGTTGGCACGGCGGCCTGGTACTTCCTGATCATCAATCTGTTCAAGGTGCCGTTTAGCGCGTCGCTCGGGCTGATCAACCCCAGCTCGTTGGGCGTCTCGCTGTGGCTTGCGCCCTTTGCCGTGGTCGGCGCGCTGATCGGGCGGCCAATTGTCGAGCGGCTGAACCAGCGCGTGTTCGAGCTGATCGCGCTGGCGCTGACCTTTGTGGCGGCACTGGGGATGCTGCGTTAGGCAGCGCGATTACTTCCCAATCCACAGATTACGCAGATTACGCAGAATGAATTCCCCAAAAGGTAGTTCATCTGTGGCATCTGTGTAATCTGTGAATGATTTCGTATTATGCGGTTTGGGCTGCGCCAGTGGCTTCTTCCAGCGCTGCCAGCACCTGATCGACCACTGCCTCGGGGTCGTGCGCCCACTCGGCCGACCATGCACGGTGAATGCGCCAGCCAAGCGTGCCAAGCACCTGCTCGCGCAGGCGCTCGCGGTCGCGGGCGGTTGGCGCGGTGCGGAAATCTTCGCCGTCGCACTCAATGCCCAGGCGAAATTGCTGCGGGCTGTGCGGGTCGCGCACGGCAATGTCGATGCGGAAGTCGGAATGGCCGATCTGGCGGGCCAGCTGCAGGCCGCGTTTCGCCAGCGCCACGGCCAGCCGATCCTCAAAGCGCGGGTCGAGCGATTGCGACAGCGGGCGCGGCGGTGCGGCCGGGCGTGCTGCGCCATTGCTGTTTTCGAGCGGGTTGGCCGGGCCGCCGTGGCGCGCATACTCCAGGTACTCGCGCAGCAGGCGCGGGCCGGGGTTCTGCACACGCTTCAGGTCGATATCCTCGGGCACGAGCGAGCTCACCAGCGTTACGCGGTCGCGCGCGCGCGTGATCGCCACGTTCAGGCGGCGCTCGCCGCCGGCCTGGTTGAGCGGGCCGAAGTTCATCAGCAGGCGGCCAGCCGAGTCGCGGCCATAGCCCACGCTGATGATCATGGCATCGCGCTCGTCGCCCTGCACGTTTTCCAGGTTTTTCACAAAAAACGCCTCGGGCCGGTTTTCGTCGAACAATGGCGCAAGCGACTCATCCTCGGCGCGGCGGCGCTCCAGCGCATGCAGCACGGCCAGCTGCTGCGGCTGGCTGAAGGTCACCACGCCCAGCGATTGCTCGGGATTTGCGCGCCAGTGCGCGATCACCAGCTCGGCCACGCGCTGCGCCTCGACCGCGTTGGTGCGGCTGCCCTGCCGGTCGTACACGCCGTCGGGCACGTGCTCAAGGCGCACACCGCGATTGGGCGCGGCAAGGGCATTTGGGAAGGTTGCCAGCCGCGCATTATAGAACTGCTGGTTCGAAAAGGTGATTAGCGTTTCGTCGCGGCTGCGGTAGTGCCAGCGCAGGAGGCGCGTGGGCAGGCCGGCCGCGCCGGCTGCGTCGAGAATGCTCTCGTAGATCTCGCCCGCCGCGTCGTCGTCCTCGTCGGGCTCGTCGTCGGTGGCGAAAAAGCTGGTTGGCGGCAGCTGGCGGTTGTCGCCCACCACAATCAGCGATTGCCCGCGCATAATCGCGCCAATTGCGTCCTCAGTGCGAATCTGCGAGGCTTCGTCAAAAATCACCAGATCGAACGGCGGCAGCGCTGGGTCGAGAAACTGGCTGATCGACAGCGGGCTCATCAGCATGCAGGGCTTGAGCTGGCCGAGCAGCTGCGGCATTTCGCGAAACAGCTGGCGGATGGGCTTGTGGCGGCGCTGTTTCTGAAGTTCGCGGCGCAGGGTCGCCAGTTCGCTGCCGGGCGCGGCCACGCTGCTCAGGTCGGGGCGGCGGCCAGCCAGCAGGCGGCGCAGGCGCGCCTGGGTCGCGGGCATCTGCTCGCGGTCGAGCCGGCGGAAGCGTTCGATCAGCGCCTCGTGGCCGCTGCGCGTAAAGCGCCGCAGCACCGGCATCTGCTCGTAGGCGCGGTCGAGCCAGCGCTGGCACAGGCGTTTGTAGAAGGCGCGGCGCGGCTGTGCGGCGGCCTGCGCGTCGCGGCTGATCGCGTCGACAAATGCGCCCATGCCAATCGGCTCGGCGGCGGCGCGCAGCTCGCAGTATTCCCACCACTGGTCGAGCTCGCCCATGCGCTCAAGCAGTTGGGTCAGCTGGGTGTGCAGCAGCGGGGAGGAAGCGCGCTCCAGGGCGTCGGGCTGCAATTCGGCGCGCTCCAGTTGCAGTTCGCGCACAAATTGCAGCTCGGCGTCAACCGGGGCGAGTGCGCGGGCCAGGCGCTCGGCGGCGGCCAGCAGGGCGGCACGGGCGGCTGGTGCCTGAGTGGCGGCCTGAATGATTGGCGCGGGCAGCGGCTGCGGCAGGTCGAGCGCCAGCAGCCGCGCGGCCCAGCCGGCGCTGGCCGCGAGCTGCGCCCAGCTGGTGCTGGTGCCGGCAAACAGTGGCGCAAGCTGCGCACGTAAGTCTGCTTCGTTCGCGCCCGCCCACTGGCGCGCATCGCGCACAGCAATTGCAAGCTGCAAGTCGGCGGCGGCGCTGTCGGGCGAAACCTCTGCGCCGGGGCGGGCCTGAGCGCGCAGCGCGCCAATGTCGCGGTGAAACTGCGGGCGCAGTGCGCGCGACCAGTCGGTGTACTGCGTGGCAAAACGATCGCGCAGCCCGTCCAGCTCCAGGTCGAGCACGCCTTCGGTGTAGCGCTGGAACAAGCGCGCCTCGGCGTCGGCCTGGGCAGCGTAGCGCGGCGCGGCCTCGGCAATCAGCGCCTGGCGGTGGGCGGCATTGGCGTCGTCGAGCCACTCGGTTGGCGCAGATTGCGACTCGCGCAGGAGCGTTGCCACACCCAGCAGGGCGCGTGTGTTCGCCAGCGACTGGGGTGGAGGCGCGCCAAGCAGCGCGGCGAATGCGCCGGCCTCGCGCTCAAGCTCGCCCAGCGCGGCCAGCAAGGCGCGCAGCCGCGCCCGCACGCGCCCGCGCTGCTCGAACGAGCTATTCGTAATTGCACAGCCACGCCAGATATTGTCGGGCATGGCTTGCAGCAAAGTGGCGTGCGCGTCGAGACGCGTCAGCAGGGCGTCGGCCGCGCCCAGCCGCTCGGCGGTGTAGCTTTCTAATTCGCCAAGGGGCGCGCTGGTGTCGGGCGCGTCGGCAAGCACTGCCAGCCGGCCATGCACGCTGAAGGGCGTCCAGCCCAGCGCCGGGTCGGGCGTATGGAGCGCCTGCGCGTACATGTTCAATTGATCGCGCGCCTGGCTGAGTTCGGCGTAGGGAAAGGCCGGGTCGGCTGGCGGCGGTGCGGCGGACAATGCCGCGTCGAGGGTTTGCAGCACGGCGCGCTTGCTGGCCTTGTGGCTGTGCAGCTCCAGGCAGAAATCGCCCAGGCCGGATTGTTCCAGCCGCTCGTACACCACCTGCAAGGCGGCCATTTTCTCGCTGACAAACAGCACGCGCTTGCCATCGGCCAGCAGCTCGGCAATGATGTTCGTGATCGTCTGGCTTTTGCCAGTGCCGGGCGGCCCTTGCAGCACGAAACTCGCGCCCGTGCGCGCCGCCGCCACCGCCGATGCCTGGCTGGAATCGGCGTCGAGCACCTGGTAGCAATACTCGGGCGGGCGCGCGTCAAGCGCATACTGCGCGTCGGGCGGGGCAATCTGCGCTTCCAGCGGGTCGCTTGGCGTGGCCAGCCCGGCCGCGCTCGATGTGCCGGCCAGCAACCCGACCAGCGGGTGCTGCTCGGCTGTGGCGGCGGCGTGGTCGAGGTCGTTGTACATCAGCAGCTTGAGGAAGGAGAACAGCCCCAGCGCGCACTCACGCGTCACCTGCCAGCCATCGTGCCCAGCCACCAGCGCCTCGATCTGCGCAAGAAACGGCTCCAGCGCGAAATCGTCGTCGTCGGGCAGATCGGGCAGTGTTAGGCCGAACTCCTTGCGCAGTTTGTACACCAGCGTCGGGTTGAGCGTGACCTCGTCGTCGGTCATACGCAGGCTGTAGCGCCCGCCGGGCACGCTGCGCGTCAGCTCCACCGGCACCAGCAGCAAGGGCGAACGCCAGAAGGTTTCGCCCGCGCCGGGCGTGAGCCATTCCAGAAAACCCACCGCCACATACAGCACGTTGATGCCCTGCTCGCCCAGGACGGTGCGGGCGCGCAGCCGCAGCGTGTACAGCGCGCGCTCCTGATCGGCTGGCGCGCGGTCGGTGGCGAGCTGGTCGGCTTTGGGCCGGGGCGGGGTGATGCGGTCGAGGCGCGTGGTTGTGCCGGTGGCGGGCGCGTCCCAGCCGAGCGCGTCGAGGCGCTGATCGGGCGTGAGCGCGTCGGCGAACTCCAGCTTGCGATTGCGCGTCAGCAGGCCAAACAGCTCGGCGGCGGGCGGGTTCGTCAGCGCGATCACACCGCTTGCGCCAGCGCGCAGATGCAACAGGCGGTTGCGCCGGCTTAGATCCAGCAGGCGATTTTTCCAGATGTCAATTGATGTTGTGGGCATGGCGCGATTGTAGCGCGCCCGGGGCCGGATCGTCAAATTGGGCAGGTGCAGAAAATGGGACGCTGATGGACGCGGATGGACGCAGACAAGCAGTTCAGACTGTTCTGCGTGCGTCTGTGTCCAATACACTCACAATCAAGCCCAAAAAAGCGCCGGGCCGCGCAGTGTTCGTGCGCGGCCCGGTGGGAGGAAGGATGCGGAGCGAGCTACTTGGGGTTTTTGGAATTGCGGCGCTTCCAGCTGTACCAGAATGCGGTGCAACCAACCGCCGCCCCTGCCAGCAAAAGCCATGTCGTCATGTGAACGTTCCTCCTTGGTAGTAGGGCGACCTGCCAAAGCACAGCCGAGCAGAGAGGCAATACGTGTGGCGGCTGTGCGCAGGAGTGTAGCAGCTTTCGGGCAGGAAAATATAAGCGGTTCGGGCGCAGTTTGGTGGCGGGCGCGCAAAGGGCGGCCGTGCTGGCCGCCCCGCAAGAAGTGTGTCGATCTGCGCCCCACGCCCGGGTTGCGCACGGCCTGGCTTTTACAAATCCAGCCGCACTTTTGCGCCGAAGTTCTTTTTCTCCTTGCTGGTGAAGTACGTGGCACATGCAGCGTCGAGCAGGTCGGCATTGAGCGTGACGGTTTCCATGTTGTATTTTGCAATCGCCATGGCCTGCAAGAGAATGTCGCGCGGCTGGCACATGCGCAGCGGGCGCTCGTCGGGCTTGTACCACTTCTCAAGCAGGTAATCGAGGCCGCGGTCGTCGTAGGGCACCTTATACATGCGGCACATAATCCGCCAGATCTCGCGCCACTGCTCCTCGGTCGGGTCGATAATTTCGAACTTGAACTTGATGCGCCGCAGCAGCGCATCGTCGCCGAGGTCGTTCGGGTCGAGGTTGGTCGAGAACATGATCAGCTGGTCGAAGGGGATTTGCAGCTTTTTGCCGGTGACGGTGGTGAGGAAGTCGTAGCGCTTTTCCAGCGGCACGATCCAGCGGTTCAGCAGGTCGAACACGCGCACCTGCTGGCGGCCAAAGTCGTCGATCAGGAAGATGCCGCAGTTGGCCTTCATCTGGAAGGGCGCTTCGTACATGCGCGATTCTTTGTTGTAGATCAGCCCGAGCCCTTCCAGCGTCAGCTCGCCGCCGACGATCACGACCGGGCGGCTGACGCGCACCCAGCGCTGGTCGTACTCCAGCGTGTCGGGCAGTGCGCGCTTGGGCGCTTCGTGCACGATGGCGTCGTACATTTTGATTACCGCGCCGTCGGCGTAGATCGTGTAGGGGATGAAGATGTCGTCGCCCATGAGGTGCGTGATGCGCTCGGCGATGGTGGTTTTGCCGTTGCCGGGGAAGCCAAACAGCATCACCGACGAGGCCGAGTTCACGGCCGGGCCAACCTGGTTGAGAATTGATTCGTCGATCACCAGGCCCTGGAATGCCTCGCGAATGTTTTTGCGCGTCACAACAACGTTCTTCACCGTCTGCGCCTTGACCGAGTCGATCCATGTGTCGAGTGGAACCGGGCAGGGGCCGGAGTACATGGTTTTGAGCAGCGCGTCGGCGGCGGCCTGATTGCCTCTCGGGGTAAGGACGTACTCATAATTCACATCGCCATACCCGCGCTGCCCGGCAATATCAACCAGCTCCTGGCCGCGCAGCTCCTTCAGGATCACATCAATGATGCCATACGGCAGCTTCATGTCATCCACCAGCTCCAGCCCCGTCACGCGCCCCTTGTTATAAATAATCCGGGTCATGTGCTCATACAGGAAGGTGCGGTTCAAGCCGGTTTCCTCGACGGTCTGCGGCTCGGGCGGGTTGAACGAGTTCGACAGCTTGGGCATGGATATGTCGTCGGTGGGCGGCGGGTCGCCAATTGCGCGCGTGCTTGCGAGGTTGACGCCCTTGGCGCGCGCCTCGGCCACCACTTTTTCCAGCTCTTCTTTGTGGAACAGCAGGTGCAGCAGGGCTTCCTGGTCGTCGGCTTCCTGTGCGCGCTTGATGCCATCGTACACGGCGCGCGCCACCAGGTATTTCACGCCGTCGACATACAGGTGGTGCAGGTATTCGGTGTTGCGCACGTAGCAGTCGCGCGAGTGCGACGGCTTGCTTTGCATTTCTTCAAACGAGCGCTGGTCGATCAGAATGCGCATACTGGCTAACCCCTCTGGTACAACGGTGGTTCAACGTCGCCCTAGTATAGGCGCGGCGCGGCCCCCAAGAGAATAGGCCGATAGTCATCTCGCGGGGGCGTACCAAAGGCGCGGGGGCGAAATAGTTCACCACGGAGGCACAGAGGCATGGAGGGGCGCGGGTGTGGGTTGCGGGTTTGCAGGTTATTGTATACGCCGATTCTGGCGGGCCTATGCAATATGCCCGTTCTTCTCTGGCGGGCATATGCAATATGCCCGTTCTTCTCTGGCGGGCATATGCAATATGCCCGTTCTTCGGTCTGGGCGTATAGTAATACGCCCTTCATCGGCTCTCTGCGCTTCTCTGCGCTCTTTGCGGTTTATTCTTCTTGGTGCTGGTTCGCCACATGCAGGGCTTCGAGCTCGGCGGCGGAGAGGAAGCCTTCGGCGGCGCCGGTTGCGCCAATTTTGTAAGAAGCGAAAGTGATTGCGCGGCGCAGCGCCTCGTGCGGATCGCCGGTAGTGGCGTAGCCGTGCACAAACGCGGCGAACAAGGCGTCGCCCGCGCCGACCGTATTGACGACCGGGCGGGTCTGTACGGCGGGGAAGCGGCCGAGGAAGCCATCGGCGCGCACACCCAGCAGCGCGCCCGCGCCGCCCAGCCCAACCACGCAGATCGGTGTGGCGTAGCGCTCCTGCACGGCGCGCACCCAGTCTTCCGGCGCGAAAGGCAGGCGTTCGTGGCTCATGAAAAGGATGTCGGCGGCGGCCATGAAATCGTGATTGTATGCATCATCCAGCTCACTGATTGCGTGCACGTCGGTGGCGACAGGCAGGCCGCGCCGTTTTGCGTGCGCCAGCAGCGGGCGCGAGAAGTTGATGTTGCACAGCGCAGCCAGCGCGCAGCCCTCGATTGCTTGCTCGAACAGCGCGGGCGGGTATTGCTGCTCCTGAATGTCCTTCAGATCGCTATTGATCTGGCGGCGGCCGCCTGGGTCGTAGAGAACGGCCGACTGTGGGGTGGCGGCGAGGCGCGGCAGCACGAACTCGCCCGGCAGCGCATCGGCGCGCAGTTGGGCGGCTACCATCGCGCCCGGCAGGTCGTTGCCGACAAGCGCGGCCAGCCGCACCTGGTTGCCGAGCGTATGGAGCGCCCGCGCAATGTTGTAGCCCACGCCCGCCACGGTGCTGCGCACGCCAAAGAATGGGTAGCGCACAGGAGTGTAGCCGATCGGGAAGCCCTCGACCTGCACGGTCGTTTCGATGTTGATCAGGCCGGAAATGAAGATGTTGGGCATAGGGTTGCAGGTTGCAGGTTGGAAGGTTGCAGGTTCACGCAAGGGCAAGCCTTGTGTTCGCCTGATTATGGCGTAAGCCCGTCGTCGGTCGTCGTATTTTACGCCCCCGCTGGCGCGCGGCCGATCCGCACCAGGCAGTGCTGGTCGCCTTTCGCGATGCACGCAATTTCCTCGACCGGGTAGGTTTCGCCGGTGGCCCAGCGCAGCGCCTCGCCATAGAAGCCCACCGGGAAAAAGCAGATTGCCCGCTCGGACTGGTTGCCGGCGCAGTAGGGGCAGGCGCTGATCTCAACAAAGAAGCCGTCCGCTGTGTCGTAGGTGCGGTGTGGGGCGTGCAGCAGTTCTTCGGCAATTTTTGCCGAGCGCGAAAGCACCAGCTTGATTTTGGCGTCGGTGGGCAGCACTTTGAAGGCCGCGCCAGCCAGCGCCGCCAGGCCCTTGTTGGTTTCGCGGAAATGCTTGAGCGAGTTGCGGCCCGCGCGCAGCAGAATCGGGCGCATGCCTTTGTCGCCGAAAATGCGGAAGGCGGTGGCGAAGAGATGGCTCAGCTCGGTGAGCGTCGCGGAGGGCGAGTCGTCGTCGGGTGGGAGCGCGCCGCCGCTGTAGTACTGCTGCATCCCGGCCTGGGCGAACAAGAGGCGCAGGCTGCGCTCGCCAAGGTTGTCGATCACGCTGTCGCACACCTGCCGGAGCACCTGCGAAGGAATGTGCTGCTCGTCGGTCATCGCTGCCACCTCACTCGTTCTCGTGCGGCGAATACGGCATTGCGACGGGCGCGGTCGCTGCGCAGAGTATAGCATAGTTTGCCGGGCCGTCGCATCACCTGTTCACCCGACCGTGAACGGTCGGGCTGAAAAAACGAAGCCCTTGCAGGGCTACTCACCAGTCTCGCAGAGGCTTTGTACCATCAGCCCGGTCGTTTACGGCCGGGCAGTGGTTTCCATCGGGTCGGCACATAGGTCGGCCAGAACTGCGTGGAGTGGCTGAGCGATGGCAGGGGAGGCGCGTGCTATAATGGCGGGGTTGTTTCCGCACGAACGAGGCCGTTTCCCATGCTGTATCTTGTCGCCACGCCGATAGGCAACCTGGGCGATATTACCCTGCGCGCGCTCGAAATCCTGCGCTCGGTCGATCTGGTGGCCAGCGAGGATACGCGCAAAACCGGCGTGCTGCTCAAGCATTTCGATATTCATAAGCCGCAGCTCGCCTTTCACGAGCATAACGAAGGGGAAGCTGGCGCGCGGATCATTGGCATGCTCAAGCGCGGGCAGTCGGTGGCGCTGGTGAGCGATGCCGGCACGCCGGGCATTTCCGACCCGGGTTTTACGCTGGTGCGGCGCGCAATCGAGGAAGACCTCGAGGTGACAATGGCGCCCGGGCCGACGGGCCTGATCATGGCGCTGGTGCTTTCGGGGCTGGCGCTGCACAGCTTCACGTTTCGCGGCTTTGCGCCGCGCAAGCCCGGCCCGCGCCGCCGCTTCATGGCCGTCGATCTGCACGCGCCGCACACCCTGATCTTCTATGAAAGCACCTACCGCATCGCGGCCTTTCTGAAAGATGCGCTGGAAGTGTTTGGCGACCGGCCGGCGGCGCTGGCGAACGACCTGACCAAGATGTTCGAGCGCGTCGAACGCGGCACGATCTCCGAGCTGCTGCAGTCCGAACTGGTCACCAAGCCCAAGGGCGAGTATATCGTGGTGATCAGCGGGCTCGACCGCAAGCTGCGCGCGGCAGAAGAGCAGGACGACCCTGACGACGCCGATGATTGACCGAACGACCCTTGCGCTGCCGCATGGCGACCTTGCGCTGCCGGCGTTTTTGCCCGACGCGACCCTGGGCGTGGTGCGCGCGGTCGACACCGACGACCTGCGCGGCGCGGGCATTCACGCGCTGGTGATGAACGTCTTCCACCTGATGCAGAAGCCCGGCAGCTCGACCATCCAGGCGCTGGGCGGCCTGCACCGCATGGCCGACTGGCCCGGCCCGATTATTACCGACTCGGGCGGCTTTCAGGCCTACTCGCTGATCCGCCAGAACCCGCGCTTTGGCACGCTGACCGACTCGGGCATTCGTTTCACGCCCGAAGGCGCCGACCGACCCTTCCAGCTTACGCCCGAGAAGAGCGTGCAGCTGCAGCTGGCCTATGGCGCAGATATTGTGGTGTGCCTGGACGACTGCACGCATGTCGACGACTCGCTCGACGAGCAGCGCGCATCGGTGGGGCGCACGATCCGCTGGGCGCGGCGCTGCAAAGACGAATTCGAGCGCCTGCTGGCCGAGCGGCGTGGCGGGCGGCGGGCGCGCGCTGCGGCAGCCGAAACGCGCCGCCCGCTCTTGTTTGCGGTGGTGCAGGGCGGCGGCGTGCACGAGCTGCGGCGCGAGTGCGCCGAGGCGCTGCTGGCAATAGGCTTTGATGGCTATGGCTTTGGCGGCTGGCCGCTGGATGCCAAGGGCCAGCTCCTGCACGACATTCTGGCCTACACGCGCGCGCTCATCCCGCCCGAATTCCCGATGCACGCGCTGGGCGTGGGCCAGCCCGGCAATGTCGCGGCCTGCGCCGCGCTCGGCTATGGCCTGTTCGACAGCGCCATGCCCACGCGGGATGCGCGCCACGGTCGGCTGTACAGCTTCGCCGCCGACCCGCGCGCCCCGGGTTTTGCCTTGCGCGGCAGCTGGTACAGCTATACCTACATCGAAGACAAAAAGCATATCAAAACCGCCGAGCCGATCTCGCCCGTGTGCGATTGCCTGACCTGCCGGAAATACACGCTCGGCTACCTCCACCACCTCCACAAAGCCGGCGACACGCTCTACCTGCGGCTTGCGACCATCCACAACCTGCGCTTCATGGCTATGCTGGCCGAGCACCTGCGCAGCGCGGCTTAACAACCATTGACGAAGGACGAAAGACGAAGGAACTGAGGCGCTGTCGTGTTTTCGTCCTTCGTCTTTTGTCCTTCGTCCGTTGTGCCTGTCGCAAATTTCCAATACACAATGGCACGTTTGTGCTATTCTATGCGGGTATTGTGTTTGTGAGGAGGAACTGGTATGCAGACCAAGCTTGGCCACCTGGTATTCAGCATCGACACCGAGAATATGGGCTTCTACCGCGACATGTTTGCGTTTCTGGGGTGGCAGACCATCTACGATGGCGAAGGCATGCTGGGCGTTGGCGACAGCAATGGCGTGAGCCTGTGGTTCGGCAGCGCCACCACGAGCGCCGCGAACGACTACGACGGGCCGGGCCTGAACCATTTTGCCGTCAGCACGGCCACGCAGGCGGATGTTGATGCGGCAGTGACGTACCTGGCTGAAGGGGGCATTGCGCCCTTGTTCGAAACGCCGCGCCACCGGCCCGATTTCACCTTTGACGAGACTTCCACCTACTATCAGGTCATGTTCGAAACCCCCGACCGCATCCTGGTCGAGATCGTCTACACCGGCCCGAAGTCGTAGGCTGCGCGCCCGTTGCCGTTCGGGCCACGTGCCGGCCTGGGCGGCAACAGGCACTACGCTGTTGCGCTGAGCTGCACGATGCTTCCGGCGCCTGCTTGGTCGTTCCGTCAGCCTGCTTGATGCTTCCGTCGGCTTACAGAGTTATTCCGACGACCTGCTGCGTGCTTCCGACGACCTGCTGGGTCGTGCCGCACCCCTGCGCAGTGCTTTTACGAATGTACAGCGTGCCCCTGCGTGAGCAGGGCAAGCAACTGCGCGCCGGCGGTAGCGCGTGCTTTGCGACATCGCCAGCTGCCGCTCCGGCACACCGGCTGGGTCGAGCTCGGCAAGCAAAATGTGTGCAGAGGTTTCGCCCTGCTGCGCCAGCAGCGACAGCGCGGGCAGCAGCATCGCGCGCCAATACTTCGACCCGTGGGGCCAGATCAAATCCGGCGCGATCAGCGCAAACCACACTGAACTACACCGGCCAGCGGCTGGACGGCACCGGCTTGTTGTATTACCATGCCCGCATGGAGAACCCCGTGCTGGCACGGTTCGTGAGCGCCGACAGCGTGGTGCCGGGCGCAAGCGCCATGACTATGGGGCCGAATAAGGCCAGCAATGACCCCGCCGATCCGCAGCAGCTCAACCGCTATACATACGTCAATAATAATCCGGTCAATACCGCTGACCCAACCGGACACTGCCCGATGTGTATTGGGACAGTGGTGGGAGTGGTAGTCGGCGCTGGCATCGCCTGTGGATCGCAAGTTGCTGGAAACATGCAAAGTGGTATGGATTTCCAGCAGGCCTTAACTACAAATATCAATGGAGCTGCGATTGTTACGGGCGCAGTTGCTGGCTTGGCGGTTTCTTTGGTGGAATTGCCTCAAATATTAATTATGAGCCTGCCTTAGGAGCACAATAAAATGTGGATACTTGGGCCCTGGCAACGCTTTGCAATTGTGTTTGGTGGGGGATTAGTATTATTCTATTTAGGAATACTGCCTATATTACCAAGATACCGAGAAGTGCGCAAAGAAGACCCGTCGCACCCCATTTCCTATATTGGCAGCACACTTTTAGGTATTGGAATTATGGTTTGGGCATGCATACAATATTTTAGCAAGTAACGCAGTAGGCCTGACAACAAATGCGAATGGTTGGCCGCCTTTTTTGGCACAACGGAGGCATGGCACAAAGACATTGTAGAAGCCAACCACATCAAATTTGGGGTTCGGGGCGGAAGCCCCGACGCCGGGCGGGTACCCACGAAGTGGGTGGGGCGGCGCGAGCCCCGGCGGCCCTGCGGCCCGAGCAAACTGGCTTGAAATGTATATGTGTTTTTATCGGGGCGCTTCGCCCCCGTGCCCCCGACCGGTGGAACCCTTGCCGGTTCCCCCGGACCCCCTCTGGCAATGAGTGTCGGTATCAAGCGCAATGCTCGTGATCATGCCTCCGTTGCGGGGCGCGCTGGCATCGCACGGTGCAGGACGCGCCAGCTTGAATGCTTCCATAACCAACGATGCTTCTTTCGTCCGTTGCCAGCTTTTGGCACAACGGGGGCCTGACACACCGGCACTATTGAAGCCAACCACATCAGATTTGGGATTCTTTTGCACTAGAAAAGACAAATTTTAGTTATGAACGTGATTTGGTCAATGGTGGTAGCGGGTATAAGGCATCTTATGATGGTAGACTTACTGCAAAGTAGGTAGGTCCAAATGGAGTTGGATCAGTACCAGATCATAATGTATCGCGTAGTTTCTATGATCGTCTTGCAGGAACAAGTCTTACACGGGAAGGCTGGTATCGATGGACACGATAATGAACAATAGTATAGATATCTGAATAATGTAAATTTGTGTAGATATAATTAAATTCTATAATGCGCTGTTTACATGTAAGTTGGAAACAGAGCAGGGAGGGTACATATATGGAAGAAAATGATCTAATCGAGATTTTTGTAATTGCTAGTTTTTTTCTACTCAGTATAATCCTTGCGACGTGGTTTAGTAGAAGCATTTTGTGGGCTTTTTTTGTTTGCGCTATGCTAATTCCGGCTGCTATATGGGTAAAACGAAGGAGACATAAAGAACGACTATTTAAAACTAGTCGCCTTGAGTTCTACGCTATCCCTAGTATTATTCTATTTATAACAGTATTATCTGTGTGGTGGAATAACGATATACTTTGGTATAGTTTAGTATTACTTGTTCTGATACAAATTATTATTTTTTGGCGAAGAGTCCGACAGTAGTAACTATTATTGCTATTTGCTATAGCAATCCTGCTGGAGTTCTAAATCTCGCAGATACGTATGGAGTTTTTCAAAGTCAAAGAAGATCGTATTGAGGGCTTCTTCCAACTCCGATGCGGGCGCGTCGGCATCTGACGATGTAGTGCGTGCCAGATTGAATGCTTCATAAACAACGATGCTTTCTTCGTCCGTTGCCAGCTTTTGGCACAACGGAGGCATGGCACAAAGACATTGTAGAAGCCAACCACATCAAATTTGGGGTTCGGGGCGAAAGCCCCGACGCCGGGTGCCGGGGCGGCGCGAGCCCTGGCGGCCCTGCGGCCCGAGCAAACTGCGCTGAAGCTGGCACTGCTTGCGGCACGCGCAAACAGAGCGGGGGCGGACACACAGGTCCGCCCAGACAATCTTCGGCCCTGCGGCCCAAGCCATCAGCGGCAGCCTCGACGGCATTGCACTCAAGCCGCTGACCGTCGACTTCCACGAAGTCGGCTTTGGCGCGACGCTGAATGGCGAGAACGGCCAGCCCTTCTGGTTCCGGCTTTCGGACGACGAGAAGCAGAAAGTTGGTAATCCGTGGGAGCTGGACAACCCGCAGGCGCTCAATCGCTACAGCTATGTGCTCAATGGGCCGGTGCGGTGGACAGATCCGACGGGGCACCTTCCACATGTACTTCGCGCTTGGAGAGCATGGTGGCGTACTGTCTTCCCCGCCAGGTTATACCTGTGACGAGCACAGCTGTAAACTCTCCGGTGGTTAAATAGCACTAACTTTAATGAGTATTGAACTGATGAGACCTTTGAACTTTCAGCTAGTACAGCTCTGCGGAAATGCGTTTCTGGTTATATCGTCAATGGACGACCAGCATACGTCCATCTGAACGGCTTGGCTGTTTGATTAACGGAGGCAATAAACGCGAGAATGCGCTCGCGCAACGCCTCGACTGAACTGAAGTTGCCGCGCTTGAGCACCCGTCGCACCAAAATGCTGAACCAGATCTCGATCTGATTGAGCCAGGACGTATGTTTCGGCACATAGACAAACTGGATCCGATGGCTCGGCTCGCTCAAGAAGGCGGGGCGCGTGCGGGCGGCACTGTACTGGCCGGCAATCACAGCGATGCGATGCAGCGAGGTGTTCCAGACGTTTGCCGCGCGGCTGGCGGCGCGCGGCAAGCCGAAAGGCGTGATTATCGGAGCAGTGATGCGCAAGTTGGTGCACATCATCTATGGTGTACTCAGGCATAAGACAGCTTTTGATCCCAGCAAAGTGCTTGGTCCGACCCGTCCTTCAATGTACTATCTCTGTGCCTCCGTGTCTCTGTGGTTCATCTTTTCGGCCCTCGGTAGGTGCTTGTCATTCGTCGCGCACAGCAAAACGCCCCGTGCCACAATGGCGCAGGGCGTTTTTCGAGCGGAAAAGCGTGCGTTAGCGAACCGAGCCGCGGCGCACCAGGTTCACAATGCCCAGCAGCACAACCGCGCCAATGAACGACACGAGCAGCGCACCCAGGCTGAAGTTGTTGTTGTTGATGGTCGAGCCGCCGATGCCCAGCAGGTTGAACAGGAAGCCGCCCAGGAATGCGCCGACAATGCCGACGACGATGTTCAGGATCGCGCCCTGCTGCGCATCCGTGCGCATCACGATGCTTGCCAGCCAGCCTACCAGCGCGCCGAACAGTAGCCACAGAATGAAGTTGATCATGGTATCCTCTCCTGTCATCTTTGTGTGTCCGCGCCGGTCGCTCGTGCGCCCGGCCTATGCCATGCTATAAAGCAAACTGCGTGCCACGAATTCTTCGCCGCCGTTTGCGACAAGCGTTGGTACGCTTATTGCTCTTTCTGATGCTGATCATGGTTCTCTCCAAGTAGTGCCGGTGTGGCTGGGCCGCGCCGGCACTGCCGTGTCTTCCGGGCGATTTTGTAAGCAGTGGCGATCGGTTTATAATAGCGGGGCCGCAGCATTGGCCCGGTAGTTTGCCCGGTGCCCTGCGGCCAAAGCACTGCGAGGTTTCTGATGAGCGATACTGCTGCGACGCTGCCGCCGCCCGCTCGGCCGCTGCCGCCAAACCACGGGCAGCTCGATGCATGGGTGGATGCGCTGGCCATGCAGAAGGCCGCCTGGGCGAACTTGCCAGTTGGCGCGAAGATTGGCTTGTTGCGCGAAACGCTACCCCTGCTCGACGAAAATGCGCAGGCGTGGGTGGATGCTTCGGTGCGCGGCAAGCAGATCGACACGCGCTCGCAGTGGGCCGGCGAAGAATGGGTGAGCGGGCCGTGGGCGCTGGCCGCCGCACTGAACGGCTACATTCACACCCTCGAAGCGGTTGCCGCTGGCAGCACGCCCGCCTTGCCGGCGGTACACACCCGCCCGAGCGGCCAGGTGGTGGCGCGCGTGTTTCCGTGGAACTGGTCGCAGAACCTGCTGCTGAATGGCGTGACCACCGAGGTGTGGATGCAGCCCGGCGTGACGGAAGCGAGCCTCCATGAGCACATCGCGGCCTTCTATCACAAAGCTGGCCCGCACGCTGGCAGCGTGGCGCTGGTGCTGGGCGCGGGTAACATCAACTCCATCCCCGCGCTCGATACGCTGTACAAACTTATTGCCGATGGCGAAGTGGTGCTGCTGAAGTTCAACCCGGTGAACGACTACCTCGCGCCGATCTTCGAGCGGATTTTTGCGCCGTTTGTGAATGCAGGCTTTCTGCGCATCACTGCGGGTGGGGCCGATGTGGGCGCGTACCTCACGCAGCACCCCAGCATTGATACGATCCACATCACCGGCAGCGAGCGCACGCACGACGCGATTGTGTATGGCGCTGGAGATGAGGGCGCGGCGCGCAAATCCCGCGACCAGCGCCTGATCAGCAAGCCGATCACCAGTGAGCTTGGCGGCGTGGGCGCGGTGATCGTGGTGCCGGGGCCGTGGAGCGATGCCGACATTCGCTACCAGGCCGAGCAGATCGTGACGATGAAGTTCCACAACTCGGGCTGCAACTGTGTGGCTGCGCAGGTGCTGGTGCTGCCGCAAAACTGGACGCGCAGCGGCGACCTGATGGATGCCATTCGCGAGGTAATTCGCAGCCTGCCGCCGCGCATGGCCTACTACCCCGGCGCGGCCGAGCGTCAGCGCGCCTTGTTGGCTGCCCACCCCGAGGCCGAGCTGTTTGGCGGTGGCGCGGCCCCGCGCACGCTGGTGGCGAACCTCGACGCGAGCAATGCCGACGAGTATTGCTTCCGCGAAGAGTTCTTTGGCCCCATCCTGGCGCAAACCAGCCTGCCCGGGGCGACGCCCGCCGAGTATCTGAGCAATGCTGTGCGCTTCGCGAATGAGCAGCTGCGCGGCACGCTTGGCGCGAACATCCTCATCCACCCGCGCACCGAGCGCGCACTCGGTGCCAACTTCGACGCGGCGATTGCGGCGCTGCGCTTTGGCGCGATTGGCATCAACATCTGGAGCGCGGCGGCCTTTCTTGCAGCCGAGGCGGCCTGGGGCGCATACCCTGGCCACACCTACACCGATGTCCAGAGCGGCATTGGCGTCGTTCACAACACTTTCCTGCTCGACAGCACCGAGAAGAATGTGTCGCGTGGCCCGTTCTATCCCTTCCCGCGCGGTGTCTTGCACGGCAGTTTCCGCCTCTTGCCGCGCCCGCCCTGGCTGGTGACGAACCGCACCGCGCGCGCGACCGCCGAGCGCATCACGCACTTCACGGTTGCGCCGCGCTTGCGCCAGTTGCCGGGCATTTTCATCTCGGCGCTGCGCGGATAACTGTTGTAGCGCCAGCCCCTCTCGCATACAGTGGCCAGGAACGCTTGCCACGAAGACTCGAAGGCACGAAGAGTATCAGGATGCTATACCATCTTGGTGTCTTCGGGTCTTTGTGGCTATAGCGCAGTGCAGAAATAGTGAGCCACAGAGAAGACGGAGAACACCGAGCTTTTGAATATCATCCTCAGTCGCCCCTGTGGCACAGCCATTTTGTTCTCTGCTACAGGAGTGCAGTGCAAAGCCGCGTCTCGCACCGCGTTCTGCCTAGCGCGCAAGCTCCCCGTTCACCAACACAACCACCAGCGCCACGGCGAGCAGCAGCAGCAGCGGCAAGCACCCTAGCCCACCCCGCGCTTCTGCTACCTCAACTGGCACAAGCACCATGCGCGTGCGTGGTGCCGGGCGAAACCACCAGATCAACGCGGCGACGCCGACGATCAAAAGAATTGCGTTCATGCTGGCCTCCTTGTTGCAACGCCTCACAACTGTAGTACACACCATCTTCGTGCAACAATGATCGCAATCACACAAGGGAAATCCCGTTGGGAAAGTGCGGAAATTTCCGCATTGTTTACAGGGAGATTGCCGGTTGCAATCACCGGCCCTTCGACAAGCTCAGGGCAGGCCGACCACTGACGAAGGGGGAGTTCACCGCAAAGAGCGCGAAGGACGCAGAGGGTTGCAGGTTTGAAGGTTGCAGGTTTGAAGGTTGCCGCAATAGTTCATCACAGAGGCACGGAGTTCTGGTCGGGCTTTCTGTGTTTCTTGCTTCTCGGCTGTTTGGATCTATCACTGCGGCACCCTTCGATACGCGCTACGCGCTACTCAGGATGCCGCTTGTCATTCACGGCTCTCGGTTCTTGGTTGCCAGTTCTCGGTTCCGTAGTTCAGCAGTTCTGTGTTTCTTGCTTCTCGGCTGTTTGGATCTATCACTGCGGCACCCTTCGATACGCGCTACGCGCTACTCAGGATGCCGCTTGTCATTCACGGCTCTCGGTTCTTGGTTCTCAGTTCTCGGTTCCGTAGTTCAGCAGTTCTGTGTTTCTTGCTTCTCGGCTGTTTGGATCTATCACTGCGGCACCCTTCGATACGCGCTACGCGCTACTCAGGATGCCGCTTGTCATTCACGTCTCTCGGTTCTTGGTTGCCAGTTCTCGGTTCTGTAGTTCCGCAGTTCTGTGTTTCTTGCTTCTCGGCTGTTTGGATCTATCACTGCGGCACCCTTCGATACGCGCTACGCGCTACTCAGGATGCCGCTTGTCATTCACGGCTCTCGGTTCTTGGTTGCCAGTTCTCGGTTCTGTAGTTCCGCAGTTCTGTGTTTCTTGCTTCTCGGTTCTCGGTTCTGTTTCGACACAAAGAGCGCAGCGCGAGTGTGCTGCCGACTGCCGACTGCCGACTGCCGACTGCATACTGCCGACTGCTGCCCGCTCACTCGCTCTGCGCTCACTCAACATTCAACACTCAGCACTCAAAACTTCCCGCCTGCTACGCGCCCCGCAAACGCGGAATGACTTCGCTGACAAACAGATCGATGCCGGTGGGGGCGGGGAAATCCAGCACGCGCACAATCAGGTGCTCCACGCCCATGTCGACAAAGGTTTGGAGCTGCGCGGCCACCTGCGCGGGCGTGCCAACAATCGGGTGGTTGGTGTAGGGCGAGGCCGCCGCAATGCGCTGGGCCTCGGCTTCGGTGCTGGCCACTGCCACTGCCTCGGCCGACCACGTTTTGGCAATGCTGTCGTAGTCGCGGCCAATGTCGGCGCAGTGCTGGCGCAGCACACCAAGCTTGTGGGCGTAGTTCTCGGCCGTGCCGCCAGGGATGTTCCACGCGTCGGCGTACTTCGCCACCAGCCGCAGCGTCACGCGCTCGCCGCCACCGCCGATCAGGATGGGCGGAACCGGGTTCGGGCGCGGCTCGCAGAAGGCATTCTCGACGCAGTAGTGCTTGCCGTGGAACGTGGCGGGCGCTTCGGTCCACAGCTTTTTGACGATCAGGATCGTTTCTTCGAGCTGCTCGAGCCGCACTGCCGCCGAAGGGAAGTCGTAGTTGTAGGCGCGATACTCTGGCTCCATCCAGCCCGCCCCAATACCGAAGATAAAGCGCCCGCCGCTCAGCAGCTGCAGGTTCGCGGCCATTTTGGCCAGCAGGCCGGGGTTGCGGTACGACTGACAGAGCACGCTGGCGCCAACGTGCAGGTTCGGGTAGGCCGCCGCAAAGTAGGCCAGCGTCGTCATGCACTCCAGGTAGGGTGTATCGGCCGATTGCCAGGTTGCCCACGGCATCAGGTGGTCATCGACCCACACCGAGTCGATCTGGGTGTGGATGCGCTGCAGCGTGGCGTGGATCTGCTCGGTAAATGCTGGCGCGCTGCTGCCATCCACCGGAAACGAATGCATGTGCCAGCCGAATTGAAGCTTCCGCATTGCCCATCTCCATTCACATAGCTACCAAGACACGAAAACACCGAGATTGTATAGTACTCTAAAACTCTTCGCGTTTTGTGTTTTCGGCGTGGCGCGAAACCATCGTTGCAAAAGGTTGCGTCACTTCCCTTGCACCCGTTCGCCCGACCGTAAACGGTCGGGCTGAAGCCACGAAGCCCTTGCAGGGCTGCTGCTCGCCAGTCTCGCAGAGGCTTTGTACCATCAGCCTGGCCGTTTACGGCCGGGTATGGCGCAGAACAATCGTTGCGCAGAAAGCTCATCACTCCCTCAGAAGCGCTGGTTTTGCTCTTGCGCGCCACACACGTCTAGCGATGCATCATAAATGCAACTTCCAGGAAGGTGCAGGGCAGTGAAAGGCATTGTTGCGCATCGCAATCACCAAACCCTAAACCCTGAACCCTGCGCTGAAAGCGCAATACGCTTCTTACGATGCATCACAACCTTCTTAGGGTCGACCATAAGCTTCTTATGGTGCGTCACAACCTTCTTACGATGCGTCACAACCTTCTTAGGGTCGACCATAAGAAGCTTATGGTGCGTCACAACCTTCTTAGGGTCGACCATAAGAAGCTTATGGTGCGTCATAACCTTCTTAGGGTCGACCATAAGCTTCTTATGGTGCGTCATAAAAAGCCTGCACAGCGCCCCATGCCTCGTTGTGCGGCAATCGGGGAAGCATAAGAGTAGTGCAATCTCCAGCTTCTAACCCCCTAATCCCTAAACCCCAGCCCCTACACCCCTGCGCGTTCAGCGCAACGAGCATTACGCGCCACGGTAGTACTTTTGGCTTGGCCGTGCTGACCCGTGTGGGTATGTGCTGGTTAGGAACAGAAGGCCATAGCGTTTTGGCGGGCGTTGGGCTATGCTTGCGCCACGTACTGCAAACGTGTGGTACGAAACCACCATAATCACGAAAGGAAACGGCCCAATGACCTACCGACGCAGCACTCTCTTCTCTGCATCGCAGCTCGCTGCAAATCGCGCAATCCTGCGCGCCCTGAAGCTCCTGGCCGATTACAGCCCACCGAACCGCGCGTTCAGCAAAGATGCGCTCCTTGCGATTGATGCTGAGATTAGCGAAGTCGAGCAGCGCGAGTTCGAGCTGGAAACCACGCTCGCCGCGGTGCGGGCCACGCGCAACGACCTGAGCAGCAAGCTGCATGAGGCCGTGCTGGGCGCGAAGGCGGCGGTAATCAGCCAGTATGGGGCGGATTCGGATGCGATTGCGTCGCTGGGCCTGAAGAAGAAGAGCGACTACCGCCGCCCGGGCGTGCGCCGCGCAAAGCCACAGGAGTAGGCGGGCGATAGAGAGCGAAGGCGAGGCTACCGTGTTGCGCGGTAGCCTCGCTTTTTGTGTTGAGTTATTCCAGAAAATCATTTAATGACACAAACCAATTACTGTCCTTTTAGAGCATTAGTACAACGCATCTCAATAAAGTCGTTTGGCGTTACATGTATACAGACCGTAGTGAGCAGTTGATGGTGTATAATTCTGGAGTGGCTGTGTAATTGACCTGGCCGGGCATGAGGGGTGCATTGTAGCCACCATCAAAAGGAAGTACTTTATGCCGCTTAGTTGGAATGAGATTCGCCGCAGGGCTATTGAATTTTCCAAAGAATATCACGACGCCACCCGCGAGAATGCAGAGACTCAATCTTTTTACAATGATTTCTTCAATGTGTTTGGTATTACCCGCCGACGAGTAGCCTCATTTGAAGAGCCAGTTAAAAAGCTGGGAGCAAAGCACGGCCGAATTGATCTCTTCTGGAAAGGCACGCTGCTTGTTGAGCAAAAGTCCGGGGGGCGCGACCTCGACGCTGCTTACTCACAGGCGCTCGACTATTTCCCAAATCTCAAAGAAGAAGAACTTCCCCGTTATATTCTGGTCTCTGATTTTCAGCGATTTGAACTCTATGATCTGGATACAAAGGCGGAACACCGCTTTACCCTTGCCGAGCTGCACAAGAATGTTGAGTTGTTTGGATTTATTGCTGGATACCAGAAGCGAGAGTTTAGAGATCAGGATCCAGTTAATATTGAAGCGTCTGAGCGGATGGGGAAGCTTTATGACGCATTAAAAGAAGAGGGGTATGACGCGCTTCATCTGGAGCTATTTCTGGTTCGCATACTCTTCTGCCTCTTTGCTGATGACACCGGCATTTTTGAGAAAGACACCTTTCGCTTTTACCTGGAAGAGAACACCCGGGAAGATGGCAGCGATACCGGGCCGCGCATCAGCCATCTTTTTCAGGTATTGAATACTCCCCAGGAGCGACGCGGCAAGAACCTCAACGAAGCCCTGGCTCTGTTTCCATATATTAACGGTAGCCTGTTCGCGGATACCTTACCCATACCAGACTTCAACAGCACGATGCGCCAGGCCCTTATTAGCGCGTGCTACTTCAATTGGAGCCAGATTTCACCAGCAATCTTTGGTTCGCTTTTTCAATCTGTTATGGACAAAGAGAAGCGGCGTGGTGTTGGAGCGCACTACACCAGTGAGAAGAACATTCTCAAAATCATCAAGCCCTTATTTCTGGATGAACTGCGCGCCGAGTTTGAGCGGATAAAGCATGATCGTCGGCGGGTGCAGGTATTCCACGACAAGATCGCCAAACTCACCTTTCTTGACCCAGCCTGTGGGTGTGGCAACTTCCTGATTTTAGCCTACCGCGAGTTGCGTCTGCTGGAAATTGAGGTTTTGAAAGTACTCTACCCTGAACAGCTTTTTTTAGATCTGGACTTTTGCAGATTTGCGGCAACAAGCTTCTGAGCATATGATCAGGCGAGCGTTGGTCTACCAGTTGGGAGGCACAGGTGCCAGCAATTGTCGCGATACCACAGGTGGTCGAGGAACTGCTGGTCCAGTTCGCCGACCTGTTTCCAAATGAGCCTTCACGCCGCCACTTTGCCGAATACCTGACCGGGCTGTTTGTAGCGGAGCACAAGACCGTGAGCGGTATCACGCGAGAGTTTGCCGCCCCACCCGACCAATCCACTCTCAATCGATGGTTGACTGAAGCGCCCTGGGATGTCCAGCGCATCAACGCGCACCGGCTCGAATGGCTTCAACAGGACGCTGCAACGCGCTATCGTCACGACGGCGTTATCGCGATCGATAACACTTTGATAGATCATGACGGCAAACTGATAGAGGATGTCGGCTATTTCTGGGACCATGCCGACAAACGCCACCTGATCGCCCACGATTACCTGTTTGCCAACTACGTCAACCCGAGTGGGAAGCATTATCCGCTCGATTTCCGGCGCTTCCGCAAGCGCGAGCAGTGCGACGACGAGCGCCCGTTCAAGAATCACACCGACCTCGCTAAGGAACTGATCGATTGGGTTGTCGCTGAGGACATACCGGGCGACTTCACCTTCGACAGTTACTTCACCAACGCGCCAATTATGAACACCCTCCACGCCAAAGGTCGCAGCTACATCGGTGATTTGAAAGCCAACCGAGTGATTGTAGTCAGCGGGAAGCAGACCAGCGTGACTGAGTGGGTCAAAACGCTCACGCCGCTTGTTCGCACCAAGTTTACGGTCGGCGGTCACACGCAATGGTACTTCACCAAGTCCGTTCGTCTGCCCAATGTCAACCACCCAGTGCGTATTCTGGTGTTGTGGTCAGAAGCAGAAGCTGCGACGCCACGCAAGATCCTGATCAGCAACCGAACCCAGTGGGAAGCTCATCGCATTTTGAAGGTCTACAAAAAGCGCTGGACAGGGACGGAGACCTTTCATCGGGACGGGAAGCAGCATTTGGGCATGGGCGAGTGTCAGCTCAGGGACGGGATGGGCCAGACCAGGCACATGCACCTCGTCGTCCTGGCGTACACGGCTCTGATGCGCCAATTGAAGCATGATCGTGCCTTCGAATGGGCTCACACACGCCTGATGACCATTGGCGAGTCCTGTCGCACCATCGCTCGCGAGACCTTGGGCAAAACGCTTGCTTGGGCCATCGAACAATCGCACCAAGGCATGACTCTGTCCGATATCAAGCTCCGTTTGGCTTTACCCTGAGCTTTCGCCTATTTCTGCAAAACCTTAGTTAGATGTCACAGAGTTCTCGCGTATTAATGTTGATGCTTTCTATGGCATTGAGATTGAGGAATTCCCGGCCCGTATTGCCGAAGTCGCGCTATGGCTGACTGACCATCAGATGAATATGCGCTTGTCTGAAGCTTTCGGCCTGTACTACGTGCGTATTCCCCTGAAGGCATCTGCGCATATCATCCACGGCAATGCATTAAAAATAGATTGGGAAGCTTTAATTTCAAAGACAAAGCTTTCCTATATCTTGGGCAACCCTCCCTATATCGGAAAGCATTACCAAACCAAGGCGCAGAAAAGCGACTTAGTTAATGTTCTCGGTGAATACAAGAATACAGGTGATTTGGACTATATAGCTGGCTGGTTTTACAAGGCAGCAGAATACATCCAAGGTACGGCAATCCCGGTTGCATTTGTAACAACCAATTCAATAACACAAGGCGAACAGGTTTCGCTAATTTGGCCACTTCTCTTTGAGAAGTTCAATGTTAAGATTCATTTTGCCCATCGCACATTTCCGTGGGCGAGCGAAGCAAGAGGAAGAGCGCGAGTTCACGTGGTTATCATTGGTTTTGCGACAGTTGATACAAATACTAAATATCTCTTTGACCAAGGAACAGACGAGGCTCATGTCACAATATCAAAGGTTTCCAATATTAGCCCTTACCTTACAGATGGCCCAGATTTCGTGGTAACCAAAAAACAGAAATCAATCAGCAGTATGCCCGAGATGAGGTGTGGAAGTAAGCCATCTGATGGTGGTAATCTAATACTTTCCCTCGAAGAAAAGAATGCGCTTGTCGGAAAGTATCCCCAAGCTCAGCAGTATATCCGTGATTATATTGGGGCAGAGGAATTTTTGAATGGTACAATGCGTTGGTGTCTTTGGCTTGTTAATGCGTCTCCTTCAGAATTACGAGGTATTCCAGAAATCATGGAAAGAATTGAGAAGGTTCGTGGATTTAGGGAACAAAGTAATGCAAAACCAACCAGGGAAGCAGCTAGATTCTCATCGCGATTCTTCTATATTTCTCAACCGAATACAGATTACCTACTTATACCCGAAGTTTCATCTGAAAAGCGGCATTATATTCCAATTGGCATCATATCTAAAGAGATAATTTGCAGTAATAAAGGTTATATAATTGCTGATAGTAATCTCTATATGCTTGGCGTACTTTCTTCAATCATGCACATGGCTTGGACTCGTCAAGTTGCTGGTCGTCTAGAAAGCCGGTACCAATATTCAGGTACGGTTGTCTACAACACATTCCCTTGGCCACAGCCAACAGAGGCACAAGTGCAAGCAATCGAGAAGGCTGCGCAAGGAATATTAGATGCTCGTGCCTTATTTCCAAGCAGTACACTTGCAGACTTGTACGATCCACTCATCATGCCTCCTGAACTATTGAAGGCACATCAGGTATTGGATAAAGCGGTGGATGCTGCGTATCGTAAACAGGCATTCGATACGGAACGCCAGCGAGTAGAGTATCTTTTTGGGCTGTATCAACAATTGACATCGCCACTCATAAGCGCAATTAGCAAAGATAGTCGCAAACGAAAAGATAAGACTTCTTGAATTGGAGAGATGCAAATAGCAAACGATGCCTTTACTATTCGCATGTTCGTGTAAAATAGCGAACACGAAGGAGCATGCATAGCTCTAGTTGCTTCTGTGAACCAACTGGAGCATCATAAGCTCTGACGAAATCCACCCATCCCCTCAAAAACAAAGGCGCGAAGCCTTGCGACTCGCGCCTTGTAAATGCTATTTCCCCGTTTGGCTTCGCGCAGGATTATGCGCCGGCCGCAATCTCGCGCAGCGCGCTCAGCAAACGCTCAACTTCCTCGCTGGTGTTGTAGTGCGCCAGGCCAATGCGCACCATGCCGCCGCTGTCTTCCACGCCCAGGCGCTCGGTCAGGCTCAGCGCGTAGTAGTTGCCATCCCACACAAAGAAGCCACGCTCGCCCAGCCGCGCCGCAAGCTCGCTCGGCGTGACATTTGCAAGGCGGATCGACACGGTTGGCGTGCGCTGGCCGAAGCGCTCGGGCTCGCGAATGCCATAGAAGGTCAGGCCGGGCACGTCGAGCAAGCCAGCGATCAGCTGCTCGATCAGCACGCGCTCATAGGAACGAATTGCGTCCATCGCAGCGTGCAGAGCCTCGCGGCGCGACGCATTGGCAGCAAGCCCACCAGCGCTGCGGCCAAGCTCGGCAAGGTAATCGATAGCCGCCGCGACACCAGCCAGCCCCTCGTGGTTCTTCGTGCCAGTTTCCCAGCGGTCGGGCGTGGCGTTAGCAGCCGGGCGCACCTTGTAGGGCTGCAAACGCTCCAGGTGTTCGCGCTTGCCATACAGCGCACCCATATGCGGCGCAAAGAACTTATAGGGCGAGCACGCCAGGAAATCGCAATCGAGCGCGCGCACATCGATCGGGCCGTGCGGCGCGTAGTGAACGGCATCCACATAGGCCAGCGCGCCAACCGCATGCGCCATGCGCACCACCTCGGCCACGTCGTTGATTGTGCCGACGGCGTTGGACGCGTAGCCAATCGCCACCAGCCTGGTGTTGGGCGTAATCGCCCGCGCCATGTCGGCCATGTCGAGCGTGCAGTCTTCGACATCGACATCAACGGCGCGCACCGTCACGCCGCGCTCTTCCAGCGCGCGCCACGGGGCCACGTTCGCGTCGTGATCGAGCCGTGTGACGACGATCTCATCGCCGGGGCCAAGCTCGCGGCCGATTGCGCGACTGATCGCAAAGGTCAGCGTGGTCATGTTTGGCCCGAACACAACCTCGTCGGGGTCGCAGCCCAGCAGGTCGGCCATGGCAGCATGTGCGTCGGCAATGGTTGCGTCGGTGCGGGCGCTGGTGGCGAATGCGCCGTGGGTGTTGGCGTTGGCGCTGATCAGGTAGTTGCTGATCGCGTCAATCACGCGCTGGGGCACCTGCGTGCCGCCCGGGCCATCGAAGAACACGGCGGGCTGGCCGTTGACAGTTTGTGCAAGCGCGGGGAACTGCGCGCGAATCCAGCTCAGGTCGAGCGGCGGCATAGGGTGCTCCTTGGCAGTGTGCGTATTGAAAATCCCAAATTCATCCACAGATGACACAGATTGCGCAGAGTATTGACCTCATATCTGCGTCATCTGTGCCATCTGTGGAAAGGTCTCGTTTCCATTCCAGCCTGACCATGGCCCTGGGTTCTTACCCGATCATCTTGCTGGGGTCGTCGGGCGGGGGAACCGGGATGTTGCTCAGGCCAGCAGCCTTAGCGGCCTCCAGGCGGCGGCGCAGATCCCAGAGCTTGGGCAGCTCGGCCTCAAGAAACGCCAGGCGCGGGTGCTCCTCGGGCGTCACTTTCGAGTCCTCGTAGATGGCTTCGCGCTCTTGTTCATACGCGACAATCGTGGTAATGATTTCGTCCAGATCCATGGCGCACCTCGTGGTAATGGAAGATTCGCGCACAGTATAGCGTAGGATGGGGCGATTGCAAATGCGGGCATTGCCGTGCAAACAATCGTGCTGGGAACGTTTACCACCAAGACACCAAGACACCAAGAGCTTCAACAATGCCATAGTACCAAGTTCGGGTAAAGACGTACATTTTGTCATTCTGAGCCCTTCGCTTCGCTCAAGGGTAAACTCCGCGCCAGCGGAGTGAAGAATCTCCTATTCACAGCGACGAGAGATGCTGAGCGCAGCGAAGCATGACAATTCAGAAGTAATCATCCATATTTGGATAACATCTTGGTGCCTTGGTGTCTTGGTGGTTATTCAAAAGGTACTGGCACAAAAAAGCGAGGGCGGTTGTGCCACCCTCGCCTGTATAGCATATTGCGCCTGTGTCAGGGCTTGCCGCCGCCCTCGACGCGCCGGCGCTGCTTGTGGAACTTACTGATCTCCCGGCCAAACGCCTTCGCTTCCTGCTTGCGCGCGTCTTTCACGGTTTGTTGCTTGCCGGTTTGCTTGCGCACGCGCTGGAACTGCGGCTCGTCGGCTTCGTCCCAGCTATCGTCGTCGCGATCGTAGTGATTGTTGCTCATTGGTGAGCGTGTTCCTTTCAATGATGGAAACTGGACAAACGGCGGTGCGAACAGTCGGGGCGGCAATGCCGGCCCGCCCGGCGGCGCCCACCGATAGCGTTGTTGCTTTATCCATTATTCCCTCCCATTGAAATAAATCGCGGCTTCGCGGCTGAGTATAGCAGAAACGCCCGCATCGTCAATCGGCAATTGGGCGGAAGCAGGCCCTCTCAAAGACCGAATTCATCCGCAGATTACGCAGATTAGTGCGCTTTCAGCGCAGGGGTTTAGGGTATAGGGAATAGGGTTTTATGTTGGCAGTGCAGAACCTCTGCTTTGATTTCTGCACCGCTTTCTTGATAATGCAGCAGGTACCGCATATATGTCTCATCTGCGGCTCTCGGTTCTGTGGTTCTGTGGTTCTGTGGTTCTCGCCCTTCGATACGGTCTTCGGCCGGGGCACCCTATGGGTCCAGGACGCGGTTCTGTGGTTCTGTGGTTCTCGATCTGGGCGTATAGCAATACGCCCTTCGCTGGTTCTGCGGTTCTGTCCAACCCCAACCCCCAACCCCTAATCCCTAACCCCCAGGCTAGGCTCGCCCCAGCATCAGGCGCGCAACGCCCCGCCAGTGCGGCGTGATCTTCGCGCCAGCGCGGCGCAGGTGCACCGAGCGCGAACGACGCAGCGCGCGCACGCCGCGCCGGCCCTGCAGCATTGCCAGCCGCAGCGTGCGGTCGCGTGGGCCAAGCAGCCGCCCGCCCAGCACAAAGAATGGCAGGCCAGGGATGAGCGGCAGGATGCAGCCGGCAATGCCCAGCCCAAAGCAGGCGAACGCCAGCGCGCGGCGGATGGTGTGGCGGTGGTTCAGCTGGCGTTGCATAGTCATGTCCTCAGTACGCTCGAAACAATTCCTGCGTGTATCGTAGCCCATGGCGGCGGGCGTGTGGCTTGTGGCGGGCTGAACCCTGCCTGATACAGTGCTCAGGGGCGTATCAGATTATGGCATTGCGCAAACGCGCCTATTGACACGGGACTGTATGATAGATGCAGCGTTTCCCCTCTGCCCAGTTTATTCATACGCCTCGCGCGGCTACCGCAGCGGGCGCAGTTTCCCTGTTGGTGTGCATGTGCATCGTCGCTTCTCGCATCGCCCCTGGGAGCCTGCCCGCATGTGCTACTCGCCGTTTATTGAAGGAGGCCGTATGACTCGGAACATTGCCCTGCTGATCTGCCTGCTGCTTGCCGTTACACTCGTGCCACGCGGCGCGCTTGCCGCCGACACGCGCTTCTCCCCTGGTGCGCCTGGCGTTGGCGACAGCTACTTCCCGCTGGCCGGCAATGGCGGCTACGATGCCCAGCACTACGATCTCGATCTGCGCTACACACCCGCCACCGACGAGCTGGACGGCACAGCGACGATCACCGCGCGCGCCACAAAAAACCTTTCGCGCTTCAACCTCGACTTCGAAGGCATGACCATCCGCTCGCTGAAGGTCGATGGCCGCAGCGCGCGCTGGAGCCGCGACGGCGGCGAGCTTGTGATTACCCCGCCCAAAGGTCTGCGCGAAGGCAGCACCTTTACGGTGGCGGTGCGCTACCGAGGCGTGCCCGCGCCCATTCTCGACAGCCTGGGCATTTCGGGCTTTCTGCACACCGACGATGGCGCAATCATTGCGGGCGAGCCGCGCGTGGCCGCCACCTGGTTCCCGGTGAACGACCACCCCAGCGACAAGGCCTCCTATACGATCACCTTCACCGTGCCACGCGGGCTGGAAGTGATCTCGAACGGCGTGCTGGCCGATCATCGCACGCGCGGCGACTGGACGACCTGGACGTGGGATGCGAAAGAGCCAATGGCTTCGTACCTCGTCACGGCGGCGATTGGCAACTACGAGGTGAACAAATATAGCGCCAATGGCATTCGCTACTGGGACGCAATCGACACCGCGCTGTTCGACCCAGTTGCCGCGCCGCGCACCGGCACGCAGCTCGCGATCTCGCAGGTGGCGAATAGCTCGTACAAGCGGCTGGCCCGCACGATCAGTGTGCCGGCTGGCGGGGCTACGCTCAGCTTCTGGGTCACGCGCGACACCGAGCCGAACTGGGATTATGTGTTTGTCGAGGCGCACACCCCCGGCCAGGACGACTGGACGACCCTGCCCGACACGAATAGTCACACCACGCAGGATACGGGCTTCTCCTGCCCGTCGTGGCTCGAGTATCATCCCTTCCTGGCGCACTACCAGAGCGTTGCTGCCGACGGCAGCTGCGCGCCAGGCGGCAGCAGCGGCGCGTGGTGGGCTGCCTCGGGCAAGAGCAACGGCTACGAGCAGTGGTCGGTTGATCTGGGCGCGTGGGCAGGCAAGGATGTTGAGGTGTCGATCAGCTACGCGAGCGATAATGCCGTGCAGCTGAGCGGCGCATTCGTGGATGATATTGTGGTTTCGGCCGGCGCAGGATCGACCTCGTTCGAGGCCGATGGCGACGTGCTGGATGGCTGGTCGGTGCCCGGTGGCCCGGAAGGCAGCCCGCCGAACGAAAACGACTGGATTGCCGGGACTGTGGCCGACCTGCCGCCGCCAATTGGCGAAACCGTGCGCCGCTCGTTCGCCCGCGAGCCCGAGATCATCGGCTTCCTGTCGGATACCTTTGGCCCCTACCCCTTCTCTGCGGCGGGCGGCATTGTCGATGGGATCGACGGCCTGAGCTTTGCGCTCGAAACCCAGACCCGCCCGATCTACTCCAAGGACTTCTTCCGCGACCCGCTGGGCGGCGATAGTGTGGTGGTGCACGAGCTTTCGCACCAGTGGTTTGGCGATAGTGTGGCGGTGGCGCGCTGGAAGCACATCTGGCTGAACGAGGGCTTTGCAACCTATGCCGAGTGGCTGTGGAGCGAGCACGAGGATCTGGGCAGCGCGCAGGACATTTTCGATTTCTACTACAATGTCATCCCCGCCGATGATCCCTTCTGGAGCGTGGAAATTGGCAACCCCGGCCCCGACAAGCTGTTTGACTTTGCGGTGTATGCGCGCGGCGCAATGACCCTGCACCAGCTGCGCCTGGCGGTTGGCGACGATACCTTCTTCACGATCCTGCGCGAGTGGGCGCGTAAACGCGCAGGCGGCAACGTCTCCACCCGCCAGTTCATTCGCCTGGCCGAGCAGATTTCGGGCCAGCAGCTCGACGATCTGTTCAACACATGGCTGTTCACCACCACCAAGCCCGAGCTGACGCCAGCCGAGCTGGCCCGCGCCGAGAGCGCCCGGCTGCGCGCCGCGCCCGCTACGGCGCTGACGCAGCTTAAGCACCTGCGGCCGGCAACAGCGCGCCGCTAGTCGCGTGAACGCGCAGGGGTACGCGACGCCGGGGGCGTGGCTGGGCGCAAGCCTAACCACGCCCCCGGCTGTTTCTTGGCTTGCGATTTGCAGGTTGCAGGTTCGCAGGTTGCAGGTTACAGGTTCGCAGGTTGCAGGTTCGCAGGTTGCAGGTTTGAAGGTTTGAAGGTTCCGTGTTTCTCGGTTCTGTGGTTCTTGGTTCTTGGTTCCGCGGTTCCGTGGTTCCGTGGTTCTCGGTTCTCGGTTCTCGCTTCCCCAAATCACCTATCGCCTTTTCAGCAAAATTCCGTTATACTGGCCCTACCCAACCGTCCGCAGCTGAGGAGCGACCTGATGTATGTGCGCTGGGTTGTTCGTAAGCACAAAAACGCCGACACGGCGAATGTAACTTTCCACGACGCCTACCTCGTCGAAAGCTACCGCGACGGCGACAATACCCCGCGCCAGCGCACCATCTGCTACCTCGGCAACATCCGCCAGATCGACGACGAATTCCCCACCATCGAGCGCGAGCTGTTTCTGCTGCGCGCCGAGCGCATTCTCGCCAGCACGCCCGCCGTGCCCGCCGACGAGCGCGCCCCAATCATCGCCATGCTGCGCGCCAAAGTGCCCGCCCTCACCGAAGCCGAAGTGGCCGAAGCCTTTCGCAACAACATGCGCTGGTACTATCAGTGGTGGCGCTCGCGTGGCGGCAAGCCCTCGCGCGAAGAGCTGCTGCGCATGCTCGAAAGCTTCGACGAACGGATCGGCCCGCTCTAGCTGTGCTACCATAGGGAATCGTATAGTCAGGTGGGGTGCTTATGATGCGATCATATGTGCGGCC
This sequence comes from Kouleothrix sp. 19917, assembly GCF_057073505.1. Taxonomy (NCBI): domain Bacteria; kingdom Bacillati; phylum Chloroflexota; class Chloroflexia; order Chloroflexales; family Roseiflexaceae; genus Kouleothrix; species Kouleothrix sp. 19917. The sequence goes on from NZ_CP097099.1 coordinate 1,067,147, forward strand.
GGCGCAGCTTGGCCCGGCCGGGTGGACAATTGCGGTGTTTGGGGCATTGGCGCTGCTGCTGGGCGCGGTGGGCCTGATCGCGCCGCACGTGCTGCTTGCGCTGCTGGGGTTCGCCGTGGTGCCGGCTGCCCAACGCCCCGCCGGCGACTACACGCTTGTCTTTCTCACGGCTTCGTCAATGGCCTCGGTGAACATGGGCATCTACTACCTGCTGGCCGCATTCACCGGGATGCGCCAGTTTTTTGGTTGGACCGTGCCCTTCCGCATCCTGACCTTCTGTGTGTTTAGCCTGGCGGTAGTGTCGGGCTATGCCCCGCCGCGATTCTTTGGGGTGGGCGCGTGGGAACTGGCGGGCGCGCTGGCCACAGGCGTGGCGCTGGCCTACGAGCAGCGGCGCGGCCAGCCACAGCAGGCGTCGGCACGAGGATAGCGCCCTGCTTAGCAGGCGCGAATTGTGCCAAGCGGGTCGGCAAGCTGCCCAAACCACAGCACCGCATAGCCGTTGAAAACACCTGTGCCCATCGCCTGCCAGTTGCTGCCCGCCCAGATGCCGCGCTCGAGGATCACATCGGCGTGCGGCGGGTCGTCCAGCCACAACGCCACGGCATGCGCTGCGATCTGCGGGTCGCTGGCGGGGCCACTATACGCATTCTCGTAGCCATTCGCGCTGTATGCGCCCGCGCTGATCTCGCGTGGCTTGCTCCACATGCCATTGGCATAGAAATGGTCGCTGGTGTAGCACACGGGCGACCAGATCCCTTTGTTCGACCAGCTGTGCAGGTTGCACGGCATGCCACGCGGGTCGGTGCCGCTGGCGGGGTGGTTGGTGAACATGTCGATCACATGCCACTGCGCAACCGTGCAGAGCGATGTGCTGAGTGGCACTGCTGGCAGGTTGCTGGCGGCGCGGGCCGCATTCACCCGCGCGCCCATGTCGGCCTCGGCGGCGGTGAGGCATGAGCCCGGCGTGGGGTGCCCGGCAACGCCCGACACTTTGCGCGCAACCGGCACAAATACCTTGTAGGTGGCCGCCGTGTTTGCCGCAAGGGCGGTGCCGCCGCCGCCCAGGAGCGTAAGCAGCGCCGCGCGCCGCGAAAGGTTTCTGCTCATACTTCTCTCGGTTGTATCGTGCTGCCTGCGTGCCTGCGTGGCTCAGGTATCTCTTCGGGCGGGTAGGGCAGCGTGAAGCGCACCAGTGCCCCACGCTCGGCGCGCTCGGCCCAGATGCGCCCGCCATGCGCCTCGACGATGCCGCGCGCGATTGCCAGGCCCAGGCCCGCGCCGCCGGTCGCCCGCGAGCGCGACTTCTCGCCGCGATAGAAGCGCTCGAAGATGTAGGGCAGGTCTTCTGGCGCAATGCCCTCGCCGGTGTCGGCAACCTCCACCAGCACGGCGCGGCGGGCGCTGAGTTCAGCCGGCGCGGGGCTTGCCGAAACCGCGACCTGCCCGCCAGCGGGGGTGTGGCGAATGGCGTTGCCAAGCAGGTTGGCCAGCACGCGCCCGATCTTCTGCGGGGCGAGCAGCGTTGGCGCGAGGTCGTTCGCCGCGCTGCCGCTCAGCTGCACGCCCTTGGCGGCGGCCTGTGGGTGCAAGCCATCCACCGCGTCGTCGATCAATTCCGCAACGGAGGTGCGCTGCAAGTCGAGCGTGAGCGCGCCCGCGTCGAGCTGCGCCAGCTCGAACAGATCGTCGATCAAGCCGCTGAGCTGCCCAATCTGCGAGCGCATGGTCGCCAGGTAGCGCGCCGTCGTGGCCGGGTCGTCGACCATGCCATCGGACAGCGCCTCGGTCATCACGCGCAGGGAAGCGAGCGGCGTGCGCAGGTCGTGCGAGATCGCGGCGATCAGGTCGCGGCGGGTGCTTTCCTGGCGGGCGCGCTCGGCTTCTGCGGCGCTAAGCTGCTCGGCCATGCGGTTGAACTGCTCGGCCAGCATGGCCAGCTCATCATTGCCGCCCGCGTCCACGCGCGCGCGCAGATCGCCGTTGGCAATCGCCTGCGCGCCGCGCCCGAGCGCGCTGACGCGGCCAGCCAGCGCGCGCGCCAGCGCATAGCCCAGCGCCAGCGACACCACGGCGGCGAAGAGCATCAGCAGAATCAGCAGCGGCAGGTCGTGATCGCTGGAGATAAACATCAGCCGTGCCGTCAGGAAGATATTCAGGATGGCGACGCCCGTGCCAAGCATGTAGGTGAGCGTGATCTGGAGCCAGAGCTGCACCAGCCCGCGCCGAAACCACAGCAGGGCCAGCACGCCCAAGCCAATCGAAAGCCCGCCCGAGATCGCGAGGTAGAGCGTGAGGTCGGCCATGTCGCGGCCGCGCACGCCCATCCACCCGATGGCGAGCAGCACAGCCAGGCCAAGCGCGGCCAGCAGGCCAAAGCCAAGCGGCGCGAGCGAGCGGCGAAGTTGTATGGTTGGGCTTGTCATATGCTTGTATGAATATGCGTGTATGAAAAGGCGTATCGCATACGCCGCACTGTATACGCCGCACTGTATACGCCGCACTGTATACACCGCACTGTATACGCCGCACTGTATACGCCGCACTGTATACGCCGCACTGTATACGCCGTGCTGTATACGCGGCGCTGCTTACGAAGCCGGCCGTTCGAGCTTGTAGCCAACGCCCCAGATGGTTTGCAGAAACACCGGGTTGGCCGGGTCGGGCTCGATCTTTTCGCGCAGGCGGCGAATGTGCACCGTCACGGTGCCCATGTCGCTGGCGAAGGTATAGCCCCACACCTGGTCGAGCAATTGCTCGCGGGTGAAGACCTGGCCGGGGTTGCGCATCAGGAAGTGCAGCAGATCGAACTCGCGCACGGTCAGGTTGATCGCCTGCCCGTCGAGCATAACCGTGCGCGCCGCCGGGTCGAGCCGCAGGCCGCCAATGGCGAGTGCGCTGGATGGCGGGGCGACTTCGGCGGCGGGGGCAGGCTGGGTGCGGCGCAGCACGGCCTTCACTCGCGCCACCAGCTCGCGCGGGCTAAATGGCTTGGTGACATAATCATCTGCGCCGAGCTCTAGCCCTACTACGCGGTCAGTTTCTTCGCTGCGCGATGTTAACATAATAATTGGAAGTGAACTTTTTGCGCGCAGCTGGCGGGCCACGTCCAAGCCGCTCATACCGGGCAGCATCAGGTCGAGGATGAGCAGGGCGGGCTGCTCGCTCTGGGCGATCTGCACGGCAGACACGCCATCGCCCGCCGTGAGCACGCGAAAGCCCTCGCGCTGAAGGTAGAGCGCCACAACCTCGACAATGGGCGCTTCGTCGTCGACAATCAGGATGGTTTCACCGCTCATGGGCTGGCCTTTGTTGTGCGGGGCGTGGAAGCATGCTGCCATTCTACCCGACCGGGCGGCGCGCGACAAGTATCTTCGCAGTATAGGCATGGCCATGTCAAGGTTGGAATGGGAAGGCGATCTATCCACAGATGACGCAGATGACGCAGATTATAGAATTCAAATCTGTGTAATCTGCGTCATCTGCGGATAAATTTTGGGATTTTGACACAGCCCTATCATCATGCGAGGCAACGCTTACCCCACGCTAACAGCCCGCTTACGAAAGTATAACGCCGGCACTGGCAGGGCATGCGGCAACCACCTACCTATAACACCAGCGTTATGAATTCCATAAAAAATCAATCTTGGACACGCCCAATGAGCTTTGCTACACTATGGGGTATGTGTCGTATGGGCCTCCATAGCATCCGTTGCAGCCGCCCCGGCGCGGCTAGATGGCTGTGCAGCCGGCGTGCATCGCTGCGCGGAGGTTCGACACTGCCGGGCGATTGCGTTATAATGCGCTGCATCACACTTGCACATCTATAACTCGGGCGGTTCCTGGCGCCAGCGGCGCACGGGCATGGGCGGTTTGTTTCCTGGCCTGAAACCGCGCTGAAACTTTGGATACGTAGACTGTTGGCAACGGTTTTTTACGGTTAGAAAGGTTCGCATATGGCTACAGCGCTCACGTTGTACCGCTCCTCGATCGGCAAAAAGGCGATCATGGCGGTTTCCGGCCTGATCGGCATTGGCTTCCTGATCGTTCATGCGTATGGCAATTTGAAGATTTTCTACGGGCCGGAGTACTTCAACGAATATGCTGCTGGCCTGCGCGAGCTGGGCGCGCCGATCTTCGGGCACACCCACCTCCTGTGGATCGCGCGCGTGGTGCTGCTCGGCGCGGTGCTGGCCCACATCTGGTCGGCCTACGAGCTGACGCGGCAGGACCTGGCTGGCCGCCCGCGCAGCAACCGCTACGGCCAGAAGAAAAGCATCGCCGCCACCTATGCCTCGCGCACCATGCGCTGGGGCGGCGTGATCCTGCTGCTGTTCATCATCTTCCACATCATGCACTTCACGCTGGGCCTGGTGGGCTTTGCGAACGGCTACCAGCCCGAGGCCAACGGCCAGTATCACGCCTACGAGAATGTGATCTCGGGCTTCAACTTCTGGCCGGCCACGCTGTTCTACCTTGTGGCGATGGTGCTGCTGGGCCTGCATCTCTACCACGGCTTCTGGAGCGCCTTCCAAACCCTGGGCATCAACAGCTACAAGACCAACACGATTCTGCGCGCGCTGGCGCTGCTGGTGTCGGTGGGGCTGACGATTGGCTTTGTGATTGTGCCGCTGGCGGTGATGTTCGGGATTGTGCAGTAGAACGAGGCCGCGCTTCAGTGCGCTGATGCCCGCCTTGCAGGGAGATAACCATGACCGTTGAGACCAAACCCGATGTGCTGACGCGGCCCGCCACCGAATTTACGGTCGCGCTGAACGCTAAGTCGCCGGAAGGCCCGCTGGAAAAGAAGTGGGACAATGCCAAGTTCCAGTACAAGCTGGTGAACCCCGCCAACAAGCGCAAATACACCGTTCTGGTGGTTGGCTCGGGGCTGGCGGGTGGCTCGGCTGCGGCGACACTGGCCGAGCTGGGCTATAACGTCAAGTGCTTTTGCTACCAGGACAGCCCGCGCCGCGCGCACTCGATCGCCGCGCAGGGCGGCATCAACGCCGCCAAGAACTACCGCAACGACGGCGACAGCATCTACCGCCTGTTTTACGACACGGTCAAGGGCGGCGACTACCGCTCGCGCGAGGCGAATGTCTACCGCCTGGCGCAGATCAGCGTGAATATTATCGACCAGTGCGTGGCGCAGGGCGTGCCGTTTGCGCGCGAGTACGGCGGCCTGCTCGACAATCGCTCGTTCGGCGGCGCGCAGGTGTCGCGCACTTTCTACGCGCGCGGCCAGACCGGCCAGCAGCTGCTGCTTGGCGCCTACCAGGCGCTCAGCCGCCAGATCGGCCTGGGCAAAGTCGCGATGTACTCGCGCCACGAAATGCTTGAGCTGATCACGATTGGCGGGCACGCCAAGGGCATTGTGACGCGCGACATGGTCACGGGCAAGATCGAATCGCACGTGGCCGACGCGGTGGTGCTGGCGACCGGCGGCTATGGCAATGTCTTCTACCTTTCGACCAACGCGAAGGGCTGTAATACCAGCGCGATCTGGCGCGCGCACAAGAAGGGCGCCTTCTTCGCCAACCCGTGCTTCACGCAGATCCACCCGACCTGCATCCCAGTGCATGGCGACTACCAGAGCAAGCTCACGCTGATGTCGGAATCGCTGCGCAACGACGGGCGCATCTGGGTGCCGAAGAAGCAGGGCGATAACCGCGCGCCCGGCCAGATCCCCGAAGCTGAGCGCGACTACTACCTGGAGCGCAAGTACCCGAGCTTTGGCAACCTGGTGCCGCGCGACGTGGCTTCGCGCAATGCCAAAGAAGTGTGCGACGAAGGGCGCGGCGTTGGGCCGGGCGGCCTGGGTGTCTACCTCGACTTTGGCGACGCGATCAAGCGCCTGGGTGCCGACGCGATTCGCGAAAAGTATGGCAACCTGTTCGATATGTACGAGCGCATCACCGCCGAGAACCCGTATGAAGTGCCAATGCGTATCTACCCGGCCATCCACTACACCATGGGCGGCCTGTGGGTCGATTACGACCTGCAAAGCACCATCCCGGGCCTGTTTGTGATCGGCGAGGCCAACTTCTCCGACCATGGCGCGAACCGCCTGGGCGCAAGCGCGCTGATGCAGGGCCTTGCCGACGGCTACTTCATTCTGCCCTACACGATTGGCGATTACCTGGCGCAGCAGAAAGCCGGCGCGTACGACACGAATAATGCTGCCGTTGCTGAAGCCGAGTTCGATGTCAAGCAGCGCAACAAGCGCCTGCTCGGCATCAAGGGCAAGCGCACAGTCGACTCGTTCCACCGCGAGCTGGGCAAGCTGATGTGGGATAAGTGCGGCATGGCGCGCAACGCAGCGGGCTTGCGCGAGGCGCTGGCGAAAATCCCCGAAATTCGCGCCGAGTTCTGGGAAAACGTGAATGTGCCGGGCAGCGCCGATGAGCTGAATCAGGCGCTCGAAAAGGCTGGCCGCGTTTCCGACTTTATGGAGCTGGCCGAGCTGATGTGCCGCGACGCGCTGGAACGCAGCGAATCGTGTGGCGGGCATTTCCGCGAAGAAAGCCAGACGCCCGAAGGCGAGGCGCTGCGCGACGACGAGCATTTCGCGTATGCAGCCGCCTGGCAGTACGACGGCGCCGGCCGCCCGGAGATTGTGAACAAGGAAATGCTGGATTTCGAGTACGTGCACCTGGCCCAGCGAAGCTATAAGTAGATTTACGATTTTAGATTTACGATTTACGATTTGAGCGACCCAATCGTAAATCGCAAATCGTCAATCGTAAATGGAGATAGAAGATGAACCTGACACTACACGTTTGGCGGCAGAAGGACGCTGGCGCCGAGGGGCGATTTGTCGATTACCCGGCGGTCGATATCAGCCCGGATATGTCGTTTCTTGAGATGCTCGATGTCGTGAACGAGGGCTTGATCGAAAACGGCGACGAGCCGATTGCCTTCGACCACGACTGCCGCGAGGGCATTTGCGGCACCTGCGGCATGATGATCAATGGCGTGGCGCACGGCCCGCAGGCGGCCACGACCACCTGCCAGCTGCATATGCGCCACTTCCACGACGGCGACGAGATCACGATCGAGCCGTGGCGCGCAAAAGCCTTCCCCGTGCTGCGCGACCTGGTGGTGGATCGCGGCGCCTTCGACCGGATCATTCAGGCGGGCGGCTTTGTGTCGGTCTCGACCGGCAGCGCGCCCGATGCCAACGCCATCCCGGTGGCGAAAGAAAGCGCCGACCTGGCGATGGATGCAGCTGCGTGCATTGGCTGTGGCGCGTGCGTGGCGGCTTGCCCGAATGCCTCGGCCATGCTGTTCACTGCTGCAAAAGTCTCGCACCTGGGCGTGCTGCCGCAGGGCCAGACCGAGCGCTTCGAGCGCGTGATCAAAATGGTCGATACGATGGACGAAGAAGGCTTCGGCGGCTGCACAAACATTGGCGAGTGCTCGGCGGTCTGCCCGAAAGAGATCAGCATGGACTTCATTGCCCAGATGAATCGCGATCTGCTGCGCGCTTCGCTGTTCAGCGGGCGCAAATCGCGCAACAAGGCGGGCGGCGCGGGCTAAAAACTCTTTCGGCAAAAGAAGAAAAGAAGCGCGGGTGGCATTGCTGCCCGCGCTTTGTTGTGCGAAATACAATACCATTCAAATAGGATTGTTGGGAGCGGTTACCACCAAGACACCAAGACACCAAGGGTGTCAGTACTCTGGAAAATAAATTCCTTTGTACTCAGCTTCCAGGAAGCTCAAGCCAGTTTTCTTTTAATCTGGCAGCCATATGAGCTTCCTGGAAGCTTGCCCGTTGTATGGAATAACGTATTTTCCAGAGTAATCAGGACGTCATGAAATCTTGGAGTCTTCGAGTCTTTGTGGTTATTTGAAAGGTATTGGTGATAGAGGTGTGTTACTCGGCGCGGTTTGCAACGTTTATTGAATAGAGCAATTTTGCGCCGCCTGCGCGCCACTGATTTCAGCCGAAAGGAGCCGCCGCCATGATCCAACCCATGAACCCCGAGGTCTACCAGCTTGGGACGCCCAGCGCAACCTACCAGCCGAGCGCGCGCCGCCAGACAATCGGTAAAATCGCTGGCATCGTGCTGGCAGTGGTGGGCGTGGCAATCGTGTTTCTTGATATGGCGCAGTATCGGCCATCGGGCTTTTTTGTGCTGGGCGGCCTGCTGCTTGCGCTGGGCTTGTGGGCGTTCTGGACGAACCACCGCAACACCGGCATGATGGTGCAGGTCTTCCCCGACGGCCTGGCCTCCACCGCGCGCGGCACCACCGAGATCGTGCGCTGGGATGAGGTCACCGAGGTCTTGCAGCAGGTGACCAAGCACTACACGAATGGCGTCTACACGGGCACCACACACATCTACACCGTGCGGCGCGCCGGCAAGCCCGAGCTGAAGTTCAACGACGCCTTGCAGAATGTCGAGGCGCTGGGCAATACCATTCAGGAGCAAAGCTACAAGCGCCTCCTGCCGCGCGCAATCGAGTCGTACAATGCCGGCGCGGTGCTGCATTTCGGCAAGCTGAGCGTCAGCAAGCAGGGCCTGAGCAATGGCAAGGAAACGCTGGCCTGGCCCGAGGTCAAGGGCGTCAAGCTCGACAAAGGCGTGATTGCAGTGAGCAAAGAAGGCAAGTGGCTCAACTGGGCCAGCGTCACCGTCGCGCAGACGCCCAACATTTTTGTATTCACCGCGCTGGTAGACGCGATTACTGGCATCAAGTAGCGGTTTTTTCCGCGCCAAAGCCCGGTGGCCGGCGCAGGTGGAAGTCGGTGGCCTGCTGGTATGCGCCCGCCGCTGCAAGCAATTTCGCTTCGCCAAACAGCTGCCCGGTGAAGGTGATGCTGGTGGGCTGGCCCGCTGCGGTGAAGCCGTTGGGCAGCACCACTGCCGGGTGGCCGGTCAGGTTCGTGAGCAGCAGGTTGTCTTCATCGAACGACGGCGCGACATACAGGTCGACGCCGCGCAGTTGCGCTTCCAGCGCCTCGAAGGCCAGCGTGCGCAGGCGATTGGCCTGAATGTATTCGACCGCCGGGATGAAACGCGCAGCGCGCAGGCGATTCGGCCAGGCATCTTCGACCTGGCGCACCAGCTCGTCGTCGCGGTTGCTGCGGGTGAGCGTGTCGAATGCCGCCGCCGCCTCGGCCATGAGAATGAAACTCATGGATTGGATGGGAAGGTCTGGCAGCGCGACCGGCACCAGCTCTGCGCCAAGCTGCTCCAGCACGGCCAGCGTGCGCATGTCGTGCTCACGGTTGTCGTAGCTTTCCGCAAAGGCGCGCTCAAGCATGCCGATCCGCACGCCATGGAGGCTCGCGCGTGGCTGCCATGCAAATGGCGCGCTGGCGCTGGTGTCGCGCCCGTCGGGGCCGTGGATGGCGTGAAACACCAGCGCGCAATCCTCCACCGAGCGGCAGATCGGCCCGAGCTTGTCCATGCTCCAGCTCAGCGCCATTGCGCCGGCGCGGCTCACGCGGCCAAACGTTGGGCGCAGGCCCGTCGCTCCGCAGCGCGTCGAAGGCGACACAATCGAACCCCAGGTTTCGCTGCCAATCGTGAAGCCCACCAGCCCAGCCACCACCGCCGACGCCGAGCCCGCCGACGAACCGCTTGAGCCGTCGGCCAGGTTCCACGGGTTGCGTGTCATTTCGCCAAACCAGACATCGCCCCACGCCAGCTCGCCCATGGTGAGCTTGGCAGCCAGCACCGCGCCAGCCGCCTCCAGACGGCGCACCACCTCGGCGTCCTCTTCAGGCACCTGATTGCGATATGGCCCCGCGCCCCAGGTTGTGGGTATCTTTCGCGTTGCCAGCAGGTCTTTCGCGCCCCAGGGAATGCCGTGGAGCGCGCCGCGATCTGTGCCGGCCGCCAGCTCGGCGTCGGCGCGCTGGGCCTGGGCGCGCGCAAGCTCGGCCGTGCGGGTGATCACGCAGTGCAGCGCGGGGTCGTAGCGCTCCAGCCGCGCCAGGTACATGTCGGCCAGCTCAAGCGCGCTGATCTGGCGGTTGCGCAGCAGCACCGCCTGCGTGGCGATCGAGGCGAAGGGCAGCTCGCCTTCGGTGGGGGTTGCAATTGCGGGCAGGGTGGGGCTGGCGGGCGCGGGCGCGCTGATGCTGGGCGGTGCGGGCGGGTGGAAATCAAGCGCGGGCGGCACGCTGTTCGCAATCTCGACCTCGCGCAGGGCGGCGTAGTCGGCATGCTGCTGGGCCAGCGCGGCGCGCATCAGGGCGCATTCTTCCGGGGTGAATGACAGGCCGGCCAGCTGCGCCGCCGCCGCAATCTGCTCGTCGCTGAACTCCATACCCTCCCCTTTCATGCAACAACGAGCCGCCCGGCTCGCTGCTGATTGGTTATGAGTTGTTGCGGGCGCTAGTGAACCACAAGCTCGCCAGCGTCGGCCATGCGCTGCACCTGAATGAGCACATCGCGCTCGCGGTCGAAGCTGGCCAGGCGCAGTGCTTCTTCAAGCGCAAACCACTGCGCATCATCGACCTCGGTTTGCTGGGGCACCAGCGCGCCATCGACATAGCGCATCAGGAAGAAATCGACGTACTTGTGAATGCGTGTCGAGCCGGCGCGAAACCAGTACTCGATCGTCGCCAGATGGCGCTCGACCAGCCCGTTCAGGCCGGTTTCTTCGGCCACCTCGCGAATGGCGGCGGCCTCGGCTGCCTCGCCCCGGCGGACATGCCCCTTCGGCAAGCCCCAGCGCCGCCGCTCGTTGGTCGCGATCAGCGCCACCTCGAAGCCCGCGCCCTGGCTGCGGTAGATCACCCCGCCGGCCGAGTAGGCGGTGCGCCGGTCGCGCGATGAGCCATTGTCGTCGATAGGAAGCTTGCTTGAATGTTCCAACGAAACTCCTGCCTGCCCCGCGCTGCACGGCCACGCTGCCGTGGAGCTGCAAGAGGCGTAGTGGCGGCGGGCTAGGCGCGCTTGGGCAGCCGGCCGGCGCGCATATCCCAGTAATGGTTGACGGAAAAATGAATTCGTTCTTTGGCAGTGGCGGCGTTGTCCCAGCCGATCGGCTCGACGCGCGCGCCTTCCAGGTCTTTATACACCGTAAAGAAGTGCTCGACCTCTTTCAGGTAGTGTGCCGGCAGGTCGGAAAAATCGGACACATCGGTGAAAAAGGGGTCGTAGTGCAGCACGGCCAGCACCTTGTCGTCGGCCTCGCCTTTGTCTTTCATGCGGAACAAGCCGACGGGCCGCGCCTCGACGATGCAGCCGGTGAAAGTGGGCAGATTGGTGACCACCAGCACGTCGAGCGGATCGCCGTCGTCGTAATAGGTCTGGGGGATGAAACCGTAATCGCCGGGGTAGTGAACGGGCGAATACAGCACGCGATCGAGCTTGAAGGCGCCGGTTTGCTTGTGGTACTCGTACTTATTGCGCGAGCCTTTGGGGATTTCGACGATCACGTGTATGACGTCGGGCACGCTGGGGCCGGGTTCCAGATCATGCCACAGGTTCATGCGGTGCGCCTTTCACATACAAAGCCGGCCGCGCGGTGCCGGCCACATCTTCTTCTTAAACTATTATAACATGTTGGCGGCTCCGTGGCTCTATATACAACTGCGATGCTGTATGGTATGCTAATCGCATGCAAGCCCCGGAAATGCTTTACGGATGTTTCACTGCTGAACTGAGAAGAGGACGGTTATGGGCCTTACTGATCGCATGTTGATTGGCGCAATCGCGAACAACCCCGCAGCTTTCGCGGGCACGGGCGAGTATCGCTGCTGCCGCACATGTGAGACGATTTATTTTACGTCGGCCAAGCAGCCCGACACCACGCACGACAGCCATGACTGGTTTGCGCTGCCGGCGCTCAACCCCGATAACAGTAAGGTGCTCGAACGCGCATTTCAGCGCTTTATCAAGCGCTGGACGCCCGAGCGGCAGGATCAGCTTGAGCTGTTTGCCTCGCGCAAGGGCTGGGATATGGCGATGGAGCTGAAGTATGGCGGCGGCGCGCTGGAGGAAAGCGAAGTGGCCGAGTGGCAGGAGATTATCAACGGCCGGCTCGACCAGCTGCTGCGCCAGGCGCGTGATCTGCTGCACAATACTGCGCCAGCCGTGCCCGCCGACGAGTAGCGCCGATCAGGCGCGCAGGGCTTCTGCTGCCGCCAGCACGCGCGCAATGCCAAGCTTGTCCATGCACTCGGGGCGGGCCAGGCCACGCGGGCAGGCGCTAAACACGCCGCACGGGCTGCACCAGAGTTCTTCGCGCAGCACGACGTGGCGCGCCAGGCTGCCCCACGGCCTGAAGCGCGAAGGGTCGCCCGGGCCATACAGGTGAATGCTGCGCGTGCCTTGCGCCGCCGCCAAGTGCAGTGGCCCGCTATCCACCCCCAGCACCAGCCGCGCCCGCCCAAGCAGCGCGGCCAGCTGCCCGACGCTGGTTTTCCCCGCCAGCTGCACCGAGTTCGCCCGCATTGCCCCGGCCACATCCGCCACCAGCGTTTCTTCGCCCGGCCCGCCGGTGAGCACCAGCTGTGCGCCACCCCTGCCGAGCGCATCGGCAATCGCCGCCCAGCGATCTGCGAACCAGAGCTTGTCGGGGCCAGCGGTGCCAGGGTGAATGACCACCAGCCGCTCGGGCGCGATGCCGGTGTCGCGCAGCCACTCCGACGCCCAGCTCACATCCTCGGGCGCGGGGTCGAAGCGCGCCGCAAACGCTCCCGCGTCGAGCGGCTGCCCAACAAGCGCGCCAACCATCGCCAGGCCCTGCGCGGTGACATGGTCGCGTGGGTTCCAGTCGAGCGCGCGCGAAAGAAACGGGCGGCATTCCGGCACGGCAATGCCGACGCGCACCGGGATGCCCGCCAGCAGCGCCAGCGCCGCGCCCCACCAGTGGTCGTCGCGCCCGATGATCGCGGCATCGTAGCTGGCGCGGCGCAGCAAGCCCGCGTAGTGGAACAACAGTCCATACGGCCGCAGCCGGCGCGCCAGCCAGCTTCCGCCGGGCGCCTGCCGCTCGAAGCCGGGGAAAGGGCAGGTTTGCAGCGTGCTGATGTCGGGGTTGCGGGCGAGGATCATCGATGCCCACGGCCCGACCAGCGCGGTGATCTGCGCATTGGGAAGCTGCGCGCGCAGGGCAGCCAGCACCGGCGTGGCCAGCAGCAGATCGCCCAGGTGGTCGGGCTTGAGGTAGAGCACGCGGCGCAGCGTGGACGCGGGCCGGCGCACAAATGGCCGGGCAACGAGCGCAAGCAGGCGCAGGAGTATCAGGCGAAGGAAACGTTTCATAGTTCGTCGCAGTCGTCAGGGATCAGGAGTCTGGGCGTATAGCAATCCGCCCTTCTCTCAGTCTGGGTGTATAGCAATCCGCCCTTTATACAAAGAGTCAGGAGCAGTGTTGTCCGCTCCTGACTCTTCAGTTCTGGCTTCTGACCTCTGGGTTTAGAACAGCATCGCGCCGGCCTCACGGCCAAGCTGGCGCAGGCGGTCGCTCACCGGCTGGCGGCCCTCGGCGGCCATTTTGTCGGCCAGCTCGTTCAGCTGTTTCACAAAGGCCGACGTAATCATGGCCGGGTTCTGGCGCAGCAGCTTGGTGGCGTCCTGCGGCTTCTCAGCGCCCAGCAGCTGGTTGATAAAGCGATCCTCGGGCGAAAGCGCCTCTTCCAGCACCTGCGCGGCCAGCTGCTCCAGCGCGCTGAGCTGCTCCAGCGCGGCAGTGTTGCCAGCGCGCTCGGCCGCGACCATGTTGGCCTGCAGCACCAGGAAGAAGGCCTCGTCGATCTGCTCGCGGTGGGCGCGCATGGCCTCGGCCGGGTCGGCTGCGCCGAGCACCTCGCGCAACACGGTCGAGCCAGCCTCGAACAATTCCTGCGCCTGCTTGTCCATCCGCTCAACCGTATCGACGATCAGCGTGCGGCGGGCGGCGAGCTGCTCGGCGGCGGCGGCGTCGCCAGCCTGCTCGGCCTGCTCGATGCGCTCAGTCCACGCCGCGAAGAAGCCGTAGTCGATGATCGGGCGGAACTCGGCGATCATCTGCTCGAGCGCGTCTTCCGGCGCGGCGGCAAGCTGGTCGATGATCTGGTTCAGCTCGTCGTCGCCAAACTCGGGCATGTCCTCGCCCTCGTCCGGCGCGCCAAACTGCTCAAGGTCGAAGTTCACCATTTCGGCGAGCTTGTCGCGCAGCGCCAGCAGGATCTGGCCCGAGTCGTCGCGCCCGGCCTGGATGCTCGATTGCACAAACATCGTCAGCGTGGCGAAGAACTCGTAGTCGAGCGCGTCTTTGTTCTGGCTGGCAACCGCCTGAAGCTGGCTTTCGCCCCCTTCAAACGCCTCAACGAGCTGGCCGATCAGGCCTACGCGCTTGCGCTGCGCCTCGATCGTTTCGCGCGAAATGCCGTCGGCTTCGAGCACCGTGTCAACCAGCGAGTTGAGCGTCAGGAAGCGCTTGGGCGCGAGCATGTAGCCTTTGGGGGCATTTTGCGGCAGCGAGCGCATCAGCGCGCTGGCGGCGTCGCCAATAAAGCGTTCTTCTTCGTCGGGGCGGGCGTTGAGCTGCTGCGGGAAGTGCACCAAGAGCAGCTGCTTCTCGGGGTCGTGGTAGATCAGCGGCGCGGCGATCATTGCCGGCGTGCCGCAGTTCGGGCAAACCGCCATATTAAGCTGGCCGGCCAGCAGGTAGTTTTTCAGCTCGGGCTGCAGGCCGACATCCACGAGCGTAAACACCTGGGCGCGCATGGGCGTGCGGCAGTTGGGGCAGCTCAGCTGGATTACCTGGGGCGCGGGGGCGGACATGGCTGGTCCTTTCTCAACGAAACGCGCCGGGATGGCCGGCGCGGAAAAATCTGGTTCCTCGCGCCGTATTATAGCATACTGCATCAGAAAGCTGTGCTATACTGGCGCAATCTAACAGTTCTCCAATACTTCCGAGCGCAAAGGAGCCGCGCATGCTGATTCTTTCCGCGGCCGATGTGCGCCGCGCTGCGCCTATGCCTGCGGCAATCGACGCCGTGGCGGATGCGTTTGCCCAATTGTCCGTCGGGCGGGCCGATGTGCCGCTGCGCGTGCCGATCGGCCAGGCCCAGCACGACTCGCACACCTTTTTCATGCCGGCGCTGCTGGCGAACAGCGGCGCGCTGGGTTTGAAGGTCGTGTCGGTGTTTCCGCACAACCAGGAGCGCCACGCCCTGCCGAGCATTCATGCGCTGGTGGTGCTGATCGATGCCGAAACGGGGCAGCCGCTCGCCGCGATGGACGGCACCTACCTGACGGCGCTGCGCACTGGCGCGTCGTCGGGCGTGGCGACGCGGGCGCTGGCGCGGCCCGATTCGCGCGTGCTGGCAATGTTTGGCGCGGGCGCGCAGTCGCCCTACCAGGTGCAGGCGGTCTGCGCGGTGCGGCCGATTGAGCGCGTGCTGATTGTGAACCGCAGCCGCGCCCGCGCCGAGCAGCTGATCGCGACGTTGGGCGAGCTTGGTATTGGCGCGGAGTGCACGATTGCCGACAGCGCGCGCGCGGCGCTGGCCGAGGCCGATGTGGTCTGCTGCGCCACCAGCGCGGCCACGCCCCTGTTCGACGACGCGGATGTGCGGCCCGGCACGCATATCAATGGTGTGGGCGCGTTTACGCCCGCGCTGGCCGAGGTGCCGCCCGCGACGATTGCGCGCGCCTACGTGGCAGTCGATCAGGTGGCGGCAGCGTGGGCCGAGGCTGGCGATCTCATTCAGGCGCGCGATGCTGGCGCGCTCGACCCGGCGCGCATTGTCGAGCTGGGCGCGATTGTGGCGGGCCATGCGCCCGGCCGCAGCGACGCCGCACAGATCACGTTCTTCAAGTCGGTGGGCAACGCTGTGCAGGATATGGCGGTTGGGCAGCTGGCGCTGGCCGAGGCGCGCCGGCTCGGTCTGGGTACTGAGGTAGCGCTGCGCTAGTTCGCAGGCGCGGGGAGAATCTATGCCAGAAGGTGCTGTTGAGTTTCTGACTCACTGGGAAAGCTTTAATGTCATTACAGGCTCGGCGGCGGCGGTGCTGATTGGCCTGCAGTTTGTGGTGATTGTGCTTGGGGCCGAGATGAATCGCGGCACCAACGAAACCACGCGCGCGTTTGGTACGCCAACCATCGTGCATTTCTGCTCGGTGCTGCTGATCGCCACGGTGCTGTGCGCGCCGTGGTCGTCGCTGACGCCAATAGCGGTGCTGCTGGGCGTGCTTGGCGCGCTCGGCGTTGTGTATGGCGCGGTGCTGGTGCGGGCGGCGCGCAGCCAGAGCGCCTACACGCCGGTGCTGGAAGACTGGATCTGCCATTTCACGCTGCCGCCGCTGGCCTATGCTGCGCTGCTGCTGGCGGGCACCATGCTGCCGAGCGCCCCGGACACGGCGCTTTTCATTTTGGCGGCGGCGGTGCTGGTGCTCTTGTTCGATGGCATCCACAACGCCTGGGACGCCGTGACGTTTATTGCCGTCTCGCAGCGCCGCGCCGAGGAAAAGCCGCAAGAACAAGCTGGGAAATAACATCATCCACAGATTGCGCAGATTACACAGATTTGAGCGAAATAACGACGCACTATGCTGCTAAAAACATAGTGCGTCGTGCGTAGTTCAGAAAGCCAGGAACACGCTGAATATTGACTCCTCGCTTCTGAATACTGTTTAT
The DNA here is from genome assembly GCF_057073505.1 of Kouleothrix sp. 19917. Classification (NCBI taxonomy): domain Bacteria; kingdom Bacillati; phylum Chloroflexota; class Chloroflexia; order Chloroflexales; family Roseiflexaceae; genus Kouleothrix; species Kouleothrix sp. 19917. The sequence goes on from NZ_CP097099.1 coordinate 1,083,740, forward strand.
GCCATTTCTGCTTCGCTATTGACCGCCTGGATCAGCGCGCGCATGTAGGCGATTGAGTAGGCCGTGCCGACACGCGGCCCGCCAATCATCGCCGGGATGTGGTCGGGGATCACGCAGCCGTCGAAGTTGACCGTGCGCAGCGCCTTCATCACCTCGTACATGTTCTGGTAGCCATTGTCGATCAGGGTTTCGACCCACGGCTCGGGCATGGGGTTCGAGACGTTGCGGAAGTGCACTTTGAACAGCTGGTTTTGCGCCGCGAAGTGCCTGATCGCATCGACCACGCCCACGCCCATGCCAACCTCGCCGCCTTCCAGCCAGCAGCCCACGCACAGGCACACGCCAATGTTCGGGCTGTCTGCGATCTCCATCGCCTTCTTGTAGCCCGCAAAATTGCCGAACATGCAGCGCGGAATGCCGCCCAGCGCGTAGACGGGCGGGTCGTCGGGGTGGATGCCAATGCGCACGCCGGCGTCTTCTGCCACTGGCGCGATTTCGTGCACCAGATGCGCGTAGTTCTCCCACAGCTCGTCTTCGCTGAAGGTGCGGCCGTGAGTCGTGTCGCCGGTAAACCGCTCGCCGTGCCAGTGGCCGATCGCGTCCTGCAAATCGAGCCGGCGCGCTTTCATCCCGCCGCGCCCGGTGGTCGGCTCCGACGACCAGATGCCATTGCCCATGTGGGCGTAGGTGTTGTAGTAAATCCCCGCCGCGCCCAGGTTGCGGATGAAGCGCTTCATCTCCTCGATCTTTTCGTCGCGGCCGGGCAGGTTGAGCGTGATCGCGGGCACATTGTGGACGAAGGGGTTGGCGATGCGGTAAATTTTCAGCCCGTGGTCGGCAAAGCGCCTGACCAGGCTCTGGTAGAACTCAAGCGTGTGCAGCTCGGCCTGGTTGATGCCAACCATTGCCCACTCGACGCCAAGCTGCTCGAAGAACTGCAGGTCTTCGTCGCTGGCGTGCGCGTCGGTCTGGATGGCGATCTGGATGCCCTGGGTGCTTGAGTAGTAGCCGGGCACGGCGCGCATGGGAATCGTGGATGCGGGAGCGCTCATTGGGCTTGCCTCCATGAAGTTGGTGAAAGCGGATGCAGCGACTGTGGAAGTGTGGGGTTTGCAGCGGACGGATGTGAGTGCGTATTATCGCGCAGAAACGCGAAAATGCAAGCCGCGAAAGAATGGTTACACGGCCAGCTCAACCTGGAATAGGAAGCGAGATATATCCACAGATTATGCAGATATGAAGATCTTTCATCTGCGTAATCTGCGTAATCTGTGGATGGATATAAGATGCTCTGTGCGCTCTGTAGCTACTCATGTGTCTCGATGCCAAGCGCCCAGCAGTAGAAGCACAGCTCGTCGGTATCCTGCTCGATCAGCGCGCTGAGCGTGGTGCCGCCGCCATGCCCCGAGTCGTGCAGTGGCAGCAGCAGAAACGGCCCGCCGTCGGTCGCTTCGGCCTGCAGGCGCGCAACCATCTTGAGTGGGCCGTAGGGCGGCGCGATGCGGTCGTTCAGCGCCGACGCAAAGAGCATGATTGGGTAGGCGCGCCCGGCGCGGACGTTGTGGTAGGGCGAGTAGCCTGCCAGGTAGGCGGCCTCATCGGGGTCGTTGGGCGATCCGAACTCCACCACCGCGCCGCTCTGGTTGCCGAACAGATGGAAGCGCAGCATGTCGAACATTCCCGCGCGGCTAAACACCGCGCCAAAGGCATCGGGCGCTTGCAGCGCGGCCACCGCCACGAGCAGGCCGCCGTTGCTGTTGCCGCGCGCGACCAGCCGCGCCGGGGTGGTGTAGCCAGCCGCAACCAGCCAGCGCGCCGCAGCAACGAAATCGTCGAAAGCGTTCTGGCGCCTGGTTTTGGTGGCGGCAGCGTGCCATTCGCGTCCGTACTCGCCGCCGCCGCGAATGTTTGCGAAGGCTAGCACACCGCCCATGCGCAGCCATGCCGCCTGCACAGCGGTGAAGCGCGGCTCGACCGAGATGTTGAAGCCGCCATAGCCGTTCAGTCGCACCGGCAGCTCGCCGTTGGGCGTGATGTCGCGCTGGTGTATCAGGAACATCGACACAGGCGTGCCATCGCGCGATTCATACCAGACCTGTTGCGTTGTGTATTCTGCCGGATCGAGCCCGACATCGGGCACGAAGAAGGGCGTGAGCCGGTCGGCCTCGTAGTCGTAGCGGTAGAGCGAGGGCGCCTGCACAAACGATTGAAAGTTCACCCACACCTCGTCGCCCGCCCAGCCGCCGCCGATACCGCTCACCACGCCTTCGCCTGTGTTGCTGTTCACCGCGCCGAGCGCTGGCAGTTCGATTTCGCGCAATGGCTCGCCGCGCGCGCTAAATACCTGCACGCGATGCGAGGCCGCCCGCGAGTACACAGCGTACAGCCGCCCGCCCACGCCAGTGACGGTTTGCAGCGTATCTGCGCCTTCGGGAATGATCGTTTCCCAGGCGGTTGGCGCATCCAGCGGCGCGATGCACGCCCGCCCGCGTGGCGCGTCGCGGTCGGTATGGATCAACAGCGCGTCGCCAATCACCTGCACCTGGTTGACGGCGCGCATCTCGGGCGCAACCGGGATGAGCACATCGTCGGCCAGGCGTAGCAGAAAGACGGTGTTGGCGTGCACAAAATCCCAGGCGTACAGCACGGCAAAGCGCCCGCACTCGCTGACGCGCACGGCGCACCAGTCGTCGGCATTTTCCGCACCAAACACGCGCCGCGCCGCTTCCGCCGAGCCAAGCCGGTGCTCGTAAACGCCGTGATAGGTTGGCGTGTCGCCGGGCGCGGGATAGGCCGCGTAGAAAAAGCCGCTGCTATCGGGCCGCCATGCCGGCGTTTCGTGGGCGGTGCCGTAGGGCTGGTCGGGCAGAACCTCACCCGTCGCGACATCGAGAATGTGAATGATTGTGTCGTGGGCGTTGCCGACCGAGCGACCAAACGCCACCAGCGCGCCATTGGGCGAGGGCACGGCAAAAACCAGTGCGGCGTTGCCCGGCCACTCGTTCGGGTCGATCACGGCCTCGGGCGCGGCGTCGGCGCTCCTTTGCATCATCAGGCGCGGCTTGTCGTCGGCGGCGCCCGCCTGCCAGAAGAACACGCGCCCGGCGATATTTGTGCGGATCGGTGGCGACTGCCGGGCGTAGCGCGTGGATTGCGCCACTGCTGCGCGCAGCGAATCGCGCCTCGGAACGGCATCAAGCGCCGCGCGTGTAACGGCTTCCTGTGCGGCGATCCAGTCGCGTGTTTCCGCGCTGTCGAGCTGTTCCATCCAGCCGAACGGGTCGGCGTACCACTGACTGTGCAGCCAGTGGCCGTGTTCTGCTTCGGCGCGGGTCGCGGGTACGGGAAGGGGGTACGCTCGCTGTGGCATAGTTGCTCCTGCTGTAAGGCGGCAGAACGCCGAGTATAGCGCGGCGCGGGCCGCGCAGCATCAGCCTGAGGAATGAGCCTCTGCTGGGAGCGCAACGAGCCGAAAGCGCCAGATCACAAAGCCCGAGCGGCCCAGCTCGCGCCAGTGGCGCTCGATTCGGTACAGGCCATCGTAGCGGTAGCCAGCGGGCGGCGCGTAGGGCGAGCGCGGGTTAGCCCCGCGAATCACGCGCACGGGCAGATGCTCGTCGCAGCTGCGCGCCAGCGCAAGGTTGCTGCCGCGCATGAGCTGGTCGCCGGCCTGCCGCCCGCTGACGCGATCGCGCGCGCCCTGCCCAGTGTAGAGAATCACATCGCCCGCGTCTTCGTCGTCCTCATATGCGCCCGACAGAATGATCGACGCGGCACCACTCGCCGCCGTGCCCGACACACCCACGCGGATGGGCGGGTGCACGCCCGCGCGCGCCAGCTCCAGCCGCGTCGCAAAGACACTGCCGGGCGGAAAGCCGGGGATGTCGCCAAAAATGCGGTCGGGCACGCTTCACCCTTTCCAGTGCGCTGCGCTGCATTCTACCAGATTGCGACCGCTATTCGCACCGGCACATTCGTGCTACAATGCGGGCGAATCGCAGCGCCAGCAGGAGGAGCCTATGCCCGCATTTCCCACCGACATCGCGGCCGTTCTCGCCGAGCCCGAGGGCCAGCAGCTCGCCTTTGTGCGCCGCGCCTTCCGCACCGACGAGCTGGCCGAGACGCTGGCGGCGCTGGCGAATGCGCAGGGCGGGCTGGTGCTGGTGGGCGTGAGCGGGCGCGGCAAGAAGCTCGAAGGCGTGGCCGATGCTGCGGCAGCGCGCCTGGCCGCGCTCGATGCCGCGCTGGCCTGCACACCGCCGCTGGTGCTGCCGCTGCCCGAAAGCGCACCAGTCGGTGACGTCATGGTGCTGGCACTGGCGGTGCCGGCCGGCCTGCCGCACGTCTACAGCGTCCACGGGAAATACTTGCGCCGCGCCGGTTCGACCAACCAGCCCATTCCGCCCGACGCCCTGCGCAAGCTGCTGCTTGAGCGCGGCGAAACCAGCTGGGAGCGGCTGGTGCCCGAAGGCGCGACCCTGGCCGACCTCGACCAGCACAAGCTGGCCGCCTATGTGCGCCGCGCTAGCACCGCCGCCGAAACCGACCCGCTGGCCTTTCTGTTTCGGCGCGGGTGTCTGGCGCGTGGCGCTGGGGTTAACACTAGCTCACCAACCCCCAATCCCCAACTCCCAACCTCCACGTATGTCCCCACCAACGCTGGCCTGCTGCTGTTCGGCAAAGACGTCGACCGCTTCTTTCCGCAGTGCGAAGTGACGCTGGTGCGCTACCGTGGCCGCGAGATGAGCGACGAATTTCTGCGCGAAGACATTCGCGACACCCTGGCCGAAACCGTGCGTCGTGCCGAGATCTGGCTTTCTGAACACATGCGCCGTGGCAGCAAAATGGTTGGGCTCGAACGGCAGGACTGGGTGCAGTTCCCGCAGGGCGCGGTGCGCGAGGCACTGGTAAATGCCGTGGCCCATCGGGACTACACAATTCGTGGCGAGGGCATTCGCATTGCGCTGTTTGGCGACCGGCTGGAGTGCTACTCGCCGGGGCGGCTGCCCGGCCATATGACCGTCGAAAATATTGTGGAAGAGCGTTTTTCGCGCAACGAAACGCTGGTGCAGGTGCTGGCCGACTTCGGCCTGATCGAGCGACTGGGCTATGGCATCGACCGCATGCTGCGCCAAATGGACGAAGCCGGTCTGCCGCCGCCCGAGTTCCGCGACACCGCCGCCGGCTTTCTGGTCACACTGCGTGGCCGCGCCGACGACCTGCCCGCCGAGGCATCCGCCGCCGACACGCGCGAGTGGCGGCGCATGGGCCTGAACGAGCGCCAGATCGCCGCGCTGGTGCACCTGACCGAGCAGCGCCGGATCAGCAACAGCGACATGCAGGAGCTCGCGCCCGACGTTTCGGCAGAAACATTGCGCCGCGACCTGGCCGACCTTGTGGAGCGCGGCCTGCTACTGAAAATTGGCGAAAAGCGCGGCGCGTACTATATTCTGAAATAGCTGCGTTGCGCGGCGGCCAGCCGCAAGGTATACTGGCAGGAGCAGTGAAACGGAGCAGCCATGACAGCCGAGCTACAAACGCCAATTTTGCGCCTGGGCCGCCGCAGCGGCAGCCCCGAGATCGACCTTGCGCCACTCCAGGGCCTCTGGTCGGTCGAGATGTACCTGAAGCTGACTGAGCAGACGAGCCAGCTCATTGAGTTTACCGATGGAGAGGTGGAGATTCTGCCCAGGCCAACCAAATATCACCAGGCCATGTCGCTCTTGCTGCTGCTGAAATTTTTGGCCCGGGTGCGGCCTAACGGTGGCGTGGTATTTTATGCCCCGCTGCGCCTCCAGATCCGCCCCGGCAAGTTCCGCGAGCCCGACCTGCTGTTGCTGCGCGACGCGAACGACCCGCGCAACCAGGATGCCTTCTGGCTCGGCGCTGACCTTGTGGTCGAAATTGTGAGCCCCGACGACCCCGAGCGCGATACAGTGACCAAGCGCGCCGACTATGCCGAAGCCGGCATTCCCGAATACTGGATTGTGAACCCGCTCGACGCGACGATCACGGTGCTGGCGCTCGACGGCGCGGCCTACGCCGAGCACGGCGTGTTTGCGCGCGGCGCACTCGCCACCTCGCGCCTGCTCGACGGCTTCGGGGTGAGCGTGGACGAGGTGTTTGACGCCGCGTAAACTTATCCACAGATTACACAGATTACACAGAATTTCCTCTATTTGCGCTGTCGAGGCGCGCCCAACTGCTCCACCGCTGCCGCCATCAGGGCGGCATTATTGTGCGCGGCGCTGCCATTGGGCTGGTCAGCTTGTTTTCTCCACCAAAAGTCCTGATTGACTCGTCAATCAAGTAGCGCTATAATCCTAATTGACTAGTCAATCAAGAAAGAAAATGTGTATGACCAGCAACGACGAGCAGGAAAACAGCGACCGCCGCCAGCAGATAATCGAAGCTGCGTTGCGAGTCTTTAGCACGAAAGGCTTCCACAAGGCGACGAACAAAGATATTGCGCAGGAAGCGGGCGGCATTTCGCCGGGGCTGATCTACTGGTATTTCAAAGACAAAGAAGATTTGTTTCTTTCAATAATTCGCGAGCGGGCAGGCGTGTTTGCCATGGCCGATCACCCCGAGCGCCTGATGGAGCTGCCGCCGCGCGAAGGTCTGGCGCTGGTGGGCCGCACCTACATGTCGATCTTCCATGTGCCCGGCAATGTCGCGATCTTCCGCATTCTGATCGGCGAAGCGACGCGCTTCCCACAAATTGGCGAGATGTTTTTCCGCGTGGCGGGCCGGCGCTTTCTGGGCCTGATCAGCCAGTACTTGCAGCACCATGTCGATCTTGGCAACCTGCGCCCGCACGACACATCAATTTCGGCGCGCAGCTTCCTGGGCATGTTTATCGTCAATGTGCTGGCGCGCGAAATTATGCGCCAGCCCGAGGCGATTGCGACGACCGACGAGCAGATTATTGCAACGAATATCGATATTTTTGTCACTGGTTTGGAGCCACGCGCCGGGCAATAGGAGCGTGCCATGTCGCTTACGGCTGTTTCGTTTTCTGTTTCAAAGGAGACAATGATGTCTGAGTATATTTTGCAGCTCGACTCACCCGACGCCACGCTGGCGCGCGTGGGCGGCAAGGGCGCGAACCTGGCCGAGCTGGCGCGCGCGGGTTTTGCCGTGCCACCCGGCTTTCTGGTCACCACCGACGCCTACCACGCTTTTGTGGCCGCGAATGGTCTGGCCGAACAGATCGTCGCGCTGGCGCGCAAGGTTGCTGGCGACGACCCGCTGGCGCTGGAGCATGCGTCCGAGCAGATCCGTGGCTTGTTCGCGCAGGGCGAGGTACCCGCCGCGCTTGCCGAGACGATTGTGGCCGCCTATCAGCAGCTTTCCAGCAACGCCCCTAATCTGCCCGTCGCAGTGCGCTCGTCGGCCACGGCCGAAGATTTGCCGGGCCTGTCGTTTGCCGGCCAGCAGGATACCTACCTGAATATTGTGGGCGACAATTCGCTGCTCGACGCGGTGCGGCGCTGCTGGGGCAGCCTGTGGACCGCCCGCGCCCTGGGCTACCGCGCGCGCAATGGCATCGCGCCCGACGACGTGGCGCTGGCGGTGGTGGTGCAGGAGCTGATCCCTTCCGAGGTTTCGGGCGTGCTGTTCACCGCCAACCCGCTGAGCGGGCGGCGGGCCGAAATTGTGATCGACGCGAGCTATGGCCTGGGCGAGGCGATTGTGTCGGGTCAGGTCGAACCCGACCACTATGTGGTCGACCCGGCGAGCTGGCAGATTACGAGCTGCAAGCTGGGCGCGAAGGCGCTGGCGATTGTGCCGCGCGCTGGCGGCGGAACCGACGAGGTGGCGCGCACAGCCGGCGAGCAAGCCCTGCCCGATGCGCAGATCCGCGACCTGGCGCGCACCGCCGCGCGGGTAGCGGCGCATTTCGGCTCGCCGCAGGATATCGAGTGGGCCTGGGCGAATGGCCGCATGATGCTCCTGCAATCGCGGCCGATTACCTCGCTCTACCCGCTGCCCGACGCGGCACTGGCGGCCAAAACGCCACGGGTGTATTTCAGCTTCAACTCGGTGCAGGGCGTGCTCGATCCATTCACGCCGCTGGGCCTCGACCTGCTGCAACTGCTGGCGGGCGGCTTTCCGCAGTTTCTGCATGCCGACCTGCCGCTGCGCGAGGTCATTCCTACAGCCGGTGGGCGCATCTTCATCGATGTCACTGCGATCACCCGGCCCTGGATGGTGGCGCTCAAGCGCATCGACCCGGGCGCGCGCCGCACGCTGGAGCAGCTGGTGGCGCAGGGGAAAGTCGAGCTGCGCGCGCCGAAGCCGCTGCCCACGGTGCTGCGCCTTGCGCCAACGCTCGCGCCCATTCTGTTGCAGATTGTGGGCGCATTGCGCGCGCCGGCCTTTGCCCGCGCCCGCGCAATTGGCGGGGCCGAGCGCTTTCTGGCCGCGGTGCGCAGCAATGCCGCGCGCGCTCGCACGCTGCCCGCGCTGCTCGACGCGGTTGAGAATGATGTGTCGCGGGCGATCCCGACGGTGCTGCCGCTAGTGGCTCCGGTGGTTGCGCCCGGCCTGGTGCTCATGAGTATGGTTGACACATGGCTGGAGCGCTGGCTCGGCAAAGCGCCCGGCGCGGTTTTTCAGCTGCTGCGCGGCTTGCCAAACAATGTCACGACCGAGATGGACCTGCGGCTGTGGGCGCTGGCGCAAACCATTCGTGCCAACGACGCGGCGCGTGCCGCTCTGCTTGACCTGCCGGTTGAGGAGCAAGCTGCCGCTTACGCGCATGGCACGCTGCCGCCGGCTGCGCAGCATGGCATCGCGCAGTTTCTGCAGCAGTATGGCATGCGCGGCGTTGCTGAAATCGATATTGGCCGCCCGCGCTGGCGCGATGATCCCACACCCATCCTGCAAACGCTGCACGGCTACCTGCAGCTGAACGACCCTTCGCTCGCGCCCGATGCGCAATTTGCGCGCGGCGCGAGCGAGGCCGCGCAGCTCACCGAGGAATGGGCGAGTGAGCTGGCGCGCACGCCGCTGGGCGCGCTGCGAGCGCGCGTGCTGCGCTTTGCGGTCGGGCGAATGCGCGAACTGTTAGGACTGCGCGAAACACCCAAATTCTACCTGATCCAGACGCTGGGCATCTACCGCGACGCCCTGCTGGCGCATGGCCGCGAGCTGGTGGCGCGTGGTGCGCTCGACGATGCGGGCGACATCTTTTTCCTGTCGCTGGATGAGTTGCGGGCGGCGGCACGCAATCGCACGCCCGACCTGCGCGGGCAGGTGGCGGCGAACCGCGCCGAGTACGAGCACAACCGCACCGCGCGGCGCATGCCCCGCCTGCTGCTCAGCACGGGCGAAACCTTCTATGAGGGCTTGAGCGAGGCTGGCGCGAACGATCTGGTTGGCGACCCGGTGTCGCCCGGCGTGGCCGAGGGCGTGGCGCATGTCGTGCGCGACCCGCGCGGCGTGCGCCTGCAGCCCGGCGAGATTCTGGTTTGCCCGGCCACTGACCCCGGCTGGACGCCGCTGTTCCTGACGGCGGGCGGCCTGGTGATGGAGGTGGGCGGCATGGTGACGCACGGCTCGGTGGTGGCGCGCGAGTATGGCATTCCCGCCGTGGTGGGCGTGCACGAGGCCACCGAGCGCATCCACACCGGTCAGCGCATTCGCGTTGACGGCGCGGCCGGGCGCATTACGCTGCTGGAAGACGTACCCGAACTGGCGGTGAACTAACACGCGCTTATTGTTCACCACGAAGGCACGAAGATACGTGAATAAAGTACATAACTCCGTGGCCTCTGTGCGCTCTGTGGCTCAACCGTCTCGCTTTTGGTTCTCGGTTCTACGGTTCTCGGTTCTTGGTCTGGACGTATAGCAATGCGCCCTTCAATCGCTCCGCATACGAGGAGAACGGTATGCTTTCCCGATTGCTGCCGATTATTCGCAAAGAATTCATTCATATCATCCGCGACCCGCGCACGCTGGGGGTGATGTTCATCCAGCCGCTCTTGCAGCTCATTCTGCTGGGCTACGCGGCAACATCGGATGTGCGCAACACACCTCTGGCTGTGCAGGATCAGAGTCGCACGCCCGAAAGCCGCCACCTTGTCGAGGCGTTCACCCAGTCGGGGCAGTTTGCGGTGGCGCAGCTTGTGAGCAGCGAGCACGAGCTGGCCGCGCTGATCGACAATGGTAGCGTGCGCGCCGGGCTGATCATTCCGCCTTCCTACGCCGCCGACCTGAACGGCGGGCGCGGCGCGCAGGTGGCGTTTGTGCTCGATGGCTCCGACCCCTCGGTCGCGGCGTCGGCGCTCTCGTCGGCGCAACTGATTGGGCAGGTCGAAGCGACCAGCATCCAGCAGCAAACCCTGGCCCGGCGCGGAACCAGTGTGGCGCTCGCGCCGCCAGTCGAAGTGCGCCCGCGCGTCTGGTACAACCCCGACATGGCCAGCGCGGTGTTTATGGTGCCGGCGCTGATCGGCCTGATTTTACAGATGCAGGCCACGCTGCTCACCGCCTCGGCGATTGTGCGCGAGCGCGAGCGCGGCACCATCGAGCAATTGATCGTCACGCCCATCCGCCCGCTGGAGCTAATCCTGGGCAAAATTCTGCCCTACGCTTTTGTGGCGCTGATGATCACGCTGGAAATTCTGGTGATCGGCACTTTCTGGTTTGGCGTCGCAATCAAAGGCAGCATCCTGCTGCTGATTGGCATTGCCTGCCTGTTCCTGATCTCGTCGCTCAGCCTGGGCTTGCTGATCTCGACCATCGCGCAGACGCAGCAGGAAGCCTTTCTGCTGACGTTTCTGACCATCCTGCCGTCGGTGTTTCTGTCGGGCTTTATCTACCCAATTGCTGCGCTGCCGCGCGTGCTGCAAATAATCAGCGGGGTTGTGCCGCTCAGCTATTTCCTGGTGGTGGTGCGCGGCATTGTGATTAAGGGCGTGGGCGTGCCGGCGCTGGGCAGCCAGATCGTGGCGCTGGCGCTGTTTGGCGCAGTGCTGATTGTGCTGGCCTCCACACGCTTCCGCAAGCGGCTTGATTAGGGTGCAGGTTGACGAATTACACGTGGCAGGGTACAGCCGTTGGCGTAGCGCATACGCCCATTGACCATTCGAACTCTACGGAGGAACAATATGCACGCACGTGCACGAATAATCGCGCCGATCCTGGTGCTGGCGCTGATTGCAGGGGGCGGCTACTACTGGTGGAACGCGCGCAACGCCACGGCCAGCGCGCAGGATCTCAGCGGCTCGGGCACGATTGAGGCCGAGGACGTGGTGGTGACGAGCGAGGTCGCTGGCCGCGTGCAGGCGCTGATGGTGGACGAGGGCCAGGAAGTGCAGGCCGGCCAGCTGCTGCTGCGGCTCGACCCGGCCCTGCTTGAAGCGCAGCGCGACCAGGCCGCCGCCGCCGTTGGCGTGGCCGAGGCGAACCTTGCGCTGTTGCGCGCAGGCAGCCGGCCCGAGGACATTGCCGCTGCGCAGGCGCAGCTCGATCAGGCGCAGGCCGTGCGCGATGGCGCGGCGCAGGCGGTGGCGAACGCCCAGAAAGCGCTCGACGATCCGCAGCAGCTGCAGGCGCAGGTCGTGAGTGCCCAGGCCCAGCGCGACGCCGCCCAGCAGGCGCTCAACCAGCTGCGCGCCGGCACTCGCCCGGAAGACCTGGCGGCGGCCGAAGCCGCATTGCAGCAGGCCAATGCCGGCGCGCAAACCGCGCGCGACCAGCTCTCGCTGGCGAAGACGCAGGCCGAAATGGGCGTGCAGCAGGCCGCGCTGGCCCTCACCCAGGCGCAGGCGCGCTACGCCCAGGCGCAGACCAACTGGCAGTATGTACAGGAAACGGGCAACGACCCGATTGTGCCGAATGTGACCGACGCGAAGACGGGCAAGAAAGTGGCGAACAAGGTCAGCGATGGCCAGCGCGAAAACTACTACGCGCAGCTTGTGCAGGCCGAAGCTGCGATGCATCAGGCCGAACAGGCCGTGCAGCAGGCGCAGGCCGCCGCCGAAACCGCCCGCCAGGCCGAGGTCAATGGTGTGCAGGCCAGCGAAAGCCAGCTCGCCGCAGCGAATGCCACCGTGCAGAAAGCGCATAACGGCCCAACCAAAGAAGCCCTGGCCGCCGCTCAGTCGGCGCTGGCGAACGCCCAGCGCGCGCTGAACCAGGCGCTGGCCATGCGCAACGACCCGCAGCAGCTTCGCTCGGCCGCCGATGCCGCCAAGGCGCAGCTCGCCAGCGCCGAAACGCAAGTGACCCAGGCGCAGACGCGGCTGGAGCTTGCTCAGGCCGGCGCGCGCCCCGAGCAGGTGCAGGCCGCCGAGGCGCAGCTGGCCCAGGCCCGCGCAAACCAGCGCCAGATCGAGGTGCAGCTTGCCAAAGCCACGCTGAATGCGCCGCGCGGCGGCTTGATCCTCAGCCGCAGCATCCACGAGGGCGAGCAGGCCATCCCCGGCGCGTCGCTGATGACGATTGGCTCGCTCGACAGTGTGCGAATGACGCTCTACATTGGCGAAACCGACATTGGCCGCGTGCGCCAGGGCCAGGCCGTCGACGTCACGGTCGATAGCTTCCCAGGCCGCACATTCAAAGGCACGGTTTCGTTCATTTCGCAGGAAGCGCAGTTCACGCCGCGCAACGTGCAAACCAAAGACGAGCGCGCAACCACCGTGTTTGCGGTGCGCGTCGAGCTACCCAACACCGACCATGCGCTCAAGCCCGGTATGCCCGCCGACGCCGCGATTGTGGAGTGACAATATGAGGCGATGACATGATGAAACGTGCAACGCCGTCATCGTGTCACCGTGTCATCGTGTCAGGAATAGCCATGCAAGATAATGCCGCAATCGAAACGATAGACCTGTCGCGCAGCTTCGGCGCGGTGCACGCCGTCGCCGGGCTGAACCTGCAGGTGCCGGCTGGCCGCATCTACGGGCTGGTTGGCCCCGACGGTGCGGGCAAAACCACCACGCTGCGCATGCTGTGTGGCGTGCTGCTGCCCGACGCCGGCCAGGCAATGGTGATGGGCATCGACGTGGCGCGCGACCCCGAGCGTGTGCGGCGGCGGCTGGGCTACATGCCGCAGCGGTTCAGCCTGTATGGCGACCTGACGGTGCGCGAGAATATGCGCTTCTTCGCCGATGCCTATGGCGTGCCGCGCGCCGAGCAGCCGCCGCTGATCGAGCGCTTGCTGGGCTTCAGCCGGCTCGGCCCCTTCCAGAAGCGCCGCGCCGACGCGCTTTCGGGCGGTATGAAACAGAAACTTGCGCTGGCCTGCACGCTCATTCATAAACCCGCCGTGCTGCTGCTCGACGAGCCGACCACTGGCGTGGACCCGGTGGCGCGGCGCGAGTTCTGGGACATTTTGCGCGACGCGGTGAACCACGATGGCGTGACGGTGCTGGTTTCGACGCCCTACATGGACGAGGCCGACCGCTGCCACGCGGTTGGGTTTATGCGCGCCGGCACGCTCATGGCAAGCGGCACGCCCCGCGAATTGCAGAAATTAGTGCCCGGCGTGGTGCTCGAAGTGCAGGCGCGCCCGCTCCACGACGCCCAGAACGCCCTGCGCGAGCTGCCCGGCGTGCGGGAGGTGCAGGTCTTTGGCGACCGCTTGCACCTGTTTGCCGACGCTGCGCTGCCCGAAGGCGCGCTCCAGCGGCAGCTCGCCGCGCACAAGATTCCGCTGGTGAGCTGGCGCGTCATTCAGCCAACCATGGAAGACGTGTTTATGTTCTTGCAGCGCAGCGCAGAGGCGAGCGTTACCCAGGAAGCGTAGGAGTCATATCCACAGATGACACAGATTTCGCAGATTATGATGCGGAACAAAGCGCTATCTCACCCCGGCATCTGTGTAATCTGCGCAATCTGCGGATGAAACCTGCTGCGGCGCAGCGCGGTACAATACGCCCGCATTCGCCTTTGCAGCAGATGGAGCATTTCAATGGCACGGTTCAATGGGCTTGGCATGCACATGGGCAACCTATCGCGGCTGTCGGGCGCGCGGACGCGCTCGATTAGCCCCGAGAATTTCACTGGCGAGAAGGGCGGCGGCGGGCGCGCAACTGATGGTACCGGCGCGCAGGCCGCGCGCGACCTCGGGCTGGGCTGGAAAATCTCGCCCTCGATTGTGATCGCGCCGGGCGAAACCCGCGAGCTGGCGAACATCGACGGCGCGGGCGCGATTCAGCACATCTGGATGACGCCGACCGGCAACTGGCGCTCCAGCATCCTGCGCATGTACTGGGATGACTCCGACACACCGGCGGTCGAGTGCCCGGTCGGCGATTTCTTCGCCTGCGGCTGGGGCGTGTATGCGCAGGTCAGCTCGCTGGCGGTGTGCGTGAACCCCGGCAGCGCGTTCAACTGCTATTGGGAAATGCCGTTTCGCAAAGGCGCGCGCATCACTTTCACGAATATTGCCGACGAGCCAATGACGCTGTACTACCAGATCACCTACGCCGAAACGCACGTGCCTGAGGACGCGGCCTACTTCCACGCGCAGTTCCGCCGCACCAACCCGCTGCCGTACAAGGAAGTCTACACCATTCTCGATGGCGTGCAGGGCCAGGGCCACTATGTTGGCACCTATATGGCCTGGGGTGTGAATAATGGCGGCTGGTGGGGCGAAGGCGAGATCAAGTTCTTCATGGATGGCGACGCCGAGTTCCCAACTATCTGCGGCACCGGCACCGAAGATTATTTCTGCGGCTCGTATAACTTCGATGTTGGGAAGGACAATGGCGGCTATCGCGAGTTCACCACGCCCTACGCCGGCCTGCCGCAGGTCATTCGCCCGGATGGGCTGTATCGCTCGCAGACGCGCTTTGGCCTGTACCGCTGGCACATCGCCGATCCTATTCGCTTCGAGCACGACCTGCGGGTGACGATTCAGGCGCTTGGCTGGCGCAGCGGGCGGCGCTACCTGCCGATGCAGGACGACATTGCCTCGGTGGCGTACTGGTACCAGACACTGCCCGCCACGCCCTTTCCCGCCCTGCCCGACCGCGACGGGCTGGAGATTATTTAGGGTGCGGGGTGGGCGAACACAAGGTTCGCCCGTCGGCGTGGGATATCATAGGTATCATCGGATATCGGCGATTATCGTAGGGGTGTCGTGGGTATATCGTAGGGGCGGAGTCGGCGTGGGATATGATAGGTATCATCGGATATCGGCGATTATCGTAGGGGTGTCGTGGGTATATCGTAGGGGCGGAGTCGGCGTGGGATATGATAGGTATCATCGGATATCGGCGATTATCGTAGGGGTGTCGTGGGTATATCGTAGGGGCGGAGCATTTGCCACCAATACGAAAACCACTTCTATCGATAAGGGCAAATGCTCCGCCCCTACTGCATCGACATGCGTTGCGTCCGATCGTGGGGCGACCACGCACCACCGACGAACGACTGCGCACCACCGACGAATGACCGCGCACCGCCGACGAACGACCGCGCACCACTGACGAATGACTGCGCACCGCCGACGAACGACCGCGCACCACCGATGAATGACTGCGCACCATCGACGAATGACTGCGCACCATCGACGAATGACCGCGCACCACTGACGAAGGGCGTATTGCTATACGCCCAGACCATGGACCCCAGACCATGGACCCCAGACCCTGCGACTTTTTGGAGGCATGTATGGCCAGCACATATGCTGTTGAAACCGAAGACCTGACCCGCCGCTTTGGTGATTTCGTGGCGGTAGATCGGCTCACCATCAGCGTCGAGCCGGGGGAAGTATTTGGCTTCCTCGGGCCGAATGGCTCGGGCAAAACCACAACGATCCGTATGCTGTGTGGCCTGCTTGCGCCGACATCGGGCGTGGGGCGCGTGCTTGGCCTCGACATTGGCCGCGACCCCGAGCGCATCAAAGCGCAGATCGGCTATATGTCACAGAAGTTCAGCCTCTACCCCGACCTGCGCGTGCGCGAAAATCTGGAATTCTACGCCGATGTGTACGGTATTGCGCGGAGCGAGCGCGCCGCGCGCCTGGCCGACCTTATTGCGATGGCCGGGCTGAGCGGGCGCGAGCGCGAGCTGACATCGAACCTGTCGGGCGGGTGGAAGCAGCGCCTGGCGCTGGCCTGCGCGATTGTGCATTGCCCGCGCATGCTCTTCCTCGATGAGCCGACCGGCGGGGTCGATCCCGAGGCGCGGCGGGCCTTCTGGGATTTGATCTACGAGCTGGCGCGCGAGGGTGTGACGGTCTTCGTCACCACGCACTACATGGACGAGGCCGAGCACTGCAACCGCATCGGCCTGATGTATGGCGGCAAGCTGGTGGCGCTCGACACGCCCGCCGCGCTGAAGCACAGCACCATCAGCGGGGATGTGCTTGAGATCGAAGGCACACCACAGGAGCAGGCGCGCGATCTGGCGGCGGCGCAGCCTGGCGTGAGCGAAGTTGCCCCGCACGGCGCGCGCCTGCACGCGATTGTCGACGATGCGGGCATGCGCGCCCCCGCGCTCGACGCGGCGCTGCGGGCGGGCGGCATTGCCGATGTGCGCATTGAAGCAATCGACCCGTCGCTGGAAGATGTGTTTGTGGCGCTGGTGGCGCGCAGCGGCGCGGTGGCAGCCTAGCGCCGCTACGAAAGCGCGGCGTCTTCGCCCAGCAGCGCGCGCGCCGAGCGCCGCTCGAGCCAGCGCAGGATCATATTCGCGCCCAGGGCCAGCAGCGCGATTGCAATGCTGCCCGCCACGATCTTGCCGCGGTTGCCGGTCGCCACGCCGTCGAACAGCAGCCGGCCCAGCCCGCCGCCGTTGATAAACGCCGCGATCGTGCCAATGCCAATGATCGAAAGTGTTGCCACGCGCGTGCCGGCCAGGATCAGCGGCAGCGCCAGCGGCAGCTCGACGCGGGCGAAGCGCTGCCAGCCATTCATGCCCATGCCGCGCGCTGCCTCGACAATCGCCGGGTCGATGCCGACCAGGCCCACAACAACATTGCGCACCAGCACCAGCTGCGCGTAGGCAATCAGCGCGACGATGGCGGTGCGCGGCCCCAGGCCGAGCAGCGGGATAAGCAGCACAAACAGCGACAGGCTGGGGATCGTATAGATCACACCCAGCACGCCCAGCACCGGGCCGCGCAGCCAGCGCACCCGGCTGAGCAGCCAGCCCAGCGGCACGGCGATCAGCAGCGCGATTGCGAGCGAGATTGCGGCCAGGCGCAGATGCTCGCCCACCAGCCCGAGCACCAGGCCACTGTTATTGATCAGGTAGCGCAGGCCAGCCAGAATATTCTGCATTGGAAACGCTCGTTTCAGGCGCCAGCGGCGCGGCCCGCCACGGCTGCACGCATGGCCGCAAACGTCACTCGCCCAATTGTCTGCCCGCTCGCGTCGGTTACGCCCAGCGCTTCGCTGTTGCTCGCGAGCATGTGCGAAAGCGCGCTGCGCAGGTCGGTGTCGGCGCTGATCGTGGGCAGGCCGCTTGCCGCCGCTTTGTCGCCGTCGCTGCCAAGCACATCGCCCACATGAATCAGGCTCAGCCGGCGCAGCATATCGTCGGTGCCCACCAGCCGCTCGACAAACGCATCGCGCGGGCGCGTCACAATGCCCAGCGGCGTGTCGTACTGCACGATCGTGCCTTTGCGCATGATGATAATCTTGTCGGCCAGGCGCAGCGCTTCTTCCACATCGTGCGTGACAAACAGGATCGTCTTGTGGAGCTTGCGCTGAATAGCGGCCAGTTCGTCTTGCAGGCGCGTGCGCGTGATCGCGTCGATCGCGCCAAACGGCTCGTCCATCAGCATAATTGCCGGGTCGGCCGCGAGCGCGCGCGCCAGCCCGACGCGCTGCTGCTCGCCGCCAGAAAGCTGGCGCGGGTAGCGCGTGCGGTAGCTGCGCGGCAGGCCCACAAGGTCGAGCAGCTCGTCGATCCGCGCGCTGATGCGCGGCTTTTCCCACCCCAGCAGCTGCGGCACCACGGCAATATTCTGCTCGATGCGCATATGCGGGAACAGGCCGGTCTGCTGAATGGCATAGCCGATCTTGCGGCGCAGCTCGGTGGCCGGGATGCTCCGCCCATCGGCACCTTCGACAATCAGCCGGCCATCAGTGGGCTCGTACAGCCGGTTGATCATTTTGAGCAGCGTGGTTTTGCCGCAGCCCGACGGGCCAAGCAGCACCACAAATGTGCCCGCCTCGACCTCAAAGCTGACGTGATCGACGGCGGGCTGCGGCTCGCGCGGGAACTGCTTGGTCAGGTTTTCAACAACAATAACGCTCATAGCTGTTATATCCTGCCGGCAGCAGCTGCGATGGCCCTGCGTGTGTGAAGCGCGAGGCCATCGCAGCTGCTGGAACGGGCGCGCTACTTCAGCAGGCCCGAGCCCGCCAGGAATTCCTTCGCCACTGCGGCGTATTCTTTCCCGTCGATATCGACCTGCGCGTTCAGCCCGGTGATCACCGAGTCGGTCAGCAGCGGCGCGAGCTTGTTCAGCGTGTCCGCCACGGCCGGGTTGGCGGCCAGCGTATCCTGGCGGATCACCGGCGCGATGTTGTAGATCGGGTAGAGCGTCTTGTCGTCCTGCAGCACCACCAGCTTGTCGGCCGCGATGCGCGCGTCGGTCGTGAACACAACCACCACATCGACATCGCCACCCTTCAGGGCGTCGTAGCGCAGCGGGCCGGTGCCAAGCTGCTTGAACTCCTTGAACTGAAAGCCGCCATAGGTGGCCTGCAGGCCCTTGATGCCATCCTCACGCTCGGCAAACTCGGCCGGGCCGCCGATCGTCAGCTCGGGCGCCTTGGTCGCCAGATCTGAGTAGGTTTTGATGCCATACTTGTCGGCGGTCGCCTGCGTGACGGCCAGGCCCTGCGTGTCGTTGAATGGCGAGGGCTCGAGCCAGGTGAGCTTGAACTGATCCTCGTAGCCCTTCTTCACGGCGGCCAGGATCTCGCCTGGTTCCTTCAGCGGCTGCTGCTTCAGCACGGTCAGCAAGCCGGTTGAGGTATACTCGGGGTACAGATCGATGTCGCCATTCGTGATCGCGGCCTGCGCGATTGGCGTGCCGCCCAGGTTGATCTTGCGCTCCACGGTGAAGCCGGCGTTCTCAAGCAGCTGAGCGTACAGCTCGGCCACAATGAACTCCTCGGTGAAGTCTTTCGAGCCGATCTTGATCGTGCCGCCTGCGCCACCGCTGCTTGCGGCGGTCGGCTGAGCGGCGGTGCCAGCAGTTGGCTCGGCGGCTGCACTCGGCTCAGCGGCTGCGGTGGGTGCGGTGGCGGCGGTCGCTTCGCTTGAAGCGCCGGCGGTTGGCTCGGCAGCGGTGCCAGCGGTTGCTGCTGCCGGGGCGCTGGTGGCGGCCGTGCCGCCAGTGCTGGCCTGGCCGCAGGCCGCCAGCACCAGCGCCAGCAGCGCGCCCAGCACGAGGAATTTGTACGTACGAAGGTGTGTCATTGCGCAATTCTCCTGTATAAACCATGTATTGTCGCCTGCGTTCCGGCACGGCTGCCAGCGCGTAGCAGCTGCCCGGCTACGCAGACGCTCAACCTACGCCTCCGGTACGCTGAAGACGCGTTGGACGCCGCCCAGGATTCCCTCGGCGGCAAGCGCCAGCAGCGCCACCGGAATGGCGCCGACGAGCATAATGCGCGGTTCGTAAAGTGCGAACCCGCGTGTAATGAAATCGCCCAGCCCGCCGCCGCCAATAAATGCAGCCAGCGTCGCGCTGGATACCACCTCGACGGCGGCGGTGCGAATGCCAGCAATAATCGCCGGCAGCGCCAGTGGCAGTTCAATTCTGCCGAGCACCTGGCGCGCTTCCATGCCCATGCCATAGGCCGCCTCGGTCAGCGCCCGATCGACATTGTGCAGCCCGGCGTAGGTGTTGATGAGCACCGGCGGCAGGGCCAGCACGGTCAGCGCCAGCAGGGCCGGGCGGAAGCCGGTACCAAGGTAGGGCAGGGCGAGAAACAAGATCGCAAGGCTTGGCACCAGCCGTAGCGCACCAAATCCGTTGATCACAAGCTGCGCTGCCCGCGCCCGCCGCACAATCCAGATGCCGAGCGGCACGCCGATCAGGATGCTGAGCGCCAGCGCAGACAGGCTGAGCGATAAGTGCCGGCCCAGCGCTTCCCAGAAGCGGTCCTGGTTGGCAAGAAAATAGGTGTAGGCGTCCAGCAGCAACTGCATGTGCTTTTCTTCACGTATGCGAACGTTGGCCTACAATACCACGTTTACTGGTATTGTCAACTAAATTGATATACTTACTAAATAATTTCGACGGCAATAAATATGAGCCAGCGAGCTGCCGTGTTCTAAAGCACATGCTGCTTTGTGACCACCGGGCCGCCTGTGGCTCAATAGAATGTGTGCACGTTATGCAGTCAGCGGAAGCGACAATAGATGTTACAGATCTTCCCAGCGATACACCAGCTCATTACCCCACGCAATCTCAGCGGCTTGGCGATTGGCGCGCACAAACACGCGCGATTGTGCTGGAACCAGCTCGATAGCTATGGTGCGCCCGTGCCACTGCAGCGTCACCCCATAGCGCCGGCCAGCACTGCGCCATTGCACAGGCAGGTTCGGGCGCAGCCGCAGCCCATCCTGATCAGGCGCGATCCCAAGGACCATATGCAGCAATAAGTGGGCCGTGAACGCGCCCCAGCCATAGCCCTCGCCGCCGCAGCGCCCATCGGGCGGCCAGTATTCGCAGCTAATGCCGGGGAGGGTGCGCCCGGGCGGGTGGCTCCGCGCATCCCAGAAAAGGTAGGCGCGCTCGCAAATCGCTGCGGCCAGCGCCGCCGCCGTGTCGTGCAGCCCCGCCGATTGCGCGGCGGCGGTCGCCATCCACGCGCCCATGGGCCATGTCAGCGTCGCCGGGTCGAGCGCGGCGATTGCGGCGCGCAATGCTGCCACCTGCGCGGGCGCGGCCACGGCCAGCGCCAGCGGCGCAAGCAGCATCACGTCGTCCTGTGCGGTGAGTTGGCCGGCGCGTGTATCGAAATCCGCGAAGCGCGTGCCACTCCACAGCGCCTGCGTGCGGCCGGTCCATTCCTGCGCGAGTGTTTCCCAGCGCATAATCTCGTCGGTGCGGCCTAGCGCGGCGGCAAACTCGGCCATGGTGCGGCAGGCGTGCGCAAACGCGGCGTAGAGGTCGGCCGGGCGGATGTGGCGCACCGGGTGGCCGCCGCCCAGCGGCTGCGCGCCAAAGCGCGGCGAGTCGTCCTGCCCCGATTCCCAGCTGCATGCGTAGAACAGCCCGCCATCGGCGCCGCGCCGCTCGGCCAGCCACCAGTCGAGATAAGCCGCCAGCAAGGGATAGAGCTCGCCCAGCCACGCCGCGTCGGGGCGCAGGCGCCACAGCCACGCCGCCACCAGCCAGGGGCAGCCCCACGCTGGCGCGGTTCCGCACGCGCTGCCGTCGGCCGCGACCATGTTGAACGAGCCGTCTTCGCGCGAGCAGGGCACGTTGGGCGCGGGCGCGTCGCGAAAGGTGCCGAGCAGTAATTCCTGCGCGGTGGCCGCATCGGCGTAGGCTAGCAGCAGCGCGTCGATCGCGGCTTCGGCCAGCACCACGCGCGGCGCATGTATCTGCATGGCATCCCACACACTGCGGTAGATGCCAGCGGGCGGCTTGACCATCATACGCAGCGTTTCGAGGTCGTAGACCAGCCCGCGCCGCCAGTGCGCCGGCCAGTCGCCCGTGAGCTGCGGCGCGGCGTCCCAGAAAGTTGTGTCGGCGGCGCGCTTGCGGGCGGCTTCGGCGGCCATGCCCGTGCGCGCCGCATCGAGGTGGCGCAAAGCCTCGGGCAGGGTGCGCCCGCGCGCCAGCAGCACGTCGAGCGGGCCAGTTGGCGCGGCAAAGCCCAGCACCGCGTGGAGCGCGACCGTCTCGCCGCGCCGGCCCAGCACCGGCACGAAGCCGCCGTCTGGCAAGCCCGGCGCGGCCTGCGCCAGCCAGCCGGGTTTAGCCGCGCCCGCCGCAATGCCATAATCGCCCCACGGCTGCGCGGCCCACAGCACAAAGGCCTCGCCATCCTCGAAGCCTTGCAGCACCAGCCCTTCGGCGGTGGCGCGGCCCACCAGCCCCGACTCGCCCCACTCGCCGTTGGCCGCCAGCACGCGCTCGTACTCGGCCACCACGGCAATGCGCGCCGCGCCACTCGCTTCAAGATGCAGGTGCAGCGTGTCGTTGCCAAGCAGCTGGTAGGTGGCGGTGCAGCGCGCCGCGCCCTGTTCCAGCGCAAAGGTGAACAGGTCTTTGGAGTGGTAAGGGCTGCTGGCATGCGCAAAATCGCGCAGCGCAAGCGCACCATCGAGCGCGACGCGCAGGCCGGCGCGGTAGCTTTCGCGCCGCCCGCCATACATGCCCGCGAAGGCTGGGAAATGCCAGCGAAAGCCAGCGTCGTGCGAGCGCAATACGCCCAGCGGGTTGAGCTTGCGCGTGTGCGCGGGTACGTCGAGATAGCCGTGGGGCGTGTAGTCGTCGGGTGGGAAGGGCATGGCAGTATTCGGTCGTCAGGAGTCAGGCATCAGGAGTCAGAATGACGCACTACGTTCCATAAATCCAAGAACGTAGTGCGTCGTGCATTGGGATTATCAAAAGTATTCAAAACCTTCGTGCCTTCGTGGTGAAATTCTAAGCCGGCGCGGGATCATTCAGGATCAAACACGCCTCGGGCGGGAAACTCACGCCAATCGGCTGGCCGTGCTGCGGCGGGTTGAGGTGCGGGTTGTTGAACTGATCGAACTGCAGCGCCTGGTCGCCAAAGCGCACGCGCACGCGCATCGTCGGCCCGAGGAACATCACGTCTTCGACGGTGCCGCTGATGTGATTCATGCCATTGCTGGCGGGCGTGCCATTCATCGAAATGATCTCGGGGCGCAGCGCCACGCTGATCGACTGGTTGGCCGGCACGCCCTCGATCGGCTTGGCGGCGGTGATTTCCTGGCCGGCCACGCTCAGCCGCCCGCGCGCCGGGTCGGTTACCGTGGCGTTCAGCACATTCAGCGTGCCCACGAACGAGGCTACAAAGCGCGTGGTTGGGAAGTTGTAGATCTCGAACGGCGTGCCAATCTGCTCGACGCGGCCATTGCTCATCACCACAATCCGGTCGGAAAGCGACAGTGCTTCTTCCTGATCGTGCGTGACATAAATTGTTGTGATGCCGAGCTGGCGCTGGATCGAGCGGATCTCGTTGCGCAGCGACACGCGAATTTTTGCGTCGAGCGCGGAAAGCGGCTCGTCGAGCAGCAGCACTTGCGGCTGGATGGCGAGCGCGCGCGCCAGCGCCACGCGCTGCTGCTGGCCGCCCGAAAGCTGGTAGGGGTAGCGCCCGCCAAACTCGGGCAAGTGCACGATCCGCAGCATCTCGGCCACGCGCGCCTTGATGTCGGCGGCGGGCTTGCGCGCAACCTTCAGGCCAAAGCCAATATTGTCGGCGACGGTCATGTTCGGGAACAGCGCGTAGGACTGAAACACCATGCCGACATTGCGCCGGTTGGGCGGCGTGTAGGTCATATCCACGCCGTTGATGCGAATCTCGCCCGAGGTTGGCTTTTCAAAGCCGGCGATCATGCGCAGGGTGGTGGTTTTGCCGCAGCCGCTCGGGCCGAGGAACGAGATGAACTCGCCGCGCTCGACTTGCAGGTCGAAATTTTCGACGGCCACGCTTTGCGCGAAGCTCTTGCGCACCGAGTTGATTTCAAGAAAGGCCATAGCCTGCTTTCCTTTTGCGCTTGCTTGTGCCCGAAACTGCGGAGCCAGGAACCAAGAACTAAGAACTGCGGAACTACAGAACCGCAGAACTACATAAGACTTCGGATTTACGATTAGCGCTTGGAATGCACTACTCGGTAATCGAAAATCCTAAATCGTAAATCGTAAATGCACTAGCGCGTGCCCACGATCCGCGCGCGGCCCGGCAGCCGCCGCCCAACCAGTTCCAGCGCGCCAATTGCTGCCCACGTCAGCACAAAGCTGATAATCGCCAGCGCCGATGGCTCGTACACCTTGCTGCTGCTCAGCTGGTTCATGTATGGGCCGAAGGCCGGCTGCGAGAGCAGCGACGCAATCGTGAATTCGCCCATCACAATCGCGAAGGTGATGAACGCGCCGCTCAGCAGCGCAATATACACATTCGGGAAAATCACGCGGAACAGCACGGTGAACCAGCCAGCCCCCAGGCTTTGCGCCGCCTCAGTCAGCACGCGCGCATTGATCGAGCGCAGGCCCGTGTCGACGGCGCGGTACATATAGGGGAAGGACAGCATCACATACGCGCCAACCAGCAGCGCATAGGTGCCGTTGCTGCTATCGGTCAGGGCGGTGCGGTTGTAGGTGCGGATAAGCGCGAACACCAGCACCACCGCCGGCACCACAATTGGCAGCAGCGTCAGGAACTCAATCACCGGGCGCAGGCGCGGCAGCCGCAAATTCACCCAGTAGGAGGTTGGCACGATCAGCAGCGCGCTGACCAGAATGGTGATAACGGCAGTGCGAAACGAGAACGAGAAGCTTTGAAAGAACAAGGGCGACTGCAGCACGTTCTGGTATGCCGTAAGCGAAAGCTGGCCCTTTTTCGCCTGCAGCGAGAATTGCAGCGTCGCAAACAGCGGCACAAAGAAATAGATTGTGCCAAGCAGCAGCCAGACCCACGCCCAGGGCGATGTGCGTTTGACAATCATAGCGAATCGCTCCTGCGGTCTAGCCGCTTTGCCAGCGCTCGGCAACGCGGCGCATCCACGAGTACAAGGCGATTGTGATGGTCATGATGACGATCATGCCAAAGGCCAGCGCGTTGCCCAGCCCCGGGTTCGAAAGCGCGTCGCTGCTGAGCTGCGCGCCAATCAGGATGGTCACAACATTGCCCTGCGCGCCGCCGCCAGTGAGGGCGAAGGCGGTAGCGTGCGCGCCAAAGGCATTGCCAAACAGCAGCGCCATGGTGCCGAGGATCGAAGGCATCAGAATGGGCAGCGCGATATAGCGCCAGTATTCCGCAGTGCTGGCGCCCAGGTTCTGCGCGGCTTCGCGCCACTCGGCCCGCAGGCTGTCGAGCGCGGGCGTCATCACCAGCACCATCAGCGGGATCTGGAAGTACACATAGGTGATCGCCAGGCCCCAGAAGCTGTACAGGCTAAAGCTCGGGTAAAGCGCGATGCCGAAGTTCGTGCGCAGGAACTGCGTCACCAGGCCAAGCTGGCCGAGGGTGGCAATAAACGCAAAGGCCAGTGGGATGCCGGCGAAGTTCGACGCCACGCCCGAGAACGTCAGCAGCGACGAGCGCACCCAGCCGGGCAGCGCGCCAATCGTGACGGCATAGGCCAGCAGAAAGCCCAGTAGCCCGCCAATAACTGCGGTGATGGCGCTCAGCTCGATCGTGTAGAGATACGACGAGAGAATAAACGGCTGGTTGAGATCGATGACGTTTTGCAGCGTCAGATTGCGCGCCGGGTCGAGAAAGGTCTGCACAACGATCGAAAATGCTGGGTAGAACAGAAACGCGATCACAAAGAGGAAAAACGGCACAACGCCCAGCCACGTGAGCGGCAGGCGCAGGGGGGCGCGGGTGTGCGGCGGGCTCTGGCTCGTTTCGGCGCCAACGCTCTGGGCCATGGGCTACTCCTGGCTGGGCAAACGTTCTGATACCACCAAGGCATCAAGACACCAAGAGTCCCTGGTGTGTCGATGCCCTGGTGGTGCAGTATACGGCCTGTGCTACTTCACCGTTGCGCCGACCACGGTGGGCCAGCCCTTCTTGATCGCGTCGGTGGCCTTGTTGATCTGGTCGCCGCTGGGGATGCTGATTTTCACATCCGTGCTTGGCAGCTTGGCCAGCAGGTCGGCCGGGATCTTGTTGTTCTTCTTGAGGTCGTCGAAGCGCGCCGGCGAGGCGTAGCCCTTGAGCCACAAGAGCTGGCCTTCGTCGGAGTACAGGAACTCCATCCACAGGCGCGCGGCGTTCGGGCGCGGCGAGTAGGCGCTGATCGCCTGCACGTACACGCCAGCGAGCGAGCCGCTCTTCGGCACCACCACGGCGATCTCGGGGTTGCCGGCCGAGGCGTCGCGGTTGGCCAGGGCGTTGTAGTCCCAGCGCAGCGCGATCGGCGTTTCGCCCTTGGCGATGGTGGCGGGCTTGGCGATCACCGGCAGCAGGTTGCCGGCATCGTTCAGCTTCTTGAAGAATTCCAGGCCGGGCATGGCGTCGTCGAGCGAGCCGCCATTGCCAAGCGTCGCCGCCCACACCGCGTTGATCGCCTGGCCCGAGCCGGTTGGGTCGCCGGCGAGCGCGATCTGGCCCTTGTACTCAGGCTTGAGCAGGTCGGCCCAATCTTGCGGCACGTTCTGCACCACGGCGGTGTTGACTTCAAAGGTCATCACGCCATAGTAGTCGGCGTACCAGTAGCCGTCGGCGTCCTTCAGGCTGGCCGGGATGGTGTCCCACGTCGCAACCTTGTAGGGCTGGAAGATCTTGTCGGCCTTGCCCTGGTCGCCAAACACAAACGCCACGTCGACGACGTCGGGGTTCTGCGGGCCGTTGTTGCCGGCATTCGCCTTGATCGCCTCGATTTCCTGCGCCGAGCTGCCATCGGGGTTGAGGTCGTTGTGCTTCAGGAAGGGGTACTTCGCCAGGAAGGCTTTCTTGACCTCGCCATAGTTGGCCCAGTCGTCGGGCAGCGCAATGGTCGAAAGCTCGGCCTCTTTCTTGGCGGCTTCGACCAGGGCATCCATGCCGCCGGCCGTCTTGACATCGATCGGGCCAGGGGCCGGGGCGGCGGGCAGCTGCGCGGGGACGGCAGCCGTAGCGGCGGCCGGGGCGGCAGCGGCGGTGGCCTCGGGCATGGCGGTGGCTGCGCCACCAGCGGCCGGGGCCGCCGTGGGCGGGGTGGTGGTGGCTGCACCGCCGCCACAGGCGGCCAGCAGCGCACCAAATCCAGCGGCCGTACTCATCTTGAGAAAGCGGCGCCGAGTCACATTCCCTGTGGACATCTGTTTCCTCCGTAGTGTGAGAGAGGGTTATAACTGACCGACCATCGCGCAATGGCCTGGCGGAGAGCCAATGGCGAACCACTGGCCGTGCCAGAATCACAGCGATGTGTCGAGCTCAGACAACATCGGCGTGGGTGAGACGGGCGTCCCAACTCGGTTTTTGGGTTCCAGTACGGAGAATTTGGCACGCCTAGTGTATGCCATGCGCGTATGGCTGTCAAATAAAGCATACTGGTGCGGTATTAATGGTTGGTTGACACACCATTAAGGGCAAGTAAAATTCGTCCAACCTCCTCCTGTACCCGCCGACCTGTTCCCGCCGACCTGCGTGTCGGCGGCCAACCCGTTCCCGCCGACCTGTTCCCGCCGACCAGCGTGTCGGCAGCTAAACAAATATGCTATACTACGGCAACCGCAGACTCCGCCTTGCCGTGCGCTGCATGGCGTATTTGCCCGCGCGGCGTACCGAGGAAGAAGCATGTCGTACACAGACCAGCAGCGTCAGCAGATCGCCGGATGGATCGCTCAGAAAGTGCCGCGCCTCACCAGCGAGGGCTGCCCATTGTGCGGCAGCACCACTGGCGGCTATGGCGTCGAGCGCGTGACGCTGCCTGCGCTTGAGGTGCCGCTGCTGGCGGTTGCCTGCCGTAACTGCGGCCACATCATGCTGTTCAACGAGCAGTCGGTACTCACTGCCAAGCACTAATGCGCTCGTAGCGCGGGGATAGGGGATGGGGAATAGGGTTTGGTGGTGCCAGCGCGAAACTTTGGTCCTTGTTTCCGCATCGCTTTCCTGATATTGCGCTAGGAAAAAGAAGTGCGGGGCATCGAGAATGCCCTGCCGCTCTGCCCCGCTGCCGCGCGGGCGCGTGCCGATCACACATGCCGCGCCCGCACCAGCCGATCTATTGCTCCGTTCGCCCTTGGAGCACATTTTCCTGCCCGTCGTGTGAAGCGTTGCTTGCATCGGACGGCGTGCTGTGGCGCAAAATCGCCCGCGCCGCAATAAAGTGCGACACCTCAGTCGTGCTGCCCGGCACTGTCAGCTCCAGCGCCCGCTCTTCCTCAACGCGATCTGCCACGGTGGCGCGCTCGTGCTGGCGCATGTGCTCGTCCCACGAGGCCACCACAAAAGTTTCCAGCACCCGCTCAATATCGGCCGCGTCGCGGAACAGGCCCCAGCGCGCCGCGCCATCGCGCCGCCGAATGATCTCCACCGCCGCCATGGCCTGAAAAAAGGCTTCCTGCTGCTCCTCGGCCACGCGGTACGCCACCGTGATGAGCACCGGGCCGTCGTCGGCGCGCGGTTCCTCGGCCAGCTCGGGCTCGGGCCAGTGCTGCGAAGGGCTCAGGTCGAGCGATTCGTCGGGGCGAAGCTGCCAGCGCAGCGCGGCCAGCGCGCCCAGCGCCAGCAGTGCCGCCGCCGCCAGCAGCGCGACGCGCACGCCATAGCGCTCGGCCACCACGCCCCACAGCGCGCTGCCGCCGGCCAGCCCGCCCTGCGAAACCAGCAGGTACACGCCCAGCGCGCGCGCCTGTACCCAGCCCGGCACAATCATCTGCGCGGTCACGTTCAGAAAGGAATTGATCGTCAGCCAGCCCACGCCAATCAGCAGCAGCGCGGCGTTCAGCGCGATGATGTTCTGCACCAGCGCCAGCACCACAAACACCGCCGCGAAGATCAGCGTCAGTGCCAGCATCATCGCTTCGACCGAGAAGCGCGCGCGCATGCGTGGCAGCAGCACCGCCCCGCCCACCGCGCCAAAGCCAATGCTCGCCAGCATAATGCCGTAGCCCAGCGGCCCAAGCCCCAGCTCGCGGGTGGCCACAACCGGCAGCAAGGCCCATAGCGCGCTGGCTGGCAGCATAAACGTTGCTGTGCGCACCAGCACCGCCCGCAGCGGCGGCGAGTGGCGCGAAAAGCGCAGGCCAGCCGCCACCGCGCTGCGCATGCGCTCGGGCCGGGCCGGGGCCGGGCGTTCGGCTGGCTGCCAGCGCCCAATCACCAGAATAATGCCGAAGAACGAGGCGGCATTGAGCATAAACACCGCCGCCGGCCCGGCCGCCGCCACCAGCAGACCGCCAATCGCCGGGCCAATCGCGCGCGCGAGGTTAAAGCCCGCGCTGTTCAGCGCCACGGCAGTGGTGAGCTGCGAGCGCGGCACCAGCTCGGGCACAATCGCCTGCCAGGCCGGGGCGCTCAGCGCGCCGCCCAGGCTGATCAGAAAAGTCAGCGCCAGCAGGATCGCTGGCGTCATCCAGCCGACGATCGCGAGCCCGCCAAGCGCCGCCGCCACGATCAGCATCCACACCTGCGTCACCAGCACCAGCCAGCGCCGGTCGATCATGTCGGCCAGTGCGCCGGCGGGCAGCCCAACCAGCAGCAGCGGCAGGTTGCCCATGGTGGTAAGCAGCGCCACCGGCACCGCCGAGGTGGTGAGGTTGGTCATGAGCAGGGCTGCGGCCACGCCCTGCATCAGCGTGCCGATGTTCGAGACGAGTGCCGCGAGCCAGAGTGCGCGAAAAACGGGGTAGGCCAGCGGCCCCCAGGCCGAGGCGCGTCGAGAAGGTGTTGGGGTTGTCGTAAGCTGCCTCCGCGTCTGCGATCCAATGCGATCGGCAGCAGCGCAGCGCGGCGCCGAACGCAGCCACCATCAGCATAATTCAGGCCATGGCGGAGTTCCAGGTTGGAATGTTCCAGGTTGCAGGTTGCGCCGACGACGAATGACGAATGACGAAGCTCGCGCCCTGAGTGCGGCGTTAGCCGTGTATCGAAGGGCGATGGCTAGGAAAATGAACCGCAAAGAACGCAAAAAGCGCAAAGAGCTGAAGTGTGCAAGTGTGAAGTTCACAGGCTGACTGCCAGCTGCCCACTGCGAACTGCCGCTGCTCACCCTTTCATCCCTTCATCGTGTCACCCTGCAACAGACGTATGCGATACGCCCCGGCACCAACCTGCAACAGGCGTATGCGATACGCCCCGGCGCCAACCTGCAACAGGTGTATGCGATACGCCCCGGCGCCAACCTGCGAACTCGCCCCTACCAGCGCGGCAAGCGTGCCTGCCAGCCCGGCTCGATCTTCTGCATCTCGGCCTGGTCGTCGCGGAATTGCAAACCGCAATCCAGGTATTGCTGGTGCATGCGATCCAGCTCGGCGTGATCAAGCTCGACGCCCAGGCCCGGCCCGGCCGGCACCGCCAGCGCGCCATCCTCGAACTGGAGCTTGCCGCCAACGATCACTTCTTCCCACTGCCACGGGTAGTGCGTGTCGCAGGCGTAGGTCAGGTTGGGCACGGCGGCCGCCAGGTGCGTCATTGCGGCAAGCGAAATGCCCAGGTGCGAGTTGCTGTGCATGGAAAGGCCAATGCCCCAGGTGCGGCAGATCCGCGCCAGCTCGACCGAGGCGCGCAGCCCGCCCCAGAAGTGGTGGTCGCCCAGGATGATCTGCACGCTGCCCAGGCGGATCGTTTCGGGCAGGTCGGCAAAGCTCACCGTGCACATATTCGTCGCCAGCGGCAGGGACGTTTGCTTGGCCAGCGCGGCCATGTTTTCCTTGCCCACCACCGGGTCTTCATAATATTCGAGCAGGCCTTCCAGCTGTTTGGCGCAGCGCAGGCTGGTTTCCAGCGACCATGCGGTGTTCGGGTCGATGCGCAGCGGCACATCTGGCCCAAAGGCCTCGCGCATCAGGCGGATCGAGCGCACTTCTTCGTCGGGCTCGAGCACGCCGGCCTTGATTTTGATCGACTCAAAGCCAAAGGCCTCGATCATCGCCTGCGCCTGCTCGACAATTCCTTCGGCGCTGAGCGCCTCGCGCTGGCGGGCGGCTGGCCAGCCGCTGGTGGCGGATGGATCATTCTCGAAGCCCCACGGCCCGCCCGCGCCGGCATGTTTGTAGAACAGGTAGGCGCTGAACGGCACACGCTCGCGCACCTTGCCGCCCAGCAGGTCGCACACCGAGTGGTTCGTCGCCTTGCCGATCATGTCAAGGCAAGCAACCTCGATTGCGCCAAAGGTGCGTGGCGGCGAGCCAAGCTTGCCTTCCCACGGTTTGTTGGTGCCATCGCCGCGCGAATTGCCCCAGATCGCGTCTTCCAGCGCGGCAAGCTGCCAGGGGTCGCGGCCAATCACCAGATCGCGCACGGCCTCCAGGTCGTTCACCACTGCTGCGCCGCCGTGCGTTTCGCTCACGCCGGTCGTGCCGTCGTCGGCCACCAGCTCAATGATCGTGCGCAGGGCGTAGGGCGCGTGCAGGCCAAAGGCGGCGCGCAGCGGCGGGTCGCCAAAGGCGATCGGCGTCACGCGGTATTCAACGATTTTCATACTCTCTCCACACACTCATGCGCAAGGGCGAAGCATCTGCACGCATCGTGGCCAGCAAACCCTTTGACGATACTTGGTATCGCGAGTGCCGCTGCGCCGTTCATGAGTCGCAAATGCTTCGCCCTTGCCAGGCTATGCCGATCTCGATCAGCCCTTCACACTACCCGCCGTCAAACCCTCGACCAGGTAGCGCTGCGCGTAGATATACACAATCACCACCGGGATGGCCATCAGCAGCGACGCGCCCATCAGCTGGCCCCACGGGTAGATGTCGCCAAACACCAGCAGCTGCAGGCCCACCGGCAGCGTCTTCAGGTTTTCGCTGGTGATGAACACAAACGCGAACAGGAACTCATTCCACGCATTGGTGAAGGCGAACAGCGTCACTGAGAGCAGCGCCGGCGCGGCCAGCGGCAGCGTAATGCGCCAGAACGCGCCCAGCCGCGTCGCGCCGTCGATCATTGCCGCATCTTCCAGATCTTCGGGGATGGAGCGGTAGTAGCCCAGCATCACCCAGGTGGCGAATGGCATCAGGAAGGTTGGGTAGGTCGCGATCAGCGCGGCGTAGGAGTTGATGATGCCAATGTTCACCAGAATGCGGTAGAGCGGGATGAACAGCAGCGAGCCCGGCAGCAAGTAGGTGATCAGCAGCAGGGTGGTGAGCGTTTCGGCACCACGGAACTTCAGGCGTGCCAGCGCATAGCCCGCCAGCGCGGCCAGCGCCACCGACAGCGCGGTGCTGCTCACCGCCACGATCACGGTGTTGCGGAACCATGTCAGGTACGGTGTATCGAAGATCAGCGAGCGGAACTGCTCCAGCGTCCACGGCTCGGGCCAGAAGATCGAGGCGTAGCGCTGGATCTGCAGGTCGGTTTTGAACGAGGTGATCACCACCCAGTAGAACGGGAACAGCACAAAGGCCAGCAGCGGCAGCATCAGCAGGATGCGCAGCACCAGGCCCAGCTGTTCGCGCTGCGAGCGCCGCAGAAGCGGCTGGTCGCGCAGTTCGGCCGAGCGGTTGGAGCGGAGCGAGCTGCCCAGAACTCTGCCCAGCTTTGCCGCGCCGGCCAGCAGCAGCTCAAACGGCCAGAACAGAACGCTCAGCACCGCGTCGAGCCCGCGCCCAAGCCAGTCGAAGATGCGATCGACCCAGGTGTCATCGCTGCGGCGGGCCGGGTCTTGCCGCATGAAGCGCGCCAGCACGAGAATAAACAGCGCCAGCACGGGCGCCATGCTCAGCGCCACCGCCGCGCCAGGGCCGAAGCGCAGGCCCACAATCGCGCGCTCGTAGGCCAGAATTGAGTAGAGGCGTGTCGCGCCGCCCGGGCCACCGCCCGTCATCAGGTACACCAGGCCAAAGGTGTTGAAGGTTGAGATCGTCGAGAGCAGCAGCGTCACGATGATCACATACTTCAGGCCCGGCAGCGTGATATGGCGGAAGCGCTGCAATATGTCGGCGCCATCCACTTCGGCGGCTTCATATTGTTCGCGGTCGATGGCTTTCAGGCCAGCCAGCAAAAGCATGGTGTAGAAGGGAATGCCCTTCCAGATATTCACCGCGATCACGCTGGGCATGGCAAACTTGGTTTCCGAGAGCCAGCCAATCGGGCGGCTGGTGATGCCCAGGCCCATAAGGATGGGGTTCAAGCCACCAAAGATCGGGTCGAAGATGCTGCGCCAGGCCATCGCCGTCACCACCTCGGGCACGATCCAGGGCAGCAGCATAATGCCGGTGAGCACATTGCGGAATGGCATTCGGCTGTTCAGCAGCAGCGCGATGGTCATGCCAACCACAAACTTGCTGGCGATCGAGATCGTGGTGAAGCGGATGGTATTCGCCACCGACGAGCGGAAGTCGGCATCCTTCCACAGCAGCTCGTAGTTCCTCAGCCCCACAAATGTCTCGCTGCGGGTGACGATGTTGCGGGTGGTGAAGCTCAGCAGGATCGCATTGATGAAGGGCCAGAAGATCAGCCCAACCATGATGATGACGAGGGGCAGAACAAACGGCAGCGCGACCTTCCAGTCGCGGCCAAGGAACGGCTCGCCGCGCCGGGCCCGCACTGCGGTTGCGCGTGCCCCGATGGTGCTTGTGGTGGCTCGTTTGGCCATGGGCATCCCTCCTTTGGGAAATGGCAGATTGCAGATTGCAGCCCGGAATGCACCCAGGCCTGCAATCTGCAATCATACGCACTACACGGCTAGGATTGTGGCAGGCCACCCTCTTCGAAGATCAGGACGATCTTGTCGTGGGCGTCTTTCACCGCTTCCTCGGGCGTCATCGAGCCATTCAGCACGTTCGCCATCATCTGGCTGGGGATGGCGGCAGGCAGCACGCCATCGATCGCGGCGTTCGGGTCGGCTGGGTAGGCTGTGCCGGTGTAGGCATCCGGGTTGAAGACGATTTCCTTCACAATCGGGAAGTTGGGGTCGATGTTCAGGATTTCGTCGGTCCACTGGTTTTTGTAGGCCGGCAAGAGCAGGCCACCCGCCACCTTGGCAATCGGCGTGAAGGTCGTTGGGTCGATCATGTGCATGATCAGCTTTTTGGCAGCGTCGACGTTCTTCGAGCCCTTGAAGATCGTGAACCAGCCGCTGCCGCCCGCTTCCAGCAGCTTGCCGTCGTTGGTCTTGGGCTTGTGCATAATGACGGTGTTGGGGAAGACCGGGTTGTTGTTTTTCTTGGCAGCGGCATACACGCTGAACGCGTTCTGGGTCATGCCAGTGGTGCCGGCCAGGTAGGCTTCGTTGTTGCTCGGGTCGGTCCAGCTCTCGATGCCGGGCGGCAGCATGGGCTTGTATTTCTCGCTGCCATAGGTTTCCGCCAGCCACTTCACGCCCGCAACCGTTTCGGGCGAGTTAAACATCACTTTGGTGCCCGACTGGTCGGTGATGCTGCCGCCGAACGCCTGGATGACGTCGATGATCACGCCGTGGCCGTCGCCGCTTTTGTTGATCGTCAGGCCCCAGCCCCAGACTTTGTTGGCCGGGTCGGAGATCTTGAGCGCGGCGTCGCGGCGCTTGTCGAAGGTGTCGAGCGTTTGCGGGTCGATGCCCGCTTTGTCGAACAGGTCTTTGCGGCCAAACCAGGCGTTGCTGAAGCTCATAAACGGCACAGCCCACCACTTGCCGTCGATCTTGGCGCTTTTCGCCGCCGTGACGGGCACGACATCGCCGTACATCTTGACCAGCTCGTCGACAATATCCGTCACATCTTCGACGATGTCGAGCGAGTGCATCTGGGTGATGCTGAGCGTGTGGTAGCCAAGGTCCGGCGGAACACCGGCCTGCACAGCCGCCTGCATCTTGGCCATGAAGTCGCCAAACAGCTCGGGGTTCGCGGTCGAGATATCGAGCTTGACGCCGTTTTTGGTGGCGTAGTCGGTGACCGAGTCGCGGAACTTGGTCTGTGCTTCTTCGAAATACTCGGTGCGGTGGATGACGGTGAGTGTGCCGGCCGAGCCCTCGGGCAGGGGCAGCGGCGTCGCGGTGGCGGCGGCAGTTGGCGCAGCAGCAGCCGCGGCAGTGGGCGCGGCGGCAGCAGCAGTTGGCGCGGCTGCAGCGGCAGTTGGTGCGGCCGGAGCTGCGGTAGCAGCGGCAGGCGCGGCAGTGGCAGCAGCGGGAGCAGCCGGCGCGGCGGTTGGTTCAGCGGCGGGGGTTGCGGCGCCACAGGCGGCAAGCAAGGCCGCGCCGGCGCCGGTCAGGGATGCACGCAAAAAGCTCCGGCGTGAGATCCGACCTTTGTTCCCTTCTGACTCCATCAGGTCCTCCTTTGGCATGAAGCAGAGACTCATCAGTGAGTGGTGCAAGTGGCTGTGCAGCGCGAGCTGCCAGCGGGCCATGATGCAGGCATTTGTGCGGACGCGTTTGGGTAGAGCTAGGTACTCCTTTACGCTGAAAAGGCGGCGGGGAACTGCGAATATGGGATAGCACTGGGTATTGCCGCATTATACCATGACTTCCAAGTGATCGAATCTCTCTTTTGCCCGAAAATTGTATGCGCTTACAATTTTCTCTGCTATAATCGCGCATCTCAATTTCTCATCTACGACAAGGTTTCACTCAATAAAGATCGACCTGCTATTTCGGGAGGTTCGGAGGGCGTAAGCCCTCCGAGAAACATTTTCTTTTCTGGCACTGGAGAGCTGCCGCTCTGCCAGTGCCAGAAAAGAGGAACTTGCGGGGCGGCAAAGCTGCCCCCGCACCCCGCGTTACATAATGTTCGTAAGAAACATATGTATCGCGCCGCAGCGCCCGCGCTTTGGAGCAAAAGGAAGCACAGCATGAAGATCACCGCGATCAGGACGGCAGCGAGCACTGGCCACTGCATGCATCTGTGGGTGCGGATTGAGACGGACGAAGGTATTACCGGGCTGGGCGAGTGTGTGCACGGCGGCCACCAGGCGCTTGCGATCATTCACGAGCTGCGCCGCAGGCTGATCGGGCGCGACCCGTTCGAGATCGATGCGATCTTCGAGGGGCTGCGGCGCGGCTATGTCTTCGATGGCGGCACGGGCGGCGCGCTGATCACCGCGCTGACGGGCATTGAGATTGCGCTGTGGGATCTCAAGGGCAAGGCGTTGGGCGTGCCGATCTACGAGCTGATGGGCGGTAAATTCCGCAATGAAATTCGCGTCTACGCCGACTGCCAGGTCGAGCCGAGCATGGATTTTGGAGAGATCCAACGAGTTGTGGAAGATGTCGTGACGCGCGGCTTCACTGCCCTGAAGATCGATGTTGATATTGGCGCCTATACCGGCGACCGGCGGCGCGGCGGCGGGCGGCCCAAGGATCTGTTCAACTATACCGCCGACGAGTGGGAGCACCAGCGCATGCTGGAACTGGTGGATATGACTACGCGCGCCGCTGGCAAGGACGTGGCGGTGGCGGTGGATGTGCACACGCGCCTGGATGTGCCGAGCGCCATCCGCCTCGCGCGCGATCTCGAGCAGTTCCACCTGCTGTGGCTTGAGGAGCCGGTGCCGCCCGAGAATGTCGACGCCATGCGCGAGGTCAAGCGCGCCAGCTCCACGCCGATCTGCGCAGGCGAGAACCTGTACCTGCGCCACGGCTTCCGCGACCTGCTGGAGAAGCAGGCGGTCGACATTATTATGCCCGATATTCCCAAGTGCGGCGGGCTTTCCGAATGCCGCAAAATCGCAAATATGGCCGAGCTGTACTACATTCCCTTTGCGCCACACAACGTCGCCTCGCCGATCGGCACTATGGCGTCGGCACAGGTCTGCGCGAGCATTCCGAACTTCCTGGTGCTGGAGTTCCACTGGCTGCACCGCGACTACTGGGCGACCATCACAGCCGATGGCGAGGATATTATCAAGGATGGCTATATTCAGCTTGGCACGCGGCCGGGCATTGGCCTTGAGCTGAACGAAGACGTGGCGCGCACGTACCAGTACCCCGGCACGACATGGTTTGAGTAACGACGAACGGAAGATTCACCACAGAGGCACAGAGGCACGGGGATTTTGGAGTTTCAGGTTGCAGGTTGGCGCAGGGGCGAAGCTCGTTTTTTATGTATCCACAGATTACGCAGATTACACAGACATGAGGTCTATAATCTGCGAAATCTGTGTAATCTGTGGATAGATTGTCTTCTCATTCAAACGTTGACGTAGCTCTGATTTCTGCCCGCTGCCGTCGCGCTCGGATGGGCTGGCGCAGCACTGTGCGCATTCGGGCGGGCGCAACGCGGCGCGGGTCGCTCAGGTAGATCTCGTGGTGTTTGCCGCGTTCGGCATAGCCGTGCTGCGGGAGCCACGCGTCGTGCAGGCGTGCCAGCGTTGGGCCTTCGTCGTCGTAGGGGCCGATGTGCATGATCTGCGCAGATAGCCCTTCGCAATATGCTTCCCTGCGCAATGCCGCCAAGTTAGCCGGCGCTCGTTTTCGCGCAACATCCTCGCACGCGCGCGCAAACATCGCGGGCGTGATCCATTCCGGAAGCAGGATCATCATTGTCCAGCTCCAGTGGCGCTTGTCGCGCGCGCTGGTGAAGCTGGTCATGTCCTCGGCCCACCACAGCCCTTCCAGCGGCGGCACGACATAATCGCGCCCCAGCTCGTTCTTGCTGATGAATTTGGCGCGGTAGGCGACCGAATACAGCGTTTCGACCGCAGACACATAGGCCGGGGCGGTGTTTGGGTCGCCCGTGCCGTCGAGCATGAGGTACTGGAGCGGCGGCACATCCACCACGGCGAAATCGCCGGTCGGCGGGGCGTAAAATTGGCGCAGCTCTTTGGTGAAGTCGATCTTGCTCATATCGCACCCCCTGCTGAACGGCTCTTTGCGATGAGCATAGCACGCGAGGTGGATCATTTCGATCCGGTATTGCGGGCATGACGACCGGGAACGAACCACAGAGACACAGAGATTTACGATTTGCGATTGACGATTGACGATTGGGCGACGAAAGCGGTTGGCGAGTTGCAAGTTTGAATGTTTGAAGGTTGCAGGTTGGAAAGTTGCAGGTTGTGGGTTGTAAGCTCAATCCCAAAACCCCAGACCCCAGACCCTCACCTTGTTGCAGGTTAACTGCCGACTGCTGACTGCCTACTTACTCACTCAACATTCAGCACTCAACACTCAAAACTCTCCCAGCACGCAGCGCAGGATTTCCACGCCGGTGAAGCGCTCGGGTTCGCCGCCGAAGCGCAGGCGCGCGCCCTCGCATGGCCCGAAAGCCGTGCCCCAGCCCGCATAGTCCGCGTCGAGGAAGCAGCACGCCAGCGCGATCTCAAGGTCGCCTGAGTGGGAAATCACCAGCGCGGCGGCATCGTCTGGCAGGCCGGTCAGGATATCGCGCCAGAGGGCGGCCAGCGCCGCGCCATAGCGCCAGGTTGCGCCGCGCTCGGCCAGCACTGCCGCCAGGGCAACAAACGGCTCGGGCGCGGCCCACCAGCGTGTGCGCTCGGCCTCGGCGTAGAGCGCGTCGTCGGAAACCAGCGTCACCAGCTCGTAGTCGACGGCGAAGCCCATTGCGATCGCGGTTTCGCGCGTGCGCGGCACCACCGTCGCCACCACGCGCGCGAACGGGCCGAGCGTCGCGCCCAGCTGGCGCGCAACATCGACCCCTTCCTGCGAAAGCTGTGAGCCGCCGCCGGTTTTGCGCAGGCTGTGGCGGCGGACTTCAAGCGTTTTCATTTGCCACCCCAATGCGCCGAAACAGGCCCGGATAATCGCGCACCAGTCCGTCGCCATCAACCGGCAGCTCGGCCACAAACGCCCCGTCGAGCGCCTCGAAGCGGTAGCGATGGGTTTCGAGCCGGGTATAGTGCTGTGCCGTTGCTTCAGCCGTCAGCGCAGGCATGTCGATATAGACCACGCGAATCGCGGCGCTGGCACCCGTTTCAAGCCCGAGCCGGCGGATGGGCAGGGTGTTGGTGAACGGCGTGGCCGAAATGTCGATGTCGATGCAGCCGGCCAGCGCGGGCAGAGGTGCGCCATCCGCGCCGTGCCAGTTGCCCTGTCCGTCGCTGTGCAGCTCCAGCCGGCGCGCAGGAAGATCGTACACCGTGATGCTTGCGCTGCGCACACGCCATTCACTGTCGCACTGCACGGCGTAGTGCGCATGAAATGGCGCGCCCTCCTCGCCCAGCGCGATGATCGTTCCTGCGGCATACGGGCCAGCCGGGCGGGCCGCGAGCGCAAGATGCTCGCAGCCCACGCCATCCCACGCGGCCCAGAATGCCGCGCGCGCTTCCGTCATCGGCTCAGCGCCGCCACAATCGCCTCGACATCATAGACGCAGCCGCCCCACGGCCCGCCGCCGGCCTGCTGCAAGGCCGCCCACAATCGCGTGTCGGATGGCAGATCGGGGTGTGGCGCAAGATCGGTGCGGGCCGGGCGGGCGGCCAGCACGCGCGCGCCTTCTTCTGCGCCAAAGACGGTCGTGCCTTCGCCTATCATATTCACGCTGCCAACCAGATTGAGCCGGTCGACGATGATCTCGATCACATCGCCGTCGCGCACCTTGCCGATTGGCCCACCCGCCAGCGCCTCGGGGCCAACATGCCCAATGCACGCGCCCGTGCTCACGCCCGAGAAACGCGCATCGGTGATGAGTGCTACTTCCTTACCCCAGCTCAGGTGCTTCAGCGCAGAAGTGACCTGGTAGATTTCTTCCATGCCGGTGCCCAACGGCCCGCCACAGATCAGCACCACAATATCGCCCGGCACCACGCGGTCGGGGCCGTTGCTTTTGATCGCCTGGATGGCGGCGCGCTCGCGGGTGAACACGCGCGCCCGGCCGCGCTTGCGATACACGCCATCTTCGTCCACCACACGCGGGTCGATGGCAGTGCTTTTGATCACCGCGCCGTCGGGCGCGAGGTTGCCGCGCGGAAAAGTGACGGTGCTGGTCATGCCGCGCGCGAGGGCTTTGTCGGGCGACATAATCACGTCGTCGGGGTCGATGCCGTCGCGGGTGGCGAGCATATCGCGCAGGCGCGCGCGCCGCTCCGAGCCTTCCCACCAGTCGAGCACTGCGCCCAGGCGCTCGCCACTGACGGTGAGCGCATCTTCATGGAGCAGGCCCAGGCCGCGCAGGTGCAGCATCACCTCGGGCACGCCGCCCGCCAGGAACACGCGCACGGTCGGGTGGTTGCTCGGGCCGTTGGGCAGCACATCGACCAGCCGTGGCACGCGGCGATTGATCGCCACCCAGTCTTCGACGCTGGGGCGTTCCAGTCCTGCCGTGTAGGCGATTGCGGGAATGTGCAGCAGCAGGTTGGTCGAGCCGCCAAACGCGGCATGGACGGCCATGGCATTATGGATGGCGGAGGGCGTCAGGATGTGGCGCGTGGTGATCTTGCGCTCATGCAGGCGCAGCAGCGCCCGGCCCGAGGCGCGCGCCAGCTCCAGCCAGATCGGCTGGCCCGAGGGCGCGAGCGCCGAGTGTGGCAGCGCGAGACCCAGCGCCTCGGCCACCACCTGCGAGGTCGCGGCGGTGCCAAGGAACTGGCAGCCGCCACCGGGCGAGGCGCAAGCGCGGCAGCCCAGCTCGGCGGCTTCTTTCAGCGTTATTTCGCCATGCGAAAAGCGCGCGCCAATTGTCTGAATCTTGCCGGCGTCTTCGCCGTGCTCGGGCGGCAGTGTGACGCCGCCGGGCACGAGGACGGTGGGCAGGTCGGGCGTGCCGGCCAGCGCCATCATCATGGCGGGCAGGCCTTTGTCGCACGTGGCAATGCCCAGCACGGCGTGGCGCGTCGGCAGCGAGCGGATCAGGCGGCGGAAGACCATGGCGGCGTCGTTGCGGTAGGGCAGGCTGTCGAGCATGCCGGGCGTGCCCTGTGTGCGCCCGTCGCACGGGTCGGTGACATAGCCGGCAAAGGGCATGGCACCCTGCGCGCGCACTTCGTTCGCGGCGGCCTGCATCAGCAAGCCAACTTCCCAGTGGCCGGTGTGGTAGCCCAGCGCGATGGGCGTGCCGTCGGGCGCGCGAATGCCGCCCTGCGTGCTGAGGATCAGCACCTGCGGGCGGTTCAGCTCGGCCGGGTCCCAGCCCATGCCGGCGTTCTGCGACCAGCCAAACAAATCGCCGCTGGGCGAGTCGCGCAGCAGGTCTTCGGTGAGCGGCAGCGCGCCCTGTGGGCCGGGGGCGGTGCTGGGCGGGGCGGCATTATCGGAATACAGGTCGTCGAGCGGGGTGGGCATACGAGGCTCCTTCCTGGCAACCCGGCACAGGGCGGCGGGCCGTTAGCGTTGGCCGGGTGGCGTGTTTTCGCGGCGGAACTGGTGGCTGTGCAGTATAGCACACCGCTGGCGCGGAGCTGTCAGGGCGGAGCTGTCAGGGCGGAGCTGTCAGGGCGGAGCTGTCAGGGCGGAGCTGTCAGGGCGGAGCTGTCAGGGCGGACCTGTCAGGGCGGACCTATGTGTCCGCCCCGTGCCCGCACCTTTGCGAGGGTTACGCACCCTCGCGCTCCGCGGCAAAGGGCCGGCCGCGGCCCTCTGCACTCCCCGGCCGGGGCTTCGCCCCTGGACCCCATAAAGAATGTGGCCAACAAGCGAAACGCCCGTTGTCATGGCTCCGTTGTGGATGTGGGCAAGGCATCGGGCGATAGAGTACGTACCAGCCTGAATGCTTCCATACACAACGACCTTTTCATCGTTCGCTGCCAGCTTTCGGCACAACGGAGGCATGAGAAGCAATCTTATAGTGTGGCGATCACCTCAAATTTGGGGTTCGGGGCGATAGCCCCGACGCCGGGCGGGTACCCACGAAGTGGGTGGGGCGGCGCGAGCCCCGGCGGCCCTGCGGCCTGAGCAACAGAGGTTCTCAAAGCACAGGCTTGGAATGCAAGCAGTTGCGGCCCTGCGGCCTGAGCAAACCAAGCAGGGCGAACACAAAGGTCCGCCCAGACAGCCAGAAACCTCACGGGAAAACGTTCAACACCTGCGAGCGAGCATGCATGCCCCGCGAAGGAGCATGCAACCTCCGCGAGCGAGCATGCAAGCCCTGCGAAGAAGTATGCAAGCCCTGCGAAGAAGCATGCAACCTCCACGAGGGAGCATGCAACCTCCGCGAGCGAGCATGCAAGCCCCGCGAAGGAGCATGCAACCTCCGCGAGCGAGCATGCAAGCCCCGCGAGCGAGCATGCAAGCCCTGCGAAGAAGCATGCAACTCCTGCGAGGGAGCATGCAAGCCCTGCGAAGAAGCATGCAACTCCTGCGAAGAAGCATGCAACCTCCGCGAGGGAGCATGCAAGCTCCGCGAGCGACGCTACGGCACAGAAAGCGCGCAAGTACGCCGCAAACTGGATTGACATCTCTTTCTTATTGCCTGCGGTGAGCATAACGGAGGCATGACAGACACACGTTGAAGATGTTTACCACCTCAAATTTGGGGTCGGGTACTCACGAAGTGGGTGTGGCGATAGCCCGACGCCGGGTGCTGGGTCGGCGCGAGCCCCAGCGCCCTTGCGGCCCGAGCAAACCCCTACCTCCACCAAATACCTCGTTCGAGGTATGACACGCCCGCGCCCATGCCCTATGCTGCGAATGAGCAATGGCCGCGCGCGCACGCGCTGAGCAAAGGGCAGAACAGCCGATGGAGCCGCAGCACAGCCAGCCGGGCGCAGCCGCCGTCTACTGCATTCGCCTGCGGGGGCATGTGCCGCCCGCCTGGGCCGAATGGTTCAGCGGCATGCGCATCGAGCTGGCAGAAAACGGCGATACCCTGCTGATCGGCACGCTGGCCGACCAGGCCGCGCTCCATGGCGTGCTGCGCGCCATCCGCGACGTCGGCCTGCCCTTGCTCGCGCTGGCACAGATCGACGCTGCGCCGGCCCATGCACCCGTTTCGAATGAACAGACAGGAGAACACTCGTGAACACCAACCGCTGGCCCGCGCGCCTCGTCGGCATCTTCTTTATCGTCGCCGCCGTGGCGTCGATCATTGGCCTTGTGCTCTACGATCCCATTCTGAAAGGCAGCGACTACCTTGCCGTCGGTGCGGCGAACGACAAGCAGATCCTGCTGGGCGCGCTGATGGAGCTGCTGCTGGTAATCTCGGCGGTGGGCACTGCCGTGACCATGTTTCCGGTGCTGCGCGCACAAAGCGAGCGGATCGCGCTGTGGCACCTGTGCTTCCGCTTTCTCGAAGCCGTGGTGATCACCGTCGGCATCATAAGCGTGCTTGCGCTGCTGACGCTGGGCCGCGCATATTCCGCCGAGCCCGCGCCCGATCGCGCCGCCTACATGGCAGTTGGCACCGCGCTGCGCGCCATCCACGACTGGACCTTCCTGCTTGGGCCGAATTTCATGCTGGGCATCAACACGATCATGTACAGCTTTCTGTTCTTCCGCTCGGGTCTGGTGCCGCGCTGGCTTGCGACTCTGGGGATGGCTGGCGCAACGCTGGTGTTTGTGGCTGCGCTGCTGGAGCTCTTTGGCGTGATCGAGCAGATTTCGCTGTGGGGCGCGCTGCTTTCAATCCCGGTCGCGCTGAACGAAATGTCGCTGGCGGTGTGGCTGCTTGCCAGGGGCTTCAACACGCCCAAAAGCACAAGCGATGCGCCACGCACGCCTGCAAGCGAACTGCTGCGCCCGGCGTAAATGTGGCAATTGGCCGGGTTCACAAGCCAGCGGGCAGGGAAGCGCGCCTTCTCTGCCCGCTGGCTCGTTCAGGTTCCACTCAGCGATAGCTTATACCTCTACCCGCTGCCCCTGCGCGAACGACTCGATGGCGGCGTGGGCCAGCGCCAGCGCGCGGCGACCGGCCCGCGCGTGGATGGGCGGCTCCGCGCCATTCTTTAGGGCCGCCAGCACCGCGTCCATATGCGCGTCGAAGGTGCGGTGGAACTCGCGCTCGCGGTCGTTGAAATAGCCGGCCTGCCAGGTTTCGCCCATCTCGTTGCCGCGCTGGTGGAAGCTGTAGCGCCGCACCGTGTCTTCGATCAGCGCGCGCCCCTCGGTGCCGTTGATCTCCACCAGATGCGTGCCGGGGTAGGCATACGACGAATCGTACGAGCCGAGCAGCGTGCCGACCGCGCCGTTCGCAAAGCGCAGCGCCAGCGCCAGCGTGCTGAAGCCCTTGCCGGTCATATCGGTCATTTCCGCCGACATCGACGCGATTGGCCCGCACAGGTATTCGAGCATATCGAAGCCGTGGCACTGCGTCTCGATCAGGTTGGCGTGTGGGTGGTCGCTGCGCCCTTCGCCGCCAAAGCGCCAGCTTGCAAACACCAGCGGGCCAAGCCGCCCCTGCGCAATCGCGTCGTGGGCAAGCTGCACCGGGCGCGCATAGCGGTGGTTAAAGTTAATTGCGAAGAACAGATTGCGCTGCGCCGCTTCCGCCAGCAGCGTGTCGGCCTCGGCCAGATCGAACACCAGCGGCTTCTCGGCCAGCAGCGGCACGCCGGCCTGAATTACCTCGAGCGTGGCGGCAAAGTGCCCCTGGTTCGGCAGGCTCAGGGTGACGAAATCGGGCCGCTCGCGCGCCAGCATCTTGCCAATGTCGGTATAGGCGCGCGTGCCATACTCGGCAGCGCGCGTCTCGGTGCGCTCTTGGGTGCGCCCAACGATTGCGCACAGCTCCACATCTGGCCGCCCGGCCAGAATGCGCGCGTGCTGGCGGCCCCAGCCGCCCGCGCCAATGATCGCGGCTTTTAGCTTGCTCATTGCTCGATGATCACCTTTCCGGTTGCGCCCGCGAAGAACTGCTCAAAGGCCTGCTGAATCTCGCCAACGCCGTAGCGGTGCGTAATGATCTGGCTGAGGTAGGCGCGGTGCTCGCGCAAGAGCGCCAGCGAGTCGGGTAGCTCGTTGAAGCAGAAGTATTCGCTGCCAAGCACGGCGCGCTCGGGCGCGATCAGACCCGATGAAACCGTGACGTGCAGCTCCTCGCCATGGCCCACGCAGATCAGCGCGCCGCGCTTGCCCAGCAGGTCGAGCGCGGCCTGGCGGGCGGCGGTTTTCCCGCTGCTGTCGATTGCCAGATCGACTTCGGCGAAGCCAGCGGCGCGCGCCCCGGCAGCCAAATCGTGCGCCGCGAGGTCGATTGGAATGCCGCCCAGCTGCTCGGACAGCGCCAGCCGGTAGGGCAGCATGTCGCTGATCAGCACGGGCGTGGATGCGCCCAGCAGCAGCTTCGCCATCGCCAGCATGCCCAGCCCGACCGGCCCCGCGCCCGTGACCAGCAGCGACTCGACGTCGGCGCGCATGCGTAGCCCGCGGCGGAGGGCGTGCGCGCTGGTGCCCATCACATCCAGCAGCA
Source organism: Kouleothrix sp. 19917 (assembly GCF_057073505.1). Taxonomy (NCBI): domain Bacteria; kingdom Bacillati; phylum Chloroflexota; class Chloroflexia; order Chloroflexales; family Roseiflexaceae; genus Kouleothrix; species Kouleothrix sp. 19917. The sequence continues at coordinate 1,128,729 of NZ_CP097099.1, forward strand.
TGGTTGCGTCGCCCAGCGGCATATCGGCATCGATTGGGAAGAAAATCGTCTCGCTGACCAGCTCGAACGCGCCGTAGCCGCCATCGCGGTTGAAGCCCATGTCGCCACGCTTGGCGAGGCACTGGTTGGTGAAACCCAGGCGGCAGCTGCGGCACGCGCCGCAATAGTCCATCAGAAAGACCACGCCGGGCGTACCAAGTGGCGTGTGCGTGCCCGGCCCGGCGGCCACCACCACACCAGCGGCTTCATGCCCGGGCGTCACGGCGCTGCCATTCGCGAATTGCCCGCGCTCCGAGCCGCACAGGGCGTTGGCCTTGACTTGCAAAAGAAGCTGGCCCGCGCCGGGCTGCGGAACGGCTTTTTCGGTTGTGTCGATGCGGCGGCTGCCAGCGAAGTGCGGCACGCGCATGCTGGTGGGGATTGATGTGTTCGTCGTCATTTTTTCCCTCAAACAAAGACGTCGTGCGTAGTGCGTAGATGAAATTGCCACGCGCCACGCACTACGATCTACTGCGCCGCGTAGCCGCCATGCACGGCCAGGTTTGCGCCGCTGATAATCGCGGTTTTGCCGTTCAAGCGTTCGCTCATTCAGTTTCCTTCTGGAATGACGATATTTTACAGAACCACGAAGGCACGAAGGCACGAAGATTTTGAAGTTCCCTATTGATACACAAGCAGGTTTGAAGCGAGCAAAGTATTCGCAACCCTTCGTGTCTTCGTGTCTTCGTGGTAAACGCTCTCAGCGGCTTGCTATGCCAGGATGCCGCCACTGACGTTGAACGCCTCGCCGGTGATGTAGGCGGCGTCGGGGCTGGCAAGAAACGACGCCAGCGCCGCGACTTCTTCGGGCTGCTCGATCCGGCCGATTGGGATGCGCGCCAGCCGCTCGGCGCGGATAACCTCGGGGGCGCGGCCGGTCACGCGCGCAAACTCACGGTCGACTTCATCCTGCATGGCGGTTGCGACCACACCCGGGCACACTGCGTTCACGCGAATGCCGTCGGCGGCGTGCGCCAGCGCGAGGGTTTTGGTCATTGCAATCACGGCGGCCTTGCTGACGTTGTAGATTGGGTGGTAGATCGTGCTGGCGAGCTTGCCGGCAATCGAGGCGATGTTGATGATGCGGCCGCTGCGCTGGGCGTGCATGTGGCGCAGGGCAGCTTGCGCGCAGAAATAAACAGCCTTGGCATTCACGCCCATCACCGCGTCCCAGTGCTCTTCGGTCACGTCGGCGGGCATGGCGGCGCGAATAATGCCGGCGTTGTTCACCAGCACATCCAGCCGGCCGAAGGTGGCGAGCGTTTCCCCGATCAGGCGCTCGCGGTCGGCTGCGCTCGTCACGTCAATTGCGAGCGCCAGCGCCTGGCCGCCACTGGCGCGTATTTCCTCGGCCACGGTTTCGGCCTGCGCCTGCTGCTGGTCGGCCACGACGAGATAGAATCCGTCGCGCGCGAGGCGCAGCGCAATCGCGCGCCCAATGCCCTGCGCGCCGCCGGTGACAATCGCCACCTGCCCGGCGATGGGTGCTTCCTGCTGCATTGCGTTTCCTTTTTGTCGCCAAGAACCGAGAACCAAGAACCGCAGAACCACAGAACCACAGAACCACAGAACCACAGAACCACAGAACCACAGAACCGAGAACCGAGAACTTGCGACCACGCGCACTACGCACTACGCATCACGCACTACTCACTCTTTTGCATCAACCCGATTCTTCGCGTCCTTTGCGCGCTTTGCGGTTAAGTATCTTCTGAATTGGGCAGGGCACGGTAGAGCGCGTGCTCCCAGCCGGCACGGTCCTCGCCGTCAAGCGTGTGGCGCAGCGCGTGGTTGCCGTCCTGCCTGAGCCAGATCGCCATCCAATCCTCCGCAGCGTCGGCGGGCCGGTTGTCCCAGGCGAAGTAGGGAATCGCCTGAAAACCGCTGCCGTCGGCGGCGTGCCCGCGCAGCGCCATCACACCACCGAGCAGCGCGGGCTGCCACTCGGGCTGAAGCTGCGGCACAGGCGCAAGCACCGGCTCGGCCAGGTTGTCGATTCCTTCGAGGCAGTAGACCAGCGGGCCGCGCTGGAGTGCCACATGCCCGAGCAATTGGTTGACCGACGGGTGCGCGGCTATGCGCAACACTGGCATAGCGAACTCAAGCTCGATGCGGTCGCCGTTGTGCCACGCGCGCTCGATCACGGCGTAGCCCTGCGCGATTGGGGCCATGTGTTCCTCGCCATTGACGCGGATGGCGAGCGCGGGGCACCAGCCCGGCACGCGCAGGCGCAGGGCGAAGGTTTGCGATCCTGCCAGTTCGAGCGTGATGGTGGCATGGCCCTGCCACGGCAGCGCCGAATCGAGCGCAAGCGTAACTTCGCCCGTTTCCAATGCGATGCGCGCCGTGCTGCCAATATACTGCTGAACAAAAATGTCGCGGTGGGTGTGGGCGTAGATCTGCTCGCCCAGCGCAGCGTAGAGCTTGAGCAGCATGGGCGGGCAGCACGGGCAGGAATGCCATTCCCAGCGGTGCAGCTCGCCGTGGCTGACCAGCGGGTTCTGGTAGGTGTAGGTGGTGCCGCCGAGCGACACTCCCGCCAGCGCGCCGTTGTACAACACGCGCTCGACCACGTCGGGGTAGGCGGCGTCGGCAAAAGCGGCGTGCATCTGCCCGGCCCAGAAGGCCAGTCCAACCGCCGCACAGGTTTCGTTGTAGCCGTCGCTCGGCAGGTAGTAGCCGAAACTAAAGCCCTCGTACTGGTTGATCGAGCCAACGCCGCCAGTCAGGTACATTTTGCGCGCAGTCACATCGTGCCACAGGCGCGCCGCCGTAGTGCGGTAATCTTCTGCGACGGTTTCGTTTGCCAGCGCGGCCAGGCCGGTATAGAACAGCGTGGCGCGCACGGCATGGCCCACGGCCGCCTCCTGCTCGCGCACCGGGCGGTGGTCTTGCGCGTATTCGGTGAAGCCCACGCGCCCGGCGTGATTGCCGCGCCCCTCGACCCAGAAGCGCACCAGATCGAGATAGATGTGGGGGTTGGCAACGCCGAGTTGTGCGGCCAGATCGGGCGCGTCGCGCAGCAGGCAGTAGAGCTTCAGCAGGGCTTCTTCGGGCAGCGAGTGCGAGGGAACGATGTTGTGGCGCGGCGGCGGGCCAATATACTCGCACAGGGAGTTGGCGAAACGCACCGCCAGCGCGAGCAGGCTGGTTTTGCCGGTGGCGCGGAAGTGGTGCGCCGCCGCTTCGATCAGGCAGCCAGCATTGTATTCCTCGTGGCTCCAGAGCTGGTTGCCGCCATTTGCGCCCCAGCGCGTTTCCGGGCACATCAGCGTGACATATGTGTTCAGGTAGCCGTCGGGGTCGGCCGCCTGCGCCGCCGCAATCTGCGCAATGTAGCCATCCAGCCGCGCGTCGAGCTGCGGGTCGTAGCTCGTTGCCAGAAAATCGGCGGCGGCGCGGATTGTCTCGAACACCAGACCATCGAACCAGGGGAAGCCGCGATGCTCGCCGCGCAAGCCTGCTGCCACGCGCGCGAAGTTCGCCAACGCGCCGTCGCGCTCGAACTTGCCAAACACGTCATGGAGCGTGACTGTGCGCAGGCGCGTATATACCGGCCCCCAGAAGGCATCGTCCAGCGCGACATGCGCAAGCGGCACCGGGCGCGGAAGATCGCGTTCCTGGCTCATTGGTGCTCCTTTCGCGGCAAGTATACCGATGTGTACAACGATGTACACGACTATAGCACCGCAGTTTCATGCTGTCAATTCACCGTTGTTAGGAACGATTGCCACGAAGGCACAAAGGCACGAAGGGCTTTTGGGGAGCGATATCTATCCACAGATTACACAGATATGAGGTTTGTTATCTGCGAAATCTGCGAAATCTGTGGATGAATTTTGGGAATTTGACACGACTCATTTCCCGTTCCGCCGCCCGATTCGTGCGGCAAGTCGGCGTGTGCTGCGCTTGCAGGTATAATACACGCGAACGCACCAGCCCCCGCACACGAAAGAAGCGCCATGCTCCCTCGCAGGAACCGCCCGAAAAAGAAGGTCACGCTGCGCGACGTAGCCGCGCATGCCGGCGTCTCGCCCAAAACCGTCTCGAATGTCGTGAATAACTGGCCCTATATCAGCGACGCAACGCGCCAGAAGGTGCAGCGGGCGATTGACGAACTGGGCTTCCGGCCCGACGGGCTGGCGAGCAGCCTGCGCACGGGCCGCAGCAAAACCATCGGCGTAGTCATTCCCGACATCACCAACCCGTTTTTTGGGCAGGTGGTGCGCGGCTGCGAAGATGTGCTGTACGCGGCTGGCTACACTCTTTTTCTGTGCAACACCAGCGAAGACCAGCAGAAGGAGCAGGGCTACCTCGCCATGCTGGTCGATCGCGGCGTGGATGGGCTGCTGCTGTTTGGCGCGCGCTCCGACGCGGCCACGCTTTCTGCAATTGTGCACGACACCATCCCGATTGTGGCCGAAGATTGCCCGGCCCCGCACGCCAACACCACCGTGATCGACATCGACAATGGGGCGGGGGCGCGGCTGGCGACCGAGCACCTGATCGCTGCGGGCCACACGCGCATCGGCCACCTGGGCGGCCCGCTGCTGCGTACTGCCGCCGAAAAGCGCGCCGAGGGCTATCGCCAAGCGCTTGAACAGGCCGGCCTCGCCTTCGATCCGGCGCTGGCTGTGCAATGCATGCCTTCCCTGCGCGGTGGCTACGGCGCGGCCCTGCACATGTTGCAGGAGGGGCGGCCAACTGCATTGTTCTGCTACAACGACCTGATTGCGGTCGGGGCGATGATCGCAGCGCGGCGGCTGGGGCGCGCAATTCCCGCCGAGCTGGCGATTGTGGGCTTTGACGACATCGCGCTGGCGTCGCTGGTCGAGCCGGCGCTGACGACTGTGCGCGTGCGGCAGTATGCCATGGGCCGCACCGCCAGCGAGCTGCTGCTGGCGCGTCTTTCGGGCGCGGCAAGCGAAGCAAGCAGCCATTCGGTCGCGGTCGAGCTGGTGGTGCGCGCCTCGTCGGGGGCAGGCGGCGACGGCGGGCCGAGCGCGGCGTGGCTGGAAGAGCTGCTTGATTCCGACCTGGCCGAGCTGTCGTCCGAGCATTCGGCCACGCTGTTTCCCGCGCCACAGCCCGGCCGCAAGCTGCTATAATTCGCGCATCGCCCCGTGCCCAATGACGCAACCATGCGTGCCAAAGGAGGATCGCAATGTGGGAGGTTTTCGAGCGTGGCGAACTGCCGCGCTGGGTGAAGGTGCGCCAGCGCCTGTACGATGCCGGTTTGCAGGATGTTGGCGCGGCTGTGGCGGCGGCCTTTGCCCACTCTGCGGTGCAGGCTGCCATTCGCCCGGGCATGCGCGTGGCGCTGACTGGCGGCAGCCGCGGCATTGATCGCATCGATCAGGTGCTGCGCGCCGCCGCCGCCGAGGTGCGCAAGCTGGGCGCGGAGCCGTTTGTGGTGCCGGCCATGGGCAGCCACGGCGGCGCAACTGCGGCCGGCCAGCTGGCGGTGCTGGCGGAATATGGCGTCACCGAGGAAAAGATCGGCTGCCCGATTCGCGCCAGCATGGAAACCGACCTGCTCGGCTATGTCGAAGATCAGCCGGTGGCGGGCGGCACCGCGCGCGTGCCGGTCTGGTTCGATGCGACCGCCCACCGCAGCGCCGATGCCGTCATTCCGGTTGGGCGCGTCAAGCCGCACACCGACTTTCACGGCGTGATTGAGTCGGGCCTGATGAAGATGGTGGCGATTGGCCTGGGCAAGCAGAAGGGCGCCGACACCTTCCACAGCTATGGCTTCCCCGAGTTCCACACCCTGATTCCAGCCGTGGCGCGCTTCACGCTGGCGCAGGGCCAGATTCCCTTTGGCGTGGCGCTGATCGAAGATGGGCATGGCAGCCTCGCGCATGTCGAGGTCGTGCCGACGCCGCAGATCGAGGAGCGCGAAAAAGAGCTGCTGACCATGGCGCGCGAGTGGATGCCGCGCCTGCCCGGCGAACGCATCGACGTGCTGGTGGTGGACGCGATTGGCAAGGATGTGAGCGGCATCGGCGCGGATACGAATGTGGTCAATCGCTACTACGGGCAGAACCTTGACTTCCTGCCGCGCATCCAGCGCCTGATTGTGCGCGGCCTGACGCCCGCAACCGAGGGGAATGCCACCGGCATCGGCCTGTTCGACGTGGCGCTGCGCCGTGTGATCGAGCGGATCGACTACCGGAGCACCTACATGAATGTCGTGACGGCCAAAACGCCCGAAGGCGCGCGTTTGCCAATAGCAGTCGACAACGACCAGCAGGCGCTGCTGGTGGCGCTGGCCTGCTGCCTGCGCACCGAGCCCGAAACGGCGCGCATCGCTCGCATCACCGACACCAAGCACATCGAGGAGTTCTGGGCATCCGAGCCGCTCTTGCCCGAGCTGCTGGCGACGGGCCGTGTCGAGGTGCTGGGCGAAGTAACTCCAATCGCCTTCGACCGGGCGGGCATGTTCAGCGTGACATAAGAATGACTACGCACTACGCACTACGCACTATGATTAGAAGTGCGTAGTGCGTAGATTTTGCGCAATTCAACCCTACTCTTTCGCCACCATCACCAACACCACGGCCAGCAGAATAATACCCATCGCCACAATGCCCGCCACGCCAATTGTGTCGCCCGCCAGCCCAACGCCAAGTGCAACCGCGATCACCGGGTTGACATAGGCGAAGCTGGCGGCCAGCGCGGGGCGGGCGTAGCTCAGCAGAAAGCCATAGGCGCTAAAGGCCACCAGCGCGCCGAAGATAATCAGGTAGACAAACGCAGCCAGCGCCGCCGGGTTGGGCAGCGTGGTCATGTGCTCGCCCAGGCCCAGCGCGATGAGCAGCAGCATCAGGCCGGCGCAGAGCATTTCCGCGCCGCTGCCCATCAGCCCGGCCGGCAGGTCGAGCCGGCGGCTCAGCGCCGACCCGAGCGACCAGCTCAGTGCTGCGAAGACCATCGCCGCCGCGCCGAGCGGGTTGGCGCGCAGGTTGCCTTCCAGGTTCAGCAGCACAATCCCCGCGAAGCCCAGCACCAGCCCAAGCCATTCGAGCCGGCGCGGCCAGCGCCCGCCGATCCCGGCCATCAGCGCCGTCCAGATCGGCACGGTCGCCAGCAGCAGCGCCGTCATGGTCGACGTGACCCACTGCTCGGCAAACACCACCACGCCATTGCCGCTCACCAGCAGCAGCCCACCAATCAGCGCGGCGTTGCGCCACTGCTGGCGGGTGGGCCACGCGCCGCGCCGCCAGCGCGCCAGCAGCAGCAGCAGCGTGCCAGCGAGTGTAAAGCGCATTCCCGCCATCAGAAAGGGCGGGAAGCTGGTGAGTGTATAGCGAATGGCCAGGTAGGTCGAACCCCAGATGACATACACGGCCAGCAAGGCCAGCGCAATGCCCACGCGCCGGTCGGGGGCGCGCTCGGCGGGAACAACAAGCGTACTCATGCGTCTCCTTTTGCAGCACGTGCCCGCGCGGGCGTGCGAATGGTTGCCAGGCCGAGCCAGCCGCGCCGGCCGGTGCGCTCGCCGCGCAGCGCCAGAAACACAATCGTAAACAGCGGCACCATCGCGATTAGCAGCGAGCTGGCGAAGGACGAGGTTTCGTGCAGGCCCAGCACAAAGCCAAGCTGGTAGAAGGTGTATCCGGCCAGCCCTGCCATCAGAAAGCGCGGCAGGTCGGCCCGCGCAATGCGCGCCGCTGGCGAGCGCAGACCGTGGCGCGCTGCCAGCACCGCAAAGGCCAGCACGGTCATCAGCCCAAAGCGCACAAACGTGAAGGCCAGTGGCGACAGCTCGTCAAAGGCGTGCTTGGTGACAATAAAGGTCGAAGCCCACAGCCCCACCACCACAAGCTGGGCCAGCTCCGGCCCAACCGCGCCGAGCAGACTCGGCCGCGCGCGCTCACCCAGCGCTTTTTCCATGCTCATTGCTGCTCCATAAAAAGCGAGCTTTTGTTTCGGCACATACGGCGTATGCTATACGCCTTTTCTGCGGTTCTGCTGTTTGCAAGTTGCAGGTTCGCAGGTTTGCACGTTGTATCAGCGCTTACTGCCAACTGCCGACTGCTGGCTGCTTGCTTCTCGGTTCTATCGCCCTTCGGCTTCCTGTTCCAGCAAGGCGCGTTTGCGCTCCACGCCCCAGCGGTAGCCGCGCATGTCGCCGCCCTCGCCCACGACGCGGTGGCAGGGCACCAGCAGCGCCACCGGGTTGGTCGCGCAGGCGCGCGCCACGGCGCGGGCGGCAGTGGGCTGGCCCAGCGCCGCCGCAAGCTCGCCATAGCTACGCGTGCTGCCGGCCGGGATGGCGCGCAGCGCCTGCCAGACGCGCTGCTGGAATGCGGTGGCCCGCACATCCAGCGGCAGATCGAGCGCGGAAGCATCGCTGCTCAGCTCGCGCACAATGTCGCCGGCCCACGCCTCCAGTGCGGCGTCGTCGCGGGCAATGTCGGCGGCGGGGAACTCTTTCGCCACCGCGGCTTCGAGCGCGGGCGCGTCGTCGGCCAGGCTGACAAAGCAGATGCCGCGCGCGGTGGCCGCCACCAGCAATTGGCCGAGGGCCGTTTCTGCAATGGTATAGACGATCTGCGCGCCCGCGCCGCCGCGCCCGTAGGTGGCGGGCGTCATTCCCAGGCGCTCGGGCGCTTGCTCATACAGCCGGCTGCTCGAACCGTAGCCAGCGTCATAGAGTGCGTGTGTCACGTTTTCCCCTTGTTTAAGCTGCGTTTTCAGGCGCTCGACGCGGCGCGCGGCCGCATACTGGCGCGGCGTGATGCCCATCGCGCGCTTGAAGCTGCGCTGAAGATGAAACGGGCTGATGCCAAGCTGCGCGCCAAGTTCGGCCAGCGTGGGCGCGTGCTCACCGGCTGCGTCGAGCGCGGCGCATGCACGTGCCACCAGCTCGCGCTGGGCCGGGCTCGCCCCGTTTTCGCGCGGGTGGCAGCGGCGGCATGCGCGAAACCCGGCCTGCTCGGCAGCGGCGGCCTGCCCGAAAAACTGCACCAGCTCGCGCCGGGGCCGCCGCGACGGGCAGCTCGGCCGGCAGTAGATGCCCGTCGAGCGCACCGCGTAGAAAAACTGGCCATCCATCGTCGCATCGCGGGTGGCGACCGCCTGCCAGCAACGTTCTTCATTCATTGCGCTCTCCTTGTCGTCTTACATAGCTGCATGATAGCGCGCTCGGCGGCGGGCGTCTATCCGAATCTTGCGCTTCAAACTTGCGCGTGGCAAGCGCCGAATTGCGTATTTTCGCTGGCACGCTGCGTGCAGAAGAAGCGGCAGAATAACACAAGGAGAAAACGAAAATGACTGATACAAACGCATCGAAGCGCCCGAGCAGCGACCCCGCGACCGACACGCCGCTGAACCCGCCCGCGCCGCCAATCGAGACGCAGCTGCGCGCCATGGCCGGCTACCGCGACGCCGACAACCAGGGCGAGTTTTTCGCCGCCGACGAGGTCGAGGCCGACGCGGGTTTTTCGCGCACCGATGTGGACGAGGGAGAACTGGACGACCCCGATGGCCAGCCCGAGGACATGGACAATATCGAGCTGCTGACCGAGCTGGAACTGCGCGAGGGCGAGACCGACGACGCCATGGAGGCGGTGGAGGAAGGCATGACCTACATCCCGCCAATCGACCCGCCGACGGTGCCGAGCGACGACCTGGGCGGCGCAGAAGTTGCCAGCGGCCTGGGCGTTTCCGCGCTCGACGAGCCCTACGATGCCGACCACCACAGCGATTTCATGCCCAGCGACGACGAGATGAGCACGCGCGTGCGCGAGGCTATTCGCGCCGATAGCAGCACAACCGCGTATGTCAACCGCATTGCAATTGTGGCGCGCGGTGGCGTTGTGACGCTGCGCGGCCATGTCGACGACCTGACCGACAGCGATAATCTGCTGGCCGTGGCTGAGTATGTGGAGGGCGTTGAGGAAGTGGTGGACGAACTGCAGGTGCGCGGGCTAGAGTAGGGCTAATGTTGAGTGTTGAGTGTTGAGTGTTGAGTTAGCACTGGGCTAACTCAAAACTCAACACTCAACACTCAAAACTTCACTAGGCTTCGTCGGGGAACAGCGCGGTGCTGAGGTAGCGCTCGCCGTTGCTCGGCACAATGAACACAATCAGCTTGCCAGCGTTCTCGGGGCGGCGCGCCAGGCGCAGGGCAGCGGTGGCCGCCGCGCCCGAGCTGATGCCCACCATCAGGCCCTCTTCCTTGGCCAGGCGGCGCGCCATGTCGAAGGCGTCGTCGTTCCCCACCTGAATGATCTCGTCAATAATGCCGGTGTTCAGCACATCGGGCACGAAACCCGCGCCAATGCCCTGAATTTTGTGCGGGCCAGCCTGCCCGCCCGACAGCACCGGCGACCCCTCGGGCTCGACGGCGACGGCCTTGAACTCGGGCCTGCGCGCTTTCAGCACCTCGGCCACGCCAGTGATCGTGCCGCCCGTGCCAACACCCGCCACCAGAAAGTCGATCTTGCCGTCGGTGTCGTCCCACAGCTCTTCGGCCGTGGTGGCGCGATGCACCTCGGGGTTGGCCGGGTTCTGGAACTGCTGCGGAATCCAGGCGTTCGGGATATCGGCGGCGATCTCTTCGGCCCTGCGGATCGCGCCGGGCATGCGCTCGGCGGCTGGCGTCAGCACCAGGTCGGCGCCAAAACCCTTCAGCAGCTTGCGCCGCTCCAGGCTCATATTGTCGGGCATGGTCAGGACAATGCGGTAGCCCTTGGCCGCCGCGACAAATGCCAGGCCAATGCCGGTGTTGCCGCTGGTCGGCTCCACAATCACTGTCTCGCCCGGCTTGATCTTGCCTTCGCGCTCGGCCGCCTCAATCATCGCCAGGCCAATGCGGTCTTTCACGCTGCTGGCCGGGTTGAAGAACTCCAGCTTCGCTACCACCGTCGCCTGCGTGTCGTTCACGCGGTTCAGGCGCACCAGCGGCGTGTGGCCCACCAGCTCGGTGATATTATTGTAGATCTTCGCCATCACATCCCCCTTTGTTGTGTTTGTGTATCAAATTACTGCGTATTGTACTCAGCGCATCAGGATGCGTCAAGCGTAAAAGCGCGTTTACTTTTGGCGTGAGCGTGTTGCCAATTATACACCCGAACGGCTGAACAAGACTATTGACGCGCGGCGCGCTCCGTCGTATACTGGCACTTAATTAGACCGACGGTCGGTTTATTGAAAGCGAATCTATGGCACGCACGGTCAAAGCGCACGAATACACCGCCCGGCGCAGCGAGATTCTGGATGCCGCGCAGCGTTTGGTCTCGACCATCGGCTACGAGCAGATGTCGATTCAGCATGTGCTCGACGCGCTGCAAATTTCGAAGGGCGCCTTCTACCATTATTTTGGCTCGAAGCATGCCCTGATGGAAGCACTGGTCGAGCGGCAGCTCGACGGTGCCGTGCAGCGGCTGCTGCCGATTGTGCGCGACCCGCAGCTTTCGGCGCTGGCGAAGTACAACCGCTTTTTCGCGGTGGCAAATACCTGGAAGCTGGAGCAGAAAGCCTTTATGCTCACGCTGATGCGCGTGTGGTACGACGACAGCAACGCGATTATGCGCCACAAATTGCGCATGGCAGCATTGCGCACCCTGGCCCCGCTGCTGGCCGATATTGCCCGGCAGGGCGTGGCCGAGGGCACGATCAACGCCGCGTTTCCCGAGCAGGTTGGGATGATTGTGATCAGTCTGGCGCACGACTTTGGCGACCTGCTGACCGAGCAGCTATTAGCGCGCGAGCCGGCCGCCGCCAAGGCGCAGCGCATGGAGCAGACGCTGGCCGTGTATGCCGACGCGATCGAGCGCGTGCTGGGCACTGCGCCCGGGTCGCTGACGATTGCCGAGGCGGGCGTGCTGCGCGCCTGGGCCGAGGCGACGAGTGAGGGTGGCGAGGCTGCGGATATGGTGGCAGACACTGCCACAGGTGGGACGAATGGCGCTCATTCAGGCTGAAGAACTGACCCGCGTGTATGGCGCGGGCGAAACCACCGTCACGGCGCTCGACCACGCGAACCTGAGCGTTGAGGCGCGCGAGTTTGTGGCGGTGATGGGGCCGAGCGGCTGCGGGAAGTCCACGCTGCTCTACCTGCTGGGCGGGCTCGACCGGCCAAGCAGCGGGCGCGTGCTGATCGGCGGCGTGTCGATTGGCGAGATGCCCGACGACGAGCTGACGCGCCTGCGCCGCCAGAAGATCGGCTTTGTGTTCCAGTCGTTCAACCTCATTCCCATGCTCGATTCGGTCGACAATGCCGCGCTGCCGCTGACGCTCGACGGCGTGCCGGCCGAGCAGGGCCGCGCGCGCGCAACCGAGTGGCTGAAGAAAGTTGGCCTGGGGCATCGCTTGAGTAGTCGGCCCGACCAGCTTTCGGGTGGGCAGCAGCAGCGTGTCGCGGTTGCGCGCGCGCTGGTGGCCGAGCCGCAGCTGGTGCTGGCCGACGAGCCAACCGGCAACCTCGACACGCGCTCGTCCGACGAAATTGCCGGGCTGCTGCGGCAGGTGGCCGACGACTGGGGCCGCGCGGTGGTGATGGTGACGCACGACGCGCACATCGCTTCCTACGCCAATCGGATTGTGTTTCTGCGCGACGGCGTGATTGTTGACGCACTGCAGCTCGACCAGCAGAATGGCGCGAATGGTGCAAACGGCGCGCTGGTGGCCGAGTGGCTGCGGCAGATGTGACGCGGGAAGGAGGCGGCGATGCTTCGGCTGCAACTGACGCTCGCGGCGCGCTACTTGTGGGGGCGCAAGCTGCGCACGGCGCTGACCACGCTGGCGATTGTGTTTGGCACCATGGTGATCTTCGGCATGGGCGTTCTGCTGCCCACCATGCTGGCGGCTTTTCAGGCGAATGTGCTTGCTGCCGCCGGGCAGGTCGATGTCACTGTGACGCAGAAATCGGGCGAGGCCTTTGCGCGCAATACGCTCAGCAAAGTGCGCGCCGTGCCGGGCGTGCGCGTGGTGGCGGGCTCGCTCAGCCGCACCATCAACATTCCGGCCGGCTACTATGGCCGCGCCCAGCTTGGCGCGCTCACGCTCACCGGTATCGACATCGACGCCGCGCAGGCGCTGCGAACCTACCCGGTGAAATCGGGCCGTTTCCTGCGCCCCAGCGACGAAAATGCTGCCGTGATCACCGCCGCCCTGGCTGAAACACTGGGCTTGCAGCTCAACCAGAAACTGCACCTGCCCACCGCCGACGGCGACGTCTCGCTCAGGATCGTTGGGCTGCTGCCCGCGCGCTCGCGCCCCGGCAACGAAGAAGTGCTGGTGACGCTGATCGAATCCCAGAAGCTGCTGGCCCTGCCCAACCGCATCAACACCATCGAGGCGAACTTCGACGTGGCCGACCAGGCGCAGCGCGCCGCGATTGAGCAGAACATCCAGACCGCGCTGGGCGACAACTACACGCTCGGCGGCCTGTCGGGCGGCGGCGAGCTGCTGGCCGGCTTGCAGACCGGGCAGGCGGCGTTTAGTCTGTTTGGCTTTCTGGCGCTATTCATGGGCGGCTTCATTATCTTCAACACCTTTCGCACGATTATTGCCGAGCGCCGCCACGACATTGGCATGCTGCGCGCAATTGGCGCAAGCCGCCGCACAATCATCGGGCTGATTCTGGCCGAGGGCGTGCTGCAAGGCGTGCTTGGCACGCTGATCGGCATGGCGCTGGGCTATGGCATGGGCGCGGGTATTCTCTACCTGATGCGCTCGCTCTACCGCGATTTCCTGCACCTGACGATTGGCGACCCGGTTTTGGAGCCGGCCTTGTTCGTTCGGACGATCCTGCTGGGCGTGGGCGTGACGCTGCTGGCCGGCCTGCTGCCCGCGCTGAGCGCCAGCCGAATGTCGCCGCTGGAGGCGCTGCGCCCAGCCGTGCCCGAGCAATCTGGCCGGCGCATCACGCGCAGCACGATTGCGGGCGTGGCGCTGCTGGTGCTGGCGCTGCTGGCCCTGTTTTCGCGAAATGCCCGCGCCGCCGGGCTGGGCGGGCTGCTGTTCCTGATCGGGCTGGTGCTGGTCGCGCCCGTGCTGGTGCGGCCAATCGCCTCGTTCTTCAGCCAGGTGCTGGCGATGATTGTGGCGCGCGAAGGCACTGGCGAGCTGGCGCGCAGCAATGTGGTGCGCCAGCCGGGCCGCGCCGCTGTCACTGCAAGCGCGACCATGGTTGGGCTGGCAATTATTGTGGCAATGGGCGGAATGGTCTGGAGCCTGTCAGGTGGCTTTCTGGGCACCTTGCAGAAAAGCCTGGGCAGCGACTACCTGTTTATTCCGCCAGCGGTGGGCGTGTGGGGCAATAATGTTGGCGCGAAAAACGGCCTGGCCGACCGCCTGCGCGCCGTGCCGGGCGTAGGGGTGGTGAGCACGCTGCGCTACGCGGCGGCGACCGCCAATGGCAAAGCTTTGTCACTGCTCGGCATCGACCCAACGGTCTACCCGAAAGTGGCGAGCCTGAACTTTCAGGAAGGCGACCCCGCGACCGCCTACACCGACCTCGGGCGCGCGCGGGCGCTGATCATCAACGGTGTGTTTGCCGCGCAAACCGGCCTGCATCCCGGCGACACCGTGCGCCTGACGACGCCGACCGGCCAGCAGAGCTACCAGATCATTGCGGTGGCGAGCGATTACCTGAACGCCAAGGTGCAAACCGCGTATATCGCGCAATCGAACCTGCAGCGCGATTTCCGCAAGAGCGAAGACATTTTCATTCAGCTCAATCTCGCGCCCAACGCCAGCGCCGCGGCGGTTGAGCCAAAGCTCAAGGCGATTCTGAAGGACTACCCGCAGTTCCGGCTGGTGTCGGGCAAGAGCTTTTTTGAGGAAAACAAGCAGATCTTCGACCAGACTTTTCTGGCGATGTATGCGCTGCTGGCCGTGCTGGCCGCGCCGTCGCTGATCGCGCTGCTGAACACGCTCGCGATTGGCGTGATCGAGCGCACCCGCGAGATCGGTATGCTGCGGGCGATTGGCGCGACGCGCCGGCAGGTGCGCCGCATTGTGCTCGCCGAGGCGCTGCTGCTGGCGGTGATTGGCACGGCCTTTGGCTTGCTGGCCGGCCTGTACCTCGGCTATGTTCTGATCCTGGGGCTGGGCTCGGCTGGCTACCCGGTGGCGTATGTCTTCCCGAGCAATGGCTTGATTGCCGCCACAATCATCGGCATTCTGCTGGGTGTGGTGGCGGCGCTGTTCCCGGCGCGCCAGGCTGCGCGAATGAATATTGTGCGGGCGCTGCGCTATGAGTAGCGTTACGCATATGGCCGGGTACTCTGTTTGCGTTGATATGGCCGATTGGTCAGGTGTGCTATGAAAAAGGTTTGGATCGCGGTAGCTGCGGTGCTGGTGCTTGGTGTTGCGGCCTTTGCGGTGCTGCGCGGGCGTGCTGCCACGCCCACGGCGCAAACCGCGCCAACGGCGGCACCGATTGTGGACAACACGCTGGTGGCGGAGGCGCGGGTCGTGCCGGTGCGCGGCGCTGCCCTGAGCATGACTAGTGGCGGCGTGGTTGCGGAAGTGTTGGTGAAAGAAGGCGACGCCGTGCAGTCGGGCCAGCCATTGCTCCGGCTCGACCGGGCGCGGGCGCAGGCCGCAGTGGCACAGGCCCAGGCGCAGCTTGCGCACGCACAGGCCGCCTTTGGCAAGCTGCATACCGGCGCGACGCCTGAGGAGCTCGCGGCGGCCGAGGCGCAGCTTCGCCTCGCGCAGGCCCAGCAGCGTCAGGCCAGCGGCGGCGTCACCTCTGCCGACCGGGCGGCGGCGCAGGCACAGCTGGCCGAGGCCCAGGCGCGGCTCGCTTCCTTGCAGGCCGGCCCGCGCAGCACCGACGCGCAGAGCGCCCAGGCGCAGCTTGCGCAGGCGCAGGCCAACCTCCAGGCCCAGCGCGACAGCCTTTCGGCCGCGAAAACCAGCGCCAAGCTCGCGCTCGATCAGGCCACCAGCGCGCTGACGCAGGCGCAATCGGCCTACTCGACGGCGCTGCAAAACTGGCAATATGTGCAGGATACCGGCAACGACCCGGTCGCGCCGACGCGCACAAACGCGCAGGGCAAGGCCGTTGCAAACCGCCTGAACGACGCCCAGCGCCAGCAGTACTACGGCGCGTTTGTGCAGGCCGAAGCGGCGATGCACAGCGCCGAAGCGGGCGTGCAGCAGGCGCAGGTTGCGTACGACAATGCGCGCCAGGCCGAGATCAGTGGCGTGGCTTCCGCGCAGGCATCGGTTGATCAGTCGCAGGCCGCGCTCGACAAGCTGCGCGCCGGGGCCGACGCCGAAGCGCTGGCGGCAGCACGCGCCGCAGTAGCCAGCAGCCGCGCCCAGCTCGACAAGCTCAACGGCGATCAGCGCGATGGCGCACTTGCCGCCGCGCAGGCCGCCGTCGATCAGGCGCAGGCCAGGCTCGACGAGCTGCGCGCTGGTGTCTCGCAGGACGATCTTGCGGTGGCCGAGGCCGATGTCCAGAGTGCACAGGCCGCCCTGACCCTGACCGAAGCGACTGCCGCCGAAGCGGAATTGCGCGCGCCATTCGCTGGCACGGTTGCCGCGCTCGACGCGACCGTGGGCGAGTTCATCGCGCCCGGCACGCCAGTGGCCTACCTTGGCGATCTGGCGACATGGCAGGTGGAAACCACCGACCTGACCGAGCTGAATGTCGCGGCGGTGCAGGTTGGCAGCCCAGCCAGCGTCACCTTCGACGCCATTCCCGACCTGACACTCGCCGGTAAGGTCACGCGCGTGCGCGCGCTGGGCGAAAGCAAGCAGGGCGACATTACCTACACCGTGACAATCGCGCTCGACAAGCAGGACCCGCGCCTGCGCTGGAACATGACGGCTTCGGCAACAATCGACAAATAGCACCGAAAGCTTTTCCACACGCGCCCCGCCGTCAAACGCGGGGCGTTTTGGTGTCTGCCGGGCTTCGTGGTACACTCTCCGGCGGCGCGAACGGAGCGCATTGCGCGCAGTGGGGAGGACATAATGCTGCGTTTTCTCAGGCGGCGGCTAGGCCGCGAGCGCACAGCCGATGTCATAGTGGTGGGCGCGGGCCTGGCTGGCCTCTATGCGGCGCGCGAGCTGGCGGCGCGTGGCGTGGATGTGCGCGTGCTCGAAGCGCGCAACCGGGTGGGCGGGCGCACGCTCAGCCACCCGCTGCTGGGCGAATCGGTCGACCTCGGCGCGCAGTGGGTTGGCCCGACCCAGCGGCGCGTGCTGGCGCTGGCCCGCGAGCTGGGCGTTGAGATTTTCCCGCAGGCCCACCGTGGCAAGAACGTACTATTGCTGGGTGGCCAGCGCGGCATCTACCGCGGCACCATCCCCGCGCTGCCGCTGGCCGGGCTGGCGGCCTTGCAGCTGGCGATCATGCGGATCGATTGGCTGGCGCGCACGGTGCCGCTCGACGACCCGGCCGCCGCGCGCCGCGCCGCCGAGTGGGATGCGCAAACGGCGGGCGACTGGCTTCAGCGCCACGTGCGCCGCGACGATGCGCGCGCGGTGCTGCGAATTGCAATCAACGCGATCTTTGCCGCCGAGCCAGAAGAATTGTCGCTGCTGTTTTTCCTGTTCTATGTGCACTCCGGCGGCGGGCTGATGCCGCTCAGCGAGATCAGGCGCGGCGCGCAGCAGGACCGGCTGGTGGGCGGCGCGCAGCAGCTTTCCGAGCGCATGGCCGCGCAGCTGGGGCAGCGCGTGATTCTGAACAGCCCGGTCACCGCAATTGCGCACGACGCGAAGGGCGTGACGGTGCAAAGCGGCAGCGGGCGCTACCGGGCACGCGCTGCGATTGTGGCGCTGCCGCCCACGCTGGCTGGCGCAATTCATTACCACCCGGCGCTGCCACGCTCGCGCCAGCAGCTCACCGCAGCAATGCCAATGGGCCGCGTGATCAAGTGCGTGCTCGCCTACCCAACGCCGTTCTGGCGCGCGGCTGGCTTCGCGGGCACGGCGCTCAGCGACACTGGGCCGCTGCGCATGGTGTTCGACGATAGCCCGCACGAAGGCGAAACCGGTGCGCTGGTGGGTTTCATTCTCGGCGCTGACGCCGACGCGTGGGGCGACCGGCCGCGCGCCGAGCGTGCCCGCGCCGTGTGCGATCAGCTCGTCGAATTCTTCGGGCCGCAAGCGGGCGCGCCGGCTGCCTACCTCGAGCAGAACTGGGCCGATGAGGCGTGGAGCGCGGGCTGCTACGTGGGCGTGCTGCCGCCCGGCGCGCTGACGCGCTACGGCGACGCGCTGCGCGAGCCGGTTGGGCCGATTATCTGGGCTGGCACCGAAACCGCCCAAGTGTGGAATGGCTACATGGATGGCGCGATTGAGTCGGGCGAGCGCGCGGCCCGCGAGGCGCTGATGCTGGTGACGGGATGACACGATGCCAGGGTGACGGGGTGAAAGGGTGACGGGGTGAAAGGGCGAAAGGGTTGAACGTATCTGGAGCTCGTTGTAAACAGCAGACAAGTTCAACCCCCAAACCTCCGTGCCTCTGTGTCTCTGTGGTTTGGTTTTCTCTAAAACCTTCGTGCCTTCGTGTCTTCGTGGTTTGGTAAATCCAAAACCTCCGTGCCTCTGTGCCTCTGTGGTGAGCTTTTCGGTCGTCGGTTGTTCTTCGTCGTTTTCGTCGTTTCGCCCGCACAAAGGAGCCTTGCTATGAACCTGGGCGCGTCGGCTGCTGATTTTGGCTTTCTGATCATCGGCTCGCTGCTGCTGCTGTTCGCTTTCATGATCCTGATTGGCGTGGCGCGCCTGCTGAGCGCGGTGCTTGGCGGGAAAAAGGGGCCGTGGTCGTTTGTGATCTTCCTGCTGCTGCTGGCGGGCGTCTTTTTTGGCGGCTCGCTGTATATCGACAGTGCCGGGCTGGCGGCGAATGGCCTGGTGCTAAAGAAAAGCGAAACGGCAACGATCCGCCGCCAGGGCGACTGGCAGCGCGATTTCACCGCCACAGTGCGCTATCGGCTCGACGGCAGCACGCCCAGCAGCGATGAATTCAGCCTGGATGAGCAGGAAGCCAGCACTGGCCTGCGGCTCAATGCGGCGCAGTTCGATGCCCTGCGCGAGCAGCAGTTCGTGCCGGTGCGGATCGTTCCGATCTGGCGCAGCATCAGCGTGGTGCGGCTGGCGAGCATCAGCACACGCGATCTGGTGCCGCTGCCCTGGCTGCTTGGCGGGCTTGGAGTGCTCGTGTTCGTCGCGCTGGCGTGGGCGGCGCGCAACAATACGCTGGGCTGCGGCCTGCTGGGGCTGGTGGCAGCGGTGGCGGCCGTCGCCGTGCCGGCGGCGATTGTCTACCAGCAGTGGCAGGCCAGCGAAAACACGGCCGCACGGCCCCTGCGCGCCCAGGCGACGGTGAGCGCAGTGCAGCGCATCACGCGCATCGACCCGCTGCCGTGCCGCAAAAATTGTGGCCGCCGCATCGACACGCGGTTCGATGTGCCGCAGCAGTATGATATTGTGCAGTTCACGTTTACCCCGGCTGGCGCGAGCGAGGCGGTACTTGGCGTGGATGCTGCCGACGCGGGTACATTCAGCGGCACGGCGGGCAGCACCGCCGAGATCGCCTATGCGGCCAACGACCCGCGCGGCGCGCAGATCGCTGGCGCGGGGCACTCGCACCACTGGAAGAATATGCTGGCCTTTGCGGGCATGTATATCGGCTTTCTGGTGGCGCTGCTGCTGCTCTTTGCGCTGCTTGGCTGGCTCAGCCGCCGCGTGCGGCGCAGGCGGGCGAAGGGGTGAGCGAGTGGCAGGCGGCAGGCGGCAGTCGGCAGGCGGCAGTCGGCAGTCGGCAGTCGGCAGTCGGCAGGCGGCAGTAGCCAGTTGGCAGTTGGCAGTCGGCAGGTGGCAGGCGGCAGGCGGCAGGCGGCAGGCGGCAGTCGGCAGGCGGCAGTTAGCATTGAACCAAGAACCCAAAATCTCTCTACCTTTCGCGCTTTTTGCGTTCTTTGCGGTTCATT
Organism: Kouleothrix sp. 19917; assembly: GCF_057073505.1. NCBI lineage: Bacteria > Bacillati > Chloroflexota > Chloroflexia > Chloroflexales > Roseiflexaceae > Kouleothrix > Kouleothrix sp. 19917. The sequence goes on from NZ_CP097099.1 coordinate 1,148,681, forward strand.
CTTCTGGTTGGTTGTCGGTCGTCTATAAAAAGGGAAAACGCAGCAATGGAACAGCTTACCATACGCCCATTTGAACCCGCCGACGAAGCGGCGGTGATTGCGCTCTGGGCGCGCTGCGACCTGATCCGGCCGTGGAACGACCCGCAGAAAGACATTCGGCGCAAGCTGGCGGCGCAGCCCGATCTGTTTCTGGTGGGGGTGCGCGGCGGCGCGGTGGTGGCGACAGTGATGGCCGGCTACGACGGGCACCGCGGCTGGCTGAACTACCTCGCCGCCGCGCCCGAGCTGCGCGGGCAGGGGCTTGGGCGCGCTATGGTCGCTGCCGCTGAGGAGCGTTTGCGCGCGCTGGGCTGCGCCAAAATTAACTTGCAGGTGCGCCGCTCGAATGCGGGCGTGATTGCGTTTTACGAGCGATTGGGCTACAGCACCGACGATGTGCTGAGCATGGGCAAGCGCCTGGAGCACGACGATGTGCCGTAGTGCGCGTGGACGTGCGGGGGTAGGGGTTAGGGGTAGGGAGTGCGATGCTCTGTGGAAATTGTACATATAATATCTTGGTGCCTTGGTGTCTTGGTGGTAAAACATCCAGGCAATTATTACGAGGAAGAACGCAGCAATAGGCGCAAAACCCATCGGTGTAATCTGCGTCATCTGTGGACCACGTAACTCTGAATCCGCACGGAAGGAAGCACTCGTGGCACTCTCGAAATCAGTTGCGGCTGAGCGCCGCGCGACCCTGGCCGGCCTGGCGCCGGCTGTCTTTGTGCTGCTGTGGAGCACAGGCTTTATTGGCGCGAAATTCGGCCTGCCCTACGCCGAGCCGTTCACGCTTCTGCTGTTACGCTTCAGCCTGGCGGCGGCGCTGCTGGTGGGGCTGGCGCTGGCGCTCGGTGCGCCGTGGCCGCGCTCGCCGCTGCAGATTTTCCATGTGATTGTGTCGGGCTTGCTGCTGCATGCCGTGTACATCGGCGGCGTGTTCGAGGCGATACGCCTGGGCATGCCGGCGGGCGTGACCTCGCTGGTGGTGGGCTTGCAGCCAATTCTGACGGCGATCATTGCGCAGGCGCTCTTGCGCGAGCGCGTGGCGGCGCGGCAGTGGCTGGGCCTGCTGCTTGGTTTCGTGGGCGTGGGCCTGGTGGTGGGCGAAAAGCTGCTGGATGGCGCAACCGCCCAGTCGATCAGCGCAGAAGGAATGGCTATCGCGACCGTGGCCCTGCTGGGAACCACGCTTGGCACGCTCTACCAGCGGCGGTTCTGCACCGATGTTTCGTTAACCAGTGGTTCGGCCATCCAGTATCTTGCCACCACGGCGGTGATGCTGGTGCTGGCGCTGTCGCTGGAAAGCATGCGCGTGGTGTGGAGCGTGACGCTGATCGCGACGGTGGCGTGGCTGGTGCTGGCGCTGTCGCTTGGCGCGATCCTGCTCTTGTTCTGGCTGATCCGCCAGAATGCCGCCTCGCGCGTGGCCAGTCTGTTCTACCTGGTGCCGCCGCTGACCGCGCTGGAGGCGTTTCTGCTGTTCAACGAGCGGCTGGGCCTGCTGGCGCTCGGCGGCATGGCGCTGGCCGTGGCGGGCGTGGCGCTGGTGCTTGCGCCGCGAAAATAGAGAACGGACGAAAGACGAAGGACGGAGGACGAAAGCGCCTTGGTCCTTCGTCCTTCGTCCTTCGTCGGTGGTCGTTTAGCGCTCGCCTGGGCGCCGGCCAACCGCGCCGCCAACCAGCGCGACAATCACGCCAATGATGGCCAGCAGCCCAAGCGCACCGCGCAGCGAAACGGCTTCGGCCAGCGTGCCAAGCAGCGGCGGGCCGATCAGAAAGCCGGTGTAGCCCGAGGTGGCCATGGCGGCGATGCCGGTGCTGGGCGCGATGTTGGGCGTGCGCGCCGCCGCGCTCAGGATCAGCGGGAAGGCGCAGGCCAGCCCCGCGCCAACCAGCCCAAAGCCGATGATTGCCAGCGTTGGGATGCCGCTGCCGACCGCGAGCGCAATGCCAAGCGCCACCAGCGCGCCGCCGCCACGCACCACGGCAGCTGGCCCAAGCCGCTGCGCGAGCGTGTCGCCGCTGAGCCGGCCGATTGCCATCAGCAGCGAGAAGACGGCAAAGGCTGCCGCGGCCACGCCCGGCGCGGCTCCTAATCCTTCGCGCATGTACACCGCGCTCCAGTCGGCCACTGCGCCTTCGCAGAACAGCACGCCAAAGGCAATAAAGCCCAGCACCAGCATGGCGCGCGGCGGCAGCGCAAAACCCGGGCCGTCGTCGCCGCCGGCAGCCGCGCCCGCATCGGGCAGCAGCCAGCGGCTGGCAAGCACCGCCAGCGCAGTGGCAACAAGCGCCACGCCCAGCAGGTGCTCGCCCACTGGCACGCGCTGTGTGGCAAACAAGCCGCCGATGGCCGCGCCAAGCAGCCCGCCCACGCTCCACAGCCCGTGAAACGAGTTCATAATTGGGCGGCCGTAGCGCCCTTCCACCAGCGCGGCCTGCGCGTTCATTGCCACGTCGAGGCCGCCGTTGCATGCGCCCACCACAAACAGGGCGGCCATCAGCGCCGGCACGCTATTGGCGATGCCCGGCAAAATAATCGAAAGGCCAAACGCGCCAGCCATCACGCGGGTGGTGACCTGGCTGCCAAAGCGGTGAATGAGCCAGCCCATGGTTGGCTGGGCGATCAGCGCGCCAATTGCGGCGAACAGCAGCACCAGGCCCAGCAGCTGGTCGCCCAGCGCGAGCTGCTGCTTGACATCGGGGATGCGCGCGACCCAGTTGGCCAGGGCCATGCCGTTCAGCATGAAAATCGCGGCGACGGCCAGGCGCGCGGGTCGTGGCGGCGCGGCCAGGGCAGATTGTGCGGTCATGTGGTCTTTCTCGCTATGCGATTACGGTTGGCAAGTTGGCAGGTTGGCAAGTTTGCAAGTTTCTGGTCTGGAATAACCTGCAACTTTCCAACCCTTCAACGTGCAATGTACGCCGGCTTTTCGGCCAGCAGCACGCCCCAGCGATGGTCGCCGGCGCGGGCGTGCGCGAGCTTGCTGCGCCAGCTTGCGGCCAGCTCGGCGCGCTCGGCGTCGCTCAGGTCGCTGCTGTCGAGCGCGGCCAGCTCGCGCGCCAAAATATCGATAAACTCAGCAGTGCGATCTTCGGCGCGCAGGATGCCGAAGCCAGCCGCCTCGAGCACGGCGCGGTAGCCCGCCAGCGCAAGGAGGTCGTAGCCGCGCCCGCGCACATAGGCCGCGAACTCGGCGCTCGGTTCGCCCGCGTCGCGCCGCATATAGTCGGTGAACAGCAGACGCCCGCCCGGCCGCAATGCGCGCCACAGCACCGCAAAAAGCTGCGGCTTGGCATGGATGTGTAAAAAAGCGTCGCGGCTGTGGGCAAGGTCGTACTGTTCGGCCCCGCTGAACCCAAGAATATTACCCTGCGAGAAGCGCACCGCGTCTTCCAGACCTGCTTCCGCGCAGCGTTCGCGCGCAATCGCCAGCATGGCCGGCTCGATATCGATGCCATGCACCTGCGCGCCAAATTCCCGCGCCATCAGAAAGGCCGCGCCACCCAGCCCGCAGCCAACGTCGAGCACCTGCGCGCCCGGTTTCAGCCCTGCCAGCGCCAGCAATTCCCGCGTGGTAGATGCGCCGCCCGGGCTCACGAAATTGCGCCCGTAGATCGCTTCATACTTGTGGATGGCGGCCGGGCTGTACTGCCCACCCTCGCCGGCTTGCTCACTGCTCACGCGCACCTCCTGCCCATGCGGTTCGCGCGCAGTGTACACACATTCGCCCTGCACGGCAAGCGGCCGAGTGGAGGCAGGAGGCAGTTTGCAGTGAGCAGTGGGCAGTAACCTGTCACCTTCTATTTTTCAAACTTACAACCTTCAAACCTGCAACGTGCCAACCTGCAACCTTCAAAACCTTTGCGCCCTTCGCGCTCTCTGCGGTGAATAATCGTTCGCTAGTTGTCGGTCGTCGTTCTGCCACGCACGCAAAAGCCCCGCACCCAAGTGGATGCGGGGCTTTGAAAACTTGGGAAATTGATGTGTTAGCGAACCGAGCCGCGGCGCGCCAGGTTCACAATGCCCAGCAGTACAACCGCGCCGATGAACGACACAAGCAGCGCGCCCAGGCTAAAGTCGCTGTTGTTGATGTTCGAGCCGCCGATACCCAGCAGGTTGAACAGGAAGCCACCCAGGAACGCGCCCACAATACCGACCACGATATTCAGGATCGCGCCCTGCTGCGCATCCGTCCGCATCACAATGCTCGCCAGCCAGCCTACCAACGCGCCAAACAGCAGCCACAGAATGAAGTTGATCATGATTCCTATTCCTCCAGTTATGCTTTCCTCGGTGCGCCGCTCCGTGCGGTCGCGTATGCCGGGATATAAAGCAACTGGCGTGCCACGGTTTGCGAGTTGCAGGTTGGCAGGTTTGCATGGTGCATGTTGCGGATGATCGCTTACTGCCAACTGCCTGCTGGATGAACCGCAAAGAGCGCAAAGGACGCAGAGAACTAAAGACTCAAACCCAAAACCCCAGACTCTAAACCCTCACGCGGTTCTTCCTAAAAGTCGTAGTCGATCGACCATTCGACCTGCTGGCCGGGCGCGAGCGTGCGCTCAAAGAAGGGCTCCCACGAGAAGGTGTGCTGGTTACCCCAGATCGGGAAGAAGGTCGGCGCGTAGCTGCATGTGGCGGCAACCAGGCCCAGCGCGGGGTGGCGCTGCAGGATCACCAGCTTGCCGTTTTCGGCAAGGTCGAGCGCCTGGTAGAAACCGCGCTGATCGGGGGCGGCGCGGCGCGCGATCCAGCCGCTGTCGTTCACCATGTAGCCGGGGTTGTCGGGCATGGCGGCAAGCGGCAGGTTCAGGCGGCACAGCTCGGGCGTGTCGGTTTGTGGGAAGAACGGGTGTGGGAACCAGCTCATCTGAATCGGCAGCGTGCCGCTGTTATGCAGGCGCGTGAACGAGCGCAGCGTGCGGCTGTTCAGCGAGACCGTGCGCTCCAGCGCGGCACCGTAGCCAAGCACGTCGTGGCTGGTGCGCATGCTGATGCTGCTGTTTTCTTCCGCAACCTCCCAGGCGCAGAATTCCTCAACCTGCCGCCCCGCAAGGTCGCACAGGCCAATGCCCAGCACCAGCGCCCGCCCGCTGGCGTCGCCGGGGGCGCGTTGCGGGCTGAGGTTGAAGGCGTCGGGGATGCCCTGCCCGTCGAACCAGTTGAAGCTTTCGGGGAAGGTTGGCCCGGTGAGCAGCGGGCCGCGGCGCGCGTCGTGCACCTGGAAGATATAGCCGCCCGTGCAGTAGCGCACCCCAAAGCGCGCCTGGTCGGCCACCGGGTCGAGGATCTCAACCCGCAGCTCGTCGTTGCGAAGCGTGTACATGCTGTCTGCTCCCACTCTTATGCCTGGCGCCACATGGCCGGCGCGGACATCCTACCACACTGCCGCTCACACCAAATCGACGGCGATGCCCTGCTCGCGCAGCGCCTGGGCCAGCTCGGCCGGCGCGCCTTCGTCGCTGATGATCCGGTCGATCTCGTGCGGCAGGGCAAAGGCGCAGAACGAAGTCGTGCCGAACTTGCTCGCGTCGGCCACGCCCACCACAATCCCCGAGGCGGCGACCATCTGCTGCTTGAGCTGCGCTTCGTCGAGGTCGGATTCGAGCATGCCATCGCGGGCGGTAACGCCACGCGCCCCAAAGAAGCCGAGATCGACGCGCAGGCGCTGGACAGTGTGCGGGCTCAGGCTGCCAATCAGCGAGCTGGAGCGCCGACGCATGGTGCCGCCCACCACCACCGTGGTGATGCCGGCGCAGAAGTTCAGCTCCAGCGCAGTGTACAGGCCATTCGTCACCACGATCAGGTCTTCGCGATCTTTGATCAGGCGGGCGATCTGCAGCGCGGTGGTGCTGGCGTCGAGAAAAATGCGCTGGCCCGACTGGATCAGCGCGGCGGCGGCCTGGGCGATGCGGCGCTTGGCTTCCAGGTGTTCCTGCTCGCGCGCGGCGAAGTACAATTCCAGCCGCCCGCGCCCCGACACGACCGCGCCGCCATGCACGCGCGTCAGCACGCCCTGCGCCTCCAGCACGTCCAGGTCTTTGCGCACGGTCACTTCAGACACGCCCAGCACCTGGCTCAGCTCGCCCACCGAGCTGCGGTCGCGCGTGCTGACATAGGCCAGGATCTGGTCGCGCCGCCGCTCGGGCGAAACGCCCTGCTCGCTCTGCGTCATCCTGTTCTCCGGCAGGCTCAGGCCGCCCACCGAGCGGGCGGTGTGAAACATCTTCGTAATGCTGATGGTTCGTATCTGTTTATGGTATCCGCCACGGCGGCGAGTGTCAAGAGCAAAAAAACCGCCTTTTTTCGGCAAAATCGGCTACCTTGACATTGGGTGAAAGTGTGCTACCCTAGGCGCAACTTGTACCCCTTTTCTTTCGAATACCTTACGAAATTGCGCCTCCCAAGTTTTGAATGTTGAATGTTGAGTTTGCACAAACCTGCAACTTTCAAACCTAAAACTTGCAACGCTCTGCGCCCTTTGCGTTCTTTGCGGTTCATTCTTTTGTTCATTCGCCGTTCGTCGTCAAACCTGCAACCTGTAAACCTGTAAACGTACAACCCTCTGCGCACTTTGCGTTCTTTGCGGTTCATTCTTTTGTTCATTCGCCGTTCATCGTCAAACCTGCAACCTGTAAACCTGCAACCTGAAACCCACTAATGGAGGGCACGCGCCATGGCCATACCACCGACGGGCAAGCAGCTGCACGATGCCTATGCGCTGGCGAACGAGCGCTACGCTGGCCTGGGCGTCGATACCGAGCAGGCGCTTGCGGCGCTGCGGAATGTCTCGCTCAGCCTGCACTGCTGGCAGGGCGACGATGTTGCCGGCTTTGAGAACCCCGACGGCGAGCTGAGCGGCGGTATTGCTGCGACCGGCAACTACCCCGGCAAGGCGCGCAGCGCCGCCGAGCTGCGCAGCGACCTCGACCGCGCCTACAGCATGATCCCCGGCAGCCACCGCCTGAACCTGCATGCGATCTACGCCGAAACGGGTGGCAAGCCGGTCGAGCGCAATGCCCTGCGGCCCGAGCACTTCACCGGCTGGCTCGACTGGGCCAAGGCCAACGGCCACGGCCTTGACTTCAACCCGACCTGCTTCTCGCACCCCATGGCCGATAGCGGCTTCACGCTGGCGAGCTACGACCCGGCGGTGCGCCAGTTCTGGATCGAGCACTGCATTGCCTCGCGCGAAATCGGCGCGTCGTTTGGGCGCGCGCTGGGCACGCCCTGCGTCACGAATATCTGGATCCCCGACGGCCTGAAAGACACGCCGATCGACCGCGCCGCGCCGCGCCAGCTGCTGAAAGAGTCGCTCGACACGATTCTGGCCGCGCCAATCGACCGCGCCCACAACCTCGACGCGGTGGAGTGCAAGCTGTTCGGCCTGGGCTCGGAAAGCTATGTGGTCGGCTCGCACGAATTCTACATGGGCTATGCAATCAAGAACAACACGCTGCTCTGCCTCGACAGCGGCCACTTCCACCCAACCGAGACGATTGCCGACAAGCTTTCTTCCGTGCTGATGTATGTGGACGAAGTGCTTCTGCACGTCAGCCGGGGCGTGCGCTGGGATAGCGACCACGTGGTGACGCTGAGCGACGAGACGGCGATGATTTTGCAGGAAGTGGTGCGCGGCCAGCTGCTGAACCGCGTGCATATCGGCCTGGATTTCTTCGACGCGAGCATCAACCGCGTGGCGGCCTGGGTGATTGGCGCGCGCAATGTTCTGCGCGCCACGCTTATGGCGATGCTTGAGCCAATCGATGAGCTGCGCGAGCTTGAGCGCGCCGGCGATTACACCGGGCGGCTGGCGCTGCTGGAGGAGCAGAAGGGCATGCCCTGGGCGGCGGTGTGGGATTATTTCTGCCTGCAGCAGGAAGTGCCGGTTGGCGCGCAGTACCTGGGCGAGATTCGCGCCTATGAGCGCGATGTGCTGGCAAAGCGAGCGTAAGCATGGCGCAGCAAACTGTTCTGGCGGTCGATCTTGGCGCGGAGTCGGGCCGGGTGATGGCGGTGCATGCCGGCGGCGAGGCGCTGCGCCTGGAAGAGTTGCACCGCTTCCCAAACACCACCGCCGAGGTGCGTGGCACCCTGCACTGGGATTTCCTGCGGCTCTGGCGCGACATTCAGGAAGGCATTGGGCGCGGGCAGGCGCTGCGCCCGGCCAGCCTGGGCGTCGATACCTGGGGCGTGGATTTTGCGCTGCTCGACGCGCAGGGCGAGTTGCTGGGCAACCCGGTGCATTATCGCGACCGCCGCACCGACGGCATGATGGATTGGGTGTTTGCGCGGGTGCCTCGCGCCGAGGTGTTTGCGCAGACCGGCATTCAGTTCATGCCAATTAACACACTCTACCAGCTTGCCAGCCTCGCCACCCGCGAATCGCCACAGCTGCAAGCCGCGCGCACGCTGCTCACCGCCCCCGACCTGCTGAACTACTGGCTCACTGGCACCGCCGTCTGCGAGTTCACCAACGCCACCACCACGCAGCTGTATAACCCACACGCAGGCGGCTGGGCCACCGATCTCATCGGCGCGCTGGGCTTGCCGCCCGCGATTTTCCCCGCGCTGGTGCCGCCCGGCACGCGCCTGGGCGTCTACGCCGGCATCCCGGTGATTGCGCCCGCCTGCCACGACACCGGCAGCGCGGTGGCAGCAGTTCCGACCAGCACGCCGAACTATGCCTATATCAGCAGTGGAACCTGGAGCCTGGTGGGGCTTGAAGTGCCCGCGCCAATCATCAACGACGCCGCGCTGGCCGCAAATGTGACCAACGAAGGCGGAATCAACGGCACATATCGTCTTTTGAAGAACGTCATGGGCCTGTGGATCATTCAGCAGTGCCGCGCAACCTGGGCCGCACAGGGCCACAGCTACAGCTACGCCGACCTTGTCCAGCTTGCCAGCGCCGCGCCGCCGCTCCGGCATTGTTTCGACCCGAACGACAATCGTTTTCTGCCGCCCGGCGATCATCCCGCGCTGATTGCGGCGTGGTGCGCCGAGCGCGGCCAGCCCGCGCCCGACGATCACGGCGCAGTCGCGCGCTGTGTGTTCGAGAGTCTGGCGCTTGCGTATCGCCACGTGCTCGAAACGCTTGACGCGCTGGCCGATCACCGCACCGAAGTCATTCATGTTGTTGGTGGCGGTAGCCAGAACGCGCTGCTCAACCAGATGACTGCCGACGCCACAGGATTGCCGGTGGTGGCCGGCCCAACCGAGGCCACAGTGATTGGCAATGCTTTGGTGCAGCTGATTGCGCTGGGCGAGCTTGGCACCATTGCCGAGGCACGCGCGCTGGTGGCACGCTCAGCCGATTTGCAGCGCTACGAGCCGCGCAATCGCGCCGGGTGGGACGAGGCATTTGCGCGCTACCAGGCTTTGTGCGCGTGAACGCGCAGGGGCTAGGGGGTGGGGGATAGGGATTGGAGATTGGCGATTGCAATGCTTACGTTCTTTCCCGATCTCCCGAATTGCGTTTTGCACAAAAGCGAAAGTCATCAATCGATAATGCAGTTGGGCATTGTTGACTCTTCTGCTCGTGAATTTCAAACTACATGTGTGGATTTCGGTATGCTCGTTCAGCAGCAGTATGCAGATCCGCACAATCGTAAATCCAAAATCGTAAATCGAAAATGTACTAGAAACAAACCATGGGCGTCAAGAACTATCTAATCGATGGTGTTTCCTGCGCGGGTAAAACCACTGTTTGCAACGAGCTGCAACGGCGCGGCTACCACGCCATTCACGGCGACCGCGAGCTGGCCTACTGGGGCGATCTCGAAACTGGGGAGCCTGTGGCTGGCAATTCCGATGAGCATCGCGCATGGATCTGGGACGTGCAGAAGGTTCGAGCATTGGCGGCCGATCAAAGCCACCCGGCAACATTCGTTTGCGGCGGTTCGCGCAATTCCAGCCGCTTCATTGATCTGTTCGATGGCGTGTTTGTGCTTGCAATCGATCTGGAAACACTGAACCGGCGGCTTGCTGCTCGTCCTCCGAACGCGTGGGGCGGGACGGCAAGCGAAGGGGAGGCTTTTGCGCGCGTGCAGCATGCGACAAACGCGGGCCTGCCCGAGAACGCAACGATCATTGATGCCACGGCACCGCTCGCAAGCGTCGTGGACACTATTCTTGAAAAAGTCAGCTAGGTGCAATACCTTTCAAATAACCACCAAGACACCAAGGCACCAAGAAGTTATACTATCGTGAAGACCTTGGTGTCTTGGTGTCTTGGTGGTGAAACCCGGCGCAAACGCTCATCAACCAACGAAGAAAACAAGGAACGATCATGTCAACAGAGTCACCCGCTTTCACGCATGTGAACTATTCGTGGGACGACGCCGCCGCCAACGCGCTCGACCCGGTTGGGCGGCTGGTGTACCGCTCGAATATTCTTGGGGCCGACGGGCGCATTACCAACACCGGCGGCGGCAATACGTCCGCCAAAATCACCGAAACCGACCCGCTGACGGGCGAGCAGGTCGAGGTCTTGTGGGTCAAGGGCTCGGGCGGCGACCTGCGCACCGCCAAGCGCGCCAACTTCTCTTCCTTATATATGGAAAAGCTGCGCGGCTTGCAGGCGCACTACCATCATTCCCCGGTGCGCGGCCCAAAAACGCCAATCGAAGACGCGATTGTCGGCCTGTACCCGCACGCGACCTTCAATCTCAACCCGCGCCCTTCCTCGATCGACACGCCACTGCATGCCTTTGTGCCATTCACGCATGTCGACCACATGCACCCGAATGCGGTGATCGCGATTGCCGCCGCGCGCAACTCCGAGCAGCTCACCCGCGAGATTTATGGCGACGACGTGATCTGGACGGCATGGCAGCGCCCCGGTTTCGACCTGGGCCTGAAGCTGGAGCAGATTTGCAAGGAGCACCCGCATGCGCGCGGCGTGATTCTCGGCGGGCACGGCCTGATCAATTGGGCGAACGACGACAAGGCCTGCTATGAGCTGACACTTGAGCTGATCGAGCGGGCGGCGCGCTTTATTGAGGCGCGCGACCAGGGCGAGCAGACCTTTGGCGGCCAAAAGTATGCCGCATTGGACGAAGCGCAGCGCCATGCCGTATTGGCCGAAATCCTGCCGTGGCTGCGCGGCCAGGTGAGCCAGTTCAGGCGTTTTGTTGGCACGGTGCAGGAAGATGCAGCCATTCTGCGCTTTGTCAACAGTGCCGACGCGCCGCGCCTCGCTGAGCTTGGCACCAGCTGCCCCGATCATTTCCTTCGCACCAAGATCAAGCCGCTGTATGTCGATTGGAACCCGCAGACCGAGGATGCTGGCGCGCTCAGGCAGAAACTCAGCGCCGGGCTGGTGAAATACCGCGAAGACTACGCAACCTATTACGCGCAGCACAAGCATTCCGACTCGCCCGCGATGCGCGACCCCAACCCCACCGTCATTCTCATCCCCGGCCTGGGCATGATTGCCTGGGGCAAGGACAAGAGCGAGTCGCGCGTGACGGCCGAGTTCTACAATTGCGCGATCGAGGTGATGCGCGGCGCGGAGGCGATTGACGAATATACGGCGCTGCCGCTTCAGGAAGCTTTCGACATCGAATACTGGCTGCTTGAAGAAGCAAAACTCCAGCGCATGCCGCCCGAGCAGGAACTGGCGCGCCAGATCATTGCGGTGGTGGGCGGCGGCAGTGGCATTGGCCGCGAAGTGGCATTGCGACTGGCACGCGAAGGCGCGCAGATCGTCTGTGTGGATCGCGACCTGGCCGGCGCAGAATCTACCGCCAAAGCCATCACCGATGCCTACGGTTTAGGCATTGGCGTGGCCGGCAGTGGCATTTCGAACTGCGGCCCGGCGATTGGTTTGCAGGCCGATATCACCGACCGCGCCAGCGTTCGCGCAATGCTCCAGCAGGTGATGCTGGCGTATGGCGGCTTAGATGGCATGGCCGTCACGGCGGGCATTTTTGTCGCGCCCGACACGGCTGGCCGCATCCGCGACGAGCAGTGGGCGCAGACCTTTGCGATCAATGTGACCGGTTTGTATATGACATCCGACGAAGCTGCAACCGTCTGGCGCGCACAGAACCTGCCGGCCAACCTGGTGCTTACCACCTCGGCGAATGCCGTCGTTGCGAAAAAGGGCAGCGTCGCGTACGACACCAGCAAGGCCGCGGCGAACCATCTGGTGCGCGAGCTGGCGATTGAGCTGGCCCCGCTGGTGCGCGTGAATGGTGTTGCGCCGGCCACAGTGGTGCAGGGCAGCGCCATGTTCCCGCGCGAGCGCGTGATTTCGTCGCTGGCGAAATACAACATTGCCTACAGCGACGACGAGCCAAGCGAGTCGCTCACGCACAAGCTGGCGCAGTTCTACGCCGACCGCACGCTGCTCAAACGGCCTATTACGCCCGCCGAGCAGGCCGAAGCGGTGTTTCTGCTGCTTAGCCAGCGCCTGCGCCAGACCACCGGGCAGGTCATAACGGTCGATGGCGGCCTGCACGAGGCGTTTCTGCGCTAAAAACGTTTGGAGAGAACCAAACCACAAAGACATAGAGGCACGGAGTTTTGAGGTTTGCAGGTTGCAAGTTTACAGGTTGCAGGTTTGCAGGTTCTTGGGCTGGGCGTATAGCAACGCGCCCTTCCTTGGTTCTGTAACTCACTGCGTATTCCGTCTGCAAATGGATAGCAAACACGGATGATCACTGTAGAATTGTCATGCTGAGCGAAGCTACGCTCCCTCTTGCTTTTGTGAGTAGGAAATTCTTCACTCGGCTAGCGCTTCGTTCAGAATGACACAGGGAACGTGTTTACCCGAACTTGGTATGCGGTCTAGGTTTTGGGGTTGAACTTGTCTGTAGATAGGTTCAACCCCTTCCCCCTTTCACCGCTTCACCCTCTCACCCCTTTCACCGCTTCACCCCCTCATCGTGTCATCGTGTCACCCTTCATCCTGTCACCTGCTCACGCTGGCACGGCTGGCTGTTCCTCAAACGCACTCACGCCCTGGCTGGTGACGCGGAACACACGCCCACTCTCGTACTCTGGCTTGGTCAATAGCTCGACAATAGCCTTACCGACGTGCTCGGGCAGCAATGGCGTGCCCCAGCGGGCCAGAAATGCTGCTTCGCTGAGGCCCTGCGCGGCGGAGTAGGCGGCCACGGCGGCGCGGCCAAGCCCGGTGGCCGGGCTGATCTGGTTGGGCAAGAGCGCAACAAAGCGAATGCCACGCTGCAATGCGTCCGACTCGCCCTGCAAATACTGGGCAAGCAGCCACTGCATGCGTTTCGCGCCCGCATACCCTCCCGACAGCGGCGAGCCGCCAATTGCCGCGCCGCTGGAAAGAATGATCACGGTGCTGCCCGGCGCGAGCGGCTGCAGCAAGGCTTCTTTGCCAAACGCAAAGGTCATGTGCACGTCGGTTTCCCATGTGCGCGCAAACTCTTCCCACGATTGCTGGTGAACGGGTGCCATTGCTGGCGTTGCGCCCGCATTCAGCACCAGAATGTCGGGGCGGGTGGCGCGCAGGGCTTCCGGCGCAGTGTTCGCCTCCATCACGTCGGCGCGCAGTGTTTGCACGCCCGCCACCGACTGTTTGAGCGCATCGAGCTGTTTGGCATCGCGCCCGAGCGCCCACACCGCCGCGCCTTCGGCCGCAAGCGCGCGCACAATTCCCTCGCCAAAGCCACGGCTTCCGCCAACCACGGCGGCGGTTTTTCCTGCGAAGCGTCCCATAGTGCCTCCTATCACAGAAGTCAGGTTTCAGCATTCAGAAGTCAGGAGTGCTTGCGCTTTGTGAAGCCTTCGCGAACACCGGCACCCTGCTCAATTGAACTGCACGGCGCAGTTCAATTGGCCTTCACTTTCTACGACGCAGGGCATGGCCGAAGGATTCGCTTTTGAACAGATGAGGAGTTGACCAAAACCACGAAGACACGGAGGCACGGAGATTTGGGGTTAGGCAGGTTTGCAGGTTTGCAGGTTGCAGGTTTGCAGGTTGCGGGCATCATTCAGCTCTGCGCCTGCCCCATTCGAATTTGTGGGTGCAAATTCCTTCTGTGCACCTGCACATTCCCTTTCTGAGGGTGCATTATTCGAATTTGTGGGTGCAAATTCCTTTTATGCACCTGCGAATTCCCTTTCTGAGGGTGCATTATTCGAATTTGCACCTGCACATTCCTTCTATGCACCTGCAAATTCCTTCTTTGCAGGTGCAAATTCCTATTCTGCGCCTGCAAACTCGAATGCAAGGGGTAAAGATTTGCGTATTACGAACATGGCAGGAGCGAAATGGGTAAGGAATATTGCTATGCTCTCGGATGGCAAGCATAATCTAGCGCACCCTTCGATACGGCCTGCGGCCTACTCAGGATGCGGTTGCCGTTCAATGCTGGCCTACCGCTTGGGTGTGATAATGCGTAGCGCATCCTGAGTCGCGCGAAGCGCGTATCGAAGGGTGCGCGTGCGGTTCGTGCTTGCCCGCACGCCCGGCCGTGAACGACCGGGCTAATACCACGAAGCCCGCCAGCGCGGGCTGATAGAGGCGCGTAAAAGCCCCGTTCACGGGGCGTCGTTTGGTAGCGCGGCGGCTTTAGCCCCGCGCAGGTGCGAGGGCGCGACAATGCGGAGCGCACCCTTCGATACGGCCTGCGGCCTACTCAGGATGCGGTTGCCGTTCAATGCTGGCCTACCGCTTGGGTGTGATAATGGGTAGCGCATCCTGAGTAGCGCGAAGCGCGTATCGAAGGGTGCGCGTGCGGTTCGTGCTTGCCCGCACGCCCGGCCGTGATAATGCGTAGCGCACCCTGAGTAGCGCGAAGCGCGTATCGAAGGGTGCGCGTGCGGTTCGTATTTGCCCGCACGCCCGGCCGTGAACGACCGGGCTAACACCACGAAGGCCGGCTGCGCGGGCTGATCAGGCGGCATACCTTTTATATCTTCGTGCCTTCGTGCCTTCGTGGTTTCGTTCTCCAAACCTTCCGTGCCTTCGTGCCTTCATGGTTTCGTCAACCCCAAAACACCAGACCCTAAACCCTCATATCAGCGTTGGGCAAATTTGCGTAGCATGGATATAATACACACACTCCTTTTTCTACGGCACCGGGTGAGCTCGCTGCACCTCCTTTCTGACGCACACAGCCAGGCATCGGGCCGCAGCGATTGGCACGACGATGGATGCGGGGTAGCGATGGTGCTGCTGGCTGATCGCAATCGCGTTCTGCTGCTTTCGAGCGAGGTAGTATTGCGTTCTTGCGTATCTGCTTTTGCAAGGGGGACTGTATGAATGAGCGCATGGCTGGGCGAGCATTGCGAATCAGCCTGCTCTACGGGCTTTGTGCGATTGCGTGGCTGCTGTTTGCCGATGCAATAGTGCGCGCGATTGGCGGGGCGGCTGCGCTGGCGGCATTTCAGCAGATCAAGGGCTGGCTTTTTGTTGTTGCCAGCACCACACTGCTCTTCTGGCTGCTGCGCCGGGCACAACCGCACGATACCCGCGCAGACACGCAGCGCGAACAGGCCGAAACCGAGCGGCGCGAACGAAAACTCAGTGCCTTGCTCGACCACTTGCCCGTCGGCGTGGCTGTTCTGGACGCGGAGCACAGAATAAGCTACGCAAACCCGGCCCAGGCTGCGCTGCTTGGCCGCCCCGCCAGCGACCTGATCGGCCAGCCATTTGCCACATTCCGCTTTCCTGGCACCACTGGCGCAGTTCTGCCTGCCGAATCGCTGCCTGCCGCACAAGGAGCGAACAATCGCCAGCGCCTTCTCAACCAGAGCGTTGAGCTGCTGCGCGACGATGGCAGCACGCGCTGGATCGACCTCAGCACCGTGCCAGTTGATCTGCCCGATTGGAAGATTGTGGCGGTGTCTGCCGATATAACCGAGCGCCGAAATGCGGAAGAAGTGTTGCGCGAAAGCGAAGAACGGCTGCGCACCGTCACCGAAACGGCGCAAGTCGGTTTGGTGATTGTCGATTCCGAGCATCGCTACCGTTTTGCCAATCGCGCCTACGCCGATATGTTCAACCTGCCCTCCGCCGATATTGTGGGCAAGCGCTGCGCCGATGTGCTGGCCCCCGTCTATGCATCACAGATCAAACCGCGCCTGGAGCGCGCCTTTGGTGGCGAGCGCCTGAGCTACGAGCTGGTATTCCCCGCGCGCGCACCCGATTGGCAGGAGCGATTCTATAACGTGCGCTACGATCTGACCCGCGATCGCGAGGAGCGCGCAGTCACTGCGGTTGTGATCGACATAACCGAGCGCAGGCAGGCCGAGCAGCGGCTGCGCGAGCAGGCCAACCTGTTGAACCAGGTATCCGACGCGATTATTTCAATAGATAGCCAGGGCCGGATTCAAAGCTGGAACGCCGCCGCCGAAACATTGTATGGCTGGCAGGCCGATGAGGTGATCGGCAAGACCATGGCCGAAGTGCTGCAGACCGAATACCTCGACGGCGATTTGCAACAGTCGCAGGCAACACTGCTTGCCCGCGGCCAGTGGCAGGGCGAGGTGCTGCAACCGCACCGCGATGGCAGCAAGCGAACCATCCTGAGCAGTGTGCGCCTGCTGCGCGATGCTGAAGGAAACCGGGCTGGCGCGATTGGCGTCAACCGCGACATTACCGAGCGCAAGCGCGCCGAACAGGCGCTGCGCCAGTCGGATGAGCGTTTTGCCAAAGCATTTCGCACCAGCCCCTCGGCCATGCTGATCACCCGCGCGCGCGATGGCGTGTTTGTGGATGTGAATGCAAGCTACGAGCGCCTGTTTGGCTATACCCACGATGAACTGATTGGGCAGACTGGCAATGCCATGCAGATTTATACCAGCCCCGATCAGCGCGAGATGATCGTGACTATGCTGCGCGCGCAGGGCCGTATTCGCGACCTTGAGCTGTTGCTGCGCACCAAATCGGGCGAGCTGCGCACTGTCTATAGTTCGCTCGAGTCGTTCGAGCTCGATGGCGAGCTGTTTCTGCTTGGCACGATGATCGATATCACCGAGCGCAAGCGCGCCGAAGAAGCGCTGGAAGCCGAACGCGCCCAGCTGGCGCGGCGTGTGGATGAGCGCACTGCCGACCTGGTGCTGGCGAACGCCGAGCTGGCGCGCGCCGCCCGCCTGAAAGACGAATTTCTGGCGAATATGTCGCACGAGCTGCGCACACCGCTCAACTCCATTCTTGGCCGCTCGGAAGCCCTGCAGGAAGGCATCTATGGCATGCCAACGCCCAAGCAGGCCCAGGCGCTTGTGGGTATCGAGGCCAGCGGGCGGCATCTGCTGGCGCTGATCAACGATATTCTCGATCTTTCCAAGCTCGAAGCCGAAAAACTCGAATTGCAGATCGAGCCGGTGGCCGTTGCCGTGCTGTGCCAGGCAAGCATGCAGATGGTGGCGCAGAGCGCGGCACAAAAACAGCTCAGCACCCGGCTCACTGTCGATCCTGCGCTCGACATCATTGCTGCCGACGAGCGCCGCCTGAAGCAGATTTTGGTGAACCTGCTTGCGAATGCGGTGAAATTCACGCCTGCGGGCGGCGCGATTGCGCTTGCCGCCGAGGGCAACCGCGCTGCCGCGACCGTGACGTTTACGGTGCGCGATACGGGCATTGGCATTGCCGCAGAAGAGCAGCGTCGCCTGTTCCAGCCCTTTGTGCAGATCGATAGCAGTCTCAGCCGGCAGTATCAGGGCACCGGGCTGGGGCTGGTGCTGGTGAAGCGCCTGGCCGAAGCTCATGGCGGCACTGTGCTGCTTGAAAGTGTGCTTGGCGAGGGCAGCCAGTTTCGCGTGGTGCTGCCCTGGCAGGCCGTGCAATTGCCAGCAGCGGGCGCAACACTGGCGCTGCCGCCCGAGCTGGCCAATCGCGACATCCAGCGCGCCCTGGTGATCGACGATTCGCCCTCTGCGGCGCAGCAGATTGCGCGCTACCTGAGCGAGCTTGGCACACATGTCGATGTTCACCCGCATGGCAGTGGCGCGCTTGAGCGGGCCATGGCGCTGCAGCCCGATCTGATCGTGCTCGATATTCTGCTGCCCGATCTGCTTGGCTGGGATATTCTGCGCGCGCTCAAGGCCGAGCTGCGCACGCAGCATATCCCCGTCCTGGTGGTGTCGGTGCTCGACGAGCCGGAACATGCGCGTGACCTGGGCGCTGCAACGCTGCTGCTCAAACCGCTCAGCCGCGACCGGCTGGTGCAAAGCCTGTACAACATTGGCTGGGTGCCGTCGGCCGAGCGTGTGGCGCTGGTGGTGGTGCCACGTGCCGAGCCGCTGCGCATTCTGCTGGCCGAAGATAACCCGGCCAATGCCGAGCTGATGGAATATTACCTGACGGAAAAGGGTTACGAGGTGGCGGTGGTGTCGGAAGGCGAGCAGGTGCTGGAACGCGCGCGGCAAAGCAGGCCGGCGCTGATCCTGGTTGATATTCAGATGCCAGGCATCGATGGTTTCGAAGTGATGCAGCGTATTCGCGCCGACAAAGATTTCGCCACGGTGCCGATCATTGCGCTGACGGCGCTGGCAATGGCGGGCGACCGCGAGCGCTGCATCGCGGCCGGCGCAAACGACTACCTGGCCAAGCCGGTGAACCTGCAAACGCTGGTGACATGTATTGAGACCTATGGCAACCCGGCGCGGGCCTCGGGCGACAGCACAGCGGGGTAGCTGAAACCACCAAGCCCTTGCAGGGCTGCTATTCGCCAGCCTCGCAGAGGCTTTGTATTATCAGCGCGGTCGTTTACGGCCGGGCCGGGCGCGAAACATTCAGTTTGCAGAAAAATCCGTTACACTCGCCAATTTACGCAGAATCTCCTTCCTGATACAAAGTGTGGTACACTGCCCCCGCCCAATTCCGCAGCGCAAATTCTGGCACCCAGTGTCCAGGAAGGGCATCGGGGTATCGTACTGAGGCTTGCAGAGTACTTGACCATTCGTGAACTGGTGAGAAACGCGCCGGAGCACGGAACGTGCAATGACCTGCTGCATCCTGCCGACTGCAACCTGCTAAAGGAGGCGCTGTGACATCCCTTCAAGGCTCGGCTACAAACACATCCGCGCAATCGTGGCGCTGGGCGCGCGTGCTGGCAAACCCGGCCAGCGGTGCGCAAGGCGCGGCAGCTTACCTGCCAGCCGTTATCAATGCGCTGGAAAGCATTGGCATGCGCGCGGTGGTATCGTTTACCAGCAAAGAACGCTCGCCATCCGAGCAATCGGCCGAGGCGGCGCGCGAAGGCTACGATCTGGTGGTGGCGCTTGGCGGCGACGGCACGGTGGGCGCGGTTGCGTAGGGCCTGCGCGGCACCAATACGCCGCTTGGCATTGTGCCGGTGGGCACCTACAACAACACCGCGCGCAGCCTGGGCATCCCCGGCACCGCCGAAGAAGCCGCGCAGGTGCTGATCCACGGCCGGCTCTGGCGGATCGACTCGGCCACCGCAAATGGCACGCCATTTATGGAAGTAGCCGGCGTTGGCCTCGACGCACAGCTCTTTCCGGTGGCCGAAGAAATCAAATCGGGCATATGGTCGGCGGTGCCGGCGGCGATTCAGACACTGGCCGAATATCAGCCCCAGGAGCTGCGGATCGATTTTGCCGACGGAACCAGCCAAACCCTCGCCCCGCTGCTGGCAATGGTATCGAACATGCCCTACTTTGGCGCGGGCTTTGCGATTGCCCCGCAGGCACGCCCCGATAGCGGGCAGCTGGTGCTCTCGGTGTTCGAGGGTATGACCAAGCTGGAACTGCTGGCCTACTTTGCCGCAATTGCCAATGGCCGCCAGGTTGCCGAGCCGCATATTACCACCTACCAGGGGCCATCCTTCCGCATCACGCCGGTTGGGGCGTTGGCGGTGCCCGTGCAGGCCGATGGGCAGGTCGTGAGCGAAACACCGGCTGAGTTTGCCGTGCAGCCGCACTCGCTAACGGTGCTGGTGCCTGCGTAGCGAGTGCGCTTTCAGCGCAGGGGTTAGGGGATGGGGAATAGGAAGCAAGATGTATCCACAGATGACGCAGATGACACAGATATAAAGGGCTCTAATCTGCGTCATCTGCGTCATCTGTGGATGAATTTTAGGATTTTGGCGAAGCCTTGCCTTTGTATTCTTGGCGGTTTATTTCCTCGAATCGCAGAACCGCAGAATCAAGGATGGTTCTGTGGTTCTGCGGTTCCTGGTTCTTGGTTCTTCGATCCCCTGGCTTCTGACTCCTGACGGCTGACTACTGCTCAAGGAGGCTGCCCATGAAAACGGTCGCTGCCCTGCTGTTTCTGGCGCTGTTCGCCCTGTTCGCCACCCCCGCCGCCGCGCAATCGCGCGCCACCGTCACGCTGCTGCACTTCTCCGACTATCATTCGCACGCGGTGCCGCTTTACTCCGAAGGCGAAGCCGATACCGCTGGCATTGCGCGCCTGTTTGCCTACCTGCAACCCTACGCCAACGACCCGAACGCCCTGATTTTCAGCGGTGGCGACACCATGAACGCTGGCGCGCCGGCATGGTCGGATAAATTTCACTGCGCCGAGTGGCCCTGGTTCAATGGCATTGTCGACGCAATGGCGCTTGGCAATCACGATGCCGATTACGGCCCGCAGGAGTTTGCGCGCTGCCGCGACACAATCAACTACCCCATCCTCAGCTCGAACACCGTCGATGCTGCGGGCAAGCCGCTGTTCGAGTATGATGGCAAGACCTACAAAGTGTTTCAGGCTGGCGGCGTGAAGATTGGCGTGTTTGCATTAGCGGGCAGCGACTTCGAGCGGCTTGTTCGCCCGAACCTGCGGCCCTATGCGGGCGCGATGTTTGCCGACCGGGTGGCGACAGCGCGGCAGGTAGTGGCGGCGCTGCGCGATCAGGAGCACGTAAACGCGGTGGTGCTGATCGGCCACGCGCTGCGCGAAGACGACATGGCGCTGGCGCAGGCCGTGCCGGGTATCGACATTGTGTTTGGCACGCACAGCCACCGCAAGGAAGAGTTGTTCAAAATCCCCGGCACGAATACCTGGATGATTTCGCCCTTCCAGTACGCCACCTACGTCAGCAAGCTCACGCTGGAGTTTCAGGGTGGCGCGCTCGCGTCGGTTGGCGGCGGCCCGGTGCGAATCGACCACGCGCTGCTGCCCGAGCCGCGCATTGTCACAATGGTCGATGCCATGCAGGCCGATCTGGTAGCCGACCCGAAGTACGCTGCGCTGTTCCAGCCGATTGGCGCGGCGCAGGGTGAGCTTGGCACCGACGGGCAGTTTGCTGGCGAGGCCGTGCTGGGCAATTTTGTGCTCGACATTGTGCGCGCCGCCGCCAACGCACAGATGATGCTTTCGACTGCAAGCAGCTTCCGCGAGCCAATTGCGCCCGGCACGATCACCGAAGAAGCCTTCCGCGCCGCCATGCCCTACCCGAACAAGGTGCTGGTGTACACGCTGAGCGGCGCACAGGTGCAGGCCCTGCTCGACTATAGTGTGTCGCGCGCGGGCTCGGATTTCTTCTCGCAGGTGTCGGGCGTGCGCTTTGCAATTGCGAATGGCAGGGCCACGAATATTCAATTGCCGAAGGATGCGGCCAACCTTGCGGCGGGCTATGCGCCGCTCGACCCGGCCGCGAGCTATAGCGTGGCGACCACCGACTTCCAGGGCAAGATTGCGGGCGGCTACAAAGATATTTTTGCGCCCGCGCCCTTCCGCGACACGGGCATTGCCGACCTGCGCGACATTGTGCGCGACTATATCAGGAACCATAGCCCGGTGGCAGGGCAGCGCGATGGCCGAATGACGCAAGGCAGTGCTGAACCGGCCAGCGCGCCCGCGCAGCCGGCCACGCTGCCACGCGCCGGCGATGCTTCGCTGGCGCTTGGCGGGCTGAGCCTGCTGGGGGCACTTTTTGTGGCGCTGGGCTGGGCGGGCACGCGCCGCGCACGGATGCAGCGCTAGCGCGCGAGCTTGCGCGAAAACAGGGCGAATTCCAGCCTGTATCGATGCTACTATGTGTGCGCTAGCTAATTTGCATCGCCGCAGGAAGGAGCAAACGCATGACAACATCGCCTTTGAAGCCGATTATTCTCGATCTTTTGCAGCACGATCACCGCGATCAGCAGGCAATCGTGCAGGAAATTGGGGAAAGCGAGCGCAACGCCGCTGGCACATGGGAATGCTGGTCGTTCAAAGACCACCTTGCGCACCGCACCTTCTGGCATCGCGACCTCGTGACGAAAGCACATGCCATCCTGCGCGGCGAGCAGCCGCCTGCGGGCGACGCCGACGAAGAACAGATCAACACAAGCAACTTCGAGCAGCAGCAGGGTCGCCCGTTCGCCGAATTGCACGCCGACTCTGAGCGCGTGTATGGCGAGCTGATTGCGCTGGCCGAGCAGCTTAGCGAAGACGACCTGACCACATCCAAACGCTTCGATGCAATTACCGGCGGGCACCCGCTCTACACCGCCTTCGCTGGCGCGTGCTACGAGCACGATCAGGAACACCTCGCGCAATATTTTCTCGATCACAACGACGCGGCGCGCGCAACGCAGATTCGCGAGCACTGTGCCGGGCGCATTGTTGACGCGGCGCTGCCGGAATGGGTGAAAGGCTGGTTTTCGTACAACCTGGCGTGTTTTTATGCGCAGCAAGGCCAGCTTGCGCAGGCACGGGCTGCACTGCAGCGGGCAATTGCCTTTGATCCAAAATTGGAAGAACGCTGGGTGAGCGATTCGGATTTGGGTGCGTTGCGCGCTGAGCAATCGTAACGAGCCAGCGCCGTGTGTTGCGCGCTTATGGTTGCGCGGGCACCTGCTGATCCTGGGCGATCCACTGGCCACGCTGGTAGTACCAGCGCGTGCCGGGCGGGAATTTCGGCTGCGCCGTTGCGGCTGGCAGGGCGGGCGCGCCGCTAGTTGCAGGGGCAGCGTCGCCTGGGCGAAAATAGATCAGCGCCGCGCCAATAAGCAGCGTGCCAAGCAGCACAATTGCCAGTGCCGCGCGCTGCCACGCGTGTAAACGATGCCACCAGTGTGGCCGGGCGGCTACTTCGCGGGTTGGCGGATTTTCGGCAAACATCGGTTATTCGTCTCTAGCGAGCGCTGATCGCGGCGCGTGCATCACGCCGTCAGCGCATGATAGCATACGCCATGCCGTGATTTCACCACCTGTCGGCGAGCGACACATGGCAAATCTATTTTCTGTGCCTGATGCTAGGGAAAGCCATGAGGCGCGGAATGGTTATTCAGAAGCGGGCTCTGAGTCGCCTGTTGCGTCTGAATCTTCCTGCACAATCGTGCGGAGCTGTGCAGCTTGCTGGCGCAGCCGCTGGAAATAGGCCGACTCAGTGATCTCGGCCACTTTTTTCGCCTGGCGCCCCTGATCGATCTGGATGCGCAGATCGTGCACCTGCTGCTCCAGCCGCGCCTCGCGGGCGCGCACTTCCTGCGCCATGCGCTGAAACACGCGCGCAAGCTGGCCCAGCGCATCGGGCCGGGCTGCAACCGCGTCGAGGCTGCTGTGGTCGAATGTTCCCGCCTCGACGGTTGCCGCCGCCGCCGTGACGTAGCCAACCTGCTCAAGATATTCCAGCTCCAGGTCGCGCAGGCGCTTGCCCGCCAGCGACGCCCCAATGCGGGCGCGCAGCAGCGCGGCATTAAACGGCTTGGGCAGGTAGTCGGTTGCGCCAAGCTCGACGCAGCGGATCACGCTCGTCAGCTCATCCACGGCTGAGATCATAATCACCGGCAGGTGGCGCAGCGCCTCGTCGGCTTTGATCGCTTCCAGCGTCTGGTAGCCATCCTGCTCAGGCATCAGGATGTCGAGCAGAACGACATCGAATGGCGGCGACTGTGCAGCGCGCAGCAGCGCCAGCGCGCTGCGGCCGTCGTTGGCGGTTTCGGCGCTGTAGCCCTGCTCGTGGAGCGCGCGCGTGAGCAACATGCGATTGACTGGGTTGTCGTCGACGACCAGAATGTGGCCGTTGCCTGGCGTCATCACGCATTCCTTCGCGGCTGCAAGATAGTGCGGGATCGTGTCACGCGCCGATGGCGAGGCGCGACTGGCAGCGCTCCAGCGCGTTGATCAGATCGTGGATGCGGATGGGCTTGCTGATATAGTCGTCCATACCGGCCTGCAGGCACAGCTCGCGGTCGCCCTCCATGGCGTTGGCTGTCATGGCAATGATGCGCGGCTGCTGCGCGGCCGGCCAGCTCTGGCGGATCTGGCGCGTGGCCTCCAGCCCATCGAGTTCGGGCATTTGCACATCCATCAGCACCACGTCGTAGGGCTGGCGGCGCAGCGCCTCGATCGCTTCCAGGCCGTTGGCTGCCACATCGGCGCGGTAGCCGAACTGGCTCAGCAGGCGCAGACCGAGCTTCTGATTCACGGCGTTGTCTTCGGCCAGCAGAATGCGTAGTGGCAGGCGCTCGGCCATGTGTGCGTCGATCTGCGGCTGCGCGGCGGCCACGCTGCGGGTGGCAGACGTTTCTTTCACAAACAGGGTTGCCAGCGCGTCGAAGAGCTGCGAGGGCTTGAGCGGCTTGTACAGGTAGGCCGCGAAATCAACCCCATCGCCGGTTTCGCGCCTTCCCAGCGACGAGAACAGGATCAGCGGCAGGGTGGCGCTGTCGCGCAGGGCGCGGATCGCGCCGCCAAGCGCCACGCCGTCCATGTCGGGCATATTCATGTCGAGAATGGCGAGGTCGAAGGGGTCGCCGCGCTGCACCCAGGCCAGCGCCTCCTGCGGCGCGGATGTATCGAATGATCGCATACCCCAGCGTTCGAGCTGGAGCGTCAGAATGCGCCGGTTGGTCGCGTTGTCGTCGACAATCAGCACGCGCTTGCCGCGCAGCTCGGGCTGCTCGCTGCTCAGGTGAACGCGCGATTTCAGCGCCGCCGCCGGCTCGGCTGCCAGCGAGAAGAAAAACGTGGTGCCCTGGCCCGCGCCTGCGCTTTCGACCCACATGGTGCCGCCCATCATTTCGGCGAGGCGTTTGGAGATGGCTAAGCCCAGGCCCGTGCCGCCATACTTGCGCGTGGTCGAGGCATCCACCTGCGAGAACGACTGGAACAGCCGGCCCATGCGCTCGGGCGGAATGCCAATGCCGGTGTCGCGCACAGAAAAGACCAAAGACGAAGGACGAAGGACGAAGGCTTTGCCCTGTTCGTTGGTCGTCGTTCGTCGGTCGTCGTTCGTCCGCACCGTCACAACCACCTCGCCCTTTTCGGTGAACTTGATCGCGTTGCTCAGCAGGTTGAGCAAAATCTGGCGCACGCGGGTAACATCGCCAACCAGGGCTGGCGGCACGTTTGGCTCGATGACATAAGCGAGATCAAGCCCCTGCTCGGCAGCCTTGGGCGCCACAAGGTCGAGCGCGCTTTCGATGCAGTCGCGCAGGTCGTAGGGGTGGCGCTCCAGCTCCAGCTTGCCCGACTCGATTTTCGAGAAGTCGAGAATGTCGTTGATGATCGTCAGCAGCGATTCGCTGCTGGAGCGGATGATCTCGGCGAATTCCTGCTGCTCGTCGCTCAGCTGCGTGCCGAGAAGCAAGCCGGTCATGCCGATGATGCCGTTCATGGGCGTGCGGATTTCGTGCGACATGCTGGCCAGAAATGCGCCTTTGGCGACGTTGGCGGCTTCGGCAGCTTCCTTAGCTTCGCGCAGTTCAACGGCGGCCTGCTTGAGCTGCGCAATATCGAGCATGCCAATAAAGAATGCCTGCTCGCCGTTAAACATCATGGGGTGCAGCGACATCGAGACCCACACGGGCGCGCCATCTGCGCGCTTGAGCTGGATTTCGCGCTGATTGAGCCGGCCTGTGCGCTGCAGCTCTTCAAGCACCTGCGGGCGCACCGAGGGGTCGTAATAATAATCGGGGGCCTGGTAGCCAACGAACTGGTCGAGCGTGTAGCCCAGCAGCTCGGCGATGTGCTGGTTCGCGTAGAGTACGTTGTAGTCGCTGCTGCGCACAATCACGATTGGGATGGGGCTGGCCTCGACAATTGCGCGCGAGCGCTCCTCGGCCTCGCGCAGGTGCTCGACCGCGCTGCCAAGCTCGGCGGTGCGCTCGGCAACTTTGCCTTCCAGCGAGCGCTCGGAATCCTTCAGGGCGCTGTTGGCGGCGCGCAGGCCATCGAAGGTGTCGTTCAGGCGCGCGCTATACTGCCAGAGCTGGTGCAGTGTCAGCGAGATGAAGACCACCGCCAGCGCGAAATTCAGCGTGGGCAGCAGCCAGGCCGGCACCAGCAAAAAGAAATCGTAGGGATTGGGGCGCAGCGCCAGCAGCCCGGCCAACACGCCAACCACGCCATTCACTACCATGAAGCGCGGCAGCGCGCGGCGGCTCATGTACGGCACCGCCAGCGTGACAGGCCACAGAGCCAGCGCGATCATGCCGGCGAAAAGCTGCGGGAAGAAGAACAGCACGCACAGCAGAATCGCCCAGATGCCAACCGAAAAGATCACCACCGGCGTCTGGACATGGTTGCGGTTGGTCAGGCGCACTGCTACCAGCAGCCCAATCGTGTTGGCGATGACGAGCGCCAGCACCAGCCAGAAGATCGGCTGGTTGCGCGTCAGGCCGTAGTACGTCAGGATAACGATGCCCGACGAGCTGGCCGGCACGTCGAGCAGCAGGAACTGCCGCAGCCGCCGCGCCTCGGCCGAAAGATTTTCCGCTGGTGAAAGGAACTTGCTGATCATCGTGACCCCGCCACATTCTTGTGTTACATCACATCCACAATCACGCGTCTCACGCGGCGCGCGGCTCCAGAGTCATTGGCATGCCGCCAGCCGGGCGCAACGTGCCAACCGCTTCGGGCTGCGGGCTATGCCCCGGCACCAGCCGCAGGCGGTAGCGCTGCGCGACGGTCGCCAGCACCAGCTGCGCTTCCAGCATGGCAAACTTATCGCCCAGGCAGGTGCGCTTGCCGCCGCCAAACGGGAAGTAGGCGTAGTGCGGGCGCTCGGCGGCGCGCTCGGGCGCAAAGCGCTCGGGCTCGAACTGCTCGGGCCGCTCCCACAGCGCCGGGTTGCGCTGGGTGAGAAACGGGCTCAGCACGATCATCGAGCGCGGCGGGATGGGGTAGCCGCCGATCTCATCGGCGCCAATCGCGTCGCGCACGAAAATCCACACCGGCGGGTACAGCCGCAGCGCTTCCTGAATGACCATCCGTGTATACGGCAGGTTCGGCACGTCGGCCAGCGTTGGCACGCGCCCATTCAGCGCCTGCGACAGCTCGGCATGCAGTTTTTCTTCGGCTTCGGGGTGCTGCGCCAGCAGGAACCACGACCACGTCAGCGCCTGGGCGGTGGTTTCGTGCCCGGCGAAGAAGATCGTCAGCACTTCATCGTAGAGTTGCTGCTCGCTCATTCCCGTGCCGGTGTCCTCGTCGCGCGCGTTCAGCAGAATGCTCAGCAGGTCGGTGGCGTGGGGGTCGTGCTGACCGCGGCGCGCGGAGATAATGCCGTGCATATAGCTGCGCAGCAGGTGCATCGAGCGCTTGAACTCGCGGTTCTGCGCGGTTGGCACAAACAGCGGCGGGTCGAACAGCGTCACCGAGCGCTCGCTCATGAAGTTGAGCACATAGGTGAAGGCGTCGCCAGCCGCCAGCGCCTCGTCGCCCACATAGGTGCCAAACATGGTGCGGCCAATAATTGCCATTGCCAGGCGCATCATTTCGAGATTGATATCGAGCGGCGCGCTTGAACGTGACGAGTCCCAGCGCGCAAGCATATCTTCGGTGCTGGCGACCATGGTTTCGGCGAACTGGGTGATTCCGCGCGCGGTGAAGGGCGGCTGGAGCAGGCGGCGCTGGCTCTGCCACAGCTCGCCCTCGCTGATGAACAGGCCGTTGCCAAGCGCCAGCCCGAGCTTCTTGAAGCCAATGCCCTTGCAGTAGTTGCTGGCATTTGTCGCCAGCACATGGTGCACATGCTCGGGCTGCGTGAGCAGAAACTGGTGCAGCGGCCCCATTTTGACATGCACGGTGTCGCCGTAGTCGCGCCACAGGTCGCTGTAAAACTGGAGCATGCCTTTGCGCTGCATGTCGGGCAGGTTGCCGAGCAGCGGGCGGCCACGCGGGCCGGGCGGCATATTCGCGGTGCGCGCAGTTGTGCTCATCATGGCGGTCGCTTTCTATGCTTGTGTTAGTTTCGGTGCTGCGCATGGTACACCCATCCCGCAATCGAGTCTAGCAAATTGGACGGCGAACGACGGACGAATAATTCACCGCAAAGAACGCAAAGGGCGCAAAGGCTTTGGGTTGCAGCCTTCTCCTGCCTCCTGCCTCCTGCCTCCTGCCTCCTGCCTCCTGCCTCCTGCCTCCTGCCTCCTGCCTCCTGCCTCCTGCCTCCTGCCTCCTGCCGACTGCCGACTGCCGACTGCCTCCTGCCGACTGCCGACTGCCGCCTGTCTGTCACTTCTCAAGCACAATCTCAACCTCTAACCGCCCATCCCCGATCGGCAGCACAAGCTGCCCACTGGCGGGAATATCAACCGATTGCTCGCCCGTGCCGGCGCGTACAATCACCCGCCCGGGCAGCCCAGCCGATTCGCCGCTTGAACCGACGCGGTGCGCCCAGACCTTTACGCTGCGGGCGGCGCTGGCTGGTATGCTGAAGCGGGCCGCCCGCAGCAGCGCCGGGTCGGGCACGGTGCCGGCTGGGCCGCTGAGCTGGCGCTCGGCCCGTGCATAGCGCAGCCCCACCTCGGCGGCGAGCGGCGCGCCCGCAGCCACCACCCCAAAGGCCGAAGCGCGGCCCTTGCGCGTGTCGTGGCGCAGCTCAACAACCACGCGCCCGGCCAGCGCGCCCTGCCGCCAAAGCCGGATGGTCATCCATATCAGCAATGCGCCCGTCACCAGCGCCACAGTGCGGCGCGGCCAATCTTGCCAGAGCACCAGGCCGTGCAGAAAAATGCTGGCGAGAAACACCACATAGATCGCGCCTACCAGCCACGCCGAGCCAAGCCAGCCGCCCAGACGCGGCAGCGCCACCTCGCCCTTGCGGCGGGCGGCCAGCACCAGCAGTGTTGGTATGGTGCCGACCAGCACCGGCGCGGCCAGCGCGCCACGCAGGCTGGTGATCTGCGCAAACGAACTCCACTGGCTGATCAGCATCCACTCGGTCAGCAGCACAATCACCGTCATGGGAACAAGGTGCAGCAGCGGCCGCCAGCCCTCGCTGATGCGCAAGGGCGACAGGACCTCGCGCGTCAGCCCGAACAGGTTCAGGGCAGCGTGCACCGAAATAAGGCCGATTGCCAGCAGCACATAGATCGTGCCGAGGATGCGCACCGGCGTGCCAAACTGCGCCGCCAGCGGCACCAGCGCCGTGCCGGTTTCGCGCGCCAGCGTTTCGGGCGCAATCGCGCCGTTCACCGCCACAACCCAGATGCAGAACAGCACAATCGAGGCCAGCAGCGCCGCGCTGGCACCGCGGATCAGCGCCCGCCCGCTGGGGTCGCGCCGCAGCACAACCTGCGCGCAGTTGCCCAGCGCCAGGTGGCCGGAATAGACCGTCAGCACCACGCCAAACACCAGTTGCAGCAGTGTCGAGTCGAACGCCCGCCCGCCAAGCCCGGGCAGCGCGACGTAGGCCAGGTTGGCCGCGCGCGCCTGTGTGAAGGCCAGCAGCGACAGCAGCAGAATGAGCACAATGCTGGCCGCACCCACTACCAGCGCCGAGGCGACGGTGGCGGAAATGGTTTTGCGCCGCACATAGTATACATTCACCAGGAACAGCAGCGCCACCCACACCCACGCCGGGATTGGCGTGCTGGCCGCCAGCGTGGTTGAAAAGCCGATGTAGTAGGCGAACAGCGCCAGCACGCAGTACACCAGCGTCGCAATCGAGCGGGCGAGGCCACTGCTGCGCCCCAGGTAGTCGGTGACGAGCCGGCTCATGAACACGCGGCCATAGCGAATCGGGCCGGTGCGGCCAAATGCCTCGGCGATCCAGGCGATTGTCAGCACGTTCACCAGGCCGAGCAGCACCAGCACGCCCACGCCTGCCAGCGGCCCGATCCGCGCCAGCGCGATTGGCAGCGCCAGCACGCTGGAGCCAATCGTGTTGGTGAGCGCCAGGGCGAAAGCCGTCCAGAAGGGTGGCAGCTCTTCGAGGCGGGCGGCCAGGCGCGCGCGGAGCCAGCGCCAGCGCTCGGCCGGGCGCTCGCTGCCCGCGAAGATCGTGTCGATTGGCGCGCCATGCAGCCGGGTGAAGGCTTCCTGCACGGCTGGCGTGCCGGTGCCAAGCGCCGCCTGAAGCTGCGGCGTTGCCTGCCGGGTGAAGTGGTAGCGCTGCCCAAGCAGCCGCGCCAGGTTTGCGCGAACCGCAGGGTTATCGGGCAGGAGCGCCGCCCAGCGTGGCGCCCAGCGCTCCACATCCTGAATGGTTGGTGGCACGGGCGGCTCGCGGCCAAGCGCAATTGCGTCGAGAAAACCGCGGCTGCTCTCGGCGTCGCCCTGCTCGGTAAGGAACTCGGCCATGGCCTGCTGCGACTGCACAACCAGGTAGGCCGTCTGGGCCGTAATCAGGGTCAGCAGTGCGCTGGCTCGCCGGGCGTCGCGGCCGGGCATGCCGCCGAGTGCTTCTTCGCGAGAGATCAGTCTGTCGGTGGTCATAGCGGTATTCAGTCTTCAGAAATCAGGAGTCAGCAGTTGGCAGTAAGCAGCCGGCAATTGGCAGGGTGCTGCAAACTTTCAAACCTGTACCGTGTACCTCTTTGCGCCTTTTGCGTTCTTTGCGGTTCATTCTCTTGGTCGAGATCACAGTAGTCGCAAAATCTCCGTGTCTCCGTGTCTCTGTGGTTCGCTACCCGGTCGTCATTGTTGCCTACTCCGCCAGCAGCCGCTCGACCAGCCCGTGGTATAGCGCCGTCAGCGGGTGCTCGGGGTAGCGCAGCGCGAAAATGCCATCGCTCGCCAGCGTCATCATCTCGTCGGCGTGGGGCAGCACTGCCGCGACCTCGCAGGCATAGGCGTGTTCCACGCGCGCGCGCACGGCCGCAGCGTCGAAGGCTGCCGGCGTTTTGTTCACCAGCAGCAGCATGCGCGGCACATCCAGCGAGCGCGCAACCTCCACCGTCACGCCGGTGCCTTCGTAGTCCTGCTGGTCGGGGCGCATTACAACCACTAAGGTGTGCGAGATCGCCAGCGAGAACAGCGTTTCTTCGTTCAGGCCGGGGTGGGTGTCGATCAGCAGAATGTCGAGGTTCAGCTCGCTCGCGATCTTGCGGAAGCCGTGGGTGAGCAGGCTTACGTCGTAGCCTTCGCGCAGCACATTCACGATCTCGCCGGCCTGAATGCTTGAGGGGATGAGGAACAGGCGGCCCGCGCCAGCGATGCCAAGCTGCTCGCTCACGTCGTGCGCGGTTTGCTCGATTGTGCAGCGCCCCCACAGGTAGTCGTTCAGCGAGTAGTCGATCGTGGCGCCATTCATGCCGAACAGCACATGAATGCCGGGCGACTGAATATCGGTGTCGATCACTGCCACACGACGCCCGCTGATGGCCAGCAGCGCGGCGAGGTTGGCAGAAGTGTTGGATTTGCCGGTGCCGCCGCGAAACGAGTGAATCGAGATAATGTTCGCCATACTGGTTCCTTACGATTCAGGGGCGGGGTGCGAGCGCAGCGATTTCGTCACCATCGCGCAGCCGCCGGTTCAAACGCGGAACAGCTGCCACTCCATCAGTACATTCTTGATATTTCAGGCGACTCGGGTTGCGGTGGTCGCGCCATTATACGTCGTAATCGCATACGCCATGGTGTTCTTGCTTCGCAGTTTTTGGTTCTGCTGGCATCATATGCGCCGGGCGTGGCAGGAGCACGACAAGTCAACGAGGTGGCAGGGAGATTTGCGCCCTGCCACCTCGCGAACGTGCTGCCTATGGAATGTTGACGCGGGTATCGCCCTCGGCGGGATTGAAGTCCGTGGCGGTGTCGGTGCCATCGCCGCCCTTAAAGCTATCCTTGCCTGGGCCGCCGGTCAGCGTGTCGTTGTTCTTATCACCATCGAGGGAGTCGTTGCCGGCGCCGCCGTCGAGTGTATCGTTGCCGTCGTCGCCGTCGAGCTTGTCGTCGTTATCGCCGCCAAGCAAGGTGTCGGCCCCGCTGCTGCCTTTCAGCGTGTCCTTGCCGCTCCCGCCGTCCATATAATCGTTGCCATCATCGCCGGTCAGCTTGTCGTCGCCACCAAGGCCACAGATCGTGTCGTCACCGGCTTTGGCATCCACAGTGTCCTTGCCTTCGGTGCCAACAATTACATCACTGCCAGTGGAGCCTTTCAACTTACCTTTATAGGCCTTGCCGTTATCTGGCCCGCCGACGATCATTCCGCGCTTCACATAAATCGTCGCGGACAGGCCATTGCAGGTTGGCGCGCTAGCGCGATCAACGCTCAAGCTGACGGTAGCCACATTTGAGAACGTTGTGCCATCATAGGTTTTGTAGGTAAAGCTATCTGGGCCAATGTAGGCTGTCACCGGCGTATAGCTGAACGAGCCATTCGAATTGAGCACAAAGGCTGCTGCATGGCTGGGGCCACTCACAAGCACCGCCGTGAGCGACGCGCCTGCATCGGGGCTGCTATCATTCCCCAGCACACCCGGCGCGCCAACTGTCAGGGCGGTATCCTCATTCGTGCTGTAGGTATCTTCGCCGATAATTGGCGGGTCGTTGACTGCGTTGACGGTAATGTTGGCCGTCGCCTCGTTCGAGTCGGCCGCGCCGTCGCTGGCTTTGTATGTGAAGCTGTCGGAGCCGTTGAAGTTGGCATTCGGCATGTAGGTGAAGCTGCCATCGCTGTTGAGCGTCACGCTGCCGTGCTGTGGGTCGCTCAGCTTGATGGCCGTCAGGGTGTCGCCATTGCCGTCGCTGTCGTTGCCGAGCACATTGCCGCCCAGCTCGGTGTCTTCGTTTGTGCTAAAGGTGTCGTTGCTGGCGACGGGTGCAACGTTCTCGTTCACGTCGGTGGCGTTGATCGTAAGCATCTGCTCGAAGAACAAGCCGCCATTGTCGGTGCTGCGCACGCGGATGGAGTAGCTGTTCTGGGTTTCGTAGTCGAAGCTGGCAGCGGTCTTGAGTGTGTTGCCGCTGATGCTGAAGCTCGCGTTGTCGGTGCTGCCCGCGCCGCCGACCAGGCTGTAGGTGAAGGTGTTGCCCGTGTCCGGGTCGGTGGTCGAGAACGTACCAACCGTTGTGCCTGCGGGCTGGTTCTCGGCCACGCTCGACGGATCGAGTATGATCGCGGTTGGGGCGCGGTTCTCGATCACGTCGGTAACGTTAATCGTGAAGCTCTTGACAACGGTCAGGCCGAGATCATCCGTCGTTTGCACGCGGATGGAGTAGCTGTTCCTGGTCTCGTAGTCGAAGCTGGCAGCGGTCTTGATGGTATTGCCACTAAGCGTGAAACTGCCGTTATCGGTGTCGCCTGTGCCGCTGACCAGAGCGTAAGTGAGGGGGGTACTTAGGCCGAAGTTATACAGGCCAAGCGTGGTTAACGTACCAACCGTTGTGCCTGCGGGCCGTTCTTCGGCCACACTGGATGGATTGAGCCTGATATCGTTGGGAACCGAGAAGAAGTCACAGGTGCGGTCGTCGGTCCGATTGCCACCTTTGTCTTGCTCGAGGGCAAATATATAACCGCCACAGTTCCCGCCTGGCCGGTTGCCGACGAATCTGTTGTCCCTCAGGCTCAAACTATCGTAGCTATTGTAGATGCCGCCGCCTTCCCCGCCAGCAGTGTTGTTCGTGAAGGTACTGCTGGAGACTGTCAGTGTACTCTCGAAGAAGTTGTAGAGGCCGCCACCATCCCCACCGGCGCTGTTACCAGTGAAGGTGCTGCCTGTCACCGTCACCGTGCCCTGGAAGTTCTCGATGGCACCGCCGTCGTACGAGGTGGCGCGATTGCCGGAGAAGGTGCTGCCTGTCACCGTCACCGTGCCCTGGAAGTTCTCGATGGCACCGCCGCTGAGGGCGCTGTTGCCCGTGAAGGTGCTGTTCGTTATGGTCAGCGTGCCATTCGTGTTATCGATGGCACCGCTGGTACCGATGGCGGTGTTGTTCGAGAAGGTGCTGTTCGTCACCGTCACTGTTCCAAAGTTCAAAATGCCGCCACCGAAGTTTGAGTCGGTGGGGCGGCCATTGGCGATGGTGACACCGCTGAGATTCAGGTTGCCGCCGGCTGGCACCTGGAACGCGCGCACGGCGTTGTTGCCGCTGATCGTCAGGTTGCTGGCGCCGGGTCCGGTGATCTTCAGGGTCTTGTCGATTGTCAGCTGGCTCGCCAGCGTGATCGTGCAGGGGCAGCCGCTCAGGTTGAAGGTGATCGTGTCGCCAGAAGTGGCTTCGGCGATGGCCTGGCGCAGCGAGCCAGCGCCACTATTGGCGGTGTTCGTGACCGTGAGGCTGGCGGCGCGTGCAGTATGTATGTTCAGCCCAAGCAGCGCCAGCACCAGCGCAAGGAGCGCGCTGATACGCATGAAGCGCAGCAGCGTCGTGTGATGATCGTTCATGACTTCTTCTGTTCCTCCTGCAAAACTATGTCCAAAGCCGATCAGTATGGTAGAGCCAGCACTCTGCCGGCAGCCGTATTCTGCGCAATACAGGAAGCTCTTTTGCTCGCTATCCTTCCTCCTGGTTTGGGAAGCCACGAAATGCCAGAATTACCATCCCACACTGGCGTGAGAGATGATTGCATTTCCTATTCTCTGACGTACAATTGGTATGTTTCTCCATCGCTCGTTTCACTTGGCATGCTGGTTTGTGTGTGCAGAAACGCAAAGCATTCTTCCAGGCTGGAAAAGTGCTGCTGCGCTTCGGGCGTGCCCACAGGAATGAGCGTGACGCGAAGCGGCGCGCCCTGATACTCGCGCCACAAGCGCAGCAGGTAGGCTTGGGGTGGCGGGCGGTTCATCGGCTCTCTCCTGGCTCAATCGGTCGTTCTTCGCTAGTCTAGCGTGCCCTCATTAGCTCACCATTTGCTGATCATTAGCTGGGGCACGATCTGGAGCAGATTTTAAAGAGACAGGCGCTCATGCCGCTTCTGCTGATTGAATTGCTCGGCCATCCGCGTATCGGCCTCGCCGGCCAGCCGCTCGATGTGCGTGTGCGGAAGGAGTTCGCGCTGCTGGCCTACCTGACTGTTGATCAGGAGCGCCGGCACAGCCGCGAAAGCCTGCTTGGCCTGCTCTGGCCCGATGCCTCGGAGGAGGCTGCGCGCAACAACCTGCGGGTGGTGCTGGCCGGCCTGCGCCGCCAGCTTGGCGCGATGGGCGACACCTTTATGCGCGCTGAGCGCCAGTATGTTCAAGTGCTGCCGGGGAACGATCTGGTTCTGGATGTGGCGCAGTTTCGGGCGCTGCTGGCCGATGCGCGCAGCCACCCGCACGACGCGCCCGAACGCTGCGATGCCTGTGTCGCCCGGCTGGCCGAAGCCGTTGCGCTCTATCGTGGCGATTTTCTCCAGGGCTTCAGCCTGCCCGACAGCGCGCCATTCGAAGAGTGGGCGACGATCCAGCGCGAGCAGTTGCAGCAGCAGGCGCTCGACGCGCTCGAAACGCTGGCTGCCGCGTGTGAGCTGCGCGGCGATTACGCGGCGCAATGCCGCTATGCGCGCCGCCAGCTCGCGCTGGAACCCTGGCGCGAGACGGCCTGTGCCCAGCTGATGCGCGGGCTGTGGGCCAGCGGGCAGCGCGGCGCGGCCCTGGAGCAATATGACGTCTGCCGGCGCATTCTGGAAGCCGAGCTTGGGCTGGAGCCATCACCCGAGCTGACCGCGCTGTACGAGCAACTGCGCGCCGGGGAAAGTTCTGAGTTCTCAGGATTAAGTTCTGAGTTGGCAGCACCGGCTCTTGTAACTCAACACTCAACACCCAAAACTCAAAACTTTCATAACCTGCCCACTCCGTTGACTAGCTTTGTTGGGCGCGAGGCGCAGCTGGCCGATCTGCGCAATCTGCTGGCCCGCGCGAGGCTGATCACCCTCACTGGTGCGGGCGGCTGCGGAAAGAGCCGACTGGCCCTGGAATTGGCCGCTGCCAGCCTGCCCGACTACCCCGACGGCGTGTGGTTTATTGCGCTTGAGCCGCTGCGCGACCCGGCGCTGGTGCCGCAAGCTGTCGCCGAAGTTCTTGGGCTGCAAACGATTTCAAACCACCCGCTGGGCGATTTGCTCAGCGCGGCGCTGCGCTCGAAACACCTCCTGCTCATTCTGGATAACTGCGAGCATCTGCTGGCGGCCTGCCACGACTTGGCCGCCCAGCTCAGGCGCGAATGCCCCCAGCTGACGATCCTGGCGACCAGCCGCGAAATGCTGCGGGTAGCCGGCGAGGTGATGTGGGCGGTGCCGCCGCTTTCCGCGCCCGAGATCCAGGAGGCGGATCCCAGTCGGCTGCTGAATTACGAAGGCATCCGGCTGTTTGTCGAGCGGGCGCGCGCTGCCAGCCCGGGCTTTGCGCTCACCCCGCGCAATACCCCCGCCGTGAGCCAGATCTGCCGGCAGCTCGACGGCCTGCCGCTGGCGCTTGAGCTTGCGGCTGCGCGCACCAGGCACATGCCTGTCGAAACGATTGCCGCGCGCCTCAAAGATCGCTTCGGCTTCCTGACGGGCGGAAACTACGAGGCTCCGCGTCAGCAGCGCCTGCGCGCGACGCTCGATTGGAGCTACACACTGCTCAGCGAGCCAGAACGGGCCGCCTTCCGGCGGCTGGCAGTATTTGCCGGTGGCTTTACGCTGCAGGCCGCCGAGGACATTGTTGGCGAACCGGGCGAAACGCATGCGGGCGAGCCCAGCACAGTCGATCTGCTGGCCCAGTTGATCGACAAATCGCTGGTGCTTGCCGAGCAGCGCCCCGAAGGCCTGCGCTACCGCCTTCTCGAAACAATGCGGGCCTACGCGCATGAGCAGCTTCTGCAATCCGCCGAGATCGGGGCGGTTGGCGCGCGCCACATGGCTCACTTTCTTCACCTGGCCGAACAGGCCGAAGCGCAGCTCGTCGGCGACAAGCAGATCGCCTGGCTCGAAACGCTGGTAGCCGAGCATGCGAATGTGCGCGCTGCAATCGATTGGGCGACCGAGCGCGGCGGTGTTGTAGCGGCGCTGCGGCTTGTTACGGCGCTGCGCTACTTCTGGCGCGTTCGCGGCTACTATGCCGAGGGGATCGATCTGCTGCGCGGCCTGCTCAAGCATCCTTCAGCAGCCGAGCGCACCACCGTGCGGGCCAGGGCGCTCAACGCAGCCGGCTACCTGGAGTTTGTGCGCGGCCAGCAGGCGCGTGCGCGCGAATTGCTCGACGATGCGCTGTCGATCGGGCGCGCGCTTGGCAATCGGCCAGTGGTTGCGTTTGCGCTGCGCTACCTCAGCGCGCTGGCGAATGCCCAGCACTCGCATGCCGAAGCCCGGGCTTATGGCGAAGAAAGCCTGGCACTGTATCGCTCGCTGGGGGCGACCAACGACATTGCCGGCTCTTCCATGTACCTGGGAGATATCGCACTGGCGCAGGGCGACGATGACCGGGCCGAGGCGCTGTATGCCGAGAGTGTTGCGATCCTGCGCATGCAGCATAACAGTATTTCGCTGCCCTACCCACTGCGCCATCTCGGCTATCTGGCGCTGCGGCGCGGCCGGCCAGATGAAGCGGCGGCCTTGTGCGAGGAGAGCTTGCAGCTCAATTCGGCGGTGAGCGACCAGCAAGGCGTTGCGGCCTGCCTGGTTGGCCTGGCGGCCAGCGCTGCGGCAACGGGGCGCTTCGAGCGCGCGGCGCACCTGCTTGGCCATGCCGAGGCGCTGCTGGAGGCGCTGCAAACCCGGCTTCTGCCCTACGATCGCACCCAGCACGAGCGCGTGCGCGACACGGTTCGCGAAGAACTTGGCGACCCGGCTTTCGCGGCAACCTTCGCGGTTGGGCGCACCATGACGATCGCGCAACTGCTCGCCAAAGAAAGTTCTGAGTTTTCAGTTTCGAATGCTGTGTTGCCGCCCCCACCTCTTGTAACTCACCACTCAACACCCAAAACTCAAAACATGCATAACCTGCCGTCGCCGCTTACAGCACTGGTTGGCCGCAGCGGCGAGCTAACGCGGATTGCGACGCTTCTGGCCGGCGACACTCGGCTTGTGACATTGGTTGGGATCGGCGGCGCGGGCAAGACGCGCCTGGCCCTCGCACTTGCCTGGCAGCTGCTCCCACAGTTCGCCGATGGAGTCTGGTGGATCGGGCTGGCTGGTGTTCAGCCTGCAGACGACCCCGCGCTTCAGTGCGACACGCTGGTGAGTGCTGTCGCGGCGGCGCTTGGGCATACGCTCAGCGGCAGGCGCGACGCGCTGGATGAGCTTGCCGAAGTGCTTCACGAGCGCGCAGCCCTGCTCGTGCTCGATAATTGCGAGCATCTGCCCGACGTCGCCAGCGTTGTTCAGGCGCTGCTCGAAGCCGCCCCGAACGCGCGTGTTGTCGCCACTTCGCGCGAGCCGCTTGGGCTTAGCGATGAAGTGATACTGCGCCTGGTGGGCTTGCCAGTGCCGCAGCCGGGCGCAGCCGACCCCACAAGTTATCCCAGCGTGCGGCTTTTCCTCGAGCGAGCGGCACGCCACGCGCCTGGCTGGGAGCAGGACGTTGGCGGCGGCGGAGTGGTGCGGCTGTGCCGGCTGCTGGATGGAATGCCGCTGGCGATCGAGCTGGCCGCCCACTGGGTCGGGCACTTCACCCCCGACGAGATTGCCGAAGAGATTCAGGCCGACCTGGACTTCCTCGCAATCCGCACCCGCGACGTGCCTGAGCGCCACCGCAGTTTGCGGGTGGTATTCGACTATGCCTGGCGCTCGCTCAATCCAGCCGAGCAGCAGGCGCTGATGCGTCTCTCGGTTTTTCGCGGCAACTTCGATCGTGCGGCAGCGCAAGCAATCGCCGATATGCGCCCAATCACTCTGGCCACGCTGGTCGATAAGTCGCTTCTGCAGCAGATAGGCGTTGGGCGGTATACGCTCCACATGCTGCTGCGGCAGTTCGCCGCCGAGCGACTGGATGCCAGTGGCGACACTGCGGCGAGGCGCACACGTCACGCAGCATACTACCTGGCGCTGGCCGAACAGGCGGTTCCTGAACTCACCCGGTCAGATCAGCCAGCCGCACTGGAGCGCCTGGATCGTGCGCTCGACAACCTGCGCGCAGCGCTGAGCTGGATGCGCGAGCAGCAGCAAACGGAGCTTGGGCTGCGTCTGGCGGGCGCGCTGGAGCGTTTTTGGTTGACTCGTGGCTATCTCGGCGAAGGGCGCGAGTGGCTCGAACGCTTCCTCGTGTCGGCCGATGCGGCGGATGTGCCGGCGGCAGTGCGCGCACAGGCGTACGCTGCGGCTGGCCTGCTTGCCAATACACAGGGTGATCATGTCCAGGCACCACGCTGGCTGGAGCAAAGTATCGCGCTGTTCCACGAGGCCGGCGATATGCTTGGGGCCGTGCGCGCACTCAACACACTCGGCGGGGTGGCCTACGATCAGGGCGACCTGCGCGGGGCGGTGGAGCGCTGGGAACAGAGTCTGTTGCAGTCGCGTGCGGCAGGTAACCTGGGAGAAGTGGCCCGCGCACTGGGCAATCTGGGCGAGGCACACTATCACTTAGGCAATCTGGCGGGTGCCGCAGCGCGCCATCAGGAAGCCCTCGAGCTTGCACGGCAGGCCGGCCGCACCGACGTCGAGGCGTACCAGCTCGGCGACCTGGGGAATATTGCGCGCCGCCAGGGCGATCTGGCGCGGGCGGCGGCGCTCCACCGGCAGGCGCTCGAGCTGAAGCATGCACTGGGCGCGCGCCGGCAGATCGCGATCACGCTGGAAGATTTGGCCAGCGTTGCGGCTGCAGAAGGCCACGGGCAGCGCGCCGCACGTTTGCTCGGCGCCGCAACCGCGATTCGCGCGGCGATCGG
Source organism: Kouleothrix sp. 19917 (assembly GCF_057073505.1). NCBI lineage: Bacteria > Bacillati > Chloroflexota > Chloroflexia > Chloroflexales > Roseiflexaceae > Kouleothrix > Kouleothrix sp. 19917. Next base: position 1,188,561 of record NZ_CP097099.1, read on the forward strand.
CACGCCGCAGGCGCTTCCGGAACGGCTCGCCAACGAGCAAGCGGTGGGGGGAGTGCGCGCGGCGCTGGGCGAGGAAGCCTGGGCCGCAGCGTTCAAGGAAGGGCTGGCGCTTTCTTTGGATCAGGCTGTCGCCTGCGGATTGGAATTGCCGGAACTTCATAACGAAATCAATACATAAAACAAAGAACAAACCAATCTGTGCGCCTCGCATGTTCGCACACGGTTTCGCACGCCACTGTGGCAACAGTATGTCAGCAGCGGCTGCCGCGCGCCGCATTCTGGACCGCAATCGTGGTATGATACCTCGCACGCCACGCTTCCCCCATTCGAATGCACTACGCTGGCGCACCAGACGATTGTTCGCCAAACAATAGTGCGCAGGCCGTTCGCGCAGCCGTGCCGCAAAAAGGAGCACCATGTCAGCCGAGCAGCATATTCCCGCCTGGGAAAGCCGATATCAGCAGCAGGCGGTTGAGACCATGCCGTGGTTCTACCCCGAGCTGGACGACGACCTGAAAGCGGCGCTCGATACGCTCGGGTTGCACGGCGGGCGCGCGCTTGATCTTGGCACCGGGCCGGGCACGCAGGCCATGCACCTGGCGCGGCGCGGCTTCAGGGTCACCGCCGCCGACATTTCGGAAACTGCCATTCGCCGCGCGCGCGCCCTGGCCGAAGCGGAAGGACTGGCGATCACCTGGCAGCAGGACGACATTCTCGCCACGCAGCTTGCCGGCCCATTCGACATCATATTCGACCGGGGCTGCTTTCATGTTTTTGCGCCCGAGCAGCGCGCTGGCTATGTTGCCACGGTTGCGAATTTGCTGCGGCCGGGCGGCACCTTCTTTCTCAAGTGCTTTAGCCAGCTCCAGCCCGGTACCGACGGCCCCAATCGCTTTACGCCCGAGCAGATTCGCGCACTGTTCAGCGGCCCGTTCGAGGTGCAATCTATCATCGATACGATCTACCAGGGCACGCTTGAACAGCAGCCGCGCGCCTTGTTCTGCGTGATGCAGCGCGCTGCCGAATAAGGCACCACTGAATACTCTGGAAAATACGCTATTTCATACAACAGGCAAGCTTCCAGGAAGCTCATCTGAGTATCAGGTTGAAAGAAAACTGGTTTCAGCTTCCTGGAAGCTGCGTGCAGGGAAATCTATTTTCCAGAGCACTGAGTTTGGTTTCTTGCCCGGTGCTCTCGGTGCTCTCTGTGGCTCGGTCGTTTCTCCTTCAGCCATGTGTGATCGGCAGCATTTTTGCCTGAATCTCGTGTGCCTGTAGCGGCGATCTTCTCCCGACAATCGAGTACAATAGGCCCGATTTCGTCTGACAAGGAACGGGCCGTATGAAAAAAGCGCTGATCACATGGGGCGGCTGGGAAGGCCACACCCCCGCAAAATCGTCGGGCATCTTCGCGTCGTTTTTGCGCGAGCAGGAATATGATGTCACCGTCGTCGACACGCTGGATGTCTACCTGGACGAGCCGTTTCTGCGTTCGCTGAGCCTGATTGTGCCAGTGTGGACGATGAGCACGATCACCAAGGAGCAGGAGCGCGGCCTGCTCGACGCGATTGCGAGCGGCGTGGGCGCGGCCGGCTGGCACGGCACCATGGGCGATTCTTTCCGCAACGCCACCGAATACCAGTTCATGGTCGGCGGGCAGTGGGTTGCGCACCCCGGCAACATCATCGACTACACCGTCAACATCACCAACCACGACGACCCGATCACGGCGGGCTTGCCCGACTTCCAGATGCATTCCGAGCAATACTATATGCACACCGACCCAAGCAATGAAGTGCTGGCCACCACCACTTTCAGCGGCGAGTTTGGCAACGCGCCGTGGATCGCCGGCACAGTGATGCCAGTGGTGTGGAAGCGCCGCTGGGGCCAGGGCCGCGTGTTCTACTCATCGCTCGGGCATGTGTTCAGCGACTTCGATGTGCCCGAAGCGCTCACGATTATGCAGCGCGGCATGCTCTGGGCCAGCCGCTAACCAGCTCTTTCCCTGGCATCCACGAAAGACGAACGACGAAGGCGACAACTGCTTTCCTTCCCGTTCGTCTTTTTTCTTTCATCTTTGCTATCAACCCCTGAAACAACCAGGAACAACGCGTGAAACCATCTGAGATCGACCGCAACATGCGCGTGCTGGTGCTGGAAATCTTCTGGGCGGGCATTCATTCCGCCTGCCTCTCGTTCAACGCGGCCTTTCTGATCCGCCTGGGCGGCAGCAACCTGCACGTCAGCCTGCTGAGCGCGGGCGCGGCCCTGGTGATTGCCGTCACAACCATTCCCTTCGCCGCGCTGATGGACCGCACCAGCCGCCGCCGGACATGGATCGTTGGCAGCCTGCTGACGGCGCGGTTACTGTACGCGCTGATGATTTTCGTGCCCTGGCTGCCGGCCGGCCGCGCCTCGGTGATGGTTGGCGTGGTGCTGGGCCTGAATATCGCGGCGTCGCTGTTCTCGGCCGGCTGGCTGCCGCTGATGGGCGAGGTTGTGCCGCTGGCGCGCCGCGCGCGGCTGTTTGCCACCCGCAACATCGTGCTGGGCGCAACCGTCAGCATCGCGACGCTGCTGCTGGGGCGCTGGCTGGAGCTGGCGCCCTTCCCGATGAACTACCAGATGCTGTATGGCCTGAGCGTGTTTACCAGCCTGGTCAGCACATGGTATGTGGCGCAGGTCAACATGCCCGAGCTGCCGCTTGCCGACCCGCAGGCAGTGGCGAAGACACAGCCGCGCAGCATGCCGCGACCTTTTGTTAACATCACCACCAACACACTGGTGTTCAACGTCGCGCTGTGGATGTCGGTGCCGCTGCAGCCGATTTATTTTGTGCGCGAGCTAGGGGCCGCCGAGGGCTGGCTGGGCCTGTGGGCCGGGCTGGTGAGCGGCGGGGCGATTCTGGGCAACCTGCTGTGGCAGCGCCTGATCGACCGGCGCGGCGCGGCGTGGGCGCTCCCGCGCGCAACCGTGCTGAGCGCAGCCTATTTCCTGCTGATCGCGCTCTTCCCCGACCTGACGCTGATCCTGGTGTTTGCTCTGCTTTCGGGGATTGTGACGCCCGGCGTCGAGCTAAGCCACCTGACCATGCTGTACACGGTTGTGCCGCTCAGCCGGCGCACCGCGCTGCTGGGTATCTACACCGCGCTGATGAACTGCGGCGCGTTTCTTTCGCCGCTGCTGGTTGGCCCATTCGTCGATCTGTGGGGCGCACGGATCGCGGTGCTGGCGGTGTTCGCGATCCGCCTGGCTGGCGCGGGGCTGTTTGTATTCAACCCGGTGCGCGGCGCATCCGAGCCAGCGCCGGGGCTGGAAGCGGCGTGATCGAGGGGCGTATGCGATACGCCCGTTCTTGATCTGAGTGTATCGCATACGCCCGTTCTTGGTCTGGGCGTATCGCATACGCCCGTTCTTGGTCTGGGCGTATCGCATACGCCCTTCGTCAGTTCTTGCTTTGCAGAAGGGAGCACTCAATGATCGAGTCGCCAAGCCTGAATGCGCTGGCCAATGCTCGCCAGCTCGCCCCGTTTGCGTCGTGGGAGGCGGGCACGCCGCCGGCTGGCTACACGCGCCTGCCCATGGCCGACGCCGCGGCGCAGTTCTACCGCGACAATGGCTTTCTGGTGGTGGAAGATGCCTTCGACGCCGACGCCGTCGACGCGCTGAATCGCGAGGCCGCCGCGATCTGCCGGGGCGACCGTGGCGCGGTACGCGGGCTGGAGCCAGCCGCCCCCGACGAGTCCGACGTGGAAGTGCTGCGGCGCTACCTGTGCATCCACTTCCCGCACAAAATCTCGCCGGCCATGCACGATGTGCTGGCGCATCCCGCGCTGGTCGAGGTGCTCACCCGCATCATTGGGCCGAACGTCAAGTGCATGCAGTCCATGCTGTTCATCAAGGCGTCGGGCAAGCCTGGCCAGGCCTGGCACCAGGATGAGTTCTTCATCCCCACGCGCGACCGCTCGCTCGCGGGCGGGTGGATCGCGATGGACGACGCGACCGTGGAAAACGGCTGCCTGTGGGTCGTGCCCGGCTCGCACCGCCACGGCATTATCTGGCCGCAGCAGCGCCACAACGACCGCCGCTTCGACTGCACCGGCGAAGCCATGCAGTTCCCCTACACCGACGACGACGCGGTGCCAGTAGAAGTCAGGCGCGGCAGCGTGGTGTTTTTCAATGGCTACCTGCTCCATCGCTCGCTGCCGAACTACGCGCCGGGTGGCTTCCGCCGCTCGCTCGTCAACCACTACATGAGTGCCGAATCGCTGCTGCCGTGGTATGGCTTCGCGCCCGAGCAGGCTATCGCCACGGCAGACTACCGCGATATTGTGCTGGTGGCTGGGCGCGACCCGTATGCCTGGAAAGGCACCGAGGACCGCGCCAGCGCGCATGTGCGCCCAAGCGGCGAAGGCGGCTGCGGCAGCACCAGGCGCAACAGCGCCGCCATGAGCGCCGACGACGATGAGGATGATGATCATTAGGCGCTGCGCGGGCTGGCTTGCTCGGGCCGCAGGGCGGCTGCTTTTGCATTCAGACCAGTACAGGCTTTGAACCAGATTGCTCAGGCCGCAGGGCCGCTGCTTTTGCATTCAGACCAGTGCCAGCTTGAAGACAGCTTGCTCAGGCCGCAAGGCCGCAGGGTGCGCCGGCACCCTGCACCCCGGCCGGGGCTATCGCCCCTGGACCCCAAATTTGCTGCCGGTATCAAATGCGATTTTTGGCGCGCATGCCTCCGTTATGCCAAAAAGCTGGCAATGGACGATGAAAGTATAGTTGCCTTATATACGCCTCTAATCTGCTACATACTTTATCGTTTGATGCCGTGCCTTCATCCACAACGGAGGCATGACCGCAAATCATTTCGTTGGTGTACCACGCGCTTTAATACCAAATACGGGTGTATACTTACAGCATGAGACGACTGAAACTGGCTGAACATCTGACGGTTGAGGAACTCGGGCAGCGCTATCGCCAGGCCGCCGATCCTGTCGCTCGCAGTCATTGGCAGATGCTCTGGTTGCTGAGCCAAGGCCGTTCCCCTACCGAAATCGCACAGGTCTGTGGTTACTCGTTGACCTGGTTGTACGCGATTGTCCGCCGCTACAACGCCGATGGTCCTGACCACGTCGGCGACCGCCGTCATCACAACCCTGGCCAGGCTCCGCTGCTCTCGCCCGCCCTGCGTGCCGAACTCGACAAAGCCCTCGAAGGTCCTGCCCCCGATGGTGGCGTGTGGACTGGCCCGAAAGTCGCCGACTGGATGAGCAGCAAGCTCGCTCGAAAGGTACACGCGCCACGCGGCTGGGAAGTCTTGCAGCAGCTTGGTTATCGCTCCTATGTCCCGCGTCCGCGCCATATCAAGGCCGATACTGAGGCGCAAGAGCAGTTTAAAAAAACGCTTCCGCAAGCCGTCGCCCAGATCCAAGCCGAGCATCCTGACGCCAGCGTGGAGGTCTGGGGCGAGGATGAACATCGCATCGGCCTCAAACCGATCCTGCGGCGGGTCTGGTGCAAGAAAGGGCAGCGGCCACTTGTGACGGTTCAGCCGCGTTACAAATGGACCTACCTGTATGGGTTTGTCTGTCCGCAACGGGGCGAGAGTTTCTGGCTGCTGCTGCCACGGGTCGCGGTGGCAGTGTGGACGCTGGTGCTGGCCGAGTTTGCCGCTGCAGTCGGGGCTGGTCCGAGCAAACAGATTGTGCTGGTGATCGATCAAGCCGGCTGGCACAGTAGCAGTAAGGTGGTAGTACCGCAAGGCGTGCATGGAGTGTTTCAGCCGCCGTATTCGCCGGAGGTGCAGCCGGCCGAACGGTTGTGGACATTGAGCGACGAAGCGCTGGTGAATGAGCATTTCAGTGATTTGGACGCCTTGATTGAGGCACAAACAGAACGCTGCCGTCGCTTGCGTGAGCAGCCGGAGATCATTCGCACGCACACCCTCTTTCACTGGTGGCCCAAACCGACCATACCATAAGTGTTCACCCGTATTTGGTATAAGGGGTTCGGGGGAAGGCCCCGACCGGGGAGCGCAGAGGGCCGCGGTCGGCCCTTTGCCGCGGAGCGCGAGGGCGCGCAGCCCTCGCAGGAGTGAGCATGGAGCGCGAGGGCGCGCAGCCCTCGCAGGAGTATGAGCCGAGAACAGACATAACCGCTACGCTGACCGCTGGCATCAGGCGATGCATCTGATTGCCGTTTGAACTGCCTTCGAAAATGATGAATTTTTGTTCGTCCGATGCCTTGCCCCTATCCACAACGGAGGCATGACCGCAAATCATTTCCTCTGCGTACCACGCGCTTTAAGGGGTTCGGGGCAAGGCCCCGACCGGGGAGTGCAGAGGGCCGCGGTCGGCCCTTTGCCGCGGAGCGCGAGGGCGCGCAGCCCTCGCAGAGGTAGGGCGGACACACAGGTCCGCCCAGACAATATACAATGGTCCGCCCAGACAACGTCAAACGCAGAAGGAGCACCGCATGAAATTCGCCATCAACCTCCCCAACTTTGGCTCGTTCAGCGACCCCCGCCTCATCGCCGGGCTGGCCCGCGAGGCCGAAACCAGCGGCTGGGATGGCATGTTCATCTGGGATCATGTGATGTGGACGCACCCGCTGAACTTCCCGGTCGCCGAGCCGTGGGTGACGCTCGGCGCCATGGCCCTCGCCACCGAGCGCATCCGCATCGGCGCGATGGTCACGCCGCTGCCGCGCCGCCGCCCCTGGCAGGTCGCCCGCCAGGCCACCACGCTCGATCACCTCTCGGGCGGGCGGGCTGTGCTGGGCGTGGGCATCGGCGGCGACTGGTTTGGCGACTACAGCCGCTTTGGCGAGCCCGCCGACGACCGCACGCGCGGCGCGCAGCTCGATGAGGCGCTGGAAGTTGTGACCGGGCTGTGGAGCGGCGAGCCGTTCAGCTACGCCGGCACGCACTACACCGTGCGCGACACGCAGTTCCTGCCCGCGCCGCTCCAGCAGCCACGCATCCCGATCTGGGTCGCGGGCGTGTGGCCGGGCACCAAGCCCTTCCGCCGCGCCGCCCGCTACGACGGCATTGCGCCCATCCCCCGCAACGACGCGCCGCTAACGCCCGACGACGTGCGCGCCATGCTGGCCTACATTCAGCCGCACCGCGCCGCCGGCGGCCCCTACGACGTCGTGCTGTCGGGCGCGCCGCTGGCCCGCGAGCAATACGCCGCGCTGGCCGAGGCGGGCGCAACATGGTATCAGGATGGCTTTTTTGCTGAAGACAGCGCCGACGAAGTGCGCGCCCACATCCGCCGTGGGCCGCCTGCGCTATAATCGCAGCAGCGGAGAAGCCAGGGGAAGGAGAAAAGAATGCCCAGCCAGCCCGCAATCGATCAGCCGGATGCCCCGCGAGCCGGCGAGGAGCTGCCCGCCGAGGCATTATTCGCCTGCCTGCACACGCATCTGCCCGATCTCGCTGCGCCGCTGAGCATTGCGCAGTTCCCCGGCGGCTTCTCGAACCTGACCTACTTGCTGCGCGCGGGCGAGCGCGAAATGGTGCTGCGCCGGCCGCCGTTTGGCGCAAACATTCGCGGCGGGCACGACATGGCCCGCGAGTTTCGCATCCTGAGCGGGCTGCGGCCAGCCTACCCTAAAGTGCCGCGCCCGCTGCTCTTCTGCGACGACCCGGCCGTGCTGGGCGCGCCCTTCTACGTCATGGAGCGCGTCGCGGGCGTGATCCTGCGCGCCCCGCTGCCAGCCGGCCTTGCGCTCGCCCCCGAGCAGTTGCACGCCACCAGCCTCGCGCTGATCGATACCTTTGCCGAGCTGCACGCCATCGACTACGCGGCGGCCGGCCTGAGCGAGATCGGCAAGCCCGCCGGCTACACCGCGCGGCAGGTGGCGGGCTGGGCCAATCGCTACGCCGCCGCCCGCACCGACGACATTCCCGCGCTGGAGCAGGCCGCCGCGTGGCTGGCCGCGCACCTGCCCGCCGAAATCGCGCCCGCGCTCATCCACAACGACTTCAAGTACGACAATGTCGTGCTCGACCCACACGATCTGTCGCGCATCGTCGCCGTGCTCGACTGGGAAATGGCCACGCTGGGCGACCCGCTCACCGACCTCGGCACGACGCTGGCCTACTGGATGGAGCCCGGCGACCCGGCGGTGCTGCGCACATTTGGCATCAGCGCGCTGCCCGGCAACCTCGACCGGCGCGCATGGGTGGCGCGCTACGCCGCACAGAGTGGGCGCGACATTTCGGATGTGCTGTTTTACTTCGTGTATGGCCTGTTTAAGAACGCCGTGATCATTCAGCAGATCTATGCGCGCTTCCGCCAGGGCAAAACCCAGGATGCGCGTTTCGCCGGGCTGGACGTGATGGTGCGCGCCTATGGCGACCTTGCCGCCCGCGCAATCGCGCTCGGGCGCATCGACAGCTTGTTTGCATAATCTACTATCAAAAGCCTTTTCATGTACCACCAAGACACCAAGGCACCAAGAAGACCAATGGAAAGCTAAAGCTCGGTGTTCTCTGTGCTCTCTGTGGCCCAACTCTATGCAGTTTTATAATCCATAGGTTACGCCGATTTCACAGATCAGGCTTTTCCAGGCAAAACATAATCTGTGTAATCTGTGGATGATAGGCTGCGCTCCGCCGGAAGCAGGGGGCACAATACTTCTGCGGCTGGTACGTTTCTCCGACGCATTGTGCTACGGTATCTTTGCGGTGGCAGTTGCCGCCCAATGAACGTAAGGAAAGCACGATGCAACATATATCAGCACGGCGGCGCGCACAGCGCCAGCTTGCCATATCGCGGCTGGGGTTGGTAGTAGCTTTTGTTGGCTTTGCAACGCTGGCGGCGGCGCTGTTCTACCAGGGCAGCATCGCGCCAGCCCCCGCACTCGACCAGCCGGGCGCGCTGGCGCGCACTTTTGCCGCCAGCCCACTGGTGCAGATGAGCCTGTTCGGCGCAGTGGCGTTTGGCTATGCCTACTGGGTGCTCGATTTCACCTTTGGCCGCAAGCTCGACACACTGCCGCGCCTGCGTCGGGCCGGTTCGGCCTTGTTCGGGCTGGCGGTGCTGGCGGCCTTCGCTGGCTTGCTGGCTTGGAATCTGGCACTGCTGCACGGGGTGGCGTAAAATTCCACAGAAGCATTTATATACGCACCTTGCATTAGAGCATTGAGTGTTAAATCTGCGTAATCTGTGGATGATATCGCGATTATACGCCCAGCTGCCGTAGCTCGCCGGCAATTGCCCCGGGCAGCGCGTTCAGTTCGCTGGGGTTGGCGCGGCGCAAGGTATCGGCGGCGCGCAGCAGCAAGCCCAGCCGCGCCAGTCGCGCTTCTTCCGCGCGCCCGATTGGGCCTGGGGCGTCGTAGCCCTCGCGCACGCCCTGGCGGAATGGCTCGGGGTGGTGCGGCTGCAGTGCGTATGCCAGATCGAAGATCGGGTCGCCGCCAACGATTTCGCCCGGGCGGGTCAGCGCTTCGAGCTGCGTTGTTTCGCCAACCGTCACCAGCGCGCGGTGCGGCGCAACCGCGCCATGCAGCACCTGCGGGCGCGCGCACTCCAATGAAGGATGATCGATTGTGGCGGCAGCAAGCGCGGCAGCACCAGCCGCGCCCAGCAGCTCGGCGGCGCGCGGCCACAGATCGCCCAGCCAGGCGCGCAACGCCTCGGGCCAAGTGCGCGACGGCCAGCGCCCGCTTACGGCCGGTCGGCCAAAGCCCGCCGCCGCCACCTGATGCGAGCGTCGCAGCGTTCGCCCGACCTGGCGGGCCAGCACGCGCACGCGCGGCGCATCGGCCACCCAATCGAGCGGTGCGCCGCTGATGTAGCTTTCGAGCGCGTAGCTAAACGGAATCGTGCCCAGGCTGAGGTCGTGGGTAATCAGGCGCGGCACCGGCAGCGTTGTCGCGTTCAGTGCGCGCAGCCACGCCACCTCGGCGGCAAGGTCGCCTTCGGGCGCAAGCACCAGCAGAATATGGCTGCTGGCCGTGCTGATGCGCGCTTCGATTCGCGTGTTCGAGCTGCTGTGCAGCGCGGCGGCGCGTGGGCGCAGGTTCAGCGGCCCAACGATCTGCGCGGCGTAATCGCCCAGGTGCGCCAGCGCGCCCCGCCGCGCATCGGAATAGCTCGCGTCCTCGGGGTCGATATACTGATTCAAACTTTCCCACATGCGCCAGAGCATAGCACGAGCCCGCCGCCGACGCAAATTGGTGGCGGTGGTATACTTGCCGCGCCCCACAAACGCATAATCGGGGGTTGTGAAGCCAGGTTGCGGAAAGGAAAGCCATGGCGGCGCTAAGCATGGTGCTGGTGGGATTGGTCGCGCTGGAGCATGTGTATATTCTGTACATGGAGATGTTTGGCTGGGAAACGCCGCGCGTGCGGCGCAGCTTTGGCACCACGCCCGAGTTTGCGCGCGAAACGCGGGCGCTGGCCGCGAATCAGGGCTTGTATAACGGCTTTCTGGCGGCCGGGCTGATCTGGGGGCTGCTGCACCCTAATGCTGCCGTTGGCGTGCAGATTCAAATTTTCTTCCTGGCATGCGTGATTGTTGCGGCGATTTTTGGCGGCCTCACCGCCAAGCGCTCGATCCTGCTGGTGCAGGGTGGCCCGGCGCTGCTGGCCCTGCTGGCCGTGCTTGTGGCGAGGTTCCTATGATTGTTGCGCAGATCAGCGACACGCACATCACCACCGCCGACGCGCCGCAGGCCGCCGCGCTGGCCCGCACGGTTGCGCACCTGCTGGCGCTGCCCGCCCGCCCCGACGTGGTGATCCTCAGTGGCGACTGCACCGACAACGGCCGGCCCGAAGCATACCTGCTTCTGCGCGAGCTGCTGCGCCCGCTGACCATGCCGGTGTATGTCATTCCTGGCAACCACGACAATCGTGGCGAGCTGCTGGCCGCGTTTGGCCCGCAGGGCAGCGCGCCGCTCGATGGCTACGCGCAGTATGTGGTCGAAGCCGGCCCGCTGCGCCTGATCGCGCTCGATACCAATGTGCCGAACGCGGGTGGCGGCGCGCTGGCCACTGCGCAGCTCGAATGGCTCGACGCGCGCCTGAGCGAAGCGCCCGATCAGCCGACGCTGATTTTCATGCACCACCCGCCCTTTCTCACCGGGCTCGCGCCTTTCGACGCGATTGGCCTGGCCGATGCCGACGCCTTTGCCGCCGTGATCGACCGCCACCCGCAGGTCGAGCGGGTGGTGGCCGGGCACGTTCATTCCACCATCACGCGGCGTTTCGCGGGCACGGTGGCAATGACCTGCCCGGCAACGTCGTACCAGCTGCTGCTCGATTTTGCGCAGCCCGCGCGCGTGGTGGGCGTGATGGAGCAGCCGGCCTGTTTGATCCACACATGGGATGTTGCGGCCGGTCTGCTCAGCAGTGTCAGCCAGGTTGGCCCGCACGCCGCGCCGGTGACGCTGCACGATGGCGAGCGCTGGCAGGGATGATTTGTTTGCGGGTTACAGGTTTTGAAGATCGACAACCAGATTTCGAACCACGGAGTGGTCTTTTGTTGGCCCGCCAAAAGAATGGCGGCTTTTCAGACAAGGCACAGAGGCACGGAGTTTGGGAGTTGCAGATTTGCAGGTTGCAGCTTACTGCCTCCTGCCTCCTGCCTCCTGCCTCCTGCCCACTGCCTCCTGCCTCCTGCCTCCTGCCCACTGCCTCCTGCCCACTGCCTCCTGCCCACTGCTGTCGCTCATTCCACATTCAAACCTTCTGAACCTGCAACCTGCCAACCCCTTCACCCGCTGCAGCTGGCCGCGTTGCCCACCAGAAGCCGCCCGCGACCAGCCAGGCCAGCGCGACGCTCAGGGCCGTCCAGGCCAGCTCTTCGCCACGCGAGCCGTAGGTCTGCCCAAAGATCAGCGCGCTCGACGAGATGCTTGCGTGCATGAGGATCGAAAGCAGCAGGCTGCCACCGGTGTGCTGGTAGAGCCGCGTCAGCAGCAGCGCCCAGGCGGTGAGCAGCACCGGCCCAAGCAGCAGAACGAGCAGCCAGCCGACCCATCCCCGGTCGCCCAGCCCGAAGTAGTCGGCGTAGCCGTGCCACAGCCCGCCCCAGAATAGCCCCAGCAGCAGCGTTGCGCGGAGTGGCGAAGGTCGCTTGAGCAGGTGTGGCAGCAGCCAGCCGCGCCAGCCAAATTCTTCCATCAGCCCGGCCGCGATGCCCAGGCCAATGCCCGGCCCAAGCAGCCCGAGCATAGCAGGTGCGTCGGTATGGTAGCCCAGCAGCGCGCGCAGAATCGGCTGCAATGCCGTCGTCAGCGGGATGATCAGCAGCGCCAGCCACCACCAGCCAGCGCGCCAGTCGCGCAGGCGCTGGCCCAGTGCACGCATCCCCGCCGGCCCTTCCAACCACGCCGTGAGCAGCACGCCCACCAGCGACGGCCCCAGTCCTCCCACAGCGGCGAGCAGAATTGCGCTCGTCGGCGGGCTGTGCGTCATCCCGCCCGGCGGAATGACCAGCCACAGCAGCGACCAGATTCCCCATGACCAGGCCAGCGTCAGCACGAGGAAGATTGCAGCCGGGTGCTGCGCCGCCCACTGCTTCATACGCATACATGCCTCCTGGTACTATGCGACTGATCCAGCATCACAATAGCGAAAATTCGCCCCGCATCAAGGCCCGGATCGGCAACGCACGGTGAAGAAAGCATGCCTACAACCGGCGCGGCAGAAGCGAGTATAATAGCGCAGCGCCGCGCCTGCGGTAGCCCGGGAGATAATGCGATGGCGACCAACCCTGCACTGGAGCGCATGGGCTATGCACCCGACGACCGCCTGCTCATCTTTCATGCCGACGATATTGGTATGTGCCAGTCCACCTTGCCCGCGCTGGCAAATATGCTTGAGTTCGGGCTGGTGTCGTCGGCGGCGACGATGGTGCCCTGCCCGTGGTTCCCCGCCGCTGCCGAGTTCTGCCGCGCCCACCCCGGCGTCGATATGGGCGTGCACCTGACGCTCAACTGCGAGTGGCGCAGCTTCCGCTGGGGCCCGATCTCCACCGCCGACCCGGCCAGCGGCCTAATCGACGCCGAGGGCTATTTCTATGCCGCGCCCGCCGACACGATTGCGCACGCCGACGAGGCCGCCGTTGCGCAGGAGCTGGGCGCGCAGGTGCGGCGCGCGCTGGCGGCCGGCATCGACGCGACGCACCTCGACGCGCATATGGGCACGCCCGCGAGCCCGCGCTTCGCCCCCACGCACCTGGCGCTCGCGCAGGAGCACCGGCTGCCCGCCTTTTTCAGCCGCTATCACGGCGACTGGTTTCCCGAGCTGCGCCCAACGCTTGATCAGCTGGCGACCGAAGAGCGCCTGCTGATCGACAATGTGCTGATGCTGCCGCTCGACAACCCGAACGAGCAGGTTGCCCTCGCCAAGCGCATGGTCAGCGACTTGCAGCCCGGCATCACCGTGCTGATCTTCCACCCGGCCGTCGATTCGCCCGAGCTGCGCGCGATCGCGCCCGACTGGGCGAGCCGCGTGGCGAACTACCATGTTGGCCTGAGCATCGAGCTGCGCGAACACATCCGCAAATCGGGCGTGAAGCTGGTTGGCTACCGCCCGCTGCGCGACATGCTGCGCGCGGCGTAAGAGCGTGTTTGAGGATTTACCACCAAGGCACCAAGACACCAAGAGCAAAAATCGTCAATTGAAGGTTCAACCATAATTTCAAACCTTGGTGCCTTCGTGTCTTGGTGGTGAAAAAGGGCATTCTATCTCCATTCTGAAAAGGTTTTCGCGGGCAACGACGGCTGGGAGCACAATGATCATTCTCGAAACCGAGCGCCTGATCCTCCGCCACCTCGAGACAGGCGACACCGACGCGCTGTTCGCGCTCTACCGCGACCCCGAGATGCGGCGCTTTTATCCCGAAGGCACGCTTAGCCGCGCTGAAACCGAGGAAGAGATCGCGTGGTTTCTGAACGGCCACCCGCGCCATCCCGAGCTTGGCCTGTGGGCAACCATCCACAAGCCCAGCGGCCAGTTCCTCGGGCGCTGCGGGCTGCTGCCCTGGCAGATCGACGGCCGCGACGAGGTCGAGGTTGCCTACCTGATCGACAAGAATTTCTGGGGGCAGGGGCTGGCGACCGAGGCCGCAGGGGCGATTGTGCGCTATGCCTACGAGCGCCTGGGCCTCCAGCGGCTGGTCTGCCTGATTGAAGAAGGAAACGACGCCTCGATTCGCGTGGCCGAGAAGATCGGCATGCGCTTCGAGCGCGCCGCCGAAGATGAACACGGGCCGTTTCTGCTGTATACGCAGGCGCGGCCCCATGCTGCACCTGTGCTGGAACGGAGCGATGGAATGACCGCAGATTTCTACCGATACGACCGGATCGAGCCCGCCGTGGCCGCCCGTGCCGACGAGCTGCTGGCGCAAATGACGCTGGCCGAAAAAGTTGGACAGCTCACCCAAGTGGCCCCGCTGATGCCGGCCGGCAGCGACGCGCCGCCCGAGCTGAACGCCAATGCCAGGCCGGTCTGGCAGGTTGTGCCCGGCATCGACGCGCAGATCCGCAGCGGCGCGCTTGGCTCGCTGCTCAACCTGGCCGACCCCGAGCTGGTGAACGAGTTCCAGCGCGTCGCCATCGAAGAGTCGCGCCTGGGCATCCCACTCATTATCGGCAGCGACGTGATCCACGGCTTCCGCACGGTGTTTCCCATCCCGCTGGCCGAATCGTGCACCTGGAATCCGGCCTTGCTCGAACAGGCCGCGCGCGTAGCCGCCGAAGAAGCCTCGGCCCACGGCATCGACTGGTTTTTCGCGCCGATGGTCGATGTCGGGCGCGACCCGCGCTGGGGCCGCGTGGCCGAGGGTGCGGGCGAAGACCCGTTCCTATGCGGCGTGCTGGCCCAGGCCCGCGTGCGCGGCTTTCAGGCCGCCGGGCTGACCAGCGGGCGGCGCGTGGCGGCCTGCCCCAAGCACTACGCCGCCTATGGCGCGGCCGAGGCCGGGCGCGATTACAACACCGTCGATATTTCCGAGCGCACGCTGCGCGATGTCTACCTGCCGCCGTTCCAGGCCACCTTTGCGGCCGGCGCGGGCAGCGTGATGAGTTCCTTCAATGAGATCGGCGGCGTGCCGGCCACGATCAATTCGTTCTTGCTGCGCACCGTGTTGCGCGACGAGTGGGGCTGGCCGGGCGTGGTGCTGAGCGACTACGAGGCCGTGCGCGAGCTGATCCCACACGGCGTTGCCGCCGACCTGGCCGACGCCGCGCGCCAGAGCATGCTGGCCGGCCTCGACATCGACATGATGAGCAACGCCTACACCCGCCACCTGGCCGCGCTGGTCGAAAGCGGCGCGGTGCCGCACGATCTGGTCGACGCGGCGGTGTGGCGCGTGCTCTGCCTGAAGCTCCAGCTTGGCCTGTTCGAGCATCCCTACGTCGATTCTGCGCCGGGCGCGGCCAGTGTGCTCACCGCCGACTCGCGCGAGCTGGCGCTTCAGGTGGCGCAGGAGTCGATGGTGTTGGTGAAAAATGCTGGTGGCGTGCTGCCGCTGGTGCCGGGTGCGCAGCGCATTGCCGTAATCGGCCCGCTCGCGGATGCCCGCAGCGATATGCTGGGCACGTGGGTTCTGTTCGGCCAGGCCGATGACGCCGAGACCGTGCTCGACGGTTTGCGCGCCTACCTGAACGACACGCAGTTCACCCACACTGCCGGCTGCCCCATCCGCGCCGCCGCGCCCGCCGACCTCGACGCGGCCGTGGCTGCCGCGCGCGACGCCGACCTTGTACTGCTGGTGCTGGGCGAGGGCGCCAACATGAGCGGCGAAGCCCGCTCGCGCGCCGAGCTTGGCCTGCCCGGCCGCCAGCAGGAATTAGTAGACGCCGTGGCGGCGCTTGGCAAGCCCACCGTCGCCGTACTGATGACCGGCCGACCACTCGCCATCCCGCGCCTCGCCGAGCAGGTCGATGCGCTCTTGGTCGCGTGGCACGGTGGCATTCGCGCCGGCCGCGCCATAGCCGACCTGCTGTTTGGCGCGGCGAACCCTTCGGGCAAGCTCACCGCCGGCTGGCCGCGCAGCGAGGGCCAGCTGCCGTTCAGCTACGCCCACAAAAACACTGGCCGGCCTATGGAAGGCGCGGGCGTCACGCAGTTTGGCGAGCCCTTCAAGTCGCGCTATATCGACGTGCCGAACGAGCCGCTGTTCCCGTTTGGCTTTGGCCTGAGCTACACAACCTTCGCGTATCGCAACCTTGTCGTCGAGACGCCTGAGATCGCGCCCGACGGCGAGTTGCTCGTCACGGTTGAGGTGACAAACACGGGTTCATGCGCCGGCAGCGAAATCGCGCAGCTGTATGTGCGCGACCTTGTGGCAAGCGCGACGCGGCCAGTGCGCGAGCTAAAAGCCTTCGAGCGGGTGGCGCTCGACGCAGGCGAAGCGCGGGTGCTGCGCTTTGCCGTACCGGCCGAGTCGCTTGGCTTCACTGGCCCCGACATGCGCCGCCGCGTCGAGCCGGGCGCGTTTGCCCTGTGGGTCGGCCCAAGCTCCGCGGAAGGGCTGGAAGGCGCGTTTACGGTGCGGTAGAGTACCGTATGCATCCACAGATTACACAGATGGCACAGATTATTTTCTTTTGAAACAGCAATCTGCGTAATCTGTGCCATCTGTGTAATATTCACATTACTTTGTTTGGTGAAGAGAGAGAAGGAGTTCCCCGATGAACCGTTCGCGCCGAATGCGCGAGGCAAGCCTGTGCCTGCTATTGCTGCTAGTGCTCGCTGGCTGCGCATCCTCGCCCGCCGTGCCGACGCCCGCGCCGCCGGCTGCCAGCCCGCAAGCCGCCGCGCCAACTGCTGCCCCCACGGCTGCGCCCGCCGCCGAGTGGGCCGCCAAAACGCCGCCGCTTGCTACCAAATGGACCAGCGAGGTCGGGCCGGATAATGCGCTGCCCGAGTATCCGCGCCCGCAGATGGTGCGCGAGCAGTGGCAAAACCTGAACGGCGTGTGGGAGTTTGCGCCCGCCGCCGAGGGCGAAGCGCCACCTTTTGGCAAAACGCTGGCCGGGCGCGTGCTGGTGCCGTTCCCAGTCGAGTCGGCGCTGTCGGGCATTATGGAGCACCACGAGCGCATGTGGTACCGGCGCAGCTTCGAGACGCCCGCCGAGTGGAAAGGGCGCAGCGTTCAGCTCAACTTCGAGGCGGTCGACTGGGAAGCGACCGTCTACCTGAACGGCAAGCAAATCGGCGCGCACAAGGGCGGCTACGACGGCTTTAGTTTTGACATCAGCGCGCAGCTTCAGGACGGCGCAAACGAGCTCATCGTCGGTGTGTATGACCCGACCGACGGCGGCGGGCAGCCGGTGGGCAAGCAGCGCCTCAAGCCGGAAGGCATTTTCTACACCGCCTCCTCCGGCATTTGGCAGACGGTCTGGCTGGAGCCAACGCCCGCCGCGCACATCGCCCGGCTCGACATAACACCCGACCTGCCAGGGCAGGCGCTACGCCTCGTGGTGCAGGGGGCCGGCGCGAATGGCCAGAGCGTCGAAGCGGTGGCGCTTGATGGCGACATGGAAGTTGGGCGGGCCAGCGGCAAGGTTGGCGAAGAAATCCGCATTCCTGTGCCCAACCCCAAACCATGGTCGCCCGATGACCCGTTTCTGTACAACCTGCGCGTCACCCTCGGCGACGACAGCGTGACGAGCTATTTCGGCATGCGCTCGATTGAAGTCGCCAAGGTTGGCCAGTACCTGCGCCTGCTGCTGAACGGCTCGTTCGTGTTCCAGCTTGGCACGCTCGACCAGGGCTTCTGGCCCGATGGCCTGCACACCGCGCCCACCGACGAAGCGCTGCGCTCGGATATTCAGCAGCACAAAGACCTGGGCTTCAACCTCATTCGCAAGCACATCAAGGTCGAGCCGCAGCGCTGGTACTACTGGGCCGACAAACTGGGCCTGCTGGTGTGGCAGGACATGCCGGCGATGAAGACCGAAGCGCCGAGCGATGCCGCCAGGCAGCAGTTCGAGCTTGAGCTGCGCGAGATGATTGACGAGCATCGCAGCGTGACCGCAATCGTCGTGTGGGTGCCGTTCAACGAAGCGTGGGGCATCTACGACCCGGCGCGCATCGCCCGGCAGGTGAAGGAGTGGGACCCCAGCCGTCTGGTCGACAACAACAGCGGCGTGAACTGCTGCGGCAATGTCGATGGCCGCAATGGCGATCTGGTCGATTGGCACGTCTATGTCGGGCCGGGTGCGCCGCTGCCCTCGGCGACGCGCGCCTCGGTGCTGGGCGAGTTTGGCGGGCTGGGCCTGGGCATGAAAGATCACATCTGGCGGCCGGGCGATGGCTTCAGCTACCTCAACAAAGGCGACGCGCAAGAGCTGACCAAGCAGTATGTTCAGCTTATGACCACCGTCGAGCGGCTGATGACCAAGCTGGGCCTGAATGCCGCAATCTACACCCAGATCTCCGATGTCGAAACCGAGCTGAACGGCCTGCTGACCTACGACCGCGCCCTGCTCAAGCCCGACGCTGCCGCCGTCAAGGCGATCAACCAGCAAATCATTGCGACATCGAAAGAGATCAAGTAAACGCACGCTATTTGCGCTTCGGCGGCAAGCAAATTGCGTGCGTGTTTATCGCAAGCTAACGTATAATTGATACGCTTCCTGCGAAGAACGAACGCACGCAGCGTCGTAGTTATGGCCTTGCAGCAACGCTCTGCAGATAGTGGTCGCCCTCGGTTTGCAACCCGATCGCATCGTGTTTACGCCGTTCAACAAGGAGAAATGACACATGCGAACATGGCTCACGCCGCGCCGCCTGCTCAGCGGCGCACTTATTCTGCTGGTGCTGATCCAGCTTGTGCCAACCTGGCTGTGGAACACCAATCCAGCGGTGGTTTCGCAGCCGAAGTGGGACAGCCCGCAGACACAGGCGCTGGTACAGCGCGCCTGCTTCGACTGCCACAGCAACCAGACAAGCTGGCCCTGGTACTCGTACGTTGCGCCGGCCTCGTGGCTGATCACGCGCGATGTGATCTCGGGGCGGCGGCACCTGAACTTCGACGACTGGCAGACGGCGCTGGCGCGGCAGGATCGTTTCCCGCTCGATCAGCAGATTCAGCGCGAGGTGTCGCGCGGCGAGATGCCGCCGAGCTATTTCACCCTGCTGCACCCCAATGCCGTGCTCACCGATGCGGAAAAGCAGCAGCTCATCGATGGAATGACCAGGACGGTGCAGGCGAAATAGCTGGCCGTGCCGCGCAGGAAATTGCGGCAATGGGTTTATAATAGCGTAGCGAACTAGCGGATGTGGGCCACGTCGCCCGGAGTGGTGGGTTGGTGGCGGCGCGGCCGGCACTGGCCCACCATTCTGTCTTTTCCTGCACAAGAGAACTGGGAGGCACAGGATGATCACGGATTTCGGTGAGTTGATCGAGCGGCGGCCAAGCGGCAGCGCGAAGTGGAACCACTACCCCGAAGATGTGCTGCCAATGTGGGTCGCTGATATGGATTTTCGCACAGCGCCAGCGGTGAGCCGGGCGCTGCGCGCGCGAACTGAGCACGAGCTTTTTGGCTATGCTATGCCATCAGCCGCGCTTGGCGAGGCGATCTGCGCGCGGCTGGAGCAGCGCTTCGGCTGGGCGGTTACGCCTGAGCAGCTTGTGTACTATCCCGGCGTGGTGGTGGGTATGAATATCGCGGCGCGCGCCTTTAGTCCCAGCGGCTCGGGTATGCTCATCCAGCCGCCAGTCTACCCGCCCATCCTGCATGCCCCCGACCCCTGCGCGTGTACTGCCGACCTGGCGCAGCTCCTTGTCAGCACCAGCGGTAATACCCTGCGCTATGAGCTCGACTATGACGCGATCGAGGCGGCGATTGGCCCGCAAACTACGGTGCTGCTGCTGTGCAACCCGCACAACCCCACCGGGCGCGCCTGGTCGCCGGCTGAGCTGGCGCGCATTGGCGAGATCTGCGAGCGGCACAACCTGGCGATCATTTCCGACGAGATCTGGAGCGACCTGACGCTGGGCGGCGCGCGCCACACGCCGATTGCCTCGCTCTCGCCCGAGCTGGCCGCGCGCACGGTCACGCTCATGGCCCCAAGCAAAACATTCAACCTGCCCGGCCTGGGCTTTAGCTTTGGCGTGATTGCCGACGAGACGCTGCGCGAGCGCGTGAAGAAAGCTGGCGCGGGCATTGTGCCGCTGACGAATGTGATGGGTGCGGCGGCGGCGCTGGCTGCCTACACCGAGGGCGATGCGTGGCTTGAGCAGCTGAACGACTACCTGACTGCCAACCGCGACACGGTGGTGGATTACCTGACCGAGAACATGCCGCAGCTGCGCACGACCGTGCCCGAGGCTACCTATCTTGCGTGGATCGATTGTCGCGAGGCGGGGATCGAGGGCAGTCCGTACACATTCTTCCTTGAGCAGGCCAAGGTAGGGCTGAACGACGGCGCGGCATTTGGGCCGGGCGGCGAGGGCTTTGTGCGCATGAACATGGCCTGCCCGCGCGATACGCTGCTTGAGGGCCTGGATCGCATGCGCCGCGCGCTGGCGGCGAGTCGTGCGTAACTACGAAAGCCTGGAGAGAATAGAAGAATGTAACCACAAAAACACGAAGGCACGAAGATCTATTTTTAGATCTTCGTGCCTTCGTATTTCTTCCCGCTTCTTCGAGTCTTCGAGCCTTTGTGGCGAAAATCAATCAATACGCGATCTGTAGCACAGCCCCGGGTGCGAGTGTGAGCGGCGGGTCGAAGACGAGCGCGCCATTGGCGGGCTGCGCGGGCACGCTGGCGTTGGCGAGGGTGGCGCGGACCGCAGCGCCAGCGCCGAAGGGCAATGCCAGCCGCCGCAGCACGAAGCTGCCGCCGTGCAGCTCGATGGTTGCGTGGGTGCCGTTTTGCCCGTGGTTCAGCACAAACTCTCCCCATCCGCGCCCGGCGCTCCACATGCACCGGAATTCGTTTTCTGGCACTGCCGGCGCAAAGCCGAGCGTTCCTTTTTCTACATCACAGGTAAAGCCACTTAAGGCTAGCAGCAGCGCCCAGGAGGCCATGCTGCGCGCGTAGTGGTGCCCGCACTCGACTTCGTCCCACGGGTTGCGCCGCACGCCGTCGTGGCGCGCGCGCAGCGCCTGCACGATTTCCAGCCCTTCGTCGCGCCAGCCCTCGTAGATGAGGTGCGCGGCGACATGGTACTCAATGCCGGTCCAGACCTCGTCGGAGTACACGAACGGGAAGCGCGGGCGCCCGCCATGCGGCCACGAGCACAGGATCAGGCCGGACTCGTCGTTCAGCACGTAGCTGCGCTGGCAGTTGACGTGGTCGTGAAAATCGCGGCGGAAGTTGCGGTCGAACACAGCCTTGATCGCGCTGCGAACATGCTCGGCGGGCAGCAAATCGCCCAGGCCCAGCACGCGCGCATGCAGCTGTCCGAGCAGCTGGTCGGACAGGCAGCCGACGCCGTGCTGGTACATGTGCGCGTCGACGTCGTCGAGCTGCTGGATGTAGTATTCGCCATTCCACAGCAGTTCGTCGAGCCGCTGGCTGCCGCGCTCGAATGCGCTTTGGCAGCGTTCGGCCAGCTCCGTGTCGTTCATCACGCGGGCCAGCTCGGCGACGGCGCGCAGCCCGGCGAGGTAGTAGATGCCGGTGAGCGGGTTCGGACCGTAAAATTCGATGTCGTAGGTGTTGTGCTGCCGCCCGTCGAGCACGCCGTCCTGGTCGGTGTCCCAGTGGCGGCTGGCGTAGACGATCGCGCGCTTCACGCCGGGCCAGACAAGCGCCAGCCAGCCGCGATCACCGCTCAGCAGCCACTCGCGATACACGCGCAGGATGCTGCCCATCTGACCGTCGGCGGCTGGTTCGGCCTTCTGGTCGCCCCAGGTCCAGATGAACTCTTCGCCAAAGGTCTTGAAGGTGCGAAAGGTCATGTAGCCGTCGGGCTCGGTTTCGATCACAAACTCGATCCGGCGCATTTCGCGCTCCAGGCTCGGGAACAGGAAGGCCGCCGTCTGCGCGTAGCTCCACACATGCGTGCATGTGCCGTCGCAGCAGCCCGCATCGTCGAAGCAGCCTTCGTAGCCGAAGAAGCGCCCGTCTTCGAGCCAGAAGCAGGTGGTGCTGCGGATCGGCACGATGTTCGCGGAAACGGCGTCGATCACGGCGGGCGGGAGCGTGCTGCTGAACAAGGAGGCGTGGAACTGGCGCGTTGCCGCTTCGAAATGATCGCGCTTGCCCACAAGCTCGCGCGCGACCGCCCACGCGCCGTCGAAGCGGGTGGCGTAGTGGTTGCGCACGGTCGGCGCGGGTTTGCGCACGTTCCAGCTGTTTGGGCGGTTCGGGAAATACCACGCGAGGAAGAAGCGCAGCGTTGTGCTCTCGCCCGGCGCAAGCGTGGCAACGAGGCCGAGCGAGCCGGTGTCGGTTTTGCCCGCCTCGGAGGGCGTGTCGTAGCCCAGGTCGGCCAGCAGGCCGTCGTCGGTGAAGTCGTCCCAGAACTCGCGCAGGAAGTCGTACCACGCGCCGCGCAGCCATGCGCGCCTGGCGGTGATGTCGGAGTGGTCGGTTGCCAGCGCAAGCTCGCCGAACTGAAGATCATTCGGGCCGAACTGCTCGGAACGCAGCAGCAGGCCGCGCAATCCCGCTTCGTCGCGCAGCTCGTTCACGTTCTGGCCCACGCCGCCCGCCGCGAGGTTGCCGTATGGGTCGAGCGCCAGCCCGCCGACCGGGTTGAACAGCGAGCCGACCAGGGTGAGTTTCACCGAAATGTCGGCCGTGTTTGTGACGGTGTAGGCCAGCACCGCGCCGGGAATGCCCGAGGCGGCGGGATCGAGCGGCACGAGCGGCGTGTAGGCTTCGAGCGACACCTGCACAGGCAGATCGGGCGCGTGGAACTCGATGGTGGCGAACGGGTATTCGCCGCGAAAGGTCGCGCCGGCCATGCGCGGCAGGCCAGCCGCTGTGATCGGGTGGAATCCGTGCGAAAGAGTGTAGGGTGGCTGGATTGGCGCTTCGAGCACGCGCGCGATCGGCGGGTTATCGCCGCTTTGCGCGCGAATGGCAAAGAAGGTGTTGGGCAAGAGCGTGCCCTTGGCGGGCCGATTGAAGATCTCCCAGTCGCGCAGATCGCCGCGCGCGCCGAGCGAGACGTTGCCGGTGCCGACACCGCCGAGCGGGAA
Source organism: Kouleothrix sp. 19917 (assembly GCF_057073505.1). Lineage (NCBI taxonomy): Bacteria > Bacillati > Chloroflexota > Chloroflexia > Chloroflexales > Roseiflexaceae > Kouleothrix > Kouleothrix sp. 19917. The sequence continues at coordinate 1,211,686 of NZ_CP097099.1, forward strand.
GGCCAGCGCGGTTGCGCGCTCGTTGAAGGTACGGGTTGGCATGGTGAATTCCTTTTTTGCCTGCCCTTCGACAGGCTCAGGAAGATCGGCAGCAAGGTATTTCGTGATGTATTCTTGCTGCTTTTGCGCTACGCGCAAAAGCAGCAAGGAACAGAGATGCTGTCATTCTATGCGGGTAGTCTGCGAAGGCAGGCTTCGCTATTTCGAGCCGAGCGCTTCAGCGCCACGGCTCCTGCCCGCTGGTATTACCACGAAGGCACGAAGGCACGAAGGTTTGGCAGAAGACGATATCAGGCAGCGCGTGTGCCTCGTATCTCGTGCCGCCTATCTGTAAAAGGTCGAGCATAGGCTTTTTATGATCGACCCTAAGCTTCTTACGATGCGTCATAAGTCTCTTAGGGTGCATCATAAGCTTCTTACGATGCGTCATAAGTCTCTTAGGGTGCATCATAAGCTTCTTATGGTCGACCCTAAGCTTCTTATGGTCGACCCTAAGCTTCTTATGGTCGACCCTAAGCTTCTTACGGTGCATCATAAGTCTCTTAGGGTGCGTCATAAGTCTCTTATGGTCGACCCTAAGCTTCTTATGCAGGGGCGAAACGTTCTTGCGCAGCAGCGCGGCGGTGTGATGGATCGTTCTGTAGCGCACGGGGCTGAAGCCGCCGCGCTACCGAGCGGCGCCCGCCGAAGCGGGCGTGCCATATGCCGCATTCAAGCCCGCTTCAGCGGGCGTTGCTTCCGAGCCCGGTCGTTTACGGCCGGGCGGTGCGCGAGACAATCATTATGTAGAAAAATCCGTCACACCCGGCGCAGATGTTTCGCGCTTGCGTATGCATCAGCAGCACACCTTTTTTCAGGCAACAAAGAGGAACATCAAGCAATGCCCGCGCCTCGCGCCTTGTATTGCAACATCTCCGTGCCTCCGTGTCGCTGTGGTGAAGCCTTTCGTCGCGGGGCGTATTGCTATGCGCCCATAAAGTCGTTGGCCGTTGCTTGCCTAGATCGTGTGGCGCAGGTGGTACGACTTCGCGCGCGTGAGCGACTCGTAGCCGAGCGTCGAGAGTGATGCGCCGCGCCCGGTGTCTTTTACGCCCGTCCACACCAGACCCGGGTCGAGGTAGTCGCAGCGGTTCATGTACACCGTGCCAGTGGCGATCTGCGCGCCCACGCTCTGCGCCGCTTCGAGGTCGCTCGTCCATACCGACGCCGTCAGGCCGTAGGGGCTGTCGTTCATCAGCGTAATGGCCTCGGCGTCGCTGGCAACTTTCATAATGCCAACCACCGGGCCAAAGCTTTCTTCCACCATCACGCGCATGGTGTGATCGACATCGGTGAGCACTTGCGGCGCGAGATAGGGCGTGCCGGGCTGGTCCGCCGCAAAGCTGGCGGGGTCGAGGTGTGCGCGCGCGCCCTTCGCCACTGCTTCGGCGGTGTGGCTGCGCACAAGCTCCGCGAAGCGCGTAGCCGCCATTGGCCCGAGCGAGGTGGCGGCGTCGAGCGGGTTGCCAAGCACATACTGGCCGGTGAGCGCCACAAACTGCTCCACAAAGCGGTCGTACAGGCTGGCATGCACATAAATGCGCTCCACACCGCAGCACGACTGGCCCGAGTTGAAAAACGCGCCATCGGCCAGGTTTTCCACCGCGTAATCGAGCGCGGCATCGGCGCGCACATAGGCCGGGTCTTTGCCGCCCAGCTCCAATCCCAGTGTCGTGAAAGTTCCCGCTGCCGCCTGCTCGATTGCCTTGCCGCCCGCCACCGAGCCCGTAAAGCTGGCGTGGTTGATCGCGCCCGAGGCCAGCAGGCGCGCGGTTTGCTCGTGCGTCAGCAGCACATTGCTGAACAGGCCGGGCGGCAGGTCGGCCATTGCCATGGCTTCTGCAAAGCGCTCGCCCACCAGCAGTGTCTGCGCGGCGTGCTTGAGAATCACCGCATTGCCGGCGATCAATGCCGGCACGATCGTGTTGACGGCGGTGAGAAAGGGGTAATTCCACGGCGCGACCACCAGCACCGTGCCAAGCGGCTCGCGGCGGATCAGTCGCTCGAAGCCGGGCTTGTCATCGAGCGGGCGCAGCGGCTCCAGCGCGCGCTCAGCAATCGACACCAGGTAGCGCACGCGCTCTTCCAAGGAGCGGAACTCGCCGTTGTAGCGCACTGGCCGGCCCATCTGCCATGCCAGCTCGGGCACAATCGCCGGGTTGAGCGTTCGCATGGCTTCCAGAAAGCGCGACATTGCGGCGGCGCGCTCGGCCACTGGCACCTGCGCCCATGCGCGCTGCGCAGTGCGCGCCGCGTCGAGTGTGCGGCCAAGCGCGTCGTCGCCAGTGGTGGTTCGCCGCGCATACTCGCTGCCGTCGATTGGCGATATGCAGATCACTTCGCTCATACAGCACCTTTTCTTCAACAGAACGCAACAGCGTGCATGATACGCCGGGTGTGCGATTCCGTCGAATGCGCATGGCGGCAGCGATGGCACGGATGTTGTTATGCTGCGCTATGCTGATTTCTGTGAGCGAAAAGGATTGATTGTGAAATTCACCGACAATGTGCTGGCCATGCTGCGCCAGCCAAACCCCTGCTTTCTCGCCACTACCATGCCCGATGGCTCGCCACAAGTTACCGAGACATGGGTCGACACCGATGGCGAGCATGTGCTGATCAACAGTGTGCAGACGCATGTGAAGGTGAAGAATATCGAGCGCGACCCGCGTGTGGCGGTGGCTGTCGCTGCGCGTGACGACACGTCGCGCTATGTGCAGATTCGCGGGCGGGTTGTGTCGGTCACGACCGAGGGCGCGGTCGAGCATATCGAGCAATTGGCGCAGAAATACACTGGCAAGCCCTATACATGGTACGGTGGGCGCGATCAGGTGCGCGTAATCCTCACCATTGTGCCTGAACACATAAGTGGACAAATGCGCTGACAGAAAACGCATTGCCATCGTTCCATCGCGCCATGCACATAGCACCCGTGCATGGCGCGAATTTGTTATAGCCATAACGAAGGGCGTAGTGTTATACGCCCAGGCACTGCCCTGAAAGCGTAACAGCTACCAAAACGCTGCTGATCTGAAACACTTCTGCAAGCTATACAGCGCGCGCAACCACTCCGCGAGCCTATAATAGGCAACAATCAGCCCAATCGCTTAGTGCCTAACGAGGGGAGAAGGAATTGAGCGAGCCTGCTGGCACCTTGCCATTGTCTCGAATGTCGATCCGCTTCTTCCGCCACCCCATAGCAACCGCATTTCTCCTGGGTTTGTTCTGTTTCTTGGTGTACAACGCAAACCTGCGGCAAATTGGCTCGGGCGACACAATGTCTGCCCGCTTCATGCCCCTGATCCTCTGGCACAGCGGCACGCTCGCGCTCGACGCGGATGCGCGCCTGGTTGCGCACGGCCATTCAATGACTGCGCCACGCAATCGGCCGGCCGGCGCTGATGCGAAAGTCGCCTATTTTGAGCCCTGGGCTTACTGGATGATCCGCACGCGCGAGCATAAGATTGCTTCTCTCTACCCGGTAGTTACCCCGCTGCTGGCAGCGCCGCTGTATCTTCCGGCTGTGATCTGGCTCAACCGCACTGGCTGGCAGCCGCCGCAGGTTAATCGCGTTGCCGAAGTGATGGAAAAGCTGTCGGCGTCGCTGCTTGCCTCGCTTGCGAGCGTGCTGATGTACCTGGTGCTGCGTCGCGATGGCACGCGCTGGACCCTGCCGCTGACGCTGGTGTTCGCGTTTGGCACGAATACGTGGATGATCTCTAGTCAGGCGCTCTGGCAGCATGGCACCGGCGAACTGCTGATTGCCCTGGCCTTGCTGCTGGCCCTGGCGCGGGCCACACCGGCGCGCACCGCCCTGCTTGGCGCGGTGTGCATGCTCATGGCGGCCAATCGCCCGCCCGATGCGCTGATTGCGGGCGTGCTCGGGCTGTTTGTGCTGTGGACTCAGCGGCGCGGGGCGGTGTGGTTTTTTGCTGGCGCGGCTGTGCCGCTGGCGGCACTTTTATACTACAACGTCATGTTTATTGGCACTGTTATTGGTGGGTATGCGGTTGGAAAAAATCCAAACGAACCCTTCTTCCATCTCGACTGGACGGGTTTAGCGGGCCTGCTGATTAGCCCGGCGCGCGGCCTGCTGGTGTTTTCGCCGTTTCTGGTGCTTGTTTCCGTAGGCTTGTTTCAGCGCCTGCGAGCGCCAGGAACGAAACATTTGGCCATCGTGCTGGGTTTGGCCGCGCTGGCGCAGTTCCTGGTGTATTCGCAGGCCGACTGGCGGGCGGGTGTGTCGTGGGGGCCGCGCTGGCTCACCGACCTGCTGCCAATTCTGGTATGGATGCTCGCGCCCGCGCCACTTGTGCTGCGCCCGTTTGCACGCGGTCTGCTTGTGCTGGCGATGGTTGCATCCGTGGCGGTGCAGGCAATTGGCGCGTTCTGGTATACCAAGGCGAGCGACGATCTTTTGTATGCCGGGAATGCAGATTCGATGGCCGGTGCTTGGGATCTTGGCAATATCCCATTTCTCACTGAGCTACAGCATGCGCCAGCACGCGCCGAGCTTCTGTACGATGCGCACGGCTCACTTGATCGCGTGGGGCCGGCGCTGGTTCGTACGCTCGACGACGTGCCCAGGCTGGAACCGGGAGCGATGCTCGAAGGGTGGGCGCTCACAGGCGGGCGCACGCCGAGTCAGCTGCTGGTGCTGATCGATGGGATTGTGGTTGGCTCGACGGCTGAGTTTCTGCCGCGCCCAGACGTGAACGATGCGCTAGGCACCACTGCGCCGTCGGGCTGGCGTGTCGCTGCGCAGCTGTGGGGCGTTGCGCCCGGAGAACGCACGCTTCAGCTTGCGGTTCGCGCCGACGCGAGAAGCGATGCCCGGATCATTCGGGAGCAGCGCGTTGTTGTGGTTGCGCAAGAACTCGAGCAGGATGCCGCCACCTTGCCAGCCACGTCCGCAGCAGATCTGGATGCGATGGCAGTGCGCGCAGCGGCGCTGTTGCGGGAACATCAGAGCAAGGAAGGATACTGGCTGACTTCGTATACAGCAGGTGTTCGTTACATAGACCCGGGCCAGGAAATGAATACCTACACGACGTCGGTGCTGATCGATCTGCTTGCACCACTCGCGCGCCAGCATGGCCTCGACGATGCGCTGGCGCGGGCGCGCAGGCACCTTGCGGCGCAGATCGAAAGCAATGGCCTGGTGCGCTACCACGGGCTGCCAGATGCGCCGACGATTGGCACGCTGGGCTGTGCAATCACGCCCGACTCTGATGATACGGCGCTGGTGTGGCGCATCGCTGGGCCGGGTGCTGGCGACCCCAGGCGGCAAGCCATGCTGGAAGAACTTGATCGCTACCGTGATGCGCGGGGCTTGTACCATACCTGGCTCGCTCCTGAAAACCAATACCAGTGTATTGATGCCGGCAGCGACCCGAACCCAAGCGATATCGCAATTCAGATGCATATCTACCTGATGCTGCGCGAGCTTGACCCGCCGGCCGCGCAGAGCCTGTGCAGCGCGCTTCAGCGTTCGTTCTGGGATGAGGATATCTGGCCATACTACGCCAGAACTGCGCTGGTGCCATACCTCCGCAGTGCCGAGCTGGGGCAGCGTGGTTGCCCACTGCCACTACCAAGCGAACGGCTGGCGCTTCCTGCCACGAAGAGGCAGGCGATCTGGAGCGAGGCGGCGCGCTTGCTGGTTGCGTCGCCGCAGGACGTGCAGGTGCGCGATGCCATTCGCAGCCTGCTTGCAGGCATTGGCAGCGACGATTTTGCGGCACTTCGTAAAGGTCCACCGCTGCTCTACCACAACGATCTGAGTGGGAATGTGCGACGCTATTACTGGTCGGAAGATGCTGGCTATGCCCTGTGGCTCCGCTTATACGATGCTGCTCGCGCTGATGCCGGGCAACTTCGCCAACCATCACTATGATTGCTGCATCATCGTTTCGGCAGTACTCCCGCATCGTGCGGCATTTCGCGTCGGCGCGCGCGCCCGAGGTGCTGGCGCTTCAGGCATCGCCGCTGCTTGGTTGCGCATTGGGCGGCTTCAGCCTCGCGCCATATGGCACGCTCAGGCTTGGTATCCTGCTGTTTGGCAGCCTGGCGCTCACCGCCCACATCTTTATTTTCAATGATTGGGTGGGCTACAGCAGCGACCTTCACGACCCGCGGCGGGCCGAGTTCGTGTTTACGCGGCAGGGAATTAGCCGCGGGCAGGTTGCGGTCGTTACACTTGCGCTGCTTGGCGTTGCGAATGTGGCCTTTGTTGCGATTGGCACGCTTGCCACGCTGCTGGGCGCTGCGATTGCCATTTTGAGCGTGCTTTATTCGTGCTCGGCACTCTTTGGCAAGCGCGCGCCGGTGGTTGGCTCGCTTAACCACATGCTGGGCGGCGCGCTGCACTTCCTGCTGGGCTACGGCGCCTTTCACGTGCTGGACACGCGCGGCATTGCGATTAGTCTGTTCTTTGGGCTGGTGTTTGCGGGCGGGCATCTCAACCACGAAGTGCGCGACTACGAGGGCGATTTGCTCAATGGCATTCGCACCAGCGCGGTGGTATTCGGGCGCGAGCGCGCCTTTCTGGCGAGCGTGGCTACCTTTACTGCCGCGTATGCCACTGTCGTCGCTCTGGCTGCGCTGGGTATGCTGCCAAGCTTCCTGCTGTTGAGCGCGCTTGGCTGGCTGGCGCATATGGCGTGGTCGGTGCGCGCGCTGCGGCGTGGCCTGGGCTTTGAAAGCGCGGCATGGATGCAGCGGCGCTATCGCCTGCTGTTCGCGCTGATTGGGGTGGCGATGCTGTGTGCCGGCGCGTTGTGAGGAGTGAATGGTCAGGGCCAGGTCAGCGTCGTAAAAATTCCTCCGCAGATTACAGACTTCATATCTGCGTAATTACTCTGGAAATAAATTTCTTTATACTCAGCTTCCAGGAAGCTCAGGCCAGTTTTGCTTTAACCTGATACTCAGATGAGCTTCCAGGAAGCTTGCCCGTTGTAGAAAAGAACTTTTCTTCCAGAGTAGTAATCGGTGAATAAAGTTAAGAAATGGCATAGTTCTTGCCATGCTGTGGGCAGATAGCAAACCGTTGCAGAGCAAAGGAGCGAAGTGATGAGCCACAGCGATACAGCGAAACCGAAAGTTCCCGCGAAAGCCGAAAGCAAAACGATTCAACCGGAACTGAATACCGAGCGCCGCGTGCCCAAGCCGGAAAGCTCATCGGAGTATGAGGGCGCGCCCAGCCGCGAGCCGAGCGGCAAGCCGGGGGCGGAGATCAAAACCGAAACGTCCAGCTCGTCGGGCGAGTAGATTCCTTTTTGTGTAATAAAAAAGCGAGAAGCTGCGCGCAGCTTCTCGCTTTTTGTTGCCCACGTGCTGGCAGCATTGCGTGGCGAAAAACGACACAGCCCATGCCATTGCTGGCATGGGCTGTGCGCGAAAACTGGGGGTATTAGTTGACGTTCACCACGACATCGCTGGCGCCGACGAGCACGTTCTCATCGGTGCGAACCTGCACGCCGCCGAGCAGCACGCGGCCCGCTGCCGGGGCGGCATTCACCGTCACGGTGCCGGGCGCGGTCCACGACGAGCCCGAGGCATGCAGCGCGTCGGAATCGGTCACGGCCACCGAGCCAAAGCTCGGGTTGACGAACACATCGACGTAGTTGAACGTCGTCGTGCCGGCTGGAACCGAGTAGCCATCGATCAGGACGACCCAGAGACCTGCGGCCGGGTTCGCAACCGTCACCGACTCTTCCGAATCGCCGTCGGCGCTCTGGCCAGCCAGCACACAGCTGCCGGTGGTGCAGCGATACAGGAACAGGTCCAGGTCGGCGGCCGGGTCCGAAGGCCCGCCAATGGTTGCGCGCAGCGAAGTCGAGCCAGCAGCGACATTGATCTGGTACTGCTTCTGCTGCAGGTCGGCAATCGTTTCAACGCTGCGTTTGGCGCTGCCCAGCGCGCCCGTGCCAACAATCCGGCCAGTGAATGCGCCGTAGAGGTTGGTTGCGGTCACGTTGATCGGCGTTACGCTGCCAACCGTGGCGTTCACTGGGTTCGGGCTAACCGTCACGTTCGTGCCCAGGATCGACGCGCTCAGCGTGAAGTTCGACACTGCGGTGTCGGAAGTGCGGCGCGCGTCTACGGCCAGCTCCCACACACCCGGCAGCGGGTTCGAAACCGTGCGGGTGGTGCCATTGCAGGTGTTGCCGGGCTGGGCCGGAACATAGCACGACGAGCTGGTCTGCTCGGCCTCGGCGGGCAAGCCATACGGGTCGAAGCGCATGAAGCGCACCTGGCCGGTGGTGCCCGTCAGGTTGACTTTGAACGCCGGCGTGCCAGCTGGGATGTTGTAGAAGAAGTGCCAGGTCTGGTTGCGGCCCACGGTGCCAGTGGTGGTGGCCGAGAAATTGTTCGCGGCGGTGAACTGGTTGGCCACAATCACCGTGTTCATTGTCTGGAAGTCGACGCCAGCGGTTTTTGTGTCTTCCAGGTTCATCAGCGTCGAGTAGGTGCCTGGGCCGCCGACCTTGACAGTGACTTTCAGCTTGACTTCCTGGTTGAGCGGTAGCGTCACCTTCGCGGGCGCGCTGTAGCTCGACACATCGCCAACAAACTTGACGTGGTAGGTGATTGCGCCAGCCGCGCCCGAGGTGCGCTTGAAGGTGAACTCGCGCACCAGCGTTGAGTTGGCCGCCACGCCTTCGCGCTCGTAGATGCCAATGCCGACGTTCGGGTTGATCAGGAAGCCGCTCAGCGCAGTCTTGACCGGAACCGACGCGCTGATCTCAACCGGCTTGAGGTTCTTGCGCAGCATGTTCCAGGCGCTCTGGACCTTGATCAGGCCATTGCCCTGGTCGTAGGCCTCGAAGCGATCCTTATCCAGGTAGCGCGCCGTCGAGTTGAGCGCCTGCCGCAGCTGCGCCGGGGCATACTGCACATTCGACTGCTTGGCCGCGCTGATCAGCAGGGCCGCAGCGCCTGCCGCCTGGGGCGAGGCCATCGAGGTGCCGTTGAACATGCCATAGCCAGGAGGCAGATCGTACACACCAGCGACCGGCTGGCCTGCCTGCCAGGTTGGAACCGTTGACACAGCCGCGCCCGGCGCGACGATCTGGGGCTTCATGCCGCCATCTTCACGCGGGCCACGCGACGAGTAGTTGTGAATGTTATCGACGTAGGCCGAATTCGAGCCGTAGTTGCTGCGCCACGTCGCATCGGTGACATACGAGCCGAGGCTCATCACCCTGGCAGCCACCGAGGGGTCGCCAATCGTGTTGACGCCAGCGCCGTTGTTGCCCGCCGAGATGAACATCTGCACGCCACCCTCATCGATCAGGCGGTTGTACAGAATGGCGCGGGTGTTGGCCGGGCCATTGTTCTCGCCAGCGTTCAGCGCGGGCAGGCCACCGATCGACATATTGATCGTGTCGACGTGGGCCGTCTCAACCGCGAAAATCATGCCGTTGACCAGCGCCGACGAGGTGCAGCCGCTGATGAACAGACAAACGCGGATCGACACCAGCTTGGCGCCCGGGGCCGCGCCCGTCATCGCGCCGCCGAACAGGTGGTTACCCGCGACAATGCCGGCCACGTGCGAGCCGTGCGCGCCCGACACAATGCCGATGTTGACATAGTTGGTGCTGGGCGAGGTTTGCACCACAAACGGCAGGGCCTCGCTGATCGCGGTCGCCGGGTTGTCGGTGCCGAAGCGTCCAACGTCGTAGCGAACCTTATAGTCGGTCATCGCCTGCTCGTCGGCAAAGTTGCGGTTCTGGTTGGTGTCGACGTAGACGTTGTTGCTGGCTTTGTCCCACAGCACGGCGAAAATGCCCGAGCTGCCGGCCGGGTTGCCGTCGCGGTTCACGTCGTTGCCAAGCTCGCCGCCAAGCCGCGAGTCGCGCTCATTAAACAGCGCGAAGCGGTAGGCTGCGGCTGCCGGCGCGGTGTAGGTTGCGCCGCTGACGGTGAAGGTCGGGCCTGTCACCTGCGTGTTCATGTTCAGCCAGGTTGGGTCGTTGTCGCCGGTCTGGGCGGTGAACGTCACCCAGTCGATGATCTTGCGCTCGCCGGTGGTGGTGGTGGAAAGCGCGGGGTGCGCCAGGTCGATGCCCGAGTCGAGAATGCCGACCGTGACGCCACGGCCATCCCAGGTCGGATTATTCTGCATGAACTGCGCGGCACCAGTGTCACCGATCGGCATGTACGGATTGATCTGCGGGGTCGACGCGCTGGGCGGGGTCTGCGGCGTCGGGGCGGCAATGCCGTCCGCGCGCGGATCTTCCAGCGACAGGATTTCGTCGAGCCCAAGCGACTCAACACCGCTGATGCCAAATGCGCTTTCGGCCTGACCGGTTGGCACATCGGCCAGCACATAGTCGATTTTTTCGTTGGAAACTTCGACTGTGCCGCCCAGCGCCTGAATTTGCTGCGCGACACTGCTGTTCTTGCCGTCTTTTGCGGCAATCAGCAGCCTGACGCTCGCGCTGCCCTGGCTGCGGGCCAGCGCAATCAGCTCGCGGTCGCGCTTGGTGGGCTGGCCGCTGCCGGCGGCATGTGCCGTGGGCTGGCCTGCGACAAGCGGCACCGCAATTGCAAGTGCGAGGACGGAACCTACAATACTACTAAGACGGCGATGCAGAGAGTTACTGCCAGACATGAACGACTTTCTCCTTTAGCCCTTCACTTCGTTGTGAACTGGCCAAGCTTAGTGCAGAAGGAATGCGATGCTCAACAGGAACATCGATACCACGAATCTCATCGGCGGGTAATGATGAGCACGCTATTCATTCGACCAGTTTCACCCAAGTGTCGGAAACAATCACACGATCCGCAGATCACGCCATGAAAACGAGAATAGCTGAAAGGCCCAGGGCTCGTTACAATGCGCCAAAACCCTCCTTTCTTTCTGGGCACCATGCCGCGTGAAAACAGCATCGCAAACTCACGCATGGCGCATGGCGCAGCCTGTGCTATCACACGGTATGGTGAATATACGACCGTTTGGGATTTTCACTATGTGTATAAAGAGCGTGATCCTGGCTGAAAAATACACGAATTCATACTGCGCTGGATGACAAAATGCTCACACGCGGCGGGAAGCAGCGGGATGGCTGAGCCAGGGGCACGGTTCGGTATAATACACATTCCAACTTGACTTAGAGCGCTCTAAGTTTTGTATCATTCCCGCAACGGCACACGAAAGGAGACGCCGATGGCCACGCTGCCAATGCACGAGCCGGCTGAATATACCATCCAGCAAGCTGCCGAGCTGACTGGTATGAGCGAGCACACGCTGCGCTACTATGAGCGAATCGGCCTGCTGCGCGCGGTGCGGCGCGATGAGTCGAGCGGGCACCGCCGCTATTCGGCCGACGACATTCGCCACATGGAGTCGATGGCATGCCTGCGCGCCACCGGCCTGTCGATCGGCCAGATGCGCCGCTATTTCGAGCTGGCCCCGCTGGGCGATGGCGGTGCGCGCGCGCGGCGGCAGATGCTGGAAGCGCACCGGCATGTGCTGGCCGAGCGCATGCGCCAGATGGAAAGCCACCTGGCCTACCTGGAGCGCAAAATCGCCTACTGGCAGGCGGTCGAGGAGCGCGACCCCGAGCGCTCGGCAGCGATCTCGCGTGATATTCACGAGCACCTGCTGGCCGATGCGCTGCAGCAGCATCACGAATCGGAGGAGAACTGAGCGCGGGGAGCGGGGGCGAGGGTTTGAAAGTTGCACGTTGGCGGGTTCACTGACTACTGCCTACTGCCGACTGTTTGGTTCTCAGTTCTCGGTCCCGTAAAGACGCAAAGGACGCGGAGAGCAGAGGGCGAGGGGTTGCAGGTTTACACGTTGCTGGTTGCAAGGTGCAGGCTCAATCCCAAAACCCCAGACCCTAAACCCTCATGCGGTTCCGCGGTTCGCGGTCTGGGCGTATGCGATACGCCGTTCGCGGTCTGGGCGTATGCGATACGCCCTTCGCGGTCTGGGCGTATCGCATACGCCGTTCGCGGAGCTTAGCTAGGAAGGATTCACGCCATGGAGCACGTTCGATTGGGCCGCACTGGCCTGCAGGTTTCGCGCCTGTGCCTGGGCACAATGACCTTTGGTCTGCAGTGCGATGAGCCAGGCTCGGTTGCGATCATGGATCGCGCCGCTGAGGGCGGCATTACCTTTTTCGATACCGCTGACGTCTACCCGCTCGGCGGCGACCTCGCCACGGTTGGGCGCACCGAGGAGATTGTTGGCCGCTGGCTGAAGGGCAGGCGCAGCAACTATGTGCTTGCCACCAAGTGCTTTGGCAAAATGGGGCCAAACGCCTGGGACCAGGGCAACTCGCGCAAGCACATTCTGGATGCGGTGGACGCTTCGCTGCGCCGCTTGCAGACCGACTATATCGACCTTTACCAGCTGCACGGCCCCGACCCAAGCACGCCAATTGACGAGACCCTGCGCGCGCTCGACGATGTCGTTCGCGCTGGCAAAGTGCGCTATGTCGGCTGCTCGAACTTTCTTTCTTACCAGGTGGCGCGCGCGCTTGGCCGCAGCGAGGCGCTGGGCGTGGCGCGCTTCGACTCGGTGCAGCCGCGCTACAACCTGCTGTTCCGCCAGATCGAGCGCGAGCTGCTGCCACTGTGCGCCGAAGACGGCGTTGGCGTGATCCCGTACAACCCGATCGCGGGCGGCCTGCTCAGCGGCAAGCACAGCAGCAGCGCGCCGGAAGGGCGTTTCACGCTTGGCAATGCGGGCAAGATGTACCAGGAGCGCTACTGGCACGAGCGCGAGTTCAGCACGGTTGAGCAGCTGCGCCCGCTGGCCGAAGAAGCCGGCATGTCGATGGTGCAGCTCGCCGTCGCCTGGGTGCTGGCCAATCCCACCATCACCGCGCCAATCGTTGGCGCGAGCAAGCCCGCCCAGCTCGACGACAGCCTGCGCGCCGCCGAAGCGCCGCTGCCCGCCGCGCTCAAAACGCGCCTTGACGAACTGACCACGCCCTACCGTATGGGCGACGCCGCCCGCTAATAAGGAGCAAAACCAATGCAGTACACCCACCTTGGCCGCACCGGCCTGAGCGTCAGCCGCCTGTGCCTGGGCACCATGAACTTCGGCCCGCAAACCAGCGAAGCCGACAGCTTTGCGATCATGGATCAGGCACTGGAGCAGGGGATTAACTTCTTCGACACTGCCAACGTTTATGGCTGGAAGCTGGGCGAAGGCATCACCGAGCAGATCATTGGCCGCTGGCTGGCGCAGGGCGGCCGCCGCGACCAGATCGTGCTCGCCACCAAAGCCTACAACAAAATGGGCGAAGGCGCGAACGAGCGCGGCCTTTCGGCCTACCACATCCGCAAGGCCTGCGAAGACAGCCTGCGCCGCCTGCAAACCGACCACATCGATCTCTACCAGATGCACCATATCGAGCGAACGACGCCCTGGGAAGAAATCTGGCAGGCGATGGAGCAATTGGTGCGCGAAGGTAAGGTGATCTACGTCGGCTCCAGCAATTTCGCGGGCTGGGACATTGCCACCGCGCAGAGCAGCGCGCAGCACCGCCACTTCCTGGGCCTGGTGTCGGAGCAAAGCCTGTACAACCTGAATGCGCGCACGATCGAGCTGGAAGTTATTCCGGCCTGCCGCCACTTCGGCCTGGGCCTGATCCCGTGGAGCCCACTGGCGGGTGGTTTGCTGGGCGGCGCGCTGCAAAAGGCCAGCGAAGGCCGCCGCGCCGACGAGCGCCAGCAGCAGCAGATGGAAAAATATCGCGCGCAGCTTGAGGCGTATGAGGGGCTGTGCAAGGAGCTGGGCGAACAGCCCGCCGATGTCGGGCTGGCGTGGCTGCTGAGCAACCCGGTCGTCACCGCGCCGATCATCGGGCCGCGCACCGCCGAGCAGCTCACCGGCAACCTGCGCGCGCTTGACATCACGCTTTCCGCAGAAACGCTCAAGAAGCTCGACGAGATCTGGCCCGGCCCGGGCGGCGAAGCCCCTGTGGCTTACGCCTGGTAGCGAATTAGGCCACGGAGAGCACGGAGGGAATAGGTTTTAATTCCAAATCTGCAAACAGAAAGCGCATCTGCGAACCAGGCTCTTGGCTTTGTAGTGCGTAGTGCGTAACTTGTAACACTCACCCAGATTTGGTGTAACTCGGTATTCTCTGTGCTCTCTGTGGCTCCTGATTCTGTGGTTCATGGGTCGAAGGTTCGCAGGTTTACATGTTCAGGGTGCAGGCCTAATCCCAAAACCCCAGACCCTAAACCCTCATGCGGTTCTGGCTCTACACCGCCCGGTAGATCAGCGTCCCCACAGCAGCGAGCGTGTACGCAATCACGCTGTATGTGATATACGGGTACTCGCGCAGGTTGCGCCCAACTTTCAGCCACGCGACAATCGAAATAACCGCCAGCAGCACGGCAAAGAACAGCCCCACCAGCACAAGGTCAAACGCGGCGTAGGCGAACCACGTAAAGGCGTAAACGACGCTGTTGAACAGCAGGATCGCCATGTCGGTGTTGTTGAAGCGTTCCATACGCTGCTGCGTTGCCAGCGCCAGCAGCGTGGCGTTCATCATCACGCCGCCTACGAAGAAAATGATATTCCCGGCATAGTAGTCGTTGATGAACAGGCCCTGGCACATCGTCCCCACAGGCGCTTTCGAATCGCAGTAGGTGTTCAGCGTAAAGCTGGCGACCTCGTGCCAGCCCTCGCCCGCGCCATACAGGTAGGCCCCGCACACAAACAGCGCCGCGAGAATTGTGTTGCCCCGCCGGCCCAGCGCGCGAAACTCATCGGTCACCGATTTCAGCACAAAAAACGACAGCGCGACCGTGATCGTCAGGAAGATCACCGTCTGGTTGATTTCGTGCAGGCGGATGAAGTCGTGCGGTTGCAGCAGCAGCCGCGTGGCGGGCAGCAGCCGCTCGATGATGATGACCAGCGCGGTGAGCGAGTAGAGCGAAACCAGCACGTTGGTGCGTTTCATGGCAACTCCATCTGTGTGCGGCTGCGGTTCGCTTGAATATGCGGAGCGCGCGGGCGCGGCGGATGAGTGCGGCGGCTATTCCTGCGCGGCCTGCTGCGCGTGCCATTCTTCCGCCAGCATGGCATACACCACCGAGTCGCGCCAGCGTTTTTTGGTGTAGTAGTTCTGCACCAGGTGGCCTTCGCGGCGCATGCCGAGCTTCTCCATCACGCGCATCGAGGCATGGTTGGCTGGGTCAGCAAAATCGCTGATGCGATGCAGCCTGAGCGTTGCAAAGCCAAACTGCACAATCGCCTGCATGGCCTCGGTGGCGTAACCCTGCCCCCAGACATCGCGCCGCAGCTGGTAGGAAAAGCTGCCCTGCTGCGCCTCGCCCAGCTCGCCGCCCGAGCATGCCAGGTTGATGTTGCCAATAACATCCTGCTCGTGCTGGCGCACAATCGCCAGGTAGAAGCGCGTGCGCGGCTGTTCCTGCGCATAGCCGATCATGCGCGCGACATACTGGCGGGTGCCGTCTTCGGTTTGCGGCGGGAACATCAGGTAGCGCACCACCTCGGGGTCGGAAACGTAGGCGTGCACGGCTGGCCAGTCTTCGGCCACGAAATCGCGCAGCAGCAGGCGCGGCGTCAGTATGCGAAACTCTTCTGTGTTGGTCATTGTTTGGCTCCACTGGTATAGATATCGTGTGTTGCTGCCGGGCGCGGCGTCTGGCGATTTCCAGCTTCGGGCTGGGCTTGCTGGGTGCGACCAGGGATATGGTATAGTACGAAAAATCGGCAGCCAGCAGATTCAATGCTATTTCAGCAGTTTCGCCCCTTTTGTGCTGGACATTGCGAAACCAGCCCGGCACTCCGTGCGCACGCTGGGCGTTGTTCAGCCTGTGCTGCCACCACCGAACGTGACGTGATCTCGAGGTTTCCATGCAGTCAGATAGCCCAGCACCGCTGCACCCTTCCACAGGATACATTCCGCAGATCGATAGCTTGCGCGCAATTGCAGTGCTTGCGGTAATTTTGTATCATCTTGACCCTTCGCTCCTGCCCGGTGGCTTTTCCGGGGTGGACGTGTTCTTTGTTATCTCGGGCTATGTGGTGAGCCGCTCGCTGGCCGCCGATGGCGCGGCATCGTTTCGGCAATTCCTTGCTGGTTTTTATGCGCGGCGTATTGTGCGCATCGTGCCGCCGCTGCTGGCCTGCCTGCTTGCCACGAGTATCGCCGCCACCATGCTTATCCCAAGCTCCTGGCTCAGCAGCACAAGCCAGAATACCGCCAAGTATGCGTTTATTGGCATGAGCAACGTTGCGCTGATCTGGTCGTCGGATGATTACTTCTCGCCACGCGCAGAGAATAACGCATTCACACACACATGGTCGCTGGGTGTGGAAGAGCAATTCTATCTCATCTTCCCCTTGTTGTTTTTTATCTGGATGCGCTGGCGGCGGCGCCCGGGTGCTCAGGGGATCGCTGCGAATGCGCTGCTGGCGCTGCTGTTCGCGCTGTCGCTGGCATATGCATGGTATGCGAGCTCCGCGGCACCAACCCGGGCATTTTATCTTCTGCCAAGCCGTTTCTGGGAGCTGGCATGTGGCGCGCTGCTTTTCCAGCTGCAGAGCAGGAACGATCCATTCTTTCGATCCAGCACTGCCGCACTTGGCGCGGGCTACTTTGGGCTGGCCTTGCTCGCCAGCTCGTTGTGGCTTTCTGCCGAGCAGTCGTTCCCCTTCCCGGGCGGGCTGCTGGCCGTTGCTGGAACTGCCCTGAGCATTGCGGGCGTGCAGGCACCACAGGCACACCATTCGCTGGCGGTGCGGGTGCTTGGGAGCCGAATTCTGGTTTGGATCGGCAAGCTTTCGTATTCGCTCTACTTATGGCATTGGCCGGTCATTGTGCTGCTCAAGTGGACGACTGGCCTTGAAACGCCGCTGCACATGGGGCTGGCCCTGCTGCTCACAGGCCTGCTTGGCGCGCTGTCGTTCTTCCTGCTCGAAAACCCGATCCGGCATAGCCGCCTTGTGCGCACGCAGCCGCGCTGGCGCGTGATCGCTGCGGGCCTTGCAAGCGTGCTGCTGGCCTATGTTGCTACAACGAATGTATTTGCGCATCAAAGCCAGATCAGCCTGAGCGTGACGCGGGATGCACGAACATGGAATGCCTATGCCTGGCCAAACCAGGCGACTCAGGCACGCGCACAGTGTAAAACAAAAGCGAGTTTTACCGAACCAAATGGTGGCAGGGTCACGATCTACGAGCCGATCAACTGCAAGCCGCAGCTCACGCAGCCGCGCCAGCTCTTCGTTATTGGCGACTCGCATGCCGGCGCGTATATGACGATGTTTTATACGCTGGCCGAAGAAAATGCGTTTACCGTAAAAACATACAGCCGGGGCGGCTGCAGTGCAGCCAGCCTTATGAGTTCGCTGAACGAGCAGGAGGCCGAGTGCAATCGGTTTATAAAGGCTGCGCTTCAGGATACGCAACAGCACGCTCGGCCGGGCGACCTAGTGCTGCTGGTAGCTCTCAATCTTCCCCGCCTGGTCGATAAGGCAACAGTGTACGACGAGCAGGTGCTGCTGGCTGCGCAGGAAAGCGATGCAGCACGGGCAGCGCGGGCTACGGCGCTTGCAGAAGCAGATGCGGTGCTCAGCACATTCGAGCAGCAGGGTCTGCGCGTGATCATGGAAGCGCCCAAGCCGGTGTTCAAGGCGCCTGCATTTCGCTGCTTCGACTGGTTCAACCGCAACAACCCGATCTGCGCTGGCGGGCTTGCCATGAGTCGCGATTACCTGCTGAAGTACCGCCAGCCAATCATGCGCTCACTCGATACCCTATCGGCAAAACATCCGAAGCTAATCGTCTGGGATCCATTTCCCATCCTTTGCCCCGCTGATCCGTGCGGCGCTGCCGATCAGGCCGGGCCACTGTTTTACGATGGCGATCACCTGAGCGCGCACGGCGATCGCGTACTCTATCCTTCGTTTCGCGATCTGCTCAGGCAGTTGTGGGCTGCCCAGGCGTAGCCTGTGTCGCATTCACTCTGCGCTCGGTTTAGAATGGCAGATATGAGTTCCAAACGCACAGACAGGGCGAAACGTTTACGAACGTTTCGCCCTGTCTGTGGCTATTACAGCGGTTTGCAGAATGACTGATACTAACTCCGTTTGATCACTTTTGTTTTCTGGTGCTGCGCCCCGGCGAAGCCGGGGCGCAGCACCAGAAAAAGAAAATTCGGGGGCGGCGAAGCCGCCCCCGAACCCCACGGTGTACAAGTATTCTTGCGGATTTGGTATGACCATTCAGGTGCTGGCGAGAACGCGTTGTAGAGCGGTAATATAACTGCCGACTGCAAACTGCTAGAGCTGCGCCCTACTGCTTTGGCGCGAAGATCCAGCGCGCGCCGTTCCACACCCGGTCGAAGTGGTAGGTCGGGTTTTGCGGGTCGTTCGGGTCGGCATAGTAGCAGCGCGCGTCCACCTGCACGTCGTACGCAATGCGCGGGTTGCCGGCGCTGTCGAGCGCAAGCGTGGGCGCGATGCCCTGCCACAGCGCCCCGTCACAGTTGTAAGGAATGGCCTGCGGGTTGGCCTGCTCCATTGCCGCCGCCGTTTCGAGCGTCGTGATGCGCCACTGCCCGTTGTCCGACTCGCACGCAACATCGCAGGCCGCGTAGCCAAGCTCGCCATCCTCGCTGATCCAGACCGCGCGCGGGTGGCCCTGCGCGTCCAGCTCCAGGTCGGCGCTTTCGCCATCGCCCTGCGCACCAATCGGCGCGTAAAACCACGAGTCGGCGTTCAGGCAGGCTGCGTTGCACCACAGGTACAACAGCCGATGGTTAAATTCAGCCGGGCTTAGCCCATCGCCAGTGAAGACGACGATGCGCGGGCGGTTGTTCGCATCCAGCTCGAGATCCCAGCTGGGGTGCGGGTACGAGCCGCCGCCACGCGGGATGAGGAACACGCGCTGCCAGCCGCTGGTCTGGTCGCAGTTTGTGTCGCAGCCATAGTAATAGATGCCATTTGGCGCTTCGCTGCCGTCTTCGTTCATGGCGATCACATCAGCCGCCAGGCGCGGGCGCCCGTCTTTTGTAAAGGTCAGCGAGGTGTTGTGGAAGATTTCGTAGTTGCCGGTGCCGACGATCCAGCGCCCAACCTGCGTTTGCTGCCAGTTATTCGCGTCGGTGCAGCCCGCGTCGCACCAGGCGTAAAACGCGCCATAGTGGTCGGGCTCGATGCCATAGTTGCGATCCTGGTAGACAAAGCGCGGGCGGCCCTGCGGGTCGAGCGCGAAGTAGTGCTGCGGCGTGTGCTGGTCGCTCACGTCGAAGATCGCCGTGCCATCGCTGGAGAACACGCGCTCGGTGGCCCAGTTGGCCGCGCTGGCGCAGCCCAGATCGCACGCGGCGTAGATATAATCCTTGCCGCCCGGGTACAGCACCGAGTCGCCCACGATCAGCAGGCGCGGCTGGCCGGCCGGCGTCAGCGCAAGCTGCACTTCTTCGGCGCGGCTGGTGAGCTGCACAAAGTGCCAGTTCGCCGCGTTGCCGCAGCGGTCGCCGTCCGGCGCGCAGACGCCATACACGGCGGCGGGCTGATCGGCCAGCGGCACGAAATGCACAAAGGCTGCGTGCATGCCGCCCGCCGCATCGACCTGCGCGCTGGCGCTGGCGGTTTTGATCGCTTTCGTGAGGTAGAGCGCGCCCTTGCCGGTATCGGCTGGCGGCGTGGTGCTGGTGCCAATGCTGCGCGCCATCGGCACGAAAATCTTCGATTTGCCAGCCTGCGTGCTGGAGGCGCTGGTTGCGGCCTGGGCCGTGCGCTGCGCCGATATGAATGCGCTGCTTGTTGCGGCTATCAGGAGCGCAAAGAGCAGAAGCGAGATTTTCCCTGGGTGGCGTAGGCGTGAAAACATGATCGGAGTGTCCTCTGTTGTACTTCAAAAAAGAGATCGCCTGCTTGCATTGATGAACAAGCTGAAAGCACACCTGGCGCAATTCCACCTGAGGTTTTTAGGGCAGTGATACCAAATACGGGTGTATACTTACAGCATGAGACGACTGAAACTGGCTGAACATCTGACGGTTGAGGAACTCGGGCAGCGCTATCGCCAGGCCGCCGATCCTGTCGCTCGCAGTCATTGGCAGATGCTCTGGTTGCTGAGCCAAGGCCGTTCCCCTACCGAAATCGCACAGGTCTGTGGTTACTCGCTGACCTGGTTGTACGCGATTGTCCGCCGCTACAACGCCGATGGTCCTGATCACGTCGGCGACCGCCGTCATCACAACCCTGGCCAGGCTCCGCTGCTCTCGCCCGCCCTGCGTGCCGAACTCGACAAAGCCCTCGAAGGTCCTGCCCCCGATGGTGGCGTGTGGACTGGCCCGAAAGTCGCCGACTGGATGAGCAGCAAGCTCGCTCGAAAGGTACACGCGCCACGCGGCTGGGAAGTCTTGCAGCAGCTTGGTTATCGCTCCTATGTCCCGCGTCCGCGCCATATCAAGGCCGATACTGAGGCGCAAGAGCAGTTTAAAAAAAACGCTTCCGCAAGCCGTCGCCCAGATCCAAGCCGAGCATCCTGACGCCAGCGTGGAGGTCTGGGGCGAGGATGAACATCGCATCGGCCTCAAACCGATCCTGCGGCGGGTCTGGTGCAAGAAAGGGCAGCGGCCACTTGTGACGGTTCAGCCGCGTTACAAATGGACCTACCTGTATGGGTTTGTCTGTCCGCAACGGGGCGAGAGTTTCTGGCTGCTGCTGCCACGGGTCGCGGTGGCAGTGTGGACGCTGGTGCTGGCCGAGTTTGCCGCTGCAGTCGGGGCTGGTCCGAGCAAACAGATTGTGCTGGTGATCGATCAAGCCGGCTGGCACAGTAGCAGTAAGGTGGTAGTACCGCAAGGCGTGCATGGAGTGTTTCAGCCGCCGTATTCGCCGGAGGTGCAGCCGGCCGAACGGTTGTGGACATTGAGCGACGAAGCGCTGGTGAATGAGCATTTCAGTGATTTGGACGCCTTGATTGAGGCACAAACAGAACGCTGCCGTCGCTTGCGTGAGCAGCCGGAGATCATTCGCACGCACACCCTCTTTCACTGGTGGCCCAAACCGACCATACCATAAGTGTTCACCCGTATTTGGTATGAAAGGTCGCGTTGCGCATCGCAATCCCTAACCTCCAATCCCTGACCTCTGCGCCGAAAGCACACCTAGCAAGACGCGCTGGTTTTTGGCGGGGTTACACGTTTTAGGAGGATTTTGCTACATCATTTGGCGGATTGTGCGGGGGCGGCTCACGCGGAGGAAGGAGCCGCAAAGAATCCAGAGGGCGCGGAGACTTTGGATGTTGCTCACTTCGTACGCTTATGCAACGGGCAAGCTTCCAGGAAGCTAAGCGGGTTATGAGGTTGAAACAAAACTGGCTTCAGCTTCCTGGAAGCTGAGCGCAGGGAAATTTAATTTTCCAGAGTACTCAGGGTGCTATACAGCCGTTCCTCGCCGCGCCGGGGCAGGGCCACTTACCCTGCTCCTTCGGCATACCAGCGCAGCACGCGCAGGGCGCGCAGGGTGTTCCAGCGGCTTGGCTCGCCCACGCCTGCGTCGATCTCGGCGGGCATGGTGCCGGGGTAGCGCGCGTCGAGCGCCCAGCGCCCGCTGCTGTCGCGCTTGGATGCAACGAGGTCAATCGCCTCGGCGGCGCGTGGGTCGGGCGGGCCGGCGCGGCGCAGGAACTCCAGGCCGCGCAGGATGTCGTAGTGCCACCATGTCGGGAAGGCGAACTCGGCCCAGCTCGCGCCGCCCTTGCGGTCGTGCGTGATGGCGGCGCCCGTTGTGCGCCGGCGAAACAGGTGGCGTTCGAGCAAATATTCCTGCCCGCGCACCCGTGCTGCCGCCACTTTCGCGCCGCCTTCGGCGCGCTGCTCATATTCAAGCAGGGCTTCCAGCACGCAGATCGTGGTGTTGAATGACGAGCGTGTCGAGCCGTTTTCGGCTTCGCAGTTCCACCCGCCGTCGGGCAGCTGCTCGGCCAGCAGGCGGCCCACGATGCGCTCGATGTTCTGGCCGAAGTAGGCGCCAGCCGCGCCAACCTGCCCGTTGATGCAGGGCTCGACCTCGCCGGCAAAGAACGGGTTGCCAACAAAATCCTCTCCCCGCCAGTTGCCGTCCCAATCCCATCCCTGCCACGCCACCTGCTCGCGCACGCGGCCCACCGCACGCTGCGCCGCCGCGCTGGCCGGATCGAGCCCAAACTCGCGCAGCAGCAACAGAACGTGCATCGTCGAGTCCCAGCCGCGATTCCACGCCCCGCCGCCCCACGATCCATCGGCGGCCTGCTGGGCCAGCAGCTGCGCGCCCCAGCCTTCGCTTGCACTGTTGGCGCGCTCGGCGGCAACCGCGTCGGCGGGTTCGTCGGCAAGGTCGCGCAGCACCTGCCAGCGAATCGCCGGGTCGGAATCGAGCAGCCACGCGATGACCGCAGGCTCTGGCTCTTGCGATGTGTTCATTGCTTCCCTGTAAATCTTTCTGGTAAGCGCCCGGCCAGTTCGTCGCAGGCGGCGCGGAGCCTGGCGATGTTCACGGGGTTGTCAGGCATAGATGTATTCATAGCAGATCAGCGTCAGTTGCTCGCGCTTGATGCGCTCGGGCGCGGCGGGCGTGCCGTTCGCTGCGGGCGCGATTTCGCCCTGCTGCTGGGCAAGCGTGCGAACCACGTCGACCAGTTCCTGCGGGTCGCTGGTTGCGCCATAGGCTGCTACGGCTTTGCGAAGCTGCTGGATGGCCGCGCCGACCAGCGGCTGCTTGAGGAATTTGCGCAGGTCGCGCAGTTCGGCGCGGTTGAACGCGGGGTTGTTGAGCTGCGTTTGCAGAATCTGCGCGACGATGTTTTGTTCTTCCGCCACCGGCTTGTTCACCAGCGCCGCCGCTTCCTGCTGCTCCACCGCGCCGAGAATGTTGGCGATCACTTTTTCCTGAATGTCGAACACATCGACCTCGTGATACGGCGGCGGGAAGCGCGGCGTGTCGGGGCGGCAGGCGATCAGTTGCATGATCTGGTAGCGATTGTCGATGATCTTGCGCGTGGTCAGGTCGTAGTAGCGCCAGAAATGCGCCCGCCCGCCGTCGCGTGGCGCAGTGAAATAAAAGAACATCCCCCTGGCGTTCGGGCGTTCCAGCGCGGAATGAATGCCGTCGTCGAGGTCGGTGAGCCATTCCTGCGCCTGGGTGCCCAGCGCGGTTTGCAGTTCGGCCAGCAACGCCTCGCTGCTCGCCAGTTCCAGAAATGTTTCCTGCTCGTCGATCACGGCGCTGTCTTCGTCGGCGATGCGCTTGAGCGTGTTGAAGTCGCGCGGCGTGACGACTTCGCCGAGAATGCTGGCATCCAGAAAGCCGGTCTGGTTGATCACTTCGATTTTGGCGGTCAGGCTGCGCACCAGGCCGAGTAATTCTTCCAGGGCGCGTTCGGGAAACATATTGAAGATCGACAGGGTCGCAAACGTGGTGCCGAGCCGGTCGATCCGGCCCGCGCGCTGCACCATGCGCGTCGGGTTCCAGTGCAGGTCGTAGTTGATCAGGTTGCCGCAGTCTTGCAGGTTCTGGCCTTCGGAAAGCACATCGGTGGCGATCAGAACGTCCACTTCGGCGTCGGTTCCTGCCACGTCGGGGTGGCCAGCGGCGACCGGGGCGAAATGTTCGATGATCCGGGCGCGGTCGGCGGATTTCACGCTGCTGTCGACGCGGCGAATTGTGGGTTCGCCGAGCCGCGCGCGCCATTCGGCCCCCGCTTCGCCCGCCAGCGCGTGGTGGAGGTAGCGCGCTGTGTCTTTGTAGTAGGTGAACAGAATCACTTTCTGGCCGCGCAGTTCGGTTTCCAGCAACTGTTTGAGCTGTTGCAGTTTCGCGTCGCGCTCGATGCTGATGCCGCCGATGTCGTGCCAGATTTCGGTCAGCGCGTCGATGTCGTCCTGAAGCGCGCGGTGCAGCTTGCGCCGGTCGTATTTGGCGGCGTCGAGGCGCGGCAGCGCGCCGATGATCGCGCGGGCGTCGGCGTGCGCGTCGAGCGCGGTGGCGCGCGATGCGGGCGCGTCGTCGGCGTCTTCGTCGTCGTCGTCGAGCAGCCGCAGGGCGTTCTGAAACGAGGCCGCGTCAAGCAGAATGTCGTCCTGCACGTATTCGGCAAAGGTTTTGACGAATTCCAGCGCGCGGCGGATCGAGATGCGAAACGCGTCGATGCTGGATTCGAGTCGTTTCAGAAAGCGGCTTTTGAAGATGCCGACCAGTGCTTCCTGCCGCCCAAGCTCGAAATCATCCTGCTGCTGCGCGGCGCGTTTGAATGTTTCCAGATTGTAGTGCGGCAGGCGCAAGCCTTCGATCCGGCGCACGATTTGCTGGTAGAACCCTTCGTAGGTCGCCTGAAGGTCGTATTCGACGGTGTGCAGACGGCGTTGCGGCCAGCTAATCGCTTCGCCGCGAATCGTGGCTTCGGGGTAGGCGCGGCGAATGAACTGCCGCGTGCGCCGGATGACCACTTCTTCGAGCAGGTTGAAAATGCGCACGCTGCCCTGTTCGACGGATTCGCGCCGCGCCGCCAGAAAATACGCGTACAGGTCGCCGATGCCCGCCGACGCGAAGTAGGTGCGGTCGTTGCCGGTGAACAGATTGATCTGGTTGTACAGGTCGAAAATGTTGTTGTTGATCGGCGTTGCCGTCAGCAGGATGAGCTTTTTGCGCCCGCCCGCGCGCCCGCGCCGCCCATTCGCCGCCAGGATCGTTTCGAGCTGCAAGTAGCGCCGGGCGCGTTTGTTGCGGAAGTTGTGCGCTTCGTCCACCAGGATGACATCGGCATCCGCGACATCGCGCAGATCCACGTCGTCGCCGCCGAGCCGTTCCTGCGTGATCACCTGGGCGGCGATGGTTGCGCCGCGCAGTTCGCGCTCCCACATGGGCCGCAGCGAGGCCGGGCAGATCACCAGCGCTTTCTGGCGCTGATGGTAGGCGTAGTCTTCCAGCAGTTTTTTGCCGATCCAGGTTTTGCCCAGGCCGACGGAATCGGCCACGATCACGCCATCGTACTGCACCAGAATGCGCCGTGCCTTGCGCACCGCGTCGTCCTGAAATTCGGCCAGTTCCACGGCCGAGCGCGTGGCGGGCGCGGCGCTGTCGGCGGCGAGGTCGTCGCGGAAGTATTCGTACAGCGCCTTCATGTAGATTTCGTAGGGGGTGTATTCGCGCCCGCCGAACTTCGAGTTTTCCAGCAGCTCGATCAGTTGTTCTTTGTAATCCGTGGCGCGTTCCCACTGGTCTTCGTACCAGCGCGACAGATCGAGGATCGCCCGCGCGCCGACCTCGCTTTTCAGCAAACGCCCCTGCTCCGGCACGAGGTCGGGCGCGACGGTTGCTTCGGCGTGGTGGCCGACGGCGCTGCGCGCCACCGGGTCGTCGATCTCGTCGTCGTCGAGCAGGGTTTTGTGCACGAGGTTGAGTTCGCGGTTGGTTGCCAGCCCCGGCCCGGTGAAGTTGCTGCTGCCGACGATCCCGACGCGTGGGATCAGGTCGCCCCAGATGCGGCGCGGGTCGCCGCTGCCATAGAACAGGTAGCACTTGGCGTGGAGGAACACGCGCCGCCCCGGTTCGCCGGGCGCGTGGCCGGTGTACAGCCGCACATCCACATCGCCGCGCCGCAGGAAGCGCACTAAATCTTCGACCAGGCGCAGCGTGGCTGGGCGCAGCGGCTCGGCGTTGAGTTCGTGGCGCAGAAACGCCGCCGATTCGGGGCGCACGCCGATGTCTTTGCCGGTGGCCGGTTCGTCGCCAAGCAGCAAGCGCAGCCGCCCGACGCCGGGCAGGGTTTCGCGCACGCGCTCGAAGCCGCGAATGCTGAAATACGCGGTGGCGATGTCGACCTGCTGGCCGGTCTGGCTCGCCAGCAGCGCGTTCAGAATATCCGCGAGCCGGTGTTCGATATTGTCGATGACGTAGGGGATGCGCATTACGAAAAAAGTTACGCCTTTGGTGCGTCCAGTTCAAGATCATCCAATACAAGGATCGCGATGTCGGTAACGCGCTTCACACCAGCGTCGTTCGTCAGAAACGCATCACATCCTGCGGCGATCGCAGTTGCGATATGTATTGCATCCGGCGTGCGCAGGTTGTAGGTGGCGCGCAGTTTGGAGGCCTGACGCGCAACAGGCATCGTCACAGGTTCAAGCCGAAAACTGTGGCTGTCCGATAAGACCGTTTCGTAGCGCTCGGTCAAAGCATCGTCGCCAGCGCGTAGCGGTTGAACAAGCACTTCGGTGAGTGCGATTGTAGAGGCAACGCCCGCAATCAGGCCACGATCGACATAGCGCATGATGAACAGCATCCGATCAAAATAATTCGGATGCCGTTCAACGAAGTAGATCAGAGGCGCCGTGTCAAAGGCTAATTGGCGAATACCGCGCAAAGCAGCCGGTAATTTCATGGGCGCTCGTCCCACTCGCTGCGAAGCTGATCCACGTATTCTTGCGCGTCAATGCCTTGCCATATTTCAGCGCCTAGTCCGGCAAGCTCCAGAATGCTGTGCTTTTCTCGCGCAGGTGATTGCGAGGATGTTGTTTCAAGCGTATCGACAAGCTGTTTCACCAGTTCTTTGCGTTCCTGAAGGCTCAGCGTTTTAGCCTGTTCCAGTATTTCGGCGACGGTCATAGCAGTCTCCCTACTAGTACAGTATTCCAAAAGTTCGTTGCTGGTTGTAGTCGGCAGTCGGCAGTCAGCAGTCACCATCATTACTGCCTACTGGCAACTGCCTACTGCTAGCTAACCCGAAATGGAATTTTTACCGACGTGTACTAGTTGCCACTCATTATACGCTATAAGCGGCGCAGCACCCCCAGCGCCCACGCCCGGATCTGCGCGGCGTCGTCGCGGGCGAGCACTTCGTCGTGCGCGGCGTCGTTGCGGAATGCGACCATGCGTGTGTCGTTGAGCATGGCGACCACGCCGTTGTCGCCGTAGAACGCGGTGGCGGCGTTCGGGATGCGGCTGTCGACAAAGGCGCGCAGGGCTGGCTCGGTGGCCAGAAAGATGATGCCGAACGCGCCGAGCGTGAGTTCCTTCTGCTGGCGCATGAATTTCTTGAGAAAGTCGTTTTTGACGTCGGCGTCGGTGTTGCCGGATTCGTCGCGGAACGGGATGAAGATGCGCTGATAGATCGCGACTTCGACGGCTTTGGTGTACGGAATCACGGCTGTGGAGAAATCCATGTGCGCGGGCAGCGTGCGCAGGTTGTAGTCGCCCGTGAGCAGGAATGTGGGCGCTTGCGGCGGCAGTGTGTTCCAGCCGGGCAGCTCGGCGTTCAGTACGTCTTCGTCGGTTTTCGGCTCCACGCGGTCGAAGAAGCGCTGCGCGGCAGGCAGAATGGATTCGGCGATTTTGTCGATGCGGGCGTCGTCGTCTTTGATCTCGTCGTCGGCCACGACCTGCGCTTTGGCGTCGGCCAGGGCTTGTTCGTACTGCGGGCGCTCGATCAGTTCGATTTCGGCGTCGGTCAGGCCGTACAGCCGGTAGACGATTTTGTCGATCAGCGCATCGGTGCGGGCCAGGTCGCGTTTGATCGGCACGAGGGTTGCCAGCGAACGCTCGTATTCGGTCTGGATTTGTCCTTCGACATCGGCCAGCGCCACGCCGAAGCGCCGCCGGTTCTGGAACAGGCGGTAGTGGAACTCGGCCCACGGTGTTTCCGGCTGGCCTTTCTGATAGTCGCCCAGGTAGTTCTGTAAAATGCTCTTGCCAGTAAGTGACTCAATTCCACCCTGAGATCCCCCGTTGCGGTCGGATATATCCGACCGTGGCTCCGACCGTGGCTCCGACCGTGGCTCCGACCGTGGCTCCGACCGTGGCTCCGACCGTGGCTCCGACCGTGGCTCCGACCGTGGCTCCGACCGTCCCGATGATTCTCTTTGACCTTCATTGTTGCGGTCGGATATATCCGACCGCTGCGGTGATTTTCGAGGAAAATCACCGCCACCAATCCCCAACGTCTCCTCCACCCAGCCCAGGAAGCGCCTCGTTTCGGCCTGTTTGGTTTTGTTCAGCGCGATCATCTGCTCGGCCAGGTGCGCCAGCAGGTCGTGGACGACATCGGTTTTCCCGGTGTCGATCGCGGCGCGGGCCAGCGCCAGCGCGCCGCCGGAATCGCCGCCCGCATAGGCCGCGATGGCTTCCTCCACGCGAGCTTCGCGCTCCGCTGCGGGCGTGGTGAAGTCGATGCGGCGGATTGGTACAGGCTCTAGATACTTTGTCTTGAAGCGTAGGTATCCACCCCGCAAATCCGTTCCAGTATTCTGTAGATAAAACCATATTAGCGAACTATTCAATATAGCAGCTAAGAACGAATGCGACAATTTAGTCTTCTGATTTACCACAATACTATAAAGGGTGGTTGTATGATAATTACCATATTTATCAACCGTAATTTCACCTCTTGCACAAATGTCTGGCGTAAGTATTTTTTCAGCTCTAGCAAAATCCCGCAAATTTTTAGGGTATATGTAGCTCCACCAACCGTCACGGTCCATCTTGCCGTTTTCACGGTTTCGAAGATTCGCCTCAAATTGTTCAAGATAAGCCCAAGTTTTAGGAGCCATTGTAGATATCTTGTCTTTGGAGATAAGCATTGGTGATTTTCCCGAAATATCATATGGAAAAATTACCCAAAGTTCAGGGTCAGGGGGCGTAAAACGCGAAATATCTTTGCCTCTCAATAGTGGTTTCAGGAAATAATTTTCGATTATTAATTCTTGATCTAATTCCTTAGAGTAAACAACCACTTCTTCATCACTAATTCTTCTAATATTTTCAAGGAAATAAATGCTATCTGCACTTGTCTGTAAACCGACGAAAATCTTTTCCGTCACATCTTTTAATCTAACCGAAACTTTATATAGCTTCTCGATTAAGTTCAATGAAATAGCTTGACCCAGCACCCACACTTCGTCCTCACGACTCGGCGGCCTGACTAAATCGGGGTGGGGATTTTGCAAGATCTTCTGAATATCAAGTGAGCTTGCTACATCACCGATTCCTATATACTCTGTTTGCATAACACTTGAGCCAGACATGATAAAAATACACGTGTATGTACTAGCCTCATCAAAGATAAGATTGAAACCGAAATCAACAACGTGCTGGACATGAGGAGCGATTTGTTTTCTGGCTTCTTGTGCAAATTGAGCTTGGAAAAATTTGTGTGGTTCGATAAACCCAATACGTCCACCTAAATTTGTTAATTGAAGAACTTTGAGGTTAAAGATGAGATATATATCGTAACTACCCGATACAGATGGAAATATAGAAGCATAGAAATACAACTGATTTTTGTCTGCTTGTTTCATACCTTGAATACGCTGATACGGCGGGTTGCCCACGACCGCGTCGAAGCCGCCGCCTTCGCGGAGTTGCACATCCTGGCCGCCGGGCGTGGATGGCGCAAAAAAGACTTCGGGGAATTCGAGTTCCCAGTGGAAGAAGCGTTTTTCGGCGGCGGCGCGGGTGGCGGTCGCGGCGATCTGGGTCGCGGGGATCAAACTGTTGTCGAGCGGCGCAGCGGGATCGTTCAGCCACGCCTCGGTGTCGGGGTCTTGCAGAAACAGCCGCACATAATCGCTCTGGTTCTTTTTCGCGGGCGCATTGCCAAACCAGCGCGACACATATGTATCCAGCAGGCGCTTGAACGGCGCGAGATGGTCGCTGGCATCGCGGTAGGCGGCGGCGCTCTGGCGGCTTTGTTCCACGGTGTTGTCGCTCAGGTACGAAACCTGCCGCATCAGGTCGGTTGCCAGCATCACTCCGGCGAACTTGCTGCTGGCGAACATATCCATGGTGTCGGTCGCGCCCGTATCGAGGTAGGTTTGCATGTCGGCAATCCGCGCCCCGATCAGGCTGTTGCCCCATTTCAGGTGGTGGTCGAGAAAGCTCAGCGGCGCGCCCAGCGTGAACGCATCCAGCCACAGCGAGACTTTCGCCAGTTCCACGGCCATGCTGTTCAGATCCACGCCGTAGACGCAGCGCTTCAGCACGGCGCGCTTGAGCAGCGCCACCCGCGTCAGCCGCTCGGCGTCGATCGTCACATGCTGGCGCTCCATTTCGGCCACGATATCGGCGCGGGTGCGTTCCAGCGCGGCCCAGACGGGGTTGTCGCTCCAGCCGTTCAGGAAATCGATCACGCGGTTGCTGATGTAATCCACCACTTCGACCAGAAAATGGCCGCTGCCCATCGCCGGGTCGAGCACGCGAATGTTCAGGCAATCGTCCACCAGGTGTTGCATGGCCGCACTGTTCCAATGGGTATTGGGATTATCCCCCCTGGCCCTGGCGAGTCTGGCATAATCGCGGAAGCCCTTTTGCGCGGCGTGGAGGCGCGGGCGCAGATCGTCGAAGGCGCGGTCGAGCACCGGGCCGACGGTGTGCTGCACGATGTATTTGACGATGTAATCGGGCGTGTAATAGCTGCCGGTGGCTTTGCGTTCGCGCTTGTCGTTTTCCAGGTACACATCGCCTTTGGAGATCGTCGCCAGCGGCTTTTTGGCCTTCGCAAACGGCCCGTAGATTTCGCGGCCTTTTTCTTTGGTCACGGCCAGCTTTTCGCTTGCCACGCGCAGCTTGAATTCCAGCAAACCCTCGTAGATGCTGCCAAGCTGGCGCACGCCGAGCGATTTGAAATCGATAAACACCAGCCCTTTGCTGCGTTCGTCCACATCGCGCGCCAGCCGGTCGAGACCCAGCGCCAGAAAGCGGTCGGGGATGGCGTGCGTGGCGAGAAACTGGCCTTCGGGCGTGGCGGCGCTGAACAAACCGCCGTTGTACGCGGGCATGTTCAGCTCGTCCGCGCCGCGATCGATCGCCGCGAACAGGCGCATCAGCCGCTCGTACAGCGCGGTGGACGACGGTGTGTATTTCGCGGCCAGCTTGCCGCCCGACTGGTCGAGCAGCGTTCCGGCGGCGTCGGCAACCTCGCCCTTGAGCTGGCGCAGGCTGAGTTCGCGGTAGCCGTTCGGCTCGTTCACCGGCAGCAGATCGAGGCTTTCGGCGTACAGCACAAACATCAGCCGGTACAAAAACGTCAGCGTGCCGGTGAACACCGCGTCGAGATCGGCTTCGGCGGGATATATCCCGCCGGTACCGGCGGGATATATCCCGCCGGAAACGAACCCCTTCGCAAACTGCGGGAAAATCTGCGTGAACACGCGCTCCTTGAGGCGTTCGCCCAGCCCCTTGGCGTATTCCGCCGATTCCTTGAGCACTTTGTCGAGAAAGCCCGTGAACGCCGGGCGGCGAAACAAGAGCCACCAGTATTTCAGCGCCGTGATCTGATCCTCGGCGGCGGCGGCTTCTTCCAGATCGACCTCGTAGTAATTCGTGGCCTTGTTGCTGGCGGTGGCGGAATACACGCGCCACAGCTTGCCGTTGGTCACGATCACCCACGGCGCAACCTGCGCTTGCAGCAGCGAAACCACCAGCGCGCCGGGGATTTCGGCGGGCGTCTCGGCATCGCGGGCTTCGTCGGCGTCGTCGAGATTGCGGTTCCAGACATAGGTCAGCGCGGCGGCGACGGGCGTGTCGGGTTTGGCCGGGTCGAACAGCAGGTAATCGGCCTGTTCAGCCGCCGACGCGCCGGGTTTCTGCGCGGCGAAGGCGAAACCAAGCTGCCGGAACAGCGGCTCGTACAGCCCGGCGCGAATCACCTGCTCGTTTGCGCGGGAATAGGTGCGGCGGGCGGTGGCGAGGCGCTCGAACACAAACCTGCCGATCGGGCGCACATCTTCGGCCCACTCCGGCGTGATCTGTGTGTCGGGCAAACGGTGGTTCAGGTAGTGGTCGGAAAACAGCGCGCGGTTGTTGAAATACGGCTCGCTCCATTCGGCCAGCGCAAACGCCGAGCGCAGCTTGTCCCACTGGTAGGTCGCGTCGGCCTCGGTGAACGTAAAGCGTTTGAGCGCCCGCAGCGCAACCGCCGAAGCATTGGCGCGCTCGAAGGCCAGCGGAATCGGGCGGACGGTCTGGCGCAAGGGCGTGCCGGGCTTTTTGCTGGCAGCCAGCGCCCGGTCGAGCAGCACGAATTCGAGTTCGGTGTAATCGCGTGTGAGCACCAGCAGCGCATTTTCGGGGCGCTCGCGGAAGCGCCGCGCAATATCGTTGCGCAGCCGCGCCGTCACCGAGCGCACCTCGAACAGGTAGATCACAATGTCGCCATCGGCGGGATCCACCGCGATGCGCTCGATGCGATTGATCGTGTGGCTGTATTCCTCGTTGGCGAGGCCAAGCGCGGCGGGGCTGGGGATACGAATGCGGCCATCGACATCGTAGCCGAGGCGGGCAAAGAAATGCGCGATTTCGTCGGGGCTTTCGAGGGCGCGCAGGTCGCCGGCGGCAAGCTGAAGATCGTTGGTGAGTGCGTCGTGCGACATTGCAGCCTCTCTGCTATCGGGCGGGGCTTCTTCAGGGATGTGAAATGGCTGGCGGCACTGTAGCATTTTCGGCGGCGGCGTGCAACAATGAAATCAAAGAAAATCAAAGAAGCGGCGGGATATATCTGACCGGCACTCAATGAAGCTTGATGAAAATCACCGTTGCGGCGGGATATATCCCGCCGCTATTTCCGAGGATTCTCTTCGATATACCGCCGAATATTTGTCAATGCTCGCTCGTCGCGAACGA
This sequence comes from Kouleothrix sp. 19917, assembly GCF_057073505.1. NCBI lineage: Bacteria > Bacillati > Chloroflexota > Chloroflexia > Chloroflexales > Roseiflexaceae > Kouleothrix > Kouleothrix sp. 19917. Next base: position 1,244,333 of record NZ_CP097099.1, read on the forward strand.
TGCGGTCGTGGAAGGTGCGCTGCCAGAGCACGGCCGGCGCGCTGGGGTCGGCGCGGCGGATTGCACGGCTGACGGCGGCTTTGTAGTTGCCAACAATGGTGCTGAGAACCGGGCCGTTCCCCGGCAGCCAGAGCAGCCCGTGAACATGGTCGGGCATCACCACGAACGCATCGAGCTCGACGCCAGCGAAGTGCTCGGGGATGCTGTGCCAGCACGCGGCGGCGACTGTGCCCCACGCGCTGAGGATCATTGCCTTTTGCTCGACGCGGCCAAACCAGCGCCCGCGATGCTGTGTGCAGATGGTGACGAAGTACGCGCCACGGTGCGAGTAATCGTAGCCGGGGAGGCGCTGCAGGCGGCCTGGGTATTGTTTCTCTGGCATTGTTCCCTGCCTGTCGAAGCTGCTGTGCTGCCGACAGGTTAGGGGAAAGAAGAAGAAGCACTGGGGACTCTTTGGTGGCAGAAAGAAAGCAAAGTGATCTCAAGGAAAATCAAAGAGAATCAAAGAAAAGCGCGGAATGGCAAACAACCCTAGCTCAGCGCCAGCGCAATCGCCTGCTCTGGGGTCATCGCCGCGCCTTTCGCCCATGCCAGCGCGTAGCCCACAGCGCCGAGCTGGGCGCGCAGCCGGGGAAGGGCCGCGATTTGATCCTTCTGCTCGATGTACTCAAGTGGCGCTCCAAGCCGAGTACGCAAGGTTGCGGCGGCTGCCCAGAGTTGAATCGCCTGCTCGAAGCGTGCCTCGCGCTCGTTGAGCTGGGCGAGCTGTTCGAATGAATACGCATAGCCGCGCCGCAAGCCCAGGTGCTGGCGAATGCGCAGCGCGTCGCACAGCAGTTCACGCGCCTGCGCATATTCGCCGATTGCCCGGGCGGCGCATCCCAGGTTGTGCTGGGCCAGCGCGACACCGCGCCGGTAGCCGAGCGCCTGGTAGATCTCGCGGCATTCGAGCAGCGCCTGCCGGCTTGCGGCATATTCGCGTACTTCCAGCAGATCTGCGCCAAGGAAGTTCAGGGCAGTTGCAAGGTCAAACGGGCGCTCGAGCTGCCGCCAGAGCGCAACGCTCGAAAGTTCATGCCCAATCGCGGCGGCACTTTCGCCGGTCGTGTACACAATCTGAATTGCCAGCAGCTGCTGCGCCTTTGCCATGCCGGCAGTATAGGCCAGCTGCTCGGCCATGCGCAGCGCCGCGCCGATCTGTGCCTGCAGCTGCGCGAGCTCGCCGGCATGGCGTGCCAGGTCGCAGTACGTCAGCCGGGCGTCGATCTCGCCGCGCTGATCGCCAAGCTGCTGAAACAGATCCTGCGCTTGCTGCGCGCACTGCAAGCCATAGGCGAAATCGGAAATCGCCGAGGACAAGCCCGCTGCCGCCAGCAGGGCGCGCCCGCGCTGGAGCGAAAGCGCGCCTTGTGTTGCCTCCAGGGCCTGCTGAAGCCAGCGCCGCCCTTCCTGAAAAAAGCCGCCCAGCTCCCAGAAATTGAGCGTGCCCAGCCCGGTGACAACCACCAGGGTCTGCTCGCGGTCGTGCGCCAGCAGCCATTCAAACGCGGCGCGCAGGTTGTCGTGATCGCCCAGCACCATGTGCAGGCGCGCGGGGAATGGCTGGGCATCCTGGTTTTCGGCTGCTCGCACCACAAGCCGGGCGTAGTAGCGGGCGTGCCGCGCCAGCGCATCGGCTTCCCCGCCGCTGCCACGCAGCTGCTTTTGCGCAAACTGGCGAATCGTTTCGTGCATGCTGTAGCGCCGCCGGCCAGTATCCGCGCCAAAGGTCAGCAGCGAGTGTTCGACAAGCTCGGCCAGCTCTTCGGCACACGCTTCGCCCGGCACGCCAGTCGCCTCGGCGGCTTCAAGCGTCCACCCGCCCGCAAAAACCGCCAGGCGGCGCAGGATCGCGCGCGCCTGCGGGCTCAGCAGGTCGTACGACCAGTCAATCAGTGTGTGCAGGGTACGCTGGCGCGGCAGGGTGTCGGCTGTGCGCTTGTTGACCCACATAAAACGCTGATCGAGCCGTTCGGCAATCGCTTCCACTGGCAGCGCGCGGGCTTGGGCGGCGGCGATTTCAATCGCCAGCGGCATGCCGTCGAGCTGCTGGCAGATCCGCGCCACCGCCAGCACATTCGCGTCGGTCAGGGTGAACTGCAGCAGTGCTTGCGCCGCGCGGTTCGCAAACAGCTGCACTGCGTCAAAACGCAGCGACTCTGCAACAGTGAGTGTTTCTGCTTCGTCGAGCGCGGGTGTGGCGAATGGTTCCAGCCGCATCACCTGTTCTTCTGGCAGGTGCAAGGCAATCCGGCTGGTCGCAAGCACGGTTACCCCTTCGGCCTCGCGGCACAGCGCCCTCAGCAGCGGCGCGCAGGCTTTTGCCACGTGTTCGCAGTTATCCAGCAGCAGCAGCGCAGTCTTGTCGCGCAGATAGTCCACAATTGCGTCAGCAGGCAGGCCGCCACTGCCTGGCAGCCGCAAAGCTGCCGCAACGGCATCGTCCACCGATTTTCGGTTGGTAACGCTGGCCAGTTCGATCAGGCAGATTGTGTGGGCAGCCATGCCGGCCATTTGGCGGGCGGCCTCGATCGCCAGGCGGGTTTTGCCGACGCCGCCCGGCCCCACCAGTGTCACCAGCCGGACATCGCGGCGCGACAGCAGCTCGACCAGGCGCGTGGTTTCGTGCTGGCGGCCAAAGAAGCGTGTGAGCGCGGGCGGCAGGGATGTGCGCGCATCAACAGGGGCGCGGGCGCGAATTTGCTCGGCCAGCGTCGCTGTCTCCACCGCAGGCGCAAGGCCAAGCTCGCTGGCCAGCACGCGGCGGCAGGTTTCGTAGACTTCCAGCGCGGCGCTGGGCCGATCCATGCCTGTGAGCACGCGCATCAGCTGGCGGTAGGCCGATTCGCGCAGCGGATCGTTTTCGAGCAGGCGGCGGATGGTGCGCTCGGCTTCGGCAGGCTGGCCGGCGTGTTCGTAGAACGCGGCCAGCTGCTCCAGCGCCGCGCTGACCTGGATGTGGATCTGTGCGCGCTGCACAAGCAGCCATTCGTCGAACTGCGGGCAATCGCCAGGCGAAAATTGTTCCAGAAAATCGCCCCGCGCCAGCTGGAGCGCCTCGGTCAGCCGGGCGGCGCAGGCGGCGCACGCATGGGGCGCGGCGTGGCTATGGGTGCGGCAGGCTTCGAGCAATGCGCGAAAGCGCGCAACGTCCAGGTCATAGTCGCTGAGTGGGTTGAAGCGCAGCGTCAGCCGGTCGCTGACGAGGTGGGGCTGCGCGGTTGTTTTCTCTGTGCGAAGTGCTTTCTGAAGGTGCGCCCAGGTGACGCGGAGGTTGTTTTGCGCAGCAGCGGTTGGCAAGTTGGGCCAGAGCAGGCCAAGCAGAAATTCGCGGCTGTGCGCGTGCTGCGATTCAATCAGCAGGTACGCCAGCAAGCCAATCGCCTTGCGGCTGGTGAGGGTGATTGGCCCCAACTGGCGATGCCCGAGCTGCACACGGCCGAGTAGCGAAAAAATTAATTCAGACAAAGTAGCCCAAAATAATGCTGGATTAATGGCGGTTCGCTAGAGTGCCGAAAGTATAGCACAACGGGCGTCAGGGGCCTGACGAATGACGCTGTATGCTGGAAATCGAGAACGCAGGAGTCGCGCAATGTACAAATCGAAACAAGCCACCCTAATCGTCGTGCTGGCCCTGACGCTTGCAGGACTTTTCACCATTCCGATGCAGCTCAATGCCGCGGGAACAAACGTCTATCTCAGCATGGTTACGAATGGCAATGGTCCGTGTGCAAAGTTGCCTGTGCCCACGTCTGCCCCGGCTGCAACGGCGAAGCATCCCAGGCACTGCACGCCCACGCCCACGCGGGTCTGTTCATCATCGAACGAGCGGCACGAAGACGCCAGGAAGCCCAGGCACTGCACGCCCACGCCAGCGGCTGCGCCAAGTGCCACGCCCACCAGAACAGCACTGCCAGCCAGCACGCCAACCGACACCGCAACCTCCACAAATACGCCAACCGACACCGCGACCGCGACGAACATGCCCACGAACACGCCCACGAACACACCCACGGACACGCCCACGAACACACCCACAAATACCGCAACGCCCCTTCCGCCGGCAAACATCACGGTGTATAACACCGGCGGCTTCTTTGTTCAGTATTATGTTTCGTACTATCTTCCCGGCCTGCCGCTGCAAAGCCTGTATAGCGGCGTTTTCAACATCAACCAGGGCGTGACGCTGCCGATCCCAGGAAATGCGACCGGCGTGGGCGTTCTTATTCAGGAATACACGGGCATTACCGGCTGGCAAACGGCCTGTACGCGCTCATACGCGCAGGCGACCAACGCCGTCATTATTGTGAGTGGCACGCCGTTTCTGGCAACCTGCGCGGGTGGGTAGGGCCTTCGCGTATGCCTGCCTTTGCGCTGCTATTCGGCTGCAAACGGGCGTGTGCTTATCGCGCCCGTAGCCGCGCCAGTCGGCGGGGAAAGCCTGAGCGCGCAGTCGCGGCCTTGCAAGGCCGCGACTGCGCGCGTCGATGTTGGGGCAGAATGGCCTGCCGGGATGGTGGGGCCGCGTTTCGGCGGCGCTAGAAGCGAATGGCGAGCCGCAGCGTCACCATGTCGCCTTCGTCCAGGCGCTCGGCCTTGCGCACGCTGGCCCTGATCGGCACAATGTACTGCTCGTCTTTGGGAAACAGCGCGGTGGCCCATTCGGTGGTGCCAATCCGCACGCGCGCCGGGATCATGCCCCAGCCATAGGTCACCATCGGCAGAATCGCCTTGAGTTCGGCGTACTGCTCGGGCGGAACCGTCACGAAATACCACGGGGCCGGGCCTTTCCAGAACCAGATCGGCGCGCTGAACTCAAGTTCCATTGCAATCTCTCTATGGTTGGCTATTATTCTGGAAAGAACGTTCTTTATTTGGTATTAGCTCTCGCCTGGCCCGGCGGCATACAGCCCACGCGCCGTGCTGGCAGCGATCACATCCTGCGCCAGCTCCCAGAGCGTGCGCGAGCCTAGCGCAATGCCCTGCTTGCGGCGCAGCACATCCTGTTCGGCCAGCAGCCCGTCTGGCCCCTCTGGCGAGCCCGACAGCAGGTAGTTCAGCAGGGGCTGAAGTGCGTCGAGTGCTGCGGCAAAGGCTGCCTCGGGCGTTGCGCGGGCATTGAATGCATCCCAGAGCTGGTGGAACTCGGCGGCCTGATCGGCTGGCAGCAGCGCAAACAGCTTTTGCGCGGCCTGTGCTTCCCGTTCGGCCTGCCCAAGCGCGCCCGCCGTGTCGTAGAGCCATGTGTCGCCCGCATAGATTTCTACCAGATCGTGAATCAGCAGCATCTTCACCACGGCGAAGATATCGAGAGCGGGTGTGCTGGCGTGCTCGGCCAGCACCATGGCCATCAGCGCGAGGTGCCAGGAATGCTCGGCGCTATTCTCGAAGCGCGACTGGTCGACCGTTTGGTTGTGGCGATACACCAGCTTGAGCTTTTCGATCTCGTTGATAAACGCAATCTGCTGGGCAAGCCGTGTGTTGCTGGAAGACATGACGGCCCTCGTTGTATCAATGAGGTGTAACACTGCAATAATACACCGAGAGGGGGGTGTGTCGAAGTTGAGCTCATTACTGTGGCAAGAAAGTTCTTTGCTACAACGGGCAAGCTTCCAGGAAGCTCATCTGAGTATCAGGTTGAAAGGAAAACTGGCCTGAGCTTCCTGGAAGCTGAGTACTCTGGAAAATACGTTATTTCATACAACGGGCAAGCTTCCAGGAAGCTCATCTGAGTATCAGGTTGAAAGGAAAACTGGCCTGAGCTTCCTGGAAGCTGAGTACTCTGGAAAATATGTTATTTCATACAACGGGCAAGCTTCCAGGAAGCTTATCTGAGTATCAGGTTGAAGGACAACTGGCCTGAGCTTCCTGGAAGCTGAGTATTCTGGAAAATATGTTATTTCATACAACGGGCAAGCTTCCAGGAAGCTTATCTGAGTATCAGGTTGAAGGAAAACTGGCGTGAGCTTCCTGGAAGCTGAGTATTCTGGAAAATATGTTATTTCATATAACGGGCAAGCTTCCAGGAAGCTTATCTGAGTATCAGGTTGAAGGAAAACTGGCCTGAGCTTCCTGGAAGCTGAGTACTCTGGAAAATACGTTATTTCATACAACGGGCAAGCTTCCAGGAAGCTTATCTGAGTATCAGGTTGAAGGAAAGCTGGCCTGAGCTTCCTGGAAGCTGAGTACTCTGGAAAATACGTTATTTCATACAACGGGCAAGCTTCCAGGAAGCTTATCTGAGTATCAGGTTGAAGGGCAACTGGCGTGAGCTTCCTGGAAGCTGAGCACTCTGGAAAATACGTTATTTCATATAACGGGCAAGCTTCCAGGAAGCTTATCTGAGTATCAGGTTGAAGGACAACTGGCCTGAGCTTCCTGGAAGCTGAGTATTCTGGAAAATACGTTATTTCATACAACGGGCAAGCTTCCAGGAAGCTTATCTGAGTATCAGGTTGAAGGACAACTGGCCTGAGCTTCCTGGAAGCTGAGGGCGAGAAAATTTATTTTCCAGAGAACTCATCCAGATGATGCGGTCGGCTGCTCAAGCAGTGGGTTTCGGATAGCAAATCCTGGCTGTGCGGGCTGTTTGCTGTTCTCGGTTTCTGCTTATTTGGCCGCCAGGAGTATTTGGTTTACGCTGGTTCGTAGTACTTTTGGCACGGCTGCACATACACTCGGTACGCATGGATTACCCTGATTCTGCGACCCAACTCCTATTGAGCCCGTGTTTAGGGTAGCGTATCCTTGTCGGCAGGTGGGGTTGCGTCGCAAGGCACATGATGTGTACTGCTGGCGAAAGAACATCTTGAAATGTGCGCTGGCTCGTATTTTTTACTATTTTTATTCAAACCAGCGTACGGAGTAGTATTTTTTTGTGAGAAAAAATGGCAGACTGAACGCAGAATGTTATTTTTCTCGGAGAATAATGGCAGACTGAACGCAGAATGTTATTTTTCTCGGAGAATAATGGCAGACTGAACGCAGAATGTTATTTTTCTCGGAGAATAATGGCAGACTGAACGCAGAATGTTATTTTTCTCGAAGAATAATGGCAGAATGAGCGCAGAATGTTATTTTTCTCGGAGAATAATGGCAGACTGAGTCCGGGCAAGGGTTTTGCAGAAAAACGCGGAAGCCAGCGCACAACCAGGGCTCTTCTGGCGCAGCACCACCAGCTTTCATCGACGATGTACCTCTGCATCGCACCACAAGGAGCAAGAATGGGTCTATCGAACGAAATCATCGAACGCCAGCTGATGACGGCGCGCATGCTGATCGCAAATGCGCGCGCCAGCTCCGACATTCGCGACGCGCTGGCCGCGCATGGCTTCACCGTAGCGCGGCTTGACGAAGGCGAGGCGCTTTCAAACGACCTGAACACCCTGTGCCAGCGCAAAACAAACCACTATGGCGGGCTGCGCGGCGCAAACGATGCGCTGAGTGCTGCCGATAAGCAGGCCCAGGATCTGTATCGCACGCACGCGAAGATTGCACGCGTGGCATTTCAATCCGATCGCGGCACGCTCCAGGCGCTGCATCTGCTTGGCCCGCGCAAGGCAACACTGGCGGGATGGCTCGGGCAGGCGCGTGATTTCTATGCAACGGCGCTGGGCAACCCGACAATTGCCAGGCGTCTGGCTGCGTTTACGATCACGAGCGAGCAGCTTGAGGCTGGGATGCAGCTGATGGATATGGTGCGGGAGCGCCACGCAGCCAGCTGCCAGCAGCGCGGCCTTGCGCAAGAGTCGACGCGCGAGCGTGATCTGGCCGCCAAAGAGCTGAAATCCTGGATCAACGATTTCAAGCTGATTGCGCGCGTGGCGCTGAAGAGCCGGCCGCAGCTGCTCGAGCAGTTTGGCATCTCGGTGCGGGCATAAGGGCAGGGCAGGTTCCTGGCTTCGCCGGGCAGGTAACACACAGGTAACACAAAGGAGGGTTCGGGCGGCTTTGCTGCCCGAACCCTCCTTTGTGTTACCTGTTTATGCAGGCGATTATGCCAGCGTCGCCAGAAACGCGCGCACAGCATCCAGATAGCCTGAGAGCTGGTCGTGGCGCATGCTGTGGCCGCCGCCGGCAATATGCGCGATCTGCAGGTGCGGAATGTATTCGCGCAGGCTGGCGGCATCTTCCGGGGCCACCAGCGCGCCGTGGGCCGGGTCGCCGGTCAGCAGCAGGGCCGGGCAGCGAATCTGCCGCAGCACTGCCGGCCAATCAGGCGCGGTGGGGGCGGCGGAGAAGGTGCTCAGGATGTTTGGGCTGAAGCGGATTTTTGAATCGGCCCAGCGCTCGATCTCGTCTTCGGGCCAGGCCGGGGCCACGGCGCGCTGGCCTGCGATCAGCTCGGCGCGGGTTTTGCGCTTGAGCTCGGCCATGGCCTGGTGCATTGCCACGCGCCGCCCGCCATCCTCTGACGTAGCGGGCAATCGTGTCCACACTGGCGGCGGGTCTTCCAGCAGAATGGCGCGTGGCACATCCGGCGCGCTGCCCGCCAGCATCAGCGTTGTCATTGCGCCCATTGAGTGGCCCAGCACGATGGGCTGGTGCAAGCCGAGCGCGGCAACCAGGCCGCGCAGGTCGGCAGCGTGCTCAGCGGGGCCATAGCCATGCAGCGGCGCTTCTGAGCGACCGTGGCCGCGCGCATCGGCCATGATAACGTCGTATTGTGGGGCGAGCGCGGCGGCAAGCGCCGACCAGCACAAGCCATCGTCGCCAATGCCGTGCATTGCAACCAGCGGCGGCAGATCGCCGCCGGTGCGGGTGAAGTGCAGGCGCAGCCCCGCAACATCTGCATCGCCGCTGTGCCAGTTTGTCATCGCATGTCTCCTTTTGCAGGGTCAGGCTCAGGGGTCAGCAAGTTTTCCTGCGTTTTCGCCAAACAAAAGAATCTCGTTCTGTGTTCTGCGCTCTCCGCTCCCTCGCTCTCCCGCTCCCCCGCTCCCTACAGCCCTTCCACAAACATGCGGCGCAGCCCGGCCACAATCCGCTCGTTGCTCCAGCCCAGGTCTTCGCGCTGGTGGCGGTAGAAGGGCGGCGCAACCGTGGTGAGGATCGCGCCAGCGGTGAACGGCACATCCAGCGGGGCAAGCTCGCCGCGCGCAACCGCTTCTTCCAGCAGCGCGCTGATGTGCTCGTGCTGCCAGGCGTAGAAGGGGCTGGGCCCTTTGCGATGCGGCCCCAGGTCCATTGTCGCAAACAAGGGCAAATGCGACTCGACCAGGCGCGTTTTTTCGGCAAGCAGCTGCCCGAGCCGCTCCAGCGGCGGCAGGTCGCTGGCCGACTCAAGCAACGCGCCCACGCGCTCCTGAAAGGCTTCGAGGTCTTCGCCAATCAGCCCCTGGCAGAGTGCAGCCTTGTCGGCAAAGTGGCGGTAGAGCGTGCCCTGGCCCACGCCGGCTTCGCGCGCAATCTCGGCCATGCTCGTCGCCTCAACACCCTGCGCGGCAAACAGGCGCTTGGCGACCGCCAGCAGCGCCTCGCGGTTTTCGCGCGCGTCGCGGCGCTGCGGGCGGCCGGCTTCTTCGCCGGTGAGCGTGGCTTCTTCCATGAGCATTCTCCAGTGTGGATAGAAGGGCGTATGCGCCCTTTGATCGATTGACAAACGGACAGTTGTCCGCTATACTCCGCGATACGGACAGGTGTCCGCTTGCATTATACCGCACGTTGGGAAAGAGTGAGCATGCGCGCAACCCGAACACTGCTTCGCTACCTTGCGCCATACTGGCGCTCGGCCCTGCTTGCGCCGCTGCTGATGGCGCTCGAAGTGGGCATGGATCTGCTGCAACCGCGTTTTGTGCAGCGGATTGTCGACCAGGGCATTCTGGCGGGCGACCAGAACGTGGTTGTTCAAACCGCCCTGCTGATGGTGGGCGTGGCCGTGATCGGCCTGATTGGCGGCGTGGGCTGTGGCGTGTTCACCGTGCTGGCGAGCATGCGCTTTGGCGCGGATGTGCGCAGCGCGCTATTTCGCAAAGTGCAGTCGCTCTCGTTCGGCAACCTCGACACGCTGGAAACCGGCGGCCTGATCACCCGGCTGACCAACGACGTCACGCAGGTGCAGGAAATGGTGATGATGGTGCTGCGCATTGGGGTGCGCGTGCCGCTGCTGCTGGTGGGCAGCCTGATCCTCGCGATCATCACCAGCCCGCGCCTCGCGCTGATCTTTCTGGTGCTGGTGCCGGTGATCCTGGGCGCATTGATCTGGGTGATCCGCAAAACCTTCCCGATGTTCAGCGAAGTGCAGCGCCGGCTGGATGCGCTCAACACCGTGTTGCAGGAAAACCTCGCGGGCGTGCGGGTGGTCAAGGCCTTTGCGCGCTCGGCGCACGAAAAGCTGCGCTTTGGCCGCACAAACGACTACCTGATGGAGCAAAACATCAGCGCGGTGCGCGCGGGCGCGGTGACCATGCCCTTTATGATGCTGGCGATGAACGCCGGCCTGGTGGCGGCGCTGTGGTGGGGTGGCCTGAGCGTGATCAACACCGGCCTGGAAGTTGGCGAGCTGATTGCCTTCATCAACTACCTCACGCAGACGCTGATGTCGCTCATGATGATCAGCATGCTGGTGGTGCGTTTCGCCCGCGCGCAAGCCTCCGCCGAGCGCATCTGCGAGCTGATGAACGCTGCGCCGGAAATCCCCGCGCCCGCCGCGCCGCAGCCCGCGCGCGCCGGCAATCGCCTTGCTTTCGAGAATGTCTCCTTCAGCTACAGCCGCGACGGGCGCGAGCCGGTGCTGAAAAACGTGAGTTTTGTGGCCGAGCCGGGGCAGACGGTCGCGCTGCTTGGCGCAACTGGCGCGGGCAAATCCACACTGGTGAACCTCATCCCGCGCTTCTACGACGTGAGCGGCGGGCGCGTCACGCTCGACGGCGTGGACGTGCGCGAGCTGGACGAAAGCGCGCTGCGCGGCGCGGTTGGCATTGCGCTGCAGGAAAGCATTCTGTTCACTGGCAGCATCCGCGACAACATTCGCTATGGCCGGCCCGACGCCAGCGACGACGACGTGATTGCGGCGGCGCAACTCGCGCAGGCGCACGACTTCATTGCGCGCTTCCCCGACGGCTACAGCTCGGTGGTGGGTCAGCGCGGTGTGAACCTTTCGGGCGGGCAGAAGCAGCGTATTGCGATTGCACGCGCACTGCTGAACCGGCCCGGCGTGCTGGTGCTGGATGATTCGACCAGCGCGGTGGACGTGGAAACCGAGGCGCGTATTCAGGAAGGGCTAAATCAGCGCGCTGAGCGCCAGACGCGCGTGGTGGTGGCCCAGCGCATCAGCACGGTGCTGAACGCCGACACCATTCTGGTGCTGGACGACGGGCGCGTGGTGGCGGAAGGCTCGCACCGCGACCTGCTCGAAACAAGCCCGATCTACCGCGAGATTTACGCCTCGCAGATGCACAACGGAGCAATGATCCAATGAGCGACCAGCGCCATGCGCCCGCTGCCACCAATAACAACGAGCCGCCGCCAATTCTTGGCCGGATGGGCGGGCCGCGCCATATGTTCACCCAGGCCGAGCGCGCAAACAACCGGCGCGGCACGATCACGCGGCTGTGGGGCTACCTGAAGCGCCAGCGCAGCGCATTGCTCGTTACGGCGGTGCTGGTGCTTGGCACAACCGCGCTGAATGTGGTTGGCCCCTACCTGCTCGGCCACGCAATCGACGCCTACGTGCTGCCGGGCGACGTGCCGGGCCTTCTGCGCATCAGCCTGCTCATGCTGCTGCTCTACGCAATCAACTCGCTGCTGACATGGCTGCAAACCTACATCATGGCTGGCGCGGCGCAGCGCACGGTGCGCGACCTGCGCAACGACCTGTTTGCGCGTTTGCAAACGCTTTCGCTGCGCTTTTTCGACGCGCGCGCGCACGGCGACCTGATGAGCCGCCTGACCAACGACGTCGAGAACATCAACCAGGTATTAGCCGACGGCATTGTGCAGATCATTTCGGGCGTGCTGGGCATGGTTGGCATCGCGGCGATTATGTTCTGGATCAACCCGGTGCTGGCGGCGGTCAGCATTCTCTCAATCGCCAGCATGACATGGCTGCTGAACACGCAGATTGCCCCGCGCACGCGCGCCGGCTTTCGGCAGCAGCAGCAGGCGCTGGGCGCGCTGAACGGCCTGATCGAAGAAACCATCACCGGGCAGCGCGTGGTGAAAGCCTACCACCGCGAGCCAGTTGTGATCGCGCAGTTCGACCAGCATAATGGCACGCTGCGCGCCGCCGCGATTCGCGCGCAGATTTTTGCCGGCTTTATCGGCCCAATGATGAATTTTACCAACAACACCGGGCTGGCGATTGTGGCCGGCACGGGCGGCTGGATGGCGCTGCAAGGGCTGGCGACGGTCGGCACGATTGCGAGCTTCATTACCTACTCGCGGCAGTTTGGCCGCCCGCTGAGCGAGATCGCCAACCTGTACAACCTGATCCAGTCGGCAGTGGCGGGCGCGGAGCGCGTGTTTGCGACCATCGACGAGCAGCCCGAAGTGGATGCGCCCGACGCGCAGGCGCTGGCGGAAATTCGCGGCGATGTTGTGTTCGACGACGTGAGCTTCGCGTATGCGCCGAACGTGCCGGTGCTCAAGAATGTGAGCCTGCATGCGCGGCCGGGCGAAGTTGTGGCACTGGTGGGGCCGACCGGCGCGGGCAAAACAACGATTGTCAACCTGCTGACGCGCTTCTATGACATCGACAGCGGCGCGATCACGATTGACGGGCACGACATTCGCACGCTCACCAAGGACGACCTGCGCCAGCAGCTTGGCATTGTGCTGCAAGACACCTTTCTGTTCACCGGCTCGGTGATGGAGAATATTCGCTACGGGCGGCTGGATGCCAGCGACGAGGAAGTGGTTGCCGCCGCCCGGCTCGCCAACGCCGACCAGTTCATCCATCGCCTGCCGCAGGGCTATGGCACCACGCTTTCCGAGCGCGCCGGCAACCTGAGCCAGGGCCAGCGGCAGCTGCTGGCCATCGCCCGCGCCATCCTGGCCGACCCGCGTGTGCTCATTCTTGACGAAGCGACATCCAGCGTCGATACGCGCACCGAGCAGCATATTCAGGAAGCCATGCTGCGCCTGATGGAAGGCCGCACCAGCTTTGTGATTGCGCACCGGCTTTCGACCATCCGCAACGCCGACCAGATCCTTGTCATCAACCACGGCGAGGTGATCGAGCGCGGCACGCACGACGATCTGCTGGCGCAGCGCGGCTTCTATGCGCGGCTGTACGCCAGCCAGTTTCGCGCCGACACACAGCGCGCACTGGTGGGCGCACACGCATCGCTTCCCGCCCCCGAAGCTGCGGCGGCGTGATATACTTGCCGCGCCTGCTCGTGGCCTGAAACGCTCCGACCGGGCAAAAAGCTTTTGGAACGGCGTGCAAAAGATTGAGCCACAGAGCACATGGAGAGCACAGAGTGAGGAAACCACAACTCGGTGACCTCGGTGTTCTCTGTGGCTTCCTTGTTTGCGCTTTTAAGGAGATGAGAATGCGTCGCTTTGCGATCTCAAGCTGGAGCCTCGACGGTTCGCTGAACGGCGGGCTGCCCTTGCTCGAAGTGCCGGCAGCTATGGCCGCGCACGGCATCGGAACGCTGGAACTCTGCCACTTCCACCTGCCCTCCACCGATGCGGAGTACATCGCCGCGTTTCGGCAGGCGCTGGCCGCGAGCGGAATCGAGCTGTACAGCGTGCTAATCGACACGGGCGATTTGGTTTCGCCCGACCCGGCGCGGCAGGCCGCCGACCGCGCGACGATTGCGGGCTGGCTGCCGATTGCGGCGGCGCTGGGCGCGAGCCGCGTGCGGATCGATGCGGGCCTGCAGGCGCCCGACGACGCGATTGTGGCGCGGAGCGCCGCCGAGCTGCGCAACCTGGCCGAGCTGGCGGCCACGCACGGCCTGCAGGCGATCACCGAGAACTGGCACGCCACCAGCCAGCCGCCCGAGGCGCTCAATGCCATTCTCGACCGCTGCGACGGCACGGTTGGGCTGTGCGCCGACACTGGCAACGCCGAGGCAACCGCCGACAAATACGCCACGCTGGAGCAAATTCTGCCGCGCGCCAGCTCGATCCACTTCAAGGCGCGCTACGACGCCGATGGTGCGGTGAATGCCGCCGACGCCGAGCGCTGCGCCGCGCTGATCAACGCCGCCAATTTCGACGGCGTGATCACGCTGATCTACGGCGACAAGCGCGACGAATGGGCGCATATCGAGCAGCTGCGCGCGGCCTTGCAGCCGCTGCTTGGGTAGGCGTGCAAAAAAGACGCGCCTTTGCAGGAAATATTCGCAAGATACCGACACGGCGTCTCTTCCGCGCGGAAGAGACGCCGTGTCTGTGTAGTATCGAATATGGATGAGTACTTCGGAATTGTCATGCTGAGTACTCTGGAACATACATTTCCTTACACTCAGCTTCCAGGAAGCTCAGGCCAGTTTTCTTTCAATCTGATAACCCGCTTAGCTTCCTGGAAGCTTGCCCATTGGATGAAATAGCGTATGTTCCAGAGTACTCAGTACTCTGGAACATACATTTCCTTACACTCAGCTTCCAGGAAGCTCAGGCCAGTTTTCTTTCAATCTGATAACCCGCTTAGCTTCCTGGAAGCTTGCCCGTTGGATGAAATAGCGTATGTTCCAGAGTACTGCCTATAATCGGCGGATTGTTTCGCGCTACGGGTAATTCACCACAGTCACCGGCACATCGGGGTTGGCGGCGGTCGACGAGCCGCCGACGCCGTTGATAACATTCAGGATGCCACCCTTGCCGTTGCTCGGGTCGAGGAAGATCGTCAGCAGGTCGTGCATGCTGCCGGCGGGAAGCGTGGTGGGCACCACAAAGGCATTATCGGCGTAGATGTCGACGCCCTGGTTGAAGAAGCTGTAGCTGCCCATGCCATAGCCGTTGAACTTCTTCACGCCATTGGCAACCGTGAGCGCCGGGTAGCCCTTCACATTCGGCGCAGACATCCAGGCGGCCTGGCTCGGCGGGTCGTAGGGCATTTCGTTCTGGTAGAAAATGACCTTGCCGTTGTTGCCATTCCAGATCGTCTCGGTCTTCTGGTAGTGCTCAACAAACAGGCCATAGGCAGTCACGTTGTCGCCATTCACGATCACGCCCGTGTCGGCGGTGTTCTGCGTCCAGCCCACGCCATTGCCGTGGTCGGCGCGCCACGCCCAGATGTCGTCGAGCAGCGTGTAGTCGCTGTTCACAACCATGCTGGTGGTGGCCTTGCCCAGCGCCGCGCCGCCAATGCGGAAGAACACATCCTGCACCGAGGTTGGGTTGTTCTTGTCGCTCTTGTGCGCGTTCCGCTTGCCGATTTCCAGCAGCACGGGCGAATTGACTGGCCCGGCGTCGATCATAAAGCCGGCCAGCTTCACGCCCGCCACGTCGGCCACGGTCATTGCTGCCGAGCCGTTTTGCGGCACCAGCGTGGGCAGGCCCAGGCCCAGCACCACGGTATCTTCGCGCTTGACGTCGAGTGATTTGTTGAGGTTATAGATCCCCGGCGTGAGGATCAGGTTCCGGCCGCGCGCGAGCGCGTTGTTGATCACCTGCGCGCTGTCGCTGGGCTTGGCGATAAAGAACTCGTCGATCGGGAGCGACGAACCGGCCGTTGGGCCATTCTCCCATGTTGTGCCAGAAGAATTGCGGCGCAGCGCAGGGGTGAACACCCGATACTTGCCCGACGCGTCGATATACAGGAAAGGCTTTTCGCGCGTGACCGGGCTGGTGGGCAGCGTAGTGTACGGCCCACAGCCAGGAACGCCGAAGCACTCAGCCGGTGCATTCACCACACCGGAGAAGACCTGGTTCCACACGCCGTTGGTCCAGGCAGTCAGGGTGCTGTCGCGGGTCAGCCACTGCTGCTGCGAGCCGTTGATAACCTGGCCTTCAAACTTCGAATCGGCGATAAAGCCGCCGCTGGCGAACGACGGGCCGGTGCAATAATCCATCAGCGTGATGTTCTGGCCGTTGCCGATGACGTGAACGCGGCGCATTGGCGCGGCCTGCGAGACAGCCCAAAACTCGCCGGTGTAACAGCCGTTCGGGTTGGCCACATTGATCGTCAGGTTCGAAAGCGAGCGCCAAAAGTTGTTGAGGGCTATGCATCCGTTCGCGTCGCACTGGTTGTGCACGTAGATAGAGCCATTGACCGTAACATCGTTTGGCGAACGGCCGAGGCCAGCTACCTCGGTGTAGTAGCCGACTTCGAAGTTGAGCGGGGCCGTGGTGGTGCCATAGCTGCCCGGCTTGAACAGCAGGGCGTAGCGCTGGCTGCCGAACTGGTTCGGCACCTGCTGCGCGGCCACGGCATCGACGGCTGCCTGGATCTGGCTGGTCGGCATGCTCGGGTCGAAGACCATGACATTCGGGCCAAAGTCGGGATTTCTGGGGTCGACTGGCTGCGGTGGCGCGGCCAGCGCTGGCACGGCAGTAGCGGCAATCATCAGGACTCCAATCAGCAGCGCGGCCAAAAGGCGGCGCTGGCCGCGCCAGCGGATGGCGAATGCGCGGCGTAGTGACTGCTCGTGGGTCATACGTGCTCCTTTGCAACACATGCGAAATGGCGGAAATTGCGGTGCCCTGATCTAACCATAGCCGCCACCCCGCCGCAAGCATTTGAGCGATAGGAAAACCGATAGAAAACCGATAGCGGGCAATCGACGAACGACGAATGACGACTTTTCCCCGTCAGGGCACGGAGATACGGAACCACGAAGACGCGAAGGCACGAAGATTTGAACGCGTGAAAACTGCCGACTGCCACCTGCCGACTGCCACCTGCCGCCTGCCGCCTGCCGACTGCTGACTACCAACCGGCAACTCGCCAACCTGCAAACCTGCGAACCTGTAAACGCAGCACTTTCGGGCTATAATACAGCGCGTCTAAGATCGCACATTCCGGCGGCACAGGGGCAGGCAAGTATGCAACGGAGCACCGCCTTCGGCCAGATGATTCGCCAGCGGCGCAAGGCGCTCGACCTGACACAGGCCGAGCTGGCGCGGCAGGTTGGCTGCGCCGAGATCACAATTCGGAAAATCGAAGCTGGTGAATTCCAGCCGTCGCGGCCGTTTCTGGCGCGCCTGGCCGATCTGCTGGGTATCGCCGCAGGCGAGCGCGCCGAATTTCTTGCAGCCGGGCGCGGCGTCGCGGTCGAGCGCCTGGATACATTGCCCATCCCGCCCAACCCGCTGATCGGGCGCGAGGCCCAGCTGGCGGCGGCGCGCGCGCGCCTGCGCGACGATGACGTGCGCCTGCTGACGCTCACCGGGCCGGGCGGCGCAGGCAAAACGCGCCTGAGCCTGGCGATCGCGCGCGAGCTGGCCGGCGATTTCCGCGACGGCGTGTGCTTTGTGCCGCTGGCCGCCTTGTTCGACCCGGCGCGGCTGGGCGCGACAATTGCGCAGACGCTGGGCGTGGACGACCAGAGCGGCAGCGGGCACGACCAGGCGCTTGCGCACTTCCTGCGCGATAAGTCGCTGCTGCTGGTGCTCGATAACTTCGAGCAGATTGTGAACGCTGCGCCGCTTGTGGCTGCGCTGCTGGCGCAATGCCCGCAGCTGCGCGTGCTGGCAACCAGCCGGGTCGCGCTGCATCTTTCGGGCGAGCACGAGCTTGCGGTTCCGCCGCTGGCCCTGCCCGCGCCGCGCGCCGCCTCGCCCGACACGCTCCGCACTTCCCCGGCAGTGGCGCTGTTTGTGGCGTGCGCGCAGGCGGTTCGCGCCGATTTCGGCATCACGCAGGAAAATGCGCCAGCCGTGGCTGAGATTTGCGCGCGGCTGGATGGCCTGCCGCTGGCGATCGAGCTGGCTGCTGCGTGGATCAAGCTGCTGACACCCGCCGCGCTGCTGGCCCGCCTGAGCGGCGCGCAGTCGCTCCATATGCTCGCTGGCGGCGCGCGCGATCTGCCGGCCCGCCAGCAAACGCTGCGCAACACAATCGCATGGAGCTACGACCTGCTTGGCCCGGGCGAGCAGCGGCTGTTTCGGGCGCTGGGCGTGTGCGTTGGCGGCTGCACGCTGGAAACAGCCGAGGCGCTGGCCGCCGACCTGCCGCCCGCCCAGGTGCTCGGGGCGCTGGCCGCGCTGGTGGATGGCAGCCTGTTGCGCCAGGAAACTGGCCGCGTGATCATGCTGGAAACGATCCGCGAGTATGCGCTGGAGCTGCTGGCCGGCGCGGGCGAGCTGCCAGCAATGGCCCGCCGCCACGCCGATGTCTTTCTGGCGCTGGCCGAAACTGCGCGCACCCACCTGCTCGACGAGCAGCAGCAACACTGGCTGGAGCGCCTGGAAGCCGAGCACGACAACCTGCGCGCCGCGCTGGCGTGGTGCCGCGCGCCCGGCGGAGATGCGGCGCTGGGCCTGCGGCTGGCCGAGGCGCTGTGGGAATTCTGGCTGATGCGCGGGCATGTGGGCGAAGGGCGCGCGACCATTGCCGCGCTGCTTGATCTCGACACCGCGCCGTCGCTGGCGCGCGCGCGGCTGCTGAATGGCGCTGGGCGGCTGGCCTGGGCGCAGAACGACTGGCGCGAAGCGGCGGCGCTGCTGCAAGCGAGCCAGCGCCTGTGCGTTGATCTTGGCGATACATCGGGCAGCGCCAGCGCGCTCAACTACCTGGGCGAAGTGGCCGAGGCGCAGGGTGACTACGCGCAGGCGGCGGCGCATTTTGGGCAGAGTCTGGCGCTGTTCCAGCAGCTTGGCGACCGCGAAGGCAGCGCGGCGGTGCTGGTGAGCTACGGCCAGATGATGCAGGCGCAGGGTCAGCACAAGCGCGCCGCCGAGCTTGTGGACGCCAGCCTTTCACTGTTTGAGGAGCTGGGCGACCGGCGCGGGCTGGCGGTGGCGCTCACGGTGCAGGGCCAGGCGCTGCAAACGCTGGGCGAGTTTGCCCGCGCCGAGGAGCTGTTCGCCCGCAGCCTGGAGCTGTTTCGCGGGCTGGGCTACCGCCACGGCATGAGCTGGGCGCTGACCAACCAGGGCCAGACGGCGCTGGCGCGCGGCGAGGCCGCCCGCGCCGAGCAGTGTTTTGCGGCCAGCATCGAGCTGTACGAAGAGCTGGGCGACCAGCGCGGGCAGGCCTGGGCCATGGCCAATCAGGGCCAGGCTGCTGCCGCGCAGGGCGAAGACGCGCGCGCCCTCGATCTGCTCGAACGCAGCGTGGCGCTGTTCGACGCGCTTGGCGACCAGCGCGGCTACGCCTGGGCGCTGTACTTTGCCGCCCGCCGCGTTGCCGACATGGGAGACCATGCGCAGGCAGCAGAACGCTTTGCCGAAAGCCTGCGCATCTTTCACGCGCTCGACGACGCCTGGTTCGGCGCGGAGTGCCTGGCTGGGCTGGCCCACAGCTGCGCGGCAACGGGCCGCAAGCGCGCCGCCACCGAGCTTTTTGCCGCCGCCGACGCCATGCGCGCCACCAGCAGCGCGCACGCTGCCCCGCCCGACGACGCCCGAGCCACGGACGCTCTGCGCGCCCAACTTGGTGAAGCTGTGTTCGCCGAAGCATGGTCCGCTGGGCAGGCACTGGATGCCGAAGCGGCGATTGCGCTGGCAGCGCGGCCACCGACGACCGACGGCTGACGACCGAGGCAGGCCAGGTGACAGGTGGCAGGTGGCAGTGGGCAGTTGGCAGTTGGCAGTGGGCAGTTGGCAGTTGGCAGTGGGCAGTTGGCAGTGGGCAGTTGGCAGTGGGCAGTTGGCAGTGGGCAGTTGGCAGTGGGCAGTTGGCAGTGGGCAGTTGGCAGTGAGCAGGTGGCAGTGGGCAGTTGGCAGTGGACAGTTGGCAGTAAGACAAATCTCTGTGTCTCAGTGCCTCTGTGTCTCTGTGGTGAATACGTCGTTCGTCGGCCGTCAATCTGCGTAATCTGCGTAATCTGTGGATTATTCCCGGCAAATCAACCAGAAACAGCGAAAGGAACGCATATGAGCGCGCCACGAATCTATGAGCTGTACGGGGCGGAGTTTCGCCGTAACGACCGCGCAATTTACGCACGCATGCGCGCCGAAGCGCCGGTGGTGCAGCAGCCCGGCATCGACGGCCAGACGCCGATCTGGTTTGTTACTGGCGCGGCCGAAGTGGAGCAGGTGCTGGCCGACAGCGCGGCTTTTGCGCGCGACCCGGCGCGCATTTCGCCCGAGATGGCCGCCGATTTCCAGACGCCCGACCCGCGCGTGCGCGCGATCACCGACAACCACATGCTCAACTACGACGGCGAAGACCACCGGCGGCTGCGCGCACTGGTGAGCAAGGCCTTCACGCCGCGCGTGATCGAGGCGCTGCGCCCGCGCATTGCCGCAATTGCGAACGAGCTGATCGACGCGGTTGCGGCGCGCGGGCACATGGAGCTGGTTGGCGAATACGCGTTTCCGCTGCCAATTACGGTCATCGCCGAGCTGCTGGGCGTGCCGGGCGAGCGGCGCGACGACTTCCGCATCTGGTCGGATGCGTTTGTGCAGCCGGCCATGACCGCCGAGGAGCAGCAGCGCGCCATGGGCCTGCTGGGGGCGTTTGCCGCGTACATGGGGCAGCTTGTAGCCGAGCGCCGGCAAGCCCCGCGCGACGACCTGATCTCGCGCTTGATTCAGGCCGAGGAACAGGGCGACCGCCTGAACGAAAGCGAGCTGTTCAGCATGATCGCGCTGCTGATTGTGGCCGGGCACGAAACCACCGTTTCGCTGATTGGCGACGCGGCGCTGACGCTGTTGCAGCACCCCGATGCGCTGGCCGAATTGCGTGACAACCCGGCGCTCATTCCAGCCGCGATTGAGGAATTTCTGCGCTACGAGTCGCCGGTTGACCGCGCGCTGGTGCGCTTTGTGGTGCGCGATACGCTACTGGGCGGGCAGCAGTTGCGCCGGGGCGACCTGCTGATCGCGGCGTTGGGCGCGGCCAACCAGGACGAGGCGCGTTTCGCCCGTGCCGACGAGCTGGATATGCACCGCGCGCCGAACCCGCACCTGGCCTTTGGCAAAGGCATCCACTACTGCCTGGGCGCGCCGCTCGCTCGCCTGGAAGGCGCGATTGCGCTTCAAACGCTCATCCAGCGCCTGCCCAATCTGCGCCTGGAGCGCGCCCCCGACGCGCTGGCGTGGCGCGCTGTGCCACTGTTCCGCAGCCTGGTCGAGCTGCCGGTGAGCTGGGATGTGTGATACCAACATTCGCGGTTTGAACTATGCACTACGCACTACGATGCGAAGAACGTAGTGCGTAGTTCGTATATTTTATGCGTTTATTCGGAATGCGTTTCGAAGCGGTACGCGCGTTTCGCCAGGGTATATGCGCAGTCGGCGGCCATTTCCTGCGCGTCGTCTTCTTCCAGCAGCCCCTGCACCACCATGCCCGCCAGCCAGTCGCAGCTCACGCGCCGCCAGACATCGTGGCGGGCCGGGATGGACGCGAAGGCGCGCGTGTCGTCGTTGAAGCCGGCGGTGTTGTACAGGCCAGCCGTCTCGACCACGCGGTCGAAGTAGCGGCGCATTCCATTCACGCTGTCGAAGAACCACCAGGGCGGGCCGAGCCGCAGCGCAGGGTAGTGGCCCGCCAGCGGGGCCAGCTCGCGCCCGTAGGTGCTTTCGTCGAGCGTGAACAGGATCAGGCGCAGGCGCGGGTCGGTGCCATAGGCGTTGAGCAAAGGGTATAAATTGCGCGTCCACTCGGTCGCCAGCGGGATGTCGCCGCCCTTGTCGGGGCCGAAGCGCGCAAACACGGCGGCGTTGTGGTCGCGCAGGCTGCCGACGTGCAATTGCATCACCAGGCCATCTTCGGCGCTCATGCGCGCAAACTCAATCAGCATATGCCCGGTGAAGCGCGTCGCGTCGTCGGCATCGGCTGTGCCGGCCAGCGCCCGCGCAAAAATCGCTTCTGCTTCGGCGTCGCTTAGGCGCGCGGTGTAGGGCGTCAGCGCGGCGTGGTCGGTGGCGAGCGCGCCAAGCTGCTTGAAGAACGCACGCCGCTGCTCAAGCGCGCGAATGTAGCCGGCGTAGCTGCCCGCATCCTCGCCCGACACGTCCGCCAGCGCGGCGATCTGCTCGCGCCAGGCCGGGCTGGCAATATTCACCACTGCGTCGGGGCGGAAGGTTGGGCGGATGTGCGTCAGGCCGTCGGCGTGCATGCGGCGGTGCAGCTCCAGCGTGTCGGTTGCGGCGTCGGTGGTGCACAGCAGCTCGATATTGAAGCGGCGCAGCAGCGCGCGCGGGGCGAATTCGGGCCGGGCGATCTGCGCTGCGAGCTGGTCGTAGATGCGCCCGGCGATCGCGCCATTCAGCCGCTCGCGCACGCCAAACACATTCGCCAGCTCGTCTTGCAGCCACAGCCCGGTGGGCGTGCCGCGAAACAGGGAGAAGTTCTCGGCAAAGCGCTGCCAGATTGCGCGGTGGTCTTTTTCGACTGGCACACCGTCGCGGGTTGGCACGCCCAGCGCTTCCAGCGCGATGCCCTGGCTGTAGAGCATGCGGAAAATGTAGTGATCGGGGATGATGAACAGCTCGGCGGGTGTGCCCAGCGTGGCGTCCGGGTCGGCCAGCAGCGCGGGCGGCACATGGCCGTGCGGGCAGATCAGCGGCAGGTCCTTCACGCTGGCGTAGAGCGCGCGCGCCACACTGCGCTGCGCGGGGTCGGCGCTGAAGCAGCGGTCGGGCGCAGGCGCCCAGGATGTGTCAGACATAACAGGTTCCTTTTGTAGGGCCGAGAACCGACGAAGGGCGTATTGCGATACGCCCAGACCAAAAACCGCAGAACCGACAGCAGGACACGAGACAGGGAGACACGCGACGAGAGCCGCGATACTCGGTATCCCGAATAATCTGCGTCATCTGTGAAATCTGTGGATTATCTACATCTCCCCATCCCCTATCCGCTACACCGCCGCCGCCGCGAGCCGCTTCTGCGCGGCCTGACCAGCCAGGTAGGCCAGCAGCGCGCCAATGCTGTACAGCACAATCGTCAGCACGAAGGGCAGCACCTTGTCGATTGCCGACAGCTCGCCCGCGATCCAGCCAAACGGCGAAGTCAGCAGAATCACGCCAACGTAGATCAGCGACTGCACGCGCGCGCGCTCCTGCGCATCGACCGTGAGCACAATCATCTGGTCAACCAGCGGGCTGACGGCGGCGAAGCTGCATGCTTCCAGAAACACACTGAGCAGCAGCATGCCGTAGCCCTGCTCGGGCGCGCTCACCAGCACGATCTGGCTGGCCAGAAAGCCCAGAAAGCCGATGATCATGGGTATTTTCGGGTTGAGCTTGTTCAGGCGCGGCATCAGCAGGAAGAAGAAACTCAGAATGATCGCCGACTTCACAAATGGGAACAGCGCCAGGTAGCGAGGGGCAATTTGCAGCTTCTGCGTGACCAGGATCGACCAGAAGCCGCCGCTGATCAGGTTCGCGATGCTGATGACCAGCATGATGCCGGCGGTGTACAGGGTTTGCGGCGCGCGCAAAATGCTGCGCGCAACGCCACGATACTCGCCCAGCAATTTCAGCGAGCTTTGGCCGCGTGTTGCCTCCATTCGCACTTTGCCCTGGCGCGTTTCGTCGGTGTAGATATACGTCAGCACTGCCTTGAGCGTGAACATAATCGCCGCGAAAACGTACAGGCCGCGCATGGTCGGCACCAGCGAGAACAGCCCGATCATCAGGCCGGCCAGCGGCGCCACAAAGCCAACGATCTGGTTCGAGATATAGATCCAGGTGTACATATCCACTATCTGCTCGGGCTCGGCGTCTTCCACCAGCAGGCAGCTCCACGAGTTCAGCGTAATGCGCCACATGCTGTTGATCAGGCCTGCAGCAAGAAATACCCAGAAGCTGTTCGCCACCGCCGACAGCAGCGACGGCACCGTCCAGGCAAAAATATCGAATACCAGCGTGGTCAGGCGGCGGCCCATTTTGTCGGTGATCACGCCGCTGAACAGGGCGAACACGATCTGGAAGCCCCAGCTCAGGCTGAGGATCAGGCCGATCTGCTGATCGGACAGGCCGAGGGCAAGCATATAGATCGAGACGTAGGGCGCGTAGAGGTTGAACGGAACGCCCCACAGCGGTTCGGTGTACACACAGCCGCGTGGGTTGCCGCGCAGAGTCACGAGCGCGGTGATCAGCGAGTGACGTTTCAAGGTCGAAGCTCCGTTGTTGTAGAGTTTTGAGTGTTGAGTGTTGAATGTTGAGTTTACAGGTTGGCAGGTTGCAGGTTGCAGGTTGCAGGTTGGCAGGTTTGCCTTCGCCACCGATACAATCTGCAACCTTCGCACTTTTTAACTTGCAACTGTCTCCGTGCCTTCGTGCCTTCTCGCCAGCTGGTAGAACCTGCAACTCCAATGCTTTTGCGCTCTTTGCGCTCTTTGCGGTAAAAATACGCCTGCCGGTGTCGTTCGTCGCTCGTCGCTACCCCAGGTCGAGCACGGTATCGAGGCCGCGGCGCAGGCCGCTGAGCGTGCCAACCTTGCGAATCGCCAGCAGCGCGCCGTCGACATAGGGCTCGGCGCTGCTGCCCGAGTCGTGGCGGATGCTCAGCCGCTGGTCGGGCATGCCAAAAATGATCTCGGCCGAGATCGTGTAGCTGGGCAGGCGCAGCGCGTGCACCTGCGAGCCGCTCATACGCGCGCCACGCGTTTCGGCCACGCCCTGCGTTTGGTCCAGCGGCACGGTCAGCTCCGAATCGCGCACTTTCCCCAGGCGCGCAGCCAGCTCGCGCACCGTGCCGCTTGGCGCATCCTTCTTGCCGTCGTAGGCGTAGTCGATAATCTCCCACTGCGGGATGTACTTCGCCGCCATTTCGGCAAACTTTTGCAGCAGCACCACCGTGAGCGCGAAGTTGCCAACCGCCAGCACGGCGCGGTTCTGCTGCTCGGCCACCGACGCGATTTCGGCGTAGTCAGCATCCGACAGGCCCGAGGTGCCGACGACGACATGCGCGCCGTGCCCGAGCGCGGCCAGAATGCTGGTCTTGGCGACATCGGGCTTGGTGTACTCGAAAAACACATCGCAGGGCTGCGCCGCCAGCGCCTCGGCGGCAGTGGCGAAGATCGGCGCATCGAGGCGCGGCTCGCCCAGCACCTCGCCCAGCGCGCGCCCAGCCTGCGAGCGCCCGACCGCCGCCACCAGCGCAATATCGCCCGCGCCGGCAATTGCGCGCGCCAGCGCCGAGCCGGCCCAGCCGGTCGCGCCGGCAAGACAGACACGAATGCTCATGGTTGTTCACTTTCTTTTATTGGTGGAGCAGTCTTGCGGTGCCGGGGGCGAGTATACCACAGGCCGCAGAACGAGCGGATGCGGCTTGCGAAGGAACCTGTGCCAGATTGAGCGCAGGAAGAAAAGGAGAAAAGAGCGCCCCGGCCGGGCAGCGCGGCTGGCGCGATTTCGAGCGAAGCGGCAAGCGAGAAGCGGATGCAGGTGCCGGCACGGGTGCGTTCCGGGCGCGTCTGGTGGTCTGCTGAAGCGCTTTTCGGCGGCAGGGTGTAGTTGTGGCCTGCATGGCTGCCCCGTTCCCGGCCGCGTGCGTCGGTACGCTACTTGATAGGTTTGGCTGTGTGGAAGACGATCGTGTTTGGCACGGTCGGCATGAAGAGGAGATTTGTACAATGCAGGTCAAACAGCTTGGCTTTGTATTCCTGTCGAAAGATGTGCGCAGTGCATCGGCATTTTATACAACACATTTCGGCTTTCGCGCCCTGGTCGTGCTCGATTGGTTCGCGAGTCATCAGCATCCCGATCACAGCCATATTTTCCTTGATCTGGTTCAGGAAGGTCATGCCGCAGCTGGCGCTGGGCTGCGCAATGAACACACGCGTGGCGTGCTGCTCGCGCTGGTGGTAGACGACTGCGACAAGGAGTTTGTGCGGGTGCAGCAGGCGGGGCTGCCGGTGCTAATGGCACCGCAGGATGAGCCCTGGGGCCAGCGACGCTGCCAGATTCAAGCGCCCGATGGCGTCGTCGTCGAGCTGATACAGCAGATTCCGCCGGATGCTGAATGGATGCAGGCTAACGCATAGCTTCACCGCCCAAAGCGGCGCGCTCAGCTCGTGCCATACCCGCCCAACGGCTGGTAGGCGCGGAAGTAGTCGATCACGAACTCTTTCGGGTAGGCGGCGGGCGGGCGGATGCGCTCGGTCTCTGCGTCAACCGGCAGCTCATAGATGTCGAGCATGAATTGCATGGGGTAGTTTGGCGACTGCTGGACCGTGCGAACCAGCCAGTTGTCGACATAAAAATCCACGCGGTCGGGCATCCACTCTGCGGCGTAAATATGGAACTGGGTCGCGTCGATGGGCAGCTCGGTTTCGGCAAAATCATCGCGGAGCAGCGGGTCGGCCCAGGGGTGGACGCCATGGCCGTTGCGGGCGGTGTTTGGCGTCATGTTCGTGCCTTTGATCTCCATAATCGCGATTTCGCCCGAGCGCTCGGGCGCGTCTTCGAATCCGATCATCCACAGCGCGAACAGGCAGCGCGGGTCGCGCGGGCCACGGGCGCGCAGCTCGAAGTAGCCGTAGTGCGGGGTGTAGGTGCGCTCGGGCGTTTGTTCTTCGCGCACGGTGCAGGCCGCGCTGAAGCGATGCTGGCCGACATTGCTGCCCAGCGGCCCGGCGAACACGCCGGTTTGCACCGACGAGCAGCGGTTGGTGCCGTCGAACTCGGGGCACCACGGCGCGTGGTCGTAGGCGATCTGCAGCGCCAGCGCGCCGTCGCGCAGGGCGTAGCGCGGTGCCGAGCGCGCCCGCGAGCTCCACTGCGGCAGGTACACCGGCAGCCACTTGCCTGTGTCGAGCGCGCCGCCATCGAACTCGTCGTGGAATTCCAGCCGGTAGCCGGGCTTTTCGAGCGGGTTGGGCGGAAATTCGCCAGCGGCGAGTGGCGAGTTCATGCTGCTCCTTCCTCAGGGTTGAGCCACGGAGCGCACAGAGTCCATTGAGCAGGATGGTTCAAAATCGGAGTCCTCTGTGTTCTCTGTGGCCCAATACTTCTGCATCGTGCGATACGCGCGGCTAGGCTGCGTTGGTAGGCTTGCTCACTTCATAGCACGCCAGCAGGTTGCCCGATCCCTGCCATGTGCGCGAGTGAATGAGCTTCAGCGCCACTGGCGGCCGGCCATCGAAGATGGGAGTGCCCGCGCCGGCGATAAGTGGGAAGTAGGTCAGGTGCAGCTCGTCGACCAGGCCGTGCACCAGCAGGTCGTTCCAGAGCATGCGGCTCAGCATCACCAGGATGTCGCGGCCGGGCTGTTGCTTGAGCGCGGCAATTTCGGTGTACGCATCGGCGCGGGCGATCACGCGGGTGTTGTCCCACGGCGCCAGCTCGGCGGCGCTGAGCTTGTCGGAAATGACGAGCTTCTCGACCGAGCGCATCAGGCTGGCGATCTCGCGGCGAATGGGCGTGGCGTTCGGGTCGTTGGGCAGCGCCGTCCAGTAGTTTTTATTGCCCAGAAAGGCGGTGCGGCTCAGCAGCAGGAAATCGGCGGCGCGCAAGCGCTCGGCGTTATACTCGTCGAACTGCCAATTGTTGTGGTAATCGCGATGGTAATATGCGAACAGCGGCTCGATCTGCTTGCCTTCGCCCTCGTAGTAGCCGTCGAGCGTGCAGAAATTGCTGACGATCAGCTTGCGCATAGTTTCCCTCCTTCTCGTGCTGCCTCCCATCCTAGCATATCTGTTCGCTGTGTCAGCAAGCGTCACATGTACGCTCAGTCCACATCCACTTTGCGCCCGCGATAGCGCCCGGTGCGCAGCTCGTTGGCGTAGGCATCGAGCTCGGGCATGGCGAGCGCCGCCGCGTCGCTGATGGCGCGCTCGATGTCGTAGGGCACGCGAACAAGCTGGATGCCGAACGGAGCGGCGGCGCTGCTGCCATACGTGCCTTCGAGAATCGCGTAGGACGCCTGGGTGACGTCGAGCGGGTTGCCGACGCTGCCAGCGTTGAACAGTGTGCGGTTGCGAAAGCTCTTGGCGTAGGCGCTGTGAATGTCGCCATAGCCCACCACGTCGGGCGGCGGGCCGTCGCCGGTGAAGGGCGTGTTGCTGAACATGGCCATATGCTTTTCGCGCGTGTCGTCCATCTGCACGCGGTAGTACACGCTTTCCTGCGAGGCGTGGAACAGGCGAATGCGCTTGCCGCTCATTTCGAATTCCAGCAGGTAGGGCAGGGTCGCGATGTAGTCGAGCCGGGCCGGGCCGAGGCGCTGCTGGTGCCATTGCAGGGTCGGGTTGTCGGTTTCGTTGAGGATGAAATCGTCCCAGTTGCCGCGCACAATCGCCTCGCACGCCGCGCGGCAGATGTCGGTGGCCTGGTCGGAGTGCGGGCCTTTGCCGACCAGGTCGCCCAGGCAGAAGATGCGGGTAATGCCACGCGCGGCGATGTCGTCGAGGGTGGCGTGCAGGGCGGGCAGGTTGCCGTGGATGTCGGAAATGATTGCGATGCGGTCCATAGAGTTCCTCACTCGTCAGAAGTCAGGATTCAGGATTCAGCAATCTGTTTGCCACGAAGTCAGGAAGACACAAAGATCAGAGAAAGCAGCATAGGGATGGGAACGATCCACAGATTACGCCGATTACACAGATTTGAGGTCGTTAATCTGCGCAATCGGTGTCATCTGTGGATGAATTTATAACTCTGGGTGCTGCGCCTAGCCGGTTTCGTCGCGCACAGCGCTGGTGCGCTGCTCAATCGCGTGGAGCACGCCCGACATGTCGATGCGCTGGTGGCCGAGGGCGAGCGTTTCGCCATACAGCTCGCGCGCGCGGTCGAGCATGGGCGAGGCGATACTGGCGGCGCGGGCGGCGGCGGCGATCAGATTCGTGCTGGCGTAGGCGTCGGCCATGGCAGCCTGCACGCTGAAATCACGGGCGACCAGCTTGGGGATTTTCACGCGGCTCATGTCGCTGGCGAGCTGCCCGGCGTTGAGCGCCAGCCCGAACTGCGCGAGGTCGAGACCGTTCTCGGCGGCGAAGTGCGTGGCTTCGGCCAGGCTGGCGACGCAGGTGATGAGAAAAAGGTTGATCGCCAGCTTCATCAGCAGGCCATTGCCCACTGCGCCACACACAACCACCTCGCGGCACATGGGCGCGAGCAGCGGGCGCACATCCGCCACAGTCGCGGGTTCGCCGGCCAGCAGTGCAACCAGCTGCGCGGCCTCGGCGGGCTTGCGCGAGCCGGAAACCGGCGCTTCGGCATAGCGCCCGCCAGCCGCGCGAACCTCGCTTTCCAGGGCGCGGGCGTAGTCGGGCGCGGCTGAGCCCATGTTGACGACCGTGCGCCCGGCGACGAGATGGGCGAATTCAGGCGTGCCGCGCCCCAGCACGGCGTCGGTGGCGGCCTGGTTTATCAACATCAGAATGACGCTGCTGGCGCGTGCAAAGACCTCGGCCACGCTCCCTGCCACCTGCGCGCCGGCGGCGCGAAGCGGCTCGCAGCGCTCGGGCGTGCGGTTCCACACCACCAGCGGCGTGCCGGCGCGGGCGAGGTTCAGCGCCATTGGCTCGCCCATCACGCCAATGCCGACAAAGCCGACCGTGTTTGGTTCGGAAAGAGTCATGCTTGCATCCTCCAGGCGTCTTGCGAACAGCATCGGGTAGATCGGGTGGAAGGTACACGCCTGTGGCTGGTGCGTCAAGGGACAATCTGGACGTGCGGCGGGTGAATTGGAATGCGAATGCGAATGGTCAACGTTCCCCAACCCACTGACCCAAAACGGCAACCAGCTCGGCGGGCGGCGCGATCCACACATCTGCTGCTGTCGGGCGAAACTTGGGCTGCACCAGAAAGCTGACGCCGTGGCCTCGGAGCGCCAGAAACGCATCTTCGTCGGTGGCGTCGTCGCCGAAGCAGGCCGCGCTGGCAAAATTGCCCGGCTGCTCGGCCAGGATGGTGCGCACGGCAACGCCCTTGTCGCGGCCCAGCGCGCGCAATTCCAGCCCGCCGTCGAAGGTGTGCAGGGCGAGCTTTTCGGGAATGGCGAGCGGCTGCCAGCGTTGGGCTGCGGCCTGCCGGATGGCGGCTACATCTTCGGCAGGCAGGCCGCGCCAGTGCACGGTCACGCTGGCAGTCTTGCGCTCGCTGCGTTTCGCCAGGCCCAGCGCAGCTACCGCCGCAGCGGCACGTTCCAGCGCCGCGCCGACCTCACGTTCGGGCGCGGCCTGCTCGGCAGTGCCGTCGGGAAGCTGGCGCTCCCAGCCGTGCGCGCCCCACAGCTCGGGCATGGGGTCGAGCGGGAGCATTGGCCGCAGGTCGGCCAGGGCGCGCCCGCTGATGATCACCAGCCGCGTGCGCCCGCCATCGATGATTGCCTGCAAAAGTTCAGCGACCTGCGGGTAGGGCCGCGCCTGGAAGCGGTCGGGGTGGAAGGGCGCGAGCGTGCCGTCGTAATCGAGCAGCAGCAGGCGTGGCGCGGCAGCGTGCAGGGTGCGAAAAAACGCATCGAGATCGAGCTGTGGGTTCAGAATTTGCACTATGCGCCCGTTTGCTGGTCGAGGTAGCGCAGCAGCTCAGTTGCGCCCGCGCCCTGCGCCAGAATCTCGAACGGGTAGCCCATGCCGCCATAGCCGATGTTCCAGCTTGCCAGCGCCAGATCGGGCGCTTGCGCCAATGCGCGGATCACCCGCATTTCTTCCGCGCCGTGCTGGCCAGGGTAGCCACCATAGCCGCGCACAATCTGGAATTCATTCTGACACGCCTGCATGGTGTGGAAAATATACACATTCTGCTCCGCAACGCCTTCGATGTTCGCAACAATCGCCGCGCGCTGCTGGCTGTCGATATACATGACATAATCGCATTGGCGCTGATGAATCGGACAGTGCTGCGCGTGCGCCTCGTAGAGCGCGAAACCCTGCGGCGCAAGCGCGCAAAATGCCCCGGCAAGGGCGGCCGCGCTGGCGGGCGCAAACCTTGCGCTGAAGCACCAGTCTGGCCCTTTGCCGGCGGCTTCCAGTTCCCAAAACCAATCGTCCCTCATCGCTACTTCCTTTCACGCGAACTGCGGCAGCAGCGCGGCATGCGCCTGGAGCAGCTCGTCGAGCATGCGGGGTGCGGTGCGGAAATCGCGCACCAGCGGGTCGTTCAGCAGCGCCTGCAAGGCCAGCGCGCGCTCGCCGGTCAGCGCCGCCTCGACAATCATTTCCTGGTTGAGCACATGCGGCGCGACGGTGTTCAGCACGCCGGGCGGCAGCGCGCCCACGCTCACGCCGTGCGCGCCAGTCGGGCCGACCATGCCCATGGTTTCGACCACCGCGCCGCGTGGCAGGTTGTCGATCTGGCCCGCGTTGGGCAGGTTGACGATGGTGTGAATGCTGCGCCCGTTCGCCACCGCCGCAATGATGTCGGCCACATGCTCTTCCGAGCGCGCGGTTGCCAGCGGCTTGCTGCCATCCAGCCAGCCGCGCACATTGGCGCGGGCCACGCGGGCCACTTCTTCGCGATGCGGAATTTCGGTGAGCAGCACGCCATAATCGGCACCGGCGTGCGTTGCGTCGGTCAGGAAGTAGGGAAAGAACTCGGCGACATGGCGGTCGCCAGCGGCGGGCAGCGCACCAAACACGTCGAGCAGCGCCAGCTTGACCTGCCAGCGATCCTGGAAGGGCGAGAGAAAGGTGCCGCTGGTGGCCTTGACGGGCGCGGCCTTGCCCGCCGCGACATACTCGCGAATCATCTGCAGGCCGTCCTGCCCGCGAATTTGCAGGTCGAGCAGCCAGATCAGGTGGTTGACGCCGGCCACACGCACGGCGATCTCGTCGTTCGTTGCGCCAAACATCTCGCGCAGGGTTGCGCGCACGCCAAACAGCTCGTGGCACAGCCCAACGACCTTGAGCCGGGTGGTTTTCGCAATCGCGCGCGTCAGCGCGGTCATGGGGTTGGTCAGGTTGAGCAGCCATGCGTCGGGGCACACGCGCTCCATTGTGCGGGCGATTTCGAGCATCGGCGGGATGTTGCGCAGGGCCCGCGACAGGCCGCCCGGCCCAACCGTGTCGCCAACCGACTGGTAAATGCCGTAGCGGCGCGGGATTTCGAGGTCGTGGCGCATTGCTTCCAGGCCGCCAGTGGTAATCGTCACAATCACGAACTCTGCGCCGCGCAATGCCGACCCCAAATCGGTCGTCGCCTCAATTGTGAATTGCGCGCCGGTCGCCGCCAGGATTGCCCGGCCAAGCTGCTGAATGTCTTCCAGCGCGTCGGGCGCGATGTCGTGCAGCACAATCGTGCCCGACAGGTCGGGCAGGGCGGCGAGGTCGCGCAGGATGATTGGGCTCCAGTTGTAGCTGCCCCCGCCGACAATGCAGATGCGTGTTTGGGCCATGGTTGGGTCTCCTGTATGCTTGCAGCGACGAATGACGAAGGAATAATTCACCGCAAAGAGCGCGGTTTACGGAACCACGAAGGCACGAAGACACGAAGACACGAACAACTGCCGAGTGGCGTATGCGATACGCCCCGTCGCAAACCTGCAAACTGGCGTATACAATACGCCCCGTCGCAAATCGGCGTATGCGATACGCCCCGCCGCAAACCTGCAAACTCAACATTCAGCACTCAAAACTCAACACTTCCCGCTAGACGCACTCGCGGTAGCGCTGGCACATGCGCGCCAGTACCTCGTCGCCGGGCGCATCCCAAATCGCCTGGTTGAAAATTTCGGCCTCGATTGGGCCGGTGTAGCCAGCAGCCTCGACCCTGGCGCGAATGCCGCGCAGGTCGATTGCGCCGTCGCCCATCATCCCGCGCCCAAGCAGCGGGTCGGGCAGCGGCACCAGCCAGTCGTTGATGTGGAAGGCGAGAATATTCCTGCCCGCCCGCGCAATCTGCGCGTCGAGGTCGGGGTCCCACCATGTATGAAACACGTCGGCGACGATGCCGAGCCACGGCGACGCAAAGCGCTCAACGAGCGCGTTGGCCTCGGCCAGCGTGACGATCACCGAGCGGTCGGCGGCGTACATCGGGTGCAGCGGCTCGATGCCCAGGCGCACGCCGCACTGGGCCGCATAGGGCAGCGCGGCGGCAATGCCATCGGCGACCATGCCGCGCGCCGCGGCGATATCCTTGTCGGGCGCGGGGCCGCAGACCAGCACCAGCAGGTCGGTGCCAAGCGCGGCGGCCTCGTCGATTGCGCGCAGGTTGTCGTCGATGCGGGCCTGGCGCTCGGCGGCACTCCCAGCCGGGAAAAACCCGCCCCGGCACAGGCTCGACACCTTCAACCCGGCGTCGCGTACCAGCCGCGCGCTGGCGGCCAGCCCGGCCTGCGCCACTTTATCGCGCCACGGCGCGATCCACGGGATACCGGCACGCGCGCAGCCTTCAGCCGCCTCGGCCAGACTCCAGCGTTGGGTAGTGGCGGTATTCAGGCTCAGGCGCGATAGATCAGTAAGTTCTTGCACGGCCTTTTCTTTCTTTTACCACGAAGACACGAAGGCGCGAAGGTTTAGGGATAAATAAACCGCAAAGAGCGCGAAGGGCGCAAAGTGTGAGCGGGTGAAAGGGTGAAAGGGCGAAAAGGTGAAAGGGTGATCACCTGTACTTCATAACCCCGTGTCTCGTGTCTCCCTGTCTCCTCTTCTCAGTCGCCTCCGTGTCTCCGCGCTTTCGTGGTACTTGCAAATTTTAATCGCCTCTGCGTTCTTTGCGCTCTTTGCGGTTCAGTTCTCTCACTTAACCCCCGCCAGCGCCAGCACCGGGCGCATGCGCGCTGCCGCCTGCTCGGGGTCGCGCAGCAGCCCAGCCGCGTCGGCCAGGGCGAACAGCTCGCCGAGGTGGCGGATCGAGCGGGCGCTTTCCTGCCCGCCGAGCATGCGGAAGTGCGGCTGGTGGCCGTTCAGGTAGGCCAGAAAGACCACGCCGGTTTTGTAGAAAAAAGTCGGTTTCTGGAAAATATGGCGCGAAAGCGGCACCGTTGGCGCGAAGATCGCTTCGTACTGCGCCGTGTCGCCCGCGTCGAGCGCGTGGAGCGCGGCGGCAGCGGCGGGCGCAATCGCGTCGAAGATACCGAGCAGCGCATGGCTGTGGCCGTGCTCGTCGCCCGCGATCAGGTTGGGGTAGTTGAAGTCGTCGCCGGTGTACATCTTCACGTTGGGCGGCAAGCGGCGGCGCATGGCGATTTCGTGGCCGGCGTCGAGCAGCGAGATTTTGATGCCGTCGATGTTGCTGGCGTGGCTGGCGATAATCTTCAGGCACACATCCATCGCGGTCGGGATGTCGCGGCTGCCCCAGTAGCCAGCCAGCTGCGGGTCGAACATGTCGCCCAGCCAGTGCAGGATGACCGGCTGCTGCACCTGCGACAGAATCGTATCGTAGACGCGCATGTAGTCGTCGGGGCCGCGCGCGCAGGCCGCCAGGGCACGACTTGCCATGAGGATCACGCGCCCGCCCGCGCCTTCCACAAACCCAACCTGCTCGGCATAGGCAGCCTCAACCGCGTCGAGCGCAAGGTCGGGCGCGGGCGCAAGATGGTCGGTGCCTGCGCCGCACGCAATTGTCCCGCCCACGGCGCGCGCCTCGGCCAGCGAGCGGCGGATTAGCTCCTGACTCCCGCGCCAGTCGAGACCCATGCCGCGCTGCGCGGTGTCCATCGCCTCGGCCACGGCAAAGCCCAGGCTCCACAGGTGGCGGCGAAAGGCCAACGTCGTTTCCCAGTCGATCGCGGCGTCCTGCGTTGGGTGCGTGGTCGCCAGCGGATCAACGACGACGTGCGCGGCGGCATAGGCCACGCGGCTCGTGAACGGCGCGGCGGGCGCATGCCACGCGCGGCCCTGCCCAACGGAATAGGACGCGAGCGTGCCGTCGGCGCGCGGGAGGGTGAGGGTTGTCATGGCTGTAATCCTTTGTGAGACAAGATGACAGGGTGACAAGGTGACAAGGTGATCGGGTGAGTCCAGAACCAAGAACCGCAGAACCAAGAACCACACAGACGCAACCCTGCAACTTTCTCACGTTCAAAAGGGCAAATCGATACCAAAACCTTTGCGCCCTTTGCACTCTTTGCGGTTTATCGTCCGGTTGTCGGTCGTCGGTTGTCACAAGCTTAATTCCGGCACATCCACCCAGCGCCGCTCGGCCCACGACTTCAGGCCCAGCTCGGCCAGCTGCACGCCTTTCGCGCCTTCGAGCAAATCGTAGGGGAAGGGCGTGTCGGCGGCGACGTGGCGCAGAAACATTTCCCACTCCACCTTGAAGGCATTGTCGAACACCTCGTTGTCGGGTACGTTTTCCCAATTCGCGAAGAAATTGAACGGGTTGGGCACGTCGGGGTTCCAGGTGGGTTTGGGCGTGTTGACGCGGTGCTGCGTTTTGCACTCGCGCAGACCTGCGACCGCGCTGCCCTGCGTTCCATCGACCTGCAGGCTAAACAGCTCGTCGCGGTACACGCGCACCGCCCACGAGGAGTTGATCTGCGCGATGATGCCGCCGTCGAGCTGGAAGGTGCCATAGGCTGCGTCGTCGGCGGTGGCGGCGTAGCGCTGGCCCTGCTCGTCCACGCGCTCGGGGATGTGCGTCGCGCCCAGGCAGGAAACCGCGCGCACCGGGCCGAACAGGTTGTCGAGCACATAGCGCCAGTGGCAGAACATATCGACAATAATGCCGCCGTCGTCTTGCTTGCGGTAGTTCCACGAAGGCCGCTGCGCCGCCTGCCAGTCGCCTTCGAACACCCAGTAGCCAAACTCGCCGCGCACCGACAGGATGCGCCCGAAGAAGCCGCTGTCGATCAGGCGCTTGAGCTTGCGCAGGCCCGGCAGAAACAGCTTGTCCTGCACCACGCCGTTTTTCACGCCAGCGTCGCGCGCCAGCCGCGCCAGCTCCAGCGCGGTGCCAACATCGCTGGCAATCGGCTTTTCACAATAAATATGCTTGCCGGCGGCCACGGCGGCGCGCACGGCCTCGGCGCGGCGGCCAGTGGTTTGCGCGTCGAAGTAGATTGTGTCGTCGGAGTTGCGCAGGCAGGCCGCCAGATCGGTGCTCCAGCGTTCGACGCCATGGGCGCGGGCGAGCTGTTCGAGCTTGCGCTGGTTGCGGCCGAGCAGTAGCGGGTCAGGGATGAGGCGGTCGCCGTTGGGCAGCGCCACGCCACCCGCGTCGCGAATCGCCACAATCGAGCGGATCAGGTGCTGATTGGTTCCCATGCGCCCGGTCACGCCGTTCATGATGATGCCAATGCGTTGATCTGCCATTGCGAGTTTCCTTTCATATGTGAATGCGCGGCGGGCTATAAGGAACGGGCCACAGAGAACACCGAGGACACGGAGTTTTGATTATCATCCTCAGTGGCCTCTGCGCGCTCTGTGGCTCAACCGTTTGGCGCGCCGCCATAGGCCGGGTGGTCGGGCGCGAGCGGCAGTGCCACCGGCGCGTTGCTGGCCGCCGAGGCGTAGATCGCCGTGATCAGCTCGATAGAAATGCGCGCATCGGCCAGAGTGACCGGCAGCGCGCTGTCGCTCCGTAATGCCTCATAGAAACGAATGAGCTGGCCTTCAAAGCGCTCGGGCTGTGGCATGAACTGCGCCAGTGCGTCGGCCAGCGGCGCGGCCAGCTCGGGCGTGTCGGGCGTGAAGGTCCACGGCTCGTGGCTGTTCGTGTAGGGCGCGGTGTTGCTTTCGGCCACAAGCTGGCTGAAGGAAAAGCGGTGGCGCGTGATCTCGGCCGCCGAGCCAAGCGTGATGCCCACCGTCGCCAGCGCGCCGCTCGCCAGCTCCAGCGTGATCGCCGCGCAGTCTTCCACCTCGATCGGGTTGACACGTGTGCTGGTGCGGGCAAACACGGTTTTCGCCGGGCCAAGCACGTAGGTCAGCATATCGAGCGCGTGAATTGCGTGGCTGATCACCGCGCCGCCCAGCTCGGTCTGCCATTTGCCGCGCCAGGGCACCCCATAGTAGGCCGCGCGCCGCCGCCACGCCACCTCGACCGTGGCGAGGTAGGGCGTACCGGCCAGCCCGCGCTCGTTCAGGTATTTCAGCTTCTGCAAGCCATGCCCGAAGCGATACTGAAAGATCGGCATGATGCGTTTGCCCGAGCGCGCCTCGGCTGCGGCCAGCGCGTCGACCTCACGCAGCGAGCCGACCAGCGGCTTCTCGCAGATCGCATGTTTGCCGGCAGCGAGTACCTGTTCGATCTGCGCGAAATGCAGAAACGGCGGCGTGCAGATGTCGATCACGTCGATGTCGGGCTGCGCGCATAGCTGATCGAGGCTGGTGAATGCGCGCGGGATTTCGAAGGTGTGCGCAATTTCCTGCGCGCGCGCCGCGTCGAGATCGCAGATTGCCCGCAGGTCGAAATGGTCGTTTAGCGCGCGGTATGCCTCGACGTGCTGCCGCCCAATGC
This sequence comes from Kouleothrix sp. 19917, assembly GCF_057073505.1. NCBI lineage: Bacteria > Bacillati > Chloroflexota > Chloroflexia > Chloroflexales > Roseiflexaceae > Kouleothrix > Kouleothrix sp. 19917. The sequence goes on from NZ_CP097099.1 coordinate 1,281,665, forward strand.
CGCCGCCCACAACGGCGACGCGGATTCGTGGTTCCATGCTGCTCCCTCGCCTCTTCTCGAATGGATGCGCTACGATACCACAAGACGGGCGGGCAGTTGCACGTTTTCAGGTGTGAAAGTTGCAGGTTGGCAGGTTGCGTCGAGCGCCGGCCAGATAATTTTTAACCGCAAAGGGCGCAAAGAGCGCAGAGATTGGGCGGCTAAAAAAAGTTCACCACTGAGGCACAGGGGCACGGAGGTTTGTGTGAAAAAGATAGCGTCCTGAGTAGCGGCGTAGCCGCGTATCGAAGGGCGCGACCGATTACCAGTTATTCCCCACTGAGTCACGGAACCACGAAGGCACGAAGGCACGAAGACCTGAACGTATGAGTGCCGTCCGAGGCTTTATGATCTGGAGTTTTGGGATTGAACACGAAACCTGAAACAGGCGAACCTGAAACCTGTAAACTTTCAACCTGCCAACTCAACATTCAACACTCAGCACTCAAAACTCGGCCCACAAACCGTGCTACACTAGCCCGCACGGAACCGCCACGACAAGGAACACAGCCATGCCCGAACCGCTGCGCGTCGCCCTGATTGGCGGCGGCGCCGTGATTGCCGCGACGCATCTGCAGGCGCTGGCCGAAACCCCCGACGCGCAACTCGTCGCCCTGAGCGACCTGAGCGCCGAGCGCGCCGCGCCGCGCGCCGCCGCCGCTGGCGTGCCATTATTTGCCGACTACCACGCCATGCTGGCGGAAACCAAGCCCGATCTCGCAGTGGTCTGCACGCCGCACCCCAGCCACGCCGCGATTGCGCTTGATTGTTTTGCGGCCGGCGCGCACGTGCTGGTCGAAAAGCCGATTGCCGTGGAGGTGGCCGAGGCCGATGCCATGATCGACGCGGCCGAGCGCGCCGGCCGCACGCTCGCGGTCAGTTTCCAGCAGCGCTTCCGGCCCGAGGTGCGGCAGGCCCGCGCCCTGATCGATGCCGGCGAGCTGGGCACGCTGGTGCGCGTGCTGTGCGTCGAGCCCTGGTTTCGCACCGCCTACTACTACCGCACCGCTGGCTGGCGCGGCACCTGGCGCGGCGAAGGTGGCGGCGTGCTGCTCAACCAGGCCCCGCACACGCTCGATCTGCTGTGCTACCTGGCCGGCACGCCCGCGCGCGTCTGGGGCGTCACGCGCACGCTGCACCACACCATCGAAACTGAGGACACCGCGCACGCCCTGCTGGAGTTCGCCAACCGCGCGCCCGGCTATTTCTTCGCTGGCACCGCCGAAGTTGGCCCGCAGTACCTGGAAATCATTGGCGAGCGCGCCAGCCTGCGCCTGAGCGGCGGCCAGTTGCAGGTCACGCGCTTTGAGCCGCCGCAGCATGAACATATGCGGGTGTCGAATGAGATGTTTAGCGCACCAGCCAGCCATGTCGCCGAGCTGCCGCCGATGCCCGCAGATTTGGCCGGCCACGGAGCTGTATACCGCGACCTGATCGACGCGCTGCGCGAGGGTCGCGAGCCGCTGTGCAATGCGCGCTCGGCCCGCGACTCGCTGGAGCTGGCGAATGCGATCACGCTTTCCAGCTACGCCGGCCGCGCCATCGACCTGCCAATCGACCGGGCCGAGTATGGCGCGCTGCTCACTGATCTTCGCGCCCAAGCAGGAGGAAGCACCAATGCCTGAGACATACCCGCTCGCGTTTAGCACGCTGGCCTGCCCGCGCTGGTCGTTTGAGCAGGCGGCCGAGTTTGCCGTTGCGCACGGCTACAGCGCGCTCGAAATTCGCCTGCTCGACGGCGCGATCATTCCCGCCGACCTGCCCGCCGACGGGCGCGCGCGCCTGCGCGACGTGGCCCGCCAGCACGGCCTCCGCATCATCGGGATTGGCGCGTCCACGCGCTTCGCCATGCCCGACGCGGGTGAGCGCGCCGCGCATGCCGCCGAGCTGCGGCGCTACCTGCAGCTTGCGCACGACGTCGGCGCGCCCATGGTACGCACCTTTGGCGGCACCGCGCCGGCCGGCACGCCCGACGACACTGCCGCCGCGTGGGTGGCCGATGGGCTGGCCGACGTGCTGCCCGAAGCCGAGCGTCTGGGCGTGCAGGTCGCGCTCGAAACCCACGACAGCTTTTCGCGCGGCGAGATGGTGGCGCGTGTGCTGGCGCTGCTGCCCAGCCCGAGTCTCGGCGCGATCTGGGATATTCTGCACCCGCTGCGCTTTGGCGAGCCGGTCGCGACGAGCTGGGAAGCGCTCGGCCCGCGCCTGCTGCATGTTCACATCAAGGACGGCAAGCCCGACCCGGCCGCCGCCAAACCCGAGGACTGGGCGCTGACCCTGCTGGGCGAGGGCGCGGTGCCGGTGCCAGAAATCCTCCAACTGCTGCGTGCGGGCGGCTACCGTGGCATTCTGAGCGTCGAGTGGGAAAAGCACTGGCACCCCGAGCTGGCCGAACCCGAGATCGCCCTGCCACAGCACGCCGCGCGCCTGCGCGAGTGGATGGCGGCGCAATGAGCGGCGGGCGCATTGGCATCGGCATTCTGGGCGCGGGCATGGTTGCGCGCTACCACGCGCAGGCCGCGGCCGCCTGCGCCGACATGGGCGCGCATCTGGTGGGCGTCGCCCACCCCGACCCGGCGCGTGCCCCGGCGATTGCCGAGCAGTTTGGCGCGCCCTGGCTCAGCCCGGCGGCGCTGCTTGCGCACCCCGATGTCGATATTGTGTGCATCTGCACGCCCAGCGGGCAGCACGCCGACCAGGCCATCGCCGCCGCGCAGGCTGGCAAGCACATCCTCGTCGAAAAACCCATGGCGCTCACCCTGGCCGACGCCGACGCCATGATCGCCGCTGCGCAGGCGGCCAGTGTGCGCCTGGGCGTGGCGCTCCAGCGCCGGGCCGAACCGCACTTTCAGGCAATTCACGCGGCAGTTGCGGCCGGCGCTTTGGGCGCTCTCACGCTTGGCACCGTGACGATTCCTTACTTTCGCGCGCAGCGCTACTACGATCAGGCCGAATGGCGCGGCACCTGGGCGCTCGACGGCGGTGGCGTGCTGATGAACCAGGGCATCCACCTGCTCGACGTGCTCCTGTGGCTGATGGGCGACCCGGTGGCGGTGCAGGCTGTTGCGGGCACACTCCAGCGCGCCGTCGAGGTCGAAGACACGCTGGCGGCGACCTTGCGCTTCGCTAGTGGCGCATTCGCGACCGTCGCGGCCTCGACCACCATCGAGCCGGGTTTTCCGCATCGCGTCGCGGTCTATGGCACGCGCGGCGGCCTGGAGATCGAGGGCGAGCGACTCGTGCGCTGGCAATCGGCTGATGGCGTGCCGCCGCCGTGCGACGTAGCCGCGCCACCGAGCGATGCCGGCGCGGCGGGCGACCCGCGTGGCATTGCGCCGAGCGGGCACACGGCTCTGCTGCGCGACATAATCGGGGCGGTGCGCGAAGGCCGCCCGCCGCTGGTGGATGGCGCGGAAGGTCGGCGCAGCCTGGCGGCGGTGCTGGCGATCTATGCGGCGGCGGGCTTGCCGCGATAGAGCCACAGCGAGCACTGAGAACACTGAGCGAGAAAACAGGCGAGTGCGCGCATCCTGAGTAGGCCGCAGGCCGTATCGAAGGTCGCGCTCTATCTGCTCGAAACACTAGCGCCCACTCATCTGTCGATGAGTGGGCGCTAGTGCGGCGCCTATCCCCTATACCCCAACCCCTAACCCCTGCGCCGAAGGCGCATTAGCGCCGGGTAAGCGGCACATACACGCGCTGGAGCTTGTCGAACGCGTAGAGCTGCCCGCCAAAGTCGGCAACCACCACCTGCGGCGCGGCCCCCGCTTGCATCTGCGCCACGACGGGCCGGCCCTTCACGGCCAGGCTGGTGATGCGCGGCCAGTTGTTCACGGGCGTGCCGTTGGCGTGCCACGCATACACATGCGCGTCGTCCGAGCCGGCAAACACTTCCGGCTTGCCGTCACCGTCGAGATCGCCTACGGCTGGCCCGCCGAAGATCGGCGCAGGGGTTGTTTGCGGCCAGCCGGCCACGGTGGTGCCGTCGCCGTGCCAGGCGTAGAGCTTGCCGTCGTCGCCGCCAACCAGCAGCTCGGGCTTGCCATCGCCATCCAGGTCGGCGGCCAGCGGCGTCGAGCGGATGGTCCAGCCGGTGCGCTTGCGGCGAATGCGCGCGCCGTCCTTGTCGAGCAGGTAGACATAGCTGTCGCCGGAGGCAACCGCCACTTCCTTGCCCGCGTGCGTTGCGTCGAAGTCGGCGATTGCCGGCGCACCCAGGATCATGTCGCCGGTCAGGTACGACCAGGCCAGCGAGCCGTTGCCGTTGAAGGCGTAGACCCGGTGGTCGGTCGAGCCAACCACGATCTTCACATTACCGCTGCCATCCAGGTCGGCAATGCGCGGCGAGCTGTTGATGACCTGGCTGCCGTTGAGATCGAGCTGGTTGCCGATGCTGACCGGCCAGCCGGCCTTGGGCGCGCCGCTTGCGCTGAAGGCGTAAAGCTTGCCGTCGGCGGCGGGCACCACCACCTCGACCGAGCCATCCCTGTCGATGTCGGCGACGGCGGGCGTGGCGAGAATACGCGCACTGCTGACGCGCACCGGCCAGCCGGGCACAGGCGTGCCGTTTGCAAACCAGGCGTAGACTTTGCCGTCTTCTGCGCCGGCCAGGATCTCGGGCTTGCCGTCTTTGTTCAGGTCGGCCAGCACCGGGCTGGCTTTCACGCCACCGCCCGTGGCCTGCGGCCAGCCGGGCATGGGCCGGCGCAGGGCGTCGTACAGCTCTACACGATTCGCCAGCAAGTTGCCCAGCGCGATCTCCTGCTGGCCGTCGCCATTGACATCGCCTACGGCTGGGCCGCCGAAGTAGCGTGACTCGGGCGCATCAGCGCTGGGTTTGGCCTGCTGGATGCTCTGTGTCGCGGGCGCATAGCCCCACACCCAGCTCGGCACGGCATTCGCGTCGGCGGCCCAGTCGGTGGAGCGCGTGCCGCCGCTGCCGACATAATTGACATATTGCGGGTACGAGCGCCAGATGCCGGCATACTCAATCGGCCAGCGCCAGTTCGGGTCGAAAATCTGCGCCAGCGGCAGGTCGTAGCCCTTCAGCGGCGTGTTCGGGTCGAAGGCGGTGTTGACCTTCTGGGTGTTGTCGAGGTGGCCTGGCATCACCAGATGCACGTCCTGCCCGGTGTCGTACACGCCAATGAACGGGTCCCACGGCGTGGGCGGCAGGTCTTCTTCCAGGTTCGAAGAAGGGTCGTCCAGCACCAGCGTGAGCGCGGCGGTGTAGCCCTTCAGGTAGGTCGTTTGAATCGGGCGCGTGTTAGTTTGCAAGAGGCCGTTGGGCGGCAGTGATTCTTTGGTTCGCCCGAAAATCAGGAACGACGGCTCGTCGCCCACGACGCTGCTGGTGTGCGAAAGGATCTGCCCCGCGCCGTCGCGTACCGTCAGGTCGGCATGCGCCGTGCCCAGGGTCGGCAGCGCGTGGTGGAAGGCGTGGTCGAAGCCGGCACCGCGCGCGCGCGAGACGTAGTTGATCTTCAGCGCGGCAACCTCACCGGCCGGCGTCAGCCCTTCCTGAATGTTGATCCAGACAATGAAGTCGTTGTAGTCCCAGTCGGTCCAGCCGGTTTTCTTGAGGTCTTCAAACGCAACTGAGGCCGTGTGGGTTTGCCATTGCAGCGGGCCATACACGCGCGCGCCGTCGCTGTCGTCGGGGTCAGTGTCGGTGGCGACGCGGGCCTGGTTGTTTGCCACAATCGCCGCGCCCTGGCTGTCGGTGCCGTGCGCGCTGGCGGTGGCAACGTAGGCCGTGCCAGCCGTGGCTTGCGTGACTTGCGCCTCGAAGCGAAAGACCGCCGCGCTGTGCCCGCTCAGGTTGGGCAGGCTCCACGCGCCGCCGCTCGGGTCGGGCAGTGGCTGGCCGTTCAGCGTGGCGCTGCCGGGCGTGTAGTGAATGTTCGCCGGCAGGGTCAGGCCAAGCGCAAGGTCGCTGGCGAGGCCGCCGCCCGCGTTCGAGATCGTCGCGGTGTAGGTCAGTTTGTCGCCCGCCGAGACGCTGGGCGCGCTGGCAAACATCTCGACAGCCAGGGCCGGCGCAACAAAGGTGTTCGCCACGGTGTTGCTGGGCGCGGCGGCATGGCCCGCATAGCTGAAGCTGGCGGTGTTATTCAGCAGCGCGCCATCCCTGGCGGTGCTGCTATTCGGCACGCGCGCCGAGATCACAATCGTGCGCTGCTCGCCGGGCGGGATGCTGGCGTAGCTCGCCGTCACGCGGTTGCCGCTCGCCACCGCGCCAGATACACTGGTGATCTGCAGGCGGCTGTCGAGCGTGTCGGTAATCGCCGCGCTGTAGACGGTCGCGTTGATTGGCGCGGGCGGCAGCGTGAGCGTGTAGACAATTGGCGTGCCAACGGTCAGTTCGTCGCCGCTGACAAGCGCACTTTTCTGCACTGCTGCCGCTGGCGTGGCCAGGCCCAGCGTCACCAGCGGGCCGCGGTAGCTGCGCTCGTCGCTCTGGCCGTCGCCGTTGCTGTCGGGCGGCGTGCCCGCGCGTGATGAGTAGGTCACTGCGGCCTGGTTGGAAAGGTTCAGGCCGGCGGCGATTGCCGGGTCGACGGTCGCGGTTGCGGTGACGATCCAGGTCGCGCCAACATGCAGGGTGTCGAGCGTGTAGCCGAGGTTGGCCGTGCCGGGCGTGCTGGTGTCCTGCATGCTGGTCGTCACATTCGGGAAGCCGGCCGGGTAGCTTATCGCCATGCCCTCGGTGCGCACCAGCGTCAGGCCGAGCGGCAGCGTGTCGGTCAGCACCAGGTCGAACGCGGCGCTGTTGCCCATGTTGCTGGCGCGCAGAGTCAGCAGCACGGTGTCGCCCGCGCCGATCAGGTCGTGATCCACGCTGGTCGACACGCCCACGCTCGGCTGGCGGATGGTTTCGCTAAAGGTGCCGGCCGGGCTACGCCGCGTGGTTCGGTTCGTCAGCAGCCCGTCGTAGGCAAAGCCCTGGCTGTTGTAGCCCGCGCTGCTGTCGTACCAGCCGACATACACGCTGTTCGTTGCGGTGGCGAGGCAGCAGTTGTTCGGGTAGAAAATCGTCGCGGGCTGGCCGGGCTTGAAGCCAGTGATGACGGTATCGAACTCGATAGTGAAGGTCGCCGCGCTGGCGCCATTGGTGTTGTCAATCGTTTCGAGGAACCAGCGCAGCTCGCGCGCGCCATCGCCAAGCGGGTTTTGCGCGTGGTGCGGCACACCGTCGAGCGTCGCGCCCGTCACGACCGTACTACCGGCGATGTAGGCAAAACCGTCGGGCAGGCTGTTTTCCTGCACCACCGGCCAGTAGCCGATCACGCCGGTCGGCACGCTGCCGGTGAGCGTCCAGTGCACCGTTTCGCCAATCGTCGCAATCGCGGGCGTGGCGGTTTTGGTGACGGTCAGGCCGCGCACGTACACCGTGGCCGATTTGGTGTTGCTGTCGGCGGTGTTGCTGCTGGTGTTCCACTGGTGGCCGGTGTTGTCGGCGCGGCTGTTGTAGGCCACGCTGGCCACGTTCGTCATCGACGCGCCGGCTGGCAGGCCATTCGGGATGGTGGCCTGGTAGGTGAAAGTGTGGGTCGCGCCGGGCGCAAGGCTGGCGACACTGCTCCACTGCAGCACGCCACCCGCGCCGCCAGCCGGGTTGCCGCTGGTGGTGATGTAGCTGCTGGCGCTTGGGCTGGCGCTGCCGCCGCTATTCGCGACGATCAGGTTCGCGGGCAGGATGTCGCGCAGGGCGAGGTTATAGGCGGCGGCCGGCCCAGTGTTCTTGATGCTAATGGTGAAGGTGGTGCTTTGCCCGCCAACCAGCCCGCTGCTTGGGCTGGCGCTCTTGGTCAGCACCAGATTCGGCGCGTTGTAGCTGGTGTTGGCAATGTCGCGCAGGCTGTATACTGTGCCGGGCGTGTTCTGGCCGGTCAGCTTGCCGAAGTTCGCCACGATCCAGCCGGGCTGAACATTCGGGATGTCGCCAATCTGGGCGTCGATGGTGGCCTGCCAGCTGCTGCCGCGCGCGCTGTTGCATAGCCGCCATTCGAGGTATTGCAGGCCGCCAAGCGTGCCAACCGTGGGCGATGTTGGCGCGCTGTCGCAGCCCGTCCCATCGCTGAACGTGCCAGTGCTGGTGTGGCTGGCGCTCGCGTTCACATAGGTCATGCCGCGCGGCAGGAAGTCGCGGATCACAATCGCCTTGGCATCGACATCGGCGGCACTGGCGTAGCTCAGGCGGAAGCGCATGGTGTCGCCGGTGAAGCCGGCTGCGGCGTGCGTCCAGGTGCTGCTGGTTGGGTTCCACACTTCTTTGCTGAAGGTGGGCATGCGCGTGCTGACGCTGGCCGAGGTGCGCGTGGGCGTGAGCGTGCCGTCGCGCGCGGGCGTGGCAACGTCGTGCCAGTCGCCGCTGAGCGTGACGCTGTTGGTGAACTTGTCGCCGGAAACTACCGGCTGGCCGGCGTAGGGCGCGCCGCTGTAGGTCGGGTCGACCAGTGCGGTGAAGGTGAGCGCGCCATGCTGACCGGCGGCGGTGCGCGCCGGGGCCAGCTCCCAGACGATTGTGGTTTTGCCGGTGCTGGGCGTGTTCTGCAACACCTGCGCGGGCGCGAGGCTGGCACTGTTTGTGATATAGGTCATGCCATCGGGCAGCACATCTGTCAGCAGAATGTCGGTTGTGGTGTAATATTCGGAAATCGACCAGTCGAGCGTCCACGCCACCGTTGTGCCAATGCCAACGGTGCCGGGCGTGCCGGCCTTGTGGACAGTTGCGTAGGCGGCGGTGACGGTGGGCGGCGTGTCGTCGGCCGGGGTGGAAATCGTGCCGTCGCTGGTCGACAGGCCGCCGTAGATCGCGCTGGCCTCGTAGCTCACCGGCAGGCGCGTGTCTTCGGGAATGATTGCGCCGTGCATCGGGCCGGCGAACGGGCCTCGTTCGGCCTGTGTGTCGGCGGCGCTGCGCGCGCGGTAGGGAATCGCCGCGCTGAAGGTGATGACGACCGGGTCGGTGTAGCGCGCCTTGGTGAGCGTGCCCAGGCTCCAGCTCAGCGTCAGCGAGCCGTCGGCCAGCAGGTTCAGGCTCGGCGCGGTGCTGCTGGAATTGGGGTTTGGCGCGATTGTGACGCCGCCGAGGTAGGCCACGCCCGGCGGGAGCGTGACGCTGGCGACGGTGTTGGTGCTGGAGCCGACGTTGTTGTTGGCGACGGTGATGCGGTACTGGTAGGGCCAGTCGGCACCCGTGCGCGCGCCGGGCGCGTTTGTCATTTCGCCCGCGCCGGTGGCCTGCTCAATCGCGCTCGACTGCAGCGCAACGACGTTGATGTCAATCGCTTGCGGTCGCCCGGCGAGCTGCTTGGTCACCGAAACCCAGCTGCCGCTGTTGTCGGGCATGCTGTTCACGCGCGCGTTGACGCTATTCGTGAACGATGACGCGACCGTCAGGGTCGAAGCGAGCGCGGCCTGCAGCGAGATGCTGAATCCTTCCTTCGCCTCCAGATCGACAACGTTGTCCCACACGACAAGCGTTGAGCCATTGGCCTGGGGCGAAACCAGTGTTGGGGTTGGCGTGGCGCTGGTGTAGCTCAGGCCAACCGGCAGCGTGTCGCTGATGGTCAGGTTGTAGCCGCGATCGATCACGGGCGTTGCGCCGGTGTTGGTGATCGCAATCGTGTAGCTGATGCTGCCGCCAAGCAGCGGTTCCTTGCTGACGCTCTGGACGAGCGAAAGGCTGGGGTTGCCGCCAGCGGCGAGCGGCGCAGCGCTGGTGCGGGCTGGCGTGCTGGACGCCACCGGCGCAGGGGCGGGCGCTGGGCTGGCGGGCGCGGCAGCCGCGGGCATGGCCGGCTGCAGCACTGCAGTGAGCAAAAACGCAATGAGCAGGCTGAGACGCAACAGGGTCGACTTCATTGCAACGGTTCCTTGAATATAATGGTTGGACGCTTTTACCTTCTTTTAACCTCTTCCGAGTAATGATACTTGTTTGCGCGCCACGAACCAATTGGCGAAGATGACACGGGGATGACAGCACATGAGCGAAGCCATTGCGGAAGTGTGCTGTTCTGCAACAATTGCTGCGCGGCGCAGGAATCGTTCTTTCTCTTGCACACAGTTTTCGCAACGATGAAGGTGTGTCAATTTTGGCGCTCCGCGCCAAAATTGACACACAAAAATAAAGAAGTACCTTGCTGCCGCAGGCAAATACACGCACATCGCAGCAATAGGAGCGATCGAGCGGCGCGGCACCGAGTCGCGCCATAGAGGAGATTCTGATGAGCACAAGTGGCATGAACTATGCGCCACAGGGCCGGCCCGCGCCGGTGGTTGGCCCGGGCGAGTTTGCCTTCGCGGCCATGCACCTCGACCACGGGCATATCTACGGCATGTGCCAGGCGCTGATCGACGCCGGCGCAGAGCTGCGCTGGGTGTACGACCCCGACCCAGCCAAAGTCACGGCCTTTCAGGCGCGTTTTCCGCAGGCGCGCGCCGCCCGCAGCGCCGACGAAATTCTGGGCGACGCGGGCGTGCTGCTGGTGGCCGCCGCTGCCATCCCAAATGAGCGCGGCCCGCTCGGTCTGCGCGTGATGGCCACCGGCAAGGACTATTTCACCGACAAAGCGCCATTCACCAGCCTCGACCAGCTTGCGGCGGCGCGCGCGGCCGTGGCCGCCACCGGGCGCAAATACATGGTCTACTACAGCGAGCGCCTGCATGTCGAAAGCGCGGTACACGCTGGCGATCTGGTGCGGGCGGGCGCGATTGGGCGCGTGATTCAGGTGCTGGGGCTAGGGCCGCACCGCCTGAGCGCGGCCAGCCGCCCGCCGTGGTTTTTCGCCCGCGCGCAGTACGGCGGCATTCTGTGCGATATCGGCAGCCACCAGATCGAGCAGTTTCTGTTCTACACCGGCGCGGCCGATGCGAGCGTGCGCATGGCGGCGGTGGCGAACTGCAACCATCCGCAGTTTCCTGAGCTGGAAGACTTTGGCGAGGCCAGCCTGCAAGCGAACAATGGCGCGTCGGGCTATTTCCGTGTGGACTGGTTCACGCCCGACGGCCTGGGCACCTGGGGCGATGGCCGCACAGTCATTCTGGGCACCGAGGGCTACATCGAGCTGCGCAAGTATATCGACGTGGCGCGCAGCCGCGCTGGCGACCAGCTCTACCTTGTCGATGGGCGGGGCGAGCAGCACATGGAGCTGGCGGGCAAGGTTGGCTTTCCTTTCTTCGGCCAGCTCATCCGCGATTGCCTGGAGCGCACCGAAAACGCCATGACGCAGGAGCACGCCTTCAAGGCCGCCGAGCTGTGCCTGCTGGCGCAGGAGCTGGCGTGGCAGGCGGGGCAAGGCTAAAGTTCACCGCTCTCTGTACCACGAAGACACGAAGGCACGAAGAAGAGGTATGCGCAATGGCAGAAACGCTGAGCGAAGCGGATCTAATCGCCGCGCTGGCAGCCTGGGAGCTGGCTGCGCCAGTGCGGATTACGCCGATGGAGGGCGGCTTCACCGGGCATGTCTGGCTGCTCGAAACGCCCGCCGAGCGGCTGGTGGCGAAGTATAGCTACACCCGCCAGGCCGATTTCGACGGCGGGCTGCGCGCGGCGGCGGCGCTGGTGCGCGGCGGCATGCCGAGCAGCGCGCCACTCCTCGCCCGCGACGGCGCGACGAGTGTGATGGTGCCCGGCCCGCATGGGCGCAGCGAGCCGCTGGCGCTGCTCCGGTTCGTGCGTGGCGAGCCGCTCGACTGGGCTGCGCCCGGCGCGCCTGCGCTGGTTGGCGAGCAGCTTGGGCGCGTGCATCGCATCTGGCACGCCGCGCCCGAGCTGGCAGGCACGCCCGATCAGATTTTCGCGTTTGTGGGCGAGCGCTGTCCCGAAGTAGAGGCGCAGCCCGGCCTGCAAGCATTGCTCGACCAGACGCTGGCGAATGTGCGCGCTTTCGAGGCGGCCACGCCAGTCACCTATGGCGTGACGGTTGGCGACTTCATGGAGTTCTTGCGCGACCCGGCGACTGGCGCGGTGGGCCTGATCGACACTGGCACGGTTGGCTGGGGGCCGCTCTTGTTCGACGTGGCGATTGCGCGGCACCAGTTCGGCCGCGACGGCAGCGGCGGCGTGCAGGACGAGCCGTTTCTGCGCGCCTATGCCGCTGCCGCGCCGATTGACCCCGCCGAGCTGGCCGGCCTGCGTCACTACGAAGCGCTGCACTGGGCGCAGCTCACCAAATATTTTGCGTGGCGTGTCGCGCACAATGTCACCATGGGCGACCGCACACCCGACGCGAACGAACGCAGCCTGCGCGAACTCCGCGACGCGCTGGAGGCTTTGCTGTAGCGAACGCCGTTCAACGAACCCCGAGGTTCAGAGCACCTTAACCACGAAGACACGAAGACACAAGGATTCGATCGGAAAACCGAGCCACGGAACCACAGAACCTGCAACTTGGCAACCTGCAAACCTGCAACCTGCAAGCCTGCAACCTGCAACTCGCCAACCTGCAACCTGCAAACCTGCAACCCAGAATTTTTGCGCTCTTTGCGGTCTTTGCGGTTCACTCCCCTATATGACAGCGCTCCCGCCATCATCGTGTAGAATAGCGGCAGGCAATAGCGAAGCAACAAGGGAACAGATATGCACGCAGTGATTACGACCCTGCCCGGCGATGGCATCGGGCCGGATGTGGTGGCCGAAGGCAGCAAGGTGCTGGCGGCGGTTGGCGAGCGTTTCGGGCATACGTTTGAGCTGAACGAAGCCATGATCGGCGGCTGCGCGATTGACGCGACCGGCACTGCCCTGCCCGAAGAAACCCTGCGCCTGGCGCATAAATCCGACGCGGTGCTGCTTGGCGCGGTTGGCGGCCCGAAGTGGGACAATCCCGAAGCCAAGGTGCGGCCCGAGCAGGGCTTGCTGGGCATTCGCAAGGCGCTGGGCCTGTTCGCCAACCTGCGCCCGGTCACGCTGCACCCGCGCCTGGTGGCCTCGTCGCCGCTGCGCCCCGAGCGCCTGGCGGGCGTCGATATGCTGGTGGTGCGCGAGCTGACCGGCGGCATCTACTTTGGCGAAAAGCGCCGCGAGAAGCCCGAAAACGGCGAAGAATGGGCGCTCGACACCTGCACCTACACCACCGGCGAGATCGAGCGGGTGGTGCGCGCGGCGGCGACCATGGCGCGCGGCCGGCGCGGCAAGCTCACCTCGGTCGATAAAGCCAATGTGATCGAAACCTCGCGGCTGTGGCGCAGCGTTACTACCCGCGTCATGCGCGATGAATTCCCCGACGTGCAGCTTGAGCACATTCTGGTCGATGCCTGCGCCATGTACCTGATCAGCCGGCCGGCCTCGTTCGACGTGATTGTGACCGAGAATATGTTTGGCGACATCTTGACCGACGAGGCCTCGATGCTGGCCGGCTCGATGGGCATGCTGCCCTCGGCCTCGCTGGGCGCGGCCACGGGCAACAACGGCTCGCGCATGGGCCTGTACGAGCCGATCCACGGCTCTGCGCCCGACATCGCCGGGCAGGGCATCGCCAACCCGCTGGCGACGATCCTGAGCGTGGCGCTCATGCTGCGCTACTCGTTTGGCCTGGAAGAAGAAGCCCGCGCCGTTGAGGAAGCCGTGTACGCCACCGTCGACTCGGGCCTTGTGACGCGCGACATCGCCACGCCCGACGAGCAGCCAAGCACCACCAGCACGGTCGGCAGCGCCGTGGCCGAGCGCGTGGCGAAGGCGTAAGGTTCAAACTCGCAACGTTTACCACCAAGACACCAAGAATCTTTTACGTCTTTGTGTCTTGGTGTCTTGGTGGTACGGTCCCTCCTTCACGAGCGCGATTGCGCGGAGCCAGGCCATGACTTCTTCTGCCCAAATTGTGATCTGTGGCGCGGGCATCGCGGGTGTCGCGACGGCCTACTACCTCGCCACCCGCCACGGCATCAGCGACATTGTGCTGGTTGAGCAGGGCGCGCCGCTCTCGCTTACCAGCGACAAATCAACCGAGGCATACCGCAACTGGTGGCCCGGCCCCGGCGACACGATGGTGCAGCTGATGAACCGCAGCATCGACCTGCTGGAAGAAATCGCCGCCGCCACCGACAACGCCATCCTGATGAACCGGCGCGGCTACGTCTATGCTACCGCCGACGCGGCGCAGGTGCCAACCCTGCGCGCCGCCGCAGAGGAAGCCGCCACCCTCGGCGCTGGCGCGCTGCGCGTGCACGATGGCAGCCCCGGCGCGGCAGCTTACCAGCCCGCTGATCCACATGGCTATGCCAGCCCGCTCGACGGCGCCGACCTGATCACCGACCGGGCGCTGATCCGCGCGCATTTCCCCTACCTGGCCGAAGAAATCGTGGCGGTGCTGCATGTTCGCCGGGCTGGCTGGTTCAGCGCGCAGCAGTTTGGCATGGTGCTGCTGGAAGCGGCGCGTGAGCGCGGCGTACGCCTGTTGCGCGGCACCGTCGCGGGCGTGGACGTGCGTGATGGGCAGGTCGAGGGCGTGCGCGTGGAAACCGAGAATGGACCGCAAACAATCGCCACGCGCTGCTTTGTCGATTCTGCCGGCCCGATGCTTGGGCAGGTCGCGCGGCTGCTGGGCGTCGAGCTGCCAGTCTATTCCGAGCGGCACATCAAGATCGCTTTTAACGATCACCTGGGCGTGGTGCCACGCGACGCGCCCATGCTGATATGGACCGATCCGGTGACGCTGCCGTGGAATGAAGATGAGCGCGAGGCGCTGGCCGAAGACCCTGACACGGCCTGGATGCTGGACGAGCTGCCGCCCGGCGTGCATTGCCGGCCCGAGGGCCATGCCGGCGGCGCGGTGCTGCTGATCCTGTGGAACTTCCACCTCGACCCGGTCGAGCCACGCTTTCCAATCGAAGTAGACGAATTCTACCCCGAGCTGGCGCTGCGCGGCATGTCGGTGATGGTGCCGGGACTGGCACGCTACTTCGACCGTGCGCCCAAGCCCTATATCGACGGCGGCTACTACACCAAAACCCGCGAAAATCGCCCGCTGGTTGGTCCGCTGCCGGTGGGCGGCGCGTATGTCGTCGGCGCGCTTTCGGGCTTTGGCCTGATGGCTTCCTGCGCGGCGGGCGAGCTGCTGGCCGCGCACATTGCCGGCGCGCCGCTGCCACCTTACGCCCCCGCGCTCGCGCTCGCCCGCTACGACGACCCAGCCTACCAGGAATTGCTGGCAAACTGGGGCGACGTGGGGCAGCTGTAAACGCAGAAGTCAGGAGTCAGGAGTCAGAAGTCAGCAAAACGACTCCTGTCTCCTGTCTTCTGTCTTCCGACTCCTGGCTACTCCCCGCCGCGCAGCACCGCCACGCCATATGGCCCCAGCTCGATTTCGTCCGCCACATCCTGCCCGCTTAGCGCGTCGGTGAAGCTGCCCGCCAGCGGTAGCGTCGCTGGCGCGGCCGAGTGGTTTAGCGCGAACAGGAAGCGTTGCGCGCCCGCCGCCCGCTCGATCAGCTCGACGGTGGCAGGCACGCCCGCGCGCGCCGCAATGCCAGCCGCGCCCAGCACGCGGTCCAGCAGCCATTCCATGCCCTCGGCATTCAGGCGCGTGCCGCTGTAGAACGCCTGCCCAGCGCCAAAGGCGTGCTGCGTCACGGCTGGGCGGCCGGCGTAGAAATCGCCGGTGAAGCTCGCCAGCGCCTCAGCGCCTTCCAGATCGATCACATCGCTCCACAGATCGCAGGTGAAGGTGCTGCCGTCGCTGGTCTGCACGCCATTCTGCTGGCCGGGAATGTAAGGATCGAGCTCCTCGACGCGCAGGCCGAGCATGCGACGGAATGGCGCGGGGTAGCCGCCCAGGCGAATGTGCTCGTTTTCGTCGGCAATGCCGCTAAAGAACGACATCGCCAGCGTGCCGCCGCCCGCCACATACTGCTCCAGCGCCTGCGCGGTCGCGTCGCGCACCATGTACAGGTTCGGCACCAGCACCGCGCTGTAGGCGCTCAGGTCGCTGTTCGGGCCGGCAAAATCGACGGCGATATTGCGCGCGTAGAGCGGCGCGTAGTAGCGGCGGATCTGCTCCATCAGCCGCACATCCGCCGAGGGCTTGGAATCCAGCTCCAGCGCCCACCAGCTTTCCCAGTCGAACAGGATCGCGACCTTGGCCGGCACGCGCGCAGGTAAAACGTCGCCGAGCTGCTTCAGCTCGTTGCCAAGCTGCACCACTTCGCGCCACACGCGCGACTGCTCGGTGCCAACGTGCGGCACCATTGCGCCGTGGAATTTCTCCGCGCCAGCGCGAGCCGCCCGCCACTGGAAGAACAGAATGCCATTCGCGCCGCGCGCCAGCGCCTGGTAGCTCCACAGTCGCATCTGGCCGGGCCGTTTCAGCACATTCTGGCGTCGCCAGTTCACCTGGCTGGTGGTTTGCTCCATCAGCACCCACGGGTGGCCGCCGCCCAACGAGCGCATCAGGTCGTAGGTCATTGCTGCGTCGGCAACCTCGGCCGGGTTTGACGGGTCGGGGTAGCTGTCGTGCGAAATCACATCCTGGCTGCGCGCCCACTTCCAGTAGTCGAGCGGCTTGAAGAAGCCCATGAAGTTCGTCGTCGCGGGCACGTCGGGCGCATACTCGCGCAGAATGGCGCGCTCGCGCTCGCAGCACTCCAGCAGGCTGTCCGACGAAAAGCGCTTCCAGTCGAGCTGCTGGGTGGGGTTGGCGAAAGTTGGCGCGCGGCGCGGCGGGTTGATCTCGCTCCAGTCGCTGTAGTGCTGGCTCCAGAAGGCCGTGCCCCAGGCGTCGTTCAGCGCGGCAACTGTGCCATAGCGCACTTCGAGCCAGGTGCGAAAGGCGGCGGCGGAGTGATCGCAGAAACATTCTGCCACATGGCAGCCATATTCGTTGTTGATATGCCACATCGCCAGCGCGGGATGCTGGCCGTAGCGCTCGGCAATACGCTGCACCAGCGCGGTGCTGTGCTCGCGGTAGGCATCGCTGTGTGGGCAGTACTGCTGCCGCCCGCCCGGCCAGAGCGTCACGCCATCGGCAGTGACGGGCAGGCTTTCCGGGTAGCGCTGCGCCAGCCAGGGCGGCGGCGAGGCGGTGGCAGTGGCCAGGCAGGCGCGAATGCCGTGGGCGTGCAGCAAATCCATCAGCCGGTCGAACCAGCCAAAATCATAGTCGCCGGGCTTCGGCTCAAGCAGCGCCCACGAGAAAATACCCACCGAAACGAGGTTGACGCCAGCTTCCTGCATCAGGCGCACGTCTTCCTGCCAGATCGCTTCGGGCCATTGTTCGGGATTGTAGTCGCCGCCATACCAGATCTGAGATGGCTGCTGAAACGTGGAATGGGACATAACGGAACTTCCTTTTCTAACGGGTTAATCGCGCAACGTGGCGTTCGAGGTCGCCAGGTAGCCTTCCAGTGCAAATGTGGCCGCGCCAATGCTGGTGGTATGCTGAAGCTGGCACATCTCGATGCGGGCAGCGGCAAGCGGCTGGCTCAGCGCGGTGCGCGCCACGCTGCTGCGCAGCTCGGGCAGCAGAAACTGGCCGAGCTGCATGCCAACCCAGCCGCCCAGCACCACCACATCCGGGTTGAACAGGTTGATCATATTCGCAATGCCCGCGCCCAGGTAGCGCGCCGTGACGCGAACAACCTCGGCGGCAGTCGGGTCGCCGCGCCCGGCAGCGTCGGCAATCGCCGCGATGGTGGCGGTCTGGTCGTCGCCGTGCAGCAGCGGGCTGTCGGGCGCAAGCTCGCGCAGGTGCTCGACAATCCCGGGCGCGCCGACATAGGCTTCCATACAGCCCTGCGCGCCGCAGCGGCAGGCCCGCCCATCCAGCGCGATGGTGGTGTGGCCCCACTCGCCCGCGCTGTTAGTCGAACCGCGGTAGAGCGCGCCATTCACCACAATGCCCGCGCCCACGCCCGTGCCGAGGTTGAGCATCACCAGGTTTTCTACCTCGCGCCCGGCGCCAAACCACAGCTCGGCAATCGCGCAGGCTTTCAGCGGGTTGTCGAGGTAGAGCGGCAGATCGAGCTGCTGCCTGAGCAGCGCGCCCAGCGGCACGTCGTGCCAGTCCCAGTTTGGCGCAAACACCGACACGCCGCCCGAGCGCTCGACCAGGCCGGGCAGGCTGATGCCAACGCCCAGCACTTTCTCACGTGGCATGGCGGCCTGTGCCAGCAGGTCGTTCAGGCCGCGCGCCAGGTGCGCCACAATTTGCGCGGGCTGGTTTTCGGTGGGGTGCAGGGTATGCTCAACCGAGGCCAGCGGCGCGAGCCGCAGATCGAACAGCTCGAAGTCGATATAGGTTTCGGCAATGTCGATGCCAACAAACGCGCCGCTGGTGGCGTTAATGCCAAGCATGGCGCGCGGCCGCCCACCCTGCGAGTCTTCAAACCCGGCCTCGACCACCAGGCCCAGCCCGAGCAGGTCGGTCACAACATTCGCAATCGTCGCCTGGCTCAGGCCCGAGGCCTCGGTGATCTGCTGGCGGCTGACGGGCGCAGCCGTGTAGATTCGCCGCAGCACTGCAAGCCGGTTGCCGCGCCGAATATCCTTCGTGGTTTGCTTGCTCATAGCGCGCCTTTGCAGAACTAAGCAGGGTGGCACTTATGATAATAGTTAGAATAAGTCCTGTCAACGGCTGAAGGGTGGATTTGACGAGACTTAAATTAAGTATTATTATAAGTCCATCACGAGCCGCCACGGAAATTCCCGCTTGACATTTCGGGAAAGCTCGTTAGAATGTAAATCGATTCACGAAACTTTCTTCCTTATATTCATCTGCTCTGCTCGCGTTTTCTGCCGATTAGCAAGCCATTGCTTGCTCGGGCTGTGTTTGCCTGAACTGGCATTATAAATCGATTTCGGTTTGTGCTTCTCTTTTCCGGGTGTGCCAGGAAAAGCCAGCAACCGCGATCGGCTTGGTTTCGTGCACTGTCGGGAGGCAATGATGCCCTTGCGCTCCAAAGCCACGACTATTCAGGATGTCGCGACACTGGCGGGCGTATCACCGGCGACGGTTTCCAAGGTGCTGAATCACGCGCCCCACGTGCGCGGCAGCACCCGCGAGCGCGTGCTCGACGCGGTGCAGAAGCTGAACTTCCGCCCCAACCGCATTGCGCGCAGCCTGAAGGCCAAGCGCACCCTGACGATTGGCGTGGTGAGCGACGACCCCGAAGGCTTGTTCACGATCCCCATGCTGCGCGGCCTGGAAGATGCGGTCAGCCCGCATGGCTTCAGCGTGTTCATGAGCACCAGCTACGGCGATATGGCGCGCGAGCGCGCGCTGCTCGAAGTCTTTCTCGATAAGCAGGTCGATGGCCTGATTCTGATGAGCGGCTACCGCGTGCGCGCGCGTGGCGCGCCAGCCCTGCCGCTGAACGACGTGCCAGTGGTGTACCTGTACCAGTACACCCGGGACGTGGCCGTGCCGTGCGTGATCCCCGACGACAAGGGCGGCGCGCAGCTTGGTGTGCGCCACCTGCTTGAAGCAGGGCGTCGGCGGATCGGCATGATCAGTGGCACGCGCGATTACGAAGCAACAATTCAGCGCGTGGATGGCTACCGCGAGGCCCTGCGCGAGGCGGGCATCGCCTTCAACCCGCTGCTGGTGTGCGAAGGCGACTGGCACGAGTCGGGGGCGTATGCGCTGGCACACGAGCTGATGGCCCAGCCCGAGCCGCCCGACGCACTGTTCTGCGGCAGCGACAGCATGGCGGTTGGCGCGCTCGACGCCCTGCACGAGCGCAAGCTGCGCGTGCCAGAGGATGTGGCGGTGGTGGGGTTTGATAACCGCATCTTCGCGCCCTTCCAGCGCCCGCCGCTCACCACCGTCGCGCTACCATTTTACGAGATGGGTCAGCAGGCCGGCCAGCTTTTGCTGGCTGCGATTCGCGGCGAGGCGCCAACGCCAGCGATTCACCGCGTGCCCTGCTACCTGGTCGAGCGCCAGTCGAGCCGCGTTTCGGCTTAGCTGCGCGGCCTGGGCACCATAGGTTCTGCACCAAGAAAGGAGTTTGGGAAGGAACAGACGGTGGCTGAAGGACAGGCGAACTCCGGTTGGTTTCAACATTGAAAGGAAGCGTACCATGGCGACAGATGCTCAGCGAAACAATGAGAACGGTCAACGATTGAGCCGGCGCGGTTTCCTACGCATGGTTGCGGCATCGGCAGGGGCGGCGGGTTTGCTGGCGGCGTGTGGCGGCAGCACCGGTGGCGGCTCGGCGGCCAGCGGCACCAGCGCCCCGGCGGCGGGCGGCAACGCCATCGAGATCACCCACTGGTACCACCAGTATGGCGAGGAAGGCACACAGCAGGCGGCCAATCGCTACGCGGCCGACTATGCCAAAGTCAAGCCTAACGTCAAGGTGAATGTGGTGTGGAAGCCGGGCGACTACGGCACCGCGCTTAATGCCGCGCTGCTCGGCTCGGATGCGCCCGACGTGTTCGAGAGCCAGCTCAACCGCGACTTCGTGACCTCGGGGCAGGTTGCCGCCCTCGACGATCTGTACGCCGATGTCAAGAGCGACTTCAACGACGTGGGCCTGCGCGCCAACACCGTTGACGGCAAGCTCTACGGCGTGAAGATGATCGACGACATGGGCATGATCTACTATCGCAAGAGCCTGCTCGACGGCGCTGGTCTCAAGCCGCCAACAACGCTCGACGAGCTGGGCGCGGTGATCGATAAGCTCACTGCCGGCCAGGCCAAGGGCTTCTTCGCGGGCAACGACGGCGCCGTCGGCGTGCTGGGCGACGAGCTGCTGTGGTCGTCGGGCCACGATCACCTGACCACCGACAACAAGGTCGATTTCAATAACGACGACGTGATTGCCGCCTTCACTAAGGGCCAGCAGTGGCTCAAGGATCATGCGAACAGCATCCTGAGCGGCGCGCCAACCGACTGGTGGGATCCTTCAGCATTCACCACCGGCCTGGCCGCCGTGCAGTGGACTGGCCTGTGGGCCATGCCGGGCATCAAGAAGGCGATTGGCGACGACTTCGGCGTGGTGCCGTGGCCGCAGATCGACGCTGGCAAGGGCAAGCCCGCCACCTTCTGGGGCGGCTGGTCGCAGTTCGTCAACGCCAAGAGCAAGAACCTCGAAGAAGCCAAAGCCTACGTCAAGTGGCTGTGGATCGACAACAAGGACATCCAGAAGGACTGGGCGCTGTCGTATGGCTTCCACGTGCCGCCGCGCAAGAGTGTGGCCGCCGAGGCCGAGCCACTCAAGAGCGGCCCGGCGTCGCAGGCCGTCGAGTACATCAACAAGTACGGCGTGCCGGGCAACCCAAGCTGGACGGGCGCAATGGGCACGGCCTGGGGCGACGCAGTGAATAACATGCTCAAGAACGGCGCCGACCCCAAAACCGAAATTGCCGCAGCCGCCACCAAGGTTGAAGCCGAGCTGGCCAAGCTGAAATAAACCTGCCGTTTCGGGGTACAATACGGCGGCTGCGCGGGCACTGGCACCTCTCGCCCGCGCAGCCGCGCCAGCATTCCGCGCCGCGTCACTGCGGCACACCGCACCGAGTCAGCGCAGACAATCCCTGCCAGCAACGTACTACCCTGGAGCGACGCCGCTGATCCTGACCAGGAGGGACGATGGGTATACAAAGCATCACACCGGCAACGGCCGCGCGCAGCCAATCGGCGCGCCGCCGCAACATGCGCACCACACTGGCGTTCTGGGCATTCGTTGGCCCCATGTTTCTTGGCCTGATCGTTTTCACCTACATCCCGATCATCTGGGGCTTTGTGCTCAGCTTCTTCGAAGCGCGCCGCACCGTCACGCCCACCCAGTTCGTCGGCCTGCAAAACTACATCACCATGCTCAGCGACACCGCCTTCCGGCAGGCGCTGGCGACCTTTGCCCTGTTCGCCATTTTTATTGTGCCAACAACCGTCGCGATTTCGCTGGGGCTGGCGCTGCTGGTGAATAGCGTGAATCGCGGGCAGGCGTTTTTCCGCTCGGTGTTCTTTATTCCCACCGCCTGCTCGTATGTGGTTGCGTCGCTGGTGTGGAAAATGAACATCTTCAACGGCCTGCCCTTTGGCGTTGCCAACCAGATTCTCAACCTGTTCGGCATGAACTCGATTGTGTGGGTTGGGCCGCCGCAGCCGCCGCTGTACTGGCTCCCGCTGGTAACAGTGCGCCTGTGGCTGCAGGTCGGCTTCTACATGATCCTGTTCCTGGCCGGCTTGCAGGAAATCCCGCGCGCGCTGTACGAAGCGGCGTATGTGGATGGCGCGCGCACCGGCTGGACGACCTTCCGCTATATCACCTGGCCGCTGCTGCGCAACACAACTGTGGCCGTGGTGCTGCTGAACCTGATCGCGGCCTTCCAGGCCTTTGACGAGTTCTTCAACATTCTGGCGGGCGGCGGCTCGGCATCGAGCAACCTGAACCTGGCGCGCCCGCCGCTGATCTACCTCTACCAGATATCCATCGGCGACCAGGATTTTGGGCGCGGCTCGGCCGGCGCATTTATTCTGGCCGCGATCATTATTGTGATCACCGTGATCCAGGGGCGCCTGGCCGGCTTTGGGCAAGGCGATCGGGGATGATGCGCTCGGAACCACGGCACGCTTGTTTGAACCCTTGCGCATCGTCAGAATGAGGTGATTTATGGCAGTTGCAACTCCTCCCGCCGAAACGCGGCCCGTGCGCCCGGCCGGCCGCGCGCGCACGCGCCCTGGCACAATCATCAGCTACGTCGCGCTGACGCTGCTGGCCATCCTGTTCCTGGTGCCCTACTACCTGATCTTCCGCAACGCGCTGCTGACGCAGCCGGAAATCCTGTCGTTCAAGTGGGTCTGGCTGCCCATCCCGCCGCACTTCGAGAACCTGCAGGCGCTGTTTGAAGATCAGGCTGCACCGATGGCGACGGGCCTGCGCAACTCGGCGGCGGTCGCGATCATCCAGACGGTCGGGCAGATCTTTATTGCCTCGCTGGCCGGCTATGGCCTGGCGCGCATTCCCTACCGCTGGTCGAATGTGGTATTCTATGCCATGCTGCTGACGCTCATGATCCCGGGCGCAGTGACGTTTGTGCCGCTGTTCGTGCTGGTGTCGAGCATTGGCTGGGTGAATACCTTGCAGGGCCTGATCGTTCCGGGCCTGTTCAACACCTTTGCGGCCTTTCTGTTCCGGCAGTTCTACCTCGATTTCCCACAGGATCTTGAGGACGCCGGGCGTGTCGATGGCCTGAACTACTGGGGCATCTACCGCTACATTCTGCTGCCAAACTCGCTCGGCATTATGATGGCGCTTGGCCTGATCACCTTTATCGGCAGCTGGAACTCGTTCCTGTGGCCGCTGATCATCGGGCAGAGCGACCGCTGGTGGACGGTGCAGGTGGTGCTGGCGACCTTCCTGACCGCGCAGACGATTAATTTGCCGGCGCTGTTTATGGGCGCGGCAGTGGCGGTGCTGCCGCTGGTGGTGATCTTTATCGTCGCGCAGCGCTACATCGTGGAAGGCGTGACGGTCAGCGGTATCAAAGGCTAAAACTCGGCTGTTCCCAGCCCACGCGCGGCGCCTTCGGGTGCCGCGTTTGTTGTTGGGGCGCGTTCAATGTTTGCTGAATAGCACCCAGGAATATTTATACGAAACGTGCGAGGTAGCGCACAACATACGAAAAGCTAATCCGTTCCTGTTCCAGCCGCAAATTTGAACGCGTAAGATTAGCGAATAACGCTTGTTCGTCGGGTGTCAGCGCTGGGAGTTCCGTGATTGAGGAAGGCGTTCCCGCGACGGCAAACTCGCGGAATGACTCGAACGTCGCGCTATCCATCATCAGCGAAACAACCTGCGGAAACAGCGCGCGCAGCCGGGCGAGGATCTGGAAGCCGTGCGCGTCGAGATCGCCCCAGTACCAGATCGCGCATGTTCTCATCCACGGCAGCTCGCGCAGAAGTTCGACCTGGAAGCCGCTGCCGAAAATTGCGATTGTGTCTGGCATCGGCGGCAGGGTCAAGAACACCATTTTGTTCTCGACAACCAGGCAGCGAAGGCCGTCGCATGGTAACCTGGCGAGTTGCGCGGCTGGCGCTGCCAGATCTTCGAGCGTCAAGCCAAGCCGGTCCCACAACGCCTCGTCGAGCAGTCGCACCCGAATGAGCGCTGTGTCGTAGCGCAAGCCGTAGCGTCGCTCGAAACTCTTTTCGCCCGCGTCAATTGCTTGATCTGGCAACAGCGCGTCGAGCAGGCGCGTGAGAATCGGGGCATGCTGCTCGACAAACTTGGTGTGAACTGCGATTGGCAGCTCGCGGATGTACATGTCTGGGCGCGGGTTCGCCAGGAAATACGCGCACACACGCAGGAGCTCGGGCCACGCGCCGTGGTGTTCGATCACCTGCTGCGGGTTGGCAACAAGCCACGGCTCCAGCGCCGGCTGCGCCGCGCGGATCAGCGCCACATCGGCCACAAACGCATTGAACTCGGCAGTTTTGCCAAGCAGCAACAGCAAGTCTTCGGCGCTTGGCACACGAATGCGCGTGGGCAGCGACTGGCTGCCAAGCGCTCGTGTCGCCCGCGTCTGCATTTCGACGCTATACCCAAAGCCGCGCCGCTCCTTCGCGCCGTCGAGCAGTGCGGCGACGGCCCGCTCCAGGGCACGGAAATCGGCGGGCGGCGCGCCGGCAGGAAATTCGAGCGGGGCGAACGGCTCATCGTGCAGCCACCCGCGCAGGAAGAGGAGGTAGGCGCGGGCGGCTTTCGCGGTGATGTCGGCTGGCGTGATCATGCTTCGGTCCGCGCGAGTTGCTCGAAAGATGCTTTCTGCTCGTAGTACTCACGAATGGTCAGGTTCGCCACACGCGAGTCGTTTTCGTCGGCGGTGTTGCTGACGAAGTGGCACGAGGCGATATATGGCTCGACCACGTGCGTTTTGTCGAGCGGCGTGACGACCAGCAGCTGCAAATTGAGCTGCTTGAACAGGTTCATGGCGTAGCGGGCGTTGTCTTCGTCCGACTTGCTGAACGCCTCGTCCACCACCACGAAACGAAACGTTCGCGCGCGCTGCTCTTCCTGATCCAGACCGTACTGGTAGGCGATTGCTGATGCCAGGATAGTATAGGCCAGCTTGGCCTTCTGCCCGCCCGACTTGCCCGATGAGTCGGAGTAAAAGTTCTTTTCCTTGTCGTCCTCGCGGTAGCGCTCTTCGGCGGCGAAGTCGAGCCAATTGCGCACATCAGAAACCTTATAGGTCCAGCGCTCTTCCGAATCGAAGCGCTCGATCAAGGCGCGGATACGCTGAAAGCTTGCTTCGTTTGATTCGGCGCTGCGCTGGCCGACATCGGGGATGCAGGCGCGCAGTTGGCGGCGAAACTCCTGCACCTCGGTGTCGCGCGCGGGGTCGGCCCGCAGGCGGATATAGGTGGCGGGGGTGTAGTCGATCAGGCGCAGCGAGCGGTTGAGCGTTTCCACGCTTTCGCGGATGGTGTCGACCTGGGTATCGAGCGCGCCCTTGAAGCCAACAATTGAGTCGAGCACCTTGCCGTCGAGCCATTGCTTGAAGCGCTGCCGGTAGGCTGGCAGATCGTCGCGCTCGATCCGATCGAGCATGCGTCGGCATTCGCCCACCGCCGCGATCGAGCTGTCGAGATCAGCAGTGTCGGCCGGATAGTCGCGCTTGAAGTTGACGATCTGCGCGACCACGCTGCTTTCGAGCTTGCCCAAGTTGGCGCTGAGCGTTTTGATGCTGTTGTTGTAGTAGCGCTCGGTCTGGTTTTGCTGCTCGTCGATTGTGTCGAGGGTGAGCGGTTTGCCTTTGAGGTCGGCGTCAATCCGCGCGATGATCGGCTGAAGCGCCGGGCTCGGTTCGGCGGCACGATGCGCGCATTCGGCGTGCTGGCGCTGAAATCGCTGCACGTCGTTTTCGCGCGTGCCAATCAGCGCTTGAAGCTCGGCGCGCGTCGTTTCTTCCGTCTTGATCTGTGCGCTCAATTCGTCGAGTTGCTGCTGAAGCTTTTGAAGATGGTTGGCACTGGCTTCAAGTTCGCGCTGCTGGGCCTGAAGCGTGTTGATCTGCTGTTCGTCGGCGCGCCAGTCGAGGTCGGCAAAATGTTCGAACGCAAGCAGATCGCGCAGCCCTTGCTGGCGCTTTTTCCACTCATCGCTGTCCTGCTCGTTCCTGCCGATTGCCGCACGTATGTCGCGCAGTTCACGATCGCGGGCCTGCAATTCGTCTTTCAGCGCGGCGACCTTCTCGCGGTTGTCCCAGCCGAGCACATAGCGCGTGCGGTCGTTCAGGCCAAAGCGGTCGTCCTTTTCGTGGCGCGCCCCGCCGCTTTTGACCTGGCCGTTGATGCTGAGCGCCCGCCGCTCGCGCTGAAACTGCTCGATCTCTTCGCAGCATGTGTAATCCCAATGTTCGATCAAATCGCCCTTCAGCCAGTCGTGCAAGGCGCTGCCGGGCTTGATTTCCAGCTTGAAGATTAGCGCGTCGGCATCAAGGCCGGTGGTGCTGGGCGAGGCGCGCCGTTCGCCAACACGGTGGTAAACCAGCCGGCCGCGCAGGTTTGCGCCGTCGACGTAGCCAGCCACGCGGCGGTAATTGGCTTCGGTAACGAGCAGTTGCCGGCCATAGCCGCGCAGCAGCCGCTCGATCGCGCCTTCCCAGGGCTTTTCGCTGTCGCGCACTTTCAGCAATTCACCAATGAATGGCATGTCGGCTTCGGGAATGTCGAGCGCGTGGGCAAGCTCGGCGCGCAGCCGCAGGTCTTCCGATGGGATGCGGCTTTTGCGCTGCTGGAGCGAGCTAATCTCGTCGTGCAGCTGCTGGCGCTCGCCAATGAGCCGACCTTCCTGCTGTTTAAGCGTGTCGCGATCGGTTTGCAGCGCGCGCAGTTCGCTGTCGATTGCCGGCAGCTTCTGGCGGATTGTGCGAATTGTTTCGTAGAACGCGGCCTCATCGGTGAGCGCGGGAATGCGGAGCTGCGCTGCTGTCTGGTTATAGCGTTCGGCCTTTTTACGTCGCTCGGCCATGCGCTCGCGGGCGCGCGCAAGTTCCTGCTTGAGTGATTCGAGCCGCTGGCCGATTTGGTCGTTGGTGATCGCGGCGTACAGGTCGCGCTCCTGCTGGCGCAGTGCGGCAAGCCGTTCTTCCAGCGTGGTGCGTGTTGCGGCGTGCTGTGCAAGCTCGTGGCGGGCGGCGCCAATTGCACGTTCCAGCAGAGCGAGTTTGTGGCGGGCGAAATAGTGGGGCGCAACTTCGGCGCAGCGCTCGGCTTCGGCGATTCGCCCCTGGAGCTGGCTGTGTTGATCGGCTTCGGTCAGCAGCGGTCGCAGGCGGGCAAGCTGCTGCTCGGCTTTGGCAATCGCGTCGTGGGCACTGGTCAGGTTTTTGTAGTTCTCACGCAGCAGCTCGATCCGCGCCTGGGCGTCGGTCTTTTCGAGCATATGCTGACGCACAAACTCGTTCAGGCCGCCGATTTCCTTGATGGCCACTGTCTGGTTGAACAGGTCGAGCGCCTTTTCCGAGCGCAGACCAAAGCGCTTGAGGAAATCGCGGCTGTATTTTGCGAAGTCGTCGTACACATCCGCGCCGAGGCCGCGCAGACGCTTCTTGCTCTCGTCGGTGCTTTCGAACTGAAAGTGCTCGTGAATTGCGAGTGCGCGCGGCGCGACGACATACAGCTTCTTCAGTTCATCGTCTCTGCCGAAGAACAGCACCTGCGCCAGCGTCACAGTTTGCCGAAGCTGCTCGTTGACAAAGCGCGCCAGCAGTACGCTGTAACTATCTTTTTTCTCGCGCAGATATTGCACACGGCCTTCGTGGCCGGCTTCGTCGCGAACGCGCCCATATGCGCCACGCACATATGTTTTTTCGTTGCGCTCTTTTTTGAGCGAGCCGGAAGCCTGGTTGTAGTTGCGCGGGCGGCTCGGCACCAGCAGCGTCAGCAGCGCATCGACCAGCGTTGATTTGCCCGAGCCATTCGCGCCGGTCAGGAGCGCGGTTCCGCCCTGCGGCTCGATCGCCCAGACGCGGCCATGGAACGTACCCCAGTTATAGACTTCGAGCCGCTGCATGCGGAAGCCCTCGCGCGGGCGCTCGATCTCGTCAGGAATCAGTGTTCGTTGGCGCATGCTGCTCCAGTGTGTTCAAAAGCTCTGAAAGGGCTTCAGAGCCGATCCGAGCTTTTAAAATTGGGCGAACTTCGTAGCGGTTGTCGGTTCCGATCCGGCGCAGGAAGCCAAGATCAACCACTCGGTTAGCCGTTTCGTCGATTTTCTTCAGCAGCGCCCGCTCGTCGCCACGCTCGCGCATGAATGGCCGCAGCATGTCGCGCAAATTATCGCCCGTGATAATCAGTCGGTCGGTTTCTGGCGTGCTGGCCTCGAACTGGTCGAGCCGTTCGCGCAGCAGCGCGCACATCAGCGTGACATGGTAACTCAGCCGGTCGCGGCGCGTCAGGCGCGGCAGCGCCACACGCTGGCCGTCGTCGCCTTCCCATTCTGGCTGGCGCAAAAAGGCGTAGCCGTCAGGCTCGTTCAGCATCAGTTCCAGCCCGATCTTCGCCAGATACTCGCGCACCGGCGTTTCGTGCGTGAGTAGGATGTTCCACGGGCCGGCGTCGTCGTTCGACAGCGGGCCTTGCAGCAGGCGGAGAACGGCCGGAGCGTAGGGCGCGATCTGATCAGGACGCATAGGCGCTCCGGAATACAATGCGCGGCATGGCGATTTCGCGCTCGCCAAATTCGCCATTCGCCGGCAGCATAATCGGCTCGGCAATGTCGTCGTCGATCTGGTGGCGCTCGTCGCGGCTGGCGATCGCCAGGTAGGCAATCAGCTCGGAGAGGCCTTTTTCGGCGGGGTAGCTGTCGAGCACTTCGGCCAGGGTACATGCCGGGCGGGTTTCGAGCATGGTTTCGATGCGCCGCTGCAGCCGGTTTTCGTCGACATAGAA
The DNA here is from genome assembly GCF_057073505.1 of Kouleothrix sp. 19917. Classification (NCBI taxonomy): domain Bacteria; kingdom Bacillati; phylum Chloroflexota; class Chloroflexia; order Chloroflexales; family Roseiflexaceae; genus Kouleothrix; species Kouleothrix sp. 19917. The sequence goes on from NZ_CP097099.1 coordinate 1,310,545, forward strand.
CTGCCGATACAGCGCGCCAATACTTTCGCTGTCCCCAATGTCACCTATTTCTTCTGGCTGCGTGGCGAAGATGGTGGCGATGTTCGGCTCCCACAGCAGTTTTTCCATTGGCATACTTATTTCGGGCGGGCCTTCGACCCACAGCAATGCACCCTCGGTCGGCGCGTCGGCCAGGCGCGCAGCGTGAAGCTTGATTGCGTCGATCAGCTCACGCACGCGGCGGCTTTCGGCCAGCGCGCGGTCGTCGAGCAGGCGGCGCACCTGCTCGGCCAGCCGGTGGTTCGAGAGCACAATCTTTTCGCCCGCTTCCAGCAGTGCGCGGGCCAGGCGGCGCAGGAGCGGGTGGTTTGGTGCAAGCTCGGCCAGCATCGGCAGTGTGTAGACCTGATCCAGCAGTGCATGCAGCTCGTCCTGCTTGGCTGGCACCGTCAGGAATTCCCAAAAGGCGTAGAAGCTACGGCCCTGATCCGAGGCGCGCAACTCCTCGTCGGCGTCGAGCACATAGCCCACGACCGTGCCTTTACGCGCTTCCGGGCGCAGTTGTTGCTCCTGCACATTGCGGGCGATGCCGCGGAAATTCTGTTCGACGGTGGCGAAATCGCGCAGCAGCAGGCGCGCCACTTCGCCGGCCTGTAAGAAACGCTCCTTGACCTGTGTTGACGTGAGTGGCTCGACTCGCCCGCTTGCGCGAATGCGCGCAATCTCGGCGTCAATTGTGGCGCGCTCGTGTTCAAGCTGCGCCAGCCGCTGCTCGACGTCCTCCGTGCTGCGAGCGACGATCTCTTCCAGCAAGTTGAAGATCGACAGAAAGCGCGACTCGGTGCCGACAAATTCGCGCCGGTATAATTCCTCGACCCAGCCGATCGCCCGTTCGGCGTCGGCGGTCAATTCCACGGTTGTCTCGTCATCGCTGCCGCGCACGATGATACGGAGAAGCTGATGTTCCTCGTCGCTCCATTGTTTGAGGTAGGCCGTCGCGGCGAGCGGATAGCTGCTGGGGTTGTGTTCGTTCAGCGTTTCGAGTGTTGCGTCGAGCCGCTCAAGTATCGTGGCATAGGGCAGCGAAACACGTTGCTCGACTTTGAACATGTGGTGCAGAAAGCTCAGAATCAGCGCTGCATTCGGGCTTTTCAGCAGCCGCACACTGGCCGATTGCCGCAGATCGAATTGGAGCTGGTCGTGATCCATTTATTGCTCGCCATTCAGCACGGCGTCTTCACTTTCCATTCGTGATTTCATGGGTATCCGCCATACTGAAATAGGCTGCGATCCGTACCGTAGAGGTACGAGATGGCACATATCGGGTCAGGTGCATCGTTTGCACTTTGCTATAATACATTATAGCAGACGCCAAATCGCCACGACGCGTGTAACATACACCCGCGCGCACACGTATACTCAATAGCACTGCATGCGCACACCAATTTTGCTTTGACGTGGCGCATGCGCAGAAAGGAACGATCATGCTCGGTATTCTCTCGGCAGTGGGGGTATTGATTGTCGTTATTTTGATCCTCATCGCGATCTCGGGCTTCATCCGCTACATCCCGAACAATCGCGTTGGCGTGATCGAGAAGCTCGTGAGCGGGCGCGGCTCGGTGAAGTCGGGCTTTATTGCGCTGCACGGCGAAGCGGGCTTCCAGCCGAATGTGCTGCGCGGTGGCTGGCACCTGTTTACGCCGTTTCAGTATCGCATTCACAGTGTGCCGCTGGTGACGATCCCGCAGGGCAAGATCGGCTATGTGTTTGCGCGCGACGGTCAGCAGCTCCAGCCAACGCAGGCGCTCGCTTCGAACGTGACCGCCAACGATTTTCAGGACGTAGCCGTGTTTCTGTCGAACGCTGGCCAGCGCGGCCCGCAGCGCCAGATTTTGCGCGAAGGCACCTATGCCTTCAACCTGGCGCAGTTCGTCGTCATCACCGAAGATACGATCTATTACCTGCCGCTCGACCGTGGCGAGGACGCGGTGTTCAAGCGCATGGCCGATCTGATCCGCGAGCGTGGCGGCTTCCAGCCGGTTGTCATCAAGGGCGCCGACGATCTGGTGGGCATTGTGACAGTGCACGACGGCCCGTCGCTGCCGCAGGGCGAAATTATTGCGCCAACGGTGGGCGACGCCGCCGGCGAAAAGGCGACCTACCACAACAACTTTCAGGACCCCGAGCGCTTTCTGCTGGCCGGCGGTATGCGCGGCCGCCAGCTGCAGGTGCTGGTGGAAGGAACCTACTACATCAACCGCCTGTTCGCCACCGTCGAGATGATCCCGAAAATCACGATCGAGGTTGGCAACGTGGGCGTGGTGGTGTCGTACACAGGCGACATTGGCAAGGACCTGTCGGGCGAGGAGTATAAGCACGGCGAGATGGTAAGCCAAGGCAGCCGTGGCGTGTGGAATACGCCGCTGCTGCCGGGCAAGTATGCCTTCAACACCTACGCCGGCAAGGTCATTATGGTGCCGACTACCAATATCATCCTGAAGTGGAACCGCAGCGAAACCGGCGCGCACCGCCTGGACGAAAACCTGTCCGAAATCTCGCTGATCACCAAGGATGCGTTCGAGCCGTCGCTGCCGCTTTCGGTGGTGGTGCATATCGACTACCGGCAGGCGCCGCTGGTCATCCAGCGCTTTGGCGACGTGAAGCGCCTGGTCGAGCAGACGCTCGACCCGATGGTGGCGGCGTATTTCAAGAACATCGGGCAGACGCGCACGCTCATCCAGCTGATTCAGGATCGCAGCGTGATCCAGTCGCTGGCGGGCGAGCAGATGCGCGAGAAGTTCCAGCACTACAACCTTGAGCTGGAAGAAGTGCTAATCGGCACGCCAACCTCGTCGGCGGGCGACCAGAAGATCGAGCAGATCCTGACGCAGCTGCGCGCGCGCCAGATTGCCGAGGAACAGATCGAGACCTATAACCGGCAGGAGAAGGCCGCAATCAAGGAGCGCGAGCTGCGCGAGGCCGAGTCGCGCGCGCGCCAGCAGCAGGCGCTGACCGAGTCGGAGATCAGCATCACCGTGCAGAGCAACCAGGGCAAGGCCGAGTACCAGCGTTCGCTGCAGCAGGCCGCCCAGATCCGCGCGCTGGCCGAGGCCGAGGCCGAGAAGGCCGCCCGCATCGGTATTGGCGAGGCGATTGCGATTGAGGAGAAGGTGCGCGCTTACGGCGGGCCGCAGTTCCAGGTCACCCAGCAGGTGATGAATCGCTTTGCCGAGGCAATCGAGCGCGCGGGCGTGGACGTGGTGCCGCGCATGGTTGTTGGTGGCGGCGCGAATGGCAGTGGTGGGGCCGGCGGCAACCTGATGGAAGGCTTGCTGGCGATGCTGCTCTCAGAGCGCATGGGCACGCCGCTGAATGGCAATGGCAACGGCGCCGGCCCCGAGGTCGAGGCGCTGCGCAAGCAGATCCGCGAGGGTTTGCTGGCCAGCCGCGCGCAGGAAGAAGCCCCGGCCATGCCCGCGCCAGTGCCGACCACGCCGCTGGTTCCGAAGAGCTAATTGCGCGCGTTTAGCTCAAGCCACAGGCTGCCTGGGCGGACCCATGTCTGGGCGGACCTGTGTGTCCGCCCGCCCTGATTGCTCAAGCAGTGCCTTCTTCAAACCAGTTTGCTCAGGCCGCAAGGCCGCAGGGGGCGACGCCCGCCCCCTGCACCCCCAGCGCCGGGGCTTGCGCCCCAGACCCCAAATTTTAGGTGGTCAGGGTATTAACTGGTTGTATCTCATGCCTCCGTTGTGCTTACCGCTGGCAGCAGACAAGAGAAGTCAAACCAGTTTGTGGCGCTCTCTCAATGACGATGATTATCTCGTCCGATGCCTTGCCCCTATCCACAACGGAGGCATTCTAGGCAGTGCCTTCTTCAAACCAGTTTGCTCAGGCCGCAAGGCCGCAGGGGGCGACGCCCGCCCCTGCACCCCAGCGCCTGGGCTTGCGCCCCAGACCCCAAATTTTAGGTGGTCAGGGTATTAACTGGTTGTGTCTCATGCCTCCGTTATGCTTACCGCTGGCAGCAGACAAGAGAAGTCAAACCAGTTTGTGGCGCTCTCTCAATGACGATGACTATTTCGCTCGATGCCTTGCCCGCATCCACAACGGAGGCATTCCAGGCAGTACCTCCTACAAGCCAGTTTGCTCAGGCCGCAAGGCCGCAGGGGGCGACGCCCGCCCCCTGCACCCCCAGCGCCGGGGCTTCGCCCCAGACCCCAAATTTTAGGTGGTCATCATAGTGAATGTTCGCTTGTTATGCCTCCGTTATGCTTACCGCTGGCAGCAGACAAGAGATGTCAAACCAGTTTGTGGCGCTCTCTCAATGACGATGACTATTTCGCTCGATGCCTTGCCCTTATCCACAACGGAGGCATGACTGCAAAGCACTTCGCAAGGCGATCACGCTCTTTGCAGGGTCCAGGGACGCAGTCCCGGCCGGGGAGTGCAGAGGGCCGCGGTCGGCCCTTTGCCGCGGGGCACGGGGCCGCGCAGGCCCCGACAGCCATTTATCGAGAGAAAGCCTTTGCCGCAGAGCGCGAGGGCGCGTAGCCCTCGCACCCTTCGATACGCGCTTCCGCGCTACTCAGGATGCGAAGGGAGCGAGAGCGCGAGGGCGCGTAGCCCTCGCACCCTTCGATACGCGCTTCCGCGCTACTCAGGATGCGAAGGGAGTGAGAGCGCGAGGGCGCATAGCCCTCGCACCCGTTCGGGCCGACCGATCTGTCGGCCCTGCGAAATCAACCCTACGCCTCGGCCTGCGGCAGCGCCGCCTCGCGCCGCGCCGGTGCCCGCACAAACAGCAGCATCCCTGCCCCACCCGCCAGCAGCGACGCGATCAGGATCGAAAGCTTCGCCGTCGCCAGCACCTCGGGGCGCACAAACGCCAGCGACGCAATAAACAGCGACATGGTGAAGCCAATGCCCGCCAGCACGCCCGCGCCCAGCATCTGGAACCAATTCACCCCGCGCGGCAGGTCGGCCAGGCCAAAGCGCACCGCCAGCCACGCCGCGCTGGTCAGGCCCAGCGGCTTGCCAATGCCCAGCCCCAGCACAATGCCCAGCACCACCGGCAGCGACTCGCCGCCAAGCTGGCTGCCCGCCAGTGGCACGCCCGCATTTGCCAGCGCAAACACCGGCATAATCAGCAGCGACACCCAGCCGTGCAGCGTATGCTCCATTTTCTGCAAAGGCGCCTGCACCTGCTCGCACGCCTCTTCCAGCTCGATCACCGCGCTCTGCTGCTGCTCGTCGCTCAGCATCGGTGTGGCTGTGGGGTCGCGCCGCTCGAAGACATCGAGGATGGAGCGGGCGCGGGCCAGAAAGGTCGGCGCGTCGATGCGATTGCGCGCCGGGATCGTCAGCGCCACCAGCACGCCCGCGATCGTTGCGTGCACGCCCGACTGGAGAAACGCCAGCCACACCACCACGCCCAGCACTGCATAGATGATCGGCGTGCGAATGCCAAACGCATTCACGCCAAACAGCACCAGCAGCACCGCCAGGCCCACGCCCAGCGCGGCAAGGTTCAGCCCGCCCGAGTAGAAAATCGCAATCACCAGCACTGCAATCAGGTCATCCACAATCGCGACGGCAGTCAGGAAGATTTTCAGTGTGAACGGAATGCGGCTGCCCAGCAGCGCCATACAGCCCAGCGCAAAGGCAATATCGGTCGCCATTGGCACGCCCCAGCCGCGCGCGCCCAGCCCGCCCGCGTTCAGCGCCAGAAAGATCGCCGCCGGCACAAGCACGCCGCCCACCGCCGCGATGATCGGCAGCGTCGCCGCGCGCAGGTTCGCCAGCTCGCCCACCAGCACCTCGCGCTTGATCTCCAGCCCCACCACAAAGAAGAAGATCGCCATCAGGCCATCGTTCACCCAGTGCAGCACGCTTTCTTTCAGCTCGAACGGCCCCGCCACAATGCCGACTTTGGTTTCCAGCAGCGTGAAATACGCCTCGGCCAGCGGCGAGTTTGCAATCAGCAGCGCCAGGATGGTCATGCCCAGCAAAATAATGCCGCTCGACTGTTCCTGCTGAATGAATTCCTGCATTGGCCGCAAAATCCGTGCGATCGATGTCGTGCTCCAGTGGCTGGCAAGCATCGGTTGTTTCTGGCCCATCGTCATTCCTTTCCTCGTCCGCTGCTGCCCCGGCGCCCAAAAGCGGGCAACAAAAAAGAGGCAGCACAAAAACTGTGTCAGCCTCCACCCGTTCGGGGAACGGGCCCCGAAACCCTCTTTAATTGATGCTATCGCCACTGATGCGGGCGCCACTGCCCGCCCCGTATGATACCCGCAAATGCGCGGTTCGGCAAGTGTTACGCGGGCTTGAAACCGGCCAGCAGCGCCAGCTCGCGCCACTTCCAGTAGCAGTCGGCGTGCGCAAAGCCGATCTCGCGCAGCCAGCCAAGCTGTGTTGCCATGTCGAGCAGCTTGTTCGATTGATCCTCGGTTTCGGGGGTGATGCCGAGCGCCGCCAGGAATTGCGCGTGTACTTCGGGCGTTGGCGAGTCGACATGCTCAAGGTTGCAGAACGCGCCACCGGGCACCAGCCGCGCGAACGCCTCGGCATAGATCCCGCGCTTGCGGTCGTCGGTGCAGTGGTGGATGGCAAAGCTCGACACAATCGCGTCGAACTGGCCCAGCTCGGGCAGCGGGTGATCCATATTGTGTTCAACAATCGTGACCAGCGGGTCGCCCGCGAAACGCTCGCGCGCGGCCTGGAGCATGGCCGGCGAAAAATCCAGCGCCACGGCTTCGGCGTGCGGTCGGTCGATTTTCAGCAATGCCAGCAGCCGCCCGTCGCCCGTGCCCAGGTCGAGAATGCGGCGCGCGCTGCGCGGCACCAGCTCCAGCAGCGTGGCCTCGCCCTCGGTGCGGTGCGGCACCCGGTCGGCGCGCGACAGGTAGCCCAGCGCGTGCTCGGCATTGGCCCACTCGTTGATCGGTGCAGGCTTAGTGCTCATTCGCTCCATCCTTCTCTGTTTTGGCTGGCTTGCCCTTCTTCTGCCCGGTGAAATAGGTCAGCGCCACAATCACCAGCGCCACCGCCGCGCCATAGCCCAGCAGCTCGCGCTGGCCGTCCCACGAGATTAGCTGGCCCAGGAACAGCACTGCCATCACCACCACAACCACGCCAATCAGCTTGTCCTTTAGGTCGTCGAGCGTGTGGATCTCCAGCCATGCCGGCAGCGGCAGCTGGTCGTCAATGAACAATTCGTACAGGCCCACGGCGATCACATACAGCACCGTGGCCAGCAGAAACAGGTCGACCAGCTCGATCGCGCCGAGCAGCAGGGTTTTGCTGCCCTTGCTGCCCGTGCCTGCAAACAGGCCAGCGAGCAGCGCATAGGTTTCGGCTGCGCCATAGATCAGCAGCGCCGTCGCAATCAGAAAGATCGCAATCACGGCGATGATGATCAGGAAGCGGCTGGCGGAGATAATCTTGCGGGCCATAGGCGTAGCAATAAAACATCCACAGATCACGCAGATTTCTCAGATTAGGGCGCGATATAGCTCAATCTGTGTCATCTGTGTAATCTGTGGATCATAGAAAAAGAAAGCCGCTAGGTCGTGTGGAAGCTGGACTTGTGGTCGGCCTCAAACGCAGTGATTGCGTCGTCTTCGCCCAGCAAAAAGCCCATCTGGTCGATACCGTTGAGCAGGCAGTGCTTGGCGAACGACTCGATTGGGAAGCCGACGCTCTGCCCGCCCGGCAGCACCAGGCGCTGGTTCGCCAGGTCGACCGTGAGTGTGGTTTCGGGGTCTTCTTCGCACATGCTCACAAGCTGGTAGTAAGTTTCCTGATCGACCTGAATAGGCAGCAGGCCGTTTTTCAGCGAGTTGTTGCGAAAAATGTCGGCGAAGTGCGTGCTGACTACCGCCTTGAAGCCGTAGCCCTGCAGCGCCCAGGGCGCGTGCTCGCGCGACGACCCGCAGCCGAAGTTGTCGCCGGCCACCAGCACCTGCGCGCCCTGTACCTCGGGCCGGTTGAGCACGAAGTCGTCTTTTGGCGTGCCGTCGGCGTTGTAGCGCCACGAGTAGAACAGCCCTTCGCCCAGGCCCGATTTGTCGGTGACCTTCAGGTAGCGGGCGGGAATGATCTGGTCGGTGTCGATGTCGTTGATTGGCACGGCCACAGCCTTGGCCGCAAATGTTTTGATTGGGTCCATTGTATCCTCTTTTACGTATGAAGCAGCCTGACGCTGCCCTGGTGCAGCTGATTGTTGGACGTAAGTTGCGAGAAAATCGGTCGAGCGTTTGCCATGAGGGTACAACGACGCGAAAGAACAGGCTTTTTATTTCTCTGATCTTCGTGCCTTCGTGCCTTCGTGGCAAAACGTTCGACGTCTTTCTGCCTAGCTGTTCAGCAGCTCGCGCGGGTCGGTGATCGCGCCGTTGATCGCAGTCGCAGCGGCCGTGATTGGGCTGGCCAGGAAGGTGCGCGCGCCCGGGCCTTGCCGCCCTTCGAAGTTGCGGTTGCTGGTGCTGACGGCGTACTTGCCGGCCGGAACTTTGTCGTCGTTCATCGCCAGGCAGGCGGAACACCCGGCTTCGCGCCATTCCGCGCCGGCCGCCTTGAAGATCTCGTCGAGCCCTTCTTCTTCGGCCTGGCGCTTGACGCGCTGCGAGCCGGGCACAACCATCATGCGCACATTCGGCGCGACTTTGTGGCCCTTCAGCACGCCCGCGGCCAGCCGCAGGTCGGAGATGCGCGAGTTGGTGCAGCTACCCAGGAAAACCATGTCGATCTGCTTGCCGATCAGCGGCTGGCCGGGCTGCAAGTCCATGTAGCGCAGCGCCTTATCGAGCGTGCTGCGCTGGCTGGGGTCGGGCAGCTCGCTGGGCGTGGGGATGCGGCCAGTGATCGGCATGCCCATGCCCGGGTTGGTGCCGTAGGTAATCATCGGCGTGAGCGCGTTGGCGTCGAGCACAACCTCGGCCTCGTAGGTCGCGCCTTCGTCGCTCGGCAGCGTGCGCCATTTTGCCACGGCCGCGTCCCACTCGGCGCCCTGCGGCGCGTGCGGCTTGCCGGCAATATAGTTGAAGGTCGTCTCGTCGGGCGCAACCAGGCCGGCGCGCGCGCCACCCTCGATCGACATGTTGCAGATCGTCATGCGCTCTTCCATGCTCAGCGCGCGAATCGCCTCGCCCATGTACTCGACCACGTAGCCGGTGCCGCCGCCCACGCCAATCTTGGCAATGATCGCCAGAATGATGTCCTTGGCGGTCACGCCCTTCTGCAGCCGGCCATCGACGCGGATCGCCATGGTCTTGGGCTTGCGCTGGATCAGGCACTGCGTCGCCAGCACATGCGCCACTTCCGAGGTGCCAATGCCAAAGGCCAGCGCGCCAAACGCGCCGTGCGTGCTGGTGTGGCTGTCGCCGCACACAATCGTCATGCCCGGTTGGGTCAGGCCTTGCTCTGGCCCGATCACATGCACAATGCCCTGGTTGATTGTGCCTAACGTGAATAGCGGAATACCGAACTCGGCGCAGTTGCGCTCAAGCTGGCCCAGCTGCGCAATCGCCTGCGGGTCGATCACGGGAATAATGCCGTCTGGCCCGCGCGGCGTGGTCGGCGTCGAGTGGTCCATTGTCGCCAGGGTATGGTCGGGCCGGCGCACCTTCAGGCCACGCTCGCGCAGCTCGGTAAAGGCCTGCGGCGAGGTGACTTCGTGGATGAGGTGCAGGTCGATATACAGCACTGCTGGCGTGTCGGTCGTCTCGGGCCGGACGATGTGCGTTTCCCAGATTTTCTCGAACAGAGTCTTTGGTGTCGACATTGTGCTTTTGCTCCACGAACCGCAGCCCGCAGCCGGCAGTCGGCAGCGTTCGACGCATCACAGCGATGTTCTTGGCTGCTGACTGCTGACTGCTGACTGCTGACTACTAAATATAATCCAGCCAGCCCCACTTGTCCTCGGTTTCGCCGTTGAACAGGCCGAAGAACGCCTTCTGAATCGCCGTTGTGACTGGCCCGCGCCGGCCCACGCCAACCACAATCCCATCGACCGAGCGGATGGGCGAGACCTCGGCGGCCGTGCCGGTGAAGAACAGCTCGTCGGCCACGTACAGCACTTCACGCGGCATATTCTGCTCGCGTATTTCGTAGCCCAGCTCGCGCGCCAGCGTCATCACCGAGTCGCGGGTGATGCCGGGCAGCAGCGCCGCCGTGACCGGCGGGGTGTAGATCACGCCATCGCGAATAATGAACAGATTCTCGCCCGAGCCTTCGCTCAGGTTGCCGCTCACGTCCAGCGCAATGCCCTCGGCGTAGCCGTGGCGCACCGCTTCCATCACAATCTGCTGCGACGAAAGATAGTTACCGCCGGCCTTCGCCATTGCGGGCAGGGTGTTGGGCGCCACGCGATTCCACGACGACACGCCCACATCTACGCCGATCTCAAGCGCGTCGGCGCCGAGGTAGGCGCCCCACTGCATCGCGGCAACCATCACCTCGACCGGGTTTTTCAGCGGGAACACGCCCAGCTCGCCGTAGCCGCGCCAGACCAGCGGGCGCAGGTAGGCGCTGTCGAGGCCGTTTTCGCGCACCACTGCCTTGCACGCCTCGCTGATCTGCTCGGGGGTGTAGGGCAGCTCCATGCGGTAAATCTTCGACGAGTCGAACAGGCGGCGCGTGTGTGGCGCGAGCCGGAAGATCGCCGGGCCTTTGGGCGTGTTGTAGCAGCGCACGCCTTCAAATACCGACGAGCCATAGTGCAGCGCATGCGTCATTACATGCACGGTCGCGTTTTCCCAGGGCACCAGCTCGCCATTGAACCAGATATACTTCGTCGGATTGATCGGCATGGCTTTCTCCTCAATAGGGTTACAGGTTGACGAGTTGAAAGTGAAAGGTTGTGCTCGTGCATATTGTAAGGCAACGAGCGACCTGCGAACCTGCTAATGTGTAACCTTCGTCGTGGCCCGCGCCCGCAGCAGCGGCAGCTCCAGGCTGTCCCACAGCGCTTGCCAGCTGGCCTCAATAATGTTTTCCGAGCAGCCAACCGTGCTCCAGCGCTCCTCGCCACGCGCCGACTCGATCAGCACGCGGGGCTTGGCGGCGGTGCCGAGGTGCTCGTCCACAATCCGCACCTTGTAGTCGACCAGATGCACTTCGGCCAGCTCGGGGTAGTGCGGCAGCAGCGCCTTGCGAATCGCGCCGTCGAGCGCGTTCACCGGGCCGTCGCCCTCGGCGGCCGTGTGCATCACCTCGCCATTCACGCGCAGCTTGACGGTGGCCTGCGACATCACGCCATTGCCGCCGCGCTTCTCGACAATCACAGTAAAATCGAGCAGCTCAAAGGGCGGCTGGTAGTCGGCCGAGGCGCGGCGCACCAGCATTTCAAACGAGCCTTCCGCCGCTTCGAACTGGAAGCCGCCACTTTCCAGCTCCTTGATGCGCTGCAGCACCGCCCGCTCGTTGCCGTTCAGCTCCAGGCCCATCGCCTCGGCGCGCATGCGCACATTGCCGCGCCCGGCCAGCTCGCTCACCACCACGCGCAGCTCGTTGCCCACCAGCTCGGGCTCGATGTGCTGGTAGCTCGCGGCGACCTTGGCGATTGCGGCGACATGGATGCCGCCTTTGTGCGCAAAGGCGCTGCGCCCAACATACGGCGCGTGTGTGTCGGGGTTGATGTTGGCAATCGCCGCGACGACGTGCGAAACCTCGCTCAGCCGCTTGAGCTGCTCGGGCGCGACGCACTCGTAGCCCTGCTTGAGCTGCAGGTTCGCCACCAGCGGAATGAGGTCCATGTTGCCACAGCGCTCGCCATAGCCGTTGATTGTGCCCTGCACCTGCACGCAGCCGGCGTTCACTGCGGCCATGGCATTCGCCACCGCCAGCGCGCCGTCATTGTGGGTGTGGATGCCAAGCTGCGGCTCCAGCCCTTCGGCGCGCAGTTGCTCGCGCACGGTCTTCACCGCCAGCTCGACCTCCTGCGGCAGCGAGCCGCCATTGGTGTCGCACAGCGTCAGGCAGCCCGCGCCCGCGCGCGCCGCCGCAATGATCGTTTCAAGCGCGTACTCGGCGTCGAGCTTGTAGCCGTCGAAGAAGTGCTCGGCGTCGTAGACAACTTCCTTGCCCATGTCGCGGAAGTAGGCCACGCTATCGCCAATCATGCGCAGGTTTTCTTCCAGCGTGGTTTCCAGCACCTTTTCGACATGCAGCACCGAGCTTTTGCCCACCAGCGTCACCACGGGCGTATTGGCCTCCACCAGCGCCCGAATGTTCGGGTCGTCGGCGCAGGTGTTTTTGGCGTGGCGTGTGCTGCCAAACGCGGTGACCCGGGCGTTCTTCAGCTCGACATTCTGGATCTTCTGGAAGAACTCGGCGTCCTTCGGGTTCGAGCCGGGCCAGCCGCCTTCGATATAGTGAATGCCAAGCTGATCCAGCTCGCGCGCGATTTTCACTTTGTCGTCGGCCGAAAGCGACAGGCCCTCGCGTTGGGTGCCGTCGCGCAGGGTGGTATCGTAAAGAAGAACTTGCACTGCTAGCTCCTTGTGTGTTGTCGGTATCTTATCGTCAGGGGCGAATACAACCAGCTAGCAGCCCCGAATGGCGGGCAGCCGCTCACGAAGAGCGACTGCCGGCAGCACCTGTTTGTTCATGAAGAAAACTCTCATTGGGTTGATACAATGACGAAGGACGGATGACGAATGACGAAGGGCGTTATTCTTTCGTCTTTCGTCCTTCGTCCTTGGTCTTCTGGCCGCCGCGCCAGCACGGGTACGAGCCAAACACCTTGAACAGCCCGGTTTTTGCGCGGATGCGCTCAAGCAGGGCGGCAACGTGCGGCTCTTCGCGATGGCCGTTGATATCCACAAGAAAAATGTACTCGCCCAGCGTGGCCTTGCTTGGCCGCGACTCGAGCTTGGTCATGTTGATGTTGTCGCGCGCCAGCTCCTGCAACGTTTCCACCAGAATGCCGGCGCGATCTTCGGCAAAGCCAAAGCACAGGCTGGTTTTGTCGTCGCCGGTGGGCGCGTGGTCGGCGCGGCCCAGCGCAATAAAGCGCGTCACATTGTCGGCGCGGTCGTTGATTGCGCTGGCAAGAATGTGCGCGCCGGTCAGGTGCGCCGCGCGCAGCGTGCTAATCGCCGCGGCGGGCCGCTCGTCGGCCAGTGCCTCGGCGGGCGCGGCGCTGTTCGAAAGCGAGGCCACGGTGGCGACATTCGGCAGGCAGCGCTCGATGAACTTGCGGCACTGCCCAAGCGACTGCGGGTGGCCGTAGAGCACGCCGATCTGCGGCAGGCTGATGCCCGGCCGCGCCACCAGATATTGCGTGATTGGGATGACGATCTCGCCGCTGATGCGCAGGTCGGTCTCGTGGATCAGCAGGTCGAGGGTCGTGGGCACGCTGCCCTCAAGCACATTTTCAACCGGCAGCACGCCGCCCGTCGCCGCGCCCGTCTCCACCGCCGTCACCACGGCCGGCATGCTATTCAGCGGGAGGTAGGAAGCGTCGGGGCCGCCATGGGCCATCGCAGCTTCTTCGCTGAACGTGCCGGCCGGGCCAAGGTACGCGATTGTTGTCATGCGTTCCGAGTTTTGAGTTTTGAGTTTCGAGTGTTGAATGAGCCAGCAAGCAATTCAACACTCAGCACTCAAAACTCAGCACTAACTAGTCGGCTTTGCCCAGCATGCTGTTGCCGAACAGATCGACGGCTTCCAGCGGCGATTCCTGCTGCGCGCGGGCGCGCTGGCGCTCCTGGCGGGCGTAGAACAGCTTGTTCAGCGCGCCAACGTAGGCCTCGCCGGCTGCAACCACCGTGTCGGTGTTCACGCCATAGCCGCTGAACACGCGCGGCTGGCGGCCCCGCTCGGGCTTGTTGCCCTCGGCTTCGGCAGCGCGCGTGCCATATTCCTGCACGCGGATGGTCACTTCGGCGGTGGCGTTGATGCCCTCGGTGATCGCATTCACCGCAAACTCGACCAGCTCGCCCGGCTCGCCAACGATCTTGTTGATCGCCTGGCAGACCGCGTCAACCGGGCCGGTGCCCTGCGCCGACTCGGTATGCGTTTCGCCGCCGGGGCCGCGCATGCGCACGGTCGCCGTGGGGATGACGTCGGTGCCGCAGAAAACCTGCACATAGTCGAGCGTGTAGATCGCGATGGTGCGCTGGGCCTCGCCCGCAATCAGCGCCTCGATGTCGCGGTCGTCCACCAGCTTCTTCTTGTCGGCCAGCTCCTTGAAGCGCGTGAACACATGGCGGAACTCGTCGTCGCTGAGCGTGTAGCCCATGCCCTCCAGATGCTTGCGGAAGGCGTGGCGGCCGGAGTGCTTGCCGAGGATCAGCGCGTTGCCATCCAGGCCCACCGTCTCGGCGCTCATAATTTCGTAGGTCTGGCGGTTCTTCAGCACGCCATCCTGGTGAATGCCGGACTCGTGAGCAAAGGCGTTCGCGCCAACAATTGCCTTGTTCGGCGGCACATGCACGCCGGTGCAGGCCGAAACCAGCCGCGAGGCGCGCGCCAGCTCACGTGTGTTGATCTGCGTCTCGATGCCAAAAAACTCTTTGCGCGTATGGAGCGCCATCACCACTTCTTCGAGCGAAGCGTTGCCGGCGCGCTCGCCAATGCCGTTGATCGTGCACTCGATCTGGCGCGCGCCCCCGCGCACGCCGGCCAGCGAGTTCGCCACCGCCATGCCCAGGTCGTCGTGGCAGTGGGTCGAGATGATCACGTTGTCGGCGCCCGGCACGTTGCGGCGGATGCCGTCGATCATCGCGTAATATTCTTCGGGCGTGGTGTAGCCGACCGTGTCGGGGATGTTCAGCGTGGTGGCGCCGCACTCAATCGCGACTTTCAGCACCTGATAGAGGAACTGCGGGTCGGAGCGGCCGGCGTCCATGGGCGAAAACTCGACATCGTCGCACAGGCTGCGCGCGTAGGTTACCATTTCGCCAATCAGCTCGATCGCTTCCCCGCGACTCTTGCGGAACTGGTGCTCAAGGTGAATGTCAGATGTTGACATAAATGTGTGGATGCGCTTCTTGGCGGCCGGCTCAATCGCGCTCCAGCACTTGTCGATATCGTCTTTGTTGGCGCGCGCCAGGCCGCAGATCATCGGGCCATCGGCGGTGCCAACTTCGTGCGCAATCGCGTTCACCGCGTCCCAGTCGCCGGGCGAGGCAGCCGGAAACCCTGCCTCAATAATATCGACGCCCAGGCGGCCAAGCTGGCGCGCAACTTCCAGCTTCTCGTCCTTGGTCATGGTGCAGCCGGGGGCCTGCTCGCCATCGCGCAGCGTTGTATCGAAAATGCGTACGTGGTCGGTTACGTGAGATTCCATATCGCTATACTCCTGTTAGAACTGAGAACCGCAGAACTACAGAACTACAGAACTCGCTTGACTAAAGATAATCATTATCACCAAAAGGCCAGACTGGCTCTGAGTCGTCCACTCCGTCTGAAACGGTGTACGTCTCGCGGTGTTCTTTAAGCGGGGGACGTTTTTGCTTCTCGTACTGCTCAAGATCGTGAATTTTACTTGTGAGCGAACTCATGATCCACAAGCATTCATGGTGCATCGCTGCTTCGTCTTGCTCAGAAAGATGACCGAGTCGACGCAATAGATCGAGCCAGCTATCCGTTTCGGCCGCTGAACCTTTTGCAATGGAAAGGTGATTGCGATGAGCACCGGGGGTGAAGCGTGCGTGTCCTTCTGCAATATTCGCACTGATTGATGTGACCGATGCAATAACTTGCCGGGCGACAACTGCGTTACCCCATTGGTTTGGCAGTTGCTGCACTTTCTCGATCACCTGAGCTGCAAGCGTTTGAGCCCGCTGCCACAGAATCAAATTGCGATAATTGTAATTGTTACCCACACGCTTCTCGCCGCCGTTGGTTCTGTAGTTCCGTAGTTCTGCGATTCTGCGGTTCTCGGCTACGCTCCGCCCTGCCCGGGGATCACTTCCTTCGGGCCGACGAACGGCATCATCCGGCGCAGATCGCGGCCAACCTGCTCGATCTGGTGATCGACGTCGGCGGTGCGGGCGGCATTGAAGCGCGGCCGGCCATTGTGGTTTTCTTCGATCCAGTCTTCGGCGAATGCGCCGCTCTGGATGTTCGCCAGCAGCTGCTTCATGGCCGCGCGCGTCTGGTCGTTGATGATCTGGTTGCCGGCCACATAATCGCCCCACTCGGCTGTGTCCGAGACCGAGTAGCGCATGTAGTTCAGGCCGCCCTGGTAGAACAGGTCGACGATCAGCTTCAGCTCGTGCATGCACTCGAAGTAGGCCACCTCGGGCTGGTAGCCCGCCTCGACCAGCGTCTCGAAGCCGGCTTTCACCAGCGCCGACACGCCGCCACAGAGCACGCTCTGCTCGCCAAACAGGTCGGTCTCGGTTTCTTCGGCGAAGGTCGTCTTCAACACGCCCGCCTTGGTCGAGCCAATGCCCTTGCCATAGGCCAGCGCGTCTTCCATGGCGTGGCCCGAGGCATCCTGGTGCACCGCCACCAGTGCCGGCACGCCGCCGCCCTGGGTATAGACCTCGCGCACGCGGTGGCCGGGGGCCTTGGGCGCGATCATGCTCACGTCGACGTCCTTGGGCGGCACGATCTGGCCGTAGCGGATGTTGAAGCCATGCGCGAACATCAGCGTCTTGCCCGCCGTCAGGTTCGGCGCAATATGGTCGCGGTACAGCGCGGCCTGGCCGGTGTCGGGCGTGACGATCATGATGACCTGGGCTTCCTTGGCGGCATCCGCCACCGACATCACCTTGAGGCCAGCGGCTTCGGCCTTGGCGCGGCTCTTCGAGCCTTCATACAGGCCAACGCGCACATCCAGACCGCTCTCCTTCAGGTTCATTGCGTGGGCGTGGCCCTGGCTGCCAAAGCCGATCACCGCAATCGGGCGGCCCTTCAGGCGGTCGAGGTCGGCGTTGTTGTCGTAGAAAAGTTCTGCCATGATCTCCTCATATACTATATAGACTCTGCAGGAAGAACCGAGAGCCAAGAACTAAGAACCGAGATTGCGCGGTTGCGTTTCTCGGTTCTTGGTTCTTGGTTCTATTTAATTAAGAATAGCCTCGGCTACTCCGTGGCCGTTGCCGTTTTCGGCAGCCTCGGCTGGCGCTTGGTGCGAATGCGCGCCACGCACCATTGCGATGCGCCCGGTACGCATCATTTCCTTGACGCCGAACGGGCGAATGACCTCGACAAAGTTTTCAACCTTCGACGGCGTGCCGGTCATCTCGATGATCATGGTGTTGTAGCCCACATCGACGATCTTTGCGTCGAACACACCTGTCAGCGCCACGATCTCGGGGCGGCTGGCGGAAGGCGCGTGGATTTTCACCAGCACCATCTCGCGCTCAACTGTCGGGTCGTGCGTGACATCGCTGACTTTCAAAACCTCAATCAGTCGGTAGAGCTGCTTGGTGACCTGCTCCACCTCTTCCGATTCGACCACCAGCGTCAGGCGGCTGATGCCCGGCGTTTCGCTATGGCCCACGGCCAGGCTCTCGATATTGAAGCCGCGCCGGCGGAACAGGCTGACCGCGCGATTCAGCACGCCCGGCCGATCTTGCACCAGCGCGACGATTGTGTGTTTGTTGACCTTCAAGGGTTGCTCCTCGTTTACAGTTGGCAGTTAGCAGTCAGCAGTCGGCGATGCTCGCATTGCAATGCAAACTGCCGACTGCTGACTGTCGACTGCGTTTTACACCTGCGACGCGTCGGTAATCGTCTCGCCAATGCTCTTGCCCTGCGGCACCATCGGCCACACATTCACCTCCCGCTCCACGCGGAAGTCGATCAGCACCGGGCCGTCGGTGGCGTAGGCTTCCTCAATCGCGGCCTCGATGTCCTCGATCCGCTCGACGGTGATGCCCTTCCAGCCATAGGCCTCGGCCAGCTTCTGGAAGTTCGGGCCACTCAGCGGCGTGCCGCTGTAGCGCTTGCCCTCGAACAGCTCCTGCCACTGGCGCACCATGCCGAGGTAGCCGTTGTTGATGACCGCGACTTTGACGTTGTTCAGGCCTTCCTGCATGATGGTCTGCATTTCCTGGTTGGTCATCTGGAAGCCGCCATCGCCGCAGATCGCCCAGACCGTCTCGTTCGGGTAGGCTTTCGCCACGCCCATGGCCGCCGGCACCGCAAAGCCCATCGTGCCCGCGCCGCCCGAGGTGATGTGCGTGCGCGGCCGATACCAGTCGATCAACTGCGCGGCCCACATCTGGTGCTGGCCCACGTCGGTCACGACGCGGTAGTTGCCGCGCTCGTTCACCATTTTCGTGAAAGCGGCGTAGACGTCGTGCGGCATCATCGCGGCCGTGTCGGGCCGGTTGAAGTACTGCTGCTTGCCCTGGTGCTTGCCCTGCATCTCGCGAATATGCTCGATCCAATCGCCGGTGTTCTTGTACAGCTCGGTAAACTCCGCATCGCCGGGCAGCTCGTCGAGCAGGGTTTGCAGCACCTGGCGCGCATCGCCGACAATCGGCAGCGCCACCTTGACGTTCTTGCCAATCTCGCTCGGGTCGATGTCGACGTGAATGACCTTGGCGTGCGGCGCAAAGGTGCTGGCCTTGCCCGTCACACGGTCGTCGAAGCGCCCGCCAATGTTGAACAGCACGTCGCATTCCTGAATGGCCTTGTTGACATGCACCCAGCCGTGCATGCCGGGCATGCCGAGGTTCAGCGGGTGATCTTCGGCCATCGCGCCCAGACCGTGCAGCGTCGTGATCACCGGGATGTGCAGCTCTTCGGCAAACTGGCGCAGCTCCTCGGTCGCGCCCGACTGAATCACGCCGTTGCCGGCCATGATCAGCGGCTTCTTGGCCTGCATCAGCATGCGGATGGCCTCGCGCACCTGCTTGCGATTGCCGACATAGTTCGGCTTGTAGCCCGGCAGGTGCAGCTTGACATTCCAGTTCGGCACGATCTTCGCCAGCATCGCGTCCTTGGTGATGTCGACCAGCACCGGACCGGGGCGGCCCGTGGTGGCGATGTGGATGGCTTCCTTGAACACATACGGCAGCTCGTTGACATCCTTCACCAGGTAGTTATGCTTGGTGATCGGCATGGTGATGCCAACAATGTCGGTTTCCTGAAAAGCGTCCTTGCCGAGCAGGTGGCTGAACACCTGGCCGGTGATCGCCAGCAGCGGCGTGCTGTCCATCATCGCGTCGGCAATTGGCGTGACGAGGTTGGTGGTGCCGGGGCCGCTGGTGCCGATGCACACGCCCACCCGGCCCGTCGCGCGGGCGTAGCCCTCGGCGGCGTGGCCGGCGCCCTGCTCGTGCCGGCACAGGACATGGTGGAGCTGGTCGCGGTATTCCCACATCGCATAATAGAAGGGCATGATCGCGCCGCCCGGGATGCCGAACATCACATCGACACCTTCGCGGATCAGGGCCTCGCACATGATCTGTGCGCCGGTTCGCTGTTCTGACATGTAGTTTCTGCTCCTGTTGGGGCGCAGCAGCAAGAAAAGCTGCCTCGCCTAGTTTGCGTATGTAGCTGCTGTGCCCTTACGGTCGTGTGCCATGTTGGGGCGATGTGTTCGTCGCGTTCGTCGCGTTTGCTGTGTTGGGGCGAAGCATTCGCTCTCAACCCGAAAACGAGTTTTCAAGTGGGGGCGAATGCTTCGCCCTTACGACGTCCCTGCGTCGATCCATCCGAGGGCGAATGCTTCGCCCTTACTACGTCGGCTACGTCGCCACGCTACGTGCTACTCCAGGATCGCGCCGTTGCTTGCGTTGGTGACCAGTTTTGTGTAGCGCGCCAGCCAGCCGCGCTGGTATTTCGGTGCCGGGTGCGTCCAGCCGGTTTTGCGCGCGGCCAGCTCTTCGTCCGATACGTCCATGGTGAGCGTGCGGGCGCTCAGGTCGATGTTGACCATATCGCCGTCGTTGATCAGGCCGATCGGCCCGCCCTCGGCTGCTTCGGGCGAAACGTGCCCGATGCACAGGCCGCGCGTGCCGCCCGAAAAGCGCCCGTCGGTGATCAGCGCGGTGGTGCTGCTCAGCTCGGGGATGCCCTTGACCATGCTGGTCAGCGCGAGCATTTCGCGCATGCCGGGGCCGCCGCGCGGGCCTTCGTAGCGCACGATAATCACGTCGCCCGGGTTGATCTTGCCATTCACCACGGCGTTGGTGGCCGCTTCTTCGCTGTCGAACACGCGCGCCGGGCCGCGGAAATGCATCTCGTGCTGGTCGACCGCGCCGACTTTGATGATCGCGCCTTCGGGGGCCAGGTTGCCGAACAGGGCGCTGAGCGCGCCGCGCTGCGAGTGCGGGTTGTCAACCGGGCGGATGCACTCGTCGCCGCGCCGCTCGGCGTGCTCGAGGTTCTCACCCATGGTGCGGCCCGTCACGGTCGCCGCGTCGAGCTTGAGCACGCCCGGGCGCTGTGCCAGCTCGGCCAGAATCGCCTGCACGCCGCCAGCCGCGTGAACATCCTGAATGTGCCACTGCTTCGGCCCGTCCCACGCCGGCGAAACTTTCGCCAGGTGCGGCGTGCGGTCGGAGACCTCGTTGAAGCGCGCCACCGGGTAGTCGAGGCCGGTTTCGCGGGCCAGCGCCAGCACGTGGAGCACCGTGTTGGTCGATCCGCCCATCGCGACGTCGAGCGCCATGGCGTTGTCAATCGCCTCGGCGGTGACAATGTCGCGGAAGCGGATGCCGCGTTCCACCAGCGCCATAATCTGCGTGGCGGCTTTCTTGGCGAGTTCGTGGCGTTCGGGGGAAACTGCGGGGAGGGTTCCGTTGTTCGGGAGGGCGATACCGAGGGCTTCGCAGAGGCAGTTCATCGAGTTTGCGGTGAACATGCCGCTGCAACTGCCGCAGGTCGGGCAGCTGATCTGTTCGAGCTTGAGCAGCTGCGCGTCGGACATTTTTCCGGCGGCGTGTTTGCCCACCGCCTCGAACACAGTGATCAGATCACTCTTGGTGCCCGATTCATCCTGCCCGGCCAGCATTGGCCCGCCCGAGATAAAGATCGTCGGGATGTTCACGCGCGCCGCGCCCATCAGCATGCCCGGCGTGATCTTGTCGCAGTTCGGGATGCAGATCATCGCGTCGAAGCAGTGCGAGGCCGCCATTGTCTCGACCGAGTCGGCGATCAGTTCGCGCGAAGGGAGCGAGTAGCGCATGCCTTCGTGGCCCATCACAATACCGTCATCGACGCCAATGGTGTTGAACTCGAACGGCACGCCGCCGGCTGCGCGCACGGCTTCTTTCACCACGCGCCCGAACTCCTGCAGGTGGACGTGGCCGGGAATAATGTCGACGTAGGAGTTGCAGATCGCAATAAACGGCTTTTCGAAATCGGCCTCGTCGCGGATCTGGCCGGTGGCGCGCAGCAAGCTGCGGTGGGGCGCGCGCTCGAACCCGCGCTTGATGGTATCGGAACGCATAGCAAAGCTCTCCTGTGGGCATGCTTCCAGAGCAAGCCCAGGCTTGGAACGACCCCGTGGTCTCATGCAGCAGCGCGGCGGTGGTGTGGGCAGCGATGGCGTTTGGGCCAGGCGCGGCGCTGAAAAGAAACAGTGCTTTCAGTTGTGATGCGGGCGGCAGTGCTCGCAGCTGGCGTCCCGGCCGGCATCGGCAGGGGAGGGGCAAGGAACCGACGCGACTAGCGCGTGCGACGTGGCGGCGTGCGAACCGGTATGGGCACGGGTACCGGCGCCGGGCGCTGCGGTGTCAAGAGTTGCTCCAGCAGTTTCTTGAGTTGGTTGATCATAGCTGTCGCTTTCGGCTGGCCGGGCGAAGCTCGCAGCGCCGCTTGCTTCACCCTGTGTGTAATCGAAAGGCCCCTCCGCGCTTGGAGGGGCCTGACAGTTGACTTACGCTGCGCTGACCTTGCTTCCCCCCAAGCAGTTATAGACCCGTGATAATAATCAGGGCTACAAGTACCAGGGATAGGAGGAGGCTGTGGTTTGTGCGCGTCATAGAATTTGTGTCATTTCGTACAACCGAACTGGCGTGAGTATACTCGATCACTGCGCAGGCTGTCAAGTAGGAATCCACAAGTGATCAAACGAGTTGGCGCAGCGCAACATCAGGCGTGCCGGCCGCTGCGCAGATCGTGCGCCACGCGCTCGGCGATGTCGCGGGCGGCGTTGGGGCGGCCCGCCGCCTGGGCGCGCTCGCGCAGCCCTGCCACCCGCTCGGGCGCGGCCAGCAGTTGCTCGATCGTCCACGGCACCCACTCGACCAGGCGCAGCTGCACGCCCGCGCCGCTGCTCACAATGAAGTCGGCGTTCCATTCCTCCTGGCCGGGGATCGGGTCGATAATGACCATGGGCGTGCCGCGCGCCAGCACCTCGCTGACGATCAGGCCGCCGGCTTTGGTGATCGCAAGGTCGCTGGCTGCCACCAGGTCGTCGACATAATCAATCTGCTGGAGCACGCGCAGGCGCATCTGCGCGCCATCGCCCAGGCCCTCAAGCGCGGCGGGCAGCTCGGCATTGCGCCCGGCCACCACCACCAGCATGCCGGGCGTCTCAAGCGCGGTGAGCCCTTCCACAATGCGGCGCGCGCGCTTGGGCACCAGGCCGCCGCCAAACAGGCTGATCACCGGGCCATCGATCGGCAGGTTGTGCAGCGCGCGCATGGCGTGCGGCTCTTTGGGCTCGGCAATCGCCGGGTTGACGGGAATGCCCGTGACATGAATAATCGCCGCTGGCACGCCGCGCTCGACCATGAGCTTGCAGGGGAAATCGCTCGCCACAAAATAGCCGTCGACGCCGGGCGTGATCCACTGGCTGTGCACGGCGTGGTCGGTAATCACCGTGTAGGTCGGCACACGCATATCGCCATCGAGCTTCAGGCGCACCAGCAGCTCAGCCGGCAGGAAGTGGGTGCAGATGATCGCGGCGGGCGCGTACTGGCGGATGAGGTCTTTCAGCTTGTTGACGGCCAGCTCGGCCACCAGCCCGCGCACGCGGTCGCGGATTGGCGCCCACTCGACGTCGCTGTTGTCGGTCGATTCATAGAACATTTGCCAGAGCAGGGGCGCGCGCTGCGACAGCTCGAGGTAGGAACGGGCGTAGGCGGTGCTGAAGATCGGGCTGGCGTAGTCGAGCGTGTCTTCAATGCGCACCTCGCTGTCGGGCAGGCGCTCAAGCGCGTCGGCAAGGGCGTGTGCGGCGCTGCGGTGCCCACTGCCGACGCTGGCGTGGAGGATGAGATATCGGGGCATGCAGGGTTCCTTTCAGCGAGAGCGGGCGTAAAGCACCACCTGCCAGAAGCCGGCGGTGCGATGCTGGCGGCGTTCAAAGCCGTGCGCGCGAATGATGTTTTCGACGGCGGCGCTGGGGTGCGCAAAAACGCGAAAGGCGTTGCGCTGCACCTTGAGCGACAGATTGATTGCGGCGATGCCGGCGCGCACCCACCAGCCATCGCGCGGGTAGACCAGGCCATACAGGCGCTCGGCCTTGGCGACCGAGCCACGCACGAGTGCCGGCATGTCGTGGTAGCAGCACAGCACCCGGTCGAGTGTGACGATCTCGGCGGGCGGCAGCGCCGGGGCAAGCTCGACAAAGTTGCCGTGAATATACTCGCCGCGCTCGCGGTAGCCCTGCCGGGCGGCCTCGCCCTGTGCGGCGGCAAGGTAGGCGCTGGAGGCATCCACATCGGTGACGTGGTCGACGCCGGATTTCGCCAGCTCGTGCTGAATCGCGCCAATGCCGCCGCCAATGTCGAGCAGGCTGGCGCCGCGCACCCCTTCACCAAGCAGCGCGTCGAGCAGCATGCGTGTGCTGCGCGCCGGCCCGCTGCGCTGATATTCGTGCAGTTTGCGCTCGGCTTCCTTCTTGTCGAAGAGCGACTCGATGCCGCGACACTGGCAGCAGTCCATGGCGTGCCCTTTCGTGCTACAAATCGGCGATCTGCCAGTCGATCGGCGGGCGACCGGCGGCGCTGAGCGCGGCATTGATCTGCGAAAATGGGCGGCTGCCGAAAAAGCCGTTGCGCGCCGACAGCGGCGACGGGTGGGCGGATTGGATGACGGTGTGGCGCTCGGTGTCGATTAGCTTGAGTTTTTTCTGCGCATAGCCACCCCAAAGCACAAACACCACCGGTTCGTCCTTCGCATTCACTGCGCGAATAACTGCGTCGGTGAAGGTTTCCCAGCCCTTGTTTTTGTGCGAGTTCGGCTGGTGCGCGCGCACCGTCAGCACGGCGTTGAGCATCAGGATGCCCTGCTCGGCCCATTTTACCAGATAGCCGTTGTTTGGGATGCGGAAGCCCACGTCGTCGCGCAGCTCTTTATAGATGTTGACCAGCGAGGGCGGCGTGCTGATGCCGGGCTGCACCGAGAAGCACAGGCCGTGCGCCTGCCCGTCGTCGTGGTATGGGTCCTGGCCGAGCAGCAGCACGCTGACGCGCTCGAAGGGCGTGAGCAGCAGGGCGTTGAAAACATCCGGCTCGGGCGGGAACACCGTGTGTGCGGCGCGCTCGGCATCGACAAACGCTTGCAGGCGGGCGTAGTAGGGCTTGGCGGTTTCTTCGGCCAGGATTGGCTGCCAGGCCAGCGGAATAGTGGGCGCCATAGTCACTCCTTTCGGTGGTGCGGATGTGCCAGCGCTTAGCCAGCCGGCTCGGCGGGCGCGGCCTGCTCGCCCGCAACGGCGGCGGCCACCTCATCCAGCTCGGCGTCACTGACCCAGCCCATGGCGTGGGCGTGGCGTGCCGCGCCAAGCGTGTCGTCGGCCAGGATGAGCGTGCTGCCGCTGGTAGCAAGCTCCTGCGCGAGCGCCTGGATGGCGGCGGTGCGCGGCGCGCTCGCGCTTGTGACATTGCGGATGTAGACTGCAAGAATGCGGCCGGGAAAGCGCGCGACCACTTCACGATAAATCTCGGGGTCTTCCTGGCCGCTGTCGCCAATCAGCAGGAATGGCAGCTGCGGGTAGGTTTCGAGAATGCGGCTGATTGCGGCGAACTTGTGATCATGGTGGCGGAAGGCCAGCTCCAGCCGGCGCTCAAGCCCCCAGTTGCGCAGCAGCAGCGGCCCGGCCGGGATGCCCCGGATCGCCAGCACGTCGCTCAGCATGTCGTAGATATTCCACGGGCTGCTCGACACATAGAAGAGCGGGTTTGTGCCCGCGCCATGGAGCGCACGGTACAGCGCGGCAACGCCGGGGAAGGGCAGGCGCGTGCGCGCATTCGCCAGCATGGTGCTGCGGAAGGTGCCGAGCAGGCTGGTGGCGTCGGTGCGAATCACGGTGTCGTCGATGTCGCTGATCACGCCAAAGCGCGCTCCCGCTGGCGGCACCAGCACGCGGCCACTGGCGCGCACCGGCTCGCCGCCCGCCGGTAGCGGGTCGAGCAGTTCAAGCGCGACGGCGTGCCAGAGCTGCGTGGTGGGCAGCGGCTCGGCCGGCGCGAGCGTAAATGCGAAAAAGCCTTCGTCGTCGGCGCGGGTTTCGTAGGTTGCGCCGCCAATGTGGGCACGCACGCGCGCGCCCGCGATCTCGTCGCTTTCGAAGCGGCGATACATGTTGGCCAGGTTGCGCCACACGGAATCGTCTTCTGCGGGCGCGCGCAGGCCCGGCGCTTCGAGCACGCGCCCGGTGAGCGCAAGGCGCTCGGGCGTGCCAAAGCCGTCGTAGGCGGCGATGTGAAGCGGCTCGCTGCCAATGCGCGCGTCGAGGCGGCGCTTGAGCGTGTCGATCTGTTCTTCGGCAAGGCCGGCCGCAGCAGCGATCCAGCTTTTCCAATCGGGCATGGCGTTCCTCCCTGCCGCCATGATACCAAACTTTGGCGTGGACGTGTGGCTCGACCAGGGGGTACGCCAAGTTGCCAACATACATCCACAGATGGCACAGATGACACGGATATGGTGTCTATAATCTGCGTAATCTGCGTCATCTGTGTATAGATGTAATTCCCATACTAACTTTGACGTTGCCCTGTGCACCAGCTTTGTAAGAAGTTTGGGCGATTTCGTGTATGATTGGCGCAGTTCGCGGGTTTATAGCGGAGGCACCTGATATGATCGTTTTTATTCTGATCGATGGCTTGCGCCCCGATGCGATCGCGCCGGCCGATTGCCCGAACCTGAAGGGCCTGATTGCGCGTGGCGCGTCGACCTTGCAGGCGCGCAGCGTGATGCCCTCGGTGACGCTGCCCTGTCACACATCCATTTTCCATAGCGTGCCGCCAGCGCGCCACGGCATTACCAGCAACCAGTGGGTGCCGCTGGCCCGCCCGCTGCCGGGGCTGTTCGAGGTGGCGAAGGCGGCGGGCAAGCGCAGCGCGTTCGTGTACAACTGGGAAGAGCTGCGCGACATTGGCCGGCCGGGCAGCCTGGCGCTGTCGCTGTTCTCCAACACCGCCTACCAGGCCGACGGCGATGATATTGTGGCGGCTGAGGCGGCGCGCGCGCTGCCGGGTGGCGGCTACGATTTCGCGTTTATCTACTTCGGCACAGTCGACACGGCCGGGCACTACTATGGCTGGCTCTCGGAAGGCTATATGACGCAGATCGCGACTGTAGATAAGGCGCTGGGCGTGGTGCTCGCTGCGCTGCCCGCCGACACGACGTACCTTCTGCAAAGCGACCACGGCGGGCACGAGCGCAACCACGGCACCGACACGCCCGAGGACATGACGATCCCGTGGCTGGCGGCCGGGCCGGGCATTCGCGCCGACCATACGATTGCCGCGCCAGTGAGCCTGCTCGACACCGCGCCGACGCTCGCGCGGCTGCTGGGGCTTGCGCCGCACCACGAGTGGGAAGGGCGCTGCGTGGAAGAGATTTTTGCCGAGGCACCGACCAGCGCATAGCCTGCCAAAAGACACGCGGGCGAGATTTCACGTCTCGCCCGCGTGTCTTTTGGCATGGAACTAGCGGATTTTCAAGACGGCGATGGGAAAACAGGGACGAATCTCGGCATTCTCATCACCAAACCCCATTCCCCATCTCCCATCCCCTGCGCTGCCAGCGCACCAGCGCATTTCCAAATGACTTGTGCGGCTTTCACTTGTGCTGATTCTGCATCGATATCTGGTTGAGCACAATCGTAAATCCAAAATCGTAAATCGAAAATGCACTAGCGCCCGCGCGCCATTGGCAGGAACATCGAGTAGAACTTCTGGAGCGAAACTGGCGGCGGCTGAATCACTGTCACCGTCACGGTGTCGCTGGTTACGCCACCGTCGCTGTCGGTTGCGGTGAGCGTGATGCTGTGCCTGCCAAGCGGCAGCCCCGCCGGCAGCGACAGCGTTTCGCCCGTGCCGAGCGTTTGCCCCTTGTCGTCGGTCCATACCAGGCTATTGCCCTGCAGGAAGCCATCTTCGAGATCGAGCGCCAGGGCTTGCAGCAGCAGTGCCTGCCCGCGATACTGCTGGACACTCGAGCCACCCGCGATACTGAGCACCGGCAGCTTGTTGCCAATGATGCCAACATCCAGCCCGACGGTGCGCGAGCGGGTGGTATTTTCGGCAATGACCTCGAGTTTCCCACCGATGCCGCCCGGCAGGTTGCGCTTGTCGATTGTAAAGCTGCTGCCGGTTTCTTTCAGCGCCAGCACGCGCCACGACAAGCCATTGTCGGCGCTGTAGCGCAGCGACACGGTCACGGGCGCGCCATCCGGGCTGGATGCCTGCCAGTTCACCGCCAGCGCGCCGGCCGAGTCGCGAACGGTTGCGGTGAGTGTGGGCTGAACGTTCGAGGCGCGCTGCTCTTTGAGCAGGGTGTTGCCTTTCCACAGCTGAATGCGCGCAAGATTATCGATCTGCGGCACCACAAAGCTAAAGCCGTAGTCGGCTGCGTTGGTGTGCGAATCGATCGCGGGCGGAGTGAATGCGCGGCTGTAGGCCACGGCGCCGCTGGGGTTGCGCAGCTCAATGCGGTAATCGCCATCGCCGCCGGCCGGCAGGGTTTCGGTTGTCGAGAGCGGCACGCTGGAGCTCAGCTGGGCGGTTAGTGTGTCGCTGTAGATATTGCCCGACACCAGCATGCCGTCGGTGAGCCCAGCGGGCGCGCGCACTGCTGCGGTTCCTGGCGCAAGCACGCGCATCATGCGCAGGTAGTGGAAGGCCGACACCCAGATCGGCTCGCAGTAGCTCATGAAATCTTTTTCGGCAGAGGCGTGGAACTCGCGGGT
This sequence comes from Kouleothrix sp. 19917, assembly GCF_057073505.1. Classification (NCBI taxonomy): domain Bacteria; kingdom Bacillati; phylum Chloroflexota; class Chloroflexia; order Chloroflexales; family Roseiflexaceae; genus Kouleothrix; species Kouleothrix sp. 19917. The sequence continues at coordinate 1,338,584 of NZ_CP097099.1, forward strand.
GTAGACGTCCACACCCACGTCGCCAATGCGCGCGTCAGCGAAGGGGTAGTTCGGGTCGCCGGCCACGCCACAGGGCGCGTGGTTCAGGCCCAGGTTGTGCCCGATCTCGTGCGCGGCAACGCCCACCGACTCTTCGAGGCCAACGCTGGTGAGGATGTTGCCGCCAACCCAGCCGATGCCAGCGGTGAAGGACGACAGCCCGGCGACGGCGGCCTGTGGCACCACGCCATAGTACACAACCTTGGATGTGCGCGCCGCGCCGCCAAGCTCGCGATTGCGCACGGCCGTGATCTCATTCAGCAGCTGGCTCCAGCCATTCCCGCTCAGCACGCCACGGAAGAGGTATTCGTTGTGCAGCGTGGTTTGCACGTCGGCAATTGGGTAGAGGTTTTGCAGGTTCGTCAGGCCCTGCGTGTTCTGCGTCAGATCGGGCCGCATAACGGGCCCAGCGCCATTCGGCTGGTAGGCGATTGGCACCAGCATGACCTGCAAGGTCGGCACAGTGACAAAGGCGAGCGCCTGATCGGCACTGCGATTGTCGTTGTAGTTGCCCTCGCCAATCGTGCGGTTGGGGTTGACTTCGGCCCACAGCACCAGCCGCCCGCCCGTGGTCCAATCGGCCGGGATCTGGAAGTTCAGCGTGCTGCCGAAGTTTTCGCGATTCTGCGTGAGCGGCGCAACAATGCTGCCGCCGTTGTTGAATGGTGCGAGCGGCGAGTTCGGCAGCTCGACGCCATCGCGCACGCCGTGCAGGCGGCCAGTAACGCCCAGCACTGGCTCGGTGCTATTCTGCACGCCAACGCTGACGCGGGCAATTGCTGGCCGGCCAGCAACCAGTGGCACGCTGTTGCTGGTGGTTTGCACGGCCTGGCTGGTATCAATGCGGCTCACTGTCAGGTTGAGCGCAGGCGGTGCCGGCGGATCGGTGGGCGTGCTGGTTGGGATGTTTGTTGGCGTACTGGTCGGAACGTCGGTGGGCGTGTTGGTTGGAACGTCGGTGGGTGTGTCGGTCGGGCCGGTGGGCGTGTCGGTGGGCGTGTCGGTCGGGCCGGTGGGCGTGTCAGTGGGTGTGTCGGTGGGTGTGCTGGTTGGCACGCCGGTAGGGGTGTTTGTGCGCGTGCTCGTCGCCGTTGGCGCGTTCTGCCGGGTTGCCAGCGTAATGTTATCGACGGTGAAGCCGATATTGTTGAACGATTCGTCGCTGATAAAGAAGAGCGCGATTGTCACATTCGTGCGGCCCAGCATCGAGGAAGGCTGGCCGGGGCAGCTCAGGTTGCTGAGGTCGAGCGTTCCCTGCACATAGCCCGCAGAAAAATCCCCGCTGTACGAGCCGCCGCAGTAGTAGTAGTCGTCGATTGAGGTGGCGACAAAGAGGGTATCGTAGTCTTTCTCGCTGGCCCCGGTGAAGGAGAAGTTTACGATCGAGCTGGCCGCGCTGGTCAGATCGAACGGGCCGTAGGTGGCCAGAGTGTAGACACTATTCGCATATTTGGCGTCGCAGGCCAGGCCAGCGCCATCGGCGCCGCCGCCACCGCCCCAAGCGGCGAAGTTGCCGCTTTGCGGGTTGCAGTCGCGCTTGCCAAACAGATATTCGCCGCCGCTGGTGCCGTAGTCCTGCAAGGTCCAGCCGGCCGAGGGCCACGCGCCTTCGAAATTTTCCGTCATCGAGGCAGAGGCGTTTGCGGCGAGCGCGCCTGATTGCGCCGAGACGGTGCTGCGCGGTTTGCCGGCGGGGCGTGTTCGCGCGACATTCGCAGGCGCAAACACACGCTGCGGCTGCGCCTGCGTTTGCGCCAGCATCGCACTGGATGCCATGATCGGGAAAAGGAATGCCAACAGTCCTGCGAGCCAGCGCGGGTAGCGTGGGTTCATGGGTGCCTCTTTCGCTGTTCGAGCACTAACTGGAATCAGAGCCAGGCCAAAACCGCCCATCGACAACTATCACCATGCCCTGGTGATCCAAATGCCAGTTCATTCGCTCTACGCCATCGCAATTCCTCCTGCGCTCCATGGTTCCGGCCGAAAAGGGCATACGAAAGAGCACCCGGCGCGTGTGCGCCGCGGCGACGATGTGGGCACGGCTGGGCCAATCCTCTTGGGCAAGGCAATGCTGCGAACAATCGTTGCTCGTTGCGCGTGCTGGCAAAGCGGCACGCAACAAACCCGATGTGCGTCACCAATTTCGTTCGCGCGCAGAGCGCGGGCCGTGGCTGTGAAGCAGGAGGGGAATATGCTCTGCGCTGCTCGTATTTACTTTCCGCTTAGTACTATTACGAGGCGTAGCATATCACGAGATGCGGGGGAAGAGAATACGTAATTTTGCTTATCTGTGCGGAGAAATGGGAGGAGTGGGGTGCGTTAGTAGTCGCCGTAGCGTTGCCACCATTGCGCGGGGTTGTGCTTGATATAGCGGCGAATGCGGCGGTGCGCGGCGTCGTTGCGGATGATGTGGTCGTAGTAGCTGCGCTCCCACAGCCGCCGCTCGAAGGTGGGCCAGCCTTCCTGCCTGACGCCGCGAATGTACATGTTGGTGGTCATGGTTTTGAACCACTGCATGATTTTGCTGAGGCTGGGTGGGTTCGCATTGTCTGCTGGCACGCCCGCGCCAAGCGTGATGATGGCGTGCAGATGGTCGGGCATGACGACATAGGTGCCGAGCGCAACGCTCGGGAATGCGCAGGCGACTTCGCGCCACCAGTGCGCAACCATCTGGCCCGCCGGGGTGTGCTGGAGCTCGCCGTCGCTGATGCGCCCGAAGATCGGCGCGCGCCGTTGCAGGCAGACGGTGATGAAGTATGTGCCGGCGCAGGTATAGTCGTAGCCGGCGAGGCGCCACGAGCGGCGAGGGCGGTGTTGCATAGGAGATCTCGGCGCGGAAAAGTAGGTTGTGTGGGCGGACACATAGGTCCGCCCGAACTGCGACACATAGGTCCGCCCGAACTGCGTTGGTGGGTATGGGCGGGGTTTTGCTGGTTAGGATGAGGCGCTGGAGCTGCGGCGCAGAGGCCGGCGGCGCGCAGATTTCTTCTTCAACCCCAGCGATTCGACTTCGTTCGAGTTGGGGCCGTACTGCGCGATTACTTGCGTCTTCGCCGCGAGGATGGCGTTGTGCAAGGCCCAGGCGGCGTCGATCTTGGTGTCGCGCGCGCTGGCGTAGGTCGTTTCGGCGAGCTGCTCGGCTTGCTCGGCGCTGGCAAGCGCTGCCGCAAGCGCGCTGAGCGCCTCGGCGCTGTAGGCGGGGTTGATCGGCTGGTAGTCGCGCAGGTTGAGGATTGCGCGCAGCACCTCAAGGTCGCTGTAGATGCGCTCGTTGCCGGGGTGGCGCGTTTCGTCCATTGCCATAGACGTACTCCTTTGTGCGTTGTTGTAGAACGATGTGAGACGCCAGGTGGCTTCTCTGCGACCGAGTGTATCAGCGTTGGGTCACAATTACGATAGATGTTCGTATTCTTTTTTGTGCCAAAATGGTTGTGATTGTTTGCGTTGCGGGGCGAGGTTTAGCGGTGGGGGCGGACACATAGGTCCGCCCGGACTACACATAGGTCCGCCCGGACCGGCGTTAGCGCTGTGATGCGAGGCGTATCCATGTTTTCGCTGTACTTGCTGTGTACAACATTGATACATCCAGGCGGATCTATGCGTCCACCGAATAATCTATGTATGTCCGGGCCGACCTGCGTGTCGGCCCGCATGACCTACGTGTCGGCCCGCATGGCCTGCATGTCGGCCCGCATGGCCTATGTGTCGGCCCGCATGACCTGCGTGTCGGCCCGCATGACCTGCGTGTCGGCCCGCATGGCCTACGTGTCGGCCCGCATGGCCTACGTGTCGGCCCGCATGACCTGCGTGTCGGCCCGCATGACCTGCGTGTCGGCCCTCAAACCCCACGCACCCCCACAAACTCTATCCCTCCACCCCCGCGCCCTCCACCTCCGCCAGCCGTGCCGCCAGCCACGCCTGTGCGGCGACAAGCGCGGCGTTGGCGGGGAAGGCGCGTGCGATGCTTTCCAGCGTTGCGATCTCGCGGCTGAGCCTGCCAGCGCCCGGCTCGCGCTGCATCATCTCGCGGTAGTGCGCGTCGGCTGCTTCCTGATCGCCGGCGAGCAGCGCCAGGCGCGCAAGCAATCGTGGTGGTTGTATATCGTCGAGTTTGGCAGCGACAAGTTCTGTGGCGCGCTGGAACGCTGCTTCGCTTTCGGCCACTTGGCCGAGCGCGGCCAGAATTACGCCGCGCCAGAAGTGGTTATAGCCATCCTCAGGTTCAAGCTCGATGGCGCGGTTGAGATCGGCCAGCGCGGAGAGGTAGTCATTAAGTTGGTAGTTTGTAAGCCCGCGCCAGTAGTGGTTGTAGCCATCGTCAGGCTGAAGTTCGACGGCGCGTGTGAAATCGGCCAGAGCGGCGGGGTAGTCGTTGAGTCGATAGTACGTCAGGCCGCGCCAATAATATCTATCTCCATCATCAGGCTGAAGTTCGATGGCCCGGGAGAAGTCAAGCAGCGCGGAGGGGTAGTCTTTGAGTTCGTAGTATGCCAGACCGCGTTGATGGTAATTATAGCCAACATCAGGCTGAAGCTCAACGGCGCGGGTGAGGTCAGAGAGTGCCGAAGGATATTCATTAAGTTGATAGTATGTAAGTCCGCGCCAATAGTGGTTATAGCCATTCTCAGGCTGAAGCTCGATGGCGCGGGTGAAGTCGGCCAGCGCTGAAGGGTAGTCTTTGAGTATGTAGTGCGTTCGACCGCGCCCTAGATAATGGACGTACTGGTTAGGCTGAATTTCGATGGCGAGGGTGAGGTCGGCCAGCGCGGAAGGATAGTTCTTGAGTTGGTAGTGCGTCAGACTTCTCCAATTATAGATATAGCCGTTCTCAGGTAGAAGCTCGACGGCGCGATTGAGGTCGGCCAGCGCTGAAGGGTAATCGTTGAGCCGAAAATGCGCCACGCTTCGCCCCTTATACGCCTCGCCATTCTCCGGCGCAAGCTCAATCGCCGCGCTATAGGCGGCCAGCGCAGTTTCATACCCTTCCGCTTCCAAGGCTTCTTTGCCACGTCGCAGGTAGAGCGCAGCCAGGCGCTGTGTTAGCGCAGCATACCTATCGCCCGGCGCGGCACGCCATTCTTCCAGCAGCACGTCGCGCACATTGTCGTGGAACACGTAGCCGCCGCCCGCGTGCGGTTTGACAAAGCTGAAGCTCCTGATCTGTTCCAGCAGCGCCTCGTTGCGCGCCATGTCGTCGGGGGCGTCGCGCAGCACGCCAATGATGTCGGCGTCGAACTGGCGCGGGATGGCGCAGGCGCGCAGCAGCTCGGGCAGCTCGGCGTCGAGCGCGCGGGCCTGCTCGATGTTGATCGCCAGCAGGCGGCGTGTGAACTCTTCGGGCGAGGCGTCACTGGCCAGCAGCGCGGCCATGGCTGCGGCGGCCGCGTCGTTCGGGCTGTTGGGTGGCATATTGCTCATTGGCGGCCTCGCTGCGCCATCTGCATCGACTCGATCGCCTGCACCACTTGCGATGGCGGCAAGCCCCGCTGCACAAATCGGTAAAAGCTATCGACATCCTCAGGCGTGTATTCAAAGCCGTGCACGCGCAAACACTCCTCGACGTGCCGGCGCTCCCAGGTGCTCATCTGCTGCACCGAGCGCAACATATTCTCGCATTCCTGCGGCGGCAAATAATGTGTAAATACTGGCAGCTCGCGGCCCGCCAGCACCACAATCAGCTGCGACGGGCGTTTGTCGCGATCAAAGCATAGTGCTTCAAGAAAGTGTTCGAGCAGCCAGCGTTGCAGCGACGGCGCGCAGCGGTCGTAGGCGTCGAGCATGATCACGGCCGGGGCGGCGGCACAGTGGCGCGCCAGGTCGGCAAAAAACGCGCTGACCGAGGCTTCCTGCGCGATGTTATCCTGCTCGTCGGTGAGCTTGGTAATTGCTGCGCTGATTGACACGCGCTCGGCGCGCTCGACATTCACGCCGCGAATATGGATGTCGCGGGCACCGCTGAAGCTGGCGCGCTCGAAATCCATAAAAGCGCGGATGGACGGGAAATCGCCGGCCATGCGCGCGGTTTCGTTCTGCTGAAATGCCGTGAAATCGACATGCATCCGCGTGAGCTGGCGCACGATCTCGCGGATCAGCGCGAGCGGCGACGCATCGGGCAGCTGGTCGAGCGGGGCAAGGGCGACGGCGATGCGCGGGGGCACAGTTCGGCAGCGGTACAGGAACTTGGCGAGCAGGCTGCTTTTGCCCATGCCGCCGCCGCCACGAATTGCCAGCACGCGTGCGTCGTCGCGCAGGGCTAATAGTTTCTCAAACAGTTCCTGCTCGAACTCACGGTCGATAAACTTGTCGGGGGTAATGTGCGGCTCGATCATAACGTGTGTTGTTGTTCTCAAAAGCGGCGAATAGCAGCGGCGGCGAAATTTATTCTTCGGGATTGTCGGGCGGCGGCGGCGCGGGCGGGGTGCGCGCGCCTACCTGCACGCCCGTGATGCTGATACCCTGCGCGCCAGCAAAGTTCGCGCCCGGCAGGTTGATAATCGACGCAATCTCGGCCTGGCCGATCTGCGGGGCGGGCGCTGGCGCGGGCGGCGCTGCCGCAGAAGGTACTGCGCCGGGTGTTTCGTCCACTGGCACGCCGCGCGCCCGCAATTCGGCAGCGAGGCGCGCAATCTCGGCGCGGGCTTCGTCGCGCTCAAGGATTTTGTCGGCGGGGGCGTGCGCGCTGCCAAACTGCGCGATCTGGGTGTGCAGCACGGCCAGCCGGCGCTGGTACATAGCTAGCTCGGTCTGCAATGCGCGAATTGCGTCGTCGCTCATGGCGTTCTCGAATTGCGCTGCGCCGCATGGTGGGCGGCACAGGATGTTGGGCGTTAGGGTGAGTATACCACAGCGGGCGCAGGTGGCGTATAATTGCGCTGGGCGGGCATGTAGGTTGCGTGGGCGGACACATAGGTCCGCCCGGACGCGTATAGTGCAATTGGGCGGACACGTAGGTCGGCCCGGACGCGTATAGTGCACTTGGGCAGACACATAGGTCCGCCCGGACGCGTATAGTACGGCACAGTAGTATTATGCTTCGGCAGGAGCGCACGAAGCTCGGCAGGAGTGCATTATGCTTCGGCAGGAGCGCACGAAGCTCGGCAGGAGTGCATTATGCTTCGGCAGGAGCGCACGAAGCTCGGCACAAGTACGGTGATGCTCGGCACAATTCGCTGAAGCAACGCAGTCCGGGCGGACCTATGTGTCCGCCCGCATGACCTATGTGTCCGCCCGCATGACCTATGTGTCCGCCCGCATGACCTATGTGTCCGCCGAACGAGGAGCACCATGCCACACGTGATTTTCATCCACGGGCAAGACAGCAGCAGCCGTACCTACAAGGCCTCGCTGCTGCGCGCCGTGCGCCCGGATGCGCTGGTTCCCGATTTCACCGGCACGCTGGGCGAGCGCATGGCCCAGCTCGAGCCGCTGCTGGTCGGCGTGAACGACTGGGTGCTGATCGGGTCGAGCATGGGCGGGCTGATGGCGGCCCTGTGGGCGCGGGCAAACCCGGCCCGTGTGCACCGGCTGGTGCTGCTTGCGCCGGCAATTAGCCAGCCCGAGTTCGCCGATGTGCCGGCCGCGCCACTCGACGTGCCGACGGTGATCTACCACGGCACAGGCGATACCGTGGTGCCGCTCGCGCCGGTGCGCGCGGTGGCCGAGCGCGCCTTTCGCAACCTGGCCTTCCACGAAGTCGGCGACGACCATCGCCTGCATGCCACTGCCGAAACAATCGACTGGGGCGCGCTGGCCGGCGAGTAGCTGCGGGCTATGCGTCCAGCCACGCGGTCAGCCGGGCGTGCCCATCCGTCAGCACGGCGTAGTGGTTGCCAGCCAGCCATTCCAGCTGGCTTGCGGGCAGCGCGCCGCGCAGCCGAGCGCCATGTATTGCAGGCACAGTCTGGTCGCTTTGGCTGTAAAGAAGAAGCGTGGGTATCAGGGGCAGGTAGGGCAGCAGCGGGTCGATGTTCGCCTCGAAAATGCAGCCGTTCGCCGTTCCCGCATAGCTCGGTATGGTGTGGTCCATATAGCCGGCCCACGCGCCCCGCAGCGCGGGCGGCACGCCCAGGTGTTGCAGCGCGGGCCAGGCGAACATCAGCGCGTGGTGGATGAGTTGCGCGGCGGGCTGCCACGTCAGCATGGTGCGGTCGTACCAGTGTGTCAGCAGCTCGTCGCGCAGCGGGAAGCGCGGCGAGGGAAAGGGCGTGGCCGCGAGCGCCAGCCGCTCGGCGCGCAGCAGCCCGCTGGCCAGCAGCCCCAGCGCCACCACGCCGCCGCACGAATGCCCCACCACTGCCCGAGCGTGCGCGTGCCCGCTGTGGCGCAGCACTGCCGCAACGGCGGCGACGTGCCGGTGCAGCGCATAGCCCTCGCTGGGCTTGGAAGAAAAGCCGAAGCCCAGCAGATCGGGAATGATCAGTGTGTAGCGGCTGGCCAGGTCGTCGGCCAGCGGGCGCCAGAAGTCGGCGCTGCCGCCCAGCCCGTGCAGCAGCAGCACCGCCGGGCCTGCGCCCAGCGTGGCATAGGCAATCTGTTCAGCGCCAAAAGGCGCACATGTGCGTGGCAGGCGATCGTAGAGCATGGGTTCCCCGGCTGCATTGCGCATAGGGTAGCACGCGTGCGGCAGGCATGCAAACACACGACCGCAAAACGCTCGACGGGGCGCGCTGGCAGGGGGCATTGGCGCATGCAGATGCGCCAAGCTACGGAGCACAGAGCGCGCACCGAAGCAAAGTCGGCGCTCGCCCTGTGCTTCGTGGCGTTGGCTTGCTCGTGCATTTTCAAGAAAGCGATGCGGACATTCTTTCCTGTCTTCCGCATCGCAAGAACCAAACCCTATTCCCTAACCCCCCACCCCTGCGCTGAAAGCACACTAGCCGCCCGCACTGGCCGGGGCTTCGGCTGGCTTGGGGCGCTGGCCGGCGTTGCGGATGTTCGTAAACTTCTGAAGCACGTCGAACCAGAACGGCGCGCCCAGCGACACCGCCACGATCGTCAGCAGCAGGCCGGGTAGCTTGGTGCCCACCCACAGCCACCAGGCCGCGCCGCCCAGCGGTGGCGCATCGCGGTAGCCAAACATGAAATGCAGGTTGCTCACGGTCGCCTGCGTGTCGAGGCTGGGCTGCGTGGGCTGCGCGCCAGCCTCGGCCGCCTGATTCACAAGCTCGGCCCGGGCGAGCGGGTTGTTCGCCAGGATGCTAATCATCTGGAGCGTGTCGGCGCCAAGCGCCAGCGTTACCAGGGTTGCGATGCTGAGCAGCCATAGCTGAATGCGCCGCTTGTATATGCCCGACACGCGATCCATCGCGCCGTCGTACCAGCCTTCGACGCTACTGCGCACGGCTTCCAGCGTGGCCTGTCCGGCGTCGATGGTGGCAAGCACCGCCGCGCGCGCCGTGCTTTCGGGCGCGAGCAGCAGCGTGCGCCGAATGGAATCGAGCGTTGCGCCAGGATCGAGCACGCTGGCAGCAATATCATTCTTCTCGGGCGTGTCGGGCAGGCGCGTCACCAGCTGGCGCAGGTCTTCCACGCCGACGAGCAGCGTGTTTGGGCTGGCGCTTTGCGCAATCAGGCTGAGCAGCGCCTTGCCAATCGATTGCTGGTTATCGATCATGGCCAGCACAGTGCCAGCTTGCGGGAGCTTTTCTTTCAATGCCAGTATGGCCGCGCGCGCTTCGTCGGTGGTGGTGCCGGCAGGCATGGCCGCCAGAATCTGCTGGCGCACAGCGGGCGCAAGCCCATTCATGCTTTGCACGCTGGCGCGCACCTCGTCGAGCACGCCATTCGCCAGGGCGCGGGCGCGGCACTGCAAACGCTCGACCGTAACCGGGCCGCTGCTGGCGGGCACCAGGGTCTCGAACAGGGCCAGCGCGAAGGTGCGCGCCGGCATGTAGCTGGGCAAGCCAGATCGCGCTGACGGCGCACACCAGCGCACCAGCGGCGTTTCGGTATTTTCGCTGCCGAGCGCCTTGATCAGCGGATGCTTCAATACTGCCTTGGTAATGTCGGGGTCGCACAGCAGGTTGCTCACGCCGCGCTCAAGGTCGCGGGCGCGCAGCTTGAACAGGCCCGACAGCAGCTCGTTGACGTGCGAGCAGATCAGGCTGAGCAGAAAATACACGAACGATAGCCCCAGCACGACTTCGATGGCAGAGCCAAGCAATCCAAACATGGTCGCCTCCTATCCGGCTTTCTGCATTGCTTGCCCGATGGTGGCGAGCTTGCTGCCATAGCCCACGCCCGGCACCGCCCATGTGCCTTCCAGCCCTTTGAGCGTGGCCGCCACGCCGCGCAAGCGGTCAGGCAGCGCGCGCCAGTGCAGGGCAGTGGCAATCAGGCCGCGCTGTGCCGCAGTGGCCTGCGCGTCGGACAGGGCGTAGGCCAGCAGGCGGCCAACGTGCGCGGGGATGGCGTCGTTCGCCCAGCTTGGGAAGCTGATGCCCACGCCGGCCGCGCCGGTGACGCCAATGCCGGCGGGGTTGCGGCGCGGGCGCTGGCTCCAGTTGCTGGCGAGGTTGCCAGTTTCGTGAATCATCTGTGCGACGGCAACCACCGGGTCGATACCAACCTGCTCGCATACGGCCCAGTAGGCCGGCACAATCACGCGGCTGATGTCCTGCCTGCTGTATTCGCCGTGCGGGCGCGCGAGGATGTAGGTGCTGGCCTGCGCGGCAGTGGCGCGTGGCGCGGCAAGAATCCGGCTTTCGGGTGTAAGTGTGGCGGAAGCTGCGGCGACTGTGCTGGCAACCAGCGTGTGCATGGCGGGCGCGGGGCCGGCATTCACGGCGCGGGCCTGCTGGCCATTTGCTGCGGCGGCAATGCGCCCGTAATCGACATGCGGGCCGGGGCAGTTGGGCCGGTCGATTGGGCTGATGTCGCAGTGGCCGATCAGCGTTTTGCCCGGCGCATAGGGCGCGAGGGTGGCGAACTGCCCGGCCAGCCAGATCAGCAGGCGCGTGTTGGTCGCATCCATCGCGTCGGTCCACGGCGTGTCGAAGAAGCCGGCGTGCTCGACCGAGATCGTGTACCAGTTCGGATTCTGGCCGGCGCGCAGGCCCGCCCATGCGGGTTTCACCTGGTGGCCGCCGGGGTCGAACCAGCGCCCGTTGCGGAAGCTCGCGCCATTGCCGAAGGCCGAGTCGTGCACCGACACAAATTGAACGAGCGCGCCATCCGGCCCGATCCCGAAGTGCGCAGTCGCCTCGGAGCCGCCAAGGAACCAGTTGACCATGCTGTTCATTGTGCCTTGCGACACATGCATCACCACCGCGTCGCGGCCCTTGTTGCCCTGCCAGTATTTGTGCGCTGGCACCGGCTTGTGGATTGCAAACGGGCACCAGCCTTCAGCAATTGCTAATTCTGCCATTGTGGGTTCCTCCAATTCGATCAGGGGTTACGTAATTGCTTTACAAAGCCAGTTTTGGCTGCGGCAGCCAGGTAGAAACGATTCTTTTTTGTGTGCGATTTTTCGCGCGCAGCGCGGAAAATCGCACACAAAGAAAAAATAAGTCCCACGGTTCCCGAACGTGATGAAGGGCTGCCGCCTGCGATAAGCTTGTCGAACCGAAAGCTCAGCACGCCAACTCGTAACGTCTATCAATAAACAACCAATAAACAACGAAGCTTCTTTGGAAACCAAAATGCTAAAAACTGATTTCTGGCAGCCGACTACTGTTTTGCAATGAATAAGGCGGGCGCGGCAGGCGCGCAGGGGGGGCGGCTGCTACGGCACTGCGGTGCGCCCGCCATCGCGGAATGTGGGCGACGCTATTTGAGAATAGCTTCGCTCCAGTAATAGGCGGTCAGGCTGAGCATTGCCGACGAGGCCGGGCCTGCGGTTTCGGTGGCCGTAAACAGCGTGGTAATCGTCGCGTTGGTGTTGCTGGGTGCGGTTTCGGGCAGGGTGCCAACTTTATGGAACACATAGCTTTGCGTGCGATCGCCCAGTGTTTGGCTATGAATGGTGAGCGCGCTGGTGATGCCGAGGCTGAAATCGATTGTGCCGTCGGGCGCGAGCTTGAATTCGCCCCCGAAACTGTTTGGCAGGTCGGCATGCTTCCACAGGAGCCAGGACGCGGGCTGGTGCGGCTGCGAGGTCGGAGATCGCACGCCAACCAGGGCCGAGACGGAAGGAAGCTGAATGGCGAGCGCCAGCGCGCCAGCGCCAACGCCATAGTGGCTGTCGTCCTGCTGCCAGATGATGCGGAACTGCACGGTAGGGTGCAAGATTTCGGTCGCCAGCTGGATCGCGCTGGTGTGCAGGAAATCGGCGTACTTCTGAAATGGGTTTATTTGCAGCACTGGCTGCGGGATGGTGCCAATATCAATTCCTTGTGGCATGAGATTGCTCCTTTATACATTACTCAGCGGGAAGATTTGGTGATGGGTGCAGCAAGCGCATCCTGAGTAGCGCGAAGCGCATATCGAAGGGTGCGCGTGAACCTCAGCACTTCGGAATACGGATTACGCCCGCACATCCGACGGGGCCAGGCTGAAGGTCAGCCACTGGCGGCCAGCGTTGTCTGCGCCATAGCCAAAGAACACGGGCGGCGCGTCGGGCTGGCCTTCGGGCTGGTAGAGCCGGCCAGTGTAGATCGTCAGGTCGCCGGTGTGCAGGTTTTCACTCCATTCATAGTTTGTCTGATAGATTTGAATAACCTGCTGGCTCGGGTGGGCCGACGCCGACGCCGGAAAGACCTTTATGCGAATCTCGCCTTTGCTGGCGGGCGTATCCCAAGCATCTTCCTTTCTGCTAATCGCGGCCTCGAACCACGGCGCCGCGAGCGCGAGCCCTTCTGCCAATTCGTGGTTTTCCGCGTGCGCGTGCAGCGCCAGCACGACGTCGGAGTTCGGGCCGTTCGGCTGGGCTGGGTGCAGGAACAGCTCGTCTTTGCTCATCAGCCCAAGCGCCGTGTGAAAGCGCCACTCCCCCTGCGACAGATCGACCAGTGTCATGGGTTCCTCCCTTTCCTCGGCTAGGCCGGCGCGCGGCAGCTGCGTTTCGAGAAAGGCGAGCAGCGCGCCCACGCTGGCGAAGCCGCGCCGCTCGCGCGTCTGCGCGTTTTCCAGCGAGCAGCGCCACTCGGGGGCGCGGCCGTTGCCGGCCTGCCAGATGCGCAGAATAAACGAGCGATGCCTGCTTTGCGCGCCGCGCGGGTTGCCCACGCGCATGCCTTTCTGCTTGGCGGCAGCGTGCCGCGTTGCGCCGGTGCATGGTGTGAGGCCAGCATAGCAGCCGAGCGCCCACAGAAGCGCCCACGCGAACGCCAAAACAACGCCCACGTTTCCCGCTAAATCGATCGCTTGGTTCGTTAACTTCTGTAATACGGCGATTTTATTCATACCACACGATCCTGGGGGAAGCGATGGCTGCGCTGCATCTGGCTTTGCTTGGCTCGTTTCGCGCTGCGCTGGATGAGCAGGAGCTGCACGGTTTTGGCTATGCCAAAGTTCGCGCACTGCTGGCCTACCTGGCGGTTGAGTCGGCGCGCGCGCACGAGCGGCGGGCGCTGGCGGCGCTGCTGTGGCCGGGCGAGCCGGAAGCGATTGGCCGCAAAAATCTGCGCACCGCGCTGGCAGCGCTGCGGCAGGCGATTGGCGACGCCGATGCCAGCCCGCCCTTTCTGCTGGTCAGCCGCGAGCAGGTGCAGTTCAACCCGGCCAGCGACCACACGCTGGATGTAGCGCGCTGCGCCGCCCTGCTTGCCGAAGCGCGCCGGCACGCCCACCCCGGCGGCGCGCTGTGCGAGGCATGCGCGGATGCGCTGGCGCGGGCAGCCGCGCTGTATCGTGGAGCATTTCTGCACCAGCTCAGCCTGCCCGATAGTGTGGCGTGGGAAGAATGGGCCATCCTGACGCGCGAGCGCCTGCATGGCCAGATGCTCGACGCGCTGGCGCAAATGATGGCGCACCACGAGGCGTGTGGCGACGACGAGCGCGCGCGGGCGGCGGCGTGGCAGGCGCTGGGCCTGGAAGCGTGGGACGAGGCCGCGCACCGCTGCCTGATGCGCGTGCTGGCGCGATCCGGTCAGCGCGCCGCCGCCCTGGCCCAGTTCGAGCGCTGCCAGAAGATACTTGCCGCCGAGCTTGGCATCGCGCCCGCTGCCGAAACCCGCGCGCTGGCCGAGCAGATTCGCGCGGGCGCGCTGGAGCAGGCTGTGGGCGTGCCGCGCGCTCCTGCCGAGCACAAGCCGACGCTGATCCTGCCCGAGCTGCCGTCGCCACCTAACGCACTGCTGGGCCGCGACGATACCTGCGCCGCAGCCGCCGCCCAGCTGCGCCGGGACGGCGTGCGCCTGCTCACGCTGATCGGCCCGCCGGGCGTGGGCAAAACGCGCCTGGCGCTGGCGCTGGCCGCCGCGCTGCGCGAACAGTTTGCCGACGGCGTGTGTTTTGTGGAGCTTGCGGCAGTGCGCGACCCGGCGCTGGTGCTGGCGGCAATTGCGCAGCCGCTGGGCGTGAAAGAGTCCGGCGATCAGTCGCTGGCGCAGCTGCTGGCCAGCGACATGCGCGCCAAAGCGATGCTGCTGGTGCTCGACAACTGCGAGCAGGTGATGCGCGCCGCGCCGGCACTGGCCGCCCTGCTGGCAGCCTGCCCGGCGCTGAAAATCCTGGCAACCAGCCGCGTACCGCTCCACATCCGCGCCGAGCATCTGGTGCGGGTGCCGCCGCTGCCGGTACCTGCCGCGCACCTGCCGCCCGGCGAGCTCATGCACGCGCCTGCGGTGGCGCTGTTTCTGCAGCGCGCGCAGGAGGCCGACCCGCATTTTGCGCTAACCGCCGAAAATGCGCGCGCCGTGGCCGCAATCTGCGCGCGACTCGATGGCCTGCCGCTGGCAATAGAACTAGCCGCCGCGCGCTGCTACCTGCTTGCGCCCGCCGAGCTGCTTCAGCATCTCGACCCGCGCCTGCCGCTGCTCACCGGCGGCGCGCACGACCTTCTGCCGCACCAGCAAACCCTGCGCTCGGCCATCGAATGGAGCTACGACCTGCTGGCGCCGCCCGATCAAGCGCTGCTGTGCGCGCTCAGCGTGTTTGCGGGCGACTTTACCTTGCCAGCGGTGGTGGCGGTGTGTGGCGCTGCCGAGGGCCGCGATGCCCCGCCGAAGCTGGCCCTGCTCGACAGCCTGGCCGCGCTGGTGAGCCAGAGCCTGGTGCAGCTGGCCAATTCTGCTGGCGGCGAGCCGCGCTACCGCCTGCTCGAAACCATCCGCGAGTATGCCGCCGCCCGCCTGGGCGCGCGCGAGCGCGCCGTGCTGCACGAGCGCCACGCCCGCCACTGCCTGGGCGTGGCCGAGGCGGCGCTGCCCGAGCTGCGTGGCCGCCACATGCTCCATGCCGCCGCCCGCCTGGCCCACGAGCACGACGCCATGCGGGTGGCGCTGCGCTGGTGCCACGAGCACAACCAGGCCGGGCTGGGATTGCGGCTGGCCGGCGCGCTGTGGCCCTTCTGGCAGCTGCGCGGCCACCTGATCGAAGGGCGTGCCTGGCTGCTCACATTTCTGGGGCACAATGCCGCGCCACACGCGCGCGCCTGGGCCGAGCTTGGCGCGGGCTGGCTGGCCTACGACCAGCATCACTACGCCGACGGGCTTGCGTACGCCGTCGCGTGCGTGCAGCATGGCGCGGGCAACACACTGATCGAAGCGTGCGGGCGCGACCTGCAGGGCTTTTGCGCGGCGGCGCTGGGCGATTACCAGGGCGGAATCACGCTGCTGGCCGAAAGCGTGCAGCTGGCGGCCGCCGCTGGCGACGCCTTTGCGCAGGCGCACGCGCACCTCAACCTCGGCTTTCTCTACCTCGATCAGGATGATGCCGAGCGCGCCTTGCTCTTGTTTCGCGCCGGGCTGGGTTTTGCGCGCCAGATCGCGCAGCCGCTGCTGCTGGCGCGCGCGCTCAACGCGCTGGGCGAGGCGGCGCGCAGCCTGGGCGACTATGCCGAGGCGGGCGCGTGCTACCGCGAGAGCCGCGCGCTCTACACCGCAACCGGCGACCGGCGCGGCGCGGCGGCCTTGCAGCACAACATGGGCTGCGTGGCGCTCGAAGCGGGCGATGCCGCCGACGCGCATGGGTGTTTTGCCGCCTGCCTGGCTGGCTACCGCGAGCTTGGCGACGCAAGCGGCGTTGCGGCGGCCACGGCGGGGCTGGCCTGCGTGGCGGCGCTTGGCGGCGAGCTGGCGCGGGCGGCGCAACTGTTTGCTGAGGCATACACGCAGCGGCAGGCCACTGGCATCCCCTTTCTTGGCATCGACGCGCAGCACTACGAGCGCGCGCTGGCGCGAGTTCGCCAGCAGCTGCCGCCCGAGCTTTTTGCCCAGGCATGGCGGCGCGGCGAGCAAAATGCCGGCGGCAAAGCCCTGTCTGCGGCCGGCGGGGCATGAGAGGATGTGGCGTGGGCTGGCTGCACGCTTCTTTTCCTCACAACCGTGGGCGTCGGCAGGTGACAGCATTGCTTGTATTTTGAAAAGGAGCCGGTGCCGCTGCGACTCTTGAAGCGGGCAGAAACGCAGTGCTATACTATGCGCCACGCGCAGGTGCCGTGGTGCCTGGGCGCTGCACACAGTTTTACGCAAGCCGAGGTTCCTATGCCCGTCTTCCGCAAAGTTCCTGCCGGCGAAGCTGCGCGCTGGCCCATCGGCGGTTCGCGCCCGGCCCACGCCCTGCCCGACACTAACCCCGCCGCGCTGCTGGCCGCATTACCCGACCGGCGCGGCCTCACCCGCATCGACATAGCGGGCGAGCACGCCTGGCGCGCGCGCGTGTATACGCGCAGCATCGAGCTGCACCGCCAGTTCGCCGATGCGCGGCACGGCGGCACCGCCAGCGCCCTGCGCGCCGCCATTGCCTGGCGCGACCACATGCGCAAGCTGGCCGGCCCGCGCCCGTCGCGACCGCCCCGCGCGTGGCGCATCGTCCGCGCCGACTACGAGCGGCTGGCGGGCTGGCTTGCCTACGCCGACCGGCGGCGCTACTTCAGCGATGCGCGCTACGGCGGGCGCGGTGGCGCGCGCGAAGCGGCGGAAGCGTGGATGCAAGAGCGCGGCGAGCCAGCATACGCTGCCGCTGGCGTGTAGCGCGGGCGCATTTTTGGCAGCACAGCGCCAACTTGCACGAACAGCAACACTATGCTATAATCCCCCGCGTTGCGACGGAAGAAGCAGCGATTAACAAATCAGGCCCCATCGTCTAGCGGCCTAGGACGACACCCTCTCAAGGTGTAGATCGTGGGTTCGAATCCCACTGGGGTCACCACAGTGTGGGCTCGTGGTGTAGCGGCCTAACATGGAGCCCTGTCAAGGCTCAGATCGCGGGTTCGAATCCCGTCGAGCCCGCCACACTTGTGGAACCAGAAGCGACGCGCAGGAACTGCGCGTCGCTTTTGCGTTGGCGCAGGGCGCGCGCAATGTTGTGTGTTCGGCGTGGAAACGAGCGCCGCTAGCTGCCACTATAGCGCGCCACCACAATCGCCATATCGTCGTGCATCTCGGCCTCGGCCACGAACGCAGCAACATCGGCGAACAGGTGGGCCAGCAGCGCCTGCGCGCTGTCAGTTGGCCCGCCGGCAATTGCGGCCTCGAAGCGCTCGAAGCCATACATCTCGCCGTGCTCATTCATCGCTTCCACGATGCCATCGCTGCTCAGGATCAGCATATCGCCGGGGGCGAGCCGCTCCTCAACCTCGCGGTAGGGCGCTGCCGCCGACAGTGGCGTGCCCAGCGGCAAGCCGCCAATGTCGATCATGCGCACGCCGCCCTGGCCGCGCACCATTGGTGCAACTGCCCCCGCGTTGGCAATCCGCACGCGCGGGCCATCGAGATACACCAGGCAAACGGCGGCGTTTTGCCCGCGCCCAACCGAGGGCTGCAGCATCTGGTGAATCTGGCTGAGCGTCAGGCTGGGCGCAAGGCCCACCGGGATGGTGCCAGCCAGGGCAGTCGCACACGCCGACATGAGCAGCGCGGCGGGCATGCCTTTGCCTGCCACATCGCCGAGCGCCAGCGCCAGCGCGCCGCTTGGACGCACATAGTAGCCATACAGATCGCCGCCAACCTGGCGCGCGGGCCGCGTTGCCCCGGCAATATCATAATCTTCCGACTGAGGCGCATGGCGTGGCAGCAGGCTGAGCTGCACCGAGCGGGCGGCATCCAGCTCGCGCAGGGTCTGGTGCAGCACTGCAATCGAGCGGTACGTATTGATCGAACGCAGCAGCAGATCGTCGAGGTCGAGATGCCCCTGCCCTTCGCGCTCGACAATGCCAACCAGCGTGCGCTGCTGCGCGCCGGCTTCCAGCGGCATCAGCAGCAGTGCCTCGCCGGGCGCCAGCCAGTGCGCAGGCGGAAAGGCAAGCAGCGGGCCTTGCCACGGCGTTGTCAGCGATTGCATATCGATGCGATAGCCGCTCATCAGGTCGCCGGCGCTGCGCTGCACACTCAGTGCCGCCAGCGGCCCACTGGTGATCAGGTAGCGCAGCGCCGCGTCGATCGACTGATCCAGGCTGTATTCGCGCAGCAGATCGATCACATAGTTGATCGCATTCACGCGGTCGGCGCGGTCGAGATTCTGGCGCGCTGCGTGGGCCTCGGCCACCGTCACCAGACGATTCAACGCTTCCCAGAGGCGGCCGGCATGCTCGCTGCCCTGGCCCGCCCACAACGCCTCCAAGTAGGTTCGAAGTGCCAGCACCTGCCAGCCTTGCCGCTCGCCGCTGGCCACCAGCGCATCGACAACTTCCGCAACAGGGGCTTCGTGTGCGAGCGCGGCCACCAGCGGCGCAACCCAGGCGGCTGCTTGCTCGGGCGTTGCCAGCGCGCCATCGGCAGAAAGCTGCTCGGCGAGTTGTTCCACCGCGCTGCGCTCGCCATTGCTGCCCTGCCCGCACCCGCAGGAAGCGCGCAGGATCAGCTGCGTGGCGAGCGAGATGCGCGCGGGCAGCGGCGTGCCGTTTTCTGCGCGAACCAGGGCGCGCACACTTTCCCAGCCAATCTGGAATGACGACTGGCGAATGGTGGTGAGCGGCGGCTCGAAGGTAGGCGAAAGAACCGAGTCGTCGAAGCCGATCACGGCGACATCTTCAGGAACGCGCAGGCCGGCGCGCTTCAGCGCGTGGATCGCGCCAAAGGCCGACATGTCGTTGGCTGCGAACACGCCGTCGAACGCAATTCCTTCGCGCAGCATTCGTTCGGTGATGGCTTCGGCCTGCAGCATGCCAAACGAGGCATGATCGACCAGCGTTTCGTCATATGGTAAACCCGCTTCGGCCAGCGCATCGCGATAGCCCAGCAGCCGCTCCTGTGCTTCCTTCGATTCGGCCACCCCGGCAAGGTGAACGATCCGGCGGCAGCCGTGGGCGATCAGGTGCGCGGTTGCCTCGCGGCCGCCGGTGCGGTTATCTGGCCCGATCGACGGCTGCCCGGCCTTTTCGCCTGAATAAATCAGAATGTTGGCGCCGTGCTGCGCGCAATACTCAACCACCTCGTCGGTGACATAGGCGGGGAGCACATACGCATCGGCGCCCGCAGGGAGCAGCGGCAGGTCTTTCGGGGTGAGGCGGATATGCGAAAGGCGCGTGTTCAGGGCGCTGTAGAGCACGATTCGGCAGTTCGCCTCCGCGCCAGCCGTCACCGCGCCGCGTACCAGCGGGCCAGTATAATAGTTGCTGAGATGCTCGCCAAGAACAAGACAGATCGTAGCAGGTGCGTTGCGGTCGGCCATGGATTTCTCTTTGAATGGGGTTATTTGCGTGTATTATACACGCTGCCGAATTGAAGTATGGCAGCAAGCTCGATACACGTCATTCCTCAGTCGGCGGGCTTGCGGGTGTGCAGGAAACGCGGATTCGCCCTGGCAGATGCGCCTGTTATTTATGGTACGATACGCCCATGCTTGAACCTGAAATCGAAACACAGATCACCGCCATTCACGCCTCGGCGCACAAGCTGGTGCTGGAGTTTGCCGGCGCGGCCAGCATGGGGCTGTTCTGGCTCCACGCCGTGCCTGGTTCGTCGCGCACCATCCTCGAAGCGACCGACCGCTACGCGCCCGGCTCAATGGCCGACCTGCTGGGCCAGCCGCCCGAGCAGGCTGTCGCGCCCGAAACAGCAACGGCCATGGCCGTTGCTGCCTACCGCCGCGCGCGCCGCCTGGCCGAGCCAGAGGGTGCGTGCCTGGGCGTGGGCTGTACGGCGGCGCTGGTGACCGACCGCGCGCGCCGGGGCGAGGATCGCGTGTGGATCGCGGTGCGCGATGCGGCTGGCGTTTCTACGTATGGGCTGACGATGACCAAAGGGCTGCGCGACCGCCTGGGCGAAGAAGAATTGGTGAGCCGGCTGCTGCTGAATGCGATTGCTGAGGCTAGCGGCGTGGCGGCACTTGCGCTCCCGCTCGCTGCGGGCGAGCATGTGGAAGGTGCGCGCACGCCCATGCCCGACCCGCTCGCACAGCTGCTCGACGGCCAGGCGCGCACCGTGAGTGCCGCGCCCGATGGCACGCTCGCCGCCGATGTGCCCGTGCAGGGCGCGCTGCTGTCCGGCTCGTTCAATCCGCTCCATGCCGGCCATGAGCGCCTGGCGCAGGCGGCCAGCGCCGTGCTTGGCATGCCCGTGAGCTTTGAGCTGCCGGTTGCGAACGCCGACAAGCCGCCACTGAGCTATGCCGAGATCGAGCGGCGGCTTGAGCAGTTTCGCTGGCGCTACCCGGTGGTGCTTTCGCGCGAGCCGCTGTTCGTGGGCAAGGCCGATCTCTACCCCGGCTGTGTGTTTGTGGTGGGTTACGATACCGCCGAGCGTCTGGTGGAGCCGCGCTACTACGGCGGCGAGGCCGGCCGCGACGCCGCGCTGGCGCATATTCGCGCGCAGGGCTGCCGCTTTCTGGTGGCGGGCCGCCTCGACGAGGGTGTGTTCCGCACGCTGCGCGACATTGCGGTGCCGGCCAGCGCCCGCGACCTGTTCATCGATCTGCCCGAGTCGGCTTTCCGCGTCGATCTCTCGTCCACTGCGATTCGCGCGCAGATGGCGGGCTGAACGACAAGCGACAACTGACGACCTACGGGGAATTTAACCGCAAAGGGCGCAGAGCTGTTTGCGAGTTGCAGGTTCGAACGTTGCAGGTTGCCTGCCAGCCGACGATTGGAAGATGCACCACAGAGACGCAGAGGCACGGAGGTTTTGGAGTTGCGGGTTTGAACATTCGGACGTTGCGAGTTTGAATGTTGCAGGTTGACTGCCAGCCGACGGCGGGGAATTTAACCGCAAAGAGCGCAAAGGGCTGAATGTTCGCAGGCTCGAACGTTGCACGTTGGCTGCCAGGAGACGATTGGAAGAGGCACCATAGAGACGCAGAGGCACGGAGGTTTTGGAGTTGCGGGTTTGAATATTCGGACGTTGCGAGTTTGAATGTTGCAGGTTGCAAGTTGATTGCCACGTGCAACCTGCAACCTGCAACCTGCAACCTGCAACCTGCAACCTGCCGACTGCCGACTGCCGACTGCCGACTGCCGACTGCCGACTGCCGACTGCCGACTGCCTACTGCCTACTGCCGCCCCTCCCCGCTCGCTAGTCCAGATTCAGCACCCACGCATTCAGCGGTGGGAACATCGCCTCAAGCGCAAGTTTGGTGTTGCCCTCGGCGCGCACATCCGGGAAGGCGTAGCGCAGCTCGTCCAGGCTGCGATGGCCGAACAGCAGTTGCAGGAACACCAGCGGCGGGAAGCCAGCGGTGGCCTTGGGGCCGTAGTGAATCGCCCGCACATTCCACGGCTCGGCGGTTAGCAGCTTCCCATTCTCGAACACCATACGCAGCCCGCCCCGATAGAAGTTCAGCCGCAGCTCATCGCTCAGCCCGGCCACTGGCGAGGAAGCCAGCCGCGCCTCCAGCACCGGCGCGAGGTGCATGATCAGCGCTGGCAGATCGCGCACGCGCACGTACCACGCATACGGATCGCCGTGCAGCGGGGCCAGATCGCCCAGCGCGTCGTACACCGGGTGCTTGCGCCCCAGCCCGAACAGCAGCCGGTCGAAGGGCGGCGTTTTGGTTCCGGGCGTGTGGAGCTGCGCACCTTGCGCGGCCAGCGCGCGCAGCACGCTCGGCAGCACGCCCGGCAGCGGCACGCCCGGCACGACGTGCAGTGCCACGATCGCCATGTCGTTGCTCCAGCGGTGCCGGCGCGAGAACAGGTAGCCCAGTGGCGCGGCTGGCTCGTTCGCCCGCACGATCAGCTGCGTGTCCCAGCCCTCGCCCGAGGCAAAGCTCAGCCCTTCCATCACCCAGCGCAGGTACTCCGCGCTCATTGGCGTTGAAACCATGCGCGAGGCGCGATCCTGATCGTAGAGCGCCAGCACCTGCGGGATCTCGGCGGCGGTGGCCGGGCGCAGCACGAAAGGCTCGGTCGCGCCTTCGGCCAGCGGCGGGATGGCGCTATTGAACACAACGCGCCAGCCGCCCAGGTCGAGCGCGTACTCGTAGCCGAATTGCCGGTAGTAGAAGGGAATGCCGGTGATGCCCTGCGCCATGTGGCCCTCGGCGTCGCTGCGCGCGTGGATGAGATCGAACACCGCGCGCACCAGCCCGCGCTCGCGGTGGCCCGGCATGCTCGCGACAATCTCGGGCCGACCGACCGGGAAGGTGATTCCACCGTATTCCCAGCTTTGGCGCAGCAGGCAGGTCGCGGCCAAAATCGTGCCGCTGCGCGTGTCTTCCACCAGCGCAAAGTCGTTCGCGACGATGTGCGGGTGCCGCCCGCTCATCAGGTCGTGCGTCCACGCGGCAATCCCCGCGTTCGGCGGGTCGTCCTTGTCGCGGAAGACCTCGCTATACAGCGCCGCAATGCCCTCAACGTCGGCGGGAACAGCCCAGCGCAGCAGCAGGCCGTCGCCCATGTCGCGGCGGTAGTTTGGGTCGTGGAGCGGAAGTTGTGGCATGATGTGCTCCTTTACTGTTTCGACGAAGGACGAAAGACAAAAGACGAATGGCATCTTGGTCCTTCGCCCTTCGTCATTCGTCTTTTTCTCTTCTTCGTATCTTCGCGCCTTCGTGCCTTCGTGGTTACGGTTATTCTTCCGCGCCGAGGTCGCCCATCATCGCAGCGGCGTCCTCGTCGGCGGCGGGGCCATAGCGCGCCCACATGTCGTTAGCCAGCTGCATGGCGTTGGCACGCACACCCTGGCGCGCGAAGTAATCGCACACGCGGCTGATATCGCGTTCGAGGATGGCGCGTGCCTGGCGGTTGGCGGCCAGCGCGGCCACCTGCGGGAAGTCGATCAGCACCACGCGCCCTTCCCAGAACAGAATGTTGTAGGCCGAAAGGTCGCCGTGCGCGAGGTTGTGCTGAAGCAGCAGCTCGATATTGCGCAGCACTTCCTCGAACAGCAGGCCGGCGGCGCGGCGCGGCAGGTTGATCTCATTGAGCGCGGGCGCGGCGCGCTGCGCATCGCCGATATACTCCATCAGAATGCCGTTTTCGGCGGCGGCGTAGGGCTTGGGCACAGCCGCGCCCGCGCCGTGCAAGCGCTGCATGGTTGTGAACTCGTGCATCACCCACGACGTGTGCGACACCTGCGCGCCAAAAGCGGTTTTCTTGCCGATTGCGCGCATCAGGCGGTGGTCGGTTTTCTTCGCAGCGCGCCCATCCGAGGTCAGAATGGAACGGCCCTCGCGGTACATGGCGTCGTTGCGCAGGTTGCGGAACATGCGCGGCCGGTAGACTTTCGCAGCCAGCCGCTCGGTGCCGGTGCTTGGCTCGGCGGCGCAGCAGTAGACGCTCGCCTCCTTGCCGCCCTTCACCTGCGCGAGCACATCGGTGATCAGGTGCTCGTCGTAGAAGGGCCGCAGCGAGTCGCGCAGCCAGACCTCTTCGTAGCGAGCGGGTTGGTAGGTGGTGTGGAAGCCCGCTTCCATGCCGCTGGTTTCGGCCAGCTGAGAAACCACTTCGGCGCGCGGCGGGGCGGGCTTGCGCGTGCGCTTGGCGCTCCGCTCGCGTGGCTCGAACTGCTCGGCGTAGCGCTCGTACGGGTCGGAATCGAGGTCGTCGCTGGTCATCGCTGGCGTGCCTTCCACTCGTCGCGCAGCATACCCATCTGGATGAGGTCGACATACTCGCCGCCAAAGAAGGCTTCCTGGCGCAGACGGCCTTCTTCCACAAAACCGAGCTTTCGGTAGGCGCGGCGGGCGCGCTCGTTGTTGCCCAGCGTGGTCAGCCAGATGCGCCGCCAGTTCTGGATGGTGAAGCCCCAGCGCAGCAGCACGCGAATCGCGTCGGGGCCATAGCCCTTGCCGACGTACTCCGGGTGGTGGATGGCAATGCCAAACTGCGTCGAGCTGTCGCGCCGGTGGCTGTGGTGCAGCCCGCAGCTGCCGATTATCACGCCATCGACTTCGATCACAAACCACGATCGCTCTTCGTGGCCTTCCAGGCCTTTGTCGAACCACTTTTCTCTGGCGGCCAGCGGCTCGGGCTCCCAGTCGCCATCACTCATCAGCACCAGGTCGATATTCTCCTGGGCCAGCTTGTTCAGTGTTTTCAGGTCGTCGCGCTCCACTGCGCGTAAGAGAACTCGATCACCGCGAAGCATGGCTCGCTCCTTTATGACTGGCCCGCCACTCATCGCGCAGCAGGCCCATAAGAATGACATCCTGGTACTCGCCATTGACCCAGACCTGGCGGCGCTGGCGGCCTTCGTGCACAAAGCCCAGCGCCTCGTAGCAGCGAATCGCGCGCTCGTTGCTGCCCCAGGTAATCAGCCAGATGCGCTCGAAGTTCTGAACGAAAAAGGCCCAGTCGAGAAACAGGCCGATTGCCTCGCGGCCATAGCCCTGGCCCTGCGCTTCTTCGGCGTAGATCGCCACGCCAAAGGACGAAACGCGCGAGCGCATGTCGGTGCTGTGCAGGTTGATATCGCCTACCAGCCGGTCATCGACAACAATGCCGAACCAGGATTTATTCTCGCGCTCAAGCTGCTTGTCAAAGCGCTTTTCCATCGCGGCCAGCGAATCGGGCTCCCACGCGCCGTCGGACAGAATGCTCGACTCGATGCGCATGGTCAGCTCGTGCAGGGTTTTTAAGTCGTCGCGCTCGATTGCGCGGAGTGTGACACGTTTGCCTTTAAGCATGAGTGTGCTCCTAACTATGGGCAAGCTGCTTCACCGACGTGATCATGCGGTACGCGACGGCGAAGCCAGCCGCGTGGTAAAGCTGCGGTGCCTGGCTGGCGCTTTCCGCATCCACGCCCAGCTTGGCGAGCGTGAGGCCACTGTCGCGCATGCGCGCCAGGTTCGCCAGCAGCA
The DNA here is from genome assembly GCF_057073505.1 of Kouleothrix sp. 19917. Lineage (NCBI taxonomy): Bacteria > Bacillati > Chloroflexota > Chloroflexia > Chloroflexales > Roseiflexaceae > Kouleothrix > Kouleothrix sp. 19917. The sequence goes on from NZ_CP097099.1 coordinate 1,363,899, forward strand.
GCGCGTGCCCAAGCCCACGCCGCCGGTACGCGGGCAGCGTGCCAAGCTCGTCGATCCAGCCTTCGCCGCCCTCGCGCACCGTGCCCCAGCAGAAGGCGCACAGCTCGCCGTCCGGCGCTTCGGCCACAAGGTTCAGGTCGGGCCGGTAATCGGGCGCGGCCAGCCACTCGCGCACATCGTCGAGCGTGTAGTCGAAGTGGTTCCAGTGCTCGCGAAAGGTCTGGTTGAAAAGCGCCGTCCAGGCGGCCGCCTCGCGCTCGCCGTCGAGCGGGCGCAGGGCGTAGCCAGCGGGAATGTTGGGCGCAGGCAGAGCTGGCCCGAGCGGGCGCACCATGCGCAGAAATGTGCGCTGTGGCGTGAAGCCGTTGCGCTTCAGTAGCTCAAGCCGGAACGGAATGTCGTCGCGGCCCAGCGACCGAATGCGCGCTGGCCGGCCGCGCTCGCGGGCGATCTCGCGCATGCGTTCCGCGCCCCACGCAATGATTGCGTCGCCCAGCGCGCTGTTGCGCACGTCGGGCCGCACATGGATGCGCAAACGACCCTCCACCACGCCATCGGGTTCGTCGACAAACAGCTGGCCGAAGCCAGCCGGCTGGCCCTGCGCATCGTCCCAGAGACGAATGTCTGCGTCGCCACTTTGCCCAGCCAGCTCGTCGGCTGTGCTGCCCTGGTCGAGCTGATCAACCGCTTCGCAGGCGGCGATCAGCGCGGCCAGGGCCGGGGCCTCGGCAGGGTTTTCGTAGGGTCTGGCATTAAAGTGTGCCATTGTTGCGCTTCCTGTCAACACTATAGCCGAGAGCGAAATGCTTAAGCCACAGAGCGCACAGAGACCACGGAGAGTGACAGACAAAACTCGGAGTCCTCCGTGTTCTCTGTGGCCCAATACGCCTGCACCTTGCTATAGTGGCTAAATGCCATGAGCAACCCGCAACGGATTTCCGCAAGGATGCATTACCCGTTGCGCTTGAGCTTGCCCGTGGCCTTGGCGTAGCGCTCGGCGCGCGTAAAGGCGAACAGGCCGGTTGGAATGGTGATCAGGCCAGTGATCAGCAGCGGCACAATGTAGGGCAGAAAGGCCGCCTGCACGCTGATGCCTTCCAGCAGCGCCTTACGCATGCCTTCGAGCATATACGCGGCCGGCGAGATCTTGGCGAAGATCTGCATCCAGCCCGGCAGCACGCTGATTGGGTAGTACACGCCGCTTACCAGCAGCACCAGCGTTTTGATGATGTTGGTCATCTGCAAGCCCTTTTCGGGCGAAAGCAGCGGCAGCACGGCGGCAAACATGCCCAGGCCGATAAAGCTCAGGCTGCCGGTGACCACAATCAGCAGCATGCTCGCCACGTTTGCGTGGCTCAGGTCCACGTGGAAGAACAGCGCCACGATCGTCATAATGATCGAGGTGTGCAGCACGCCATACAGCACCGCAAAGGCCGCCTGGCCAAGCAGGTGCGTCAGGCGCGAGATCGGCGCCATGAAGGTATACTCGATCGTGCCTTCCCAGCGCTCCCACTGAATCGCCTCGCTGACCATGTCGAAGACCATGGCGAGGTAGTGCCACACAAGCGTGCCGACCATCAGGAACAGGATGAACGTGTTGATCTGCGCGGCGCTCATCGCCACGCCGGTGATCTCGCTCGACGCCTTGCCGATTAGCGTCACGGCCAGCGAGCTGACGATCGAGTAGGCCAGCCACACCAGCTCCCAGGCCCAGTAGCGCTTGATCAGGTTGGCGTTGCGCTCGACGAACGCATACGCGGCGCGCAGTTCGCGCCCAAGCTCGCCGCCACGGCGGCGCGGTACGGTGGTCATTGGTGCATTCTCCATCACTGCTGCCAGGCGCGTGCCCACCAGCAGGGGTTAGTTCAGGTATTTTTCGTAGTTCTGCCAGCTGTGCAGCACGCTGAAGCCAACCGATTCGTACAGGCGCAGCGCGCCAGTTGGGTTTGCGGCGTCGACATTCAGGCGCGCGTTTTCCACGCCGTTGGACTTGAGATGCTGCAAACCGGCCAGCAGCATAGCGCGCCCCAGGCCGAGCTTGCGGTAGCCGCGCCGCGTGCCAAGAATGCCGATCCAGCCGTCGTTGCGGCCATTGCGCTCGTTTTCCGCCGGGTCGATCTGGCACAAGTCGAAGGCGGCGATCGTGCCGTCTTCGGCCACCGCGATCAGATCGTGCTCGGGCCGGTAGCTCGGGTGCTGCATCCAGTGGCGATGCGTTTCCAGCGTCACCGGGTGAAAGTTGTAGTGGTCGATGAACGACAGGTTGAACGCATCGACCCAGCCCGCCACATCGGCGTCGCTCGCCACATGGCGCAGCGTGAAGCCCGCTGGCAGCACGGCCGGCTCGATCGGCGTGTCGAGCGGGCGGATCATCTGGAAATAATGCCGCACAACCGCCATGCCCGCGTGCTGGGGCAGGGTGTGGCCGTAGGCGAAATCGGTGCGCGTTCCGCAGTTCAGGCGGGCCTTTTTCGACTCGGCCTGCGCCTGATGGAGCACGCGCTCGGTCACCCACGCCATGATTTCGTCCTCGATGCCGCTGCCACGTGCCGACGGCGCGACCCGCCAGTACAGGCCGCCTTCGACCTCGTCGTCGCTGCTGTCCATCCAGACCTGGCCGAACGCGATCAGCGCGCCGTCGGCGTCTTCCCACAGGCGCAAGTCTTTGGCGGTGTCGAGGCGCGGGTCGGCAAACTCCAGCCGCAGGTCCTCGATGGCGTAGTTATCGTCAAGGTGGTCAGCCGCGTCGCAATCGTTCAGCAGCGCGGTGATCGCCGGGAGATCGTTTTCGCCCGCGTAGGGGCGCACAGTTACGGTGTTCATCAGCTCCTCACTTGCCGCCGAGCTGCCCGACCAGGCGTTGCAGCTGCGATGGCCCAAACTCGTCGCGCGTGATATCCATCAGCACGCGGTCGTAGTGCTGGTTGTTGAACAGTTCGCCGCCGCGCAGCCGCCCCGCCTCCCTGAAGCCGGCCTTGGTGTAGGCCCGCCGGCCGCGCGCGTTGAAGTCGGTGTACCACAGGTAGATCGTGTGCAGGCTCAGGAACGTAAAGCCGTAGTCGCACAGCAGACGCAGCGCCTCGGTGCCGTAGCCCTGGCTCCACGCGCTTTTGTCGCCCAGCGCGATGCCCAGCTCGGCCACGCGCTTGTGCTGCTCGATGCGGTTGAACCCGACATTGCCGATCATGCGCCCATCCTCGCGCACCACCACGCTGAAGATCTTGCGGTGGTCTTTCACCATGGCCTCGTACCATTCCTGCTCGTGCTCGATCAGGAAGCTGTTGCCCGGCCCGCCGACATAGGTGTTCAGCTCAAGGTCGGCAAACCAGCGCGCATACAGCGGGATGTCGTCGCGCAGCACGTGGCTGAGAAAGATCTGCTCGCCGGGAATGACCTCCAGGCGGAATGGTGGCTCGGCTGTGTGCGTCATGATCAATCTCCTATGAGTGCGCAGCGATGGCGCGCCAGCGGCTGAGGGGCAAGGTGCCGCTGGCGCACGTGCTGCGTTGGCTTACACGCGCCGCTGTGGGCGGCTCACGTTCTTGCGCCGGTCGGCGCGCTTGCGGGCCAGCGAATCGGCCCCGCCGAAGCGGCGCTCGCCGCGCGAGTCGGTGCTGCGGCCGTCGCGGCGGGCGTCGGGCGCGCTGTGCCCAATGACGTCTTCCCAGTCTTCCTGCTCTTCCATGTCCTCGATGGTGTCGAGATCGTACGCCGGAATATGAATCCTTGGCATTGCAGTGAGTTCCTCTCGTAGAGGCACCGCGCCAGGCACGCGTGCCCCGGATTAATACAGGTTCGTGACGACGGCGGACAGGTGGGCGGGTGGAAAAACACTGGCAGTCATATGCGTGCTCCTTTCGCTCGGCGCGTGCGCGCTTGTTATTCTGATAAATACAGTTCTTGCATTCAGCTTCCAGGAAGCTAATCTGGTAGCAGGTTGATGTAAAACAGGCCTGAGCTTCCTGGAAGCTTAGAGTATTCGGGTTTGAAACCTTCGAGTTTTCGTGCCGTCGTGGTTCGGCTATAGCGCGATCTCGGCGGCAGGCGCGACGCTGATGCTGTGCCGGCCTTCGCCGAAGCCATCCTCGGCGCCAATGCCTTCGAGCAGCGCGGTGATATAGTCGCGTGCCTGCCCGGCGCTGATGATGTGATTGTCGGTTGTGCTGTGGGCATCGGCGGCCAGCGCGACATCGTAGCCAAGCGCAATCGCTCGCGTACTTGTCATAAATACGCAGGCGTCGCTTTTCAAACCCGCAATTACCAGCCGCGTGATGCCGCGCGCCGCCAGCTCGTCGCGCAGGGCCGTTTCGTAGAACGAGTCGGCCCAGGCTTTGCGCAGCACGAGGTCGCCGGGTGCGGGCGCGACCGCCGGGTGAATTTCCCAGCCCGGCGTGCCAACGCCATCGCCAACATCCTTATCCTGAACATACACCACTGGCACGCCGCTGGCTCGGGCGCGCGCGGCCAGGGCTGCGCAGCGATCCAGCACCGACGCGGCTTCGAACACAGGCCGCTCGCCAGCGAGCAGGCCAACTTGCAGGTCGATCAGAAGCAGGGCAGTTCCGCTTGTCATGGGCAACACTCCTTGGTGAATACACGTCAATGGCGGTTGTGTGGACTTTGCGCATGGCTGCCCTCCTTTCTACTCAAACGTGCGTGGTGTCTTTAGCCTTCGGCAGAGCGGTACTCATTCTTTTTTGTGTACTATTTTCCGCGCGTAGACATGGTTTCAGGCAGACCAAGCCAGCTTTACAGTCTTTCCCTGCCTGCTGACAGACAAACTCCCTAGTGGTATGGTTGAAGGGCCAACCACAACCAATCACTAGGGAGAACCCAATGGGTCGCACACATCCTAGCACGCCCGAGATGCGTGCACAATCCGCAGCGCTGCTGCTGGCACATCAAGGCGAGTATGGTATCGTGACACGCCTCAGCCGCATACATCACGTCTCGCGCCCGACCTTGTATGCTTGGCGCGAGCACGCCCGACGCGCCATCACGGCTGCCTTTTCGCCGCCGTCTGCTCACGCGCCTGCCCGCTCCAGCGCTCGCCACATTCTGACGCTGTGGATCGCGCATGCCTCTCAGCGTGGCATTCAAGCCGCGACCCAGGAATTGCTCGGACAGGGCCTCAGTTTGCCCACCATCGTCGCAGTCCTGCACCAGGCTCAGCAGCGCGCTCTGACCTGGATGCACACGCACCTTCCTTCTTCCACTCGCGCCTTGGCGCTCGACGAAATCTTTCCCGCTCACGGTCGAGCCGCCTATCTGAACGTGGTCGATGTGCACAGCGGCGCAGTTTGGGCCTCTGAAGGACCGCTGGCGGTCGATACCGAGAGTTGGACCTTGCTGTTGTGGAGCTTGCAGGAGCGTGGCCTGCGATGGGAGCGGGTTGTGATGGACGATGGCGCACCCATGCACAGTGCCTGCCAGCACGTCACGCCCGATGTGCTGGTGCAACTCGACCACTGGCATCTGTTCCAAGCCTGCTCGCTGGTGCAGGCTCGCCTGCAGCGCCGCCTGAGCCAGATGCACGCGCGTACAGCGGCAGTTGAGCGCCAAGCTGCCTGCCTCGAGCTTGGGACACGTCAGCGCGGTCGGCCGACCAAGCGCACGCTTGAGAGCCACAGCCAGGAATTGGCGGCAGCGACCGATGGTGTCGCTGCGCTGGCCTATTTGACCGACGAGTTGCATCGATTGCTGGCGGTGGTGGTGGTCGGGCGCAAGCGGTTGCTGAGCTTGGCCGAGCGGCAAGACGAACTGGACGCGCTGCTGAGCTTGTTGGACGAATTGGCAGAAAGCAGCGCGGGAGAGCAGCAGGCCGAACTGGGGCGCCTGGCGCGCCGCATTCGGAGGCAAATGCCAAAGCTGCTGAGTTTTGGTGCCCAGGTGCAGCAGGTGCAGCAGGAGCTGAGTGGAGTGCTGGCAGCCGAGCGGCAAGCGCTGCTGGGATGGGCTTGGCTGAGGCGGAAGGAATTGGCGTGGACCGATGCGGAGGTGATAGCGGCGGTGCCAGTGGACTGGCGTGCGGCGGCGCGAGTGCTGCTGACAGCCTGGCAGGAGGCGGTGCAGGTTTCGAGCGCGGTGGAGCGGTGGCATAGCATCCTGCGCCCACATCTGGCGGTGCGGCGAAGGCTGACAAACGGTATGCTGGCGTTGCTGGCAGTTTGGCACAACCATCGTGTGTTTACTCGTGGGAAGCATAAAGGTCAGAGCCCGCTGCATCTGAGCGGGATGCGCGATGCGCCGACTGACTGGCTGGTGGCATTAGGCTATCCACCAGCCAGCACGGAGCATTCACCAGCGCATCTGATGCCTGAGTGGACGCTGGCCGCCTAATCACAAACTGTAAAGTACCTACAAACCATGTCGTAGCGCGGAAAATAGTACACACTCGGTTTGTGAATGATGTGCCGTCGCCAGCGAATCGGTGACGTAAGGCTAGGACATCGCGCAACTACGCTTTCTTGATTTTTATTACCAGGGCGGCGCGGGTGTTTGGCTGGAAGGTCGAAGATTTCCATCCCACACCCCCCATCCTCCATCCCCTATCTCACGCCGCCTCTTCGTAGAGCTTGACGTAACTATCGTAACGCTCCTGAGTGATTGTGCCCTCGGCCAGCGCGGCGCGCACGCCACAATCGGGCTCGTGCACGTGCGTGCAGCCGGCGAAGTAGCAGTCATCCAGAAACGGGCGGAACTCGCGGTAGCACCAGTCGAGCGAATCCTTGGCCAGCCGCCACAACCCCAGCTCGCGAATGCCGGGCGTGTCGGCCACGTAGCCGCCGGCCGCCGACTCCACCGGGTGCAGCTCGGCAACGGTGGTGGTGTGGCGGCCCTTGTGCAGCGACTCGCTGACTTCGCCGGTCGCCAGGCCCAAGCCGGGCTGCACGGCGTTGAGCAGGCTGCTCTTGCCCACGCCCGACTTGCCAGTGACGACGCTGATGCGGCCGGCCAGGCGCGCGCGCAGATCGTCGAGGCCGGTTTGCTGCTTGGTGCTGGTGTAGATCACCGGGTAGCCGATCTGCTCGTACACGGCAAACAGCGCGCGCGCCTGATCGTTGCTGACCAGATCGACTTTGTTGGCGACGATCACGGTGTCCAGCTCCTCGGCCTCGGCCAGCACCAGATAGCGGTCGAGCATGCGCGGCGAAAGCGGCGGGTTGGCGCAGGCAAACACCAGCAATACCTGGTCGACGTTTGCCACCAGCACGTCTTCGCTCCACACGCCGCGCGATCCAGACGCGCGACGGGCCAGCTTGCTGCGGCGCGGCTCCACTGCCTCGATCGCGCCGTTCTTGGGCGACACCTGCTTGACTTCGACGACGTCGCCAATCACAGCAATATCGCTCGACTGGCGCTCTTTCTTCAGGCGCCCGCGCAGCGTGCACTCAAGCACGCCCGCGTCGGTCTTGACCCAGAAAAATCCGCTCTGCGCTTTCAGCACGAGTCCTTGCAAGCTGATCTCCTATTCTGCTTCGGTTTCAAAGTCGTCGTCGAGGCTCTTGCCGGTCAGCGCCAGGAAGACATCTTCCATGGTGGTGCTGCCGTTTTTGCCGCTCTGCGCGCCGATCTGGCGCTTCAGCTCGGCGGGCGTATCGAGCGCCACGATCTTGCCGTCGGCGATGATCGCAATGCGGTCGCACAGCCGGTCGGCTTCGTCCATATCGTGGGTGGTCAGAAACACGGTGGTGTCGTGCTCGCGGCGCATGCGCTGAATGAAGCGCTGCACATCCTGCTTGGAACGCGGGTCGAGGCCGGTGGTCGGCTCGTCGAGCAGCAGCAGCACCGGCGCGGTGAGCAGGCCGCGCGCAATCGCGACCTTCTGCTGCATGCCGCGCGACATGTTTTCCAGCGGCTCGTACAGGCGCTTTTCGGCCATGCCAAGCTTGCCCAGGATGTAGATCGCCTTCTGGCGCGCTTCGTCGATTGGCATATCGTACAGGCGCGCCGCGTACATCAGGTTTTCCAGGGCCGAGAGCTTCTTGAAGAACGACGCCTCGACACTGACGCGATTGATCATGCGACGCACCGCGCGTTCGTCGCGCTGCACATCGTGCCCAAACACGCGAATATCGCCACTGTCGAGAATGAGCAGCGTTGAAACGAGCCGGATGAGTGTCGACTTGCCCGAGCCGTTTGCGCCAAGCAGGCCGAATATCTCGCCGCGCGGCACGCTGATCGAGATATTATCGACCGCGACGGTCAGCTCGCGGGGCTGGCGCGCGCCGCGCTTCCAGAAGGCCGGCTGCGGGCCGGGGTCCTTACGAAAGCGCTTGAACGCGCCGCTAATGTCGAGGGCCGGTAGCTCGGATGCGGCGGGCGTGTTTTGGGTGGTTTCAGGTTCGGCAATCAGGCTCACAGCATTCCTCTTTTCGCATAGGGAGGCCCGGCAGCGCCAGGCTTATTCACATTCACGGACGCGGACATCGACCCGGCGCGCGCCCAACGTGTCGAACGCAAAGGCGATAACCCGCTCGATCAGGCTGTTTTCCTCATCAAGCACGATGGCCGGGATCTCGACGCGGTATGCTGCGTCGTTGTGTTGATTCCGTTTAGGTGGGCGCGGCTCTTTCAAAAGTGAGCCGTCGCGATCCTGGATTATCAAGGTCTTGCTCCTTCGCAATCTGGCGGGGCCCGCGCTTGCGGCCGCCGTGCCAGGCGATGCTTCAGGCTTCGGAAACGGCATTGCGAAAACGTCCTTACCCACAGGCGATTCAGGGGACACAAAAGGCCGTGGGCACCTTCTGCGTGCTGCCCACGGCCATGCGTATGACGCAAAGAGGCCGTGAGCGAACCCGACTGTCGCCCACGGCCCGTTAGCTCAAACTGTGATGAAAATCAACAGTGGCGCTTTCGGAAAATGGGCGCAGCAAGGCCGTGAGCAAATTCACCACGAGGACCGACAAGTCGCTCGCGAGTGATGAAGCTCTCGGTTGTGATGAGCTTCTTGCTAGCCATGCGTACATCCACCTTTCCAATTACATTCTGCGATTACTCTGCTTACTGCCCGCAAGCATATCACGCGGGCGGCAGGCTTGTCAAGCGCGTGCCGCTCCGACTTTCGGCGGATGTTCGTTAGCCGGCACGGCCAGTGGTCAGCGCGCGCAGGGCGATGCCGCACAGGAACAGGCAGACCGTGACGTAAATCAGTTGCTCCCAGCGGTCGTCGCGGCCACGCGTGTAGGCGAAGGTGCCGGGCAGCATAATGATTGCGACAATGCCGTAGAGAATATGAATGCTGGGGCGAAATGGCCGCGCACCAGTGGCAAAAAGCGCCACGCCAATAATGAACTCGGCCAGCATCAGCAGCTCGCCGATCGCCAGCGCGCCCTTGTAGCTGCCGCCAATGCTTCGCCCGCGCACATAATTTATAAAACCCCAGATCGTCAGCGCGCCAAAAAACAGCAGAATCGTTACGACCAGGCGCATGTGTAAAAGGGTCAGCGTCGCCATTGCGAGCCTTTCTGTTCACGAATTACCGGCGCAATTGTAGCACACGGCACGGCTTGCGCAGCAGGCGCTGGTGCTGGTAGCATGGGGGTTGCAGGTTTGAAGGTTGCACGTTGGCAGGTTGCGGGTTGCAGGTTCGCAGGTTTGAAGGTTTGCAGGTTGGAGATCATGCTCGCTGCCAACTGCCAACTGCCGACTGTTTGGTTCAGCGGTTCCGTGGTTCTCGGTTCTTGGTTCTCACAGAAGGAGCCAGCGATGGAATTTGCGCAACAGTTTGTTCGCGATGGCATCTACCTCATGCCGGATGGCACGCAGGTGCGGGCGCGGCTGTATAACCTTGAGTGTTTGCACATGGAGTGGGTATTTGAAGACCTCGACGGCGTGCGGCAGCTGGGCGTGCTGCCCGACGGGCGCGTGCAGGAATATGTCGTGCAGGGGCGCGATTTCCTTGGCCCGGTCTACGATCTGCGCCCGAGCGACCTGACCGTAGAGGATTTGAGCGTGGCCTAGCTGCGCCTGGGAGCACTATGTCACCTGATTTGGAGCGGCGTGCCGCCACGCCCGCCGACGCCGAGCCGCTACGCGCCTTTGCTGCCGCGCAGGGCGCTGCGGCGCTCGCCGCGCTGGAACGGCACTGGCAGCAGCCGCGTGGCCGGCCAGCGCTGACGCGCCTGGCGCTGCGCGATGGTGCGATTGCTGGCTATGCGCTGCTGGCGCACCGCCGCCTGCGCGTGGGCACTGCCACCGTCGAGGCCGGCACGATTGACGCGCTGGTGGCGCCGGGCTTGGCCACCGATGCGTGGGAGATGCTGCTGGGCGATTGCCTGGGCGCGCTGTTTGAGGAAGGCTTGCCGCTGGCGCTGTGGGCGGGCGCGCCGGACGAGCTGGCCGCGTATGGTTTTGCGCCCTTTCAGCTCGCCGCGACGGTGGAATTGTCAGCGCCGCCCGGCCCGGCAGGCAAGCTGCGCCCGGCCAGCGCAGATGACGCCGAGGCACTGGCGGCACTCTACGCCGCCAGCTACGCGCCGCTCGCGCTGGCCGAGCTGCGCGCCGCGCCCGACTGGCGCGCATGGCTTCAGGAAAATCGCGCGCTGGTGCTGGTAGATGGGCAGGGCCGCGCGCTTGGCTATGCTGCGCCGGGGCTGGATGGCTGGGCCGAAGCGGCCGCCGCCGATGCAGGTGCGGCCCGCGCACTTCTGGCAGCGCTGGGCGCGCATTCGGGCGAAGGGCTGCGGCTGGCGTTGCTGGCGATACACCCGGTTGCGCGGGCTGCTTTGCAGCTAGGTGGCATGGCAACGCAGCGCGCCCCCACCCCCGACGAGCGCGCCCCGCTGGCTGGCGTGGTCGATCTGGCAGGCCTGCTGGAGCAACTCGCGCCCGAATTTGAGCTGCGGCTGGCGCGCTCGCGCTATGCCGGGTGGTCGGGGCGGGTGCGGCTGGAGCTGGAAAGCGAGCGCGTGACGCTGATGGTGGATGCGGGCCGTGTGAGCGTGGCCGACGGCACGCGGCCCGCAGATGTTCGCCTGCGCCGCATTGAGCTACCCGCGCTGGCGCAGCTGTGCCTGGGCTACCGCCCCGCCGCTGACCTGCGCGCAACTGGCGGGCTCCAGTGCGACGACGCCGAGCTTGGCCTGATCGATGTGCTGTTTCCCGCCCTCTGAAGAACAATTGTGTGCTACAGAGATCACGGAGAAACACTACGCACTACGCACTAGAGAAAAGTGCGTAGTGCGTAGTGATTACATTTTTTGCCACAGGTCGGAGATAACACAGGGCAACTATTCAATCTGTGCCATCGGCGTACTCTATGGATATTTCCTACGCTAGCGCCCGGATGTTCCGCTAATGATGCTGGTCGCGTCGATCAGCGGGGTCGCGCCACTGCCACTAAACACCGGCAGCTTGCCATCCCAGCGCTGCAGCTGCTGGTAGCGGATCAGATCGGGCGTGAGGCTTTGCGAAAGCAGGCGGTTGGCCTCGGCCTGGGCCTCGGCGCGGATTTTGGTTGCGTCGGCCTCGCCCTGGGCCTGGGCGCGCAAGGCATTCGCCTCGCCCTCGGCCTGCACCTTATCCTGCTCGGCTTTGATCTTCGCCTGGTTGAGCGAGTATTGCTGCTGCTCGGCGGCCTGCTGGGCGGTGATCTTGGCGTCGAGCGCCTTCTGTAAATTGTCGGGCAGGTGCCAGCCGCGCAAATTCAGCGATTCGAACTTGACGAATTTCGCGCCAAAGCGCTTGTTCAGCTCGTCGGAAACGCGGCCAGTGTATTCCACGCGCTTCTCGCCAAAGATCTCTTCCCAGCCATATTGTGACGCAACATCATTCAGCACCGAGCGCGTGACCTGGCGCACCAGGTTGTCTTCGATCGTGTTGATCGGTGCGCCCGCCCAGGTTTGGTAGAGCTGCGCGGCATTGTTGCGGTCGACTGAGTACTGCACGCTGACGTCGGCGAACATCGTCTGCCCTTCGCGCGTGCCCACCTTCACACTATCATCGCCCGTGATCTTGCCCTCGCTGTTTTCCTGCACCATCACCAGGGTTTGCACGCCCACCGGGTAGCGCGTGATACTTTCGGTGAGCGGGTTGATAAATACCCAGCCCGGGTCGAGCGTGTTGGTGACTTTGTGGCTGGCTTTGTCGAACACAATGCCGACATAGCCCGGATCGATTGTGCGCCATGTCGAGAACAGCAGGCTTAGCCCAGCGATCGCGAGCAGCGCGATAATAACCAGCGTACCCAGCCGTGCAGCCGCCCGGTTCGGGCTAGCGGTGCGTGCCATTGTGATGCTCCTTTGTTTGCTGATGCGGTTGCTGATCGTCGTTGGCCTGTGTGGCGCGCTCGGCGGCTTCGTCGACGCTACGACCCAGCCGGCCCAGCCAGCCAAGCACGCTCGGCGCGATGATGATGCCGATCTGCCAGAGCACGACAACCAGAATAATCGCGACAATGAATTCCAACAAGGTTGGACTCATAGTGCCTCCTGCCGAAGGGTTCCATATTCGGCTTTGCCATGATCTACGGGCAAGCGCGTGCCAGGTTGCAGCGCAAGAGCGCGTTTGGGCAGCCGATGTGGGCAGGCATCGGGACCGCACAGCAAACGGGGCAGCCGCGTGGCCACCCCGTCTATTGTACTACGTATTCGCTTGGGCGCGAGGGCGCTATGGTGCCGTGGGCGCGTCGGTTTGCGGCTGGCTCGGCTGGCCTGGTTGCGGGGCCTGTGGTTCCTGCTGAATAATTGTTGGCGCGTTATTGCCGGTGGTCTTGTCGAGCAGCAGAGTCAGATCGGTGTTTGGGTCGACAAACCAGATATTGCCGTTTTTCAGCAGCTCGGTTTGCAGCTCGCGCTTGCGCAGCTCGAACAGCTCGGGGTTTTCGCGCCAGTAGCGCCCTTCAATTGCGCGCACCTGAGAATCGCGGTTGGCAGCCTCAAGCGCGGCTGCCGTGCGGCCCTTTTCGGTGGTTAGCGAAACCTGGGCTTCCTGCTCGGCCTGGAACAGGTTGTTAGCCTGCTGCGCCTCGATCTGCTGGCGGCGCTTTTCCTCGGTTTCGATCTGCACTTCGAGGTTGGCTTTTTCGGCCAGCAGTTTGGCGTAAGCATCGCCAACCTTAATGTCGAGCACTTTCACCGCCTCGAGATTCACATACAGCTGCTCGATTGGGCTGGGCTGGCCGTCGCCGGTTGGCGAGCGCAGCAGCTGGTTGATACGCTGGCTGAAACCGCCGCGATCGGACAAAACCTGATCGAGCGTGAACTGCGTGCTGGCGCTCTTCAGGGCGTCGTTGATAAAGCCGTCGAGAAACAGATTGAGCTGTTCGTCGCTCACGCCGATGCGGCCATACTGCGCCCGCAGCGACGGCTCGTCGGTTTTGCGGCTGTAGTCGACCTGAATGTCGATATCGTAGAGCTGCTTGTCGCTGCTGGCGACGTTCTGGCTCACCTGGCGGGTTTGCCGCTTGACATTCACGGTTTCGACGCGGGTGAATGGCGCGAACAGCCGGAAGAAGATGCCCGGCTCCTGCACACCTTCGACGGCGCCCTGCGTGATGATAATGCCGCGCTGGCCTTCGTCGATCTGGGCAAATTTGAACATCGAAAGCAGCAGGCCGCCAACGATCAGTACCACTGCGATGACGACAACGGTGCGGCCAAGGCCGCGGCCAGCCTGAGCGAGCGGGTTGCGGGGGCTTGAGTCGCGCTGGGTCATGGGGCTTCCTTTCTCATAGAAGTGGGGGTGGCGTGGTGCCGCGCGCCATATTGGGCAGAACGCGCAGCCGCCAAATGCATCATAGCATGTATATGTGTACGTGGGTAGCAACAGCTTGGTTGCAGAAGCGACTACGGACGAAGGGCCGCAGTTGGCAGTTGGCAGGCGGCAGTTGGCAGTCGGCAGTTGGCAGTTGGCAGTTGGCAGTTGGCAGTTGGCAGGCGGCAGTTGGCAGTTGGCAGTTGGCAGTTGGCAGTCGGCAGCCTTCAAACTTTGCAAATCTGGAACATTCGCAGCCAAAACCTCCGTGTCCTCTGTGCCTCCGTGGTGAAATCTCCCCTCGTCGGTTTGACATGCCGAAAGCGCAACCTTTACAATGGCGGCAGCGTATTTCTGATAGAAAACCGACAACCTGCGCGATGGCGCGCATTGAATAAAGGAACAAGCATGCGACTCATTCTGTACCTGGGCAAGGGTGGCGTTGGCAAAACCACCACCGCCGCCGCCACCGCCGCGCGCGCCGCCGAGCTGGGCCACCGCACGCTGGTGGTGAGCACCGACGTGGCGCACAGCCTGGCCGACGCGCTGGATGCGCCGCTGGGCGCGCTGCCCACGCAGCTCACCGACCGCCTGTGGGGCCAGGAAATTAATGTGCTCGACGAAGTGCGCCAGCACTGGGGCGAACTGCGCACCTACCTGGCCGGCCTGCTGCGCCGCAAGGGCGTGGACGACGTGGCCTCGGAAGAGCTGGCGATCATCCCCGGCATGGAAGAGGTCGTAAGCCTGCTGCACATCCGCCGCCAGGCCAAAGAAGGCAACTTCGACGTAGTGGTGGTCGATGCCGCGCCGACCGGCGAAACCATTCGCCTGCTGACCATGCCCGAAACCTTTCAGTGGTATGCAGCGCGCGTGATGGACTGGGACCCTGGCACGCTGAGCGTGGCCAAACCGCTGGTGCGCGCACTCATCCCGGCTACCAACGCCTTCGAGACGCTTAACCGCCTGACCAAGGGCGTCGAGGCGCTGCGCGAAACACTCACCGACCCGGAGATCAGCTCGTACCGGCTGGTGGTAAATGCCGAGCGCATGGTCATTAAGGAAGCGCAGCGCGCAGCTACCTACCTCTCGCTGTTTGGCTACCCGGTCGATGGCGTGGCGCTCAACCGCCTGCTGCCACACAGCGCTGCCGAGGGCGAGTTCATGCGCAAGCTGGCCGAGATGCAGGCCGGCTACCGCCAGGAAGTTCACGATATTTTCGCGCCGCTGCCGATCTGGGAGGCACAGCACTACCCGCGCGATATCAAGGGCGTGGCCGACCTTGCGATGGTTGGGCGCGAGCTATTTGGGCAAGACGACCCGACCAAGGTGTTTTTCAAGGGCGCAATGCAGGAAATCACCAAAGATGGCGACGAGTACGTGATGCGTCTGCCGCTCCCACATGTCGAGATCGGCAAAGTCAGCATGACCAAGCGCGGCGACGAATTGTTCATCGCGATTGGTAACTTCAAACGCGACATGATTCTGCCACTGACGCTGGCCGAGCGACCGGCCAGGCGCGCAGTTTTCCGCAATGGCGTGCTGGAAGTGCGCTTTGGCCCGCCCGAAGCGCCGCAGCCCGCGCCTGCTGCAAACTAATGACGGAAGACGACGGACGACATTCACTACGGAGACACGAAGAAAAGGAGAGGTTTGAAACAAACTTCTCCTCTTCTTCGTGAACGTCTTTTCTTCGTCTCTTCCCAGTAAAACTGCCGACTGCAAACCTTCGACTGCCCACTGCGTTTTGCCCTTCTGAGCGTCCAATGGTATCATTACGAAAGCAACTGCTAGCGAAACAAACAGGAGCACGGCAATGATTACCGAAGAAATGGTGCGCACCGCGCTGAAAAACGTCTACGACCCTGAAATCGGGCTGGATATTGTGAACCTCGGCCTGATCTACAATGTCGATGTGCAGGATCAGGGCAAGAAAGTGCAGATTGACATGACGCTGACCACGCCGGCATGCCCGGCTGGCCCGCAGATCATCGACCAGGCCCGGCGCGAGGTAGGCGCGCTGAAGGATGTCTTCAAAGAGCTGGAAGACGTGAGTGTGAACCTGGTGTGGACGCCATTCTGGAACCCCAGCATGATGAGCGAGGACGCACGCGAGGAGTTGGGCTTCTTTTAGGCACTTGTTGTAAGTTGGGATGAATTTTTTTCATCCGATCGCCAGGCATAAAAATCATTCCTCGAACTGCCGCTACCTTTGGGTGGAGGCAGTTTTTCATTATGCTGGGGTTTCAGAAGTCGTACTGATTCGCAGACACATCTCCAGGCGCTGCTTGGAGATGTGTCTTTGATACTTTGTGATGCGGTAAAGCGTTATTGCGCGTTGCCCCAAACCTCGACCCGTATCCCCTCTCGATCTCCCTGCCAGAGCTGTTCCGTGCAGGTTCGACGCAGCAGGTTCTTCCAGATCTGAGCGTTCGCAAACGTTGCTTCGTCGGTGCTGAACATCGTAAACACCGAACGCGACGCAATCAGGATCATCTTCTGCTTTGCCCGGCTGAGCGCCACATTCAGGCGGCGTGGGTCGAGCAGGAATTCACCAGCGGCGCGCAGATAATCACGGTCGCTTTCGGTTGCGCTCACCAGCACCACTGTCCGCTCGCCGCCCTGAAATCGCTCAACCGTGTCGACAGCACTGAGGCGAATAAGCCCCGATGTTGCGTCGCGTATTGTCAACGCAGGAATAGCCTCCTGCAAGGCTGCGCGCTGCGCCCGGTGCGGTACGACCACGCCAAGCCCCTGGGTCGGATCAAGCCCGTAGGCAGCTGGGTCGGCCAGAATGGACAAAATAGGCGCAGCAAGCTGCTGCTCGAACGGATTGTGTTGCTGGCTATCCGCTTCGTCA
Organism: Kouleothrix sp. 19917; assembly: GCF_057073505.1. Taxonomy (NCBI): domain Bacteria; kingdom Bacillati; phylum Chloroflexota; class Chloroflexia; order Chloroflexales; family Roseiflexaceae; genus Kouleothrix; species Kouleothrix sp. 19917. The sequence continues at coordinate 1,380,451 of NZ_CP097099.1, forward strand.
TGCACAATCACGACAAGTGGGTAATCGGGGTGCAGGGCATTCGCGATGAATGGATCGGATACTGGCAATGGCGTGAGCGTTGCAGTGCGGCGCGAGAAGTAGGCAATACCGTCCTGCTCGTAGATTTCGCGGCGCAGGAAGGCCGCCATGCTGGCATGCAGGCGGAAGCTTTCGGCGAATTTGATCATGGGCGGGTTCTGCCCGCGCAGCATCGAGAACAGTGATTCGAAGGCGCGATATTGCTGGAAGGTGCGCCGCCGCTCATTCGTCCAATCGTGCTTGATAATTGGTGGCATCTGCCGGTCATCGCCGACGACGATCAACTGGCCATCGGGCGCGAGCGGCGCAGCAGCCAGCAGCGCTTCGGGAAGATTCATCTGCGAGGCTTCGTCCAGCACCAGGCAGTGGCAGAACGCCTGCCCCGTCAATGCCCGATCGGCATCTTTCAGCATGCCATAGGTGCCGCCGGGCGTGCTCGCCACGATACAGTGGCGCTGCGCCAGCACCGTCTCCAGTGCCTTCGGGTCATCCGCCTGGCGATCTTTATTGCGCTTCAATGGCGTCACACCAGTCGCAAGGTTTTCGCGCCCTGCCATGCGAAAAAGCGGCAAGTCAAACAGGCGTGAATCAATGGAGCGTTCGACAATCGCTGGATGCGTGAGGCGCCATTGCTGGAGTTGCTGTTGCAGCTCGGCAATCTTGCCAAGCAAGACGTCCGTGGCCGCGTGCGTCTTGCACGAGAGGAAAACGCGCCGCTCGATGTTTGCGGCCAGCGCACCCTGCATTCGTGCGAGCAAGGCGAACGCCGAGGTGTAGCTCTTGCCTGTTCCTGGCGGTCCCTGCACAAGCAGCGTCGGAACATCGCCATTTTCAGCAATATAGCGGCGTACTTCAGCGTCAAACAGCGGCGCATGGGCTGCGCCGGCCGCGTGCAGCGCGTCGATGCCGGCAAGAAAACGCGCCTGCCCCTCGACAGCGGCGGCCGGCCAGGTCACGTGTGCCTGGGTCGGGTCGTTCAGCCGCTCGTAGAGCGTGTTATAGCCACCCTCGCGCACCGCATCAACCATCACCGCGCACCAATAGGCGTACCAGCTATTCGGATCATCGTCGAGCGTATAGAGCTCGCCGTCGCGCAACGGAATATCGCGGCCACCAAACACGAAGCTGCGATAGGCCTCTTTCACATGGGCGCTGAAATCTGACAGCCGCACCTCAACAAAGGCTGCGGTTGCCTGCCCAGCCGCATCGCGCTCTACGACAAGGGTGGCGATGTCGGCGCGGGCCGCGTAGAGCAGTTGCTTGGGGGTCGGAGTATACGGGAATTGCTCATTGGCGGGCAGGCGTGAATCGACATCCCAGCGCGGTGCCAGCAACATCCGGTTCCCAGCTCGGATGTTGGTCAGCAGCAAGGCCTGATCAAGGTTGCAATCGACGTCGGTCAGGTCAAGCCGCAGGCGATAGGGTGCCGGCAAGGGCAGTTCTTCAGTCTCGGCCTTTTGCGCGGGCGTGAGCGTTGCGCGCTTGCGCTTCGGGTTTGCGGCAAGGAAGTCGGCCGTGTACTGCTGGCGCAGTTTGCGCCGACGCTCATTCTCGTGCAGTGTGCTAAGTAACTCTGGCACCTGGTCACTCGCACAGTAGCGGGCGATAAATGTTGTTCCAGCCAGGACGCGCCGCTCGGGCGGCAGCAAGCGCGCAGTCTTCCAGGCGCCAAGCTCGACATGCCGCTCGATCGTCACGAACTCAGCCAGCGACTGAATGAGATTGCGCGCCACACCGGAAAAACCTGCAAGGTCGGGCAGGGCAAACGCCGTTTTCTGGGTCTGGCGATTGCCGCGGAAATCGTTGGCGATGTGCTCAAGCGCATCCAGGCGCCGCGCGTGAAAGCCTGTCAATCGCTCAATGGTTGCTGCGCGGTAGTCGGCGAACTGGTCGTCGCGCTCGGCCAGCGGCAGCGCGTTCCAGGCCGCGTAGGCGTATTCGAGCGGAATATGGCTGCTGAAACGCGCGCGGCTGGTATACCACGTATCGGCGTGTTCGCCGCCAATGAACCGCCCGCGGTCGTCGAACACGCGCCGGTAAAAGATTTCGCGGTAGCGCTCGCCCGCATTCCAGTCGAAGCGCAAATGCGAGGCAACTGCCTGGAGCGATTGGCAGACCATCGGGTAATTCTTTAACTCGCGAATTTCGTCGGCAAGGTAGGTTAGCAGCGACGAGTCGAACGCCGCAATCTGGGTCATAAAGTCGTACAGTGGCGTCGCGCCAAGCACCGTCGCAAAGTGGCGTGCCAGCGCATCGAGAACGATCTGCTGTTCGAGCGCATTAAAGAAGATCAGGTGGATCGGGGCGCGCAGCTGCCCGTCGGCATCGGGCGCGGCAACCTCGGCCAGCGCGGCGATCACCGCGTTGATCCAGTCAACGAGCAGGCGCTGCTCGGTTTCCGGCGTTTCTGGTGGGCCATTTGTGATACGGACGACGCTTCGGCGACGGTCGGGGTGCGCCTCGCCGTTTTCATAGCCCACCAGCAGCGCGCCGAGCATATAGACGCGGTCGTGCAAGTAGTCGAGCTGGGCGTCGATGTAAATCTTGACCAGATTGGGATTATGGTCGGGTGCGCAGTATGGCAGCGAACCGTAGCCTTTGCTGGGGATGTATGAAAGCGCACGAATCTCATCCTTGTTCCAATGGCGGAAGCGCCGGGCACGGTGGATGAGTTCGTCCAGGCGCGGGCCGAGTGGCCAGGTTGTCGAGAGCTGCCGAATGCGCTGTTCGTGCCCCGGCGCAGCAACGAGTTCAGGGCTGTCGGGCGCAGCAAACGCTTTGATGTTCGCGAGTGCTTGCGTGGTCGTGATGCCGTGTTTGTGCAGCGCCTTTTTGTCATTCTCGTGCAGGTGCGGCAACACCGACAGGTCGTCGCGCTCGGCGCTCCATTTCATACAGAATGCGTTGTACAGGCATCCGTCACACTTGAAGCTGAGATGAAAAGTCAGATCGTCGAATGGAACACCGGCGACGCGGTTCGCTACCGAAGCCTGCCCAGTCACCAGATCGCGCACTGAGTCGCGATAATCTTCCGGGCTTGGCACCAGTTCAAGCAGTGCACCGTCAGTGTGAAAGAGTTGCTGCGCAAGCGCGCGCTGGGTTGGGTCGCCCGCTCCTTCAGGGCCACGATACAAAATCGCGGTGCGGATGTCGACGGTGGGCATTCCAGCACTTTGGAAGAGCCGGTCGAGCATTTCATGGTAGAAGCCCACCTGGAGGCGATGTTCGAGCTTGGCGCTGATTGAGCTTTTCATGTCGGCAATGATGACATGCAACTCGCCTGCGGTATCGCGTTCCAGCCGAATGATGTCGACATCGCCACGTACGGCCCAGCCATCCAGATCGACTTCAAGCCGTGGCTGAAACAGAAATTCGACTGCTTCTGGCCCAAGCGCGCGCGCCCGCGCGATCACCAGCGCATTATCGCTTTTCCGCGCACCCGGTGCTGCTGCGACCTTGCACGAGGTCATTGTTGCGGCAGTGCAAACGGCATCCTCTATTGCTTCCTCGAACTCCGCACCCGATTGCGTCAGAATTGGCGGGATCGATTGCGGCGCAACACCATAGTCGTACAAAAATTTCTGCCCAGCAGCCCGCTCGTGCAATCGCAGGCGCAGGTAGCGCTCGCACTGATCGAGGCGAATGAACTGCGAAATATCGGTCGGGGAAATTTTGCGCGGCACGGATGCGCGTTCGAGGGCTGGAAACAGTGGGATGGTTGTGGTGGCCATATGTATTGCTCCAGGAAATGATCTATTGAATAAGATGAATGATCATCGTGCCAGAAACGCCGACATATGAATACCAGGAGCATAGCCCTGCGCAATTGCGCGGACGGTTGAGCGCGGCGTAAGAACCTTGACCGTCATTGCAGGTCGAGTGATGGGCTGACCATAGCCTTCAAACGACCAGGGAACGAGCGCATTCCCGAGTACAAGATACGAGGATCCGCTGGCGTCCAGCTCTACCATCGTACCATCGGGCAAATCGCCCAGCTGCTCGGTGTAGGTCTGCTTCACTTTGTCGCGCTGGTAGAAGTGCGTGCTGATTCGTTCCGCATGTAGCATGGCGTCAATTGCATCCGCGCCTGGCGCTAAGCCACCGGTACTCTCCGCATTCGCAGCACCCCAATATCGGCAGAACGCGACGAAACGCTCGCGCTGACATTCGGCGCAGGGGCGGTGACCAGCGGCCAGCGCGGTCACCTCGTCTAAAAAGAACAAGGATGTGTACTGTCCGGGCGGCATCGGCTCGCGCTGTTGTCCCTTGAAATCAAACACGCAGATGATCCAGCGGCGCACGGCGTACTGGCGCCGAGGGTGATCAGCTTGGTCGTGCAGGCAGCCACGATTGCCCATCAGTGTCCCGCGAGCAGCTGTGGCAACGAGCTGGCCGTATGGGTTAACGCGATTTTGATAGGGCATATAGGATATTGTGCCTTTTGATGAGTAGTGTTCAAGGGATTGCTCAGCGCGGCCAGAAATGCCAGGCGGAAAAGAGTATCGGCTGGTGCCTCGGTTTTCATGATGCGCCATTGCAAGTAGGGTGGTTTATTCTCGTCGAGAATATAGCACAGCTTTGCCGCCCTTACAAACGATTTAGCACTGCCGTGTACGCCCAACACTCTTCTTTCGCGAGTTTCCTGCAAATCGATAGGCGGCATATATACAAAACGCTACGAGGGGTATTCGGAGATTCGAGAGGCGCGGATGAAATCTGAAGCGTGCGAGAATATATAATAGGGTGAAAGCTGCTTTATGCGCGTATTTTCTGCTCAAACGCACAAAAATGCCTTTGCCAAATGTTTTTTTTGGCAAAGGCATTTTATTCAGCAGGAAGCTATCTGGTGGGGACGAAGGGACTTGAACCCTTACGGATTGCTCCACAAGTTCCTAAGACTTGCGCGTCTGCCATTTCGCCACGTCCCCAATTTGCCGCATTGTAGCATAGCGCCGCCGCCGATGCAACACATGCTACAATTCTTTCTGTTGCAGGTTCGCAGGTTGCAATACGCCCTTGTGGTCTGGGCGTATAGCAATACGCCCTTGTGGTCTGGGCGTATAGCAATACGCCCTTGTGGTCTGGGCGTATAGCAATACGCCCTTTACGGAGTTTGTATGCGCGGATTTTTTTCCTGGCAAACGTTCGGCGCGGCCAGCGGCTGGGCCGCTGAAACCATCGATGGCGCGACGCAGTTCACCGGCCCGGTTGCGCGCCCAGCCGCACCCTTCGAGCAGGCGGTACCGTCGTGGTGCGCGGCCACCCCGCCCGGCAGCTGGGTCGAAGTGTATATGCGCGCGCAGTGTGGCGAACGCTGGAGCGCGTTCTACCAGATGGCGCGCTGGGACGCGGCCGCCACCGCGAGCGCGCGCACCAGCTTCGAAGCCCAGCGCGACGCCGACGGGCACGTGGCGACCGACACGCTTATTCTCGCCGCGCCAGCCGCCGCCATCCAGCTGCGCGTGCTGCTCCACGGCGGCGCGGCTGGCATGCCCGCGCTGGCGCGCGTGTCGGTGGCACTGAGCGGCGCGGGCGATGCGCCTGCCCACGACGCGGCCCTGCCCGCAATTGAGCTTGTGGTGCCGCCGCGGGCCCAGCTCGACTACCCCGACGGCCCGAATATTTGCAGCCCGACGGCGCTGAGCATGCTGCTGGCCTACTGGCAGGCCCGCACCGCCGACCCGGCCCTGCTGCCCTTCGCCGAGCGCCGCGCCGTGGCCGAGATCGCCACCCCGCAGGTGTACGACCCGGCCTACGATGGCCATGGCAACTGGCCGTTTAACACCGCGCTGGCCGGCGGCCTGGGGCTGGATGCCTATGTGGCACGCTTCGCCAGCCTGGCCGAGCTTGCGCCCTGGCTGGAGGCGGGTGTGCCGCTCGCGATCAGCGCCGCGTGGGAGCCGGGCACGCTCGACAATGCGCCCATCCCGCGCTCGTCCGGGCATTTGCTGGTGCTCGCCGGCTTCGATGGCGCGGGGCACGCGATTGTGGCCGACCCGCGCGGCGACAGCGAGGCCGAGGTGCGCCGGCTTTACAACGCTGCGCAGCTTGAGCGCGCCTGGCAGGGCAAGCCGAGCGGCACGGCCTACGTCATTCACCCGCGTGGCTGGCCGGTGCCGGCGCTGGCATAGTTCTTGCCTATAAGCAAAGTAGCAACCGTGCTAACGGTTCGTCCAGAATATGTATGGCGAATGGCGCCGCACCTGTGCTACACTGACGTGGTACATGCCAGCAAACACTGCTGCTATCGTTACAGGGAGCAAGAACATGAATACCGATACCGATGCCAAGCGCGCCTACGTTGATAACCTGATCAGCCGGCTGCGCCGCCAGTACGAAGAGCAGCAACCGCTGCCGGGTCGCGAGGAAGGGGAGGAAGGCGAGGCTTTGTCGATGTCGCTTCTGCAACGTCTGTATCGCCACGTCATGAGCGAAGGCTACGGCGAATAAACCTATATACTCGGCGGCGGCGCGGGAAACTGCGCCGCCGCTTTTTTGTGCCCGTGCGCCGTGGTTCGAGAATATGGAAAAAGAAGTCATCGCCGTTTCGGCGCGTTTGCCCGATAGCAAAGCCATGCCAGGTTTGGCGCGGGCGCAGGTGCCCAGGCGGCTTTGCCTGCTAAACACGCTGCACGCCACAAGCGGCGGTTAATAACCGACGGCAGGATGTTCCACGGCAAAGAGCGCCGGGGTTCCGGATTGAAAGTTGGAAGGTTGCATGTCGGTGCAGACTCAACATGTAACTTTCAAAACCTGCAACCTGCAAACTCACCCCGTCACCCTCCGCGCCCACGGGTGTATAATGCCCCGCGAATGCTGAAGGTCGGCATTCCCACGGAGAACCATCATGAAACGAATCCCTCTTTCGGTGCTCGATCTGGCGACGGTGAGCGCGGGCGCGACCACTGGCGACGCGCTGGCCGCCACCACCGCGCTGGCGCAGCGCGCCGAGGCGCTGGGCTACACGCGCTTCTGGGTCGCCGAGCACCATAATATGCCAAGCGTCGCCAGCACCAACCCGGCCGTGCTGATCGCTCACCTTGCGGCGTCAACCACGACCCTGCGCGTCGGCTCGGGCGGTGTGATGCTGCCGAACTTCCCGCCGCTGGTGGTGGCCGAGCAGTTCGCCATGCTCGAAGCTTTGCACCCCGGCCGCATCGACCTGGGCATTGGCCGCGCGCCCGGCACCGACCCGGCCACCGCCGCCGCGCTGCGCCGCTCGCCTGGCGCGCTGGCCGCCGAAGACTTCCCGCGCCACTTGATCGACCTGATGGGGCTGCTGGGCGACCGGCGCGCATCCGAGGGCCTGTGGACGCGCTTTTCGGCCACGCCCGCCGCAGTGGGCACGCCGGAAATTGTGCTCCTCGGCTCCAGCGGCTACAGCGCCGAGCTGGCCGGCCACCTGGGTTTGCCCTTCGCCTTTGCGCACCACTTCGACATGGGCGGCACCTTGCAGGCGCTGGCGATCTACCGCGACAGCTTCAACCCCTCGGTGGCGCTGAGCGAACCGTATGCGATTGTGACGGCCAGCGTGCTCGCCGCCGACACCGACGAGCAGGCGGCATGGTTCGCCGCGCCGGGCCAGCTCATGCGCCTCGCCATCCGCACCGGTCGTTTCATCCCGCTGATGTCGCCCGAAGACGCTGCCCGCCACCCCGACCTTGCGACGGCGCGCAGCATGCCCACCAACCAGATCATTGGCACGCCCGACGCGGCGATTGCGCGGCTGGAGTCGCTCGCCCAGCAGACCGGCGCGAACGAGCTGATGATCGCGGGCTTCACGCACGGCCTGGGCGAGCGCGCCCACAGCCTGGAGCTGCTGGCCGAGCGCTGGCTCGCCGAGGTTGCTGCGGCGTGAGTGCCGTTGGCGGATGACCGACGACCGACTACCGATGACCAGAAGTTTTACCGCAAAGAACGCAACAGGCGTAAAGAGCAGAGTGGTTGAGCCACAGAGCGCATAGAGGGAACTGAGATTGGTTTTCTTGCTCAGTGCTCTCAGTGTTCTCTGTGGCTCAATCGTTTGCCCTTCAAACCTGCAACTCAAACTACGCACCTTCCAGCAGGTCGGGGTGGTGGCGTGCGGCCACGTCGGGGTGCGAGCGCAGCCGGCTCTTCAGGTGGTTCTTGCCAACCTCGCGGAACAGCGGATTCATGGGGTCGCGGGTGAGGCCACGCGCATCGGCCGCCAGTTCGGGCGGCAGATCGAGTAGCGGCACGGTTGCGTCGAGCCGCGCGCCAAAGAAAAATGCCACCGACATGCGATCGGTGCCGGCGGGCGGCGTAACCACGCGGTGGACGTTGGCGCGCAAGAAGCCGTTCGAGGCCAGCTCGAGCACTTCGCCAATATTCACCACAAAGGTGCCCGGCATCGGCGGCGCGCTGATCCAGCCGCCCTCGTGCTTGACCTGCAAGCCCTCCTGCGTTTCCTGCAGCAGAATGGTCACAAAGCCGCCGTCCTTGTGCGCGCCAACCCCCTGGTCGCCCTCGGTCTGGTCGCGGCCGGGGTAGCGAATAATCTTCATCAGGTAGTGTGGCTCGGGCGTGTAGATCTGCTCGAACACATCTTCGGGCTGGCCCAGCGCAACGGCAAAAAGCTTGATCATGCGAATCGCAAGGTCGCTCACGGCGGCCTGGTAGCGTAGCAGCGTGTCGCGCAGCTCGGGCAGGGCGGCGGGCCACTGGTTCGGGCCACGCAGCCGCGCCCATGCCGGCGCATTCGGTTCGCGGGCCAGGGCCTCGCGCTCGGCACCAATGTCGAGCTGCTCGCGCCAGTCGCGCTGGCCGCGCGTCATTTCCATGCCCTTGCGGTTGTAGCCGCGAAAATGCGGCGAGTTGATCATCTCGACCGCCAGCTTGTCGGCTTCGGGCAGCGCGAAAAAGCGCCGCGAGAGCGCCAGCGTCTGGTCGATCAGCGCCTGCTCGACGCCGTGGCCAGTGATGTAGAAAAAGCCGAGATCGTAGGCGGTGCGCCGCACCTCTTCCAGCAGCGCCGCGCGCTCGTCTGCGCCCGCATCGAGGCGGCGGATGTCGAGCACGGGCAGGGCCGACCATTGTGTCGCTGTCATAGCAGTTCCTCGCTTGTTGGGTAAATTCGCGTTCGCGTAGTGTACGAGCGGCGGCGGGGCGTGTCAAACCGAAGGCGTGCGGGCGAGAGCCGTTTTCACACGAAATGCGTATGTGTGTCAGTGAAGAAATTTGAAGGAGGAACTATGAAACCCGGTTTGCTGCGCACAACGCTGAATATTGTGGCCCTGGCGGCCACCCTGCTCGTCAACTGGCTGGCGATTTCGCTGCCACTGAATGGCAAGGACACCGGCCAGCTTTCCGACCAGTACCCGATTCTGACGGTGCCGGCCGGCTACGCCTTTTCGATCTGGAGCATCATCTACACCGCCCTGATTGGCTTTGCGATCTATCAGGCGCTGCCCAGCCAGCGCGAAAACCCGCGCATTGGCCGGATCACGCCCTTGTTTCTGCTAAGCTGCCTGGCGAATATTGGCTGGATCTTCACCTGGCACTACGAGATTCTGAGCGTTAATATGCTGTGCATGCTGGTGCTGCTTGGCACCTTGATCGGCATTTACGGGCGGTTGCGCGCCGGTGGTGAGCAGCCCAGCACGGCCGAGCGCTGGCTGGTGCGGCTGCCATTCAGCCTGTATATGGGCTGGATCACGGTGGCGACGATTGTGAACGCAACGGTGGTGCTGTATGCGGCCGGCTGGCAGGACACTGGCACGCTTGGCGCGGCGCTGGCGGCGCTGCTGTTTGTGGTGGCGGCGGTGATTGCGACGACGATTGCGCGGCGCTTTGGCGACGCGGCCTACGCGCTGGTGATTGTGTGGGCGCTGGTGGCGGTGGCGATCAAGCATGCTGCGGTGCCGCTGGTGGCAAACACGGCCTGGGCGATGGCGGCGGTGATTGGGCTGGTGGCGGCCTATACGCTGGTGGAAAAGCTGCGCGGCGGTTTTGGGCGCGACGAGCGGGCGCGGGCGCTATAATACGGCCTGGGCCGAAGGTGCAGAAAGGCGCAGCCGTGATCCTTCCCAAACAGCGCGACCCGCGTTTTATCACAATCCGTCGCGGCGGCACGCTCACCGATGCCGAGCATCAGTTGCTGGCGCTGTGGGCGGCCGCGTGCGCCGAGCACGTTCTGCCCTTTTTCGAGGCGGTGCAGCCCGCCGACCCGCGCCCGCGCCAGGCGATTGAGCAGGTTCGGGCGTGGGTGCGCGGCGAGATTACGATGACCGAGGCGCGGGCGGCGGGCGGGCATGCCATGGCTGCGGCGCGGGCGCTGCGCGGTGCCGCCCGGAATGCTGCCTTTGCTGCCGGGCAGGCCGGGGTGGTGGCGCATGTCGCCGCGCATGAGCTTGGCGCTGCGGCCTACGCCATCCGCGCCGCGCGTGAAGCCGCGTCCCGCGGCGAGAGTGAGCAGGCTGGCCGGCTCGAGTGCCGCTGGCAGCGCGAACAGCTTCCCGATGCGATCCGCGAGCTTGTGCTGGACGACCAGCGCCTGCGCAATGCGATCTGCTGGCAGGTGTTCGAGTGCTGAGGGGCGCTGCTTGCATTGCAGATAGAGCCACAGAGAACACAGAGAGCACAGAGTTTTGTTCTGCGCAAGCGCTATAAATCGGCACAGTCCATCCTATGATGAATCAGGCTTCTGTTCCTCCAGCCAGAGCGCCAGGTGGTCGCGCAGCCGCCGCGCGCCGGACGGGTCGGTGCCGTGTGTGCTGACGGCAATTGTTGCGCCGGGCGCGCGATGCACCGCTGGCACATGAAAATCACCCTCGGCCGGCGCGTCAGCAACATTGCATAAAATATTGAAGCGAGTGGCTTCCTGCGCCACGCTGGCATTCACGGCGCGCTGGTTGGTGGCAGCGAACGCCAGCCGCGCGCCGGCCAGATCGCCCGCCGCAAAGGGGCGCGGATCCCACTCTAGCTTCCCGGCGTCGGCCAGGGCGCGCAGCTCGGCGGTGAGGGCCGGGCTGATGATGCGCACCGCCGCGCCAGCCGCCAGCAGCCCGGCGACTTTGCGCGCCGCGACTGGCCCGCCGCCCACCACCACGCAGCGTGCGCCGCGCAGCCCGGTGAGCGTGATCGGGTAGACGGCGGCGGGTATGGCGGGAGGGGATGGGAGCGTGGGCGTTGGCGCGGGCACGCCCGGCACGATCTCACTGTGCGCGCCAAGCGCAGCGAGCGCACGGCCCGCAGCCGCGCCCGCCCGAATCGCGTCGCCACTGAGGAGCAGCACGGCAATGCCGCCAGCGGCAGCGTGCCCGGCCAGGGCCGCATATTGCGCGGCGGGCGGTAATTCTGTGCTCCCGGTTGGCGCGTTGGGGGCGACGGCCTGGAGCACAGCGGCGGCGACTGGGTCGGCGGGAAGAACCAGCGTGGCGGCACCGAGCACCGTTTGTGCCCGCAGGGTCAGCAAGTCGGGCGCGCCTGGCCCCGCGCCAACAATATAGACTGTGCCAGGGGCGGGGCAAAACAGCATGGCCTTACACTCCGCTCAAGCCTTCTTTTTCCAAAACTAACCGCCTTTACCACCAAGACACCAAGGCACCAAGAGCCGAAAGAGCAATGCCAAGCTCAACACCTTACAAGAAAGCCAGAAACGTTTACCACAGAGGCACAGAGACACAGAGGCATTCGGAACGTCACAAAGACTCGGTGCTGCTATTGGGCACCAGTGTCATGGTGATTATTTGTATAGTATTCATCTACATTTTCAGGCACAAAAGGCCCGAATAAGCCGGGCGTAGATCGTGGCGCACTGCTGCACGCTCGCCATGTCGACCCACTCTTCGAGCGCGTGCGCGCCCGCGCCCGATGGCCCGAACAGCACGGTGGGAATGCCGGCCGCCGCCAGCGAGGCCGCGTCGGTCCAGTAGGGCACGCCCTGCACGGGCACGGGCTGGCCCAGCACGGCGGCGGCGTGTTCGCGCAGCAGGGCCGGCAGGGGCGCATCGGCGGGCGTTTCCATGGGCGGGCGATCGAGGCCGGGGCGCACCACCGCGCGGAACTGCGGGTTGTCGGCGGCGAGCGACTCGACCAGCGCCGTGATTTCGGCCGCGACCGCGGCGGGCGTTTCGCCGGGGACGGTGCGGCGCTCGATGGCTAGCACGCAACGCTCGGGGTAGGACGACAGCTCCTGCCCGCCGCTGATTAGCGAGGCGTGGAGCGAGCCGCTGCCGAGCAGCGGGTGGCTGGGCCGGGCCAGCAGGCGGCGGTTGAGCGCATCGAGCGCGACCAGCACCTTGCCCATCTGGGCAATTGCGTCGACCGCGCCGGGGATGGAGCCGTGCGCCGCCGCGCCTTGCGTCTCGATCTCCAGCCAGACAAAGCCTTTGTGCGCCACCACCAGCGCCAGCTCGGTCGGCTCGGCGATCAGCGCGGCGTCGGCGTGGTAGCGCGCGGCGGCGTCGAGCGTGCCCAGGCCGGCGTGCTCCTCGTCCATCACCGCCGTGAAAATCACGTCGCCGCGCAGGGGGGAATGGCGGGCCTGGGCAATGGCAAGCATGCAGGCCGCGACGCCGCACTTCATGTCGTAGGCGCCACGCCCATACATGCGCCCGCCGCGCAGCTCGGGCTGGTGCGGCGCGGCCATGCCCGCCGCACCAACCGTGTCGATGTGGCCGTTCAGCAGCAGCGTGCGCCCGCCGCCACTGCCCGGCAACCGCGCGACGACATTCGGCCGGCCGGGGCGAACTTCGTCGAGGTGCACTTCCAGCCCGGCCGCGCGCAGCCATTCGGCCACAAACGCGGCTACTGCGCCCTCGCCGGCGCCGCCCGGCACCAGCGCAGGGTTGACCGAATCGATTGCCACCAAGTCGGCCAGCAGGCGCTCAAGCGCATCCATAATGGTTTCCTTAATAACGAAAAGCGGGTACGTTAGGCCAGAAAGGTCGCAGAGACAGCATTCATCCTCACCATCGTGCTTTAGGTTGCGCGCTTACGAATGTTTGCAGGCTACACCCGCTTCGGCGAGAAGTTCGTAATAGCTTTATCCGCTGCAAGCGCGTGTTGGGCGCGCCCTGCTGGGAGCACTACGGTTGTTTGGTTTGCACAGCACTCACGATCATTTCCACGATTGCTTCGGTTGAACTGGTACCGTCGACCACGAGATCACACTGTTCCAAAACGCGCTTTCTGACTGCAATATAAAACGCTCTGCCGACACTCAAATACCACATCAAAAACTCGCGCAGGTGGTCGATAAATACATCCGGGTTTTGCTCCCAGGGCAAGAAGGCGTTTTGGCGAAGCAGCTTGCGGGCGAGCGCGATTTCAAGCGGAATATCAACGTGAACCACAAAATCAATCAAATCACGCATTTGGTCACGCGCTTTGCCAAATGGTTCTTCCACAAGCAGAACGTGGGTGGGCTGGATGCAGACAGTGGTATCGGGCGCGACGATTGTATTGCCAGAACGTAAAGCGTGCAGATCAGCAACAAATTGCGGTGAGAGAAACGCATTGGGGTCGGCTCCATTAGCGAGCCATTCGGCCGTATCGGGGAATGTAGAGGTTGCCTCGTACTCATCAATCCGTAGCACCACTGCACCACCGAAACGCACAGATAATTCGTGCAGAAGTGTCGATTTGCCCACACCAGAAGGACCGGCGAGAGCGATTACATAGCTTGACTTGCTTGATTGAGACATCGCACATCCAGTTTTCTGCATGCGCAGTGCAAGCTGCTTCAGAGGGAAGCGCCCAACGGCTTGGTGTTCAGTTAGCGCGAGCGCTGCATAGGCTTCTCTCAAAAAACGGGCGATCTTGCGCGCGAAGCGGCGTTCGCTGCAAGCGCGTGTTGGACGGCTGTTTTGGAATTACGGCTGGTGTGTCACATGATCAATCATTGGCCAGGCCGCGCTCTCGACAAGCCGAAGCGGGAGATAGAAAAGCGCGAGTGGCGCCGTTGGTCGGGAGAAATTCACGCCCGCTTCGGTGATCATGTGCTGGCTGAGTGGCGTATACCGGTTTTGTGCCGTATGGACGAGCATACCTTCCGCACGACAGGCGCCATAACTCAAGGTATAGCCAAGCAAAGCAATCAGAAAAGGCATCATCGTACGACGACGAAACGTGAGGGTTAGCGTAACCATTCTTTGCTCCTGTTGCGTCTTGATGGCAAACCAATGGGCGTCGAGCGCGCCACGTGCAATATCGATCATATCCCATACGCTGAGTGTGCGCTGGTCGAGAAGAGCACGAAACTCGGCTTCGTATCGTCGACGCCAAGAACGAGGATACAGGCAAATAAGCCAGTATTTCATGCTAAGACATGGTTTCAGGCAGACCAAGCCAGCTTTACAGTCTTTCCCTGCCTGCTGACAGACAAACTCCCTAGTGGTATGGTTGAAGGGCCAACCACAACCAATCACTAGGGAGAACCCAATGGGTCGCACACATCCTAGCACGCCCGAGATGCGTGCACAATCCGCAGCGCTGCTGCTGGCACATCAAGGCGAGTATGGTATCGTGACACGCCTCAGCCGCATACATCACGTCTCGCGCCCGACCTTGTATGCTTGGCGCGAGCACGCCCGACGCGCCATCACGGCTGCCTTTTCGCCGCCGTCTGCTCACGCGCCTGCCCGCTCCAGCGCTCGCCACATTCTGACGCTGTGGATCGCGCATGCCTCTCAGCGTGGCATTCAAGCCGCGACCCAGGAATTGCTCGGACAGGGCCTCAGTTTGCCCACCATCGTCGCAGTCCTGCACCAGGCTCAGCAGCGCGCTCTGACCTGGATGCACACGCACCTTCCTTCTTCCACTCGCGCCTTGGCGCTCGACGAAATCTTTCCCGCTCACGGTCGAGCCGCCTATCTGAACGTGGTCGATGTGCACAGCGGCGCAGTTTGGGCCTCTGAAGGACCGCTGGCGGTCGATACCGAGAGTTGGACCTTGCTGTTGTGGAGCTTGCAGGAGCGTGGCCTGCGATGGGAGCGGGTTGTGATGGACGATGGCGCACCCA
The DNA here is from genome assembly GCF_057073505.1 of Kouleothrix sp. 19917. Taxonomy (NCBI): domain Bacteria; kingdom Bacillati; phylum Chloroflexota; class Chloroflexia; order Chloroflexales; family Roseiflexaceae; genus Kouleothrix; species Kouleothrix sp. 19917. The sequence continues at coordinate 1,395,473 of NZ_CP097099.1, forward strand.
TGCACAGCGCCTGCCAGCACGTCACGCCCGATGTGCTGGTGCAACTCGACCACTGGCATCTGTTCCAAGCCTGCTCGCTGGTGCAGGCTCGCCTGCAGCGCCGCCTGAGCCAGATGCACGCGCGTACAGCGGCAGTTGAGCGCCAAGCTGCCTGCCTCGAGCTTGGGACACGTCAGCGCGGTCGGCCGACCAAGCGCACGCTTGAGAGCCACAGCCAGGAATTGGCGGCAGCGACCGATGGTGTCGCTGCGCTGGCCTATTTGACCGACGAGTTGCATCGATTGCTGGCGGTGGTGGTGGTCGGGCGCAAGCGGTTGCTGAGCTTGGCCGAGCGGCAAGACGAACTGGACGCGCTGCTGAGCTTGTTGGACGAATTGGCAGAAAGCAGCGCGGGAGAGCAGCAGGCCGAACTGGGGCGCCTGGCGCGCCGCATTCGGAGGCAAATGCCAAAGCTGCTGAGTTTTGGTGCCCAGGTGCAGCAGGTGCAGCAGGAGCTGAGTGGAGTGCTGGCAGCCGAGCGGCAAGCGCTGCTGGGATGGGCTTGGCTGAGGCGGAAGGAATTGGCGTGGACCGATGCGGAGGTGATAGCGGCGGTGCCAGTGGACTGGCGTGCGGCGGCGCGAGTGCTGCTGACAGCCTGGCAGGAGGCGGTGCAGGTTTCGAGCGCGGTGGAGCGGTGGCATAGCATCCTGCGCCCACATCTGGCGGTGCGGCGAAGGCTGACAAACGGTATGCTGGCGTTGCTGGCAGTTTGGCACAACCATCGTGTGTTTACTCGTGGGAAGCATAAAGGTCAGAGCCCGCTGCATCTGAGCGGGATGCGCGATGCGCCGACTGACTGGCTGGTGGCATTAGGCTATCCACCAGCCAGCACGGAGCATTCACCAGCGCATCTGATGCCTGAGTGGACGCTGGCCGCCTAATCACAAACTGTAAAGTACCTACAAACCATGTCTAATCGTTGCAATCCAATTACCGCAATTGATTGAATGTGCGAAAGCTGTGTGTGGAGCAGGCGTTTTCCAGCATCGGTGAGTTGATACGGCTGGCGTCGGTCTTCGGTAGGCAGCGGCGTAATCAGCTGCTGACGTTCAAGCCGAGCCAAAGCGGCATACAGCGTGCCAGGACCAAGGCGGACAGCATACAGCTGCTCAATATCTTCCATCATGGCATAGCCATGCTTGGGACCATCAGCCAAACTGATGAGAATAAGCAGAGCGGGTTCGAGAAAACGTCCAAGCGGTTCGCCATCGACCATGTGACAGCTCCTGCAAATCAGCCGAGTATATACCGTTTCGCGATATACCGTTTCACGTAATAATAGACGAGAGGAGCGACAGTGTCAAGAGTCAATAAACGGGAGATTGGGCAGAGAGGGAAATGGCTGACGTCCAACGGGTTGCGCTTTAGCGGCGCCGCAAGCGCGCCACAAGATAACCTCAAAAACGGCACGATCTCGCGCGCGAAGCGGCGTCCGCTGCAAGCGCAACCCGTTGGACGTCAGCCTAGTAGTACAAGATTATTCGTAGTTCCGGCGGCTTTCTTGAATACTTTCGAGCAGTTCTTGTTGTGTTATTGGGCGATGTAACTGAACACCGGGAATATCCAGCGGTGATGCTGTTTGCGGTTCCGGCGTCAAGACAAAACTCTGCCCATCACGACGCTGAATACGTACCGCTCCATCTCGTCGCGCCTGCTCAAGAATTGCGGCAAAATTTTGGCGAGCTTCGGAAAACGTATAGCTCTTCATGGTGTTATCTCCACAACGCTAATCTGGGCGGCACGAGCAGCTGTCTTCAACCCTCTATCAAGGGTGATAAGTGAGCACGATTGCTGGCGGGCACAGACGATGAAATAGGCATCATAGGCGTAAATCTGATGTTGTTCGACAACAAGCACAGTATCATCAAGTGGAACATCAAGAAAACGAATGGGTATCTTTTGATATTCAAGTAGAGCTTGACGTGCTTCAGCAAGCGTAATGCGTTCGCGCTTGATCATCGCAGAGAGCGCATTCCCAATTTCCCAGTGAAGAGAAAGAGGGGCGACAAGCTCAGCGCCGGTTGTGAGACGAACAAGTTCAGATTTAGTGGGTTCATTAAGCACCACCGCAAGGATAATGGAGGTATCGATAACTAAGAGCATACGCGCCTCTGTACTCGTACAATTGTACAAGTACCATAACACGCGAACGGTGAAAGATCAAGAGGGTACTGAATGAAGAACGTATGGTGACGCGCCCAACGGGTTGCGCTTAGCCGCCACGAGCGCTTGGTACTGCCATTCAAAATAGCACTGATCTCGCGCGCGAAGCGGTCAACTGCAACGCCGTGTTGGGCGCGTGAGCATACCGAGCCAATGATCGTGGAGAAAACACCTGACAATGCGACGCTTTAGGTGTGGGACGTGCGTCGTTGTTCTAACCACCGAGCGAATGATGCGGGGCTTTCGCTCGATTTTCGTCCAACCAATAATCCCTCAACACCAATATCCTCATCAAGATCTGGCCAATGCAAGCCGAAACCTGCGCCAGCAATTTCCACATTCGCGCGCTCGGCCTCTGTTCCGTGGACAAGACGCGGAAACCAGCCAATTGGTACGGAAATTGTGCGGCCGTCTTCGAGATCGACCGTGAGTGTATCATCGGTGATGGCAACATGAGTCGCTCTAGGTGGAGCTATCAGAACCGATGCAGAATCTGTCCCACTCATTGCGCAGATACTCCAAATGGTCGCGGGCGATCCGTTCGATCTCCCGTAACTCTCTTCGCGAATAGCCGTGATTATCAACCACATAGATGTCTGGATCAAGCCAAAGTTTGGCACTCAGGTGGCCGCGGTCGACATGCATGTGGCGAGGTTCTCCACAATCATACGAGTAAAAATAGAAACGGTACGGCCCGATACGGAGTGCGGTTGGCATTGCACATCTACTCAAACAGATCATCCAAGACAGATTATACCATACGGGAATATGCCTGGAAAAATGATGGGTGTGACGGGGGTGTGACGGAAAGTCTTGCAAGTGGTTATAGTGGCTCAACTTGTCAAGACACTTTTTTCGGCAGTTATCCGTTGACTGCGAGCGCAAAACGATTGACAGTCAAGACGAGCAGCGTCGAGCAGAATGCCTCCGCACTACGCCTGGCGTGAGCTGTCCACAGCCCAATGGAGCGACTTGATTGGCCGACTTGCTCTCTCTCCGGTAGAGCCTGCTGTGGGCAGGTCATGCCGGGCCGCCGAAGGCGCCAAGGTCGGCTCTATCTGCCGTCAGGTAGGCATTCCAAAATACCAGGTCACTGGGGTTTGGTAACCGAGCGCCTCATGTGGGCGCTTATGATTGTACAAACCGATATATCGCGTGATGCCAGCCCGCGCCTCACGTGGAGTGCCATAATCGTGGAGATACACCTCCTCGTACTTGAGTGAGCAGGGCCAACGCATTACAAATGTTCTACAGACGTGGCTCAACCTGAAGCACTTTCATCGCATAGGCATCGTCCCAAGTCGCACGCAGCCGCTTCTGACGTACACTCGCCTTCAACGTCGTTTCCTCGCGCAGCAGGTTCAACACCAAGTGCCGAATAATTGCCAGATTATGCGCTGAGTGACCAATTCGCGCGCGGCTGTCATCGGCGGCAAACACCACATCCAGCACCCAATGCAGCCGGTTTTCGATCCCCCAATGCTGCCGAATGGCGTCTGCAACCCGCTCGGCTCCCAGCGGCAAACTTGATATGTACGAATGTGTCTCCTCGCTCGTCACACCATCACACGTGCGCGTCGAATGCACCCTTACAACCGAGCGCAACTGCGACCAGCGCGCGCGGTCGACGATGCTCTCCACTTGGTCACAGCTGCGATATTCGCGCCGTTCGCTCCGTCCGTGACCTTCCATTGTGATGATGCATCGATCCAGGTGTTCCTCTTCAATCGGCTCGGCAAAGATGCGTGCAATGTCGCGCGCCAGTTGCGGCTGGTTGTCTTTACACGCCAGCACATAGTCACCACCCTGCGCCACAATCTGTTCGGCAATCGCCACCTGGCAGCCCATCGCATCAATCGTCACGATGCAATCGTTGATGTCGAGCAGCGAGAGCAGCAGCGGGATGGCGGTGATCTCATTCGATTTGCTGTTCACGCGAACCTGACCGAGAACCAGGTGATTGGCCGCCGAGAACGCGCTGACGATATGCAGTGGCGACAGGTCGATCGCACGGTCGTGGGTACGACGTTCGGTTTTGCCGTCAATCGCAATCACATCGCCGGGCAGTTTGGCACGAATGGTGTCGACCCAGGCGAGAAAGGCGGATTGGAACGCGGTGGGATTAAGACGCGCAAAGACACGGGCGAAGGTGTCGTGCGACGGAATGCCAGCGGGCAACTCGAGAAACTGCTCCAGCAAGGCGTGTTTGGCGTGGCCATAGGCTTCGATGTCGGTCCAGCCATCAGCACTGCTCAAAACCGCGCAAATGGCAATCGAGATGATGTCGATCAGTTTGTGGTGTTTACAGCGGTCGATACGCGGGTCGGGCAGATCGCCAAAATGGCGAGAAAGCGACGTCGGTAATTCCACCACACACCTCCTGCTGCTGGAAACCATTCAGAGAGGTGATTATAGCATCAGAAACGCGATGGCGAGTTGCTCACTCTGATGCACGAGTGCACGAAAAACAGCATAAAGAACCACATTGCTTTGTTTCGCCCATACTGAAAGCGTTTGACAGACAAAACGTCGTTTTATGCTTCATTCATAATGCGTTGGCCCTGTCGGTCATGCACTCTTCACGTTGCTTCACCACTCATGAAGTGGTTTCTGGTTGTGCATACGCTTCAATATAGCCACAGTGCTGACATCGATAGAAATATACAGGTAATACAAAACGTTGCTGACCATAAAGCTTTTTTGGACCAAACGAATAGTCTGGTAATCCTGCAACCCAATAAATATCTCTTGAATGATCTGTATTGGTTAGAAAACCCACTTCCATTACCGACGCGCATTTTGAACAGGTCTTCACCATACTGGAGGCAAGCCGTTGCGTGCCGCCCGTAAACGAGCCGGGCAATGAGGTGCCACAGAAGCGACATACAAAAGCATCTGGCAGGATCTCTTCGTGGCAAGTCGGGCAATTCATCGCAGATATCTTTCGTACTCATTGCAGAAAAAGAAAGCTGTTGAATATACGCTGAGGGTGATAAAAAGTTCCCGATGGGTTCTCTAGAGTAAAGTGAAACCGGCTTATAGTTTTTGGTGAAGCCTTCAGATGGATAGTTATATTGATAGCCTGTCGCATCAGAAAGCCAAATTCTGAGATGCCTGACAACAGATTAATAAAAGCACAAAGTACTGTGATACTCGCGGAGTATCGTTCAAATGGAAAAACGTTGAAGCGAAGGCCCAACGGTTTGGCATTCAGCTGCCGCGAGCGCGTTGGACAAAGCTTCTCAAAAACCAACGATCTCGCGCGCGAAGCGGTCGGCTGCAATGCCGTGTTCGGCGGCGACATCAGTATTGATTTCATATTTTAAGGCGTCGGTGTTAATGAAACTTGAGTATTTGGCGTCAATTGTGTAGTAGTTGGTGTATTAGACGGTGAAAATGTGGGCGTTTGAGTTGAAGGTATACAAATCGCTTTTATCGGCGGTGCTGATATATATTCAATACCTTTTATCTGTTCCTCTTGAACAATGTAAACTTGCTCGGGTTCGCATAAAGAATTTACACTCCGAAAGAGAAAGTAACGACAATCATTGTGAACTAGTAAATATAGATCCTCATAGATGTAAAAGGTTGCGCCATTGAAAGTCTTTGTTGTAAAGCTTGGTACATCTGTTAGTGTAGGCTCTCTCAAGACTAATCGCACCCCCTCGGCCCTCTCTGTTGCATTGATTCGCCCTACTCTTGCCCCTTCACTATATGCGAAATCCGATAATAGTACTAGAAGAAGATATATCAAGTATATTCCAATAAGGAGTCCGAAAATTCTATTTGACGCATCCGATATTTTTGATGTTTTTCCTTGCCGAGCTGTTGTTGCATCATATGCACATATAGCATATATAAAAAGAGATGAGAATATCAACGCAATATATCTAATTGCCCCAGTAATATTACCGAAGAAAATAACAAAAGGGATCGCAAGAAATATTATAGCAGAGAGCAGAAATAGTGATCGTGTGGTAAACTGACGTTATGGCATATTCAACTGATCTCAGACAACGAGTGCTTGACGCAATCGAACGCGGTATGAAGCGCTCTGAAGCAGTCACCATCTTCGCCGTGAGCGATGGCAGCATCAAACGCTGGCAAAAACTGCGGCGGGACGGCTCATCGCTCACCGCTCGCCGCCCAGGCAGAAAGCGCCAAGCCGCCAACCCACACGATGATGCGGTTATCCAAGGCTTGGTCGATGCAACGCCAGATGCCACCCTCCAAGAATACACTGATCAATGGAATGACCTCCACCAGAAAGGACTGTCGCGCTGGACCATCGGTCGCAGAATCCGTCGCCTCAAACTGACGCGAAAAAAAAGAGTCTGAAAGCGCTGGAACGCGACCGTTTCGACCGAGCGGTATTTCAAGCACTCCAAAGCAGTTGTGACGCCGATGATATCGTGGTGCTTGATGAGTTTGGCTCAAACACGAACCTGACACGCCGCTATGGACGAGCAGCGCAGGGTGAGCGCGTGTATGAAGATCTGCCACGCACGCGACCACGCAACACGACGACGATTGCCGCCCTCACAACCCACGGAATGGGACCGGCGCTGGTCGTTTCTGGTGGGGTCAATCGGGTGACGTTTGAAACATATATTGATGTGGTGCTTGGGCCAAGTTTACGCGAAGGGCAGATCGTTGTGCTCGACAATGCGCGTGCGCATCACGGCGGGCAGATCGCAGCGTTGCTGGCGAAACGTGGCTGTCGGCTGTGGTACTTGCCAGCGTATTCACCAGACTACTCACCGATAGAGTTGGCATTTTCGAAAGTGAAAGCGTATCTGCGCAAAGTGAAGGCACGAACGCGCGAGGCGCTCGAGGAAGCAATTGCACAAGCGCTGGCCTCGATTTCAGGCGCTGAGGCTCGTGCGTTTTTTGCCCATTGCGGCTTCCCACTTTGGCCCATTCCAGATCAATAATGGTGCTCTCTGCTATAATAATAAGAAATTTCTGGCTCTGTTGCCAATAATATGAAGAAAGGCATCTTCCGAATATTCACTGATATATGAGCGGTATACCAACGGTATAATTAGAAAAGATGCCATTAATCCTGCCACAATGAAGGGCCAAGACACTTCTCCATAATCCCATACAGATAATTTCACTTGGTAAAGAGGAATGCGCATTACATCGAACAAACCTGCCCCATACCGTCGGCCTAGATACCATAGCAATGCGGCAAGGATTGCAGTAACGCCTCCCACTATGGCTACTGATTCCTTTACTTTCTCCAACCAATCTTTGCTTCTTTGATTTTCAGAAGTATGCTGTGACATTTGAAATCTTGACATAATACAGCATGAGTAAGTAAATGGCAGAACCTTAATTCTACATTGTCACATAACTATATCACTTTTCACGAAGGAAGCGGCAAAGAGCCGCCGAACGGCCAGCGTTCAGCCGCTCGCTGCGCGAGTACGGCATCGATAAGTCGGTAGTGATTTCAAAATGCCAACGATCTTGTAGAGCAAGCGAAGCGCAGCGAGTCGGCTGGAACGCGTTGTTCGGCGGCCTTCGTAGTCTGATGAGCTGTTATTGCACTTTTTATATTCGCTCTAGCACCATTATTGCCATCTCTCGCGCATCCTCATTAGAACTCTCACTAATAACGCGTTGAACGGCAGGTATTACTATATGACCTAAATGAACCAACGCCCATCCCGCACCTGAACGCACTGACCATGACGGATCATCAAGTGCTTGAATTAGTGCTGGCAGAGCATTAGCATTATTCAGATAATCAAGTGTCCAAGCTGCTCTCTCTCGCACTGTACCTAGTGAATCATGTAAGAGGAGATTGGCAACTGCATCGAGATACTCTTGAAGGCGAAATCTGGCGATGTCCATTAGTGCATCGATGCGATCATCAAAAGAAGTACTTATGAGCTTATCCCCTATACTTTCCAATAGTGCTGTGATATCCTCTACGTCCTCGTCATTTGGTAAATCTTCAACATCAACACTCGAATTACGCAAGACCTTCTTGATACGTCGTATATTAGATCTACAATCGTTAATGGTGTGTACTGTTGCTGGAGGAACGTTAGCGGCACCGTGCATAGCTCTTTGTTGCAGACAGATAGACAAAGTTTGACGATACGTGTTAAGAAGGTGTAATTGTTCAGCAATATCCTGAGAGCTAAGCATGCACGCACCTCTTAGCAATTGGTTTGGGCTTGCCAACTCCATAAATTATACAACGGTTCTGGGGAAGCTCACAAGGATCTGCTCAACCACTCGCTCATGGTTGCCGAAGTCGGCGACGTGGGGCACGAAAGGCCGCCGAACGCCCTGCCGTTCAGCGGCGCGCCGTATAGATCGGAACAACAACCAGCACAAAATCACGTTCTAAAATAGCACCGATCTCGGGGCGCGAAGCGCGTCCGCTGCAACGGCTTGTTCGGCGGCTCTCGCGATTGTGTGGTTTACTTTAATTTGGCGAGGTAAATAAGTTCTTGAACGACGATTCGTAGTTCTGGAACAATATTGTCAATATCGCTGCGATGGGCAATGAAGCGACGACTATGTGCGGATTGATCTCCAATATCCTTAAGGCGAGGGAGAGATCGCTTTGTATTTCTCCCCAGATTCCAGGAAGTTTCGTTGAGGGTCGCAGTTATTAGATCCCGTAGGTACAGAAAATCTCCGTTAGGGCCGAATATTTTGTTCGCAATATTGTAACTCTCAAATGCCTCTATTATAAGTGTTTCGATTAATCTTCGTATCATGACTGCGCAAGCATCAAACCAGCCATGTTCGTATGAGCCATTAATTTGATGCACTATCTTCTCAATATAGCCTCTAGTTCCTTTAACTATTGAGTAAGCTAATACTTGCTCAGTTTCTGCTGACGTGCCGTCGCTAGGAGGTAGACCGCGTCTAGGTACAACGTCCTGTATCTGTTTTGCAGTGTCAAGGATGGCCTTTGCTGCATCACTCATTTACTAAGCCCTGCTTATATAAGTGCTTGGCCATACTTGCAAAGATTTGATCGATCTGATCAGGCGAAGCGTCAGGGGAAATATGAATCTGAATATCAATGTGTAGCTGCGGGCCAAATGATTGAAGCGAATGCTGCTGCTTCTTGTGGGGTTCTGTATTCTCGGTAGCGTTGCCAGTATTTGGTTTAGAGTCTGCACTAGGGTTATTTATAACAGGGCTAGGACGTGATTTTCTTGTAACGGACTCCTTCTTGGTGGTGCTTTTACCGTTATTTGATGTTTTTGCTGAATCCTGCCCTTTAGAAGGATCTGCTTCGCTAAGCACTTGATAAAATGCGACTCTCTTATCAACTAGGGATGCTCCAGCGCCCCCTCTTGCAAACCACCGTACAGCAGCATTGCGATTGCTGATAGGATCTGGTACTGCATCAATTAACTCTTGCGGATAAACTGCTCGTTTCATTTCCTCGCAGACACTGGGATAATCGGCATCGTCGCGCCACCGTCTTGCGAGTTCTGTTGGCCGTCCCTCCTGATCAACGAGGCCGATTCTGCGCAATGCCGGCAAAACGTTTTTACCAGCCGAAATTTCTTCCATACCCAAAACTGTTGCTAGATAGCTAGCGGTAACCGTTCCAGGAATACTCTGCTTAAATCTATTTCTTAATGCCCACCACTGCTTAACAGGCATTTTTGGGTAATCACTTTTCTGATCTGTCATTATTACTCTCCAGATAGTCGCTTATTCATCCTCGTAAATCATAGCACTATCTCCAAATTAAAGTCAATACGGAACATTTGTTCTGTATCTGTTTGACATGTAATAGCCGCCCAACGGGTTGCGCTTTAGCGGCGCCGCCACTGATTGATGGCTGCCACATTGGCGCAGATACCGGCGCGGAAAATAACCCCGATCTCGTTCGACGCGAAGCGGCGTCCGCTGCAAGCGCGTGTTGGGCGTGAGCCTCGATAGAAAGCCAAACTGAGGCAGACGCCAATCACGCTCCATCGACACGAGCAACTGCGCTTGGCGGAATCACGCTGACTTGAACCACTTTCAGCACCACGAGCGTTCGTACCACGCAGGGTTGAGACAACCTGGAACAGGACCACACTCAGCACCACGAGCCTTCGTACCACGCTCCTTTGCGGCAAACGTTGAACGGAACCACAATCAGCACAACGCGGGCGCTTGTACCACGCGGGGTTGAGACAGCGCAACACGGAACCACACGGCATAACTGGCCTTCATCCCACGCTCGATTCGTTCCTTCGTGGTGGCACTACATTGTTTTGCTGCAACTCAATAAAACGCCATTCGAGATCGAGACGACTTTGCGCCTAAGACGCGCCCAACGGGTTGCGCTTTAGCGGCGCCGCCACTGATTGATGGCTGCCACATTGGAGCAGATACCGGCGCGAAAAATAACCCCGATCTCGTTCGACGCGAAGCGGCGTCCGCTGCAAGCGCGTGTTGGGCGTGAGCCTCGATAGAAAGCCAAACTGAGGCAGACGCCAATCACGCTCCATCGACACGAGCAACTGCGCTTGGCGGAATCACGCTGACCGGAACCACTTCAGCACAACGGGCGCTCGTACCACGCAGGGTTGAGAAAGCACGGCACGGAACCACGCGGCATAACGAGCTTTCGAATCACCTTGAAATGCGCGAAACGCTGATTGGAACCACTTCAGCACAACGAGCGCTCGTACGACGCGGGGTTGAGAAAGTGTTGACGGTATCACGCGGCACAACGAGCTTTTATCTCACGCTCAATTCGTTCCTTCGTGGTGGCACTACATTGTTTTGCTGCAACTCAATAAAACGCCATTCGAGATCGAGACGACTTTGCGCCTAAGACGCGCCCAACGGCTTGGCGTTCAGTTGCCGCGAGCGCGCTGCTCAGGCTTCTATCAAAAAACGGGCGATCTTGCGCGCGAAGCGGTCAACTGCAACGCCTTGTTCGGCGTACTTTTATTTACTTTGACGTGTTTGGAATTCTGCGCTGACGTAACTTCATAGTTCTACTTTCTAGGCGTCTTTTCGAGAATGCATATTCAACTGCATGGACGACCAAATCAAACATTTCTCTCGCTTGTTCTATCTCAAGCCCTTCATCTTCATGAAGAGCATGTGCGCTTCTATTCCCCCAATATCTTATTTCTGTTAGTGCTTCATATAATGCCTCATCAATATCACCATTTGACTTTAATTGCCCCAGGATTTTCGTTAATTGCATTGCCTTAACGTTAATTCCAGAGTTGGCAGCGAGTTTTTCAACAGCACGGCGACACATAACTACAGCGGCGTTCAGAGCGCCAACAGCTAAACAATCTCCAGCTTCGCGTATAATACGTATAATATCTTCGGGTATATCTTTAGGAAAATTTCTACCAAAAGGGAACTGTCCTGATAGATTAATTGTCGTCATCCAATCAGGGTTAATAGATGCAGAGATAATGTTTGGCTTGTTAGCGAGAAGCTCTTCTAATTCTTCTTAATCTCTTGCTGATATATGATCTTCCTCTACAACGGTAAAGTTTAGCGAGCTATACATCTGGCATTGTCTACACCTAAGAATAGCCACAGCAATACCGTTTAGTATATCTCCATGAACTAAATTAAACTTCTGGCACGATCCCTGCGGGGATCAGAGAGGAGCCTGCAAGAGGCTCAGAATAAAGCCAGGAGAATTGGATGAAAATCCCGACAGAACTAACCGAGTTGCAATTTCAGACATACGTTGAAGCATATCTGTCAAAAGCAAAGCACGGCTTTGTGAGTGAACAACCGCTCTATCAAATATTCAATCACATTCTCTATAAACTCTATACTGGCTGCCCCTGGCCGGCATTACCGATCGAGAAAGGGCCAGATGGTCTACCCGTGATGTCCTTTCAAGTTCCCTCGTATCATTTCCGCAAATGGAGCAAGGATGGGAGCCTCCAGCGCCTCTTTGATGCAAGTATTCTTTCGGTCAAGGGCGAATTGAATTTATCTGAACTCAACCTCGATGGCAGCCACAGCGCTGCAAAAAAGGGGGCGAAGAAGTCGCCTATCAAGGTCGCAAGAAGGCCAAGACGAGCAACATCTTGCCGGTAACGGATGCGAATGGCTTGATTATTGCCACAACTGGGGTGATTGCCGGCAATCACAATGATAGTTATGAGCTTGTACAGAAGCTCAAGCAGGTATTCGACGACCTGAAACGCTGTGGTTTGAACTATCAGGGTGCGATCTTCAACATGGACAGTGGCTTTGACACACGCGCAGCGCGGAAGCTGTTATGGAATCGCGGCGTCAAACCCAACATTCCCGAGAACAAACGTAATCGCAAAACTGTGAAACGTGGACGAAAACGCTCTTTCAATCCTGAGGTGTATCAGCATCGCTTTGTGAGCGAGCGTACCTTCGCCTGGATTGACAAATTCAAGACGTTGTTAGTCCGCTTCGAGCGCAAAGCAGCCTATTGTCTGGGCTTTCACCATATTGCCTTCGCCCTGATTAATCTCCGCCGCCTTATCGCGGAAGTTTAATTTAGTTCCATAATATGATCGAAGCACAGAATAATCAGCAAAAATGATATCATAGCCTGTTTGGCTATAACAGAAACCACAAGTAAATTCTTTGACTAAGCGCTTTATATTTTTTTCTATCCCAGAGCCTACACTACGTATGGTAGGATTCTTTTGTGATATGTCAGATAACGAAGTGGAAGTATCTATAGGAGCGTCATCGTCTGGATGATCATCAACCTGCACTCCCCAACCTTGTAATATTGTTTTGATTCTTGAAATATTTTGGCGCGCTTCTTTAATACCATGGAGTATACTCGGCGGAGTGTTAAGAGAACCCGTCAATGCAATCTGACGTAGATAATAGGACAAAGAAGCTCGGTAGGTTTTCAGCAATTCAAGTTGCTGCTGTACATCTTCTTACTGCATCGATGTCATAAGCAAAACTAGCCATGTATCTTGGCGGATTTCGATTTTATTTTACCACAGGTGAATGCCTGATTTCTGGATTTTGAGGAAGGGAAGAGTTTTGATTGTACGCCCAACGGGTTGCGCTTTAGCGGCGCCGCTGCAATAAATGGCTGGCACATTGTAACAGATACCAGCGCTGAAAATAACCCCGATCTCGCTCGACGCGAAGCGGCGTCCGCTGCAAGCGCGTGTTGGGCCGCACGTATCGCTGGACAAGCCGCTTGACTTCTAGCTATATAAGAAACGCCATGCATCATCACGTTTCTCAATAGGTGGTTGTATTACGAGGTCATCAAAAGGAACACGTTGCGGGCTGATCAAGATAAGCATTCCATTCACTCCAAGATGGTCACGGATAGCGAATGCAAGCGATTGCTGGTTCTCAGCAAGCCAAACCAGGGCTTGTTTCTCCAAAGGCCAGGAAGTTCCTGGCCGAAACTCCTTGAGGGCTGAACGAAAGGGTTCTTGTGCAAGCGCTGATGGTGCAGGAGATGGACCAAGTAGGAGGAATGAGGATTCGTCCGCTTGGGCCGGCTGATAATCGGGAGGTCGAAGCGTTGGAGTGAGGGTGGCAACTGGCTGCACGGCGATAGCGAGTGTTTCATCAGTATACAGTTGCCATGCAGCTTTTTTACGACGGGCAATCCAAGAGAGCGAGGGAAACCGATCGTTGGTTCCTGTAAATAGTGGTCGTCGCATACACCAAGTCATAGGTAGGCTCATATGGATAGAGATTTGCTGGAGCAGTTCTGCAAACGTTGCGCGTGCAGCGGTTGATGGCTCAGCGAGAATAAAGGTATAGCGATTCAAACGAGGCTCTTGAATTGGATTGTCAAGAACCGTTCGAGGTGCGGCTGGTCCGGGGTCAAGATACGGATTGACACGAAGCGGTTCTTCACAGCCACAAATGATCACAACTACTCAGCCTCTCTTTTGAGAAAGTGGTATCTATTAGCAACTACGAAAGTGTGGCCCAACGGGTTGCGCTTTAGCGGCGCCGCCACCGATAAATGGCAAGAACATTGTAGCAGATACGAGCGCTGAAAAAGGCACGATCTCGCTCGACGCGAAGCGGCGTCCGCTGCAAGCGCGTGTTGGGCCATTGCGTATATTTCTTGTAACAAAGTGCGCGATTTAGACAATACTAACACCATATTTTAGAAGTTGTCGAGGCAAGTAATCATCAAGATTTTTGATCTGCTCATCGGTGAGTTCTATTAAATTCAAGTTGTACTTCCGATAGATTGCTTGTTTTGTTGCCTTTCGTGCCCGGTATTTTGCATCGCGCTCCATACCCCAGTATTCGATATAGACTTTGCCATTAGGAAGGTAGAAATCACAGTAAACGGCTTCTTCTATCGGTAATTGGCGCTCATATGCATGGACGATATTCGCCATATACAACCAATTATCAATCAGCATTTCTGCTTTGGAACGCACCCAATGCCCGTCAGTCGTCCGATGTCGCGCTGGGAATTTTTCACGGAATTGAAGTTCATCATCATGCGAGGCTGATTTATCGCCTGTTGTGGCTTTCCAGTGTTGATAGCAGAGCGCATGACCAGCTTTTGCGACAGGGGTAGTACAGCCAGGGAATATGCAAATCGGCGATTGTGTGCTTTGGCTTATTGGCTGAAGCACTGTTTCAGAAGGGATAGTGACCTTTATATCAGCACCACAATTCGTACAGAATTTTGCATTTGGCCGAATGGAGGCACCACAGGAATGGCACAGCATGGAAAAATTCACTACCGTACAGAAAATCCGTGCTATTCAACAACTTTACCATAACATAGGTTGAAGGTACAGCCCTATGCGGTACGAATACCATTTTTACGCGATATCGGAAGAGTTTGAGCTGTTCGGACAAAGAAACTCTTTACACTTCGGATGAACAGGACGGTGTCCTGCCTGTATTTACGCTCATCTGTTCGATAAAATACGACCTATTTCATCGAACAAATTTTCTGTAGGGTAGTGAATGGAAAAATTATCCTCGCTATCAAAATCGTTCACGGCGCTCTATTATAAACGTGCCCTGTATGATTCACAACTTGAGAGCCAATTTTTAGAGGAAGCGTAATGGCTATGGCCCAACGGGTTGCGCTTTAGCGGCGCCGCCACCAATTGATGGCAGTCACATTGTAGCCGATACTAACGCTGAAAAACGCACGATCTCGCTCGACGCGAAGCGGCGTCCGCTGCAAGCGCGTGTTGGGTGCCAATGGCTAATCAGCTTTCATTTCGATCTCCTCGCTCATGCCGATTCTACGCTTTTTTGGATGATATAGCGATCTCAGTGGAGTTGTAAACGAGTTCCGATAGCTGCCGCACCAGGAGGCTAGTTTCCAAGTAGAGGCAGGCAGCAAGTTTACAAATCACGTCGGATTGCTATAGATGGTAACGCATACGAAGCAGTCCAAAGGAATAAGACGTATTGATCCTCACCTGTTGGTTCCAACTCGTCGTCAACTGATTGGATGTTTCCCCAGCAGATTCTGACACGATACCAACCAGGCGCAATCTTCATTCTGGTTTCCTCATGCGAACCAGATTCTGGTGAAGCGATGCAGATGCATCCAGATCGGCATTCTACGCTGGCCTCGACAACTCGATCCCAATCGCACAGAGAAGCATCACCAGGAGCTTCTTCTAACATGACGACTGAAACTCGGGTTTGTAATCCCCATCGTGCGGTGCCGATCGCCAAACCGCCATCATACACATCGAGAATTTCAGGAATGAACGCATGCAACCACAGGTTGTATTCTGCATCAGAATGTTGGCAATCTTCAAGATAAAACTGAAAATGATCTGTATCAATTGAAAAATCGTGTTGGTGCATCGAAACTACCCTAAATGCTTTCGCTATCGATGCGAGGTCTGGCTAAACGATCATGTAAGCGATAGGCGTGGTTCAAACTGATCAGCCGAGTTCCGTGCCAGGTTGCCCAAATGGCGGCTTCCTGAAGCCGAGAAGGCTGACATATTGGCACCCAACGGTTTGCGCTTTAGCGGCGCCGCCAGCGATTGATGGCTGTCACATTGTAGCAGATACCGAGGCGGAAAATAACACCGATCTCGCTCGACGCGAAGCGGCGTCCGCTGCAAGCGCGTGTTGGGCGCGAGCTTTGATAGACAGCCGAGTTGAGGCATACGCCGGCCACGTTGATCTGATACAAGCAACTGCGCTGACCGGAACCACGCTGACTTGAACCACATTCAGCACCACGAGCGTTCGTACCACGCAGGGTTGAGAAAGCGTTGATTGGAATCACGTTCAGCACCACGAGCGTTCGTACCACGTTGATATGCGTCAAACGCCGACCGGAACCACGTCAGAACAACGGGCGCTCACACCACACGGGGTTGAGCAAGCGCTGACTGGAATCACGCGGCACAACGGGCATTCATCCCACGCTCGATTCGTTTCTTCGTGGCTGCACCGCGTTCTTCTGCCGAAAAGACAGAAAGCGACCCGCGAGATTGAGACGACCTGCGAAACGAGACGCGCCCAACGGGTTGCGCTTTAGCGGCGCCGCCACCGATAGATGGCCGCCCCATTGTAGCAGAAACTGGCGCTGAAAATGCACGATCTTGCTCGACGCGAAGCGGCGTCCGCTGCAAGCGCGTGTTGGGTGGCTGCGTGTTTCCGCACCTAGTTTTTCGCACCTGGTTCTTCTTCCCAAAAAAGCATCATTCCTGGCTCAGCAAAAAAACCTTCCCAGGCGTATCGCTTGGCCCAGGTTGTGAGCGTGGTGCGCGGGCCGGCAACACAGGTATAAAAACTATCCCAGTGCACACAAAATAACACGGTCTGGTCAATCGTCCAGAGAACTGGCTCTACCATCCCGAGACGCGCATCTGGATCAGAACGCAGTACTGCAATCGACCGCTCGTGCGCAATCGAGTCGAACGCACTCGCGAGATAGACTGTTGATTGATCATTCAGAGCGCAGGCATCAAGCATACTATCCAGTAAAAGCTCGTCAAATGTACCATTGGTCGGTTCGAGATAGTGATGCTCCGCTAGGTATTGCTCAAGACGATGTATCGCCTCCGTATCATGTGGGCGAATCGCCCCAAAACTTTGGAGCAATGTTGTATGGAGACTACCTCGATGCGAAAATCCAACACGCGTAGTCATCTCCGACCACGTGATTGGTTTGGCAAGTGTGCGCCATTCCTGTCGGGTCGGGACTGCATTAGAAAGAGTGAACTGCTGATACACATCAGGTGAAACAGCAAAAAAGGGATGGAGTAATACAAATACGGTTTCAAAATGGGGCTGAAACCACGGTAGAAGTTCGACATCGTTGGAGGGAATTGCGACGGGAATATTGACCATACTAGCCCTTGGTATAACGAAAGCCACCCAACGGGTTGCGCTTCAGCGGCGCCGCCACCGATAAATGGCAACTCCATTGTAGCAGAAACTGACGCTAAAAAACGCACGATCTCGCTCGACGCGAAGCGGCGTCCGCTGCAAGCGCGTGTTGGGCGTCATCGCCGTCGTTTGCCATTCATTATGGATCTGGCCGTGGGACGCCACGTTGGAGAACTCGTCTTGCTTCTGCCTCTGTATCGTATGGGATCGCGTGGTGTTCGCTCATCCAATGCCCATCGCGATAGGTAAGCACGGTGAAATGACTGAGCCCATCGTGCCGAAATCCAACGCTCGCGACATTCATGTACAGCCGCCCATCAAGCCAGCGAGTATAGGATGTGTGTGCATGTCCAAACGCATAGATGCTGGCATCCACGCTGCTATACGCGCGTCGTACCGTGTCAGCAGGCGTCCCCGCAGCACAGATTGGATCGTCAATTGCACGTGGTGAGGCGTGGCAAACATACAACCGTTGTTCGGGTGCAACATCGAATGTCAATTCGAACGGCAACGCTGCCAGCAGATGACGTGTGCTTTTGGAAATCGAAGTCTCAAACCAATCGACAACTCCTTGATAATAGGCCATCGAGTTTCGTGTCTGTCCAGGATGCAGACGGGCTTGCTCGGCCAGACGACTGAATTTGTCAGGCGTATCGCTATCACCACGGATGAGCTGAACGTGGTACGCAAGAAGAAGTTCGAGCAGATCATCGCCGCCAGACTCGCCGGTCACGTGATCGCCAGCGGCAATCAGGACATCGGCTCCGCCCAATGCGGAAAGAGCATTGAGCACAGCAGTAAGCCCCATATAATTGCCGTGAATATCAGAGAAGAGCGCGAAACGCACGACGATGCTCCTGCTGACGAATTCAAAAAGACTCGCGGATCATGAAGCAGTGGTGTGAATGGATAGACGCCCAACGGGTTGCGCTTTAGCGGCGCCGCCACGCATAAATGGCTAAACCATTGTAGCAGATACTGGCGGTGAAAAACGCACGATCTTGCTCGACGCGAAGCGGCGTCCGCTGCAAGCGCGTGTTGGGCGGAAGCATTGCGAAACGGCCAAGCTCAAGCATATATTGATCCCATTGAAGCGACATAAACAATTGCATCCTTCAGCTGTTCCTGTGTTTCCGTTTCTTACAACCAATGCTTACATGCATTAAAACTTCGAAGATAGAGGTTTTTAACGATTATTTTCATCACAACCTGCTTAGCGAAAGTACACTGAGAGGATAAGCAAAACTGTAGAGAGCGCAAGTACACCAAGGAAAATCCATCCAGTATCTGTTGGTTCATGATTGTATGGCGGCTGATCTATGGGTTCTAGCGCTGACTCTGGAGCCAATCTGTGTTCAGCACGATAGCTGCGCCTCCACGGATGTGGATCAACGGAGGGTTGTTGTCCCTGTCGAAATGCCTCTACAACCTGAACGAATGCACGAGCTTCTTTCTCAGGTTCCGCGCTGGTTGCAGGATAGATATCGAGTGTACACTGGCGACCGAAGACTGGATGAGTACGATGCAATCGAATAATGACATCTGCGAAGACGCCGATACGATGAGTCTTATGAACTTTAATCGAAGTTGCAGCAATTTCTTCAATCGCAAGCGATGGGAGCGTTTCAAAGTCGAGCGAAACGGGCGTGATAGTGCAACGTTTCGGAATGCGCCAGCGTTTGTCGAATACGCGGCGACGGCGCACGGCCCATACGGCATACCAGAAGATATAAGAGGTAAACTCGGAGTTGTTTTGGGTGTGCAGTAGGTTTGTATTTTCAGGATTGATTTGTGATTGCTTCATGGGCTGTGTTTCTCGGATAGTGGAATATTCCGCCCAACGGGTTTGCCGTTTAGCGGCGCGCTGTCACGGTGGAATATTCCGCCCAACGGTTTGCGCTTTAGCGGCGCCGCCCCCGATTGATGGCAATGACATTGTAGCAGAAACTGGCGCTGAAAAACGCCCGATCTTGCTCGACGCGAAGCGGCGTCCGCTGCAAGCGCGTGTTGGGCCGTCTCTGCAAGAGTTCTTACTCAACTTTGATCGTTATCGTATCTTCGGAGATGGGCGAAATTGTAATAGGTTTTGCTCGATAGCGTCGGCCATTTGTTGCGGTCACTGTAAATTCATCACTGCCTATATCCTTGAGGGTAATACTTTGACCATTGGCTAATTCAATAACGACGATTGTGTCAGTGTCCGTTGCGAAATCATAGACGAGATCCTCTGTTCGTTTTCGATCGTTCTTAACGATGATCTTCATGTTTACCTTTCCAGCAAGTCGTGCAAGACTTGCAACAATCGTTTCCTGCTAATCCAGACACCCAACTAAAGGTTGCGGTTATTCTCCAATGTACCTCTACCTCAAGGCCAATTTCTGACAGACGCCCTCATTTAACCACCGGATGGGTACCTCCACTGAGATTCTAGAAATCGAGAGGGTGTAGGTCCCGTATCTCCGTCATCTTCTATAATACATCTGGTGTCGATATAGGAACAAGAGGCACTGTAAGCTGACAGCATGTTTGAAGATGCGAGCAGGAGCTGATAGACGGCCCAACGGCCTGCGCTTTAGCGGCGCCGCACCGATTGATGGCGACACCATTGTAGCAGATACGAGCACTGAAAAACGCACGATCTCGCTCGACGCGAAGCGGCGTCCGCTGCAAGCGCGTGTTAGGCCCCGTATCTACGCATCTTGGTTTGATACAGCCTTATGTTCTATTGGTGTTGGCCATGCACGTTGCAGGAGTTCAGGAAGCACGACCCCCGCTCGCCCATTCAGGTAATACAGTGGCGGTGTGGCACGATTCGGCACCTCCAAATTGCTCATTACGACCGTCGCTCCTCGGTCTAGCGCGCGATACGGTAGTGAAGCCGCTGGTTCCACAGTACCAGATGTGCCAATCGAGAAGAAAAGGTCAGATTGTTTTGCTGCAATTAGGGCATCATTCAAGTCTTGTTCAGGAAGGCGCTCTCCAAACCATACGACATCAGGGCGTAAGAAGCCTCCACAGCGCGGACAACGAGGTGGAGTCTCTTCAGTAATAGGCAATGCCGCAACCGGTTCGTCTTCTTCAAAGCACTTGAAGCGCGCCAAATTGCCATGCAACTCGATCACGCGTGTACTGCCCGCACGCTGATGCAATCCATCCACATTTTGGGTCAGAATGGTCAGGTTTGGAATATAGTGCTCCAGCATGGCCAGTGCCTGATGTGCTGGATTAGGCGCGACTCCTTGGACGAGCTGTCGACGCCAGGCAAACCATTCCCACACCAAACGGGGGTTTTGCCGAAATGCCTGTGGTGTGCCAAGTTCCTCAGGGCGATACTTTGCCCACAGTCCAGTCATAGGATCACGAAAAGTGGGCAAACCACTTTCTGCTGAGATGCCAGCGCCGGTCAAAACTACGACGTGCTGAGCACGTTGGAGAACTGGCACAAGCTGATCAAGAATGGCACTGGCTTCAGCATTCATGCTCAATATCCTGGTAGCGAGTCAAAACGATCTTATAAAAGCATACGTCGAGTATACCGCAGGACAGGCAAAAGGGGCCTAACGCCCTGCCCATCAGTTGCGCCGCCACCAATAGATCGGGAAGACGCTCATGCCGATCCTATGTTTCAAAAAAGCCCCGATCTTGTGGACGCGCAGCGGCGTCAACTGCATGGGCTTGTTCGGCGGCCTCGTGATGGCTTCTACTCACTAGGGCCAGCCTGGTGGTGGTTCAGCATTTGGTGATGAAGGATTAAGAAATGCGCTATTCGCCAAGTCTAAGCAACCTGGGATATGGTGTTCAAAATAGTCGTCTCTTCCGATATCGAGTATTGATGGTTGCCACGGAAGAGGGCCAGCGTACATTAAGTCGCGCGAATCATCGTTTACATGGCTACTATTCCCAGGTATAGAGTGTGGGGCACAAGCTGCAACGAAACCAAGCGTATGAACGAGTTCGTGAGCCATGACAAATTCCAAATAGCCTGGTTGATCAATGGATGGAGCAAAAGAATTCTCACAAGCGCCAAAGTAAGTACTAGCCACTTTACCAATAATGGTAGGAGGCGCTGCCCCCGTTCCGCCGCAGGGAACTGCACGTCCACCATAATACACTCCGTAGATTTTCTGTGGATGGTCAAATCCTTTTTGCTTTAAATCCTCCTCGATAGCTTCACGAACAAATGCACCTGCTGCCTGGATTTCCTCATCAGATTTACTCAGCCTCACGAAAGTGATATCGTATTGCCCTTGATAGGTGTCAATCCTAAAGGATCGACCGTTCGTTTGTTGCGACATCCATTTCTGGAAAGCCATTACTGAAGTCTTGAGTGCTCCATTGATGTCAAACCTCTGATCAATACCATCGCTTGGTATAGCATACACGATGTGAACTTGATAATCACCAGTATCATCTGGTTGGTCATACGTGTAACGGCCTGGTATTGTAGGCAAGCCTAGCACGACAGGCAAGTAAACAATTCCGGTATCGGTAATTCTGACAGTAATAGTTGTCGCACTGGCAGTCGTCTCTTGTAATAAGATTCTCGTACTTTTATCGCGTACATGCCAAATATGTCCGACAAATGTTGATTGAGTATAGGAAGTTTTGGGATTCAACGTATAGTAGAGCACCTCCTGACACGATTCATCGACCCAATATATGGAGATTGTTTTGAAGAAGCTGTCGTTAACAAAGGAAACATCAGTAGCTATTGTCCCTCCTTGAGAACACCTAGCACCTAAATTACTCTGAGCCTGTGAAGGCATCACGAATAAGAAACAGGCAACCATAACAAAATAATGAACAGAACACATCTTAGTTCGCATAAGAAAATACCGTGGCAATGATGGCGGTTATTCGTAAGTATGAATATACCTTCTGCTCAGGCGCATTGGGTAAACCGGAGTATACTATCGCTGTCTTTTTGGGTCAAGCACTGGTATTTGCTTTTCTGAGGGCAGAGCATTGAAGAGCCGCCGAACGGAATGCCGCTAAGCTGCGCCGCACCAATAGATCGGGAAAACAATCGCTTGTTTCCAGATTCCAAAAAAGGCCCGATCTTGCTCGACGCGCAGCGGCGTCGGCTTGAGCGGCGGGTTGGGCGGGTGGCGGCTCTCACGCATTCTAAGGTGATCGGTTACTCAGGTATCATAGATACCACTGTCCCAAGGTTCGTGAAAGGCCATATAATCGCCAGGTTCAAGACTTACCCACCACCAGTCTATGTCTTTGCCATCGGGCGCATGCGGTATTAGCCCGAATAGAGTGTCAAAGCGCTTGATCTGAAATGGTCGCACCATGATGCGATCGTACTCAACCTCGCCAAGTTCGCGCAAGCGCTGGTCGAATACGTGTTGGGCGTGTTGTTCGTCGAGATCGTCCCATGGACCCAGATCATCGATACGTGCCTCAACGAGCGCGCCATCTTTATCAAATAGAAAGAGTGCAACAAACTCACGCCTCGCCGTATGCTTGTCAATTGGCGGAATGAATGGCGTTGTTAGGAAGAATTGATGTCCATCGCTGGTGTGACCGACATGACTGGCCTTGTAATCATCATGATCAATTGCGATGATGTCTGGGCGAGTAGGCATCAGTGCGCCTCCAAACTGTTTGTGTCGAGGTGGATGCAGTGAGAGTTATTCAGTTTCGGCTGCTTGCTGACGAAATAAGCAGCGTGATTCCTTCCCGATGAAGCAGTTTTACCAGAATCGAGAACCGGTCAGCGTAGCGCCTGCGCCAGTTTACAATTCAGATGGCGTGCTACATATCCACAAATGCGCTACCATCTTTCGGCGCTTGTTGTCGCACGAGAGTTGCTCGGCACCCGCCCAACGGGTTGCGCTTTAGCGGCGCCGCCACCGATTGATGGCGGCCACATTGTAGCAGAAACGAACGCTGAAAAACGCACGATCTCGCTCGACGCGAAGCGGCGTCCGCTGCAAGCGCGTGTTAGCCCGCTTGGTATACTTTGCGTATGCCATGCAGATATGTGAGCGCAATTCCTTCCGGACAGTGACCTTCACCCGGATATATTTCCGTAGTTAGGTGTAAGCCAGGATAGTTTCCTTGCTTCAAAAACGCGATAAGTTGATTGAAAAAGGGTAATTCTCCCTCTTCCAACTCGCCGGTTGAAAGGTAGAGTTGAAGCGAGTTGTCTGTTTCCTGCGCCGCGAGTTGCGTAGCGTGCTGAATGAGATACGGATACGCGATAGAGAATTCACCGCTGCCAGAAAGGTAGCGCTGAAAGGCGTCCGGTTGATGCAACAGGGCGTAGAGCACAAAGAAACCGCTTGAGGAATAGCCATACAGACAGCGATCGGAAGGGAGGGTTTGGTAGTTTGCGTCGATAAAGGGGAGTATCTCCTGTGTGAGTGCCTGGAGAAATAGGTTTGCCACGCTATCTGCTGGCGCATCTTGCAATTCAGGGATCTTAAAATCACGTTCTCGAAGGTGCCCCCATTGCTCATAACTTTCCATATCGTAATTGATACCTACCACGATCAATTCGGGTGTTCCCCAACTCCAATGAATCGCCTGGGTGAGTGCGGCCGCCATACCGAACGTAAAATCCCCGTCGAGCAGGTAGACCACGGGATAAGCTTGCTTGGATGTCGCGTAACTCTCTGGAAGCGCAACTGAGAGATGATACTCTCGGCCAACTGCGGAACAAAATAGAGTACGCTCTTCGGTGTGGAACAAGCCTTTCCGTGGATAGGATGTATTCATGAACTCCTCCTGAGTGCGACTACTTGGAAGTGATAACTGGTGAGTTATCCAGCTATTCTGATCAGCAGGATCTGCAAGTTTCCCTATGGCTTCAGTTTACTACTTGGAAAGAACTGCTTGTATTCCGGCCTGGAAGAGCGGTGCTGGTGCTGCACAATGCGCGCAGTTCTCGAAGACGTGTGTTGTTAGCGAGAATCCTTCGAATTTTCTGCTTTGCAGGCGCGCAACCAATTCATAGAATATCGACACCATTGGCCATTCGACCTCTTCTTCTTCTCCTCCAACTCCTAGATACAGATTGGCCGCCAGATTTGTATGAGCGGCAGCATACTCCGCTTCATACGCAAACGTGACTCTATCTCCATAGCCAAGTGTAGGACTTCCAGCAATATAGCTCTTGAAAAGGTCTGGCTGATGAAACAACGTGTGCAGCACGAACAGTCCGCCCAAAGAGAAGCCGGCAAGCACTCTGTTTGTTGGGTCGGCGCGATACTCTTGTTCGATCATTGGGATGAGGTCTGTTTGGATAAATGAGAGAAAGTTTGATGCACCACCAGACTGGGGACCATACGATAAGGCGGCAATGGGCGTGAGATCTCGCGTTCGTAAGCTCTCCCACTGTGTCATGGCTTCATCGAGCGGATCATCCAATGGATAGCCGATCCCGACGACAATTGTTTCGGGAAACTTCCCACACAAGCTCATGACACGTGTGATGTCAGTGATCAGGCCAAAAAAGGCAATGGCGTCGGTGACGTAAATTGTTGGATAGATTTGTTCTGGGTGTGATGCATACGAACGTGGCAGTGCGACAGAGATACGATACTCTTGTGGAATAGCGGGTGCAGAAAGCGTGCGAACTTCCGTGGCAAGCAGTGTTGCAGAGCCGTCAATCGATGCCACTGGTCCCTCCTTTGCAGTAGAGACTTTAACACTGATACAGCACAATTATATCATTGATGCTGCGGACCGCGCGAACTTAGCGGGCTAACGGATTGCGCATCAGCCGCCGCCACCGATTGATGGCAACCACATTGTAGCAGATACTGGCGCGGAAAATAACACCGATCTCGCTCGACGCGAAGCGGCGTCCGCTGCAAGCGCGTGTTGGGCGGTGCCGTTGATTACCGTCATTGGCCAGGAGGCGTGTTCTCATTATCGAGCGCCCGTTCCGTCTCGGTCGCAAAGATCGAGCGCAGATTGTCGAGAGCAGTCAGTGCATCCGCATCAAATGTGGCGGTGCTGGTTGGGATTGCGCGGAGAAAAAATATGGCGAGTGCAGCAACGATCAGCGGAAAGAGTCCACAATTCCAAGAGAGTTGTCCAAGAATAGCAAAGTAGAGTGGACCAAGGACAAACAGCAGACCAAAAACGAGCGGGATAACTATTCCGATCCTGCTTGTTAGTACGCTCGAACTATGCGGTTGAATGGTTAATGTGATGCTTGCACCGTAAGGTGTCGGCTCTATGACGCCATCGATCTGATTTTCGTAGATGCGTTTGCCCGCTGGGATGCGACAGATTGAAAACTGATAGCCAGTGATCGTTCCTGCGAAAAGCCACGTTCGCGGTCGCGGCTGTAAGGGAAAGATCGGTGTTTGCTTTTCAATGGAACGGGTAAGACGCTGGAGTGCCTCTTCCGCCGGGAGCCGAGTGTTCATGAGAATACGTCGATGTGGTGGCTGAGACGATGGCATGAAAATGTCCTGTTGAACAGTGGCTCACGGCACTATGACTTTGAGGAATGATTGCACGTTCTTGCTTGATGCGGCCCGCCCAACGGATTGGCGTTCAGTTGCCGCAAGCGCAGGCACAAACTTCTCTCAAAAACGATGATCTCGCGCGCGAAGCGGTCAACTGCAACGCCGTGTTGGGCGCGTGAGCATACCGAGCCAATGATCGTGGTGAGAACATCTGACAATGCGACGCTTTAGGTGTGGGACGTGCGTCGTTGTTCTAACCACCGAGCAAATGATGCGGGGCTTTCGCTCGATTTTCGTCCAACCAATAATCCCTCAACACCAATATCCTCATCAAGATCCGGCCAATGCAAGCCGAAACCTGCGCCAGCAATTTCCACATTCGCGCGCTCGGCCTCTGTTCCGTGGGCAAGACGCGGAAACCAGCCAATTGGTACGGAAATTGTGCGGCCGTCTTCGAGATCGACCGTGAGTGTATCATCGGTGATGGCAACATGAGTCGCTCTAGGTGGAGCTATCAGAACCGATGCAGAATCTGTCCCACTCATTGCGCAGATACTCCAAATGGTCGCGGGCGATCCGTTCGATCTCCCGTAACTCTCTTCGCGAATAGCCGTGATTATCAGCCACATAGATGTCTGGATCAAGCCAAAGTTTGGCACTCAGGTGGCCGCGGTCGACATGCATGTGGCGAGGTTCTCCACAATCATACGAGTAAAAATAGAAACGGTACGGCCCGATACGGAGTGCGGTTGGCATTGCACATCTACTCAAACAGATCATCCAAGACAGAGTATACCATACGGGAATATGCCTGGAAAAATGATGAGATGAGAGACCAGGTTCTGGTCTTGGCAGGAAGAAGCAAGTGCCAAATAGCGCTGGAGGCGATAGATAAGGAAAGCGCCCAACGGGTTGGCGTTCAGTTGCCGCAAGCGCGCTGCATAGGCTTCTCTCAAAAACGGGCGATCTTGCGCGCGAAGCGGTCAACTGCAACGCCGTGTTGGGTGGGCTTCCTCGGTGTTGCGCTTCTTACGCTTCAATCAACTTGTTCTGCATTTGCAATCAGGGCGCGTGTCGTTTCCAGTGCTTGCGGATGTATGATAAACGCGGTATTCATAAACAGCTCTTCCGCAAGATCAAGCAGTTGTCGAGCGGCCGCACTCGGAGGCAGTACCAGCAAGCGAATCAGCTTCGCGCTGAGATCCGGATAGCGTTGTTCAAATCGTCGCAGTGAATCGAATGAGTCTGCTTGATCCGACCGCTGTGCGGGAATGTGATGCGTTATCAGCGTCACGAGCTCATCAATTGCGTAGTGGAAGATGTACGCTTGGGCACTCAATCGCTCACCACGCGCCGCCCGATTGACGCCAGTACACAGTGTCACGAGAAAATGACCGAAAGCGGCTGTGGCATTATAGCCGTTGTGCTGTTCCTCCTGTACCTGCGCGACCGTCGCCTTCAACCGTGCCGTGACATCCTGCTTGTCAAAGAGCATGTGAAAATCGGTGAGACGACCACGTGAAAGATCATGCGGTCCAAAAACAGCAAACTCAGCGATATGGCCAGATGAGTAGAGCACGGTGTAGTATTGCTGAGCAGGACGAAGCGCCAAGGCAATCTCGGTATGATCGGGCAGCCAGGACAGATTGGAGAGAAAGTCGGTTTGAGCTTCTGCGGTTGTGACGACCCAGAAATCGTGATCAGACCAGCGGTCCATACGTTCGGGATGTGCAAGCGAGCCAATTGCTACGAGCGCGAGCACGCGCTTATCGGAAGCAAGAGTCGTCTGAAGCGTATGGGTAAAGTTGTGAAACTGAGCGTCATCCATGACACGGTCCGAGCTATAGGAAAGCCATACTTGTTGGTATTGGTGGCGGAGCATACCATATCATTGCGGTGAAGTAAAATCAAGTTGCAAACTGAGGTTTGATTGAAGGGAAGCCACCCAACGGGTTGCGCTTTAGCGGCGCCGCTGCAATAAATGGCAGGCACATTGTAGCAGATACCGAGGCGAAAAATAACACCGATCTCGCTCGACGCGAAGCGGCGTCCGCTGCAAGCGCGTGTTAGCTGGCGAGTTTGGTACTGTTTGAATCTGAAGATCATTACGTATATTGCGTGCCATACTCGGTTGGTGGATACCAAAGCAAGCGATCATTCGTAGGCATCACGAAACCATCCCAACGCACTTTTGGTATTCCCTGCGCGACTTGTACTTTCGCGGCGCTGAAATCAGGCTCGAAGCCGATGACGCCGAATGTGAATGGAATGCGCTTGTACATCTCTTCGGCGATGGTGTAGAACCACTCATTTATGGTCTTCAGCGTGCGTTCAAGTTGTGGTGCAGCAGTGCCAAATGGATAGCCATCAAGAGAATAGATCCTCGCTAATGCACTCATCGGCATATAGATGCCAAGCCAGCGTCCTTCGTTTTCAAAATGGATCGTATAGGTTCCACAGACGCAGCGTTGCTTATCATTGAGGGTAGCAATACCATAGAGATGGCCTTCGATAGGAAGGCTGTTGAGTGTGAGTGTAACTTGCTGAGTCGGTTCAATATCGTGACATGCATAGCAGCCGGATAATTGGGGACTACCCCACAAAGCAGCGAGAGCATTCGCAGTCGTCAGATTATCTTGGGACGGCAACTCGAGAATAAGTTCGTAAAAGCCGCCAGTCCACACATCTGGATCGGTAAAATGAAATTGCATATCTTCAGAAAGAGGATATTGTCTAAGTAGCCACGCCAGTCATACCAGTGCGGTTAAGTAAGATAGTAGAATGATGGCTTGCCAGCTAACGGGTTGGCGTTCAGTTGCCGCGAGCGCGCTGCTCAAGCTTCTCTCAAAAAACGGGCGATCTTGCGCGCGAAGCGGTCAACTGCAACGCCGTGTTCGGCGGCGGCCGACGGCTAACCATCGATACCTTCACCTCGCGTTTGGAATAATTGCCAAGTGGTTCCATCCCATCGCAGACCTTTCTGGCCTAATACTGACGCAACCCAAACACCTGTGACAAGGTCTGGTAAATCCGGTGGTTGGCTCGGTGTCAAATCGAGAGATCCTGTCAAATATGATTCTACTGACCAAGGCGTACCGGCAAAACTAACGAGTACAAATACGTGGCGTTCTGGCGCACCGGAGCGTTGAAGCTTTGATAAGACATCTTGATAGGCAGGATTGCGAAGAAATGAGCCAATCCATTCTGGTACCGAATTTCCTTGTTCATCAACTGCTCCACCAATCCCGGGCATGCCAAAGTGAACTTTACCTGTACCCTTCACACGATAGCAAGAAACGTGGGTAATGCCAAACTCTGTTAATTTAACAAATAGTGGTTCATCTTGCCATCTGAGAAGATAATCTGCACGAAGATCTTTAATACCACGTGCTTCTATCTCTTGAAGAAGTTGTTCGATGTGTTGTTTAATTACCTTAACACGTGCTTCTCTATTAATCGTAATGATCCAATCACCCTTAACAGAAAGTTCCAAAGCTCCTTTAGCTGGACCGACATTCCATGTTTCAGTAAATGCTCTATCGACTGCGCCAACACATTCAATCGCCACCTCAGGTTTATTCGATAGGCCAATACGAAGATCATACATTCCAGGTTTACTACCATCATCGTGGAGTTCAACTTTTCGTTTCAGTTCTTTCTGCACAATTCGACGTGCCCATTCTTCACCAGCCATGACAAGTCTCCGTTTATCCTATCAATCTAGAATTGCGCTTTGTGAAGCCGCCGAACGGGTTGCGCTTTAGCGGTGCCGCTGCTGGTAAATGGCAGTCACATTGTAGCAGATAGTGGCGCTGAAAAACGCACGATCTCGCTCGACGCGAAGCGGCGTCCGCTGCAAGCGCGTGTTGGGCGCGGACTCGGGCTATACTTTTCCGTGAATCTGTCAATAATGCCTTGTACGCTCAAGTTATACGCCGTAATTATGCAATTTGATGAAATACCATTCCTTGAAGATCGTTCATTTCTACCGTTGCTTTGAAGCTGTCAGACATATAGTGCCGATTGCGGATTTGCTCAGGTATCTTAAAGATATGTGCTTGATGAATACAGGGCTCTTGAAAGACATATTTCTCAATGCGCATTATCCGTTGCCCATCAGAGAATTGTTTGAATCGTGATTGCGTGTGATCGAGACAGTCAAGTACTTTGGTGACGTTGACAACATAAAGCGCTTGGGTTGAACAGTTAAGTGGCAGCAACTCGACACAATTGACTATTAGCGGCGAGAGGAGGCGCACAGCACGTTCAGAAAAGACCAGTGGTGTGCCACCGAGGGAGGGAAAATCGCCAGGTAAACCATCTGGTGATAGCTCCACCGCAAGTGGTATCCAGGCTGCACCGATAATTGCGCCTTGGAACCAGCCGTTTGATACGAGGCGGGAGATGTCGTGCGCTGCATTAGGAAGCACTAAGTGCTGGAAAGTGTCGGGGTCGAATGAGATTTCCCAGATCGCCATAGTGTGCCATCTCCTTCAACTGGTTCACAAGAAGCAATCAGTACAGCAGCTTTTTGGTGGCGAAGGCACTTGATGGCCCGTGCCCAACGGGTTGCGCTTTAGCGGCGCCGCTGCAATAAATGGCAAGCACATTGTAGCAGATACCGGCGCGGAAAATAACCCCGATCTCGCACGACGCGAAGCGGCGTCCGCTGCAAGCGCGTGTTGGGCGTGAGCCTCGATAGAAAGCCAAGCTGAAGCATGTTCGGCCAGCGTTGATGCGACACGAGCAGCTGCGCTCGGCGGAATCACGTTGACCGGAATCACATTCAGCACAACGAGCGCCCATACCACGCAGGGTTGAGAAAGCGCTGACTGGAACAACGCGGCATAACGAGCTTTCGAATCACACTGGTGTGAACCAGGCGTTGAACGAAACCACGCCAGCATAACGGGCACTCGCACCACGCGGAGTTGAGAAAACGCTGACTGGAATCACGTGGCACAACGTGCCTTCACCTCACGTTCGATTCGTGTATTCGTAGCGGCACTGCGTTGTTTTGCTACAACTCAATAAAACGCTATTCGAGACCGAGACAACCTCAGAAACGAGACGCGCCGAACGGCATGCCCATCAGCGGCGGCGCACAGGTAGATCGGGAGGCGCTTGGATTAATTCCAACTTTCAAAAAAGCTACGATCTTGTGGGCGCAAAGCGCCGTCCGCTGCATGGGCTTGTTAGCTGGCAGCTTTTAGGGGATTTTCATTGAATGCTCTGCCTCGTCTACGACAGGCAATGCATCCCATGTCTTGTCATCAAGTAATCGGCCCGAAGCCTTCTTTCCTGAACGATGCATATGTTCGCGGAAATTATTGTCTGTAAGTAGTAATTGCTCATAAGCGTTAGTATCAGAGGTGACCGGCGACCACTCACCCCACTGCTTGAAAAAGAAAGGGACATTGGCAGCTAGACACTGATCTCGGATATTGCGCACCCAGAGTGGATTTATTGGTCGCGCCTCACGCCCACTCTCGCCACCAACGATAACCCACTGTATATGATCAAGCCACGGTCGTAAGTCCACAGGCCCTAATAACGGCTCAACTGATAATCCACGTACAATAGCGGGCACCTGAGACAACACAGGAATGCGCTCGTCAGCGTACTCCTGATTTTCTACACTTGTCATTGCCCAAACGTTACTTGGCCAAGAATCTTTCCACGGTGTAAATCGAAGCATGTTTTCCGGACGCTTTGTGAGAAGTAGCCAATCGAGCATCGGCGTCTCCGCAATAAGCGACCATAACCGACGACGCTCGGACTCAATACTCGGGTTGTCTTCGAAGACATCCGCCATTGACGCGCAGAACACGCGCATCCGATGACCTTGCTGCGTCGCTGACCGATTCCATCGGAGTGGGTCTTGCCAATGATGCTCGCTAAAGGTACGTCGAGATTTACGAGGTCCCCAAATATCATGACCATATCGTTCTGACCAGGTTTCTGCGTAGCAATGGGTGCAGCCAGGGGATACTTTTGTACATCCCCACCACGGATTAAACGTATGATCTGTCCACTCAATTGTTGATTGCTGGCCCATGTGCGTCCCTCATCGTTGTATGGCAGCAGGGCATTATAACCCGACTTTAATTATAGAACAAATGTTCTTATGCGTCAAGCGATGAGGAGGGCATATTAAACTGCTCTATCATCTAGTAGTGTGAAATGTGACCAAGACATCATCACCGAATGTATTAGGTTTACGTTTGGTCGCTGGCGGATTTGCTGTAATGCGCCCACTTGCTTCAAGCTGCATTAGCACGTCCTTGTAGTTTCGGCGAATAAATGGCTTACCGACATTATGTTCTTCGTAGATACGCTTCATTGATAACGTCCGGTTCGTAAAGCATTTCAAGAGGTCGTCTGCAAGCTCATCTATGGGGGTTGATAACTCAAATAGAAGAGGCTGTCGTGCATCAGCAGGATTATATTCAAAGGAAGCTACCCCTTGTGTCCTCGCAGAACTCTCCTTCGCCATTATCTCTTTCATGATCTCATAGCCCCTAAAATGCTTACTCACAAAGATCAAATGATGACTTGTGCGATTACCTTTTTCGTTTCTGAAGCGAAATGGCAGAACATACCTTCGGCCATATCCCTTAAGCGCTTGGCTGAGTTCCTCGACGATCATAAGTTCGCGATCCGAAGGCTTTTGTGCAAGTAGTTTTGTTCGTAGCTGTTCGGCCCTATCTGAGCCAAAAAGCGCATCCATATGTTCTTCAACGGCTTCGTTGTTAAGACCCATGTTGATGCGATTGTAGTTGAAGAAAAAAATACAGTCGCACCCCCAGTCCTTCATAACTGCATTGACCAGCCGAAGAGAAAGTCCTTTGTAGCCCCAAGGATCGACAAATATAAGCGTCGGTATAAGACGCATGCGCTCGAACTGGTTGACGATATTGTCGCCGATTTCGTGGTTGTGTACTATTGGAGCGTAGCGCAATGTATCAACATCTGAAAGTTGCGCGATCGCTTCTACCAATGAGCGCGCGTTCTGCTCGTCTTTGTCGTTGAATATCGTGACAAGCATTTGTCGCAGCCGCGCATCCTGAATAGCTGTCTCCAGTACAAGTAATGGTGTTGATTTAGTGCCGTTCTCGTATCGCCCCGGCCCTGCAAACAGATCGATATATGCTATCTTTCCGTTGGCATCCTTTATTGAAGACATAATTACGCGTGCCCAAGCACCAAAATATTTGGAAACGATGGTAGCTTTCACAACTGATTGATCTGTGGGATCGTCAAACCAAGAACTCGCCATATTAAACCCCCTTGAATGTAGAAGTAGTGCATACGGGGCAATCAGCCGGCGTGGGCAGGGTGTCTATAAAGAGGAACGCCAAAACTCATTTAAAGGATTCGCGTAGAAATACAGAGAAGGCAATAGTAAGCTGCCAGCTAACGGGTTGGCGTTCAGTTGTCGCAAGCGCGCCGCTCAGGCTTCTATCAAAAACGGGCGATCTCGCGCGCGAAGCGGTCAACTGCAACGCCGTGTTCGGCGCGCACTTGTCGAATAGGGTTGTTTATTTATTATCTTCCACCTTGAGTAATCTTTCTATTCGCTGTTTTTTCAAACCAATCATACGGTTAGTAAAAGCATCAAAATCTTCTTTAGGGTAATTAGGGTTCGCTTCAAAAAGAAGGCCAAAACCAGCCATTGTAATTCTGCGATCACGGCTTGGTCGAAGTTGACTGTATAAAGCTTTAAGCTCGGCCATTTCTTCATCAAGGTTAAGTTCCTTGCTAGAAGAATATGTTGTTTCTATGCGCCTGTTAATAATGTCTTGTAATTCTTCATATGAAGCTTCTTCAGAGTTTGTAGATCGGCGGACATAAATAGCTGCTCGACGAAGCCTATCTGTATCGGCCTGACATACAAACGGCAAATACTGTGGAAGATCTTCGATGAGAACGACTTGAAAGTTTTTTCCTTGGATCGCTTGATAATCACTCGAATGAAAGGAAAAATCAAGAATTTCATATTCGAGCTGGTGAGGAAGAAACTTTCGAACGCCTTGGATAATGTCCGTCTTATCTTTGATGGCTAAGATCCCTGTTGCTTCGATAGAACCATCATCTTTCTCTGCAACGCCAATTATTAAAGCGCCACCTCCAGAATTTCCCAAAGCCAAAATATGCCGCGCAATCTTGGGCAAGTCAGGCCACTCTTCCTTAAAATCAATTTGTCTATTCTCTCCAAAATTCTTTTTTATCAAATCGCGAAAACTGTCCCGCGTGGGATGCTCGAAAAACTGTGCAAATTCTTCGTGTAGTGATTTGCTCATTTTAGTCATTAAGAACTCCGTGCAAAGTAGCAAAAGGCGTCTATCTGCGATTAGCTTTAGGACGCTATATTGAGTACGCGACAAAGGATGTAGAGTCTTGTGCGCCGAACGGGTTGCGCTTTAGCGGCGCCGCCACTGATTGATGGCAACCACATTGTAGCAGAAACTGGCGCTGAAAAACGCACGATCTTGCTCGACGCGAAGCGGCGTCCGCTGCAAGCGCGTGTTGGGCGTAGCCGAGCCTTATCTTTACAAGTATGAGTATACCATTGGATCATATATTCGATTTTGAGGCTATATATCATTCGGGTATTTTTCAACCCTTACTCGGTGTATCACACATCTCAATGCGTATGTCAGTACAGACGATGTCGAATGTCGAACCATTGGATGTCGTAATGTGATGATGTACTAATCCTGGTATTGGCGGGCGTTGATGGTTTACGAGCGCAAGTAAAGATGATTGTATGCGTACATCCCAAGCATCAATCGTCGATATGCCAGCATAATCGCCAGTACTGTCAGTTTGAAACCGCCACACTGCTCCAAATTGTATACTGACAAATCGCGAGTCAATGCCCAAACTGGTGAGTTCTGATACGTCTTCTTCAGGATTGAGTTCGGTGTGGAGTACAACCTGCATATCACCTTGGGTTGACCAGTCGATCTGCAGGCGATCAAGAGAGGCATCGTGCCAGATCCAAGAAATAGAAGCTGGGTCAGGTATGTGAACACCCATAGCCAGAACTTTCTGCTGGTTGAAGCCGCCGATCAGAAGTAGAGCATAGCAGTGTCATGCCATCTGAGATGAGATTGATGGGCTACGCCCAACGGGTTGCGCTTTAGCGGCGCCGCCACCGATTGATGGCAACCACATTGTAGCAGATGCTGGCGCTGAAAAACGCACGATCTCGCTCGACGCGAAGCGGCGTCCGCTGCAAGCGCGTGTTGGGCAGCAGCCGATACTGGCAGTATGACCGGGGGCTACGTTGATGGTTCATGTGCGTGCTATTCAGCTCGCTGGATGTATTCGGCAAATGCAGCCTGAAACTCTGCCCGCCATTTGGGATGGAAGAACGTTGGCGAGAGCGAAATCTGCGCACCTGGTTCAATGTTTTGAATCTGTCGCAAGAGTTCAAACAGGGCTGTCAAGTTCGCGGCATTCCAATCGTGCCCCATGCGGTAATCAAGCACAATTGCATCTTGAAAAACGAACACGCCAAGATCCGGAATAACGCTGCCGAAAAAGGAAATACCATTAAGCACGGTGTGGAAGATCTCGGCTTCACCGATTACGACTAACGCGGCCGCATTCTGGACTGAGTCAAGCGGCGTTTCGCGTTCAGTACTGTGATGCCAAAACCAATTATCGCCGGCATATTCGACGGCAGCTGTTCGTAAGTACATCCATACGTCAGCCAAACCAGCTGGCGTAATATGGGCAATAGCGATTTCTGGAAGAGAGCCATCGTCAGTATCAAAGATACTGTGGAAGGTGGACCAGAGATTCATGGACTTCCATCACAATCGTCGTGGAATAGAGTGCTTGGTACAAAAGTGATCTAGACTCCTGCGTACTTTTACATCAGGGGTAGTATTATAGTACACGCTTTGATGCTGCGGCCCAACGGGTTGCGCTTTAGCGGCGCCGCCACCGATAGATGGCTGTAACATTGTAGCAGAAACTGACGCTGAAAAACGCTCGATCTCGCTCGACGCGAAGCGGCGTCCGCTGCAAGCGCGTGTTGGGCGCGTCAACGGCACGGCATCTTTCGTGTTGAACATTATTAGCGAATATGATGATTTACGCATTCGTACTACGCAATTATTCTTTTCGTGACTGTGGATGAAATTGCCACCAGATACTTCCGCGAATCAGATAGCCAAAGATAATACTGACCCCTATCAACAGAATAAATCCCCAGGTCACTCCAGTGAGGCCAATGATAAAGCAAACCGCCATCAGCAATGCAAACAAGAAAAGAGAAACAATATAAGGACCGGAACGCATATGCCAGAGGCCGTAGGCAAAGTATCGGAGCAGTACATTACCGACGATAAACGCGTAGATTGGGGGAGTGAGTTGTTGTATTGAGATGCTCATCCAAGAATGTTCGAACCAGAGCGAGAGGATGAGCCAAATCGTACTGGCAAAGCAGAGGAGTGCAACAGCGGCGTAGAGGAAAACAAGAGCGGTAATCCCCACTGGTCGAGCAAAAGATGATGTCGGTGTTTGGTCCGTGGAAGACTGCATACGTGAGCTATTCCTACATGCATGTAATTGAGTGCGTGAGCGTGAGTGATGCTGCGCCCAACGGGTTGCGCTTTAGCGGCGCCGCCACCAATAAATGGCAACGACATTGTAGCAGATACTGGCGCTGAAAAACGCCCGATCTTGCTCGACGCGAAGCGGCGTCCGCTGCAAGCGCGTGTTGGGCGTGAACTTCCATAGAAAGCCAAACTGAAGCATGAGCCACAGACCTTAAAGCGACACGAGCAGCTGCGCTCAGCGGAATCACGTTGACCGGAACCACATTCAGCACAACGAGCCTTCATTCCACGCAGGGTTGCGAATGCCTTGAAAGGAACCACGCGGCATAACGAGCTTTTGAATCACCTTGAAATGAGCGAGACGCTGACCGGAATCACGCCAGCACCACGAGCATTCGCACCACGCAGGGTTGAGAAAACACTGACTGGAATCACACGGCACAACGAGCTTTCATCCCACGCTCGATTCGTTCCTTCGGAGTTGCACTGCGTTCTTCTGCCGAAAAGACAGAAAGTGACCTGCGAGATCAAGACAACCTGCGAAACGAGACACGCCCAACGGGTTGCGCTTTAGCGGCGCCGCCCCGATAGATGGCAGCCACATTGTAGCAGATATTGGCACTTGAAAAACGACGATCTCGCTCGACGCGAAGCGGCGTCCGCTGCAAGCGCGTGTTGGGCGAGCGCTTTGATAAACAGCCGAGTTGAGGCATGAACTACCCACGATGAAGCGAGAAGAACAACTGCGTTTGGCAGAACCACGCTGACGGAATCACATTCAGCACCACGAGCGCTCGCATCACGCCGGGTTGTGAAAACCCTGAACGGAACCACGCGGCACAACGAGCGTTCGTACCACGCCGGGTTGAGAAGACGTTGTCGCGACCACGCGGAAAAGAACCGGCTTTTGTCTGCATCAGGGTTGCAAAAGCGCTGCCCAGAATCACTTCAGCACAACGGGCGCTCGTACCACGTGGGGTTGAGAAGGCGTTGAGTGGAATCACGCGGCACAACGGGCATTCATCCCACGCTCGATTCGTTCCTTCGTAACAGCAAGGCGCTGGTATGCCAAAAAGACAGAAAGCGACCCGCGAGATCAAGACAACCTGCGAAACGAGACACGCCCAACGCCGGCGTTCAGCCGCGCCGCACTAATAGATCGGGAAATCAACAGGGCCGATACTAGCTTTCAAAAAAGCCATGATCTTGCCCGACGCGAAGCGGCGTCGGCTGGAACGCAATGTTAGCCGGGCTCGTGGCACGGCTATATATGAACGATTACGTCCATTCGATTGAGTTCAACAAAGTGATACTGTTGAAAGAGCAAAATGACCTGATCGATGTTTGCACGAATGAGTGCTTCTAATTCGGGATTAGAGATGTTCCCGGTCGAGAGAAGCCAGAGCTTGTGAGGCCGATGTTGCAGATAAAAGGCGTCAACAAAATCCGAGTCTTTGGTAATGACAATACAGTCGTGGGCATCTGCGAACTGCATGATTTCATCATCATTGGTTAAGTTGCGATGCGGAAGATCCAGGGTATGAAAAGCAGCATGCCCATACTCTTGGAAGAGACGGACAAGGCGACGCGGAAGTTGCGCGTCGATGACGAAGTTCATCCAGCCACCGCGACGACACGCTTAATTTGAGCGAGTTTTGCAGCGTAGGCTAAAGCTGCATAGATATCAGCTGGTTCAAGATCCTCGTAATCTGCCAGAATTTCTTGTTGAGACATGCCAGAGCTTAACAGTTCGAGAAGCCATTCAACTGAATAGCGTAAGCCGCGAATGGTAGGTTTACCAAACGCCATATTGGGATTGACGGTAATACGCTGGAGAAGGTCTTCCATAGTCGGCCTCCAAAGATGAAAACTGAGTATGAGTATACGAGGTTCGACGGGAAGCGTCAATCCGTTTTCGGGAGCAGAGCGGGGGTTCCCGGCTAACGGGTTGGCGTTCAGTTGCGGCGAGCGCGCTGCTCAGGCTTCTATCAAAAAACCGGCGATCTTGCGCGCGAAGCGGTCAACTGCAACGCCGTGTTCGGCGTTTTGATATTATTTGTGATATCAATAGGGAGAAATTAGATCCAATCTTCTAAGATATTTTCGAGCTTCTTAAAATGTAATCGCAATTGAGTAAACTGATCTTCATCTGTAGACTTGGAATGGGCATCAATACGCCCATCATTAATGTCTTCCATAAT
Source organism: Kouleothrix sp. 19917 (assembly GCF_057073505.1). Lineage (NCBI taxonomy): Bacteria > Bacillati > Chloroflexota > Chloroflexia > Chloroflexales > Roseiflexaceae > Kouleothrix > Kouleothrix sp. 19917. The sequence continues at coordinate 1,434,215 of NZ_CP097099.1, forward strand.
AACTTCTAATTTTTTCTTTTCAACCTCAAATATATTTTTGAAAATATCCCACTCCCTTGATATGATATTTCTTAAATCTAGAAAGAATAATGGACTGTTTTCAATATGTAAAAGGTGGTCAATATCCTTATTAGGTAGCTTTTCTCTGCGATTCTCTGGAAGAGCAGCAACAACTTTTTCTCCTGCCGACTTTCTTCCATAAACAGCTTTTAATTGATTGCGGATAATCTGCCGCAATTTTCTCTCTAAGGAATTTCTTCTTTCAGAAACTTCTGCAATCTTCTGCTCTCGGGTTAGCTGATTATTGACATAGCGATTCTTAGATCTAAGATAGTCTTTCATGCTCTCGATATTAAAAGCATAACCAGAATTGCTTGACTGCAATAAACCATAACCTACAAGATGTGTCGTATAATAATTTGATCCTTTTGCATAAAAATCAAAAGTTTTCGAATCATCATTAGCAAGAAGATTTAGCATCTCATATTCACTGGGATACCATTCTTTTAAAACGTCAACAATCATGTCTAAATAATGCCTTGAATTAGAAAGAAATTTAACCTTAGCTTTTTCATATAATGCTTTATCCACGATACCAGGCCGATCATCGTTACACATTGCATTAATAGTGCTGCTCATATGTCGAATGAGAAAAGGATGGCCTCCGAAGTCGTCGGTTAATTTACTGTAAATTGATTCATCAAATTTTAATCCCATATAACGACCTAGTTTTCTGACCATTTCTCTCGTCTTTTCTATTTCAAAAGCAGGCACATATTGAAATGGAATGGAGCTAAATAAAGGATTGTCATGTACCCCAAACTTAGGTTGTTCTATACAGGCAGGATTAGTTCCTACTAATAAATACGTGAAAATATTACTGTACCGTTGAAAGAAAAAACGCATTGTCTGCCAAAAGTAGACGAAATCCTCGCCTTCTCGCCAATGAACTGATGAACCTGTATAAGGCGAAATTCTCTCAATTTCGTCAAAAATTAAAAGTATTGACTGCTGTTTTTTAGAACGATATATTCCTAAAATATCTTGCTCAAATTTGCGACTTGCCTCTTTTTCGGTATATTCTTCAAGAGCGGATATTTTATATTTAGACTGCTTAACTTCTTTTACAAACTCAACTATTCTATGCAGTAACTCATTCCATCGAAGTTTGTGGATAGAAGGATTTTCACAGTCGATAGTGAGATGTTGACTTCCTCGTGTTTTCAAAAATCTTTCTATTCCAAAAACAATAGATGTTTTTCCACTTTTTCTCAGTCCGAAAAGGCCAGCGTTCTCGTTATTTTGATGGCGATTAACAATATCCTGTATCAATTCACTTCTACCAAAGAAATAAAGATCCGTTTTAAGGGGAGATAGAAACGAAAAAAGATCTCGAGTATAAAAGTAATTTCTAAATCGATTGCGCAGGAAAAAAGAGTCATAGGGAGATTGTAACTCTTGATATGTAAAAGGTACTACGATTGGGCGTTCAGGGTCATTCTTTAAGATATCACTTATGAGGTCTTCAGTTTTTGGATCTTTGCAAATCAAAACTCTGCAAACGCTTTCGATACGCAGTGCTTGATATTGACGTAATGCATAATCGAACGCATCTAAAGTTCTTGGCTCAAAATTGTCATAGGGAGCAAAAATACAGACTATCTCTCGTTGAAGATTAAACATTTCGCTGAAAACGCGGGTTGCCTTCATGAGAAAATATCGAAAAGTTGAAGAGTAACCGAGCTGAAATTCAGAGCCACTATTAGTCAAGTACCACTCTGAACTAAGTCGGCGCAGAATGTCTTGTTCTTCTTGGGGAAACTGACTCATGACAAACTGTTTGTGTATGCCTGGATTAGTGATTGTCTTATCAACAGAAGGCATGGCTGTATTCTCCTAAGAGGTCAAACAGAAAAGAGGTGAAACGAAAATAAGCTGATAGTTAAACATAGCATAGATATACTATAAATGCAATGTTCTACTAGTTATAGTGACGCCGAACGGGTTGCGCTTTAGCGGCGCCGCCACCGATTGATGGCAAACACATTGTAGCAGATACTGGCGGTGAAAAACGTACGATCTCGCTCGACGCGAAGCGGTGTCCCCTGCAAGCGCGTGTTGGGTGGCATTTAAGGTAGCCAGCCATTTTACGCTGTATTTTAAGACGGACGCTGATTTAGGTGCCAGGATTGGCATAAATACTTCGATAGACTAACTCCATTGCACGGCGCGCATTATTCTCAAAGGATTCTTGAAAGGCGGCTACATCATCAAGTAGCTTGGCGGGAAGAGATGCTTGGTGATCTGGTCTTGCGACATGAACAAGACGGTTTCTGAGTAATCGTAACCATTGAAGATCGTCATCATTGCCAAACAACTTCTTGGAGTTACTCTCATAGTCGCCCGCGTCCGTATCGCGAATAGTGGCATCAATAGAGGCATGGGCCAAAATAATAACCGAAATCCATGCTGTCATGAGACCCAGGAACTGGTCAAGTGGCAATGTTAGGGATCCCGCAGTTTTGCCTGGGTTTCAAGCCAGGCTGCTTTGAATGCCAGCGGGGTCAGATAGCCGAGCTGGCTGTGCGGCCGCTCGTGGTTGTAGTGGTGACGAAAGGTGCCGAGCCGGATACACGCCTCAGCCAGCGAGGTAAAGATATGCTGGTTCAAGCACTCGTCGCGCACCGTTCCATTGAAACGCTCCTCCTTGCCATTTTGCCAGGGCTTCCCCGGCTCGATATACAACGTCTGGACACCGCATAGCGCCAACCAGCTCTGTACCGCCATCGCGACAAACTCTGGCCCGTTGTCGCTACGCAGGTTTGCTGGCGCTCCGTGCTGCGCAACCAGTGCAGTCAGCACGCCAATTACTCGCTCCGCCGAGGTCGTCAGCGCCACATCCAGCGCCAGCCCTTCACGGGTGAACTCGTCCATAACCGTCAGAATTCGCAGCGGCGTGCCATCAGCCAAGGCATCCTCGACAAAATCATACGCCCAAATATGGCCGGGATATGCCGCTTGCAAGCGCTCAGGGCGGCGTGGGCGCAGGCGTTTGCGCATCACACGCCGCACCTGCAGTTTCTGCCGTCGCCACAATCGGCGCACCCGCTTCTGGTTGACCTTCTCGGTTCGATTGAGCAAGACTGTGATCCGCCGATACCCATAGCGGGGGTGCTGCTCGGCCAAGGCCTGGATCCGGCTCAGTAATCCCGTATCATCGAGCGGATGCGCGGCGTAACGGAAGGTCGAGCGATGGATGTGGACCAACGCACAGGCCCGCTGAACCGACAATCCACCGGCCACAAAGAACTGCACTGCTTCGCGCTGCTCTGCCATCGTCAGCCTTTTTTTCCCAGCAACTCTTTGAGCAAATCAATCTCGAGCAATCGCTCGGCCAGCAGCCGTTTGAGACGGCCGTTCTCCTTCTCCAGTTCCTTGAGGCGCTGGATCTCGCTGACGGACATTCCGCCATAGATTTTGCGCCAGCGGTAGAACGTGTTCTCAGCAATAGCGTGCTCGCGACATACCGCCGCGATGGTCTGCTCACCCTTCTCAGCCTGCTCAAGGATCTTGATGATCTGTTCGGCCGTATGCTGATTGGTCTTCATGCCGTCCTCCTTGCGGGAGGATCCTAACATACTGACCTGGCCAGTTTATTGGTCTCACGACAATGCTCCTGCACAAAAGGCAATTTCAAGATCATAAGTTAAGAGCGTACCCTGCGGACTAAGCTCAATAGAACCCCATACTCCTGCCGTTTGTTCGTCTATTTGGCGAAGCCATGTATATCGTTCATTCCAAACGTTTTCCGTCACGTGATCGGCATATGCCATATCGAGTGTCCTTTGGGATTAATGCGTCATCTGAACTATTTGGTATGCGGCTATCTTGAACCTCAAGAAGCTACAACAATCGTGCCCTAAACTTTTAAAATATTAGTCTATTTTAAAAGTTATTTGAAAGGGGAAGAAAAACTGAATGATAGTGGTACGGCTTTGCCACCCAACGGCCTGCGCATCAGCCGCCGCAAGCGCCAGTAAAACCATGAAAATCCGAACGATCTCGGGCGCGAAGCGGTCGCGCTGCATGCGCTTGTTAGCCCGCAAGCGAACTGATGTTCTCGGATCGATTACTCATTCTCGTTTCGCGATTGCCTTTCATACGCGCAATAGATGCTCCATGACGCAAGCAATATTCCATTCTGCAATGTTCCATCACAAATGAGCCGATCGATATCGCTCATATCAATCCACTCAAACGCGATCTGCTCCGTTTCTTCTGGTGATGCGATTTGTTGTTCAAGTTTCGTTGCCAGACACACATGACAGCGACTTGCCGAACGTCGATTGTTTGGGAGAAACGAACCGATTGCCTGAATATGATGCGCGTACAGACCGATTTCTTCAAGCAGTTCGCGACGTGCTGTTTCTTCAACAGTCGCGTCTGTTGGTTCGACACCTCCGCCGGGAAGTTCGTCCAGCACACAGCGTGGTGGGTGGTTGTATTGATAGGAAACCAGAAGCTGATGGGCCGTATTGATGCACAGCACAGACACAAAGTCTGTTGTTGCTTTGAAGCGCCACCAGGTCGTGCGTTTGCCAGACGGAAGCACCACATAATCTTCGACAAGCCCACACCAGGGATGATCGAGGAGCGGTTCGGTCGCAAGATGCTGCCAGGGTTGAATACGAGCCTGAGCGGTGGGGTCTTTTTGGATATTTTTGGTGTGTTCAGTCATTGTTCAGCACATCTTCGCACGATGATTTCAGAGTTAGTGAATCGTTATGATGCGGTTGCCCGACAAGCGTGCTGCCACATTTGAGGCGAAGCGGGCTAACGGGTTGCGCTTTAGCGGCGCCGCCACTGATTGATGGCAAGCACATTGTAGCAGAAACTGGCGCTGAAAAACGCACGATCTTGCTCGACGCGAAGCGGCGTCCGCTGCAAGCGCGTGTTGGGCGCCTGTATTGTTTGCCTCAGTCTCCACTCGCTTGTATGCTGGCGTGTATCTGCCGATACTGTGCAGCTTGCAGATCAAATGCGAGATAACTTGTAAATCCTTGCCCTGCAAGTGGTTGTTCGCCGATCCAATCAATAACTGGGAATTGTAGCGTCTGGTTGTGTATTGTGAGTTCATAGGACGCGTTTCACTACCATACAGAAAATCAGGGCTAGACGGCAGGCTTGTGAAATGTGCGGACGAGGGTGACAGGCAGCTCTGAGGGAACCAGAAACCCATCGGGTATCGGTCGCTCTTCCTTGAGACAGCGAGCAAGCAGCCGCACTCCCAGCCGAAACAAACTGAGATCACACCGATCCGCACGATGCAGCAGTTTCATCCAGCCGTCTTGCAACGCACACACGCCCAAATACACCATCCAGATATATGCCAAGCACGAGGCGATCAAGAAGCGACTGAGCCGCGCTGGTTCTGAGAGATGGCTTTTATCGATATGAAACCCGCGACTTTTCTGATCAGAAAAGAAGGTCTCGATATGCGCTCGCTTTTTGTAGAGCCGTGCCGCCTCGTCCAAATCTGCCAGGTTTGTGACGAGATACAGTGCGTCCTGCTCCTGCGCGTCCCAGAGCGCCAGAAGGCTCAGCGGACCATACTGTTTCGCCGTCATTGCGGCGGGACTGACTGCCAGATACTCGCCTGGTGCTGGCTCAAGCGCGCTGAGGTGAAACCTCACACCATAGCAGGTCACCAGGATGTTTGCGGCGGTTCGGCAGACATACTGCCAGCCGTAGCTCTGGAGTTGCGCCTGCAGTTCAATGCCATCAAACTCGCCATCGCCCAAGAAGATCACGGTGGCATCATCAGGCACGAGTGCGTTGACTTGGGAGAGCAGTTCACAATGCAGGTGTTCAGGAAAATGGCCTTTGCTCCCTTGCACCACCAGCCAGCAGAGCGGCAACGCGCGCCCGTGATAGACCACACTCAGCATCAGGGCAATGCAGCCGCGTCCGACCACACTGCCATCCATCACCAGATGGAGTGGCTGTTTGGCCAGCGTGGCGAGCAATTCCCGAGCAACTGGAGAGAACCAGCCGTCGATGGTGTGGCGCTCGTGTTTGAGCCAGCGGCGAAAGCGTTCAATCAGACTTTCTTGCTTGATGCGGCCAGTAGGTGCGTGATCGGCGCAAAGCGAGAGGTGGGCGTGTCGACCGCCGACCAAGCCACAGATCAAGGCAGCCAAGGTGTTGAGATGCTTTTCGCGATGGCCGTGAGGACGCGGGTGATAGAATTGCATAATCCCGTCTTTTATGGCACGATAGCGCCGATACGTGTCGCTCATGGGAGCTTCTCCTGACTGGAAACGGTCGTCAGCAAGGACAAGCATACCAGAAGTGGCGCGTATCAGCTTTTTGAACATGTGTTCTGTATGGTAGTCAAAGGACGCGTCACGATAGACGCCGTGCTGCACGACTTGATATGGACTTGTGCTGTGTGGGGCGAGTGGACCAAATACAAGGCGCTCGTTTGGAAAGGTAATAATGGCTTGCTCAATAGGAATATCGCTGGTGTTTGTAATACGGAAACGCTGCGCTTCGTGACTGCGGAATGAGCAAGCGCCAAGAGTAATTGCAAAGCAGAAAGCAATCCAGAGGTGTAATTTTCGGAAGCGGTAGTTCATAGCTATCGTTATCTTCTATGCAGTAGTGACCGTACCAAACCACCTGAGTGGTGGAAGCAAGCCAAGCACGCAGGCATTGTGCCGAGTTGCCACGTCAATTGTACCCCGCCACGCGATTGGGTTGAAGCGGGTATGGAGTGAGAAAACCTCATTGTGACGGTATACGTTGCGTTGAGAGAAAATAGGCGTTCAAAAACGTGACGAAGAATGCGAGCCGGACATGCATGCGCTATCAGTCCAGAAGGCATTGATGAAATGAATGGACGCCCAACGGGTTGGCGTTCAGTTGCCGCGAGCGCTCTGCTCAGGCTTCTCTCAAAAAAGGCGCGATCTTGCGCGCGAAGCGGTCAACTGCAACGCCGTGTTGGACGGCGGCTCATAGTTGCAGAGCGCTAGGCAGGTTTTGTAAAGAGTTGCGGCGCAAATCGTCGGAGATCATGCGCTAACGCACTCTGGTCGGAATATTGAAAGATAAAGAGCGGTATACGACGCGTCGTATACAGATCGCGTTGATGCAGCGGACTGATGTAGGTTGCAGCAGGCCGGTGTAATAGCAGTGATGGCAACCCACTGCCATGCGTGATTTCTTGGACATTGCTCCAAGTCGTCTTGATGGTTATCCCAGGGCCATAGTATTCGAGCCCTTTGGGGGACAGCATCAAATATGCGGTTCTTTTCAGGTGTCGCGCGACCCAGAATGCAATCAGAATAACGAGCAGAAGAACAAGCGAGATCGTGATTGTTCCTGTGGAAATAACGCCTTGTTGCTTGAGATCATTGCGTATCGCGACAATTGGAATCAGCGCAAAGAGTGGTACGAGCAGTGCCACAATGTACACGGCAACTTGGTTAAATACCTGGGGTTCGTGATAGATTGTACACGTCTCGCCGGTTGCAGCTGGGTGGGAGGCGGTCATGATTTGCTCTGCTGTATTGATGACGTCGCTCTGTCCCATTATACGACTTGCCGACCCTTCGAGTTACAGAGAAAGAGAATAGATGAATGACAATACTGCACCTTGTTCAGAGTGGTGTTGATGGCCGCCGTCCAACGGGTTGCGCATCAGCCGCCGACAAGGCGCGCGGCACCAGAAGGCGCTAAAATAGCATCGATCTCGCGCGCCGAAGGCGGTCTGCTGCATGCGCATGTTGGGCCGCAGGCACTTCCTGACTTTCAACCGTGGTTACTGCCCATTCCTGTCACCAGATTACAAAGTCGTCCTCACGCAAGTTGTTCACACACTCTCGGGCGGAATCACGGCAAAGTTGTATTTCTCAGCCACCGCGAGGAGTTTTGCCACATCCGCTGGGCTAGAAGGCGGTGCAGCAATGCCTGATTGCGCTGGAGTGCCAATCTCATCAAACATCGCTTCCATTCCTGCTGGGACATACAGGAAGAGCATGCGCACCGGCACCGAGCCAACCGTTGCATACGAATGCTTCGTCCCTTTTGGTACATGCACAACTGTTCCTGTTGGCGCTGCGATCGCGCCAGCATCTGTGGTGAACACGATCTCGCCTTCTAGGATAATGAAGGTCTCATCCTCAGCGTAGTGAATATGCGGTGGTGGACCGCCGCCCAGAGGGACGATTGCTTCGAGAAGCGCGAAAGCACCACCAGTCTGCGCACCAGAAAGCTTCAGAGTGTATGTATCGCCTAACAACCACGTTCTAGTGCCTGCGTCCGGCGCGACAGCAATGGCTTGATCTTCTGGAGTAGACATGACTTTCTCCCTAGTTCTACAGGACACGAATAGATAACGAATGCTAGTTTACTCTACAACCCGTGTCAAGATGAGATAGCCTATCTCAGACAGCAAACTATGATGGATTGACGATTAGTTATGCGATGAACTTGGCGAACATGTGTGAACTATCTCGCCATATCGCCGATCACGCTGATACGAGTATGGTGGAGTAGTCCCACGGCGTGATACTATCGCTCAGGTGACGCAGCATCCTAGGTGAAGCTCAGGCACATGATTGACTGTAAAGGGGTCGAGCGGTAGCGGCCCAACATGAAAGTGAACGAATCCGACAGCACCTATTATCGGCCAGGAGCGGCTTTTGCGCAAGTGATTCGTGCTATTGGTGAAACGACCGCCATCACGACTTGGATTCGTCTATTTCGCCAATGGTCGCTGGATTGTGAGTCGCGTGCGTCGAAACTTCAACTGGTGATTCGATCACGAGTCACGCAAAACGGCCTTTTTGCGGGAAGCGGCTGATCGGGTGCCGGCCCAACGGGTTGGCGTTCAGTTGCCGCGAGCGCGCTGCTCAGGGCTTTGTGAAAAACAGGCGATCTTGCGCGCGAAGCGGTCAACTGCAACGCCGTGTTGGGCGGCAACTCGTTTTTTTGCATTGGAATGGAAACATGGGTACGCACTTCTGTCACCAACTTTCTGCGTAGATCAGCCGAAAGATGAGCGGAACATGCGCAAGCACCGCAGCAAGGAGTGCGATGACCAATAGAGTACTATCTGTGAGTAAACGGCTCAAGATGAATGTGGTGCCAATAAGGATAAACGCCATGGCTTGGGCAAGCCAGCCAAGGCGCACCCGTTGTCGTTTACGCTGGTCACTAATCTCAGCAAGTTGTCTATGAATAACGAGATAGCGGCTAACTGGATGCCAAAATGTCCCAACGATTTGGACAAGGCCAAGCACAATCAAAAAACTACCGCTTAAAAGTCGGAAGGTCGTCATTATCATTATTTGCTTTCCTTCGGCGTCGAACAGACGTTAGAGCAGCACCATATAGCTTAATGTGCATCTGATGGAGCGCATCTGAACAGTGAATAGGTAGGCGGCCTCCCCTTCCAGTATACCACGTGCTATTCTCGTAGATCATATACACCATGACCTTGCGTTTCATCTGATGCGTCGTACAAACGTAAATGAAGCCCTGAGCCTGACAGAATTGTAGCTGCCACAAGCTCGATGAAGTTGCCGGCCCAACGGGTTGCGCTTTAGCGGCGCCGCCGCATTAAATGGCAAGCACATTGTAGCAGACACTGGCGCTGAAAAAGGCACGATCTCGCTCGACGCGAAGCGGCGTCCGCTGCAAGCGCGTGTTGGGCGTGAGCACTGATAGAAAGCCAAACTGAAGCATGAGCCACAGACCTTAAAGCGACACGAGCAGCTGCGCTCGGCTGAACTACGCTGACCGGAACCACATTCAGCACAACGGGCGCTCGCACCACGCAGGGTTGAGATCACGCGACCCGGAACCACGTGGCATAACGAGCATTTGTATCACGATAAAGCGCGCCAAACGTTGAACGGAACCACGGCAGCATAACGGGCAGTTGTACCACGCGGGGTTGAGAAAGCGTTGACAGAATCACGCGGCACAACGGGCGTTCATCCAATGCTCGATTCGTTCCTTCGTGGCGGCACTGCGTTCTTCTGCCAAAAAGACAGCAAGCGACCTGTGAGATCAAGACAACCTGCGAAACGAGACACGCCCAACGGGTTGCGCTTTAGCGGCGCCGCCGCAATAAATGGCAACCACATTGTAGCAAATACTGTCATTTGAAAAACGCACGATCTCGCACGACGCGAAGCGGCGTCCGCTGCAAGCGCGTGTTGGGCGTGAGCTTTGATAAACAGCCGAGTGGAAGCATGAGACGCCGACGTTGATGCGACACAAGCAGCTGCGCCCGGCAGAACCACGTTGACCGGAATCACATTCAGCAAAACGAGCGCCCATACCACGCGGGGTTGAGAAAGCGCGACACGGAACCACGTGGCACAACGAGCTTTCGTATCACGTTCAGGTGCGCAAATCGTTGACTGAAACCACGCCAGCACAACGAGCATTCGCACCACGCGGGGTTGAGCAAGCGCTGACTGGAATCACGCGGCACAACGGGCGTTCATCCCACGCTCGATTCGTTCCTTCGTGGCTGCACAGCACTCTTTTGCTAAAAAGACAGCAAGCGACCTGCGAGATCGAGACAACTTTAGAAACGAGGCGCGCCCAACGGGTTGCGCTTTAGCGGCGCCGCCCCGATTGATAGCAACACCATTGTAGCAGAAACTGACGCTGAAAAACGCCCGATCTCGCTCGACGCGAAGCGGCGTCCGCTGCAAGCGCGTGTTGGGCGTGAGCCTCGATAGACAGCCAAGCTGAAGCATGTTCGGCCAGCGTTGATGCGACACGAGCAGCTGCGCTCGGCGGAATCACGTTGACCGGAATCACATTCAGCACAACGAGCGCCCATACCACGCAGGGTTGAGAAAGCGCTGACTGGAACAACGCGGCATAACGAGCTTTCGAATCACACTGGTGTGAACCAGGCGTTGAACGAAACCACGCCAGCATAACGGGCGCTCGTACCACGCGGGGTTGAGAAAACGCGACACAGAATCACGTGGCACAACGGGCATTCATCCCACGCTCGATTCGCTCCTTCGTGGTTGCACTGCGTTCTTTTGGCGAAAAGACAGAAAGCGACCTGTGAGATCAAGACAACCTGAGAAACGAAAGACGCCCAACGGGTTGCGCTTTAGCGGCGCCGCCACCGATTGACGGCTGTCACATTGTAGCAGAAACTGACGCTGAAAAAGGCACGATCTTGCTCGACGCGAAGCGGCGTCCGCTGCAAGCGCGTGTTGGGGTGCTTCTATTTCAAACCGTCCTAATGCGTATCGTCGCCGTTTATGTGTGCGAACTACATCACTGCCTTACTGCCTTTTGTTGCTTGACTTCCACTTAATCTTCTGCTATTATTACGTTTGCTGATATATCGTTATGTGTACTAGTGGATGCAATCAAATGGACGATGATCCTGATGCCTTTTCCAGCTTTGGTCGTTTTGTTGAGCCTGCCCTGCTGATCCTAATAAGCTTATCCGACGGACCAAAGCATGGCTACCTAATGATAGAGGACATTGCAGAGTTTAGTACAACTCGCCTTGGAGCAGGCACGCTGTATGGAGCTATTTCGCGTTTAGAGCATCAAGGATTGATTATACCTTTGCCACTAACAGAACGGCGGCGACCCTATCAACTCACTGATCTTGGTCGCCGTGTTATCACATCACATGTCGTACGATTGCAGCAGATGACACGTACTGGATTACAACGATTATCCTCATCATGAAGCAAATACTCATTCGCTTGTATCCTCATACATGGCGGCATCGTTATGAAGAAGAATTCTTGGAGCTTTTAGAACTACAACCACTTACAATATGGTTGCTTGCTGATATCCTAATGGGCGCATTAGATGCGCATTGGTATACTGCTGCACAATCGATAAGGAGGAATGCAATGGCAAACTGGATATATCGGCGCGAGCAACAAATAGTGCTTCTTCTTTGGATTGGTGTATTGCTAGTTCTTCGTAGCATTATTCATTCTGTTTTCCTCGTATTTAATATAGATATTTTAGCAATTATTGGTGTGGGGCTGCTGTGCAGCGGCTTCATTCTTGCATATTACATTCGATGTAAAAAAGCAATTTAATCTGAAAATCTATCTGCTGGGTGCCAGAGTTAGATTAGAGAAGCAGCCCAACATGAAAGTGAACGAATCCGACAGCACCTATTATCGGCCAGGAGCGGCTTTTGCGCAAGTGATTCGTGCTATTGGTGAAACGACCGCCATCACGACTTGGATTCGTCTATTTCGCCGATGGTCGCTGAATTGTGAGTCGCGTGCGTCGAAACTTCAACTGGTGAGTCAATCACGAGTCACGCAAAACGGCATTTTTGCGGGAAGCGGCTGATCGGGTGCCGGCCCAACGGGTTGGCGTTCAGTTGCCGTGAGCGCGCTGCGCAGGATTCTATTAAAAACGAGCGATCTTGCGCGCGAAGCGGTCAACTGCAACGCCGTGTTGGACCGTGCTTTCGAATGTTTTGAGGAAATTAGCTCTGTTCAAACGGATTGAGCAGCGTTAAACCAGCAATCCAGATAAAATCTGAGGTGTTACGGGTCACAAGTGTCAGGTTATGTGCGAGCGCTGTACCAGCAATTAATGCATCACCCAAGGTCATCTTACGGAGTTGGCGTAGTTTGACTGCTTGATCGAGCACTGGTTGTGTCACAGCGAGAATCGGCGCCGTGTTGAAAAATGCTTCCAGAAGCTGCCGATCTTGTTCGGTGAGCTTATGGTATCCCAAAACTTCCACGTAACTGACTGCTGACACAGCCGGGTTCCTATCGATGATGAGTTGCCGCAGCGCTGTATATTGGGGCTGAGCGGCATAGATAATGATATTGCTATCAATCAGCATCAGGCGGCTCGTTCTGGTAAATGGCGTTCTTCACGCTGTTCACGTTCCCATACACTCGGATCGTCTATCTCAGCGAACGTTTCTGATTGCGCAAGTTGCTCCAAAATGGTTGCCATTGCTGCCCCTGTGTGGAGAGATTGCGAGATGTGGTCTGATGGCTCCAAAATAGTTACATGGACTGCAACCGGCTGCTCGGAACCAAGGTCGGCAGGTGGAGTATCGCTCCACTCTAATCGGTTTCCTCGTAAGATTGCTTTATATGTGTGTAGCATAGATATCATCCTTCCCAAAGCGAAACAAACAGTGACTATATTATACAGGGATTAGGATGAAGAGGAAAATAATGGGAGGAAAACGCGGCAGCGGTTGTACTCAATGCGCATAAAGGTAATCTCGTATGGATAGAGATGCGGCAAGGTCCAACGGGTTGCGCTTTAGCGGCGCCGCCACCGATTGATGGCTGCACCATTGTAGCAGATACTGGCACTTGAAAAACGCCCGATCTCGCTCGACGCGAAGCGGCGTCCGCTGCAAGCGCGTGTTGGGTTGCTGGTCGTGTACAGCCCTACACTGTCTACACTATATCGGCAACCCAGCGTGCAATCAGGCTGGCAAGCTGTGCTTCATATCCGGTATACACATGATCCGCGCCATCAATCAGTTTCCCATCGATGTACTGTGATTGGTGTGCTGTCTGGCGAAGAAACGCAAGCTCTGCTTCTCCGCCAACATCGCCACCGGTTCCGTAAAACGCGAGGATAGGGGTAGTGATTGTGCTGAGATAGGATGGACCGCGTGTGTTGCTATACGCTTGCTCAAGCGCCTGTGCGCGACTGACGAGCGTGCGCGCGGAAAGCTGATACCAAGGCTCGTCGGCAAACAGCGTGAGAAGGGTTGTTGGTTGCCCTGCAGCGACCAACTCTTGTGCCGTGAGCAAGCTGTCGGTCCAGTGTCCATGTACTTCAGGCGAAGCCAGAATGATTGCACGTACCCGAGGATCAGCGCGTTGGGCTTGATAGAAGAGCGTTTTGGTTGCTCCATGGCTATGACCGATCAAAACGATCTTCTGGCTTCCGCGTTCTGCGGCAACGTTCACCCAGGCAGCGAGATCGGCTGGCGCGTCTTCGATGCGTTCCCAGGCGCTGCCACCGGCATAAGGGATGTCATCAGGAAGATGATAGAGCGTGGCAGAAATATCATGACCACGCGTGTTGCAGCTCAGGAATGCAAATCCCTGTCTGACGAGTGCGCGACCAATAGTGATGTATGGCCAATCATAAAATGTGCCGGTGTTGCCGTGGATCCAGAGGAGTGTGATCGGAGGGAATGAGGATGGCTGAGGAGGAGTGATACAGACGCCAGCGAGTAGTAAGCCATCTTCGCTTTGGGTATAGACTAATTCTTCGCAAGTCTGCATGAGAAGCTCCTTTATGCGCAGGAAGTGAATGCGGAGAGTGTAGCAGGCAGATGTGACAGGGGCGGTCACTGGTGAAGCACCGAAGGCAACCCAACGGGTTGGCGTTCAGTTGCCGCGAGCGCGCTGCACAGGCTTCTATCAAAAACGCACGATCTCGCGCGCGAAGCGGTCAACTGCAACGCCGTGTTGGACGCTGCTGTTTAATTCATGCTTATTGCGGTGCAAGGATAATATGTCTCTACAGTTGAGATTATCGTGGTGGCATTGGAATAATTTCGAGCAGACGTTCGCTTGTGTTGGAAAGGAACTGGCCAATTGCGGGCGCGTGTCGGCGAAGTAGAACTTCCACTTCTGTAGTTGTACAATTCCCAATACGGATCCAAATTACTTTTGGTGGCGCACCCCGTAGGGCGCTCAGGTCATTGAAGTCCAGATCTTTGGTGACAATGGTGTAGTCTTGCTGACCTGCAAACCTCCAAATAGCATCATCTTCGGCATTGAAAAGCCCATGGAAGACAACATGGCTTGAAGCTGGAAAAAGATCATCCAGTCGTCCGACGAGCTTTCGTGAAAGGTGATGATCGAAGAGCAGTTTCATGCGGCAGCTACAAGGATCTGATGATCGCGATCGGCGGCAAAACTCAGGCAGGCGTGAATATCTTCCTCGGTCAAATCAGGAAAATCCTCAAGAATTTCTGGAATTGACATTCCAGCGGCCAGATAAGATAGGACATCATAGACAGTATAGCGGAGACCACGAATGGTCGGCTTACCACTTCGGATATTTGGATTAATAGTAATAATGGAACGGTAAGACTTGTCCATACGAATGCCTCTCAAATCGCTGCGCCGAGTGGGGTGCTTGAACGTGACGAGATAATGTGATTGTACCATACTCGTGGTCGCACAGTGATGGCAGCGTCCAACGGGTTGGCGTTCAGTTGCCGCGAGCGCGCTGTCAGATTTCTATCAAAAACGGGCGATCTTGCGCGCGAAGCGGTCAACTGCAACGCCGTGTTGGACGGTTATTCAAAGCGTTGTACCATATTTGCACAAAAATTATCTCCAGTACGAAGCGTATTCTGAGTGTTTTCGCTCCGTGCTAAAGTAATACTTATCAGTAGGAAATTTTCTTAGGGATATTAATACTAAGGTTTTGCAGAAATAGGCGAAAGCTCAGGGTAAAGCCAAACGGAGCTTGATATCGGACAGAGTCATGCCTTGGTGCGATTGTTCGATGGCCCAAGCAAGCGTTTTGCCCAAGGTCTCGCGAGCGATGGTGCGACAGGACTCGCCAATGGTCATCAGGCGTGTGTGAGCCCATTCGAAGGCACGATCATGCTTCAATTGGCGCATCAGAGCCGTGTACGCCAGGACGACGAGGTGCATGTGCCTGGTCTGGCCCATCCCGTCCCTGAGCTGACACTCGCCCATGCCCAAATGCTGCTTCCCGTCCCGATGAAAGGTCTCCGTCCCTGTCCAGCGCTTTTTGTAGACCTTCAAAATGCGATGAGCTTCCCACTGGGTTCGGTTGCTGATCAGGATCTTGCGTGGCGTCGCAGCTTCTGCTTCTGACCACAACACCAGAATACGCACTGGGTGGTTGACATTGGGCAGACGAACGGACTTGGTGAAGCTACCATTGCGTGTGACCGCCGACCGTAAACTTGGTGCGAACAAGCGGCGTGAGCGTTTTGACCCACTCAGTCACGCTGGTCTGCTTCCCGCTGACTACAATCACTCGGTTGGCTTTCAAATCACCGATGTAGCTGCGACCTTTGGCGTGGAGGGTGTTCATAATTGGCGCGTTGGTGAAGTAACTGTCGAAGGTGAAGTCGCCCGGTATGTCCTCAGCGACAACCCAATCGATCAGTTCCTTAGCGAGGTCGGTGTGATTCTTGAACGGGCGCTCGTCGTCGCACTGCTCGCGCTTGCGGAAGCGCCGGAAATCGAGCGGATAATGCTTCCCACTCGGGTTGACGTAGTTGGCAAACAGGTAATCGTGGGCGATCAGGTGGCGTTTGTCGGCATGGTCCCAGAAATAGCCGACATCCTCTATCAGTTTGCCGTCATGATCTATCAAAGTGTTATCGATCGCGATAACGCCGTCGTGACGATAGCGCGTTGCAGCGTCCTGTTGAAGCCATTCGAGCCGGTGCGCGTTGATGCGCTGGACATCCCAGGGCGCTTCAGTCAACCATCGATTGAGAGTGGATTGGTCGGGTGGGGCGGCAAACTCTCGCGTGATACCGCTCACGGTCTTGTGCTCCGCTACAAACAGCCCGGTCAGGTATTCGGCAAAGTGGCGGCGTGAAGGCTCATTTGGAAACAGGTCGGCGAACTGGACCAGCAGTTCCTCGACCACCTGTGGTATCGCGACAATTGCTGGCACCTGTGCCTCCCAACTGGTAGACCAACGCTCGCCTGATCATATGCTCAGAAGCTTGTTGCCGCAAATCTGCAAAAGTCCAGTTAATACAGGCAATGCATAGAAATTTCCTGATGAATTTTTGTCATAAAGTAAAGGAATGCGTCGATCTTTAGTATATACATAACGGTATATTGCTTCCTCGCGGTGCAATTCCTCATATTTAGATAAAACAATATCAAACACATCAGAGTACATTGCATTATGAACCGGTAGAGCAAAGTAATGCGCCAAGCTTTCCAAGTCGTCTCGTTTAACATGCCAATTCTTTATGAACAATTTGTTGATTGCATCGTCCCATTTTTCCCAGTTATCCTCAACACTCTTTGCAATCACTTCGGCTTTCTGTTTTTCGCGAAGCGCAAAAGATTTATAAATAGCATATATGATGAGCACAACTATAAACACCCATGTTATCTCTGAACCTCCCAACTCAAAAATAATATTATATCCAAGTATAGACCAGATAAACCCGAAGGCAACGGTAAATATAGAAAGTATGGGAATGCGAAAGTTGAGAATTAAATCGTTTAGTACAAAACCTAAAAATCTGTTGTCGAATTCATTATGTTCTTTTTTCTTCGACCAAAGTGAACGTAGAAACCCATAAAAGGAATATAGGCTAAGAAACCAGATAGCAAAGAGGTAAATAGGTGGTATCGTAATATTAGTAAAAAGGAATGTCGGAATTTGTGCAGTATTTTTTGTAGACCAAATCAGTGAAACCAGAGCAATACTAGACATAATAGAAGAGGTGATCATCGAGATTAATTCTTTAGAATCTACTATGAAGCCAATAATAGAAGCGAAGATATCAAACCTTTTTTTCCAATGAGATTCGGAGATGGCTTGGTTGTCCTTTGAGTCAGATAGTTCGCTCATATCTTGTAGCTCTCCTGTGTTACGCTGAATTTTATCTTATTGTACGCAAGAGATCACTCGAAGTTACATGGTATGTGAATTAAGCTGAGGAGTGCTTGCCGTCCAACGTCCCCCATTAGTGGCAGGCTGCGAGGCAGATGACATAGATCGGTAGTAGCTTGTACCGCAGTAGAACCACCAAAATCGCCCCGATCCAGCCTGTCCACTACATGGGATTGTTAGGCCGCTGCAAATTGCGGCTTTGAGGCATCAGGATCATGCTTATGTAACCTTATTTATCATGTTCAAAATAGAGAATGCGCTAACCGTAATGCTTGCTGGTAGAACATTCTCTTATGACTGCGTTTTGCACTTTGTACGATAATGCTTATAGGATTCATGGTCTCAATGTATGTTATTTTATATTTGTTTGAACATCTTGGTATAAATTGTTGGTAGATAATTCTCCATCAACAGAAAATGCCTTTCCTGCTTCGTTGTTGTTTTGCAGATAATACATGAACCAAGCTGTCATATACCCGTCAAATTGTATGTATGAATCCCCATGGTCTACATTTTTCTTTCTAGCAATGACTTTATCTGTTGTTGCTGGCAGCATATTATAATTTTCCTGCAATGACCATAGTGGGGCAATGCCTTGTGCTACGCCATTTTTATCATCAACAACCTGGTCTTTACTTGTAGCGTTACCGGCATCCCAATTACCTGTCCCTGCTGTTAAAAATACTGGTATACTTACCTTTGAAATATCATATTCCCATTGGTCACCCATAACCCTTGTATGATAAGATGAGGTTGCACTTGCTGCATACAAAGCCTTTATCATATAGCCATGCTCTTGATTTGCTACCATATTAAATACTGCCGGTCCACCTTGGGAATGTCCGCCAATTCCAATATTGTCTAAATCAATTTTATGATAAAAAATGCTGTCTTTGTTTTCGTTTTCTTGAATTAGGAATTCTATTGTCTTCTCTAATGAAGCACCAGTTCTGGTGTTTTTATCATCATTTCCGATTGCAATAAATCCCCACGATGATAAATGCTCCAAGAACGCTTTATACGTAGAGGAAGTGCTTCCCGTCCCGTTTGCAAATATTACAACAGGATATTTGTTATCACTACTTTTCAAATCATCGGGATACCACACTGCATATTTTCCGATTATTTCATCGTTTGCGTCATACTCTTTATATGATACCTCGTGCTCTCCCAATGCCGTATAGTTCTTTTCAATCTCTCCTGCCGGGGTTGCGTACTTATAATAGTTCTCATTTCTGTTATTCATAACGCCAAACATAACCAAGATACCGCCTATGATCAGCAACACAAGAATCAGTAGTATAATTAGAATTATCTTTATCACCTTTTTCATCAATAGTCCTTTCTTCCATTTTTAATTGACAGCACAATATAGCCATAGACACCTCTCCCGAGAAAGAAGACAAAGTATACCACAAATCGGGATAAAGTCTAATATACTATTAGAACAAATGATCTTGTTGAGGGTTGATTTAAAGCGGCCTAACGGGTTGGCGTTCAGTTGCCGCGAGCGCAGCACAAACCTCCTCAAAAACGACGATCTCGCGCGCGAAGCGGTCAACTGCAACGCCGTGTTGGGCGCGAGCGTTGATAAACAGCCGAGTTGAAGCATGAGCAGCCGGCGTTAATGCGACACGAGCAGCTGCGCTCGGCTGAACCACGCTGCCTGGAATCACCTCAGCACCACGAGCGTTTGTACCACGCAGGGTTGAGAAAACGCTGGCCAAAATCACGTTCAGCACCACGAACCTTCGTACCACGCTCCTTTGCGGCAACCATTGACTGGAACCACAATCAGCATACGGCGGGCGCTCGTACCACGCAGGGTTGAGCAAGCGCTGACGGTATCACGCGGCACAACGGGCCTTCATCCCACGCTCGATTCGTTCCTTTCACTACCATACAGAAAATCAGGGCTAGACGGCAGGCTTGTGAAATGTGCGGACGAGGGTGACAGGCAGCTCTGAGGGAACCAGAAACCCATCGGGTATCGGTCGCTCTTCCTTGAGACAGCGAGCAAGCAGCCGCACTCCCAGCCGAAACAAACTGAGATCACACCGATCCGCACGATGCAGCAGTTTCATCCAGCCGTCTTGCAACGCACACACGCCCAAATACACCATCCAGATATATGCCAAGCACGAGGCGATCAAGAAGCGACTAAGCCGCGCTGGTTCTGAGAGATGGCTTTTATCGATATGAAACCCGCGACTTTTCTGATCAGAAAAGAAGGTCTCGATATGCGCTCGCTTTTTGTAGAGCCGTGCCGCCTCGTCCAAATCTGCCAGGTTTGTGACGAGATACAGTGCGTCCTGCTCCTGCGCGTCCCAGAGCGCCAGAAGGCTCAGCGGACCATACTGTTTCGCCGTCATTGCGGCGGGACTGACTGCCAGATACTCGCCTGGTGCTGGCTCAAGCGCGCTGAGGTGAAACCTCACACCATAGCAGGTCACCAGGATGTTTGCGGCGGTTCGGCAGACATACTGCCAGCCGTAGCTCTGGAGTTGCGCCTGCAGTTCAATGCCATCAAACTCGCCATCGCCCAAGAAGATCACGGTGGCATCATCAGGCACGAGTGCGTTGACTTGGGAGAGCAGTTCACAATGCAGGTGTTCAGGAAAATGGCCTTTGCTCCCTTGCACCACCAGCCAGCAGAGCGGCAACGCGCGCCCGTGATAGACCACACTCAGCATCAGGGCAATGCAGCCGCGTCCGACCACACTGCCATCCATCACCAGATGGAGTGGCTGTTTGGCCAGCGTGGCGAGCAATTCCCGAGCAACTGGAGAGAACCAGCCGTCGATGGTGTGGCGCTCGTGTTTGAGCCAGCGGCGAAAGCGTTCAATCAGACTTTCTTGCTTGATGCGGCCAGTAGGTGCGTGATCGGCGCAAAGCGAGAGGTGGGCGTGTCGACCGCCGACCAAGCCACAGATCAAGGCAGCCAAGGTGTTGAGATGCTTTTCGCGATGGCCGTGAGGACGCGGGTGATAGAATTGCATAATCCCGTCTTTTATGGCACGATAGCGCCGATACGTGTCGCTCATGGGAGCTTCTCCTGACTGGAAACGGTCGTCAGCAAGGACAAGCATACCAGAAGTGGCGCGTATCAGCTTTTTGAACATGTGTTCTGTATGGTAGTCAATTCGTTCCTTCGGAGTTGCACTGCGTTCTTTTGCCGAAAAGACAGAAAGCGATCTTCGAGATCAAGACAACCTGAGAAACGAAAGACGCCCAACGGGTTGGCGTTCAGTTGCCGCGAGCGCTGTATGAGCCTCTTAAAAACACTGATCTCGTGCGCGAAGCGGTCAACTGCAACGCCGTGTTGGGCGAACGCGCTTGTTTGCCGACCACGGTGTTGCTGCCGCAATCATACCACGTTTCATTTGCTGCTGCGTTTGGTTTATGGCTGCGCAACGAGGCGGGCGCAAGGCAGGCGAGTGCTCGCAGCGGTGCTTGTGCCCGCTTCATTGCGCCTGCGCACGCGAACGGCGTTGATCTGCTGACAGCGGGAGCGTTCCGCGTGGCGCGCAGCACGAGATTTCTGGAAGCGACCGTTCGTTTTGCGCGCCGCGCGGTTCGCGACCGAACAACGTATCCGCTCATACGGTGAGTGCGCGAAGATCTGTTGTGTGCCCAAGACGAGAAGGAATTTGCACCTGCAAATTCGAATAATGCATCTGCCGAAAAGGAATTTGCACCTGCAAATTCGAATAATGCACCTGCCGAAAAGGAATTTGCACCTGCCAAAAAGCGTTGCGAGGCGCGTCTGAGGCATCAAACGAAACTGGTGAAAGAGCGGGGAAGCAGAGCAAAAATGGGGATGGTCAGGAAGTGATGAGCAAGGTGCACACGAGGCTGACGAGCGAAACCGGCAAGGCAAAAACATACCTATGGAGGTATATGCTCAGTGCAAAAGAAAGGCAGGCGACTTGAAACAGAAATGATGAGGCGATGGACTGGACTCAAAAATGTGATCAGGATAGCGTTCGCCCAACGGGTTGCGCTTTAGCGGCGCCGCCATTGATTGATGGCTGCCACATTGTAGCAGAAACTAGCGCTGAAAAAGGCACGATCTTGCTCGACGCGAAGCGGCGTCCGCTGCAAGCGCGTGTTGGGCGTGAACTTCGATAGAAAGCCGAATGGAAGCATGAGACGCCGACGTTGATGCGACACGAGCAACTACGCTCGGCGGAATCACGTTGACCGGAACCACATTCAGCACAACGAGCCTTCATTCCACGCAGGGTTGTGAAAACTTTGAACGGAACCACGCGGCACAACGAGCGTTCGTACCACGTACAAATGCGCCAAACGCTGACCGGAACCACGCCAGCACAACGGGCGCTCATACCACGTGGGGTTGAGAAGGCGTTGACTGGAATCACGTGGCACAACGGGCGTTCATCCCATGCTCGATTCGGTTCTTCGTGGCAGCAGAGCATTCTTCTGCCGAAAAGACAGCAAGCAGCCTGCGAGAACGAGACAGCGTGAGAAACGAGACGCGCCCAACGGGTTGTGCTTTAGCGGCGCCGCCCCGATAAATGGCAACACCATTGTAGCAGATACTGACGCTGAAAAACGCCCGATCTCGCACGACGCGAAGCGGCGTCCGCTGCAAGCGCGTGTTGGGCGTGAGCCTCGATAGACAGCCAAACTGAGGCAGACGCCAATCACGCTCCATCGACACGAGCAACTGCGCTTGGCGGAATCACGCTGACCGGAACCACTTCAGCACAACGAGCTTTTGTGCCACGCCGGGTTGCGAAAGCACTGACCGGAATCACACTCAGCACCACGCGCGTTCGTATCACGTTGAAATGTGCCAAGCGTTGAACGGAACCACGTTCAGTACAACGGGCGCTCGTACCACGCGGGGTTGAGCAAACGCTGACTGGAATCACGCGGCACAACGGGCGTTCATTCCACGCTCGATTCGGTCTTTCGAGCAGCACTGCTTTTTTATGCCGAAAAGACAGCAAGCGACCTGCGAGATCGAGATAACCTGCGAAACGAGACCCGCCCAACGGGTTGGCATTCAGTTGCCGCGAGCGCTGCATAGAACGACATTCAAAAAGCAACGATCTCGCGCGCGAAGCGGTCAACTGCAATGCCGTGTTCGGCGGCCTCTGGCTCAGCGTATTGTGTTCAAAAGTCAATAAACTCGCGTAAATCATTAAGAATATCGTTAATCAAGGTATCATCCCTCATCTCCCAATTGCTAATACGGAAGACATCCCATCCCTCTTTCCTAAGTTTTCTGTCTTCCTTAAGCCTTTGCGAATATCGCTCCTCATTGGCAATCCAATCACTACTTATCTTCCGTGCGTAATGACCGATATCATCAAGGAGCAGCGCAAAACGCTTCTGCTTCCAAAATACAACAAAGTCAACGCGGTACAGATCGTCAGCATAGCCAGATGACTGTGAGCGCAAATCTTGCTTAGTCTTTGAATGCCACTGAATCCAGGCTTGGGGAATGAGCAAAGGTACATTTTCATTAAGCATATTAAACATGTTTGCATAGTGCAGAAAAAAAGCTTGTTCGGATGCTGTTTGTATCAATTGGAGTAAAGATGTGCCAAGCGTTGGTTGTGCGACTGACTGGTGAGCTATTAAGGTTTGCGCTTTATTATGGGTAAGGCTTGGGTAAACTTTTTCTCTTAACACGCCTATACCTGGCTCCTCCTCGAAACGAATAGTCTGATTACGTTTGCTTGGAAGAATGGCGACGCTTGGCTTTTTGAGACCAAAAGGTAGTCCTGCAGGGAACTGTTGTTTAAACAGGTCGTTTGGTTCATGTGTAGATAGTGATTCTTTCTCTAGCACACGAAATATTGGGTCGAATTGTGTCCGTAAATATTCTCGTCGCTCCTGATACGAGGCAAACTGGTTTTTAATAAATCCCCAAAATTCGTTCAGTGTACGGTGGTCTTGCACAAAGCTTGGGAGTAAAGGCAGAAGATGGTTCTGGGCGACAATCTCTCGGCGCAAGGTTGTATATGTGTCGATGTCGTCCGGCTCAGCATTGCCCGTAGCGCGTCTCAACAACACATCTTTAAATTGTTCTAATTTCTGGAGGATAGTATTTGCTGTATCCATCGGTGTATCTGGCTATTTCAGACCAGGCCAATAGAGCGATCATTTTACCATAAGCTAGCTACAGATAGGGAAAGCGCGAATGGAAGCCGCCGAACGGGTTGCGCTTTAGCGGCGGCGCCACTGGTAGATGGCAGCCACATTGTAGCAGAAACTGACGCTGAAAAACGCGCGATCTCGCTCGACGCGAAGCGGCGTCCGCTGCAAGCGCGTGTTGGGCGTCTTCGCTGTTGGCTGCCATGCATTACGGATCTGGCCGTGGGACGCCACGCTGGAGAACTCGTTTTGCTTCTGCCTCTGTGTCATATGGTACTGCGTGTTGCTCGCTGAGCCAATGCCCATCGCGATAGGTGAGCACGGTGAAATGACTCAGCCCATCGTGCCGAAATCCAACGCTCGCAACATTCATGTAGAGCCGTCCATCAAGCCAGCGAGTGTAGGATGTGTGTGCATGTCCGAACGCATAAATGCTGGCATCGACGCTGCCATACGCGTGTCGCACTGTGTCAGCAGGCGTTCCCGCCGCACAGATTGGATCGTCAATTGCACGCGGTGACGCGTGGCAAACATACAACCGTTGTTCGGGAGCAACATCGAAAGTCAATTCGAACGGCAACGCTGCCAGCATATTACGTGTGCTTTTGGAAAGCGAATTCTCGAACCAATCGACAATTCCTTGATAATAGGCAAGCGAGTTTCGTGTCTGTCCAGGATGCAGACGAGCTTGCTCGGCCAGACGACTGAATTTGTCGGGCGTATCGCTATCACCACGGATGAGATGAACGTGGTGCTCAAGGAGAAGTTCGATCAGATCATCACCGCCAGACTCGCCCGTCACGTGATCGCCAGCGGCAATTAAAAGATCAGCTCCGCCCAATGCGGAAAGAGCATTGAGGACAGCCGTAAGGCCCGTATAATTGCCGTGGATATCAGAAAAGAGCGCGAAACGCACGGCGATGCTCCTGCTGACGTATTTGTCTCAAAAAGACTCGCGGATCATGAAGCAGTTGTGTGGATGGAGAGACGCCCAACGGGTTGCGCTTTAGCGGCGCCGCCCCGATGAATGGCAGCCACATTGTAGCAGATACCGACGCTGAAAAAGGCACGATCTCGCTCGACGCGAAGCGGCGTCCGCTGCAAGCGCGTGTTCGGCGGCAGCCTTGACAATTCCATTGCCTTGGAGACAGCCTTACAACAAGTCTTTATCTGGTTCGATATCGTCAAGACATAATGCTGTTCTGAGCATTCCAAAGGCGTCGGCTTGGTGTTGCATTATCCCGATAACATCATGCATAGCCATAAGATAACCTGTATGATATGCGCGATCTAGCTCGTTCTCCTGAATGTATTTTTCTGCTTTGGCCTCAACAGCCCGCTCTTTCAGGAGCATTCCAAGATCGTAGAGGTAATTGCTGGTGATTTGGTCGCTGGTGGTCATATCTGTTACTCCGAGGAGCGATAGCACCTGCACTACAAGGCAGCTTTGGCTTATATATAGCGAGTACTGGAAGCGTTATAAGTTCCATCGTTGATCAATCGCGTCATTCAAAACTCGTTGTGGATCCTGTCCTAATTCTTGGAGCTTACGTTTATAGACGTCGATATGCCACCAGGGGCAAGAAGGGTCATTACAGGGTTCATCTGGATCTCCATCGTGCTCAAACTCAAGATGAAAACAGAGCCAGTGCATTCGTTCAAAGACCGTGTAATCTTCGTAAAAGCGAGTGACGGGCTTACCACAACGGACACACAGGTGTTCTACATGACTCATGTCGGCTCCATTCAGGTTCGCCGTTAATACACCTTTGGTTTTGGTCTATGTGTTAAAAATGGCACCATAGGATGATAGGATTTGCTGAGGCGTGTGGTAGATAGCCGCCGAACGGGTTGGCGTTCAGTTGCCGCGAGCGCGCTACTCAGGCTTTCATTAAAAACGGGCGATCTTGCGCGCGAAGCGGTCAACTGCAACGCCGTGTTGGGCTGCCTTTTTGGAAGTTGTTTTGGATATAGACGGTTATTCTAAACTCTGGTTGTTGGGAGCAGCGTTGAGCATTCGTAGATGGTCTATCTTGTCGCCAATCATTAACGTAGGACTATTGAGTTCTTGGTACTGTTGTGGCCTTCCAGTAATAATGAGTATGATGGCGTCACGAAAGTTTGGATGTGCACGTAGTTGCTCAATTGTAGCGATTACATCGAGAGGATATTCAACGACCACAATCGAAATGGCCACAGTGCTCTGGTAATGCGCAATCGCAACTTCAGGATTTGCTGTTGTAATCGTCTCGACTTGAACTGCGTCATTCGTGCTATCACGGATAAAGTACTCAACCAGAAGTTTATAATCAGGCTGGTCACAAAAATGGACAAGGAGTGACATAACTGTTTCCGTATCGTGCTACTCATAGATCTTGCCGCAATAGAGAAACTGTGCACAAGCACGCCAAATGGCTCCTATATCAGATGATGAATGGAGTTGCATTGGCGCGGCCTCCGCCCAAGCTATCGCGGCCTCTAAATAGTCCTCTATCGTGTCATTTTGCCATTCGTCGCGTGTGACCGGGTTGGCGCGATCTGCTTGCAAGGCACGGACAAAGGCGATAAAAGAAGATTGATCATTTACCTGTGCCACGCGATCAATGAGATGCATACCGATTCTCTCCGTGAGATTTTACCAGCAATAGAATGGCAGTGAGCTTGGACGGGTGGCGGCCCAACGGGTTGGCGTTCAGTTGCCGCGAGCGCTGTATAAACCTCTTAAAAACGACGATCTCGCGCGCGAAGCGGTCAACTGCAACGCCGTGTTGGGTGGCTCATCGTGGCAGTGCTTACCAAATAACCTCTACCGGATACGAGCCAAAGATCGGGTCGGTGCTAACGAGTACTGCACCTTCACTACTTGCTTGCGCAACAAGCAGGCGGTCAAATGGATCTTTGTGAGGAGATGGTAAGCCGTCGAGCCGGTAAATATGCTCCTCGGTGATTGGTAAAAGGATAACGCCGTTTGTGGCTTGCTGATGAGCCACGATATCCTGTAATGGTAAGCGAAGACTCAGTTTACCAAGCTGGCGCTTGATCTGCATTTCCCACAAACTCGTCACGCTCAGAAGCAGCTCATTGGCCGAATCGTTGCAAAGAGCCAACGCCGTTTCTGATAATCGGGTGGGCTCGCTATCCCACCAGATGAACGTATGAGTATCCAGCAACAGTTTCATGCTGTGCCCGTCCAAAACTCGTCTGATAGCGGTGTATCAAAATCAGGACTGACAGAGATGCTCCCAACATGCAAACCGGCGACACGTCGTTTCGGAGTGTTTGCAAAGGGCACAAGTCGAGCACGCGGAGTTTGTCCGTCGGTAAGGATGATTTCAGTCCCGGCCGCGACTTGGGCAACGAGTTCAAGCAAATGCTGTTGCGCTTCTTGGAGTTCAATTGTTTTTGTGGTCATCATTCGCCTCCTGAGTTTGGAGGGAATTGTAGCCGAGTATTGGAATGATGTAAAGGCAAATGCATGTGGAGGGAAAGCCCTAGAGGACGAGCTTTTCCCAGTGCGAGGAAATTGGTTGCCACCCAACGGGTTGCGCTTTAGCGGTGCCGCCACCGATTGATGGCTGCCACATTGTAGCAGAAACTAGCGCTGAAAAACGCACGATCTTGCTCGACGCGAAGCGGCGTCCGCTGCAAGCGCGTGTTGGGCGAGAGCTTTGATAAACCGCCGAGTTGAAGCATGAAACGACCACACTGAAGCGATATGAGCAGCTGCGCTTGGCGGAATCACGTTGACCGGAACCACATTCAGCACAACGAGCCTGCGCACCACGCGGGGTTGGGGAAGCGCGACACAGAACCACGCGGCACAACGGGCTTTTGTACCACGCCGGGTTGCGAAAGCGCTGCCCGGAACCACTATCAGCACAACGCGGGCGCTCGTACCACGCGGGGTTGAGAAAACGCTGATGGTATCACGCGGCACAACGGGCGCTCATCCCACGCTCGATTCGTTCCTTCGGAGTTGCACTGCGTTCTTCTGCCGAAAAGACAGAAAGCGACCTGCGAGATCAAGGCCAACTGCGAACCGAGACGCGCCCAACGAGTTGCGCTTTAGCGGCGCCGCCACTGATAGATGGCTGTCACATTGTAGCAGATACCGACGCGGAAAATAACCCCGATCTCGCTCGACGCGAAGCGGCGTCCGCTGCAAGCGCGTGTTGGGCGAGAGCACTGATAGAACGCCAAGCTGAAGCATGAACCGACCACCTTGAACTGATACGAGCAGCTGCGCTCGGCTGAACTACGCTGACCGGAACCACATTCAGCACAACGGGCGCTCGCACCACGCAGGGTTGAGATCACGCGACCCGGAACCACGTGGCATAACGAGCATTCGAATCACGCTGGTGTGTACCAAGCGTTAAACAGAATCACGTCAGCACAACGAGCACTCGTACCACGCAGGGTTGAGACAGCGTTGACGGTATCACGCGGCACAACGAGCGTTCATCCCACGTTCGATTCGTTCCTTCGTAGTTGCACTGCATTCTTTTGGCGAAGCACCAGAAAGTGCAGGTTGTGGTCGGGACACGTTTCGCCGAAGACTCGCCCAACGGGTTGCGCTTTAGCGGCGCCGCCCCGATTGATAGCAACCACATTGTAGCAGATACTGACGCTGAAAAACGCACGATCTTGCTCGACGCGAAGCGGCGTCCGCTGCAAGCGCGTGTTGGGCGCGGCTTTGGTTCTTGATTAACTAAATTGAGCGAAATATGGCATGAAGATTGTTGCCCCACGCTTTCCTTCTATGGTGTCCGCTATTCTCGATCGCACGATAATGCTTTGTATGCATATTTTGCTGGATGAGTAGGCCTTTGTGAAGGCAAATGTTGTTCCATTGTTTCTCACCTCCGAGTGTAGAAGCAATAATATTTGGAGCTATCGAACCCGGAATATACTGCTGGTCATCCCAGGCAAGCAAAAAACCCAAAGCTTCTGCTAATATGGTGTAATCGTAGGCGAGAATATGGGAGCAGTGGGTTGCGAAATTTGTGAAACGCTTGTCTTGGCTGAGACCCAAGCATCCAGCAGCAGGAACACCAGTAACGTTGTAGAAAGATGTATTCAACACAACGTCTTGTCGAGGGGAATAGTAGTTATTACAGCGTGCATCAGGCGGAATACAATCGGTGTTGATTGTGACGTTATGGTTGAAGGCTGCACCAAGTAAATAGACACTGCGTAAATTGGGGAGGGCTGCGTGTTGGTGGGATAGAGCTTGGCGTATGACTTCTGCTCCCAAGCTGAACCCGATTAGATGATAGAAAACCCCTGATTTTCTAACTCATTGACCAAAGTACAAAGTTCTTGACCTGCTTGTTTGGCAGCCTGCTGTGACTGCAAAAAAATTCGCAACTAATACTTGCGGTGTTGGAGGCAGGCTATCCCAAGCAAATGAGCGTAGATCAAAGCGAAGACTAAAACGCTTAAAGAATTTATTCAAAGATACATGAAATGAAGCTGCATTGTCGCGCCCACCAAAACCATTAATGAAAATGACTTGAGGAATCGATTTCAAAGGGCTAATCTCCTAAAGAGCAGTGTAGCAAGGATTGGTGCTGCTTGCCGCGGCCCAACGGGTTGCGCTTTAGCGGCGCCGCCACCGATTGATGGCTGCACCATTGTAGCAGACACTGGCGCTAAAAAACGCACGATCTCGCTCGACGCGAAGCGGCGTCCGCTGCAAGCGCGTGTTAGCCCAGCTAGTGTTTAATCTCAATGTTTGGAATTAGTATAGGTAGATTGGCAGAACGAAAGTTTAGGCAAATAGAGATTATCACGATTTAAGTATAAAATGGCATTAGAGAGCCTTAAACTGCCTATCTGACAAACACTTGTGCTAATGCCTTTTGTGGCGTCCCAAAGAGCCAGACGACATTTGCGAATTTAAATCGTGATGATCTCTAATATATAGAACTTTAAATGATTGATGATCGTCCAATTTGCAAAGCTCGTTCACTCCAATAAAATTCCAAGTAATCAATGTCATAAACTTGAAGTGCAAAAAGTCTATGAACGCTATTTGCCTTTCTAGGAGAAACAAAGACGTGAGTGTTCGGTGCAATAAGCTTATCTGTGGTTAAGTCATTTATAAACCTTATTCTTAACGCGGCGTATTCTTTTTGATTGCTTATATTGATGCTTCTAATTGTGATAAAAGGAAAGTACTCGTTATTTATTAATATGCTATCATGATCTTGATAGTTATAGTTCTCGAATAATAACTTTGATTTTCTCATATCAAATAGTTTTATTTCATCATTATTTCTTCTGATCATAACGAAAGAATTACGGATGTTTACTAATTGAATATGATTAATATCAATATTTCTGACAATTGTACTCTTGTTTGATGATTTTTCATTTTCTGGGTCGAAATAATTGAGCATTGAAGACATTGGCGCTGCAACTCGCATCGATATTTTACTACTTGTGACCTCTATGATTTCTATAGTATTGGGGCGCACTGATAAGGTTAGCGCAAC
Organism: Kouleothrix sp. 19917; assembly: GCF_057073505.1. NCBI lineage: Bacteria > Bacillati > Chloroflexota > Chloroflexia > Chloroflexales > Roseiflexaceae > Kouleothrix > Kouleothrix sp. 19917. Next base: position 1,464,496 of record NZ_CP097099.1, read on the forward strand.
ACGCAAACGAACTATATTTTGCAGAGGAGCAGTGATTATCTTATGGTCATGATTTATATCGAATTGCAAGTTTACAGTTTCTGATTTATATTCATTACTTTCATTGTGTAAATTAAGTTTTTTGGTGATATTTTCCGCGCTAGTTCTGATATCATCTATTTCTGTAAGTGTTTCTGGTGCGACATTGTAACCTTCACGTGCAGCCTTTTGCTCCAATATCCGAAGACGTTTTAAATATGTTTCTTCCATCTTTTTCAGATGGAATATCTCATCGCTATTTACCCGGTCCGGTGCATGCGCAGTTTCTGATTTATTAGAAGTTTTTACAGCAAATACTAAATCTTCATTGATCACTTTAAGTAGATGACCGCACGCGCGGCAATAATTGGCCCGAGAACGATTTGACGTGTCGCAATTAATACATAGTTGTTCGAACCTGTCGTTAGAATTCTCTTCGAGATTGCTCATACATATTGCCTATTATTATCTGATTTATTTTAACAGTGTAGACTATATCATGGAACTATATGTGCTCGCAATCAGAACATTTATTCTGTGCCGATTTTATGGGCTAACGGGTTGCGCTTTAGCGGCGCCGCCCCGATTGATAGCAACCACATTGTAGCAGATACCAGCGCTGAAAAAGGCACGATCTCGCTCGACGCGAAGCGGCGTCCGCTGCAAGCGCGTGTTGGGCGTGAGCCTTGATAGACAGCCAAGCTGAAGCATGAAACGACCACACTGAAGCGATATGAGCAGCTGCGCTCGGCGGAATCACGTTGCCCGGAATCACATTCAGCACAACGAGCCTGCGTACCACGCGGGGTTGGGGAAGCGCGACACAGAACCACGCGGCACAACGGGCTTTTGTATCACCGTGAAGCGCGCCAAACTTTGGCTGGAATCACTTCAGCACAACGAGCGTTCGCACCACGCGGGGTTGAGAAAACGTTGACTGTATCACGCGGCACAGCGGGCGCTCATCCCACGCTCGATTCGCTCCTTCGGAGTTGCACTGCGTTCTTCTGCCAAAAAGACAGAAAGCGACCCGCGAGATCAAGACAACCTGCGAAACGAGACGCGCCCAACGGGTTGCGCTTTAGCGGCGCCGCCACGGATTGATGGCTGCACCATTGTAGCAGACACTGGCGCTGAAAAACGCACGATCTCGCACGACGCGAAGCGGCGTCCGCTGCAAGCGCGTGTTGGGCGTGAACTTCGATAGACAGCCAAGCTGAGGCATACGCCAATCACGCTCCATCGACACGAGCACCTGCGCTTGGCGGAATCACGCTGACCGGAACCACTTCAGCACAACGAGCTTTCGCATCACGCAGGGTTGCGAAAACGCTGAAGGGAACCACGCGGCATAACGGGCGTTTATACCACGTACAAATGCGCCAAACGCTGACCGGAACCACGCCAGCACCACGGGCTTTTGCACCACGCAGGGTTGAGAAAATACTGACTGGAATCACGCGGCACAACGAGCCTTCATCCCACGTTCGATTCGTTCCTTCGTGGCTGCACGACGTTCTTCTGCCGAAAAGACAGAAAGCGACCTGCGAGAACGAGACAACGTGAGAAACGAGACACGCCCAACGGGTTGGCGTTCAGTTGCCGCGAGCGCAGGTATAAACCTCTTAAAAAATACCGATCTCGCGCGCGAAGCGGTCAACTGCAACGCCGTGTTGGGCCCGCCGATTGAGCAGCGTTTGTACGTGAGTGCCTCAGCATCATTCTGGCAGATCTTCTAATCGAATACCACGTTTTGCTTGGAGGCTTGCACGCGCTGCTTCGACCCGGTTGAGAAAACGCGGGTCATGCTCTAGACGATACTCAAACCACTCATCCTCTGACTCGAAGCCGATCAGAATACCAGCTGGTTTTCCATGGCGCGTGATCACGATCGCTTCTTCTTCGGCAAGACGAAGATATTTGGAAAGATCATTCTTCACTTCCGAGAGTGGGATCTGTTTCATCAGGTACTCCTTCTCGCTCGAGCCAAGCAGCAGCGTCGGGTTTGTCGATAATAGCAAGAACCTCAACCGCAGTGTCGCGAACATCGTAAAATATCCGTACTTCATCGACGCGTAATCGGTATTGGGGACGTGCTAATCCGCGAAGGCGCTTGATACGGCTTTTGCTGATTTTGGTTGGTTGATGACGAAGGAAACGTTCGAGGGCATCACGAACGGTTGCACGAACATTCGGCTTCAAGTACTGAAGATCTTCGACGGCTTCAGGCGCAAGAATGATTTCATAGGACATAGAAACAATATCCTGACAGCGTGGTCAAATCTGGCTAGAGTATAGCTAGATTCTGGGAAAATTGCAAGAGCAGGTTTGAGAGAAGGAAAGGAGTGGAGAGGCTATGGATGTGGTAAGGGCCCAACGGGTTGCGCTTTAGCGGCGCCGCCACCGATAGATGGCAACGACATTGTAGCAGAAACCGGCACTGAAAAACGCACGATCTCGCTCGACGCGAAGCGGCGTCCGCTGCAAGCGCGTGTTGGGCGCGAGCTTTGATAGACAGCCGGGCTGAGGCATACGCCGACCACGTTGACTTGATACGAGCAACTGCGCTCGGCGGAATCACGTTGACTGGAACCACTTCAGCATAACGAGCCTTCGTACCACGCAGGGTTGAGAAAGCACTGACCGGAATCACACTCAGCACCACGCGCGTTCGTATCACGTTGAAATGTGCCAAGAGTTGAACGGAACCACGTTCAGTACAACGGGCGCTCGTACCACGCGGGGTTGAGAAAAAGCTGACTGGAATCACGCGGCACAACGAGCCTTCATCCCACGCTCGATTCGGTTCTTCGCGGCTGCAGGGCGTTCTTGTGCCGAAGCGACATAAACCGTCGTTCGTGATCGAGACAACTTCAGAAACGAGACGCGCCCAACGGGTTGCGCTTTAGCGGCGCCGCCACCGATACATGGCACTGACATTGTAGCAGAAACTGGCGCTGAAAAACGCACGATCTCGCTCGACGCGAAGCGGCGTCCGCTGCAAGCGCGTGTTGGGCGTCTATTCTGTCGTTTGTTTTCCCCGTTGTCCTCACTGTTTCCCTTTCGCAGTGGCGACTTTGGCAAAGAGTAATTCAGCCCACGACACTCCATCAATCGTCACGTCTGATAACGGCCAAAGAAATTGCGGTGCCCATTGGCGACGAGAATGAGTTGGCAAATCAATCAGGACGTGTAAACACCACGCGAAAAGGCTTGCCGAGGACCACCGTTTCCAAATGATATGATGGAGAAGCGCCAATAGCCCGAGAACTGGAAAGCTATGAAAGATATGGTGTGCCGTTTTCATCCATGCAGGTGGCTCGGGCCATGTGTTTGTAGCGAGAGCAGGGCCGAGTTGCTTGGTGACGAATAGCCAAGGAGGATAGGCACAATAGAAAGGCGCATCTGCAACTAAACCACCAAGAATGGTGCTTGGCTTCGTGTCGATGCAGATGCATGTTATCAGAACATGGGTGATTGGATCCATCACACGATTTCCCAGAGTGCGTGAGGATGCACTGACTTTTATCTGGCGATCGCTCGACTCGTTTGACCATGACATGATTGATTGAAACGGCGGAGAAAAGATAAAATCGGTAATGAGATAAGACTGGCTGTTTTTACGAAAACTCGTCGTGTAGCCTTGTCGCACTTTTATAACCCATTACGAAAAGGCGACATAATGAAGAGAAGATTGATACGCAGAAAAAGGGGACCTGCCGGATTATACTTTGAAAAGTATTTGATGAATAGACGCCCAACGGGTTGGCGTTCAGTTGCCGCGAGCGCGCTGCCCAGGCTTCCATCAAAAAAGGGCGATCTTGCGCGCGAAGCGGTCAACTGCAACGCCGTGTTAGGCCACAAGAGTCATTGGCTGTTTTCACAAGGCTGTAAGCTAAAATTCTCATATACTATGATCTCCTTGAAATTGAGCTCATAACGACTAGTATCTGCAATAGACGCAGATGTTCGATTGTAGTTGGCGTCCAAACTTAATACTACAGAGCCTTTCTGGGCCAATTTGGATAAATCAAGCGTTCCTGCTAACGTGTTATTGAAATAAAGACAGCCTTTTTCATCATAAGTTACTAACTTGACGTGGTTAGATGATCCGATTTCTTTGTTCCAATTCTGAGGTTTGATTAATATAGGATTAGATGTATCGCCCAAAGTGGAAAGATAATAACTCCAAGTTCCTATCTTTTGATTGATATACAACCTATAGGATATGCCTTGATTTGCTCTGAAGTTTATCACTGGAACAGTTGTATAGAAGTATGGATCATTCGGAATATCAAAGGAAAAGTCTAATGTGAAGTTGCTCAAGTCGATAGGTATGTCGATTGAACCGACATATTCTCCATGTCGATATGGGAATATTACATTACTCTCCGAGTATTTTGGTGTCTTATTCAATTCTGGCTCTTTAACATTTGCAGTCACAGCTTCAGAAGTGTTAATGGAATGAATCGATGTAGGGTTGACCAATGTTTTATTTGGTGTTTGACTACCGTACAGAATCGTAGTTGATGAAATTTGTGTAGATGGTGTAGGGCTTATGGTGTCTCGCAAGATCCATGTCCCCATCGCGATGAGGAGAATGAAAAGCGTTGCGAATCCAACCCAATATAGCGGGGTGTGTCGATTTGTTATAGGTAGAGGGGAAAATGTGAGTGCTAAATCAATCCAGGGTTCATTTGGTCGAATGATCTGAAGGTGCCTTATAAGCTCAGACATATGACCAGTACGCGAACAATATTGGATGAGTTCACGCACCTTATCGGATTTTGACGCTCCTCGTAAGTTGTCATAATCGATATGGAGATCGAAACATAAGGTGCGCAGCTCCTCAATATTTATCACATTATCGATTCTAGAACGAAAGTCATTCATAGATGCCCTGTTACAGATTGGATATACAATGGTTATTATTGTATCACAGGCTCATTGATGAGTGGCCTAACGGGTTGCGCTTTAGCGGCGCCGCCATTGGTTGATGGCTGTCACATTGTAGCAGAAACTGACGCTGAAAAAGCACGATCTCGCTCGACGCGAAGCGGCGTCCGCTGCAAGCGCGTGTTGGGCGTGAGCTTTGATAAACAGCCAAGCTGAAGCATGTGCCAACCACGCTCCATCGACACGAGCAACTGCGCTTTGCGGAACCACGTTGTTAGGAATCACACCAGCATAACGAGCATTCGCAACACGCAGGGTTGAGAAAACGTTGAATAGAACCACACTCAGCACCACGAGCCTTCGTACCACGCTCCTTTGCGGCAAACGTTGAACGGAACCACAATCAGCACAACGCGGGCGCTCGTACCACGCGGGGTTGAGAAAACGCTGAACGGAACCACGCAGCACAACGGGCGCTCATCCCACGTTCGATTCGTTCCTTCGTGGCGGCACTGGGTTCTTGTGCCAAAAAGATAAAGAGCGCTGTTCGAGATCGAGATAACCCGCGAAACGAGACGCGCCCAACGGTTTGGCGTTCAGTTGCCGCGAGCGCGCTGCTCAAACTTCTATCAAAAAAGGGCGATCTTGCGCGCGAAGCGGTCAACTGGAACGCCGTGTTGGGTGGCGTTGATAAATGCTTCAGTTTGCAGCCATTAACCACGTAACAGCAAAGGTAGTTGCGATTGGATGCTCTCCCGCGTTGCAGCGAGCAATAAGTCGCAGACCTTGCCAGCGTCAGTTATGACTTCTTCTTGTGATGTCTCTTGATTAATCGTGGCCGTGCTTCCACGTCGATGAATTTTGGGAATGATGGCTCCGAGCTGTACGAGTTCTCTTTGGAGACGTATCACAGAGCCAGCCGAAACTGCGCCCCATGCACCCTCGAACTGTAGCGGACGATCAAAATCGATCGGTAGATAATAGTTGCTCCAGGTCGCTCGAATGAGCAGATGAGGAAACATCAGCTCCTCATCGAGCGTTAGTGCTGGCGGATTTTCCTCATTATACACACAGAAATCTGTACCGCGTGCATAGGCTCGTGCGACGCCGAGTAACCGGTAATAGCGAATACTGCTGCAGGAGGTGTCGGTTGCGCCGCGAACCGGTGAAGGTTCTAGCCACGGGACGCCTGACCATCCGAATGCTTGACAGAGAGCGCGCAGTTCAGCGTATTGGTATTCTTGGTAGTCTGGTGGCCCGAAGGTGTGACGGTCTTTTGGCGTCACAATGCTGTCGACGTCGATGGAGATGCTCATGACACTACCAAAACATATGCAAGCGAGTACGCAACAACACATCAATTATACAGCAAGCAATAAATCGGTGCAGCTTTGATGCGCCACCCAACGGGTTGCGCTTTAGCGGCGCCGCTACTGATTGATGGCAACCACATTGTAGCAGAAACTGGCATTGAAAAAGGCACGATCTCGCTCGACGCGAAGCGGCGTCCGCTGCAAGCGCGTGTTGGGCTGCCTCTAGGGAACGTGTTTGGATAAGTCAATTATGGCGCTATGGCTTGAAACACTTCCAAGATCGGCTTGGCTTCGTCTATTGGAATTTCCTCTTTGACAAGCAATACTGCGTTACGGTTTTGTATCACTCGGTATCGTGTTGACTCTGGATATTGTCGGTAATAGCTATCAGCCACTGAAAAAAGATGCGCCTGCCGCTCATCGGCAAAGACGATAATTGAGCCAGATGGCGTACTTTGTGACGTATTGACAATTGAAAAGGAGATGGACGTTGCTTGAAGCTTGGTCAGAGCAGGTTGCTCCTCCTTCGTCACATGGTCAAATTGGATGCCCTTATTGTGGAATGCGTCGATGATGTGTTGAGTATTTGTCCATTGAGAAGAAAAAAGCGAGCAACTTCCTATGGTCCAAACAAATACTAACAACCAGAGCGAAGTGATACGAAGACGGTAGCAAGACAGAATAGTGTGCATAGTGATGTTCTTGTGCCTGAGTGTAAGAGGCAGAATCCCTTGTGCGGTGCGCCAAGTTATATACAGCCGCAAAATATATTCAAAAACAGTATAGATAGAGATAACGCCAGTATCAGAGGCGGCCCAACATGAAAGTGAACGAAGCGCCTGCGCCTATTATCGGCCAAGAGCACCTATTGCGCAAGTGATTCGTGCTATTGGTGAAACGACAGCCATCACGACTTGGATTCGTCTATTTCGCCAATGGTCGCTGGATTGTGAGTCGCGTGCGTCGAAACTTCAACTGGTGAGTCAATCACGAGTCACGCAAAACGGCCTTTTTGCGGGAAGCGGCTGATCGGGTGCCGGCCCAACGGGTTGCGCTTTAGCGGCGCCGCCACCGATAAATAGCTATCACATTGTAGCAGATACTGGCGCTGAAAAAGGCACGATCTTGCTCGACGCGAAGCGGCGTCCGCTGCAAGCGCGTGTTGGGTTGCACGATTTGTAAGCCGTTTGTTTGAGAAAGCCACAAGGCTGAGCGTCGAACATGTTATGGACTATTTGATTTTGATGGATGCTCTTGTTCCTGCACTTCGTCCTCATCATCGTCTTCATCAACCGACCAGAACTCGAAGCCAATAGTCAAATCAAGTGCTGCCAAGCGCGCCATATTATGCGGTGAGAGCATTGGCCCACCTGTCCCGCCGTCTCGGCACCACAAACAAAATACATCCATCTGATATCCTTCGGCTTTCAAGGTTGCGAGTGTTGCCGCGTTTGGTTCAAGGTGATCGAGAAGCCAATCCAGATGCCGCCGTAAATCGCGAGAGGTGAGAATACCATCGGTGTCAAAGCCCCAAATACCACTACGGGTTGGAATTTGGCGAGAGCCCCGTGGCGTCCCCTTGCTCCAAGACCAGGAGGGAGTAAGCTTCAGCTTGTGTGAAATCACGACAGGGTCAAGCGAGGGATGCATAATGCGAAAGGCAGCTGAGGTTTCTTTACAGGTGCCGTAATCGTCGTCATACGAATCAGACATACATATCTCAGCACAGTTGTAAGGCTATCTTTCGGCTCCAGGAGTGAGCGTAGTTGGACTTGTTTTATGAGCCACACCAGAGTGCGACCCAACGGGTTGCGCTTTAGCGGCGCCGCCACCAATCGATGGCACTGTCATTGCAGCAGATACCGATACGGAAAATAACACCGATCTCGCTCGACGCGAAGCGGCGTCCGCTGCAAGCGCGTGTTGGGCGTGAGGTTTGATAAACAGCCGAATGGAAGCATGAGCCGCCGGCGTTGACGCGACATGTGCAACTGCGCTCGGCGGAATCACGTTGACCGGAACGACATTCAGCACAACGGGCGCTCGCGCCGCGCAGGGTTGAGAACGCGTTGACTGGAATCACATTCAGCACCACGAGCCTTCGTACCACGTTGCTTTGGTTAAACGTTGAACGGAATCACAATCAGCACCACGAGCACTCGCACCACGCAGGGTTGAGAAAACGCTGACGGAATCACGCGGCACAACGGGCGCTCATCCCACGCTCGATTCGCTCCTTCGGAGTTGCACTGCGTTCTTCTGCCAAAAAGACAGAAAGCGACCCGCGAGATCAAGACAACCTGCGAAACGAGACGCGCCCAACGGGTTGCGCTTTAGCGGCGCCGCCATTGATTGATGGCTGCCACATTGTAGCAGAAACTAGCGCTGAAAAAGGCACGATCTTGCTCGACGCGAAGCGGCGTCCGCTGCAAGCGCGTGTTGGGCGTGAGCACTGATAGAAAGCCAAACTGAAGCATGAGCCACCAGCGTTGAAGCGATATGAGCAGCTGCGCTCGGCGGAACCACGCTGACCGGAACCACATTCAGCACAACGGGCGCTCGCACCACGCAGGGTTGAGATCACGCAACCTGGAACCACGTGGCATAACGAGCATTCGAATCACGCTGGTATGTACCAGGCATTGAACAGAACCACGTCAGCACAACGAGCACTTGTACTAGGCAGGGTTGAGAAAGCGTTGACGGTATCACGCGGCACAACGGGCTTGATCCCACGTTCGATTCGTTGCTTCGTAGTTGCACTGCATTCTTCTGCCGAAAAGACAGCAAGCGACCTGTGAGATCAAGACAACCTGCAAACCGAGAGACGCCCAACGGGTTGCGCTTTAGCGGCGCCGCCACCGATTGATTGCTGTCACATTGTAGCAGACACTGGCGCTGAAAAACGCACGATCTCGCTCGACGCGAAGCGGCGTCCGCTGCAAGCGCGTGTTGGGCGTGAGCTTTGATAAACAGCCGAATGGAAGCATGAGACGCCGACGTTGATGCGACACGAGCAACTGCGCTCTGCGGAACCACGCTGACTTGAACCACATTCAGCACCACGAGCGTTCGTACCACGCAGGGTTGAGACAACTTGGAACAGGACCACATTCAGCACCACGAGCCTTCGTACCACGCTCCTTTGCGGCAAACGTTGAACGGAACCACAATCAGTACAACGCGGGCGCTTGTACCACGCGGGGTTGAGACAGCGCAACACGGAACCACACGGCACAACGAGCATTCATCCCACGCTCGATTCGTTCCTTCGGAGTTTCACTGCGTTCTTCTGCCGAGAAGACAGAAAACGACCTGTGAGATCAAGACAACCTAAGAAACGAGATGCGCCCAACGGGTTGCGCTTCAGCGACGCCGCCACCGATACATGGCAATCACATTGTAGCAGAAACTGGCGCTGAAAAAGGCACGATCTCGCTCGACGCGAAGCGGCGTCCGCTGCAAGCGCGTGTTGGGCGCATTTTCGAAAAGAATTAATTATTATTTGTTGATCTGAGACGAGAATTGTTTAGTCAGTCATGGTCTTCTGGGCAAGCGATGAATAATAGAGGTGCATAGCTTTGATATAATGTTATTGAAAATGGCTCTTCGCCGCGCGATAGAGCATGGATCAATGCCAATTCATTTGGTTGTCTTTTCGTATTATCGTTTAATACGTCGCTGGTAACCACCCAATCAGGAATGAAAATGCTTACAGTGACACGGGAGTTACTTTCCATTTGCGCCGATAAGCCATTTCCGCCACGTGAAGTCACATTCCATGAGGAGAAATCGTTGAGATGCTGGTCATAAAAGCTCATTATTTGGTCTACAGATAATTTAGAGCTATACACACTGGTTTCAGTAACAATATCCTCAGGGCCGCAACCGTAAGAATGAAGGATTTCGCCTCCTTCTGGTAACATCCATACACCAGGGGGTAGTGGGATATACTGGAGAGATTGATGTGCCAAGTGCTGATAGAATTCACGCCGCAAATATGGAATGATTGTGAGGATTCCAAAAATAAGCAAAAATAGTATGATAGATATCGTTAGAGGAGTGCGTTGCTGTTTACGACTCGCTATAAAATCTTGCATACAACCTCGGCGTAATAATACATTACCGCACTAGTAGTTGTGCTCGGCGCCCAACGGGTTGGCGTTCAGTTGCCGCGAGCGCAGACACAAACTTTTTAAAAAGCACCGATCTCGTGCGCGAAGCGGTCAACTGCAACGCCGTGTTGGGCCGCTTTAAAATGGGGCTTTGGTGCATTAGGGCACAGAAAAATCAATTCTGAAATGCGACAATATTCGTATCTATAATGAGTAGACGGTAAAATCTTTGAATCGCGTCGATTTACCATCTATAGTGCTTCCACCGTATATGCTTGTTGCTATAAGAACCGGGCCCGAGTTTAATTGGCTTGATACATTGAGAGTTGCCACATATTTGCTATTGACAAATAGATAACCTTTTTCATCTTTTACTATCAGCCGTAGATCATTAAAACCGCCAACCGATGTATCCATATATTTTATTGTTCCTCCTCCTTCTACACTATAACTCGTGCCAGGCTTAGAATTATCATTGATGATGAGTGACCAAGTTTTATCGGCACGAATTATAATGCGGTAATCTTTATGATTATCATCACTTCCTCGGAAAACTATACCATAATCCCATAATTGCTTGGTTGTAACTGCATCAAAAGGATTGTAGAAACGCACTTCGGCAATAAAGTCTCTGAGCTTGAACAAACCACCATTTACATTTAAACCACTACGTTTCGTGTCATGTACTAATTCTCCATCTGTAGGTCCAGAACTTACCTGAGCATTTTTGAAAAACGGAGCTACCGTCTGTTCAATTCGCTGAGCTATTGCGGTTGCTAGCGTTGCAGGAGCAGGAGTAATTGTAGCTACAAGTATCGGTGTAGTAGCTATTACAGGCAAAGTAAGAGTAGGTTGAAACGATGGTGTAGTACTCGCACCACTGGCAATTGGAGAAACCATTGTACTAACAGTTGGAGATGCTAATGAGCCGTTTTGCTGACTTCTGCTACTGATCCAAGCGGCTGCAATCGTAGCGATTGCACCAATAAGCGCAATTATAATGGGAATAGCTTTCGACTGGCTATTCTTTAAATCTCTCCTTATTGGCTCTACTGATTGCCTCTGTATTTCTGGTGAAGGTTGCGAATTTTGTTCCGCAGCATGTAATCGCGTCTGAAGTTTGTCAACAATGATCTGGAGATCCTCTATTTCAATGATCAACTCAGCAGGTGCATTATTTCCAAATGTGGCGGCTCGTTGTTCAAGTAACCGAAGACGGCGTTGATGCTGTTTGAGAAGGGTCTCAATGTGCTGCTGTTCCTCAATATCCACTCGACCAATTCTCCTCAACAGACAGACTTTCCATGAAACTGATTATACAACGAAAAGATTGCGCCGTATTTCACAAGATGAGACTTTATTGAGCGGCCCAACGGATTGCGCTTTAGCGGCGCCACCCCAGTAAATGGCAAGCACATTGTAGCAGAAACTGGCGCTGAAAAACGCACGATCTCGCTCGACGCGAAGCGGCGTCCGCTGCAAGCGCGTGTTGGGCGTGAGCTTTGATAAACAGCCGAATGGAAGCATGAGACGCCGACGTTGATGCGACACGAGCAACTGCGCTTGGCGGAACCACACTGCCCGGAACCACGTCAGCACAACGGGCCTTCGCACCACGCAGGGTTGAGCAAACACGAAACGGAACCACGCGGCATAACGGGCGTTTGTACCACCTTGAAATGCGCGAAACGTTGACCGGAACCACCTCAGCACAACGGGCGCTCATACCACGTGGGGTTGAGAAGGCGTTGACTGGAACCACGCGGCACAACGGGCCTTCATCCTACGCTCGATTTGCTCCTTCGTAGCGGCAGGGCGATCTTCTGCCAAAAAGACAGAAAGTGATATTCAAGATCGAGGGAACTTCGCGCCTAAGACTCGCCCAACGCTCGGCGTTCAGCCGCCCGCGCCGCTATCGGCATCGGTGGATCGAATCTGACTGTCAAAATACGCCCGATCTCGTAGAGCGCCGGACGGCGCGGGTCGGACTGCAACGCCTTGTTGGGCCGGCACGACTCGTAGGCATGTCTCGGGTTAGCCGTATACTACTGCTTGATGCCAATCCAAAGAATTCGGTTATCTGGTGCCACCGATCCTTCGGCGACGTAGTAGATTTTGACTTGCCGGCCGGCTGTAATCGGCCCACCGTGAGACTGTGTTGTATTGAACGTGCCAGTCAGGACATAGTCAGAATAGGCAAACGGAACGCCGTTCACGGTAAAGGTTTCGAGGGCGTGACCCTCATATGGCATTGGCGTGAAATCCCGCACGACACCTTCCACTGTTTGATATTGGCCGGTACGTAAGAGTTCAGGATAGCGCGTATAAGTATGGTTGAGGAAGGCGCCGAGGACAGTCGTCCAAAGCAGTGCAAAAGTAAGAAAGAACGCGCCAAAGACGCGGACATAGGTAAGCGATCGTCGGGTAATCCGGCTGACAGAACGTGCGGCAGCAATCACGAGAATTCCTACCACACTGAAAACTATCCCGATGGCGATGGGTTGCCAATCGAATGACTGTTGGGCGACTGTGTAAGCAACTTGGTAGTCCACGGCGAAACCTCGGGAGGAACTGTCGGACGAGAGCGAGCAAGTAAGAACTATAGTATATACGTTAAGGAAGCCAAAAAGTGACGACATTTCACGAGGAGACGAGCGGAGGGCCGGCCCAACGGCTTGGCGTTCAGTTGCCGCGAGCGCAGGTATGAACTTTCTTAAAAAGCACCGATCTCGCGCGCGAAGCGGTCAACTGCAACGCCGTGTTGGACGGCTGGTAGCGTAGAGGTTTAGGTCTAATACACGCGGAAAATAGCTTCGCTTATGAAGTTCCCGAACGCAGCCGTGAAAGCAAATATTGGCACGCGTCTATGCAGATATTATATGGTTTGCCGGACGCTCGTTTTTGCTACATTGAGCAGTAAACGTAAGGCGTCATTGACAGCTTCTTCGGTCGGAAATGCTGCGGCGACGTCTGGAGCAAGCCGAACAATATTTGACCCCGCAGCGAGCCGCTGCACATATTTACCACGGATGCCATTCCTTAAGACGTTCTCATCATATTCGTCGCGGAGATCATCCTCACGTGGTGTATTACTGTTCTGACTCATATAATCGCCGCTCCTTCGGTTTGAGCGTTCGAGCGCTAATGATACGAATACGATCGCCGCGATCTGTATGAGCAACCATCAGCAAGCGCCCTTCTGCAGATGTGCCAAGAACAATGAAACGATCCTCATCCTGCGAATGATCCGGATCGGCGAACGTGATTACAAGCGGATCAGAAAAGACCGTCGCCGCTTCGGGAAAAGCGACGCCATGTTTGTGGAAATTATACTCAGCTTTTTGATCGTCCCATTCAAAATCCATGCAGTTAGTATAGCATAGTCACGTGAGCCTGGTTGCGCATAATCGATGTGATGGCTGCCGTCCAACGGGTTGCGCTTTAGCGGCGCGCCGTCAAGATCGGAATAGCTTTCCGCACGAAATGACATTCTAAAATAGCACCGATCTCGAGGCGCGGAGCGCGTCCGCTGCAACGGCGTGTTCGGCGGTTCCGTCGCATGTTTGTGTCCAAAGCGATATGGTTTCTTTGCACTTAATGATGTGCTTGGCTCGGCTGTCCCACTTCTTCTTGCGCCCACGGCGGCGTACCTTCATAAAACAAAACATCTGGATCAATGTCTGCCCCATTAGGCCACGCAATTGTACCGCCTTCAACCTGGGCTGAGCGGAAATAGATTTCGTCGCTTCGTACTGGCTCAAAGATGTCGCCACTCGCAATATAGGCGGTTAGGTTGATATCGCGTTGCTCACCATTGGTAAACCGAACCCGCATGACGGGTGGTTCAAGTGGCTCGATTGATTGAACACGAATGAATTGTGCCATAGTTGCCTCCTGGGTTAGGTGAGTGGTGCAATCGGATTGAGCGGTTGCTGTTGACGTGCCAACTCCCAATCTGCCATCAAGTCAGCGCGGTGCAATTCTTCCCATTCCTGAATGAGGCGAAGCGCGCGACGAGAAACCCGACCCTGAAAGACATCGCCAGAGCCAATTAGGATCAGCACTTCCTCGCCATTATATTCGGCATGGAAATGAGGAGGCTGATGGTCGTTGTAGTACATCCAAATCACAATGCCGAAAAAAGCACTAATCCGAGGCATAGAGCCATTCTCCTCCGCAATGTCTCAATGGCAAAAGTATAGCACAGGCAGGGACGAAGTGATGAGCAGAAGGAAAGTAGGAAGGTCGCACGGAGACGAAATGATTTGGGTTCTGAGCAATTCGTGGATGGAGACAACCGCCGAACGGGTTGCGCTTTAGCGGCGCCGCCACTGATTGATGGCAAGCACATTGTAGCAGAAACTGGCGCTGAAAAACGCACGATCTTGCTCGACGCGAAGCGGCGTCCGCTGCAAGCGCGTGTTGGGCGCCTGTATTGTTTGCCTCAGTCTCCACTCGCTTGTATGCTGGCGTGTATCTGCCGATACTGTGCAGCTTGCAGATCAAATGCGAGATAACTTGTAAATCCTTGCCCTGCAAGTGGTTGTTCGCCGATCCAATCAATAACTGGGAATTGTAGCGTCTGGTTGTGTATTGTGAGTTCATAGGACGCGTCACGATAGACGCCGTGCTGCACGACTTGATATGGACTTGTGCTGTGTGGGGCGAGTGGACCAAATACAAGGCGCTCGTTTGGAAAGGTAATAATGGCTTGCTCAATAGGAATATCGCTGGTGTTTGTAATACGGAAACGCTGCGCTTCGTGACTGCGGAATGAGCAAGCGCCAAGAGTAATTGCAAAGCAGAAAGCAATCCAGAGGTGTAATTTTCGGAAGCGGTAGTTCATAGCTATCGTTATCTTCTATGCAGTAGTGACCGTACCAAACCACCTGAGTGGTGGAAGCAAGCCAAGCACGCAGGCATTGTGCCGAGTTGCCACGTCAATTGTACCCCGCCACGCGATTGGGTTGAAGCGGGTATGGAGTGAGAAAACCTCATTGTGACGGTATACGTTGCGTTGAGAGAAAATAGGCGTTCAAAAACGTGACGAAGAATGCGAGCCGGACATGCATGCGCTATCAGTCCAGAAGGCATTGATGAAATGAATGGACGCCCAACGGGTTGGCGTTCAGTTGCCGTGAGCGCGCTGCGCAGGCTTCCATCAAAAAACGGACGATCTTGCGCGCGAAGCGGTCAACTGCAACGCCGTGTTGGACCGTGCTTTCGAATGCTTTGAGGAAATTAGCTCTGTTCAAACGGATTGAGCAGCGTTAAACCAGCAATCCAGATAAAATCTGAGGTGTTACGGGTCACAAGTGTCAGGTTATGTGCGAGCGCTGTACCAGCAATTAATGCATCACCCAAGGTCATCTTACGGAGTTGGCGTAGTTTGACTGCTTGATCGAGCACTGGTTGTGTCACAGCGAGAATCGGCGCCGTGTTGAAAAATGCTTCCAGAAGCTGCCGATCTTGTTCGGTGAGCTTATGGTATCCCAAAACTTCCACGTAACTGACTGCTGACACAGCCGGGTTCCTATCGATGATGAGTTGCCGCAGCGCTGTATATTGGGGCTGAGCGGCATAGATAATGATATTGCTATCAATCAGCATCAGGCGGCTCGTTCTGGTAAATGGCGTTCTTCACGCTGTTCACGTTCCCATACACTCGGATCGTCTATCTCAGCGAACGTTTCTGATTGCGCAAGTTGCTCCAAAATGGTTGCCATTGCTGCCCCTGTGTGGAGAGATTGCGAGATGTGGTCTGATGGCTCCAAAATAGTTACATGGACTGCAACCGGCTGCTCGGAACCAAGGTCGGCAGGTGGAGTATCGCTCCACTCTAATCGGTTTCCTCGTAAGATTGCTTTATATGTGTGTAGCATAGATATCATCCTTCCCAAAGCGAAACAAACAGTGACTATATTATACAGGGATTAGGATGAAGAGGAAAATAATGGGAGGAAAACGCGGCAGCGGTTGTACTCAATGCGCATAAAGGTAATCTCGTATGGATAGAGATGCGGCAAGGTCCAACGGGTTGCGCTTTAGCGGCGCCGCCACCAATTGATGGCTGTCACATTGTAGCAGAAACTGACGCCGAAAAACGCACGATCTTGCTCGACGCGAAGCGGCGTCCGCTGCAAGCGCGTGTTGGGCGTGAGCCTTGATAGATAGCCAAACTGAGGCATACGCCAACCACGCTGAAAGAGACACGAACAGCTGCGCTCGGCGAACCACGCTGACGGAACCACACGCAGCATAACAAGCCTTCATCCCACGCAGGGTTGAGACGACCTTGAACGGAACCACGTGGCATAACGGGCGTTCGTACCACGCAGGGTTGAGAAGGCGTTGCCGTGACCACGTGGAAAAGAACTGGCTTTTGTCTGCATCAGGGCTGCGCAAGCGTTGCCCAGAATCACTTTAGCATAACGAGCGTTCGGACCACGCGGGGTTGAGAAAACGCTGACGGTATCACGCGGCACAACGGGCCTTCATCCCACGTTCGATTCGTTCCTTCGGAGTTGCACTGCGTTCTTCTGCCGAAAAGACAGAAAGTGGCCTGCGAGATCAAGACAACCTGCGAAACGAGACACGCCCAACGGATTGCGCATCAGCCGCCGCGAGCGCGCAGCATAGGAAAGCGCCAAAATAGCGACGATCTTGCGCGCGAAGCGGTCGGACTGCATGCGCGTGTTGGGCCACGATTCAAAGCGCGAATGCGTTGCTATGCAAATTGAGCATACAGACGATGTATTGCTGTTGGCTGCTCCGCAATTGCGACCGCTGCTTTTATGGAAGCCGTACACGCTTCAAACGATGAGATCGAGGTGTCCACTTCGATATCGTACTGCATATGTGCGTGTATCGTGTGAAATTGGTCACGTGCAATGCCGATTTGACGGTCGCCGCGCGCTTGCTCGCGCCGCTCCAACTCCGCTACCTCACAATGAACGCCAACCAACCAGATTGGCAGATCATGAAGTTCTTGCACAAATTGATGCACAAGCTCTGCTGAATAAAAGCCGGTATCAACCAAGAGATTATGACCGGCCGAGACACAGGCGCGAATAGAACGATAGTATGCGAGCATTGTCATGGCAAAAATGCGCTCGCCCGACCCTGGATGTGTCCAGCGTTCGTGATAGGTATTGAACACGAACGAATCTTCTTGTAAATGCATAATGGGATAATCAAGCGCAACCTGCAACAGCTTGCACAGGCTGGTCTTACCAGCGCTCGATGCACCATTCAGCACAATAATGGTGGGTGTTGTAATGTTCACAAAGTCCTCGTGTACATGCCGCTAGCCGATGAAATCTAACGATAGGCGGCAATGAAGATTGAGACCAGCTGGAATATATGCTGAGTGTAGCAGGACAAACTGGTAGAGGTATCAGCCGGAAGCACGAGACAACAAGCCGAATATCGAGAAACGCACAGAAGTGGCCCAACGGATTGCCGTTCAGCGGCGCGCCGTCGAGATCGGTACGACAATTCGCACGAAATTGCATTTTAAAATGGCACCGATCTCGTGGCGCGAAGCGCGTCCGCTGCAACGGCTTGTTGTGCCGCGTTTGGAGCTTGTTTTATCAGGAAATACTTAGTGAATTTTTCTAATTACTAATCGAAGCGGAATTGACTATTTTAGGGTATCAAGCAGGGCCAACGCATTACAAATGTTCTACAGACGTGGCTCAACCTGAAGCACTTTCATCGCATAGGCATCGTCCCAAGTCGCACGCAGCCGCTTCTGACGTACACTCGCCTTCAACGTCGTTTCCTCGCGCAGCAGGTTCAACACCAAGTGCCGAATAATTGCCAGATTATGCGCTGAGTGACCAATTCGCGCGCGGCTGTCATCGGCGGCAAACACCACATCCAGCACCCAATGCAGCCGGTTTTCGATCCCCCAATGCTGCCGAATGGCGTCTGCAACCCGCTCGGCTCCCAGCGGCAAACTTGATATGTACGAACGTGTCTCCTCGCTCGTCACACCATCACACGTGCGCGTCGAATGCACCCTTACAACCGAGCGCAACTGCGACCAGCGCGCGCGGTCGACGATGCTCTCCACTTGGTCACAGCTGCGATATTCGCGCCGTTCGCTCCGTCCGTGACCTTCCATTGTGATGATGCATCGATCCAGGTGTTCCTCTTCAATCGGCTCGGCAAAGATGCGTGCAATGTCGCGCGCCAGTTGCGGCTGGTTGTCTTTACACGCCAGCACATAGTCACCACCCTGCGCCACAATCTGTTCGGCAATCGCCACCTGGCAGCCCATCGCATCAATCGTCACGATGCAATCGTTGATGTCGAGCAGCGAGAGCAGCAGCGGGATGGCGGTGATCTCATTCGATTTGCTGTTCACGCGAACCTGACCGAGAACCAGGTGATTGGCCGCCGAGAACGCGCTGACGATATGCAGTGGCGACAGGTCGATCGCACGGTCGTGGGTACGACGTTCGGTTTTGCCGTCAATCGCAATCACATCGCCGGGCAGTTTGGCACGAATGGTGTCGACCCAGGCGAGAAAGGCGGATTGGAACGCGGTGGGATTAAGACGCGCAAAGACACGGGCGAAGGTGTCGTGCGACGGAATGCCAGCGGGCAACTCGAGAAACTGCTCCAGCAAGGCGTGTTTGGCGTGGCCATAGGCTTCGATGTCGGTCCAGCCATCAGCACTGCTCAAAACCGCGCAAATGGCAATCGAGATGATGTCGATCAGTTTGTGGTGTTTACAGCGGTCGATACGCGGGTCGGGCAGATCGCCAAAATGGCGAGAAAGCGACGTCGGTAATTCCACCACACACCTCCTGCTGCTGGAAACCATTCAGAGAGGTGATTATAGCATCAGAAACGCGATGGCGAGTTGCTCACTCTGATGCACGAGTGCACGAAAAACAGCATAAAGAACCACATTGCTTTGTTTCGCCCATACTGAAAGCGTTTGACAGACAAAACGTCGTTTTATGCTTCATTCATAATGCGTTGGCCCTGGCCTCCGAAGCGTGTCCTAAAGCGAATATGCGATCTACTGAGCATCAAGGCTTATTACATGTTCGAGGCACCAAGAGATAATAACTGGCTAGGCGGGCTAACGGGTTGCGCTTTAGCGGCGCCGCTGCTGATACATGGCAAGGACATTGTAGCAGAAACTGGCGCTGAAAAACGCACGATCTCTCACGACGCGAAGCGGCGTCCGCTGCAAGCGCGTGTTGGGCGTGAGCCTCGATAGAAAGCCAAACTGAGGCAGACGCCAATCACGCTCCATCGACACGAGCAACTGCGCTTGGCGGAATCACGCTGACCGGAACCACAGTCAGCACAACGGGCCTTCGCACCACGTAGGATTGAGAAAGCACTGACCGGAATCACGCTCAGCACCACGAGCCTTCGTACCACGCTCCTTTGCGGCAAACGTTGAACGGAACCACAATCAGCACAACGCGGGCGCTCGTACCACGCGGGGTTGAGCAAACGCTGACTGGAATCACGCGGCACAAGGGGCGTTCATTCCACGCTCGATTCGCTCTTTCGTAGCGGCAGGGCGATCTTTTTGCTGAAGCACCATAGAAAGCTTTTCAAGACCGAGACAACCTTGCGCCTAAGACTCGCCCAACGGGTTGGCGTTCAGTTGCCGCGAGCGCTGTATGAGCCTCTTAAAAACACCGATCTCGTGCGCGAAGCGGTCAACAGCAACGCCGTGTTGGGCGAACGCGCTTGTTTGTCGACCACGGTGTTGCTGCCGCAATCATACCACGTTTCATTTGCTGCTGCGTTTGGTTTATGGCTGCGCAACGAGGCGGGCGCAAGGCAGGCGAGAGCTCGCAGCGGTGCTTGTGCCCGCTTCATTGCGCCTGCGCACGCGAACGGCGTTGATCTGCTGACAGCGGGAGCGTTCCGCGTGGCGCGCAGCACGAGATTTCTGGAAGCGACCGTTCGTTTTGCGCGCCGCGCGGTTCGCGACCGAACAACGTATCCGCTCATACGGCGAGTGCGCGAAGATCTGTTGTGTGCCCAAGACGAAAAGGAATTTGCACCTGCAAATTCGAATAATGCACCTGCCGAAAAGGAATTTGCACCTGCCAAAAAGCGTTGCGAGGCGCGTCTGAGGCATCAAACGAAACTGGTGAAAGAGCGGGGAAGCAGAGCAAAAATGGGGATGGTCAGGAAGTGATGAGTAAGGTGCACACGAGGCTGACGAGCGAAACCGGCAAGGCAAAAACATACCTATGGAGGTATATGCTCAGTGCAAAAGAAAGGCAGGCGACTTGAAACAGAAATGATGAGGCGATGGACTGGACTCAAAAATGTGATCAGAATAGCGTTCGCCCAACGGTTTAGGCATCAGTTGCCGCGAGCGCGCTTGGATAATGCTTCGAACTAAATTAAACTTCCGCGATAAGGCGGCGGAGATTAATCAGGGCGAAGGCAATATGGTGAAAGCCCAGACAATAGGCTGCTTTGCGCTCGAAGCGGACTAACAACGTCTTGAATTTGTCAATCCAGGCGAAGGTACGCTCGCTCACAAAGCGATGCTGATACACCTCAGGATTGAAAGAGCGTTTTCGTCCACGTTTCACAGTTTTGCGATTACGTTTGTTCTCGGGAATGTTGGGTTTGACGCCGCGATTCCATAACAGCTTCCGCGCTGCGCGTGTGTCAAAGCCACTGTCCATGTTGAAGATCGCACCCTGATAGTTCAAACCACAGCGTTTCAGGTCGTCGAATACCTGCTTGAGCTTCTGTACAAGCTCATAACTATCATTGTGATTGCCGGCAATCACCCCAGTTGTGGCAATAATCAAGCCATTCGCATCCGTTACCGGCAAGATGTTGCTCGTCTTGGCCTTCTTGCGACCTTGATAGGCGACTTCTTCGCCCCCTTTTTTGCAGCGCTGTGGCTGCCATCGAGGTTGAGTTCAGATAAATTCAATTCGCCCTTGACCGAAAGAATACTTGCATCAAAGAGGCGCTGGAGGCTCCCATCCTTGCTCCATTTGCGGAAATGATACGAGGGAACTTGAAAGGACATCACGGGTAGACCATCTGGCCCTTTCTCGATCGGTAATGCCGGCCAGGGGCAGCCAGTATAGAGTTTATAGAGAATGTGATTGAATATTTGATAGAGCGGTTGTTCACTCACAAAGCCGTGCTTTGCTTTTGACAGATATGCTTCAACGTATGTCTGAAATTGCAACTCGGTTAGTTCTGTCGGGATTTTCATCCAATTCTCCTGGCTTTATTCTGAGCCTCTTGCAGGCTCCTCTCTGATCCCCGCAGGGATCGTGCCAGAAGTTTAATTTAGTTCTTCTCAAAGAACAACGATCTCGCGCGCGAAGCGGTCAACTGCATGCCCGTGTTAGGCGGTAATTTTAGTGCTGCAATATGTTGGAATGAATTGGCTATTCAAATTGATCATACATTCACACGTTGTGCGATGTCTCGGAAGTTCGGCGCTTCGGCGTAGATTTTCTGAAACTCTTTATTTGCTTGGCTCTTCTTTCCGATAGCTTCATAAGAAACTGCGCGCCAATACAGAGCCTCAACTAGTAAATCTGGATCGCGGTCTTTCTTCTTTTTCAGTGCTTCAGTAAATACAACAATTGCAGCGTCCTGTAAGCCTTTCTCCTGTAAGGCACGTCCACGTAAGATGGTCGTCTCAAGAGTTATATCGTCTATAATCGTTGCTTTTTCAGCACGAGCTATGATGCCATCCCATACACCCGCAGCTGCATATAAATCGCACAATGATAGTGTCAGAGCTGGTTCATCTACCAAATCATCAAGTTCTTCCAAGACGCCTATTGCTTCCGATAGACGCTCCTGCTGCTGATATAGTTCAGCGAGCAAAAGCGCAGCGCCAAGACCATCAATTGGCACAGTCACCTGCACTTCATTTGTGATGTCAAGATTCATCGTTGCAGTTGTGATGTACTTCTGCATGAGCGGGGTCGGAAACTCAACATCGCTAGCGACGACAGTTTCCAGATATGTGGTCGCCTCGCCAATACGATCAGGATAGTGCGACAAGAGCAATCCCACAAGGATCCCAGCACCCGCATCCTTTTGTGCCGCTTCGAGGAAATGCCGTAACGCTTCGTCGCGCTTTCCTTCCTGAAAAGCACTGATCGCTTTGTAAAACGCTTTTTCGTAGGCCGGTGCAAATAACCCTGGTGAAGGGGCTTTAGGTACATTTACTGCGCGCTGTTGTGGTGATGATTTACTAGCTGAGGTACGGCTAGATTTTCCAGTGGCACTCTTGCCACCTAGCTTTTGAGAGTAGCTGAGGCCAGTTCCAGGAATACCAGTCGTCAAACGAGAGCCACGAGGACCAGTGCTGATACGCGCGCCTTTTACACCAGCACTCATACCAATGCCTCTTTTGCTGATATTGACGCGGACATGCTTGCCAAGGCGGATACTTTTGCCAAAACGAAAACCCATTGTTTCACCTTTCTGACTCACCTAATCACATCACGAATACCATTACAAGGTAAGTGGAATCTAGAAGGAAATGTTTACAGATGCTTAATCGTATTTATGTAACTCACTTTAAGCTTGCTGTGATTGTAGAATGCCGCCTAACGGATTGCGCATCAGCCGCCGACGAGGCGCGCGACACCAGAACACGCCAAAATAGCGACGATCTCGCGCGCCGAAGGCGGTCGGACTGCATGCGCGTGTTCGGCGGCGACGCCGATAATTATCGTGTGAGTACTACTAAAATATCCACTTCTCAAAGAGATTGATAAGCTGATCAATGTAATTTGCTAGATCCTCTAGGGTTTCAACAACAGGATCCTCATTTGCAATATTTCCATCACCAAAGGCGATATAAAAAGCAAAGCGATAATTATCAGTTGCAGAATCCGGATTTGATTTTGCTGCTGCTTTTATTTCGAAAACAATGGTGTTATCTAAAAGTGGAAAAAGCTTATCGGCTGGTTGCAAAGCAATAGGAGGAAATTCGACAAACTCTTCCTGCCAGGGAACTCTCATCTTATGTGTGATTTCTATATGTCTGTAGGCCGCGCCTACAGGTAGAATCAAACGATGCTTATCGATAATATCCAATTGATGTAATTTCCAAAGCCGATTATTGCCTCCCTTGTACGGTTTCAGGCGTTTTATTGTTCTGATTGCCTTGTAGCTCACACCGGCAAGTTTTGGGAGACCGTTATTTGTAAAGGCTGACAAGCTTTGATTGATAGGAAAGCAGGTTTTATCAGATGGTGTATTGCCGTTTATGATCACCATTTGCCAAACTGCAAGGTCAAGTGCTGCCCGCAGATTGTGAATGACATCCCCTATCATTCCACCCAATTCTTCCGGTATTTCACGTTCTACACGTGCTCGGTATAGCGTATCTCCTGTCGATATGTTTTCCTCAACAACAATATTATACGGCATAGAGGCAAAGAATTCTTGAATGACAGTGGCGAGTTCAGTCAGATGGCGCCGTGCGCGCTGGATCTTTACTCGTGTCCCTGTTAGTGGACTTGCGGCCATCCCTTCTCTCCTTGTAGCAGGAAAAAGTGTGCGAGAAATTATAGTGCAAGGACAACGGTGCCTAAAGTGGATTGTGTTTGATGCGCCGCCGAACGGGTTGCGCTTTAGCGGCGCCGCCCCGATTGATGGCAAGCACATTGTAGCAGATACCGGCGCGGAAAATAACCCCGATCTCGCTCGACGCGAAGCGGCGTCCGCTGCAAGCGCGTGTTGGGCGTGAGCTTTGATAGACAGCCGAATGGAAGCATGAGACGCCGACGTTGATGGGACACGAGCAGCTGCGCTTGGCGGAATCACGTTGACCGGAACCACGCTCAGCATAACGAACACTCGCACCACGCGGGGTTGAGAAAGCGCGACACGGAATCACGCGGCATAACGGGCTTTCGTACCACATTGCTTTGCGCCAAACGCTGACCGGAATCACGCCAGCACAACGGGCTTTCATTCCACGCTCGATTCGTTCCTTCGGAGTTGCACAGCTTCCTTATGCCAAAAAGACAGCAAGCAGCCTGCGAGAACGAGACAGCTTGAGAAACGAGACACGCCCAACGGATTGCGCTTTAGCGGCGCCACCCCAGTAAATGGCAAGCACATTGTAGCAGAAACTGGCGCTGAAAAACGCACGATCTCGCTCGACGCGAAGCGGCGTCCGCTGCAAGCGCGTGTTGGGCGTGAGCTTTGATAAACAGCCGAATGGAAGCATGAGACGCCGACGTTGATGCGACACGAGCAACTGCGCTTGGCGGAACCACACTGCCCGGAACCACGTCAGCACAACGGGCCTTCGCACCACGCAGGGTTGAGCAAACACGAAACGGAACCACGCGGCATAACGGGCGTTTGTACCACCTTGAAATGCGCGAAACGTTGACCGGAACCACCTCAGCACAACGGGCGCTCATACCACGTGGGGTTGAGAAGGCGTTGACTGGAACCACGCGGCACAACGGGCCTTCATCCTACGCTCGATTTGCTCCTTCGTAGCGGCAGGGCGATCTTCTGCCGAAAAGACAGAAAGCGACCTGCGAGATCAAGACAACCTGCGAAACGAGATGCGCCCAACGGGTTGCGCTTTAGCGGCGCCACCGATTTATGGCAACCACATTGTAGCAGAAACAGGCGCTGAAAAACGCACGATCTCGCTCGACGTGAAGCGGCGTCCGCTGCAAGCGCGTGTTGGGTGGTGGGATTATAACAGACGGTTGTGACATTCAGCATCTTCAATCGGCACGCTGGCGTGCTTATGATCTATCATACCTATCACAGCTGAGTCTCGAAATTATTTCATTGGCTGAATATGCGGGAGGAAAATCAATGATAAGCAAAACACATACGACAACCGAACAGGGCTACATTGGTAGTGCGGGCGTGGGCGGCTTGATCGGGACATTGCTTTTGGTAAGCGAATTGCTCCGTATGACATCAACGATGCCAATAGGAGAACGAATCGAAGCTCGAGGATTTGGAATACCGTATGTAGGCGTCATTGGGTTTGGTGGAGGAGCGATACTGGGTGCTTTAATAGGAGCAGTGGCAGCAAAGATGAGTCGTGTCGCTGGTTGGCGTAAAGGGATGGGTCTCAGCATAGTATTTGGAATATTCGTAGGAGCAATTGGGATTGGATTAGCAGTGCTGAGCATACAAAGCTGGGGGTATAGAAGTGAAAAAGTACCATTGCCACTATGGCCCATATTTCTGGCGTTATTGGGTGGAGCGTTGGCAGGAATAGTTGGTACTAAGGTTTTGCAGAAATAGGCGAAAGCTCAGGGTAAAGCCAAACGGAGCTTGATATCGGACAGAGTCATGCCTTGGTGCGATTGTTCGATGGCCCAAGCAAGCGTTTTGCCCAAGGTCTCGCGAGCGATGGTGCGACAGGACTCGCCAATGGTCATCAGGCGTGTGTGAGCCCATTCGAAGGCACGATCATGCTTCAATTGGCGCATCAGAGCCGTGTACGCCAGGACGACGAGGTGCATGTGCCTGGTCTGGCCCATCCCGTCCCTGAGCTGACACTCGCCCATGCCCAAATGCTGCTTCCCGTCCCGATGAAAGGTCTCCGTCCCTGTCCAGCGCTTTTTGTAGACCTTCAAAATGCGATGAGCTTCCCACTGGGTTCGGTTGCTGATCAGGATCTTGCGTGGCGTCGCAGCTTCTGCTTCTGACCACAACACCAGAATACGCACTGGGTGGTTGACATTGGGCAGACGAACGGACTTGGTGAAGCTACCATTGCGTGTGACCGCCGACCGTAAACTTGGTGCGAACAAGCGGCGTGAGCGTTTTGACCCACTCAGTCACGCTGGTCTGCTTCCCGCTGACTACAATCACTCGGTTGGCTTTCAAATCACCGATGTAGCTGCGACCTTTGGCGTGGAGGGTGTTCATAATTGGCGCGTTGGTGAAGTAACTGTCGAAGGTGAAGTCGCCCGGTATGTCCTCAGCGACAACCCAATCGATCAGTTCCTTAGCGAGGTCGGTGTGATTCTTGAACGGGCGCTCGTCGTCGCACTGCTCGCGCTTGCGGAAGCGCCGGAAATCGAGCGGATAATGCTTCCCACTCGGGTTGACGTAGTTGGCAAACAGGTAATCGTGGGCGATCAGGTGGCGTTTGTCGGCATGGTCCCAGAAATAGCCGACATCCTCTATCAGTTTGCCGTCATGATCTATCAAAGTGTTATCGATCGCGATAACGCCGTCGTGACGATAGCGCGTTGCAGCGTCCTGTTGAAGCCATTCGAGCCGGTGCGCGTTGATGCGCTGGACATCCCAGGGCGCTTCAGTCAACCATCGATTGAGAGTGGATTGGTCGGGTGGGGCGGCAAACTCTCGCGTGATACCGCTCACGGTCTTGTGCTCCGCTACAAACAGCCCGGTCAGGTATTCGGCAAAGTGGCGGCGTGAAGGCTCATTTGGAAACAGGTCGGCGAACTGGACCAGCAGTTCCTCGACCACCTGTGGTATCGCGACAATTGCTGGCACCTGTGCCTCCCAACTGGTAGACCAACGCTCGCCTGATCATATGCTCAGAAGCTTGTTGCCGCAAATCTGCAAAAGTCCAGTTGGTAGTTTCGCAGGCAGACGGCAGCATACGAGTACAACCTGTATCTGTGCGACCTGCGGAGGGTTTGTGCGGTGCGATGCTTTGGTCTGCAAGCATTGCCAAGCTCCATTCTATTCGAATACCAACTAATCAATACACTTGCAAATAGAGTTAAAAACCATATTTATTAGAGATTATCACGATTTAAGTATAAAATGGCATCAGGGAGCCTTAAACCGCACATCTAGGAAACGCTTGTGCTAATGCCTTTCTGGCGTCTTGAAGAGCCAGATGGTATTTGCAAATTTAAATCGCGATAATCTCTATTATGCAAGATGTTATACAACCGGCGGTGGTAGGCTGTGTAGGATGAAGGACCACCCAACGGGTTGCGCTTTAGCGGCGCCGCCACTGATTGATGGCAGGCACATTGTAGCGGAAACCGGCGCTGAAAAACGCACAATCTCGCTCGACGCGAAGCGGCGTCCGCTGCAAGCGCGTGTTGGACGCTGCGCATCGTTCGGAATCACTTATCGTGCGAGTAATAATAGTAACAATATAATCAATAGTACACCGAATAGCCCAAGTTGCAAGCTCGTTCTTTTATTCCACTGGATATTCCTTGTCGCTACCGAACTAAAATTCGAGATAATTAATGCGATCCATCCGATCGGCGAAAGCACGCCGTTCAGTCCTTGTAAAGCCCGATAGTTCGCAGGTGGAATAGCAAGCGCCTCATGTTTTAGGGCAATTGTATTACTGACAAGTCCAATACTAAAGCAGAGTGCTGCAACGAGGAAAACAAGACGGAAGACAATATTCGTTTGGCGCTCGGTTATTAAGCGGTACACGCCCCATCCGATGAAGATCATACCGAGCAATGCGGATACACCCACTGTCATTGAAGGAGAAACATCTTCACTCATCCTTTGCCAAATGAGAAATATGCTTCCGATTGTGCTTGTCAGGATTGCAATACCGCCGAGGAGTGGTGCCGTTGAGGGGCGCTCACGACGGATAAACTGATCGAGCCAAATGGCGATTGGGAGCAGGCCACCAACGATAAAAGAGCCACCCAGCAGCCATGCTGCGGCAATTACCCATTGGCCAGTAAAATTGAACTTCGTGCCAAACAGCATCAGGAAAAGCAAGATTGGTGCTACAGAGATCATCAGAAGCCAAGCGCCACCAATGAGCAAAATCGACCACGTTTGGTAATGGTTAACAAGTGGATGCATTTTGAGGCGATTTTGAGCAATCGGGTCATCTTGGTGAAGCTTCTCCGCAAGTTCGAGCAGCACCTTTGGACTAATACGAGGTCGAGGAGATTGCATAGGCGTCAAGTGGAGAATGTCGCAAACGGATACGAGTACAGCCAGTATACTATGAGTTTGAGTTGGTGAAGTTAAGATATCGTGACGATACAAACGCAGCGTCCAACGGGTTGCGCTTTAGCGGCGCCGCCACTGATAAATGGCTGCCACATTGTAGCAGAAACTGAGGCTGAAAAAGGCCCGATCTTGCTCGACGCGAAGCGGCGTCCGCTGCAAGCGCGTGTTGGGCGCAGCCTCTTGTGTTCCGCTTTACGGCGCGTCTTGCACATAGTGAATAGCGACTGCCTGACCTTGCTCGTCAAACTGCGTGATCAAAGAGATTCCTCGTGCAATCGTGATTTGATATTGGTTTGCTGCCGTCACAAGGAGCTTGTTCTCCCGGTACACCTCCTTGAATTTTGTCTGGCTGTCGCCAAGCCCAAATCCTTCACGCGTGCTTCCATCAAACGGTGGTGTGATCAGAAGTGAAGCAGCAGGAGAATCAGCAGTATTGTCCCAAAAATCAATTGTGATACCGGATTGGTATGTCCATTCTGTTCCGCCTTGCCCGTGAACGATGCCTTCTGTATCTGGTTGTCCGAGAATGGTAGCAATTGTAGAACGTGGCATGCCAAGTGAAATTACTCCAGACGACGTTTGGATTGAGGGCTGAAGCGCAGGGCGATCTGATGGCACGAGGGTAGCGCTTGGAGCGGATTGCGCAGGAGTTTGTATTTGTGGAGGTGAATGAACCGCTGCAGTATCAGGAACAGAACGTCCACAGCATACGAGAAAGAAAACAGAACCGAACAGGACAGTTCGGAGGACTGAGCGTACCATACGTGCCAAATCCTTCTCCCAAAGCGAAAAAAAGCAAGAATAGCAAGGCCGATGTCAGTGGATTTGGAGAACGTGACAGGCGAAACTGACCGATACCATCAAGCACGAGATGAGTTTGAATTGCGCCCAACGCTATGCCCATCAGCTGCGCCGCCCTTGTAGATCGGGAAATCAATCGTTTGTTTCCAGATTTCAAAAAAGGCCCGATCTTGCTCGACGCGCAGCGGCGTCGGCTGGATGGGCTTGTTCGGCGGCGCTGTTTGGTTTGAGGGCCATAACAGCTTATGTGTAACACGGATCTCGAATGATAAACCATAGATTTGTCATCTCTGTCATTGCAGGCCATTTTAGAAGTATCTCGTAAACAGGTAGGTTGGTTTGCTCTTGTAAGAATCTTTTGACTGTCTGCCACCGTCCGTCAATATCATCTTGAACGGAGCGAAGGCGTGGATTTTCTTCGTTGAATTTGTTGATAACTGTGTTTAATGACTGTACTTCATTCTAGCTACCCGACAGTTTCAAGAGAGAGGTGATGGTACAGGTTCACCGACGATATCACGAGCGGCAGTTGATCGACATCGCCCTTCTGAGTACAGTGGTGGCGAACACAATCCACCCTGTCCAAGGAGGAACCAGATGTCGATCAACCGTGTGTATCATACAAGCTTGCAGCAGTTGCAGCAATTGCATCCTCATCAGCGCATTACCCGTCTCCGCACCCTAGCCGCCCTGATGGCCGGTATTCTGCTCGCCAAGTCGGTTCACCTCGCCCACATCGCGCTTCGTATTCCCGGCAAGGCCACCGAACGCAGTATCGTGCGTCGGCTCGAACGACTGCTCGACAATCCTGCCCTGCGTGTTCGTCCGCTGTATGAGCCGTTTGCTCGTGCCTGGCTGCTTGCCCAAGCGCGCTCCACTGCTCAGGTCCGTCTGATTATCGATGCCAGCAAGGTCAGCTTCTCGCATCGGCTCGTGATGGTCGCTGTGGCGTTTCGACGCCGCGCCATTCCGATCGCCTGGACTTGGCAGCCGGGCGCGAAAGGTCACTGCTCGGCGCGTGTGCAACTGGCCCTGCTCAGCGTTGTCCGCCAGTTGATGCCGCTCGATGTCCGTGTGACACTGGTCGGTGATAGCGAGTTCGAAGCCTGCGAGGTGCAGGAGCAACTGCAGGCGTGGGGCTGGAGCTACGTGCTGCGCCAGAAACCGAACAATCAGGTGCAAGCGGCCGAAACGCCGGAGTGGCAGGCATTTGGCCAGCAGGTGGAGCAGGCTGGGCAGCATCTCTGGCTGGAAGGCGCGCGGCTGACACGCACACACAAGCGGCAGGTCAATCTGCTGGCAGAGTGGGCAGCCGGCGAAAAGGAAGCGTGGTTGCTGGCGAGCAATCTGCCGACGCGGCGAGCGGTGTTGCAGGCGTATCGGCGCCGGATGTGGATCGAAGAGCTGTTTGGCGATTTAAAGGGGCAGGGCTTTGATCTGGAACGCTCACATCTGCGGCACTTCGCGCGACTGTCGCGGCTGACGCTGGCGGTGGTGCTGGTCTACGACTGGCTGATGACAAGCGGGGCACGGGTGGTCAAGCGTGGGCTGCGCAGTCAGGTTGACCGTCACGACCGGCGCGACCTGAGCATTTTCCAGATCGGTTTTCGCTGGATCTACCGATGCCTGAAGAACGCGCGGCCGTTTGTGATGCAATTCACTCCTATCAGCAGACAAACTGTCGGGTAGCTAGTACTTCATTTAGGTATTGCACTGTCATTTGCTTGAATCCTTGCTCCCATCCCTGTTGTAATTCATATCGGTCAATCATTCTACTGGATGCCTCTTCGCTCAAAGTCGGAACACCCTCAAATATAAGAAAAGAGGCAAATTCCGAGATCCTAGTATCGTTGATCTTTGGCCATGACCTGAGCAGGTTTGCGTTGTGCGTAACTTCGCTAATAAATGAATATAATGCATCCATTCGGGAATAGTTTTTGAAGTTAAGAAGGATTAGATCTTGATTAACTTCAACACCCAATATTTGTAACGCTGCTGAGTGAATAATTAGTCGAAGAATCGTGGCTTCATCTATTCCTTGTCGGTATGAAAAGTTCCATCGCTTGTTAGGCTTTCTCTTGTCAAGAACAAAATTAGTCCCGACTGCCGGTGTGAACCACCACCCATCCTCTCGTGGTAAGAATATATCCTCGGAGGTAGAGACTTGCCGAGCAATACTACTATGTGTATAGTCGTTGCGTCGTATGTCGAAGAAGTACGTACAGAGCCTTTCGACTAATATATCGGGGTCTTGTTGAGATGGCTCTAGTGGTGCGGTCATCTCTCTGATAGAAACGTTTTGTGTTAGCCACAACTTAAGACATTCAGGCAAATTTTTGAAAAGCCTACGAATATTCCTGCTAACACCATGCTCCTCTTGATATTCGGAAAAAAGATCGGAAATCTCCTTCAATCCTATTTGCCCGACATCTGGCCGCCTTTTCAACCAATCTCGGAAATCTATATAACGAGCCTGTCCAGCTAAGGTATCAAGACAGGTCACGAGAAGATAAATCTCTAAAGACGGTAACTCAACATGGTTAAGAAGAAACTCATCGTGGAGAGAAATAACAGGATTGCGATGCAATGCCAATTCATATCGGATTTTGAGAGATACCCCTATTCGGCCAGCAACTCGCTCTAAACGACGCTGATTATCTTCAGTAAGTTCAGTGAATTTGGATTGGAAAATCTGATTGTCGACACCGCAACTAAAAATACGCTTGACATCCATCGTCTTGCTTAACCTTCTGATAGTACGTTCGCCTCTCGCTAATCCTATTGTAGCTTATTTAGGACCAATGCTATAAAGCTGTAGATAGGGCACTGAGCTGGGTTCGCCGCCGAACGGGTTGCGCTTTAGCGGCGCCGCCACCACTAGATGGCTGTCACATTGTAGCAGAAACTGACGCTGAAAAACGCACGATCTTGCTCGACGCGAAGCGGCGTCCGCTGCAAGCGCGTGTTGGGCGTGAGCTTTGATAAACAGCCGAATGGAAGCATGAGACGCCGACGTTGATGCGACACGAGCAACTGCGCTCGGCGGAACCACGCTGACTTGAACCACATTCCGCACCACGAGCGTTCGTACCACGCAGGGTTGAGACAACTTGGAACAGGACCACACTCAGCACCACGAGCCTTCGTACCACGCTCCTTTGCGGCAAACGTTGAACGGAACCACAATCAGTACAACGCGGGCGCTTGTACCACGCGGGGTTGAGACAGCGCAACACGGAACCACACGGCACAACGAGCATTCATCCCACGCTCGATTCGTTCCTTCGGAGTTGCACTGCGTTCTTCTGCCGAAAAGACAGAAAACGACCTGTGAGATCAAGACAACCTAAGAAACGAGATGCGCCCAACGGATTGGCGTTCAGTTGCCGCAAGCGCGCTGCTCAGGCTTCTATCAAAAACGCACGATCTCGCGCGCGAAGCGGTCAACTGCAACGCCGTGTTGGGCGAACGCGCTTGTTTGCCGACCACGGTGTTGCTGCCGCAATCATACCACGTTTCATTTGCTGCTGCGTTTGGTTTATGGCCGCGCAACGAGGCGGGCGCAAGGCAGGCGAGTGCTCGCAGCGGTGCTTGTGCCCGCTTCGTTGCGCCTGACGCACGCGAGCGGCGTTGATCTGCTGACAGCGGGAGCGTTCCGCGTGGCGCGCAGCATCAGATTTCGGGAAGCGTTTGCTCGTTTTGCGCGCCGCGCGGTTCGCGACCGAACAGAGTAACAGTTCAGACGAGTGAGTGCGCGAAGGTCTGTTTTCTGCCTCAGTCGAAAGAGAATTTGCACCTGTCGAGAAGGAATTTGCACCTGTCGAGAAGGAATTTGCACCTGTCGAGAAGGAATTTGCACCTGTCGAAAAGGAATTTGCACCTGTCGAAAAGGAATTTGCACCTGTCGAAAAGGAATTTGCAGGTGCAGAATCGAATAATGCACCTGTCGAAAAGGAATTTGCAGGTGCAAAACAGCGTTGAGAGCTGCGTCTGAGGTATCAAACGAAACTGGTGATAGAGCGGGGAAGCAGAGCAAAAATGAGGATGGTCAGGAAGTGATGAGCACGGCGTCACGCGAGGCTGATGAGCGAAAACTGGCAAGGCGAAGAAAGACAACTCTGGAGGTGTATGCTCAGCGCAAAAGGAAGGTAGTCCAGTTGAAACAGAAATGACAAAGCGATGGACGCAAAAATGTGATCAGGACAGCGTTCGCCCAACGGGTTGCGCTTTAGCGGCGCCGCCACCGATTGATGGCAAGCACATTGTAGCAGAAACTGGCGCTGAAAAACGCACGATCTCGCTCGACGCGAAGCGGCGTCCGCTGCAAGCGCGTGTTGGGCTACCAGTTTGCCGCCACGTTGCATTGTGATCAACTCACGCTGAAACGGGGTTACTACGAACATACCATTGTAGCGTCCATCGCACCTCAAACCCGACCGCTTCATAGAGTTTCCACGCAGCTTGTTCTTCTGCTTCAACAATCACCATTGCGCGTCCGGCTCCGTGCGCTTGCATTCGGCGCAGACCTTCTTCAAGGACCGCTCGTGCTACTCCTTTGCGGCGAAATTCTGGTGCCGTTCCCACTGGCTCGAACTGCCCAACTCGGCTTTCTCTATCAACCCAGCACATCGCAAAGGCCGCAAATTGCCCATCTGGCGAAACCGCTACCAGATCCAGATCGCGATTGTAGCCGGGCGAGCGCATGAACTGACGATACCGTTCAATCAATGGAGGAGCCTCAAACGCAGCAGCGAGCACCGTTGCGCGTACATCTGCTTCCTGCGCATCATTGACCGCTCGCACAACAAAGCCGGGTGGCAGGTGTGGCTCTGGACAGGGTGTTGTGAGACTTTGGTCGAGATACAGCCAATCACCAGCCGCTTGATAGCCACGTTCCGTGAGAAGCTTTACACGGAATGTGTCGGTAACTGTTCACAGTTATCCTAAGCTTATGCTATACTCGGCTGCATGACGCTTGAAGACGAAGTTGAGCGCCTGCGCGCAGTCAATAGCGATTTGCACGCTCGCGTCGGCGAGCTAGAGCAGGCCTTAGCGGCTGCTCTGGCTCGGATTGCCGAACTGGAACAGCACCACGACGAGCCACCACCCTTCGTCAAACCTAATCGACCCAAACCAGCCTCGCCAAAATCGCCGCGCAAGAAGCGAGCACCTCAGCACAATCACAACCGCAAGCGAATGACCCCGACCCGCTCGGTCGAGCATGCGCTTGAGCGCTGTCCCGACTGCCTCTACCGCTTACAAGGCGATAGCCTCGATTATTCGCGTGAGGTGATTGAACTGCCTCAACCGCAGCCGGTCGAGGTCGTCGAACATCGGGTAATCAAACGCTTCTGTCCGCACTGCCAGCGCTGGCACAGCCCCAAGCTCGATCTGAGTGGTCAGGTGCTGGGGCAAGGGCGTATCGGCGTGCGCATCATCAGCCTGCTCGGCTACTTGCGTACCACGCTGCGCTTGCCCATCCGCCGCATCCAGGCGTATCTGCACAGCGTTCATCAATTGCTGCTCAGCACAGGCGAAATCGTGGAATTACTCCATCAGTTGCGGCAGAGGTTGCAAGCCGAGCTCGAGGCGCTCAAGGCACAGGCGCGTGCCAGTCCGATCCTGCACGGCGACGAAACGTCGTGGCGCGAGGATGGAATGAACGGCTACATCTGGGCGTTTTCAACCCCAGGCGAGCAAGCTGTGCGCTACTACGACTACGACCACTCACGTGGACAGGCCGTTGTGAAACGCATGCTGGCTGGTCAGTTTGAGGGCCACCTGGTGAGCGATTTCTACTGCGGCTACAACATCTATGCCGGCAAGCATCAGCGCTGCTGGGTTCATCTGCTGCGCGCGCTGCGGGAGCTGAAGCAGCAGCACGCCGACGATGCGGGGGTACTCGCAGTGGGCGCAGCAGGTACGAGCGCTCTACGACGATGCCCAAAGCTGGCTGCGTGAGCACGAGCAGCCGATACGCGAGCAGCGCGAGCAGCAGTACGTGCAACTGACGGCACGGGCGCACGCACTCGGGTTCGCCTATGCGCGGGTCAAAAAGCATGCCTGCCAGGCGCTGGCGAAACGGTTGCTGCGGCACGAGGAAGAGTTGT
Organism: Kouleothrix sp. 19917; assembly: GCF_057073505.1. Taxonomy (NCBI): domain Bacteria; kingdom Bacillati; phylum Chloroflexota; class Chloroflexia; order Chloroflexales; family Roseiflexaceae; genus Kouleothrix; species Kouleothrix sp. 19917. The sequence continues at coordinate 1,499,698 of NZ_CP097099.1, forward strand.
TCCAGTTTGTGCTGATCGATGGCTTGAGTGCGGATAACAATCTGGCCGAACGCAGCATCCGGCCGCTGGTTGTCATGCGCAAGATCAGCGGCGGCTCGCGCAGCCAGCAGGGAACCAAGACTCGGCTGGGCTTGGCAAGTCTGTTCGAGACCTGGCAGGCACGCAAGTGCAACCCGTTTGAGGAATGCGTCAAGCTGTTGAGCCAAGGCGCAACCTCTTCGACCGAATGTTCTTTACCCCAACAGTGAACAGTTACATGTGTCGTTTGAATTGACAAGCGTGGAATTGCGACGATTGCTTGAAAGATGCTGCTCGGCCCACTGGAGCATTTCGGCTTCAAGCGCGCTTCCGCGATGTGTCGGATGGATTTGCAGCGTAAAGCCGCCAAACGGAGGATAGAGCAAGACAAAGCCAAGGATATCGCCGTTCTGATCTTCCCAAAGCTGAACAAGCGAGGCTGGAGGATACTCGGCGAGCATATGAAACATCTGCCAGGTGAGATCGCCGGGATGTAACACGTAGGTATGAGGCGCATCAGGACGCAAGAAGCTGAGAAACTGGGAGAGGCGGGTGAAATCATCAGAATGGTAATAGGGGCGATTGGTTATGAGCATCAACGCTCCTTCTTGTGGTTGACGGAAAACGTATGGCGATATGTTTGATAACTGGTGGCCCAACGGGTTGCGCTTTAGCGGCGCCGCCACCGATTGATTGCTGTCACATTGTAGCAGACACTGGCGCTGAAAAAGGCACGATCTCGCTCGACGCGAAGCGGCGTCCGCTGCAAGCGCGTGTTGGGCGTGAGCACTGATAGAAAGCCAAACTGAAGCATGAGCCACAGACCTTAAAGCGATACGAGCAACTGCGCTGGGCGGAATCATTTTGGCCGGAACCACATTCAGCACCACGAGCATTCGCACCACGCGGGGTTGAGACAACCTGGAACAGAACCACGCGGCATAACGAGCTTTCGTACCACGTACAAATGCACCAAACGCTGACTGGAACCACGTCAGCACAACGGGCGCTCATACCATGTGGGGTTGAGAAGGCGTTGACTGGAATCACGCGGCACAACGGGCCTTCATCCTACGCTCGATTTGCTCCTTCGTAGCGGCAGGGCGATCTTCTGCCAAAAAGACAGAAAGTGATATTCAAGATCGAGGGAACTTCGCGCCTAAGACTCGCCCAACGGGTTGCGCTTTAGCGGCGCCGCCACCGATTGATGGCAACCGCATTGTAGCAGATACTGACGCTGAAAAACGCCCGATCTTGCTCGACGCGAAGCGGCGTCCGCTGCAAGCGCGTGTTGGGCGCGAGCTTCGATAAACCGCCGAGTTGAAGCATGAAACGACCACACTGAAGCGATATGAGCAGCTGCGCTTGGCGGAATCACGTTGACCGGAACCACATTCAGCACAACGAGCCTGCGCACCACGCGGGGTTGGGGAAGCGCGACACAGAACCACGCGGCACAACGGGCTTTTGTATCACCGTGAAGCGCGCCAAACTTTGGCTGGAACCACTTCAGCACAACGAGCGATCGTACCACGCAGGGTTGCGAAAACCTTGAACAGAACCACGTGGCACAACGGGCGCTCATCCCACGCTCGATTCGCTCTCTTGTGACTGTACTGCTTTGGTATGCCAAAAAGACAGAAAGCGATCTGCGAGATCGAGACACCCTGTGAAACGAGACGCGCCCAACGCTCGCGCATCAGCCGCGCCGCCACATATAGAGCAGTAGTGGCTTTGAGCCAAATCCAACTTTCAAAATCGCCCCGATCTTGTCGACGCGTAGCGGCGTCGGACTGCATGCGCATGTTGGGCGCAAAGCCGAATGACTAACTGCATAAAATCATATAACCCCTCATATAGACTAGAAATAATCTATATGAGGGGTTATAAAAGATATAGGATTATTAAGTTGTCAATTTGACTGAGCTACTAAGCTCTCAATGGTAATTCGCTGAACTACCACTCCATCAAGAGTGTCGGTGATTTCTAAAGGGATATTATCTTGTTGTCGATATCTTATAGTGCGTTTTGCCTCTCGCTGATTGGACGCACACGAAGCCAAGCCAGCCTGTTTTTCTATACCCGATGGGTCGGTACAGGGAAGATGCTCGATATACTCCAAGCCTTTTTCACCTACTGCCCTTTCTGCTAGTTGTGTTACTAAGGGCTTATTCATAAGAAATGAAATGTAATCTGGTCGTAGCCACTCAGCGGAAATGTGTATGCCTTGATCTAGTGCGACATTGTTCACCGTCTTTTGACCAGTACGAGGGTCAAAACTGGTAACGGTAGCCCCATCATATTCATCCCAAGCTCCAGCGACTGCGGGAATTGCACTATGAGATAATATCTCGGTTCGCCAATGAAGTGCATCAGTATACGTTAATTTGATCCGCTGCGTGCCAGGATTTCCATTAATGCCTAAACCATATCTCCATTCCTGGTATACCATTGTGAAAGCCGGCCATTTTTGTGATGGCAATACAGGAGCCGCATTACTTTGCTGGAAGAGACTAAAAACAGCTCCTATTACGATTATAGCCATGATCAACATGGCGATAGTTTTTCGATGCGGCATTCTCTACTCCTTGTTATGCATCAACTGTCGAGGCTTCAGCCAGAGCCATTGCCAGCGAACCGCCTAAAACTCGGCTCTGTTTTACAAGTTATGTGGGATCGCTATATTAAGATGAGCAAACGCCTGTGCCAACCTCAGCGGACGTATTATTCCAAAGATAGTGCTCATAAATTGATGAACACCAGTAATATGTTCCAGATGTAGGAGTAGATTCTTGATAGCGATGTTTGAACTGAACCGTCGTTAGATTACTCCTTGTCCGATTATCATTTGCCCAATTGAACCAAGGACTCAGGGTAACATCAGTTCTCCAACCACTTTGCCCCCATGTCTCACGCCAAACCCAAGATCCATTTACTGATTCAAAATCCTTTATCCAATACATTTGCCATTGTTTTGCTCCACCATCGATCGCTCCTTTCCAGTTACGATCACTAATCTGTGCTTGGCTTCCGCTAATAGTATAGATGACCTGAGTACAACCGTACTTGGAAAAAGGACTATCACATCTTACAGGAGTAGAAAGAGCAAAAACCGAACGAATAGCAAAGGTAAATAGAAGGGTTATCCCTATTATAGCAAAGAGCATAATCATTGATCTCGGATCGGCCAGAGGCGGTAGCCACAATGGGCGAAAAAGGCGCGAGCGTCGGCGGAAGAAATCAACGCAAGTGCTTGCTCAATCGCTTGCTCAAGCGCCTCGCGCGTTCGCGCCTTACAGCGGCGTATGTGCGCTTTGATTTTGGCAAACGCCAGCTCAATCGGCGAATAGTCCGGCGAGTATGGTGGCAGATACAGCGCACGACAGCCACGCTGCGCAAGCAGTTCGGCAATTCGCCCACCGTGATGCACTCGCGCATTGTCGAGCACTATCACCTGTCCTGCTCGCAACGTCGGCCCGAGCACATCCTGAATGTACGCTTCGAACATCGCGCGGGTCAGACCGCCACTCATCACCACGCTCGGGCCAATGCCCTGGGTGCTGAGCGAAGCGAGCGTAGTGGTATTACGCGGAGTGTTGCGTGGTGTCTGCTCACACACGCGTTGCCCGTGTGGTGCACGTGCATAGCGACGGGTCATATCGATGTTACTGCCGAATTCGTCCAGCACCACCACATCGTCGGCCGCAACTCCCGTCTGGACTGCGGCAAATACCGCTCGCTGCCACGCGTCACGCTCGCGTGCTATCAGACTCTTTTTTTTCGCGTGAAGCCTAGGCGTCGTGCCGCTCGACCAAAGGTCCAGTGCGAAATCGGCGTGTCGTGCAGTTGATTCCACTGCTCAGTGTGCTCAGCAAGTGTGGCATCAGGAGTGAGTTCGAGCAGGCGACGAACACTGGCATCATCAGAGGGCTTGAGCGTTCGAGGGCGTCCGGAAGGCTTGGTCGGCTCAAGGCTGCTGTGGTCACGTTGCCGTTTGAGCCAGCGTTTGATACTGCCGTCGCTGACCTGAAAGGTGGTCACCACCTCGCTTCGTGGCATTCCTCGTTCAAGCGCGTCGAGCACGCGTTGTCGTAAATCGACTGAATATGCTTTCATGCTCCTCAGTCTACCACACGATCAATCTTTTTGCCCGCTGCTATAAGGTAGCTGCCAAATATTTCGAAGAACGAAGCAAGGGATGAGTCTTCATGCGTTACTCCTTCTACTGTGGAAATTTAGATAATTAGTTGGATTGAAATTAGCGACCATCAAGTGATATCCGAAAAGGCATCATAATCGCGTAAATACAATGATAGAGCATATTTGAAACTTTGTCAAGTTTGCGCCCAACGGATTGCGCATCACCCGCGCCGCATCTGTAGATCGAGATTGCACTGTAGCTGGTTTCTATCTTCAAAATCGCCCCGATCTTGTCGGCGCGTAGCGGCGTCGGGCGCATGCGCTGGTTGGGCGGCGTTGTAAATTATAAATTAAAATCGATACCTCTTAATCCCAGTCGTGCATCCAATCGGCAGATTCGAGATTGGCGAGGGGCTGTAGGGCTTCAGAAGTGATATGCTTTTGTTTTCTTAATCCCTTAAGTACTTGTCTTACTATTCTATCATTCTTATTCACGTTGTAAACACTAAGTTTCGGTGCAAGTACTAGAAACTCATTGACCATGTTGCGAGAGCGTAATTCAGCGTTTTCTAGTTTTATGACCTCGTCATTAACTATTGTATAACCATCATAATAATCAGCAAGTGATATATATTGGCCATTGTAAAAACCAACCTCTTCGTAATCTAAAGTAGATTGTTCAACCGTAGACAAACCAAATGAAGGCATTCACTACCCTACAGAAAATTTGTTCGATGAAATAGGTCGTATTTTATCGAACAGATGAGCGTAAATACAGGCAGGACACCGTCCTGTTCATCCGAAGTGTAAAGAGTTTCTTTGTCCGAACAGCTCAAACTCTTCCGATATCGCGTAAAAATGGTATTCGTACCGCATAGGGCTGTACCTTCAACCTATGTTATGGTAAAGTTGTTGAATAGCACGGATTTTCTGTACGGTAGTGAAATGAAGGCATAGGACCAAGTTGAAGGAGAACGTGCTGAAGCTCATGGGTCTGATTTCTGTAAATCCACAAGTCGTTAATCTGGCATTCGCGCGCTCCAATTAACCAAGTAGTTTCTGAGAGCTGTTCTATAGGACAAGTTGGGTTGTGGCCAAATGCGCTAAACCACCATAGATCATGATCGTTGCAATAATTTTGTAAGCCAAGGAGAACTCTTGAGATTGTTTGGCTATTCTTCGCCTGAACAAAGCCATATGTTCCTGGCATTCTACTTCGTAGCAGGTGATCAAAGTCTTCCTGCTGCTTCAAAAATTTGACCATCCGAATGTTCTCTGGATCATTAGCATATGAGCGCTGTTGGTTAACAAGGTTCTTTACATCATTGACTGATTGAGGTCGCTCTGATGGTGTCTGTTTTACAAGCTGTTCAATCAACTCATCAAATACACCTAAGCTAGGCACTATGCTACTTAATCGTGGATATCCCAATCCCCTAATGACCTGGCCTGTAACACAATAATACAAGATTTGACCTAAAGCATAAAGATCCATTGAGGGTGTTGGATTGCCATAATATTGTCTTTTTATCTGTTCAGGTGCGGAAAATTCAAAGTTTGCTAAGCGTTCATTTGGCTCAGTCACTACAAAACGATTGTGTAAGTTTGGATCAAACCACGCTATTCCAAAGTCTGCAAGAACCCATTGATTATTTGAGCGCAAGAGTATATTTTGAGGCTTAATATCGCGATGAACAATCCCTGCTTCGTGTATAACTTGTAAGTTGTACAATAATCTATCAAGTAGATCTTCAAAATCGTTGGCACTTGTAAGTCTATCTTTATTAGAGATTATCCCGATTTATGATATGATATCTCTCCAAACAGAAGGAGCAATGTCATGCCATTACGATATGAAATAGAACGCGACAAGGCGTATCGGATCCTTGATTTGACCAGCTTGACGGTTGAAGAGTTTGATATCCTCGCCGTCCCCTTTGAAACTGCCTTTCTTGCGCGAATGCGTGACTGGACGCTCGAGGGCAAGCCCCGCACTGGTCGGCGCTATAGCCAGTATGCAACCTGCCCCTTGCCCTCCAAAGAAGATCGCCTGCTCTTCATCCTGACCTATTTCAAGCAAGCCGCGACCCAGACCTTTCACGGCGCTGCCTTTGGCATGGGCCAGCCGAAAGCCAACCAGTGGATCCAGGCGCTGCTGCCTGCGCTCCATGCTGCACTGGCGAGCCTGGGCGACTTGCCCTCACGCAACCTTGCCGACTTGAAAGAACGCCTCACTGCGCTCTCGTCTGAAGCATTCGCGACCCCTTTTTTCACGATGGCACCGAACGACCAATCCACCGTCCCAGTGACCCAGCCGACCAGAGCAGTTTCTACAGCGGCAAGAGCAAGCGCCATACAGTCAAGAATGTACTGCTGATCCGCGCGTTGATGATCCTGTTTCTGAGTGATACCTTCGAAGGGAGTGTTCACGACAAGGCGATTGCTGATCTGACGCCCTACCCGTTGGCAGAGGGCAGCGAACTGGTCGATGATCTGGGCTTTCTCGGCTACGAACTGGCGGGTGTGGAGCACACACGTCCATTCAAGAAGCCGAAGGGTGGCGAACTGACCGCCGAACAGAAAGCGCACAACCGCCTGGTTGCACAGCGTCGAATTGTGGCAGAACACGTGATCAGGAGTGTGAAACGCTGTCGAATAGTCAAAGACACGATACGTCTGTGGAAAGACGGGCTCAAAGATATGGTGATGGAAGTGAGTTGCGGTTTACACAATTTCCGTGTTCGAACCAACCCTTGGCCATCTATTCATTCTTAAATCGGGATAATGTCTACTATACGCTGTATGAAGTGTTTTTTTGCAACGCTCCATGATGAAATATGGTACTCTTACATGACCTATATCTTGTACGCCAAAATGGTACAATGGAACTATCACTCCTGTCGAAACGAGTTTAACTAGGTTTCTGTATTCATCTAAGAACCTGGCATAGCGGGAGGATGGTGGTGATGTAACTGCCTCTGCTAAAAATTTAATAGCAGTACCTCCAGCAAAAGATGACTCAAATACGAGAGCATTTCCTCCTTCTGCAAATTGTGGACCTATATGAACTTCCCCAAGATCAGAGGTGAATTTATGGTTAGACTTAACCCAAGAGCGAATCTGACTTTTTATAGCTAGTTCCGTCATAAGTCAAGTCCTAGTGAAATAACTCATAGTCCTTCAATCTCGTTTATAGATCATTTTAGACGATCGGAAAAGTAGACGCAAATGACAATAAAGATCATAAAGATGACGCACACATGTTCGAATATGATGGATGGCCGATCATCGCCGCCCAACGGGTTGCGCTTTAGCGGCGCCGCCACCGATTGATGGCAAACACATTGTAGCAGAAACTGACGCTGAAAAACGCACGATCTCGCTCGACGCGAAGCGGCGTCCGCTGCAAGCGCGTGTTGGGCGTCTATTCTGTCGTTTGTTTTCCCGTTGTCCTCACTGTTCCCCTTTCGCAGCAGCGACTTTGGCGAAGAGCAATTCAGCCCACGACACTCCATCAATCGTCACGTCTGATAACGGCCAAAGAAATTGCGGTGCCCATTGGCGACGAGAATGAGTTGGCAAATCAATCAGGATGTGTAGACACCACGCGAAAAGGCTTGCTGAGAACCACCGTTTCCAAATGATACGATGGAGAAGTGCCAATAGGCCGAGAACTGGAAAGCTATGAAAAATATGGTGTGCCGTTTTCATCCATGCAGGTGGCTCGGGCCATGTGTTTGTAGCGAGAGCAGGGCCGAGTTGCCTGGTTACAAAAAGCCAAGGAGGATAGGCACAATAGAAAGGCGCATCTGCAACTAAACCACCAAGAATAGTGCTTGGCTTCGTGTCGATGCAGACGCGTGTTATCAGAACATGGGTGATTGGATCCATCACACGATTTCCCAGAGTGCGTGAGGATGCACAGACTTTTATCTGGCGCTCGCTCGACTCGTTTGAACATGACCTGATTGATTGAAACGGCGCAGAAAAGATAAAATCAGTAATGAAATAAGACTGGCTGTTTTTACGAAAACTCGTCGTGTAGCCTTGTCGCACTTTTATAACCCATTACGAAAAGGCGACATAATGAAGAGAAGATTGATACGCGGAAAAAGGAGACCTGCCGGATTATACTTTGAAAAGTATTTGATGAATAGACGCCCAACGGGTTGGCGTTCAGTTGCCGCGAGCGCGCTGCACAGGCTTCTATCAAAAACGCACGATCTCGCGCGCGAAGCGGTCAACTGCAACGCCGTGTTGGACGCTGCTGTTTAATTCATGCTTATTGCGGTGCAAGGATAATATGTCTCTACAGTTGAGACTATCGTGGTGGCATTGGAATAATTTCGAGCAGACGTTCGCTTGTGTTGGAAAGGAACTGGCCAATTGCGGGCGCGTGTCGGCGAAGTAGAACTTCCACTTCTGTAGTTGTACAATTCCCAATACGGATCCAAATTACTTTTGGTGGCGCACCCCGTAGGGCGCTCAGGTCATTGAAGTCCGAATCTTTGGTGACAATGGTGTAGTCTTGCTGACCTGCAAACCTCCAAATAGCATCATCTTCGGCATTGAAAAGCCCATGGAAGACAACATGGCTTGAAGCTGGAAAAAGATCATCCAGTCGTCCGACGAGCTTTCGTGAAAGGTGATGATCGAAGAGCAGTTTCATGCGGCAGCTACAAGGATCTGATGATCGCGATCGGCGGCAAAACTCAGGCAGGCGTGAATATCTTCCTCGGTCAAATCAGGAAAATCCTCAAGAATTTCTGGAATTGACATTCCAGCGGCCAGATAAGATAGGACATCATAGACAGTATAGCGGAGACCACGAATGGTCGGCTTACCACTTCGGATATTTGGATTAATAGTAATAATGGAACGGTAAGACTTGTCCATACGAATGCCTCTCAAATCGCTGCGCCGAGTGGGGTGCTTGAACGTGACGAGATAATGTGATTGTACCATACTCGTGGTCGCACAGTGATGGCAGCGTCCAACGGGTTGCGCTTTAGCGGCGCCGCCACTGATTGATGGCAAGACCATTGTAGCAGAAACTGACGCTGAAAAAGGCACGATCTCGCTCGACGCGAAGCGGCGTCCGCTGCAAGCGCGTGTTGGGCGCAGCCTCTTGCGTTCCGCTTTATGGCGCATCTTGCACATAGTGAATAGCGACTGCCTGACCTTGATCGTCAAACTGCGTGATCAAAGTGATCCCACGTGCAATCGTGATTTGATATTGGTTTGCTGCGGTCACAAGGAGCTTGTTCTCCCGGTACACCTCCTTGAATTTTGTCTGGCTGTCGCCAAGCCCAAATCCTTCAAGGGTGCTTCCATCAAACGGTGGTGTGAGCAGAAGTGAAGCAGCAGGAGAATCAGCAGTATTGTCCCAAAAATCAATTGTGATACCGGAGTGGTATGTCCATTCTGTTCCGCCTTGCCCGTGAACGATGCCTTCTGTATCTGGTTGTCCAAGAATGGTAGCAATTGTAGAACGTGGCATGCCAAGTGAAATCGCTCCAGACGACGTTTGGATTGAGGGCTGAAGCGCAGGGTGATGTGATGGCAAGAGGGTAGCGCTTGGAGTGGATTGCGCAGGAGTTTGTAATTGTGGAGGTGAATGAACCGCCGTGGTATCAGGAACAGAACGTCCACAGCATACGAGAAAGAAAACAGAACCGACCAGGAGAGTTCGGAGGACTGAGCGTACCATACGTGCCAAATCCTTCTCCCAAAGTGAAAAAGAGCAAGAATAGCAAAGCCGATGTCAGTGGATATGGAGAAGGTAACCGGCAAACTGACCGATACCATCAAGTGCGAGATGAGTTTGAGTTGCGCCCAACGGGTTGCGCTTTAGCGGCGCCGCCACCGATTAATGGCAACCACATTGTAGCAGAAACTGACGCTAAAAAAGGCACGATCTCGCTCGACGCGAAGCGGCGTCCGCTGCAAGCGCGTGTTGGGCGTGAGCTTTGATAAACAGCCGAATGGAAGCATGAGACGCCGACGTTGATGCGACACGAGCAACTGCGCTTGGCGGAATCACGCTGACTGGAACCACATTCAGCAGAACGGGCTTTTGTACCACGCAGGGTTGCGAACAACCTTGAACGGAACCACGCGGCATAACGGGCGTTCGTACCACACAGGGTTGAGAAAACGCTGAACGGAACCACGCGGCATAACGAGCTTTCGTACAGCCTTGAAGTGCGCGAAACTTTGACCGGAACCACGCCAGCACCACGAGCACTCGCACCACGCAGGGTTGAGAAAACGCTGACGGAATCACGCGGCACAACGAGCGCTCATCCCACGCTCGATTCGCTCCTTCGGAGTTGCACTGCGTTCTTCTGCCAAAAAGACAGAAAGCGACCCGCGAGATCAAGACAACCTGCGAAACGAGACGCGCCCAACGGGTTGCGCTTTAGCGGCGCCGCCACTGATTGATGGCAATCACATTATAGCAGATACTGGCGCTGAAAAAGGCACGATCTCGCTCGACGCGAAGCGGCGTCCGCTGCAAGCGCGTGTTGGGCGCGAGCTTTGATAAACAGTCGAGTGGAAGCATGAGACGCCGACGTTGACGCGACACGAGCAGCTGCGCTCGGCGGAATCACGTTGACTGGAACCACTTCAGCATAACGGGCGCTCGCACCACGCGGGGTTGCGAAAACCTTGAACGGAACCACGCGGCATAACGAGCTTTTATACCACATTGCTATGCCCCAAACGTTGAACGGAACCACAATCAGCATAACGAGCACTCGCACCACGCGGGTTGAGATAGCGCGACACGGAACCACGCGGCACAACGGGCTTTCATTCCACGCTTGATTCGTTTCTTTGAGCAGCACAGCTTCCTTATGCCAAAAAGACAGCAAGCAGCCTGCGAGAACGAGACAGCGTGAGAAACGAGACGCGCCCAACGGGTTGCGCTTTAGCGGCGCCGCCACCAGTAAATAGCAACGACATTGTAGCAGAAACCGGCCTTGAAAAACGGACGATCTTGCTCGACGCGAAGCGGCGTCCGCTGCAAGCGCGTGTTGGGCCATCTTTCAGATTAACTAGACTAGTTTGATTTTGAATCGTCAATACCGCCATATCTGTACTGTACCATCTTCGTTATGGATAGCAATAATATTTTGTTCCTTACTGCATGACATGGATTTAATGCCGCCAGCTTGTCCTTGGATAATATGTAATAAGCTATAATCTGTCATGCTCCATAACTTAACAGTTCCATCATAGCTTGCAGTTATGAGGATTTTTCCATCAGAGTTCCACGCAATTCCGGTAATCCATTTAGTATGGGCTTGTATTTCATTGATTGGCTCACCATTGTTGCTTTTTCTTAAGTGTATAGTCCCAATTACGTTGCCAACGGCGAGCATTGAACTATCGGGACTGTATGCGATGACGCCTCCTACATCCCTTACTGTGTATTGTAATTTACCATCTTTCAGATCCCAAAGCGATACTCCGTCATCGTGTCCAACCGCTATTTTTTGACCATCTGGGCTATACTCGATTGTGTCTATCGACATTTTTTCGGTTTTTTGTAAGTTTCCCATGATACGACCATCAGAAATATTCCATAAGAGTATATCGCCGTCATAGTTCGAAATAGATACAGTTTTTCCATCTAAACTATAAGCAATTGTTTTTAACAAAACGCCTTTTACTGGCTCATAGGCACGTATTACCTTCCCATCAGCGAGATTGATCAACTCAACTTTAACACCCATTATAACAAGGAATTGACTATTTGGACTAAATATTAATTGCTCGCTTCCGATAAAATGTTCAAATGATTGCTGACGACTACCATCAGAAACACGCCACAAAGATAAATTATCGATGTCGCTTGTCGCCAATAGGAGGCCGCTGGGGCTGACACTAATACTTTCTAGACTACCCTTATATTTTAACTGGTAAAGTTTTTTAGGCTTTGGAAACATGTGAGGCAAAGTATTGTTGATAGTATGCATTGTTGATGAGGCACTGGAGGGTAAATTATCTTGATAACCACTTGGAAGAGTGCTTGTGCCTGATTGTGCTGTACCGCAATAAACGCAGAATTTTGGATTCTCAATCAATATGTGTTTACAATTCTTACATGTATCTGGTTGACGAGAACCACAGGAGGAGCAAAAATGGTTACCATTTGTAACTGATTTTCCGCAAGAGGGGCAGAACATACATGTCTCCTTTAATTTAGAAACTCTGGCTTATTATTACACATTTGCCTATTCTTAGCTATATATTCAAAAAGACGATTACATGCCTGTATAGTAGTGAGTAAGTTTTAATGGATGGCCCAACGGGTTGCGCTTTAGCGGCGCCGCCACCGATTGATGGCAGCCACATTGTAGCAGATACTGTCGCTGAAAAATGCACGATCTCGTTCGACGCGAAGCGGCGTCCGCTGCAAGCGCGTGTTGGGCAGGCCACTGTATATCACTTATACTGCAAGCTCATCCTCAAGCTTCTCTTCAGGCTTATGTGGTTTTTAAGAGCAAAATGCGCTTGAGTGTCAGTCCCTTCCGGCGAAGTCGTGAGAGACCTCCTAGAAAATTGAACGTCGCTACTCCGGCTATTGCCAACAGAAATATGCCGAGCTGCACCAGCAACCAAGTTTCCATTTGGCTGCCGAAACCGCCAATCAGCAGGTTGGTAAGCGGAATGGACTGGCTGATAGCTAAGAGTAGAACGCTTACGGCCAATAAACCAAGGGTGCGTTCTCGGTGGCGAATGGCAGCTATGGTGCTCGTAATGGCAATCCAGAGGAGGATTACGATGACTGCGCTACTCAAAATGGCACCAAACATGCAAGGATACTTTCTACTCTTTAATAGTGGTAAACCTGACGATAGCGCTGATCGACGCAGCTATACACATAATTTTCCTTAGGATGCTCACACCTGCACGAGAATGGGTTGGGATTAAGAACGACCACAGTTTGGCAGTTAGCTTGATGTGGCCAGCCCAACGGGTTGGCGTTCAGTTGCCGCGAGCGCTGCACAAACTTTCCTCAAAAACAACGATCTCGCGCGCGAAGCGGTCAACTGCAACGCCGTGTTGGGCGAACGCGCTTGTTTGCCGACCACGGTGTTGCTGCCGCAATCATACCACGTTTCATTTGCTGCTGCGTTTGGTTTATGGCTGCGCAACGAGGCGGGCGCAAGGCAGGCGAGAGCTCGCAGCGGTGCTTGTGCCCGCTTCGTTGCGCCTGACGCACGCGAACGGCGTTGATCTGCTGACAGCGGGAGCGTTCCGCGCGGCGCGCAGCACCAGATTTCGAGAAGTGTTTGCTTGTTTGCGCGCCGCGCGGTTCGCGAGCGAACAGAGTAACAGTTCAGAGGAGTGAGTGCGCGAAGGTCTGTTTTCTGCCTCAGTCGAGAAGGAATTTGCACCTGCAAATTCGAATAATGCAGCTGTCGAAAAGGAATTTGCACCTGCAAATTCGAATAATGCAGCTGTCGAAAAGGAATTTGCACCTGCAAATTCGAATAATGCAGCTGTCGAAAAGGAATTTGCACCTGCAAATTCGAATAATGCACCTGCCGAAAAGGAATTTGCAGCTGTCGAAAAGGAATTTGCACCTGCAAATTCGAATAATGCACCTGCCGAAAAGCGTTGCGAGGCGCGTCTGAGGCATCAAACGAAACTGGTGAAAGAGCGGGGAAGCGGAGCAAAAATGAGGATGGTCAGGAAGTGATGAGCACGGCGTCACGCGAGGCTGATGAGCGAAAACTGGCAAGGCGAAGAAAGACAACTCTGGAGGTTTATGCTCAGTGCAAAAGGAAGGCAGGCAACTTGAAACAGAAATGACAAAGCGATGGACGCAAAAATGTGATCAGGACAGCGTTCGCCCAACGAGTTGGCGTTCAGTTGCCGTGAGCGCCGCACAGACTTTCTCAAAAACACCGATCTTGAGCGCGAAGCGGTCAACTGCAACGCCGTGTTGGGCCCGCCGATTGAGCAGCGTTTGTACGTGAGTGCCTTAGCATCATTCTGGCAGATCTTCTAATCGAATACCACGTTTTGCTTGGAGGCTTGCACGCGCTGCTTCGATCCGGTTGAGAAAACGCGGGTCATGCTCTAGACGATACTCAAACCACTCATCCTCTGACTCGAAGCCGATCAGAATACCAGCTGGTTTTCCATGGCGCGTGATCACGATCGCTTCTTCTTCGGCAAGACGAAGATATTTGGAAAGATCATTCTTCACTTCCGAGAGTGGGATCTGTTTCATCAGGTACTCCTTCTCGCTTGAGCCAAGCAGCAGCGTCGGGTTTGTCGATAATAGCAAGAACCTCAACCGTAGTGTCGCGAACATCGTAAAATATCCGTACTTCATCGACGCGTAATCGGTATTGGGGACGTGCTAATCCGCGAAGTCGCTTGATACGGCTTTTGCTGATTTTGGTTGGTTGATGACGTAGGAAACGTTCGAGGGCATCACGAACGGTTGCACGAACATTCGGCTTCAAGTACTGAAGATCTTCGACGGCTTCAGGCGCAAGAATGATTTCATAGGACATAGAAACAATATCCTGACAGCGTGGTCAAATCTGGCTAGAGTATAGCTAGATTCTGGGAAAATTGCAAGAGCAGGTTTGAAAGAAGGAAAGGAGTGGAGAGGCTATGGATGTGGTAAGGGCCCAACGGGTTGCGCTTTAGCGGCGCCGCCCCGATTGATAGCAACACCATTGTAGCAGAAACTGACGCTGAAAAACGCCCGATCTCGCTCGACGCGAAGCGGCGTCCGCTGCAAGCGCGTGTTGGGCGTGAGCCTCGATAGACAGCCAAGCTGAAGCATGTTCGGCCAGCGTTGATGCGACACGAGCAGCTGCGCTCGGCGGAATCACGTTGACCGGAATCACATTCAGCACAACGAGCGCCCATACCACGCAGGGTTGAGAAAGCGCTGACTGGAACAACGCGGCATAACGAGCTTTCAGATCACACTGGTGTGAACCAGGCGTTGAACGAAACCACGCCAGCATAACGGGCGCTCGTACCACGCGGGGTTGAGAAAACGCGACACAGAATCACGTGGCACAACGGGCATTCATCCCACGCTCGATCTCGCTCCTTCGTGGTTGCACTGCGTTCTTTTGGCGAAAAGACAGAAAGCGACCTGTGAGATCAAGACAACCTGAGAAACGAAAGACGCCCAACGGGTTGCGCTTTAGCGGCGCCGCCACCGATTGACGGCTGTCACATTGTAGCAGAAACTGACGCTGAAAAAGGCACGATCTTGCTCGACGCGAAGCGGCGTCCGCTGCAAGCGCGTGTTGGGGTGCTTCTATTTCAAACCGTCCTAATGCGTATCGTCGCCGTTTATGTGTGCGAACTACATCACTGCCTTACTGCCTTTTGTTGCTTGACTTCCACTTAATCTTCTGCTATTATTACGTTTGCTGATATATCGTTATGTGTACTAGTGGATGCAATCAAATGGACGATGATCCTGATGCCTTTTCCAGCTTTGGTCGTTTTGTTGAGCCTGCCCTGCTGATCCTAATAAGCTTATCCGACGGACCAAAGCATGGCTACCTAATGATAGAGGACATTGCAGAGTTTAGTACAACTCGCCTTGGAGCAGGCACGCTGTATGGAGCTATTTCGCGTTTAGAGCATCAAGGATTGATTATACCTTTGCCACTAACAGAACGGCGGCGACCCTATCAACTCACTGATCTTGGTCGCCGTGTTATCACATCACATGTCGTACGATTGCAGCAGATGACACGTACTGGATTACAACGATTATCCTCATCATGAAGCAAATACTCATTCGCTTGTATCCTCATACATGGCGGCATCGTTATGAAGAAGAATTCTTGGAGCTTTTAGAACTACAACCACTTACAATATGGTTGCTTGCTGATATCCTAATGGGCGCATTAGATGCGCATTGGTATACTGCTGCACAATCGATAAGGAGGAATGCAATGGCAAACTGGATATATCGGCGCGAGCAACAAATAGTGCTTCTTCTTTGGATTGGTGTATTGCTAGTTCTTCGTAGCATTATTCATTCTGTTTTCCTCGTATTTAATATAGATATTTTAGCAATTATTGGTGTGGGGCTGCTGTGCAGCGGCTTCATTCTTGCATATTACATTCGATGTAAAAAAGCAATTTAATCTGAAAATCTATCTGCTGGGTGCCAGAGTTAGATTAGAGAAGCAGCCCAACATGAAAGTGAACGAATCCGACAGCACCTATTATCGGCCAGGAGCGGCTTTTGCGCAAGTGATTCGTGCTATTGGTGAAACGACCGCCATCACGACTTGGATTCGTCTATTTCGCCAATGGTCGCTGGATTGTGAGTCGCGTGCGTCGAAACTTCAACTGGTGAGTCAATCACGAGTCACGCAAAACGGCCTTTTTGCGGGAAGCGGCTGATCGGGTGCCGGCCCAACGGGTTGCGCTTTAGCGGCGCCGCACCAATTGATGGCAACACCATTGTAGCAGAAACTGGCGCTGAAAAATGCACGATCTCGCTCGACGCGAAGCGGCGTCCGCTGCAAGCGCGTGTTAGGTTGCAGTCGCAGTGTAACTTTACATTTGCAACTATGGTTGTGGTGTCGCAAGTTGTGTCTTTAAGGTATATTTGAGCTCATTAGAAATCCATAAACTATCAATTTCACTATGAATTTGCTCGATAGAAATACCTTGATCCCGACGTGCTCGAAATGTCGAAAGTAATATGGCTTCAATGCCGTATTTTCCGACTGCATCAGCAATAAGGGTCAAAATCCCAAGCGCGACGAGACCACCGAGCATACCAGCTGGACCACCCAGCATAGCTAATGCAGTCGTGACAACTGCGCCACCAGCAAGCCCCATTCCACCTGCAATTGATGCAGCAACAGCAAATGCAATAGCAGGTGCGCCAAGCGACGCGATCTTTCGCCCAATATCATCGAGCGAAAGTGCCTGCGATGCGCTGTCAAAAGATGGCGCGTGTGCTTTTAAGAACTCGGCGGCTTCTTTCACTTTTTCTTCTGAAACCGTGTATGCTTGTTCTGCAAAATCAGCAGCATTTTGGGTGGCCTTGTCGACTGCTGGTGCAACCTTCTCATAGACTTGGCTGGCAGCATCGACAATATTTTGGGCAGCTTTGTCGGCTACTGGCGCAACATTCTCATAAACTTGATTCGCTACAGTGTTTAATTGCTTGCCAGTCTTTTTTAGCTCACCTTCAGCTTTAGAGGCAAGGTCTTGAAGATTTTTGAAAAAGTTGTTGTGCTTGCTCATAACGTGCTCCGATGGAAGAATGGTATCAAGATGGCGTCTGCGTTGACTTTACCATGGTGAGAGGAAGTCGTAAAGAGAGAAGCTCGCAGAGGTCAGGAGAGGTGCACGTTAATTACGAGTTATGTGCGTGAAGAAGTTGATGGACTGCGACCTAACGGGTTGGCGTTCAGTTGCCGCGAGCGCGCCGCACAAACTATCGCAAAAAACGGGCGATCTTGCGCGCGAAGCGGTCAACTGCAACGCCGTGTTCGGCCGCAGCCAGTCTCGGAGGTGTTGACATTACGAACTGTGTTGTGCTTCTGATGGCTTTGTAGTCGCTAAATGGCTACAATCATTGACACTGTTGATCTCGATACGAACTGGAGGATAGAGTGGCCAATTGGGACGCTCCGCTTGCGGATCTGCGATCAGCCGGATGCGCGTTATTGAACCATTCGCAAGTTCAAACCACTGTGGCGTATGACGATCAATACCGAGCATGCTGTGCAACAGATAGTTCGCACAGCCACCATGCGTAACGACGACGATATGGTCGTGGTGTGTAAACTCCTGCTGTATGCGATCAATCACGTGTTGGCACCGCTGCCACAAGGCATTGTAGTCAGTATCACCATGACTCCAGCCGCTCTCGGTGACGGTATCTGCGAACACGGCCCGTGGAAAAGCAGCTTGAAGCTTTCCACGTGGAATTCCTCCATACATTCCGCTAAACCCCTCGCGGAGATCTGTCCACACGTCGAATTGTGAGATCGTGCAGGCAGTAGTAATCATCTCAGCAGTCGCCAAGGCGCGCACGAGCGGGCTGCTGAGCACGTGCGTTACCTGCTCAGATGCGAGGAGGTTGGCGGTTGTGCGAGCTTGCTCAACACCGCGAGCAGACAAGACACTATCTGGATCACTCCAGAATTGAGGATCGCATTGTCCAAGGCATTCGCCGTGGCGAACAAGAGTTATGTGCATAGCCAAAACTCGATAGGAGAAAAGTCAGCGGCATTGTAGCGCAGAATGATTTTATGTGTGAGCAACCGTTTGAGTTGACGGCCGAACGGGTTGCGCTTTAGCGGCGCCGCCCTGATAGATTGCTGTCACATTGTAGCAGACACTGGCGCTGAAAAACGCACGATCTCGCTCGACGCGAAGCGGCGTCCGCTGCAAGCGCGTGTTGGGCGTGAGCTTTGATAAACAGCCGAATGGAAGCATGAGACGCCGACGTTGATGCGACACGAGCAACTGCGCTCGGCGGAACCACGCTGACTTGAACCACATTCAGCACCACGAGCGTTCGTACCACGCAGGGTTGAGACAACCTGGAACAGGACCACACTCAGCACCACGAGCCTTCGTACCACGCTCCTTTGCGGCAAACGTTGAACGGAACCACAATCAGTACAACGCGGGCGCTTGTACCACGCGGGGTTGAGACAGCGCAACACGGAACCACACGGCACAACGGGCTTTATGCCACGCTCGATTCGGTTCTTCGTGGATGCACTGCGTTCTTCTGCCGAAAAGACAGAAAACGACCTGTGAGATCAAGACAACCTGCGAAACGAAAGACGCCCAACGGGTTGCGCTTTAGCGGCGCCGCTACTGATAGATGGCTGTCACATTGTAGCAGAAACTGGCGCTAAAAAACGCACGATCTCATACGACGCGAAGCGGCGTCCGCTGCAAGCGCGTGTTCGGCGATTGGTAAATTTAGCTTTCTTTAATAAATTCAACAAAGTTTTTATCCTTAATATACTCTTCAAGAATAGCCCGAATATAAACATATAAATCAATAATGAGATCGTCAAAATATTCTGTCTTTTCCTCAGTTTTTGGAAGCTTTTTAATATATTTTTCAACCTCTCCAAAATTACCGTGAGCAATATTTGATCTTTGTTGATAAATAGTCTTGAGCCTTTTTTTAATTTGATCAATATTTTTTGATCGATCATTGAGATATATCAAAATGCTTGCTTTTAGCTGAAACTGCTTATTTATAGAATCCTCAACATTGAAACGGCTATTATCAGGATTGTGTGTTACCATAAGTTCGATGATAGTAGTTAACATAACTAATTCTACTCTAACATTATGTACATCATTTCCAGCAATTTTGAGCATATTACCAATATACAATAACTTCTCTGTAGAGCCGTCTAAAAATAATTGTTCAAGGCTAGCTGCAACTTTTTGAATATCGTGAATTGCGTATGGAAAGAATAACCAATGAGCACCTTCTGAGATATCGCTCCTCGAAAAACGATAATGCGCGAGATTATAGGCAAACATCATAAAGTCTCTCCAGATCTCATCAGAAGGCCTAATACCATCCAATTGATCTTTGCCTATAATAAACCCGTTTCCTGAATAATCTCGCTGCTCGCTGTGAATAAGGAGAGAAATCAAATGGGCATAGTCCATTAACATCTCTGAGTTTTTGATAATGGGATGTTCATCATCTAACAAAAATAACCCAGCGCGCCCTTCTTCGGTCATTTTCTTGTGTTGTTCCCGCATGATCTGATCTGTACCCTGATCATCGAAGCGCACAACTACCCATATACGAGCCAAAAACTCAAAAGCACTTTTACGTTTGTATGTTCGAAAAATGCCATCAATATAATTGTCAATAGGGGCAAAAATATCTCTGAATTCGAATAAGCAATGCTCTATAGTAACAACTGGATCGCCTGAAAATATAGGTATCATCTTTCCGTAGCCAAAGCCATGCGTCTTTTGGAGATATTTTTTTACAAGCGATATTTCTTCATCTGTCCGAGGATTGTCAATGTGAAATTTAAGTGTGCTAGAGAGAACAATAGATTCTCTCAGAGGGTATATGTACCGAGAAAGTAAAAAATTCAAGAACGATGCCTCCTATTTGTGAATATACTCGCCGGAAAAAGTTTGTTCACTTTGCACTTTACCCTTTCTAATATAGTACAGACCTGCTGCCGTAATTGTGGGTATGCGTTAAAATAGTCGCCGAACGGGTTGCGCATCAGCCGCCGACAAGGCGCGCGGCACCAGAAGGCGCTAAAATAGCATCGATCTCGCGCGCCGAAGGCGGTCTGCTGCATGCGCATGTTGGGCCGCAGGCACTTCCTGACTTTCAACCGTGGTTACTGCCCATTCCTGTCACCAGATTACAAAGTCGTCCTCACGCAAGTTGTTCACACACTCTCGGGCGGAATCACGGCAAAGTTGTATTTCTCAGCCACCGCGAGGAGTTTTGCCACATCCGCTGGGCTAGAAGGCGGTGCAGCAATGCCTGATTGCGCTGGAGTGCCAATCTCATCAAACATCGCTTCCATTCCTGCTGGGACATACAGGAAGAGCATGCGCACCGGCACCGAGCCAACCGTTGCATACGAATGCTTCGTCCCTTTTGGTACATGCACAACTGTTCCTGTTGGCGCTGCGATCGCGCCAGCATCTGTGGTGAACACGATCTCGCCTTCTAGGATAATGAAGGTCTCATCCTCAGCGTAGTGAATATGCGGTGGTGGACCGCCGCCCAGAGGGACGATTGCTTCGAGAAGCGCGAAAGCACCACCAGTCTGCGCACCAGAAAGCTTCAGAGTGTATGTATCGCCTAACAACCACGTTCTAGTGCCTGCGTCCGGCGCGACAGCAATGGCTTGATCTTCTGGAGTAGACATGACTTTCTCCCTAGTTCTACAGGACACGAATAGATAACGAATGCTAGTTTACTCTACAACCCGTGTCAAGATGAGATAGCCTATCTCAGACAGCAAACTATGATGGATTGACGATTAGTTATGCGATGAACTTGGCGAACATGTGTGAACTATCTCGCCATATCGCCGATCACGCTGATACGAGTATGGTGGAGTAGTCCCACGGCGTGATACTATCGCTCAGGTGACGCAGCATCCTAGGTGAAGCTCAGGCACATGATTGACTGTAAAGGGGTCGAGCGGTAGCGGCCCAACGGGTTGCGCTTTAGCGGCGCCGCCCTGATAGATGGCAATCACATTGTAGCAGATACTGACGCTGAAAAACGCACGATCTCGCTCGACGCGAAGCGGCGTCCGCTGCAAGCGCGTGTTGGGCGAGCCACCCGCTTTCTCACATTATCGTGGAATCGTTTCTCTTTCGATTGCTCTCGAATCTTTTGTTTGAGTAACAGAGTCCATTTATTCCATGCGCTCATATTTTGGTTTGCTCATACCACGTATGCCCACACCACACACAAAGACGAGCGTTTGGTGTTCGGACAATTCGTTGACAAGCTGGACAACGGTTGATGAAAATTTGATCGCTATATGTCGCCAGTAGTCGTGCGCAGACCTTCTGGCGGAAAGCAATCGTACCATCTTGGAGCGCTGTATTGATCGCGGGAGCGTTCGCACCGCCCCAACGTTGTCGAAGCATCGTTGCCATATGTGGATTCGAAGAATGTTCTGCTTGTGTACGTGCGATGATAGCGGTACTCACCTGACGTTCGAAGCTGGTCATCAGATGCGAATAGTGATTCCATATATAGGCGGAGAGGATTTCAGTTTCGTTATAATCCATGGTGTTTTCAAGTGATAGGCAGCGGCGGTGTTGCAAATTACGCGGTCACGCTGTAATTTTACCTATAAAAGAACATCTGGCAATCGAGGATACATGCGACTTCTCACGAGCTTTGTATCTACTCCGCGTTGCGTAGGGTGGCTGCCCAACGGGTTGCGCTTTAGCGGCGCCGCCCCGATTGATGGCTGTCACATTGTAGCAGATACCGGCGCTGAAAAAGGCACGATCTCGCTCGACGCGAAGCGGCGTCCGCTGCAAGCGCGTGTTGGGCGTGAACTTCGATAGAAAGCCAAACTGAAGCATGAGCCACAGACCTTGAAGCGACACGAGCAGCTGCGCTCAGCGGAATCACGTTGACCGGAACCACATTCAGCACAACGAGCCTTCATTCCACGCAGGGTTGCGAATGCCTTGAACGGAACCACGCGGCATAACAAGCTTTTGAATCAACTTGAAATGAGCGAGACGTTGCCCGGAATCACGCCAGCACCACGAGCATTCGCACCACGCGGGGTTGAGAAAACGCTGACTGGAATCACGCGGCACAACGGGCGTTCATTCCACGCTCGATTCGTTCCTTCGTGGTTGCACTGCTTTTTTATGCCGAAAAGACAGAAAGCGACCTGCGAGATCAAGACAACCTGCGAAACGAGACACGCCCAACGGCTTGGCGTTCAGTTGCCGCGAGCGCGCTGCTCAGGCTTCTATCAAAAAACGGGCGATCTTGCGCGCGAAGCGGTCAACTGCAACGCCGTGTTGGGCCGTTCTTGGTCAGCTTTTATTCAGATTTGGCTATAGCACGCAGTAAATCAGCAACTTCCTTGACTTGTGCTAAAACCGTAGCAACTACCTGATCGCGTTCGACTTCAATCGGCAGAAAGAGAGGGACGAGAAGTTCTTCGTTGTTAAGTAGAATTAGACGCGGCGGCTCTTCTAGTTCCAATCGTGCAAGGGCTTCTTTACTTTCTGGTGCGTAATTAAATTCACGGCCATAGATACGCAACCATAATGGAGTTGAGCGGTATTGTGCCCATAAATTCGCAGCAAATTGTAGTAGACAGCCTATGCCATGGAGCCGGAGATATCGACCATACCAGGCCGACGCCGCAGAAGCGCGCAAACCAGTGACTGAGGCAAATCCAGCTGCAACCGCTTTGCTGGTCACATCATCTACTATCTGACAATATTGAACAATACGAGTACCCGCCTGAGCAGTAAGTTCTTCTGAATTGAGCGGCAAAAAGGCATAATCATCCATTCGATTGCAAAGCCCGAAGAGCTGTTGAACATCCGAAGCCGTTTGATGTTGCCCTTCAGTTTCAAGCGCACGCAGAAGATATGAAAGAACAGAGCGCCAGCTTGTAAGCGCAAGAGTTTGTGTTGGGCCGACCTTAACCGCAAGGAGTTCACCACCTATTGTGTGTGGATGTTCGACAGATCGCCCATCCTCTTGACATCGCCGAAGTAACTCGCTCCAGAGTGTTGGAAATCGCATCGCTGGTGCGACAAACAGCAAAACGCCGTCAGTGTGAGTAGGTAGTCGCCGAAGATAGGTCAACGGTTGGTTATTTGTCAACCCTGCCCAAAATTTGGCTTCGACAAGCAGAACCTGTTGTCGTTCAGCGTCAACCCCAACAAGGTCAGGAATCGCTTTATCAGAGCCTACCATTTGTGTTTGGAATGCTAATGTGTTTGGTAGATTAACCCCAATTTGAGCGACATAGTGTAGAAATGCTCGTTTGGCGAGCGAGGAAGAATTAAGAATATAGTGGAGTGCTTCGGTGGCCATGTTCTCAGGATGGCTACTAAACATGGGAGCAAGATGGCCGAATAAGCTATGCTGGTGCATTTTCTCTCCCAAGGCTATGACGGAGGTTATTCGTTTGTATTGTACCGATATTGTCAAGGTTTTGATGGAGGTGGCATTGCCAGAACGGCCCAACGGATTGCGCTTTAGCGGCGCCGCCACCGATAAACAGCTATCACATTGTAGCAGAAACTGGCGCTGAAAAACGCACGATCTCGCTCGACGCGAAGCGGCGTCCGCTGCAAGCGCGTGTTGGGCGTGAACTTCGATAGAAAGCCAAACTGAGGCATACGCCAATCACGCTCCATCGACACGAGCAGCTGCGCTCGGCGGAACCACGCTGACTTGAATCACATTCAGCACCACGAGCGTTCGTACCACGCAGGGTTGAGAAAGCGCTGACCGGAACCACAATCAGCACCACGAGCGTTCGTACCACGCTGTTGTGATCAAGTATTAACCAAAACCACACACAGCATAACGGGCACTCGCACCACGCGGGGTTGAGAAAACGATGACAGTATCACGCGGCACAACGGGCGTTCATTCCACGCTCGATTCGTTCCTTCGGAGTTGCACTGCGTTCTTTTGCCGAAGCACCAAAGAGCGCCATTCGTGATCGATTCAAACGTACGCCTAAGACTCGCCCAACGGGTTGGCATTCAGCTGCCGCGAGCGCGCCCTGACGAGCCTTTCAAAAAGCAAACGATCTCGCGCGCGAAGCGGTCGGCTGCAATGCCGGGTTGGGCGGCAGCCATCGGTAAAACGCTAAATATGCACGAGGATTTGTCGCAGTTTACAATCGAGCAGACGCTCAAGTTCGCGCATTTGACTGACCGACAACAAGACGATATTTGGATTCCGTGCTTCGAGCGTAAATCGCGCAAAACCACACGGCCATTCATAACGCAAAGTGTTTAATGAGAGCGCGGCTCCACAGCACGGCGTCACAATAGTGAGATCCTCAAACTGCTGGGGTGCAGCCCGATCCATGATCTCGTGCCACCATGTGTCGAGCTGCTGACGGCAGCGCGGACAGGCAACAGATTCGAAGTTGACGCCAGCATCAACAAATAGCGGTGTATCGCTGACGCTCGTGATAATTTCGTCCGCCTGTGGCGCGAACTGTTCGAACACGTGCTGTGCCTGAATTTGGCCGTGCGCATCAGGAATAAAGCACGGATCACGTGGAATGATACAGATAAAATGGTCGGACATGATGGTTGCTCTTATCCACCACTCACAAGCATTCCAAGCAAGTACAGTATGTCGGATGACTCCGCCGCGGAAGTTGCGTGGCACACCACCATCAGCATACCATCCGAAGAACTGAGCCTCAAACCACCTTGAAAGTACTGGTGTCAATGGCTGCCGCCCAACGAGTTGCGCTTTAGCGGCGCCGCCACCCATTGATGGCTACCATATTGTAGCAGATATTGGCGCTGAAAAACGCACGATCTTGCTCGACGCGAAGCGGCGTCCGCTGCAAGCGCGTGTTGGGCGAACATGGTAGTATATAGAAAATTTAAGCCCGAATAGCTAGCCTTGAAAGTATGCAAGTAACTCCACTTGGTGAAGCACGTTTATAGAATTGTTGCTAGCGTAACAGACTTTCGCTATAATCTAATTGAAAATTGATAGTGAGGTATTGATGCCCCAAGTATCACTCGGATGATTTTTGATAATTTGACTTCAGGTTTCCCTTATTTTGCTACACATAACTTTTTATTATAGATGAGGATAAATCTATGAATATACAAGATTTAAAAGAGGAAATAGAGCATATTAGTGTTATTGCAAAAAATTCTGCTCGGCGGCTAAAGAAGTTGAAAGAGCAAAGAGCATATTCAGGAATAAATACTCGGCCTGAAATCGATATGGAAATTGAAGATTTAAACGCTGAAATTATTGAATATAACAGGCAGATAGCTGGTCTAAAAACAGAATTTATACAGCCATTAGTTGAAGCTATAGAAAAGGACGCTGAGGAAGCCAAAAATTATATCGTGCTGAAAATATTTTTCAGGGATTATGTTGAAAGCACAGATAGAGCTAAAGGTATAGTATCTATTGTTTCTGAAGATATTTTAAAAAAGTATAACATAGCAATGAAAACTGGAATGCTTTATGATGGGGAGCGTAATTTGAATATTTTTCATGAAATGAAAATTTATATAGGAAAAATTGAACAGCAACTAGATGATGTTGTAGACATAACTAATGCAAGGATTACAGAAAGTCAGCGCATAATTGAAGAAGTAAAGAAAATGGGAATATAGACTCGTTAATTGTAGTCATTAGAGATTATCACGATTTAAGTATAAAATGGCATCAGGGAGCCTTAAACCGCACATCTAGGAAACGCTTGTGCTAATGCCTTTCTGGCGTCCTGAAGAGCCAGATGGTATTTGCAAATTTAAATCGTGATAATCTCTATTTTTCGATGCTTTGTTTATGGAAACGCCCAACGGGTTGCGCTTTAGCGGCGCCGCCACTGATACATGGCAAGCACATTGTAGCAGACACTGGCGCTGAAAAACGGACGATCTCGCTCGACGCGAAGCGGCGTCCGCTGCAAGCGCGTGTTGGGCGAGAGCTTTGATAAAGAGCCAAACTGAGGCATAAACCGATCACGTTGAACGGATACGAGCAACCGCGTTCGGTAGAACCACGCTGACGGAACCACAATCAGCACAACGGGCCTTCGCATCACGCGGGTTTGAGCAAACGTTGACGGTATCACGCGGCATAACGAGCTTTCGTACCACCTTGAAATGCGCGAAACGTTGACCGGAACCACGGCAGCACAACGAGCCTTCGTACTACGCGGGGTTGAGGAGGCGTTGACTGGAATCACGTGGCACAACGGGCCTTTATCCCACGCTCGATTCGCTGTCTTGTGACTGTAGTGCTTCGATATGCCAAAAAGACAGAAATCGTCGTTCTAGATCGAGATGACTTTACACCGAAGACTCGCCCAACGGGTTGCGCTTTAGCGGCGCCGCCAGCGATTGATGGCTGCCACATTGTAGCAGATACCGGCGCTGAAAAGCGCACGATCTCGCTCGACGCGAAGCGGCGTCCGCTGCAAGCGCGTGTTGGGCGTGCTCGCCGATGTGTCTTCAAACGTACTGTCTCTTGTTCTGCGATTACACGGTCGCTAGCTGTGCGATCTGCGCGATTTCAATACTGGCTGCCAAGCGTGATTGTACCTTTTGAAGAAAGAGATCATCGCTGGCAATCAACTGTTGTTCTGCCATATGTTCGCCAACCTGAAAGGCAAGGATAAACTGGATCGCGCTCTGCATCTGCGCCCATTCAGTCTTACTGATCCGCCGTGCGCGCTGGTAGCCATTTAGGATTGCGTGTATTTTATGTGCATCGGCAGTGATCTGGAATGGCTGAGTGAGGTCATAGTGTGCGGTCAAAAGCAGGTATCCTACATCAAGAATGGGTAAGCCAACCCCTGCGCAATCCCAATCAATCAAGACCACGCTGCCATCACGGGTTTGAATGGCATTTTTGTACCAGCAGTCTCCGTGGGTGAGACAGAGGGGAGTATTCTGCGAAGTACAATGGCTGAGCGAATGCCGTAATGTTCTGAGTAATGGTTGAAAATAAGGATCTGCTTGCTCATTGCCGGTGGCGAGTTGCTGCGCCGTTTGGGTCTGAAGCAGTGCGGGATCGCATCGGGAACGAGGGAAGCGGTCGACATGTGTGAGCGGAATCAGGTGGAGTTGCGCTAACGTAAAGCCAAGGTGGGCGAAATCGTTTGAATGCACGTCAAGTACTACGCCGTCGATATAGGAAAGGAGGAGACTCGCCCATCCATTCAGAAAACCAACCAGCTGGCGATCATGAGTGAGTACAAGGCGCGGTGCAGGATAGTGATGCTGTTCGAGCCACTGCAACAGAGTGGCTGTCTGTACGACAGTCGTGACGTCAGATGGCATATAGAGCAGGCGGAGAATCCAAACAGAGCCTTGGGTATCGTGGACGCGGTAAAGGCCACGCCAAGAGAAGAAGGGCGGTAATGCTTCAATCTGAACAATGTGGCGATGGTAAACTGTTTCGATCAACTGCGTGGCAATGTCAAGGTGTTGCATAGACAAAGCCCTTACCATAGATGGAAAACAGATCATCAAGTGAGCGAAGTGGCTGATACACGCCCAACGGGTTGACGTTCAGTTGCCGCAAGCGCTGCACAAACTTCCTTCAAAAACGAGGATCTCGCGCGCGAAGCGGTCAACTGCAACGCCGTGTTGGACGCACTTGTTCTGTATCTGTCGAACGCATTTTACTAGGAGCACCACACATTGATTACGGAATAGGAAATTCGTAATAATCACCTGGCGACAATTGTTCTACAACCTTTCGAATCGCATCGCTCTGTGCTTGAATACGCGGCCAAGAAGTGCTTCCAAGCACAAGAATAGCCAATCGGCGACCTGTGAGTTGCTGCTGATATTTAAGGTTCTGATCGGTTGTAATGAAGATGTCGAAGCCAGCTTGCTCTGCGTTCGCGAGAAGGTGGCCATTTTGCAGTGTTGACCATCCCTGCTCATAGACGGTTGTAACACTGTTGGCTGGTAACGCACGCCGCAGTGGGAGTGGTGTACCCTGATCGAAGAGAATTCTCATGGGGTAGGAGTGGCGCTGAAAAGCAGAGCCTCGTGGTCAAGGACAGCCTGAAGTTGCGTGTAGGTAACACCAGGAAACCACTCAAGAAATTGTTCTATCGTCGCGCCATCACGAAGATTCTCGAACAGGGCCGTAACAGGTACTCGGGTGCCACGAAAGACCCAAGCGCCGCTGACCGTTTGGGGATCACGTTCAATTTCTGGTAGAGCTTCCCATGTATTCATAGTGCCACCTCATAGAGCCGGACACAAACGAGTGACAAGCATTGTACCATACGGCTTTCGGCTTTGCTTGCCACAGGAAAGTAAGAGCGAACTCGTGAAAATATGTGATGGGTTAAAGGAGCGGCACGGGATGAGGTGAGTTTGCGCCCAACGGGTTGCGCTTTAGCGGCGCCGCCACCGATAGATGGCTGTAACATTGTAGCAGAAACTGACGCTGAAAAACGCTCGATCTCGCTCGACGCGAAGCGGCGTCCGCTGCAAGCGCGTGTTGGGCGCGTCAACGGCACGGCATCTTTCGTGTTGAACATTATTAGCGAATATGATGATTTACGCATTCGTACTACGCAATTATTCTTTTCGTGACTGTGGATGAAATTGCCACCAGATACTTCCGCGAATCAGATAGCCAAAGATAATACTGACCCCTATCAACAGAATAAATCCCCAGGTCACTCCAGTGAGGCCAATGATAAAGCAAACCGCCATCAGCAATGCAAACAAGAAAAGAGAAACAATATAAGGACCGGAACGCATATGCCAGAGGCCGTAGGCAAAGTATCGGAGCAGTACATTACCGACGATAAACGCGTAGATTGGGGGAGTGAGTTGTTGTATTGAGATGCTCATCCAAGAATGTTCGAACCAGAGCGAGAGGATGAGCCAAATCGTACTGGCAAAGCAGAGGAGTGCAACAGCGGCGTAGAGGAAAACAAGAGCGGTAATCCCCACTGGTCGAGCAAAAGATGATGTCGGTGTTTGGTCCGTGGAAGACTGCATACGTGAGCTATTCCTACATGCATGTAATTGAGTGCGTGAGCGTGAGTGATGCTGCGCCCAACGGGTTGCCGCTTAGCCGCCGCAAGCGCTGGAAATATCTCCCAAAATGCCAAGGATCTCGTGCGCGAAGCGGTCGGCTACAGCGGCGTGTTGGACGGTAGCTTGGTAGGGCACTACAAAGAGATCATTATACTTCAGTTCCCAAAAAAGCCACGAGTGCTTGCCAGGCTGCTTCAATCCTCGGCCGCGCATAACTGACCGCCTCTTCCGCTACACCCATTAATTGAGGATGCAGAGTAGTGTTGGAAGGATGGACAAATGCTGGTGGAATTAGCTGATTCGCACGGATGGCGGCACGATATGCCTCTAGAATCAGTCCTTTCAAATTGTCCTGTAATGTGGCAATCGCTCCTGCTTGAGTTGCTCTGCGGAATTGCTCATCAAGAAACAAGGAGCCAAGATCTGCACTTGTAGCGTGTTTCGCAACTTGCAAATTGAATTCAAGTTCATCAATAAGTGCTTGCAAGGGGCCGACATCACTATCTCTAGCTGCTTCTTTGAATATCTCCGGTTTGTTCTGGCAAAGATTTATCCACTGTTCCTTGTGTTGCCGCAACTCATCGGGCCGAAATTTGCGACCTCTTGGATGCTTGACATTATAGCTGTGGATTTCCGCATGGCACTCGAAGCAGACAGCTATCGCGTTTGTTATATCATCTGCTCCGCCCTCGGCTCGGGGTAGGATATGATCAAGCTCAATTTTCACGCCGCAAAACCGATGGCAGATACAGCAGCGACGATGGCATTGGACAAGCAGTAAATCGACATCTTTTTGGGGAAATCCTGCCATTTAGCCTCTCCTTGCAATGCAAGTCCATAAATTTCTTAAATAAAGCTTCATCGCTATTATACAAATTACTGCCACAATCGTTTGTTAGAGTTGATGGCTACCGTCCAACGCTTGCTGTCAGCGGCGCCGCTGGCGGGCGTGTGAAGCGAGACGAGTGGCGAGGTGCTGGCAGCACAGGCAAACTGCGTGCGGCCGCCGCCGAGAGCGCGATGAGCTTCGGAGACGGAACGCTGCTCGGCGATCGGTGGGCCTCACACGGAGTCGCCTGCAGGCCGTAGCAGTTTCGCCGGCGAAAGTCGCGCCCAGGTTACGGGCCGCGCCAGCGGCGTCACGCTGCACAGCGATGTTAGCCGGTAACGGATACACAAGACAAAGAGGTTGTGGTATAGTCTAGACTATTATTTAAAGGAGGCGATATGGATTTATATTTCAAAGTAAAAGAGGCTCTTATAACTCTGGAAGAATATATTAAACCTGTGTCGTACATGCATGAGAAAAGTTTAGAATTTTACAATAATGCATTCAAAGCGGCCTTCATTAAGTCTTTTGAGTATTTGCGTTTGATTATTGATATTGATAAAGATCAAGCGATTTTTGTAATGTCATTTTTGCGAAGCATTTGTGAGGACTATAGAGATTATCCCGATTTATGATATGATATCTCTCCAAACAGAAGGAGCAATGTCATGCCATTACGATATGAAATAGAACGCGACAAGGCGTATCGGATCCTTGATTTGACCAGCTTGACGGTTGAAGAGTTTGATATCCTCGCCGTCCCCTTTGAAACTGCCTTTCTTGCGCGAATGCGTGACTGGACGCTCGAGGGCAAGCCCCGCACTGGTCGGCGCTATAGCCAGTATGCAACCTGCCCCTTGCCCTCCAAAGAAGATCGCCTGCTCTTCATCCTGACCTATTTCAAGCAAGCCGCGACCCAGACCTTTCACGGCGCTGCCTTTGGCATGGGCCAGCCGAAAGCCAACCAGTGGATCCAGGCGCTGCTGCCTGCGCTCCATGCTGCACTGGCGAGCCTGGGCGACTTGCCCTCACGCAACCTTGCCGACTTGAAAGAACGCCTCACTGCGCTCTCGTCTGAAGCATTCGCGACCCCTTTTTTCACGATGGCACCGAACGACCAATCCACCGTCCCAGTGACCCAGCCGACCAGAGCAGTTTCTACAGCGGCAAGAGCAAGCGCCATACAGTCAAGAATGTACTGCTGATCCGCGCGTTGATGATCCTGTTTCTGAGTGATACCTTCGAAGGGAGTGTTCACGACAAGGCGATTGCTGATCTGACGCCCTACCCGTTGGCAGAGGGCAGCGAACTGGTCGATGATCTGGGCTTTCTCGGCTACGAACTGGCGGGTGTGGAGCACACACGTCCATTCAAGAAGCCGAAGGGTGGCGAACTGACCGCCGAACAGAAAGCGCACAACCGCCTGGTTGCACAGCGTCGAATTGTGGCAGAACACGTGATCAGGAGTGTGAAACGCTGTCGAATAGTCAAAGACACGATACGTCTGTGGAAAGACGGGCTCAAAGATATGGTGATGGAAGTGAGTTGCGGTTTACACAATTTCCGTGTTCGAACCAACCCTTGGCCATCTATTCATTCTTAAATCGGGATAATGTCTTATATAGTTCTTAAATACATAAAAAGAGAACATGACGACGACGCAGACATGATTATTGGATTGCGGCTAGCTGACGATCTTTATAAACCTTCTATTTCTCAATGGGAGTTTTTTAAAAAGTACAATCCAGATCAAGATTTGTACTATCAGGAGGATTTCCCTGATAGGGAAAGCGAAATTCGAAAAGAACTGCGGAAGATATTTTTAGATAAAAGCATACCTTTAGGTGGAAAGTACGCCTGTTTTCCTACAGTAAAATATATGGCTGAGCAAATAAATGAGACTGAGGTGTATAATTATGTTTATAATGCAACTTCTCTGCTTGTTCATTTTAATACACGTGTTTTGTTGCGAATGGGATGGGGCGAATTGCCTCACTTGACCTTTTCCACTAAGCATTTTAGTGATTATTACAAGCACTTTTCCTGCTTTTGCGGCGTATTTTTGTTTCAGAAGATGTGCGAATTTGCTATACAAAACGGATTGTTAGATGAAGCGGCTCAATCTATTGCTTCTAGGCTACAGGACATCCTGCATGAAGAAAGACGCTGGCCCGAACTGGTTACTTTTGAAGAAATGAATATATCTCGACTTGCAAGAATTATCTCTTACCAATCTCCAAACCAAGCGAGAGATGAAAATAGTCTTGTGAATTTCTTACGGCGGAATAAGAAGGACGATGGCACAGTTGCCGGCTAACGGGTTGCGCTTTAGCGGCGCCGCCCCGATAAATGGCAGTCACATTGTAGCAGATACCGGCGCGGAAAATAACCCCGATCTCGCTCGACGCGAAGCGGCGTCCGCTGCAAGCGCGTGTTGGGCGAGAGCCTTGATAAACGGCCAAGCTAAGGCAGAAACCGACCACGTTGAAGCGATACGAGCAACTGCGCTCGGCCAAATCACGCTGACGGAACCACAATCAGCACAACGAGCGTGCGCACCACGCGGGGTTGTGTAAGCCTTGAACGGAACCACGTGGCATAACGGGCTTTTGCACCACATCGGGTTGAGAAAGCGCTGCCGCGATCACGTGGAATAAAGTTGGCTTTCGTATGCATCAGGGTTGAGAAAACGCTGAGCAGGATCACTTCAGCACAACGAGCGCTTGTACCACGCAGGGTTGAGAAAGCGCGAAACGGAATCACGCGGCATAACGGGCCTTCATCCTACGCTCGATTCGCTCTTTCGTAGCGGCAGGGCGATCTTCTGCTGAAGGACCATAGAACGCTTTTCAAGACCGAGACAACAAAGCGCCTAAGACTCGCCCAACGGGTTGCGCTTTAGCGGCGCCGCCATTGATTGATGGCTGCCACATTGTAGCAGAAACTAGCGCTGAAAAAGGCACGATCTTGCTCGACGCGAAGCGGCGTCCGCTGCAAGCGCGTGTTGGGCGTGAACTTCGATAGAAAGCCGAATGGAAGCATGAGACGCCGACGTTGATGCGACACGAGCAACTACGCTCGGCGGAATCACGTTGACCGGAACCACATTCAGCACAACGAGCCTTCATTCCACGCAGGGTTGTGAAAACTTTGAACGGAACCACGCGGCACAACGAGCGTTCGTACCACGTACAAATGCGCCAAACGCTGACCGGAACCACGCCAGCACAACGGGCGCTCATACCACGTGGGGTTGAGAAGGCGTTGACTGGAATCACGTGGCACAACGGGCGTTCATCCCATGCTCGATTCGGTTCTTCGTGGCAGCAGAGCATTCTTCTGCCGAAAAGACAGCAAGCAGCCTGCGAGAACGAGACAGCGTGAGAAACGAGACGCGCCCAACGGGTTGCGCTTTAGCGGCGCCGCCACCGATAAATGGCTGCCACATTGTAGCAGAAACCGACGCTGAAAAACGCACGATCTCGCTCGACGCGAAGCGGCGTCCGCTGCAAGCGCGTGTTGGGCGAGAGCTTTGATAAACGGCCGAGTTGAAGCATGAACCGCCGGCGCTAATGCGACACAAGCAACTGCGCTCGGCTGAACCACGCTGACCGAAACCACTTCAGCATAACGGGCATTCGCACCACACAGGGTTGAGAAACCCTTGAATAGAACCACAATCAGCACCACGAGCCTTCGTACCACGTTGCTTTGGTTAAATGTTGAACGGAACCACAATCAGCACAACGAGCACTCGCATCACGCAGGGTTGAGAAAGCGCGAAACGGAACCACGCGGCATAACGGGCGTTCATCCCACGCTCGATTCGCTCTCTTGTGACTGTACTGCTTCCTTATGCCAAAAAGACAGAAAGCGCCGTTCGAGATCGAGACACGTTTTCGCCTTAAGACTCGCCCAACATGAAAGTGAACGAATCCGACAGCACCTATTATCGGCCAGGAGCGGCTTTTGCGCAAGTGATTCGTGCTATTGGTGAAACGACCGCCATCACGACTTGGATTCGTCTATTTCGCCAATGGTCGCTGGATTGTGAGTCGCGTGCGTCGAAACTTCAACTGGTGATTCGATCACGAGTCACGCAAAACGGCCTTTTTGCGGGAAGCGGCTGATCGGGTGCCGGCCCAACGGGTTGCGCTTTAGCGGCGCCGCCCCGATTGATGGCTGTCACATTGTAGCAGATACCGGCGCTGAAAAAGGCACGATCTCGCTCGACGCGAAGCGGCGTCCGCTGCAAGCGCGTGTTGGGCGTGAACTTCGATAGAAAGCCAAACTGAAGCATGAGCCACAGACCTTGAAGCGACACGAGCAGCTGCGCTCAGCGGAATCACGTTGACCGGAACCACATTCAGCACAACGAGCCTTCATTCCACGCAGGGTTGCGAATGCCTTGAACGGAACCACGCGGCATAACAAGCTTTTGAATCAACTTGAAATGAGCGAGACGTTGCCCGGAATCACGCCAGCACCACGAGCATTCGCACCACGCGGGGTTGAGAAAACGCTGACTGGAATCACGCGGCACAACGGGCGTTCATTCCACGCTCGATTCGTTCCTTCGTGGTTGCACTGCGTTCTTCTGCCGAAAAGACAGAAAGCGACCTGCGAGATCAAGACAACCTGCGAAACGAGACACGCCCAACGGATTGCGCATCAGCCGCCGACGAGGCGCGCGACACCAGAACACGCCAAAATAGCGACGATCTCGCGCGCCGAAGGCGGTCGGACTGCATGCGCGTGTTCGGCGGCGACGCCGATAATTATCGTGTGAGTACTACTAAAATATCCACTTCTCAAAGAGATTGATAAGCTGATCAATGTAATTTGCTAGATCCTCTAGGGTTTCAACAACAGGATCCTCATTTGCAATATTTCCATCACCAAAGGCGATATAAAAAGCAAAGCGATAATTATCAGTTGCAGAATCCGGATTTGATTTTGCTGCTGCTTTTATTTCGAAAACAATGGTGTTATCTAAAAGTGGAAAAAGCTTATCGGCTGGTTGCAAAGCAATAGGAGGAAATTCGACAAACTCTTCCTGCCAGGGAACTCTCATCTTATGTGTGATTTCTATATGTCTGTAGGCCGCGCCTACAGGTAGAATCAAACGATGCTTATCGATAATATCCAATTGATGTAATTTCCAAAGCCGATTATTGCCTCCCTTGTACGGTTTCAGGCGTTTTATTGTTCTGATTGCCTTGTAGCTCACACCGGCAAGTTTTGGGAGACCGTTATTTGTAAAGGCTGACAAGCTTTGATTGATAGGAAAGCAGGTTTTATCAGATGGTGTATTGCCGTTTATGATCACCATTTGCCAAACTGCAAGGTCAAGTGCTGCCCGCAGATTGTGAATGACATCCCCTATCATTCCACCCAATTCTTCCGGTATTTCACGTTCTACACGTGCTCGGTATAGCGTATCTCCTGTCGATATGTTTTCCTCAACAACAATATTATACGGCATAGAGGCAAAGAATTCTTGAATGACAGTGGCGAGTTCAGTCAGATGGCGCCGTGCGCGCTGGATCTTTACTCGTGTCCCTGTTAGTGGACTTGCGGCCATCCCTTCTCTCCTTGTAGCAGGAAAAAGTGTGCGAGAAATTATAGTGCAAGGACAACGGTGCCTAAAGTGGATTGTGTTTGATGCGCCGCCGAACGGGTTGCGCTTTAGCGGCGCCGCCACCGATAAATGGCAAGCACATTGTAGCAGACACTGGCGCTGAAAAACGGACGATCTCGCTCGACGCGAAGCGGCGTCCGCTGCAAGCGCGTGTTGGGCGTGAGCCTTGATAGAAAGCCAAGCTGAAGCATGTGCCAACCACGCTGAAATGACACGAGCAGCTGCGCTCGGCGGAACCACGCTGACTTGAACCACATTCAGCACCACGAGCGTTCGTACCACGCAGGGCTGAGAAAGCGCTGACCGGAACCACAATCAGCACCACGGGCGTTCGTACCACGCTATTGTGATCAAGTATTAACCAAAACCACACACAGCATAACGGGCACTCGCACCACGCGGGGTTGAGAAAACGCTGACTGGAATCACACGGCACAACGTGCCTTCACCTCACGTTCGATTCGTGTATTCGTAGCGGCACTGCGTTGTTTTGCTACAACTCAATAAAACGCTATTCGAGATCGAGACAACCTCAGAAACGAGACTCGCCCAACGGGTTGCGCTTTAGCGGCGCCGCCATTGATTGATGGCTGCCACATTGTAGCAGAAACTAGCGCTGAAAAAGGCACGATCTTGCTCGACGCGAAGCGGCGTCCGCTGCAAGCGCGTGTTGGGCGTGAACTTCGATAGAAAGCCGAATGGAAGCATGAGACGCCGACGTTGATGCGACACGAGCAACTACGCTCGGCGGAATCACGTTGACCGGAACCACATTCAGCACAACGAGCCTTCATTCCACGCAGGGTTGTGAAAACTTTGAACGGAACCACGCGGCACAACGAGCGTTCGTACCACGTACAAATGCGCCAAACGCTGACCGGAACCACGCCAGCACAACGGGCGCTCATACCACGTGGGGTTGAGAAGGCGTTGACTGGAATCACGTGGCACAACGGGCGTTCATCCCATGCTCGATTCGGTTCTTCGTGGCAGCAGAGCATTCTTCTGCCGAAAAGACAGCAAGCAGCCTGCGAGAACGAGACAGCGTGAGAAACGAGACGCGCCCAACATGAAAGTGAACGAATCCGACAGCACCTATTATCGGCCAGGAGCGGCTTTCGCGCAAGTGATTCGTGCTATTGGTGAAACGACCGCCATCACGACTTGGATTCGTCTATTTCGCCAATGGTCGCTGGATTGTGAGTCGCGTGCGTCGAAACTTCAACTGGTGAGTCAATCACGAGTCACGCAAAACGGCCTTTTTGCGGGAAGCGGCTGATCGGGTGCCGGCCCAACGGGTTGCGCTTTAGCGGCGCCGCTGCTGGTAAATGGCAACCACATTGTAGCAGAAACTGACGCTGAAAAACGTACGATCTCGCTCGACGCGAAGCGGCGTCCGCTGCAAGCGCGTGTTGGGCTGGCGGTTGAGAAAGTTAACAATTACCTCAGCTCAAATCGTTCGATCAGGCGATACGCTGCTTGCACGGCATCTGGCCGATACAATGCTTCCAGATCGGCCTGTGCCCGTTCCACACGTGCCAGTGGTTCTGGACTGTGGTAGGTGCGCGCTGCCGATGGCGGCAGGAAATCAGACTGATCGGCAATAATACAAAATATCGAAAAATCGACATCGGACCAGCAATCGTGATCGAGAGCTTTACAGAGGGAACACAAGCGGCACACACTATCAATGAAATTGGTAGGAGTGTTCAGAACAACTCTTGCAGTTTCTACAACATCGAGTTGCCAGAACAGCCGATCGGTCTCGCTGCCTGGACGAATATCTTGGTAGATGCGCCGTATCAATTGCCGTAAAGAGGCTTCAGCATCTGGCGCTTGATAATCCAAGCCCAGTAATGTCGTATCCCAGCCACTGCCAATCATTTCGCCAAGCGTGTCAGTATGATAAAGCCACTCTGCAAAATGGATAATCGAGAGTTTGCTGATGAGGAAACGGTAGAAGATATCGAAAATAGGATTGGTAGCTGGATTCACTGCGTGCCTCAAGTGTAATTCGCTGATGACACACTCACGTGGATTGGAACAGGCCAATCACTATAATGCCGCCGGCCCAACGGGTTGCGCTTTAGCGGCGCCGCCATTGATTGATGGCTGCCACATTGTAGCAGAAACTAGCGCTGAAAAAGGCACGATCTTGCTCGACGCGAAGCGGCGTCCGCTGCAAGCGCGTGTTGGGCGTGAACTTCGATAGAAAGCCGAATGGAAGCATGAGACGCCGACGTTGATGCGACACGAGCAACTACGCTCGGCGGAATCACGTTGACCGGAACCACATTCAGCACAACGAGCCTTCATTCCACGCAGGGTTGTGAAAACTTTGAACGGAACCACGCGGCACAACGAGCGTTCGTACCACGTACAAATGCGCCAAACGCTGACCGGAACCACGCCAGCACAACGGGCGCTCATACCACGTGGGGTTGAGAAGGCGTTGACTGGAATCACGTGGCACAACGGGCGTTCATCCCATGCTCGATTCGGTTCTTCGTGGCAGCAGAGCATTCTTCTGCCGAAAAGACAGCAAGCAGCCTGCGAGAACGAGACAGCGTGAGAAACGAGACGCGCCCAACGGGTTGCGCTTTAGCGGCGCCGCCCCAATAAATGGCTGCCACATTGTAGCAGATACTGACGCTGAAAAACACACGATCTCGCGTGACGCGAAGCGGCGTCCGCTGCAAGCGCGTGTTGGACGGCGGCTTTGAGTAGATTTGACATCACGCATTTGGAATTGGCAGAAATGCTAAAATTGTATGCTCATCCTGATGCAGCAGATCTCATTGCACAATAGCCCAATCGATCAAATATTTCGAGTTGTAGTGCGCAACTGCTCTTGGATATGTGCAACTGCTGTTTTTGCCTCCACGAGACTGACTTTCATCTGCTGAATATACAGAGATATCGCCTGTAAATGTTCGCCTTTTTGCAGAAGCACGCTGATTTCTTGTATCAGTGTTTGATCTGCTGATATCTGCACTATCGCAGTTGATGATCTATCTGTGAGACTCATATCTACGTCGTGATAGGGAACAATCTTGATCGTGCCATCATCTCCTCGTATCGCAATCATCGGTTGTTCCCAATCCTGTTGCGCACCAGGAAGCGGATCATCAATCATTTCCCATTCAGGCTCTTGGATGTGATACTCTTCGGCTGCACTTTCTTTTGCAAGCTGAATAGTTTCGTACCAGTAGTCAGCAGCACAAGAAGCATCATCAAGGGTAGTATATAGAAAGAGGTATACTCCAGCATCACCGCTATCGTGAATCATTACCTTTTGGTACATTGGGTCATAGTGAATACGTGCTTTAAGACGCATAGCTTCAATTTCTGGTTAGCGCTCAATGAGCACAAGGAGTGAGAGTTGCTGACAAGTATAACTGAATATTGCGGATTCTGGTGGATTGCGTTGTGATGATTACAAATCCCTCTTGCCATAGATAGGGATAATTAACCGAGGAAAGGGTGATGGGCCGCCGTTCCAACGGGTTGGCGTTTAGTTGCCGCGAGCGCACATTCATACTTTCCTCAAAAACACCGATCTTTTGCGCGAAGCGGTCAACTGCAACGCCGTGTTAGGCCATAAGCAGTAAACATTATTCGTATTTTTCCTGATTACTAAAGAGATCTAAAGCTGTTTTTTCTTTGACACTATCGATGCCAGCCTGAGCCATGGACTTCACATATTGAATAAAAGTGTTGAGTGAGATGAATTCATGAATTATTTTACTAGCGTAGTAATGAACATTTTTTAATTGCAATGTTACATCTGTTCCATCATTAAGTTTAAATTGAATAGAGATTGGTATAAATTCCTTCGAAAAATGTCCGGAGTTTTTTGGAAGAGTTGCAACAAATCTTTCTTTATTAAGTGCTTCAACTATCTTTCCAAGATTTACGAAAACGAATATCTCTGTTCTATTCCACATCAAATCGCTGATAACATCGAATGGTAAAGGGTATAGAAAAGGTGGTAATATATGAGGTGAAGTTTCACCACATATATTACTCAAGCTAGAGTCAAACCAAAGAGAATTCTCATTAGTATCTGCAAACCATATAGGACTATTAACCAAGTCATTTGGGATTCTGCTCAAAATGTTCCTATCTTTATCCTTCTCCAATGTATGCCATAAAGGTTCTGAGGCATATATAGCTACATATACAAAAGCATCGTCAACAACACGATGAGAATAGCCTTTAATCTTTGCCTCTAACACAAGCTCTTGGACGGTTTTCCAGTGATGAGAATTGCTCGATAGTTCTATAGATGTAACTATACTTTTATGAGAACCGATCTCCAATATTGTGTCATCTGCAGCATGTTGGAGCAATTTAGCTTTTCTCATGCGCTCGATTTGCCTTTTTAAGCGTGCATCTGGTTGTTGCTGATGGGCGCCTTGCTGCTGCTCTAACGGCAATTGTTGATCAGCCAACTCTCTTTTTGGTATACTCTCGTTTATTTTGTCCCACTGCTCTGGTTTGATATATGTATGTACTTCAACATCAAGATTAACCTGACTATTACTTTCACTCAACAGATGAGTCTTAACTTCGATTGTTATAGGTGCGTCATCATTATCTGTCTGAACGAAACTAATATCACCTACTCGTAGCATATTTGTCATATCATGTAATATCGGAAATCCAGCCCCTGCATTCCAGAGAGATTCTGCTATGTAAAGCATACCTTTAAGTCCGTGCCCCGTGGAAGTAGAAGGGACTTTTGAGTTCTCAGTTAATGGTAAAATATATTTTTCCTTTCTCTTGAAAAATAGCCATGCAATCGCATCTCCTAACCTCTTTGATATGCTTAGTAAGCGTTTCTGTATTTCAATACTATCGTCTAATTGGCAGAGATCATTCTGTATTAATTTTAATCTACTTTTCCAGTTCTTTCGTTTTTGGCTCACAATTAGTTTGATTTGCTGTTGGAGCTCTTGCTGTTTGTTACGTGTATCAATTATTGATGACTGCATTCCTATTTGGTAGTTCACTAGGTCAAGCTGAATTTGCCACAAATCTTGTGCAGATGTAAATTGCGCTTCAAAAAGCTGCCGAGCGATAAGTTCGAGTCTCTGCAAATTTTCTGTAAAAATATTCATCAGGTTGATCATATTATTCTGCCTCACCAGTAATTATAGATGTACACATTGTAACGCAAAATAACCATGAGGTTCAAACTTGGGGGTGTTGAAGATTAACAATGTAGCCTAACGGGTTGCGCTTTAGCGGCGCCGCCACTGATAGATGGCAAGCACATTGTAGCAGATACCGACGCTGAAAATAACACCAATCTCGCTCGACGCGAAGCGGCGTCCGCTGCAAGCGCGTGTTGGGCGAGAGCGTTGATAAACCGGCCGAGTTAAAGCATGAACTGCCGACGCTGAAACGACACGAGCAACTGCGCCTGGCGGAACCACGTTGACTGAACCACTTCGGCACAACGAGCCTTCGCACCACACAGGGTTGAGAAAACGCTGACTGGAACCACGTTCAGCACCACGAGCCTTCGTACCACGCTCCTTTGCGGCAAACGTTGAACGGAACCACAATCAGCACAACGCGGGCGCTTGTACCACGCGGGGTTGAGACAGCGCAACACGGAACCACACGGCATAACTGGCCTTCATCCCACGCTCGATTCGCTCTCTTGCGACTATACTGCTTTGGTATGCCAAAAAGGCAGAAAGCGCCGTTCGAGATTGAGACAACCTGTGAAGCGAGACACGCCCAACGGGTTGCGCTTTAGCGGCGCCGCCACCAATTGATGGCAACACATTGTAACAGAAACTGACGCTGAAAAATGCCCGATCTCGCTCGACGCGAAGCGGCGTCCGCTGCAAGCGCGTGTTGGGCGCGCCTTGCTGATGTTACTGTTTTTTTGCTCGCACAGCGTTCACGATCACCTCCACGATTGCTTCGGTTGAACCGGTACCGTCAACTACGAGATCACACTGTTCCAAAACGCGCTCTCTGACTGCAATATAAAACGCTCTCCCGACACTCAGATACCACGTCAAAAACTCGCGCAGGTGGTTGATGAATAGATCCGTGTCTTGCTCCCAAGGCAAGAAGGCGTTTTGGCGAAGCAGCTTGCGGGCGAGCGCGATTTCAAGCGGAATATCAACGTGAACCACAAAATCAATCAAATCATGCATTTGGTCACGCGCTTTGCCAAATGGTTCTTCCACAAGCAGAACGTGGGTGGGCTGGGTGCAGACGGCGGTATCGGGCGCGACGATTGTATTGCCAGAACGTAAAGCGTACAGATCAGCAACAAATTGCGGTGAGAGAAACGCATTGGGGTCGGCTCCATCAGCGAGCCATTCGGCAGTATCGGGGAACGTAGAGGTTGCCTCGTACTCATCAATCCGTAGCACGACCGCACCACCGAAGCGCACAGACAATTCGTGTAGAAGTGTCGATTTGCTCGCACCAGAAGGACCGGCGAGAGCGATCACATAGCTTGGCGTGCTTGATTGAAACATCGCACATCCAGTATTCTGCAATGCGCAGTGCGAGCTGTTTTAGAGATAAGCGCCCAACGGGTTGCGCTTTAGCGGCGCCGCCACCGATAGACGGCTGCACCATTGTAGCAGAAACTGGCACTGAAAAAGGCACGATCTTGCTCGACGCGAAGCGGCGTCCGCTGCAAGCGCGTGTTGGGCGTGAGCCTCGATAGACAGCCAAGCTGAAGCATGTTCGGCCAGCGTTGATGCGACACGAGCAGCTGCGCTCGGCGGAATCACGCTGACGGAACCACAATCAGCACAACGAGCGCTCGCACCACACAGGGTTGCGAAAACCTTGAACGGAACCACGCGGCATAACGGGCGTTTGTACCACGCTGGTGTGTACCAAGCATTGAACAGAACCACATCAATATAACGGGCACTCGCACCACGCGGGGTTGAGAAAACGCTGACTGGAATCACGCGGCACAACGGGCTTTCATTCCACGCTCGATTCGTTCCTTCGTGAGTGCAAAGCGTTGTTATGCTAAAAAGACAGAAAGTGATATTCAAGATCGAGGGAACTTCGCACCTAAGAATCGCCCAACGGGTTGGCGTTCAGTTGCCGCAAGCGCTGCATAGATTTCTCTTAAAAGCACCGATCTCGTGCGCGAAGCGGTCAACTGCAACGCCGTGTTGGGCGAGCACGATTGTTTGACGACCACCGTGTATTTGCCTCAATCATACCACGATTCATCTACCACTGTGCTTGAATAATGGCGCGCAACGAGGCGGGCGCAACACAGGCGAGTGCCCGCAGCGGTGTTTGTGCCCGCTTCGTTGCGCCTTCCATCAGTTGCGAATGTTCGTTTGCATCGAAGCAGGAGCGGTCCACGTGGCGCGTCGCATAGTCATTTCTTGATGCACATATGCGTATGTCGCGCCGCGTGGTGCGCGACGGATATCGTTTGGCCGCAGCGTTTGCTTTTGCCAGCCGTGCGTGTGGTGGGAGCGGCCTGGATCACTTGAAGCGAAATGTGCTGATCTCCACGTGCGTGTGAAGAGGAAGAGTGACCACACTCGCGAGACGATCAGCTCGCGGATGATTGCAACGTGCCGGAATCGGTGGGTGGACAGTCGCGATTGAAGATCGAGGTCGCTAGAAATGAATTGGAGGTCGCCGGAAAGGAATTTGAGCCGTCGATAATAAATAACGAGGTCGCCGGAAAGGAATTTGAGCCGTCGATACTAGATAACGAGCCGTCGATACTAGATAACGAGCCGTCGATACTAGATAACGAGGTCGCCGGAAAGGCATTTGAGTATTCAAGAAAGAATATCGAGGCGCAAGAAAAGAAGTAAGGCTGTAAAAATGAGGCTTGAAGACAGGCTTTGAAAATCGGAAGATGGAGCGTGCTTGCCCAACGGATTGCGCTTTAGCGGCGCCGCTGCCAATAAATGGCAACCACAGTGTAGCAGAAACTGGCGCTGAAAAAGGCACGATCTCGCTCGACGCGAAGCGGCGTCCGCTGCAAGCGCGTGTTGGGCGTGAGCTTTGCTAGAAAGTCGAGCTGAGGCATACGTTGCCGGCGCTGAATTGATACGAGCAGCTGCGCTTGGCTGAACCATATTGACTGGACCACATTCAGCATAACGAGCGCTCGCACCACGCAGGGTTGAGAAAGCGCCAAACGGAACCAC
This sequence comes from Kouleothrix sp. 19917, assembly GCF_057073505.1. Classification (NCBI taxonomy): domain Bacteria; kingdom Bacillati; phylum Chloroflexota; class Chloroflexia; order Chloroflexales; family Roseiflexaceae; genus Kouleothrix; species Kouleothrix sp. 19917. The sequence continues at coordinate 1,543,787 of NZ_CP097099.1, forward strand.
GCGGCATAACGAGCTTTCGTACAGCCTTGAAGTGCGCGAAACTTTGACCGGAACCACGCCAGCACCACGAGCACTCGCACCACGCAGGGTTGAGAAAACGCTGACGGAATCACGCGGCACAACGAGCGTTCATCCCACGTTCGATTCGTTCCTTCGTGGCAGCAGAGCATTCTTTTGGCGAAGCACCAGAAAGAGCAGTTTGTGATCGAGACACGTTTCGCCTAAGACTCGCCCAACGGGTTGCGCTTTAGCGGCGCCGCCACTGATTGATGGCAAGCACATTGTAGCAGAAACTGGCGCTGAAAAACGCACGATCTTGCTCGACGCGAAGCGGTGTCCGCTGCAAGCGCGTGTTGGGCGAGTGCCTTGATACATGGCCACGTTGAGGCATGAACCACAGACCTTGAAGCGATACGAGCATCTGCGCTCGGCGAAATCACGTTGACCGAAACCACATTCAGCAAAACGAGCCTTCGCACCACGCAGGGTTGCGAAAACGTTGAACGGAATCACGCGGCATAACGGGCTTTCGTACCACATTGCTTTGCGCCAAACGCTGACCGGAATCACGCCAGCACAACGAGCGATCGTACCACGCAGGGTTGCGAAAACCTTGAACAGAACCACGTGGCACAACGGGCGCTCATCCCACGCTCGATTCGCTCTCTTGTGACTGTACTGCTTTGGTATGCCAAAAAGACAGAAAGCGATCTGCGAGATCGAGACATCCTGTGAAACGAGACACGCCCAACGGGTTGCGCTTTAGCGGCGCCGCCACTGATACATGGCAAGCACATTGTAGCAGACACTGGCGCTGAAAAAGGCATGATCTCGCTCGACGCGAAGCGGCGTCCGCTGCAAGCGCGTGTTGGGCGTGAGCACTGATAGAAAGCCAAACTGAAGCATGAGCCACAGACCTTAAAGCGACACGAGCAGCTGCGCTCGGCGGAATCACGCTGACGGAACCACAATCAGCACAACGAGCGCTCGCACCACACAGGGTTGCGAAAACCTTGAACGGAACCACGCGGCATAACGGGCGTTTGTACCACGCTGGTGTGTACCAAGAGTTAAACAGAACCACGTCAGCACAACGAGCACTCGGACCACGCAGGGTTGAGACAGCGTTGACGGTGTCACGCGGCACAACGGGCCTTGATCCCACGTTCGATTCGTTCCTTCGTGGCAGCAGAGCATTCTTGTGGCGAAGCACCAGAAAGTGCAGGTTGTGGTCGGGACACGTTTCGCCGAAGACTCGCCCAACGCCCAAGCTCAGCCGCGGGCTTGCCGGAGCGAAGCGGAGGCAAGCCCGTCGGCTGGAGCGCCTTGTTGGGCTTCACTACCCAGGCAGCTTTGCCGCCAGAACGTCAACTTTCTCGATGGACGGCGGCGTGGAGAAAAGCTCTCCGGCCTTAGCCATCAGAGCGGCAGCGACCTTGCCGGCAAGGTGAGCCTGACGGCCCGCCTCATCGGGGAAAGCATCAAAAATGCCAAACGTGGATGGCCCAAGACGAATACCGAACCATGCAGTAGTGGCAGGCTCCGCTTGGACTAGCGGAAGCCCACTAAGCAGAAACTGCTCTACTTCTTTTTCTTTTCCGGCCTTTGCTTCCAAGCGGACGAACAACGCTACTTTGACCATGACACACCTCCTTTGGTTACGGACGCACCACGATACGCCTCATTCTTGTGAAGCCCAACATGAAAGTGAACGAATCCGACAGCACCTATTATCGGCCAGGAGCAGCTTTCGCGCAAGTGATTCGTCCTATAGGTGAAACGACTGCCATCACGACTTGGATTCGTCTATTTCGCCAATGGTCGCTGGATTGTGAGTCGCGTGCGTCGAAACTTCAACTGGTGAGTCAATCACGAGTCACGCAAAACGGCCTTTTTGCGGGAAGCGGCTGATCGGGTGCCGGCCCAACGGGTTGCGCTTTAGCGGCGCCGCCCTGATTGATGGCAACACCATTGTAGCAGATACTGACGCTGAAAAACGCCCGATCTCGCACGACGCGAAGCGGCGTCCGCTGCAAGCGCGTGTTGGGCGTGAGCCTTTATAGATAGCCAAGTTGAAGCATGAAATGACCACGCTGAACTGATACGAGCAACTGCGCTGGACGGAATCACGTTGACTGGAATCACGCTAGCATAACGGGTCTTTATACCACGCGGGGTTGAGACGACCTTGGACGGAACCACGTTGCATAACGAGCTTTCGAATCACCTTGAAATGTGCGAAACGTTGACTTGAACCACGTCAGCACAACGAGCGTTTGCACCACGCAGGGTTGCGAAAACACTGACTGGAACCACGCGGCACAACAGGCGTTCATCCCACGCTCGATTCGTTTCTTCGGAGTTGCACTGCGTTCTTCTGCCGAAAAGACAGAAAGCGACCTGTGAGATCAAGACAACCTGAGAAACGAGACGCGCCCAACGGGTTGCGCTTTAGCGGCGCCGCCGATAGATCGCACAAGCATTGTAGCAGATAGGAGCACTGAAAAACGCACGATCTCGCACGACGCGAAGCGGCGTCCGCTGCAAGCGCGTGTTGGGCGTGAGCTTTGATAAACAGCCGAATGAAAGCATGAGACGCCGACGTTGTTGCGACACGAGCAGCTGCGCTTGGCAGAACCACGTTGACCGGAACCACACTCAGCACAACGAGCCTTCATTCCACGCAGGGTTGAGACGACCTTGGACGGAACCACGTGGCATAACGAGCATTTGTATCACGATAAAGCGCGCCAAACGCTGACTGGAACCACGTCAGCATAACGAGCACTCGCACCACGCGGGGTTGAGAAAACGTTGACGGTATCACGCGGCACAACGGGCCTTCATCCTACGCTCGATTTGCTCTTTCGTAGCGGCAGGGCGATCTTCTGCCGAAAAGACAGAAAGCGACCTGCGAGATCAAGACAACCTGCAAACTGAGACACGCCCAACGGGTTGCGCTTTAGCGGCGCCGCCACCGATTGACGGCTGTCACATTGTAGCAGAAACTGACGCTGAAAAAGGCACGATCTTGCTCGACGCGAAGCGGCGTCCGCTGCAAGCGCGTGTTGGGGTGCTTCTATTTCAAACCGTCCTAATGCGTATCGTCGCCGTTTATGTGTGCGAACTACATCACTGCCTTACTGCCTTTTGTTGCTTGACTTCCACTTAATCTTCTGCTATTATTACGTTTGCTGATATATCGTTATGTGTACTAGTGGATGCAATCAAATGGACGATGATCCTGATGCCTTTTCCAGCTTTGGTCGTTTTGTTGAGCCTGCCCTGCTGATCCTAATAAGCTTATCCGACGGACCAAAGCATGGCTACCTAATGATAGAGGACATTGCAGAGTTTAGTACAACTCGCCTTGGAGCAGGCACGCTGTATGGAGCTATTTCGCGTTTAGAGCATCAAGGATTGATTATACCTTTGCCACTAACAGAACGGCGGCGACCCTATCAACTCACTGATCTTGGTCGCCGTGTTATCACATCACATGTCGTACGATTGCAGCAGATGACACGTACTGGATTACAACGATTATCCTCATCATGAAGCAAATACTCATTCGCTTGTATCCTCATACATGGCGGCATCGTTATGAAGAAGAATTCTTGGAGCTTTTAGAACTACAACCACTTACAATATGGTTGCTTGCTGATATCCTAATGGGCGCATTAGATGCGCATTGGTATACTGCTGCACAATCGATAAGGAGGAATGCAATGGCAAACTGGATATATCGGCGCGAGCAACAAATAGTGCTTCTTCTTTGGATTGGTGTATTGCTAGTTCTTCGTAGCATTATTCATTCTGTTTTCCTCGTATTTAATATAGATATTTTAGCAATTATTGGTGTGGGGCTGCTGTGCAGCGGCTTCATTCTTGCATATTACATTCGATGTAAAAAAGCAATTTAATCTGAAAATCTATCTGCTGGGTGCCAGAGTTAGATTAGAGAAGCAGCCCAACATGAAAGTGAACGAATCCGACAGCACCTATTATCGGCCAGGAGCGGCTTTTGCGCAAGTGATTCGTGCTATTGGTGAAACGACCGCCATCACGACTTGGATTCGTCTATTTCGCCAATGGTCGCTGGATTGTGAGTCGCGTGCGTCGAAACTTCAACTGGTGATTCGATCACGAGTCACGCAAAACGGCCTTTTTGCGGGAAGCGGCTGATCGGGTGCCGGCCCAACGGGTTGCGCTTTAGCGGCGCCGCCACTGATTGATGGCAAGCACATTGTAGCAGAAACTGGCGCTGAAAAACGCACGATCTTGCTCGACGCGAAGCGGTGTCCGCTGCAAGCGCGTGTTGGGCGAGTGCCTTGATACATGGCCACGTTGAGGCATGAACCACAGACCTTGAAGCGATACGAGCATCTGCGCTCGGCGAAATCACGTTGACCGAAACCACATTCAGCAAAACGAGCCTTCGCACCACGCAGGGTTGCGAAAACGTTGAACGGAATCACGCGGCATAACGGGCTTTCGTACCACATTGCTTTGCGCCAAACGCTGACCGGAATCACGCCAGCACAACGAGCGATCGTACCACGCAGGGTTGCGAAAACCTTGAACAGAACCACGTGGCACAACGGGCGCTCATCCCACGCTCGATTCGCTCTCTTGTGACTGTACTGCTTTGGTATGCCAAAAAGACAGAAAGCGATCTGCGAGATCGAGACATCCTGTGAAACGAGACACGCCCAACGGGTTGCGCTTTAGCGGCGCCGCCACTGATTGATGGTAACCACATTGTAGCAGATACCAGCGCTGAAAAAGGCACGATCTCGCTCGACGCGAAGCGGCGTCCGCTGCAAGCGCGTGTTGGGCGTGAGCTTTGATAGAAAGCCAAGCTGAAGCATGTGCCAACCACGCTGAAATGACACGAGCAACTGCGCTCGGCGGAACCACGCTGACTTGAACCACATTCAGCACCACGAGCGTTCGTACCACGCGGGGTTGAGAAAGCGTTGACTGGAATCACAATCAGCACCACGAGCTTTCGTACCACGTTGCTTTGGTTAAACGTTGAACAGAACCACAATCAGCATAACGAGCACTCGCACCACGCAGGGTTGAGAAAACGTTGCCGGTATCACGTGGCACAACGAGCCTTCATTCCACGTTCGATTCGTTCCTTCGTGGCTGCACGACGTTCTTGTGCCAAAAGGCAGAAAGCGACCTGTGAGATCAAGACAACCTGCGAAATGAGAGACGCCCAACGGGCTGGGCATGAGCCGCGCCGCGCTGGTAGATCGGGAAAGCATTGCAGGCAATTCTAGGTTTGAAAATCGCCACGATCTCGCTCGCCGCACAGCGGCGTCGGCTCCATGCCCGTGTTGGGCGGCACCTAGGGCGTATTTAGTCATTTTTTTCGTAGCAGGATCTCTACGTTGAACTCTCCAATTTTGCCCCCTATCCCAGAAGTTGACGGCCCTGAAAATGCTGTCTATCGGGAACGTATACGAACCGCCCATTCCCCGAAAGAAGCCAAAACCTTGGGCCAAACTCGTATGGTGGTACTTCGTGCTGATTGGGAAGCCGTGAAAGAAGCTATTATGCGACATGCCTTGCGCAAGAAGTTGGCGCATCCGAAACTGCACGCGCTGCTATTGAGTACAAAGCGCCGCCCAACTCGGCATTGCAGCCGACCGCTTCGCGCGAGATCGTGCGTTTTTTGAAGGCTCGTTGACATTTAACAGGGGCTATGGTAAAAGTGTACCAACGAATCTGAATAAGGAGACAAATCATGGTTACAGTAGCATTGCTCGTTCGGCTAGAGGCAAAACCCGGAAAAGAGGCGGAGGTTGAGAGCTTTCTGAACAGCGGGCTGTCGCTTGTCGAAGAAGAACCGGACACAACTGCTTGGTTCGCAATCCGCATGGGTCAATCAACGTTCGGTATCTTCGACGCTTTCCCAGATGAATCAGGACGGCAAGCACATCTCTCCGGCAAAGTGGCAACGGCCTTAATGGAGAAAGCCTCAGACCTTCTCGCACAAGCGCCCGTTATTGAAAAGGTTGATGTGCTTGCAGCAAAACTTCCCTAATTAAAGTTTAAATTGCTGTGGGTAGTTGAATCTGAGCAGCAGCTGAAAAGCAAACCCGGTAAGGTCAGTTGAATGGTGGGTCAAAACCTAACAACTCATTCAACCGGAGCGCGGGATAGTGTGGCTTTCATTATTCTTCCTTGTGATTAGGTGGAATGCTGCTCACCCGTGCCCGGTTAATTCGGGCGTTAGGTCGCCGCATCATGTAACATGAACGTCGAACTGAACAGGAACCAACTGTTAGAGGTATTGATGGGTGCGGCCCAACGGGTTGCGCTTTAGCGGCGCCGCTGCAATAAATGGCAACGACAATGTAGCAGAAACTGGCGCTGAAAAACGCACGATCTCGCACGACGCGAAGCGGCGTCCGCTGCAAGCGCGTGTTGGACGGCGTTCATGCGATTACAATCGGTACAGGATACCTACGGCCATGCTTTTGGCCAGTACGTTAGGGTTGTGTCTATTGGCCAGAGATAGCCCATCCATCGGCGCTCAGGTATGCCTGAAAGCACGATCTTCGCGGCATCAACCTCTCCTGTGACTTCATGACCGATGAGTGCAAATTGGTAGACAGCACGCTCAAAAACGTACTTGCCAAGATCGGCAAGCCAGTTGTCGAGTGGTTGCTGCCATTGCCGTTGTGCCTCCGTATCTTGATGCGAAAAAGGAAATCCTTCGAGAGGATATATCCATTCAAGCGCTCCTGTGGGAATATAGAAGTCGAGCCATGTTGTATCTCCAAGATCACGTAAAAGACACGTCCCGCACGGTAAAGAATGATTGTCTGGAAGGTGTACGATGCCTTGGATATGTGTGCGATGTAGAAGGTTAGGAGTCATCGTCAAACGAAGTTGGTCAGCAGGTTCGCGTGTACGATCAAGATAGCAGCCTTCGAGCGCAGGATAGGACCAAAGAGCCTGCAGGATGGCGAGCATGGCTTCGTCCATCGTTGAGCCGACGTCAATGGCTAATTCGTAAAATCCACCAGTCCAACTATCTTCGTGCGTAAAATAGGTCGTCATCGTTCACCAGTAATGATGGAGCGCCAATGCCCTTGCATGACAACGCTTTTATATGAGACGGTGGAGATGGAACGCCGTCCAACGGATTGCGCTTTAGCGGCGCCGCCACCGATAAATGGCTGGCACATTGTAACAGAAACTGGCGCTGAAAAACGCCCGATCTCGCACGACGCGAAGCGGCGTCCGCTGCAAGCGCGTGTTGGGCCGCTTATCCAGTATAGCTATTCTGAAATGATCGATGCGCGTTCTGGGTCAGTGAGCGGATAAACCCCCTCTGCTTTGAAGCGGGCAATTATAGCAGAGAGCAGAAATAGTGATCGTGTGGTAGACTGACGTTATGGCATATTCAACTGATCTCAGAGAACGAGTGCTTGACGCAATCGAACGCGGTATGAAGCGCTCTGAAGCAGTCACCATCTTCGCCGTGAGCGATGGCAGCATCAAACGCTGGCAAAAACTGCGACGGGACGGCTCATCGCTCACCGCTCGCCGCCCAGGCAGAAAGCGCCAAGCCGCCACCCCACACGATGATGCGGTCATCCAAGGCTTGGTCGATGCAACGCCAGATGCCACCCTCCAAGAATACACTGATCAATGGAATGACCTCCACCAGCAAGCACTTTCGCGCTGGACCATCGGTCGCAGAATCCGTCGCCTCAAGTTGACGCGAAAAAAAAGAGTCTGAGGGCACTGGAACGCGATCGGTTCGACCGAGCAGTATTTCAAGCAGTGCAAAGCAGCTGGGACGCCGATGATATCGTGGTGCTTGATGAGTTTGGCTCAAACACGAACCTGACACGCCGCTATGGACGAGCAGCGCAGGGTGAGCGCGTGTATGAAGATCTGCCACGCAACACGACCACGATTGCCGCCCTCACAACCCACGGAATGGGACCGGCGCTGGTCGTTTCTGGTGGGGTCAATCGGGTGACGTTTGAAACATATATTGATGTGGTGCTTGGGCCAAGTTTACGCGAAGGGCAGATCGTTGTGCTCGACAATGCGCGTGCGCATCACGGCGGGCAGATCGCAGCGTTGCTGGCGAAACGTGGCTGTCGGCTGTGGTACTTGCCAGCGTATTCACCAGACTACTCACCGATAGAGTTGGCATTTTCGAAAGTGAAAGCGTATCTGCGCAAAGTGAAGGCACGAACGCGCGAGGCGCTCGAGGAAGCAATTGCACAAGCGCTGGCCTCGATTTCAGGCGCTGAGGCTCGTGCGTTTTTTGCCCATTGCGGCTTCCCACTTTGGCCTAGTCCAGATCAATAATTATGCTCTCTGCTATAAGTCAGCTGAACTTGTTGCCTTCGCATACGCCAACTCACTATTGCTCATTCCAATAAAATGGAGCAGATCCACGCGGCCTGACGCCAAATGAAATGATGGTGGGTAGTGATCGGGCTGCGCGATGATTAAATGCGCTAGTGCTGAAGGCTGCTCAAGCGCGACCGAGCCGCGTAGAGGGATGCTATCACCATAATCGAGTGGTTGAGCGGCACCAAATCGACCGTGGGCAAGGAGGATATCAAAGGCAAGCATGCGTTGCACAATCACAATCGGCCAGATTGCTGCCGTCGGTGTTTCCAAGACGAGTTCCACACCTAATCCAGAATAGTCGCGCGTTTCGATCTGCTCCGGATCATCCTCCCATGGATTGGAAAGACCAGACGAAACGTAGATCCACGTCGATCGGGTTGGCGTGGGTGGTATCTGAAAGACGCCAATATGTAACCATCGTGGATCGATAGAGTCTTGCTGAAAGACGCCGACGAATAGTTCCGTCGAGAGCGGGTAGATTTGCCCGTCGGTTGGGCCAAATAGATCAGGATAGACGAGTTCTTCTCGTTGTGCCCAGACTTGTTCTAGCGTTGTCATGGAGGTATACTCAGCTTCTGCAAGTTAAGTATGTAAGGTGTCAGCGTTGCTGAAGTGACATGATTTCGTCAACAGTGATTCGGCTCTGGCGGCCCAACGGGTTGCGCTTTAGCGGCGCCGCCACCGATTGATGGCAACCACATTGTAGCAGATACTGGCGCGGAAAATAACACCGATCTCGCTCGACGCGAAGCGGCGTCCGCTGCAAGCGCGTGTTGGGCGTGAACTTCGATAGAAAGCCAAACTGAAGCATGAGCCACAGACCTTGAAGCGACACGAGCAGCTGCGCTCAGCGGAATCACGTTGACCGGAACCACATTCAGCACAACGAGCCTTCATTCCACGCAGGGTTGCGAATGCCTTGAACGGAACCACGCGGCATAACAAGCTTTTGAATCAACTTGAAATGAGCGAGACGTTGCCCGGAATCACACCAGCACCACGAGCACTCGCACCACGCGGGGTTGAGAAAACGCTGACTGGAATCACGCGGCACAACGGGCGTTCATTCCACGCTCGATTCGTTCCTTCGGAGTTGCACTGCGTTCTTCTGCCGAAAAGACAGAAAGCGACCTGCGAGATCAAGACAACCTGCGAAACGAGACACGCCCAACGGGTTGCGCTTTAGCGGCGCCGCTATTGATTGATGGCAGCCACATTGTAGCAGATACCGGCGCTGAAAAACGCACGATCTCGCTCGACGCGAAGCGGCGTCCGCTGCAAGCGCGTGTTGGGCGTGAGCTTTGATAAACAGCCGAATGGAAGCATGAGACGCCGACGTTGTTGCGACACGAGCAGCTGCGCTCGGCGGGATCACGCTGACAAAACCACATTCAGCACAACGAGCCTTCATCCCACGCAGGGTTGCGACAACCTAGAACAGGACCACACTCAGCACCACGAGCCTTCGTACCACGTTGCTTTGGTTAAACGTTGAACGGAACCACAATCAGCACAACGCGGGCGCTCGTACCACGCAGGGTTGAGAAAACACTGACTGGAATCACGCGACACAACGGGCTTTCATGCCACGCTCGATTCGTTCCTTCGGAGTTGCACTGCGTTCTTCTGTCGAAAAGACAGCAAGCGACCTGTGAGATCAAGACAACCTGAGAAACGAGACACGCCCAACATGAAAGTGAACGAATCCGACAGCACCTATTATCGGCCAGGAGCGGCTTTTGCGCAAGTGATTCGTGCTATTGGTGAAACGACCGCCATCACGACTTGGATTCGTCTATTTCGCCAATGGTCGCTGGATTGTGAGTCGCGTGCGTCGAAACTTCAACTGGTGAGTCAATCACGAGTCACGCAAAACGGCCTTTTTGCGGGAAGCGGCTGATCGGGTGCCGGCCCAACGAGTTGCGCTTTAGCGGCGCCGCCACTGATTGATGGCAAGCACATTGTAGCAGATACGAGCGCTGAAAAACGCCCGATCTCGCTCGACGCGAAGCGGCGTCCGCTGCAAGCGCGTGTTAGGCCGCATCCTAGAAAATCACCGTCGTCGTTCTGTGATCTTACTACGATCTGACAGTTGAACTACTGGAGCTATTTCCCACTTCCCGGTCTTTTGGAAGTTAGCTTGAAATTGTAGATGAAGAGAAGTACGTTTAGTAGATAAATCTGCCTCAAGAAATTGGCGTAAAGAAGCGATGTGTGCAAGCGCCTCTATGATGAGTGCTTGAGTTATTCCAATCGACTGTTTTTGGACAACACCAATTCCTCCTCCATAGCGCCACTCTTCGCCGTTCTTTCCAATCATAATTGCCACAGCCTCGCACCCTTCAAAATCGTTTACCGAATGCGCTATATGCTTGTCACGCAGAGCGACGAGATAATCGTGAATCTTATCGTTGAATGACACACCTTGGCTTTGTAAGTTAGATGGATTTAGAGCAGGTGCACGAACTCCTGACTTGAAGCAGCGTGCATAACTTACTACTCCTGCAAAGATTAACGCCTTGGAGTGGAGATTGCTGTCGTTTGGTAAACCAATACTGTTCGCGGCGTTCAAACACTCTTCTGAAAACTTCAGATCGCTTAATATGAGATGAAGAGCCGCAAATATAGGTGCTGCCTCTGACTTTAGCTTTGCAGGCGCTATACTTTCACCCGCCTCGATTGGGCCAGGCTCTACCCATGAAAATGATAACTCCGCTGATACAATTTCTCCTTGGGCGGAAATATTGTGAATATCACCAGAATTGTTCATAGAATGCTCCCATCAGAGTAAAAGGCTTGCTCTGCCCGCCACATCAGAAAGCTAACTTGTATAGGTGATCATAAAATATGATAGGCTGCTGTAGTATTGCTCGCGGCCTAACGGATTGCGCTTTAGCGGCGCCGCCACCGATTAATGGCAACGACATTGTAGCAGAAACTGGCGCTGAAAACCGCACGATCTCGGTCGACGCGAAGCGGCGTCCGCTGCAAGCGCGTGTTGGGCTGCCAGGAAGCGTGACTGAGAAGATAACATTGCTGCGAGAGTTATAAACGCACCGCTTTGCCTTCCGCTTTATGGAAGCCTCGAAGCGTTGCAAGGAAATCCTGCATTTCTTTCGCATGTGTGAATGCTCGCTTGGGAATAATCAGGGCAGAAGTCTCGCTAATGTATACGAAAATATACATGCTAGTCTCGACAATTTGAGGTATTCCAGCCCATTTCCAGAGGTGATCACCTTTCAGACCATTGACCAACACTCCTGCAGGTGATAGCGTAATTGTGATGTGTTCTGGCTTGTTGCTTCGTTTTACTTTGTATCGTATATATACCATATTACTTAGCACAGAAACCAAAGTAATTGCACCAATTAGGATAATCAATATACCGAAAAACACGGCTAGTGAGGAGCTTGTAAATGAGCGGGTGCTATTGCGAAGATAAAAATAAATATAAGTAGCGCCACCGATTGCACCATAGATTAAGCCAATTATACCAAATACGGGTGAACACTTATGGTATGGTCGGTTTGGGCCACCAGTGAAAGAGGGTGTGCGTGCGAATGATCTCCGGCTGCTCACGCAAGCGACGGCAGCGTTCTGTTTGTGCCTCAATCAAGGCGTCCAAATCACTGAAATGCTCATTCACCAGCGCTTCGTCGCTCAATGTCCACAACCGTTCGGCCGGCTGCACCTCCGGCGAATACGGCGGCTGAAACACTCCATGCACGCCTTGCGGTACTACCACCTTACTGCTACTGTGCCAGCCGGCTTGATCGATCACCAGCACAATCTGTTTGCTCGGACCAGCCCCGACTGCAGCGGCAAACTCGGCCAGCACCAGCGTCCACACTGCCACCGCGACCCGTGGCAGCAGCAGCCAGAAACTCTCGCCCCGTTGCGGACAGACAAACCCATACAGGTAGGTCCATTTGTAACGCGGCTGAACCGTCACAAGTGGCCGCTGCCCTTTCTTGCACCAGACCCGCCGCAGGATCGGTTTGAGGCCGATGCGATGTTCATCCTCGCCCCAGACCTCCACGCTGGCGTCAGGATGCTCGGCTTGGATCTGGGCGACGGCTTGCGGAAGCGTTTTTTTTAAACTGCTCTTGCGCCTCAGTATCGGCCTTGATATGGCGCGGACGCGGGACATAGGAGCGATAACCAAGCTGCTGCAAGACTTCCCAGCCGCGTGGCGCGTGTACCTTTCGAGCGAGCTTGCTGCTCATCCAGTCGGCGACTTTCGGGCCAGTCCACACGCCACCATCGGGGGCAGGACCTTCGAGGGCTTTGTCGAGTTCGGCACGCAGGGCGGGCGAGAGCAGCGGAGCCTGGCCAGGGTTGTGATGACGGCGGTCGCCGACGTGGTCAGGACCATCGGCGTTGTAGCGGCGGACAATCGCGTACAACCAGGTCAACGAGTAACCACAGACCTGTGCGATTTCGGTAGGGGAACGGCCTTGGCTCAGCAACCAGAGCATCTGCCAATGACTGCGAGCGACAGGATCGGCGGCCTGGCGATAGCGCTGCCCGAGTTCCTCAACCGTCAGATGTTCAGCCAGTTTCAGTCGTCTCATGCTGTAAGTATACACCCGTATTTGGTATTACAAGATATCGCTGACGGGTTTTGGGTTGCTGTTGTTCATAGGCAATAAAAGCAACGTAGTCGTTTGGTGTGATTTCGAAAGATGTTGACATGTATGAACCTCTGGCAGAAGCCACAGCAGAAACAGCCATGCGATTGTACAATGACGACACGTACTACGTTTTAATGAATTGAGGCTCGCTAGCTCGGCGGCCCAACGGGTTGCGCTTTAGCGGCGCCGCCCCGATTGATAGCAACCACATTGTAGCAGATACTGACGCTGAAAAACGCACGATCTTGCTCGACGCGAAGCGGCGTCCGCTGCAAGCGCGTGTTGGGCGCGGCTTTGGTTCTTGATTAACTAAATTGAGCGAAATATGGCATGAAGATTGTTGCCCCACGCTTTCCTTCTATGGTGTCCGCTATTCTCGATCGCACGATAATGCTTTGTATGCATATTTTGCTGGATGAGTAGGCCTTTGTGAAGGCAAATGTTGTTCCATTGTTTCTCACCTCCGAGTGTAGAAGCAATAATATTTGGAGCTATCGAACCCGGAATATACTGCTGGTCATCCCAGGCAAGCAAAAAACCCAAAGCTTCTGCTAATATGGTGTAATCGTAGGCGAGAATATGGGAGCAGTGGGTTGCGAAATTTGTGAAACGCTTGTCTTGGCTGAGACCCAAGCATCCAGCAGCAGGAACACCAGTAACGTTGTAGAAAGATGTATTCAACACAACGTCTTGTCGAGGGGAATAGTAGTTATTACAGCGTGCATCAGGCGGAATACAATCGGTGTTGATTGTGACGTTATGGTTGAAGGCTGCACCAAGTAAATAGACACTGCGTAAATTGGGGAGGGCTGCGTGTTGGTGGGATAGAGCTTGGCGTATGACTTCTGCTCCCAAGCTGAACCCGATTAGATGATAGAAAACCCCCTGATTTTCTAACTCATTGACCAAAGTACAAAGTTCTTGACCTGCTTGTTTGGCAGCCTGCTGTGACTGCAAAAAATTCGCAACTAATACTTGCGGTGTTGGAGGCAGGCTATCCCAAGCAAATGAGCGTAGATCAAAGCGAAGACTAAAACGCTTAAAGAATTTATTCAAAGATACATGAAATGAAGCTGCATTGTCGCGCCCACCAAAACCATTAATGAAAATGACTTGAGGAATCGATTTCAAAGGGCTAATCTCCTAAAGAGCAGTGTAGCAAGGATTGGTGCTGCTTGCCGCGGCCCAACGGGTTGCGCTTTAGCGGCGCCGCCACTGATTGATGGCTGTTACATTGTAGCAGAAACCGACGCTGAAAAACGCACGATCTCGCTCGACGCGAAGCGGCGTCCGCTGCAAGCGCGTGTTGGGTTGCTGGTTTACAGCACATCATTTGGTACGTTTCCATCCCAGTCCCAATGTTTCAGAAAAGTTTTGTCGGTTAGATCATTGTTATATCGTTCGCGCCATCCATTCATGTCGAACGGTTGACAGGCATCTTTCAACTCGGCAAAGACTTTTCGAAATTGCTCAGTCAGCGCATCTCCATCGGGTAGTGCGGGTGTCACAAAAGTCACTGCCTGCACTCCATTACTTACAAACATTTCGAGGTTTCCGCTACCACTGTAGGGAAATGTTGGAACTTCTCGATGACGCGATATACCAAATGGGAGAAATGGAAGTAGACTAAACGCCTGATGGAGACGATAAATTGAAGTATGAAGCATCTGCTTTTCATCGAGGCAGGAGCCGATTTGAACCGTTACTGAAGGCCAGCGTGGTTTCGCACGAATATCGTAGCCGCGTTCCCAATGCGCAATACGAATAATCGGCTGGAGAAAGTTGGTTTCACGATTCACGGTATTGTCAGTAAAAAGAGCAACTGATTGCTTTGTAAGACCAGGCGCATCCCAAGAGATAAGACGAAGTTCTGGTTCGAGCCATCCAAAATTGTCAATCGTTGGAGGTGGGAGTATTGCGCGAGGGCCATCAAGCAGTTGATTGCCAATGGTGAGAACGCTTTTTGCGCTTTGGTATTGTGTCAAGACGACTCCAAATGATGGTTTTTGGAGGAGGAGTGCTATCGTTGCAACCCAACGGGTTGCGCTTTAGCGGCGCCGCTACTGATTGATGGCAAGCACATTGTAGCAGATACCGGCGCGGAAAATAACCCCGATCTTGCTTGACGCGAAGCGGCGTCCGCTGCAAGCGCGTGTTGGGCGCGAGCTTTGATAAACAGCCGAGCTGAGGCATACGCTAACCACGTTGATGGAATACGAGCAACTGCGCTCAGTTGAATGACGTTGCCTGGAATCACCTCAGCATAACGGGCGCTTGCGCCACGTTGGGTTGAGAAAACGCGACACGGAACCACGCGGCATAACGAGCTTTCATCCCACGCATGGTTGAGAAAGCGCTGCCGCGACCACGTGGAAAAGAACCGGCATTTGTCTGCATCAGGGTTGCGAAATCGTTGACCGGAACCACTTCAGCATAACGAGCCTTCGTACCACGCGGGGTTGCGAAAACGCGGACGGTATCACGCGGCACAACGAGCTTTCCTCCCACGCTCGATTCGTTCCGTCGTGGCTGCACCGCGCTCGTATGGCGAAGCACCATAAAATCACATTTGAGATCGAGACAACCTTGCGTCTAAGACGCGCCCAACGGCTTGCGCTTTAGCGGCGCCGCCACCGATTAATGACAATCACATTGTAGCAGAAACTGGCACTGAAAAACGCACGATCTCGCTCGACGCGAAGCGGCGTCCGCTGCAAGCGCGTGTTGGGCGTGAGCCTCGATAGACAGCCAAACTGAGGCAGACGCCAATCACGCTCCATCGACACGAGCAGCCGCGCTCGGCGGAATCACGCTGACGGAACCACATTCAGCATAACGAGCGCCCATACCACGCAGGGTTGAGACACCTTGGAACGGAATCACGTGGCACAACGGGCTTTCGTACAACCTTGAAGCGCGCCCAACCTTGACCGGAACCACGCCAGCATAACGGGCGCTCACACCACATAGGGTTGGACAAACGTTGACAGTATTACGCGGCACAACGAGCCTTCATCCCACGCTCGATTCGGCTCTTCGTAGCTGCACTGCGTCCTTATCCTAAAAAGACAGAATGCGACCTGCGAGATCAAGACAACCTGCGAAACGAGATGCGCCCAACGGGTTGCGCTTTAGCGACGCCGCCGCAGATTGATGGCAAACACATTGTAGCAGAAACAGACGTTGAAAAACGCACGATCTCGGTCGACGCGAAGCGGCGTCCGCTGCAAGCGCGTGTTCGGCCGCAGCCACGTCGCAGCTTTGACTTTAAAATTGTGGTATTTTTACGCCATCCTCGTCAAGATGCCTCCCAAGCTGATTTCGGCATGCCCGTACTACATCCACTGCTTCTATAGTGCGCTGCAATACAGCTTCTTGAGTTGTATCGAGACGCAGTTGTTGGCGAAGCAGATTGATCTGACCATACATGCTCGATATGACAGTGCGCAGTGCGCTCGCAATTGAGATGAGGATTTCTGTGGCAGTGGTTGCAGCTCCTGACCACTGATTGTGGTACCAATCAATAATTGCCTGAGGTGTGCCAGTATCAATGGAGTGGCGGAGTTCAATGGCTTGTTGTGATGATGTACTACTGATAGCGGCAAGCATGTCTTGATTCAGGAGCATGTGGATCACCTGACGATACAGTTCAGGATTGTCACGACTCTCAACAGCTTGTATTTGAGCTATTTGCCAATGAACGGTATGCTCGACGGCCGCAATAACACGCAAAAAGGAGAGCAAGATAATCGCATCATGCTCTTTCAGGATCGCTTGCTCAAATACTTGTTTCGTATCGAAGAGTGTCATTTGGAACCAGCACTTTGTGGTGAGTGATGCTATACCAGTACGCTCAGAATGACTGACTCCGGTATTGAAGAATTGTGATGGCTGACGGCCGAACGGGTTGCGCTTTAGCGGCGCCGCCACTGAAAATGGCTGCCACATTGTAGCAGAAATTGGCGCTGAAAAACGCATGATCTTGCTCGACGCGAAGCGGCGTCCGCTGCAAGCGCGTGTTGGGCCGGGAGTTGGCGGAGCGACGAGCAATGCATAAGTCTACAGAGAGCAAACCAATCTATCGACTGTAGTAATTCAACTCCGAATGGTTTGCTATTCCGAGCGCAACAAGGAATCTCACTACGCAGCCCTGCCAGACCCATCCACCTCGCTTTGCTCCGGTCGGGGTGACACCATTTAATACTGCGCCACTACCTGAGCCGCCGATAGGCGAAGATGCTAGCTTCGGTTAGTATAATTTATCTGAGATCGAAAATGAGAGTAGACTAGTGGTTCCGTTTGTACTTTCGGTCCAATAGGGGAAAATTGAAGTCCTGCTTCTTTATATAGTCCTTTATAATCTTCTCTTATTAGTTCCAAAATTCCGCGAGCGCCAGCCTGTTCGCCACCTGCAAAGCGCACTACTTGAAGCACAATGGCTTCAACATAACTTCCTTGCCCAAACCTCTCGTCCATTTGCGAATGCGAATCAGATTTGTCAGTTAGGTCAGCTTCTACTAGCATCTCTCTATATTGTTCATATGGAATTCTATGAGGATAAAATGACAGAATGAGATCCGCCATAGGAAGAAGCCCATATTGTTCTGCAGGCTGTCCAGGCTCATCTACAGCGATGAATATACTAGTAGCACCCTCACCTGTTAAAAATTCTATTATACCGGGTATAAATATGTTCTCTTTTGCGCATAGGGGAAATCGGCTGGCAATTTGATCTACACTATTAAAAAGAACCGTCAATTTATTACCGTCTTTGACAAGCCTCTTTACGCTGATAAACACTCTATGAAAAAACTCCTCTGGTGTGATGGATCCAGGATGAAAATAAAGGATTTCTAGTTTATTAGACTCTTCGAGATCTCTTCTAGAAATATCGCTATCATTGAATTCTGTGTTAATAATATTGTCAAGTGTTTTTGCCGTCATATTCTCATCATCTCTTAAGGAAATTATAAGAGCAGCTTCTTTCCGCTCTTTAGGAGAGCGTCTTTGAATAATCCGATTTAATAAGTGTAAATACCCAAAATGGCTTTTGTGCCCCCCTCTAGTGCCAATGAATGCAGTACAACGTCCCTCTGGGATGCCATTTTCCAAAACGCCTTTGAGCACAGGTTTTGTCTGCGCGTAGGTTACATCTATATTAGAAGATTGCCTCTTATATAAAGAAAGATAATAATGAATAGAAGGATAGATAAAAATCCCCCCTTCTTTTCTATAAGGATGATATCTCCGTAGTTCTCCATGAATTTGCGAACCTTGAGATAAATATGAGTGCTGAAATACGGGTATTTGAGGCATTTCATACACTTTCAATTGATGCTTGCCCCATACATGGCTTTGGTATCGAGCCTTTACTATTTCAATAGTTCGAATATAATAATCTGTCTGATTTGTATAATCTAGACGCACTACAAAGTCACAAGCATACTCCCAAAGAGCATAATTACCATTACTGCTAGTTGAATCGATGACAAAAATCACTAGCTTACTCCCGGCAGATGTGATAGAATCATAAAATTGATGAAATAGTTCAACTTTATCTGCCCCTGGGACTATGTTAAGACTATCAATCACAACAATATCAGGCGCGAAGCCGGAAAGATAATTATTCTCAAGCCGCTTCTCTAGATCTTCCTTTGCTCCATTAACTATTTGCTTCAAGAGGTTAGCACTCTTTATACGACGTTTGGAGAGAAGATTCTGCAAGGCAATTCGATCTCTTCCATAAACAGAGACGTATCCGCCTCCCCGAGACATCAATTCACTCTGCTCTGCGTGATAATAAACCATAAACTGCCGTACATAATCATACCCGAACCGCTCGGCATTAGAGATTAACCTGTCCGTATCTTGATCTAGCGAGATATATAAAGAGCGCAGGGCATCAAGATTCTTAAGTTCATTTCGCGCTAACCTATAACACATTTCTAATACTAAAGAGGTCTTTCCACTCCCTGGAGGGCCTGCAACTACCATTGTTAGCGGGCGGTTCCCTTCAAATGGCAAATACAATCCATCTCGTAAAAGCTCATCAAACCAAGCGAATGTCGACGGCACATTGTTACTCTGCATTTGAGATGGTGCTTTATGCGCAGGCGCAAACGGTCGCTGTTCTTCTGCACTAGATGGCAAATACCAAAAAGCTTGAGATACGTTCGTGCGATACAGCCTGAACTGTTCTTGGCTGTCACTACGATGAAGCGAAGCCAACTGCTGCCCTAATAATGTCTCGATATTGCTTAATCTCGCCTCAAGAGATGAGGTCTGTGATGTTGATGAGTCATCGCTAAGGGCTGCGTTTTCGATTTCGAGGGCTTTTATTTGCTTTTGGATCTCTTCTATCTCAGTATGGACGTGAGGGAGTGCATGAAATCCTTGATTTGCTGCTTGTACTCTTAATAGATGCAGCCTTTTTCTGTGTGCTTCTCGTATCTCGGCGATATTGTTCTTTTCTTCTTGCTCATTCATAGATACTATTAACCTCTGTGACCATGAGTTGTTACTACTATAACAGCCTTAGTTCTTTTGAGTACCAAAGGAGCTCAAACAGATTATAACATATATTCAAAAACAGGGCGGTGCCACAGATATATTTGCCAGGCACAAGGTTTTGGTTCACAACCGACCCAACGGGTTGGCGTTCAGTTGCCGCGAGCGCAGACACAAACTTTTTTAAAAAGCACTGATCTCGTGCGCGAAGCGGTCAACTGCAACGCCGTGTTGGGCCGACTTACTCTTAGAATAGTTCAATATGAGTGGATTTGTCTGTATTAATGAATTTGAAGATTGAACAATCTTTAACTCTCATGCTCAGCATCAGAACGGGCTCTTTCGAGCCGATTTATAAAATTATGAAGTGTCCGCTGAGTAAAATGTCCAAATCGATCATTCCCAATCGTAAGAACTTTCCGAAGGTCTTCTGGATTTGGTTTTCTTATCTGACTGCACCATCCAATAGCAGATTCACGATCTAAATAGATTGCACGTTCTAGTTTTTTAATTACTGAGATACATTTGTTCCATTGAAGTTTTGCGTATTTATCATCGTTAGATATTGTTGTATTCAAGTTTTCATTATTCGCAATTTCACCTATTATGTTTAGCTCTGCATGGATTAACGCCCCTAATTCCCTCACTGCGAGTGCTGCTCTAACAACTGACTCAATAGACTGAGCTTCCTCTATTGGCATACCTAATCGCAACCGTAATAATTCTAGTCGGGCGCTTCCGGCATAGGAAGCAATTCCCTGAGGAGTATCCAATGTTTCTGCTACTGCAACACGATATTCTACCTCAGCGAGTGACTCCTCGGCTTGAACTGATATAGTTTGCAAACGAGCAATCTCAGCTTCACGTTCTTTTATTTGCTGGCTAATATCCTCTATTTGCATCAGTATATGTGGGTCGGTTTCAATTCCCTTAGTAACATGGTTATGTTCTAGCAGGCGCCGACGGCGGCGCAACGCCTTTACCATTTGACGCTGATGCTCAAGCTCTTCAATTAACTCACTTTCATCGAGCGACATCGTATATCCTGTTCGTTCTAGAAATAGAAAAGTGCTGCTTCAAGATTTACTCTTATAAGTGACATGTGCTAATTTTTTGGCTTCTCGCGGCGGCCCAACGGGTTGCCCATCAGTTGCGCCGCCACAGATATATCGGTACGGGCTTCGGGCCGATGCTGTGTTTCAAAAACGCCCCGATCTTGTGGCCGCGCAGCGGCGTCAACTGCATGGGGGTGTTCGGCGGCAGTTCGCTTCCTGGTTTTAGGCTAGCGATCCTCAACCTGTGGTTGCTGTATCAAGGTGCGGATGGTTTCGCGGGTAACGTTGGCCAAATCCTGTGGGTATCTAGGTATCCCAGATGCGAGACGTTTGTCAGCGACATCGAGTAATCCAAGCGCAGCAACTGGACTGGCTTGTGTGAGACACAGCGTGATCTCTTGCGCAATGGCGGGATAGAGGCGCTCAAAATGCCGTCGTGTATCGAAAGTATTGCGCATCGTTGGATCTTGTGGAGGAATGTATCGATGAATCAGGGTCAAAAGATTATTGACTGCCAAGAAAGAGATGTAATCTTGGCTGCTCAATACCTCGCCGCGAAAATGTCTTTGGACACCAACCAAGAGTTGTAGGAAGAAATAATTGAATATCTTTGTATCTGGTACAGCGTCGTGCTCCGCACGGACTGACGTGAGGGTCTGCGCGTGAATACGCTGCATATCTATGGTAATAGTCGCTTTGTCAAAGAGCACCTCATAGCGATCTGTCTTGCCATTCTGCATCTGATCGCGATCGAATACCGCAAACTCAACACTATGTCCGGTTTGATAGAGCACCGTATAATACTGCGTTCCTTGGCGAAAGGGAAGAATGATATCCTGGGCGTTTGGAAGCCAGGAGAGGTCAGTAAGAAAGTATTCTTGAGCACCCGTTTGCGTGATGATCCAGAAGTCGTGATCCGACCACTGGTCACGCCGTATAGGCTCGGCCATTGAGCCAAGAGCAACGAGGCCAAGTACCCGATCGTCTGCTACAAGGCGCTGGTGTAAGGTCTGGGTGAATTGTTCGTAGGTGCGCTGATCCATATCGATAGCCTTAGACACTGCGGAAGTTAAACGCCTTCCACCGCTGCATTTTAGCAGATCCTTGCAAGGATGGTGATCGGATGACAGCCGCCGAACGGGTTGCGCTTTAGCGGCGCCGCTACTGATTGATGGCAAGCACATTGTAGCAGATACCGGCGCGGAAAATAACCCCGATCTTGCTTGACGCGAAGCGGCGTCCGCTGCAAGCGCGTGTTGGGCGCGAGCTTTGATAAACAGCCGAGCTGAGGCATACGCTAACCACGTTGATGGAATACGAGCAACTGCGCTCAGTTGAATGACGTTGCCTGGAATCACCTCAGCATAACGGGCGCTTGCGCCACGTTGGGTTGAGAAAACGCGACACGGAACCACGCGGCATAACGAGCTTTCATCCCACGCATGGTTGAGAAAGCGCTGCCGCGACCACGTGGAAAAGAACCGGCATTTGTCTGCATCAGGGTTGCGAAATCGTTGACCGGAACCACTTCAGCATAACGAGCCTTCGTACCACGCGGGGTTGCGAAAACGCGGACGGTATCACGCGGCACAACGAGCTTTCCTCCCACGCTCGATTCGTTCCGTCGTGGCTGCACCGCGCTCGTATGGCGAAGCACCATAAAATCACATTTGAGATCGAGACAACCTTGCGTCTAAGACGCGCCCAACGGCTTGCGCTTTAGCGGCGCCGCCACTGATTGATGGCTGTTACATTGTAGCAGAAACCGACGCTGAAAAACGCACGATCTCGCTCGACGCGAAGCGGCGTCCGCTGCAAGCGCGTGTTGGGTTGCTGGTTTACAGCACATCATTTGGTACGTTTCCATCCCAGTCCCAATGTTTCAGAAAAGTTTTGTCGGTTAGATCATTGTTATATCGTTCGCGCCATCCATTCATGTCGAACGGTTGACAGGCATCTTTCAACTCGGCAAAGACTTTTCGAAATTGCTCAGTCAGCGCATCTCCATCGGGTAGTGCGGGTGTCACAAAAGTCACTGCCTGCACTCCATTACTTACAAACATTTCGAGGTTTCCGCTACCACTGTAGGGAAATGTTGGAACTTCTCGATGACGCGATATACCAAATGGGAGAAATGGAAGTAGACTAAACGCCTGATGGAGACGATAAATTGAAGTATGAAGCATCTGCTTTTCATCGAGGCAGGAGCCGATTTGAACCGTTACTGAAGGCCAGCGTGGTTTCGCACGAATATCGTAGCCGCGTTCCCAATGCGCAATACGAATAATCGGCTGGAGAAAGTTGGTTTCACGATTCACGGTATTGTCAGTAAAAAGAGCAACTGATTGCTTTGTAAGACCAGGCGCATCCCAAGAGATAAGACGAAGTTCTGGTTCGAGCCATCCAAAATTGTCAATCGTTGGAGGTGGGAGTATTGCGCGAGGGCCATCAAGCAGTTGATTGCCAATGGTGAGAACGCTTTTTGCGCTTTGGTATTGTGTCAAGACGACTCCAAATGATGGTTTTTGGAGGAGGAGTGCTATCGTTGCAACCCAACGGGTTGGCGTTCAGTTGCCGCGAGCGCCGCACAAACTTCCCTCAAAAACACCGATCTCGCGCGCGAAGCGGTCAACTGCAACGCCGTGTTGGGCGTGAACTTCGATAGAAAGCCGAATGGAAGCATGAGACGCCGACGTTGATGCGACACGAGCAACTACGCTCGGCGGAATCACGTTGACCGGAACCACATTCAGCACAACGAGCGCCCATACCACGCAGGGTTGAGAAAGCGTTGACTGGAATCACGTTCAGCACCACGAGCTTTTGTACCACGTTGATATGCGTCAAACGTTGAATGGAACCACAATCAGCATAACGAGCACTCGCACCACGCGGGGTTGAGCAAACGCTGACGGTATCACGCGGCACAACGGGCGTTCATCCCACGCTCGATTCGTTCTTTCGGAGTTGCACTGCGTTCTTCTGCCGAAAAGACAGAAAGCGACCTGTGAAATCAAGACAACCTGCGAAACGAGAGACGCCCAACGGGTTGCGCTTTAGCGGCGCCGCCACTAATAAAATGGTACTGGCTTCGGGCCGATTCTATGGTTCAAAAAAGCCTCGATCTCGCGGACGCGGAGCGGCGTCGGTTGCATGGGCGGGTTGGGCCGCGCCGTAGAAACAGTAACACGTTACGGTTGAGACTTTCGGCATTTAGGCATACGAAGATGTTGTGGGTTGGATAATCAGGGCAAGATGGATAAAAAGGCCCAGAGCGTTTACCCCGCTGTGATTGTTCGATGAGGAAATACACCATCCGTAAGTGCGCGCCATAGGCCAAAACCGATAAGCAGGAGGCTAAGGGCAGTTATAAGGATAGGCATACCTAAGGCGAAATCGTTAATTTCGCGCCCATTGACAGCATAGGTTAGCCGCCACCTGTCTTTATCGATGACTGTGCCGGGTGGAAGATTCAGATTTTGCATTATGGAACTGTCGGCATATCCGGCGACATAGCGATACGGTGTGCTGCTATTCTGAGCCTGAAGGAGATAGATCGTGTTGCAGCGCAGCGAGTTGGATGGATCGGAACATTCGACGGTACGTTGGATGACTCGCCCATGTACTTCGATTTGGGCACGAGCGAGTACGGGCAGAAGTGCCAAGCACAGTAGTGGAATGCCCCAAATCAGAGCAAGAATGATCGATAAGCGCGGAAGATGAAGCTGGAACGAAGGAGTTGTCATGTCAGTGTTCGGTTGTACATTTACGCAATTGTGATCATTATACCAGAGCCAGAAAGAGCGGGGGTGAGCGGCCCAACGGCATGCGCATCAGCCGCGCCGCGCCGATAGATCGGGAATCCAATCGAGCAAAAACCAGCAGCCAAAAAAGCTCCGATCTCGCTCGACGCGTAGCGGCGTCGGACTGCATGCGCGGGTTGGGCGTGAGCTTTGATAAACAGCCGAATGGAAGCATGAGACGCCGACGTTGATGCGACACGAGCAACTGCGCTCGGCGGAACCACGCTGACTTGAACCACATTCAGCACCACGAGCGTTCGTACCACGCAGGGTTGAGACAACCTGGAACAGGACCACACTCAGCACCACGAGCCTTCGTACCACGCTCCTTTGCGGCAAACGTTGAACGGAACCACAATCAGTACAACGCGGGCGCTTGTACCACGCGGGGTTGAGACAGCGCAACACGGAACCACACGGCACAACGGGCCTTTATGCCACGCTCGATTCGGTTCTTCGTGGATGCACTGCGTTCTTCTGCCGAAAAGACAGAAAACGACCTGTGAGATCAAGACAACCTGCGAAACGAAAGACGCCCAACGGGTTGCGCTTTAGCGGCGCCGCCACCGATTGATGGCAAGCACATTGTAGCAGATACGAGCGCTAAAAAACGCCCGATCTCGCTCGACGCGAAGCGGCGTCCGCTGCAAGCGCGTGTTGGGTTGCACGATTTGTAAGCCGTTTGTTTGAGAAAGCCACACGGCTGAGCGTCGGACGTGTTATGGACTATTTGATTTTGATGGATGCTCTTGTTCCTGCACTTCGTCCTCATCATCGTCTTCATCAACCGACCAGAACTCGAAGCCAATAGTCAAATCAAGTGCTGCCAAGCGCGCCATATTACGCGGTGAGAGCATTGGCCCACCCGTCCCGCCGTCTCGACACCACAAACAAAATACGTCCATCTGATATCCTTCGGCTTGCAAAGCTGCGAGTGTTGCCGCGTGTGGTTCCAGGTGATCGAGAAGCCAATCTAGATGCCGGCGTACATCGCGAGAGGTGAGAATACCATCGGTGTCAAAGCCCCAAATACCACTACGGGCTGGAATTTGGCGAGAGCCCCGTGGCGTTCCTTTGCTCCAAGACCAGGAGGGAGTAAGCCCCAGCGTGTGTGAAATCACGACAGGGTCAAGCGAAGGATGCATAATGCGAAAGGCAGCTGAGGTTTCTTTACAGGTGCCATAATCGTCGTCATACGAATCAGACATACATATCTCAGCACAGTTGTAAGGCTATCTTTCAGCTACAGAAGTGAGCGTACATTGTTTGATGAGCCGCATCAGAGTGCGACCCAACGGGTTGGCGTTCAGTTGCCGCGAGCGCTCTGCTCAGGCTTCTCTCAAAAAAGGCGCGATCTTGCGCGCGAAGCGGTCAACTGCAACGCCGTGTTGGACGGCGGCTCATAGTTGCAGAGCGCTAGGCAGGTTTTGTAAAGAGTTGCGGCGCAAATCGTCGGAGATCATGCGCTAACGCACTCTGGTCGGAATATTGAAAGATAAAGAGCGGTATACGACGCGTCGTATACAGATCGCGTTGATGCAGCGGACTGATGTAGGTTGCAGCAGGCCGGTGTAATAGCAGTGATGGCAACCCACTGCCATGCGTGATTTCTTGGACATTGCTCCAAGTCGTCTTGATGGTTATCCCATGGCCATAGTATTCGAGCCCTTTGGGGGACAGCATCAAATATGCGGTTCTTTTCAGGTGTCGCGCGACCCAGAATGCAATCAGAATAACGAGCAGAAGAACAAGCGAGATCGTGATTGTTCCTGTGGAAATAACGCCTTGTTGCTTGAGATCATTGCGTATCGCGACAATTGGAATCAGCGCAAAGAGTGGTACGAGCAGTGCCACAATGTACACGGCAACTTGGTTAAATACCTGGGGTTCGTGATAGATTGTACACGTCTCGCCGGTTGCAGCTGGGTGGGAGGCGGTCATGATTTGCTCTGCTGTATTGATGACGTCGCTCTGTCCCATTATACGACTTGCCGACCCTTCGAGTTACAGAGAAAGAGAATAGATGAATGACAATACTGCACCTTGTTCAGAGTGGTGTTGATGGCCGCCGTCCAACGGGTTGGCGTTCAGTTGCCGCGAGCGCTCTGCTCAGGCTTCTCTCAAAAAAGGCGCGATCTTGCGCGCGAAGCGGTCAACTGCAACGCCGTGTTGGGCGAACGCGCTTGTTTGCCGACCACGGTGTTGCTGCCGCAATCATACCACGTTTCATTTGCTGCTGCGTTTGGTTTATGGCTGCGCAACGAGGCGGGCGCAAGGCAGGCGAGTGCTCGCAGCGGTGCTTGTGCCCGCTTCATTGCGCCTGCGCACGCGAACGGCGTTGATCTGCTGACAGCGGGAGCGTTCCGCGTGGCGCGCAGCACGAGATTTCTGGAAGCGACCGTTCGTTTTG
This sequence comes from Kouleothrix sp. 19917, assembly GCF_057073505.1. Lineage (NCBI taxonomy): Bacteria > Bacillati > Chloroflexota > Chloroflexia > Chloroflexales > Roseiflexaceae > Kouleothrix > Kouleothrix sp. 19917. The sequence continues at coordinate 1,570,593 of NZ_CP097099.1, forward strand.
CGCGCCGCGCGGTTCGCGACCGAACAACGTATCCGCTCATACGGTGAGTGCGCGAAGATCTGTTGTGTGCCCAAGACGAGAAGGAATTTGCACCTGCAAATTCGAATAATGCACCTGCCGAAAAGGAATTTGCACCTGCAAATTCGAATAATGCACCTGCCGAAAAGGAATTTGCACCTGCCAAAAAGCGTTGCGAGGCGCGTCTGAGGCATCAAACGAAACTGGTGAAAGAGCGGGGAAGCAGAGCAAAAATGGGGATGGTCAGGAAGTGATGAGCAAGGTGCACACGAGGCTGACGAGCGAAACCGGCAAGGCAAAAACATACCTATGGAGGTATATGCTCAGTGCAAAAGAAAGGCAGGCGACTTGAAACAGAAATGATGAGGCGATGGACTGGACTCAAAAATGTGATCAGGATAGCGTTCGCCCAACGGGTTGCGCTTTAGCGGCGCCGCCACCGATAAATGGCAACCACATTGTAGCAGAAACTGACGCGGAAAATGCCTACGATCTCGCTCGACGCGAAGCGGCGTCCGCTGCAAGCGCGTGTTGGGCGCGAGCTTTGATAAACAGCCAAGTCGAAGCATGAACCGACCACGCGAAAGCGATACGAACAACTGCGCTGGGCGGAACCACGCTAACTGTAACCACCGCAGCATAACGGGCCTTCGTATCACGCATGGTTGAGACAGCGTTGACGGAATCACGTTCAGCACCACGAGCGTTCGTATCGCTTTACTATGCGCCAAACGCTGACTGGAACCACTTCCAGCACAACGAGCGCTCGCACCACGCAGGGTTGAGAAAACGCTGACTGGAACTACGCGGCACAACGGGCCTTTATCTCGCGCTCGATTCGTTGCTTCGTTGTTACATAGCTTTCTTTTGCCAAGGCGACATAACGCGCTATTCAAGAGCGAGACAACTTCAGAAACGAGACGCGCCCAACGGGTTGGCGTTCAGTTGCCGCGAGCGCTGCAATGACCTCTCTAAAAAACACCGATCTTGAGCGCGAAGCGGTCAACTGCAACGCCGTGTTAGCCTGCGGCTACGTTTTTGCATTGCCCTGAAACAATATACTGACTTCTATGCGCAGTGTTAAAGATTATTCTGGCAGTTCAGCCCCACTAGAAAGGCATAAATTTGAACAACTGACTTTAGGACTTGGCGCAGAAGTAGTATAGTTGAGAAACACTTTACCGGTTTTACCTTTGCCGGGCTCCTCCTGGCCATCTTATTCGGTGATTATCAGGCAACGCCGAGCAACCTTACTTTTGGGCATATGGCACACATTGCTCAAACAAATCCGCTAGCGTAAGTGCCGGTTTCGTTGTCGCTCGATAGCTGAGAGTACCGAGAAAAGTCCGCAACAAACCTTCAAGTTCAGCTTGGTACATAGCTGGGTCGTCGGCCAACCCAATTGTTACTCGTTGACGGGTCGTAGAGAGACTGAGCTTCCGTCCGAGCGCATCATATCCAACATACTCATTATTCTCGACATCAATAGGTTCGAGATACCGCTCGGCGCTCTGCACCGTCGTAAAAATCATCACATCGCCATGCTCATTTATGAGGATAGGAAGTTCGGGTGTTGGCAGGGCATGCTCCGAGTGATTGGAATAAGGTTCAGACATGAGTTCGCCTAATTTCGGCTGGCTGCGTTCGGATATGTGATATAACAGATGACCTATTCACTCGTTTGCATCATACCGCACAGGCTCGTGATTGAGTTGACGTGTGATGAGCCGCGGGCTAACGGGTTGCGCTTTAGCGGCGCCGCCACCGATTGATGGCAACCACATTGTAGCAGATACTGGCGCGGAAAATAACACCGATCTCGCTCGACGCGAAGCGGCGTCCGCTGCAAGCGCGTGTTGGGCGTGAACTTCGATAGAAAGCCAAACTGAAGCATGAGCCACAGACCTTGAAGCGACACGAGCAGCTGCGCTCAGCGGAATCACGTTGACCGGAACCACATTCAGCACAACGAGCCTTCATTCCACGCAGGGTTGCGAATGCCTTGAACGGAACCACGCGGCATAACAAGCTTTTGAATCAACTTGAAATGAGCGAGACGTTGCCCGGAATCACACCAGCACCACGAGCACTCGCACCACGCGGGGTTGAGAAAACGCTGACTGGAATCACGCGGCACAACGGGCGTTCATTCCACGCTCGATTCGTTCCTTCGTGGTTGCACTGCTTTTTTATGCCGAAAAGACAGAAAGCGACCTGCGAGATCAAGACAACCTGCGAAACGAGACACGCCCAACGGGTTGCGCTTTAGCGGCGCCGCTGCAATAAATGGCAACACATTGTAACAGAAACTGACGCTGAAAAATGCCCGATCTCGCTCGACGCGAAGCGGCGTCCGCTGCAAGCGCGTGTTGGACGGTACGCGCGTATGCGATGTCTACACGACCGCATCGAGTGTCTGTGCCAGCATTGGATGCTGAAAAAGCCGCCCTTCACTGGTAGGAAACTGGAGCGTGCTGAATTCTTGCTGAGCAAGCTCGCGTCCGAGCCAGACGTATGCTTGTTTTGGTTGCAAGTTCAGCGCGAGATCATACCCCGCAACAAGCTCCAAATGCGTCAAGTCCTCGGGTGTCAATCGCTTGGGATGAACAATAATATGTGGATGCAACCGTGGATATGGTAGTTTCAATGCGCGAAGTCCATGCTGAATAATCGCTTCTGCCGCTGAGTAATTGCTTATCCACAGGCGCGGATGAGAGAATGGCGCGACCAGACGATAACGCTGAGGATTTTCAGCTATGACGCTGTGTGCGAGTGCTCCCACAGCACGAATGTCATTTTCGCCTTCGACAGCAAGATATGGCTGATCGGAATAGGCTTCTGCTCGCTGTGATGAGCGAATTGAGATATGCTCGGCATCGAAACAAATGTAAAGGATATGTCGATGAAAACGCATAAGGAAATTCAATTCTGAACGTATGTCATTGAGCATCGATTATAGCACGAGAATTGTCGCTGTTCTCTTTCCGAGAAATGGCTAGGATTGTGTAGCGGTACCGTCCAACGGGTTGCGCTTTAGCGGCGCCGCCACTGATTGATGGCAGTCACATTGTAGCAGACACTGGCGCTGAAAAACGCACGATCTCGCACGACGCGAAGCGGCGTCCGCTGCAAGCGCGTGTTGGGCGTGAACTTCGATAGAAAGCCAAACTGAGGCAGACGCCAATCACGCTCCATCGACACGAGCAACTGTGCTTGGCGGAATCACGCTGACCGGAACCACTTCAGCACAATGAGCTTTTGTGCCACGTAGGGTTGAGAAAGCACTGACCGGAATCACACTCAGCACCACGCGCGTTCGTATCACGTTGAAATGTGCCAAGCGTTGAACGGAACCACGTTCAGTACAACGGGCGCTCGTACCACGCAGGGTTGAGCAAGCGCGACACGGAATCACGTGGCACAACGAGCCTTCATCCCACGCTCGATTCGGTTCTTCGTGGATGCACTGCTTTTTTATGCCGAAAAGACAGAAAGCGACCTGCGAGATCAAGACAACCTGCGAAATGAGATGCGCCCAACGGGTTGGCGTTCAGTTGCCGCAAGCGCGCTGCTCAGGCTTCTATCAAAAACACCGATCTCGTGCGCGAAGCGGTCAACTGCAACGCCGTGTTAGCTTGCCGTCGTTTACACTCTGCATATGCTTTTATGCCATATCCTCAAAGAGCGCCTTTACATCGCAAGTAAAACCAGGGAGCAGTGTCGGTGCATCAAGCGTATCATCACGACTGTATGTTCGGGCAAGACCATCGGGTGTATGCGCCACCACTTCTTGAGTTCGTGGGTAGATGACCCAAACCAGCGGCGTTCCAGCGGTCAGATAATCGCGCACTTTTTCACGCACATCCTCAGCTGTTTCATTCGGTGAGACAACCTCAACGGCCAAATCAGGGGAGATTGTCCAAAAGCCTTCGGGTATACCAGTTGAAGGAATGCGCTCGGCGCGGATATAAAAAACATCAGGACCGCGAACCGTATCAGGAGCGCGTTTTAACAGAAAGCCAGATTCGACACCGATACAGCCAGGATGTCCATTTTTCGCCCAGAGACGGAGAAGCATGCTGAGGATTGCTGCAATCAAGCCGTGGCGTCCACCAGGTGGCATGGTCTCGTACACCTCTCCACGCACTAAAGCGCGCTGCATGCCATTCTCCGGGAGCAGCCAGTATTCCTGTGCCGTAAGCAGTTGACGATCAATAATAGTCATGCCCAAGCTCTCCGTGTGAATGGATCATCGATATCATTGTAGGCATGCTACCATAGCAAATAGGGTGATGCAATCGCGTGCGATGTGTGGTGCCTTATGAATGTGTGAAACGACGATGCTGTTGATGGATGGCGAGCTAACGGGTTGCGCTTTAGCGGCGCCGCCACTGATTGATGGCAGTCACATTGTAGCAGACACTGGCGCTGAAAAACGCACGATCTCGCACGACGCGAAGCGGCGTCCGCTGCAAGCGCGTGTTGGGCGTGAACTTCGATAGAAAGCCAAACTGAGGCAGACGCCAATCACGCTCCATCGACACGAGCAACTGTGCTTGGCGGAATCACGCTGACCGGAACCACTTCAGCACAATGAGCTTTTGTGCCACGCAGGGTTGAGAAAGCACTGACCGGAATCACACTCAGCACCACGCGCGTTCGTATCACGTTGAAATATGCCAAGCGTTGAACGGAACCACGTTCAGTACAACGGGCGCTCGTACCACGCGGGGTTGAGAAGGCGTTGACTGGAATCACGCGGCACAACGGGCGTTCATTCCACGCTCGATTCGTTCCTTCGTGGTTGCACTGCTTTTTTATGCCGAAAAGACAGAAAGCGACCTGCGAGATCAAGACAACCTGCGAAATGAGATGCGCCCAACGGGTTGCGCTTTAGCGGCGCCGCCACCGATAAATAGCTATCACATTGTAGCAGATACTGACGCTGAAAAACGCACGATCTTGCTCGACGCGAAGCGGCGTCCGCTGCAAGCGCGTGTTGGGTTGCACGATTTGTAAGCCGTTTGTTTGAGAAAGCCACAAGGCTGAGCGTCGAACATGTTATGGACTATTTGATTTTGATGGATGCTCTTGTTCCTGCACTTCGTCCTCATCATCGTCTTCATCAACCGACCAGAACTCGAAGCCAATAGTCAAATCAAGTGCTGCCAAGCGCGCCATATTATGCGGTGAGAGCATTGGCCCACCTGTCCCGCCGTCTCGGCACCACAAACAAAATACATCCATCTGATATCCTTCGGCTTTCAAGGTTGCGAGTGTTGCCGCGTGTGGTTCAAGGTGATCGAGAAGCCAATCCAGATGCCGCCGTAAATCGCGAGAGGTGAGAATACCATCGGTGTCAAAGCCCCAAATACCACTACGGGTTGGAATTTGGCGAGAGCCCCGTGGCGTCCCCTTGCTCCAAGACCAGGAGGGAGTAAGCTTCAGCTTGTGTGAAATCACGACAGGGTCAAGCGAGGGATGCATAATGCGAAAGGCAGCTGAGGTTTCTTTACAGGTGCCGTAATCGTCGTCATACGAATCAGACATACATATCTCAGCACAGTTGTAAGGCTATCTTTCGGCTCCAGGAGTGAGCGTAGTTGGACTTGTTTTATGAGCCACACCAGAGTGCGACCCAACGGTTTGGCGTTCAGTTGCCGCGAGCGCCGCACAGGCTTCCTAAAAAACACCAATCTCGTGCGCGAAGCGGTCAACTGCAACGCCGTGTTGGGCCCGCCGATTGAGCAGCGTTTGTACGTGAGTGCCTCAGCATCATTCTGGCAGATCTTCTAATCGAATACCACGTTTTGCTTGGAGGCTTGCACGCGCTGCTTCGATCCGGTTGAGAAAACGCGGGTCATGCTCTAGACGATACTCAAACCACTCATCCTCTGACTCGAAGCCGATCAGAATACCAGCTGGTTTTCCATGGCGCGTGATCACGATCGCTTCTTCTTCGGCAAGACGAAGATATTTGGAAAGATCATTCTTCACTTCCGAGAGTGGGATCTGTTTCATCAGGTACTCCTTCTCGCTTGAGCCAAGCAGCAGCGTCGGGTTTGTCGATAATAGCAAGAACCTCAACCGTAGTGTCGCGAACATCGTAAAATATCCGTACTTCATCGACGCGTAATCGGTATTGGGGACGTGCTAATCCGCGAAGTCGCTTGATACGGCTTTTGCTGATTTTGGTTGGTTGATGACGTAGGAAACGTTCGAGGGCATCACGAACGGTTGCACGAACATTCGGCTTCAAGTACTGAAGATCTTCGACGGCTTCAGGCGCAAGAATGATTTCATAGGACATAGAAACAATATCCTGACAGCGTGGTCAAATCTGGCTAGAGTATAGCTAGATTCTGGGAAAATTGCAAGAGCAGGTTTGAAAGAAGGAAAGGAGTGGAGAGGCTATGGATGTGGTAAGGGCCCAACGGGTTGCGCTTTAGCGGCGCCGCCACCGATTGATGGCAACTACGTTGTAGCAGATACGAGCGTTGAAAAAGGTACGATCTCGCTCGACGCGAAGCGGCGTCCGCTGCAAGCGCGTGTTGTGCGCGATTTGATAATATGCGTGTTTTTATTATACGGTGTTAGATTTTAAGATGGTGTCAAGTTGGTCTACAATCTGTTTTATCTCTTTGAAAAGATCATCAAAGAATGCTTGTGTGTTATGTTTTTGGAGATTAAGATAATAGTCTTGAAACTTTCCTGATGTCTGAAAGTTCAAGCTTTTTAATCGCTCTATTGTTTGTTCGGATTTGAAACCTACTATATTCCGGTAGTATTGATTGACTGGCATCCAAATGCCTTGTTCGTTTTCTAACGAAAGTAAATAAAAGACAGTGATCGGATGAACTTTTGCTGCCTTCCAATTGTCTAGCTTTACCCAAGTGTATTTTCTAAAAGAGAGCCATTGCTTTGAAGAAAACCGTGGCTGAAGACCTTCCTTTAAACACTTACTTATGAAGATGCGAGTTCTCTTACCTACAGTTGGTGTTGTAGCTTTTTCCAACTTGGCAATAACTTGTTGAATATTATCTGGTATTACTTCTTGTGTTGGTATGGCCGCGACTTGATCGAGTTTTTTTAATATCAAGTCGATAAGATAAATTAAAGACCTACTCTCTCCTAGAGAATATCCTACAGCTGTATGAGCAGTAGGATTGCGGTAAAGCTTGAAAGCGCCGAGCAACAAGTGCTCTAGACCATCACGCTCTTGCTTGCTATCCCCCAACTGCTTCGCAAAATATCCATTTTCCTTGAATGAAGCTTCAATCATTTGTACGCCGAATGACTTATTGGGGTCCAATAATCGGCGAAGGCGTTCTTCGAGAAGGACAAAAGCATTACGGACTGCTTCATCAAAAGCTTGGATGTGGATTAAATATCCACATCGTTTCACAAGTTCTGGGTCCAAGCCAGCTTGCATTTCAACTGATTGCCTTACGGTACGCATCTCATCATCGGTCAGCAACATGAGCGTTCCTTTAGATTCTATAATACTTGCCTATTTTATAACAAATTTTAATGTGACAAGATCAGAAGCGCCCAACGGATTGGCGTTCAGTTGCCGCGAGCGCTGCACAAGCTTCTCATAAAACACCGATCTCGCGCGCGAAGCGGTCAACTGCAACGCCGTGTTGGCTGCCGTTTATTTGAGTTTGCGTATATATGGGACAAATGTCTCGATTTTCGAGAGGATGTATCGTCCTACCACTTTATCTTTTTGAGGTCGTCGATTTCATCAAAATGTGCATCTATGGTCACGAGTGTAAGGTCATATTGGAGCGCAATTGCTGCAATCCAGATATCATTTTCGGGAAGCGGTCGACCTTTTGCCCGAAGCTTCGATTTCACGTGTCCATAGATTTCAGCCGTTCGTATATCGCATTCTAATACCATAGTCGATGCCGCGAATGCAGAAACTTGCGCCATATTTTCTGCGACTCGACTGGAATTCAGAGCACCGTAATACAGTTCCCCAATGACAATACTTGCTGTAAACACATCACTCGCTGTTGAAAGTTCTGCGACAATATTCGCATCATTTCGGAACAGAGCAATAACAATGTTGGTATCCAGCAAAAATCTACCATTCATCAAGGTTGACCTGTTCACAATCACTGTCGATAGCCTGCTGCATTTGCTGGAGGTCTGATAGTGGTATTGTACCTGCGAAAGGAAGCAGGGTCTGACCGTTTACGCCATCAGGAGTTCGAGTCAAGAACCGTACAAACTCAAGAACTTGACGTTGCTGAGCAGGCGCAAGTTTAGCGAGACCTGTAACGATTTCGTTTTCAAGCGATAGGTTTTGCATGGCGGCACCTCCAAAGCATAACGTGTGTATCGACATTATACCTGACTGCAAGAAAAATCGCTTGGTAACAAAACAACATACATGAAGCACATAACACAGAGGCAGCCAACGGGTTGCGCTTTAGCGACGCCGCCGCAGATTGATGGCAAGCACATTGTAGCAGAAACAGACGTTGAAAAACGCACGATCTCGGTCGACGCGAAGCGGCGTCCGCTGCAAGCGCGTGTTCGGCCGCAGCCACGTCGCAGCTTTGACTTTAAAATTGTGGTATTTTTACGCCATCCTCGTCAAGATGCCTCCCAAGCTGATTTCGGCATGCCCGTACTACATCCACTGCTTCTATAGTGCGCTGCAATACAGCTTCTTGAGTTGTATCGAGACGCAGTTGTTGGCGAAGCAGATTGATCTGACCATACATGCTCGATATGACAGTGCGCAGTGCGCTCGCAATTGAGATGAGGATTTCTGTGGCAGTGGTTGCAGCTCCTGACCACTGATTGTGGTACCAATCAATAATTGCCTGAGGTGTGCCAGTATCAATGGAGTGGCGGAGTTCAATGGCTTGTTGTGATGATGTACTACTGATAGCGGCAAGCATGTCTTGATTCAGGAGCATGTGGATCACCTGACGATACAGTTCAGGATTGTCACGACTCTCAACAGCTTGTATTTGAGCTATTTGCCAATGAACGGTATGCTCGACGGCCGCAATAACACGCAAAAAGGAGAGCAAGATAATCGCATCATGCTCTTTCAGGATCGCTTGCTCAAATACTTGTTTCGTATCGAAGAGTGTCATTTGGAACCAGCACTTTGTGGTGAGTGATGCTATACCAGTACGCTCAGAATGACTGACTCCGGTATTGAAGAATTGTGATGGCTGACGGCCGAACGGGTTGCGCTTTAGCGGCGCCGCCCCGATTGATGGCTGTCACATTGTAGCAGATACCGGCGCTGAAAAAGGCACGATCTCGCTCGACGCGAAGCGGCGTCCGCTGCAAGCGCGTGTTGGGCGTGAACTTCGATAGAAAGCCAAACTGAAGCATGAGCCACAGACCTTGAAGCGACACGAGCAGCTGCGCTCAGCGGAATCACGTTGACCGGAACCACATTCAGCACAACGAGCCTTCATTCCACGCAGGGTTGCGAATGCCTTGAACGGAACCACGCGGCATAACAAGCTTTTGAATCACCTTGAAATGAGCGAGACGTTGCCCGGAATCACGCCAGCACCACGAGCATTCGCACCACGCGGGGTTGAGAAAACGCTGACTGGAATCACGCGGCACAACGGGCGTTCATTCCACGCTCGATTCGTTCCTTCGTGGTTGCACTGCTTTTTTATGCCGAAAAGACAGAAAGCGACCTGCGAGATCAAGACAACCTGCGAAACGAGACACGCCCAACGGGTTGCGCTTTAGCGGCGCCGCCACTGATTGATGGCAACTCCATTGTAGCAGATACTGGCGCTAAAAAACGCACGATCTCGCTCGACGCGAAGCGGCGTCCGCTACAAGCGCGTGTTGGGCCGTGACATAGGGCAATAAGGGTTTACAAAAGATTGCATTATTGCGAAGGGCGTCTAGCATGTGCATAATGACTTAGTAGACATTATCCCGATTTACGAATGGATTGATGGCCAGGGAGTGGTTCGGACACGGAAATTATGCAAACCGCAACTTACTTCCATCACCATATCTTTGAGCCCGTCTTTCCACAGACGTATCGTATCTTTGACCATTCGACAGCGTTTCACACTCCTGATTACGTGTTCTGCCACAATTCGACGCTGTGCAACCAGGCGATTGTGCGCTTTCTGTTCGGCGCTGAGTTTGCCACCCTTCGGCTTCTTGAACGGGCGTGTGTGCACGACACCTGCCAGTTCATAGCCCAGAAAGCCCAGATCATCGACCAGTTCGCTGCCCTCCTGCAACGGGTAGGGCGTCAGAGCGGCAATCGCCTTATCGTGGACACTTCCTTCGAAGGTGTCGCTCAGAAACAGGATTATCAGCGCGTGGATCAGCAGCACATTCTTCACCGTGTGGCGCTTGTTCTTGCCGCTGTAGAAACTGGTCTGGTCGGCTGGGTCGCTGGGACGGAGGATTGGTCGTTCGGTGCCATCGTGAAAAAAGGGGTCGCGAACGCTTCAGGCGAGAGCGCAGCGAGGCGTTCTTTCAACTCGGCAAGGTTGCGTGAGGGCAGGTCGCCAAGGCTCCCCAGCGCAGCATGGAGAGCTGGCAGCAGCGCCTGGATCCACTGGTTGGCTTTCGGCTGGCCCATCCCAAAGCTCGCACCGTGAAAAGTCTGGGTCGCGGCTTGCTTGAAGTAGGTCAGGATGAAGAGCAGGCGATCCTCTTTGGAGGGCAAGGGGCAGGTGGCATACTGGCTATAGCGCCGGCCAGTGCGGGGCTTGCCCTCGAGTGTCCAGTCGCGCATTCGTGCAAGAAAGGCAATTTCAAAGGGGACGGCGAGGATTTCGAACTCTTCGACCGTCAGGCTGGTCAAATCGAGGATACGATAGTTCTTGTTGCGTTCTGTTTCATATCGTAATGGCATTGCATTGCTCCTTCTGTTTGGAGATATATCATACCATAAATCGGGATAATCTCTAGTATGTATGCTTCCACAGCATATACAGGGCCTTACAACATGAAACCCGATATGGAATATCCACGAACGAGCCAAAATATGCACACTACTAAGAAGGCCAGCCATGTCGTCGAAGGTTTCCAGCTTCCAATAACACTTACCAGCACGATGATGTGTGCACTGCATCCCACACTTATCAAAAGTAGAGCTGCAAAACTGTCAGTGAACAGCCAGCTAAAGGCTACGCCAATCAGTAAGATGATGAGATGATGTATAAGGGAAAGTAAGACGGGCAGACAAATTACGAGGCGCAATGCCAAATGAGCGGTGGTAGAAGCTTTAACGAGAGAAGAGTTCAAAGGAGTTACTTTCAATCTATCATTACTGCTATGCCCAATTGTGTCATCACAGGCGACTGTTGAGTTGCGAATTCGTTCGAGATGATAAACCGCGAACACGCTTCATTTCAAGCACTCAGGTGCAATGTATGGCCGACGCATAAATAATTGAGCGAGTTTCGAGATGGCGTGAGCTTAGTCCCGGCCCAACGGGTTGCGCTTTAGCGGCGCCGCCACCGATAGACGGCTGCACCATTGTAGCAGAAACTGACGTTGAAAAAGGCACGATCTTGCTCGACGCGAAGCGGCGTCCGCTGCAAGCGCGTGTTGGGCGGTGTTCTATTGGCTTGCTTCATCGTGTAACTGAACCCTTCACACTATTTGACGGCAATGTCGGATAGGCCAAATCGGTGATTTGTGCTGCAGCTTCAAGTTCGTTGATCAAGCGATGGATGAGTGCAACGCGTGGGCCATCAGTATCTTTTACTGTCAAATGGTTCAGCTCATTATTTTGCCTAAATGCAATTGATAATTCTGGTACATCAGTAACAATGACGTTCGATGCAGGGAGCGGCGGAAGATGTTCAAGCATGTTTGTATATCGTGCTGAAAACTGTTGGATCTGCTCGGCATCGATGTACCCAAGATGGAGACCAGGAGATGCGGTATCGTGCTCGCTGTAGTACATGATCGTGCCGCCACGGAAAACCCACACTGTATACACGGGACAAGAACCAAAGCAGAGTGGATGATCAATCACAAATATCAAGCGCTGGTAAGCAAGCGTTGCAGCAAGCAGAACAGTCAGGGCAATCAGGGATGGAATGCCAAGTAATTTGAGCCAATAGCGCATGTGCAACACCTCGAAAGATTGCTGGAACAGGACGGCGAGTTGATGGCAGAGAAACAATACCTTTAAGTTCGAGTATAGCAGGAATACGAGGGCGCGTGGATGTTGATTTATTTAGGTTCTTGGCCGTCATACAGGAGAGCACAGGCTTATAGTCGGTCAAGTGTGATGATGGACGAACCCGCCCAACGGGTTGGCGTTCAGTTGCCGCGAGCGCTCTGCTCAGGCTTCTCTCAAAAAAGGCGCGATCTTGCGCGCGAAGCGGTCAACTGCAACGCCGTGTTGGACGGCGGCTCATAGTTGCAGAGCGCTAGGCAGGTTTTGTAAAGAGTTGCGGCGCAAATCGTCGGAGATCATGCGCTAACGCACTCTGGTCGGAATATTGAAAGATAAAGAGCGGTATACGACGCGTCGTATACAGATCGCGTTGATGCAGCGGACTGATGTAGGTTGCAGCAGGCCGGTGTAATAGCAGTGATGGCAACCCACTGCCATGCGTGATTTCTTGGACATTGCTCCAAGTCGTCTTGATGGTTATCCCATGGCCATAGTATTCGAGCCCTTTGGGGGACAGCATCAAATATGCGGTTCTTTTCAGGTGTCGCGCGACCCAGAATGCAATCAGAATAACGAGCAGAAGAACAAGCGAGATCGTGATTGTTCCTGTGGAAATAACGCCTTGTTGCTTGAGATCATTGCGTATCGCGACAATTGGAATCAGCGCAAAGAGTGGTACGAGCAGTGCCACAATGTACACGGCAACTTGGTTAAATACCTGGGGTTCGTGATAGATTGTACACGTCTCGCCGGTTGCAGCTGGGTGGGAGGCGGTCATGATTTGCTCTGCTGTATTGATGACGTCGCTCTGTCCCATTATACGACTTGCCGACCCTTCGAGTTACAGAGAAAGAGAATAGATGAATGACAATACTGCACCTTGTTCAGAGTGGTGTTGATGGCCGCCGTCCAACGGGTTGCGCTTTAGCGGCGCCGCCACCGATACATGGCACTGACATTGTAGCAGATACTGACGTGGAAAATGCCTACGATCTCGCTCGACGCGAAGCGGCGTCCGCTGCAAGCGCGTGTTGGGCGTCTATTCTGTCGTTTGTTTTCCCCGTTGTCCTCACTGTTTCCCTTTCGCAGTGGCGACTTTGGCAAAGAGTAATTCAGCCCACGACACTCCATCAATCGTCACGTCTGATAACGGCCAAAGAAATTGCGGTGCCCATTGGCGACGAGAATGAGTTGGCAAATCAATCAGGACGTGTAAACACCACGCGAAAAGGCTTGCCGAGGACCACCGTTTCCAAATGATATGATGGAGAAGCGCCAATAGCCCGAGAACTGGAAAGCTATGAAAGATATGGTGTGCCGTTTTCATCCATGCAGGTGGCTCGGGCCATGTGTTTGTAGCGAGAGCAGGGCCGAGTTGCTTGGTGACGAATAGCCAAGGAGGATAGGCACAATAGAAAGGCGCATCTGCAACTAAACCACCAAGAATGGTGCTTGGCTTCGTGTCGATGCAGATGCATGTTATCAGAACATGGGTGATTGGATCCATCACACGATTTCCCAGAGTGCGTGAGGATGCACTGACTTTTATCTGGCGATCGCTCGACTCGTTTGACCATGACATGATTGATTGAAACGGCGGAGAAAAGATAAAATCGGTAATGAGATAAGACTGGCTGTTTTTACGAAAACTCGTCGTGTAGCCTTGTCGCACTTTTATAACCCATTACGAAAAGGCGACATAATGAAGAGAAGATTGATACGCAGAAAAGGGGACCTACCGGATTATACTTTGAAAAGTATTTGATGAATAGACGCCCAACGGGTTGCGCTTTAGCGGCGCCGCCCCGATTGATGGCAAGCACATTGTAGCAGATACCGGCGCGGAAAATAACCCCGATCTCGCTCGACGCGAAGCGGCGTCCGCTGCAAGCGCGTGTTGGGCGTGAGCTTTGATAGACAGCCGAATGGAAGCATGAGACGCCGACGTTGATGGGACACGAGCAGCTGCGCTTGGCGGAATCACGTTGACCGGAACCACGCTCAGCATAACGAACACTCGCACCACGCGGGGTTGAGAAAGCGCGACACGGAATCACGCGGCATAACGGGCTTTCGTACCACATTGCTTTGCGCCAAACGCTGACCGGAATCACGCCAGCACAACGAGCGCTCGTACCACGCAGGGTTGCGAAAACCTTGAACAGAACCACGTGGCACAACGGGCGCTCATCCCACGCTCGATTCGCTCTCTTGTGACTGTACTGCTTTGGTATGCCAAAAAGACAGAAAGCGATCTGCGAGATCGAGACTACCTGTGAAACGAGACGCGCCCAACGGGTTGGCGTTCAGTTGCCGCGAGCGCTGCGCAGATTTCCAAAAAACACCGATCTTGAGCGCGAAGCGGTCAACTGCAACGCCGTGTTGGGCGAAGCGCGCCGCTATCGTTCGTATCGATGCAATTTTCTCATGCGACGTTCCGCAGTTCTTCCCGCACGACGCGACGCAACAGATCTTCTAAGGAGTGCCGATCGATATGCTCACGCAGCGCTTGGTTAATTGCTGTCTGATAGTTACCTCCGCCAACCTGCTCGACCTGCCCGCGGAACCATTCGATGATATCGTCATCCAATCGAATAGTAATACGGGTTTTGCCTGCGAGTATGTGATCAACTGCGCCGCGCTTGGCTTGACTGAAATCGTATTCGTCGTTCATCGCATTTATCCTTCGTACTGAAGACGTTCCTGACGGTTCGCTTTACGGGCTGAGATGATCCGGATGCGATCCTCGCCACGCCAAGTATAGACAACCACCAAAAGCGTGCCAAAGGCATCTGCTCCAAGGGTGACAAAACGTTGTTCATCAGCGAAGTCGTCCGCCATTGTGAGTGCCAACTCGTCACTGAATACCGCAACTGTATCAGCAAATCGAACACCATGCTTTTGGAGATTGGAGATCGCTTTGTTCTGATCCCATTCATAATCCATCGTACTAACCCTTGGGATGGTTCAAAGAATATTTTTGATTATATGCACAAACGTACACGGAGTCAAGAGAAAACAGAGTTGAAGCTGAGGAAAGTTTGATGCGCGCTTGCCCAACGGGTTGCGCTTTAGCGGCGCCGCTGCAATAAATGGCAACCACATTGTAGCAGAAACTGACGCTCAAAAGGCACGATCTTGCTCGACGCGGAGCGGCGTCCGCTGCAAGCGCGTGTTGGGCTGCCTCTGGAGAACGTGTTTGGATGAAGACAATTATGGCGTTATAGCTTGAAACGCTTCCAAAACTGGCTTGGCTTCGTCAATTGGTATTTCCTCTTTGACAAGCAATACTGCGTTACGGTTTTGTATCATTCGGTATCGTGCTGACTCTGGATATTGGCGGTAGTGGCTATCAGCCAGTGAAAAAAGATGCGCCTGTTGCTCATTGGCAAAGACGATGATTGAGCCAGATGGTGTACTCCATGATGGAGTGACAATGGAAAAGGAGACGGAAGTTGCTTTCAGCTTGGCCAGAGCAGGTTGCTCTTCATTCTTCACTTGGTCAATTTGGATGCCATTTTTGTGGAGTGCGTCGACAATGTGTTGAGTACTGGTCCATCGAGCAGGAAAAAGCGAACAACTTGCGACCGTCCAAACAACCACGAGCAGCCAGAGCGAAGGAAGATGGAGATGGTGGCGCGACAGAATGTTGTGCATAGTGACGTTCTTGTGCATGAGTGCGAGATACTATGGCCATTGTGCGATGCGCCAAGTTGTACATAGGCGCAAAAATATAATTGTGAAAATGATTAGAGATAGAGACAACGCTTGTATTAGAGGCGGCCCAACGGGTTGCGCTTTAGCGGCGCCGCCAACGATTGATGGCAATGTCATTGTAGCAGAAACTGACGCTGAAAAACGCACGATCTCGCTCGACGCGAAGCGGCGTCCGCTGCAAGCGCGTGTTGGGCGTTTGTTTGAAACAGGTGATGAACTGGATTTGCGTACCACGTTTCTGCTTACACGCCAGATGACTTTTCGCGATACCAGGCATCCGTGTTGTATACATCGGGAATAGCCTGTTCGCTTGGTTCATCAAACCCTAATGCCGCAAGCTCATCGCGCCATCGTTCATATTTTGATTTCGGAAGACGCGTTCCACACCACGGGCAGAAACTGATCGTGATACACGAACTTCCACCATCATGAATAATCAAGCCATATTCATCAAATTGTGCTGTATATGTAATTAGTACATCTGGGCAATCGAAGAGGTCAGGATGGTCGGGGCAGCGATGCAGAATTTGGGATGTCATCATATCGCAGCAAAAACGTTGATTCGTGTTCATTTACAGCCTTTGATAGCTATGCGCTGCTTTCACTAGAGCGTGTAATTGTTACGTCAGGTGGTCACGTCATTTGTACACGCACCACGCGATTGGGTTGAAGCGAGTATGGCGTGAGAAAAGCGTACTGCGACGGTAGAGGTTACGTAGAGAGAAGATAGGCGCTCAAAAAACATAACGATGAATGCGGGCCAGACACACATGCGCTATCAATCCAAAACACCGTTGATGAATGAACGCCCAACGTTATGCCATTCACCCGCGCCGCCGTTATAGATCGGGAAAACGTTCGTGTGCTTCCAGATTGCAAAAAATGCCCGATCTTGCTCGACGCGCAGCGGCGTCGGGTGCAATGGCGGGTTAGCCTGCAGGCTTGCGCCATGATAGTAATCGAGAAACCAGATGCTTTTTCGTTTTTATCAGCCTGATCTCGCCGGTTACGCTGTCAATCTGATATCGCTCATTCTGAAAATCGACAACGATAATATGATCAGCTTCAATCGTGATGCTATTCGAGAAGATATCCTTGCCACTTGCTGACCAGATAATTGTACCGTCGAATGCAAGACGTGCGATATCTTGTTCGCCGTGAGTAACCAACCCATCAGAAGCGGGAAGAACATACACACCAAAACATTCGCTTGGGTCAACAGCAGCTTTCCATTGCACCGTGAGCTGTGGAAGTTCGAGAGCAAAGACAAACTGTGCAACCGCTATAAAGCAGATTTGTCCGATAATGATCGCACTGTGTTCACGTGCACCAACACCAATATCGGACGAAAAGAGACAAGAAGCGATCATCTTTCCTTGCTGATAGACTTCAACAACTTTGTGAACGAAAAGATACTCGCCAAGCGTAATGGTGTGCGAATAACTCACCGTTTCGGTCAAGTCAGAAAGACGAGTTTGAGGAAGATCGCGAATGACAATATCGTAGGGCAGAGCTTGAAGATCAAGCATAGAGGTTGCTCACAGATGTACAGAAAGAGTGGAGTGAAGCATATCATGACAACCAAGCAATGTTGAGAACGAGCGTGATGGCCTGCGGGCTAACGGGTTGCGCTTTAGCGGCGCCGCCACTGATTGATGGCTGCCACATTGTAGCAGAAACTAGCGCTGAAAAACGCACGATCTTGCTCGACGCGAAGCGGCGTCCGCTGCAAGCGCGTGTTGGGCGCGAGCTTTGTCAGCACGATTGTTGACTCTACAGAACTCAATTTGCTCCTCCGCATTTGCTAAACTGGATTGTGTCCCGGACAAGTGTATGATGAGCGGTCTTTGTCCAAAGGACGAGCGCATAGGGCTCCCGGCGAATGGTAAAGCGTGTTTGAGTTCCAGCAATGCCGATATCGACTTGATCCGACAGCTGGAGCTGATATGTTCCATGGATCGAAGGATCAGTGACCGATTGCCATGTACCAGTAGAGTCGAAGAGTACGTCCGTCGGAAGTTCAGGTGTATCGCACGAAGCAATGACGCGCCACTGACCAAGTAAGGGGTTGGAAGAGTCAACTTGAAGTTGTTTGAGGGTAAAGTCAGTTGATGGTGCAGCCCAAACGGCAATAATGATAAGAAAGAAACAACCAATAAGGGGAAGCGCACAGCCGAGCCAAATCCAAGAGTTGTCGGAACGAAGCCATGGCATTGGTCTACTCCAAACGATATGTTGTGTTGCGTATAAATAGAGATGAGCCAAGCAAAATAATGCAGCTATGGAACCGTATAGGAAATGGTCTGGCTCATATTTCGCAAGCGCCCAACGGTTTGGCGTTCAGTTGCCGCGAGCGCAGGTATAAACTTTCTTAAAAAGCACCGATCTCGCGCGCGAAGCGGTCAACTGCAACGCCGTGTTGGACGGCTGGTAGCGTAGAGGTTTAGGTCTAATACACGCGGAAAATAGCTTCGCTTATGCAGTTCCCGAACGCAGCCGTGAATGCAAATATTGGCACGCGTCTATGCAGATATTATATGGTTTGCCGGACGCTCGTTTTTGCTACATTGAGCAGTAAACGTAAGGCGTCATTGACAGCTTCTTCGGTCGGAAATGCTGCGGCGACGTCTGGAGCAAGCCGAACAATATTTGACCCCGCAGCGAGCCGCTGCACATATTTACCACGGATGCCATTCCTTAAGACGTTCTCATCATATTCGTCGCGGAGATCATCCTCACGTGGTGTATTACTGTTCTGACTCATATAATCGCCGCTCCTTCGGTTTGAGCGTTCGAGCGCTAATGATACGAATACGATCGCCGCGATCTGTATGAGCAACCATCAGCAAGCGCCCTTCTGCAGA
Source organism: Kouleothrix sp. 19917 (assembly GCF_057073505.1). Classification (NCBI taxonomy): domain Bacteria; kingdom Bacillati; phylum Chloroflexota; class Chloroflexia; order Chloroflexales; family Roseiflexaceae; genus Kouleothrix; species Kouleothrix sp. 19917. The sequence continues at coordinate 1,589,346 of NZ_CP097099.1, forward strand.
TGTGCCAAGAACAATGAAACGATCCTCATCCTGCGAATGATCCGGATCGGCGAACGTGATTACAAGCGGATCAGAAAAGACCGTCGCCGCTTCGGGAAAAGCGACGCCATGTTTGTGGAAATTATACTCAGCTTTTTGATCGTCCCATTCAAAATCCATGCAGTTAGTATAGCATAGTCACGTGAGCCTGGTTGCGCATAATCGATGTGATGGCTGCCGTCCAACGGGTTGCGCTTTAGCGGCGCCGCTGCAATAAATGGCAACCACATTGTAGCAGATAGTGGCGCTGAAAAGGCCCGATCTCGCTCGACGCGAAGCGGCGTCCGCTGCAAGCGCGTGTTGGGCGTGAACTTCGATAGAAAGCCAAACTGAGGCATACGCCAATCACGCTCCATCGACACGAGCAGCTGCGCTCGGCGGAATCACGTTGACCGGAACCACATTCAGCATAACGCGCCTCCGTATCACGCAGGGTTGAGAAAACCTTGCACGGAATCACGTTCAGCATCACGGGCGTTCGTACCACATTGAATTGCGTGAAACGTTGAACAGAACCACAATCAGCATAACGAGCACTCGCACCACGCAGGGTTGAGAAAACACTGACTGGAATCACGTGGCACAACGGGCGTTCATCCCATGCTCGATTCGTTCCTTCGGAGTTGCACTGCGTTCTTCTGCCGAAAAGACAGAAAGCGACCTGTGAGATCAAGACAACCTAAGAAACGAAAGACGCCCAACGGGTTGCGCTTTAGCGGCGCCGCCCCGATGAATGGCAGCCACATTGTAGCAGATACCGACGCTGAAAAAGGCACGATCTCGCTCGACGCGAAGCGGCGTCCGCTGCAAGCGCGTGTTCGGCGGCAGCCTTGACAATTCCATTGCCTTGGAGACAGCCTTACAACAAGTCTTTATCTGGTTCGATATCGTCAAGACATAATGCTGTTCTGAGCATTCCAAAGGCGTCGGCTTGGTGTTGCATTATCCCGATAACATCATGCATAGCCATAAGATAACCTGTATGATATGCGCGATCTAGCTCGTTCTCCTGAATGTATTTTTCTGCTTTGGCCTCAACAGCCCGCTCTTTCAGGAGCATTCCAAGATCGTAGAGGTAATTGCTGGTGATTTGGTCGCTGGTGGTCATATCTGTTACTCCGAGGAGCGATAGCACCTGCACTACAAGGCAGCTTTGGCTTATATATAGCGAGTACTGGAAGCGTTATAACTAAGGTTTTGCAGAAATAGGCGAAAGCTCAGGGTAAAGCCAAACGGAGCTTGATATCGGACAGAGTCATGCCTTGGTGCGATTGTTCGATGGCCCAAGCAAGCGTTTTGCCCAAGGTCTCGCGAGCGATGGTGCGACAGGACTCGCCAATGGTCATCAGGCGTGTGTGAGCCCATTCGAAGGCACGATCATGCTTCAATTGGCGCATCAGAGCCGTGTACGCCAGGACGACGAGGTGCATGTGCCTGGTCTGGCCCATCCCGTCCCTGAGCTGACACTCGCCCATGCCCAAATGCTGCTTCCCGTCCCGATGAAAGGTCTCCGTCCCTGTCCAGCGCTTTTTGTAGACCTTCAAAATGCGATGAGCTTCCCACTGGGTTCGGTTGCTGATCAGGATCTTGCGTGGCGTCGCAGCTTCTGCTTCTGACCACAACACCAGAATACGCACTGGGTGGTTGACATTGGGCAGACGAACGGACTTGGTGAAGTTACCATTGCGTGTGACCGCCGACCGTAAACTTGGTGCGAACAAGCGGCGTGAGCGTTTTGACCCACTCAGTCACGCTGGTCTGCTTCCCGCTGACTACAATCACTCGGTTGGCTTTCAAATCACCGATGTAGCTGCGACCTTTGGCGTGGAGGGTGTTCATAATTGGCGCGTTGGTGAAGTAACTGTCGAAGGTGAAGTCGCCCGGTATGTCCTCAGCGACAACCCAATCGATCAGTTCCTTAGCGAGGTCGGTGTGATTCTTGAACGGGCGCTCGTCGTCGCACTGCTCGCGCTTGCGGAAGCGCCGGAAATCGAGCGGATAATGCTTCCCACTCGGGTTGACGTAGTTGGCAAACAGGTAATCGTGGGCGATCAGGTGGCGTTTGTCGGCATGGTCCCAGAAATAGCCGACATCCTCTATCAGTTTGCCGTCATGATCTATCAAAGTGTTATCGATCGCGATAACGCCGTCGTGACGATAGCGCGTTGCAGCGTCCTGTTGAAGCCATTCGAGCCGGTGCGCGTTGATGCGCTGGACATCCCAGGGCGCTTCAGTCAACCATCGATTGAGAGTGGATTGGTCGGGTGGGGCGGCAAACTCTCGCGTGATACCGCTCACGGTCTTGTGCTCCGCTACAAACAGCCCGGTCAGGTATTCGGCAAAGTGGCGGCGTGAAGGCTCATTTGGAAACAGGTCGGCGAACTGGACCAGCAGTTCCTCGACCACCTGTGGTATCGCGACAATTGCTGGCACCTGTGCCTCCCAACTGGTAGACCAACGCTCGCCTGATCATATGCTCAGAAGCTTGTTGCCGCAAATCTGCAAAAGTCCAGTTATAAGTTCCATCGTTGATCAATCGCGTCATTCAAAACTCGTTGTGGATCCTGTCCTAATTCTTGGAGCTTACGTTTATAGACGTCGATATGCCACCAGGGGCAAGAAGGGTCATTACAGGGTTCATCTGGATCTCCATCGTGCTCAAACTCAAGATGAAAACAGAGCCAGTGCATTCGTTCAAAGACCGTGTAATCTTCGTAAAAGCGAGTGACGGGCTTACCACAACGGACACACAGGTGTTCTACATGACTCATGTCGGCTCCATTCAGGTTCGCCGTTAATACACCTTTGGTTTTGGTCTATGTGTTAAAAATGGCACCATAGGATGATAGGATTTGCTGAGGCGTGTGGTAGATAGCCGCCGAACGGGTTGCGCTTTAGCGGCGCCGCCACCGCTAAATGGCAACCACATTGTAGCAGAAACTGACGCTCAAAAGGCACGATCTTGCTCGACGCGGAGCGGCGTCCGCTGCAAGCGCGTGTTGGGCTGCCTCTGGAGAACGTGTTTGGATGAAGACAATTATGGCGTTATAGCTTGAAACGCTTCCAAAACTGGCTTGGCTTCGTCAATTGGTATTTCCTCTTTGACAAGCAATACTGCGTTACGGTTTTGTATCATTCGGTATCGTGCTGACTCTGGATATTGGCGGTAGTGGCTATCAGCCAGTGAAAAAAGATGCGCCTGTTGCTCATTGGCAAAGACGATGATTGAGCCAGATGGTGTACTCCATGATGGAGTGACAATGGAAAAGGAGACGGAAGTTGCTTTCAGCTTGGCCAGAGCAGGTTGCTCTTCATTCTTCACTTGGTCAATTTGGATGCCATTTTTGTGGAGTGCGTCGACAATGTGTTGAGTACTGGTCCATCGAGCAGGAAAAAGCGAACAACTTGCGACCGTCCAAACAACCACGAGCAGCCAGAGCGAAGGAAGATGGAGATGGTGGCGCGACAGAATGTTGTGCATAGTGACGTTCTTGTGCATGAGTGCGAGATACTATGGCCATTGTGCGATGCGCCAAGTTGTACATAGGCGCAAAAATATAATTGTGAAAATGATTAGAGATAGAGACAACGCTTGTATCAGAGGCGGCCCAACGGGTTGCGCTTTAGCGGCGCCGCCACTGATTGGTGGCAGCCACATTATAGCAGATACGAGCATTGAAAAACGCACGATCTCGCTCGACGCGAAGCGGCGTCCGCTGCAAGCGCGTGTTGGGCCATTGCGTATATTTCTTGTAACAAAGTGCGCGATTTAGACAATACTAACACCATATTTTAGAAGTTGTCGAGGCAAGTAATCATCAAGATTTTTGATCTGCTCATCGGTGAGTTCTATTAAATTCAAGTTGTACTTCCGATAGATTGCTTGTTTTGTTGCCTTTCGTGCCCGGTATTTTGCATCGCGCTCCATACCCCAGTATTCGATATAGACTTTGCCATTAGGAAGGTAGAAATCACAGTAAACGGCTTCTTCTATCGGTAATTGGCGCTCATATGCATGGACGATATTCGCCATATACAACCAATTATCAATCAGCATTTCTGCTTTGGAACGCACCCAATGCCCGTCAGTCGTCCGATGTCGCGCTGGGAATTTTTCACGGAATTGAAGTTCATCATCATGCGAGGCTGATTTATCGCCTGTTGTGGCTTTCCAGTGTTGATAGCAGAGCGCATGACCAGCTTTTGCGACAGGGGTAGTACAGCCAGGGAATATGCAAATCGGCGATTGTGTGCTTTGGCTTATTGGCTGAAGCACTGTTTCAGAAGGGATAGTGACCTTTATATCAGCACCACAATTCGTACAGAATTTTGCATTTGGCCGAATGGAGGCACCACAGGAATGGCACAGCATGGATAAATTATCCTCGCTATCAAAATCGTTCACGGCGCTCTATTATAAACGTGCCCTGTATGATTCACAACTTGAGAGCCAATTTTTAGAGGAAGCGTAATGGCTATGGCCCAACGGGTTGCGCTTTAGCGGCGCCGCCACCGATTTATGGCAACCACATTGTAGCAGAATCTGGCGCTGAAAAACGCACGATCTCGCTCGACGCGAAGCGGCGTCCGCTGCAAGCGCGTGTTGGGCCGGGACGAAGACCGGTAATGTACCAGATGATAAAATGCTTGCTTTTTGTACGCTGCATTTTTAACGAGATACAGTGTTAATCAATTCTAGCGGTGTTGCAACTCTACGCCAAGTAATAGGTTCGTCCGGACGGACGCAAGGACTCGTAATCGCCCAAACTAGAATAGGTGATACTGATGCTGAAGCTCTTGAAATAGCTTCACGTGTATATATACAAATATCTCTCTGTGCGACTCGAGCGCCCAAATATAAGACGTCATCAGGGTGAAGGTTTGGATTCCCTGAGATGACTATCGATACAGTATTTCCACCTTGGGGAATATCTCCATCGATAAAGTATTCTTTGCCGGCAAGCTGTCTCATTTGTCCAGCTGTTCCCCAGGATAGATTTGAAACTTTGGCGTTCGAAAAATAAACATGTTCGTCGGCGAGCGCTTTAAGAAGTAAAGCTTCTGTTTCTTTCCACTCGTTGACTTCCTGTGAAGTAGCGGTTCGTTCGATACTACCTATAGGGCTAACTGGCTGCTGCACTGAGTTTAAATTGCTGTTAGTTGAAGCAAACGTGAGACCTATCACAAGTACTATTAAAGTTGTAAATATCGAAAACACTAGCCTTTTACGTGGTTGCAATGTTGGTTGAATAATGGCAGCAACGATGTTTGAAATCAAACCTAACATTGTTGCTGCTACAACCGATACTGCGATTAATAGTAAATTCATGGCCTATATTGGCTCGCTAAATTAGTAGAGATCATCACGATTTAAATTCGCAAATGTCGTCTGGCTCTTTGGGACACCACAAAAGGCATTAGCACAAGTGTTTGTCAGATAGGTAGTTTAAGGCTCTCTAATGCCACTTTATACTTAAATCGTGATAATCTCTAATGTTTTTGGAATGCAAAAGTATGGCATCCATAATAACACGCACTGCCAGAAGATGTAAGGCAGGCCATGAAGTATAACACGGCCCAACGGGTTGCGCTTTAGCGGCGCCGCCCCGATTGATAGCAACCACATTGTAGCAGATACCAGCGCTGAAAAAGGCACGATCTCGCTCGACGCGAAGCGGCGTCCGCTGCAAGCGCGTGTTGGGCGTGAGCCTTGATAGACAGCCAAGCTGAAGCATGAAACGACCACACTGAAGCGATATGAGCAGCTGCGCTCGGCGGAATCACGTTGCCCGGAATCACATTCAGCACAACGAGCCTGCGTACCACGCGGGGTTGGGGAAGCGCGACACAGAACCACGCGGCACAACGGGCTTTTGTATCACCGTGAAGCGCGCCAAACTTTGGCTGGAATCACTTCAGCACAACGAGCGTTCGCACCACGCGGGGTTGAGAAAACGTTGACTGTATCACGCGGCACAGCGGGCGCTCATCCCACGCTCGATTCGCTCCTTCGGAGTTGCACTGCGTTCTTCTGCCAAAAAGACAGAAAGCGACCCGCGAGATCAAGACAACCTGCGAAACGAGACGCGCCCAACGGGTTGCGCTTTAGCGGCGCCGCCCTGATTGATGGCAACACCATTGTAGCAGATACCGGCGCGGAAAAAGGCACGATCTTGCTCGACGCGAAGCGGCGTCCGCTGCAAGCGCGTGTTGGGCGTGAGCCTCGATAGACAGCCAAGCTGAGGCATACGCCAATCACGCTCCATCGACAAGAGCAACTGCGCTTGGCGGAACCACGCTGCCCGGAATCACATTCAGCACAACGAGCGCCCATACCACGCAGGGTTGAGAAAGCGCGATACGGAATCACGTTCAGCACCACGAGCCTTCGTACCACATTGAATTGCGTGAAACGTTGAACAGAACCACAATCAGCATAACGAGCACTCGCACCACACGGGGTTGAGAATACGCTGACTGGAATCACGCGGCACAACGGGCTTTTATCTCACGCTCGATTCGTTCCTTCGTGGTGGCACTGCATTGTTTTGCTGCAACTCAATAAAACGCCATTCGAGATCGAGACGACTTTGCGGCTAAGACGCGCCCAACATGAAAGTGAACGAATCCAACAGCACCTATTATCGGCCAGGAGCGGCTTTTGCGCAAGTGATTCGTGCTATTGGTGAAACGACCGCCATCACGACTTGGATTCGTCTATTTCGCCAATGGTCGCTGGATTGTGAGTCGCGTGCGTCGAAACTTCAACTGGTGAGTCAATCACGAGTCACGCAAAACGGCCTTTTTGCGGGAAGCGGCTGATCGGGTGCCGGCCCAACGGGTTGCGCTTTAGCGGCGCCGCCAGCGATTGATGGCTGCCACATTGTAGCAGATACCGGCGCTGAAAAGCGCACGATCTCGCTCGACGCGAAGCGGCGTCCGCTGCAAGCGCGTGTTGGGCGTGCTCGCCGATGTGTCTTCAAACGTACTGTCTCTTGTTCTGCGATTACACGGTCGCTAGCTGTGCGATCTGCGCGATTTCAATACTGGCTGCCAAGCGTGATTGTACCTTTTGAAGAAAGAGATCATCGCTGGCAATCAACTGTTGTTCTGCCATATGTTCGCCAACCTGAAAGGCAAGGATAAACTGGATCGCGCTCTGCATCTGCGCCCATTCAGTCTTACTGATCCGCCGTGCGCGCTGGTAGCCATTTAGGATTGCGTGTATTTTATGTGCATCGGCAGTGATCTGGAATGGCTGAGTGAGGTCATAGTGTGCGGTCAAAAGCAGGTATCCTACATCAAGAATGGGTAAGCCAACCCCTGCGCAATCCCAATCAATCAAGACCACGCTGCCATCACGGGTTTGAATGGCATTTTTGTACCAGCAGTCTCCGTGGGTGAGACAGAGGGGAGTATTCTGCGAAGTACAATGGCTGAGCGAATGCCGTAATGTTCTGAGTAATGGTTGAAAATAAGGATCTGCTTGCTCATTGCCGGTGGCGAGTTGCTGCGCCGTTTGGGTCTGAAGCAGTGCGGGATCGCATCGGGAACGAGGGAAGCGGTCGACATGTGTGAGCGGAATCAGGTGGAGTTGCGCTAACGTAAAGCCAAGGTGGGCGAAATCGTTTGAATGCACGTCAAGTACTACGCCGTCGATATAGGAAAGGAGGAGACTCGCCCATCCATTCAGAAAACCAACCAGCTGGCGATCATGAGTGAGTACAAGGCGCGGTGCAGGATAGTGATGCTGTTCGAGCCACTGCAACAGAGTGGCTGTCTGTACGACAGTCGTGACGTCAGATGGCATATAGAGCAGGCGGAGAATCCAAACAGAGCCTTGGGTATCGTGGACGCGGTAAAGGCCACGCCAAGAGAAGAAGGGCGGTAATGCTTCAATCTGAACAATGTGGCGATGGTAAACTGTTTCGATCAACTGCGTGGCAATGTCAAGGTGTTGCATAGACAAAGCCCTTACCATAGATGGAAAACAGATCATCAAGTGAGCGAAGTGGCTGATACACGCCCAACGGGTTGCGCTTTAGCGGCGCCGCCACTGATTGATGGCAGTCACATTGTAGCAGACACTGGCGCTGAAAAACGCACGATCTCGCACGACGCGAAGCGGCGTCCGCTGCAAGCGCGTGTTGGGCGTGAACTTCGATAGAAAGCCAAACTGAGGCAGACGCCAATCACGCTCCATCGACACGAGCAACTGTGCTTGGCGGAATCACGCTGACCGGAACCACTTCAGCACAATGAGCTTTTGTGCCACGTAGGGTTGAGAAAGCACTGACCGGAATCACACTCAGCACCACGCGCGTTCGTATCACGTTGAAATGTGCCAAGCGTTGAACGGAACCACGTTCAGTACAACGGGCGCTCGTACCACGCAGGGTTGAGCAAGCGCGACACGGAATCACGTGGCACAACGAGCCTTCATCCCACGCTCGATTCGGTTCTTCGTGGATGCACTGCTTTTTTATGCCGAAAAGACAGAAAGCGACCTGCGAGATCAAGACAACCTGCGAAATGAGATGCGCCCAACGGGTTGCGCTTTAGCGGCGCCGCCACTGATTGATGGCAAGCACATTGTAGCAGAAACTGGCGCTGAAAAACGCACGATCTTGCTCGACGCGAAGCGGCGTCCGCTGCAAGCGCGTGTTGGGCGCCTGTATTGTTTGCCTCAGTCTCCACTCGCTTGTATGCTGGCGTGTATCTGCCGATACTGTGCAGCTTGCAGATCAAATGCGAGATAACTTGTAAATCCTTGCCCTGCAAGTGGTTGTTCGCCGATCCAATCAATAACTGGGAATTGTAGCGTCTGGTTGTGTATTGTGAGTTCATAGGACGCGTCACGATAGACGCCGTGCTGCACGACTTGATATGGACTTGTGCTGTGTGGGGCGAGTGGACCAAATACAAGGCGCTCGTTTGGAAAGGTAATAATGGCTTGCTCAATAGGAATATCGCTGGTGTTTGTAATACGGAAACGCTGCGCTTCGTGACTGCGGAATGAGCAAGCGCCAAGAGTAATTGCAAAGCAGAAAGCAATCCAGAGGTGTAATTTTCGGAAGCGGTAGTTCATAGCTATCGTTATCTTCTATGCAGTAGTGACCGTACCAAACCACCTGAGTGGTGGAAGCAAGCCAAGCACGCAGGCATTGTGCCGAGTTGCCACGTCAATTGTACCCCGCCACGCGATTGGGTTGAAGCGGGTATGGAGTGAGAAAACCTCATTGTGACGGTATACGTTGCGTTGAGAGAAAATAGGCGTTCAAAAACGTGACGAAGAATGCGAGCCGGACATGCATGCGCTATCAGTCCAGAAGGCATTGATGAAATGAATGGACGCCCAACGGGTTGCGCTTTAGCGGCGCCGCTGCTGATAAACAGCTATCACATTGTAGCAGATACTGGCGCGGAAAATAACACCGATCTCGTTCGACGCGAAGCGGCGTCCGCTGCAAGCGCGTGTTGGGCGTTTGTTTGAAACAGGTGATGAACTGGATTTGCGTACCACGTTTCTGCTTACACGCCAGATGACTTTTCGCGATACCAGGCATCCGTGTTGTATACATCGGGAATAGCCTGTTCGCTTGGTTCATCAAACCCTAATGCCGCAAGCTCATCGCGCCATCGTTCATATTTTGATTTCGGAAGACGCGTTCCACACCACGGGCAGAAACTGATCGTGATACAGGAACTTCCACCATCATGAATAATCAAGCCATAGTCATCAAATTGTGCTGTATATGTAATTAGTACATCTGGGCAATCGAAGAGGTCAGGATGGTCGGGGCAGCGATGCAGAATTTGGGATGTCATCATATCGCAGCAAAAACGTTGATTCATGTTCATTTACAGCCTTTGATAGCTATGCGCTGCTTTCACTAGAGCGTGTAATTGTTACGTCAGGTGGTCACGTCATTTGTACACGCACCACGCGATTGGGTTGAAGCGAGTATGGCGTGAGAAAAGCGTACTGCGACGGTAGAGGTTACGTAGAGAGAAGATAAGCGCTCAAAAAACATAACGATGAATGCGGGCCAGACACACATGCGCTATCAATCCAAAACGCCGTTGATGAATGAACGCCCAACGGGTTGCGCTTTAGCGGCGCCGCCACCGATTGATGGCAACCACATTGTAGCAGATGCTGGCGCTGAAAAACGCACGATCTCGCTCGACGCGAAGCGGCGTCCGCTGCAAGCGCGTGTTGGGCAGCAGCCGATACTGGCAGTATGACCGGGGGCTACGTTGATGGTTCATGTGCGTGCTATTCAGCTCGCTGGATGTATTCGGCAAATGCAGCCTGAAACTCTGCCCGCCATTTGGGATGGAAGAACGTTGGCGAGAGCGAAATCTGCGCACCTGGTTCAATGTTTTGAATCTGTCGCAAGAGTTCAAACAGGGCTGTCAAGTTCGCGGCATTCCAATCGTGCCCCATGCGGTAATCAAGCACAATTGCATCTTGAAAAACGAACACGCCAAGATCCGGAATAACGCTGCCGAAAAAGGAAATACCATTAAGCACGGTGTGGAAGATCTCGGCTTCACCGATTACGACTAACGCGGCCGCATTCTGGACTGAGTCAAGCGGCGTTTCGCGTTCAGTACTGTGATGCCAAAACCAATTATCGCCGGCATATTCGACGGCAGCTGTTCGTAAGTACATCCATACGTCAGCCAAACCAGCTGGCGTAATATGGGCAATAGCGATTTCTGGAAGAGAGCCATCGTCAGTATCAAAGATACTGTGGAAGGTGGACCAGAGATTCATGGACTTCCATCACAATCGTCGTGGAATAGAGTGCTTGGTACAAAAGTGATCTAGACTCCTGCGTACTTTTACATCAGGGGTAGTATTATAGTACACGCTTTGATGCTGCGGCCCAACGGGTTGCGCTTTAGCGGCGCCGCCCCGATAAATGGCAGTCACATTGTAGCAGATACCGGCGCGGAAAATAACCCCGATCTCGCTCGACGCGAAGCGGCGTCCGCTGCAAGCGCGTGTTGGGCGAGAGCCTTGATAAACGGCCAAGCTAAGGCAGAAACCGACCACGTTGAAGCGATACGAGCAACTGCGCTCGGCCGAATCACGCTGACGGAACCACAATCAGCACAACGAGCGTGCGCACCACGCGGGGTTGTGTAAGCCTTGAACGGAACCACGTGGCATAACGGGCTTTTGCACCACATCGGGTTGAGAAAGCGCTGCCGCGATCACGTGGAATAAAGTTGGCTTTCGTATGCATCAGGGTTGAGAAAACGCTGACCAGGATCACTTCAGCACAACGAGCGCTTGTACCACGCAGGGTTGAGAAAGCGCGAAACGGAATCACGCGGCACAACGGGCCTTCATCCTACGCTCGATTCGCTCTTTCGTAGCGGCAGGGCGATCTTCTGCTGAAGGACCATAGAACGCTTTTCAAGACCGAGACAACAAAGCGCCTAAGACTCGCCCAACGGGTTGGCGTTCAGTTGCCGCGAGCGCTGCATGAACTTTCTAAAAAACACCGATCTTGAGCGCGAAGCGGTCAACTGCAACGCCGTGTTGGGCCGCATTGTTCCGCACCTGGGAATCAGCAGCGCGTGCAAAATCGCACGAATAGCATCGAGTGTCTCACGAAGAGCGGGACCACGCAGACAATGTGGATATCTCCCAGATATTTTAGGATGGTGCATGGAGGACTTCTGCGTATCGTGATGGCGTCAGCACCCACATGATACTGCAGCGTATCTTCCACGTGCTTTTCCGCATCAGTAAGCGGTTTGTTTCATTGTCAACGTACGTTTTGCTCGTTCCAATCAGTGATTCGGTGGCGCTGCGTAGGTCCAAAATTAAGAAAACAGAGCAGTAGTTCTACTGCTCTGTTTTCTTAATTTATATGATGCAGTTATTTATCTATAAATGAAATCCATGACGTACTGACCCGTTGTAGCATCAATCACAACATTGAACTCATGACTCACTGTATGAACTGAACCGGGAGGTCCAGATGACTCGGTATCAATCCCCTGGAAGGACAATATCCAGACAAGAGCTGGATTAGCAAGTTGCGGGTCTACACGTTGACCGGCTGTGGCTGCTTGCTGCAATCCTGGATTGCTCATACGCCCTAGTGTCGCATCCACTCTTGTCGTACTTTTCAGTTGCCCATTTTTTTGCTGGGCGACTGCAATTGCCTGATCTCTGGTAAGTGTTGGTCGCGCCTGAGTCGGATCAGTTGGTTGAAAATCCAGGCCGAAATGCTGGCGCAGGGATGTAATATCTGGTATGTTTGCCCCCCCTTGGGCACTCGTTACTGGGGCGCTTGCTAAATTGTGACGTCCCAACCACCAGCCAATACTAAAAACTATTCCAACTATGATAACGGAAATGAGCCACCATGGTGATTTGTTTCGCATTGTTAACTCCTTCTAAGTTGAACTCTGGGCTGTCACTAATTAGTCCAATTCTCGATGTAGGTTGTCCCAGAGAAACCCTTAGCTGCCCTGTAGCGTGTTCCAGCAGTCGTAATATTGGCAAGAGAGTTAGTATTTACTTGGAGCCAAGTGTTCGATGTGTTCTTGAGTGAAATGACTGTCATACGCAAATGGCTTGAGGTGTTGCCGCCCATATCAGCGGTTGTGTCCGATGTTTCTCCTGAATAGGTCAAAATCGGAGCTTGGCCAAGCGGAATGAAGCTTGCCCCTGTGCATACCTTATTCACTCCATCTATTTTTGCACACCAAACGTCATTTGTTGCCATAACGCCAGGGGGAAAATATTCGACCTTGTATTCGTGTGTATTCGCATCAATCTGAGCATATCTTGTCCGACAGTATGGAGTGCATCCTGAATATTCTGTGAAATACCAAGGTAGTGAGTCTCCTGAGAGCTTAATCCACCCTGATTGGATATAGTGACTTGAGCCATCTTGAGCCATTGACCATTCTGCTGAATGGCCAGCGGGTACAGCAGGATTTTTATAGGGTATTTGAGCTGACGCACCTCGATAAGTTCCATTATAACTAAGGTTTTGCAGAAATAGGCGAAAGCTCAGGGTAAAGCCAAACGGAGCTTGATATCGGACAGAGTCATGCCTTGGTGCGATTGTTCGATGGCCCAAGCAAGCGTTTTGCCCAAGGTCTCGCGAGCGATGGTGCGACAGGACTCGCCAATGGTCATCAGGCGTGTGTGAGCCCATTCGAAGGCACGATCATGCTTCAATTGGCGCATCAGAGCCGTGTACGCCAGGACGACGAGGTGCATGTGCCTGGTCTGGCCCATCCCGTCCCTGAGCTGACACTCGCCCATGCCCAAATGCTGCTTCCCGTCCCGATGAAAGGTCTCCGTCCCTGTCCAGCGCTTTTTGTAGACCTTCAAAATGCGATGAGCTTCCCACTGGGTTCGGTTGCTGATCAGGATCTTGCGTGGCGTCGCAGCTTCTGCTTCTGACCACAACACCAGAATACGCACTGGGTGGTTGACATTGGGCAGACGAACGGACTTGGTGAAGTACCATTGCGTGTGACCGCCGACCGTAAACTTGGTGCGAACAAGCGGCGTGAGCGTTTTGACCCACTCAGTCACGCTGGTCTGCTTCCCGCTGACTACAATCACTCGGTTGGCTTTCAAATCACCGATGTAGCTGCGACCTTTGGCGTGGAGGGTGTTCATAATTGGCGCGTTGGTGAAGTAACTGTCGAAGGTGAAGTCGCCCGGTATGTCCTCAGCGACAACCCAATCGATCAGTTCCTTAGCGAGGTCGGTGTGATTCTTGAACGGGCGCTCGTCGTCGCACTGCTCGCGCTTGCGGAAGCGCCGGAAATCGAGCGGATAATGCTTCCCACTCGGGTTGACGTAGTTGGCAAACAGGTAATCGTGGGCGATCAGGTGGCGTTTGTCGGCATGGTCCCAGAAATAGCCGACATCCTCTATCAGTTTGCCGTCATGATCTATCAAAGTGTTATCGATCGCGATAACGCCGTCGTGACGATAGCGCGTTGCAGCGTCCTGTTGAAGCCATTCGAGCCGGTGCGCGTTGATGCGCTGGACATCCCAGGGCGCTTCAGTCAACCATCGATTGAGAGTGGATTGGTCGGGTGGGGCGGCAAACTCTCGCGTGATACCGCTCACGGTCTTGTGCTCCGCTACAAACAGCCCGGTCAGGTATTCGGCAAAGTGGCGGCGTGAAGGCTCATTTGGAAACAGGTCGGCGAACTGGACCAGCAGTTCCTCGACCACCTGTGGTATCGCGACAATTGCTGGCACCTGTGCCTCCCAACTGGTAGACCAACGCTCGCCTGATCATATGCTCAGAAGCTTGTTGCCGCAAATCTGCAAAAGTCCAGTTATAATTGTAACCGGCAAACGAGTACGATGCTGATGCTTGTGCAGAGGAAAGGGAGCCTAGAGCAAACCCACATGCCAAGGCGATTACCAAATGCCATTTGAGTCTGAGTAGAAGCGTCATGGGCGCATCCTCCCTATAATGGCCTGTCAAGGAAATCCTAATACCAAAAGGTGAAGCATGAGAAATCTAGCAGGAATTATAGCGCGTGTCTAGAGAAATCGGGCAAACTTTTTTGCCGGGTCGGGCAATTTTTTTTGCTAAAATATTGAATCTGGTGTACCTTTAATCAAGGAGGTGTTGCTCTATCGCCTCTCGCAGAGCTTCTATTCGTTTCCTTACTCCCAATTTTGCATACACTGATTGTAAGCAGTAACCTACTGTTCTTTCAGAAATAGAAAGCATCTGACTAATCTCTCGATCCGTTTTTCCTTCTTTGATGAGTTGCAAAACTCCAAGCTCGCGTTTGCTAAAGCTTTTTCTTAGATTATCGAGCAAGCGCTCGCGCGCCTGAGTAAGTTTCGCCTCCAATTGCTTTTGCTCAGTTATATCGAGCATAGTTCCGTAGAGGAGTAAGGGAACTCCGCTCTCGTCAGACAATACTGCAGAGTCATCTCGGAACCACTTGATTTGACCAGCACGATTTAGCATACGGTACTCACGTGCGACTGTTTCGCCTCCGGAACGGATTCGAAGCAAATCTGTGAGGATAAGATCTTGATCTTCTGGATGAATTTGCTTGAACCATAGTTGATTGTCCCTCATCCATTCGGCTTGAGTAAATCCCATAACTCGCTCAATTTGCGGGCTAGTATAGAGCGTGCTGCTTGCGTCGTCCATTGCCGCAACATACGTAATTGCCGGAATATGTTCAATGAGCAGTTGATATGTGCATTTGTCTTCCAAGTAATAACCGTGCATACTATTGTTATGCTGCCTAATAAGCATAGAGATATGCTCTCTATTTGTGAGGGATTTCTTCAAATCGTCCAACATTGTTGTTCTCCTCATGAGTGTTTCTCTATGCTTTCAAGATATATCGTATCAGAGGACAATAATAGCTTGGATATTTCGTTCCAAGATATGGCGTTATACACTCCGGTCCAGTTCAATTCGAGAAAAACCTGAGCGCTTTACATGGCAAGAGATACCATACTTTCTATCAAAGGCGCTCGCGACCTGTTAAGGATAGTGTAGCCGCCTTAGTGCAAAGGACTGGTACAGCAATGAATGGCGGCGGCCCAACGGGTTGGCGTTCAGTTGCCGCGAGCGCTGCACAAACTTTCCTCAAAAACAACGATCTCGCGCGCGAAGCGGTCAACTGCAACGCCGTGTTGGGCGAACGCGCTTGTTTGCCGACCACGGTGTTGCTGCCGCAATCATACCACGTTTCATTTGCTGCTGCGTTTGGTTTATGGCTGCGCAACGAGGCGGGCGCAAGGCAGGCGAGAGCTCGCAGCGGTGCTTGTGCCCGCTTCGTTGCGCCTGACGCACGCGAACGGCGTTGATCTGCTGACAGCGGGAGCGTTCCGCGCGGCGCGCAGCACCAGATTTCGAGAAGTGTTTGCTTGTTTGCGCGCCGCGCGGTTCGCGAGCGAACAGAGTAACAGCGCATACGAGTGAGTGCGCGAAGGTCTGTTTTCTGCCTCAGTCGAGAAGGAATTTGCACCTGCCGAAAAGGAATTTGCACCTGCATATTCGAATAATGCAGCTGTCGAAAAGGAATTTGCACCTGCAAATTCGAATAATGCAGCTGTCGAAAAGGAATTTGCACCTGCAAATTCGAATAATGCACCTGCCGAAAAGGAATTTGCAGCTGTCGAAAAGGAATTTGCACCTGCAAATTCGAATAATGCACCTGCCGAAAAGCGTTGCGAGGCGCGTCTGAGGCATCAAACGAAACTGGTGAAAGAGCGGGGAAGCGGAGCAAAAATGAGGATGGTCAGGAAGTGATGAGCACGGCGTCACGCGAGGCTGATGAGCGAAAACTGGCAAGGCGAAGAAAGACAACTCTGGAGGTTTATGCTCAGTGCAAAAGGAAGGCAGGCAACTTGAAACAGAGGCGAGGGCATTGATAAACAGCCAAGTTGAAGCATGAACCAACTACGTAGAAGTGACACGAGCAACTGCGCCTGGTTGAACCACGTTGACCGGAACGACATTCAGCACAACGAGCGTGCGCACCACGCAGGGTTGAGCAAGCGCGACACGGAATCACGTGGCATAACGGGCGTTCGTACCACGCAGGGTTGCGAAATCGTTGACCGGAACCACAATCAGCATAACGAGCACTCGCACCACGCGGGTTGAGATAGCGCGACACGGAACCACGCGGCACAACGGGCTTTCATTCCACGCTCGATTCGCTCTCTTGTGACTGTACTGCTTTGGTATGCCAAAAAGACAGAAAGCGATCTGCGAGATCGAGATACCCTGTGAAACGAGACGCGCCCAACGGGTTGCGCTTTAGCGGCGCCGCTGCTGATAAATGGCAATCACATTGTAGCAGATATTGGCGCTGAAAAAGGCACGATCTCGCTCGACGCGAAGCGGCGTCCGCTGCAAGCGCGTGTTGGGCGAGAGCTTTGATAAACCGCCAAATTGAGGCATACGCTGCCCGCGTTGAAGTGATACGGCCAACTGCGCTGGGTGGAACCACGTTGCCCGGAATCATATTCAGCATAACGAGCCTTCATACCACGCGGGGTTGGGAAAGCGTTGACGGTATCACGCGGCATAACGGGTGTTTGTACCACATCGGGTTGAGAAGTGGTTGCCGTGACCACGTTCAAGAGAATGGGCGCTCGAATGCATCAGGGTTGTGCAAGCCTTGCCTGGAACAACCTCAGCATAACGAGCTTTCGTACCACGCGGGGTTGAGAAAACGTTGCCGGTGTCACGTGGCACAACTGGCCTTCATCCCACGCTCGATTCGTTCGTTTGTGGCTGTACAGCATCTTTTTGCCGAAGCACCACAGACCGTTATTCGAGATTGAGACAGCTTTGCGTCTAAGACTCGCCCAACGGGTTGCGCTTTAGCGGCGCCGCCACCGATTGATTGCTGTCACATTGTAGCAGACACTGGCGCTGAAAAACGCACGATCTCGCTCGACGCGAAGCGGCGTCCGCTGCAAGCGCGTGTTGGGCGTGAGCTTTGATAAACAGCCGAATGGAAGCATGAGACGCCGACGTTGATGCGACACGAGCAACTGCGCTCTGCGGAACCACGCTGACTTGAACCACATTCAGCACCACGAGCGTTCGTACCACGCAGGGTTGAGACAACTTGGAACAGGACCACATTCAGCACCACGAGCCTTCGTACCACGCTCCTTTGCGGCAAACGTTGAACGGAACCACAATCAGTACAACGCGGGCGCTTGTACCACGCGGGGTTGAGACAGCGCAACACGGAACCACACGGCACAACGAGCATTCATCCCACGCTCGATTCGTTCCTTCGGAGTTTCACTGCGTTCTTCTGCCGAGAAGACAGAAAACGACCTGTGAGATCAAGACAACCTAAGAAACGAGATGCGCCCAACGGGTTGCGCTTTAGCGGCGCGCTGCCAAGAACGAAAGAAAACTCTACACGAAATGATCTTCCGAAAAAGCCCCGATCTTGTGGCGCGAAGCGCGTCCGCTGCAAGCGCGTGTTGGGCGCGAGCTTTGATAAACAGCAAAGTGAAAGCATGAGCCGTCGGCCTTGATGCGATACGAGCAGCGGCGCTCGGCCGAATCACGTTGACCGGAACCACATTCAACATAACGGGCGCTCGTACCACACAGGGTTGAGACAACCTGGAACGGAATCACGCGGCATAACGGGCTTTGGTACAGCGTTGAAGCGCACTAAACTTTCATCGGGACCACTTCAGCACAACGGGCGTTCGCACCACGCGGGGTTGAGAAAACGCTGAATGGAATCACGCGGCACAACGGGCTTTCATTCCACGCTCGATTCGGCTCTTCGTGGCTTCATCGCGTTCTTTTGCCGAAAAGACAGAAAGCAACGTGTGAGAACAAGATGCCTTCGGAAACGAGACGCGCCCAACGGGTTGCGCTTTAGCGGCGCCGCTGCTGATAAACAGCTATCACATTGTAGCAGATACTGGCGCGGAAAATAACACCGATCTCGTTCGACGCGAAGCGGCGTCCGCTGCAAGCGCGTGTTGGGCGTTTGTTTGAAACAGGTGATGAACTGGATTTGCGTACCACGTTTCTGCTTACACGCCAGATGACTTTTCGCGATACCAGGCATCCGTGTTGTATACATCGGGAATAGCCTGTTCGCTTGGTTCATCAAACCCTAATGCCGCAAGCTCATCGCGCCATCGTTCATATTTTGATTTCGGAAGACGCGTTCCACACCACGGGCAGAAACTGATCGTGATACAGGAACTTCCACCATCATGAATAATCAAGCCATAGTCATCAAATTGTGCTGTATATGTAATTAGTACATCTGGGCAATCGAAGAGGTCAGGATGGTCGGGGCAGCGATGCAGAATTTGGGATGTCATCATATCGCAGCAAAAACGTTGATTCGTGTTCATTTACAGCCTTTGATAGCTATGCGCTGCTTTCACTAGAGCGTGTAATTGTTACGTCAGGTGGTCACGTCATTTGTACACGCACCACGCGATTGGGTTGAAGCGAGTATGGCGTGAGAAAAGCGTACTGCGACGGTAGAGGTTACGTAGAGAGAAGATAGGCGCTCAAAAAACATAACGATGAATGCGGGCCAGACACACATGCGCTATCAATCCAAAACGCCGTTGATGAATGAACGCCCAACGGGTTGCGCTTTAGCGGCGCCGCCACTGATTGATGGCTGCCACATTGGCGCAGATACCGGCGCGGAAAATAACCCCGATCTCGTTCGACGCGAAGCGGCGTCCGCTGCAAGCGCGTGTTGGGCGTGAGCCTCGATAGAAAGCCAAACTGAGGCAGACGCCAATCACGCTCCATCGACACGAGCAACTGCGCTTGGCGGAATCACGCTGACTTGAACCACTTTCAGCACCACGAGCGTTCGTACCACGCAGGGTTGAGACAACCTGGAACAGGACCACACTCAGCACCACGAGCCTTCGTACCACGCTCCTTTGCGGCAAACGTTGAACGGAACCACAATCAGCACAACGCGGGCGCTTGTACCACGCGGGGTTGAGACAGCGCAACACGGAACCACACGGCATAACTGGCCTTCATCCCACGCTCGATTCGTTCCTTCGTGGTGGCACTACATTGTTTTGCTGCAACTCAATAAAACGCCATTCGAGATCGAGACGACTTTGCGCCTAAGACGCGCCCAACGGGTTGCGCTTTAGCGGCGCCGCCACTGATTGATGGCTGCCACATTGTAGCAGATACGAACGCTGAAAAACGCCCGATCTCGCTCGACGCGAAGCGGCGTCCGCTGCAAGCGCGTGTTGGGCGAGAGCATTGATAAATAGCCAAGCTGAAGCATGAACCGACCACTCTAAACTGATACGAGCAACTGCGCTGGGCTGAATCACGCTGACCGGAACCACATTCAGCACAACGAGCCTTCGCACCACGTGGGGTTGCGAATACCTTGAACGGAACAACGCGGCATAACGGGCGTTTGTACTACACCGGGTTGAGAAAGCGTTGCCGCGACCACGTGGAAAAGAACCGGCTTTTGTCTGCATCGGGGTTGCGAAATCATTGACCGGAACCACTTCAGCACAACGAGCGTTCGCACCACGCGGGGTTGAGAAAACGTTGATAGTATCACGCGGCACAACGAGCCTTCATCGCACGCTCGATTCGGCCCTTCGTGGCTGTACGCCCTTCCTGTGCCAAGATGACATAAAACGCGTTTGAAGAATGAGACAAACGTGCGCCTAAGACTCGCCCAACGGGTTGCGCTTTAGCGGCGCCGCCACTGATTGATGGCAAGCACATTGTAGCAGATATTGGCGCTGAAAAACGCACGATCTCGCACGACGCGAAGCGGCGTCCGCTGCAAGCGCGTGTTGGGCGTGAGCCTCGATAGAAAGCCAAATTGAGGCAGACGCCAATCACGCTCCATTGACACGAGCAACTGCGCTTGGCGGAATCACGCTGACCGGAACCACATTCAGCACAACGAGCTTTTGTACCACGCAGGGTTGAGAAAGCACTGACCGGAATCACACTCAGCACCACGCGCGTTCGTATCACGTTGAAATGTGCCAAGTGTTGAACGGAACCACGTTCAGTACAACGAGCACTCGTACCACGCAGGGTTGAGAAAACGTTGCCGGTATCACGCGGCACAACGAGCTTTCATCCCACGCTCGATTCGTTCCTTCGGAGTTGCACTGCGTTCTTCTGCCAAAAAGACAGAAAGCGACCTGTGAGATCAAGACAACCCAAGAAACGAGAGACGCCCAACGGGTTGGCGTTCAGTTGCCGCGAGCGCAGGTACAAACTTCCCTCAAAAAACGACGATCTCGCGCGCGAAGCGGTCAACTGCAACGCCGTGTTGGGTGGCAACCCGGCGACTTGATCCTCGCGCTCAAAACCGCTCACTCTGTCGCTTGGCAGGCTAGATTTCACCGGTTTCTTCAAGCCGAATCAGTGCTGCTTCTGCATCTCGAAAGAGCGCTTCCAGGGAACGATACCGTGTTGTTCCTTCCCACAGCATTCCACCAGTATCCAGAACGCGGATGAATGAACGACTATATTCATTCTGGCCGAGTTCGATCCAGCCACCACCGTAAACCCAATCAGCAATATGCGGATACACCTGGTCAAGCGTTCCTTGATCTGGGTGAGCATCTTGTGTTGCCTCGGTTTCAGAAGCCTCAAGATTGTGATCGATCGATGATTTGATTTGTTGTACTTCCTCAGCTGTAAGCTTACGAACATTGGGCATGAGTTTCTAGCTCCTTTGCACTTGGCGATTTTGCCTCACCGAAAGCACGCACAACGTGCATATCGAACATCTGACCCAAACCATGCTGAGCGCAAACTCTAGACACTCTGCTTGGTCCAGTGGGTAAATCAACCACGGATCAGTATAGCATTGAGAATCAGATGACGCCAAAGAGCAGAGACTATTGTCCAAGGCATTACGAGGAGTGCGCGCGTACCGAACAAGGGATTGAGAAGAACATTGATTGGTTGCCACCCAACGGGTTGCGCTTTAGCGGCGCCGCCACTGATTGATGGCTGCATCATTGTAGCAGATATTGGCGCTGAAAAAGGCACGATCTCGCTCGACGCGAAGCGGCGTCCGCTGCAAGCGCGTGTTGGGCGTGAGCTTTGATAAATAGCCGAATGGAAGCATGAGACGCCGACGTTGATGCGACACGAGCAACTGCGCTTGGCGGAATCACGCTGACCGGAACCACTTCAGCATAACGGGCATTCGCACCACGCAGGGTTGAGAAAACACTGACTGGAACCACAATCAGCACCACGGGCGTTCGTACCACGCTGTTGTGATCAAGTATTAACCAAAACCACACACAGCATAACGGGCACTCGCACCACGCAGGGTTGAGCAAACGCTGACTGGAATCACGTGGCACAACGTGCCTTCACCTCACGTTCGATTCGTGTATTCGTAGCGGCACTGCGTTGTTTTGCTACAACTCAATAAAACGCTATTCGAGATCGAGACAACCTCAGAAACGAGACGCGCCCAACGTCTTGCGCTTCAGCGGCGCCGCTGCAATAAATGGCAATCACATTGTAGCAGATATTGGCACTTGAAAAACGACGATCTCGCTCGACGCGAAGCGGCGTCCGCTGCAAGCGCGTGTTGGGCGTGAACTTCGATAGAAAGCCAAACTGAGGCATACGCCAATCACGCTCCATCGACACGAGCAGCTGCGCTCGGCGGAATCACGCTGACGGAACCACATTCAGCATAACGCGCCTCCGTATCACGCAGGGTTGAGAATGCCTTGAACGGAACCACGCGGCATAACGAGCTTTCGAATCACCTTGAAATGCGCGAAACGCTGACCGGAACCACGCCAGCACAACGGGCGCTCATACCACGTGGGGTTGAGAAGGCGTTGACTGGAATCACGTGGCACAACGGGCGTTCATCCCATGCTCGATTCGTTCCTTCGTGGCAGCAGAGCATTCTTCTGCCGAAAAGACAGAAAGCGACCTGCGAGAACGAGACAACGTGAGAAACGAGACGCGCCCAACGGGTTGCGCTTTAGCGGCGCCGCTGCCAATAAATGGCAAGCACATTGTAGCAGATACCAGCGCTGAAAAACGCACGATCTTGCTCGACGCGAAGCGGCGTCCGCTGCAAGCGCGTGTTGGGCGTGAGCCTCGATAGACAGCCAAGCTGAGGCATACGTCAATCACGCTCCATCGACACGAGCAACTGCGCTTGGCGGAACCACGCTGCCCGGAATCACATTCAGCACAACGAGCTTTTGTGCCACGCCGGGTTGAGAAAGCGCGATACGGAATCACATTCAGCACAACGAGCCTTCGTACCACGTTGCTTTGGTTAAACGTTGAACAGAACCACAATCAGCATAACGAGCACTCGCACCACGCGGGGTTGAGAATACGCTGACTGGAATCACGCGGCATAACGGGCTTTCATTCCACGCTCGATTCGTTCCTTCGGAGTTGCACTGCGTTCTTCTGCCGAAAAGACAGCAAGCGACCTGTGAGATCAAGACAACCTGAGAAACGAAAGACGCCCAACGGGTTGCGCTTTAGCGGCGCCGCCACCGATTGATGGCAGTCACATTGTAGCCGATACTAACGCTGAAAAACGCACGATCTCACTCGACGCGAAGCGGCGTCCGCTGCAAGCGCGTGTTGGGTGCCAATGGCTATTCAGCTTTCATTTCGATCTCCTCGCTCATGCCGATTCTACGCTTTTTTTTGGATGATAGATGGTAACGCATACGAAGCAGTCCAAAGGAATAAGACGTATTGATCCTCACCTGTTGGTTCCAGCTCGTCGTCAACTGATTGGATGTTTCCCCAGCAGATTCTGACGCGATACCAACCAGGCGCAATCTTCATTCTGGCTTCCTCATGCGAACCAGATTCTGGTGAAACGATGCAGATGCATCCAGATCGGCATTCTACGCTGGCCTCGACAACTCGATCCCAATCGCACAGAGAAGCATCACCAGGAGCTTCTTCTAACATGACGACTGAAATTCGGGTTTGTAATCCCCATCGTGCGGTGCCAATCGCCAACCCGCCATCATACACATCGAGAATTTCAGGAATAAACGCATGCAACCACAGATTGTATTCTGCATCAGAATGTTGGCAATCTTCAAGATAAAACTGAAAATGATCTGTATCAATTGAAAAATCGTGTTGGTGCATCGAAACTACCCCAAATGCTTTCGCTATCGATGCGAGGTCTGGCTAAACGATCATGCAAGCGATAGGCGTGGTTCAAACTGATCAGCCGAGTTCCGTATCAGGTTGCCCAAATGGCGGCTTCCTGAAGCCGAGAAGGCTGACATATTGGCACCCAACGGATTGCGCTTTAGCGGCGGCGCCAACGATAGATGGCAAGCACATTGTAGCAGATACCGGCGCTGAAAAACGCACGATCTTGCTCGACGCGAAGCGGCGTCCGCTGCAAGCGCGTGTTGGGCGTGAGCTTTGATAAAAAGCCAAACTGAGGCATAAACCGATCACGTTGAACGGATACGAGCAACCGCGTTCGGTAGAACCACGCTGACGGAACCACAATCAGCACAACGAGCGTTCGCACCACACAGGGTTGCGAAAACCTTGAACGGAACCACGTGGCATAACGAGCTTTCGAATCACGCTGGTGTGTACCAGGCGTTGAACGGAACCACGCCAGCATAACGGGCACGCGCACCACGCGGGGTTGAGCAAACGCTGACGGTATCACGCGGCATAACGAGCCTTCATCCCACGCTCGATTCGTTCCTTCGTGGCTGCACTGCTTTGTTATGCCAAAAAGGCAGAAATCGTCGTTCTAGATCGGGATGACTTTACACCGAAGACTCGCCCAACGGGTTGGCGTTCAGTTGCCGCGAGCGCTGTATGAGCCTCTTAAAAACACTGATCTCGTGCGCGAAGCGGTCAACTGCAACGCCGTGTTGGGCGAACGCGCTTGTTTGCCGACCACGGTGTTGCTGCCGCAATCATACCACGTTTCATTTGCTGCTGCGTTTGGTTTATGGCTGCGCAACGAGGCGGGCGCAAGGCAGGCGAGTGCTCGCAGCGGTGCTTGTGCCCGCTTCGTTGCGCCTGACGCACGCGAGCGGCGTTGATCTGCTGACAGCGGGAGCGTTCCGCGTGGCGCGCAGCATCAGATTTCGGGAAGCGTTTGCTCGTTTTGCGCGCCGCGCGGTTCGCGACCGAACAGAGTAACAGTTCAGACGAGTGAGTGCGCGAAGGTCTGTTTTCTGCCTCAGTCGAAAGAGAATTTGCAGCTGTCGAAAAGGAATTTGCACCTGTCGAAAAGGAATTTGCACCTGTCGAAAAGGAATTTGCACTTGTCGAAAAGGAATTTGCACCTGTCGAAAAGGAATTTGCACCTGTCGAAAAGGAATTTGCACCTGTCGAAAAGGAATTTGCAGGTGCAGAATCGAATAATGCACCTGTCGAAAAGGAATTTGCAGGTGCAAAACAGCGTTGAGAGCTGCGTCTGAGGTATCAAACGAAACTGGTGAAAGAGCGGGGAAGCAGAGCAATGTCATGAGCCCATAAAACTGCCAAGTTGGTATGATAGGATCTCCGTAAGGAGAAGCTATGAAAATGCCAACCTACAGTGCAGAACAAATACTCAAGATCCTCGAGCAAGCCGACAAAGATGAGCAGACCGTCAGCGCCGTGTGCCGCGAGCACGGGATTGCCGAAGCCACATTCTACCGCTGGCGCAAAACTTATCGTGGGATGAACGTCCAAGAAGTCCAGCGCCTCAAGGAGCTTGAGAAGGAAAACGCGCGTCTCAAGCGGATGCTTGCTGAACGCCTGCTTGAAATCGACCTGCTCAAGGAGGTGGTGGCAAAAAAACCGTAACCAGAGACGAGAAGCGTGAGACAGTAGCGTTCCTGGTTGCTGGTGGGTTATCAGCCTATCGTGCGTGTTTGTTGGTCTCGCTCGCGCCTGCAACCTTTCGCTACCAAGCACACCCGGAGGATGACACCGAACTGAGCACTCGGGTTCGTGACTTGGCAACGCGCTATCCGCGCTATGGCTATCGTCGCATCACTGCGCTGCTACGCCGAACTGAGCGCGTCAATCACAAACGTGTCCGTCGTATCTGGCGCCAGCAGAAGTTGCACGTCAAACGCCTTCGCCGTCTGCGGTCACGGCGTTCACGCTCGACACAGCTTCAAGCAACACGCCCTGGTCAGATTTGGGCCTATGATTTTGTCGAAGATGCGCTTGCGAACGGCACGCCATTCAAGGTCTTGACGGTGATGGATGAGTTTACGCGTGAAGGGCTGGCGCTCGACGTGGCGCACACAACCTCGGCGGAACGAGTGATTGGTGTGCTGGCAGCTCTGTTTGCTCAGCACGGTGCGCCGAGCTATCTGCGCAGTGATAATGGAGCGGAATTTGTCGCTCAAGCCGTGCAGCTCTGGCTTCGGGACAGCGGCGTGCAGACGCTCTACATTGAGCCAGGCAAGCCGTGGCAAAATGGAAAGGAGGAACGCTTCAACGGCACGGTGCGCGATGAGTGTCTGAATCGCTTCGTGTTTGGCTCGATTGCGGAGGCCTGTGTACGCCTGAACGGTTATCGTCACGAATACAACAGCGAACGACCGCATAGCAGTCTTGGCTACCTTACACCCCAAGCATTTCGCGCTGCGTGGAGTGAAGCGCAACAAAAACAGGCAGATCCTCTCACCGGGACTTGACAATTTTATGGGCTCATGTCACTTGCACGACGCGGAGCGGCGTCCGCTGCAAGCGCGTGTTGGGCGTGAGCCTCGATAGAAAGTCAAACTGAGGCAGACGCCAATCACGCTCCATTGACACGAGCAACTGCGCTTGGCGGAATCACGCTGACCGGAACCACTTCAGCACAATGAGCTTTTGTGCCACGCAGGGTTGAGAAAGCACTGACCGGAATCACACTCAGCACCACGCGCGTTCGTATCACGTTGAAATGTGCCAAGCGTTGAACGGAACCACGCCAGCACAACGGGCTTTTGCACCACGCTGGGTTGAGAAAACACTGACTGGAATCACGCGGCACAACGGGCGCTCATCCCACGCTCGATACGTTCTTTCGTAGCTGCACGGCGTTCTTTTGGCGAAGCACCAGAAAGAGCAGTTTGTGATCGGGACAAGTTTCGCCGAAGACTCGCCCAACGGATTGCGCTTTACCGGCGCCGCCACTGATAAATGGCAGTCACATTGTAGCAGATACTGGCGCGGAAAATAACACCGATCTCGCTCGACGCGAAGCGGCGTCCGCTGCAAGCGCGTGTTGGGCCAGCCACCCCGATACAACGTTTACTATTTTACAAGAAATTTTTTCGCTTCCTATCGCCATTACATTTAGAAGAATTGCACTGGTAGCATAGTGGCTGAATATTATCAATATTATCGGTGCCGCCTTCGCTTAAAGGGATAATGTGATCTTTCGTCCAAACGTATTTGTATCTGCGATCAGGTCGCTGCGGAATATCAGTCCATAATCGATTGCATCGTGGGCAACTGTCGTGAAGAGCAAGTTTGGCAAGCCATTCTGCTCTGCTATGAGAGCCGCCATTGACCACTTTACGATGAGAGTATATGTTGGCACGCTGGCGACGACACGACCGACAGTAGCGTTGTTGTTTACCTGTACTTGCAGATGTCCACAAACCGAAATCGGTGCTGCCACATTTACGGCAATATGTTGATGTAGATGTAGTTGTGGTCGTCATTGGTTCTGCTTTGTTTTATGGATGATCTTCTTGATTAGAAACTGCGTGACGGCAGAAAAAGCATCAAACTTTACGTCACTGATACTCGACAATAGATGTGCTGCGAGCCCAAGGTAGCGATAATTATGCGGAATAGCTTATTGCTTTATTCATAGTGTGCTATCACATTGGCATTCGATTACGCGTGACACTTGCTGGGTGGCGGCCCAACGGGTTGCGCTTTAGCGGCGCCGCCCCAATAAATGGCAAATACATTGTAGCAGATGCTGACGCTGAAAAAGGCACGATCTCGCTCGACGCGAAGCGGCGTCCGCTGCAAGCGCGTGTTGGGCGAGGGCCTGGATAAACTGCCAAGCTGAAGCATACGCCAACCACGCTGAAACGACACGAACAACTGCGCTCGGCAGAACCACGCTGACGGAACCACATTCAGCACAACGAGCCTGCGCATCACGCGGGGTTGTGGAAGCCTTGAACGGAACCACGCGGCATAACGGGCTTTTGAACCACGCAGGGTTGAGAAAGCGTTGCTGCGATCACGTGGAATACTGTTGGCTTTCGTATGCATCAGGGTTGCGAAAACGCTAACCGGAACTACTTCAGCACAACGAGCCTTCGTACCACGCGGGGTTGAGAAACCGTTGACGGTATCACGCGGCACAACGAGCCTTCATACCAGGCTCGATTGGTTTCTTCATGGCTGCATCGGGTTGTTTTGCTACAAATCAATAAAACGCCATTCGAGATCGAGACAAATTACGAACTGAGACTCGCCCAACGGGTTGCGCTTTAGCGGCGCCGCCACCGATAAATGGCAACCACATTGTAGCAGATACGAGCACTGAAAAACGCACGATCTCGCACGACGCGAAGCGGCGTCCGCTGCAAGCGCGTGTTGGGCGTGAGCACTGATAGAAAGCCAAACTGAAGCATGAGCCACAGACCTTGAAGCGACACGAGCAGCTGCGCTCGGCGGAGTCACGTTGACCGAAACTACATTCAGCACAACGAGCCTTCATCCCACACAGGGTTGCGAAAACCTTGAACGGAACCACGTGGCATAACGAGCTTTCGAATCACGCTGGTGTGTACAAGGCGTTGAACGGAACCACGCCAGCATAACGGGCACGCGCACCACGCGGGGTTGAGAAAACGCTGACTGGAATCACGCGGCACAACGGGCGTTCATCCCACGCTCGATTCGTTCCTTCGTGGTTGCACTGCTTTTTTATGCCGAAAAGACAGAAAGCGACCTGTGAGATCAAGACAACCTGCGAAACGAGACACACCCAACGGGTTGCGCTTTAGCGGCGCCGCCACCGATACATGGCACTGACATTGTAGCAGAAACTGGCGCTGAAAAACGCACGATCTCGCTCGACGCGAAGCGGCGTCCGCTGCAAGCGCGTGTTGGGCCACGGCCAGAGCACACTTGGTATTGCGGGGAGCCGTAGAGGTAGAGAACATATCACCCTCTGTTTCGCAAGCAGTGATTTGAAAATTTCGAAGACGATACGTGCACTTACTCGCGCATCCTCTGAACACTCAGGTATGGAACAGATAACCCTTTGGTACACTTCTGTCTGTTCGATTACGGCAAGAGAATGATCCGCCCTGCTTTTACTGCGCGCTGTACTTCCGGATCATTCAGATCGAGAAGTTGCCCATTATTTTGAAGTGTTTCAATTTCTGTAATTAACTCAACAGGAGGTGATGCAATCTGTAGTTCTGTTGTGGCTTGTGAAACGCAACATTCTTCCAAACAGTTGTGGAATTGAAGGATAAATCGCAAGAGCGGATCGTTGTGTTTATGAATCAAGTATTCTGCATAAGCCACAAGATTTCCGTAGGGCACCGGAACTTTCTGGCCTTCGCCCGGTAGTGTAAGTTCGTCCGCATAGGCATCGGGCAAACAAGAAAGGGCAGCGAAGGTTAGCGACCCAAGTGGAAAAGGCCGCTGTGTTGAAGCAATCGGCACAAGCTCAACAAATGCACATTTGGAGTGTGAATAGTCAGAACTGCCCATAACAGCCTCCTGATTTATTTATGAATCGCCAACTGAGAGACAAATAGAACGAATTGAATAACGAGAGATTCAACAGGATGAGGCGACTACGTTGAGTGGCCCAACGGATTGCCGTTCAGCGGCGCGCCTTCGAGACTACAATAACACTCAGCACGAAATCACATTCTAAAATAGCACCGATCTCGTGGCGCGTAGCGCGTCCGCTGCAACGGCGGGTTAGCCGCTTAAATGCCCAGTTGTTATCGTACATAATATCTACCAGAGCTTTTTCTCTTCTTGAAAGTAAAGAGTATTATTAGAGCCTGCCCATCTAAATTCACCTGTTAGAGTCGCATGTTCGTCTCGTCTTTTCCAGATAGGTCCGGCACGATAGGCCACATGTCTTTTATAATGCGCTAAGTGCACCGGAGCCATTTTAAGGTTTCCTCTTAAACCTATAAGAGTGACATTGCTTGATTTCACTTCCCAACTATCAACATTGATCATGCGTAACAGATTACCAAAAAGAATGTTTGGTATTTTAATAGATTTATTGGCTATGCGCTTCAATAAATTTTCTTTAATTTGTTTATATCTTGTAGGAAGATCTGATAATTTATGATCAGTTTCGGAGTAAAGATCTAAGGGGAAAGTTGTGGGAATTATGTCAAAAGTTTTAGTCTCATGCACAGTATCAAGTAATTTTTGAGGTACTTTCGGGTCACTATTACATGTGTGAAAAGAAAGTATATCTATATTTTCTGTATATATGGCACTGCAGAAAAACTGTATCCGAAGCCTTTCATCATCTCTAGTGTATATATCAGATGCCAATTTAGTATTAATATACGTATCGTAAAATGAGACGGGTATACTGCCCGTATCTTCTTTAGTTAAAGTTGCATAATAAAGGCCCACACTTCCACCATCAACGTAAGGTTTAAATGTAACTTCAGTAATAGAGTTTTCCTCAATTTGGGCGGAAATACCTAGAGATACGACATGGCCCTCATCAAACTTTTGAATATTAAATTCCTGCTTGTCAAGAGGTTTGGGAGCTTTACCTATTATACCAACGTGAGCTGGAGAAAAGTTCATCAGATTTATTCTATTCAGCAAGACGTCTATATGTTGTGTTGGATGCTCTTGTTGATATAAGTGTAGCATTTCGGAAATGTTAATACGCCCTGTAGTAATTATATTCCCTTGACCTTCGATTTGGGCAATACGCCCGTGTAGCTCCTCTATCTCCATTGTAATAAGAGGATCGGCGGACAATCCGAAAAGAGCTGCTTGGCGTTCGCGCTCCTGAAGTCTCCGTTTTAGCGTTTTCAGGATTTCCTCATTGCCATCTTCTTTTGACATCTAAATAATCTCCTACATCAGATCAATAAAAACTGTAAGCTGCACATCACATACAGGTATATCTAGAGTATATGCTTTCCTCTGCTTTCGCAAGTGCGGCTAACGGGTTGCGCTTTAGTGGCGCCGCCACCGATTGATGGCAAGGACATTGTAGCAGAACCTGGCGCTGAAAAACGCCCGATCTCGCTCGACGCGAAGCGGCGTCCGCTGCAAGCGCGTGTTGGGCGTGAGCTTTGATAAACGGCTAAGTGAAGGCATAAACCGATCACGTTGAACGGATACGAGCAACTGCGCTTGGCGGAATCATGCTGACTGGAACCACATTCAGCACAACGAGCGTCCATACCACGCAGGGTTGAGAAAGCGTTGACTGGAATCACATTCAGCACCACGAGCCTTCGTACCACGTTGCTTTGGTCAAACGTTGAACGGAATCACATTCAGCACCACGAGCACTCGCACCACGCAGGGTTGAGCAAACGCTGACGGAACCACGCGGCACAACGGGCTTTCATCCCACGTTCGATTCTTTCCATCGTAACTGTACTGCTTTGTTATGCCAGAAAGACAGAACGCGCCATTCGTGATCGAGACACGTTTCGCCTAAGATACGCCCAACGGGTTGCGCTTTAGCGGCGCCGCACCAATTGATGGCTGTTACATTGTAGCAGAAACTGACGCTGAAAAAGGCACGATCTCGCTCGACGCGAAGCGGCGTCCGCTGCAAGCGCGTGTTGGGCGCGAGCTTTGATAGACAGCCGAGTTGAGGCACAAAGCCGACCACGTTGAACTGATACGAGCAACTGCGCTGACCGGAACCACGCTGCCCGGAACCACCTCAGCATAACGGGCGCTCGTACCACGCAGGGTTGAGAAAACCTTGAACGGAACCACATTCAGCACAACGGGCATTCGATCCACGTTGCTTTAGTCAAACGCTGAACAGAACCACATTCAGCATAACGGGCGCTCGCACCACGCAGGGTTGAGAAAACGCCGACTAGAATCAGGCGGCATAACGAGCATCCATCCCTCGCTCGATTCGTTCCTTCGTGGCTACACTACGGTTTTTAGCCGAAGCACCATAGAGTCACATTCAAGATCGAGACGAGTTTACGAACTGAGACGCGCCCAACGGGTTGCGCTTTAGCGGCGCCGCCACGGATTGATGGCAATCACATTGTAGCAGACACTGGCGCTGAAAAAGGCACGATCTCGCTCGACGCGAAGCGGCGTCCGCTGCAAGCGCGTGTTGGGCGAGAGCTTTGATAAAAAGCCAAACTGAGGCATACGCCGGACACGCAGACCTGATACGAGCAACTGCGCTGACCCGAACCACGTTGCCCGAAACCACCTCAGCATAACGAGCCTTCGCACCACGTAGGGTTGCGCAAGCCTTGCCTGGGGCCACACTCAGCACCACGGGCATTCATACCACATTGAAATGCGCCAAACGCTGGCTGGGATCACATTCAGCACAACGAGCGCTCGCACCACGCGGGGTTGAGCATACGCTGACTGGAATCACGTGGCACAACGAGCTTTCATCCCACGCGCGATTCTGCCCTTCGTGGCTGCAGTGCGTTCGTATGCCAAAAAGATAAAGAGCGCCGTTCGAGATCGAGACTCCTTCAGAAACGAGACGCGCCCAACGGCCTGGCGTTCAGCGGGCGGCTGGAAGGTATCACATCTCTAGATCGGAACAGCGTTCGAGCGCATCTGAATACTAAAATCGCCCCGATCCAGCCGCTCCGCTGCAACGCCTTGTTCGGCGCCTTGACACAACGGAACTGATCGCCATGGACGGTATACCCAAGCACGATACTGCTCTATGCGACCGCATTCCAGCGCGCTTTCTCTATAACCCCTGACCTATTACCGCATTTGTTGTTATCATGCTTTACCTATGTCGTAGTATAGTTTGGAACCGCTGCCAAGTCCGTTCGCTTCGCCTAGAAGAGCATCCCCCGCGACTGAGGCTACTAATGGCGCTTGCTCTCAGTTAACGACGATAAGTTTGTAGATATGCCCTAACAAGAGTCTCTTTCTACGGGTAAAGGACTCTCTTGTCGTACAATAGAAAGATTGTAGTATGTTGTAGAGCCGATAATGTTTACAGCAGGGTCTGTCCAAGCATACCAACGATTGTCGGTCGCACAACCCGCATATCTGGTAAAGGCAAACCAATTCCATGCTAGTAGTGTACGAAAGCAATACTCATAGACGGTTATAGTCTTACGTCTCCAACCTGGAGGAAAAGCTTGCCAGTATCGTATGCTTCTTGTATAACTTTGAGTGGTACAAAAACCGCTTTCGGCTGCGAGATTATCTCCCTGTTGCTGTTGTTCTTCGCTCGTGGATGGGGATATTAGTAGAGCTTTTCCGAGAGTATGCGGTGTATTGACATAACCACCCAAAGAGATACCAAGCATGAAGACCAGAAGAAGTGCCGCAACTCGTTTTGTGGTATTCATGGCTACCCCTCCTTCGCTTTGTAGGTTAGAAGTTGCTCATCAGGAGTATATCGTATTATTCAGTGGATGAGAAGAGTGCCTGTTGCGCCGAACGGGTTGCGCTTTAGCGGCGCCGCCATTGATAAATGGCAATCACATTGTAGCAGAAACCGGCGCTGAAAAACGCACGATCTCGCTCGACGCGAAGCGGCGTCCGCTGCAAGCGCGTGTTGGGCGAGAGCTGTGATAAACAGCCAAGCTGAGGCATACGCTGGCCACACCAGAAATGATACGAGCAACTGCGTTTGGCTGAACCACGCTGACCGGAATCACATTCAGCATAACGGGCGTTCGCACCACGCGGGGTTGAGAAAGCGCGACACGGAATCACGCGGCATAACGGGCGTTCGTACCACGCAGGGTTGAGAAGACGTTGCCGCGACCACGTGGAAAAGAACCGGCTTTTGTCTGCATCAGGGTTGCGAAATGGTTGACCGGAACCACTTCAGCACAACGAGCGTTCGCACCACGCGGGGTTGAGAAGACGCTGGTGGTATCACACGGCACAACGAGCTTTCATCCCACGCTCGATTCATTCCGTCGTGGCTGTATGACCTTCCTATGCCAAGATGACATAAAGCGCGTTTGAAGAATGAGACAACGTTGCGTCTATGACTCGCCGAACGGGTTGCGCTTTAGCGGCGCCGCTACCAATTAATGGCAAGAGCATTGTAGCAGATATTGGCACTGAAAAAGGCACGATCTCGCTCGACGCGAAGCGGCGTCCGCTGCAAGCGCGTGTTGGGCCGTACATTGTTGCCAACGTGATTGCCATTGATGTCACTAAGCCTCACGCATTATAGAGCATCAGCATCACAGACGTCTTTTGTGCCTTCTAGGCGGCAGTAAAACCCAAACTCGTGATACCCTTGCCACGGAACAAGTGCCTTGCTTTCCTTCTGATTAAAGAAGGTCGCAAGCGTCGCTTGGCCGGGTGCAAAAAAGGTTGGTGTAGACAGTGCGAGATCGGGATGGATATCCAGTTGGTGCGTACCTCCTGCACTGAGCAAGAGCCCTTTCGCCATGTATATGATCGAGATGCTGTAGTTGACGTCGCTCGGCTTACTTTCGCCCGGAAACCCTGCGAGATGTCGTGTTACGATGATATGGCTGGGAGTGCCATACGCAGCAATCACGTCTTGAAGCGCAAACGAGGTGGGATAATTAACTTGGATGCTTTGAATGGTATGAGGAGAACGCTGCGTATCATAGAATACGCGACCACCGATTGCACCATCTTTCCACAGCCAATCAATCTCGCTTGTGCCAAGCGCAATTGGACTGGTAAAAATAGTTGTGGCTCGCACCAGCGGATTCTGTGATAGGAGAGCGTATGCTTGCGCCACCGTCGTCTGGCCCGGTGTAATACCTTCCCAACACGGTGCGCGGCATAGAGCATTTGATTGTAGCCATTGGTGTGTCCAGGACTGTGTCGGCGTCCGGCTGCTAGTACTACAGGCGGCAAGGCAGAGAAGCATGAGGAAGAAACAGACCATCATCAAAAAGAGAGAGCGATGCGGCATAAATACGAGCCTTCACTGGTTTTGATGTGAGGACTGTTTCCAAATGTGGTACAAGCAGCTGATTGTCGCTACAACAGTATATATGTTTGTCGTAGGATACGGCCCAACGGGTTGCGCTTTAGCGGCGCCGCCACTGATACATGGCAAGCACATTGTAGCAGACACTGGCGCTGAAAAACGGACGATCTCGCTCGACGCGAAGCGGCGTCCGCTGCAAGCGCGTGTTGGGCGAGAGCTTTGATAAAGAGCCAAACTGAGGCATAAACCGATCACGTTGAACGGATACGAGCAACCGCGTTCGGTAGAACCACGCTGACGGAACCACAATCAGCACAACGGGCCTTCGCATCACGCGGGTTTGAGCAAACGTTGACGGTATCACGCGGCATAACGAGCTTTCGTACCACCTTGAAATGCGCGAAACGTTGACCGGAACCACGGCAGCACAACGAGCCTTCGTACTACGCGGGGTTGAGGAGGCGTTGACTGGAATCACGTGGCACAACGGGCCTTTATCCCACGCTCGATTCGCTGTCTTGTGACTGTAGTGCTTCGATATGCCAAAAAGACAGAAATCGTCGTTCTAGATCGAGATGACTTTACACCGAAGACTCGCCCAACGGGTTGCGCTTTAGCGGCGGCGCCCCGATAAATGGCAATCACATTGTAGCAGAATCTGGCGCTGAAAAACGCACGATCTCGCTCGCCGCGAAGCGGCGTCCGCTGCAAGCGCGTGTTGGGCGTGAGCCTCGATAGACAGCCAAGCTGAAGCATGTTCGGCCAGCGTTGATGCGACACGAGCAGCTGCGCTCGGCGGAATCACGCTGACGGAACCACAATCAGCACAACGAGCGCTCGCACCACACAGGGTTGCGAAAACCTTGAACGGAACCACGCGGCATAACGGGCGTTTGTACCACGCTGGTGTGTACCAAGCATTGAACAGAACCACATCAATATAACGGGCACTCGCACCACGCGGGGTTGAGAAAACGCTGACTGGAATCACGCGGCACAACGGGCTTTCATTCCACGCTCGATTCGTTCCTTCGGAGTCGCTTTGCGTTCTTCTGCCAAAAAGATAAAGAGCGCCGTTCGAGATCGAGACAATCTGCGAAACGAGACGCGCCGAACGGGTTGCGCTTTAGCGGCGCCGCTGCTGATAAACAGCTATCACATTGTAGCAGATACTGGCGCGGAAAATAACACCGATCTCGTTCGACGCGAAGCGGCGTCCGCTGCAAGCGCGTGTTGGGCGTTTGTTTGAAACAGGTGATGAACTGGATTTGCGTACCACGTTTCTGCTTACACGCCAGATGACTTTTCGCGATACCAGGCATCCGTGTTGTATACATCGGGAATAGCCTGTTCGCTTGGTTCATCAAACCCTAATGCCGCAAGCTCATCGCGCCATCGTTCATATTTTGATTTCGGAAGACGCGTTCCACACCACGGGCAGAAACTGATCGTGATACAGGAACTTCCACCATCATGAATAATCAAGCCATAGTCATCAAATTGTGCTGTATATGTAATTAGTACATCTGGGCAATCGAAGAGGTCAGGATGGTCGGGGCAGCGATGCAGAATTTGGGATGTCATCATATCGCAGCAAAAACGTTGATTCGTGTTCATTTACAGCCTTTGATAGCTATGCGCTGCTTTCACTAGAGCGTGTAATTGTTACGTCAGGTGGTCACGTCATTTGTACACGCACCACGCGATTGGGTTGAAGCGAGTATGGCGTGAGAAAAGCGTACTGCGACGGTAGAGGTTACGTAGAGAGAAGATAGGCGCTCAAAAAACATAACGATGAATGCGGGCCAGACACACATGCGCTATCAATCCAAAACGCCGTTGATGAATGAACGCCCAACGGGTTGCCCATCAGTTGCGCCGCCCTCGATAGATCGGTAATGACTTCGAGTCGATTCTACGTTTCAAAAAAGCCACGATCTTGGGGACGCGTAGCGGCGTCAACTGCATGGGCTTGTTCGGCGGCAACGTCGCTCAAGCCTCAGTTCATTATCTCAGTTTCGTCAAGTGTTAATCATCCCAAAAATGCCGCGTGATAATTTGTATGTCTTCAAGATCATCTAATCGATCAGGTATTTCTATTCCCAATATGGACTGACAAAGAGGCGAGATATAATCTTGAAATTCGATCATTACTTCTTCAGGTATTTCACCATAAGAACCGTTGTCAATGGTGATCTGTATATACCGTATTAATATCGCTGTTAGTCGAGCTAGATGTATGTCATTACTACTTAATCTCTTAGTGTTTGAAGCTATTTCATCAAAATTGATACCCAAAAC
This sequence comes from Kouleothrix sp. 19917, assembly GCF_057073505.1. Classification (NCBI taxonomy): domain Bacteria; kingdom Bacillati; phylum Chloroflexota; class Chloroflexia; order Chloroflexales; family Roseiflexaceae; genus Kouleothrix; species Kouleothrix sp. 19917. Next base: position 1,626,327 of record NZ_CP097099.1, read on the forward strand.
TCGAATAATTTCTTTCAAAGAGAACACTTTGGTTTTGTATTTAAATGTATGCTCACCGACGCTGATATCGTGGCCAATCTGTCGGAAATAGTCAGAGAAGTAATCGCAGGAGATGCTCAGCTTCTCGCGATTATAATCGTCCTCTACGGTGATATCGTAAAAAACAGCACGAAGAAAAAGCTCTAAACCTGATAGAAGATTGTGGTTTGAAATTGCGTACAGCGGGTGCGATAAATGGATAAATTCTTGAAGCTTGCCGAGAAATTTATTTGCACACTCAAAGGGTATAGGGCGATGAAGCCAATGGAAAAAGGGCTGAATTCTGCCCATAAAAACCAAATAAGATGATAGATTTGTAAGATCTAAAAAGGAAAAGTTCAATGGGATATCTGGGACTGCTACCCATTGCTCATCTAGTTTTCTTGTTACGAGCCACTTGTCTCCATTCGTAAAAACAGCAAATGATGCTTTTAATATATCAGCATAGCTTTGAGCTTGTTGAAGACCTTTTTCAGGACTCTTTTCTTCTTGATTTTTACATTCGATGACAATATATGGTGAATAATCCTTTATAACTACTACATCTGCCCTATGATACCTCGTGCCAACACGAACTTGTCGCTCGATCTCGATATCATTAACGTGAATTTTATAAGTGGAGAGTAACTCGAAAAGAATCCACTGCCGAACTTTTTCTTCAGGCGTAGGAGAACAACCGAAAAGATAGGCTCCGAGCGATACTTCATAGAAAGGACGTGGTGCCATGATTAAACTCTCATTATAATCTCGATATCAGTTTGATTATATCATATCCAGTTGTTCGTGGGGGTAGTGTGTTGTAGTTGCCGCCGAACGGGTTGGCGTTCAGTTGCCGCGAGCGCGCTACTCAGGCTTTCATCTAAGGTTTTGCAGAAATAGGCGAAAGCTCAGGGTAAAGCCAAACGGAGCTTGATATCGGACAGAGTCATGCCTTGGTGCGATTGTTCGATGGCCCAAGCAAGCGTTTTGCCCAAGGTCTCGCGAGCGATGGTGCGACAGGACTCGCCAATGGTCATCAGGCGTGTGTGAGCCCATTCGAAGGCACGATCATGCTTCAATTGGCGCATCAGAGCCGTGTACGCCAGGACGACGAGGTGCATGTGCCTGGTCTGGCCCATCCCGTCCCTGAGCTGACACTCGCCCATGCCCAAATGCTGCTTCCCGTCCCGATGAAAGGTCTCCGTCCCTGTCCAGCGCTTTTTGTAGACCTTCAAAATGCGATGAGCTTCCCACTGGGTTCGGTTGCTGATCAGGATCTTGCGTGGCGTCGCAGCTTCTGCTTCTGACCACAACACCAGAATACGCACTGGGTGGTTGACATTGGGCAGACGAACGGACTTGGTGAAGTACCATTGCGTGTGACCGCCGACCGTAAACTTGGTGCGAACAAGCGGCGTGAGCGTTTTGACCCACTCAGTCACGCTGGTCTGCTTCCCGCTGACTACAATCACTCGGTTGGCTTTCAAATCACCGATGTAGCTGCGACCTTTGGCGTGGAGGGTGTTCATAATTGGCGCGTTGGTGAAGTAACTGTCGAAGGTGAAGTCGCCCGGTATGTCCTCAGCGACAACCCAATCGATCAGTTCCTTAGCGAGGTCGGTGTGATTCTTGAACGGGCGCTCGTCGTCGCACTGCTCGCGCTTGCGGAAGCGCCGGAAATCGAGCGGATAATGCTTCCCACTCGGGTTGACGTAGTTGGCAAACAGGTAATCGTGGGCGATCAGGTGGCGTTTGTCGGCATGGTCCCAGAAATAGCCGACATCCTCTATCAGTTTGCCGTCATGATCTATCAAAGTGTTATCGATCGCGATAACGCCGTCGTGACGATAGCGCGTTGCAGCGTCCTGTTGAAGCCATTCGAGCCGGTGCGCGTTGATGCGCTGGACATCCCAGGGCGCTTCAGTCAACCATCGATTGAGAGTGGATTGGTCGGGTGGGGCGGCAAACTCTCGCGTGATACCGCTCACGGTCTTGTGCTCCGCTACAAACAGCCCGGTCAGGTATTCGGCAAAGTGGCGGCGTGAAGGCTCATTTGGAAACAGGTCGGCGAACTGGACCAGCAGTTCCTCGACCACCTGTGGTATCGCGACAATTGCTGGCACCTGTGCCTCCCAACTGGTAGACCAACGCTCGCCTGATCATATGCTCAGAAGCTTGTTGCCGCAAATCTGCAAAAGTCCAGTTTCATTAAAAACGGGCGATCTTGCGCGCGAAGCGGTCAACTGCAACGCCGTGTTGGGCTGCCTTTTTGGAAGTTGTTTTGGATATAGACGGTTATTCTAAACTCTGGTTGTTGGGAGCAGCGTTGAGCATTCGTAGATGGTCTATCTTGTCGCCAATCATTAACGTAGGACTATTGAGTTCTTGGTACTGTTGTGGCCTTCCAGTAATAATGAGTATGATGGCGTCACGAAAGTTTGGATGTGCACGTAGTTGCTCAATTGTAGCGATTACATCGAGAGGATATTCAACGACCACAATCGAAATGGCCACAGTGCTCTGGTAATGCGCAATCGCAACTTCAGGATTTGCTGTTGTAATCGTCTCGACTTGAACTGCGTCATTCGTGCTATCACGGATAAAGTACTCAACCAGAAGTTTATAATCAGGCTGGTCACAAAAATGGACAAGGAGTGACATAACTGTTTCCGTATCGTGCTACTCATAGATCTTGCCGCAATAGAGAAACTGTGCACAAGCACGCCAAATGGCTCCTATATCAGATGATGAATGGAGTTGCATTGGCGCGGCCTCCGCCCAAGCTATCGCGGCCTCTAAATAGTCCTCTATCGTGTCATTTTGCCATTCGTCGCGTGTGACCGGGTTGGCGCGATCTGCTTGCAAGGCACGGACAAAGGCGATAAAAGAAGATTGATCATTTACCTGTGCCACGCGATCAATGAGATGCATACCGATTCTCTCCGTGAGATTTTACCAGCAATAGAATGGCAGTGAGCTTGGACGGGTGGCGGCCCAACGGGTTGGCGTTCAGTTGCCGCGAGCGCGCTGCACAGGCTTCTATCAAAAACGCACGATCTCGCGCGCGAAGCGGTCAACTGCAACGCCGTGTTGGACGCTGCTGTTTAATTCATGCTTATTGCGGTGCAAGGATAATATGTCTCTACAGTTGAGATTATCGTGGTGGCATTGGAATAATTTCGAGCAGACGTTCGCTTGTGTTGGAAAGGAACTGGCCAATTGCGGGCGCGTGTCGGCGAAGTAGAACTTCCACTTCTGTAGTTGTACAATTCCCAATACGGATCCAAATTACTTTTGGTGGCGCACCCCGTAGGGCGCTCAGGTCATTGAAGTCCAGATCTTTGGTGACAATGGTGTAGTCTTGCTGACCTGCAAACCTCCAAATAGCATCATCTTCGGCATTGAAAAGCCCATGGAAGACAACATGGCTTGAAGCTGGAAAAAGATCATCCAGTCGTCCGACGAGCTTTCGTGAAAGGTGATGATCGAAGAGCAGTTTCATGCGGCAGCTACAAGGATCTGATGATCGCGATCGGCGGCAAAACTCAGGCAGGCGTGAATATCTTCCTCGGTCAAATCAGGAAAATCCTCAAGAATTTCTGGAATTGACATTCCAGCGGCCAGATAAGATAGGACATCATAGACAGTATAGCGGAGACCACGAATGGTCGGCTTACCACTTCGGATATTTGGATTAATAGTAATAATGGAACGGTAAGACTTGTCCATACGAATGCCTCTCAAATCGCTGCGCCGAGTGGGGTGCTTGAACGTGACGAGATAATGTGATTGTACCATACTCGTGGTCGCACAGTGATGGCAGCGTCCAACGGGTTGCGCTTTAGCGGCGCCGCCACCAGTAAATGGCTGTCACATTGTAGCAGAAACTGACGCTGAAAAACGCACGATCTCGCTCGACGCGAAGCGGCGTCCGCTGCAAGCGCGTGTTGGGCGTGAGCTTTGATAAACAGCCGAATGGAAGCATGAGACGCCGACGTTGATGCGACACGAGCAACTGCGCTTGGCGGAACCACGCTGACTTGAACCACATTCCGCACCACGAGCGTTCGTACCACGCAGGGTTGAGACAACTTGGAACAGGACCACACTCAGCACCACGAGCCTTCGTACCACGCTCCTTTGCGGCAAACGTTGAACGGAACCACAATCAGTACAACGCGGGCGCTTGTACCACGTGGGGTTGAGAAGGCGTTGGCTGGAATCACGTGGCACAACGGGCGTTCATCCCACGCTCGATTCGTTCCTTCGTAGCTGCACAGCGCTGGTATGCCAAAAAGATAAAGAGCGCCGTTTGAGATCGAGACAACCTGCGAAACGAGACGCGCCCAACGGGTTGCGCTTTAGCGGCGCCGCCACGGATTGATGACAATCACATTGTAGCAGACACTGGCGTTGAAAAACGCACGATCTTGCTCGACGCGAAGCGGCGTCCGCTGCAAGCGCGTGTTGGACGGCAACCTGTTTTGGCTTTTGATTGAGAAACATATCGGCTGGCGTGTGCCGTGCTTCTCAAGACGCTACCGGCGTCGTTCCATCGTTCCTGACATATGCGAGTGCTGTAGGAATGTACGTTTCAAGCGGCTGTGTTGTGTCAACGACCAGGTAGTTATCAGTTGGCCGCTGCATTGTGTCCATCCACTCACGGAACATGGCATCGTTGATTTCGGTCTTTCCTGTGCCAATTACGGGCGGAACACGTATCCCACTGAGTTGACTCGGCAATCGTGAGCGCGTGCGTAGCCGGTGGTCGAGTGCATCAAGGTCTGCCAGCCGGCACTCAATATAGCGATAGCGTGCGCCAGCCTCGTGGGCGAGGCGTTGCCCGCGTTCGAGCAATTCGACATACAGACAGGGACTGTCAAAAATCACGCTCCAGCCTTGTCGCAGGAGATCGCGGGCAAGAGCGTCCAAAACAGTATACGACGCTGCGCCAGCAGTGGAGGGTGGTACATTTGCTTCAAGTAAAGCGCTTTTGGTGATATCGTGGTCAATAATGACCGCTCCAATCTGTGGTGCGATAGCGCGGGCAAGTGTCGTTTTCCCCGCGCCAGGTACGCCAGACATTTGGATAAAAACCAAGTCAGACATGGGCCGAAACCTTCGTGGACAGACTATCAAAGGAGAAGAAGATACGCTGATTGAGGGATACAGCTATCCAACGCCTCAAACGTAAGAAGAATATGATGGGTTGCCGTCCAACATGAAAGTGAACGAATCCGACAGCACCTATTATCGGCTAGGAGCGGCTTTCGCGCAAGTGATTCGTCCTATAGGTGAAACGACTGCCATCACGACTTGGATTCGTCTATTTCGCCAATGGTCGCTGGATTGTGAGTCGCGTGCGTCGAAACTTCAACTGGTGAGTCAATGACGAGGCACGCAAAACGGCTTTTTTGCGGGAAGCGGCTGATCGGGTGCCGGCCCAACATGAAAGTGAACGAATCCGACAGCACCTATTATTGGCCAGGAGCGGCTTTTGCGCAAGTGATTCGTGCTATTGGTGAAACGACCGCCATCACGACTTGGATTCGTCTATTTCGCCAATGGTCGCTGGATTGTGAGTCGCGTGCGTCGAAACTTCAACTGGTGAGTCAATCACGAGTCACGCAAAACGGCCTTTTTGCGGGAAGCGGCTGATCGGGTGCCGGCCCAACGGGCTGCGCTTTAGCGGCGCCGCCACCGATTGATGGCTGCCACATTGTAGCAGACACTGGCATTGAAAAAGGCACGATCTTGCTCGACGCGAAGCGGCGTCCGCTGCAAGCGCGTGTTGGGCGTTTGTTTGAAACAGGTAATGAACTGGGTTTGTGTACCACGTTTCTGCTTACACGCCAGGTGATTTTTCACGATACCAGGTATCCGTGTTGTATGCATCGGGAATAACCTGTTCGCCTGGTTCATCAAACCCTAATGCCGCAAGCTCATCGCGCCATCGTTCATATTTTGATTTCGGAAGACGCGTTCCACACCACGGGCAGAAACTGATCGTGATACTGGAACTTCCACCATCATGAATAATCAAGCCATATTCATCAAATTGTGCTGTATATGTAATCAGTACATCTGGGCAATCGAAAAGATCAGGATGGTCGGGGCAGCGATGCTGAATTTGGGATGTCATCATATCGCAGCAAAAACGGTGATTCGTATTCATCTACAACCTTTGATAGCCCTGCACTGCTTTCACGAGACCGTGTAATTGTTATATCTGGTTGCCACGTCAATTGTACACGCACCACGCGATTGGGTTGAAGCGAGTATGGCGTGAGAAAAGCGTACTGCGACGGTAGAGGTTGCGTTGAGAGAACATAGGCGCTCGAAAAAACGTGACGATGAATGCGGGCCAGACACACCTGCGCTATCAATCCAAAACGCCGTTGATGAATGAACGCCCAACGGCTTGGCGTTCAGTTGCCGCGAGCGCAGGTATGAACTTTCTTAAAAAGCACCGATCTCGCGCGCGAAGCGGTCAACTGCAACGCCGTGTTGGACGGCTGGTAGCGTAGAGGTTTAGGTCTAATACACGCGGAAAATAGCTTCGCTTATGAAGTTCCCGAACGCAGCCGTGAAAGCAAATATTGGCACGCGTCTATGCAGATATTATATGGTTTGCCGGACGCTCGTTTTTGCTACATTGAGCAGTAAACGTAAGGCGTCATTGACAGCTTCTTCGGTCGGAAATGCTGCGGCGACGTCTGGAGCAAGCCGAACAATATTTGACCCCGCAGCGAGCCGCTGCACATATTTACCACGGATGCCATTCCTTAAGACGTTCTCATCATATTCGTCGCGGAGATCATCCTCACGTGGTGTATTACTGTTCTGACTCATATAATCGCCGCTCCTTCGGTTTGAGCGTTCGAGCGCTAATGATACGAATACGATCGCCGCGATCTGTATGAGCAACCATCAGCAAGCGCCCTTCTGCAGATGTGCCAAGAACAATGAAACGATCCTCATCCTGCGAATGATCCGGATCGGCGAACGTGATTACAAGCGGATCAGAAAAGACCGTCGCCGCTTCGGGAAAAGCGACGCCATGTTTGTGGAAATTATACTCAGCTTTTTGATCGTCCCATTCAAAATCCATGCAGTTAGTATAGCATAGTCACGTGAGCCTGGTTGCGCATAATCGATGTGATGGCTGCCGTCCAACGGCTTGGGCATCAGCGGCGGCGCACTGATAGGTCAGTACTGGTGTCGAGCCGATTCCAACCTTCAAAAAAGCGACGATCTTGTGGGCGCAAAGCGCCGTCCGCTGCATGCCCTTGTTAGCCGCTCGAATCGTTGCTTCTACTTTATTCTTGCCATATTCCGCTTTGAGTTAACTCAAAAATAACGTGCCTTTGCTCTAGTAAATTCGGGATATATTCTTTTGGAGTGTGTACTTGCAGTAATGCACCAATGTTGCAAGATGCAAACAGGCTTTCAAATATTTCCTTGGTCAAGCCATGTTTGAATTTATTCGCAGAAACGGTTTTCGTTCTTCCGTGAATTAGTTTGGCTTCACAGGCGTGCACATATCTTTCGACGCCGCTGTATTTTACCCGATACCAACACCCACAATAACCATTTAATCTTACAGGCGAGATGGTGGGTGGTTTCTTTTTATAGCGACAGACATCGGGACAGTTGCTTAAGAGTTGACTTAATTGATTTTCATCTTTCTTGATCAGAAGCTTCTTATCAGCACGCTTGTATTGAACAAGGGCATACTTTACTCCTTGGATTTCGTAGATTAAGTCAGCACCTGCAATATCTCGTAAGCCAACTCCCGTTTGATGTAGCACTCTTGTAGTTATGGTGACACCATCGATAAAGTGTTCACGAGATTGAGCTGGGGCGATGTCATAATTATCTCGATAAATATCATCCTGTTCCACAGGCTGTAAAAGATTTCTCTCGATTTGACTGTTAATGTTTGCGATGGCTTGCTGATGCTTAATGATGCCATTCACTAAATGGTTGACATCGTAGATAATGCTGTTGTATTCGGCGATTTCCATAGTGGTTTTTATTGTCAACTAGCTGCGAGGTAAGCAGGTAGATTGTAGCACAGTTTGCAAGACAGGTAGGGATACGGCAAGGGGTAGAGAGCAGCTAACGGGTTGCGCTTTAGCGGCGCCGCCACCGATTGATGTAGCAGATACTGACGCTGAAAAACGCATGATCTCGCTCGACGCGAAGCGGCGTCCGCTGCAAGCGCGTGTTGGGCGTGAGCTTCGATAAACCGCCGAGTTGAAGCATGCACCGACCACGCAGAAGTGATACAAGCAACTGCGCTTGGCGGAATCACGCTGACCGGAACCACTTCAGCACAACGAGCTTTTGTACCACGCGGGGTTGAGAAAGCGTTGACTGGAATCACAATCAGCACCACGAGCCTTCGTACCACGTTGCTTTGGTTAAACGTTGAACGGAATCACAATCAGCATAACGAGCGCTCGCACCACGCAGGGTTGAGAAAACGTTGCCGGTATCACGCGGCACAACGAGCCTTTGCACCATTGTCGATTCGTTCTTTCGTAGCTACAAGGCGTTTTTATGCCGAAACACCAGAAAGCGACATTCGAGATCGAGACGAGCGTACGAACTGAGACGCGCCCAACGGCTTGGCGTTCAGTTGCCGCGAGCGCGCTGCTCAGGCTTTCATCAAAAAACGGGCGATCTTGCGCGCGAAGCGGTCAACTGCAACGCCGTGTTGGACCGCCAGTGTTTACGGCTGTAATCGTGCTTGAATAAAACCGTAGCCGTGGTCAAATCGCGGAATCATCGTACAGTTATTCTTGCTGAGCTCATCAACAATATCTGGATTGTCAAAGTCTTTTGTGTTCCTATTGAGGAAACAGCTAGCGAATGAGTTGTTTTGGCGAAGATGTGTAACTACTGATGTGTATACAAGAGCGTCTTGAGGTTTTAGGTCATATGGCGCTTCGTAGTTGACGGCATCTCTTAAGATATCAAGAGTGAGCGGTATGATCTCGGCTACATTTGTCAATCTGTTGCGGAAGTGAATAAACCGTTGTTTCTCTTCCTCGTTACTTTGTATCAGAAGTGTCGCGATATCTTGGATACTGCTTATGCGTGTCGCATATGATGTTGTGCGAGCTAACTGACGTAGTTCGGCTTCGAGATTCTGCTGAAGTTCGCGGCGACTTCTTGCTTGACGTGTGAGTTTTTCATGAGGTTCAGCGAGACAATACGCCGGTACGATTAGATGTGCTTTTCCTGTCTCGCAAAGATTCAGAAGTTGCTCGCAACTTGTATGTTGTTCTTGTTCAAATACCAGTTCGAGTATGAAGTTGGTCTCGACGTAAACATTCACACTAAAACCTCATGGTCAAGACTCCCTCCAACAACGGCATTATATAAGCCTGAGTCAATCAGCCACTGCTGAGCAGAATCTAGCTCATCGGGTGCCTTGTGAATGATTTCATTGAGCCAAGATGAAACGATGAGTTCGAGACTCTGTCCGCTCACGGTATCCAGTGTTATACCAGCCTGATCGAAATATGGTTGAAGTACTGGGCGCGCATCAATAACATATGTCGGCTCGATCGGTTCAAGATTTGGCTCTGTATTTTTCCAAAGGTAGAATCGATCTGGGAATACCATAAGAAAGTATGGAGCATTTGGGAAGGTGCCATGCGCAAGAATATTGCGGCGTAGTCGAGCTGCCCACTCAGGAGGCGCGTTGAGTCTACTCTTAACTTCTACGACAAGTACAAGCTGGTTATCTCGATCGTAGGTTGCTAAGTCCCATCTAGTAGGCATAACAACTCCCTTCCATGTGTGATTGATATAACCAGTATAGCACCTCAGAAGCGATCGTGCTGCGTGGCGTTGATGGCTGGCGGTCCAACGGGTTGCGCTTTAGCGGCGCGCTGCCAAGAACGAAAGAAAACTCTACACGAAATGATCTTCCGAAAAAGCCCCGATCTTGTGGCGCGAAGCGCGTCCGCTGCAAGCGCGTGTTGGGCGCGAGCTTTGATAAACAGCAAAGTGAAAGCATGAGCCGTCGGCCTTGATGCGATACGAGCAGCGGCGCTCGGCCGAATCACGTTGACCGGAACCACATTCAACATAACGGGCGCTCGTACCACACAGGGTTGAGACAACCTGGAACGGAATCACGCGGCATAACGGGCTTTGGTACAGCGTTGAAGCGCACTAAACTTTCATCGGGACCACTTCAGCACAACGGGCGTTCGCACCACGCGGGGTTGAGAAAACGCTGAATGGAATCACGCGGCACAACGGGCTTTCATTCCACGCTCGATTCGGCTCTTCGTGGCTTCATCGCGTTCTTTTGCCGAAAAGACAGAAAGCAACGTGTGAGAACAAGATGCCTTCGGAAACGAGACGCGCCCAACGGGTTGCGCTTTAGCGGCGCCGCTGCAATAAATGGCAGGCACATTGTAGCAGATACCGATACGGAAAATAACACCGATCTCGCTCGGCGCGAAGCGGCGTCCGCTGCAAGCGCGTGTTGGGCGTGAGCTTTGATAAAAGCCAAACTGAGGCATACGCCAATCACACTCCATTGACACGAGCAGCTGCGCTCGGCGGAATCACGTTGACCGGAACCACATTCAGCATAACGCGCCTCCGTATCACGCAGGGTTGAGAAAACCTTGCACGGAATCACGTTCAGCACCACGAGCCTTCGTACCACGTTGCTTTGGTCAAACGTTGAACGGAATCACAATCAGCACCACGAGCACTCGCACCACGCAGGGTTGAGATAGCGCGACACGCAACCACGCGGCACAACGGGCGTTCATCCCACGCTCGATTCGTTCCTTCGGAGTTGCACTGCGTTCTTCTGCCGAAAAGACAGAAAGCGACCTGTGAGATCAAGACAACCTGAGAAACGAAAGACGCCCAACGGGTTGCGCTTTAGCGGCGCCGCCACTGAAATGGCAACCACAGTGTAGCAGAAACTGGCGCTGAAAAACGCCCGATCTCGCTCGACGCGAAGCGGCGTCCGCTGCAAGCGCGTGTTGGGCGTGAGCCTCGATAGACAGCCAAACTGAGGCAGACGCCAATCACGCTCCATCGACACGAGCAACTGCGCTTGGCGGAATCACGCTGACCGGAACCACTTCAGCACAACGAGCTTTTGTGCCACGCCGGGTTGCGAAAGCACTGACCGGAATCACACTCAGCACCACGCGCGTTCGTATCACGTTGAAATGTGCCAAGCGTTGAACGGAACCACGTTCAGTACAACGGGCGCTCGTACCACGCGGGGTTGAGCAAACGCTGACTGGAATCACGCGGCACAACGGGCGTTCATTCCACGCTCGATTCGGTCTTTCGAGCAGCACTGCTTTTTTATGCCGAAAAGACAGCAAGCGACCTGCGAGATCGAGATAACCTGCGAAACGAGACCCGCCCAACGGGTTGCGCTTTAGCGGCGCCGCCACCGATAAATGGCTGCCACATTGTAGCAGATACCAGCGCTGAAAAACGCACGATCTCGCTCGACGCGAAGCGGCGTCCGCTGCAAGCGCGTGTTGGGCGTGAGCTTTGATAAAAAGCCAAACTGAGGCATAAACCGATCACGTTGAACGGATACGAGCAACCGCGTTCGGTAGAACCACGCTGACGGAACCACAATCAGCACAACGAGCGCTCGCACCACACAGGGTTGCGAAAACCTTGAACGGAACCACGTGGCATAACGAGCTTTCGAATCACGCTGGTGTGTACAAGGCGTTGAACGGAACCACGCCAGCATAACGGGCACGCGCACCACGCGGGGTTGAGCAAGCGCTGACGGTATCACGTGGCACAACGGGCATTCATCCCAGGCTCGATTCGCTCTCTTGTGACTATACTGCTTTGGTATGCCAAAAAGGCAGAAAGCGCCGTACGAGATCGAGACAAACGTACGCCTAAGACTCGCCCAACGGGTTGCGCTTTAGCGGCGCCGCCACCGATAAATGGCTGCCACATTGTAGCAGATACCAGCGCTGAAAAACGCACGATCTCGCTCGACGCGAAGCGGCGTCCGCTGCAAGCGCGTGTTGGGCGTGAGCTTTGATAAAAAGCCAAACTGAGGCATAAACCGATCACGTTGAACGGATACGAGCAACCGCGTTCGGTAGAACCACGCTGACGGAACCACAATCAGCACAACGAGCGCTCGCACCACACAGGGTTGCGAAAACCTTGAACGGAACCACGTGGCATAACGAGCTTTCGAATCACGCTGGTGTGTACAAGGCGTTGAACGGAACCACGCCAGCATAACGGGCACGCGCACCACGCGGGGTTGAGCAAGCGCTGACGGTATCACGTGGCACAACGGGCATTCATCCCAGGCTCGATTCGCTCTCTTGTGACTATACTGCTTTGGTATGCCAAAAAGGCAGAAAGCGCCGTACGAGATCGAGACAAACGTACGCCTAAGACTCGCCCAACGGCTTGCGCTTCAGCCGCCGACGAGGCGCGCAGCATCAGAAAGCATCAAAAAAGGCACGATCTCGCGCGCCGAAGGCGGTCGGACTGCAAGCGCGTGTTAGCCCGCAATCGTGGTATGTCGTTTCGTTTGGATTAGTTTGGAAACCATATTCTCTACAGTACCTTTGTTATGGATAGGAGGGTTGTCTACGCTCTCTCGGGCCTTGCCTCGATCCGTAAGATGGCATAGCGTCCTGCAAATTCACGGCTACTTGTATAGTAAATTCTCACGAATAAACCCTCGTGCAATGGTCCGCCGTGTGCGCGCGTGTTATTGAAGGCTGGGGTTATTTCAAAATCAGAGTAAGCAAAGGTGATCCCCTGCACAGTAAACATTTCATCGGCATGGCCACCGTAGGGCATCGCCTGAAAGTTTTCAATCTGACCCTCCACGATTTGGGCTTGATTTTGGGATAATATGCGCTCGTAAGCGTGTTGATTATTGTATTGAAACAAGAATGCACCCAACCCGACAGCCGCACCAATTCCAATCGTGATGAAGGGATGAATCCGCAACCAGCCGCGCCATATCGGGTATTTCAATCCCACCAAACCGAAGCCAATAAAGAATAAGCCAAGGAGCGCCGGAAACCAGTTGTAGCCTTTCTGCGAAACATCAAACAGAACGGAGTAGTTCATTTTCGGGCCTCGCAACTGGGAGGTAGTAATTCAGATTGAAGAACGTGTACCTTTCCACTGACTTTTATACGGAGGATGTGTGCAGGGCCAACGCATTACAAATGTTCTACAGACGTGGCTCAACCTGAAGCACTTTCATCGCATAGGCATCGTCCCAAGTCGCACGCAGCCGCTTCTGACGTACACTCGCCTTCAACGTCGTTTCCTCGCGCAGCAGGTTCAACACCAAGTGCCGAATAATTGCCAGATTATGCGCTGAGTGACCAATTCGCGCGCGGCTGTCATCGGCGGCAAACACCACATCCAGCACCCAATGCAGCCGGTTTTCGATCCCCCAATGCTGCCGAATGGCGTCTGCAACCCGCTCGGCTCCCAGCGGCAAACTTGATATGTACGAATGTGTCTCCTCGCTCGTCACACCATCACACGTGCGCGTCGAATGCACCCTTACAACCGAGCGCAACTGCGACCAGCGCGCGCGGTCGACGATGCTCTCCACTTGGTCACAGCTGCGATATTCGCGCCGTTCGCTCCGTCCGTGACCTTCCATTGTGATGATGCATCGATCCAGGTGTTCCTCTTCAATCGGCTCGGCAAAGATGCGTGCAATGTCGCGCGCCAGTTGCGGCTGGTTGTCTTTACACGCCAGCACATAGTCACCACCCTGCGCCACAATCTGTTCGGCAATCGCCACCTGGCAGCCCATCGCATCAATCGTCACGATGCAATCGTTGATGTCGAGCAGCGAGAGCAGCAGCGGGATGGCGGTGATCTCATTCGATTTGCTGTTCACGCGAACCTGACCGAGAACCAGGTGATTGGCCGCCGAGAACGCGCTGACGATATGCAGTGGCGACAGGTCGATCGCACGGTCGTGGGTACGACGTTCGGTTTTGCCGTCAATCGCAATCACATCGCCGGGCAGTTTGGCACGAATGGTGTCGACCCAGGCGAGAAAGGCGGATTGGAACGCGGTGGGATTAAGACGCGCAAAGACACGGGCGAAGGTGTCGTGCGACGGAATGCCAGCGGGCAACTCGAGAAACTGCTCCAGCAAGGCGTGTTTGGCGTGGCCATAGGCTTCGATGTCGGTCCAGCCATCAGCACTGCTCAAAACCGCGCAAATGGCAATCGAGATGATGTCGATCAGTTTGTGGTGTTTACAGCGGTCGATACGCGGGTCGGGCAGATCGCCAAAATGGCGAGAAAGCGACGTCGGTAATTCCACCACACACCTCCTGCTGCTGGAAACCATTCAGAGAGGTGATTATAGCATCAGAAACGCGATGGCGAGTTGCTCACTCTGATGCACGAGTGCACGAAAAACAGCATAAAGAACCATATTGCTTTGTTTCGCCCATACTGAAAGCGTTTGACAGACAAAACATCGTTTTATGCTTCATTCATAATGCGTTGGCCCTGAGGATGTGTGTGATAGGTTGCGGGCTAACGGGTTGCGCTTTAGCGGCGCCGCTACCAGTAAATGGCTGTCACATTGTAGCAGAAACTGACGCTGAAAAACGCACGATCTCGCTCGACGCGAAGCGGCGTCCGCTGCAAGCGCGTGTTGGGCGTGAGCTTTGATAAACAGCCGAATGGAAGCATGAGACGCCGACGTTGATGTGACACGAGCAGCTGCGCTCGGCGGAATCACGCTGACGGAACCACAATCAGCACAACGAGCGCTCGCACCACACAGGGTTGCGAAAACCTTGAACGGAACCACGCGGCATAACGGGCGTTTGTACCACGCTGGTGTGTACCAAGCATTGAACAGAACCACATCAATATAACGGGCACTCGTACCACGCAGGGTTGAGAAAGCGTTGACGGTATCACGCGGCACAACGAGCCTTCATATCACGCTTGATTGGTTTCTTCGTGGGCGCGCTGCATTCGTAAGCCAAAGAGACAGAAATTGCTTGTGAAGATCGCGATCACGTCACGCCTAAGACTCGCCCAACGGCTTGCGCTTTAGCGGCGCCGCTCCAATTGATGGCAGTCACATTGTAGCAGATACCGAGGCGGAAAATAACCCCGATCTCGCTCGACGCGAAGCGGCGTCCGCTGCAAGCGCGTGTTGGGCGTAAGCTTTGATAAACAGCCGAATGGAAGCATGAGACGCCGACGTTGATGCGACACGAGCAGCCGCGCTCGGCGGAATCACGTTGACTGGAACCACTTCAGCATAACGGGCGCTCGCACCACGCGGGGTTGCGAAAACCTTGAACGGAATCACGCGGCATAACGGGCTTTGGTACCACCTTGAAGCGCGCGAAACTTTCATCGGAACCACTTCAGCATAACGGGCGTTCGCACCACGCGGGGTTGAGAAAACGCTGACGGTATCACGCGGCACAACGGGCCTTTATCCTACGTTCGATTTGTTCCTTGTGAGTGCGCCACGTTCTTGTGCCGAAGAGACATTGGCCGCCATTCGTGATCGAGACAACCTTGCGTCTAAGACGCGCCCAACGGGTTGCGCTTTAGCGGCGCCGCGAGCGCGCTGCTCAGGGCTTTGTAAAAAACAGGCGATCTTGCGCGCGAAGCGGTCAACTGCAACGCCGTGTTGGGCCGCCCGGTTTGTTTTGATTGAGATTACAAATTGTACGACTGGCGATAGGTGCGTGGAGAGCGACTGCGCTCGCCTTGTTCCACAGGATGGTTTATTCGGCATTGTGGTTGACTCGTGGCGGCTGTTGTGCGAAGCTCTCGTACCATTCCTCGTTCGCATTCCATCGTGATCTGCCCACAATATAGCCGAAGGTATAGGATAGCATTGCGATAACAAGCAACACTGGCCAAAATCTGGCACGTATTGGGAGGGGAACAGGCAAGTGGGTGCCGCCCACGAGCAGTACCACGAGCCCAGTCTCCATGAGAAAGAACCAACCGCCGAGAATGAAAAACATGTACGTGCCGATTTTGAGCAAACCGTGGTGGAGCACATAATGACGTTTACCGACAATACGGAGACGCGCCCATTGTTCGAGGCGCGCCGGTGTGGGTAGCTTTGAGTTGAACATCTGCGATAGCTCCTGGTAGAAAGCAGGACTTGAATGTTTATATGATGATACCACATGTAGTGCTTTTGGTATGAGCAGTGGTGAGGGCGGCCCAACGGGTTGCGCTTTAGCGGCGCCGCCACCGATAAATGGCTGCCACATTGTAGCAGAAACCGACGCTGAAAAACGCACGATCTCGCTCGACGCGAAGCGGCGTCCGCTGCAAGCGCGTGTTGGGTTGCCCTCCGGGTTTCACGATGATTTGCGACTGTTACTGCACCTTCGCACCACTATCGTCGTTGTTGTTTTGCTGTTCTCTTTTGAAAGCTACTCGCGAACCATCAGGTAGCGTCGCAATTTGCCGTGCCAGATCGGCAAGAAAGCGAAGCCGTTGCAGGGTCGAAATAGCTCGTAAGGAGACACCATTTGCCGATTCTTTTGAGCAAAACGGCGGATAGACGTTGATGAGTTGACCAGGCGTAAGTGTGCCGCCTTGTTGAAAGAATTGCAGCATGGGCTGTAAGCCCAAATAGCCAACTGGATCGTGTTGAGCTCGCAGGAGGAATTCATCCAAGGTGCAGTCGAGTGAGGCCACCTCGCCGGTTTCGGCACTCAGGTGATAGACAACCGTATCACGCAACACAAATTGATCACCGACACCGTCTTGGCCAAACGGAATATCATCGGGACGAACGTCCGAATAGAGTACGGATAAGGCATGCTCACCAAACCAAACTTCTGTGAGGGAGTGCCATCGTGGTTCAGTACAGAGGCCACGTATATGCAGCCCACCATTAAATTGAATGAAGCCGTTGAGCTGCTGAAGGAGATCTCGGTACTCGTTTGGCAACTGCGTGAGCAAATCACGATCGTCGATTGATGGGCCTTCGTAGATGACATCAAGCAGTTCCATAGGTTCTCCAAGAGGGATTGTTTGCCCAAGCGTTATTATGACACCTTAAACGCCCGCCATATGAGGGAGATGGTTAATGGAGGGCAACCCAACGGGTTGCGCTTTAGCGGCGCCGCCACCGATTGATGGCAATCACATTGTAGCAGATACTGGCACTTGAAAAACGACGATCTCGCTCGACGCGAAGCGGCGTCCGCTGCAAGCGCGTGTTGGGCGAGAGCTTTGATAAACAGCCAAGTTGAGGCATACGCCACCGACGCTGAACTGATACAAGCAACTGCGCTTGGCAGAACCACGTTGACTGGAACCACTTCAGCATAACGGGCGCTCGCACCACGCGGGGTTGCGAAAACCTTGAACGGAACCACGCGGCATAACGAGCTTTCGTACCACATTGCTTTGCGCCAAACGCTGACTGGAACCACGTCAGCATAACGGGCGCTCGCACCACGGGGGGGTGAGAAAGCGCGACACGGAACCACGCGGCACAACGGGCTTTCATTCCACGCTTGATTCGTTTCTTTGAGCAGCACAGCTTCCTTATGCCAAAAAGACAGCAAGCAGCCTGCGAGAACGAGACAGCGTGAGAAACGAGACGCGCCCAACGGGTTGCGCTTTAGCGGCGCCGCCACTGGTAGATGGCAGCCACATTGTAGCAGAAACTGATACTGAAAAACGCACGATCTCGCGTGACGCGAAGCGGCGTCCGCTGCAAGCGCGTGTTGGGCCGATACTTGAGTACGATAGCACGTTATGGTCGTGTATATGTGATTGTTGTCAGATTTGCTTGTATCTCTGGGTAGTTATCGCGCCGTATCCATAGTATCGCTTGCTGGCGATCAATGATCACCGAAACGGCATCCCCTCGCGGAAATGAACATCGTAATGTCACAAGATCGCTGGTGGTAGCCGTGCTGAAGTTTTGGCAATTCTGCCAGGTATCCTCCACGACTTGTTCATAAAATGCTCCATCACTGCGCGTTACAATGAGCACGAGTTCGCCAAAATCAAGATCATTTGAGTCGCGTTGCGTCAAGTGAATGCGATAGCCCGCGATGTTGGCCGACGCCCGATCGGGGGAAGTGAGCGAAAGAATGACAACACTCACGCCAAGAAAAAGAATACAACTGCTCAGAACGCACGCAATCACTGTAATGAGGCCAAACATAGAACGTAGGAGTTGAGGGAGAGCGATATATATTCGTAGCAGTGGCACAGAGACAATATGTGCACCAAGAACGCTGAGCGCAATACTCAGACAAAAGCGCGCAAGGATAATCGGATCGGCAAGTGTGTCTTTGAGGAGATGATCATTCGATTGCCAAGCCTGAACGCCAAGAAGGTCAGTAAGCAGATTGCCGCACAACCAGAGAGCAGCAAACAAGGCAAGGCTTACGGGTAAATAGAACAACCAGACATGCCAAAATGGATAAGCAGTGGATGTAGGCTGCGATGTACGGGATCGATGATGCATGATTGTTCCAAGTGTGAGATTGAGGACAGACTGAGGCCCAACGGGTTGCGCTTTAGCGGCGCCGCTGCTGATAAATGGCAAGCACATTGTAGCAGATACCGGCGCGGAAAATACCTACGATCTCGCTCGACGCGAAGCGGCGTCCGCTGCAAGCGCGTGTTGGGCGAGAGCCTTGATAAATCGCCAAGCTGAGGCATTCGCCGACCATGCTGGAACTGATACGAGCAGCTGCGCTCGGCCGAAACACGCTGACCGGAACCACACCTGGCACAACGAGCGTTGGTATTACGCAGGGCTGAGTAAACGCGACACGGAACCACGCGGCATAACGGGCGTTCGTATGAGTTTGAAATACGCGAAACGTTGACCGGAACTACGTCAGCACAACCGGCACTTGTACTACGCGTGATTGAGCAAACGCGACCCGGAACCATGCGGCACAACGGGCCTTCATGCTACGCTCGATTAATAGCCCCCATCTTCTTGTCAATTTCGTGAAGTATTTTATTAAAATCGGCGTAGCTCATTAACTGACGGCCAACAGGTGCACTAAATACTAGTAGGTGTGTTTCATATTGAGCAAAAACATTACATCGAATAATGCCTAAACCAACCTCACTTTCTACACTAAAGCACTGAATATTCGTTCGATTTGCATTAAGACCGATAAAAGAGATTTCTGGTGGTACGAAGATGGTGCGCCTATTGGTATATTGTTCTGATTTTCCATCAAACTCTGCTTCAGCATCGCGCGATGAAGAAAATCGTAAAATTTCTTGCATAGAGAGTTCGTTTCTATATGAGCCGTACTCAAAAAATATCTCGCTATGTTCTATAATTGTGGCATTAGTATCTTTTTCTTCATTATAAATAATCCTTTTCCATCCTTGTGGATATACATCTGCATCGAGCATGAGAGATGATATAGAAGATTGCGACGGAGAACTATCAATTTCATCCTGAGAAAAACAACTCGCTAATGAAATGACAATGAGTATAATTACTGTCAATCGCAACAAATACTGTTTCATTTCTATATTTCCCAGCAAACTATAAGTACATTTTCTCGCAAAATTCTAATCACATCTCGCAATATAGGTTCTACCATTGGGGCTGGCTTTTAGTCCTCGCCCAACATGAAAGTGAACGAATCCGACAGCACCTATTATCGGCCAGGAGCGGCTTTTGCGCAAGTGATTCGTGCTATTGGTGAAACGACCGCCATCACGACTTGGATTCGTCTATTTCGCCAATGGTCGCTGGATTGTGAGTCGCGTGCGTCGAAACTTCAACTGGTGATTCGATCACGAGTCACGCAAAACGGCCTTTTTGCGGGAAGCGGCTGATCGGGTGCCGGCCCAACGGGTTGCGCTTTAGCGGCGCCGCTACCAGTAAATGGCAATTACATTGTAGCAGAAACTGGCGCTGAAAAACGCCCGATCTTGCTCGACGCGAAGCGGCGTCAGCTGCAAGCGCGTGTTGGGCGAGAGCTTTGATAGAGCGACGAGTTGAAGCATGAGCTGACTATGCTGAATTGATACGAGCAACTGCACTTGGCTGAACCACGCTGACGGAACCACAATCAGCATAACGAGCCTTCACACCACGCAGGGTTGAGACGACCTTGAACGGAACCACGTGGCATAACGAGCGTTCGAATCACACTGGTGTGTGCAAGGCGTTGAACGGAACCACGGCAGCATAACGGGCACTCACACCACGCAGGGTTGAGACAGCGCGACACGGAACCACGCGGCACAACGAGCTTTCATCCCACACTCGATTCGTTCCTTGGTGGCTGCACAACGTTCTTGTGCATAAGTGACATAACGCGCTGTTCAAGATCGAGACAACCTGCGAAACGAGACGCGCCCAACGGGTTGCGCTTTAGCGGCGCCGCCACCGATTGATGGCAAAGACATTGTAGTAGAAACTGACGCTGAAAAACGCACGATCTCGCTCGACGCGAAGCGGCGTCCGCTGCAAGCGCGTGTTGGGCGAGAGGCTTGATAAAAAGCCAAGCTGAGGCATACGCCGATCACGCTGGAAATGCTACGAGCAACTGCGCTTGGATGAACCACGCTGATCGGAACCACATTCAGCATAACGGGCGCTTACACCATGCGGGGTTGAGAAAGCGCGACACGGAATCACGCGGCATAACGGGCGTTCGTACCACGCAGGGTTGAGAAGGCGTTGCCGCGACCACATGGAAAAGAACCGGCTTTTGTCTGCATCAGGGTTGCGAAATCGTTGACTGGAACCATTTCAGCACAACGAGCGTTCGCACCACGCGGGGTTGAGAAAACGCTGACTGGAATCACGCGGCACAACGGGCTTTCATTCCACGCTCGATTCGGCCCTTCGCGGCTGCACCGCGTTCCTCTGCCGAAGAGACAGAAAGCACCGTTCGAGATAGAGACAAACTTGCACTTAAGACTCGCCCAACGGGTTGGCGTTCAGTTGCCGCAAGCGCGCTGCTCAGGCTTCTATCAAAAAACGGGCGATCTCGCGCGCGAAGCGGTCAACTGCAACGCCGTGTTCGGCGCTCATTTCTGACACTATACTTTGCTACTTACTAGATCATTGTTTGCGATAGAGCATTTTGCACTGTCGTCCGTATGCTGACATAGGAATACCTTGCTGGGCAAAAGAATGGGCGAGACCTGCGTGAATGCTCTGCCCGTTGTATGTAAACTCTAGATTGGAGAATCGTGCGCTGTTTTGGGTCGGTTGACCATCATTTTTTGTAAGTTTGAAGCGATACGTGTCGGTGATATGCTCATGAAAGAATAGATCAAATACCGCACCACAGAACAGGATATAGTCTCGTGGGCAAGCACTAATAACATCAAGAACTCGCTCCAAATGAGGACGGATGATTGATGGTGTAAATCCTTTGGTATGAAAGGAATCCGAGCTGTAGGGAATAAGTTCGAGTTGTAGCTTATGATCGAGCACTCGTTCCAAATTGATGAAAGTATCCTCAGGCGTCCGTTCTTCGATGAAATCGATCACACCAAAAGGCTTGAGAAATCGGATTTGCTTGTGGTCAAATGGAGACTTATGGCGGTTTGCCGCTGCTTGACCATAGAGAAAGTGACCCAAGTGCTCGTGATGTGTGAAGTAATCGTCGAACGTTTTTAGCCATAGGTTGCCTGTATAGGTATCAGTATATGTGTTTGGATGCTTTGGATTGAGATGTATTAGAATGATGCGGGAATCCAATGCACCGTTGAAGTAAAGTGGGTATTGGTTGTGATTGAAATGCTGCTTTGTCTGATTTGCTAAGGTTTTGGCCCGCTGCATCTTTCCAGTTGCCAAAAATTCTTCAATGTCGGTGCGGATAGTGGCCTTGAAAGAATCGAACATAGAATGTAGCCTCTACTGTCGGATATACTATTTACACTTTTTGCTTTGACTGACGGAAGGAGTGCGCCGAACGGGTTGCGCTTTAGCGGCGCCGCCACCGATTGATGGCAACCACATTGTAGCAGAAACGGGCGCTGAAAAATGCACGATCTCGCTCGACGCGAAGCGGCGTCCGCTGCAAGCGCGTGTTGGGCGGTTACGATTGAGAACAGGATGTCAGTATCGTCGCTGGCTGTTACAGCTCTCCATCTCAAAGCCTTGCGTTATTCAGATGTGCGTGAAGGTTGATATACCTTGCGAATGCCATGAAGATATGTGAGCGCAACCCCTTCTGAACCGTGCGGTTCGCCTGAGTAGATTTCCGTGCTCAGTTTGAGACAAGGGAAGTTCTCACTGTTCAGGAAATCTATTAGTTGCTTATAGCCCGGTACCATGTCATCCTCTAACTCACCTACAGAGAGATACAGCCAGAGCGGCTCATCTGCGCTCCTAGCAGCCAAGCGCTCAGAATGCTGGATCACATGGGGATAAGCAAGATCGAAGAGGCCACTTCCACACAGATAGCGTTGGAAGGTTTGGGGTTGATGGAATAGAGTATACATGGCAAAAAAACCGCCCGCTGAGTAGCCATAGAGGCAGCGGTCTGAGAAGGTGATGCGATAGTTTGTTTCGACAAACGGAATGATCTCCTGTGTAAGAGCAGTAAGAAATCGGTCGGCAGCGCCAATTGGATCCTCGGGCATCCAATGCATGACCTCAGGGATAAAGAAGTCGCGTCCTCGCAAGTCATGCCACTCGGCATAGCTCTGTATGTTATAGCCAATCCCCACGACAATGGCCTCCGGTGTTCCCACACACCAATGCGAAAGTGGAGTAAGACCAGCCGCCATACCAAACAGCAGGTCGCTATCAAGGAGATAAATCACCGGAAAGGATTGATTGGAGGTTGCGTATGATTCGGGTAGTGCGACGGAAAGGTGATACTCGCGGCCAGTCGCATCACAGAACAGCGTGCGCTCTTCGGTGTCGAACAAACCCCTTCGTGGAAAGCTCTCTGTCATCGTACCCTCCTGTTGTATCGACGAGACCAACACATTGCGTGCGAAAATGGGTTGCCGCCCAACTATAAGTGAACGAATCGCCTGCGCCTATTATCGAGCAGTAGCAGTTTTTGCGCAAGTGATTCGTGCTATAGGTGAAACGACCGCCATTACGACTTGGATTCGTCTATCTCGCCAATGGTCGATGGATTGCGAATCGCGTGCGCCGAAATCGCCGCTGAGGTGCCAATCGCGAGTCATGCGAAACGGCCTTTTTACGAAAAGCGGCTGATCGGGTGCCGGCCCAACGGGTTGCGCTTTAGCGGCGCCGCCACGGATTGATGACAATCACATTGTAGCAGACACTGGCGTTGAAAAACGCACGATCTTGCTCGACGCGAAGCGGCGTCCGCTGCAAGCGCGTGTTGGACGGCAACCTGTTTTGGCTTTTGATTGAGAAACATATCGGCTGGCGTGTGCCGTGCTTCTCAAGACGCTACCGGCGTCGTTCCATCGTTCCTGACATATGCGAGTGCTGTAGGAATGTACGTTTCAAGCGGCTGTGTTGTGTCAACGACCAGGTAGTTATCAGTTGGCCGCTGCATTGTGTCCATCCACTCACGGAACATGGCATCGTTGATTTCGGTCTTTCCTGTGCCAATTACGGGCGGAACACGTATCCCACTGAGTTGACTCGGCAATCGTGAGCGCGTGCGTAGCCGGTGGTCGAGTGCATCAAGGTCTGCCAGCCGGCACTCAATATAGCGATAGCGTGCGCCAGCCTCGTGGGCGAGGCGTTGCCCGCGTTCGAGCAATTCGACATACAGACAGGGACTGTCAAAAATCACGCTCCAGCCTTGTCGCAGGAGATCGCGGGCAAGAGCGTCCAAAACAGTATACGACGCTGCGCCAGCAGTGGAGGGTGGTACATTTGCTTCAAGTAAAGCGCTTTTGGTGATATCGTGGTCAATAATGACCGCTCCAATCTGTGGTGCGATAGCGCGGGCAAGTGTCGTTTTCCCCGCGCCAGGTACGCCAGACATTTGGATAAAAACCAAGTCAGACATGGGCCGAAACCTTCGTGGACAGACTATCAAAGGAGAAGAAGATACGCTGATTGAGGGATACAGCTATCCAACGCCTCAAACGTAAGAAGAATATGATGGGTTGCCGTCCAACATGAAAGTGAACGAATCCGACAGCACCTATTATCGGCTAGGAGCGGCTTTCGCGCAAGTGATTCGTCCTATAGGTGAAACGACTGCCATCACGACTTGGATTCGTCTATTTCGCCAATGGTCGCTGGATTGTGAGTCGCGTGCGTCGAAACTTCAACTGGTGAGTCAATGACGAGGCACGCAAAACGGCTTTTTTGCGGGAAGCGGCTGATCGGGTGCCGGCCCAACGGGTTGCGCTTTAGCGGCGCCGCTACCAGTAAATGGCAATTACATTGTAGCAGAAACTGGCGCTGAAAAACGCCCGATCTTGCTCGACGCGAAGCGGCGTCAGCTGCAAGCGCGTGTTGGGCGAGAGCTTTGATAGAGCGACGAGTTGAAGCATGAGCTGACTATGCTGAATTGATACGAGCAACTGCACTTGGCTGAACCACGCTGACGGAACCACAATCAGCATAACGAGCCTTCACACCACGCAGGGTTGAGACGACCTTGAACGGAACCACGTGGCATAACGAGCGTTCGAATCACACTGGTGTGTGCAAGGCGTTGAACGGAACCACGGCAGCATAACGGGCACTCACACCACGCAGGGTTGAGACAGCGCGACACGGAACCACGCGGCACAACGAGCTTTCATCCCACACTCGATTCGTTCCTTGGTGGCTGCACAACGTTCTTGTGCATAAGTGACATAACGCGCTGTTCAAGATCGAGACAACCTGCGAAACGAGACGCGCCCAACGGGTTGCGCTTTAGCGGCGCCGCCACCACTAGATGGCTGTCACATTGTAGCAGAAACTGACGCTGAAAAACGCACGATCTCGCTCGACGCAAAGCGGCGTCCGCTGCAAGCGCGTGTTGGGCGAGCGCTTTGATAAACAGCCGAGTTGAGGCATACGCTGCCGGCGTTAAACTGATACGAACAGCTGCGTTCGGCTGAACCACGCTGACCGGAACCACATTCGGCACAACGAGCTTTTGTACCACGCAGGGTTGAGAAAGCGCGATACGGAATCACGCGGCATAACGAGCTTTCGTACCACATTGCTTTGCGCCAAACGTTGACTGGAACCACGTCAGCATAACGAGCACTCGCACCACGCAGGGTTGAGCAAGCGCGACACAGAACCACACGGCACAACGAGCATTCATCCCACGCTCGATTTGCTCTCTTGTGACTGTACTGCTTTGTTATGCCAAAAAGACAGAAATCGTCGTTCTAGAGCGGGATGACTTTACACCGAAGACTCGCCCAACGGAATGCCATTCAGTTGCGCCGCCGTCATAGATTGGGAAAGCAATAGCCGATTTCCAGCTGTCGAAAAAGCCCCGATCTTGCTCGACGCGCAGCGGCGTCGACTGGAATGGCAGGTTGGGCCGCGACGCCCACAGCGATTTGCGACCGAAAACACCAGATTCAGACCCGATCAGGTTGGTCTGCCATTATTTCAGATGCCGACGTTGCTCCAGGCTCGGCTTTCCACAGCACGACTCCCTGCCAGATACTCACCATTACGCCGAATATGGCGACCAACCCGTGCGCGTCTGGCAGCAAATACACGAACAGCGAGACGATTCCTGCCACCATATACAACACGCTCAATCCACGCGGAAGGCGGCGAGATGCCCACCCTGCCGACCCGATCAGCAAAAGCGCCCACCCGAGGAAGTGCCAGCCGGCCGCAATCGCGCCTGTCACGAGCGTGGTCCATGCTGGCAAGAGCATTGTTTCCAGTTCGGGATGGTGTGTGAGGTACTCTCGGTTGGCAGCACGGACGAAGGCGACGGTCACGAACATCGCTCCCGCAAGCGCCGCAGCGAGCAATGCCAGAGACATTTGGCGTGGAGCACACTCGCCAATGCGCTCGCGCAGTACGACAAGGGTCATGATCAAGCTGGCGGCACACACTGGTCCAAACAGGAAATCGGCCAAGGCATAGGCGAACGGCCCAATGGCAGCTCGCAAATCGCCCATAAGATAAATCCAAGGTGGAACAATGAACGTGACGGTGAGCAGGAAGGAACACAGGCTGCCCCACTGCTGCACAGTCGCGATTGGTGTTTCCGGGCCTTCTTTGATTTCTGTCCAACCTGCCATAGTGCGCCTCCTAAGAATTGGTGTTTCCGGGCCTTCTTTGATTTCTGTCCAACCTGCCATAGTGCGCCTCCTAAGAAGCGGATGAGCAAGAGTATACCAGAAGCGCGGTAGTAATCCATATGAACAGGCTGAGGGAATGATGATGGGGTGCCAACTCGTGCTCACGCTGCGGATTGTGTATAGCGTGATTGTGTCTGCTCGGAGGTGTAGCGGCCCAACGGGTTGCGCTTTAGCGGCGCCGCCGATAGATCGCACAAGCATTGTAGCAGATACGAGCACTGAAAAACGCACGATCTCGCACGACGCGAAGCGGCGTCCGCTGCAAGCGCGTGTTGGGCGTGAGCTTTGATAAACAGCCGAATGGAAGCATGAGACGCCGACGTTGATGCGACACGAGCAACTGCGCTTGGCGGAATCACGCTGACTGGAACCACATTCAGCACAACGAGCGTCCATACCACGCAGGGTTGAGAAAGCGTTGACTGGAATCACATTCAGCACCACGAGCCTTCGTACCACGTTGCTTTGGTTAAACGTTGAACGGAATCACATTCAGCACCACGAGCTTTTGTACCACGCGGGGTTGAGCAAGTGCGACACGGAACCACGCGGCACAACGGGCCTTTATCCCACGCTCGATTGGTTTCTTCGTATTGCACCGCGTTCTTGTGCCGAAAAGACAGAAAGCAACGTTCGAGATCGAGACTCCTTCAGAGCCGAGACGCGCCCAACGGGTTGCGCTTTAGCGGCGCCGCCTTAATAAATGGCAAGCACATTGTAGCAGAAACCGGCGCTGAAAAACGCCCGATCTTGCTCGACGCGAAGCGGCGTCCGCTGCAAGCGCGTGTTGGGCGAGAGCTTTGATAAACAGCCGAACTGAGGCACAAACCGGCCACGTTGATGCGATGCGAGCAACTGCGCTCGGCCGAACCACGCTGATTGAAACCACTTCAACACAACGGGCGTTTGTACCACGCAGGGTTGCGAAAACCTTGAACGGTATCACGCGACACAACGGGCATTCGTACCACACCGGGTTGAGAAGGCGTTGCCGCGACCACGTGGAAGAGAACCGGCTTCTGTCTGCATCAGGGTTGCGAAATCGTTGACTGGAACTACGCCAGCACAACGGGCGCTCACACTACGCGGGGTTGAGAAAGCGCTGACGGTATCACACGGCACAACGCGCCTTCATCCCACGCTCGATTCGTTCATTCGTGGCGGCTCCGCATTGTTTTGCTACAACTCAATAAAACGCCATTCGAGATCGAGACAAATTGCGAACTGAGACTCGCCCAACTATAAGTGTGCGAAATATTCCCGCCTATTTCCTCACCCACACCCCTAATACGTGAGCGGTGCGCCAGAATGTACTATTTTGGGTGCGACCGCCGCGAACACTCGTGGAAGGCGACGTATAGCCATTGGCGCGCATGGGACTCGTGCTATTGTACCAAAATTCCTGCACATGCGCAGCGTGTGCGCGATGTGCGGAGCTAAGCCGCGAAAATGCGAGTCGCGTTGCTGCGGCGGGCAGGCCCGGAAGGCGTATGCATGCGTTCCAGGCCTGCCCGCGTTTGGTTCACCCTAAGCCCTTACCCGACGCTCACCGTCTGACCGAGCGCGACGGCCTCCAGCGTCGGCTGGGTGCCGAGCTTGCGCCCCAGCGCGTGGATGACGTCGGCCACGATTGCGACGACCTGGTCGGCTTCTTCTTGCGGGATGTTGAGCGGCGGCGCAAGCTGAATCACCGGGTCGAGCCGGTCGTCGGCGCGGCAGATTAGCCCGCGCTGCTTGCACTGGTCGGAGAGCCAGGCCATGAGGTTGGGCTCTTCGAGCGGCGCGTTGCCGATGCGGTCGTGCACGAGCTCCAGCGCGAGGAACATGCCCATGCCGCGAATATCGCCGACGTTGGGGTGCTCGCCAACAGCGGCGCGCAGCTCGCGCAGCATGTAGTCGCCCATGGTGGCGGCGCGCGCCGGCAATTGCTCGCGCTCAAGGATGGCGAGGTTGGCGAGCGCGGCGGCGCAGCTGGCGGGGTGGCCGCCAAAGGTGATGCCATGCATGAATTTTTCGCCCTCGCCGCCCAGGAATTCGTTGGCGACTTCGGGCCGCACCAGCACTGCGCCGAGCGGGGCGTAGCCCGAGGTGATGCCCTTGGCGCAGGTGATGATGTCGGGCACGACGCCAAAGGCGTTCACGCCGAACCAGTGGCCCACGCGCCCAAAGCCGCAGATCACTTCGTCGGCGATCATCAGGATGCCGTAGTGGTCGCAGATCTGGCGGACGCGGCGCAGGTATTCGGGCGGGGGCACGATTGCGCCGCCGCTGTTCTGCACCGGCTCCATGATGATTGCGGCGATTGTTTCGGGGCCTTCGAACTCGATTAGGCGCTCGATTTCGTCGGCGCAGGTGTTGGTGCACTGGGCGTGCAGCGCGCAGTAGTTGCAGCGGAAGCGGTGCGGCAGCGGCACGTGGCGCGCGCCTGGCACGAGCGGGCCGAAGCCGTTGCGGATGCCCGTCAGGCCGTTCACCGAGAGCGCGCCCATGGTTGTGCCGTGATAGACCACGCGCCGCGAGATGGTTTTGTGCCGTTCGGGGAAGCCGCGCCGGCGCTGGGTGGCCTTGGCGAGCTTGAGCGCGGTTTCGACGGCTTCGGAGCCGCCGCTGACAAAGAACGTGCGGGTTTTTGGCCCCATCGGGCTGATGCGGGCGAGCTCGCCGGCGAGCTGGATCTGCGGGGCACTCGGGAAGGAGAAGGGCGAAACAAAGGGGATGTCCATCAGTTGGGCGGCCAGCGCGTCGACAATTTCGCGGCGGCCGTAGCCAGCATTCACACAGAACAGGCCCGACAGCGCATCGATGTACGCGTTGCCGTCCTGATCCCATACGCGCGACCCTTCCCCGCGAACGAGGACCGTCGTGGGCCGCGCGGAGGTACTGGCGGTGTGGCCCATCTGAAAAAAGTGCAGCCAGACATTGTCGGCAAATGTCTGCTGCATGGCCGGATCAAGCGGAAGCATGGGTGTCTCCTTTAAGGCGCAAAAATATTCGGATGCTCAGTGAGACCGTTCATTCGGCTCTGTACGCTTGCGTGCTGCCCCCACCGAGCTATTCTCAGGGGCAGGGCGCGCTCAGTTGCGGTTTGTCTGGTCGGGTGAGATACTCCTTCTGTGATGCCTTTCGGAGATGCTTCCGTCGATTTACGATTTACGATTTGTGATGTACGATCTGCGTGCTATTGCCCGCAATCGTCTATTTCCAAACCAAAATCATAAATTGCAAACGGGCATGTTTCAAGGAACGCGCCGCTGGAAGGCGTCACCAGCGGTTCGACCTGGGAACTTGCTTCGTCATTGAAGCAGGGTGAAAATCAGGCGTCGCCTCCGTCCCAGGCCTGGGCAACGACCCAAGGGGCTGTACGTACCGATGCCATTTCAGTTGGCAGGTTGCAGGTTGCAGGTTGCAGCGGGCATATCAGAAGCAGGCTTGTTGATTGGAAACCTGGCTTCGCTTGCACGCTGAACTGCTCACTGCGCACTGCCGGCTGTTCCGGCTGCACGCCTAAGCCCAGTGGCGGGGTAACGGCTTGTCGATGGCGCTCCTTTCGTTTGGGCGCGGCTGCGGCGCTGGTGGCGGCGGCGGCGGGGGACCAACCCTTCCGCGCGTGCTGCCGGCGCCGCAGTGCGCCAGGGCTATTCGTGAACGGCGCCGCCCTCGGACGGCTCGGGAGGTGTTGCTTCGTCGGGCACGAGCTTCATGACGCGGAAGGCTTCGGCGTAGGCCAGGCCGGCGGCTTTGCCGGAGTTGGCGGCCCACTCGCGCACCCACTGCCCGTCGCCAGGGTCGAGCTGGCTCTTGTGGCAGCGCAGCGCGGCGATCTTCTGCTCGATCGTGCTGCTGATGTCGACATGCGTGTTGGCAGTGGCCTCGTCGCCCGAGATGTACACTTCTTTGACGTTGTGCGGCTCGAAGCCTTCGGCCAGCAGCTCGGGGAAGATCGGGCGCGTGCCGGCGCTTGGGAAGACGGCGTAGATGGCGGCTTCGGCGGCGGCGCGGTGATCGGGATGGTTGATGTAGTCGTTGCCGTAGAACACAGCCGTTGGGTCGCCGGTGACGACGCGGTCGGGCTTGAGCCGGCGGATCAGGCGCGTGAGCTCGCGGCGCAATTCGAGCGAGGGGGTGAGCGTGCCGTCGGCATAGCCGAGAAAGATCACGTCGAGGACGCCGAGCGCGGCACATGCGGCGCGCTGCTCGTCGGCGCGGGTACGCACCAGCTCGGCGAGATCTGCGTTCGGCTCGTTGCTGCCGGCCGCGCCGTCGGTAACGATGCAGTAGGTGATTTCGGCGCCCTGGCTGGCCCATAGTGCGGCGCTGCCACCACACGAGAACTCGGAGTCGTCGGGGTGCGCGAAGATGCCCAGTATGCGCAGGGCGGGTGGTGTTTGGTCGTTCATAGTGCCTCAATGGTGCGGTGACAGTTCTAGTGTACACCAGGGGTTGTGTTTCTGTCTAGGGGTGATTCGCTCAGGCCGCGAGGCCGTTTTTGATGCAGTTTGCTCAGGCCGCGAGGCCGTTTTTGATGCAGTTTGCTCAGGCCGCAGGGCCGCTTTTGATGCAGTTTGCGTAGAATCAAGCAGTGCTGGCGTGAGGCCAGTTTGCTCAGGCCGCAGGGCCGCAAGCAGTACTTATGAGTAAAGCAGCTCGCTCGGGCCGCAGGGCCGCAAGCAGTACTTATGAGTGAAGCAGCCCGCTCGGGCCGCGAGGCCGCAGGGTGCGCCGGCACCCTGCACCCCGGCCGGGGCTTCGCCCCTGGACCCCAAATTTTAGGTGTTCGGCATATTCGACGGGTATTTGTCATGCCTCCGTTGAGGATGGAAGCAGGCAGTGTTTGACAGAGGTGTTGCCAATGTGCATGGCTTTTGTTTGATACAAATCTATCTCGTTCGATGCCCATATATTGGCACAACGGAGGCATGACCGTAAGCCATTTCGCATGCGAACCACGCTCTTTTTGGGGTTCGGGGCAAGGCCCCGACGGCGAGGTGCAGGAGGCCGGCGGCGGCCTCTTGCCGCGGAGCGCGAGGGCGCGTAGCCCTCGCAGAGAAGGATGGGCGGACACATAGGTCCGCCCAGACAAGGTCCGCCCAGACAAGGTCCGCCCAGACAAGGTCCGCCCAGACAAGGTCTGCCCAGACAATTGATGAGCAACTATTATGATAGTGTATACTTACACCTCACCATACTGTGCAGCACGCGCAGGGAAAGAGAAGAGCCGATGAGTATTGAAGCGATTGTTGGCGAGGCGGTGGCGCAGATCGACGCCAGCCACGCCGCGCGCGAGCGGGCGCTGGCCACCTCGCGGGCGCTGGTGCGGCAGTGCGCGAATACCATTCGGGCGGTGCACCGCGGCGAGTTTGCCGAAGCGGCGAAGCTGCTGGCCGGCGCTGCAACCACCGCGCGTGATTTGCGGGCCGGCCTTGCCGATGCGCCCGCGCTCTTGTTTGCGGGCTACACCCAGGACGCGCTGAAAGAATATGCCGAAGCCGCAGTGGTATATGCCCTGCTGCACGGCGACCCGCCGCCCGGCCCGCTGGCCTTGCAGGTCGACCCGGCGCCCTACCTGAATGGCCTGGCCGAGGCGGCATCCGAGCTGCGGCGCGCAATTCTCGATGGCCTGCGACATGGCGAGGTGGCGCGTGGCGAGGCGCTGCTGGACGTGATGGATGAAATCTACGGCAGGCTTGTGACCGTCGATTACCCTGACGCGATCACGGGCGGGCTGCGCCGCACGACCGACGCCTTGCGGGCGGTGCTTGAGCGCACGCGCGGCGATATGACGGCCGCCCTGCGGCAGGAGCAGCTTTCGGCGGCGCTGGCCGCGCTGGAAACGCGCCTGAGCGGCGGTGCATAGTTGCCGATTCAGGGGTGCGGGCATACCAAGCGTGCAGCTTGCCCGGTAGAATAGCTGGATATTGAGCCGCTGATCGCGCCGTGGGCAATTTCCCGGCACGGCCGGCGGTTTGGATTCTTTGCCGCCGTATGTCTATGCTTGTGCGCCATTGCTGACAGGAATGGGGAGCGTATGGAGAAGGACAGTGGTTTGGACACGCCTGCCTCGGGCGAGCATACGATCCAGCATTTCGATCTTGGCGTGCTACTGGCGCATATCAACGATGCAATCATTGTCAGCGATCTGACCTTCACGATTAGCTACTGGGGCGGCGCGGCCAAGCGCATCTATGGCTGGTCGGCCGAAGAGGCGCTCGGCCGGAAAAATACCGATATCATCCCTGCGGTTGAGTTTCTCAGTGGTGGCGACCGTGCTTCGAGCTTTGCGCAGGTGTACGAGCACGGCCAGTGGGCGGGTACGATTGCGCAGCGCCATCGTGATGGGCACCTTGTCTATATCGATTCGTCGGTTCGCCTGCTGCGCGACGAAGCTGGTACGCCACAGGCGCTGGTGGTGGTGAACCGCGACGTTTCCGAGCGGGTGCGCGCCGAGCACGAACAGGCAGCGCAGCGTCGGCGGCGCCGGCTGCTTGCGAATGCAACCGAGATGCTGGCGCGGGTTGAACTGGATGTCGAAGCCACGCTCCACGCGGTGGCGCGGGAAATCGGCTCGGCGCTGGGCGACTCGGTGATCATGGCGCTGGTGGGAGAAGAGCAGACGATTGCCCCGGTGGCGATCTGGCATCACCAGGCCGAGCCGCGCGAGCTGCTGCGCGCAGTGATGGAGCAGGAGCCCATCCAGATTGGGGCGTTCGGGCTCGGCGCAGTGCTGGCCGAGGGCCGATCGGTGCGGCTGGAACATGTTGATTGGCCGCGCATGCGGCGGCGCCTGCTGCCAGCCTACCATCCATATTTCGAGCAGATCGGCGTCGCCAGCATGATGATCGTTCCGCTGACCGTGCATGAGCGCATCATTGGCGCGATCCAGGTGTCGCGCGACCGCGCAGGCCCGCCCTACAGCACCGACGATTTTCAGTTTCTGCAAGATCTGGCCGGGCGCGCGGCGCTGGCAATCGACCGGGCACAGCTGTATCGCGCCGAGCGGGCGGCACGCGCCTTTGCCGAACGGGCGATGCAGCGCATGGCGGCGCTTCAACAGATCACGGCGGCGCTGGCCGAAACATCCACGCTTGAAGATGTATTTGGCGTGATGCTCGACATGGGCCTGCCGGTAATCAACGCCAGCCGCGGTGGTGTGGGTTTGCTGAACGAATCCGGCAGCGCCCTGCTGGTCACGCAGTTCCGTGGCTATGCCACCAGTCTGATCGACCAGTGGCCCGAGATTCCCCTGAGCCTGCCCATGCCGCTGACCGATGCGCTGCGGCGGCGCGAGCCAGTGTATATTCGCTCGCTCGAAGAAAAGCTGGCGCTCTACCCCTACATGGCCAGCATCCCCTCGAATGCCGAAAACCCGGTGCAAGCCGTGCTGCCACTAATTGTCGATGGCGCGGGCCTGGGCGTGCTGCAGTTTGTGTTCGAAACCCCGCAGGAATGTTCTGACACCGATCGCGTTTTTATCGAGGCGCTGGCGCAGCAGTGCGCGCAGGCGCTCAAACGGGCGCAGCTGGCCGAGGGTGAGCGCCAGGCGCACCGCGCCAAGGATCAGGCGCTGGCGCAGCTCAGTATTCTGCTGGCGGCCGCGCCGATTGGCATTTGCTTCTGGAACGCGACCGGCACCTGCCTGCAGCTGAACGACACCTTTGCGGCGCTGAATGGCCAGAGCATTCAGGCGCAGCGCGGGCGGCCAGTTGAAGATATGGCCCCGCCTGCGCTGGCGCGCCTGGCCGAGGACGTGCGGGCGGTGCTGGCCACTGGCACGCCGCGCATCGACCGCGAGGTGAGCGGAATGGCACCGGCCTCGGCCGAGCTGCGCCACTGGGAAGTGAGCGTCTACGCCGTTCGTTCGCGCGAGGCCGAGATCATTGGTGTTGGCGCGGTGGTGGTGGAAAGCACGGCGCGCAAGCGCCTGGAAGCGCAGCTGCTGCAATCGCAGAAGATGGAGAGCGTTGGGCGGCTGGCCGGCGGCATTGCGCACGATTTCAATAACTTGCTGACGGTGATACAGGGCTGCGTGAACCTGGCGCAAACCAGCCTGGACGATGACTCGCCGGTTGCAGACGACCTGCTGGAGATCCAGCGCGCCGCCGAGCGCGCCGCCGGCCTGACGCAGCAGCTGCTGGCCTTTGCGCGCAAGCGAATCATGTCGCCACGCGTGATCGGCGTGAATCGCCTGATCCTGAGCGTCGATACGTTGATGCGCCGCCTGATTGGCGAAGATATCGAGCTGGACACGCGCCCGGAAGCCCAGCAGGATGCGGTGCGCGCCGACCCAAACCAGATCGAGCAGGTGCTGATCAATCTGGCAGTGAATGCGCGTGACGCCATGCCCGAAGGCGGCAAACTCACGGTTGAGACGCAGGTGGTGGGCGCGCTTGGCGCGCAGCAGCTTGGCGCGGATGGGCGCTTTCTGCTGCTGGCGGTGAGCGATACGGGCGCGGGCATGGACGACGAGACGCGCGAACACGCGTTCGAGCCTTTCTTCACCACCAAGGAAGTTGGGCGCGGCACTGGCCTGGGCCTGGCGACCTGCTATGGCATTGTGCAGCAGCACGGCGGCACGATTTCAATCTATAGCGAGCTGGGGCGCGGCACGACGGTGAAAATCTACCTGCCGCTGGTTGATGCGCCAACCGAGCGCGACGCAGCGGGCGATGCGACGAATTTGCTGCCGCTTGGCAGCGAAACGATCCTGATCGTCGAGGATGATGATTCGGTGCGCAACCTGGCGGCGCGCGTGCTGCGCGCGCTGGGCTACCGCGTGCTGGAGGCAGGGAATGGCGAGGCAGCTGCGAGCGTGGCGCGCGCCTACCTGCCCGCGCCAATCGACCTGCTGCTGACCGACGTGGTGATGCCGGGGCAGGTTGGCACGCAGGTGGCGGCGAATATCGCGCAGGTTTATCCCGGCATTCGGGTGCTGTATACGTCTGGCTACACCGAAAATGTGATTGTGCATCACAACGAGATCGATGCAGGGGTGGCCTTTCTGGCCAAGCCGTTTATGCCGGCGGCGCTGGCGCAGGCGGTGCGGCAGGTGCTGGATGAGAACGCCGACGAATGACGACCTTCGTCCTGCAATCAGGCGTATGCGATACGCCCCGGCGGCAACCTGCAACCAGGCGTATGCGATACGCCCCGCCTGCAACCAGGCGTATGCGATACGCCCCGCCTGCAACCAGGCGTATGCGATACGCCCCGGCGGCAACCTGCAACCAGGCGTATCGCATACGCCGTGGCGCCCCCCTCAGTATCCGCGCTCGCGATCGACGAGATTGAAAAGCGGCTCGCCGGCCAGGTAGCGCCGCAGGTTTTCCGCGAACAGATCGGTGGTGAGCGCGTCGTAGTGTTTGCTCATGCCCGACATGTGCGGTGTGATCTGCACGTTCTCAAAGCCCCAGAGCGGGCTGTCGGCCGGGAGCGGCTCGGGGTCGGTGACGTCGAGGGCCGCGCCGCCGAGCGTGCCTGCCTCCAGCGCGGCGATTAGTGCGTTCTGGTCGATCAGCGGGCCGCGCCCAATATTGACGAGCAGGGCGTCGGGGCGCATCGCGCCTAGCTCTGCCGCGCCGATGATGTGATGCGTGGCTTCCACCAGCGGCAGCGCCAGCACGACCACATCGCTGGCGGCCAGCAGGTCGGGCAGTTCTTCCAGCGAATAGTAGCGCTCGGGAATGCTGCCGTCGGCGTCGCCCGTGCCGGCGGGCGTCCAGCCATCGAAGCGCGGCGAGCTGTCGGCGCGCTTGGTGGCCAGCACGCGCATACCGAGCGCGCGCGCCAGCCGGCCCAGCTCGCGGCCAATTGCGCCATAGCCAAGAATGCCAACCGTCCGGCCACGCAGCTCCCAGGCTGTCAGCAGGCGTTCTTTTTCGGCGCCGGGCCATTCGCGGCGGGCCTGAAGGCGCTGCGTAAGCGGCAGATGGTGCGCGTGCGACAGCATCACGGCCAGGGTGTATTGTGCGAGGTGGCCGGCGTGAATGCCGCTGGCGTTAGTGATGCGGATCGGGCTGTTCCAGAGCGCGCTGCCATGCGCACTGTTCACGCCGGCATTGGTGAGCTGCACCCAGCGCAGCGCGGGCGCGTGCTCGGGCGCGAAGTCGGTGCGGCCGGTGAGCAGGATTTCGGTGTCGGGGGTGAGCGCTTCCTGCACGGCGGCGGCGGTAAAGGCCGGGCGCTGCTCGATACGCAGGCGCGGCGACACGGCGCGCAGTTGGTCGAGCTGTGCGGGGGTGAGCCGCTGCGCGGATAAAACGTGAACGGTGTCTGCCATCTCCTCTGCCCTTCTGCTCTGCGGTGGCTGCGGGCTATAGTACCACAGCCGAACGACAACGCCACAGAGATCACAGAGAGCACAGAGTAAGAAGGTTTGGACTCAGTTGTGCAAGAGTCCGAGTTGCTGGCCGAGCCATTCTAGCCGGTCGGCGCGGGCGGCGGCGTTGAGGGCGTGGCCGCATTCGTACCACGCCATGCGCTTGGGTTCGTGCGCGGCGTCGAAGAACTCCTGGGCGCGCTCGGCCGGCACGTGCGGGTCGCCGGTGCCGAACTGGAAGAACAATGGCGCGGGCGCGAGCCGTCCGATCTGCGTGATTGGGTCGTGCGGTGCGAAGGTTGCGCGGAAAGCGACGCGCTCGCCTTCAGGCAGGCGCGGGTAATACAAGTACCAGTCGGGGAAGCGTGGCGTGCCAGCCATCAGCACATAACACGAAGGGCGCGAATCGGCTGCGCCAAGCAGCACGCCATACATCGCGCCGAAATCGTGCCCAACATACGCCACGCGCGCTGGGTCGACACCCGGCTCGGCCAAGAGCAGATCGAGCGCCTGGCGCAGTTCGGCAAGCTGCTGCATGCTGTTGGCGATGTCGTCGGCCTGGGTGCGCTTGTAGAACCAATCGCGATCCGACCACATCGTTTCGACCAGCAGCGAAATCACGCCACGGCGGGCCAGTTCCTTCGCCTCTTCGACAAACTGTGTGCGGTTCGAGTCGTGCGCTTCGGGCTCGTACCAGTGGACGAACAGCGCCGCTGCGTAGCTGCCCGCTACCGATGGGCGGATGATCTCGGCAACGCGGCGCGCGCCGCCAGGGGCGCGGTAGCTGAACAGTCGCTCGGTCACGCCGTCGGCGCTTTCCTCGCCAATCGGCCGAATGTCTGGGTCGCTCATCATTGCCTCCCCGAGAATCGCGTGCCGCCCGCCAAACGCACTGGCAGGCGGCATGTTTATGCACTATATGGCAGACGCGTGAGGCGATGCGGATGTTTCAAGCCGGGTGCGACTCGGCGTTCTACTCTTCGAACTCCCAGCCCTGCTGGCTGGCAAGCTGGCGCAGCGCGCGGGCCAGCGACTCGACCTGCTTGAGCAGCAGGCCGACCTTCATTGGCGCGGCGGTGTCGCTCTTGACCCACTTCACCAGGTCGCCCTCGACATGCGCGCGCGACAGGCGGTCGGTCTCGTCGAGCATCTGGTCGAGCGAGCGAATGCGGAACACGCGCGCCTTGTTCTTGGGCTGGTTCTCGATTGTGTCGTCGACGCTCAGGTAGCCGCCGTCGTCCTTTGGCTCGTCCTCATCGTCCCACAGGTCGCTGTCGTCGTCTTTCGGCTCGACCGAGGCGACGCTGGTTTTGCCCAGTGGCCCGCCAGCAGGCGCGGTCGGCGCGCCCACGATTTCGCGCTTCAGCTCAACGCCCTGCTCCAGCGCGCTGAGCGCGTCGTCGAGCGACAGGTTGGGGTTGGCGGCGAAGTAGGACGACAGGCGGCTCAGCTCGGCGGCCGACATGCCCTCGTCCACGGCGGCGTGCGCAAGCTCGACCTGGGTGCGCGGGTTGGGGATGCGGCGCAGGTGCTGCGCCTGGGTGACGCTCAGGTCGCCAGCGCGCAGAAGCTGCTGGATTTCTTCGGGCAGATCGAGCAGGCCGAGGTAGCGCCGCACCGTGCGCGCCGACAGGCCGACCGCGCGGGCAGTAGCTTCGTCGCGCTCGCCCTCGTTCTGCGGCTGCTCGCTGCCAAGCTGCTCGCGCAGGCGCAAGAAGGCCCGCGCTTTCTCAAGATCGTTCAGATCCTGGCGCTGGACGTTCTCGGTGAGCTGCTGAATGAGCGTGCGCGGGTCTTCGGCGTCGAGAATAATACAGGGCACGCGCTCAAGCCCGAGGCGCAGCGCAGCCTCGCGCCGACGGTTGCCATAGACCACACGATAGTGGCCGCGCCCAGCCTCCACCACGCCGATAGGCTGAAGCAGCCCATACACGGCGATGGTCGCGGCCAGCCCTTCGACATTGCCTGGCTCCTCGCGCACGCCGTTTGGGTCGGCCTCAAGCGCGTTTGGGTCGAGGTAAAGCAGTTCCATCTCTGTCTCCCTAACGCAATGCGTGAACCGTGTGCGGCGGCTGGCGGCGCGCAATTCACGATTCACGGTCGAACTTCAAAACACCTGTTCGGATAGAGAGTATAGCAGAAGAATGCGGCGCGGGCAACTGAGATGGACGACCGGCGACCGGACGACCGGAAATTTACCACAGAGACACAGAGACACAGAGTTTTATAGCAACAACGACTGCGGCCAAACTATTATTCACCGCAAAGAGCGCGAAGGGCGCGAAGTGTTGCAGGTTACAGGTTTGAACGTTTGAAGGTTGCAGCTTCGTGCAAACTCAACATTCAACATTCAACATTCAAAACTTGCAAACTCATCTTGTCTCCTTGTCTCCTTGTCACGCATTCACAGCGCGCTCGGCGGGAAGATTGAGCACCGGGCTGCCGTGCGGCGGCGTGTTCGAGTGGGCAGTGCGAGCGAGCGGCGGCAGTTCGAGCCAGCGCGCGCGGTTGGGCTGGCGTTGCAGGCGCGGCGCAGGGTCGCTGTCGTTCTGCACTTCCATGTAGGGAATGAGCTGCAGCTGCCAGCCTTGCGCGGTTTGCGCCAGCTCGGCGCGCACATAGCTTTGCAGCAGCGGCGGCATGTCGTGGTTGAGCGCGTTGGTGAAGCCACTCGCCAGCGCGCCAACGGTGTACTGGCGGCTCAGCCAGGCGCGCGCCCGCTCGATCGGATTGGTTGGCGGGTCGGGCTGCTGGCTCCATACAAACTTCTGCATCATCTCGTTGAACGTCGGGAACAGGTCGTCGAGCACCACGCAATCGGCCTGTTTGTCGCGTGCAGCGTCGCGGCCCCACACGTCGGGGTGGTAGACCGAGCGGCGGCTGAGCGGCAGCGTCGGGGTATTTCGCACATCGAAATCGAGCCAGCCGAAATCCATTGGCTGCGTCAGGTAGGCCCCGCCGCCGCCATTGACGATATGGTACATCGTGTGCTGCTCGCCCTGCTCGTCGGTATAGCGCACGGTGTAGCGCTCGTAGGCATGCGTGTCGCCGCCCATCACGACATCGACATGGTAGCGGCGCAGCAGCTCGTAAATCTCGCGTGGCGAGTAGGAGCGGCGCGGCACCGAGCGCGTCTCGGTCGCTTCTTTGCTGCCGGCAAACGCGCCATTCACATACAGCGGGTTGCCTACCAGCACCACGATATACAGCTCGGGCAGCGCGCGCAGCGCCTTCAGGCGGCGGGCCAGCCACTGGTATTGCAGCGCGTCGATCGAGCCGGTGACGCCATTATCGAGCGCAAGCACGGCCAGCGGCGCGCGGCCAAAGGTCATTTCGAAAAAGGACAGGCGCTGGTGCGTGGCGCGCTGGCTGGGCAGGCCGCCGACCGAGCGCAGGCGGTAGCGGCGGCGCAGCGCCATTACGCGCTGGCGGTCGATCCTGCGCCAGGGCCGCCAGTCCCACGGCAGCGTTTTGATGCGCGCCAGCGGCGCGGGCGGCGTGCCGAGCGTGGCGTTGTACGCGAAGTTCGTCAGGAAGCCGTGCAGGCTGTCGTACCAGTCGTGATTGCCGGGGATGGCGTAGCACGGCGGCGACTGGTCGGCCACGGCGCTGGGCGCAAAGGTGCGCGTGCCGCCGGGCGCAAGCAGGCGGCGATGCTGGTCGCGCGGGGCGTTGGGGCGGTAAAAGGCGCGCTCGTAATCGCAGATTTCGCCGCCCGGATAGATCACATCCGAGCTGATGATCGTGAAATCAATTGCCTCGGGGTCGTCGTTGATGCCGATGGTGGCGGTGGCTGTTGGGTTTTTGATCAGCGCGTCGAGCAGCTGGCCATTGCTGGCGGGCGTTTTGCGCTCCTGCGTGGCGCGGCTGGCCTGCTTGGCCGCGCCGTGGTAGCTGCTGCCGGGGTAAAGCTGGCTGTCGTCGCCCTCGCCCGGGTCGCCAATGATGTTGAAGCGCAGCGAGCGCACATTCCAGCGTGTGTCGAGCGGCGCGATGCGGGCGTGCTCTTCGACCAGGTCGAGCAGCGCGGCCTCGTCGCTGGTGCCGAACAGCGCCTGCAGGTAGGTGGTACGCACCACGTCGGCCAGCGGCGGGTTGAAGCCGTGGCGAATGGCGAGCCGCAATGCGCTGGGCCAGACGGCGGGGTTCAGCCAGCCGAGGCCGCGCGCAACCGACGGGCGGAAGCGAAAGATGATCACAAAAAACATCACTGCCAGCGTCGCCAGCAGCAGCAGCGTCTGCCGTAAGCCGATGGTTGGGCTGCCAGCCGGCACCGGGCCGGCCAGCCACGCGCCCAGGATCTGGATGGCGGCGACCCAGGCCAGCGCCACGAAAAAGCCGTGCCAGCGGAAATGGTAGCGCAGGTGCGGCAGCGCCACGCGCCAGTTCGGCGGGTCGATCCACGAGAAACCGCGCGCGTGGTTGATGCGGCGCAGCGTGTAGAGGACGAAATACGCCACCGACACCACCGACCAGATAAAGGCCAGCAGATTCAGGCCGGCGGCGATGGTCTGGGTGCGCTCAAGCACGCCCGTGACTTGCAGGCTCATGATCACCGGGGCGGCCAGCGCCATTGCCACCACGTTGAAGAGAATCAGCACTTGCAGCGATGTGCGCAAGCTGTCGACCGTGCCGTGGGCCAGCAAGTCGCCGGTGCGCACGCGCCGCCGCGTTTCGCGGTAGAGCGTCAGGCCGCCGCAAAAGGCCATGTTGCCGAGCAGAAACATGCGCACGACGTAGAGGTTGATCGGGTGGCTGACGCTGGCTTCTTCGGCCAGTGGCAGGGTTGCAATACCCGCCAGCGCGCTGAGGGCAATGGCAAGCTGCAAACCCTCGCTGGCGAGGCCGCGCACGCGCATGCCGCCAATGCTGCGGTAGAAACTTGGCGAAAGCTCCAGCTCAAGCAGCAGCAGAATGCCCGCCAGGATCACCCAGCCAAAGGCTTCGGACTGCATGGCGGTATAGATCGCCGGCACGGGCAGGGGCGGCAGCAGCGCGGCCGCCAGCACCATGATGCCCACCAGCGTCCAGCTGATGCGGTCGTTGCGGCGCTGCATGCGCTCCTGCTCGTCGCGCTTGATGGTGGGCGCGCTGTCGCCCTGCCACACCAGCGCGGCGGCCAGCGCATTAATTCGCCGGTCGAGGCGGACGAATTTCACCACCCACGCAACGAGCACAAGCGCAACCACAGTCAGCCAGCCGACGATCCAGAGCATAGCGGCGTCGCCTTTCCCCAAAGAGCGGATGTTATCTATTGAACGCCCGCCAAACGATTTTTCGGGCAGCCAGAAAAGCTGGTAGAATAACGCGCGGTCGTGCGGCGCTTTGCCGCCCCTATTGTATGCGGAAAAACAAAGCTATGCCACTTTCATTTGACATAAAACATCGTGATACTGGGAGCCGCGCGCGGGCTGGCGTGATCCAGACGGCGCACGGCCCGGTCGAGACACCCGTGTTTATGCCGGTTGGCACGCGCGGCACGGTCAAGGCGCTCACGCCCGAAGAAGTGCGCGATGCCGGCGCGCAGATCATTCTTGGCAACACCTACCACCTGTATTTGCAGCCGGGCCACGAGCTGATTGCGCGTATGGGCGGGCTGCACGGCTTCATGGGCTGGGATGGGCCGATCCTGACCGACAGCGGCGGCTTTCAGGTGTTCAGCCTGATCTACGGCGGCATTGCCGATGAAGTCAAGGGCCGGCGGCCAAGCCAGCACGCCCAGCTCAAGCCGGGCATGGTCAAAGTAACCGAGAATGGCGTGATCTTCCGCTCGTACATCGACGGCTCGAAGCACCTGTTCACGCCCGAGCGCAGCATCGAAATCCAGAAGGGCATTGGCGCCGATATCATTCTGTGCTTCGACGAGCTGCCGCCCTTTCGCGCCGGCTACGACTACACGGCGCGCTCGCTGGAGCGCACGCACCGCTGGGAGGCGCGCTGCCTGCAGTTCCACCAAAACACGCTGGGCGGGCAGAACCTTGCCTTCACCGCGCCGAATCTCGACCAGTCGCTGTTTGGGATTGTGCACGGCGGCGTGTTTGAGAACCTGCGCCGCGCCAGCGCCGAGTATATTGGCACGCTCGGCTTCGATGGCCTGTGCATTGGCGGCTCGCTTGGCAAAGACAAGCAACAGATCAACGAGGTGGTGGACATGACGGTGCCGCACATGCCCGACGCTTTGCCGCGCCACCTGCTGGGCATTGGCGATGTCGATGATTTGATCGAGGGCGTGGCGCGTGGCATCGATATGTTCGACTGCGTGAGCCCGACGCGATTGGGACGCCATGGCGCGGCGCTGGTGAGGAATTCCGCACGCAAGTGGCGGCTGAATGTGCAGAACGCCAGCCTGCGCAACGACGACGCCCCGCTCGACGCGCAGTGCCGCTGCTACACCTGCCAGCACTACTCGCGCGCCTATATTCACCATCTGTTCCGCGCGCAGGAGCTATTGGGCATTCGGCTGGTTAGCCTGCACAATGTCGCATTTCTGTGCGACCTGATGGCGGAAGTGCGCGCCAGCATCCGCGAAGGGCGCTTCGCCGCACTGCGCAAGGAGTGGCTGGGGGCGTAGGATGTACGATTGACGATTGACGATTTACGATTGCGGCGATTGACGAACGATGACCATTTTATTCACCGCAAAGAGCGCAAAGGACGCGAAGGGTTGCAAGTTACAGGTTAGAGGTTGCAGGTTTGAAAGTTGCAGGTCACTACCTACTGCTGACTGCCACCTGCCTACTGCTGACTGCCACCTGCCTACTGCTGACTGCCATCTGCCTACTGCTGACTGCCACCTGCCTACTGCTGACTGCCACCTGCCTACTGCCTACTGCCGACCGGGGGAATAAACCGCAAAGAGCGCAAAGGGCGCGAAGGATTCGCAATTTCGATTTACGCTCTACGCTCTACGCTCACCCCTTCACCTTGTCACCCTTTCACGCCCTCACCTCATTACGCCTCACTGTCGTAACTTTCCATAACACATGGCACCCTTCTTGCAGCTATAATGGTCCCCCGATTTTTGGGGTATCGCATCTGCAAGGAAGGCCATTGGCTATGCCACCGACCCGTCTTCGTCGTCCCCTGCTGGCGCTGCTGTGCGCGCTGGCTGTGTTTGCGCTGCTGGTGCCACCTGGCGCGCAAGCGGCCCCGCTCGATGGCACCTTTGTTGGCAAGCTGCGCGGCCGCGAGGTATCGTTCCGCCATAATGGCAAGGATCGCACCGAGTGGGCCGGGCTGCTGAGCTTCAAGCTGGCCAGTGGCGCGACGGTGCCAGTGTTTTGCATCCAGATCGATGTGCATGTCAGCCCCGGCGACCCGTATCGCAGCGATGGCACGATTCTCGACCTGCCGAACGGCTGCCAGATTCGCTACCTGCTGGGCAAATACCCGGCGGCAAGCGCGAAAACCGCCGAAGAAGCGGCGGCGCGGCAATTGGCAATCTGGGTCTTCTCCGACGGGCTTGACCTTTCGACGGTGACGGACGCGACCGTGCGCGACCGGGCGATTGCGCTAGCAAACGAAGCGAAGGGCAAGCCCTGCCCGCCGCACCGCAACGAAGCGCCCACGCTTACGCTAGATCCGCCTGCTGGGAGCGCGCCCGCCGGTC
The DNA here is from genome assembly GCF_057073505.1 of Kouleothrix sp. 19917. NCBI lineage: Bacteria > Bacillati > Chloroflexota > Chloroflexia > Chloroflexales > Roseiflexaceae > Kouleothrix > Kouleothrix sp. 19917. The sequence goes on from NZ_CP097099.1 coordinate 1,670,534, forward strand.
AGTCAATCGCCTACACCCTGCGGGCCAGCCCATCTGAGGCGGGCGGGAAGGTTACAATTGCCGTGAATGGGCCGGCGGTGTTTTCGGATGCGGGTGGCGCGAACAGCGGGCAGCAGCAGCAGCAGATCACGCTCGATAGGCAGGGGAGCGCGCAGTTCTGGCTGCTTGGCACAGGCGCGGGCGAAAGCGCGATCAGCATTGCGCTGCCCTACAACCTCGGCGCGGGCACAGTCTTTGCCGAGCGCGACCCGAACAAGCCTTCGCAGCGCCTGGTGCTGGCGCAGGGTCAGCCGCTGACGGTGAATGTGGCCGGGCGGGCAGCCTGGGCCGCGCAGGCTCCGTCGCCAACTGTCACCGCCACGCCGACGGAAGCCGCTACTGCTACGCCAACCGCCACACCCAAGCGCCGCCCGCGCGCCACGCCACAGCCTACCGCAACTCCGCAGGAAACCGCTACTGCACAGGAACAAACTGCCACGCCCGCTGAGCAGACTGCTATCCCCAGCGAGGTTCCGCAGGAGCAAACCGCCACGCCCGTTGAGCAAGCCGCGCAGGCAACCGAGGTCGTTCCTACTGCTACGCCCAACGGCGCAACCAGCGCGCAGGTTCGCCCGCGCAGCCTGCCGCGCACCGCCAACGATGGCGGGCCACCGGTGGTGCTTTTCATCATGGGTGTGCTGGCAATCGTTGCGGGTGGATGGATGTTGCGCGTGCAGCGTCGGGGGAAATAAGCCACAGAGCGCACTGAGGGCGCTGAGATACAGAACCAAGAACCGAGAACCGGTTCGGTATCTTCGTTCAGTGAGGTTCGCGATACGAGCAGTTGTGGCTGAAGGTTTGCAGCTACGTACTACGCACTATAAAGCCAAGTGCGTAGTACGTAGTGCGTCACCCATCGTGCCTTCGTGGTTACGAAATTTTGTCGTCGCAGGGGCGGTTGCTCCAGCCCGAGCGGAAGCTGCGCACGCCACTGTCTTCGGGCGTGAAGGCGTGCCGCCAAGTGCAGCCGGTGTCGTTGCCAAGCAGGTGAATGCTCACCGACGGCACAGCCGAAGTGGTCAGCACGCGGTGGATGTCGCCTTCGGGCGGCAGAAGCACGTAGAAATCGCCCGGCAGCAGGTGATTGCGCTCGGTCAGCTCCAGCGGGGCGTGGTGTTCGTCGCCGGGGCCGGCGCGGCGAAACACTTCTTCGTCCTGCTCGCCGGCGTACAGCCCAACGATGCCCCACGCCAGGTGATCGTGCACGGGCGTGGCCGCGCCGGCCGGCACCACCAGCGCAAACAGCGACAGGCTGGCGTCAGCCGCGCCGTAGATCAGCCAGGTGGCAATGCCGCCGCCCATGCCGCCAGCCGTGTCTGGGCTGCGGAAGGATTCTGGCAGCCATGTCTGGTTGGCCAGCAGCGCCGCAAAGGCCGGCTCCATCGCGCGCATTGCCTCGGCGGGCGGCGCGTCGTCGATGGCAGCGCGCACCTGCCCAATGAACTCGCGCACCACAGGGGTATCGAGCACATATTCTTCGCTCATAGAAGACCTCACTGTCTGCTTGGAGAATGTTTACCACGAAGATACGAAGACACGAAGAACTGGTACGAATTTTTACCACCAAGGCACCAAGACACCAAGGTTCATCTTTCTTCACCTTATGATCTTGGTGCCTTCGTGTCTTCGTGGTTCCGTTACCTCAAAGCTTAGCGCCCGCGTTCGCCGCGCACATACGGCACGCCCAACGCAGCCGGCGCGCCCAGGCGATTGCGCACCGCCTCGCGCGAGCCAAGCACCAGGATGATAATCGTGAAGGCGTAGGGCAGCATTTGCAGGAAAAAGCCCAGGTAGGGGTTGTAGAAGAACGGATTGCGCAGGCCGAGAATGACGTTCGGCCCCTGCACGTCGAGGATCAGGCGGCGCAGCGCGCCAAAGGCATATGCACCAAACATTGCGCGAAGCGGGTTCCACTGCGCAAAAATCACCAGCCCCACCGCGATCCAGCCCTGCCCACTGGTCGTCAGCTCGCTAAACCAGCCCGGCGACACGGCTAGGCTGATTGTTGCGCCCGCCAGCCCGGCCAGCGCGCCGCCAACAAACACATACAGGTAGCGCAGCCGGTAGATATGCACGCCCATCGAGTCGGCGGCGGCGGGGTACTCGCCAATCGCGCGCAGGTTCATGCCGGGGCGTGTGCGGTAGATGTAGTACCATGCGGCGGGCGCGAGCAGGTAGCCGATATACACCATCACGCTCTGGTTGGTGAACAGAATCGGCCCGAGGATGGGGATGAGCGACAGACCCGGGATCGAAAATGCCGGCAGCAGCGCGCCGCCGCCCGCCTTGCTCAGGCCCTCGCCCAGCACCAGGCTCAAACCCGTGCCCACAAAGGTCAGCGCCAGCCCGCTCACCACCTGATCGGCCTGCAGGTTGATCGTAATCACCGCATGGAGCTGGCTGATCAGCCCGCCGACGAGCATCGCGGCCAGCACGCCCAGCCACGGATTGCCGGTCGAAAGCGCAACGCTGAAACCGCTCATCGCGCCCATCAGCATCATGCCCTCGACGCCCAGGTTCAGCACGCCCGCGCGCTCGGCGAAAATTTCGCCTACGGTGGCGAACAGCAGCACCGTGCCGCTTGCAACGCCCGCCTGAAGAATGATGATTGGGTCCATACGTTCCCTAATGCTGAATGTTGAATGCTCAATGTTGAGTTATTTCTTGCCCAACTCAACACTCAGCACTCAAAACTTAAACCTTGCGCAGGCGGACGCGGTAGCGCAGCAGAAAGTCACTCGCGATCAGGCAGACCAGCACAATGCCCTGAATCATCTTGGGAATGCCCGAGGGCTGAATCTCGCGCCCGGCCAGGATCAGCGCGCCAAACAGGATCGACACCAGAATGATCGCGAAGGGGTTGAGCTTGGCCAGCCACGCAACAATAATGCCGGTGAAGCCATAGCCCGGCGAGATCTGGCCTTGCAGGCGGTGCACCACGCCGCTGATTTCCGACATGCCCGCCAGGCCGGCCAGCGCGCCCGACAGCATCAGCACCAGCACGGTGTGGCGCGCAATCGGGATGCCGGCGTACTGCGCAGCGCGCGGGTTGTCGCCAATCAGGCGGATCTCGTAGCCCCAGCGGCTGCGGTTCAGAATCAGCCAGACCACCACCGCCGCCACAACCGCGAAAAGCAGGCCCAGGTGCGTCGTCAGGCCGCTGAATGCGCGCACCGAGCGGGCGAAATCGGCCAGGCGCGGCAGCCATGCGTTTTTGGGGAAAACCGGGCTCATCTGGAAGCCGCCCTCGCTCCACACCCCAAAGATAAAGAAATCGTTCCAGGCAATCGCGATGTAGTTCAGCATCAGCGTCGAGATGATCTCGTTGACGTTGAAGCGCGCCTTCAGAATGCCGGGAATAAAACCCCAGGCCGCGCCCGCCACCATGCCCGCGATCATCATGAGCGGGATGACGACCCAGCGCGAGGTTGTGGGCGACACCAGCGGCAAGAGCACCACCGCGCTCGCGCCCCACGCGCCAAGAAAGAACTGGCCCTCGGCGCCGATGTTCCACAGGCGCATGCGGAAAGCCAGCGCGCAGGCCAGCCCCACCAGCATCAGCGGCGTGGCCTTCACCAGCGTGTCGGAAAACACGGCGATGCTGCCAAACGATGAGCGCGCAATCTGCGCATAGGCCACCAGCGGGTTGCCGCCCACCAGCGCCAGCACAATCGCGCCAATCAGCAGCGCCAGCACAATCGCGCCGATGGAAACCAGCGGCGGCAGCCAGCCCGGCACCGTTTCGCGTGGGATCACACGAATGCTGAATGGCAGCCCGCGCCGTGGCAGGGGGGATGGTTGTGCGCTCATATCGCTCCTGTCGACCCGGTCATTAGCTGGCCGATCCACTCGACATCGCCCGATTCCACCTCGCCAACGATTGTGCCTTCGTAGATCACGGCGATTCGGTCGCTGAGCGACAGCAGCTCGTCCAGCTCTTCGGAAATCAGCAGAATCGCCACGCCCGATTTGCGCTGCTCGAGCAGCAGCTTATGCACGACCTCGACCGCGCCAACATCCAAGCCCTGGGTTGGCTGCATTGCGATCATCGCCTTGGGGTCGGTGGTGATCTCGCGCGCCAGGATCAGGCGTTGCAGGTTGCCGCCCGAAAGCAGGCGCGCCTGCGTTTCCACCGAGGGCGCGCTGATTTCATACGATTGCTTGAGGCGCTTGGCGAAGGCATTGGCCTCGCCGGCATCCAGCCGCCAGCCCTGCCCGATTGGCGATTGCATGTACTGCTTCATGATCAGGTTGTCGGTCAGGCTGAGGTTGGGCGAGCTGCCGACTTTGTTGCGATCTTCGGGCACGTGTGCGAGGCCGCGCTCGATCGCCTTGCGCACCGGCTGGTTGGTGATATCTTCGCCATTGAGCTGGATGCGCCCGCCGGTTGCGCGCCGCAGGCCGGTGGCAACTTCGGCCAGCTCGCGCTGCCCGTTGCCCGCCACGCCCGCCAGCCCAACGATCTCGCCCGCGTGTACCTGCAGGTTGAGGTTGCGCAGCGCGGGCAGGCCGCGGTCGTTTTCGGCGCTCAGGTTCTCGAACGAAAGCACCACCGGCCCAGGCTCCTGCGCCTCGCGCTCAACGCGAAACAGCACATCGCGCCCAACCATCAGGCGCGCAAGCTCGCCGGTGGTGGTCGAGGCGGTTGGCACGTCGGCGGCGGTAACTTTGCCGCGCCGCATCACCGTCACGCGGTCGGCGATTGACACGACTTCGTTGAGCTTGTGGCTGATGAAAATGATCGACTTGCCCTGCGCCGTCATGCCGCGCAGTGTCTTGAAGAGTTGCTCGGTTTCGGCGGGGCCAAGCACGGCGGTCGGTTCGTCGAGGATGAGCACATCCGCGCCGCGATACAGCATTTTGAGGATTTCGACGCGCTGCTGCTCGCCAACCGAAAGCTGCCAGATCTTGGCGCGCGGGTCGACCTTCAGGCCGAACTGCTCGCCCAATTCCGCAACGCGGCGCTCGTTTTCGGCCAGTCGCAGGCGGAAGCGCGGGTGTTCGAGCCCGAGCAGAATGTTTTCGGTGACCGACTGCGAGGGCACCAGCATGAAGTGCTGGTGGATCATGCCGATGCCGGCTTCGATGGCCTGGCGCGGCGAGCCAAAGCTTGCTGGCGTGCCATGCACCGCGATTGTGCCCTCGTCGGCGCGGTAGAGCCCGGCCAGAATGTTCATCAGGGTCGATTTGCCCGCGCCATTTTCGCCCAGCAGCGCATGAATCTCGCCGCGCCGCAATTCAAAATCGACATGGTCGCTGGCCAGCACACCAGGGAAGCGCTTGACAATGCCGCGCATGGCGACGACGGGTGGCGTATCGTTCATGGATCGTTTACCTGGCTCTATAGCAGTTTGCAGTCGTCAGGTGCAGTAGGCAGTTGCTTTTTCCGCACTCCAACGCACTTCTTGTTGGTGCTGGAATGGTCAAGTGTTCTGCAAACCGCTCTATGCGACCTGCACTCAAACCAGACAAGGAGACAAGCGGACAGGGAGATACTCAAAGCTCCGTGTCTCTTGTCTCCTCGTCTCCTTGTCTACGGCGAGGCTAGCTCAGCTTCGGCAGCTCGGCGCTGATGCCCTCGGCCCACCAGTACATGCAGAACTTGCAGCCCGACTTGGGATCGAACTGGTCGAGGTCGGCCTGCTCGAGCTTCTGGCCGGCCGGGACGATCTCCTTGCCGGTGTTATCCTTGATCGGGCCGGCAAACACGTCGAAGCGCGTGAACTCGCCTTTCTGCATCTTCGCCAGCGTGTCCTTGACCTGCTGGATCACGTCGGCGGGCAGGTCGCTCACGCCCTTGGTCGGCGTCTGGCCGTCCATGAAGCCATACAGGCCCAGCGCGCCGCTATCGGCGTCGAAGTAGTCGTAGCCAACCTTGTAGCTGCCATCCTGCACAGCTTTGGCAATGCGCGAGTAAACCGGGCCCCAGTTCCAGTACGGCGCGGTGAGGCAGCGCTCAACCTTGCACGAACCCGACCAGTCGTAGGTGATGCCCCACTTGCCCTTTTCCTGCGCCACATCCGCCGAGGCGGGCGTGTCGGCGCCCGTGAACACCACCTGCGCGCCCGCGTCGAACAGCGAGGCCGCGCCTTCCTTTTCCTTCACCGGGTCGTGCCAGGTGTTGATCCAGCGCACGTCGAGCGTGCAGTCGGGGCAGGTTTTGCGCATGCCAAGCGCGAAGGCATTGCCCAGGCGCAGCTCTTCGGGGATGGGGAAGGTCGCCATGTAGCCGATTTTGGGGTTGCCATCCTGCTTGGCGCGCGCGCCGGCCAGCATGCCGGCCAGGTACTTCATGCTTTCCATCGCGCCGAACAGGTTGCCGAAGTTGGTGTTGTTGGTCTTGTAGCCGCTAACGTGAACGTAGGTGATGTCGGGGAACTCATCGGCCACGGTCGCCATCGGGTCCATGAAGCCGAACGACGTGCCAAAGATCAGGTTGAAGCCCTTGCGCGAGAGGCTGCGGAACACCTGCTCGGAGTCGGCGCCCTCGGGCACGTTCTCGACATAGGCGGTGTGGACGTTCGGCACATCCTTCTCAAGGAACTGCAAGCCCTCGTAGTGCGCCTGCGACCAGCCGCCGTCGTCGTGCGGGCCAATCAGCACCATGGCCACGTTGAACTTGCCTTCTTCAACGGCAGGAATCTGGAAGTTGCCTTCGGCGGCGGGGGCAGCGGTCGCTTCCGCAGCTGGAGCAGCAGTGGCCTCAGCGGCTGGTGCGGCGGTTGCTTCCGCAGCCGGGGCGGCAGTGGCCTCGGCCGCAGACGCGGCTGCGGTTGGCTCGGCAGCCGGGGCGGCGGTGGGCGCAGCGGCAGGGGTGCCGCCACCACAGGCGCTCAGCAGCAACGCCATCAGGATCAGTGCGCTGGCCCAGCGCAAAAGTAAGCCCGTTCGCATGGTTCTCTCCTTGTGAAATCTGTTTACCGACAACGATCTCGGTATCGCAGCGCGCCAGTGCGCAGTAACCGCCAGGAAAGGTGATCGAAAACGCGGGCAACCGACTTTCGCCGATGCCCGCGTCGCTGGAATGCATCATGGCCATTGCGCGTAGGAGATAGAAACATATGGCAATCGGGCTGCGCTGCCCCGCTGTACTTGTGCGGCGTTGAGTGGCACGGAGTATAGCCGAGGGCGGGCGAGATGTCAAGAAATTGTGAAATCTTCCAGCCGGCCCCAGGCCACCACGCGCTGCGGCTCGATCACGATCATGGCGTGCTGTTCAATTGGCATAGTTACGTATTGCGGGTAGCGCGCCCGCAGCAGCGCCACCGCTGGCGCGTGCCGCACATCCTCGGGCGGCAGCAGCGCGGCGCGCCCCTGAATGAGCAGGTAGGCCAGCGCGCTCCAGTCCTCGCTGTAGCGGTCGATCACCAGCGCAACCTGCGGGTTTTCGAGAATGTTGCGCACGCGCTTGAGGCGCTCGGGTGGCACGCGCTTGGGCTTGGCATCCAGCGCGATGAACAGGCGCGCGCCGTCGCAGGCGTAGCACACCGGGATGGCATGCGGCATTCCCACGGCGTCGGCGCTGGCCAGCCGGCCCACGCGCTGCGCTGCCAGAAAGCGTAGTTGCTCGGGTGAGAATAGCGTCATTCGGTACCTGGCGGATTTTCAAGAAAGCGATGCGGGAATCAGGGCAGCGTTTCTGCAATGTAATCGCTAAACCCTATTCCCCATTCCCTAACCCTGTGCTGAAAGCGCACCTAGCGGCTTGTGCGCGTCGAGGATGAGCGACACAAAGCCCCACTGCCCGTTCTGGTTGCGGTGGTCGCTGCGCAAGGAGCGGTAGATCGCGCCGTCGGCGGGGTCCCACTGGTTGTAGTGAAAGCGCCCGTTTTCGTCGCAATACTCCAGCAGGTCGACGACGAAGCCCGCGCTGGCGAATATTTCCGCAAAGCGGCGGTACTCATACACAATCTTGTGGTCGGCGGCGGGATGGTCGGCCGGGCCGGGGCCACCAACCTGCGCCATGCGCTGGTACTCGGCGTTCGGGAAGTTGCCGTCGGGCACGGCCACGCGCAAGGTGCCGCCGGGCCGCAGAAAGGCAAAGCAGGTGCGCGCAGCCTCGCGGCCTTGTTCTTCCGTCAGGTGCTCCCAGACGTGCTCGCACAGCAGCGCGTCGGCGCGGCGCGCGCCCAGGCTCGCCGCCCAGCCGGCCGGGTCGAGCAGATCGAGCTGTTCGCGCTGTGTGGCGACCCAGCCGGGGTAGTGTTGCTGGCCCGCGCCAATAATAATCTTCAGCGGCGCATCGGCCGGCAGGGTGCTGAGATCGAGCATTCGTACATTCCTTTTCGCTTGATTGTACCGCATTCTTTTTATTTTAAACTATTTCTTGATGTTTTTGTGAGAATATTCTTGATAGCTACCTGATACGACGCTGAACTGCACAACGGTGAATTTCACACCTGCGGAGTACGCTATTCAGCGAAATATCATTATAAAGTCGGAGCGTTATGTGTATGCTTGATGCAACGTTGAGCTCGACTAAGGCGTCATTAGTAATACGAAACGCCACTGTGGCGCTTCGAAAGTGAGGAAACAATGCAACGATATATACGCATCCTGGGTGTTATCGCCGTTATGGTGGCGTTGGCGGCATCGTTTGCCGCGCCCAGCGGTAGCGCCAGGGCGGCTGGTATTGCAACCGGGCGCGGCTGGTACCTGCGCAACTTCAACACCGGTGGCGTTGCCAGCGTGGGCTTCTTCTACGGCCTGCCGGGCGATATTCCGATCGCGGGCGACTGGAACGGCGACGGCATCGACACCCCCGGCGTGGTGCGCGGGAATGTCTGGTACCTGAGCAATACGCTGTCGGGCGGTATCGCAACCAAGGTGTTCACCTATGGCCTGCCGGGCGACAAGCCGATCGTAGGCGACTGGAATGGCGACGGCTACGATACCATTGGCGTTGTGCGCGGCAGCACCTGGATGCTGCGCAACTCGAACAGCAGCGGCGTCGCGAGCGCGACCTTCAGCTATGGCGCGTACACCGACCGCCCGATTGTGGGCGACTGGAATGGCGACGGCATCGATACCCCTGGCGTGGTGCGGGGCAGCGCGTGGCTGCTGCGCAACTTCAACAGCAACGGCATCGCCAACATCTCCTTCAACTATGGCGCGTACACCGACCGCCCGATTGTGGGCGACTGGAACCGCGACGGCGTCGACACCCCCGGTGTTGTGCGTGGGAATAGCTGGCTGCTGCGCAACTTCAACAGCAACGGTATCGCCAACGTCGCTTTCGCCTACGGCGCATACACCGACTTCCCGGTTGTGGGCGACTGGAACGCCGACGGCTACGACACCCCCGGTGTTGTGCGCTAGCACTATGGCCGAACGCTTGCGGGGCAACAGCACGATCACACGCTGATCGTGCTGTTGCATTTTTGCGCTCTGGCGCGTACGATCGGCGTATGATACCGCTGTATGGAGAAAAACATGCAACCTGCCCGCAACGAAATTCGCTATGCTGCCGAGATCGCGCATGTGCGGGAAGCCACGCTGGCCGGCACGGCCGATCACGACTTCTGGGCGGCGCGGCTCCAGCCCTACGGGCTGCGCGTCTATGCCCCTGCCGGCGCGGCGCAGGTTGTGATCAGCGCAAGCGCGCTGCGGTGGCGGGGCTTTCGCTTTCGCGAGCTGATTGTCTCGATTGCGACCTGCGCCGATGCACCCGCCGCCGAGGCCGACAGTTCCTTTCTCGCCCAGGGCTTTAGCTCGTCGCGCCTGCTGGCGTGGGCCGAACGGCGCTTGTTTGCGACGCCATATGCCTGGGCCGAAACGCGCCTTGATGTCGTCAGGCCACGTATAGAAACGCTGCTCGGCGGGCGGGCGCTGTTTGCCGCGCAGATGGGCGAGCCGCGTGCTGCGCGCCACGACGATGCAGGATGGAGCGGGCGCGTGTTTCTGCCAGGCCTGCCTGCTGAGCCCCGCCGCTTTTTCTCTGTGTCGCTTCAGGGCGCGCAGGCGATCTATCCCTTTGATGCCAGCAGCGATACTATCGCGCTCTCGCCCGACGCGCGCGCCCCGGTATTCGAATGGCTCGTGGCCTCGCACTTCACGCCCAGCGAATGGCGTATCCGCGCCGACGCAACGCACGCACGCTCACCGAGCTACACGGGCTGAGCAGCCGCCCGCGCCAGCAGCACGCCCGGCGCAAGCTGCACGCGAATGCGCTCGCCTTCACGCACGAATGGCACCCCCAGAATTCCTTCTGCTTCGTAGCTCAGCGCCTCTGCAAGCAGCAGGTCGGTGCTGCCAGCGCGCAGGTGGTAGGGTTCGCCCCACTCGGCTGTGCCGCGCATGAACTTGAACGCCCGCCGCGCCGACCAATCCACGCCGATGCGCCAATCCTCCGCGCCGGGCCAGCCCTCGTAGCTGCCGCCGGCTGGCTGTGGCTGGGCCGCCAGCGTGCCCGCCGCCAGGTCGCGCAGCGTGTCGAGCAGCAGCTCCGCGCCCAGGTGGGCGGTGCCCGTTTCCGCAGCCGCCCCGCTCATGCCGTCGGGCAGGGCGAAGCGCGCCTGCCGCACGATTGGCCCGCTGTCGAAGCTGGCGTCCATCTGGTGGATCGTCACCCCCGTGTTCGCTTCACCCGCGCGAAAAGCCCAGAACAAGGGCGCAGGCCCGCGATGCGCCGGCAGCAGCGAGGGATGGACATTCAGAACGCCGTGTGGTGGCAGATCGAGCAGCGCGGGCGGCAGGCGCAGCGGAAAGCACGCCACACACGCCACATCCGGGCGCAGCGCCGCCAGCGTGGCAAGGGTTTCGGGCGCGTCGGCGCGGCGCAGCTCGAACACTGGCAGGCTGCGCGCCCAGGCGCGCTCGGCCAGCGTGGGCGTGGCAGAAGCAAGTGGTAGCAGCGGCGGGTAGAGCTGCGCAATTGGCGCGGGGGCACTGGCGCGCGCCCAGCGGCCGGCCGGCAGCATCACGCCGCAGATTTCCGCCCCTGCGGCAAGCAGCGCACGTAGCACAATCGACGAGGTGGCGCAGGGCATCCCAGCAAACAGCACGCGCATGTTGACACTCGGGCGAAACGGGCTATACTGCACCCACCAGAACCGAACGAACTGCACACGCAGGCAAGCACAAGAGGGCGATCATGGCGCGAATGGTGCACTGTGTCAAATTTGGCCGCGAGCTGCCCGGCCTCGCCGCGCCGCCATTTCCCGGCCCGCTTGGCGAGCGCATTTTTCGCGAAGTGTCGCAGCAGGCCTGGAACCTCTGGCCGGCACAGGCGACGCTGATTATCAACCACTACGGCCTGAACCTGGCCGACCCGCAGGCGCAGCAGATGCTGATGCAGGCCATGGAAGATTTCTTCTTTGGCGACAACGCCCAGCTGCCCGATGGCTGGTCGCCGCCCGCGCGCCCGGCCAAGGGTGGCGCGCCCCGCCGTAAATAAGCCGGCGCTGCTTCCCGCTACAGGCTTAGCGTAAAACTCGGCACGATCTCGAAGTGCAGGCGTGCATGGGCTTCGCGCAGCGCCCGCTCGACGCTGGCGGCCCGCTCGCCGCGCGCGAAAATAAAGCCCAGGTAGCTGTCGCCCTCGGGCAGCGGCACAATCGGGTTATGCAGCGGCGCGGTGATCTCGACATCCTCCACGCCCGGCACGGCCCGCGCCTCTTCCACACCCGACACACCGCGCAGCATGCCGGCGCCCGGGATCGGTATCATCATCACGCCGCCCGCCTGCCCGGCGCGGCTCAATTCCTCAAGTGGCATGCCGCAGGCCTGGCGAATGATCAGCTCCTCTAGCGAGGCGTCGGTGCCGAAGCGCAGCGTTTGCGAGCACAGCCCGCCAATCGAGCGCCCGGCCAGCTCGACGATCCACGGCCCGCGCCGGTTCACGCGCAGCTCGGCGTGCATTGGCCCGGCGCGCAGCCCAATCGCCTGGGCGGCATGCGCGGCACATTCGCCAATGGCAGTTTGCACATCGGGCGGCAGGCGCGACGGCGTGACATAGATCGTTTCTTCGAAAAACGGGCCATCCAGCGGGTCGGGCTTGTCGAACAGCGCCAGCACGCGCAGCACGCCATTGTCGAGCATGCCCTCCAGCGCCACCTCGAAGCCGGGAATGAAATCTTCGACCAGAAAGGGCTTGGGGCCAGGCTGCGGCTCGGTGGTTTCGAGCAGCGCGGCCAGCCGCCGCACCGCCGCCACAAACTCGGCCGGGTCGTCGGCGCGGATCACGCCACGGCTGCCGTTCAGGCGCAGCGGCTTGACCACGCACGGGTAGGCGACCTGCCCGGCCAGCGCAGGGATGTCGTCGCCCGTCGAGCACAGGCGATACGCTGGCACCGGCACGCCATGCCGGTCGAGCGCCTTGCGCATCACATACTTGTCGCGGGCAGCCTCGGCGGCAGCGGGCGCGTTATGCGGCAAGCCCAGTGCGGCGCTGGCCGCCGCCGCCAGCTCGCTGCCGCTGTCGTCCACGGCGATGATTGCGCGCAGGGGCGTGTGCGCGGCAAAATCGGTGATCGCGGCGACGGCGGCAGCCGGGTTTACGAAATCGATCCCAAGCTGGCGCGCGCCCGCTCCGGCCAGCGCGGCCGGCATGTCGAGCGCGGTAATCACCTCGACGCCCAGACGCTCGGCGGCGGCCAGAAAGGCCGGGTTGCGGTAGGAGTTCGCGGTGCTGAGCAGCAGAATGCGGTTTATTTCCATAGCCTTGTTTTCAGGTTGCAAGTTACCGAGTTGCACGTTTACAAGTTAGAAGGTTGCAGGTTGGCAGGTTGCGAGGGTGTCACGAAACGTTCTGCCGCGCGGGGCTGAAGCCGCCGCGCTACCGAGCGACGCCCGCTGAAGCGGGCTTAACAAATGCCAGATCAAGCCCGCTTATGGTCTTTCACAAATGAACCCGAACAGCCCGCGAAGGCGGGCTTCGCCGCAATCTAGCCCGCTGCTTTAGCGGCCGGGCAAAAGTGATTGTTGGATTATTTTGTAAATCTTCATCAGCGGGCATCGCTCATTGCAAGTTACCGGGTTGCAGGTTACCAAGTTGCAAGTTGGCAGGTTAATGACAACTTGCAACCTGTCAACTTTCCAACCTGCAAACCGCTACAGCGTGATCACCTGATCGGGCGGGTTGGGCGCGAGCGCGGCATAGAGATCGGGGAAGCAGCCGACGTGCACGCCTTCGACGGTGCCGCTCGGGACGCACGCGCCCGGCTCGCCCTCGGCCAGGCCGCGCTCAAGCGCGCACTGGTCGCACATCATCAGCAGAATGCCCAGCTCCTTCGCCACCACGGCCAGCCGCTCGCCAATCGGGTCCCCAGCGCGCAAAATGTAGTTGTTGTCGTCGAAGAACATCATGCCCACCACGTCCGCGCCGTGGCGGCGCTCCTCAAGCTGCGGCAGGATCATCTTGCCCAGCTTGTAGCTGGCGGTGTGGCCGGAGGTGCTGAAAATGTAGGCGACTTTCATTTGCTTCCTTTCTGTGGCTTCAAACAAACTCAGGAGCCGACGGCTCCTCATCGGGCTCGGCTCAGCAGTACCAGGGCTCGCTCATATGCGGGATGGGCCGCCAGTCGGCGCGGCGGGCCTGCTCGCGCTGGGCGTGTGCCGAAACGGGCGCATCCAGCGCGGTCTGCGCCAGCCGCAATACCTCGGCAAAGTGCTCGTGCCGCGATGCGCGGCGCACCCGCACCGCGCTCAACACCTGCCGGTACAGCGCATCGACGCCGGGGTCGGGGTGCTGCCAGGGGTAGACCAGCGCCGCGCTGTCGAAGGGCTGCACCAGCGCACGCACTTCGGGCAATTCCAGCAAGCGCGACTGCGCCGGAATGAGCAGGCGAATCGCGTACTGAATTGGCGCAACATGCTCGATCAGGTCAAGCTCAGCAATCAGCTCCAGAAGCTCGACATAACCCCGCCGCGTCGTCCAGGGCGTGAAGGTCACAAAGGTTGGGTTGAGTGTCAGCCCAAGCTCGCGCAGCAGGCCAGCGGCGCGCACAAAATCGGCGCGGGTGTGGCGCTTGTCGAAGCGCGCCAGCGTGGCGTCGTCGGCCGACTCGACCGCGCTGGTGATGAACAGGCAGCCAGTGTCGCGCAGCACCGGCAGCAGCGCGGCGTGGCGCAGCAGGTGCTCGATCTTGATCGTGACATCGTAGGTGAGTGCGGGGAACTCGGCGTGCATTTCCTGCACCAGCGCAATGGCGTGCCCCGGCCCATTGAAGAAATCCGGGTCGCCAAAGGTGATGTGGCCCGCGCCCGCCGCGACCTGCTGGCGCACATCTTCCAGCACCACAGCGCGCTGCACCACGCGGAAGCGCCCGCCATACACCGGCACAATCGGGCAGTGGCGGCAGGTATGCTTGCAGCCTCGGCTGGCCTCGGTGTAGCCAGCGGTGCGATGCTGGCTGCCTTCCAGCGCGACATGCGCATAGTGGGCGAGTGGCGGCAGGCCGGCGCGCTCAGGCGGCAGGAATTCCTGCTTCACCAGCGACACGCGCGGCTCGGGCTGGGCAGCGGGTGTTTCCGACGCGGCCAGCCGACGGTACAGCGCCACCAGCCCGCTTTCGAACTCACCGCCAAGAATGGTACCGACGCCGCGCGCCCGCAGCCACTCCTCATTCAGCGGCGCGTAGAGCCCGTAGGCGCACAGGTGCGCGCGTGGGTTCGCTGCCCGCACCTGCGCGATGGCATCGGCGGCCAGGCGCGTGGCGGTGTGCATGGGCAGGTAAAACGCGACCAGCGCGGCGTCTTCCACCACATCGGCATCGAACTGCTGCACCGCCAGGTCGAGACAGGCGACTTGCGCGCCAGCACGCGCCAGCCACGCCGTTGGCGAAGCCAGCCCAAAGGGCTGGTGGCCAAGCTCGTAGGTCGAAATCAGGACAACGTTCATTGCTCATTCCACTGCTGTTGCGCTGCCGGAGTATACACGCCAGCGCGGCGATGCGCAAGCGCGGTTGACGCGCCCGCCAATCGGCTGTACCATTCGCGCGGTGCGGCGTGCAAAGCGCCGGCAAGCACGTTATGGGAACTATGAGTCAGCACACTCGCCCGCGCATTCTAATCATCAATCACGACGTCGTCGGCCAGCGGATGGCCGGGCCGGGCATTCGCGCCTGGCATATGGCGCGCGTGCTGGCCGCACATGGCGCAGTGACGCTGATCGCGCCACGGCCAATCGATCTTCAGTCGCCCAATTTTGCCTGTGGCGATTATAGCTGGGGCGATGCGGCGTCGCTGGCTGGCTGGCTGGAGCGCGCCGACGTGGTGGTGGCGAATGGCTTTGTGCTCGAAGTTCATCCTGAGCTGGCGAACGTTCCGCAGCCGCTCGCGCTCGACCTCTATGATCCGGTGCTGCTCGAAAACCTTGAGCTGATGCGCGAACAGCCGCCCGAGGCGCGCGCCGCCCGCGCCGCCACCGACCAGCAACTGCTGGCGCGGCAGCTCGCCGCTGGCGATTTCTTTCTGTGCGCCACCGAGCGCCAGCGCGACCTCTACCTCGGCGCGCTGATGCTGGCAGGCCGGCTCACGCCTGCGCAGATCGATGCCGACGCAACCGCGCGCGCCCTGATCGATGTCGCGCCGTTTGGGCTCGACCCGACGCCGCCTGTGCGGCAAGGGCCGGCTTTACGCGGCGTGCTGCCCGGCATTGGTGCAGACGACCCGCTGCTGCTGTGGACGGGCGGGCTGTGGGATTGGCTCGACCCGCTGACGCTGATCGACGCCATGCCGCAGGTAGCGGAACGCCACCCAACGGCGCGGCTGGTGTTTCTGGCCGGGCGGCACCCCGGCGCAGCCACGGCGATGCGCATGCCCGAGCGCGCCCGCGCCCGCGCCGCCGAATGCGGCTTGCTCGGCACGCACATTGTTTTCTACGACGAGTGGGTGCCCTACGAACGCCGCGCCGACTTCCTGCTCGACGCGACGGTGGCCGTCTCGCTGCATCGCAACCACCTCGAAACTGCCTACGCCGCCGTGCGCTCGCGCTTTCTCGATCACCTGTGGGCGGGTTTGCCCAGCCTGGTAAGCGATGGCGACGCCGCCGCCGACCTTGTGCGCGCCCACGGCCTGGGCGCGGTTGTGCCGCCCGGCGATGCCCCGGCAACCGCCGCCGCGCTGATTGCCCTGCTAAACGACCCGGCCGAACTGGCGGCGTGTGGGGCGCGCGCTCACGCGCTGGCGCAGGGTTTTGCGTGGGAGCGGGCGTTGGGGCCGTTAGTGCAGTTTTGCCAGCAGCCACACGCCGGCAAGCGCGCCGCGTCGCTACTGCCTGCCATATATCGCAAGCCTGGGAAAACGGTTATGCGTGAGCAAGAACGCGATCTCATTCGGCATCTGGAAGCGAGCTGGCAACTTGCAGCGCCGGCAGGCGCGGGGCTGCGCGGGATGGCGCAGCGGCTAGCATGGCGTGCGCTTGCGCCGTTGCTGGCGCAGCAGCGCCAGTTTAATGCCGCCTTGCTCAAGCTCCTGTATGTGCGCTCGGAAGCCAGCGATGAGGGGCCATAAAAGAAGCTATTATGCCTCGCGCTCCAGCTGTGCCTCAAGCTCGGCAATGCGCTGGCGCAGTGCCACCTGCTCGTCGCGCATGGCCTTGAGCTGGCTCTCGACTGAGCGCATGCGCTGCTCGCTATGCATGGATTCAAGCGCCTGCACGCGGTTCGTCAGGTGGTACAGATGCGTGATCATTGCGTCGATGCTGCGCACCGCCGCGCCATGGAACTCCTGCACCTGCTGGAACTGCGGTAGGTTGTACCACCATGTCAGCTTGCGTACGGCGCGCTGCCCAAGTGTGAAGGCGCGCCCGAGCCGCCCGCTGCCTTCTACCACTCGCCCCGCATCCAGCGCCCAGTTTGCGTGTGCCTGCCCAACATTCTCTGCCAGGTAAGGATCTGCCATGAAGCGCTCGTCGAGGCGGGAAATTTGCTGCTGGTGATCGACAGCCTGCTCAATTGCTTCAAGTGCCTCAAAAACGGTTCTTTGTTTTGGTTCAATCCAGATAATTGCCATTCAGCTTCCTCGCTCTACTGCGTATGGCTGGGCATTATAGCAGTATTCAGAAGCTAAGATGCAGGCGCATAACAAAAGAGTCGGGAGTGGCACTGCCACCCCGACTCTTTTGCTGGAAAGCCAGATCGCTTAGTTACGCCGCGCTATTGGCGCAAACACGTCGTACACATTGTCTGCCACAACCATATGAATGTCGATCGTCACAGTATTTACCGACGAGGTGAGCGTAACTGTGCCATCGTAGGTACCATTACTCTTGCCACTCGAATCGGCGGTGATGCTGATTGTGTCTGGCGTGGTGCCGCTTGTCGGATTTACCGACAGCCAGCTTTGATCGTCACTGGCCGTCCAGTCGATGGCACCATTGGCAAGATCTTTCACGGCCACTGTGGTTGTGCGGCTGTCGCCGGTCTTTACAATCAGTGTCACATCAGTATCGGTTTGCAGGCCAGGAGAAAGCAGGAGTGCGTTATTGTCGGGGCTGCGCCGGAAGCTCGGCCAGGGCAGCGCCTTCTTCGTTGCGGCGCCGTCGAAATCCCAGGCGAATAGTCCGCCGATGCTCTGGCTGCCACGACCGCTAGCGGCTACAAGCTCCAGCTTGCCGTCGCCATCGATGTCGCCAATAGCTGGCGTGCCGTTGAGCGAGTATTGAGTGTTGAGCGCCCACTGTCCCGCATTACCGCCCGTGAGCTGGACGCCATTCTTGTTCCAGGCCACAACATCAAAGTTGCATGGTACGAAGACTTCCGGGCTGCCGTCGCCATTTACATCAGCGACAATCGGCGAGGCGCTGGTACTCCACCTTACCGATGCTCCCCCGCCAGCGGGAACCGTTGGTTTTTTCGGCCATCCTGCAATCTCGGAACCATTACCTTTAAAAACGTGCACCCAGCCGTCGGGCGCTGTTGTCAGGCCATCTTTGACTTCGGCAGTATTGATCACCACTTCAAGCGCGGCGTCGCCATCCATGTTCGCAAGCGCAGGCGAGCTGAAAGCAAACTGGCCGGGAATTGCGCGCGGCCAGCCCGGCAATGGATTTCCCTGTGCATCCCAGGCGTTGATATACTCGCCAGCGCCCGGGTGCACACGCCCGCCCGAGGCGCAGTTTGGTACATTGTTATAACAGCGCCCTGTGCCTACCACAATATCCGGCGATCCGTCTCCATCGATATCGCCAATCGCCGGAGACGAATAGATCACCTCGTCGATTTGCTTGGGGAAGCCGGCAATATCATTCAGGCTGCTGTTGTAGACATGCAAAATGCCACCATCCAACGTACCCTTGCCTGGCTCAAGGTGGGAATCAACGCCGATGATGATCTCGGGTTTGCCGTCGTCGTTCATGTCGGCAATCGCGGGCGATGACCAGATTGTGTCGCGGACAAAGCGTCCCGCAAGGATGTTGCAGTTATTGTCCATCACGCGCACCTGCGCGTCGAAGCCGCCGAACACAATTTCGCTCTGGCCATCGCCATCCAGATCGGCGACTGCTGGCGAGGCATATACGCCATCGTGCACGCCGTTGCCGTCAAAATCGCCAGTGTCGGTAAAAGCGCAGCGCAGCGTACCATTGTTCCGCAGAATATAAACCCCTGCGCCGCTGTTTGCTGCGGTAAACGTGCTGCCCGCGCTGACAATCACTTCGTTTTTGCCATCGCCATCAATATCAGCAATCGCGGGCTTGCTTTCGATTGCCATATTGCCAGTGTCGTAATCCCACAGCTTGCTGCCATTGCCGGTGTAGGCGTGCACTTTGCCATCGCTTGCGCCAACAACAATATCGTCGATGTTATCACTAAGGTTTTGCAGAAATAGGCGAAAGCTCAGGGTAAAGCCAAACGGAGCTTGATATCGGACAGAGTCATGCCTTGGTGCGATTGTTCGATGGCCCAAGCAAGCGTTTTGCCCAAGGTCTCGCGAGCGATGGTGCGACAGGACTCGCCAATGGTCATCAGGCGTGTGTGAGCCCATTCGAAGGCACGATCATGCTTCAATTGGCGCATCAGAGCCGTGTACGCCAGGACGACGAGGTGCATGTGCCTGGTCTGGCCCATCCCGTCCCTGAGCTGACACTCGCCCATGCCCAAATGCTGCTTCCCGTCCCGATGAAAGGTCTCCGTCCCTGTCCAGCGCTTTTTGTAGACCTTCAAAATGCGATGAGCTTCCCACTGGGTTCGGTTGCTGATCAGGATCTTGCGTGGCGTCGCAGCTTCTGCTTCTGACCACAACACCAGAATACGCACTGGGTGGTTGACATTGGGCAGACGAACGGACTTGGTGAAGCTTACCATTGCGTGTGACCGCCGACCGTAAACTTGGTGCGAACAAGCGGCGTGAGCGTTTTGACCCACTCAGTCACGCTGGTCTGCTTCCCGCTGACTACAATCACTCGAGTTGGCTTTCAAATCACCGATGTAGCTGCGACCTTTGGCGTGGAGGGTGTTCATAATTGGCGCGTTGGTGAAGTAACTGTCGAAGGTGAAGTCGCCCGGTATGTCCTCAGCGACAACCCAATCGATCAGTTCCTTAGCGAGGTCGGTGTGATTCTTGAACGGGCGCTCGTCGTCGCACTGCTCGCGCTTGCGGAAGCGCCGGAAATCGAGCGGATAATGCTTCCCACTCGGGTTGACGTAGTTGGCAAACAGGTAATCGTGGGCGATCAGGTGGCGTTTGTCGGCATGGTCCCAGAAATAGCCGACATCCTCTATCAGTTTGCCGTCATGATCTATCAAAGTGTTATCGATCGCGATAACGCCGTCGTGACGATAGCGCGTTGCAGCGTCCTGTTGAAGCCATTCGAGCCGGTGCGCGTTGATGCGCTGGACATCCCAGGGCGCTTCAGTCAACCATCGATTGAGAGTGGATTGGTCGGGTGGGGCGGCAAACTCTCGCGTGATACCGCTCACGGTCTTGTGCTCCGCTACAAACAGCCCGGTCAGGTATTCGGCAAAGTGGCGGCGTGAAGGCTCATTTGGAAACAGGTCGGCGAACTGGACCAGCAGTTCCTCGACCACCTGTGGTATCGCGACAATTGCTGGCACCTGTGCCTCCCAACTGGTAGACCAACGCTCGCCTGATCATATGCTCAGAAGCTTGTTGCCGCAAATCTGCAAAAGTCCAGTTATCACTGTTGACCTTCCCGAGCGCCACCGAACCAAAGCGCACCACGGCGCCATTCAGCGACACTGGGAAACCGGCATGGACGCTGGGAAGTGCGGCGATGCCTGGGGCCGCGCCAGCGGCTGGGGTGAACAGAGCAGGGAGAACGATCAGGAGGGCCAGAACAGACACGGGAAGAATGCTGCGAAGACGTGCATGAAGCATAGAGTGTGTGCTCCTTCGCTAGGATGTCGCAAGGCTATCAGGGGTACACAGCCACATCAGTAGGTATTATAGCATCCGCGATGCGTTTTTTGCGCTTGCGGCTTTGTAGCAGGATGCGGATGTGCGCACAGCATTACGTACTACAGAACGGTACTTACGTTTTTCTTTGTATGCGGTTGTTCCGCGCTATGCGCGGGACAACCGCATACAAAATAGCACAACTGCACAAGCCCTAACTATGCTGGCAACCCAGGCTTAGCGATTCGGGAAGGCAATTCGCACAATCGCCTGGAAATTGCGCATCCAGGCATCGAGATCGGCAAAGGCCTGCTGGCCCGCGCTTGTTGCTGCTGTGGCTTTGGTGCGCTGCTGCTGGCGCGCAACCAGGGCCGTTTCTGCATTGGTAACCTGGCGCTGGCCTTCAACGAGCTGTTGAGCAGTAATGCCATAGCTGGCCATGTGCTCGAGAATGGCCGAGTTGCCCAGAGCGTTGGTGTAGAACCGTTGCGCGCGCTGCTGCCATTTCGCTTGCGAGCGGGCTCGTGTGTCGCCCAGGCCCAGTGTTTGTGCAAGGCCACGCTCGCTGTGCAAAGCGATCTGGGCGATTTTGCTGTGCAGTGCGAATGTATACTGGGCAGCCGCTTGCGCCACGCGGTATGCGTCGGTTGCGCTAAGCAGCGCGCCTTGTTCAGCGCGTTGTTGCGCGCGGGCGGCAAATGCCCGCGCCTGGATCGCCAACCCTTCTTGCAGGCGTGCCGCAGTGTAGCCATAAGGCGCAAGCTGTGCCAGGTTCTGCTCGTCGTTCAGAAGCGCGCTAATGCTCAGGCGGGCATTGTGCAGGCGCACGTCCATTGCGGCAGCCGAGCTGTAGCCCCGATATGCAAGACGGGTAGTTCCTGTGCCTGACGCAGTAGCCGCAGCGCCTGACGCAGTAGCCGCAGCGCCTGACGCAGTAGCCGCAGCGCCTGACGCAGTAGCCGCAGCGCCTGACGCAGTAGCTGCAGCGCCTGGCGCAGTAGCTGCAGACCCTGACGCAGTAGCTGCAGACCCTGACGCAGTGCTCGCAGTGTTTGGCGCGGGAGGCGCAGAGGCTGGCGTGGTAGTGCCAGAAGCTGGCGCAGTGCTCGCAGTGTCGGACAAGGTTGTGACACGGGGGCGCGTAGTTGTTCCATTGCGGTGCATTGTTGTGCTCCGATGTTGTTGGTGAGCCGCTGAGCCAGGCGCTCATCGGCAATGTACTACATTGCTTCGTGCACCGCTTTCAGCGCCGGGGAGGTGTGGCGAGGTTGATTGCAATTGGGTGTCGGTATGGAGGTGAAATAATTGTGTGTTATGGCGATGTCAGGCTGTGTGCTGCTGTAATAACAATTCGGAGTAGATCGGATTACTGGGAACAGGTACGTCACTGCACTTTTATAACCTCTTCCCAGGGTGGCACCTGCTTGTCCGAAAAGCGATACATGAGTGTGCGTTCGAGATCGAGGCGTAGCTGGTATGTACCCGCAGCTGCGGGAGCTTGCAGCCGTATATCAAATGATAGCTGCTCACCTGGAAGAACGTCTCGTGGCAGCGTGATCGTTCTCGTAGAAATCGTGCGCCCGGTTGCGGTATCGCGCCATTCCGCTACAATCCGCACTGCACCCCAGGGTGCATCGAGGGAATGCGATTGCCAAAGCAGGTATCCATTATTGACGAGAGTGATTGGAAATAGAATGCTTGTGTTCGCTGTAACTGAGCGAGGTACTTTCGCCTGGTAGTTCGCACCGTAGAAGGTTGCGACACGATCATCAGTTAACGGCTGCTGTCTGCGCTTGAAAATATATGGTATTTCGCTGGTTTGTTCGTAATACTGATGAAACTCTGCTGAATAATAAAGCGCCGAGCTGCCAATAAAATCGGTTGGTGCCCAGCTATTCGCGTAGTGACCCAGATGCATATGAATATAGGTGGGCTCCTGCGCCAGTACGTAGCCGTTATCATATTTGCTCAGAAATCCGCCTGGCAGATGGGCAATGTGGTTATCATTGAGCCCAATCATGTCAATGATATGCGCATCAGTAAAGAATGGTATTGCTCCTGCGTCGATTAAGGCAATCGTATCGTCACTATGGGCAATTTCCCCAACCCGCCTGCCAATTTCATTGGTGATCTCAACATTATGAGCAATAGTCCGTAAGTATGTGTATTCATTATTCGAAGATTGCCAGGTACTATTCGTTGCCCAAAACGTAAGAGACACGAGCAGTGCCGTACCAACTACTGGGCGAAGCCGTGACAGCCAATTGCTTAACGACACGATCAACTGCCCAAGCATGAGGAAAATCAATGGCAGAACAGGGATAACAAATCGATGTGCTGGCATCCAGTCGCCGCCAGACGCTACAATGAAGAAAAAATATGCTGCAATTGTTCCTGCCAGCAATACGTTTGCAAAGCGCGGTTGTCGTATAAGCAAAAAAGGTGTGCCTAAAAGAGCAAGCCCATAAACGAAGCGATTTTGCTGGAACCATACAGAAAGATACGCTACACCTTTGGTGATCTGATCGACAAGATCACCTGTTTTCGCATATACCGTTGTTGGGAGTGGGTAGCCATAGTAGTAAGTGTGCCAGCACACAAAAACGGCATAGCCAACGAATGGCGCGGCTAATCCTAAAAACGCGCGCCGTTCCCATTGGCCTTTGCGCGCCAGCCAGTACCAGCCCAGGCGCATTGCCTGGAGCGCAACTACCAGGCCAATGCCTTCCGGGCGTGTTAGCGCAAGCCCAAGCAATGCCACCCCCGACCAGGCAATGCTACCGTGTTGTTCTTCTGCAATAATGAGCAAGATGGAAGCAAGCAGGAGTAGTGCAAAACCGGTCGTTTCTAACCCTGCCACCGACCATACAATAAACGGGCTTGCAAATGCTAGAAGCAGCGCTGCGATCAGCCCTGTGGTGATGTTTCCTAAGTACCGTTGGCTCAAAAACGGAAGCAGGAGCATAATACCAAGACCACACGCTATTCCCAGGAGTTTTGCAATCAGCAAAAGATCTGCACCGCTCATCCCGATGAAAGAAATGATGATCACCCACAAAAAGTTCGAATACCCGGCCACATACGTCCCATTAAACGTTAATCCCTTGCCATGCAAAAAGTTTTTTACATAAACGAGCGAGATATATGTGTCATCGATCATGAAATTGTAGTGAAGCGAAACGTGCCACAGGAAGATCACAATAGGGATAATGAACGATGTACTCACCAGAAGATATGTGAGCCTGGTGCTGCGAAGATGTTTTTGACCATAGACAAACAGTGAACTAAAAACAAGGATAGCGCAACTAAAAAACAAAAATCGATCGATACCTGAGCTATCGAATGTTGGGTCGTTACGGGTATACCAGCCTATGAGTGTGACGAGTGCAAGGCTGGGTACAAGCCATAACCACAAGTTCCGGCCGAATGAGAAGATCAGGCCAATGAAAATGAGAAAGACAATAATTCCCACGAAACTGGTAGCTATGATATGAGCGGGCGGGGTTGCAGGCGATACTGATTGTATAGCAATTTGTTTGATGAATACCCCTAATGTGCGCGGATCGTCTGATATTTTCTGGCCATTACTTACTATTTGGAATTGCAGATTGCATTGTGTATCGGTTGGGACAAGGATCTGGAACCGGCGCACCGAACTAACAGCACCAAGATCATTACTCATTGAGTGTATGATAAACGTCGCTTTTGTAATCTCTTTTCCTGCAGGCGCACCTAATTCAAGCGTCACTAAAAAATTGCCACACCCAATACTCGGCCAGTTCGCTTCTATATTGCCATCCGAATAGGCATATGCAAACTGCGAATTACGCTCAACCGGATACAAGCCATCAAGAAAAGCCGGGCGCGCGCTCATATCGAACTGTTGCGTAAAGGGAATGAGGTAGATGACGCTGAGAAGGAGGGTGCTAAGCAGAAGTGAAATAATTGCTCCTAAAAGAAGAAGCGGAAACCTTGAGCTTTGCGGGCGATCCTTTTGTAGTCGAGCATATTGAGGTATAGCGTTTCGCAGATCCATTGCGACACATCCCTTGAATTATATACTTTGCTCACATTCATAGCTATCTCACAATGACGCATTTGCGGAAACTATGCAATAATCAACGGGTCGCCTGAATAGCCTTGCTATACACAGCAAGCGTCTCGCGTGCCGTGCGTTCCCACGAGAACTGGGCGGCGCGCGCCGGCCCTGCCTGCCGCAGCCGGGCGCGCAGGGCCGCGTCGCTCAGTAGTGTTTTCAGGGCCTGGGCAATACTCTCGGTGTCGAGCGGGTCGCAGTACAGGCCAGCATCGCCCATCACTTCGGGCAGTGAACTTGTGTTGGTGGAAACTGTGGGCGCGCCGCAGGCCAGCGCTTCGAGCACGGGCAGGCCAAAACCCTCGTAGAATGATGGGTATACAAACACTGCCGCACCAGCCATAACCAGCGGCAAATCGGCGGCGGGTACCTTGCCGAGCCAGCGCACATGTGGTGCTACGCCGGCGCGTTCGGGCGCGGCCAGGATATCCTCGAACTTCCAGCCCCGTGCGCCGGCAATCGCCAGCGGCGGCGCTTCTACCCCTTCGGCGGCGAGCGCGGCGCGTAGGCGGGCGTAGGCGTCAATCAAGCCCACATGATTTTTGCGCGGCTCCAGTGTGCCAACCGTGAGAAGGTAGCCATCGCGCTGCAGGCCATAGCGGTCGAGCGCTGCCTGCACAGCATCGGGCGGGTATGCGCGAAACTGCGAACCGGCAGCAGCATGCACCACAGTGATGCGCTCGCCCGGAACGTGCAGGTATTGTTCGACATCGCGCTTGGTAGCGTGAGAGTCTGCAATCAGGTGCGTGGCGCGCGTGGCGGCGAAACGCTCTTTGCCGCCGTGCATGGTGGTGGTATCGCTCACATGCCATTCGGGGTGCGAGAGCGACGTAAGGTCGTGAATGGTGAGCACGGCCGCGCCGCGCGGCGGCATATACTGAAACTGATCCGAGCAGTGGAATACATCGGCGCGGCCAAGCGCGGCGCGCAACTGCATGCCCACCGCGCCAACCGCAGCGAATTCCCATGGGCGGTCAAGCGCGTGATCGGCCTGTTCGGCCAGGGTGTGGGCCAGGCCCGTGCGCGCGCCGGGCAGCATGCTCAGGTAGCCGCGCTGCAAGGCCGATACACGCACCACACGGCTGTTTGGTGCGTCGAACAGGGTTGATGGCGCCTGCATTGGCCGGCCCGGGTTGAGCGGCAGCACATCGAGCAGCGTCCACGAATGCTCGGGACTGATGCGCAGCAGTTCGGCCAGAAGGGCATGGGTGTATTCAAGCACGCCGGCCTGCGCGATCCGCAGCACCGAAATGTCGAAACCAATCCGCATTATTAGAGCTCCTCCAGTCGTGCTACAATACGCTCCACGGTGTGCCGCCAGGTGAAATGTTCAGCCACATGTGCAGCGGCGCGTGCGCCAACGGCCTGGGCGGCCTGGCGATTCTCGTAGACATAGCGCATCTGCGCCACCAGGTGATCAAAGTCGGGTTCGGCCCAGCGCAGGCCGGTGTAATACTCGCATTTTGCCTCGGCGGGAACGAGTGCGCGCACGCGCACCATGAAGCCAAGGTCGGGGTTGATAAACTCAGTCTGCCCGCTCCAGTCGGTTGTGATCACCGACAAGCCGCAGGCCATTGCTTCAAGCAGTGGCATGCCCCAGCCTTCGCCACGCGTAGGCAGCACAAAGCAGTCGGCGCTGCGGTACAGGCTGCCAAGCTCGGCGGCGGCAATCTGCTGGTTCAAAAGCAGCGCTACGGGCGGGCCACGGTGCGGTAGGTGCAGATCGTTGATTTGCCGGCCGACATCCACATCGCCATCGAAATTATTGGTGCGAATGATTAGCAGCACGTCGTCGTCGGGGCCAAAGGCGGCATTGTAGGCGCGCAGCAAGAGGTCGGGAGCCTTGCGCTCGCCCCACTCGAAGATCGACAGAAAGGTGAAGCGGTCGCGCACAGGCCGGCCGGGGAGGCCCGGGTGAAAGCGCGCCGGGTCGAAGCCGAGTGGCATTGCGCGAATCGGGCGCGTTACCCCGGCGGACGCGAAGATTTCCGCCCCCCAGCGGCTGGGCGTCCACACTTCGTCCATGGCATTGCAGGCTGCCACCCAATCGGCGGGTAGTCCGTCGACCTCAAGCGTTGTGTAGCCGATCTTATAGCCTGGATGCGCCGTGTAGAACAGATCAGCCTGGTCGTAGCTGATCTGCGGCACATCGTCGCGCAATGGGCGGGCGGCAGCTGCTTGCAGCACCGGGTGCTTGATGCGCGCCGGGACGGGCCAGGGCGTGGGGCGATGGATGACTTCCACTCCCAACGAATCGAGTAACAATGCCATTTCTTCGGAATGGATTGCATAGCTGGTTGGGATGCCCCAACGCGATTGCCAGACGATCGTATGATTCATTTCAGTGATCTTTTAATCTCCAATGGCATCAAGCCGGGCGAGTATCTTTGTGGCGGCGCGCTGCCACGTCCATTCCTGCGCCACAATCTCGGCGGCGCGTGCGCCCACAGCGCGGGCTTCCTCGCGCTGCTCGTATACATGGCGCAGCAGGTACACCAAATGATCGAAGTCGGGGTCGGCCCAGGAAAAACCAGCGTAGTAAGGGTTACGCGCCACCGCCGGCACGAGATCGCGCACGCGTAGTGGGTAGCTGATGCCTTCGCGCAAAAAGTCGCTAGGCGCGCTCCAGTCAGTGGCGATCGCCGGCAGCCCGCACGCCATCGCTTCAAGGATGGGCATGCCCCAGCCTTCGCCGCGCGTGGGCAGCACAAAGCAATCGGCGCTGCGGTACAAGCTGCCAAGCTGGTAGGCCGGCAAATCCTGGTTCAACAGCAGCGCCACGCGCGGTCTGTCGGCGGGCAAGCCCAGATCGGCAATTGCGCGCGCAACGTCGATGTCGGGGTCGCGGTTATCGACTTTCAGCACCAGCACCACGTCGTCGCGCGGGCCAAACGCGGCATGAAAGGCGCGCAGCAGCACGTCTGGGGCTTTGCGCTCGCCCCACTCAAACACCGACAGGAAGGTGAAGCGCTGGCTCATGCGGCGCGCGGCAATCTGCGGGTGAAAGTAGTTTGGGTCGACGCCGAGCGGCACAACGTGGATAGGCCGGGCCACGCCGCTGTTGCGGAACGTTTCGGCGTTGAAGTGGCTCGGTGCCCAGATCTCGTCGAGCTGGTTGGCCTGGCGCACCCACTCGTCGGGCAGGCCGTCGATTTCGAGCATGGTGTAGCCAATGCGGTAGCTGCCACTATTCTTGTGGAACATGTCGCCGGGGCCATACAGCACCTGCGGCAGGCTGGTATCGCGGGCGCGCTGGCGCATCTGCTCGATGCGCGGGTCGCCGCTGCTCTTTTCGGCATAGGCATTGCCGTACAGGTAAGCCAGGCGCACGTCTACACCGCTTTCGTCCAGCGCCAGCGCGAGCTTGCGCGACGACACGGCGTAGCCGCTGGGCGCGCTGACCTGGGCGTGCCAGAGCAGGTGATGCGTGTATTTGCGGCGGTAATACTCTTCCCATTTTGCGCGAAAGATCGCCTGCGATGCACCATACATCTTCCAGAAGTTGGCGTTGTTCAGCTTGGTGCTGACATTCTCGTAGTGCAGCACGCGCACTGTGCCATCGACCACAATCGTGTAGCCAAGCTCGGTGGCGCGCAGGCAGTAGTCGGTATCTTCGTAGTACGAAAAGAACTGGTCGTCGAGCGGGCCGATTGCGTCGAAGGCGTCGCGGCGGATGTACATGCACGCGCCAATTACGCCCTCGACCGCGCGCACGCCGGGGAACTGCCCAATGTCTTCCTCATTGCCGCCAACCTGCCAGCCCCACAGCGCCTCGGTAAGCATGTAGGTACCGGCGTGCGCCAGCCGGCCATTGGGTGCCACGAGCTTGCAGCCGACAATCCCGATTGCCGGGTCGCTGTGCGCAGTGGCGCGCAGGCGCGCCAGCCAGTCGGCGTGCAAAATCAGCGTGTCATTGTTGAGCATCAGGATGTCGGCGTTGCGCCAGGCTGCCAGGAAGCCGCGATTATTACCGCGTGTAAAGCCCTCGTTGGTTGGGTTCTCGATCAGCGTGATCCAGTCGAGCGTGCGCAGGTACTCGCGCGTGCCGTCGGTGCTGCCATTATCGACCACTACAAGCTGGTAGTCGACACCTTCTGTCAGGCTGCGCAGGCTGTCGAGGCAGGCGCGCGTGTAGTCGAGGCCGTTCCAGGTGAGCATCACAATCGCCACAGGCGGCAACTCGGCCGGGCGCGGATCGGGCCGGGGCGCGTGGGCAGGCGCAACTGCACGAGCGGGCGCGGCTGTTTGGTGCTGGCGGCCTGTGTGTGTGGCGCGGGCGCGCAAATCGGTGAACAGTGCTGCAACAGCGTCGGCCTGCTCGCGCCAGGGCGCGCTGGATGCGAGCGCGGGCAGCATCAGCAGTGCGTCGAGATAGGCGCGGCGCAGCACGCTTGCGCTGCCGTCGTGCAGGCGCGCGGCCAATTGGCGCTCTTCGGCGGCGCGAAACTCGCCCAGGAGCTGCGCGGCGGGCATATGCTTGAGCACCAGGCGCAGGCGGTTGCGCTCGATCAGCGCGGCGTGCCCGTAGTCGCCAGCGGCGGCGCGCGCTCCTTCGTGGTGCGTCAGCACGGCGCTGGGTTCATAGACCACGCGCCAGCCGACCGCGCGCGCGCGCAGGCACAGGTCGGCATCTTCGAAATAAGCCGGGTTGAAACCTTCGTCGAACAGCCCGATTGCGTCGAGCATGGCGCAGCGCAGCGCCACACCCACGGCAGCGACATATTCCGGCTCGGTGCTTACTGTATCGGCTGGTGCCCCGCCATAGCCAATGTTGCGGCCATAGCCCAGCGGCCACAGAAGCTCCGCGCCAGCGTGCTGCACCGTGCCATCGGGAAAGCGCGCCTGGCTGCCAACCATTCCAACCGAAGGATCGTGCTCCAGTGGGGAAACAAGCGCCGCCAGCCAGCCCGCTTGCGCCTCGGTATCCTGGTTCAGCACCACAATCGCGTCGAGCAATGCATTATGCTCAAGCGCGGCGCGAATGCCGCAGTTCACCGCGCCAGCAAAACCCAGCGCCTCAGCACTGTGCACCAGCTGCACCTGGGGAAAATCGGTGGCAATCAGGTCAGCGCTACCGTCGTTTGAGCCGTTATCGACTGCGACGATGGCGAAGGGTGCGTATTCCTGTGCCAGCAGCGACCGAAGGCAGGCGCGCAGGAAGGCCGCGCCATTACGCACCGGGATGACAACCGCAACCTTCATGCGCGCGTCGCCTCGCGCTCGTTCAGGCGCAGTTCGAGCTGCACCAGGCGCGCGGCCAGTGCCGTTTCGGCCGCGTCGATATCGGCCAGGTGCTGCTCGATCAGTTCAGCGCGGCGGGCAACATTCATAACCTGCACATTGAAATTTTGCAGGTGAACTTGCAGATTGTGCAATTGGTTTTGCAGCTCATTCTGGCGCTGATCATCGCTCGCTGCCAGCGCCTGGCAAGCATGAACCAGTGCAGCATTACACGCATTTTGCTGCTCGATCAGGCTGCCGATCAGCTGATATGTTGCGGTGGAAACAAACGCTTTCGCTGGGCTTAGAAGCGAGTTGGGTGTTGTGTGCGGGCGCGGCGCTACATGCCATACATCATCAAGCTGCTTGATGGTTATATTGCGGGTTGTATCGTCCATGGCTGTCCTCTGCGGGCAAACGCCGATTTAATGGTATGATACGCGGCGTGCGCAAACCGGGCTATTCTAGCATAGCGCCCGCGCATTGACAAAGGCGGGCCGCCTATGAAAGCTTCCCGATGAAGAATTCTGAACATTCCTCTTTGTTTTCGGTTGGTCCGGCGGCAGAAGGCGAGCCGCTGCTGGCCGCCGTCGAGCGCGCGCTGGCCGATCGCGCCTCGCCGCTCGACGCGCTGCCAACGCTGACGAACGTGGCACTGGGCGACCCATACCTGGCCCAGCAGCTGGCCGATCTGCACGCGCAATACCCCTTGCGCCCGCCGCCCTCGCGTGGCCTGCTGGCGCGGCTGCGCACCCGCCTGGCCTGGTGGCTGCTCGGCCCCGAGCTGGCGCAGCTCAATGCCACGCACGCCACGTTGGTTCGGCTGGCCGACAGCCTGGTGGTGCAGCTCGACGAAGAACGCAGCGCGCGCCGCCGCATCGAAGATCATCTCGCACAGCAGTAGCTCGGAGCACTATGCTGACCTGGCATTCCTCTTTTGCCGCGCTCACCGGCTACAGTGGCTCGTCGCTGGCGTATGTGCTCGGCCTCGATGCGCTGGGCATTCCGGTGCGGCCGCTCTACCTCTACGGCACCGACTATGACGAACAGGTGCAGGCTGGCGGTATGCATCCGCGCATCCGCGAGCTGCAGGCCGGGCCACTGCGCCTTGATGCGCCGCAGGTGGTGTATGCGCCGGGCGACCGCTTCAGCAAGAATAGCGGGCGCTACCGCATTGGCTTTACCATGCTGGAAACCGACCGCCTGCCAGCAAACTGGGTCGAGCAGGCCAACCAGATGGACGAGCTGTGGACGCCCAGCGCCTGGGGCGCGGATGTGTTTCGCGCCAGTGGCGTGCGCCCGCCGGTGCATGTCGTCCCGCTCGGCGTCGACGCAACACGATTCCGGCCTGCCACTGCCCCGCGCACAAGGCTGCGCGACCGCACGATCTTCCTGTCGGTGTTTGAGTGGGGCGAGCGCAAAGGCTGGGATGTGTTATTACGCGCCTGGCGCGCAGCTTTTGCGCCGAATGACCCGGTGCTGCTGCTGCTGAAGATCGACTGCCGCATGCCGCTGCCAAACCCGGTGCGCGAGCTAAGCGCGGCGCTCGGTAGGCCGCACGCGCCGATCGGGCTGATCTACAACCAGCCGCTCAGTGGCGCGCAGCTTGTTGAGCTGTACCAGAGCGTGGATTGCTTTGTGCTGCCGAGCCGTGGCGAAGGCTGGGGCATGCCTATTCTGGAAGCAATGGCCTGTGGCGTGCCCGCAATCGCCACCGACTGGAGCGCGCCGACGACCTTCCTGAATGCGCAGAATGGCTACCCGCTGCCGACCCGTGGCCTTGCTCCTACCGGCAGCGATGCGCTGCACTATCGCGATGCCCAGTGGGCGGTGCCCGACGAAGACGCGCTGGTGGAATTGCTGCGGCGCGCAGTGCGCAACCCCGACGAGCGAACGGCGCTAGGTCGCGCGGCGCGCGAAGAAGCCGAGCGCTGGCCGTGGTCGCGTGGGGTGGGAGTGATTGCTGAGCGGCTGCGCGCAATGTGACTGGACGCAGGCGAACGCTGGTTGATTTGGACGCGGACGAACGCTGGTTGATTTGGACGCAGGCGAACGCGGACGAACGCGGATGAGAATATGAGTGAGTGTGCTAATGAAGTTGCCTGCACACAGGCGAACGCGGATGAGAAGCAGAGTAGTGTGGTAATGAAGCTGCATTATGCTATCAATATATTAGCATAACGCAGGGTCGAACAATGCACAACAATGAGCAGCTTAAATACGCCGATATCACTGATAAAATTCTTCATGCGTTTTTCAAAAAGGTCTATCATCGCCTGGGATATGGTTTTCTAGAAAAAGTGTATGAGAATGCACTATCGCTTGAATTGCGGCGTATTGGTTTGAAAGTCGAGCAGCAAGCTAAAATTGCTGTGTTTTATGAAGGCGAAATTGTAGGGGAATATTTTGCTGATTTACTTGTTGAGGATTGCGTGATTGTTGAACTCAAAGCTGCCCAGCAGATCGTTGACAGTCACGAAGCGCAGCTATTAAATTACCTGCGAGCCACACCTTATGAAGTTGGGCTGTTGCTAAACTTTGGACCAAAGCCCGAATTTAAACGCAAAGCGTTTACGAATCATCGAAAATCATCAGTGACCTGGCAAGTTTTATAAATAGTTTTCCTCGTCGACTGCGTTTTCCACGTCCAATGCAACTCGTCCTCTCCGCCTAGTCTGCGTTTTCCGCGTCCAATTTTACTTGCGTAGTCTGCCCAGCTGGCTCCGAAGCCGGGCAATAATGCCCCGCTCGTGCTGCTGGAGGCCTGCCACAGCGCGCTGATATTCCTGCTCGACATGCGCCACATACCGCCCCCGCTCATCAAGTGCCGCCTGAAGCTCAGCCACGCGGGTATCGGCGGCGGGCGTGATCGCTGGCAGGCGGCGCGGCTTTGCGCAAAACGCAATCAATGGCTGTGCGACCTGTTCCCATGCCCAACGTTCGGCAAGCGTGCTGGCGGCAGCGCGCATGGTGTCACGTGCTGCAGCTTTGTGGTAGTGTGTGCGAAATGCGTCAATCCAGGCTTGCAGGTCGTGCGGCGGCACCAGCTGCGCGCAGCCAGCGGCGGCAAATGTTTCGCCCAGGCTGTCGCCGGCTGTGCAGAGGACGGGCAAGCGCGCCCACAGGTAATCGAGCAGGCGCGTGCGAAAGGCGAAGTGCGTTTCAAGGCCCGGCAGGTGCGCCGAAACCCCTGCATCGGCCTCGGCCAGCAGCGCGCCGCGCTCGGCGTAGGGCACCCAGCGGTCGAGAAACACCACACTCTGATTGAGCACGCCCAGCTCGGCGGCCAGCGCCTCGGCGGTGGCGCGCTTGCCAGTGGTAAACGGCTCGCCATGCGGGTTGGGCCGTGCCCCGCCAAAAAACACTAGCCGCAGACGCGGGCATTCGTCGCGCAGCGCAGCCACGGCGCGCACCAGAATCTGTGGGTCGAACCAATCCCACAGGCCGCCAGCCCACAGCGCCATAACATCATCGGGGCCAAGCGCAGGGTGCGTGCCGCGCAAGGCAGGCACGCGCGCACGCGCTGGCGCAGTGGTGGCAATTCCCGAAGGCACCAGATCGATCAGCTCGCGCAGGTCGCGGTCGGCAATGCGTGCAATGCGCGGATTGATCCGGCCCACACCGGTGAGCGCGCCCAGCCAGTAGTCGCGCTGCGCCTCGGTTGCGCAGAAAAAGAAATCGCCGCGCCACAGCTGCGCCTCGGTAAGCGCCTGATACTGCGCATGCTGGGCCTCGGCAGTAGCCAGGTCTGCCCCGGCGTAGAGATCGAGCCCCTCGATGATCAGTGGGTCGTACAGGTCGATCGCGATGGGCAGCTCGCTGGCTAGGAGCTCGGGGTGGTAGGCCAGCGCAAAACCCTGCCCGACGATCGCGTCGGCGCTGGCGAGGGCTGGCAGGAGCGCGCCGGCTTGCCCGAAGTGGTAGGGAAACAGCTCTACCATCGTGCTGGGCGGTGGGGTGGCGCTGTCGGGCGCGGCCAGCGTGACCGGGCCATGCGCTGCCAGGGCGTGGGCCAGCTCCCAGGCGCGGATGCCAGGGCCGGCCATTGCTGGCCCCACAATGTCGCTGCTGACAAACAGAATATGCGGGCGGCGCTCGGACATAACGATGTGCTACTTCTGCGGGCTTGCAGCTGGCTGCTGCTCGTCTGTGGCAGTCCAGTGCCAGCGATGCGGAATGGCGAACATACCATAACGATCGCGAACATCGTCGCTCTGCACAATCATGCGGAAGCGCCGGTCGTGAACATCATAGGCATGCAGCTCGCTCTGATCGTGCACAGCGGCGCTGATCAGGTAGCGACCGGCCAGCAATGGTAGCTGTGGAATAATGAAATCGACATAACCTTCGCCGTATACTTCGGGGATGTCGACATTATCGAAGTGTGTATTTGGCCCATAGATCCACACGCCATTCTCGTGGTGGATGGCCATGCCAAACACGGGCCGCACGATGCGCTGGTGCGCGTGGTAGTGCATGCGCACGGTCACAGGCGCGTGTGTTTGAAACACAAGGCGTTCCTGGCCCGCGCCATCCAGCAGCTCGACGCGCGTGATCTCGACTTCGCGCGTGCCGTGGCGATTGCCCACGCCTTCCTCGGCGGCAGACGACTGGCCCAGGGCTTTTTCCTGCTCGCGGCGGTTCACATCGGCCAGGTAGGCGTCGATCACCTCGCCAGCCGCGCCAGC
Source organism: Kouleothrix sp. 19917 (assembly GCF_057073505.1). Classification (NCBI taxonomy): domain Bacteria; kingdom Bacillati; phylum Chloroflexota; class Chloroflexia; order Chloroflexales; family Roseiflexaceae; genus Kouleothrix; species Kouleothrix sp. 19917. Next base: position 1,704,872 of record NZ_CP097099.1, read on the forward strand.
CGCGCGTGGTGTGCCGTGATCGAGCCAGACCGCCTGGTCGCAGAGTGCCCGCACGGTATCGAGCGCGTGCGACACAAAGATGATCGTTTTCCCAAGCTGGCGGAAGCGGTAGATGCGATCCATGCACTTGCGCTGAAACGACTCGTCGCCAACCGCCAGCACTTCGTCGGTAATCAGAATTTCGGGGTCGACAGCGGTGGCGACGGCGAAGGCCAGGCGCGTATACATGCCCGACGAGTAGTGCTTGACTTCCATATCGATGAAATTACCAATCTCGGAAAACTCGATGATTTCGGGCAGCTTGGCGCGCATCTCGCGGCGGCTGAAGCCGAGCAGCGAGCCATTCAGGAACACATTCTCGCGCCCGCTCAGCTCGGGATGGAAGCCGCTGCCCAACTCGAGCAGCGCCGCCACGCGGCCATTCATGCTCACGCGCCCGCTGCTTGGTTCGAGAATGCGGGTCATGAGCTTGAGCGCGGTGCTTTTTCCCGCGCCGTTGTGGCCCACCAGGCCCAGGCTTTCGCCCTTCTTCACGCGGAAATCGAGATTGCGCAGCGCCCAGAACTCTTCGACACTGCTGCCGCGGCGCAGCATACGCGCAAAGCGCCCCTGAATGGTGTCGGCGCGCTCGCGATTGATCACAAAGCGCTTGCTGACGTTTTCGAACTCAATCACGTTGGTCATGGGTTAAATATCTTCCCCAAACGAACCGCTGCGCCGCTGGAAGAACCAGTAGCCCAGCGCCAGGATGCTCACCGCTGTCACCAGCACGCGCAGCACACTGGTGAGCGCGGGCAGGCCGGGCGTTGGGATATTCGGCACCGACACAGCCTGACCGTAGAGCACTTCGCGGTAAAACTCGATCAGCGACGCCATCGGGTTGATCCAGCGAATCGCGACGGCGAGCGGAATACCAAAAACCGTGCTATTGAACGACTCGATCGCGTAAACCACTGGCGTCAGGAAGAACCAGAACTGCATCAGAATGCCGATCAGGTGTACGAAATCGCGGAAGCGCACTGCCAGCGCGCTCATCAGCAGCGCCAGGCCAGTGAGCAGCATGGTTTGGATGACAAGCAGCACCGGCAGGTAGGCTATCGTCCACGCGAAGTTCAGGCGGCCCAGCGTGCCAAGCTGCACGGCAGCCATGAGCAGGAGCATCATGGGCAGCGAAAGCAGGAAGTTGAGCAGGCTCGAAAGCACGCTGACCAGTGGCAGCACTTCGCGTGGGAAGAACACCTTCTTAATCAGGCTGGCGCTGTCGATAATGCTGCGCGCGCCGCCAACCACCGCCTCGTTTGTGAAGTTCCACGCCAGCAGGCCGATGATCAGGAACACCGGGAACATGCTGATTGTGGACGACAAGAGGCGGCTGAAGACGAACCAGAACACCAGCATCAACAGCAGCGGCGCAAGCTGCGTCCACAGGTAGCCGAGCGCGCTGCCTTTGTAGCGCACGCGCATGTCGCGCAGCACCAGGTTGATGATCAGCTCGCGGTAGGCCCACAGCTCGCGTACTTTGCGCATCACGCCGGCGCTGCGGTCGACGGCCACGCCTGCGCCGCCAAACACCAGCCCCACAATAGCAGCCAGCGCCAGCAGCGGCGCAGTGTAGCGCGGGATTTCGCCCCCTGTGGGCGCGGCGGCGCTGCGATACACGCCCGACTGCTGGGCAGGGTCGAAAGGCGCGTTGAGCAATTGAAGCGCGCGGCGGATCGCATCGAGGCCCGTGATCAGGTGCGTCTCGGTCTGGCAGTCGGCGGCGGCCTGATCGCCACGGGCGGCCAGTTCGGCGCGGCAGTTGAGCCCGGCGGCGCGGATGCGTGCTTGCAGCGCGGGCAGATCGACCGTGCTCAGCTCGACGTCGCGCACTTCCAGCGCGCGCGCAAGGTCGCTGCGCGTTTCGGCATCGAGCTGCTCAAGCGTGATCCGGCGCGTATCGGGGGCGGGTGGCTTGCTGAGCGGGAATGCCGAGTTCAGGAAGATTGTGCGCAGCTGCGCCTCGAAGGATGTGGCCGGCGGCGCGCCCTGCTCCAGCGCGTTGACAAGGTACGAGCCAGTCAGCACGCGAAAAACCTCGCGCCCGCCAGCAGCGCGAATGCTGCGGGCCATGGCTTCGGCAGCGTCGTCGGCCAGGCGCTGGGCTTGTTCCGGTGTGGGCGCAACCGCCGTCACGCGAATGCTGCCGTCGGCCTGCGGCTCGTAGCGCGCGCCAAGCGTGGGCGAGCCAAGCGTGGGGTAGCGCGGGGAAGTGCCGTCGCTGAGCGCCCGGAGCAGCTCAATCGCAATTGATTCGACGGCGTAGTAATCGGCGTTGGGCTGCTGGGCGGTAAACAGCCCGCCACGGTGGCGCGCATCGGCGGCGACACTCGCGCTGGTGGTGAAGATCACCGGCTGCGCAAGAATGCGCGGCGCGGCGGTAAGGAGCGCGCCAGCGGTGCAGAGCAGCAGCCACAGCCACTGGTAGGTGCGCAGTGGGCCGCGCTGGCGCGCGAGCGCGCTGGCCCAGCCATTGGGAAGGGCTAGACGGGCCATGCATGTACCTCCACCGTCTGCCCAGCGCGCAGCGTCATGGTCAGGTCGGAACCGTTCGCGGCGAACCAGGGCGCGCTGGCCACGCCATTGGCAAGGAGCTTGCCTGGCGCAAAGGGCAGGGCGAGCGTGATTCCTGCGAGGTCGCGCGTAGCAGTGTTTGTGATGCGAATATTCACGGCGGGGGCACGTTCCTGTGTATGAGCGGCGGGCGGCAATTCGGTAATGTTCACGTGCGCCAGCGCCTGCTGCCAGTCGGCAATTTCGGCCAGCGGCGCGATCCACAGCTGCCCGGCGTCGCGCAGCTCGGCGGCGCGGCGCACCACGCGCGCCCACGCAGCGACTTGTTCGGGCGAAGTTACTTCTTCGGTGTGCGCCCACAGGTCGATCATGCCAGCGGCAGTGCGCGTGCTGTCGAGCAGGGCCAGCGCCTGATCGGCGCTGCTGGTGGTCAGGTAGAAATCCGGGCAGGCCAGGATCGTCTCATGCCCCGGCACTGGCGCGCAGTATGGGCTGCTTGGCGACATCAGCTGGTACTGGCTCTGGCTGCGGTTGGTGCGCGTCACCGAAGTTATGCCGGCGCGCTCCAGCACCTGCCAGTCGGCGTCGCTCATGCCGCCGCTGCTGCTCCACGGAAATGCCAGCGAGCGCGCCGGCGCGACACCCTGCGCGGCAGCAGCTTGCTGCCACGCCTCGAAATCGGCCTGCCACTCGGCGGGGCTGGCGTAGCCGCCATACAGGTGGCTAAAGGTGTGGGTTTGAATGTCGTGTCTGGCAGCTTGCAGCATTGGTATCAGGTCGGCAAAATAATAATCCGGGCTGGCCGGCAGCGCCGTGTATGGGTCGGTGCTGAACCACGGTCGTTTCGACCAGTCGCTTTTCCAGCCATTTTCGGTTTTGGCCCAGGCAAAGGTCGGGCCGCCCAGAAAGGTGCGGCGCTCGGCGTTGCCATGAAGGAAATTATACCCGGTTGCGTAGTATGTTGCGCGGATGTCGTAGCTGCGAAACAGCTCAAGCGTGGTGGTGATACCCTGGCGCATGCGCAAGCCGCGCTCGCGTGGATCCTGGGCGTTGTTTGGGTCGTCGGCGGCGAGCGAGCGCGAATGGATCAGCCCGCCCATGGTTGTTTCCCAGTCGAAGGAAAACGACAGCGCCGCCTGCGCGCCCTTCGGCCAGGGCCGCAGCGCCACTGGCGAAACCTGCGCTACCGGCGTTTCGGGCGCTGCCGCGCTGATCGCGCGCACGTGCATGGCGTCGAGGTAGAGCCGATTGTCGGCGGCGGGCTGGATGCGCACGCGCAGCTGGGCCGCGCCATCTGGCGCCGCAAATGCGGCGCGCAGCGGCGACCAGGCTGCCGCGCCGGGCTGCCACAGCGCGACCGCCTGCCAATCGCTCTGCGAGCTTGCAACCGTGCCGCCCGCTGCGTCGAGCCAGCGAAACTGCAGCTGCACGCGTGTCGCGCCTTTGCTGGGCTGGTCGGTCAGCGCCGCGCCGCTGAAGCAGTAGCTGCGCCCGGCACGCACATTCATGGCTGGCGTTTCGACATAATTTGCAATGCCAATCAGCTGCAGCGCGCGGTCGTTGCCATCGAGATCAAAACCTTTTCCCTGGCTGGGATGCTGTAGCTCAGCGCCGCTGCTGGTGTGGAATGCCCACTGCGCCGCCACGGTTGGCGCGGCCGCGTCGGGCGCGAGGCTGGCGTTTGGCAGCAACTCGCCGCCCAGCACGGGCACGGGCAGGCACTGCGCTTCGCGCCGACCGGCCAGCCAGGCCAGCGCGCTTGCGCCCGCTACCAGCACGATCAGGAGTGCAGTCACAAAGAGAATTGTAGGTCGTTGGCGCATCAAAACGGCATATTCTAGCATAGGGGTGCTGGCTTGACAACCGTGCGGCGTCCGTTAGAATCGCGTACAATAGCCACGAGCAACGGGTAACTGGGCAGAGGCTGCGCCATGGTAATACGCAACTCGCGAATGCAGCTGGGGTGTGCCTTGCTGGCGGGGGTGGTGCTGGTTGGCACGGTTGGCTTCATGCTGATCGAGGGCTGGTCGGCGATCCAGGCGCTCTACACGGTTGTGCTGATCGTTTCAACGCTTGGCTTCAGCGATCTGCGCCCTTCCGACACGCCCGGCCAGCTGCTCACAATCGTGCTGATTGCGATGGGCGTTGGCACGCTCTACTACCTGGTTGGCGCGCTGGCGCAAAATCTGATCGAAAATCAGTTTGACAGAAGCAGGCGACGTTCGATGGAGAAACGCATTGCGCAGCTGAAAGAGCATTTCATTGTCTGCGGTTTTGGCCGGGTTGGCCGCGAAACTGCCCAGCAGCTCAAGGCCGAAAATCAGCCCTTTGTGGTAATCGATAACGAAGAACAGCGCCTGCAGCGTATTGGCGAAGCGGGCTACCTGTTTGTGCGTGGCGACGCTGCCGACGACGAGGTGCTGAAGCGCGCCGGCATCACACGCGCCCGCGCGCTGCTCACCGCCGTGCAAACCGACGCCGCCAATGTCTACATCACCCTGTCGGCGCGCGCGCTCAACCCGCAGCTCATTATTGTTGCGCGGGCGGCAACTGCCGAGGCCGAACATAAGCTCAGCATTGCCGGCGCGAACCGCGTGATCTCACCCTACATCCTGGGTGGCCGCAGCATGGCCGGCCACGCGCTGCGCCCGGCCGTGATGGATTTCCTCGACGTACTGGTGCATAGCGAAGAGCTGGGGATGTGGCTGGAGGAAATGATCATTCGCGCCGACTCGTGGCTGAATGGCATGTCGCTGGGCGATGCGCAACTGCGCCAGACCACCGGCATCACGGTGCTGGCAGTGCGCCGTGCCAATGGCGAAATCGTCGTCAGCCCGCGGGCTGATCTGCGGCTGCTTGAAGGCGACACACTGATCGTTCTGGGGGCGCGCACCGATGTCGAGCGCGTCAGTCGCCCGCGCTAGTCGGTGCCGAAATCAAGCTCGCCGAACAGGCGCGCCGCTTCCTCGGCTTCGGTGGCGGGCACCCACAGCTGCACTACGCCCAACGGCCCACTCACCACGCCATACAGGCTGCTGGCGCTTTCGGCCCGCAGGTGCACCGTGACGCCAGCCTGCTCAAGGTAGGTGCGGGCGATCTCGGCGCGCAGCGGCCCATCGACCGTGCCAATGCAGACTGGCTCGCCGCCGCCGCCCGTTGCCACCCGGCTGGCGCTCGACGTCTCTTCTTGCTCGGGTTCGCCACCAAAGGGCAGCCAGCGTAGCATGCGCTCGCTCATCGCGCCTCCTTGCGGTCGAAAAAAGCGAAAGGCGCAGCATCAGGGCCACGTGCGCCTTTCGCTCTTACGTAGAGGGAAATTGTGCCAAACTACGCGGCAGAGCTAGGCGGCTGCCTGCTCGCTGCGCCCGCGGCCAAACCAGTTGCGCCACTCCTGATGCTCCCACACCACCAGCAGCTGCGCGGCGTTGAAGATCGACGAGTAGGTGCCACTAATCAGGCCGAGCAGCAGGATCAGCACAAAATTGAAGATGCTGGCACCACCAAACAGCAGCAGCGCGGTGAGCGTGAACATTGACGTCAGCTGTGTGTTGATCGAGCGCGGCAGCGTCTGCACAATGCTGTGGTTCACAATCTCGTCGAACGGTTCGCCCGAGCGGGCGTGGATCAGGTTCTCGCGCACACGGTCGAACACCACAATCGTGTCGTGCACCGAGAAGCTGATGATGGTGAGCAGCGCGGTCAGGAACAGCGCGTCGACCTCCAGGCCGAAGAAGTAGCCCATAATCGCGGCGACGCCCAGCACCACCAGCACGTCGTGCAGCATGGCGACGATTGCGCAGACGCCGTAGCGGATCGGGTGAGGGGCCTTGCGGAATGCCAGCGTCAGGTAGATCAGAATGGCCAGGCTAGCGCCAAGCACGGCAATCACCGCGCTGCGTGTGGATTCCTGGCTGACGGTTGCGCCAACGCTCTGCACCTGCTCGCGGCGGGTTTCCTGGCCATATTTTGCCTGCAGGGCGGCCAGCACATTGCGCTGCTGCTCTTCGCCGGTGTTGGCGTCAAGCGACTTGGTGCGCACCAGCACAGCCGGGAAGGAAGCGCCCTGCGTGGTCACAGTGCTGAGCTGCACCTTGGCGTCTTCAAAACCCTGCTGCGCAAAGATTGCGGCAACCTCGTCGGTGTTGAGGTCGCTGGCCTGCTTGCCGGGGAACTGAAATTCCCACAGCGCGCCGCCGCTAAAGTCGATGCTGGGGCGCAAACCGCCGCCGGGCATCAGCAGAAAGACCACGCCCGGAATAATGATCAGCAGCGAGATCAGGAACCAGATATAGCGATGGCGAACGATACTCTCCATAATGTGCGCTACTCCACGTCTATGCTTATTGGTGGTTTGTCGGGCCAGGCGGCAGGAAGTGAAACAAACGGCTTGGCAGCATCCTCGCGCCCTTTGTGCCTTCGAGTCTTCGTGGCAATCGTTTCTTGCCGCCTTACTTGAAAGCTATTGGTATCAGGCCATTGCCTCGCGTTCGCGTTCGCGCTCAAGGCCGGGCGCGGATTCGAGCTCGAACATCCAGGGATTCTGGGCCATGCGCAGCGGCACAATCAGGCGCAGGAAGGTGCGCGTAACAGTGATTGCCGTGAACAGACTCACCAGAATGCCCAGGCCAAGCGTCAGCGCGAAGCCCTTGATAATGCTCACACCGAAGCTATTGCCGAACAAGAACAGGATCGCGCTGGTGATCAGCGTCGAGGCGTTCGAGTCGCGGATGGCGGGCCACGCTTCCGAGAAGCCAGCTTCGACTGCAGCGCGCAGCGATTTGCCGCGCCGCAGCTCTTCTTTCAAACGCGCAAAAATCAGCACGTTTGCGTCGACTGCCAGGCCGATTGAGAGAATAAAGCCGGCAATGCCCGCCAGCGTCAGCGTGATTGGGATCAGGCGGTACAGCGCAAAGCTGATCGCGGTGTAGATCAGCAGCGCCACCGTTGCCAGCACGCCCGGCAGCCGATAGTAGAGGATCATAAACAGCGCAACAATGATCAGGCCCACCCCGCCGGCCAGCAAACTTGCGTTCACCGAGTCCTGGCCGAGCGTTGCCGACACCGTGCGGCTCGATTCGACCTGCAGCGAGACTGGCAGCGCGCCGTATTTCAGCTGCGTGTAGAGGCGTTCGGCCTCGGCGCGGGTGCCAGTGGTGATCTGCCCACTGCCGCCGATCAGCGCGCTCTGGATGGTGGCGCAGCTATTCACGACATTATCGAGCACGATGCACATCAGGCGGCCAACATTCTGGCTGGTGAAGCGCTCGAGCTGCGAGGCCGAGTTGCCGTTGAAGGCAAAGCCCACCGCAAACTGGCTGGCGCCTGGCGTCTGGTTGTTGCCGAACTGCGGCTGCACCTGGCTGGTGTTGAGGTCGCGCCCGTCGGTGATGCTCGCATACACCGGCCCGGTCGTCAGCGTGTTGGAAAGCGCCGCCGTTGACGATAGCTCGGTGGTGCTGCTGGTTGGTGTGGTTGAGCGAATGCGAGGCGTTGGGCTGCCGCTGGTGCGCACGATCGAGCCCTGCTGGGGCGCGTCGGCACCAGAAAAGCCCTGGCCATCGACATTGGCAATAAATTCAAGCTTGCCGGTGCCGCGCAGCGTCTCGCTCACCTGCTCGGGGTTGGTCACGCCCGGGAGCTCGACAATAATGCGATCGTTGCCCGAGAGCTGAACAATCGTTTCGCTCAGGCCCAGGCCATTCACGCGCCGATCAACCACTTGCTCGGCTGTTTCCATAACATCGCGCGCCACGTTGGGCTCTTGTGCGCGCAGCAGCACTTGCGTGCCGCCTTGCAGATCAAGCCCCAGACGCGTTCGGACGTCGCGGTTGAGCCAGCGATTATCGGGCGCGAAGTCGATCCAGAGCGCGAGCCCGGTAACAATGAGGGTTAAAACGAGTAGGGTTGCATCTCGACTACGCACAGCTTCTTTGCCTCCATGACGGGAAACTTTGTGAAAACCGATGCATTATAGAGCCAGCTTGGGCGAATGTCAACGCATCGGCCTTGCTCACGCGCCGGCAGCTTCGGCTTGCCGGGCTGCTCGCCAGTTGAACAAGGCTGCCAGCCAGATGCCCAGGTCGAGCAGGGCGGCGATGGCGCACCAGAAGCAGATCGCGCCAATCACGGCGACTTGCAGGTAGCTGAAGTAGATGCCGGCCAGCAGCGCAACGCTGGCAAGCGCCAGCAGCACATCCGCCAGGCGCACGCCGGCCACGGCTTCCATGTTCAGCGATAGCAGGGCAGCCAGCAGGAGCGCGGCATAGCCCGCCACACCAATAAATGCCACTGGGACGCCCAGCATACTAGCGTATGCGCTGCTTTGCACGGCCTCGCAGCCGCCGCCGACCGGGCAGACCAGCGCGCCGCCGGTCAGGCGCTCCAGCGAGAGGTAGGCCGCGTCGAGCAGGCCCAGCAGCGCCATAATGGCGATCGCCATGCGTGGGAAAGGGGAGTATTCTGTCATAGTGCGGCACAAACGAGCGCGGCGCGGGTTATGGCCCGCGCCGCGCCTGGCTTATTGCTTGGCGGCCAGCGCGGCATCAATCGCGCCGCGCAGCTGGTTCGCGTTGAGCGGCTGCCCGTCGATGGTGAAGGTCGGCGTCTGGTTCACGCCCGCTTTCAGCGAAGCATCGTAGGAGGCTTTCACGGCGGCGGTGTACTTGCCGCTGTTCACGCATTCCGCAAAGGCATTGCGGTCGAGCTTGAGCCCATCGGCCAGCCCGGCAAAGAACACGTTTGGCTCGGTGCTGTTTTCCCACTGCGCCTGCGTGGCATACAGCTGGTCGTGCATCGGCCAGAATGCGTTCTGGTCGCCGGCACAGCGCGCAGCCTCGGCGGCGGGCACGGCATTGGCGTGCTGGCTCAGCGGGAAGTCGTGAAAGAGGAATTTGACCTTGCCGGTATCGACATAATCTTTCAGCAGCGCCGGCTCCATGGTCGAGTAGAAGGTGCCGCAGGCCGGGCACTGGAAGTCGGCAAATTCCACCACCGTCACCGGGGCATTGGCGTCGCCGCGGGCGGGCAGGCTGCTCAGCGGGATGCTGCTGACGACTTTGCGCTGGCGGCTGGCTGCATCCTGGAGCGCGCTGTCGCGCAGGGTCTGGGTGTTGCTCAGCAGCACGCCCACGCCCACCACAGTAATCAGCACAAGGATGACATAAAATGCGGTCATGGGCACGCCGCTTTTTCTGGTGGGCGTGCCGCGCCCGCGCTGTGGCCGCCCAGCGGCCGCGCGTTTATCGCTCATGAATGGCTCTCTTCCGATGATGTTTCGGTTTCGGGGGCGTCGAAATCAACTGCGCAGCCCAGAGGCAGCGCGCTGCGCCACAGGTCGTTCGTGCTGGCGCTGAAGCTAAACGCCTCGTACAGGCGCTTGGCCGCGCGGTCGCCCGAGCGCACCGCCGCCTGGATGAATGCCGCGCCACGCCCTTCAGCCCGCGCGCAGGCGTAGTCGAGCATGCGCGTGCCAATGCCCTGCCCGCGCGCTTCTGCCGTCAGGTAGAAATCTTCGATCACAGCGTAGGCGGCCAGCTCCCAGGTCGAAAGGCGGTAGTTGATCTGCAACACGCCAACACTGCGGTCGCCAATCTGGGCCAGCACGAAATCGCTGAACTGGCTGATCAGCAGGGCGTGCACAATTTCCGCCAGCGCATCCGGGTCGGGCGCTTCGCGGCCCGAGGCGGCAACCTGCGCCTGGATCATCGGGACAATCAGCGGGGTGTCGTCGGGCTCGCACAGCTTGATAGTCAGCACAGTATCGGTCATGGTTCTGCTTTCTCAAATCTCAGGCGCACGGCGCGCTCGCGCTCCATTATAGCGGCGGCGCTGGGGGGCGTCAACCAAACTTTGTGTGCTAATTCACGAAACCCGCGCGGCTCAGCGGTGGTATAGTAAGACCAATACTTTTCAAATAGCCACAAAGACTCGAAGACTGCAAGATTTTATAGCATGCTTATGCTCTTCGTGCCTTCGATTCTTCGTGGTAATCGTTCTTGGCTGCCTTATCTGAAAAGTATTGCTAGAAAGACCGGCTGAAGGGAGATCAGGAGCAAAGCACACACCCATGAATACTATCTATCTGGTTCGGCACGGCGAAAACACTGCCAACCTCACGCGCGAGTTTTCGCATCGCAAAGTCGATTATTCGCTCACGCCCAAGGGCGTGCTGCAGGCCCAGCAGACGGCGGCCTTTTTTCGCGGCAAGCCAATCGATGCGATCTACGCTTCGCCGCTCAAGCGCGCCGTCGAAACGGCCACAATTATTGGCGAGGCAATAGGCCTTGCGCCAACTATCGTCGAAGAATTTCGCGAGGTGAATATTGGCGCGCTGGAAGGTCGCCCGCCCAACGACGACGACTGGGTCGAGCACGACCGCATTGTGCGCGCGTGGCTCACTGGCCAGCCCGATCTGCGCTTCCCTGAGGGCGAAGATTACCATACCCTGCTTGGGCGCATGCGCGCCGGGCTCGGGCTGGCGCTGGCTGGCCGCCACAACCAGCGGGTGATTATTGTCGGCCATGGCGGCATTTTTACCTTCACGATCAAGGATATTTGCCGCGACATCGACCTCGAATCGCTGATCCGCCACCCCAGCCGCAACTGCTCGATCACCGAGATCGAGCTGGATGAAGCCGACGGGAGCGCGCCCGGTCTGCTGCGCGAATGGTCGTCGCACGCGCATATTGTCGGCGATGCAGTGACCCAGATCATTGGCCACCCGGGCTTCGATGGCAAGCGCGGTGTAGGGTGAACAGCGGCATTGCTGCCGATTGGGAAAGGGTTTTTGATCCGCAGATTACGCAGATTACGCAGAAAACGAAAGATTCTATAGCGATTCTATTCTCAAAACGCCAAGCTCGTTCTGGTTTGAGCGGCTCTTGGGTCCTGATTCTGCTCAATCTGTAGATAGTTTTCCATTCGAAAGGCAAGAAAAAACCCCTTCTCCCAAAACGAGAGAAGGGGTTCTTCGTACCAGTTTATGCGCCAAGCGGCTCGGCGGGCTTTTTGTGGCCCAGCTCCAGCGTTTCGCGCTTGTCGAAGGTTAGCTCGCGGCCGTTCGCGTCGACCACAATCGTGTCGCCGCTCTTGAACTCGCCCTTGAGCAGCGCGCGCGACAGGCGCGTTTCGACCATACGCTGGATGGTGCGGCGCAGCGGGCGAGCGCCGTAGGCCGGCACATAGCCTTCGCGCACCAGCAGCGCCTTCGCCGCCGTCGAAAGCTGCAAACCCATGCCCTGTTCGCGCAGGCGATCGGCCACTTCGTTCACCAGCAGATCGACGATCTGGGTCAGCTCGGTTTCGGTGAGCGCCTGGAAGACCACAATATCGTCGATGCGGTTCAGGAACTCGGGCCGGAACGCCTGGCGCAGCGCCTCAAGCACGCGCTCGCGGGCGGCATCCTCGGCATTGCGGTCGTGCTGTCGCACCAGGCCAATGCTCTGCTGGCGCACGTGCTCGGTGCCGACATTCGAGGTCATGATCACGACGGTGTTGCGGAAATCGACGGTGTGGCCCTGGCCGTCGGTCAGGCGGCCATCGTCGAGCACCTGCAGGAGCGTGCTGAACACATCCGGGTGCGCCTTCTCGATCTCGTCGAACAGCACGACCTGGTAGGGCCGCCGCCGCACGCTCTCGGTGAGCTGCCCGGCGTCGTCGTAGCCAACGTATCCGGGCGGCGCGCCAATCAGGCGGCTGACGGTGTGGCGTTCCTGGAATTCGCTCATGTCCACGCGGGTCATGGCGTCTTCGCTGTCGAACATAAACTCGGCCAGCGCTTTGGCAAGCTCGGTTTTGCCCACGCCGGTCGGCCCGACGAAGATAAACGAACCAATCGGGCGGCCGGGGTCTTTCAGGCCACTGCGCGCGCGGCGAATGGCGTCGGACAGCGCGACAATCGCTTCGTGCTGGCCGATCACGCGCTCGTGCAGGCGCGCTTCCATGTCCACCAGCTTTTCGCGCTCGGTTTCGAGCATGCGATTGACGGGTACGCCGGTCCAGTTCGAGACAATCGCGGCGACATCTTCTTCATCCACCACTTCGTCGAGGTTCGAGGTTTTCAGCCAGGCGTCGCGCGCGGTGCTGAACTCCTGCTCAAGCGCCAGGAAGCGGGCGCGCAGCGTGGCGGCGCGCTCGTAGTCGCGGCGCGCACCCGAATCTTCTTCCTCGCGGCGGAGCTTTTCAAGCTCGCTTTCCTGCTCGCGCAGGTCGGCCGGCATGGAGTAAATGTCGATGCGCAGCTTGGCGCTGGCCTCGTCGATCAGGTCGATTGCCTTGTCGGGCAGGAAGCGGTCGGCGATGTAGCGGCTGGAAAGGCGTGCCGCCGCCTCAATTGCCTCGTCGGAGATCGTCAGCGCGTGGTGCTCTTCGTAGCGCTTGCGCAGGCCGCGCAGCATCTCGATCGTGGTTTCGACATCGGGTTCTTCCACAAACACCGGGCTGAAACGACGCTCCAGCGCGGCGTCTTTCTCGATATGCTTGCGGTATTCGTCGATGGTGGTTGCGCCAACGACCTGCATGTCGCCGCGCGCCAGGCCGGGCTTGAGCATATTCGAGGCGTCGATCGAGCCAGCGGCCGCGCCCGCGCCCACCACGGTGTGCAGCTCATCAATAAAGAGGATGACCTGACCCTGGGCGGCGCGCACTTCTTCCATCACGGCCTTCAGGCGCTCTTCGAACTCGCCGCGGAATTTCGAGCCCGCGACCATGCCGGCCAGGTCGAGCGCGAGCAGCTTGCGATCTTTGAGTGGCAGCGGCACATCGCCCGAAATAATGCGCTGGGCCAGGCCCTCGGCGATGGCGGTTTTGCCGACGCCGGTTTCGCCCACCAGCACGGGGTTGTTCTTGGTGCGGCGGCAGAGAATGCGGATCACGCGGGTAATTTCGGAATCGCGACCGATCACTGGGTCGAGCTTGCCCTGCTTGGCCAGCTCAGTCAGGTCGGTGCTATACTTGCCCAGGATTTCGTAGCGACCCTCGGCGCCGGGGTTGTCGGCGCGCTGGCTGCCCCGGATGTCCATCAGCGCCTGGTAGACGCGCTCCTGATCGATGCCGAAGCTGTTCAGAATGCGCGACGATGCGCCTTCACGCTCGCCGCTGATCGCGATCAGCAGGTGCTCGATGCCGACATACTGGTCGTTCAGGCGCGCAGCTTCTTCTTCGGCGCGCTTGACGAGGCGCTGGGTGCGCGGGGTGATATAGACCTGGTTGCCATAGCCATACTGGCCATACACTTTTGGAGATTTCTCAAGCTCGCGCTCAACGCGCTGCGAGATGGTATCGGTATCGACGCCGAGACGGTTGAGCGCCCGGTTGGTCAAGCCGTCGCGCTGACGCAGCATCGCCAGGAAAATATGCTCAACGTCGAGCTGCGTGTGGTGCTGCTCGTGCATAATTTCCTGCGCTTCCTGAAATGCTTCCTGCGCCTTGTCGGTAAACCGTTCTAATCGCATGATTCTGCCCCCGTGGGTGTCGCATTACACGATCGTAATACGTCAGGGGCAGTATAGCATAAAGTATGTTAGATCCGTGTTAGATTAACGATTGCGATAGGACCGAGAAGGGCAGAACGGCGGAACCGGCGAAGGCCGTATTGCTATACGCCCAGACTGAGAATCACAGAACTGAACAGTTGGCAGTTGGCAGTTGGCAGTCGGCAGTTTGCACTACGGGGCAACCTGCAAACCTGTAACTTGTAAACCTGCAAACCTGCAAATCTGCAACCATGAGGGAAACGATGACTGACGAATTTGTGTACGATTGGCTCCTTGCCGCGCCGATTGAGGCGGTGGCAGCACAAGTAGAGGAAGTCTGCGCCGCGCAGGGGTTGGGCGGCACATGGTATTCCAGCGCGCCGGGCGGCGTAGCGGTGAAGGGTTGCCGCCTGAGCGCCGATGGCACAAGCACGCTGGCGGTGCTGACCCTGCAAGCCCGCGCAGCAGCTACCACACACCTGCGTTTGCAGCCTGCCGCCCGCGCCGCCGACCCCGCCCGTGTCGCCGCCCTGGCCGAGGCGCTGCAAGCTGTGCTGGGGTGAAAGGGTGAAAGGGTGAGAGCCAGCAGTCAGCAGTCAGCAGTCGGCAGGAGGCAGTCAGCAGTCAGCAGTCAGCAGGAGGCAGGAGGCAGTCGGCAGGAGGCAGGAGGCAGGAGGCAGTCGGCAGTAACCTTCAGACCTGCAACCTTCAGACCTGCAACCTTCAAATCCGTAACCCGCAACTCACACCCTTTGCGTCCTTTGCGGTTTATTCTCCCGGTTGTCAGTCGTCGGCCGTCGGTGTTGACAATCAGATCATCTGATGATAATATCCCCGGCCACACCCCACGAAAACAAGCGCTGAATCCGTATAGCGGCCAGGGCGGCATGTGCGGCCCAGCCACGCGCTCCGTGCCATGAGTGCAAACCTGAAGCGTCCACGCCGGCAAAGCCTGACGCAGCAGTGCGTGGACAGCATGAAGCAGCATATTCAGCAGCAGGGCCTTGCGCCTGGCGCGCGCCTGCCCACCGAGCAGGAATGGGCCGAGATGCTGGGCGTCAGCCGGCTGGTGGTGCGCGAGGCGCTGCAGGTGCTGGCGGGCATTGGCCTGGTCGAGATCCAGCAGGGCCGCGGCACCTTTCTGCGCGACATCGCGGAAAGCAGCTTGTTCGACCAGCTGACCTTTGGGCTGGACCTGCAGCGCCTGAGCTACGCAAACGTCTTCGAGGCGCGCGCCATGCTCGACCTGACGGTGCTGGAGCTGTGCATGCAGCGCGCCGACGCCGATGCGGTTGCCAGCATGGAAGCAACGCTTGACGCGATGCAGACAGCAGTTCCCGAAACGCCAGCGTACCACGCCCTGCACCGCGAGTTCCACCGCCATATGCTGCGCGCCGCCGGCAACCCGCTGCTCGAGCGGATCGGCCTGATGCTGATCGATACCTTCTGGCAGCTTGGCGCAACCATGCCGGCGCTGTTCTACCCTTCGGGCCAGAGCCACGCCGACCAGATCGCCGCGCACCGCCACCTGATCGAAGCGATCAAAGCCGGCGACCTGGCGCAGTCGCGCGCGCTGGTGCGCCAGCACCTGCCGGTGCCGCCAGGGGCGCAATACCTGTTTCCCGGCGCGCTGGCGGCCGAGCTTGGCGACGCGCCGCGCCATTCGCACTAAGCGCCAGCACCTGTAGAAAGGAGGCCCACCCGCAGCATTATTGGGATTGCCGCACGTTGGAAATCGCTGACCGCTCAGATCCACGCCCGATCTGCCTTGACACCGTCTGTCAGCTCGAACACAGGAGGCTTACCCATGCGTACAACCAGATTCTCGCGCTTTGCCCCGGCGTTTATCCTGCTCCTGCTTCTGTCGCTGCTGCTGGCAGCCTGTGGCGGCGGCGCGCCAGCCACTGCCGAGCCAACCGCCGCATCCGCGCCCGCCGCTGGCGCAACTGCCGCCGCGCCCGCCGCCGAACCCACGGCCGCCGCACCCGCCGCTGAGGCTACCGCCGCGCCCGCCGCCGAGCCGGCCGCCGGTGCCACTATGAATGGCGTGACGCTGCCCGCCGATGCTGCCCCGCCTGAGCAGCAGGTCTTTGTCGTTCACTACGACAACACCGCCGACTTCACCACCATCGACTTCTTCGAGTCGGTCTACAAGCGCGGTGGCGCAATCACCGACGTGCTGTCCGACCCGCTGGTGCGCCTCGACAAGAACTTCAAGGTCAATCCCGGCGCAGCCACTGAGTGGAGCGTCGATGCAAGTGGCCTGGTGTGGACCTTCAAGCTCGATCCCAACCTGATCTGGAGCGACGACACGCCGGTGACTGCCGACGACTATGTTGCCACCTTCCGCTACGCCGCCGATCCCAAGCACGCCTGGGACTTCACCTGGTTCTTCCAGGGCGTGATCAAGAACTGGAGCGAGGTCGTCGAGGGCAAGGTGCCGGTCGACCAGCTGGGCGTGGCTGCGGCCGATGCCAACTCCTTCACCGTCACCACCGTTTCGCCCGCGCCCTACCTGCCCGCCATGATGCTCTACAGCAACGCGCTGCAGAAGAAGGCGCTGGATGCACATGGCGGCCTGTACAACTCCGACCCGGCTACGTCGGTGTCGGCGGGCCCGTTTGTGCTGAAGGAATGGCGCAAAGGCGACCGCCTGGTCTACGAGGCCAACCCGAAATACAAAGGCACGAACAAGCCTTTCATCCAGAAGATCATCTGCATTGGCGCGAACGTCAGCAACGACTTCACTTCGTACCAGGCCGGTGAGATCGACTTTGTGGCCGGCCCGAACCTGTCGCCCGCCGACAATGAAATCATCGGCGCCGACCCAGACCTGACCAGCCAGACGCACTCGCACTACGGCGACTTCCGCACCGACTACCTGTTCTTCGACACCAAGAACCCGCCCTTCGACAACCTGAAAGTGCGCCAGGCGTTCAGCCACATCATCGACCGCGACACAATCATCCAGTCGATCATCAAGCCGACGCAGGGCATTCCGGCCTACTCCTTCCTGATGCCGGGCTTCCCCGACGCAAACTCGCAGGGCCTGAAAGATATCCAGAACTACGACCCGGCCGCTGCCAAGGCGCTGCTGGCTGAAGCTGGCTACCCCGACGGCAAGGACTTCCCCAAGCTGACGCTGTGGCTGCGCAATGAGGCTCCGGTGCGCCAGGCCATGGCCCAGGCAATCGCCGCGTCGATCAAGCAGAACCTGAACATCGACGTCGAGGTCTCGAACAAGGAAAACAAGACCTTCACCGACGCGATGAACGCCAAGCCGACGCAGATCCAGTTCGGTATGGTTTCCTACGGCTTCGACTACCTCGATGCCTCGAATATGCTGAGCGTGTGGCTGAGCGGCGGGCGCCATAACTGGAACAACACGCAGTTCGACGACCTGGTGAAAAAGGCTGCGGCCTTCACCGGCGCTGCGGCTGAACGCACCAAGATGTTCCAGGACGCCGAGAAACTGCTGGTGTCGGATGTAGGCGGCATTTTCATCTACCACCGCACCGTCAGCGACATCTACAAGCCCTACCTGAAAGGTACCGAGCTTGAGGCCGATGCGAACGGTGTGGCCGCGATGCACTGGCCGGGCTACTCGGGCTACAGCCAGCTCGTCGGCTCGATGTACATCTCGAAGGATGTTGGCAGCCGCCAGATTCCGCAGTAGCCAGTGTTGAGTTTTAAGTGTTGAATTTTGAGTTAAACCTAATTCAAAATTCAACACTTAAAACTCAAAATTCCAAAGGGGATGACTATGGCGCGTTACCTGCTCGGCCGGCTCATCGGCATGGCCATCGTCTTTATTATTGTTTCCATCGCTGCATTTCTGCTGATGCACTCGGTGCCTGGCGGGCCATTTGACGAAGAAAAATCGCCGCTGCCGCCGGCTGCGCGCGCCAACATCCTGCGCAAATACGGCCTCGACAAGCCGCTCTACGAGCAATATGCGCGCTATATGTGGAATGCGCTCCATGGCGATTTTGGCACCTCGTTCCAAAGCCCCACCGAAACCGTTATTCAGCTGATTGGCCGCGCCTGGCCCACCAGTATCATGCTTGGCGGGCTGGCGATGCTGATTGCCTTCACGCTTGGCCCGCTGTTTGGCATCCTGGCTGCGGTGAAACAGAACAGCTGGATCGACTACGTGGTCACATTTCTTTCCACGCTGGGCCTGACTGTGCCCAGTTTTGTGATCGCGCTGTGGCTGCTGCTGCTGTTTTCGGTGCGGCTGCGCTGGCTGCCCACGGGTGGCTGGCCCAACGGCACGCCCGGCGACTGGAAAACCGTGATTATGCCTGCAACCGCGCTGGCGCTTGGCCCGCTTGGCGTGGTGGCGCGCTACACCCGTTCCAGCCTGGTCGAAGTGGTGCACGCCGACTATATTCGCACCGCGCGCGCCAAGGGCCTGTCGGAGCGTATGGTCGTGATCCGCCACGCGCTCAAGAATGCGCTCATCCCGCTGATTACCGTGTTCGGCCCGCAAATCCCCAACCTGATCACCGGCACGATTTTTGTGGAAGTGCCGTTCCGTGTGCCGGGCCTGGGCAAGTTCTTTGTGTCGAGTATCTACCTGCGCGATTACCCGATGATCATGGCGACGATGCTGCTGGTCGCGATGCTGTGGAGCTTCACCTACCTGCTGAGCGATATTTTGTACACGCTGGTCGATCCGCGCGTCCGTCTGTACGGAGAGTAGCCATGAGTGTTGCAGCCCAACCGTCGTCTGTCGCGGCCCTGGCCGAGCCGCAGCGCAAGCCAGCCAGCCTGTGGCGCGATGCCTGGCGGCGCTTTTTCAAGAACAAGCTGGCCGTTGGCGCGCTGGTGGTGATGGGCGTGCTGGTGGTGCTGGCTGTCGGCGCTGATGTGATCGCGCCCGCGCCCTACGATTTTTCCGAGCTGAAAGACGCCAACCAGTTTCCCTTCCAGAACACCAAGCACATCCTCGGCACCGATACGGTTGGGCGCGATTTCCTGAGCCGCCTGATCTATGGCGCGCTTGACTACCATACAGAACACATGTTCAAAAAGCTGATACGCGCCACTTCTGGTATGCTTGTCCTTGCTGACGACCGTTTCCAGTCAGGAGAAGCTCCCATGAGCGACACGTATCGGCGCTATCGTGCCATAAAAGACGGGATTATGCAATTCTATCACCCGCGTCCTCACGGCCATCGCGAAAAGCATCTCAACACCTTGGCTGCCTTGATCTGTGGCTTGGTCGGCGGTCGACACGCCCACCTCTCGCTTTGCGCCGATCACGCACCTACTGGCCGCATCAAGCAAGAAAGTCTGATTGAACGCTTTCGCCGCTGGCTCAAACACGAGCGCCACACCATCGACGGCTGGTTCTCTCCAGTTGCTCGGGAATTGCTCGCCACGCTGGCCAAACAGCCACTCCATCTGGTGATGGATGGCAGTGTGGTCGGACGCGGCTGCATTGCCCTGATGCTGAGTGTGGTCTATCACGGGCGCGCGTTGCCGCTCTGCTGGCTGGTGGTGCAAGGGAGCAAAGGCCATTTTCCTGAACACCTGCATTGTGAACTGCTCTCCCAAGTCAACGCACTCGTGCCTGATGATGCCACCGTGATCTTCTTGGGCGATGGCGAGTTTGATGGCATTGAACTGCAGGCGCAACTCCAGAGCTACGGCTGGCAGTATGTCTGCCGAACCGCCGCAAACATCCTGGTGACCTGCTATGGTGTGAGGTTTCACCTCAGCGCGCTTGAGCCAGCACCAGGCGAGTATCTGGCAGTCAGTCCCGCCGCAATGACGGCGAAACAGTATGGTCCGCTGAGCCTTCTGGCGCTCTGGGACGCGCAGGAGCAGGACGCACTGTATCTCGTCACAAACCTGGCAGATTTGGACGAGGCGGCACGGCTCTACAAAAAGCGAGCGCATATCGAGACCTTCTTTTCTGATCAGAAAAGTCGCGGGTTTCATATCGATAAAAGCCATCTCTCAGAACCAGCGCGGCTCAGTCGCTTCTTGATCGCCTCGTGCTTGGCATATATCTGGATGGTGTATTTGGGCGTGTGTGCGTTGCAAGACGGCTGGATGAAACTGCTGCATCGTGCGGATCGGTGTGATCTCAGTTTGTTTCGGCTGGGAGTGCGGCTGCTTGCTCGCTGTCTCAAGGAAGAGCGACCGATACCCGATGGGTTTCTGGTTCCCTCAGAGCTGCCTGTCACCCTCGTCCGCACATTTCACAAGCCTGCCGTCTAGCCCTGATTTTCTGTATGGTAGTGAATGGCGCGCGCATCTCGCTGATCGTCGGCTTTTCGGTGCAGGCAATCGCCCTGCTGATTGGCATGACTCTGGGCACGCTGGCGGGTATGTTCGGCGGCTGGGTCGACTATATTGTGATGCGCTGGGTCGAAGTTTTGACCGCCATCCCGATCTGGCTGTTTGCGCTGTTCCTGATCTCGGTCTGGCGCGCGTCGGATGCCGACAGTGGCGGCGGGCTGCTGAAGGTGGTTGTGGCGATTGGCGCGATTGGCTGGGTGGATATTTGCCGCCTGACGCGCGCCCAGCTCCTCACGCTGCGCCAAAAGGATTATGTGCTGGCTGCCCGCGCAATTGGCGCGTCGCCCTTCCAGATTGCGGTGCGCCACCTGCTGCCGAACGCGCTGGCCCCGCTGATCGTGGCGATCACGCTGGGCGTGCCGGCTGCGATGTTCACCGAGGCGGGCTTGAGCTTTCTGGGCTTTGGGATCAACGACCCGCTGCCAAGCT
Source organism: Kouleothrix sp. 19917 (assembly GCF_057073505.1). Classification (NCBI taxonomy): domain Bacteria; kingdom Bacillati; phylum Chloroflexota; class Chloroflexia; order Chloroflexales; family Roseiflexaceae; genus Kouleothrix; species Kouleothrix sp. 19917. Next base: position 1,725,637 of record NZ_CP097099.1, read on the forward strand.
GGGGCAAAATGGTGGCCGACTCGAATTCCTATATTCGCGTGTACTGGCACCTGGGCCTGTTCCCCACGCTGATGATTGCGATTACGATGCTGACCTTCTCGTTTGTGGGCGATGGCCTGCGCGACGCGCTCGACCCGCGCACGAATAAATCGTAGAAGACAGGAATCAGGGGTCAGCGACCAAGTCCAGGGCCAAGTCAAAGTTCCAAAAATTCATCCACAGATTACACAGATGACGCAGATCATAGACCTCAAATCTGTGTAATCTGCGTCATCTGTGGATATCACGTTCTCATTCCAATCTGATCTCCGACTCCTGACGTTTGATTGCTGCTATAATGCGCGGCTGCGTACTTCAATAATCGAATATGCCTTGAGGTGACCCGCAAGCCCGGAAGCTAGGGCGTAAAGGTGGAAGCTGGTGCGAGTCCAGCGCTGTGCCGCAACTGTATGCAGGCTGCAAGCCTGCGAGCCAGGATACCTGCCTCAAGCACGCTGCCGCGCCCTTCTCGTCGCAAGAAGGTGAAGCTGGCCGCGCCCGCTGGCGTTTCGCTGGCTGCGCGGCGCTCGTTCGCCCGATCTTCGCTTGAAGACCGGGTTTTTGTTTGCGCCAGCGAAGCGCACGAAAAACGCGAGTAAGGTCATAGAGCGCACACAGGCCACGGAGATAGAGCCAACCTGAGGGTTTAGGGTCTGGGGTTTTGGGATTGAACATACAACGTGCAAACCGTCAGGGCGTCTCGCTCTCTGCGTGCTTCGTGGCTCAAACTCTTTTGAAAGGATCGTATGATGTATAAAATCTCTCTCCGCCTGCTGGCTGCCGCATTGCTGGCGCTGGTATTAGCCGCCTGCGGCGGCACACCGGCCAGCGCGCCAACATCCGCCCCGACCGCCGCGCCAACATCCGCCCCGACCGCCGCGCCAACATCTGCCCCGACCGAGCTTCCGCCCACGGCCGCGCCAACCGAGCTTGCGCCCACAGCAGCGGCCAGCACGCCCAGCGGCGAGCCGATCTCGCTGACCGACGCGGCGGGCCGCACGGTAACACTGCCCGGCATTCCGCAAAAAATCGTTTCGCTCTCGCCAAGCACCACCGAGATCGCATTTGCGCTTGGGCTTGGCCCGCAGGTCGCGGCGGTCGACGACTTTTCGGATTACCCGTCCGAGGCGAAGAGCCTGCCGAAGATCGGCAGCACCAATGGCGTCTACAACACCGAGCAGATTGTCGCGCTAAAGCCCGACCTTGTGCTGGCGGCGGGCATCACCGCGCCCGAGGCGATCAAGCAGCTCGAAGACCTCAAGCTGACTGTGCTGGTGCTGGGCAGCCCACAAACCACGCTCGACTCGATCAACAATGATATTCTGCTGGCGGGCAAGGCGACGGGCAAGAGCGGCGAGGCGCAGCTTCTGGTGAACACGATGCGCAGCCAGCTCAACGACCTGAAGGCCAAGCTCTCGACCGCAACCAGCAAGCCGCTGGTGTACTGGGAGCTGGACGCGACCGACCCGACCAAGCCGTACAGCGTTGGGCCGGGCAATTTCGTCAACGATATTATTGCACTGGCGGGCGGCACGAATGTGTTTGCCAGCGCCGATTCGGCCTACCCGCAGGTCAGCGCCGAGCAGGTTGTTGCCGCCAAGCCCGAGGTGATCATCCTTTCCGACGCGGCCTACGGCGTGACGGTCGATTCCGTGCTGACGCGGCCGGGCTGGGCAGGCATTCCCGCCGTGCAGCAGCAGCGCGTCGAGCCGATTGACGACAACCTGGTGAGCCGGCCTGGCCCGCGCATCATCGAGGGCGTGAGTGCGGCGGCGAAGATTATTCACCCGGAATTGTTCAAGTAACGGTTGGAAGGTTTGCTGGTTGCGGGTTTGCACGTTTGAAGGTTGCAGGTTGGCGACGAACGACGAACGAGGATTAAACCGCAAAGTGCGCAAAGGACGCAAAGATTTTGAGATGGCGACCGATGAAGTGTAAATGACTGATGGCGTCCTGAGTGCGGCGCAGCCGCGTATCGAATGGCGCTGAACGCAAAATGCACTGCGGTCTGCCGATTGCTGCCTGCTTACTGCCTACTGCCTACTGCTTACTGCCTACTAAATCATGACGACCAACGAACAATCACAGGCTCACACGCCCACGCGCTTGCCCGCTCACCCATTGCGCCGGCAGTGGGCGCTGTTTGGTGGCGCGCTGCTTGTGCTGGCGGCGATTGTGGTGCTGAGCGTGGCGATTGGCAGCGTCTATATCCCGCCCGGCACAACCCTGCGGATCACGCTGGCGCAGCTGCCTTTCGCGCGCATCGCTGCCGACTGGCCCGACACCTACGCGACGATTGTGCTCCAGATTCGCCTGCCGCGCGTGGCGCTGGTGGGCCTGACCGGCGCGGCGCTGGCGTGCTCGGGCACGGCCTACCAGGGGTTGTTTCGCAACCCGCTGGCCGATCCCTACCTGATTGGTGTGGCGAGCGGCGCGGGCCTGGGCGCGGTTGGCGCGATGCTGCTGCGCGCCGCGCTGCCGGTGCTGGGTGTGTGGCTGGTGCCGCTTGGCGCGTTTGCCGGCGCGCTGGCAACGGTGGCGCTGGTCTATGGGTTGGGCCACACCGGTGCGGCCTCGCCAATCACCGCGCTGCTGCTGGCGGGCGCGGCGGTGGGCGCGCTGGCAACTGCCGGCTCGACCTTTCTGCTGCTGCGGATGGGCAACCAGGCCGTGCGCGTGCTGGCCTTTCTGATGGGTGGCTATGGCAGCGCCGGCTGGGGCGGAGTGCTGGCGGTCGCGCCGTTCACGCTGCTGGGCTTTGCCTTGCTGTATCTCTATGCGCGCCCGCTCAACCTGCTCTTGTTCGACGCCGAGCAGGCGCGCCAGCTGGGCGTGGATGTCGAGCGCGTGACGCTGATTGTGGTGGTGGCAGCAACACTGACCACGGCGGCGGCGGTAGCGTTCAGCGGGCTGATCGGCTTTGTTGGGCTGATCGTGCCACACACTGCGCGCCTGCTGGTAGGCGCGGATCACCGCCGCCTCCTGCCGCTGGCAACGCTCGGCGGCGCGGGTTTCCTGCTGCTGGCCGACCTGCTGGCGCGCACGGTGATCGCGCCCGAAGAGCTGCCGCTGGGCGTGATTACGGCGCTGGTGGGCGCGCCATTCTTCCTGTGGCTGCTGCGCCGCGCCCGCCACGGCACGGTGCTGTGATGCTGACGATTGCGGGCCTGAGCGCGCAGTATGGCGGCACACAGGTGCTGCGCGACATCATATTCGATGCCGCGCCGGGCGAGATCATTGGCCTGATCGGGCCGAATGGCGCGGGCAAGAGCACGCTGCTGCGCGCGATCAGCGGGGCGATTGCGCCAAGCGCGGGCGCGGCGCGGCTGGATGGGCACGAGCTGGGGCGGCTTTCCGCGAACGAGCGGGCGCGGCTGGTGGCGGTGGTGCCGCAGATCGCGCATATGCCGGCGGGTTTTTCCGTGGCCGAGGTGGTGCTGATGGGTCGCGCCCCGCACCTGCCGCGCTTTGGCGGCGAAAGCGCGCGCGACCGCGAGATTGCGCGGGCGGCGCTGGCCCGCACCGATACGCTGGCGCTGGCCGGGCGCGCTGCCCACACGCTTTCCGGCGGCGAACAGCAGCGCGTGCTGATTGCGCGGGCGCTGGCGCAGGAGCCGCGCGTGCTGCTGCTCGACGAGGCGACCGCGCACCTTGATCTGAAGCATCAGGTGGGGGTGCTGGGGCTGGTGCGCCAGCTTGCCCGCGACGGCATGATTGTGATTGCGGCGCTGCACGACCTGAACCTGGCGGCCGTGTACGCCGACCGGCTGGCGCTGCTGCGCGGCGGCGGGCTGCTGGCGCTCGGCACGCCCGCGCAGGTGCTCACGCCCGACTGGCTGCGCGCCGCCTTTGACGTAGACGCCCTGGTGAGCACGCACCCTCTGTATGGCACACCCCTGGTGGCGCTGGCAGCCGGCGATCCACACGCCAGCGCGGCCGGCTTGTAGCACTGGCTACGCATCAGCCGCTGCTTCTTTTTCCTTCCGAAAGATCAGAATAAACTGGTGCACCTGATTCGCCACAAAGGCGTAGGGGTAGCCAAACGGGTAGAGGTTCTGGCTTTGGTCGTGCCAGATGCGGTAGCCGCGAAAGGTGAGATCGGGCAGCTGCAGCAGCTCGGCGACGATGTCGGCATGGAGCATGTTGTGGTGCTCGCGCGTGGGCTGCATGTCTTTGGTGAACAGCACGAGGTAGCCACGCGGCCGCAGGTGGGCGAGCGCCGCGCCGAAGATTGCGCGCAGCTCGGCCAGGAAGTCGCGGTAGCCCAGGTTGCCGAGGTCGGCTGGGTCGAGGGTGAAGGGCGTGGCCTCGCCCTGGCCGCGCTTTTTGCGCTCGCCGGTTTTGGGCTTGGCCATCATCTGCGCGTAGGGCGGATCGCTCAAAATCAGGTCGAATGGCGCGGCCGTAACTTCGGGGTACTCGCCCAGGCGGCGCGCATCGCCCACCACCATTGTCTGCGGGGCCAGCCCCAGCTCGGCACAAACCTGCGCGTACAGCGCGGCGTACTCATCCGACAGCTCGATGCCCACGCCCGCGCGGCCTTCCAGCGCGCAGCCAAGCAGTGTGCCGCCCACGCCCGCAAACGGGTCGAGCACGCGCCCGCCCGGCTTGGTGAAGAAGCGGATCAGCTCGGCCATGAGCTGCGGCGGCTTGGGCGAAGGATGGGCGCGGCGCAGCGCGTGGGCGTAGCCCTCGGGGCCGGTGGTTGGGTAGCGCGTGGCGAGCACCGAGCGCAGCGCGTAGGTCCACTCGCGGCCGGTCAGGTCATTCAGCGTGTTGCGCGGGTCGATCTCGCCGCCGGGCGGGCTGGGCTGCGGGTCGTCGGGCTCGGTCATGGGTGGGCCTCGGGCAGTGCGTCGGGTCGGGCGCATCATACCATGCTTTTTTGCTCGGGCCGCAAGCAGTGCCAGCTTCAAGCCAGTTTGCTCGGGCCGCAAGGCCTCAAGCAGTGCCTGCTTCAAATCAGTTTGCTCAGGCCGCAAGGCCGCATCTTTCTCTATATCTGCAAGCAGTGCCAGCTTCAAAGCAGTTTGCTCAGGCCGCAAGGCCGCAGGGGCTATGCCGCCCCTGCACCCTGCACTGGGGCTTGCGCCCCAGACCCCAAATTTTAGGTGGTAACCATTTGCAAGTTTGCCTGTCATGCCTCCGTTATGCTCATCGCTGGCAGCGAACGATGAATGAAGGTGGCGGCTGTGAAGGTTTGCCTGTCATGCCTCCGTTATGCTCATCGCTAACAGCGAACGATGAACGAGGGCGGCTGTGAAAGTTTGTCTGTCATGCCTCCGTTATGCTCATCGCTAACAGCGAACGATGAACGAGGGCGGCTGTGAAGGTTTGCCTGTCATGCCTCCGTTATGCTCGCCGCTGGCAGCGAACGATGAACGAAGGTGGCGGCTGTGAAGGTTTGCCTGTCATGCCTCCGTTATGCTCGCCGCTGGCAGCGAACGATGAACGAGGGCACATCTTTCTCTATACCGGCAAGCAGTAGCAGCTTCAAAGCAGTTTGCTCAGGCCGCAAGGCCGCAGGGGCTATGCCGCCCCTGCACCCTGCACTGGGGCTTGCGCCCCAGACCCCAAATTTTAGGTGGTAACCATTTGCAAGTTTGCCTGTCATGCCTCCGTTATGCTCGCCGCTGGCAGCGAACGATGAACGAAGGTGGCGGCTGTGAAGGTTTGCCTGTCATGCCTCCGTTATGCTCATCGCTGGCAGCAAACAATCAGAAAAGTTGCGGCGAACAAGCTGGTGCAGCAATCCTCGTTCGATGCCTTGCCTTCATCCACAACGGAGGCATGACACATCGGCATTTCGTGAGTCGATCACGCTCTTTGCAGGGTCCAGGGACGCAGTCCCGGCGGCGAGGTGCAGGAGGCCGGCGGCGGCCTCTTGCCGCGGAGCGCGAGGGCGCGTAGCCCTCGCAATAAACGAGGGCGGACACATAGGTCCGCCCAGACAAGCCCTCAGATAATACGAGGGCGCGCAGCCCTCGCAGCGCCACAAAAGAATCACGGATACGTCAACCGACTCACCTCCGCACCAGTGGCATCGCTCAGAATGGCCGTGTCGCCGCTGTTGTTCCACACCGCCGAGCTGCGCCCCCAGAACAGGTTCGCCTCGTTGTCGGTGCCAGCCTTGACCCACACGCGCACCTCGGCGCCTGCCGCCAGCGTGAATGCGGGAAAGGTATAAACATTTGGCGTTGATGCCAGATCGCGCAGGGTGTAGCCAGTCATGTCGAGCGCGGCGCTGCCAGTGTTCGCGATCAGCACCGACTCGTCGAGCGCGACGGGCGGCGCGGCATCCACGGCGATGATCGCGGCCTGGCCGGTGCTGGGCGGCGTGCCGGCGGTGGCGAGCGGGATAAAGATGTCGGCGTTGCAGCGAAACTGGCTGGGCTGCGTGATCGTCTCGCGGCTCAGGCGCGCAAAGTCGTCGGCGTAGGCGCTGGCGAGCGCGGCGTCGTGGGCGATCAGCATGTTTTCGTCGTTCGCCGTGACGGCGTTGCTGGTCCAGTTGGTGCTGCCGGTGATGATCTGCGGGTCGCTGTCGGTGCCGGCGTCGATCACGGCGTACTTATCGTGCAGCTTGGATTTCCAGCCTTCCACGCGCAGCACAACGCCCGCCGCGCACAGTGGGTCGCGCTGGCTGAACTGGCTGCCGTCGGCGGTGCCATCGAGCAGCACGTCGACTCGCACGCCGCGCGCGTGGGCGTCGATCAGTGCCTGCGCCAGTGGCGCGCTGGTGAAGGTGAACATCGCCACCTGAATACTGGTGTCGGCGCTGGCGAGCGCAGCGATCATGCGCGCCTCGACGCCGTCGGTGGGAGCGAAGGCGATCTCAAGCGCGCTGCCTGCGACGGTGGCGCTATGCGGCGTGTTGTCGGTCTTTTTGGTGTGGAACTTGCCGCCAAACATTTCGTTGAACTCGGTGGTGTAGATGTCGGCAACAAGCGTGGATGTGATCACAAGCGCATTTTCGCCGTTGCGCACAAAGGCGTTGTCGGAAAAGTTCGCGCTGCCGGTCCACGTCACGCCGCCGTCGAACACCGCAAACTTGTTGTGCATCAGCGCGGAGTTGGCGGTGCCGCCCGCGTTGCGGTCGGTGACGAGCGGGATGCCGGCGCTGGTGAGCGCGCCGTAGAAGGGCGCGTACGAGGGCAAATCGCCGTCTTCGTCGTCGCCCACGACGCGCACCGCCACGCCGCGCGCCTTGGCGGCGAGCAGGGCATCGCGCACGCTGGCGCGGTCGAAGTCGTACAGCGCAATGTCGATGCTGGCGCTGGCCTGCGCCGCCAGCGCGGTGAACATGGCGTCGGCCGCAGTTGGCACGGCAGTGTCGGAGTTTTGCAGGCTGCCGAGGAAGATCGGCGTGATGCCTTCGGCGGGCGCGGCGGCGAGCCGGGCGGGCGCAGCGGCAGCAGCGAGCCAGAGCAGCAGGAACAAGGCGGTAAGTGTGCGGCGAGTTTGTGTGTGGTGCATGGCGATCCTATCCGCAGTAGTTTGAATGTTTGCAGGTTGCAGGTTCACAGGTTTCACGTGCGCTCAAAATCTTTGCGCGCTTTGCGGTTCATAAAAAATTGGCAGTGGGCAGGAGTTTTGAGTGTTAAATGTTGAATGTTGAGTTTGCAGATGGCAAGTCAGCAGATTTCACGTTTCACTCAAAACCTTTGCGCTCTTTGCGTTCTTTGCGGTTCATAACAAATCGACAGGCGGCAGTAACCTTCAAACCTTCAACCTCTCCGTGTCTCTGTGGCTCATTCACCGGTCGCCCGAAAGCGCGCATAGCTCAGCATCAGCAGCAGCCAGATCACAATCAGCGTCGGCAGCGCGATCGGCAGGATTTCGTCGATCGCGATATGGAAGAAAAAGATGTCCATCCAGTCGCGGTGGTAGGTGCCGCCGAGATACAGCAGGTCGGGCAGATTGGCCCACAGCGCCAGCGCCAGCGGGGCCACGCCATCCAGTCGCGTTGCCGCCAGCCCGTAGTAGCTGGCCGCCAGCAGCGCCAGCAGCGCAACATCCCAGCCCATCAGAGTGTGCAGAAAGAAGTGCTGCGCGCCGCCGAAGTACAGCTCAATCGCAAACAGCGGCGCAAGCGCCAGCGTGGGCGCGAGCAGCAGCGCGAACTGCATGCGGCGGCCCGTCATGGCTGCGCCCCCTCGGCCAGCGCCACGATGCGCTCGGCGGCAATTGGCGCGCTGGGCTGCACGGCGACCGCGCGCACCGTGCCCGCGCCGTCGATCACAATAATCGCATTGGTGTCAACCGGGCCGTTGCTGCCGTCGGCGCGGTGGTAGACGCCATAGGCGGAGGCGACTGGGTGCAAGCCGGCAACCGGCGCTTCGGCAAGCAGGCCAAAGCTCAGGCCCAGCTGGCGCGCAAAGCTGCGCTGCACCGACGACAGGTCGGTAGAGATGGCAAACACCGCCGCGCCACGCGCTTCCAGCTCGGGCAGCGCCGTTTGCAGCGCGGCAAGCTGTGCGCGGCATGCGGCGCAGTTCATCGAGGGCACAAAGGCCAGCACAACGACATTGCCGCGCTGCTCTTCCAGGCTGGCGGTGCCACCCGCCGCGAGCGGCAATGTCCACGCGGGCGCGGGCTGGCCCACCAGCACCAGGGGAGTGCGCGATTGCCGCTCAACATACACGCCGAAGCCGCCGAGCGCAAGCAGCGCCAGCGCGCCCAGCAGCACCACCGTGCCAAGCTGGCGGCGCTGCGCGGGGGGAAGCTCGGTTGTGGCGGGGCGATGCGGCATAGCAGTCGGCAGTCGGCAGTCGGCAGTCGGCAGTCGGCAGGCGGCAGGCGGCAGTCGGCAGTCGGCAGTCGGCAGGTTTGAGTGTTGAATGTTGAATATTAAGTTCTCTGTGCCTCTGTGTCTCTGTGGTTCAATATTTTTAGCTCTTTGCGGTTGTTCTCCCGTCGTCGATCGTCACTCCCCGGCGGGCAGCAGCGCCGGCGAGAAGAACGCGACCAGCGCGAGCGCGGCGGTGCCGAGGATCAGGCCATTCAGCGCCAGCACGTTTGCCAGCGCTCCCCCCAGCCCCGCGCCCAGCGCGCTACCCAGCCCGAGCAGCAGCGTATAGATGCCCATGGTTGTGCCGCGGCCCTCGCCGCGCCCGGCCACGTCGGCCAGATAGGCCAGCCCGGCGGGAGTGAAGCCGCTTTCGACGACGATGGTGAGCGCGAGCACGGCGGTGAGCGCCCAGCGCAGCGCGGGCGGCCACGCCTCGGCGCTGTTCAGCAGGTAGATCCACGCGCTGGCGACCAGCATGGCGGCGATGGTGATTCGCAGCGCCCGCACGCGCGGCATGCGCGCCAGCAGGAAGCCCCACAGTGTCACGCCAATGCCAAACACCACGGCGTAGCCGAGCAGGATCGCGCCGACCTGGCCGGGTGTGAAGCGCCCGACGAGGAACTGCCCCGCCACGGGCGGCCCGCTGAGCTGAAAGCTGATGTGCGTCAGCCACAGCCCCACCACCGCATTCATTGCCAGCCACGCCGGCGACAGCCGCCGCAGCAGCGGGTCGCGCAGGGCGCGGGCGAGGCCGCCCAGCGGCGCTTCGGCGGATGTGTGCGACGGCGCGGCTGCGCCCTCAGGTGTAACTGTGCCCCAGAAGAACAGCGCGGCCGCCAGCAGGTAGACCACCGCGAGCGCGCTGAATGCCAGCGCCGCCAGTTGTTCCCACAGCACGCCGCCCAGCAAGCCGCCCAGCGCCAGCCCGCCCAGCAGCGACAGCTCGTAGAAGCCCATGACGCGCCCGCGCCGCGCCGCATCATCGCGCGTGACGTCGGCAAGGTGGGCCAGCAGCGCCGGGCCGCCCGCCGCCGTTGCCACACCCTGGAGCGCGCGCGCCAGGTAGAACAGCAGCACCAGCGCACCCAGCCCGAAGATCTGTGTAGCCGCCGCGCCGAGCAGCGCACCCGCCACCAGCAGCGCGCGCGGCGACCAGCGGTCGGTCAGAATGCCCACCGGCACCGCGCCGGCCACTTCGGCCACGTTCACCACCACGCCCAGCGCGCCAACCAGCCCGGCGTCGAAGCCCTGGCCTTCGCGGGCGAGCGCGGCAAGGTAGAAGCCAATCAGCGCGCCCGCCGCCGACGAGGCGATGCGCAGCAGGGCGTTGGCGATCAGCACGGCCAGCAGGCGGCCAGATTCGGGGCGCGTCATGGTTCCTCGGCGTAGCACGGCGGAGCAGCGTCTGCGCGGGTATTGTAGCACAGCGCGCCGCAGCGAGAGAGCAGAGGAGCGGAGAGTGAATGAGCGGGCGAGGAGATGACAAGATGACAAGATGAAGGGGTGACAAGGTGAAAGGGTGAAAGGGTGAGCGTAGAACGCAGAGCGCAGAGCGCAAAACGATAAAAACTCATACCAATCGCAAATCGTAAATCTTCGCGCCCTTAGCGCTTTTTGCGGTTTATTTTCCCGGTCGGCAGCGAGCAGTCAGCAGGAGGCAGTTCGCGACAACCTTCAAGCTGAGCTTTTTACGGCGATGGGACTGGATGATTATGCTGAGCAACACCGCGCTGCCGCTACGAAGGTGGATAAGTCGGGTGAGGATGCGGGTGCTGGCGCGCGGGGCTAAAGCCGCCGCGCTACCAAGCGACGCCTGCTGAAGCAGGCTTAGGGTTTCGATCATAGCCCGCGTAGGCGGGCTTCGCTGTATGTAGCCCGCCCGTTTACGGGCCGGGCGCGGTGCGGGCGCGGGCGGGTGCGCCCCGCCGCACGATACGCGCTGCGCGCCGCTCAGCATGCAGGTGGTGGTGATAACGGCGCAGGCTGGGTATGATGCGCGTGGCGAAAGAACGAGCGCATCCTGAGTGGCCGTAGGCCGTATCGAAGGATGCGCGATGTGGGGGGTGCATCCGCGCGGGGCTAAAGCCGCCGCGCTACCAAGCGACGCCTGCTGAAGCAGGCTTAGGGTTTCGATCCTAGCCCGCGTAGGCGGGCTTCGCTGTATGTAGCCCGCCCGTTTACGGGCCGGGCGTGGTGCGGGCGCGGGCGTATCGCGCCCTTCCGCTTCGATACGCGCTGCGCGCCGCTCAGCATGTGGGTGTTGTACCTGTTCTGCGAGGGCTGCGCGCCCTCGCGCTCCGCGCCAGGAGGCTGCCGCCAGCCTCCTGGACCTCGCCGCCGGGACTGCGTCCCTGGACCCTGCAAAGAGCGTGACACGTAAACGAAATATCCGCGTGTCATGCCTCCGTTGTGCCATTGAGCAGGCATCGAACGAGAATTGCCATACCAACTTGTTCGCTGCAACTTCTCTGATTGTTTGTTGCCAGTGGTAAGCATAACGGAGGCATGAGCGTCCGGCGCTATGGAAGAGAATGCCTGAAATTTGGGGTCTGGGGCAGCGCCCCAGCCGTAGGGCGGGTACCCACGAAGTGGGTGGGGTGCGCGGCCGCACCCTTGCTGCGGGGAACGGGGCCGCATAGGCCCCGACAAGCCTGTAGAAATGCGTCCTTCATCCACAGATGGCACAGCGTTCGCGTGCACAGCAATCTGCGAAATCTGTGTCATCTGTGGATGATCGCTCTCAGGGGCTTTACACCGCCGCGCGTTTGGGCGTGCGCGGGCGGGCACGCCTGGCCGCGCCCAGGCTCACCAGCTGCTCGGGTGTGTCGGCCAGCGCGATGCGCGCCACCTTCATGTACATGCCCACCCACTTCACCAGCGCGGTGATCGCATCGTTCTGCGTGCGCGTCGCGGCCTGCGCAGCGCCCGCCGCCGTGCCGCGCGCCTCCAGCGCCGCTGCCAGCGCAGCGGTTTTGGCGTAGTCGGCGGTGAGCCGCGCTGTGTCGAAGCCATAGGTGCCCAGCGTGGCTTGCAGCTCGCGATTGCTCAGCGCGTTGCCATACATACGCTCGGCCGCCGAAAGAAAGCCGCTGATGCTTTGCGGCATGCGCACATCCAGGCCCAGCGCCACGCGCTGCGGCGAGCCGGGCGCAAACACGGCACGCGCGATCTTGGCCAGCGCCTGGTAGCGGTCGCGCGCCGCCAGCTCGGCAGCGCCAAGATCGGCCACGGCCCGGCGCAGGTCGCCCGCTGCGACGCGCTGCGCATTCACGGCGGCGTTGGCGGTGGTCAGCAATGCCTGCCCCTCGGCAATACGCTCGGTCGTGTAGCCATACTCTTCCACACGGGCCAGCAGGGCGGGGTTGTTCAAGGTGTTGTTGATCGCCAGCCGGGCCGTGTTAAGCCGGTTGGCAATCGACATGCTGCGGTGAGTCCGCGAACTGCTTTTCATGGTTGCTCCTGATTGTTAGGTTGACGCCAGCGCAAAATCGCGCGGCTTGCTTGGATGGACGGTCGGCGGCGAGCGCGCGCCCGCCGTGGAAGGTGCTGCGCCGGTCGCGCAGTGTAAAACGCTCCTTTCGCTGGTTCGGGCGCACTTTGCGCGATGTGCGGCGGCGTCTCGCACGCACGGTTGCGGCCTGCGCAGGCACTTTTTCCGCCGACGCCGCACTGGTATACCCCTGCGCACAACACTGCTGCTACCAGCGCATCGCTCGTATACCCCTGCGCACAACACTGCTGCTACCAGCGCATCGCTTGTATACCCCTGCGCACAACACTGCTGCTGCCAGCGCATCGCTTGTATACCCCTGCGCACAACACTGCTGCTACCAGCGCATCGCTTGTATACCCCTGCGCACAACACTGCTGCTACCAGCGCATCGCTTGTATACCCCTGCGCACAACACTGCTGCTACCAGCGCCGCACGTGCATTGAGGCATCTGCGCAGTGCCGCGAGTATAAAATAGTATGGCGCTGTGTAGTATTCCAAAAGCGCGACTGAATCATTGCGATTGCGGAGCGTTGCCTAACGGCGGTGATGACAAGATGACAAGATGACAAGGTGAAAGGGTGAAAGGGTGAGCGCAGAACGCAGAGCGTAGAGCGCAGAACGATGAACGTTCGTCCCAATCGTAAATCGCAAATCGACAATCGTAAATCCCCAGCCCTCCGTGCCTCCCTGCCTTGTCTGAAAAGCCGCCAGTCTTTTGGCGGGCCAACAAAAGACCACTCCGTGGTTCATTCTCTCGTCGGTGGTCGGTGGTCGGTGGTCGCAACGAAGTATGCTACACTACACCATCACGCCGCTGTGTGCGCCAAACGAAGCTATGCACATCCTGCACATCTATAAGGACTATGCCCCGGTGCTGGGCGGGATCGAGAACCACCTGCGCGACCTGAGCGAGGCGCTGGCGGCGCGCGGCCACCGCGTCACCGTGCTGGTCACCAGCCTCGACGGAGCGACGCACACCGAGCAGCCCGCGCCGGGCCTGACGGTGATCAAGGCGGCGCGTGCGCTGCACATGGCCTCGACGCCGCTGAGCCCGGCGATGATCGAGGCGGCGCGGGCGCAGCGCCCCGACGTGGTGCACCTGCACTTTCCCTACCCGCCCGGCGACCTGGCCGCGCTGGCGGTGCCGGGCAAGCCGCCACTGGTTGTGACCTACCACAGCGACATTGTGCGCCAGCAGACGCTGCTGCGCCTGTATCGCCCGCTGCTGGAAGCGACACTCAGCCGGGCGGCGCGCATCCTGCCCACCAGCCCGAACTACCTTGTCTCGTCGGCGTTTTTGCGCCGCCACGCCGCGCGCTGCACCGTCGTGCCGCTGGGCATCGACACAGCGCGCTTTGCCGCGCCCGATGCGCGCAAGGCCGCGACGATCCGGGCGCGCTACCCCGGCCCGCGCCTCTTGTTCGTCGGGCGGCTGCGCTACTACAAGGGCCTGCATCACCTGCTCGACGCCATGCCCAGCGTACGCGCCGAGCTGCTAATCGGCGGCACTGGCCCCGAGCGCGAGCGCCTCGAAACTCAGGCGCAGCGGCTTGGCATTGCCGCGCGCGTGCACTTCCTGGGCGACGTGCCCGACGAGGATTTGCCCGCGCTGTTTCAGGCCGCCGATCTGTTTGTGATGCCGGCGCATCTGCGCGCCGAGGCGCTTGGCCTTGCCCAGATCGAGGCGCTGGCAAGCGGGCTGCCCTGCATCAGCACCGAGCTTGGCACCGGCACCAGCTTCGCCAACCTCGATGGCGTCACCGGCCTCGTCGTGCCGCCCGCCGACCCGGCCGCGCTGGCCGGCGCAATCAACACGCTGCTGAACGACGCCGAGCTGCGCGTGCGCTATGGCGCGGCCGGCCGCGAGCGCGCCAGCACGGTCTTTTCGCGCGATCACATGGTCGATCTGGTCGAGCAGGTGTATCGTGAGGTTGCGAGCGGGCGGGGCAGGTAGGAGGCAGTGGGCAGGAGGCAGGAGGCAGTGGGCAGGAGGCAGTGGGCAGGAGGCAGTGGGCAGGAGGCAGTGGGCAGGAGGCAGAAGGCAGGAGGCAGGAGGCAGGAGGCAGTGGGCAGGAGGCAGTGGGCAGGAGGCAGTGGGGAGAAAAACATAGCATCCTGAGTAGGCCGTTAGGCCGTATCGAAGGGTGCGTCTTGCTTCACCGCGCCCTTCGATACGCAGCTGCGCCGCGGGGCACCCTTTGGGTCCAGGACGCTATGTGTGTGCCATTTGCCGCTGGCCCCTTTTACGCAAACATCCCCCTGCACCTGCGCACGCACGGCGTTGGCCTTGGCTGGCGCACCAGCGGCGCACGATGACACCGGCATCATTTTTCTATAACAAGGCGGCGGGGCGGTCGGGGGCGGGTCGGGGTGTTCGGGTCGGGGTGTTCGGATCGGGGTGTTCGGGTCGGGGTGTTCGGGTCGGGGCGTATTGCATACGCCCCGACCCGAACACCCAAACCCTATACCCTTCCCCGCCGTTACCAGTTATTCCCGCTTACGCGATTGATCACGAACTCCGGCGCGCGGCCCTCACCGTAGATCGGCGCGACGCCCGAGCCAAAGACCTTGACGTTGGTGAACGACACCGCGCCGACCGGCGGCGTGTCGCTGGTGCCCTCGGCGCGGATCACCAGCTTGATGCCGTAGCGCGGCGCGCCGTTGATGTTGATATTCTCCAGGCGCACGTTCTGCATTGGCGGCTTCTCGGGGTACTTGGTCTGGAACATCACGCCGAAGTAGACAGGGTTGTTGATGTCCACATTGCGCACCACGATATTCTTGAAGGCCCGGTCGCCCGCAAAGAACCAGATCGCCGCGAAGTTCTGGTAATCGTTGATATGATCATCGCTGCCGACACTGGTCCAGAAGTCGCCGCCGGTGCGCTCCAGCGTCACGCCATCGAACACACTGTCCTGGTCGCCAAAGCCCAGCGTGTTATAGCCGAAGCTGAGGCTGCTGATCGTAATGCCAGGGTAGGTCAGCGTGTCCGCGCCATACAGGTTCGTGTAGGTGTTGCCCGAGCCGCCGTATACCGCGAATGCAGCGGCGCGCCGCACCAGAATGGCGGTCAGGTTCGAATACACATTGCCGACGTTGTACGACCCGCCCGCATCGACGGCGCTAAACAGCGCGAAGGCGTCATCACCCGCGCCACGGCTTTCGGAATTGGTGATCAGGTTATTGCTTGAGCCGTTGGTCATGTTGATGCCGTCGGCAAAGGTGTTGCGGATGCGCAGGTTCCTGAAGGTGTTGTTCGATGAGCCAACGCCCCAGTAGAAGCAGACGAAATGTTCGGCCCAAACGTTATCCACCGTCACGTTCTGCATGCCGTTACCGTCGATGAACTTGCCGGGGCCATCGATGCGGTTGCGATAGTTGCCCCAGACCGAGAAGTTCTTGACGATCGAGCCGTTGGCAGTGGATGCGATGTTGAAGCCGACATCGGTGTTGGCCATGCTCTGCGGGGCGACCAGCCGCGTGTGCCATGGGCCGGCGCCGATGATCTGCGTGGCGCGGCCATATACAAAGATCTTGCTGTCGAGCGCCCAGGTGCCCGCCGGGATGAAGATGCCAAGCTTGGTGCTGTCGGCGCGGAACTCCGTCAGCGCCGTGTCGATTGACTTGGTGGCCGACACCTGCACATAGCGCGCTGGGTCGGGGTTGCTGGCCGCTGGCGCAACATTCTCGAACTCCGCAAAGTCGACATACACCCACTGCACGTCGCCCGCGTCCTTCTGCAAGCGCAGCTTGGTGCCGGCAGGGTAGGTCTGGTCGAGCATCATGTTGGCTTCTTCGTACAGCCAGTAGGGCGTACCGCCCGGCGTGTTATTGTAGCCCAGGTTGCCAAGCGTGGTGGGCGATGCGTAGACATACGAGAACTTGGATGAAACGACCAGGTTGCCTTTATCGGCGCCGGCCGCATACACACTCAGGGTCGCGTCAATGCCAGCGCCGTCCGCCGAGTTGGGAATGGCGTTGCGCACCACAATCGCGTTGGCGGCCGTGGGCAGGGTAAACTCGACATACTCGCCGGTTGCGTCGAGCAGCACCGCCGAGCGCCCCGAAGCCTCGCCCGCGTAGTCGGACAGGTTGTAGTTCGGCGTCAGGCGCGTGCCGGTGGTTGCGTTCGTCGCCAATTCAGCTTCGATGCGCGTGTAGGGCATAATTGCGCCGCGCCCGACGCCAACCGAGATCGCCAGCGCATTGTTGGTCTCGTTCGTCTCGGCAATGATGTTCGTCGCGTCGGCGGTTGCGGTCGCCGGGTTCGAGCCATTCACCGCCGTCCATGTCCCCACCGTCACATTCACGGTTGCGCCCGCCGCAATTGCTGGCGTGCTGGCGTTGTTCAGCGTTGTCGAGCCGATCACCACGCGCGTGGTGGTGCCCGCAGCAACGCTCGTGGTGCCACGGTTGTTCACAGCGACGACAAAGGAGACAGCATTGCCGGCCAGCGGATTCGGTGGGTTGGTCGTCACACTCAGCACCTGCAAATCGGGGCCGGGTGCCTGCGCGACATTCATTTGCGTGGACGAGGTGTAGGTGTTGTTGGCGTCGTTCTTCTCGATCACCGTGTTGCCGGGGTCGGCAGTCGCTGCAACCGTGTAGCTGCCCTGCCCGCGCGTGCCAATTGCCAGCGACACCGTCTGCGATGCGCCCGCCGCCAGCGCGCCGACGTTCGCCGTGCCTGCTGCGGTGCCGCCCACGCTGAAGTTCACCGTTGTCGCAGCCGAGGATGCGTCGCCCGCGTTCTGCACAGTGGCCTGCAGCGTAATTGCCGACGTCTCCGTCGGCGCGCTCGGCGTCCACGCAACGCCCGTCACCACCAGATCGGGGTTTGGTGCCATGGTGCCGATCACCTGGAACTCAGCGATCTGGCCGGCTGGCGCGCCCGAGTTGCTGCTGATATTCAAGCGCACCGCGCTGGCCGTCGCCGCCACGTTGATCGTCACGCTGTTGCCGGTGGAAGGGTTGAAGGTGTAGGTCGTTGCGGCGACGAGCTGGCTAAAGGTCGTGGTGGTCTGGTTATGCCCTAGCACCTGGATGGTCTGCGTGCGTGTCGCCCACGACGGATCGGGGTTCAGCTTCAGCACAATCGACGTCACGTTGGCATTCGCGCCAATATCGACCGTGAGCGTGCTGGGCTGGGCTGTCCCTTCCCAGTAGGTCGTCAGGCTGCCATCGTTCGCGTTCGTCGCCGGGTACAGCGCGTGCGAAGTCGAAGCGCTAATCGGCTTGTTCAGCGCGAGATTCGTGCCGTTCGGGTTTGGCGTCGCCGTTGGCCCGCTGGTTGGCGTGTTGGTTGGCGCGGGCGGCGTGGTTGGTGTGTTTGTGGGAACCGGCGTGTTCGTCGGCGTCGCCCCGCCCGAGGTAAACGTCAGGTAGTTCAGGTTGAAATCGTCGCCAAGCACATACACGCGCATCACCTGCTGGCCCGCGCTCAGGCTGACGGACTTGCTGATGCTTGACCATGTTTGCCAGCCGCCGGTGCTTGCCACCGCAACGGTGCCAGTTTTGTCGACGCCGTTGAACTCCACGCGGAAGCTGCCGGTGCTCCCGCCCGAGGCCACGCGCGCGGCCAGGGTGTAGGTGCCGGCGCTGCCGACATTCACGGTGTATTCGAGCCACTCGGTGTTGCGAACCCAGCCGACATTGTAGCCGCCGCCAGTATCGCCGGTCGCCTCGATGTCGACGCCGGTGGTGCGGTACTGCCCGCCGTTGTTTGCGGTGTCGATATCGTGGAAGGCCACGCCCTCGCCGCCATTATCGAAATCTTCGGCCTGAATCGTGCCGGGGATGGCGCGCGCCGTGCCGCCGTAGGGCGTCTGCGAGCCGGTAGACGTTGGCGTGGGCGTGTTCGGTACGGTGGTTGGCGTCGCGGTTGGGCCAGTTCCCACCGTCTCGATCAGCCACTGCGGGCTATCCCAGCTTGTGGGGATGTTGGTGTGCTGCGCGTAGCCGCGTAAGTTCTCGACGTTGAGGATTTCGGTGTTGTGCCACACGCTGCGGATGATTGTGTAGCCAGCGGCTGGCGCGTTCTCAAGGGTCCAGCGCGCGCTTTCCCAGGTATCCTGAATGGCGATACTTTCGACATAATCCTGCACATGCTCAATCGCCATGTAGTTATTGGTTGCGCGGTTCTTGATCCGCTTCACGCCCAGGTAATCTTCGATCACCCAGTGCGAGCTGGTGTCGCTGGCGGCGGGGGAGCCGTAGCGCACCTGGTTGGCAGACTCGTAGAGGTAGGTGCCCTGCCATTTATTCTTGAGCCGAACATACGTGACCGTCTGCGCGGCGGCCGGCCGGGGCGTGATCCCGACCGCGAACTGGACGGCCAGCAGCGCCAGCGCGAGCAGCAGAAGCGCAAGCCGTGTAATGCGCGAACCGTGCGAAATACCTACCATCTCATTCCTCCTTGAAAGGGCCACGAATCATTGTGGACGCGATAGGCGGTTCAGCGGAAGCGGCGGTGCGGGTCTTTCTCCTTTCTCCGTGTATGGTGCGGCGAGCGCCGGGCGGGCAAGTAGCAATGCGCGCTGTTATTTTCCCGACGCCGCGTGTTTTCTACCTTGAAACGGTTCAAATTCAAACCAAATCGACGCCCGACGAGCGAACAGATGGAAGAGCGGAAGCAGGGCGCACACAACCAGGCTTGCCGCCCGTGCAGGGCCAAGCTTAGCGACTGGAAGGACGGCACGCGCCCGGCGAAAACGTAGCGTTCCCGCCGCGTCGTGCGTGTGTGCATTGGTGCGAGTCATGTTTGAACCGATTCAAAAGTTAGCACGGTCTGTCGTATTTGTCAAGATATGGTTTTGATGATTCGCCGCTGAGAAGTAACGAAGCGACTAATCCGCAGATTACGCAGATTTTTATTTCGGCAAACCCATTCGCGCGATTGCTTCGTCATGCTCAGCCACAGGCGCATCCTGAGTAGGCCGCCAGGCCGTATCGAAGGGTGCGCGGTATATCGCGCCACGCCCGGCCGTAAACGACCTGGTTGCGCATGCAAAACCCGCCTGCGCGCACTCCATCTATTGCATTCAAGCCCGCTTATGGTCTTTCACAAATTAACCAGGACAGCCCGCGAAGGCGGGCTTCGCCGCAATCTAGCCCGCTGCTGTAGCGGCCGGCAAAGTGGTTGCCGCATTATTTTGTAAATCTTCATTAACCCCGCGCGCGCAGAACGATGCGCCACACCCACGCACGCGCCGCCATTTGCGATTGCCCCGCGCTTGCACTATACTGCGCCCACCCTCACCCCAACCCATACGCCGCCGACGCCGGGGTGCGGCCGTGCGAACAATAGGCCACAGAGCTGCTCATGCGGCTGCGCCACACATTGAGATATAAAGATAGGATACTGATAGGTTTCGGTTAGCAGGTTCAATCCCAAAACCCCAGACCATCATTCGGTTCTTGGTTCTGCGGTTCTATTTCGCGTTAGGAATGGCTTATGCGTGGCCCTCCGCGCCAGTCGCTGCTTGTGCGCCTGCTTGGCGTCTACCTGCTGTTCACGGTTGCCGTGCTTGCCATGGGCTTTGTTGTGAACCTGGTGATGCAGCGCCAGCTGCGCGCCGACGCGCAGGCCGCCGACCTTGCGCTGGGTCAGGCAATTGCGCGCGACGTCGATGCCAAGCTGAACACTGCGCGGCGCTCGCTGGAGCGCCTGAGCGAGCTGGATGCCGTGCGCCAGGGCGACGCCGACGCAATGGAGCCGGTGTTCCGCGCCTTTCAGGCCGCGCGCCCCGATCTCGACCGCGTCTACTGGCTCGACGCCGCCGGGATCATGCGCGTCTCGGTGCCGGCCAACGTCCGCACGCTCGACACCAACTTCTCGCAGCGGCGCCTGTTTCAGCACGCCAGCGCCGCCGCCGACTGGATCATCGAGGCCGGCATTGTCGACCTGAGCACCTACCACGCGGTGGCGGCGATTGCGCGACCCGTGCGCGCCAACGGCACGCTGCGCGGCGTGCTTGCCACCAACCTGCTGCTCGACGACTTCAGCGCATCGCTCAAGGCGATTGTGGATGAGCAGGCGCACCAGGGCAAACCGCTGCTGATCAGCCTGGTCGATGCGCAGGGCGTGCTGGTGGCCTCGCCCGATCAGGAGCGCTTGTTGCAGCCCATGCTCGACGAGCTGCCCGGCGCGGCCGACGCACTGGCGGGCCGGATCGCCGCGCAAATGGCATCGGGGCCGCGCAACCAGGAGTGGCTGTTCAGCGCCGTGCCGGTGCCGAGCAGTGGCTGGGCAGTGGTGGTGCAGCGCCCCGCCGCCGAAGTGCTTGCGACCGTGAAAACCTTCAACTCCTACCTGCTGCTGGCGGCGGTGCTGTTCGCGGCGGGCGTACTCCTGTTCTGGGCTGACTTGATGCGCCTGGTGATTCGTCCGCTCCAGCACCTCGCCGCCGACTACCGCGCCCTGCCGCCCGCCGCCGATGTTCCTGCCAGCCGCGCCGCCCGGCTGGCTGTGCGCGCCGACGAAGTTGGCGGCCTGGCGCGCGCGCTGGAGCGCCTGCGGCGCGATGTTGGCTCGCAGATGCGCGAGCTGCGCACCCTGCTTGACACATCCAAGGTGGTGGTTGAAACGCTCGACCCGCACCACGTTGCCGAGGCGATTATTCACGAGGTGCGCCGCCTGGTGGATGTGCAGGCCGCCGCCGTGCTGGTGATGGAAGCGAGCGGGCAATTGCGCGTGCTGGCGAGCGAAGGCCGCAGCCAGGGCTATGCCGAGGCACTGCGCCTGCGCCCGCGCGACGCGATCTCGCCAGCAGCACAGGCGCTGCGTGAAGATCGCCCGGTGCAGATGGTTGCTGGCGGAGAAGTTGTGTTCCCACCGGTTTCCTACGCGGAGGGTTTTCGCGCCTTGCTGGCGCTGCCCATCCGTAGCCCGCACGCCGAGGGTGTGGTGCTGGTGGTACATCGTACTGCGCCCGCGCCCTTTGGCGACCATGACGTTGAGCTGCTGATGACCTTTGCGAACTACGCCGCGCTGGCCTGGGAGCACGCGGTTCTGTACGAGCGCAGCGACGTGCGCCTGCGCGAAGAGCAGCAAACCCTGGCGGCCATTATGCGCAGCATGAGCGATGGCCTGGTGCTGGCCGGGGTGGATGGCACAGTGCTGTATGCCAACCCGGGCGCGGCGGCGCTGGCCGGTAGTCCATCCGCCGCACTCGAAGGCGTGCCAATTGATCACATTCACGCCACGCTGCGCGAGCGCGCCGCCGCACCTGCCGCCTATGATCGCGAACGCGCGCGCGCCGAGGCGGGCGAGATCGATAGCTGGCTGCTGGAGATCGGCGCGGATCGTTTGCGGCAGGCCATCCAGTTGCGCGTGTTCGATGTGCGCGACGAAACCGGCCAGCCGATTGGGCGCGGCCTGCTGCTGCGCGATGTGACGCACGAACAGGAAGCGGCGCAGTTCAAAACAACCCTGCTGGGCGCGGTGGGCCACGAGCTGCGCACGCCCCTCGCGGTGATCAAAATGCACGCCTCGACGCTCTTGCAGCAGGATGTGGAATGGTCGCCAGCCGAGCAGCGCCAGTTTGTGCGCGAGATCAACGACGAGGCCGACCGGCTTGCGCAGCTGGTCAGCACGCTGCTCGACCTTTCGCGGATCGAGGCGGGCTTGCAGCAGCTTGATCGCGCGCCGTGCCGGATCGAGCGGCTGGTGGCGGGCACGCTACGCCGCCTGCACGAGCCAATCCCGCGCCTGGAGCTGGCGATTGCGCCCGATCTGCCGCCGGTCGAGGCCGACGAAGCGCGCCTGGAAGTGGTGCTGCGCAATCTGCTGGCGAATGCGCTGGCCTATGGCAACGGGCTGGTGTGCATTGCCGCCGAGCAGCGCGGCACCGGTCTGCTGCTGCGCGTCACCGACGACGGCCCCGGCGTCGCGCCCGACGAGCTGCCGCACCTGTTCGAGCGTTTCTATCGCGCCGAGCGCGGGCAGCAGCGCCGCGCAGGCGGCATTGGCCTCGGGCTGGCGATCTGCAAGGCGTTTGTCGAGGCGCACGGCGGCACGATCTGGGCCGAAAGCGGCGCGCAGGGCACAACCTTTGCCTTTCTGATCCCGCTTGAAGTGCCACCCGCGCTGGTGCCGGCAGAGGCGCTGGCGGCGTAGCAAGGGCCAGGAGTCAGGAGCGTCTTGCTCTTGGTTCGGACGTATGCAATACGCCCTTGCGGTTCTCGATTCGGACGTATGCAATACGCCCTTGCGGTTCTTGGTTCGGACGTATGCAATACGTCCTTCGCAGTTCTTGGTTCGGACGTATGCAATACGTCCTTCGCAGTTCTTGGTTCGGACGTATGCAATACGCCCTTCGCAGTTCTTGGTTCGGACGTATGCAATACGCCCTTCGCAGTTCTTGGTTCTCAGTTCTCAAAGTAGAGAAAGGCTCTCCGATGACAGCACGCGCGCGCCGCATTCTGGTGGCGGAAGATCAGGAAACCCTGCGCGCATCGATTGGTCGCAACCTGCGCGCGCGCGGCTTCGAGGTGCTTGAGGCGGCGAACGGCCTGGAGGCGCTGGCGCTGTGGGATGCCGAGCAGCCGCACCTGCTGATCCTCGACGTGATGATGCCGCGCATGGATGGGCTGGAGGTGTGCCGGCGCGTGCGCGAGCACTCAATCGTGCCGATCATCATCCTGACGGCGATGGACGCCGAAAGCGATAAAGTTGCAGCCTTCGATATTGGCGCGGATGACTATCTGGCGAAGCCGTTCAGTGTCGAGGAGCTATTGGCGCGGGTGCGGGCGGTGCTGCGCCGCGCCGAGTGGCACGCTCAGCCGGCGAATACCACAGTGCAGCGCTTTGGCGAGCTGGAGATCGACCTCGATGGCCACACGGTACGGCTGCGCGGCGAGCATATTCCGCTCACGCCCACCGAGTTCGCGCTGCTGGCGCAGCTCGCCGCCAACCCGAACAAGGCCGTTTCGCACCACGCCCTCTTGCAGCGTGTGTGGGGCCGCGAGTACAGCGGCGAGGCCGAGTATCTGCGCGTATATATTGGCCGCCTGCGCCGCAAGCTCGAAGCCGACCCGGCCAACCCGCGCCGCCTGCTGACCGAGCCGGGCGTGGGCTATCGCTTTGTGCCATAAAGGAACGAGTGCCACGAAAACTCGCAGGCACGAAGAGTATTTTGATACGTGCAGCGTTGATTCACCTTTTCATTCTCGGTGCCTTGGTGTCTTGGTAGTTCAAAACAGTTTTCGTCTGTGCGTGCCAAAGGAGTTACCATTGTGTTGTGGCGACGATGCCTGCTGCTGAGCATAACACTGCTGCTGGCCGCGTGCAGCGCGCCGGCTTTGGGTGGCGGCGCGCGCGCCAATGGCGACACAATTGTGTTTGGCGCGTCGCTTTCGATTACGGGCAAAACCGCGAAAGAAGGTGAGTACGCGCGCGACGGCTATCTGATGGCCATCGAGACGATCAATGCGCGTGGCGGCGTGCGCGTTGGCGGCCAGACCTATATGCTCAAGCTGAAATACTACAACGACGAATCGGTGCCTGAGCGGGCCGCCCAGCTCTATGCCAAGCTGATCGCAGAAGACCATGTCGATTTCCTGCTGGGGCCGTATGGCTCCACCCCAACCGGCGCGGTCGCGCCAGTGGCCGAGCAGAAGAAAATGCCTTTGATCGCGGGGCATGGCTCGGCCGACAGCATCTACGCCAGGGGCTACGATTACGTCTTCAACCTGCAAACGCCGGCCAGCAAATACCTGCACGGAATCATCGATCTGGTGCTGGCGCGCGACACCCAGGCGCGCACGGTTGCGGTGCTGAGCGAAGACGATTCGTTTTCGCGCGAGGTGGCGGCGGGCGCGGCCGCCTATGCTCAGGTGAAGGGCATGGATGTGGTGTACAACGAGGTCTACCCCTCGAACACGCAGGACGTAAGCGCGCTGCTGGCGGCGGTGCAGGCGCGCAACGTCGATCTGCTGCTGGGCGCGGGCCATCTGCAGGATGCGCTGCTGATTGTGCGGCAGGCGCACGTTCTGGGGATTGAGCCCAAAGCGCTGGGTCTGAGCGTCGGGCCAACGTCGCCGGAGTTTCGCGAGAACCTGGGCGCGCAGGCCGACTATATTTTCGGCGCGACGCAGTGGACGAATGCGCTCAACTACAATGGTGACGACCCGTGGAAGACACCGGCCGCCTTCGCCGATGCGTTCGTTGCGCGCTACCCCTACTATAGCTCAGTGCCCTACCAGGCCGCCGAGTCGGCGGCGTCGCTGGTGGTGTTTCAGCACGCGCTCGAAGCTGCGGGCACGCTCGACCCGCTGGCAGTGCGCGATGCGATCGCCCGCACCAACATCGATACCTTCTTTGGACACATTCTGTTCGACGCGCGCGGCGTCAACTCAACCAAGCCCATGGCGGTCGAGCAGCTTTTCCCCGACGGCAGGACCTACACCGTCTTCCCCACGAGCATGGCCGAGCGCGCGCCGCTCTACCCCATGCCGCCGTGGGCGCAGCGGCAGTAGATTCGGTTGCAGGTTGCAGGTTGCTGCCGGGGTGTATCGTATACGCCTGTTGCAGGCTGCAGGTTGCTGCCGGGGCGTATCGCATACGCCTGTTGCAGGTTGCTGCCGGGGCGTATGCGATACGCCTGTTGCAGGTTGTATGTGGCTGCTCGCCACTTGCCAGCAACCGGCAGAACACTGCCCCGAAATGTGCGCTAGACATGCGTGCTAACTCTTCAAACGTGCGCGCATACGTTTCATGCGTCCGCGCATAGCTTCTATGCATGGACGCAAACACTCCAAGCATGGACGCAAACACTCCAAGCATGGACGCAAACACTCCAAGCATGGACGCAAACACTCCAAGCATGGACGCAAACACTCCAAGCATGGACGCAAACACTCCAAGCATGGACGCAAACACTCCAAGCATGGGTGCATATGTTATATGTTCGCGTGCAAACAGTCCAAGCGTATGCCATTATGCAATAACAGCTAGAGTTTGGCGGGCTGGTAGACCAGCGCAAGCGTGCCAGAGCGGAGCGTTTTGCTTTCGACTAGCCGGAGCTTCGTCATTGGCGTTCTCTCAGGGAAGAAACGCCTTCCTCTTCCCATCACAAAAGGCTCGGCCAGGAAGCGATACACGTCGATCAGATCGGTTTCCATTGGTGCTGGCTGGAAAGAAGCAATTCGAAGCAATCTTCGAAGTCGGTTTCGGATTGTGGATCGCCGGGGATGCTGCGCACGACCTGAAAACCGACTTTCTCAAGCATGCGCCGCGAAGCGAGGTTGCGCTGAAGCACTTCGGCATGAATTTCTGCCAGACCGAGTGTGCTGAAGGCATAGTGTGTGACGAGCTGCGCGGCGGCGGTGCCGATACCCTTGCCCCAGAATGCGCGCCCGATCACGATGCCGAGTGCTGCGTGGCACCGCTCTTTGGATGTGACGGTTAGGCCAATCGACCCGACGCTACCGTTCGCGCCAGTCGGCACGATCGCCCATTGCATTCCGGTTTGCTGCCGAAACCGCTCGCGGTGGCGCTGCAGCCAGTGCGCGCCCATCTCGATTGACTCTGGAATAGGATCGCCGGCCAGCACCGCCGATTCAGCATCAGACGCGCGCGCAAACCACGCCGGCACGTCATCTTCACTGAGCGCGCGCAGGTACACTCGTTCGCCAACAAGTGTGGGTATCGCATCGGGGAAATGAAATGTCTGGGGCATCAAGCTCTGCCTTTGTGCTGCGGGACGCTAGACCAGAGTATGTCATCCAATCTGCTCGGCAATTCCGATGAGAATTCCTTCGGGGCCACGAATGTAGCAGAGCCGATACACATTCTCGTACTGCATCACTTCGCCAACAAGCTGCGCGCCAAGCTTTTCGAGCCTGGCGAGCGTATCGTCGATATCGGTGACGGCGAACATCACGCGCAGGTAGCCAAGCGCGTTGACTGGCGCGGTGCGATGATCGGCGATGACCGGCGGCGTGAGAAATCGCGAAAGCTCGAGCCGGCTGTGCCCATCGGGCGTGACCATCATGGCGACCTCGACGTGCTGATTGCCCAGCCCGGTGACGCGCCCGGCCCACTCGCCTTCAATCGTCGCTCGCCCTTCGAGCGTCATGCCAAGCTCGGTGAAAAAAGCAACTGCAGTATCAAGCGATTCGACCACAATGCCGACGTTATCCATGCGCTGAAGTGCCATAGCCGTTTCCTCCTGTAGAACACCTGTGTGCTCGTATTCTAACGCACACACGCGACAGCGGCTGTCACATGCTTTGGCGGTATTTCGCTTCACCATCGCGAAGCGCAGATCAGCCGAGCCACAGAGCGCACAGAGAACACTGAGCTTGAGTATATGTCCGGCGATCTCCGTGTTCTTCGTGGCCGTTTGTCTCTTGCTGATATAGCCGTTTGCAGAACAATTGACCACTCATTACTCTGGAAAATACGTTATTTCATACAACGGGCAAGCTTCCAGGAAGCTCATCTGGTTATCAAGTTGAAGCAAAACCGGCTTCAGCTTCCTGGAAGCTGAGGACAAGGAAATGTATTTTCCAGAGTATTCATGCACTGGCAAGAAGCGTGTTAGAGTACGGAAAATGCAACTGCCTTCTGCATCCTGCCGACTGCAACCTGCTACAGGTGCACTAGATCGCCCCGTCGGCGCGCAATGCAGCAATCGCCGCGCCGTCGTAGCCGAGCGAGCGCAGAATCGCATCGGTGTCGGCGCCGAGCGCGGGCACGCGATCCATGCGCGGCTCGATACCGCGCAGCGTGACGGGCGGCAGCAGCGCCGCAACTTCGCCCACCTCGGTCGCAACCGTGCGCCAGCGATTGCGCGCCGCCAGCTGCGGGTGATCCCAGAACTCCTGCACCGAGTTGAGCCGTGCATTCGCCACGCCAACACGCTCAAGCAGCGCCACCACCTCGGCCGCGCTGAGCGCGGCAAAGCGCGCTTCGATGATCGCATCCAGCGCGGCGCGATTCGCCAGCCGCAGCGGATTGGTCGCAAAGCGCGGGTCGCTCGCCAGGGCGGGCTGGCCCAGCACCTCGGCGCAGAAGCGCGCCCACTCGCGGCTGTTCTGGATGCCCAGAAAGACCGTCTTGCCATCGCCGCACGCGAACGGCCCGTAGGGCGCAATCACG
The DNA here is from genome assembly GCF_057073505.1 of Kouleothrix sp. 19917. NCBI lineage: Bacteria > Bacillati > Chloroflexota > Chloroflexia > Chloroflexales > Roseiflexaceae > Kouleothrix > Kouleothrix sp. 19917. The sequence continues at coordinate 1,753,064 of NZ_CP097099.1, forward strand.
GCGTTGCTCGCGCCAGTGCGCGCGGGCGGCTGGCCGCCATAGGCGGTGTAATAGGCCGGGTAGCCCATCCACTCGCCCAGCGCGTCGAACAGCGAAACATCGAGCACGGTGCCTGCGCCGCTCTGCGCGCGCGCATACAGCGCCGTCAGGATGCCGCTAAACGCATACATCCCGCCAGCAATGTCGGCCACCGAAATACCCGCTTTGGCGGGCGCGTCGGGCGTGCCGGTGATCGACACCACGCCGGTTTCGCACTGCACCAGCAGATCGTAGGCCTTCTTCTGCTCGTAGGGGCCGCCCGCGCCATAGCCCGAAATGCCGCACACAATCAGGCGCGGGTAGCGCGCCAGCAGCGCCTCGCCGCCAAAGCCCAGGCGCTCGGCCGCGCCGGGCGCGAAGTTCTGCACCAGCACATCGGCCTGCGCCAGCAGCCCGTGCATAATCTCCGCAGCAGCCGGGTGCTTGAGATCGAGCGTGATGCTTTCTTTCGAGCGATTGAGCCACACGAAATGCGCCGCCATGCCGTGCACCGCCGTTTCGTAGCCGCGCGCGAAATCGCCCGCGCCGGGGCGTTCGATCTTGATCACGCGCGCGCCCAGGTCGGCGAGCTGGCGCGTAGCAAAGGGCGCGGCCACGGCCTGCTCAAGCGCAACCACGGTGATACCTGCGAGGGGAAGCATAAGCCCGCCTTTCTCCTGCCTGGCGATACCGGCATCGCCGCCACGGCTATGGTACACCATCGCGCCTGCGCAACTGGCGGCGAACGGCCAATGTTTATAAATTTTTTATATCGCGCCCCGGCTATTTATGCGTTTTTTACCCCCGCTGTGCCACAATAGCGTCATCCCAATTTCACATCGTAGCACCTGGCTGCCTGGGGCGCCCTGCGCTCCTGCGCCCGTGCCGGCCTACGTTCGCCGGCACGCCAATGCTGGCTGGCGTCTGGCACATCGTTTGTGTATTCAGGTATCAGGAGGATGGTCATGGCACACTCCCCACGGCTCCGCAATGCGCTTCTGCTCGTGTCGATTATTGCCGCGCTGCTGCTGGCTGCATGTGGCGGCGGCGGCACCGCTGCCAGCCCCACGGCTGCGCCTGCTGCGGCCGAACCGACAGCAGCCCCCGCCGCTGCTGGCGGTGCAGCAACTGCCGCACCGGCTGCCGCAAGTGGCGACAGCGCCGCAATGGTTGAAGCATCCAAGAACGAAAAAGATGGCCTGCTCGTGTACTCGATCATGAGCGAAACGAACTGGAAGCCGGTGCTGGAAGGCTTCGCCGCCAAGTACCCGTGGATCAAGGTCACCACCACCGACCTCGGCGCGTATGAAGTGTTCGAGCGCTACTACACCGAAGCCGCTGGCAATGTGCGCACGGCCGACTTCATTGCCACCACTGCGCCGGATGGCTGGATCAACTTCGCCAAGAAGGGCGAGGTCGATCCCTACGTGTCGGCGGAAGACGCCAACGTGCCCGACATTGGCAAGGTCGACAAAGGTATCTACGCCGTCTCGACCGACCCGATGGTGTTTGTGTGGAACAAGGCGCTGCTGGCCACCCCGCCCAAGACCATGGCCGAGCTGGTGGACATGATCGCAAAAGACCCGGCGACCTTTAACGGCAAGCTGATCACCTACGACGCGGCCGGCGAAGGCTTTGGCTATGGCCTGAACTGGTTCTACACCAAGGCCAAGGGCGACGACGGCTGGAAAGCACTCCAGGCGCTGGGCAGCACCAAGCCGAAGATCCAGACCTCGGGCGGCAAGATGATTGACGCCGTGCTGGCGGGCGAGGCCGTGCTGGGCTTCTTCGTTTCGAACATCACCGTGCAGCCGCGCCTCGCGAAAGCCGCCGAACTGCTGGGCTACTCGTTTGTGCCCGACGCGCAGGTCGTTGCGGTTCGCCCCATGGCGGTGACCAAGCACGCCGCCAGCCCGAACTCGGCCAAGCTGCTGGTCGACTACATTCTTTCGGCCGAAGGGCAGATCGCCTTCGCCAAGGGTGGATTGACCGCCTACCGCACCGACGTGGCCGACAAAGCACCGCTGCACCTTTCGCAGGTGAGCAAGGCGGTCGGCGGCGACGACAAGCTGATCTTCTCGCGGCCCGAAGCGGATATTGCCGACCAGGCCAAGCACGACGAGTTCATCACCAAGTGGCAGCAGGCGCTGCAAATCCAGCGGTAGCTGATCGATAGTGGGCAGTCGGCAGGCAGCAGGCGGCAGTCCTGTTGAACCTACCGGCTGCCTGCTGTTTCCTGCAACCTGCTTACTGCCCACTGAGGACGGAGGGATCGATGGCGACTCTGGCTCGAACGCGGACGGCTGGGCGCGGCGTGAATCGCGGGACACGGCTGGCCGTTGGGCTGGCGCAGTGGGGCATTGCGCTGCTCACGCTGGCGCTGGTGCTGTTTCCAACCTGGCCGATCATCTACCAGAGCTTTCTGCGCCAGCCGCTCTATGAAGCGAACCAGGCGCTGACGCTCAGCAACTACCCGCGCGTGCTGACCAACCCGGCGATCTGGAAGGTGATTGGCAACACGGTTGTGTTTATGGTGGGCAGCACCCTGCTTGGCACGGCGGTGGGCATTCTGTTCGCCGTGCTGCTCACGCGCACCAACCTGCCGGGCCGCGGCATCTTCGCCAGCCTTGTCACCATTCCTTACTATGTCTCGGCGCTGATCCTGGCCTTTGCCTGGCGTGTGATGTATGGCCCGCAAGGGTTTATCACCGTTGCAGTGGGGCGAATGGGCCTGCCGACGTGGAACCTCTACTCAATGGGCGGGCTGATCGTGGTCTCGGCGCTGTACTTCATGCCACTGACCTACCTGTACTGCTCGTCGTCGCTGCGCCTGGCCGACCCGCAGCTCGAAAATGCGGCGCGCATTAGCGGCGCGCGGCCCTTGCGCGTGCTCACCGCCATCACCATCCCGCTGATCCGCCCGGCTATGCTGTATTCGCTCTTGCTCACGCTGGTTTCCGGCATCGAACTGCTGTCGATCCCGCTGGTGCTGGGCGTGCCGAACAACATCGACGTGCTTTCGACCTTTCTGTACCGCACCGCCATCCAGAGCGGCACAACCGACTATGGCACGCTGGCGGTGGTTGCGCTGATGGTGGTGGTGTTTGTGACCGTGCTGGTGCGCATGCAAAGCGAGCTGACCAAGCAGGAACGGCGCTTTGTCTCGGTGAGCGGCAAAATCTCGCGTGGGCGGCTGCTTTCGCTGGGCGTGTGGCGCTGGCCGCTGGCAATCGTCGTCGGCGCAATCGTGTTTCTGCTGATTGTGGTGCCGCTGGCAGGCATTATTTTGCAGGCATTCACGCCCTTCCTCAGCCCGCTGGTCAACCCGCTCAAGAGCCTGTCGTTCGACAACTTCCGCGAGGCGCTTGAGTTCCAGACCTACCGCCAGTCGATCCTGAACAGCCTGTTCCTTGCTGCTGTCGGCGGTCTGCTCGCCACGATCTTTATGGCGCTGTGCGCGCTGGTGGCCTACCGCTCGTGGTTCCCGGCGCGTGGCGCGGTGAAATACCTGGCGCTCTACCCGCGCGCTTTTCCTGGCACGGTGATTGGGCTGGGCTTTCTGTGGGCGCTGCTCTCGGTGCCGGCGCTTGGTGGCCTGCGCAACACGCTCTGGATCCTTGTGATCGCCTACTCGATGCGCTACCTGCCGCTGGGCTTCAGCTCGATCAGCCCGTCGATCCTGCAAATCTCCGACGAGCTGGATCGTGCGGCGCGGGTGAGCGGCGCGAGCTGGCTGGGCGTGCTGCGCTACATTCTGCTGCCGCTGCTGCGCCCGGCGCTGATCGCCACCTACCTGCTGCTGTTTATTACCTTCCTGAAAGAATACTCGGTCGCGCTGTTTCTGAACGCGCCCGGCTCGGAGGTAATTGGCACAACTATGATCCAGGTGTCGGAGCAGGGCGGCATGGGCCCGGTGGCGGCGCTGGCAGTGATTCAGCTGCTGATTATTGCGGCGGTGATGGGCCTGAGCCAGCTGGTGCCAGGCGTGAAAGTGCGTGAATAAAGGAGTTGAACGTATGACTGCTACGACGCAGCACGAGCCAGCCGGCCTGCAAATTCAGCACCTGACGAAAATCTTTGGTGGCACGGTGCGCGCCATCGACGATGTGTCGCTTTCGATTCAGCCGGGCGAGCTGGTGAGCTTTCTGGGGCCGTCGGGATGCGGTAAAACCACCACGCTGAACTGTATTGCCGGGCTGGAGCACCCCGACCAGGGCGTGATTCGCGTGGGCGATTTCACGATGACCGACACCGCGCAGCGCGTGCTGCTGCAGCCCGAGGAGCGCGGCCTGGGCATGGTCTTTCAGTCCTACGCGCTGTGGCCGCATATGACGGTGGCCGACAATATTGGCTTTGGCCTGAAGCTGGCGAAAGCGCCGCGCACCGAGATCAATCGGCGCGTGAGCGAAATTCTTGAGCTGGTGGGTCTGGGCGGCATGGGCGCGCGCTACCCGTTTCAGCTTTCAGGCGGGCAGCAGCAGCGCGTGGCCCTGGCGCGGGCGGTGGTGAGCGAACCGCGCCTGCTGCTGCTCGACGAGCCGCTTTCGAACCTCGACGCCAAGGTGCGCGAGGCGGCGCGCATCTGGCTGCGCGACATTCAGAAGCGCCTGGGCATCACCGCCGTCTATGTCACGCACGACCAGGCCGAGGCGCTGGCGATGTCTGACAAAATCGCGGTGATGAATGCTGGCCGCGTCGAGCAATTCGCCACACCGCAGGAAGTGTACGACCGCCCGGCCTCGCGCTTTGTGGCCGAGTTCATTGGCGCGACGTCGTTTTTGCGCGGCACGCTGCTCGAGCGCAGTGGCGACCAGCTGCGCGTGCGCCTGCCCGAGCTGGGCGAGCTGAGTTTGCGCGCCGACCGTGGCCCGCGCATCGCCGATGGCGACCTGGTAGTGGGCGCGCCGGTCACCGTTGCGATTCGCTCGGAGCGCGTGGAAGTGGTGGGCGCGAACGCACCGACCGACAACACCATGAGCGTGCGCGTTGCCGAGTCGGCGTATGAGGGCGCGCGCTGGCTGCACCTGGTGGAAACGCCAGTTGGCACGCTGCGGCTCGAAACACTCGATGCTGCGCCGGGCCAGCAATTGCGCCTGCACCTGCCGCCCGAGGCGCTATTCCTTGTGTCCGACAGCGCGAATGCCACGTGAGAAGTCAGGAGTCAGGGATCAGAAGGGTGTACTTCTGGAGGCGCGAACACGAGCCGTTCGCGCCTTTTGATGTGCGCAGCCTGGCTTGCTGGCTAGGGTTGGCGGAACTTTCTGCACAATGCTTGTTTCGCGCACTGCCCGGCCGTAAACGACCGGGCTTCGAAGCGACGCCCGCTGAAGCGGGCTTGAATGCGGCATATGTCAAGCCCGCTTCAGCGGGCGCCGCCTGGTAGCGCGGCGGCTTCAGCCCCGCGCGCCGCAGAATCTTCTGCTACATCCTGCTGGATTGCTGCTTCTTGGTTTTCGGGGCGCAAGCTGCTATACTGTGTGCGGAATAATTCGCACCTGCGCGCGCCCAACGGCAAGCGCACGAACACGGAGCCGCCATGCAACGTCTCGCCATCACGCTCAGCGCGCTTCTGATCATTCTCGTCATGATCGTCAATCTGGCGCTGTTTCGCCAGAACACGCAGCTGCGCAGCCAGCTTGCCGCGCCGCAGCCAACCGTGGCCGCCGACAACCCTGCCCAGGCGGCGCGCATCGCCGAGCTGGAAAAAGAGCTGAAGCGCTCGGAAAACGATCGCATCAAGGCCACCCGCGATGCCACTGCCGCCCGCGACCAGCTTGCGCAGCTTCAGAATGCCGCGCAGGAGCGCGACGCGCTGAAGGGCCAGCTGCAAAGCTCGCAGCAGGAAAACAGCCAGCTCAAGACCGAACTTGGCAACCTGCAAACCATGAACACGATCAACGGGCAGGTATCGCCGCTGCGCGATCTTGCGCCGTTGCAGGCGGTGCCGCGCACCTTTATGAACCACGCCCAGTTGCGCGACTACTTCACGGCTCTGCTCGACAAGGAGTGGCCTGCCGAGGCTGAAGCCCGCGAGTCGGCAAGCCTGCGCGCGCTCGATATGGGCGGCGGCGAAAGTGGCGACCTGCGCCAGAGCCAGATCGACAGCATGGTCAACAACATTCTTGGATTCTACGACCAGCGCACCAAGCAGCTTGTGGTGGTCACCGAGCGCAGCGCAATGGGCGTGCGCGACCGTGTGACCTACGCGCACGAGTTTACGCACAGCCTGCAAGACCAGCACTACAACCTGACGGCGCTGTTCGACCAGACGGCCGGCAATTCCGACGCTGAGCTGGCGATGAAGGGCCTGGTGGAAGGCGACGCCACGCTGACCATGAGCCTGTATGCGCGCAACAACCTGAGCGCGCTCGACATCGCCAACTACCAGCTTGAAGAATTCCAGAGCATCGACCTTGGAGGTCTGTCGTTTGGCGCGAGCGGGCCGCAGGTCGAGTCGGCCACCTACTTTCCCTACCGCGAGGGCGCGAGCTTTGTGGCGGCGCTCTACCAGCAGGGCGGCTGGAAACAGGTCGACGCCGCTTTTGCGCACCCGCCGCGCTCGACCGAGCAGGTGCTGCACCCCGAGCGCTATTTCGCGGGCGACGCGCCGGTGGCAGTGCCGCTGCCCGCGCTGGCACCGCCCGGCTGGCGCGTGCTGGCCGAAGACACGCTGGGCGAGCTGTATCTGCGCATCTACCTTGAGCGTGTGCTGACGGTTGACGAAGCCAGCATGGCGTGTGAAGGCTGGGGCGGTGACCGCTACCAGGTGCTGGGCGACGAACAGGGGCACCTCGCGCTGGCGCTGAACACGGTGTGGGATGACGCAGCCGCCGCGCAGCGCTTCGCCGATGGTGTGGGCGTACTGGTGAGCGGGCTGGGCAATGCAAGTTTGCTGCAATCCGATGCGCAGGGCGCGCGCTGGCAGCTTCCGGGGCGGCAGTTCCTCATCCGGCTGAGCGGCACGCGTGTACTGGTGCTGCATGCGCCCGACGCGGCCACGCTCAATACCATTGCGGCAAAATTCTAGAGTAGTTAGCATTAACCACGAAGGCACGAAGACACGAAGAGTATTTTGGTAGCCGCACCAAATACGGACGACTACTTCTGAATTGTCATACTGAGCGAAGTGAAGAATCTCCTATCATATGAGCGGGAGATGCTTCACTTCGCTGCTGCTCCGTTCAGAATGACAAAGGAGAAGTGTTTACCTGAGCTTGAAATTTCTTGGCACGCCAACGTGCAAAAGCAAGTTTGTGTGATTTTCCACGCTGCGCGTGGAAAATCACACAACAATGATCAAGAGTACCTTGCTGCCGCAGGCAAACAGCACGGCGTTTGCATCGCATTATTTCCAATTAAAAAGCGGCATCCGACAACATCGGATGCCGCTTTTGAAATGTGATCAGAGAAAAACTAAAACAGCAGATTTGCCAGCTTGCGGCGGGCCGGCGCAACCAACGGGTGCTGGTCGCCCAGCACAGCAAACAGCGCCAGGAGCATCTTGCGCGCGCCGTCCTCGCGAAAGGCGCGGTTGCGCCCAACGATTGCCAGCAGTTGATCGATTGCGTCGCCGTAGCGGCGGTTGCGTGCCTGCAACGCGGCGAGCTTGTAGCGCGCATCGATGTCGCCGGGCTGGGCAGCAACCTGCGCCGCTAATGCGTCGGGCTTGCTGGTGCGCGCCTCGCCAAAGAAGTCGGCCAGCGCAAGCCAGCCCTGCGCAGCATCGTATTGCGGCGCACTGGCCGGCACTTGCTTCAGCGCCTCGCTGCCCTCGGCCTCGCCCTGCTGCACCAGCAGGCGGCCCAGCGCCAGCAGCGCGTCGTGGTCGTCGGGGTTCTGCCCGAGCGCGAGGCGATAGCGGGCAGCGGCCTCGTCGGGCGCGCGATCTTCGAGCTCACGCGCTGCCGCCAGCGGGTCGTTCTGCTCGGCGGGCAGCAGGCGCTTCAGCCAGGCGCGCACCTGCGACTCGGGCAGCGCGCCTTCGAACTGGTCGGCCAGCTTGCCGTCGCGGAAGGCTTTCACGGCCGGGATGCCCTGCACGCGAAACATCTGCGCCAGGCGCTGGTTGTTGTCGACATTGATCTTCGCCAGCACCCACGCGCCATTCGCTTCTTTCGCCAACTTTTCGAGCGTGGGGCCAAGCACACGGCACGGCCCGCACCAGGGTGCCCAGAAATCGACTACCACCGGCACGCTGCGCGAGCGCTCAAGCACCTGCGCCTGAAAGCTGCGCTCGTCGACCTCGATCACGGCTGCGCTGGCCGCGCTGCTGCCCAATATCTGTGTTGCCATACATCTACCTTCTTACCGCGAAGCGTTTTGCTCAATGATACCACACGCGACACGAAGGCACGAAGAGCGAGAGCGAATCAGGGCAAAGTTGCAAAATTCATCCGCAGATAACACAGATTACGCAGATTAGAAAACACATATCTGCATAATCTGTGGATCGATCACGTTTTCATGCCAACAATGTTTACACTTCCCCGATGAACGGCAGAAGCGCCAGCACGCGCGGGCGCAGCGTTTCATCAATCAGCGCCGCAAGGTCGCTTGGGTCGGGCGGGAATGGTTGTGGCGGCAGAGGAACGCGCCCGCCGCGCATCAGCAAAAGCGGGGCGGTGGGATCGGGCGCAAGCTGCGCAAGTTCCTGCGCGCGCACGATTGCCTCGGGCAGGCCGCCCAACGCATCGACCAGCCCGCGCTCGGCAGCCTCGCTACCCAGCCAGACGCGCCCGCCCGCAATCGACTCAAGCGCGTCGCCGCCGACGTTGCGCCCCTCGGTCACGCGCCGCTTGAACTCGTCGTAGTAGTGGAACACAACCTCGCGCTGCGCAGCGCGCTCGGCGTCGTTGGGCGGCTGGCTGGCCGAAAGCAACCCGCTGTGCGCGCCCCGGCTAATCACCACGGTGTTGATCTCGGCGCGCTCAAGCAGCCCGGCGATGATCGGGCGCAGCGAAAACACGCCAATGCTGCCGGTGAGCGTGCCGGGCTGCGCCACAATCGCGCTGGCCGGCGCAGACACATAGTAGCCACCCGACGCAGCCAGATCGCCCATTGCCACCACGACGGGCTTCTTGCGGCGCAGGCGCAGCACCTCGCGCCAGATCAGGTCGGACGCCAGCACGTCGCCGCCGGGCGAGTTGACATACAGCACCACCGCTGCCGCCTGCGCGTTTTGCTCGGCCTGACGCAGCGCCTGGATCACGCTGTCGGAGCCGGCTTGCGGGCCGCCCAGCAGCGGCACCGGGATGGGCAGGTTGCGGCTGCGCCCCGGCGCGATCGTGCCCTCGATTGGCACCACAGCAATCATCTGGCGATGGCGGCGCAGCATGGGCAGGCGCAACGCGCGCGAAGCCGCGCCCCAATCCTGAATCAGCGCGTGCTTGCGCTTGTCGTCCGTTGCTGGCTCGCCGCTGCGGAGCAAGTTTTCCAGCTCGTCTTCATACAGCACCGCGTCGACCAGCCCGCGCTCGCGGGCGGCAGGTGCGGGCAGTGGCGCGGCATCGATGGCGGCGCGCACAGCTTCTTCAGGAAGATTGCGCGCCGCCGCAACCGCTGCTACAAAGCCGGCGAAGCGACCGTCGGCCAGGCGCTCGAGCTGCTCGCGATTTTCGTCGGACATATCGCTGCGCACGAATGGCTCGCCAGCCGCCTTGAACGCCGAAACAGCGGTGTACTCGACGCTGACGCCATACTTCGCCAGCGCATCGCGCAGGAACTGCACCTCGGTGCGCACGCCCAGCGTGTTAAGCATGACCGAGGGCGGAATGACGATCTGGTCGGCGGCGCAGGCCGTATAGTAGCCGGCCATGTCGGCGCTGATCAGGTAGGCGACCACGCGCTTGCCGCTTGCGCGAAAGCGCGCCAGCTCGTCGCGCAGGCTTTGCAGCGTGGCCCAGCCGCCCGTCAGCCCGTTGATTCGCAGCACCACCCCGCGCGTCTGCGGGTCGGCGGCGATGCGCTGAAGCTGGCGGCGCAGCCCCTGCAGGCTGGCGGGCTGGCGCATGCCCAGGAAGCGGCGCTGCCACCAGCGCGGCGCGGCGGCAAACTCGGGCAGCGCGCCGTCAAGGTCGATGCGCACCCAGGCGACGCGGCGGCGCAGCAGTGCGCGCCAGCCGTTGCGGGCGCGGCGAACGAGGTTAATGCAAAATATGATGATATTACCAAACATTGATAGTTTGCGCGTAGCGGCGCGATAGAACGCGTAGCGGCACGATAGAACGCGTAGCGGCACGATAGAACGCGTAGCGGCGCGATAGAATGCGTAGCGGCACGATAGAACGCGTAGCGGCACGATAGAACGCGTAGCGGCACGATAGAATGCGTAGCGGCACGATATATCGTGCCGCTACGCGTTATTCTTATTGAAATCCACAAAGCGATAGCCCACGCCGCGCTCGGTCATAATGTACTTCGGGTTGGCGGGGTCTTCCTCGATCTTCTGGCGCAGGTAGGTGACGTACAGGCGCAGGTAGTGCGTCTCGTCGCGGTATTCCGGCCCCCACACGCGCGTCAGCAGCATTTCGTGGGTCATGACATAGCCGGCATTCTGCACCAGATGATAGAGCAGGCGGTACTCGGTTGGGCGCAGGTTGACGCGTTCACCATTCACCAGCACCTCGCGCCGCGCAAAATCGATCGTCAGGCGGTCGTCGATTTTGACGGTGGTTTGGGGCGTGGGCGGCGGCGCGTAGTGGCGGCGCAGCACGGCGCGAATGCGGCTCACCAGCTCGCGGTGGCTGAAAGGTTTGCCAACATAGTCGTCGGCACCCAGCTCCAGCCCCTTGATGCGGTCGTCCTCGTCGTCTTTGGCGGTGAGAATCAGCACTGGCACCTGCGAAAAGGTGCGCAGGCGGCGCAAGGTCTCGAAGCCATCCATGCCCGGCATCATAATGTCGAGCAGCACGACATCGGGCATTTCTTCGCGGGCCTTGTCCAGCGCCTCGCGGCCATTTGGCGCGCTGATCACGCGCGCGCCTTCCAGCTCGAGGTTCATGCGCATGAAATTGATCATGCGATTTTCGTCGTCAACGACCAGGATGAGTTTATCTTTGATTTCGGACATAGGGCTTTCTCGCAGTATTCAGAAGTCAGGAGACAGAATATTCATAACACAAGCATTATTCATCATTCGCAGTAATCTGCCGGTCGCTGCCCAACGGCGGCGCGACTTCTACCAGCGGCGCTGCGACGGGCGGGCCGGAATCGTCTTCGCCGAGGTCGGGAAGCTGCGGGGTGGCCAGCGGCACCGTGAACGAGAAGCGCGAGCCGCGCCCAGGCTGGCTTTCGACCCAGATGCGCCCGCCCTGCGCCTCGACAAAGGCGCGCGCGAGGAACAGGCCCAGCCCCGCGCCCTGCGTCTCGCGGCGCAGGCGATTGTCGACGCGATAGAAGCGGCGGAACAGCTTGCCCTGCTCTTCGGGCGGGATGCCAATGCCCTGGTCGCTCACCGACACAACCGCGTGCTCGGCGGTGATGCGCCCGGCCACGCGAATGCTGCCACCCTCGGGGCTGTATTTCACCGCGTTCGAGACAAGGTTTTCCAGCACCTGCCGCGTGCGCTCGTAGTCGGCGTGCACGGGCGGGAAATCGGGTGGAAAGCGCAATTCGAAGTTGAAGCGCTCGCCTGCGCCGGCTGCGATGCGCTCGACCACCTGCGCGGCCAGTTGCTGCAGCGGCCAGTCGGTCAGTTCCAGGCGCTGGCCGCCGGCCTGCAGGCGTGAGGCTTCGAGCAGCCCGCCGATCTGGCGTGCCAGCCGGTCGGCTTCTTCTGAAATTACCTGCAAGCCATCGCGCAGCGTCGCCTCATCCCACGTGGCATCTTCGCGCGCCAGCGTCTCGGCGTAGCCCTTAATGATGCTGACCGGCGTTTTCAGCTCGTGCGAGATCACCGAGATAAAGGTGTTCTGCATCTCGGCTTCGATCTGCTGCTCGGTGATGTCGCGCACATTCGCGATTGCGCCCAGGAACTCGCCGGCTGGCCCGCGCTGAATGGCGTAGCGGCTCTGCACATACAGGCGGCGACCGTCGCGGCTTTCGATCCAGCCTTCGACCATGGGCGTGAGCAGGGGTGGGCGGCGCTGCAAGGGGCAATCGACCAGACAGATGTTGGCGCCATTTGGCGAGGTGATGCCAACCACTTCCGCACAGGGGCGGCCCAGCGCCTCGTCACGCGGCCAGCCGGTCAGGTTCTCCATCGCGCGGTTGAAGGTCGTGATTCGCCAGCGCGCATCGAGAATCATCACGCCGTCGGCGCTCTGCTCGATCAGCGCATCGAGCTGCTGTTTGTCGTGCAGCACGCTCTGGTACAGGCGCGCATTGCTCACCGCGATCGCGGCCTGGTCGGCAAATGCCTTCAGCAGCTCTTGCTCTTCGGTGGTGAAGGCGACATTCAGCGCGGCGCGAAACACATAGAGCACACCAACCCGTGTCTGGCGAAAGGTCAGCGGCAGCGCGATCACCTGGCGCAGCGGCAGGCGCGTGTTGCCAGCAACTTCCTGCAGGCGCAAGCCCATGCCGCGCCGGTCGTCGAGCGAGGTGCCGAGCAGGCCGCGAAAGGCCGGCCAGCTTTCGCGCGGCAGGCCCTGCGCCGAATGAACCTGCAGCGCGCCGGTTTCGTCGGGCAGCGCGATCAGGCCGGCGGTGCCGGCCAGCAGATCGACGGCGACATCGATCACCAGATCGAGCACGCTCGTCAGGTCGAGCTGGGCTGTGATTGCGCGGCTGACGCGCAGCAGCAATTCGCGCTGGCGCAGGCGCTGGTCGTTGGTTTCTAACATCGTTCTAACGCTCCGCAGACGTCATTCTAACACAGGGCGGCTATACTCTACAACACATACAGCGCGCGCGGCAAACGGGTTTACGCGATGCTAATGCCCCGCACGCAAACTGTACAAATATAACACGACATAATGGAGGTTTATCATGGCGACGATGACCCGCTGGGATCCCTGGACCGATATGCTCTCGCTGCGCGAGGCAATGAACCAGCTGATGGAAGAAAGCTATGTGCGCCCGGACGCGACGCGTGGCGGCACCAGCTTTGTGCCCGCGCTCGATGTGAGCGAGACGCAGGATGCTTTTCTGGTTGAGGCGGCGGTGCCCGGCCTGAAGCCCGAAGACTTGGAGATCACGGTTGAGAACAGCGTGCTGACGATCAAGGGCGAGACCCGCCAGGACAGCGCGGCCAAGGAGCGCAATTTCCACCGCATCGAGCGGCGCTTTGGCTCGTTCCAGCGCACGATTGGCCTGCCGAAGAGCGTACAGGCCGACGCGATTAAGGCGACGCTGGAGCAGGGCGTGCTGAAGCTGGAGATCCCGAAGGCCGAGGAGATCAAGCCGCGCAAGATTTCGGTGAATGTCACCAACGGCAAGACGATCGAGGCCAGCAACAACTAATTTCCGGCACACGGGCGGGGCGATTGGAGTGATCCAGTCGCCCCGCTTTTTTGTTGCGTATGAGGGCAACAAGCGGATGAGTTGAGCTACAGAGCACACAGAGGGCACCGAGTTGGGTTTCTTGCTCAGTGCTCTCCGTGCTCTCTGTGGCTTAATTATTCTGCCTTCGGCTATAGCGGCTTACGCGCAGCATCACGCACGGCCCAATAAATCGCCTTGGGCGTGCCATCGGGCGCAACAAACGACCAGTTATCCTGGTAGGTGTGGGTAGCCCAGGGCGTGCCGAACTGCCACAAACACATCGCCGCCAGCCAGTCCCACTTGCGTGCCATGTCGTAGGCCTGGAGCGTCCAGCGCAAACGTTCGGAAGGCAGCACGGCGCCGTGCCAGCGCGGGCTGTCGTTCCAGCCGCCTTCGGTGATAATGATCTGTTTCGCGCCGTCGCCGTGCGCCAGCATGAGTGCGCGCAGCAGCTCGACGCGGCGCAGGTTGATTGTGTCTGCGGCGGGCGGCGTTTCGGGCGCAAACCTGCCGCCATAGCTGTGCGCCGCCAGCATGTCGAAGAATGGCGCGGCAGCATTTGCATACAGCGCCTGCAAATAGTCGAGGTCGCTCTGGTGCTCGCTGCCGTCGCTCGTTGTGTCGGTTACAGGCGCGAGGCCAGCGGCAATCACCACCGCGTCGGGCGCGGCGGCGTGGGCACGCGGGTACACTTCTTTCAGCAGCGCGGCGTAGGCAGCCGGGTCGGGCCGCTGGCGCCCCCACTCGAAGGCAAGATTTGGCTCGTTCCAGATGATGACATGGCGCAGGCCGTAGGGCCGGTAGCGCGCCAAAAATGCGGCGACGTAGTTTGCGTAATCGACATAATGTTTGGTTTCAAGCAAGCGGTCGCTGCTGCCCGCCGGGCGCGCCCACTGCGGCACAATATCCAGCCGCGCCACCAGCGTGAGCCCTTGGCGCGTGGCGTGCTGCACCAGCATGTCGAAGCCGGCCCAGTCGTAGCCATAGCGCGAGCGCGGCTGCGCATAGGCCCAGGGGAAAAGCTCGACGACCCAGCTTGCGCCCATTTCGCGCACCTGCACAAAGGTTCGCTGGATGGCGGCTTCGTCGCCCGTGCCGGCCATGCGCGTGTGAATGCCGATTTTGGGGTTGTTGGTGGCGACCTGCTGCTGCGGCGGCAGGTGCAGCGGGCGTGGGCCGCGCAGCGCCCACAATTGCATCGCAAGCAGCGCGGCGAGGGTTAGCACAAGCGCAGCGCGAGGCAGGTGGCGAGAAAGGTTTTGCACACCGCTATTGTATGCGAAGATGTGCAGGAGAATCAAACAGGGCGGGCGTTCGATTGAACGCCCGCCCTGTGTGCAAAATAGCTTTATGGAACGCTGACCTTGGTATCGCCTTCGGCAGCATTGTAGTCGAGCGCCTGGTCGTTGCCTGGGCCGCCATCGAACAGGTCAGCGCCAGTTCCGCCAGTGAGCTTATCGTCGCCCTGCTCGCCATACATCTGGTCGTTGCCGTCGCCGCCGTTGAGCTGATCCTGGCCCTGGCCGCCGTACAGCGTATCGTTGCCGATGCCGCCAGTGAGCTTGTCATCGCCCTGACCGCCATACAGTGCGTCGTCGCCCTGGCCGCCGTCGAGCTGATCCTGGCCCTGGCCGCCGTCCAGCACGTCGTTGCCGTCGTTGCCGTACAGCTTGTCGTCGCCCTGGCCGCCGCACAGCAGGTCGCTGCCGCCATTGCCGGTGAGTGTGTCTTGCGCGCCACCCGCGAACAGCATGTCGGCGCTGGCCGTGCCGGTGAGCGTGTCGTTGTTGCTGGTGCCGGCAATGACCGTAATGGTGGTGGTGGTTGTGTCCGTGCCATCGCTGACACTGATGGTCACAACCGCCGTTCCGCTCTTGCCATTTGCCGTGGCAATCGTGACGGTGCGGCTTGCGCCGCTGCCGCCAAAGGTGACATTCCCGTTCGGCACCAGCGTTGTGTTCGACGAGCTTGCGCTCAGCGTCAGGCTGGCCGCCGAATTGTCGACGTCGTCGAGCGCGAGTGTGTCGACGCCGCGGAAGTCGGCCGCGCACTGGCCCGCCGCCACCATAACGGTTGGCGGGTCGTTCACCGCCGTGACCGCGATGCTAACCGTGGCTGGAGCCGAGTCGCTCGCGCCATCGTTGACGGTGAAGGTGAAGCTGTCGCTGCCGTTGTAGTTTGCGGCGGGCGTGTAGGTCACATTCGGGCCTGTCCCCGTCACAATGCCGTGCGCTGGCTGGGTGTAGGTATATGTCAGCGCGTGGCCTTCGGGGTCGCTGCCGCTGAGCGTGATGTTGACTGGTGTGTCTTCGGCGGTGGTCACGTTCTGGCTGTTGGCCGTCGGCGGCGTGTTGACTAAGTTCAGGCCCACCACCACCGGGTCGTGGTCCGATGTGCGATACGCATTAGGTTCATACAAGGCATCCTGTGCGGCCGGCTTGAACGACGTGTCGTAATCCAGCACATCGGGCTCATCCGAGTTGATGTGCCAGTCGGCTGCGCCAGTTACCTGGGCCGCCATGCTGGCGTTCGCCAGCGCGTGGTCGAGGTAGCCAGCCTGCCCGTCGAAGGTGTACGAGTAGGCATAGTCGCCCTGATACTGCGCGATCAGGTTGGTGAAGTCGTCGCTCGTGCCAGCCGTGTCGTCGGCCCCGGCCTTGATCTCGTCGATTGTGTCTTCCTTGGCGTACGAGTTCAGGTCGCCCAGGATCAGGAAGTCGGGGTCGCCGCTGCCGGTCGGGTCGGTCGCGAGCCAGTCCACCAGCGCCTTCGCCGCCGCCCGACGGGTCTGGCTGCAGTTGCCCTGGCCGTCGTTCAAGTCGGGGTCGCCGACGTCGGTGCAGGCTGATCCCTTCGACTTGAGGTGATTAACCACCACCGTGAAGCGCGCGCCAGTGGCATTGACCTGGAAGGTCTGCGCCAGCGACGGGCGGCTCTTGGTGTCGATGAAACGCGGGTCGACCGCCGAGGTCAGCAGTTTGTACGGCCCGACCGGCGTCACGACGCCCGAGCGGTAGATCAGGCCGACCTTGATCGCGTCGGTGCCGATCGTGCCGGTGTCGATGTAGGCGTAGCCCGACATGCCCGACGTGATGCTCTGGAGCGGCTCGACACCGGTGCTGTTTTCCAGCTCGTTCAGCCCGATGACATCGGCGTCGAGGCCCGTCAGCGCCTGCAGCAGCTTGTCGCGCTGACGTGTGAACTCAGTGGACTGATCGCTGTCCCAGCCGCGGCATTCCTGGTTGTTGGCCGGGCCACACTTGTTGTCCAGCGCGTTGCCTGTTGGGTAGTCGGCGGTGACGAAGAAGTTGAGCGTGTTCATCGCCGCCACGCGCAGGTTGCCGCCCACGGCACCGGGCGCGGCCGGGCGCGGGTTTGCAGCGGTGTAATCGGCCGGGCCGGTGGGCACGAGCCGGTACAGGCTGAAGTCGTAGCCGAGCACGCCGATCGCATTCTGCACCGTATCACCGCCACGGAACAGGTTGTTCAGCGAGAATGGCTGGCCGTTCGGGTGGCGCAGCACGGGCGGGTTCTGCGCGCTCTGCGCGTCGTCGAGCGTGATTCGGCTGAGCGCATTCGCGGCCGTGCGGGCGTTGGCTGCCGCGCCCGGCTCGTCGAGCGCCGTGCCGGTGAAGGGGCGTGGTTCGCCATTCAGCGGCTTGGCCAGCACGATCTCGCCGAAGCGGTCGTAGTTGAAGTATTCGGCGATCACCAGCGGCTCGGGGAAGCGCACCAGCATGCCTTCGTAGCGCTCGGGGTCGGTTGCGCTGGCGAACGGCAGGGTCACATCGGTTGCTGGCACGGAGCCGGTGCCGCAGACGAGAATATTTGCGCTCGTCACGGCGGCAGAGTCGCTGTTCGAGCCGTTCAGCGCAGTCTGGCTGAAGCGCTCGCGGGCATAGCCGGTCACGCGCACAACCTGCCCGATGCTCACGGTGTCGGCGCTGCCAGTGAAGACGAAGATGCCATCCGAGGTGGCCGTGTTGCCGTCACCAGTCAGGTCTTGTAGGTAGAAGCCGGAGGCGGCGGCAGTGCCCTCAAAGTCGCCAACAACCACACCCTGCGTGGTGACGTCGCCGGTGATTGCTGCGGCCGTGCCACTGCCCTGAATGCTGTAGATGTGCGTATAGTTGGCCGAGCAGGGATCGATGGCCGTGACAGTCAGCGCAATTGCGCCACTGCCGGTGCGGCCTTGCGCGTCGGCAACCGTGAATGGCAGGCTTTTCGCGCCGGCAACCGTATTCGCGCTCACTGTTGCGGTGAACGAGAAGTTGTTATTGCCATTGTCGGTGAACGCCTGCGTCGCCGAGCCGCCAATCGAGCTCAGGTCGGCCGTGACGGTGGTGCCGGTGCTGGCCGGGTTTGTGCCGGGCGTCACCACCACCGTCAGGGTCGTCTGGCCGCCTGCGGTCACAGTGCTCGGGCTTGCCGTGCCGGTGCCGCTCGGGTTGGTGGGCGTAGTCACACCGCACGGTGTAAGCGCCGAAGCAAGGTTCTGCGGTGTGCCTGGCGTGACCATTGCAAAGTCAGCCGAGTTGTCATCGGTATCGACGCACTCATTGTTTCGTCGGTAGCTGCGGTCGCTGTTGGCCGAACCAAAACTTCCCAGCCGCGTGCCCTCGCCATAAGCCGAGCCGCTGCTCATGCCGACCTGATCGATGATTACGTTGCTGGCGCTGAGCAGTGCAACACCACCATCGTCGGCGATGCCGGTTGTCAGGCCAGTGGCATTATCGCCTGCCACAGTGCCTGAGTAACCCGATGAAGCTGTGCGATTTACCGCAAGATAGTGCTGCCCTGGCTGTAGCACAATGTTCGACCCAAGAGTCAAACGCGTGCTGGTTGCACCGGCGCTGCTTGAGCCATTGATCTTCCAGCCGCTGATGTCAACCGCGCTGGACGAGCTGTTGAACAGCTCATAAAACTCGTCGTTGCCACCAACTGGGCCGCGCGTGCGGAACTCACTAATCACCACGCTTGCGCCCGCCGCCGGTGCCTGCACGGTCAGGCTGATCGTGCCGCTGGCGCTGCGCCCTTCCGCATCGGCAATGGTGAATGGCAGGCTCTTCGCGCCGGCGGCGGTGTTCGCGTTCACGGTTGCAGTGAACGAGTAGTTGCCACTGCCGTTGCTTGTGAATGCCTGTGTTGCCGAGCCGCCAATCGCGGTCAGGTCGGCCTTGACGGTGATGCCCGTGCTGGTTGGGTTAGAACCCGGCGTCACAACCACCGTCAGCGTGGTGCTGTCGCCCGCAGTGACCGTGCTGGGGCTGGCCGAGCCGGTACCGCTCGGGTCGGTCTGCGTCGGCGTACCGGTCAGGTTCAGGCCCACAACCACCGGGTCGTGATCCGAGGCGCGATACGGCGTGGGGGTGTAGAAATCCTGTGGCTTGAATTCAGTGTTGTAATCAATCACCGAAGGTTCGTCGGCGTTGATATGCCACTCGGTCACGCCGCTGATCTGGCTGTTCAGGCTGCTCGTCGCCAGCGCGTGGTCGAGGTAGCCCGACATGCCGTCGAACACATACGAGTAGGCGGAGGTGCCGATCTTATCCTCAATGGTGTTGATCAGGCCGCCGGTCGTCAGCGCCTGAATCGGGTCTTCCATACCATAGGCGTTCAGGTCGCCAATCACCAGCACATCCGGGTCGCCAACGGCGGCCTGGCGCGCGCTGATGAAGTTCAGCAATTCCTGGGCCTGGCGGGTGCGCTTGACGTTCCAGCAGCCCTGGCCGTCGCCCTGGTCGGTGTCGACGCCGCTGGTTGGGCAGCTGCCCTTCGACTTGAAGTGGTTGACGATCACGGTGAACTTCGCGCCACTGGCGCTGTGCTGGAAGGTCTGCGCCAGCGGCGGCCGGTCA
Organism: Kouleothrix sp. 19917; assembly: GCF_057073505.1. Classification (NCBI taxonomy): domain Bacteria; kingdom Bacillati; phylum Chloroflexota; class Chloroflexia; order Chloroflexales; family Roseiflexaceae; genus Kouleothrix; species Kouleothrix sp. 19917. Next base: position 1,772,362 of record NZ_CP097099.1, read on the forward strand.
AACAGCGCGCCGTAGGTTGCGTCGGTGAACTGATAATTGACTGCCGCGCCAACCGGGCTGACCAGCGCGGGCTGGTAGATCATCGCCACCTTGATCTCGTCGGTGCCGGGCGCAGGCTCGACGACAAACGCATACGTGCCCGCGCTGGTGGCGGCATTCAGGCCATTGACGAGATCCTGAATGGCGCTGAGCGCGTCGCTGCCGTCGTTCTCCATTTCCATCAGGCCGGCCACCGCTGGGTCGATCGCCGTGATCGCGGCGATGATCTTGTCGCGCTGGCGGGCGAACTCGGCGGCAGTGCTGGCACCGCGCGACGTTGGGAAGCCGCCGCCCGAGCCATTGCCGTTGAAGTAGTTCAGCACGTTGAAGCTGGCGACTTTGGCGTTGCCGCCAACCGCTTCCGGCGCGCTGGTGCGGTTGTTCACGCGGGCGATAGTCACCGGCTGAGTCGGCTGAAGGCGATAGTCGCGGATGCTGGTGTCGGAGTTGACCGCGCCGAAGTCGAGCGCGCCCACCAGGTTGCTGGCGGTGTCACCGGCACGCAGGGTGTTATTTTGGCCAATGTATGGAATCGGACTCGGATTCTGCGCGCTGTTGCCATCGTCGAGCACGATCAGGCTGCGGGCGTTTTTGTTTGCCTCATTAATAGCTTGCGTACTACCGGCATCGAATAGGTTGGTCGGCTGATACAAGCGTCCGCCCGCGCCCAGCGTAACCTGGCCGTAGCGGCCCTGGAAGAAGTTCTGCTGAACCGTCAGCGTCTCGGGGATGCTGACGAGCATGCCTTCATACTGTTCCAGGTCGCCTTCGGTTGTTTCGGGCAGGTGAACGGTTGTCGGCGTCAGCGTCTGGTTCGTGCCACACTTGACAATGCTGGTAACGCTGGTCAGTTCGGTCAGCCCCTGGAACTCCGAGGCCGTGCCGCTCACCTGCACCGCGTCGCCAACGGCCACGTCGAAGCCGAACCAATCGGTGTTTGCGCTTGGCACAAACACAAACAGGCCATCCGACGTTGCAGGGTTGCCATCGCCAGCCGGATCCTGAATGTAGAAGCCGTTCTGGCCGGGGCTGCCCTGGACATCCGCAACCACAACGCCGCGAACGGTGCGATTCTGACCGTTGGCGGTATTCGTGTCAGTGGTGCCTTGCAGCGCCGGGATGCTAACGAGCGTCGAGCTCGGCGTTGGGCAGCTGCCGGCCGGCGGGTTGACCGTGACTGCGACGGTTGCCGTTGCTGTCTGGTTCGTAGTATTGTCGAACCGAATGTCGACGCTGTAGGTGCCAGCAGGTACGTTGCCGTTGACGTCCAGCGAGACGCTGGCGTTGTTCCCGCCGCTGAAATTATTCAGCGAGATGCCTGCAACCGCTGCGCTCGTAATCGTCGCGCCCGTAATCGTGCTGTCGGGGTCGCTGGCTGTCACGGTTGCCGATGCCGCCGTGCCCTCGGTGGTCGTCAGTGTCGTTGCGCCGCCCGTCGTGATCGGCTGGTCGGCAACGACGGTGCCGTGAGGGGTCAGCGAAAAATCGTCAACCGCCAGACCATCGTCCGAGCCTGTGGCGTTGAAATCGGTCCAGCGAATCCAGAATGTCGCGCCATTAGCGATTGTGAGATTGCTGATCGAGCCACTGATCGCAGCGCGGTTCGCGCTTGCGTTGCCATCGAGCGCGCCCACAGCGGCAGCGGTCTTCACAAGATTGGTGAAATCTAATCCATTAACATCAGTCCAGGTACCAGTCGTAAGGCTGGTCGCATCGGTGCTGTACTGGAAGTCCATGCGATCGTCGCGCGCAGTGCTGTTGTTGCCAATGCGCCACTGCTCGCCGACATAGGCGATGTCGAGCGAGGTAATTGTGGTGCCGGTATCGTTGGCGAAGCTGGCACCAATGGTTGGAACAACACTGCCGCTGAGAAGGCCACCGAAGGCACGATCGGTTGCGGCAGTTGCGCCGAAACTGTAGGTGTCGCCAGCGGTGCCCGAGCCTGTTCCGGCAGTGTAGGTTGTATTTGCACCTGTGCCGGATTCGCTGAAGTTCCAGCCCGCTGGCGTATTTGCGGCCAGCGTGCCTGTACTGGAGCTAACAAGCGTATTGAAGTTTTCGGTATATGCTGCGCCATCGGTTGTCAAGCTCACGCTGCCAGCCGCAAAAGCGGGCTGCGCGACACCCAGCAACTGGGTGAACAAAAGCGCAAAAGCGATGACGGCGCGCGCCCAGCGCCACCGTGCCGGGGAGGACGATAATCCCACCAATGCCATGACCTTTCTCCTTGCTGGCCCACTCTCCAACTGTGGGTGTGAATACCACATGCAACACTGACGATCGAGCCGCATACAAACGGCGCATGCATGAGCACGCGCCACGAGTTCGCGACTCACGCCATTGTGGTCTCGCGCTGTATTGATGGTCCCTGATGCAGATGCTGGTATCCTAACAAATCATATGCCGTTTTGTCAAAGCTATGGTGCAGCCGCGCAATGAACCGCAGGAGCACATTAGTATTCTGGAAAATACATTTCCCTGTACTCAGCTTCCAGGAAGCTGAAGCTAGTTTTGCTTCAATCTGATAGCCAGATGAGCTTCCTGGAAGCTTGCCCGTTGTAGAAAAGAACTTTCTTTCCAGAATAATTAGGATAAGCTGAGGTTAAGTGCGAATAAAACGTAATCATGGGACGCCGCGCACTTGCCTGGGTGGCTGGCCGAGCAATCCACCTGAAATATTGTCACCCGTCGTCATCGACGGTTGTTTGCGAGCGATATGTTCGGGGAAAATGGAGCGGCCGGGCGCGGATGTTCCGGCCCGACCGCTGGTGAATGCTTACGGCAGTTTTGTGATGCGCCCCTCGATGGTCGGGCTAATGGTACCCTTGCCCTGGATGTAGGTGAGCAGGTCGTTCGCCATGATGTTGCGCGTCACACCCTGGCCGTCTTTGAACATCGTGTAGGAGTCGCCGCCGGCGTTGGTGAAGTCGTTCGTCACGAAGGTGTACGACACGCCGGCGTCATTCGGGATGGGCGTGCCATCTGTGAGCGCCACAGACACAACCCGGCTACCCGACGCCGCCGAGCACGAGAAGCTGAACTTGAAGCCCGAAATCTGCGGGAAGCGGCCATCGGCACCGTTGCAGGTGCTGACGCTGATCTGGCTGACGCCATTCTCAAGCGCGGCCCACAGCTGAGCGCCGGTTACGGTTCGCGTTACCGATGAGTTACCGAACGGCAGCACAGCAAATACGTCGCCAATTACCAGATCATAGGGCGGGCCAGCAGCGTAACCAGCTGAGGTGCGGCGCAGCGAGGTGTTCTGTGGTGTGTAGCTTGAGGGTAGCGGGGCACGCAGACCGCCGGAGTTGGTCAGAGCCAGCTGAGTGCCATAGGTGGCGCGCAGCGCGTCGGCCACCAGATTGCCAATGGCCACTTCGCCACTGCGCTCGACATTACTACCGCGCGGGAACAGGCCCGTAGCAATGCCGATCTGCTGATCAAAGGCTGCAGCCAGCTGAGTCCGATACGGAGCCAGCATATTCACAACCGCCGGATCGGGCGTCACTGCGCTCGAAAGCGGCGTGACAAACGTCACGTTTTTGCTGCTCACGCGGCCGTTGGAAGGGTCAACTTTCAGCGTGACACGGCTGTACGTGGCGCCCTTGCTCTTGTTCTCGGTCACCAGCGCGTTGTTGATTGTGCCACTATACTGAAAATCGGTGTGGTCGCCCAGGATGACATCGAAGCCGCCGACGTTGCTGGCGAAATCAATCAGCGGGCCGGTTGGGTTGCCATTGGCGTCTGCGCCCGTCACACCAGCGTGAATCAGCACCACAAAGACCTGCGCACCAGCCGCCTTGGCAGCCGCTCGGGTTTTGTTTGCGGCGGGGATCGGGTCGGTGATCTGGATCGAGCCAAAGTTGCCGGGGAACACCAGCGTCGGCGCTTCGGGGTTCGTGATGCCAATCACGGCAACCTTCACGCCGCCGACTGTGAAGATTTTGTACGGCTGAATGCCAGTGACACTGTTCTGGCTGAGATTCTTGAGGTTGGCCGACAGGTAGGTGTATGGCGTTCCCACCTCGGTTGTCGAACCGGCGAGATTGATCTGGCTTTGCAGACGCGCCAAGCCCGCGTCGAAGTTGTGGTTGCCAAGCGTGTCGGCGTCGAAGCCCATCAGGCGCATCGCCTTGATTGCCGGCTCATCGGCGAAGAAGCCCGACAGCGGCGGCGTTGCACCCACGCCATCGCCAGCAGTCAGCGTTAATGTATTCGGGTTGGCGGCGCGATCCTGCTTGAAGTAGGTTGAGAGTTGCGCGGCTCCACCAACATTTCCAACACCTGTGATCGAAAGGGGGTCGAGCTGCCCGTGCCAGTCCGACACATTCAGGATCTGGATTTCGACGGGCTGCCGTGCTGCAGCATTGACGGTTGTGATGAGGCATGCGATGGCGAGCAGGGCAGCCAACAGGCCTACCCAGCGGGCGCGAGGATGCGCCCGGGATCCGCTGAACATAGCGTTTCTCCTAATGCAGTTGTGCTGACTCCGAACTGAAGCGGGGAATACTGACATATACAAAGAGCAGCTTTCGGGCAAAAAAATACATGGCCCGAGGCGCTTCCGACCTGGCCTGCCCGGCACGCAGCGTGCGCGCAAAGACCGTATGCTATAATCGCCGCATTTCATACATGGGGTGAAGCATGCCTGGTTCAGCGATGCACCGTGTTTTCCTCTTCCTGATGCTGTGCGCAATTGTTTTGTCGCACGCTGGTGCTGTGTCCGCGCATGGTGGGCCGCCCCGCGTCGAGATCGGCGACACGCACGCAAGCGCAGGCGATTCGCTGGAGGTGCGCGGCATTAATTTGGGGGCTGATCTGGAAGTGGCTGTGACGCTGGTCGGCGGCGATACTGTGATTCCGCTTGGTAGTGCCATTTGCGATGGGCAGGGCGACTTCACGGCTTTTTACAATTTGCCACAGAAGCTGGCCGCTGGCTCATATACCGTGCGCGCAGTGAACTCGTCCGACCAGCTCGTTGAAACTCACCTCGAAATCGAAGGCGCAGTAAGTGTTGCGCGGCTCCAGCGGTGGATGGCAAGCCTGCCGGGTGTTCAGTGGTCCCTGTTGCTTGGCGCACTCGCCCTGGTTCTTGGTATCATTGCCGGGCTTCTGCACTGGAAAGAACGTCAGACCGCAGTAAAAGAAGGATGACAATATTGTCATCTGCGGATGTGGGCAAGCATCTCACATTCGTTTACCATGGCAACGCCCCGGCTCAACATCGAGTCGGGGCGTTTTGTGTGCTCGCATCGCCATTGATGCGGGCCAGATGGCGGCCAACGGTCGCGGGGTGGGCACGCCAACGTTTTTGGGTGATTGTTATACCGACGCGCGTGGCTAACGGTTACGCGCTAGCGGAATAATTCGAGCTGCTGCAGGTGCCGGTCGCTTTCCCACACCAGCGGGGCCTGGCGCGGCAGCGCATGGAGCTGAATGCACGACACCGCTGCCATCGAGAGCACATTGGTGATGATGTTGAGCGCAATATGGGGCGAGTTGGCGCGCTCGGACATGTGCGCCAGCCAGGCGGTGCGCCGCCGGCCATCCGCACCCAGGCGGGCCAGCAGCGCCCCCGCGTCGACGTTGTCGAGGTGGCCGCGCGGGCTGAAGATGCGCTGTTTCACGGCCCAGTCGTAGGGGGCAACGCGCAGCTTTTCGCGGTCGTGGTTGGCTTCCAGCACCACCAGATCAGCGTCGCGCAAGCCTTCCAGCACCGTTTCGTCCCAGCTGCCCAGGTCGATTGCCACGCCCACGCACCAGCTGCCCACCCGCACGCAGTAGCCCACCGGCGCGGCGGCGTCGTGCGATACGGGGAAGCTGCGCAGACTGAACGGCCCGATTTGGAGCGCGCCGCCCACCTCCATCAGCCGCACCTCCGCGCCGCTGAGCGCGCCACTGAGGACGCTGGCGGTCGGGCGGTTGGCGACAACAGGGATCTGGTGGCGGCGCGCCATCGGCCCCGCGCTGTGGGTGTGGTCGCCGTGCTCGTGCGTCAGCACAATTGCCGCGAGGTCGCTGGGCTTCAGGCCGGCGTGCGCGAGGTGGCGCTCGATCCGGCGCTGCGGCAGCCCGCAGTCGATCAGCAGCGCGCTGCCGTCGGCGTGGATGAGCAGCGCATTGCCGCTGCTGCCCGATGCAAATGAGGTCACACGCAGGTTCACGGCGCTAGCCCTCGCCGCCGGCCAGCGCCTGGCGCAGATCGGCAATAATATCGTCGGCGTCCTCGATGCCGATCGACAGGCGCGCCATGCCTTCGCCAATGCCACGCTCGGCGCGCTGCTCGGCCGTCAGGTCGCGGTGCGATGAGATCTGCGGCAGCGTGATCAAGGTGTAGATATCGCCCAGGCTGGTGGCGGGCAAAATCATCTGCAGCCGGTCGACAAACGCAAACATCGCGGCGCGGTCGGCGTCGCGCAGGTCGAACGAGACCATCGCGCCAAAGCGCCCGTCGAAGGCGCGCGCCGCCAGCTCGTACTGCGGGTGCGAAGCGAGGCCGGGGTAATAGACATGCGCGACTTCGGGCTGGTCGGCCAGCCACGCGGCCACGGCAGCGGCATTTTCGCACTGCTGGCGCACGCGCAGGGCCAGCGTTTTCACGCCGCGCAGAATAAGCTGCGCCTCGAACGGGCCGAGCAGGCTGCCCAGCAGCTTGGAATAGCGCCGCAGCGTGTCGCGCACGAGCGAGGCGCGCGCCACCACCACGCCGCCGGCCGCGTCGGCATGCCCACCCAGGTATTTCGTGGCGCTGTGCACCACCAGGTCGGCACCGAGCGCGAGCGGGCGCTGCACAATCGGTGTCGTCATGGTATTGTCGACAATCAGGCGCGCGCCGATGGCCTTGGCGCGGCGGGCCAGCTCGGCCACATCGACGACCTTGAGCAACGGGTTCGAAATCTGCTCGACCAGCATCACGTCGGGGGCGTGCGCGGCAATCGCCGCATCGACTGCCGCAAGGTCGCACATATCGCAAAACGCCACTGGCGTACCCTGCGAGGCGAAGAAATCCTGCAGCAGGTTGGTCGTCGCGCCATACAGGTCGCGCGCGGCCAGGATGCCGCGAATGCGCGGGTGCGTGCCGCCGCGTGGCGTGCCAGCCACCAGCAGCGCGGCATGCAGCGCCGCCATACCCGAGCCAAAGGTCACCGCGCCAATGCCCTGCTCCGCCGCCGCCATCACGCGCTCAAGCGCGTTCACCGTTGGGTTGCCATAGCGCGCATAGACATAATCTTCGCCATTCGCAAAGGCCTGGTCGAGGTCTTCGGCGCTGTCGTAGACGTAGGTGGTGGCGGTATAAACCGGCGTGGCGGTCGGGCGGCCGGCGGGCGGCTGGCTGCGCTCGCCTTCGTGGATCAGGCGCGTCGCGAGGTTCCAGTTCGGGTTGGCGCGTTTGGGCATTGCAAGCGGCTCCTGTGTTGTTCTGGGCTGGCGCAGAGTATAGCACAGCTTTGCTGATTCGTTGCGACGACCGACGACCCAGCAGGCTATGTTAAAGCTCTCAAAACCATCCACAGATTACGCAGATTACGCAGATGAGAGACCTCATATCTGCGTAATGTGTGTAATCTGTGGATAGATCTCGTTTCCTATTGTCGCTCGTAAATCTCGGCGCGTGTGTCGGCATAGACGCGCTGCCAGCGTGGGTCGGCGGCCAGGGCGGCAGCCAGGCGCGGCATGGTCACCGTATCGAGCAGCACGCGCCCCACGCCATACTTGCCGAGCAGCGCATTGTAGTCACGCGCCTCGCGAATCGCCACATAATCCTGCCACAGCGCGTTGGGGTACAGCTCGATGCGCGGGTCGATAAATACCTGCGCCGCGGGATAAAGCGCCCAGTCGAGGTAAGAGCCGTAGCCCATGTCGTTGAATAGCCGCCCACCGGGGTGTGCGCGCAGGTACTCGGTCGCCGCCACCGGCGTTTCGTTGCTGAACAGCTCGGGCGCGCCCGGCACCGGCGCAAACAGCGCCTTGTAGGGCGCAGGCAGGCCCAGCGCGGCCTTGAACGGCGGCTGCACCACCACGACCAGCGCCACGAGCGCCAGCGCCATAATCGTGCTCGGCCCCTGCAGGCGCGGCGCAGTTGGGCGCGCACCCAGGCCGCGCGGGGCCGACAAGCTCTGCGCCAGGAGTGGCATTGCGATCATTCCATACCACACCACATTGCGCTGGCTGCCCCATGCCAGCCACAAAAACGCGCAGGCCAGCAGCAGGTCGGTGAGCGTTGGGCGGCGGCGAGCAAGCGCAAACGCGGCCAGCAAGGCCAGGATGGAAAAGAAAAAGACCGTGTTGGCAATTCCACGCGGCGCGGGCGGCTGCCACTCGCTCACCAGCGATTGAATTGAGCCGTTCGAGAGCAGCGTGCGCACATAGCCAAAAATGCCCGCGCCGCTCGGGTTGATCAGCGTGGCAGCCACCGTGCCAGCCGCCGCAAGATACAGTCGCGCCAGCCTGCTCCCGTCGGGCGCGCCGGCCTGGCGCAGCAGCCGCCGCAGGGTTTCGCCCGCCACCACCACCGCCAGCATGCCCAGGCCCAGCGCAAACGCGCCATGCACATTCACCCAGAAGGCCATGATCACGGGCAGCGCAATGAGCACACGCGGCCGTGCCTGCCAGGCGGCATACGCGCCCAGGATCAGCGCAAACAGCGCAAACGGCACCCACGACCAGTTTTGCGTGCGCGTGGGCAGGTTGTTGATCGTCATCAGCGCGGCCAGCAGCGCCGCCAGCCCAGCCAGACGCCACGAGCCGCTGCGCCGGCGGGCCTCGGCCGCCACTAGCCCGAAGGCGGCCAGCGCCAGCAGGTTGCGCGCCATCACCGCCGCGCCCAGCCCGCCAGCGCGATAGAGCGCGTAGAACAGCCACTCGCCCAGCCAGGTCGCGTAGGTATACGGATACTCGGCTGGCAGTGTCCACGCAAACAGGTTTGTGCTGGGGATTCCGCTGGTCGCTACCAGCTCGCCGGCTTTGAGATGCCACCAGAAATCGTGCGGCGGTGTGGGCACCAGCGCCACAAATGCGCCGATCAGCGCCAGCGCCATAATCGCCCATAGCTGCTCGATGCCGGGCAGCGGCAGGTGGCGCCGGGCGGGTTTTTGCTCTGCCTGAGACATGCTCATCCTCGCGATTCACGCCGGGGAAGGCGCGTGTGCAATCGTCATGGCATTGCCGCCGATTCGCTGCTGATATCGCTCAGAGTTTCGGCTATGCTTGCGGGTACGGCGGCATGTGGCGCCGCATTTGAACGAACCGAAACGCCAGCGTATAATACCCGATACCCGCGGCTTCGGCGAATAACAAGGTGGAGCATGATTCTACAAGCGATCGAACACGACCAGGCGAACGAGCGGCTCACCACCGTCGCCGATTGCACCGTCGTCATCCCCACGTATAACGAGCGCGAAAATATTGGCGAGCTGATCCCGCGTGTGCTGGAGCTGCCGCGCTTCCGTGTGCTGGTCGTCGACGATAATTCGCCCGACGGCACCGCCGAAATCGTGCGCGACCTTGCGCGCGACGAGCCGCGCATCGGGCTGCTTTCGCGCCCTGGCAAGCAGGGCCTGGGCCGCGCCTACCTGGCTGGCTTTCGGCGCGCGCTGGCCGAAGGCGCTGAGTTTATTTGCGAGATGGACGCCGATTTCTCGCACGACCCGCGCTACCTGCCCGATCTGCTGGCCGCCGCCGAGGCGCGCTACGACCTGGTGCTTGGCTCGCGCTATGTGCGCGGCGGCGGCACCGTCAACTGGGGGCTGGCGCGCCAGCTGATCAGCCGGGGCGGCAATGTGTATGCGCGCGCCATTCTTGGCCTGCCCGTTTCCGACGCGACGGGCGGCTTCCGCTGCTACCGGCGGCGCGTGCTCGAAACGCTCGACCTCAACGCCATCCAGTCGAATGGCTACTCCTTCCAGATCGAAATGGTCTATCGCACGCGCCGCGCCGGCTTTCGCGTGGGCGAAGTGCCGATCATCTTCCCCGACCGGCGCGTCGGCCAGTCGAAAATGTCGCGCCGCATTGTGCTGGAGGCGCTGCTGACGGTCTGGCGTCTGCGGTTCGGGCGCTGATATGCGAACGTTCAACCGCCAGGGTCTGCTGCTGGCCGCGCTGATGCTTGCGGCGCTGGTGGCGGCGCTGTGCGGGCCGATCACGCGCTTTGTGGTCGATTGGCAGCCAGCCTACCTCGTTGGCGCGAGCTTGCTGATCGCGCTGGAGGCCGGCGTGATCCACATGGTCTTCCGGCGCAGCGCAATGTGGTTCGATGAGCTGCTGCGCTACCTCGTGCCCGAGCTGTTTGTGATGGCGGTGCTGATGCGCCTTGCGACCGCGTTAGCGCGCGGGCAGCTGCTCGAACAGGCGCGGGCCTGGCTCTACGATCCCCTGAGCGTGTTCGATATCGGCTTTATGTTTGCGCTCATGCTGGGCTTTCTGGTGGGCTTGTTCGCGCACGCAATTATGAGCGACCTGCTGGTGCTGGAGCCAAGCGATGCCGAAAAGAACCTGCGCGTGCGCGACGACATGCAGCACGCTGTGACGGTCGCCACGCAGGATCGGCATGCGGCCCTGCGGCGCATTGGCGCGCGCTTTGTGCAGGGCGGCGCGCTGCTGCTGGTGGCACTGGCGATTGAGTCGGTGAATGTTGGGCAGATCAGCGCGCCGGGTTTGCCACCGTCAACCCTCAGCAGCGTGGCGGCAGTGGTCTACTTCACCTGCGGTTTCTTGCTGTATAGCCAGGCCCGGCTGGCGCTGCTGCGCTCGCGCTGGCAGCTTGATGGCGCGCAGGTTGCCGCCGAAGTGCCGCGCCGCTGGTCGCGCGTGAGCTGGCTGATTATTGGCGGTGTGCTGGGCGTGGGCGCACTGCTGCCGCGCGCCTATGGTCTGGGCTTGCTGGCTACCTTGCAGCATACCCTCGGCCTGCTGGGCTATGGCATTGCGCTGGCGGGCTATGCGCTGACCACGTTGATCAGTTTGCTGGCGGTGCTGCCGCTGCTGCTGATTTCGTGGCTTTCCGGCCGCAGCACCACCAGCAGCGAGCCGCTGGGCTTGCCGCAATTTCCCCCGCCACCCGATGCGCCGCCGCCCGCCGCGTATGAGCCGAATCTGGGCGCGTCGCTGATTTTCTGGATGTGCATGGTGCTGCTGGCGGTTTACGCCGGCTCGATTGTGGTGCAGCGTAACCCTGGCCTGGTGCGCGCGCTCACGCAGCGCGGGCCGATTCTGTGGCTGTTGCAGCGCCTGAGCTGGCTGTGGCGCGACACGCGAGCCTGGGCCGGGCATGCCGCCGAGCGCGCCCGCACGCTGCTGGCGCGGCCAGCTGAATCGCGCCGCCAGCGCATTCCGTCGCTGCGGCTTGGCCGGCTTGCGCCACGCGAGCTGGTGCGCTACTTCTATCGCTCGACCTTGCAGCGCGCCGCTGCTGGCGGATTGCCGCGCCGCCGCAGCCAGACGCCCTACGAGTACAGCGCGCGCCTTGCCGAGCAGATCCCCGATGCCCAGCCCGACCTTGCCGAGCTGACCGAGGCGTTTGTGCTGGCCGAATACAGCCCGCGCCCGCTCGACGCCGAGGCCGCGCGCCGCGCCCGCCGCCCGTGGGAGCGCGTGCGCCGAAAATTACGCAAGCTCGCCCACCCAGAAGATAGCCCTCCCGCTAGCTAAGGTTTTAACGTTCGCAGGTTGCAGGTTCACAAGTTCTTCGGTCGTCGCTAATCTCCAGAACCTCCGTGCCTCTGTGTCTCTAGCACGAAAATAGAACCGAGAACCAAGAACCGTTCGCGTTCTATTTTCATCCATCAGGGTGCGGCGCAGCCGCATGGACATCTGTGGTGAATTTTCCTGTCGTCCTTCGGCTAGCCTACTGGCGGCGCGGCCCGCATCACATACAGCGCGGCGCCAAGCGTAATGAGCACCACGGCAGCGAGCGCGGTGCCCGCCACCCAGCGCGCCACGGGCGGCGCAAGTGCTGGTCGGTGGAAACCTGCCAGCGCCGCGCCAGCACTGCTGCCCAGCCAGCTCGCGACCACGCCCACCACTAAGCCAATGCCCACCATGAATGGTGCAGTGGCCCAGTTCACGCGTGGGTAGACCATATTTGCGGCGATTGCGGGCAGCCCGAGCAGCAGAAACGCCGCACCAGCAACGAGCGCGCCCAGCACCTGCTGTGCCGGAAATGCAGCACCGGCGGGGCGGCGCAGGTGCCACAGATCGAGGACGACGAGCGGCGGCAATACGAGCAAATGTACGAGCAGCCAATCGCCGCTGTGGGCCGGGCTGGCGCGCATGGCTAGCGCCACGGCAGCCCGCACAATCAGCGCCAGGATGCCCGCCAGGGTCGCCACGCCAGCGCGGCGCAGCGCATGCTGCACCAGGCTGCCGCTGAACAGCGCGACCGCCAGCACCACCACCGGGAACAGCCACTCTGGCCGTTCCCAGAATGCCCGCCCAAACACATCGCTGTGCTGACTGCTGATTTCTGTAATGCCTGCCCACTCGATCGTGCCGACCAGCAGCAGCTGACTGAGCGACATGCCGGCCAGCCCGATCACCACAAGCTCGCGACCCGTCAACCCGCCGAGGCCGCGCCAGGGCGCAGGCGGGATCACGCCCAGCTGCATCGCCATCGCCGCCAGGATGATCAGCGTGTAGCAGACCGCCAGCATCACGTGTGGCAGGCTCCACGCGGTCAGGTCGGCACCGTACAGGGCGTGCCAAAGCTGATCGGACGGCACGCCGAGGATCATATAGAACGCGGTGAGCCCGATCAGGCCGACGAGCGGGTCGGCGCGAAACTGCCGCCGCAGGTCGCTTGCGCCGCGCACCAGGAAGAGCATGCCCAGGCCAGCGAACAGCGCCACCAGCGCGAAACTGGCGTAGAGCAGCATGTGCGGCGGCCACAGGAAATCGTCGCCGAAGCCGCCGTAGAGATCGTGCCATTCGGCGTCCCACACCGCGCCAAACAGCGAAAGAATGCTGCTGACCCCGACCAGCAGCACGATCAGCTGGTAGAGCCCAGCCGACCGCCCGACCTGCGCCGGCGCTGCACCAGGAATGGGGCTGCGGTACAGCCACCACGCCAGCGCGGCCATGGCGCTAATCATTCCCATACATATCAGCACGCCCAACGCCAGCAGTGGCCCCGGCCGCGCAACCCCGCCCCAGCGCAGGATCAGCAGCATTGCGCCAAGCGTCAGGGCAGCGATTGCGGCGACTTTCAGGCGGGCGCGGTGCGGGCGCAGGTGCGCGATCAGTTCGTTCACGGGCGGCACTTTCGAAGAAATAGCACAATGCTGCGTATTCTATCACAGTGCCGTCCACGCCCTAAAGATCGGCCTTGCTGAAGCGCCGCGCCAGCGCCACAATCAGCAGCAGCTGGTAAGCCAGCGCCGCCGCGAACAAGGGCCACGCCAGCGCGCTGCCCTGCTGAAACAGGCGGTACAGCGTGCCGGGCCAGAAGGTTGGCACAATGCCAAAGGCGTACTGCCAGGCGGCGGGAACGAACAAGGCCGCCAGCGGCGCGGCCAGCAGCACGCTGCCAGCCTTCATCAGGGCCAGGCCCTGCACTTTGTTGGCGGCGAAACAGGCCAGCGCCAGCGCCACCAGCGGCGTATGGAGCGCGGCCACCAGCGCGGCCAGCAGAAGGGCCGGCACGTTCGCGCCCGGCAGGCCGGCCAGCAGCAGCGCCGCCACCGACACGACATAGCCCAGCGCGGTGGGCGCGGCCAGCCGGTAGAGCAGGTAGGATCGCACCGGCAGCGGCGTCACGCGCAAGGCCGTAAGCGTATTTTCGTCGCGCTGGTCGAGCAGCAGAAAGCCCACCAGCAGGCCATACAGCGCCGGGCTGATCAGCAGCAGCGCGGCCGTGGCGATGCCCGGGTAGTAGGCGTCGAGCGGCGTGCCAAAAACATCGCCCAGGCGCGCGAGCAGCACTGGCAGCACGAAGCGCACTGGCACGACCACCAGCAGCGGCAGGGCTGGCAAAATCCGCATCAGTCCGTCGCGGCCAATGCTGCGCGCATCGAGCGGGGCCAGGCTGGCAAAAAGACGAAGCATGGGAAGCTCCTTGACGAAGAACCGAGAACCGAGAACCACAGAACCACGGAACCGAGAACAGAGAACCACGGAACCGCAGGAGGGTTTAGGGTCTGGGGTTTTGGGATTGGGCGTGCAAACCTGCAACCTGCAACCTGCAACCTGCAACCTGCAACCTGCAACTCGCACCTCGCCAACCTGCAACCTGCAACCTGCAACCTGCGCACCGCCTAAAACGCCAGCGGCAGCTGCCTCAGGCCGCGCACGAACAAGCCCTTGTTCCAGCGCAATTCGGCGGGCTGGCGCACCAGACGCAGCGCGGGCAGGCGCTCGATCAGCGTGCCAATCGCAATTTGCCCTTCCATACGCGCCAGCGGCGAGCCCAGGCAATAGTGTGCGCCCTGCCCAAAGGCCAGGTGCTTGTTCGGCTCGCGCGTGATGTCGAGCACATCGGGGTTGGCGAACTGCCGCTCGTCGCGATTGGCCGAGCCAAGCACCACCAGCACCTTCTCGCCGCGTGGGATCACCACGTCGTGGACGGGAATGTCTACGCGGGCGTAACGCTCGGTGGCCAGTTCGACCGGGCTGGTGAAGCGCGCCAGCTCCTCGACGGCGGGCTTGATCAGCGCCGGTTCATTTCGCAGCCGCTGGAGCTGACCGGGGTGTTCGAGCAGCGCCAGCGTGCCACTGCCAATCAGGTTGATCGTCGTTTCGTGCCCAGCGATCAGCAGAATGACCATCATCGCCAGCAGTTCGTCCTCGCTCAGCGTGTCGCCCGCTTCCTCGGCCGCGATCAGCGCGCTGGTCAGGTCGTCGCGCGGGTCGGCGCGGCGCAGTGCAATCAGGCGGCGCAGGTAGCGCAGAAACTGCCAGAGCGCCGGCAGCAGCCGCACCATGTCGGCTGGCGTGGACGTGGAAACCATGCGCGTGCTCCAGGCGTGGAAGCGCTCGCGGTCGGCCACTGGCACGCCCAGCAGCTCGGCAATGATGGTGGCGGGCACCGGCACGGCGTAGTCGTGAATCAGGTCGAGCTGCCCACGGCGCTGCGCGGCGGCCAGCAAGTCATCGCACAGCCCCTGAATGCGCGAGCGCAGCCGCTCGATCAGGCGGGCCGTGAAGGCTTTGTGCACCAGCCCGCGCAGGCGCGTATGGTCGGGCGCGTCGAGATCGAGCATGTTCTGCGCGAGCGGCCGGAGCATCGCCGGCACCCACGGTGCCTTTGATCCGGGCGCAAGCGCGTTGCGGCGATCTTTCGCCAGACGGTCGTCTTTGAGCAGCGCCACCGCGTCGTCGTAGCGCGTGACCAGCCAGGCTGGCTCGCGGCTGGGCAGTGTGGTGCGGAAGATTGGCGCTTCGGCGCGCAGGCGGGCGTAGAATGGATATGGGTTGGCCTTGAACTCGGGGCTGGCGAGATTCGGCACGGTGATAGCGTTCATAGCTTTCTCCTTCAAGTATTAAACCGGGACGAAAGCATCCACAGATTACACAGATGGCACAGATTGTTTTGGCATACGAATGCTTTATCTATGAAATTTGCGGATTCGATTAACTCACACTACGGACGCGCTCCAGGCTGCGGCAGGCCAGCCCGAAGGCCAGCGCGCCCGCCAGCAGCGTCAGAACAAGGCTTGCGAATTGCTGCCAGCCCGGCACTGGCTCGATGGCGGCGCGCATCAGCGTGAACGACCCTTGAATTGGATGCAGGTAGAACAGCCAGTGATCCCAGCCAAGTGTGTAGGGTAGCATTGGCGCGGCCAGCACGCTCACATACAGCAACGACGGCAGCAGGTAGGTGTTGAGCGAGCCGTAGCGCGCCACCGCCACCAGCCCGAACAGCGCGTACAGCAGCGCGGCGGCAAACAGCCCCGGCCCGAGCGCCAGCGCCACGCGCGGCCCGGCGATCAGCGCGGCAATAATGCCGTTGTACACCACGCCCAGCAGCGCCAGCGTAAGCGCCTTGGAGGCAACATACTCGCGCGTGCGCAGCGGCGAAACCACCTGCGCCGCAATTGTGCCGTCGCTGCGCTCCAACAGCACCATGCCCCCGGCAAAGTAGAACGAGGTGATCAGCAAGTTGTTCACCGCCATGGCGGGCAGCAGCCAGGCCAGCCGCGCGCCGGGCAGCGGCAGTTGCGTCAGCGCCACAGCGTAGATACCCAGCACAAAGATCGCTGCATAGAAGAAGCCATTGCGCTGCTGCAAGCGCACATCGGTCTGAATCGTGGCAAGAAGTCGTTTCATATCAGCTCGCGTTCACCGCTGCGGCGCGGCCTTCAACCTTCGCCCTGCGTCCTTCGCCGTTGGGCATTCGTCCTTCGGTGGAACGCGCTTCGCCCAGGCTGCGCCCGGTGACGCGAATGAAAATGTCGTCGAGCGTGGCTTCCTGGGTGTGAATGGTCTGCACGGCGTGCTCGCGTAACACCTGCGCAAAGGCCGCGTTTTCGCCCAACTTTTCGAGCGCGAAATCGGCGTGGCGCAGTTCGCCGCCCTGCTGGTATTCCACGCGCACGCGCGGCGCGCCATAGCGCAGCTTCAGTGCGCGCGGGCTGTCGATCAGCGCGATGCGCCCATCGGCCACGAATGCCACGCGGTCGCACAGCTCGTCGGCGGCGCCCATGGCGTGGGTGGTGAGAAAGATCGTCGTGCCGGCGGCCTGCCGCTCGCGAATAATGTCTTTGATCCGGCGCGCATTCACCGGGTCGAGGCCCGAGGTTGGCTCGTCGAGAAACAGCAGCTCGGGGTTGTGCTGCAGCGAGCGCGCCACGCTCAGGCGGTTTTTCATGCCCTTGGAAAAGCGCTCGACCGGCGTGTCGATATCGTCGGCCAGACCAACCTGCTCAAGCACGGCGGCCGGTGACATGCACGGGCGGCGGTACAGCGCGGCGAAGTAGGCCATGTTTTCGCGGGCAGTCAGCTTCAGGAAATGGTTGGGCAGCTCGAACGAAACGCCAATGCGCTCGTAGTAGTCGCTGCCCCAGCCGGCCAGATCGCGCCCAAATGCTTCGACCCGCCCGCTGTAGCCGCGCAGCAGCCCGATCAGCAGTTTCTGCGTGGTTGATTTGCCCGCGCCGCTTGGCCCAAGCAGGCCCAGCACTTCGCCCGGCGCAACGCTGAAGTTCAGATCGGACACGGCCGGCGCGGCGGTGCCGCTGTAGGTGAAGGTCAGATTCTGCACGTTAATCATGCGCGTCCTCTTTCAGCAGGTAGGCGGTGGTTTGTTCGATCAGCACGCGAATTACATCGCCAAACAGCGCCCGCCCGATTGTTTCTTCCTGCAGGTTCAGCAGCACAATCGCGCGCAGCAGGCCAGTCATCATTTCAGGCGTGGCGGTGATGTTGATGCCAACCGTGCGCCCAAACGCGATCAGGCGCTCGGTAAACAGCACGTCGCTGTTTTCGTTGGCGGCCAGCCGCTCGGGCGGGATTTTGCGCGCCATGTAGGCCATGTCGTCCTGGCCGAAGTGCGCGAACAGCGGGTGCGAACGCCACATGGTCACGGCTTCGTACAGGGCCGCAGCCAGGCGCGTGTGCGCGGGCTGGCTGGCATCGCCCAGGCGGCCGAGCATGCGCTCGCGGTATTCGGCCTCGAAATGTTCCAGAATGTCGTAGAACAGCGCTTCTTTCGATTCGTAAAAAAGGTAGAACGCGCCCTTCGAGATGCCAACTGCGTGCGTCAGCTCTTCGACATTGGTTTTGCGCAGGCCATAGGTGCCAAAGAGCTGCCGGGCCTGTTCGCGCAGGCTGCTGATGATGTGGGCGCGCTCTTCGTCGCTGAAGCCCTTGGGCATGGTCGTTTCCTTGTGTCCATATGACTGTATTAGTTTTTCAGTCACAGACACTATACCATTTTATTTTCAAGGTAAAATCGGTCGCTGGGTGGAGATCGCGGCGCAAACAAAAAGCCCCGCGCACGGTGCGCAGGGCCCGGGGGGAAGGGTGAAGCTTTTAGCCGGGTGTCAGCTCGTCGGCCGGGTCGATCACATCCTCGACGTCCTGCGCATAGCGCTTGCGTGCCACGGGTGCAGGCTTGTCAGGCGTTTCGGCCCCGGGGGGCGTCAGCGGCTGAACGTCGTTTTCAGTTGCGCCAAGCTGCTGGGCTGAAGCTGGCTCGCTGGCCTGGCCGCGCGCTTCCTGCTCGGCGGCAAATTCCGTAGATTTTTTCGGGTTATTCTTCTTACTGCGCTTCTGCTTCTGCTTCACAATACCACTCCTTGCTTGCAATACAGCGATAGTATAAAGCAATTTTGGTGCCGCGCTAGCCCCGCCCGATGAACTCCAGCGCGGTTTCGCCCAGCTGGATGCGCTCGCCGCCGCGCAGCGGGACGGCGCTGCCGGGCGCGATTGGCTGGTTGCCGATCAGCGCGCCGTGCCCAGCCTCGGGCGCAATTTCCAGCGCGAAACCCTGGCCGGTGCGGCGCACCAGCGCATGGTGCCAGGCCAGCGAGCCGTCGGGCAGGTACAGGTCGCAGCCGTCGTCGCGGCCAATCGTTGCAGTGTCGGTCACTTCGCGCACCAGGCCGGCCTGGTCACCATTCAGCACGCGCAGCTCGCCGCGCGCCAGCACCTGCCGCGCCAGCGGGATCAGCGCGCCAATGCACGCGCCCAGCACAATCAGGCCGACGCCGCCCACCACGATCTGCGCGCGGTCGCTGCGCGCCAGAAAGGCCTGGGTGAGCAGCTCGTACAGCACGCCGCCGACCAGCCCGCCGGCCAGCCCGCCCAACGTGCCATAGAGCGCGCGATTGAGCCGCCGCTGAAGCAGGATGTCGCTCGCACCGATCAGGCCGCCCAGCGCCATCCAGCCGCCAGCGCGGGCCAGCAGGCCGCCGCCCAGCGCCAGAAAGCCCACTTCGGCCAGCAGCAGCCCGGCCAGCCCGGCCAGCCCACCAACCAGCGCGCCCGCCAGCGCATCGCGAAGGGCGCGGCGGGCACTGCGCTTGATCAGCGCGCCGTCGGTCGCGGCCACGCAGCCGCCAATACACGCGCCCAGGCCCAGACCAACCAGCGGGTAGGCCAGCCAGACGTTCCACGCGCCGGTTGGCAGGCTTCCCATGATCCACCAGCCCAGCAGACCGCCCAGCGCGCCCAGCACGGCGGTGTAGTAGATTTGCAGCGTTTTGCTCATCGTGAACCTCTTGCAAGGATATCAGTATTCTGGAAAGAAAACGGGCAAGCTTCCAGGAAGCTCATCTGGTTATCAGGTTGAAGAAAAACTGGCTTTAGCTTCCTGGAAGCTGAGTACAAGGAAATTTATTTTCCAGAGTAATAAGTTTACGAATTTACCACCAAGGCACCAAGACACCAGGGTTATGTGTAAGCAGGTGTTCGCTCAAAGTTTGTATGAATATTCGTTATACCTTCGTGCCTTCGTGTCTTCGTGGCTGTAACGAACCCACTTCTTCGTGCCTTCGTGGCGAAAAATTACGCCTGGAGGTTGGAAGTGTGCGCAAGCGAGGTTGCACCGCAGTGGGCGCAGAAATGTGCACCCGCCCGCATGGGCCGGCCGCACTGGTCGCAGAAAGCGCGGCGATCGCCGGCCAGCTCGCCGGTTTGCGGCCGGCCACATTCAGCGCAGAAGTGCGCGCCCGGCCGGAGGAGTGGCGCATCGCAGCTCAGGCAGCGCGCAGAATCGCCCGGCAGCACCTGCACTGTCGCTGGCTGCACGATTGTCGTGGCACCAGCCGTAACACCGGCGGGCGCAGGCGCGGGCGTGCCACCCGGCGGGCGGCGGCGCAGCCCAAGTGGAATGAGCAGCGCGCCGGCAATTGGCAGCAGCAGCAGCAGGCCCACCAGCGGGTCGGAATGCACGTTGATCAAGTGCTGCTCGACATAACCGCTGCTGGCGGATGCCGCGCCGCCCACGCTCACCTGAATGTCGCGGCGTGTGCCATCGTAGAAGGGGCGCGGGCTGGTGTAGGTCAGGCTGTATTCCTGCTGAATGCCGGCCGAAAGCGTGCGGTAGAGCGTGGCTAGCTCGCCTGCGCTGGGCGCGTAAAAGTACTCGCCGCCGGTTTCTTTTGCAATGCGCTGGAGCGCGGCCTCGTCGATGCCTTCGCGCTCGTCGGCGCCGCGCTGCCCCAGGCCAACCACATACACCGGCTGGGCGTGAGCGTTGGCGTAGGCAATTGCTTCCTCGAGGGTGTGCTGGCTGCCGTAGGACGACGGGCAAATCTCGGAATCCTGGCAGTCGCGCCCGTCGGTCAGCAGCAGCAGCGCGCGCCGCCCGCCCGCATTCGCCAGCGCGTCCACGCCATCGATCAGGCTATCGTAGAGGGCGGTGCCGCCAGCTGGGCGCAGCCGCCGAATCGCGCGGTCAAGGTCGCGCTGGTCGGCGGTGAAGGGCGCGAGCGTTTCGGCCTGCTCGTCGAAGGCAATCAGCGTGGTGCGGTCGGCGCTGCGCATCTGCTCGACAAAGGCCTGCGCGGCTTCCTGCGCGCCGTCGATCTTGTCGGCCTCGGCCATGCTGCCCGAGCGGTCGATCACCAGCGCGGCCGAAACCGCGCCCGCGCCGCCGGCAAACGCGCCAATCGTCACCGGCTGGCCGTCCTCGGTTACCGCAAAATCGCGCGCGCTCAAGCCGCCGACTGGCTGGCCGGCGGCGTCGGTCACGCCAACGTAGAGCGTTACGTCGGGGTAGTGCGAGCTATCGACCTGGGCGACCTGCGCGCCCGGCGTGCCGGGAACAGCCGGTGTGGCCGTGCGCTCGGCGCGCAGCGGCACGAAAAAAGCGGCGAGCAGCAGCACAATCAACAGCGGGGCAAGCAGCAAGGTTCGGCGCATATGCGTTCTCCTGGGCGCGAGAAATTGGTGTGTGTGCATATGACGACGAGATTTGGATTTTGTTCCAGCATATACGCGAAAATCTGTGCGGATTTATCTGCCTGCGCTGCGCGCTTTTGCCTGCGGCAGCAAGGAAGCCAAATTTATTTATGCCTGCTTTTCCGCGCTACGCGCGGAAAAGCAGGCACAGAGGGAGGCAGACGCAAAACCGAAATGAAGCACTACGCACCACGCACTATGGAACCAAGTGCGTGGTGCGTAGTTTAGAAACAGTCTCCAGACCTGCGCGCTTACTTCTTCGCCACCGCCACCTTGGGCGTCAAACCCTCGATCGTTGCCGGGGCTTCGCCGTGGATGAAGGCGGCCGTCATCTGGCGGGCGATGTCGTCGGTGTACTGCTTGGGCGGCGTTTTCATCAGGTAGGCCGACGGTCCCATCAGCGGGCCGCCAATGCCACGATCCATCGCGAGTTTCAGGCAGCGCACCGCGTCGATCACCACGCCCGCGCTGTTCGGGCTATCCCACACTTCCAGCTTGAGCTCGGCGTTCAGCGGCACATTGCCGAAGGTGGTGCCTTCCAGGCGAATATACGCCCACTTGCGGTCGGTCAGCCAGGGCACGTAGTCGCTCGGGCCGACGTGCACATCCTCGGCGGGCAGCTGGTAGTCGAGCTGGCTGGTCACCGCGCCAGTCTTCGAGATCTTCTTCGACTCAAGGCGCTCGCGCTCCAGCATGTTGAAGAAGTCCATGTTGCCGCCGAAGTTCAGCTGGTAGGTGCGATCGAGCTTGACGCCGCGCTCGCGGAACAGGTTGGCCAGCAAGCGGTGGGTGATCGTCGCGCCAACCTGGCTCTTGATGTCGTCGCCAATGATCGGCAGGCCCTTGTCGGCAAAGCGCTTGGCCCAGTAGGGCTGCGAGGCGATGAAGACCGGGATGCAGTTCACAAAGCCAACGCCGGCCTCCAGGATCTGCTCAACATACCACTTTGTCGCCATTTCCGAGCCGACCGGCAGGTAGCTCACCACCACGTCGGTGCCGGTTTCGCGCAGCGTGCGCACCATGTCGACGGTTGAGCCCTTGGCCTTGCGGACGCGGGTGCTCAGGTACTTGCCAACGCCGTCGTGGGTCATGCCGCGGTCGACGCGCACGTTCAGGTTCGGCACATCCGCGAACTTGATTGTGTTGTTCGGCTCGGCAAAAATCGCCTCGGAAAGATCCAGCCCGACTTTGGTATCCACCACGTCGAAGGCGGCCGAAAACTCGATGTCGTTGATATGGTAGCCGCCCAGGTTCACGTTCATCAGGCCAGGAACCTGCTCGGACTCGGGAGCATTGCGGTAGAACTCAACC
The DNA here is from genome assembly GCF_057073505.1 of Kouleothrix sp. 19917. Classification (NCBI taxonomy): domain Bacteria; kingdom Bacillati; phylum Chloroflexota; class Chloroflexia; order Chloroflexales; family Roseiflexaceae; genus Kouleothrix; species Kouleothrix sp. 19917. The sequence continues at coordinate 1,794,547 of NZ_CP097099.1, forward strand.
CCCTGCACCAGCGACGACGCACAGTTGCCGACACCAATGATCGCAACACGCACTTTTTTCCCCATGATGAGTTCCTCCTTATCAAAAAACACAGGTAGTGGGCGCACAGAACAATAGTCGCATTCTGGCGCGGAATATCACACTTCGACACCGTCAAAGTATTCGCGCAGTGCGGCGCTGCGCTGAAGATGGTTGAGCAGATGCCGCTTGGCCATATAGACGTCGTGAATGCTGTCGAAGAGGTCGGGATGGCGGGCCAGAATGTCACGCGGCGGCAGCTCGTGCAGAAAACTCTCGATCAGCACCACGCGCTCCTGCGGGCAGGCCACTGCGTCGATGGCGGTTTGCCACAGCTCGGCGCGCTCCAGCCGCTCGCACACCACATCTTCGGGCGTGCCAATCGGCGCGGCGGTGAGGCGCTGGTAGGCGCGGTCGCGGGCACCCTGCGAGCGGGCAGTGTCGATGGTGGTGGCCGAAACGCAGGCGCGCAGGTAGCCCAGCAGCGCCGGCAGGTTTGGGAACTGGGCGAAACGCTCAGGCGAGAGCGCGGCCCAGGCGCGGGCGAAGGCGCGGTCGGCAATATCGTCGCACTGCTCGTCGGTGGCGCCTTTGGCATTCACCTGCGCGGCCCACGAGATGAACATCGGCCGGTAGCGCAGGCTGATTTCCAGCCAGGCTACCTCGTCGCGCAGCATAATGGCGCGGCGGAACAGCTCGAAGCCGATATCGTCGCTGGTGGGCGCGGCGCTGCGGCTCGGGGCCGTGCGCGGGGCGTGTCGGCGCTGCGCGAGTTGTGTGCTGGTACTATAAGTCGTTTGCGTTGCGTACACGGTGCTCACCTCGTTTCCGTTTCAGGTTCTTGGGTACGAGGCTAGTGTAGCCCGAACGCGGCGCTGCAACAGCGAATTGCGTTACACCGTGAGTGTGCTGTTTTTCACACCGGGCTGACGAATGACGAAGGACGAACGACGAAGCGTGTCTTGCGCATTCGTCCTTCGTCCTTCGCCTCAGCATATATGTGTCGAGCGTATCGGCATGCGAAGTGCGTCAATCGCATATCGCCAATCGTAAATACGCTAGAGAATGTGGCGTTCCAGCGCGGCAGGGTTGAGGATGGTAATGTGGTAGTTGCGGCCAATTTCGATCAGGCCACGCTGCTTGAAGCTGGTGATGACCTGGTTGACGCGCTCGCGGGTTGCGCCAACCAGCGCAGCCAGGTCGCTCTGCGTCAGGCGCACGGGGATGACGAGCGTGCCATTCTGGCCGGGCTTGCTGTACTGCCGGCTGAAGGCCAGCAGCTGCCGGGCCACGCGGCCATACACATCCAGCGCGCACAGCGCCTGAATGCGCTCGTTCGCCAGCCGCAGCCGATCGGACATAATGCGCAGGAGGTTGAAGCTGATCTGCGGCATGGTGCGCAGGCATTCCTGAAAGGCCAGCCGGTCGAGCCAGAACACCGTGGTTTGCTCCTGCGTGACGATATTCGCCGAGCGGATGGTGCTGTCGATGATGCTCATCTCGCCTTCGATGTCGCCCGGCCCGCCAAAGGCAATAATGACGTCGTTACCGTCGGACTGCGTCACATAGATCTTGACTGTGCCTTCGTAGACGATATAGACGACCTCGCCGGGCTCTTCCGCGCTGATCAGGTTGGTGCCGGTGGGGAAGGTTTTGCGGCGCAGGATCGTATTTACGCGCGCCAGATCGTCGGGCGCAAGGTCGCGGAACAGGGGGATTTCGGCAAGCTCAGCCGGTTCGGAAACAACCGCCATGCGCGTGGCCTCTGTGTGTCGCTTCAAAGTTGCCATACTATAGCCGAGAACAGGGCGAATTTCAACCCGCGCCCGCCGCGCCCGCTGCCGTGCTATAATCGGTGCGATGCTGTACGACGACACAATTGCCGCAGTTGCAACGCCGCCTGGCGAAGGCGGGATCGGGATCGTGCGCCTGAGCGGGCCGGATGCGCTGCCGATCTTGCAGCGCCTGTTCCAGCCGGCGCGGCCCGGCGCGTGGCGACCCTTCCGCATGCGCTTTGGTCGCGTGCGCGCCGCCGACGGCGCGGTGGTGGATGAGGCGCTGGCCGTGTTTATGCGCGCGCCGCACAGCTTCACCGCCGAAGACGCCGCCGAAATTTCGTGCCACGGCGGCCCGCTGGTCACCAGCCGGGTGCTGGCGCTGGCGCTGGCCGCAGGCGCGCGCCCCGCCGAGCCGGGCGAGTTTACCATGCGCGCCTTTGCGAACGGCCGGATCGACCTGACGCAGGCCGAAGCGACGCTGGATGTTATTCAGGCGCGCACCGACGCGGCGCTGGCGCTTGCGCAGGCACAGCTGGGTGGCTGGCTCGCAGCAGAATTGCAGCGCATCCGCGAGCTGATCCTGCCGCCGCTGGCCTACTGCACCGCGCTGGTCGATTTCCCGGAAGACGAAGTCGAGCCGCTGCCGGTGGCCGAGCCGCTGGAGGCCGCGCAGGGCGCGCTGGAGCACCTGCTGGCCAGCGCCAGCCAGGGCATGATCTACCGCCAGGGCGCGCGCGCTGCGCTGGTGGGCCGGCCTAACGCCGGCAAATCGAGCCTGCTGAATGCGCTGCTGCGCGTCGACCGCGCAATCGTCACGCCCATCCCCGGCACCACCCGCGACACGCTGGAAGAAACCGCCAGCCTGTGCGGCATTCCGGTGGTGCTGGTGGACACGGCTGGCATCACCGAAACGGCCGACCCGGTGGAGCAGCTTGGTGTGGCACGCAGCCGCGCCGCGCTGGCCGCCGCTGACGTGGCGCTGCTCGTGATCGACGCCAGCGCGCCGCCCGACCCCGCCGACGCCGAGATTGCGGCGCTGGTGGCGGGCAAGCCGACGATTGTGGTGCAGAACAAAAGCGACCTGCTGCCAGCCAGCGCGCTGCCCAACGGGGCAGAAACACGCGCCGTTGCTGTTTCGGCGCGCACGGGCGCCGGGTTGGATGCCCTGGCCGAAGCGATAGCCAGTATCCTGCTGGGCGGCGCGCCCGCCGGCGCCGAACGGCTGGTGAGCAACCCGCGCCACCGCGACGCCCTGGCGCGCGCGAGTGGCCACCTGCGCGACGCCCGCGCCGGCCATGCCGCCGGCATTCCTCCCGACCTGCTGGCCGTCGACCTGACCGCTGCGCTCGCGGCGATTGGCGAAATTACCGGCGATGGCGTCCACGACAACCTGCTCGCCACGATTTTTAGCACCTTCTGCATTGGCAAGTAGCTGCACCCACGCCGCCGCAGCTCCTGCCCACTCGCCCAGATTACATTGGCTCTAGCGGAGGCACCATGACCCAGATCGCCCGCACTGATGCTTCCAGCACCGTTCTTGCGCGCACGCAAAGCCAGCGCATGCGCCTGTTTGTGATCACACTCGCGGTGCTGAACCTGCCGCTGATCCTGATTGGCCTGCTCGACCTGCGCTCGTCGCCAGTGACGCTGATGCTGACGCTTACCACAACGGCGTATTATGGCTTGTATTACTGGCTGGTGCGCGCCGGCTATGGCGTCCCCGCCACCTATGCCTGCGTGATTCTGCTGGCCGTGCTGCTCGCCTTTGGCGTGCATAATGGCGGCGGATTCCTCACCGCAATCAGCTCGCTCTACTTCCTGCTGCTGGTTGCCGTTGGGCTGGTGCTTGATGACCCGCGCGCGCTGGATGTGACGCTGGTGCTGTGCGTTCTGAGCTATGGCGCGCTGGCCTATGCCGAGCTGGCCTTTGCGCCGCCGCCCGTGTTTGCCGCACTCTACCGCAGCACGAATCGCCTGGCGGTTGGCTCAAGCGTGGTTGCAATGCTGGTGACGCTGGCGGGCGTGTGGCGGCTGATGCGCGCAAATGTGCAGGTCGTTCAGCGCGCCACGGGCGAGCTCGAGCGGGCCCGCAGCGCGGCCGAGCAGCGCGCGCAGGAAAATGCCACCCTTGCCGATCAGCTCCAGGCGAATAACGCCACCCTGCGCGATACCGAAGCGCGCCTGCGCGAAACCGTCGACGCGCTGGCCCTGCCGCTTATTCCGCTGGAAGCGGGCGTGTCGCTGCTGCCGCTGGTCGGCTACCTCGACGAAGTGCGCGCCGAGCAGATGGTGAGCGGCTTGCTGGCAGGCATTCACGGGCAGAATGCGCGCGCCGTGGTGATCGACATCACGGGCCTGCGAATGGTGGATGCGCAATCGGCGGCGGCGCTGCTGCGCGCAGCCCACGCGGCCCGCCTGCTTGGCGCGCGGGTGGTGCTTTCGGGCATTGGCCCAGAGGCCGCGCAGTCGCTGGTGCTGCTCGACACCGACCTGAGCGCGATTGAGGTGGCTGGCAGCCTGAGCAACGCGCTTGAGCTGCTGGCGGTGTGAGTGGGGAAATCACGAAGACACGAAGACACGAAGGTTCTGAAAATAGCCTCATCAAAGAAGCGCACCACAAACATTCGTTGGCATCCTGCTCAGCCTGAGGCCGCTTTTCACACAAGAGACACAGAGGCACGGAGGTTTTGGATTTCAGGATAAAGGTCTGAACGTTTGAAGGTTGGACGTTGCAAATCACGCTTGCTGCCAACTGCCAAATGCTCTGCGCTCCAACGTCCTGCGCTCTGCGCTCACCCTTTCACGCATCCACCGCTCCTAACTCAACATTCAGCACTCAACACGTCTTCGCAACATCCGGCCAACTCCCGAAATCGTATATAATACGGCTACTAAGCCCCGCGAATTATCAGCCAACCTGAGTTTGCGCCTGGCAGCAGCGCCCTTGCCCTGCGCTACGCCAAGCAAAATACTGGTGCCCGTAAACGTTTCCAGAAAGCGAACTGCATATGGCGGATGACACCACGTCGCGTCATTATTTCCCGTCGCACGGCTCAGCCGAAATGGCGGCGCGTATGACTGCCTTCGATTGGCAGGCCACGCCGCTTGGCCCAATCGGCGCATGGCCGGCGAACCTGCGCACGGCGCTCGGCATTCTGCTGGGGTCGCGCTTCCCGATGCAGCTGCTGTGGGGGCCGGAATATATCCACTTCTACAACGATGCCTACCTGCCAATTGCCGCCAACAAACACCCCGCCGCGCTTGGCTGCCCCGGCGCGCAGATCTGGCCCGAGCTGTGGGATCAGGTGCTGCCAATGCTTGAGCAGGTGCGCCTTACCGGCGAGCCAACCTGGTCGGATGATCAGCTGCTGCTGCTGAACCGGCGTGGCATGCTGGAAGAATGCTATTTCACCTTTTCCTACAGCGCAATTGAGGACGACGGCGAGCAGCCGGGCGGCGTGTTTGTGACGGTGGCCGAAACGACGCACCGGGTGCTGAGCGCCCGCCGCCTGCAATGCGCGCGCGACCTGGGCGTGGCCCTGGGGGATGTGCAGGACGAGGCGCAGGTGTGCAGCGTTGTGCAGGCAGCCCTGGCGCGCAATTCGGCCGACATTCCCTTTGCGCTGCTCTACACACTGCACGAAACCGGCCAGTTCCAGCGTAAATGCGCCATTCATCTTGCGGAAGATCACCCGCTGGCGCCCCAAACATTGCTGCCCACTGCCGAACGCCCCTGGCCGATTGCGGCGGCACTGGCTGGCGTTCAGCCGCTCGATTGCCTGCTGCCCGAAACGGGCGCGCCGCTGCCGGCCGGGCCGTGGGGCGAACCGCCACATGCGGCGCTGCTCATTCCCCTGCGCTCGGCGCACTCGCCCGTGCCGCTGGGCGCGCTGGTGGCTGGCCTGAGCCCGCGCCTGCACGCCGACGACGAATACCGCGCATTTCTGGTGCAGGTCGCCAGCCAGATTGCCAGCGCCCTTGCAATGGTGCGCTCGCATGCCGCCACAGCAGCGGCGCTGCGCCTGCGCGACGATTTCCTGTCAATTGCTGCTCACGAGCTGAAGAACCCGCTCACGCCGATTATCGGGCGCTTGCAGCTGCTGCGCGGTCGGCTGGAACAAGAGCATGTTTCGGCGCGGAACCTCGCCTCGCTTCAGACCGTGCTTGCCGACGCCCAGCGCATGACCGAGCTGATCGACTCGCTGCTGGATGTGTCGCGGCTGCGTGATGGGCAGCTCATCATCACGCGCGCGCAGCTCGACCTGGGCGCGCTGGTGCAGCGCCTGTCAGCGACGCTCCAGCCCGGGCTGGATCAGCACACTGTTGCCGCGACGCTGCCACCCGCCCCGGTGGTGATCGACGGCGACGAGCTGCGCCTGGAACAGGTGGTGCGCAACCTGGTGAGCAATGCAGTGAAATATAGCCCGGCTGGGGGTACGATCACGCTGGCGCTGAAGGCATCGCCAACGCACGCGCTGCTGTCGGTTTCCGACCAGGGCATGGGCATCGCGCCCGAGGAGCTGCCGCATGTGTTCGAAGGGTTTTATCGCGGCGGCAGCGCGGATGTGCGCTCGGTGAGTGGCATTGGCGTGGGCTTGTTCGTGGTGCAGGAAATCGTGCGCCACCACGACGGCACCATTCAGGCGCAGAGCGCGCTTGGCAAGGGCAGCACCTTTACGGTTGCGCTGCCGCTGGCGGGCGCGTAGCAGCTCCTGCTTCCAGAAATTCCTGAATCATCGCGATTTGTTCAGCCGGACTGCTGACGGTGTCGGAATGGCGGCCCTGCGCAAAGCTGCGGCGCTGCGCCTGCGGGTAGAGCGCTGCAAGGGCGGCGCGCTCGGCTGGCCGCACCATGCCGTCGTGCGCGGCCTCGGCCAGCAGCAGCCGCCCCGGCCATTCGCGCAGGTCGGCGGGCGTGAAGCGCATGTTCTGATCGAAATCGAGCATGACACGCAGGCGGCTGGTGTAGGCGCGCCGTTCGAAGCACGCAATCATTGCCGCGAAATGCCCGCGCAGGAAGCGCTGCGTTGGCCCGCGCCCCGGCAGAAACGCGTAGTTCAGGGCATATAAAGCGCCGCGCAGAAGCGGCATTGGCAGCGTGGCGAACAGCAGCAGCACCGGCAGAAGCCAGCGCGCCCGGCGCGGCGCGGGCGGGGTGGTGTGTGACAGGATCAGCGAGCTGACCAGCGCGGGATGGCGGCGAAGCAGCACCTGTGCCACCGCGCCGCTGTACGAGCCGCCCAGCACATGCGCGTGGCGCACGCCCTCGGCGGCCAGCACTGCCGCCACGCCATCGGCCAGGGCGGCGGCGGTAGTGTGTGCGGCCGGGTAGCTGAATGAGAACACGCGATATGTTTTGCCCAGCGCCAGCGCGTAGCGAAAGGCAGTGCTGGCCGCGCCAAAGCCGCCCGGCAGCAGCACCATCACCTCATCGCCTCCGCCGCACGCAAGATACTCCCACACCACGCCATCAACCGTGCGATAACGTGGCGGGTGCGCGGCGCAAAATGCGCGATACTGTGCTTCGATAGCCATGCGAACGACCTGTTTCAGCAGAAATATGCGCACTACGCACTACAAGGCCAAGAACGTAGTGCGTAGTGCGTAACAAACTAAACTACCCCAACCTCTGCGCCCTCTGCGCCTCTGCGGTTATTCATCCCCCGATCGCCGCCGCACAAAGCGAAATGTGCCGCCGCGCTGGACTTCCATGGCGTGCCCGCGCCATGTGATGCGCTGCGGAGCAAGCAGCGCGGCCAGCAGTTGCAGCGGGAAGGTGAGCTGGATGAGCGGCACCAGCCAGGAATAGCGCAGCGGCGCGGTTCCGCCGAAATAGCGCGCGTTGAACAAGAGGAAGATGGCGTAGCTGGCCGCAAAATACGCCCCTGCCACGCCGATTGTCCAGACGTTTGGTCGCAGCGCCACCAGCGCCAGCGCCAGCCAGGGAAAAAACACCGGCACAAGCGCCAGCGCGTACAGAACGGCCAGATCAGCGCCGTGCAGGTGGCGCAGCAGCGACTCGCGCGGGAAAATGAACCAGCGCTGGATTAGGCTCAGGTAGTGGCGGGCACCGCGCACCGAGGTGCTGACGCCGTGGCAGAGCGGCGTTTGCACCAGCCGCAGGCCGTGGGCGCGCACGCGCTGCGCCACCGCAAAATCGTCGGCCAGGGTGTGCTCGAGCCCCGCAAAGCCGCCGATCGCATCATACGTTTCGCGGCGCAGCGCGTAGAACATGCCGTTGATCGTGATTGGGGAACGCAGCATGGTGTAGGGCACATAGGTCAGCAGGCTGTGGCTGTTCACAAAATACGCCACCAGCCGCGACCAGAAGGTGCCAAAGCTGGTGTAGAACGGCAGCCCAAACACCAGGCCGGCGCGTGGCTCGGCCAGAAACGCCAGCGCGCGCTCCAGCCCGCCATCCGGCAGGCGCGTGTCGTCGTCGAGCACGCACAGCACCTCGCCATGCGCGGCCTGCGCGCCGGCCAGCAGCTTGATCAGCTTGGGATTTTCGTCGGCGGCGGGCGGCGCGAGCAGCACGAGCTGCACAGTGCAGCCGGGGTTGCGCGCTATGAGTGTGCGGCAGATCGCCTGCCCGGCCGCGTCGTCGGTGTCGACCAGCCAGATGAACTCGCGTGCGATGCTGCCGGCCGCACGCAGGTTGTGCTCCAAACACGCTGGCAGGTCGGGGTCGCCGCTGAGGATGGGCTGCAGCACGCTCACCAGCGCGGCCGGGAAGGGCGGCGGCGGCGGGCGGCGAAAAAAGCGCTCGACCATGCCGAATTTCCAGGCGCGCTCGGCCAGCACCAGCAGCGCCAGCGCGGCGAGAAGCAGCGTCACGACAACACCTCGAAGCTGCCGCCGCGGATCAGGCGCAGGCGCCGGCCACGCCATTCGATCGTGTCGCCCGCCAGCAAGCCAGCGATGACTTCCAGTGGCCCAAACAGCGCTACGATCAGCACCAGTGGCCAGCGCCCAAGCGGTGTGCTGCGCTTCAGCACGGTGTGCTCGCACCAGGCGTAGCCGCCCGCGAAGCACAGCAGCGCGCTCGCTAGCGCGCCCCAGCCCGCCCGATCTCTGCGCAGCAAGGCCAGGCAAAACAGCAATGGCACGATCAGGTTTCCCACGCTGCCGAGCGCCGAAACGGCTTGTTCGCGCCGCGTCATAAACGGCACCAGGGCCATGCGCGGCATCACGAACCAGCGGCGCATCTGCGCGTGGAAGGCGGCCAGTGTGCCAAATGTATTATCGACGTCGTAGATCAGGGGAGTTTGCTCGGCGCGCAGCCCCAGCGCCCGCACGCGCCGCGCCATTTCGTGGTCGTCGCCGAAGTGATCCTGTAGGCGCTCCATTCCGCCAGCGGCATCCCACACGGCGCGGCGCAGCGCAAAGCAGTGGCCCGTGATCGTGAAGGGCTCGGCCAGAAAGGTGAGCGGGATGTAGCTCGGCAGGGCGTTGGCATTCACGAACGCGCTCATCAGCGCCGAGGGCGCGTTCGACCAGTTGGTGTAACAGGCGACCCCGAATGTCGCGCCGACGCCGGGCTGGAACAAGGGCGGAATGAGAATATGCAGCGCATCGGGCCGCAGCGCAATGTCGTCGTCCACGCACACATATGCCGCGCCAGTGGCGTGTGGCAGCGCCGCCATGATCTTGGTGATTTTCGAGGCGAGCACGCCATCATCGGGCGCGGCAAGAACGAGCTGTGCCCACCAGCGTGGGTGCTCGGCCATGAGTGCGCGCACAAGCGCCTGAGACGCGGTGTCGGCGGCGTCGCATACCAGCAGGTGCTGCTGCGGCGCAGGGTAGTCGAGCGCGGCGCGCGTGCGCAGCATGGCCCGCAGATCGTGCGTGGCGCGTGTGACAGGCTGGATGAGCGTGACGGCGGGCCATTCCTCGGGCGCGGGCGGCGCGGGCCGGCGGAAAAAGCGCGCCACGGCCAGCAGCTTCAGCGCGCGGTCGGCGGCGTAGAGCAGCGCCAATGCGATGAGCAGGCGGTTGCGCGAAGTGCTGAATTTTGAGTGTTGAGTGTTGAGTGTTGCGTTTTTTGGCATAGTAGTCAGTTGGGTGAAAGGGTGAAAGGGTGAGCGCAGAGCGTTGGAGCACAGAGCAGTTGGCAGTGGGCAGGCGGCAGAGAGCGCGATTTGTAGTCTACCAACCTTCAAACCTGCAACCGTATGAGGGTTTAGGGTCTGGGGTTTTGGGATTGGGCTTGCAAATCGCAAACCTGCAACTTTCAAACGTTCAAACCTTTAACATGTAACCCAAAACCTCCGTGCCTCTGTGTCTTGTCTAAAAAGCCGCCAAGTGGGGCGGGTCAACAAAAGACCAATGAAGGCTCGCAGAAGTGGCTTGGCTCTGCTATCCTATGCCTTGATGCATCTCAAGGCCGCAAAAGACCGATGCGCTCGACGCTGTCACAGAGAATGGCTTTCGATGCATCGTATCGCTTGTTTCACAAGACCGTGTAAGATCCCAGTGCCCACGAGCACGTAGCCTCAAGACTGGTCCGAAACAAGCTCCTTTTCTTGTCCTTTGGAGAGCTATCATGCACATTCTCGGCATTGACCTCGCCAAACTCACCTTCGATGTCACCCTGCTGCGTGAGGGTGGCGACCGTCGCCACAAGCAGTTTCCGAACACCTCCGCTGGTTTTGAGCAGCTCCAGCAGTGGCTTCGCTCCCAGCACATTGAGCACGTGCATGCCTGTATGGAGGCAACCAATGTCTATTGGGAAGCGCTGGCTGCCTTCCTCGCCGATGCTCAGCACATCGTCAGTGTGGTTAACCCTGCCCGTATCAAGGGTTTTGCCCAAAGCCAGATGATGCGCACCAAGACCGACAAACAGGATAGCCGCATCATTGCGTTGTTCTGCTTGCAATGCCAGCCCGAAGCCTGGACACCACCCTCTGCCGCCCAGCGCCGCTTGCGTGCGCTCACACGCCATCGCGACGACTTGCTCCAAACGCGCACGCAACTGTCCAATCGCTTGGGCGATACCAGCGACACGGTGGTGCGCACGTCGCTTGAAACGGTTCTGGCAAGCGTAGAGGAGCAGATCACAAGCGTCGAGGCACAACTCAAACAGCATCTCAAAGACGAGCGTGACCTGGGCGAGCAAGCTGCGCTTCTCACGGCGATTGTCGGAATAGGTACAATCACTGCCGCTAAGTTGCTGGGGGAGTTCTGCGATATCGACGCGTATACATCGGCCAAGGCGCTGGCGGCAGACGCGGGAGTAACACCGGCGCAGCACGAATCGGGAACGAGTGTGCGGCGGCGAACACACCTCTCGAAAGTGGGCAAGGCGAGCGTGCGAGCGGCGCTGTACTGGCCGGCAATTGTGGCGATGCGACGATGCGAAGGGTTCAAGGCGTTTGCGGAACGGCTGGCAGCGCGCGGCAAAGCCAAGGGTGTGATCATCGGTGCGGTGATGCGCAAGTTGTTGCACGTGGTCTATGGTGTACTCAAGCATAAAACGCCCTTTGACCCAAACAAAGTCCTTGGCCCGACCCGTTCTTCAACGTAATATCTCTGTGGTTCATTTCCTGGTCGTCAGTCGTCCTTCGTCATTCGTCGGGCTAAAACACCAGCGCAGCCGCGCCCAGCGTCAGGCCCGCGCCGGTGCCGATCAGCGCCACGCGCTGGCCGCGCTCGACCCGCCCGGCCGCGACGGCTTCGGCCAGCGCCAGCGGGATCGACGCGGCGATGCAGTTGCCGCGCACCGCCAGATTTGCATACACCTGCGCGGGCGCAAAGCCGAGCCGGCGCGTCAGCTGCTCGACGCCGTGGCGGCTGGCCTGATGCGGGATCACAACGTCGGTGGCGGAGCGCTGCCAGCTCACCTGCGTGAAGAATTCATCCAGAAACGGCGCGATCAGGCGTGTCGCCTTCTTGAAAATTGCCGGCCCGTCCATATGAAACATATTCTGCTCGCGTGTCGTGGCCGGGTCGTTCGGGTGGTGCAGCGAGCCGCCACCCGGCAGGCGCGCAAGGTCGGCGCCGCTGCTGAACGTGGCGAAGCGCGCTCCGCACAGGGCGCTCGGCTCGCCCGGCTCGGCGCGCGTGATCACGGCGGCGGCGGCGGCGTCGCCAAACAGCACCGCGCTTTCGCGCTCGCGTGGGTTGCGCGAATGCTGGGCCGTTTCGCTGCTGACGATCAGGAGGCGGCGGTAGACGCCGGCATGGATGAACTGCGCGGCAGTGTGCAGGGCAAACAGAAAGCTCAGGCAGGTGGCGTTAATGTCGAAGCAGGCGCTCGCGCCGTCGGGCGCGCCTAGCTCGCGCTGGAGCAGCGCCGCCGTGCAGGGGATGGTCTGGTGCGGCGCGCTCGATGCGCCAATGATCGCGTCGAGGTCGGCCGGGCGCAGGCCAGCATCGTCGAGTGCCTGTGCGGCGGCGGCGGCACCCATGCTCAGCGCGGTTTCGTGCGTGACATACCGCCGTTCGCGCACGCCAGTCACCTGCTCGATCCAGCCAGACGGAATGTCAAGCTGGCGCTCAAGCTCGGCGCTGGTGACGATGCGCTCGGGCAGGTAGGCACCCAGGCCGGCGATTTTTACTGGCAGCATGCGCGTTCCTTTCGAGATAGATGAAGCTGCTACAGCGCGCGTGAAAGAGCCAAGAACAACAGAACCGGGCAGTGAGCGGTCGGCAGTATGCAGTCAGCAGTCGGCGTTCGGTCAGCACCCTGTAACCTGCAACCGCACGAGGGTTCGGGTCTGGGGTTTTGGGATTATGCCCCTGCAACGTGCAAACGTGCAACCTTCAAACCTGCAACCTGCAAACCTGCAACCTGCAAACCTCCGCGCCTCTGTGTCTCTGTGGTGAACGTGTCTGTCGTCCTTATTGTGTGGTTACGCTTCAGGTTCAAACAAGCTGCGCAATCAGCTCGGCCGCAACCGCCGCGCCTTCCTCTGCACGAAGCTGCGCGCCCAACGCAGCCGCCCGCTCGCGCATTGGCGCGTCGCTCAGCGCGTGCTCGATTGCCTGTGCCAGCGCGGGGGCCGTGAGCGCGGCGCGCGGAATCGGTGGCGGCCCAATGCCCAGGCGCTGCACCTGCGCGCCCCAAAAGCGCTGATCGCCAAAGAATGGCACGACCACCGGCGGCACGCCCGCACGCAGCGCCGTGGCAACTGTCCCGGCCCCACCGTGCGTCACCACAGCGGCGACACGCGGGAACAGCCAGGCATGTGGCACCGCGTCGGTGGCGAAAATAGTCGCAGGCAAAACCGAATCGTCCACATCGCCCCAGCCGCGAAACAGCACCGCCCGGCGCCCGCCAAGCGCCTGCACCAGCGTGCGCGTCACGCCCGCCGGGTCGCGCCCGAGCAGCAGGCTGCCAAAGCCCACATAGACAGGCGGCGGGCCAGCGGCAAGAAATTCCGCCAGCGCGGGTGGCGGCCCGTAGTCTGCTGGCGCGGGCTGCGTCCAGTAGCCGGTTACCTTCTGGCGCGCATCCCAATCGGCTGGGCGCGGGGCCAGCAGCACGCTGTAGGCATTCAGCGTCAGCGCGGGCGCGCTGGTGGCGACGCGGCGGGCCTGTGCCAGCGGGCCAAGCGCGGGCAGCCCCAACACCTTGCGGCGGGCGCGGTTCAGCGCGCCGCGCAGCAGCTGCCACCTGCCATGCGCCGACAGCGCGTGTGTCAGCCGGTTGTACCTGCCGCGCATTGGCAGCCACGCTGGCAGCACAGGAAACGACACATCCGGCCATGCGCGGGTGGCGCTGAACGGGTGCATATGCGCCGGGACGAGCGGCACGCTCAGGCGCTCGGCAATGCCCGCGCCGGGCAAGCCGCCCAGCGACGAGGCCACCAGCGCGTCGCAGCCCTGCGCCGCCGCCCAGCAGTCGGCCACAATCTGCCCCACCAGCGGGTCAACATGCTCCAGAAAGCGGCGCGCAAACCCGATCGGCAGCGCGTGTTTGCTGGCGTCGAGCGCCTGGTACACCAGCTCGAAATCCATCAGCTCGCGAATGAAGCCGCCAACCGGCGCGAACGGCACGCCCGCATCTTCGGCCAGCGCCCGGTAGTCGGCGGCTGCGGCTAGGCGCACCGCGTAGCCACGCGACTGGAGCGCCGTTCCCAGCGCCACAAAGGGCTGCACATCGCCGCGCGAGCCAAGCGCCAGGATGACTATGGTTCGCATAATTCGGCGTAGGCTTCCGGGCAGTGTGTCGGCACAATCAGCACGTCGGGGCAGGCCAGCGCAAAGGCGTGCAGCGCCGCAAGGGTGTCGCGCACCGCCGCCACATCATCCACCAGCAGCCTGGTCATTGGGTGCGGTGGGCGCAGCTCGCGGTAGGCGCGGCGCATCCACGCGCCGTCGGCGGCGAACAGCACGCGCCCGCGCTCGGTATTCGCCAGCATGCCAAGTTGCCCGCGCGCATGGCCCGGCAGCGCCACCAGCAGCAGCGAACCGTCGCCAAGCAGGTCGTGCGTGGGGCCGAGGCCAGGCAGCGGCGGGCCGGCTGGCGGGCCGAGCAATTGCGCGCGCCCGGCGAAATCGGCGGGAACAAGCGCGGGCACATAGCCGCGCCGCAATGCGGAAAAACCGCGCCGGCTTGCAAAATCGTCGTAGGCTGCGCGCGAGGCGACAAAGCGCGCCGCCGGGAAATCGCGCAGCCCGGCGACGTGATCGGCATGAAAGTGCGACACCACAATCGTGCCGATGTCGGCGGGCGCAAGGCCGAAGCGCGGGAGCTGCGCCGCCGCCGCAAGCTCGGGCCGCAGGCGCAGCGGTGTCATGCGGCGGTACAATCGGAACGGCAGGCGCTCGGTTTCCGCAAGCATATGCGGCGCGTAGCCAGCATCCCACAGGAGCCAGCCGCGCTCGGGGTGGTGGAGCAGCGCCACCAGCGCGTGGCACTCGACGGTTGCGCGCCGGCCGCCCTGGATTATCATCGATTCGCTGGCGAGGCAGTAGCCAGTGTCGAGCACATGGCAGCGCAGGGTTGGTGGGTTCATAGGCGTTTGGGTTTACAGGTTGAAAGGTTGCAAGTTTGCACGTTGCAGATTCGCGAACGGCGACCGAAAGAATCAACCGCAAAAAGTGCAAAGGGCGCGAAAGGTTGCAGGTTGCAAGTTCACAGGTTACAGGTTTGCAAGCCCAATCCCAAAACCCCAGACCCGAAACCATCATGCGCTTGCAGTTTGCAGGTTGTTGAACGACGACCGATTTTCGACTGCCACCTGCTTACTGCATACTGCCACCTGCTCACTGCATACTGTAAACTCAGCACTCAAAACTTGCGCAGCGTGCGCTCGACGCCTTCGGCGACAGAGATGCGTGGGTGGTAGCCCAGGTCGCGCCGCGCCCGGCTGATGTCGTAGGTTTGCGTGCGGCCAAGAATTGCGGTGGAATAGCGCGTCAGCATCGGCTCGCGGCCGCGAATGTGACCGCTCACTTCCATCAGCGTGGCGGCGGCCAGCGCGGCAGGGAGCGGCACGGCTTGCAGATCTGCCGGGATGCCCAGGCGGCGCAGCACCGAGCGAATCAGATCCCACAGCCGGATGTGCTCGCCATTCGTGATCGTGTAGGTTCCGCCAGTCGCGGCCGGGCTGCGCAGCGCCAGCAAGGCTGCGTCGGCCACATTTTCCACATAGGTCAGGTCGACCAGATTCTGCCCATCGCCGATCTGGCGCAGACGGCCCGCCCGCGCAGCCTGCACAATGCGCGGCAGCAGTGCGCGGTCGCCCGGCCCAAAGATCGCTTTGGGGCGCAGAATAACGGCCTGCAAGCCCCGCGCGCCATTCACTAGATCTTCGCCGAGCTTTTTTGAGCGCGAGTAGCGCGAGGCGAAGTGGCGCGGGTAGGGCGCATCTTCCGTCAGGTCGCAGTGGTCGCGCCCGGTGAAGATCACGCTGGGCGACGAGATATAGACCAGCCGCGCGCCGCTGCGCTGGCAGCCCGCCACCACGGCGGCGGTGGCGCGCACATTCGCCGCGTAGAACGCGGCCCAGCTACCCCACGCCGCCGAAAGCGCGCCAGCATGGCACACCGCCTCGGCATTGGCGCACGCATCGGCGAGGGCGCTGGCATCGCGCATGTCGAGCGTGAGCGCCTGCGCGCCGGCACGGAGCAGCGGCTGCACTTCGCGGAAATCGCGTCCAAGCAGCGTCGGCGTGTCGCCATTCGCCAGCAGCGCGCGCGCGATGTGCCGCCCCAGAAAGCCAGTCCCGCCAGTGACAAGCACGCGCACAGCTTAAGCGCTGCCTGCGCGGCGCGCAATTTCGGCGCGGGCCACTGGCGCGATGCGCGTGCCAAGCAGCTCGATCGCCCGCAGCATTGCGCTATGCTCGATGCCGCCCAGCCCAAGCTGAAGCAGCAGCCGCTGGTGGCCGAATAGCTCGTGCTGGAACAGGATTTTCTCGACGATCTCATCCGGCCCGCCCACAAAATCCGAGCCGCGCAGCGTGCGCGCCGCGTCGAACTGCGGGCGGCTCACCGGCGGCCAGCCGCGCTCGCGGCCAATTTTGTTCATTGCGGCGGCGTAGGATGGATAGTAAAGCTCGGCGGCCTGTTTCGCGTCATCAGCAATAAAGCCGTGCGAGTTGATGCTGAGCGGCAGCGGTGTTGTGTGGCCAGCGCGCGCAGCCGACCCACGGTACAGGTCGGTCAGTGGCACAAAGCGCTCGGGCATCCCGCCAATGATCGCCAGCGCCATTGGCAGGCCCAGCGTAGCCGCCCGCACCACCGACTCGGGCGTACCGCCCACGGCGATCCACACCGGCAGTTGCTCCTGCACCGGGCGCGGGTAGATGCCCTGCCCGTGCAGCGGCGCGCGGTGCTGCCCGGCCCAGGTGATGCGCTCGGCGTCGCGGATTTTCAGCAGCAGGTCGAGCTTTTCGCTGAACAGCGCGTCGTAGTCCTTCAGGTTATAGCCGAACAGCGGAAACGACTCGATAAACGAGCCGCGCCCGGCCATGATTTCGGCGCGCCCGTTCGAGATTAAATCGACGGTGGCGAATTCCTGAAACACACGCACCGGGTCATCCGAGCTCAGCACCGTCACGGCGCTGGTCAGGCGAATGCGTTTGGTGCGGGCAGCCGCCGCCGCCAGAATGGTTGCGGGCGACGAAGCGGCATATTCGGGGCGGTGATGTTCGCCAATGCCAAAGACATCCAGCCCAACCTGATCGGCCAGCTCGATGGTTTCGAGCAGCTGGCGCATGCGCTCGGCTGGCGCGGCAGTCTGCTCAACAAACGAGTACACGCCAATTTCAAACGGGGGCGCGGCGGGGGAGGTTTGCGGTTCCATAGCACTTCCTGTTGCGCGCCAGCATGCTGCGTTGGCGCGGCGGCATTATAGCATCCCGGCCGGGCGCCCACAACCGCGCCTCAGCAACACGTCAGTGCCGCTTCATCAGTTTGGCGCGCGGGGCGGGCTATACTGGCGGCACCGCAGACAAAAAGGAGAAACGATGAGCATTGCTCTTCCTGCCGAGGCGCAAGCCGTCCTGCGCGCCTATCGCGATTTGCTTGGGGTTGGCGCACCCGGTCTGGTGACGGGCTTATACCTGTACGGCTCGCTGGCGCTCGACGCCTTTAGCCCGCAGCTCAGCGACATCGATTTTGTGGCCGTCACCAGCCGCCGCTGCACACCCGACGACATTGCCGCGCTGGAACGTGTACACACGGCGCTGCTGGGCCGCTTTCCGCGCCCGTTTATGGAAGGGAATTACTTCACTGCTGAGGACATGGGGCGCTTGCGCGACGCGCTGCCGCCGCTGCCGCATGTGGTCGAAGGCGTGTTCCAGCCGAGTGGCTACCGCGACATTAGCCTGGTGAACTGGTGGGTGCTGCGCGAACGTGGCGTGGTGGTGTGGGGGCCGCCAGTGGCCGAATATAGCTATACCATCGGCTGGGATGAGCTATTAGCAGGCATGTACGAAAACCTGAACAGCTACTGGGCGGCCTACACAGCCAACCCGCGCGCGCTGGCCTGGCTCATGACCGACGCCGGGGTGGAGTGGACCGTGCTGGGCGTGCTGCGGCTGTTCTACACCTTCCGCGAACGCGACATAACGTCCAAAGCGGGCGCGGGCCGCTACGCACTGGAGCATCTGCCGGCGCGCTGGCACGGCCTGATCCGCTACGCCCTGAGCGTGCGCCAGGGTGAGTCGCCCGCGCCCTACCGCTCGCGGCTCACACGCGCACTGGAAACACGCGCCTTTGTGCGCGATGTCATTGCCACCTGCAATGCCGAGCGCGCCGCTGCCTAGCTGCCCGTTAGCGCGCCCTGCGCATCAGGATGCGCGCCGCAGCGACGAGATTTGCCAGCGCGAACAGCAGCAGCGGCGTGGCGCAGAAAATCATGCGCAGCTCGCGCCCGGCGTTTGGGTTGGAAGCCCAGCTTGGCTTAGGCGCGGGCGCTACGCCGGCCCAGATTGCGCCAAGCAGCGCGATGCCGGCTATGAACAGACAGAAGAGTGCTGAGTTTGGCATGCGTCGCATCGTGTGTTCCTCGTGTGCTGATATGGCGTTTCTATACCGCCGCGAATGCCAGGCGCTCCAGCAGGTCGGTTGTTTCGACCGTGCGCTTCAGCGCGACGAGGCGCTGCATCACGTCGTGGCCGAACACGCGCTTGAGAATCGGATCGAACGCGAAGCCGAGCCAGCGTGGGTTTGCCGCAATATGGTAGCGAAAAATCACGCGCGTGATGCCATTGCCCTGTTCCTGAAAGCGCCACGAGCCGGCAAATGCCGAAATAATCGCCGGGCCGCGAGTCATTTTCACTGCCACCACGCGCGGCGGCCGAAACGACACATACTCGGTTTCCATGCCCAGGCCGTTGCGTGCCACGCACCAGGCGCGCGCGCCCAGCCCCGCCGTCGTCGCGCCGCCCACCAGCCGCGCTTCTTTCAAAAACGGGTCCCAATCGAGCCGGTGGTCGTAGTCCTGCGTCAGGCGGAACAGCGCCAGGGCGTCGGCGCGAATATCGATCTGCTGCTCAAACGTTGGCATGGCGTGCTTCTTTCTGCAATAACTGACGATGGACGAATGACGATGGGAAACTACCGCAAAGACGCAACGGGCGCAGAGATTGACAATTTACGATTCGCAACCTGCAACCTTCAACCTGCAAACCTGCAACCTGCAAACCCGCCAACTTGCAACCTGAAAACCCGCTCACGCCAGCGCGATCTTCCAGCCGAGCGCGCGGCGCTTCAGGCGCATCGGCAGCGGGAAAGGCGGCCCGCCGATCAGCCAGCCTTGCAGCTGCTCGGCCACGCGCGCGGGCTGCGCGGCATCGAGCGCCTGCCAGCGCGGCAGCATGCTGGTTTCGATCCAGCGCCAGCGCTGCTCGAAAACCGCCATATTCGCGCCCGGCTCGAAGTCGTCGATCGTTTCGAGGTGGCCGGGAATGGGCGACAGCACCCAGCCCGACATGCGCCGCCACAAGCGCTCGTTCCCATCATATACCGCTGGCTGCAAAATCGTGCGCTGCTCGTAGTGCAGCAGGCCGCGATTGCCCGCCCACACCAGCGCGGGCGTGCCCGTGCGGCGGCCATCGTCGATCTGGCGCCAGGCGTGGTAGACGGCGCGCGGCACCTGCCCGGCGCGGAAAGCCCGGCGAATTTCCGGCAGGCCGCCGCTCTCGTAGGCCATGTGCTGCCAGTAAATATCGTGGAAGACGGCCAGGTTACCCACGCCCAGCGTGCCCGCAATTGCTGCCACCTCGCGCCCAAACAGGTTGATTGCGGTGGAAAGGCGCGACTGATGCAGGTAGTGGGTCATATACATCCCGCGCCCCACCGCCGCCGAGGTGAGCGCGGCCATGCCGGCCCACTTGTAGATCGCGGGGTTGCGCAGGTACATCTCGGCATAGGCTGCCGTCACGAACTCGTTGCGGCGCACCACAGCAGCGTGGCCGCCCAGCGGGCCAGGGTTATACTCAATGCGGCGGTTGGCGCGCGCCTGCCAGCGGCCACGCATGTCGGCGCTCTGCTCGGCGTGTGAAAGTTGCGGGCTTGTCATTGCGTGCTCCTGGCTTGCCTTTTTGCTTCTGGCACATACGACGCCCCGGCGCTGGGCAGGGTTACGCCCGCGCCACGAAATCAGCCCTTTGGCGGAGCAGCCCGCATCATAGCTCCGTAAAAAGTACCAGCCGCGAATATCCCTTGATTCCTATTTCGCGGGTGCAGAAGGCGTGCTACAGTGTGCTTCGAACAATCTATTCGGAGGCATTCTTGACAACATCGACCCCTTCCTCCTTCACCACCGTTGCGGAGCACGAGGGCCCAACGGTACCCGGCGAGGCCTTGCCCGCCGGAATGTGGCCGCCCGCCAGCACACTTGAGTTTGTTGTGGAACAAGCTGAGCCGGTGGCGGCTTCAAACATTGTGGTGTATGCCCCGCCGCCCATAGTCAGCCCGCCAATTGCCCCCAACCCAGTGCCAATTGCCGAACCTGCGCAGGCACAGCTGCGTGGGCGGGTTGCGCGGCGCCAGGCACCTTTCCTAATCATGCTTGGCGTTTCAACGCTGGTAGGCGGGCTGGCGCTGCTGGCAATGGGGGTATTGCGGCTGCGCATGCTTGGCGCGGTGCCGGTTTCGCCAATCTACTTTCGCAACATGGCCGCCGCGCTCGTTTCGGGCACGCTCATGGTGCTTGGCGCGGGCATTGGCCTCGCCGAAGTGCTTGGCTTGCTGCGGAAATAAGGCTTCACCTTACCCCGGCGCGCGGAACACCAGGCAGTAGCTGTGATCGTAGCCATAGGCGTAATGATCCCAGCTCACCACAACTTCCCCTTCAAAGGCAAGCACTTCCCCAACTGCGCGGGCGGCATCCCAGGCCAGCATGGTCGTGCCGCCCGGCCCCTTCAGGTTCGCAACCTCGAGCACAGCACGCGCCCCCGGCCGCAGCAGCGGCGCAATGCCCGCATAGATCTGCGTGAGCGTTGCCAGATAAGCCGCATAGGCGTCGGCGCGCTGCTCGCCGGTAAGCACGTTTTCCATTTCATCGTGCGCCATAAACGGCGGCGAAGTCATGCAGAAATCAACCGGCGGCAGGCCGTAGCCCGCCAGATGCCGGGCGTCGCCGTGGCGCAGCCGCTGCGGGTGCGCCAGCAAGGTGCGCGCATAGGCCACGCGCCGCGCGTCGGCCTCGACGCCGTAGCCAGCGCGATCCATTGCCTCGCAGGCGACGAGCGTAGTGCCATAACCCGCGAACGGGTCGAGCACCGTGTCGCCGGGGCGCGTGTACTGGCGCACGAATGTTGCAACTAGCTCCTCGGGGTAGCGCAGCTCTTCATCGCGGAATTGGTCGGGCAGGCGGCGGCGCTGCTGATTTTTCAGGCGGATCAGGGTGCGCATAAGGTCAGCTCCAGCAGGGCGCGGCGGATGTGCTGCACGATACGTGCTTGTGCGCAGCTTGTCAATTGGCCGCGCCGCAAATGCCAATTTGCTACAAGGTGTCGCACTATACGTTCCAAATCGCTCAATTGCCCCGCCACACCAGCTTGTACACGAATAGAACGATTTCGGTACAATAGTGTTTTTTTCTGAAAAAAAGAACTATCGTATTATTCGTGGTGAGCGACACAACCCTAAAGCGTCGTCGGTGCAACCATGTTGATGCCCGTCTTCACTCCGAACGTCACACTCGCGCGCTTTGCCACGAAAGCGCGCCAACACATTTTGCCCAGGAGCACCCAATGACCATGGCAAGCGGCAACCCATCGCGCCTGACCTTTCAACTGCGCCTTGTGCTGGCCCTGGGCGTGCTGAGCCTGCTTGTTGCGATTATTGCCGGCCTGGCCATTTGGGGTGTTGCTAGCTTGCGGGCATCGGCGCGGCAGGCTTCGAACGACAACCAGCTCAGCCAGCTTGCCAGCAACGTGGTGATTCAGGCGCTGTTGTGCCGCGGCTACGAGAAAGATTTTTTTCTCAACGCCGGGAACCTCGACGCTCAGGATCAGCCGCTGCAGCACTGGCATGAAGTGAGCCTGGATCTGCGGCGGGCGATTAAAGATTTTGAAGCCGCAGCCACCACCGATGCCGACCGCCAGCAGGCGCAGATGTGGCGCGATTCGTGGGGCGTCTATATCAAGGATTTTGGCCGCGTCGAGATTGCTATCAATGTTGGCGAAATCAAAACGCCGCAGGATGCCCTCGATAGCTTCGAACCATATCAGGATAATATTCAGGCGATAACTCAGCAGGCGGTTGCAGTCGCAAAAAGCAAAGCCGAGTCGGCTCAGGCGTCATCACAGAATGCCGATATCGTTGCTGGGAACACGACGTGGGAGATTGTGGTGGCGGCGGCGCTGGTGTTTATTGCCTCGGTTGCGTGGTCGCTTCTTTTCCCGGCCTGGCTCACCCGCCCAATTAAAGTGCTTCAGCGTGCGGCAACCCGCCTTTCATCCGGCGATCTGAGCGCGCGCGTTGGCCTGGCTCGCCAGGACGAACTGGGCGCGCTGGCACAAAGCTTCGACCGCATGGCGCAGATTATTCAATACAACACAAACGACCTGGAGGCGCAATACGCCAGCGCCTCGGCGGCGCGCGCCGCAGCAGAGGCGGCTCGCTGTGAAATTGCCGAGCAGCTTGCCACAATCGAGCAGCAGCGCGCCGTGATTTCGGAAATGAGCGTGCCGATCCTGCCGCTGAACACGCAAACGCTGGTGATGCCACTGGTTGGCGCGCTCGACAGCACGCGGATCGTGCAAGTGCAGTCGCGTGCGCTCCACGCCATCGAAAAATCTGCCGCGCGCTACCTTATTCTTGACATCACCGGCGTTCCAATTGTCGATACCCAGGTGGCGGCAGGCCTGCTGCAGGTTGTGCAGGCCGCGCGTATTCTGGGCTGCGAAGTGATGCTTGTCGGCATTCGGCCCGAGGTTGCGCAGGCGGTCGTGGGCCTCGGCATTGACCTCGGCGCGATTACCACGCGCAGCACGCTGCAGGATGGCGTGAACGCCTTGCTGCGGCGGATTTACCGCCAGGAAATGGCCTAAACACACCCGCCGAAAGGCAGAATACTCACGCGCCGCGCTGCGCCCGCGTCGATCCCCGATCGGGCTTGGCTGTGCCAAGAATGCGCACGTTCTTCAATTTAACCAGCTTCGTTGCAAAGGAAAGAACAATGAGGAAGAATCGACTGTTTGCACATCTGCTGATCGGCCTGTGGCTGATCGCGCTGGCGGGCTGCGGGGCAGCGCCCGAGGCCAGCGCACCGGCAGCGGCCACCAACAAGGCGGGGAAGACCTATAAGGATCTGGTGATTGGCTATGCGCAAATCGGTGCCGAAAGCGAGTGGCGCACGGCCAACACGCAGTCGATTCAGGAAACCGCGCTCCAGCTTGGCGCGCAGCTGAAGTTTTACGATGCGCAGCAGAAGCAGGAAAACCAGATCAAGGCGATTCGCTCGTTTATTGCGCAGAAGGTCGATGTGATCGGTATCTCGCCGGTTGTCGAAACGGGCTGGGACGAGATATTCAAGGAAGCAAAAGACGCGGGTATCCCGCTCATTCTGGTTGATCGCCACGCCAAAGTTGCCAACGACATGTTCACCGCGTTTATTGGCTCGGATTTCAGGCTGGAAGGCGAAAAAGCCTGCCAGGAAATGGGCCAGTTGCTTGGCGGCAAGGGCAATATTGTCGAGCTGGAAGGCACGGTTGGCTCCGCGCCAGCGATCGACCGCAAGGCCGGCTTCCACGACTGCCTGACCGCCACGCCGGGCATGAAGGTGCTGGCTTCGGAAACGGGCGACTTCACACGCGCCAAGGGCAAGGACGTCATGCGAACGTTTCTGAAGACCTATGGCAAGGAGATCAACGCCCTGTACGCGCATAACGACGACATGGCGCTGGGTGCGATTCAGGCGATTGAAGAAGCGGGCATGAAGCCGGGCGTGGATATCAAGATCGTCTCGGTCGATGCGGTGCGCGGCGCGTTCGAGGCGATGATCGCTGGCAAGCTGAATGTGACGGTGGAATGCAACCCGCTGCTTGGCCCGCAGTTCTTCGAAACGGCGCTGAAAATTGCGAATGGCGAGCCAGTGGAGAAGTGGGTGAAATCCAAGGAAAGCGTGTATCGCCAGGAGGTCGCGGTTAGCGAGCTGCCGAACCGCAAGTATTGAGGCATTGGCCGCAGGCACACAAACCCCGCAGCGACGTTCATCGCTGCGGGGTTTGTGTGTTTGGCGGGTGGCTTAACCCTGATGATAGTAGGTTTCCCAGCCAAAGTAGGTTTCGAAGCTTTCTTTCAGCACCGCCGCGACGTGCGAGCCCGACATGGCGACGTGGTGCTCGAAGCCGTTTTTGCAGATATACTGCATCAGCTTGGGCAGGCCGCCAACCTGCACCACCGCGCGGTTGCCAAAGGTCTGCAGCGGGTCGTTGGTGAAGTGGCCTTCGCCAACATAGGCCTTGATCCGGCCTTCGCGGTCGTCGGTGGAGATGCGCGCAAAGCTCATTGGGCCAGCGGGTGTGCGGCCGGCCAGCGCGCCATAGGTGTTTTCGACGCCGAGCGTGCTGCCCAGGATCGGCGCGACCGAGATCTCGATGTCGGGCAGGAAGCTCTTGGCCCAGTTGCCGCAGTGGAAAAACACGCACTTGTCGGGGTCGCCCGCGTAGTTGTTGTTCCAGTCGACCAGTGCGCTGGGCGTGCCCGAGGCGAGCTGGAGCGCGTACATTGCCAGCACGCCAACAATGTCGACTTCGCAGGCGCTGGGCATGAGCTTTTCGCTCATCATGCTCATGATCGTGCAGGCGTTGACGCCGTAGTTGAGCTGGAGCGACGACCAGCATTGTATTGCGGTTGCCTGAATTTCGTTGGCTGCCATCCAATCGCCCAGCGCGATGCCGAGCTTGGCCATCAGCGTGAGCGAGCGCGCCGGCACGCTGCCCGAGGCTGCATAGGCGCGAATTTCGTCGAGCTTGGCCTTGACGCGGGCGTGGTTGTCGGGCAGGCGGTTGGCGTCGCCCAGCACCTCGGAGAAATCGACCGTGACGACGGTGATGCCCGATTGCTCAAGCAGCTTCTCGCTGAAGCGCACGGTGTTGAAGTTGCCGGGCCGCGCGCCCACCGCGCCCAGGCGCACGTTGCGCAGGCCGCGCCGCACCTTGGCACCGGCCGCAAAGCGCAGCAGGTCGGTCTGGAAGCTGGGCGAGCTGGGGTGCACAGTGTGTTCTTCGGTGAGCGTGTAGGGGATGCCATACTGGCGCAGGTTGTTGCACACCGAGATTTTGCCGCAGAAGGCGTCGCGGCGGCGCTCGACGCTCAGGCGGCCCAGGTCGTCGGGGTAGGCTTGCACCAGCACTGGCACGTCGAGCGCGGCCAGGCGCAATGTGTCGGCCACGCCCTTTTCGTCGCCAAAGTTGGGCAGGCACACCAGCACGCCGTCGATATTGGCGCGGTTGGCGCTAAACAGCTCGGCGCAGCGGCGGGCGTGCGCGTAGGTTTCGACCGAGCCGAGCTTGGTGTCGGTTTCGTCGAGAATGACGGGTTGGATGTCGAGCTTCTCAAACAGCGCCATCAGGTCGGTGCGCGCCTCGCTGATCAGCCGGTCGGGGAAGAAATCGCGGTTGCCGAGGATTACGCCCAAAGTAGCATGGGCCATGGTTGCCTCTCTTTCGTCGCGTCTGTGCGAATGGCTTCTCTTGGTGTGTACGTTTTCCCAGGGTTAAGCGAATGCTCCTGTGGCGGTGCCAAGCGTAGCGCGCGCCACGGCGGCCTGCCAGCCTGCATAGCGGCGGGCGCGCTCGGCGTCGGGCATGTGCGGCGGGAAGGAATCGCGCGGGCGTGGCAGCGCGGCAATCGCGTCGAGCGAGGGCCAGATGCCGGCTTCGAGCCCGGCCAGGTAGGCCGCGCCCAGCGGCGAGGCTTCGGCCGAAACGCTGCGCAGCACCGGGCAGCCGATCACGTCGGCCTGAAACTGCATGAGCTGGTCGTTGCGCGTGGCCCCGCCGTCGGCCAGCAATTGTGTGAGCGGCGCGCCGGCCTCGGCCTGCATCACGTCAAACACGTCGCGCACCTGGTAGGCAATTGCGTCGAGCGTGGCGCGCGCAAGCTGTGCAACCGTCGAGCCGCGCGTCAGCCCGGCAATCAGCCCGCGCGCGGCGTCGTTCCAGTGCGGCGCGCCCAGGCCGACGAACGCCGGCACGAGGTAGATGTCGCCGGCATCGGGCACGCTGGCGGCCAGTTCTGCCACTTGCGCGGCGGGCTGCGCCAAGCCCAGAAATTCGCCCAGCCACTGCACCGCCGCGCCCGATACGGCAATGTTGCCTTCCAGCGCATAGGTGATCTGATCGGGGCCGAGCGCCCAGGCGATTGTGGTGGAAAGGCCGTGCCGCGAAAGCACAGGCGCGGGCGTGGGCGTCATCAGCGAGGAGCCAGTGCCGTAGGTGGCTTTGATCGTGCCGGGCGCGAAGCCGGCCTGCCCAAACAGCGCGGCGTGCGAGTCGCCAATCATGCTCAGGATGGGCAGGCCAGCCGGTAGCCGCCCGAGCGCCACGCTGCGTCCGAAATCCGCGCGCGAAGGCAGCAGCGCGGGCAGGCCCGCGCGTGGCACACCAAACAGGTCGAGCAGCTCGCCGTCCCAGCGGGCGGTGTGAATGTTCAGCAGCTGCGTGCGCGAGGCGTTGGTCAGGTCGCAGGCGTGGGTTGCACCGCCGGTCAGGTTCCACAGCACCCAGCTATCCATTGTGCCCAGGCACAGCTCGCCGCGGCTGGCGCGCCCATGGCCGTCGGGTGTATGTTCGAGCAGCCAGCGCATTTTGCTGCCGGAAAACAGCGGGTCGATCGCAAGGCCGGTGCGCTCGGCCAGCATGTCGCTCAGGCCACGAGCGCGCAACTCGGCACAGAAGTCGGCGCTGCGCCGGCACTGCCACACGACCACCGGGCCGAGCGGCTGGCTGCTGGCGCGATCCCACAGCGTGACCGACTCGCGCTGGTTGGTGATGGCGATTGCCGCCAGCGCGTCGAGGTTCGCGCCAGCCAGGCACTCATCAATCGCTGCGCGCACGCTTTGCCAGATTTCGCCAGCGTCCTGTTCGACCCAGGCCGGCTCGGGGTAGCGCTGGGCCAGCGGGCGCGATGCCTGCGTCACAATCGCGCCACCCGCATCGACCAGCAGCACCTTGGTGTTGGTCGTGCCCTGGTCGATCGCCAGGATCAGCTCGTTCTGCTTCGCCATTGAATGCCTCTTGTATGTGTTCCGCAGCTTACATAATCCACAGATGACGCAGATTACACAGATAAGGTTCTAAAGTGAAACATAATCTGCGTCATCTGTGTCATCTGTGGATGACGACCCTACCCCCGCACACTCTTCTCACCCACGAGCTCCAGCGCAGCATCGCGAATGCCCGCCGCGCTCAGGCCGAAATGATCGAGCAGCCATTCGGCCGAGCCGGTGGGCGCAAACACGCCCGGCACGCCCAGGATGCGCATTGGCACAGGATGGCTTTGCACCACCACCTCAGCCACGGCGCTGCCCAGCCCACCATACACGCTATGCTCCTCGGCAGTGACGATATGCCCGGTTTCGGCGGCGGCCGCCAGCACTGCATCGCGGTCGAGCGGGCGCACGGTGGACATATTCAGCACGCGGGCCTGCACGCCTGCGGCGGCCAGCAGATCAGCCGCCTCCAGCGCACGCGTTACCATCACACCATTGGCGATCAGCGTGACATCGCTGCCTTCGCGCAGGCGCGCGGCCTTGCCAATCGTGAACTGGTAGCTGCTGTCGTGCACCATCGGCACGGCCATGCGGCTCACGCGCAGAAACAGCGGGCCGACGGTCGCCGCCGCCACACGCGTGGCCTGCTCGGTTTCGAGCGGGTCAGCGGTGACGACCACAGTCATGTTGGCGATGGCGCGCAGCCAGGCCATGTCTTCGATCGAGTGGTGCGTCGGGCCAAGCTCGCCATAGGCCATGCCCGGGCTCATGCCCACCAGCTTGACGTTCGTGTCAGAATAGGCCACGTCGGCCTTGATCTGCTCCAGCGCGCGCCCAGTCAGGAAGCACGACGCCGCACAGACAAACGGGATCTTGCCGCTGTTCGCCAGCCCCGCCGCCAGCCCAACCATGGTCTGCTCGGCAATGCCGACGTTGATCAGCCGGTCGGGGAAGCGCTTGCCGAAGCCGCCGATCTTGCTGGAGCCGACCGAGTCGTTCACCACCGCGCAGATGCGCTGGTCCTGAACGGCAACATCTTCAATTGCGGCGGCGAAGGCGTCGCGGCAGTCATAGCGCTGGCTCATAGCCGTCTCCTCCCTCGTCGAGTTCTTGCAGGGCGCGGGCATATTCTTCGGCGGTGGGAACGCGGTGGTGCCAGGCCGGCCGGTCGCGCATGAACGAAACGCCCTGGCCCTTGTGCGTGTGCGCGATGATGCAGTTCGGCTTGCCCCACTGGAAGGGCAGTTCCTCGAACACGTCCAGCAGCGCGCCGTAATCGTGGCCATTGACCTCGCGCACGGCAAAGCCAAATGCAGCCCATTTGTCGGGTAGCGGGTCGAGGTGCATGGTGCGCTCGGTGAAGTCGCCCTGCTGCAAGCCGTTGCGGTCCACAATCACGGTCAGGTTGTCGAGCTTGTAGTGCGCGGCAGACAGCGCGGCTTCCCAGTTGCTGCCTTCTTGCAGCTCGCCGTCGCCGGTGAGCACAAAGGTGCGCCAGGCCGCGCCATCCATTTTTGCGCCGAGCGCGCAGCCCACCGCCACCGGCAGGCCATGACCGAGCGGGCCGGTGTTGGTTTCCACGCCGGGCACTTTGGTGCGGTTCGGGTGGCCGTTCAGGCGCGAAAGCGGCTGCGCAAAGGTCGCCAGCTCATCAATCGGGAAAAAACCGGCGTGCGCAAGCGTGGTGTAGAGCGCCACAGCTGAATGACCTTTGCTGAGAATAAAGCGGTCGCGGTCGGGCTTGTTCGGCTCGCGCGGGTCGATATTCAGCACACTGAAGTAGAGCGTCACCAGAATATCGGTGGCCGACATTTCGCCGCCCACATGGCCGAGTTTTGCGTTGTAGATGGTTTGAATGTCGCGCCGCCGCACCGCCGTCGCCAGCGCCCGCAGCCGCTCGATCTGTTTGCGGTCGATCATCGTTTTCCTCGCTCGTGCCGCTTGCAAACCGCATGCGGCAGCCTGCGCTGCAACTTATTCATCGCAGAAATAGAGACTTGTCGCCTTAATCAATTAGTCATTCGTCGAGCAAACGCCGTTTTGGATAACCACCACGACACCAGGGCACCAAGAAAATATGCTAAAACCTTCGTGTCTTCGTGGTTATTGGCGGCTCTTGGCATCAAACCGCTCGTTGCAGGAGCAGCGCCTGGAAGGGCTTTGCTGGCAGCGCCACGATCGTGCCATTCGCCACCGCGCCGTCGAGCGGCGTGCTCGTCATCGCCCAGGTATCGACCACGGTCGCGCGATACTCTTCGCCTTCGGGCAGCGCCAGAGTCATACGCGCGGGCTGATGCACGCCAAAGTAGGTCAGGTAGTAGTCGTGCGGCTGGCCGGCGCAGGGGAACATGCGCAGCACGCCGTCGATTGGGTCGAGGCCGGCGGCCGGCCCGTCTTCCAGCAAGGTGCGCAGGAACGCCAGGCGTGGCGCGCTTTCGCCGTGCAACTCCCCGCCCTTGGCCCACCACAGAATGTCGTCCGGGTGCTCGTAGGTTTCGCCGTGGCCGACATAGCCGCCGTACACAGTGCCGAGCCAGAAGCGGTGTACCATTTCCTGCGCGGTGATGTTGCCCCAGCCCTGCCAGATATTGCCTTCGTAGCAGCACTCGTCCACCACCACCGGCTTGCGGAACTGCTCGCGCCATACGCGCGTCTGGTCGAGGTCGCGCCGCTGGATGCTCTGGTGCGTTACCCAGGGCTGGGCGTGGTCGTACATGACGCGGCCGTTGTGGATTGAGCGCAGGTGGCCATACGGATCGCTTTCCTGCACGACGCGGAAAAAGCGGTCCCAATCGGCCATGCTTTTGCTGTCCATGAAGTCGAACTCGTTCGCCATCGACCACCAGACGTTGCGGTAGGCGGCCAGCCGCGCCACCACGTAGCGCAGGTAGCGGTCGTCGGTCGCGGCGTCCATGGTCGCGAAGCCCCAACGGTCGTAGGGGTGCAGCAAAATGATGTCGGCCTCGATGCCCAGGTCGCGCAGTTGCGCCACGCGCTGCTCGAAGTGGCGGAAGAAATCCGGCTCGAAGTGCTCGAAATCGAACTTCCATCCCTCTTGCACGTCAACCTTGTAGCTGCCAGTCCACGCGCTCGATCCGCGCGATCGGAGCGGAAACGGGTAGCGCTCGGGCTCGTTCTCGTTGAAGGCGTAGTGCTTGGGGAACACGCACATGCGCATTTTGTTGAACGGCGCGTTCGCCAGCGTTGCCAGCGTCTGCTCTTCCAGCTCGTCGCCCTGGTGCGTCCAGACGTAGCAGGTCGTGCCGATCTGCTTGTAGGGCGTGCCATCGGCGTAGGCGAAGTGGAAGGTGTTGGCGACGCGCACCGGGCCGTGGTTGCCCGCCCCCGGCGCAACGCAGGTGAACGCGCCTTCGGTGCCGCTCAGCTCGTCGCGGTTGCTGCGCGTGCGGTACTGCCAGCTTCCCTGTGTGTCGGGCATGAAGCGCACGCGATATACGCCATCGCCGTCGTAAAAGCCGTCGACCTCGACCGTGCGGTGCTTGTGCGTGAACTGCGCGCTCAGCTCGACATCGAGGAATGGATTGCCCTCGGCGCTGCCGTGCAGCTCCAGCTCGAAGATATCCCATTGTTCGACGGTGCTTGTCATCTTGCGTTTCCTCTCCGTATGCCTGGGCAAAGCAGTCTGCACATCGCTGCTGGTGCAGAACGCTTCAATTCTCTTCTACTGGTAGTTCTGAATAATTATTCAATTATGGCATAATATTCTAAATGACCCGATTATACAGGTCAAGCGGTTGAATGTCAAGAGGGATTTACTTTTGCGGCGCGTGCGCGAAAAAGTTGCGGATGTGCGCAGGATGCCGCATACTATGCCCCACACATCTGTGAACAATGCAACGGGAGGTTGCGGTTTGGCGCGTATCGACGAACTTCGACTGATTGCCAAGGTGGCGCGCCTGTACCACGAGCATGGCGCGCGCCAGGCCGATATTGCCCGGCAGCTCGATCTTTCGCAGGCGACGGTGTCGCGCCTGCTGAAGCGCGCCGAGGAAGAGCGGATTGTGCGCATCACGGTGAGTGTGCCGCATGGCGCCTACACCGAGCTGGAAGAAGCGCTGCAAGCGTTCTATGGCTTGAAGGAAGCGATTGTGGTCGATACGGTCGACGACGACGAGCAGATCATGCGCGACCTGGGCGCGGCCACGGCCTTCTATGTGGAAACAACCGTGAAGCAGGGCGAGGTGATTGGGCTTTCGTCGTGGAGCTCGACGCTGCTGGCGATGGTGGATGCGATGCACCCGCTGCCGCGCAGCAGCAGCACGCAGGTGGTGCAGATCCTCGGCGGCGTGGGCAACCCCTCGGTCGAGGCGCACGCCACCCACCTCACGCGCCGCCTGGCCGACCTGACGCGCGGCGAGGCGTTTTTCCTGCCCGCGCCCGGCGTGGCCGGCTCAATCGAGACGGCGCGCGTCTACCTCGACGACCCGTTTGTGCGCGCAACCGTCGAGCGCTTCGGGCAGGTGACGCTGGCCCTGGTGGGCATCGGCACGGTCGAGCCATCCAAGCTGCTGGCGAGCAGCGGCAATATTTTCAGCGGAAATGAGTTGGATCTGCTGCGAGCGCGCGGCGCGGTGGGCGATATCTGCCTGCGCTTTTTCGACGCGCAGGGCGCGCCCGTGCCAACCCCGCTGAATGATCGCGTGATCGGCATTCCGCCCGAGCTGTTTCGCAAGGCCGCGCGTGCGGTGGGGATTGCGGGCGGCCAGCGCAAGCGCGACGCGATTCGCGGGGCGCTGGCCGGGCGCTGGATCAATGTGCTGATCACCGACCGCCATACCGCCGAGTGGCTGGTGGGCGCGGGCCGGCCAGCGCTGGCCCCGTCGCATGGGAATGGGGTGGCTCCGGGGTAAGGCGGCAAGCGACAAAGGGCGTATAGCAATACGCCCAGACCAACGAAGGGCGTATCGCATACGCCCAGACCAACGAAGGGCGTATCGCATACGCCCAGACCAACGAAGGGCGTATCGCATACGCCCAGACCAACGAACCGCATGAGGGTCTGGAGTTTTGGGATCGGGCCAATCATTCCATACCTTGCAACCTGCAACCTGCAACCTGCCAACTCGCAAACCTGCCAACTCGCAACCTGCCAACTCGCAAACTCAGAAACAGAAACCGAGAACCCCTAAGCAGCGCGCCTGCTGTGGTTCTCGGTTTCTGTTTCTGGGGAATATTGCTGTATAACGCTTGCCAGACCTTGCGCTGCACAAGAGCGATGCATATATGTTCGTCGATGCTGGCCGCCTAACCGCCGTGCCCTTCTTCCATCTTCTTCCGCAGGCTCAGCGGGCGCATATCTGTCCACACTTCCTGAATATACGCCAGGCATTCGGCTTTGCTGCCGGTTTTGCCGACGTCGCGCCAGCCAAGCGGGTTTTCGCGTTCGGCTGGCCAGATCGAGTATTGTTCCTCGGCATTCACAACAACTTTGTAGACCGTTGTGTCCTCCTGTTCATCACGGTTCATCGTCTCCTCCTGTGGTATCGCCGTTGGGTAACAGAATGACAATAATGGCAGGCAAGCGTTAATTCTAGTATACGGCGATAAGTTACAAAGTTCAATGATATGTAGGTTGTGAGTGCACCCTTTGCGCCGCTACATACTTGCGCGGCCATATCTCCCGATTTCCGCCGTGACCGAATCGCCACTAGCAGGCGATGGATTCACCCAATGCCTACGCACCACACCACTTGCAGCCGTGCTATACTGCCGCGCATGGCACCAACGTCGCGCTATCGTGTATACCCGCGCCGCCCCGCGTCCGTCTGGCGCGCGCTTGGCTTTGGCGGCCGGCTATTCCTGGCCTTTGCCAAGCTGCTGCTGCTGGCGATCGAGCTGGCGGTGCTGGCTGGGCTGTGCCTGTACTACTATTATGGGCGCGAGCTGGAAGGGCTGGAAGCGGGCATTGGCAGCCACCGCCCGGCAGAAACCACCCAGATCTACGCGCGCGATGGCGAAACGCTCCTGTTTGAGCTGGTCGACCCGAACAGCGGGCGGCGCACCGTGGTCGACCTTCAGCGCATGCCTACGGCGCTGCGCGATGCAACCATTGCGGTTGAGGACGCCAACTTCTACGAGAACCCCGGCGTGGATGTGCGCGGCATTGTGCGCGCCATGCTGCAAAACTACCAGTCGCAGGAAGTCGTCAGCGGCGCGTCGACGATCACGCAGCAGCTTGTGCGCAACGTGCTGCTGCCGCCCGACCAGCGCACGGCGGTGTCGTTCGAGCGCAAACTGCGCGAGGCAATTCTGGCCTTCAAAGTTTCGCAGAAATACAGCAAGGACCAGATTCTGGGCTTGTACCTGAACGAGGTCTACTACGGCGCGCAGGCCTATGGCGTCGAGGCGGCGGCGCAAACCTTTTTTGGCAAGCACGTCTGGGAGCTGAATCTGGCCGAGTCGACGCTGATCGCCGGCCTGCCGCAATCGCCCACGGTGCTCAACCCACTGACCAACCTTGAAGGCGCGAAAGAGCGGCAGAAAATCACGTTGGGCCTGATGGTGAAATTTGGCTACCTGACGGCTGCCGAGGCACGCGCAGCCTATAGCGCGCCGCTGAATTTCGTGCCGCAGCAGTCGAGCGTGGTTGCGCCGCACTTCGTCTTCTATGTGCGCCAACTACTCGAACAGCGCTATGGCCCGGATGTGCTGTACCGTGGCGGCTTGCGCGTGATCACCTCAATCGACCTGCACTGGCAGGCCGAGGCCGAACGCATCGTGCGGGCGCGTGTGGCCGAGCTGCGGGCGCGCAATGCCAGCAACGCCTCGGTGGTGATGCTTTCGCCCGAAGGGCAGGTGCTGGCCATGGTTGGCAGCGCCGATTACAACGACAAATCGATCGACGGCGAGGTGAATGTTGCGCTGGCGCCGCGCCAGCCGGGATCGGCGCTCAAGCCAATTGTTTATGCCGCTGCGATGCGCAAGGGCTGGACGCCCGCAACCGTGCTGTGGGACACGCCTACCGAGTTCAGGCTGGCCGACGGCACCACCTACGCCCCGCACAACTACGACGACGCCTGGCACGGCCCGCAGCGCCTGCGTATGGCGCTGGCCAATTCGCTCAACATCCCGGCAGTGCGCGCCATTGAGTTTGTTGGCGTCGAGGCGTTTGTCGAGCAGGCGCACGCCATGGGCATCACCACGCTGAACGACACGGCTGCGTATGGCCCGGCGCTGGTGCTGGGCGCGGGCGAAGTGCGCCTGCTCGACCTGACGAATGTCTACAACACGCTGCGCAATGCCGGCTTCCGCCGCGACCCCACGCCGATTCTGAAGGTCACAAACTCACGCGGCGAGGTGCTGGAAAACATCAGCGAAGCGCCCGGCCGCCAGTCGCTTGGCGAGCACGGCGAGCAGATTTCCTACCTGCTGACCGACATCCTGAGCGACAATGTGGCGCGCGAGTATATGTTCGGCCCCGGCAGTGTGATGGAATTGCCCGACGGCCGGCCCGCCGCTGTGAAAACCGGCACCAGCAACGACTGGCGCGATTCGTGGGCAATGGGCTACACGCGCGATGTCACGATTGGCGTGTGGGTGGGCAACAGCGATGGCGCGCCCATGGAAGAGGTTGCCGGCGTGAATGGCGCTGGCACGATCTGGCGCGACCTGATGGACGACTACCACGCTGGCCGGCCGATTCTGTCTTTCCCACCACCAAGCGGCATTTCCACCGCCGCAATCTGCCCGATCACGGGCGCGCTGGCCGGCGACGCCTGCCCGAACGGCATCGAAGAGCGCTTTGTGGCCGGCACCGAGCCAAAAACCAGCGATGTGTTTTTCAAGACGGTGAAGGTCGCGGGCGACGGCAACTGTCTGGCCGCGCCATTCAGCCCGCCTTCGGAGGTGCGCGAGCAGCGCTTCCCGGTTTACCCGGCCGAGTTTCAGGAGTGGGCGGCCAGCACTGGCCTGCCGCAAGCGCCAACGAAATACTGCGCGCCGCCCGAGAACAAGCCCAACGCCACGCTGGCGCAGATAACAATGCCTTCCGACGGCGCTACCATCACCGATACTCAGGTGCTGGTGCGCGGCACCGCGCGCGGCGGCTACACGCTGGATTGGGCGGCGGCGAACGCGCCCGACCGCTGGCAGCCGCTGGGCGAGGGCTTGTTTGGCGTGGTCGATGGCATTCTGGGCGTGTGGCCTACCGGCGGCCTCGCGCCGGGCGATTATATGCTGCGCCTGCGCATTATTACGCCCGAAGGACTGCCGCTTGAGTCGAAAATCACCGTGCATCTGCGGCGCTAGCCATTTTGGATTTACGATTTTGGATTTACGACTGCCTCAGACCACATACTGATGCGAAAGAAGCTTCGCTGAATCTGCATAGGTTGCTTGCAAATCCGCTAGCTTGGCCAAACAATGCCGTACTTTTTGCCACGAAGACAGGAAGGCACGAAGGTAAAGGAAAGGCAAGGTATTGTGCCTTCACAGCCTGCTATATGCACATGCAAAACAGATGAGCCATACGGGCACGACGATCGCTGAATAGAATGATCAAAACTCCGTGCTCTCGGTGCGCTCTGTGGCCTGATCATTCGCGCACACAAACCATTTTTTGACAGAATCGCCACGCATCCGTACCATGCAGGCACGCAGCAACAGGAACCAGCTATGCCAGCAAGCATCCTCTACAACGGCACGATCTACACGCTCGACCCGGCGATGCCGCGCGTGCAGGCGCTTGGCATCCGCGATGGGCGCGTGATTGTGGCGGGGAGCGAGGGCAAGGTGCAGGCAGCCTTTGGTGGCCGCGCCGAGCTTGTGAACCTTCAGGGCCGCGCCGTGGTGCCCGCGCTCACCGACGCGCATGTGCACTTTGTTGGCTATGCGCTCGGCCGCCGCGAGCTGCGGCTGGAAGGCGTGACCGACTACGACGCGGCGCTGAGTCGCGTCGCCGCCGCCGCCGATGCCCTGCCCGCCGAGGCCTGGCTGCTGGGCGGCGGCTGGGATCACAGCGCGTGGGGCGGCTGGCCGCGCCAGACCGATCTGGATGCGCGCACGCCGGGCCGGCCCGCGCTGCTCATTCGCAAAGACGGGCACTCGGCCTGGGCGAACAGCCGCGCACTGGAGCTGGCTGGCATCGACGACACCACGCCCGACCCGCCGGGCGGCGCAATTCAGCGCGAGAAAAAGCGCGCCACCGGCATCCTGCTCGAAAACGCGATCGACCTGGTGCGCGCCCACATCCCCGCGCCAAGCCCCGAAGATCGTTTGCACGCCCTGCGCGCCGCAATGGTCGAAGCGCATTCCTATGGCATGGCTGGCGTGCACATTCCGCCCGGGCTCACGGCTGGCGATGGCGCGCAGGTGCTGCGCGACATGCAGTCGCTGCGTGCGGCTGGCGAGCTGCGGCTGCGCTGCCTCGTGCACCTTGGCCTCGATACGCTGGACGAAGCGCTCCATATGGGGCTGCGCAGCGGCCTGGGCGACCGCTGGCTGCGGCTGGGCGGCGTGAAAATGTTTGCCGACGGCTCGCTCGGCTCGGAAACCGCCGAGATGCTGGTGCACTACGAAGGCCGCCGCCACTTTGGCACCGCCACACTTTCCACCGAAGAATTGAACGACGCCGTGGCGCGCGCGCTGGCGGGCGGCATCGCCGTCACCATCCACGCGATTGGCGACGCCGCGAACCGCCGCGTGCTGGACGCGATCGAGCTGGCGCAGATGGCCGGTGGGCCTGCCCCGGCACTGCCAAACCGCATCGAGCACGCGCAAATCGTGCATCCAAAAGACATTGCTCGTTTCGCGCAGCTGGGCGTGATCGCCTCGATGCAGCCCATTCACGCCACTGCCGACATGGACACGGCCGACCGCCTGTGGGGCGAGCGCTGCGCGACCGCCTATGCCTGGCGCGCTTTGCAGGAGGCTGGCGCAACGCTGGCCTTCGGTTCGGATGCGCCGGTTGAGCCGCTCAACCCCTGGCTGAGCATCCATGCCGCTGTGACGCGCCAGCGCGCCGACGGCACCCCGCCCGAAGGCTGGTATCCCGAGCAGCGGATCAGCCTGACCGACGCCCTGCGCGGCTTCACCGTCGGGCCGGCGCTGGCGGCGGGCGCGGCCCACGAGCAGGGCACGCTTGTGCCGGGCATGCTGGCCGACCTGGCGGTGCTTTCGGCCGACCCATTCAAGATCGCGCCCGCCGACCTCCACGCCGTGAACGCCGAGCTTACCATGATCGAAGGTGAGGTAGTATGGACCCGGCCGTAGCCACCTTGCTGAAGCAGGGAATCGCCGCCGCGCGGGCGGGCCGTCGCGCCGAGGCGCGCACCCTCCTGCGGCGCGTGCTCGACGACGATGCGCAGAACGAACAGGCGCTGCTGTGGCTCGCTGGCGTGAGCGACGAAGCGGCGGAGGTGCGCGCCAGCCTCCATGCCGTGCTGGAGCGCGACCCGAACAACGCCGCAGCGAAAAAGGGCCTGGCCTGGGCCGACCAGCGCTTTGGCCCGGTGCTGCTGGAGCGCGCCGTTGGTGAAGCGCCCGCCGTGCCTGCGCCAAGCGCCGCCAACCCCATGACGACGACAACCGTAAGCATGGAGCAGGTGCAGGTTGATCAGCGCGCCATGCCTTTCGCTGACAGTGCGCCAGCCCCAAAGCCCGCACCAAGCCCGCCGATATCACGGCTGCGCGAAGGCGCGGTGTTCGACCCGCTGAATCCCCGGCATGTCACTGCGCCGCCCGCCCGCCCCGCCGAGCGCCAGCCCACCACGCGGCTGCGCGAAGACGCAGTGTTCGATCCGCTGAGCCCGGCGCATGGCCCGGTTGCGCCCAAACCCATGCCCGAGCGCCCCACGCGACCGGCCGCGCCAACCATGCTGATGGAAGCGGTTGCGCCTGCGCCGGCCGTGGCGGCTGCCCCGCCGGTGCCGGTTGCCGCCCCCGTGCTGGCAACGCCACCCGCACCTGCGCCCGCACCGGCGCGCACCGCCGACCCAATCATCGCTGCGCCGCCCGAAAACCCCTGCCCCTACTGCGGCGCGCCCACAACGATCAAGCAGCAGCGCTGCACGCAATGCCACGCCAGCCTGATGGAGCGCGCGCCGCGTGCCGAGCGCCGCTCGCTGGCGCTAACCGTGCTGAGCGTGATCTGGATGGTTGGCGGGGTGGGCATGCTGATCGGCGCTGCCCTGCTGGGCATGCTGCTGTTCCTGCAACGCCAGGCCCCGGTCGGCACGGCCCTGCCGAGCAGTTTTCTGGCGATTGTGCTGGCCGCTGTGTTCCTGTTTGGCCTGCTGTGCTTTGGCGTGGCGCGTGGCCTGCTGGCGCGCGTGCGCGAGTTCTACTTCCTGAACATCGCGCTGATCCTGATTGGGATTGTGGTGCGCGTGGGCCTGCTCCTGCGCGGCGTATCGCTCTTGTCGGGGATTTTGCAGCCTGCCAGCAATGCCAGCCCCTGGTCGGGCGTGCTCTCGACGACCGCGCTGGTATTGCCGATTGCACTGGGCGTGCTGCTGGTGCTGTTTCCCCTGATCCTTTCGATCCTGAGCTACCGCGATTTCTTTCCGCCGCTGGTGCGCTCGAACCCAACAGTCGAGCGGGGCGACCACGTCGAGCACTACAATCGCGGCCTGAGCTATCGCGACCGCGGGATGTGGTATATGGTTGCGCAGGAATGGTTTGCCGCTGCGCGTATGCGCCCCGCCGAGCGTGCCTACCTGCCGGCGCTGGGCCTGGCCTATGCGCAAATTCGCAAGCTCTACCCCAATTCGCGGGCCTACCTGAGCGATATCGAAGCCTTTTTGCGCGGGCGCAAAGCCGAGCTCTACGCCGCCGCGCCTGAGCTTGAGCGCATGAATCTGCTCGATCAGAACTGACCATTCTACTGAATTGACGTACATAAAACTGTGGAGATAGCATGCCAGGGAGTAGTTTTGGGCAAGCGTTTCGCCTGACCACCTGGGGCGAATCGCACGGCCCCACCGTCGGCTGCGTGGTCGATGGCTGCCCGGCTGGGCTGGAACTGTCGGTCGAGGCGATTCAGCGCGAGCTGGACCGGCGGCGCGTTGGGCAGAGCAAAGTCTCGTCGGCGCGGCAGGAAGCCGACCAGGTCGAGATCATGTCGGGCGTGTTCGAAGGGCGCAGCACCGGCACGCCCATCGCCATGATGGTGCGCAACACCGACGCCAAATCGTCGCACTACAACAACATCAAAGACCTGTACCGGCCCGGCCACGCCGATTACACCTGGGATGTGAAGTATGGCTTCCGCGACTGGCGCGGCGGCGGTCGCTCCAGCGCGCGCGAAACGATCGGGCGCGTGGCCGGCGGCGCGGTGGCCAAGCTTCTGCTGGCGCGCTATGGCGTGTCAATCGTCGCGTGGACGGCGCAGCTTGGCGATCTGGTGGCGCAGGAGTTCGACGAAGCCGAGATCGAGCGCAACATCATGCGCTGCCCCGATGCCGCCGTCGCTGCGCAAATGGTCGAGCGCGTCGATGCCGCGCGCCGCTCACTCGATTCGCTTGGCGGCATTGTCGAAGTGCGCGCGCGTGGCGTGCCGCCTGGCCTGGGCGAGCCCGTGTTCGATAAGCTGCAGGCCGACATTGGCAAGGCCATGTTCAGCATCCCGGCGATCAAGGGCGTGGAAATGGGCGAGGGCTTTGGCGTGGCGAACCTGCGCGGCTCCGAGAACAACGACCCCTTCATCCGCCGCGACGATGGCAGCATTGGCACCACCAGCAACCACCACGGCGGCATTCTCGGCGGCATCAGCACTGGCGAAGAGATTACGGTGCGCCTGGCGGCCAAGCCGCCCGCATCAATCGCCCAGCGCCAGCAGACGGTTGACCGCGAGGGCAACCCGAGCGACATCGAGATCCACGGGCGGCACGATCCCACGGTGCTGCCGCGCCTGGTGCCGATTGCCGAGGCCATGCTCGCGCTGGTGCTGGCCGATCACCTGCTGCGCCAGCGCATGGCCCGCGTCGAGTTTTAAGTTGCTGCGCTGCTCTAGCGGTTTGCAGAATAACGGCTACTCTGCGCTGGTAAGAAATACATGGCGCTGCAGGGAAAGTAACTGCTTTCTGCATCCTGCCGACTGCAACCTGCCATAGGAGTGTTCATGTCGGCCGTTCTGATCGGGCTTGGCGCGCTATTGTTGCTTGTGCTCCTCGTCGCGCTGGTTGTTGGCGCGCGGGCCAAGCCGCGGTTGCGCGCGAAATTCCCGCCGCCCGGCGCGCTGGTGGATGTGGGCGGCTATCGGCTGCATCTGGTCTGTGAAGGCGAAGGCTTGCCAACCGTAGTGATGGAAGCCGGCATGGGCGATCCTTCGTCGATCTGGGCGCTGGTTCAGCCACAAATCGCGCAGACGACGCGTGTGTGCACGTATGACCGGGCTGGCCTGGGCTGGAGCGACCCGAGCCCGCAGCCGCGCACTGCCGAGAATATCGTCTGCGAGCTGCACGCGCTGCTGCATAAGGCTGGCGTTCACGGGCCGTATGTGCTGGTCGGCCACTCGATTGGCGGCATCTACATGCGCCTGTTCGCGCACACCTACCCCAACGAAGTGGCGGGCATGGTGCTGCTCGATTCGTCGCACGAGGCGCAGATGACGCGCGCGCCGCAGGCCTTTGCCGAGTATATGCAGCGCTCGCTGGCAAAAGCCCGCCGCCAGATGTCGCTCTACCGCCCGCTCGCCGCGATGGGATTGTTTGCCGCCGCGCCCGCGCTGGTCCCAGCCGACACGCTCTTGCCGCAGGCCGCCCGCGACGCCTACCAGGCCACCGCCGCGCAGGGCACGAACTTTCTCACCGCTGTGATGGGCGAAATGCAGGCGCTTGACCGGAGCTTCGCGCAGGCGCAGGCCGCGCAGATCACCGCGCTGGGTGACATTCCGCTGGTGGTGCTGAGCCGCAGCAAGCCGGTGCTGACGCCCGAAGAAGGCCTGCCGCCCGACGTGATGGATGCCGTCAATCGCGGCTGGCACCTTATGCAGGGCGAGCTTGCGGCGCTTTCGCCGGCTGGCGCGCTGCGCGTGTCCGAGGAGTGCGGCCATTATATCCACCTGGAGCAGCCGCAGCTCGTTGTTGACGCGATTCGCGAGGTTGTTGCCAGGGCGCGGGTTAGAAGGTTACCGTAGTGGCAAATCTTGTCTTTGCCCGGGTTGACGGGTTGCAGGTTGCAAGGTATGGAATGATTGGCCCAATCCCAAAACTCCAGACCCTAGACCCTCATGCGGTTGCGGGTTGAAAGTTGCTGATCCGTGTTTACTGCCAACTGCCGACTGCTAGCTGCTTGGCTCTGCGGTTCTGCGGTTCTCTTTTCAGAAGGGGGGTCTATGCCCACCATCGAGGACGTGATTGCGCGCATCCCGGCGTGGCAGGGTCGCGCGGTCGAGGCGGCGCCACTCACCGGCGGGCTCACCAACACCAACTACCGCGTCACAGTCGACGGCGTGCCCTATGTCGTGCGCATCCCCGGCGCGAGCACCGAGCTGCTGTCGGTCAACCGTGAGTACGAGTACCACAACACCCTGGCCGCCGCGCAGGCTGGCGTTGGCGCGCGCATCATTCACTACCTGCCCGAGTTTTCGGTGATGGTGCTGGAGTTCATCGACGGGCAGACCATGACGAGCGCGCGTTTGCGCGAGCCAGCGCAGATCCCGCGCATTGCGGCGGCGGCGCGCGCGCTGCATGCCGGGCCGGCCTTTGCCAACCGCTTCGACATGTTCCGCACCATGGATTTCTACCTCGACATTGTGCAGCGCCACGGCTTCCGCATCCCCGAGGGCTACCTGGACTATGTGCCGGTTGCGCGCCGCATCGAGGCGGCGCTGGCCGTGCGCCCGCTGCCGCTGGTGCCGTGCAACAACGACCTGCTGGCCGAAAACTTCATCGACGACGGCACGCGCCTGCGGCTGGTCGATTACGAGTATAGCGGCACCAACGACCCCTGCTTCGAGCTGGGCAACATCTGCAACGAAAACGACTTCGCGCCCGAGCAGGTCGGGCAGCTCTGCGCGGCCTATTTCGGCCAGGCAACGCCCGCGCTGGTGGCGCGCATGTGGCTGTTCTACTGCATGTCGAACATTGGCTGGGTGCTGTGGGGCAGCATCCAAAACAGCATCAGCACCATCGATTTCGACTTCTGGGGGTGGACACTGGTGAAGTGGCGCAAGGCGCAGGAAAAAGTGGACGCGCCGGAGTTTGCGCAGTGGCTGTCTGATGTGCAGCGCTAGTGTCTCCAACGCTGAACGAGTGGTTTCCATACACACCAGCAGGCTCACTGTCCGCTCAGGCACTCTACGCACTATGCACTATAGAGCGTAATGCGTAGTACGTAGCAGTATCCTCGACTTGCCCGAGACACAAACTGTGCAAGCTACTCCCTCATCCTGGCAACGCGCCAATCTCGCCGCCATCGCTGCGCGGCTCGCTCCGCTGCGCGCCCTGCCCGACGGCACGCTCTACGATGCGCGCGCCGGCCTGCTGCACATCCGCATCATCAAGCAGGGCAGCCAGATCGCCGCCTACTTCGTGGCATCCAGCGGCGCGCTGGATGGCCCCATGTCGCGCATCGACCTTGAGCGCCCGCTGCGCCTGCTCGCGCCCTACACGCAAGCCCTATTGCTCGCGCTGCTGTGGCGGCCCGCACCGGCGCGGGCGTGCATTCTGGGCTTTGCCGGCGGGCGCATGTCGCTGGCGCTGCACCACCACTTCCCCGAGCTGCTGATCGACAATGTCGAGATCGACCCGGCTTTCGCCACACTCGCGCCCGAGTTCTTTGGCATTGCCTTCGACGAGCGCCAGACTCTGCACCTTGCCGACGCGCGCGCCTTTCTGGCGGGCAGCGCGCAGCGCTACGATTTCATTCTGATGGACGCCTTTGCCGACGACAGCGACGAGCTCGATCATCTTGCCACCGCGCAGTTCTATGCGCTGTGCGCCGAGCGGCTGGCGCGCGGCGGCGTGTTTGGCGCAAACATTCTGCGCTCCGATGCGCTCGCGGCGGCGAAAATCCGCACCCTGCGCGACCAGTTTGCGGCCATGTACATCGTGGAATTGAAGCACTCGCTGGTGGTGTTTGGCCTGCCCGAGGCGCGGCGCGACGTGGGCTTGGCGCAGCGCGCCGCCGAGCTGGCCGCCCGCCACGGCTTTGATTTCCCCTTTGCCGAGCGCGCCGCCGAGTTGCGCCCCGCCCGCGCCATCGACCCCGCGCTGCTGAGCGAGCTGCGCCGCGCCGCGCCCCTTGACGATTCTGCGCTATAATCGCCCAAACGCTTGCGAGAAAGGCCGGGAATGTTCAACGAATACAGTGTGCTGGTGGCCATGGCCCCGCACGCCGACGCCGTGCTGCGCTCGTTTCGGGCGCGCTATGTCCTCACGCCCGCCACCGAAATGCCCGCGCACGTCACGATCTACGTGCCCTTCCTGCCTGGCGAGGAG
This sequence comes from Kouleothrix sp. 19917, assembly GCF_057073505.1. NCBI lineage: Bacteria > Bacillati > Chloroflexota > Chloroflexia > Chloroflexales > Roseiflexaceae > Kouleothrix > Kouleothrix sp. 19917. The sequence goes on from NZ_CP097099.1 coordinate 1,837,866, forward strand.
ATTACCCAGAAGGTGCTCGACGATCTGCGCGCCTTGTTTGCGCCGGTCGCCCCGTTCGACGCGACATTTGCGCGCATTGGGCGCTTCGAGCGCGCCGGGGTGCTGTACCTCGCGCCCGAGCCTGCCGCGCCCTTTGATGCCCTGCACGCGCTGGTGCAGGCGCGCTACCCGCAGCTGCGCTCGCGCTTCACGCCCTACACTATGCACCTGACGGTCGCGCAGGGCCAGACCACTGGCCGCCTGGATGTTGTCGATTCGCTGTTCTACCAGACCCACAATGCTGATCTGCCGCTGCGCGAAACCATTCGCGAGATCGGGCTGTTTGTGAAGCACGAAGGAAGCTGGTCGCCACGCGCGACTTTGCCATTGGGCGGCGCGGCGAAATAGCTGGTTGCGTAGCTGCGAGCAAATGGTTTGAGCCACAGAGCGCACCGAGAGCACTGAGTGAGCAATAAACTCAGTGCCCTCTGTGCCTTTGTGGTTTTATCAGCCTGCCGCTAATCGGGGTTTACAGGCGCGGCGGTCCTTGGCGCAGCCGCTCGCGCACCGGTTCCAGGCTCGGCGCAGTCCAGATCGCTTCAAGCCACCATGTTGCGCCGGCATCGGCAAAGGGCTGCACAATCGCCGCAACGGCAGCCGGGTCGGCGCCGGGCGTTTCGCCTTCCATCACAATATCGAAGGGCGTGTCGCGCGTGCGCCGCTGGTCGATATACGCCTTCATCGCGGCGATCTGCTCGGCATTGGCGCGGCCATGCGAGCCATCCTCGTTCATCACATTTGGCAGCAGGCCATCCCAGTGCAAAACACGCTGCATCGACTTTTCGCGCCGCCATGCGCCCACCATCCACACGGGGATGCGCGGCTGCTGAATCGGCGGCGGCGGCGCGTGGAAGGTTGTTTCCTTCACGTGGTAGTGCTTTCCGTCGAAATTAAACGGCTGGCCGCGCCACAAGCCCTCGATAATCGCCAGCCCCTCGTCCATCAGCTCAGCGCGTTTTTTGCGGTCGGTTTCTTCGCCAAAGTTCGCAAAGCCGGTGTCGGGCGCGCCCAGCCCCGCCGCCAAGATCACGCGCCCGTTCGAAAGCTGGTCGAGCGTGGCGGTTTCGCCGGCCAGCGTCCAGGGCCGCCGCCGCGAGATTGGCGTCAGCATCGTGCCGAGCTTGATTGTCTTTGTCTGCACCGCCACTGCCGCCAGCGTCACCCACGGGTCCACGCCCCACACCGAATCCCACACAAAATAGCCATCCCAGCCGCATTTCTCGGCCTCAATGCCGAATTCCACGGCGGTCTTGCCATCATTGCCGGGGAACACAAAGCCATACTTCATTGCGCGCTCCTTCCCTGATTTCTGCCACAACCCCACTATACCCGCAAAATATGACACCTCCTGTCATATTTCGCTGCTATACTTGCGGTGGTTTGAATGTTGCAGATTTGAATGTTTACAGGTTGCAGGTTTGCAGGTTTGCAGGTTGGAAGTGACAGCCGGGGCGTATCGCATATGTCTGCAAGTGACAGCCGGGGCGTATCGCATATGCCTGTAAGTGACAGCCGGGGCGTATTGCATACGCCTGCCGACCGCCGCCTGCCGACTGCATTGAAACGAGGGCGTATGCGCGCCGACCGATTGCTATCGATTCTGATGCTGCTTCAGGTCCACCAGCGCGTCACCACGCGCGAGCTTGCGCGCCGCATGGAGGTGTCGGAGCGGACGATCCACCGCGACATGGAGGCGCTTGGCGCGTCGGGTGTGCCGATTGTGGCCGAGCGCGGCAGTGGCGGCGGCTGGTCGCTGCTTGAAGAATATCGTACCAACCTCAACGGCCTGAACGACGCCGAGATCCAGGCGCTCTTCCTGGGCCAGCCCAATTGTCTGCTGAACGATTTGGGTTTACGCCAGGCCGCCGACGCCGCGCTGCTGAAGCTGCAAGCCGCCCTGCCGAATCACGAGCGCCGCGACGCCGAGCATGCCCGCCGGCGCATTCATATCGACGGCGGCGGCTGGGGCCAGTCGAGCGAAGCGGTGCCACTGCTGCCGCTCATTCAGGAGGCGGTCTGGCGCGACCGCAAGGTATTCATGCGCTACGCCCGCGCCGACGACAGCACCGTCGAGCGGCTGGTCGACCCGCTTGGCTTGGTGGCGAAGGGCAGCATCTGGTACCTGATCGCGGGCGTGGACGACACGATTCGCACCTACCGGATCGCGCGCGTGCAGCACGCCACCATCAGCGAGCAGCCCTGTGCCCGCCCGCCCGATTTCGATCTGGCGGCGCACTGGGAAGCCTCGAAGCAGCAGTTTCGCACGAATCTGCCGCAGTTCCATGCCGCGCTGCTGATCGACGCAGACGCATTTGATTATCTGCGCGCAGTGGCCCGCTACACGCGCGTGCTTCACGCTGGCCCGCCCGACGCCGATGGCCGCATGCGCGTCGAGATGCTATTTGAAGGCGAGCAGCACGCCTGTGAGCAAACGCTGAGCTTTGGCACGCGCGCCGAAGTGATCGAGCCGGCTTCGCTGCGGGCGCTCGTGTCCGCAACCGCGCGACGCATTGCCGCGCAGTACGCCGAGCCAGTTGCCGCGCTGGCCTAAGGTCCAAGGATATATCTATCCACAGATTACACAGATGGCGCAGAGTATAGACCTCATATCAGTTAGGTCGTATGCTGCTGCGCTTTTTGGCATCACCGAGCGCTAACTGCGTAAGCCATAATCTGTGTCATCTGCGAAATCTGCGGACAAATTCCTTCCCCATTTCAATATTGACGTGCTTCTGCCTGACCGATTGGTCAGCTTGACAAGGATCTGGCGCGGTGCTATGCTGAATGCCAACTTAATAGGATCTTCGGGGCAGGGTGCAATTCCCGACCGGCGGTGATGCTGGCAGTTTTGAGCTTTGAATGCTGAGTTTTGAATGAGAGACATTCTGATTCAAAACGTAAACATCAACACTCAACATTCCCAGACAAGCCCGCGAGCCGCAAGGCAGGAGCTGGTGTGATCCCAGCGCCGACGGTACAGTCCGGATGGGAGAAGGTCCGCAGGCTGGGCTATGTGTGCGCGCTGCGCATGCATGGTCTGCTGACGGCATGAACGCTGCTGTTGCGCGAAGGTGCGCGCTCCGGCGCTGTTGTGTGCTGCCCGGCCCTGCGCATCCCCGAAGTCAGGCGACTTCGGGGTTTTTTGTTTTGGAGGAAACCCATGGTTCGCCAACAGTCGTTGTCGTATTCGCCGGCTGCGCCAGCCGCGCCCACGGTTCGCCGCGAGCGCCGCGCGCCCGCCGGGGTTGGTCTTGCCGTTTCGCTGGTGCTGGTGCTGGGCGTGTGGAAGGCGATTGTGGCGCTGCGCGACTACCCGGCCTTTATTCTGCCAGCGCCCGAAGCAGTGTTTAGCCGGCTGGTGCTGGAACTGAGCAGCGGCACCCTGCGCCACCACGCCCTGCTCACCCTCACCGAGTCGCTGGGCGGCTTCGCGATTGCGCTTGGCATAAGTTTGGCGCTGGGCTACGCGCTGGCGCACATGCCGCGCCTGGAGCGCATTCTGGCGCCACAGCTTGCGGCCACACAGGCTGTGCCGGTGGTGGCAATCGCCCCGCTGATCATCCTGTGGGTCGGCTCCGACATTCGCTCGAAAATCCTGGTTGCTGCGCTGGTCACCTTTTTCCCGATCCTGAGCAGCACGATTGTCGCGCTGCGCAGCGTACCGCGCGAGCTGCTGGAGATGGCGAAAATTAGCGGCGCGAACGCATGGCAGGCGCTCTGGCATGTCGAGCTGCCGCTGGCGCTGCCGGGCATTTTTGGTGGCGTGAAGTCGGGCCTGGCGCTGGCGACCACGGGCGCGGTGGTGGGCGAGTTCGTGGGCGCGCGCGATGGCCTGGGCGCGCTGATCAACATCTCGCGCGGCTTGTTCGATACGCCGCTGATGTTTGTGGCGCTGATCACCCTGGCCGCGCTGACGCTCTCGTTCTACCTGGCTGCTGTGCTGCTCGAGCGCGTGCTGGTGCGCTGGGAGACGTAAGCACCGAGCCATGGGTTTCCCCAAGCAGATTGCCGATGCGCTGACGCACTCGTGCGCGCCGTGCAATCTGCTTTTTGTTAGCTTTCGATTGTGGATTGTGTTGAGGAGGATTCATGTTCCGCCGATTGATGCTTGTTGCGCTGCTGGCTGGCTTGCTGGCCGCATGTGGCGGGGCCACGCCCGCAGCGCAGCCAACTGCTGCGCCTGATCTTGCGCCGACAGCCGCGCCCGCTGCCGAACCAACCGCTGCCGCTGCCCCAACCGCAGATGCCCAGCCCACCGATGCCTCTGCCGGGCGCGCAACCGCCGCACCAGCCGAAGCGCCTACTGCTGCCAGTGCCCAGCCTTTGCGCGAGATTGTCCTGGCGATGCCGTATATTCCCAATGTGCAGTTCTCGCAATACTACCTGGCCGACCAGAAGGGCTACTATGCCGCCGAAGGTCTGAAGATCACGTTTGACTACAACTTCGAGACGGACGTAGTGCAGCGCATTGCGCAGGGCACCGTGCAGTTCGGCATGGCCAGTGGCGACTCGGTGCTGCTGGCGCGCGCGAATGGCCTGCCGGTGCAAACCGTCGCCACGATCAACCAGAAATTCCCGACCGTCTTCTACAGCAAGGCCGACGCGAATATCAAAACCGCCGCCGACCTGAAAGGCAAGAGCGTTGGCATTCCCGGCCATTTCGGCGCGAGCTACATTGGCCTGCTGGCGCTGCTGTATGCCAACAAGATGCAGGAGAGCGACCTGAATGTGCAGGATATTGGCTTTGCGCAGGTGCCTGCACTGACCGAGGGCAAGGTGCAGGTGGCCAGCGGCTATGGCAACAACGAGCCGATCCAGCTTGAGCAGCAGGGCGTGAAGCTGAATGTCATCAGCGTTGCCGACGCCTTCCCGCTGGCCTCGGATGGCATCCTGACGTCGGAAAAGATGATTGCCGAGCAGCCCGAGGTGGTGCGCGGCTTTGTGCGCGCCACGCTCAAGGCCATGCAGGATGTGATCAACGACCCGCAGGCGGCCTTCGATACGGCGCTGGCCTACATTCCCGAGCTGAAAACTGCCGATCAGGCAACCCAGGATTTGCAGCGCAAGGTGCTGGCCGCGACACTGCCCTACTGGCAGAGCGACGCGACCGCCGCGTCGGGGCTGGGCTTCACCGACATGAAGAGCTGGGAGGCGACGCATACGTTCCTGCGCGACAGCAACCTGCTGAAGAGCGATGTTGACCTGAGCAAGGCCTTTACCAACGATTTCCTGAAATAGCCGTTTGGCAAACGGCGACGGGGCAGGCGTGGCTGGGCCATGCCTGCCCCGTTTTTTTGTGGCACGCGTGCTACAATACCCCGCAGCATTCGTGAGAAGCGCGCCGGGCCTGGCGCGGTGTGAGGCGAGGCAATGGCAATTTCAACTGTTCTGTTCGATCTTGATAATACGCTCTACCCGGCCACCTCGGGCGTAATGACCGGCGTGGATGGGCGCATCAGCGCATATGTGCAGAAGCTGCTGGGCCTAAATGAAGCTGAGGCGCGCGTGATTCAGAAGCGCTACTACGGCGACTATGGCACCACGCTGGGCGGCCTGCTCCAGCACCACCAGGTCGACGCCGAAGACTACCTGCATTACGTGCACGATTTTGCGCTGGAAACACTGCTGGCCGCCGACGCCGAGCTCGACCGGCTGCTGGGCGATCTGCCCGCTACCAAAGCGGTATTTACCAACTCGCCCACAGAATATGCGCGGCGTGTGCTGGCTGCGCTCGGCATCGAGCAGCATTTCTCGCATATTTTCGACGTTCGCTTTGCCGAGTTCAAACCCAAGCCCGACCCGCTGGTCTACCAGCGCGTGATCGACGCGCTTGGGGCCGACGCGCGCGCCAGCATTCTGGTCGAAGATACGCCCAAAAATCTGCCGCCCGCCCGCGCCCTCGGCATGACGACGATTCTTGTGGGCGAGCCGCGCGCCGATTTCGTCGGCTTGATCGATTACACTGTGCCGGATGTGCTGGAAGCCGTGCGTATCGCTACCTCGCTGGCGGGTTAAACTCAAAACCTTTCACATACGCTCGCCTGGGACGTTTGCCACGAAGACACAAAGGTACGAAGGGCTTATTGCGGCGGCGTGTACAATACCAGCGCTGACACCAAAGACACCAGAGGGCGCAGGTAGAAACACACTATGCTTTCAAACAAAAAGATTGCCAGACTTACAGAAAAGCGCGAAGTGCTGCGCCGCAAACTTCATGTGCTTGATCTGCAACGTACGCAAATAGGATTTCACACCCCGGTACATGTCATCCTCGAAATCGAAGACATTGAGCAGCAGATACAAACCATCGACCAGCGGCTCGAAGCGGCTGGTGTGCTTACACACGACGACGATGATCCCACACGCAGCGGCGAAACTATCACCGGGCGTGACCGCCAGAACATCCTCGATAAAGTAGATCGCTTCTGGGTCGCTGGCATGCTCGATTCTTCGCTGGCCGATATTCCACCTCTCGCGCTTGGGATGACGTATGCGCCCGACAAAATTACCCATCCCCTATACAGCCTCGTGCAGGAAACCGCCCGCCGTGGCGATGTTCCACCTAATCTGCCCATACCGAACCTGTTTGAACAGGCTGGAAAACATCTTCTGATACTTGGTGCGGCTGGCGCGGGCAAAACCACACTCTTGCTCGAACTGGCGCGCAGCCTGCTGGCCGAAGCGCGCAAAGATTCCAATGCACGCGTGCCGCTTGTGTTTCCTTTGGCACGCTGGAATGGCGCGTCGCAGATGTTCGCGGACTGGCTGGCGAGCGAGTTGCATACTGTGTATGACATCCCGCAGGCACTGGCCGAGCGCTGGTTCGCCAGCGACGCATTGATCCTGCTGCTGGATGGCCTCGACGAAGTGGCCGAAGGGCAGCGCGACGCCTGTGTGAAGGCGATCAACAGCTACCGGAATGAGCATCCTGCTGTGCCAATTGCCATCGGCTGCCGCGCAGAAGAGTATGATCGCCTTGATCAGAAGCTCGCGCTGGAGATGGCGGTTCGGCTTGCGCCGCTCACTCCTGCTCAGATTATGGCGCAGCTCGATGCCGATGCGCGACTGGCCGGTCTGGCGGCGGCTTTTCACGCCGACCAAACGCTCTGGGAAGTGCTCGATACGCCACTGATGCTCGCAGTAGCAGCACGCACTTACGTCGATAGCACTGCCACGCCATTTGCCGGGGCCAGCAGCACCGGACAGCGCCGCAGCCAGCTATTTGCACAGTACGTGCAGGCAATGTTTCAGCGACACAGCGCGGCAGGGCCCTACTCGCAGCAGCAAACTGTTGAGTGGCTGGCGTGGCTGGGGCAGCAATCGCTGGTGCACACCCAGCCGATTGTCTATATCGAACGCATGCAGCCCGAATGGTTGCCGCCCGCCGACCAGCGAATCTTCGACCGTATCACTGGCACGGTGCGCGGGATCGTGCTTGGCGCGGCGATTGGCATTATTGCCGGCTTCGCGCTGCCTTTCGCGTTCGGCATCATCGTGCCTGCCCTGTGGGCCTGGCTTGGTGCGCTGGGCTTTTTGCTCTGCGCGCTCGTGGGGGTGCTTGTTTTTTCCATGCTGTTTGCAGCAATTGGCTGGCGCGCTGCCGGGAAGGGTGCAACCGAACGTATTGCGCTGATCGAAGGGCTCGTGATCGAGCCGCGTTCGGCGCGCTTCGCCATCCTGCTTGGCGCAGTGGCCGGTATGGTAACCGGCGGGGTGTTTGGCTACGCCTATGGCGCGCTGCTGGGCATTGCCCTGGCGTTCGCGCTTGGCGCGACGCTGGCGCTGCTGCTGATCGCGCGCGATGCACGCCCTCGCGAAGATGAGGATAGCGTTCGCATGCGCCCGAACCAGGGCATTGCGCGCTCGACCCGCGTGGCGCTGACCATGAGCGCGGCGCTCGGGTTTTTTAGCGCCTGCGCCACGGCGCTGATCCTCAGTCGCTTGATTGGCACGGGCGTGAGCATTGCGCTCGGGCTGCTTGTTGGCTTGGCGCTTGCCATCCTGATGCTGCTGTTCTTTGGTGGCGAAACCTTCTTCAAGCACTGGCTCCTGCGCGCCCTGCTGTGGCGGCGCGGGCTTGGCCCGTGGAACTACCCGCGCCTGCTCGAGTATGGCGTCGAGCGAACGCTGCTGCATCGCATTGGCGGCGGCTACACCTTTATCCATCGCATGCTGGCGGAATACCTTGCCGGGCTGCGCAATGGGCGCGCATGATTGCGCGGGTGCGCTGCTGCGTGCGTGGGCGCCTGTCCATGACCACGCGCATAAGCTTGTTATGATCGACCCTAAGCTTGTTATGATCGACCCTAAGCTTGTTATGATCGACCCTAAGCTTGTTATGATCGACCCTAAGCTTGTTATGATCGACCCTAAGCTTCTTATGACGGACCATAAGCTTCTTATGACGGACCCTAAGCTTGTTATGATCGACCATAAGCTTCTTATGACGGACCATAAGCTTCTTATGACGGACCCTAAGCTTGTTATGATCGACCCTAAGCTTCTTATGACGGACCCCAAAGATAGTAATCAGGGTGCAGGATTGTGAACGATTGGCGCGCTATGCCAATAAGGTGGCGCGCTGTGCGAATGACGCGCCCAGCCAGATGCGCTATAGTAGCTGCAGCACAGACGTAATTCATCAGGAGATAGATATGAGCGAGGATTTGGTTCTGGTTACGGGTGGCTCGGGATTTGTTGGCGCGCACTGCATTGCCGCGCTGTTGAACGCGGGCTATCGCGTGCGAACCACCGTGCGTTCGCTGGCGCGCGAAGCCGATGTGCGGACCATGCTGGCGCGTGCGGGCGTGGATGCTGGCGCGCGGCTCACCTTTGTCGCCGCCGACCTGACCGCCGACGCACACTGGCCGGAAGCGGTGGCTGGCTGCACCTATGTATTGCATGTTGCCTCGCCCTTCCCAATGGTCCAGCCGAAAAACGAAGACGATCTGATCATCCCGGCACGCGAAGGCACTTTGCGCGTGCTGCGGGCGGCGCGCGATGCGGGTGTTAAGCGTGTGGTGCTGACGTCGTCGTTTGTTGCGATTGGTTACGGCCACGCGCCCACCGAGCAGCCGTATACGGAAGAAAGCTGGACCGACCTGCGCGGCGATGTTACCGCCTATGCGAAATCGAAAACGCTGGCCGAGCAGGCCGCATGGGATTTCGTGCGGCGCGAAGGCGGCTCGATGGAGCTTGCCGTGGTCAACCCGGTTGGGATCTTTGGGCCGGCACTCGGCCCCGATCTTTCCGAGTCGGTGCATATTGCCGAGATGATGTTGAATGGCGCAATGCCGGGCATTCCACGCATGGCCTTTGGCGTGGTCGATGTGCGCGATTTGGCCGACCTGCACCTGCGCGCAATGACCGACCCGGCCGCCAAAGGCGAGCGCTTTCTGGCGGTCGCTGATACGGTGAGCCTGCCAGAAACGGCGGCCATGCTCAAGCGGCGCATGGGCAAAGCGGCCGCGCGCGTGCCAAGCCTTGTGTTGCCAAACTGGCTGCTGCTGTTTCTTGCGCGCTTCGTGCCAAGCATTGCGCCGATTGCCTCAGAGCTTGGGCATGTCCGGCGAGGAACTTCGGCCAAGGCGCGGCGTGTGCTGGGCTGGGCACCACGCCCGGCGGAAGACTCGCTGCTTGATACCGCTGAAAGCTTAGTACGTCTTGGTTTGGTTCGGGGCGCGTAAGGTGCAGCGCACGCGATAGGAATGCCATGGATCGCATCCGAATAACGCGCACTGTGCCAGCACAGCTTGAAGCGCTTGGGATCGTGCCCGCCGATATTTTGCGGCGGGCACGCCTGCCACAAACACTGTTCGAGCAATCGCGCGTACTGGTGACCACCGAGCAGTGGTTTGCGCTCTGGCAGGCGTTTGCTGAGATAAACACTGATCCCGCAATCGCCCTGAAGATTGCGCGCTTCGAGGGCAGCGGGCCATACGACCCGCTCTGGATCACTGCGCTTTCTGCGCCCACGTTTCATGCGGCAGTCGCGAAGATCGCGCACTTCAAGCGGCTGTTCAGCACTGAGAACATTTCGCTCACGCAGCAGGGCGACCTTTGGAAGGTGAGCGTTGGCTGGTCGACGACGAAGGAGCCAACGCCGCCGCTGCTGGTCGACCTGGCCTTTGCCTGCTTCATCAACCTGGGGTTGCGCGGCGCGGGCTGGATGCTCACGCCCGAGCGCGTGATGTTGCGGCGAGCCGAGCAGCATCGCGCCATGTTCGAAGGCTACTTTCAGTGCCCGGTTGAATTTGGTGCCGCCAGCGACACCATGGTGTATAGCCACGCCACGATGATGCAGCCGCTGGCGACACGCAACCCCGATCTGCTGGCTATGCTCGAGCCGCAGCTTGAAGCCGAACTGCGCGAACACGGTGGCGGCGGGCGCGGCATTATCGAGCAGGTGACATCGCTGCTGCGCAGCCGCATTGCCGGGCAAACGCCCAGCGCGCAGGATGTTGCCAGCGAACTGAATATGAGCACGCGCACGCTTCAGCGCCGGCTTGCCGATGCTGGCGCACAATTTCAGCAGCTTCTCGATGCTGTGCGCCACGAGCTGGCAAAAGAATACCTGCGCGCGTCGGCGCTGGAGCTGAACGAGATTGCATTCTTGCTCGGCTACAAAGAAGCAAGCTCGTTTCACCGCGCCTTCCACCAGTGGGAAGGTTTGTCGCCCGGGCAGTGGCGCACGGCGCAGCGCTAGTGAATTTACGATTTGCGATTTTGGATTTACGATTGCCTCAACCGCATATAACCACCAAGACACCAAGACACCAAGATTTTATGCAATTGCTCTTGGTGCCTTGGTGTCTTGGTGGTAAAAATGCTCCTGCGCTCTAGCAGCTGACGCAGATATGAAATCTCTATAGCGGTTTGCGGAACAATTGAGCACTCACGCACCGGCAAGAAACGCGTTGGAGTGCGGAAAATGCAACTGCATCCTGCAAACTGCAAACTGCAAACTGCTATAATCTGCGTAATCTGCGTAATCTGCGGATTATCTCGCTCCCCATCCCAGCATTGGTATGATCCTGCTTCCCATTCGCGGGCTTCCGCGCTACAATGGCGCGCGTTCGCCACACTGGGAGGGAAGCCGCATGCCACTACCCGAAAACTACACCGAACGCGTCTATGCCGGCGTGCTCGGCAAGATCATTGGCGTCTACCTCGGCCGCCCCTTCGAGGGCTGGACGTATGAGCGCATCAGCGCCGAGCTTGGCGAGATCTGGTATTACGTCCACGAGCGGCTCGGCCAGCCGCTGATTGTTACCGACGACGACATCACTGGCACCTTCACCTTTCTGCAAGCCCTGCCCGACTACGGCAACACGCGCGATCTGAGCGCCGCGCAGATCGGCCAGAGCTGGCTGAACTACATCCTCGAAAATCGCACGATCCTGTGGTGGGGTGGGCTGGGCAAATCCACCGAACACACCGCCTTCCTGCGTCTTAGCGCCGGCATTCCCGCGCCCCGCAGCGGCTCGATTGCGCTGAATGGCAGTACCATCGCCGAGCAGATTGGCGCGCAGATCTTTATTGACGGCTGGGCGATGGTTGCGCCCGGTGATCCCGCACTGGCCGCCGAGCTGGCTGGCCGCGCTGCCAGCGTGAGCCACGACGGCGCGGCGGTGGATGGTGCGCGCCTGCTTGCGGCGATGGAAGCGCACGCCTTTGTCGAAGATGACATCGACCGGCTGATCGACTGCGGGCTGCGTTTTGTGCCTGCCGACTCGATCATTGCGCGGCTGGTGGCCGATATTCGTGCATGGCACGCCGCCGCGCCGGGCGACTGGCGTGCCGCCCGTGCACAGATCGCCGCGCGCTATGGCTACGACTGCTACCCTGGCAACTGCCATATTGTGCCGAACCATGCGCTGATCATTCTGGGCCTGCTGTATGGCGCGGGCGATTTCCAGCGCTCGCTGATGATTGCAAACACTGCCGGCTGGGATACCGACTGCAACTCGGGCAATCTTGGCTGCCTGCTGGGCATTCGTGGCGGGCTCCGTGCGCTTGAGGAAGGGCCGGACTGGCGTGGGCCGGTCGCCGACCGGCTGTTTCTGCCAGCCGCCGATGGCGGGCGGGCAATCAGCGACGCGGTGCGCGAAACGTTTGCGATTGCGAATATCGGGCGGGCACTGGCAGGGCATGAGCCGCTGACGCCCAAAGCGGGAGCGCGCTTTCATTTTTCCCTTCCTGGCGCAGTGCAGGGCTGGCAATCGTCCACACCCGACACCCTGCGCGTCGAGCATGCCGAAGCCGAAGGCACGCACAGCCTGGCACTGCGCTTTGCGCACCTTGCGCCGGGCCGTGCCGCGCGCGCCAGCACGCCCACGTTTATCCCGCCTGCCGCAATTGCCATGCCCGGCTACAGCCTGCTGGCGACGCCGACCCTTTACCCCGGCCAGCATATTCGCGCAGCGGTGCGCGCCGACGCCGCCAACAGCGGGCCGATTATGTGCGAACTGCTGCTGGAAGTGTATGGTGGTCACGACACGTTGGAACCGCTGGCCGGGCCGAGCGTCATGCTCCTGCCCGGCGCGCAGCATGCGTTTGCATGGCGTGTGCCCGACACTGGCGGCGCGCCGATCGCAACGGTTGGGCTGGAATTGCGCGCCGACACCCGCGCCGATGGCAGCGTCTCCCTCGATTTCCTGACCTGGGATGGCCCGCCCGACCTGACGCTGAAGCGCCCGGCCCATGGTGGCACGCTATGGCGGCGCGCCTGGCTCGATGCGGTCGATCATTTCGAGGATCGCGGGGCGCGGGATTTGCGGATCATCCAGAACCACGGCACTGGGCTGCTGTTTCAGGGCACGCGGGAGTGGAGCGACTACGCCGTGAGCGCGACCGTCACGCCCGGGCTGGCCGAGCGGGCCGGGCTAGCGGCGCGCGTGCAGGGTTTGCGCCGCTTTTATGCGTTTGTGCTGGCGCCAAACGGCACCGCGCAGCTTGTGAAGTCGCTGGATGGCGAGACGGTGCTGGCCGAAGCGCCCTTCGCCTGGGAATACGAAGCGCCTTACCTGCTGCGGCTCGATGTGCAGGGCACGCGGCTGCGCGCTTGGCTTGGCGAAACGCTGCTGCTCGAAGCCGAAGATGCCGAGCGCCCGCTGCTGGGCGGCGGCGCGGGATTGATCTGCACCGCCGGCCTGCTCAATGCCGATGCTGTGCGCGTGGCAGGTTTATGAAGTATGGCCAATAACGCTGGATGATATGCCCCGCAGGATAATGGAGTAGCGCACATGGACCGAGCAGGAATTGCGGAGGCGCGTGCCTTCGAAAGCTGGCAAGACTATCAGGATGCCCTCAAGCGAGCAATCGCGCCGCTGAGCGGCGAGCAGTTGCAGCGGCGAATCATACCTGCGCTGCGTACACCCGGAGAAATTGCAGAACATATCGTCTTTGGGCGGGCGTTCCATCTGCATCGCACGCTGGGGGAAGAAGCGGCGGAGTTAGTGCCGCTGCTTCAGTGGGAGAAGGCCGGCGACCCACCGCATACAGCCGCTGAGATTGTGCATGGGCTGGAACTGACATGGCGATTCATCACCGCGTATTTGCTGCGCGGCTCGCCCACCGACACACTCCCCAAGCAAGAAGTTCTGATCGTGCAGACGATCTGGGGGCTTCTCGACCACGATCTGCCCCATGCCGGGGAGCTATCGATGCTGTTAGGCGCGCAAGGGCTGGCTGGAGTTGAAATGTAGCCTGCCGCTGATGCGCAATCTGATCGAAGGAGCATGTAATGGCGACCCACCACTTCACGCCAGATCACTACCACACGACCATGGGCGCGCACGAGCCGGTGCTGCGCATCGCCGATGGCGACACCGTGATCACCAGCACGGTTGATGCGCGTGGCTGGGACGCTGCGCGCATGCAAGCCGGGCCGCGCGGCAACCCGCAAACTGGGCCGTTCTATGTCGAAGGGGCGGCTCCCGGCGACACGCTGGCGCTGCGGCTCGACCGGATTGTGCCAAGCCGGCGCTATGGCTGGAGCGGCACGCTGCTGGCGCACAATGTTGTTGACCCTGAGTATGTGGCGAAGCTCGGCTGGCCCGCCGACGACCGCTCGACGCTGGCCGAGTGGGATGTGGACGCCGCCGCTGGCACCGCCCGGTTGCTCAGCCACGACGGTGGGCTGGGCGCGCTGGTGCTGCCGCTTGCGCCGATGCTTGGCTGCTTTGGCGTTGCGCCACGCGGCGGCCAGGCGATCTCTACCGCGACCTCGGCCGAGCATGGCGGGAACATGGACTACCGTGGCTGCGTGGCTGGTGCAACACTCTACTTCCCGGTATTCGAGCCGGGCGCACTGATCCACGTTGGCGACGGGCATGCGCGCCAGGGCGATGGCGAGATCGCCGGCACCGGCATTGAGATCTCGATGGACGTGGAGTTCACGGCCTGGCTGATCAAGGGGCAGCGCATCGAATGGCCGCGCGGCGAGAATGCCGACTCCATCTTCACCATCGGCAATGCGCGCCCGCTCGACCAGGCGCTGCAGCACGCCACCAGCGAGATGCATCGCTGGCTGCAAGCCGACTATGGGCTCGCTCCGGCGGGCGCAGGCATCCTGCTTGGGCAGTGCGTCGAGTACGACCTGGGCAATGTCTTCGACCCGGCCTACACCATGGTCTGCAAGCTGCACAAGTCGTTTTTACCGCATCGGGTATAATACGCGCATCCTATAGCAGGTTGCAGTCGGCAGGATGCAGAAGGCAGTTGCATTTTCCGCGCTCCAGCACGTTTCTTGCCGCGCATGAGTACTCTGGAAAGAAAGTTCTTTTCATACAACGGGCAAGCTTCCAGGAAGCTTATCTGGTTATCAGGTTGAAAGAAAACTGGCTTGAGCTTCCTGGAAGCTGAGTACAAAAAATTTATTTTCCAGAATAATGAGTGGTCAATTGTTCTGCAAACCACTATGGAACACGCAATGGTTCATTTGCATGCTGCAAGGAGGCAACGATGCCCACATCATTCGATCGTGACGCCATGCTCGCCGCGCTGGAAAGCGAGCAGAATGCGCTTACCGCCGCTGCCGCGCTTCAGCGACGCCCAGTGGCGCGACGCCAGCCGCGCCGATGGCTGGACTGCCCAGGACATTGCCAGCCATGTGGCCGACTCGATCTATGGGCTGGCGCGGCTGACGCTTGGCGAAATGGAGCCAATGCTGCCAACCGACCCAGCGACCGGCTGGATGGACGCCAGCGACTACAACGAGCAGCGCCGCCAGCAGAACCGCACCCTGCCGCGCGAAAAGCTGGCCAGCCGCATGGCTGCCGCCTTTGGCACCGCCCGCCGCGCCATCGAAACCGTGCCCGACCCCGAGGCAGCTGGCCCGTATGGCCCGCAGCACACCAAAGCCCAGTGGCTCCAGCGCATCGTTGATCATGTGCACGAGCACCGCAGCGAGCTGGAAGAACTGCTTGGCTAAGCATAAAGCAGCCAGGCCACAGAGCACACTGAGTTTTGGTCTTTCTGCTTGGTGTTGCGGGTGCGCTCTATGGCGAATCTCTCTGCACCCGGCTATACATAGAAGATTACGCCGCTATCACAAGTGCTCAGGAAGCTATCAGTTCGCTGCAAGTTACCGCCCATTTCGCCACATCCTGTAGTATGATAGGCTATCGCCATCGTAACAGATGAGCGGAAGCCGGCGCACGGAGGAGTGGAGGAAGTGAGGCCGGCGATAAAGGAGCGATCGATGCACCAGGCAACCGAGCGCGCGGCGCGGCAAACCCGCAACATTCAAGAGCTACGCCGCCGCACGCAGGAACTCGAACGGATGCTGGAGATTGGCTCGTACGAAACGAAAATACGGCAGCGGCAGGCCGAAATTCAGTCGCTGCTGCAGCGCAGGGCCGCGCTGGAAAGCGAGCTGCACCATCTTCAGCGCACACTAAGGCAGCTGGAGACCAGTTAGCAGCCAGGTGAACAGACGTTGGTCGGGCGGGCGGTGCTGTGTGCATCGCCCGCCTGTTGTTGGCGGCCCAAGCACTTTTTTGCGCCAACCGATACAAACAGCATGAACAATGCTGACTATCGGGAGGACGTTCATGAAACGATCGATGCTGCTGGTGCTTGTGCTGCTGGCTACGCTGCTTGTGTCGTGCGGAGGGGCGGGCACCGCGCCAGCCACGACGATCTTGGGCAAGTGGCAAAGCGAGCTTGGAAAGTATGGCTACGAATTCTTCGACAATGGAATTGTGCTCGAAACCAAGCTCAGTGGCGCGCAGTTTGGCGGTAACTACACCCTTTCCGACGATGGTAAAACCCTCATGCTGAGCAATGACCTGGGTCAGGTAAGCTATGCACTCAGCTTTCCCGACGGCGACACCCTGGTGACCGACGAGCGCGCCCGCTTTCACCGGATTGCCCCGGCCGTGGCGGCTGATGAGCGGCCGGCTGCCCAGCGTATTGTTGGTTCGTGGGCGTTCAATCAGTATGCGGGCGCGTCCGCCGACGAATTCACCGGCTATGATTTCTTTCCCGACGGCACCTATGCAACCTACCTGGTTGGCCAGCCGAGTGGGCGCGGGCGCTACGAAATCAGCGCCGATGGCGCCAGTATCCTCATGTCCGTGGAGGGCGGCGAAAGCGGCACGCGCCCGATCAAACTGCTGAACAAGCAAACCCTGGTTTTCGAGCTGGTAAATGTCTACCTGCGCAGCGCCGACACACCAGCGCGCCCGCTTCCCGGCCCGATTGGGCAAGACCAACCAGGCGGTGCCGCCGTGCCCGCAGGCGATGGGAGCGCCCCCGCCGCCGATGGTGTGACTGCCGTGCCACCGCCAACAATCGGCCCGCCGCCAGCCGTAAAAGACGTTGCGCCCGGGCAGGTCGCGACGGTCGCACCTTATGCGATCACTGTGCACGGTGCGCAGATACTGGAGTACGAGCCAGCTGGTTTTAACCGCACCACCGGCAAATATCTTGTGGTCGATTTCTCGGCGCGCAACGATAGCGCGGCTGCGACTGGCGGCGTGATTGGCTGGAGCTATGCGATCCTGAGCGCAACGGGCGAGCGCCTGAACGAAGAAGGCACGGTTGGGCTGGGTTTTGCGAAAGCGCTGCAAGATCAGCTGCCTGACCCGAGCTGTGCCGATCAGCGGTTTTTCCCAGTGCCAACGGTCGATCTTCAGCCGGGCCTGCCGTTCCGCAGCTCGGTCGGCTTCAAGCTGACGCCGGGCCTGGAAGCCGAGAAGCTGCAGTTCGAAGTGACGATCAACCAGAGCAGCCCGGGCATTTCGTTTGGCGAGCGGAAGCAGCTTGGCACGGCGACCTTCCTGCTGAGCAGCACCCGCGACGATACGCCGCTGCCGCTGGCCCAGCCGCCCGCCGCAAGCTACAGCGCCGACGGTCTGGAATGGTCGAGCGCGACACTGGGTGCCGCCAAAATGGTGCAGGAACAGCAGCCCTGCACGAGCGTGCGCGAAGCTGTTTTAACCGTCAGCAACACCAACCCGAAAACGGCAGGCCTGCCGCTTGGCCAAAGCTCGGTGTACCTGATCGCCGCCGACGGGCATTGGTTTGCGCCCGACAGCTCGATCTTCAGCCATGTGATGGATGGCAGCTACGCGCTTGAACCGAAGCAATCCAAGCAGGTGGCAATACCCTTCACAAACACGTTTGGCGTAAAAGGCGCGCCTGCCGCGCTTGTGATCAGCAGCGCTGGCAGCGGCTGGCACACGCTTGCGATCAGCCAGTAAGCTCCGTGCCGCGCCCGATTGGGCCAGTTGCAGCCGCTGTGCGGAACTGGCATAATCGGGCGCGATCGTGTGCACAAGGAGCGAACCATGACAGAATTCTTTCCCCCAACCGCCGACGCAGCCATGCGCGAATACTACAACCAGCGCGCCGCCGAGTACGACCAGTGGTACCTGCGCGAAGGCGTGTTTGCCGGGCGCGACAACGCCGAAGGCTGGCATGCTGAGGTTGCGCAAGTGCGGGCGCGCGTGCAGGAATTTGGCTATGGCCGCCTGCTGGAAATTGCCAGCGGCACCGGCTGGTGGACACAGCACCTCGCCCGGCGCGCGGCAGTGACGGCGCTGGATTACGCGCCCGCGATGCTGGGGCAGCTGGCGGCACGCCTGCGCGAACAGGGTTTGTACGCCGAGCGCGTGCGCGGCGACGCCTATGCGCTGCCATTTCGCGGGGCGCGTTTCGACTGTGCGTTTTTTGGCTTCTGGCTGAGCCACGTGCCGCACGCGCGCCGGCCCGCCTTCCTGGCCGAGCTGCGCCGCGTGCTCGTGCCGGGCGGCATGGTGATGGTGGTAGACAGCGCGCCAACCACGCCTGAGCAAACCCCCGGCGCGGAATTCCTCCATGAGCGCGTGCTCAACGACGGCTCGCGCCACCACGTGCTGAAAATCCTGCATACGCCAGCGAGCATGGCACAGGCGCTTGCGCCGCTGGGCAGCATCGCAGAAAGCTGGAGCACTGGCACATTTTTCACCGCCGCGATTGTCAAAATTTAGTCAAAATCCTCATTTACATATGAATGAATCGTGCTATAATCTGTAGTAACCCCAGACAAAACGTTAGGCAGGAGTGAGTGCGCCCCGATTTATGCGCGCTTGCCAAAGATCAATGGGAGAGCGACAATGGCCGATCATCGGATTGCCGAAGTCGCGGATCTGCTGGGCATTAGTGTGTCGATGCTGCGAGCCTGGACGCTTGAGCTGTCGGCATACCTGAGCGACGGTGCCCAGTGGATTGCGCCTATCGCGGGAAACCGCCCGGCACCACGCTACACCGACGGCGATATCGTGGTGCTGTGCCGGGCACAACGCCTGCGCGAGCAGGGAATGACCTTTGAACATATTCGCGCCCAGCTTGCCGAGGCCGGCGAGGCTGCCGAATCGGGCGAGGGCGCTGCGCACGCTGCTGAGGAATCACCGGCGCGCGCGAAATATGCCTACGAGCTGGCGCTCGACGCGCTGCGCGACGCAATGCGTGTGCAGAGCACCCTGATCCAGCGCTTGCAGGAAGAAACCCGCGAGCTGCGCTCGGCGCACGACCAGCTGCTCGAAGAGCACAGCACGCAGCGCTCGCACTACCTGGCGATCATTCGCACATTGCTCACGCGCGAGTTCAAGCGCGTGCGCCGCCAGCAGGTGGGCGTTTAGCAATCTCATCAAACAGGGCTATGCCAACGTTGGCATGAGAAACGACATCCATCCGCAGATTACGCAGATTCCACAGATATGAGGTCTCTCATCTGCGAAATCTGCGAAATCTGTGGATAGATTTTGGGACTTTGTACGAGTCCTGCTGACGCAACGAAGGACACCCCGAGCACGAAGCAAAACGTTTCGTGTTCTTGGTGTCCTTCGCGGTTTCGCCAGCCGGCTGATGTTTAGTTGTTCTCGTCCAGCCGCGTGGTTTCGCCAGTGGCGGCCGCGTCGTGCTCGACGGGCACGTTCTGCACGGGTGTGCCTTCGGGCTTGTTCGCCTCGTACTCGATGCGATCGACAACCTTGCGCAGCTGCGTGTTTAGCTGGGCCAGACCATTCACGATCGTCTCCTGAATGTCTTGCAGCACCTTGCTTTCACGCGCCTGCGAAATCGCCTGGCGGCCGCGCTCTTCGGCCTGCTGGAAGCGCGTGTCGCTCTGCAGCGACTTCACCGCCGACTGCACCTGATTGCTCAGCTCGCGCACGCCGCCGGCAATATCCTGCTGCAGCTGCTTGGCGCGGTCGCTCTCGACTGCGGCGCGGAAGGCTGCCTCAAGCTGCTTGCCCATTTCGCGCAGCTCCTTCGCCAGATCCGAGTTGGCGTCCTGCCCTGCGTTGGGGGTGTTATTCTCGCTCATTGTGAAGTTCTCCTCCAAATACTATAGGTCCATCGCGCACATACGCACGATTCGTTCCGCTGGTGTCTCGTGTGGTAGGACGGTGAGCAATTGGGGATTGTTGCGCCAAAGTATAGCATATTCGACACATTGCGTCATGCGGGATATTTCGCCGCCAGCTTGCGCACGGTGGTGACGTTGCGCGCCGTCGTGGGCACGCCTACCGTTCTGGGCAGCAGCGTACCCGAGGCCAGGGGCGAATCGGGCAGGCGCACGCGGCACAGCCAGTAGAACTCGCGGCCATGCGCGTGAAACAGGTCGGTTTCACTGTTCAGCGCCAGCAGGCGCGCTTCGGCGGCGGCACCGAGCGGTTCCTTCATGAACGACACATACAGCGCGTGGAAATTCGTTTCGAGCGGGCCGAACGGCACATAGCGCGCAACCGCGGCCAGCTCCTCGGCCGTGCGGATGAACGTCAGCACCTCGTAGCCCAGCGCGGCGTGCAGGTGGCGCTCCAGCTCGGCTTCCAGCGCGGCGGTTGGTGTGGGCGGTGTGTCGAAGATCACATTCCCGCTGGCAATAAACGTCGCCACATTGGCGTAGCCCAGCTCGGCCACCAAAGCGCGCAGTTGGTCCATCTTTACCGTGTGGCCGCCGACATTGATCGCGCGCAAAAAGGCAATTGAGCGTTGCATCTGGCTCACAAGCACCTCCGCTACATTCGTTGCTCGCCAGTATTCTATACCGAAACGCCGGGTGCTGGGCCAGAGCATGGTATGCTGTAGGGCGCACGGTTCGCCAGGGAAGGAGCACGCTATGGTTTCAACAGCACCGGCACTGCCGCCGGGGCAGGCGCTGCTGCCACGCGCCCAGCGCGCGCTGCTCGGCGGCCTGCTCTTTGTGGTGATCTTGCTGCTGGCACTGATCAGCCTGCCGCCGCTGGCAAATGGCCGCGCCGAGGCGCTGCGCGCGCACCTGGATAAAGATGTGCAGGCCTATGCCGACGCCCTGATTTCGATTGAAAACAGCGTGCAGGAGATGCAGGCCGCCACGCGTGGCTACCTGCTGACGCAGCAGCCATCGTTTCTTGAACAGTATCGCGCGGCGCAGGATGGATTGCCTGCCCGCCTCGACGATTTGCAGCAGCTGGCCCCGCAAGTCGATGACTCGATGGTTGCGCAGGCCGCCGAGCTGGTGCAGGTGGTGGGGCGCTGGCAGCGCGAAGGCAGCGACCGCCAGCTTGAGCTGGCGCAGGCGGGCAATGCGGCGGCGGCCAGCGCCGAAGTTGCCAGCGGCAAGAGCCAGGGCATCTTCGACGCATTTCGCGGCCGCGTGAACGATTTGCAGGAACAGACGCAAGCACGCCACGACGACCTGATCTCGCAGATCAACCGGGCGCGCACGCTCGAGATCGCGCTGACGAGCGGGCTGGGCGTGCTGGGCCTGCTGGCAGTGGGCTTTGTGCTCTACGGCTTTCGCAGCCTGCTCGGGCTGATGCGCGCGCTGCAGGCCGAACGCGAGCGCGCCGCCACCCTGGCCGAAGCCGCCAGCATCGACCGCCAGCGCCTGCAAGCCGTGATTGACCATTCGCCCGAGGGCCTGGTGGTGGCCGAAGCGCCGCATGGCCGCATCAGCCTGGCGAACCCGGCGGCGGTGGCGCTGCTCGGCCCGATCGACATTGGCAGCCAGCTCCAGGGCCAGCCCTGGCTGCACCGCCTGTTTCGTCCCGGCGGCGAACCCTTTCCCACCGACGCCTTTCCGCTGCTCCATTCAATTCAGCAGGGCGAAACCAGCCGCGCCATCGAGCTGACGGTGGAGCAGCCGGGCGGCGCGCGCGTGCCGCTGCTGGTGACCAGCGTGCCAGTGCATACCGGGCAGGGCCGCCTGAGCAGCGCGGTAGCAGTGCTGCACGATCTGCGGCTGCTGCGCGAAGTGGAACGCCTGAAATCGGACTTTGTGGCGCTGGTGAGCCACGAACTGCGCACGCCACTTACGGCCATCCAGGGCTGCGTGCAAACGCTGCTCAGCGGCGGCGAGGCCGACCCGGCACGCACGCACGAGTTCTTGCAGATCATTGACGAGCAGGGCGAGCGCCTGCAAGAATTGATCGACAACTTGCTGAGCCTTTCGCAGGTGGAGGCCGGCGCGCTACGCCTGCGGCGCGATCTGGTGCGGCCCCAGCAGATCATTCAGACGGTGCTGCGCCAACTGCGCGACCGGCTGGGCGGGCTGCGCATCCAGGCCGACATTCAGCCCGACCTGCCACTGATCAGCGCCGATGCGCGGCGGATCGAACAAGTGCTGCTGAACCTGCTCGACAACGCGCGTAAATTTTCGCCACCGCAGGGCGCGATTACTGTTCGCGCAGAGTATAGCCCCAACAGCGTGATAATCAGCGTGCGCGACCAGGGGCCTGGCATCCCCGCCGCCGAGCGCGAGCGCGTGTTCGAGCGATTCTACCAGCTTGAGCAGCCAGCCACGCGCAATGTTGGCGGCAGCGGGCTGGGGCTGGCGATTTGCAAGGCGATTGTGGAAGCGCATGGCGGGCGCATCTGGGCCGAAGATGCGCCAGCGCGCGGCGCGCTGTTTGCCTTTACGCTGCCCGCCATGCTCGCGGCCGACGCAACAGCGCTGCCCAGTGGGCCAAACGTGCTGGTGCAGCCGCGCACCGGCGCCACGCGCGTGCTGGTCGTCGACGACGACCCGGCGCTGCGACGCCTGCTCGAAAGCAGCCTGCCCGACGCAGGCTACCACGTGCAGGCAGTGGTTGAAGCGCAGGCCGCAGTCGACAGCGTCATCCGGCAGCCGCCCGACCTGATTTTGCTCGATCTGATGCTGCCAGGCATGGATGGTTTCACGCTCTGCAAGCAACTGCGCGAGTGGACTGCCGTGCCGATCATTATGCTGACGGCGCGCGCGGCCGAGAAAGATGTAGTGCTGGGCTTACAGATGGGTGCTGACGACTACGTCACCAAGCCATTTCGCGCCAACGAGCTGATCGCGCGCATGGAGGCCGTGCTGCGCCGCGCCCAGCCCGATACCGCGCCGAGCAGCCTGTCGCTCATTCAGGTTGGCGACCTCGCGATTGATCTGGCGCAGCGCCGGGTGACGCTTGAAGGCGCGCAGATCGAGCTAACCCCGCTCGAATACCAGATCCTGGCGCTGCTGGCGCGCCACCCGGGCCAGGTGCTCACGCACGCGCAGATTTTGCAGGACGTGTGGGGCGAAGCATACAGCACCGAGAATCATTACTTGTGGGTGCATATTGCCCACCTGCGCCAGAAGCTCGAGCCCGACAGCAAGCGCCCGCGCTATATCCTGACCGAGCGCGGCGTGGGTTACCGGCTGGCGAAAGAGTAAACGACGCGTCGTTGCAGCCGCCTCTTGTGCGTATGACCAAAGACGAAGGACGAAGGACGAAGTGAGCTTGCTCCTTGGTCCTTCGCCTTAGCGCGCAGAAACATCGCATTGCAATCGCCAATCCCCTATTCCCCAAACCCAAACCCCTGCGCTGAAAGCCTCTTGAACGATCTTCTTGCTGCTCCTCAAGCCTTCTCAAGGCAATCTCAAGGTTGCGCCGGCCTGCATTAGGGCAGCCGCAAGGTTGCTGCCTTACCTTCCCCCATGCCGATGCAGCGCGCATCTGCCAGATGATATGCGCCGAAGTGTGGGGGAAACAATGATCAACGTTTGCCTGTGGCTGTTAGGCGGGCTGCTCGCCGGTGGGATTGCCAGCCGCCTGCCGCGAACACTGACGCCGATCAACATGATTGCCAATAGCATCGCGGGGGCATTTGGCGCACTTCTGGGAGGCGTTGTCTTCCTTATTTTCGACACAGCGCCGCTCGGCAGCGTAAATTTGTGGGCATTGCTGATTGCGCTTATCAGCGCGGTTATTGCCATCTCGCTGATGCGTGCCACATTTCGCTATATCCCATAGCACGCCGGTTACGCGGCCACGACGCTGCGTAAAGGTCGTTCAGGAGGGCCGTGATCATGCACGATCACCTTTGCTTTCCACCTGCTGCGCGCCCATGGCTGTTGCCGAACCACGAATGTTCGGCACTCGCGCAGGTTCTCACGATGATGTTTCAAGGCCAGCTTCAGCGCGACCAGGCTGGCCGCTTCGGTGTGCAGCCAACAATGGCGTGAATATCTCACCCACAGCAAAAGGACCGTCTCATGAAACAATCTACCGACCATGTCGCCCTAAGCCGCGATCTTGGTCTTTTCACCATCACACTGATTGGGGTCGGCGCAATGATTGGCGCCGGCATCTTTGTGTTGACCGGCATTGCTGCGGGGCTGGCTGGCCCGGGCTTGCTGCTGGTGTATGTGCTGAATGGCATTGTCACAACACTCACAGCAATGGCCTATGCCGAGCTTGGCTCGTGTTTCCCCGAAGCGGGTGGCGGCTACCTGTGGGTGAAAGAAGGGGTTGGCGGCACGGCCGGCTTTCTGAGTGGGTGGATGAGCTGGTTTGCGCACATTGTGGCGTGCAGCTTCTATGCGATTGGCTTTGCAACATTTACGGTTGAGCTGGCGCACCTAGCCGGGCTCGATAGTGTTTCACGCGAAGGGCCGATCAAAGGATTGCTGGTGCTGGTGGTGCTGGCTTTTACCGCCATCAATGTGCGCGGGGCGTCCGAAACCGGCCTGATCGGCAATGTCGTCACCATTGCGAAAGTTGCGATTTTGGGCTTGTTTGCGGTGTTCGGCCTGCTGGCGCTGTGGCGCATCCCAGAATGGCCCAGCGCCTTCACCACCGACTTCCTGCCCAACGGCCTGGGCGGCGTGGTGCGCGCCATGGGCCTGACATTTATTGCCTTCGAGGGCTATGAAATTATTGCGCAAACCGGCGAAGAAGCGCGCGACCCGCGCCGCACCATTCCACGCGCGATCTTTCTGTCGATCGCGATCTCGGTGGCGATTTACCTGCTGATTGGGTTTGTTGCGCTGGCTGCCGTGCAGGCGCCCAACGGGCAGGCGTCGTGGCAGTGGCTGGGCGGGCTGGGCGAGCTTGGCATGGCAGCGGCGGCGCGGCAATTCCTGCCCTATGGCAATGTGCTGCTGCTGATTGGTGGAATCATGTCCACCATGTCGGCGCTGAACGCCACGATCTACTCGTCGTCGCGGGTGTCGTTTGCGATGGGGCGCGACCGCAACCTGCCCGAGCGGCTGGGGCAGATCCACCCGCGCTTCCAGACGCCCGCCGCCGCCGTAGTGGTGTCGAGCGTGCTGATTGTGGTGGTGGGCGTGGCGCTGCCGATTGAAAAAGTTGCCAGCGCAGCCGATATTATGTTTCTGCTGCTGTTTCTGCTGGTAAACATGGCCCTGATCGCCCTGCGCGTGCGCCGCCCCGGCCTGGATCGCGGCTTTTACGTGCCATTCTTTCCCTGGCTCACCGCGCTGGCAATTGTTTGCAACCTGGGCCTGGCCGCCTATCTGTTCTCGTACAGCCCGCTGGCCTGGCTGATCGCGGGCGCGTGGATCGCGCTGGGCCTGGGCTTGTACTGGGGCGTGTTTGCGCGCCGCACCGCCATGGCCGAAACACGGACGATTATTCACGAAGAGCTACTGGTTCGGCGCGAGCATTCGGTGCTGCTGCCGCTGGAAAACCCGGCGCAGGCGCAGCTGCTGGCCGACCTTGGTTTGGCACTGGCCCGCGCCAGCGACGGCGAGGTGCTGGCGCTCCATGCCGTGCGCGTGCCGCCGCAGCTTTCGCTCTTCGATGGGCGGCTTCTGCTGAAGGAAGGGCGGCCAGTGTTTGACGCAATGATTGCGGCGGGCAAGCAGGCCAATGTGCCTGTGCACACCATGATCCGCCTGGGCCGCGATGTCAGCCACACCATTCGGCTGACTGCGCAGGAACAGCGCTGCGACATGCTTTTGTTTGGCTGGCCGGGCGCAACCTCGGCTGCGGCGCAGCCCTTTGGCAGCGTGATCGACCCGCTGGTGGCCAGCCCGCCGGTTGATATTGCGGTGGCCCGTTTGCGTCAGCGCCACCTGCCGCAGCGCATTCTGGTGCCAACAGCGGGCGGGCCGCATACCGCCCTGGCGCTGCGCGTGGCGGCTGCCCTGGCGCAGGCTGCGCCGCACGGCCCGGGCAGCGTGAGCTTGCTGTATGTTGCGCGGCCGGGCGCGCCCAACAGCGTGGCGTCGTGGTGGGCGCAGGTGGGGCCGCTGGCCGAAGCCGCCGGCATTCCGGTCGGCACAGTGGTGGTTGAGTCCGACACAGTGAGCGCCGCAATCGTGCAGGCCGCCCTCGATTTCGATGCGGTGGTGCTGGGTGCAACCCGCGAGCCGCTGTTCGAGCGCATGCTGTTTGGCACCATCCCCGAGCAAGTG
This sequence comes from Kouleothrix sp. 19917, assembly GCF_057073505.1. Lineage (NCBI taxonomy): Bacteria > Bacillati > Chloroflexota > Chloroflexia > Chloroflexales > Roseiflexaceae > Kouleothrix > Kouleothrix sp. 19917. The sequence goes on from NZ_CP097099.1 coordinate 1,864,045, forward strand.
GCTGAGCGCTGCGCCCGCACCGTCATTATGGTGAAAAGTGCGCCCCACCCGCTGGCGGCCTCGCTGCGCCGCATTGCCTACGCAATCGACAGCACGGCGCGGGCAGGCGCGCCCGCCACTGGCAAGGTTCTGGCGAGCGCGCCGGGCTCGCGGCAGCCGCCCGCAGATAGCTGACACAGCACAAAACCTTCGTCTGGTGCTGCACATGGGCATTCGGGCGCGGCACCAAAAGAATGTTTCAGGGCGGCTTGCCAGCATCTACCCCAGTTCTTCGGAAAAGATCTGCGCAATTGCGCACGAAAACCGAAGCATCAAGTACAATACAGATCTGCCTAACTCTATAGCAGTTTGCAGTCGGCAGGAAGCAGAAGGCAGTTGCATTTTCGCTCTGCATTGCGTTTCTCGCCAGCACCTGAATGGTCAGTGGTTCTGCAAACCGCTGTGTAAATTAAAGGAATGTGCATGCACGTTGCATCGCTTGATATTGCAATTATTGCATTGCTGCTGATTATCTCGGCAGTTGGTATTGCCACACGTTCGCTGCGAGTGCCCTACCCGGTGGCGCTGGTGATTACTGGCGTGCTGCTGGGCATGCTGCTGCGGAGCCCGCTGCCGATTATGAGCGGGCTGGAGCTGGATGAACTGCACCTGACGCCACACCTGATCCTGGTGCTGTTTCTGCCGGCGCTTTTGTTTGAAGCAACGCTGCATATCGAAGCGACCGCCCTGCGCAAAACGCTGCTGCCGATTGGCTTGCTGGCCATCCCCGGCGTGCTGCTCACGGCGGCGATCACTGGCGCGCTGGTGCACTGGGGCGTCGGGCTCGACTGGCCTACGGCGCTGCTCTTTGGCGCGATTGTCGCCGCCACCGACCCGATTGCGGTGCTGGCGATCTTCAAGCGCACTGGCGCGCCGCACGACCTGGCGGTGCTGATCGAGGGCGAAAGCCTGTTCAACGATGGCACCGCTGTGGTTCTTTCGCGCATTTTGCTGGGCGTGGTGCTTGCTGGCACCTTCGACGCCGTGGAAGGGGCGCTGAACTTTGCGATTGTCGTGGGCGGCGGGCTGCTGATCGGCGCGGTGACGGGCTGGCTGGCCTCGCGGCTGACCGCGCGCATCGACGATCACCTGATCGAAATTACGCTTACCACCATTCTTGCCTATGGCACGTTTGTGGTGGCTGAAGCCTTTGAGGTATCGGGCGTGATCGCGGTGGTGACGGCCGGGCTGATACTGGGAAATGTTGGCGCGCGCAAAGGCATGTCGCCCACTACGCGGCTGGCGCTGCTGAATTTCTGGGAGTATATTGCCTTTCTGTTCAACTCAGCGATTTTCCTGCTGATTGGTCTGGAGGTCAATCTCAGCAGTCTGCTGTTCGATCTGTGGCCGGCGCTGATTGCGATTGGCGCGGTGCTGCTGGCGCGCGCGGTGGTGGTGTATGGCCTGGGCCTGATTGTATTGCCGCTGCCGCCAGTGCTGCCGCGCCACTGGCTGCATGTGTTGTTCTGGGCGGGCCTGCGCGGCGCGGTGAGCCTGGCGGTGGTGCTGAGCCTGCCCCGTGATCTGCCAGGCCGCTCGCTGCTGCTCGACCTGACGTTTGGCGTGGTGCTGTTCACATTACTGGTGCAGGGGCTAACGATGGCGCCGCTGGTGCGCAGCCTGGGTTTGGCCGCCACAGATCGCCGCCGGCAGGAATACCAGGCCCGCCGCGCCGAGCTGATGCTGCTGCGGGCGGGCTGGCGCGAGCTGCGCCGCTTGGAAGACGATGCCGTGGTGCCGCCGCGCGTGTTTGCCCAGCTCGACGCGGAGTATCGCGCTGCGGGCCAGCAGATCGACGATGCGATTGACAGCCTGTACCAGAACGAAAGCGACCTTGAAGCCAACGAGCTGCGCGACACTCGCCTTCACCTGCTGCGCGTTGAGCGTTCGGCATTGCAGGAACTCCAGCGGCAGGATTTAGCCGATGCCGAAACGGTGCATGCTTTGGCGGCTCAGCTCGACGCTCGCACGGTCGCGCTCCAATCGGGAGGAAATGCCGCGCTCCAGCGGGAAGCACCGCAGCCTGCCGCGCCTGCCGAGCCAGGGGCGCAATCGCCGGCCCCACCTGTATAGGCGGCAAGGAACGTATGCAACGCTTATTCACGCCAATCGACCGTAGCCGCAAAATTGTCGTCATTCGCGAGCTGGATCAGGCTGGCACCTTCAGCAACGATTATCTGCTGCTGGTCATCCTCAGCTGCGTTATTGCAACGCTTGGCCTGGTGCTCGACAGCGCGGCAGTGATCATTGGCGCCATGCTGATCGCGCCGCTGATGTCGCCCATCCTGCGCTGCGCGCTGGCGCTGGTGCGCGGCGATCTGCGGCGGGTTGGGCATGCGCTGGGCACGCTGTTCCTGGGCGCGCTGCTGGCCGTGGTGATCAGCGCGCTGCTTGGCACGCTGGTTTCTTCTGGCCCGTTTAATTTCCTGGAAGAGCTGCCGCGCGAGGTGCTTGGCCGCACGCGCCCGAACCTTTTCGACCTTGTGGTGGCGCTGGCCGGCGGCACCGCTGCTGCCTATGCCCTGGCCCAGCCACGCCTGTCGGCGGCGCTGCCGGGGGTTGCCATCGCCACCGCGCTTATGCCGCCGCTGTGTACGGTTGGCATTGGCCTGTCGCAAGGGCAGATTCTGGTCAGCGGCGGCGCGCTGCTGCTGTTTCTGGCAAACTTCACCGCTATTCTGCTGGCCAGCTCGCTCACGTTTGTGCTGGTGGGCTTTCGGCCAGCGCGGCGCGATCAGCACGAGGCGATTCTTACCCCGGTGCTGGTGATTGAAGGTGGGCTGGTGCTGCTGGTGATTGTCGCGCTGAGCGGGCTAACGTTCCAGATCATTGGCGATGCCCGCGACAATCGCACGATTCGCCAAACGCTGATGGATGCGCTTGCCAACAAGGAAGACAGCAGCCTGGTGAGCTTTGAGCGCCAGGAGCAGGACGATCACCTGACGATTGTGGCGACGATTCGCGCGCCGTACACGCTTTCCTACGCTGCCGCCAACGAGCTTCAGCACGACCTGGCCGCCCGTTTGCAGCGCACCGTCGCGCTCAAACTGCTGCTCATTCCCGTAACCAGCCTCGATCCGCTTGTTCCGCCAACACGTACGCCCACGCCAGAGCCAAACGCCACCGATACGCCTGCCCCCACGATCACGCCGAGCCCGCTGCCGAGCGCCACGCCAACGGATACACCATTGCCGCCAAGCGCCACCGCCACCGCCACGCCTACGCCCACCAGCACGCCCCTCCCAACCGCCACGCCACGCAGCTATGCAATTGTGGCGGGCACAGTTGGGCGCGGCGTCAGGCTGCGCGCCGATCCAGGCACGGGCGCTTCGCTTGGCACGCTGGCCGAGCGCGCCCTGGTGCAGGTGCTTGGCACGCGCGCCCTGCCCGATGGCAGCACCTGGGCCGAAGTGGTGCTGCCCGATGGGCGCAGCGGCTGGGTTGCGGCGCGCTACCTCTCGCCTTACACACCGTTCGCGCTGCCGGGCGAGTAGCACGCGGAAAGAAGGGCGCTGTGTTGCCGCTGCATGCCACCTGCACGATTGCCCGCTGCCCACAGCAGTGCTACAATCGGCACATGACTCGCCCGCCGACAAACAGGGGATCCATGGAAACAACACACCACTACGAGGTCTGGCCTGGCAAACCCTACCCGCGTGGCGCAACCTGGGACGGCCAGGGCGTGAATTTCGCGATCTTCGCCGAGCACGCCACTGGCGCCGAGCTATGCCTGTTTGATTCAGTCGATGCACTGCACGAGGTTCGCCGCATCCCCATGCGCATGCACACCGACCTGGTGTGGCACGTCTATGTGCCGGGCCTGCAGCCTGGCCAGGTCTACGCCTACCGCGTGCACGGGCCTTACCTGCCCGAGCTTGGGCTGCGCTACAACCCGAACAAGCTGCTCGTTTGCCCCTACGCGCGCGCGCTCACCAGCACTATTCAGTGGGACGACGCCATGTTCGGCTATACCGTCGGCCACCCCGACGCCGACCTGTCGTTCGATATTCGCGACAGCGCGCCCTTCATGACGCGCAGCATCGTGGTCGACCCATCGTTCGACTGGGGCGACGACCGGCCGCCCGCCACGCCACTGCACGACTCGGTGATCTACGAGCTGCATGTCAAAGGCTTCACGCAGCTGCACCCCGAAGTGCCCGAAAACCTGCGCGGCACCTATAGCGGCCTGGCATGCCCGCCCGTGGTCGATTACCTGCAATCGCTGGGCGTAACGGCCGTGGAGCTGCTGCCCGTGCATCAGCGCATCGACGACCGGCAGCTGGTCGAGCGCGGGCTGGCGAACTACTGGGGCTACAACACGCTGGGCTACTTCGCGCCCGACATTCGCTACGGCAGCACAGGCATCCCCGGCGACCAGGTGCGCGAGTTCAAAGCCATGGTGAAAACACTCCATTCCGCCGGCATCGAAGTGCTGCTCGACGTGGTGTATAACCACTCGGCCGAAGGCAGCGAGCTTGGCCCAACGCTTTCGTTTCGCGGGCTCGACAACCCGGTCTACTACCGCCTCAACGACGCGAATCCACGCTTCTATATCGACCACACCGGCTGCGGCAACAGCCTGAACCTGCTTCAGTCGCGCACGCTCCAGCTGATTATGGACAGCCTGCGCTACTGGGTCACCGAAATGCACGTCGATGGCTTCCGCTTCGATCTTGCGACCGCACTGGCGCGCGGCCTGCACGAGCGCGACCGACTTTCGGCCTTTTTCGACATCATTCACCAGGACCCGGTGCTCTCGCAGGTGAAGCTGATCGCCGAGCCATGGGACGTTGGGCCGGGCGGCTACCAGGCTGGCAACTTCCCGGTGTTGTGGTGCGAGTGGAACGGGCGCTACCGCGATGCAACGCGCCGGTTCTGGCGCGGCGACCCCGCCCAGGTGGCCGAGCTGGCCTACCGCCTGACCGGCTCAAGCGACCTGTATCGACATAATGGCCGCCGTCCCTACGCCAGCATCAACTTCGTGACGGCGCACGACGGCTTCACGCTGCGCGACCTGGTCAGCTACAACCGGAAGCACAACGAGGCCAATGGCGAAGATAATCGCGACGGCGATAACCACAACAATTCGTGGAACTGTGGCACCGAGGGCGCGACCGAATCACCTGCGATCAACGGGTTGCGGGTGCGCCAGCAGCGCAACATGCTGGCGACGCTGCTGCTCTCGCAGGGCGTACCCATGCTGCTGGCGGGCGACGAGCGCAACCGCACGCAGCATGGCAACAACAACGCCTACTGCCAGGATAACGAACTGAGCTGGATGGACTGGCGGCTGGACGACACTGGGCGCGACCTGCTCGACATGACGCGCCGCCTGATTGCGCTGCGCAAGGCGCACCCGGTGCTGCGGCGGCGCTCGTTCTTCCAGGGGCGCAGCATCCACGGCCCGGAGATTCGCGACATCGAGTGGTTCCGGCCCGATGGGCGCGAAATGGCCGACGAAGAGTGGAACAATAGCTTTGTGCGCTGCCTGGGCATGCTGCTCAATGGCCAGGCGATGGACGAGTGGGGCGAGCGCGGCGAGCAGATCCGCGACGACATTCTGCTGGTGCTGCTGAACGCCTACTGGGAACCAATCGCGTTTCGCCTGCCCGCACCGCGCCCCGCCGATGCATGGGAGGTGCTGGAAGATACGCAGGAAGTTGGCCCTGCCCAGCGCGAGCCGCTCGCGCCCGGCACAATCTGCGAGCTTGCGCCGCGCTCGCTGGTGCTGCTGCGCTGCCGGGTCGAGCCGGGCCGCGACTGAACAAGCACCGCATGAGGGTTTAGGGTCTGGGGGTTTGGGATTGAGTCTGCATCCTGGACTCTGCGAACTGCGGAAGGGCAGAGCTGTGCACCACGCACTACGCACCATAATGCGAAGAGCGTAGTGCATAGCTCTTCTTGTGAACTTGCAATTATCTGCGTCATCTGTGGATGTATCTACCCTTCCAGCCGTGTCATACCAAATACGGATGATTACTTCTGAATTGTCATGCTGAGCGTAGCGAAGCATCTCTTGGCGTTGTCAAAAGAAGATTCTTCACTCCGCTGGCGCTTGGTTCAGAATGACAAAATGTAAGTGTTTACCCGAACTTGCTATTACTCGCCTTGGCACGACCTCGGGAGAAAGTGCAAAGCTTGCTTTCCACTGCCTTCGTACCTTCGTGCCTTCGTGGTGAAATAAAATCGACTTCGGCAGATCACGCCTACCCTTCCAGGCGCGTCAGCAGCGCCAGCGGGGAATTGCGGCACAGCGCCGCCAGCAGCAAGCTGGCCTGCCCGTCGCGCCAGCCAACCGTGAAAATTTCCCCCGTCAAAACGTGCTCATAGCGCCAGCCAGCCTGCTCGGCGGGCAGCGCCAGCCAGGTGTCGCCCCAGGCAGCCGCGCCCAGCGGAAGCCGCAGCTGCTCGCCGCCGAGGCTGGCAAACCAGCGCGGCGCAACTGCCAGCACCGCCGCCGACGCATACTGGCGGGCAAAGGCACATACATGCTCGTGCCGCGCGCCACGCGCTTCCAGCGGCTGGTAGCTGCCGTGCGCAAAAAGCTCGGGCTGCTCGCGGCGCAGGTTGAGCGTGCGCTCGGTCAGGTAGAGCTTGATGCGACCGTCGTGGCTGGTGCGCAACAGTTCCTGCGCGAGCGGCACGCGGTTGCTTCCAGCCTGCGCGATCTGTTCCTTCAGGCCGGCCAGCAGCTCGCGCCGTTGCGCATAATCTACTGGGCGGCGGTTGTCGGGGTCGACCAGGCTGAAATCCCATAGCTCGTTGCCCTGATAAATGTCGGGCACGCCCGGCGCGGTCAGCTTCAGCAGCACCTGCGACAGCGCATTGAACTGCCCGTAGAATGCGACCTGGCGCAGCAGCGGCAGCATCAGCTCCCAGAACGGGCTGCTGCCAGTTTCTTCCAGCACCGCGTACACGAACTTCCGCACGGCAGCGTCGTAGGCCGCGTTTGGGTTGACCCAGCTGGTATGTACCTTCGCTTCTTTGGTGGCCTTGAGCATATACGCCGCGATGCGCTCAATCAGCTCGGCTGGCGGCTGCGTTGCGTCGGCTTCGGCCAGCAGCTCGAAGGGCCACACGCCCAGCAGTGTCTGGTACAGCAAATACTCATCGTTCGCATCGGGTGCCAGCTCGCCATCAACCAGGGTTTTCTTGCCGGCATTGCACTCGGCCCAGCGCGCCAGCCCGGCCAGCCAGGCCGCCGGCAGCTCGGAAAGCACATTGATGCGCGCACGCACATCCTCGCTGCGCTTGGTGTCGTGGGTGGAGCTGGCAAGCATAGCGTGCGGCCAGCGCGCCTGCCGCTCGGCGTTTTGCGTGTAAAAATCGGCCAGCGCCGTGCCAAAATGCTCGGGGTGGCCACCAACTTCGTTCAGCGAAACCAGCCGGTTGTAGCGGTAGAACACCGTGTCTTCCACGCCCTTCGCCATCACTGGCCCGCTGAGCTGCTGAAACTTCATCACAAAATCGGTCAGGCGCGCGCGATCGTCGGCGGCAAAACGCTCGACATTGCGGAACAGGAGCGTGTCGCGCAGAAAGTCGAAAATCGCCTCGGCGGTGCGCGGGTTGCGCTTCTTGGCCTCGCCCACCGCCGCCTCGATCGCGGCCTGGTCGCGTGGCGTCACCGATTCCGGCCCGGTCATGTACGTGCGGTAGATCGGCAGGCACGCGATCACTTCGCGAATGGCGAAAGTTAAGCTGCCCAGCGTGAAATCGCGGTAGCGGCGGTTGCACTCGGCAATACGCTCAAGCTGGTGGCTCAGCTCGTTGATCTCGCTCGCCAGCGATACCAGCATGATCATCTTTTTGGCCGAGTTGGCGAGCTGGCCGATGTTTGTGGTGTCGCCAATGAAATGGCTGTAGGTTGTTTGGAACACTGCCGCATTGTCCCGCTGCACAAACAGGCCGTTCATGGCATTCAGGAAATCGTAGCCGGTGGTGCCATTAATCTCCCAGGCGCGCGGCAGCGTTTCGCCGCTGGCGAGGATTTTTTCGGCCACCACGTAGAGTCGCCGCTCGGGCTGCGCGGCGCGCCCAGCATGCCCCCAGCCGGCGTCAGCACGGGCTGCCACAAGCTCGGCGTAGCTTGCCTGCAGCTGGCGGAAGTAGCGCGGCGGGTCCCACAGGCCATCGGGATGGTCGATCCGCAGGCCGGTGGCCTTGCCTTCGGCCAGCAGGCGCAGTGCCAGCGCATGCGTCGCCTGAAAAACCTCGGGCTGCTCGACGCGAATGGCGGCCAGCTCGTTGATGTCGAAAAAGCGCCGGTAGTTGATCTCCTCGGCGGCGACGCGCCAGTAGGCCGGGCGGTAGGCTTGCTCTTCCAGCAGATTGTCGAGCAGATCGAAGCTGGCGGGGTCGCGCACATCGCCGTTGAAAGCGCGCAACGTGGCGTCGAGCGCGGCTTGCACGGCCGGCGCACTCGTCACCAGCGCGGCCAGCCGTCGTTTGATGATTTCTTTTTCGCGGTTGCGCTCGGCGCGTTTGCCGGGCGGCAGCGCCAGGCGCGGCGGCAGGTAGTGAATGGCGGTCAGGATGCTTTGCAGCTCGTGCACAAATGCGTGCTCGCCGCCAAGCTGCTGTTCGAGCAGATTGAGCAGGGGGCGCAGCATGTGGCGGTAGGTGCGCGGCGCAACCGGCAGGCGCGTGGCGTAGTAGAAAATGGTGAATGCGCCATCTTCGTAGGCCAGGCGCAGCTTGCCGGCTTCGAGCACATTGCCATACTGGTCTTCGAGCAGTGGCAGCAGCACTTTGTTTTCAAGCTCGGGGCGCACTGGCTGCCAGTCGATATCGAAGTAGGCGGCATAGGTCGATCCGGGGCCATTTTCCAGCACATCCGCCCACCAGGGGTTGCACGAATCGCCAATGCCCATGTGGTTCGGCACGATGTCGAGGATCAGGCCCATGCCCCTGGCCTGAAGCGCGGCTGTAAAGGCATCGAAACCAGCCTCGCCGCCCAGCGCGTCGCGTATTCGGCTGTGGTCGCAAATATCGTAGCCGTGGGTGCTGCCGCTGGCCGATTGAAAGATAGGCGAGGCGTAGCAATCGCTGATGCCAAGCGCGTCGAGGTAGGCGATCTGCGCCTGTGCGTTGGCAAAGGTGAAGCCGGGGTTGAACTGCAGCCGGTAGGTGGCGCGGGGAATGCGCCGCTGCGCGGGCGCCGCTGTGGCGAGCGCGGGTGGATGATCGTTCATAGTGCTCCTTTTACATACAATGCCGCCCGTGCCAGCACCCATCACAACGGAACATTGCGGTGGCGGCACGGGCGGCATTGCCCAGGGCGTATGGTAGTGGAAGGAGCTAAACGCCACCTAAAGCACGGCGGCGCAAACCTTAAGATTGCCTGTAGGCGCTAGAGCGCGATATTCAGCCGCCCGATCGGGCCAAGCAGCTCATCTTCCTCGTAGGCAAGGTGCGAAAGCAGCATCGTGTTGAGGTCGCCGGCCACGCGCCGCACATCCACAACCTTGCCCGGCTCGTCCATCATCACCACCAGCGCCTGGTCGAAACGTTCAAGCTGCTCGGCAATGATCTCGTGCTCCCAGCTCAGCCGTTCCAGCACCGGGCCAAGCGCGCCGTCCCTGCGCCCCAGGCTCGGGAACACGCGCTCGTCCTCGATCGTGTGGTGGATGCTGACCACCCGGCAGTATTGCGCGCAGAACGAGCCAAGTGTCCAGAAGTTCTGGCGCAGCGTAAGCTGGTAGATCAGCGAGCGCGCGGCGGCTGGCTCCATCTGCTGTGTAGCAACTTGCTCGGCCGCGTCGCGGATCTGCGTCAGCTCTTGCCGCAAGTGTTCGTGTACCTGAATAAGCATTTCCTGGCTTTGCCGCCCATTCGCACTGACCGGCGCAGTGCTTTGTGGCAGGCGTGGGCGCATGCTTTCGTCCCACGCCGTTGAGATGGGCGCTGTGCTGCTGCGGCGTGGCGACGCCGTAACTTCTGGCTCGGGCTGCAAATAGCTCCCCGCTGCCGCTGGCGACGGCGCGGCAACGCCGCCGGCACGCGCCTGCGACACCAGCTCGCGCACTACTGGCGCAACCTCTTCGGCAAAGCGCTGCAAATCGTTTGCGGCATCCGCGCCCGGCGCGGTGATGAACACGCTCATGCCCTGCTGGAGCGCCAGCTCGGCAAGCTGCCCGGCCCACAGGCGCGGCGGGCCTTGCAGAAAGCCGCGCTCAGCCGCCCCAAAGCGCCCGTTGACGTTATACACGCGCCGGATCGACGCCGGGTCGCGCCCGGCCGCCTGCGCCGCCGCGTCAATCGCGCGCGACATCTCAGGCAGCTGCTCGGGCGGCGCATAGGGCGAGGACGGAATCCAGCCGTCGGCCAGCTCGCCGGTGAGGCGCAGCATGCGCGGCTTGTACGCGCCCAGCCAGATCCCAACCGGGTGCGGCGGAAACGGGCCGGGCTGCGCGCCACGCAGCTGGTAGTGCTGCCCGGCAAACTGCACGGGCGGGCCGGGTGCCCACAGCGCCCGAATCACATAAATCGCCTCGGCCAGCGCGTCGATCGACTCGGCTGGGCTGCGAGCCGGCCCACCCATGCCCGCCACTGCGTCGGCAAATGCGCCCGCACCTAACCCCAGCTCGACGCGACCGCCGCTCAGGACATCCAGGCTCGCCACCGCGCGGGCCAGCACGGCCGGCGGGCGCAGCGGCAGGTTGATCACATCCGGCACGAGGCGAATGCGCTCGGTCTGCGCCGCCAGCGCCGAAAGCAGCGTCCAGGTGTCGAGAAAGCGCGGCTGGTAGGGATGATCCTGCACGCCGATCAGGTCAAGCTCAAGCTGGTCGGCCAGCCGCGCCATGGTGATGATCTGATCAGCCTGGCGGGCATCCGGCGTCAGAAACGCGCCAAACCACAGTTCATGGCCATAATCGCCCATGGATGTTCCTTTGTACCCAGAAGGGCATATTGCTATTGTACCGAGAAGGGCGTATTGCTATTGTACCGAGAAGGGCGTATTGCTATTGTACCGAGAAGGGCGTATTGCTCAGGGCCAACGCATTACAAATGTTCTACAGACGTGGCTCAACCTGAAGCACTTTCATCGCATAGGCATCGTCCCAAGTCGCACGCAGCCGCTTCTGACGTACACTCGCCTTCAACGTCGTTTCCTCGCGCAGCAGGTTCAACACCAAGTGCCGAATAATTGCCAGATTATGCGCTGAGTGACCAATTCGCGCGCGGCTGTCATCGGCGGCAAACACCACATCCAGCACCCAATGCAGCCGGTTTTCGATCCCCCAATGCTGCCGAATGGCGTCTGCAACCCGCTCGGCTCCCAGCGGCAAACTTGATATGTACGAATGTGTCTCCTCGCTCGTCACACCATCACACGTGCGCGTCGAATGCACCCTTACAACCGAGCGCAACTGCGACCAGCGCGCGCGGTCGACGATGCTCTCCACTTGGTCACAGCTGCGATATTCGCGCCGTTCGCTCCGTCCGTGACCTTCCATTGTGATGATGCATCGATCCAGGTGTTCCTCTTCAATCGGCTCGGCAAAGATGCGTGCAATGTCGCGCGCCAGTTGCGGCTGGTTGTCTTTACACGCCAGCACATAGTCACCACCCTGCGCCACAATCTGTTCGGCAATCGCCACCTGGCAGCCCATCGCATCAATCGTCACGATGCAATCGTTGATGTCGAGCAGCGAGAGCAGCAGCGGGATGGCGGTGATCTCATTCGATTTGCTGTTCACGCGAACCTGACCGAGAACCAGGTGATTGGCCGCCGAGAACGCGCTGACGATATGCAGTGGCGACAGGTCGATCGCACGGTCGTGGGTACGACGTTCGGTTTTGCCGTCAATCGCAATCACATCGCCGGGCAGTTTGGCACGAATGGTGTCGACCCAGGCGAGAAAGGCGGATTGGAACGCGGTGGGATTAAGACGCGCAAAGACACGGGCGAAGGTGTCGTGCGACGGAATGCCAGCGGGCAACTCGAGAAACTGCTCCAGCAAGGCGTGTTTGGCGTGGCCATAGGCTTCGATGTCGGTCCAGCCATCAGCACTGCTCAAAACCGCGCAAATGGCAATCGAGATGATGTCGATCAGTTTGTGGTGTTTACAGCGGTCGATACGCGGGTCGGGCAGATCGCCAAAATGGCGAGAAAGCGACGTCGGTAATTCCACCACACACCTCCTGCTGCTGGAAACCATTCAGAGAGGTGATTATAGCATCAGAAACGCGATGGCGAGTTGCTCACTCTGATGCACGAGTGCACGAAAAACAGCATAAAGAACCACATTGCTTTGTTTCGCCCATACTGAAAGCGTTTGACAGACAAAACGTCGTTTTATGCTTCATTCATAATGCGTTGGCCCTGGCGTATTGCTATTGTACCGAGAAGGGCGTATTGCTATACGCCCAAACTACAGAACCGAGAACGTATAAGGGTTTAGGGTTTGGGGTCTTGGGATTGGGTCTGTATTGTGTCTGTAAGCCGCAAACCTGCCACTTTCAAACGTGCCACCCTACTACCGAGAACCGAGAACCAATCCCTATGCCCTATACCCTATACCCGCGCCGCAGCGCATTAGTGTGCCAGCGCCGCCTGTCGCCGCGCCAGCGACACGCCATATGCTACCACAAGTGCCACGCCGACCACGCCCGGCCAGAACAGCAGCGCGGCGGGCAGGGCCAGGCCCAGCAGCGCATCCAGCGAGTAGGCGCCCGGCCCGGTCAGGCCCAGAATGGCCGCCGCGACGAGCAGCACCAGCGGGAATTCGTAGCCGCCCTTCTGCCCCCAGAAGCCCTTTGACCAGTGCACCAGCACGATTGCCATCGCCATTGCGCCAATCACCGCCAGCGGGCCAAGCGGGTTGAGCAAACCAGCCGCCAGCAGCAGCCCGCCGCCAAATTCGCCCAGGCCACCCAGCATGCCCCACAGCCAGGCGGGCTGCAAGCCCATCGCGCCCATCATGCCAGTGAAGCCTTTCATGCCTGGCCCGCCGCCCCAGCCAAACAGCTTCTGCGCACCATGCGCCGCTACCACCAGCCCCACCAGAACCCGCAAGATCAGAAGCGCAAGATCGATCGACATGGATCTCATTCCTTTCAATTAGCAGATTGTATCAAATAATCTGCTTACTAAATGTAAGCGAAAGTATATCCATCAAACTTCCTATTGTCAAGCCGCTTCTTTTTTGATAGCATGTGCGCAGATAAACCGAGCAATGAGGCCAGAAATGGAGCACAGCGAACAAGGGTGCCAGCAGTATCAGCACGCCATCGAGCTGATCGGCAAGCGCTGGACGGGTTTGGTCATTATGGTCCTGCTGGATGGCCCGCAGCGCTTCGGCGCGATTGCCGAGCAGCTGGGCGGTGTAAGCGACCGCATGCTTTCCGAGCGGCTGAAGGAACTGGAAAGCGAAGGCATGATCGAACGGCGCGTGTATGCCGAGATGCCGGTGCGGATTGAGTACCGGCTCACGCGCAAGGGCGCGGCGCTCGCCCCGGTGATCGAGGCGGTGCAGCAGTGGAGCCGCGCCTGGCCGCAGGCAGAAGCCGAACCTCAGGAAGAAGCCGCGTAGATCGCCCGAACCAACACCACGAGGGCTGGCAGTTCGTCTGCCAGCCCCTTGTTTCATGTTGCAGATTTGTGCGCGCTGCGGCCTAAATAATCTGTTCTTTTCTTTATGCCTCAGTACTCTGGAAAATACATTTCCCTGTACTCAGCTTCCAGGAAGCTCAAGCCAGTTTTGCTTCAACCTGATAACCAGATAAGCTTCCTGGAAGCTTGCCCGTTGTATGAAATAACGTATGTTCCAAAGTACTCAGTACTCTGGAAAATACATTTCCCTGTACTCAGCTTCCAGGAAGCTCAAGCCAGTTTTGCTTCAACCTGATAACCAGATAAGCTTCCTGGAAGCTTGCCCGTTGTATGAAATAACGTATGTTCCAAAGTACTCAGTACTCTGGAAAATACATTTCCCTGTACTCAGCTTCCAGGAAGCTGAAGCCAGTTTTGCTTCAACCTGATAACCAGATAAGCTTCCTGGAAGCTTGCCCGTTGTATGAAATAACGTATTTTCCAAAGTACTCAGTACTCTGGAAAATACATTTCCCTGTACTCAGCTTCCAGGAAGCTGAAGCCAGTTTTGCTTCAACCTGATAACCAGATGAGCTTCCTGGAAGCTTGTCCGTTGTATGAAAGAACGTATTTTCCAGAATAATGAGTGATCAAGTGTTCTGCAAACCGCTATAGTGTGAGCTTTCTTCGCTTACTGACTGTTGATGCGCCAGCGCCGGCGAACCGTGTTGTCGCCCTGGTAGATCGTTGAGCTGGCCTGCTCAAGATCCAGCTCGAACAGAACGTAGCGCTCGGCCGGCGCGTAGCTTGCGGCGCTTGCCGCAGCCTGGCGCAGCTGCGGGTCGTTCAGCAGACGCGCGCGGCCGGAAACGAAAAACTCGCCAGCGCCGCCGCCCGAATCCGCCACCGCGCAATGCATGGCGTAGCGCCCATCGCGCTGGAGGTCGTGGCCTTTGGGCGAGCTTGGCTCCATAAACAGGAACAGGCGCCCTTCCCCGATGATCGGCGTCACCGGGTGCACGCGCGGCCCGCCATCGCTGCGGATTGTCGCAAGGTAGGCGACACCGCTGGTAAAGCGTGCCGCGCCAAAGGCTGCCAGCTCGGGCTCGGCTGTTTCAAGGGCGTTCCAGCTCATTGGGTTTCCTCCTTCGCGCTTTTTATTTCACAATTTACGCAGTGACGCTATTTTGCATCTCTCAGCGGGTAGCCGGTGCTGTGCTTTTCGCCTGCGGCAGCATGGTAGAAACGATTCTTTGTGTATGCGAATTTCCGCGCTACGCGCGGAAATTCGCATACACGAGTCAACGAAAGGATGTTGCCAGATTTTAAGCGAACTGGCGCAGCCCAATGATATTGCCCGCCGCGTCGCGCACCGAGGCGATCAGGCCGCCGCCGCCAATATCGCGCACATCCTGCACCAGCTCCGCGCCGGAATCCAGCAGCGTTTGCAGGTTCTCCCTGATATTGTCGACGGCATAGTAGGCGGTCATGCCGGCCTTGTGGCCGTTTGGGTCCAGGCCAATATCCATGTCGCCCACCTTGAAGCCAACATAGTAGGGCGAATCGGCATAGGGCTCGACGCCCAGAAATGTTTTGAATGTTTCTTTGGCCTTGGCAAGATCGGCGACGGGGTAGACGACAACTTTAATACCCTGGTTCATGAGACGCCTCCTCATTGCGGGAGATCGCTCGCCCGCTCGATTGCGCGCCAGCGTTGGGCGCACTTAATACAGGCAGCCACGCGTGCAGCCGCCACGAAATATTGCCAATGCGGAAAATACGTGATACGAGCGAAGTTTAGCTCACGGCTTGTTTCACAAGCGCGCGAATTGTTTCTTCTTCGGTGGGGGTGAGTTGCATCAGCGCGAATGATGTCGGCCACATATTGCCCTGGTCGATCTTCGCGGTGTCGCTAAAGCCAAAGGTGGCGTAGCGCGAGTTGAACTTCTGCGCGCTCTGGAAAAAGCAGACGATCTTGCCATCCAAGGCATAGGCGGGCATGCCATACCAGGTTTTCGGCATCAGCACGGGCGCGCTGGCTTTGATGAGTTCATGGAGCCGCGTGGCCATTGTGCGTTCGGGTTCGGGCATCTCGGCAATTTTCGCCAGCACCTCGTCTTCGCCCTCGGCCCGATCTTTAGTTGCGCGCTCTTCGGCTTTCAGCTCTTTGGCGCGCTCTTTCATTGCAGCGCGCTCTTCGGCGGTGAAGCTTTGCGCGCTCTTTTTGGTTGGGCTCATGGGAAGCTCCTTCTGCTAATAGCCCTGCGGCATTGGCTCGCCGGTTTCCAGCAGGGTCTTCATGTTGCTCAGAATCCACGGCCAGCCACCGCTCTGCATGCCCTTGTAGGTGGCGGTTTCGGCCTGGAAGTCTTCGTGCAGCACCGTGACTTTCGTGACGCCACCGGGCAGCGCTTGCAGCTCCCACGTGACTCTGGTGGGCGCGTCTTCATTCATCGGCGGCCACAGCGAGTGGTAAGTGTGTACCAGGCGCGTTGGCGGCTCGGATGCCACAACTTCGCCTTCGACCACTGGCGCGCCGTTGGGCATGTGGTAGGTAAATGGCGAACCGACGGCGAGGTCGCTTTTGAGCGCGCTGCCATAATAGTAGCGGCTGGTGAACTCGGGCTTGGTAATTGCGTCCCACACGCGTTCCTGCGGGGCGTTGATGATGATTTGGTAGACAAGCCTGGGTTTTGAAGCGGTATCCATCCGTTCTTCTCCTTCAAGCACGGTTTTGAGATCGGCCAGGGTGCTAGCGCGCGCGGCCGCGTATTTGCTGATCCAGCGGTCGGAAATGAGCTGAATCGGCACGGGGTTGAGGTAGTGCAGTTTTTCGCGGCCTACTTTGCGCGTGGTGATGAGCGCGGCCTCTTCGAGCACATGCAGGTGCTTCATCACGCCAAAGCGCGTCATTGGCAGCTCAAGCTCCAGCTCGCTCAGCGTGCGGCCATCGCGCTCGAACAGCAGGTCGAGCAGGTGGCGGCGACTCGGGTCGGCCAGGGCGCGAAACACGGCTTCATCTTCCATTGCTGTATTATACGTGACCATATGGTCACATGTCAAGAGGCAATTTCAGAAGCAGGGAACCATTAAGCCACAGAGGACACCGAGGTCACCGAGTTTGGCTTTCAGACTCTGTGCTCTCTGTGAACTCTGTGGCTCAATTTTTCGCGCTTTGCGCTGTGCTAGGCGCTCAGCCGCACGGCGCGGATCATGTCGAAGCAGGCGCGTGCGCCGTGCGCGCCGATGCCCAGCAGCGTCGGCCGCGCCTCGGTTGGCAGCGCGCCAACAACCTGGCCTTCCCAGCGCGCAACCAGCTGCCCGCCCTGCATATGAAACGCGACGTGCCGTGCAGCATTGAGATCGGTGCCAGCGGGAAGCGGCCAGCTGCCGTGGGCGTCGTGGGTCTGCCAGCGCAACTCCCACCCGGCATCGCCCATGCCAAGCGACAGGGAGATCGTGTCTTGCGGGCGGTCGCCAAGCAGCGCCCAAGTGACCGTTCCTGCTGCGCTTTCTGCCTCGATGCGCAGGCTGGATTCGACCGCACAGTCGGGCGGCAGCGGCCCTTTGGTCAGGTACTCGCCTGCGCGCTGGCTCTGCCCGCACAGCACGCCATCCACGATCTGCCAGCCGCTGAAATCACCCGCCCAGCCCGTTTCCGCGAGCGTCGCCGCCGTGTCGAACTGGTCGTCCCAGCCTTCGGTGAGCGCGAAACTGGCAAAGGCGGCCAGCCCGCCCGCGCTGAGCACGAGTGTCTGGGCTGGCCCGGCAAGCACGCCATTCCACGCGCCCGGCACGTCGCCCAGGCTCGCCCGCGCCAGCGCACCATTCAGCTCAACGCGCAGCAGGTGGGTCGCTGTGGCGTCGAAGCTGGGCGGCAGGGCGAGCGGCTGCACCCGCCACTCGCCGCCGTCGCGCAGGCCGATTTCCAGCGCGCCGCGCTCGGGCACCAGCATGCAACGCAACAATTCGCCCGCCGCACCGCCGATGCTGATGCCGGCCTGCGCTGCCCTGTCGCTCAGGCGCATGTTTACTTCCACCAGCACATGCGGTTTTTCGAGCGCGAGCTGCGCCCGCCCGTGCGCCTGCGTGTCGGTTTGGCGCAATTCGTCATTGGCGCGCTGCCATTCTCCACCCTCGAAACTCCACTCGGCGGCGGGCTGACCGGCGCGGAAGGAATCGGCGATGGTGGGCAGGTTCGGCGCGGGCTGCGGGCTATCGCTCGGCCCCCACACCAGCAGCCGCTCGCCGGCCCAATCCAGCCGGTCAATCGCCATCTGCCGGCCAGAGCCGTCGCCCGCCCAGCGGTGATACACACAATACAGCGCGCGATTATCTGGCCCGCGCACTGCCGAGTTATGGCCCGGCCCAATCACGTTGCCGGCGCTGCGCAGGATCGGCAGCACGGATGCGCCATCTGCCACCTGCTGCCACTCGCCGTCGGGCTGAACCTCGCGACTGGTGCCATAGCTCACGCCGTAGCTTGGGTTCTGCCAGTTGCCACCGCTGAAAAGCTGGTAGTACACGCCTTTCCGCTTCAGCGTGAACGAACCCTCGATGGTGTGCCAGCGCACGCCGCCCTTCTCGGCGCGCTGCGGGTCGTAGATCTGCCAGTCGAAGCGCGCCCGTGTGACGGGCGTTGGGCGGCCCGCCAGCGTAAACGGGTCGAGCAGTTCGTCCACTGCGGTGCCGGTGCCGATGCACGAATGCTCCAGAAAATCGGTGGCGTAGAAGAGGTATTCGCGCCCGTCGTCGTCGCGAAACACGTGCGCGTCGATGGCGAAGGGATCGTGGGTGAGGACGTGCCCGCTGTCCACGAATGGGCCAGCCGGCGACTCGGCCACAGCGACGCGGATGTGCATGCGCGTTTCGTTTCCGGCGCTGTAGTACAGGTAGAAACGGCCGTTCCGCTCGGTAACTTCGGGCGCCCAGTAGCATGGCCAGTCGCCCGGCAGCGGTGTCATCGCGCCGGCATGTTCCTGCCAGTGCACCAGATCGTGCGATGAAAGAATGCCAAACACCCGCCCGTCCGACCAGACGCCAGTGGCGTAGGCCCAGTAGACGCCGCAGTGCTTCAGCACAAACGGGTCGGCGAAGGTGGCGCGATACACCGGGTTCGTATAGGTCGGGTCAGTGGTGGATGTCATGCTTTGCGCTCCGCTTCCAGATGCGGGCAAAGGCCGCCCGCTCGGTGAGCGGAGTATACCACCACTGAACTTTGGCCCGGCGCGAACCGCGAAAGATGACGCCACCCGCTCTCGATGGTACTATACGGCAGGCAGAAACGCGCGGGCATGCGCTGATGAGGCGCCGCTGCGGGTCGGACGATTTTCCTCTGATGAAAGCGATGTGCTGTGATGGAAGCAACCGAGACATTTCTGGTGGTCGGCGACCTGCGCTTGCACCTGCGCGACTGGGGCGGGCCAGACAGCGCGCCGCCGATCCTGCTGGTGCACGGCCTGGCCTCGAATGCGCGGATCTGGGATCTGCTTGCGCCGCTGCTCGCGCCCAACTTCCGCACCGCCGCAATCGACCAGCGCGGACACGGGTTGTCGAGCAAAACCGAGGGCGGCTACGATCTTGGCACAATCGCCGCCGATCTGGCGGGCGCAATTGCCGCGCTGGGCTGGCAGCGCCCGCTGGTGGTCGGGCACTCGTGGGGCGCGAATGTGGCGCTGCAGCTTGCCGCCGACCACCCGAACGTGCCGGCCGGCATTGTGCTGCTGGATGGCGGAACCAGCGAGCTGGCGTCGGTTATGCCGCTGGCAGAAGCGCTGGAGCGGCTGGCACCGCCGCGCCTGGCTGGCACGCCACGCGCTCAATTTCTTGAGATGCTGCGCACCCGCTGGGCCAATGGCGCGCTCAACCCGGCGGTCGAGGCCGCGATCATGGGGAATTTCGCTACCGACGCCGACGATCGCATCGCGCCGCACCTGACCTTCGAGAACCACCTGAAGATCGTGCAGGGCATGTGGGAACAGCGGCCAAGCCAGCTTTTCGCGCGCGTCGCCTGCCCAACGCTGATCATCCCGGCCGAGATGCCGCCCGCCGACCCGGCTGCCGCCGAGTGGCTCGAGCGCAAACGCCGCTCAGTCGAAGCAGCGGCGGCGAGCATCCCGCATGCTCGCGTCGTTTGGGCGCACGACACCATTCACGATGTGCAGCTTCAGCGCCCTGAGTGGCTGGCCGACGAGCTGGCGGCATTTGCCCGCTCGCTGTAGATGAAGGACGAAAGACCAAGGACGAAGGACGAAATGCACTTTCGTCCTTCGTCCTCCGTCCTTCGTCCTTCTTAACCAGCACCTGCGCTGAAAGCGCACGAGGTCGCCACTAGCGCGCGCCGCCGAAGTAATACGCGTGGTCGAGGTCGGCCAGCAGGCCGGGCTGGGCTGGCCGCCAGCCGTAGCGCTGCTCAGTGAGTGCACTTGACGCCAGCACATCCATCGAAAAGAAGCTCCCCAGCCAGCCGAAATGCTCGCCAGCCTGCTCGGCGGGCACGCTCACAACCGGCACCCGCAGCCAGCGCCCGATCACCTCGGCAATTGCGCGGGTTGGCACGCCCTCGTCGCCGACCGCATGCAGCCGCGCCCCAGCCGGCGCACCTTCCAGCGCCAGGCGGAACAGGCGGGCCGCGTCGAGCCGGTGTACTGCCGCCCAGGCGTTCGCGCCGTCGCCCACATAGCCCGACACGCCGCGCTCGCGGGCAATTTCGATCAGGCGCGGCACAAAGCCATGATCGCCCTGGCCGTGTACTGATGGCGGCAGCCGCATGACCGACGCGCGCACGCCGCGCTCGGCAAACTGGATGGCGGCTTGCTCAGAAACGCGCGGGATATGCGGATTCGGCGCATCTTCTTCGGTCGAAGCACGGCCCGGCGTCAGCGCGGCCATCCCCGCCGTCACCACAAGCGGGCGGCCCGAGCCTGCCAGCGTTTCGCCCAGCGCCGTGATCGCCTGCTGATCGACGGCGGTTGAGCGCGCAAAGTCGGAAAAATCGTGAATAAAGGCGGTATGAATCACGCCGTCGGCGGAAGCGGCGGCGCTGCGCAAGCCATCCAGGTCTTCCAGCCCGCCGCGAATAACGTCCGCGCCAGCCGCAGCAACCGCCGCCGCGGCGGCATCGGAGCGCGCCAGACCAAGCACCTGATGCCCGGCGGCCAGTAATTCCGCAACCACAGCCGAGCCAACAAAGCCGCTCGCGCCGGTAACAAACACTCGCATGACTTTCCTCCATAGAACGAGAACCGCGCTCGGGCCGCGCCATTCGCGTGAACGCCCGCGCTTCGGCCTCACCAAACGCAGCGCCAGTGTATAATGAGCCGGGCATTACAGCCAGAGAAGCGTTTATCCTGGGATTCGCACTTCCTGCCTGCGCGGCTGGCCGCAAAGAATATTAAAGATCGCAAACGGAGTGTTTCGCGTGGCAATACAGCAACACAATCACGGAATCGCCGATCAGCTCGAACTCGATCGCCGGCACGAGCTCGCCGCGTTTCTGCGCAACCGCCGCGCCCGCGTGCTGCCCGAAGATGTTGGCCTGCCGCATGGATTGCGGCGGCGCACGCCCGGTTTGCGGCGCGAGGAAGTGGCCGTGCTGGCGGGTGTCAGCCCGGAATGGTACACCTGGCTGGAGCAAGGGCGCGACATCACCGTTTCGGTGCAGGTGCTGGAAAGCCTGGTGCGCGTGCTGAGGCTCGACGAAATCGAGCGCGACCATCTTTTCCTGCTGGCATTGCGGCAGCCCGCGCCGGTCGAAACTTTTACGCCGCCGACGGTCAGCCCAACGGTGCAGCAATTTCTCGACCAGCTTGGCACAACGCCGGCCTGCGCGCTCGATGTGCGCTCGAACATCATTGCGTGGAATGCCGCCCACTGCGCCGTATTTGGCGACTACTCGGCGCGCAGCGGGCGCGAGCGCAACCTGATCTGGACGCTGTTCACCACGCCTTCGCCCTATGTCTGCACGCCCGAGTGGCAAGAGCTGGCGCGCATCTACCTGGCGCAGTTTCGCGCCAGCTACGGGCGCTTCATCAACGACCCGTGGTGGGCCGAGCAGATCGCCGAGCTGAATCGCGTCAGCCCGGAGTTTCGCGAGCTATGGCCGCGCCACGATGTGCTGAATGTCTCGGAAGGGCACAAGACGATGCACAATCCGGTTGTCGGCGCGCTGAGCTTTGATTTTCTGTGGCTCCAGGCGGTCGACTCTGGCGATTTGCGCTTGCTCATTCACACGCCGCGCGCGGGCACACCCACCGCCGAGCGCATCGCGCACCTGCTGGCTGGCGCTGCCAATTCTGCTGTTTAGGAAGAACTTTTCAAACACAGCCATCAGGAACGATTGCCACGAAGACTCGAAGGTACGAAGGTCTTCAGGAGGCTCTAGCAAAGTGTATTTCGCCACAGAGAGCAACGGGCGCTCCGAGTTTTGACTCTTCTGCTCAGTGTCATCTGTGCGCTCTGTGCCTCAACCGTTTTGCTCCGCTGGCAGGTGTCGGTTCTCGGTTCGACTGGGTTTACTACAGGAACATCTATGCAATCGTCTTCACTTGCGTCTTCTCCGCAAAACTCCGCCGATGGATGCCTTTCATTTTTGCTGTTTGCCGTGGCCGCCGCATGGATCGCGGGCGTGACGCTGGTGCTCCAAGCTGGCGCATGGCTCTACGATCAGGTTTCGCAGGCGCAGGGCGAAACCGTGCCGTGGTGGTTCTGGCTTGCGCTGGCGCTCCTCCACGCGCTGCTGGCGGGCGGGCCGGCTGCGCTGCTGGCCGGGCTGGTGCGCAGCCCACGCTTCCGGGCGATCTACCGCGTGTGGCTGGTGGCAGTTGGCTTTGCCGCATTGCTCAGCCTGGCGCGGCTTTTCCCGGTTACGTGGACGCAGTCGGCCAGCCTTGCGCAGATCGCGCTGGCGCTGCTGGCAATTGGCGCGCTATTCTTCTGGCAGCCGGGGAGAAATGCGTCAGCAGTGCGCCGGAGCTATGGCCTGACTGGCGGCGCGCTTGGCCTGCTGGTGCTCCTGCCCTGGCTGCAATCCGGCGCGCTTGGCTCACCCACCGATGTGCTGCTGAATGGGCTGTCCGCGCTCGCGTTAGGCGGCTTCGCTGGCCTGCTGCTCGACCGCTGGCTGGCCGCGCCGCTGCTGGAAGCGCCACTTGGCGCGTGGCAGGATGTTGGGCTGGGCGGCATTGCGGCGGGCGTGGCGCTGCTGGTGCTTGGCGCGGGCTTTGGCGCGGGCGGCGCGCAGGTTCCGCTGATGCTGGTGCTGCTGCCACTTGGCGGCGCGGCCTTTGCGCTGGCGCGCTGGGCGCGGCTTGGCGGGATGGGCGGCTGGCTGGCGGTCGCTGCGCTGGTGGCAGTGGCCGCGTTCGGCCCGCTGGCGCTGCTCGACCCCGACGAATTTTCGCTGCTGCTTGGCACAACCGAGCTGGGAATCACCTTCCGCGCCACGCTGTTTTCGCAGCTGATTGGCGCGCTGGTCGGCCTGATGTTGCTTGGGCTGAGCGCAGGTTTGCGCGCCGGGCTGCCGCGCCTTGCTGGCGCGGGGGCGTTTGCGGTGGCGGCCGCGCTGGCGCTGGCGCTGTATTTCTTTGGCGGGCAGCCCGGTTTTTATGGCGAAAAGCTCTTTGTCGTCATGCGTGACCAGGCCGACCTGAGCCCGGCGAGTGCCATTAACGACCGCGCCGAGCGCCTGCGGTTCGTTTACACAACGCTGACCGAGCGCGCCAACACCAGCCAGGCCGGCCTGCGCGCCACGCTCGACCGCTTTGGTGTGCGCTACAAGCCCTACTATCTTGTGAATGGCCTCGAAGTCGATGGCGGGCCACTTCTGCGCGCCTACCTCGCCACGCTGCCCGAAGTCGACCGCGTGCTCGATAACCCGGAATTGCGCCCGCTGTCGGTGCCGCTTGTGGCGGAAGAAGGCAGCGCCGCGCCGCCCGACGGCCCGCAGTGGAACATCCGCATGATTGGCGCGAACGAGGTGTGGGACGAGCTGCATGTCACTGGCGCGGGCATTGTGGTGGGCGAATCCGACAGCGGCGTGCAGGGCGACCACCCGGCGCTGCGCGACGCCTATCGCGGGCGCGATGGGCAGAACGACTACAACTGGCTCGATCCCTGGTTTGGCAGCAGCGCGCCGACCGACCTGGGCGGCCATGGCACGCACACCACCGGCACCATCGTTGGGCAGGGCGGCATTGGCGTGGCCCCTGGCGCGGAGTGGATTGGCTGCGTGAATCTTGGCCGCAACCTGGGCAACCCGGCCTACTACCTCGACTGCATGCAGTTCATGCTGGCGCCCTACCCGCAGCGCGGCAACCCGCTGGCCGATGGCGACCCGGCCCGCGCCGCGCATGTGCTGAACAACTCGTGGGGCTGCCCGCCAATCGAGGGCTGCGACGCCGCCGCGCTGGGGCCGGCGGTGCGGGCGCTGCGTGCGGCTGGCATCTTTGTGGTGGCGAGCGCCGGTAATGAAGGCCCGCGCTGTGGCAGCGTCAGCGACCCGATTGCAATCTACGATGCGGCGTTCAGCGTTGGCGCAATCGACCAGTCCGGCGATCTGGCGAGTTTCAGCAGTCGCGGCCCGGTCGAGGTCGACGGCAGCGACCGCATCAAGCCCGATGTTGTTGCGCCGGGTGTGGATGTGCTTTCGGCGCTGCCGGGCGGCACCTATGGCGAGAACAGCGGCACCTCCATGGCCGGGCCGCACGTCGCCGGGGTCGTGGCGCTGATGTGGTCGGCCCAGCCGCGCCTGGTCGGCGACATCGACCGCACCGAGCAGATCCTGGCCGAAACGGCGCGGCCCTATGATGGCGTGCAGACCAGCTGCCTCGACGCGGGCGTGCCGAACAATGCTGCGGGCTATGGCATGGTGGATGCCTACGCGGCGGTTCAGGCCGCGCTGGCGCTGCCATAAAATCTCAGATCGAACGCGCCGCTGGCATGGCCGCAAGAAACTCCTGCATGGCCTGGTTCACCAGCTCGGGCTGCTCCTGCTGCACCCAGTGCGAGCAATTTGGGATGTAGTGGATGCGTAGGTTGGGCGCATAGCGCTCGGTGCGGTAGGTCAGCTCTTTGCCGAGCGCGGCGTCGTTCTCACCCCAGATCAGCAGCGTGGGCGCATGCACGCGCATGCCAGTGCCGCGAAACATGCCGCGTGCGCCCTGCTGCACAATCGCGCGGTAGTAGTTCACTGCCGCAGTTGCTGCGCCCGGCGCGGCCATTGCCGATTGGAAAATGCGAATATCGTCGGGCGTGAAGCGCGCCGGGTTGATGGCCATGGCGGTGAAAGCGCGCTCGATTGCAGCGTAGCCATTGGCGCGAATCGCCAGCTCGGGCAGCCAGGGCAGCTGAAAGAAGCCAAAATACCACGAGCGCAGCGATTGCCGCCAGTTGCGCCCGATCGCTTCGGCAAACAGCGCCGGGTGCGGGATGTTCATTGCGATCAGGCGCTGCACCAGCTCGGGGCGCGCAATCGCCAGCGCCCACGCAATGCCGCCGCCCCAGTCGTGCCCGCCAACAACCGCGCTGCGATGCCCAAGCGCGCGAATCAACTCGACGACATCCTGCACCAGCACGTCCAGCTCATAGCCCCAGCCTGGCCGGTCGGTTTCGTTGTAGCCGCGCAGGTCGGGCGCGACGAGCGTGTAGCGCGCCGCCAGCGCGGGCGTGTCGCGAAACAGCGCCAGCTGGTGCCGCCAGGACCACCAGCACTCGGGGAAGCCGTGCAGCAGCACAACCAGCTGCGGGCCATGCCCGGCCTGCGCGTAGTGCATGCGAATGCCGTTTAGCATGACATAATGATGTTCGAAATCTTGCGGATGCAGCATAGTGTTCCTGTTGTGGGGTTGAAGGTTTCATGTTTGAAGGTTGCAGGTTACGGGCCATCGACGAAGGACGAATGACGAAGGACGAATGACAGCCAGCAGTATGTTTACCGCAAAGAGCGCAAAGGGCGCAAAGTTTTTGAATGCAACCAGCAACTTGCAAACCTATACGCTTCCTAACTCAACATTCAACATTCAGCATTCAGAACTTAAAATTGCAGCAGCCTACCCCAAAATCTCGACTGTGCCACGCACGCCATCGACGCGCAGGCGGTCGCCGGTGTGGATGCGCATGGTCGCGTTGCCGCAGCCCACCACCGCCGGGATGCCCAGCTCGCGCGCGACAATTGCGGCGTGTGAGAGCGGCGCACCCACATCCGTCACCACGGCGGCGGCGCGCGGGAACAAAGGTGTCCAGCCGACGTTCGTTACCGTCGTCACCAGAATTTCGCCGGCTTCGAGCGCGCCGCCGTCTTCGGCGCGGGCCAGCACACGCGCAGTTCCTTCCACCACGCCCGCCGCGCCGGGGAAGCCGCTAATTGTCGCGCTGGCGGGGGGCGGCGGTCTGCGCAGCGTCGAACACATCGCTGCGGCGGGCCGGGTCGGCGGCCCAGCGCTCGGGTTCGAAGTGGCCGCGAATAAAGGCCGGGTAGCTTGGCAGCGCGACATACTGTTCGTATGCGGCGCGACGGGTCGGGATGTGCTCCAGCGCCGCGTGTTCGCCTCGCAGCAGCGCCAGAATTTCTTCGACAGAGAGGAAAAAGATGTCGTCGCCAATGCCGCTAAGCGTGCCGGCGCGCTGCACAAAAGCGCGCAGCGGCCAGAACACGCGCACCACCTCGGAGCGCGCAGCCTCGCGCATGCGGTAGGCCTCGGCGGCCTGTGCAGTCTTGCGGCGCAGGCGGGGCAACCGCGCGGGATAGCGAGAAGCAAGCCGCGCCCAGGCGGCAGTTTGCGCAGCTTTTTGGCGCGCCAGCAGGCCATCCACATCGAGCGGGGCATCGCGCAGGCTGGCTAGTTGCGCATCGATCCAGGCCGGGTCCTCGGCCGGGCGCGGCACCGAAACCTCGAACTCGTATGGGCCGCGATGCCCCCAGGTGCGCGCAAAGGTCGCGCGGTCGATCTCGCCGCGTTCGAGCTGCGTCAGCCCAAGCAGTGGGCCAAGGCTGGCGAGCGGGCCGCTGCCGCTGTTCAGGCCAGCCAGCAGCGCATTCGTGTCGGCCTCGCCCACCAGACGCTCCAGCGTGCGCCGCACCCACACAATCGCTGAGCCGTCCTGGCGCGCGCCCGCTTCGAGCATGTGGCTGCATTCGCGGAAGAATGGCAGCAGCTCCTGTTCCCACAGCGCCAGCAGCTCGGCGGCGTCGCGGGCGTTGCTGGCGCGCTCACGCAGGGCTGTGCTGCGGGCCGGCGCGCTGGCGAGAAAGGCAGCCAGGCGCGACTGGTTGGCCGCAACGCGCCGACGCATCCGCACCGCCTGCGGCAGCACCTCGCGAATAATCTGCCAGCGCCCAACCGGGAGCGTCGGCACGCCCAGGCCAGCCGGCACATAGCCAAACACCTGCTTGTTGGCTTCGGCAAAGCGCTCCTGGCCCAGGCCGAAGCTTTGCGCCAGCGTTGCCAGCAAACTTACATTCATATATGCCCGGCCGCCAATGTTGCCCACCAGCGGGTGGCCCTGCACCGCCGAAAAAACCATGGTGTCGGCCATAAAGATTTGCATCAGCGACCAGGTTGCGGGCGTCATCACGTTTGGCATCGCTTCGCCAAGGTTGTTGCTGGTCCACAGGTAGTCGCCCTTCAGGCTGTCGTTCCACACTTCGGCGGGCGGCTCGCGCAGCGTCGTGATCGGCCGCGCCTGCACGATTGCGAACTTTCCGCCGCTCAGCGCCCACTCGATGTCCATGGGCATGCCGAAATGCGCCGCGATCTGCCGGCCTAAACGCGCAAGTTCGGCCGCCTGCGCCGCATCCAGCACGGCGGCGCGCTGCTGCGCGGCTGGCACCGCTTCCTCGCGCGTGCCGTCTTCGCCGCGCACCGTCATGAGTTCTTTTGCACTGATCTGCTGCTCCAGCAGCGCGCCGCTGGCCGCGTCGACCACCAGCGTGTCGGGGGTGACATGCCCGCTCACCAGCGCCTCGCCCAAGCCCCAGGTTGCGTTGATCTGCATCTGGTCGCGCGCGCCGCTGAGCGGGTTTGCGGTGAATAGTATGCCCGATGCCTCGGCCGGCACTAACACCTGCACCACCACGGCCATCTCGTGCGCAGCGTCCAGACCCTGCGCGGCGCTGTAGGCCGCCACCCGCCCGGCGTGGCGCGAGCGCCGCACCGCTTCAATCGCGGCGCGCACCTGCTCGTCGTCGTGCACGTCGAGCACACTTTCAAACTCGCCCGCAAACGACGCGCTGGCCGAATCTTCGCTGAGTGCCGAGGAGCGCACTGCAAAGGCCGCGCCCGGTTGCTCGGCGCGCAGGGTTGCCAGCGCGGCGCGCGCCCCTTCCCACGCTTCCGGGCGCAGCGCGTCGCCGTCGAAAGAATCTGCCAGCACCACAAAGCCATTCGGCACTGGCACGCCCGCATGGCGCAGCTCGGCCAGCGCGCGACCCTTGCCGCCAGCCTGCGCGGCCTGCTCGGGCGAAAGATCCTGAAAGAATGCGATCATTGCGTGTGCCTCGATTACATATCCACAGATTACGCAGATTACGCAGAAAAATCTAAAACGAGCAACTGAAAAGGTTCTGTGAATAAAGAATTCTTTTATACCGGCTGGTTCTTGGTTCTCGCCCTTCGATACGGCCTTCGGCCTACTCAGGACGCAATTCTTGGTTCTTGGCTCTCGACTCTCGGCTCTGTCTAGCCCAGCTCTTCACGAAGGCGCTCATCTGCCCGCGCCGTCGCCCGGTCGATATAGCTCAGAAACGATTCTTGCAGCTCGCGCAGCTCCCCATCTGAAAGCTCGCGCTCAGGCTCCAGCGCGCGGCGGGCGGCAAGCGCCATCAGCTCGGCCACTTCGTCGTCGGGGCGGCGCAGCTCGGGCGGTAGCAGCGGCGTGGCAAGAAAGAAGCCGGCGAAAATCGCGCTGAATACCAGCAGTTGCTGATCGGCGCTCAGGTCGGTGCGCAGCAGCCTGCGTTCGCGCAGAAACGCCAGGTACACGCCAAAGCCGGCCATCCGCTCAGCAAAAGCGGCACTGCTGTGCTCACCGCCCGCCAGCCTGCCAAGAATCGCCGGGTCGCCCAGCAGCAGCGCCTTGAGCAGCGGGCGCTGCATCAGCGCCAGCGCGGAGTGTTTGAGCAGGCCATGCAGTGTGCCGCCCGCCGGGTCGGCAGCGACGCGCGCGCGCAGATCGGCGCTCATGGACAAGCGCTCGCGGTGGATGAGTGCGGCGAACAGCTCTTCGCGCGTGTTCCAGTGCAGGTAGATCGTTCCCTTCGCCACGCCCGCCTGGCGCGCCACGTCGTCGATGGCGGTTTTGTTGTAGCCCCAGCGCAGAATCAGCGTGCCGGCAGCATCGAGGATGCGGTGTGCGCGGGCGATGCGGCGCTCGGTTTTGCTGGCTGTGCGATCTGATTCTTCAGTCATATGACTATTTTTGATTATTTGGTCAAAAATCTGGCGGTAGTATAGCGCGCGCCACCACGACTGTCAACCAACAAGAAAGCGCGCGGGTGTGAGCCGCGCGCCGTAGAAGCATCATATTCAGCATTGCTGAGTCGGTTGTTTATGCATCGAGCACAAACTGAAACGCCAGCATGCTATGGTCGGAGGCGGCCGCGTTAGCTACCACCCGCTGCTCCTGCGCTATGCCGCCGCGCACATACACCCGGTCGAGCTCGTGCCCGCGCACCGATTTGATGCCAGTGGGGAAGCTGATGCGCTGCAAGCCAATGCGGTGCGTGATCGACTCGAGAATGCGCACGCGCCCGCGCTCCCAAGTATTGAAATCGCCCACCAGAATGATCGGGCCTCGGTGGTGGCGCAGATGTTCCTCAAACTGGTGCATCTGGTCGAGGAATGGCTTGCGCAAGCGGAAATTGATGCCGTGGCTGTTGAACACCAGCAGTGTCTGCTCGGGCGCGCAGTCGTCGCAGTCGATCGGGTAGCAGGTGCAGATTGCCATTTTGGGTGTGCGCGTCACTGGCTCGAAATAGCGCGACAGCACGAGTTGCGTGTCGGTCGAGCGCACGCTGGAAACCGTGCACACTCCCGTTGGCGAGCTCTGGCTGGGGCGTGTGTAGAAGCTAATCGCCAAGCCGGCGTCGCGCTCGGCGAAAAGCGAGCCATGCGCTGATTCGAGCAGTGGGTCGTGCCGAAATTCCTGCAGCAGAATCAGATCGGCGTTGCTGCCATGCTCGGCAAGCACATCGTAGTAGCGTTCGCGCTTGCCTTTGTAGGTGTTCCACACCACGACATTCAGCGGCTCGCCCCGGGAGAAGAACGGGCGGCGGGCATTCGCGGCAATCGAGAGGTAGGCAGACTCGGCTTTGGGCTGTTCGGGCCGGAAGCGGTAGGTAAAGTTACTGATATGTTGATTCACGAACACGCTCGCCATAAGTGCGCGGCGCGCATGCGATTGGGTCGCTGACTGCGCCGCACTGCTACGTATGCTCTTGCCGAATGTGCAGTATCTGTGCCACCGGCATCTCAAAGAATGATACCACCGTTTCGGCCACGCAAGCCGAGCAGATCGTGAGCACAAGCGCCAGAAACAATGGCATTACTTGGAGGTCAACCGGTCAATCAGCCAGATTGGCCGGTCGGCGGCGGGGATCGTGTTGGGATGAACGCCGGAGAGTGTACTTTTGGGATATTGGTGCAGCAGGTGCGCTCTGCCATCAGGCCGGCAATTGGCAGTACAATAGCCAAAACACACTGGCGCGTGCCGCAGTGAGAAGGAGAACTCCATGAGTATGCCATCGAGCGCCGACCTGATCGCCCAGATCGACCGCCTGGCGGTGCCGCCCGGCCAGCTGGCGCTGTGGGCGCTGGGCCAGGCTGGCTTCGTGATCAAGGGCGGCGATATGATCGTGTATATCGACCCATACCTGTCGGGCGAGGTGGCGCGCGATGGCGGGCATGGCCGGCGCTTCCCGGTGCCAATCGTGCCCGGCGCAATACGTCACGCGCAGGCGGTGTTCGCAACCCACGAGCATATGGATCATGCCGATGGCGCGACGCTTGGCCCACTGATGGCGGCCTCGCCGCAGGCCGTGCTAATTACCTCGCCGGGCGGGCGCGATGTGGCGCTGGAAGCGGATGTGCCGGCCGAGCGGATTGTGCTGCCGCGCCTGGGCCAGCCCGCGTCGATTGGCGGGCTGCGCTACACAGCCATCCCGGCCGCGCACTACAGCTACGAGGTCGACGACGAGGGCCATTCGCGCTGGATGGGTTTTCTGCTGGAGTGGAACGGCGTGACGATCTACCATTCCGGCGACACGATTATGATCCCCGAGATCGCCGCTGCGCTCGATGACGCGCGAATCGATCTGGCGCTGCTGCCGATCAACGGGCGCGACTATTTCCGCGATCAGCGCAATATTGTGGGCAACCTGTGGCCGGGCGAGGCCGTGCAGCTGGCGACACAGCTAGGCGCGCGCGTGCTGATTGGCGTGCATAACGATTTGTTCGCCGGCAATCGCGTGAACCCGAGCCTGCTGTTCGACGAGATCGAGCGGCGCGCGCCATTCCAGCGCTGCCATATGCTCCAGCCGGGCGAGCTGTATCTGTATGCGGGGTAGCGCGCTTGAGCTGAGACGAAGGACGAATGACCACGTTGCGCTTCATCTTTCGTCATACCAAAAGTGAAGTGCAAAAAGTTTGGGCCACAGAGCGCACAGAGACCACCGAGTTTTGGGGTACATACTCAGTGATCTCTGTGCGCTCTGTGGCTCAGGCCATGTGTTCTCTGCTAGTAGCCTAACCGCGCCGCGCCAGCGGCACATACACCTGCGGCTCGGGCAGAACAAAGAAGGGCAGCGCGTTCGATGTTCCGCCGCCCGGCGCGGGGTTGCTGACGGTAACGGAGAAGGTGCGCACTGCGGTAAGCAGGCCGGCCGGCACCGTCACCACCAGCTGCGTGGCGCTGAAGCCGCTCGGGATCAGCTCGATGTCGCCGAACTGCACGCGCGAAAGGTCCGTAAATCCACTGCCAGTAATCGTCATAACGATTGACGAACTGCCGACCCATGCGACGTTCGGCAGCAGCGCCACAATCGCCGGCACCGGGCTTTCGCCCAAGCCGGAGATCGTGAAGGTGAGCGCATTCGACTGGCCGCCGTCGGCGGGCAGGTTCAGCACGCTCACGCTGACCGTGCCGGCGCTTGTCAGGAGGTTCGCCGGGATTTGAACGGTGATGGTGGCACTGTTCAGCGTTGCCGGCGTCAGGCTGGTGCCGCCCCACTGCACCGTCGCGCCCGGCGCAAAATTGCTGCCGTGCAGCGTGAGCGTGAAGGCCGGGCTGTTGACTGGCGCAGAAGCTGGGCTGAGCGAATCGAGTACGGGCGCGTTGCTGCTGGTGATTATGAACTTCAGTGCGTTTGATTCGCCGCCAGCATTCTGCGGGTTTACCACACGCACATTCACTGTGCCGGGGGTGGCAAGCAGCGCGGCGGGAACCGTGGCAATAATCTGAGTCGGGCTGAACGATGTGATTTGCAGCGTGGTATTGCCCCACGCCACGGTCGCGTCCTGATGGAAATTCTGCCCGTTCAGCACCAGCGAGAAGGTCGGGCTGCCGGCGGCGGCGGTATTCGGGCTCAGGCTGGTGAGCAGCGGCACCGGGTCAACCGAGGTGCCAGTCACGGTGATCGTGCCCGACATGGTATTCGGGTGGAACGAGCAATGGTAGGCAAACGTTCCGTTGGTGTTGAACGTGTGCAGGAAGGTGTCGCCCGGGCCGAGTGCTGGCGAGCTCCACGAGTCGAAGCTATTGACGTTGCTGATCGTGCTGTGGTTACTTGCGCCGAGGTTCTTCCAGCGCACAGTTGTGCCGGCCGGCACGATCAGGTTGCCCGGCTGAAACGCGAAATCGATGATTGAGACGCCCACCAGCTCGAACGCGCCGATGTCGCAGCGGCCCATCTGTGGCCGGCCAATGCCGCGCTGATCGCTGGCGGCGCAGGCAGTGCCGCCGCTGCCGGGCGTGGCCGGGCTGCCCGCATCCAGCGCCGCCGAGCTGGGCTGCAGGCCGTGGGTGAGCGTCGCGCCGCCATTATCTTTCAAGCTCATCAGCTGCGCGTCCTGGTTCGGGCGGTCGCCAGTGGCGGTGTTGACCACGCACGCGCCAGCGACGGTGCCAACCAGATTGTAGCCCTGCGACGTGAGCGAGCCGGCGCAGTCGGGCGCGGCGCTGCCAGTGTTTTCGGCCAGAATTGTGTTGCGCAGCGTCGCCGTCTTGCCGGCGTCGTTCACCAGGCCGCCGCCGCTGCCGCCCGTGGCAATGTTGCGCGCCACGGTTGCGTTGGCCAGCGTGGCGCTGCTGGCGTTAGCCAGGCCGCCGCCGCTGCTGGCCGTGTTGCCGCTGATGGTGGTGTTGGTGGCTGCCAGCGCGCCAGTGTTGAGGATGCCGCCGCCGCGCGCGCCGCCCGCCGCAGTGTTGCCAGAAATGGTGGACTTATTCAGCGTGAGCGTGCCGCTGCTGAAAATACCGCCGCCGCCAGTGCTGCTGGCAGTGTTGCCGCTCACGGTGCTGCTGTTCAGCTCCAGCGTCGCACCGGAATGAATGCCGCCGCCCGCCAGCGCGGTGTTGCTTTTCACGCTGCTGGTGGTGAGCGTTGCAAAGCCCGAAGCCGCCAGCCCACCGCCATTGCCAGCGGGCGCATTGTTGCTCGTCATTGTCACATTATTCAGGGTGAGCGTGCCGCTGCTGAAAATGCCGCCGCCGTTGCCGGTGCTGGCGCTGTTATTGCTCACGGTCGAGTTACTCAGCGTCAGCGTGCCCTGGTTCGCGATCGCGCCGCCGCTGCCAGCCGTGTTATTACTGAACGTGCTGTCGCTCAGCGTCAGCGTGCCCTGATTGAGCAGCGCGCCGCCACTGCCGCCCGGCAGCTTGCCATTGGCGATCACGAGTTTGCTCATCGTCACGGTGACGCTGGGCAGAATCTGAAAGACGCGGTCGCTCCAGTTGTTGAGCAGCGAGAAGGTAGCGGTGCCGGCCATTTGAAAGATCACCGCCTCGCGGATGTCGAGGTCGCCGGTGGCGCTCATGTCCTCGCCCGGCCCGGCAATGTCAATCGTGAAGGTGCCGCCCGGCACGGTGATTGTGTCTTCGCCGGGGTTGGCATTCGCCGCGATAATCGCCTCGCGCAGCGAACAATCCGAGCTGTTGCACGTGCCGTCGGCGCTGTCGGTGAATTTCGTCACCAGAAAGGTTTGCGGGGCCGCCTGCGCCGCGAGCGCCGGGCCAAACGCCAGCAGCGCGCCGAGGCACAGCAAAACGGCGCGCATCAGGCGCGCAGCAGGGATGGGAATGCGTGGGTGCATGTGCAGCGAGCTCCTCTCACCAGTGAAATATCGCGTGACATGCGGGCAATACCTATTGTAGCATGATTACGCATCCCTGCATACGTTAGGCAATCGTACCTTTGGGCTACTCAGCGCTGGAATGGGAACACAATCGATACACAGATTACACAAATATAATGTTTCCCATCTGTGTAATCTGCGTA
The DNA here is from genome assembly GCF_057073505.1 of Kouleothrix sp. 19917. NCBI lineage: Bacteria > Bacillati > Chloroflexota > Chloroflexia > Chloroflexales > Roseiflexaceae > Kouleothrix > Kouleothrix sp. 19917. Next base: position 1,898,109 of record NZ_CP097099.1, read on the forward strand.
ATCTGTGGATAAATTTCGGCCCTAATCCCACCTACTCGATTTCTTCCTCGGCCGCCGTTTCGCCGCCAACAGCCGGGAACTCGATGGCAATCGCCTGCATTGGCTCGCCGTCGGTCCAGGCTTTGTGCAGCGATCCTGCCGGCCAGAGCACGGCGTAGCCGGCGTGCACTGCCTCGGCCGGCGCGTTCGGGCCACCCACGCGCACAAAGCCGCTGCCGCCAATGATCAGAAACACAATCGGGTATTCGGCGCTGTGCTCGTCAATCGCGCCCTGCGCATCAAAGAACAGCGCAAACACACCAACCGGCTGTTCCAGGATGATCGGCAAACCCTGGTAGCGTTCAGCTAATTCTTCGCGGCTCATGAGGTTGGCGATGGCGCTGGGCAGCTGAATAACACTGGCCTGCACGCCATGCGCGCCCGGCCGCTGGATGGGCCGGCTCATCTCGGTGCCAAACAAACGCATCTCGGCCATGGCTGGCTCCTTTTTTCACTCCTTGCTGCGCTCAGTCTACCACGCTTGCGTGCCAACGGCAGCGCCCGCGACAAGAATGCCGTGGGCGCTGAATGAATTACAGGTTCGTGAAGGATTTTAGAAAAGCCACAGAGCACACCTGGTCTAAATCCTATACTCCGTGCGCTCTGTGCTCTCTGTGGCTCTATTCTTTCGCTCTCCTACGCGGTTCGGCGGCGGCCCCAGCCCAGGTACAGCCCCGCGCCGATCAGCAGCAGCGGCAGCCACACCAGCCCGCCGGCCAGCAGGCCCGGCAGGTTCGCCGCCGCTACGATCAGGCCAACCGCAAACAGGATCACCGCAGGGATGGCCGGCCACGAGTTAGTCTTTCCGAACAGCGTGCGCCCCACGAACAGGATGGCCAGAAAGCCCAGCGCCAGGCCCCACAGCACCGATACGCCATTGGTCAGGTCGGCAAAGGTGACGCCGGCGCTCAGGCCGGCCAGGATGCTGCCGGGGATGAGCAGGCCATAGATTCGCTTCCAGAACGAGAAAAACAAAAAACAGCTTGCGATCGTCAGCAGCACCATGCCCGGCGCGAGATCAACGCGCACGCCCGCCACACGCCCAAACAGCAGCAGCGCGCCAATCGCGATCAGGCCCAGCGCGACGGGGTTGTTGCGGTTGCTCGTGGGCAGCGCGCTTGGCGCAGCCAGGGGCGGCAGGCCAAGTTGCTGGGTCGGAATCCCTGCCGAGGTGCCCTCGGCGGCGCGGGCGCGCTCGGTGTCCTGCTCGGAATAGTTGGTGCTCATGCATCCTCCTTTTCTATGGAGCATTATCGTAGCTACCTAACAGACGAGGGGAATGAATTGAAGGTTGCAGACAGCAAGTTTGTTAAGCAGGGAGCGGCATTCGGAGTACGCCAGAAGGACGATTCGCGCTGTGCGACGCAGGGGCGTAGCTCTTCGTCCAACAGTTAACAAACAGATCACACAGTGTGAAAAATATCATTGGCGATGTGGGCAGGCTGGGCTATGCTAGGCCCACGAACGAAACGGTTGACGAAACGTGAGGGAGGACCGACATGCAGCGAGTGAAGAGCCAGAGTGTGACGCCACGCTTGATGATGTATTCGCAGGATGGGCTGGGATTGGGTCATATGCGCCGCACGACCTCGATCGCAAACCAGATTGTGCGCGCAAACCCCGATACCGCCGTCCTGACGATGGCCGACTCGCGGCTGGGTCAGTTCTTCGAGAGCAGCACCAACCACGACTACCTGAAGCTGCCGTCGATCGTCAAGGCCGGCCCGGGCGACTGGCGCGCAGTGAGCCTGCCCATGTCGTTCGAGGCCGTGTCGAACATGCGCCGCGAGCTGATCCGCAGCGCGGTGCTGAGCTACCAGCCGCATGTCCTGCTGGTCGACCACATGCCGCATGGCGCGATGGGCGAGCTTCTGCCCACGCTGGCCGCGCTGCGCGCCACGGGAGCGCCCACCAAAATTGTGCTGGGCCTGCGCGACATCCTCGATGCTCCCGAGGTCGTGCGGCGGCGCTGGGATGTCGAAGGCGCATACGACGCAATCGAGCGCTACTACGACAGCGTGCTGGTCTATGGCAAGCGCGACGTGTTCGACCTGGCCGATCAGTATGGTTTCTCCGCCGACGTGCGCGACCGCATGCTCTACACCGGCTATGTTTGCACGCCGCAGACTGCGCGCTACACTGCGCGGGCGCGCGCTAAATACATCAGCAGCAGCGACAGCGAAACCAAGCTGATTGTTGCGATGGCTGGCGGCGGCGCGGATGCCTACCCAATGATGCGCGCCCTGATCGACGCGCTGCCCGCGATCAGCGCCTTGCAGAAGGTGTATCTGGCGATTGTGGCCGGGCCGTTCATGCCCGCCGACCAGCGCCGCGACCTTGAGGCCCGCACGCGTGGCCTGCCCGCCCGCGTTTCGCTCTCGGTCAACGATACGCTGAGCTACATCGAGGCGGCCGACCTGACGGTTGCGATGGCTGGCTACAACACCACCATGGAAATCCTGCGCTCGGGCAAGCGCGCCATCCTGATCCCGCGCCGTGGCCCCAGCGCCGAGCAGAAAATGCGCGCGCGCCTGTTCGCCGAGCGCGGCTGGGTGGAAATGATCGACCCCGACGCGCTGGTGACCGAGCATGTGGCCGCGCAGGTCTGTGGCGCGCTGGCGCGTGGCCCGCGCATGCCGGCCCTCAACCGCCCCGACATCACGGGCGTGGATACGGCGGCGGAAATGCTGCTGGGCATGATGAACGAGGCCGGCGCGGGCGAAACGCTGGAATCATTCGAGCTGGGCATGCGCCTGCCGGTGGCCGCATAATCGCAGCACCATCAGGGCATGTTCTGTTGGAATGGGGAACGAGATCTCTCCACAGATGACACAGATGACACAGATAGGAGGTTTGTATCTGCATCATCTGCGTCATCTGTGGATGAATTTTGGGACTTTGATGTAGAATAGCACTGTCCACAATGCTCAGCCTGAAGAATGTAAGCCCAAACTGGGGGTGTGATGAGCGATCCATATACGTTTGACGCGGATCTGCCCGCGCTGCCGCTCGCCTTCGATCTCGACCGCGTGGCGCGTTTGTTTGCCGAGCAATGGCCGGCCGGCGGCAGCCCGGTGACGATCAGCAAGATCAAGCTGCAAGACACGAAATATCAGCCCCACACGCGCTGCGTCACCACCTACGCGCTTGCCGCCGAGCAGGATGGCGCGGCCCTTCCAACCATTGGCGTGCTGGAAATCACCCCGGCCGGCGCGGCTCACCGTCTTTATCACACCGACACCAAGCTGCCCTGGCTGGCCCAGGCCACCGACCCCGAGGTGATGCGCGCGCATTTCGCGGCGCTGCTGCCCAACGCCACCATCGAGCGCTGCACGGTCACGCCGGTGCGCTACCGCCCGAATGTGCGCTGCGTGTTCCGCTATGATCTCGACACCTCGGCTGGCCCGCAGACCTTTTTCGGCAAGCTGCTGAACGACGGCGGCGAGCTGTCGCTGGCGACGATCACCGCGCTGCACGGCGCGCGCGAGCGCAACCCCGGCATGCCACGCGTGCTGCCGCCACTGGTCTACTGGCCCGACATTCATGTGCTCATTCAGGATGAAGTGCAGGGTGGCGCCGAGCTGAACGACCTGGCTTTCGACCCCAAGCAGGATGCTGCTTTGCGCGAGCGCTGGCTGCGCGATGCTGGCGCGCGCCTGGCCGGGCTGCATGGCTGCACCGAAGTGGCTGGCCCGCCCCGCACCATGGCCGATGATCTCGACGAACTGCGCGAATATATCGCTCCCATGGCCGCCGTCGATGCCGCGCTGGCCGAGCAGTACTGCGCCGCTGTCGAGCGCATTGCCGCGCTGGCGGCCGAGCAGCCCGAACCCAGGGCCAGCGCGGGGCACGGCGCCTTCCGCACCGACCAGTTTATGATCGAAGATGGCGAGCTGGTGATGATCGACCTCGACGGCTTCTGCTGGAGCAACCAGGCGCGCGATCTCGGCAATTTCATGGCCTACCTGCGCTGGAAAGCCATTCGCAAGCCGCAGGATGCCGCGTTTATCGAGCATGTCGGGCAGGTGTTTCTGGAAGGCTACGGGGCTGCCGGCCGGGCGATCGACACGCGCTGGCTGCGCCTGTACGAGGCCGACTCGCTGCTGAAAATCATGGGCCGGCGCTTCCGTAGCGTCACCGCCAAAGAATGGCACCTTGTGCCGCGCCTGCTCGAAGCCGCCAATGCCGTGCTCGACTTGGAGCGGACGGTGTAATTCTATAGCAGTTTGCAGCTGGCAGGAGGCAGTGGCATTTCCACTTTACAATGAGTTTCTCGCCAGCAATGAATGGTCAATCGTTCTGCAAACCGCTATAAAAACAGCGCAATTCTGTAGCTCTGCACCTACGCACTACGCACTAATTTTGGCTTTGTAGTGCGTAGTGCGCAGGTGCATTATGCCTTGCTTGCCCTTTCTGCCACTGAGTAATTTGTACACTCCAGCCAATTTGCGGGTGTGACGGATATTTCTGCAGGGCGGGCTGAAGCCGCTGGAAACAAGCCGCCACGCTCCATTCACCAGCTCACCCGACCGTGAACGGTTGGGCTGAAGCCACCAAGCCTTTGCAGGGCTGCTGCTCGCCAGCCTCGCAGAGGCTTTGTACGATCAGACCGGTCGTTTACGGCCGGGCAGTGCGTCAAACAAGCTGTGTGCAGAACTTTCCGTCACACCGTAACTGTTCACAGTTATCCTAAGCTTATGCTATACTCGGCTGCATGACGCTTGAAGACGAAGTTGAGCGCCTGCGCGCAGTCAATAGCGATTTGCACGCTCGCGTCGGCGAGCTAGAGCAGGCCTTAGCGGCTGCTCTGGCTCGGATTGCCGAACTGGAACAGCACCACGACGAGCCACCACCCTTCGTCAAACCTAATCGACCCAAACCAGCCTCGCCAAAATCGCCGCGCAAGAAGCGAGCACCTCAGCACAATCACAACCGCAAGCGAATGACCCCGACCCGCTCGGTCGAGCATGCGCTTGAGCGCTGTCCCGACTGCCTCTACCGCTTACAAGGCGATAGCCTCGATTATTCGCGTGAGGTGATTGAACTGCCTCAACCGCAGCCGGTCGAGGTCGTCGAACATCGGGTAATCAAACGCTTCTGTCCGCACTGCCAGCGCTGGCACAGCCCCAAGCTCGATCTGAGTGGTCAGGTGCTGGGGCAAGGGCGTATCGGCGTGCGCATCATCAGCCTGCTCGGCTACTTGCGTACCACGCTGCGCTTGCCCATCCGCCGCATCCAGGCGTATCTGCACAGCGTTCATCAATTGCTGCTCAGCACAGGCGAAATCGTGGAATTACTCCATCAGTTGCGGCAGAGGTTGCAAGCCGAGCTCGAGGCGCTCAAGGCACAGGCGCGTGCCAGTCCGATCCTGCACGGCGACGAAACGTCGTGGCGCGAGGATGGAATGAACGGCTACATCTGGGCGTTTTCAACCCCAGGCGAGCAAGCTGTGCGCTACTACGACTACGACCACTCACGTGGACAGGCCGTTGTGAAACGCATGCTGGCTGGTCAGTTTGAGGGCCACCTGGTGAGCGATTTCTACTGCGGCTACAACATCTATGCCGGCAAGCATCAGCGCTGCTGGGTTCATCTGCTGCGCGCGCTGCGGGAGCTGAAGCAGCAGCACGCCGACGATGCGGGGGTACTGCAGTGGGCGCAGCAGGTACGAGCGCTCTACGACGATGCCCAAAGCTGGCTGCGTGAGCACGAGCAGCCGATACGCGAGCAGCGCGAGCAGCAGTACGTGCAACTGACGGCACGGGCGCACGCACTCGGGTTCGCCTATGCGCGGGTCAAAAAGCATGCCTGCCAGGCGCTGGCGAAACGGTTGCTGCGGCACGAGGAAGAGTTGTTCCAGTTTGTGCTGATCGATGGCTTGAGTGCGGATAACAATCTGGCCGAACGCAGCATCCGGCCGCTGGTTGTCATGCGCAAGATCAGCGGCGGCTCGCGCAGCCAGCAGGGAACCAAGACTCGGCTGGGCTTGGCAAGTCTGTTCGAGACCTGGCAGGCACGCAAGTGCAACCCGTTTGAGGAATGCGTCAAGCTGTTGAGCCAAGGCGCAACCTCTTCGACCGAATGTTCTTTACCCCAACAGTGAACAGTTACGTCACACCCCCAATTTGCCCGAATCCTCTTTTTCTGCTATGATGCGCAAGCCTTGACCGCAAGACGAGCACGCCGCTGTGTCCGCCTCGCTGCTGACCCGCGTGCCCGCACGGCGGGATTTTTTGTGCCCAGGAAGAAAACGATACGCCTTCAGAGCGTTGTTTCTGGTTTTTGGTGAATAGATATGAACGATCAAGATATTGTGATCGTGGGCGCGGCGCGCACACCGATTGGCAAGTTCCAGGGTGCCTATGCCGGCACCAGCGCTACAGCCCTGGGCGGCGCTGCCGTGCAGGCGGCCGTGGCGCGCGCGGGCATCGACCCGGCGCTGATCGACGAGTGCATTCTGGGCAATGTTGTTGGCGCGGGGCTGGGCCAGGCGCCTGCGCGCCAGGCCGCAATCGCTGGCGGCCTGCCCGCGAGTGTTGGCGCGCTGACGATCAATAAAGTGTGCGGCAGCGGCTTGAAGGCCGTAATGCTGGCGGGCGCGCTGATCCGCAGCGGCGAGGCGCGCGCAATTGTGGCTGGCGGCATGGAAAATATGACGCGCGCGCCCTACCTGCTGCCCCAGGCCCGCGCCGGCTACCGCCTCGGCAATGGCGAGCTGGTCGACGCAGTCGTGAATGACGGCCTGTGGTGCGCCTTCGAGCACCATCACATGGGCCAGTCGGCCGAGTGGATTGCGCGCACCTTCGACGTGAGCCGCGCCGCGCAGGATGCCTTTGCCGCCGAGTCGCACGCCCGCGCCATTGCTGCGCAGGATGCGGGCATGTTCGCCGACGAAATTGCGCCGGTCGAGGTTATGGCCGGGCGCGGCAAAACCACGACCATCCGCGCCGACGAGCCGCCGCGCCGCGATACCGACGCGAAGGTGCTGGCCGGGCTGCGGCCCGCCTTCGCCAGCGATGGCAGCGTGACGGCCGGCAACGCGCCCGGCATCACCGACGGCGCGGCCGCGCTGGTGGTAACGAGCGGGGCTGCCGCGCGCGAGCTTGGGCTGACGCCACTGGCGCGCATTCTCGGCGCGGCGCAGGCTGCCGTTAAGCCGCTGGAGCTGTTCACCGCGCCAGTGTTTGCCGTGCGCCGCCTGATGGAGCGCACCAACACTACGCTCGACAGCTACGACCTGTTTGAGATCAACGAGGCATTTGCCGCCCAGGTGGTTGCCAATGGCCGCGAGCTTGGCATCGACTGGGACCGGCTGAATGTGCACGGCGGCGCAATTGCGCTGGGCCACCCAATCGGGGCTAGCGGCGCGCGCGTGCTGGTGACGCTTCTGAATGCGCTGCGGCGGCGCGGCGGCCAGCGCGGGCTGGCATCACTCTGTCTGGGTGGTGGCGAGGCGGTGGCACTAGCCGTCGAGCTGCTGTAATTCTGCGACCTCTCAATTTACATACATCAGGAGGACCTGGCATGACCACCGAAGATCTGCTCGCAATCATCGAAGAAGGGCTGGAGAATGGGCGAATTCCGCCATACCTGGCTGCCTATATTGCTGCCGAGGTAACCGGTGTGGACGCGATTGCAACAGGCTTCGACGATCGTGTGCGGCTGGAAGGCGACGAGTAACTTCTTCTGCACCAACACCGAGGCGGCTGCGGGCGAAATGCTCGCAGCCGCCTTTGTGTTACAAGAAATTATTCGCCCCGCATGGTCAGCGCAAGTTCAACAATCCGCTCGCCATAGCCATCGCCGGGGACGGCCCAGCGCCCATTCAGCCCGCAGATCGTTGGCGCGCTGCCGCGATAGCTGGCCGGCAGCGGGCGAATACCCAGCGCGTAGTCGATCAGCTGGCGCTGGGCGTCGCTGGCGGCATCGTCGGTGAGGGCGTAGGCCAGCAGCCGCCCAAGGTGCGCGGGAATGCCGTGGTCGTCCCAGGTGGGGAAGCTGACGCCTTCGCGCCACAGCTGCACACTCTCATCCCACACCCAGTTTGCGCCGGGCGGGCTGTCGCTGCTGCTGTAGGCGGTGCGCCCGGTCACGCCGATGCCAGCCGGGTTGCGGCGCGGGCGCTGCGACCACCACGAACTCATGTGGCCGGTTTCGTGGCCCATCTGCGCCAGCGCCAGAAACCAATCCATGCCCGCCCAATCACCTAAATCGCGATAGCGTGCCACAATCGTCTCAACGTCGTAGGCGGTATAGCCAGCCGAGCAGCGCGCGCCGAACCATGCGCTGGCCTGCTCGGGGGTGCCGCTGGCCGCGCCAACGATCGGCGCATCGCTGTGTCTGAGTGGCGGTGGCTCGGGCGGTGGCGCGGCATTGCCCTGCGCGATTGGAATATACACCTGCGGTGGCGCGGAATCCTGGGCGCGCGCAGGCAGGCGCTCGGCGGCGCAGACTGCCAGCGTTGGAAGGGCAAGACGCAGGAATTGGCGGCGTGATGGCATGATGTTCCTGTACTTGGCAAGCGGCACGGAGCAGAATCGACCAGAATGAGCAGGCAGTTCGCCTCGATTGGGCGATGCTATCGCGGGGCCATGCGAATTGCCTTAAAGGTACCGATCAAGGTGATGGATACGACACGCGCACAACGGGCGAGATCGAGCGGGCGTATTTGATTGCCCGAACCTGTTGCGTAGGCTATAATATCACATCTTTATGAAAGTGAGTGTTTATGCTCTCGATTGCAGCATTGCAAGACTATTTGCGGCGCGCGGCGGCTCCACTGCGCGAAGTAGTGGAGATCGATCCGTTTACGCTGTTCTTTTCGAAAAATAGCCCCGAAACGTATTATAACTATGCAGCACCTAACCATCCATGCGGGGGCGATCTGGCCAAACCGCTGGCCGCGCTGCGCGCTGTGTTCGCGGCGCATGGCCGCAAGCCGCGCTTTGAGTTTATTGCCGAGTATGCGCCCGACCTGCCTGCCGCGCTCGAAGCCAGCGGCTTCACCGAAGAATCGCGCTTGCAGCTGATGCTGTGCACGCCAGCCACGCTTGCGCCGCCGCCCGCCCGCGCCGATCTGCGCGTGGCAACGATCGATCAGCACGCGCCGGCCGAGGCGTTGCGCGAAAATATGAATGTGAACGAGCTGGGATTCAACCCCAACGCCACGCCAGTTGGCCTGGCCGAAGCCGACGATTTTCGCTACCGGCTGGGGAATGGGCGCATGTTCACGGCCTACCTGGGCGGGCAGGCCGCCGGCGCAGGCATGTATACCGCCCCGCTCGATGGCCTGACCGAGCTGGTGGGCATTGCGACACTGCCCGAGTTTCGGCGGCAGGGGGTGGCGGCCGCGCTCACAGCGCACGCTGCGCAGGAAGCATTTGCGCATGGCGCTGCTGCTGTGTTCCTTAGTGCCGCCGACGCGAAGGCTGGCCGGGTGTACGAGCGGGTGGGCTTTCAGCCGTATGCGACGGCCTTGTCGTTTCTGGGGTAGCGCTAGCTGGCCGCGCGCGTGATGTAGATCTCGCGGGCCAGCCGGCGGTCGATCGCGTGCGAGGCAGCGCCGATGCGCACGGTCAGCGGGCCATCGAACGGCGCGCTGGCCAGCACTTCGAGCTGCGCGCCCGGCACCATTCCAAGGTCGGCCAGGTAGCGCAGGCGCTCGGGGTGCTGGTCGCGCACGCGGGTGATGCAGCCGTGCTCGCCAATGGCCATGTCGGCCAGGCTGGCGGCCTGGTTGGTGGGCATCGTGCCTTCGCGGGTGGGTATCGGGTCGCCGTGCGGGTCGGCGATTGGCTCGCCCAGGTGGGCAGCAATACGCGCCTCGAGCTTTTCGCTGATGTGGTGCTCAAGGCGTTCGGCTTCTTCGTGCACCTCATCCCAGCTGAAGCCAAGCGTCTGCACCAGAAACAGCTCGATCAGGCGATGGTGGCGCACCACCTCCAGCGCCAGCCGCTCGCCGCTTGGCGAAAGCTCGACGCCGCGGTAGGGCGTGTAGCTCACCAGTTGCAGATCGGCCATGGTTTTCAGCATGCCCGTGACCGAGGCCGGCTTGAACCCCAGATGATCGGCCAGCAGCGATGTGCTGACCTGCGGGTTGGTGCGGCCCAGGGTGTAGATCGCTTTCAGGTAATCCTCAACCGCCGGGCTGATGCGCTCGCCGTGGCCGCCTGGCGCGCCAACAAGTGGCATAAGAATATCCCTCGTTTCTCTCACTCTGGGGGGAAAAACCCTCGCTTCTGCGCTAACTATACCCTACGGCTCTGGCAGCGTCAAGGGCGGGTGGCGCGCCTACTTGCCGGCAACGGCGGCAGCGCGCGCGGAGTACGCCGCCAGCGAAAGCGCGCCCAGCGGCTCATCGGTGGGGGTGGTGGCTGGCGCGGCACGCACCGCCAGGCAGTAGGCGGTGAATGGCTCGAGCGTCATTTGCAGCGCCAGCAGATCGTCGCGCGCCCAGACCTGCTGGCCGGCCTCGGCCCAGGTTCGCCGCGAAAACAGCTCGTACAGCTCGTACTCGCCTTCGGCCAGCGCCAGCCGATCGACTGGCAGGCTCAGCACCACAGTATGCTTGTGCGGCCCAACATTCAGCACGCCAATCAGGTGTTCGTGCTCGGCGCTGCGCCACACGGCAAACACCTGCGGGCTGGAGCAGGGCAGTGCGTTATAGACGGCGCTGGCCTGGCGCAGCGCGGCGAAATCGGCCCGCGCCCGCAGCAGGTTGCCAATAAACGCGCCATCGACGCTATCCTGATCGTGACCGATCAGCGGCGTAAACCCACACAGCACCATCCCCGCCAGCAGCATGCGGCTCAGGCGCGAGCCGCGCAGGCCATCGGCCAGCGGGCTGACCAGGCGCGTGCGATAGTATTCGGTGAAGCAGATCGGCGTGGCGCTGCGCGGCAAGGCCAGCGCGGCATCTTCCAGCCACGCGCCAAGCTCCATGGGCGATATCTGGCCGAGCCCAAGCTGAATAAACATGTGGTGCGCAACTTCGTGCATCGCGCCATCGTGCAGCGATTCGTAGAGTGGGCCGGCCAGCGCGCCAACCAGCACGGCATCGCTGCGCAGGGCCAGCATGCCACGCCGCAGTTGCTCGATCAGGTCAAGCGCGCCCATGCGCAAGTTTGGCAGCGCCGGGCGCGCGCCAGGGTGTGGCGGCGTGACGACGCGCGGCATCAGGATGCGGAAGCCATCGAGCGCATACGATTGCAGCTGCGCAAGCGCCCATTCGAGCATCGAGGCGCGCAGCCCAGCCTGATCCCAATCGAACGGGGCAATGCCCGCATGCTGGCCAAGCCGGGCGACCTGGCCGGCACTGTCGTAGCAAAACCATTCAGGGTGGTGCTCGACCAGTGGCGCGTCGGTGGCGCAGCCTTCCAGTGGCAGATCGAGCAGCACGCGCATCCCAAGATCGTGCGCAGCATCGGCCAGCGCGCGCAGCTCGCCTGGTGGCCCAAGTGTCGGGTCGGTCTGCTGGAGATCGCGCAGAGCGTACAGGTCGCCGGAACCTCCCCAGTTGCCATCCCAGAGGCCACCGCTGAGGTTTGCAAAATCCCAGACTGGCAAAAGGCACAGGGTATTCAGCCCCAGCGCGCACAGTCGGGGCAGCTGGGCGCGTAAGCCACTGAAACCACCCCACAGCGCCGGGTGCGTTTCGTAGATCGCTGCGTCGCGCAGCCAGGCGGCCGGCTGCTCAAGCGGCTGCAGGCCGCACAGGGCCCAGGTGCGGCGCACAGCGCTCAGGGCTGCGGGCCAGGGCTCGCGCAGCAGCAGCAGCCATTGCGTGCCTGCCACAGTGCACTCATCGGCCTGGAGCACTTCGTCCAGCTCGACTTCATGGCACAGCGTCAGGGCGCGGCCATTGCCATGCACCTGCGGAGTGGCGGTGCCAACCGAGCTGAAATACCAGCATGCCAGCGTTTCTTCGCTGGCTGGGTCGTGCAGCATCAGCACGCCTGGGCCTTCGGTGGGGGCGCGCTCGAACTGCGGGGCAGCTGGCGCATTCGGCCCACTTTGCGCAACCATCGCCAGCGGGGCGTGCGGGCGGGCGCGGTTGCCGGGCGCATCGAAACGGCACGAATCGAGCGCGCCGACACAGGCCCAGGGCAGCAGCAGCCGCACGCCGCGCAGGTGCAGGGCATCTTCGCCAGCATTGCACAGCGTCACGCGGCGGGCCAGCAGCGTGCCGGTGATGCGGTAGCTGTCGCGCACAATCAGCGGGCCAATGCCGATGGTAATCGTCAGCTCAGCGCCTTCGCCTTCGTGGGTGCTGTGGCGCAGGTAGCGCACAAAACTCTGGCCAGCCAGCCAGCCCCGATCGCTCAGCTCGACATCGACCGTTGGGGCGGGCGCGCCAAATCCAATGATGTTTGCCCCGCCGGTGCGCCGCAATTCGCGCAGCCCGCCATCTTCCCGCGAGAACGCGACCATCAAATCCGAGGTCGTGATGGTGACGCTATCGCGTTGCTGATTAGTGGTGAAGCTCGCCATGGTGCCTGCCCCTGGGAATGTGCTCGACGCGGCGGAACGAAGTGGCTGGAGAATCTCGCGCTATTCTACCACATGCGCTGATGCAGCAGAGGTTTTGCCTGGCGCATTTGCGCGGGCGTTTCGCGCCAACCCCGGCCGGTCAGATTATACTTTTATATGTAAATGATCGAATGTTTATATATACATAGTGATGTACTGGCGAAATTTGCAATCATACAGACAGTTCGTACTTTTATGAGAGGGTAAGTATTCATAGCTGCTGGAATTTACGGCTCTACTGTGCAGAAATTTTGTGTGTTCATATTTTCGCTTGTATATATTACGCATTCGCTAGCAAAACCGCCGATGTTGTTGTATACTAACCGGGTTCCGAGAGCGTGTATGTGTTTCTGGCCCAGGTTGGCTTGTCAGTCGTTTGCCGCTATTTGTGCGCAGATATTTTTACTGCATTATTATTTTTTTGTTAAGAAATAAATAGTTTTCGGTACTTTTGCACAACCATGGCAATCAACAAAAAGATTTGTTTACTCGGTGGTGAACTTTCTGGGAAGACCTCGCTGGCGCGCCGGTTTGTGCACGGCCAGTTTGAGGAGGCATACCGGCGCACCAGTGGCGTTCGTGTTCTTCGAAAACGGCTCGGTGCACCCACGCGCCACGGTATCGCTGATCTTGTTTTGCTGATTTGGGATGCAGCTGGTGCGATTGCGCCTGCTCAGTATAAAAGTTATGTACGCGGTGCCGATGGCGCAGTGCTGGTATGCGCCCTGAATGATCCTGTGTCGCTTCAAACCCTGCCGCCGCTGCTGGCCTTGCTGCGCAGCGTGGAGGCGGGCGCGCAGGCGATTATCGCCGCCACCAAAAGCGATATTCCCGGGCAACAAGTAGCGCGCGCAGACCTTGCCGACTGCGCCGGGCAGCTGGGCTTGCCGTTCGGCATTGTGAGCGCGAAAACTGGCGATGGCGTGCATGCGCTGTTTGTCCAGCTGGCACAAATGGCTGCCGATGGCGGCCAGCAACAGTGAGGCTCGTATGGACCACGCAATTGTCGATACGATTTTGCAGACGCAGCGCCTTGCGTATATGCTCGCTGAGGCCAGCCTCGGGATTGCCACGGTGCATGGCGCTGCCACGCTTGCAGCACCGGCGATGCGCCAGCTTGCGGCAGGTTTACCGCTGCTCAGCGTCTTCCCCGAGCTTGCCGAGAAAGCAAGCCAGCTTGAAGCGGTACTTGCCGGCACCCTCCCGCAGCTTAAACTTCCCTTGCTGGCCCGCCCGCACGATGATGGCGGCACTGCATTTTTCTCGCTGTCTGTCAGCCGCTACCAGGCGCCTGCTGAAGCAGCACAGCTGCTGGTGCAACTGGCCGATGTCACCGAGCAGTGCCGCTTGCACATCCAATCGGCCGAGCACGACGCAGAACTTCACTACCTGAGCAGCCAGCTAAACCAGCGCCACACCGCGCTGCAAACCGTTTCCGACGAGCTGCGCCGCGCCGACCAGGCCAAAACGAATTTTGTGAAGGTTGCCGCGCACGAGCTGCGCAACCCGCTCACCCCGCTGCTTGGCTACCTTGAGCTGCTGCTCGACGAGGAATGCGGGCCACTTGCGCTCGAGCAGCGCGCCACGCTTGAGGTGATGCTGGAAAATGTTCTGCGCCTGCGCAATGTCACCTCGAACCTGCTCGACCTTGCGCAGATCGAAATGGGGCTGGTTGAGCTGGTGCTGCACCCGACCGACTTGCTAACGCTGGTGGAAATGGTCTATGTGGGCTACCACGAGCAGCTCGCACGCAAAAAGCAACAGCTTGAACTGATCGTTGGCGATCTGCCACTGGTGCTCTGCGATGAAGTGCGCGCGCCTCAGATTATCGACCAGATCATCAGTAACGCCTGTAAGTACACGCCGCCTAACGGGAAAATCACGGTGCGTCTGGAGTGCCACGACGACGCACTGGTTGTGCTGACGGTGCAAAACAGCGGCGCTGGCGTGCAAGCCGCCGACCAACCCTACCTCTTTGATGCGTTTTTCCGCACACCGGCCGCGGCAGTGGCGAGCAGTGGCACCGGCCTGGGCCTGCACCTGGCGCGGCTGCTGGTTGAGCTGCATGGCGGCTCGATCTGGTTCGAGCCACGCGATGGCGAAGGCGCTTTGTTTGGCCTGACCTTTCTGGCCTGCGAGGCCACGCCAGTTTGACAAGCGCACCCCCACCTGCTATAACATCCTGCGCAGCACCGCCCATCATCACGATCGCCACGAACCGCCACCTGGCCTGCGCATGCAGGTATCGCGAGATTCTCAATGACCAGTGCATCACAGCTCATCGACGAAACCCGCCAGCGCGCCCATGAGGTGCTTGGCCGCTGCGTCACAACCCACGGCTTTCGTGCTTCGGGGCTGGCAGCTGGCTACCCGCAGATCTGGGCGCGCGACAATGGCGTAGTCTTTCTGGGCGCGCTGGCCACCGGCGACGCGCAAATGCTTGCCACAGCCCGCGCCGCGCTCGATACCATGGCGGCGCACCAGTCGGCGCGCGGCCTGATCCAGCTGAATGTCAACCCCGACACTGGCTACGTGAGCACCGAAAATGCCGGCGCAACCGACTCGAACCTGTGGTACATCCTGGGCCACTACCTGCATTTCCAAACCAGCCGCGATCTCGCCTTTCTCCAGCGCCACTGGCCGAGCATCGACCGGGCGCTGCTGTGGCTGGAATACCAGGACATGAACGAATGCGGGCTGATCGAAGTGCCCGAGGCTGGCGACTGGATGGACCTGCTGGCGGTGCGCTACAACACGCTGTACGATAATGTTCTTTACTATGGCGCGGCGCTGGCGCACGAGCAGATGGCTGCTGCGCTCGCGCCCACGCAGATTGCCACCCATAAGCTCGCAGTCGGCGCAGCCGGCATTCACGAGCGCCTGAACCTGCTGCTGTGGATCGACCGCTGCTGGGTGGCCGAGCATTTCGCCACGCAGCTCGAACGGCTGAAATCCTTCCGCCTGGAGTGGTACATGCTGTATCACAACATTGGCACGATCTCGAGCCGGCCCTATTACCTGCCCTGGGTGGCATTCCGCGAATATGGCGACTGGTGCGACAGCCTGGGCAATGTGCTGGCCATCCTCACTGGCGTGGCCGACTGGCACCGCGCCGAGCATATTTTGCGCTTTATGCGCCAGGTTGGCATGCACGAGCCCTACCCGACCAAAGCCATTCACCCGCCGATCTACCCTGGCGAAAGCAACTGGCGCGAATATTACCGCAGCCGCAACCTGAACCTGCCGCACCAGTACCATAACGGCGGCATCTGGCCAATGATCGGCGGCTTTCATGTGGCGGCGCTGGTGCGCCACAAATGGGCCAGCCATGCCGAAGAATTGCTCGTGCGGCTGGCGCAGGCCAACCAGCAGGGCATCACCGCCGACTGGGAGTTTAACGAGTGGATGCACGGCAATAGCGGCCACCCCATGGGCTATTCCCAGCAAGCCTGGTCGGCCTCGATGTTTTTGTACGCCGAATCGGCGCTGCGCACCGGCACGCTGCCCTTGTTCGACGATCTGCTGGCCGCCAAGCCGGCGGCGGCGATCGCCAACGAGGTGAACGACATGATCGAGCGCGCGGGCGGCGGGCCGATCTAGCCCTTCCCCAGCCTATTGATCCACGGCGCCGCGCAACCGCCGCGCCGATGGTCGTCATAGGAAGTGTTCTGTTCAGAGGAGGTAGTTCATGCACAGGCTCAGATCTCCCAAGCTCGCCGCGCTCCTATTGATCGCCATGCTCCTGCTGGCGGCATGTGGTGGCGGCGGCGCGACACCCTCGGGCAGCGCCACCAGCGCGCCGGCTGCCGGCGAGCAGCCCACCGCAGCAGCAAGCGCCGAGCAGCCCACTGCGGCGACGGCAGCCAGCGGCCAGCAGGTCACCGTCACCTGGGGCTTCTGGGGCAGCCCCGAAGAAAAAGCCAGCCACGAAAAAGTTGCGGCTGAGTTTATGAAGACCCACCCCGACATCAAGATCGAGATCTGGCACCAGCCGTGGGACGATTATTTCACCAAGCTGAAGACGCTGTGGGCCAGTGGCGATTCCAGCCAGATTCCCGACGTGCTGTTCCTGTGGCCCACGCCCAGCTATGCCGCCACCGGCGTGCTCGAAGACCTGACGCCCTACATCCAGAAGAGCAACTACAACACCGGCGACTACTGGCCGGCGCTGCTGGAGTCGGCTTCCTACCAGAACAAAATCTACGGCTTCCCGCGCGATATTGGCGTCGAGGCGCTGTACTACAACAAAGACCTGCTCGACAAGGCTGGCGTGGCCTACCCAACCGACAAGTGGACCTGGGACGACCTGAAGGCCGCGCTGCAGAAGCTGAGCGTGGTTGAGGCGAATGGCCGCGTGAAGCAGTATGGCCTGGCCATGGAAGGCGGCAAGTGGTCGCTGTGGCTGAACCAGAACAAAGCCGGCATGCTCGACGACATGCGCAACCCTTCGAAGTGCACGCTCACCGAGCCGGCCGCGCTTGACGCGATCAAGTTCTTCGCCGGCCTGATGAACGACAAGCTGGCCATGCGCGATGCCGACCTGAGCCAGGCCGGCGGCGACGCAGCCGTGTTCCAGAGCGGCCAGGCGGCCATGATCATCCAGAACTCCAGCCGCGTTTCGGCCTTCAATGCCGCCGGCCTGAAGTATGATGTCGCGCCAGTGCCGATCCCGGTGAACGGCCAGCGCGCCGCCAGCGCCGGTGGCGCAGCCTGGGTGATGAGCGCCAAGAGCGACAACAAAGACGCCGCGTGGACTTTCCTCTCGTGGCTGCAAAGCGCCGACGGCGGCGAGAAGCTCTACACGCAGTCGGGCGAGATCTTCCCCGCGCTCAAGACCGTGGCGCAGTCAGATGCTTTCCTGAAGAGCAACAACCCGCCGGCCAATCGCCAGGCCTTCCTGACCGAGGCCGAAAACGCCAAGGTTGGCCGCTTTGGCTACTTCCCCGACTGGGACGAGCTGGGCGGCTCGATCATCGACTCGGGCTTGCAGAAAGTGTGGGCCGGCGAGCAAACTGCCGACGAAGCGGTGCCCGCCGTCTGCACGCAGGTCGATGCCTTCCTGAAGGATAAGGGCTACCCCAAGCAATAGCCCGCACACACCCGCATTGCAGCGCGCCTCGCCATCCTCGGCGGGGCGCGTTTGTTTCTCGGCCTTTTGGCGGTTTGCCAGCCCCGCCCGGCTATGGTAGACTTGCCGCAGATCGGAAGATTATATGAAAGGAGCGACGATGACATTTGCAGCGTACAATCTTGAGCTTCTCACTGTGGCAGGTGAGCGCTCGCTCTAAGTGCGCTTGGTGACCAACACATTCCTCGCGCGATTCTCGGCAGCATCGATGATTTGACATAAAACGGCGGTAGTTCGCTATCGTTGCGTTGTGATCGATTCACTGGCTGCTCGTTCGCGGCGATTTATACTGACATGGCCACGGGTGTATTCGGCCCCGTGGCGTTTTTATTTGAACGGCCACGGGTGTTCCGCCTGTGGCCGTTCTTGTGCGCGGCCACAGGGCGACCTGTGGCTTTTTGTGTTGGCGGCGCAAGCGGCTCTGGAGCCAATGCGATCTTTTTTTGGCTGGAAATGATTAGTACTTTGGAAAATACATTTCCTTGCACTCAGCTTCCAGGAAGCTGAAGCCAGTTTTGCTTCAATCTGATAACCAGATAAGCTTCCTGGAAGCTTGCCCGTTGTATGAAAGAACGTATTTTCCAGAGTACTTAGCTTGATTTGTAG
This sequence comes from Kouleothrix sp. 19917, assembly GCF_057073505.1. NCBI lineage: Bacteria > Bacillati > Chloroflexota > Chloroflexia > Chloroflexales > Roseiflexaceae > Kouleothrix > Kouleothrix sp. 19917. The sequence goes on from NZ_CP097099.1 coordinate 1,916,410, forward strand.
TTTTCAAGGAGGCGCGTTTGCGCTCGTTTCGCACGCTCAATCGATACTGGCAATTACTCGCGCGCTACTTGCGCCCGCAGTGGGCGCGTATGGCGCTGTTGGCACTGGTGCTGGGCGGCACCATCGCGGTGCAGGTGGCTGTGCCGCTCGTCGCCGGGCGCTTTATCGACCGTGCAACTGGTGGCGGCGCGCTGCGCGAACTGGTTATGCTGGCATTTGTGACCATGGCTCTGGCGCTGGTGGCGCAGGGCATGGCCGTGGCCGAAACCTACCTGGCCGAGCACGTCGGCTGGGGCGCGACCAACGCCCTGCGCGCCGACCTGCTGGCCCACCTGCTGCGGCTCGACGCGGCCTACCACAACGCGCACACGCCCGGCGAGCTGATCGAGCGCGCCGACGGCGATGTGGCCACGCTGGCGCGCTTCTTCTCGCGCTTTGTTGTTTCGGTGCTGGGCAATGGCGCGCTGATCCTGGGCGTGCTCGTGCTGCTCATGGTTGTGGATTGGCGCGTGGGGCTGGGGCTGGGCGTGTTTGTGCTGTTCGCGCTCTTTGTGATGCTGCGCATTCGTGCCGCTGCCACGCCGCTGTGGGCAGCCGAACGCCAGGCCAGCGCCGATTTTTACGGCTGGTTGGGCGATTATCTGGCCGGGCTGGAAGATGTGCGCTCCAGCGGCGCGGGCGCGTTTGTGCTGCGCCGCTGCGCGGAGCTGATGCGCGCATGGCTGGTTGTTACGCGCCGGGCGGGCATGCGCGGCTATGCGCTGGTGGCCTCGAGCCACGGCCTGTTCGCGCTTGGCACCGTCGCCGCCTTTGCGCTCAGCGCAATGCTGTTTCGCGCAGGCACGCTGACGCTTGGCACGGTTTACCTGATCTTTCGCTACACCGACATGTTGCGCCGCCCAACTGAACAACTTCGCAACGAGGTGCAGGATTTGCAGCAGGCCGACGCCAGCATCGGGCGGATCGAGGCGCTGCTTGCCACCGCGCCGCGTCTGCACGACGGCCCCGGCGAGACGCTGCCGCCCGGTCGCCTGACCATCGAGCTTGACCACGTTTCGTTCGCGTATGGCGAGCACGGCGAGGCCCTGCGCGACGTGACTGTGCGCATTGCGCCGGGGCGCGTGCTGGGCGTGGTTGGGCGCACGGGCAGCGGCAAAACCACGCTCACGCGCCTCCTGCCGCGCTTCTACGACCCGGGCGCGGGCGCGGTGCGGCTCGGTGGCGTCGATCTGCGCGATGTGACGCTCGCTGCCGTGCGCTCGCGCATTGGGCTGGTGACGCAGGACGTGCATCTGTTCAGCGCCAGCGTGCGCGACAACCTGACCTTGTTCGACCCAACGGTGCCGGACGCAAAGCTTTGCGAAGTGCTCGGCACACTCGGTTTGGGCGGCTGGCTCGCGGAATTGCCGCGCGGCCTCGACACCGTGATTGGCGCGGGCGGCGTGGGCCTTTCGGCCGGGCAGGCGCAGGTGCTGGCCTGCGCGCGCATTTTTCTGCGCGACCCCGACGTGATCATTCTGGATGAAGCGTCGTCGCGGCTCGACCCGGCCACCGAGCGGCTGGTGCACACCGCGCTGGAACGTTTGCTGGCGGGGCGAACTGGCATCATCGTCGCCCACCGGCTCGACACGGTCGCCTTTGCCGACGACATTCTGCTGCTCGAAAATGGGAGTGCGCGCGAGTATGGCCCGCGCCACGCGCTTGCCAGCGACCCCGATTCGCATTTTGCCGCGCTGCTGCGCGTTGCCGCCGAGGAGGTGCTGCTATGAGACCACTGCCAACCTGGCGCTACCTGGCGGGCATGATTCGCAATGCGCCGCATCTGTATTTCTCACACGCCGCGCTGTGGGGCCTGATGGACCTCTCGGGCCTGCTGCCGGGCCTTCTCGCGCGGGCGTTTTTCGACACGCTGACTGGGGCGGCGCCGGTGCCGATCGGCATCACCGGCTTGCTCCTGCTGCTCGCCGCGCTGGCGCTTGGCCAATCGGCGCTGTGGCTGATCGCCGGCTCGGTTGAAATTTCCACGCGCTTCACCATGAGCGGCTTGCTGCGCCGCAACCTGCTGCAACACGTTCTGAACCGGCCCGGTGCCGCCGCGCTGCCCTTTGCCGTTGGCGAGGCGATCAGCCGCTTCCGCGACGACGCCTACCAGGCCGAAGATAGCGTGGACTGGTCGGATGAAATTACTGTGCACGGGGTCTTTGCAGCGGTGGCGTTTCTGGTACTGCTCTACACCAACGCGCGCATGACGCTGGTGTGCATTCTGCCCCTGCTGATCGTGACGGTGGTTGCGCGGCGGGCCAGCGCGGCGCTTGGCCGCTACCGCGAGGCCAGCAGCCAGGCCACCAGCCATGTCACCGGCGCGATTGGCGACATTGTAGCGGCGGTGACCACCGTGCAGGCGGCTGGCGCGGAAGCGCGGATTGTGGCGCACTTTCGCAGCCTCAACGAGCGCCGCCGCAACACTATTCTGGCGGATCGGCTGGTGACGCAGGCGCTGGACGCGATCACCGCAAACACGGTCAGCATCGGCACCGGGCTGATCATGCTGATGGCGGCGGCTGGCCTGCTCGACGCAAGCCTGACCGTCGGCGATTTCGTGCTGTTCGTGTCGTACCTGGGCGTCATTGCCAGTTTCACCGACAGCCTGGGCAAATTTCTGGCGCACTACGGCCAGACCGGCGTGGCATTTGCGCGTATGGACGCGCTGCTCGGCGATGCGCCGCCCGAGGCGCTGGTCGCGTCGGCACCGCTCTTCCTGCGTGGCGAATTGCCGATGGGCGGGAACGTTAACCACGAAGGCACGAAGACACAAAGTACAGACGGTGGGAACCGTAACCACGAAGACACGAAGACACGAAGAGCGGAGAAAAGTTTTTCCGAAACCTTCGAGCCTTCGAGTCTTGGTGGCAAAACCCCGAACCTGCTGGAAGCCAGAGGAATCACCTACCGCCACCGCGACGGCGGGCGCGGCATCGAGGGCATCGACCTGCGGCTTGCGCGCGGCACGCTGACGGTTGTGACCGGGCGCGTGGGCGCGGGCAAAACCACGCTGCTGCGCGCGCTGCTGGGCTTGCTGCCGCGCAACGCGGGCGAAATTCGCTGGAATGGCGAGCCTGTGGACGATGCGGGCGCGTTCTTTGTGCCGCCGCGCGCCGCCTACACCGCGCAGGTGCCGCGCCTGTTCAACGAAACCTTGCGCACAAACATCCTGCTCGGCCTGCCCGACAGCCCGGCGCTGGAAACGGCTGTACGCAGCGCAGTGCTCGAACACGACCTCGATGCGCTGGAACACGGGCTGGACACCCTGGTTGGCAGCGGTGGCGTGACGCTTTCGGGCGGGCAGGTGCAGCGCGCAGCGGCGGCGCGGATGTTCGTGCGCAACGCCGAACTGCTGGTGATCGACGACCTGTCGAGCGCGCTGGATGTGGCGACCGAGCGGGAGCTGTGGGAGCGCATCAGCAGTCAGCAGTTGGCAGTCGGCAGTCAGCAGGCAAGCCATAACGGCACACTGCCAACTGCCAACTGGCGACTGCCAACCGTCCTTGCTGTGTCGCACCGGCACGCGGCCCTGCGGCGGGCAGATCGCATTGTGGTGCTGAAAGATGGGCGCGTGGAGGCCACAGGCACGCTGGACGAGCTGCTGGCGACGTCGGAGGAAATGCGCGCGCTGTGGGCCGGCGAGCCGAACGAAAGCGAGCGCCAATGAGCTACTTGAACCTGGGCATTCTGGCACATGTCGACGCCGGCAAAACCAGCCTGACCGAGCGGCTGCTGTTCACCACGGGCGTGATCAGCCGGGTCGGCAGCGTCGATGCGGGCAGCACGCAAACCGACACCATGGCATTGGAACGCCAGCGCGGCATCACAATCAAGGCGGCGGTGGTGTCGTTTGCCATTGGTGATGTGACTGTGAACCTGATCGACACGCCCGGCCACCCCGATTTCATTGCCGAGGTCGAGCGGGCGCTGAGTGTGCTCGACGGCGCGGTGCTGGTGATCTCGGCGGTCGAGGGCGTGCAGGCGCAGACACGCGTGCTGATGCGGGTGTTGCAGCGCCTGCGCATCCCAACGCTCCTGTTCATCAACAAGATCGACCGGCGCGGCGCGGATGTCGAGCGCGTGCTGGCCAGCGTCCGCGAGCGCCTATCGCCCGCGATTGTCGCGCTGAGCTATGCGGTTGAAACAGGCTCGCGCGATGCGCAGGCCGTGCCATTTGGCCCCGCCGATGCCCAGTTTGCAAACCTGCTTGTGGAGCTGCTGGCCGAGCGCGACGATGCGCTGCTGGCGGCCTACGTCGCCGACGAGCGGGCTGTTTCCTACGAGCGGCTGCGCCACGAGCTTGCAGCACAAACCCGGCAGGCGCTGGTACACCCCGTCTTTGTCGGCTCAGCAATCACGGGCGCGGGCGTGGGTGCGCTGATTGACGGCATCAAGGAGCTGCTGCCAGCCCGCGACGGCGATGCCGACGGCCCGCTCGCCGGCACGGTCTTCAAAGTCGAGCGCGGGCCGGCTGGCGAGAAGATCGCCTATGTACGCATGTATGCTGGCACGCTGCGTGTGCGCGAGCGGCTCGTGTTCGGCAATGGCAAGGAAGGGCGCGTAACTGCGTTGGGCGTGTTCGAGCACGGCGCGGCAACGCAGGCGCACGCAGTCGCCGCCGGGCAGATTGGCAAGCTGTGGGGGCTGGGCAACATTCAGATTGGCGACACGATTGGCGTGGCGCGGCCCGGCGCGCAACAGCACTGGTTCGCCCCGCCAACGCTCGAAACGCTGGTGGTGCCGCGCCACGCGGGCGAGCGCCGCGCACTCCACGCCGCGCTCACCCAGCTCGCCGAGCAGGACCCGCTGATCAACGTGCGGCGCGACGAGCTGCGGCAGGAGCTGTTCGTGTCGCTCTACGGCGAGGTGCAGAAGGAAGTGGTGCAGGCCACGCTGGCCGACGACTATGGCATCGCGGTCGAGTTTCTCGAAACAACGACGATCTGTGTGGAGCGGCTGGTTGGCACGGGCGCAGCGCTCGAACTGCTTGGCAAAGATGGCAACCCCTTTCTTGCAACGCTTGGTCTGCGCGTCGAGCCGGGGCCAGCGAATTCAGGCATTGTGCTGGCAACCGATGTCAGGCCGGAAACCGTGCCGCTGTACGTCTACAAAACCTTCGAGGCATTTCAGCAGGCGCTGGAAGAAACCGCGCAGGAAACACTTCAGCAAGGGCTGTATGGCTGGCAGGTGATCGACTGCAAAGCCACACTGACCCAGTCGGGCTACACTGCCCCTTCGAGCACGGCCCGCGATTTCCGCCTGCTGATGCCGCTGGTGCTGATGGCGGCGTTGCAGCAGGCCGGCACCGAGGTATGCGAGCCAATGCACCGCTTTCACCTCGAAATTCCCGCCGACACATTTGGCCCGATGCTGCCCGTGCTGGCACGGCTGCGCGCCCTTCCCGATGCGCCGGTGATGCGCGGCACGGTCTGCCTGCTCGACGGCGACATCCCGGCGGCGGAGGTGCACGCGCTTCAGCAGCAACTGCCCGGCCTGACGCGCGGCGAAGGCGTGCTCGAAAGCGCGTTCGATCACTACGCGCCCCTGCGCGGCGAGCCGCCCACCCGCCCGCGCTCGGATCACAACCCGCTCAATCGCAAGGAATACCTGCTGCACATCCTGCGGCGGGTGTAAACGCAATATATTCGATAACATAGAATATATTGACAACATCGATGGAATGCGTTACTCTGCCGCAACGAACAAAAGGAGCAAGCATGGCGGGTGAACGCACAGCCGTGATCGCGGCGATTCTTCGGGAGCAGCAGAATATTAGTCGTGCAATCAGCGCCTCGTCGCGGCAGATCTGGGTCGAGCTTGATCTGTCGATGGCGCAGCTCAAAACGCTGATCACGCTCTACGACGCGGGCGCGCTGCCGATTGGCCAGATTGCCGAGGCGCTGGGCATCGGCCAGCCCACCGCCAGCCACCTCGTCGATCGGCTCGTGCAGAGCGGCTATATTGACCGCACCGAAGATCAAATCGACCGGCGACGCACGCTGGCCGAGCTATCGCCCGCAGGGAACGAGCTGGTTGAGAAGCTGCGCGAGGTGCGGGTCGAGCCGATGCAGCGCTGGCTGGCCCAGCTCGACGACGCCACGCTTGCTGCGCTGCACCTGGGCATTGTGGCGCTTGCCGCAACAGCAAAGGCCGAAACCACTTCTTCGATTCCCAAAAGCTCTTGATCGCGCCTGCTTCGGCGCACGGCTGCTCTGCTGGAGAGCGGCTGGCGTATCGCTGCATAGCGCGACTATGCCGGAGATGGCTATGACCACTGAAACGGTTCCAACCGAAGCAGCCAGCGTGCCGCGACCCCGGCCACGGCGGCGCGCGCGACCGATTATTCTGGCCGTTGTCGGGCTGATCGTGCTTGGCGTGCTTGCGCGCTTTGGCTACACCTATTACCTGAACAGCACGCTCTACGTCAGCTCGGACGACGCGCTGGTCGATTCGAACATGGTGTCGGTTGCGCCGCTCGCCTCGGGTACGCTGGAAACCTGGCGCATCAAGCCGGGCGACCGAGTGCGCGCCGGCCAGGTACTTGGGCAGATCAAGCCCGCCACTGGCACCGTCTACACCTCCATTACCTCGCCAATCGACGGCACCATCCTGCGCGTGGATGGCAAGGAAGGGCAGGTTGTCGCGCAGGCGCAGGCAATTGCCTACGTGGCGAATCTCGATGCCATGCGCATTACTGCCTACATCGACGAAAGCGAGATCGGGCGCGTGCGCGCTGGCCAGCCGGTTGAAGTGACGGTTGACGCGACTGGCGGGAACGTTTATCAGGGCACGGTCAGCGAAGTATTGCCCGCGACGGCCAGTTCCTTCGCGATCATCCCAAGCACCGACCGCTCGACCGGCAATTTCACCAAAGTCACGCAGCGCATCGAGGTGCATATCAGCATTGGCTCAACCTCTGGCACCAGCCTCTACCCCGGCGAAAACGCCTATGTACGCATTCGCACGGCCTAGCGCCTGCGGCACAGGGGATGGAGGATGGGGCGTGGGGGAATGGGCAAGCAAGCAATCGGGCTGCGATACAGTTTCCGACGAGCACAAAGCGAATGAGCGATGCCGTACAGATCATACGGAGGGCTGAAAATCGTTTCGTCCTCTATGATCTCCGTGTGCTCTGTGGCTTGGTTATTCTGCTCGCAGCGATAAGCAGGAGACGCGGCGATGAGCGCTGCTGAAACAATTCGCGCGGGCGCTGGCGGCCAGCCGGCGGCACGAAACTTTCTGGGCCTGGAATACAAATGGCTGGTCACCATCGCCGTTATCTTCGGCCTGTTTATGGCCGTGCTCGACCAGACTGTGGTGAATATTGCGCTGCCCAAGCTCCAGGCCGTCTTCGGTGCGACGCTGAACGACATCCAGTGGGTGGTGACCGCCTACACGCTCGCGCAGACGGTCAGCGTGCCGCTGTTTGGCTACCTGGCCGACCGCTTTGGCACCAAGTGGATCTACATGATCTCGCTGGCGCTGTTTACGCTCGCCTCGATGCTGTGCGGAATCTCGTGGAATGTTAGCAGCATGGTCTTCTTCCGCATTCTGCAAGGTCTGGGCGGCGGCGCGCTGCTGCCAATCGGCATCGCACAGGTGTACGCCGTGTTCCCGCCCGCCGAGCGCGGGCGCAGCCAGGCCGCGATTGGCGTGCCGGTGCTGCTTGCGCCCGCGCTGGGGCCAACGTTGGGCGGTTACATTGTGCAATATTTCAGCTGGCGCATCATTTTCTACCTGAACGTGCCAATTGGCATTGTGGGTCTGTTTATGTGCGCCATTCTGCTGCGGCGTGGGCGCGTGAACGAGCGGGCGCGGCTCGATATCCCCGGCCTGACGCTTTCGACGCTGACCTTTGCGTCGCTGGTGTATGACGTGGGCGAGGCGGCCAGCGACGGCTGGGGATCGACCAGGGTGCTGGGCTTTGGGATTTTTGGCCTGCTCTGCCTGGTTGCGCTGGTGATTGTCGAACTGCGCACGCCCGACCCGCTGCTGGATGTGCGACTCTACCGAAGCTGGAACTGGACCAGTGCGCTGCTGATCACGATCGCCACAACGCTGGCCTTGTTCGGCGCGCTGTTTCTGGTGCCGCAATACCTGCAGGTGCTGCGCGGCCTGAACCCCGAGCAGGCTGGCCTGGTGCTGCTGCCGTCCTCGCTGGTGACGCTGATCGCCCTGCCGCTTTCGGGCTTCGCAACCGACCGCTTTGGGCCGAAATATTCGATCCTGATCGGCCTGGTGGCGCTGGGCGTGGCGAGCTACCTGCTTTCGGGCCTGACGCTTACCACACCGACGCGCCTGCTGCAGATCTGGCTGATCGGGCGCAGCATTGGCATCGGCTTCGCCAGCCAGCCCGCCAGCGTGATCGCGCTGAGCGACGTGCCGCGTGCGAAGCTGGCGCGTGGTTCCTCGTTCTTCACACTCCAGCGCCAGGTCTCGTCGGCGTTTATTACCTCGTTCCTTGCTACCTACGTCAAGGATCGCACCATACCGCACTACGCCCACCTTGCCGAGCAGGTCACGCAGTCGTCGCCGCTGTATTCCTACCTGAGCGGCGCGGTGGCGCAGGCCGCCATTCAGGGCCGGTGGACGCTGCCAGTGCAGGCGCAGTTGCTGCGGCAGGTGGTGCTGCAATTGCGCCTGCAGGCCACGGTGATGGCCTATCGCGACGCGCTGCTGCTGATTACGGGAACCATTGTCGGCGCGTTTGTGCTGGCATTTTTCGTGGGCAATCCGCGCGCGGGCGGCAATGCTGGCGCCGAAGTGATGGAGTAGGCGCGGTATGTTTGAGGCGCCGCACGTTCATTGAAGACCATCACCCATTCAGCTTTCCGCCATAGACTGGGAACATGCTGGCATCTCCGTAATCCTCGATACGCTTCACGTTTCGCAGGGTGTCCATATCCGCGTCCGAGATCACGAAATCCACCGCGGCATTGCTTTTCATATGTGCCGGGTTTGCGGTCTTAGGCAAGGGCAGCAGACCAAGCTGCAAGGTGTAGCGAATCGACAATTGCGGGATCGACACGCCATAGCCCTCGGCAATGCTCGCGACCTCCTGGTTCTTCATTAACTCGCCGTGGGCGATTGGCGAATATGCCTCAACCAGAATGCCCTTGCTCTGGGAGTAGTCAATCAAGGCTGCCGGTGTGTTGCTGATATGCGCCAGAATCTGGTTCACCATGGGCGCGACGGAGCACGAGCCAAGGATGTTGTCGATGTCGTGCTGCTCGAAGTTCGACAGCCCGATCGCGCGCAGCTTGCCCGCTGTGTACGCTTCCTCAAGCGCGCGCCATGCTTCACGGTTCCCCTCGAAGTAGCGATTGCGATCGCCAAACTGCTGCCAGGGCTGCGGACTGTGAATGATCATCAGGTCGATGTAGTCCAGCCCCAAACGTTGGAGTGACTCATCAATCGATGCGACAGCCTCGTCGTATGCCTTGACTTCCGCAGCAAGTTTGGTGGTCACAAACATCTGGTCGCGGGCCACACCAGAAGCTCTTAATCCGTCCCCCACGCCGTCTTCGTTACCATAGGCCTGGGCGGTGTCAATGTGCCGATACCCAATCTTCACCGCATCCACCACGGCCTGCCCTGCATCATCATTCGCAATAAACCAGGTGCCAAGCCCCAGCTTGGGAATCGTGACCCCATTCGAGAGTGTATATGTTTCTTCGAGAATCATCGTGAACCTATCCTTCCTGTTTTCCCCATAAGCCGCGGAACAACGAACGTATTGTGTGGTGCGAAGTGCTTAAGCATCTTCATTCCGCTTGGCGAAAAGCCCAGCCGCCTGCCCGACGCCCAATCACTGTTTGTTGTTCGAGAGCCATGGTAAGGGATCAGGCGCATAGAGTGGTAGAATGATCGTCCAGAATTGTTGGAGATTCCTGCAAAAAAAGGCATTGCACCAACCATGAATACGATCGACGTTGAAACCGCGTACGGCACAATTCGCGGCCTCAGACACGAAGGTGTCACGATCTTCCGAGGAATTCCCTATGCTGGCAGGGTTTCGGGCGACCGCCGATTTCGCGCGCCGGCTGAGCTGGAGCCATGGCCCGGTGTACGCGATGCGCTGCACCTGGGAGCGCCTGCCATCCAGCCATTTCGGCAGAATGAGCCGGAACCTGCCGAGGACTGCCTGTTCCTGAATATCTGGACTCCTGCGACCGACAATCAGCGGCGACCAGTGATGTTCTATAGCCACGGCGGAGGATTTGTGATTGGCTCGGGAGGTTCCGCTGCTCAGGATGGAACAAACCTGGCGCGCAACTTCGATGTTGTGGTAGTGCAGACCAATCACCGTTTAGGCTTGTTGGGCTTTCTGTACCTCGACGAGTTGGCTGGCGAAGAGTACGCAGGCTCGGGCAACCAGGGCCTGCTGGATATTGTCGCGGGGCTGGAATGGGTGAACACACATATCGGCCGGTTTGGCGGCGATCCAGACAATGTGATGATTTTTGGCGAGTCGGGCGGAGGTGCCAAGACCTCCTGCCTGTATGCGATGCCGGCGGCTGCGCCCTATTTCAGCAAGGCGTCGATTGAAAGCGGGCCGGGTGTGCGCATGCTCACGCGCGAGATGGCCGCCGAAACGACCTCGCTGGTCTTGCAGGCACTCACCATCGCTCCGAACGATTGGCGGAAATTACTTGACGTGCCGGCTGCCGATCTGCTGCGCATCCAATCGCAATTCCCACCGATACCACCACACCAGCGCCGTAAGGCTGCGGGAAGCGCCGAGGCACGTATCCACGGCTTCGGGCCGGTGGTAGATGGCGAAATTCTCCCCGCGCATCCGTTCGACCCGACCGCACCTGCCATTTCGCGCCATAAACCGCTGATCACCGGCTGGAATGAAGACGAGTACACATTTTTTGCATGGGAGCGTGGAGATACGAGCGCATTCACGCTGGACTTTAACGGCCTCCAGGCAAAACTCGAGTCGCAGCACGGGGCGGATGCGCGGCAGATAGCTGATACCTACCGTCGCGCCATGCCCAATGCTACCGCGCCAGATATCTTTGTGGCGATTGCCTCCATCACCATGATGGGCCTGGGGTCGATCGAGATTGCCGAGAAGAAGGCGGCACAACAGGGTGCGCCGGTGTACCTGTACCAGTTTGGCTATAAGTCCGAGATGACCATACCAGGGACGGAATATGCGGTAGGCACACCGCACGCAATGGATATCTCGTTTAAGTTCAACAACGAAACCCCGCAAAACAGTCCCGGTTTTCTCTCGGGCCACCGCCCCAACCGTTTTGTTGCATCGCACACAATGGCCGAATTCTGGACAAGTTTCGCCCGAACAGGAAAACCAGCTGCGGTTGGAGTGCCAGAATGGCCAGCCTATACGCCTGAGGATCGGTCAAGCATGCGCATTGATACCCAGTGCGAGGTTCTGCACAACCGATACAGCGAGGAGCTTGCCATGTGGCGTTCGATCGGCATGGTAGAGTGAACGAGGGTGGCGTATTGTCCATCTTCTCGGCGGGAGGTTTGGAGGGCGGCAAGCCGCCCCAAAACTCCACCGCGTAAGTTGTGTAATTGCAATACGTAGAACCAAACCATCCAACAACTTCAGGCCACACAAGTTGCGCAAAGCCTGCGCCCATGCTATCATCCCGGTGCCCTGCGCTGAGCGTGGGCGGGTGTTGTTTCGATCCAACACAGTTTCGAAGGGAGCCTTGCTCCAATGCAGGTTATGCGGCGGGCCGCAGATGCCTGCGGGCGGGCACCCACCTGCTTTCTGGCAGGTTCGAAACGATCCCGTCTGCGCCAGATGTAGGGCTTTCGATTTTTGATTTTGGATTTAGATTTATGATTTACGATTGGCATTGAGCTTTCGTAAATCGTAAATCGTAAATCGTAAATGCGATGATTTACCTGCTCTACGGCCCCGAGGAATTTGCGCGCAGCGAGGCGCTGGCCGAGTTCAAGCGCGCCATCCCGCCCGACCTTGCCGAGCTGAATATCGCCACGCTCGACGGCCGCCGGCTCAAGCTGGATGCGCTGATCGCCGCCTGCGAGGCATTTCCGTTTCTGGTGGAGCGGCGGCTGGTGGTGGTGAACGACCTGCTGAAGCACCAGAAGGCTGGCAAGGAGCGCGACGAACTGCGCGCCTACCTGGAGCGCGTGCCGGCCACATGCGATCTGGTCTTTGTCGAAAATGACGATATCGACAAGCGCAATGCGATCTTCACCTACCTTAAAAAATCCGCCGACACGCGCGAATTTTTGCCCAAAGAAGGGGCCGAGCTGCTGCGCTGGCTGAGCGACCGCGCCCGCAGCCTGGGCGTGGCGATCGAGCCGGCGGCGGCGCAGCGGCTGGTGAGCTTTGCCGGCACGCAGGGGCGCGCGCTGATCAACGAGCTGGGCAAGCTGGCCAGCTTTGTTGGGCGGGGCGGGCGCATTGGCGTGGCTCAGGTCGATCTGCTGGTGCAGGATGGGCAGGAACAAAACCTGTTCGCGTTTATCGACGAGCTGAGCGCCCGCCGCCGCAATGCCGCGCTGCAAAGCCTGCGCCGCCTGCTCGACGACGGGCAGGCCGCCACCTACCTGCTGTTTATGATCGCGCGGCAGGTGCGCATTCTGCTGGGCGTGAAAGAGCTGGCGACGCAGCGCATGCGCCCCGACGATATTGCCGCCAAGCTCGGCCAGCGCCCCTTTGTCGTGCGCAAAGCGCTCGATCAGGCGCGCGGCTTCACCGATGCCGAGCTGGCCTACCTGCACGATCAGGTGCTGGCGATTGATCATGCCAGCAAAACCGGGCGAATCGACGCCGAGGCTGGGCTGGAGGTGCTGGTGGTGGAGCTGTGCCGCTAGGCGGCAGCCTGCGGGATATCAGAAAGCGGGGTTCTGCATTGCGCAGAACCCCGCCTTTTCTCGGTTCGTTCTTACCGGGGTAAAGGGCGGAGCCTATGAACTACAGCATTGGTGTGGACCTCGGCGGCACCCAGATCCGTGCCGTGCGGATCGACCGCGATGGCCAGATACACGCCCACCAGCGCGTTGCAACCGCTACCACTGGCCCGCAGGATGTGATCGCCCAGATCGAACAGCTCATCGCGGCAATGGTTGGCGATGTTCCGCCAGAAGAGATCATTGGCGTCGGGGTTGCGTCGCCCGGCCCAGTGGATTTGCGCACCGGGGTCGCGCTGCGTGCGCCAACAATAGCTGGCTGGTTCGATATTCCGCTGAAGGCCCTGCTGGAAGAACAGACCGGGCTGCATGTCGATCTGCAGAACGATGCCAATATGGCGGCGCTGGGCGAATGGCGCTTCGGCAGCGGGCGCGGCTGCGCGCATTTTGTGTATGTCACAATCAGCACGGGCATTGGCGGCGGCGTGATTGTCGACAATAAGCTGCTGCTTGGCCGCAAGGGCATGGCCGGCGAGGTCGGGCATATGACACTTCTGCCCGATGGGCCAGCCTGCACCTGTGGCAATCGTGGCTGCTGGGAAGCGCTGGCCTCGGGCACGGCGCTGGCGCAGTTCGCCGCCGACGCGCTCGCGGCAGGCCAGCCCTCGCTCATTCGCGAGATCGCGGCCGGCGCGCCAGTGCGCGGCGCGCATGTTGCCGCCGCTGCCGAGCGCGGCGACCCGCTCGCCCTCGCGCTGATGCAGCGCGAAGGCGAATGGATCGGCATTGGAGTGACCAACCTGCTGCTGCTGTATTCGCCCGAGCGCGTGGCGATTGGCGGCGGCGTCAGCCAGAATATGGCGCTGCTCGAGCCGCACATTCGGCGAAGCGTCGACGCGCGCGTCATGCCGCCATTCCGCGATGTGCCGATTGCTGCGGCCCAGCTTGGCGACAACGCCGGCGTGATTGGCGCGGCGGCATCGCTGGTGGTACAGAACGAATTTCACGACCACGAATCGAGGGCATTATGAACAAAGAAGCGCGACTCCTGCGGATCGGCGTGCTGGGCGCGGGGCCGATTGCGCAGGCCGGGCATTTCGAAGCGTGCCGGAAGGCGCGCAACGCCGAGCTATACGCCATCTGCGACGCGGCTGAGGATCTGCTGACGAAGATGGCGGCAGTTCACGACCCGCGCGCGACCTATACCGACTATGATGCCATGCTGGCCGACCCAGAAGTCGAGGCGGTGCTGATCGCCGTCGCCGACCAGTTTCATATTCCGCTGGCCCGCAAAGCCATCGCCGCCGGCAAGCACGTGCTGGTCGAGAAGCCGTTGGGCGTCGATATTGAAGAATGCGAGGCGCTGCGAACCGAGCTAAAGGACACCAGGCTGGCGTTTCAGATCGGCAATAACCGGCGTTTCGACCCTGGCGTTGCGTTTGCGCGCCAGTTTGTGCAGGAACAGCTTGGCCAGCGCCTGGCATTCAAGGCCTGGTACTACGACTCGCTGTACCGCTACACAATGACTGATAACCTCCAGCCGCTGATGCAAACCAGCGCGCAGATACGCCGCCCCGCCGGCAACCCCAAGGCCGACAAGCGCCGCTACTTTGTGCTTGGCCACGCGAGCCACCTGGTGGATACAACGCGCTTTCTGGGCGGCGAAATTGTGGGCGTGCAGGCGCGGCTGGTCGAGCGCTTCGAGTCGTACTGCTGGTTTGTGGCGGTCGATTTTGCCGATGGCAGCGTCGGCCATATCGATCTGATCATTCCAGTGCGCGGCGATTTCGAAGAAGGCTTTCAGCTGTTTGGCGAGAACGGCAGCGTCACCGGCAGAATTCCGCTGACGTGGTACCACAAATCAAGCGCGGTAGAGTGTTTTTCGACCAAAGACCGGCAGTATCACCGGCCACTCGGCGAGGATTCGTTCACCTACAAGCTCCAGATCGAAGGCTTTGCCGACACGATTCTGCATGGTGTACCCCAGCACGGCGCAAATATCGACGACGGAATTGCAGCTATGCGCGCCATGGTCGCAATCGCGCGCTCGGCCGAAACCGGCGCGGCCGTGCGATTGGCCGACGTCTCGGGCGCGGTATAAGCCGCTGCTAGAAAGTAACCACCAAGACACAAAGACACCAAGTTTTTATCTGAAAGAATAGCCGAAGCATACAGCGAGAGAATGAAGGCTTTTCCGCGTGTTGCCGGGGTGGTAAAGAAAGGACTTCAGAATTTATGCAGATCGGCATTTTCGCCAAAACCTTTGTGCGCCCAACGCTGGCCGAAACGCTCGACGCGGTGGCGGCACACGGCATTCGGGCAGTTCAGTTCAACATGGCCTGCGCTGGCGTGCCAAGCATGCCCGATCAGATCGACCCGGCGCTGGCGGCCACGATTCGGCGCGAGCTGGCCGACCGTGGCATTGCGATGGCCGCCGTTTCGGGCACATTCAACGTCATTCACCCCGATGTTGAGCAGCGCCAGGCTGGCATTCGCCGGCTGCGCGTGCTGGCGGCGGCCTGCCACGAGCTGGGAACCGATGTGATCACCCTTTCCACCGGCACGCGCGACCCCGAGAATATGTGGCGGCGGCACCCCGACAACGACACGCCCGAAGCCTGGCGCGACATGGTCGCATCGCTGCGCGAGATGGTGCAGATTGCCGAGGAACACGCCGTGACGCTGGCCTTCGAGCCGGAAGTGAGCAATGTGATTGATTCGGCGGCGAAGGGGCGGCGGCTGCTGGATGCGATTGGGTCGGCGCGGCTGAAGGTTGTGATGGATGGGGCGAACCTGTTTCACGCGGGGGAATTGCCCCGCATGCGCGAGATCCTGGAAGAAGCGTTTGCGCTGCTGGGCAACGACATTGTGCTGGCCCACGCCAAAGACCTGAGCCGCGACGGCGATGCCGGGCACGAAGCCGCCGGCACCGGGCTGCTCGATTACGACCACTACATTGCCCTGCTGCGCGGCGCGGGCTATCGCGGCCCGCTCGTCCTGCACGCGCTGGCCGAAGAACAGGTCGATGCGTGTGTTGCGTTTCTGCGCCAGAAGGGCGTGGCGCTCGGCAGCGCGGAGGCTCGCTAATGCCCACATTCCAGCGCGACGGCATCGCGTTTCACTTCCGTGATGCCGGCCAGGGCGTTCCATTCGTGTTTCAGCACGGTTTGGGCGGCGATGCCAACCAGACCTTTGGCTTGTTTGCGCCGCCGCCCGGCTACCGGCTGCTGACCATGGAGTGCCGTGGGCATGGCGAAACGCGCCCGCTCGGCGACGAGAAGAAGTTTAGCCTGGCCGCGTTTGTCGACGACCTGTGCGCGCTGCTCGATCATCTGGCGCTGCCGCAGGTCGTGATTGGCGGCATCTCGATGGGCGCGGCTGTTGCGCTGATGATGGCGCTGCGCCGCCCCGAGCGCGTGCGCGGCCTGGTGCTGTCGCGGCCGGCCTGGCTGGATCAGCCGCTGCCGCCCAACGCGGCGCTCTACCCGGTGATCGCACAGCTGATTCGCGAAAACGGAGCAGAGCGCGGGCTGGAACTATTCGTCCAAACGGCTGAATACCTGGAGATTGCGCGCACCGCGCCCGATGCTGCGAAGTCGCTGCGCGGGCAGTTTATGCACCCGCGCGCCGAAGAAACCGTGGCAAAGCTGGAGCGTATTCCGCGCGACGCACCCAGCCACGACCGCCAGGAATGGAAAGCGATTGCGGTGCCGACGCTGGTGCTGGCGAATCGTCAGGATCCCATTCACCCATTCGCGTATGGCGAGGCGATAGCGCAGCTTATTCCGCACGCCGAGCTTCGCGAGCTAACCCCCAAATCCACCGACCCCGAGCGCCACGCACGCGAAACGCAAGAGTTCATTCAGTCGTTTTTGCTGCAGCATTTTCCCCGCGCTGAGCACGCGTCGATTGGCGCTTGACAATTCTTAACCAGTCGTGTACGATGTAAGAGCTTTCATTCTAGCCACTCCAATACTGTTGTGTCAATAGCAGCGTGACACGTATGGCAGCCGCGACGATTTATGACGTCTCTAGGCATGCTGGTGTTAGCATCGCGACGGTTTCGCGCGTACTCAACTCTCCGGATCAAGTTGGCCCGGAGACGCGCGCGCGTGTTCTCAATGCCATCGACGAGCTTAATTTTGTCCCCAAATTCGAAGCACAGGCGCGCGCACGGAAAGGGATTGGACGCATCGGCGTCCTCACGCCGTTCTTTACCTCCGACTCGTTTATTGATCGTTTACGCGGTGTTGTAGCCGCTTTGGCTGGGCAAGCCTACGAGCCGGTGATCTACGATGTTGCATCGGCGGCGCAGCGTGATGGCTACCTTGCGAACCTGCCGCTGACGCGCCGCGTTGATGGTATCGTCGTCATTGGGCTGCCATTTGGCGACGAAACGGCCAAGCGCCTGCAGAAATTCCGCATGCCAACCGTGCAGATCGTCTCGACGGGCCAGATGTTCAACCAATCGGTTAGCAGTATTGTGCACGACGACACTGCGGGTGGGCGTATGGCTGCGGAATACTTGCTTGAGCGCGGCTATCGCCGTTTTGGCTTTGTCGGAGATACAGACATTCCCGATTTTGTGGGCGTGCTGGAAGACCAGAAACTTGGCGCATTTCGGCAGGCGCTGGCCTTGGCCGGCATTGAACTGCCCGACTCCTATGCTCGGCTTGCGCCGTTTGGTATGGAACATGCCCGGCAGGAGGGGCGTGCGCTGCTCGATCTGCCCGAGCCGCCCGAGGTCATTTTCGCGGGCAGCGATACACAGGCAATTGGTGTTATTGGCGCGGCCCGCGAGCGTGGCCTGGCCGTGCCGGGCGATCTGGCGGTGATGGGCTTCGACGATATCCACATTTCCGACTTCATTGGCCTGACAACAATTCATCAGCAGCTCAGGGAATCCGGCCGTTTGGCAGTTGAGCTGCTGCTGGCGCAAATAACCGAAGAAGGGATGTCAGCGCAGCAGATCGACCTGCAATTTACGCTGATGCAGCGCGCAACTGCCTGATATTCGCGCCGGATGGGCAATTGGCAAAGAAGCCGCGCCATGCGGCAGATCGAAAATACGCAGCGCGAAACGGCCCGAACAGCGATACAATTGGTCATCCAAAAATCGACGCCAGCCGTACCCTAGAAAACCATCTTTCACGCATCCAAACATCGCACCATATTCGCAAGCAACATTCGTACCCGGCCGCCGCTCGCGGCGCAGTGGTTTGCCGTATTGCATCCACTTTTTTTGCCGGCTCTTGTGCGCAAGGCATGGAAGGAGGTGAGGCCAGTTACCGAGCTGAACCAAGGTGGGGTTTTACATCATCCTCGTATCAACGACTGTTAGGAGGACAGCTCTAATGTACAAGAAGAGTCTTTCGGTCTCTCTGCTGGCGATGCTTGCCAGCCTGATCCTGGCTGCTTGCGGTGGTGGTACTGCCGCAACCCCGACACAAGCTCCCGCCGCGCCGGCCGCTGGTGCTGCAACTGCTGCACCGGCTGCTGCTGCCGCCACCGAAGCCCCGGCTGCTGCTGCCGCCACCGAAGCCCCGGCCGCTGCTGGTGCCGCCACCGAAGCCCCGGCCGCCGCCGCCGCAACTGCTGCCCCAGCCACCGAATTTGGCGGCACTATCGTGATGCCACAGGGCCTGCGCACCGACCTCAAGGGTGCGTCGATCAAGTGGATCGGCGGCGCCGACGGCCCAACCACCCCATTCGAAGATGCTGCGGCCAAGAAGTTCTCGGAAGCCACTGGCATCAACGTCACTGTGGTGCGCGGCCAGCAGAGCGCGACCGACCGCCTGGCCGAATATCGCCAGCAGCTCAGCGCCGGCTCGTCGGACATCGACGTGTACCAGATCGACGTGATCTGGCCTGGCATCATGGCTGAGTTCGCCGAAGACCTGAGCCCGGCCTTCCCAAGCGCCAAGAGCGACTTCTTCCCGGCGATTGTTGACAACAACACCGTGCAGGGCAAGCTGGTTGCCGTTCCGTGGTTCACTGATGCCGGCCTGCTCTACTATCGCAAAGACCTGCTCGAAAAGTATGGCATTGCCAACCCGCCCGCAACCTGGGCCGAGCTCGAAGCCGATGCCAAGAAGATCCAGGATGGCGAGCGCGCCGCTGGCAACAACGACTTCTGGGGTTTCGTGTGGCAGGGCAAAGCCTATGAGGGCCTGACCTGCGACGCGCTGGAGTGGCAGGTTTCCAACGGTGGCGGCTCGATCATCGAGCCCGACGGCACCATCAGCATCAACAACCCGCAGGCGATCGCGGCCTTCGACCGCGCCAAGGCCTGGATCGGCACCATCTCGCCGACGGGCGTAACCGGCTACCAGGAAGAAGAGGCCCGCGGTGTGTGGCAGGCCGGTAACGCCGCCTTCATGCGCAACTGGCCGTATGCCTACTCGATCGGCCAGGCCGACCCCAAGCTCAAGGATAAGTTCGACGTCGTTCCGCTGCCCAAGGGCGATGGCGACAAGGCCCGCAACGCCGACACGCTCGGTGGCTGGCAGCTGATGGTGAACAAGAACTCCAAGAACAAGGACGCCGCGATTGAGTTCGTCAAGTACATGACCAGCGCCGAGCTGCAGAAATCCAACGCGATCGAGCGCTCGCTGCTGCCGACCCGGCCAGCCACCTACCAGGATGCCGACGTGATCAAGGCCAATCCGTTCTACACCTCGCTGCTGCCGGTGTTCTCGGGTGGCGCTGTTGCGCGGCCTTCGACGGTTTCGGCCGACCTGTACAACGACGTTTCGACGGCCTACTTCACGGCGGTCAATCAGATCCTGACCGGCCAGGTAGACTCCAAGACGGCGGTTGCACAGCTCGAAACCGATCTGCAGAAGATCCTCAAGTAGCGAACTGATCGCACGCCCCGCTTCCGCCGCGCGCGGAAGCGGGGCCTTGGCATAGTATCTCTCTGGGGGAGGAGCCGTCCAACCTCGGGCAAAGCAGCCATGGGAGGAGCATATGGGCCAGCAAGTCGCCAATGTGAAGCAGCCTGCAATTGCGCGCAGGCGCCTGTTCGAAGCGCCACAAAGCGCTGAAGGGCGCCGGCGCGAACGCCTGGGCTGGATCTTGACCGCGCCGACGATCGTTATCATCTGCATCGTGGCGCTGTACCCCGTCATACGTACCTTTTTGCTCAGTTTCACCAACGCGCGCCTCAGCACCACACGCGCCGTCAGTTTCGTTGGTATTTCGAACTACACCGATTTGCTCACCGACCGGCTGTTCTTGCAAGCAACCTGGAACACCGCAATATTCTCGGTGTTTTCGGTGTTCTTTGAAACAGTGCTGGGCCTGATTATCGCCCTCACCATTCACTCGAATTTCAAGGGCCGCGGCGTGGTGCGCACCGCTATGCTGATCCCCTGGGCCATTCCTACGGTCGTCTCGGCGCGTATGTGGGCCTGGATGTATAACGACGTGTTTGGCGTGATCAACGATCTGCTGGTTACCCGGCTTGGCCTGCTCGATCACAAGCTCGCCTGGGTTGCCGACCCGGTGCTGACGCTGCCCTCGCTGATCGCGATTGACGTCTGGAAGACGACGCCGTTTATGGCACTGCTGCTGCTCGCTGGCTTGCAGGTCATCCCCGACGATATCTACGAGGCGGCCGACATCGACGGCGCATCGCGGTGGCAGCAGTTCTGGTCGATGACACTGCCGCTGCTGCGGCCGGCGCTCATGGTCGCGCTGATCTTCCGCACGCTCGACGCATTCCGCGTGTTCGACCTGCCGTTTGTGGTGAAAGGCACCGCGCCAGAGTCGATTACGCTCTCCATCCTCGCCCGCCAGACGATGATCGATCTCGCGCGCCTCGGCCAGGGTGCCACGATCGCCGTTGTCATTTTCATCTTCCTGATGATCATTGTTGGTGTGTATACGCGCCTGATACAAGTGGAGGATTAAGATGGCAGCACTTCCCGTAACTCCGGCGTCGTTTCAGCGCCGCAAACGCAATGAAATGATCGGTCGGGTGGCCTTCTGGATCCTGATCGTGATCATTCTGCTGTATACGCTGTTTCCATTCTACTGGGCGATCGTTTCGTCGCTCAAGCCCTCTACCGAGCTGTTCGATACGCCAGTGGCCTACTGGCCGAAGAACCCAACGCTGCAGAACTACCGCGATGTGTTTGCGAACCCGGTGTTTCCGCTGGCGCTGCGCAACTCGGTGATTGTGACTGTGTCGACTGTGATTCTGGCCCTGATCCTTGGCTCGCTTGGCGCATATGCGCTGGGCCGGCTGCGCTTCCGTGGCCGCACGTTCATCTTGTATATGATCCTGGGCATGACGACCTTCCCGCAGATCGCGATCCTGGGCTCGCTGTACCAGATGATCGTTGGCGCGGGGCTGTACAATCGCCTCGGCGCGCTGATTTTCTCGTACACGGTGTTCACGCTGCCGTTTACCGTGTGGGTGCTGACGAGCTTCTTCCGCGCGCTGCCGGGTGAGCTTGAAGAAGCCGCGTTTGTCGACGGGGCCACGCCGCTGCAAACCTTCCGCCTGGTGCTGCTGCCGCTGGCTGCGCCCGCGATGGTTACAACTGGCCTGCTGGCGTTTATCAACGCCTGGAATGAGTTCTTGTTTGCGCTGACCTTTACGCAGGATTACGGCAACCCCGGGAACTTCTTCGATTTCAGTAGTGGCGCGCGTACCGCTATTGTGGCGGTGGCAACCTTCCAGGGCAAGACGCAGTTCGAGCTGCCGTGGGGCAGTATCATGGCCGCCTCGGTTACCCTGACGATTCCGCTGGTGATTCTGGTGCTGGTGTTCCAGCGGCGCATCATGGCTGGCCTGACGGCGGGCGCAGTGAAGGGCTAGCTGAGACTTTTACTTTTCAAAGTACCACGCAGGAACGAAGGCGGGAAGCTCACAAAGAGAAACAAGCAGCTGCTTCGTGTGATTCTTCGTTTCTTCGTTTCTTCGTGGTGAGTCGCTCGTACTGCTGTTTCCAGGGTGTTGCGCTTGGTTCCGGCGGCGCTCGGCCGTACACCAGAAGCTGGTGGTTGCAATGCGGCTTGTTTCGAAGTTGGTATTAGGCGGCCTGGCCGCGCTGCTGGTAGCACTGCTCGCTGGCGTTGTCGCACTGGTTGCGCCATTCGCGCCGTTGCAGTACCAGCGCGCGCGCCAGCGCTGGGAGCAGCAGGCCCCACGCCACTACGAAGTTGACATATCGTGGGCGACGGGGTGGAATTATGGTACTGCCCGGGTGGAAATGCGCGACGGCAAAGCCGTCAGGGCGATCGACACCGCCACGGGCCAGCCGCTTGCGCCACACAAGCTGTATAACGCCGCCTACTTCAGCTCGGTCGACAATCTGTTTACCATTATTCAGACATATGTCCTGCCCGAGCTGAATTGGCGCAACCTGCTTGCGCACCTGGTTCCCGCGCTGGCGCATCGGCTGGTTTCGTGCGACGCGCCGCTGCCGAGTGTTTCGTATGATCAGCAGTATGGCTACCCGCGCGAAATCTGGTATAACGACAGCTGGTGCGCCAATACGTTTTTCAACTATTCCAATGTGAAAGTGACGAACTTCAGCCCACTGCCCTGACTCTGCCGCGTATCTCATCCGCCTGGCGCATCGCCCGAGCTACTCGCGCATGCGCCAGCCAGGCGTTCTGGTTTCGGCACCAGGCGCCTGGGTTTGCTGTGCGCGGCGACGCCCCGAGTGTATGGGCGCGGACTCGCGCTTCGGGTGCGAATGGCAGGCGCATGGCTACGAATTATGGCGCGCAAGCGCACAACAAACACATGAATGAGGTGAGCACTATGGCAGCGCTCAAATGGTGGCAGCAAGCCGTTTTCTACCAGATCTACCCGCGCAGCTTTGCAGACGGCAATGGCGATGGTGTTGGCGATTTCCCTGGCATGACTGCGCGGCTGGATTACCTGCGCGGCCTGGGGATCGATGCGATCTGGCTTTCGCCACACTACCCTTCGCCGTTTCTGGATTGCGGATACGACATCACCGACTACACGGGAGTCGCTGCGGAGTATGGCACGCCACAGGATTTTGCCGCCTTTCTGCACGAAGCACACGCCCGTGGCATCCGCGTGATCCTCGATCTGGTGCTCAACCACACGTCCGATCAGCACCCGTGGTTCGTGGAATCGCGCTCCAGCCGCGACAACCCCAAGCGCGACTGGTTTATATGGCGCGATGGGAAAGACGACGGCCCGCCCAACAACTGGGCCTCGATCTTTGGCGGCCCGGCCTGGGAGCACGACGCGGCAAGCGGGCAGTATTACTATCACGTCTTTCTCAGGGAGCAGCCCGATCTCAACTGGCGCAACCCCGAGGTCAGGCGCGCGATGTGGGATGCTGTGCGCTTCTGGCTCGATCTGGGGGTCGATGGCTTCCGGCTCGACGCGGTCGCCACCATTTTCGAGCACCCCGATCTGCCCGATCACACGCTGGCACGGCGCGCAGAGGATATTTTCGACGCGAACCGCCTGCCTATGGACGAATACCGGCAGCTGCTGGCCTTTCAGATCCACCAGCCCGGCATTCACGAGCTGATGCGCGAGCTGCGCGCGCTGGTCGACGAATACCCAGGCGATCGCGTGCTGATTGGCGAAGATGAGGATGTTGCGTTTCACGGCGCGGGCGACGACGAGTTGCATCTGGTGTTCAACTTCCCGCTTATGCGCACTGAACGGCTGACACCCGCACACATTCGCGCAAACCAGGCCGTTCGCCTGGCCGAGCTACCAGCCAGCGCGTGGCCGTGTAATACCCTTGGCAACCACGATTCGCCGCGCGTGTGGACCCGCTACGGCGATGGCGCGCACAACGCCGAGCTGGCGCGCCTGCACCTTGCGCTGCTGCTCACTCTGAAAGGCACGCCGTTTCTGTACAATGGCGAAGAGATTGGCATGCCCGATCTTGAGCTGGCCGACGCGCGCGATTTGCGCGACACAACGGCTGCCAACCTGTATCACACGATGATCGAGCGGCTTGGGGTATCGCCTGCGGAAGCGCTGCGCGCGGCTGCCGCAGCAACACGCGACCGCTGCCGCAGCCCAATGCACTGGAGCGGCGAGCCAAATGCCGGTTTTAGCCCAACGGGTGTGCAAACCTGGCTGCCTCTCGACCCCAGCTACACGCAGGGGGTCAATGTCGCCGCCCAGGCAGCTGATCCCGGCTCGCTGCTCGCGTTCTACCAGCGCCTGCTGCGGCTTCGCAAAGCCACGCCCTGCCTGGTGGCCGGCGACTACCAGCCGCTGCACCCGCACAGCGATGCCTACCTGGCCTTTCTGCGCCGCGACACGGTTTCGGGCCAACGCTGCCTGGTGGTGCTCAACTTCTCGGGCGAGCAGCAGGTTGTGGATTTTGCGCTTGGCGAGCAGACCGCGCGCCTGCTGTTTGCAAGCTCAGCACGCAATGCCACGCCGCTCGCGCTCGGCGGGCTGAGCTTAGCGCCCTTCGAAATCGTGATTGCCGAGCTGGCGTAACAGGACAAGGCGTCTTCCCGAAACAGACTTCAGGCCGGCTACAGCTCAAAGCGGCTGTAACCGGCCTGAATCGTAGAAACCAAAAAAGGCCGCGAAACGCGGCCTGATTGGCAGCAGCTTGCGAGACGGCCTTAGGCCTTCGCGGTGCGCTTGGCAGTGGTGCGGGTGCCCTTGCCTGCCTTGGTCGTCTTGGCGGGAGCCTCGGCGGCGGCAGCAGCAGCGGCCTGAAAGCGCACCAGCCGCTTGACCAGGCGCGACTTGCGGCGCGCAGCGTTGTTCTTGTGAATGACGCCCTTGCCGGCCGCCTTGTCGAGCGTGCTCATGGCGAGGCGAATCGCCTCGTCGCTCGGCTGGCCCGCGAGGATCACTTCTTCCGCCTTGCGGATCAGCGTCTTCACGCGCGAGCGGTACATCTGGTTCTGCACGCGCTTGCGCTCGTTGGAACGGATACGTTTCTCGGATGACTTCGTGTTCGCCAAAGTGAGGATCCTCCCCTATAATGGGCAACTATCTACGCAATACATACACGTCGAGATACTTTCGTCACGGCGTGTGATTATAGCAGAAAGCATCAGAACGCGCAAATGGCTGCTCCGCCCGTTTCCCCCGCCCCGGCGCGCGCCCGGCTTGGCCCGCTGATCAACACCCTGATCGTCGCCGCCGGCTACCTGCTCAGCCGTGTGCTCGGCCTCATCCGCGACATTATCATCTCCGCGCAGTTTGGCACCCTGCCCGAGTATGGCGCCTACCGCGCAACCTTCAATGTTCTCGACCTGATCTATATTGTTGTGGCGGGCGGCGCGCTGGGTTCGGCATTTATTCCGGTATTTTCGGGTATGCTCGAAGAGCAGCGCGAGGACGACGCCTGGCAGCTCGCCAGTGGCCTGCTGAACCTCGCCATGATCGGCCTGGTGCTGGCATGTGTGCTGATTGGCGTGCTGGCCGAGCCGATTGTGGCCTACACGATTGGCGCTGGCTTCCAGCCCGAGCAGCGCGCGCTCACGGTGCTGCTGCTGCGCCTGATGCTGGTGCAGCCGGTGCTGCTGGGGCTGGGTGGCCTCGCCAAAGCCACGCTCGAATCATTCGACCGCTTCTCGCTGCCAGCGATTGGCGCGAACCTGTATAACATTGGCATTATTGGCGGCGCGCTGCTGGCGCCCTGGCTCGGTATCTACGGGCTGGTGTGCGGCGTGATTGCTGGCGCGGTGCTGTTTCTGCTGGTGCAGCTGCCCGGCCTGCTGCGCACCGGCGCGCGCTACGTGCCCACGTTTGCGCTCGGCACCCCCGGCCTGCGACGGGTTGGCCGGCTGCTGGCGCCGCGCCTGTTTGGCCAGGCGGCATGGCAGATCAACCTGATTGCAATCGGCAGCTTTGTTTCGCTGTTTGGCGAAGCAGCAGTGGCGGCCAATGGCTACGCGCTGACGCTGATGCTGCTGCCGCACGGCCTGATTGCGCTGAGCCTGGGCACGGTGATGTTCCCGCAGCTGTCGCGTCTCCACGCATCTGGCAACACCGCCGGTTTTCGCGATACAACCCTGGCATCGCTGCGCAGCGTGCTGTTTCTGGCGCTGCCCGCCGCCGCGCTGCTGGCAGTGCTGGCCGCGCCGGTGGTGCGCGCTTTGTTCGAACGCGGCCAGTTTACCGCTGAATCTACCACGCAAACGGCACAGATGCTGATGTTCTATGCGCTTGGGCTGGCGGCTTTCGCCGGGGCCGAAATTATTGTGCGCAGCTTCTACGCCATGCAGGACACGCGCACGCCAGTGCTGGTTGGCATCGCGATGGTGGCGCTGAACATTGGCCTGGGCTGGGCGCTGCTGCGCGCCGGCGCTGGCCTGCCCGGGCTGGCGCTGGCCTTCAGCACGGCGAATACCGCCGAGGCTGCCACGCTTTTGTTCTTGCTGGAGCGGCGGCTGGGCCAGTTGGGCGGCGCGTTCTGGCGCGCGCTTGGCGCAATGGCGCTGGCGGCGCTCGCCGCTGCCGGGGTGGTTTTCGCCTTGCGCACAGTTTCGCTGCCCTGGCTGCCTGCGCTCGCGCCAGCGGCGGCGTACCGCTGGCAGAGCGGCTTTCTGCCGCTGGCGATCTGGCTGGCGGTGGCGGGCGCGCTTGGCGGGCTGGTGTATGGCGCGGTGGCGGCGCTGCTGCGGCTCGGTGAGCTGCAAAGCCTGCGCGTGCGGGTGCTGGGCATGCTGCGCCGGCGCAGGCACTGATTGGTGACGTAACTGTCATACGAATTGCGCGTTGCGCGCTTGTCGTTGCCATCCAGCAATGCTATACTCACGTACGGTCGGCTTGTTGAAGAGAAGATCGTGAAAACAACCCTGTACCTGATTCGCCACGGCGAAACCGACTGGAACCTAACGGGCCGCTGGCAAGGGCACGCCGATATTCCACTCAACGCGATTGGCCGGGCGCAGGCGCGCCGCCTGGCCGAACGAGTTAGCACTCGCGGGCCGCGCTTCGACGCGATCTTCAGCAGCGATTTGCAGCGCGCCTGGGAAACTGCCAGCATCCTCGGGCAGGCGACCGACCAGCCGCCCCAGCCGCTTCCCGCCCTGCGCGAAATTGATGTTGGCAGCTGGAGCGGGCTGACCAGCGCCGAGGTGCGCGAGCGCGACGGCGAAACCTATGCGCGCATCCAGTCGGGCGAAGACGTGGCGCGCGGCGGCGGCGAGCGCTTTCTCGACCTGTACGCGCGCGTGGTTGGCGCGGTTGAGCAGCTCACCAGCAGCCATGCGGGCCAGTCGCTGGCGCTGGTGACGCACGGCGGGTCGGTGCGTGCCGCCCTGCTCCACGCCGCCCGCGACAAGCGCGGCATCAAGCCCTACCGGATCCACATCGGGAATACGTCGATTACGGTGGTGATCTGCGCCGATGGCGCGTGGGAATTGGGCGCGATCAACGATATGGGGCACCTGGAAGCCAGCCCGCAAGCCCACGACATGATGTCCGCCCCGCCCGACGATACGGAACGACCATAGCGAGTGTTGAGTGTTGAGCGCTGAATTGTGCTTGAATCACTCACCATTGAACATTCAAAACTCAAAACTTGACCATGGATGATCGTTACACAATTGACACCCCGGAAAATATTGAGTTTGCCTACGATATCGCCGGGATCGGCTCGCGCTTTCTGGCGGCGATTGTCGATACGCTGCTGATTGGCGTGGCCGAAATCATTATTATTTTGCTTATTGCGCTGACCATGTCGGCGCTCGATCTCGATTCGGGCGGCAGCGGTGGCGTGCTTGTTGCGGCTGGCACGCTGCTGGCCTTTGTGATCCTGTGGGGCTACTATATTGCCTTTGAGATGCTGTGGAACGGCCAAAGCCCCGGCAAGCGCCTGATTGGTCTGCGCGTGGTGCGCGAGGGCGGCCGGCCGATCACCTTCATCGGCTCGGCGATTCGCAACCTCATTCGCATTGCCGATTTCCTGCCAGCGATGTATGGCCTGGGTGTGGTGGTGATGTTTATCGACCGGCGGGCGCGGCGGCTGGGCGACCTGGCGGGCGGCACGCTGGTGGTGAAAGAGCGGCGCGGTATCACGCTCGAAAGCCTGAGCGCGCCCGGCGCCGTGCTTCCGCCGCCGCTTGAAACAGGCGCGCCGCTGGCTCAGCCGACCATGCCAAATATCGAGCTGGTGAACGAGCGCGACTATACGCTGATTCAGGAATTTCTCCGCCGGCGCAGCGAGCTGGGCAGCGATGCACGCACGCGCCTGGGCGCGCAGCTTGCCGAGGGCTTGCGGGCGCGCATGGGTTTGCAGCCAATTGGCGACCCCGAGCGCTTTTTGCAGGATGTGGCCGGCAACTATCAACTCCTTCGCCGAAGCCAGCAGCTTGAAGGATAGCTGCCATTGTACCTGAGAGGAGACCCCCATGGACGATTCAACCGAGTCGGTGGAAATACCTGTCACGATTCTTGAGCGCGCGCCGAGCGTGGATGAGTTTGCGCGCCTGCGCGCCAGCGTGGGCTGGGCCAACCCCAATCGCATTGCGCTTTCCGATGCGCTGGCGGCCTCGCGCTTTGCGGTGTGCCTCGCGCGCGAAGGCCATGTGATCGGCTGCGGGCGCGTGATTGGCGACGGCATGATGTTCTATGTGCAGGATGTGATTGTGATGCCCGAATTCCAGCGCCACGGCTATGGCCAGCAGATCATGACGGCGATCATGGGCTACCTGGAAACGGCAGTGCCGGCGGGCGGCTTTGTTGGCCTGATGGCGGCGCGCGGCGCCGAAGATTTCTACACGCAGTTTGGCTTTGTGGCGCGCCCAACGCCGCAGTTCGGCTCGGGGATGTGCCTGGTGGAGCGGTAGGCGTGTGCGGGTGACAGGGTGACGGGGTGAACGCAGGCAGTACGCAGTTGGCAGGCGGCAGGCGGCAGTACACAGAAACCTGCAACCTTCAAACCTGCAACCTAAAAACCTCCGTGCCTCTGTGTCTCAGTGGTAAATTTCGTTCGTCATTCGGCCTGCCCTGAGCTTGTCGAAGGGTCGTTCGCTTGGATCGCGGCGAGTGCCTCGTCCAGCAGGGCCGGGCTGGCGGCGGCAAGCTGCGCGACATTGGGCAGGCGGCGAAACCAGTTCGCCTGGCGGCGCGCAAAGGCGTGCGTGTTGAACTTCAGGCGCTCAACCGCCTGGGCAAGCGTGGCCTCGCCGGCGAAGTAGGGCTGAAACTCGCGGTAGCCCAGGCTCGACATCGCCGGCAGTTCCCAGCCGTAGCCCTGCGCAACGAGTCCGCGCACTTCGGCTTCCAGCCCGGCGGCGAGCATCGCGTCCACTCGCGTGTCGATGCGCGCGTAGAGCTGGCCCGCTGGCAGCGTGAGCCAGAGCGTGCGCGTGCGAAATGGCGGCGCTTGCTTGCCCTGCTGCGCCGAAATTGGCTGGCCGGTGATTTCATACACCTCCAGCGCGCGGATCACCCGGCGCACATTGGTGGGCAGAATGCCCGCCGCTGCCGCCGGGTCGATTGCGGCAAGGCGGGCGTGGAGCGCTTCAGCGCCTTCCGTGGCGGCCTGCTGCTCAAGCGCGGCGCGCAGGGCTGGCTGCGGCGGCACGCGCGGGATCTGCCAGCCTTCCAGCACGGCAGCAAGGTACTGCCCAGTCCCGCCCACCAGCATTGGCAGCCGGCCTCGCCCGGCAATTGCGTGAATCGCGGCGTTGGCCTGCTCCTGGTACGTCGCCAGCGAAAAGTCTTCGTCGGGCGCGGCAATGTCGAGCAGGTGGTGCGGCGCGGCGGCGCGCTCGGCGGCGCTGGCCTTGGCGGTGCCAATATCCATGCCGCGATAGATCTGGCGCGAGTCGGCCGAGACGATTTCGCCGCCGAGCGCGCGGGCCAGCGCGAGCGATAGCGCGGTTTTGCCCACCGCCGTCGGCCCGACAATCGCAAGCAGCGGAATTTCATGTGCGTGGTGCATGGCGCGCATGATACACCAAGCGAGCGCATCGCCGTGCAGCCGCTTGATACATTCATCCACAGATGACGCCAATTTCGCAGATGCGAGACGTCATATCTGTGTAATCTGCGTCATCTGTGGATCGATCTCGTTCTCACTACAATGTTGACATTGCACTGGGATGTCGTTGGCCGCGATTGACGCGACCCGCCGCCCATGCTAGGATTGCAGCCGACCTGTTTCTGCCAGTGGGAGCCACCGTGCCTGCTCGTTTCTTGCGCCTGCTCTGGGGTGTGCTGTGTGTAATCGCGCTGGCGATGCCGCCGGCCGCGCACGCTGCCCCCGCCCCGCCGGTTGAAGCTGATCTCCAGGCCTTTCTCGACGCCCAGCCCGGCGCGCTGAAAGCATTCCGCGACAGCGGCCACAGCGCCGCCGAGATCATGCAGGCAACCAGCGCGTACTATGGCGTCAGCCCGCGCATTCTGCTGGCCCTGCTCGAAGCAACGGGCACACTGCTGAGCAACCCCGCCCCATCCGGCGCGCTGTTGCAACGACCGTTTGGCGCGGAAGGGCCAGATGGCTTTGCCGCGCAGATCGACTGGGCCGGGGCCGAGCTGCGCGCTGGCTTTGGCCCCTACCAGCGCCCGCCAACCGTGCGCTTCACCGACGGCACAACCCTGACACTGACGCTTCAGCAGGCCCCCGAAGGGGTGGCAGTGCAGCGCCTGCTGGCGCGCGGTCGCAGCCAGGCCGAGTGGCGCGCGGCGTTTGGGCGTTTCAGCCAGGCCTTTCAAACCTATTTCAATAACGAGCTGCCCGAAGAAGCGCAGCCACAGCCCGCCGCCACCAACGGCTTCCTGAAGCGGCCCTGGGCCGCCGGTACGCGCGTGGTGCATCTGGCCTACTTCGACCATATGTACCCGACGGTCGATACCGGCAAGCGCGACAACGGCGCGGTGGTGAACTATCTCGGGAATGGCAAGGTGCAGTACGACGGCCACGATGGCCACGATTTCTATTTCCCCGACCAGCCGATTGGCACCTATATCTATGCCGCAGCCGATGGCATTGCGCACGCCAGCACGCATCGCGGCCGGGGCGTGTGGATCGAGCACGCCAATGGCTATGTGACGGTCTACTGGCACCTCGACAAGTTCGCCAAGAAATTTCGCGGCCTGGTCGATACCGGCAAGGGCGTGCGCGTGCGCGCTGGCGACCTGATCGGCAGCAGCGGCAAAACTGGCTTTGTGGTTGGCACGCCGCACCTGCACTTCGAGGTGCGCCACAATGGCAGGGAAGTCGATCCCTACGGCTGGTATGGCCCGGGTGCCGACCCATGCCCGCAGTACGCCGCCTGCGAGGCCAGCACCTGGCTGTGGGATGCGAGCCTGGCGGGAGAGTTCGATTTCACGCCGCCCGGTGCGGCTGCCCCGCCCGACCAAACGCCGCCGCGCGTGCTGCTCTCGGCCAGCCCGCCTGCCGACCTGCTGCTGCTCGACCATTTCGACGGCGCGGCGCTGCCGCAGCTGGGCGTGGGCTTGCCAACCGTGGAAGGTGGCGCGGCCCTGGTCGATACGCGCACCGGCCACGGCATGCGCGTGGCGGGCGCGGCGCGGCTGGCCTTCCCAACCAATGGCAACCTGAGCCTCGCCGCCGGCACAATCGCCT
Source organism: Kouleothrix sp. 19917 (assembly GCF_057073505.1). NCBI lineage: Bacteria > Bacillati > Chloroflexota > Chloroflexia > Chloroflexales > Roseiflexaceae > Kouleothrix > Kouleothrix sp. 19917. The sequence goes on from NZ_CP097099.1 coordinate 1,947,843, forward strand.
TCTGGGCGCAGCTGCCCGAGCGCTGGCCGTCCACGCCAAACAAGCGCCAGTACCTGCTGGCCGCCAGCGCCCACCCCGACGAAGGGCCGGTCTACACCGGCACGCTGGCGCTGCGCCGCGACACCGGGCCAGATGGTGCGCCACGCTGGAATTTCTGGACCACGCCCGAGAGTGGCGCGCCCGGCCGCGACGACCTTGCCGCGCCCGATACGCTGCGCCCCGGCTGGCACCATTTCGCGGTGAGCTGGGAACGTGCCAGCGGCACGAAGGCGCTGTTCATCGACGGCCAGCGCGTGGCAAGCACAAGCGGCGCTGCGCTCCCCGCCGACGTTGGCGCGCTGCTGGAGCTGGGGCGCTGGGCGCCCGGCGCACAAGCCGCCGACGTGGTCTACGACGAGCTGGCAATCTACAATCGCGCGCTCGACATAACGGAGGTTACCGCGCTGGCCGCCCGCGACACGCCGATTGCCGCCAGCGCAGCCGTCGTGCACAGCCCTGAGCTTCAGCTTGCGCTCAAGGCCGAAGACGATGGCGGCGCGATTGTGAGCATGCAACTGGGCGTGAATGGCGATTTTGCCGACCCGCAGCCCTACGCCGAGCGCCCCGCCGTGCTGCTGCCCGCCGCCAGCGGCACCTACACCGTCGGCGCGCGCCTGCTCGACCGCGCCGGCAACAGCGCGATTGTGAGCGCAACGGTGGAGCTGGCGCTGCCCGAAGTTCCCGCGCCCACGCCCGCGCCGCAGCCGCTGCCATCTCCTGCGCCCGCGCCAGACCCTGCCCCCACCGCGCCGGTTTTGCCCGCGCCCGAAGGCTCGCGGCGCGTGCCTAACGCGCGCTAGCTCTGGGTAGCTGGTTTGAAGGTTGCAAGTTTGAATGTTTGAAGGTTGCGTATTTGCAAGCTACAGGTTCCTGCCCCCTGCAAACTGCGCTCTGCGTTTTGCGCTTACCCCTTCGTCCTCCGTCCTCTTCGAGCCTTCGTGGTTACGGTTCTTCCCAAGGGATTGACAAAACGCGCAGCCAGTTTTATAATAACACTTGAACACTTGCTCAATTGATATATTGTTCTTGAGCATGCGTCTCAATAGCGTCTTTTTTTGCACGTAACACCGGGCTGGGCCGCGCTGGCAATCGGCCCGCAATATCAGACAGGACGCGGCGATGAGCATACAAACCGTCACCTTGGCGCGGCCGCAGCTGCTGCCCCAAAGCGCCGATTGCGATTGTTGCGCCGGCCACCTGGCCGAGGCATTGCGCGCCCGCGCCGGCGTGGCCGATGTGCGCCTCGACGGCGCGCAGGTCGTGGTGCAGGCCGACGCGGCCATCGCCTCGCCCGCCGACGTCGAGCAGCTTGCCCGCGCCGCCAGCCAGCAAATCGCCGCCCGCTACGACCACCCGGTTTTTGCCGTCGAGGGCATGGATTGCGCCGACTGCGCCAAAACCATCGAGCGCGCCATGGCGCGGCACGCTGGTGTGCACTACGCAATTGTCAACTTCACTGCCGGGCGGCTGCGCCTCGAATACGACCGCGAGCAAACCTCGGTCGAAGCGATTGTTGGGCTGGCGCGCAGCCTGGGCTACGGCCTGCTGCCCCCGCAGACGCCCGCCGCGCTTGGCACGCTGGTCTGCTCGGTCGATGGCATGTGCTGCGCCGTCGAGGCCGGTACCATCGAGCAGGCTCTGCGCGCAATGGCTGGCGTGCGCCAGGTTTCGGCCAACCCCGCGCTGGCGCGTCTTTCCGTCGGCTACGACCCGCAGGCGCTTGGCGCGGCCCAGATCGTCGCGCAGGTCGAGCAGCTTGGTTTTCGGGTGCTGGAAGAAGGCGCGCCGGTATCGGTGCATGACCATGAGCACGACCACGAAGCCGGCGGCTGGGCGGGCCGCATACGCGAATTCCTGCACGACCGCCCGAAAGACGCGCTGACCTTCGCCTGTGGTGCCTTGCTGGCGCTGGCCTGGGCGGCCGAGCTGCTTGGCGCACCGGCCCTGCTGCCCGCCACGCTCTACGTTCTCGCCACCCTTGTCGGCGGCGCATTTGTTGCGCGCAACGGCTGGGCCACCCTGCGCGCCACCCGCACCCTCGACATCAATTTGCTCATGACCATTGCCGCCGTTGGCGCGCTGATCATTGGCGAGTATGGCGAAGGCGCGACGGTTGTCTTTCTGTTTGCGCTTGGTAATGCGCTCGAAGGCTACACCATGGAGCGCGCCCGCCGCTCGATCCGCGCGCTGATGCAGCTTGCTCCCGCCACGGCCCGCGTGCTGCGCGCCGAGCGCGAGCAGGCCGTTCCCATCGGCGAGGTGCGCGTTGGCGAAACGATTGTGGTGCGCCCCGGCGACCGCGTGCCGCTCGACGCAGTAGTGCTTGCCGGCGCAAGCGCGCTCGATCAGGCACCGATCACTGGCGAAAGCGTCCCGGTCGCGAAATCCGCTGGCGACGAACTTTTTGCTGGCAGCATCAACGGCGACGGCGCGCTTGAGGCGCAAGTGGCCCGCGCCGCACAAGATTCCACGCTGGCACGCATCATCCACATGGTCGAAGAAGCGCAGTCGCAGAAATCGCAGGCGCAGCGCTTTATCGACGTGTTTGCGCGCCGCTACACGCCCGCCGTGGTTGCGCTGGCGGTGCTGGTAGCCGTGCTGCCGCCGCTCGTGCTGGGCGGCGCGTGGGGCGTGTGGGCCTACCGCGCCCTGGTGCTGCTGGTGATCGCCTGCCCCTGCGCGCTGGTCATTTCCACGCCGGTGAGCATTGTGAGCGCAATCTCGGCGGCGGCGCGGGCGGGCGTGCTGTTCAAGGGCGGCGCGTCGCTCGAGGCGGCTGGCGGCCTGCGCGCCATCGCCTTCGACAAAACCGGCACGCTCACGCAGGGCAAGCCCGAAGTCACCGACATCATCCCCGCCGCCGGCTACGACGAGGCGCACATCCTTGCGCTGGCCGCCGCCGTCGAGCTGCGCAGCAGCCACCCGCTGGCGCGCGCAATTGTCGCCGCCGCCGAAGGGCGCGATCTGCCGCCCCTGACCGCCGCCGATCTGCAAACCGTGCCGGGCCGTGGTGCGCTGGCGCAGGTTGGCACGCAGCGCATTGCCATTGGCAACCGCGCCTTGTTCGCTGGCACGCCCATTCCCGCCGATCTGGATGCGCAGGCGCGGGCGCTGGAAGCGGATGGCCGCACGGTAATGCTGCTCGCCAGCGACGGCGCGATTATTGGCCTGCTCGCTGCAGCCGATGGGCCGCGCGCGGCCAGCCGCGCCACAATCGCATCGCTGCGCCAGAAGGGCATCGCGCATATTGCCATGCTCACGGGCGATGCCGCGCCGGTGGCCGCGCGCGTCGCCGCTGCCGTGGGCGTGGATATGGTGCGCGCCGAGCTGCTGCCCGCCCAAAAGCTCGAAGCGATTGGCGAGCTGATTGCGCAGCACGGCAGCGTAGCCATGGTTGGCGACGGCGTGAACGATGCTCCCGCCCTGGCGCGGGCCACGGTTGGCATTGCAATGGGCGGCGCGGGCAGCGATGCCGCGCTGGAAACCGCCGATGTCACACTGATGTCGGACGACCTGAGCCGTCTGCCATTCGCAATTGGGCTGAGCCGCGCCGCGCGCAACGTCATTCTGCAAAACGTGGTATTTGCGCTGGCGGTGAAGGCGGTGTTTCTGGTGGCAACGATCCTGGGCGTGGCGACGCTGTGGATGGCGGTGTTTGCCGACACGGGCGCGGCGCTGATTGTGATTGCAAATGGCATGCGCCTCTTGCGCCAGCGCCCGGCCGAGGAAGCCGCTCAGGAAGCCGGCAGATTTTCGGCCAGCCAGCGCGCTGTGTAGTCGTGCGCGTCTTGCGGGTAGGTGCAGCCCAGCGCCTCGGCGGTTTCACGCGCCACCCAGCCAAATAGTTCCAGCGTCGCGAGCAGGGCGCGCGCAACATCGGCCCCATCGTAGTGGGCGTATGCACTGCGCAAACCTTCAATCACCCGTGGGTCGGCCCACTGTTCGAGGAAGCGCCCGCCGTGCCAGGTGTCGGTGTTCGGGCCGCCCAGGGCACGCGCATGCCACGCGATCATTTCCAGCAGGCGCGTTTTCATATAGCCATCGCAGCAGCTTCGCGCCACATACAGCTCGCCGCGCCGCAGCTTTTTCGCCGTCCAGATCGCGTGGTACAGCTCGTCGTTCACAAGGTTGTCAAACGCGGCCGGGCTGGGTGGCGGGGCGACGGCAGGCGCGGGCAGTGGCCCGTTCAGCAGTGCGCCGAGCGTGCCGTCTTTGTCGAACAAGAGGCGCGCGCCGCGTGCAAACACCGCCGCAACATCGGGCGGCAGCCCCGCCTGCGCGATCCGGTCGAGCATTGCGCGCGGCAAAAAGCTCAGGTCGGCGTCGAGTGCTGGCTCGAACAGCACGCGCCGCTCGACCAGCCCACCGACCGCCGTTGGCTCCAGAAAGGTCATGCGCACGCGCCCAAGCGCGTCGAGCCACGCGCCCGAGTCGAGATAAGGCTGCGGGTCGTTCGCTACGATCAGCAGGTCGAGGTCGGCCCATTCGTCGGCGGGCTGCACAGTGCGCGCCCGCGAGCCAAGGATCACGGCGGCGCGCAGGTCGTCGCGGCTTGCCGCCCAACGTGCCAGGGCCTCGATCAGCTCGTTCATGGTTTGCGCCATGGCCTCACCCCAATGCCAAACCGCTACTGATTTCTGACTTCTGACTTCTGAATACTGTTTTAGTAGCGCGCGCGCCGCCGACGGCTGTAGCCGCGCCAGCGGTCGTGATCTGCCAGGTCGATACGCACCACAAAGCCAAATCGGCGCAGATAGCGCTTGCCACCCGTCACCAGCCAGTCCGCCACGGAATGCGCGGCGCTGCCCGTCACAAAGCCCACTAAGAAGGACCAGACTTCGCGCGGGTGGCGCGTCACGACGCCAAGCACGGCGTCGCTCACTACCAGGTGGAAGTTCGGCAGCGCAATGCCAATGCGCCCAAACAGCCAGGCCGCGCCGATCAGCACGCCCACGACCATCCAGAAGAAGTAGAACAGGCGCAGCAGCGGCGGCAGCACCAGACCGTGGCTGAGCCAGCGGCTGCGATGCGGCACGGCCCACATATATGGCCGCCAGATCCAGTAGAAAATGCCCCAGCGGTTGTCAATCGCGCTGTCGAGGTCGAGGTCGGGCGAGAACATAATGCCCGAAAGCAGGTGCGCGCCCACCACCACGACGGTTTGCTGAAGCGCAAGCTGCGCGTCGATCCCGAGGGCGAGGTTGGTCGAGAAAGTGAGCGGCGCGATCGCCACGCCAGTGACGACCGTGATCAGATCGTGAGTGTGCGCGCCGGGCATAGGAATGCTTTCTGCTGTTCGCTTCTGCCTGTTTGCCAGAATAGCACAATCATGCTAAAGCGGCAAATATGCTGGAATGTGCAACCTGCGCCGCTGCTGCTTCGTCCGCACTGGCATGAAATGTGTTGAAGCGCGAAAAAGCAACTGCCTTCTGCCGACTGCAAACCGCTATAACCGGGTTTCTCGCGCTTGTTGCTGTGGGTAAATGAAGCATGATTCTGTTTGAAACGCCGCGCCTGCTGGTGCGCCAGCTTGCGCCGAACGACCTTGACGCGCTGTTCGCTATTTTCAGCGACCCGATTGTGACGCGCTGGACTGGTGACGGCTCGCCACTGACCCGCGAGCAGTGCATGCGCTGGATCGAGATTTCGCAGCGCAACTATGCGACGAAAGGATTTGGCGCGTCGGCAGTGGCCGAGCGTGCCAGCGGCACCATGATTGGCCTGTGCGGGATTGTGTACGCGCCGGGCAGCAGCGAACCCGAGATCATCTATATGTTTGGGCAGCCGTGGTGGGGCCAGGGCTACGCGGGCGAGGTCGTGCCGGCCATGCTGCGCTACGGTACGGAGCAATGCGGCCTGCCCCGCGTCATGGCGACGATTGCGCCCGAAAATGTGGCCTCGCAGCGCGTGGCTGCGCGGGCCGGCATGCGCTACGACGGCGAGATCATCGACCCCGACGATGGGCTGCCAGCGCGCGTGTACTATTATGAGCCAGAAAGCGAGGGCTAATGCGAAACGAAATTGATGTGCGCCCGGCCACCCTTGCCGAGCTGGCCTTTGCCGGGCAGGATGGGTACATCACTACGCCCATTCTGCAGCGCAAAATTGCCGAGCAGGAAGTGTTTGTTGCGTCGCTGGGCGGCGAGCTGGCTGGCTACCTGCGCCTCGAACACCTCTGGTCGCAGGTGCCGTACATCGCGCTCGTCCGCGTCATGCCGCCGTTCCGCCGCCGGGGTGTGGGTCGTGCGCTGCTCCACTACGTCTGCGAGCGGGCGCGCGCACAGGGCCATCGCACGCTGTACAGCTCTTCCACCGGCAATGAAGCCGAGCCGCAGGCGTGGCACCGCCATATGGGCTTCGAGGAGTGCGGCCTGATCGCCGGCATCAACGACGGCGTGGGCGAGCTTTTTTTCCGCAAAGCGCTGTAACAGTATTCAGTTGTCAGGATTCAGAAGTCAGTATTACGGCGCTCACAACTCGTTGTCCTCTGTGTTCTCTGTGGCCCAATTCTCTTCCACTCCGCTGTAGAAGGAGCAAATGGCATTGCAAAAAGAACTGACCTTGCAGCAGATTGGCCCGCACAGCTACTGGCTGCCGCCCGACTCGGCCACCGACCGGCCCGCGCTGGGCGTGGTGGCGGGCACGCATGGCGCGCTGCTTGTGGATGTCGGCAACTCGCCTGCGCATGCCAATGTTCTTCAGCGCGAGCTGGCGGCGCACAGGATTACGCCGCGCTTCGCCATGCTCACGCACTGGCACTGGGACCATGTATTTGGCGCGGCAACGCTCGATCTGCCGACCTTTGCCCACGCCGAGACGGCGCGAATTGTGCGCGTGATGGCGGGGCTGGACTGGAGCGACGCAGCGCTGGACGAACGTGTGGCCGCCGGCACAGAAATCGCCTTCTGCCGTGACATGCTCAAGGCCGAAATGCCCGACCGCAGCGCGCTTGTCATCCGCCCGCCTGAGATTATCTTTGAGAAGCAGATCGCGCTTGACCTCGGCGGCGTAACATGCACCATAATGCATGTTGGCGGCGACCACGCGCACGATTCGAGCATTGTTTCGGTTCCTGCCGACCGGGTCGCTTTTCTGGGCGATTGCTTCTACGACGATTTGCACCACGGCGACCGGCGCCTGACCTGCGTGGAGCTGTTTCCGCTGCTCGGCCGGCTGCTTGCGCTGGGAGCGGAAACCTACATCGGCGGGCACGACCCCGCGCCGCTCACGCGCGCAACCTTTGCCGAAGATGCCGCGCTGCTGCGGCAGATTGGCGAGCTGGTAGCGGAAATTGGCGGCGACCGCGCGGCGGTGCTGGCGGCCTTGCCGGGGCGCACAGGGCTGCCAGTGGTGCCGGATCATATCGAGATCGCCGATGCATTTCTGGCTGGCCTGCGCCTGCCCTGCGTGCCCAGCGTGCTATAAACGCACAACGGTGAAGAAACCTCTGCCATTGGTGTGGAATTCTCCCCTTTTCCTGCGCGCCCTCGCTCGCTATACTCAGCGCACACCTACCGAATCGCCGATCTGGGCTTGCGCACTCGCCCGCGTTCAACGAGGACCGCTATGAATGCCAGCTACGATCACCTGCTTGTTCCGCACCTGCTCGATTCGCGCCTGAAGCTGCATCTGCTGCTCCACTACTGGATTCATCCCACGCTGGCGCTGTCTGCGGGCGCGCTGAGCGAGCGCCTGCGCGAAAATCCGTGGGCGCTTGCCGACGCGCTGAACGAGCTGGCCGACGCTGGTCTGCTGGCACGCCGCGCAACCGACGACGGCATTGCCTTCCAGCTTGGCGTGCAGCACGAACACCGCCTGGCCCTGCATCTGCTGGTCGAAACCTTCAACGACCCGCTGCTGCGCGATTTGATCTACACTGGCGTGCATAACGCCTGCCGCGAACGGCAGTTTGCAAGTTGCCCGACTGGCAGTGGCTGGGGCGCGGCGGGCCTGCCGATTTGCTGATATGGGCGTGTGCTTCCTCGGTTCTGCGCTTCTGCAGGCCGTGTTAACGTTTGATTGGAAAGGCGATCTATCCACAGATTACGCAGATTACGCAGATGATAGACCTCATATCTGTGTAATCTGCGTAATCTGTGGATAAATTATTGGATTTTGACATGGCTCTGGTGTTGCCTTGGCTCTCGGCTCTTGGTTCTGCGGCGCGTCTTGCGGTACAATACGCCATTCGCACTGAATGGAATGAAGACCGCAATGCCCGAACTACCCGAAGTTGAACACGCCGCGCGCAGCCTGGCCGAGCAGATCCTTGGCCGCCGCATCATCGCCGTCACCAAGCTCGATTGGGAGCGCATGGTCGAAACGCCAGCGGTCGACCAGTTTCTCGACCTCATTCAGAACCGCGAGGTGCAGGCAGTTGGCCGCCGCGCCAAGTGGATCGTGCTGACGCTTGACGACGGCTGGACGCTGGCCCTGCACCTGCGCATGTCTGGCTCGGTGACGGTGGAAGAGTCCGACGCCCAGCCAGACGCCTACACCCACCTCGTGCTGCTGCTCGACAACGGCCAGCAGGTCTTTTTCCACGACACCCGCAAATTCGGCCGCGCCCGCCTGCTCGACGCGCCCGGCCTCAGCGCGCTCGACACGGCCCACGGCGTCGAGCCGCTCACCGACGATTTCACTCCCGCCGTGCTTGGCGCGCTGCTCGGCCGCCGCCACACCCGCATCAAGCCCCTGCTGCTCGACCAGCGCGTGATTGCCGGAATTGGCAATATCTACGCCGACGAGGCGCTGTGGAATGCGCAAATTCACCCACTGCGCTTTGCCGACAGCCTGAACGACGACGAGATTGCGCGCCTGCATTCCGGCATTCGCATCGCGCTGCTTCAGGGCATCGAGCATGGCGGCAGCACCTTGCGCAACTACCGCAATGGCTATGGCGCGGCCGGCAGCAATCAGGAACACTTCAATGCCTACGACCGGCGCGGCCAGCCATGCCCGCGCTGCGGCACTCCAATCGAGAAAATCACGGTGGGCCAGCGCGGCACGCACTTCTGCCCCTTCTGCCAGACGCTCGAACGAGAGGTTAGCGGCTAAACGCGCCCGATGACACAATCGTCACGCGCGCACCCGCGCGTGTCATTGGGGCGCACGCACCTGCGTGCTATACTCTTTGTGTGATTGTAATAAGGAAAACAGCCTCATGCGCTATGTGATCGGTGTGGATTTGGGCGGCACGCAGCTGCGGGCGGCGCTGGCCGACGAAACCGGGCGTATCTACGACGAAGTGCGCACGCGCACCGATACCCCTGGCGGCCCGCCCGCCGTGATCGCGCAGATTGTCGCCTGTGTCGAGCGGGTGCGCGCCGCGCTGCCCGAAGGTGGCGAGCTGCTGGGCATTGGCGTGGGCTCGCCCGGCCCGCTCGATCCCTTCGAGGGCGTGGTGCTGAACCCGCCGAACATTCCCGGCTGGGATCACATACCGCTGCGCGACATCCTGGCCGAGCGCACGGGCCTGCCTGTGGAGCTGGGGAATGACGCTAACGCCGCCGCGCTGGGCGAGTGGATGTTTGGCGGCGGGCAGGGCCGGCGCAACATGGTCTACGTGACGGTCAGCACCGGCATCGGCGGCGGCGTGATTGCCGATGGCCGCCTGCTGCTGGGCTACCGTGGCTCGGCGGCCGAGGTTGGCCTGCATATCATCGACCCGGTGGGCCTGCACTACTGGGAAGATCTCGCCTCGGGCACGGGGCTGGGCCGCGCCGCCGCCGCCGCCATGCCCGATGAGCCCACGAGCATGCTGCACGGCCTTGCAACGCCCGAAACCGTCAACGCCGCAGATGTCTCGCATGCGGCGGCGGCTGGCGACCCGCTGGCGCAGCACCTGATGCGGCGCGAAGCCGAGCTGCTGGGCCTGGGCTTTGTAAACCTGCTGCACCTGTTCGCCCCTGAGCAAATTCTGGTTGGCGGCAGCGTGATCACCAACAACCCGTTTCTGCTCGAAGGGGCGCAGGCGGTGGTGCGCAAGCGCGGCCACGCAATCTACCAGGACGTACCAATCGAGGTTGCCGCGCTGGGTGAGCGCGTTGGGCTGCTGGGCGCGGTCGCGCTGTTTCTGCACATGCGCGAGGGCCGCGCGTGAACTTGATGCTGACCTCGGAGGCGCGGCTGCGGGCGCTGTATGGCCGCGCTGGCGCGGAGCGCGTGCTCGATGCCGCCGAGCAGTTGCGCCTGGCCCGCGTGCTGCGCGGCGCGCCGTCGCGGTTGGTCGTGGTCGAGCAGGGCGCGCCCGACTGGGGCGTACCCCCCGCGCTGGTCACGCCCGACGGCATTGCGCGCCAGATCGCCGCGATCTCGGCTGCGCTCGACCGGCGCGAAAGCCTGCTGGAAAGCGTGCTGCTCATCGGCGGGCCTGAGATTGTGCCATTTTTCCTGGCCGAAAACCCCACGCCATACGACGGCGACGCGGCGGTGCCTTCCGATGGCTACTATGGCGCGGCCAACCCCTACGCGCTGCTGCCCGACTGGGCGGTGGGTCGCATTCCCGGCGCGGCCGGCCCCAACCCGGCGCTGCTCATTCAGTTGCTCGAAACGGCCGCCGGGCTGGACGTGCTTCATCCGCATGAGAAAGTATTTGGCTATGTGACCGAGGTGTGGCGCGAGGCTGCGAAGATCGTCTATGCCGAAATTGACGATCCTGCACACCTGCTGGTGTCGCCGCCCACGCTGGCCGCGAGCTTCGACCGCAACCGGCTGGATGGCGCGCGCCTGATCTACTGCAACCTGCACGGCGTGCCCGAAGGCCCACCCTGGTATGGCCAGTCGGAAGCGCAACCCGCGCTGGTGGCGGCGCTGCGCCCTTCCGATCTCGCCGGGCTCGATCTGCGTGGCGCGATTGTAGTGAGCGAGGCGTGCTATGGCGCGCTGATCGCCGGGCGCACGGCCGAGACCACTATGCCGCTGGCATTTCTGGCGGGGGGCGCAGCCGCATTCATTGGCGCGACGGCTATTTCCTATGGCCCAACCGCGCCGCCGCCCGGCGAGGCCGACCTGATCGCGCTGCACTTCCTGCGGGCACTCAAGCAGCCCGGCATCACCGTTGGCGCAGCCTTTCTGGAAGCGCGGGCCGGCCTCTTGCGCGATACCATGGCCCATCAGTCAACGCTGGACGAGGACGACCAGAAGACGCTGCTGGAATTCGTGCTTTACGGTGACCCAACTCTTGTGGTAGTATAAACGCTACCCAAGAGCACGGCGCTTTTCGAGCGTGGTGTTCTTGCTGTCTCAGGCGCAGTTGCCGAACCGCCATCTGGCGAAACGAGTTTGCCACCAATGCTGCGCGTGGGCGCAGTATACTAGACATAAGTCCCGCCGAGCAGCGCGGGCAGCATGAATTTTGGGAAGGAGATCGCGATGGGTAGACGTCCTCGTACGCCGGCCGACCCCGTTGCGGCAGCGCGGGATGTTGCGCGGGCAGAAGTGGCCCGCCGCTGGCCCGAACTAGCAGGCGTTGAGCCAACCGTCACGCCGCGCAGCCAGTGCGTGCCTTCCGCGCCCGAGCTTGAGCGCGCTGGCGCAGCCGGCCCGTCGCAGCCCGCCACGCCAGCCGGCGCAGAATACACCTTCACCTTTGCCGGCCACACCCACACCCCCGACGGCTACACCATGCCCCGCATCGCACGCGTCACCGTCGATTCGCAGCGCCGCATCGTCAAAGCCACCACCTCGAAATAGCCCTACGCGCCGCCAACAACCTGCCGCAGCACATCAGGCACGTCGGTGATAATGCCATCGACGCCGAGCGTGTGCAGCGCCTGCATGGTCGGGATGTCGTCCACCGTCCACACATTCACTGCGAAGCCCGCCGCCCGCACGCGCGGGATGATCTGGTGCAGCAGCGGCAGTTGGCTTGATGGATGCCAGGCGCGCGCCCCAATGCGCCGCAGCGCGCCAAACGGCCACGCCTCGCGGAAGCGCACATCGGGCCGCCAGGTGTCGTTGCCCATCAGGTAGGCGCGCGCCACACCGGGGCTGGCCGCCGCAAACTCGTGCAGCGCCGTTTCGTTGAACGACGACACAATCACCAGTTCCTCGATGCGCTCGGCGTGCAGCATGCGTGCCACATCCGCGCCGAAGCCCGCGCCTTTCAGCTCGACATTCAGGCGCATCTGGTGCTCGCGCGCAAAAGCGCACACTTCTGCCAGCGTTGCCACGCGCTCGCCGCCAATGCTGAGCTGCTGCAGCTCGGCCAGGGTGCAGCTGGCGGCCATGCGTTTCTGGCCATCCCAGCGCTCGGTCGTGTCGTCGTGAAATACTACCAGCACGCCATCGGCGCTGCGCAGCACATCCAGCTCGCACATATCGGCGCCCTGGCGCGCGGCCAGCTCGAACGCCGGCATGGTATTTTCGGGCGCGTAGCCCGATGCCCCGCGATGGGCAATCACAAGTGTCATGCAAAATTCCTCTAGGCTGAACAGAATACAGGACTCAGGAGTCAGGAGTCAGAATAATCGTATGCGCACCCAAAATCTGTGCAATCGGTAGATCTTTCTTTCCCTCAGTGCGCTCGGTGCGCTCTGTGGCGCAACCGTCTTCATCTTGGCCGCGCTATTATAAAGGATGGCGCTGGTGTGGCTTGCGCCGCGCAATAAAAAGCCCCCATCGGGCGATGGGGGCTGAGTAGTCGTTGTTAGGGGGCCGTCAGCTCATTGCGACAGCCATCTCGTCGGTAGTAGTGATAGGGCTGGTTGCTTCGCGCGCCTCGGGCGCAAGCATGGGGTCAAAGATTTTCTGGAAGGCCATGACATGGGCGCAGGTGTTCCACATGCGGAAAAAGCTGCAATCGCAGGACCAGTGGTTTTCGTGAAGCGTGATGACGTGATCGCTATTACCACCATGGAAAGTCGCTTTGAGCTCGTTAATCGCGATTCGCTCGGGTTCCTGGGCATAGCGTCGCGCCTTTTCGATCTTTCCAATCAGATCCGAGTGCATACGCGCCTCCTCTTGTCAGATGGCCGGGCGGATCGTGCAACCATGTTTGCACACATCCCGGCCGCAATACACCAATCGAGTTCCTGGGCGGTGGCAATGCGAATAGCTGATACCTGGTAAAACACAAGGGCGGCAGCAGAACACGTCTGCGCCGCCCTCAAAATCCCAGATATTCTATTGGCTTTCCCATTCGCATAGCCGTGCATCCTTGCCATGTCGCCGCGAGGTAAACCAATCGGATGTGTTAACGGCATTATAACGATTCGCCCCCGCTACGTCAAGACGTGCCACGTCGAGATTCCGCCCAATTTCGTTGACATCCCTTCACTGATGCGGTACAGTGAGTATCCGGCAACACTGCGCGCTCCGGCGCACGACACAGCATCATAAAGAGGTGATCTATGCCGCCGATTTCAACCGAACAACGCCAGCTTCACACGCTCGGGCAGCTCCTTTCTGCGGGCGGCTACCAGGATGTGCCAGCAATGCTGCGCGCGTCGCTCGAGCGGCTGGTGAACTTCTGGCCCGCGCAGGCGGGCGCGCTGCTCTACCAATCACCCAGCAACGAGCAGATTGCAATCGAATATGGCGAGCTCGACGCCGATGCAGCGCGCATGATTGGCGAGGCGCGCGAGGTGTTCGCCCGCCGCGACGAAAGCTCCGACCCGGCAATTGGCTACTACGCGCTCGACGACGATTGCCAGTTGATGGAAATTTCGCTGCGCAGCGCAAACCAGACGGTTGGCCTGTTGCATCTGCTGGTGCGCGAGCGCGATGTCGAGCGTTCCGAGGTGGCGCAGCCCGGCGAAGACATGGCGGTGCTGCTGGTGCGCGCCCTGGGTGGCGAGGCCGACAAGCTGGCCATGCTGCGCCACGCCGAACACGATCTGCGCGAGCTGCACCTGCTGTACCAGGTCAGCCAGTCGCTCGCCACCAACCTCGATCTGCCGAGCCTGCTGGAAGAAATTCGCCGCCAGGTGCCTGAGGTCATGGGCGCCGAGCGCTGCTCGATTATGCTGCTCGACGAGGCGACCCACGAGCTCGTGTTGCACACCACCGACACGCATACCGGCGAGACGCGCGAGTTCCGCATCCCCACCGACCGGGGCATTGCCGGCTGGGTTGCGACCAACGGCATCGGCCAGATCGTCAACGATGTGGAGTCCGACCCGCGCTGGTTCGATGGCGTAGCGCGCGACATCGACTTTGTGACGCGCTCGATCCTGTGTGCGCCCATGCGCCACGGCGAGCGGATTGTTGGCGTGGCGCAGGTGCTCAACAAGCGCAGCGGCGAGCCATTCAACGACCAGGATTTGCGCCTGCTGACGGCGCTGTGCAGCCAGGCCGCGATTGCGGTGGAGAATGCGCGCCTGGTGCGCAGCCTGAAAGAAGAGCGAGACCGGCTGCTGGCGAAAGAAGCCGAGGTTCGCGCCGCCATTGCGCGCGACCTGCACGACGGCCCGACCCAGAGCGTGGCCGCGATTGCAATGAATATCGAGTTCGTCAAGAAATTGCGCCGCGCCATGCCCGACCGCGTCGAGAGCGAGCTGAACGTGCTTTCCGAGCTGGTGCAGAAGACCTCGGCGGATATTCGCACGCTCCTGTTCGAGCTGCGCCCGCTGGGCCTGGAAACGCAGGGTCTGCTTTCGACCTTGCAGCAGTACGTCGGGCGTTTCCGCGACCCGAGCGGGCAAACGCGCCTGCGCCTGGAAGCACCTACGTCGATTCCGCGCCTGCCAGTCGAGATCGAAGGCGCGATCTTTATTATTGTGCAGGAAGCGGTGAACAACGCCCGCAAGCACGCGCGCTCGCCCGAGATCGTGATCTACCTGTATGTCGAAGAGGGCCAGCTTGTCGCCAGCGTGCGCGACCGCGGCAATGGCTTCAACCTTTCGGCGGTAGAATCGACCTACAACACGCGTGGGTCGCTGGGCTTGCTGAACATGCGTGAGCGCGCGCAGTTGATCGGCGGCGACTGCCGCATTCGCTCGGTTGAGGGCGAAGGCACGACGGTGGAAGTGCGGGTGCCGCTGGCGTAATGCGTTTCCGGCCCCGCTGGCGCGGCGAAAACCCGGCGCAAGATTTGACGCAGGGCATTTTTGCCGCTACAATATGCAGGTTCAAGCGCGGGATTCGCCGCTTTTTTGTGTGTAGCGCAAAGAACAACTATGTTTGAAAGTCTTTCCGACCGTCTGCAGACGGTTTTCCAAAAATTAGGTGGCAAGGGCAAGCTGACCGAAGACGACGTTCGCGAGGCAATGAAACAGGTGCGCCTGGCATTGCTCGAAGCCGACGTCAACTTCAAGGTCGTCAAAGAATTTGTCGCTAAAGTCACCGAGCAGGCGATTGGCGAGGAAGTCACCAAGAGCCTGACGCCCGCCCAGCAGGTCGTCAAGATCGTCAATCAGGAGCTGGTCGAGCTGCTTGGCAGCGCGAACGTGCCGCTGGTCGAGGCTAAGCCCGGCCCGACGGTGATCATGATGGTGGGCTTGCAGGGCGCCGGTAAAACGACGCTTTCGGCCAAGCTGGCGCTGTTCCTGCGCAAGAAGGGCAAGCGCCCGCTGCTTGTTGCTGCCGACGTCTATCGCCCGGCCGCGATTACGCAGCTCGAGTCGCTTGGCAAGCAGCTCAACATCCCGGTTCACTCCGAAGGCACCGAAGCCAGCCCGCCAGCAATTGCGCGCAACGCATTGCAGCGCGCCCGCGCCGAGGGCCTGAACTATGTAATCGTCGACACCGCCGGCCGCTTGCAGATCGATGAGCGGCTGATGGACGAGCTGGAGCAGATTGTCGCGGCCGTGAACCCGGCTGAGAAGCTGCTGGTTGTTGATGCGATGATCGGCCAGGAGGCCGTGAAAGTCGCCGAAGAGTTTAATCGCCGCGTCGACCTCACGGGCGTGGTGATGACGAAAGTCGACGGCGATGCGCGCGGTGGCGCGGCCTTATCGGTGCGCTCGGTCACAGGCGTGCCGATCAAGTTCCTTGGCACCGGCGAAAAGATCGACTCGAACACGCTGGAGCCGTTCCACCCCGAACGTCTGGCCTCGCGCATCCTTGGTATGGGCGACGTGCTGTCGCTGATCGAGCGCGCCGAGCAGATCTACGACGAAGCAGAAGCCAAGAAGATGCAGAAGAAGCTCGTCAAGGGCTCCTTCGACTTCGAGGACTTCCTGAACGCCATGCAGCAGATGCGCAAGCTTGGCCCGCTGCAGCAGATCCTGGCGATGATCCCGGGTATGGGCCAGCTTTCCCGCGACGAAGAGCTTGTCAGCGAGAAGGACATGAAGAAGATCGAGGCGATCATCTTCTCGATGACCAGGCAAGAGCGCCGCAACCCCGATATGATCAAGGGCCGCCGCAAAGAGCGCATTGCAAAGGGCAGCGGCACGCAGATGCAGGATGTCACTGCGCTGGTTGGCCAGTTCAAGCAGATGCAGCGCATGATGAAAAAAATGGGCGGCGGCGGCAAGGGCCTCGACCCGCGCGAGCTGATGCGGCGAATGCGCTAAGCGCCGCCTTTTTCAGAGTACCGTTAATAAGGACCTAGTGTACGGAGGAATTCACAGGATATGGTAGTTATTCGTCTTCGGCGTACCGGCAAGACCAAGCAGCCTAGCTATCGTCTGGTGGTGAGCGACAAGCGCTCGCCGCGCGATGGCAAGTTTATCGAGATCGTTGGGCACTACAACCCGGTGCGCCAGCCGAAAGAGCTTGTGGTCAAGAACGACCGCGTGCGCTACTGGCTGGGCGTCGGCGCTCAGCCGTCCGACACGGTCGTGCGCCTGCTCAAGCAGGTGAACGTGCTCGACGGCGAGGGCAAGGTGATTGCCGAGCCCGCAACCGCCGAGAGCTAGTTGCTCGGGCGGGTGGGCCGCAGTTCGAGGAAATATGAAAGCACTGCTGGAATACCTGGCGCGCAATCTCGTCGATAACCCCGAGGCTGTGCAGATCAAAGAGCGCGTTGGGCGCTATACGGTGACGTATGAGCTCACCGTCGCGCCGGATGAGACGGGCAAGGTCATCGGGCGCAGCGGGCGCGTTGCCAAGTCGATCCGCGACTTGATGAGCGTTGCAGCGGCGCGGCAGAACAAGCGCGTCCACGTCGATATTGAGTAATTTGCGATGGGCGATGTACGATGTACGGTTGCTTCACAACCAATCGTCCATCGTCCATCCTCTATCGTAAATTGAGCATGGCAGAGCAAACCCCAACCACCGATAACACCATTCTGATCGGCCAGATCGTGGCCGCTTTTGGCGTGCGCGGTCAGGTCAAGATGAAGGCGATCACCGACCAGATCGACCACCTGCGCCGCCGCATTCGTACCGTCTATGTTGGCCCCAAGTTCCAGACGCACACAATCAAAAGTGTGATCGAGCACAAGCCGGGCCTGCTGATCCTGACCCTCAGCGACGTCACTACGCGCGAACAGGCCGACGATTTACGCGGCCAGGAAGTCGCCATTCTCGAAACGCAGGCCGCGCCGCTGGAAGAAGGCGAGTACTTCATTCACCAGCTGTATGGCCTGAAGGTTGTGAGCGACGACGGCGAGGAGATTGGTACGGTGCGCGAGGTGCTCGAAACCGGCGCAAATGATGTGCTGGTGGTGAAGCGCCCCGGCAAGGCCGATGGCCTGGTGCCGATGATTCACGACGTTGTGCAAGAGCTGGATACCACTGGCGGGCGCGTGGTCATTCACGTGCTGCCGGGCCTGCTCGACTAAACGCAATACCATTCAAATAAGGACGAGAGGAACGTTTACCACAGAGACACAGAGGCACGGAGGGCTTTAGAATGCTACAAAAACTTGGTGTCTTGGTGTCTTGGTGGTTATTTGAAAGGTATTGAGACTAAACGTTAACGACAAGTCGGCAGCGCTGCATATGTGCAGCGCGGCTGGTTTTTATTTTTACGCGACTGTATTTGCCACGAAGACTCCAAGACACGAAGTTTTCTATCTTCGAGTCTTGGAGTCTTCGTGGCATAGCGCCTGGTCATTCGTCCTTCGTCCTTCGTCGTTGAACTATGCGATCAGCGCGGTCAGCAGGCCCGTGGCCGCCAGCGCAATGGTGAAGCCGAGCGCCGCCAGTGTCAGCAGCGAGTAGTACACGCGCTCGCCAGCCGACCAGTAGCCGCGCGCCCAGGCCAGCCCCGCGCCCACCAGCATCCCCAGCGCCAGCAGCCCGATGATCGGCGCGAGCGCCAGCACCGGCAGCGCGGCGCGTGGAAAGCCCAGGTAGAGCACCACCAGCCCTTCCAGACCATTCGAGAACAGCACCACCGCAAGGCCAATAATGAACACCAGCCCGAGCAGCGCCACCAGCACAGCCGCCAGGCTGGCGAGCCGCGCCGCCGTCGGGCGTGGGGCTGCCCGCCGCCCGCTGATCACGCGCACCAGCCAGATGATCGGCCAGATCAGGAACAGCGACAGCAACACCACCAGCGCACCGGCCATCACGCCCGGCCAGAGCAGGCCGCGCAGATTCAGCCATTCCAGCACATTTGCGCCCGCGCCGGTGAGAATGGTATTTTCGCGGGTTGTGAAAGTTGGTGGCGCGAGGGTCGCGGTGCAGCTCGATTCCGGCGCGCGGCTCGGGTCGTCCCAGAACGACTCGGCAATGCTGCGCGCGCAGTCGATCGAGTTGAGCGCGCCGTGCCCGGTGTTCGGGAAGGTGAAGCTATAGCTGTCGGGCAGCGATTGTGCTACTTCGGCTGCGTAGGCGGGCGGCGTGATCGGGTCGAAGCGCCCTGAGAACAGCAGCGTCGGGATCGTGCTTTCCACCGGCGCGTCGACCGACGGGCCCAGGTCTTTCACACCCCAGCGGCTGCACACCTCCTGCGTATAGGCCGCATCGTCGCGCGCGTCCTTTGCGAACATCGGCCGCAGGTCGTCGACCTTGATTGCGTTCGGGTCGTAGTCGGCATCTTCCGCGCACAGCACCGAGTAGTACATGCCTGTGCTGACAGTGTCGTCAAACACAAACACCGACATAATTTTCGAGAAAAAGGTGTAGTTCTCGCGCGCCACGGCGTCGATTGCGGCGGGCAGCAGCGGCACCAGCTCGGTGGCGTAAATCGTCTGGAACAGCGCTCTCTGGAGTTTGTCGCCATCAAGAACGGCACTATAGGTCTTGCCACTGTCGGGGTCAGGCAGCGGGATGCGGGCCGGGTTCGCATTCAGGCGGTCGATCTGTGCATTGAGTGTCGCCTCCAGGTTCGGGTAGCTGGCGTTGCATGCCGCGTCGGCGGCACAGGCGGCAAACAGCTCGCCAAAGGAACGGTTGCCCGAACGCGCCACATCCGGCACGAAATTAGTGCTGGTTGGCACCACAGCGTCGAGCACCACGCTGCGCAGCGCCTGCGGGAAGTTGCGCATGACGTGCTGGGCCAGCAGCGTGCCATACGAAACGCCATACAGGTTGATCTGGCGGTAACCCAGCGCCTGGCGCAGGTCGTTCACATCGGCGGCATTTTCCAGACTATTGAACGCTGCCAGGTTCACGCCATCGCGCTGCAGCCGGTCGTGGCACGCGGTCGTCGCTTCCAGGCTCAGGCGCTGGTCTTCTTCGTGGCTCAGCCGCTGCTCGAGCGTGCGGTCCAATAATTCGCGATCTTCCGTGCATTTAAGCGCGGGTTTCGAGTACAGCGTGCCGCGCTGATCGAACAGCACAATGTCGTGGTTTACGCGCAAGCTGGCGCCACTGGTGAACAGAATCTGCGAGTAAGTGTCGATGGTCGAGCCACCGGGGCCGCCCTGAAGCATCACAATCGGCTCGGGCGCGGGGCTTGGGCTGGTGCTGCGGATGATCATAACCGCAAGCTGGATGCTTTTCCCGCCTGGGTCGCTGTGCAGTTCTGGGACGGTCAGGTAGCCGCAGCTCACATCGCGCCCTTCGCGCGCGCCATACTGCGCAACGTTCACCATACATGGCGCGCTGGCGAACGAAGGGCCCTGTGCCGAAACCGGGCGAGCCGCACTGCTGGCGAGCAGTACGAGCAGAAGTAGCAAACGTCGCATGTGTTCCTCGTCGGTAGGCGGGCGGCGAGGCGCTGCGCCCGCGCGGCGGCATTATACTGCACTGCGCATTCCGCCGCGATCTTGGTTGATTTTTGCTGGTGCGCGTGCTAGAATCGAAGAGGGCGCTGCCCTCACCGCCCACTCGGCCCACCAACCATGCTCTCGCGACCCGATCGGAAGAGCCCACGGAAAGAAGCCAATGCCTCAGCACACTGCACCCACCGCCCGCAAAGCCAAGCTTCCCGGGATTGACTCAGAAGCAACACCCGTTCTTGGTGTCGGCCTGGGCCTGACGGGCCTGCTGCTGGGTTTGCGCCCACGCATGGCCGCATGGCCGCTGGCACTCACCGCCCTGACGGCGCTGCTCTACCGCGACCCCGAGCGCCACACGCCCGCCGAGCAGCACACGCTGTTTGCGCCGGCCGACGGCCAGGTGCTCAGCGTCGATGAGCTGTACGAGCATCGTTTTCTGCATACCGATGCGGTGCGCATCGCCATCGCGGCGTCGCCGTTTGATGTGCCGGTGGTGCGCAGCCCGCTGCCCGGGCTCATTGCCTACCTTGAGCACAGGCCCGGCGCGTACTTTCCCGTGGCCGATCCGCGCGCGGTCGAGCAGAACGAGCGGCAGTTCATTGGGATCAACAGCGTGTGGGGCCCGGTGATGCTGCAAATCACGGGCGGGCCGCTGGCGCGCCGCGTTCGCACGCAGGTGGTTGTGGGCCAGCAGGTGCGCGCCGGCGAGCGAGTGGGCGTGGCGCGTTTTGGCGCGCGCGTCGATCTGCTGCTGCCCTACGACATCGCCGAGCAACTGCCGGCCATTGGCAGCCAGGTTGGCGCTGGCATGTCGCGCATCGGGCATGTCGTCGCGCAGTAGCGTGTGTCGCAAGCCATTGAGGGCCAGGCGAACGGAGGGCGCTGCCCTCTGTTCGTTATTTTCGGCAGGATCAATTGTCACAGCGCAGCGGGACGGGCACTCGTGATTTCTGCCTCCTGACGGCTGAATACTGGACGCAAGAACGCCTACTTAAGGCCGCGATATTCCGCAACTGCGCGCTGGATCGCAGGCGAGCGCCGCCGCAGGCGCCCGAATGGGTAGCCCGCCAGTTTCGCCAAATCGCCAACCAGACGGATGAGTGGGATATATGCCGCCGCGCGCGCAAGGTCGCCGCCACGCAGCGCGGGGGCGCGCCGCCGCAGCCGCCCGAACGGTGCGCGACTATAGGCTGCACTGCCCGCCAGCAACAGCGCGAGCGCCCACGGGCGGCGGCGCGCCAGCAGGAGCAGCAGCCCGCCAAAGCCATAGGTCGCGTAGCGCAGCGCATGGCGGCGCGGCCACAAGCCTGCCACGCCATCGCCACGCGCATACAGAAAGTACTGCCGCGCAAAAGCCACCAGCGACGTGCGCGGCCGGAAGCGCACCAGCGCGCGCGGCTCGAAGGCAAAGCGCGCGCCAAGGCGCTGTAATGCCATGTCGAACAGTAAATCTTCGCAGTGGCTGGCCCACTCCGGGTAGCCGCCCACCCGCGCCCAGGCCGCCTTGCGAAACGCCACGGATTGACCGAACGGCAAAAATGTGGCTGGGTCGATCTCATCCGCGTCGCGGTAGTTGGTGGCGGCCAGCACCAGCTCAAAGCGGCTGCGCGGCGCGGGCGCGAAAAAGCCGCCCACCACATCGGCCTCGCCGCGCGTGAGCGGCGCGACAATCTGCGCCAGCCAGTCACGGTCGAGCGTGAGCCCGGCGTCGGTGCAGGCGATTAGCGGGCCGCGCGCGTGGCGAATGGCGTTATTGCGCCCGGAAGGGATGTTGTGGCCGCCGCGCACCAGACGAATTGGGTGGCCAGCGGCGATGTAGCCTTCCACAATCGCGGCCGTGCGGTCGCGACTGTTGCAATCGTTGACGACGATCTCGTCGGGCGGGCGGCTTTGCGCCAGCATCGAATCGAGCAGCGCCGCGATATTGTCGGCTTCGTCGCGCACCGTGCAAACAAGCGACACACATAATGCATCCATAGCGGCGTTTCACTCCGTTAGCTTGTATAGGGATTTGTGCTCTGTTCAATCAGAAAGGACCCACATGATCCGTTCGTTCTTTGTGTGGCTGTGGGCGCTGGCGGCTGTGTGCCTGCTCGCTGCCTGTGGCGCAAGCGCGGCCCAGGCGCCAACTGCGCCCTTAGCAGCAACTGCCGCGCCACCAGCCACGGCGGCCCCCGCCGCGCCAGCCGCAACTGCTGCACCTTCAAACAACCCGGCAGCTGCCACGGCTGCGCCCGCTGCTACTGCTGCTGCGAGCGGCGGCATCCCCGAAGGCGTAACCGCCGAAGGCTACCACACGCGCGGCCGCGCCGACGCGCCCGTAACGCTGGTGATGTATTCCGACTTCCTTTGAACGGCATGCGCTTTCCACGTTGTGGAAACTGAACCCCAGATTTTGAAGGAATACATTGCTGCCGGCAAGGTCAAACTGATCTATCGCCACCTTCTGCAGCTTGGCGACGGCTCGGTAGCCACTGCCGAAGCCTCGGAATGTGCCGCCGACCAGGGGCAATTCTGGCCCATGCACGATGCGCTCTACGCCCGCCAGCGCGAGGTATATGGTGCCAGCGATCTTGGCGCGACGCTAACGGGTTTCGCCAAAGATCTGGGCCTCGACACCGGCACCTTCAACAGCTGCATGCAGCAACACACGCATCTGCAATTCGTGCAGGACGATTATACCGCCTCGAAGCGCGATGGCGTGCAGTTTCGCCCAGTGTTCGACATCAATGGCACGCGCCTCACCGGCGCGCAGGGTTTCAACGTCTTTCAGCAGCAGATCGAGGCGGCGCTGCCCAAATAGCGTGGCGGCACGCGCCTTGTGGCAGGCTGCCACGCCGGGCGTGGCAGCCTGCCCGTTTGTAAGCGCGTTGTCAGGTTGCGCGCGCACCATCGCCGAAATGAATGTGGTATAGTTTACAAGATGACGCACGCAGGCATCACAATGCCAACGGGTGCGAATGGCGCCAACGTAGTGGACGAACAAGCCAGCGCCACATTCACGAAACGAGGAGTTTGCATGCACCGGCAACAGCTCAGTAGCCCGCTCATTATTTTGCTTGCCGGCGTGACCATGATCGCGTTACTGCTGGTTGGCACAAGCGCCAGTACCAGTGCGATTACGCGCCAGCGGCCATCGGCGCAGGATTTCACGCCCTGCCCGAATGACGACTCTGATGCTCAGTATGAATGCGAGGACGAGCGGGCGCTCATGACCGAGGCGGCTGCCGAGTGGACGCCCACCACCGACACCGGCTACCCTTACAACAGCCCTGGCACGACCACTGCAACTGGCACCTCCACCAGCGCAACAAGCGCAGCTACTGCGACGGCTACCATCACCGAATTAGCCACCACCGATGCCAGCCGCACCGGCCTTGAGGAAACACCAACGCTTGCAGTTGCTTCAACAGCCGAAAGCACGAGCGGTGTGCCTGATGTCGCGCAGGGCGTGCCAACGCCATCGCCGCTTGCCGACCTGATCTGCGCGCCTGGCATCGCAGCCACGGTCACGGGCACGGCGCCAGCCTATGCGCCGCTGCTGCTGTTTTTCGATCAGCGCCCGGTTGGCGGCGGCAGTGCTTCGTCCAGCGGCACGTTTGCATTGAAGCTGCTGGTGGGCAAGGAGCGCAGCGGCCTGTATCAGGTAACGGTGCGCGTGCGCGGCACCTCGCAGGTGGTACGCGAGCTGAAGTGCGCGGTGCCCTGAGGCAGCGCCACAGCAAGAATTGCGAGACGGGAGCGGCCTGGCTGCTCCCGTTTTTTTATGCCCATATTTCCGGCGCTTGCGCGTCGCGCTGGTCTGTGCTATGTTCTACAGTAAAGCGGCACTATGCCGCCCGACATTGGAGGATTGCGTGCCAGTCGACGACAGGGCGAGCCAGGCGGAATGGCGTTTGCGCGTTCGGGCGGCGGTTCAGCCCGGCCCGCCGGTTCCCCGCGATGACCTGCTGCTGGTGCGCGACGATGCCGGCCAGCTGATGCGCCGCTTCGAACCACCGCCCGGCGCTGTGCCACGGCTTGGCGCGGTGCTGGTGCTGCTCTACCCGGATGGCGACGATCTGCGCTTCCCGCTGACGGTGCGCAGCGACAAGCTGCCAAGCCACCGTGGCGAGGTGTCGCTGCCGGGTGGCGCAATCGACCCCGAAGACGCTGGGGTGGAAGACGCGGCGCTGCGCGAGTGCTATGAAGAACTGGGCGTCGACCCAGTCGACATCCAGGTGTGGGGAATTCTCTCGTCATTTTATATTCAGCCCAGCAATTTTCAAATCACGCCAGTGGTGGGTTTCATTCCGCACCCGCCGATGTTTGTGCCCAACGACGCCGAAGTCAGCTCGGTGCTGACCCTCACGCTGCGCGAGCTGCTCGACCCGGCGCGTGTCGTAACCGAGCGCTGGAACCTGCGCGGAATTGAAGCAACAGTGCCTTTTTTTGCGGTTGGTGAACATAAAGTCTGGGGCGCAACCGCTGTTGTGCTGAGCGAGTTCGTCGCGCGTATTCGCCGCATTGCTGCTTGATGTGCGGCGCGCGCTACTAGTCCAGTAATATATAACAGGAGGATACTCTATGACGATTGACGATGCAATTGCCGATCTGACGGCGCGCATAAACGAGGCCAGCCCAAATGCGGTGATCCGCGTCAAACGTCGTTCGGCGGAAGAAGCGTCGATTCGCGTGTATGCGCCAGCCGAACACGAAGAAGCTGTGAAATCGGCCACGCAGGAGCATACGCTGCGCCTGCTGACCGAAGATGGCCTGGACGTGCAGGTGCTGGTGTACGACATTGCAACTTCGCTGCCGCCCGATCAGTAGGCAGGTTGTGTTTGGAAAACAAAGCGTTCGATGCCGGGCGGCTGTGCCGGGTGTCGAACGCTTTGGTGCGTGTGCGCTGGTCGCGCAGCCGTTGGGTATTCGCCCTACGTGAGGAAAGGTGACACGATGCGATATGGGCGCACAATTGGCGCGGCGCTGGGCGCACTGGGCGGGGCGGCGCTGGCAGGCGGCGCGGCGCTGACGTTTTTGCGCCGTCCGTTGCCGAAAACATCTGGCCGCTTGCATCTCGCTGGCTTGCGCGCGCCAGTGCAGGTGCTGCGCGACCGCTGGGGCGTGCCGCATATCTACGCAGAAAACGCGCATGATCTGTTTCTGGCGCAAGGATATGTCCATGCCCAGGATCGGCTGTGGCAGATGGAATTGCAGCGCCGCACGGGGCATGGCCGCCTGGCCGAGCTGTTTGGCGAGATCGCCCTCGACACCGATCGTTTTGTGCGAATTATGGGCTTTGCGCGCGTGGCGCGCCGCGAGCTGCCGACCCTGAGCGAGGAAGCGCGGCAGGCGATCGACGCCTACGTCGCGGGCGTGAACGCCTTTATCGAGGGAAACCGCCGACGCCTGCCGCTGGAGTTCGTGCTGCTGCGCGCACAGCCCGAGCTATGGCAGCCAATCGACGTGCTGGTGTGGGGCAAAATGCTGGCGCAAAACCTGGCGCGCAGCTGGATCACCGAGGCACTGCGCGCGCAGATTGTGGCCGCCGTGGGGCTGGAACGCGCCGCCGCGCTGGAGCCGGAATACCTGACCGGCCACCCACTGACGGTTCCCGCTGGCGCGCGCTACACCCGCGACGCTGGTGCCGAGGCGCTCGGCATGCTGGGCGCGGCTTCGCGCTGGCTGGGCAATGGCGAGCTTGGCCAGGGCAGTAACTCCTGGGCGGTCAGCGGCGCACATACGGCCACCGGCCGCGCCCTGCTCGCCAACGACGTGCACTTGCTGCTGCAAACCCCTTCGCTCTGGTACGAAAACCATCTCAGCGGCGGCGACTACCATGTCACCGGCGCAAGCCTGCCCGGCACGCCCGGCGTGGTGATTGGCCATAACGAGCGCGTGGCCTGGGGCCTGACCAATGGCGAGAACGACGTGCAGGACCTGTACATCGAGCGTTTTGACCCGGCCGACCCAACGCGCTACCAGTTTCGCAGCGAATGGATGACTGCCGAGATGGTGCGCGAAGACATTGTGGTGAAAGGCCGCGCCGCGCCGCATGTCGAGACGGTGCGCATCACCCAACATGGCCCGATCATCTCGCCGCTGATCGCGGGCGCGCCCGCCGAGACACAGCCCTTTGCCGAAGCGTTTGCCCTGCGCTGGACGGCGCTCGACCCCAGCCAGACGATTGACGCCGCGCTGGCGCTCAACCGCGCCCACGACTGGCCGAGCTTTCGCGCGGCGGTGGCACGCTGGACCTCGCCAACCCTCAATTTTGTCTACGCCGACGTCGAGGGGCAGATCGGCTATGCCTTTGGCGGGCACATGCCCATCCGCACGCAGGGCGATGGCCGCCTGCCCGTGCCCGGCTGGGATGGCGCGCACGAATGGCGCGGCCTGATCCCGCCCGACGAGCTGCCATTCACCTTCGACCCGCCCGGCGGCCGGGTGGTGACGGCGAACAACAAGATCGTTGGCGATGATTTCCCACATCCCATGCCGTCGGAATATCTGCCCGGCTACCGCGCCGAGCGCATTACACAGCTGCTGGAGCAAAGCGCCCGCCACGATGCCGGTTCGTTTGGGCGTATTCAAAGCGACCAGCGCAGCCTGCCGGGGCTGGAGCTGGCCGCGCTGGCTGGGCGCTTGCCGGCCGAAACACCGCTGACGCGCGCGGCTCGCGAAGCACTGGCGGCCTGGGACGGCGAGCTCGACGCCAAAAGCGTCGGCGGCGCAATTTACTCGCGCCTGCGCGAAAAGCTGCTGGCAGCCGCCTACGCCGAAGTAAACGCCCCGCTGCACCAGGTGGGCGGATTTGGCGCGTTTGCCGGGCTGCTGGGTGATACCTATCTGTGGCGCGCTTTGCCGCTGCTCTTGCGCCGCCTGGCCGCGCGCGACGACGCGTGGCTGCCACCAGGCCGCAGCGGCGACGAGCTGCTGGCCGAGGCGTGGGCGGCGGCGCTGGCCGAGCTTGAACGCGAGCTGGGCAGCGATGTTCGCACATGGCAGTATGGTCGCTTCCACACCCTCACGCTGCGCCACCCACTGGGCGCGGTGCCGGGAATGGCGCGGCTGCTCAATCGTGGCCCGTTCCCCACCGGCGGCGATGCCGATACCGTGCGCATGGGCTACGCGCCGCGTCAGTATGCCGTGCAGCCCTTCTATGTCGCGCCTTCCTACCGCCAGATCTGCGATCCTTCCTACTGGGATCGCAGCCAGAGCATCCACCCGGGCGGTCAATCGGGCCAGCCCGGCAGCCGGCACTACGCCGATTTTGTGCAGCCCTACCTGAAGATGCAATACCACCCCATGCCCTGGACGCGCACCGCCGTCGAGGATGCTGCCGTTGGGCGGCTAACGCTGGAGCCATAGTGACGTTGATTGGCAGGTTTACCACATGGAGAAAGGATGAAACAGATGGCGTCGCCACAACCAATTGCGCCCGGCCCCGGCCAGGAGTCGGTGTGGGACTACCCGCGCCCGCCCCGCGCCGAGCCGAGCGCCAAACACGTGCAGGTAATCTTTAATGGCGTTACTATTGCCGATACACAGCGGGCGATTCGTGTGCTGGAAACCAGCCACCCGCCGGTCTACTACCTGCCGCCCGACGATGTGCGCATGGAATATTTTCAGCCGATCGAGGGCGCGACGTTTTGCGAGTACAAGGGCGTGGCTTCCTACTACACAATTGCTGTTGGCGGGCGGCGGGCCGAAAGCGCGGCGTGGACCTACCCGCAGCCAAACGCGCCGTTCGCAGGAATTGCGCGCTACATCGCGGTATACCCGGGCCGAATGGAGGCGTGCTTTGTGGATGGTGAGCGCGTGGTGGCACAGCCCGGCGATTTCTATGGCGGGTGGATCACCAGCGATATTGTGGGGCCGTTCAAGGGCGAGCCGGGCACCAGAGGCTGGTAGGCAGTTTTTTCTTGTTTGCCTTCGGCAGAGCCGTACTCACTTTTCGTTGTGTGCAGTTTTCTCGCGGAGCGAGAAAACTGCACACAACGAAAAGCCGCTCACATTCGCGCCAGCACGCCCTTGAGCAGCGCGGCGAACTTCGGCTTGGCTGCCTCGCCGGCTTCCAGCACCTCGATATGGTTGGCGGGTGGGCCGTCGGGCAGGGCGATGTTGGTGATCAGCGAAATGCCCAGCACGCGCATGCCGCCGTGCCGCGCCACCACCACCTCCGGCGCAGTCGACATGCCCACCGCGTCGGCAAATGTTCGGCAAAAGCGCAATTCGCCCGCACTCTCGAACGTTGGCCCTGTTAACATAAAGTAGCAGCCTTTGCGCAACGTCGTACCTTGTTCTTCAGCAACGGCGTGCGCCAGCGCGGCCAATTCGGTGTCGAAGGCATCGACCATGGCGGGGAAGCGCAGGCCCAGACGCTCGTCGTTCGGGCCGACCAGCGGGTGGTGGCCGGCCATGCCGGGGAAGAAGATCTGGTCAGCGATCTGCATCAGGTCGCCCACTGCCCAGTCGGGGCGCAGGCCGCCAGCGGCGTTTGTCACCAGCAGCGTGTCGCAGCCAAGTGCCTTCATCACGCGCACCGGGAAGGTCACCTGCTGCATCGTATAGCCTTCGTAGAAGTGGAAGCGACCGCGCAGCACCATCACCGGCTGGCCGGCCAGCGTGCCAAGCGCCAGCTCGCCCCGGTGGCCGTGGACTGTTGAGCGCGGGAAGCCGGGAATGTCGGCGTAGGGGATCACGGTCGCGTCTTCCAGCTCGTCGGCCAGGCCGCCCAGCCCCGAGCCGAGGATCAGGCCGACCTGGGGAACCAGCGCGGTGCGGGCGGCGATGGCGGCGCGGGCGGTTTCAATCTGCGTGAACAAATCGTTCATAGCTGTATCTCCACACAATGCTTTCTACAGCGGGCAAAAAGAGAGCAGTGGTCAGGCTTCTGTTTTCGCTTGAGTATTTCTGCCGCTCCCGAGGGTAAGAGTCATCAGACCAATCCTTCGCGCAGGCACCCTTCGATACGCGCTGCGCGCTACTCAGGATGCCCAAAACACGTCCTGAATAGCGCGCAGCGCGATCGAAGGGCGGGTTTTGAGGGCTAAATGCGGTTGAGCAGGTCGCGCTTCTTGGCTTCGAACTCGTCAACCGAGAGCAGGCCCTGGTCGCGCAGATCGGCCAGTTTTTGCAGCGTCTGCTGGATGTCGGGCGGGGTGTTGGGCGGCGCTGGCTGTGAATAGGCAACCATTCCAGGGTCGAAATAGCCAAAACCGCGATTGAAGTGATGCTTGGCTTCGAGCATGGCGCGCTTGAAATCGAGGGGGTGCGCAATTCGGCGCATCTGGTTGATGCCCACGTCCGAAGCGGTCAGAATCTCAATCGTGCCATAATCGAACATGCGGCCCAGCCAGCTTTGGCGCAGCTCGACGTCGTTGATCTTATCCAGCGAGGAGTCGATCACGTCTTTATTCAGCACGCCACGGATCTGGATCACGCGCTGGTCGGTGACGATATACTGCTCGTTGTTCCAGCGCAGGTAATCGAAAAAGGCGCTTACCAGCACGAACAGGCTGATCAGGCCGCAGGCGAGCAGGATCAGGCGGCCCACCGGCATACCCAGCGCAATCTGCGTGGCAAAGGCGGCCTGCGCGGCCACGCCCGCCGCAATCAGCACGCCAATCAGGATCATTTCCGTTAGAATGTTGCCAATAAGGACAAAGGTGTGCTGGCGGCCATCGTAGAGTATTTTTTCGTCGCGGGCCAGGAGTTCATCGATGTAGGCCATGGTCTACTCCTTATGGCTGGAATGCGTCGTTATTGCTATGCTTCGGACGCGCCAACCGCGCGGCCAACCTCGTCGAGAAATGCGACCGACTTCAGATCGCGCTCCAGAATGCGCCGAATATAGCTGCGCAGCAGCTGCTCGGCTTCGGTGCGCGTGGCTGGCGAGATCGTCAGGCGCTCGATCGCTTCCAGTGGCTGGGCCTGTAAGAAGCGCAGCAGCTTGAAGGCGCTCAGGCTCATCGTGATTGCGCCGCGATCAAGCGGGGCGCAGCGCGGGCAGAGCGCGCCGCCCGCCCCAACGCTGAAGCGGTTAGTGTCTTCGGCCAGCGTTTCCTGGCAGTTCGCGCAGTGGTACAGCTGCGGGCGGTAGCCCAGAAAGCCGAGCAGGCGCAGCTCGTAGGCGCGCAGCACCAAGTCGACGTTGCGCGAGCTGTCGAGCGCGGCCAGCGTGCCGACCAGCAGCTCAAACGCCGGGCGGTTTTCGTCTTCTTCTTCCAGCAGCCGGTCGATCAGCTCGGCGGCGTAGTAGGCCGCGCTGATGCGCCCCAGGTCGGCGCGCAGGGTGTCGAAGCTGTGCATGATCGCGCTTTGCGTGACGATATCGAGCGTGCGGCCAACCGCCAGCAGCAGCGTGGCGTGCGTGAACAGCTCGATATGCCCGGCCAGGCGGCTGGTGGTTTTGCGCGCGCCTTTGGCAATCACGCGGCGCTTGCCGCCGGGAGTGATAAGCGTCAGCATGCGGTCGGCCTCGCCGAAGTCGCTGCGCCGAATGATGACTGCTTCTGTTCGATAGATTCGCTCGCGCATGGATTAGTTCACTCAGCTCCCGCCGGGCTGGCCGGCATCGTGTTCGGGTGGCGTCGCCGCCAGTTGCTCGCGCAGCCGCTCCAGCGCGGCCTGGCTGGCGCGGTGCGCGCGGTTGAGCTGCGGCTCGGGCAGCAGCCGGGCGACGCGCCGCCGCAGCGCCGCGCTGGCTGAATGCTCGGTGCCAAGCGCTTCGCACGCGGCGGCATAGAATTCCAGCGCCGCAACAATCACGCCCATATCGTGCTCGCGCAGGGGCGCGTGCGCGGCCTCGGCATCGCCAGCGACGCCATAGCCGGCATGGTGCAGGCGCTCAGCCAGGGCTGGCGCGTCGGCCTCGCGAAGGAGCCACGTTTGCGCATTTAAGGCTTCGGTGTGCGGCAGGCGCACGCGGCGGTCGTGGCGGATCTGCTCCAGCAGAAGTGGGTCGTCGGCGGCGAGCAGCGCGCCGCGCCGCAATGTCACGCGGCCATACTGGCCGGCCCAGTCGCGCAGCGTGGCGGCAACATTGGCGGGCATGCCGGTGGCGCTGTATTCACCCAAAAAGCGAATCATGTCGTCGGCCTGGATGCCGCGCTGCAAAGCCGATTGAATACTCCGCCGCGTGATGCGGTACGTTTCAACCGTTTGCGCGTCGGCGCGCTCGGCGATGCGGCCAAGCTGAAAGCGCGCATAGGGCGCAAGAAAGGGCGGCGCGATGATCTCGAAGTTTGGCTGCACCAGCAGCAGCTCGCGCGCTTCTTCGGCGGGCGGCGCGGCTCCGGCCAGCAAGGCCGCGCCCAGCGCATTCAGCCGAAACGCCACCGGCACGCCATTTTCCTCGCCCAGATCAACCAGGCCGAGCCAATGGAGCGTGCCTTCGACGATTGCGCGAAGCTGCTCGCCTTCCACCGCCGCCCAGTTGATGAAGCCATCGAGCGGCTGGCGCGTGCGGCTCAGCAGGCCCCATGTGTCGTAGCGGCCGTCGGGGCGCGCAAAATCGGGCGCGACCTGCCGCACCCGCGCGACAAATGCGTCGAGCGCGACCCACGTGCCGGCAGGAGCTTGCGCCACCAGCTCGAGCACGGCGCGCTTGGCGGCGGCGAGGTCGCGAAACATGCCGCGCTGAATCGCCAGACCCGCCAGCTGCACCAGTTCGTCCCAATCGGCCGCGCACCAGCCCTCAAGGAGCAGGCGGCTGCGCTCGAATGCGGGCAGTCGCAGCCATTCCAGCGCGGCGCGCGTGGGCCGCAGCGTGTCGTCGCCGCTGCGCTTGAGCAGGCCCGCGCCGCCGGCAACCTGGCGAACGAACTGCATGCGCAGACGCTGGGCGTCGGCGGGCAAGTTCAGGCGCTGGCCGATCTGCTTCAGCGCAGCGCGACTCAGCGCGCCGCCCGGCGTCAGGTCGAGTTTGCCATCCTGCGCGAGCGACAAAATCGCCAGCAGCATGCGCTCAGTGGCGCGCGCATCGCCCAGGACGATTGTGGGCGGCGCGGGCACTGCTTGCAGAGCAAGATCGCGCTCGGCGGGCGGCGCGGGCGGGAGCAGCGCCAGCAGGTCGTTGGGAATGGTGTAGGTGCGTCGCGCCTGCTCGGGCGCCTGGATCAGGCCAAGCAGCCACAGGCGCTCAGTTGGCGCGGCCGGGCGTTCCAGTGCCAGCAGGTATTCGCGCGGGTTGGGGTAATCGGCAATGGCGCGCACCGCACCGAACTCACGCTCAAGGATGGGCGCGGGAATGCTGCCGTTGTGTTGCTGCACCAGCGCCAGCGCAGCGCGCTCGCGCGGGCGCAGGCCCGCCAGCATGCGCTCAACCGCCGGCGCGCTGAGCATCGCGTCGGCCAGGATTTCGGCCGATTGTGCGGCCGGCTCGGGCAGCGCCCACAGCCGGGCAAGGGTTGCGCGCTCCGAGCCGCTGCGCGTTTCCAGCCAGCGCCGCAGTGTCGGCAATTGATATGTCAGCGCCTCGGTTTGCAGCGTGAAACTCCCGACTACACCGGCACGTTTCGCGCCTGTATTATAGGCGATTCGCAGCATAGTGGTCAACAGTTCGGCAGTCTGTTCTACCGAAGCTCGTATTGTAGCAGGTTTTGGCTGGCTCTGCCGGTAGGGGAAATGTGAGCCACAAAGACACGAAGGCACGCAGATTTTGGGATCATTTACCACAAAGACACAAAGGCACGCAGATTTTGAGAACATTTACCACGAAGACACGAAGGCACGAAGATTTGGGAACATTTACCACGAAGACACGAAGTCACGAAGGATATATTGCTCTTCATGCCTTCGTGCTACCAAAAACCAAACTTGGACGAAGGACGAAAGGCGAACGACCAAGATCATTCGCCCTTCGTCTTTCGTCTTTCGTCCTCGGTCCTAGCCCCACAGCTCGCGCAGGAAGCGGATCTGCGCCTGCTTCTGGAAGGTGCCGCCGCCCTCGTGGTGGTTGTAGCGCCAGTTCTCGATGTTTTTCTCACCGGCGTAGTGGTTGAATGCGGCATAGACCGTCGACGGCGGGCAGATTTCGTCCATCAGGCCGACCGAGAAGAGCGCCTTGGCGCGCGCGCGCGCCGCGAAGTTCACGCCATCGAAGTAGGCTAGCGTGCCAAACACCGCCGCCTCTTTGTCGCGGTGCACCATCAGGTAGCGCGCAATTTCCTGGTAGGGGTAGCCGTCGGTGATCTCGGTGGCGCGGCGGTAGTAGCACAGGAAGGGCACGTCGGGCATGGCCGCCTGCAAATCGGGCACCAGCCCGCTCACCGCCAGCGTGATGCCGCCGCCCTGGCTGCCGCCCGCCGCCGCGACGCGCGCCGGGTCGACAGCGGGATGGCTGCGCGCCGCCGCAACTGCGCGCACTGCGTCGGTGAATACGCGGCGGTAGTAGTAGGTTTGTGGCTTCAGAACGCCGCGTGTCATAAAGCCGGGGTGCTGCGGGTTGCCGCCGTCCATCTCGGGGTCGGGCGTGTCGCCCTTGCTCCACGAGCTGCCCTGCCCGCGCGTGTCCATCACGAAATGGGCGTAGCCCGCGCTGGCCCACAGCAGCCAGTCGGTGGCGAATCCGCGCCCGCCCCCATAGCCAAGATACTCGACCACGCAGGGCAGCGGCCCTGAGCGCGCGCGCGGCAGAACCAGCCAGCCCTTGACCGGCTGGCCACCATAGCCGTTGAAGGTCACGTCGAAGGTTTCGACCAGGCGCATGCCGCTGTCGAACGGATCAAAGCGTGCGTCGAGCGGGCTGCGCTCGGCATCGGCCAGGGTGTCGCGCCAGAAGGCGTCGAAGTCGGCCGGCTCGTCGCGCGGCGGGGTGTAGGCGCGCAGCTGATCGAGCGAGAGATCGAAGAATGCCATGGTTCCTCCATTCTGTTGCGGCTTGGCAACCCCAGGTGGGCGCGCATATAGTACCGCAAAAACGCGCGGCACCAATCGCGGGTGGCGGGCGAATTCAGGGGCCAAATTCTACGGCGGCGGAAGAAACTTGTAGTATGCTTAGGGCCTGCGTTTCAAGCTAGCGGAAAGCCGAGCGATCATGAAGTATGGGGCAATCCCTGGAGTGACAAAACCGGTTGCGCATGTCGTGCAGGGCACGATTATGCTCAGCTCTGCCGAGCGCGACCGCAGCTTTGAACTGCTCGACGCAGTGTTCGAGCAGGGCGGCACAACCTTTGACACGGCGCATGTGTATGGGCAGGGCGATGTCGAGCGCACGCTGGGCGCGTGGGTGAACGGGCGCGATCTGCGCGAGCGGGTGGTAATCATTGGCAAGGGCGCGCACCCCATGCAGGGCCGCCAGCGCGTCACGCCCGCCGACATCGCCAGCGACGTGGCCGAGTCGCTGGAGCGGTTGGGAACCGACTACATCGACCTGTACCTGCTGCACCGTGACGACCCGAGCCAGCCGGTTGGGCCGATTATCGAGGTGCTGAACGAGCAGCTGAGCGCCGGGCGAATCCACGCTTTTGGCGGCTCGAACTGGAGCCACACGCGCGTGGCTGAGGCCAACGCCTACGCCGCCGCGCACAATCTCACGCCCTTTGTCGCCAGCAGCCCGAACATGAGCCTGGCGGTGCAGCTCAAGGCACCGTGGGAAGGCTGTTTGAGTTTGAGCGGGCCGGATGGCGCGGAAGGGCGCGCATGGTACGCCGCGCACAACATGCCGCTGTTCACATGGTCGAGCCTGGCGGGCGGCTTTTTCTCGGGCCGCTTCAAGCGCGATAACCTGGACAGCTTCAGTACCTACCTCGACAAGCTTTGCGCCGAGACCTACGGCTCGGAAGAAAACTTTGGCCGGCTCGACCGCGCCACGCAGCTTGCCGGCGAGCGCGGAATTTCGGTGGCGCAGGTGGCGCTGGCCTATGTGCTGAGCCTGCCACTCGATATCTATGCGCTGGTGGGCTGCTGGACGGGCGCGGAATTCGGTGAGGCGGTGCAGGCTTCCGAAGTGCAGCTTACGCCCGACGAGCTGGCCTGGCTGGAGAACGGTTAGCTGGTTGCAGGTTCGCAGGTTTGCAGGTTTGCAGGTTTGCAGCCGAGGCGTATTGCATATGCCTGTTCGCAGGTTTGCAGGTTTGCAGGTTTGCAGCCGAGGCGTATTGCATACGCCTGTTCGCAGCTTATAGAAAACGTTCAACATGTAACTTTCAAACGTGGAACTATTTTCGTAGCGTAACAAAGGTGTTTAAATGAGCATCAAACCCGTCAACGTCGGCATCATTGGCTGCGGCAACATCAGCGGCATCTACCTTGAAGCCGGCCAGAAGTTCGACATCCTCAATATCGTGGCGTGCGCCGACATTGACATGGCGCGGGCCGAGGCGCAAGCCGCCAAGTACGGCATTCCCAAGGCGTGCAGCGTGGCCGAGCTGCTGGCCGACCCCACGATCGAAATCGTCATCAACCTGACCATTCCGGCTGCGCATGGCGACGTGGCGCTGGCTGCGCTCGAGGCCGGCAAATCGGTGTATAACGAGAAGCCGCTGGCGATTGAGCGCGACGACGCGCAGCGCATGCTGGCGCTGGCCGAGTCGAAGGGCCTGCGTGTGGGTTGCGCGCCCGACACCTTCCTGGGCGGCGGCCTGCAAACCTGCCGCGCCCTGATCGACTCGGGCGTGATTGGCGTGCCGGTGGCGGCCACCGCCTTTATGATGAGCCATGGCCCCGAGAGCTGGCACCCGAACCCCGATTTCTTCTACCAGCGCGGCGCCGGCCCGATGTTCGACATGGGACCCTATTACCTGACCGCGCTGGTGTCACTGTTCGGCCCGGTGCAGCGCGTAACCGGCTCGGCGCGCGTGTCGTTTGCCGAGCGCAAAATCACCAGCCAGCCACTCAACGGCACGATGATCGCTGTCAACACACCTACGCACGTCGCCGGCCTGCTCGATTTCGCCAGCGGCCCGGTGGCAACGCTCGTCACCAGCTTCGACGTGTGGTACGCCGAGCTCCCGCGCATCGAGATTTATGGCTCGCTGGGGACGATGAGCGTGCCCGACCCGAATACCTTTGGCGGGCCAGTGCGCGTGCGGCTGGCGGGCGAGAAGGAGTGGCGCGATATGGAGATCGGCCACGGCTACACCGCGAACAGTCGCGGCCTGGGCGTGGCCGATATGGCCTACGGCCTGCGCACGGGCCGCCCGCATCGCGCAAGCGGCGCGCTGGCCTTCCACGTGCTCGACCTGATGCACGCCTTCCACGATGCCTCGCTGGCGGGCAAGCACATCGACCTGACCAGCGGCTGCCCGCAGCCCGCGCCGCTGCCGGCGGTCTGGCCAGCCGACGTTGAGGAGCCGGTGGCGGTGTAATTCACGGGACGAAAGACCAAAGAAGGACGAAGGGCGGATGAGCGCCTTTCGTGACGAACGACCAAAGACGAAGGACGAAGGGCGGATGAGCGCCCTTCGTCCTTTTTGGCTTTATAGTGCGTAGTTCGTAGTGCGTAGAAGTTTGCTCGTGCCACCCCATCACTCCCATTCCCTATCCCCCATCTCCCATCTCCCGCCCTTAGTCCACCTCGTCGGGTTCGGCCGAGCGCGCGACCAGCCAGTCGGCCAGCTGCGGCCAGAGCTGGGTGGCGGCGTCGTGGCCGGCGACGATGCTGGTGTGGCCGCTGGGCAGCTCCAGAATTGCGCGGTCGGGGCTGGAAACCAGCTCGTTCAGCACTTTTGAGGATTGCGGCGGGCAGATCATATCGCGGGTGGCGACGACTGTGAGGAGTGGCGCTTCGATCTGGCTGAGATCGACGCGCCGCCCGCCGACGACGAGCTTGCCCTGCACCAGATGATTTTCCTGGTAGCACTCTTTGATGTAGGTGCGGTACGCTTCGCCCAGAAAGGGGATGTTGTCGTCGAGCCAGAACTGGAGCGCCAGGAAATCCTGCGCGGCCTCGGTATCGCCAAACTGGTCGGCCAGCGCGATCTGCTGCGCGATCTGGTAGGTTGGCTTCAGCATGCGGAAGCTGGCCTGCATCAGCGCGGCGGGCATTGCGCCCAGCGTATCAACCACCAGATCGACATTAAAGCGATCTTTGCGCGTCCACTGCGACATAATGCCGTCGTCGTGGAAGTCGATTGGCGCGGCGAGCTGCACGAGGTTGGCGACATAGCGACCGTATAGTGTGGCGAAAATCGCGGTGAAGGTGCCGCCCATGCTGTAGCCCAGCATGCTGATGCGATCTTGCCCGCTGATGGCGCGCACACGCTGCGTGGCACGGCGGAGCGCCCCGGTGATGTACTGGTCGAAGGTCGTGCTGCGGTCTTCCGGGCCGGGCGTGCCCCAGTCGATCAGAAAGACGTCGAGGCCGCGCCCAACGAGATATTCGACCAGGCTGCGGCCAGGAACGAGATCGAGCAGGTAGTAGCGATTGATCAGCGAAGGAACGATCAGCAGCGGCACCGGCGCGGGCTGCTCGTCGGCGGGGCGGTAGCGCAAGAGGCGCAGCTTGCCCTCGGTGTAGACTTCGTCGGCGGGCGTTTGGGCGACGCGCTGCGGGTCGGCGTGGAGCAGCAGCTTGTAGATTGCGCCAAAACGATCCTGCATCCGTTCCAGCTCGTGCTGGAGCGACTGCATCATGGCGCTGGTTGTGGCTGTGGGCAGCCCCCAGAGGCGTGAAAACATGGTGGCACCAGGCGAACAAGCGGTGCGCGGCAGCCCACGCGATCGGGAAGATCGCGAGTGTGCTCGCCGGCCCTTGCTGGGAACGATGCCAGCATACGCGACTCGCGCCTTCCTGTCAATGGCAGGGCTGCGCGCTGGCCGCCTGAGCGGCAAGCCGCCCGCGTAATATACCTGCGGTACTCAATTTTTCTTTGTATACGGTTTCTGCGCTACGCGCAGAAACCGTATACAAAATTGTGATGACCAAACCCTATTCCCTAAACCCTAAACCCTGCGCTGAAAGCGCACTAATGGAACTGTTCTTCCTCAGTCGAGCCGCTCAGCGCGGTGGTCGAGGCCGCGCCGCCCGCAATCACCTGGGCGACTTCGTCGAAGTAGCCGGTGCCGACTTCGCGCTGGTGTTTGGTGGCGGTGTAGCCATACTGCTCGCCCGCAAACTCGGCCTGCTGCAGCTCGGAGTAGGCCGCCATCCCGCGATCCTTGTAGCCGCGCGCCAGCTCGAACATGCTGTAGTTCAGCGCGTGGAAGCCCGCCAGCGTGACAAACTGGAACTTATAGCCCATTGCGCCAAGCTCGCGCTGGAACTTCGCAATGGTGGTGTCGTCGAGCTTTTTCTTCCAGTTGAACGACGGCGAGCAGTTATAGGCCAGCAGCTTGCCGGGGAACTGCTTGTGGATGGCGTCGGCAAAACGCCGG
The DNA here is from genome assembly GCF_057073505.1 of Kouleothrix sp. 19917. Classification (NCBI taxonomy): domain Bacteria; kingdom Bacillati; phylum Chloroflexota; class Chloroflexia; order Chloroflexales; family Roseiflexaceae; genus Kouleothrix; species Kouleothrix sp. 19917. The sequence continues at coordinate 1,986,188 of NZ_CP097099.1, forward strand.
GCTTCGTCCAGGTTTGGCTCCGACGTTTCGCACCACACCAGGTCGGCAATTGGCGCGTAGGCCAGGCCACGCGCAATCGCCTGGTCGAGGCCGGCGCGCACCCGGTAGAAACCTTCGATGGTGCGCTCGCCCGTGCAGAAGGGCTGGTCGCGCTCGTCGATGTCGCTGGTGAGCAGATTGGCGCCGTTGGCGTCGGTGCGGGCAATTACCACGGTTGGCACGCCCAGCACGTCGGCGGCCAGTCGCGCCGACACGAGGTTCTTCACGGCCTGCTGGGTGGAGATCAGCACCTTGCCGCCCATGTGGCCGCACTTCTTCTCGGAGGCAAGCTGATCTTCAAAATGCACGCCCGCCGCGCCAGCTTCGATCATGGCTTTGGTCAGCTCAAAAACATTGAGCGGGCCGCCAAAACCGGCTTCGCCATCGGCCACAATCGGCGCGAACCAGTAGGTGTCGCCCTTGCCCTCGGCAGTCTGGATCTGGTCGGCGCGCTGCAATGCCTGGTTGATGCGCTTGACGACCTGGGGCACGCTGTTGGCCGGGTAGAGGCTCTGGTCGGGGTACATGTGGCCGGCGAGGTTGGCGTCGGCTGCGACCTGCCAGCCGCTCAGGTAGATCGCCTTCAGGCCGGCTTTGACCTGCTGAACGGCCTGGTTGCCGGTGAGCGCGCCCAACGCTGCGATGTAATCTTCGGTGTTGAGCAGCGACCACAGGCGCTCGGCACCAATGCGCGCCAGGGTTTGCTCGATCTGCACCGAGCCGCGCAGGCGCATAACGTCTTCGGCAGTGTACGGTCGCTCGATCCCCTTCCAGCGGGCATCGGACATCCAGCTTGCGGCCAGCGCTTCGGTTTGGTGGTTACGCGTCATTGCCCTACCCTTTCTCCATCAGCTTGCTACGTGTCGCAGGGATATAAGAGGTCTGGGAGAAATGGTGATCTCCCAGACCTGCCGATGTGCCTGTTGTGCGCGTGAATGCGGCATTTGCGGGGAAGTGGCGCGGCCTAGCTCTGGCGCGCGCGGTTGACGATTTCGCCGACGCCCTGGACGTAGCTCTGCCAGCTCTTCAGGCTCTGCTGGTACAGGTTGCGGTAGCCATGCAGCGTCTCGCTGGTGAGCTTGTCGGCCTGGGCGCGGGCGTTGAGGCCATAGTTCAGGCTCTGCTCGACGGCGTCGAAGGTGTAGGCAGTGCTGGTGGCAGCCAGATCGACCCAGGCGCGCCATGCCGTGCTGGCAGCATTCTCGGCAACTTTGAACTGCTCGCGGGCGGTCTGTTGAACGGTTTTGGTCTCGGCCATGATGAATTACTCCTGTCATATACACCCGCAGTTGCCTGCGGCTAAGCGTGTGTGCGTCGTTGCGTAAGGCCATGCTAGCGGCGCGCAGTTACAATCAAGTTCGGTTAGGCGGCGATTTGCTGCAAAAAAGTTACAGCCCTGTGCGCGCGCACAACACGTTGGCCGGGCTGGCTGAGCTTGTAACTTCTTGTGCTACAATACGCGCCAGCCGCCCTTTCTACCAGAATTACCGCCATGTTTGGGGATGATATTGTTGTCTATACCCGGCTGATGCCGCCGCGCCTGCCGCGCCGCTGGCTGCGCCGGCCACGCCTCGACCGGCTCCTGGCGAATGCCGTGGAGTACCCGGTGGCGCTGGTGAGCGCAAGCGCGGGCTACGGCAAGAGCAGCGCGCTGGCTTCGTTTGCGGCGCGCGGCGGCTGGCCGGTGATGTGGTATAGCATGGGCGAAGGCGTGGCCGACCCGCTCGTCTTTCTGCTGCACCTGACGCACGCCTGCCGCGCGCTGACGCCCCACGCCGGCGAGCGCACGATTGGCCTGCTGGAACAGCACAGCCAGGGCACGCAAGCCTGGACGCAGGCGCTCGACGCGCTGATCAACGACCTCACGCGCATGCTCGACGACGAGACGATTCTGGTGCTCGACGACTACCACGTCGTGGACGACCAGCCCGAGATTGGCGCGCTGGTCGAGCGCCTGATCATGCAGGCCCCGCCGCAATTGCACCTGCTGCTTTCCAGCCGCCAGTGGCCGCAGCTGGCTTCGCTGCCGATTTTGCAGGCGCGCGGCGAGCTGTTTGTGGTCGAAGAACAGAATCTCGCGTTTACGCAGGACGAAGTGGCGACGCTGTTTGAGGTGGACGACGACGACGACGCGACTGTGTCGCAGGCCGCGCTGGTGAGCGAGCAGACCGGCGGCTGGCCGATTGCGCTGCAAATGATGTGGCAAAGCGCGCAAAGCCGCAGCGAGGATGAGCGCCGGCGCGCGCAGGATGGTGGCGCGCCTGCTGCTTCCGCGCTTGGCGCGGCCTCGCCCTCGCAGGACGTGCTGTTCGCCTACCTGGCTCAGGAAGTGCTGGCTGCTCAGCCCGACGAGATCCAGTCGTTTCTGCTGCGCGCCGCGGTGCTGGCCGAACTTGCGCCCGCCACCTGCGACCGCGTGCTGGGCGTGCGCGACTCGGCCGAGCGCTTGCGCGGATTGTATCGGCGCGGCCTGTTCCTCACCGCCATCGGTGCCGATCAGTACCGCTACCATCCGTTGTTCCACGCCTTTCTGCAACAGCGCGCCCGCGCCGCCCTGCCCGACTGGGCTGAGCTGCATGCCCGCGCCGCCGCCTACTACCGCGAGATCGGTGCGGGTGAAAGCGTGCTGTACCATCTTAACGCCATGGGCGATAACGACGGCGTGGCAGCCGAACTGGCGCGGCTGGCGCAATCGTGGATTGACGAAGGGCGCTCGATCACGCTGATCGACTGGCTCGACCACCTGCCGCCCGCCGCGCTGGTCGCCCACCCTGAGCTGCTGGTTGCGCGCGGCGATGGCGAGCGCCTGCTGGCGCGCTTTGAAGACGCCCTGAAGTCGTATGCCGCCGCCGAAAGCCGCTATGCCGCGCTCCATGACCCGGCCGGGCAATCGCGCGCGCTGAAGGGCCAGGCGCAGATCTACCTCGACACCGTGCGCCCCGCGCCGGCCACCACGCTGCTGCGCCGCGCCTATAAGCTCCTGCCGCCCGAGCAGCTTGGCGCGCGCGTCGCCATTCTGCGGCGCATTGCCGAGAACCGCCTGAATGGCGGCAACCCGGCCCAGGCGCTGCGCCTGTACCGCCTGGCCGAGCGCATGAGCGGCGAGCCGCAAACCGACCCGCGTGTGTTTCTGCGCCTGGGCCAGCTCAACGAGGCGCGCACGTTTCTTGAGCGCCAGCTCCACGACGACCGAACGACGATCTACGCCCGCAGCGCCGAAGCCCACCGCGAACCAACCCTGCTGCTCTCGCAGATTTGCGCGCTGCTGGGCGATCAGGCCGCCGCGCTGCAGTACGCGCAGGAAGGGCTCGACGCCGCGCGCCAGCTTGGCTCGGCGCTCTCGGAAGCGGTGGCGCATATTCGCCTGGGCCACGCGCTGCAACTGCAAAGCCCGCCCGATATTGCCGCCGCCAACAGCCACTACCTGCACGCCATGGCCTTGGCCGATGCCTTCACGGTGCAGCGCAGCAAGGCGGCTGGCTACCTGGGCATGGCGCTGCTGCACGGCTTTCAAGGCGACCTTGACGCGGCGCGGGCGGCTGTGCGCGAAGGCTTGACCATTGTCGAGCGTACTGGCGACACCTGGACGGCCGCGCGCATGTGGACGGCGCTGGGCGCGATTGGTGCGTCGGCTGCCGCGCCCGAGGCGGGCGAGTGGCTGGAAGAAGCATGGCGGCGACAGGTGCAGTGCGGCGATGTCTACAGCCAGGCGGTCATTCAGCTGAGCTTTTCGATCTGGCACCACCGTTCGGGCCGGCTCGACAAGGCGCAGCACTACGCCCGCGAAGCCCTGCGCCACGCCTACCGCGGCGGCTACGCTGGCCTGCTCACCCGCCCAACGCTGTTTGGCCCGCGTGACCGCATGGCGCTGGTGCCGGTGCTGCTGGCGGGGCGCACGTTTGACGCCAGCAAGGGAGAAGGCGCGCTGCGCCTGTGGTCGCACGAGCTGCTGGCGCAACACTTTCCCGCCATCGCCACCGACGACGCGACCCAGACCTACCATCCCGGCTCGACATTGCGCATTCAGGTGCTGGAGCGGCTGCGCGTGTGGCGCGGCGGCGACGAGGTTGAGGCGCGCGCGTGGCAGCGCAAAAAAGCCCAGCAGATGCTGGCATTGCTGCTCACGAATCGGCACCGCTGGCTGTTGCGCGAACAGATCTGCGACTGGCTGTGGGCCGACGACAGCGAGGCCGACGCCGAAACGCAGTTCAAGGTGACGCTGAACGCGCTCAACGCCGTGCTGGAGCCGGCCCGCCCGCCGCGCACCCCCCCGTTCTATATTCGCCGGCAGGGCGGCGCGTACCGCTTCTGCCCGCCCGACGGCGTGTGGATCGACGTGGTCGAGTTCGAGCGCCAGCTCGACGCCGCCCGCAAGCGCGTGGCTGCCGGCGAGGGCGACAGCGCCGAGGTGCATGAGCAGCTGGCACTCGCGCTGAGCCTCTACCAGGGCGATTACCTGGGCGATTACCTGTATGAAGACTGGACCCGCGAAGAGCGCGAGCGCCTTTCGAACCGCTACCTTGAGGCCGCGACGCTGCTGGCTGAGCTGCTGCTCAAGCGCGGGCAGCTTTCGGAGTCGATCCGCTTCTGCGAGGGTATTCTCGCGCGCGACCCGTGCTGGGAAGACGCCTACCGCCTGCTGATGCGCGCCTACTCGCGCCAGGGCAACCGCCGCCAGGCGCTGGCCACCTACGAGCGCTGCGTGCGCAACCTGCGCGCCTACCTGGATGTGGCGCCGCTGCCGCAAACGACCAAAGTGTATGAAGAGGTGAAAACATAGGCCGGCGACAAGGAATGAACCACAGAGACGCGGAGGGTTACAGGTTGCAGGTTTGAAGGTTTGCACGTTGTAGGTTCAATCCCAAAACCCCAGACCCTAAACCCTCATGCGGTTCTGTGGTTCTGTGGTTCTGTGGTTCTGCGGTCTTCTCGGTCTGGGCGTATAGCAATACGCCCTTTGTCGGTTCTCGGTGTAACCTTTGTGTAACAGCCCGAGCCTATACTCGCCGCAATCCCTTCGTGCTAAAGTTCACGCATTAGAGGAGCCTAGAGATGGTCGAGCATCACGCCGCGACAGCGCGAGCGACGCTTCGGAACGGCCAGGAAGCAGCAATTCGCCCGCTTGCCGAAACCGACCGCGCCGCGCTGCTGGCCTTTGGGCAGCAACTGCTGCAAGACGATCTGCTCTACCTGGAAGACGATTTCCAGAGCAGCGAAATCATTGCGCGCCTGGTTAACGCGCACCAGGCCGAGAACTGGCGCCAGCTGGTTGGCGAGGTCGACGGCGAGATTATTGGCTACAGCTCGGTGCGCCGGTTGGTCGGCTGGTCGAGCCACGTCGCCGACATTGTGCTGCTGATCAATCCCAAGTGGCGGCGGCAGGGCGTGGGCGTGCTGCTGGCGCGCGCAATCTTCGACGCCGCCCGCTCGTTGGGCGTGAACAAAGTGATTGTTGAAATAGTCGAAGAGCAGGAGTCTGGCCGCGCAATTTTCGAGCAGCTTGGCTTCAAAGTCGAAGGCACACTCTCGCGCCACACCCGCGACCGCCAGGGCAATTACCACAATTTGCAGATTCTGTCGTATCATATCGACTAACGAATTCCATCCCAAGCTGGCCGATCTGCTGAACCGAACCGAGCGTGGGGATGCCCGACGACCGATCGAATGCAGCCGCCGTCACTGCGCCGCGTGCCCCTGGCATGTCGGATCAGGATCGCGCGGCCTTCGACCGGAGCTGCGCGGGCAATGAGCCCTACACGCTTGGCCGCGACTCGCTGCCGCAGGCGGGCGTGCCGCGCGGCACGATCACGCGCGCGTCGTTTGCCAGCAGCACAATCTACCCCGGCACCGCGCGCGATTACTGGCTCTATGTTCCGCAGCAGTACGACACCGCGCAGCCCGCCTGCCTGATGGTCTTCCACGATGGCGAGCGCTACCTCCGCGCCGATTTCAACGTCCCCACCGTGTTCGACAACCTGATCCATCGCGGCGAAATGCCGGTGACGCTGGGCCTGTTCGTCAACGCCGGCAGCCCCGGCCCGGGCAACCCTGTCTATGGCGGCGACGACAACCGCAGCTGGGAGTACGATTCGCTGGGCGACGCCTATGCGCGCTTTCTGCTCGAAGAAATCTTGCCGCCCATTCAGACGCGCTACGCCATTACCGACGACCCGGCCGGGCGGGCGCTGTGCGGTTATAGTTCGGGTGGTATTTGCGCCTTCACAGTGGCGTGGGAACGCCCCGACGCCTTTCGCAGGGTTGTGAGCCACTGCGGCAGCTTCACCAATATTCGTGGCGGCCACGTGTATCCCTGGCTGGTGCGCAACACGCCGCGCAAGCCGCTGCGCGTGTTTCTGCAAACCGGCAGCAACGACCTAGACGTGGTGATTGGCAGCTGGCCGATTGCCAACCACGACATGGCTTCCGCGCTGGCGTACAGCGGCTACGATTATGAGTTTGTGTTCGGTGAAGGCGGCCACACACTCATGCACGGCGCGGCGATTTTCCCCGACACCATGCGCTGGCTCTGGCGCGAATACTCGCAGCCCGCGCCCCCTGCCAGCACACAACGGCACGAAACGAATAGCTGAATGGGAGGTTGCGATGCAGCAACAGAGCAAGGTGTACCATAGCGACCTGACGCCGGTGAGCTTTTTGCAGCGCAGCGCCTACATCTACCCCGACAAGGTGGCGGTGGTGCATGGCGAGCGGCGCTATACCTACCGCGAGTTTGCCGAGCGCGCCAACCGCCTGGCCTCGCATCTGCGCGCCGACGGCTTGCAGAAGGGCGACCGCGTCGCCTTTCTCTGCCCAAATATCCCGCCCATGCTCGAAGCGCACTTTGCCGTGCCGGCCGCCGGTGGCGTGCTGGTGGCGATCAACACGCGCCTGAACAGCGACGAGATTGGCTACATCCTCCAGCACTCTGGCGCGCGCACGCTGTTTGTGGACGACGAGCTGGCCCCGCTGGTCGCCCCGCTCGACCTGGGCGACACGCGCGTGGTGCGCATTGCCGACACTGGCGCGCCCGACGACCCTTACGAGCAATATCTGGCGGCGGGTTCGCCCGAGCCATTGGCGAGCTGGCTGGAAGACGAAGACGACACCATCACGATCAACTACACCTCGGGCACCACTGGCCGCCCGAAAGGCGTGATGTACACGCATCGCGGCGCTTATATGAACGCGCTCGGCCAGATCATCGAGGCGGGCATGAGCAGCGATTCGGTCTACCTCTGGTCGCTGCCGATGTTCCACTGCAACGGCTGGTGCTTCACCTGGGCGGTTGCCGCGATTGCCGCCACCAACGTCTGCCTGCGCAAAGTCGAGCCGGCGCGCATCTGGGAGCTGTTCGATAGCGAGGGTGTGACCCACTACTGCGGCGCACCGACGGTGCAGATCGGCCTGATGAACCACGCGAGCGCCCGCCGCCTTGAGCAGCCGGTGACGGTGTTTGTGGCCGGCGCGCCGCCTTCGCCCACGCTGCTGGGCCAGCTTCAGGCAAGAAATTTCAAGCCGGTGCATGTGTATGGTCTTACCGAAACCTACGGCCCGATGACAAGCTGCGCCTGGCATCACGAATGGGACGACCTGCCCGCCGAGGAGCAGTCGCGCCTGCGCGCGCGCCAGGGCCAGGGCCAGATCGCCGCCGACCTGGTGCGCGTGGTCGATAACGACATGAACGACGTTCCATGCGACGGCGAAACCATGGGCGAAATGATCATGCGCGGCAATATCGTCATGAAGGGCTACTACAATCAGCCCGAAGCTACCACCGACGCCTTTCGCGGCGGCTGGTTCCACAGCGGCGACCTGGGCGTGTGGCACCCCGATGGCTATATCGAGCTGCGCGACCGCAAGAAGGACATCATCATCTCGGGCGGCGAGAATATTTCGACCATCGAGGTTGAGCAGACGGTGGCGAAGCACCCGGCGGTGCTGGAGTGTGCCGTGGTCGCCATTCCCGACGAAAAGTGGGGCGAGCGCCCGAAGGCGTTTGTGACGCTCAAACCCGGCGTGGACGCCACCGAGCGCGAGATCATCGACTTCTGCCGCAGCCTGATTGCGCACTACAAATGCCCGGTCGCCGTGGAGTTTGGCGAGCTGCCCAAAACCTCGACCGGCAAGGTGCAGAAGTTTGTGCTGCGCAACAAAGAGTGGGGCGAACGCACGAAGCGAATCAACTAAATGTTGAGTGTTGAGTGCTGAATGTTGAATTTAGCATTCTATAACGTTCAACCTGCAATCTATAAACCGCCGCATTTCGCACCCTTTGCGCGCTTTGCGGTGACAAACGTGACGTTCGTCCGTCATTCGTTTTTGGCATCCTGAGTAGGCCGCAGGCCGTATCGAAGGGTGCCACACGTCTTTCGTCTCGCAAACCGTTTGCGCTCTTTGCGGAACACATCGGCCTTCGGTCGCGAAACGTGCAATCTTCAAACCTGCAAACCTGCAACCCATACGAGGAAGCCATGACAGCGCTCACAGAACAAACCTACCAGCACATCCTGTTCGCGCAGGATGGCCCGATTGCCTCTGTAACGATGAACCGCCCCGCCAAGCGCAATGCCCTCTCGGTCGCGCATATGCAGGAGCTATTAAGCTGCTTTCAGGCCATCGGGGCCGAGCGCACGGTCGCCGCCGTGATCCTGCGCGGCAACGGGCCAGTGTTCAGCGCCGGGCACGACCTGGGCGAGATGGTCGGGCAGTCGCGCGAGTTTTACGAGCACGAGTTTGCGCTGTGCAGCGAGCTGATGGAAATGATTGTCGGCCTGCCCCAGCCAGTGATTGCCGAAGTACACGGCATTGCGACGGCAGCGGGCTGCCAGCTGGTGGCGAGCTGCGACCTGGCGGTAGCCGCTGAGGAAGCGCGCTTCGCCACGCCCGGTGTGAAGATCGGCCTGTTCTGCTCGACGCCAATGGTCGCGCTGAGCCGCGCAGTGGGCCGCAAGAAGGCCATGGAGATGCTGCTGACTGGCGAGTTCATCTCGGCGGAGGAAGCGCGCCAGTTTGGGCTGATCAATCGCGTGGTGCCGGCCGGCGAGCTGTCCGCCGCGACGCGCGCCCTGGCCGAAAAGATCGCCGCCGCCAGCCCGCTGGTGGTTGGCATCGGCAAGGCCGCCTTCTACCGCCAGGCCGAATTGCCCCTGCACGATGCCTATGCCTATGCCAGCGAGGTGATGACCGGCAACGCGCAGCTTGAGGACGCGCAGGAAGGTATGTGCGCCTTTCTTGAGAAGCGCCAGCCCGAGTGGCGTGGACGCTAGCCATTTACGATTTAAGATTTTGGATTTACGATTAAAATCGGCGTTTTTCTTGTTTATTGTGCCAGTTCTGCGCTATGCGCAGAACTGGCACAATAAACAAGAAAATACCTTGCTGCCGCAGGCGAAAAAGCGCGGCATCCTGATGCTGGAAATAGAGAAGCGCCGCTGGTTACGAGCCAGCGGCGCTTCAACGTTAGAATGCGCAAGTGCGCAATCGGTTTATGGCGCGGGCACGCTCACAACCGTGAACGGCAGCACCGGCTTGACATTGTCGCCACGCTTGTTGAACTGCGAGTTCACCACCAGCAGGTTTGTGTCGGCCTTGGCGATGGTGGTTGGGTAGGCGAACAGCTCGTTGCTGGTGCTCGATACCACCGTGCCGCTGGCGAAATCGCTGGCCAGGGTGATCTTGACGATCACGCCATTCTGGTTACGCACAACATACAGCGTCTGCCCGTCGAGCAGGATGCCGTCGCCGTTCGTTACCGTCTGCCCACCCAGGCTGATCTCCATCACTTCCTTGGTGCTGGTGCTGATGCGGAACAGCTTGCCCGTGTTCGACTGCACGACAATCAGGTAGGCGCCGTCGGCGGTCGAGGCAATACCATTCAGGTTGAAGCCCTGCTGGTACTGAATGGCCGTGCCGTTAAGCTCAAGCCAGGCCTCGCTGGCCAGCTTGCCGTCAGTGCCGGTGTAGACGCGATACAGCACCGGGCTCTGCGAGTCGGTGAAAAAGGCATCGCCATTTGGCAGCACCGTCACGTCGTTGATAAAGGTCGGCTGGCGCATGCCGCTGAACTTGCCCAGCAGCGCGCCATCGGCGGTGTTGTACGCAAACATCTGGCCGGTTGCGCCGCCCGAAATGAACAGGCGACCCTTCGAGTCGACTTTCATGCCGGTTGCGCTGGTGCGGCCATCGCTGCCACCTGCCAGGAAGGTCTGCGCAGCGGCGTTGCTCTTCACGTTTGCGCGGAAGATCGTGCCGTCGGTGGTGCTGCTAACGTAGAAGTTGCCGTTCGAGGCGTCGTAGGCCACGCCCTCGGGGAAGACGGCATTGCCCGGCAGCACAAAACGGCTGCCGTTGGCTTCCATCTCGGCGTTCAGGCGGCCCAGCAGCACGTTATAGGGCGGCTGGTTTTCGGGGTGCAGCTCGAAGCGCGCGCGCTCGAACCACTGCACGGTGTACTCCTTGCCCTCGACCATTTCGGTCATCTCGTCACTCAGCGGCAGGCCGAACAGCGCAAGGTTTTCGGCCTCGCTCTTGCCGTTCTTGCCGTCGAACTCCAGGCCGCTGGCATGCCATGTCTTCAGGATGTCGCCGCAGACGTTATGCCCGGTTTCGGGGAAGAAGCGGCAGCCGGCCTTGGCCTCGCTCTTCGGGAATGTAAACCAGTCGCGGCCCTGCTGCGCCAGCGTATCGGCACCCAGGCGGCCCAGCAGCACGTCGTAGGGGCGCGCATTCTCGGGGTGCAGCTCCAGGCGCGTGCGCTCGAACTGCTGCGCCTGGTAGGTTTTACCTTCGATCTGAAGGTCGTGCTGCGCGCCAAGCGGCAAGCCAAACACCGACAGGCCGCCATTCTGCTCCCAGAACTCGCGGATGCGCCCGCTGATGCACGAGCCCGTCTCGGTGAAACAGCGTTCGCTGGTTTGCGCGGCGGCGCCAGTTGGCGCAAGCCCCACCAGCAGCGCGGCAATTGCCAGAATGCCAGGGAATGGCAAGAAATTCCAGCGTGCGCGTCGTCGCGTCGTGTGCGTCTCCAAATGCTCTCTCCTTCCTTGTGCTGGCCTCCACCAGCACCATTCCTGCGCTTGCATGAAGCAAGCACCTGGCAGCGCGTCCGTCGGGCTGCCGCATGTCTAGCAGCAAGGTCGGTGCCACAAAGTGGGTTGGAGGTTTGAACGTTTGAAGGTTGAAAGTGCAACGACCGCCGAGCAACAGTGTCTCGCTATAAAAGAGAAAGGACGAACAACCAAGTCTCCTTGGTCATTCGTCCTTCGTCTTCGGCCGTACCAGAACGCTCTGCGCTCTGCGTTCTGCGCTCTCTAGTCAGATCGCTTCGCCAGCCAGCTTTCGATATGCGGCCAGGTGTTCTTTTCCGCGCCGCTGCCCGCCATCATGCCAATGTGCCCGCCGCGAATGCGGAACAGCTCCTTGTCGGCGCTGCCGATCTTGTCCATCGCGCGCTCCGACTGGCAGGGCGGCGTGATATGGTCGGCCTCGGCGATGACATTCAGCAGGTTGGCGTGTAAATTCGCCAGGTGCACCGGCTCGCCGCGCGCGACCAGTGTGTCGTTCATCAGCCGGTTTTCTTTATAGAAGTCGTTGATCAGCTGGCGATACGCCCCGCCCGCCATCGGGATGACTTCGCGCACCCAGGTGTTCATTGCGTGCCACGACTCGACCACCTTGGGGTTCTGGATGTTATCCCAAAGATTGACATAATTGCTGACGTAGTTTTCGACCGGCTTGAGCGCCTTTGCGCCATAGTCGATCATTTCGCCAGGAATATTGCCCATGGTGTCGACGATGCGGTCGGCATTAAAGGCCTTTTCGCTGGTCCAGCGAATGAAGCCGCCGGCCTGCTTGTCGGAAAAATCGAGCGGCGCGGTCAGCAAAATCAGGTTCTTCAGGCCGTCGTCGCCGCGCACGCTCGCGTAGATCGTCGAGATCAGCGCGCCCAGGCACCAGCCAAGCATGCTGAACTCATCCGAGCCGCTGAACGATTTCAGCTTGCGGATCACGCGTGGCAGGTATTCCAGCGCATAATCGTCGAACTTAAGGTTGCGATCTTCCGGGCCGGGAATGCCCCAGTCGAGCAGGTAGACATCGAAGCCTTTGTTGAGCATGTATTCGACAAAGCTGTGGCCGGGGCGCAGATCCAGCACATACGGCCGGTTCATAATCGCGAAGACTAGCAAGAGCGGAGTGCGATGCCGTTGGGCGGCTGGCACAACCGGGATGTAGTGGTACAGCTTGGCCTTATTCAGCGACCAGATCGTTTCTTTGGGGGTTTGCGCGATCTTGGCGTCGGTGGAAAGCAGCCGGCCGAAGGTACGGGTATTGTCGGCAATGCGCTCCATCTCGGCATAAAGCTCGGCCAGCGCCGGCGATGGGTTTTCAATCGCGGTCATAGGTGTCTCCATAGAGCGGCGGCGCGAGCAGGCAAAACGCCCAACTGCGCCGCCGGGCGATTACGCGCTTTCTTTCGGTTCTTTGGCCTTGGGCGCGGGCTTGCGCGCCGCGCGCTGCGCCTCGTCGAGGCGGGCTTCCATGTCGTCCAGCCGCATCTCGATGTTGGTCAGGCGCTCGGCCATGCTGGTGATGTCGGTGCGCGTGGGCATGTTCAGGTTCGTCAGCACCTGCGTCATGGTCGACTCAAGCGCCTTGCGGAAGGGCGTCGAGGTCGTCAGCCAGGCGTCGAGCATCGCGCCAGTGGCCTGGGCGTAGGCGTCGGTGTTGACAAGCTGAACCATCATTTTCGACCAGGCATCGAGGCTTGAGTCGCGCATGTTCTTGAGCATGCCGGTCGGGTCGAAGGGGTTGATATTGTCGTTTTTCTGGCTCATCGCAGTTCCTTTTCTGTGTTTCGCACGGGCGCATTGTAGCGCGAAAAAGTTACACGCGGGTTTCATGCGGCCCAAAATCGAATGCGTAGTGCGCCGGCAACCCGACACGCACTACGCACTCATACGCGGTTTAGGGCAGCAGCGCGCGCTACATGTACACGCCGCCGTTGATGTTGATCTGCTGCCCGGTGATGTAATCGCCCTCGGCGGCCAGGAAGGTCACTGCCTTGGCGACTTCTTCAGGCATGCCGAAACGACCCATCGGGATCTTGGCCTTGATCTGATCCTGCACGTTTTCGGGCACTTTCGCCAGCATGTCGGTGAGCGTGAAGCCCGGCGCAATCGAATTCACCGTGATGTTGTAGCGCGCCAGCTCAATCGCGGCGGTTTTGGTGAAGGCGATGATACCGCCCTTGCTGGCCGAGTAGTTGGCCTGACCGAAGTTGCCGGCCTGGCCGACATACGAGCTGATGTTGATGACGCGCCCAAACTTCTGGTCGATCATGGTGGGCATGGCGGCTGAGGTACACCAGTAGACGCTGTTGAGGTTGGTGTTCACCACGCTCAGCCAGTCGTCGTCGGTGAGCTTGCGCATGGATTTGTCGCGCGTGATGCCGGCATTGTTCACCAGAATGTCGAGCCGGCCATACTGCGCGACCACGCGCTGAACCATGTTGCGCGCTTCTTCTTTGTTGCCCACGTCGGCCTGGGCGAGCATGCAGTTGCCGCCGAGGTTGGCGATCTCGTCGGCCACGGCCTGTGCCTCGGCCTCGCCCGAGCGGTAGTTGAGCGCCACTGCCGCGCCAGCAGCAGCAAGATCGAGCGCAATGGCGCGGCCAATGCCACGCGACGCGCCGGTAACAATCGCGACTTTGCCGTCGAGTTTGCCCATGGTAATCCTCCTTATTAGGCTGTTGGGGCGCAGCAGGCACGTATGCCTTGGCTTATGAAAGGCCGCCGAGCCTGCTGCGCCCTTACATGGTGTTTATTACAGCTTCTCGAAGATCGCCGCAATGCCCTGCCCGCCGCCGATGCACATCGTCACCAGTGCGTAGCGGCCGCCGCTGCGCTGAAGTTCGGCGAGCGCCTTGACGGTGAGAATTGCGCCGGTCGCGCCGATCGGGTGGCCGAGCGAGATGCCGCTGCCGTTCGGGTTGACCTTGTCCATCGGCAGGTCGAGGTCGCGGCAGACGGCCAGCGCCTGGGCGGCAAAGGCTTCGTTCACCTCAAACACGTCGATGTCCTTGACGCTCAGGCCCGTGCGGTCGAGCAGCTTGCGCACCGCCGGCACCGGGCCGATGCCCATGTACTTTGGCTCGACGCCGGCGTGGCTGTAGGCCACCAGCCGGCCCAGCGGCTTGTAGCCGCGCGCCTCGGCGGCTTTGCGCTCCATCAGCACCACGGCCGCCGCCGCGTCGTTGAGGCTGGAAGCGTTGCCGGCCGTTACGCTGCCGCTCTTGTCGAACACCGGGCGCAGCTTGGCCATTTTTTCGAGCGAGGCGTCGCGCCGCACGTTTTCGTCGGTGTCGAACGCGGCCGTGCCACCCTTTACCTTCACCTCAACCGGCATGATCTGGTCCTTGAAGCGGCCCTCATCAATCGCGGCGGCGGCGCGCTTGTGGCTCTCGACCGCCAGCGCATCCTGGTCTTCGCGGCTGATCTCCCAGCGCTTGGCGACATTCTCGGCGGTGATGCCCATGTGGCAGTCGTCGAATGGGTCGCTCAGCGCGCCAACCATTGCGTCGACCATCTTGCTGTCGTTCATGCGCGCGCCCCAGCGCATGCTGGTGGCGAGGTAGGGGCTGCGGGTCATGTTCTCGGCGCCGCCCGCCACAGCCGCGTCAGCATCGCCCAGCAGAATGGCCTGCGCGGCGGAAACAACCGCCTGCAAGCCGCTGCCGCACAGCCGGTTCAGCGTCAGCGCGGGCGTCTCGACCGGCAGGCCGCCCTTGACGCCGGCTATGCGCGCCAGGTAGTGGTCGTGCGAGTCGGTGTGAATGACGTTGCCGAACACGACATGGCCAATTTCTTTTGGCTCGACGCCAGCGCGGCTCACGGCCTCGCGCACGACCATCGCAGCCAGCTCACTGGGCGGAATGTCTTTCAGCCCACCACCAAAGGTACCGATTGCGGTGCGCACACCGCTCAGCACCACGACTTCGCGTGAATCGCTCATGAGCAAAACTCCTTTATTGTGCGGTTGTTGATGCGGCGCAGGGGTGGGACGTCGCAATTATTATGGCTGGATGAGGCCATTCGCGTGTTGTGTTTTCACAACGTTAGGCGCGAAATTGGCAATCCTGCAATTGAGGGCTAGTCTGGCAGGGCGGCGAAACATGCCGCCGCCCTGCCTGCGCCGTGTTACGCTTCGAGCGTGCTGGTATCGCCTTCGGGCAGGCCCAGCGCGCGCGCCTTGAGCACGCGGCGCATGATCTTGCCCGAGCGCGTTTTGGGCAGGCCCGGCACGAAGTTGATCGTTTCGGGGCGGGCGATTGGGCCCATTTCCTTGCCCACGTGCTTGCGCAGCTCTTCGGCCAGCGCGTCGCTCGCCTCGTAGCCCTGTCGCAGAATCACGTAGGTGTGAATGGCCTGGCCCTTCAGCTCGTGCGGCAGGCCGATTGCGGCGGCCTCGGCCACGGCCGGGTGCGAAACCAGCGCCGACTCGACCTCGGCGGTGCCCAGGCGGTAGCCCGAGACCTTGATCACGTCGTCGATGCGGCCGATCACCCAGAAGTAGCCGTCTTCGTCCTTGCGGGCGGCGTCGCCGGCGGTGTAGAAGCCGGGCAGGCGCGTCCAGTACTGCTCGACATAGCGCTTGGGGTCGCCATAGATCGTGCGCAGCATCGAGGGCCAGGGCTTCTTGATCACCAGCAGGCCATCATCCGCGCCAGTGGCGGGCTGTCCTTCCTCGGTCAGCACGTCGGCCTCGATGCCAAAGAAGGGCTTGGTGCCCGAGCCGGGCTTGAGCGGCGTGGTCGGGTTTGGCGTGATCATAAACGCGCCGGTTTCGGTCTGCCACCATGTGTCCATAATCGGGCAGCGATCCTTGCCGATCACATGGTGGTACCAGCGCCACGCCTCGGGGTTGATCGGCTCGCCCACCGAGCCTAGCAGGCGCAGCTTGCTCAGGTCGTACTTGTTCGGCCAATCTTCGCCAAAGCGCATCAGGCCGCGGATGGCGGTCGGCGCGGTGTAGAGGATCGTCACGCCGTACTTCTCGGCAACTTGCCACCAGCGCCCGGGGTTCGGGTAGCTGGGCGCGCCTTCGTAGATCACTTCGGTGGCGCCGAGCATCAGCGGGCCGTAAACGATATAGGAGTGGCCGGTGATCCAGCCCGGGTCGGCCGCGCACCAGTACACATCGTCGGGCTTGATGTCGAACACGAAGCTCAGGGTGGTAGCGACCTGCACCTGGTAGCCACCGCAGGTGTGCACCAGGCCCTTAGGCGCACCGGTGGTGCCCGAGGTGTAGAGCATGAACATCGGGTCTTCGGTGTCCATCTGCTCGGTGGCGCAGGGGTCGTCCATACCCGGCTGCGCGGCCAGCTCGTGCCACCAGAAGTCGCGGCCTTCCTTCATGGTAATGTCGTGGCCGGTGCGCTTCAGCACAATCACCGATTTGACGATATCCTCGGCGCGATCAACCGCTTCGTCGGTGATCTTCTTCAGCTCGACGATCTTGTTGTTCATCCAGCCGCCGTCGCCGGTGATCAGTACCTTCGACTTGGCGTCCTCGATGCGCGAGTGGAGCGCCTCGGTGCTGAAGCCGCCATACACCACCGAGTGCATCGCGCCGATCTTGACAATCGACAGCATGGCGATGACCAGCTCGGGCACGCGCGAAAGGTAGACCGTCACGCGGTCGCCCTTCTCAACGCCCTGCGACTTCAGCACATTCGCGAAGCGGTTGACCTCGGCGGCG
The DNA here is from genome assembly GCF_057073505.1 of Kouleothrix sp. 19917. Taxonomy (NCBI): domain Bacteria; kingdom Bacillati; phylum Chloroflexota; class Chloroflexia; order Chloroflexales; family Roseiflexaceae; genus Kouleothrix; species Kouleothrix sp. 19917. Next base: position 2,002,982 of record NZ_CP097099.1, read on the forward strand.
AGCTGGGCGTAGGTGTAGGTTTTGGTTTCGCCCTGCTCCGATTCCCAGATGATCGCGATTTTGTCTTTGTTCGCGCCAGTGGCGTGCCGGTCGATCGCGTTGTGCACGACGTTGGTTTTCGCGCCGGTGAACCACTTGAAGAAGGGCGCTTCCGAGTCGTCGAGCACTTTCTCCCAGGGCTGGTACCAATCGAGGAATTTGCTGGCCATCTCGCCCCAGAACTGCTGCGGGTTCTCGATCGTCCAGGCATACAGCTCGTCGGCGTTGGCGAAGCCTTTTTCGCGCGCGTAGGCAGTGACGTTGGCGTTATCAACGACATTCTCGGGCGGGTAGTAGAACTTCGGGTACTCGCCCGCAGTCTCGTTCGGTGGGGTTTGCTGGTCAGTGGTCATCGTCGAACTCCTTCCTGGCAATTGTTCGAATCGGAAGCTTGGGGACTTCAAGTGTACGCGGAAGCCCCCAAACCTGCAAACGGGCTATTTATGCCTTCACCTCGGCCTTCAGCTGCTCGAAGGCATGGCGCGCTTCTTCCACCGAGGTTTCGTCTTCAATGGTTGAGGTGTCGCCGGGCGGCACGCCCATCGTCACAGCCTTGAGCACACGCCGCATGATCTTGCCTGAGCGCGTTTTGGGCAGCATGTTGACGAACTCGACATCGCCAATCACGGCGACCGGGCCAAGCTCGTTGCGCACCGTGTCGATCAGCTCTTTGCGCAGTTGATCCGAGGGCTGGAAGCCCTGTTTCAGCACCACAAAGGCCGAAATGACTTCGCCGCGCAGCTCGTCGGGCCGGCCCGTCACGCCGGCTTCGGCTACGGCGGGGTTCTTCAAAAAGGCGGTTTCAACCTCGATCGTGCCGAGGCGGTGCGCGGCGATCTTGATGATCTCGTCGGCGCGGCCCGCAAACCAGACATAGCCGTCCTCGTCGATGTGGGCCGAGTCGCCGGTGGAATACACGCCCGAAATGCGCTCCCAGTAGTCGCGGCCATAGCGCTCGGGCTCGCCCCACAGCTCGGCGGTCAGACCGGGGAAGGGGCGCTTGATCGCCATGATGCCTTTTTCGCCGGCTGGCACAGGCTGGCCGTCGGGCGTCAGGATCACCGCTTCGATGCCGGGCAGCGGCACGCCCGAGGAGCCGGGCTTGATCGGCAGCAGGCCCAGGCCGTAGGGGTTGCCGAAAATCGGCCCGCCCGTCTCGGTCTGCCACATATGGTCGATCACCGGTATGCGGTCTTTCAGCACGGTGCGCTGCAGCCACTCCCAGGCCGGCGCGTTCAGCACCTCGCCGGCGCAGAAAATGCGCTCCACCGAGGAAAGGTCGTGCTTCTCAACATGCTGCTCGCCATAGCGCATCAGCAAGCGCACCGCCGTGGGCGAAGTGAACAGGCCGGTGATGCCACACTCTTCCACCAGCGCCCAGATCGCGTCGGGGCCGGGGTGGTCGATCGAGCCTTCGTAGACGATGGTGGTGCAGCCGCGCAGCAGTGGCGCGTAGACCATGTAGGAGTGGCCGACGATCCAGCCGATGTCGGAGGTCGCCCACCAGACGTCGTTCTCGGTCATGCCAAACATCCACTTGCCCATGCTGTGAATGTGCACCTGGTAGCCGCCCTGCTTGTGGATGGCGAGCTTGGGCTTGGCAGTGGTGCCCGAAGTGGCCAGAATAAAGGCCGGGTCGTTCGATTCCATCGGCTCGTAGGCGCCGCTCTGGCCTTCGCCACGCGCCATAAAGTCGTCCCAGCTCAGGTCGCGCTCCTGCGTGGCCGCCTCAACGCCGCCGCGCGTGAGCATAATGACATGCTCGACCTTGTCGCAGCCCAGCGCCATGGCATTATCGACCAGGCCCTTGAGCGGCACGTCTTTGCCCTTGCGGTAGGTTTTGTCGGCGGTAAACACCAGCCGCGACTCGCTGGCCTTGACGCGATCGGCAAGCGCGCCCGCGCCAAAGCCGGCAAACACCACCGAGTGAATCGCGCCGATCCGCACCGTCGCCAGCATGAGCATGATCGACTCGGGGCAGGGCGGCATGTAGATCGTCAGGCGGTCGCCCTTGCCGATGCCCATGCCGCGCAGCGCCGCCGCAACTTTTTCGACGCCGTGGAGCAGCATGGCATAGGTCAGCACGCGGCGCTCGCCACGCTCGGTGGCGTAGATCAGGGCGGCATGGCCGCCGCGCCCGCGCTCCATGTGGTAGTCGAGGGCGTTGTAGGCCAGGTTGGTCTGGCCGCCAACAAACCAGCGGAAGGTGGGGTATTCCCACTGAAAAGTTTGGTCCCACGGGCGCAGCCAGGGCAGCTCGGCAGCTGCACGCGCCCAAAACTGCTCAGGATCGTCTGCGGCATCCTGACGCCAACGCCGTACATTCGGGTGAATGGGTTGCATCATCGCACCTCTTTCCTTGGCTCATCCCTGAATCGCTCGCAAGGAATCCGTTGACTGGCTGGGCTTGTACGTTATAGTGGGGGTGCTGTGCTGGAATATGGTACTACTATACGCGGGAAGTATCAAGCGCGGTCAAGATTTTTGTGAATTTTCTGTAAATGTGATTTCAGGCACAAACGCTGCCCGGCGCAGAAAAACGCACTCTATTCGGGCGCTCATTCATTTTGTGTAAAGAAATGGTAAGGCATCGGCGGAGGAAGGTTATGGCTGCGTATGAAGTTCGGGCGCTGGGCGACGCCGACCGCACGTGGGTACAGGCATTTGTGATCGCACACTGGGGCAGCGAGATTGTGGTTGGGCATGGGGTTGTGTTCCACCCGCACACGCTGCCAGGCTTTGCTGCGTGGGATGGCGCCGAGTGCGTGGGGCTGCTGACCTACCAGATCGCGGGCGCTGCCTGCGAGATTGTGACGATTGACAGTGTGCGCGAGGGCGCGGGCGTGGGCGGCACGCTGATCGCGCAGGTGGCGCAGACCGCGCGGGCGGCTGGCTGTGCACGCCTGTGGCTGGTTACCACCAACGACAACATGCGCGCCCTGCGCTTCTACCAGCGGCGCGGCTTCCGCATTGTGGCGGTGCACCCCGGCGCAGTCGATCGGGCGCGGCAACTCAAGCCCGGCATTCCGCCGCTTGGCTTTCACGGCATCCCGCTACGCGACGAGCTCGAATTGTCGATAGAATTGTGAACTTGGAGACGGTTTTTTTACCACGGAGGCACAGAGGCACAGAGGATTTGGGGTCTGGGGATTAGGGTTTGGGGGTTCAGAACGTTCAAACACGCCCTTTCACCCCTTCACCCCTTCATCGTGTCATCGTGTCGTCAGATATACTGCTGACCGCCGCCTGCCAACTGCCTATGTTCCCAGCACCAGCCCGCCGTCGACGCTCAGCACCGTGCCGTTGATAAAGCTCGCCTCGTCGGAAGCCAGGAACAGGTAGGCGTTCGCGATGTCACGCGGCTCGCCCATGCGCCCCACGGGCGTGTGCTCGACCATCGAGGCCAGCACCTTGTCGGGCATGCCGCGCGTCATGTCGGTGGCGATAAAGCCCGGCGCAACCGCGTTGGCCGTTACGCCGCGCTTGCCAAGCTCGCGCGCCCATACTTTGGTCATGCCCACCACCGCCGCCTTGGTGGCGACATAGTTCGTCTGGCCGAAGTTGCCATACAGCGCCACCACCGACGCCGCGCTAAGAATGCGCCCGAAGCCCTGCCGCACCATAATCGGCGCAATCGCCTGCGTGCAGGTGAACACGCCTTTGAGGTTGACATTCAGCACCGCGTCGAACTCGGCCTCGCTCATCTTGCCAACAACCTCGCCGTCCTTGACCTTGACCAGCTGCGCGTCGCGGGTAATGCCGGCATTGTTCACCAGAATGTGGATCGTGCCGAACTGCGCCACGGTGGCCGCCACCGCCGCGTCGACATCGGCGGCTGAGGTGACATTCACGCGGAAAAAGGCCGCCTGGCCGCCATTGCCGCTGATCTCTTCCACCAGCTCCTGCCCGGCTTGCTCGACCATATCCCAGATCGCCACAGCGGCGCCTGCATTCGCAAATGCCAGCGCGGTGGCGCGCCCAATCCCGTTGGCTCCGCCGGTAATTACTGCAACACGGTGTCGTAGTTCTATGCTCATAGCAGTAGGTCTCACTTCCTTGTTCATCTCTACATAATGCGACTATACCAAGCAAATGTTACACCAGAGTTACATGAATCAGCCGATTCATCGCCTTGCGCCTGATGCGATATGAAGCTCAGGGATCTGCAAATTCGGGCGTGCAAATGCAGTTTCGTGGCCTGAATTTGCATCAGGTGGCGGAACGTGTTGTGCTAACGAAAGTATACCGCTCAATCGTGGCGTCTGGTGCGCGTGGAGGTCTGCCAGCTGTGTGGCGATATGGTACTATAGCAAAGTGCAGAAGGAATTTGGCCACAGAGAACACCGAGAACTCCGAGTTTTGACTATCACCCTCAGTGGCCTCTGTGCACTCTGTGGCTCGACCGTTTTGCTCTCGGCTATATATCGCTTCACAGGAACAGCCATACTGTACTGGCTTGCGTGCGAAAAGGAGTGAGGCCATGAGCGAACCGCACCCGCACGACCACGACGCGCACGATGATCACACGCACGATGACCTTGCCCCTGCGGCGCACGACCACGACGACCATGAGCACGACGCACACGACGACCACGACCACGCGCATGGCGACCATGATCACGACGATCACGACCATGCGCATGCTGGCGGGCTGCGCGGGCTGTTCGAGGGCGTATTTCACACCCACAGCCACAGCGCCTCGCGCACCGACCGCGCTCTCGAATCGAGCGAGCGCGGCATCTGGGCACTGAAAATTTCGCTGCTTGGCCTGCTGGCCACGGCAATCTTTCAGGTTGTTGTTGTGTTCATCAGCGGCAGCGCGGCGCTGCTAGCCGATACCATCCACAACTTCGCCGACGCGCTGACGGCCCTGCCGCTTTGGCTGGCGTTTGTGCTGGGCCGCCGCCCGCCAACGCGGCGCTACACCTATGGCTATCGGCGCGCCGAAGACCTGGCGGGCATTTTCATTGTGCTGGTGATGCTGGCCAGCGCCGCGCTGGCGGCCTGGGAGTCGTACCAGAAGCTGATTAACCCGCAGCCGCTCGCCAACCTCGGCTGGGTGATTGCGGCCTCGATCATTGGCTTTGCGGGCAACGAGCTGGTGGCGCTGTTTCGCATTCGCGTCGGGCGCGAGATCGGCAGCGCCGCCCTGGAGGCAGATGGCCTGCATGCGCGCACCGATGGCCTGACCTCGCTGGCGGTGCTGGTGGGCGCAATCGGCGTGGCGCTGGGCTTCCCGCAGGCCGACCCGATCATCGGGTTGCTGATCACCATCCCGATTTTGCAGGTAGTCTGGGGCGCATCGAAAACCGTGTGGGAGCGCCTGATGGACGCGGTCGATCCGGCGCTGGTCGATTCGATTGAGCGCGAGGCGCAGCGCGTGGCGGGGGTGCAGAGCGTGGGGCAGGTGCGCGTGCGCTGGCTGGGCCACAACCTCGAGGCCGAGCTCCATGCCGCCGTCGATGGCACGCTTTCCACAGTCGAAAGCCACGCCATCGCGCAGGAGCTTGAGCACAGCCTGTTGCACGCGCTTCCCCAGCTCGAAACCGTGACCGTGCATGTCGACCCGATTGGCACCGCCGACGAGGATTATCATGCCGCGACCGCGCATCATCGCCCGGCGCGCACGCCTTCAACGTAAAAGAGGAGCACTATGAGCCAGAACATCGAAGTGACGCATAACATCGCTGCCAGCCGCTTTGAAACCACCGTCGACGGCTTGCAGTCGATTGCGGAGTACAGCCGCAGCGGCGACCAGATTCTATTTACGCACACCTATGTGCCGGGCCAGCAGCGCGGGCGCGGCATTGCGGGCGAGCTGGCCCACGCCGCGCTGGAATACGCCCGCGCTGAGAACTTGCAGGTTGTGCCGCTGTGCTGGTATATCGCGCAGTACATTCGCCGCCACCCCGAATACCAGCCGCTCGTGCGCGACACGTAGGGCAGGTTTGCGGGTTGCAGGTTGGCAAGTTGCAGGTTGGCAAGTTGCAGGTTGGCAGGTTGCAGGTTGGCAGGTTCAGTTTGTGCTGCTTGCTGCCAACTGCCTGCCGCCTGGTTCTTGGTTCTCGGTTCCGTAGTTCTGCGGTTCCGTAGTTCTGCGGTTCAGTGCGTGCTGCTTGCTGCCAACTGCCTGCCGCCTGGTTCTTGGTTCTCGGTTCCGTAGTTCTGCGGTTCAGTGCGTGCTGCTTGCTGCCAACTGCCTGCCGCCTGGTTGTGCGGTTCTCGGTTTCGTAGTTCTGTGGTTCTTGGTTCTCGGTTCTTGGTTCGGTGCGTGCTGCTTGCTGCCTACTGCCTGCCGCCTGGTTCTTGGTTCTCGGTTCCGTAGTTCTGCGGTTCCGTAGTTCTTGGTTCAGTGCGTGCTGCTTGCTGCCTACTGCCTGCTGCCTAGTTTTGCAGTTCTCGGTTCCGTAGTTCTCGGTTCCGTAGTTCTGCGGTTCCGTAGTTCTGCGGTTCTGCGGTTCTCGGTTCCGTAGTTCTCGGTTCCGTAGTTCTCGGTTCTGTGGTTCTTCGCTCTGCGGTTCAGTAGTTCGGCGCCTACTGCCAACTGGCGAGTGCCAACTGCCGCCTGGTTCTTCGCCCTACGCCACACCGTCGAAGAACTCGACCGCGCCGGTTTCGAGCGAATACTCCGCGCCAACCACCAGCAAGCCATCGTGCTGGCTCATCTGCTCAAGCATCTCCGAGCCGTGGCGCAGCTGGTTGGCCGAGCTGCGCACATTGGCGCGCACTGCCTCGCGCATCAGCGCCGCCGGGTCGTGGCGCAGATCGGTGGCAAGCAAGCCCTGCACGGCCGGGCGGATGCGGTTGACAATCGACTGCAGGTTGCGCGACTGTATTTCGGTAGGCTGCTGCAGCTCGTTGATGGTAGCAGTGACGGCCCCGCAGCGCGTGTGGCCCAGCACCACCACCAGGCGCGTGCCAAACTGCTCGGCGGCAAACTCCACGCTGCCAATCTGCGAAGGCGCAATAATATTGCCGGCGATGCGGATCACAAACAGATCGCCCAGCCCCTGATCGAAAATAATTTCCACCGGCACGCGCGAATCCGAGCAGCCAACCACCACGGCGAACGGCTCCTGCCCGCCGAGGATTTCGTCGCGCCGCGCCTGGCCGGTTTGCGATGTCATGCGCCATTCGCCCGCCACAAAGCGCTGGTTCCCTTCCTGCAAGCGCGTCAGCGCTTCAGTTGCTGAGAGCATTGATAATCTCCTGTTTCCGTGCTGCTACCCCCGTGCGCTGCGCGCCGTCGGCAGCATGCGCCCTGCGCAAACGTGGCAGGCGGCGCGGGCATATCCTACTGCATAATTGCGAATCGCGGTGCAGCTTGCTGGCGCGCACCGCTTCGGCTATGATCGGCCGGGCGCGGACAGTTTGGGGGAAAAGAAGCGCGTACCTTGTGCAAACGCTGCGCCAGCTTGAGAGCGTGCAGCCAGCCCGAACGCGGACGCAGGTGCAGACACGCCTGCTCGCCCGGCTGGTTTTCGTCGTAAAGGAGCATCGCATGTCGCCCAAAGTCGAAACCTCGACCCCGCCCGGCACGCCCACGCCGATCGGCCCATATAATCACATCGCTAAAGTCGGCGCGTGGATCACCATCGGCGGCACCGCTGGCGTCAACCCTGCCACTGGCCAGCTTGCCGGCCCCGATGTTGCCGCCCAGACGCGCCAGATCCTCGACTCCTTTGCCGTCATGCTCGCCTCGGTCGATTCCGACCTGGCACATGTCGTGCACATCACGATCTTCCTCAGAGATATGGGCGATTTCGAGGCGATGAATGCGGCCTATGTGGAGAAAATGGACGACCACCGGCCTGCGCGCACGGTCATTGGCGTGGCCGAGCTGCCCAAGCCAGGTGTGCTGCTCACCATGAACCTGACGGCGGTGACGCGCGCGTAGGGTTTTATAGCAGTGTGCAGTTGGCAGGATGCAGAAGGCAGTTGCATTTTCTGCTCTGCAACGCCTCGCTCGCCAGTCTATGGATGCTCAATTGTTCTGCAAACCGCTGTAGGGCATTTTCTAGCGCAGCAGCGGCAGCATGCCCGTGAGTGAGTCGATGCTGCTGGCCGGTGCCGGGCCAATCCCCAGGCAGGTGATCGTCCCGGCGGCAACAACCGTTCGGCCAGCGTCGCGCACCAGGCAGCACGGCAGCTCGCTCGCGCGGGCGGCCGTTTCCAGCGCCAGCAGGGCAGCTTCGTCAGCGCCGCCGAGCACGATTTTCGGCATGCCAGCCTGCAGCCAGGCCATTTGCGCCGCGCCGCCCGCCGCGAGAAATGCGCCAACGGCAGCGTGCGCCACCTGCGCTGCCAGTTTTCCCGCTGGCAGCGCTAGCGCGCCATTCACCACAATCACCTGTTTCATGCGCTGGCGGCCACATGTTGCAGCCAGGCCAGCGCCTCGGCGCGCTGCGCAAACCAGCCAAAATGCGTGCCACCCGCCTCGTCGGCAATCATCTCATTGAAGCGGCTGCTCAAGGCAAACTCGCCGGGCGGGCATACAACAGTCAGACGAATGCGATAGTTACGCAGCTTCTGCAAAAGCTCGCCCGCCTCGCCCGTGCTGATGTCGAAAAAGCCTACTGGCAAATTGGCAGCGTACAGCAGCACCGTCGTAACATCATAGCTGAAGCACGCCTCGATCACGCGCGCGGTGTCGGCCGCGCTCACCAGCCAGCCTTCGCCGGGCACGCCTTCCAGAAACGAAATACCCTGCTCGGAGCGCAATTCGAGTTCCATCGCTCGTTCTTCTTTCACACTTTTCTGCACAACCGCCCCCATCGTACCGTAGGCTGGCAGTGCCTGTCAATCGCTTGGCCAGCCGCTTGGCCAGCTACGACCACAGCGCGTAAGCGCATCATGCATTTGGCGTGCGGGTGCAACCAAACCGCTATGCTTTTTCGGGCAATCTGCGGGTATATCTATATGCACGCCTGGCCACCCAGTTTCAGGCGCGCCGTGTTTGCTTCTGTTGCCCTGAGGCCATCTATGAATACGCCACAAAGCCGCCTCGCAATCGCGCTCCACGACGAGCGCCGGCTTGCCGCCCTTCGCGAAGTGCTGCCACTTGGCGGCAACTCAAGCACCGATTTTGATCGGCTCAGCAACCTTGCCGCGCGTGTACTTCGCGTGCCAGTCACCTACATCTCGCTCCTGGGCGCAGATAAGCAGGAATTCCTGGGCTGGCATGGCTCACCGCCTGTCGCACTCGAATCGGGCGAATCCCATGGTATCTGCCGCTCCATGGTTGCCTCGCGTGAGCCAATCATCATCGCCAACCTGCAAGAGTATGCCGCCGAGCAGAAACGCGCGCCACTTATTGCGCAGGGCTTTCAATCCTACCTGGGTTTTCCGCTGATCACAGCCGATGGCTTTGTGCTGGGCACGTTCTGCGCGCTCGACACGGCCCTGCACGCCTGGAGCGAGGACGATATCGCTTCACTGCGCGATCTGGCTGCGGCGGCCAGCACGGGCCTTGAGCTGTGGCGCGATATCCACCGGCGCGAGCGCGTCGAGGCCGAGCTGCATGAATACAATGCCCGTTTTGCCAGCGCGTTCAGCAATGCCGCAATTGGCATGGCTCTGGTTGGGCTGGATGGCTGCTGGATTCAGGTCAACCGCGCGCTTTGCGCGCTGCTTGGCTACGAAGAAGCCGAGCTGCTGGCAGTGCCGTTTCGCAATCTCACGCACCCCGCCGATCTGGAGAAAGATTTCGAACATTTCCAGCGTATGGCTCGCGGTGAACAAAGCATCTACCGCACTGAGAAGCGCTATATTCATAAGCGCGGCCGCCTGGTGTGGGCCGAACTGAGCGTGTCACTCATCTGCGATGTCGAAAACCAGCCCTTGTATTTCGTTTCGCAAATTATGGACATCAGCGCGCGCAAGCAGGGCGAGTGGGAGCGCGAACGCCTGATCGAACAGCTCAGCGAGGCGCTCGATAGTGTGAAAGTGCTGCAAGGCCTGCTGCCAATCTGCTCGGGCTGTAAAAAGATTCGCGACGACAGCGGCTACTGGAATCAGCTGGAAGGCTATATTCAGCGCTATGCCGATGTGCATTTCTCGCACGGCATTTGCCCCAACTGCGTGCAGAAACTCTACCCCGAAATCGCCGACCCGCCCGGCAAAGAGTAAGCCCGCCTTGTGACACTCCCTGTCACACATATGTGCTACAATCGTACATATGAGTTTGTACAGGAGGGATGAGCAATGTGTGGTCGTTATGTGCTGGCGCCGGCTGAGCAGGTGGCCGGGCGCTTTGATGTTCAGCAGGAACCGCTGGCCCTGCATTCTCGCTACAATGTCGCCCCCAGCCAGATGATGCCGGTCGTCGTTCGCAACAGCCCCAATCGCCTGGTCGAGATGCAGTGGGGCCTGATCCCGGCGTGGTCGAAAGAGCCGCGCACCCAGTTTTCCACCATCAACGCCCGCGCCGAGACGCTGGCGAAAAGCCCGGTGTTTCGCGGCCCATTCAAGAGTCGGCGCTGCCTGGTGCCGGCCAGCGGTTTCTATGAGTGGCAGGCACAGCCGCAGGGCAAACAGCCGTTCTGCATCCGGCTGGCCGGCGGCGAGCTGTTCGCCTTCGCCGGGCTGTACGACATCTGGCGCGACGACGCGGGCAACGAGCTGCACAGCTACACCGTCGTCACCACCGCGCCAAACGAGCTGGTCGCGCCGATCCACAACCGCATGCCGGTGATCCTGCGCCGCGAAAATGAGGACGCCTGGCTCGACCCCGGCAGCGACACCGCGACATTGCTGGGCCTGCTGCGCGCCTACCCGGCCAGCGCCATGGAAGCCTACCCGGTGTCGCGGGCGGTGAACAGCCCCGCCAACGACAGCGCCGAGCTGGCGAAGGCGATATAGCCAGAGCAGAATAAGAGAGCCACAGAGCGCACAGAGGCCACTGAGTATGGAATTCAAAACTCGGTGTTCTGTGGCCCAAAACTTCTGCTCTTTGTTAGTGCAGTATCAAGAAAGCGATGCGGAGATCAGGGAAAAGTTTCTGCATAGTAGTCACTAAACCCTATTCCCCATTCCCTAAACCCTGCGCTGAAAGCGCATTAGGCTATTTCCATGCTGTTTTCGCGCGCCCACCTGTCGCAATTGGCAGGTGGGCGCGCCGCGTCTGGCGCGATATGTGCTACTATGTCGCCATACCGAACGCACTCGCCACCACCACGAAGTACGCCTGGCAGGGAGGCGCGGCACCTGCTGCACCCCTCGGCGCGCATGGCGCTGATGCACCAGAAACAGGGATGATTTCTATGGCGACACAAGCTGAGCGGCAGACGCTGCCGCGTGCTCGGCGCGGCGGGGGCGGCTGGCGGCCCGGCCGGCAGAACGAAGCGTACCTCTTCCTGCTGCCGAGCCTGCTGGGCTTCCTGCTGTTTATTGTCATTCCGGTGCTGGGATCGCTGGCGCTGAGCCTGGTGCGCTGGAACCTGCTCACCCCACCGACTTTTATCGGGCTGAACAACTACGTCGAAATCTTCACGCGCGACCCGCTGTTTTTCCAGGCGTTTGGTAACACGCTGTTCTATGCTGTCACAATCGTGCCGCTGCAACTGCTGGCTGGCCTGACCATCGCGCTGGCGCTGAACCAGGGCATTCGCGGCGTGAAAATCTACCGGCTGATCTACTTCATGCCGGTGGTGTCGAGCGTGGTGGCGGCGGCGCTGATCTTCCAGTGGATGTTCAACCGCGACTTTGGCGTAATCAGCGCGATCTTCTGGTGGCTGGGCGATGTGACCGGCCTGCCAATCGCGCCGCCGGACTGGCTGAACAGCTCGTTCTGGGCCAAGCCCGCCGTGGTGCTGCTGACCGTCTGGAAGAACATGGGCTTCACCATGGTGATCTACCTGGCCGGCCTGCAATCGGTGCCCGAGGAGCTGTACGACGCCGCCAAAGTCGATGGCGCGAGCGCCTGGCAGCAGCTGCGCAATATCACGCTGCCGCTGGTAAGCCCAACGACTTTTTTCCTGCTGATTATTCAGATGATTGGCGCGTTTCAGCTGTTCAGCGAGCCATTTGTGATGACGCGCGGCACCGGCGGCCCAGCCGGCGCAACCACCTCGATTGTGCTGTATATCTACCAGGCCGCGTTTAAGTACAGCCAGATGGGCAAAGCCTCGGCTAGCGCCTGGGTGCTGTTCGCGTTTATTTTCGCCTGCACGCTGATCCAGAACCGCTTGCAGAAGCGCTGGGTACATTACGAAACGGGGGACGCCTGATGGCTACCGATCTGCTGGCCGAGCGTCCGCGCCGCCGCATCCAGTCGCGCCCGGCCGCGCTGGCCCTGCACGCCTTTCTGCTCCTGGGCAGCGTGGTGATGCTGCTGCCGTTCATCTGGATGCTCAGCACCTCGCTGAAAACGCCCGCCGACACCTTCGCCTACCCGCCGGTGTGGATTCCTTCGCAGATTGTGTGGGGCAATTACACCAAGGCAGTGTCGGTGATGCCATTTGGCCGTTTCTACCTGAACAGTCTGTTTGTGACAGTGTCGGTGACGGTGCTGCAGATCCTGACTTCGTCGCTGGCGGCGTTTGCGTTTGCGCGGCTGCGCTTTCGCGGGCGCAACATGCTGTTTCTGCTCTACCTCGCCACGCTCATGATTCCCTTCCAGGTCACGATGATCCCAAACTTCATTCTGGTGCGCTTGCTGGGCTGGTACGACACCTACCAGGCGCTGATCCTGCCGCCGGCCTTTTCGGCGTTTAGCACTTTTCTGCTGCGCCAGTATTTCATGGGCATTCCGCTCGATCTCGACGAGGCCGCGCGCATCGATGGCGCATCGTCGTTTCGCATCTGGTGGAGCGTGATCCTGCCGCTCAGCGGGCCGGTGCTGGCCGCGCTGGCGATTTTCGTTTCGCTGAACACCTGGAACGAATTTCTGTGGCCGCTGATCATCACCAACTCGCCCGAGATGCGCACGCTGCCGGTGGGCCTGAGCACTTTCCAGGGCCAGTTCAAGGTCGAGTGGAACCTGCTGATGGCCGGCTCGGTGATTGCGATGCTGCCCGTGCTGATTGTGTACATTATCGGCCAGCGCTGGTTCATTCGCGGCATTGCGATGTCGGGGATGGGCGGGCGCTAAAGCGCTGGCGCGCGGGTATAGGGTCTGGTGGATAGGGTTTCGATTAGTTTTGGGCTTGACCGCAGGGTATATTGAATCAAAACTCTGAGCCTGCCAAAAAGTCTGTGTCGCCTACTGCCAGTCACATCGTCTGAATACTGACTGCTATGCGAAAAAACGCCTCGTTCATTGCGATTGTGCTTGTGCTGGCGGGCTGCGCTGGCACGCCTGCCGCTGCGCCGGTTGCGCCACTGGTTGGGCCGCGCGCGCCTGTGCAGGTGGCTGCAACGCCGTTCCAGGCGGATACACCCTGCACCGGCGCGTTTGTCGCGCACGACCTCGACCACGCCACCAGCACGCCCGGCCCGGTGGCGCGCATGTTCGAGGGCAATGGCGCGGGCGTGGCAATTGGCGATTTCGATGAGGACGGGCGGCTCGACGTGGCGCTGGCGAATAGCCACGGCCCGAACACGATCCTGTGGAACGCGGGCGGGCTCGATTTCCGCACCGAGCGCATGCCGCAGGGCGATTCGCGCGCCGCCAGCGCGGTGGATGTGGATGGCGATGGTCGGCTCGATCTGGTGTTCACGCGGCGGGCGGGCGCGCCAAGTTTCTGGCGCAACACCGGCGACCCGGCGGCGCGCTTGGTACCCGAGCTGCTGCCCGGCGTGGCGCGGCCCGCCTATAGCATGGCCTGGGGCGACCTGAATGGCGACGGGCGGCTCGATCTGGTGGCGGCTTCCTACGACGCCGAGCTGCTCACCGAGCAGGGCAACGATTTCCTGATGGGGCCGGGCGCGGGCGTGTATGTCTACACTCAGACAGCCACGGGATTTTCGGCCCGGCAGCTGGCGCGCAAGTCGCAGGCGCTGGCGCTGGCCTTGTTCGACCTGAACGACGACGCGCAGCCCGACATTCTGGTGGGCAATGATTTTGCGGTGCCTGATCAATACTGGCTGCAGCAGGGCAGCGGCTGGCGTGCGGCGCAGCCATTTGCCGCCACCAGCCACAGCACCATGAGCTTCGATCAGGGCGATATCGACAACGACGGGCGCGCCGAGCTGTTCGCCACCGACATGAAACCCTATGACAAAAGCGTGGCGACCCTGGCTTCCTGGCAGCCGATGATGGCCGAAATGTGGAGCCCGGTGCCACTTGGCGACCCGCAGATTGTTGAGAATGTGCTGCAGGTGCGCGGCGCGCAGGGCTTCCGCAACCAGGCCTATGCGCGCGGCATGGATGCGACCGGCTGGAGCTGGAGCGGCGAGTTTGCCGACCTCGACAATGATGGCTGGCAGGATCTGTATGTTGCCAACGGAATGATCGAATCGGAGCTGTTCAACTACCTGCCCAGCGGCGCGCTGGTGGAGCAGAACCAGGCGCGGCGCAACGACGGCACAGGCAATTTCGTGCCAGCGCCCGAGTGGGGGCTTGGCTCGTCGCGCAGCGGGCGCGGCATGGCAATTGCCGACCTCGACGACGATGGCGACCTGGATATTGTGGTGAATAACCTGAACGCGCCGGCCCAGCTATTCGAAAACCGGCTGTGCGGCGGGGCGAGTCTGGCCGCCGACCTGCGCTGGCCGGGCAGCACGAACACGCGCGCGCTTGGCGCGACGGTGCAGCTACAAAGCGGCGCATCGACCTACACGCGCACCGTGCGCGCCGAAACCGGCTACCTTTCCAGCCCGCCTTCGCGCGTGTATTTTGGCTTTCCCAGGGGCGAAACGCCTGCGCGGCTGGTGGTGCGCTGGCCCGACGGCGCGGTTTCCACTGTCGATGCGCCCGCGCCCGGCACGCGCCTGACGATCACGCGAGAGTAGGGCAGTTGGCAGTCGGCAGTTGGCAGTCGGCAGTGGGCAGTGGGCAGTTGGCAGGTGGCAGGTGGCAGGTGGCAGTTGGCAGGTGGCAGTCGGCAGTCGGCAGTTGGCAGTCGGCAGTTGGCAGTCGGCAGTTGGCAGGTGGCAGTCGGCAGTCGGCAGTAACCTGCGAACAGGCGCATGCAATACGTCGCGATCGCAACCTGCAAATCTGAAACTGGCCCAGGAGACATTATGGCCGCACAAGCGATAACGCCGCGCACGCCGCGCTTTCCCATTCTGGCGCTGTTGAACCCACGCGAGCGCACGGCGCTGGTGTTGGGCGCGCTCGGCCTTGGGCTGGCGCTGGGCAGCGTGGGCATGCGCCTGCTGGCCTGGCCGCTGTGGGTCGCTTCAGCGCTTGGTTTGGGCATCCTGCTGCTGGTGGGTGTGCTCAAATGGCGCGACGACCTGCGCCGCTACGGGCTGGTGGTGATGCTGCTAAGCGTGCTGCTGGTTGCGCAGGGCTTTCATACCGTCGAACACCTTGTGCAGATCGTGCAGTACCACGTATTGAAATGGCCGCCTTTTGCGTCGAGCGGCCTGATCTCGGCGGCGAATGCCGAGTGGGTGCATTTTGTGTGGAACTGGCTGGTGGTGGCGCTGGCGGCCTGGCTCGTTCGTGGCGGCATGCGCGGCCTGTGGGGCTGGCTGTTCCTGCTCTGGGCATTCGCGCACGCCAGCGAGCACAGCTATATGATGCTGCGCTACCTGGAAATGAGCAGCGAGTTGCAACGCCTGGGCTTTCCGCAGCTTTCGGCGCAGGGCCTGCCCGGCGTGCTTGGCCGCGATGGCTGGCTGGCGCGCAGCCCGGCGACACAGGGCACATTCCTCTGCCGCCTGCCGGGCGTCACCACCGCGCCGCGCATTGACATTCACTTCTGGTGGAATGCGGGTGAGGTCGTGCTGCTGGCGCTGGCGGCAAACAGCTTTCTGCGCGGGCGAATACACACGTTCGACTGACACACATACTGACAGGACATATGGCAAAACAAAAAATTTACGCGGTAGTAAGCGGGCGCTCGCCAGGCCTGTATGACGAATGGTTTGGTGCCGACGGCGCGGAGGCGCAGGTCAAGGGCTTGCCGAATGCGATCTATAAGAGCTTTCAGTCGCGCGCCGAGGCCGAGGCGTGGTATCGCGAGCGGGCCGGCCGCGCGCCAACGAATATTCGCATCCGCCGCGCCGAACAGCCGGGCGAAGATTATTTTGGCCTGCACCGCGAAGCGCTGGCTGCCGGCAAGGTGGTGGTGTACACCGATGGCGGCGCGATGGTGAACCCGGGCGTGGGCGGCTATGGCGCGGTGCTGCTGCACCACGACAAGCGCAAGGAGCTGTCGGGCGGCTTTGCGCGCACCACCAACAACCGCATGGAGCTGATGGCATGCATTGCCGCGCTCCAGTTGCTGAAAAAGCCCGCCACCATTGTGCTGTTCAGCGACTCGTCCTACGTGGTGAATGGCATTGCAAAGGGATGGGCGCAGCGCTGGCGCGCAAACGGCTGGCAGCGCGTCGAAGAGGGCAAGCGCGAGCCAGTGAAAAATGCCGACCTGTGGGCGCTGCTGCTCGAAGAATGTGAGCGCCACACCGTGCAGTTCGTGCAGGTGAAGGGCCACGCCGGCGCGACCGAGAACGAGCGCTGCCACGAGCTGGCGAGCGCAGCGATGGCGCGGGCCAATCTGCCAGCCGACGACGGTTTTGCAGGGTAGGCGCTTAGTCGGGCGGGAAGCGGCGCATCGACTTTTATAGCAACCAGCTGATCAGATGGGCCACAGAGCACACGAGGGTAGGCGCTTAGTCGGGCGGGAAGCGGCGCATCGACTTTTATAGCAACCAGCTGATCAGATGGGCCACAGAGCACACGGAGGACACTGAGTACTCTGGAAAATAAATTTCCCTGTACTCAGCTTCCAGGAAGCTCAAGCCAGTTTTGCTTCAACACGGTAGCCAGATGAGCTTCCTGGAAGCTTGCCCGTTGTAGAAAAGAACTTTCTTTCCAGAGTACTGAGTTTGCTTGTATAGCTCGATGATCTCCGTGTTCTCTGTGGCTCCATCGTTTGGCACTTGGTTAGCGCAGGCTGGCCGGCTGCGCGCTGGTGAACGGCTGGGTCACTACGGGCTGGCTGCTCGCTGGCGCGGGCAGTTCAAGGCGGGCTTGCGTCCCTTCGCCCGGCACGCCGCTGCTGGTCACGCGCAGTGTTCCGCCATACTGGCGCGCCACCGCCGATACCAGTGCCAGCCCAAGCCCCACGCCCGGCACGTCGCGCGTGTGCGCCCGATCAACGCGGAAAAAGCGCTCGCTGATGCGCGGCAGGTCGGCGGGCGGGATGCCCACGCCTGTGTCGTTTACCGCGATGGTCAGCATATCCGCGCGCCAGGACGCCGCCAGACTAATATGGCCACCTTCGGGCGTATACTTGATCGCATTGTCGAGCAGATTGCCGACCATCAGCGTTAGATCGGACGGCTGGATGTACAGGTCGGGCAGGTCGTCGGGCAGGTGGGTTTCGAGCTGCTGGCGGCGCTGGGCTACGCGCGGCGCCGCCGCCCGCGTGCAGGATTGCAGCTCATCCAGCACGTCGATTGCCTCAGTGGGTGGCGAAAAAACACCGCTCTCGGCGCGCGAAAGCTGGAGCAGGTCGCCCACGAGCCTGGCCAGCTGGCCGACATCGTCGTTGATCTCGGCGGCATACTGCTGCGCCCGCGGCCCGGCGATACTCTGGCTGGCCAGCGCCTCGGCGCGGATTTTGATCGCGGCCAGCGGTGCGCGCAGCTCGTGTGAGGCATTTGCCACAAAATCGCGCTGTTCCTGCACGGTTTGCTCGATTCGCGCCGCCATATAGTTGAACATCGACCCAACGGCTGCCAGTTCATTCACAGTGTCGTCAATCGAAACGCGCGCGTCGAGCCGGCCTTCCGCCATCTGCTGGGCCACGCCGCGCAGTTGCGAAAGCGGGCGCGTAAGCTGCGCTGCCACCCACATCGCGATCACAAACGCCAGCACCAGCGCGCCCACCGCCGCGCCAGCCAGTGCCAGCCAGCGCCCGAGCAGGCGCGCATTCACCGGCGCAATGTCGGTGTCGAGCTGAAGCACGCCCAGCACGCTGCGCCCTTCATGAATGATCGGCACGGCGGTGTACAGCCGCCCATCAATAATCGAGCTGACGACGCTGCCCTGCAAGACGCGGTCGGCATCCACTGCCAGCCGCCCGTTGCTGGTGTTGCTCGCCACTAGCGCGCCTGCGCTGGTAAAGACATTAATGTTTGTGCTGGTGGAGAAGTCATTTTCCAGCAGGTCGCGCCGCGAGATCCAGCTTTGCAGGAGCTGCTGGGCGCGGCGGCGCTCGAATGCTTCGGGGAAGGAGTTCGCAAGTGCCAGCGCCTGGGCCTGCTGCTCGTGGGTGAAGGCCTCCATGGTCATGCGCGAGATCTGGCTGCCCGCCATGATCAGCAGCAGGCCAAGCCCCAGCGCCAGCACCGTCAGGATTGCGGCGGCAAGCTGCACGCGCAGCGAGCGAAAAACCTTCACAGCAGCACTTCCTCGGCCGTCGCAAAGCGGTAGCCGACGTTGCGCACCGTCTGAATATACTGCGGTGCGGATGGATCGTCTTCGATCTTCTGGCGCAGCCAGCGGATGTGTACGTCGAGCGAGCGCGTGTCGCCAAACCACTCGGTGCCCCAGACCTGGTTGAACAGCGTTTCGCGCGTGAGCACTTTGCCGGCCTGCTGCATCAGCAGCGACAGCAGCTCGTACTCTTTGTTGCGCAGCACCAGCTCCTGCCCACCCTTCCATGCGCGATGCGCGCCGGGGTCGAGCGCAACCGCGCCGATGCGTACCTGATTATTCGCCAGCAGGCTCTGGTCCCACTGCACGCGCCGCAGCAGCGATTTGATGTGCGCCACCAGCTCGTGAAACGAAAATGGCTTGGTCAGATAGTCGTCAGCGCCGAGCTCCAGGCCGCGAATACGGTCGATTTCCTGCCCCAGCGCAGTGAGCATGATGATCGGCACCTGCGAAAAGCGGCGCGCTTCCTGGCACACCTGCCAGCCATCCACGCCCGGCAGCATAATGTCCAATACCACCACGTCGGGCCGCGCGCTCAGGATCATGCCCAGCCCGGCCGGCCCATCGGCCGCAACCGCGACGGTGTAGCCCAGCGCTTCGAGCTGAAATTGCATTGGCTCGGTCAGGCGCGCGTCATCGTCAATTAGCAGGATTGTTGTCATTAAGGCTGAAACGCTTGGCAAAGCAGCAGCGCGCTAAAGAAATAAGCCACAGAGCACACCGAGATCGCGAAGAAACTTGTGGCCTCGGTGCGCTCTGTGCTCTCTGTGCCTATTGGTAACCGACGCTACGACAGGCCGGCGAACAGGTCGGTGCGGATCTGGCTGGCCGGCACATGCATCTGGGCCAGCATGTCGCGGAACGATTCGACCATGCTGGGCGGGCCGGACAGGTAGAACACGCACTGCTGGTAGTGTGGCACCTCGGCCATAATCAGCTGCGGGCCAATATGCCCGACCCGCCCGCGCCACGACTGCGGCAGCGAGCTTGTGTCGCTGATAGTATAGATCGTTTTGATGCCAAGGTCGTAATATGCCTGATCGAGCACATCGCGGTAGACAATATCTTCCACGCGGCGGTTGGCGTAGAACAGCGTGATTGGCCGGCGCTGACGCGTGTCGAGCAGGTACTTCAGCATGCTGCGGAAGGGCGTGATACCAATGCCACCGGCGATAAACACGCAGGGCTGGGCGGGGTTGCTGGGCAGCACAAAGTCGCCGGCCAGCTGCGCCGCCACGATTTCGGTCTGGCCGTCCATCGCTAGCATCGCGTGCTTGAAGCTGCTCGACTGCGGGTAGAACTTCACGCCCAGGCGCAGCGTGTTTTCGGTTGGCGACGAAGCGAGCGTGAAGTAGCGGCGGTTGCCGCGCCCGTCGGGGTCGTTGTGGCCGAGCGTCCATTCCATATACTGGCCGGGCGCAAAGGCAAAGCGCCGCGCCGGCGTAAAAACGAAATCGTACACGTCGGGCGCGATCTGGATTTTGTCGCGCAGCGTCAGCAGCTGCGTGGCCTTCGGGCTGAGCAGGAAGGAGAAGAAATTGCCGATCAGCATGGCGATTTCGGGCGTGGTGTAGAAGCTGCCGAGGTGAAACTGCGGCACGAACAGCACACCCACCAGCGCGCCATAGCCCATCTGCAAGCGGCGCGTCGGCGGCGCGGTCAGCGGCTCGGTCAGAATAATGAATGCAAAGAAGAACAGCGGCGAGTAGAGCACGGTTTGCTGAAGCGCGGCGGCCAGATTCGCATGGCTCGCGACCGACAGCAGCACCACGGCCACCAGCGCAGCCGCCATGAAGCTCAGCACCAGGCCGAAGCGGCGAATGCGGCGCACCAGCAGCAAGCCGCCCAGCAGCACAAACGGCAGCATCACGGGCGTTCCCACCCACCAGCTTGCCGACTGATTGAGCGCCAGGTAGGTAATGGCGACGGCAATTGCCACGGGGTTGAACAGGTGCTTGTGGCGCAGCGCCAGAATATACTTCGAGGCCATGGCCAGCACGCCCGCCCATGCCACAAACCAGATATCCTGGCTCGACCCGATCGGCGTGATGATCAGCGCGAGGATCAGCGCGGTGATGTAGGACGATTCGGAGTTGGCTGGCACGCCGTAGGTGCGGGCAAAAATCGCGTTAGTGATGCCGCATGCGGCCAGCGCCACGCCCACGGTGAACAGGAGCGCATAGGGGTCGTAGGGCAGCACGCCCGCCCACGAGAACATCACCGCCACGGCCAGCAGGAAAACCAGGTAGTACAGCGCCAGGCGGTACATGGTCAGCCGGTTCAGCAAATTATCAATCAATCGCATCATGGGTGCTATACCTCATAAAGCCGCCCGTGGCGGTGGCCTGGCCGCGCGCGTCGATCTGGTAGCCTTCAAAGCCGTCGAGCTGCTCGATGAACAGGATGCCCGCGCGGCCCATTGCGAAGGCTGCTGTGGCGAAACAATCGGCTTCGTAGATGTCGGGGCCGATCACCGTCAGGCTGACGATCTCCTCAAGCGGCTGGCCGGGTTGCAGCGGGTTGTAGATGTGCTGGCCGCGGATCGACGTGCCCGAGGTGGCGACGCCACAGTCGGTCAGCGCCAGCACTTTCACGATTTCATCCATATTGAACGGGTTGCGAATGCCGATCCGCCAGAGCCTGCCGGCGCTGTTGTTTCCCGCCAGCTGAATGTCGCCGCCCGCATCGACATAAAAGTTCGCGCAACCGCGCTCGCGCAGCCGCTCGGCGGCCTGGTCGATTGCCCAGCCCTTCACAATGCCCGAAGGGTCGTAGCTGCCATTCTGCCTGATGTTGAAATAGCCGCCGGTAGCCTGGCGCGTCTGCTCGGCCAGCCCGAAGATCGCGCGCATGTCGTCGCTGGCCTCGGCAAGCGCGATCTCGCCCCGGTTGATCCGGCTGATCTCACTTTCGGGCTTGTAGGTGCTAAACGTCGCATCCACATACTCGAAATAGTCGAAGGCAATATTCAGCAGTTCTTCGCTCGCGCCGGCGTCGGCGATTTCCACCGTTACCGGCATGCCCATCTGGATGCGCGTTTGCCTCACAGGCTGCCTGTGCTCCTGGCGGCATTCAGCGCCGACTGGAGCGATTGTGCAAAGGCTTCGCTGCTGAGCGTGGCGCCCGAGATCGCGTCGATGTTCGCGCTCTGCGCCTGAATGGCTTCGTTCACCAGGTAGGGCAGCGCGACATTGTTGATGCGAACGGAGGTGCGGCGATCGTTTGGGAACTCAAGGATCTGCACGTCGGCCAGTTTGCCCGACTGGATCACGGCCTGCACTTGCATATTGCCATAGTAGGCGTCGGTGACCGGGCCGCTATACGAGCCGTCGCGGTACAGGCCCTGCGCGGCGGGCGCGGCGGTGGGGGCCGGCGCAGCAGTTGGCGCAGGAGCGTTGGTTGGCGGCGGAGGCGGCGCGGTCGGCACGCTGGCCTGGGCGGTGGCTGGGGCGGCAGTTGCGCGTGGTGGCGCGCTGGTGGGCAGGGTTGCGGCGCTTTGTGCCGGCGCGGGCCGTTGGGTGGCGGCTAGCGGCAGTGGCGTCGCAATTGCGCTCTGGGGCGGCGCGCCAAAATGCTCATGAAGTGCATAGGCGGCAAAGCTTGCCACCACAAAGCCCGAAACCGAAAACTTCCGCACGGCGCGGGCGAGCGGGCTAACGCGGCGAGGCTGAATGTTCGACATACGATCTTCCTTGTTGCATTCTTCCTGCGAGCAGTGTAGCGGTTTCTCGATTGGGGCGTGTTAAATTGGCGCGCGCGAACCTTAAATTCAGCTTAAATACTTTGTGTACGGCCGTGGCGCGTACTCTGCAACAGCGCTTACCACGAAGGCACGAAGATTTTGAG
The DNA here is from genome assembly GCF_057073505.1 of Kouleothrix sp. 19917. Taxonomy (NCBI): domain Bacteria; kingdom Bacillati; phylum Chloroflexota; class Chloroflexia; order Chloroflexales; family Roseiflexaceae; genus Kouleothrix; species Kouleothrix sp. 19917. The sequence continues at coordinate 2,025,360 of NZ_CP097099.1, forward strand.
GTAAAGCCTCAAGCTGCGTGCCTTTGCTATTTGGAATAACGGGCCACAGAGCGCACCGAGGACACTGAGTTTTGGCCATCTCATTCGTTAATCTGTGCGCCCTTGCAGTTCAATCTTTTGCGCTCATTGGCAATATGCAAGAAATGAGTACAATGCGCAAAGGCAGAATGCAGGCGGATATACGATGTTCGCCGCTGCAACTACGCACCACGAACTATATTTTTGGCTTTGTGGTAAATAATGCGTATATGTTCAAATTATATACTTCGTGTCTTCGTGTCTTCGTGGTTAGGTTCTTTTTGTACCTGGTGCCTTGGTGGTTCAGTTTTCCCCCGCGTATATGCGCAGAAAGGCCCGCCGATGAACCCCGCCCCGATTTCCCCCGAAGCAATGGCCGCATTCACGCGCGTCGAAGATGTGCAGATCAGCCCGGATGGCGCGCTGGTGGCAATGGTGGCTGGCCAGTATTTCACCAGCGGCACCAGCAACCCGACTAGCCAGATCTGGCTTGCGCCAGCCGACGGCAGCGCACCCGCCCGGCCCTGGAGCAGCGGCCCGCGCACCGACACCACGCCGCGCTGGTCGCCCGATGGCACGCAGCTCGCCTTTCTTTCCGACCGGCTGGAAGACGGTAAGCCACAGGTTTTTCTGCTCAGGCGCGACGGCGGCGGCCCGCGCCAGATCACCAATTTGCCAGGCGCGATCGAGGAGCTGGAATGGTCGCCCGACGGCACGCAGCTCGCCTTTCTGGTGCGCGACCCCGAGCCGGAAGCCACACAGGCGCGCGTGGCGCGCGGCGACGACGCGATTGAGGTTGAGCTATTCCACCGCTGGCGGCGCGTGTGGGCCGTGGACGTGGCGAGCGGCGCGGCGCGGCAGGTAACCGGCGACGCGCAGGTGTGGGAGTTCTGCTGGATGCCCGACGGCGGCTTTGCGCTGCTGATCGGCGCGGAGCCGTATGAGTGGGCCTGGTTCACCGCGAAGCTGGCGCGCGTCGGGCCGGGTGGCGGCGCGCCCGAAACGATCTACAGCGTGCCCGAGAAGCAGTTCGCGTTCTCGCGTGTTTCGCCCGACGGGCGCTGGCTGGCGTTTCTTGCGTGCATCCTGAGCGACCGGGGCATCAACGGCGGCGATGTGCTGCTGCTCGATTTACACGACCCCAGCCAGCCGCCGCGTAACCTCACTGCCAATTACCGAGGCAGTGTGTGGGCGCTGCAACGGCGGCCCAACAGCACGCAGATCGACTTTCTGGCGTTTGAAGAAGGCGAGGCCGCGCTGGGATTGATCGACGTGGCGGCGGGCACGCGCACCACGCGCTGGCGCGCAGCGGTGGGTTTGCACGAGCACTATGGCGGGCAGTTCCGCGCGCGCGACGCCGACGTTTTTGCGGTGCTGCGCGACGACGCCACCCGCCCGGCCGATGCCTGGGTTGGGCGGGCGGCGGGCAACGCGCTCGAATGGCAGCGCGTCACCGATTTCCACCCGCAGCTCGCCACCTACGCGCTGGGCGAAACGCGCCGCCTGAGCTGGCCTGCCGCCGATGGCTTGCCAATCACTGGCCAGCTCATTCTGCCAGTAGGGTATGAAGACGGCCAGCCCGTGCCGATGATCGTCTGGGTGCATGGCGGGCCGGCCTGGCTGTGGATGCACGGCTTCTATGGCGCGGGCCGGCTTGCGCCGCAGCTGTTTGCGGGCGCGGGCTACGCCGTGCTGCTGGCCAACCCGCGCGGCAGCATCGGCTGGGGTGTGGAGTTTACCGAGGCGAATATCGGCGACTTCGGCGGGCGCGACTACGAAGACATCATTGCGGGCGTGGATGCGCTGGTGGCGCAGGGCATTGCCGACCCGGCGCGGCTGGCGATTGGCGGCTGGAGCTATGGCGGCTTTATGGCGGCCTGGGCGGTCACGCAGACCGACCGCTTCCAGGCGGCGATTATGGGCGCGGGCATTTGCCACTGGCGCTCGTTTCACGGCGTGGCCGAAATCGGCACCTGGGACGCGATTTCGCTGCGCGCCAGCCCCTACGAGCAGGCCGGCCGCTACGACCACTTTTCGCCCATTCACTACGTCGCGAATGCGCGCACACCCACGCTCGTCATGCACGGCATCGAAGACACGATTGTGCCCGTCGGGCAGGGCTACGAGTTCTTTCGCGCGCTCAAGGATCATGGCGTGCCGACCGAGCTGGTGCTGTATCCGCGCGAAAGCCACGCCTTCAAGGAATACGCCCACAATCTCGACCGGCAGCGTCGCTTTCTGGCCTGGTTCCAGCGCCATGTGCAGGGCGAAGGGGTGAAAGGGTGAGCGCAGAGCGCAGTGCGTAGAGCGCAAAACGATAAAAGCTCATTACTTTGGAAAATAAATTTCCCTGCACTCAGCTTCCAGGAAGCTGAAGCCAGTTTTGCTTCAATCTGATAACCAGTTTAGCTTCCTGGAAGCTTGCCCGTTACACAAGAACTTTCTTTCCAGAGTATTCATCCCAATCGTAAATCGCAAATCATCAATCGTAAATTGATAAACCTCTGTGGCTCTGTGGTTATAAATTCTGGTTGTTGGTCGCCGTCTACGCAGGCGGGAATTGCGCGCCGGTGAGCTGCTCGGAAACCTCCCACAGTCGCCGCGCGTCGGCGAGGCTGGTGGCGCGGCGCGGCGTGTGCGCAACAGCGGGTGGGCCGCTCAGCTCGCCATAGCCGCTCGGACCGTAGTATTCGCCGCCGCGCGCGAGCGGGCTGGTGGCGGCAAACAGCGCCGGCAAACAGCCCTGCTCGACTTCCTGCCAGAAGCCGGGGATGTGGCTGGTAAGCCGCAGAAACAGGCTGGGCCGCGTGCGCGCCGTGCCCATGTTTGGGCCAGCGGTTTGCAGGTTCGTGTGGGTCGCGCCGGGGTGGGCGGCGTTGCTGCCAAGGCCCCAGCCAAGCGCATCGCTGCGCCGCTGCAGCTCGAACGCGAACAAGAGGTTCGCCAGCTTCGACTGGGAGTACGCGCCGCCGGGGTTGTAGCTCCGCTGCCACTGCAGGTCGTCGAAGTGAATGCGCCCAAAGCTGCTCAGCCCGCTGCTCATGGTCATCACGTGGGCGTTGCCGGCGGCGCGCAGCAGTGGCAGCAGCCCGGCGGTCAGCGCGAAATGCCCGAGGTGGTTCGCGCCAAACTGCAGCTCAAAGCCGTCGGCGGTGGCGTTGCGCGTGGGCGGGGTCATCACGCCGGCATTGTTGGCCAGCAGGTGAATCGGGCGGCCAGCGGCGTTCAGGCGGGCGACAAAATCGCGGATCGAGGCGAGATTCGCCAGGTCGATCAGCTCCATTCCAAGCTGCGCCTGCGGGTTTTCGGCGCGCAGTTGCGCAATTGCCTGCTCGCCTTTCGCGGCATTGCGCACCGCCAGAATCACTTCTGCGCCAGCGGCAGCCAGCCGCCGCGTGATGCCAAAGCCCAGCCCGCTGTTCGCCCCCGTGACCACCGCTAGCTTGCCGTGCTGATCAGGAATGGAAATGTCGAATGTGCTGCTCATGATCTTTGTTCTTTCTTGTGTGAAAAATGATTGAGTAATCAATCATTACGTGAATTAAAAAAGCGATTAGCCAGTTGTAATGCCACGCCAGAAGATTTCGAAGCCGGCCGCACGATAATCCTGTTCGCCAGTGCCCGCAGCCATTGCCGCCATGGTCGTTTCGACCATGCTGTTGAACAGCGCAGCCACAAACGGGATCGGGTAGTTCGCGACCAGCCCACTTGCAATGCCCTCGTTCGCCAGCCGTTCGATTGCGGCGAATGGCGCAAGGCCGATCGCCTGGCTTTCCGCCGTGATCTGGTCGGAAACCTGCAGCTGCGCCAGCACCTTGATTTTGTCGGGGTTCGCCACGCCCCAATCGACATAACGGTTCCACAGGTGCTGGAGTTTGACACGCATGGGAGCATTTTCTGGGAAGTCGCCCAGCAACGCCTCGGCCAGGTCGTGCTTGAGCTCGCGGTACAGCTCGTTCGCCAGCGCGTCTTTGCTCGCGAAATAGGTGAACAGCGTGCCCTCGGCCACGCCCGCCGCCCGCGAAATTGCTGAGGTGGGCGCGAGCCACACGCCGCGCTCGGCAAAGATGCGGATGGCCGCCGCCAGGATCGCTGCTCGTTTGTCCTCACTTTTTGATCGCGCCATTCCCTGAACCTTAAATGACTGAGTACTTACTCATTATAAATACGTTGCGCGGTTTGTCAAGCGCGAGTTTGCGCTATTCCGCACTGCTGGTGATAGCCGCCACGCCAATGCGCGCCAGCTCGATGTCTTCCATTTCGGGCAGGCCACTCACCGCCACCGCGCCCACCACCACGCCATCGATCATCACCGGCAGGCCGCCGCCCCAGCCGATATAGCGCCGGTCGCCGAAGTAGGCCATATCGAAGCCCGAATCGGGGTCGCGCGCGGCCTGCCCTAGCTCGCGGGTGGCCTTGCGCTCGCGCGCCGCCGTCCATGCTTTGTTGGTAGCGATCAGGATCGGCGGCAGCGGCGCGCCGTCGAGGCGCAGGAGCGCAATCAGCTCGCCATGCGCGTCGGCAACGGCAATCACAGCGGCGGCACCACGCCGCTCCAGCTCCTGTTTGATTGCGTCTATCGCCCGCTGCGCTTCGGTGTGGCCCAGGTTGGGTTGCTGAAACATGGCTTGCTCCTGTATTCGGCATTTTGGCGTAGTATACGCGAGAATCGCCAGGGTGTGAGCAAGCCGTCAGGTATGTGGCGCTGCGCACGGGCGTGACTGTGCGACAATAGAAGCGTCAAAGGGCGTATTGCTATACGCCCAGACCGCTGAAGGGCGTATTGCTATACGCCCAGACCGCTGAAGGGCGTATTGCTATACGCCCAGACCACAGAGCCGAGAAGCAGGAACCGCAAGGGCATTTGCATAGCGTCATTCAACAAACCTGAGATTGATCTTGTGCTCTGTGCTTTCTGTGCCCTGTGGCCCAATTCATAAGGAGTGGTATGCCAAAAACGATTCTTGTCACGGGCGGCAGTCGCGGCATTGGCGCGGCCACGGCGCAGCTTGCCGCCCAGCGCGGCTACACCGTGTGTATTTCCTACGTGCAGAACCAGGCTGCGGCGGAAAGTGTTGTGGCCGATATTGCGGCCCTGGGCGGGCATGCGCGTGCGTTTCGCGCCGATGTTGCGCTTGAAAGCGATGTTGTGGCCTTGTTCGAGCGCATCGACGCGGAAGTGGGGCCGCTGGCGGCGCTGGTGAATAACGCGGGCATTCTGGAGCGGCAGATGCGCGTGGATCATATGGATGCGGCGCGCTTGCAGCGGATTTTCGCCACCAACGTCATCGGCTCGTTTCTCTGTGCGCGTGAGGCCGTGCAGCGCATGTCGACCAACTACGGCGGCGCGGGCGGCGCAATTGTAAATGTGTCGTCGGGGGCGGCGCGGCTGGGCGCGCCAAATGAATATGTTGATTACGCCGCGTCGAAAGGCGCGATCGACACCTTCACCGTTGGGCTGGCGAAGGAAGTGGCAACCGAGGGGATTCGCGTGAATGCGGTGCGGCCGGGCGTGATCTACACCGAAATTCATGCCAGCGGCGGCGAGCCGCAGCGCGTGGATCGGGTAAAAAGCGGCGTGCCCATGCAGCGCGGCGGCAGCCCCGAGGAGGTGGCGCGCGCCATTCTGTGGCTGCTGTCGGATGAGGCGTCGTACATTACCGGCACCTGTCTGGATGTGACGGGCGGGCGCTAGTGCGCGTGAACGCGCAGGGGTTAGGGTATGGGGATTAGGGTTTGGGGAGTACGATGCGCGCAGGTGTCATATCAAGATACAACGGACAAGCTTCCAGAAAGCTTATCGTACTGCTGCGCGTGAACGCGCAGGGATTAGGGTTTGGGGAGTACGATGCGCGCAGGTGTCATATCAAGATACAACGGACAAGCTTCCAGAAAGCTTATCGTACTGCCAGGCTGAAGCAGAACTGACCTGAGCTTACTGGAAGCTGAGTGCAAGGAAATGTATTTTCCAGAGTATTTAGCAGCCGAGCAGGCCGGTGGGGTCGACGTTCTGCGTGCCATGCCAGATTTCATAGTGCAGGTGTGGCCCGCTGGTCATGCCGGTGCTGCCGACGGTGCCCAGCAGCGCGCCCGTTTCGACAAGTTGATTATCAGCCACGGCCACGCTGTCGAGGTGGGCATAGGCGCTGCTCCAGCCGGCCTCCTTGTTCTCCACGCGCACATAGTTGCCGGCCGGCCAGCTGCCCAGGTAGACATGCGCGACGCCGCCAAGCGTGGCGCTGATCGGCTGGCCCTGGGTGGTGCCCGGCTCGGCCTCGCCATCGCCATCGCCGTCGATGCCAAGATCGACTGCGCCCCAGGCGTCGGCGGGCGCGTGCGTGCCCACGCCATAGCCCTGCGTCATCACCACGCGCCCATCGGCGGGCGCGAGCGGGCAGCCGCGCGGCCCGTCGGCGGCGAGCGCGAAGCGCGGCGTGGCGGTTGGTGTTGGCGGAAGCGTCGCCGTAGGTGTGGCGGTGGGCGCGGGCGTGGCGCTGCGCTGCGGCGCTGCCAGGGCGGCCGCGCGCGGGGCAGGGGTGGAGCGGGCACGAGCCGCGACGGGTGGCTGGTTGAACAGCGACGCGGCCAGCACAAACAAACTGGCGCAGATCACCAGAACTGCGCCAAATGCGCGGCGCGGCCAGGCCAGGCTGGGCGCGGCTGGCTCGAATGGGGCCGAGCCAAGCTGCGCAGCCGGCACATTCAGGATGCGGGCAAACTCCTGGCGTTGCGCGGCACTGAGCGGGCGCAGGCCCTGCTCGATCTCGGCGAGTGTGCGGGCGGGCAGCCCGCTCAGGGCGGCCAGGTCGGTGAGTGTGAGGCCACGGCTGCGACGGATGGTACGGATGTCGATCACACAAACTCCTTCTGTGCTTCGTGCAGAGCATACGCCAGCGCGGGCAGCTTGTGGATGACATGGTGTTTACAGTCACCAGTGCGGCGGTTTGCACGACGCGGTGTAGCAGGTTCTTCAAGCGCGGCGCGCGGGATGGATCCACCGGAGCACGGTTCGTCGTATGCTTATCGAGCGCAGAAAGAGACCTTTCTCTGTGCCATCTGCCTCATCTGTGGACAGATCGTGTTCTTATTCCAACGCTGACCTGACCCTGATGCTTTACCGCCTGGGCTTGCCGCCCGCGATCACGCGTGCTATGCTACAGCCCTGCACAGTATGTTTCCGAAGGAGGCGGCCATGACGACCCGACGGGTGTTAGTGATCGCGATTGGGCTGTTGTTCGTCGTGGTGCTGGCGGGTGGTGGCCTGCTGGGCTGGCTGGTGCTGCGCACGCCGGCCGGCGAAGCGGCGCGGCTGGTGGTAGCCGACGGCACATCGCTGCGCGTGTTCGACGACGCGGGCGAGCGCGTGCTGGCCGAAAATGCGCTGACCACCAATTTCAGCTACCCCGCCACCTCACCCGATGGCCGCAAGCTGGCCTATGTCGCGCGCGACGGCGATGCCTCGATTATTGTGGTGGTGGAAATCGCCACCGATGCGCGCATCGAGCTGTTCCGCAGCCAGACGAATGTGCCAATTGATCTCGCGTGGTCGCCTGATGGCAAGTACCTGGTGTTCCTGAGCGGCGGCCAGCTCACCGCCGAGATCGTGCCCACCGACGGCTCGAAGCCAGCGCGCCTGATCGCTGAAGGATCGCCTTCCTTCTTCGCGTGGAGCCCCGACAGCGCCAACCTGCTGCTGCACCTCGGCGGCCATACCGTGCAGGGCGGGCGCATGTCGCTGTTCCAGCCCGGCCAGGACATGGCGCACCCATTGCTTGGCGACCCGGGCTTCTTCCAGGCGCCGGCATGGTCGCTCGATGGTCAGCACTTCTTCTATGTGGCGCAGCCGCCGTTTGGCAAGCCCGACCCAACGATTGAGGATGTGAAGAGCGAGATCATGCGCGTCACGGCGGCGGGCAAAGACCCGATCAAGCTTGCGAGCGAGGCGAAATCGGATTTGCGGATCATTCGCTCGCCCGTCAGCGACCAGATCGCCTATATGGTTGTGGGCGTCGATGGCTATGGCCCGCTGAAGCTGGTGGATGGCGCGGGCGGCGACCCACGCACGCTCTCGCAGGCCGATGAACGGGTCACTGCCTTCTTCTGGTCGCCCGACGGCACGCAGATCGCCTACCTCACGCACGACGGCGAATTCGACCCGGGCGGCGAGCGCACCTGGAACATTGTCGATACAGCCAGCGGCACGGTGCGCTCGTTTGGCTCATTCCAGCCCAGCGACTCGCTGGTTGGCCTGCAATCGTATTTCGATGCCTACACCTTCTCGTTCAGCCCCTGGTCGCCCGACGGCAAACAGCTTGCTTATGGAGCCAAGGATGGCGTGTACCTGCTGAATGTGGCGGCGGGCACGGCGACGCGGCGGGCAAATGGCGCGCTGGCGTTGTGGATTGGCGGGAAGTAGACGGCGCGCAGCGCCGGGAGAAAGCTGACGCATGGAGATCTGGATCGACGCGGATGCCTGCCCGCGCGACGCGAAAGAGCTGGTGTTTCGCACCTCTGCGCGCCTGGGCCTGCCGGTGCGGCTGGTAGCGAATCGCAGCATGGCCGTGCCTGCCTCGCCGCTGATCACGCTGGTGCAGGTGCGGCCCGGCAGCGATGTCGCAGATGCCTATATCGCGCAGCACGTCCAGGCCGGCGATCTGGTGATTACGGCGGATATTCCCCTGGCGGCGCTGGTGGTCGAGCGCGGCGCGATCGCGCTCGACCCGCGTGGGGAGGTGCATACCGCCGACACGATTGGCGAGCGGCTGGCGGTGCGCAACCTGATGGAGGAACTGCGCTGGGCGGGCGCGGCGAGCGGCGGCCCGGCCGCGTATAGCGCTACCGACCGGCGGCGCTTTGCGAACGCGCTCAATCGTGCCACCGAAGGTCAGCGCCAGCGTTAAGGCAAGCAGCAATCGGGGGCGACAAACAACCCCCGATTTTTTGTGCCAACCAGTGCGGCCCTTAAGCCGCCATTTCTGCCCGCGTCTCCGGGGCAGCCGTGTCGCGCCGAAGCATCCAGCGCAGCGCCAGCCCGGCCAGCACCTGAAAGACGACTGCGCCAGAAGACCCAAACACCGTCCATTGTTGTGAAAGATCGACCCCGGCCGAGCGCGTGATCATCCAGCCAAGCACCCAGCCCAGCGCCACCGTGATCGCCCAGGCCGGCGCGCGGCTGCTGTGCTCGCGCAGCACCAGGGATTGAGCCGCCCCCACGCTGGCACCTGCAAGCAGCCCGCGCAGCAGCAACGCCGCGCCCTCTGTGTCTGTTCCGAACAACGTAACGCCCAGCGCAATCCCGGCCGCCATCCCCAGCGCAGTGGCAGCAACCCACCACAGCGACAGCGGCAGCCGGCGGCGCAGCGCCAGCCACTGCACTGAACCCAGAATCGCGCCCGTGAGCATGCCACTCAACGCGCCAGCCAGTGGCGTTGCAACGGGGCCGCTCAGCGCCCAGGCGGCCAGCCCGCCAAGTGGAAAGCCAAGAAACGCGATCGCCCAGCCAAGCCAGAAACCCCATCCACGCTCCGTCCCCGCCCTATTCGAATACTGCATCACGCTGCTCCTCATTATTCTGGAAAATACGTTATTTCATACAACGGGCAAGCTTCCAGGAAGCTTACCTGAGTATCAAATTGAAGCAAACCTGGCTTGAGCTTCCTGGAAGCTGAGTACAAGGAAATTTATTTTCCAGAGTACTTCTGGCCTAGTGCATATCAAGAAAGCAATGCGGGAGTCAGGTAAAAGTTTCTGCATTGTAATCACCAAACCCTATCCCCCATTCCCTAAACCCTGCGCGTGAACGCGCACTAGCTGTTGGATGGTGCCGACGCCGCGGGTGCCTGCGAATTGCGGGCGGCCTGTGCGTTGTACCACTGCACAGTCGCGCCAATGGCCTCGCGCAGTGGTGTCGCGCTCCCGCCAAACGTGGCGGCGTATGCGCTGTGATCGACAATGTATGGCTCGTAGCTAATATAGAGGTTTTCCGCCAGCCCGCGCAGCGTGGGGACGCCAAGGCCCAGCAGCGGCAGCAGCGCCCGCGTCACCGCCCGTGGCAGCGCCGACACTTTTGCTGCGAGGTTCGCTTCTTCGCCCAGCAGGCGCACAAACTCGCGCAGCGTGACCGCTGGCGCATTTGGCGCGTGCCAGGCCCGCCCGAGTGCCGCGTCGTGCGCGCCAACCGTCACCAGCGCCTGGCCCACATCGCGAATGTAGCTTACGCTATGGGGAATATCCAGGTTCGCGAACACTTGCGCGGGCTTGCCGGCCAGCAGTGGCCCAAACAAGCGCTGCCCAACCAGCGACTCGGTGACGTGCGGGCCAAACAGATCGGAGGCGCGCACGCTGACGGCCCGCACTTTGCCGCTGTGGTGCGCCGCGAACAATTCCTCGGTCATGCGAACGCGCGTGGTGCTGCGCAGCCCACGGCCATTGAGCGGCATGCCCTCGGTCATTGGCACGCCACCGTGCGGGCCGTACATATACATGTTTTCCATCACAATCAGCTTCGCGCCATTGGCTGCCGCGCCTTCCAGAACGCCCCGCTGAAGCGGCGGAAATTGCTCAGGCCAGCGGTGGTAGTCGACCGGGTTGGTGCAGTTGTACACATGGCTTGCGCCCGCGCAGACAAGGCGGGCATTGGCCGGGTCGGTCGCGTCGCCGCGCACCATCTCAGCCTGCTGGGGTAGGTGTTTGCGCGCCACACTGCGCGTCACGACCTGCACCCGCTTGCCCTGCGCCAGCAGAATTTCGACCACCGCCGTCCCGACCGGACCGCTTCCGTACACCACGTGCAGCTCATTCGCCTGTGTCATGATGGCATCCCTTCGCTTCAAATCAGCCAGGGCGAGGTGGGCGGGTCTTTGCGCGGAAATGCTCAGCCCATCTTGCGCTGCTGGAACTCGCACCTCAATCAGAGTAATTACTCTAATCGAAGAATAGAGTAATTACTCTAACAAGTCAAGTCAGTCGTTCGACCGAGATTCATTACTCTGGAAGGAAAGTTTTTTGTACAACGGGCAAGCTTCCAGGAAGCTCATCTGGTTATCAGGTTGAAGGAAAACTGACCTGAGCTTCCTGGAAGCTGAGTGCAAGGAAATTTATTTTCCAGAGTACTCGTGTAAGTGCGTGTGAGGAAGGAAATCGCAGCAGTGAGGCTACGCGGAGCGCGAAAGTGTGGCTACGGCGCGAGCGCGCCAGCGAGATGAGGAAGCTGGGTTTGCGCGTGAACAATGCGCAGCGGCGCGTGAGGAAATCTCACGCGCCGCTCTTCACGTCTATTTATAGCCCGAAGCTGCTCAGGCCAATCGCGCCCGCGGCCAGCAGCAGCACCACGCCAATAATGAAATACAGCGCCGCCGGGCCAATATCGCGCATGCGTGGCAGTGCCGGCCCGCGCCGCTGTGGTGCAACCTCGATGCGCTGGCCGCGCCAGTAGGTTACGCGCCCGCGCTCGGGCGGGCCACCTTCGCGCACCCACACGCGCCAGCCCATCATCAGCAGCCACACGCCTGCGCCGCCCACCACCAGCGCGGTGACCAGCGGCGGCAAGCGCGAAGAATTTGTCAGCACCACCAGCACCGCAATCACAGCGACCCAGCGCCAGTCGAAACGAAGCCCTCGCACGGTTCAACTCCTTGTTCTGCGGGCAACCCTGCGCCCACACCCATATGACGCCAGCCGCGTGCATTTTGTTGAGCGGCGCGCAGAATTATAGCACTTGCGCGTTTGCCACTCCTCTCGCATAATGCCCGCCATGCAAATACAAACCACATTCTGGCGCTGGCGCGGCGCGCTCCGCAGCCTCGCAATGGCCGCGCTCGCCATCGTGGGCGTGATCGTGCTCGTAAGCGTGCTGGTGCTGCTCGAAGGCCGGCGCGACGACTTGCGGCAGGGCACGGTGGCGCGCGTTGGCGCGGCGATTGTGCTGGGCGCGCAGCTCGAAAACGGCGCGCCTTCGCCCACATTTCAGGCCCGGCTCGACCATGTGTTCGACCTGTACCGGCGCGGGCAGGTGCGGCAGATCATTCTGACTGGCGGCATCACTGCGGGCAGCACCGTGGCTGAGGCCGCCGCAGGGCGCGACTACCTGCTGAAGAAGGGCTTGCCTGCAGAGGCTTTGCTGGCTGAAGAAGATAGCACCAGCACCTTGGGGAACCTGCAGAACGCGCTGCCGCTGGCGCAGGCGAACGGCATCCAGACCGTGGCACTGGTCAGCGATTCCACTCACATGCTGCGGGCGCTCAAAATGGCGCGCGACCTCGGCTTCGAGGCCTATGGCTCGCCGGTGCCGCCACCCGACAGCGCGCTGCCCGCCCTTGGCGCGGCTTTCAGCGAAGCCGCAAAATACCTCGCCTACCTCTTCGCCCGCCGCTAAGCGAGATTATAAGCGACCATACCACCAAGACACCAAGACACCAAGTTTCTGATAGATATTTCAGATCTTGGTGCCTTGGTATTCTGGAAAATAAATTCCCTCGTACTCAGCTTCCAGGAAGCTGAAGCTAGTTTTGCTTCAATCTGATAACCAGATAAGCTTCCTGGAAGCTTGCCCGTTGTAGAAAAGAACTTTCTTTCCAGAATACTTGGTGTCTTGGTGGTTATATTCTCGATCGATCCAGTAGCCTATTTCCCCAACGTTTCCAGCAGCTCGGTTAGCGGTTCGATCCAGCCGTCGGCAGGCAGCGAGCGCCGGTCGAGGCGCACGAACTGCGGGCCAACTTTAATTGCCGGGTTTTTGCCAAAGCGCCGCCGCAATTTCTCGCGGTCGAGCGCGTCGCCCTCGGGCAGGCGCACAATAAACTCCTCGGCCGTCGTCACCACCGACGTGACACCCACCGCCAGCGCCAGCGCCTTAATGTTCAACCAGGTCAGCAGGCAATCGGCCGGCTCGGGCAGCTCGCCAAAGCGGTCGCGCAGTTCCTGGCGCAGCTCGCGCACGGCGCGCGGCGTTTGTGCCTCGGCCATGTGCTGGTACACCGCCAGCCGCACCCGGTCGTCGGGGATGTAGTCGGTCGGCAGGTAGGCATCGAGCGGCAGATCGAGCGTCACCAGCGGCGAAATCAGCACCTTCTCGTCGACCTTGACCATGGGCTGCCTGCGCGATGTGCTGGCGCGCTGCGCGGGCGCCGGGGCGCTGGCGTCGCTCTTGGCTCCATTCTGTCGTGTGTCTGCTGTCTCCTGATCTTCGCCCTGCTTCGCCGTGTTTGGGCGCTGGAAGTTCGTTTCGATCAGCTTGGCCTTCATCGTGCGCACGGCCTGCTCCAGCAGGCGCGAGTACAGGTCGAAGCCGACGGCGGCGATATGCCCGCTTTGCTCGGCGCCCAGCAGGTTGCCCGCGCCGCGAATCTCCAGATCGCGCATGGCAATGCGGAAACCCGCGCCCAGCTCGGTGGCTTCCTGAATGGCCTGCAGGCGCTCCTGCGCCTCGGGCGTCATGCGGTGGTCGGGCTTGTAGAACAGGTAGGCGTAGGCGCGCTGGGCGCTGCGGCCCACCCGCCCGCGAATCTGGTAGAGCTGCGCCAGGCCGTAGGTTGTCGCGTCGTCGATGATGATTGTGTTGGCGTTTGGCACATCCAGCCCACTCTCGATGATCGTCGTGCACACCAGCACGTCGTCTTTGCCGCTGAAGAAATCGAGCATGACCCGTTCGAGCTGATGTTCGCCAAGCTGGCCGTGGCCCACGCCAACCTCGGCCTCGGGCACCAGTTGCTTCACGCGGTCGGCGGTATAGTAGATGCTTTGCACGCGATTGTGCAGGTAATAGGCCTGCCCGCCGCGATCCAGCTCGCGCAGCACCGCTTCGCGCACCAGCTGCTGGTCGTAGGGCAGCACATAGGTCTTGATTGGCACGCGATCCTCGGGCGGCGTGTCGATCACGCTCAGGTCGCGGATGCCAGCCAGCGCCATGTGCAGCGTGCGCGGGATGGGCGTGGCCGTCATGGTCAGCACGTCGACGTTGGCGCGCATCTGCTTGATGCGCTCCTTGTGGCGCACGCCAAAGCGCTGTTCTTCGTCCACCACCAGCAGGCCCAGGTCTTTGAAATGAATGTCGGCTGAGAGCAGGCGGTGTGTGCCGATCAGGATGTCGATCTCGCCCTTAGCCAGCTCGACGGTGATCGCTTCCTGCTCTTTGGGCGAGCGGAAACGCGAGATCACATCCACTTTCACAGGAAAGGCGGCCATGCGCCGGCTGAATGTTTCGTAGTGCTGCTGGGCGAGTACGGTGGTGGGCACCAGCACGGCAACCTGCTTGCCGTCCTGCACGGCCTTGAAGGCGGCGCGCAGCGCGACTTCGGTTTTGCCAAAGCCCACATCGCCGCAGATCAGGCGATCCATGGGCTGAATCTGTTCCATGTCATGCTTGACATCGGCAATCGCGCGCAGCTGGTCGGGCGTTTCGTCGTAGGGGAAGGTGTCTTCCAGCTCGTGCTGCCACTCGCCGTCGGGGCTGAACGCAAAGCCCTGGCTGAGCTGGCGCTTGGCGTACAGCTCCAGCAGGTCGTTCGCCAGCTCCTGCACGGCGGCGCGTGCCTTGCGCTTGGCGCGCTCCCAGTCCTGCGTGCCAAGGCGCGTAAGTGACGGGGCAGCATCGCCCGCGCCAATATAGCGCGACACACGGTCGATCTGGTCGATCGGCACATACAGGCGGTCGCCGTCGGCGTAGCGCAGGTTCAGGTATTCGCGCTCGGTTTTGCCGACCGTGCGGCGGATCAGCCCTTCGTACACGGCGATGCCATGCTCGATATGCACGACGTAGTCGCCATTCTTCAGCCCGCGCAGGAAGGCGGCGCGCTCTTCGGCGTTGCGGTCGCGCTTGCGCTTGCGCTCGGCGGTTGGGCGGCGCTGGCGGTAGCCGAAAATCTCGGCGTCGGTGTAGAGCGTGCGATGGAGGTCGGGCGAGCGCCAGCCCGCGTCGAGCGCGCCATGTACCACATGCAGCAGCCGCATCAGGGCGCGCAGCACCGGGTCGGCCTGTGAGTCGACCGGGCCAATATGCCCTTCGGCCTTGATCTGCTCGGACACCATTTCTTCAATGCGCGCGGCCTGCGGCGTGACCACAATCACCTGTTCGTCGGCGCGCAGCCGGCGAATAATGTCATCCACCAGCTGGCGCAGCTGGCCGCCAAACAAGTCGGCGCTGGTGAACAGCGTGGCGGGCAGCGCAAGCGATTGCGGCTGCGCGCCCGGAACGTCCCATCCGCCGATGTCGAGGTCGTTGTTGCTGAAATTGACCAGCGTTTGCGCCGCGCCCTGCGCCAGCAGCTCGCTCCACACGAGGTAAGGGCGCGGGAAGTCGGGCGGCAGCTCGCCCGCGTCGATATGCGCCTTGCGCCGCTCGTCGGCGTGGTGGTGCTGCTCGGCGGCCTGCTGGGCCAGCAGAAGCATGTCGCTGAACACAATCGGCGCGCCGGCCGGCAGATATTGCAGCAGCGACGAAGGCTGCTCCGCGCTTTCCAAACCCCAGAAGAAGGGCGCGTACAGCGCGCGACCCTCGAAGCGTTCGCCATTCGCGATCTTGTCGACCACGGCATCCCACTCGTCGCGGGCCTCGCGGCGCAGCACGTCGGCGTCGAGCGCGCGCATCTGTGCCAGGGCCGCGTCGCGCCGCCAGAAGGCAATTTCGTGCGGCGGGCCAACCAGCACCTCGCGCACCTGCGCCTCGCTGCGCTGCGTGATCGGGTCGAAGCGGCGCAGGCTGTCGATCTCGTCGCCAAAAAACTCAATGCGCAGCGGCAGCTCGTCGCCGGGCGGGTAGATATCGAGAATGCCGCCGCGCCGGTTCAGCTCGTCCGGCTCCTCAACCGTTGGCGCGGTGCGGTAGCCCATCGCCAGCCAGCGCTCGATCAGCGCGTCGATGGTGTGCTCGTCGCCACGGCGCAGGCGCACAGTCGCGCCCGCGTAGTCGGCGGGGGCCATGGTGGGCTGAAGCAGCGCGCGCACGGGCGCAACAATTACCAGCGGGGCGGGGTCGGCGGGCTGGCTTTGCAGCTTCTGCAAGGCACGCAGCACGCGCAGACGCGCCGCCACCACGTCGTTGCCCGGCGACATCGGCTCGTAGGGCATGGCGTCGCTGGCCGGGAACAGCATCACCTGCTGGTCGTCGAGCCACTGGCACAAATCTTCGCGCGCCCGCAGCGCCAGGTCGGTATTCTGCACCAGGTAGAGCAGCGGCTGCGCATTTTGCTGCGCCAGCGCGGCCAGCAGCGGCGGGCGCGCGGCGGTGAGCGCGGGCGCGACATGTACGCGCCTGCCCGGCTGCGCAATCTGCTGCGCCAGCGCGGCAATGCTCGGCTGGCCCGCCAGCGCCGCGAGTGTCGGTTCGAGTTCAGAAGCCATAGATTTCTCGATAGTTCGGCCAAACAACACACGCCGAACGAGGGCATGATCGCATAGACCAGCCCCTGCGCGTGCGGCGGCGCCATTGTCCGGCGGCGTGCCAGGGATGTTATAGCACGAAATATGCCCATCGTAAAGCGCCGCAAGGCTGAACTGAAGGGCCGCAGAACCGCAGAACTGCATGAGGGTTTAGGGTCTGGGGTTTTGGGATTGAACCCGCGAACGTGCAACCTGCAACCGCATGAGGGTCTGGGGTTTTGGGATTGAATCTGCAAACATCAACTCTCTGCACCCTTTGCGGTGAAAACAGGCCGTCGTTCGTCGTTCGTCGTTATCAAAACCTCCAAACTTTCAACCCTAAACCTCCGTGCCTCTGTGCCTCTGTGGTGAAATCTTGCCGTTTTCGCTGGCATCAACCTGCCACCCTGCAAACTTGAAACCTGCCAACTTGCCAACCTGCCAGCCTGCAAACCTGCAACTTTCAAACCGAAAAACCGCCTTGCCACGCGCCCACCCGCACGCTACAATGCACGCGGAATCGAACCAGAGCCTAGAATCCATCGCCGTCAATGAAATTCCTGCTGTTGCTCCTGTTTGCAATTCTGCCCCTTCTGCCGCCCGTCGCACCCCCAAGCCCTGCGCCGCGCCCGGGTGGCTTTTTGCGCGCCAGCGGCGCGCAGGTCACCGTGTTCGACCAGCCGGTGATGCTGAAGGGCGTAAATTATTACCCGCAGTGGCGCCCCTGGGCCGACATGTGGCGCGTCTGGGATGCGCCGCAGATTGCCCGCGAGCTGCGCCAGGCCCGCGACGAGCTGGGCATCAATATTGTGCGCGTGATGCTCCCCTACAACATTTCGGGCAAGAAGAACGGCGATGGCGAGCTGCCGCCCGAGTACATCGACCGCATTCGCCAGTTTGTGCAGATCGCCGGCGAGCTTGAGATTCGCGTGCTGTTCACCCTGTTCGACTTCTCGCCCGGCTTTCCCGCCGCCGGTAGCCCCGACGAAGCGCGCCAGCTGGCCTACCTGCGCACTCTGCTGCCGCTTTTTGCCGACGACGACCGGATTGCGATCTGGGACATTCATAACGAGCCAGATAATTATGGGATGTGGGGCGAAGGGCGCAGTGCCGAGGTGCTGAGCTGGCTGGGCCGCATGGCCGACGCCGTGCATGCGCTCGACCGTAAGCACCTTGTTACGGTGGGCATGGGCCTGCACCCAAATGTCTGGTTTCCCGGCCCCGACGGTCGCCGCGTGATCGACTACAGCGACGTCGTGAGCGTGCACAACTATGCCGCCGACACGGCGATTCAGCAGCTGGAAGCGGTGCGCGCCCACACCGACAAGCCCATTCTGGTGGAAGAGTTTGGCTGGCCGACTGGCCCGTCCTGCCTGGCGGGCTACAACGAAGCTGCCCAGCACAGGCTCTTTCAGGCTGAAATGGCAGCAGTTGGGGAAAATCGTGCAGTGGGCGCGATTGCGTGGGTGCTGCGCGACTACGACGCCGCGCCAACCGGGCGCTGGGATGGGCGCGAGGAATATTTTGGGCTGTACCGCGCCGATGGCAGCCTGAAGCCGGCGGCGGCGCCATTCCGCGCGCTGGCGGTGCCGCCGCTGCCAGGCGCGGTCACCAGCGCGCTCTCGCTCACCAGCAGCCACCCGCGCTTCCCAAGCAACAAGCAGGGGCCGCTGCGCATCGCCGGCACGCCATACTCGGTCAAGCGCGCATTCCGACGTGCGTGGGAGCTGTTTGGCGGCGCAGATAGCTTCGGCCCGCCGCTCACCGATGCCTTTGAGCGCCAGCCCGATCGCCAGGTGGTGCAATATTTCCGCGATATGGTGCTGGAATACTACCCCGAATATGGCGGCGACGCCAAAACAACCCCAGAAACGCAGCAGGTGATGTGGGTGGCTCGCCCGCGCGCGCTTGGTGCCGAGGCAGTGGCGGGCCGCCTGCTGCGCCCTGCCCCGCCACGTGGCGCTTTTCTCGCCTTTTACGGGCGCGTGAATGGCGCGTGGCGGCTTGGCGAGCCACTGTCGGGCGAGCTGCGCGAGCGCGTGAACGGCACGGATCTGACCGTCCAGTACTTCGAGCGCGGGCGGCTCGAGCAAACGCCCGACGGCGCGGTGCGCTTTTCTCCACTTGGCGCGCAAGCCTGGTCAGCCGAATGCGGGCAGGCGGGCTGAGCCTACATTCAGCGCTCCCACAAATCCCTCAGGGCGTAAAACAGAGCAACAGGCAGCGACGGGTGTCATAGCCGCTGTGCTCTGCTGCCTATTTGCGCAATTTCCTCACGTTTTGCTTCAAATTTGCCCTCCAGCTAATGATGAACTAATGGTGCGCTAGCGGTCGCCCACTATAGTAGCGCCATAAAGCTTCACTAAAGGCTCCTGAAACGAAGATTGTAGCTGGCGAGGTTTCTTATGCACCAGATCGAGCTGCTCGATCGGCACGCCCCCGCAGCCGTGCGCATATGGATCGAACAAACCTACTATGCGCGCATCAATGCCCAGTCGCAGCTCGAGGCCGCGCTGGCCGACCCAACCTTCTACACCGACCCGGCCGCGCACCTGGCGCTTTTTAACGACCATGGCATCGTGCACGTGCGCGATGTCGCGCAGCAGGTATTGCGCGTGCTCGATCATATTCACGGCAGCCTGATCGCGCGGCGTGAAGAAGAGCGGCTTCAGGGCTTTATGAAGAGCTACGGCCTTCTGTCGGCCTTGCTGCACGACATTGGCATGATCGACTTCCGCCCGTTTGGCCGCGCTATGCACCCCGAGTTCGCCAGCCAGGCCGTCTTTGATTCCGCCTTCGACCATATCATTGACGCGATCTGGCAGAGCGACTGCGGCGGCATTGCAGCGCGGCTGCGCGAGCTGGCGGGCGCGCTTGGCGAGGAGCCTCGCCTGGTGCTGCGCGAGCTGCTGGCGCTTTCAAACTGCCACAGCAAGAGCAAAGTTCCCGTGGCTGTGCTGAATGATCGTTTGCGGCTGCGCGCGCATATGCAGCAGACGATTGGCGACGATTTGCAGGTGCACTATCTGCGCTATCAGGCTCAGCGGGCGCGCACTGCTCTCGCCCGCGCGCAGCAGGCCAATCGGCCCGCCGCCGAGTGCGCGGAGCTGGCGGGCCGATTGGCGCAGGCCGAAACAGCCCTGGCCGCCGCCGACCCACACGGCGATTTAGCTGACGCCCGCCGCGCCGTGCTTGCCCGCTACTATGCCAACTTCTCGCGCGATGCCTTTGGCTGGCTTGTTGCTGACGACCCCGGCGTGCAGGCGCTCGCCGTCGACGTGGTGGACACCCTGCGCGCCCTGCGCTGCGCCGACGCGCTGCGGCAGCGTGGCTCGCTGCTCAAAACCTCGGCCGGCTACGAAATCTTTGTCGACCAAACCTCGGCCGACGCGCTGTTTGCCCTGCGGCGCGGCAAGCAACTCCTGCTCGCCTCGCTCCATGTCCCAATCGCCGCCGGTGAGTCGAACGTCGCCAGCAGCACACTCGACGCCGCCGGCAACCTGCGCATTGCCTTCCATCGTGGCGCATTCATCTGCCACGACGTGGTGGAGCGCGCTGCCGCCTACGCAGCCTGCGCCGTGAACGACATCCAGGCCGACGTGATCGAAAGCTTTCAGCCGGATGCCAACCAGTCGGAGCAGCTCAACAGCACGCTCCAGATTGTGCTTGAGGAGCCCGACGATAATCCCGCATTTGCGGCGCTGGTGCGCGAACAGCTTGGCCTTCTGAACTCGCAGCTCCATGGCCGCGTGCAGCTGGTGTCGCGCAGCTGGCAGGCCCAGCCCGCCGCCGAGCCCGCCGACGAAGCGGCCCGCTACGCCGCTGCTTCGCAGCTCAGCTGGAGCCGCGCTCAGCGGCGGCGCGCAGCGGCACGGCTGGCGCACAGCGGGCACAACATGGCTGCGGTTCAACTCGACACCGCCTTCGAGCATGTGCGCCTGATTCGCCTTCGCGCGGGCGAAAGCCTGGTCGAGGCTGGCACCGCCGCGCGCTATGTGTATATTCCCCTGCGCGCCGGGCTGATGGTGATGCCGCTCGGCGGCTACCAGCCCTTTGTCGCGCCGGCCTGGGCGCCGCTCGGCAACACTGGCGTGATTCGCGGGGCGCAGCGCAACGCCAGCATCTACGCCACGCGCGACCTGACGCTGCTGGTGATCCCCGAGGAAAGCTACCTGAATGACTGGCACCGCCCATATCAGCAGGCCGAGCTGGTTGCACGGCTGGAAGGAGCATGTCGATGATGACGACAAATGGCGCGCTGCGTACAGCGCATAACTCGTTCTCCGCCTGGATCTCCCAGCACTTCCAGGTGGCCGAGCGCCGCAGCAGCCTGCGCACCGAGCTACTTGGCGGCCTTACGACGTTCACGGTCATGGCCTATATTATTTTCCTCAATCCGCTGGTGCTGACGCTCAACGGCACCGCCCAGGCGCCGCAGGTTGCGTCCTTTGCTGGCATTGCCACGGCTACCTGCCTGTCGGCGGCATTGCTGACGCTCGCAATGGGCCTGTATACAAACTACCCGTTTGCGCTCGCGCCCAGCGTCGGCATCTCCACGGTGCTGGCCGCCGACCTGATCGCCACGCACGCGCTTTCGTGGCAGGCAACCATGGGCCTGCTGCTGGTGGGTGGCCTGCTGGTTACGGCGCTGGTCGCGCTTGGCCTGGGCGACGCGCTGGTGCGTGCCATCCCGCTGCCTCTGAAACGCGCGGTTGGTGTGGGCATTGGCCTGCTGCTGCTCTACCTCGGCATGCTGAATGCGGGAATTCTGCATGTGCAAACCGAGCAGCTACGCGCGACGCGCCTGCCCGTCAGCCTGGGGTCACTCACCGACCTGCCCACTGCGCTGGCACTATTTGGCCTGCTGGTCACGCTTGGGCTGATGCTCCGTGGCTACAAGGCCGCGCTGCTGTATGGCATTCTGGCCACTACGGTGCTTGCGGTTGGCGTGAAGTGGATCATTCCGGGGGCCGTTGTTTCGCGTACCAGCGGCGTGGCCGATCTGCGGCATTTTGTTGCGCTGCCGCTCGACATCGGCACCATCGGCGCGGGGATGAACCTGACCGCGTTCAACAGCCCGCTGGCGACGGCCAAAGGGCTGGGCATGAGCGCCGCGCTGCTGGTGATGGTCACGCTGATGCTATCGAGTTTCCTCGACACAGTGGGAACAATCGTGGGCATTGGCGAGCAGGCTGGCCTTGTCGACGAACGGGGCGAGCTGCCGCAGGCCAAGCGCGTGCTGGTAATCGACTCGCTGGCGACGGCTGTTGGTGGGCTGTTCGGGGTTTCGGCGCTTACCACCTATGTGGAGTCGGCGGCCGGCGTGGCGGCTGGTGCCCGCACTGGTCTGGCCTCGGTTGTCACAGGTCTGTGCTTCCTGCTGGCGCTGGGAATCACGCCGTTTGTCGGGCTTATTCCGCCCGAAGCCACCGCGCCCGCCCTGATGATCGTCGGCTTCCTGATGTTCCAGACCGTGCGCGACATCGACTTTAGCGAGCTGGGGGCAGGTTTTGCGGCCCTGCTGACGCTGGTACTCATCCCGCTCACGTGCTCGATCACCAATGGCATCGGCGTTGGCGTGATTGTATATGTGCTGCTGAATGCCTTGGGCGGCCGGGCGCGGGGCATACCGGCGCTGCTGTGGGTGCTGGCGGCGGCGTTTGCGGGCTACTTCCTGATGATGATGATCTGAATCTACAAATACTTCTCGACCAGCAACTGCACCTGTTTGCGCTTGGCAGGCGCAATCGCCGCACGGTCGGTGATGATTGCACTGGCCAGCGCATGATGCGACGGGCTGTCAAATCCATCGCCAATCAGCGGCACCACCTGGCGAATGATCTCCTGCGCCAGCGCGGCATTGCTTCGCAGCACCTGAATCACCGAATCAACGGTTACTGCGTCGTGGTCGGGATGCCAGCAGTCATAGTCGGTCACCAGCGCCAGCGTGGCATA
This sequence comes from Kouleothrix sp. 19917, assembly GCF_057073505.1. Classification (NCBI taxonomy): domain Bacteria; kingdom Bacillati; phylum Chloroflexota; class Chloroflexia; order Chloroflexales; family Roseiflexaceae; genus Kouleothrix; species Kouleothrix sp. 19917. The sequence goes on from NZ_CP097099.1 coordinate 2,047,686, forward strand.
GGCGATCTCGGCTTCGCGCGCGAGCTTGGCTTCGGGCAGCGCGGTCATACCAATCAGCGAAAAACCAGCGCGGCGGTTTTCCTGGCTTTCGGCCAGGGTCGAGAACTGCGGCCCTTCCATCACCACCAGTGTCCCACCGCGATGGCATGTCGCCCCGGCGGCGCGCGCGGCCTGCTCGATCAAATCGGCCAGCGTGCGGTCGAGCGGTTTGTCGAAGGCAACGTGCACAACCAGACCTTCATCGAAGAATGTGGCCGGGCGCAGGCTCTTGGTGCGGTCGTAGAGCTGGTCGGGCACGACAACGTGGCCAGGCGCGTATTCTTCGCGCAGGCTGCCCACCGCGCTCACCGACACAATATACTGCACGCCAAGCTGCTTGAAGCCGTGAATATTCGCCCGGCTTGGCACCTCGCTGGGTGAAAAGCGGTGGCCCACGCCGTGGCGCGGCAGGAACGCCACCCGCCGGCCGGCAATCGTGCCGAGCACATAGGCATCGCTCGGCGCGCCAAAGGGCGTTTCCAGCGTCACCTGTTCAACCTCCGCAAGGCCGGCCATCGCATATAAGCCGCTGCCGCCAATCACGCCAATCGTTGCTTCCGACATGGGAAGGCTCCTTCAGTGTCAAACGAAATTTTGATAATGGCTGTGCGATGGTGTACCATAGCCTGCCGGGGCTGTCAAGCACGCGGCGCGGAAATGGTATGTTGGTAGAAACGGCGCGTGTGGCTTCTGCAAGAGGCAATTTGACAGATCGGCACTTGCCTGCTATACTGCCGCGGTGTCGACGGGGGTGTAGCTCAGCTGGGAGAGCGCGACAATCGCACTGTCGAGGTCAGGAGTTCGAGCCTCCTCACCTCCACCAACGACAACATTTTGTGGGGCTGTAGCTCAGCTGGGAGAGCGCAACACTGGCAGTGTTGAGGTCAGGAGTTCGATCCTCCTCAGCTCCACCACACGCAAACCGCTTGCCAATTGGCAGGCGGTTTTGCTTTTGTAAAAAGCAGTACTTCCACACACGCTGGCCCGGCTGCACAATTGCGTACGACAAACTGTATTATGATGTAAAGTAAATGATATTGCAAAAATGTCGCATTTTCCGCATATCTAAACAGAATAGTGAGCGGTTACAATATGGATCGGCTTTAAAAATCAGCATCTCGAACATAGGCTTCTTATAATCAAATGACTAAAACTATTATCAATAATAATGGTAAAAGTAATTTAATAAATAATTTTGTATTACAAACAAATAATAATGTATTTTCGATGCTAAATATCACTCTTCTTCAGTAAACACAGTTACTGCTACTACGGCATAGTCCTTTCATTCTTCGAGGCAAAAAACTTTACGACGCTGCAAGATCATTTTACTCGGGACACGTTTTTATGCCATCGCAGCCAACCCGAGCTTATGCGCCACGCTGGATCACCACGCCCGCGCTTGTCGCCGACATCGAGCTGACCGATAGCAGCACGGTGCTGGCGCCGCCCGATCAATACCGCGCAGTACGGGCGCTTGTCCGCATTCATGGCTACCCAGTCGGCTATGCGGATATTGCGCTAACACCACATCGCATACTTCACCACAGCCACATCATCGCCGCGCTCGACCCTGACACAGTGCAGCGCGCCTCCGAGCACCTGATTGCCGACTTGCTGCAGGCTGGCGTTGCGCTGCCCGCCTACCGCCCCTGCCTGGCCGATTTGCTGGCGCTATTGGCGGGCGCAGGCGACATTACCTGCCTCACCGCAAGGCCGCGTACTGGCCGCCTGATTTCGGTGGCAGTGTGCACGCGCAACCGCCACCACTCGATTGGCACGACGCTCGAATCACTCCAGCATCAGCAGTACGCCAACTATGAAGTAATGGTGATCGACAATGCGCCGTCGGATGATGCCACCGAGCGCGTGGTGCGCGGGCTGCACCCAGGTGTGCGCTACATCCTCGAACTGCAACCCGGCCTCGACAATGCGCGCAACCGGGCCATGCGCGAGGCGCGCGGCGAGATTGTGGCTTTTATCGACGACGACGCGATTGCCGACCCGGGCTGGCTGCAAGCCCTCGCGCCGCTGTTCGACGATCCGCAGGTGCTGTGCGCTACGGGGCTGGTGGTGCCAGCGCAGCTCGAAACCGCTGGCCAGGATTTGTTCGAGCGCTACGGCTACAGCAAAGGCTTCCGGCGCGTGACTTTCCGGCTCGATGCGCCGCCGCACGTACCAGTTTTTCCCTACAAAGGCTATATCGGCACTGGTTGCAACTGCGCGCTGCGCCGCGACACACTCGATCTGGTTGGCCCATTCGATCCCGGCCTTGACATGGGTACGCCAGTGCCGGGCGGCGGCGACCACGACATGTTTGCGCGGATTATTCGCGCCGGCTACACACTCGTGTACGACCCAACGCCGATTGTGTTCCACCAGCATCTGGCGGATCTTACCCTTGTCGTTATGCGGCTCGGCCAGTATCAGGAAGCGTTTCTGGCATTTATCACCAAGGCGGCACTTTCCGACTGGGCCTATACCTGGCCGCTCGTGCGCCATATGTCGTACTGGTACACGCGCAAAACGGTGCGCGGCCTGGGCGCAGTGCTGAAAAAGCGCGACCGGCCGCTGGCGCTGGTGGTGAGTGAAGCCTGCGGCGCCTTGCGCGGACCAATCGCGCTGTGGCGCTCGCGCCGCTGGCTTAAGGCTGAACGGCAGCGCACCTTTGGAGAAGTATCGCAAGACCCTGGCCATATTCACATTCTCTAGGCAGCCATTCAGGTTGACGTATCTGGAGCAGAGATATGCAAACATCAACGGGCCGGCTACGCGCAACCCGCCTGGGGGCGCCGGGTAGCCAAAACCCGCAGGTACGGCGTTGGGTTCATTTCTTTGACTTGTTGCGCCACCTGGTCTGGCGCGATTTCAGTTTGCGCTATAAGCGCTCGGTGCTGGGCATTTTCTGGTCACTTCTGCTACCGCTCGCCCAGCTGCTGGTGCTGGTGTTTCTGTTTCAATCGGTGGTGCCGCTCAGCATCGACGCCTACCCAGTGTTTGTCTTCACTGCGCTAATGCCCTGGTCGTGGTTCAGCAGCAGCGTTGGTTCGGCCTGCACCTTGTTTATGAGCAACCGCGACCTGGTGCGGCGGCCCGATTTCTCGCCGCTGACCCTGATGCTGGTGAATACGCTTTCGAATCTGCTCACCTACCTGATCTCGCTGCCGCTGGTGCTGGCGATGCTGTGGTGGTACAGCATTGTGCTCACGCCGGCGCTGCTGCTGCTGCCGGTGCTGCTGGTCATCCAGTCCGTGTTGATCATCGGCCTGAGCATGATCGTCGCAACGCTGAATGTGTTTTATCGCGATGTTCAGCATATTGTGAGCATCGTGCTGACGCTGCTGTTCTACCTGACGCCAGTGTTTTACCGCTCGCAGTCAGTTGCATATGGCTACCACCTGATGTACACGCTCAGCCCGTTTGCGGTGCTGATCCAGTGCTACCGGGCAGTCTTCTTTTACGGTGTGCTGCCGGGCTGGCTGCCGCTGGCGTTTGTAAGTGCGTGTGGGCTGCTGCTGTGCGCCATCGGCTCGCTGATCTACAGCTGGCGCGCGCACGAAGTCGTCGATCTTTTGTAGCGGGGATGCGATATGTCGGCTGTTCTTGTTGCACAATCAGTTTCAAAATCTTACCAGCGCTTTCGCAACCGCCCCGTCACCATGAAAGAGTCGGCGGTGCGCTGGCTGAACCGGCGCGGCGATGCGGGCGCGCAGCACTGGGCACTGCGCGATGTGTCGTTTTCGGTGGCGCGTGGTAGCTCGCTCGGCATTGTGGGGCATAACGGTGCCGGGAAAAGCACGCTGCTGCGCCTGCTCTGCGGGCTTAGCCGGCCAAGCAGCGGGCGAATCTTTCACTCCGGGCACGTGAGTGGCCTGCTCGATCTTGGGAGCGGCTTCCACCCCGACCTGACCGGCCGCGAGAATATTCACACTGGCGCGCTGCTCAGCGGCATGACGGCCCGCGAGGCGCGTGAGTGCGAAGCCGAGATCATTGAGTTTGCCGAGCTGGAAGAATTCATCGACCAGCCAATTCGCACCTACTCCAGCGGCATGTATCTGCGCCTGGCCTTTGCGACGGCGATGCAGTTCAACCCGGCGGTGCTGGTGATCGACGAGATCCTGGCGGTGGGCGATATTCGCTTCCAGCAGAAATGCCTGAACCGCCTCGAGCACTTTCGCACCATGGGCAAAACGCTGATCCTCACGTCGCACTCGGTTGAGCAGATCCGCTCGCTGTGCGATGAAGTGCTGGTGCTGGATGAAGGCCGCGTGGTGATGCAGGGCGAAACAGACATTGCGCTCGATTGCTATGTGGATTTGATGCGCCAGCGCACCGAGCGTCGCGCCGCCCAACTGAGTGGCGAAAGCCGCCCCGCGCCGCTGGCACGCACCGGCAGCCGCCAGGGCACACACGAAGCGACAATCGCCGAAGTCAACCTCTATAACCTGACTGGCCATCGCATCGAGCAGCTAGTGACGGGAAGCGGCGTGATTATCGAGACCAAATATGAGCTTCATGCCGCGTTGCCCGATATGGCTTTTCTGGTCGGCGTCTACAGCGAGTCGGGCGTGAAGTGCTACGAGACATCGATCGACTCGGTGGTGGCGAAGTTTGGCAAGCTGGGCGAACAAGGGCGGCTGGTGTGCCGCCTGCCGGCGCTGCCACTCCAGCCGGGCCGCTACTACATCAACCTGGGTTTCTACCCGGCCGACTGGGGCTATGTGTACGACTACCACTGGAACATTCACGATTTCACAATTATCGGCATTGACGAGCGACGGATGGATTCGACCGGGATGCTGATGCTCCAGGCCGATTGGGGAGCAAAGGCCGAATAAAGAGTTGGAATTTTCGAAAAATGATTATTTAGGATGGTGCAGGAGTGTGAAGAACAATGGGAACACGCCAGGAACGCCAGCGCACTGCGGTGTGCGAAGTACAACTTGAACAGCTTGAGCTCGGTATTGGAAACTTACGCGGCTACGAACGCGCCCTGGTCATCTTTCGCGCGCGCGGGCAGGTGGTTGGGCAGGCATGGGTGCCAGTGATGCACGGCTCAATCGCGCCATCGACGCTGCGGGCGCACGTGCCGGTCACGGCCTGGCCGCTCTGGCAGCACAACGCCGCCGAGGCGCCAGCAACCGGCCCGCTACCCAGCGCATCAGTGGTGGTGTGCACGCGCGACCGCACCGATGACCTGGTGCACTGTCTGCCTGGTCTGCAACGGCTGGCGCAGCAGGGCCACGAAATTATTATTATTGACAGCTGCCCAAGCGATCAGCGCACCGCCGATCTGGTGGCGCGCTACCCGCTGATTCGCTATATTCACGAGCCGCGCCCTGGCGCTGGCATTGCGCGCAACCGTGGCCTGCTGGCCGCCACCCGCGACATCATCGCCTACACCGACGACGACGCCCAGGTCGATCCCGGCTGGCTGGAGGCTCTGCGCCGCAATTTCGCCGACCCGCTGGTGGCAATTGCGACTGGCATCACTATGCCATTGGAGCTGGAAACCGAGGCGCAGCTCTGGTTTGAAGAAACCCACGGCTTTGCGCGCGGCTTTGTGCGCCGCAGCTTCGATCTCGGATCGATCAATCCGCTGGCGGCGGGCCTGGTGGGCGCGTCGGTGAATATGGCGGTACGCCGCACCATGCTGCGCGATATTGGCCTGTTCGACGAAGCGCTTGGCCCCGGCACGCCGGCCTGCTCGGGCGAAGATCACGAGTTCTACTACCGCACGCTGGCGCGCGGCTACCGGATTGTGTACGACCCGGCCGCGCTGGTGTGGCACCGCCACCGCCGCGAGTGGGATTCGCTGCGCCGCACGATCTTTGGCTATGGCGTGGGCGTGTTTGCCTGGTGGATGCGCGCCTTCCTGATCGAGCGCGAGATGCTGCTGCTGAAGCTGGCGCCGCGCTGGTTCTGGCAGCACCATGTGCACCAGCTTGCGCGCGCGCTGCTGCGCCGGCCCAACCACGTTCCACTCGATCTGGCGTGGGCCGAGTTCCATGGCGCGATCGTCGGGCCGGGCCGCTATTTCGCCTCGCGCAAAAAGCTGCGCAGCCTGCCGCCACCCACGCCAACCCCGCCTGCCCTGCCTGCGAACGGCACACTGCCGGCACGCGCCGCTGATTTCACGCCCGCCACACCCAAGGCCACTGCAAAAACGCCGGAGCACGCCTGAAATGAAACAACCACTGCTAAGCATCGTTATCCCCACCCACAACCGGCGCGCGCAGGTGCTCGAAACATTGCGCGCCCTGGCCACACAAAGCTGGCCAATGGCCAAAGCCGAAGTGATTGTGGTGGCCGACGCCTGTGAGGACGACACCGTTGAGCAGGTACGCGCCTACGGGCCGGGCGCACCATTCCGCCTGCTGGTGCTGGCGCACAGCGCGCGCAGCGCGGCGCGCACGCGCAATTATGGCGTGCAGCACGCCTCGGCCCCAACGCTGCTGTTTCTCGACGACGACGTTATTCCCTGCCGCGACCTGGTGCGCGCGCACGTTCAGGCGCAGCGCGATACGAATGTGGTATTGGGCTATTCCAAGCCCATGGTGCCTGCGCGCGCCAGCTGGTTCCAGCGCGATGCGCGCCGCTGGTGGGAAGATACGTACCGCGAAATCGGGCGCAGCGGCCATCGCTTTACCTACCGCGATTTCTTTAGCGGCAATGTCTCGATGGCCACATCGCTCTTCCGCCAGCTCGAAGGCTTCGACGAGACAATCACCGGGCGGCTGGAAGACTACGAGCTGGGCGTGCGCTTGCTGAAGGCCGGGGCACGTTTTGTATTCGAGCCGGCTGCACTGGGCTTTCACCACGACTATACCGATCTGGAGAAATGGCTCCTGCGCATCCGCATGGAAGGTGTGGCCGACATCCAGATCGGCCAGCGCCACCCCGAACTGCGCTCGCAGCTGTTCGGCCATTTTGAAACATTGCATGGCCGCTGGACGCGGCTGCTGCGCGACGCGGCATTCATTTCGCCGATGCGCGGCGCCAAGCCGCTGCGCTACGCGCTGGCGCTGGCCGGCCTGCTCGAAGCGCTGCGCATGCGCCGCACCTGGCAGCGCACTGTGCGCGCCATGCGCAAATACAATTACTGGCGCGGCACCGCAGGCATAATCGGCAGCAAGCGCCAGCTGCTGGCATGGCTGCAGGAAGCGCCGCTGGCCCCGCCAATGGCGAGCGACGCCGTAACGCTCGACCTTGCCGCGCTGCCGATTGGCGATGATCTGGCCGCCTGCCTCCTGGAAGGCAGCCAGAAAGGCGTGCGCCTGCTGCTCAACGGCTACGAAATGACAACCATACCGCCCCAGCCCGGTGCCGAACCGCTGCGCGTAGAGCACTTGCGCGCCGAGCTGCGCGCGCTGGCCCGCCGCGAGTTTGTGCCTGGGCTGGCCATCCAGCTTGCGCAGTCGATGCAAGGGAGCCTGTGATGCGAATTAAATTGACAGATATTGATCTTTCCCAGCCAATTGAGCCGATTTTCGTCGACCCGCGCTACACGCGCATGTTTGCGGTGGTGCGCTGGGGCTACCGCCCGCTGGGCATGCTGATGCTGCACTGCCAGCCCGGCGTGCGCACCTTCAGCGCCGAGCAGCTGCGCCATGAAGTGACACGCCAGTTTGGCTGGCAAGTGTGGGAGCAATCGGTCAGCGGCACGCTCAATCAGGTGAACAGCGGCACCGCGCGCACGCTGCCACCGATCAGTGTAGTGGTGTGCACGCGCGACCGCGCACTGTCGCTGGAGCGCACCCTCGAATCGCTGGCTCAGCTCGACTACCCCGATTACGAAGTAATTGTGATCGACAACTGCACGCGCGACGGCTCGACCCACGCGGCGGTGGCGCGCAGCGGCTTCCGCTATGTGCGCGAAGATCGGCCCGGCCTCGATTGGGCGCGCAACCGCGGCTGGCAGGAAGCCCGCCACGAGATTGTGGCCTATATCGACGACGATGCGATCGCCACGCCAGGCTGGCTGCGCGGGGTTGCCCACGGCTTTGCCAGCCCCGAGATTATGGCAGTGACGGGCATGGTGCTGCCAGCCGAGATCGAGACCGATGCGCAGGACGATTTCGAGCGCTACGGCGGCATGAGCAAGGGCTTTGTGGGCTACACGATCTACCGCGAGCAGCTGAGCAAGCGCGATATGTTCTGGGCCAGCAACTGGGGCGTGGGCGCAAATATGGCCTATCGGCGCAGCGTGTTCGACAAGATCGGCGGTTTCGACATTGCGCTGGATGTTGGCACGCCCACCAGCGGCGCGGGCGACATCGAGTTCTTTTTCCGCCTGGTGTCGGCCGGGCACGCGCTGCGCTACGAGCCAGCCGCGATGATCCGGCACGTGCATCGCCGCGATCGCGCGACCCTGCGCCGGCAGATTTTCAACAATGGCCGCTCGTTCCCGGCCTATTTGCTCACCATTGCGCGCAACGAGCCGCAGCGCCGCCGCGAAGTGCTGGTGTTCGCACTGCGCTGGTGGATCTGGCCGTGGCTGCTGCGGCGGCTGCTGCTTGGCATCAAACAGCGCGACTGGTGGACCGTGCGCATGGCCTGGCTGGAGCTGCGTGGCAGCTTCACCGCGCTGCGCGCTTATCGCGAATCGCAAGCAATTGCTGCCCGGCAGCGCGCGTCTGAGTCTTCAGCCGTGCCAGCTACCGCAACAGAAAGGCAACTCGCATCGTGACATCGGCGCAAGAGTGGTTTGAAAAACTTGGCCACCCCGAGCTGGCCTACGAGCCACAGCTCATCCCGCCGCGCCACCTGATGGCACGCGAGGGCATCCTGGTGCTGGAAGACTGGCTGCGCTGGGCCGAAGAGTGGGCCATGCTCCTGCGTGTGTATGGAGGTCTGGCGCGCACCAGCACCGTACTGGAGCTAGGCTGTGGGTTAGGGCGTATTGCATTCCCACTGCGCTACATTCTGCTGGATGGCGCATATGAGGGCTTCGACGTGGATCGCGAAAAAATCGCGTTTTTGAGCAATGGCTTCCACCAGGCCCACCCGAATTTCCGCTTTATCTGGGCCGATGTTGTGCATCCCGACGCAAATCCAAACGGTAGCACGCAGGCCGATTCGTTCCGCTTCCCCTACCCGCGCAACTCCTTCGACCTGGTGTTTGCGGCGGCGCTGTTTAATCAACTGCTGCCCGACGCAACCGCAAACTATTTTGCGCAGACGGCGCGTGTGCTGAAGCCGGGCGGCCGGGCGATGTTCAGCTTTTTCCTGCTCGACAACCTGCGCCCGCGGCAGTCGCGCCCGTTTGGCTTCAGCCGGCCAATGTTTGATTTTGCGCACACGCTGCCGCAATGGGGTGATGGCTTTGCCGTTGGCGTGGCCGAGCACCCGACCGCTATGACGGGGTATCGGCTCAGCCTGATCAAGCAGATGGCGGAGCAGGCTGGGCTGGAGCTGGAGCAGCCGCCACTACCAGGCCTGTGGTCAGGCCAATTCGCAAATTGGGTCTGTGCTGAAGATGTGGTTGTGCTGCGAAAGCACGCGTAGCGCAGCAAAGGTGAAGTAGAGTGAAGCGAATGATAATTCTCTACCGAATCAGCGGCGCGATCCTGATCGTGCTGCTAGGGCTGGCGGGTGGGCGCGTAACTCAGGCCGCGCCAAGCCGGGCGATGGTTGCGCACGAAATCCGCTACCGCGCGCCCGATGCTGGCGAGGTCGCGCTGGTGTGGGGCGTCAATGGCTGGCAGCAACTCCCGCCTTCGGGTCGCCCGGCCGGCACGACACTGATCACTACCAACCGCGAGGTGATGCGCACGCCAATGCAGAATAGCCAGGGCTTGTTCCATGTCGTCATTGAAGTTCCAGAAGGCAGCGTGATCAATTTTGCATTCCAGATCACGCGCTCGCGCAGCGGGGTGGGAGCGACAGTGTGGGATCTGAATGGTGCGGGCGAGCCAGCCTTCACGACCACCACGGCAACGGCTTCGACCGAGGTTGCGCAGACAGTTTCGGTTGGTAGCCGCATTTTCGCAACTGCGGACGACGAGATGATGCAGCTGATTGCGTTTGGCGTGGTGCTGGCGCTTGCTCTGGCCCTGGGCGCATTCGCCATTCGTAAGGCTCGGCGCAACCCGTATCTTGATTTCTAGCTGGCTGCTTGCAAAATGAATACTTGATGGAATGCAGCGACTGGGTGCATCCCGGTCGTTTGCATTTATGCCCCAAGCTGCCAGCGCGGCGCTTCAGCAGTCAGGATGGCGCGCTGCGAAGGCACAAAACCAACTGCCCGCAGCCCGGCTTCGAGCGTGTTGAGCAGGGCGGCCACGCCGGCGCGCGCCGCTGGGTGCAAGCCCTCGCTGACGATCAGGGCGCGGCGGGTGGCTTCGCTCACCGTCGAGCGGCGGCTTTGCCGGAAGACCCAGCGGCGCGCGTGCACCTGGCGGGCCGCGTCGGCAAAAAATCACCTCGCCCGGCTCGGGCTGCTCGGCCTCGCCGCTGAACGCGGCATACTGCTCATCGCCATCGGCGTGCCGCACCTGAATGAACTCAGCCACCTGATCGAGATCGAACACTGCCACCGGCAGTGCGTGCGCCAGCGATGCGGCGTTGCACAGATCGACCAGCGGGTGAAGCATGGGCAGGTTGTTTTCCTTGCGGAAGCGCCGCAGGAGCGCCTCTGCGGCCGAGCGATACTGGGTGGGCTTCATGCCCATCTGGCTGAACGCGCGCCGCCACGCCTGGATTTCGGGCATGTCGCCCTCGGCGCTTCTTGCGAGCTGGGTGCGGGCCTGCTCGAACAATGGCGCAAGCTGCGCGGACACATCCGCCGCCGCATGGACATTCTCGACCAGCAGCACGCCGGGAACGAGCGCAGGAAATTCGGCCCAGATCGCGGGCGTGTGTTCGAAAAACATCCCTGTCTCCAAAGCTCATACCTGCATCTGTGTCATCTGCGAAATTTGCGGATGCATTCGTTCTCAGGCCGGGCGCTCGATGCGCCCCAGAATGAAATGCGGCGGCAGCGGCTCAAGCGCCTGCGCCGTGACAATCGTGACATCGCTGCCAGCCTGGAGCAGCAGGCGCATTCGCCCGTCGCCGGTGCGCGCTTCCCAGCGCCCGCCAATGTCGCTCACGAGCACGTGCGTATTATGAAGCTGGCGGATCGCGCAGCGCAAGTGCGCGCCAGCGGTGATTCGCGTTTCGCCCGCGCCAAGCTGCCCGGCTTCCACATCGGCCAGGCCGCCCGCCGAAACGTGCAGCAGCGTGCCCGTGTTGCGCAGAAACGCGCCCCCGCCTGCGTGTATGGCAATGCGCCCGCCTACACCCGTAACCGTGGCGCTTTTCCCCGAGTAGACTGTCAGGTTGCTGCTGGCGGGCAGGCGCACCACTCCATCGCCGCCGATTTCCACGGTGAAGGTGCCGCGCTGCTGGCCAACACGCAAGCCCCAGCGGCTGTCGGTCTCGGCGTCCAGGCGGTCGCCCGCCGCGCCCTGCACCTCAACGGCACCGCCAGCGCGGATCAAAATGGTTGGCTCCAGGCCCACCAGCAGCGAGCGTTGTGTCATTGTTTCGCGTTCCTATGCCTCAGCCGGGCGAACACTGGCACGCCAGCCAAGCAGCGGCACCAGCGCCAGCAGAAGCAGCACGGCCCCAGCCCAGAAGGGCGCGCTGGGCGCAAGCGCGTCGTAGCTCGCGCCGGCCCACAGCGGGCCAACCACGCTCATCAGGCTGGCCAGCGCGGCGCTGACGCCATTCAGCCGGCCTTGCTCATTCGCGTCGGCAGCGTTCGCCAGCAGCGCGGCAAGGGCGGGGCGCAGCGGCCCCGCCCCGGCACTCGCCAGCGCGCTGATAGGATACACCAACCAGAAATTGGGCACAAGCGCGAGCGCGGCCAAGCCAGCCGCCTGGAAGAGCAGGCTCGCCACGACCATGCGGCGCTCGCCAAAGCGCGCCACCAGCCGCCGCACCAGCACGGCCTGAACGAACAAGTTGGCCCCGCCCACGGTCGCCAGCAGCGCGGCCATTGCGCCCGGCGACGCGCCAAAGCGCTCGATCAGGAATACCGGCACGATTGTGTTGTAGCCCATAATCACGAAGTTGAACAGACAGTGTGCCACAAAAAGGCCGCGCAAGCCAGGCCGCCCCAGCAGCCCGCTAAACGGTGCAAGCGGGTTCAGTTCGGCCAGGCGCAGCGGGCCATTCGTGCGGCGCTCAGCGGGCAGCGACTCGGGCAGCATGAAGAAGCCAAACACGGCGTTCAGGAGCGTCAGCGCCGCCGCCAGCCAGGCGGGCGCGGCCAGGCCATACTGGCTCAGCGCGCCGCCGATTGCTGGACCGAGAATAAAGCCCAGCCCAAAAGCCACGCCCAGCAGCGCAAACGATCCGGCGCGATCCTCGCGTGGCGTGACATCGGCAATATAGGCGGCGGCGGTGGAAATATTGCCGCCGCTCAGACCATCGATCAGGCGCGACAGAAACAAGACCCACAGCGCCCCGCCCAGCCCGAACAGCACGTAGCCCGCCGCCGAGCCAAGCAGACTGAGCAGCAGCACGGGCCGCCGCCCAAAGCGATCCGAAAGTGCGCCAAGCACGGGCGTGGCGACGAACTGGCCGGCCGCGTAGATCACCGACAGCAGCGTGACGGTGAGCGCGTTGCTGTTGTAGACGCGCACGATGTAGGCGGCCACTGGGAAGAGCATGCTCATCCCAATCACGTCGAGCAGCACCACGCCGAACAGAAAGGCCAGCGCGGCGCGTGGCGCAGGGGTGCTTTTCATTGCGCCCCCCCTTCCGCCACAATCGTTACAATGCCGCGCGTGCCATCGACCAGTACGCGCTGGCCGTCGCGCAAAGCGCTGGTTGCGCCGGGCACGGCCACCACGGCGGGAATGCCATATTCACGCGCCACAATCGCCGCGTGCGACACCGGGCTGCCGATCTCGGTGACGACCGCCGACGCCAGCCGGAACAGCGGCGTCCAGGCCGGTGCGGTGAATGGCGCAACCAGCACCGCGCCCCTGACCATGCGGCCAAACTCGTGCGGCCCGCGAATGACGCATACCGGCGCGGTAATTTGGCCCGCGCTGGCGGCCAGCCCGCTGAGCGTGTTCCCGCCCGCCGATTTGGCGGCGCGCTGTGCGGCTTTCTTATCGATCACGGCTTCGGGCGCGACCGAGCCAGTTGCGACCAGCCAGTGCTGCCCGCGCTCGTGCGCCGCGACGATGGCGGCATAGCCGCGCTTGCGCCGTGCAATCCGCTCGCGTGGGTCGAGCGTGCCTGCTCCCACATCTTCCAGCTCGCTTGCCAGCAGAAAGAAAATGTCGCCAGGCTCGTCAATTCTGCCGTCGCGGGCGAGCTGCGCGCCCAACGCCTGCGCCAGGCGGCGGATGCTGTCGGTGAGCGCTTCCATGCGGAACAGGCTGTCCTCGCGGGCAACCTGGCCGTTCCGAACGCGCTCCAGGCTCGTGCGGAACCAGCGTCGCAGCGGTGCCCACATTTTCGCTTCGGCCTGGGTGCGGGCGGCCTGAAAATCAGCCTGTTCGCGGTGCAGGGCGGCATCAAGCGCGAGCGCATCCGGGTCGGCCAGCAGCGCATCGACGAGGCCCAGCACCTGGGCGGGGTCTTCGCGCCAGCTTGGCGTGCTGGGCAGCGTTGCCATGCCGCGCGCCGGGCGCGTGCCCCATTCGCCCATGAACGCGGCCAGCGCGGCTTCGAACGCGGGGCTGGTTTTGCCATGGGCAGCGGCAACCTGGGCCAGCCGCACGACGGCCTGATTTTGCAGCGCCGTGCGAAATGGCGTGGCGCGCATCAGCCGATCTTCGAGCTGCGCGGCCCCGGCACGCCCACCGAGCAGACGCGCCCACAGCTTGATTTGCAGCAGATATTTGATGCCTGAGAAGAAGACCGCACCGAAGCGCTGGCCCAGCAGTTCGCCAAATTCGCCCATGGCCTGCTCGATCAGCCGCCCGCGCGCTGCCGCGTCGGGATTGGCTGCAAACGACGTATTCCAGCTCGTTTCGGCGCGATCCATGGCATTGCGCACCACCTGCCAGCGCGCCAGCGGGTCGCCGGGCGTGAACAGCAGCCGCCCCGGGATCTGCCACAGTGCGGCGGGCGTGAACGTTGGGCTGCTAATGCGCGCGCCGATGCGGCCATCGGGCTGTTCGACGGGCACGGGCAGCGCGCGCGCCGGGCGCATGCCGAACATGCCATAGAGCGTTTTGCCGCTGCGCGAGGTTTCGCGGAAAAAGGAGATGTCGAGCGGCGTGGGCGGCTCGGGCCAGTATTCCAGCAGCTGCTTGACGCCAAAAACCTTGCGGTTGATCGGCGGCGCGCTCAGGTCGATGGCAGGCACGGATTCTTTGGCCAATGTGGTGATTGGGCGCGATTGCAGCAGCGCCAGCCGCTCGCCGCTAATTGCCCACTCGGTGTCTTGCGGCGCGCCATAGTGCGCCTGCACGCGTGCGGCCAGGGTCGCTAATGCGCGCAGGTCGGCATCGCTCAGGCAGAAGCGGGCGCGCAGGTTGGCGGGAACTGGCTCGGCGCGGGTGCCATCGCCGTCGGGCAGGATGCGCGTTTCTTTCGCGCCAAGTGTGCGGGCGCGCACCGCACCGTCGGGCGCGAGCACAAAGGTGTCGGGCGTGACGCTGCCGCTCACGACCGATTCGCCCAGCCCATAGCTGGCGCTGATCAGGATTTCGTCGGCGCGGCCCGAAACCGGGTTGGCGGTGAACATCACGCCAGCGACCTCGGCCGGGGCCATGCTCTGCACCACCACTGCCAGCGCCACCGCGCCGTGTTCGAAGCCCATGCTGGCGCGGTACGAGATCGCCTGCGCAGTCCACAGGCTGGCCCAGCAGCGCCGCACGTGTTCGAGCAGGGCCGCCGCGCCGCGAATGTGCAGAAAGGTTTCTTGCTGGCCGGCAAACGAGGCGTCGGGCAGGTCTTCAGCGGTGGCGCTCGACCGCACCGCCACCGGCAGGTTATTCGCTTCTGCACCTTCGCGCGCGCATAGTTCGGCGTAGGCGCGCTCGATTGCGGCGGCGAGCGCATCGGGAATGGGCGCAGCGACGATCCACGCGCCAATTTCGGCGCTGGCGGCTGCAATCGCCGCGAGGTCGTGCGCGTCCAGCGCGGCAATCTGCGCCGCGATGCGGGTGTCGAGTTCGCTGGCCGCCAGCGCAGCGCGGTACGTGCCGACAGTGATCACAAAGCCAGCGGGGACGGGCAGACCGGCGCGCGTCAGCTCGCCCAGGTTCGCGCCTTTGCCGCCGGCCTCAGCCAGCGACCCGCGATCAAGCTGTTCAAACCAGCGGACTGCCTGAAGGTCGCTTGATGATGCCGGGGGTGCAATTTCTCGCAACATGCTTGTGCTCCTGTGTGAACGCATTTCCTGCACACAGGGTAGCAAGCAGGCGGGTGAGCGCGCTATCACCCGGGGCGGGTGATGCGGCGGGTGATTGTGCGGGTGAGGGCGCGGGTTTAAGGTTGCAGGTTTGCAGGTTGCGCGACAAATGACGAACGACCGAGGACGAAAGACGGTAAAATTTCACCACGGAGGCACGGAGGCACGGAGTTTGAGAGTGGAGGTTTACAGGTTGAATGTTGAAAAGTTGCAGGTTTTGAAAACGACGAACGACGAATGACCGATGACGGCCAGTTTTCACCGCAAAGAGCGCGAAGGGCGCAGAGGGTTGGATGTTTGCAGATTCAATCCCAAAACCCCAGACCCTAAACGCTCGTGCGGTTGCAGGTTCGCACGTTGAAGCCTACTGCATACTGCCACCCGGCTACTGTCACCCTGTCATCTTGTCACCTTGTCAGCGTGTCACCCGTTCACTCCTGACCCCTGATCCCCGACCCCTGACCCCACTATCGCAGCAGGTTTAGCTCGCGCACGGCGGCGCGCAGCTCGTCGCGGGTGGCAACGGCGAGTTTGCGGTAAATGTTTTTGACGTGCGTTTTCACGGTGTTGGGCGAAACGACCAGCTCGCCAGCGATTTCAGCATTCGAGCGCCCGGCGACGAGCAGACGCATCACGCGCTGCTCCTGCGGGCTGAGCGGTTCGAGCAGCAGGCCCCGCGCCGCCGTGCCGCCCGGTTCGAGCGCGGCAAGCAGGCTGGCGGCGTAGGCCGCGCTGGCGCGCTTGAGGGCGGGTAGCTGGGCACGCAGCAGGTCGGCCAGCGGCGTGCCCATGTCGAGCAGCGTGCGGCGCAGTTCGCGTGGCTGCGCCAGCGCCAGCGCGCGCCCGAGCAACTGGCTGGCCCGCGCCGTGTCGGGCAGGGCAGCGGCGGCCAGCGCCTGCACGAGCAGAATCGCGATTTCGCTGCGGGTGCGGCCATGACGCACCGCCTCGACGCGCCACGGCTCCAGCGCGGCGAGCGCGCCAGCAGGGTTTCCCTGCGCCAGCTGCAGGCGTGCCGCGATCACGGCTTCGTGCTCGTGCTGAAGGCGCGCGGCCGGCGCGGGCGATTGTGTCAGCTCGCTGCAAAGGCGCTCAGCCGCTTCCAGGTCGCCAGTGGCGAGCGCGTGCCAGGCCTGCCAGCTTGTTATCTCGCGGCGAATCGCGGGTGTGTGCGCCTGCGTTGCAAGCGCCTGAAGCTGCTGCTGGGCTGCGCCACTCTGGCCGCGCGCCTGCGCGATTCGGGCTAGGATCACGCCGGCCTGGGTGCGCAGCCGCTCGGCGTGGCGCTCGCGCGCCAGCTCGCGGGCGCGTTGTGCCCGTTCCTCAGCAACTTCCAGCTCGCCGCGCTCATAGGCCACCGCCGCAAGGCCGAACTGCGCCTCGCTCTGGTCTTCATACATTTCCGGGCCGCCGGCCGCACTGGCAAGCCATTCTTCATACAGGCCCGCCGCCAGATCAAGGTTGCCCTGGTGCATGCCAGCGGAGGCCAGCACAAAGGCCGCAGCCAGCACGCCCTGCTGATTCTGGCTGATGATGCACAGCGTGCGCGCTTCCAGGGCCATGCTCTGCGCGTCGGCAATTGCGCCATTCAGCAGCGCCTCGACGGCGATGAACAAGCGGCAGATGCCCTGGTAGGCGGTGTCGTAGGGATCGAGCAGGGCGCTGGCCTGGTGGGCGAGCGCGAAAAGCGTGCTGATGTTGTCCTGCCAGAATGCCACCATTGCGCGCAACGCCGCCACGCGCCCGAGCATTGGTTCGTTTTCTTCAGCCAGCCACGCCACCTCGGCGCGCTGCACCCACGTCTCGACGGCGTGCGCCGTACCTGGGTTGTAGCGGTCGCCGGTGAACAGCAGCGTGCTGGCGTAGCCAAGCGCGACACGTGGGTTGGCGGCGCGCGCCGGCTCGGGCAGGCGCTCGATCAGTTCGCGCAGGCGCAGGACATCGCCCAGGCTGTCGCGCTCGGCTAGCTCGCCAATCAGCGCGGCGGCCTGTTCCCACTGCTCGGCCAGCAGTGCGGCGCGGGCGGCTGGCTCGATCAAGCCACGGGTGGCGTACCAGGCGCTCGCCGTTTCGGCCAGTGAACGGCTGGCTGCTTCGCCCAGCCGCGCCCGCGCCTGCGCACGCATGGCCTCGGCAAACAAGGGCTGAAAGCGATACCAGCCGCCAGGGGTGGCATGCAGAAACAGCGAGTCGGCGGCACAGCGCGCCAGCATCTCCGCGCCATCGGAACGGCCAGTCAGCGCGTCGGCAAGCGCGCCATTGAGCTGGCTCGCTGCGCCCGTGGCAAGCAGAAATTCCTGCACTGGCGCGGGCTGGGCGGCCAGCACTTCATCCGTGAAGTAGGCGGCGACAAAGGGGTGCGCGCCGCTGAACGACTCAAGCGTGCCTTCGGCGGTTTCGCCACGCGCCGCGAGCGCGGCCAGGCGCAGCCCGGCAGCCCAGCCGGCAGTGTGCTGATGCAGGTGTTCGATGGTGGCGGGCGCGAGCGGCGCGGGGATGGCGGCAGCCAGAAAAGCGCGTGTTTCAGTCGGTGTGAAGCGCAGATCGGCTGCACCAATTTCGTTCAGCTCGTTGCGTGCGCGCCAGCGGGCCAGCGGCAGCGCGGGCCGGGTGCGCGCCGCCAGCAGCAGGTGGCAGCCGCGCGGCAAATGCTCGACCCAGCGTGCCAGCTGTGCCAGTAATTCAGGGTCGCTGAGCGTGTGCGCGTCGTCGAGCACGATTGCGCGCGGGCCGGGCAGCTGCGCCAGTTCGTTTGCGAACTGCGTCAGCGCAGCATCGAGCGACGCGGGCGCGAGCGCGCCGATGCCCCACGGGCGTGCGGCGGCGAACAGGTATGCCCAGAAGCGCGCCGGCTCGTTGTCGCCCGCGTCGCAGGTGAGCCAGGCGATGGGGAATTCTTGCCCGGCGGCCCACTCGGCCAGCAGCGAGGTTTTGCCCGACCCGGCCGGCGCGGCCAGCAGCGTCAGCTTGCGCGCCCCGCCCGCCGTAATCTGCGCAAGCAGGGCCGGGCGCGCGATCACGGGCGCGGGTGGCTGGGGCCGCGCCAGCTTGGCGAGCAGGAGTTCGCTTGCGCTTCCGGTCATGAACAGCAATCCCTGTCCAAAATTCATCCACAGATTACGCAGATTACGCAGATTATAGACTTATATCTGTGTCATCTGTGCCATATGTGTAATCTGCGAATAAATGCCGTTCCCCATTCCAACTATAGCTACGGCCGCCAGAAGATTGCCACGGAGGCATAAAGACGCGAAGATTGTCTGAACCCTCTATACTCTTCGAGGCTTTGTGGCTATATGACTGGTATTATAGCGGTTCGCAGAACTATTGACACTCATGCGCTGGTGAAAAATGCATTGTAGCGCGGAAAGTGCAACTGCCTTCTGCATCCTGCCGACTGCAAACTGCTGTAGTGCTAAAAACTCGGCCCGGTCGTCACGCCGCCATCGACGCACAGGCTCGCGCCCGTGATCCAGCGCGCGCCCGGCGAAGCCAGAAACAGGCAGGCGTCGGCAACGTCGGCGGGTGTGCCCAGGCGACCGAGCGGCGCGGCGGCGTGCCAGCGCGCAACGCCATCGGGCCAGGCGCTTTCCAGCCCGTCGCGCCAGATCAGGCCCGGCGCAACCGCATTCACGCGGATGCCGTGCGCGCCAAGCTCGGCGGCAGCTGCGCGCGTGTGCATTAGCACGCCCGCTTTGGCGGCGTTGTAGTGGCTGTGCATGGGCGCGGGATGTTCCGCTTCAATTGACGTAATGTTGATGATTGCGCCGCCGCTGCCCTGCGCAATCATCTGGCGGGCGGCAGCCTGCGTGCACACGAATACGCTGCGCAGCGTGGCGGCGATCATGGCGTCCCAATCGGCGGCGCTCATGTCGAGCAGGCCGGCCAGCGATTGCTGCGCGGCGTTGTTCACCAGCACATCCAGCCGCCCAAAGCGCGCCACCACCGCTTCGATTAAGTGCGCCGCCGCTTCACTTTCGGTTAGGTCGGCGGCAAAGGTGGCGGCCTGCCCGCCCGCCGCTACGATCTGGTCGGCCAGCGCATTTGCTGCTGCATCACTGGTATGGTAGTGAATAGCTCCTGTTGCGCCAGCCTCGGCAAAGCGCGCCAGAATGCCCTGGCCGATGCCGCCCGCGCCACCCGTCACCAACACGACTTTGCCGGTGAAATCGAGCAGCGCGCCGATTGGGGGAGCCGAAGGTGCTTCCATAGCAAGGCTCTTTCTGTGTGTCGAAACGTCAGCAGTGTACAGTTTGCAGTCGGCAGTCGTCAGTCGGCAGTTTGCAGTCGGCAGTCGGCAGTTTGCAGTCGGCAGTCGGCAGTCGGCAGTCGGCAGTCGGCAGTTTGCAGGAACGAACGGGTGACAAGGTGAAAGGGTGAAGCTATAACCTGGAACTTTCAAACCTGTAAACCTTCAACCCTTAAACTCTGTGTCTCTGTGCCTCTGTGGTAAATTCTTCCACTTTCATCATTGGTCGGTCGTCATTCGTCGCGCAACCTTCTAACCTGCAACCCTTCGCGCCCTTTGCGGTGAAACTTCCCGTGCGCTATTCACGCGTCAGCGCGGTGATCATGTCGGCGCAGGCGGGGTATGCTGCCGCCAGCGCGTCGTGCATGCCGATCTCGAAATCTTCCTGCTCGTAGGCCGGCGCCATGGTCGTGCCGAGCAGCGCGCAGCCGCCGCCAGCAACCAGGCGCGATCCCTGCCATGCGCCACGCGGCACCACCAGCTGCACGGACTGCCCGGCGCGCAGATCGGTGCCAAGCGTGTGCAGGCTGTGGCTGCCGTCGGCGTGCAGCATTAGCAGCTCCACCGGGTCGCCCAGATAGAAGTGGTAGATTTCGTCGGTGCGCAGGCGGTGCAGCGCCGAAAAATCACCCGGCCCGAGCATGTAGTAGATCGCGCCGCAGAAATCGCGCGGGCTGCCATAGCGCGCCGGTAAGGCCTCGGCGCTAACCGTGTCGGCGGCGGTGTAGGTGCGCCGGAAGAAGCCGCCCTCAATCGGCAGCGGTTCGAGCTCAAGCAGCGCAATCAGTTCGCTGGCTGTGTACATCGGGCGCTCCTGTCCCTTTCAGCATGAAATTGCAAGATCGGTGAACAGTACGTATTTTACCTGATCTCAGGGATGACGAAGTGTGGTACCATACGCTTCACGAAAACAGTGGGAATACCAAAGCAGAGCAAACAGCAGGGATGGGCACAATGCCAACCCCCGCCACACTCAGCATCCCGGCGAACGAGGAAGGGCTGGCGGCGTTGCGCAATTTTGTCGAGGTGCAGGCGCGCGCGGCGGGCTTGCCCGAGGCAGAAGCCTGCGATCTGCTGGTGGCAGTTCACGAACTCGCCGTGAATACCGTGCACTATGGGTATCGCGGCGCTCCCGGCACGATCGAGCTCGAGCTCGAAACTGTAGCGGGCGGGGTTGTGGCGCGCCTGCGCGACCATGCTCCGCCGTTTGATCCAACGCGTGTGCCCATGCCTGATACGCAGCGCCCACTTGAGCTGCGCGCCCCCGGTGGCTTTGGCATTCAGCTCGCTCGCCGCTTCACCGACACGCTGGAGTACCGGCAGACCAGCGATGGCGGTAACGAACTGACCCTGTTCAAACGTCATGATAATGTGGGCTTGTAAGCAAAGCGCATCAGGCGATCGCGGATACAAGGAGGAAGTGCATGGACATCTCGACGTTGCGGGAGTTGCGGGAGCCGCCGGTGACGGTGCTGCGGGTGACGGGGCCGATTACCGAGAGCGCCGCGCTTGTCGATCAGGCGCAGGCCGCGTTCGACAAGGGTGCGCGCCACATCCTGATCGATCTTTCAAATGTGCCCTACATGGCTACATCGGGCCTGCGCGCGCTGCATTCGATCTATATGATGCTGCGCGAGGCTGCCGGGGCCGATGCAGCGGCGGTTGGCAGCGGCATCAGTGCTGGCACCTACGCCTCGCCCAATCTTAAGCTGCTTGGCCCGAACAAGCATGTGCTGGAAGCGCTGAAAACGGCTGGCTATGATATGTTTTTGCAAATACATACCAACTACCAGCAGGCGCTGGATTCGTTTGTGTAGGTTCGCATGAATACAACTCGCCACATCGACCCGGCAATCATTGGGCGCGTCCCGCTATTCGAGGATTTTCCGCCCGACGAGCTTGAACGCCTGGCCGCAACACTTGAGCCAGCGACATTCGAACCTGGCACCCTGCTGTTTCGCGAAGGCGATACGGGCGATCACTTTTACGTGGTGCTGTCGGGCAGCATTGCCATCATCAAGGCGCTCGGCACGCCCGACGAGCGCCTGGTGGGTGTGCGCGGCGTGGGTGAGTTTGTGGGCGAAATGAGCCTGCTCAACGCCGACGGCCTGCGCACTGCCAGCGTGCGCGTGTATGATCGCGCCGACGTGCTGATTTTCAGCCGCGCCGCCTTCGACGACCTGCTGGGCCGGCACCCGCACCTTGTGTATACCATGCTGAAAATCCTCAGCACGCGCCTGCGCGAGTCGCACGAGGCGGCGGTGCACGACCTGCAGGCGAAGAACCAGCAGCTTGCCAAAGCCTATGTCGAACTGCAGGCCGCGCAGGCGCAGCTGATCGAGCAGGAAACGCTGGCCCACGAGATGCGATTGGCGCACGGCATCCAGATGCAGATGCTGCCACAAACGCTGCCCGCGCTTCCCGGCGCGGAGCTGGGCGCGTGCATGCTGCCGGCGCGCAGCGTTGGTGGCGATTTCTACGATGTGGTTGTGCTGGATGACGACCGCGTGGTGCTGACGGTTGCCGATGTTTCGGGCAAAGGCATGCCGGCCGCGCTGTATATGGGCCTGGCGTCGAGCCTGCTCAATGCCCAGGCCGCCCATGCCGCCACGCCCGAGGCGGCGGTGCGCGCGCTGAACGACCAGCTGCTGCGCCGCGAAATGGGTTCGATGTTTGTGACGGTGATCTATGGTGTGTTCGAGCTTTCCACGCGCACGTTTTCGTATGTGCGCGCCGGCCACCCCGCGCCGGTCGTGCTCGACGCGCAGGGCAACGACTGCTCGCCCGGCGTCACAACCGGGCAGCCGCTGGCCCTGTTCGACGACCTGCTGCTGGATGTGCAAACGCTCACGGTGCCGCCCGGTGGCGTGCTGCTGCTGTACAGCGATGGCGTGACCGAGGCGCACGATCCTTCCTACGAGCTTTATGGCCCCGAGCGTTTGCTGGTTGCGATGCGCGAGGGCGCCGGCCTGTCTGCCCAGGTGCTGTGCGACAGCCTGCTCCAGCAGCTGCTGCACTACCACGGCACCGCCGCCCAGGCCGACGATATTACGCTGCTGGCGCTGCGGGTGGCGTAGCTTCAGGTTTCACACAGGCAAAAGCGGCGCGCGAGCAAACAATCGTGTGCCGCTTTTTGTGCGCCAGCTACTTGGGCTGCCCGGGGGTGGCGCGTTCGGCCAGCACGCGCAGGGCATTGCAGACAAACACAGACGAAAGCGCCACCGAGGTCATCAGAAAGCGGTTGCTGAAATTGCTGGCCCGCCAGTCGTCGTATTTGGCGAAGAAGAGAAACTGCGCCACGCACAGCAGCAGAACGAGCAAAAGCTGCTCGCGGCGGGCGCTTTTGCCGAGCCACAGCACGCCCGGCAGCGCAAGCAGCAGCACCGGGTTGCTTGGCAGGATGCCGTTCTGGGCATCGAAGAGCGATTGCGCAATGCCCTGCATCAGTGGCTGGTTGAACTTAGCGACATGATCGTCGATCAGCACTGTGCCGTTAGGCCCCGCAACTGCGGCGCGCTGGTAGCCCGTCACAAATGGCGAGCCGAACAAGAGGTAATTCGTGTACAGGAACGGCAGCAGAGCGAGCAGGAACAAGGTGGTGATGGCGGCCATACGCGCAATCCGCCCCAGCGCAGCTGCCTGCGCAGTATCGCGCCAGAGCACGGCAACCGCATACAGCAGGATCGGCGCGGCCAGCAGGGCGTTGGGCGTTTTCGCAAACACCGACAGGCCGAGCAGCAGCGCGCCACTATATGGCCTGTGTTTCAGAACGAGATACAGCCCGGCCAGCAGCAGCACTGTAGCAAACACATCGGGTGAGTAGTTATAGACATAATTAAGGAAAAGCGTGCAGGTCGCGTAGAGAACTGTTGTAATGCCGGCCAGCCAGCCTTCGAAAAACAGCGTATTGAGCGCAAAGATCAGCAGCAGCAGCGCCATGCTGTCGAGAATATTGAACAGCAGCAGGCCCTGGTCGCCAAAGAGCGCGTAGAAGGGCAGCGACACCACCGGCATGAGGATCGGGTGCTTGGGCACGAGGCCGGCGCTGCCCAGCGCAAGCTGGCCGTCGAGCGGGTTGCCGGGGATGTTATTCGCCAGCAGCAGGTCGCCGTCTTCCAGCATCGACACAATCATGGCGCGGTAGTAGACCGAATCGCCCTGAATGGCCTGATCGCCGGCAGCTTCCCGTGCAATGATAAACGGGAAGTACAGCAGGCACAGGTAGATGATCAGGCCAAGAAACAAGGTTTTCGTGGGGATGCGCTGCGTGTTCATGCTGCTCGCCCATTTGCGGTTTGCCGATGCGTTGCTGGCATTGCAGCATTATAGGCGATGCGCTCGCGTCCCTCGCAACGACTGGTGAGCGCAATGCGGGCGATATGATAGCGCAAAAGGTGGTTTTGTGAAACGTATTTTGCTCACTGGTATGTCGGGCAGCGGCAAATCGACGGTGACGCGCGAGCTGGCGGCGCGCGGCGCGCGTGCAGTTGATGCCGACTGCGATGAGTTTTCTGAGTGGGCGACGCTCGACGCCGCTTCAGACGCGCCGGGTACACCGGTAGAAGCGGGCCGCGACTGGGTCTGGCGGGCTGACCGCATTCAGGAATTGCTCGACACCGAGGACACCGACGTGCTGTTTCTCAGCGGCTGCGCGCCCAACATGCGCGAGTTTCTGCCACGTTTCGATCACATCATTCTGCTGAGCGCGCCGGCCGAGATTATTCTGGAGCGGCTGGCGAATCGCACTGGCAACAGCTACGGCAAAGCGCCCGGCGAAGCGGCGCGCGTGCTCGATTTGATCCAAACCGTCGAGCCGCTTTTGCGCCGCGCCGCCGACTACGAACTCGATACCAGCGCGCCGCTC
This sequence comes from Kouleothrix sp. 19917, assembly GCF_057073505.1. NCBI lineage: Bacteria > Bacillati > Chloroflexota > Chloroflexia > Chloroflexales > Roseiflexaceae > Kouleothrix > Kouleothrix sp. 19917. The sequence continues at coordinate 2,072,202 of NZ_CP097099.1, forward strand.
GACGAAGTCGTGGCGGAAGTTTTGCGCATTGCGCAGCAGTAGCACGCGCTTTTTATTCGCCTACCAGCACCACCTTGCCCGCATTCGCATTCGATTCGACATAACGGTGCGCTTCGCCGGCTTGCGCCATGGGGAAGGAGCGGTCGATCACCGGGCGCAATTCGCCGCTCATGAAGCGATCGAGTGCGAAGGCGCTGAACGCCTCGGTGAGCGCGACCTTCTGCGCGAGTGGTGTGCGGCGCAGCGTGGTGCTGGCGACGGTGAGCGATTTGCCCATCAGCGCGCCCAAGTCGAGCTGGCCCTGCGATCCCCCCAGAAAGCCGATCAGCATCAGCCGACCGCCCAACGCCAGCGCGGCCATGTTGCCGGCCCAGTAGGGCGCACCAACAAAATCGAGCACGACATTCGCGCCCGCGCCGCCAGTGGCAGCCATCACCCGCTCGGCGAACTGCTCGGTCTTGTAGTTGATCGCCAGCTCGGCGCCAAGCTCGCGGCACAATGCCAGCTTGTTTTCCGCGCCAGCGGTGGCGAACACACGCGCACCGGCGGCGCGCGCCAGCTGAATGGCCGCCGTGCCAACGCCGCTCGCGCCTGCGTGTACCAGCGCGGTTTCGCCCGCCTGCAAGCGGCCGAGCGTGAACAGGTTCAGGTAGGCCGTCAGAAAGGCCTCGGGGATGGCGGCGGCTTCTTCAAACGAAAATTGCTCGGGGATGCGAATGGCCATACCAGCCGGCACCGCCGCCAGCTCGGCGTAGCCGCCGCCCGTCACCACCGCCATCACGCGGTCACCGGCCTGCCACGCGCCGGCTGGCTGCACCACCTCGCCGGCCAGCTCCAGGCCCAGAATTGGCGACGCGCCGGGCGGCGGGGTATAGCCGCCGCGCCGCTGGAGAATATCGGCGCGATTGACGGCGCTGGCACGCACGCGCACCAGCAGCTCGCCGTCGCCGGGCTGCGGGTCGGGCGCGTCGGCGTAGCGCAGCACATCGGCGTCGCCGGGCGCGTCAAAGACGATTGCTTTCATGGTTTGATCCTTTCAAAGATTGCCCGCAAGAGTTTTAACCACGAAGACACGAAGGCACGAAGATTTTGAGGGCCAAACTGAACCTGGTGTCGTATCAAAACAGCCATGCGGAAATCAGGGAAGAGTTTCTGCGTCGTAATCACCAAACCCTACCCCCTATCCCCTGCGCTGAAAGCGCACTGGTGTCTTGGTGGTTATTTCAAATAGCGCTTCCTACTCAGCAGACAGGCAGCGCAGCGCGGCGTCGCACAGGATCGCCACGCCCCGCGGCATGCAGCGCTCATCGAAATCGAAGCGCGGGTTGTGGTGCGGGTAGCACAGGTCGCGGGCTTCGTCGCGTGCGCCGAGGAAGAAGAAGTTGCCGGGCACGCGTGCCAGCACTGCCGAGAAATCTTCGCCGCCGGTGGTGCGGTAGCTGGTGTTGATCGCCTCCGCGCCAAGCACCTCGCTGGCGGCTGCATACACGGCTTCGGTTGGCGCGGGCGCATTAACCGTCGGGTCGACGCAGTTGGCGACGCGCACGTCGGCCCGCGCGCCCAGCGCCGCTGCCACGCCCTCGGCCACTTCTGCCACACGGCGATGCAGCAAGGCGCGCGTGGCCTCGTCGAAGCTGCGGATGCTACCGCGCAATTCGGCCTTTTCGGCAATGATGTTGTGGGCCGAGCCGGCATGCAGCATGCCCACCGTCACCACGCCGGCCTGCTCGGCACCCAGATTGCGCGCCACAATCGTCTGCAAGGCCACCACAATCTGGGCGGCAGCCAGCACCGCATCGACAGCCTGCTCGGGGTGGGCAGCATGGCCGCCGCGCCCGTGCACCGTGATGTCGAATGTGTCGGCGGCGGCCATGAGCGCGCCACTGCGCACCACGGCGGTGCCGGTATCGAAGCCTGACCAGACGTGTAAGCCCAGCGCGGCATCCACGCGTGGCCCTTCCAGCACGCCATCGCGGATCATGGCATTTGCGCCGCCCAAACCTTCTTCGGCGGGCTGAAACATGAGCTTGATCGTGCCGCCAAAGGCATCGCGATGGCGCGACAGCAGCGCCGCCACGCCCAGGCCAATCGCGACATGCCCGTCGTGGCCGCAGGCGTGCATCACCCCTGGCGTCTGCGAGCGGTAGTCGGCGGTGTTGGCTTCCTCAATCGGCAGGGCATCCATATCGAAGCGCAGCAGCACCGTGCGCGCGCCGGGCTGCTCACCCGCCAGCAGACCAACCACGCCGGTCTTGCCCACGCCCGTCACGACCTCGTAGCCCAGCGCGCCCAGCCGCTCGGCCACAATGCGCGCGGTGCGAACCTCCTGAAAGCCCAGTTCGGGGTGCATATGCAGGTCGCGGCGCGTCGCCACCAGCTCGTCGTAAAGCGCAGTGGCCTCGGCCAGAAATGCGTTGCTCATCGCGTGTTCCTTTCTGTGTGCGGCTGCGGGGATTATACCAGTATGCAGTTGGCAGGTTGCCAAGTTTTGAATGTTGAGTTGGCAGGCGGCAGTACGCAGTCGGCAGTAACCTGCAACGTTCCAGCATTCAACCTGCAAACCCTCAGTTCTCTGCACTCTTTGCGTTCTTTGCGGTGAAATTTCTTTCGTCCTTCGTCGGTCGTCCTTCGTCATTCGCCGCCCCGGTATCCTGCCGAAGAATGATTTGTGATGCGAATATGTGTGCTACAATGCGGCGACGTATTCTCACACCAGGCGAAAGCAGCATGAAGCAACGCGACGATCAGCGCGACGCGCCAATTGTGGTGGCGGGGCTGAGCAAGACCTATCAGGTGCCCGAGCGCGAGGGCGGCTTTGGCGCGGCCGTGCGCAGTTTTGTGCGCCGGCGCTATCGCGATGTCCACGCCGTGCAGGAAGTGAGCTTTACGATTGGCGCGGGCGAAGTGGTTGGCTTCCTGGGGCCGAATGGCGCGGGCAAAACCACCACGCTCAAGATGCTGGCCGGCCTGCTGCACCCCACCGGCGGCAGCGCGCGCGTGCTGGGCTACACACCCTGGGAGCGCAACAACGACTACCTGCGCACCATGACGCTGGTGATGGGCCAGCGCAATCGCCTCTCGTGGGACATCCCGGCCGCCGATTCGTTTCTGCTCAACCAGGCGATCTACCGCATCAGCGACGAGGATTACCGCCGCACGCTGGGCGAGCTGGACGAACTGCTTGAGCTTTCGCCAATTATGCGCAAGCCGGTGCGCAACCTCTCGCTGGGCGAGCGCATGAAGTGCGAGCTGGCGGCGGGCCTGCTGCACCGCCCGCAGGTGCTGTTCCTCGACGAGCCAACCATCGGGCTGGATATTACCGCGCAGGTGCGCATTCGCAATTTTCTGCAAGAATACAACCGCCGCACCGGCGCAACGATCCTGCTCACCAGCCACTACATGGCCGACGTAACGGCGCTGTGCGAGCGGATCGTGATGATCCACCACGGCCAGCTCAAGTACGACGGCAGCATTGCCGACCTATCGCGCCGGATCGCGCCATTCAAGCTGGTGGGCCTGGCGCTGCACGATGGCGCCGCGCCCGACCTGAGCCGCTACGGCACACTCCTGCCAAACGACGACGGCGATGGCAAGCAGCGCCTGCAAGTGCCCGCCGCCGATGTCGCTGCCGTGACGACGCGCCTGCTTTCGGAGCTGCCCGTGCTCGACCTGACGATCGAAGACCCGCCGATTGAAGATGTGATCGAGCGCGCCTTCCACGAATAGGCACCCTGAATTGGAGGCATCCGAATGCTTCAGATCTACCGGCGACTGTGGCAGGTGAACTGGGCCGAGCAGTGGCAGTACCGCGCCAACCTGCTGATGTACCTCCTGTTCTGGCTGGTGTCGCCGATTGTCTACCTGGCGGTGTGGACGACCGTGGCGCGCGAGCAGGGCAGCATCAGCGGGCTGAGTGCGAACGACTTCACGACCTACTACCTCGCGCTGCTGATTGTCGACAACCTGACCACGCAGATCACCATTCACATTCTGGCCTACAAAATTCAGGATGGCACGCTTTCGGGCGAATTGATGCGGCCCATCCACCCGATTCTCACTAACACCCTAGTGAACAACCTGGCCTTCAAGGCGCTGATGCTGGTGGTGCTGATCCCGGTGTGGCTGATTCTGTGCCTCCTCTTCCGCCCCGACTTCAGCGGCGTGACGGCGGGAAATGTGCTGCTGGCGGTGCCGGCGCTGGCGCTGGGCTTTGGCATCAACTTCCTGTTTGGCGCGATCATCACCTGCGTGGCGTTCTGGACCACGCGGGTCTACTCGCTGAACGAATTTTACGAAGCGCTTTCGATCATGTTTGGCGGGCAGTTTGTGCCGCTGGTGCTGCTGCCCAACGGCGTGCAGCAGGTCGCGCAGTTTCTGCCCTTTCAGCTACGCCTGTTTTTCCCAATCGAGCTGATCCTGGGCAAGCTCGCGCCCGACGTGATTGCGTGGAATTTTGCGCTGGGTGTGCTGTGGTTCGTGATCGCACTCGTGCTGTTCGGCTGGGTCTGGCGCGCAGGCGTGAAGCGCTTTTCGGCAGTGGGGGCGTGAGGGATTATTCACCGCAAAGAACGCAAAGGGCGCAGAGGGTTTGAAGGTTGCAGGTTTACAGGTTGCGGGTTGACAGCTTCAATCCCAAAACCCCAGACCCTAAACCCCATATAAGGTTGCAGGTTCACCCTTTCACCCTTTCATCTTGTCACGTGCCGACTGCCGACTGCCGACTGCCGACTGCCAACTGCCGACTGCCGACTGCCGACTGCCGACTGCCGACTGCCGACTGCCCAGTGCTAACTGCCGCCTGCCAACTGCCGACTGCCGACCCCTGATCCCTACGGAGACGCTATGTTTCGCCTGAAACTGCTTGGTACGCTGTTCAAAATCAATGTTCAGCAGGAACTGGCCTACCGCGCCGATACGGTGGTGAATATTCTGCTGAGCATCATGTGGCTCGGGTGGGAGTTGCTTGGGCTGCGAATTATTTTCAGCAACACGGCCACGCTGGGCGGCTGGGGTCCCGGCGAGCTGCTGGCGCTGCTGGGCGTGTGGCGGCTGATCAACACGTTCATGGCCGCGATTGTCTGGCCGAATACGCAGCGCTTCAACACCAGCGTGCGCGACGGCTCGCTCGACTACATGCTGCTCCAGCCGGTCAGCAGCCAGTTTCTGGTGAGCTTTTCGCGCATGGTGCTCTGGCGGGTGTGGGATATTGCGCTGGCAATTATTCTGATTGTGGCGGGGCTAAGCATTGGCGGCGATGGCGTAGGGCTGGTGCAGTTCGCGAATTTCCTCCTGCTGACGGTGACGGGCGGCTTGATCCTGTATAGCCTGTGGATCGTGCTGATCGCCTGCACCTTCTGGTTTGTGAAGTTCGATAACAACGTCACTATTTTGCAGGCGCTGCTCGACGCGGGCCGCTACCCAGCCACGGTCTACCCAGCGTGGCTGCGCCTGATCGTGACGTTTATTGTGCCGATTGCGGTGGCGACAACTGTGCCGCTGCAAGCGCTGCGCGGCGAACTGCTGTGGTGGCAGGTGCTGATGTTTGTGGGCATCAGCGCGGCCAGCCTGATCATTTCGCGCAGCGTGTGGCTGGCGGGCGTGCGGCGCTACAGTGGCGCGAGCAGCTAGTGCGCTTTCAGCGCAGGGGTTAGGGGATGGGGAATAGGGTTTCGTGATAGCAATGCGGAAAGTTTTTCCTTGATTTCCGCATTGCTTTCTCGATACTGCACTAGCGACCAACATCCGTAGATTACGCAGATGCCAGATATAGGGCATGGCCTTTGGGAAAGCGAAGGAGTGTACGCGTGGCAGAGCTGAAAACCAAGCCAACCGAGCAGAGCGTCGAGGCGTTTCTGGAAGGGATTGCCGACCCGCAGCAGCGCGCCGACAGCCAGGCAATTGCGCGCATGATGGAGGAGGTCACTGGCGCGGCACCGCGCATGTGGGGCGCGGCGATCGTCGGCTATGGCGACCGGCACTATCAGTACGCCAGCGGGCGCAGCGGCGACTGGTTTGTGATCGGGTTTTCGCCGCGCAAGCAGAACCTGACGATCTATGCTTATGGCTACCTCGAACAATATGCTGACCTGCTCGCGCGCCTGGGCAAGCATACGACCGGCAAGGGCTGTTTGTATATCAAACGGCTGGCGGCTGTGGATGAGGGCGTGCTGCGCGCGCTGCTGGAAGAATCGGTGGCGCGGGCGGCTCAGGAAAGCGGGGAAGCGGGCGCATGAGCGAAACAGCCCCCGCACTGCGCCGCGCCACGCCCGCCGACGCGCCAGCCATCGCCGCGCTGACCGATGCGGCCTACGAGAAGTATATTGCGCGCATAGGCCGCCCGCCCCAGCCCATGACCACCGACTATGCGCAGATCGTGGCTGAGCACCCGGTGTGGGTGCTGGACGAGGGCGGGCGGCTGGCGGGTGTGCTGGTGCTGATGCACGAGCCCGACGCGCTGCTGATCTACAGCGTGGCAATTGCGCCCGGCCAGCAGCGGCGCGGCCTGGGGCGGCAACTGCTGGCCTTCGCGGAGGACGAGGGGCGCGCGGCTGGCTACACGCTGATTCGCCTGTACACCAACGCCCTGATGACCGAGAATGTCGCGATGTACGGGCGCATGGGCTACCGCGAAACTGGCCGCGATGCGTTTGGCGACCAGACGCGGGTGAATTTTGCTAAAGAATTATAGGAACCAAACCACCAAGACACCAAGGCACCAAGAAGCAATAGAAGTACTAACCACGAAGACACGAAGGCACGAAGCATTTTGGCTATATAGCACCGTGCAGAAACGAGCCATAGAGTGCACAAAGAACGCCGAGTCTTGAAAATATACTCAGTGGCCTCTGTGCGCTCTGTGGCTCAACCGTTTGGTTCTTGGCTATAGAACTTAGAGTCTTCGAGGCCTTATGGCTATTCAAACGTATTACTGCCAGCGGCTAGCGGGCGCGAGTCGCCGGCGATGCGCAGGGTGCCGCTGACGCCGTCGGGCAGGGCGACCATGCCGTGGAGCGCGCCGTTCTCGTGGCGCAGCTGCACCGTGATGCTACCGCGCGGGTGAACCAGCGTGCCCTCAACTGCGCCGAGCGGGCCTGGAAGCGGCGCGACCTCGACCTGCGCGAATCCGGGCGCGGTTGGGCGGATGCCCAGCAGCGTTGCGAAGCAGTGGAAGTAGGGATGCGCGCCCCAGCCGTGGCAATCCGACCGGCTTGGCTCGGGCTGCTCGGGCGTGGTGGTGAAGCCCTGCGCGGGCAGATCGAACCAGAGCTGTAGGCGCTCGAACAGGGCGTCCGACGCGCCGAGCAGGCGGTAGGCCTCGAAGAGATAGTGCGTGAAGTAGATCGTCGTGCGCGCCAGCGCAGGGTCGTGCAGCAGGCCGTGGGCGACGCGCTCGCGCTGCTGATCGGGCAGCCGCCCGCCGATCAGCGCCAGGCACTGGCAGTGCTCGGAGAATTGGGTGCGCGCCAGGTCGTCGGCATAGAGACCACGTTCTTCATCCCAAAAATGCCGGGCCACAGTGCTGGCAAGCGTGTCGCGCTCGCGGCGGTAGCGCAGGGCCAGCTCGGGCGCGCCGGCCCATTCCTCGATCTGCGCGGCCAGGCCGAGCGTGTAAACGAGCTGCCAGTTGAGCAGGCCGTTCGGGCCACGCCCGCCCTCGGGCGGCACACCCCCGGGCCACGCGCCCACCCAGTCGCTGAAATTCCAGCCCGGCACCACGCCAAGCAAGCCATTGTCGTCAATATGCGTCGAATAAGTATCGAGGATGGCGCGCGCGGTGGGCAGCAGCCCGGCGACAAAGGCGAGATCGCCGCGCCAGAGCGCGTAGTCGTGCAGCATGGCGACCCACCAGAGCGCGAATGGCGGGATGATCTGCTCATCGCGGCCGGGCGCACGGGCGGGCACCAGGCCGCTGCTGGCGCGCGCCTGCGCGAACAGCGTGAGCGCCTTGCGCGGCAGGCGGTCGTCGCGGCTGAGCGCGTAGGTGGTGAGCGCTTCCAGGCGCGTGTCGCCCACATACATCATCTGCTCGTAGTAGGGGCAGTCCATGTAGGTTTCGTGGGCGCACATTTGCAGGCCGCGCAGCATAACCGGCAGGCTGGCCTCCAGCGCGGCGTGGTCGCTGCTGAAGCGGCTTTCGGCCTCGAGCGGGTAGCGCGTTTCTTCCAGCGCCAGCGTCCCAACGGTGAGCGGCTCGTCGCCGGTGGTGACCAGCAGCTGCACAAAGCGGCCAGCACGCCACCAGATCGTTGGCCAGTGACGGGCTTCGCCGCCGTCGGGCAGAAAGACATCGCGGTGGGGCGCGGGGAAATAGCCGCCTTCGGCTGCGTCGCGCTGGCCCTTGCGGTGGCCGCGCGCGTCGGTCGCAAGCGCCTCGGCCCAGCCCACGACGACGCGGCTGCCGCGCCCGCCCGAGGTGCGCAGCTGCGGGTAGGCGCAGGTGTACTGCCCGAGGTCGAAAATGATCTGCTGGCGGCTGTGCGGCGCAATGGTCAGTGGGGCCGCGCCGTCGGCCAGAGCTTGCCACGCATTTGCCAGCGCAGGATCGCTTGCGCCGGCTGGAACATCGACAATCTGCTCACTTTCCCAGGCGGCGCGGGCCGCAGCATAGCGCGCCGTGCCGACCGGGCGCGGGGCGGAAAATTGCGCGGGCAGGGTGGCGGGAACAAGCGCGTGGGCCGGCGCGATGCCATAGATCGCACCTTCGTCTTCGCGGCGGGCGCGTGCCGGCAGCCAGCCTTCGCCTGTGCCGGTTTCGGCATCCCAATCGAGCGCCGCGCCGTCGAACTGCTGAACCGGGCCGGTGAACCAGGGCGAGTGGCCGGTTGGGTCGGGCGGCGCGAAGGAGTAGCCGCCTAACGCCTTCACCTCCCACGGCGCGACCCCGGTGGCGAGCAGGGCGGTGTGGGGCGCGTCGGCGGCCAGCAGCCAGCCGGGCGCGGTGCTGACCTGAGCTTCGGGCGCGAGCCAGCCCAGCCGCCAGACCCGCGCCAGCAAAATATGCTCGCCGGGCGCGAGCGCAAGCTCGAAGCTTTCGTAGCGCCACGCGCGGGCAGTGCCACGCTCGGGGCCGCGCCCCAGCCGCGCGCCGTCGAGCAGCAGCTCGTAGCGCTCGTCGGCGCTGACGTGGATGCGGGCAGTGATCGCTTCTGCAAGCGAAAAGCGCAGGCGGTAGGCGTCGACGGCGGGCGTTGCGCCGGGGGTGGCGGGCGCGAGCCAGTGCGGGCGCGACTCGGGCGCAGCGGCCTCGGCGGTGAGCGGGTCGTCGATCGGCGCGAGCGGATTGTGGTCGAGCATAACGCGCATAGCTTGTTCTCCGTTGGCAGGCAGTTGCAATGCGCGCTATGATACTCGATTTAGGGGGCCGACACGCAGGTCGGCCCGAACAGGTTGTGGGGGCCGACACGTAGGTCGGCCCGAACAGGTTGTGGGGGCCGACACGTAGGTTGTGGGGAGCCGGCACGTAGGTCGGCCCGAACGAGCGGGAAAGGAGAAGCGAGTGAATATTTTGAATGTGGGCTATGATTCGACGAACTACTATTTGCTGGGCGAAGGGCGCGGGCGCTTGCTGGTGGACATTGGCTGGCCGGGCACGCTGCCGAAGATGCTGGGCGCGCTGAAGCGCAAGGGCGTCGATCCCGGCGAAATTGGCACGATGCTGGCCACACACTACCACCCCGACCACGCCGGCCTGGCCGAGGAGATGAAGCAGTTCGGCGCGCGCCTGATCGTGCTGGAAACGCAGGTCGAGGCCATCCCGCTGATGCTGAAGTACACCAAGCCGCGCGACAAGTTCATGCCGATTACGGGCAGCAACATGCAGCTGCTGCGCTTTGCCGAGAGCGCGAGCTTTCTGCGTGGCATTGGCGTCGCCGGGTCGATTATTCCAACCCCCGGCCACTCGCCCGATTGCGTGACGCTGGTGCTGGAAAGCGGCGAAGCCTTCACCGGCGACCTGACCCCGGAAATGATGGCTGACCCCGAGACGAACCCCGAGGTGGCGCAGAGCTGGCAGGCAATTCGTGCGCTCGGCGCGACGATGATCTACCCCGGCCACGGCCCAGTGCGACCACTCGCGCTAGAATAAAGGGCGGAAGGTTACGGTAACCACCAAGATACGAAGACACCAAGATTTTAGCAAAGTATTCACAAATGAGAATTTAGTGTGTTCTTTGCTTTCTGGAGCCTTTGTTAAACATCCAAGCGATTCAAATTTGTGTTCTTGGTGCCTTGGTGGCTTGGTGGTAAAATTCGGCGCTCCCGAAACAAAGCCAGCCTTCCAGCGTCGACTCTATGCTCTTGGTGGTGATGAGCGCTCGTTCAAGGAGGAAACAATGAACTATCTTGAACGCTACAGGAATGGCGAGCACGCGCAGGTGTGGGCGGAGCTGCAGGCGCTGGGCGCGGGCGTTCGCGAGGCGCAGTATCTTCCCCACGCTGAAGCTGTTGCCGCCGAGACGATGCGGCGCGTGCGGCGCAACTGCGAGCGGCTCGTGGCGCGACTGAATGCGCTGGGCTACGTGTTCGGCACCTTCCCCGACGGCACGCGCCGCTCGTACCCGGCCGAGCCGCTCAGCGCGCCTTTTGCGGGCCAGAACGATGAGATTGACGAGCTGGAAGACGAAGCCGGCCCGCTGCCGCTTGCGCTGGTGGCGTTCTGGCGCGAGGTCGGCGCGGTTGATTTTGTGGGCATGCACCCGCGCTGGCCCGCTGGCCTCGACCCGCTGGTGGTTGATCCGCCCGAGGGCGCGCTGTCGTTTCTGTTCGACGGGGAAGACGACGAGGGCGCAGGCCAGTTTGCCGGCCTCGCGCCCGATGATTTACATAAAGATAATACCAGCGGCGGCGATCCGTATGGCGTGCGCCTGCCGAACCCCGCCGCCGATTTTCTGTTTGAGTACGAACGCCACGGCCTGCTGTTTGTGCCCTACCTGCGCCTGGCGATTCTGGAGTGGGGCGGCTTTCCGGGCCTGGAAGGGCGCGATCAATCCTTCCCGCCACTCGACGAGCTGCACGCCGGGCTGGAGCCGTTCTAGTTGCGCTGCGCCAGCGCGGCCTCCACCAGCTCGGGCGTGACCTCGGTCTGGCCGCGCTGGCGGGCGGTTGCCTCGACCTGCATCTGCAGCTGGCGGCTGGCCGAAATGCGCGGAATAAAGGGCAGCTGCTCCAGCGCGGCGTCGAGCAATTCTTTGGCGGCCGGCTGCCAGGGCAGGTTGCCCGCGCCGCTGGCGGCTGGCGCAACCGCCGCCGCGCCCGCGCCTTTCGCATAGGCCGAATCGACTGGCAGGAAGTTGAACAGCGCCTCGTACAGCCGATTGACGATTTCCTGCACCACATACACCGCGCCGCGATAGCCCAGAAATGGCGTGCCGACCGCGCGCCGCACCACCGGGCCGGGAAATGCCGCCGGGATGAAGCTGGTGTATTTTGCGCCCGCCTCGCTCAGGTAAATTTTTTCGTTGATCGAGCCGAACACAAACGCCGGCGCTTTTTTGTGCAGCTGCTGGCGCAGCGCCTCGTTATCGGGCTCGTCGGCGCGGCGCGGGCGGCCCGAAACGAACGCGATTGGCATGCCCAGCTCGTCGCCCAGAAAGCGCTTCAGGCCGTCGGCGTGCGCGCGCCCGGCGACAATGCCAATGTCGGTCGTGCCAAACCAGTCGCCCTGCGGGCCGCGCCACAGGTCCCATACTGCCCGCAGGGTCGTGCGCTTTTCTTGGGCAATAAACGCCTCAGCCTGCGCGCCCGTGCCAAGCAGGCGGCCCAGCTCGCGAATGAACGTGGTGGTGTCGCGCATGCCAAACGGCGCAAGCAGCGTCGGCTGGCCCAGCTCTGCCGCCAGGCCCTGCCCAAACTCCTTGAACAGCACGACATTCACCTGCGCGGCAGCAAGGCGCGGCGTGTCGGCCAGCTCGGCCTCGAAGGGGTAGACCAGGTTGATCTGCCCGCCCGCGCCGGCGATCAGCCGTTTCAGCTCATCGAGGTCGGCGGGCGAGTTGAAGCAGCCATAGGTCGGGCCGATGATATTGACGGTGCCCGGCGCGGGCGCAATTTCGGCGGCGTGTGGCGCGCCGTAGTGTTCCCACAGCCAGCGCAGCACGCGGCCGCGGCCGGCCCACTCGTCTTCCGCCAGCGAATTGCTATAGTAGAACAGCGTGCCGGGCTGGAGCTGCTTCACCAGGTCGGTCAGGTCCGAGCCGATCATCTCGCTTTCGGCAGTGGAAACGACGATCAGGCGCTTGCCGTCGAGCGCGCCCGTATCGCGCAGCTGCTCGTAGGTGCGCTTGACCGCCGGGCCGGTGCCTTGCCCACCAACTTCCTGCTCGGTCATCACCGAGGGCGTAATATTCTCGATATGCGGAATGGCGTCGGTGTAGTCGGGCACGGCCGTCGCCACCAGATTGAAGCAGCCAATCGGCGCGTCGCAGATCACATGCACATCGGGCATGCAGCACATGGTCCACACCGCCGCCCAGTAGCCGCTGGTGTCGGAAAGATCGCGAATGATCGTGGGGGGCATATACACCTCGATTGCAGGCAGTCGGCAGTCGGCAGTAAGCAGACGGAATGACCATCTGCTTACTGCAAACTGTTCGCTGCCTACTGGCTACTCTGCGAAAAACTCCTGCATTTCCCGATAGCGCGCGCCGCGCTCGATGGTGTCGCGGATGAGCGCGAGCGTTGCAGCCATGCCGCCGCTCAGGAAGAATGGGCGCGAGGCAAGCTGATTGGTGAAATACAGCCCCGGGATGCCGCGATCCTTGGCCGCGCTGGAGAAGGGCGTTGTGCCAAGCACCAGATCGGGCGCATAGCGGTCGAGCGCGCTCATGTCTTCTTCCAGCGATTTGCGATAGATCACTTCTTTGGTGCCGCGCGCCTTCAGCCACATTTCGTCGGGCAGCACCATCGCGTCGGGCGCAATCGAGGTCGAGACGTAGGGCACTTCTGCGCCAGCTTCGACCAGCAGGCGCGCATAGGCCAGCTCGGTGCCTTCGTAGCCGGTGACCAGCACACGGCCAGCCAGCGGGCGAGCGCTGACCATTGCCTGGGCGCGCTCGCGCTCTTCGTCGGCCACCTGCTGCACCAGCGCCGGGTCGAGTTCGAGCAGCGCGCCGAGCGCTTTCAGCCAGGCATACGAGCCGCTAATACCCACAGGCGCGCCGCCGACCACCGGCACGTTCCAGCTGCGGAAGACCTGCGTGGTTTCTTTATAAAATGGGTGCAGCGGCGCCAGCGCGCCAGCGCGCCCAGCCCGGCGCAGGTCGTCAATTGAGCGGCCGGGCAGCGTGATCGTTTGCTCCACACCCATGCGCCGCAGCGTCGCGTCAATCGCCAGCGGGTCGGCGGGGAACACTTCGCCCAGCAGCACGACCGTGCGCGGCTCGCGTGGCCCTTCCTGATCGCCTAAACGGCGCAGCAGCGCGGCCATTGCCACGTCTTTCGCCTCGGGGTGGGAGTGGATGGCGTAGGCCGGCACGCGCACCAGCACCACGTCGGCATCGCCAGCGCGCTTGGGCAATAATTCTTCGGGCATGCCGGCCGTTTCGGCCACGCACAGCGAGATCACCGGGATCAGGCGGCAGCCCGGCTCGCGCGCCGCCGTCTCAATCGCCGCGCGCGTGCCCTCGACCACCTGCCCGCTCATCAGCTCGGCGGTGCCAAGCTGCGGCGCGAGGATCGACTTGCGCGCCCCGTAGAAATGCGTCACAAAAGTTAGGCCATACAGGCAGCCCGTGTCGGTCGCCATCACGGGGTGCGAGCCTTCGATGCGCGTCAGGATGCGCAGCGAGCCAAAGGCCGGGCACATCGACTGCGGGTGCAGCTTGCAGGGCTGGCCGGTTTGCTGTTCGGAATGGAGCGCGATCCGCTCGGTCATGGGGTGCTCCTCGCCGTGCTTACTGAGCAAGGGAGACAAGGAAGCAAGGAGCCGATCTCCCTGCCGCCTTGTCTCCGCGTCTCTGTGGGCTGGTTACTTGGTTCCCTCGTACGAAAAACGGCTGACGACATTGCCAGATGCGTCGCGCAAAATGGCGGTATCGCCAGTGTTGTTCCAGATCGCGCCGCGGCTGCCCCAGAACAGGTTCTCGGCGTCGTTCGTACCCGCGCGCGTCCAGAGCATCACAGCTGCGCCGCTGGCGAGCACAAAGGCCGGGAAGGTGAACACATGCTGGTTGGCGCGGTCTTGCAGCGTCCAGCCAGTCATGTCGAGCGGCGCGCCGCTGTTGTTCTCGATCTGCACATACTCGCCGGCCTGGTCGCTGCCCTCGGGGTTGTACATCACCGTGGTGATGCGCGCGCCGGCCGCAGCAGCTTCGGGCTCCTGATCGACTTTGGGCAGGTTGATGCCTTTGACTGCGCCAATGTCTTTCGGCACGCTGCTGGCCGGCGCACCCGCGAACGAAGCTGGCACATCAGGCGCGGCCGGCGGTGGGGCGGCTTCTTCCGGCACTTCCACTTTCGCGCCATACTGGCCGAGCGACACGGTGACCTTGCCAGCCGACGCGCCCAGGCTGCCGGCGGGCGTTTCACCAACCGCAGGTGGGCGGGCCGCCAGCTCCTCGGCGGTGCTGTTGGCCGCCACAAACGGGTTGAATCGCAGGTAGGGCCGCGATGCGTGGCGGTCGGTCAGCACAAAGAAGGTGATCAGGCCCAGCACAATCGCCGCCAGTGGGATAAAGCACAGCATGAAGCCCGATGCTGGCACTGGCCCGCTCCCCTGGAGCAAAATCAGGTTCATGGCACTCCCTTTCCGATTGCAGAATCTATTCTTTTCCGGGATTGAGATGACCGTTTTTCACCGCAAAGAGCGCAAAGAGCGCGAAGGTTTGAATGGTGCAGGTTGAAGGTTGGAAGGTTGCAAGTTGTTGAGAACACCTATTTTCACCACAAAGAACGCGAAGGTTTGAATTGTGCAGGTTGAAGGTTGGAACGTTGCAGGTTACTGCCCACAGCGTACTGCCTACTTTTCACCTTTTCACCCTTTCACCCCGTCATCTTGTCACCCCTTCACCCACTCACCCTGTCTCCCCATCTCGCGTCTACTCCCCGTCTCGTCGGGCGTGCGAGGGCATGATCAGCGCGCGCATCTGCTCGGGGTCGATGCGGAAATTCTCGACTAGCTCGATGATGTAGCGGAAATGCTCACGCGGGATGCTGATGAACATCTCGCTCGCGCCGACGCGGTTGTGCATGCGCCCGCCGCCGTCGCCGGTGGCAAACACGCTGTTGCGCGTCAGGCGCGGCGTGGCGAAGATCGACGCGCAGGCCGAAGGGCCGACTTCCCCGATTGGGAAGGTGCCTTCGCGCACCGAGGCCGCGCCCGCGATCTGCATGGCGTGCATCGGGTCGGTGATGCAGATCAGTGCGTCGACCGGCACGCCATCCGGCACTTCGTCGAGCGGCGCGGCTGCCAGCGCGGCAATTGCGCCCGCCGGCAGCGAGCTGCTCTGCGCCTTGTTGCGGCGCGCGCCTTCGGGCGTGAAAAAGCCCTGCGCCATAGTCAGGTACTCGCCGTCGGTGATCAGCGGCGGCGGCGTGGGCAGCCAGCCCAGGTGGTACTGCCCGACCCAGCAGTCGTGGTGTTGCGCGTCGACATACACGCGCCGGCCTGCTTCGGCCTCGCGCACAATCGCGCAGGCCACCACATTCGCTGGCTCGTAGCCCGGTGGCGGCGCGTCGGTGCAGTAGGTAATCGCAACTGGCCGGCGCTTGACTTTCATGCGCTCGACCAGCAGCTTATTCAGGTATTTCAGATCGACGTCTGTTTCGGTCATGGTGCTCATCCGTTGAGGCGTATGCGATACGCCGGTTCGCAGGTTGCAGGTTGAATGTTGAAAAGTTGCAGGTTGGAAGGTTGAAGGTTGTTGGCTGCTATTAACTGTTTAGTGAAAGACAAGCTTTGCCGCCAAAATCACCCCTTCACCCCTGCCTACTGCCCACTGCCTACTGTTCTCAACGGTAGCTCGGCGCGTCGGCGTAGCGCAGATCGATAAAGCTGAACTCCTGGCCCGAGCGGCGCAGCGCCGAAAGAAACGCGACCTTGCTGTCCATATCTTCGTCGGCGCCCAGGCGCATTTCCAGCGCGCCCGAGGTGACGGTGATGCCGTTCTTCTCGCTGCGGTCCATGTCGGTCACATGCAGGCCAATCGACTCGATCATACGCTGGACTTTGAGCAGCACCGGGTCGCTGACCTGCACCTGCGGAATCACTGGCGTGAGCGTGAGCGTTGGGATGCCGCCGACTTTTTTGTTCTTGCCGAACAGCTCGCCTGCGCTGGCGGGCGTTGGGCTGCCTTCCGGCTCGGCCGCGCCAAACACGCGCAGGAATTCGTCGTACTCAAGCGGCGTGTAGTCGGCGCACGGGGCGATTTCGCGCCGCGCAATGCGGCCGGCCAGCTCGCCAAAAATCGCGTCGAACTGCGGTTCTTCCAGCGCCAGCTTGCAGGCATCGGCCAGCTCGCGCACGGTGCGGCTGAGCGGTACGCGCGCCAGAATGGGCAGGCCCACAGCGCGGGCGTACAGGTCGGCGGTGTCGCTGCCGTCGTCACGGTTCACCACCAAGCCCAGCACGTGGGTGCTGCCGCCCATCGAGCGGAAATACTGCGCGGCCTTGGCGATGTTGTTCGCGGCATAGAGCGACTGGCGGTCGTGCCCGACGACGATGATCACGTGCTCGGCCAGCGAGCGCGCCAGCGGCGTGGCAAAGCCGCCGCACACCACGTCGCCCAGGAAATCCATCACAATGTAGTCGAGATCCCATTTGCTCATGCCCAGCCCTTCGAGCGTCTTGAAGCCCGAGGAGATGCCCTGGCCGCCGCAGCCGCGCCCAACTTCCGGCCCGCCCAGCTCGCAGCCGAAGATCGGCACGTTCGGCCGCAGGTCGTTGCGGAAGATCACATCGCCGACGGCAAGCTGGTCTTCCTTGCCGGCTTCTTTGAACAGCCGCCACTGCTCGCCAAGCGTCGGCAGCGAGTAGCCGCCAAAGATCGTGTTGCACGAGTCGTGCTTGGGGTCGCAGCCGAGCTGCATCACCCGGAAGCCGTCGAAGGTCAGGCGCGCGGTCAGGTTCGAGGTAAAGAAGCTCTTGCCCATCCCGCCCTTGCCGTAGATTGCGAGCATACGTGGCGCCATGGTGTCTCCCTTCGGGAGTTTTGAATGCTGAGCGTTACGTGTTGAATTGCCTCGCAGCAGCCCAACGCTCACTCGTCAGCGCTCAAACCTCAGAACTCCAATCAAGAATCAGCTTCAAACAATCCGGCTCGTGCAAGGCGGTGTGGTAGGCTTCGGAAACCTGCGCAATCGGCAGGGTGTGCGTGATCAGGCTGCCCACTTCCAGCGCGCCGCTGGCAATCATGTCGCGGCAGCGCACCAGGTCGCCGGGCGCCCATTCGCGGGCGGTCAGCAGCCGCGCCTGCTTGAGAAACAGCGGCATGTAGGGCAGCTTCAACTCGTCATAATATCCAAGCAGCAGAATCGCGCCGTCGGTCTTCAGGTGCGGCAGCGCGCCGGCCAGCGCCTCCATGCTGCCAGTCGCCTCAATGATCGCGTCAACCGGGCCGCCAAGCTCTTCGGCCAGATCGCCATCGCCGGCCAGCGCCACCACGTCGGCACGCGAGCGCTCCAGCCGGCTGGCTTGGCGGTCGGTCACTGCCACCCACGCGCCCTGTGCGCTGAGCAGCCGCGCCGCGATCTGCCCGACTGGGCCTTGCCCGAGGATGAGGATGCGGGGGCCAGGGTTTGGGGGTTGGGGGTTAGGGTTTAGAAGTTTCTCACCTTCCCCTGATCCCCAGCCCCCAGCCCCCAGCAAATCCACCCCATGCAGCGCGGTCGCGGCCAGTGCCAGCAGCACGCCCTGCTGCGGTGGAATGCCTTCCAGCGGAACCACGCGCCGGTGGTCGGCAATCAGCACGGCGGCCTGCCCGCCCCAGGCCGGGTTCACACCCTGGAAGCAGCGCGCGCCGCCCAGGTAGACCCACTGGCCGACCATGCCGGGTGGCACGTTCGCGCCCACATGCGCCACGCGCCCAACGCTTTCGTAGCCCGGCACAACCGGGAATTGCAGCATTGGGTGGGGCAGGCGGCCGGCCAGCAGCATGCGCTCGGTACCCGCGCTGATCGAGGTGTAGAACACGCGCACCACTACATCGTCGGGGCCGGCCTCGGTCAGCTCGACCTCGCGCAGCTCGACGCGCTTGGGCTCGGGGATCACAATTGCGTAGGTCGTTGTCATGCGTTCGTCGCTTCTGCGCGGGCTGCCAGCCGCCGCTGCCGCCCTGCCACAATCCCGCGCCGCACAAACTGCGCGCAGTTCACAAGGTAGGTGCAGTAGGCCAGTAGCATCAGCCCCATCACCGCCTGGTCGGGCCAGTGGAGCGCGCGGGCGAGAAAGTACAGATTGTGCGTCAGCATCGCCACGGCGTTGCCCACATCTTCCCAGAAAAACTCGCGCGCCAGAAAATAATGACCGAAAATCTCTTTTTCCCAGATCATGCCGGTGATCGTAATCGCCCACAGCAGCGCGATTTTGATCAGCACACTGATTGTCGCAATGGCATAGCCCTGCCCGGTGAGCAAAAAGCGCACGACGAGTGCAAAGCTCACCACAAAGGCCAGAAACTGCACCGGCGCGAGAACCGCCTGCACCCGCGTCCACGGGCTGGCATTGCGGCGCGCAAGCTGGGCGGCTGTGTACATAGGTCCTCGGAAACTGTTTACAGCGCGAGTTCGTTTCTGCGGAGGAAATCGCAGCCCTTAGTGAAAGATACTACAATTCAACCGCATCGTATTGAGATATTTACTTGAGTATTCGCGATAGCTGGATTATAATACGAAACACAGCAATTGCAAAGTTGTACAACATTTACGCAAAAGCTCTACATCTGCGAGCGCGTTTTGCGCGCAAAGGAGGCGCTATGACTCTGCTCTCCGAACCGCTGGCTGGCCCGGCCGTGCTCCCGCCGCTGGCCGCAGCGTTGGGCGGCGATCTCATCACGATTCCACTGGCCACGCGCCACAGCCTCGCTCGCGTGCTGGTCGGCAGCGGCATCGAAAACTCGCTGCGGCGCGGTGGCCCGCCCGTGCTGGCCCTGCCCGCTGGCGCGTCGGCCACCTCCATTTCGCGCGTGCTGTTCCCCGCCGACTTTGCGCCGCGCTCCGAGCCAGCCTTCCAGCAGACGCTTCAGCTCTGCCAGGCGCTCGCCGCCGAGCTGCACCTGCTGCACGTCTATGGCGACGACCGGCTGCTGCCCGACGAAACCGACCTGGCGCGACGGGCGGCGACCAGCAGCGTGCGCGAGCTGTTTACCATCGACCAGGAGCGGCTGGGCGGGTTTGCTGCCCGCGCCCGCGAGCTTGGCGTGCCAGCCAGCGCCGCCACCGCCGAGGGCCGCGCCCACGACGCAATTGCCCGCTACGCCGCCGCCAACGCCATCGACCTGATTGTGATGGCGACCCACGGCCCGCGCACCACCGAAGACATTCTGCTCGGCACCACCACCGCCCGCACCGTTGGCGCCGCCCGCGTGCCGGTGCTGGTTTTTATGGCGTAGCAGCGACCACGAAGCGTGACTCTTTCTTGATTAACCACCAAGACACGAAGACACCAAGATTTGCCGCTTCCCAAGGCCCTTTGTGCCTTGGTGTCTTGGTGGTAAACGCTCTAACGGCGTTATTTCAAAGAATAGTGCTGCTAAACCTGCCGCCAGCAATTGTGATAGTTTCCTCCTCAGCGCGTTTGCTCAGGAAATCGCGCACCTGCGCCGCATAGGCCTCGGCGTGCTCGATCATCGGGAAATGCCCGCATTCCTCGAACCAGCGCACCCGGCAACCCGGAATACTCGCCTGAGTGAATGGCACATTCGCCGGCGGCATGATCTGATCCTGCCGCGCCACGATCAGCAGCGTCGGCGCACGCACCCGCCCCGCCGCCGCGTTGATCGCCGGGTCGGCGGCCGAGCGCGCGCTGGCGACGGCGGTTTCGCGATCCATCTGCAAGTAATCGAGAAAACCGGCCCGCAGCAGCTCGGCGTCGTTGGGCACGCGAAAGAAAAAGCGCGTGGCGAACTGCCGCCGCAGCAGATCGAGATCGGCCATCCACGGCGCGCGCAAGTGCATCAGCGCGCCCGAAACCTCGGTGATCGCGCGAAAAAACGTGCGCTCGGCGTCGTTGCGAAACAGGCTAATCGCAGTGAGTACCAGCCGATCAACCAGCTCGGGTTGGCGCGCCGCCAGCAGAATCGCGAGGCCGCCACCCATCGAGTGGCCCACAAGCTGCACGCGCGGAACGCGCAGATGCACCAGCAGCGCCTCCAGCGCGGCCACGTGCATCTCCATGTCGAAGGCGCGCCTTACCGGCAGCGAGCGCCCCACGCCCGGCAGATCAGGTACGATCACGTCGCTGTGCGCGCGCAGGCGCTCGGCAGTGCCGCGCCAGTAGCGCCCCGAGCCGCCCCAGCCGTGGATCAGCAGCACCGGCAGGTTCGCGCTGGGCGTAGCAGCCGCGTACACATCGGCCACCAGCGGCGCGCCCTGGACGGTGATCGTGACGGTATGCATCAGGGCGCCCGATCCACGCGCGGCCAGGGCGACCACGCCGCGAACAATGGCCCGCTGAGCAGGCTAACCGCGAGGCTACAGCAGTACAGGATCGGGAAGTGCAGCACTATGTCGGGGCGGGAAAGCGCGTGCGCGCCGTTGGGAAACACTACGTCGCCAAGCGGGATGTGCGCGGTCAGCAGCGCCACTGCCGCCATATAGACCGTGGCGGGCGGGAAGGAGCTGGCAAAACCAATATGCAGCCCGGCCCGCCAGTCGGCGCGGGCCAGCCGCGCGCGCACCGCCAGCCACATCCCCAGAGCAACGCTGATCATCAGCACCCACACAAAGCCGAACAGAAACAGCATCCAGGCGAAGCCCAGGCTGCCGCGCCCAAACGCTGCCCCGCTGAACGCGCCCAGCACGCCGCACAAAGCCAGCGCCAGCGGCTGCGCCAGCCGCCAGCGAAACGCAGGACGTTGGGCGATGTGAAATTGTGCGATGTTCATGACATGATCCCGGGTTAGAGTGTCGAAAAAGGTCACCACAGAAGTACCGAGATGGTTACACGTTAAAACGTTAGAAGGTTGCAGGTTGTATTGGCGAGCGAAGACAAACCTGCAACGTGCTAACCTTCAACCTGCAAACCTGCAAACCTGGCCCTAAACCGCCGCTGCCAGGCGCGCAACGCCTTCGCCCACGTCGAGGCGGCAGCTCGCCAGCGCCGCTTGCAGCTGCGCCGAGTCGATGTTCGCGCCAATTGCCACAATGCGCGGCGGCTCGCCAGCCCGCGCGGCAAAGGCTGTGACGCTCGGCTGCCCGCCCGCCAGGTCGAAGTTGACCCAGCCGCGCCGCACCTGCGCAATGCCCTTCATGCGCAGCAGCTCGCCAAAGGTGCCCGCCGCCGCCGCGCCCAGCACCTCGCGCAGCGCCGTTTCGTCGTACACGCCCGTCAGCGCGTCGCTCCACGACACCAGACCCAGCCCGGTTTCGTGGTCGTGCTCGTGCTCGTGCGCGTCTTCCTCGATTGCGGCGGGCGCGGCCAGCGGCGCGTGTTGCAGCGCGGCAGCATCTTCCACCACGCCATAGCGCGCCGGCACGATCCGCGCGGCCGGGTTGAGCGCCCGCAGCGTCTGCTCGACCGTCTGCATCTCGGCGGGTGTGGCAAGGTCGGCCTTGTTCACAATCAGCACCGGCGCGATGTTCGCCTGCGCGTGGAAGTACTCGGGCATGCGCGCATAGTGCTGCAAGAAGCTGCCCGCATCGACCAGCGTGTACACCCGCACGTCGCGCACCGCGTCGGAAAGCGAAGGCTGGCCCAGCACGCGCAAGAGCGTCGCCACTTCGGCCACGCCACTCGGCTCGATCAGCAGCCGCTCGGGCGACCAGCGCGCCACGACTTCGCGGATCTGGCGGCCCAGGTCGCTGCGCAGCGAGCAGCAGATGCAGCCGTTGGGCAGCTCGACAACATCCGCGCCACGATTATTCAGCAGCGCGCCATCGATGCCAACCGCGCCGAAATCATTCACCAGCACCACCGTGCGCACATTTGGGTCGGCAGTGGCCAGCAGCCGGCGGACAAACGTGGTTTTGCCCGCGCCCAGGAAGCCAGCGATCACCTCGACGCCAGCCGGCCGCAGCGTGGCGCGCGAGCGCAGGCCCCAATCCCAGATTTTGCTGGGGAAGGGCAGCACCAGCAGCCAGTGCTCAAGAATAGCTAGCGCCATCAGGAAGCCCAGGAAGGTGAAGCCAATCGCCTGAAAGTCGCTTGCGCCAGCGGCAAAGGCCCGCCCGAACAGCAGCGCCGTGATCACCGTCGAGACCGTGACCGAAATCGGGAAGAAGACGTTCATCGGTTTTTTGGTGAGGAAGCTGCGCAGGAATTGCAGGTGCTCGGGCAGGAACTCTTCGCTCAGGTTGCGCACGCCAAAGAACACGTTCAGCTTGGCGCTCTGGTGCATCCACCACATAATCAGGAAGGTCCATGTGCCGATCTGGTTTGCGCCGCCCCAGGTAAGCGCCAGCACCGCCGCCGCCGCCGCGACCACCGCCAGCTCGTGGTAGAGGCTGGTCTGGATCGCGTGGCCGAAGTGCTTCAGACCGCTGCAGCCATCCGGGCAGGGCGTGCGGCGCGGGCCGGTCACATAGCCCATGTAGAAGCTCATTTCCTGCCAGCCCCACGCCAGCGTGCCCCAGGTAAAGGCCAGGTACGCGCCCATCACACTGGTGTCGTTGCGGGTGGCGGCCAGGCCCCACAGCGCGGCGAACATCAGCAGCGTGCCGCCCAGAAAGCTCCATTTGAAGGTGCGGCGCGGCAGCCCGTCGAGGTAGATGATGACGCCGGTGCTGAACCACCAGACAAACAGGGCAAACAGCATGGGGAAGAGGTGGAGTCGCATAACGTGTCCTTTTGATTGTGTGAAAGGGTGAAAGGGTGAAAGGGTGACATTCGCGCCCTTTCACCTCTTCAGCCGTTCACCCCTTCAGGCTGGTAATGACTGCCCACGGCTGGTGCCAAAACCTGGCACATAATGGCGCACCTGCGCGGCGATGATGTCGCCGGTCATGCGCATTTGCGCGAGCCAGGGCATGGGCGCCATGTTTTTGTGCATATACGATTCGAAAGTCAGGCGCTGGACATCGCGGTTGCGGCACATGTCGGTGAACACTTCCATCTGGCGTTCGCCGCCGTAGCCCCATTTTTGCAGCCAGCGCAGGAAGCGGTACATCGTGCCGTAGTTCTTCCACCATGTGCGCTGGTAGCGCATCAGCTGCGCCGCACTCGGGTTGGCGATGTTGTCGGCCAGCACTTCGGCGGCCAGCTTGGCGCTTTTCATTGCCCAGTAAATGCCCTCGCCCGAGGTGGCAACCACCAGGCCAGCCGCGTCGCCCACGAGCATGGCGCGGTCGAAGGCCATTTGCGGGCGCGGGTGCATGGGCAGGGCGTGCGCTTCTTGCAGAATGATCTCGCCGCCGGCCAGCTCGGGTGCAATGCGCTGCTTGAGGTTTTCGAGGTGCTGGCGCGCGGCCTTGGTGTGGCCCTGGCCCGCGCCCATGCCCACCGCGACGTGATCCTTCTTGGGGAAGGCCCAGGCGTACAGGTCAGGGCTGACTTCTGCGCCGAGGTAGAGGTCGGCGGTGTCTTCCCAGCGCGCCATCTTGTCGGCGGGCAGGCGGATGCGCTCCTGAATCGCCACGCAGCGCGGCAGGTTGGGCAGGCCCAGCGCGCGCGCCGTGGGCGAGTAGGCGCCATCCGCGCCGATCACGGCGGTGGTGCGCAGGGTGCGAACATCGCCGCTGGCCTTTTCGCGGTAGGTGCTGGTCACGCCTGTCGCGTCAACCGCCACGCTCAGCAGCTGGCCCTCGACAAGCGTCGCGCCGCGCTCGACCGCCCGGTTGCGCAGAAACTGGTCGAACTCTTCGCGGCAGCACATGGCAATGTAGTCGTCGTCGCTGTGCGGGCGCGTGCCGATCACATCAATCGCCACAGTGCGCTCAGACGGCGAGTGCACCAGCGCGTGATGCACTTTGCGCGAAATCAGGCGCTCGGGGATGTCGAACTCTTTGAAGGCGACGGGCGGCACCGCGCCGCCACAGGGCTTCACGCGCGCAAGGTCGCGTTCCAGCAGCACCACCGGCACGCCTGCGCGCACCAGCGTTTCGGCTGCCGTCGAGCCACCCACCGACGCGCCAACCACGAGAACTTCATCCATAACGCCTCCATTTACGATTGACGATTTATGATTTACGATTGGGAAGCCACAAATCGCAAATCGTAATTCGCAAATCTAAAATCGCAGATTACTGAACGCCAATCGCCGCGGCGAGCATGCCCCACACAAACAGCGTTGTGCCGCTGGCGTTGTAGAAAATCGCCCGGCCGCGCGGGTCCTGCATGAACTTGCGCTGGAGCGGCAGCTGCGCCACAAACAGCGCCGCGATGATGGCGGCAATCAGCCACTGCTGCGACACGGCAAACAGCATAATCACAAACAGCTGGGCGACGTTCATGGTTAGCACCGCCATCCAGGCCGCGCCCCACTCGCCCAGCATCACCGGAATGGTTTTGATCCCGCTGACGCGGTCGCCGTCCATGCTCTTGAAGTCATTGATTGTCATAATGCCGTGCGCCCCAACCGAGTATAGCGCGGCAACAATCACCGACGGCACGGTCAGGCGGCCAAAAGCCAGCTGGCCGGCCAGCCAGGGCAGCGCCTCGTAGGAAACTGCCACCAGGCCGTTGCCGATCCAGCCGTTGCGCTTGGCGCGAATCGGGTGCGCGCTGTAGACGACGGCCAGCACCATACCCACGGCGGTCAGCAGCGCAACCTGCTCGCCCAGCGCCCAGGCGATGCCCAGCGCCAGCACGGCCAGCACGCCAATCGTCACAAACACCTGCGTGGCGGACACCAGGCCCGATGGGATCAGGCGGTTCGGCTCGTTCAGCGCATCGACCTCGCGGTCGCAGTAGTCGTTAATGACCTGCGACAGCCCGCACAGGATCGGCCCGGCCAGCAGAATGCCCAGCGCCATGCGGCCCATGCTCGTGACCGACCAGCCAACGTTCGCGCTGGCGATTGCGCCACACAGAAACGCCCACGCTGGCGCAAACCATGTCACGGGTTTCATCAGCGCAATCGAGCGCGCCAGCGGCGTGCTTGGCACGCGCGGCTTCGCCAGTGGGGTGGTGGGCAGTGGTTGCTCGGTCATGGCGCCATCCTATGCTTGATGGGCGTATGCGATACGCCCTTCTCGGTTAGGCGTATGCGATACGCCAGTACGTTTGGGCGTATTGCATACGCCAGTACGTTTGGGCGTATCGCATACGCCAGTACGTTTGGGCGTATTGCATACGCCCTTCTTCGGCCCTCAATAAATAATCTGGTCGGCGGGGATATCTTGCAGGCCCTGCCACGGCGAAGTCGCCGCGTCAGCGCGCATGCGCGCCAGGCGCAGCCGCGTCAGCAGCAGCAGCGCAACCAGCAGGCCAGCCAGCGCCGCGCCATACACAGCAGTGTAGCCCAGCACAACGCTGCCGAACCGCGCCGCCGCCAGGTCGCGCGCCAGGCCGCCGCCCACCACGCCCAGGCCCTGCGCCAGCGACTGCATCACGCCCCACAGGCCCAGGAACAGGCCGGCGTGGTTGCGGTCGGTCAGCGCCATCACCAGCGCCACGCTGCCCACAATAAACATGCCGCGTCCCATACCAATCAGCCAGACGCCCGAGCGGAACGCAATCGCCAGCGCGGCATCGCTCGCCAGGCTGACGACCAGAAAGCCCAGCGCGCCAACCGCGCAGCCGAGCAGAATGGGCAGGGCGGGCGAAAAGCCGCGCCACAGCAGCCAGCCCGCCGCCGGGATGGCCACCAGCATTGCCAGGCCCCACAGCGCAGTGAGCTGCGTGGTGGCGCTGACGCTCATATGCAGCACCTGCGCGCCGTAGGGCTCCAGCAGCACGTCGTGCGAGGCGAAGGCCGCCGTGCCGAGGAACAAGATCGCAAACACGCCGCGCAGCAGCGGCTGACGCGCCAGCAAGCGCAGCGACTGCCCGAGCGACATACGCACGCGCGGCGCGGCGTCGGGCTGGTAGCCCACCACGCGGCCATCGGGGCGCAGGCGTTCCTGCTTCCACAGCGACAGAAAGCTCAGGATCAGGAAGACGAGCGCCGAGCTTTTCAGGATGGCGATCATCTTCTCGTCGCTGTACTCGGTCAGCAGACCGCCCAGCAGCAGCGAGCTAACGATCGTGCCAAGCACCAGCATCATCCACAGCACCGCCAGCACGCGCCCACGCTCGGCCGGCGGCGTCAGGTCGCTCACCAGCGCGAGGTAGGCGGTTTCGACAATGTTCACGCCAATGCCGTAGGCGAGGAAAATGAGCAGGCAGACGATCAGCGCGGGCACAAACGGCAGCGTGCCCTGCCCGCTCAGCAGCAAGAGCGAGAAGGGCGTGTTCGCCAGGCCGCCAAAAGTCAGGATCGCGCCCATCACAATGTAGGGCGTGCGCCAGCGGCCAACCGCGCGCTGCTGATCCGAGCGAAAGCCGATCAGCGCCCGCACCGGCGACACGAAATAGTGGATGGCGATCAGCAAACCCACCAGCACCGCCGGGATGCGCAGGCTGTCGATCAGCACGCGGTTGAGCGTACCCGTGATCGGCGCGAGCGTCAGGCCCATGCCGAACTGGAACAAGCCCAGCCGCAGCACACGCAGCCAGAGCGCAGCCGTTCCGTGGCGTTCCAGCCACTCGCTGGCCGCCGTTTTCAGGCGTCCGAACGGCCGCAGCAGGGGCGTGAATACTCGTGGTCGTTTGCTCACGCGCGTTTGCTTCCTGATAGTGCGTAATGCGTAGCGAGTAGCGCCACTGGCCTACCCGCTACGCACTCGCGTGCTCATCCGCTTCAGCAGCCTGCAAGGGCTACTGTGGCTTGTAGCCCAGCACCTCCGGCACCTGGCCGGGGTTGGCCGAGCCGGGCGGCAGCTGCTGGCCGCGATGGCACATCCAGCACGAGGGACCCTTGTTGTTCATAATTGGCTTGTAGGTGGCGTTGATATGCTGCGCCATTTTGAGCATAATCAGCGCGTGGGCCTTGGGCGGCTGCTCGTTGCCGGGGAAGTAGTTCGCGTTGTGGCAAAATGCGCAGCCATTGCCCAGCGCCTGCGTGAAGTGCGTCATGGTCTGCTGGTTGTACTGCACCGCCGCCAGGTCCGGATCCTTCTTGCCCGTAATCAGCAGCAGGTCGAGGTCGGCTGGCGATTCGAGCTTGAGCTGGAAGGTATCGGGCAGCGGGCTCTGGTCGGCCGGGTAGTTGCTCAGCGCGCCCGAGTTGCCGCCATTGAAGTTGACCGGCTTGCCATTGTGGCAGGTCGCGCAGGTCACTTGCTTGCCACCAACCGAGGCCGGCAGCTGCGCCACGAAGTTCTGGTTCAAGTCCTGCGCCATCAGCATCATCTGGCGGGCTTTGGCCTTCTGCGGGTTGGTATCGTCGGCGAAGTTGCCGTTGGTCAGCACATGGCAGTAGGTGCAATCGACCTTCAGGCCACCAGCGACCATGCCAACCATATAGTTAGCAATCGCTGCCGTGTCCATGCCTTTCAGAACCTGCACGTTCTGCGGCTGGGGGTGCTCGGTGATGTACTTGCTCATCGCCGCGAGCGAGGCCGGCTGCAAGTAGGGCTTGGCCGGGTCGGCGGGGTCGGTGGAGTAGTTGGTGTACATGGGCGACGTGGCAGCCGGCGTGCGCGTGCTACTCAACAGGCTGTTGATCCACGACACTGTGCCGATACCGCCGCCAACCAGGATGAGCGTCACCACCCCGAACACCAGAAAGAACAAGGTGCGCTCGCTAAACAGCGGTGCAGCATTGCGCTGGTTGTACATGGGCGTTCCTTCTTTGCCACACTGCGGCGTGGGGCGGCACCGGGCGCGCCACCACGCCGCAGATCACATTACCGCTGAATAAACTGCGACCAGTCGTAGTTCGGGTCGGGCGGGGCGACAATATGCACCGACTGCGCCCAGCTGTACCAGTCCTTGATCACCGTGCCCGAGAGCAGCAGGCCAACCGCGCCCGCGACCACGCAGAGAATGGCGAACCAGAAGGCCCACACGTGGATGCTGGCCGCATTCGCGTTGAAGCCCATCGTCCAGCGCCAGAACAGCTGCGCGCGGTGCGTGCCAGGCCCCTCGATCTCAATCTCTTTCAGCTCCAGCTCCGCGCCGTAGCGCGCCGTCGCCACAATCGTCGCGCCGTGCATGCCCAGCAGCATGGTCGAGCCAAGCAGGCCAAAGATCGAGATCATATGGAAGGGGTTGTAGTAGAAGTTGCCATAGCGCACGCTGACGTTGTTCGTCCAGTCGAGCATGGCCTTCAGGCCGTGGCCCGGCGCTTCCGACCAGGCACCCAGCAAGAGCGGGCGTACCAGGTAGATCGTGAAGTACAGCACCAGCGCGGCAGAAAAGGCCCGCGCCAGGTTGCGATCCAGCCCGGTGGCGTTGGCGCGGGTGTAGACGCGCGCCCACCACGCCAGCACGCTCAGGTGCAGGAAGAAGGTGGCCGCCAGCCAGTTGCCGCCATTGAACCAGCCCGGCCAGCGCAGGCCAAAGGTCGCGGCGGGCGGGTCAACCGAGAGATTTGCAAATTCGCGCAGGAACAGAATAAAGTTGTAGTGCACCTGCGCCGAGGTAATGTACGAGATCAGGATGATGAACACCGTGGCGCTGAAGCACAAGAGCGCCGTCAGGCCCCAGGTGCCCAGGTAGAACGGCCCAACCTGCCCGTTACCAAACAGCTGATCCATAATGCTGACATGCGATTGCCGCGCAATGCCGAAGCTGGTTTCGTTGCCGGTGCCGGGCTGCTCCAGCGCGTGGAGGTCGATGTCGTCGTAGCTTTCGCGCCCGCCGCGCCCCGCCGCCACAATCGACGCCGCGCCGGCAAAGCTCCACCAGGGCAATTTGTCCCAGAACGACCAGAACGACGCCCAGCTATGCACCAGCGTGCCCGACAGGAAAATACACACATTCGCCGTCAGCACGGCCAGCGCCGCGATCCAGAAGGCCACGCGGTGAATGCCGATTTCGCCAATGCTGTAGCCAGCCGCAATGCCGCGCCAGAACACGTCGATGTTATGGACGGTCACGCCCGGGCGGTTCATACCGCTGCGGATGGCCGAGCCGTGCATCGCCAGCAGCATGGTGCTGAAGAACAGCAGCGAGATCGCAATCGCGTGGAACGGGTTGTAGAAGAAGTTGAAATACTGGTAGCCGATGTTCGACACCCAGTCGAGATGGTGCGTAATGCCCAGCGGGAAGCCATTGCCCCACGAGCCCATCGCAATCGGCCGCAGCCACTGCAGCGTCAGCCACGACGACACCACCGCGTAGAAGGTCATTGGCACCTCGTAGCCCATGCGCAGCTTGCGGCAAATGTCGATCTCGCGCAGACCCCAGGTAATGAACGCCACCGTCGCGCAGATCACAATGATTTGCCAGTTAAAGCCAGGCTGGCCGGGCGTCTGAAGGTGCAGGCCAAGCGCCAGTGGCGGCGGGTCGATGCGCGCCTGCAAAATGTTGTAGGTGCCTTCGACCACCACAAACTGGTAGAAGTAGAAAATCGCGCCGATCGCCGCGAAGGCGACCGACAGCAAACCCCAGATGCCGACATAGAAGCGCCCGATCCAGAAATCGAGCGGATCGTTGCCGAACAGTTGGGCGAACAGCGTGCCGCCGGGGCGTTTGTAAAATTCTTCGACAATCGAAAACGGAATAACGTCGCCGGCCTTGGCATCTTCCGCAGCGAGCACTTTCGACGCCTGCACTTCCTGCGCAACCACAGGCGCAGGCTGCTGGCGAGAAACCGGCGGTCCCTCGTCGGGCTGCAGCGGCGGATTATTGGGAAGATCTGACATCTCAAGCTCTCGCTTTCTTCGCCTGCCGAGACGGGATGCGCAACGCGGGCAGGGGCTGAGCCGCAACGTGCTTCAGCCCACTGCCAAGCACCTGCACGAACAATCGCTGGAAGGGCGGTTTAACCGCCGACCAGCGCCAACCAGTTGTACCGTGGCGAACTCAGAACGACGAAGTGGATGACGAGGGCCATGATGATGCCAAGCAGCGTGTAGAGAATCACAACGGTACGAAACTCGATCGGGGCACGACGCATGAAATTCTCCTTGATCTGCTATTGCAGCCACGGCCTCCAAAACCACACCAGCGCATGAGCGACCAGCACGATCACAACCATCGCGTAAGTCGATTGCACCACGATGCGGTGAATGAGCCACTCCTCGTTTGAGAAAAGCGTTTTCCACGGCGAGGGTACGAGATCGCTCGATACTTCGACGGAATCTGGCATCCAATTCACCCCCTTTCGGAAGGCTTGCATATGATGTGCACAGCCAGCGCAGTGCTGGCAACACACAGCCGACGCCCATGCATGCGCAGGAGCGGCCAGGCTCGCAAAAGTGTTAAGATTAAATTTTGCTCGATGCGCTCATTATGCGGCGCGCAAGAAAAAGAGTCAATCGAAATGATTGACACATTTATTACGCAAATGCTACGCAGATAATGTGCAGCGCGCCGTAATTTCCCCGCACCTCCACACCACTCCGCCCGCTTCTGGGCAGTGCCATGGCTGGCTGGGGCAACGATGCGTTTGACATTCAAAGGACATGCAAATATAATGAACACATCCTGAACAGGCGTCACAGCTCCATCCACTCGCTGCCTGCGCGCGTATGTCCTACGTCTGGCTGGCTTGCTTCGTCGCCATCGTGACGAAAAACGGGGTGCTCTATGAATGAGCATATCAAGCACCTGCTGGCGCTCTCCGATGCGCCACGCTACAACATCAAAGCGGTTGTTCAGCAAACTGGCGTAAACATCTCGACGTTGCGCGCATGGGAGCAGCGCTACGGCGTTCCCCGCCCCAAACGCTCCGACCATGGCCACCGCCTGTATTCGCAGCGCGATGTCGCAATCATCAAGTGGCTCAAGCAGTGCACCGAAGAAGGGCTGGCGATCAGCCAGGCGGTGACCTTCCTGCATGAGCTGGACACGCTCGAAGCAGGGGCACTGCCGCCCGCCGCGCCACCCATCCCGCAGCCTGCCACCCAGCCGCCTGGCGGCAGCAACTGGCCCGAAATTCGCGTGCAGCTGATTGATGCGCTGAACAGCGTGAACCTGCGCCAGGCCCACATGATGGTTAACCATATCTGCACCATGTTCCCGATCGAGACCGTGATCTTCGAGCTATTCGAGCCGATTATGTTCGATCTGGGTGAGCGTTGGGCGCGCGGTGAAATCAGCATTGCTGAAGAGCATATGTTTTCGAACTTTATTCGCCAGCGTCTGCTCGGGCTGATGCAGATGCATGCGCCATTCGCGCAGGGGCCGCGCCTGCTGTGCGCGTGTGCCCCCGATGAACAGCATGAGCTTGGGCTGCTGATGTTTGCGTTACTTATGGAGCAGCGCGGCTGGGAAGTGGTGTACCTGGGCCAAAGCCTGGAAGCCGAAGGCAGCGAAAACTTTCTCAAGCGCCTGGCGCCGGCACTCGTATGCATCACCAACTCCATGGTTGAGCACATGGCCGGCATGCTCGAACTGTGCCGTATGATCGCATCGCTGAACAACTACCGCTTGCAGCTGGTGTACAGCGGCTCGGTCTTTGAAAAATACCCCGAATTTCAGGCGCGCGTGCCAGGCATCTACCTTGGCATCGAACTGCGCACCGCTGCCAATCGCGCCGAGCAGCTTGCTGACCTTGTCGCACCCGACCGGTGGTATAATGCCGTCGGTACGCAACCCCGCATGTAACCCGTATTCATACATCGCACTCTGGCCAGCCGCACAGCGGTGCTTTGCACGTGCTGCCTGCGCTGGCACGGGCGCCCAGGAGTTCTGGCGATGATGACGCTTGAGGCATGGTTGGAGCAAAATGGCGCGCGCGTGGCCGATTCTCTCGATCTGCAGCGCGACACGCTGTGCGAGCTCCTGACCAACCGCCTGGCGACGGCTTTTCCTTCCTTGTGCTTTGATGCGACGCGCCCCGACGCGGTGACGTTTCAGCAGAATGTGTTTAAAGAAACACCGCGCCGCTTTCATCGCCTGATCCAGGTGGTGCTGCGCTTCCAGACGCTGATGGTGATCGAGCGCGAGTATCAGTGGGGCTGGGCAATCATGCCGCGCTTTGGCGTTGCGCGCCACCATATGCTCAACCACGCGCGCTGGTACTTCGACACAATTCGCGTGGCGGGCATGGTTAGCCGCGACGACATGATCTACCTCGACCAGATCGCTACCCGTGCGCTGCAGATCATCGAGCAGGTGACGGCCGCCGCGCCGCCCGGCGTGAAGCGCCCGGGCACGCCAATGCTTGGCTCGCGCGTGTAGCAGTAGAAAGAGAAGCCGGGGCGAAATCGCTCCGGCTTCTTTTTGTGCTGCGGTACTGTGAGAATCCCCTACAAATCGCGCCGCCCAAAGCTGCGCATGGCCAGCAAGAGCATCACCAGCCCGTAGATTGCGGCATAGATGACCATGGCCTGGCTGGGCGGCGACGAGCCGCTGAACGGCGTGGGTATTGTGCTCATAAGCTGCGGCTGCATCAGGTAGGCTGCGCGCCGCCAGAGCGCCTCGACCGGCAGCAGCAGGCTGGCGACAATGCCGACATTCACGGCAGCGTGCGACTGCAGCAGCGCGCCGATCTGCTCGACCCACGCGCCAATAAAGGCGAGCCCATACAGCATAAACAGAAATACGCCATTGGTGAGCGTAGAAAGATATGTGCCGCCCAGCAGGGAGAGTGAGAGCAGCACCAGCGCTTCGAGCATCAGCAGCAGCACGGCGTTGGCGTTGGGCGGTGTGTAGCCCGACAAAAAGTAAACCACGCCCATTATTCCACCGCTCAACCCACCCAGATACAGCACAATCATTGCTGCGTAGCCGAACCATTTGCCCAGCACGATCTGCCAGCGCTGCACGGGCTTGGTGGCGAGCGCCTGAATGGTGTGGCTGGCGATCTCGCCGGCAATCGTGTCGACCGAGGCGAAGATTGCGAGCATGACGGTGAGGAAGTGCACCACATACAGGCCGGCCATGAGCAGCAGGTTGTAGGCAAAGTTCAGCTCAATCGCGCGCATGCCTTCGGCGCGCATATTGGTGGTGATCAGGTGGAAGCCGATGCCGAACAGCAGCAGAAAGACCGCGCCCAGGCCAAG
Organism: Kouleothrix sp. 19917; assembly: GCF_057073505.1. NCBI lineage: Bacteria > Bacillati > Chloroflexota > Chloroflexia > Chloroflexales > Roseiflexaceae > Kouleothrix > Kouleothrix sp. 19917. Next base: position 2,105,445 of record NZ_CP097099.1, read on the forward strand.
CGCGGCCTGCACCATGCGCCGCCGCCACGCTTCGCGAAATGTGAGCCAGGTGATGGTTGTGATTGTGTTCATAGTGTTGCAGGTTTACAGGTTGGCAGGTTGCAGGTTGGCGACGACCGACGACGAGAGAATTTTACCGCAAAGACGCAAAGGGCGCAGAGTGCTTGAAGGTTGCAGGTTACTGCCAACTGCCAACTGCTCACTGATTTCTGACTCCTAGCTTCTGACTCCTGGTTTCACTGCCCGCTGTCCTCGTCGCCCACGACCTCAAGGAAAAGCTGTTCGAGCGAGGCGCGGCGCGGCGTGAGCGCATAGAGTTTTGCGCCTGCGGCCAGCGCCTGCTCGGCAATCTGCGGCAGTTGCGCTTCGTCGGGCAGGGCCAGCTCGATGCTCCACCCCGGCGCGTGATCGCCGGCGCGCGGCAGCTCGTGCACCTGCAAGGTAGGATCGAGCGCGCGCAGGGCGGCCAGCAGCGCGGGTGGCGCTTCGCTGAGCTGGACGGTGACATGCAGCTGCCCGGCGGCCATGTCGGCCAGCGTGAGCGTTTGCAGCACGCGCCCCTCGCGAATAAATGCCACGCGGTCGCAGGTCGCCTCGACTTCGCTGAGCAGGTGCGAGTTCAGGAAGACGGTGGTACCCTGTGCCTTCAGCTCATGAATGATCCGACGCACCAGCATGCGGCCAAACGGATCGAGCGCGGAGGTTGGCTCGTCGAGAAAGACCAGCGCGGGCTCGTTCAGCAGCGCCTGGGCCAGGCCAATGCGCTGGAGCATGCCTTTCGAGAAGCCGGCGATTGGGCGGCGGGCGTGCTCGGCCAGACCCACGCGCTCCAGCAGCGCGGGAATGCGGCGGCGGCGCTCGGGCGCGGCGATGCCATACAGGCGCGCATGCAGGTCGAGCAGCTCGCGGGCTTGCAGCCACTCGTGGAAGCGGAAGTGCTCGGGCAGAAAGCCGATCCGCGCCATGGCGCGCGGGTCGCCGGGAGCGCGGCCCAGCAAGCGCGCCTGCCCGCCGCTGGGCGCTACCAGGCCAAGCAGCATTTTCACCGAGGTGCTTTTGCCCGCGCCATTCGGCCCCAGAAAGCCAAATACCTCGCCGCCCGGCACGTCGAGCGTGAGGTCGGCGACGGCGACTTTCGGGCCGTACACTTTGCGCAGGGCGCTGGTTTCGATGACCAAATTCGTCATACGCGCACAGTTTCAGAAGCTGGAAGGCAGGAGTGCCATAACCACCAAGACACCAAGACACCAAGAACTATTCAGTGATTTACCTATGCATCCTGGTGCCTTTGTGCCTTGGTGGTAAGCAGGTGAGGCAGAACTGACAACAGCCGGCTATTGCACCGACTCAGCTGTGCGAACGAGCAGATCGGCAATTTCCTGGTCGCGCATGCCGGCGAGGTTGCTCCCTTGCAGGATGTAGATCGTGCCGCCCTGCTGCCAGTAGATCACGCCGCCCTGGCTGTTGCGCGGGCCGTTGGTCATGAGCATGGCCGGCTCGCCGTTCACCGTTACCTGGCGCAGGTTGTTGGCATCGGAAGGGAATGGCACCAGCAGCGTGCTGTTCCAGTTGATCTGGCGGCTCAGCAGTTCGGCTTGCTCGGGCGAGGTGCCAAGCACGCGCAGGGCCGCGTAGCCAAGCTGGGCCATATCCACCCCATCGGGCAGGGTGACGCTCGGGCTGGTGGCCTGGTGCAGCGTAAGCGCATAGCCGGGGCCGACATACTCGGTGCTGGCCGAAGCCGCCATGTCGACCTGAATGGGCGTGCTGCCAAGCGCATCGGGCAGCGTCACATCGTGGATGTCGAGCGCGCTGAGCAGCTGGCGCGCGGCCTCGACGTTGACGGTGAAGCTCTTGTTGCCGCCGTCGTTCACTTTATAGGTAGTGCTGGTGGGCGCTGCCGGCAGGCTGGCCGGCTCGTGCAGGGCATAGCCGGTCGCGGCGGCGGCCTCGGCGGCCGAGCCAACCGTGCGCGGCGGTGTGCGCTCGGCGCTGTCGGGCTTGCCCATGAACAGCAGGCCCTGATCGTTCTTGAGCTGGCTGATCTGCTCCAGGCGGTCGCGGCCAACTGGCACGAACAAGACCTTTTGAACGCGGAATACGCTCAGCAGGCTGTCGGCGGCGGCACGCACTGGCGGCAGGGCCAGCAAGCCCACCAGCACGAGCACGACGGCGGCAGCGGCAAAGGCGCGTGAGCGGCCACTGCCAAAAACACGTTGCGAAAGCATGGTGATTCTCCTTGTGTGGGCCGGGCGCGTGGCGGCGGCCGATGGTTGCGGAACAAGCGCCGCCGCGCGAACACGCGCCAGCGCGGCCTGTGCATTCGGTGTGGGCGCGGGCGGCAGCAGCGCGCGCAGGCTGGCAGCGCGGGCGCGCGCCTCGGCCAGCGCGGCGGCGCAGCGCGGGCAGCTTTCGGCGTGCGCGCCCAACGCGGCGCGCTCAGCAGGCGCAAGCTCGCCGTCGGTGTAGGCGCGCAGCTGCCCTTCATCAAAACATGTGCTCATAGCCCGAACCCTTTGTGTGAAGATAGTTTACGCAAAATCGTTGGGCGCTTTGCCGAAACGCCGCTGATAGGCGGCCAGAAACGCGGTTTCGGCGCGTGCCAGCAGTGTGCCAACCGAGCCCGGCGCAATCTCCAGCGCGGCCGCGACCTCGGCGTAGGAAAGGCCAGCATGGCGCAGCAGCAGAAGCTGGCCCTGGCGCTCGGGTAGGTCGGCCAGGGTGGCGCGCACAGCGGCGCGTTCTTCGGCACGCAGCAGCTCGCCGGCCGGGTCGGGCGCGTCGTTCTGCTCGGGCCCTGCGCCAACCTGGGCAGCGCGGGCCTCGGCGCGGCGCTGGCTGCGCAGGGTGTTATAGCCGCGATTCAGCGCCACCCGGCACAGCCAGCCCAACAGTTGCGCGCCACTGCGCGGCGGCTGGTGCAGCAGCGCCAGAAAGGTTTCCTGCGCGGCGTCCTCGGCTGCTTCGCGGCTGCCAAACAGGTGAAACACCGCACGATACACCGCCGGGTAGTGGCGCAGAAACAGCCGCTCGAAGGCGTCGGCGTCGCCGCGGCGCAACTGTTCGAGCAGCGCCTCGTCCGACTCTCCCACGGCTTGCCCTTTACTTGCGAGCTGACTTGTCATAACTCTTACATGCTCCAGCCGCCCGGCCGGTGCGCGGCTTTGTGCATGAAACACCGCCCGCGCAGATTTTGTGACAGTGTGGATTGTATCACGCCGGCTTACGGCACGCAGGTTGCTTCCTTTCTACACATAGCTTGTGTGGCTGAATGTTCAGCAGGAGGTTTGGAGGGTCGTAGACCCTCCAAAATTATCCCTTTTAGCGGGTGCGCGCCACATTCGTGGCGCGCACCCGCTAAAAAGAAGAAAGGAATATCCAATGACAGATCATCCAAGCCGCGCCGAGGCGATCACAAAGCTCGGCGAGCTGATTAAGGACATCAACATCGCCATGCTCACCACGGTCGAGGCAGATGGCGCGCTGCGCAGCCGCCCAATGGCAACCCAAAAAAGCGAGTTCGATGGCGACCTGTGGTTCTTTCTGGGCACAAGCTCGCCCAAGGCGCAGGAAATTCGCAAGGACCCGCGCGTCAACCTGAGCTACGCCGACACGGACGACCAGCGCTACGTGTCGGTATCGGGGCGCGGCGAGCTGGTGCGCGACCCGGCCAAAATGAAGGAATTGTGGAATCCGCTGTTCAAAGCGTGGTTCCCCGATGGCCTGGACGACCCCGACCTGGCTTTGCTGAAGGTGAATGTCGAGCAGGCCGAGTACTGGGACTCGCCTTCCAGCACATTTGTGACGCTGATGGGCTTTGCCAAGGCGCTTGTGACCGGCCAGCGCGCCGAGGTGGGCGAAAACGCCAAGCTGGATCTGTAGCAAGAATCAACGCAAGCGAGATATCCGCAGATTACACAGATTGCACAGATTAGGTTTTGCTTCAGAAGCCATCTGCGTAATCTGCGTAATCTGTGGATTGCGAATTCTTTTGATCGCGCCAGGTGTGAGCCTCGCGCGATTTTTGCGCCTTGCCCTGCGCGCCGCTTTCGCCTATACTAGCGCGCATCCTGTCGTTACATACACATGAGGCGATGCAATGGCTTATTCTGCCATGATCGGCGCGCGCGTCAAGCGCAAGGAAGACCCCCGGCTGATCACCGGGGCGGGGAACTACGTTGGCGATATCAAGCTGCCCGGCATGCACCACGTGGCGTTTGTGCGCAGCCCCTACGCACACGCCCGCATCCGCAGCATCGACGCGGCCGCCGCCCTGCGCCGCCCCGGCGTGGTGGCGGTGATCACGGGTGCCGACCTGCCGGCGATGTGCGGCCCCATGCCGATTGGCGGCGGCGAAGGCGGCGCGGCCGACGACCCGGCCAACGACACGCGCCCCACGCACTACGCCCTCTCAATCGACCGCGCGCGCCACGTGGGCGAGGCCGTCGCCGCCGTGATTGCGGCCACGCCCGAGCTGGCCGTCGATGCCGCCGCCGAGGTGGTGGTGGATTGGGAGCCGCTGCCGGTGGTGGCCGATATGCTGAAAACCACCGAGGCGGGCGCGCCGCAGCTGTTCGACAGCATGCCGAACAACATCGACCACGTGTGGACGCGCAAGCGCGGCGATGCCGACGCGGCCTTTGCCGGCGCGCACCGCGTGGTCAGCCAGCGCATCGCCAGCCAGCGCCTGTCGGGCGTGCCGATGGAGGCGCGCGCCGTGGTGGCCGCGCCCGACCCAATCAGCGGCGGCCTGACCGTCTGGACGAGCTGCCAGGGGCCGCACCTGAATCGCGGGAACCTCGCCACCGTGCTGGGCATGGACGAAAACCAGATCCGCGTGATCGCGCCCGACGTGGGTGGCGGCTTTGGCGTCAAAATCTACTCCTACCCCGAAGAAATTCTGCTGGCCGCGCTGGCCCGCGCCTACCGCCTGCCGCTGCGCTGGGCCGAAACGCGCATGGAGCACATGGCCGGCACCGCCCACGGCCGCGCGCAGGTGGCCGACCTCGACCTAGCGGTGCAGGAAGACGGCACAATCACCGGGCTGCGGATGCGCGTGGTGGGCGACCTGGGCGCCTACCCGGTCGACCCCGTCATTCCCGAGCTGACCGGCCAGATGGCGGTGGGCGTGTATGCCATCCCCGCCGTCGATATCGAAGTGACGTGCGTCTACACGAACACCACGCCCGTGGCGGCCTATCGCGGCGCGGGCCGGCCCGAAGCGGCCTACTACATCGAGCGCATGGTCGACATGGTCGCGCGTGAATTGGATATGGATCCGGTCGACGTGCGGCGCAAGAACTTCATCGCGCCCGATAAGTTCCCCTACAAAACGCCGGCTGGCCCGCTCTACGACAGCGGCGAATACGACAAGGCGCTCAGCCGCGCGCTGGAAATTTCGGGCTACACCGGGCTGCGCGCCGAGCAGCAGCAGCGCCTGGCCGACCCGAACGCGCCCACGCTGCTGGGCATTGGCGTGGCCTGCTATGTCGAAATGTGCGGCTTTGGCCCATACGAAAGCGCGGTGGTGCGCGTCGAGCCGACGGGTACGGTCACGGTCTTCACCGGCATTTCGCCCCACGGGCAGGGCGGCGGCACGACGTTCGCGCAGATTGTGGCCGACGAGCTGGGCGTGCCGTTCGACAAAATTATTGTGAAATATGGCGACACCGGCAACACCCCGATGGGCCAGGGCACTATGGGCAGCCGCAGCATCGCCGTCGGCGGCTCGGCGCTGGTGCGCGCCGCTGCGAAAGTGCGCGACAAGGTGCGCCAGATCGTTGGGCATATGCTCGAAGCCGCGCCCGACGATGTGGTGCTGGAAGCGGGCCGCTACCAGGTGCGCGGCGTGCCCGACCGCAGCGTGACGCTGGCGGAAGCGGCGGCGCAGGCCTACAGCGATGGCCTGCCGCTTGAGATCGAAGCGGGCCTGGAAGCGACCGATTTCTTTGTGCCGAAAGTGATCTACCCGTTTGGCGCGCACGTCGCCGTGGTCGAAATCGAGCGCGAAACCGGCGCGGTGCGCATCCGCGACTATTTCACGGTGGACGACTGCGGGCCGCGCCTGAGCCCAACGCTGGTGGAAGGGCAGGTGCACGGCGGGCTGGCGCAGGGCATTGCGCAGGCGTTGCTGGAAGAGATCGTGTACGACGAGAATGGGCAGCTGCTCAGCGGCACGCTGATGGACTACGCCCTGCCCCGCGCCGACGACTTCACGACCTTCACCACCGACGCGACGGTCACGCCGACGCCGTTCAACCCGCTTGGCGCGAAAGGCATTGGCGAGGCTGCCACAATCGGCTCGACCCCGGCGATTGCGAATGCCGTGATGGACGCGCTGGCGTCGGCAGGCGTGCGCCACCTCGATCTGCCGCTGCGCGCCGAGAAGGTTTGGCGCGCGCTGCAAGGGGCATAGCACGCTGCGCAACAAACGCCCAACGACGAAGTCTTGAAATTCATCCACAGATGAGGCAGATGGCACAGATTATAGGTCTCATATCTGTGCCATCTGCCTCATCTGTTGGTGCTTTGTCGTATTTGCGCCAGCCGTTTGAAGCTGCTATGATTGAGCCGCCGGGCGGGCAGCCGCGCCAGCGCAACTATTCAGCAGGCGGAAACAGCATGTCGGTACAGCCACTTCAGCACTGGACTCCCGCTGCGTATCTTGCGTTCGAGCGGAGCCAGCAAGAAAAACATGAGTTCGCGGATGGCCGCGTGCTATTGCGGGCTGGCGGGTCGCGCAACCACGCGCTGATTGGCACGAACATCACCAGCAGCCTGCACCAGCAGCTACGGTTGCGGCCCTGCACGGTGTATGGCAGCGACATGCGCGTGAGCTTGCCGCAGGCACGGCGCTACGTCTACCCTGACATTACCGTCGTATGTGGCGCAGCGCAGTTTGAAGATGAAATTGACGACACGCTCACTAATCCAACCGTGATCATCGAAATTCTTTCGCCCTCGATCGAGCGCTACGACCGGGGCAAGAAGTTTCAGGCCTACCAGACGCTTGAAAGCTTTCAGGAATATCTTCTGATCGCCCAGGATGCCGTGGCGGTTGAGCATTTTGTGCGCCGCTCCGACAAGCTGTGGACCTTCAATTCGATCACTGACGAAACGGCAAGTATCACGCTGGCATCGATTGAATGCGTCTTGCGGCTGGAAGATATCTACGAAAAAGTCGCTCTGCCGCCCGCGCCTGATGCCTCAGACACAAGCAGCTAAGCGACTTTTGAGCAGCCTCTCTGGCCGTTCCGCGCTACAAAATATAGCCGCGCTTGCGGGCCACTTCTTCCTTGTGCTTGCGGAACAGCACATCGCGCTCGGTGCCGCGCAGATCGCGCGAGTAGGTCGCCAGAATGCGCTCGACCTCGGCGTCGATCTCTTCTTCTTTGCGCAGATCATCAATCAGGAAATCGTAGATTTCTTTCACGCGAATGGCGCGGCCAGTGCCGGGCTTGCTGCCGGCGCGCTCCTTGTAGGCCAGCATGTTGCGCTGGGCCAGCTCGTCGTGCAGGCGCTCGGCGACGCGGCGGATTTTATCTTCACTCAGGCGCATTCGTGTTCTCCCTTAGCTGGCGTGTTCGTTATAATCCACAGATTACGCAGATTACACAGATAGCGTTTGTATTGTGCTGATTTGATGCGTATTATAGCAAAATGACGGAAGTTTGCGCTATGTCCTCAGTGCTCGCTGTGGCTCCGTTCTGGCTCAGTGTGCGGCGGCTTCTTCGGCCGGGCCGATTGGCACATGCAGCAGGTTGACAATATGCCAGCCGGTGTTGCGGCCATGCACCCAGACGTTGATCGCCTGCGGGCGGTTGCTGCGCCGATCCCAGGGCGGCGCGTCGTTGCCGATCCGCACGATCAGCTGGTAGCGCAGGTTGGGCGGGAACCAGTGCAGCTGCTCGCTCAGCGCGCCGGTGCGCACCGCCAGCGCCAGTGTGCCGCAGCCCAGCAGCACGGCCAGCAAGAGCGTCACGCCAACGATCGAAACATACGTCAGCTTGGTCATGGCGGCCCCCATGTGGCGGAATCGCGCAGCCATCCCGCCAGAAAACCAGTACAGTATTCCAGAAGTCGTTGCTGGTTGTAGTTGGCAGCTGGCAGTCAGCAGTTACCATCATTCCTGCCAGCTGGCGACTGCCAACTGCGAGCCAACCCGAAACGGAATTTCACCGACGTGTACTAGCTTAGTTTGATCCGCCCCAGCTCCTCTTCCAGGCGGCGCACCAGCGTGCGCAGCACCTTGATGCGGCCAAAACGCTTGTCTTCGGACTCCACCACCGTCCAGGGCGCGGCCGGCGTCGAGGTGCGCAGCAGCATTTCGTCGGCGGCTTGCTCGTACTCCGGCCACTTCTCGCGATTGCGCCAGTCTTCGTCGGTCAGCTTCCACGATTTGTAGCGCACGTTCTGGCGCTCCTCGAAGCGACGCAGCTGCTCTTCGGGGCTGATATGAATCCAGAACTTGCAGACAATCGTGCCAAACTCAACCAGCTGGCGCTCGAACTCGTTGATCTCGGCAAAGGCGCGCTGCCACTCGTCGGGGCGCGCAAAACCCTCGATCCGCTCGACCAGCACGCGCCCATACCACGAGCGGTCGAAAATGCCAATGTTGCCCTGCGGGGGCAACCGCCGCCAGAAGCGGTACAGATAGTGGCGCGATTTGTCGTCGCCCGAGGGCGCGGCGATGGCGTGCACAATATAGCTGCGCGGGTCGAGCTGTTCGGTGATGCGCTTGATCGCGCCGCCCTTGCCAGCGGCATCCCAGCCTTCGAATACCAGCACCACCGGGCGCTTCTGCTCGTACACCTGAAAGCCAAGCAGGTGCAGTTTCGCCTGCAACTCGGCCAGCTCGCGCTCATAGACTTTCGGTTCCAGCTTCTGGCTCAGGTCGGTGCGCTTGAGAATTTCGGGAACAACCAGCGGCACCGGCTCGGGCGATGTGGGCGCGATGGCGGGCGCGTGCGTGCCATTCCCATCGCTCGCAACATCGCGCGCAACCGCCACGGTTGGGCCGCCGCTCTGCACCGCCGAGAGGCCGCGCCGAAACGAGGAGCCGCTCGAGTCGAACGCCTCGTCTTCGCGGTCGGCGCGCAGACTCGCAACCTCGCCAAGCTGCCCTTCCAGCGCGGTAATAATCGCCTCGAACACGCCCAGGCGCGCAAAGCGGCGGCTGGTGGCGGGCAGGATCAGCCAGGGCGCGTAGGGCATATCGGTGCGCGCGGCCATGTCTTCCACCGCGGCATACACCTTCTTATAGTGTTTGTTCTGCCAGCGGTCTTCGTCGGTGATCTGCCAGGCGGTGAGCGGGTCGGCACCAAGCTTGTGGAAGCGGCGCGACTGTTCTTTTTTCGAAATATGCAGCCAGAACTTAAGGATGATCGCGCCGTCGTCGGCCAGTTGCCGCTCGAAGGCGACAATATCTTCGCAGCGGCTGCGCCACTCGGCCGTGGAGGTCTTTTCGGTGGTGCGGGCGGCCAGCACCTCGCGGTACCACGAGCGGTCGAACAGCGCGAGCTGGCCGTAGCTGGGCACCCTTTGCCAGAAGCGATACAGCCAGGGATACATGGTTTCGTAGGTGCGCGGCGGGGTGATCGGGTGCACGCGCAGCACGCGCGGGTCGAGCCGGCTGGTGAGCAGGCGGATGGTGCCGACCTTCGAGGTGCCGGCCCAGCCTTCAAACACCACAATTGCCGGGCGGCGTGCCTCGAACAGCGCCTGCTGCAAATCGTACAGGCGATCCTGGCAGACCTTCAGGCGTGCCTTGTAGTCATGCTTCTCGATCGTGCGCTCAAGATCGATCTGGTCGAGCATGGCAGCTCCTTGCAAACGGGGAACGGTGGCCGCATTATAGCACGCTCGGCGCGCTGCACCATAGGGCCTAGCACAGAGTGACGCCAGAGAACTATAGGAATGCCTCGGATCTTATGCTATAGTCGTCCTAAAATGCCTTTGTTTGGGGGAATATACATGGACGAGCAGCAGCAGCAAGCGCATCTTCGGCAGTTTTTTCGCTGGGTGATCCCGATTGTTGGCTTTTTTGTGGTGGCTTTTGGCCTGCTATTTGTGCTGCGGCCTGAGTCGGAATTCGTTTTCAATGCGCTGATCTCGCTTGGCACGCTGGCGGCGTTTGCTGTGGCGCGTATGCTGCTTGGGCGCGGGCAGTTTCACGCTGCGGTGATGATCGCGTGCGGCACGCTGCTGGTGCTGCCGCTGGCGGCCACAATTATTTCGCCGCACCTGAGCGTGGTGAACAGCCTGCTGCCGCTGATTGGCGCGATTCTGGCGGTGCAGTATATGCGCGGCCCGGCGCTGCGCACCCTGCTTATCCTCTGCTGGGTCACAATCGTGCTGGTGCCGATCCTGGGCGCGCTGCTGCCGAGCACCGTAGAAGTAACGCCTGAAATGCTGTTTTCCGTGAACCTTAGCTCGTTTGGCGCGATTGGCGGCGTGATCCTGCTGCTGCTGTGGCAGCTGAGCAGCCGCTTCGGCGCGATGTTTCAGCAGTTACGCGGGACGAATCGCGAATTGCAGGCCACACAGGGCGATTTGGAAAACCAGATCGCGGCGCGCACACGCGATTTGCAGCATGCACTCGACACACTCCAAACGCGCGCCGATGAGCAGGAGCACCTGCTGAACGAGCTGGCGCAGCAGCGCGCAATTGTGCGCGAGCTGAGCGTGCCAGTCATTCCAGTGAGCGCCGGCACGCTGGTGATGCCGCTGGTGGGCGCGTTCGATGCCGAACGATTACATAATGTGCAGGAACAGGCCTTGCAGGCGATCGAGCATTGGGGCGCGCATCTGCTTGTGCTCGACATAACAGGAGTGCCATTGGTGGACAGCCATGTGGCGCAGGGAATTTTGACCGTGGTGCAGGCCACGCGCCTGCTTGGCGCAGAGACGGTGCTGGTTGGCATTCGGCCCGAGGTGGCGCAGACGATGGTGGGGCTGGGAATCGCGCTGCCGGGCCTGCGCACCGCCAGCAGCTTGCAGGCCGCGCTCGCGGAGTAACCATAATATGCCACAGAGAACACGGAGGCCACTGAGAAAGCGCGAATTTTGATCGTTCGTGTCTTCGTGTCTTCGTGGTTATAGCTGAAAGCAAAATGGTTGAGCCACAGAGCGCACGGAGACCACGGAGAAGGCGCGAATTTTGATCGTTCGTGCCTTCGTGTCTTCGTGGTTAGGTTTCTTCCAGCGGCGATCACATGCTGTGGTCGCCGCCTTTTTTTTGCTGCGCGGCGTGCCAGCGCGCGTACATGCGGCTGAGCGCCCCATGCACCTCGCTTGGCGTAGGGCCGAGCGCGCGCACAAGCAGGCCGGCGCCGTTGGGCAGCACCGTCGCGCCGAGGTTTGGCGCACTCGAAGCGGCAAGCTCGGCCGCCATACCCTCGGCGTCGATCGTGTCACCCAGCAGGTACAGGCTGCCCGCCACTGGCGTGTGCTCAGGAAGAAATGGAATGCTGCGCGCCGGCTCGATCACGGCGCGCTCGGCTACCAGCAGCCGCCCGCCAGCGTCGCACACCTCCAGCCGCGACTCATAGCGCGTGAATTGCCAGCGCTCGCCACGCGCCAGCCGCCCCGGCGCAAGCACATCGAGCAAGGCAAGCTGCGCGCCCGCCGCCAGCGTGATCCGCGTTGTCTGGCTGAAACACGCCCCAGCGAACAGAATCAGCGGCTGGGCCAGCCACGCGAGCCGGCTCCCTTCCGCCAGCACGATTTCGAGCGCGTGCGCGGCGTCGCCTGCGGGCATGCGTAACACCTGCGTGGCGGCGGCCATGGGGATCTGCGCCGCCGCGCCCGGCCCAAGCTCCACCCGCATCTGCACGCGGTCGCCGGCCAGCACGCCACCCAGGTGCAGCAGCGTAAACACCGCCACGCCGGGGTCGGCTGGGTCGTCGTAGCGCAGGCGCGAAAGCTGCATCGGCGGGCTGGCAAAGGCGCGGCGCGGCCGTGTGATCGCGCCATCGCGCTCCAGCAGCAGGTCAAGCCCGCCGCTGGCGGGCGGGCGCGCGCGCTGTGCCTCGGGTAGCGGCTCCGACAGGATCATTGCGCGTGCGGGTGGAGCAGCGCCTGCTCAATGTAGTCGAGCACTGCGCTCAGACCCTCGCCGCTGCGGCAGTTGGTGAACAGAAAGGGCCGTTCGCCGCGCACCAGCCGCGAGTCGCGATCCATTACTTCCAGGCTCGCGCCTACGTATGGCGCAAGGTCGGTTTTGTTAATCACCAGCAGATCGGCCTGGATCAAGCCCGGCCCGCGCTTGCGCGGGATTTTGTCGCCGCCGGCCACGTCGATCACAAACAGGTAGCGATCTACCAGCGCGCGGCTGAACGTCAGCGTGAGGTTGTCGCCGCCACTTTCCAGCAGCAGAATGTCGGCGTCGGGGTAGCGCGCCTCAAGCTCGTCGGCGGCGGCCTGGTTCATGGTTGGGTCGTCGCGCACCGCCGTGTGTGGGCACGCGCCCGTTTCCACGCCCACCACGCGGGCCGCGTCGAGCGTGCCGGCGAGGGTGCGCTTGACATGCTCGGCATCCTCGCGCGTCACAATGTCGTTGGTGATCACCAGCGGCGCATAGCCACGCGCAATCAGCAGCGGCACCAGCGCCTCGATCAGCGCGGTTTTGCCCGCGCCAACCGGCCCGCCCACGCCAATGCGCGGGATGCGGCCCGGGCGCGCCGTGCCGCTGGCAGTGTTGAACACATGGTCAAGATGCATATGTGCCTCGTTTCGGGTTTGTTGGGGCGTATGCGATACGCCCGTGCGAGGTGCAGGTTGCAGGTTTGCAAGTTGCAGGTTTTTGGGTGAAGGCCAAATCGTAAATCATAAATCGTAAATCTTCGTTTAGCTCGCGAACATATGCATTTCGGCGTAGCGGTGGCGGAACTGCATCACGTCGATCTGCGGGGCGAAGCCGCCAATGTCGCGCCAGTCGCTCGCGCGGTTTGCGTCGGCGGCGGCAGCGATCACGGGCTGCGCGCCGAGCAGTATTGCCTGCGCGCCCGCGTGATCGAGCGCGCCCAGACGCACTGCTGCGCCCACCAGACTGACCGTGAAGGTGTGTAATTCGACCAGCACCGCCGCGTCTTCATCCAGCCCGCCAGCCGCGCCCAGCAGCGCCAGCACCAGCGCCTGGTGCGCAAACCCGCCCCCGGCCGCCACGCGGGCAGCATAGTCGCGCAGTAGCGGCGTGCCGTACAGGTCGCGCCCAAGCAGCAGCACGCGCCCGCCACAGCGCTTCGAGGCGGCGCGGGTTTCGGCGGCGAGCTTGGTGGCCTCCAGCCGCGCATCGATGGCGGCCAGCAGCTCGATGTCGCCGGCCTGCGCGGCGCGTACCACCCAGCGCGCGGCCAGGGCATCGGCTGGGCCGGCGCTGTCGCGCAGGTATGCGTGCACAATCGGCGCAAGCTGCGCCGCGCCGGCAGCCCCTGCCGCGACAAACTGCTCGATGCCATGCGACTGGGTGTACATGCCGCTGGGGAAAAACGAGTCGGCCAGTTGGAGCGCGGGAAGCAGTGAGATCATAATTGCAGCCGTCAGAAGTCAGAAGTCAGGAGTCAGCATATTTTAGACTTGCTGAAACCCACTGACATCATCAAAACAATTCGCGTATCAATAGCTTTTATGTTGCCCCAAAGACAGCAAGACACCAAGATTTTATCGCCACCAGAAGACCTTCGTGCCTTTGAGTCTTCGTGGTAATTATTCCTGGCTCTTGGTTCTATTTCGGCTACACCGCCAGGTATTCGCGCGCCATGGCGTCGGTGAAGGTGCTCGCCGCGCCGCTCGCCACAATGCTGCCGGTTTCCATGACATAGAAGCGATCGGCGACGCCCAGCGCGAAGTCAATAAACTGCTCGACCAGCAGAATCGCCAGGTCGCCGCGCTCGCGCAGGGAGCGGATCACATTCTCGATTTCGAGCATGATCGAGGGCTGCACGCCTTCGGTTGGCTCATCCAGCAGTAGCAGCTGCGGGCGGCGCACCAGCGCCCTGCCAAACGCCAGTTGCTGCTGCTGCCCGCCCGAAAGCGTGCCGGCCACGCGCCCGCGCATCTGCTTGAGCACCGGGAAGGTGGCGTACACTTCTTCGATGGCGCTTGGGTCGGGGCGCGCGCCGGGCCGCGCCTCGAAGCCCATCACCAGGTTTTCGTAGACCGTCAGGTACGGGAAGATTCCGCGCCCCTGCGGCACATAGCCAATGCCGGCGCGCGCCCGGACATGCGGCGGCTGCGCCGTCAGGTCGCGCTCGCCGAAGTGGATGTGCCCGCCGCGCGCCTTCAGCAAGCCGATGATCGCCTTCATGAGCGTGGTTTTGCCCACGCCATTGCGGCCCATCAGGCACACCACCTGCCCCGCGCCAACTTCCAGCGAGACATCGCGCAGGATGCGGCTTTCGCCATAGTATACGGAAAGCTTTTCAATGTGCAACATGGCTGTGGCCTTTCGCGGGCGGGCCATCGTGGGCGCGGCCCAGGTACACTTCGATCACGCGCGGGTCGTTCTGCACGGCTTCAACCGGCCCTTCGCACAGCAGCTTGCCGGTATGCAGCACGGTAACGGTGTGTGCGAAGCGGCGCACAAATTCCATGTCGTGCTCGACCACCAGTACCGAACGCTCGCGGGCGATGCTTTGCAAGAGCTCGCCAGTGCGGTCGCGCTCGCGGCGGGTCATGCCGGCCACCGGCTCGTCGAGCAGCAGCAGCTTGGGCTTCTGGATGAGCAGCATGCCGATTTCCAGCCACTGTTTTTCGCCATGCGAAAGCTGGCCGGCGCGGGTGCTGGCGCGCGGCGTCAGCCCGATCTGCTCAAGCGTGTCGATCACCTGGCGGCGCTGCTTGTCGGAGGCGCGCGAAGCCAGCGCCACCAGCCCATCGCGGAAGCTGATCGCGGCTTCAAGATTTTCGGCCACGGTCAGGCTGCCGAAGATCGAGGGCGTCTGGAATTTGCGGCCAATGCCCAGCCGCACGCGCTGGTGCTCGGGCAGGTGCTGAATGGCTGGCAGGCCATCGAACATGATCCGGCCATGCGAGGGGCGCGTTTTGCCGGTAATAATGTCGAGCAGCGTCGTTTTGCCCGCGCCATTTGGCCCGATCAGGAAGCGCAATTCGCCATAGGCCATCGCGAAATCGAGCTGATCGAGCGCCTTGAAGCCATCGAATTCGACCGTGACCAATTGCACGCCAAGGATGATGCCACTCTGAGCCATGGGGCTAATCTCCTGCGCGGGATGCGGTTACAAACCCTTCCTCGGGAACCTCCGTCGGCGCGGGCGCAGGCGCGCCAGTGCCGCGCTGGCTTGGCCAGCGCCCACTCCCCAACTGCCGCACAATGCCGGCCAGACCCTGCGGGAACAGCAGCACCACGCCAACGAACAGCGCGCCCTGGAAGTATTGCCAGATCGTTGGCAGGTTCTCGCTCAGCCCGCTCTTGGCCCAGTTCGTCAGCAGCGCGCCGACGATTGGGCCGATCAGCGTCGCGCGCCCGCCAATCGCCACCCACACCACCATTTCGACCGAGGGTGCCACGCCCATAGCCGAAGGCGAGATAATGCCGACTTGCGGGATGAACAGCGCACCGGCCAGCCCAGCGATGCCGCCTGCCAGCGCAAACACGAGCGTCTTGACCATCACCGGGTTGTAGCCCAGAAAGCGCACGCGGTTCTCGTCGTCGCGCGTGGCGACCAGCAAGCGACCGAGCCGCCCGCCAGCCAGCCAGCGGCACAGCAGGTACACTGCCAAGAGGCACAGCGCCGTGGCGAAATAGAGCCCGCGCTGCGTCGAGCGTTCGCCAAGCGAGTAGCCGAAGATTGTGTTCAGGTTGGTGATGCCGTTGGTGCCGCCCGTGATCGGCTGCTGGCCGATGAACAAGAGGCTGGCGATCAGCGTCAGCGCCTGGGTGATGATCGAGAAATAGACGCCCTGGATGCGGCTGCGAAACACCAGAAAGCCGATCAGCGCGGCCAGCGCGGCGGGCAGCAGCACGGCGGCAAGCAGCGCAAATGCGGGCGAGTGGAAGGGCTGCCAGAACAGCGGCAGGCTGCTCAGCCCGCTCCAGACCATAAAGTCGGGCAGCTGTGTGCCCGACGACTCAAGCTTCAGGTACATGCCCATCGCATAGGCGCCCAGCGCGAAGAACAGGCCCTGCCCAAGACTCAGCATGCCGCCATAGCCCCACAGCAGGTCGAGCCCAACCGCGACGATGGCGTAGGTCAGGAATTTGCCGAGCAGGTTCAGGCGGAAATCGGACAAGGTCAGCGGCGCGATCAGCAGCAGCGCCACGCACAGCGCCAGAAAGCCCGCCCAGCGCCAGATGCGGACGCGCTGTGTGGAATGTTCACGTTCGCTCATCGCTCCATCTCTCCTCTATGACGAGCCGGCCGTTTCGCGCCAGCTGATTCCCGAGCCGCGGATGGCACTAATGCATTTTCGATTTACGATTTTGGATTTACGATTATGCCGAGCCGCATACTGATGTGGTTAATCAGTTCTCGCTCCCAACCCCAAACCCCTGCGCTGAAAGCGCACTAGCGCGTGCGCAGCGCCACCAGGCCGGCCGGCTTCCACTGCAGGAAGGCAATAATCAGCAGGAAGACCAGCACCTTGCCAAGTGTCGCGGTGGTGCCAAGCTCAAGCAGGGTGTTGAAAATGCCGATCAGCAGCGCAGCCATGATCGTGCCTGGCAGGCGACCAACGCCGCCCAGCACCACGACCATAAACGCGTCCACAATGTAGTAGGTGCCGAGCGAAGGGCCAATCGGCCCGATCAGTGCCAGCGCGCAGCCAGCCACGCCCGCCAGGCCCGCGCCCAGCCCAAAGGTCAGCGCGTCAACGCGGCGGGTTGCCACGCCCAGCGCCGAGGCGATCTCGCGGTTCTGCATGGCAGCGCGGATGCGGCGACCATTTGGCGTGCGATAGAGCAGCAGATAAATGCCCGCAATGCAAAGGAGCACCAGCCCAATGATGAACAGGCGCGTGTAAGGCAGCAGCAAGCCCGGCGCGAGGCGCAGGCCGCCGCTTAACCAAGCGGGGCTGGTGACCTGCACATTCGGCGCGCCAAAGATCGAGCGGGCGGCCTGTTGGAGGATCAAGCCAACGCCCCAGGTTGCCAGCAGCGTATCGAGCGGGCGGCCGTACAGAAAGCGGATCAAGCTGACTTCCAGCAGCACGCCCAGCAGCCCGGCGATCACAAAGGCGGCCGGGATGGCGAGCAGAAACCAGATGCCGGCGGGCGCGCCACCCAGCAGCGGCGCGAGTGTGCGCTGAAACAGAAACGTAGTGTATGCGCCAACCATAATGAACTCGCCGTGGGCCATGTTGATCACGTTCATCAGGCCGAACGAGAATGCCAGGCCCAGCGAGATCATCAGGAGAATCGAGCCGAGACTCAGACCGTTAAATAGCTGCGTAAGCCATAGCGCCATAGTGTTTCCTTCCCCTGGCACCCTGAGTAAGCTGCAAGGCTGTATCGAAGGGTGCGAGCAAACTGCCCGCGCCCTTCGATACGCACGCTGTGCTACTCAGGACGCGGGCGCGCCCGATGTAGCAATGTTTCCTACTGCGTTGCCAGGCCCTTCGCCCAGTCGAACTGCTTCAGGAAGGGATCGGGCTTGACCGGGCCGTTGCTGCTCGACACTTCGTCGATCAGGCCGTCGGCGCGGATTTTGCCGATGCGAACGGTTTTCCAGGTATGCTGCGTTTCGCCGTCAACCTTCACCAGGCCCTCGGGCGCGTTGAACTCAATCGAGTTGGTCTGCGCCGCCGCCTTGATCGCGGCCACGTCGGTCGAGCCAGCCTTTTCGGCCAGCAGCTTCCACAGGTAGACGCCGAAGTAACCCGCCTCAATCGGGTCGTCGGTCACGCGGTCGGCGCCGTAGGCCGCCTTGTAGGCCGCCACAAACTTGTCGTTCTCGGGGGTTTTGGTGGTCTGGTAGTAGTTCCACGACACCAGGTGGCCGGCCAGGTAGTCGGGGCCAATGCCGCGCGCTTCTTCTTCCGCGATGCTGACCGACAGCACCGGCAGCGAGTCGGCGGTGTAGCCCGCGTCCTTGAACTGCTTGAAGAAGGCCACGTTGCTGTCGCCGTTGAGGGTGTTGAAGATCGCGTCGGGCTGGGCCGCCTGAATCTTGCTGATGATCGTGCTGAACTCGGTGCCGCCGAGCGGGACATATTCTTCGCCCGCCAGCTCGCCGCCCTTCGCAGCCAGCTGCGCCTTGATGATCTTGTTGGCCGTGCGCGGGAAGACGTAGTCGGAGCCGAGCAGGTAGATTTTCTTCTTGCCCTGGCTTAGCAGGTAGTCGACCGCCGGCACGATCTGCTGGCTTGGCTCGGCGCCGGTGTAGAAGATATTGGGCGACTGCTCAAGGCCCTCGTACTGCACCGGGTAGAACAAGAGGCCGTTGAGCTTTTCGAACACCGGCAGCACCGCCTTGCGGCTCGCGCTGGTCCAGCAGCCAAACACCACCGCGACTTTGTCCTGCTCGATCAGCTTGGTCGCCTTCTCGGCAAAGGTCGGCCAGTCGCTCGCGCCGTCTTCGATCACCGGCTCAAGCTTCTTGCCGAGCACGCCGCCCGCCGCGTTGATCTCGTTGATCGCCAGCAGGGTGGCGTCTTTCACCGACACTTCGCTGATCGACATGGTGCCGCTGAGCGAATGCAAAACACCGACTTTGATCGTGTCGCCGGATGCGGCGGGCGCGGCGGTAGCTTCGGCTGCCGGGGCGGCAGTACCTTCTGCGGCGCTGGTTGGCGCGGCTGCGGCGCTTGGCTCGGCGGCGGCAGTGGCGGCGGGCGCGCTCGTGGGCGCGGCAGCGGGCGCGCCACCGCCACAGGCGGCCAGCAGCGCGGCGAACAGCGAAATAGTGAGCAGCAGCGCCGCATTCGAGCGCGCTTTGGTGGCCTGGCGCGGTGCGCCTGAGATTTTGTGCATGGGTGCCTTCTCGCTTCGGTAGTTTTTTTGCCCGGTTGGCTGCACTGCCAGACGCATCATTGGCCCGGTTCGCCGGCGCGGCGAAGTGCCAGCGCGACCACTCCTTTCCAGGCGCACAATTGCGCCACCTAAGCGGCCCACAAACCCGCGTGCAGGGCAGAGCAAGCCCGTGCTAACGGGTGGGTTTCAGTGAGTTAGGGATTGTCGTGCAGGGGCAAAACGCGCACGGGGCACAACGTGCGGCGAAGCTTCAGCGCAAACCGGATGACACGAAGCGATGTATCATTCGGCTGAACCCGGCCAGGGCATTGGATAAAACCAACAGCCTGCCGATTGGGCACTGGGCCGCGCAGGGCGGCCTTTCTTGATGGAACCGACTGGAAACAGCCAGAGTATAGGGGAAGAGCCGCCGATTGTCAAGGCACGGTTAACGAATACCAGGCGAAGGATATGGATAGTTTGTACAAGAACCGCAGAACCACGGAAGCACAGAACCGAGAACCGCAGAACCAGGCGACAGACGGCAGGCGGCAATCAGCAGTACGCACTGAGCCGCTAAACCTGCGAATCTTCAACCTTCAAACCTGCCAACTTGCAACCTTCAACTTGCAACGTGCAACTCAACAAGCCCCGCGCCTCCGTGCCTTCGTGGTGAACTACACAATATAAAACAGCTGCGTGAGCGGCAGGCGCTCAGCCGGCTCGCAGGTCGCCAGCACGCCATCGACACGCACTTCATACGTTTCGGGGTCGACATCGATGCGCGGCATGGCGTCATTTCGCACAAGATGCGCCTTGCCGACACTGCGGCAATTCTTTACCCCTACGGCACGGCGCGTCAGGCCTAGCCGCTCGGGCACGCCCAGCGCGATCGACGCCTGCGACATAAAGTTCACGCAGGTTGCGCCGAGGGCGCGGGCGTGCGCGCCAAACATCGGGCGGTAGAAGACCGGCTGCGGCGTTGGGATCGAGGCGTTCGGGTCGCCCATTGCGGCCCAGCTAATCATGCCGCCCTTGATGATCATCTTGGGCTTTGCGCCGAAGTAGGCCGTGTCCCACAGCACAATATCGGCCAGCTTGCCCGGTTCGAGTGAGCCAACTTCGTGGGCGATGCCGTGCGCCAGCGCCGGGTTGATCGTGAGCTTGGCGAGGTAGCGCAGCACGCGCGCGTTGTCGTGCTCGGCAGTATCGCCGTCGAGCGGGCCGCGCTGTTCTTTCATTTTGTGCGCGGTCTGGAAGGCGCGCGTGACGACCTCGCCCACACGGCCCATTGCCTGCGAGTCGGAGGAGTACATGCTGATCACGCCCAGGTCGTGCAGCACGTCTTCGGCGGCGATGGTTTCCTTGCGGATGCGGCTTTCGGCAAAGGCGACATCTTCGGCAATGCTGGGGTTGAGGTGGTGGCAGACGATCAGCATATCGAGGTGCTCGGCCAGCGTGTTGATGGTGTAGGGCCGCGTGGGGTTGGTGCTGGAAGGCAGAATGTTCGGCAGCGCGGCGATTTTGATGATGTCGGGCGCGTGGCCGCCGCCTGCGCCTTCGGTGTGGTAGGTGTGAATCGTGCGCCCGCCAATCGCCGAGATCGTGTCTTCGACAAAGCCACTTTCGTTCAGCGTGTCGGTGTGGATGGCGACCTGCACGTCGTATTCGTCGGCCACGCGCAAAGATGCGTCGATCACAGCGGGCGTAGTGCCCCAGTCTTCGTGATCCTTCAGGCCGCACACGCCCGCCTCGATCTGCTCGCGCAGCGCCTCGGGCAAAGATGCGTTGCCCTTGCCCAGCAGGCCCCAGTTCACCGGCAGCGCCTCGGCGGCTTCGAGCATGCGCGCGATATACCACGGGCCGGGTGTGACGGTCGTGGCGTTGGTACCGTCGGCCGGGCCGGTTCCGCCGCCGATAAAGGTTGTGACGCCGTTGGAAAGCGCTTCGTAGACCTGCTGCGGCGCGATCATGTGGATGTGCGAGTCGATCGCGCCAGCAGTGGCGATCAGGTGCTCGCCGGCGATGACTTCGGTGCCGGGGCCGATCACCATCTGCGGATGCACGCCGTCCATGCTGTCGGGGTTGCCGGCCTTGCCCAGCGCGACGATGCGGCCATTCTTCACGCCAATATCGGCCTTGACCACGCCCAGCACGGCGTCGAGCACAATCGCGTTGGTGATGACAAGATCGAGTGAGCCGGCGGCGCTGGTGGCGCTGGCGCGCTGGGCCATGCCGTCGCGGATGGTCTTGCCGCCGCCAAAAACGGCCTCATCGCCGTGGTGCAGCAGGTCGCGCTCGATCTGGATGATCAGGTTGGTATCGGCCAGGCGCACGCGGTCGCCGGTGGTGGGGCCATACAGCGCGGCATACTGCCGTCGTGGAATGAGTGGCATGTCGCCTCCCTTGCGTGAGCGGGTGAAGGGGTGAAATGGTGAAGGGGTAAAGCCTCGTCACCCATTCACCCATTCACCTCTTCATCTATAAAGCCCTGCTCTTTTGCTCGGCGCAGCGCATCGCGGATGCCGCCCGTGGTGGTGGTGCTGCCTTCGGCCAGGCCGTTGAAGCCGAGCGCGCGGCGCAGCCCGCCCAGCTCGACCAGCTCGACCTCGCGGGTGTCGCCCGGCTCGAAGCGCGCCGACAGGCCGGCCGGGATGTTCAGGTGCATGCCCAGTGCGGCGGCGCGGTCAAACTTCAGCGCGCGGTTGACCTCGAAGAAGTGGAAGTGCGAACCCACCTGGATCGGGCGGTCGCCAGTGTTGCTGACAGTGACAGTCACGGTGCGGCGGCCAGCGTTGATCTCAACCGGCTCGTCGCGCAGCAGGTAGCGGTCGGTAGCGCCTGACATACACCCTCCTGGATTTACGATTGACGATTTTGGATTTACGATTGGCTGTTGCGAGCCAATCGACAATCGTAAATCTGAAATCGTCAATCAGATAATCGGATCGTGGCACGAGATCAGCTTGGTTCCGTCGGGGAAGGTGGCTTCGACCTGCACGACCGGCAGCATGGCCGGCACTTCGTCCATCACGTCGGCGCGGCTGAGCACGTGGCGGCCCAGCTCCATCAGCTCGGCAACGGTGCGGCCGTCGCGCGCGCCTTCCAGCAGCGCCTCAGTGATGAGGGCCGTGGCCTCGGCGACGTTGAGCTTCAGGCCGCGGTCGCGGCGGCGGCGGGCCAGATCGGCAACGACATAGATCAGCAGTTTTTCCTGCTCGCGGGGGGTCAGAAACATCGCCAGCCTCCGAACACACTGAAAGCACGCGACCGAAACGCCGGGCGCGCGCCATCGTTGGCAGATATTACGTCGCTGGTGTGAAGATGGCGCAAAGTATATGCGTATTGCCAGAATCGGTCAAATGGTGTGGAACGAAGGGGTGTGACGGAAAGTTCTGCACACAGCTTGTTTCACGCACTGCCCGGCCGTAAACGACCGGGCTTCGAAGCGACGCCCGCTGAAGCGGGCTTGCCATATGCCTCGTTCAAGCCCGCTTCAGCGGGCGTCGCTCGGTAGCGCGGCGGCTTCAGCCCCGCGCCGCAGAAAGATCCGTCACACCCAGAACCAAGGACTGAGAACCGAGCAATGAAAACTGCTGAACTGTCGAAGTGAGAACGCCGTGGGGAACCGCTACCACGAAGACACGAAGACATCAAGGGTTAAGCTAAATATCTTGGTGCCTTCGTGTCTTCGTGGTTTGGTGACTTTCTAGCGCGCCCGCGCCCACTCGGCCACGGCGCGGATCTCGCGCGGGCTGGTGCGGCAGCAGCCACCGATCAGTTGCGCGCCGCGCGCATACCACTCGGCTGCCTGCTCGGCATAGCCCTGCATCTCGCCCGCGCCGCCCCAGCTGTTGCTGGCGGGGCGGTATGTTTCGCCCGAGTTCGGGTAGACGACGATGGGCTTGCTTGTGGCCAACGCGATTGCGCTTACCAATTTGGGGATGAAGTGCGGCGCGGTGCAGTTCACGCCAATGGCGGCCACCTGCGGCACGGCGTCGAGCCACGCCGCGCACTCGGCAATCGGTTCGCCCTGCGAGGTATGCGCGCCGTCGCGGGCGCTGAAGCTGAACCATGCGCTCTGTTCGGGAAATTCCTCCAATAGTCGCGCCAGAGCACGCGCTTCTTCCATGCACGGAATCGTCTCGCAGGCGAACAGGTCCGCGCCAGCGGCGGCCAGCACGGCCATGCGCGGGCGGTGAAACGCGATCAGTTCGTCTTCGCTCAGCCCGTAGTTGCCGCGATACTCCGAGCCATCGGCCAGAAACGCGCCATACGGCCCGATCGACGCGGCCACCAGCGGGCGCGGCCGGCCAGCATGGTTGCGCACATCGGCCCAGAAGGCGTCGCGGGCGTTGGCGGCAAGCTGCACCGCCAGCTGCATCAGCGCAGTGGCCTGTTCTTCACTAATGCCGCGCTGCGCAAAGCCGGGAAAAGTGGCCTGGTAGCTGGCGGTGATCGCGCAATCGGCCCCGGCGGCGAAGTAGTCGGCGTGCACCTGCCGGATCAGTGCGGGCTGCTCCAGCAGAACACGCGCCGACCACAGCGGGTCGTTCAGGTCGCAGCCGCGCGCTTCCAGCTCGGTCGCCAGCGCGCCATCAAGAATCATCACCGGGTAGTCGGCCAGAAGCTGCTCAATCGGGTTCATGGTTTTTCTCCTTTTTGGGGAGTGTACCACGGCGCAGCGCGGCGCGGCATAGCAACACAGCGCGGCGGGAAGGGCTACCTCCCGCCGCGCTGTGTTTCGTTTTGAGGTGAATGTTACGCACTACGCATTACGCACCAGAAGGCCGAGAGCGTAGTACGTAGTGCATATTTCGATTGAGTAGGCGCACTCACTAGCGGACGTAAGCAGCGACGCGCTTGGGCAGGTAAGGGCGCACCGGGCGCAGGGCGCGGCCCGCAATGGAGGCGGCCAGCCGCTCGAAGCCAATCACGCGGGCGCTCTGGTAGCCGGCGATCAGCAGGACGTGCGCCAGGATCACCCGGCCGTCGAAGGCCATTGTGCCAATGCCCATCAGGATGATGTTCGTCACCAGCAGGATGCCACCCACCGAGGCGGCGCGCATCATAATGCCGCTAATCAGCGCCAGGCCGACCGCCATTTCAAGGAAGGGCATGGTGTGCGACAGCATTGGCGTGATGCCCAGGCTGACCATGGTTTCGGCCACGCCGCGATAGAAGGCGAACGGCACCGGCATTGTGCCTTTGGCCACCAGCCTCAGTAGGTCGCCCGAGGGGTCGCTGTTCAGCCAGCCGGCGGTGAACTTACCCAGGCTCATCTGCACCCAGATCATGGCGACATACAGGCGCAGCGCGAGCCACAGCGGCGAGGCGAAGCGGCTGGCGAACGGCCAGCGAACGATGTTGCGGACGGCGGCGATGGTCGTAGTATTCGTGCGAACGGTTCCGTTCGTGAGTTGGCGAGTTGTCATTTCCGTAGGCTCCTTATTGTTGGTGGCAAGTACGTTTCGTTTGATGAGTGAACTATACTGCACACCTTTCCCGCCGTCTTGATATATGTGTCACAATCGAGTCGGGAAATATGTCCCGGCCAGTCGGGAATGGTACCTACGACCTGCGGCTGAGCAGAACTACGGAGCCACAGAACCAAGGAACTGCAGAACTCATGCCGCACGACACATTAGGAACTCGGCGTCGTTGTGCAAACGCCTTCATGTTTCTGCTTCTTGGTGCCTTGGTGTCTTGGTGGTTATTTTTATCTGTTGGCTGCCCCGCGCCACTCGGCAATCTGGCGGCGAGTTTCCTCGTAGCCCATCTCGATCATCTCGGGGTAGATGTCGAAGGCCAGGCGACCAAACGGCCGGTCGGGCATCTGAATGAGCAGATCGGCGTACTGGCGGAAGGCCGCCGAGCGCACGCGATACGCGCTGTTGATCTCGATGGTGCGCGTCAGGCTTTCGAAGAGCGAGGGCGCGCGGCGCGTACGCGCCAGCGGGTTGACGCGACTCCATAGCTGCTGCCAGCCCGACACGCTCGGCCCAAAGTGGTAATCGCGCACTTTGTCGGTGGGCGGCGCCACGTCGATACCGATCACGGTGCCGGCCTCGCAGCGCGTGCGCATCAGGTCGATCGGAAAGTTGTTCAGAATGCCGCCGTCGATCAGTACGTCGCCGTTCGCCTGCTGCACTGGCGCGAAGATCACCGGGATGGCGGTGCTGGCGCGGATCGCCGCCCAGAGCGGGCCGTGCTCGTGGATCACTGGCTCGGCGCGGGTCAGGTTGCTGGAAATGCAGAAGAAGCGGCGCGGCAGGTCGTCGATCTCGGTTTCGCCAAACAGCTCGCGGTACACGGCAGTGAGCTTGCGGGTGGCGTTAAACGCGGTCAGCGGCAGCGTGTAGTCGAGCAGGCGGCGGCTCGACGAGAACAGCGCGGCCATGTCGGCCATGGCGCGGTGGCTGTGCCCGCTGGCGTAGAGCGCACCGATCAGCGCGCCAATGCTGGTGCCGCCAATGAAATCGGCCTGCAGGCCGGCTTCGTCGAGGGCGCGCAATGCGCCAATATGCGCGGTGCCGCGCGCGCCGCCGCCGCTCAGCACCACGCCCAGCGCCCGGCCAGCCAGGCGGCGCGCCAGCCGGGCCATGTCGTCAGGATTTCCTAACCGGGCGTGGTGGTGGGTGTGCACGCTGCGCACAGCCAGCCAGCCAGGCGTCCCAAACGGGCGGGCGGCGTGCGCAGGCTGAAGGAGTACCAGCTCGGCACGCGCCTGCACGCCTGCCGCGCCGCATGCGCGCTCGACCGCGCCGGGGATGGGGCTTGCGCCCGCCCGCCCAACGATCAGCAGACGATCCGCCTGGCGCAAGCAGCGGCGCGTCCATGCCGTCCACTCGTGGTCGGTTTCGAGCACCAGAAAGCGATAGCGTGCTTCCTGCTCGGCCAGCCAGCCCACCAGCGCGATGTTGTCTTCATGCTCGTCGGCCAGCTGCGATGCCCCTTCCCGGCCAAACAGCCGGTCGCACTCGCTGCTGCCGAGGTGCAGCGTTGGGCCGATGGTGGCCAGCGCCGCCGCAAGCTGGCGGCAGAATTCGCCGAGCGGCACGCCATCGCTGGCGGGCAGCGCCACAAATGCGCTCACGCTTGCGCCGGGCGTGCCGCTGCGCTCGGACAGGCGCACGCGCTGGATGATGCCACGCGCAAGCTGGGCCATGGCGTGCGGGTAGCGCTGCAACACGCGCTCGAACAGCGCCTGCGCGAGCCGCACCACGTTGCTGTCGCGCGCGGCAACCACCGTGGCCGAGCGCGGCTCGCCGGTGAGCAGCGCGAATTCGCCCACATACTCGCCGCGCCCCAGCTCGCGAATGGCGCGCTCGCCGCGCAGCACGCGCAGCCGCCCGCCAGCAACAATATACAGCGCGTCGCCGGGCGCGCCCTCGGCAAAGAGCTGGGCGTGCGCCGGCAGCTCGATCAGCTCCAGCTCGGCAAGCAGCGCGGCGCGGGTGGCGTCATCCAGCTCGCGAAACAGTTCGTGCGCGGCCATCTGCGCGGCAATAGCTGGCGGCAGCGGGCGGGTAGCCGGGTGTTCCATCAATTATTTCCGTTGTTCAGGCGATTGCGTGCGCCATTATAGCGCAGGGCCGTGCGCAGATCAGAATTCGCGCAAAATTCACCCGAATTTCCCGAGGTGATGGCACCAGATTTGCAATAGAAGGCCGAAAACGCGAGGAGAAATGGCATGGAACTACGATTGCAATCATTTTCGGAAACCACAGGCCGCACAATGAGCTGGGTCGCAGGGGCGGGCACGCCGCGCCAGTACGAATTGCGCGCCGGCCACGAGCGCTTTGCGACGATGATCTGGCCGTCTGCGCAGGATTCGCTGGCCTATGCCGAAACTGCCGCTGGCGGCTGGCTGCTGACCTGCAAACATGGCCAGGTGCGCGCATTGGCCTCAGCACGACGTGCTACGCTTGGGCGCTTTGAGTTTGGCTGGGATGGCGGTATTTTCTACCTGCCTAACGGCGAAACGTTCCACTGGGGCTATAACGCGGCGCTTGGCCGCTCGGAGTGGGTTGAAAACGGGCTGATTATGCGCGCAACGTTTGATATGCGCCCCGATGGCCCGGGCGGCCAGGTTTCGCTGGCATCGGGCGCGGCCCGCATGAGCGCCCTGCCGCTGCTGATCGCCGTTGATCGCTACCTGATGCACTCGCTGGTCAACAAATACCTCAGCGAGCGCCAGTCGAGCGGCATTATTACCTACGCGCCGCGCCAACCGGCCCGCGCGCAGTACCCGGCGGCTGTGTAGCGCTAAATCCTTTCCTTGTTCACGGGCATAGCGCCTGTTTACATAAAGGAGCGGAGCATGTGAACATATCACATGCGCCGCTTTTGTTTTTGTAATGGGGAAAAATGGCACTTTACGCTTCTTGCGCCTGCTCTGCTGTATGCTCATTCACCGCGCCAATATGCCGCCGAACGATCAGGCGAAACAGGTCGCTCTCGGTGATCACGCCGACGATCTCGCCATCCGCTACCACTGGCACGCCACCGATGCGCTGGTCGAGCAGCACCTGCGCCACGTCCATCACCGGCATGTCGGGCGCAACTGTCGCCACCGCTCGCGTCATAAAGTCGCGCAGCGGCAGGTCGGCCACGCGGTGGTAGAGGTTGTAGTCGCGCACGTCGCTCACATGCGAATCCGAAATGCAGTTGATGTCGCCCTCGGTGACAATGCCAACCAGCCGCCCACGCGCATCCACTACTGGCAGGCGGCGAATGCCGCGCTCGCGCAGCATGCGGCGCGCTTCGGGCAGGGTCATCGTTTCGGGCGCGACGATTGCCGGGCTGCTCATCCAATCACGCACAGCGTCCATTGCACTTCCTCCACCTCATCACAGAATGTTGGGCCACAGAGTGCACAGGGGACACCGAGTTATGATTCCCTCTGTGCGCTCTGTGCGCTCTGTGGCCCAATACATATGCTTAATCGGCGCTTTCGGCGTCCTGCTGGCGTGGCCGCGAAAGCACATACTCATAGGCGCTGGCAGCCGCGCGCGCGCCGTCGCCAATCGCGATCAGAATGTTTTCGCCAAAGGCGGTGGTAACGTCGCCAGCGGCAAACAAGCCCGGCTGCGTCGTGGCGTTCTGGCTATCGACCAGCAGAAAGCCATCGCCGTCGACCTGGGCGAGCTGGCGGGCGATGCCGCTGTTCGGCAGCAGACCCACGTCGGCAAACACCGCATCGACATGCAGGAATGACTCTTCGCCATCGCGCTCGATTGCCAGATACTCTACGCTGTCGCGCCCGGCGATCTGCTTCAGGTGGTAGCTCTGAAACACCTGCACATTCGGCAGCGCGGCCACGGTGCGGGCCAGCGGCGAGGTCATGTTCGTGCCGTCGAGCGCGATCAGGAAGATCGTTGCGGCGCTGCGGGCCAGCTCGATCACGCCACGCAATGCGCGCCGCGTGGTGCCGATCACGGCGACCTTCTTGCCGGCCACGAGCTGTGCATGCGTGGTGATCGAATAGCCAATGCCGTGGTTGAGCAGCGCGCGCGCCCCCGGCACATCCAGCGTCAGCGGGGCCGCGCCGGTGGCAATAATCACGGCGGTGGCGAGCACCACGCCATGGCGCTGCGTTTCGATCTGGAACACGCCGTGCTGCTTTTTCAGGCCAATCACGCGGTCGCGCAAGATCGCGCTGGGGTGCGAGGTGACGCGCCGCTCAAAGAGCTGAACCGCCTCGGCGCCGGCCAGATATTCGTCGCCAACCTGGCCCTGAAGGTGCTGCTGGGTGCCGGCCTTGCCACCAACATCCTCATAAATCATCACGGCATCGAGCTGCTTGGTCAGGGCGTACAAGGCCGCCGATACACCCGCTGCGCCGCTGCCGATAATCGCAATATCATGCATGGTTAGGCTCCTCTTCGCATTCGTTCGCCACTTCCCAGTATAGCCTGCACCACGGCTCGCATGGTGAACGCGCGTCAACGCAAGGTTGTGAAAGCGCAACCGGGCGCTGTGCTATACTAGCAGCGAAGTCGCCCCACTGAATTGTGCCTGAAGAGGGAGGAACTATGCCAGGGCAGCGCACCACCGGGAAAGTTGGGCTGGTTGGAACGGGCATGGTTGGCGCGTCGTTCGCCTATGCGCTGATGCAGCGCGGGCTGGCGAATGAGCTTGTGCTGGTCGATCTCGACACGGCGCGCGCCGAAGGCGAGGCAATGGATCTGAACCACGGCCTGCCGTTTGTTCGGCCAATGCGTATGTACGCCGGCACCTACGAGCAGCTCGAAGGCGCCGAAGTTGTGGTAATCACCGCTGGCGCAAACCAGCGCCCCGGCGAAACCCGGCTCGACCTTCTGCAGCGCAATGCTGGCGTGTTTCGCGATATTGTGCCGCGCGTGGTGGCAGCCGCGCCCAACGCAATCATTGTGATCGCCACCAACCCGGTTGATATTCTGACTACGATTTCGAATGAAATTGCTGGCCTCGCACCCGGCCGCGTGATCGGATCGGGCACGATTCTCGACACGGCGCGTTTCCGCTACATGCTGGGCGAGCACTACAAAGTCGACCCGCGCAGCGTGCACGCCTATATCGTTGGCGAGCACGGCGATAGCGAGCTGGCGCTGTGGAGCCTGGCGAACATTGCGGGCGTGCGGCTGCGCGATTTCGTGGGCGCAAACGGGCGCGGCTACGACGAGGGCGCGCTGGAGACTATTTTCGAGCAAACCCGCACTGCCGCCTACGAGATCATCAAGCGCAAAAAGGCCACCTACTACGCGATCGGCCTGGGCCTGCTCACCATCGTCGAGGCGATTCTGCGCGACCAGAATACCGTGCTGACGGTGTGCAGCCCGCTCAGCGGCCAGTATGGCGTCGATGGTATTGCGATCAGTCTGCCGACAATCGTTGGGCGCAATGGCATTGAAGAAGTGCTCAACCTGCCCTTTAGCGAGACCGAGGCGGCCGCCTTCCAGCGCTCGGCCAACACGCTGAAAGAGCGCCTGGCGCAGCTCTGAGGGACGAATGACCGAGGACGACCGAAGACGGTTGAGCCACAGAGCGCACAGAGATCACTGAGTATGGATCTCAAGCTCGGTGCTCTCCGTGTTCTCCGTGGCATACTCCTTCTGCACTTCGCCATAGTCGTCAGTTGTCGGTGGTCGGTCGTCGCCCCGGCTGTCTAGTTCCAGTGAAGTGTGCTGCGGGTCGTGTGCATAATCGTGCCACGCCGATCCATCAGCAGGCGCACCGAGCAGCGCAGCGGGCAATCGACGACGTGGCACTGGCCGGCTGCCGCCATCGCCGGGGTGGTGCCGTAGGGGCAGGCGTGCGTGCACAGCTCGGCCGTCACGGCGTAGCGCGGCGAATCGGGCGGGCCGTCGAGGGTGCGAAGCTGCAGACGCGCGCCGGCCATTTCGGGCATTGTCTGCCTGAGGTAGGCCTGGACGTACTTGATCAGTGGGTGCTGTCGCTTTTTTCGTGCCATCGTTCGTTCCCCCTTTCCACATTCATACGTCCATGAGTATGCCATTGTTGTGGGAAAAATCACGAACTGCTCTGGCAACGACAGGTTGAGGTTTGGCAACATGGGCAGAATTCCTTCGCAAGCGAAGCGCCGCCTGCAGCCCACACGCGCGCTGCGCCAGCGCCACGCCCGCGCCGAGCAGCTGCAGCAGCGCGTCGACGCGCTCACGGCGCAGCTTGCTGCGCAGCGCCAGCTGCCGGCCGTTTCGCTGAACTCACGGCTCGATACGCTGCTGGCGGTTTGCTCGGCCCTGCTGGTCACGCACGACTCGGCGGCGATTCTTCAGCTGGTGGTGCAGCAGTCGGAAGCGCTGTTCCCGGGCGCAAGCGGGGCCATGCTGTTTTTGAGCCGGCCCGACGGCATAACCCTCGAACTGCGCGCGGCACGTAGCGGCACTCCACCCTCAATGCAGATCCTGTCGGGGCAGGCGCCGGGCGGGCGCGCATTCATTGCGCCGCGCGCCATGCTCATGGCCGGCCCCGATCTGGAAAGCGCGCTCGACGAACTCGGCCCCGAGCAAGCTGCCCAGCACGCCGATCTGCTCGAAACCTGGCCGCCGGTTAGCGCGCTGTTGGCCCCGCTGCGCATTGAGTCGCAGCGGCTGGGCGCGCTGGTGATTTTCGGGGGCACGCACGCGCACCTGTTTATCCCGCGCGACTTGCCGTTTGTGCAGGCGCTGGCCGACCTCGCGGCGGTGGCGATTGCCGAAACCAGCGAGCACGAGCGCGGCGATCGGCTGCAGTCGGCGCTGACGCAGACGCAAACCCGCCACGCCGAGGTGCAGGCCCGGCTCGATACCACGCAGGCGCAGCTGCTGCAAAGCGCCAAACTGGCAGCCGTAGGCGAATTGGCCGCCTCGGTGGCGCACGAGATCAACAACCCGCTGTATGCAGCGCGCAACAGCCTGTTTCTGCTGGAAGACGACGTGCCGGCCGACTCGCCGGGGCGCGAGTTTTTAGCCGTTGCGCAGAGCGAGCTTGGGCGCATCGCCCGCATCATCACGCGCATGCGCGATTTCTACCGGCCCACGCGCGCCGAGCTGGAGCCAACCGACCTCAACGAGCTGCTGCGCGCCACCGGCGAGCTGATGCAAACCCACCTGCGCCACAGCCATGTGGTGTTTCAAGCCGACCTTGCGCCCGATCTACCCGCCATCACCGCGCACGCCGACCAGATGCGCCAGGTGTTTCTCAACCTGATGCTGAATGCCTGCGACGCTATGGAAGACGGCGGGACACTGGCCGCGCGCAGCCGCCTGCTCATGGCCCCGCCCCACCCTGTGATCGAAATTCAGATCAGCGACACTGGCGTGGGCATCCCGCCCGAGCACCTTGCGCACCTGTTCGAGCCCTTCTACACCACCAAGACGCAGGGCACTGGCCTGGGGCTGGCGATCAGCGCGCACATCATCACGCAGCATGGCGGGCAGCTCAGCGTGGCAAGCACACCCGGCCAGGGCGCAACCTTCACCATCCTGCTGCCGCTCGACGCAAACGGTTAGCGAATCGCTACAAAACGTTGTCAACTCTTTTCATTTGCGCGCGGTCTTCTTGCTATGCTACGGCATAGCTCACAGGCCCTCATGCGGCGTTTGGCAGCGATGCCGCCCGCATGAGCCACAGGGCCACTTTGCCCGCGAACGCGCTGATGAAAAGGTAGAACAGCTGATGCCAACGCCACATATTCTCATAGTTGATAACGACCCGATGGCGGCGCTTGTCACCCAGCATGGGCTCCAGCGCCTGCTTGCGCAGGGCGCGCAGATCGAAACGGCCGCGTCGGCCAGTGCCGCCCGCGCGCGCTGCCTGGGCGATCATGTCGATCTGCTGATTATCGACCCCAGCACCGAGAGCAGCGCCGAAACTGCCCTGCTGAAAGAAATCCAGCACGCGCAGGCGGACATTGCGGTGCTGGTGCTGACGGCCTACGACACCCCGCGCCTGCGCAGCCAGATGCGCTCGCTCGGCATCACACACTATCTGGCGAAGCCAGTCGAGCTGCGCGACCTTGGCGAAACTGTGCAGCGCGTGGTGAGCGCGGGGGCGCGCACGCTGCCAAAGGTTTGACACACTCCCCGACGAATGCTACGATCAGCGCCGGCATCACGCCACCTCCGCGCCGTGCCCGGCGCTGATCGTTGCTTGGGACCACCATAGGAGCTATGATGACTCAGGTTGCGCGTATTCTGATTGTTGATGACGAGGCGTCGATCCGGCTCACGCTCGGTGCGCTGCTCAAGCGCACGGGCTACGAGGTCACGCCGGCGGAAAATGGGGCCGAGGCAGTTGCGCTGCTGGAACAACAGCTCTTCGATCTCATGCTGGTCGATCTCAAGATGCCCGGCATGGATGGCATGCAGGTGGTCGCTGCCGCCCGCAAGCGCCAGGCCGACCTGGCAATTATTGTGCTGACCGGCCACGGCTCGCTCGATACGGCGGTGGAAGGCTTGCACCAGGGCGTCTTCGACTACCTGCTGAAAACCACCGAGCCGGCGCAGGTGATCGAGCGCGTGAAGGCCGGCCTGACGGCACGCGCCCAGCGCATGCGCGAGCGCACCCTGCTCGACGTGGTTGGCGCAGCGGTGCAGGAACTGCGTGGCAGCGCGGGCGCAGCACCCGGCGAAGCGAGCGGGCCAAACGACCGGGCGATCACCGTGGGCGCGCTGCACCTCGACACATGGCGGCAGGAAGCCTCGCTGGGCGGTCGCACACTGGCGCTGACGCCAACCGAGTTTCGCGTGCTGCTGTGCCTGGCCGAGCACGCCGGCACTATGCTTTCCTACGCGCATCTGGTGCGCTGCGCCCAGGGCTACGAAACCGACGAGATGGAAGCCGGCGAGCTGATCAAGCCACACATTCACCACCTGCGGCAGAAGCTCGAGCCTGACCCAACCGCGCCGCGCTATATTCTGAATGTGCGCGGTAAAGGCTACCTGCTGTCGCCCGTTGGCGAGTAGAATTTCTCGTAGAACCAAAAGCAGCGCCGCAGTGGCGCTGCTTTTTTGTGATTCAGAAGCCTGCACCTTTCTGTTTGATTCTACTGTGGCCGGCGCAACACACCAAACGGGCGCACGCGCGGCCAGGCGTTGCACGCAAACAACAGCGCCGCTGCCGCATACAGCACACCCGCCAGCAGCAGAAGCCAGCGCGCCCACACTGCTGCCTCGGGCCAGGTGCTAGCAATGCTTTGCACAGCGCCAAGCACAACCCCGGCATTGAGTGCCAGCGCGCTGGCGCGCACCACACGCTCATCGCCACGGTCGCCGCTGGCATCGAGGCGCGGCAGCACCCAGTAGGCTACGCCGCACGCCAGCTGCACCGACCAGCCCATCAGAAGCATATGAATGTGCGCGCCACGCAGCGCCCACAGCCACGGCAGCAGCGGCGCGCCTTTGGTAAACAGCACCAGCCCGCCAAAACCGTAGCCGATCGCCAGCCACACAAGCGCGGCGCGAATCATGACCTGGCTTAGGCGCGGCATTGCGTTCTCTCCACCATCAGCGCTTGCCCTTCACGCGTGGCCAGATCGCCGCGACATAGGCCCAGATCGCCAGCACCTGCAATAGCGCCGCCGGCCCAAGCATCCAGCCAAACCACCCGCGTGGAAACCAGCCATGCAGCGGCTCGAACACGGCGCGCAGCAGCAGGCCGCCATTCAGCGCGCCATACGCGAACCAGCCCAGCCGTTCATCGCCACGCGGGCGCTCGCGCGAAAAGGGCGGGAACATCCACAGCGATACACCGCAGATCATCTGCGAGACCCACCCAACCATCAGCAGGTGGTAAAACACTGGTTGCAGCGCGCTGATCCGCCCGTCGATTGCGAGCGCCTGGTTGAGCAGCACAGCCGCGCCAACCAGGAACGCCGCTACCAGGTGGGCCAGCGCGGTGCGAATAAAGAATCGCGCCTGAGTGTGCACAGCTATATTTCCGGCGATGCAAACACGACCTTGAACGGCCGACCAATCGCGCCTTCCGGGCAGTACGACTCGCAGACTTCGCAGAAGGTACAGTCGGCCGGGCGCGCTATCACCGCCTTCTGCCCAACGAGTTCAACGGCACCGTTCGGGCAGAGTTCGGCGCACAGGCCGCAACCGGTGCAGCGCTGGAGCGCAATAATGGGCAGGGGCCAGGAAAGCTGTGCTGGTGAAGTCATACTGCATTCCCTATTCTTGCACACGTGCCGGCTGCCCGGCAGCACTCTACTAATCCACAGATTACGCAGACGATCCAGACGCGCTGTGCTCAAAGCATAAGTATAATCTGTGCCATCCATGTAATCTGTGGACGATTGTGCACCTGCATATGCGTTGTGTTTACCAAAGGCGTGTTAGTTCTTTGGGTCGCCATCGCCGGCCTGGAACAAGCCCAGCGCTCCGCGCCCGACGAAGTTAAAGGCGTGTGTCACAATCGGGTACAAGCCATCCTCGGCGGCGGTAAACTCGATGATTGCACCCTGCGCCGGGGCGAGATCGACGGCCTGCGCGCCATAGTGCCCGGTATTATCGGGCGTTAGCGCCACGCCTTCTTTGATCACGGTGTTGAAGATCGTGCCGACGACGTGGAACGAGCTGTCGACGCTTGGCCCGGCGTTGAGCACAAACACCCGCACATGCTTGCCCGTGCCGATCTTGATCGGGTTATCCTTATATTGGTTGGCGACGCCATTAAACATCACGAGGTCGGGCGCGGGCGCGGCGGCTGCTGCCTTGCTCAGACTCGCAGGCTCGCCCTGCGGGCCAAGGTACCATTCGCTCTGCACCAGCGCAAATTCGTGATCTACGGCGGGCAAGCCACCTTGCGGCTCGACAATCACCATGCCATACATGCCGTTCGCTATATGATGCAGCGCTGGCGATGTGCCACAGTGGTACATCCACACGCCGGCATAATCGGCCTTCCACTCATAGATCTTTTCTTCACCCGGGTTGATCGAGGTCATTTCGTCGTTCCATGCCACCTGGCTGGCGTGGAAATCGACTGAATGCGCGAGCTGGCTGGTCGCCGGGTTTTTCAGGTGAATGCGCATCGTATCGCCGAGCTTCACGCGAATAACCGGGCCGGGCACGGTGCCATTGAAGGTCCAGACGTGTTGCACAAAGCCTTTCGCCACCGTCATGTCTTTTTCTTCAACCACAAGGTCGATGTCGTGGGTTTCGCCGCTGAGCAGTGCTGGCGCAGTTGCGTCATACAGCTCGTAGGCCGGTGCCTTGTCGTCGGGCTGAACGTCGCTTGCGGGCGGTGGGCCGCCGTGGTCGTCGGCATTATGCCCGCCGGCCGTGCTGCCAGCCACCGAGATAGCGCCTTTCATGCCAGCGTCGCTATGGCCGGGTACCGAGCAGATAAAGCTCAGGCCGCTGGCGGGCACCTCGATGTCGGCACTCTTGGTTTCATGGGAGTTCGCAACAATTTTGCTGCCGTTGGGGAAGGTGATATCGTGCGGTATTGCGCCGTCATTCGTGAGCGTGACGGTGTAGCGGCCCGGTTTGTCGACATTCAGGGTTTTTGGCTCGAAGCCGAGATCGACTGCTTTGATCGCAAGCGTGCCAAGCGAAGCGCTGCTGGCGGCTGGCTGGCCGGCACTGGCCGGGGCTGCGGTGGCTGTTGCGGCCGGGGCTGCGGTGGGGTTCTGGGCGCGCTGCGCCACAAGTGGGGTGCTGGCGCGCGTGCCACCACAGGCGGCGAGCAACCCGAGCACAAGCACCGCGCTGCTCATCAGGCGAAGGTATGATGTCATCGGAGCCATCCTTTCATTTTGTGCTGAATGGCTCCAGCCTAGCAGTCAGCGCCCGCAAACAAAGCGACTTTTGTCACATGCAGCGTCGCGCACGCGAAAGTTGCGGAATCGTCACCGGCGGTTGTGTGCGGTACAATGAGGCCTCGGCACAGCGAGGACGAAATGAGCGACGAGCGACGTGCGGCGCTGCGCGGCGTGGGCTTTTGCGCCAGCCTGCCCGAAACGACGCTGGCAGCACTGGCGCGTATCAGCGCGCGTGTGCAGCAGCGCGCCGGGTCGATTATTCAGCTGGAAGGCGACCCCGCCGAGCAAATGTACATTGTGGTGCAGGGCCGCGTCAAAATTCTGCGGCTTGGCGCGAACGGCCGCGAGCAGATCCTGAATATCATCGGGCCAGGCAGTCATTTCAACACGGTGCCGATGTTCGATGGCGGGCTATGCCCGGCCAACGCCGAAGCAATGACTGAGGTGATCCTGCTGGCGCTGCCGCGCGCTCCGCTGCTGGCTTTGCTTGGCGAACACCCCGCCCTGGCACAGTCACTGCTGGCCGAACTGAGCAGCCGCTTGCGGCATATGGTCAATCTCGTCGACGAGCTGGCGCTGCACAGCGTACAAGGCCGGTTGGCCGCGCTGCTGCTTGAGCAGGCTGGCAGTGAGGCGGGTGCGCTGCTCACACAGGCCGACATGGCTGCACGGCTAGGCACCGTGCGCGAAATGGTCGGTCGGTCGCTGAAACTGTTCGAAGCGCAGGGCCTGATTCGCCTTGATCGCGGCACCATCACCATCCTCGACCGCGCTGGCCTGGCTGCACAGCACGCCGAATAAAGCGCGTCCCAATGCCCTCCTTTGTCCCTCAACATCCACTCCGCATGTTCGTGGCACCAATCCTGCAACGATAAACAGGCAGAGTGGCATCGCACCTACGCGGGTCACGAGCATTCACAGGCTGGGTTGAGAGGAACAGCTTTCGTGAATGCGTCGACATGTTCCTACAGTGTTGTTAGGGGCATCATAAGGAGGAGAATCATGGCGAAGACTATTGTTGGTTTGTTTGATACTACCACTGAAGCGCAGAACGTCGTTCAGCAGCTGGTTGACGGCGGCTTCTCGCGCGATTCTATTAGTATTTTGGCAAATAACACCGACGGCTACACGCCGAGCGATACCACGGCAACCGCCGAGGGCGCTGGCGCTGGCGCGGTTGGTGGTGGCGTGCTCGGCGGCGTGCTGGGCTTGCTCGTCGGCGTCGGCGCGCTGGCCATCCCGGGCATTGGCCCGGTGCTGGCGGCTGGCCCGCTGGCGGCTGCGCTTGGCGCGGCTGGCGCGAGCACCCTGGTCGGCGCGGGCATTGGCGCGGCAGCTGGCGGCATTATTGGCGCGCTGGTTGGCGCGGGTATCCCTGAAGAGGATGCCGGCTTCTACGCCGAGGGCGTGCGCCGTGGCGGTACGCTGGTGATGGTGCAGGCTTCCGACGAAGTCGCCCAGCGCGCTTACGATATTATGAACAACGCCGGCGCAGTTGATGTCGAGCGCCGCAGCGGCGACTGGCGCGGCGAAGGCTGGGGCGGCTTCGACCCGAACGACACCACCTATGGCGATAATGCCTGGGAGCGCAGCAGCAAAGTCGGCACGACCGGCGGCGCGGTAGCTGGCGCGGCTACGGGCGCGGCCATGGGTTCGGTGGCTGGCCCGGTCGGCACCGTGATTGGTGGCGCGGCTGGCGCTGTGACCGGCGCTGTCGTGGGCGCGGCGGGCGATACCGCTGGCGAGAAGGCCGCCGAGGGCGCAACCTACGACACCACGCCGGTCAATCGCGCTGACGGAACTGACGTTTCGACGGGCTGGGGTGCGTCGACAGGTGCAACCAACGGCCAGTTTAACGCTCCGCTGAACACTGCCACCGGCACTGATCGCGAAGTCGGCTCGGATGTTGAGTCGAACTGGGAGGAAAGCAGCAAAGTCGGCACTGCTGGCGGCGCGGTGGCGGGTGCCGCTACAGGCGCAGCCATGGGCGCGGTCGGCGGGCCGGTTGGCATGGCTGTCGGTGGCGTGGCTGGCGCGGCTGCGGGTGCAGTTGCCGGCGCGGCTGGCGACGCCGCTGGCGAGGCTGCTGAGGATGCAACCCGCCGCGACACCTACACGACCGACACGACCTACCGCGCCGATACGCCCGTAACCAGCCGCGCTGGCCAGGTCGATTACGACCGCGAAGTTGGCGATGGCCCGGTTTCGAACTGGGAAGAAAGCAGCAAAGTCGGCACGGCTGGCGGTGCGGTGGCGGGTGCCGCTACAGGCGCAGCCATGGGCGCGGTCGGCGGGCCGGTTGGCATGGCCGTCGGTGGCGTAGCTGGCGCGGCTGCGGGTGCAGTTGCCGGCGCGGCTGGCGATGCTGTGGGCGAGGCCGCCGAGGATTTCGGCCGCTACGACAGCGACTTCCGCACGCACTACCAGACCTACGGCACGGCGAGCGGCTACGACTACGACCAGTACACGCCGGTCTACCGCTACGGCTACAACCTGGCGAATGATCCGACCTATCGCGAGCGCGACTGGGCCGATGTCGAGAGTGATGCCCGCCGCCGCTGGGAAGAGCGCAACCCGGGCACCTGGGATCGCTTCAAGGACTCGGTGCGCTACGCCTGGGACAAGGCGCGCGGCGCGGTCTAATCCACTCAAGCGAGGGTGAGAAACGACGCGGGGAGCTGGCTTGCCAGCTCCCCGTGTTTTTGGCGCGGGCTGGTATACTATCGCCGCAAGCAAATAGAATGGAAAGAACACTATGCACGTTGTGATTGTTGGTGCTGGTCTGGCTGGCCTCACCTGCGCGCGCATGCTCGACCGCTGGAAAGTTGACG
The DNA here is from genome assembly GCF_057073505.1 of Kouleothrix sp. 19917. NCBI lineage: Bacteria > Bacillati > Chloroflexota > Chloroflexia > Chloroflexales > Roseiflexaceae > Kouleothrix > Kouleothrix sp. 19917. The sequence goes on from NZ_CP097099.1 coordinate 2,144,437, forward strand.
TAACGCTTGTCGAAGCATCAGATGATGTCGGCGGGCGCGTGCGCAGCGATAGCGCCGGCGGTTATACCCTCGATCGTGGCTTTCAGGTGCTGTTCGACGCCTACCCCGCCGTGCTGCGCCAGCTCGACCTGCCAAAGCTCGATCTGCGCGCCTTCGCGCCCGGCGCGCTCATCTGCCTGCCCGGCCGGCGCGTGGTGCTGACCGACCCACTGCGCGACCCGAGTTGGGCCGATCGTATCGAGGCAGCCAGCACGCTGGCGATTTCCCCGCTCGACAAGCTGCGCACCCTGCGGCTGGCGCTTGAGCTGCGCGGCCAAACCATCGACGAAATGCTGGCCGGGCCAGATGAAGCGAGCTACGCCTTTCTGCGGCGGCGCGGCTTCAGCGAACGCACTATCGACCTGTTTTTCCGCCCATTCTACGGCGGTGTGCTGTTCGACCGCGCGCTCGAAACCAGCGCGAAATGCCTGCGCTTCGACTTCAAAATGCTGGCCGATGGCCGGGCTTGCCTGCCCGCCGCCGGCATGGGCGCGATCAGCACACAGCTCGCCGCGCCACTGCGCGACCGTGGGCGCGTGCGCGTTGGCACCGCCGCCGAGGCTATTCTCTACGAAGGTGAGCGGGCGGTTGGTGTGCGTCTAGCGGGTGGCGAAGAAATCCATGCCGATGCAGTGGTGCTCGCAGCTGCCGCGCCCGAGGCAGCCCGCCTGAGCGGCAGCCCGATGCCCGAAACGGCACGCGGCACGGTGACGCTGTACTACAGCGGCGACAAACCCTTCTACGAAGGCGCCAAGCTGCTGCTCAACCCCGCGCCCGACGCCTTTGTCAACAACGCGCAGCTGCTGACGAATATCGTGCCGGAGTACGCCCCACCCGGTAAACACCTGCTGTCCGCAACCGTCATCGGCGTGCCCGAGTTGGACGACGCCGAGCTGTTCAGGCGTGGCTTGCGCGACCTGCACGCCATGTTCGCGGGCGATGCGGCGGCCCAGGCCGCGCTGGCAGGTTACCAGCCATTGCGGCTCTACCGCATTCCGTTCGCGCAATTCGCGCAGGCACCGGGCATGCACCCAGCCCTGCCCGATAACCGCAGCGGGCGCGGCGGGCTGTATTTCGCGGGCGAGTTCACCGAGGCGAGCAGCCTGAACGCGGCAATGATTAGCGGGGAAAAGTGCGCGGCGTGCGTGGTCGAGGATCTGGCCGGGCGGGTGTGATGCACTTTTGAAAGCGCACTAGAAATTGATCGAAAGCGATTTCGGCCAGGCGACGCGCAACCAGCGCCGCAGCGTGATACGCGCCTGCTGCGCGTCGCCGCCGATCTGGGCTTCTTCCCACACCGAAATGCTGAAGAATGACATAATGTGTGTGTAAATAGTGAATTGGCCGACTGCACCGGAGTAGTCGGGCGGCAGCCAGCCCTGCGCACGCAACGAGCGATCCAGAGTGTAGGCCCAGTCGGGTGTGCCGGCCGGCACGCGAAACGTCACCACGCGCACGCCCACAGTTGGGCGCGCCACCCGCACGTCGTATGCACCCGGCACCACGAAGCGCTGCCCGCGATCAGGCACGAGCAGCACCCCGGCGACGCACATCAATATCAGCAGCGCCGCAACCACACGTTGAACGCGCGCCAGGCGCATTGATTATGCCTTCAGGTATTGCCCAAACCAGTCGAGCGTTGCCTGCCAGGCGGCAACTGCCGCTGCCTCGTTATAGTTCTGGCCAGTGTCATTGTTGAAGGCGTGATTCGCGCCGTCGTAGATGTTCTTCTTGTAGGTCTTGCCGCTACTTGTCATAACTTCTTCCAGCGCAGGAATCGTGCTGTTCACACGCTGGTCGTTGCCGCCATACTGCCCGAGAATCGCCGCGTTGGTTGCGCTCATCTGGCTGGCGGGGTCGGGCGTAACGCCATAGTAGCATACCGCTGCCGCCATATTCGGGTTTGCCGCCGCAAGGCGCAGGGTGTACGCCCCGCCAAAGCAGAAGCCCACGACGCCATATTTGCCCGCTGCGATGCCCGGCTGCTTGGACACAAAGTCCACGGCGGCGTTGAGATCGGCCACCAGCTCCTCGGGTTTAGCGTTCGCGAAGTAGGCCTGCACCTGACCTCCCACCTGGGCGGTGCCGCCTGCGCGCGAGGCCAGATCGGGCGCGACGGCGATGTAGCCAGCCTTTGCCAGGCGGCGCGCTACGTCGCGGATATGGTCGGTCAGGCCGCGATTTTCGTGGATGACGACCACGCCGGGGTAGTTCCCTTCCGCGCTTGGGCGCGCGAGGTAGGCGTTTACCGTTGTGGCGCTCTGGAAGGTGACATCGCTGCCCTGCACTGCCGGGTCGTCGGCTGCCACCGAAAGCGGTGCACCACCCGTTGAAGCCTGGGCTGTGGCTGCCGGGGCCGTTGTTGCTGCCGCCGCTGTGGTGGGTGCAGGTGCGGCGCTTGGCTCGGCTGCTGCGGTTGGCGCGGGCGCGCTTGTGGGAGCTGGCGCGGCCGTTGGCTGTTCTGCCGAGCTTGGGACGGCTGTTGCTGCGCCGCCGGTGCTGTCGCCGCAGGCTGCCAGCAGGGCGGCTGCCGCCGCTGCGCCGCCGCAGATACCCAGCACTCGACGTAACATCTCGCGCCGCGACATCAAGCCTTCCTGGTAGTCCTCGTACATTTCCTCGCCGAGGTAGCGCTGCATCTGGTTCAGCTGGTCGATCGACACCTGGGGCCGGGGTTTGCGTGCCATGGTCGCCCTCCTTCATGTGGGAATCTGAAAGGGGAGTGGTGCTCGCTGCGGTGCGCCGTCATTATAGAAGCCGCGCACAGCCGATAAGATGAGAGAATCAGGAGAAAACGCCAGGGGGCAGGTTTATATAGCGTTCCAAAGCAACATTACATCACTAATGTTGCTTTGAAATAGTATCTCCATCCCTTGACAATGCGGTAGCGCTTCGCTACTATGCTTGGGGTATCAAACACAGAAGGAGCTTTCCGCACATGAAACATATTCGTCTCTTCCTCGCGTCGCTGGTCGTGGTTGGCGGGCTCGCCGCCTGCGATGTCAGCCCAAGCGCGCCAGCGGGTGGCACGGCTGCGCCACAAGAAGTTATGACAAGTGCCCCAGCCGATGGCGGCGCGCCCGCAGACGGCACGAGCTACCCGGCGCCGGGCGGTGGCTCGTACCCCGCACCCGATGGAACAAGCTACCCTGCACCCGCCGACGGTGCCACCCCAGCGCCAACCGCCGCACCCTAGCGGTTGCGAATGCAGCACGGAAATGGTATACTAGCGGCTGCACGAGACGGACTTCGCCGAAAAGTGGGTATCCCCCACTTTTCTTATTGTTCTTTTTCGAACGACTTGATTGAGACGGCGGTTTGCCTCGATAGGGTAGGGTGAGGAACGCATGAAACACGAGTTTTATGCCGCAATTTCGCAGATTGCTGCTGAGCGCGGTATTCCAAAAGAAGCTATTGTTGAAGTTATGGAAAAAGCCCTGGTGACGGCCTATCGGCGTACCCTGGGCAATAACCCGCCGCCAATCGAAGTCTCGGTCAAGCTCGATCCGCAGACGGGCCAGGCGCGCGTGTTTGCCGAAAAACAGGTCGTCGACGAAGTCTTCGACGATCGTTTTGAAATAGATTATGTCGATGCAAAGCGCGTCAAATCCGACGTCGAGCTTGGCGAAACGATTGTTGTAGAAAGCACGCCGAACGACTTTGGGCGCATTGCTGCGCAGACGGCCAAGCAAGTCATTTTGCAGGGCATCAAGGAAGTCGAGCGGGCGCATATCTACGGCGAATATATGGATCGCGAAGGCGAGCTTGTTACCGCAACGGTGCAGCGCGTCTCCAAGGGCAATGTCATTCTCGAAATGGGCAAGGCCGAGGCGATCCTGCCGCCCAAGGAGCAGGTCGATTCCGACCGCTACTACCACGGGCAGCGCCTGAAGGTCTACCTGATGGAGATTCGCAATGAGGATCGTGGCCCGCGCCTGATCGCGTCGCGCACGCACAAGCAGCTGATCATGCGCTTGTTCGAAATGGAAGTGCCCGAGATATACAATGGCACCGTCGAGATCAAGTCGATTGCGCGCGAGCCAGGGCTGCGCACCAAGGTGGGCGTTACCGCGCGCCAGGAAGGCATCGACCCGGTTGGCTCGTGTGTAGGTATGCGCGGCGTGCGCATCCAGAACATCGTCAACGAGCTGAATGGCGAGAAGATCGACGTGGTGCAGTGGTCGGCCGACCCGAAAGAATTCATTGCGAACGCGCTCTCGCCCGCCCAGGTTGTTGAAGTGCAACTGCGCGACGACGAGCACGCCGCGACGGTGATCGTTCCCGACAAGCAGCTTTCGCTGGCGATTGGCAAGGAAGGACAGAACGTCCGCCTGGCAGCCAAGCTTAGCGGCTGGCGTATCGACATCAAGAGCGCAACCGCGCTGCTTGACGAAGAGCGCGCCGCCGCCGAGGCCCGCGATGCCGCCGACGCCGAGCTGCTTGCCACCGAGGCGGCGCTGGCCACCGCCAAAGTCGAATCGCGCAAGGTGCGCGCCGACGGCACGGTGATGTACCAGAACCATCGCTACGGCCCGCTGGGCGACGACCTGATTGGCGAGATGGTGCAGCTGCGCGCAACACCGCAAAAGCTCAACATCTATAATAATGACCGGCTGATCGCTTCGTATATGCTGGCGGAAGATGATGAAGCCGCCGGCGGCGACGAAGACGAAGAGTAAGCCGCACAGTTGGCGCTATGGCTCAGGCAAAGAAAAAATCGGCTGGCCCGCGCGTGAAGCCCGTGCCAATGCGCATGTGCATCACGTGTCGGCGTTCGGAAACCAAGCGCGGGCTGGTTCGCCTGGTGCGAACCGCCGAAGGGCGCGTTGCGCTTGATCCTGGTGGCAAACGCGCTGGGCGCGGAGCCTACCTGTGCCACCAGGCAAGCTGCTGGGAGCAGGCGCTCAAACGCCAGGGGCTGGCGCGGGCGCTGCGTATCGATGCGATTGAGCAGGAGGATCGCGACACACTCGAGCAGTTCGCGCAGCAGCTTGCTGCAACCGAGGTCGCACCCTTATCACAAGACAATGGGCACGACTAACCGGGCCAATACTATGCTGGCAGAAGGATGCTGCCAGCACCATCGGTGCGGCATCCGCCACCGATTCGTTCAACCGCCGAAACTGGTTCCAAAGCACCCCTTTTCAAAGCAAGGACGCTTATGGTGACGTGAGTGGTCCGGCGGCAAGGAGATACTGAATGAATGCAACAATTGTTCTGCCGGGCGCACTCAACACCATGAACAGCGCCATCGGGTATCAGATGAGTGGATTTGGCGGTGGCGGCGGCCGTCCTGGTGGTGGCGGTGGCCGCCCCGGTGGCGGCGGTGGTGGTGGCCGGCCGATGGGCGGTGGCGGCGGCGGTCGCCCTGGTGGCGGCGGTGGCGGTGGCGGCCGTCCTGGCGGTGGTGGCGGCGGCGGTGGTCGCCCTGGTGGCGGCGGTGGCGGCGGTAGCTTCGGCGGGGGTGGCGGTGGCGGTGGTGGCGGCGGCGGTGGCAATCGCAGCCGCGGCGGTGGTGGCGGTGGCCGTGGCCGCAGCGGCGCCTCGCGCAACGACGGTGCCCGCAGCGAAACCGATGGACCACCAGCCGCTCGCGGCACAACTGGCGGACGGCCCGGCGGGAATAATCGTGGCGGCCCTTCCAACGGTCGCGGCGCCCCTGGCCGTGGTGGCATGCCCGGGCGTGGCCCAATGGTGCAGCCGCGCGCGCCGGTACGCCCAAAAGGCCCGGTTGAACTGCCCAGCCTGATGACCGTGCGCGAGTTCTCCGAGGCCACCAGCGTCGGCGCGTCCGATATTCTCAAAGCACTGCTCAAGCTTGGCGTGCTGGCGAACATCAATCAGCAGATCGACTACGACACGGCTGCGCTGATCGCGACCGACTTCAACATCGAGACCAAGGAATACGTCCCGCCGCAGCTGGCTGGCGTGGTCGAAAACGTCAAGGACGTGCTGTCGGCGGAAAAAACCACCGACCTGCGCACGCGCCCGCCGGTCGTCACGATCATGGGCCATGTCGACCACGGCAAGACCAAGCTGCTGGATGCAATTCGCTCGGCGCGCGTTGCCGAGGGCGAGGCTGGCGGCATTACCCAGCACATCGGCGCCTATCAGGTCGAAGTGCATGGCCGCAAAATCACCTTCCTCGACACTCCCGGCCACGAGGCATTCACCGCCATGCGCGCGCGCGGCGCCCAGGTGACGGATATCGTCATTCTGGTGGTTGCCGCCGACGACGGCGTGATGCCGCAGACACAGGTAGCAATTTCGCACGTGCAGGCGGCTGGCGTACCAATGATCGTCGCGATCAACAAGATCGACGCGGTGAACGCCAACCCTGACCGGGTGCGTCAGCAGCTCGCAACCGCGAACGTAATTGTCGAGCAGTTCGGCGGCGATGTGCCGTCGGTCGAGGTTTCGGCCAAGCAGAAGCTCAACATCGACGGCCTGCTGGAGATGATCCTGCTGGTTGCTGACCTGCAGGAGTTCAAGGCTAACCCCAGTGCGGCGGCAGTCGGCACCATCGTCGAAGCCGAGATGGACAAGAGTCGCGGCCCAATCGCCACGGCGCTGATCCAGAACGGCACGCTGCGCCCCGAGGATAACGTACTTGTCGGCGGTGTTACCGGCACGGTGCGCGCAATGTTCAGCGACAACGGCAAGAAAATGCGCTTTGCCGAGCCCTCGACACCCGTGGTGATCCTGGGCCTGAACGAAGTGCCACAGGCGGGCGACATCCTGCAAGTGATGAGCGACCTGACGATTGCGCGCGAAGTTGCGACCCAGCGCCAGCGCCAGCAGCGCCTGGAGGCAATGGCGACGACCCGTGGCGTCAGCCTTGATGACCTGTTCAGCAACATTCAGCAGGGCAAGATCAAAGAGCTGAACATCATCCTGAAGGCCGACGTGAGCGGCTCGATTGGCGCGATTGAACACGCGCTGGGCCAGCTCAACACCAGTGAAGTGCAGATCAAGATCATCCACCGTGGCACAGGCACCATCACCGAGAGTGATGTGAACCTGGCGGTGGCGTCGCGGGCGATCATTATCGGCTTCAACGCACGCCCCGACCCGGCTGCACGCCGCAGCGCCGAGCAACAGGGCATCGACATTCGCTTCTACAACATCATCTACCAGCTGACTGATGATTTGCGGAAAGCGATGATTGGTATGCTCGACCCGGAGTGGAAGGAAGTGACCGAAGGGTTTGCCGATGTGCGCAACACCTTCCGGCTGCCTTCGCGCGAAATCGTGGCGGGCCTGTACGTGACTGACGGCAAGATCATGCGCAACTACAGCGTGCGCGTGCTGCGCAGCGGCGTGGTGCTGCACGATGGCAAGATCGGTAGCCTCAAGCGCTTCAAGGACGATGTTCGCGAAGTGCAGTCGGGCTATGAGTGCGGTCTGGTCGTTGAGGGCTTCACCGACGTGCAGGTTGGCGACAACATGGAGTTCTACCGCAAGGAAAAGGTCGAGCGAACAGCGTAGGATTTACGATTTGAGATTTACGATTTACGATTTGAGGTTGCTCAGGCAATCGACAATCGTAAATCGTAAATCGTAAATAACAATGAGCAAACGTACACAACAAGTTGGTGAAGAGATCCAGCACATCCTGAGCGAGATCATTCAGTACGAGCTGAAAGACCCGCGCGTGGGATTTGCGACAGTGGTGGGCGTGGATGTGAGCGCCGACCTGCAGCACGCCAAGGTGCGCATCTCGATTATGGACGAGGCCGAGCGCGCCGCAACAATGGAGGCGCTGGAGCGCGCCAAGGGCTTTATGCGCCGCCAGCTGGCGCACGAGCTGCGGCACCTGCGCAGCGTGCCCGAGCTGCACCTTGAGCTTGACACCTCGCTCGACTACAGCATGCGTATCGATGAAGTATTACGTCAAGTTGAGCTGGATCGCCGCACCAACCCACCCCAGATTGACGACGAAGCCTGAGCAGCGCGCTGCGCTCGGGATAGCGCACAGGTACGCATAGAGTGGAGCGCAGCACCGTGGTTGATGTCTACTTCAAGAAGCGGATCGACTACTACTGCCGCCAGCAGTCATTTTCCTTCGACGTCGCCCACACCCTGTTTTCTTCCTTCCAGATCGACGAGGGAACCGACCTGTTCCTTCGCACCATCGACGCCCCCGCGCCGCGCACCATTCTCGACATGGGCTGCGGCTGCGGGGTGATTGGTATTGTGCTGGCGCGTCTCTTCCCCGAGGCGCAGGTCTACTCGATCGACCGCGACCTGCTGGCGGTGCGCTACACGCGCCACAACGCCGAACTCAACAAGGTGCCGAACCTCACCGCGCTTGGCAGCGTTGGCCTGGAACAGGCGCCCGACCTGCCCTTCGACCTGATTGTTTCGAACATCCCTGCCAAAATCGGTGAAGAAGCGATTGAGGAAGAATTTATGCTTGGCCCGCTGGCACACCTGCGGCCGGGCGGCGACTACTGGTTTGTGGTTGTGAGCGGCCTCAATCACCTGATCCCCGGCATTGGAACGCGCCACAAGCTCAAGCTCAAACAGGTAAAAAAACGCTCTGGCCACGCGGTGTATCATCTGCATAAGCCAGCCAACGAAACGAGCGAATAACGTTATGACAATTTATACCGATCCAATGCTGGCGGCACCAGCCCTGGCGGCGCAGATCGAGCGGGCCAAGCGCATCCTGATTCTCACGCATATCAACCCCGACGGCGACGCAATCGGCTCGCTGCTGAGCGTGTGGCATGTGCTGCAGGCGCTGGGCAAAGAATCGATCCCGCTCGCGTCGTCGCCGCTGCCGGGCTACGCGGTCTGGCTGCCGGGTGCCGAGCACATTCAGGTGTACCGCGCAGGCATGGCGCTGCCCGAAGTCGACCTCGTGATGATGGTTGACACCGCGACGCTGGCGCGGGTTGGGCGGATCTACGACGAGCACACCCACGAGCTGACCTCGCTGCCAATTGCGATTGTCGACCACCACGTCACGAATGAGGGCGCGGGCGCGGTGAACCTGATCGTGCCCGAGGCCGCCTCGACCTGCGAGCTGCTGTTCGAGCTGTTTCAGGCCATGGGCATCGCGGTTGACAATGAGCTGGCTACCTGCCTGCTGATGGGCATCACCACCGACACACAGAGCTTCCAGACCAGTGCGACCACCGCGACCTCGCTGCGCGTGGCGGCCGAGCTGCTCGACCTGGGCGCCGACCAGCTGCGGATTGTGCGCGAGGTGTACTACGCGCTTCCCGCCAGCAGTGCCGAGCTGATCGGTCAGGCGATTGCCGACATGCGCCGCGACGGGCCGATTGCCTGGGCGCGCGTGACGCTCTCGATGATGCGCGCAACTGGCGCGGAAGACGAAGCCGTCGACGAAGTCGTGCGCATGCTCCAGCGCGTGGCGGGCGTGAAGGCGCTGGTCGTTTTCAAGGAGCGGCAGGACGGCACAACCAAGATCAGCCTGCGCTCCATCCAGCCAATCAATGTTGCGCTGCTGGCGAAATACTGGGGCGGTGGCGGGCACGCTCAGGCGGCCGGCGCAACGCTCAACATGAGCCCCGAGCTGGCCGAGCACGAAGTGCTGCCCAAGCTGCTCGATCTGGTGCGCTGATGACGGGTGACGCGTGATCCACGGCTTTGTAATCATTGATAAGCCTGCTGGCATCACCTCGCACGATGTGGTGGCAAAACTGCGCCGCGTTGCCCAGCAGAAGCGTGTGGGCCACGCCGGCACGCTCGACCCGGCCGCGACCGGTGTGCTGGTGACGGCGCTGGGCAACGCCACCCGACTGATCGAGTATGTGCAGGATGCCACCAGCAAGCGCTACCTGGCCGAAGTGCGGCTGGGCGTGACGACCAGCACCGACGACGCCGAGGGCGAAACGCTTGCGACGAGCCCGGTGCCAGTGCTGGACGATGCCGCGCTTGAGCAAGTGCTAGGCGCGTTTCGCGGGCAAATCGAGCAGGTGCCGCCCATGTACTCGGCGCTGCACCACCAGGGCCGCCGCCTGCACGAACTGGCGCGCGAGGGCATCACGGTTGAGCGAGCGGCACGACCAGTGATGATTGAGGCGCTGGAGCTGCTGGCGCGCACGCCCGAAACACTGACGCTCGACGTGCTGTGCAGCAAGGGCACCTACATCCGCTCGCTGGCGCGTGACATTGGCGCGGCGTTGGGCTGTGGCGCACATCTGGCGGGTCTGCGGCGCACCGCCGTGGGCGAATTTACCCTGGACGACGCACATCCACTGGCCGGGCTGGTCGATGGCAACCTTCCGCTGGCGCAGGTGTTATTGCCCGCTGAGCGCGCCGTCCTCGACTGGCCGGCTGCGCGGGTTGACGCAGAAACTGCCCGCCGTGTGCGCAACGGCCTGCCGGTGGCGCTGGATGTTGCTGGCGAGCGGGCGCGTATTCACGCCCCGGGCGGCGAACTGCTGGCGCTGGCGCACCGCGCCGACGAGCTCTGGCAGCCCGACAAAGTATTCGACTGGAGCTAGTACTCTGGAAAATAAATTTCCTTGCACTCAGCTTCCAGGAAGCTGAAGCCAGCTTTGCTTCAATCTGGTATCCAGATTAGCTTTCTGGAAGCTTGCCCATTGTGCTGAAGCCAGTTTTGCTTCAATCTGGTATCCAGATTAGCTTTCTGGAAGCTTGCCCGTTGTATAGAAGAACTTTCTTGCCAGAATACTAGCCCAACAGAAACTGGAACTGCCCATGGATATTGTGCAAGGCCTGCCCCCTGCCATCAACGCCCGCCCAACGATCCTGACCATTGGCGCGTTCGATGGCGTCCACAAAGGTCATCAGCAGCTGATTGGCAGCGCAGTGCGGCGCGCGCGCGAGCTGGGCTGCCAGAGTGCGGTGCTGACCTTCGACCCCCACCCCGACATGGTGATTCACCCCGACCGTGGCCGCATGTACCTCACCAGTTTCGAAGAGCGCGCCGAGCTGATTCGCAACCTTGGGGCTGATCTGCTGATTGTGATGGCGTTTACGCGTGACACCATGGAGCTGACAGCCCACGAGTTCATGAGCCAGATCTGTCGTTCGGTGGCGCTGCGCGAGCTGTGGGTCGGCTGGGATTTTGCGCTGGGGCGGCGGCGCGAGGGCACCCTTGTGCGGCTGCGCGAGATCGGCCAGGAACGGGGCTACAGCGTTCACCCGGTCGATGCATTTGCATTGCAGGACGGCTCGCCAATCAGCTCCACGCGCATTCGCAACGCCCTGCGCGAAGGTGATGTTGCCAGCGCGGCATGGCTGCTGGGCCGGCCATTTGGCGTGCGTGGCACGGTTGCACGCGGCGACCAGCGCGGGCGCACGATTGGCTTCCCCACCGCGAATATCGAGGTCGATGAGCGTCACCTGCTGCCGGCCGATGGCGTGTATGTCTGCCATGCCGAGGTGAACGGGCACAGCTACGGCGCGGTAACGAATATTGGCATGCGCCCAACCTTCGACGGAGCGCGCCGCACCGTGGAGGCCTACCTGCTCGATTTCGTGGGCGACATTTATGGCGACACAGTGCGGCTGGAGCTGGTACATCGCCTGCGCGGCGAGCAGAAATTTGCCAACATCGGCGCGCTGGTTGCGCAGATCAACGCCGACGTGGCGGCGGCGCGGCGCTGGCTGGCCGACGACGCGAGCGCGGCGGGGTAAGCAGATGGCAGTAGGCAATTCGCAGTAAGGTTACTGCCGGCTGCCTACTGCCATCTGCTCTCGTTTTCTTCCACCAGCTCGATCACATTGCCATCCGGGTCGGCGAGGAAGGCAATGCGCAGCGTGCGATACTGCTGCGGCGGGGAAATCGCCCGCGCGCCGCGCTCCAGCAGTTCCGCGTAGGTCACGTCGAGCTGCGCCACGCCGAAGGCGAGATGATTCAAGCCCACCCCTTCGTCGAGTGCGTGCGGCGGCGCGCCGGCACCCTCAAGCGCGCAAAGCTCCAGCTGCACGCCACCCGCATGGAGAAACACAATCCCCAGATCATCCCAGCGCAATGCGACCGAAAGACCAAGCGCCTCGGTATAGAACGCTTCCAGCCGCGCCAGATCGGGCGTGAGCAGGGCGATATGGTGCGCTCGCATCACGGCAAGATCAAGTGCAGGTCGCCGAATTCATGCCACAGGTAGCGCTCGCGCAGCGCCGCCGCGTAGGTGAGCTGAAGATGCGGCCGGCCGGCCAGCGCTTCGAGCATGGCGAGGTGGGTGGCGCGCGGCTCGTGCAAGCCCGTCAGCAAGCCGTCGACGGCGTGAATGCCCTGCGCTGGCGTGATCACCAGGCGCGTCCAGCCCTCGCCCGGTGCTACCTGCCCCGCGTCGGTGCTGACCGTCTCAAGCGCGCGCACAACCGTGGTGCCAACCGCAATCACGCGCCGGCCGGACGCGCGCGCCGCGTTGATCTGCTGCGCGGTGGTGGGCGGCACGCGAAAGAATTCTTCATAGGGCGGCTCGTGATCTTCCAGGCTGGCGACGCCCGTGTGCAAGATCAGCGGCGCAATCTGCACGCCATTCGCCGCCAGCCGCGTGATCAGCTCGGGCGTGAAGGCGCGACCGGCCGAGGGCATTTCGGCGCTGCCCATCTCGGTGGCATAGACCGTCTGGTAGTAGCTCGGCGGCCAGGCGTCGCGGACGTAGCCGTAGCGGATGGGGAAGCCATACTGTTCCAGATAGCAGTTCAGGCAGCTGCCGAGCCGCAGCGCCGCAACCCACAGGCGCGGCGCCTCGGTGGGCATGGTGCGGTCGAGCGAGTAGGGCGCGAGTAGCTGCGCGCTTGCACCGCCCGGCAGCTCGAGCGTTTCCCCAGCGATACCCGCGCGAAAGGGCGCGCTGGCCCGTTCTGCTGGCTGGCGCAGCTCGACCACCCACAGGTCGGCGGGCAGGTGCGTGGAAAGGTGTAGCTCCAGCGGCGTGCCGTCGGCGCGGGTGACCGCCAGTGCGGCAGCCAGTGTGCCGCTGGTGTTGATCACCAGCACGTCGCCGGCTTGCAGAAAGTGCGGCAGCTCGCGGAAGCGCGTGTGCGCAATGCGGTCGTCGGCGCGGTACGAAACCATCAGGCGCACGTCGTCGCGGGCCATGCCGCGCGCCTCGGGCGGCTCGGCGGCTTCGAGCTCGGGCGGCAGGTGAAAATCGAGCGGCGCGGGCATGAAGCTGGCGCGCGGCTCGGCGAGAGTATTATTCATGCTGCGCCTCCTCGGGCGCGGGCAGCACCTGGTAGAGCGTGACCTGCGCGCCGTCGGCGGTTTCGAGGCGCTGGTTGTGATGGTTCCAGGGCGTGCGAACGGGGTCGTTCAGTGCTTCCGCGCCGTGCTTGGCGAAGGCCGCGCTTGCGTTCGCTAGCTCGGGCACTTCCAGCGCGATGCGGATTGGACCGGCTACGCGCCGCCCAACCTCTATTTCGTCAACCAGCGCGGCCTGTGGCGTGTTGAGCAGCTCGATTGTGGCGGGGCCGGCTGCCAGCACCATGCCGCGTCCCTGCGGCGTGTTCCATTCTTCGGCCACAGGCAGGCCCAGCGTGTCGCGATACAGCGCCACCGCCTGCTCGTACTTGTCGACCGTGAAGGCCACGCGCACTTCGCCAATCGGCGCGGGGGCGGGAGCGGCGGCGCGCGCCTGATAGCGCCCGCTTGGCGCGTCGCCCGCGATCAGCGCGAGCAGGCCAGGCACGCTGGTTTCGGGCAGGGGCCGGTCGCTGATGTCTTCGCCAGGGAAGGCTTCCTGGTGCATTTGCGTCTGCATATCGCCCGGATCGACCCAGTAGACCCGCCAGTCGGGGTTTTCGGCGGCAAGAATGGCCGAAAGCTGCTCGAAGGCGGCCTTGCTGGAGCCATAGCCGCCCCAGCCTTCGTACGGCTCGACGGCGGCGTCGCTGGTGATGTTGATGATGCGCGCGCCCGGCTTCAGCGCACCGCGCACGCTTTGCAGCACGCCCAGCGGGCCGACCACATTGGCGCGGAACACGTCTTCAAGGACATCGAGTGGGTAGTCGAGCAGGGCCGGCTGCGGGCTGGGGCCAAGAATGCTGGCGTTGTTCACCACCAGATCGAGGCCATTTTCTGCAACGGCATTCCCAAGCGCGGCGCGATGCGCCGGGTCGGCGACGTCGCCGGGGAAGGCGCGCACCGCCGTGCTGGCGGCCAGCTCAGCGCGGGCAGCTTCCAGTGCTTCCGCGCCGCGCGCCGTGATGACGAGCGACCAGCCCTCGGCGGCGAGCGCGTGCGCGAGCGCCAGCCCCAGGCCGCGCGAGGCACCCGTAATCAGAGCGGTTTTATTATGGAAATTCATGCGCGATTCCTTTTGGTTTTATCGTTCGTTTTCTTAGAGAAGCGATACATACAGTCTAGCAAGCAGGTGCGCGGCGCGCATAGGCCAGGTGAATGGACGTGGCCTAGACAAAGGGCAGGCTGCGGCCCTGATCTTCGGTACAGGGATCTTCCCGCGCAGTGGTTGATTCTTTTTTCACAAAGGCAGAACTTCGTTGTAACTTGCTGGCGATACGCTCAAGACGCCTCACCATCCCGTGGTAGCCCCGACCGCTACCGCATTGCATAGACGCTAGGAGGTAGACCTGATGTACGAGCGTTCGGTCAAAGATGTGATGAGCCGCGAACTGATCACCTGCGTGGCGAGCACGCCAATTGTGCAGGTAATGCGGCGCCTGATCGACCATTCTATTCACGCAATTGTTGTGGTTGACGAAGCCGGCTACGCGATTGGCATCGTTTCGCAGACCGATGTGCTGCAGGTGCAGTATCAGCTGGCCGGCCCGCAAGGCAGCTGCATCACAGCGGGCGAAATTATGTCGCCCCACGTAATCACGTGCAGCGCCGACGCCCCGCTGATCGACGCGGTAACCCTGATGACGCGCAACCATATTCACCGCCTGGTTGTGGCGAAGGGCAACAGTCAGCAGGTCTACCCGTTGGGCATTGTGTCGATGACTGATGTCATTCGCTATGTCATCAGGGATGCGGGGGTAGCGCCCACGCCGCGCTGCCTGCAAGCCGCCTGAGCAGGCCAAACCGGCGAAGCAGGGCCATGTCAAAGTTGGAACAAGAACGGTATTCATCCACAGATTACGCAGATTACACAGATATAGACCTCATATCTGCGTAATCTGCGTAATCTGTGGATGAAATTTGGAACTTTGACACGGACCTGTCGGCGAAACGGGCCAAAAGCAGCTTCTCGCGAAGTGTGGTAGTATGGTGCAAACCAGCACTGCGCAAGCGAGGATGCATGAATACCTTTTCGATCCATCCGGCCACCACGGTCGGGCCGGTGGCGCTGACTGTCGCTGATCTCAAGCGCTCGGAACAGTTTTATACCGACGTGCTTGGTTTGCGTGTGCTTGTGCGCGCCGGGGCAACACTCACGCTCTCGGCCGATGGCGCGACACCGCTGGCCGCGCTGACCGAGCTGGCTGGCGCGCAGCCGCGACCGCCGCGCACCACTGGCCTGTACCACTTTGCCATCCTCGTGCCCAGCCGCCTCGAGCTGGCGCGCTCGCTGCGCCGCCTGGCCGAAATGCGCTACCCACTGACCGGCGCGTCCGATCATCTGGTCAGCGAGGCGCTCTACCTCGACGACCCCGACGGCAACGGGATCGAAATCTACCGCGACCGCCCGCGCACCGAGTGGCCTTCGCGCAATGGCCAGCTTCAGATGGCGGTTGATCCCCTCGACATTGATGGCGTGCTTGGCGAGCTGGAGCGCGACACGCGCCCATGGGACGGCATTGCGCCGGGCACGACACTCGGGCATATGCACCTGCATGTCGCCGATCTGGGCGCGGCCGAGGCATTCTACTGCGGCGTGCTCGGCTTCGACGTGATGCTGCGCTATGGCCCCAGCGCGCTGTTCATCTCGGCGGGCGGCTACCACCACCACATTGGCCTGAACGTTTGGGCGGGCGTGGGCGCGCCGCCGCCGCCGGCTGGATCGGCGGGCTTGCGCTACTTTGTGGTGCAGCTGCCGAACGCGGGCGCGCTGGAGCAGGTGGTTGCGCGTGTGCGCGAAGCCGGCCTGGCCAGCGAGCAAACCTCCGAAGGCATCATCTTGCGCGATCCTTCCGAAAATCAGCTTGTTCTTGCGGTGCGGCCCAGCCGCGGCTAAGCCCGCCGCGCGCCTGGGTGCTGGCCCGCCTGCCGGTGCAGGCGGTTGTTGGGCGTTCTCCGAAATTGGCTGAACAGCGCCGTTCTGCCCACCAAGTTTGGGAAAGGGATGCAGTATGTCGCGCCAACGCGTGATCGTGATTACTCTGGGCGTGATGCTCAGCCTGTTTATGGCCTCGATGGAATCGACCGTCGTGGCGACGGCGATGCCCACGATTGTCAGCCAGCTGGGCGGGCTCAGCAGCTACAGCTGGGTCTTTTCGGTCTACATGCTTACGTCAACCACCACCGTGCCGCTGTACGGCAAACTTTCCGACCT
Organism: Kouleothrix sp. 19917; assembly: GCF_057073505.1. Lineage (NCBI taxonomy): Bacteria > Bacillati > Chloroflexota > Chloroflexia > Chloroflexales > Roseiflexaceae > Kouleothrix > Kouleothrix sp. 19917. The sequence continues at coordinate 2,160,882 of NZ_CP097099.1, forward strand.
GTACGGGCGGCGGCCGATCTACGCAATCGGCATGATCCTGTTCCTGATCGGCTCGGCGCTGTGTGGCATGTCACAAAGTATGAACCAGCTGATCGCGGCGCGGGCGATTCAGGGCCTGGGCGCGGGCGGCGTGCTGCCGCTGGCGTTTATCATCATTGGTGACCTGTTCACCTTTGAGCAGCGCGCGCGCATTCAGGGCGTGTTCTCGGGCGTGTGGGGCGTCTCGTCGGTGATCGGCCCGCTGCTGGGCGGCTTTCTGGTCGACCAGATTTCATGGCACTGGGTATTTTATGTCAATCTTCTACCAGGGACAATCGCGCTGATCCTGGTCTGGCGCGCATGGCAGGATCAGGCACGCCCCGCCAACGCCGCGCGCCCCAGCGTCGATTACCTGGGTGCGGTGCTGCTGACCGCTGGCGTGGTGGCGTTGCTGGCCGGCCTGGGCGAGCTTGGCACGACGATTGGCTGGGTTGCGCTTGGCGTGGCGGCGCTGCTGCTCGGGCTGCTGGCCTATGTCGAGCGCCACGCGGCCGACCCAGTGCTGCCCCTCAATCTGTTCCGCGACCGCATGTTTGCGGTGGCGTGCGCGCATGGCGTGCTGGCGGGCTGGGCAATGTTCGGCAGCGCCTCGTATGTGCCGCTGTATGTGCAGGCCGTGCTTGGCACCAGCGCCACAGTCGCCGGCGCGGCAATCATGCCCATGATGCTTTCGTGGGTGCTGGCCAGCATTGTGGGCAGCCGCCTGCTGCTGAATGTGGGCTATCGCACGCTTTCCGTGATCGGCATGGTACTGTTTGTGATCGGCGCGCTGGCGCTCACGCAATCGGGCGGGGCGTATGGCACCTCGCTGCTGCTCGGCAGCATGGCGCTGATGGGTGTGGGCATGGGCCTGTCGATCCCGTCGTTCCTGATTGCAGTGCAGAGCACCGTGCAGCGCAGCGCGCTGGGCACGGCCACCTCGACCCTGCAGTTCAGCCGCAGCATTGGCGGCACGCTGGGCGTGAGCGTGATGGGCGCGCTGCTGAGTGCGCAGCTTGCCGCTGGCTTGCTGGCAGCGGGTCTCGATCCAGCCAGCGTTTCGCTCAGCGCGCTGCTCGACCCGATTGCGCAGGCGAATAGTGCCGCGCTCGATGGCACGCTGCGCACGGTCCTGGCAAGCGCGATCCTGGGCGTGTTCTGGCTGGCGTTTGGCGCGGCAGTGCTTGGGCTGGGCGTCACACTGCTTGCGCCGGCCGTGCAGCTTGGCAAGCGCGCCGTGAGCCAGACGGTGGGCGAGGGTGAGCCAATTGCGCCGCCGCTGCCCGTAGGGGAATAACGGTTCTCAATGTCAATTCGAGTGAATTTTTGAAATATGCACTGCGCACTACGCACTACACAGCTAAGTGCGTAATGCGTAGTGCGTAGTGCCTAACTACAAAGGCACGAAGACTCTTGCGAGTCGTCGTGCCTTTTGTGTGTGGAACCGCCGTCTACTCGAACAGCGTGCGGAACTCGCCGTAGCCTTCCTGCTCGAGCTGATCGGCGGGGATGAAGCGCAGCGACGCCGAGTTCATGCAGTAGCGCAGGCCCGTGGGCGCCGGGCCATCCTCGAAGACGTGACCCAAATGCGAGTCGGCGTGCTTCGACCGCACTTCGGTGCGTTCCATCCACAGCTTGTGGTCGGTGCGCTCCGCGATATTTGCGTCCACTAATGGGCGCGTGAAGCTCGGCCAGCCCGTGCCCGAATCGTACTTGTCGAGCGAGCTGAACAGCGGCTCGCCGGAAACCACATCGACATAGATGCCGGGCTGCTTGTTGTTCCAGTACTTGTTCATATACGGCAGCTCGGTGCCTTCGCGCTGGGTAACTTTGTACTGCTCAGACGTCAGGCGGCGGCGCAGTTCGTCGTCGGATGGCTTGGTGTAGGCTTTCATTGCAGTTCCTTTCGCGTGTGATCCCTGCACAATCATGTCTCGCCAGCCGCGCAAACGTTACAGCACCCAGGGCAGTTCCAGGCGAGGTTTGAGGTATGGAAAGCCCGTAATTCCCAACCCCTAAACCCCATACCCTATCCCCCGCACTGAAAGCGCACTATGGCTGTGTGATGCGCGGCAGGAACCACACCCGCGCCGGGCCGAACGCCGCGGTGTAGGTGGTAGCGCTGGGCGGCGTCAGGATCGTGCGGCGGGCAGGTGTGGCAACTGGCCCATCGGCCCAGCCAGTGACGACCACCCAATTGCCTGTGCCATCGCGCTGCGCAGGCGAGTCGATGGTGAGTGCATAGTTTTCCCACGAGACAAAGGTTTTGGGCGCGGTAAACGTGGTGTTATTGACCACAAGCGTGCGCCCTGCTGGCACGGTGTCAAAGGTAATACTGACAAGCGTGGGCCGCAGCTCGCGGGTGGTTGTGCTGGTGAGGCCCTGCGAATCGGTGGCGGTGAGCCGCACTTCCAGGTAGCTGGTGGTTGTCGCGGCCAGGTCTTCGGGCGGCGGCGCGGTGATCGTCAGGCTGTTGCCGCTGCCTGGGCCAGCGTAGGGGTGCGTATGGGTGTTATGGTGCAGCAGTACCGTCCAGCTCAGGCGCGCCGGCGGCACAGTGCCGTCTTCGGGGTCGGTCGCACTGCCCTGCAGCGTAATTTGCTCACCAACGCGGAAGTGGAAACCTGCCGCCGGCGCGCTGATTGTCGCGACCGGGGGCGTGTTGCCCGAGTCGATGCGCTGCGTGGCGGTTGAAACCCCGCCGTGCGGGTCGCGCACCGTGAGCGTGGCGGTGTAGGTGCCTTTGGCGTACTGGTGCGAAACCTGCGCGCCGCTCGCGCGCGCCGAGCCATCGCCAAAGCTCCACTCGTAGGTGAGTGTATCGCCATCCGGGTCGCTGCTGCCCGCCGCGCTAAAGTTCACGGTCAGTGGCGCAGCGCCGTTGGTTGGGCTGGCGCTGATCACGGCGACTGGCGCGCGGTTCGTGCTGGCCGTGGAAACAACGCGGCGCACTTGCCCACCAGCGTTGTAAGTAGTGTAATACAGCGCCTGCGTGCCCTGGTAGGGGCCGAAGATCATGCCCGTTGGGCCGCCGCTGTCGCCGCTGGCAAATTGCGTGGCGCTCCACACGCCGCCCTGCTGCTTCAGCACAAACATCTTGCCGCACACATAGTCGCCGTACAGGTAGGCTCCCGCATACTCGGCCGGCCATACGCCATTGGGCACGAATGCGCCGCCCGTGATCGCCGCGCAATCGCTGTGATCATACTCGTAAATCGAGTCGACCATGTTGGGTGGCGTTGGGCTGCACTTCCCGCTGGTGCTGTTGGTGTGTCGGCCTTCGCGGCAGTTCCAGCCGTAGTCGGCACCGGCCTGCCCCTGGTCGATTTCTTCCCAGGCGTTCTGCCCAACGTCGTTGATAAAGAACTGGCTGGTGCCCGGCTGGAAGGCAAAGCGGAAGGGGTTGCGCAACCCCCAGGCGAAGGTTTCCTGGCAGATCAGCCCGGCGCTTGTGCGGCCAGCTGTGTTGCAGCGCGCTGTGCCAGCGCCCTGGAAAGGGTTACCGGGCGGGATCGCGCCATCGCGGGTGATGCGCAGGATTTTGCCAAGCAGAATAAAGCGGTCGCGCGCGGCATCGTTTGCACCTGCGCCGCCGCTGTCGCCGGCATAGTCGGAGCCGCCATCGCCCACGCTGATGTACAGCAAGCCATCCGCGCCGAAATGCAGGTCGCCGCCGTTGTGGTTGCCGTTGGGCGAAAGAATATTGTCGATCAGCACAGTCTCGCCGCTGGCGACATTCGCGTCGGAGAGCACAAAGCGCGAGACGCGGTTTACCGGCACCTGAGGGTTGGTTGGGTCGCCGGTCGGGCAGACGTTGAATTTCTTGTAAGTGTAGTAGATATAAATGAAATGATTACTGGCGAAATCGGGGTCGACCGCAACACCAAGCATGCCGCGCTCGGAGTTCGTGCAGACACGGTCGCCAACGGTGAGGTCGAGCGCGGGCGTGCTGAGCAGCGCGCCATTTTGGAAGACCCGCAGCTGGCCTTGCTGCGAGCTAATCAGCAGGCGGTTGGCGCTGACAAAGGCCATGGCAGTGGGGGCGGGCACATTCGCCACCAGCGTGTCGGCAAAGCCGGGCGGGACGGTGGCGGCAGCGGCGGGGGCTGCGGGGAAGGCGGCGACGCTGAGCAGCACAAGCAGCAGCGCAGCCAGCAGGCGAAACGTACGATGTGGCATTCTCACTCTCTTTCTAGCGAGAGTAAGTATAGCGGCGCGGGCGGAGCCGCGCAAATGTTCGCTAGAGAAGTATATCCACAGATTACACAGATGGCACAGAATTTTCTACGCACTACGAATTATGCACTTGTTTCTGTTATGCGTAGTTCGTAGTGCGTATCGTAGAAAGGAGCCTAGCTGTGCGTGCTGCCGTCGGGCATGGTCGCCGCAGTAAAGGTGCCCGAAAGCACCGAGCCGCTCAGGTCTGCGCCGCTAAAGTCGGCGTCGGTGAAATCGCCGAGCAGCAATGCGCCGCTCAGATCGGACCCACTGAAGCTGCTGCCGGTGAAATCGCCAGAGAATGTTTGGCCTGCATAATTCTCATTTGAGAAATCAAAATCAATAAATGTTCCACTAATTGCCATGAAAGTCTCCTACAGTGTATGTTGTTGGTTTGCTCGGTGTAGGAATGCGCATAGTTTCGAAAATCAAAATGGTGAAGGAAGGAAAGCGAAGGAAGAGAGTGGTTCTTGCTGGATTTCATTTACCTGTGGCGCTTAAGCCAGGGCTTGATACACGTTGCATCAGCGAACGTGCCGCTGAGATCAGCGCCCGACAGATCGGCATCACAGAATTTTGCTTCTGTGAAATCTCCGCTGAGCGTTGCGCCGCTCAGGTCCGCGCCTGTGAAATCGGCTCCCGTGAAGTCGCCGCTCAGAACATCGCCAGCAAGAGGCTTATGGGAAAAGTTGCCGTCGACGTACTTGTCCTTCCAGACTTTTCCGCCCACTCGTAATCACCTCCTTACGTAAGCGCATCCTACGTAAAGAGACCGCTACTACAGCATTTCAAAGGAATATTTTAATATTAGCAAATTGAAATATATAAAAGCAGGTAGTATGAATAGAAAAACGCACTTACCATATCAATATGGCAAATGCGTATGAAAACGCTTATTCGTAGTTTATAACAAACTATTTTATGCTTGGAGGTATCGTGGATGAGGATCTGCCAAAAAGCGGGCCATTGCTTCGGAATCATTCAGATCAATGCCAGCAGCTTGCGCATTGGCCCGATCGCCAGGGAGGTTGAGGCGACCGTCGTAGATTCCGCCAGGGAGCGTGACACAGTGGAGAGAATACACGAGCGTGAGCTGCTCATCGCTCAAGCCCGTCGCGGCACTCAGATCAACATTCACCAGTGTCGCACCAGCAAAGCTCGCCGTGCTGAAATCAGCCGCGCCAAACTGCACCTGCGAGAATGTGCCGCATAGCTGCGCAGCGACCCATTTACAACCGCTGAAATCATCACCGCGGAATTTGCCGCTCAGCCGGGCGTGCGCGAAATCGCAGTCGGCAAAATTCCCGCGCCGTGAGCGACCTTCGAGATGCACACCAGTCAGATCGCGCCCGCCAAATTGCACTTTTGCAAGCACACCATCGAAATGAGCGAATCGCAGGTCCGTCTGCCATTCGCTTTCGGCATTGTATTCGCCAGCAAATACTGGCACAACCAATCCATCTGGCAGCATCGCTCCATCCAGCCGCGCAACCTGGGCAAGCTGAACCGGAGTAATATTCGCGCCATTGAAGTTCGCGTTGATGCAGCTTGTGCCGCTCAGGTTCGCGCCGGTGAAGTCTGCACCGCCGAAATCGCCTTCGTCAAGGATTGCGCCGCTCAGGTTGGCATTGCCGAAGCGCGCCGCCGCCGAGCCATTTGCCTGCGCATAGCTCAAATCCGCGCCTTCAAGCGTTGCGCCCTCGAAGTTTGCGCCATACAGTTCGGTGTTCTGGAGCTGCGCACCTTTCAGGTTCGCGTTGCTGAAGTTGGCACCCGCCATGTATGCCCCGCGCAGCACAGCCGTTTCGAGAAACGCGCCACTGCAATTGGCGCTGTGCAGGTTTGCCGCGCTCAGATCCACACTGTACAATCGCGCATTTACTAACTGGGCTTCGCTCAGGTCGGCGGCGCGCAGCTGCGCATAATTGAGAGTTATGCCGTTCAGCAAAGCTTCGGAGATGTTCGCTGCGCGCAGGTCGGCGGCGCGCAGAATGTGCTGGGGCGAAAGCTGTAAACCTGCAAGGTTGGCAGCGCGCAGATCAGCTTCGTTCCAGTCGGCCTGTACTTCTGTATGAGTGTTGCCAGATGATGCCGCCTGATGCGATCGTAGTTTCTCAATGGCAGCAAGTGGGCGCGGGCGATTGGCGCGCAGGGGCAGCGGTTTGCCGCTAAGCTCCTCGAACATGCGAATCGAAACAGTATCTGGCAGCATTAGCCCGGTGCTTGTGACGCCGGCCCAAATCCCTTGATCGATGCGGGTATCTGCAAGCTTGAGATCGCGATGCTGGATGGTGGTGAAATTGGTATTGTCGAGCAGTGCGCCACGCATGTCAACTTCGTGCAGTATTGCGTGTGTAAAGTTAGCCTCGCGCAAGTCGGCCCCGCGTAAGTCCACATCTTCCAGCACCGCTCCAGTGAAGTCAACGCCGCGCAGGTCGGCACCGTGCAGCTTCACATGCCGTAGCAGCGTGTTGCGCATATTCGAGTGTTGCAGAATGACACGGCGCGCATCGCAATGCGCCCAGATGCTGCCACTGAAATCGCAGGCCAGAAAACGGCTGCCCACTACATCGACGTGGCGGAAGATGATATCTGGCGCACGCACGCCCGCCCACTGCGAATCGACCAGGCACATTGTATCGAAGACGCCATCGACAATAACACACGCCGCGAGCTGGGTGTTCAGCTCGCAGCGCAGCCTGTCTGGATCCGGAGCACCTTCACTAAAAAAACGGATCCATTCGTCTCGCGAATGGTTGATCAGTATATCTTTTTCGCCCCGATTCGGCTGTATCTGCCAGTCAGGAATGCTGGCGTATGTGCGTACGAGCATCGCACGCTTTTCACCTTGGCTGCGCACAATTGGCGCAACGAATGTCGCCAAACTAGCCGTCTTACGTACTTCAAAGCTGTTGACGCGCAGAAATTCATGGAGCTCTATGTGAGCGACACGCGCAAAACGCAGTAGAACATCCCATTGCTCGTGGCTGGTGGCCCAATCGAGCACATGCTGGACATGCTTCATCTCGGTAAGCACACGATTTTGAAAGAGTTTGACCGATGCAGGTGTGATCTTTGCCAACGAACCCGATGTTTCGGCATTGAGCGTTTGCGCAAGATCCAAACAATATCGTGCGAGAAATTGGTATGCGGCGTGTCGTATAAAGATCGGACGCTCCTTGAGGCGTTGTTCGGCGTAATCGCGAATGATGGCATTGGTGGTATAAAGTTCGGCGTCGTCGAATTTCACTAGCTTGCGGCGTGCCAAACTCTGCAACACATCGCGCACGGCACTGGTTGGGCGCAGGCTTACGGCCGCCATCATCGCAACAGACCACTTTCCTTCGCCCATAACGCTCAGAAGTTCAAACGTATCACGCTCATCCTCAGAAAGATTCGCGAGCAATACTTCAAGGCCATCGCGCACTCCACTAGCGATCTGGCCAAACCCTCCTTCGCCATGACGCAGCTTCAGAGCATAGAGCATGGGCGATCCACGATGCTCGGCAATCTCCTCGGCATAAGCCGCCACTAGGTGGGGAGACATCTCGACACGCTGGCTGATCTCGCGCAGTTCCTTTTGGTAGTGCTGATATTTGTCGTAGCCGAGCCGTTTTTCAAAAAAGGCTTCTGCTTCTTTAACCGTAAATGCGGGTATTTCTGGCCGGTAGCTATGCAGCAAAAGCGCTGCCGGTTCGCCTTGTATTTGCTTCGCAAGCATTTCAAATGGGCGAACGCTAATAATAATGATACGATAGTTACCTTTGATAGTGTAAGTTGGCAGAATACGCTGTATATGATCAGCCGAAGATACATTATCGAATACAACAAGGACTTGTGATTGATACTCCGATATTAACTTCCAGAATCTATCGCGTGGGCTAATTACGTGATAAGGAGAATGATCATGATGACCGTTTTGATAACTTTCTAAAAAGGTAATAAATTGGTCTGTAGGTGAATAATCCGCCAGATCACCCCAAAAAATACCAGAAGGGAAATGGCCGCGCACGCTTTCGATTACGTGCGTAACAGTAGAGGTTTTACCCATCCCTGAAAATCCATGGACCACAATTAGTTTAGAGGTCTCGTGTTCGCTCAACAACAATGTGCTAAGCTCTGTCTCGATCGTTTCGCGCGGAATATAATACTCTGGCACTGGACGATTTTGATCTGGTATATGGCCTTGAAGTCTTATACGAAGCTGATCAGCCCGATCATCAGACTGATCATCAACTTCGACCTTGTTGCTCCGCAAAAATGTTTTGATCTGTTCAATTGCTCGTGCTGCGCTGTCGATATTATGAATCGTACTTGGCAGTGCATAAGCCGCGCCTTGCGCCGCCAACTGCTGCCAAAGAAGGGCAATCGTTTGGCGGTGCGCTTCAAGCTGCGCAAGCTGATCATCAATCACGGATTGGTCGGGCATAGAAGGCCTATGGCAAAACGCGGTGTACTACAGATGGGAGTATGCGCAGTATAGAGGTGAGCGAGCGTGATGTCAATAAAAATGCTTTTACCACTGCAGAATCGCAAGCGGGCATGGCCGAAGCCACGCCCGCTGCGTTGTCGAAACGATAGATACCCGCTTTAACGATTCGTCATTGGCAGGTACAGGCGCGAGATTTGCAAATTTGTGTTCACGCTGAACGCCACGCTTTGCTGCGCGCCGGTGTTGCCCGCGCCGTCGACGGCCTGGTAGCGCAGGGTGTAGCCGCCATTCACCAGCCGCCCCGTGTCGAGCAGCGCGCCCGGTGAATCCTGCCAGTTTGCGCCATCCCAGCTCCAGTGGATGTGGTCGACGCCGCGCCCGCCCTGGTCGTCGGCGGCGATCAGGATGCGCGGGTTTTCGACATAGGTTGTGCCAAAGCGCAGCGCGCCGCTGCCCAGCATGTCGGGCAGCACGGCAAACTGGCTGGCGCCCGGGATCAGTGCATCGTAGCCCGCCGAGGCGTCGCCGGTGCGCTCGAAGTACTTGAAGGCCAGCGTGTGCATGCCCGCGTCGAGCCATGCATCCCCGGTGACGGGTGCGTCGGCATGCAGGCCGTTATTCACCACCACCGCCGCGCCATCCACCCACAGCCACGAGCCGTCGTCGCTGCTGGTGCGGAAGGTGTAGGTGCCCGCCACAGGTGCGTAGAACACGCGCGTCTGCTCGATCAGGAAGCCGTCGCTCAGGCCAAGCGGGCCACCCTCGCCCCAGTTGATCCAGCTGCCATCCCACGCAAAATTGCCGACGTAGTCGCCGCGCACAATCGAGAGCGGGTTGCGCGTGCGGGCCAGGAAGTTGTCGGGGATGTTGCCAAGCGCATAGACCTGCACAAGCGGCCGCAAATTCGTGTCGTAGTTTGCGGCCACCGGCGCAAGCTTTTCGTCGGTGACGGTGACGCTGGTGGGCGCGACGGCCTGCGCGAAGTACTGAACGTTTTCCTGCACAATCCCGGCCTGGAGCCGGTAGGTGCCGGCGTCGCGGAAGCGCACATAGCCCACCAGCGTTTGCTCCTGGCCCGGCGCGAGGTCGCTGTTCAGGCCCCAGCGCCACGGGTAGTCGCTGGTTGGGCCGGTGCAACCATTGTTCGGGCGCGTGTCCCAGCCGCTCCAGCCCAGCACCACGCGGAAGCGGTCATCTTCCTTGGGGTAGCTTGGGTAGCTGCCGCTGCTGTTGCCAGCGAAGCATTCGTCCTGATCGTACACATAGCCGTTGTCAAGGCCGTTCAGCCCGCCGCCCGCCGTCAGGTCAACACGCGGGGCCTGGCCGCGCAGCATGCTGGTGCCGGTGTTGCGCACCGTGAAGGTGACTTTCAGCAGCTCGCCGCTGGCGAGGCGCGTGCGCTCGTAGGCCACATTGCTGAGCTGAATGCCGGTGCTGGAGTTGTCGGGCACCCATTTGATCGCGTCGAAGAACAGCACGCGCCCCGCGCTGAGCGGCTCGCCAGTGTTGTCGTACAGCTCGATCGCGCCGTCGGTGCCAGCGTTGAACTGGTATGCCCCAATATCGACCCAGCTGGTCGCGGTATTATGGTCGACCGTACGCGTGGTGTTGCCCTCGGCGGAATGAATGCGATAGACAGCGGCGCTGCTGGCGTAGGGCGAACTGCCCAGGCCGCAGCCCTGCGGAATGTGCACAAAGACGCGGTAGCGTCCGGTGGCAGGGATCGTTGGGCGCCAGGTGGCGCTATTCTCGCTGGCCCCGTCGGTCGCGTAGGTCCAGTAGGTATGGCCGTCGTAGCCACAGCTGGCGTCGTGCCAGTTGGTTGGGCTCATCGCAAAGTTGCTGCTGCCATCGTCAACGATCAGGTCGCTGCCGGTATTGCTGGTGTTTGTATTGTCGCTCACCATGCGCTTGACGCGGTCGCGGATGCCGGGCAGATAGGCCAGCGCCTGGTCGCCGGGGCAGGTGGTGTGGCCGGGCGTGACCTGCCGGTGGCCGGCAATGTTCAGCACCACCGCGCCGGCGTTGTAGGGCCGGCAGTAGCTCGAAATGTCGCAGCCGTAGTAGTATGAACGGCCTAACGGATCGATGTTCTTCTGCGCGCTTTTCCATGCCAGCAGGCGCACCAGCGCGTCTTGCGCGGCCTGTGTGGGCGGCACATTCGCGTAGGTGCCGATCAGCACCACGCCCATCGAGCCGTAGTTAGCGGTGTCGTGGAAGGCGACCGCGTCGTCGCCGCCAGCGCGCCCTTCGTAGATTGTGCCATTCGGGTCGATCAGGTAGTTGTAGCCCACATCGCCCCAGCCGCGCGAGTAGGTGTGGAACGACCACTCGGCGCGCACGCGGTCGGCCCAGCTTTGCTCGCTGCCGGTGAGCGTGTTGCTGTCGGCGGTGTGGTGAACGACCATATGGTTCACCGGGTAGTAGTAGGGTTTGGCGCGGCTGCCCTGGCCGTCGGGCGAGCCCCAGCCCACCCGCGAAACCACTGGGGGTTTGCCAATCGCGGCGACGGCGGCGGCGCTTGGGTTGGCGTGCGGCGGTGGCCCGCTCGCGTCGACGGTGTTGACCTCGATGCGGCCCAGGCTTGGGCGCTCGCCGTTGGGCGCAGCCGTGAACAGCGCCTGCACCTGCCAGAAGCGCGCCAGCCCGCCAACCGCGATGGTCTGGCTCCACTCCACATTCGGGCCGTCGGCCGGCGTCCACAGGTCGTCGTTCTCGGCCACATCCTGCCATGCCGTCCAGCTTGTTCCATCGGTGGAAGCGCGAATTTGCAGAAGGAGCGCCGCGCCGTTGGGCACGCTCGCTTCCCAGCGCAGCAGCGCGTGCGAAAACGGGTGAGACGCGGCGTTAGGTGGCGAAACATAATTTTGCGGACTGGTCAGGCTTGGGCGCGGATTAGCGTTGGGCGTCAGCACAACCTGCTCGGGCTGGCCGCGCGTGGGGTTGGCCTGCGCGGCGGCGGGCTGTGCCGGCGCAGACGAATAGCTGAACAGAATCAACAGCAAGAGGCAAAAGGCAAACAGGCGTGGGCGCATAATAGCAAATCTCCTCGGGAACAATGCAAGCGGCTCGATAGGAGTGTTTCTTTTAGCTTCCATAGTACTGGCGCGCAAAATGATATAGCTGATACGAAGCTGATACGCTCAGGGCAGGTGCCGCACTGTGATGCGCCGCGCGTGGTACAATACCCGATGCGAACGGGCTATTTCTCTTCGCGCCCTTGTAATCGAACTGTCATGCACCTTGCGGCAACGGCACGCTGCAGCAACGTGCGACGGCAAAGCATAGATCGAACGGAAATGACTGAACTTTCTGCTGATTTTACTATTTTAGCACTCGAAACATCGTGCGATGAGACGGCGGCCGCGATTGTGCGCGGTGGGCGCGAGATTGTGGCGAATGTCGTCGCCTCACAGATCGATATTCACCGGCGCTACGGCGGCGTTGTGCCCGAAGTCGCGTCGCGCCAGCACATCCTGGCGCTGCCGGCCGTGGTCGAAGAAGCACTGGCGCAGCTGCCCGGCGGCTGGGGCGAGATCGACGCGGTGGCGGCAACCTACGGGCCGGGCCTGGCTGGCGCGCTGCTCACCGGTCTGAACGCGGCTAAATCGATTGCATGGGCGCGCGACCTGCCGTTTGTGGGCGTGAACCATATTGAAGCGCATATCTACGCCAACTGGCTGGAAGCGGCGGGTTCGCAGGTTGCAGGTTCACAGGTTACAGGTTCTGCAACGGAAAACAACGCAGCTACAGCGAAACCTGCCAACATGCCAACGTTCGAACATGCAACCGCGCCACAGTTCCCGCTCATCGCCCTGGTCGTGTCGGGCGGGCATACGCTGCTGGCGCTGCTCGAAGGGCATGGCAGCTACCGCCTGCTCGGGCAAACCCGCGACGACGCGGCCGGCGAGGCGTTCGACAAGGCTGCGCGGATTATGGGGCTGGGCTTCCCGGGCGGGCCGGCCATCCAGCAGGCGGCCGCGCAAGCCCCCGGTGGCGTCACCCTGCCACGCGCATGGCTGCGCGACAGCTACGATTTCTCGTTCAGCGGCTTGAAGACGGCGGTGCTGCACCAGATCGAAGGGCGGCAAAACCGCGAGGCGCGCGTTTCTACCAAAAACCTGCCGCAGCGCGGCAAAGCTGCCCCCGCGCCTGCCCCCACACCCGCCGCCGACCCGCGCAATAGCGATCGATTTGTCGCCCAATTGGCCTCTGCGTTTCAGGAATCGGTGGTGGATGTGCTGGTGACCAAGGCCACCGACGCGGCGCGCGCGTATGGCGCAACCGAGATCCTGCTGGCTGGCGGCGTGGCTGCCAATGCGCGCCTGCGCAGCGAGCTTGCGCGCCGCTCGCACGTGCCGGTGCGCTGCCCGCCGATCACGCTCTGCACCGACAACGCCGCAATGATCGCCGCCACCGCATTCTACCGCTTTGCCGATGGCCGGCAGGATGGCTGGGAGCTGGATGTGCAGCCGAACCTGCGGCTGGCTGTGTGATTGCTACGATTGGCCTGTTTTGCGCGTGCGAGTGCTGGCAGGCTGCTTGGGCCGCGCCGGTTTCGCCGCAGCTTTTGGCGCGGGTTTGGGCTGCTCGCCTAGCCTGTCGAGCCGCGCCTCAATCTCGCCCAGGCGCTGCTCCAGCAGGCTCAGCCGGTCGCCAATGCTGGTCACGTCGGTGCGCGTGGGCATGTTGAGCTGGATCAGCGCCTGGGTCATGCTTTGCTCGATCGCCTGCTGGAACAAAGCCGCCGGCGGCTGGCCCGCCCACGCGCTCATCGTTGCGTCGCGCATGGTTTTGACCATGCCAGTGGGATCAAGCCAGCCGGCGAAGCTCGGCACCTCGCCGCGCGCCGCGCCCGCAAACGCCTGGCGCATCGCCGCCGCAACTGCCTCGCGGAAGGGCGCTGAGCTGGCCATATATGTATCGAGCATAGCGCGGTTGGCCTCGGCATAGGCCTCGCTGCTCATCAGCTCGGCAAATGCTGCCTGAAACGGCGCGGCGCTCGCCATATAATTATCGAGCACGGTGCGCGTAGCCTCGGCATAGGCATCGGATTGCACAAACTGGCGCAGCATTTGCTCCATCATCGCGCGAAACGGCGCGGAGCTTTCCAGGTACGCGTCGAACATGGCCCCCGCGGCGCGGGCATATTCCTCGGAATGAAGCATCTGGGTCATCGCGGCAATGCTGGCGTCGCGCATCCCGCGCAGCATGCCGGTGGGGTCGAACAGCGTGCGGTCGTCGTCCTTTGCACTCATGGCGTATCCTCTTCTTTGCAGGCGTGTCAGCGCGATGGGCGCGATCTTGCCGTATGATACAACCAGCGCAGATTCTGCACAATTGCTACAGCAGGTTTCAAATCAGTTGATCCACAAAAAGACCGAGATTTTCTCGAACTCTGTGCTCTCTGTGCCCTCTGTGGCTCAACCGTTTTCTTTTGACTGTAAAGCGAGGATCAGGGCATGAACTACCGACGACTCGGCCGCACGGGCCTGAAGGTTTCGCCGCTGTGCCTGGGCACGATGCAATTTGGCTGGACGGCGGACGAAGGCGCGGCGTTTGCGGTGATGGACGCGTTTTTCGCGGCGGGCGGCAATTTCCTCGACACTGCCGATGTCTACTCGAACTGGGCGCCGAGCAACCCGGGCGGCGTTTCCGAGGAAATGATTGGGCGCTGGCTGCGGGCGCGTGGGAACCGGGAACAGATGATTGTGGCGACCAAGGCGCGCGGCCGCATGTGGCCCGGCCCAAATGGCGAAGGGTGAATGTTTTTTAAACACACACTTCCTTGTCTTTCGCCGCTCGTTGCTTTGCCATAGCGCGGTAATACAAAAGTAGAAACCGCACCGCTCGACGCATAGCCTCTGCCTCACTGGTAGGGGCTTTTTCTTGCACAAACGTTTTCATAGTGTCCTCTTGACTCTATGCATATCATGGGGACAGTCTAGGGCAACAGGAAGTCGTATTTCTATCTACTTAGGTGGATGATGTCAGATCACCCATTTAAAGATAGTTACTTCACGCGAGAAGAGCTTCTGGATATTTTTCGAAAATATGTTTCCTGGGGGGAGTATCTATGTCTATTTCTTTATACAAAAGGTTTTACCGATGAACAAATATTTGATATTTTAAAGATTGTTTATGGGGTGAAATTGAGCTTACATACTATTAAAACATACAGAAGGAATGCTCGTGAAAAGCTCCATCTCGAAAAAATTCCAGAAGCTCTTCGTGTCGCTCGTCTACGAGACCTTTATTTTGTAATGGTTCATATTGAACAACATCGTAAAGAGTTCTATCCATACATGCAGGCACGTGAGGCTCAGATTTACCCGACTGTTGCACTTCCTGTTACTCCTTTATCGCTCGAAGAGCATCTACCAGCGCCCCTCAATCAACTAACAGCTAATGAATTTTTTAATGAGATTGTAGATCTTTCAAATACTTCTTCTCAGCATATTCCCACTGCTTGGCCAGACTCGATGTATCAGAGTCCAGAATTAGATGAAGAGCCACGGCTAGACTCACCAAAGGAGAATTCCGAACCGATTTCAGATGTTATCCGTCACCGCCATGAAGGTACTTCCCGATCCGACCCCGACGACACTCTTCTTACTTGTGTAGGAAAGTTATTAGTCATCGTCCTTGTCGTTGTTGTGACTGCCATTATTTTTGCTCCCTTGTTTACCAGTCCTTAGGTAACTTATCTACCTAGGTGGATTTTTTCTGAGCAGAACGCCACTATACTTCTCACATAAGGCGAAGCGCAGAGAGGTATCTGTAGTCCCTCACAGTGATCCCCCACAGCCCCCTCAAACGCTAAACCAAAACTAGCTCATTACCGTGCTTGAAATGCCAATTGACTATTGGCTATTATTCGAGCACCCATGAACACTAATCGTGTTCGGTGATTGCCATGAAGTACACACCCAAATACAAACTTACACCGTGGGATTGCGAACACATCCAGTTCGGCATCTACCGCTACTGTCTGACTATCAAAGATATCAGAGAACTTCTGGGTGGAGTTTCCAGAGAGACAGCGTATGCCCATGCTCGAAGGTGGATTGATTTGGGATATGCGTTTCGCAGCAGTGGTTATATCCTTTTTACCCAAAAGGCGTACCACTACTTTGATGTACCTTTCTACTATCACTCAATAGGTAGGCAAAACCTTGAGCACTACGCAGACACTAATATGGTCGAAGCCTACCTACGCCAGCGCGACGACATGATTCTTATGTACTGGAAAGGAGAACGGCTTATTCGACATGAGGCCAGTATGCACGATAGCTACGAGTACGAAAACGGACAAACACACATCCCTGACGCTATCGCAGAAGTGTACTTGAAAGACACGGGGCAAGTGTGGGAAATCGCAATCGAAATCGAACGGAGCTACAAAGGGCCTCGCCGAACTGATGACATCCTTGCCATCCTTGCAGCAAACCATACGCACGTCTGGTACTTTACCGTAGGACATGTTTATCCACTTATTGAACGCCGTATTCAATGCCTCCCAGCCGTAGATGTTCCCAAGTTTGAGATGTGGGAACTTGATACCATACGGGAATGGCAAGAAGATCGGTTCTCCTCCCGCAACGACCTACCACAAGCTCAATCGCCATACGGGGACTTGGAGCTGGAGCGTTCTATCTAGGGTTCGTAGGTATTTTCCTCCATCAATATCTCGCAGGTGGCATCCTCATAGCCGTAGGAGGAGGATTAATGGTTTTCACAAAACGCATTCAAGAAGCCTTTACCCTCAAAACAGTGGCTGAAATGCTTGCTGAGGAAGAGGAAAAACGGGCATTTGCCAACACACAGCTTGCAGCCGTTACAACCCCACCACAGAATTTCTGTATTCCTGTTGGCAAAGCGCTGGAGGCTGAATATTTTGGCCCTTACACAGGTATCTCAATTGAGGGGGGTGTATGCATCTTCACGGAGTATTTGCTTGACCGTCATTTCATGCTTATCGGCGAAATTGGCAGTGGCAAGACGACCGCTATCAAAACCCTATCACAACAGATAATTACTCGCACCGAGCGCGATGTTTTTATCTTGAACTTCAAAGGGCAGCGCGACGATGATGAAGACCTGCGGCGCATTCTTGCAGCGAAACGCCCAGACGTAAAAGTTGTTCGCCTCGATCCTGATAACCCAGGATTTCCATACAACCCATTCAAGTATGGTGATGCTCTGTCGCTTTCTAATCGGTGGGCGCGGGCGTTTGGTATCGAACGAACGGTAGGACGAGCTGATGAGTATTACGGCGATGTTCGCTTTGCAGCAATTCTACTTATCAACTATGCCGAAGCTGAGCCTGCTCGTTCAATTGCCGAATTTCGAAGACGTATGGATGAAAAATACCTGCGTGAGCATTACCCGTCTAATCATCCATTGCATAACGACATGCTCATGGTCGTTACTGCCGAACGGGGGAAATACTCACCATTACAGCATTTGCAAGTTCGCGCTGTTGGTTTGTTTCTCCAGCTTGAACGATTTTTGGTAGAAGACGGCTGGACACCCGAGGACGGCAGCGCAATCATCTCTGTTCCTGCGAGCAAGATTCCAGATACAGCAAAGGCGTTAGCAGGCATCATTGTTGAAGACTTCAAGCATTTCATGTCTGCTAGACAGAAACGCCCTTGCCAAATATTTTGGGATGAGTTTCAGGCAGCAGGAAACGAAAGTATAACCGAGCTTCTTTCTCAATCGCGCTCATTTAACTGTGGTGTTGTATTGGCAACCCAAGACATTAACAAACTGGGTGATGAACTACAGCAAAAGAAGCTTACCAGCGATACCACCACTCTTATTTCTTTCAGGACGCAGCAATCAGCCGGCTTTGTGGCCAAGATGAGCGGCACTGTCAAAAAAGCGCGGGTGACAATGCAGATTGAAGAAGGCATCGCAGCCACCAAAGGTACAGTCGGGGAAGACGAAGACTACCGCATCCATCCAAACGATATCGCGCAACTCCCCGATGGTTTTTGCTACATCCTTAAAAACCGTACCTTTGCAAAGGTCAAGTTCAATATGCCTGACATTCCAGCTAATGTATCACCAGAGCCGATTTATACACCGAAACCCAAACCGGTATTCGTTGCACCAGCACCTACGCCTAAGCCTACTCAACCAAAACCACCCGTTACCAAAAGGAGGTAAGTCATGTGTCTATTGCCCATTCTTCTCATCTTCGTTCCGCTGGCCGTCTTCTTCTTCATACGCCGTGTGAAGGATGTAAGCCGTGAGGGTCGTTCGCTTTACCTTGCAACTCTCTTTGTAGAACAAGCGTGTGTGCTTACTCGGGGTATCATCGCCTTCCTCGTAGGCCCTGCTCTTTTGATGCCTGTATGGCTCATATTGGCGGTTGTTGCAGGACTTGTCTTTCTGATAACAAAGCAATTTGCTGCGATAACCACAGCCGTCATGATCGGACTGGTAATACTTGGCATCTTCGCCTTGTTTTGTGCCATTGGTCCCGTTGTCTGGAGTATGCTTCATATCATGGGCTTAACTGGCAGCTCCAAGTTTGATCGCTGGGTGATGAAGGCACGAACCACATTAAGCGATCGGGAACGAGAGGCGCTAGTGAATGCACTCTTGCAAATCCCCAACTCCACCAGCGTCAAGATGTTTTCCAACGTATATGTGATGGCCTCTTGGCACACTGAGAGATTTGAGGTAATCGGAACGGACCTCTATCTTGCTAAAAAGCTTCTCCATGGCAGCCAGCACTTACCCGCTGTGTTAGCTCACGCCCTCGGCTGGGTAAATAGTGGTGATGGTCGTATGGTCATAGCACTAAGAAGGCTTGTCGTGCCACCCATGTACCTTATATCGTGGGCATTAAACGAAACAGCACCAGGCAACATGATTATGCACTTGGCTTCAGGAGGTGGCTACGCTGGTTTCATTGCAACAAGCATACTCAACGCGGCACTCGCTCTTTCGGGTGGTGGTTGGGGCGCTTACCTTCTTAATCCGTGGTGGAACAAGTACTGGAACAATGAAGCTGTGTATCGGCATGATGCTTTCGCGAAGGCGCTTGGCCAGAGGCAGGGTTTGATCGCATACCTTGAACACCAAAGCCTATTTACCGTTGCAACGCCTTACACACTGTTCTCTGAGGACTCAGACCCTGAGATGCGAATTGACGCACTGATGAAGTAGAAGGTAGATAGAGAAAAGAGTGGGCGGTTCTCGGCCTTTAAGCTGAAGAGGGTCTTACGACCACCGCCCCCACAAAGTATATTGCATTGCTCCCCTGGTTTCAAATGTAAACCAGTTAGAAAGGAGAGCTATGGATACGGATGCAACGAAGGAGCGCAAGGCGCTTCGCGAGGCGCATGTAAAGCTAGAAACCTATCTCAAAGAAAACGGCTTTGAGTGGGAATCTAATTTCCAAAAGGCAGGGTATGCCTGCGAAACATACAGCAAGCGCCCACTTGTGGTGAAACTCTGCTGGGATCATACGCCTAAACGCTAGAAGCAGTGTACTGCTAGCTCCATCTGGAATAGATGGATGAATACCCAGTTCGAAAGCCTTGGTAAGGCGAAACAGGTCACTCTAACAAAGTGGCCTGTTTTTATGTATACTCAAAAGTATGAAGTATACAATGTACACTGTATGGTTACTCCTGCTAACGCTATTTATTTTGGCATATGTTGTTTTTAAATACGGAATATGAAACAAGCAACCGGTAGACCTACCAAGTATGACCCCAAATACTGTGAAAAGATAATTGAATACTTTGACCAAGAGCCGCACAAAGATGTTGATATTCCTCATATGGGAAAAACCGGAGAGTTTAAATGGATGGATTTCAAGAGAGTAAGTAATCCACTGCCGACGTTTCTTGGTTTTGCCAAAAAGATAGGTGTTAATGGAGACACTCTAGTTGAGTGGGCTAAGGAAGAAAACAAAGAAAAATATCCCGGCTTTTCCGCCGCATATTTACATGCAAAGGAGTTGCAGAAGTGGTTTTTGATAGAAAATGGCCTCAACGGTTTATATAATCCAGCATTTACTATCTTTGTTGCCACGAACATTACAGATATGAAAAACAAAGAGGTCAAGCAACACGAAGGAAAAGATGGAGGGCCTATTCAAATATCATCTAGATTCGACAAGGTAGTAAAAGAAATCACCGGAGAATGACAGACAACGCCAAACCGCTAACAGTCAGAGAAGCTAAGCTTTTACTTCAAAAAAGTATTAAGGATAAAAACAAAGATTGGCTATGGGAATGGATACGCGAATTTCTCAAGCTTGAGATACCACGAGAAAAGATTTGCCCTGACCACTGCGCTCCCTTTGACTTTGTATCTAAGGTTTTGCAGAAATAGGCGAAAGCTCAGGGTAAAGCCAAACGGAGCTTGATATCGGACAGAGTCATGCCTTGGTGCGATTGTTCGATGGCCCAAGCAAGCGTTTTGCCCAAGGTCTCGCGAGCGATGGTGCGACAGGACTCGCCAATGGTCATCAGGCGTGTGTGAGCCCATTCGAAGGCACGATCATGCTTCAATTGGCGCATCAGAGCCGTGTACGCCAGGACGACGAGGTGCATGTGCCTGGTCTGGCCCATCCCGTCCCTGAGCTGACACTCGCCCATGCCCAAATGCTGCTTCCCGTCCCGATGAAAGGTCTCCGTCCCTGTCCAGCGCTTTTTGTAGACCTTCAAAATGCGATGAGCTTCCCACTGGGTTCGGTTGCTGATCAGGATCTTGCGTGGCGTCGCAGCTTCTGCTTCTGACCACAACACCAGAATACGCACTGGGTGGTTGACATTGGGCAGACGAACGGACTTGGTGAAGCTACCATTGCGTGTGACCGCCGACCGTAAACTTGGTGCGAACAAGCGGCGTGAGCGTTTTGACCCACTCAGTCACGCTGGTCTGCTTCCCGCTGACTACAATCACTCGAGTTGGCTTTCAAATCACCGATGTAGCTGCGACCTTTGGCGTGGAGGGTGTTCATAATTGGCGCGTTGGTGAAGTAACTGTCGAAGGTGAAGTCGCCCGGTATGTCCTCAGCGACAACCCAATCGATCAGTTCCTTAGCGAGGTCGGTGTGATTCTTGAACGGGCGCTCGTCGTCGCACTGCTCGCGCTTGCGGAAGCGCCGGAAATCGAGCGGATAATGCTTCCCACTCGGGTTGACGTAGTTGGCAAACAGGTAATCGTGGGCGATCAGGTGGCGTTTGTCGGCATGGTCCCAGAAATAGCCGACATCCTCTATCAGTTTGCCGTCATGATCTATCAAAGTGTTATCGATCGCGATAACGCCGTCGTGACGATAGCGCGTTGCAGCGTCCTGTTGAAGCCATTCGAGCCGGTGCGCGTTGATGCGCTGGACATCCCAGGGCGCTTCAGTCAACCATCGATTGAGAGTGGATTGGTCGGGTGGGGCGGCAAACTCTCGCGTGATACCGCTCACGGTCTTGTGCTCCGCTACAAACAGCCCGGTCAGGTATTCGGCAAAGTGGCGGCGTGAAGGCTCATTTGGAAACAGGTCGGCGAACTGGACCAGCAGTTCCTCGACCACCTGTGGTATCGCGACAATTGCTGGCACCTGTGCCTCCCAACTGGTAGACCAACGCTCGCCTGATCATATGCTCAGAAGCTTGTTGCCGCAAATCTGCAAAAGTCCAGTTATAATCACAGCGGCCAATTTTACCCGCAAGATCAAAGAGATAGAGACAGAACATAAAGGTGAGCCGTTTGGCGATTTCTTTGATGATATCAGCTCTTATACTTTATCCACTATATTAAATTCTAGTACGGCTCTGGAGGGATATATCAACGAGATATTTGTTGACAGGGCGACATACTTTCCTGAATACAACCAACAGCTAATGGATGATGTCTGGAGCATAACGGAAAGAGGCAAAATTTTAGAGAAGTATGGTTTTGCACTCTCTTTGAAAGATAAAGGCAGGTATAAGAAAGGCACATCGTTTTACCAAGATGCCGAGGATTTAATCAAACTGAGAAATACCCTTGTTCATTTCAAGCCCGAGTGGTCCCATGAGCAGGGAGAGCACAAAAAGTTAATGAAGAGGCTTAAGAATAAGTTTGAGCTTAGTCCTTTTTTCCAGAATGCAGAGTCAGCCTTTCCAAATAGCATCATGGGTTACAGTTGTGCCAAATGGAGCGTGACAACAACCTTGAATTTCATTGAAGAATTCAGTGTGCTTGCTGATATACCCAACAAAATGAAGAAGTTTCAAAATAGATTGGCGCTATAATATCTTATTATAATAATTGCAGTACGCCACAGATCAAAGACTGCTAACTCCGTCCAGCGTCGCATTATGACGTAGCCTTCTTCCACTTGAGAGGGAACATGGATAAGATACCTTTCTTAACGACTGACCGTCCTCTTCGCAAAAAGATTGTCTTAATCGTCTTTCTTATTATGTCTTTGCCTTCTTGTCTGATTTTCTTCCTCTCTACAGCCCTTACACATGAACAGTGGTTTTGGATAAATTTTTATACATCACCGATAACGCGAGTAGTA
Source organism: Kouleothrix sp. 19917 (assembly GCF_057073505.1). Classification (NCBI taxonomy): domain Bacteria; kingdom Bacillati; phylum Chloroflexota; class Chloroflexia; order Chloroflexales; family Roseiflexaceae; genus Kouleothrix; species Kouleothrix sp. 19917. The sequence goes on from NZ_CP097099.1 coordinate 2,183,081, forward strand.
AATGAAAAAGTTCCCTCACTTATACTTGGCATGTTGATTTCGTTTTATGTCTTGGGAGCTTGGGCTTTCTATGAAGAGTACCGCGATAGCAAAGAGCGTGAGAAATCAGAAACGTATAGTGAGCGCCTGAGCAAATTGACAACTAATCTAGACAAATCTTCAGAAGAGGTCGAAGTCATCCTCGCCGAAATGAAAAGGTTATCCGCAGAACGAGAAGCTTCCATGCAAAAATTGGAGAAAGAAATACAAAGCATGGAAGAGAGAGAACAAGCAGCTAAAAAGCGAATACAGGATTTGGAGAACGTGCCCTTGGCTGTTGCCGAACACTTTGCCAAACTCACTGAGCCAGGGGAAAAGAGAGGGGCGCGCAGAGACTACACACTTTTCTTTGCTGGCCTTGTTGCTGGGCAGGTACTGTCTATCATTGGTTCAATCGTTCTCAAGGCGTTTGGGTATTAGTGATTAGTGTGAGGATGGAATGAATTTAAAAGCGCGTGCCAAGAAGCTTTCTGATTCTGTTGCCAAGAGAAGAAGGATTCTGCTAGTATCGGCTTTCTTGTTTGTCTTTTCAGTCATTGCTCTTTCTCCGTTTTTGGAAAGTGTATCAATACTAAATAAAACCACTGTTGCGTCTATTATATCAATATTAAGTATTATTGGAGGTGTGCTGTTAAATCTGATAATTAATGATATACCGGTCACCGCAATGTTGCGTTTCCTAAACATTCTTCGTATTATTGCGTTCGTTGTATTAGGTGTTCTCCCTCTAGCGTATATTATCGCTCGCCTCTCCTTCTTATCTGCCGAGGACTTTCTAACTGCCGTTGACTTTGTGAACACAGCATCAGAACAAGCCCTTTTAGATGCCACCATGGCTGGCTTAGCCGCTACCGTATTTGGTATCGCAGCTGGTATCCCTGTTGCGTTCTGGCTGAGCAGCAAGCAGCAACAGGCAGTTGAAGCAAAGGAAAAAGCAGAGGAAGAGAAGGAGAGAACTGAACGAGAGAAGATTATCCTTGCTGCTCTCTGGGAGGAACTTTCTTCGAATCAGGTTATCCTTGAAACTGTAATTGAAGTCCATGGCAAAGAACTTACTAAAAAAACGAATTTTGAGTTACAGGACGTTCTTTGGAGAGCCTTTTCAGACGGTGGAGAACTCAAATGGATTGACGACTTACGTATTTTTCGCAGCCTATCTCTTGCCTATGGTCAAGTTGCTACTCTTATACATCTTGAAAGGCAATATACCGATATTTCAGAATTGCCAAACATCGTACTTGGGCCAAGAGAAGAACAAAATGCTATTCGCGCTAGAAGAATACGGCCTGTAGCATTGGCATTCATTAAAACCGCTGTCAATTTGATAAGACCAAAGATAGCCCCTACAAAGTAGTCTTTTACCTCCTGATCTACAAGAGGCAATGGTGAGATTAAAAAATAGCCCTTGAAGATTTCTCTAGCAAGGGCTAATATGGTTATAGCTATATAACCATGACCAGTATATCAAAAACTACCGGCAGTATCACCACGGAACACGACGACTTCTTGGTAGAAGAAAACCTCTTTACCTACTCCGAAGAAGAACGACAGCAACAGCAAATAAATGCTGCAAATGCTTCTCATATATTCAGCCCCAAGTTCATACCAGTATATCCCCAGCTCCTAAAGAGCGGCCTCACACTCACTGAAGCTCTTATATTTGGCTTCATTGATTTCTACAAGTCTTCATCAAATACGCGATTCTATTTCACGAATGAACAGATAGCTTCCATTGCAGGCTGTAGCCCCGATACAGTCAGCCGATGTATCTCTTCTTTAGAGAAAAAAGGGCTCATTAAGACAAGTAAGAAAATGCGTGCAGGAGGAGGTTTGATCAGATTCGTAACTGATGTTTTCTATGATAGCAAATTGACAAATTATCAATTTGGTAACCGTCAAAACCTACAAACAAATAAGAATAAGATAAATAACAATAAGATAAATAAAAACTCTCTCTCTATGCAAGACGATGAACTTCAGGTAATTGCGGAGAGGTACGAGGTTCCACTGTCCTTCGTTAAGAGTAAGTATGACGACCTCGTAAACTACTGCGAACGAACAGGGAAAACTTATAAGGACTATAAGGCCGCGCTCCGTAACTTTGTCAAACAGGACGCGCTGAAGGTTCGGAAGGCGGTGAGTACTCATGACAAACCAAGGATTGCAGCTATCGGCGAAGATGGACAAATCTATTATCCCGCACCAATGGCGGGAGAGGTTCCTCATCAAACGAATTGATGCTGAGGATATTGAGATAGGTGAAGACCAAAAGGACGCAATCTTAAAGCTCCTCGCAGACGGCCAGCGGTTTGTCGTAGTGGGGAAATACACATTGATGCTTAATGGCATCCGAAGCATTGACCCAAAGTACCCACCGAATAATGTTCCGCCGCGCCCGAAGGAAGAGTATGAAACAAAGGTAATAGATAATTCATACGCTCATCAGGTGGTGAAAAACCAAGACGAAATTGACCTGTGGGATAAACTATATAAAAAGTGATACCCATACAGGAACAGTAAATTCGGCAAAAAATCAAAAAATTATGTTTAAACGAATTACAGTTAAAAAGGACGGACTTTACTATCAATGTATGGAAACAAAACGTGGCATTAAATGCGGTGTGTGCTTATTTGGTTTGATAAATCCGTTTGGAATTAAGAGCTTAGATGATAGTTGTAAGCGGTGCGGTGCGAAACTAACAGAGACCGTATATGGAACGGGTTTCAATTTGAAATCATATAGTCCATAACCGACGATTTTTGTGTTTTGCGAGAGAGTGGCAGAATAGGTAAATGCTTAACAGAAGCGAGGGCAGGAATACTAACAAACCTCCCCATTGCAAAGTGACTATACGAGTTAAAAACTGAGTACACGTCCAAACCAATACTCAGGGGCGATGAATGCGAAAGCGTAAGGTCTCGTCAAATCTTTGCCTCTCTCGCAAAGTACAGAAACCAAGGCAAAATATATGAAAAAGAAGGAAACTACATGGAGATATGCACTCGTAAGAAAAACGAGAAGAACACCTGATGGGAATATGGTTCATTATTATGATGTCCATGAGGTTTATTTAGATGGAGATAGGATTACTTCTTGGACAGAAAATCCTGTTGACTGTAATGGTTGCGAAGAAGTAAAGGAGACCTGCTGGACTTTGACAACTATCTTGAGGGATATTCTACAACATCCAGTAATGGAGTTAAGAAAGGGAAAGTTGATTAAACGCAGTAAATCAAAAAAACCATGAAACACCAATCAGAACCAGTACAAGACGTAGTAGGATTAGTAATTGCATTTGTATTTTTGATAATCGGTGCAATTGTCCTTTTTTACCTAGCTGTATGAAAACCTCCCCAACCCAAAGAAGCCTCGCACACCTCCGCAAACTCGGATATATCGCAGACATCACAGAACGCTATATAAGCGCAATAAATATTAGAAAAGATACATTTGGCGTTATTGACCTTATCGCTCTTAAAAAAGGCGTACAGGGCGTCACTGGTATACAAACAAGTACCATGTCCAATAAGAGCGCTCACAAGAAAAAGATACTGGAGTCAGAAGAAGCAAAATTATTTGTGGAATGTGGGAATACACTCATCCTTCATTCATGGAGAAAACTTAAAAAAGGAAAAGTATACCGTTGGCAGGTAGATGAGGAAGAGATAACATTTTAGGGGTTTTAAAACAGGCGACTACTTGGTAGAATTAGGGATATGAATTACTATAATCCATACAGCGGATTGCACGGTATGAATTTTAACCAAATTCTATACATCCAGAGCCAAACGGAAGTTGGCACTACTCTATGGAATGAAGCAAGTAACGCTTTAGCAGTGCTTCAGCAATCATCATATGTCCCAAGATAAACCCCTCACAATCGGTCAACAATTTGGCAGCTTAGGTGGAACAGCCACTCTTAAACGCTATGGAAAAGACCACTTCAAAAATCTCTCTAAACTTGCAGCAGAGAAACGCACCAAAGAAAAAGAACTCCGAAACGCTTCAAAAGAAAAAACTGCTGCTCTCTAGCCTCAATTTCCCCTATTGACACCGACTAGTCGAAGTTATATAGTTACATTATGTCACTTAGAAAATTAGTAATAGAAGAAACAATTATTCCTTTCGACAAGGAATTAAAAAGAATGTTTAACAGAAGAAATGTTGATTTAGCAAACATCGCTCAAGAAGTAAGCCCACATGAAATGATGTACCCTGTTGAGGATGTTTGGGAAGCAATGAGTTATAACAAAGATACAGATAAAGAAATATTAGAATTTTTTAAATAACAGAAAGTGAGGTGAATATATTATGAGTGATTTTTTAGACCCAGATTACAAACCAGATTCAAGTGAAAGTTTGTATATGAAATGGGAACAAGGAGCAAATAGATTTCGACTGTTAGAAAAACCTGTCATCGGTAGAGAATGGTGGGTACACGAAGATGGAACAGTTGTTGTTAAAGGCGAAAAACCAATGAAAGGCAACAAACCAGTTCGATTACCAAAAAGTAAAAAACATCTACTCTTTAGGGAAATGACAGTAGAAGAGTTTGAAAACGCAAAAGAGTTCTGGGCTATGCAAGTTTGGAATTACAAGACAAAACGAATTGAAGTTTTATCCATAAACCAATCAGGCATTATCAGAACACTCACTAATTTGGCTTTTGATAAAGAATGGGGAAGTCCACTTGGTTACGATGTTACCGTAACAAGAGACGGAGAAGGCTTAGAAACGTCCTATGAGACAGTTCCAATGCCACCCAAGGAATTAGCACCAGAAGTTAAAGAAGCCCTCTCAGAATCGATTATACGAACCGAGGCGCTACTTGAAGGGGGCGACCCTTTTAAGCAGCAAGGGCTTACGTCTGAAGATGTAGACAAATTACCAGATTTTGGAAAATAGTCAGAAGACCCAGGTTTCTAAGTTTTGCTACTTCCGGTATTTTACCCGATACCGGAAGAATGGAGAACTTATAAATATGCAAAATATAATTCCATTTTCATCAGGCCAAGACGTAAAAGAATGGCTTGAAAACAAAGAGTATTATTCACAACCTAATGTTGTGAGACTGTACCCACGCCGATGTTCTACGCCAAATTGCTTTGGTAGACCACAGAAACCATATACAAAATGTTGGTATTGTAACAAGAAGGCGGGAACACGAGTATGAATATCTCAACAAAACAAATTGAGATGTTAATTTAGTCTCTTTTATACTTTGGTCGGTGGATATCTTAATAGGGTACGCTTCGGGCCAATGTATAAAGGAGATTAGAAACACTATGAAAACAATAACTATCGACAACATTAAATACAAACTAGTACCAGTAAAAAGCAAGAAAAAAGAATTTGTATATGCAAAAGCGAACTGGGGAGAATTACCAGAAAACATAAATTACGATGAGACTATGACCTTAGATGGGGTTGCATATCATAGACATAAGAATGGTGGAGGTTGGGTGTCTGAAAAAGCACAAGTTGAGGAAACAGTGTGGGTAGGGTTCTTTGCACTTGTCAAAAACGGTGTAATAAAAGATCAAGCAATTATTCACGACAGAGCGGTTATTGACTGTAATAAATTACAAGAAGGAGCGAATTTTAATATAGGCGGTTCAGCTCAGGTTTATGGTTCAGCTTGGGTTTATGATTCAGCTCAGGTTTATGGTTCAGCTCAGGTTTATGGTTCAGATCGAGTTTCTGGTTCAACTCAGGTTTCTGGTTCAGCTTGGGTTTATGATTCAGCTCAGGTTTATGATTCAGCTCGGGTTTGGGGTAAGGGATATCTAAAAAAGAGTATGTCAGACGACATAGAACTAAAAGATTGGGAAACTATAGAATAATATGACAGCAACTAAATACAAAATCGGTCAAAAAGTACGCATACGAAAAGATTTAGCCAAACATGAACATTTTGATGGCTGTTTGATTGTTTCAAATATGCACAAATATGCTGGAACCACCAAAGAAATTCGAGGATTAGAATCGTTCAATCGTTATCTTTTAAAAAATATTGATTGGGTTTGGACATCTGAAATGTTTGAACCTGTAAAACGAGGTAGACCAAAAGGCTCAAAGAATAAGAAAAAGCATATTGCGCAAGCTCGCAAAAAGGTAAGAACTATAGAAGATGTACAAGTGGGAGATATTGTTATTGATGATGATGGAGATGAGAGGAAAGTATTACGAGAAGAAAAGTCGTTTATGCTTAGTGTAATAAACAACTTCGAAATAGAGTCCGATGTATTCTCAGTTAAAAGCATGAAAGATTGGGGTTTCACCCTCAAACAACCAGAAAAGAAATTCAAACTAAATGGAGAGTATACAAAAGAAGAACTATTAAAAAAGATAGATGAGTTGACACTTCAATAAACCAATCACTTGGTATAAAATAACGGAATGGAAGACAAAGAAACCAAGGAACTCGCAAAGAAATTGGGTAGGCGGGGAGGAACAAAAACACTACAAAAACACGGCGCTGATCACTTCAAGCGTATATCTTCACTCGGTGTAGCTGCACGGAGAAAAAAGAAATCCGAGGCTATTTTGTCTGTTGACAACCAAGCGCTTGATTGTTAAAGTATTGTTAATGAAGCGGAAATACTTTAACAGGAAAAAAATACTCGAAAGAGATGGATACAAATGTTCTCGATGTGGAATTAGCAGGGAACTATGTGTACACCATATCGATCAGAACTCAGCAAATGCTGATTATTCAAATCTAATTACGCTATGTCGTTACTGTCATAAAAAGACACATGGAGTTGTAGTAGTATTTGGAGAATATAGATTAATAGTGGAGGATTATGAAAACGGAATGAATATAGTTGAACTTGTTCATAAATATCAACGCGAATCCGATCAAATTTGCCAAATAATAGACAAGATGAAAGGAACCAAATAATATGAGCCGACGACGTTACAACAAACAAAACTGGATAACATTTGATTTATTTATATTTATAGCTTTGGCTGTACTTATAGCGGTAACGTGTAAACTCGTTGCAGTCAAAGTATTTCCTACTGTTACCATAGAACTAAAATCAGATACAGTATATGCGGCACCTGGCGAGCAGGAGGCTGAAACAGCGACTATTACGGTTACTCCTACTCCTAGGCAGGTGGAGCAGGAGGCCGTGGTAGTAACAGTTACCCCCACCCCTACTTATGAACGTGACGAATTGGAAAAAGTACGATATGAAGACCCTACTCTTACAGTAAAGCGTCAAATCTGCGATGTGTTCAAGTTCGATTGTGACAGAGCTATAGAAGTAGCAAGAGCGGAATCGGGTTTTAATCCTAATGCCAAGAATCCAGGCTCTACCGCTACAGGAATTTTTCAAATCATACGAGGCACATGGAATTTGTATAAGTGTGAAGGGGAGCGTACAAATTCATTGGACAACATCAAATGTGCAAAGAAAATCTATGACAGAAATCACGGTAAGTTCAATACAAGTGGTGGATGGGAAGCTAGCTATCATATCCATAAACAAGACTAATATGTCAGACACAATTCCAGCCCAAATATTTATGCCAGTAATAATACTTATATTTTTCATCTCTTTTCTTTGTTTTACCTTTGCTTGCGCGGGACTTGCCATAGAAGTTTACAAGGCACGAAAGTTTAAAAGTAAATTTAAAAAATTATTATGAACAATAATAAAGAAGAACTAGCTAAAAGAATAAAAAACGGTATTGCTCTTTATCGCAAAATACCGCTTCATTCTCAGTGGACACAAAAAGATCATACTAATCTTCAAATTCTTCATTCACTTATAGAGCAGTATATGGACGGTGTAGAAGTATTCATGAATGATTTAGATGAAAATCCAAGACAGCAGATTGAAGAAGCAAAGAAGATATTTGAGATCGAAGGGCGAGAGCTTAACACGGATTAACCGAGTAGTCATCTCGCCATCAATTGAATAATTTATTATATCAAATCATGTCAAACGAAACATTAAATCGAGAAGAAATACTAAAAAAGGCAATAGAGAAGGCGATTGGTAATGGGTGGTTAAAACCATCGAATCGAACTATCAAAAGCGTTGATATTTACTACGGCGATGATTCGATATCTGTCAGCCCATACTTTACTAAACTCTATAAAGGGTTCTGGAACGAGAACTACTTATTTGGTTCCACTGAACAAATTGTCTACAACAAAGATTTCGCCAAAGCTTTAGGTTTCAAGCTTGCAGATTTAGGAGCATGGTGCGACGAAGGCAAAGATCCCCTGGATTTCATTGCCAAACTACTATGAACGAGGAATTCAGAGAAATAACCGGCTACGAAGGGCGATATCTAATCTCTAACTTAGGCAGAGTAAAAGCGGTATATGCGTCAGTTCCGCCGCAGGATAGAGAGCGGATTCTTAAACTCTCAAAGAACAACAAAGGATACTTCTATGTGGACTTGTTCAAATACGGCAAGAAGGACAGAAGACTTGTACACCGCTTAGTTGCAGAATACTTCGTCGATAACCCTAACCAGTATCCCTGTGTAAATCACTTAGATTGCGACCCAAAGAACAACCGAGTAGACAACCTTGAGTGGTGTACCCACAAGCAAAATCTCCAGTATTCATGGAAGCTCGGTAGAGGTAAAGTGCCAGCTCCACACAGAGGAGAAACACATAAACTTAGTAAGCTCAAATACAAACAAGTGGATAGAATGCGAAAGCTCAGAAGTCTGGGCATGACCCTATCGGATTTATCCAAAGTCTTCGGCGTACACATATCGACAGTATCACGGATTTGTAGGGACGAAAGATACCTTGCTAAATTTATATGACGCAGGATTACACAAAATCACACAGAATCACTGTACCAGACTGGTATAAGAGAAAACGAAAGACAACATCAATATGGAAATGGACTCATCGTGTAGGTCAGGCACTCGCAGGAACTTACTGTTTAAAACATAGCTGTACAAAAAAAAAGCACGGATGGTACGACGAACCTATTTGTAAAAGATGTTTTGAAGAACGAAAGGAGCGTGATAAGAATGAATAAAAAACTATACTCTTTTATCTTTGCCCTCGTTCTTTTGGTTTCTGTATCAGGTGTGATTTACGCTTGTCGAGAAGTTGAAGAGTGTGAAGAGAATTGTGAAGTATCTGTTACTCCTACTGAGACACCTACACCCACACCAACAGACAAGCCGTGTGATGTAGAAGTAAAAGGAGACTTTCTTTTTTGTGTGACAGAAACTCCTACCATTACCCCTACACCAACTGTAATTAGTTGTGGAGAGGGTGAACATGTAAACCTTCAGGGTGATAAGTGTTTAAAATATGAATTGGGTGGAGCGCCAGAAAGTACATGGACACAGGAAGACTACGACAAAAATTTCCCAGGAGAAGGAAAGTTCCATGGATTAGCGAAGTAGGCTGATAGGTCCCCTCATTTTTGCGGGGACCAAATGAGCTTATGCCAAGAACAATAGACGACCACTTTCAAACAGGAATGATGCGACCTCTCGTAAAGGCCACGCTCAAATATTTGGGCAAAGACTTTACCAAGTGTGAGTTTTGCAGGAAAGATATCTTGAAAGGAAAGTACAATATTCACCACACGAAGTACGAGGGAGCAACCATTTACGATTTAGCTATCATCTGTACGAAGTGTGACAAGCAACCAGAGAATCGGAATCTTAGTTGACGACAAAAATATATGACAGAAGCAGAAAAAATTGCTAAAAGATTTCATTGGATTACCGGAGGTGTTCGAGTTATTACCCTTATGAAGCGAAAAAAAGAGGGTGGCCCTACACGAACAGATCGTGCTGCTAAAAAGTTTATATCTCTGGGCGAGGAACAATTTGTTGATGTTCTTCAAAAGGTTTTAGACCAATGGACACCCGACTACAGAATATACTGTACGGTCAATGCTCGTGATATGGAGAAGGCAATAAGAAACTTCAAACAGCTCATGCTTGATAACGACTATCAGAATCAGGAGAACAAGTATTACTTTTACACTGATATATGGAATCGTTTGATAAGCTCCCTTCAGGTTCAGAGTGCAAGAAGAGATCGCTGGTTTTTGATTGATATAGACGATGACAACAAGAACGGACTCAAAAAACCCGATGTGCTTAAACGGCTCGAAGAACTTAATATAACGATCATTGACACCTACCAAACTAAAAACGGGTGGCACATAATAACTCTACCTTTCGAGTACCCTAAACTTATGCCTGAATTAAAGAAGTGGGACAATGTAAAGACAGACGCAATGGCCTTACTTAAATATTAGTCGTACAGCAGTTTGCGACAAAAACACCTCTTCTTTTGTGGATGGAACTATCTGACAAATTTGGTAAACTCAACGAATTACTACCCACATATGTCAGAAAGAGACCCTGTAAAGCATCGGCCAAAAAAGGAAGGAAAGTGTACTATCTGTCCGTGGAAAGGTCAAACTCATAATCACAGGCACGAGCCAGAGAAAGGATATACGAGGGAGAATGTTGTAGAGATATGTCCGAACGACCACACAGACATACACGACATCATTGAACGGACAAACAAAGGAGAGTATATTCCATTCTGGCCTACAAGGCCGACAAAAAAATTATATGAGCAAAGAAGTCTACGTCGATACTATGATTTTAACGCCCGATGGGTTAAGAAAAGGCCAATTGATACCAGAACAATTCTTAGAGAAAACGAGGAAGGCTTTCATCAAACAACAAGCCAAGGGGGAAACGCCGAGCGTATACATGCAATTAGGGAAGAGGAAACGGCTCGTACTCGACCTGTGGATGGAATACAAAATTGATATATGACCAAAGAGCAAGAGCCACTACCAGAAAATACAGAAGATCTAAAGCGATTAGTGATTGCAAAAGACATTCAAATCCAAATGATGGAGGCAACCATACTTGAGCAGGATTCACTTATTCAATCTTTGAGGGAAGAGATACGCCTTTTAAAAGGCGGAAAGCCAAAAAGGGATTAATCTTTCTTCTTCTCTTCAAATGGATCGTAACCAACCCGCTTCACAAACTCATCATCTTTGGTTTTATTGACCCATTTGCCTAATCTAACCATGTAATATAACCCCACTGGTAAAATGATCACAAATATAAGAACAGAGATTAGGTTGTATGCATCCTCAATGTAAACGCCGCGAATGTATGTTCGGTAGAGTTGATTTAAGCCAAGCGCTGCCACCATACTAACAGAAAATGGAACCATTACTCCCAGAGCAAGCATCCCATCATCCCAATGTGTTTCGTTGTGCGCTTTGAGTACCCGCTTTGCTTCATCCCGCCTCAATCGTTGTAAATCCTCAATGCCCAAAAGGAGCCTGTCAAAACTTACTTCTTGGGCGTTTACCTCAAGCTCCAGGACAATAGCCTCTATTTCTCGCCTTGCATCCTTGATGCCATTGACTACACCAAGGGGTGGAGTGAGTCCAAAGTGTGCAGCTTGGATTTCAAGCTCACGAAGATTTTCTTTGTAAATAGCCAGAAGTCTTAATTTGTGTTCGCGTGTAACTTCATCCATTTGACTCTGCCTCTTCAACGGTAAGTTTGGCAATCATAGCCTTACTGGTTCTTTGTACAACGTCCATATTCTTTGTTAGTTCCTCGGCGTTGTTACCCCACATAAAAAGATAATCCGCTGAGAAAGGATTGTGAAGTCCCAAAGCACCACTAACAATATAGCTGACTGCTTCAGCTTGGCACTCTCTTTGCTCCCTTGGCGTTGCAAGGCGCTCTTGGGGGGACATCTCTCTTCTGTGTATCATCTCGTGCGCCCATTCGTGGACTAAAATCATGGTAGCGCTTTGTGTATCCAGTCCAGCAGCCAATGTGATTTTGCCACCGTGACTTTCCCCTCGTACTCCACTTCTTAATTTCTGCTCTTCTAGGACTTCAATTCCCATTGCTAAAACCGATTCTTTAACACGGATGTACTGTGCAGTTGCATCGCCATACAGAGGCTTCCAGAAAGAAGGCGCACTGTTCGGATTGGTTGTTTGGGAGATATCAAAGACGTATGCAGTTCGAAACCCAAATATTTTACCATCGCCTGTAAGCTCATCCTTTTTGACCAAAGGCGCTTGTATCATTATTCCCTTCTCACCTTTGCGAACGGGATTTCCTTCCTTGAGCCATCTTGTATATCCAGCAACCAATGTTGATTCAGGCTTTTGCAGATAAATAAGCATCTGATTGCCCGCAGAGTAGTTGTGAAAACGAGACATGAAAGACAGGTATGTTATGAGGTTTTCGCTTTTACCACTTTTTAGTTCAGTCAATAAGTTTTCAAAGCCCTTTTCTACAACGTCTTTTTGTTCAACTCGTGGTTCGCGTTCATCTCGCATGTACCCCGAGTATATCACTTTCAATCGTCGCTTCGCGGGCTATTTATTTTGACGCTCGACATGCTATCACAGGCTATTTCTTGATAGGGGTATGCTCCAGTTCGCACCCGACACAAGGCCGGGCACTCACTGGACAGCTCCGCTGCCCATATCGAGAAATGGACGCTTTCTGTGATACTCGCGTCTCACGTCAAAAAAAGTGTAGCGCCCACTCGCTTCGTAATACGAAATATCTACAGCATGAATCTATCATGGTGTGGGATGGTATACTATGAGTAACGAGGTGACTTCTACACACACATAAGGAGGCACAAAATGCGTACTGTTGCCATTTACGCACGTATCAGCTCTTCCAAACAGCAAGATAACTTCTCAACTAAGGTTTTGCAGAAATAGGCGAAAGCTCAGGGTAAAGCCAAACGGAGCTTGATATCGGACAGAGTCATGCCTTGGTGCGATTGTTCGATGGCCCAAGCAAGCGTTTTGCCCAAGGTCTCGCGAGCGATGGTGCGACAGGACTCGCCAATGGTCATCAGGCGTGTGTGAGCCCATTCGAAGGCACGATCATGCTTCAATTGGCGCATCAGAGCCGTGTACGCCAGGACGACGAGGTGCATGTGCCTGGTCTGGCCCATCCCGTCCCTGAGCTGACACTCGCCCATGCCCAAATGCTGCTTCCCGTCCCGATGAAAGGTCTCCGTCCCTGTCCAGCGCTTTTTGTAGACCTTCAAAATGCGATGAGCTTCCCACTGGGTTCGGTTGCTGATCAGGATCTTGCGTGGCGTCGCAGCTTCTGCTTCTGACCACAACACCAGAATACGCACTGGGTGGTTGACATTGGGCAGACGAACGGACTTGGTGAAGTACCATTGCGTGTGACCGCCGACCGTAAACTTGGTGCGAACAAGCGGCGTGAGCGTTTTGACCCACTCAGTCACGCTGGTCTGCTTCCCGCTGACTACAATCACTCGGTTGGCTTTCAAATCACCGATGTAGCTGCGACCTTTGGCGTGGAGGGTGTTCATAATTGGCGCGTTGGTGAAGTAACTGTCGAAGGTGAAGTCGCCCGGTATGTCCTCAGCGACAACCCAATCGATCAGTTCCTTAGCGAGGTCGGTGTGATTCTTGAACGGGCGCTCGTCGTCGCACTGCTCGCGCTTGCGGAAGCGCCGGAAATCGAGCGGATAATGCTTCCCACTCGGGTTGACGTAGTTGGCAAACAGGTAATCGTGGGCGATCAGGTGGCGTTTGTCGGCATGGTCCCAGAAATAGCCGACATCCTCTATCAGTTTGCCGTCATGATCTATCAAAGTGTTATCGATCGCGATAACGCCGTCGTGACGATAGCGCGTTGCAGCGTCCTGTTGAAGCCATTCGAGCCGGTGCGCGTTGATGCGCTGGACATCCCAGGGCGCTTCAGTCAACCATCGATTGAGAGTGGATTGGTCGGGTGGGGCGGCAAACTCTCGCGTGATACCGCTCACGGTCTTGTGCTCCGCTACAAACAGCCCGGTCAGGTATTCGGCAAAGTGGCGGCGTGAAGGCTCATTTGGAAACAGGTCGGCGAACTGGACCAGCAGTTCCTCGACCACCTGTGGTATCGCGACAATTGCTGGCACCTGTGCCTCCCAACTGGTAGACCAACGCTCGCCTGATCATATGCTCAGAAGCTTGTTGCCGCAAATCTGCAAAAGTCCAGTTCTCAATAGGCACACAGCTTTCTATGATGAACGAATGGTCAGTGAATGAAGGCTATGAGGTGGTTGAGCTGGCCGAACAGGGAAGCGCCTTTATTGAAGGACTCTCCCGTTCACAACTTCAAAAAGCACTAGAGTTAGCACGGCAGGGCAAGATTGAAGCTTTGATGTTTTTCTCTCCAGACCGCTTCACCCGCGATATGGCAGATGGGGTAATCCTTCGGCGCGAACTACGAAACGCAGGGGTAAAACTTCTTTGCTACCACCCAATGCCCCGCGAAATCACAAACGATATGGAGGTTTTAAATATCCTCACTGACTGGCAGAGCCAACAGTATGTCGAAAAGTTACGAGAAGCCACCAAGCGAGGGGTTAAAGCCAAAGCGGAACAAGGACTATTCCCCCAAGGTAACGCACCCTATGGCTATCAGCTTGTAGGAAAGAAAAAAAATACTACTATCGAACTCGTGGAGGATGAGGCATTAGTAGTAATCCGCATTTTCCATGAGTACCTGTATGAACGTATGGGTGTATCTGATATCGCCAGTCGTCTTAACGCCGAACATATTCTTTCCCCTGGTGGTGAGCTATGGACTGCGCGAGCAGTCAGAAAGATACTCAAAAAAACAGCGTACTATGGAACGTTTTACGCGTTCACATTCCGCATGAAGCATATTGGGGCAAAGGTGCGCTATGACCGTGTGCCGAATGAAGAAGGAACCCCCATTCCTGTTCCAGCCATTATCACCAAAGCCGAATGGGAACAGGTACAGGCTCTATTAGAATCCCGCCATGTCGGACGAAACACCAAGAACCAATACCTTTTGGCCTCACGTCTTACTTGCTCGTGTGGCATGGCCTTTGTCGGAAGTAGTAACCGAAACGGAAAGACGGACAAACTGTACCACTACTACCGCTGTAATAGCGAATTTTCCAAAAAGGGTAAGTGTGGTATGCCAAAATGGCAAGCTATACCCTTGGAAGAAACGGTATGGCAGTTTGCTCTTGAACTTTTAGAAAACCCACAGCGAGTACTTGAAGGCTATCGGGCGTTACAGGTGAATGAATTAGAAACATACGACAGTGCAACCCGCCAGATTGCATCACTCACCGCAGAAATCAAAGGGCGAGAAGAGGAGCTTGCGTCATTGGTCGATCAGCGCACCAAGACCAAATCACAAACCCTTATCAGCATCCTAGACCAAAAGATTGAGGAGTACGCAGGAATTATAGATGGATTAGTTTCCCGAAAGGCAAAGCTTGAGGAAGAACAGGCGCAAAGCCCATTAACCGATAGCGATATTTCGGAAATGGTAGAGGAGATAGAAGCTCTCAAACAAGTCTTTGAGGCACTGAGCCACATCAATGAAACCGCTGATTTCTCAGCCAAGCGGAAACTCATTGACCTTCTGAACCTCAAGGGGCAGGTTCGTGTTGATGAGGAAGGGAAAAAGTGGGTTGATATCACATGGATTAGCACTCTCTATAAGCGCCCTTTGTGTGCAGAGAAAACATCTTCCCCGAAGGACTCAGCCGCGCCCACCTTATTCGCGCCTGCGACGACAGCCTGCGCCGCCTGGGAACCGACTATATCGACCTCTACCAGACGCACTGGTACGATGCCGAAACGCCAATCGAAGAAACGTTGGGCGCGCTCACCGACCTTGTGCACGCCGGTAAAGTGCGCTACATTGGCTGCTCGAACATCCCGGCGTGGCGGCTGGCGCTGGCCCTGGGCGCGAGCGCGCAGCACCACCTCGCCCGCTACGAATCGCTCCAGCCGCACTATAACCTCGCCCACCGTGCCGAGTTCGAGCGCGAGCTGCGCGACCTGTGCGCGGATCAGGGCATTGGGGCAATTCCGTACAGCCCGCTGGCAGGTGGCTTTCTGACGGGTAAATATCAGCGCGGGGCCGAGACGCCAGGGAGCCAGCGCGCCGATGGCGTGGCAAAGCGCTATTTCAACGAGCGCGGCTGGGCAATCATCGATGCGCTGACTGCCGTGGCGAGCGAACACGACGCGCCACCCGCGCAAATTGCGCTGGCCTGGCTGCTCGCCCAGCCCGCCGTCGTTGCGCCCATCGTCGGCGCGAACTCACCCGAACAGCTTGCGGGCAGCCTGGGCGCGCTCGAGATTACCCTTTCCGACGCGGAAAAAGCGCAGCTCGACGCGGCCAGCGCCTGGGAAGAATAATCTGTGTCACAAAAACAGCGACACCACCGAGTTATGTTTTAATCTCGGTGGTGTCGCTATTCTCTTTGGCTCGTTTCTACGCCGCGTGCGCCCAGCCATGATCGTGCAGCAAGGTCGTTACGGCGCTGCGCAGGTCGGCGTGTGTGGCAAAACCCTGCAGGTCGATGCCAAGCGACACCATTGTCTGCGCAACTTCGGGCCGCACGCCAACCAGCAGCACCTCGGCACCCAGCAGCCGCGCCGCGCTGGCCGTCTGAATCAGCACCTGCGCCACATGCGTATCCACCACCGGCACGCCCGTAATGTCGAAAATCACATGCCCGGCGCGCTCATGATCGACGGCGCGCAGGGTGTTGTGCGTCAGCGCCTCGGCGCGCTCGGTGTCAATAATCCCCACCATTGGCGCAACCAGCACGCCCGGCAGCACCGGCATCACTGGCGCGCTCAGCTCGCGAACAGTTTCTTCGCTTTTGTGCAGGTTAGCCAGCGCGCGCGAAAGCTCCTGCTCGCGATGCTCGACGGCTTCCAGCGCGGTGCGCAGCTCGTTGGTGCGGTCGGCTATCAGCGTTTCCTGGTAGGCACGCACGCTTTCCAGCTCCAATTCGCGCTGGCGGCCCACAATCACCGCCTGGCGCAGCGCGCTGCCAAACTGATCGAAGCAGGCCGTCAGTATCAGCGCAAGAATGGCGTAGGAATAGACTATTTCGGCGCTAAACGCCGCGCCGGGCGCGTCGTAGCCCACCATATTTGGCGCAACCACCCCGAGCACACCGATCAGCGCAATGACCAGCACGGTTGAGATGCTGGTTGCCCAGACGATCGGGCGTGGCGCAAGCAGGCCAGCAAAGGTGATTGGGTAGGCGAACAGGAAGATCGTGATCCACGAGCTGTTCATGCCACGCGGCACCAGCAGCAGGCCGGTGGAGAGCGACAGGCTGAACGAGATCAGTGCAACTGCGAAGCTAAATTGCCCGCGCCGCAGCGCGAAAAAGCCGGCGACATACACAGCCAGCATGAAGAAGGTAATGCCAATCGTGAACAGCTTCGCGCTTGGGGTTGCGAACTGGGTCATCAGGTTTAAGGGGATGCCAATCAGCGAGAGGAGAATGAGGCTGAGCAGCATGCCCTGCACCAGCGGAGCCTGCTTCTGCTTGATTGGGTCGGGAAAAATGGGCAGCGCTTGCAGCCAGCTACGAACGTGACTCATCGTGGTCGAACCTTACACATAACAATAATTCTTGTGCAGTATACCGGGAAAGTGAGCGAGCCAAAGCGAGTGTTTGTCAACGAATTGCTGACAAATTCGCGCAAACGATAGGGCTTCGTAGAGGGATGGAGAAAGAGAGAGGCGACACAGGCGAAGTCTGACGGGCTTTTTGCCACGAAGACTCCAAGAATCGAAGGCCGGAAGACAGAATATCAGAACGTTGAGTCTTCGTGCCTTTGTGGCAAACCATTCGCCCTTTTAGGAAAATTGGCTAGATCACGCCAGTGACGCGCAGGCCGACGATCTCGGCGGCGGTGAGGCCCAGTGCGCCAAGCGCTTCGTCGCTGTGCTCGCCCAGGGCCGGGGCCGGGCGCGCCGCCGTGCTGCCAAACATGCCACCAAGCTGGCGGAGGGTTGCTTCGCCGGGCTGCGCCAGCATGAAGGTGCGATCAGCATGCAGATCGAGCGCGGCGGTCAAGTCGAGCACCGGGCCGACGCACACATCGTGCTCGCCAAACAGCTCCAGCCAGGCGGCGCGCGGGCGTGCGGCAAACAGCTCGGCCAGCTCGGCAAACAGCCGCTGCTGTGTTTCCCAGCCGGCATACTGCAGCGGAATATACTCGGCGCGGCCGATTGTGGTGCAGAAATTGGCCCAGAACTCGGGCTCGACCGCCGCAACCGTGAGCGCCAGGCCATCGGCGGCAGTGTAGATGCTGTAGCAGGCATAGCCGCCGGAAAGCGGGCCGTGCCCGCCAGCGGGCGTGCCGCCGGCCCAGTGCTGCGCGGCCAGCATCAGCAGCCAGTGCAGCACGCCGTCGGTCATCGCAATGTCGAGGAACTGGCCGCGCCCGCTGCGCTCGCGGGCAAACAGCGCGGCGAGAATGGCAATGGTGGCGGGGAACGCGCCGCCGCCGAGATCGGCGAGTTGCAAGCCCGGCACCACCGGCGGCGGCACAACCCCATCGGCCCGGCGCGGCGCAAACTGCGGCAGCGCGCCAGCATAGCCCAGGTAGTTCAGGTCGTGGCCGGCGCGTGCGCTGAGCGGGCCGCGCTGCCCGTAGCCGCTGATTGCGCAGACGATCAGGCGCGGGTTTGCGCTGCGTAAGGTGGAATAGCCCAACCCCATGCGGTCGAGCACGCCCGGGCGGAAGCTTTCGAGCAGAACATCGGCGCGGCGCGCGAGGTCGAGCAGGATTTTGCGGCCGCGCTCGGTTTTGAGGTTGAGCGTCAGGCTGCGTTTGCCGCGATTCAGGGCAGTGAACAGGCGGCTTTGCGTGTGGCCAAGCGGCGGAAAGGCGCGCAGGTAGTCGCCACGGCCAGGTTCTTCGATCTTCAGCACATCCGCGCCCATGTCGGCCAGCAGCAAGCTGCAATAGCCGCCCGGCAGCAATCGCGTCAGGTCGAGCACTGTCACGCCGGCGAGGGCATTGCCGAGGCCACTCATTTGATGGTGGTTTTCTTGGCCGTGCTGGCCGGTGGCACATAGGCACTGCCGCGCAGCGCGGCAACCTCGCGCTCAAGCTCGGCTACGCGCTTCTGAAGCGCAACGTTGCGGGTCGAAAGCTCAAAGCGCTCACGGTTCTCGCGGCGCTGGCGGAACGAGCGCTGCACGCCGCCCCACAGGCTCAGCAGCGCCACCATCAGCGCACCAAACATCGCCGCAATAATGATCACCAGCGACACCGACAGATTTTCCAGGCTGTAGCTCAGAAATCGCAGGCTTACCTGCTGCGTATTCTGCACGCCAAAGAGCACAAGCAACACCGCAAGAAGCAACAGCGGAATAAGAACCAGGTAGCGCATGACGCACGACTCCTTCCGGGCCTGCCCGGCGCCCAGCGAGCATGGTGGGCGCGGCGCGGCCAGAGATACTACGGTGCATTATACCGCAACCGGCACCGCATAATCGAACCTTCATCGGTTGACCATCAGCGGAAAATGTTTATAATACGCATACCCCCTGGGAGCGGACCGAGCACGACCTGACGTGTGAAACGGAGGACGCCAGCCGCACACCAACCCACACCGGCGACACCGTCGCACACCTCAGCATGTCTCCTTCTGCTCACTGTTCATCCTTCGCTCTGTCAAGGAGGACCTGATGCGATCTTACGGACCCGAGCAGATCCACAATGTCGGACTCTTCGGCCATGGCGGCAGCGGGAAGACCACGCTTACCGAGGCGCTGTTGCTCACCGCCAAGGCCATTTCCCGCGCGGGACGCGTCGAGGACGGCAACACCGTCAGCGATTACGACCCGGATGAGCAGAAGCGCCGGCAGTCGATCAACCTGAGCATCGCCCCGATCGAATGGAAGAACGATAAGATCAACCTGATCGATGTTCCCGGCTACGCCGATTTCGCGGGCGAGGTTGCCTCGGCGATGCGCGTGATCGATGGCGCGGTGATCGTGATGGACGCGGCCGGCGGCGTGGAAGTCGGCACGGAGATGGTCTGGGAGGCGGCCAAGGCCGCCAACGTGCCGCGCATTCTCTTCATCAACAAGCTCGATCGCGAAAATGCGAACTTCTTCCGCGCCGTTGAGCAGGCCCAGGAAATGCTCGACGAAGCGGTCATCCCCATGCAAATCCCGATCGGCTCACAGCGCGAATTTCGCGGCATTATCTCGCTGCGCCGCCAGCGCGCCTGGATGATTGCCGACAAGCACGATGGCACCTTTGTCGAGGCCGACATCCCCGCCGATATGGTTGGCATCGAGCAGGAATGGCGCGAGAAGCTGATCGACAAGATCGCCGCGACCAACGACGACCTGATCGAGAAATATCTTGAGAACGGGCCCGATGCACTTTCGGCGGACGATATCCAGCGCGGCTTGCGCGCCGGTATCGCGAACGGCTCGATTGTGCCGGTGTTCTGCGGCGCGGCCGACCAGGCCCACGGCACCGCCCAGCTTATGGACGGCATTCTCGACAGCTTCCCCTCTGCCGCGCGCAAAACCACCCAGGCCAACGACCTGCTCTCGGGCAAGAACGTCGAGCTAAAGCCAGCCGTTTCCGAGCCGCTGTCCGCGCTGGTCTTCAAAACGCTGGTCGACCCGTATGGTAAGATCTCGTTTGTGCGTGTGTTTAGCGGCGAGCTGCACGCGAACTCCTCGATCTTTAACCCGCGCACCCGCAAAGACGAGCGCATCGGCCAGATTTATGTGATGCGCGGCAAAGAACAGATCGCGGTGCCAACACTTGGCCCCGGCGAGATTGGCGTGATCACCAAGCTGGTGGATGTTGCGACCAACGATACGCTGTGCTCGCACGACCGCCCGCTCCAGCTTGCGCCGATCAGCTTCCCGGCCACGGCCTACAGCGCCATGGTGAAGCCCAAGACGCGTGCCGACCTCGACCGGCTGGGCGGGGCGCTGCACAATGTTGTTGAGGAAGATCCGACGCTGCATGTTTCGCGCGATGCGCAGAGCGGCGATACACTGCTTTCGGGCCTGGGCGAACCGCACCTGCAGATCATTGCCGAGCGCATGAAGCGCAAGTTCAATGTCGATGTTGACCTGGAGCTGCCACGCGTGCCCTACCGTGAAACGATTCGCGGCAAGGCCGAGGCGCAGTATCGCCATAAGAAACAAACTGGCGGCGCCGGGCAGTTTGGCGATGTCAGCATTCGCATCGAGCCGCTCACGCCCGACCCCGCGCGCGAAGATCCGCTGGAATTCGTGAACGCCATCGTTGGCGGCGTGATCGACAGGACCTTCGTGCCAGCGGTTGAGAAGGGCGTGCGCGAAGCAATGTCCGAGGGCGTTGTTTCGGGCAATCACCTCGTCGACGTGCGGGTGACGCTGTTCGACGGCAAGATGCACCCGGTCGACAGCAAGGAAATCGCGTTCAAGATCGCCGGGCACGAGGCGTTTAAGCTCGCCGTGCAGAAGGCCCAGCCGGTGATCATGGAGCCGATCTACGCCATGGAGATCAGCGTGCCCGACCAGTTCGCTGGCGACATCATGAGCGACATGACGACGCGGCGCGGGCGCGTGCAGGGCATGCTGCCCGACGGCAGTGGCCGCACGACGATCAACGCGCACGCGCCGCTGGCCGAGATCCAGCGCTATGCCACCGACCTGCGCTCGCTGACGCAGGGGCGCGGGCGCTTCTCGATGAGCTTCGACCACTTCGAGGACCTGCCGGCGCACCTGGCGCAGAACCTGGCCGCCGAGGAAAAAGTGGCGCACTAAGGCACGTTCAGCGCTTGCCGCGAAGACACACAGGGACGAGGATCAGATCAGATCCTCGTCCCTGCGTATTGTTGTGACCTAGAGTAACGTGCAGAAGTATTGGGCCACAGAGAACGCCGAGTACTCTGAGTTTCTGACCATCATTCTCAGTACTCTGGAAAATACGTTATTTCATACAACGGGCAAGCTTCCAGGAAGCTTATCTGGTTATCAGGTTGAAGCACAACTGGCTTTAGCTTCCTGGAAGCTGAGTACAGGGAAATTTATTTTCCAAAGTACTCAGTGACCTCTGTGCGCTCTGTGGCTCAACCGTTTGCACTCGGCTATTTCTACAACTACGGCATGCGCAGCTTGAAACCGCCATCGACGGTGAGCGAGCTGCCGGTGATATAGTCGGCGTCGGCGCTGGCGAGGAAAGCCGCCGCCCGCCCGATGTCGCGTGGCGTGCCAGCCCGCCCCCACGGCAGCGCGGCGCTCCACTCGGCAATCTGCTCCTCGCTGGCGAAGGCGCGCTCGCCGGGCGTGTCGACGAAGCCCGGATTGATCACGTTCACATTGATGCGGTGCTCGGCCAGCTCGATCGCCAGCGTGCGCGCGAGGTGGTTGATCGCGGCCTTGGCCATGTTGTAGGGCGCGCCGTTGGGCAGTGGCAGCTCGCCCAGCACCGAGCCAATAATGATGATCTTGCCGCCACGCCCCTGCGCGACCATCTGCTGCGCGGCGGCCTGGCAAGTGTGGTACACGCCAAACTGCGCGACCTCGATTGTGCGGCGAACGTGCTCCCAATCGGCGGTGAGGGTTGGCTCACGGATGGAGATCGCGGCGTTTGCCACGGCAATGTCGAGCCCGCCGAACTGCGCTACCGCCGCCGCAAACAGCCCCGCCACCTGCGCCCGGTCCGACACGTCGGCGTAATGGGCGTGGGCGCGCCACCCCAGCGCGGCAATCGAATCGGCGGTGCCTTGGGCGTCGGCAGTGCGCGGGCCGGGCGGCAGGTCATTCACCAGCACATCCGCGCCTTCTTCCGCAAAACACAGCGCGATGCCCTGCCCAATGCCGCGTGCCGCGCCTGTCACCAGCGCAATTTTCCCCGCAAGGCGCTGCATACACGTTCTTCCTTATGTCAATTTAATGTTTTTGATGAAATCTGCGGGCGTGTGGCCGCGTGCCTGCACTTCGCGCTGCTCGGCGCTCAATTCAATCCAGGGCGCAGCCTGTTCGGCTGGCAGACGCGGCAGATCGCGGCCATTCACAATGGTGAGCGTGTTGTGCAGGAGCTGCGTGCCTTCGCGCATGTCGAGCGTTATGTCATATAGCGGAAAATTGCCGCTGCGCAGCTCGAACAGCGCCACATCGGCCAGCGCGCCCGGTCGCAGCGTACCAAGCTCGTGCGCGAGGCCCAGCACCTGCGCGGGGCGGGCGGTTGCCGCGTGAATCACCGCATCGAGCGGCATGCCAATCGCCAGCAGTTTGCTCATGCAGGTCGGCAGATCGAACAGCGGGCCGTGAATACTGAGCTGGTGAATGTCGGACGAAATGACGTCGGGCCAGCGACCGGCGCGGCCAAACGCTTCGGCGCTGGCGAACGAGAACGAGCCCGCACCATGCCCAAGATCCATAATCACGCCCGAATCCCAGGCGCGTTGCGCCACCGCCAGCAGCGCGCCCGCGTCGTCGATCAGGCGCATGCTCAAGCCAGTGCAGCAGTGTGTCAGAATGTCGCCGGGGCGCAGCAGCGCCAGCACATCGTCGATTTCGGGCGGGCCAAGCGCAATATGCACCATCAGGGGCAGCGCGCAGGCATCGGCCACGCGGCGGGCGCGGTGCAGCGGCTCCAGGCCGTTGGCCGCCACGGTGTTGCGGTCGATGCGCGCCTTCACGCCCACGATCACGTCGCGGTTGAGGTTGACGATCCGCTCGCACAGCGCGCTGTCGCAATAATCAAGGTTCGCCAGCTCGCCAGTGATGCCCACCAGCCCGATGGCTGAGATATTCAGCAGCGCGTACAGCCGCAAGCCCGACGGACGCATCACAAAGTCGCGCAGGCCAGCAAAGGTGTACGCACCCGCCGAGCCGGCGTCGAGCCAGGTGCCAACGCCGGTGCGTGCGGCGACTGGCGCGGGATCAATGCCCCAGTAGGTGACGTGGTGGTAGATATGGGTGTGCAGGTCGATCAGCGCGGGCGTGACGAGCTGGCCGCGCGCGTCAATGGTGCGAAAGGCGGCGCTGGCGGGGATATTCGCCTCAACGGCGGCAATGCGGTTGCGCGTGATCGCGACGTCGAACTGGCCGCGCAGGCCCGCGCCAGGATCAAGCACGTCGCCGCCCTGAATGAGCAAATCGTACATAGCGCGCTACTCGCCAACGTAGGCGATCACGTCGATCTCGACCAGAATGCCCAGGAGCTGGCTGCCGACCGTCGTGCGCACGGGCTTGGGGTCGGGGAAGTAGCGGGCATAGACCTCGTTGTAGCGCGGGAAAAGTGCCAGATCGCTCAGGTGTACGGTCGACTTCACCACGTCGGCCATGCTCGCGCCCGCCGCCGCCAGAATGGTCTTGATGTTCTCAAGCACCTGCGCGGTCTGCTCCTCGATCGTTTCGCCGGCGAGCTGCCCGGTGGCGGGGTCGGTCGGGCCTTGCCCGGCAACAAAAATGAAATCGCCGGCGCGCAGGCAGGGCGAGTAGGCGCCGCCGGGCTTGGGGCCATTCGGCACCGTGATCAGCTGCTTGGGCATGGGTCTGCTCCTTCTGTTCAGCGGGGATACGCCGGCAGTGTAGCGCCGCTCGCCACACTCGTCAACTTGCACAGCTTTGAGATTTACCACCAAGACACCAAGGCACCAAGAGTCTTTCTGAAAACCTTGGTGCCTTGGTGTCTTGGTGGTTTAATGTTCTTTCTTGCTGGCGCGCTAGGGAAGATATTTTGCAAAGAACTCGGCAATGCGCTGGAGGTAGAGCTGGTTGGCCGCGCCGGTGAATGAGTGCGGCTGGCCGGGGTATTCGAAGTACTCGACCGGCTTGCCCGCCGCCTGCAAGGCAACCAGCAGGTCGCCCGGCCATTTCGCGGGCACGGTTTCGTCGGCGCTGCCCCAGTGGATCTGCACTGGCGCGCTGACATACTGCAGCGAGGGCAGCGGCGACAGGCGCTGGTACAGCTCGGGCGCTTCGGCGGGCGTGACGGGAAACTCGACCGACACCGGGTCGAGCACGCCGGTGCGGCGGCCTGGCGGCTGGCCAGCGCGCGCGCGCCAGCGCCCCACACGAAACTCGTAGTCCTCGGCAATTGTGAGCGAGGCGGGCGAATACACCACCGCCGCCGCGATCTGGTCGCTGATGGTGATGGCCTTGGCGGTGACCGCGCCGCCGTTGCTGTGGCCCCACATGCCAACCTTGCCAGGTTTGGCCGAAGGCAGCTTCTGAGCCAGCGGAATGAGGTTGAGCGTGTCGATGACGTGGCCGGCGCGGAACAGATTGATCGCGTCGTCGGAGCCGGCGTGCGAGCGAAAATCGGGCGCGACGGTCATGAAGCCGCGGTTGGCGAGGTAGTCGGCGGCAAGCTTGGAGCCATTGCCGGTCTGGTAGACATCGAGCGGGTAGTAGCCGTGGTTGAGGATCACGACGGGGAAGGGGCCATCGCCGTGTGGGCGGTTGAGCATGCCCGTGATGCGCAGGCCGTCGCTGGGGTAGGCGATCAGGTAGCGCGTGAAACGGGCGGTTTCTTCCAGTGTTTGGACGATCTCGATCTCGCCCTCGCCGTAGCTGCGCGCCCGCAAGCCCTCGATGGTGTAAGGCGCATACTCGGCCCAGGCGTCGGGTGTGGGCTGGGCGGTTGGCAAAACAGCCGTGGGCGCTGGCGCTCCCGTGGGCGGAACTGCTGTCGGCGCGGGCGCTCCCGTGGGCAGTATTATGGCCGTGGGCAGCTCGATGGCCGTGGGCGCGAGCGCGGCAGCCGTTGGCTCGGCGGGCTGTGCGCCCGGCGCGCATGCCGCCAGGGCAAGTGCGGGGCCAAGCAGCACCAGCATCAATCGCTGACGAATCATTCCTTTTTCTCCCTCCAACATGCCGAAACAAGATTGCTTGCGACGGGCTTTCAAAGCTGCTATGATTGGGCATCGGTCGCGCAGCTAGCGGAACGGCACGAAGATGACTGCACAACCCAAGGCAGCAATTTCAGAACCAGAGTACCTTGCCTTTGAGCGTGGCAGTGCGCACAAACACGAATATTATCGCGGCCGCGTTTACGCAATGACTGGCGCGAAAGAAGCGCATAACCTGATTGCGGGCAACACGCTGGCCGCTCTGCACGCCCAACTTCGTCGCACGCCCTGCCGTGTCTACCCCAGCGATATGCGCGTCAAGGTGCTACGAACAGGTCTGAATACCTATCCCGATGTCGTTGTGGTGTGCGGCCCGCCGCAATTCACCGACGATGTTCGCGATACGCTGCTAAATCCGACGGTTATTGTCGAAGTGCTGTCAGAATCGACCGAACGCTATGATCGCGGGCTGAAGTTCGAAAGCTATCGCGCCATCGACACATTGCAGGATTATATTCTGATCGCGCAGGATCATCACCATATCGAGCAGTATACCCGCCAGCCAAACGGCAAATGGCAGCTTACCGAAGCCAATAATCTCGAAGAATCTATTCGGACCGATTCGATCAATTGCACACTTGCACTGGCGGATATTTACGAGAAAGTCGAGCTTGAAGGCAGCGACTTTCCGCGCGACATTCCCCCGGCGTAGCTCCTTTTACCCCTGCGGCTCGTACACACCCGCCAGCGCAAAGGCGTCGTCTTCGGGCGCATAGCCCAATTCGTCGCGCGCGTCGCTGATGTCGAGCCACTTCCAGCGGTTATTCGACAGGCCGTGGTAAATGCCGAAGCGCAGGCCGTCGGGCGCTTCGATGCTGGCGCGCACCAGCCGCGCAAGGTCGTGGTAGGTCAGCACGCGATCGAGCATGGTGCGGCTGTCGCGCAGGCGCGGGCTGTCGCGATCGACGACCCAGCCGAAGCGCAGGCAGATCGCTGCCAGGCCGCGCTGATCGGCGTACATACACGCCAGCGCCTCGCCCCAGGCTTTGGTCGCGCCATACAGGTTGGCCGGGCGCACGGGCATGCTGGTGTGCACCTGCATATCGCGCGGGTAGCCGCCCACCGCGTTGATGCTGCTGGCAAACACCACGCGCCGGCAGCCGGCTTCGTGCGCGGCCTGAAACACATTCTGCACGCCAACGACATTGCGCGGCAATAAATCTTCCCACTCAGCGTGGATGCGCGGGTCGGCCGCCAGATGCACCACGGTGTCGACGCCCTGGCACAAGGCGCGCATGGCGTCGAGGTCGGCAATATCGGCTTCGACAAAGCGAAAGCCGTGGGCATCGGCGGGGGCGCGCACGTCGGTGAGCACAAGCTTGTATTCGCTTGCAAAATGGCTGGTGAGAAAGCTGCCAATGCGGCCGGCCGCGCCGGTGAGCAGAATGGTACGTGGGCTTGTCACAATGTCCTCCGATTCGGGATGAGCAGAAACGCGTGCATTATAACGCGCCGCCCGCCCGAAGAGTTGGGGTACAATGGCGCCATTCCGATCATTTGCTGGGCCATGGAGCCAATGGAGTTGTCATGCAGCAGGGAACACTGACGGGACAGGTCGCGCTGGTTACGGGTTCGGGGCGCGGGCTGGGGCGCGCAATTGCGGCGCGCATGGCGGAACTGGGCGCGGCGGTGGCGGTGCACGACGTGTCGCAGGACGCGCCGGCCGAGTTTGGCGAGGCGAGCAGCCTCGACGCGGTAGCGGTGGCGCTGGCCGAGCACGGCAGCAAAACCGTGGCGGTGACGGGCGATATTGCCGACGAGGCGGCGGTGCGCGCGCTGGTGGAGCAAACCGAGGCCGCGCTTGGGCCGATCACGATTCTGGTGAACTGCGCGGGCGGCGACATTGCGGCGCGCGGCGGCAAGCCCAACCCCAACGACGCGCTCAACATCCCGATCGAGGATGTGCACGCGCTGCTTGACCGCAACCTGATTGGCACCATGCTCCTGTGCCGGACGGTTTGCCCGGGCATGCGCGAGCGCGGGAGCGGCGCGGTGGTGAATATCGGCTCGACGGCGGCGCACGTGGGCCTGCGCGACGGTGTGGTGTACGCGGTGGTGAAGGCGGCAATCATTCAGTGGACGCGCTGCCTGGCGCAGGAATTGCGACCCTACGGCGTGCGCGTGAACGCCGTCAGCCCCGGCCCGACGATGACGGCGCGCTTTCTCGCCACACGCCCGACCGACCCGCGCCACCGCGACACGGAGGTGCCGTTTGAGCGCTACGGCCAGCCCGAGGAAGTGGCCGACGCGGTGGCATTCCTGTGCAGCGACGCGGCGCGCTTTGTGAATGGGCAGGTGCTGCGCGTGGACGGCGGCAGCCAATTGTTCCCGGCGTAATGCGCTTGCAGCGCGGGGTTAGGGGTTGGGGAATGGGGGATAGATCAGGCAACTGCCTACCCTGCGAACCTTGCCCAGAACTATTTTGAGCCACAGAGAACACAGAGATCACTGAGAAAGAAAACAAACCTCGGTGCTCTCCGTGCGCTCTGTGGCTCGTCTCCTCTGTGCAAATAGCTAAATTCTGATTTCTGACCCCTGCCCCCCGCGCTCAGCCAATAAACTTATAACCCATGCCGTGCACCGTGAGAATATACTGCGGGTGGCGCGGGTTCTGCTCGATCTTCTGGCGCAGCCACGCCACATGCACGTCGACCGTGCGCGTCGAAACCAGCGCGTGGTAGCCCCACACCTCATTCAGCAGCTCATCGCGCGAAATGGTTGCGCCGCGATGCTCGATGAAATAGCGCAGCAGCCGGAACTCCAGGGCAGAAAGCTCGATCGCCTGACCCTGCTGCTCGACCTCGGCGCGGCGGAAATCGACGCGCACCGGCCCGAACTGGTAGACATCGGTGGCGGGCGGCGGGCTGGCTTCGGCGGCGGGCGCGCGGCGCAGCAGGGCTTCCAGCCGCGCCAGCAGCTCGCTCATCTCGAAGGGCTTGGTCAGGTAGTCGTCCGCGC
This sequence comes from Kouleothrix sp. 19917, assembly GCF_057073505.1. Classification (NCBI taxonomy): domain Bacteria; kingdom Bacillati; phylum Chloroflexota; class Chloroflexia; order Chloroflexales; family Roseiflexaceae; genus Kouleothrix; species Kouleothrix sp. 19917. The sequence goes on from NZ_CP097099.1 coordinate 2,211,810, forward strand.
CGAGCTTGAGGCCAACGACCTTATCGACAATCTGGCCGCGCGCCGTGAGCATAATCAGCGGCGTGGTCACCCCGCGCTGGCGCAGATCGCGGCAGACATCGAGGCCGCTTTTGCGCGGCAGCATCACGTCGAGAATGATCGCGTCGAAGCGCTCGGACGAGGCGCGCGCAAAACCGCTCTCGCCATCGGTCGAGGTCTCGACGGCATAGCCCTCGTTGCGCAGCCGGTCGGTCAGCGTCATCACCAGGCCCGGCTCATCTTCCACAAACAAAATGCGCTTGTTCATAGCTACCCATTCGTTAGCCGCCGGTCGGCGACGAAGATTTTACCACCAAGACACCAAGACACGAAGATGGAAAGAACGAGTGAGATGTATCTTTGAGCATCTTGGCAGGCTATTCTTGGTGTCTTCGTGCCTTGGTGGTTACGTCTCAACTCATTGAATACGAATTAGGCTGGTTCCGCCGCTGGCTGCCGGCCATCGGTGCTTGCGCAGGGCAGGAAGACGGTGAAGATGCTGCCGTGGCCCAGCGTGCTCGACACCGTGACGCGCCCGCCGTGGCCGCGAACGATATGGTGCACCAGGCTCAGACCCAGGCCGCTGCCGTGGATCTGCGCTACTAATGCCTCGCGGCTGCGGTAGAACGGCTCGAAAATATGTGCGAGGTCGTCGGGCGCAATGCCCATGCCATTGTCGTGCACGCCAATCGCGATCTCCGCGCCGCGCGCACCATAGTGCGCAGTTACGTCAATCCCCACCCAGCGCCGCTCGCCGCCATACTTGATCGCGTTGCGGATCAGGTTCTGAAGCGCGCGCGTCATCTCGGTCGGGTCGGCCAGCACGTGCGGCAAATCCTCGGGGACACGCAAATCGATCTGGGCGTCGGCGTCGCGAACCTGCGCCTGGCAGGCCGAGAGCGCGCGCTGGATCAGCTCATTTACGCCAATTGGGCGCGGAATATACGTCTTGCGGCCCGACTGCGCGCCAGCAAACTCCAGCGCCTGGTCGACCATCTCGGCCAGGCGGCGGCCCTCGCCATGGATCACGGCCCCATACTGCCGCGCCCGCGCCGGATCAAGTACCACCCCATCGGCCAGATTTTCGCCGGCCGAGCAGATCACCGCCAGCGGCGTGCGCAGCTCGTGCGAGATTGCCGCGACAAACTCAATTTTCTGCTCGGCTAGCCGTTGGGCGCGCCGCGCCGAACGCACCATGAGCATCATGCTTACGCCAAGCAGGGCGAGAATGCCGGTGCTGATCAGTATATTGCGCAGGCGCAAGTTTGAAACTGCCGCTTCCAGCGAACCGCTGCGATGCGTCAGGATCAGCTTCCAGCGACCGGCATCAACATCGTGCGGCTCATTGCTTGTGGGCGTACTAGGCTTTGCTGCACGGTCCATCGCAAAAAGCCACGAGCGCCGATCGGTGGCGTCGGGCAAATCATCCAGGCGCAAGGTATCGTCGATCAGCAAGCGGTTGATTTCATCAAGGCGCAAGCTAAACAGGTAACTATGCGCATCGCCGGAGCTAGGCGCAAGTTCATAGGTGCCGCTATTCGAGTGATACATCAGGCGCGTGGGCTGGTCGCGCCGCACAATTGCGAGGTTGTAATCGACTGAGCCGGCATTGGCGAAGTATTTGCGCGCCAGTTCGGGCACAAACTGCTGCCACAGATATGAAGGATCAAGCGCAGCAACCGTATAGGCGAAAATTGGGTCGGGCTGCGGTTTGCAGCGTGCGCAAAGCCGCCGCTTGATCACACGGTCGTTGATCACAATTTCGATATCGCTGTCCACACCTGCCGTTTGCGGATCGGAAAGACGCGCCATATTGGCGACCGGGATCACCAGCGCGGGCACTTCGTCGGCAACTGAGTCGGGCGCATTGCCCACCAGCATGCCATCTTCAAGATGCATGGCATTGACCGACTGCTCGAAGCGGGTGCGCAGATCGCGCATGGAGCTTGGCCAGTCGCTTGGCTCGAAGCTGCGCGTCGCCGGGTTGTAGCGCATCAGGCTGATTGGGTCGCGCTCGTAGAGCTGCACCAGAAATACGTCGCCCACCAGCTTGGGGTGCGCGACATGGCTGTACCAGTGATCATATCGCTTGGCGAACAATTCCCAGCTCTTATACCGAACCGTATTCGCCTGCATCTGCAAGCCCAGAAAGGTGCTTGCGATCTCCAGGTCGAAATCTTCGCTAAAACGTTGGGCTCCGCTATCTACCAGTGCCTGCATGCGCTCGCGTTCGCCAGCGCTAACCTCGCCCAGCCAGTAGTACTGAAACGACGCCAGCATCACCAGCAGAACCAGCAGGCCCGGAACAACGGCCGTATTTGGCGGAATTTTAGCAGTTCGGATCATCTTCATGTCGGCATTATAGCATAGCGTTCTGGCCTTGAATAGTATCTGTTGCAAGCTTTACATTTTTTACAAGCCACTTTTGACATATTTTACAAGTGCTTTTCAGCCATTTAGGAGATATTGGCATAATTTTACAAAGTTTACAAATGTTTTTCAGGATCTTAACTACTCAATTAATTAATTGCTCTATAATCTATCGGCATAGGTTTATTATCAGGGAATTTGCCTTGTTGCAGGCAGTATGCGCGCATTTCGCGAGAATGCCGCATTCAAGCCCGAGTATTCCTTGATTCGCAGAAAGGATCAGCGAGTGAATTCCAAACGCTTCCGATTGTATTGGATCGTCGCGCTGCTGGCGTTGCTGCTGCCAGTGCTGGCCGCCTGTGGCGGTGGGCAGCCAGCCGCCCCAGCGGCCACAAGCTCCGCGCCATCCGAGGCGACTGCCGCCGCGCCGGCTGCCGAGGCGACCACTGCGCCCAGCGCCGCCGAAGCCACTGCTGCCCTAGCCCCAGATGCCACCGCCGCGCCCGCCGAGGGCGGCAACGCCACGACACCTGCTGGCAACGTCTTGCGCGCGAACCTCGTAACCTGGCCCGATACCCTCGACCCGCAGGATGCCTCGATTGCGAATGAGATTGGCGTGCTGACCCTGGCCTTTGAAGGGCTGACCCGCCTCGACAAAGACCTGAAAACCGTGCCAGCCGCCGCCGAAAGCTGGGACTACAACCCCGACGCGACCGAGATCACCTTCCACCTGCGCGACGGCCTGAAGTACGCCGACGGCTCGCCGCTGGCGGCCCAGGATTTCGTCGATGCAGTGCGCCGTTCGCTCGACCCACGCGGCGTGATTGGCGACTACCAGGGCACGCTGTTTATGATCAAGGGTGCCGACGCGATCCTGAATACCGAGGTGCCGACCGATGAGGCTAAGGTGCCCGACCTGTTCAACCAGCTTGGCGTCACCGCGCCCGATGAGAAAACCGTCAAGTTCGAGCTGACGCAGCCGACCCCCTACTTCCACACGCTTGCCGCGCTGTGGCTGCTCTACCCGGCCAAGCAATCGCTGATCGACAATGGCGGCGCAACCTGGTATGAAGACCCCGCCAACCTCGTTGGCAACGGGCCGTTCAAAATCGCGACGATGGATCAGTCGCAGAACCTGATCGAGCTGCAGGCCAACGAAAACTACTGGGCCGGCCGGCCCAAGCTCGACGCAGTGCGCCTGCTGTTTATTGGCGACCTGGCGGTGGCGCTGCAAGCCTATAAGAACAACGAAGTCGACATCATCGCGCCCGACCCGAACGACGTGCCGACGATCAAGAGCGACCCGGTGCTGAGCAAAGAGTATATCGAGCCGCTGGGCTCGTGCACCGAGTCGTTTGAGCTGAACAATACCAAAGCGCCGTTCGACAAAAAGGAAGTGCGCCAGGCCTTCAATGTCGGCTTCGACCGCGCTTCCTTCATTCGCGATGCTTTGAAGGACACCAGCGCCGAGACGGCCTCGTGGATCCCGCCGGGCTACCCGGGCTACGACGCCGAAGACAAGCGCCTGGCCTTTGACGCCGCCAAAGCCAAGGAGCTGCTCGCGGCCGCCGGTTTCGCCGACGGCCAGGGCCTGCCCGAAATCAAGGTCTCGTACAACAGCAACAACCCAGCCACGCAGGGCCGCGTCGAATACCTCATCCAGATGTATCAGAAGACCCTGGGCATCTCGCTGATTCCTGACCCCATCGAGGGCAAAACCCTCAACGGCATGCGCAAGGATGTGAACACCGCGCCGCAGTTTGTCTACGGTGGCGGCTGGTGCGCCGACTATCCCGACCCGCAAAACTGGCTGAGTGTGTTCTGGCATTCCAGCAGCTCATTCGCCAAGAACATTGGCTACAAGAACCCCGAAGTCGACAAACTGATTGAAGAAGCCGATGTGCAGGTTGACGCGACCAAGCGTATGCAGCTCTACCACGACGCGCAGCGCCTGGTGATCGGCGACGCGCCCTACATCATTCGCTCGACCAGCAAATCCAGCTTCCTCGTCAAGCCCTACGTCAAAGGTTTCGACATCACCCCGCAGGACTCGAACACCTACCCCGGCATGACGACCGGCCTGCTGAACGTGACGATGAGCCAGTAAGTTCCGTGCTCCCGCGGTGGCCGAGGTGTCTCGGCCACCGCTCAGTTTCCGCATTTGAAAGGAGGCGCTTTCTCATGAAACACCACAACGCGCGCGGCACGACGATGGTGCTCCTGTTGCTGGCCCTGCTGCTGCCAGTGCTGGCTGCCTGTGGCGGTGGTGGCGCTGCCCCATCGGCTGGCCAGCCCACCGCAGCCGCGCCCGCCGCCGAGGCCACCAGCGCCCCGGCTGCCGACGCAGCCACCGCCGCCCCGGCCGAGGCAACTGCCGCCCCGGCAGAATCGACCAACCCACCCACCTCCGGTGACAACATTCTGCGCGTTGCAGACAGCACCTGGCCCGACAGCCTCGACCCACAGAAATCCTCGTTCTCGAACGAAATCGCCGTGCTCCAGCAAAACTACGAAGGCCTGACGCGCTTCGACAAAGACCTGAAAACCGTGCCAGCTGCCGCCGAAAGCTGGGATTACAACGCCGACGCAACCCAGGTCACCTTCCACCTGCGCGACGGGCTGAAGTACTCCGACGGCTCGCCGCTGACGGCGCAGGACTTTGTCAACGCGGTGTATCGCGTGCTCGACCCGCACAGCCCCGGCGACTACCAGACCCTGCTGTTTATGATCAAGGGCGCGGACGCGATCATTGGCACCGAGGTGCCAACCGACGAGGCCAAGCTGCCCGATCTGCAGAAAGCGCTGGGCGTGACCGCTAAAGACGACAAGACGATTGTATTCGACCTGGCGCAGCCAACGCCCTACTTCCATACCCTCGTCGGCACCTGGGTGATGTACCCGGCCAAGCAGGATCTGGTGGAAAAAGGCGGCGAGACCTGGTTTGAAGATGTTGCCAATCAGGTCGGCAATGGCCCCTGGCAGGTTACCACCATCGATCACAGCAACAACCTGATTGAATTCAAGGCCAACGCGAACTACTGGGCCGGCCCGCCCAAGCTCGCTGGCATGCAGATCAAGTTTATCGACGATCTGGCGGTGGCGCTGCAAGCCTACAAGAACAACGAAGTCGATATCGTTACGCCCGACGCGAATGACGTGCCGGCGATCAAGAGCGACGCGACCCTGGGCAAGGAATATAACGAGTACCCCGGCGCGTGCATGAGCACCACCAGCTTCAACCTGAACAAAGAGCCGTTCAGCAACCCCAAGGTGCGCGAAGCCTTTGCCTACGGCTTTGATCGCGCCGGCTACGACCGCGACGCGCTCAAGGACACCGAAATCCCTTCGCAGACCTGGATTCCCAAGGGCTACCCGGGCTACGATGCCGATGAGAGCCGCTACCCCTTTGATGCCGAAAAGGCCAAGGCTGCGCTGGCCGAGGCTGGCTTTGCCAACGGCCAGGGCCTGCCCGAGCTGAAGTGGACCTACAACAGCAACAACCCGGCCAACCAGGCCCGCGTCGAGTACATCATCCAGATGTACCAGAAGAGCCTGGGCGTGAGCATCGTGCCCGACCCGGTTGAGGGCACCACGCTCACCAACCTGCGCAAGTCGAACGAAACCTACCCGCAGATCACGGCTGCCGGCTGGTGCGCCGACTACCCCGACCAGCAGAACTGGCTGAGTGTCTACTGGCAGTCGGAAACGAACTTCGCCAAGAACACCGGCTACAAAAATGCCGAGGTCGACAAGCTGCTGGCCCAGGCCGACATCGAGACCGAGCCGGCCAAGCGCGCCGACCTGTACACCCAGGCGCAAAAGATGGTGATTGGCGACGTGCCGCAGCTGATGCGTGGCGTCACCAAAAACACCTATCTGGTCAAGCCCTATGTCAAAGGTCTCGACTTCACGCCGCAGGACTCGGACTGGTCGGGCCAGATCACGAGCATGTACAACGTGACCCTGGAGAAGTAAACACGCCACCGCAGGGGCAGCTCGCGCGCGGGTTGCCCCTGCACCGTCGCCGGCACGCCAGTATCGCGCAGCCCGCCCGGTTGCGCCAAGCACCTGCGAGGAACTATGTTCAGCTTTTTCGTGCGCCGCCTGCTCTGGGCCATCCCGGTGCTGTTTTTTGTGTCGCTTACCTCGTTCTTCCTGATGCACCAGGCGCCCGGCGGTCCCTTCGACAAAGACAACAATAAGAAGCAAGTTGATGGCGCGACGCTCAAGGCGCTGAATGCGCGCTTTGGCCTCGACAAGCCGCAGTACTTCAACTCCGCCGCTGCGCAAACGCTGTGGAACGGCGGCGAGCGCAACCCGCTCACGCTCGGCCGCGCCTACCTCGACAGTCAGTTCTTCAACTACATTGGCAATGCCGCGCAGGGCGACCTCGGGCCGTCGTATCGCCAGCGCGGCAAGAACGTGCAAGACATTCTGCTGCGTCAGGCACCCTACTCGGTGCGGCTCGGCCTGCTGGCATTCTTCTTTGCGCTTGTCACCGGCGTGCCGTTGGGCGTGCTTTCGGCATTGAAGCAGAACTCGCTGCTCGACTACGTGAGCCTGCTGATTTCGACCATTGGCGTCGCGGTGCCAACCTTTGTCACCGGCCTGCTGGCGCTGATTGTGTTCGGCACGACACTGAAGTGGATTTCGATCTCGAATAATGACTGGAACACCTTCACGCCCTATATCGCGCCCGGCCTGGTGCTTGGGCTGGCCTCGATGTCGTTCATCACGCGCATTACGCGCACCACGCTGCTGGAAGTGAAGCGGCAGGATTATATTCGCACCGCGCGCGCCAAGGGCCTGAACGAGCGCATGGTCATCGTTCGCCATATGATGCGCAACAGCCTCATCCCCATCGCGACCATCATCGGCCCGGGCCTGGTCGATCTGATCACCGGCTCGGTCATTACCGAGACGATCTTCAGTATTCCCGGCATTGGCAACTTTTTCGTCACCTCGCTGTTCCAGCGCGACTACTCGATGATCATGGGCACGACACTGGTGTATGCGACGCTGATTATTTTCGTGAACATTCTGGTCGACCTGAGCTATGGCTTGCTCGATCCGCGTATCCGCGCCTGACCGACGAGGGACTATGCCTGCTGCGCACGCCGCGATCGAGCGGCTTTACCAGGCGCACTACAATGCGCTGCTTGCCCACCTGGCCCGGCTCGTTGGCGACCAGATGCAGGCCGAAGATTTGTGCCAGGAAACCTTTCTGAAAGCCCTGCGCGCCTGGGATCAGCAGGCGACGATCACGAATCAGCTGGCCTGGCTGTATCGCATCGCCACCAACACCGCCTACGACCATCTGCGCCGCCGCCAGCGCCTGCATTTCGCGCCATTGTACGAGCACGACGCGCCGCCCGACACCGATTCGATGGAGCGGCGCGTCGACGTGCAGGAGCCGGTGCGCCACGCGCTGGCCTTGCTGCCAGCCGAATCGCGCCAGCTGCTGCTTTCGAGCTATGCCGGCCACAGCACGCAGGAGCTGGCCGCCGCGCTTGCATGCAGCGACACTGCCGTGCGCCTGCGCTTGTTCCGCGCGCGCGAGCGCTTCCGTAAGATATACTTACAGCTCGGGACCAATTAGCGGAAGGCGCAGCAATGAATGAGGCGAGCGCGTGGCGCGTCGAGCTGGCGCGCGAGGTGGCGGTGGTGTATGCCGCGCAGCCGCAGGTGCGGATGGTGTCGCTGGGCGGCTCGGCGGCGCGCAACCTCGCCGACGCTTATTCCGACATGGACATGGCCGTGTACTGGTCGGCTATCGACCACGAGTGGCTGCACAGCACGGCGCTCCAGCCCAGTGGTGGGCGGCGTTTCACCTACCGCCCCTTGTTCGACAACCTGATCGTGGTCGAGCAGTATTTCGTTGGCGAGGCGAAAATCGACGTGGCGCATTTCGCGATGGCCTGGTGGGAGCAAACTGTCGACGACGTGCTGGAGCGCGCCAGCATGGACGACGAAAAGCAGGAAGTGCTCGATGGCTTTCTGAGCGCCATTGCGCTCTATGGCGAGGACGAATACGAGCGCTGGCGCGCGCGCATCGCCGCCTACCCCGCCGCGCTGGGACGCGCCATGATCGAGCGGCACATGCACTTCTACCCGCAGTGGGTGCTTGAGCAGCAGGGCCTGGCGCGCAACGACCTGCTTGGCTTCTATGCCACGCTCTGCGAGATGATGCGCAACCTGCTGGGCGTGCTGGCTGGCCTGAACGGCATGTACCTTTCGATGGAAAAGCCCAAGCGCAGCGCCGACCTGCTGCGTCGCATGGCAATCGCGCCCGCCGATGCCGTGGCGCGCTTCGAGGCATTGCTGGCGGGCAATCGCGCAGCCGCGCCGGCCGGGCTCGCTGCCTTGGCCGACGAAACGCTGGCGCTGGTCGAGCAGCACGCGCCCGACATCAGCACCGCCCGCGCCCGCGAGGTGCAGCGCCTGGAAGTGCATGCCGTCGAGCACAAACCGAGCTTCCCGAATTAAGCTGTAGAAACAAGAAAACGCTACCACCAAGACACCAAGGCACCAAGATTTTGTTTCTTGGTGTCTTGGTGGTTTAATTCTCAGCTTCGCCTCATCTCGCCGCCCAGGGCAGGTAAGTAAACTGATCGAGTTCGGCGGCTGTGCCGGTGCTTACCTGGTAGCTGCTGGTGGTAATATTCGCAGGATCAAGGCTCACCTGCTCGTTCGTAATCACCAGCACCACGCTCGATGCGCCATCCGGCACGGTGTAGCTGCCAATCGTGAGCGACTGGCCCGCGCCAGCCGTGCCCGCCAGCCCCGTCACCGCCACCGAATCGCCCATGTCGGCCACAATGCTGGCATGCAATTCCCCGCTGCCAGAAGTATTCGTCAGCTGCACCGCGTAGGTGCCGCTGGGCGGCAGGCCGATCCAGTTCGCCGCGTAGGTATTCGGCAGTGCGCCGGTATAGCCCCCGCCAATGCTCGCAATCGCGCCCTGGTTAGCGGGCGTGCCGCCCCGGCTGGTCACAATATCGCCGCCGTCGGAGAAGCAGAAGGGCGTGCTGGTGGCGCAGGGCTTCATAAAGCGCAGGCTCGCCGCAAAGCGATGGAATGTGTCGTCCAGGCTCGTGCCTTTGCTGCCGAGCGCATTGTCGTAGGCGGTGATGGCTGGCTCCCCGGCGGCAATATTCGCCCACATTGCTTTCATCAGGCTGGTGCCCGTGGCGCTTTGCAGGCCGCCATTGCGCTCGGCAGCATAGCGGAACAGCGGCCACATGGAGTACTGCGCGTCGTTGCCATCTTGCTTCGGCAGGCTGACCGTCAGGTCGGGGTACAAATACTGGTAGTTGTCGTGTGCTTCGGGCAGCACTTCGTCTTCCACATAGGCTGCGGTCGACTCAAGCCAGACCGATTCCTCCGCGCCGCCCGCGTCGCCGGTGCCAAACTGCACCGCATGAAAATACTCGTGCGCCATCGTGACCTTGAGCGCCAGCAGCGCGGCCTGGGCGTTGCCATTGGCGAACTGGAGCATGTCGCTGTTCACCACCATGCACGAGGCCAGCGCGGCGGTTTCGATCGCGGGCGTGTTTGGGTTGTCGCCCACGGTGCCAGTGAAGCTGCCGCCCGGCGAGGTTACATAGCCATAGGTCTGGTTGCCAATCGGTGAAATTTGCACCGGGAAGCGCCCGAAGGGGTTGTTGTCGCTCAGCGGCGGCTGCGCCCAGCCATAGGTGCCAATCTCGGTGCTAAAAGTCTCTTCCAGTGCGCCCGCATATTCCTGCGCCGTGAGCGTATTGATCGAGCCGTAGACGATATGGAAATGAGTAGTGTTGATCGTATTTGCGCCATCTTCGGTATCGCACACTGTCGCGGCCTGCGGCGTGGGCGATTCGAGCGCGGCGCGCAAGGCGGGCGAAAAAGCTGCACGCCCACCGGCGAGTGTCTGCCGTGCTCGGTTGATCTCGCGCAGCACCATGGTCGCGCTCCAGCCACCGCGCCCAACCAGCGCCACCGGAACACGGCTGATGTCGCGCACCGCGTAGATCAGGTAGGTCAGCCGCTGGTCGCCACTAATTGCACCACGCGCATAGGCCTGGTCGATCAGCTCGGGCGTGGTGGGGCGAGCGCTGCGCGCCGCAGCAGGAACGGGCGCGGGCGCGGCGAGCAGGGCGAGCAGAAGTGAGCCAAGGAGCAAAGCGGGGCGTGCAACGCGATTCAGCCACGGCAATGTGCGCATAAAGCCTCCCTGATCGAATATGGCTAATACAATGAGGATGCAGGACTCATCATAGCAGCCTTCTTCGGCCGCGAAAATAGCCAAAATGCAACGCGCCGTCTGCAAATTTGATGCAAACGGCGCGTAACGAAGCAGCAGCGCGGGAGATTATTGTGCCGGGGCGCGCAAGCCAGCGATATATTGCTGAATAGCATAGTAGGCCGGGCGCGGCGACCAGTCGCCATTCAGGATGCTGAACGACGCCTGCTCATTCATTGGCTGGCCTTCGCTGGCCTTTAGCGGCCCGAAGTTCAGGTTCCACAGAAACATATTGCCAACCCACGGGTACTGCTCTTTGGTACGCCGCATCGCGCCAACAATATACTCGGCCTGCTGGTCGAACGACACCTGATTGCCGAACTCAAAGCCAGGCGTGTCGTTCTGTGTGGCCCAGCCAAACTCGGTGATCCAGATCTGGTGGTCGGCCATGCCATATTCTTCCATCAGCTTGCGCACATTCTCGACATGGCGAAAATAAAAGGTTGGCTCGGTCGTCCAGCCCTGCGCCGGGCTGGGATTGTCGGGCCACATGGTGTTGGGCGGGTTAGCCGAGCCGCCGGGGTGCACAGCCTGCACATCGAAGTAGTTGCGAATCATGCCGTTCTGGTAGCTGTACATCGCGCGGTAGTAGCGCAGGTCCGAAATTGCCGTGTTCGACTGGTTGGTCGCCGTCGAGGCGGGCGGGCCGGCCACCACAATCACGCTCGGGTCCACCGCCTTGATGCTGGTGTAGGCCGCCTTGAGCACTTCCACATAGTGGCCGGCATCGTCGGTCGAGACATAGCCGCCGTTTTCATGCGCAAGGTTCTGCTCATTCCAGATCTCAATCGCCTGCACCTGGCCAGGGTAGCGCTGCAGAAGCGCGGCCACAAAATTCCCCAGCGCGGCCGGGTCGTCGGGCAGGCCGTCGCCGCCGTCGGCGCGGTAGAAGCTCGGCGTGCGCACAATCGAAAGCATGAGCTTGAGGTTGTGGGCGTTAACACTCTGGATGATCGCCTCAAGCTCGCCCCACACATAATTGCCCGCCGGGCCTTCCTGGTCGCGCCAGTGAATTTGCTGCCGAATCCAGCCGAAGCCCACATCACTGGCCGCGCCCAGCGCCGCATCGCGGTTGATGTAGTAGAGGTGCGCAGCCACGCCAAACTGGAGCTGATCGCTGTGCAGCGGGAAGGGCAGACCGCCCGGCCCGGCTGGCTGCGTAGTTGGTGTGGGCGGCTGGGGTAGCGGCGTTGGGTAGGGCAGCGGCGTGCTGGTGGGCGTTGCCGCCGAAACCACGGCCGGTTTCGCGGCAGGCACCACGGCTGCAGCCTGCGGCGCGCCCGTGGCCACGGCGGCGGTTGGCAGGCTGCTTACTGCCAGCGCGGTTGTTGGCTCGGGGGTGGAGCAGGCGGAAAGTGCGGGCAGCAGCAAAGCCAGAACGATGCTGGCAAATAGTGAGCGGCGCGCGAGCGTTGGCATAAGGCCTCCTGCGAAGATGCGGGCAAGTATGTGCTGCGATAGTACGCAGCTCTACTGTACTCGCCCGCCACCCCAACGGCAATCGCAAGAGGTTGCAGAACCATGACCGTAAGCTGTTGGAAAGCTGATAGCAATTCTGATACGGCGCCCGCCCGGAAACAATAAGTCGGGGGCAGCCACGCCACCCCCGACTGGATTGCCCAATTTGTGTGGAATGTGCGCTACGGCGTCAGCACAAAGTAGCCAACCGAGAGCTTGCCACTGTCTTTGCCCTTGGCCTCGAAGCGCCACAGCCCAAGCGGGTGGTTTGGCTCGGTGACGTAGTACAGGCCAGCATAGCCAATGCCGCCCTTGCTGTCGGCCTTGACGGTGTACGCCACCGTCACGCGCGTGCCGTCGGAGGCGACCACGCTTGGCGTCACTTCTTCGCCCGGCTTGAAGCCATACGCATCGAAGAAGAACACCGTGCCGGCGCGACCGGCCGGTGGCTCGACCCGCGCATCGACATTAGCGGGCACGCCGGGCTGTGGCGGTGGCAGGCGGCCAATCGCGTCGCCAATGATCAGGAAGTAACCCACCGCAGCATTGCCGCTTTCGACGCCCTGCCCAACAAACGACCACACGCCCAGCAGCGTGCTTGCGTCGGTACTGAAACCAATGCCTGCGCCATCAATCGAGCCGCTGCTGTCGGCAGTGGCCTGGAAGCGCGCGCCATATACCGCGCCATCGGGCGAATTCAGCCACACGCCCACCTTCTCGCCCGCCTTGAAACCATGCGCGGCAAAGCTAAAAGTCGTGCCGGGCAAGCCAGCCTGTGGGACCACTGCGGCATTCTTGCTGGCAGGCAGCACCGGGCGGATCAGCGAAGGCGAATTGGCGGGAGGCGGGGTTGGGGTCGGTGTCGCGCCGACTGGTGCAGTTGGTGGCGAGCCAGGTGCGAGCGGCGCAGTCAGCTCACGCGGCGCAAACTGCCGCCCCAGCAAGGTGAGGAGTACGCGCTGGCCGGCTGGCAGATCGGGCCAGTATTCAAAGCGCGCCCGCTCGAAATACTGCACCGTATGCACCTTGCCGTCGGACAGCTGCTCATCGACCTCATCGCTCAACGGGTAGCCAAAAATCGTCAGGCCCTGCGCATCCCAGGTGTCCTTGAAGCCATACTGCACAACATGCTTGGTTTCGGGGAAGTAGCGCCGCTGCTTGCTGCTGGTGATCGGCTGGGCTGGCGCGAAGGTGCGGTTGCCCGCTGCCATCACTCCCAGCAGGCCAAGATCAACCTGTGTGGCAGTGGCGCTTGCGCGCTCAAAGCGCGCCCGCTCGAAATACTGGTACACCCGGCCGGTCTGCGCATCGATATATTCTTCGGTTAAGGGGTAGCCAAACACCGGCAGGCCGCCGTGCTTATCCCAGTAGTCGCGAAAAACGCCGCGCACATAATGCCCGGTGGCACTTACGTACACCACTTCGGTAGCTGCGCGGGCCGGTGCTACAACCAGAACCGCTGCAAGCACTGCCAGCAAGGCCAGCATCCCGGCCATCCAGCGCCACGCAAGAGAACGCACAGGCATGGGTTGTCCTCCTCTAGCAACCGCGCAAAACGGCGGCTGCGCAAACGCGAACATTTCAGCTGCGCAAGGTTCTACGCATCAGCATACGCCAAGCTCAATATGTTTGTCAATAGTTTTTTTGGTAATGGAATGGTATAGCCCTGCCAGTACACTCAAAGCTGTCGTCAATGCGTTGGTAAAAACCCGTTTTGCGATCATCAGGCCCGGTTCGCTTGATGACAGGGCCCGAAGCCCAGAAACTATTGTACAGGTAGGCGTTTCAACCTGCCCCGTATTTGTGACGTTTCCACGCCGATCGTTGCATTAGCAGGAGAGTATCATGCTTGGCTTTGCCTCACTGTCTCGACGTTTTGCTGCCGTCATCAATGTCAATCGCTCACGCCTGCAAGTGAGCGAGACGCATCGAAACGGTGGCACGCTTGTGCGCCTCGCACACAGCACGCTGCGCTCCATCCCGCTTTTGAACTTGTATCGTTCGCTTTCTTCAGGCACTTGGCTGGTGAATTCCGCCGCCTAGCTCTGGTGCGGAGTGTGTTTTTAGTGCGCACAAAACGTTGGGTATTTCACAAGGAGATTGGTAATGATTACATCAATGCCACACCCATCACCGTTTCAGTCGGCCAATAAAGGCTTGCGGCTTGTCAGCATTATGATCCTGGCGGTGCTGCTGATAGGGAGTATTTCGGCAGCTCAGACCCAGACGGCCCAGCCAGCCCCCCGTGCCGACCAGAGCCTGCTTGCGCTGGCGGCCCAGCAGCCAGCCCGCACCGTTTCGGTAATTGTGCGCCTGGCAGAACAAGCAAGCGGCGTCGAGCCGCAGATCAATGCGCTTGGTGGCCGCATTACGGACGAGCTGAGCATCATCCATTCGCTCGCCGTCGAGCTGCCAGCAGCCTCCATTCTGCAACTCGCGCACAACCGCAATATTAGCTGGATCTCGGCCGACGGCACTGTGACGAATAGTATCTGCTTTGAATGTATTAGCGCAGCGAACCTGACGAATACATACATCCAGGCAATTCAGGCCGACAAAGTCTGGGCGCAGGGCTATCAGGGGCAGGGAATTGGTGTGGCCGTGGTAGACAGCGGCGTAAATTTCCAGGGCGACCTGTATACCATTATGGGCCGGAACCGCGTGACGGGCAATGTCGGCTTCAACAGTGGCTATAACATCACCACCTTCGATGCATATGGCCACGGCTCGCACGTTGCAGGCATTATTGGCGGCAATGGGCGCGCATCGAATGGCAAATACATCGGCGTTGCTCCGCAAGTCAATATCATCAACGTCAAGGTGAGCGACGACCTGAATAATGGCGCAGGCACGGCCAGCAGCGTGGTCAAAGGCCTGCAGTGGATCTTGAATAACAAGGCGGCCTATAACATTCGCGTCGTCAATATCTCGATCAACAGCGACGCAAACGAGTCGTACCATGTGAACCCGATCGATGCCGCCGCCGAAATTCTCTGGAACAAAGGCATTGTGGTCGTCACTTCCTCGGGCAATCGCGGCCGGGGCACCGTCTACCCACCAGCGAACGATCCGTATGTGATCACGGTTGGCGCGAGCGACGACAAAGGCACGGCAGATGTGGGCGATGATAAAGTTGCCAGCTTCTCGGCCTATGGCAAAACCATCGACGGCCTTTCCAAGCCCGATTTGATTGCGCCCGGCACAAATATCGTCAGCCTGATAGGCAACCTGGGTATGGGCTTGCCGGCCGAGCATCCACAGAACATTGTTACAGGCACATACTTCCGCATGTCGGGCACCTCGGTTTCTGCGCCAATGGTGGCAGCCGCCGCCGCCCTGATACTCCAGCGGGAGCCGGGCCTGACCCCGGATCAGGTAAAGTATCGCCTGAAATCGACGGCGAACAAAAGCTGGCCGGCCTACACAACGCGAACCGCCGGCGCTGGAATCCTCGATGTCTATGCTGCGCTCAATACAGCAACGACAAGGAGCGCGAATGCAAACGTTGTTCCCAGCCAGTTGATCAGTGGCGACCTTAGCGCGACGAACGAGACCAGCGTGAACTGGACAAGTGTCAACTGGACCAGCGTGAACTGGACGAGTGTCAACTGGACCAGCGTGAACTGGAGCAGCGATTACTGGGGCGAGTAGCACTGTATTCGGTGCACAAGAACGGGCTCAATCTCCATTTGGCTCGTGGCACCTGGCGCATTGGATGCGCCAGGTGCCACGCCACCTCGCTCGATTGGTATCAACCCACCTGTGGCATGGCAACTCCCTGGCGCGGCAGCGCCTGAGAAGCGGAGCAAAACAATGTCAAAGTTAGCCTGGGCGTACATCATCGGCATCCTTCTTGGAGCAACTCTGCTCGGCATAAGCGCATGGCAGCAGGCAGAAGCAACACTGCCACAGTTAATGTTGCTTGCCATCCTGATTGTGATCACAACAGGCGCGCATCTTTTCGAGGCCAAAGCCCCTGACAACCAGACGTACTATCCCAGTATGATCTTTTTGTTCGTGGGTGTTTTGTTGCTGCCACCCGGTATGTTTGTCCTGCTGGCGCTTATGCCACATCTTGTCGAATGGGTGCGTGAGCGGCTGACGCAGGGTGAGCGCCTGCGAGCCTGGTACCTGCAGCCGTTCAATATTGCCACACATATCATTGCAGGTATTAGCGCGCTGGTTTTGTATACGAACCTGCTGCGGTTCGACAGCGAGCTGCCTCTGGGCATGCCAGTGCTGGCCGCAATCTGTGCCGCGCTTGCCTACGTGCTGATCAACCACGCGGTTATCGGCCTTGCACTGCTGCTCGCACGGAATATTTCGTGGCAGCAATCGGGCGTGCTGAGTATTGAAAGTATCCTGCCGGATTTTGTAAACCTTTGCCTTGGCTTTGTGGTGGCCAGGTTATGGTATACCAACCCGTGGTTGATCCTCCCGGTGCTTTCGCCGATTGTGCTTATTTACCGCGCACTGACAGTGCCACAGCTGAAGCAGGAAGCCCAGACCGACATGAAAACCGGGCTGCTGAATGCGCGCTATTTCAACAAACTTTTTCTCGAAGAATATAACCGCGCTGAGCGTTTTGATCGGCCCCTTTCGGTGATCATTGCCGACCTTGACCTGATGCGGAATATTAATAACACCTATGGGCACCTTGCGGGCGACGTTGTGCTGGCTGGCATTGGCGAAGTGCTCCGAGCGAATGTGCGGCACTACGATTTGGCGGCGCGTTTTGGTGGCGAAGAGTTCTGCATCGCCCTGCCCGAAACCGATCCTGCCGCCGCTATGCAGCTAGCCGAGCGTATTCGCGTAATGGTGGAAGCGATACCTTTCACGGTAAGCACATCAGACACACCCATTCACGCGACCATGAGCATGGGCGTGGCGTGCTACCCGCAAGACGGCGCAAACACAACCGAGCTGATGCACGCAGCCGATGTCGCCGTGTATCAGGCCAAGCTCAGCGGGCGCAATCGGGTGGTGTATACCGGCGATGTTCCGCACTCGGTGACGATTGAGCAGATGAAGGCAGCCGGCGCGGTCAAAGAGCGTTTACAGGCTAACGCAACTGCTCCGGCTCCCGCAGTGCCAGAAACTCCTCCCGCGCCAGTTGCGCAACCCGTCGTACTCCCACCAGCCCCGAGCATACCCAGCAATCTGCGTCCGCATCCGTTGTTCTGGCTCTTCACCAGCGGTGTGAGTGCAACTGGCCTGGGCGTGGCTCTATGGGGGCTGGCAGCAATGCCGCAGCTGGACGGTGCGGCGCTGGTGCTTCTGATGGGGCTTACGGTCATCGCCGAGCTGTTACAGATCAATGTCTACGAGCACTCGACCTTCTCAGTGTCGGTAGCTCTGGTGTTTGCTGCGGCGCTGGTGCTTGGCATCCCAGGGGTGGTGGCAGTATGCACGGTCATTGTGCTGGTGCATTACAGCCGCCAGCGCCCGAAACTCTATACTTCATTATTCAACTGGGCAACCCATATTATTGGTGGTGTCGCGCCGGTGCTTGCGTTCCAGGCTGCTGGGGTACCGCTTAGCCTTGCGCACCTGCTGCGCCTGTTGCCGGTGTTGGCAATTGCCGGTGTGATGCACTTCCTGATAGAAAGCGGGCTGTTTGCAACATTTATTAGCCTGAAGAAAGGCAGCACGCCACGCGCGCACTGGCGCCAGCAGTTCGGCTGGATGATCGGCCATTATCTCATTCTCTGCATCATGGGCGTGTTTATGGCGATTGCCTATACAAGCTTTGGTACGCTTGGCGTGCTGCTGTTTTCGCTGCCTGCGATTATGATGCGCTTTGCGCAGAAGCAATACACCGAGCGCACTGCCGACAGCATTCGCGAGCTGCGGCGCTTGAACAACGAGCTGAGCCGCGCCAATGGCGAGGTCGTCGCTGCCAGCAGATCAATGCAGCAGCTTAACGACGAACTATTCCTGACGCTGGCAAAAATTATCGATGCGCGCGACCCCTACGCAGCTGGCCATGCCAGCAAAGTTGCCGACTATGCGCTGCTGATTGCCCGCGAGCTGAATTTGCCGCCCGAGCAGCAGGCCGAGGTGTATCAAGCTGGCCTGCTGCATGATATTGGCAAGATTGGCATTCCCGAAGAGATTCTGAATAAGCCAAGTAAGCTGAGCGTGGAAGAATACAGCCAGGTCAAATTACACGCTCGCCTTGGCGCAGATTTCCTCGAAACCTGCCACAGCCTGCGGCACCTTTCGGCGTATGTGCGCCACCACCACGAGCGCTGGGATGGCGCTGGCTACCCCGATGCACTCGCTGGCGACGAAATCCCGCTGATCGCACGCATTTTGAACGTGTGCGATTCGATCGAGGCGATGGCGTCGGATCGACCCTACCACCGCGGACTGAGCCCTGAGCGGGTCATTAGCGAAGTGCAGGGCAAAGCCGGGCAGCAGTTCGATCCGGCGATTGTGGAAGTGTTCGTCAATATCATCGAGCGGGATGGCCTGACCCTGATTAGTAACTCGGCGCTCGAGGTACTGCGCAAATCGCAGGCGGCAAACCGCGCCCTGGCTCCTGAGCCAGTGAAAGAAGGAATTGCGCTGCTGCCGGCCCCAGCGAAATTGGCATTATAATGCGCACAGCATAGGCTTGTGGCCACCGCGCTGCCGGTGGGTCGGCGCAATGCGAGTTGCTTTTTTCACCGAGACGTTTCTGCCCAAAATCGATGGCATCGTGAGCATCTTGTGCCTCGCGCTTCAGCGTTTGCAAACGCAGGGGCACGCGGCACTTGTCGTTGGGCCGCCCGACATGCCAGCCGAGTATGCTGGCGCGCGCTGCGTCAGTACGAATGGCCCGCGCTTCCCGCTCTACCCCGACGTGCGCATGAATCTGCTCACGCCAGCGGCACTGCGGGCGCTGCGCGAGTTTCGTCCCGACGTGGTACATGTCGTCAACCCAGCCTTTCTTGGCCCGGCCGGGATTCTGTATGCGCGCGCCCGCCACCTGGCGCTGCTCGCTTCCTACCACACCGATGTGCCTGGCTACGCTCGCGCCTATGGCTTCCCCTGGGCCGAACGCGGACTGTGGCGTTTTTTCCGGGTGCTGCATAACCGCGCCGACCTCAACCTGGTGCCGTCGAGCGCGGTGCTGCGCCAGGTGCGCGCCCAGGGCTTTCGGCGGGTGCGCTGGTGGCGGCGTGGCGTCGATACGCGGCTGTTTCGCCCGCTACCACCCAGCCCGGCGATGCGCGTGCGGCTCAGCAACAATCACTCCGGCGATTTTCTGCTGCTGTACGTTGGGCGGGTGGCAAAAGAAAAAGGTCTTGGCGGGCTGGCCGAGCCATTGCGCGAACTGCCCGGCGCGCGGCTGGCGATCGTTGGCGGCGGGCCAGAGATGCCGCAGATGCGTGAGCGTTTTCGCGACAGTCCAGCCGTATTCACCGGCTTTCTCAGCGGCGACGAGCTGGTGCAGGCGTTTTCCTGTGCCGATGCGCTCATCTTTCCTTCCACGAACGAAACCTTTGGCCTGGTGGCGCTGGAGGCCATGGCCTGCGGATTGCCAGTGATTGCACCAATGCGTGGCGGCCTGGTCGACATTCTGCACGACGAGCACAACGCGCTGGTGTACAATCCCGACGAGCCACGCACGCTGCTTCATCAGGTGCGGCGCTTGCAGTATGATCCTGGGCTGCGCGAGCGGCTTGGTGCTGGCGCGCTGGCCCACGCCCGCGCGCGGGGCTGGGAAGCGACAATGGATCAACTCATTGGCTATTATGCCCTGGCGCAACGCTGGCACGGGCGCTGGCGCCAAAAACGGTAAGGAAGCACGATGCACCCAAATGGAAAAATCGTCCTGATCACCGGCGCGTCGGCGGGGATTGGCGCGGCCGCCGCACACGCCTTTGCCGATGCTGGCGCACGCCTAGTGCTGGCCGCCCGCAGCGCCGAACGGCTCCACGCGCTGGCGCGCACCTTGCCCGGCAAGCCGCTGGTTATTCCCACCGATGTGAGCGACCCGGCGGCGATTGAGCGCCTGGTTAAGGAAACCGTCGCGGCGCTCGGCACAATCGATATTGTGGTCCAGAATGCGGGCGTGGGGCTGGCCGCGCCAGTTGCCGAGCTGAAGGCCGAAACCTTTCAGCAGGCGCTGGCAGTGGATGTGTTCGGGCCACTGGCGCTCACCCAGGCCGCGCTGCCACACCTGCGCAATGGCGGCGGGCAGATCATTTTCGTTTCGTCGGTGGTGGGGCTGCGCGCGCTGCCGTACCTGGGCGGCTATGCCGCCGCCAAGGCCGCGCTCGACCGCCTGACCGAAGCGCTGCGCATGGAGCTGCGCGGCAGCGGCGTGAAAATAACGCTGGTGCGGCCCGGCACTACACAGACCGATTTCGCGGCGCACCGCCTGGGCGAAGGCCGCGAGCAGCGGGGCGTGCAAGCGCGCGCGGCCACGCCTGCGCAGGTGGCAGGGGCGCTGGTGCGTGCCGCGATCCGCGAGCCGCGCGTGCAGTACGTTTCGCCACTGGATCGGCTGATGGTGGGGGTGAGCTTGTTCGCGCCGGGCTTAGCCGACTGGCTGCTGGCACGTTCATTCCACTGGGAAAGCACATAAAAACAGGGCGCGAGATCGGTGTGATCTCGCGCCCTGGGTGCATTGGTGCTAGCGGGCGGCTTTCAGCAAATCAAGCAGCTTCGCCACGTCAGTCGTTTCGAGCTGGTCCGAGCCGCACAAACACTCTTGCGCGTAGGTTTCGGCCACAAGGGTGTTCAGGCTGGCAACCGATGCTTTCACCGCTGCCAGCTGAACCACAATATCGCGGCAATCGCGATTTTCCTCGACCATGCGCTGAACGCCGCGCACCTGCCCTTCGATACGGCGCAACCGCACCAGCACATCGGCGCGTGTTGCTTCGCTGATCGGCCCGCTTAGCAGCGCGGAGGGCTTTGGTTCCGACATATGCGCTCCTCAGCGTTCGTGTGCCTAAGCCACAGCCTGGCTTTAAGAAATAATCCGATCAAATTCCTGCTTCAGCATCGACTTCGGGCGCGCGCCCTGCAGCCGGCCAATTTCCTGGCCGTTCTTGAAGACGACCATGGTTGGAATGGCCATGATGCCGAGCTGGCCGGCCCACTGCTGATCTTCGTCAGTATTGACTTTGGCGATCGTCAGCTTGCCTTCGTACTCGCCCGCCAGCTCGTCGAGGATCGGAGCAACGGCGCGGCACGGGCCGCACCAGGGCGCCCAAAAATCCACAACCACAGGAACGTCGGAATTGAGCACTTTCTGCTCGAACTCAGTATCGGTGACGGCAACCGGCTTCGCCATGACAGGTCTCCTTAATCGTTGCATCCCCGCGCGTGCAAAGCGAGCGGGTACCCCCGGGGGGTATCTGTATTATACCCACTTTTCGTCGCGCGTCAAGTGCCTGCGCGCCGTTGTGCGGGCAGCGGTGTGCTATACTATGCGCAACCGCTCTGAAGAAATAGCATAACTCGTTCCATAGCTGCGGCGCGCTGTGCGGCAGGCTCGCGCGCGCACGTGGGCGAGCGCACAAGGAGGCGCGCATGGCAGCGATTGGCCGCGACACGACGATTAGCTGGCTAGGGCATGGCACGTTTCATATTGTCACGCCCGAGGGCAAGAAGCTGCTGATCGACCCCTGGCTGGATAACCCCAAATGCCCCGAAGAATGGAAAACCCGCGTCCGCACCGAGGGCCTCGACGCGATTCTGCTGACCCACGGGCACTTCGATCATATCAGCGATCTGCTGTCGCTGGCGACTCTCACCGACGCAAAAATTGTGTGTATTTTCGATGTTGCGAGCTGGCTTACCGCGCAGGGCGTGGGCGAAGAGCGCATTGTGGGCTTCAACAAGGGCGGCACGGTTGAGTTTGCGGGCGTACAGGCCACGATGACGAGCGCCCAGCACAGCAGCACCTATGTCGAGAATGGCACGATTGTGCCGCTGGGCGAGGCAGTTGGCTATGTGCTGCGCATGTCGAATGGTTTTACGATCTACCACACTGGCGATACGGCTGTGACTTACGATATGCTGGTGATCGGCGATTTGTACCAGCCCGACCTTGCCATCCTGCCGATTGGCGATTGGTTTACCATGGGGCCGCGCCAGGCGGCTTATGCGCTCAAGCTCATTCGCGCCAAGTATGCCATTCCCGGCCACTACGGCACCTTCCCGCTGCTCAGCGGCACCCCCGAGAAGCTGCGCGAGCACTTGCAGGAGTTCAATGTCGATACCGAGGTGATTGCGCTTGCACCCGGCGAAAGTGCCAGCTAGGGTTGTTTGCTTGGGCCGCAGGGGCTTTGTTTCTCAGGCGAGTGGGCTTATCAGTGCTGTTTGCTCGGGCCGCGATCAGTACCAGCTTCGACGCAGCTTGCTCAGGCCGCAGGGCCGCTGGGGCTACCCGCCCCAGCACCCCGGCCAAGGGCTAGCGCCCCTGGACCCCCAAATGAATGCAGAGATAATTGAAAAGCAGTGCACTCATGCCTCCGTTATGCCGCCCGCAGACATCGAATGATGTGCGAAAGGAACAGCCTCTAAAGCTAGTACGATGTCCGAACGCGCCACGCGCCCAAGCGATCAGCAGGCTATCGCAGCCATAGGGCACTCCTTTGATCTTTATGAGTGGACTGGCGGTGGCCCTGGCTATTTGCACGTGCACTATATTGTGCTCACACCGCGACTGCGTGAGCTCATCAGCGCGCTCCACGCGGCCCCGCTGCACCAGCACGCGGCGATTATGCGCCAATTCGCTTCGGCGATAGTTGATTAAATGTCAGTTCGGGATAAGAAGAGGCTCCACAATCGACGCAAGTGAGTTGGTGACATGAGCGAAAACGATGCAGCCCGGCGCATTGGTCATCGTATTGTCGTCAGTGGAATGGCTGGTGCGGGCAAGAGCACATTTGCGCGGCAGCTATCCGCAAAAACTGGCCTTCCAGTGATCCATCTGGACGTGCACTTCTGGAAACCAGGGTGGGTGGAGCCATCGAAAACGGAATGGCGTGATATTCAGTCCTCGCTGCTTGCTGGCGAGGAGTGGATTGCCGATGGTAATTATCACGAGACATTGGATCTGCGGCTCAGGCGCGCGGATACGATTGTGTACCTCGACACACCCTGGTGGCTCTGCGCAGCGCGAGCATTCGTGCGTGGGCTGCGCCGCCCGCAGGGCAACCAGCTGCCCGAGGGCTGCGAAGATATGGCCTGGCGACGGTTGCGTGACGAATGGTGGCTGATGTGGCGCGTCTGGTTGGGGCGCACGTCTGAGCGCGAACGAGAGATGGCAATTGTGGCGCAGCATGGCAGCCATGCGACATTGCACACCTTGCGTTCCAAACAAGCGATCCGACAGTTTCTTGATAACATCTCACGGTTTTAGCGCAGAGCACACGTTGTCGCAATCCTGCGGAAGCTTCACACAAAATAATGAGGCACATATGAAAACTTCCACCACGCACGACCAGCGCATTGCAACCCTGACCTTCGCTTCCGTCTACCCATTGTATCTGCAAAAGGTAGAAAAGAAAGGCCGAACCAAAGCAGAGCTGCATCAGGTGATCACATGGCTGACCAACTTTGATGATCAGACACTTCAGGAGCTGATCGATGCACAGGCCACGTTCCAAACGTTCTTCGCGCAGGCTTCGCTCAACCCACATGCGCACCGCATCACCGGCGTCATCTGTGGGTATCGGGTGGAAGAAATTGAGAACCCGCTAACGCAGCAGGTACGCTACCTGGACAAGCTTGTGGATGAGCTCGCGAAAGGCCGGAAGATGGAGAAGATTTTGCGCGATGGGTGAGGAATATGCGCAGCGTGGGCACCGCTTATTTGCGGTATTCCAGAACATCGCCGGGCTGGCAATCCAAAGCGCTGCAGATCGCATCCAGCGTTGATAAACGGATGGCCTTTGCTTTCCCGTTTTTGAGAATGGAAAGATTAGCCATTGTGATACCGACTTTCTCTGCAAGCTCGGTAACACTCATTTTCCGCTTCGCCAGCATCACATCGACATGAATAATAATTGCCATAGTATGCTCGTTACACCGTTAAATCATTCTCAGATTTCATGTCAACGCCATTCTGCAAAATCTGCTCGAACACCGCCGCCGCAGTAGCCACAACAATTGAAGCGAAGGCAATAACGATTCGTATGAAAACCCCCGCTGGCCGGTCGTCGGTGTCGGCAAATGGCATAAAAATGATTGATACGACTACAAAGCCGATAATGGCGAGGGCGCAGTGTTTGATAGTGCGCAGGGCGTTTACCGTTGCCGGCGAGAATGCCGTGTTGTGCCCGGCATAGCCCAAGACCCTGAATACCTGATACAAGGCCATGAAAAAAGGCACGGACGCAACATAGGCATACACCAGGAATGGATCGTTGAAATATACCTGAAAGGGTGTGGCATGCGCATTCCTGCCCTCGATCTGAGGTTCCCACAGCAGAAAGGCAAGTGCTGCAATGCCAATAAAAATAATGACGAGCTGAAGAAACAGGGTTGAGTTTCGCTTCATACCAGGCACCTCATGCACAAGCAGATGCGAATATCCTAGCAGGTTATTTATCGTTTGTCAATATATTAGTATCGTTTTGCGGAAAAAATTATCAGCGCCGGGAGAAACTAGCAGCGGAGCGTCGTATGATTCACACCCGCCTGTGCGATTTGCTTGGCATCAGCCACCCGATTTTGAACGCGCCGATGAGCGGCACAGCAACGGCAGTTCTGGCCGCTGCCGTTGCTAACGCAGGCGGGCTTGGCATGATTGGCGGCACAAGCCGCGGCGGCCCCGATTGGCTGCGCGCGCAGATCCGCGCCACTCGTGAGAAAACCAAGCGCCCTTTTGGCGTCGGCTTTATCTCTTCATTTCCGAATGTCGAGGATCTGGTGCAGGTTGCGCTCGACGAGCGTGTCGCAGTGATCAACCACTCCTTCGCCGACCCTGCGCCGTATGTCGCGGCGGCGCATGCGCGGGGCGTGCGGGTCTTTGCGCAGGTGCAAAACCTGGCGCAGGCGCAGCGGGCAGCCCAGGCAGGCGTCGATGCCATTATTGCGCAGGGAACCGAAGCCGGCGGACACACCGGCATGGCGAGCACGCTGACCCTGCTGCCCGCAGTGATGGATAGTGTGGGCGATATTCCCGTGCTGGCGGCCGGCGGGGTTGCCGATGGGCGCGGGCTCGCAGCGGTGCTGATGCTTGGCGCAGCCGGCGCTTCGTTAGGAACCCGCTTTGTTGCCAGCCACGAATGGGGTGGCGGTGCATGGGAGCAGCACGCTCTCTTAGCTGCTACTGCCGACGACACCATCCGCACGTCCGTCTACGATCAGGTGCGCGGCGCCGCTTTCCCTGCCGGCATTGCCGACCGTGTGCTGCGCAATCGGTTCAACAGCGCCTGGGATGGCCGCACCGACGCAATCGGCGAGCATCAGGCCGAGCTTCAGCGCGAGCTAGAAACAGCGGCCAGCGCTCACAATGCAGATGTGGTGGATATTAGCGCAGGCATGGCCGTTGGGATCATCCGCGCCCTCGAGCCGGCTGGCCTGATCGTCGAGCGGATTGTTGCCGAGGCCGAGCAGATCGTGCGGCAACGTGCTGCTGCATTGTTTCATCCAGCATAACACTCGCGGGGGGTCGGGAGGTGGTTCTTTTCGCAAGCGCGTGCTGGTAATGGAACGGCTGGCAAACGTTACCGCTCAGCTGGCATTCGCCCAGACTCACGGCAGTATAACAATGCCGCCCTGGTGGTTGGCAAGCCCTGGGTGCAAACCACAGCTGCTTCACCTGGCGGAATCACTGTTTGCCAACAGTGCGTCTATGGCCAATCAGCAGGCACTCGAAGCGACGCGCGCTTGTCGCGCAGCCAAAACAAGCTTCCTGAGCAGAAAACGGCCGCTTCATAACGAAAGAGCCGGTGCACAGGCCAGAGCAGCGCGCTTAAAACCTTGAGCGTAGTGTGAGTGTGCAATGAACCATGATCATCAGGCGGCGCATTCACAAGCATTCGATCTTTTACTGGTGTTTGGAATTCTCCTCGTCATTTACATCTTCACCATGGCGGGCCATCACTATTCCGTTGATGGAATGGCCATGTACCAGCAATCGAAAACGCTGCTTTTTCAGCATACACTGCGATTTTCACCGCCATTCGTATGGGACACATATACGGCAAACTATACGCTCTGGCCAGAGGGATTCTCGCTGGTGTATCTTGTGCCGCTCACAGTCTTTAGCTTGTTCATATTCCCGCACGATACAACATTTCGCGTGGTGCCCAATAGCTCTACAGCGCTGTTTTATGATCCGAGCTATATGCATATCAGCATCACAAACAGCATCCTTACTGCGCTTTCGGCAAGCTGCGTCTGCCTCATTGCCAGGCAGTTTCGCTTCCCGCGAAATTCCGCAGTAGCATGTGCGGCAGTGTATGGGCTTGCATCGCCAGCATTTGCGTACCAGAAGCAGGATTTTTCTCAGCCACTGGCAACCTTCCTGCTTGTTGCCAGTGTATCGCTGATGCTCAAGGCATACAGCAGCGATGGTGCACGCAAAAAATACGCTATTCCAGAACACAAAACCGAATACTTCGGCAAAGATTTAGAAGCTATGTCCTGCGCGGATAACTATCGCAGATGGATCCTTGCCGAATTCCTGCCGTATCTTCGTGGTTCTGTTGCCGAGGTAGGTGCAGGTGTGGGCAGCTTTTCAAAGCTTATTCTGGAAGCAGATGTAAGCCGCCTGACGGCATTTGAACCGGCAGGGAACATGTACACGGTATTGCACGAGTCGCTGCAATGCGATAAACGCGCGCAGGCAATCAATGCTTTTTTTGCGCACCAGCCAATCAGGCAATGTTTTGACAGCATTGTATACATTAATGTGCTTGAACATATCAAGGATGACGGGTTTGAGCTGAGCATTGTGCACGCCACCATTGAGCCTCAAGGTCATCTGCTTTTATTTGTACCAGCGCTCCCCTGGCTATACAGTGATTTTGATCGGCAAATTGGGCATTTTCGGCGATACACGAAACACAGCCTCACGAACCTTGTTGAGCAGGCGGGGTTTTCCGTCGTCAAAGCGCGGTATTTTGATCTCGCCGGCATATTTCCCTGGTACATTCATTTCACGCTGCTGAAGAATTCCATGAGCAAAGGGTGTATTGCCCTGTATGACCGCCTTGTGGTTCCTGGAAGCCGGCTAGCGGAAAAGAATCTGGTGCCGCCGCTGGGCAAGAACTTACTGGTTGTGGCCAGAAAGGCGTAAAATTCGGTTGGGCGTGGAGTTTGTTCATGCTCTACGCCGCGACCGGCGGGTAAGCTGGTTTTCCAGACAACGCCGCTTCAACCTTCCACAACGTTATGTCCGAATGACCTGACAGAGCGCAGGGTGTGCAGATGCTTGTTCGCCATTGATCAAGGTGACCTGCCAGACAAATTCTTCTGATGCGGAAAGCAGAAGCGCGAGGGCGGCTAACCCTCGCGCTTGCTTGTTGCAGAATTATGGAACTGGCGGCGTTGGTATTTCAAACGGCGGCGGCGGCTGCCCGCCTTCCGGCGTTGGCGCGGGCGGCTGCCCGCCTTCCGGCGTTGGCGCGGGCGGCTGGCCATCGGCAGGGGCGGCAGTTGGCTGTTCGGCGGGCGGGGCCGGTGCTTCGTCGGGCGCGCGCACGCCAAGCACCACGGTGGTGCCGGGCGGTATCCACGCACCCGGGCCGGGCAGCGTGCTCACCACCGCATAAGGCGCGGTAGTATCGAACACATCGGGGATGCGGTCGCGCGTCTGGTAGTCGACATACACGTTGCTGATGCCCAGCGCGGCCAGCTGCTCCTTGGCCTGGTTTTCACCAAAGCTGCGCAGGTCGGGCATGCGCACCGAGCCGGGCGGCGCCACCGAAGCAATCAGCTCGCCCGTACACTCGGGAATGTCGTTCGTTGCTGCTGCGCTGCCGCCCTGCCACTTATACTCAACCTTCTCGTCGGGGTCGTCGGGCGGCACATTCCACACCTTGATCGTGGTGATCATCTCGGGCGGCACATCCACACCCTCAACGGGCCGGCAGAACGACGCCGGGTCGAGCGGCTGCTGGTCGCCATTCTCGTTGGTGGCGACGGGCGTTGTGCCCAGGTTGGCCACCGTCATCTCGCGATACGCGTCGCAGCCGTTCTGGATCTTGCCGCCGGCTTGTAGTCCTGAGCCGTCGGGCGTGGGCGTCGCGGCATCCCGATTGTTCTTGCCGTTCATGTCGGGCGAGAACAGCTCCTGCGAGTAGCGGTTGAACGAGCCGGGAAGCTGGCAGATCGGCTTGCGCGTGATGTCTTTCGGCAGCTCGAAATTGAGCGGCAGCGTGCCATTGTAGGGTTCGGCCAGGATCTTCGCATACTCTGGGTTGCTGAATAGCTCTTCCATCACGTTATGCCAGATCACGCCGCCGCCGGTGAGGCTTTCGACTTTGGCGGTTGGCTCGTTGTTGTTATTGCCACTCCACACGCCCACGGTGACATAGGGCGTGAAGCCGACGGTCCATGCGTCGCGCCAGTCGTTCGAGGTGCCGGTTTTCACGGCGGCCGGGCGCGAAAGCTTGAGCTTGCTGTTCAAACCCCAGATCGGCGCGCGCGCCTGATCATCGCTCATCATGTCGGTCACAATCGCGACATGGTCGGGGTTGATTGCGTTGGGCGTGGGTTTGGGCTGGAACTCGCGCACATTGCCGCGGCTGTCGACAATTTTGAGGATTGCCATTGGTTCGTAGCGCGTGCCGTGGCTGGCCATGGTGTTGTAGGCAGTGGTCAGATCGAGCGGCGTGACCTCGCCGCCGCCAAGCGTGAGCGCCAGGCCATAGTAGTCGGGCGGATTTTGCAGGCCAGTGATACCGGCGCGGTGCAGCAGATCGAGTGTGTTCTGAATACCCGCGTATTTGAGCGCCTTGACGGCCGGCATGTTGAGCGAGTTGGCCAGCGCAGTGCGAATACGCACCGGGCCGTTCCAGCGGCCGTTGTAGTTCAGCGGCTTGTACGAGTTCGCCCCAAACGGCGGGAACTCGGTTGGCACGTCCCACATAATCGAAGCTGGCGTCATGCCCTGATCCATCGCAGACAGATAGGTGAAGGGCTTAAGGGCCGAGCCAGGCTGGCGGTCGCGCGTGGTGACGTTCACCTGGCCGTCGAGCACATTGCCTTTCTCGCCCTTGCTGGTGGTTGGCACGCTGGCGTTGTAGTCGATACTGCCAACCATCGAAAGGATCTCGCCCGTGTTGGGCTGCATCACCACCACGGCAGCGTTGTGGATATTACGCTCGCCCAGCTCGCGAATGCGCTCGGCGGCTTTCTGCTGCACCATGCGCTGCATGTCGAGATCGATGGTGGTATAGATCGAAAGACCCTGGTTGGCAAACTGCGGGCCGTATTCTTCGCTTTCTTCCAGCAGCTTGCGCACATAGAAGACGAAGTGCGGCGCATTGATTGGCGCAACCTGGCTGGAGAAGGTCAGGTCTTCGGCGGCGGCGGCGCGCGCCTGCGCCTCGGTCACGTACCCTTCATCCACCATCTGCGTGAGCACGGCGGCCTGGCGCTTTTTGGGAATGGCGGTATCGGCCGGGAAATCGTAGGTGGGCGAGAGCCAGTCGTTGCCGAGCTGGACGCCGCGCAGCACACCGCCTTCGAGATAGTTGATCGGGTCGTAGACGTTGGGTAGCTGCGGCAAGCCGGCCAGCAGCGATGCCTGCGCCAGCGTTAGCTCGCTGGCGTGGCGGTTGAAATACACATTCGAGGCTGCTTCGATGCCATAGGCCAGGTTGCCATAGTAAATCTCATTCAGGTACAGCTCAAGAATATCGTCCTTGCTGTAGCGCTGCGAAAGCTCCTGCGCCAGAATGATCTCGGTGATTTTGCGTTTGTAGCGATTTTCGGGCGCTTTTTCCTCTTCGGTCAGCACCGCCTGCTTGATCAGCTGCTGCGTGATGGTCGACGCGCCGCCCTGCTCTTCGCCCGCACTTGCCGCGCGGTAAGCGGCTTTTATAATGCCTTCATAGTCGACGCCGCTGTTTTTGAAGAAGGTTTTATCTTCGATTGAGACGGTTGCGCGAACAAGCAGCGGCGAAATTTGCGAAAGTGGAACCCGCGTGCGCTTTCCAGCGTCAAAGAATTCATAAAGAAGTTTGCCGTTTCGATCGTAGATGCGCGAGGTCTGAAAACCCTCGTGCTTTTGCAGTGTATCGAGCCGGCCTTGCAGCGAGTTCGCAAGCTGGGCATACGCGCCATAGACTGAGCCCGCGCCAAACAGCGTGGTGAGGACACCAGCCAGCACCAGCACCAGCAAGATGCGTGAAGACCATTTGATCGCGCCGTTACCTACAACAGGCGGGCGGCGCAGCATAGAGGTTGGGATTCGCCGCCGCGCGGTGCCCGGGTCGGGCCGGCGGCCGGGAAGAAAAGGTCGATCTGCCATTCGATTCGGTACCTATCGGGCCGGGCAAAGGCAGCAAACCGGGCTACATTTGCGCAGGCGCAATGATTGCGTATTTTCGCACATTCAGCCGCGCATTGTACCATGCGTTTGGCGGCGCGCAATGGCAGGCGAAATGATATCTTGCTGATAGAATCGCTATGCTATAATCCTGGCGCGCAACATCGTTCAGGCTATTCTGGTGCAGTGTATGGGCGGGGTGGTGTAAAGGCATGTGATTTTGGCTTCCGCCGCTCGTTTATTGCTATACACCGCAGTATGGGCGTCTGCGCGCCGGCTGCCACAGCTGGCGGAAGAGACACACGGTTATGCGTCTTGAAGATTTAAAAGGCCGGCGGCTGGGCCGCTACGAAATTCTTGAAGTGCTTGGGCGCGGCGGCATGGCGGCAGTGTATCGCGCGCGCGATACCGTGCTGCGCCGCGATGTTGCGCTGAAGGTGCTGTACCCGCAATACACCGGCGACGTCGCCCTGGTCGAGCGCTTTCAGCGCGAGGCGGTGCTGGCGGCCGGGCTCGATCATTCCAACATTCTGCCGATCTACGATGTTGGCGATACCGACGGCATGGTCTACATCGCCATGCGGCTGCTCAGCGGGCAGTCGTTTGCCGACGTGCTGCGGCTGCGCGGCAGCATCCCGCCCGCCGAGCTTCTGCCAATTGTTGATCAGGTCGCCGCCGCGCTCGACTACGCGCACGCCCGCCAGATCGTCCACCGCGATATCAAGCCAGCGAATATTTTGATCGACGGCGATGGTATGCAGGGGCTGGCGAGCGCGCGGGCGATTCTCACCGACTTCGGCATTGCGAAATCGCTCGACGCGGCGGCGCGCGGCCTGACGGCTACCGGCGTGCTAATTGGCACGCCCGAGTACATGGCCCCCGAGCAGATTCGCGGCGGCCACAAAGTTGATGCGCGCGCCGATATTTATGCGCTGGGCGTGGTGGTGTACCGCGCGCTCACCGGCCACCGCCCATACGAGGGCAGCACCGAAGAAGTGCTGATGGGCCACCTGCATGGCACCTTTGCGCCGCCATCATCATTCGATCGTTCGCTGCCGCCCGCGCTCGATGGCGTGCTGCGGCGCGTGCTGGCGCGTGAGTCGGCGCAGCGCTACCAGAGCGCGGGCGAGTTTGCGCGCGCACTGCACAGCGCAGCCGGGCTGGAAATGCCAACGCCGCCGCCAGCAATCCGCCGCACCAACGATGGCCGCGTGGTTGTGCCGGCCGTGGCGATTGGCGGTGTTGGCGGGAGTGGCACGACGGTGCCGCAAGCCACGCACCAGGGCAATGCCGCGCCGCCGCGCCGCGCCGAGCCACTGGCACCGCGCATGCCCACGCCCCCGTCCGCGCGCACACTGCCACAGCGTCGCGAAAGGAGCGGCAGCGCGGCTGCCTGGGTGATGCTGGGCTTGATCCTGGCCCTGGTGATTGGCGGGGGCGGCCTGTACGCGGCTGGCCTGCTCTACCCGCGGAGTGCTGCGGCCCTGCCCACCACACCAATTCAGCCCACCGTGCCGCTGGCGACCTTGCAGCCCACCGTGCCGCTGGCCGCAACCGACGCGCCGCCACCTACCGAGGGGCCAACCGCAGCCAGCGCGCCTGAGCCCACCAAAGCGCCCGATGTAGTAGTCGCGCCCACCAAAGCGCCAACCAAGGCTCCGACGAAAGCGCCAACGGCCGCGCCAACCGTCGCACCAAGCGCCACGCCCACGCCCGAACCAACCGAGATTCCGCCCACGCCCACGCCAACCGAGCCGCCCTGCCCGATTGAGATCGGCGCGCAATTCACCACATTGCTTGAGAATCGGCCCGAGCTGGCCGACCGGCTGGGCTGCGCGGCGCAAGATCAGCAAGAACGCGCAGTTGCCGAGCAGAGTTTCCAGCGTGGGCAAATGCTGTGGCTGGCCGGACCACAGACGGGCAATGGAACGATCTACGTCCTGCAAGGTTCTGAAGGCCAAACGACCCTCTTGAAATGGCAATCGTTTGAGGATACCTGGCACGAAGGCGACCCCGAAGACAGCGGCGATCTGGCTCCGCCCGACGGTTTGATCGAGCCGATTCGCGGCTTTGGCAAGCTGTGGTATGCCAACGATACCATTTCGGGCCAGCTTGGTTGGGGGGTGAGCGGCGAGAAAGCCGCCACTGGCGCGGTGCAGCGCTTCGCCAATGGCCGGCTGATCTACAGCCCGCTTGGCTTCGATACGGGGGCGGCGGTATATGTACTCTACCAGAACGGCACCTTCGAAACCTACCCACTCTAGCAGGAGCGCGCATGGCGAGCTATTATGATGAGATTTACGCGCTGGTAAGCCAAATTCCGCCCGGCCTGGTTTCGACCTATGGGCGCATTGCGCAGCTCACGCCGGTGCCAGGTGGCGCGCGCGGTGTGGGCTGGGCGCTGGCCGGCCTGCGGCCCGAGCAATCGCGCACGGTGCCGTGGTGGCGCGTGATCAATGCCGAAGGGCGCATCAGCAACGCGCACAACGCCTCGCTCCAGCGCGAACTGCTGGAAGGCGAAGGGGTCGAGTTCGACAATCGCGGTTATGTCGACTTGGCGCGCTTCTTGTGGGCAGGGCCGAGGTAGTGTGTCTCAGTCTGGGCGTATAGCAATACGCCCGTCTTTGTCAGGTCTGGGCGTGTAGCAATACGCCCTTCTTTGTCAGGTCTGGGCGTATTGCTATACGCCCTTCTTTGTCAGGTCTGGGCGTATTGCTATACGCCCTTCTCTGCCATTCCATCTCCAATCCCGCGCTTTATTCTTCTGCAGTATCGGGCACGGTGGGTGCGCCAGCGCGGCGCGTGAGCTTCAGGCGCGCGCGCACCTGATCGACCTGAGCAATCGCGGCGCGCACTTCGGCCAGCCAGTCGGCGTGCTCGGCGGAAAAGGCGCGCACGGCATAGGCCAGCGCCGAACTGCGCGTGTCGGCCACGCCGGCAGCCACCAGTGTATCGAGCACATCGCGCTCGGCGCGGCCCAGGCGCGTCATCACGGGCGCGGAGCGGGTGGTGAACAGGGCCTCGCTTGTGCCCACGCGCATGCCCCACGACACGGGCACGCCCAACTGTTTTTGCAGCTCGCGCGCCAGCTTCATGCGCTGCGGACGCGTCATTTCGCGCTGCTCAGCGATCTGGCGGTATTCCTGCTGGCGGCGCGCGTCGTCGCCCTCCTCGTCGGCGGCGGGCGCGGCCGCAATCGGCAGCACAATCACCACTTCGTCGTCGTAGCGCGCAACCTCGGGCGCACTGGCAAGCAGCGCGGCGGGCAGGCGTTCCTGCACCCACTGAGCGATTTCGCTGGTGTTCACTCGGCCCCCTTCTGGCGTATTTTCCGGCGTGCTGCGATTATACCGCACCTGATTACGCAATTACAACCCGCCGATTTGCGCCAGCCGACGTTTCTGTTACAATCGGTGGTCGGTGCAGGCGCCAGCGTGCGCGCCGCGCAAACCAGGAATGATTTCATGGCGATATACGACCAACTGCCCGAGCCACACATCGACGCCGCGCGCGAAGACGAGCTGACAAGCCGGATCGACCGCTGGCTGGCACATATGACATGGCGGCCCGATTTCACGCGCTGGCGCGAGATGCGCCTGTGGCAGGAGCGCCACCAGCGCGACCGGCTGCGCCTGATCGAGCGCTATGGCGGCGGCGTGGCCGGACGGCGCATTCTCGATCTGGGCAGCGGCATGGGCGGCACCAGCGTGGCGCTGGCGCTGGCCGGGGCCTTCCCGCTGGCGTTTGAATATAACCGTGCCTACTGCGATATTATTCGCCTGCGCGCCGCCCGCTACGACCAGTTTGTGCCAGTGCTGAATGGTGCGGGCGAGGCGCTGCCCTTTGCCGACGGCACCTTCGACCTGGCGATTGCCTGGGATGTAGTGGAACATGTGCAGGACCCAACGCAGCTTTTGAGCGAACTATCGCGCGTGCTCAAGCCGGGTGGGCGCGTGCTGCTGACGATCATCAACCGCTACGCCTACCGCGACCCGCATTACCACCTGCCGCTGCTCAACTGGCTGCCGCGCCCGCTGGCCGAGGCAATTATCGAGCGGCGCGGGCGCAGCAAGGGCGCTTCGGATTTTAGCGACCGCCAGAAGTTGTCGGAAATGCACTACTACACCATGGCCGGCTTTCGGCGGGTGGCGGCGCGCTATGGCTTCCGCGTGGGCGATATTCGCGAAGACCGGGTGCGGCGCGGCGATGGCAGCGCCACCGGCTTGAAGGGCCGCGCCCGCGATACGCTGCGCCGCGTCGGGCTGGCGCACACCGGCTACATCGCCTACCGCACGCTGATTCAGGGCACCTATGAGCTGCTGCTGGTGAAAGAATAGGCTGGCAGGTTGCAGGTTTGAAGGTTGGCAGGTTGCAGGTTTCAGGTTTGAAGGCTCAATCCCAAAACCCCAGACCCTAAACCCTTATACTGTTGGCATTCGGTAGGCTGTATCTCAAAATTTTTGCGTCCTTTGCGCTCTTTGCGGTGAAGAAATACAGCGGCAGGTTGCAGGTTTCAGGTTTGAAGGCTCAATCCCAAAACCCCAGACCCTAAACCCTCATGCAGGCTGTACTACGCACTTCGCACTATGGTTATATAGAGGTTTGTTTCTGTGGCTGGAGCTGTTCCGAAAACTGCCATCGACGCGCCTGCGCTGAAGCGCGCGCCGGCCGCGCGGTCGCTGCTGGCCTCGCTGGGCGCGGCGCGCTGGCTGCCCGCGCTGCTGCTGGCGCTTGGCACCATCCTGGCGCTCACGGCGGCGTATAGCGTGCGCCCAAATGTCGATGTCGATATTGGCGATTATCTCGACACGCCGTTTCTGCCCTTGACACGCGACCGCGACACCGCCGCCGCCGATTTCTACGAACCGGAAGTTGGGCGCATTGCGGGCGAGGCCAGCTACCCCTGGCCGGCCAACCAGACGACGGTTGAGCTGCCGGGTGGCTACGACGGCATTTTGCAGGTCACGCTGGAAGCCGCGCCCGGTCTGGATGCGCAAGGGCTCAAGCCCTACATCCTCTCGGCGAATGGGCGGCGGCTGTGGATCGCGCGCAGCAGCCCGCGTGAGCTGGTGCTGGTGATCCCGCCCGACCTCGCTAAAGCTCCAACGCTGGCATTGCGCGTCGAGCCGGGCCTGATTGGCGACCCCGACCCGCCCGCCGGGCTGGTGGCGCAGGTCAAGCTCGCGCCGGCGCGCAGCTACCGCTGGACGGGCGCGGAAAGCACGATTCGCCTGCCCGGCCTGGGGCGCGGTGATTGGCTGGTAAGCGTCACGGCGGCGCTGAAACACCCCGACGGCCAGCCGCTCGATGCGACGATCAGCGCGAATGGCACGGTGGTGGCGAACCTGCCCGAAGGCGACCGCCGCCAGATTTCGTTTCTGGTGCCGGCTGCGCTGGTGCCCGATGGCGACCTGACACTGGTGGTGCATTCCAATACCTTCACCGACCCGCGCAACATCGGCGCGCTGCTGTACGACTTGCAGGTGGCCCCGGTTGGCGCAACGCCGCTGCTGCCGCCGCTGAAGTTTGTGCTCTATGCGCTGGTGATCGCGCTGTGTCTGTTCACCTGCCTGGCGCGCATGACCACGCGCAGCGACCTTGCGGCGGTGCTGGCGCTGGCGCTTGTGCTGGGCGGCGCAGTCGCGCTGACGCAGGCGCGCTACCCAACGGCCTTTCTGCTGCCGCGCCTGGCCGTGCTGGCGCTGTGGAGCGTGGCGCTGCTGCTGGCACTGGAATGGCTGATTCGCTGGGCGTTTGGGCGCGCGGGCGTGCCGCTGAGCGGTTGGGCGCTGCGGGCGCTGCTGCTGGTGTTCTTCGTGGGCTACTGGATCAAAGCCGGCGCGATGCTCTACCCCTACTTCGTCGGGATCGATATGTCGCTCCAGCTCCAGTGGGCGCGGCGCATCTGGAATGGCGAGTTCTGGAGCTTCTACGGCACCGACAACCCGATGAACGAGCGAACCATGCCCACCGCCGAGTGGGGCGCGACGCGGCCGGTCATTCCCTACTCGCCGTGGTTCCATATTTTCGCCGGGCTGTTCTGGTTCCTGCCCATCCCGGCGGTGCTGGCCGGCCATATGTTCAGCGCACTGGTCGATTGCAGCCGTGTGTTTCTGATCGCGCTGCTTGGGCGCAAGCTCGGCCTGTCCGAACGCGAGTCGCTGTTTGCCAGCCTGCTCTACGCCGTGACACCCGCAACGTTTCTGCTGCACTCGTGGGGCAACCTGCCGACGACTTTTGGCATCTGGTGGACGCTGCTGTCGACGGTGTATATTGTGGTGGCGTACCGTCGTTTGGGCGAGCGCGGCCCGTTCCTGACGCTGACGCTGCTGCTCACAATTACCATGCTGATCTACACGGTGATGGCCGTGTTTATGATGCTGTTCCTGATCCTGCTGCTCGTGGCGCTCTGGCTGATCGAGCGGCGCGGCGAAGCCCAGCCACGCGCCTTTGCCGACGCCACACCCGGCGCGCGCCGCCCGGTCTGTGCAATTGGCCTGGCCGCGCTGCTGGCGCTGCTGCTCTCAACCATTATTTACTATGGGCAGTACATTCCGCTGATCGTGGCGCGCACATTGCCCTACTTTTTCGGCGGGGCATCCGGCCAGCAGGTTGGCATTCAGAACCACCAGCCTTTCCTCCAATATTTGGCCGACTACATCCCGCGCCTGGGCTACACCAGCCGCCCGGTGATCTTCGGCCTGTGGATCCCGCTGATCCTGTCGCTCGCCGGCCTGTTCTGGCTGCGCAACCGGCGCGTGCTGGCGCTGGCGGGCGCCTGGCTGGCGATCACGATTCTTTTCACCATCGCCGGCAGCCGTATCTCAATGGTCGATAAGCAGATTTTCTACTTTATGCCCATGATGATGCTGCTGGCCGCACCGCTGATTGAGTGGGCCTGGCGGCGTGGGAACGTTGGGCGGCTGGCGGTGGCGGCGATGTACCTGTTTACGTTTGGCGCGGCGCTGCTGCTCTGGGTCGAGCGTGTCGCGACGATCCGGCAGTAGGCGCAATGAAGATAGCACTGTATAACCTGACCACGACGATTAAGCTGGGCGGGGTGGAAAGTATTGTCTGGGATGTTGGGCAGAAGCTGGCCGAGCGCGGCCACGCCGTGACGATTTTTGGCGGCAATGGCGCGGTGCGGCGCGAGCCGCCCAACGTAACCGTGCGGCGCTATCCCTACATTGCCCGCGAAACGTGGGGGCGCGTACCGCCGCTGCGCAAATCGCTCAACCTGCTGAAGCTGCTGGAACGCCTGTCGATGGCGGCATGGGCGGTGGGCGACCTGATGCGTGGCGGCTTCGATATTGTGCAGGTGGTGAAGCCCTACGACTTCCCGATTGGCGCGCATGTCCGCTTCTATCGCGGGGCGCGGCTGGTCTACAACTCGCACGGCACCGACTTCTTCCCCGGCGACATCCTGTTCCGCCGCGCCATCGACGGCGCATTTGCGTGCAGCCGCTACAATGCGCGCATGGTCGAAGCGCACTATCACATCCCGATTGATGTAGCGTATAACGGCTTCGACGCCCAACTGTTCCGCCCCGCCACGCCCGACCCGCTGCTGCGCGCGCGCTACGCGCCCGACGGCGCGCCGCTGATTATGTATGCCGGGCGACTGGTCACCTTCAAGGGGTTGAATTTCCTGCTGGAAGCGCTGGCGAGGCTGCCCGGCGCGCAGCTGATCCTGGCCGGCGACGGGCCGCACCGCGCCAGTCTGGAAGCGCAGGCCGCCCGGCTGGGCATTGCCGAGCGGGCGCACTTCATTGGCAACCGGCCGCACACCGAGCTGCCGCTGCTTCACGCAATCAGCGACGTGTTTGTGATCCCCAGCACCGACCACGAGACCTTTTGCCTGGCGGCCTGCGAGGCGATGAGCTGCGAGCGCCCGGTCGTGGCGGCGCGCACAGGCGGCCTGGTCGAGGTGGTGCGCGACGGCGAAACCGGCCTGATCGTGCCGCCGGGCGACGCGAACGCGCTGGCCGAGGCATTGCGCACCCTGCTGGACGACCCGGCGCTGCGCGCGCAGATGGGCCGCGCCGGGCGGGCGTGGACCAACGAGATGTTTACGTGGGACAAGGTGATTGCGCGCATGCTGGCGTGCTATGAGCGCGTGCTGGGGTAGCGTTCAGGGGTCAGAAGTCAGAATGATTTTGGCCGTATGAGAGCAAGTTCGGGTAAAGACTTGCATTGTGTCATTCTGAACCTTTCGGCTACGCTCAGGGTAAACTCTGCGCCAGCGGAGTGAAGAATCTCTCTGTGGTTCATTTTGGTCGTCGCGCATCAGGCGTCGGCGGTTGCGGGGCTGGCGGCCTGCCAAGGCTGGTAGGCCAGCGACTGGTGGCGGAAATAAGTTGTGTACAGCTCGGCATAGTGCCCACCGCGTGCCAGCAGGTCGTCGTGATTGCCAGCTTCGATGATCTGGCCGTCGCGCAGCACAATAATCCGGTCGGCGTTGCGCACGGTCGAGAGGCGGTGCGCGATCACAATGCTTGTGCGCCCGCGCAGCACCTCGGCCAGGGCGGATTGCACCTGCGCCTCGGTAAACGGGTCGATGCTGGCGGTCGCCTCGTCCAGCAGCAGGATCGCCGGGTCTTGCAGCAGCACGCGTGCCAGCGCCACCAGCTGCCGCTGCCCAAGCGA
This sequence comes from Kouleothrix sp. 19917, assembly GCF_057073505.1. Classification (NCBI taxonomy): domain Bacteria; kingdom Bacillati; phylum Chloroflexota; class Chloroflexia; order Chloroflexales; family Roseiflexaceae; genus Kouleothrix; species Kouleothrix sp. 19917. Next base: position 2,251,037 of record NZ_CP097099.1, read on the forward strand.
AAGCCGCGCCCCCCGCTCGCCCACGTCGGTCGCCAGCCCGGCGGGCAGGTCGTCGAGCCAGCTGCCATCGCCCAGACGCCGCGCCGCCGCCGCAACCTCCTCATCGCTCGCGCCAGCACGCCCGTAGCGAATATTATCGGCGACGCTGCCCGAGAAAAGGAACGGCGCCTGCGGCACCAGCCCGATCTGGCGGCGATACTCGCCCATGTCGAGCGCGCGGATGTCGCGCCCGTCGAGCAGGATGCGCCCGCTCTGGAATTCGTAGAAACGCATCAGCAGCTTCACCAGGCTCGATTTCCCCGCGCCGGTATGCCCAACAATTGCCAGCGTTTCGCCGGCCGGGATGGCAAGCGAAAAATCGCGCAGCACGGCATTGCGCCCGGTGCTATAGTTGAACGACACATCCTCGAAGCCGATTGCGCCGCGCAGCCGCCCAACCGGCTCGCTGGCCGTCTGCACCACCTGCGGCTCGTCGTCGATCAGCGCAAACACGCGCTCGCTGGCGGCCAGACCCTGCTGGAACTGGCTCCAGAACGAGGCGATGCTGGTGATCGGGTAGAAAAAGATCGTCAGGCTCTGCACAAACAGGTACCAGTCGCCCACGGTGATGCTCTTGCCAATCACCAGCAGCCCGCCCGCGTAGACAATCGCGGCTTCGCCCAGGCCCGAGATGGTATTGAGCAGCGGGTAGATGCTGCCAAACACCGCGACCCGCGTGATCTGCACGCGGTAGGCCAGCTCGTTGGTGGCGCGGAAGTCGTTGTAGATCGCGCTTTCCTGCCGGAAGTTTTTCGCCACGGCAATGCCGCTGATCGTTTCCTGAATCGTGGCGTTGACGGTGGCCTGTGCGCGCTGCGACTGCTGCATGGCCCGCCGCGCCAGCCGGCGGAAGCCCAGCGCCACCACCATCACAATCGGCCCAAGCGCGAGGGTGATCAGCGCCAGCCGCCAGTTCAGCGTCAGCATCACAATCGTGATCACCACCACCAGCACCAGCTGGCTGATTAGGTCCACCGTGAGCGTGACGACCGTGGCGAAATCCTGCGTGTCGGAGGTGACGCGGCTGACGACCCGGCCCGACGCGAACTGGTCGAAGAAGGACAGGTCGCGGCGCATGACGGCGCGGAATGCGTCTTCGCGCAGCGCCAGCACGACGTCGCCAACGGCGCGGGCGGCAAACCACTGCCGCACAAAGTTGAAGCCCCAGCCCAGCGCGCCCAGCACCGTCACCAGCGCGGTCAGCTCGAGGATGTATTGCAGCTGCGGGTTGCTGCCCAGCGAGTCGATGCCGCGCGAGATGATGATTGGCGTGATCGTCGAGGCCAGCGACATCAGCACCACCATGCCCGACACCAGCAGCACTTTGCCGCGGTGCGGGCGGAAGTAGGCGGCAATGCGGCGCACCAGCTGCGCGTCGCTGTAGCTGCGGTCGTATTCTTCGGCGTTGAGGCCGCCGGTGATGCCCATAGCAATTGCTTTCTTTTAGAAAATCCACGGAAGAATCAACCGCAAAGAGCGCGAAGGACGCAAAGAGTTGCAGGTTTACAGGTTTGAATGTTGCAGGTTGCGACGACTGGAAGAATCAACCGCAAAGAGCGCGAAGGACGCAAAGAGTTGCAGGTTGTATGTTTGAATGTTGCAGGTTGCGACGACTGGAAGAATCAACCGCAAAGAGCGCGAAGGACGCAAAGAGTTGCAGGTTGTATGTTTGAATGTTGCAGGTTGCGACGACTGGAAGAATCAACCGCAAAGAGCGCGAAGGACGCAAAGAGTTGCAGGTTGTATGTTTGAATGTTGCAGTTTCCAAATCACGCTCACTGCCGATTGCCTACTGCCTACTGCCGACTGCCAATTACCACTCACCCGCGCACCGTCTCCTTGTCTCGCGTCTCCTTGTCTCGCGTCTCGCCGTCCCGTGTCTCACCGATCTCGTCTGGCGCGAAGATTTGCCGATAGGCGCGGCTGCTTGCCAGCAGTTCGTCGTGCGTGCCCTGCGCAATCAGGCGACCGTTTTTCAGCAGCAGAATATGGTCGGCGCTGCGAATTTGCGCCAGCCGGTGCGTGATCAGCAGCGTGGTGCGGCCCTGGAGAATGCGGCGCATTGCCCGCTGGATCTGGTCTTCGGTGTTGCTGTCGATCGCGCTGGTCGAGTCGTCGAGCACCAGAATGCGCGGGTTGCTCAGGAAGGCGCGCGCGATGGCGATGCGCTGGCGCTGCCCGCCCGAAAGCATCACGCCGCGTTCGCCAATCACGGTGGCGTAGCCGTCGGGGAAGCCCATAATGAACTCATGCGCCTGCGCCTCGCGGGCCGCTGCCTCGATCTGCTCCTGCGTCACGGCTTCGCGCGCGCCAAATGCGATATTTTCGGCAATCGTGCGCGAAAACAGGAAAATATCCTGCTCGATCGTCGCGATCTGGGCGCGCAGGCTATCCATGCTCCATTCGCGCACATCGATCCCGTCGATCAGCACGCGGCCCGCGCTTGCGTCGAAGGTGCGGTTGATCAGGCGCGTCAGCGTGGTTTTGCCCGCACCAGTTTGCCCAACAATCGCGACCGTCTGGCCGGGATGCGCAGTGAAGCTGATACCTTCGAGAACCAAGAACCGAGAACCGAGAACCGCAGCCGTGCCAGCGTTCGCCGGTTCCTGGTTCTCGGTTCTTGGTTCTTCGTACCCAAAGTTCACATCTTCAAATACCAGCTCGCCAGCAATCGGCTGCGCCACGCCGCCGGCATTTTCGTCCAGCTCGGTTTCGGTCAAAATCATTGCCAGGATGCGGCGCGCGCTGGCGAGGCTCTGCTGCACCACCGAGGATGTCATCAGCAGGAACATAATTGGCGAGCGCAACGTGCCAACCAGCGCCATGTAGGTGATGACCTGGCCGACGGAAAGCTGCCCGCTGCGAAACAGAAGCAGCGCGTGCCCAAACGCCAGACCGACGGTGATGCCATACAGCAGCAGCGGCAGGTAGCGCGCGGTCACCTCGCCTTCGCGCACAAAGGCGTCGCGGTAGGCGCGCGCGTTCTGCTGAAAACGCTCGTTCTCGGCGCGTTCCTGCGCAAAGCCCTTCACCACTTCGATGCCGGTGATCGTTTCGGCCAGGCCGGCGTTGAGCGTGCCAAAGCGCTCGCGCAGCTGCCCGGCCACCGGGCGCAGCTGGTTGTTGTAGCCACGCAGCGCCACGGTCAGCGCAATCAGGAAGATCACCGGCACGAGCAGCAAATCGAATTTCAGGATCGCAATCGTCACCAGCGGCACGATCAGCGTCAGCGCCGACTCGGTGGTCATGCCGAGCGCGGGGCTGATGAACTGGTTGACCTGCTGCACGTCGTTGGTGACGCGCGCCATCAGGTCGCCAACGCGCTGGCGGCCGTGGAAGGTCTGGCTTTTGCTGAGCAGGCTGAGGTACAGCTCGTCGCGGGCGTCGCGCTCGACGCGCTGCGCCAGCACGCGAATCGCCATGCTGTTGACGATGTCGAACAGGCCGTAGCCGACAAACGCGGCCATGACCCACAGCGCAGCGCGCGCCAGCGCAGCCGCGCTGCCATTGTTCACCACCGTGTCGAAGGCCCAGCCCACCGTCACGGCCGACATACTTTGCGACGCGGCCATGCCCACGGTGGTGAGGAAAAACACCACCGGCAGCACTGGGTAGCGCACAATATGCGAGGTGATCCAGCGCAGCGGCGAGCGCCGGTTGTACTGATATTCGTTGGCAACGGTAAATTCGCGGCGGGTCATGCGGGCAGCTCGTTGTGGGCGAAGAACATAGGGGCCTTTCTGCGTAGCGCTGGCGTAGGCGCGTATTATAGATCGTATCGGCGCTGGCTGCGCGCTCAAATTGACCTGATCGTTTGGACAGGTGTGCGCAGAAGCGGGGAACCGAAGAGCCAAGAACCGAGAACCGAGCAGTGAGCAGTCGGCAGTTGGCAGGAAACGACGACCGCGACCTGCAAACAGCTGAACCGAGAACCGAGCAGTGAGCAGTGAGCAGTCGGCAGGAAACGATGACCGCGACCTGCAAACAGCAGAACCGAGCAGTGAGCAGACGGCAGTTGGCAGGAAACGACGACCGCGACCTGCAAACAGCAGAACCGAGCAGTGAGCAGTCGGCAATTGGCAGGAAACGACGACCGCGACCTGCAAACAGCAGAACCGAGCAGTGAGCAGTCGGCAGTTGGCAGGAAACGACGACCGCGACCTGCAAACAGCAGAACCGAGCAGTGAGCAGTCGGCAGTTGGCAGGAAACGACGACCGCGACCTGCAAACAGCAGAACCGAGCAGTGAGCAGTCGGCAGTTGGCAGGAAACGACGACCGCGACCTGCAAACAGCAGAACCGAGCAGTGAGCAGTCGGCAGTTGGCAGGAAACGACGACCGCGACCTGCAAACAGCAGAACCGAGGAACGATCATCCTATGGAAAAAATAGCCTGCTGGACCCATAGAGTGCCTCGGCCACAGGCCGTATCGAAGCGTGCGTGACCATTACGCGCTCCGTCGGCAAGGTGCGGCGGGAGGTTCTGTATACTGATTTGATTGTTTCGCGCACTGCCCGGCCGTAAAGACCCGGGCTGATAGTACAAAGCCTCTGCGAGGCTGGCGAGTAGCCCTGCAAGGGCTTGGTGGTTTTAGCCCGACCGTTCACGGTCGGGTAAATGGGTGAATAGGGTGTGGCAATCTGGTGGTATACTCGCGCCCATGAGCAATTCTGATTTTCGCGCGGCTGTGCTGCGCCAGCTTGGCCCATTCCCCACGCGCGTGCCGCTTGATCTTGCGGCCGACGCGCCAATCGACGCGGGCGACCACACCCGCCAGTTGCTGAGCTATGCCGTCGAGCCGGGCGAGCGCGTCGGCGCGTGGCTGCTGCTCCCGAAAGGCAGCGCGCCGGCGGGCGGCTGGCCGGCGATACTCGCCATTCACCAGCACGGCGGCGAGTACCATCTCGGCAAATCCGAGCCAGCCGGCCTGGGGCCGAACCCGATGTACTTCTATGGGCGCGACCTGTGCCAGCGTGGCTTTGCCGTGCTCTGCCCCGACCAGCTCTGCTTCGAGGAGCGCCGCCCGCCCGAAGACGCGCCAACCGACCATGCGCTGGGCATGGCCTACGAGCGCTTTGAGTTCACGCGGCGGGTGGTGGCGGGAAGCTGCCTGCAAACGAAATATCTGCACGACATGAGCTGCGCGCTGGATGTGCTGGGCGCGCTGCCCGGGGTGAATGCCGCGCAAATTGGCTGTTTCGGCCACTCGCTGGGCGGGCAGGAATCGCTCTGGCTGGCGTGGTACGAATCGCGCATCCGCGCTGCCGCTTCGTCGTGTGGCTTTGGCATGATCAGCACGCTGATCCGTGACCGTATCAACCACAATTTCGCGCTCTACGTGCCGGGCATGCTCGAATACGGCGACATCGACGCGCTGGTGGCGGATCTCGCGCCGCGCCCGTTCATGTTCACTGCCGGCGATGCCGACCCGATCTTCCCGGTCGATGGCGTGCGCCAGATTGCAGCCCGCGCCACCGAAGCCTACGCTGCGGCAGGAGTGCCCGAGCGCTTTGCGGCGCACATTTTTGCCGGCGTCCACAGCCTGCCCGATGATGCCAAGCAGGCGGCGTATGGCTTTCTGGAGCGTTGGATCAAGGGGTAGGGTTTTGGTTCACCACGGAGACACAGAGGCACGGAGGTTTTGGGTTACAGGTTGCAAGTTTCAGGTTTGCACGTTGCAAATCACGCTCGCTGCCCACTGCTCTGCGCTCCAACGCCCTGCGTTCTGGGCTCACCCCGTCACCCCATCACCCTGTCATCTTGTCACCCCGCCGATGGCAGCCAGAAAATCGCCGGTAGTGGTTGCCGGGTTGCGGTGGAAACTTTCGGGCAGGGTGACGTGGGCGAGGCTGGTGTAGAGCGCGGCGCGGGTTTCGAGCAGCGTGGGGTAGCAGCGCGCCAATGTGTCGCGTGGTGGCTCGCCGGGCAGTGGCTGGTAGATGCCCCGCCACAGCAGCGGGCGCGGGTTGTCGACATATTCCTGCACCATCTCGGCGTGGCGCGCGGGCGAAACCGCCAGGTAGATGATCGTCGCAAGCTCGCGGATGCGCGCCAGCACCGCCGCGTCGGCATAGATCGCGCTGCCGGTCAGGTCGAGAATGGCGCGCTCGGGTGCGGCACCATCCTGCTCGAAGGCGTCGGCAATGGTGCGCAGGACAGCAGTTTCGTGTTCGAGGTAGATCGCCTCGCGCGCCGGGTAGCGCGCTTCCGAGGGTAAACCCATCCACGCGCCCAGATCGTACACGGTGCCGGCCCCAATGTCGTCGCTGCTGCTGATGCGCGCCGCAATCAGGTCATCGCAGTGCAGGCAGGTGTAGCCCACTTCAACCAGGCGCGCCGCCCACGAGCTTTTCCCCGCCCCCGACATCCCCAGCAGCCCGATGATCATAGCAGCGCTCCCGGTTCACGGCGTCAAAAATCTGGTGCAGTGTCTTTAACGGCCGGTACATTGTCTTTGCGGCGTGGTACATTGCCTTTGACGGCCGGTACATTGTGCTTGCGGCGTGGTACATTGCCTTTGCCGGCCGGTACATTGTGCTTGCGGCGTGGTACATTGCCTTTGCCGGCCGGTACATTGTGCTTGCGGCGTGGTACATTGCCTTTGCCGGCCGGTACATTGTGCTTGCGGCGTGGTACATTGCCTTTGCCCGCTTTGCGCAGGCGTATTCGATACGCCCCGTCGCGTTTGCAATAGACCCCTTCACCCCTTCACCCTTTCACCCCATCATCTTGTCGCCCCGTCACAAGCTCATTCCGCCACAAGCGCGCCGCGCCGCTCGTGCTCGATGATCTGACCGTCGCGCAGCTGGTAGAGGTCGGTGGCGAACTCAGCCGCAGCGGGATCGTGCGTTGCCATCATCAGCGTCACGCCCTCGTTGTCGACCAGCGCCCGCAACAGGCCAAGCACCTGCTCGCCGGTTTTCGTGTCGAGGTCGCCGGTGGGCTCGTCGGCAAGAATGAGGCGCGGGCGAATGGCCAGCGCGCGCGCGATTGCCACGCGCTGCTGCTGCCCGCCCGAAAGCTCGTAGGGCCGATGGTCGATCCACGCGCTCAGGCCCACGGCGGCGACGCAGCGGCGGATGCGCGCATCCCACTCGCGGCGCGCGATGTCGCCAGCCAGGCGCAGCCCCAGCTCGACATTCTCATAGGCCGAGGCGGTTGGCAGCAGCGCAAAGCTCTGGAAAATAAAGCCAGTGCGGCGGCGCTGCGCAGCCAGCTCGCTATTGCCCAGTTCGCTCAGGCGCCGGCCCTCGATCGCGATCTCACCGGCGGTCGGCTGGTCGAGCCCGCCCACCAGATTGAGCAGCGTGGTTTTGCCGCTGCCGCTCGGGCCCATCAGCACGACAAACGCGCCGTGCGGGATAGTCATGTCGATGCCGCGCAGGGCGCGCACCTGGCGCGAGTTCACGTCGAAGGTGCGCTCGACGCCGGTGATTGCGATCATTGTTTCGGGTTGTTGGGTCATATCTGTGCTGTTTGTTGGGGCGCAGCAGCGTGGCACTGCTCGCGCACGACGTGGTCGTCTCTCGCTGCTGCGCCCTTACGGGCGTCCGTATCGTCGTCGGGGCGCAGCACGCTGCGCCCTTATGGGCATCGGTATCGTCGTCGGGGCGCAGCAGCGTGGCACTGCTCGCACATGACGTGGTCGTCTCTCGCTGCTGCGCCCTTACGGGCATCGGTATCGTCGTCGGGGCGCAGCAGCGTGGCATATCCGTCTCACGACTGATCGTCCTTCGCTGCTGCGCCCTTACGGAACCAGGGCTGCCATTTCGCTTTGCCGCCGGGCTTTTTGCCCTGGGCGGGTAGCGGGTCGGCGCTGTACAGGCTGCGATAGAGCGCGTCGCCGCTGGGCGCTTCGGCGGGCGCGGATTCGGCCTCGGCGCGGTCTTCCTCGCTCGGGCGAATGAGGATGCCGCCATCCACCACTTCGATCTTGGCGCGGCGACCAATCCCCGCCAGCACGCGCTGGTCGCTGGGCAATTGCAGCCGGCCCGCGCTGTCGAGCACCACCAGCTCCTCGATCGCCAGACGCGGCGCGCCCAGGGTTGGGGCTTCGGTGCCGTTGCTGCTCAGTCGCTCCTCGGCGCGAATGGTTTCGCTGGAAGTGCGCCCGTCGCGGATCGCAACCACACGGTCGGCCTGCTCGGCTACGCGCGGGTCGTGCGTCACCAGCACGATTGTCAGGTTGTAGCGGTCGCGCAAATCGTGCAGCAGCTTGAGGATCATCTGCGCCGTCGGCCAGTCGACCTCGCCGGTTGGCTCGTCGGCCAGCAGAATGGTGGGCTTGTTCGCCAGCGAGCAGGCAATCGCCACGCGCTGCTGCTGCCCGCCCGAAAGCTGCGTCGGCTTTTGGTTCGCGTATTCGCGCATGCCCACTGCCTCAAGCAGTTCGGCGGCCCAGGCGCGGCGCTCGCGCAGGCCGCGGCCGGCCAGCGTCATCAGCAGCTCGACATTTTCGCGCGCCGTCAGGTAAGGCAGCAGGTTGCGCGTGGTTTGCTGCCACACAAAGCCAACCTGCTCGCGGCGGTAGGTCGTCAGCTCGGCCTGGTTGAGCTTGAGCAGGTTCTGGCCGTCGACTTCGAGCTTGCCGGCAGAAGGGCGATCCAGCCCGCCCAGTGCGCTCAGAAAAGTCGATTTGCCCGAACCGGAAGGGCCAACCAGCGCCAGCATCTCGCCGCGCGCAATCTCGATGTCGAGGCCCTGCAGCGCCACCACCTCAAGGTCGGCGACCTGAAAGATTTTCACCAGCCCGGAGGCGAGAATGAAATGTTCATCCATATGATTTACGATTTAGGATTTACGATTGACGATTAGCGACTTACAGGTTGCAAACTGCAATCGTAAATCCTAAATCTGAAATCGTAAATCTAGTTGGCATCTCCAAGTTTCACGGCCTGGAACAGGCGCATGCGGCCCATGATCCACGCCAGCGCCAGCAGCGTCAGCAGCAGCGCCACGGCAAATACCACATAGATCAGCGCAACCTGATCCCAGGCGAGCTGCGGCGGGTAGCCGGGCGTGCCGGGGTGCGGCCCCGCGCCGACCTGCAGCAGCGGCACGACCAGCTGCGCCGCCAGCAGGCCAATGCCCGTGCCCGCGCCGACGCCGGCCGCCACCAGCAACACCTGCTCGATGATCAGCTCGGCGGCGACCTGCCAGCCCGACATGCCAAGCGCGCGCAGCACGCCCAGCTCAATCGCGCGGCGGCGCGCCGTGATCAGCGCCGAAAGCAGGAAGCCGAGCAGGGTCAGCGCGCCGGCCGCCAGAAAGCCCACCGACAAGAGGCCGAACAAGCCCTGGCGGCGCGGCTGCGTCTGCTCGTCGAGCGTGAGCGTGGCGGCATCGCGGGCGTCGAGCACCGAGATGCCGAGCTTGCGCACGCCAGCCACTAAATCTTCAACCTTTGCGCCGGGGTCGCGGGCGATCCACACATCGTACGGATACTGGCCGCTCATCTCATCGAAAACATAGTCGAGGTTCGCCACCAGAATCGGGCCATCCTGCGGGTAAAAGCCCGGCCACAGATCGAAGCTGCCAATGATTTTGAAGGTCATGGTGCGCTGGTCGTCGGCAATCTTCACCAGCGCCGGCAGCGGGTCGCCAATCTTCACGCCCTTCGCCAGCACGTCTTTGCTCACCAGCACGCCATCGTAGTTTTCGGCCAGCATGTTCATCAGCGCGCCCAGCGATTGCCCGCTACCCCATGCCCGGTCGTAGCGCGGAATGACCTTGGGGAAATCAACCCGGTCGATGCCGACGAGCTGGGCGCGCGGCGCGCTGCCGCCAAGCTGGATCGACACGTCGGGGTAGCTGCCCACGCGCGCGGCGGCGGTGATGCCCGGCACGTTCAGGTGGTCGCTCACCGGCACGAACAGGAAGCGCGGCTCTTTCTGAATATCGGGGCGCGGCGGCTGGCCGGGCTGACCAGGCTGGTTGCGCGGCTGCGTGCTCTGGCCGGTTTCGAGCAACTGCGTGTACGCGCCCACCTGGTAGCCAATTGCAGTGCGCAGCGCGCCGTCGATTGTTGCCGCCATCGAGGCGCTGAACGAAGCCAGGCTGAGCGTCAGGATGAGCAGGAGCAGCGGGCCACGATACGCGCCGGGCTGGCGGGCCAGCGTGCGCAGCGCCACCAGCGGGGCCACCCAGTTCGGGCCACGCGCAAGGCGGGCCAGCAGCTCAAGCAGCAGCGGAATCAGGCGCACCGACAGCAGGCCAAGCGCAAAGCAGAACAGCACCGGCAGCAGCAGCAAGAGTGGGTTGCTGAACGGGTCGGCACCACGCGCCGCGCCAAGCTGCAAGCCGCCAGTGCGCCGCAGCTGGTAGATGCCGTAGACGGCGGGAATCAGCAGCAGAATGTCGAGAAAGAAGCGCTGCCAGAAGGGCGCGCGCAGCGTGCGGGCCGCTTGCTGCTGCTCATCCACCAGCGTGCGGCGCGAGGCAAGAAATGCCGGCAGCAGCGCCGCCAGCAGCGCCAGCGCCACAGCAGCCACGCCAAAGCGCAGGCTTTCCCAGGTGAGCGTCAGCGAGAGGTCGGGCGCGTCGCCAGTGAGCTGCAGGAACGAGCGCGTGCGGCCCATGAACTGCGCAAACACAAGGCCCAGCCACGGCCCGCTGGCCAGCGCAATCGCGCCCATCAGCAGCCACTCAACGATATACACGCCCAGGATCTGGCTGTTGCGCACGCCGCGCGTTTTCAGCAGCGCGATCTCGCCGCGCTGGCGGTTCACCAGCAGGCCGGCCACCAGCGCCGCGAAGTAGAGCACCAGCGCCAGGATCGGCGCGCTGAACACAAACAGCTGGAGGATCAGCGCCTGCGCATCCTGCCGGTAGCGCACCAGCGAATCGCGCGGGCTTTGCTCGAGCTTCAGGCCCGAAACCAGGCCAGCCGCCTGCGCGCTCAGGCTGTCGAGCCGGCCCAGCAGCGGCGCGGCTTGCGTCGCCGAAAGGTTTGCGCCGTTCAGGCGGGCGAACCACAGCGCCAGGCCAACTTCGTTTTTCAGGTAGGTCGCCAGCGGGCCGGTGTAGCTGGCTTCGGGCACCAGCACCACGTCTTTCAGCGCGCTGGGCGGGTAAAACCAGCCCGGGTCGGCAGCGTTGGCGGGTGCCCACAGGCCAGCGACTTTGATCGTCATCGAGGCGACCTTGCCGCCAACCGTCCCCACCAGCGAAAACTGGTCACCAACATTGATACCTATTTCGTCGGCCAGATCCTGCTGGATGAGCACTTCGATCGGCGGGCTGCCCGGCTTGATCGCGGCAGTGTAGACCTTGGGCGCAGCACCGTCGACGATCCGCATCTGGCCGTCCATGCCGCTCAGAAAGCCGATTGAGACGTTTTTCAAAAAGGGGTTGGCCGCGCCGGAAGAAGGTGGCAAGAGCATACGCAGTGGGTCGGTGCGAACGTGCCGCGCCAGGCCCTGCCGGGGCAAACCCAGCCGGTCCAGCCCGGCCCCGCTGATAAATTCATCGGCAGATTTTACGCGCTCCCACTCCAGCGGGCCTTTGCTCGAGCCGATATAGCGAAACAAGAGCGCAAAGGCCGAGCGGTTGGTCTGCTGCTCCTGGCGGGCCAGCGTGCTTTTCAGCAGGCGCAGGCTCGCGCCCTCGGCGTAGGTTGGCACGCTCACCGCCAGCGCCACCGCCGCAACAAGCGCCACCAGCGCGCAGAGCGCCAGGCCGAAGTTGGCGCGCAGCCGCTTGAGCGCGGTGGTCAGCACCGAAAGAATTGTCCACACGGGGTTTCGCATACTACTGCCCAACGATGATGTCGCCGGCTTCCAGGCCATCGACAATCTCGACCTTGTCTTCGGTCTCGATGCCGGTTTTGATCGTCACGCGGCGCTCGCGCTCGCCTTCGCGCACCACCACAAAGCGGCGGCCTTCGAATGCGCGGATGGCGTCGGGCGGCAGCCAGAGCACGTTATCCTTATGCTCCAGCACAATCTTGATCTTCACAATCGTCACGCCGGCCTCAATCTGCTGGCCCTTGAGGTCGAGCAGCTTGAAGCGCGTGGTGCGATCTTTTTCCTGCACGGTACCGCTGCCACCCGAGCCATAGGGCGCGGGCATCTGGCGGATGATTGCCGGCAAGATCACGTCGGGCCGCGCGAGCAGCGAGAGTTCGGCCGGCTGGCCTTCGGCAAGCTGCTTCATCTGCTCGGCGCCCAGCTCGGCAGCGACTTCAAGGTTGCTCGGGTCGGCGATCTCAACCACCGGGTCGAAGGCGGTGACGGTGTCGGCCTCGCTGATGCTGAGGGCCAGCAGCTCGCCATTCTGCGGCGCGACAATCCGGCCATCGTCGACTTTTTTCTGGGCTTTTTCAAGTGCGCGCTGGGCTGTTTCCACGGCTTTCAGCTCGGAGTTGAAGCTTTCGGTTCGGGCTTCTTCCAGCGCAAGCTGCGCCGCCTCGACTTTGCGCTGCGCCTCAATTACGTCGCGGTTGCCCTTGCCCTGCAGCAGGCTATCGAGCTTGCGCTGGGCTTCCTGCACCTTTTTGCTGGCGTCGTCGTTCTTGACGATCTCGCCGGCGCGGGCCTTTTCCAGATCGCGCTTGGCGTTTTCCAGGGCGCGCTCGGCGTCGCGCAGCGCGCGCTCGGCCTGGGTGAGCGCGGTCTGGTAGGCTTCGATCTGCTCTTTGGTGAGCTTGTTCGGGGTTTCCTTGCCAGTCACGGGGTCAACCGTGGTGGGGTTTTTCGGGTCGGTGCCATAGCGCTGCGCCCAGTCGTTGTCCCAGAAGGCGTCGGTATAGGCTTTTTGCTGATCTTGCAGGCCTTCCGTCGCTTTTTGCAGGCCCAGCTCGGCAGCAGTTTTCGCTTCTGATCCAGAGTCGCCAGTGTCTTGCGCCTCGCGCTGTGCGGCGATCAGCTCGTCCTGGGCTTTGCGGATGGGGTCGTTCTCGCCGCCGGGCAGCACGGTGGTCAGGTCTTCCTGCGCCTGCTGCACATCGAGCTCGGCCTGCTGAACTTTTTTGTCGTGCGCTTTTTGCGCATTCGCCAGGTCGCGCTGGGCCTGCACCACACCATCCTGGGCTTCGCGCAAGTCGTCGTTGGCTTCGTCCTGCTGCAGCTCGGCGATCAGGTCGCCCTGCTTGACGACATCGCCGCGCTGGAAGGCGACGGTGTTCACGCGGCCTTCGCGCTTAAACGAGATCTGCGTGAGGTCAACCGGGGTGACGCGGCCATTGATGTCGAGAATGCGATCGATTGCGCCGCGCTCGACGGTGTAGGTTGGGCGCTCCAGCGCCGGGTCGGGTGGGAGCGGCGTGGGCGTTGGCGCTTCCTGCTCAGCGGCGGGCGCGCTGCCACAGGCGGCCAGCGCGGCCAGCACAAGCGAGAGGAACAGCAGTACAGCGATGCGTTTCATCATATCTATCTGCCTGGTAGTTAGGCGAAATTCGTTCGTTCGAAAGCGGATAATTGTATTGTAGCAGCATTTTGCGCGGCGCGCCGCTGGCACAGTTCGCCAGCGACGCGCCACGCGCCTAGCCCTTCGCGGCACCAAAGCCGCCGGGTGGCGGGTCTTCGGTGTTATAGCCTTTGTAGGTCGGGTCGACTTTCTGCGCGCAGGAGGCCGGCTTGTTTGGCGTTTGCGCCATGCAGTCGAGCCAGGCGCTGGTGTTTTTCTGCGCCTCGGCCAGCCCCTGGTCAAGCGGCGCTTTGTCGTCCAGGTCATCCATCAGCGCCTTGAAGAACCAGTAGGTATCCATCGAATACAGCTGATTCGGGTCGGTGCCGTTGCTGCTGCCGCTTGGCGCGCGTTTCAGCACATCGGCATACACTTTCACCAGATCGAGCAGGGCCGGCGACGCCTGGCTGGTGAAGCTGTCGCTCGCCAGGATTGAGCTGCGCGCTGGCATGGCACCTTGCAGGTTCGTGGCGTCAGCGGAAAGGAACTTCAGCCATTCCCAGCACGCCTGGCTTTGCTCGGTTTTGGCCGAAATATGCATGCCGCGAACGTACATATCGCCGCTGCGCAGGCCGCCCAGGCCGATCGGCAGCGGGGCCACGCCCATCTCGAACTGCTGCGGCTGGCTTGGGTCGCCAAATGTCATGTCGCCCTGGCCGAACCATATGCCGGCGCGGCCGTTCTGGATGTACTCGTAGGAGTGATCATCAAAGGTATCGTCGGTTTTGTAGGGGAAGGTGAGCTTGGGCATAACCTTGTGGACCTTCCACAGGTCGAGGTACCATTTGATCGCCTGTACGGCCTTCGGGTCGGTGAAATTCGGCCGGGTATCCTTGCCGCTGCCAGTGGTAAGCTGCCCGCCAAACTGGTTGATGAAGAAGAACAGATCCTGCTGCGCGCCGCCCAGCGGCACATAGCCGAACTGCTGGCGGTCGCCATCGCCCTTGCTGAGCGCCTGCGCTGCGGCCAGGAAGTCGTCGGGCTTCCATTCGCCCGTGGGCGGTTGAATGCCAGCCGCGCCGAATGCTGTTTTGTTGTAGTTGAGCGAGCGCAGTGTCGCCGCATAGGGCAGGCCATAAAGCTTGCCGTCGCGCTGGTAGGGCGCGAGCAAGGCAGCAGGGTAGTCGCTCTGTGGGAAGCTTGCATCGGCATCGAACAGGGGCTGCAGGTCGAGCAGCGCGCTAAAGTCTTCATCGCTCTGCGGCGGGCTATACCACGCAAAGCAATCGTTGGTGTTGGCGATCTGCGCAATCGTTGGGCCCTGAGTATAGACGTCGGTCGAGGTCACATTGACGAAAATATCGGGGCGCTGATCGCGGAAGCTGCGCGCCAGCCGCCGCAGATCGGGCGGGTTGTAGGCGAAGGACGAGAACTTAATCCTGGTGGCGCCTTCCGGGGCAACCTGCGGCTCGGGCGTGGCCACTGCCACCGGGCCGAGGTTCGGCGTGGGTGTGGGCGTTGTTTGCTGCTCGGCAAGCAGCTGGTCGAGCTGCTTCTGTGCTTCCTGCAAGGCTTTCTTCGGGTCTTTCTTCTCCTGCCCCAGCACCTGCTCAAGCGCCTGGCTCAGCGGGCCAAACAAGTTATAGTCGGGCATGCGCTCGATCGGCGGGGTAGGATGCGCGACGCCCCACTTGTAGGCTTCGGCGGTCTGCGCGTCGAGGTCGTTCCAGAAGCCCTGCTGCTCGGCAACGCTGATGCGCGCGGGAATACGGCCCGGCTGCTTGAAGCCCACTGGCCCGCCAGGGATCTGCTGCTCGGTCTGCTGCCGCGACAGGAACTCGATCCACTTCCAGGCCTCGGTGGGATGCTCGGTGCCGGCGCTGACGATATAGCCATCGACGTTGATATAGGGCGCGAAGTTATCAGCGGGGTAGGGGATTGTGCCAACCGGGAAGGACAGGTCTTCCGTACCGCCACCAGCCGGCCCTGCATCGATCGGGCGCGGGCCGCCGTTGCCAAGCGTTTCGGAGGGCCAGATACCAATTTTGCCGTCGCGGATGGCCTGATTCGGGTCTTCGACCTGCTGTGGCTCCTTGACTGGCCCGTCGGCCGGCATGGTTTGATAGGCCACGCGATTGACTGCACGATTTTCAATCAGCGACTGGACATACTGCACGCCTTCCACAAACACTGGATCATCCAGTTTGATCTCGCTGCTTTGAATCGTCATCAGATCGGTGCCCTGGCTTTTCAGGTGCGCAAGCAGTGGCGTAAAGCCGTTGCTCCCGTCGAAAAAGCCATAAGTATCGCCGCCACTGCCGGCAATCTGCTGCGCCGCGCCAAACAGGTCGTCCCATGTCCAGCCTGGCTTGGGTTCGGGCAGGCCGGCAGCCTTGAACAGATCTTTGTTGTAGCTCAGCGTCTGCACATACAGGTAGCGCGGCAGCACGCGTGTTGCGCCTTTAATGGTGTACTGCTCCAGCGCGCCGGGGTAGAAGTCGTCGCGCTTGAAGCTGCTGTCGGCATCCATATGCGGCGCGAGGTCCAGCAGCAGGCTGCTGCCTAAGGTTTCGGGCGAGGCCACGCCAGCCGGGGCGGTATCGGCGCCCGACACCACGCGCCGCAGTTGGGCGAATGGCGAGTAATCGGGATTTGGGCCCGAAACATTCATCAGGTCGTCGAGCGGCACCAGCACCACTTCGATGTTCGGGTTTTCTTCGGAAAATTTCTTGGCCAGCGGCTCGTAGATCTGGTGCTCATACTCCCACGCAGCGAACGAGATCGTCACCTTGCCGCCTTCATCGGCGGCAGGCGTATTCGTCGCATCGGCGGGTGGCGGGTCGCCGGGCAGCGGCGTCGCGTCGGGCGCGGCGGGGCTTCCGCTACAGGCAGCCAGCAGCATCACCAGCAAAATAAGTGATACAAAGCGGCGCATTCGGTCATCTCCTGCGGTTAGTCGGCATACAAAGGCAGTACCCAGGTAGAGGGCGGCGTGTTCAGCAATGCCCGCTACTCGATCAAACGCGATGCCTGCCGAAATTCGTGGTGGCTGGCGGGCAGGCGCGCATAACGCTCATGAAGTGGCGTTCATATCAGAGACGCAGCGAGTGCGTAAAAGGTTCCATATGATTCGGACGCACAATGGCCCGAAAACGTACCAGGGTTTTGCTGACACCAAACTGACAGTTGGCTGAGAGGGGTGGCCGTGCGGCGGGGCAGTGAGGCGCGGTCGTGGCGCCAGGCTGTGCGATACGTGGCACGAACCCGGGGATGTATTGTAGCACAATCATGCGCACGCGCTGCGGGCTAGGGCAATGTCAAGAACGCGATGCGGAAATCAGGAAAGTACATCCGCATTGTAATGCCGAAACCCTATTCCCACCCCCCTAACCCCTGCGCTGCAAGCGCACTAGGCGTGCGCCAGCTCCGCACCGCACGAACGGCGCACCACCAGCTCGGGCGAAAGCACCACCTGGCGGCGGCGCTCGGTGGCGCGCCCATCGATGCGCTCGATCAGCAACTGCGCCGCGATCGTGCCAAAGGTTTCGGCTGGCTGAACCATTGCCGTCAGAAAGGGGTAGAGCAGCGAGGCGTACTGAATATCGTCGAAGCACACCAGCGCAATATCTTCCGGGATCGAAAGGCCGCGCTCGCGCAGCGCCAGCACAATGCCAACCGCTACCATATTATTCATGGCAACAATTGCGCTCGGCAGCTCTGGCAGTGCCAGCATCTGCTGGGCCGCCTGCTGGCCCCCCGTGATCTCGAATTTGGAAGGAATGATCAGCGCCGGGTCGGCCAGCAGGCCGGCGGCGGCCAGCCCCTGCCGAAAGCCCTGTGCGCGGTCGCGGCTGGTCGAGATTTCGACTTCGCCGCCGAGCAGGGCGATACGCCGGTGCCCCAGCCCCACGAGGTGCTCGACCAGGCGGCGCGCCCCGCCAACGCTGTCGCCCTGCACCAGGTCGCTTTCAACGCCCTCAATCGCGCGGTCGATCAGCACATATGGCACATCGTGGCGCTCCAGCAGCTTCAGGTTGCGCGCCGAGCGGTCGCTGGCGGGGGCAAGCAGCATGCCCTCCACGCGGTTGGCCAGCATTTCCTGAACATATTCGTGCTCGCGCTCGAGTTCGCTTTCGGTGTTGCACAGAATCATGCGGTAGCCGGCGCGGCGGGCCACATGCTCGGCACCGCGCACAATCAGCGTGAAGAAGGGATTCGCAACATCGGGCACCACCAGCGCCAGCAGGCCGGCGCGCTGGCTCGAAAGGCCGCGTGCCAGGCTGTTTGGCACATAGCCCAGCTCGGCAATTGCCGCCTCGACGCGCTTGCGCGTGTCGGCGCGCACACGCTGGCTGCCGTTAATAACACGCGACACAGTCATGGCCGAGACGCCCGCGCGCTCAGCAACATCAGTGATGGTGACAGCCATAACGCTTCTCCCTTGATGCCCGGCTGTTGTTAGAAAATGATAACGCTATCACGGAATGGTGCTATTGTAGCGGATAAGCGTATGGAAATCAAGAGGGGCTGCAGTACATTTTTTTGTGATTACACCGGTCCATTCGTGAAATATCGCATTATCTCACCCAGATGCAAACAATGAATTGCTGGTAAAATTCCTTTCAGAAGGCTCTTGACAAACGCGAAGCGCTGCGCTAGAATGTTATCGCTACCACAAAAACAACACATCATACCAACATCTTGCACAGCCGGCAGCGGTCGCCGGAACCAGAGTCCTTTGCTTGAACGCGCCACTGCCTGCCGGGCTGTGCGCGCCATAAGCCAAACGAATGCAGGGAGGCATGCGTGGACAACGTGCTGGTCCTCATGGAAGATATCGACAAGCGCTTCCCAGGCGTGCATGCGCTTGATCACTGCCATTTCGATCTGCGTGCCGGCGAGGTTCACGCGCTGTGTGGCGAAAATGGCGCCGGCAAATCGACCCTCATGAAAATCCTTTCCGGCATCTACCCCAAAGACGCCGGGCACATCTATTACAAAGGCCAGGAAGTTTCGATCAGCTCGCCAAAGGCCGCGCAGGAGCTGGGCATCAGCATTATTCACCAGGAGCTGAACCTGATGCCGCACCTGACGCTCGCGCAGAATATCTTCATCGGCCGCGAGCCACGCGCCGGCGCGCGCTTCTGGCTCGACGAGCCGGCCCTGAACAAGCAAACCGCCGAGCTGTTCGAGCGCATGCACCTCAACCTCGATCCGCGCACGCGCGTTTCCGACCTGACCGTCGCCAAGCAGCAAATGGTCGAGATCGCCAAGGCACTTTCGTACAACTCCGACGTGCTGATCATGGACGAGCCGACCGCCGCGCTCACCGACGCCGAGATCGAAGACCTGTTCCGCATCATTCGCCAGCTGCGCGACCGTGGCGTGGGCATTGTGTACATCTCGCACCGCATGGACGAGATCAAGCAGATTACCGACCGCATCACCGTGATGCGCGACAGCCGCTACATCGACACGGTCAACACTGCCGATACGACCATCGACCGTATTATCAGCATGATGGTTGGGCGCGCGATCTTTGAAGATAAATCCGCGCCGCCCGAAGACCAGAACCGCGATGTGGTGCTGGAGGTCAAGAATCTCAACCGCGGCAAAGTGCTCAAGAACATCAACTTCTCGCTCAAGCGCGGCGAAATCCTCGGCTTCGCGGGGCTGATGGGCGCGGGCCGCACCGAAGTTGCGCGCGCCGTGTTCGGGGCCGACCCGATCGACTCGGGCGAGATTTTCGTGCACGGCAAGAAGGCCAGCATCCACAGCCCCAGCGACGCGGTGCGCCACGGCATCGGCTACCTGTCGGAAGATCGCAAGCGCTACGGCCTGGCGCTGGGCATGGATGTCGAAACCAACGTCGTGCTGGCCTCGATGCGCAAGTTCCTGAGCGCGCTTGGCATTGTAAACGCCCAGCGCACACGCAGCACTGCCGAAACCCAGGTGCAGAACCTGGCGATCAAAACGCCCGGCATTCAGCAGAAGGTCAAAAACCTTTCGGGCGGCAACCAGCAAAAAGTCATCATCGGCAAATGGCTCACCGCGAACACCGACATCCTGATCTTCGACGAACCCACGCGCGGCATTGATGTGGGCGCAAAAAGCGAGATTTATAAGCTGCTGAACGAGCTGGCCCAGCAGGGCAAATCGGTGATCATGATCTCCTCCGAGCTGCCCGAGGTGCTGCGCATGAGCCACCGCGTGATTGTGATGTGCGAAGGGCGCATCACCGGCGACCTGCCGATCCGCGAGGCCACCCAGGAAAAGATTATGACCTACGCAACGCAGCGTGAGGATCTGGCGCACGCCTAAGGTGCTGCATCTGCCTTATTGTGGAGGTTTCTATGGCAACGACTGTCGCCGCCCGGCGGCCACGCATTCCTGCCGGGGCAATGCAACGCGTGCTGGCGTTCGCGGCCCTGATCTTTATGTTCATCTACTTCTCGCTGGCGTCCTCGAATTTCATGACGTTCAGCAATGTCATTGGCATTCTGCTCGCCACGGCAGTGAACGGCGTGCTGGCACTGGGCGTGACTTTTGTGATCATTTCGGGCGGCATCGACCTCTCAATCGGCACGGTGATGACGCTGGCGGCCGTGATGACGGGCGTGTTCATCACCAAATGGCAGATGCCCGTGCTCGTTGGCGTGTTTGGCGGTTTGCTCACTGGCGCGGCTTGTGGCCTGATCAATGGCGCAATTATTTCCAAGCTCAAAATCCCGCCATTTATTGCCACGCTGGGCATGCTCAACGTCACCAAGGGCCTCGCGCTTGTGCTGTCGGGCCTCGCGCCGATCTATTTCAACGATACGCCCGTGTTCAACGCGATCGCCATGGGCTCGATCATTCCCAGCCTGAACATCCCGAACGCCGTGCCGATTATGTTCATCGCCGCAATTATCGCCAGCCTGATTTTGGCGAAAACCGTGCTGGGGCGCTACACCTTTGCGCTGGGCAGCAACGAAGAAGCTACCCGCCTTTCGGGCGTGAATGTCGACCGCTGGAAGATGGCGGTGTATACACTCTGCGGCGTGTTCAGCGGTCTGGCCGGCGTGCTGATCGCCTCGCGCCTGAACTCGGCGCAGCCCGCGCTGGGCCAGGGCTACGAGCTCGACGCGATTGCGGCGGCCGTGATTGGCGGCACCTCGCTTAGCGGTGGCGAAGGCTCGATTATGGGCACGATCATTGGCGCATTCATCATCAGCACGCTCACCAACGGCCTGCGCATCCTCTCGGTGCCGCAGGAATGGCAAACCGTGATCACCGGCAGCATTGTGATTATTGCGGTGTACCTGGATATTGTGCGCCGCCGCCGTCAGGGCTAGGTATTTCCGATTTACGATTTGGGATTTACGATCCGCATCTTCGATTCTTGGTGGCAAGCAATGAGAACGTGTGCAATTGCATTATCTGGCATTCCAAGGCTGTGCTTTTAGCCTGCCCCCGTCGGCTTCGCTCAGGACAGGCTTCGGTTTCGCTCAGGAGGTTCGGCGCAAGAAAGAAATCATCTTGTGTGCAGTTTTCCGCGCTATGCGCGGAAAACTGCACACAAAGAAAAATCGAGTACCGCTCTGCCGAAGGCTAAAACGCCGACTGCGTAAGTCTTATAACCAACGGTTGTTCGCTCATCGGGAGCTGACAATAACTGGATCTATCACGTACAAAGGAGTTCTGCCATGCGATCCAAGCGAGTGTTCTCTTCCCTTGGGGGCCTGCTGGCCGGCATGCTGTTGCTGGCTGCCTGTGGCTCATCGGGGGGCGCGACCACCACGCAACCAACGGCGGCCGGCGCGGCTGCCGGCGGTGCCAGCGGCGGCGGCAAGCCCTATGTCGCAATCATCTCGAAGGGCTTTCAGCACCAGTTCTGGCAGGCGGTCAAGGCCGGCGCTGAGAAGGCTGCCACCGAGCTGAACGCCACGATCACCTACGAGGGCCCCGAGTCGGAATCACAGGTCGACAAACAGATGGAAATGCTTCAGGCTGCGCTCGACAAGAAACCGCAGGCGATCTGCTTTGCGGCGCTCGACAGCAAGGCTGCGGTTCCGCTCCTTCAGAAGGCCAAAGATGCCAACATCCCGGTGATCGGCTTCGACTCGGGCGTCGATAGCGACATTCCGGTCACCACCGCCGCCACCGACAACATTGCCGCTGCCGGCGCCGCCGCCGACAAGATGGCCGAGCTGATTGGCGACGCGGGTGAGGTTGCCGTGGTCGTGCACGACCAGACCAGCCGCACCGGCATCGACCGCCGCGACGGCTTCCTGAACCGCATGAAGGAAAAGCACCCGAACATCCAGGTGGTTGATGTCCAGTACGGCGGCGGCGACCAGCTGAAGTCGACCGACCTGGCCAAGACGATCATCCAGGCCCACCCGAACCTGAAGGGCTTCTTTGGCGCCAACGAGGGCTCGGCCATCGGCGTGCTGAATGGCGTCAAGGAAAGTGGCATGGAAGGCAAGATCGTTGTGATTGGCTACGACTCGGGCAAGCAGCAGATCGACGCGATCAAGGGCGGCACCGAGGCGGGCGCGATCACGCAGGACCCGATCGGCATTGGCTACAAGTGTGTCGACTCGGCGCTCAAGGCGATCAAGGGCGAAACCCTGCCCAAGACGATTGACACCGGCTACCACTACTACGACAAGGCCAACATCGACGCTGCCGACATCAAGGCGCTGCTGTACAACTAGACCCTCGCTTTACGGCCAGCGCGGGCGGCGATATAATCGCCGCCCGCGCTGTTTTTGTTTTGCGGAGGACATCGATACCATTCAAATAGCCACAAAAATTGAAGCCTTCAAGATCGAAAATACCAGTGAGATCCTGCAAAAATACGATTGGAATGCCGAGTAGCAAAATCTTCGTGCCTTCGTGTCTTCGTGGTAATCGTTCCAATTGGCTTTTTTGAAAGGTATTCGCTTTATGGCTACGACCCAAAGTGCGCCGCCAACCTGGGACATGAGCGTGATCTACCCCGGCCCCGACACGCCCGAGTTTGCGGCTGGCTTTGCCGCCACCACCCAGGCAATTGTCGATCTGGCGGCCTTGTTCGACCAGCACGGCGTCCATGCAGGCACTTCCACCACGCCTGCCGTCTTTGACACAATACTAACGCGCTACAACGCGGTGCTGGAAGAGGCGCAAACCCTGGCAAGCTACCTTGCCAACCTGGCCGCCGCCGACACCCGCGACACCGTCGTGCTGGCGCGCCTGAGCGAATTCCGCCCGGCGCAGGCGCAGCTCGATCAGCTTGGCGGGCGCTTTGCCGCGTGGGTGGGCGGGCTCGATCTCGCCGCGCTGGAAGCGCAATCGGTGCTGGCGCGGGCCCACCACTACGCCTTGCAGCGCGCCCAAAGCCAGGCGCAACACCTGATGTCGCCCGCCGAAGAAGCGCTGGCCAGCCAGCTTGGCGCGAGTGGCGCAGCCGCCTGGAAGCAGCTCTACACCCGCATCAGCGCGCAGCTCAGCATCACGCTCACCCGCGATGGCACGCCCGAAACCGTACCCATGAGCGTGGCGCGCAACCTTGCCTACGACGCCGACCGCACGCTGCGGCAGCAGGCGCACGAGGCCGAGCTGGTGGCGTGGCAAGGGGCGGCCGTGCCGCTGGCCGCCGCGCTGAATGGCGTGAAGGGCGAAGTGCTGGTGCTGAGCACGCGGCGCGGCTGGCGCTCGCCGCTCGACGAGTCGCTGTTTCAAAGCGGCATCGACCGCGCGACGCTCGACACCATGCTGGCAGCCGCCCGCGCCGCCCTGCCCGACATGCGACGCTACTTTCGCGCCAAGGCCCGCGCCCTCGGCATTGTGCGGCTGGCCTGGTACGACCTGTTTGCGCCGCTGGGGGCGAGCAGCGCGCAGTGGGACTACGCCGATGGCACGGCCTTTATTCTTGAGCAGTTTGGCACCTACTCGCCCGAGCTACGCGACTTCGCGGCGCGCGCCTTTCGCGAGCGCTGGATCGACGCCGCGCCGCGCCCGGGCAAGCGCGCCGGTGCCTACTCGGAGCCACTGCGCCCCGGCGAGTCGCGCATTCTGATGAGCTACAAGCCCAGCTTCCACAGCGTAATCATCCTGGCGCACGAACTGGGCCACGCCTACCACACCCACACCCTGCGCGGGCGCACCGCCCTGCAAAGCCAGACGCCCGAAACGCTGGCGGAGACGGCCAGCATCTTCTGCGAGGCGATCATTCGCAAGGCCGCGCTGGCACACGCCCGCCCGGCAGAGCAACTCATGCTGCTCGACAGCGCGCTGCAAAGCTCGGCGCAGCGCGTCGCCAGCGTGCTCAGTCGTTTCGCGTTTGAGGAGCGCCTGTTTGAAATGCGCCAACAGCGCGAGCTCTCGGTGGATGAGCTGTGCGCGCTGATGGAGCAATCGCAGCGCGACAGCTACGGCGAGGCACTCGACCCCGCTGCGCTGCACCCGTACCTGTGGGCCACCAAGATTCACTACTACTTCCCAACGCTCTCGTTCTACAACTACCACTACCTGTTTGGCTCGCTGTTCAGCCTGGGCCTGTACGCGCGCTACCAGCGCGACCCTGAGGCATTTCGCGCCAGCTACGACGACTTACTTTCCTCCACTGGCATGGCCGACGCGGCCACGCTGGCGGCGCGCTTCGGCATCGACCTCCATGCGCCCGAGTTCTGGCAGGCCAGCCTCGCGACGATCAGCGCCGATATCGACCGCTTCGAGCGACTGATTTAAATCCATTATGTTATTACCATAGAGGCACAGAGGACACAGAGATAGAAACTTATCATCTATAGTTGAAAGTTATGTTAACAATTTATAGAGATAAGAGAGCGCAAAGAAATATTTTGGCTTTTCCCTCAGTGTTCTCTGTGTCTCTGCGGTGCCATTCCTTACGTCCTGTCTTTGTAGTAAAATTGCCAGCAAAATTGCCGCACAAATGTGTCGATCTGGCTGCGCCTGCTGCGTCGGTAGAGTAACGGGGCAGCGCGTGCCGCCCCGCAAGCAAAGGAGGCATTCCCATGCAGTACCTGCTTCTGATCTACGGCAACGAGCAGACCGAGGCCAGCGTCAGCAAGGAAGAGATGGACGCCGTGATGGCCGACTACTGGGGCTACACCAAGGCGCTGGAAGAATCGGGCAAGATGCGCGGCGGCGACGCCCTGCACCCCACTTCGGCGGCCACCACCGTGCGCGCGCCCGAGGGCAAGGCCGTCATCACGCATGGCCCCTTCGCCGAAACAAAAGAGCAGTTGGGCGGCTACTACCTGATTGACGTTGAAAACCTCGACGAGGCGATTGAGTGGGCGGCGAAATGCCCCGGCGCGCGCTTTGGCTCGATCGAGGTGCGGCCAGTCATGGAGTTCAACCAGTAGGAAATGCGCTTCCGGCGCGGAAGGCTGGAATAAGCAACATCCACAGATTACACAGATGCCGCAGATTATGATGGAGCAAATGTCAGCGTATTCGAGCTACAGAACACACCAGCTTTCGGTTTGCTACGCTGTACGCTCGAAAATTATGCTTCTGGCTTCGGAATGGCGAGATCTGCGTAATCTGTGGATACATTCCGCCTCACTATGACCGACACGCTACAACTCGCTCTGGAGCGCGTGCACCGCCAGGAGCACGGCCAGCTGCTCGCCACGCTGATTGGCTGGCTGGGCGATATTGAGCTGGCCGAAGAAGCACTGCAGGATGCCTTTCTGGCGGCGCTGGAGCACTGGGCGCGGGCGGGCGTGCCGCAGCGGCCGGGCGCGTGGCTCACCACCACCGCCCGCCGCAAAGCCATCGACCGGCTGCGCCGCCGCCGCGCCGCCGTGCCGCTGGACGAGGCCACCCTGCCCGCCAGCCCCACCAACAGCGAGGCCGAAGCCGACGACATCCCCGACGAGCGGCTCAAGCTGATTTTCACCTGCTGCCACCCGGCCCTGCCGCAAGAGCAGCAGATCGCGCTGACGCTGCACACGCTCGGCGGCCTCACCACGCCCGAAATCGCAGCGGCCTTTCTGGTTCCCGCGCCAACCATGGCGCAGCGGCTGGTGCGCGCCAAGCGCAAGATCAAGGACGCGGGCATTCCCTACACCGTGCCGCCCGCGCACCTGCTGGCCGAACGGCTCGACGCCGTGCTGACGGTGATCTATCTGATCTTCACTGAGGGCTATGCGGCCAGCGCTGGCGAGGCGCTCATCCGCCACGAGCTGTGCGCCGAGGCCATCCGCCTGTGCCGCGTGCTGGAGCGGCTCATCCGCCAGGCGCGCACCGACGTGCCAGCCGGCCATTATGCCGAAGTGCTGGGTCTGCTCGGCCTGATGCTGCTGCACCACTCGCGGCGCGCGGCTCGCGTTGGCGCGGCCGGCGAGCTGATCTTGCTTGGCGAGCAGGATCGCGGGCTGTGGGATCGGCGGGCGATACAGGAAGGGCTGGCATTGGTGGAAAAAGCCTTTCACATGCGCCAGATCGGCCCCTACCAGCTCCAGGCCGCGATCAGCGCGCTTCATGCCCGCGCCGCCAGCGCCGACGCAACCGACTGGCCGCAGATCGCCGGGCTATATGCCGAATTGCGCCGCCACGGCGACTCGCCAATCATCCAGCTCAACCACGCGGCCGCTTGCTCGATGGCCTACGGCCCGCAGGCTGGCCTCGCTCTGCTCGCGCCGCTGGCCGCCTCGTTGCGCGACTTCGCGCCCTTTCACCTCGCCCGCGCCGACATGCTGCGCCGCAGTGGGCAAGCCGCCGACGCCATCGCCGCCTACACGAGCGCGCTGGCGCTCACGCACAACGCCGTCGAGCGCGATTTCATTACAGCACGCATCGCGGCGCTCCGTTCTGCATGAATAGCCCGCTGGGGCGTTTGCCACGAAGGATATAAAAGTTGGAAGGTTGCAGGTTGCAGGTTGCAAAGTTACAAACTCGCACGCCGCCACTCATTATAGGAGGTTGCAGTCGGCAGGATGCAGAAGGCAGTTGCATTTTCCGCGCTCCAACGCGCTTCTTGCCGCGCATGCGTGGTCAATTATTCCGCAAACCACTGTAGGCACTGCCCACTGCCCACTGCATACTGCCGACTGCTCCGCCCTTGGTTCCGTGGTTCTCGTAACCCTCCTATGACTCTGTGGCCTCTGTGTCTCTGTGTCCCAATTTCACTATGGCCAGGTTGCGCCGCGCATAGTCATCGCGTATAGTGTGCGCTTTGCCGTGTTCAGCAGAAAGCACACACGATGGATTGGGAACAACGCCTCGCTGAGCTGTGGGCCGCGATTGATAGCCTGGGCGAAGATGATTTTTTGGCGCGCATGGATAATCTGACCGCCGAGTTACCTGCAAACAGCGCAATCGCACTGTTCGAGCGCGCCGCCGCGCAGGACTCAACGGGCCACTCAGATCGCGCGGTGCCGCTCTACCGGCAAGCGCTCGCGCAGGGTTTGACGGGTATTCGCCGGCGGCGCGCGGTGATTCAAATGGCCAGCTCGCTGCGCAACCTTGGCAACGCCAGCGAAAGTGTGGCGCTGCTTGAGGCCGAGCGCGAGCAAGGCTCCGACGAGCTGGATGATGCGGTCAGCGGCTTTCTGGCTTTAGCGCTGGCCGACGTTGGGCGCGAGCGCGAAGGCCTGGCGCTGGCCCTGCGCGCGCTGGCGCCACACCTGCCTCGCTACCAGCGTTCACTGGCGAACTATGCCCGCCTGCTCGTTGAACCCGACGACGAGTAGGTACTCATGTGCTTGGCGGGCATCATTCCGCACGTGCCCGCCTGCGCCACCGCCACACGCCGCGCCTGCATTCCTAGCGCGCTTTCAGCGCGGGGTTTAGGGATTGGCAAGCCAGCGTCTCTTCCTGATAGCCGCATCGCCCATATAGCAAGGACGATAGCGCCACAGAGAACATCAAGGCTTCGTCGTGAGATCAGCCGAACGACTCCGAGTTTTTGATTATCACCCTCAGTGCGCTCAGTGCGCTCTGTAGCTCAACCGTTTACTCTCGGCGACTGCCGCCCGCCACCTCACAGCGGCAGTGCGTTGCCGTTCGCGAGCTGGCTGGTCAGGAATGCGAGCTTGGCGGGGTTGCGCACAAGGCGCAGCGCGGTAATGTGTGCACCATCGGTGCTGCAGATCGCCGCCGTGTCGAGCACACCGCGAATATACACCAGAAAGGCCGGCTCGCCATTCACCGTCGCCATCTCCAGGCGCAGCGCGCTGGCGTCGCCGCCAAGCAATTGCAGTGTGCTATCGGCAAAGATCACCATCAGCTGGGCGATGGTATCGCGCCCCTGCACAAGGCGGCGCGGCGCGGGCGCTTTTCCACCACTGTCGGCCCACATCTGCACATCGGCGGCTAACACGTCTTGCAGCGCGCCAAGGTCGCCGCGCTCGGTGGCACGCAAAAAACGCTCGACCAGGGCGTGCTGCTGTGCGGGCGGCGCAGCGAAGCGCGGGCGCTGGTCGGCAAGCTGCGTCTTGGCACGATGAAAGATCTGCCGGCAGTTGGCCGGGCTGGTCTGCACAATCGCGCCGATCTCGTCATAGCCATACTCAAACACTTCGCGCAGCAGAAACACCGCGCGCTCAACCGGCGTGAGTGTTTCCAGCAGCACCAGAAACGCCAGCGTGATCGACTCGTGCCGCTCGGCGGCGAGCTGCGGGTCGCCTGGAGTTTCGCGCGTAAGCACGGGCTCGGGCAGCCACGGGCCAACATACTGCTCGCGGGTCACATGCGCGGCCTTGAGCCGGTCGAGGCAGAGGCGCGTGATGATCGTGGTGAGGTAGGCGCGCGGCACGCGCAGGTTGTCACGCGGCGCGGCGGCATAGCGCAGATACGCGTCTTGCAGCACATCTTCGGCATCGGCGGCGCTGCCCAGCATGCGATACGCCAGCGCGAACAGGTAGGTGCGGTGCAGCGCGAAAGGATCAGCTTCGGCCATAATCACTCAGTTTCTATCTTTTCCTGCGTCAGGGAGTTTTGAGTGTTGAGTTTTGAATGTTGAGTTCCGCAACTTGCAAACCTGCAACTCGAAACCCGCTCATGCAAACGAACCGGCGCGTGCCGGCCAGCATCATGACGAGCGAGCGCCCGCGCCTGTGACATGAGCGCATTGCCGCTACGGAGGATTTGGCAT
The DNA here is from genome assembly GCF_057073505.1 of Kouleothrix sp. 19917. Taxonomy (NCBI): domain Bacteria; kingdom Bacillati; phylum Chloroflexota; class Chloroflexia; order Chloroflexales; family Roseiflexaceae; genus Kouleothrix; species Kouleothrix sp. 19917. The sequence goes on from NZ_CP097099.1 coordinate 2,279,513, forward strand.
TGTAACGCATATACGGCCCTCATCCCCCAGCCCCTTCTCCCAGGCCGGGAGAAGGGGAGCACAAAACTCTTCCACCCTTTCTCTCGTTCTGACGGAGCGGGACGGGGCAAAAGCACGTTTCATGAACACAGCACTACGCACTACGCACTTGGCTTTCTCGTGCGTAGTGCGTAATTGTCGCCTTCCCCTACTCCCTATCTCCGAACGCCCATCCCCTGCGGTTACGATGCCAGCGTGCGCTCGCCCTGGACAGCTTGCGCCGGGCGCTCGGCAGTGCGAAAATAGGACACAACGAACAGCACGCCCAACACCAGATCAATCGCCACCGGCGGCATCATGCTAGCCGCGACGCGCTGCTGCGAGAATAAGATCGCCATCGCGACGACATAGGTGAACTTCTCGAACATGGTTGGGATCATCATCGGGCGGTAGCGCTGCGGGTCGCGTGCCAGCATCAGGAACAGGCCCTGCCACACAAGTGTGACGCACAGAAAGCCATAGAACATGTCGGGATGGGTGATCGGCGGCGGCATGGTGCGGTTGATGTAGTCTTCGGCGAAGAAGAGCGGAACGATCTCAAGCAGGCCAATGATGCCGGCGATGGTGTACACGCGTGATGCGAATTTCATTGCATTCCTCCTACCATTCTGGTCACGTTAGTGCCTTGCGGCGTGCCTCTATGCTAGCAGCCGCGCAGGGGTGGCACTATGAACCAAAGTTGGTATTTGGGGTGGGGGGACAGCCGTCGAAGGGCGTATTGCTATACGCCCAAACCGCGAAACTGGAGAACCGCAGAACCACAGAACACAGAACCAAGAACTGCATGAGGGTTTAGGGTCTGGGGTTTTGGGATTGAACCTGCAAACCTGCAACTTGCAAACCTGCAACCTGCAACACTAAACCTTCGTGCCTCCGTGTCTTTGTGGTGAGATTAGAGCAAGCCAAGCTCGCGCCCGCGCACGATTGCTTGGGTGCGGCTGCGCACACCGAGCTTGCCGAAGATGCTGTTGGCATACTTCTTCACAGTGCCCAGCGTCAGCACAAGCTGCTGGGCGATGGCCTGGTTGGACGCGCCCGACGCGATCAGGCGCAGCACCTCCAGCTCGCGCGGGGTGAGTGCTTCGGCCAAGGCGTCGGCGGGGCGGGTGGCGGGTGCGATTGCGGCAAGCAGGTGGGCGACATAGCGCGTGTTGATGCCGCGCCCCTGTGCGGTGCGCAGCAAGGCAGCCATTGGCGCACCTTCGTCGAGGAACAGGCGCGTGTACCCTTCCGGCTCAGCCAGCGCCAGGGCGGGTTCGAGCGCCGCCAATGCACGCGGCGTGTCGTTCTCCACGTGGTGGGCCAGCGCCTCCAGCAGCAGCGCCCAGATCTGGAAGCGCCGGTAGCCAGCTGCTTCTGCTTCGGCGGCGAGCTGTGCGAGCATGGGCGCGGCGCGGGCGGCCTTGCCCTCGGCGATCAGCGTGCGCGCCAGCGCCATGCGCGGGTAGTCGTAGGGGGTTAGGGGCGTGTCGGCGGGTGAGTACGAGGCGGCCCAGCGCGATGCAACTGCAAGCTCGCCGCCGCGCAGCCAGAACAGGGCGCGGCAGCCTTCCAGCTCCTTTTGTGTGAGGGGTGGCAGCGCGCCACTGCGCAGCGCCGCATCGGCCAGGGCGAAACGCTCGCGCGCGGCGTCGGGCTGCCCCTGCGCCTGCAATGCCAGCGCGAGATACATCTGCGCGGTGCTGACCAGCGGGGCGATCTGCGCCTGCCCGGCCACTGCCGCACACTCCGCAAGATCGTGTGCGGCGGCAACGAGGTCGTTGCGCTCGGCCAGCAGCACGCCGCGCATCAGCAGCGTCATGCCGGTTCCCAGCACTGGCACGAGCTGCGCGCCAGTTTGTGCCAGACGCAGCACCTCGGCGCAGTGTTGTTCGACCTCGTTGAGCCGGCCCTGCCCCCAATCGACCAGCGCGAGCAGCGCAACAAGCGAGATGCGCTCGGCCAGGGCGCGCGGGGCCGGCGGCAGCAGCGCCAGCGCGGTGGTTGCGACCTCGCGCGCGCCGGCCATGTCGCCCACGCCAAAGGTTGCGTAGGTCAGGGCGGCGGCGAGCACGGCGCGCAGCGGGTGGTGCACTTCCAGATCGGCGAGCAAGCCGCTGATCAGCGCGGGCGCGGCGGGGTCGTCGGCGAGGGTGCGCAGCATGGCGTAGCAGGCGGCGATGTCGCGCCGGGTGCGCTCGGCGTCGGGCGTGGCGCTGGCGGCGAGCGCGGCCTCGGCCTGTTGCAGGCAAGGCACCAGCGCGCCGTAGCTGGCGCTGGCAATCATGCCGGCGCGCGCCAGCCACAGGCGCGGGCGGGTTTGCCACAGTGCGGGCGGTAGCTCGGCCAGCCAGGTTTCCAGCGCGCCCGCGCCAGCCATGAAGTCGAGCGCGCGCGCTTCGATCAGGTCGGCGGCGCGCTCGTGCGCCCCGGCGGCCAGCGCGTGCTCAACCGCTTCGCCCAGCGCGCCGTGCTGCTCCCACCACGCGCTGGCGCGCTGGTGCAGGGCGGCGATTCGGTCGGGCGCGACGCGCTGGCGCAGGCGCTCACGCGCCATGTCGGCGAAGAGCGGGTGGTAGCGATACCAGGCGCGCTGATCGTCGAGCGGCAGCAGAAAGAGGTTGGCGCGCTCAAGCTCTTCGAGCGTGGCCTGGGCGTGGCCGGCGGGCACTGGCAGGGCGGACTCGGCCAGCACGGCATCGCAGAGCGCGCCACTAAGCCGCGTGAGGATGGCGGTTTGCAGCACAAAGGCGGCCAGCGGCGGCGGCATGCGCTCGAACACCTGGTCAGCAAAGTAGTCGGCCACGAAGCGATGCGTGCCGCTAAAGACTGCCAGCACGCGGGCACGACTGTGTGGCTCGCGCAGGGCCAGCGCGGCCAGCTGCAAGCCGCCAACCCAGCCATCGGTACGCGCTTCAAGGTCGCGCACCTGCTCGTCGGCCAGGCCGAGGCCCATAGTCGTGTTGAGAAACTGGGCGCTTTCGGCAGCGGTGAAGCGCAGCGTGTCGGCATGAAGCTCGGCAAGCTGGCCGGCGGCACGCATGCGGGCAAGCGGCAGCGGCGGCATTTCACGCGAAACGAGGAAGACGTGCAGCGCGGGTGGCATGCGCTCGACCAGCCAGGCCAGCGCGCCATGCACGGCTTCTGACCGGATGGCCTGATAGTCGTCGAGCACAAGCACGGTGGGCGCGCTGAGTGCCTGAAGGTCGGTGAGCAATGTGCTGAGCAGCAAATCGGGGCGCGGTGGGCCAAAGGCGTCGAGCAGGGCCAGGGTGGTTGCACCAAGCGCGGGCGCGTGTGGTTGCAGTGCGACAATCAGGGCGCGCAGGAAACCAAGGGTGTCGCGCACCGTGGCATCCAGCGCGACCCATGCGGCAGGGCGGCGGCGCGCAGCCAGCCAGCCAGCCAGCAGGGATGTTTTGCCATAGCCCGCCGGGGCGTGTACCAGCGTCAGCGGCACATCCAGCCCAGCATCAAGGGCAGCGTAGAGCCGCTCGCGCGCAACCAGACGCGGGCGAGGCGGCGGGGCTGCGAGCGCCACGGCGCTGGCTACTGGGAGGCGTTCGTCGTGGCGCGCCACGCTTTTTTCGATCATCTGCTTGCATCCTTGTGGGCGTATGCGATGGGCGTATGCGATGGGCATATGCTATGGGCGTATGCGATTCGCCCCTACCGGCTACCGGCTACCGGCGGGCGCGACGACGCGCGGCGCGTGGGTCGTCGGGCGGGGCGGGCGCACCCTCGGCGGGCGGCAGCACGTCGGGCAGCGGGGCGTCGGCGTTGTGCATGCCCCCGCGGATGATACGCAGCATCTCGGCCTCGGCGGCGGGGTCGGTGGCAGGCGAGCGGTAGGCGGCCAGGCGGCGGTCGACCTCGGCGCTGGCGCGGGCGACCAGATCGTGGCTGCCGGCGCGGGCGAACTGCTCGCGGTTGCTGCGGTCGTAGACCGGGCCGGGCAGGTAGAGCTCGCGCGGCCAGTGTTCGAGCGTGTGCGGGTGGGTGAGCAGGTGCTTCTCGGCCAGCACGGCGCGGGCCAGATCGAGGGTGGGCGTGCTGTCGCGCACGGCCACATCGCGCACGAAGTGCAGCGCCTGCGCGCACAGCTCGTCGTCGAGCACGAGCTTGGCGAGGCTAAAGGTCAGCACGTAGTCGAGCATGCCCGGGCCGGAAACGGAGTTGATACCGGCCAGCGCAGCCAGCAGCGCGCCGCCAAAGGTCTCGGCCCCGGCCTGCGCGTCGATGAACTTGCCTTCGCCCAGGGCCATGTAGCTTTGCGTGGGCAGGCACAGGCGGCGCGCCACGGCGACATAGGCGACATCTAAATACATGGCTTCGATGGCGGCCATGGGCGACTGCGCGGTTTTCATGTGGAAGGTAGCGGGCGCGCCGCCAAACAGCACTGGCGTGCCGGGGCGGATGAGCTGCGCCAGCACGATGCCGGCCAGCACGTCGGCGGTGTGAAAGACGGTGGCTTCGACCAGGGTGACGGGCGCGATCAGGCCCATGAGCGTGACGGGCACAATCTCGACGGGAATGCCGGCGGCGGCGCAATCGATCAGGTTCTGGCAAGAATCTTCGCCATAGCGGAAGAAGCCGGTGGCGGTGATGGTGAAGATCGCCATCGGGCGGGCGATCAGGTCGGCTGTGTCGCGGCGAAACAGCTGCATGAGCGCGGCCATGCGCGGCACGCCGTGTTCGGTAAACGCGCCGCTGACGATTGGCTTTTCGCTGTTCATGAGCGCCAGGTAGAGCCGCCACGCGTCGCTGACCTGCGGCTCGATGTCGTTGGTGGAGAAGGCGGTGGCCGGGTAGGCGATATGCGCGAGGCCGTCGCAGAGGCGGATGTATTCGATGAAGTCGCGGGTGCTGGCGGGGCGCGTTTCGCCGCTGCGGTGGTCGAGGATTTTGAGGCCGCTGGAGCCGGGCGTGAAGTGTACGCGGTCGCCGCCGATGCTGGCGTGGGGCTGGCCGCCGCGCGTGTAGAGCGTGAACTCGCGTGGCGCGCTGGCGAGCGCCCGTTCGATGACCTCGGGCGGGAACAGGAAGCGCATGCCGTCGCCGGCCGTCTCGCGCTCGGGCAGGCCGTGCTCGCGCAGCAGCTGGCGCAGGGCCGGCCCGCGCACGTCGATGCCGATCTCGGCGAGGATGCGGCGGGCCTCGGCCAGGACGTGGTCGATCAGCTCGCCGGACAGGGCGTGGAGCATTGGGCGCATTGGGTGTCGCTTCGCTAGGAGGTTCCGGGGGCGATTATCGCATGGGCGGGGTGTGGGTGCAAGGGCGGTGCCTGTGGCGGACACATCGATTCGCCACTACGTTTGTGCGAGGGCTGCGCGCCCTCGCGCTCTGCGGCAAGAGGCTGCGCCAGCCTCCTGCACCTCGCCGCCGGGACTGCGTCCCTGGACCCTGGAAAAGGCGTGGCCGGCTTGCGAAGTGCTTTGCGATCATGCCTCCGTTGTGGATGCAGGCAAGGCATCGGACGAGATATTATCGTCAACGAACGTGCGCCGCAAACTGGTTTGGAATTTCTTGCCTGTTGCCAGCTTTTTGCATAACGGAGGCATGACCGGCAAACGTTGCTTTGCCAATCACATCAAATTTGGGGTCGGGTACCCACGAAGTGGGTGTGGCGAAAGCCCCGGCCGGGGTGGGAACTCCAGCGGCCTTGCGGCCTGAGCAAGCTGGCACTGCTTGCAGCCCAAGCAGGTGTGGACAATTTGGCGGCATTACAACGCGCGATGGCTGCCGCAGTCGACCGCTGGCTCTTTTCCCGCTGACTTTGCACGAGCCCTGTGCACCACCAGAGAAACGTTGACGCAAACGGGCTTGCCTGCTACAATAGGCGCGCAATGCCGCTGATCGACAAGGTCTTGGCAGGCAGTATATGGCCCGGTAGCTCAGTGGATTAGAGCACCAGTCTTCGGAACTGGGTGTCGGGGGTTCGAATCCCTCCCGGGTCGCCATTGGGAAGCGGTATTTCGCCGCTTCTCTTTTTGTTGGTGCAACCACGGCGCAACCACGGGAGATCGCCTCATCCTATTCCAGCACGGCCGCGACCTGCTCGCGCATGCCACACACGTCAATCGAGATCTGCCCGGCCTGGAACTTCGCACGCAGATCGGCCTCTTTGGCCTCACGTGCCAGCCCGGCCTGCAAGATTTCTGCGGCGCGTTCAGCGGCGACCACCACCGCGCCGTCGGCGTCCAGAATTACCACGTCGCCCGCGCGAATGCTCATGCCGCCAACCTCAACCGGCGCGTTGATTGTGCCAAGCGCGTTCTTGGTTGCGCCGCGCACGCGAACGAAGCGCGCCCAGATCGGCAGACCCAGCTGGCGCAGTTCCCCGACATCGCGCACCGAGGCGTCGATCAGCATGCCCGCCGCGCCTGCGTCGCCAGCAGGTCGCCCACCAGCGCGATCGGCGCAGGATCGGGCATGGTCAGCACCAGTATCTCGCCCGGCTGCACCGTCGCCAGCACCGCGTGGACCATCAGGTTGTCGCCCTGGCCGCAGCGCACCGTGCGCGCCGGCCCGGCCACGCGGCTGCCCGGCACAATCTGGTGGAACTCGGCGTCGACCAGCCCTTGCCGGCCCGAGGCTTCGTAGATCGTGGCGACACCCAGGCGCGCCAGCTCATTGTAATCTGGTGCTGCGCTGGATTTTGTCTTCAAGCGAACTTGTGGCATGTCGCTCTCTCCACCATAGTTTATTGCAAAAAATCGAGCCACAGAGCGCACCGAGAGCACAGAGCGAGATTACCAAAACTCGGTGTACTCTGTGATCTCTGTGACTCACGAGTTCTGCTTTTGCCATCATTACGCCTGTATTTCAGCAAAAGCGATGAAGGCCGGGTTCGGAACGGCGATTTCTGCCAGCGCGCGCAGGCTGCCATCTTCGCCACTGACGGCATAGGAACGCACCAGGTTGGCCGGTCGGTCGGCGACCAGCACGAACGCGCCGCTGGGAGCGAAGGCAAAGCTGCGCGCGGCCAGCCCGGGGTGGATGGATTTTGCGAGCGGCACATGCCCGAGGCGCGTGAGCGCGCCGCCCGCGCCAATGCCGAACCACGCCACCGAGTCCTCGCCGCGATTGTTGACGTAGACAAAGCGGCCATTCGGGTGCACGCGCACTTCGGCCGGCTCGTTGTGGCCGCCAAAATCGGGTGCGACGGTCGCTTGCGTGTCGAGTAGGCGCAGTTCGCCGGTCGCGCTGCTGAAGTCGAATGACGCAAGCTCCGACGAAAGCTCACAGGTCACAAAGGCGCGGCTCGTCGCAGGATCGAATGCGACGTGTCGCGGGCCAGTTTCTTCGGCGAGCTGCAAGGTCGATGCGATTTCGAGCGTTTTTCCCAGGCGATACACGAAGATTTGATCGGTGGCCTTGTCGCACACAACGACATACTGGCCCGATGGGTCGATCACGGCGCAGTGCGCGTGCGCGCTGGCCTGCGCGTGGCCAGCAACCTGCGGCGAGCTGTTCGGGTCTTTGCCGTGGCCCGTCAGCACGCGCAGATCGCGAATTGCGCCAAGCCGGCCATCCGCCTCCACGCCGTACAGCACCACGGTCGAGTCGTCGTACACGTACTCGGTGGTCCATGCGCCATCCGCCGTTTGCACCACGCGCTCGACATGGTCGAAGCTGCCGTGGTTGGCAGAGATGGCGACGCGCTGCGCTTCGCCTATCGACAGAAAGGTCGGGAATGGCCCCGGCGCGAGTTGCGAGTTCATCCATGAGAGGCTGCCGTCGCGCTGATCGACTGCGAAGGCGTGCACGCGCGCCGCCGGCCCAACTGGGCCGCGACCGTCGGTTTTGCGCTCGTCCACGGCGTACAGCGTCCTCCACGCAGGCGCGTAGGCCAGGTAGCCCGCCTGTTGCGGCTTGGCAGTGTGGTTTAGCACGGAGAGTTCGCTGCCGTCTTTACGTATGTCAAGCGCATAAATTCCGCCACCGCCAGGGTTCGGGCTGTCGGCATAGGTGCCGGTAAAGGCGACGAGACGGGGAAAACTGTCGTTCATGCGTGGATCAGCCTCCGCAGCATTTCCTGGTGGCGCCGCACCTGCACCACTTCGTCCTGCATGTCGTCACGCCAGCGATCCTGCCAGTAGCGCTGCCCCTCGTACTCCGAGTTGATATAGCCCGCAAAGCCGCCCTGCACGAGCGCCGCCACGCCCGAGGCGTAATCGATTGCGATGTCGTGAAACTCGCCCGGCCGCCCCGGCGCTGGCGACATGTGGTAGAACTTGCCGTGCACGCTGATGACATGGCGTGCAATCTGCCGCAACGCCTCGGGCGAGGTGCGCGAAAGCATCAGCGCCTCCGCGACGACAATGTAGTCGAGATTTTTCGCATGCGGCACGCGCTCGTCGGCGAAGCGTTTGACGCCCGCAAAAAGCTTCGCGAACGCCGACTCACACTTGCCCGTCGCCACAAACTGGCCAAAGGCCGCGCGCAGGTTGCCCGCTGTATGGAAGGACATGTCGACCGCGCCGAACGGCGCTTCGCCGCGTTCGAGCAGGGCCGCCAGCTCGACGGAAGCCGCCGTCGCTTCGGCCCGCGCGCCTTTGCGCTCGAACCAGCCCAGCAGCGCTTCGGATGGCCGAATCTGGAAGATGCCGAAATCCGGCACGATGCCCAGATGCGCGGTTCCTGTTCGCCCGACAAAGTCGATGATCTCGGTCACCTGCCGCCCTTCCAGCGGCATCGGCTGGTGGATTTCCTTGCCCAGCCGAATGTCGAGCTTCTCCGCCAGCGGCAGCGCTGCAAGCATCACGCCGAGCGGCGTGGTCGAGAGCACACGCACATTGCGGAAACCCAGCGCCTTGGCGAGCCGGATATCGTGCCGTAAGCGCGCGCCGCACTCCTCAATGCTCATCACATGGTCGCGAAACTGCAGCACATCCATCGAAACGTCCATCGTCACGGGCACCGTGCCGTAGTGCTCCATCCAGCCGCGCCACTGGCACACGAATGCATCGCCGGGGTATGGGTAGCGCAACGACATTTCGTCCACCAGCTCGATACCATCGGCCCCTGCCAGGTTTTCGCCAACTTCGCGAATCTGCGCTTCGAGGTCGAGCTCTTGGAAAAAGCGCGATTGCTGATAGCTGTACAGCGACACACCAAGCTTGATGCCAGCCGAGTTGGGCCTGACATTGGGTACGCGATTGGGTTCTTGGGGAACCGGGATCTGGTCCCAGGTTAATCGTTCGGTTGCACAGCCCTGCGGTATGGCCTGTGGAATGGCAGGGTTGGCTTCGGGCGCTGGCTGCTGCCCGTTCAGCGGAAGTTCATATGTGACGATCTGCGGCGTTTTTTCGGAGCCTGCACCAGTGCCGGGCTGCGGTGGCTGCTGCACCCATTCCTCGTCGGTCGGCAGGTAGCCATAGGCCGCCAGCACGCTCTGCTGAAAGCGCACGGTGTGCGTTCCCGGCGCGAGGCCAGCGGGCGCGTGCACGTGCAGAATGCCCTCGTCGTCGTAATCCCAGTGCTCCCAAACCGCCGTGCGAATTTCGTCGAACGAGCGTGGCGGCCGCCCGTTGATCTCGAACGTCTGCACAGCCGTCGGGTAGACAACGCCATCGACTTCCAGAAAGTAGCCATTGTGCAGCGAGAGAAAAACGCCGCGATAGTTTGCGTTGCGTACGGCCAGCGCAAAGCCCACAATCTCGCCGTTGCGCTCCTCGTTCCGCAGGCTGTCTGCGCGAATGAGATAGTTATCGAACATTGCCACCATCCTATTAGAGCAACATCAAAGTCAGAGGTGAGTACGATCGTTATCCACAGATGACACAGATTTCACAGATGATTGAACGTTTATCTGCGTAATCTGCGCAATCTGTGGATGATTTATCGACTTTTCACGCAGCCCCGTACATCCTATCTGAAGATACTTTTACAAACGACCAGCCAGATCGCGCGCGCCAATCACGGCGAGGGCCACATTCGTCAGGGTTGGGTTGCAGGCTGCTGGCGTGGGAATGACGCCATTCCCGCCCACATACACGGTGTCGCAGCCCCACACGCGCATCGCCGTGTCCACCGTGCTGGTTTGGTTGTCGGTGCCGAGGCGCACAGTGCCCTGGTAGTGCAGCGACGCGCCGTGCGGGAGTACCACGGGCTTCAGGCCGTTGATTGGCTGGCCAAGCAGCGAGCCCATGCGTGCAGCTTCGGCCACGGCCTGTGCGAGGCGCTCCTGATCGGCGGGGGTGAAGGCGTAGTGGATTGTGATCGCGGGCATGCCGAAAAAGTCAGGCTGGCTTTCGTCGAACGCGAGATAATCCTCGAAGCGAACGTCGGCCTTGCCCATAAACACCGAGCACTCCACCACCGAGCCAGGCCACGCCTCGAAGCTGGCGTCGACCGGAATGGGCGAGGCGTCCCACTGCGTCACCTGCCCGTGAAACGGAAACGTTGGCGCGAAATACGGCACCCAGCTCACGCCCGCCAGCAGATCGACGGCGCCTTCGCTGGCTTTGCGCGCGCCTGCTGCTGCCGGTCGCAGCGCGGGATCGAGCTGAATCGTGCTGGTGGTCATGGTGTGCTCGTTGAGGTAGTGGCCAAGCGCGGCGGGGCGGATGCCCGATGCATACAGCAGCTGCGGCGAGCGCAGCGAGTCGGCTGCAACCACCACGAAGCGAGCGCCAACCTCATACGCGCGATTTTCGCGCCGGTCGTGCAGCACGACGCCATCGGCGCGGCCGTTGTGGGTGGTGAGGCGCAGCGCAACCGTCTCGGCGCGCAGCTCGAAATCATCGCGCCCGGCTGCGAGCAGATTGCCAAGCATCACGCCCGGCGCGGTCCAGTAGCGCTCGTTGGCCCTGCGCACTTCCATTGCCAGCGGCATGGGCTGCACCCGGCGCTGCTCTGGCCGGCCGGGGTTGTAGTGCGCGCCCAGAAGCTGCCGAATCTCCGCGCCGAGTGGCGTGCCGTCGAAGGCGTGCTGCGTGACGCGCAGAAGCCGCCGCGCCGCATCCAGCGCATCGGCAAACGTCTCGCGGTCGAGCACCTCGCTGTGTTCGCCCGCGCCGGGCCAGGGGCACGCGCCCGACCAGTGCGCGCCCATGCCGCCAACATTGCTCGACAGCGCGGCGGCGGGCATGGTGCCTTCGGGGCGGCTGGCAGCGCCCGGGTCGAGCAGCCAGGTGCCGGGGCGGGCGGCTACGCCCGTGGCTCGGCCACGCGAGGGTGAGAGTGCGCGGGCAACCTGGGTTTCATAATCGGCAGGGTGGGCATTTGGCCCCTGCGAGGCGAACTGCGCGGCCACGCGCTGGCGGGCGTCGCGGATGGTGCGTACATGTTGCGCGGGCGGGTTCGAGACCGCCGGCCCGGCTTCGACCATTAGCACATGCGCGTGGGGAGCCAGGTCCTTCACCACGCGGGCATAGGCCGCGCCGGCCGGGCCACTGCCCACAATTACCAGGTCGTATCGGTCGCGCATTCTTGCTTCCTTCTATGAAATATAGCATGCCGTGGTGCGTGTTTCGGGCATATTTTGTCTGCCCTTCGACGAACTCAGGGGAACCGGCAGCATTCAAGTGTATTTATTTCTCCGCGCTACGCGCGGAGAAATAAATACAAGAAAAGATGCTTCCTTGCTCGCCGCAGGCGTAAAAGCAGGCTTGAACGATACCGACTACAAACGTTCTGTGGAATGAAAACAGTATAGCGACGCCGCAGCCGCAACACTATCTGACGAATGTCAGGGATTTTGGGGCAAAAAAGCAGTGTGCGGCCGTCGTTTCGCGCAAGATGGCCAAGCGCAGTTAGACATTTTTGCGAGGAATGTGCATACCCTGGTCGATCACATAGCGCATTGCCGCCGTGCGCGACCGAACGCCAATCTTGCCATAGATCGCGCTGAGGTAGGTTCGCACCGTCCCAGAGCTTACAACCAGGCGGCTGGCAATGTCGGCATTGGAAAGACCTTCCGCAAGCAGCAGCAACACCTCGCCCTCGCGCCGGGTGAGGCCAGCCCGCCGCAAGCCAGAATGATTTTGCGTTGCAGCGCGGGTATCTGCTGCTTTCACATCCTGATCGGCTGTATGTGATGCTTGCACGAGCAGCGAACGAACCATAGCGCTGCGGTATTCATCATGAATGCGGTGAAGATTGACGAGCGCCTCTTCCCACAGCGCCTTAGCTTCGGCGTAGTCGGCACAGGCAAGCGCCAGATCGCCAAGCTGCATAAGGGCCAGCGCCATAATGTGAAAATTACTGACCTCGCGGGCCAGTGCCAGCCCTGCCGCAAGCCATGTTCGCGCCGCAGAAAGATCGCCCTGGCTTCGCGCAATATGGCCCAGCTCGACGCTTGTGGAGGCCACGCCATGGCGATTGCCAAGCGTTCGCTCGAGCTGGAGGCGCTCTTCCTGAAAGGCGCGTGCTGCCTGATACTCACCCTGGACGCGGGCGACATAGCCGAGGCTTTGCAGCAGCCATGCAATGCCGCGCGCATCGCCCGTGGCCCGGCGGAGCGCAAGCGCCTCGGCATACAGCTCGCGCGCGGTGTCCAGATGCTCGGGTTTCTTTACCAGTGCGTTTTCTGTGAAGACGAGCTGGATGCCCGGCTGAATGCCGAATGCGCGCAGCTGCGCCACCCATCCCAGCCCTTGCAGCGCCTGCGCGATGCTGCTGCGATCGTTCAGATGGCGGGCGCGACTTAATCCTTCTTCGAGCAGGACGGTGGCGCGCTCGGCATCGCTATCGAGGGCGGCGTACGCCCAGCCGAGTTCGGCCAGCACTGCGATGCACCCGCGCTCGTCGCCCAGCTCGCGATACAGTGCCAGGCTGGCTTCCAGGTGTGCAATAGCTGCGTTGCGATCGAAGCGCGCCTGCGCGAGGTAGCCCAGCGCCCTCAGCAGCCGCGCATGCAAGCCGGAAGAAAGTGGCAGGCCGGTTGCCTGAATTGCTTCCAGCCAGCGCTGCCCTTCGCGCTGGTCGCCGCGCAGATCCCAGAAAACGGCCAGCGCAGACGCAATGCTGGCCGCCAGTTCCACCGCATCACTCGCGACCGACCAGTTCAGCGCCGCCCGCAGATTCGGCAGCTCGACTTCGAGCCGATCCAGCCAGAAGCGCGCATTCGGGCCGCTCAGTTCGGGTTCAGCACGCTCGGCCAGGTTCAGGTAATACAGCGCGTGCCGCCTCCGGAACGCTGGCTCTTCACCGTTGTTTTTCAGCAGTTCCAGCGCGTAGTCGTGAATGATACCCAGGATCGAGAAGCGTGGCTCGCCAGCTGGATCTTCGCCAGCTGAAAGCAAACTCTGGTCGACAAGCGCCGCCAGCCCGTCTGGTTCGGTGCAAACCGCCTCAACGCCTTCGAACGAAAAGCCACCGGCAAACACCGCAAGCTGGCGAAACAACATTTGCAGCGGCGCGTCAAGGAGCTGGTAGCTCCAGTCGCAGGTCGCACTGAGGGTTTGCTGGCGCGCAGGCAGGTCGCGCGCGCCACCTGTGAGCAGCGGCAGGCGGTGTTCAAGGCGGTGCAGAAGCGCGGCAGGCGAGAAGAGTTTGATGCGCGCCGCCGCAAGCTCGATCGCCAGCGGCAGGCCGTCCAGACGCCGGCAGATCTCGGCAAGCAGCGGCGCATTCGCTTCCGCCAGGGCAAAACCCGGCTTGACGGCCTGCGCGCGCTGGACGAATAACGTGACCGCCGCGGCATGCGCGCCTTCCGCGTGCGACAAGGGCGGCACCGGGTATTCGTGCTCGCCGCCAATCTGAAGCGCGGCCCGGCTTGTCACCAGCAGCTTGACCTGCGGCGCGGCAGCAAGCAGGGCGGCCACGCTGGGCGCGGCGGCCAGCACCTGCTCGAAATTGTCGAGTAGCAGCAGTATTTGTTTGGTGGCAAGGTAGGCATCAAGGCGCTCGCGCGCTGCCTGATCACCGGCCTCGGCCAGGCCAAGGGTTTTCATGATGGTTGGGATGACGAGCGCGTACTCACCGATGGAAGCGAGATCAACCAGAAATACGCCGTCGGCGAAATGTTCACACAGCTCGCGGGCAACCTGCAGCGCCAGGCGCGTTTTGCCAACACCGCCCGGCCCAACCAGCGTCAGCAAGCGCAGATCGGCTCGCTGCAAGGCTGCCTTAACCGCCGACACGTCGCGTTCGCGCCCTACGAGCGCAGTGGCCGGCACAGGCAGATTACGCGGCTGGCGGGGCGCTGCCGTGCCCGTGCGGGAAAGGGCAATGCTGAATTGCGCATTTGGAGCCGGTGGTGGCGCGGCTTCAGCGAGCGCTTGTGCAACCTCCTCCAGTCGCTCAAGCGTCAGGTTCGCGCTCATTCCGAGGTAGGCGCTGCGGAGCGTTCCGCGCTGCCGGCGGTACGCCCGCCAGTAACCATCCGCGCGGCCACGCCGCTCTTTGCGCGCCGTGAAGCAGCCAGCACGCCCGTGGAAGGCGAACGAACTTGCTTCTTCAAGCCAGCGCTGCCAGGCCGGTGTGCCCAGCGCAATAGCCTGCCCACCGCCAGCATGCAGAGTTGCGTTTTCTACCAGCGGAGCCGTGCGCGCCATTGCAGCATTCTCCCCAAGTGATTGATCCAAGCATGCATAGTGTACCGTGGCGTGTCTAACTGTGCAATTCGGTAACCCGCTAGCCCAAGTGCCGCCCCGTTCGGCGGTGGAGCGGTGTATGAAGTCGCCAGGAAGCTAGAGAGGGTGTAAAATAGTGCTATCGCACTGAGAGTAGAAACTATGATGATGAATCTCGAATTGCTTGCACAGGGTAGGGGCGCAACTCGCCCCTACCCGCTTCTCTTTGTGCATGGCGCGTGGCACGCCGCGTGGTGCTGGGAAAATTTTCTGCCCTATTTCGCAAACCAGGGCTATGCCTGCTATGCGCTGAGTTTGCGCGGGCATGGTGGCAGCGACGGGCGCGAGCGCATTCGCTGGCACAGCGCGGCAAGGGGCTATGTTGCAGATGTTACAGCCGCTGTGAAAGAACTGGGGCAACCAGCGATTCTGGTTGGCCATTCCATGGGCGGCTATGTAGTGCAAAAGTACCTGGAAGAACATAGCGCGAAGGCCGCAATCTTACTCGCGTCGATTCCGGTTTACGGCATCGCCGGTTTTGGCGTCCGCTACCTCCTGCGCCATCCCCTGGCCTTCCTGAAAGCCCACTCCACCGGCGATCTGGGTGAATTGCTTGGAACGCCAGCACTCGCGCGCGATGCCTTGTATTCCGATACGCTCTCAAACAGCGAGCTAATGCGGCACTTCGAGCGCCTTCAATCCGAATCGTTTGTGATGGAGCTTGAAGCATTCGGGCTGAATCTGCCAAAGCCACAGAAAGTTCGCGCCCGTGGTACGCCTATGCTGGTGCTGGCCGCCCAGAACGATCGCGTCTTCTCGGTGTGGGAAGAACGCCTGACAGCGCGCGCTTACGGCATCGAAAGCAGCATGAAAATCTTCCCAGACATCGCCCACGATATGATGCTCGACACCAATTGGCAGGAGGTTGCGGCGTACATGCACGATTGGCTTGATCGGGAAGGGGTATGAGTCAATAAAGTCCCTCCCCTGCGCATTATAGCAGAGAGCACCATTATTGATCTGGAATGGGCCAAAGTGGGAAGCCGCAATGGGCAAAAAACGCACGAGCCTCAGCGCCTGAAATCGAGGCCAGCGCTTGTGCAATTGCTTCCTCGAGCGCCTCGCGCGTTCGTGCCTTCACTTTGCGCAGATACGCTTTCACTTTCGAAAATGCCAACTCTATCGGTGAGTAGTCTGGTGAATACGCTGGCAAGTACCACAGCCGACAGCCACGTTTCGCCAGCAACGCTGCGATCTGCCCGCCGTGATGCGCACGCGCATTGTCGAGCACAACGATCTGCCCTTCGCGTAAACTTGGCCCAAGCACCACATCAATATATGTTTCAAACGTCACCCGATTGACCCCACCAGAAACGACCAGCGCCGGTCCCATTCCGTGGGTTGTGAGGGCGGCAATCGTCGTGTTGCGTGGTCGCGTGCGTGGCAGATCTTCATACACGCGCTCACCCTGCGCTGCTCGTCCATAGCGGCGTGTCAGGTTCGTGTTTGAGCCAAACTCATCAAGCACCACGATATCATCGGCGTCACAACTGCTTTGGAGTGCTTGAAATACCGCTCGGTCGAAACGGTCGCGTTCCAGCGCTTTCAGACTCTTTTTTTTCGCGTCAGTTTGAGGCGACGGATTCTGCGACCGATGGTCCAGCGCGACAGTCCTTTCTGGTGGAGGTCATTCCATTGATCAGTGTATTCTTGGAGGGTGGCATCTGGCGTTGCATCGACCAAGCCTTGGATAACCGCATCATCGTGTGGGTTGGCGGCTTGGCGCTTTCTGCCTGGGCGGCGAGCGGTGAGCGATGAGCCGTCCCGCCGCAGTTTTTGCCAGCGTTTGATGCTGCCATCGCTCACGGCGAAGATGGTGACTGCTTCAGAGCGCTTCATACCGCGTTCGATTGCGTCAAGCACTCGTTGTCTGAGATCAGTTGAATATGCCATAACGTCAGTCTACCACACGATCACTATTTCTGCTCTCTGCTATAATTTCACACGGAGCGATTGCTTTGTCAAATTTGCTACGTTAACGAAGCATGCCCAGCGGCTCGAATACCGCCGCGCCTGTCGGGCGCAGCCAGATGGCAAATGCGCAGTGTAGCCAGGGCATCCGTTCCCACCAGCACGACATCTTCGCTCCGAACCGGGAAGACCCACCCCGACTTGCTTGCCACATGATTGACTACGTCGCCGCGTGTATCGCGGGCGGCATCATCTGGGGCGTAGCCGATCATTATACGGTGGGGCCTGGGCAAACATGAGCTTTCATCTGTCGAATAGAAAGAAGATATAGCGCGGCTTGTCGCGGGCAAGCCTACGGAACGGAGCGATGCGTGTCTGGATTCGGCGCGGATGTGAGCGCAGCGCTCGCCGTATTCGTTGTCAGACCTGTCGGGTTTTGCCGTGGCGCTCGAATGACGCACTCAAAACTCGACAGGTCTTCTTCGCCGCACATCGTCGTTTTCATTGTCCCATCCTCTGCCTCGGCCCACACATCCTCCGCAAACGGATACATATCCTATGCAATGTAGACTACTAACCAAAACCCACTGCCTGTCACATGCGCAACAGCTTTGACAGAATTCACTCAACTAGAAAAAGACATATGAACGCCCAGCGATACGCTATATTGTCGTGCTTCAGAGATTCGCTGCACCAGCAGAAGAAAATCCACCCCTATCGCATATACCAATGATACCTCTTCCAAACGTGCACATTTGTGGACGCCAGCTTCCCTATACTCAGGCCAGGTACGCAATCGCGATGGCCCGAGCAAACGAGCATACGGCATCGCACCAGCACTTTTCAGAAAGGGCACGGCAATGAAAAAGTTTGGCAAGGGATGTCTGGTGATCGTCGCCATTGTGCTCGTCCTCGGCGTTGTTGGCGCGCTGCTGGGGCGCGGCGGCCAGCCTGCGGGCGGCAACGCGGGCAGCGCGGGTGTGCCGACCGCCACAGCAATTCAGCCGGAAGCGCAGCCCGCCGCGAGCGCCACCAATGCGCCGCCCGCCGCGACAGAAGCCCCTAAAGCCGCTGGCGTGGGCGAAGATGTGCAGGTTGACGAAGTGCGCTGGAAAATTCTGGAAGCCAGCGACCTCGGCACAACACTCAAGGCCAAAGATCAGTTCACCAAAGACAAAACCACATCGGGGCGTTTTGTGCAGGTGCGCTTCGAGCTGGAAAACCTGAGCAAGGACATGCTGAGCTTCGCCGGGCTCGACCTGCTGGATGCGCAGGGCCGCACCTTCAAGCCCTCCAGCGACGCCTTCCCGTTCATTCCCACCGAAGAAAACTGCGTGTTTGAAAACCTCAACCCGAACGTCGCCAAAACCTGCACCGCAATCTACGAGGTGCCGGGGAACGCAGCCGGCCTGCAAGCGCAGGTCACCGACCTCAAGCTGATTGGCAGCGCTTCATCGCTGATTGACCTGGGGTTGAAAGCTGAGTAGCAGACGGCACACGCGCGACGCGCTCCGAGCTTTCGTTCGGAGCGCGTCGCGCATTCTTCGCTTGCGAAACACAACAGGTGGAACGATGCAGGAGGATACAGGAGACGCGACCCAGCGCCAGCGCCTGCTGGAGTGCTGGCTGCCGCTGGCCCAGCAGCTGCTTGCCGATGGCGGCATCAGCGCCACGCCCGCGCAGCTTGAAGCGCTGGTGCTGGCAGCGGCACACGAGCTGGCCCAGGCGCATAGCGCAAGCAGCGCGCGTGCGGTATTATGGGCGCAGCATCGGCGCACGCAGAAAGCACCGCAATGACACAGCGAACCGGCGGCACCAAACGCAGCTCGCGCCTGACCTTCCGTCGGCGCTTGTTGCTTGTTCGGCTGCTGCTGCGCAGCCCGCACAGCGCAACCCAGCTTATTGCCGCCGTGCACGCCGAGCTGGGTGAAGAAGGCTACCCCGACGCGGCCGACAGCGCGCTCAAGCACGATTTCGATGCGCTCAAAAGCGAGTATGGCTGCCAGATCCGCTACCGGCGCGGCGCGCAGCAGTATGTGCTCGAAGATCTTGGCGACCTGGCCCTGCTCGATCTGCCCGACCCGTGTATGGAGGCGCTGGCCTTTTTGGAAGCGAGCTTCCCGGCTGGCGCGGCGCTGCCCGAGCACGCCTCGGTGCGCGATTTATTAGAACGCGTGACGGCGCTGCTGCCCAGCGGTCGGCGGGCGCTGGCCGCCCAGCAGGCCGGCGCAATTCGGCTGCAGCTGCCCGCCAGCCCGTCCGAGCGCATCGACACGGCCACGCTTGCAGCCGTGCGCCGGGCGATTGCGCGCCGGCAGGAGCTGCAGTTCGACTACCTCGGCACCTTTGATGCCGAAACGCCACGCCGCCACCGGGTTGCGCCCTACCTGGTGTTTTTCCGCCCCGAAGGGCACGGCTACCTCGACGCAACGCTGCTGGAAGCCACGCCCGCCGGCAGCGAAACGCCCCGTTCCGCCATCCACTACCGGCTCGACCGGATTGTGCCGGGCAGCGCGCGCGTGCTGCCAACCATGCTGCCGCCCCAGCGCGTGGCCGCGCCAAGCTACACGCTGCGCTACCGCCTGCTGCCAGTGGTAGCGCGTCGGGGCGATGTTGCGGTCTACTTCCCGAATACGCAGATCGACTACCATGACGATGGCAGCGCAACGGTCAGCGCAACAATCACCAACCTCTGGCAGACACGCCAGGTGCTGCTGCGCTATGGCACCGCCTGCGAGGTGCTCGGGCCACCCGAGCTGGTCGAGCTGTTTCGCGCAACGGCGGCCGGGCTTGGAAAGATATACGGCGTCGGCACACAAGAATAAGCAATTGATGCACAGGGCAGGGCAACGTTGTTGGAATGGGAACGCGATCTATGTACAGATTACGCAGATTGCACACATATGAGGTCACTCATCTGCGTAATCTGCGTAATCTGTGGATAAATTTCAGGACTTTGCCATGACCCTGGCTTGGCACGGCGTCTGCTTGCATCCACCACGCCGCTCTGCTATAGTTGCACAACGTGCCGAACCGCCCCTGCCCCAGCGCATACGATGTGTAAGGAGGCCCAAATGTCCACTTCTGCCGCTTTTTTGCAGCCGTTTTTAGTGCTGTTTGCCGAAACTTTCGGCGTCAGCGAGCTTCCCGAGGGCTTCTTTCTCGACTCGAATGATGCGGGCCTGCTGAACACCATGGCCGCGCTCAGCCCAGAGGCCGCGTCGGCGGCGCGCTCGCCCGAAGAAGCGACGATTGCCGGCCACTGCGGGCACATCCTGTTTCTGCTGGAGTTCTTTGCGTCGCACGAGCGCGGCGAGCCGGTTGCGCCCGACTGGCCAAGCAGCTGGAAGGTGCGCAAGGTCGATGCGGCGCAGTGGGGCGCGCTGCAGGAGCAGCTGCGCACAAGCTACGCCGCGCTGGTTGGCCGTTTACAGGCCCGCGAGAATTTCCCCGACGAAGCGATTGGCGCGGCGATGATGCTGCTGACCCATTGCGCCTACCATGTTGGGGAAATCCGCCAGCGCCTGCTGTGGGTTGCTGCTGGGCAATAAGAAGCACGCGAAAGCCATCTGCAAGGAAAAAGCATGGAAAGCGTCACCAAAAACACCAAAACCCGCCCGCAGATCGAAGCCATGGCCGCGCGCGCCTTCCCCGGCACCACGCTTGCCGACGGCGACGACGCAATGCGCGAGCTGAAAGACGGCTGGTTCAACGCGGCTTACATGATTCGCCTGGCCGACGGCCGCGAGGTGATTCTCAAAATTGCGCCGCCATTGGGTGCCGATGTGCTCAGCTACGAAGCAAACATCATGGCCACCGAAGTGACGGCTATGCGTCTGGTGCGGCAGAATCCGGCCATTCCCGTGCCCGAGATTTACTTCTTCGACGATGCGCATGATCTCTGCGACGCCGATTACTTCTTCATGGAAAGGTTGCTGGCGACAATCTTGAGCACGAAAAAGCCAGCCTGCCCGCCGAAACCCTGGCGGCGCTGGAGCACGAAACCGGCGCGATCATTCGCGCAGTGAATGGCTTCACCGGCAGCTATTTCGGCTACGAAGGCAACTCGCAGCTGCGCGCGCCAACCTGGCACGACGCCTTTCTTGCCATTTTCGACTCGGTGCTGGCCGATGGCGCGCGCAAAAACGTGGCCTACGACTACAGCCCCGACGACATGCGCGCCGCTCTGCGCCGGCACGCGCCCGCGCTGGCAGAAGTGGCTACGCCCTGCCTGGTGCACTGGGATGCCTGGGATTCGAATTTCTTCGTGCGGAATGGCCACATTGCCGGCATTATCGACTTCGAGCGGGCGCTGTGGGCCGACCCACTGATGGAAGCGCAGTTTCGCCCGCTGGCCTGGGGCGCGGGCATTACCAGTGCCATGCACGGCTATGGCAAAACGTCGTTTACGGCCAGCGAAGAAGCGCGCTGCTGGCTCTACACCCTGCACCTTGCGCTGGTGATGAACACTGAGTGCTACTACCGCCATTACGACAGCGACCATGTGTTCAATACCTCACGCGAGCTTATGGCCGCGTCGATGCAGTGGCTCAGCGCGCACTAATGCGCTGCGCGGGGCCGGGAAATGCAAGCCGGGGTGGGCGTTTTTCCGATTTCCGTACTGCCTTTCATGCATAAACAGGTATGACGACGACCAACTCGCGCGTGGAACGGCTTGGCACCGAGCGAATCGGCACGCTGCTGCTGGAAATGTCGTCGCAGACCACATTTTCGCTGCTGGTATACGCGATCTACAGCATCACCGACACATATTTCCTGTCGGTGGGCATCAACGCGCTGGCCGCCGCCGGGGCCGCGATTGTCGCGCCCGTGCTGATCGCGCTTGGCGCGGTTGCCACCACCGTCGGGGCGGGCGGCGCGTCGGTGGTATCGCGGGCGCTGGGCGAGGGCGATGTTGAAAAAGCCTCGCGCACGGTTGCCAACACCTTTCTGATCTTCTGGGTGGCTGCGCTCAGCATCAGCGTGCTTGGCGCGCTTTTCATCGAGCCAATCGTCTACCTGCTCGGCGCAACCGAGCGAATTGCGCCCTATGCGATCACCTACGGGCGCATTATTTTCCTGGGCGCAATCACCAGCACCGGCTTCTCGGCAATCATTCGCGCCGATGGCAATGCCCGCTTTTCAACCGCGATCTGGGTGATCCCGGTGACCACAAACCTGGTGCTGTGCTGGCTGTTCATTATTGTGCTGCGGGTTGGCGTGGCTGGCGCGGCCCTGGCAACCGTCGCCGGCCAGGCGATTTCGGCCAGCATGGGCGTGTATTTCTTCTTTTTTCGCAAGAATCGCTCGTACCATATCAAGCTGGCGTATTTTCGGCCAAACTGGCCAATCATGCGCGAGGTGGTGCTGATCGGCTTTCCTTCGCTGGCCAGAAATTTGAGCATCAGCCTGCTTGGCATTGTTACCAACAACCTGCTGCGCGTGCTCGGCGGCGATAGCGCGCTGAGCGTTTTTGCGATTGTGAGCCGTCTGTATTCGAGCCTGCTGACGCCGCAAACCGGCATTGTGCAGGGCATGCAGCCGCTGGTGGGCTATAATTTCGGCCAGAAGAAGTTTGGGCGCGTGCGCGCCGTCATTCGGCTGTCGCTTGGCGCGGCAGTTGTGTATGGTGCGCTGATCTGCACAATCTGCCTGCTTATTCCGGCGCTGCTGCTGGGCCTGCTGTCGCGCGAAAGCACAATTGTGGCAGAAGGGCAGTTCGCGCTGCGCCTGCTGGCGCTGGCCTACCCGATCTCTGGCGTGGCCACGATCACCGCCGCCGCGTTTCAATCCACGGGCCGCGCCAAAGAAGCGCTTGTGCTAACGCTGGGCGGCATTCTTTTCGTGAAGCTGCCGGTGCTGCTGCTGGCCGCGCACTTCTTCGCGCTCACCGGCATCTGGGCGGCGGAAGCCAGCTCCGAGCTGGTTCTGTGCCTGCTTGCCTTCCTGATGCTGCGGCGCTTCCAGCGCCAGAGCGCCAGCGTGTGGCAGGTTGAATAGTGGAGATACGAACGGAGCATGCCCGTGGCCAGGCGCTATGCTCGTCCCTCTAACATCGCCACGGCGCGCACGATCTCGGCGGCGATCTGCGGCTGGCTGAGCCTGTCGGTGTGCACCGTCCAGTCGGCCAGGGCGTAGATTGGCTGGCGGCGCTCCTTGAGGGCGCGAATGTGCTCCAGCGGCGATGCCGAATCCATCAGCGGGCGGGCGGCTGCCGGGTCGGCGGCGGCGCGCTGGGCCAGCATGCGCTCGTGCAGCGTTTCGGGTCGGGCCTCGAGCACCACCACCCAGCCGCTTTCGGCCATGATGGCGCGGTTCTCGGCCCGCAAGGGCGCGCCGCCGCCGGTTGCCACCACGCAGGGCGCGCGGCCAGCTACCTCGTGCAGGGCGGCGCTTTCACGGTCGCGGAAGCCTGCTTCGCCTTCCTGCGCGAAAATTGCGGGGATGCTCATGCCGGCCTGCTCGACAATCAGCTGGTCGAGATCGTAGGACGGCCATGCGAGGTGCGCGCTCAGCAGGCGGGCAATCGTCGATTTCCCCGAGCCGCTGAAGCCAGTCAGGTAGATGTTGCGGGCTGTCACAGTGATCCTGTTCTTTGGTGAGCATGGTTTAAAAGGGGAAATGTGGAACAGCCGAACCAATGCATATGTGCCGTTTACAGCTTCCCAATGCCAGAGTACATACAGCCGCTTTGCGCTTGATCAGCCTTTCCCGGCGACTATTATATGCTATCTTTCATGAATTGCTCGTTTCTTCCCACAGATTAATAAGGTCTGCGCGCCGTTGTTCGGGCGTCACGCGCAGCTCGGTCAGCTGGCCGCCAGCGACCCGCCCTTCCACAAGGGTAGCATACGGCGCGTGCAGCTTGAACACAACGTCCCACGTGCGCGGCCAGGCTGGCAGCAGGTAGATGCTCGCGCCATTGGTTTGCATCAGCATCTCCTGCAGGCCGATCATGCCCGAGCCGCCCCAGTTGTGATCGGGCAGCCAGTCGTGGCCAGGCCCCCAGAACGCCGGGAACCGGCACGCGCCATCAGCCAGCTTGCGGATCGTCATCGCAGCCGCCTCGTCGGTCAGGCCCAGGCGCGCGCAGAAAATCGCATCCTGATGCCAGCTGATATGATTCTTCTGCGCGGGGATATCGGTGCCGTGCAGCCACGTGTCGATCGCGATCTGCAGGTCTTTTCGGCCAATGCCGTACTGCTCATACGGGAAAACCGGGTAGAGCTGCGGGATCTCGACATTGATAATCCCCTTCCAGTGCTCAGCGGGCGCGAGCACGGTTTTCCCATCCTTTTCGCGGAATGGCAGCGGCGGTATGCGCTGGAGCAGCTCGCGATAGTAGGCTCTGCGCTCGGCGTCGAGATAGTGTTCCGGCAGATCGAGCACCGCGCGCACGGTTGCGTCGAGCGCGGCCAGCGCATCGGTGGGATTCATGGCCAGCTTATAGGTCTCGCAGGCAGTCGATGGGAAGATCACGAGCTTGCCGTTTTCATCGAGCTTCTGGGTCGTCTCCAGCGCGTACATATACTGGTAGTGTTCGTCGAAGAAGCGAATCGCGCTTTCAATGAATGGCAGATACGCTGCGATATCGTTGCCGCTATAGACCTGATATTTCATGATCATGGCGGCGAATTCGAGCTGCGTGGTGTAGTAATATTTGATCCACGGGGCGACCTGCTCGGTTCGATCAAGCAAGGGGGTGCGACGGTGGATTGTGTCCGGGCTGTCCGGCCAGCCCCAGGCCCAGCCGATTGGCAGCCCGAAATTTTCCAGCTGCTCGGTGAATGAGCATCCCGCGTGGCCCCAGTAGGCCCGCGTGCGCAGCTCGGCATTGGCCAGCGCGCGGCGGTAAAACTCGAACTGCGGCGTCATCATGTCGAAATCGCCGCTTTTCAACAAGGGCCAGTAGACCAGGCGCTGATTTTGCGCGGTGAAGCTGCCGCCACCCCAGCGCCGAAAGTCGGCGCTCTCGCTTTCCCACGTCCCATCGTCGATCACGAAACACGGGTCGCTGGTAAACAGCCCGCCATTGAACTTGGTTGGATACTCGCCATAGGCGTTGCAGCCGAGCATATAGCGGAACAAGGCATAGTTGCGCCCGACCTGCCAGGGCTGGCGGTCGGCCAGCTTGGTGTCGGGGTCAATCACGATCGCGCTGCGCTGCCAGAACGCGGCCCACCATTGCTGCGTGGCCACACGCGCACCCGCGCGGTCGTGCGCGGCGGCGCGAACGTGCTCGTGCAGCTGCGTGAGCCAGGACGCGATGGTTGGTGTCTGCGCGGTATGCAGATAGATCGCGGCGTGCTGCTGGTGCGTGGGCTGTGCGCTTGCCAGCGTCCAGGCTGTGTACGGCGTCTGGATATAGACGCCGGTTTCAGCGCCCGCCGCGCGCATGGCGTCGCCGCGCATCAGGCCGCCAAAGGTGGTGTCGATCTGTGGGTTCCAGAGCTGATCTTTGTGCGCGGCCAGCCCTTCAAGCTCGACCACTTTATCAAAGAATAGCTCGTCGCTGCGATTGCGGTGATAGAAGATGATATCGTCGCCAGAGAACTGCACCTGATCGGGCTTCGTGGTGACCGAGCCGGGGTAGCCAACCGCGCTGGTGCTCGACATGCGCCGGTCGAATGGTATCTCGCGCGCGGCGAGCCGCCAGCTCTCGTAGCGAATCTCGCTGCGGATTGAGCGGTTGCTGTCCACTTCGATATGGATGACCGGGCGGAACACATCGACCCAAAGCTGCACGCGCGCGTGAAGCCCATCGTCCAGCGTGCCGGTGACTTCCAGATAGCCTTCGCGCAGTTTAAGCTCCTGCCGGAACGCTCCGCCAGCGAAGGGGTTCGGGTCGAGCCGCAGCCGCACGCGCCCGATCTTGAGCATCTGATTGTTCTCGTCGAAGCTGCCGCTGCGATCGATATAGAATAGCAGATCACTGTCTTCAACCCAAACATTCAGCCCGATATCGTGGCCACCAACCGGCATACTTTCGCCGGAATGGCGGCTCTGCGATTCCCATACAACATTGTAGGATTCAAGCTGATGCATTGATGTGCTTCCTTTGATTGCTTAACCCGAACTGACGTTCATTTGGGCAATATTGAGAGCGAATCGCCCAACCGCCGAGTCTTTATTCATCTATCGCGCCGAGTAAGGCGAGCGCGTTCTTCTGCGCTGCGCTGATGCCGACGACGCCGGAGATATTCATCCCTGCATAGGGGCCATCTGTCTGCAGGGTCTGCATGCACGCGCCCGTGGCAACATCCCAAAGCCGGATGGTTTCATCGGCGCTGCCGCTGGCCAGGGTGCGGCCATCGGGGCTGAAACGCACTGTTTCGATCAGATCGGTATGCCCATTCCAGGTGGCAAGCAAGCGCCCGCTGGGGATGGCCCAGAGCCGCACGGTGTTATCGCTGGCTCCAGTCGCGAGCAGCGTGCCGTCGGGGTGAAACGCCATCGACAGGATCATGCAGTTCTGGGCTGGCCAGGCGTAGAGCACCTGCCCACTCGCGACATCCCACAGGCGCATGGTGCGATCGTAGCTGCTACTGGCGAGCAGCCGGCCATCGTGACTGAATACGATCCACTTGATGCCATAGCTATGCCCATGCCATGTCTGGATGAGCTGGCCGCTTGCAGGATTCCAGAGCCGTATGGTTCGATCATGCCCGGCGCTTGCCACCAGGCTGCCATCCGGGCTGATCGCGCACGCGCGAACGCGATCGGTATGGCCGCGCAGGGTATGAATGAGCTGGCCAGCGTGCGCATCCCACAGCCGCACGGTATGATCGCTGCTGGCGCTCGCCAGGGTGAACCCATCGGCGCTGAACTGGATGGCCTCAACATCGTCGGTGTGCCCGTCGAGCGTGTGGACGACGCGGTTGCTGTGAATGTCCCAGAGCTGGATTTCGCGGTCGCGACCACCAACGCCGAGCAGCGCGCCATTCGGGCTGAACGCAACCGCGTAGACGCTATGCGGCTGGCCCTGAAACGTGTGCGCGGCCCGCCCGTGCGCCTGCATATCCCAGAGCCGCACAACGCCGTCCGCGCCGCCGCTCGCCAGAAGCTGGCCGTTGGAGCTGAAGTCGAGGGTGTAGATGTAGCTGCTGTGTGTGCGCAGCGTATCGAGTCGCCGCCCGCTCGCGACATCCCACAGGCAGATGGTTTGATCGACGCCCACCGTGGCGAGCATATGGCCGTCCCTGCTGAAGGCCAGGTGGTGGATCGGGTAGGCATGGCCGACAAGCGTATGCAGCGCCTGCCCGCTATGTGCATCCCACAGACACACAAACGAGTCGTGGCCGCCGCTTGCCAGCGTGTGGCCATCGGGGCTGATCACCACCCGGCGGATCATCTGGGTATGGCCGTTCAGCGTGTGAACAAGCTGGCTGCTGGCGGTTTCGCCCGAAATTTGCCAGAGACGGATCGTATGGTCGTAGCTGCCGCTCACCAGAATAGTTCCCGCAGCATCGAACGCGAGGGCCTGCACCTCATTGGCATGCGCCTGGAATGCTTGCAGCGGCACTGCCTGACCAAGCCGCCAGATATGTACGATTCCGTCGCCGCCACCACTTGCGAGAATTTGCGCATCGCTGGTAAAAGCCAGCGCATGAATACCAGTGGCATGCGCCTGCAGTGTCTGCTCCAGGCGTCCGGTTGGTACATCCCAGATCTGTACGACACCATCCCGGCCACTGCTGGCGAGCTTGCCGCCGTCGGGGCTGAATGTCACCTTCCAGGGCGTTTCGCTATGTTCCGACAATGTATGCAGAAGCTGCCCATGCGCGACATCCCACAGGCGCACCTTCTCGTCGGTGTCGGCACTCGCCAGCAGCCGGCCGTCGGCGCTGAATGTCGCAATCGAGGCGCCTGCGCCAAAGGTTTTGTATTCGCGCAGCAGCTGGCCGTCGGCGGCGCGCCACAGGCAGATTCGGCCGTTGGCCAGGCCGGCGACGCGCAACTGCCCATTTGCCTCGAAGTGCAGCGCCAGAATGTCGCCAAACGTGTAGGTAAACACCGACCGGGCCAGATTGGCGTCCCGAAAATCGACTTCGGGCAGGCGCGCGCCCTGAAGGTAGGCCTGCCAGATCGTGAGGCGCGAAAAGTCGTAGCCGCGCAGATCGGCGCCGAGGTGGAGCAGCAGGTTGAGCATGTTGCCAGCGGCGTAGCCAGGGGCAAGCTGGCGATCCTCACGCAGATCGGCGATGACCTGCTTCAGCTTTTCGACCAGCCGCGCGCTGCCCATCCGATCCACCAACTGCTCGGCGATCGGCTGTAAGATCACGCGCTCCTGGCTGGCGCGCACATACTCTTTGGCTGTCGCCTTGATCAGGGCATACCGATTAAGTGCAGAGAAGGTGGCAGGAAGGGGAGACGCGGAATTTGCAGATTGGCTCGCCCCGCCTCCCTGCCGACTTGTTGCCGTGTCGCCTGCTACCTCGCGGCAAATAGTGTCAACCAGCAGCTCGGTCACATATTCGGTGACCACATTCTGGAGCGTGCTGCCCTGCGCGCTCTGCTCGACGAGCGAACGTTGGCGCAGGCTGCGCAACGCTTCGAGCAGGGCGCGCGGCGGCCCCGCGGCAACAAGATTGTCGCGCAGCGCCTGCACGGCAACTGGCTCGCGTTCGATTGCCAGCCAGATCAGAATCTCCTGCTCAAGCGGCGAGAGGCGCGCGAACTGCTCGTCGAGCACAGTGCGAATATCGTCGAAGATCGGCGCCTCGGTGGCAAGAAAGCTGGCAATGTCGTTTTCAAAAAGTTCCTGCACCGTTTGCGTCACAAGTTTCAGCGCCAGCGGGTTGCCTGAATAGCGCCGAGCCAGATCGGCGGCCTGGGCGGGGGTGCTGCGCAGGCCGCGCGCGCCGAGCATGGCCTGGCTGGCAGCGATATCGAGCCCACTGAGCAGCAGCGCGCGAATCAGCGGACTGTCCCAAAGCGCCATGGCGTGCGGCCGCTCACGGCTGGTCAGCAGCAGGCAGCTTGTGTGGCGGCGCTCGGCGAATGCGCGGATGAGCTGATCGTAGCCAGCGTAATCGGGGCGAACCTGGCCCGGCTGGTCAGGCAGGAGGATGCTTTCGAGGTTATCGAGAACCAGCAGGCAGCGGCGCTGGCGCATGGCGTCGAAGAGCAGCGTCAGCAGGGCATCGATGTCGCTCGGCATAGGGGCCACGGGCTGGCGCGATAGCATTGGCAGAACACTGCGCACCAGCTCGTCGAGTGATGGGGCGTTCAGGAGCGAGCGCCAGATCACCACATCGAACTGCGCGGCCACGGCCTGGGCTGCTGCCGCCGCCAGCGTCGTTTTGCCCACCCCGCCGAGGCCCAAAATCGCCACCAGCCGGCAGCGATCCTCGGCCAGCCAGCGCCCCAGCCGCGCAAGCTCTGGAGCGCGCCCATACAATTGTGCCACCTCGGGCACATCGCTCCAGCCCGGCTGCTCGGACGCAGCGGCTATGGGGGCAGAAGACAAGCGAGCAACCGGCCATTCGTTTGCGTGGCTGCTGAACTCGCCGTTGCCTCGGCTGCTTAACCCGCCACGACGAATCTCCTCATACAGCGCGATCGTCGCGGGATCTGGCCCCACGCCCAGCTCCTGCTGGAGAAGGCGACGGCAGGCTTCGTACTGCGCGAGCGCCTCGCTATACATGCCAAGCCGCGCAAGAATACGCATGAGCTGGCGATGTGTTTCCTCGCGGTACGGGTCGAGCGCCAGCTGGCGGCGTGTGTACCGATGCGCCTGCCTGTAGTCGGCGCGCTCTTCGCAGCGCGATGCCAGCATGTGGAGCACCATCATGGCTTGCTGCTGGAATGTCTCGCGGTGCAGCAGCAGCCACTCTTCAAACGCTGGTGCGTCTGCCACACCAAAGCCGGCCAGAAGCTCGCCGTGATACAAGTCGGCGGCCTCGGCCAATCGCTGCAGGCATTCGTCGCAGGCAGATATGCTGGAATGCGCGTGGGCGGTGGTTTCGGCCAGCAGCTGCTGGAACCTGAGCGCATCGGCCGCCAGCACGCTCTGATTGAGCTGCACGGTTTGGCGCGTGATTGTCAGCAGGGCATCGCTTACGCCGGGCAGGCACCGATCAAGCGCCTGGCGTAGACGGTGGAGCGCCAGGCGCAGGTTGGTCAGCGCAAGCGACTGCGGCATTTCGGGCCAAAACAGGCTTGCCAATGCCTCGCGCCGGTGTGGTCGCGCGCCGCGCCCGCCGAGATCGGCGCGCGACTCCAGCGCAAGATATGCGAACAAGGCGCGAACCTTGTCGGTTGGGAAAACCGCGACGAGTGCTGCATCCAGGGTCACTTCAAACGTGCCCAGACAGCGCAGCAGGACGGGCGCAGCCGCTTTGTTGCTTGCCATAGAGTGAAACAAGAGCAGCTGCGCAGCCGTGCTGAATGGCCTTTAGCACCTGCGACAATTCGGCATGCAGCTCTCAAGTGGTATCAAACAGAGTGAAGGGCAAGAACGATTATAGCCCGAAATCAGGCCACTGTGAAGCGCCAATTATCGTGCTTGTAACGAGTCTTGCAACGAGCTTGACACGATTAGCTGCTACCGTAGCTCTCGCCGTACAGAGATCACAAATGACGTTTGGCCTCCATCGCTGTGTTGAAGATGGGCGATGTTGGGGCTTCGGAATAATGCTGAATGCTGCTGTAACACCATGCAAGCAGGGGGTATCGGATGCGCTGGTCATCGTATCGCCGATGTTGGTTCATTATTCTGGCAGTTCTGCTTGGCGGGCTAGCAATCAGCGTAGCCATTCAGCCCGCTGCCGCGTTCGTACAGCCCGACCCGGTGCGCGCCGCCTGGGAGCGCGCGCGCGATGCCGGCTCGTACCACTTCGCCAGCGATGTGAAACAGGTGACAATCCCCAGCCCGACCGTCACCAACGTTGGCCGCACCAGCCGCACGCAACAGATACACCTTGAAGGTGCCGCGGATCTGCGTGCGAACACGCTTGAGATGCGGCTCTGGTCGGATCAGGGCAGTGTGACGCAGGATGATACCGGGCTTGCAGTCAAGGTCGAGCAGGGCAAGACCTATGTGCGCCGTGGCGCAGGCGAGTGGCAGGAATCGAGCAGCCTGACCGATGGCCTTGCGCCGCAGGGCGATTTCATGGCCTACCTGAGCGCCGTACGCAATGTGCTGGCGCAACCGCCCGAGACGCGCGGCGGCATTCGCGTGACGCGCTACACCTTCACACTCGACGGCCCGGCCTTTGCCGTGCTGGTGCGCGACCAGATCGTGGCGGCGCTGCGCGCGAAAGGCGCGCTGACGCCCGGCGCTACGGTCGAGGTGCCAGCATACTACCGCGACATGACTGGCGACGGCGAGCTATGGGTTGGCGACAACGGCCTGCCGGTTCGCCAGATCCTGAATTTGAGCTTCCCCGCACAGCACGACGAGTCGCTCAACGCGAAGATTACGGTTGACTTCTCGCAGTTCGGCGCAGCGCCAGCCGTGAGCGCGCCCGGCTTGCTCGGCGTGCTACGCAATCACCAGACCGATCTCTCTAGCCTGGTGCTGCTTGCGCTGGGACTGGCCCTGGTGGCGAGCATGCTGCGCTACGGGCGCTCGCGCCGGTTGCAAAAGGCGCTGGCTATTCTTGCAATTGCCAGCATTGGCATTGGCCCGCTGCTGCAGGATCTGAAGCTGAGCGCGTTTCTGGAAGCGCAGGTAGCCCAGGCCGCCGAGCAGGACGAGCAGCGCCAAACTGACGCTGTGCAGCGCTCGATTATGTCGCAGGGTGGGCAGCCAGCGTTCGACCCGCACGCGAATCCGCTGACGGCCACGCAACCGGCCGATCTTGGGAATGTGTCGCAGGCCGCGCCCAGCGTGCTGGCCACCGACACCGGCGTCGACACCGATCAGGACGGCCTGACCGATTATCAGGAGGAGCGCGTCGGCACCGACGCGACCTACGCCGACTCGGACGAGGACGGCGTGCCGGACGGCGTGGAAGTTAAAGGATTTCCGTTCGGCGGGAAGACCTGGTACCTGAACCCCGGCGAGGCCGACAGCAACGGCGACGGCATCGCCGACGGGCAGGAGTGCTGGAAAACCCCACCCGCCCCCAGCACATCGCCCGCGCAGGTGCCGCCGTGCGACCTGGACACCGATGCCGACGGCACGCCCGACCTGTTCAACGCCGACAACGACGGCGACGGCGTGCCCGACCGGCTCGACCTCGCGCCCTCCACCGTCAGCTCGGCCGCCACGCCATACAGCGACGCCAGCCCGCTGAAGCTGACGCTGAACAACCTGACAGCCAATACGCCCGCGTTCGTCGATTTCCAGGTGCGCCCGCTCAGCGACAGCCACCTGCGCTTTGCGTTCAACGTGCTCGACTGGCCGAAAGACGACGCCGGCCAGATCCAGGACGTCGACGGCAAGACCTTCGCCGACGCGGCCACCGCGCAGGGGCGCGTACCTGCCGCGAACGAGTCGAACGGCGACATGAAGCTGATCCCCATGCTGGAGATCCGCATTCAGGGAACGACCACGAACCTGCCGCCGCAGCGCGATCTGACGCCGTACAACATCTCGGTCAACAACTACACGGCCAACGGCAGCACCAAAGTGGTGTACGTGCCGCTCAGCGTGATCACCGACGAGCGCACCGGCATGCCGGTGGCGTTCAACGCGCGCATGCGATACCAGTCCAGCGGCACGTGGCCCAGCGCGCACGAGGTGCGGCTGGTCTGGGCCGTGCAGGCGCTGGTCGATCAGCCCTGCGACCGCAACAACCCGCAGGATGTTGCCCAGGGCTGCGCGGCCGATAGCCACATTCACAACCTGTCGCAGGTGGTGCAGACCTACTACGACGGCTGGCGGCTGGCCGGCATGAACGTCAGCGAGCAGCACGGCGCCAAGACCGCGATCATCTACGAGGACCCGGCGGTCGACGCCGACGCGCGCGACGACACCTCGCTGGTGGCGCTGTCGCACGGCCTCGATAACTCGTTCCTGGCCGGGCGCGACGACAACACCGACGGCAAGCGCGACGTCGACATCGACGAGATCGCCCGCCGCTTCGACCGCGACGGCAATGGCAGCGTCAGCTCCGATCTGCGCTGGGGACTCGACAACAACGCCAATGATCTTCAGGTCGAGCGGCACGACTACCCGAGCTTCGACCAGGCTGTGAACGCGACCGTTGTGACCGACACGCTCGGTGTTCTCAATACGCGTTTCAATGCCGGCTGGAACGCCAACCACACGCTGAAGCCAACGCTCATGTTCACCTATGAGCAGCAGTCGCGCGCGCTGGGGCTGGACGCGGCCGGGCCCAAGGATGGCTACATCGCGCTGGGCAGCGGCGGCGAGGTCACCGTCGATATGCACCCGGCCGGCAAGCCGCAGGCCGCGCTCACCACCATCGCCGGCCTGAAATGGACGCAGTACTGCCGCCCCGACGCAGCCAGCGCATGGTCGATCTGCGACGCCGAAACTGCGTGGAACGAGCTGGAAAGCCGCTATGGCAGTACGCCATTGCCGGGCGATTCCGCTGATCCCGACACAGCGGCGGGCCGCACATTTCTCATTCAGCTCTACTCAAACTCACTTTCCCAGGGAATCAATCGCGTCGTCCAGCAGGATGCGACAATCGTTTCCGCGCGCTACTCGCTCAAGAGCGACTCGGACGCGGCGCGCACGATCCGCACGGCGCTCGGCTCGGGCGGCGCGGCGGTCAAGTTCCTGGCGAACGCGGCGATTCTGGCGCGCTACGTCAACGGCATCTCGATGGTCAAGCAGCTTGGCATCGTCGTGCGGCGCCTGGGCAGCGGCACCGTCGGCCGGGCGATTATCACCGTCAAGAATTTCAAGAGCAACCGGCTCGCCGGAACGGCGATTGTGCTGACCACCGCGGCCGTGATTGGCGGCCTTGGCGCGATGGAAGTGCTGTCCGATCAAGGGAGCTTCAACGCGAAAATCACGCTCAAAGTCTTTTCGCTCGCGCTGCGCACATTCGCCGCAGTCATCGATCCGATCCTCACATTGCGCGGCTGGAACCAGGCACTTGCGGCGGCGGGCGAGACGGCACAGCTTGCGCGGGGCAGCACCGAGGTGATCGGCACCTCGCGCTTCGCCGGCGCAATCGGCTCGGCGATTGCGATTGGCGTGACCTGGGGCTTCTTCATCTACAGCATGGTCAGCAATCACATCTCCGCATTCAGCCCCGATTTCAACAAAGCGCTGGCGGAAACCATCGCAGCGACGATCTACCTGATCGTGCTGGCGATCCTTTCGGCCACGATTGTTGGGCTGATCCTTGTGGGCATCGTCAGTATTATCGACGCGATTCTGACCGCAGTGTGCGAGCTGGGGGTTGACGATCTGCGCACGGTGCCGGGGCTGGGTGGGGCGTGCTTCACGCTCAGCACGGCGGCGATCAAAGGCATCGCCTACTTCCTGTACAACTACGATGTGATGATCGACACCGGCCGCACCGATATGGTCGGGCCCGGCGCGCCGCAGACGACACTGGCCGACCCCACCAAGGGCTTTGTGACCGGCAACGACCTTTCGATCACCATGCCAATCACCACCCACGCGGTGCACAAGGACCCCGACCCGGCCAACGGCATCTACATCAACTTCTACCTGTGGTTTTTCTCCAGGGACAACCTGCGCTCGACCACGTTCAAATACAGCCTGACGCAGACCAGGCAGGATGTTACCGGCGTCGGGCGCGACCAGATGAATGGCGCGTGGCAGAATGTTGGCCAGGACCACAAGTATGTCGCCACGCCGATGTACGGCGGCTACGCCACCACGACGCCGCCGCCGGTGACCGGCATCAGGCTCCAGCCGGGCCTGAACAAGCCGGCGTCGTTCTACCTGAACATGGGCTACGCGCTGCCGGCCTATGAGTGCTGGGGCATTCCAATCCTGTTCGGCTTCTACCCGCTGCCGGTGTGTTATACGCGCACCTTCACCGGCAATAGCTCGTCGAAGATCGACACAATGCGCTACGACATCTTCCCCGACACGCTCGACGGCTTCATGACGCTCGGCGCGAAGAGTGGCGGCTTTGGGCAGAGCTGGGATGGCGCGTTCACCGCGCTGGCGGATGCCGACGGCGATGGCCTGCTGTCGCCCAGTCACGGCGGTCTAGACCCCAACGACGCGAGCTGGGATGCCGACGGCGACGGCTTATCCGACACCTACGAGCTGGAGCGCCGCCAGAGCGGCGTGGCCTACTCGCCCATCCAGTGCGACAGCGACGGCGACGGCCTGACCGATGGGCAGGAATCCCAGCTTGGCGTCAACCCATCCAGCAAGGACACCGATAACGACGGACTCACCGACGCGCAGGAAGTCTGGCATCAGGTGTATAACACCAGCACCTGCGCGCCGACCGGCACCTGGGCTGGCGGGTGGGATGTGGCGATTGGCGGAACGACCGCGCTGACCGCGCATGTGTCGTCCAACCCACTCGAAGTCGACAGCGACGCTGACGGTGTCAGCGACCAGGCTGAGCGCCAGCTTGCGCAGAGCACCGACCCGGCCAAGCGCGTCGATAATCGCGGCGTGCCGTACAACCCGAATGTGTTCAATACCCCGCCGATCAGCGTGTACGCGGAAACCGACCAGCGGTTCGTGCGCCCCGGCCAGACGCTTGTATACACCACCACGGTGATCGCGAACGCCGCGCTCGCGCCGAGCGTGCTCGACATCACTGCGCCCGCTGCGCTCGGCGGCTCACCGAACCCGGCCGCGCTGCCGTTCAACCCGGCAACCTTCACAACCGCGCAGACCGTGACGCAGCAAACGAACCTGACGGCGCAGGCCGGGATCGCCAGCCAGACACTGGCGATCACAAGCAGCGTGCGCGCGCGGCTGGCGCCAACCGGGCCGGCGACACTGGGCTGGGACCCATACACGCTCCAGACGCTTGGCTCCGTCGCGCAGACGCCGCGCTTCATCACGCCGGCGGCGTCGCAGCCCGGCCGGCAGGACAGCTACTTCGCCGCAACCATGACCTCGGATAACGCCAGCCGCGGCGGCACCGGCGCGATCCTGCTAACCGGCATCCCAGGCGGCCAGACCAGTGGTGTATTCAACAACGTCAGCCCCTACTTCGCAGGCGACGGGCCGGCGAACATTGCGTGCAACAACGCCGGCATCTGTATGATCGTGTGGGACATCTATCGCGGCCTGCCGATCACGTTCGGCGATGTCACCTATGGCTCGATCATCCAGCCGAATGGGCAAATGAACACCTTCACCATCTCGCAGGTCGCGCCGGGCCGCCACACCTTCCACCCGGCGATAGCCAGCGACGGCACGAACTTCCTGGTGGCCTACGACTCGGCGATCGACGGCGACACCAAGCTTGTTCTCAGGCTCTATGATCCCTCGGGCAACCAGCTCAGCACGACCAGCCTGCAGGTCGAAGCCACGCGCGCCGTCAGCGCGGCGACGCCCAGGCTTGGCATCGCGCTGGCGTGGCTGGGCGACCGCTACGGCATTGCCTGGAAGTTTCTGAACCCCACTCGCAACTCGCCGCTGCCAATCCTCTACACCGGCACGATCAATCGCGACGGCAGCGTCCCGAATTCGCTGGGGACAGGGTGGGGCGCGACCGAACTGTACCACGACGACACCGGCACACCGTCGCTGGCGTACGACCCGGTGAACAAGCGCACGCTGATCGTCTATCGCTCCGGCAGCATCGACGTCTACTATCTGCTGTTCAATGGCAGCGACATCACGACATCCGGCCAGCTGATTGGCTATGACCGCGTTGCACGGCTCGCTCCGAACTTCACCACGCAGGAGCAGGCGCACGTAGCCTACAACCCCATGGTCAACGCCTGGCTGATCAGCGCGGGCGGCCGGACGCACCTGTTCAACCCGGCCAACCTCCGCGATCAGCTCCTGTTCTCGCAAACCGTGGTTGGCAGCGGCGACCTGAATATCGCCTGCCCGCCGATCTCCAGCCTGCCGGTGGCCAACCTGCGCTTCGAGGAAACGCCGGGTGCCACAACCTTTGCCGACAGCTCGGGGAACGGCAATACCGCGACCATCAATCGCGGCAGCGTCGTCGCGGGCGATCCGGGGGCGACGGACAACGCCGGGAGCCCGATCGGCACGCCGGCGTCGGACTACTCGGTTCGCTTTGACGGCGGCGGAAACGAGCTGAACCTCAACAACCCGCTGGGCAATGACTTCACTGTAGCCTTCTGGTATCGGGCCGACGCAAACAGCGACGACAGCCCCTTCTTCGTCGGCTCTGGGTATCCGATCTACACGGGCCAGCCCGATGGCTTCACGATCCAGATCCAGAACAACGTAAACGCGATCCAGTTCACCGCCGGTGGCGTGA
Source organism: Kouleothrix sp. 19917 (assembly GCF_057073505.1). Lineage (NCBI taxonomy): Bacteria > Bacillati > Chloroflexota > Chloroflexia > Chloroflexales > Roseiflexaceae > Kouleothrix > Kouleothrix sp. 19917. Next base: position 2,316,354 of record NZ_CP097099.1, read on the forward strand.
TCATGAATGCCACCGCGCCGAATCCGCTGAACAACGGCAAGTGGCACTACGTCGTCGCCACCCGCAGCAGCAGCGGCACCATGGCGCTGTACCTGGACGGCAACCCCACACCGGTCGGCACCGCGTCCGGCTCGGGCCAGCTGCATATGTTCTCGGTTGTGCAGATCGGCTTTGGTGGCACGCGCGTGAACCTCGACGACTTCCAGCTATACAACGCCGTGCTGAGTCCGGAAACAGTGCAGGCGAGCTACTCGCGCTCGCTTCAGTCCTACTGCGTCGGCGTCTCGCCATCGCTGTACAAGTGGGCCAAGATCAGCGCCAGCACGCCCGACACACGCGGCGGCAAGCTCACTGCGACGGGAGGCGTGACGGTCACAGTCGACGCCGACAAACCGACGTCGGCAGTCGGCGGTTTGCGCGACGGCCAGTATGTGCAGGGCAGCAAGCTTGGCACGCAGAATCTCACGATTGGCGGCAGCGCCAGCGACCCAACCTCCGGTATCTCCGGCGTCGAATTGAGCATCAACGGCACGGCGTGGCGGTCGGCCAGCGGCGCGGCAACCTGGGCCTACGACCTCAACCTGGGCGATGGCCCCTATACCATCCAGACCCGCGCGACTGATCTTTCAGGGAATGTTGAAACGCCGGGCGCCGGCATCACCGTGCGCTCCGACGCCAATCCGCCGCAGGTGACACTGGGCGCGCTCGCGACCAAACCGGTCAAGCCGGCGCGCAACGCATCCGGTCAGTGGACAGTCGCGCTCACCGGCACCGTCAGCGACCCGGCTGCCGGTGGCGGGCCGATCGTTCCTGGTAGCGGTGTGGCAACGGTCGAGGTCTTGCTGCGCGGGCAGGGCGATACCGCCCAGGGCAATCGCTGGCAGCTCGCTACACTGAACGGAAACACCTGGACGCTGAACTATGCCTTCGCCGACGGCTTGCCCGACCCGACCGGCGGCTACACCGTGCTGGTGCGCGCCACCGATAATGTTGGCAACATCAGCGCCGACGACGCGGCCAGCGGCACGCTGCTGCTGGATGCCACCGGCCCGACCGCCGCGCTCAGCGCGATCGACTCGGCGCGGCTGGTGATCTCCGACACACTCACGCTTGGCGGCGTGATCTCCGACACCGCCAACATCCCGGCCAGTGTCGCCGGCATCGACAAGCTCGAAATCGCCTTCACGCCCGTCGAACAGATCGCGGCACTGCCCTCCGATATTTCGAGCGACCAGGCCGACGCGCAGCTCAACCGCACCTGGCTGCCCACGACGGTGGCACAGCGCGGGGCTGGGGTGGCAACCAGCGCGTGGAGCTTTCGTGTGCCGGAGGGGCTGGAAGGCGAGTACCAGATCGATCTGCGCGCCACCGACATGCTTGGCAATGTGCTGCGAACATCGGGCGTCTGGCATGGCGTGATCGACACGCTGGCGCCGCGCGTGACGTTTACGGCGAGACGCACCGGCGCGAACTACACCAACGGTCGCGGCACACCGCAGGCGGCGATCACCTACACATGCAGCGCCACCGACCGCTACCTGAGCGAAACGGACTATGTGTGCCCCGGCGAGGCGCTTCAGACGCCGACCCGCGTCTACAGCAACAACGCGGCGCTGCAAACCCTGTTCCCGGATCGGACGATCCGCAGCGGGCTGGTGATTTCCTACACGGTCTGGCAGGCGGTCCCAGAGCCCAGCGCGACCATGCGTGCCTGTGATGGCTACGGGCATTGCGCGACCGCCAGCACGCCCGCCGGAACGAGCGCGCAACGCACGCAAACGGCCGCGTCGCTGACTGCGGCGGCGCCGGGCGCGCCACAATCCGCAGTTGTGGCCCCCAGCGAGCGAGGCTACGTGGCCGGAACCACCTCGATCAGCGTCACAGTCGCGGCAGAGGCCGGCCAATCGCTCAAGCAAGTCACGCTTCTGCTCGACAACGCCGCGGTCAGCACGCTGAACTTCGCGCAGGCCGACACTGTGACGCGGACGTTGCGGACGGTTGCCGTGCCGATCGCCGGTGAGGGCAAGCACACGCTCGCCGCGCGCGCCACCGATTGGGCCGGAGCGACCCAGTCCACTGTCTACCCGGTCAGCTTCACGCTGGACACCCAGGCGCCGTCGCTAGCCCTGGACGCGAGCACGCTGACGACCGCCGACACCTACCAGCTTGGAAGCAACATTCTGCGCTTCAATGGCACCGCCGCCGATAGTGCCGACCTCGCCACGGTGCAGGTGCGCGTGGGCGACCAGCCGTTCAGCGACGCGACCATCGACGGTCAGGGCGGATGGCACACTGCCTTGTACGTCCCGGATCCAGAGGGCAAGACGCTGGCAGTTACCGTGCGGGCGCTCGACTACGCCGGTCGTGTGACGCAAATCACGCGCAATGTCGGCACGAACCTGTCGTCCACCGACGCGCCAGACACCAGCATCAGCGCCGGCCCGGCCAATCCCAGCCCGGTCAACACGGCGACCCTCGTCTTCACCGGAACGTCCAGCATCCGCAGCGTGTCCGCATTCGAGTGCCAGCTCGATGACGGCCAGTTTGCGCCGTGCGCCAGCCCGCTCAGCTACAGCGAACTCAGCAAGGGCGCGCACACCTTCCGCGTGCGCGCCGTGGACGCGCAAGGGTTTGTCGACCTGTCGCCCGCCAGCGCAAGCTGGACGGTGAGCCCGAGCGCGCTTGACGCGACGATCACCGCCGGCCCGACCAACCCGAGCAGCAGCCGCGACGCCAGCTTTAGCTTCAGCGGAACCGGCAGCTCGCTTGAGTGCGCGCTCGACGCGGCCAGCTTCAGCGCGTGCACCAGCCCGCAGCGCTACACCGGGCTGGCCTACGGCGCGCACACGTTCCAGGTGCGCGCCCGCAGCGCTTCGGGCCAGACCGGCGCTGCCGCAGCATTCAGCTGGACGGCGGTGAACGCGGCTCCTGTGGCAAACGCCCAGACGGTCATTATGGCGGAAGGCGGCACCGTGTCGATTACCCTCGCGGCCAGCGACGGCGACCCACTGACCTACCGGGTAATGAGTGGCCCGGCGCATGGCGTGCTGGAGGGCGTTGCGCCGAACCTGCGCTACACGCCTGATACGGGCTTCAGCGGCGTGGAGCGTTTCACATTCATCGCGAGCGACGGGCAACTCGACTCACCGGCGGCGACCGTGACGGTGAACGTCGCGCCGCTGGTTCGCCCGCCGACATTCGCCAAAGGGGCAGACATCACAGTTGCGGAAGACTCGGCGGCCTACAACGCAGCCTGGGCTAACGGAATCTCGGCTGGCACCGGTACCCCGCCGCTGACTTTCCGCATTGCAAGTAACAGCAACCCGGCACTCTTCAGTGTTGCGCCGAGCATCGCGCCCGATGGCAAGCTCAGCTTCACGCCCGCCGCCAATGCCAGCGGGAGCGCCAGCATCTCGGTCGTGCTCACGAACAGCCAGGGCGTAGCGAGCGCGCCGCAGAGCCTCACGATCACGGTCACGCCCGTCAACGACGCGCCGACGATTGTGCTGGCGGCGGGCGGCCAGTGCGCAAGCACCGGCGCGAGCGGCACGTTCAACCTCGCGGTTGCCGACGTGGATGGTGACGCGCTTAGCCTGAACGGCAGCTCGTCGAACACCGCGCTCGTGCCGGCCAGCGCAATCACGTTCGGCGGCAGCGGAACCAGCCGCACCGTCACCGTCGCGCCGGTGGTGCCGAGCAAGAGCGGCAGTGCGGTCGTCACGCTCACACTCAGCGACGGCAAGGGCGGCAGCGCCACGCTGACGTTCGCGGTCGTGGCCGGCACCACTGGCAACGAGACGATCAGCGCGAGTGGCAGCGGCGCGCAGATCGTCTTCGGGCTGGCCGGCAACGACGCGCTGAATGGCGGGAGTGGCCGCGCCCTGCTGTGCGGCGGCGACGGCAACGACAGCCTGAACGGCGGGGCAGCCGACGATGTGCTGGATGGCGGGGCGGGCAACGACAGCCTGAGCGGCGGGGCGGGCAACGATGCGCTCGCGGGCGGCACTGGCAACGACAGCCTGAGCGGCGGGGCGGGCAACGACAGCCTGAGCGGCGGCGATGGCAACGATGCGCTAACCGGCGGGCTGGGCGCTGATTTCTTCAGTGGTGGCGCGGGCAACGACAGCGCAGCCGACTTCAACGCGAGCCAGGGCGACACGCGCGACAACACGATACCGTAGGCAACCACAAGTTCAAGTTACCAGATATGAGCGCTCGCAGCAGGCACGATCTCGCTTGATGTGAAGCGGCGTCGGCTGCATGCGCGGCGAGCACGGCGCGAGGGTTGATGGTACTGGGTGAGCGGAGATGGGGACGTTCGCTGCTACCGGCTGGGCAGGTGGCAAGGCCTGGCCGATGTCGCAGTCCATGGGAAAGCAAGCGCCTACGGAGCTCGGGCGTCGGGAATGCCGAACAGATTGCCATTGAAAGAGTACTTACTGGAACAGCATAAAAAGAACGCAATCGCCGGCTACGGCACCGGGTCGTAACCGCCGTGCGACCAGGGGTGGCAGCGCAGGATGCGGCGCGCGCCAAGCCAGCCGCCTTTCAGAATGCCATACTTCTCAATCGCCTGATAGGTGTACACTGAACAGCTCGGCGTGTAGATGCAGCTTGGCGGCAACAGCGGGCTAAGAAATCGCTGGTAGCCGCGAATCAGCAGCAGAAATGGCCTGTTGATAATCTGTTTCATTGGCGCAGTGTCTCCCACACCAGGTGCGGCAATTGCGGAATAATCAGCATTTCGAGCGCGAGCCGCACCGCGCCCGTCGAGCCGGGCAGGCAGAATACGCACGCGCCGCCATGCAGGCCAGCGGTGGCGCGCGACAGCATGGCCGCCGCGCCGATCTGCTGGTAGGAAAGCATGCGAAATAGCTCGCCAAAGCCGGGCAGGCGCTTTTCCAGCAGGCCATCAATCGCTTCAAAAGTGCTGTCGCGCCGGGTAATGCCCGTGCCGCCATTCGTGATGATCACCTGGCATTCACTGGCCGCCCAGGCGCGCACCTGCGCCGCAATCGCCGCCGGCTCGTCTTTCGCCAGCGCGTAGGCCACCACGGCATGGCCGGCTTCTTCCAGCAGCGCGCGGGCGGCTGCGCCGCTGGTGTCGGTGTCGGGCGTGCGCGTGTCGCTGATCGTCAGCACGCCGCAGCGGATCGCCTGCGTGATCGCGGCCTGCGCCTGCTGCTCGTGGTCTGCGTGGCCCATAGTGCTCCTTCATATCGCATCGTAGCGCCCCATGCTACCACGCCGCGCCGCGCCTGCCAAGTCGCCGCCGAATGCCGTCCTGCACCCACATTTCGCCACCGAACCGTTGCTTGACTGTGGCACTCGCTCGTGCTATGATCTGCCGCGCTACGGTATTGTGCCGTAGGGCAATAAGTAGGGCGCATTGCTGCGCCACGCCGTCGTTGCCATTCATTCTGCGACAGCCGACCAATTGCGCCGACTGCCTGTTGGCGTTTTTTTGTTGGCCAAAATTTCGCATTCCCTCCACAGTCATTCTACCGGGCCGTGGTTGCAGTTGAGAATGGTAGAACCCTATGATGTCTGAATTAAAGCGCTTTCTGGTTGGCCAACCGCTTGAAACATCGGCGCAGCATAACCAGCGCCTCAGCAAGCGCATTGCGCTGGCTGTGTTCTCGTCGGATGCCCTTTCGTCGGTGGCATACGCGAGCGAGGCAATTCTGTTTGTGCTGGTGCTGGCAGGGCCAGCGGCGCTCCCTCTGGTTATTCCGCTTTCGGTAGCGATTGTTGTGCTGCTGCTGATCGTCGGCTTTTCCTACCGGCAAACGATCCACGCCTACCCCAACGGCGGCGGCGCATATATTGTGGCGCACGAAAATCTGGGCGAGATCCCCGGCCTGATCGCCGCTGCCTCGCTGCTGATCGATTATGTGCTCACCGTCGCCGTCTCGATCTCGTCGGGCGTATTTGCGATCACCTCGCTGGCGGCGGCGTGGGGCTACCCAACGCTTGGCGACTACCGAGTTGAAATCGCGCTGGTGTGTATCGCGCTGATCACCATTATCAACCTGCGCGGCGTGAAGGAAAGCGGCGCGATCTTCTCGGTGCCGACCTATATTTTCATCATTAGCATGGTTGGCATGATCGTGGCCGGGCTGTTCCGCGTCGCGCTGGGCGGCTGGGCGGTGGCAGCCCCGGCCTTTGAGCATAGCGCCAGCCAGGCCGAGCCGCTGGGCCTGTTTCTGCTGCTGCGTGCCTTTGCAGCTGGCTGCACCGCGCTCACTGGCGTGGAAGCGATTTCGAATGGCGTGCCGGCCTTCCAGCAGCCCGAATCGAAGAATGCCTCGAAAACCTTGCTGTGGATGATCGTAACCCTCGGCGGCATGTTCCTGGGTATCAGCGTGCTGGCGCACTTCTACGGCGCGGTGCCGCGCGAAGATCAGAGCGTGGTTGCGCAGATCGCCACGCAGATTGTTGGCACTGGCACGCTGTTCTTTATTATTCAGGTCGCCACCGCCCTGATCCTGGTGCTGGCCGCCAACACCAGCTATGCCGACTTCCCGCGCCTGGCGTCGCTGCTGTCGCGCGATCGCTTTCTGCCGCGCCAGTTCTCCAGCCGCGGCGACCGGCTGGTGTTTTCGAATGGTGTTCTGGCGCTGGGTGTGTTCGCCGCACTGCTGGTGATTGCGTTTAACGCGCGTGAGCAGGCCATGCTGCCGCTGTACGCGATTGGCGTCTTTATCTCGTTCACGCTCTCGCAGTTTGGCATGGTGCTGCACTGGCGGCGCACCCGCGAGCCGGGCTGGAAGACCAGCGTGCTGATCAATGGGCTTGGCGCGATCATGACGGCGATTGTGCTCAGCGTGATTGTGCTGACCAAATTCACTCAGGGCGCGTGGGCGGTGCTCTTGCTCACGCCCATCCTGGTGCTGATTTTCCGCGCCATCCACAAACATTATAAGGATGTTGCGCGCCAGCTTTCGCTGGAGAAGCTGGGCCGCGTGCAGGCCGTGCGCCGCCACACCGCCCTGGTGCTGGTTTCGGGCGTGCACCGCGGCGTGATCCCCGCGCTGGAGTTTGCGCGCTCGCTCGCGCCCGACAATACCACCGCCCTGTTCGTCGATCTTGATGCCGAGCAAACCAACCGCATCAGGACGAAGTGGGAGCAGTGGGGCAGCGGCATTCCTCTTAAAGTCCTCGATTCACCCTACCGGAGCCTGGTGCGCCCGATTATGCGCTATATTGACGAAGTTGATGCGGAATACGACGACGATGTGCTTTCGGTCGTTCTGCCGGAGTTCATTCCATCGAAGTGGTGGCAGCACCTACTGCATAACCAGACGGCGCTGGCAATCAAGGCCGCGCTGCTGTTCCGCAAAAATATCGTCGTTATCAGCGTTCCCTATCATCTCGAGCGGTAGGCAGCAGGCGCGGTTTACCCGCCCGGAACAGACACCACTGATCGCACGCCGCCCGCTGGCAGGAATACTGCCGCCAGCGCTTGAACCGGCGGGCGATCAGTGCTATGATTCGCCCGTCCTTTGTAGCTATTTGAGATGGAAAGCATGCTTGCGGAACTGAAACGCCTGATGGTTGGCCAGCCGCTCGCCACCGAGCAGCTTGCGCACGAGCGCTTAACCAAGCGGATTGCGCTGGCCGTCTTCTCCTCCGACGCCCTCTCGTCGGTCGCTTATGCCACGGAAGCTATTCTGATCGCGCTCATGGCGGCGCAAAGTGGCGCGCTTGGCTTTGCCACGCCAATCTCGGTGGGCATTGCGCTGCTGCTGATCACGGTGGCCTTTTCGTACCGGCAGACGATCATTGCCTACCCGCAGGGTGGCGGCACCTACATTGTGTCGCGCGAGAACCTGGGCGTGACGCCCTCGCTGGTGGCGGCATCGGCACTGCTGATCGACTATGTGCTGACTGTGGCGGTGAGTATGTCGGCGGCGGTGGCGGCGATCACTTCGGCGGTGCACATGCTCGAGCCCTACCGCGTCGAGCTGGCGATCGGCCTGATCAGCCTTGTGACGCTGGCAAACCTGCGTGGCATCAAGGAATCGGGGCGGATCTTTGCGATCCCAACCTACCTGTTCATCGGCAGCATGTTTGCGCTGATTGGCGTGGGCCTGGTGAAGGTGATGCTCGGCGGTGGCAGCGTGCCCGCCGCGCCGGTGCCCGCCATTCCCTACATGCCGGAAGAGTTTCAGGAGCTGACATTCTTTCTGCTGCTGCGCGCCTTTGCGGCGGGCTGTACCGCGCTCACTGGCATCGAAGCGATTGCCGACGGCGTGCCAGCCTTCCAGAAGCCCGAATCGCGCAACGCCTCGATCACGCTGGTGATTATGGCGGTGATTCTGTGTACGATGTTTCTTGGCACGACCGTGCTGGCAAACGCCTACCATATTATTCCCGACGGCAGCCTCGAGCCAGAAACAGCCAACTCGCAGCTTGCGCGCATGATTTTCGGCAATAACTCGCCGTTCTATTATGTGCTGCAAGTCGCGACCATGCTCATCCTGGTGCTGGCCTCGAACACTGCCTTTGCCGACTTCCCGCGCCTTTCGTACTTCCTGGCACAAGATCGCTTTCTGCCGCGCCAGTTTGCGCAGCGCGGCGACCGCCTGGTGTTTTCGAATGGCGTGGTGGCGCTTGGTATTTTTGCGGCAATCCTGGTGATCGCCTTTGGTGCACGCGAGCAGGCGCTGCTGCATCTGTATGCGGTCGGCGTGTTTCTTTCGTTTACGCTCTCGCAGTTTGGCATGGTGCAGCGCTGGCGCAAAATACGCACGCCTGGCTGGCAGCGCAACGCGGCAATCAATATGCTCGGCGCACTCGTGACCGGGATTGTGCTGGTGGTGATCGCCTCAACGAAGTTCCTTGAGGGCGCGTGGGCGGTGCTGATGCTCATCCCAATCATGGTCATTCTGCTGCGCAGCATCCACCACCATTATATTGCCGTGGCGCGGCAGCTTTCGCTGGCCGACGCAGCGCCGCCAACGGCTGTGCGCCGCCATACCGCTGTGGTGCTGATCAGCGGTGTGCATCGCGGCGTGGTGCCGGCTCTGCAATACGGTCTGTCGATCGCGCCGGATAATGTCACGGCCGTGTATGTCGATATGGATTCCGAGGCCACGGCCAAGCTGAAGGAGAAGTGGAAGCACTGGGGAAGTGGCGTGCCGCTGACGGTGCTTTCGTCGCCCTACCGCTCGCTGCTGCGCCCGCTGATGCAGTACATCGACGAGATCGATGCGCAGTACGACGATGATGTGCTGACGATCATTCTGCCGGAGTTTATTCCGTCGAAGTGGTGGCAGCACCTGCTGCATAACCAGACGGCGCTGCTGATCAAGGCCGCGCTGCTATTCAGCAAGGGCAAAATCGTCACCAGCGTGCCCTACCACCTCGAAGATTAAGGGCCGCACAAGCGAGAAGTATGAAGCTTGGGGGCGGGAAACCGTCCCCGAGTTTTTTACGCTATGGCTCGCTGTCGGAGGCGCGGTCGCGCACCGCCCAGGCAAACACAACCGCCCCGACAACTGCGCCTATCACACTGCCAACCGTCACGTCGCCCGCGAGCGCGTGCGGCAGGCCGTCGCCAATCACGCCGCCGATGAGGCCGCCAAACGCCCCTGCAAACACTGATGCGTTGGCGTTCGGGCGATAGGCGCGCCGGCGCGGGCCAGCCCCAATGAGTACGGCGATCACTGCGCCCAGCAATGCCCAGATGATATAGCTCACAGCAGCCCCCTGATCGTCACTCGTACGGCTGTTCCACATCCCTTGCGGGCTTCGCGCAAGAATACCATACGCGCCTGCTTCTGCCAAAACAAAAGCGAAGGGCGTTTCCCTTCGCTTTTGTATATGTTTTCCGCGCACAGCGCGGAAAACATATACATGGATCGAGTGCGACCAGCGTACGTAGTGCGTTTCTCGTTTTCGCCTTCTATTCCCTTCGCGCCTTTGTGTCTTTGTGGCAGAAATAGCCACTACGCGGCCCAGCGGCGCGCAATCTCGACGCATGCGGCCACGGCTTTGTCCATTACGCGGCCCAGCGGCGCGCAATCTCGACGCATGCGGCCACGGCTTTGTCCATGTCTTGCACGCTCACCCATTCGAGCGGGCCGTGGATGTTTTGCATGCCGGTGAACAGGTTGGGCGTCAGCAGGCCGCGCTCGGTGAGCTTGGAACCGTCGGTGCCGCCGCGAATTGGCGGGGAAAACGGCTCGATGCCAATCGCCTGGTAGGCGGCTTTCGCCACTTCGACCGGGCGCATGTCGTCTTCCAGCCAGTAGCGCATGTTGCGGTACTGTGGCGTGATGGTGCAGGAAATACGCGCGCGCGGCTCGCCGGCCTGAATGGCGGCGCAAATTGCTTTCACCAGCTCGCCGTGGCTCGCCAGCTTGTCGCGCTCGAAGTCGCGCAGGATCATGCCGATTTCGGCCTGCGCCGCCGTGCCACGCATCTGGTACACGTGCACAAAGCCTTCGCGGTCCTGCGTGGTTTCGGGCGTGCGCGTGTGCTGCGGCAGCATGTCGACAATTTTGGCGGCCAGGTGCAGTGCGTTCACCAGCTTGCCAAACGCATCACCCGGGTGCGTCGAAACGCCCGTGACCGAAACCACTGCCTTGTCGGCCGAAAAGGTTTCGTACACCAGCTCGCCAACCTCCGCGCCATCGAGCGTATAGGCATACTCGACATCAAGCTCGTCCAGCTCGATGCTGTTGATGCCTGTGCCGATTTCTTCATCAATCGTGAAGCAGACGCGAACCTCGCCGTGCGGAATCTCGGGGTGGGCCAGCAGCCGCGCCGCCATCGTCATGATGATCGCCACGCCGGCCTTGTCGTCGGCTCCCAGCAGCGTGGTGCCGCTGGCGGTGATGATATCCTCGCCAATTTTGCCGGCCAGGTAGGCGTTGTCTTCGGCGCGCAGCACCTGCTCAGGGTCGTCGGGCAGCGCGATTGGCGCGCCATCCCAGGCGCGATGCACAATGGGCTCCACGCCAGTGGCGTTGAAGGCTGGCGCCGTATCGACATGCGCCAGAAACGCCACGCGCGGAACGTCGCCGCTGATTGTGGCCGGGATGGTGCCGATCACAAAGCCATTTTTCGTCAGGCGCACATCGGCAGCGCCCAGCGCGGCCAGCTCCTGCTGAAGCATATGCTGGAGATCAAGCTGAATGCTGGTGCTTGGCACCTCGGCAGATTCTTCATTGCTCTGCGTGTCGACACGGACATAGCGCAGAAAACGCTCCTCAAGCGCGGAAATCGAGTCAGTCATCGCCAAACCTCTCTTTGCACGGTATACTGCCGTATTGTAGCACTTCTTGTTCCTTAGCCCGCCGCGCCAATCTGGTATAATCGCGCCATGCTGACGATTGAACTGCTTGGGCCGCCCCAGGTGTCCCTGAACAATCAAACACTGAGCATTCCGCGCCGCAAAAGCCGCGCGCTGTTGTTCTACCTGGCGGCCAACTCCACGCCCGTGCTGCGCGACCAGATCCTGGCGCTGCTGTGGCCCGATCACGACCGCGCCGCCGCCCAGCAGGTGCTGCGCACCACGGTGTACGGCCTGCGCAAGCAGCTTGGCGACGCGCTCGTCACCACCGACGATAGTCTGGCGCTCGCCCCCAGCACCGCCGTCGATCTGCGGCGCTTCGAGCAGCAGGTTGTCGCTACAAACGGCAATGGCGAAACGACCGAGCCGCTAGCTGCAGCCATGGCGCTGTATCGTGGCGAATTTCTGGCCGGCTTCAGCGTGGCCGATGCCGAAGCGTTCGAGCAGTGGATGCTTGGGCTGCGCGAGCGCTGCATCCAGCTGGCTTTGCGCGGCTACAGCTTGCTGGCAATGCGCTACGAAGCCCAGCGCGATTTTGCCGCCGCCCGCGACGCGCTGGCCCGCGCAATCGAGCTAAACCCATTGCAGGAAGATATTCAGCGCGCCGCCATGCGGATCGATTTTTTTGCGGGCGACCGCGCTGGCGCAATTCGGCGCTACGAGCACCTGCGCCGCCTGCTGGACGACGAGCTGGGCGTGCCGCCGCTGGAAGAAACGCGCGCGCTCTACGACGCGATTATCACCGACACGATGGCGCCAATTGCGCCCAGCACGCCCAGCGCTGCAGCTGCCGCGCCGCCAACCGCGCGCCCGCAGCCGGGCGGGCTGCCCTTCACCGGGCGCGTTGCCGAGCGGGAAAAGCTTGGCACGCTGGCAAGCACGCACCGCCTCGGCCTGATCGAGGGCGACACGGGCATTGGCAAAACGCGCCTGGCCGAAGAATTTCTGCACAGCTTTCAGGGCCTGGTGCTGGTGGGCCACGCGCACGAACTGGAGCAGGCGCTGCCCTACCAGCCGGTGATCGAGGCGCTGCGCGAGCTGCTTCGCCGGCCCGACTGGCCGCAGCTGCGCGCAGAGGCCGCGCTGCCGCAGGTGTGGCGCGCCGAGCTGGCCCGCCTGCTGCCCGAGCTTCAGGACGAAAGCCAGCCCGCCGAACCCAGCCCGCACACCACCAACGAGTCGCGGCTGTGGGAAGCCGTGAGCCAGCTGCTGCTCGGCCTGGCGCGCGGGCGGGCGCTGGCCCTGCTGTTTGACGACCTGCACTGGGCCGACGCGTCGACGCTGGCCTTGCTTGGCTATCTGGTGCGCCAGCCGGCACACGCCACCATCACCTTTCTTGCCACCACCCGCCCGATCACGCCGCGCACGCAGCTTGCCACGCTGGTGCAAACGCTCACCCGCGAAGGGCGCATTGTGCGCCTGCCGCTGGGCCGCCTGGCCGAGCACGAGACGTTTGAGCTGGCGCAGCACTTCAGCCCGCGCTACGCCTACCCGCTGGCCGAATGGCTCACACGCAATGCCGACGGCAGCCCGTATATTCTGGCCGAACTGCTGCGCTACGCCAGCGATCATCACCTGCTGCTGCCCGACGGCACGCTCAACCTCTCGCTGCTGTCTAGCTCGCCGGTTGTGCCGGGCACGGTGTACAGCCTGTTGCAGGCGCGTCTGGCTGGCCTTTCCGATGCGGCGCGGCGCGTGGTAGATGTTGGCGTGGCCGTGGGCAGTGAGTTCGATCTTGAGCTGGTGACGCAAGCTGCCGGGCTGCCCGAGCCAGCCGTGCTCGACGCGCTCGACGAGCTGCTGGCGAGCCGGATCGTGCTGCCGCAGGAAGGGTTGCGCTACCGTTTCGACCACCCGCTTACCATGGAAGTGGCCTACCGTGAGGTTGGCGAAGCGCGCCACCGCGCCCTGCACCGCGCAGTTGGCGAAGCACTGGAACGGCTCCACGCCAAAGATATCGATAGCTATGCCGGCCTGATCGCGTCGCACCTTGCCGAAGGCAACGCGCCCGAGCGCGCCGCGCACTATGCCCGGCTGGCGGGCCACCGCGCCGCTGCCCTTTCGGCCTGGGCCGAGGCGATTGCCTTCTACCAGCAGGCCCTCGCCGGTGCCGACGAAGCCAGCCGGCTTGAGATTTCGCTGGCGCTCGGCACTGCCTACCTCAACTCTGGCGCGCCCGCCCAGGCCGCCGACGAATTGCGCACCGCCATCGCCCTGGCCGAGCAGCGCAAGGATTGCGCGACCGCCGACCAGGCGCGCTTACACCTCATCAATGCCATGATCGCCCAGGCGCGCTTTGCCGAAGCAATTGCGACCGCCCGCCAGGTTATCGAACACGGCGAGGCCAGCAGTAGCATCAGCGCCGGGCTGGGCTGGGCCACCGCGCTTTCAATCGAAGGTGCCGACCTTGCGGGCGCGGCGCAGCGCCTGCACACCCTGCTCGACAGCCCGCCCGTGCCACCCACCCGCGAGCAGCTCGCCCACATTCATTTCGAGCTTGGCAGCATTGCCGCGCAGCAGGGCAACCTGCATGAAGCGATTGAGCGCTACCGCGCCTCGCTGGCGCTGGCCGAGCAAGACCCGCCTGAGATGTTGCAGTACATTCTGTCGCTCAACAACCTCGCCTACCACATGCTGCTGAATGGCGACACTTCGGGCGCGCACTACGCCGAGCGCGGCCTTGCGCTGGTGCGCGAATATGGCATGATCAACTTCCAGCCCTACCTGCACTCCACGCTGGGCGAGATCGCGCTCGCCCGCCTTGAGCTCGATGAGGCCGAGCGGCAGTTCAACCAGGGGCTGGAGCTGGCCGACCGCCTGAATGTGCGTGAGCGTATTGCCGGCCTCAATGCCAACCTGGGCTTGCTCGCCATTGCGCGCGGCCAGCCCACCCGTGCCGTGCACCGGCTCGCCACCGCGCAGGCCCAGGCCGACGCGCTTGGCACCAACCACCTCGCCGCCCAGATCCGCATCTGGCTGGCCCCGCTGCTGCAACCCGACGAAGCACGCGAAGCGCTAACCGAAGCACGCGCCATCGCCGAAAGCGGCGGGCGCAAGCACCTGCTGGCCGAAATCGACGAGCTGGAGGCGCAGCTTCCGCCCGTGGCGTAGGCGCCGCACTCCTCATTTCCGACGACTGACCACCGACGACAGACGACCAACCACACGCTGGTCGTCTGTTGTGATGCCAAATTCCAGCCATATCTGCGTCATCTGTGGATTATTTTGTGGCAATCTCGCCTGTATTCAAAAGATCAAAAATCTGTTTACGCTCTTGTTCACGCTGGCGTCACGCCGGGCTAGTATAGTGTTCTCAGACGAGCGACACACGGGTGCCGCGAAACAAATAAGGAGCACTTCAATGGCTTGGCAGATTGATACGTCCCACTCGAGCGTCCAGTTTTCGGTTCGCCACATGATGATTTCGACGGCGCGCGGCGTGTTCGAGCGCTTCAGCGGCACGGTCGACGCCGACGAGAACAACCCCACCGCGGCGAAGGTGAATGTCCAGATCGAGACCGCCAGCGTCAACACCCGCGACGAGAAGCGCGACGGCCACCTGCGCTCGCCCGACTTCTTCGACAGCGAGAACTTCCCGTACATGACCTTTGTCAGCAAGCGTGTCGAGCAGACCGACGGCGAGCATGGCAAGCTGATTGGCGACCTGACGATCAAGGACGTGACGCGCGAGGTTGTGCTCGATTTCGAGTACGCCGGCCAGAGCAAGAGCCCGTGGGGCACCACCAGCGCGGGCTTCAGCGCCGAGACCAAGATCAACCGCAAGGACTGGAACCTGAACTGGAACGTGGCCCTCGAGACCGGCGGCTGGCTGGTGGCCGACGAAGTCAAGATCCACATCGAACTTGAGCTGGTGAAGACCGTCGAGCAGCCCGCCGAGGCCGCCGCCACCGCGTAACAGCGGCCCCAGGCTCCGACGCCCAATGCAGAGCGCGACCCCATTCTGGCCCCGGCCAGTGTGCGGGCGCGCTCTTTGCTTGTAGATGTTATTGTTTTGGGCTTACGCAGTTGCGTTAGTTGGCATATCAATGCTGTACTTTTGCCTGCGGCAGCAAGGTAGAAACCATCTTTTTGTGTGCAATTGTTCCGCGCTACGCGCGGAACAATTGCACACAAAGAAAAAAATCGAGTACCACTCTGCCGAAGGCTGAGAAAGCCAACTGCGTAAGTCCTGTAAAAATAAATTTCGAAGAGAAGCGAGAGAAAAGAACCATGCAACCAATTCACATCCTCGGCATTGCGGGCAGCCTGCGCCGCGCCTCGTGGAATGCCGGCCTGCTGCGCGCGGCTGGCGAGCTGCTGCCCGCTGGCGTGACGCTTGAGGTATTCGACCTCGCGCCGCTGCCGTTCTACAACCAGGACATCGACAACCCCGAGCAGATTCCTGCCGCCGCCCGCGAGCTGCGCGAAAAAGTGCGTGCCGCCGATGCGCTCCTTTTCGCCACGCCCGAGTACAACCACTCCATCCCGGCGGTGCTGAAAAACGCGATCGACTGGGCCTCGCGCCCGGTGAACGACTCGGCGCTGAGCGGCAAGCCCGGCGCGATCATGGGCGCGGGCGGCATGTTTGGCACCGTGCGCGCGCAGCAGCACCTGCGCCAAATCTTGAACGCCACTGGCGTACACACGCTTGGCCGCCCCGACGTGCTGGTGATGCGCAGCCGCGAGAAATTCGATGCCGAGGGCAACCTGACCGACGAAGCCACCCGCGAGCAGGTTGCGGCACAGCTTGTGGCGCTGGCAGCCTGGACACGGCGGCTGCGCGGCGAGTAGGCAATTGGCGCTCCACGCGTGATGCGCTACAATGCGGGCGTACGCACTATGTGGAGAACTGCGGTGTCAGACGAACAGCTCACCCCCCGGCGCGACCCACGCGAAGAAACGATCGAGCGCGCGCTGGCCAGCGCAATTTCGCCCGAAGGCCGCGCCGAAGCCCGCCGCCTGATAGCGGAATGTGGCTCGCCCGTCGTGGCGGCGCGTGAGGTCTTTCTGGCCTATGCCGAAGCCGCCGAGGCCAGCGACCCGCGCCGCGCGGTTGCGTGCCAGGCGGGCTGCTGGTTCTGCTGCGTCACGCCGGTCGCGGTGACAGTGTTTGAAGCGGCGATGGTGCTTTCGGCGGTGCTGACGCTGCCCGAAGCGCAGCAGCAGCGGATTCGTGAACGGCTGGAGGCGCGGGTTGCCGCGCAGGATGCGGCGCTGGCGGGCGCGCCCGATTCGCGAGCGAGGTTTTTGCAACGCTGCCCGCTGCTCAACGATTCGGGCGAGTGCAGTGTGTACGAAGCGCGCCCGCTGGCCTGCCGCTCGCTGCTTTCGAGCGACGCCGACCGCTGCCGACGCCACTTCCTCGAAAACGACCCCGGCAGCCCGCAGGAGCCGCCCTTCACACTTAGCAACAACGCTGCGCTGGTTGGCGTGCCGCAGCTGATGGTGACGCTCAGCGAAGGCCGGCTCGACCACTACCCGAGCTACGAACTCGGCTCGGCGCTGCACATGCTCTGGGCCGAACCAGTGAGCTTTGCCGCGTGGCAGCGCGGCGCGCGTTTTGCCCGCGATGGCATGCCGCGCATGGCCGAGGGGCAGGAAATCTTCCCCGCGCCCGAAGACCTGCCGCTTGGCCCGCCCGAGTAGCGCGGGAAAGCCTAAAAAATCCACAGATTACGCAGATGACGCAGATTTGGCTTTTACAAGACGCAAAATCTGCGCAATCTGCGTAATCTGTGGATCACCTTCTCTGGTTCGAATTGCGCTACGCTTCCGGGCGCGGCATCGTCAGCGGCACCAGCCCGGCCTCGATCTCGGCGCGGCGTGCTTCCAGCCAGGGCGCGAGAATCAGCTGCTCGCCCAGGTGCGCCATGTCCTCGTCGCGATCAAAGCCCGGCCCGTCGGTCGCCAGCTCGAACAGCGCGCCGCCCGGCTCCTTGAAGTACACCGAGCGAAACCAGAAGCGATCAATCTGCTCGGTTGGCTTGCGACCAGCGCGCTCGACCGCATCGTGAAGCGCCATTTCCTCAGCGTCGTCGCGCATGCGCCATGCGACATGATGCACCGTGCCCGCGCCCACAATCCCGCGTGGCGCATCGGGCATCTCTTTTATGTCAATTATTTTTCCCGAGCCGCCACCTTCCACGCCATAACGGTGCCAGCCATCTTCCACGCCCAGCAGCGCAAAGCCCATCTGCTCGGTTAGAAGGTGCGCGGTTGGCGCAAGCTCGCGCTGCCACATGCGCACGGCGTGCATGCCGCGCAGCTGGTGCTCGGCCGGCACTGCGCTCGCTTTCCACGGTACAATTGTGCGCGGCGCAGCCGTTTCCACCAGCGCCAGGCACAGCCCGTCAGGGTCGGTGAAGGGCAGCGTGGCCTCGCCAAAGCGCGTTTCGGCCGGCCCACACGCCACGCCCGCACGCTCCAGCCGCGCCTGCCAGTACGGCAGACTGCCGGCAGGCACCGCAAACGGCACCTCGACCGTCAGGCCAATACCGACGCGGCCGGGCGTTGGCGCAATATCGGGCCAGGGGAAAAAGGTAATATCGGTGCCGGGCGAGCCTTCTTCGTCGGCGTAAAACAGGTGATAAATCTGCGGCACATCCTGATTAACCGTCTTCTTCACCAGGCGCAAACCCAGCACGCCCACATAGAAATCGAGATTCTGCTGCGCATCGCTGGCAACAACCGTCACGTGGTGGATGCCGTGCACCGTGGTGCTCATAAACGCTCCTTACGCAACTATTAGGCACAATTCATTTTGCATTTACATTCGCGCGCTACCCTGCGGAGGGAAATCAAAGAAGATTGCAGGAGGTGAACCATGCAGCACAGAAATGAGCAGCCGATTGAGCTGATGACGCCAGCGTCCCGCCTGCGCGCGCGCCTGCCACGCATCGCCTGGCTGTGCTGGGCCGCGCTCGTCGCCGCCACCGGGTATATAAGCTGGCAGATCGATCAGCAGGCCGGGCGGCCATTCAACCCGCTTGGCACCGGCATTCACTGCACGCTTGCCGCCCTGCTTGGGCTGCTTTTGCTGACGTGGCTGGAAGTGCGGCTCACTGGCGGGCTCGACGCCTGAATTTACGGGTATGCAAAGGCCCGCGCCTGACGCTCTGGCGCGGGCCTTTGTGTGCAAAACTGCTTACAGATCTTCCGGCCCGCGTGTGTTCATCGCGGTGCTAAACACAAGGTAGGCGAGCACGGCCAACGGCAGCAGAACCACACCAGCCGGGATCAAGAAGCGGAGATTCAGAAACATGTCCATGTCGACCCTCCAAGGCTTCAGAAACGGCGCAGCCAGATTGTTGGGGAAAGATGCCGTTATTGTAGCACAGTTCGCGAAGTACGCTGCGGGCGCGCTACTGGCGCGGCGCCAGCTGCGGCGCAGGCGCAAAGGCCTTGCCAAGATCGCGCTCCAGGCGCGGGTAGACAGCCACAAACGCCGCCACGCCCACCAGCATGCCGGTGATCATGCGCAGCCAGAAGTTGGGCGTCCCAATCGCGTCGCCGCCGCCGCGCCAGCCCAGCCCAAACACATCGTCGATCAGGTGCGAGCCGCCGTCGAGCAGCATGGGCAGCAGCAGCAAGCCGGCAATCTTCAACGAAGCAGGGCGCACCCAGCGACGCGCCAGCGCGAACAAGAGGCCCGCCACCACAATCGCGGTGTACATCGCGGCGCAGCGGTGGCAAAACGCCACCTGATGGCCGTAGCAGAAAAACGAGCGCTCGGGCAGCTGGTGGCAGAGCGGCGTATAGATGCGGAACAGCAGCTCGCCCAGCAGCGGATGCCCGGTTGCTTTGGCCAGCGGCGAAAGCCAGGGCAGCCCGGCATACAGCGCCGCGCCGCTGTTCAGCAGCAGCAGCCAGTGCCGCCCGGCCCAGTTGACGGCAGTATCGAGGCGTGCGGGCGCGGAAAAGAGCTGATGTTCGGCCATTGGACGTTCCTTCGCGGCATGGGCGATGCGCAGACAAGCACAACATTCTGTGCCATAATACCACAAACGATCCGCCGCTTGGGAATGGCATACATGAAACGCATTCTTCTGGCTGCCGCGCTGCTGCTTGTTGCTTTGAGCGCCTGGCTGCGCCCGGAATGGTGGGCGCCAGTGTGGCGCACGCTCAACGCCGACTCGATCGCAGCAATTGCCGCCTATGTGCGCAGCTTTGGCCTGTGGGCGCCAGCGATTAGCCTGCTGTTGATGGTGCTCCAATCGGTGATCGCGCCGCTGCCCGGTTCGCTGATCGCCACAACCAATGGCGTGGTGTTTGGCCTGTGGTGGGGAACGCTGCTCTCGTGGCTTGGCGGGCTGCTTGGCGCAACCGTAAGCTTCTGGCTGGCGCGCTTGCTCGGCCACGATCTGGTTGCGCGCTGGTTCGGGCATGGCCGCCTCGAGCGCATCGACGCGATTGGCGCGCGGCAGGGCTTCTGGGTGATTTTGATTGCGCGGCTTACGCCAATCGTATCGTTCGACCTGATTAGCTATCTGGCCGGGCTGAGCAGCATTTCTTTCCCGCGCTTTATGCTGGCGACCGCCGTGGGCATGCTGCCGGGCACCTTCGCCTGGACGGCGCTCGGCCATGATCTGCTGCTGGCACAGACAACGACCTGGCGGCTGTCGCTGTTTGCGCTCTTTGCCGTGCTGGCAACCGTCGCTGGCCTGTGGTGGCAGCGGCGCATCGCCCGCCCAACGGCTACACAAGATACGTAAGCCTCAAAAATCTTCCGTGTCGGGCGGCGCGGCGAGCGCCTGGCCCCACGCAAGCTCTTTTACGGCGCGAAATGCGGCGCGGTGGCGCTTCAGCGCGCGCACGGTCGCAACCCCCTCCACCGAGGAAACTTGCGCCTCGGCATACGCTTTGTTGCTCGTTGGCTCGCGGATCACGCGGCCCCAGATTGGCGCGGTCGGGGCGAAGCGCGCCAGCGCGGCATAGGCGAACTTGCTGTCTTCCCAGGGCGAAGGCGCGCCACGCGCACGGCGCTGGAATGCCGGCCGCTGCAAGCGCTGCGGGAAATGACACCAGTCGTTTTCGAGCGGGCAGGGCCGGTCGTGGGCGCACGGCGCGACCGTCTGCGCGCCCTCGGCCAGCAGGGCATCGCGGGCGGCGCGCACAACCTCAAAAGCCGCCGCCGTACCCGGCTCGACGATCAGCAGCACGCCAGCGGTCGCGGCCCACGCCTGCGCAACCACCTGCTGCCGCAGCTGCGGCTCCAGTTCATTCAGGACATGCCCAATGATCACAAGGTCGTAGCGCGCCGTGGATGCAAACTGCTGAAGGTTGCCGCGCTCCCAGTGTGCGGCGCGCAGCGCGGAATGGGTGCTGGTACGTGCCAGCGTGCGCCCCAGGCCGATCAGCGCCGGCTCGCGCTCGCAGGCGGTGGCGCTAGCCAATTCGGGGAATTGCGCGCTGGCCGCCCACAGCGCCGTGCCCGGCCCGCTGCCCAGGTCGAGCAGCGTCGCAGGCGACCAGCCCGGCAGGCGCGCGGCAGTGGCGGCCAGCGCGCCGCGCAGCTGCGCATAAGTGGCGGGCAGCACCAGCGCAGCATAGCCCAGCGCCTGCATGTCGCCGCTTGCCAGCGGCTGCGCGCCTTCGCGTGGCCCACGGTAACGCTCGCTCAGCTCCTGCGCGGCGCGCACCCAGCGCTCGGCAGGAACCGCCGCCAGCGCCTGCTCGATTGCACCGCGCAGATCGTTGGGCAGTTCGAGGATGGACAGGAGCTCGGGATGCTCGCTCATGGCGCGTTCGCCAGCGTTGGAGCAAGCGTTGGTGTTGGCGTATCCAGCAGCGGCGCGGGCGTGAGCGTTTCGGTTGGGGTTTCGGTTGGCGTTGGCGTTGCCGTGTCGGTTGGCGTCTCTGTCGGCGTTTCGGTTGGCGTATCGGTCGGCGTCGAAGACACAGTCGCCGTCGCGCTCCCAAGCGGCGACGGCGACCCGACGGTGGCGCTCGGCGCCGTCGTAGGCTCAGTTGTTGGCACATCGGTGGGCGGCGAGGTCGCAGTTGGGGTTATGATTTCGGTGGCCGTTGGTTCAAGCGTCGGAATATCAGTTGGCACAACCACGTCTGTTGGCGTTTCGCTCGGCGGCACCGGCGTGTCGGGCAGTGGCGGCACTGGGGTGTCAACCACTGGCGGGGCGGTCGGGCGCAGCGTTGGCTCGGCTGGCGCATCGGTTGCCAGGGCCGGCGCAGTTGCCGGCTCGGGGCTGGGCGCTTCGGTGGGTGAGGGCGTGAGTGTTGGCGTCGTGGAAGGCAATATCGGCTGAAGCGTGGGCACCTCACCAGTTGGTTGCGGCACCGGGCTCGCGCCAGTATTGAACGTGCGCAGCAGCACAAGCACCAGAATGATGAACAAGCCACCCAGCACGCCCGCCACAATCCACGAGCTGGTTGGCGTACCGCCGCTCCCTGCGAGGGGCGCACTCCGCGCGCCCGAGCGAGCCGCCAGGGCAGGTTCTTCATAGAGCGGCGGCGGCGGCAGCGATGCTTCGCGCTGGCGTTGGGCTACGGGCGTGGCGCGGGTTGGCGCGTCGGCCAGGGGCTGCGGGCGCGGGCGCACCGAACCGATCTGCGTTGGCACAGCCGGGTCGAGCTGCGGCACAGGCGGTGGCGGCGGCATGGCTGGCGCAGGCACGCCGGCTGGCGTCTGGCCGCGCCCGAGCGACACCGTGAGCTGCCCGGACGACGAGTTGCGCGGCACGGCCAGATCGGCCAGATCGGCCAGCGACGCGGCGGGCGTGCCATATTTGCGCGCCACCACGCGCATGCCCTCAACAAAGGCCGCGCCCGTGGCGAAGCGATTTTCCGGGCGCTTGGCCAGAATGCGCCCAAGCACCAGATCCAGCTCGGGCGGCTGGCGCGGGTCGATCGACGAGGGCGGCGGCGGGGCTTTCTGGGCGTGCGCGACAATCAGCTGCGGCGTTGCGCCCGAAAACGGCACCGCGCCAGTGACAATTTCGTAGGTGGCAATGCCAAGCGAATACAGGTCGCTGCGGCCATCGACGCGCTGGGCGGAGGCCTGCTCGGGCGAAATATATTCGGGCGTGCCCATGAAAATGCCGGTGCGCGTGAGCCGCTGGCCGTCGCCCGCGCCCTCGGGCGCCTGCGCAATGCCGAAATCAGTGAGCAGCACGCGCCCTTCGACATCGATCATCACGTTTTGCGGCTTGACATCGCGGTGCACCGCGCCCTGGCTGTGCGCGTAATCGAGCGCCGCCGCCACCGGCCCAACGATTGCAATCGCGTAGCCCAGGCCCAGCGCGCCGCGCTCCTCGATGATCGCATGAAGCGTGCGCCCGCGCACAAACTCCATGGCAATATAGCGCAGGTTGTTGTGCTCGCCAACATCGTAGATCGTCACGATATTCGCGTGCCGCAAATTCGCCGCCGTCACCGCCTCGCGCTCGAAGCGCTGCGCGAACTCGGGATCGACCGCAAGCTGCGGCGCAAGCACTTTCAGCGCCACAGTGCGCTTGAGCTGTGTATCGAGCGCGCGATACACACGGGCCATGCCGCCGCGCCCGATCTCCTCTTGAACCAGATAACGGCCCAAGTGCTGGCCGACCAGGTGTGTCAACGAGGACTCCCGAATAGTAAGGTAGTAAGCAGTATGCAGTGAACCGACCGGTGTGGCGATCGGCGGGCTGCTGGCTGCCGACTAGAAGAAACGTCTGGTATTTTCGCCAGCCTGATGGTATAATCCTTGACAAGTTACAGCGATTGTACCATATTGCGCGCCGGATTCAAAGCTGCGCAGATGCCCATCCTGAGGAGTGCTCCATGCAGCCAAACCCTGCACCGCTCCTGGTAATTCGACGTCAGGACGCCAGCCCAACCGAAATTGAGTGGGATAAACCAGTTCTTAGCCTTGGCCGCGACAGCGCAAACGATATTATTATCGATCACCCGCTGGCGTCGCGCCGCCATGCCCGCCTCGAACGCGACGAGAGCGGCTACATTGTGCGCGATCTCGAAAGCACCAATGGCACCTATGTGAACGGCGACCGGATCGAAGGCACGCGCCCGCTGCGCAACCAGGATCGCGTGTGGGTCGCCGACACCGAAATTATTTTCAACGACCCCGAGGCCACGCAGAAAGGCCCGCTGCCGCTCGAAATCCTCAAGCGCGTGCGCGCCGCTGAAGAAGGGCTGCGGATCGACAGCCGCGCCAAGGAAGTGTACATTCTTGGCAAGCTGCTCGCGCCGCCGCTGACTGTCAAGGAATTTCAGCTGCTCGAGCTGCTGTACTCGCACAAGGGCCAGGTGATCAGCAAAGACGAGATCGCCCAGAATGTGTGGGACTACGAAGTGTACGATTACAATGCGATCGACGCGCTGGTGTACCGCCTGCGCCAGCGCATCGAGGACGACCCGGGCAACCCGCGCTACTTGGTCACGGTGCGTGGGTTTGGCTACAAACTCACCGCGCCGGGCGAATAAGTGCGGGCATCGGCGGGGCATGCGCGCCCGGCCTCACAATCGCCAAGACGTTTTCTTCGCTTCATAGCTGGGCTTTTATGACCGACATTTTCACCCATCGTATCGAAATCTATACCGCCAGCCTGTTGATCGCCGGCTCGTACGATCTGACGATCTACCGCCGCGTCAGCGACGCCGTGAATGGCGAGCAGCGCCGCTTTCTGCCGCTGCGCGACGCCACAATTGCGCCGTTTGCGCGGGCGCAGCAGGTGCAGCGCGTGCCGAGCCTGCTGGTCGATCGCGGCGACGCGCTGCTGATTGCCACCGTGGCCGAAGCCGCCGCGCCCGAGGGCTACCCGCGCGACGAGCAGCTGCGCGGCGTGGTGCCCGTCACAGCGATGCTGTTCACCGAGGCGTTTGTGGTGCGCGGCACCATGCACAAGCGCCCCGACCTTGCGCTGCCCGAGGCGCTTGAGCGCATCACCGACGATTTTGTGCCGCTGAGCAATGTGCAGATCTTCCCGCTGCTGGGCGGCATTGCCCCGATTGCGCGCGATTTCGCGGCGCTGGCGCTGGCCAGGATTGTCGCGCTGTACGAAGTTGGTGCACCCGCACCGGCCGCGCCACCAGTGCCGCCAGCCGTTCCGGCCGAGGCGCTGGAAGAGAACAGTGTGGATGGAGCGGTGTAAGCGCCTTTTACCACGAAGACACGAACACACGAAGAATTTAAAGGCGTTAGGATTCGCAAGAATTTGGCGTCCGAATACGATAAAGACCACCAGGAGTATCGAGCTTTCCTGGTGGTCTTTGGTTTTTCTGTGGCTCGGTTTATGTTCTGCGCGCCGCGCGCCGGGCTGCCAGCCGCCGGTACAGCCAGAACATCAGCACCGCGAACAGCAGCACCAGCAGGAAGGCCACCACCGGCAGGATCACCGCCAGCACCGACAGCACCAGCGCGCTGGCGTCTTCCATGAAGCTAATCACCGGGTTTGCGACGCCCGCCGTGGTGACTGTGGCGAGCGGGCGGGCGGTGGCGCGCGCGCTGTGTGTGGCCCCAGCAACCAGAATGCCACAGATCGCCGCCAGCAGCGGGCTAACTGTGCCGTTCGCGCTGTTTGCCGAAAGGAACAGGATTGCGCCGGCCACAGGCGCGATCAGCAGGCCAGCCGTGTGCAGGACATGATCAACCGCCGGGATTTTATCGCCAATGAAGTCGATCAGCGCCAGCACTGCGATGATTAGCAGCACGACCGGGTGGGTCAGCAGGCGGTAGGTTCCGTCGAGCTGAATGAGGTTGGTATAGCGCGCCAGCAGGCCCACGGTGAGCAGCGGCAGGTAGGCGTTCAGGCCCGCCGCCGTTGAGAGGCCAAAGGCCGAAAGAAGACTCGTGATCGCGTTCATTGGCAGGCTCCATCTGGCGGTGTGATATCACAATTCGCACAGGAAAGACGCTGGTTCCGCCCGATATGTTGCACGCGCCGTGCCGCAGTTATAGTAGGCAGTAGGCAGTTGGCAGCCGGCGCTCGAAAACTGGAACGGTAGGCTAAAACTTTACCACCAAGACACCAAGACACCAAGATTTTATTTCGCTCTTCTTGGTGTCTTGGTGTCTTGGTGGTTACTGTCGGCTTTTTTAGGGCGCGCCGTCTTTCAGCCAGCGCTCGATCAGCTGGCGGGCGATGCTGAAGGGCGGCGGCAGCTCGGGCAGAGTGTCGCGGGTGAACCAGCCCGCGCCCACCAACTCGTTCGTGTCGACGACGATCTCGCCGCCGGCGTAGCGTGCCATATAGCCCACCATCACCTGATGCGGGAAGGGCCAGGGCTGGCTGGCGATATAGCGAATGTCGGTCAGGTCGACGCCAACTTCTTCGTGCACCTCGCGGGTCACGCATTCCTCGAAGCTCTCGCCCGGCTCGACAAAGCCCGCCACCAGGCCGTAGCGCCGGCCCCAGCCATCTTTGGTAGTGAGCAGAATGCGCTCGCCGTCGTGAATCAGCACAATCGTGGCCGGGCTGGCGGGTGGGTAGATCGCGTAGCCGCAGTTCGGGCATTTCTTGCCCCAGCCGTCGTTCGCGACCATGGGCGTGGCGCAGCTTGCGCAGAAGCGGCTGGTGCGCTGCCAGTAGAGCAATTGCGCGGCGTAACCGAGCATGCTGGCAACTTCGGCGTCGGCCAGGCCCAGCGCCGCCCGCAGGTTCAACGCGCGCCAGCCTTCGGGCAGCGGGTGCTCGGCCGGCACACTCCCGACCAGCACGGTCGTCCCTGTGTGCGCGCCCAGCAAAAACGACGTTTCGACCTGAACTTCATCGGGCTGCTGGGCGGTGCCGGGGAGCAGCGCGGGCGGCGCATCGGCGCGGGCGAGCACATCTGCGCCGTGAAACACAAGCCACTGGGCGGTGCCATCGGCGGGCTGGGTGGGCGGGTAGAGGCGCTGGAAACTCGGTGTTGTCATGCGATCCTTGCCATTCAGTTGAGTGCAGACCAGGCAGCGTGCCCGGCGCCGACAGCAAGTGCGTAGCGCAAACCTCCGGGCCGCACTACGCACTCATTTTCAGGGTGGTTCGGTTGTGGGAGCCAGGCAGCCTTATACTACCACTGTCTCCTGATACACGCCAAACTGCTCGCGCAGCACATCGCACATCTCGCCAACAGTGGCATAGGCGCGCACGCAATCGAGCAACGCCGGCATCATGTTGACGTCGCCAGCGGCGGCCTCGCGCAGCGCTTCGAGCCGCTGCCGCACCAGATCGTTGTCGCGGGTGGCGCGGACACGGTTCAGGCGCGCAAGGTGGCGCGCTTCGCCTTCGCGGTCCATCTCAAGGATTGGCACTTCCAGCGGCGCGTCGACCACGTACTTGTTCACGCCAACGATCCCGCGCACATGGCCGTCGATCTCCTGCTGGTAGCGGTAGGCGGCGTCGGCAATTTCGCGCTGGAAGTAGCCGTTGCGAATGGCCGCAATCACACCGCCCTGGCTCTCGATCTGGCGGAAATACTCAAGGCACTCGCGCTCCATCTGGTCGGTCAGCGCCTCGACAAAGTACGCGCCGCCGAGCGGATCGACGGTGTTGGTCACGCCACTTTCTTCCGCAATAATCTGCTGCGTGCGCAGCGCGATGGTCACGGCTTTCTCGCTTGGCAGCGCCAGCGCCTCGTCGAGCGAGTTGGTGTGCAGGCTTTGCGTGCCGCCCAGCACGGCGGCCAGCGCCTGAATGGCCGTGCGAACGACGTTGATCTCGGGCTGCTGGGCGGTGAGCGATGCGCCAGCGGTTTGCGAGTGGAAGCGCAGCCACCACGCGCGCGGGTTCTTCGCGCCAAAGCGCTCGCGCATGGTGCGCGCCCACACGCGCCGGGCGGCGCGGTACTTGGCAATTTCCTCAAAAAAGTCATTATGCGCGTTGAAGAAGAAGGAGATGCGCGGCGCAATCGCGTCGACATCGAGCCCGCGCGCCACCGACGCTTCGATATAGGCGATGCCATCAGCCAGGGTGAAGGCCAGCTCCTGCGCGGCGGTGCTGCCCGCCTCGCGGATGTGGTAGCCGCTGACCGAAATCGGGTTCCACTGCGGCACGTGCTGCGCGCCAAACTCAAAGGTATCGACGACCAGGCGCATGCTCGGCTCGGGCGGGAAGATATACTCGTTCTGCGCGATGTATTCCTTGAGAATGTCGTTCTGGGTCGTGCCGCGCAGGGCGCCCCAGGGAATGCCACGCTGCTCGGCCACCACCAGATACATTGCCCAGATGATCGCGGCGGGCGAGTTGATCGTCATCGAGGTGCTGACGACGTCGAGCGGCAGGCCGTCGAGCAGGATTTCCATGTCGGCCAGCGACGAAACCGCCACGCCGCACTTGCCGAACTCGCCCTCGACCAGCGGGTGGTCAGTGTCGCGCCCATAGAGCGTTGGCATGTCGAAGGCGATGGACAGGCCGGTTTGGCCTTGCGCGAGCAGGTATTTGAAGCGGGCATTGGTTTCTTCCGCGCTGCCGAAGCCCGCAAACATGCGCATGGTCCACAGCTTGCCGCGGTAGCCGGTTGGGTGAATGCCGCGCGTGAAGGGGAACTCGCCGGGCAGCGCCACCGAGCCGAGGTAGTGCTCGCGGCGCGCTTCCTCACCCTCGCCCAGATCGAGCGGCGTGTACAGGCGGTTGATTGGTTCGCTGGATGTGGTGATAAACGCCGCGTCGCGCTCGGGGGCTTTGCGCAGCGCCGGGGCCAGCGTCTGCTGCTCCCACAGCGCGTAGGCCTCACCGATCTGATCGCTTGACTCGAACATCGTCGTTCTCCTCTCTCAGAAGCAGAAAGGCGAAAGACAAAGCACGGTTGCGCGCGCCATTGCCTTTCGCCTTGTGTTGCCGGTCGTCAGGGTTTATTCGCCGCCAGTGACCTCGTCGCCGGGGCCGGGCGGCCAGCTGCCGAACATCAGGCCAAACACCCCGCCAAAGATCGCGCCGAACACCAGCGCCGGGATGTAGTTGTGGGTGGTGGTGGCCAGCAGGCCGGTGACGATCATAAAGAATACCGCGCCACCAATAACCTTGAAAAGGCGCGGAATGGGCTTGCGGGCCGGGGCAGCCGGGCGTGCCGCCGGGCGCGGGGCAGCAACCGCAGCCGGGGCAGCCGGCTTGGGCGCAGCCGCCGCAGCCGGGGCCGCAGCAGCCGCAGGTGCGGTTGCTGCCGGGGCAGCATCGCCGCCCTTGGCCGCGTTCGCCGCGCGGATGGCCGCCAGCCGTGCCGCCTTGTCGTCGGACATGTTGGCGCCAGCGGCGGCCGGAGCCGCAGCAGGTGCAGCCGCCGGGGCAGCATCGCCGCCCTTAGCCGCGTTCGCCGCGCGGATGGCCGCCAGGCGGGCCGCCTTGTCGTCGGACATATTTGTTCCAGCCGCTGCGGGGGCGGCGGCCGGCGCGGGAGCCGGGGCCGGCTCGGCTACAGGCTCAGGCGCGCCATCTGCGGCGGCCTTTGCGCGGTTCGCGGCGCGAATGGCCTCGAGTCGCGCCTTTTTCTCGTCAGCGTCTGGCATGGACAATCCCTCGTCAGAATAGCGAATACAGAAGTAGACTGCCTGGAGCGTACCGGTGCCACGTTACAAGGCGGAACACGCGCTAATTACCAACAAAGCCACCTAACACATGCCGCCCAATCACCACGCGCAAAATCTCGGATGTGCCTTCGCCAATCGTCAGCAGCCGCTGGTCGCGGTACAGCCGCTCGACCGGATATTCCTGGCTGTAGCCATAGCCGCCAAATACCTGGATGGCGTCGCGGCAGGTTTTCTCGGCCACCTCCGAGGCGTACAGCTTGGCCATTGCGGCCTGCTGGCTGAACGGCCGGCCCTGGTCTTTCAGCCACGCGGCCTGGTAAATCATCAGCCGCGCCGCCGCAATGCCCGTGGCCATATCGGCAACCATATTCGAAATGGACTCGAACGCGCCGATTGGCTTGCCAAATGCGGTGCGCTCCTTGGCGTAGGCGGCGGCGGCTTCGTAGGCCGCTTGGGCCAGGCCAATCGCCATCGCGCCAATGCTGATGCGCCCGCCGTCGAGCACCTGCAAGAACTGGTTGAAGCCGCGCCCGCGCTCGCCAAGCAGGTTTTCGCGCGGCACCCGCACGTCTTCCAGCATTATCGCGGTGCTTACCGAGCCGCGCAAGCCCATCTTCGGCTCGTGCTTGCCGAACGTGAGGCCCGGCGTGCCACCCGGCACAACAATCGCGCTGATGCCGTTCTTGCCCTTGTCCGGGTCGGTCA
Organism: Kouleothrix sp. 19917; assembly: GCF_057073505.1. Taxonomy (NCBI): domain Bacteria; kingdom Bacillati; phylum Chloroflexota; class Chloroflexia; order Chloroflexales; family Roseiflexaceae; genus Kouleothrix; species Kouleothrix sp. 19917. The sequence goes on from NZ_CP097099.1 coordinate 2,345,816, forward strand.
TGGCGGTGAAGATGATATGCCCGGCCAGCGGGGCATTGGTGATCCACATCTTCGCGCCGTTCAGCACCCAGGTATCGCCGTCGAGCCGGGCAGTTGTGCGCGTCGCGCCCGCGTCCGATCCGGCGTGCGGTTCGGTCAGGCCGAATGCCGCAATATATTTCCCTTCGGCGGCGGGCTTCAGGAAGCGCTGCTTTTGCTCTTCGCTGCCAAACAGGAAAATTGGCGCGCTGCCCAGACCCATATGCGCCGCATATGCCAGCGCCGTCGAGCCACAGGCCCGCGCAACTTCTTCAACTGCAATCGCCGCGCTCACGCTATCGGCGCCAGCGCCACCGTAGGCCTCGGGAAACGGAATGCCCATCAGCCCGAGCTGGCCCATTTTGCGGAAGGTTTCGGCGGGAAACTCGCCGGTCTCATCCACATGCCGCGCGTTTGGGGCGATTTCCTTCGTTGCGAATTCGCGCACCGCCTGGCGAATCAGCTGCTGCTCGTCGGTGAGATCAAAGTTCATGCGTCCTCCGCGCCGACATCATTGTCAGCGTCCGTCGGCGACAGTATACCATATTTTTCACAATCGCCACGCGCCGCGCTGCGATGCCAGATCTTCATACCGAAGGCGATTGGATTTCGCTCACCACTTCGAGCAGTTCGGTGTGCGTAAACGGCTTGCGCAGCACCGGAAGCTTCGATTCTTTAATAAAGGTGTCGGTATTCATGCTGCTGATATCACCAGTCATAATCACCACACGCGAGGCCATGGACGGCATGTCGTTGCGCAAATGGTGGTAGAAGGTGCGGCCATCCATGTCGGGCATGCGAATATCGCACAGCACCAGATCGAAGGGCTGAGTGTGAAGCAGGCTCAGGCCCGCCGCCGCGCTCAGCACGCTATTCACCTGGTAGCCCGCGCGCGAAAGCAGACGATTGACAAGGTCGGCAATTGCTGGCTCGTCGTCGATCACCAGCACGCGGCGCGGCAGGTCGAGCAGCATATCGTCGGCGGTGCCATTGTGCATTGGGTTGGGTGCAGGCAGCACAATGCGGAAGGTTGTGCCCATGTTTGGGCGGCTGCCAACTAAAATCATACCTTCGTGCTGGGTGACAATTGCGTTGGCGATTGCCAGGCCCATGCCTGTGCCCTGCCCGGGCGGGCGCGTTGTCACAAAAGGCTCGAACAGGCGGTTGAGCACCTGTGATGCCAGGCCGGGGCCATTATCGGCCACATCAATGATCACCAGGCTCTCGCCCAGGCCTTCTTTTGGCGCGCGCTGCAAGTTGGGCAGCACATCGGGCTCGGCGGGCGGCTTGGTTGCGGTATACAGGTCGATCAGAATTTGCCCGCTCGGGCGGTCGCGCAGGGCTTGTTCGGCATTGATCAGCAGGTTCAGCACCACCTGCTGAATCTGCGGGCCATCGACCCACACGCGCGGGACATTGCTTTCGTAGGTGACATGCAGGCCAATGTCGCTGGTGCGAAAGGTGCTGCGCCGCAGATCGAGCACGCGTTCGATCAAATCGCTCGGGCTGTGCCAGTCGAACTCGATCTTGTCGTGGCGCGCAAATGTTACCAGGCTCTGCACCACGCGGCGGCCACGTTGGGTGGCGGCAATAATCTGCTGCACCGCCCGGCGGTCGTCTTCATTGCTGAATTCGGGCAAAAGCTCGGCATTGCCCAGAATAATCGCCAGCGGGTTATTTAACTCGTGCGCAACACCCGCTACCAGCTCGCCTAACGATGCCATTTTCGAGGCCTGAATGAGCTGTGCCTGCGTCGAGCGCAGCTTCTCGTAGGCAGTTTTCAGCTCGTCGTGCTGCCGCTCAAGCGCCACAAGCGTTTCGGCGCGGGTCTGCTCGGCCTTGCGAATGCGCAGCAGCGCGCGCGCGCGGGCCAATAGCTCTTCGTTGTGGAAAGGCTTGGTGAGGTAATCGTCCGCGCCGGCCTCGAGGCCAGCAATGCGCTCGGCCAGGGTAGAGCGGGCGGTGAGCATCAGAACCGGCAGAAACACATCGCCCGAAAGAGTTTTGATCTTGCGGCAGACCTGATCGCCAGGCAGGTCGGGCAGCATCCAATCGAGCACAACCAGATCAACCGGCGCTTTTTCAAGCTGTGCAAACGCCGATTTCGCGGTGCTCACGGTGATGACATCATAGCTGGCATCGCGCAGGAGCACACTAATAGGGCGATGTGCTAGTTAAAATGGTTTGACATTCGAGCCTCCAGGTGCTACAGAGAGACTCTCTGACGGTCAGCTCTTTCACACCTGGAGGATTGTGATGATAACCGATTTCGATGACTTTGTGACGTGCATGTACGTACTAATTGACGACATCTGGCTCCAGATTCGGCATCTCTATCCGCGACCCGGTCCCGAGCCAGGCTGCTCGGATGCCGAACTGATCACCATGGCGATTGTGGGCGAATGCCGCGAGTGGGACAAGGAAACCAATCTCATTGGCGAATGGCGCAACTACACCCATCTGTTTCCCGTTCAACCCGAACGCTCGCGCTTCAATCGACGTCGACGCAACTTGATGGCCGCAATCAACCATATTCGTCTGATCACGCTTGCCGTGATGGATGTCGCCCAGGATACGCACTGCGTGATTGATAGTCTCCCGATCGAAGTCGTTCAGTTCCATTTGGTACCATCGTCTTCGGGTGATTGGGACGCCTATGGTGCAACTTATGGCCGCTGCCCGACCAAGAAACGAACGATCTACGGCTATCGGCTCAATCTGCTGGTCACCGTCGGCGGCACGATACTCGACTTCGAGTTGATGAGCGCCAATTGTGATGAGCGTGATGCCGCTCGTGACCTGCTTGAAGACAAACGTGACCTGACCGTGATTGGCGACAAAGGCTTTATCAAAGCCGAACTGGCCAAAGAGTTGCTCGAACGCTGTGGCATACGATTGCTGACCTTGCCGCGAGCCAACCAGAAACAGCAGGTGTCGTCTGAGGTGCGCCGATTGCTCAACCAGGTGCGCCAAATCATCGAAACAGTGAATGGGCAATTGACTGAGCAGTTTCAGATTGAGAGCAACCACGCGCATAGTTTCTGGGGCTTGTGCGCACGGCTGTACACCAAGCTGACCGCTCACACGCTGTGCATCTATATCAATCGCTTGCTCGGCAACCCAGACTGGTTGCGTATCAAGCAACTTGCTTTTCCGACCTGAGTTTTAACTAGCACATCGCCCTAATAAGCTTCGCGATGTGAAAGTTATCTTCGACGACGAGAACACGAATGGCGTTTTTCATTGGCTTTGTGTGCTACCCGCGCGAATCTCTGGCGGCAAGGATGGCGGCACGACGCGAACAGGTGACAAGTCTCCTTATTGTATCACAGCATCCAAGCTTCGTTCATTCTTTTCTCACTTTTTGCCCGGGCTCGGCGGCGGTTCCGTGGTACAATGCCCGCCATGACACACGCGCTCCACTTTATCGATACCCATATGCATCTGAATGCCGCAGAGTTCGATTCCGATCGCTCCGCGACATTGGAGCGGGCGCTAACCGCCGGCGTTGTGCGCATGGTCGAAGTGGGCTACGACCGCGAGTCGTCGCGCGCTGCGGTGCGCCTGGCCGAAACCAGCCCGCGCATCTATGCGGTGGTGGGCATTCAGCCGCACTACGCGCTCGAAGCCGACGCAAGCTGGCTGGATGAAATTCGGCAGCTGGCCGCGCACCCCAGGGTGGTGGCAATTGGCGAGATCGGGCTCGATTACTACCACGACCGCGCCCCGCACGAGCTGCAAGAACAGCTTTTTCGCCAGCAACTCGGGCTGGCGCGCGAGCTGGGCTTGACGGTCGTTATTCACAGCCGCGACGCGCAGGCCGACACGGTGCACATCCTGAACGACGTGGCGCGTGGCCAGCCGGGCATCATGCACTCGTTTTCGGGCGATTGGGATTACGCGGCGGCCTGCCTCGACGTGGGCTTTTACCTGTCGTTCAGCGGCCCAGTGACGTTCGGCAAAGCGGTGGAGCTGCACGACGTTGCGCGCCGCGCGCCGCTCGACCGCATTCTGACCGAAACCGACAGCCCCTACCTCGCGCCACACCCACGGCGCGGCCGGCGCAACGAGCCAGCCCACGCCCGCATTGTGGCCGAGCGCCTGGCCGAACTGCGCGAGCTGCCGCTCGAAATGCTGAGCGCGGCGGTATGGCAGAATGCCTGTACGATCTTTCAGCTGGAATCCTGAGCCTGCGCCACGCGGGCATGTTGATAAAGGTTGACCCATGGTTGCAACCACTCGCGCTGCCAAGCCTGCGCTGCCCTGGTATATGCGCTGGAACCTGCCGGTGACCCTGCCGGGCGGCCTGCTCGCCGCGCTGATGGTCTGGTCGGTCACGCGCAGCATTGCCACCTCGAACTGGGCCGAAGGGCTTGGCATTTTGACTCTGGTGGCGCTGCCCGCGCTGGTGCTGGGGATTGTGTTTGCGCAGTTCCGCTGGCTGCCGGGCTGGCTGGCGCACCTGCTGAGCGCCGCGCTCGGGCTGGCCTGGGCGGTGCAGAACAGCGGCGCGCTACTGGTGCGCGAGGTTGGCCTCGAACTTGGCCCGGCAGTTGGCGCGCGTCTGCTCACCTGGGGCGACTGGGCCAGCGAGATTTTGATCCGCACCGCGATCTGGCTGCGCGTGCTGCAAGCCGGCGGGCGCGGCGAAGATATTGTGCTGTTTGTGGTGGCGCTCGCGCTGCTGATGTGGGCGCTTGGCTATGCCACCGGCTGGCTTCTGTTCCGCTCGGGGCGTGCGTGGACGGCGGTGGTGCTGAGCGCGCTGATTATTCTGATCAACTACACCTTTGCCTCGCCCAAGCCCAACCAGCTCTTCTTTATTTTCCTTGGCAGCGCGCTGCTCGTGGTCGTGCACCAGAACGTCGTGCTACATCAGCAGCGCTGGCAGCTGAACGCGGTGGAATACCCCGAGTTTATGCCGTGGCGCTTTCTGCTGGCGGCAACGCTGTTTTGCAGCGCGGTGGTGCTGATCACCAGCATTTTGCCCGGCACCGTGAGCAGCGCGCAGGTTGCGCGTGTGTGGCGAACCGTGAGCGCCCCGCTGAATGCGGCGCGCGCGGGCTGGGAAAACGCCTTCAGCACGATCAACGCGCCACCCGGCAGCGGCGGCGGCAGCTTCGCCACTGGCGCGGTGCGTGCGGGTGGCCCGCGCGCGCTGGGCGACGCCGAGGTCATGCGCGTGCGCTCGTCGAAGTACGATTACTGGCGCGCCGTGGCCAAAGATAAATATACCGGCCAGGGCTGGGATAACACCGTGGGCGAGCGCGCCCGCGCCGAGCTTGGCTTCACCACCGATATTCAGGCGCGCAGCCCGATCACGCCGAATGTGACTGTTCCGCAGGCCGATATTGCTGGCCGCCAGCTGGTGACCCAGACAATCGAGCTGGCCAACGATAACGGCAGCGACCTGCTGATCTTTGGTGGGCAGTTCGCGTCAGCAAACATTCCTGTGGCGATTCAGAATGGCGTGCTGGTGACGAATAATGGCAACGCCGTACCAAATTTCGATGAAACCTCGGCCATTTTTGCCGATACGCCCATCCAGGCCAGCACGCCGTTTACGGTTTCGGCCTATGTTTCAACGGTTGACGAACAGAGCCTGCGCCTGGCCGGCGATAACTACCCCGACTGGATCAAATCGCACTACTTGCAGCTGCCGCCGTCCGTCACCGACCGCACGCGCGCCAAGGCGATCGAGGTGACGCAGCAGGTCGGCGCGGTCAACCCTTACGACCAGGCCAAGGCCATTCAGGACTACTTGCGTTCATTGACCTATGACGAAACGCGCCCGCGCCCGCCCGAAAATGGCGACTGGGTCGACTATTTCCTGTTCACCAGCCAGCGCGGCTACTGCGACGATTTCGCCACCAGCATGGTCGTGCTGCTGCGCTCGCTGAATGTGCCGGCGCGGCTGGCGCAGGGCTATGCCGGCGGCTCGCTCGACCCGAAGCTGAACGCCTACATAGTGCGCGAAAGCGTGGGGCACAGCTGGCCAGAAGTGTACTTCCCTGGCTATGGCTGGCAGCGTTTCGAGCCAACGCCCGCTTCCTACGCAAGCGTACCCACGCGCCCGGCCCTGCCCCAGAATGACGTGGCCGACCCAGGTGGCGGCCTGACTGGGCCGCCGATCTCGCAGAGCGAAGCCGAAGATCGGCTGCGACGCCTGCTGGAAGAGCAGGAACTGCGCTCAAGCGGCTCGAACCTGAGCCTGGAAGACCTGCGGCGCGAGCAGGAAGCGCGCCAGGCCGCCGAGCGCACGCGCCAGCTGGCAATTGGTGGCGGGGTGCTGGCCGTGCTGCTGGCCGCCGCTGGCATTTTCCTGCTGATGCTGCGGCGCGAGGTGCAGGGGCTTTCGCCAGCAAACGCGGCCTACACGCGCCTGGCGCGCATGGCCGGCTGGGCGGGCCTGCCCTATACCGAGCAGCGCACGCCCTACGAGTATGGACGCGAGCTTGGCCGCGCCATGCCCGCCGAGCGCGACGCAATTGGGCGCATTGTAGATGCGTATGTGAGCGAGCGCTACAGCCCCGCACAGCGCGGCAGCGACGCATCGCTTGAGCAGGATTGGCTGAGCATTCGCAAGCCTTTGCTGGCGCGCTTATTCAGCCAAATCGGCGCGTCGGCGCGGCCCAAAAATATCGCCAGGGCGCGCGACCGCAAGAAACGTTAGGTATCTGTGCAAGAATAAGGCGAACGTTGCCAAAATCCGACGAAGACCCAACTATGACATTACCATCAATTGATGTCGCACCGCCACAAACAACCACCGACATCGAGCTTGTGGTTGCAAGTGATGAAGAGCTTGCGCGGCCCTACCGGGTGATCATCGAGAACGACGATGTGACGCCGATGGATTTTGTGATCCTGATCCTGCTGTCGGTGTTTGATCTCACGATTGACAAGGCCGAGGCTGTGATGCTGGAAGCACACTATCGCGGCGAGGCGCATGTCGTTACGCTGCCCTACGAGGAAGCGCACGACCGCGTGTACCACGCGCACGGCGCGGCGCGCGCGGCTGGCTACCCGCTGCGCTTCTACCTGGAGCCTGACGCATAGGCGCACAAAGCCATCAACCACAAAGGCACGAAGGCACGAAGACACGAAGAGCAAAAGCTAATACAACCAACTGTACTCACAAAACCAAAAGCGCCTGCCGAGATTTACTTCGGCAGGCGCTTTTGGTTTGCCGGCACTAATCGCGCGATTGGCGCGCGCGATAGGCGGCGAAGTGGGTTGCTTTGCGCTGCGCCTCGTCCAGACCATCGCCAAGCTGCTCGGCCAGGGCCTGGTAGTGCGCCATTGCTGGCGCTGGCATGGGCGGCGCGGCAGCCAGCGATTGCTGCAGCAGTGCCTGGGCCTGCTGGCGCTGACCGGCGCGTTCCAGCCTCAATGCCTGGGCAGTAGCTGCTGCCAGCTCAACTTCCCCGGCGCGCTCCAGCACATCGGCAGCGACTGGCACTAACACAACCTCGGCCTCGCGTGCATAGGAAAAGGCGACTGTTGCAGCAACGGTTGTTGTGCGGCCTGACAGGTCGGCATAGCCCAGCTCGCCGCGCAGCACGACGCTGGTGCCGAGCATATCGGGCGGGGTGATGACACGCGTAAACAGGGTGCGCCGCTCGCCGCCGTAGATGTCGCCCAGGAAGATGCGCAGCCGCTCGCCCACGCGCTCATGCGGCAGGTCGCCCAGCAGCTCAACCGAAAGGCCACTCGGGATGTCGAGCGCCAGAAAGGCCTCGCGCGCCACCACCGTCAGCAGGTCGCCCAGCTCGCGCTCGAACATGCCGCGAATCTGGTCGGGGCGCTCGATATAGTAGAAATGCCCGCCACCCTGCTCGGCCATGGCTTCCAGCAATTGCTCAGAAAAATCCAGCCCCACGCCAAACGTCGAGGTTGCTACGCCGCGCTGGCGCAACTCGCGGGCGTGGTGCGTCAGCTCCTCGATGTCGGTGATGCCGCGATTGGCCATGCCATCGGTGAGCAGCAGGGCGCGGCCAATGCCCTCGCCGCTCAGGTGGTCGGCCACTTCGCGGCAGCCAGCCAGCCACCCGCCCGACAGATCGGTCCATCCGCCGGGCTTGAGCGCATCGATCCGGCGCAGAAGCTCGTCGCGCCGGGCGGGCGTCAGCTGTGCGCTTCGGGAAATTATGTCAACAGTATCGTCGTAGGCAACCACCGATACGCGGTCGCGCTCGTCGAGCATGCTCAGCACATGGCGGGCGGCTTGCTGTACATAGCGCAGTTTCTCGCCCTGCATCGAGCCGCTGCGATCCAGCACCAGCGCAATATTAAGCGGCGCGCGGCGCGCAACTGGCTGCACATGCGGCGCTGCTACCACCCACTCGACGGTGCGCTGTGACGACACTTCAACCGCAACCAGCCGGCGGTCGCTGCTGGCAGTGAGGGTGAGTATTTCTGGCAGGCTCATGACAATCTCCTTGTAGTTATGTACAACGCGCCAAACAGAGCCAGCCGGCGTTATGCGTCGCCAGCAAATAGCTCGCGTGCCAGGGCAATGAGCTGCTCGGCGCGGGCGCGCAGCGCCGAGTCCTCGCGGATGTGTATTTCCACACCGGGCGCAATCACAATGCGCCGCCACTGCTCTTCGGCCGGCGCTGTTTCGGCGGCTGGGCGCGGCGCACGACGCGCCAGCAGGCGGCGCAGCCGCCCTTCGGGGCGGGCCGGCTCGGCAGCGGGCGGCGCAGCAGCAGGCGCGGGTGCGGCAAAGCCATACGCTGGCGGCGCGGCTGGTGCAGGTGCCGGTGGTGGCAGCTCGCGGCCGGGCAGCATCGCCATGGGCTGCATAGCAGGGCGGTGCTCATAGCGGGCGGGCGGCTCGGCAAGCTGCGCCGCTGGTGCGGACTCCAGCAGCTGCGCGATATAGTCGGCGGCGGAGCTGGGCAACGGACCAGCCGACGCGGGCGGCTCGTTCAGTAGCGCGCGCATTTCGTCCGCGCTGAGCGGCGCGAGGTAGGTGCGAATTTCGCTGAGCGGCAGGTAGCTTTCTTTCAGGCGCGCGATCAGGCGCAGGCGCAGCAGGTGCTCGCCACCATACTGCGCATACTGGCCGCGCGTGTCGGGTTTGGGCAGCAAGCCCTCGGCGGTGTAGTAGCGAATCGTGCGCGGCGTTACGCCCGCCGCCTCGGCCAGTTCGCCAATGCTGTAGCTCGGCGCGTCGCTCATGCTGTGCCGCCCGCTTCGGCGTGCCAGCGCGCCAGCAGCTCGGCTTCGCGTGCGGGCGCAAGGCCGGCGCGCCATTCGTGGCTGGCCGGGCGGGTGGCGTGCCACGCCAGCGTGTCGCGCACGGTTGTTTCCAGCGGGCGAAATTGCAGCCCGGCACCAAGCGCCCGCGCGATGCTGATCGCCTGAAAGCCAGCCATATTCTGGTCGGCAGACGCGATCCACAGCGGCAGATCCATCCACTCGCTCACGTCATTTCGGGCAATAAATTCTTCGCTCACCCAGGTAAAGCGCGCATCGCTCGCGCTGAGGGTGCGGCACGTTTCGAGCAGGTCGCCAAGCGTAAGTGGCGCGGCCGGGCCGGTGGCGTTGAATGTGCCGGTCTGGCGCGCTTCGACCATCCGCAGCGTCCATTCGGCCAGATCGCGCACATCGATCACCTGCACCGGGCTGGCGGGCGAAGCGGGCGCAAGCACCTCGCCACCGCGCGCCACGCGCACCGGCCAGTAGGTGAAGCGGTCGGTCGGGTCGTTCGGGCCAACGATCAGGCCGGGGCGAATGACCAGCGCGCGGCCCGGCAGCGCCGCCTCGACTGCCTGCTCGCACAGCACCTTGAGCGGGCCATAGCTCTCGCCAGTGATCGCTTCGGTGCTCGGGTCAGCCAGTGTGCCAACGGGCGCGGCTTCGTCCATTCCCGCTGTGAACAGCGCTTTGTAGACCGAGATGGTGGAAATGAAGCAGTAGCGATCCACCGCATCGGCCAAAAATTCTGCCGAGGCGCGCACCAGCCGCGGCAGATAGCCCGACGGGTCGATCACCGCGTCCCAGCGCCGCCCGCGCAAGGCTTCCAGCCCGCCGTCGCGGTCGCCACGCAATTTTTCAACAGCAGGAAAAAGGTCGGCGTTGTGCTGCCCGCGATTGAACAGCGTAACAGCGTGCCCACGCGCCAGCGCGGCTTCGACGATGTGCCGGCCGAGAAAGACGGTTCCGCCAAGAACAAGCAGGTTCATGCGCGCCTCCCGCTACCAAATTCCTTCGTAGAGAATCTTCCACAGACTAGACGGATTACGCAGATGATCAAGCGATTGAGATCGTGTTGTTCATCGTGCCAAGACTATAGTAACAGTATTACGTCATACTGTCAACAGCGGAAATAAAAAGAGCGCGGATGGCATAACCATCCGCGCTGCGAGGCTTTGCGAAAAGCTATTTCTGTTCCAGCAGCTGCTCCAGCCGGTCGACATAGCTCGCCAGCGTGGCGAAGGTCGTTTCGACGGCGGCGGGCGTGGCCATGTCGACGCCAGCGAGCTTGAGCGCGTCAAGCGGATAGAGCGCGCCGCCGGTCTTCAGAAAGGCCAGGTAGCTATCGACCGTGCCGGGCTTGCCGGCCAGAATGTCGCCGGCCAGCGCGTGCGCCGCCGAGATGCCGGTGGCGTACTGATAAACATAGAAGTTCGAGTACAGGTGCGTCGAGAACTGCGCCCAGGTGATACCGACGCGGTCGCGGTCGAACTCGACTTCGGCGCCATAGCCCTCGGCAAACAGGTCGGCCATCAGCGTGATCATGCTGTCGGCGGTGAGCGCATCGCCGCGCTCGGCACGCTCGTGCAGCTCCAGCTCGAAGCGCGCCAGCGTGGGCATAATAAAGAAGTAGCGGTGGAAGTTCGCCATGGCTTCTTCAATCACGGCGATCTGGAAATCGCGGTCCATGTTTGTTTCCAGCAGGTGCGCGCGCACCAGCGCCTGGTTGAAGTTCGAGGCGACTTCGGCCACGAAGATCGAGTAGTCGGCATAGGTCAGCGGCTGGTTCTGCCACGAGTAGAACGAGTGCATGGAGTGACCCAGCTCGTGCGCCAGCGTGCTCATGCTGAAAATGTCGTCGTTGAAGCTCATGAGGATGAACGGGTGTGTGCCCGGGACGCCGTGCGAGTAGGCGCCCATGCGCTTGCCCTGGTTTGGGTACACATCCACCCAGCGCTGCTCGGTCGCGCCGTCGCGCAGGGTGCTGACATATTCTTCGCCCAGCGGCAGCATGCCCGCGCCGATCCAGTCGACCGCCTGCGTAAAGCTTACCTTAGGCATTTTGCCCGTCAGCGGCGCTTTGATGTCGTAGGCGTGCAGCGTGTCGTAGCCCAGCGCGCGCCGCCGCACCTGCCAGTAGCGGTGCCAGGTCGGCAGATGGCGGCGGAAGGTGTCGATCAGGTTATGGAACACTTCGAGCGGGATGTAGTTGCTCGACAGCGCGGCTTCCAGCGCCGAGTCGTAGCGGCGCGCGCGCGCGGTGAACACGTGCTGCTTGACGCCCGTGGCCAAGCAGCTTGCCATGGTGTTTTTCAGCGCCAGGTGGGCGTCGGCGTAGCTTTCCCAGGCGGTGCGGCGCGCTTCCCGGTCGGGGCTGGCCAGCAGCGCGTTGATATTGCCCTGCGCCACGTCCACCATGTCGCTGCCGACATGCGCCGGCGCAAAACGCAAATCGGCGTCGCACAAAATCGACTGGATCGACTCCGCGCTGCCGAACGGTTCCTGCACCAGCCCCAGCAGCTCCTCGACCTCGGCCGAGCGCACGTGTGGCGCGCGCTGCGCAAGCTGATCGACGTAGTGCGCGTAGCCGGCCAGGCTGGGCTCATCGCGCACCAGGGCGCGCAAACGATCAATGCCAGCGGCCAGCAGCTCGGGCTCGGCGAATGAAATCGCAGTGTACACGCGCGCCACCAGCCCCGATGCGCGGTCGTCCTTGGCGGCGGCGTCCTGGTCGGCGGTATTGGTGTTGTGGAACATGCTCGCGTAGAAGTAGACGCGCTGGGCGGCGTTCATCAGGCCTTCGCTGGTTTGGAACCAGTCGAGCAGCACGGCCGGGCTGCTGGTGAGCTGCCCCCCAAAACGCGCAAGATCGGGCAGCGCCGCATTGATACGCGCAATTTCGGCTTCCCACGCCGCGTCGTCGGCAAAAACACTGGCAGTATCCCAGGTATATTCAGCCGCGATCTGGTTGCGCGGCAGCACCGTCTGGCTCATTCCGGGGGCTCCTTTCAAGCAGAATTAGAGTTTGCCTTCTTTCACCCAGCGATCCAACACCTCGCGGGCGGCGCGGGCGGCATTGGCGCGGTGGCTGATCTGGTTTTTGCGCTCGGGCGGCAGCTCGGCCAGGGTCGCGTTTTCGTCGAGCAGGTAGAACAGCGGGTCGTAGCCGAAGCCGTGGTCGCCGCGTGGAGCCATCTCGATCACGCCGGGCAGCGTGCCCTCGACATCTTCGACCGTGCCGTCGGGCAGCGCCAGCGCGATCACGCACACAAAGCGCGCCAGCCGGGCATGAAACGGCACATTCGCCAGCTTCTCGAGCAGCAGCGCGTTGCGGTCGGCGTCGGTTTTGCCGGGGCCGGCATAGCGCGCCGAACGCACGCCCGGCTCGCCATCCAGCGCGTGCACCTCCAGACCCGAGTCGTCGGCCAGGGCGGGCAAGCCGCTGCGCGCCGTGTAGTATTCAGCTTTCAGACGCGCGTTGTCGGCAAATGTTTCGCCGGTTTCTTCCACATCGTCGTCAATGCCGAGGTCGCGCAGCGTGCGCAGTTCAAGCGGCAGGCCGGCGAAAATGGCGGAATATTCGCGCAGCTTGTTCTGGTTGGTTGTGGCGATCAGCAGGGTTGGCATGGCGCACTCCAGCAGCAATTCGGGTGTTGCAGATGCCAAGGGTACAAGGTTTGTGAAGTGCTGTCAAATATCTTTCGCGAGGTGTGTAACGAAATCGGCGCGGGCGAGACTTTCATTCAGAAGCGCACATAAACGCAGCGATCGGGCGTTTAGATACAGCTTCACTTGTTTCCACCCATATCAGGGCAATACTGCCCACAATACCTGTGAAGGAGTGCATCATGCGACGCCTCTTGCTTCGGCGTGCGTTCCAGTCGATCTTTGGCCTGTTCGCGCTGCTCATGTTGTTCAGCAGCGGTCTTGCTGCCGCATCTGGCGATACGGGCGCAGTATTTGCGCTTTCGAACTCACCTAACGGTAATGCGGTTCTGATCTGGAATCGCGCCGCCGATGGCACGCTCACCGCTGCTGGCAGCATCCCGACCGGCGGCACGGGCACCGGCGCGGGCCTTGGCTCGCAGGGCGCGCTGGCGCTGAGCGCAAACCACCAGTGGCTGTTTGTGGTCAATGCCGGCAGCAACGACATTTCGACCTTCCGCGTGCGGCCCAACGGTCTTGAGCTCAAGGCTCGGGTCGCGTCGGGCGGCACCCGCCCCACCAGTGTCACAGTCCACGATGACCTGCTGTACGTGCTGAATGCGGGCGGCGCGGGCAATATCGTGGGCTTTCGCGGCGCGGGTGATGGGAAGTTGCGGCAAATCGCCGGCTCGGCGCGCCCGCTGAGCGGCAACGCCACCGCACCGGCGCAGGTGCAGTTCAGCCCCGACGGCGACATTCTGGCGGTGACTGAGCGCAACACGCAGACGATCGACACCTACATCGTGAATGAGCAGGGTCTGGCGAGCGGGCCGATCGTCAACCACTCGGCGGGCGCAGTGCCATTCGGCTTCGCCTTCGACAAGCGCGGGCACGTGGTTGTTTCCGAAGCGGGCGGCGGCGCGAACGGCCTCAGCGCGGCCTCATCCTATGCGGTTGCAGAGAATGGCGCGCTCCGTGTTGTGAGCGCCTCGGCAGCCACCAATCAGGGCGCGGCGTGCTGGGTGGTGATCACTGGCAACGGGCGCTACGCCTACACCGCCAACGCCGCCGCTGGCAGCGACTCGATCTCGGGCTTTCGCATTCGCAAGGATGGCAGGCTGACGCTGATTACGCCCGATGGCCGCACCGGCGTGGCGGGCGCTGGCCCAACCGACATGGCGCTGAGCACCAACAGCCACTTCCTGTATGTGCGCAATGGGCGCGGCAACAGCATCAGCGGCTTTGCGGTGCAGAACAACGGCAGCTTGCAGCCCCTGCCCGGCGTGGGCGGGCTGCCGGCTGGCGCGGCGGGCCTGATTGCGTACTAGAGCCGGGGGATGGGAGTTGGGGAATGGGGGTTGGAAGAGCATCAGGACGCACAAGCACACTGACTCCTGAATCCTGACTCCTGAATCCTGCAAAGCCGGGGCGCAATGCCTCGGCTTTGTGGCGCACAAACCATTGACAAAGCGCACGTTTCTGCGTACCATTCACGGCTATGGTTTTTGCGCCTGCGGGCGCTGGTGAAGGAACAATTCCCATGAAAGTCGAAATCTGGTCGGATGTGGTCTGCCCGTGGTGCTATATCGGCAAACGGCGCTTTGAGCAGGCGCTGGCGCGTTTCGCCCACCGCGACGAGGTCGAAATCGTGTGGCGCAGCTTCGAGCTCGACCCCGGCGCGCCGCGCAGCACGCCCGGCTCGCTGAACGATATGCTGGCGAAGAAGATGGGTACGACCACTGCCCGCGCCGCCGCAATGAACGCGCACGTCAGCCAGCTTGCTGCCGGCGAAGGGCTCGATTATCATCTCGATATTGCGCGCCCGGGCAACACCTTCGACGCGCACCGCCTGATCCACCTCGCGGCGGCGCACGGCAAGCAAGGCGAAGCGAAAGAGCGGCTGATGCGCGCCTACTTCACCGAGGGCGCGGCAATTGGCGAGCGCGAGGCGCTGGTGGCGCTGGGCGTGGAGCTGGGCTTGCCGGCCGAGGACGTGCGCGCCGCGCTGGCGGGCGATGCCTATGCCGCCGAGGTGCGCGCCGACGAGAATCGCGCGCGCATGTTTGGTATCAGCGGCGTGCCGTTTTTCGCAATCGACGAGCGCTATGGCATTTCGGGCGCGCAGCCAGCCGAGCTGTTTGCGCAGACGCTGGAGCAAGCCTGGGCCGAGGCGCACCCGCTGACCATGGTTGGCGTGGCCGGCACGGACGCGGCCGATTGCGCCGACGGCAGCTGCGCGATTGATCCGGCCAGCGAAAGATAAAAGTATCCACAGATTACGCAGATGACACAGATTGAGTAAGATCTTCACTCTGTGTCATCTGCGTAATCTGTGGACTATTTCGCGCTACTCAATCTCGCGGATCTGGACTTTTTCCGCCAGCTGCTCGACTTCTTCGCGTGTGCCGACGGCGGTGCCATCGTGGCTGGCGGTGGCCGCGCCACAGGCTACGCCCCAGCGCAGTGCGCTCAGCGCATCGCCCTGGCTCAAGCCCCAGACCATCCCGCCCACAAACGAGTCGCCCGCGCCGATTGGGTTGCGCTCCTGAATCTGCGGCGGGGTTGCCAGCCAGCCACGGCCATTTTCCGCCAGCAGCGCGCCATCGGCGCCCATCGAGATCGCAACATAGGGAATGCCCGCCAGCGCCTGCGCGGCCGCCAGCGCCTCGGATGGATGTGTGACGGGCCGGCCGGTCAGCTCGCTGGCCTCGGTCGTGTTCGGCTTGACCAGCGTGGGCCGCGCCGCGCAGCCGTGCACCAGCGCAACGCCGCTGGTGTCGAGCAGCACATGCGCGCCCGCCGCCTTGATCGTCGCGATCAGGTCGGCGTAGTAGGTCTCGGGCACTCCTGGCGGCAGGCTGCCAGCCAGCACCCACCAGTCGCCAGCCTGGGCGCGCTCGCGCACCTGAGCCGCCAGCGCGTCCTGTTCGCCCGGCGCAATCGTGGGGCCGGGCTCGTTCACCTTGATGTAGTGCGCATGGTCGTGCGTGACGATGCTGACGTTGGTGCGCGTTTCGCCTGCTATTTCAACAAAATCCGTAGCAATGCCCAGCGCACGGAGACCGTCGCGCAGCGCCTCGCCGGTGCGCCCGCCCGCGAAGCCCAGCGCCACGCTTTCGGCGCCGAGCGACGCGAGCATGCGCGACACATTGAAGCCCTTGCCGCCACAATCGACCCGCGACTCGGTGGCGCGCAGCACCTCATCAAACGCAACCGCCGCCACCGCCAGCT
Organism: Kouleothrix sp. 19917; assembly: GCF_057073505.1. Lineage (NCBI taxonomy): Bacteria > Bacillati > Chloroflexota > Chloroflexia > Chloroflexales > Roseiflexaceae > Kouleothrix > Kouleothrix sp. 19917. The sequence goes on from NZ_CP097099.1 coordinate 2,361,914, forward strand.
CGCGATCCAGCGCCGGGTTCAGTGTGACAGTGTAGATCATGGCTTCCAGAACCGTTCGATCAGCACCTGCTCGGCCTCGGGCGTCCACATATCGTTCGGGCCAAGCTTGGCCGCCACGTCGGGGAACTGCTCCTTCAGCTCGGGCAGGCCCGTCAGCGGCAGCCCGCTAATCTGCGGGAAGATCACCACCTTGCCGGGGTAGCGCCCTTCCATCAGCGCGCGCAAGCCCTCCTGCGCCGCCTCGATCCCGCCCACCGCTGCCACCGAGCGGTTCGGCGAAAGCTCGCCCGCCACGGTTTTGTTGATCACCAGCTGCTGGTCGCTCAGGCGCGAACCCGAGGTGCCGGTGAACTGCGCGTTGTGCAGATACACATCGCTGACCTTGAGCGGCGCGTAGGTGCCGTTGGGCACGCCCGCGAACAGCACCAGCATGCCATCCGGCCCCATCACCGTGCCCGATTCGGCCATAAGCGCGCCCACCGGCACGCTCACCACCACGTCGTCAGCGCCCTGATTGTCGGTTTCGCGCATCACCACTTCGCGCAGCGAGTCGCCCGGCTTCGCGGTGTTGACAATCACCAGATGCTTGCCGCGCTGTTCGGCCAGCGAGGTGAACATTTGCGCCAGCGTCGCCAGTCGCTCGTCGTTCACGTCGGTGGCGATGACGGTGCGCGGTCCGCTCGAAAGCTCCAGCGCGCGCTGCACATGCATCTGGCCCATGGGGCCGCCCGCGCCCACGAACACGGCCACGCCACCCGCGCGCAGCTCGGCGCGATTGCGCGCTTCGCCATAGCTGGCCGCAATGTCGCTGCCGTTCGTGCCGACGTAGGCGGTGTAGTCGTAGTGCAGCCGCCCAACGTCGATCTGCGGGTTGCCGTCCAGTGGCTCCGTGCCCACAAGGTTGAAGGTGCCGCGCCGCGCGATCAGCTTGGCAGCTTCGCTCACCAGCTCGGCCGAGCGTGGGGCAAGCACCACGATGTCGTCAAAGCCCTTGCCGCCGGTCAGGTCGGCTTTGAGCGCGGCATAGTCGGCGGGCGCAAGGCCATCGCGCGTTTCGATTGCGGCCGCCGAAGCGGCCTCGATCTGCGCGCGCAGGCTGGCTGGCACATCGGTCAGGATAATGCGCGCCGGCGCGTCGAGGTACTGCGAGAAGGAATAATTCGTCTCGTCGCCCGGGCGCCCAACGATCCACATCGTTCCGCCCGACAGTGGCGCGAGGCGGCGGCGCTGGGTGTATGCGCCTTCCACGCAGGCCCACGGCTCGGTGAGCGCGGTTTCGGCGTAGCCTAGCCCTTCCTGCACTTCCAGCACATACGCGCCGTCGTCGGCGTTCAGCACCTCGGGGCCAATCAGGTGAAACTGGATCAGGCCGCCGGGGATGGTGTAGCCATAGGCCGTGCTCTTGCCCTGCTGATAAATGTCGGGCTGCATGGCTAGGCGCTGGCCCGGCGCATACTTGCCGCGCAGGTTCTCGCCCACCTTCAGCACCGTCAGCGCGGCCTCGTGGCCCAGGCGCGTCGGCTCAATCGACAGGTCGCGATTATACAGTTTGGGGTGTTTTCCACCCTGCTGAATGAGCTTCACGTCGGAAAAGCACATGCCTACGGCATCGACGCGCACCAGCAGCTGATCGCTGCCCGGCTCGGGCACTGGCACGGTTTCGGGCTTGCCTTCGCGCCCAACGCTTTCCACGCCCGGCCCATACATATTCCAGGTCAGCGCGGTGTTGGCCACCGGCGCCTCGGGCGACTGGTACAGATCAAAATCCTTGGTCATATCGTTATCCTCCTGCGCGCACCTCGGCAGCGGTGGCGCATGCCAGCGCCTGCCGGGCGCGCTCCTGACACTGTGCAAGCGAAAGCGTGCGAATTTGGGCTTTCACAAGCGGAATGTCGGCGATTGCAATACTCAGCTCGTCCACGCCCAGACCCACCAGGATCGGCACCGCCTCGGGCTTGCCACCCAGGTTACCGCAGATGCCGACCCACTTGCCAGCCGCGTGCGCGCCTTCAACCGTTTTGGAAATCAGGCGCAGCACCGCCGGGTGCAGGTCGTCGGCCTGGCTGGCCAGCGTGGGGTGCATGCGGTCCATCGCCAGCGTGTACTGGGTCAGGTCGTTGGTGCCAATCGAGAAGAAGTCGGCTTCGCGGGCCAGCACATCGGCCATCATTGCCGCCGAGGGCACTTCAATCATGATGCCGATCTCGACCGGCGGCGCATTCAGCTCGGCGCGCAGCTCCTCGACAATCGCGCGGGCGGCGCGCATCTCGCCAATATCGGCAATCATCGGGAACATGATCCGCAGCTTGCCAAACGAGGCCGCGCGCAGGATGGCGCGCAGCTGCGTGCGGAACAGGTCGGGATATTCCAGGCACAAACGCACGCCACGCACGCCCAGGAAGGGGTTGTCTTCGCGCGGCAGGTCGAGGTAGGGCACTTCCTTGTCGCCGCCGATGTCGAGCGTGCGCACAATCACCGGGTTGCCACCAAAGGCCTGCGCCACGTCGCGGTAGATCGCGAACTGCTCTTCTTCGGTTGGCGCGGTTTTGGTTTCGAGGAAAATAAACTCGGTGCGGAACAGGCCCACGCCCTCCGCGCCATTATCGACCGCCGGCTTGGCTTCTTTCACGCCACCAATATTGGCCACGATCTCAACGCGGTGGCCATCGCTGGTGACGGCTGGCTCGCGCGCGGCCTGCGTGGCAGTGGCGCGGCGCTCGCGCTCTTCCTGCTGGGCCTTGCGCGCAGCATCCAGCACACCCGCGTCGGGCTCAACCGTCAGCGTGCCGGCGCTGCCGTCGAGAATGACCTCGGTGCCGACCGCAAGCTCCAGCACGCCCTGGCCGGCGCTCACCACAGCCGGCAGGCCCAGCGCGCGCGCCAGAATGGCAGTGTGGGCATTCGGACCACCGACGGCGGTGCAGAAGCCCAGCACGCGCTTGGGATCGAGCGACACCGTTTCCGAGGGCGTCAGGTCTGTGGCGACGATCACAACCGGGTGATCGGGCAGGGTTGGCGCGGGCGGGGCCTCGCCCACCAGCAGGCGCAGCACGCGCGCGCCCACGTCGCGAATATCGGCGGCGCGCTCGGCCAGCAGCGCATTCGAAAGCTCGGCCAGCTCGGCAGCCTGCTCGGCAGTTGCGTCCTTCCAGGCCACGGCGGCGCTGCGGCCCTCGGCAATCGACGAGCGGACATTATCGATCAACGCTTCGTCGGCCAGGATCTCGCGGTGGACGTGGAAAATCTCGGCTTCGCTGGCGTCGGCGCGCTGCGCAACCTCGGAGTGGAGCTTGTTCAGCTGCTGGCGCGCGGCGTCGATGGCTGCCTGCAAGCGCGCGTGCTCAAAATCGATGCCGCCAAAGCGCTCGTTCACCATCACCTCGGCGCGCTCGAAGCGGAACACCGGGCCGATTGCAATGCCGGGCGCGCCAGCAATGCCCTGCACCACACCGCCAGCGGATGGCGCATGGGCGGGCGGGGCAGCGTGTGGAACGGTGGCAGGAAGGGCATGGGCGGCAGAAGCAGTAGCCGGCGCGGCCTCGGCAGGCGCGGCGTGCGCGCCAGTATCGGGGCCTTCGCCCAGGCCATCGCGCACGGCATCAACAATCGCCGCAGCGGCGCTTTCCTCGTCCTCACCGTTCACTTCAACCTGAATTTGCTGGCCACGCGCTACGCCGAGCGTGAGTACTGAAATCAGGCTCTTGGCATTAACGAACTTACCGTTATAGCGAATTTTGATCGACGACTGATATTGCTTGGCGATATCAACAAAAACGCGCGCCGGCCGCGCGTGCAGCCCCGTCGCATTATGAATCACGAGATCAAGCTGTTGCATCTCACACTTCCTTGTGGCACTGCCTGCCGCGTGGCGAGGAAACGAGCAGCCGGCCCAGAGGCAGTGAACGAAAAAGCCACAGCGGCGCCACGAACACAAAGGGCTCGTTCCGCAAATCCTTCGTGCCCGGGCGCCGCTGTGGCTGAAAAATCACACGTTCGCTAGACTTCGGCCTCGCGGGCGCGGCCCAGGCGCTCGATAATCAGCGCCGGGTCGGAGGTGCGGGCCAGTTCGGCGGCGGCGTCCTCATCCTCGATCACCTCGGCCAGGTTCGCCAGCACGCCCACATGCTCGTCGGCGTTGGCGGCAATGCCGATCACAAGGTAGGCTTTCTCGCCCTCTTCCCACTCCACACCGTCGGGAATTTGCAGGACCGAGATGCCAGTGCGGATGACCTCGCTCAGGTTTTCGTGCTGGCCATGCGGGATGGCCACGCCATTGCCCAGGTAGGTCGACATGGTCATTTCGCGGTTGAGCATGCCCTGAACATAGTTGGGCTGCACACAGCCACCCTGCACCAGCAGCTCGCCAGCCTGGCGAATGGCATCCTGCTTGCTGCTGGCCGTCGCGCCCAGGCGCACCGTATCGCTCGATACAATTGCCATGGCTAGCGCGCCTCCATCAGATCGCCACCCGTCTTCAGCGACTCAACGATCTTATCAAACACCGGGTCGTTCAGAAACTGCGAAAAAGCAATAACCACAGCGTTAGGCGCCTGTTTACGCGCAAAATCGGCCAAACCCTTGTGCGCGACGACCACTTTGGCGCTGGCAGGCACCGCCCGCACGGGCTTGTGGATGACGTTCACGCTCAGGCCAGCCGCTTTGAGCTTCTTCTTCAGGGCGTTCACACCCATAATGCTGGAACCGATGCCGGCCTCACACGCGAAGATAATCGTGTCGACACTCGCTGCGGGGATAGATGTAGCCATACCAGACTCCTTTCATGGAGCGCGGGTGGCGCCGACATCCCTGAGGGCGCCACCCGCCAGCTTGTACTAGTTCGCGGCGGTAGCCGGAACCGGCGTGCCCTCGGCCTCAGCGATCTCGTCCTCATCCTCGGAGCGCACCGGGAAGACGCGCAGGATGAACGAGCCGACCAGGAACGACGCCACGACGCCGATCAGCACGCCACCGAGCACGGGGATGTGCTGGCCGAGCGGGATAACCGCCAGGTAAGCAAAGATCGAGCCAGGGGCGGGCGAAGCAACCACGCCAGCGCCAGTGATCACGAACCACAGGTCGGCCAGGATACCACCGGCCCACATCGCAACGATCATAATCGGGTGCGCCAGGATGTAGGGGAAGTAGATCTCGTGGATGCCGCCCAGGAAGTGGATGATCGCCGCGCCCGGGGCCGACAGCTTCAGCATGCCCTTGCCCGAGAACCAGTAGGCCAGCAGCAGGCCCAGGCCAGGCCCAGGGTTGCTTTCCAGCATGAAGTGGATGGCCTTGCCGTTCTTGGCAACTTCGGCCACACCCAGCGGAGCCAGAATGCCGTGGTTGATTGCGTTGTTGAGGAACAGCACCTTGGCCGGCTCAATCAGGATATCGGCCAGCGGCAGCAAGCGCGAAGCAATCAGGAAATCGACGCCAGCGCCCAGCGCATTGCTGAAAGCCTGAACGATCGGGCCAATGATGACATTCGCGATCAGCACCAGCGCCAGGATCAGGAAGCCGGCCGAGAAGTTGTTGAACAGCAGCTCAAAGCCAACCGGGATCTTGTCCTCAAGCGCCTCGTCGATTTTCTTCATCAGGTAGCCGCCGAGCGGGCCCATGATCATGCCGCCGAGGAACATTGGGATGTCGGCGCCGACAATCACGCCCATGGTGGCTGCTGCGCCTACCACACCACCGCGATGATCATAGATCATCTTGCCGCCAGTGTAGCCAATCAGGATGGGCAGCAGGTAGGTAATCATCGGGCCGACGAGCTTGGCGAAGCCTTCGTTGGGAATCCAGCCAACCGGGATGAAGAGGGCGGTAATCAGGCCCCAGGCAATGAATGCGCCAATGTTCGGGACCACCATCGCAGCCAGGAAGCTGCCGAAGCTCTGGATCCGCTGTCGCATGATGCGTTTCTCCTTTGAAGATCGTTTGTCGAACCTATCGCCGTTGATGGTGCAAGCCTTGCCGCATATTCGCGCCAGCGCCCCCGGGTAAGCCCTGGCGAATCAATGCGATGTGATCCCGAAATCCGGCCACGAGTATCCGACGCAGCGCATCACAGAGCGGTTTGCGGCTCTGCCGCAGTGCCCTGCCCGCCAAACGTTCGAGCGACGTGGATGAGAGTCTGTATTGCTTGCACCGTGTGTGATATGTATAGTATATGGGCTTTTACTAATTGTCAATAATGAAACGGCGCTTAAATCATATACCTTTTAGTACACCACTTATGACAAAAGTGTACTATTTGAAATGAACTCTTATGACGAGAACTACTGGCAACATGAGATGAAAAGGCGCAGAAATACCGTATCAATAGCATTCATGCTAAAGACACCGAATTGTTCGCTAATTCACAATTCCTCGAATAGAATCAGTTACTTCGTAAAGAAAACTATTAGCGCGGACTTTACACGTTCACTTGTGAGAAAATGCACGTTCCTTACCAAGCGAATATATTCGCGCCCAATTATGCCATCCATTGTGTCAAGCGCACAATATCGTCGGCACGAAGCATTGGGTGCACCTGAATGACATCAATATAGGCGTCGTCGGGCAGTATCAGCGGCACAGTCGAAATAATCAGGTCGGCGTTAGCCACGCGCGATGTTGTGATTTCACGCATTGGCAGCACTTCAAAGGTACCCAGGCGCGGGAAGCGCGCGCGCAAACGCGCCACCAGCAGCTGCGTGGTGGCCATGCCGCTCGGGCACACCACCAGAATATGGCGTGCGCGCTCGGGCCGGGCGCGCACAATCGCGGCGCGCAGAAGCAGGATCAGGTCGTCGTAGACGGCTGCGGGCAGTGGCAGGCCAGTAGCATCCTCAGCGTCGGCGGCGAGCTGGGCGGCTACAGTGCGCTCGGCAGTATAGCGATCGCCGTGCAGGTCGGCGCTATCGTTTGGCGGCGACCACAAACCGAAACGCTGGCGCACATAGGCTGGCAGCACATGCGCCTCGAGCCCGTGCTGCAACAGCGGGTCGGCGGCCAGCTCGGGCACACGGTAGGCTGCGGCAACCTGCGCCAGCATGCGGTTGATCAAGGGTGCAAACTGGGCTGCCACACCAGCCGTGCTTTGCCACGGCTCGTCGCGGGCACCTGCGGCAAGCTGCATTGCCAGCATGGCAGATTCGGCAGTGCGCGAAGGCGCGGGAAGGGCTGGCCAGAGGTCGGCGGCAAGCTGGGCCGCCACCGGCCACTCGGCCTGCGCCTGCGCCCATTCCAGCGTTGCAGCATTCAGCACTGCATATTGCCCGGCCTGAATGCGCTGCTGCTGCACAGCCCCGGTAACCGCCAACGCCGCCGCCGCAATATCGGAAAAGCGGCCACCAAGCGCTGTTTCGGCCAGCCCAACGATCTGCTGCGCGGTTGCGAGATCCCAACGCCGCACCAGATCGTTGACGCGCTGCACAATTGGCAGCAAGGCCTCGTCGCGCGCAAGCACAAACTCGAGGCGGCTGCCCTGGCGCACGCCCATAATCGGCCAGGGGAAGGGCACATCGCCCCATAGCAGCGCCGCCAGCGCCTGCCGCTGCGCCAGTTCCGCCCCATCGATCCAGCAGCCACGATGCTGACGCCGCGCAATCTCCAGGCCAAAGCTCGCCAGCCAGGGCTCGATCGCTTCGAGATCCTTCAGGATCGTCGCGCGCGCAACGCCAAGGTCGTTCTGAAACTGGCCAAGCGTCAGGGCAGAGTTGGAGGCAAGCAACTGAAGCGCCAGAAGCTGCTGGCGTTGCTCGGGCGTCAGCACCAGCTGAAAGCGCGCGTAGACATCAAGCTCGCGCAGCAGGCGCTGGCGCTGGTCGGCGGTGCAAACGATCTGCACGCCAACGCCGGGCGTGTGGCGCAGCATAATCAGCCGGCGATCCAGCCAGCCTTTTACATCGCGCAGCCCATATTGAACCTGGCGTTGGGTCAGGTGAAGCTGCTCGCCAAGCGCAGTCGCGCTGATCGGCGTTTCTAGCACCAGCAGGTGCTGAAGCAGATCGCGCTGCGCTGTCGTCAACGGCATCATACGCGCCACCGCGTCGTGGGGCATTCATTCCCCAAACTGAGCCAATACGAGCGACATGCCATTCACGCCCAGCCAAGCGGGGCTTGGCTGGAAGCAATGAACGCACTACGAGGCGAATTTATTCAATGAAGTGTAATGATTGCCGCTTGCCACTGTATGGTAGCGCCGCGATAGCGCAGAGTCAAGCGATGCGCGGCGAAACATTGATCCGACTTTCAGCAAGGAGGTTATGACAAAAGTAGATCATTTTTGTGAAGGCTGGCACATGCTATCAGCGCGTTGCGCCGACACAGCGCTGGGATGGGGTTTGAGATTTGTGTGCAGTTTTCTTCGTGGGGCGAAGAAAACTGCACACATGCAGAAGAGATACTGCTGCGAATACAGCGTTAGGCGTTTTGCGCCAGCGTTTGTGCTGGTGCGCTGGCCTCGGCCTGCGTAATCGCGCCTGCCGCCTGCGCAATCAGGTCGCTTACGCGCGCGGCCCACGCCGGGTCGAACAGCTTGACGCGCCGCACCGTCGATTTGGTGAGCACCAGCCCTTCGTACAGGCGCGCGCGGGTGATCTGCTCATCGCTGAGGTCGCCATAGCCAGCCAGAAATGCACGCTGCGCGTCTTCCGCGCCGGGCTGGCCGTAGCCCGCATACCAGAAGCGAATATCGGCCAGGAACTTACCCAGGTCGATCATCGGGTCGGAAAGGTAGCAGGTGTCGAAGTCGATCAGCGTCAGGCCGTCGGGCGTGATCCACAGGTGGTCGGCCTTGAAGTCGCCATAGGCGAAGGAGGGCGTCACTGCTGGCAAGCGCTCGTGCAGGGCCTGGGCGCGCGTCACCAGGTCTTTGATCGCCGCGCCGGTGTCGGGCAGCAGCGGGTGGACATACTCGGCCGCGCTGAGAATGCTTTTCACTTCTTTGGCGAAGCTGTGCGGCTGCAAGGCCACCAGCGACTCGGGCGTGGCGTGGAGGGCGCGAATCGCCGCGCCGGCCGAGCGCAAATGCGCATCGGTGGCCGGGCCGGGCGTGCGCAGCAGGTCGGAGAGCGGCGTGCCGGTGACACGCGGGTAGATCACCAGGTTGTCGGCGGGCAGGTAGGCCAGCGGGCGGGCCGCACCAATGCCAATATTCTGCTGCGCCAGCCAGTCGGAAACGGTGGTGGCGGTGCCAAAGGTGCGCGCGCCCTTGTCGCTGTTGTAGGTTTTGGCGAACAGCGTGCCGGCCGGGTCGCTCCCGCCATTCGCGTCGAGCGGGTCGTAGCGCAGGACATGGCGCTGGCCGGGCCGGTAGCGAATCGGCGTGATGCGGTAGCCCGCCGCATCGGATTGAACTGTTGGATCAGCCGCCAGCAGATCGCGCACATACGCCGGGTCGGCGAGGCGGGCGAGCTGCGGGTACTCGGCATCCAGCGGCGACACCTGCACCCAGATGCCCCATTCGGCATTTTCCCCTGCCAGCGCGCGAAATGGCGCGGCCAGCCCGCGCTCAGCGATCTCGCTCTGCATGGCTGGGCTCGTTTCGGGCGCGCCGCGTGGGTCGGGCTTGCCGGGCGGCAGCCAGTTCACCTCGATCAGGCGCGTGCGCGTGCCGGAAACATCAGTCAGTTCAACCGCGTAGTAGGCCTGCATGTAGCGGCCGGGCTTGTATTTGGCGCGGTCGAGCTTCATTGCGCCGATTTCTGCGCCCGGTTCGAGCATGCCGGCCAGGGTTGCGCGCAGCGCCTCGCGGGCGGGCGGCTCGTTCAGCAGCCACTGCACGCCCGCCAGCCCGCCCTGCCCCGAAAGCGCCGTCGTTATGTCCATGAGCCGCCCTCACCTTCTCGTCAAAGAAACGTTCCAGCGCATGCTGCGCCTACACAAACGGCAGCACCGCGCCCAGCAGCTCGGCCAGCTCGTCGGCCTTGACGGCAATGCCGGCCAGCAGCGCGGAAGCAAATGCCTGGTAGCGCGCGCTTGGGATGGCGGCACGGCGGCGCACGCGCTCGGCGTTAACCGCCACCTCGCGCAGATCGTTGGCCGGGAGCAGAGCCATGCCCTGCAGCTGGCCCACCAGCATAAGCAGACCGTTGTCGGGCTCGGCGGGCTTGGCCTTGATCCAGAAATGGAGTGTATCGCGCAGGTAGCTCCAGGCCTGCCACAGCGCCACGCGCTCGCGCGAGATCGGCGCGAGGCGCTCGTAGAAGGTCAGGAACACATCGCCGATCTGCTCAAGGCGGGCCAGCCGAGTGCGCCGCGCCGTCAGGTCGTGCGCCTGCTCATTGCTCAGCGCGTTCATGCCAATATCTTTAATCGCGGCGATAAACAGGCCCACATCCAGCGCGGGCTCGGCCATGCTGAAATCGTCGAAGTCGATAAAGCCGACATGCGGGCCGTCAATCAGCACCTGCTCGGGGTTGAACGTGCCGTGGGTTGGCACGGGCGCATCGGCGGCGCTGGCAGCGGAGCGCGCTTCGAGCGCGGCCAGCAGCGGCGCAAGCGCGCCGCTCAGATCGGGCACAGCCGTGCCGAGGCGGGCTTGCAAGTCGTGCAGCTCAGCCCACCGCTCGTCCAGCGTCACGGCTGGACCGTGAACAACGCCGGACTGATGGAAGGCGGCCAGGCCAGCAGCAGCGCGAATCATATACATGCTCAGCTGCGCATAGCTGTCGGGCGTGTCGTCGGCCAGTGCAGCTTTCAGCATATCTTCGAGCGACTCGTCGCCAGCGATTGGCCCCTGCACCATGACTTTGTGCTCGGGGATGTAGGCCAGCGGCTCGGCCATGCGTACAACCGTGCCCTCGGCCAGGTGTGTGCGCCACAGCGCCAGCATGCCTTCATAGGCATTGCGGCCCTTGCTGTCTTTGCGGTAGGTTTTGGCGATCACAGTGTCGGGCCAGCCGCGCGCAGCCTGCTCGGCCGGGTAGGAAAGATGGTAGCGCAGTGTGCAGCGGCTGCCGGGCTTGTAGCTCAGCACCTCGGGGCGGCTGCTCACGATCTGCATATCGGGGTGCGTGGAGGCGCGGATGCCGGCTTCGAGCATGGCGCGTGAGGCTTCGGCATCGGTCAGGAGCGGCATTGCGGCCAGCTCGCTCTCGGGCGGCTCGGGCACGAACTCCAGCCCAAGCGCGGGCAGCGCCAGCCGCCAGCCATCGGCCGCGAACGGCGTTGTTGGCGCCTGGGCTGGTGCAGGTTCGCCGCGCAATGCGGGTGGCGTAAAGGTGCCGCGCAGCGCCACCGACTGTGTGCCCTGTGGGCCTGCGGTGCTGAGCGTGTAGGTGCCAGCCCAGCGGCCATCGTCCTTCAGCAGCATGCGCTTGATTTTGCAGCTTTTCAGCTCCAGCGCGCCGCTGGCGAATTCGGGCACGGCGGCGCGCAGCGCGGCAGCCACGGGCTTGGCCTGCAGCGGGGCCAGCAGCCAGTCGGGCAGGGCCGCCAGCGCATGGAGGCCATCAACTGTGGGCGAGGCGGGCAGGCCGTCAAGGGTGCGGGATGTGGTTGCCATAGAATGCTCCTTCACGGGCAGGCTGCTGCGGGCAAGCACGGCTCGTTAGCTGTTCAGTAAGCCGCTCACCTCAAGGTGGCGTTCAAGCAGCGCCATGTTGGCAGGCAGGCGCTCGGGTTCGATCTTGGTCCAGCAGTACAGCACCAGCGTCAGCAGATCGAGCGTTTCCCACAGCGCGATGCGCTGGCGCGATGCCGGCGCATGGGTTTCGTAGCGCTGCAAAAAGCTTTCGCAGATCGCTTCCATCTGCTGCTGGCGGGCCGCGCCTTCCGGGCTGTTCGGGTCGACTTTGGCGGCATCCATGCCCAGCGCGCGGGTTTTGCGCGTGTAGCGCGACAGGTCGAGCGCCGGCTCGGACTGGCCGAAGCCGTCGAAGTCGATAAAGCCAATTGTGTCGTTGAACAAGAGCACCTGCGCCGGGCGGAACGCGCGATGCGCCGGCAAAATCGCGTCGGCGGGCGAAACTGCGGCGACGGCTTCAAGATGCTGCAGCAGCGGCTCGGCAGCGTCGGCCAGCTCGGGCACCATGCCAGCCAGGCGCGCGATCACCTCGCGCACCTCGGCCAGCTCGTCTTCCCAGGTGATCGTTTCGCCGTAGCGCACGCCCGAGGTGTGCAGCGCAGCCAGGCCGTCGGCAGTTTTGTTCATGAACCGCTCAAGCTCGCTCAGCATGGCGGGCGTGTTGGCAGAAACCGCCGACTTGAGCATGTCTTCCAGCGTCTGGTCTTCGTAGATCGGGCCCTGCACCAGCACCTTGTGCTCGGGCAGGTAGGCCAGCGGCTCGGCCAGCGTCACAATGTCGCCTTTGGAAAGGCCGGAATTCCACAGCGCAGCCATGCCCTCGTAGGCGTTTTTGCCCTTGCTGCCGCTATAGGTCTTCGCCACCATAATTGGCGGCCAGCCGCGTCCGGCGTGCTCGGGCGCATACTCAACGTCATAGACCACCGTGGCGCGGCTGCCGGGCTTGTAGCGCAGGTGGCGGATGGTCACACCGGCGATGCTGATATCGGCGTAGCTGGGCGAGCAGGCGCGCACACCATTTTCGAGCAGCTCACGCGCCTGAGCCGGGTCGGTTAGCAGCGGCAGTGCCGGCAGCGCCGGGTCGGCTGGCTGGTGCTGCAGCTCCAGGCGCAGCGCCGGCAGGTAGACATGCCAGTTCGGGCTGCTGAACGATGCGTCGGGCTCTGCAATAGCTGGCTCGGCAAAGCCCGGCGGCACCAGGCGGCCGGCCAGCAGGCTGGTGCGCGGCTCGGCGTCGCCCTGGCCCTGCACAACAATCTCGTACTGGCCGGTCCAGCCGTCCTGGCCCTTCTTCAGGCGCATGCGCTTGACGCTGAGCTTGCGGATCTGCGTGCTGCCATCGGCAAAAGCCGGCGTTGCGGCCAGCGCGGCGCGCACAGTATCGGCGTGGCCAGCTGGCCCAAGCCAGGCTGGCGCGTCCATAAAGCGGCGCAGACCCTCGAAGATTGCGCGCCGCTGGTCGGCAGCTAGTAGTCGAGCTGTGGTAGACACGCCATTTCCTCCTCAATGATTTCGAGCGCACTTTCCAGGCGGCTGCCCTTGAACTTCTGCCAGCTTCGCAGCGCGCGCCGCAGCAGGCTGATCATCTGGTAGATGGCGACCCGCACACGCAATCGCTCGATATCCTCAACGCGGGCGCCCATGGTGCGAATATAGGTTTGCAGGAACTGCTCGCGCAGATCTTCGACCAGGGTGTTGGGCGCGCTCGACGATGCCAGTGCCTGCGCCTTGCTGCCAGCCACGCGCAGGTAGGCCAGGAAGTGGCCCAGGTCGAGCGCGGGTTCGCCCTGGCAGACCGAGTCGAAATCGACCAGGCCAGCCTGTGTGCCTTCGAAAATAACCTGCGTGTACGTGTAATCGCCGTGGCAGAAGCCGGTTGGCAGCGCGTCGGACTGCTCGGCGTAGGTGCTGAGCTGATCGAGCCAGCCATTCAGGCGGCCAGCCAATTCGGGCGAATAGCGTTCCATGTCGGCGAAGCCCGCGCGCAGGCTGGTTAGCTCGTCGTCCAGCGAGCGGCGGCGGCCCAGCTTGATCGGCGCGGTGTGCATGGTCACGGCGATCTGGGCGCAAGCAGCGATCATTTCTTCCAGCGAAAGCATGCCCTGCGCCAGTGGTTTGCCGCGCAGGCGCGCTTTCAGCTGATCGGAAATCACCGGCTTGCCAGGGATGGCTTCCAGCAGCGACAGCTGCATGTCGGGGCGCCAGGCCAGCGCGTGCGGCACCGCGAACTTATAGCTGTTGCGCGGGTCGTTGGTCGCATCACGCAGCGCGCTCGTCACCGGGCCAGCCAGCGAGCCAATCGTGTCGTTGAAGACTTTGCCATACACGAGCTGGCGTTCGGCTCGGGCGCCGCCAGCGCGCTTGCCCTCGACGGTGTAGCGCAGCACCGAGCGGAAGCGGCGTGCATAATCAACCAGCTCGACCTTGCAGCGCTCGATTTCAAGACCGTTGTCGGTGGCTTCGGGCAGGGTCTCGCGAAACAATTCGGCCATGCGCTGCGGGTCGGTGGCAGGCACCAGCGCGGGCAGCTCGCCGTCGATCGGGAAGACGTGCAGGATCATATGCAGCGGCTCGATGATCGCGGCGGGCGTGCTGAACGGCGTGATCTCGGGGCGGCCGCGCATCAGTTCCACCAGCGGGGCCAGCTTATCGCGCATATACAGCGCGCAGGCGAGCTGGTTCGGGAAGACCATGCCAATCACAATCGGCTCGATGGTTTGCAGCGTAATGCGATCTTTCGCGCTCACTTCATAGCGCAGCGCCACGCCCTCGCCGGGCAGGTAGGTCGCCTGATCGAGCTCGCACTTCTCGATCACATAGTTCGTATGGCCTTTGCCAAACAGCGTGCCCTGGATCTGGTCGCGCATGCTCTGGGCGTCGAAGGCAGTGCGGATGCTCGGGAACTCTTCCTGAAAGGCCGGGCTTTGCAGCAGATCGAGCCGTTCGCCGCGCAGGCCTGAGCGCCCGGCCTGGCCGGCCTGCACTGCTGGCGTGTTCGGGCGCAAACCGGCGCGCAGGTCGCGCAGCTCTTCTTCGCCAAAGCGCATGGTCGAGCGGCCATCGACGCTGATCGCGGGCTGCAGCTCGGTGCGGCCCGTGGCGGCGGCTGGCGCGGCGGGTTTCGCTGGCGCGGCGGCCGGCTTGGGCGGCGCAACTGGCGGCTGCGCCACGGGCGGCTTGGTGTCGACCGGAGCCGCACCGGCCGCAAAGTTCACTTCTTTAGAAGCAGGCTCGGGAGCAGCCTCGGGGGCGCGGGCTGCCGGCGCGCTGCTGGCGGGCGTTTCGGGCTTGGCAGGCGCGGGTGCGCCAGGCGCGGGCGGCGGCGTAACCATGCGCATCACCTGGGCGTGGCGCGCCGAGGCGGGCGCAGCCGCTTGCTCGTTCGCGGCAGGCTTGGGCGCGGCAGGCGCGCTCGCCGCCGAGGCCACAGGTGCAGCCACAACAGCCGGCGCGCTCGCGGCAGGCGCGGCAGCAGCAGTTGCGGGTGGCGGCGGAACCACGGCCTGCATCATCAGGGTTTGGAAGGCTTTTTGCGACACCGGGGCCGGCAGGGCCTTGCCAATCAGTGTCTGGAAGGCTTTAGGCGTTACCTGCGGCATGTCGTCGTCATCGTCGTCTTCAAGCACTGCGGCGACCGCAGCGGGCAGCGGCGTTGGCGGTGGTACCGGCGTGGCCTTCATCTGGCCGCCTTGCTCCTGCACTACCTGACCGAACTGCTTGTTATACAGATCGGCATACAGGCCGCCGCGCTTCAGCAGCTCCTTGTGCGAGCCAACCTGCACGATCTCGCCGTCCTTGATCGCAATGATCTTATCGGCCTGGCGGATCAGGTTCAGATCGTGCGAAATAATCACCGTCGCCTTGCCGCGCATCAGCGAGCGCAGCGCCAGTTGCACCAGCTCGGTCGACTCCGCGTCGAGGCCGGTGGTTGGCTCATCGAGGATGAGGATGGGCGTGTTGCGAATAAAGGCGCGGGCAATGGCGATGCGCTGGCGCTGGCCGCCCGACAGGTTGCTGGCGCGTTCGCTCAGCACGGTGTCATAGCCGTCGGGCATTTTCTGAATGAAATCGTGGGCGCTGGCCTGCATGGCTGCCGCAATAATTTCCTCGCGCGTGGCGTTTTCGCGGCCATAGGCAATATTCTCAGCGACGGTGCCGGTAAAGAGAATCGCCTCTTGCAGCACCATACTCATCTGGCCGCGCAGCGAGTCGAGCCCAAACGAGCGAATATCCTGCCCATCAAACGTAATTGTGCCAGCGTGCGGGTCGTAGAGGCGCGGCAGCAATTGCACAATCGTGCTCTTGCCCGCGCCCGAGCCGCCCACCAGCGCCACCACCTCGCCCGGCGCAACCGTGAAGTTCACATCGCGCAGCGCCAGCCGCGGCTGCGGCGCCTTGCCGTCCTTCACATCTTCCGGCTCGGGCACATATGCAAAGCTCACGTGGCTGAACTCGATATAGCCCTGGAAGCGCGGCGCTGCCTGAGCATCCGGCCGGTCTTCCACTGCCGGCTTGCGATCCAGCACGTCGCCAATGCGCTCGACGCTGGCGATGATCTTGCCGACCTCATTCCACTGCTTGATCAGGCGCTTGGTTGGCTTGAAGGTGTTGGTAATGATGCCAACAAAGGTCAGCAACTGGGCCGGCGCAAACGACTGCGTACCCATCATGGTGGTGAAAATCACCGCCACCAGCACAATCGTCACGGCCTGCATCACGCCAAACACGCCGCTGAACACGGCTTGCAGGCGGGCGGCCTGCAGTGCCGTATCCATAGTCTGCCTGCTGATGTCGGCAAACTGCTTGAGCTGGTTACCGCCGCTGCCATAGGTCTGGATCACGCGAATCGAGGTGAGCATTTCCTGCGTGCTGGCGGCCAGTTCGCCTTCACGGGCGCGCACTTTCTTGGAAAGCGATTTAATGCGGTCGGCAAAATAGTTCGAAATGAGCGACAGCACCGGCACCATCAGCAGGGCCACAAACGCCACCAGCGGCGAGCCAAGCAGCAGCAGGCCTAGTGCCGAGATCAGCGTAAACACGCTGCCAGCGATATCTTTCAGCGAGTCGATCGCAAAGATTTCGATTGCGGCCACGTCGCTGGTGACGCGTGTGAGCAGATCACCAGTGCGCTGGCGGCCAAAGAAGGCCAGCGACAGCTTTTGCAGGTGGCCGAACAGCGAAGCACGCAGGTTGTAGCCAAGCTGGCGGCCGCCTTTGGAAAGGTAGATTTCCGAAAGCGAGTCGGTGACGCTGGAAAGAAAGGCCAGCAAAATCACCAGCGCGGCGATAAATGCCAGCGCGCTGTACCTGCTGGAAAATAGCCCGGCTATCAGCTGGCCGTTGAATGGCGCAGGCGGCACGCCTTTATCAAGAAACGCCACAAACAGCGGCAGCGGGTAGGCCGCCAGGTTATCCAGCAGCGAGTTCAGCGCCAGCATAACCATCGCAATCACGAATGTGACGCGATTACCGGCCAGAAAGCGGTTCAGCATCGACAGCACGCGCCGCAGATCGCTCTGCTGCTTGGCTGGTTTCTCGGGTTTGGCCTTGGCGGCCGGAAGTGCTTTGGCGTCGCTCATGGTCTATCTCTCTATCCCTTGTCGGCACGTGGCAGGCGCGGCGCAGAACGCGAGCCTACGCATTCCCCAGCTCGTGCAAAATCTGCCAGCCGGCATCGACCTGCGCCAGCGGCATGGGCGAGCGCGGCGCGCGCGAAAAGGCCCGCAGCGCCTTGCGCATCAGGGCCACGGCTTCGTACCAGCGGGCGCGGAAGTAGAACCCTTCGCCAAAGCCGCTGGCCGCAACATATTCATCCAGAAACGCGTCTTCCAGCCCGCGCAGCCAGGTCGCGCGCGCCGCCGCCGCCGCCGAGCCACGCGCCTTGAGCGACTGGTGGATGGCCATCTGGCGGAACGTCGCCAGATAGGTGCCAATGTCGGTGGCCGGGTCGGCCATGCCGCAGTGGTCCCAATCGAGGATCGCCACGCCCGCGTCGGTGAGCAGGCACTGGCTGTGCTTGCAATCGCCATGCACCAGCGTGATCTGTTCGCCCCATTCGGGCATGTGGTCGCGCCAGGCGGGCAGCGCCTCGGCCAGCGCCAGCAAGCGCCCGCCAGCGTCGGCGTCCACCGTGGCGGCCTGGCTGGCGCGCTTCACAAAACGCTTCAGCTCTTTGTCGATCGGGCGCTCGCGGTCGGTGGCGACGCCCGAGGTGTGCACCGCAGCCAGCGCCCCGGCCGAGCGCACCACGCCCGCCCATCCGCGCGGGTCGCCAGCCGTCACCGTGCCTTGCAGACCTTCGAGCAGCATCTCCAGCGATTCGCCTTCGATCGGGCCTTGCATCACCAGCATCAGGTCGGGCAGAAATGCCACTACCGGCGCAAGGATCACCCGGCCCGAGCGCACCGCGTCGGTGTCCGAAAGCATCTGCATCTCATGGAATACCGAGCTGGCCTTGCCAAGCTGGTGGTAGGCTTTGCCGTAGAGGGTGCGGCGGGCCAGCGCGCCAGCGGCATCGCGCTCCAGCAGGTCGAAGCGCATGGTGCAGCGCTTGCCGGGCCGGTAGCGCAGCGGCCGTGCGCGCACGCTCAGCAGCTCGCGTTCGCCGTCGCGATATTCTGGCAGGGCCTCGGCCAGCGCAGCGCGGATGCGGCGCGGATCGAGCGCCGTGGCCAGCCCGGGCAGCGCGGGGTCTTGCTCGAAGCTATACACCTGCATGCCCAGCGGCTCGATCAGGCGCGCGCTGGCGGGCAGTTCGCCCTCGACCTCGCCCCAGCGGAACGTGCCGATGACCATGCGCGGCCCAAGCTGGTAGAGCAGCGTGCAGTACTCGCCAACCTCATATTTCATATCAAGGATGCGGCAATCAGCGACATGGTCGGGGTGGTCGGGGAAGAAGATTGGCGTGAGATACTCCGCCATCTGCTGTGTGTTCTGGGCGATCTGCACCAGCCGATGCGTGTCGGCGCTGGTTGCAATCGGTTCGGTCTGCACGGATTGCATGGCGTCTCCCTCTCGCTGCCAGGCAACCCGGGCGGGCTGGCCGGCAAACGATTCAGGCAATCTTGCTACGAGTTTCTGGAACAACCGAACACTAAACGTTTGCGTGAGCTATTTTTGACGGGCTGGCCACGGCTTTTTCGAACAATTTAGCGATCTGCTGCGCGGCAGCTTGCAGATCGAAGTGCTCAACCACGGTGCTGCGGGCGGCACGGGCCATGCGCGCGCGCTCGGCCGGGTTGCGCAACAATTCGGCCAGGGCATCGGCCAGCGCTGCGACATCGCGCGGCGGCACTAACAGGCCATTCTCGCCGGTTTTGACAAGCTCAGGGATGCCCGCCACCGTGGTGCTCACCACGGGCAGGCCGCAGGCCATTGCCTCAACCAGCACATTCGGCACGCCATCGCGGTCGCCGTCGTCGGTCACAAACGAGGCCAGCGCAAACAGGTCGGCGCGCTGCAACTCGGGAATCAGCTCCTGCTGGCTGCATGCGCCCGGCAGCGTCACCACATCGGCCAGGCCGAGTGTGTCGATCAACGCGCGCAATTCGCCTTCCAGCGGGCCTTCGCCATAGATCGCGCATGTAAACGCCAGGCCAGAATCGCGCACGCGCGCGCAGGCGTTGATCAGGTCGGGAAAGCCCTTCTTTTCGACAAGACGACCAACCGACAGGATCCGTGGCACCGAATTCGACGCCGCCGAAATTTCCTGGCCCGCGCCAACCTCGGCCACTTGCGCCGCGCCGGTCCCTTCGCTCAGGCGGCCGGGAAGCGGCTGGAAGCCCGCCAGATTGACGCCATGATGGATGAGGCGCACTTTGGCCTGAAGTTCCGCCGGCATCACCTGATCGATATACGCAAGATTGGTGGCCGAGCAGGTGAGCATGGCAGTCGCACGCGCGGTGCGCTCGTTCAGCAGGTGCGCCGGGATCTGCACAAGGTCGCGGGCGTGCGCAGTAAACGAAAACGAAATGCCAGTCAGCTGCTGCGTCAGCAGCGCAATCAGGGCTGGGTCGTGCGCGAAGTGGGCGTGCAGGTGGCCGATTGGCCTGCCGGCGCGCGCCTCGCGCCGCAGCAGTGCGGCCAGGTACACCGCCATGTCGAAGCACTCGGCGCGGCTGGCCGACGTGTAGCCCTGGTCGAGATCGGCGCGGCGGGCAGCATAGGTGCGGGCGCGGGCATAGCGCGCGGGCGCGGCCCGCATGGCCGCCAGATGATCGGCCGCCAACGCAATCCGGCCGCGCCCACGCGCCTGCTCAAGGTAATCGACCGGCGCGTGCACCTGCCCCACCTGCGCCTGCACAATCGGCTCGTGCGGGTCGGTGATTGGGAAGAGATGCAAGGCGACACCCTGCTGCTCAAGCGCCAGGATCTCGTTCACAATGAACGTTTGCGATAGCCGCGGATAGCTGCGGATGATATAGCCGATACGCTGCATAGTTCCCAGGCCCAGGCGCTGCCGCCCAGGCGAAGCGCCGGGCGCAACACCCACGGCGCACTACCACACTACTTCCGCTCGGTATCGTTCATAATCATCGTGGCGAACTTGCTCGACAGCTTCTGGCGCGTGGCGTTGGGCAGCGAGCCAATGCCCTGGTCGAGCATCAGCTTGACCTGCTTGTGCTGCTCGTCGCCTTCGGGCCGGGGCCGCAAGCCGCGCACGCTGCACAGCTGCTTCATGATCTTCAGGCAGGTGTAGGCGTAGAAATACACAAAGCGCTCGTTCGGCTCCCAGTCGGCCACGCGGGCGTAGGCGCGCAGAAACGCACTTTGCAGCGTTGAGAACTGGTAGGGCGATTCTTTCACGCGGTAGGCCAGCAGGTGCAGGTTTGCGCAGAAGTGCGCCAGGTCGAAGTTCGGGTCGCCCAGGCGCATCTCGTCGAAGTCGATCACCTTCAGGCCGCGGTCGACCAGAATGTGCCCGTAGTGAAAATCCTTGTGAATGGGCGAGCGTGTTTCAAAGGCCATCTCGCTGGCGTGATCCTGCAGGTGCTTGGCGATATGCATGGCTTCGTCGGCAAACTCGGGGTATTTATGGCCCACCAGCACCGCCCAGGCCTGCACGTTCACCAGCTCGGTGGCAAGGCGGAAATGCTTTTCGATCTTCAGCGGGTAGGTGTGCAGTGTGCCTAACCACTCGCCGGCCAGATCGACATAGCGCAGTGCATTGTCGGCGCCAAACACATCGCCCAGCATCTCGCCTTCGGCCGGCACATACACCAGCATCGACATTTCGGGGATGCAGCCCAGCGCGCGCGGCACGCCCAGCAGCGGCGATTTTTTGAAGCAATCGTCGTGGAGCGATTGCATCGTTTGGCAGACGCGCTGCGCCTGGCTTAGCTCGGGGTAGAGCTTGCCATACACAATGCATGTGTCGCCATACTCGGTGCCGCTCACCTCGTAGTGGATGAGGCCGCGATTGCCCTGCTTGTAGGCCAGCAGCTTGGCATAGGTGACTGCCGGCTGCTGCCCAGGCCGCGCCAGTGCCGCCAGCAGCGGCTCAAGCTGTGCCGTCATCTTGTCGCAGTCGAGCGCAACTTCAAGCACTGGCAGGCGCGTTTTGATGAACGCCGTGGGGTGCTTGTGCATGCTCGTCGAGGTCATCACATTGACGATGCCGGTTTCACGCATGTTGTCGGCGCTGGATGGCTGCTTGGCGTCGTTCTGATCGTCTGACATAGCTTCCCGCTTCTCTGCTGGCGAGCCGACCGAGATCGGGCTCTGGCACGACTGCGGCAAAGGTCGCCGCTCCTGAGGCCGCTGCCACCGTATACTAAACGGGGCAGGCGGGCGTTTTTCTAGTCTGGTGGCTGGTATAGGTGCCACTATACCCGAAACGCATGTGAAACGAAATGCCCCCGCGCCGGGCAAAGTGATCGCTTATCCAACCATTGCCTAACTATATGCAAAAGACAGGTGGCAAGCCTGTCCTCGTGGGCCGACTATTGAGCTAGCTGACACTGCGCGCGATTGCGGGCCGCCCGCTGCCGGGCGCAAAACCGACTTCGGCATCGAGCCGAAAGCCCACGCGCTGCACCGTAGTGATCAATGGCGGCTCGTGCCCGGCGGACTCGGCCACGCTGCGCAGGTTGCGCCGCAGCTTGGCAATACACGCGTTCAGCGCGTCTTCGCAGGTGGCGTGGTCGTAGGGCTGCCCCCACACCGCCAGAAACGTGCCTTCGCGCGTACACACCGTGCCGGGGTTGTGCGCCAGATGCAGCAGCAGGCCGTATTCGAGCGGGCTGAGCTGGAGCGGCGCGCCATACACCAGCACAGTGCGCGCGTCTTCGTCGATAAACAGCGGCGCGGGCAGCGGGCTCGACTGCATCACCAGGGTTTCTTCCGGGTCGGAAAAGCGCAGAGCGACGTCATTCGAGCCAAGCCAGATTTCGTCGCTGGTGCTTAGCTGCGTGCCCTGCTCGATGCGCTTGCCGTTCACAAATGTGCCATTGGCGCTGCCCGCGTCGAACAGCACATAGCGGTCGTGCTGCAGCTCGATGCGGGCGTGCAGGCGCGAGATCACCGGCAGCGCGATCACCACGGCGCACGAATCCGAACGACCGAGCGTCGTTACGTCCTGGTGAAGCTTGATGCGCTCCTCGCCGCCATCGGCGCGACGATACGTCAAAATTCCCGGCGTTGCACGAGCCATGCGGGTTCCCGATATTGTTTGGATAACAGGGTATAGAGGCCATTGTATCACGCCTGAGAATGATTGACAACGGGTACCCAGGTGGTAAAATACAGTCATCCATTTGTGATCCAAAAGCTGACTGTTTGCTGACCACGCTGACTCTTCCCGCAAAATCGGTCGAAATGTATGGCAGCCAGACGAACAAAACACTGTTCTGCATCGTTTAATATATAGCACGTGTGGTGTTCTGCCCCGCAAATCACCTGCGACCGGCGGGCACAAGGGTGGAGAGGCGCTGTAGATGACTGAGCTGATCGATACGCGGCTGGGCCAGTATCAACTTATCGATATTGTGCGCCGCGGCGGGATGTCCACGGTGTATAAAGGGTATCAGGAAGCGCTCGATCGCTTTGTCGCCGTGAAGGTCTTGTCGTCGCACCGCGACCCGCAGTTTGCGGCGCGCTTCAAGCGCGAGGCGCGCGCAATCGCCGCGCTGCAGCACCACAATATCCTGCCGGTGTACGATTTCGGCGAGCAGGGTGATCTGCTTTATATCGTTTTGCAGTATGTCGAAAACGGCACCACGCTGGCCGATATGCTGGGCCGGCCGATGCAGCCCGTCACCGCGCTGCGCCTGACGAGCCATGTGCTCGATGCGCTCGATTACGCGCACAAGCGCGGCGTGATCCACCGCGACATCAAGCCCGCCAATGTGCTTATGCCCTCGCCCAACTGGCCCACCCTGGCCGATTTCGGCATTGCCAAGCTCATGAACGATAACCAGCAGCGCCTGACGCTCGCCAACCAGATCATCGGCACCGCCGCGTATATGGCGCCCGAGCAGGCAACTGGCCGCCCAATCGATGCGCGCACCGATCTGTATGCCGCCGGCGTGGTGCTCTACGAGCTGGTGACCGGGCGCGTGCCCTTCGACGCCGACACGCCCATGGCTGTGCTGACCAAGCATGTCTACGAAGCGCCGCCGCCGGCAGTCTCGCTCAACCCCGACCTGTCGCCGCTGATCGAGCGCGTGCTCGAGCGCGCCCTGGCGAAAGAGCCGGCCGAACGCTTCCAGAACGCCGCCGCCATGTCGGCCGAACTGCTCGATGTAGCCAGCCAGCTTGAGCACCAGCGCCAGTCGCGCGTGCAGATGACGGGACTGTATGAGTTTGGCCTGGAAGCATTTCAGCAGAAACGCTACAACGACGCGGTTGGCCAGCTGCGCAAACTGGTCGAGCTCGACCCTGAAAACGAAGACGCCAACGAGCTGCTGAACGCGGCGCTGTCGGCGCAGGAGCGCGATAAGATCGAGGCGCGCAGGAAATTCGAGCAGCTCAATCAGCAGCAGCTGGGCAGCCAGCCCGCGCCACAGCCAGCCAAGCCGCGCCAGCCTGCTGTCAACATGGCGACGATCCGCCTGCCGCAGATCGACGACGACATGCCGCCGCGACCAAGCGCCGCCGACATGGCGAAGCACGCGCCGACCACACCAATCAACGCGCCGCGCCCGCTCGACACAACGCCCCAGCCTGTGCCAGTTCAAGCTGCGGCGCCGCCCGCAACCGAAACACCCAGCGCCAAAGCTGGCGCGAGTGCTGGCAACCAGAGCGTGATGATCGCCTGGGTGATTGCTGGGGTGGTGGTGCTGGCGCTATTGGGCGCGCTGGTGGTGCTGCTGCGCTAGCTCGGTTCACTGTTGCGTGTGTTGTTCCGCGCCCGCTTTCACACAAAACCTTCGTACATTCGCAGCGTCGAATACCAGCGTCTTTCGGAGCACTGGCGGCCCACATCTCCACCGCCAGTTGCTGGCTTTGCTATGTCTTTCGCCAGATCGACCTCGGGGGCGGCTATGAGCGACTCACGTATCGGCAAGCGTTTAGGGCAATATCTTATCACCGATGTCATCGCGCAGGGCGGGATGGCCACGGTGTATCGCGGCTACCAGGAAAACCTCGACCGTCAGGTGGCGATCAAGGTCATGGGCCAAAGCGCCGACCGCCAGTTCGCCGAGCGCTTCAAGCGCGAAGCACGCGCTATGGCGGCGCTGCAGCACCCGAACATCCTGCCGATCTACGACTACGGCGAAGATGACAACATGCTCTTTCTGGCCTTGCAGTACGTCGACAATGGCCGCTCGCTGCGTGACCTGGTGGGAACGCCCTTGTCGCCTGCCAGCGCGCTCCAGCTCATTCAGCGCGTGTGCGATGGGTTGCAGTATGCCCACCAGCGCGGCATTGTGCACCGCGACATCAAGCCCGGCAACATCCTGCTGCCAACCGACACATGGCCCATGCTGGCCGACTTCGGCATTGCCAAGCTGGTGAATGAAGGCCAGGCGCGACTGACGCTTGCCAACCAGGTGATCGGCACTGCCGCGTATATGGCGCCCGAGCAGGCCACCGGCCGCACAATCGACGCCCGCACCGATTTGTATGCCACTGGCGCGGTGCTCTACGAGCTGGTTACCGGGCAGGTGCCCTACGACGCCGACACGCCCATGGCCATTCTGGCGAAACATATCTACGACGAACTGCCGCCTGCGCGCGCGCTGGTGCCCAACTTGCCCGCCCCAGTCGAGGCGCTGATTCGCCAGTCGCTGGAAAAAGACCCGGCCAAACGCTTCCAGAGCGCCGCCGACATGGCCGCTGCAATTGGCGAGGTGAGCGGCCAGCTCACACTGCACACTCAGCGCGACACGCTCTACGACACCGCCGTGAAGTCGTTTGAGCAGGCGCGCTGGGATGCCGCCATCGCCCAGTTCGACCGGCTGCTGGCGCTCGACCCCGACTACCCCGACGCGCGCGATCTGCGCGAAGCTGCGGTGGAAGCCCAGCAGAAAGCCCGCGCCACCGCCCAGCAGGGTATCGCGCAGATTCGCCAGCGTCAGCAAACCAGTACGTCGCTCGCGGAAGCCAGCGCGCCCAGCAATTCCCCTGTCGCCGCGACCGGCCCGCTTGGCACCGCGCCGCTTGCGACTGAACAAGCCCCAGGCACGCCAGCTGTGTCAAACGGCCAGCCGCTCACCCGCACCGCGCCAATAACACCGCCTGCTCCAAGCACCCAGCCACGCTCGCAGCGCAGCCGCCTTCTGCCGCCGCTGATTGTTGGCCTGGTGGCGCTGGTGGCGCTGGTCGGCGTGGTCTTCTGGCAACTTGGCCGCCTGGGCGGAACCGCTGCCACGCCAACTGCCGCGCCGCAACCTACGGGTGCTGGTGTTGGCATTGCGCAGGCCAGCAATCCCACCCGCGCGCCAAGCGCCGCGCCCGCGCCAACGGCTGGCGCAAGCAAACCCGCACCCATGCCCGAGCCGCTTGGCCAGCAAGTGAACAGCGACGACTTCAACGACCTGAACCGGCTCGACCCGAACGGCCTGGCCGACCTGCGCGGCGCCAAAGACTTCGAGCGCGGCTTTCATGCGCCCGGCGTTTTCCACATGAAGCTGCCAAACACAAACGACACCGAGGCCGTGCTGATGCCGCGCCAGATCTATGCCAACTTCAGCGTCCAGAGCGTGATGTGGGATAACAGCGACACCTCGGTGGGCAGCGTCTCGCAGGGCGTGGCTTTTCGCGCCAGCGATGCAACCCACTACTATGCGCTGATGATCGATCCGCGCAGCGGGCAGTATAGCCTGCGCCGCCAGGACGGCCCGGGCCAGCTGAGCGAACTGATCCCCTGGGCGCCTTCGCCGCTGATCAACCAGGGCAAAGAAAAGAACACCCTGCGCGTCGACGCCAACGGCCACACGCTCACTTTCTACCTGAACGGCGCGCTGCTCGCCACCCACAACGACGACGCCTACGAGCAGGGCATGATTGGCATGATTGTGGCGAATATCGACGCAGAAGCACCACACATGCACTTCGACGACCTGCAGATCTGGAGCATCGATCAGCCGCCCGCCGCGCCCGCCCTGCCCGCCGAGCGCAAAGACCCGAACGGCGATATGGTGCTCATCCCCGGCGGCGCGTTTGTGATCGGCAGCAACTTCAACCCGCACGAGCCGCCGCAAATGCTCAACCTGCCCGATTTCTACCTCGACCGCAATGAAGTGACGAATGCGCAATATCGCGCCTGCGTGACGGCCCAGGGCTGCACACCGCTCAGCACCGCAGCCTCGCCACGCCACCCCGAGTATGGCACCCAGCCCGAGTTCGACAAATTCCCGGTGATCAACGTGACCTGGCAGCAGGCAACGGCCTTCTGCGGCTGGGCCAGGAAGCGCCTGCCCACCGAGGCGGAATGGGAGAAAGCCGCCAGCTGGAAGGGTGCCACGCGCGAAAAAACCGTGTGGCCCTGGGAAGGTGATTTCAGCGCCAAGCTGCTGAACTCCGACGAAAGCGGGCTGGGCGATGCAACGGCCGTGGGCAGCTACCCAGCCGAGCTCAACGGCACCTTCGACATGGCTGGCAATGTTCGCGAGTGGACCAGCACCATCTATAAAGATTACCCCTACAAGGCCAGCGATGGCCGCGAAGATCAGGATGCACCCGGCCAGCGCGTATTTCGCGGCGGCTCGTGGGCACAAACAGCAGGCAAAGCCCGCGCCTTCGCCCGCGACGAGGGCGCGCCCGCCGATGTGCCATTTTACGAAGTTGGTTTTCGCTGTGCCGCGCCGGCACAATAAGCAGCAAGAAGACGTTCAGCAACTCACTGTTATGCAAAGGGGGCTGGTATGAAACACCTGGTGCTCGCTGGTTTGACGATCCTTGCCGCGCTGGCCCTGCTGCCCGCCGCAGCTGGTGCCGCGCCACCCACGCCCAAAGGCAAGCTGATGTTCGACGATGATTTTAGCGACCCAACCAAAAGCAAGCTTGAAAATAACCTGACCGCAACCGACTACTCGCGCGGCTTCCACGCGCCCGGCGTCTACCACCTGAAAGACCTCAAGGCCGGCGAAACGCACTGGTCGCTGCTGCCCGGCCAAAGCTACGGCGATGGCACGATTGAACTGGATGTGTGGGACAACAGCGACAGCTTCACTGGCGATGTGGCAGAAGGCGTGATAGTGCGCGCGCAGGACAGTAGCCACTTCTATGCTGTGATGCTCGACCCGCGCACCGGGCAGTACAGCGTGCGCAAAATGGCTGGCGCGGGTAAATCGAGCGACCTGATCGCCGCAACCGCTTCGCCGCTGATCAAGAAACTTTCGGATGTCAACCACCTGCGTGTGGACATGAGCGGCGACGCCTTCACGATCTACCTGAACGGCGAGTCGCTCAACAGCTTCAGCGACGCCGACTACAAATCGGGCGGGGTGGGCCTGATCGCCAGCAATGTCGACGCAAGCGCGATGCATATGCACTTCGATAATCTGAAGATCTATTCCACCAGCACCGCCGCTGGCGGCAGCTCCAACGTCACAAGCAACACCCCCGGCACGCTGCCGAAAACGGGCGCGCCCGGCACGGATGCCACGCCCGCGCTGATTCTCGCGGCGCTGGCGCTGCTGCTGCTGGGCCTGCGGCTGCGCCGCTCGCGCGCTGCGTAGCACGGGCTTTTCCTCTTCGGGAGTGCGAGGGCGTATCGCTCTCGCACTCTGCTTGTCTGGGCGGACCTGTCTGGGCGGACCTGTCTGGGCGGACCTGTCTGGGCGGACCTGTGTGGGCGGACCTGTCTGGGCGGACCTGTCTGGGCGGACCTGTCTGGGCGCCCTATTCTTTTGCGAGGGCTGCGCGCCCTCGCGCTCCGCGGTCGGGGCCTTGCCCCGAACCCCTTAAAGCACGTGGTACACCGAAGAAATAATTTGCGGTCATGCCTCCGTTGTGGATGGGGGCAAGGCATCGGACGAGATAGTGGCTGCCAGCTTGAATGCTCCCATAAACAACAATACTCTCATCGTCCGCTGCCAGCTTTTGGCACAACGGAGGCATGAGAAGCAATCTTATAATATCCCGACCACCTAAAATTTGGGGTTCGGGGCGATAGCCCCGACGCCGGGTGCCGGGGCGGCGCGAGCCCCGGCGGCCCTGCGGCCTGAGCAAGCTGGTTTGATGCAGGTACTGATTTGGGGTTCGGGGCGATAGCCCCGACCGGGGAGCTGGGGTGGGAACGCAGCGGCCCTGCGGCCCGAGCAAACTGGCTTGAAGCGGGTACTGATTTGGGGTTCGGGGCGCTAGCCCCGACCGGTGAGCTGGGGTGGGAACGCAGCGGCCATGCGGCCCGAGCAAACTGGCTTGATGCTGATACTGCCCGCAGCCAGCGACCCCAACCCTGCCCCTAGCCCTACCATCGCCGCGCCCGATCGTGTACAATGTGCCGCGCAGGCGAAAGGATCGGTCATCGCTATGAAACTCGCCACTACCCAACAGATGCGCGACCTTGAGCACGCCGCAGTCGACGCCGGGGCAACCTGGCCCGGCCTGATGGAGCAGGCTGGCTGGGGCGTGGTGCAGGCCGCCATGCGCCGGCTGGGGCATGTTGCCGGGAAGCGCGTGCTGGTGCTGGTGGGGCCGGGCAACAACGGCGGCGACGGCCTGGTGGTGGCGCGCCACCTGCACGATGCCGGCGCGCATGTCGAGCTGTACACCTGGCGGCGCGAAGCTTCGGCTGCCGACCCGAACTGGCTGCTGTGCCGCCAGCGCGGCGTCCCCGCCCACGCCGCCGCCAACGACCCCAGCACCACGCACCTGCGCGACCAATTGGCGCATGCCGATCTGGTGATCGATGCGCTGCTGGGCATGGGCATCAGCCGGCCGGTGGAAGGCACGCTCGCGGCGATTGTCGCGGCGGTGAACGCCAGCCCTGCGCCGGTGCTCGCAATCGACCTGCCGACCGGCGTGCATTCCGACAGCGGGGCCGTCCTGGGCAGCGCCATCCGCGCCACCGCCACGGTCGCCACCGGGCTGGCCAAGCGCGGCCTGCTGCAGCCGCCCGGGCGCACCTATGCCGGCACAATCGAAACGGCCGATATTGGCCTGGTTGCTCAACAAGTGGAGGCGCTTATGAGTGTTACGATCGATTCTGCGCTGGCGCGCTCGCTGCTGCCCGCGCGCCCTGCCGATGCCCATAAAGGCACCTTTGGCAAAGTCATGGCGATTGCCGGCTCGGCGCTCTACCCCGGCGCGGCCAGCCTTGCCACCACCGCCGCCGCGCGCGTGGGCGCAGGCGTGGTGACGCTGGCGAACAGCCGCAGCGCGCTGCTTGCGCCCGGCCGCGCCCCCGAGATCACCTTGCAGCTTCTGCCCGAAGCTGACTGGAATGCGCTTGGCGAAGCCGCCGCCGACGAGGCGCTTAGTCATCTCGATGAGTACAAGGCGCTGCTGGTCGGGCCGGGGCTGGGCCGCGAAGAAGCCACGCGCCTGTTCCTGGCGCGTTTGCTCGGCATCGACTCGCCGCGCCACCGGGGGCAGATCGGCTTTCGCATCGGCATGAGCCCCGAGAAGCCCGCCGAGCGCCAGCGCCCCGAGCTGCCGCCCACCGTCATCGACGCCGACGGCCTGACGCTGCTCAGCCAGATCGAGCAGTGGTGGGAACACACGCCCCGTGGCACCTGCGTGCTGACGCCACACCCCGGCGAGATGAAGCGCCTGCTCGGCACCGAGGAGCTTGGCGACGACCGCATTCAGGTGGCCGAAGAAGCTGCGCGCGCCTGGGGCCAGATTGTGGTGCTGAAAGGCGCAGCCACTGTGGTGGCGCACCCCGAGGGCCGCACCGCCGTGAACGACGGCGGCAACCCTGCGCTCGCCACCGCCGGCACCGGCGACGTGCTGGCCGGTGCGATTGCGGGCCTGCTGGCACAGGGCCTCGCGCCCTACGACGCAGCGGTGCTGGGCGTGTACCTGCACAGCGCGGCTGGCCGCCTGGTGCGCGACGAGATTGGCGACATGGGCGCGCTCGCGAGCGACCTGCTGCCGCGCCTGCCGCTGGCCATTCGGGCGCTCAAGGGCAAATAGCCCTCTATCGGCGAACATTGGAGGCGTGATGCTCGTGCGCTCGGTTAGGCAGAATGACGTTGAACCCGTAGTAGATGCCATAGTGAGTGCGTTTGCTGGTGATGCGCTGATTGACTTCTTGTTCGGAGATGGCTGGGAGCACGAGTCGCATGCTGGCGAGTTCTTTCGGATATTGCTTGAGGTGCGCGTGGCCCTGGGCATGCCGGCATTGTGCGCCGAGGAAGATGGCGCGATTGTCGGCGCTGCGATGGGCTACGACACCTCCCGCCCCGCGTGGGAACAAGCGCAAAATGAAAAGTGGGCGCGCCTGCTGGCTGCGGTGGATGGGCTGGAGGCGCGCTTGCGCGAGTATGAGATGCTCGCGGCACAATTCGAGCCTACGCAGCCGCACTCCTATCTCGGCGTTATTGGCGTTCGTGCAGGCAGGCAGGGCAGCGGGATTGGGCGCGCGCTGCTGGACACGTTCTGCGATGCTTCGGAGAAGGACGCAAAATCCAGCGGCGTGTACCTAGAAACGGCGAACGAGAGCAGCCTGCGTTTTTACCTGAAGAACGGCTTTGAACTGTGCGGAGAAGGAATCCTTGGCGAAAACACCCGATTGTGGTGCGTATTCCGCGCAGAATGAAACTCACAAATCGACACACCCGATCCTATAGTAAAGTGCAGAAGGATTAGGCCACAGAGAACACGAGGCTTCGTGTGAGCTTAGCCGAACGGACGCCGAGTTTTGCCTATCATCCTCAGTGGCATCTGTGCCCTCGGTGGCTCAACCGTTTTGCTCTCGGCTATAATACTTAAATTCTGACGACTGAGAAAACATTATGCCAATCTACGAATACTTTTGCCCGCAGTGCAACGGCCAGTTCCAGAAGCTGGTGCGCGGCTTCAGCGACCCGGCCGGGCTTGCGTGCCCGCGCTGCGCCAACACCGAAGTGCGCCGCGCCGTTTCGCGCGTTTCTGTCGTGAAATCCGAAGATGCGCGCTTTGAAAATATGGCCGACCCTTCCATGCTGGCCGGGCTGGACGAAAGCGACCCGCGCTCGATTGCGCGCTGGGCGAAAAAGCTCGGCAAGGAGCTGGGCGAAGAAGCTGGCGACGACTGGGACGAAATGGTCGACCAGATGATGGAAGAAGAAATGAGCGGCGACGGCGAGGATGGCGAGTCGGGCACACCCGGCGCGAAGCCCAAAAAGCCCGATAATCTCGGCTGGGCCTAAGCGCGCAACATGTGTCCGTGCGAATCGTATCTTCTTATGCATAGCGCGAGGGGTTCCGGCCATGCATGAGAGGAAGGTATGACCACAAATTTTGCGTTGCCAGTGTTTGTGCTGCTGATCGCGGCGCTTGCGCTGGCATTTCTGCTGTCGCGCCTGCTGCGCCTGCTGGCCCAGTATCGCCGTCTCCAGCGCGTCCCCGTCAGCACGGTTGCGCTTCTGCCCGGCAGTGGGCAGGCGGCAGTTGCGGGGAGCGTCAGCGGCGAGCACCTGAGCAGCCCGTTTGCCGCCATGCCATGCGCGTTCTGGAGCATCGAGGTGCAGGAATACCGCAGCACTGGCCGCAGCGGCAGCTGGCGCACCGTGCTCGCGCACACATCCGAGGCTCCGCTGCTGCTCGACGATGGCACTGGCTGGGTGCAGATCGAACCGGCTGGCGCGGCGCTCTTTCTTCAAGATCGTTTTAGCATGCAGCAAGGCTTGTTTGGCGGGCTGAACCAGAGCACGCTCGACGCGCTTGAGCGCCTGGGCGTCTCAACGCGCACCTGGCTGGGCACCACGCGCCGCCTGCGCATCCGCGAGCGCCAGATCCGCCACGGCGAGCGCGTGTTTGCGCTGGGCGAAGCTGCCTGGCATGGCGCGCAGGCGGCGCTGGTCTCCACACCCGACGCACCCCTGCTGCTGGGCGACCGCGACGCACCCGCGCTGACGCATGTGCTCACCATGCGTATGCTCCGCGTGCTGGCCCTGCCCGTGATTCTGGTGCTGGCGGCGCTGCTGATCGGCCTTCTCGCCTGAGCCAATTTGTACAAATCCGCGCTGAAAGGCTATAATACAGCCGCTTTATCGCGCCACACCGGGCCGGCCCGTGCCGCGCCCGCGTAAAGGATATACCGAATGTTCCGACGACTGTTTGGCCGCGGCCAGGACGCGCCGCGCACCGAAGAAGAAGCCCAGCAGGAAGAAGCGAAAATCGACCAGGCCACCGCCAAAGCGCGCAGCGGCTTGTTCGGCCAGATCTCGGGTCTGTTCGCGGTCGACGACCCGATCACCGAAGAGTTCTGGGACGATCTGGAAGCGCTGCTGATTCAGGCCGATGTGGGCGTGGAAACCACGCAATATCTCGTCAACCGCACCAAGGACCGCTGCAACCGCAACGGCGTGAAGCGCGTGCGCGAGGCCAAGGGCATGCTCAAGGCCGAAATGGTGCGCGTGTTTCAGGATCAGGTGCGCGCCCCGGCGCAGGCCAAACCCTATGTGCTGCTGGTGGTGGGCGTGAACGGCGCGGGCAAAACCACGCTGATCGCCAAGCTGGCGCACCGCCTGACGGTTCAGTACGGGAAAAGTGTGCTGCTGGCCGCCGCCGACACCTTTCGCGCCGCCGCCACCGAGCAGCTCGAAACCTGGGCCTCGCGCGCGGGTGTGCCGGTGATTACACGCGGCCAGGGCGCCGACCCGGGCGCAGTGGTCTACGACGGCGTCGAGGCTGCGCTGGCGCAAAACGCCGACGTGCTGATTATCGACACGGCTGGCCGCCTGCATGCCAAGGCCAACCTGATGCGCGAGCTGGAAAAACTGCGCAATATCATCCGCCGCCGCATTCCCGACGCCCCGCACGAGGTGCTGCTGGTGATCGACGCGACCACCGGGCAGAATGGCGTGCTCCAGGCGAAGTCGTTTATGCAGGCGGTGGAAGTGACCGACGTGGCCGTCACCAAGCTCGATGGCACCGCCAAGGGCGGGATCGCCTTTGCGATTGCGCAGGACATTGAGCGGCCAATTCGCTACATCGGCACTGGCGAGAAAATGACCGACCTTGCGATGTTCGACTCGCAGGCGTTTGTCGACTCGCTGCTGTCGTAACAAGAGTAACCTTAATCGGTGGGGTTTGGGGAGGCTTTGCCTCCCCAGGAAAATCTCTTCTGGCGCTGCCGGCCACAGCTGTGGCCGGCAGCGCCAGAAGAACGAACCGCCGAAGTGCCGGCTGCACAAGCCAAAGAACGCGTCCCTATTCAAACTCTGCAACTATACAGGAGGCCCCTTTGGGTATTGAATTCGCGACTTGCCCGGTGTGCAAGCAAAAGCTGGCGCTGCAAGGCTACGTTCTGGAAGGCAATGAGGTTGTGTGCGCCAACTGCGAAACCAACCTGCGTGTCGTCAAGCGCAGCCCGCTGCGCCTGGAGCAAATCCCGATCGAAGAAACCTATAACACCGACAGCCGGCCCGAATCGTATGGGTAGGCCAGCAGCGGGTTGGCCGGGCTGGCGCGCCGCTGCGCTGCTGGCGTGCTGCGCGCTGCTGCTCAGCGGGTGCATGCTCATGTCGGGCGCGCGCACCTCGTCGGATGTGCTGCCCGACGGCGGCAACATTAACGCGACGTTTGTTGGAGCCGATGGCCGCACCGAGCAAACGCTCGACACGGGCGCGCCGCGCGTCAGCATGAACGCGATTGCCATCGTGCAGGCCGAGCGCGGCGAGCTTCAGCTTGAGCTGCTGAACGCCGACGGCAGCGTGGCGCTGGCCGTGAAGGGCCGGCCCGACGAAGCTGTTTCGCGCTCGGGCACGGTGACGACCGACGCGCAGGGGCGGCTGCGCTACCGCGTTTCGGCCACGGGCGCGCGCAACGGCAGCTACCAGGTATTCTTCCAGCGCACCGCACCCTGACGCCAAAAATATCCTCGCGCCAGCATGCAAGAACTAGGATAGCGACATGCCCCGGACAAGCAACGACATTCGCGCCCTCGTTGGCGAGCAAAAGATCGAATTCATCAACCTTCAGTTCACCGACATTGTGGGCATGGTCAAAAACGTGACCATCCCGGTCGAGCAGCTCGACGACTGCCTCGACCACGGGGTCTGGTTCGATGGCTCGGCAATCGAGGGCTTTGCGCGCATTGCCGAAAGCGATATGTTCCTCGTGCCCGATATTGCTACCTACGCGCAGATTCCGTGGGACAGCAGCTCGGGCTACCCAACCGCGCGCCTGATCTGCGATGTGTTTACGCCCGATGGCAAGCCCTTTGCCGGCGACCCGCGCCACATCCTCAAGCTGGCGCTGGCCGAGGCCGAAAAGCTGGGCATGGGCTACAACGTTGGCCCCGAGCTGGAGTTCTTTCTGTTCAAAACCGACGCCAGCGGCCAGCCAATTGCCGACCCACACGATGTCGCCAGCTACTTCGACGTGTCGACCGACCTGGCCTCGCACATTCGCCGCCAGATGGTGCGCGCGCTTTCGGCCTTTGGCATCGAGGTCGAAGCCGCCCACCACGAGGTCGCCGGCGGCCAGCACGAGATCGACTTCAAGTACGGGCCGGCGCTGCGCACCGCCGACCATGCCGTCACCTTCCGCACCACGCTCAAGGCAATCGCCCAGCAGCAAGGCTTACACGCTACGTTTATGCCCAAGCCAATCGCGGGCATCAACGGCAGCGGCATGCACGTGCACCAAAGCCTGGCCGACCTGAAGACCGGGCAGAACCTGTTCTACGACGCGAACGAGCCCTATGGCCTTTCGGCAACCGCGCGCCATTTCATTGCCGGGCTGCTGGCGCACGCCAAAGGCATGATCGCCATTCTCGCGCCGCTGGTGAACTCGTACAAGCGGCTGGTTCCGGGCTACGAAGCGCCAGTCTACCTGAGCTGGGGCCGCACCAACCGCTCGGCGCTGGTGCGCGTGCCCCGCATCAGCCCGCAGCGCCCGCAGGCCACGCGCGCCGAGCTGCGCTGCCCCGACCCGGCCTGCAACCCTTACCTGGCCTTCGCCGTGATGCTCATGGCCGGGCTGGATGGTGTCAGGCGCAAGCTGCCGCTGGCCGAAGCCGCCGAAGAGGATTTGTACCATGTCGACCCGCGCGCGCGCAACCTCGAAACACTGCCGCGCTCGCTCGGCGACGCCCTGATCGAACTGCAGCGCGACGATGTGATTGCCGATGCGCTGGGCGCGCACGTGCTGGAGCGCTTCCTGGAGGCGAAAACCCAGGAGTGGGAGTCGTATCGCACCACCGTAAGCCAGTGGGAGATCGAGCGCTACCTGTCACTCTATTAAGTTTTGAGTTGCCGCAGCCCCACACTCAGAACTTAGGAAACTATGGCCGAAACCGCACCAACAATTAATTCGCCGCGCCGCCGTACCGACCCCGCCACAAGCGCGTGGATCGTGCTGCTGACTTTTTTCTTTGTGTTCTGCGTGGTGATCGGCAGCGCATGCTTCGCCGGCTGGTGGTACTACGCCAATGCCATGGTGAAGGGCACCGGCACGATCGTGCGCGTGCACGCGCCCACCGGCGTCAACTACCAGGCGCGCGACAGCACCAACCGCACCACGCCAACCAAGCCCTGCGCCACCGCGCCAAGCACGGAAAAATGCCAGGAACTGGCCGAAAACGACCGCGTACTGGCGGTGCCACAGGCCGGCTATGGCCCGGTCGCGTCGGTGCTGCTGCCCGACCGCACCCATATTCAGCTGTGGGCCTTCCCCACTGGCGCTGACCTCACACTCGCGCACTTCAAAGTCTCGCGCTGGTCGCACCGCCGCCAGGAAGTTACATTTGCGCAGCGGGCCGGCTACGCCCGTTACGACATCCCGCCCAGCGACGGCCAGACCTACGGCGAGATGAGCTACACCGTCACGATCTCAAACAACATCAACATCGATATGGCCGCAGGTGGCAGCTACAGCGTCGAAATCGCGCAAAAACACCTGGTGCAACCCACCACCGATCTGGGCACGCCGCTGATGGCCGAAATTGCGGTGCGCAGCGGCAGCCTTGTGGTGCATAACAGCGCGGGCGAGGTCGCGGTTCAGGCGGGGCAGAAGGTGCAAATAGATGCCGGCGGCATGCTGGGCGGCATTCAGCTGGCGCAGTGGAACCTGATTCGCGATGGCGATTTCGAGCAATACATGGCTGGCAAGCCCGCCGATGGCATTCAAACCTGGGCCGTCCACGGTTTCGATTTCGACAAAACCGTCAGCGACAGTGAAATGCAGGCTGCCAGCATGACGATGTACCGCTCGTGCCACCCAACCACGCCCTCGGCGTTTCTGTGCCCGAAAGAGCAAACGGTGCTGCTGGCACAGTTCGACCGGCAAGGCAACCAGAGCAAATCCTACGGCTATGGTATCGAGCAGGTGCTCGATATCGATGTTTCGGAATATCGTTCACTGCACTTCGTGATGTGGGCGCGCGTGATCAGCCAGAGCGTGCCAAACGCGGGCGTGACCAATAACGAATGCCCGATCACTGTGCGTTTCCAGTTCAAACGCGATAGCCCGGCCGACCCGCTGGAAGAACGCTACCTGTGCCTGTATCGCACCAGCGACCGCAAGCCCATTCCAGCTGGCGGCCAGTATGTGTACCAGGCGGTCAGCAACCAGGCGCTGTGGTATCGCATGGAATTCGACCTGCGCGACCCGCAGTACGACTTGCTTCAGTCGGCGCGCTATATCGAAAACGTGGCAATCTACGGCAACGGGCACGATTATATCTCGCAGGTGACCGATATTTCGCTGACTGCAAGCCAGCAAGCCCGGCGACCATAATAGGCATGGCAATGCTTTACACCGGCATCGACCTGATTGAAATTGCGCGGATCGAGCGGGCGGTGGCGCGCTGGGGTTCGCGCTTTTTGCAGCGCGTCTATACCGCCGCCGAGCTGCGTGTCTACGGCGAGCGAATGCCTTCGCTGGCGGCGCGCTGGGCCGCGAAAGAAGCGACCGCCAAGCTGCTGGGCGTGGGGCTGCGCGGGCTGGGTGGCGCAGAAAACAAGCCCGGCGAGTCGGTCGGCTGGACCGAGATTGAAATTCTGAGTGATGCACACGGCCGGCCCGTGCTGCACCTCCATGGCCGTGCTGCCACACGGGCGCAGGCGCTCGGCCTCGGGCCTATTGCAATCAGCCTTTCGCACACGCGCGAGCACGCCATTGCCAGCGCCGTCGCGCTGGTGGAACGCTAAACCCTCGCTTTTAGAAACCACGAAGGCACGAAGTACTCTGGAAAGAAAGTTCTTTCATACAACGGGCAAGCTTCCAGGAAGCTCATCTGGTTATCAGATTGAAGCAAAACTGGCTTGAGCTTCCTGGAATCTGAGTACAGGGAAATTTATTTTCCAGAGTACGAAAGCACGAAGAAATATTTAGATCTTCGTGCCTTCGTGTCTTCGTGGTTTGGTTCTCTCAAGCCCTCCCAAGGAAATCCAGCAGCAGCGTGTTTACCGCGTCGGGCTGCTCCTCGTGCGGCAGGTGCCCCGCGCCAGGCAGGATGTGCAAGCGCGCATTCGGCAGTGTTGCGGCAAGGCGCTGGCCGTCGGCGGCAGGAAACACCGGGTCGCGCTCGCCCCAGAGAATGAGCGTGCGCTGCGTGATGCCAGAGAGGCGCGCAGGCACGGGCGGCTCGCCGGGGCGATCTTTGGGCGAGCGTGCATGCCAGATCTGCGCCTGCGTCGAGCCGCGCACTGCTGCTGGCGCGGCATAGCCCTGCACCGCCGCATCCGTCAGCCATGCGCGCGAGCGCGAAACCATTTGCAGGCCGGGCCGCACCAGGCGCGGCGCTGTGGCGTAGAAGGCCAGCGCATAGCCTAAAATTGGCCACTCCACTACGCGGGCAACTGGCGGGCGGGCCGTTGCGTAGGCCTCGGGCGCGATCAGCGCCAGCGCCCGCACCCGCGCCGGCGCGTCGAGCGCAAGCTGCATTGCCACGCGCCCGCCATACGAGTGGCCAACGACCGTGGCGGCTTCGACTCCCAGCGCATCGAGCACGCCAAGCAGCAAGGCCGCCTGCTGCTGGGTGGTATACACCGGCCCAATCGCCCGCTCCGACGCGCCCGCGCCAAGCTGGTCGGTTGCAATCACGCGAAAGCCCGCTTCGAGCAAGGCGCGGCGCTGTGCCCGCCAGGTGAACAAACTCGCGCCAAAGCCGTGCGCCAGCAGCACCGGCGGCGCGTCGGCTGGCCCGTCGTCCTGGTAGTGAATGGCGTAGCCGCCGACCTGGACGAAATGCCCATCGCCGACAAACTCACGCGGGCTCAGCCGCTCGCGCAGTGGCGTGAGCAGATACGCGCCCAGCAGGGCAGCGCCCAGCAGCAGCGGCACAATCAGGCACATTGGTTCCTCCTTCTCTTCGTTGGGCGAACTCTACCCGCATGCGCGCTGCGCGTCAAATCCGTAACGTTTGGTCGGCTGCCGAGACTAAACCAGTGGCAAAGGTTCTGGAAGTGTATGCTTGATACGGTCGTTGGCCCAGCCGAGATGCGCCAGAGCTATAGCAGTTTGCAGTCGGCAGGATGCGGAAGGCAGCTATATTTTCCGCACTCTAACACGCTTCTTGCCAGTGCCTGAGTGCTCTATTGTTCTGCAAACGCCTAGAATATCATTGAAACGCAGAGTGAAATCATATCAAACCCGATCTTCGTGCCTTCGTGCCTTCGTGGTGTCGTTCCAAACGCACATCGATGCGAGCGCCCCGACGCGATGTGGTACAATAGGGCGGGTTTTTCCGCAGAAAGAAAGGCAACATCCGTGAGCGACACGCAGTATGATGTTGTAGTCATTGGTGCCGGGCCAGGCGGCTATGTCGCCGCCATTCGCAGCGCCCAGCTTGGGTTGAAAACCGCCGTTGTCGAGCGTGAGTACTGG
Source organism: Kouleothrix sp. 19917 (assembly GCF_057073505.1). NCBI lineage: Bacteria > Bacillati > Chloroflexota > Chloroflexia > Chloroflexales > Roseiflexaceae > Kouleothrix > Kouleothrix sp. 19917. The sequence continues at coordinate 2,400,792 of NZ_CP097099.1, forward strand.
GGCGGCGTCTGCTTAAATATTGGCTGCATTCCCACCAAAGCCCTGCTGCACAGCGCCGATCTCCTCGAAGAAGCGCGCGAAAGCAAGCAGTTTGGCATCGTCATCCCGCAGGCCGATGTCGATTGGGGCGGGCTGATGCAATACAAGGACAAGGTCGTCAAGCAGATGACCGGCGGCGTGAACTTCCTGATGAAGAAAAACAAGATCGACACGCACAACGGCACTGCCAGGCTGGCCGACCCCAACACGGTTGTGGTGGCTGGCCCCGACGGCAAGGAAAGCCGCATCACCGCCAAGAATATCATCATCGCCACTGGCTCGCAGCCGCGCGCGCTGCCACCAATCGGCGGGGTGTTCGATGAAGACCGCATCATTTCGTCCACTGGCGCGCTGGCCCTGCCCGCCCTGCCCAAGTCGATCATCATCGTTGGCGCGGGCGCGATTGGCGTGGAGTTTGCGTCGGCGTTTCGCGCATTTGGTGCCGAGGTAACGATCATCGAGGCGCTGCCGCGGCTGGTGCCGGTGGAAGATGAAGAGATCAGCGCCGAGCTGGCGCGCGCCTTCAACAAGCGCAAAATCAAAGTCTACACCGGCGCAAAGCTGACGCAAATCGACAAGGCCAGCGACAGCGTGACGGCGACCTTCACCGACGCCGACGGCAAGGAGCAGAAGCTGACTGCCGAGCGCCTGCTGCTGGGCATTGGCCGCGCGCCCAACACCAAGAACCTGGGCCTGGAAGATGTTGGCGTCGAGCTCGACCAGCGCGGCTTCGTCAAGGTCGATGCGAGTATGAAAACCAATGTGTCGGGCGTGTATGCGATTGGCGACGTGGCGATCACCACGCCCTGGCTGGCGCACAAAGCTTCGGCCGAGGGCATCATGGTCGCCGAGCTGATCGCTGGCCATCACGCGCCGCCGATCGACTACCGCAAAGTGCCGGGCTGCACCTACAGCAACCCCGAGATCGCCAGCGTCGGCCTGACCGAGGCGCAGGCGCGCGAGCAGGGCTACGATGTGAAAATCGGCAAGTTCCCGTTCTCGGCCAACGGCAAGGCCACAATCCTGGGCCAGCGCAACGGCTTCATCAAGGTCGTGTCGGAAAAGAAGTACGACGAGGTGCTGGGCATCCATATCATCGGCCCGCACGCCACCGAGCTGATTGCCGAGGGCGGTGTGGCGCTTTCGCACGAGGCTACCGCCGAGTCGCTGATGCGCACCATCCACGCCCACCCAACGCTCTACGAGGCGCTGGGCGAGGCCGAGCACGCAGCTGCCGAAGGCGCGGCGATCCATATATAGGCAGGAGGCTGTGGCACAGGCTACATGCCTACCAGAGCAAGGGCGAAGCATCTGCCATAACGAGCGCCGCGCTGTATTTGAGCGCGATGACATCACAGATGGCAAACCGCTGCCGAAAGCAGATGCTTCGCCCTTCACCCGCGCCATCGGAGATACCTGGAGCGACTTATGCCAGTAATGATCAATCTGACGACTGCCGAGCATGGCGGCACCAGCATGCAGTGCGGCGCCCACGAGGGCTGCGGCGTCAATTGCACATGCGGCTGCCCCTACACCGGCATGGTCGAAAAGGGGCGCGTCGAGCTGATTGCCACCATCGAGCAGCGCTACCCCGAGGAGTGGCTGGGCTTTGTCATCCCGCCCGGCGAAGACGAGTTCGCGCCCGAGCAGGGTATGCTGGTGGTACACAGCACCGACGACAACGAGGTGTGGGACGCGATCAGCCGCGTGACGCAGAATCAGGTCGTGCATGTGTATTACAACGGCTCGCTCGATCGCTACCTCGACTGGGCCGATCAGGCCGCGTAAAGCCGCTACGTGGGGAATTGAGTCACAGAGCACACAGAGATCAGGGAGCGTATAACAAAACTCAGTGTTCTCGGTAATCTAATACTTCTGCTCTAGAAAAACGAAACGGCGCAGGGCAAACGCCCTGCGCCGTTTTGCATTCCCGCTTACAATTCATGGTTCTCGGTCCTGATCTTGGTTCTGTGGTTCTGGTTGTTTCCTGCCTCACCCATATGGACAGGCCGCCTCGGTCGCAAGGCGGATTGTTGAAACACCCGTGCTGTGCTACGATAGCAATCGTTAGTTTCCCTAACTAATTTGAAGCCATGACGCAAACAACTGCTAATGCGCGCCGCCTGCTGAGCTTGTTTGAACGAATGCGTTCGAACAAAATGGATGGCGCAATCTCGCATCTGCATGCGCTGAACCTTTCGTTTTCGCACGTGCGCGCGATGCATATGCTGGCGGCCGCGCCGCACCTGCAAATGAAGGATCTGGCCGAGAAGCTGGGCTTCACGCCGCCTTCCGTCACTGCGCTGACGCGCCGGCTGGTTGCGACGGGTATGGTGCAGCGCCAGCCGCACGCCGACGATAGCCGCGTGGCGCTGCTTTCGCTCACCGACGACGGGCGCGCGCTGCTGAATGAGCTGTACGAAGAGCAGCTGCGCGGCATGGAACGCCTGCTCGAAGGCCTTGCGCCCGAAGAACAGACGCAGTTTCTCGACCTGATGGAGCGCGCCGTTTCAACGCTGGTGGAAGGTCGAGCATCGGGCAAGCACTAGCATTTTTGAGACGGAACCACCAGAGCACCAAGACACAGACGAACGATATTGGAGCGAGCGTTCCATCAGCCATCTTCAGTATCTTGGTGCCTTCGTGTCTTGGTGGTTAAAACGATCTTTCTGCCTTCGCGCCCGCCACGCCGATGTGCGCAGGTGCCAGCCCAAGCAAACAGGAGAATCAATTCGTGCAAGCATCCTCCGCACGCCCTTCCTGGGGCAGTCGCCGCGCCGCCGGCCCGCGCAATGGCGGTTTGGGCCGCGCAATGCGCTACCTGAGCAACCAGAAGCGCGCTGCCACATTCGCCTACGGCGCGCTGGTGGTCGCAACCATTGCGCAGCTGGCGGTGCCGCAGCTCGTGCAGAACATGATCGACGCCGTGACGCGCGGCGCGACCGCTAACGCCATTCTGACAAACGTGCCAGCGGCGCAGCAGGAAGCCGCCGCCCAGCGCGCCGGCAGCACGCTTGCCCAGCTGCGGCTCGACCAGACCAGCGCCGAGTCGCTGCTGATCAATGCGGCGCTGATTATCGTCGCCTTTGCCGTGCTGCGCGGCGTGTTCTCGTTTGTGCAGGCCTTCATGGCCGAAAAAACATCGCAGGGTCTGGCCTTCGACCTGCGCAACGAGATTTTTGCCAAGGTCCAGCGCCTTTCGTTCAGCTACTACGACCGCAACCAGACCGGGCAGCTCATGATTCGCGCCACCGACGATGTCGAGAAGGTGCGTATGTTCATTGCGCAGGGCTTGGTGCTGGCCGCGCAGGCCTTTCTGCTGCTCACGGTCGCGCTCGCCATCCTGTTCTGGACGAACTGGAGCCTGACGCTGTGGATTTTGCCGACGCTGCCGCTCGCGCTGATCCTGTTTATGATCTTTGGCGCGGTCAGCCAGCCACTGTTTGGCGAAGTGCAGCGCCGCCTTTCGGCACTCAACACGATTTTGCAGGAAAATCTGGCCGGCATCAAGGTGGTAAAAGCCTTCACGCGCGAACCCTACGAGTCGCAGCGTTTCGACCGCTCGGCGACCGACCTGATGGCACAGCAGCTGCGCGTCAGCCGCACCTTTGCCTTTCTGTTCCCGGTGGTCTTTCTGATTGCGCAGCTTGGGCAGGCGGTGATCCTGTACTTCGGTGGCCGGCAGATCATTGGCGGCACGCTCGACCTGGGCGAATACCAGAAGTTCAGCCTGTATCTGCTGTATGTGTTCTTCCCGCTCGGCCAGCTTGGCTTTATCATCTCGCTGATGGCGCAGGCTGGCGCGTCGGCCGGGCGCATTTTCGAAATCCTCGACTCAAAGAGCGATATCGTCGATAAGCCCGGCGCAACGGCGCTGCCGCCAATCGCTGGCAAGGTCGAGTTCAAAAACGTCACGTTTCGCTACTTCAACAGTGGCGAGGCGGTGCTGAAGAACGTGAGCTTTGTGGCCGAGCCGGGGCAGACGATTGCGCTGCTTGGCGCGACCGGCAGCGGCAAAACCACGATCATCAACCTCATCCCGCGCTTCTACGACGCCAGCGACGGCGCGATCACCATCGACGGGCACGACCTGCGCGACGTGACGATCGACAGTTTGCGCTCGCAGATTGGCATTGTGCTGCAGGAAACCAACCTGTTCAGCGGCACAATCCGCGACAACATTGCGTTTGGCCGCCCCGACGCGACAATCGAGCAGGTGCAGGCTACCGCACAGGCCGCCGCCGCGCACGATTTCATTATGTCCTTCCCGCAGGGCTACGACACGCCCGTCGGCGAGCGCGGCACGACGCTTTCGGGCGGCCAGCGCCAGCGTGTGGCGATTGCGCGCGCGCTCCTGCTCGACCCGCACATCCTGATCCTGGACGACTCAACCAGCAGCGTGGATTTGCAGACTGAACTGCGCATCCAGCAGGCGCTCGACAACCTGATGCACGGGCGCACCAGCTTTGTGATCGCCCAGCGCATCAGCACGGTGGTGAATGCCGACCTGATCCTGGTGCTCGACAAGGGCGAGGTAGTGGCACGCGGCACGCACGATGTCCTGATGGAGAACAGCCCAATCTACGCCGAGATCTACCACTCGCAATTGGTTGGCGACGCTGCCGTCGGTGTCTAATCGCTGTCAGCCCCCGCACAGTCAGGGCTGACCTGCGTGTCAGCCCCTAAAATCCCGGAGCAACGCATATGATGGGTGGACCCGGCGGGCCAGCCCGCCTGCTCAATACCGAAACCTCCAAGCCCCAGAATCTTGGCGCGACGATGGCGCGCTTTGGGCAGTATTTCCGCCCCTACTGGCTCGGCGTGCTGATCTCGTTCAGCATGGTTGTCGCCTCGGTGTGGACACAAGTGACCGCGCCGGATCTGATCGGCCAGGCGGTCGACTGCTACCTGTACCCGAACCCGGCCAACTGCTGGTACACCACCGCCAGCCTGACTGCCAGCGCCAGCGAGCGCATCGCTGGCATGGCCGGGCTGGTGGGCCTGCTCGTCGCGCTGTTCATTGCTGGCGCGCTGTTCGGCGGCGCGTCGTTCTACTCGATGAACTGGGCCGGCCAGCACGCGCTGCGCAAGATCCGCGAAGACCTGTTCGACCAGATTCATCGCCTGTCGCTTGGCTACTATGCGGAAAACGAAGCCGGCAACATCATGAGCCGCATCACCAGCGACACCGACACCATCCAGCAGGCGCTCGGTTTTGCGCTGATCAATGTGCTCAGCGGCGCGCTCCTGATCGTGTGGATTGTGATCAAGATGCTGCAGGCCAATGTCGTCTATGCGCTGCTGAGCCTGAGCGTGGTGCCGGTGATGGCGCTGGCGACGGTGTACTTCTCGGGGCAGGCGCGCAAAGCCTTTCGGCAAAGCCGCCGCGAGATGGGCAATGTCAACGCGGGCTTGCAGGAAAGCATTGCCGGCGTGCGCGAGGTGCAGGCCTTCAACCGCGAAGACGAGAGCATCGAGCAGTTCCGGCGCGCAAATGCCGCCAACCGCGACGCAAACGTGCGCGCTGCCAGCTTCACCACCGCGCTGAACCCGGTGCTCGAGGCACTTGGTTATGTCGCGCTGGCGATTGTGGTGGTGGTGGGCGGGCTTTCACTGCTGCGCGGCCAGCCGCTGTTTGGTGGCGCTGCGATTTCACTCGGCGTGGTGTTCGCCTTTTTGCAGTACGTGCAGCGTTTCAATCAGCCCATCCAGCAGCTTGCGGTGATGTGGACGAACGTGCAAAGCGCGATTGCTGGCGGCGAGCGTATTTTTGGTCTGCTTGAAATCGAGCCCGACGTGACCGACAAGCCGGGCGCGCAGACGATGCCGCCGATCAAGGGGCGCGTGGTGTTCGACAATGTGGCGTTTAGCTATGGGCAGGGCGCGGGAACAGCCACACAAGCCGCTCCAGACAGCAAAACCAACGCCAAGCCGCAGGTGCTGAAAGGCGTGTCGTTCACCGCCGAGCCGGGCCAGATGATCGCCATTGTCGGGCCGACTGGCGCGGGCAAAACGACGATCATCAACCTCATCCCGCGCTTCTACGACGTCTCGGGCGGCGCGGTGACGATTGACGGCCTGGATGTGCGCGATGTGAGGCGCGACAGCCTGCGCTCGCAGATCGGCATTGTGCTGCAAGATTCGTTCTTGTTCTCCGACACGGTGATGAACAACATTCGCTATGGCCGGCTCGACGCGACCGACGAGGATGTGATCGCGGCTGCGAAGCTCGCCTCAGCCGATGCGTTTATTGAACGCTTGCCCAATGGCTACCAAACCGTGCTGGGCGAGCGCGGCGGCGGCCTCAGCCAGGGCCAGCGCCAGCTGATCGCGATCGCACGCGCGGCACTGGCGAACCCGCACATCCTCATCCTCGACGAAGCGACATCCAGCGTCGATACGCGCACCGAGCGCCTGATCCAGCAAGCCTTCGATCAGCTGATGGAAGGGCGCACCAGCTTTGTGATCGCGCACCGCCTGAGCACCATCCGCAACGCCGACCAGGTGATGATGCTGAAGGACGGGCAGATCATCGAGCGCGGCACCCACAACGAGCTGCTGGCGCATCGCGGCGCATACTACGACCTGTACATGAGCCAGTTCCGCCGCGAAGAAGAGCCTGCGGCTGTTTGAGAAATCGAATTAACCACCAAGACACCAAGACACCAAGATAAGAAACCTTGGTGCCTTGGTGTCTTGGTGGTTCCGTCTCTTCTCTTCGTGTCTTCGTGCCTTCGTGGTTACGGAAATCTAGCCCTGCGCGGCGATGATCTCACGCGCCTCGGCGGGGCTGAGCATGCGCCCGAAGCCCGCCAGCGCCCCACCACCCGTCGCGAACAGCCGCCCACCCGCACGTAGCTCGCCCATGTCGAAGGGTTCGCCGCCAATCGCGCGGATGAGCTGCGCCACGGTTGCGCGCGCCTCAGGGTCATCGCCCGCGAGGAAGAGCGCGTTTTGTGTGGCGGGCGTGGGGCCAAGGTTTGTGCTGAGTGAGGGAATGGGTTGATGATTGAATGCCTTCACCACCCGCGCGCCAGGGGCCATTGCGGCAATCACCTCGCTGGAAGTCTGGTCGCCCAGGTCGTACACATCGCCGGGGTTGGGGCCAAAGCGATTGTTGGTTGTGTCGATCAGGATCGTACCGTCCCATGGCGCAACTGCGGCCAGCGCTGCGGGAGCCTGATCCCAGCGCGTCGCCAGGATCACAATGTCGGAGCCGCGCACAAGCTCGGCTGGCGTACTTGCCGCCGCCTGTGGCCCCAACTCGGCAACAAAATCAGCCAGCGAAGCCGGCCCACGCGAGTTTGCGAGCCGCACCGAGTAGCCCGCGCCAACCAGCAAGCGCGCCAAGGCCTGCCCCATGCGCCCCGCGCCCAAAATACCGATGTGCAGGGTACCTCTCACTCCGACCCATGACAGCTTACTTTCACAGAATACGCAGTTGCACCATTCAGGCACCACAGTTCCCTGTTTCAGCTGGCATATGGCTGAATACTCTGGAAGGAAAGTTCTTTTCTACAACGAGCAAGCTTCCAGGAAGTTCATCTGAGTATCAGGTTCAAGCAAAACTGTCTTGAGCTTCCTGGAAGCTGAGTGCAAGGAAATTTATTTTCCAGAATACTGAATACTCTGTCAACTAAGTTTCCTTGTACTCAGCTTCCAGGAAGCTAAAGCCAGTTTTGCTTCAATCTGGTGGCCAGATGAGCTTCCTGGAAGCTTGCCCGTTGTATGAAATAACTTATTTTCCAAAGTACTGAATTGTTTCACCCTTGTTCTGCGCAACAAGCATCATAGTGTACTCGTCACGCCAGCGCGCCCGCCACTCGATCAATTACCGCCCTGCACAAGCGTACAGGTCGCCAGCTCGATGTTGATTTCACCACTGAGACACGGAGGCACGGAGTTTAATTATTCGCATCTTCGTGCCTTTGTGCCTTCGTGGTTCGGTTCTCCCTCTCCGCGTTCTCCGCAGTCTCCGCGTCCCATATTTCTTACCCACCTTCGTGCCTTCGTGTCTTCGTGGTTCGGTTCTCCCTCTCCGCGTTCTCCGCAGTCTCCGCGTCCCGTATTTCTTACCCACCTTCGTGCCTTCGTGTCTTCGTGGTTTGGTTTCCCCCTGTATCTGTGTATTGACAGGGAACTATCAGATCGCGCGTCTTTACACATCAGCACACATGCGCGTATACTCGCTCGGGGCGAGGCCATAGCCAGCCTTGCAAGGAATAGAGAATGGAGCACAAGAATGACTGAGAACACAGCCGGCGATGCGAGCGTGCTGGCAACGCTATTTGCGCACAATGCCTGGGCGAACGTGAAACTGCTCGATTTCTGCGAGAAGCTCAGTGCTGAACAGCTTGGCACCAATGCGGTTGGCGGCTTCGGCACCATCCACGAAACGCTGATTCATATTCTTCGCGCTGAGCAGGGCTATGTCGAGCGCACCAATGGCAAAACACCACCGCAGCCGCTTGTGCGGGGGCAAGCACTACACTTCGATCAGCTGAAAGATGTGGCGCGCTGGGCCAGCGATGAGCTGCTGCAACTTGCGCTCGCCACCCGCAGCGACACGCTGGTGAAAGAAAGCGACGACAAATCCGCAATTGAGTACCCGCTGGCGAGCCTGCTCATGCAGTCGCTGACCCACTCGACCGAGCATCGCACCCAGATTGCGGCAATCATCACGCAGCTGGGGATGGAACCGCCCGACATGAGCGGCTGGATGTATATGGAGGAGCACAAAGAGCTTCGCGAGTGGGATTTGTAGGGGAGCTTTGGGCCACAGAGAGCACTGAGCGAAGTCTAATTCTCGGTGCTCTCCGTGCGCTCTGTGGCTATCACTTATCGCTTCCTGGTTTCTTTGCGCGGCACAATCGCCACCTGCAGATCATCGCGATACACAACCTGCGACTTGTGCGGGTTCTTCTGGCGAATGACTTTGACCACGCGCCCTTCGCGGCGGGCGTTCGCTGCCACAACCCTGCCAACCTGCTTCCAGCCAGCTTCAGTGAAATAAAACCGGGCGCGCGGATTCTCGAACCAGGGCATTGGAACATCGAAGCCTGAGATGCCGGCCATGAATGCGCCCATGAGGCGACCGCCTGGCATGGCCGTATATGTGCCATCGGGGCCTTCGCGCAGGTCGCTGGCAGAATTGCACAAAATACGGTAGATCATACACACTCGCATTCCTGTTCGATATGCCACAGAACTCAGGGCAAACCGATTGGGCCACAGAGCGCACAGAGATCACTGAGCAGAAAACCGAACGCTGTGGCTCATCTCATCTATTGTTCTCCATACAATAAAACGAGCGCGACGGTGATTTTTGCCCTGCGTGTACGATCCCACGTGCACTACCTTTCACACGAAGCAGCCGGAGCGTTTACCACAAAGGCACGAAGGCGCGAAGAGCTTTGAGCCTTCGAGTCTTTGTAGCTATCAGAGCAGTATCAACTCAACTGACGCACGGATCAACTCGCCTGACGCACGGATCAACTCAACTGACGCACGGATCAACTCGCCTGACACAGGGATCAACAGCCGGCTGTATGTCTGCGGCATCGGTGAAGCGCCTGAGAGGGCGGCAGCGCCCTAGCGGCGCTCGCGCAGATCGACCTCGATGCCGCCAACCAGCCCGGCCATCAGGTTGTAGCCCACCGTCACCAGCAGCGCCGCGCCCGCCAGCACAACCGCGCCCGCCAGCGTCAGCACCAGCGCGAAGATCACAAACGTTATGCCAAGCCGGCTGGAAAGCTGCGCAGTGGTTTGCGCGGCGCTGCTCAACCCCAGCAGCGATACAAGATCAATCGTGGCGATGCGCTGGCCGAGCACCTCGATATTAAACGCCTGGATCTGCCCGAGCGCGGCGCTGACGCGGCGCAAGACCTGCACCGCCACGCCTGCAAGGCACAGCGCCGGCAGCAAGGCCACCAGCCAGCCAAGCAGAAGCGCATTGCGCAGCGCCGATGTTACCGAGATCCGCCGAATCATGTAGCGCATTGGGGTGCCTCCCTGTAGCAAACGGACAAACGACGAAAGAAGGGGAATAAAAGACGAAGGACGAAAGACGAACGACGAAGGTGTGAGCATTCGTCTTTCATCTTTCGTCCTTGTTTTATGCTTGTTTCACCTATCAGCAGAAGCAGTGCTCGTTGTTTCTTTGTGTGCACTTTTTTCGTGCTTGCACGAAAAAAGTGCACACAGAAAAAATTGTTTCTACCATGCTGCCGCAGGCAAATTGCACGACGTCGCACTTCGGCAGGGTGGAAGTGTACCTATGCTATAGCCTTTTGCAGAACAATTGAACACTCATACGCTGGCAAGAAGCATGTTAGAGTGCGGAAAATGCAACCGCCTCCTGCCGACTGCAAACTGCTATAAAATCCGCACGCCAAACGCGCAGTTCGATTACCCCTCGAACGCGGCCAGCGCCGCAAACGCATCGCGCAGCGCCGGGTACATGCCGCGATACACCGGGTAGAGCCGCTCATAGTCGGCCACGGCGGCGGGCGCGGGCGTGCTGATGTCTTCCTGGCGGATCAGGTCGTTGCATGCGCTTGCCACATCGGGCCATGCGCCCGCGCCCACCGCCGCGAGAATGGCCGCGCCAAGCGCAGCGCCTTCGCTGCTGTTGATGGTGTAGAGTGGAATGCCAACAATATCGGTCAAAATCTGCCGCCAGACCGGGCTTTTCGACGCGCCGCCGCTTACTGCCGCTGTGGGGGGCACAACGCCCAGGCCACGCAACAATTCCAGGTTGTCGCGCAGGCCAAAGGCCACACCTTCCATCACGGCGCGCGCCAGTTGGCCCATATTACTACGCAGAGTCAGGCCAACAAACGCCCCACGCGCCAGTGGGTCGGGGTGCGGGTGGCGTTCGCCGGTGAGGTAGGGCACAAACACCAGCCCATCCGCGCCACGCGGCACCGCGCCAGCCAGCGCGCTGAGATCATCGTAGCTGCTGCCGGCCGCAACTGCGTCATGCAGCCAGCGCATGCCGCCCGCCGCGCTCAGCATCACGCCCATGTGGAACCACTGGCCCGGCACGGCATGGCAGAAGGTGTGCAGGCGGCCATCGGGTTCGGGCTGATACTGATCGTTCGCAGTAAACACCACGCCAGACGTGCCAACCGTGATGCTGGTTTGCCCGCGCTGCAAAATACCGCTGCCAATCGCGGTCGCAGGCTGGTCGCCCGCGCCGCCGACAACCGGCGTGCCCGCGCGCAGGCCCGTTGCGGCCGCGCCAGCCGCGCTCACGTGCGCGCATACCTCGGGGCCTTCGCACAGATCGGGCAAAAGCGCGCGCGGAATATCCAGCGCGGCCAGCAATTCATCCGACCACGCGCGGCGGCGCACGTCCATCAGCGCAATACCCGACCCATCCGAGACATCGGTGACATACGCGCCGGTCAGCAGCAAGCGCACATAGTCTTTGGGCAGCAAAATGTGCGCAGTGCGCGCAAAAGCCTCGGGCTCGTGCTCGCGCACCCACACGATCTTGGGCGCGGTGAAGCCCGGCAGCATCACACTGCCGATCTGATCGTACAGCCACTGCGCGCCAACGCGCTCGGTAATCGCCGCGCACTCCGCGCCGGTGCGCTGATCATTCCACAGGATCGCCGGGCGCACGATCTCATTGTTCGCGTCGAGCATCGTCAGGCCGTGCATCTGCCCGGTCAGGCCCACCGCCGCCACGTCGTCGGCGCTCACTTCCTGAAGCACCGCGCGCAGGCTGGCACAGGTAGCTGCCCACCACTGGCGCGGGTCCTGTTCCGACCAGAGCGGGCGCGGCGTTGAGAGTTCGTGCGGCTCGCCGTGCGACGCGACAACCGTGCCGTTCTCGTCAATCACCAGCGCCTTCGAGGCGGTTGTGCTCACGTCAATCCCAATGAAATAGCGCGGCATTGCGATGTCCTTCAATTACAAAACGGAAATAACCACCAAGACACCAAGACACCAAGACACCAAGATCTAATGCAATTCTTCGTGTCTTGGTGCCTTGGTGGTAAACGCTCTCCGCAAGCCTATTCAGAACGCTTTAGCTTTACCCGCGCAGCGCCCGCGCCTCGCGCGCCACCCGCTCGATCTGCGCAAGGTGCGCGTCGTCGTGCGAAAGGCCGCCAATAAAGCGCGCCACAGCGTTGTAGGTGCCACGCCCGGCATACGGCTCGTAGCGATTGTCGAGCGCGGGCTTGTCGGGCCAGGTGTCGAGGCTGGCGAGGCGCATGCGGCGGCTTTCTTCCAGGCGCGCGCGGCACTCCGCCACCGTCGTCACCACCTCCCACGGCACCTCGCTGCGCGAGCGCCCGTGGAACTCCACGCCGCGCGCCAGCTCGGAAGCCAGCGCCGCCGACTCTTCGGCCGACGCGGTGGCGTGCACAATCACATGGCCCAGCGTCCACGAAAGGCCAACCTCGTCGGGGTTGCTGGCGAAGGTGTCGTTGGCCTCGGGATCGGTCACCGGCGCCTGCACATCCTCGTCGGCCGAGTCGGCAATATAGCCCAGCATCGTGTCAATCATCTCGTTCGTCAGCCGCCGCAGATCGTCGATGGTGAGCGTGTCGGCAAGCTGCTGCATGGTTTGTTCGCGTGAGCGAACCTGGGTGAAGTCCAGCATGGGAAGTACCTTCTGTTGCTAAAAGAAACCGCGCCCTGTAGTATACTGCGCTTTGGCGAGAATGTTGCTGAACTTACACAACTTTCTGGCGCTTAACCAAAAATCGATGTTGCACGCCAGTGCAAAGTCAAAAGAGTGAGCATCCCGAGTAACGCGAAGCGTGTATCGAAGGGTGCGAACAGGTCTGGACGCACCCTTCGATACGACCTCTCGGTCTACTCAGGATGCGTCCATGGACATTACACGAGCCCTGAGTGTTTCTTCCGGGCATTCCTGCGTCTCGGCTAGCGCAGCAGCACGCGCCGCCAGCGCCCGCAGCTCGTCGCGCAGCTCGGCCGGCTGGCGCACCACGAGGTCGCAGTTCAGCCCCAGCACAATATGCGCGACCCAATCGAGATGCTGGACGTTGCAGCGCATCACTACGCCTTCGGGCACGGCCTCAAGCGTGGCAAACGTTTCTTCAATATGGCGCTGCGCATACTCCATGTCGGTGCGCAGCAATACCTCCACTGCCCATGCGCCGGGCGTGGTGGCGATCGAATGAATGACAAAGGAAAGAATATCGAAATTGGGCGGGCGGGCAAATGTTGCGTCGGCCAGCTGTGCCCCTTCCTGCACGCGATCAAGCCGAAAGGCGCGCAGATCGTGGCGCAGGTGGCAGTAGCCGGCAGTGTACCAGCGCCCATCGTAGAACACGATGCCGTAGGGATCGATTGCGCGCTCGGTCAGCTCGCCGCGCCACGAGCGGTACGCAAACTGCACGCGCCGCGACTGCTGCACAGCGGTGCTGAACGTCACCACCACGGCATTGTCGGGCGAAACGCGCAGCATCGGCATCTCAAGGCGCAGCGTCTGCTGAATTGCCTGCACGCGCTCGCGCGTCGCATCGGGCAGCACACGCTCAACTTTTGCCAATGCGCCTTCGGTGGCGGGCGCGGCAGCAGTGATGCCCAGGCGGCGCGCAGCAAGCAGGCCGAGTGTCAGCGCCACCGCCTCGTCGTCGGTAAACATGAGCGGGGGCAGCTTGAAGCCGGGACGCAATCGGTACGCGCCGCCGCGCCCGCGCTCGGCTTCGATGGGAATGCCAAGGTCTTGCAGCAGCGTGATGTAGTGGCGAATCGTGCGCACATTCACTTCCAGGCGCGCCGCAAGGTCGGGGCCATTCATGCGCCCATAGGTTTGCAGCAGCTCAAGCACCGTGAGCACGCGCGTGGTGGGATGGTACATGCAGCCCTCGTTCGTTGCGATGCGGCCTATTATAGCACTGAGGAGCGAGTTCACAGGTTTGCAGGTTTAAAGGTTGAATGTTGAGTGCTGAATGTTGAGTTGGCAGTGTGAAGAGGTGAAAGGGTGAAAGCGTGACAAGATGATAGTTACGAATTTTAGCGTAATCGCCAATCGTACATCCCAAATCTTTGCGTCCTTGGCGCTCTTTGCGGTTCATACTTCTGGTCGTCGTTCGTCCGTCGTCGGTCGTCATTCGTCGCATAATCTGCAATCTGCAAACATGCAACCTTACAACCTGTGAACGTGCAACCCGCCAGCGGTGGTATCATACCGTCCGGCTCAATCGTCCTATGGAGTTTGGCAGGCAATGAGTACCACATCCCCGTCCACCGGCGCTGCGCCGGGCCGGTTCGCCGCGCTTGAGGCGCTGCGGCATCGCGACTTCCGATTGCTCTGGTTTGGGCAGCTTGTTTCCACCGCCGGCTCGCAGATGCGGATCGTCGCGGTGAATGTTCAAGTCTACGAGCTCGCCAAACGCGGCGGGCCAGTCGACCCTGCGCTGGCGCTTGGCCTGATCGGTCTGGCGCGCGCGGTGCCGCTGGTGCTGACAGCGCTGCTCAGCGGGCTTGTGGCCGACCGCGCCGACCGCCGGATGATCCTGCTTGTCACCACCATCGGCGCACTGATCTCCTCGGCGGTGCTGGCCGTCGCCAGTGAGTTTGCCAACCCTTCGCTGTTGCTTGTGTACGCAATGGTTGTGCTGGCCGCCATTGTCGGCGCATTCGAAATGCCCGCGCGCCAGGCGCTGGTGCCTGCGCTGGTGCCGGCCAACATCCTGCCAAACGCGCTCAGCCTGAACATCATTGCGTGGCAGCTCGCCACCATCGTCGGGCCAACGCTGGCCGGCATTCTGATCGCCTGGCGCGGCGTTGCGCCAGTCTACTGGATCGACGCGGCCTCGTTTGTCGCAGTGGTGATCGCCGTGCTGATGATGCGTTTGCGCGTGCCACCGCGCCCAGCACAGCCAGTGACGCTGAGCGCGGCCTTTGATGGCCTGCGCTTTGTGCTCGGCAGCCCGCTGATCGCATCGACCATGCTGCTCGACTTCTTTGCGACCTTCTTTGGCGCGGCGATGACGCTGCTGCCATTGTTTGCCGATCAGGTTCTGCATGTCGGCGCGGTCGAGCTGGGCTGGATGTACGCCGCGCCGTCGGCAGGCGCGTTTCTTGCAGCAGCGGCATTAACTTCAGTGAAAATTAAGCGCCAGGGGCCGGTGCTGCTGTGGGCGATCGCTGTGTTTGGACTGTGCACAGCGATTTTTGGCATTTCGACATGGCTGCCGCTCACGCTGCTTGCGCTGGCCGGCACCGGCGCATCCGACACCGTGAGCATGGTGATCCGCCAGACCATCCGCCAGCTGATGACGCCCGATGAGCTGCGCGGGCGCATGACAGCCGTGAATATGATCTTCTTTGCGGGCGGGCCGCAGATTGGTGAATTAGAGTCGGGCGTAGCGGCAAGCCTGATGGGCGGGCCGGCGGCGGTGCTGCTTGGCGGCGCGCTGTGCGTGGCAATGGTTGGCTGGGTGGCGTGGCGCTATGCCGACCTGCGGCGCTATCAGGGGGCGGAGTGATTTTGCCGAAGGACGCCGTACAAGCGTATCGCATACGCACGGCCACGGACCACGGACCACTGACGAAGGACCGAGGACGATGGACGAATGACAACTAACCACCAACCACTGAGCACACTGTAATAAAGCAATTCTTTTCTTTCGTCATAGGCCCTTTGCGCTCTTTACGGTGAAAAGACTCGTCGTCGGTCGTCAAACTTTCGCGCTCTTCGATACGCACTTCGTGCTACTCAGGACGCAAACAGTCGTCGGTTGTCCGTCGTCGGTCGTCACAATCGCAAATCGCCATTCATCAACCCTTCGCGCCCTTTGCGCCCTTTGCAATTCATTCTTCTGATCGCTTTTTCGTCCTTCGTCTTTCGTCGTTCGTCGCTTAAAAAGAGCATGAATTGAGCAATTCCTACGACACAATTGTTCTGCCAGTCGATGCCAAGCGCCCCGAAGCGGCAGTGATCGCGCGCGCTGCCGAAGCAATTCGGCGCGGCGAGCTGGTGGCCTTCCCAACCGAGACGGTCTACGGCCTGGGCGCAAATGCGCTCGACGCGGGCGCGGTCGCGAAGATCTTTGCGGCCAAGCAGCGCCCTGCCGCCGACCCGCTGATTGTGCACATTGCCGCGCTGGAGCAACTGGACGAAGTCGCAACAGACGTTCCCGCACTTGCGCGCGAGCTGGCAGAAGCCTTCTGGCCCGGCCCGCTCACCCTGGTGCTGCGCCGCCAGCCAATCGTGCCACCGAATGTCTCGGCCGGGCGCGACACTGTGGCCGTGCGCATGCCCGCCCACCCGGTCGCGCGGGCATTGTGCGCCGCCGCAGGCGTGCCAATTGCCGCGCCAAGCGCGAATATGTTCACGCGACCCAGCCCCACGCAGGCGGCGCACGTGCTTGAAGACCTGAACGGGCGCATTGCGATGCTGCTGGACGGCGGCGCGACACAGATCGGCCTGGAATCGACTGTGCTCGACTTGACGCAATCGCCGCCGCAGCTGCTGCGCCCGGGCGGCGCGCCGCTCGAGGCGCTGCGCGGCTTGCTGCCCGGCCTGACCTTCACGCCGCGCTATGTCGAAACGCACACCGCCGAAGCGCAGGCCGCGCCGGGCATGCTGCTGAAGCACTATTCGCCGCACGCCGAGCTGCGTTTGTTTGTTGGTACGCCCGAGCGCGCGCTGGCGCGGCTGGTTGAAGCTGCCCACACCGCGCAGGCGAAAGGCCGCCATGTGGGCGTGCTTGCACCGGATGAAGATGCCGCAGCGCTGGCCGGCCTGGGCGCATTCGTCGCGCTTGGCTCGCAGGATGATCTCCCGCAGATTGCGCGGCAGATCTTTGCCGGCATGCGCACGCTCGACGCGCAGGGCGTTGATCTCATTCTTGCGCGCGGCGTCGAGCGCGCCGGGCTGGGGCTGGCGATCTGGGATCGGCTGGTGCGCGCCGCCGAGGGGCATGTTATCGATGCGGATGCGAAGGAGTAGCATGGAATTTCGGCACCTGGAAGCGCACGACCACGCGCCAATCACGGCGGTGGTGAACGACTGGTGGGGTGGGCGCTCGATGGCCGGCCTGCTGCCGCACCTGTTCTTCGAACACTTCCGGCCAACCAGCTTTGTGATCGAAGATGGCGGGCAGATCATCGCCTTTCTGGTGGGCTTTATCTCGCAGACCGACCCGCAGGAAGCCTATATTCATTTTGTGGGCGTCCACCCGGCCTATCGCGCGCAGGGCGTTGGGCGCGAATTGTACGAGCGCTTCTTCGAAATAGTTCGCGCGCGGGGCGTGGAAGCGGTGCGCTGCATTACATCGCCCGTCAACACGGCATCAATCGCCTTTCACACACGCATGGGCTTTGCGATCGAGCCGGGCGATGGCGAAGTCAATGGCATGGCGGTGGCGCGCGACGCCGACGGCCCGGGCGAGCACCGCGTGCGCTTTCGCAAAGCCCTTTCCTAAAGGCTCGCACCTGCATGGCACAGATTTCGCTACAAAGCTGGCGGCTGCCAAAAAGCGCACCCGTGCTATAATCACGCAGCTGTGGCTGATGGATACGCAAGGAGCAAGCAATGAACGAGCCAGAACGGCACGAAATGCAGCTAACGCGCACGCTCTCTAGCGGCGAAGAAGAGTGGTATTGCCCAACCTGCAGCCGGCGCTTTCTGATGCGCTGGTTCCCCAAATACGCCAAGCTGGTGCTCGAACCGGGGGACGAGTACGCGATGCACAGCGGCAGCAAGGGCGAAATGCTGCGCCTGGGCAACTACGACGACAGTGCGCCAGCTGAGCCGTTCCCAAGCACTGAAGCTGCCCAGCTCCAGCCTTCGTTCGAGGCACATGAGCAGGACGATGCGCCCGATTCGAGCGCGCTGCAGCCCTGGCGCGACTGGCTGGACAGCACCGAACTCTAGACCAAAACGAGCACAAATTTTCAAAAGGCTCTGCACGGCACGCGTGTGCCAGGCAGAGCCTTTTATTATTCTGCCTTTGTTTGCACTTGGGGTAAACGACCGAGCCACAGAGCACACAGAGGTCACTGAGTACTCTGTCAACTAAGTTTCCTTGTACTCAGCTTCCAGGAAGCTAAAGCCAGTTTTGCTTCAATCTGGTAGCCAGATGAGCTTCCTGGAAGCTTGCCCGTTGTATGAAATAACTTATTTTCCAAAGTACTGAGTACTCTGTCAACTAAGTTTCCTTGTATTTCTGATTTAGGGAATTGATACGAGTATAGTGCCGATTGAATTTGGCACGTGCCGCTTGGATGCCGAACTGCCAGTGGATCTTGATACCCTTGGTACTGCGTTCGTCAAGTAAGGCGAGCACTTCGCTGCGCAGGACTTCAATTGTCGCGATCCGTCGAGCCAGGCATTGGCGCGAGATTGCTGAAAACTCGCACTCGATCATGTTTAACCAACTGGCCCCTTTGGGTGTATAGGTGAACTCGAAGCGCTCAGTGAGCGCAAACGCTTCCTCGGCACTCAAGTGTTCATAGAACGACGAGGCATTGTGGGTGTTGAGATTGTCGAGAACCAATCGGATGCGCTTGGCTTGCGGATAGGCAGCCGCGATCTGCTGACAAAACTGCATGAACTCGCGCTTGGTGCGCCGCTCAGAGACCTGCCCAAGCCGTCGTCCCGTCAGCGGCTCGATCGCCGCAAGCAGCGCACACGAGCCAAGCTTTTCGTATTCATAGTGTTGTTTCTCAATCTCGCCTTTGCGCATCGGTCGCGGCAGCAAGATCTCGCCAATCAAAAAGCACGGTCGTTCATCAAAGCACACCACGGGATAGGCGGGATCATAGGGCAGCGCATACAGCGCCAGGATCTGTTCGAGATGCGCCAAAAAGGCAGCGTCAATACGACCAATGCACCAGGTGTCTTTAAGATGCGGTTTTAGTTCGTTTTTTTTAGGACATCAGCAACAAAGGTATGCGAAATCTGCTCGCACAGCCCGGCTTCAACCACCTTTTCGGCGAGCAGACGCAACGACCAGCGAGCATGACCCGCTGGCGCATCGCTACAGGCGAGCGCGGTGATTTTGGCACGCTGCGCGCCATCGATCAAGGTCGGACGACCAGAGCGAGGCGCGTCGTCAAGGCAGCGTAAGCCAGAGGTTTTGTAGCCGTCACGCCAGGCAGCCACTGCGTTGTAGGTCACACCGAGCGTGGACGCGGCATCTTGAAGCGTTTTACCACGATCAAGTTCAAGCAAGGCAGTGGCACGTTTGAACGTGCGAGCGCTCAAGCTGCCTTTCGACAATAGCGTTTCGAGTGTTGAGCGGTCGTCATCAGTGAGTGTCAGGTGCTGTTTTTTCATACGGTCAGTCTACCAAGACTGCCGGAAGAATGCAAGGAAATTTAGTTTACGAAGTACTGAGTGAGATAATACAATCGGCGGTCTCCGTGTTCTCTGTGGGAGGCATGTTTTGCTTTTTCTTAGCGTGGCATGTGAAGTAATAAAAATTTTCTCTACTACAGCGCGGCATTCGTTTGCGCCGCAAGTGGCAATACTCAGCACCCAACATTCAACACTCAGCACTTAATACACCTGCACCAGCCCGCCTTCCAGCATTGCGCTGCGCCGCGCCACCTGCCCCGATGCGCCTGGCACGCTCACCACCACCATCGCCTCGGTGCGGTACACGCCTGGCGGCAGTGGTGCGCCTTCCAGCAGCAGCGATGCGCTGCTGGCCGCCGTGAGCTGCCCCTGCGCCTGCGCCACAATCGTGCTGGCGCTCTGGCTCAGGTTGCGGGCATACACCAGTGCCTGGTAGGCAAGCTCTGCGCCATCTGCGCCAAGCTCCAGCGTTAGCCCAACGTCGAAGGGCGTGTCGTGGCGCAGCAGCCGCCCGGTGTCACCAGCGCTGCGTGGCAAAAACTCGAGCCGCCCCAGGCGCAGCATTGGCGCGGGCGGCGCAGCTACATTCGGCGGAAAAACAAGCGTCGGCTGGGCAGCGGTTTCGGCAATTGGGGCAGCCAGCACAACCACCGGCGCTGGGGCGGCAGGCTCGGGAATGGCGGGCGCAGGCGCCGGCGCTTCGGCCTGCAGGCCCGCCACCTCGGCAATTAGCTCGGCGAGGCGGGCAGAATCCCAGCCGGCCCAGCTTTGCTCGCTGCCCGACTGAACGTGTGTGACGCGGGTGCGCCGCGCATGCTGCGCTTCGTCCAGCAGCAGCTCGACGGTGAAGGTCGCGTAGCGCATGCGCGGCGTGGCTGCCGCTCCGTCGACGGGCTGGGCTGCCAGCCGCGCGCACTGGCCGGCCCAATCGTGCTGGCGAATGCGCTCGGGCGTCATGCCAACCAGACCGGCCAGAATTTCGGCCAGCTCGGCGGGCGAACGCGCGGCAAGCTGCTCGTAGCTCACAATCCCAGCCTCGTGCAGCCGCCGCTCGACCGCCGGGCCAACTCCGCGCAATACCCGAAAATCGGCACCGGCGGGCTGTGCCGCAGCCGGCGCTACAAGCTCACTCATTGCATCCTCCTCTATGGCAGAGAGCAACATGGTTAAGCCACAGAGTGCGCAGAGACCACTGAGCATCGATCTCAAACTCGGTGTTCTCCGTGTCCTCTGTGGCACAATGCTTCTGCGCGTTACCAGATTCGCGGAACGTCTGGCAAACACAAGCGGATGGCGGGCAAACCCACCATCCGCTTGCATGTTCGCCCAGGTTGCGGTGCTGCGACTACGGCGTTGTGGTGCCGGGATCGTAGAACTGCAGGATCTGACCCTCGACGAAGCCAGCCATCGGGCCGGGGCGGCCGCACTCGTTCAGGTAGGTCAGCGTCGTCACCAGCTTGTAGGGCGTCGAGCAGTGCTCGGGCTGGACGGTGCCGGCCGGAACCTTGAAGTCGTAGTGATACTTGCCGTTGCCGCACGGATCCAGCTTGATGTGCACTTCGCGGTTGCCCTCGAACAGGTCGAGCTCTTCGCCCTTGCCAATCGACTCCAGGTGGAGGTGGAGGCACCAGGTACCACACACCATCGACTTCAGCGAGCCAATCAGCTCCCAATCGATGCTCACCTTCCACGTCTCGTCGATGCGGATGATGTTGGTCGGGGCGACGCCACCCAGCTCGTACACGTCGGCGGCGATGGTGCCCGTCAGCAAATGCGGCGAGCCAGAAACTTCAAAACTACCAGCAGCCATTGTCTTTTCCTCCTCAAAACGCTATACAGATGTTTCATTTTGGTCGCGGCGCTTGGTGTGCTGCGACCGTGTGCCGATGTCTTGGAGGGGCCCGCTCGTTCATCGGCACGGCGCTACTGTAGCACTCACGAATTAATTGGCGCTGTGGATCAAGTTAATTTCGGCGAATTTTGCACTGAATTTCGGTTAATTTGCACATTTTCTGGTTTTTACTTGAAATACACAAATGAATGTGATGTTTCCCAGCTTAATATATCCCAATCTATAGCGTTTGTGCTTCGTTTCAAGGCCAAAAGTACGCAGATCGTCTGGGTGCAGTTTTTCCCTGCGTAGCGCAGAAAATAAAACTGCTTTCTGCATCCTGCCCACTGCAAACTGCTACAGGGATAAATGGGAAGCAAAAAAGCACAGCGCAAGCTGGCTGTGCCACAGAGCGAAGCTGAGGAAATTCAGACCGAGTCGCGCCGGCGCACGCGTTCGCAGAGCTGGCGGGTTGCGTCGTCGGGCTCGACGCCCAGCTCTTTCTGGAGGGCTTCCGCGCAGCTCTGATACTGTCGCAGCGCCAGGTGGTGCTGGCCCAGGCGGCTGTAGCAGCGCATCAGGCGGCAGTGCGCGTCTTCGCGGCAGGCGTCGTGCGTGAGCAGCTGGAGGCACAGCGTCACGCAGCGCTCGTACTGCTCGTGCGCAAAATGCAGCTGCCCCAGGCGGTCGAGCGTGTCGAGGTAGGCATCGCGCAGCTGTTCGCGCCGCACCACTGGCCAGTCGTCGGCCAGGTCGTCGGCCATGAAGTCGCCATTGTACAGGGCAGAAGCCTGCTGGTAGGCGGCCATTGCCGCCGCGCCATCGCCCGCTTCTTCCGCGCGGCGGCCAGCCTGCACCGCGCGCCGAAACTGGTCGACATCCAATTCTATGTGCAGCTCGGGCGCAAGCCGGTAGGCCGAGTCGCTGAACTGCACGACATTCACTGCTGTGGCGGCGCGGAACGCCTGCCGCAGGCCGTAGAGCGCTACGTTCAGGCTGTTGCGCGCTGACTCGGCGGTGGCATCGGGCCAGAACATTTCCATCAGCAGATCGCGCGGGATGGCGCGGTCGTGGTGCGCCAGCAGGTATTTGAACACTGCCCGCCCGCGCCCGCTGGGCCAGCTCTCGATCAGATGGCCATTGATCGCCACGCGAAAGGTGCCAAGCAGCTGAACATGCAAGCACGGCGGCGCGGGTGCCTGTGCAGCAGGCGGCTCTGGCTCAGCTGTTTCGGGCAGGTCGGGCACAGGCTCGGGCTGTGCTGCTGGCGCGGGGGCTTGCACCACTTCCTGCTCAGGAGCGGCTGGCACCTCCAGCAGGGTCGCGAAAGGCGGCGGCTCAGGTGCATCGGGCGCTACCGCCGGGATGGGCGATTCGGGCAGGGCGGCTGGTGCAGCCGCAGGCGCGTGCACCTCCTCGGGCAGCGCGCCCACCAGCGCCACCGTTGCGCCAGAAAATGGCCGCGCCAGCATGCTTGCGTTCGGCTCAGTGCGGCGCACTACATCCAGCCCCTCGGAAATTTCTGGCGCGGCGGCGTGTGTGAGCGGCTCGACATGCGCAAGATCATCGCCATATACCAGCCGCCGCCACAGCCGCCGCAGCCAGGCGCGCAAGCTCCCCTGTGCCGCGACGCTATCGGGCAATTCGAGCGCGGCCGGCACGGCAGGCAGCAGCGCCAGCAGCTCGCTGCCGTCGAGCGATTGCGGCAGAAACGGCACCATGCGCAGCGAGCCGGCCGCCTGGCTCAGGCGCGTCATCAGGTCGTGCTGAATTTCGGCAATCGCCGTCTCGGCGTCGCGCCGGCTGATCTGCTGGCGCTCGTAGCGCTGCTGCCAGCGCACAATCTCGTTGCAAAGCTGGGCCGCCGCTGCCAGCGTGCCGCCGGGCGGAGCCATGCCCACTGCGTCGAGCGCCAGCTGCGCCTGGTCGAGGTACTCGGCTGCACGGCGGTACTCGCCTTCGTCCAGCATCATATTGGCAATCTGCCAGGCCACGCAGCCCACCGCAAAGCCATCGTCGCTGTCTTCGGCGGCGCGCAGCGCAGCGGCAGCGCGTGCCAGCGCCAGCGCCGCCACGCCGTCGTGCCAGTGCAGCAGCGCCTGGCCAAGCAGCGCCCGCCACAGGCCCTGCGCGTCGTCGGCGCTGTGGAACAGCGTTTCGGCGGCAGCCAGCGCAGTCAGCGCGCCCGGCCAGCTTGCCTGCGCGATCAGATCAAGCGCACGCTGATATTCGGCCCAGCCTTCGGCAGGCGCATCGGCGATGCGTGCCTGGCTAAAAGGGTGGCGATTGAACATGCCCAAACGCTCCTCAACATCCTCCACCACTTCACCAGCCCACACTCAATCAAGCATGGGAAATTGGGGTTGCCCGCGCGTCGGCGCGAGCGAGGTGAGTGCCGGTGTTGCCCGGGCTCGGAAAAGATCACTTCATAGGAGTGAACGGGGGACGACAGTGGTTTTGGAGCGAAAAGCGAGTTAAGAACGTCAAGAAATGACGCCGCCAGCGAACGGGATACATTGTGGCGCGGAAGGCTCCCTGCTGCGCTGGAGTTTACTACATGGTAACGTAATTACATCTGGCTGCCGGCTCGCCAAACACCCGACCCAAGCCGGGCCTACCCCGCCGCGCAGCATTCCAGCCGGCAAATATCGCACAAATTACGTATATACACGCCCACCTATCTCGCGTAGTATATTCCTAACGTACTGCCAAAATCTTCTCGCAAACCTGCAAACGTTTCATCAAATAAGGCCGTTTTTACCCTCTTGCCGCTTCTTGAGTGGGTGATTGTGCTATGGATGATTTGAGCTATCTCGATTTCGATATCGACGTCGAGCGCGCTGGTGCGGCTTATCGGATCGTGATTAACTCGCCGGCTGGCCAGCTCACCCAGGCTTTTACTATTCCATTCTCCGATTTAGAGATTGAGAACGCCCTGCTGCGCTTTGGCCGCCCGCAGCGCGGCGTGCGGCGCATCGAATCGCCCGAGGCGGAAGCCGCCCGCACCTTTGGTGCACGCCTGTTTGGCGCGCTTTTCGACGGCGAGGCGCGCGCGTGTTTGCGCAGCAGCATCGACGAGGCCCAGCGCCAGAATGCCGGCCTGCGCGTGCGCCTGCGCCTGACCGGCACGCCCGAGCTGACCGACCTGCCCTGGGAATTCCTCTACAACCCCGCGCTCAACCGTTTTCTCGCGCTGTCTTCGCAAACACCGCTGGTGCGCTACCTCGAAATGCCCGAGCGCGTGCGCCCGCTGGCCATCTCGCCGCCGCTGCGCATCCTGGCCATCATTTCTAGCCCGCGTGGCTACCCGCCGCTCAATGTCGAAGACGAGTGGCAGAAGCTTTCGACCGCGCTGGCCGACCTGCAAACGCGCGGGCTGGTGCAGCTCGAACGACTGAAAGCGCCAACGCTGTCGGCATTGCAGCACCAGCTGCGGCGCGGCCGCTACCATATTCTGCATTTCGTTGGGCACGGCTCGTTCGATGAGCAGCAGCAGGATGGTGTGCTGCTGATGGAAGATAGCGAAGGTTATGGCGCGCGCGTGAGCAGCCGCGACCTCGGCGTGATTTTGCACGACCACGGCGCGCTGCGGCTGGTGGTGCTGAACGCCTGCGAGGGTGGCCGTTCCAGCCGCACCGACCCCTTTGCCGGCGCGGCGCAATCACTTGTGCAGCAAGGCATCCCGGCGGTAATCGCCATGCAGTTTCCCGTCACCGACGAGGCCGCAATCACCTTCTCGCAAGGCTTCTATGGCGCGCTGGCCGATGGCTACCCGGTCGATGGCGGCTTGGCCGAGGCGCGCAAGGAGCTATTAGCCGGCGGCGCAGGCACCGAGTGGGGCACACCAGTGCTGTATATGCGCTCGCCCGATGGCCGCATTTTTGATTTCACGGCGGCACAAGGCGAACACCGCCCGCGCTCGCGCAGCGACAATATGCTTGGCGAAGCCGAAACCGCCATGCAGCAAGGGCACTGGGCAGTGGCTACCGAAAAGCTTCAGGCGCTGCTGGTGCTGGCACCGGGCCACGCCCGCGCCCGTGAGCTGCTGCAAGAAGCTCAAAAACAGCAGAAGCTCGCAATCCTTTACAACCAGGGCCGCAAGCATGTGGCAGCCATGCGCTGGGCCGAAGCGCTTGAGGCTTTCAGGCAGGTGCGCGCGATTGACCCGGAGTATAAAGATGTGCGCGCGCTGATGCGCTCGATCTCGCGCTCCAGCACTGCCGCAAATCAGGCCATCGCGCCCGCGCTGATTGCGCAAACACCCCAAGAACGCGCCCCGGCGGTATCTGCCGACGCGCTGCTTGAGCGCATGCTTGGCGAGGCAAAGCCTGCTGCCGCACCCAAAGCCAGTAGCGCGCCCGCGCCGGCACCAGCCGCAGGGGGGCCCGCGCCTTTGCCGAGCCACCCTGCGCTGCGGCGCTGGATGTGGCTTGGCGCGGCCGGCCTGGCCGTGATTACAGTGGCTTTGCTGGGCGTGTGGCAGCTGCGTGGCCAGGCCAGCCCCACAATGCACCCAACCAGCGCGGCTGCCATTGTGCAAGCCAGCGCGCCCGCCGCCAGCCCCACGCCCGACGCCACCGCCAAAGTCGCGCCGGTCGCTCCCGGCAATCAGATGGTGCTCGTCGCGCAGCTTGAGCCAATCAATGGAGCGCAGGCCGATGCTACCAAAACGCGCTTGGTATTCGAAAACCTGAGGCGCAGCTACGAAATCGACAACCCCAGCGCGAAGCTGCAAATCCGCCTTTCGCCCGCGATCGTTCGCAGCGTGGAAGAAGCTCAGGCGGCTGCCGAGGCGAACGGCGCGCTGATTGTGGTGTGGGGAAATTATGATCGAGACAGCACGCTTGTGCATGTTGACGTTGGTGCGTTGAAGGCGCTGCCGGGCATCGCGTTCGATCATGCGCTGCTCGAGCGCACCGCGAATTTGGAAGTGACCCTCACCGACCTGCGCCAGCAATCGGTTGCGCCGCAGGTGCTGAATGCGTACCAATGGCTGGAAAGCGCGGCGGGCGATGGCTTCGCGATGTCGCGGATTGCGGTGCTGCTTGACCGCATGCAGGTCGCCAGCCCCGACCCGAACCCTGCAAACAAGAATGTTGCGGCGCATCTCTATCGCGCGCTGCGCTTCTACTACACCGAAACGCCGCGCGCCCTTGAAGAGATCACCACGGCACAAGAGCTCAACCCAACCAACTCGCTGATACTTGGCTTACGTGGTTTGACCTATGCCCGGCTTGGGCAATTCGATCTGGCCCTGCAAGATGCACAGCGCAACATGTACCTCGCGCCTGCCGAATGGGCAGGAGCGCCGATGCTCCAGGGCATTGCGTACTTTCTCGTGGGAAAATACGATCAGGCGATACCCTTCTTCAGTTCCGCAATAAAAGCGCGGCCTAACGATTGGTTCCCAGCCTTTTTCCGCGGCTTTTGCTACCAGCTCATGCGAAACTACCCGGCAGCGCGCGCCGACCTCGAAAACGCTGTTCGGCTTGGGCCTGAAGCAAGCTATCCCTACCTGTCGCTCATTATTCTCGACCTGCGTGAAGGCCGGCTGGACGATGCCAGAAAATCGCTCGCTGTTGTTCAGCAGGAATTCAAAGACCCCGACCTGGCAACCCGGCAGATGCGCGCATTCTTCGCCGCCGAAGGCGAACAAAACCTGTTTTCGCTTATGACATCTTCGGCTGGCAATCTTGCGCTTGGCAATTTCCCAAGTGTGGAGAAGTACACCGAAGCTGCATTAACCTTGCTGATGAAGGCAGGCAATGCCAATGCGTCGCCCGAAGCTGTTGCGCAGGCAGGCGGAATGATTGCCGACCTGAATGCTCAGCGCGGGCTTGCGCAGTGCAACGTACGGAAATATGCCGACGCCGAGCAGTCCTACAGCAATGCGCTCGCTGCCGATCCTTCCTTCACGCTGCTGTACCTGCTGCGCGCCGAGGTGCGGCTGCGCCAGGGCAACCAGGCGGGCGCGGCGGAAGATATGGCGGCGGCGCAGCAAAACGCGCCCAGCCCTGATTTTGCTGCAGTGCTGCGCGATGCTCAGGGCGGCCGGCTGAGCTGCGAAACGATGTTGGTGCCATAAAACACAAGCGCAGGCTATTATCAGCCTTGAAATAAAAACGAGATCTATCCGCAGATTCCGCAGATTACACAGAGATACGGTCTCTCATTACTCTGGAAAATAAATTTCCTTGCACTCAGCTTCCAGGAAGCTCAGGCCAGTTTTGTTTCAACCTGATACTCAGATAAGCTTCCTGGAAGCTTGCCCGTTGTAGAAAAGAACTTTCTTTCCAGAGAGAGTACTAATCTGCGTCATCTGTGGATAAATTTTGGGGCGTTGATATGACCTGAGGCAAGTACGGAGCGATTGACGTTCGTCTTTCGTCATAACCCAAGGATTTTCGAAACGCTGCGCTATACCCCGTGGCGCGCGGCCCAGCCCTGCGGATCGGCCACCCAGTCGTCCACCAGCGCGCGCTGCGGGCCGGCCAGCAGCCCCTGCTGCGTGGCGGCGTCGAGCAGGGCGGGCAGGGGCGTCAGCACCGTGAGCGGCAGGCTGGCGGCGGCAAAGGCCTCGCGGATCGACTGCCAGCCCCAGCTAAAGATGCAGACGCAGGCCAGCACTTCCGCGCCCTCGGCCCGCAGCGCCGCCGCCGCCGCCAGCGCGCTTTCGCCAGTGCTGATCGTGTCTTCCAGCAGCAGCACGCGCCGCCCCTGCACCGCTGCGCCTTCGATCTGGCGGCCGCGCCCGTGGCCTTTTGCCGCACCGCGCACATACGCCATTGGCAGGCTCAAGGCCTCGGCCACCCAGGCCGCCCAGGGAATGCCCGCCGTCGCCGTGCCAGCGATCACATCCGCGCTGGCGCAGGCCGCCGCAAAGGCCGGCACCACCACGCGCCGCGCCGCCACGTCGCCAATCAGCAGGCGATTATCGCAATAAATTGGCGAGCGCAGCCCCGACGCAAAGGTAAATGGCTCGTCGGGCCGCAGGTGCACCGCGCCAGCGCTCAGCAGCGCGGCGGCCAGTGTTTCGGGCGTGGTCATAGGGGCGTCCTCTCTACTTCACTTCCGCAAACTGCTCGACCGAGTAGCTCACTTCGTCGTCAACCGCATTGCTGATATGGTCGATCGAAATCCGGGTTGGGTAGCCCAGCGCCGCGTCGTAGCGCACCTCCACGCGGTCGGCGCCCTGGTCGATCGCGCGCTGGATCAGCACAAACAAATCGTCGAGCGTCGCAACGTCTTCGAAATCAGCCGTGGGCACGGCTGCGCCAGTTTCGGCATTCGCCATGCTCACCGCCGCGCCGTCGCGCACCTCGACGCGCACGGGCTGGGTGACAGTGGGCGGGCAGAAGCAGCCTTTCTGCACCACATAGCGGTAGGAAGGCGGGTGCTGCGCGGCCCAGCGCGCGCGGGCAGTTTGCAGCTGCAATCCGGCCCGAAACGCGCCAAACTGCCAGGCGGCCAGTCCAAGCAGCGCTGCCGCAAGCAGCACAAAACCCAGCACACGGGCGCGGCGCGGCGTTGCATCTTCTGATGACATAGGAACCCTGCAATCAGCGAAACCGCGCTATTATACCAAAACTCGGCCCAAAGGCGGATTGCGAAATTCCGGCGAGTGAGGTATTCTACCGCAGTGAATTGAAGAAAAAAACCTGCTCCCCGAAGTCGATGCGCCCATGCCATCGGCTCTTTTGCTGTGCCTCGGAAGGAGAAACGCCATGCACGTCGGCCTCGACTTTGGAACCACCAACTCCAGCGCCGCGATCTACGATGGCAAGCGCGTGCGCCTGCTCGATCTCGACCCAGTGAATAATGCGCCGTCGATCATGCGCTCGACGCTGTTTATTACCCGCGAAGGCGTGCCGTCGATCGGGCGGGCCGCAATCAACCACTTCACCGAAAGCAACGTGGGCCGCGAGATCGAGTACGAGTGGCGCTACCTGGGCGAACAGGAACTGACGCTGGCCGAAGTTGGCACCGTCATGCAGGCACTCTATGCCGTGGTCGACGCGAACACGCCCGGCCGCCTGTTCCAGTCGCTGAAAACGCACCTGCGCGACAGCTCGTTCACCGGCACGGATGTGTTTGGCACGCGCTATACCCTCGAAACGCTGATCGCCGTGGTGCTGCGGATCATCCTGCAGCGCATCGAAACCGAGATCGGCCAGCCGGTGACAAGCATGGTGCTGGGCCGCCCCGTGCACTATTCGACCGACGCGCGCCTCGACGAGCTGGCGATCGCGCGTATGCGCCGCGCTGGCGAAGAAGCTGGCCTGCCGCCCTTCACCTTCCTGCCCGAGCCAACTGCGGCGGCGCTTTCCTACGCCGCAACCGCCACGGGCGAGCAGAATATTCTGGTGTTCGACTTTGGCGGCGGTACGCTCGACGTGACCGTGATGCGGATTGACGAAAACGGGCGGCGCGATGTGCTGGCCACCGACGGCGTGCCAATCGGCGGCGACCTGCTCGACCGGCGGCTGGTGATGGGCAAGGTGCTGGCGCACTTCGGCGAGGGCGCGACGCTTGGCCCGCGCAAAATGCCGCTGCCGGCCGTGCTGCTCGACCACCTGAGCGAGTGGCAGACAATTGTCGAGCTGACGCAGCCGCGCTACCTGAACATCATCGACGAGGCCATTCGCATTGGGGACAAGACGACAGAGCTGCGCGCGCTGCGCACGCTTGTGCGCGAAAACTATGGCCTGCCGCTCTACGAAGCGGTTGAGCGCGCCAAGGTGCGCCTGAGCGCCGAGCCACGCACGACCATCGGCATGGATGTGCCGGGCATCCAGTTCAGCGACACAGTCGAGCGCTGGGATTTCGACCGGCTGATCGGCCCGGATGTGCGCGAAGTGGCCGCCTGCATCGACCGGGCGCTGGCCGCCGCCGGGCTCGCGCCAGCCGACATCAACGTGGTGCTGCGCACGGGCGGCTCGTCGCGCATCCCGCGTTTTGTGCGCATGCTCACCGACAAATTCGGCGCCGAGAAGCTGCACGAAATGGATGTGTTCACTGGCGTGGCGGCTGGCCTCGCCATCGCCGCCGCCGACCCGCGCCAGCAAGCACCGGCCAGCGGCGAATAATTCCAGCAGGAACAGCAAAACCGGCGCTCCATAGCGAAAGTGCGCTGATCAGTGCTTGAAAGCAGGCGAGCGGTATAGCTCACCTGCTTTATTTTGCGCTCGCAGCGACGCCAAGCCTGCGTTCAAACGCACCTGGAATGAACATATCGTCATTGCATATTACTTGACCATATATCACGAAGTGATACAATCTGTGGTAATCCAAACATCAGGAGTATGTTTACTGCGGCAACTACGGCGCCAGGCTTCACCGATCTGCATCATTTTTCCTGGCAGCAGCGAATTTTTGCTTCTTTTGTGCTGTTTTCGGCTTGGATCAAGTGCAGATCGCTGGCTCTGAAGCCACTAACCCACACCAAAAGGGGAATTTGGTATGAAATCAAAACGGCTACTGTGTATTGTTGTTTTCGTTTGTATGGGCCTGATTGCTGGCGTAGCCGCAAACGCCGCGCCCTCGCTGGCGCTGGCAATTCCCCTGGCGGCAGACAATCCTACCAAGATTACCATCAATGATGTCACCGTCACCGAGCCCGTTTCCGGCCAGTCGCTCGCCTCGTTCACAATCAGCGCATCGTCCGATATCACTCAAACGGTGAGCGTCGATTATGCGACCAGCGACGGCACGGCAATCGCCGGCAGCGATTATGTGGCTGTCAGCAGTAAAAGTCCTCTTACACTTTCAAAAACAAAACAATCAGCGGTCGTCTCAGTAACGATAAAAAGCGATACCAAGGCTGAAGGCAGCGAAACCTTCTTTGTGAACCTTTTCAATCCGCAAGGAGCCACAATCGGCAAATCGCAGGGCGTCGGCACGATCAATGACCCACTGCCCACGCTTTCGATTGGCGATCGAACGGTGACGGAAGGCAATAGCGGCACGGTCAAGGCCACGTTTAGCGTGAGCCTTTCCGCCGCCAGCAGCCAGCCCGTGAGCGTGGTGTATCAGACGGCCAGCGGCACGGCGATTGTCGGCAGCGATTTCATCACGACCTCGGGCACGCTGATCTTCCCGGCAAACAGCACCAGCGCGCAGAGTATTACCGTGCTGGTGAATGGCGACATCACCGATGAAGATAATGAAACCTTCTCGGTCGATCTGCACAACCCGACCAACGCAACCATTCTGAAAGGGCAGGGCGTCGGCACGATCACCAACGACGACAAAGCGCCCAAAATTTCGGTGAACGACGTGACGGTGGTGGAAGGCAACGCCGGCATCAGCAACGCCGTGTTCAGCCTTTCGCTTTCCGCGCCG
This sequence comes from Kouleothrix sp. 19917, assembly GCF_057073505.1. Classification (NCBI taxonomy): domain Bacteria; kingdom Bacillati; phylum Chloroflexota; class Chloroflexia; order Chloroflexales; family Roseiflexaceae; genus Kouleothrix; species Kouleothrix sp. 19917. The sequence goes on from NZ_CP097099.1 coordinate 2,432,297, forward strand.
AGCGGCAGATCGGTGAGCGTGACGTGTACCACCGCCAATGGCACAGCCGTCGGCGGCAGCGATTATGTGTCGCTGGGCGCAACTACGCGCGCGTTCCCGGTTGGCAGCACCACCATCACGGTTCCGGTCAGCATCATTGGCGATCTTTCGGATGAGAACGACGAAACTTTCCTGCTGAACCTGAGCAGCCCGATCAACGCGACGCTTCAGGATGGCCAGGGCGTCGGCACGATTACCAACGACGACCAGCCGCCCACGCTGACGATTACCGACGCGAGCGCGCCGGAAGGCAATAGCGGCTCGACCGACGCAACGCTCACTGTCTCGCTCAGCGTAGTGAGCGGCAAGCCCGTCAGCGTCGATATCCGCACCATCGACGGCACCGCCACCGCCGGCAGCGACTACACCGCAATCGCGCCACAAACGCTGGTGATTCCGGCGGGCACAACCAGCCAGAACATCAACGTGGCGATTATTGGCGACACCATCCCCGAAGATAACGAAACGCTGTTTGTTGCGCTGAGCAACCCGGTGAATGCAAGCCTGCTCGACAACCAGGGCCAGATCACGATCAACGACAACGACTCCGCGCCGCTGATTTCGATCAGCGATGCCAGCGTGACGGAAGGCGTGAGCGGCAACAGCAAGGCGCGCTTCACGGTTTCGCTCTCGACGCCGAGCGGGCGCAATGTCACCGCGCATTTTGCGACGGCAAATGGCACCGCGCTGGCCGGCGCCGACTACGCACCCGCTTCGGGCATGGTCAGCTTCCCGCCCAACATCACAACCCAGATCATTGAGGTGCCAATCACCAGCGACGCCATTGCCGAGAATCCCGAAGTGTTCTTTGTGAACCTGAGCAACGCCGTGAATGGCGTGATCAGCGACGGGCAGGGCGTGGGCACGATTATCGATGGCACCGGCCCGGTGATTACAATCGACAATGTGGTGGTTGGCGAAAGCGCCAGCGGAACGCGCAACGCCATTTTCACGGTGCATCTCTCGGCCGCGAGCCAGGCGCCCGTATATGTGAATTATGCGACCGCCGATGGCACCGCCCTGGCCGGCAGCGACTACGAGGCGCGCTCGGGGCAGCTGACGATCCCGGCCGGCGCGGTGGTTGGCAGCATCGCCGTGCCAATCGATAGCGATAGCATCACCGAGGCCAACGAGACGTTTTTCCTGAACCTCGGCAGCCCGGCGAATGCCACACTTGGCCGCGCCCAGGCAACCGCCACGATTGTGGATGTGGCTGGCGCGCCCGAGTATACGCTGTTTGTGCCGCTGGCGCGGCGCGGGCGCTAGCGCGTCTCCAGAACACAGCAGAGCGCCCGCCAGCAGGATATTCGCTGCTGGCGGGCGCTCTGCGTCCTTACACCAATACTTCGCGGTAAAACGCCGTCTGGCCGAAGCTTTCTTCCAGCGCAATTTCCACCGCCGTCAGGTGCGCCGCCTCGGGGCGCGCGGCCAGCTCTTCGCGCAGGCGGCCGCACAGATAGCGCGCCATCATCTCCACCGTGGTGTTCGGCAGGTCGAGCAGCACGACATCCTGGCGCGGGAAACGGTACCAGCGGTCGGCGGTGCGCACAATCACCCCGCCGTCGTCGCACTCCTCAATTGCGATCAGCGCGTTGTGGAGCGGCAAAAGCATATGGTGATCGAGTTCGTCGGTCAGGCGCTTCATGATGCGCTTCAGCGTGACGAAATTGAACACATAGGCATTGTCCTCGGTCGGGCCTTCCAGCGTCACGCCCAGGCGGTAGTTATGCCCGTGCAGCGGCTCGACCAGCGTGCCGTCGTAGGAGGCGAAATGCCCGGCGGCAAACATTAAGTTGTCGCGGCTGACGTGAATGCGATATGCGCTCATTGCTCCCTCTTTTGTGTATGCTTTGCCGGCTATTATACCCTGCGCCGATCAGCGCGCGATTTCTAACACTTCTCTAATTACTCGATTACACAATTACATATTTTCATGGTATACTCCCTGTGTCGACAGGCAATCAGAAAGTGAGGATCGACATGGCGAGCAAATGGGAGTATAAGGTCGTTTACGTCGCTGGCTGGAAGCGTATTTCGATTGAAGGCGAGGAAAGCTACCCCGAAGAGGGCGAGCGCACCAGCGGTTTTGCGCGGCGCTTCCTGAACGGGCTTGGCGCCGATGGCTGGGAGCTGACCGGCATCCAGCACACTGCGCCGGGCCAGGCCTACTATACCTTCAAGCGTGCGCTGGCCGACGGCGCCGAGCCGGATCTGTCGGTGGTGCGCAACGGCATTGTGCGCGAACAGCCACGCAACGACGCGGCCGGCAGCGGCCCGCAGGCCGTGGCGCTGTAATCATACGCCCGGTGGCTGTTCCCTCACAGCTGCCGGTACGATCTTCCCCAAAACGGCGTGCCACGGCTCAGGCTGGCGCGCCGTTTTGTGTTCCCCTGCTTTCGGCTGATACCACATCCGCCTTGCGGCCTCCGGCGAGTCATTCGCGCGCTGCATCACAGCCTACCCGAAAGCTGATATGCTATTTCACGAACGAATACGTGTTTGGGAAGCGATATCAGCCGAACGACCGACCTGCTCCATCTCCAGGCTGATTTTCTTCCACACACGCCCGGCCGCGCGCGAAACCCGCTGCACGAACCCGTTCAAGGACATGTGAATCGAACCCGGCACAGTGTGTGCCGCTGAATCAGCCAAGCGCCAGCGAGCGCTGGATATATGAGGGAACAATGAACCGCAGTTTCTTCCGCCGCCTGGGCGGAATTGCCCTGATTGGTCTCGCCCTGAGCGGCTGCATGAGCAGCCCAACGCCCGACGCGGCCCAGCCCACTGCCGCGCCGGCACCCGCCACCGCAGTTGCCGCGCCCACCGCCAAGCCCGGCCAGCCCACCGCCGAGCCGGCCAAACCAACCACCAAACCGGCGGCAACGCCTGTGCCAGCCAAGCCAACCGTTCAGCCTGCGCCCGGCCAGCCTACCGCCAAACCCGCGCCGGGCGTGCCAACCTTTAGCTTCACGCCGCAAAATGGTGGCCCCGGCACACGCGTGAGCTTAAACGGCTGGAACTTCGCCGCCAGCGGCCCGGTTGTGGTGCGCCTGGGCATGCCCAACCCGCTTGGCGAGGTGCTGGTTTCTGCCACGGTTAACGCGCAGGGCACGTGGGCCGCCGAGCTGGTGATGCCCGACCGCCTGCCGTCGGGGGATATTATTCCTGCGGGCAGCCTGAACCTGGTGGTGATGAACGACGCCAACCAGGCGCTGGCCGCCGCGCCGTTCGCTTTCATGCCTGCCACGCAGCCGGTTCCGCCGCGCAGCGCCGCCGTGCAAACCGTGCGCGACATGCTGAGCGCCCACAAGAGTGGCGGCGACACAGGCGCATTCGTGAGCGCCGACTTGTATGCCCGGCTGGTTAAGGGCGAAACGCTGCCCCAGGTGCTGGGCATGACGAACAGCGCGCTGGAGTCGTTCGACGTGGGCGAGCCGCTGGATCGCCCGGCCGACGCGCTGTTCGTCCCGGCGCAGCTGACGTTTAGCGACTTGCAGGAAGCGCGTGAGTTCACCGTGATGTTGCAGAACAATACCTGGAAGGTCGCGGGCTCGAACCGGCCGGTTGGCGATATGCCCCACCCAACGCCCGATGGCCAGGAAGTTCATATGGCGCTGACCGCCGATGTCAATAACGACGGCGTGATTGAGAACATCAGCTACCGCACCGGGCGCGTGAAAATCACCACGCCAACCGGCTTCAGCGACCCAAACATCGTCGCGGTGGTGGTTGCGCAGGAGCTGTTTGTGCAGCAGGGCACCCTGCCGAACACGCGCGGGCTGCTGTACCTCAACCCAATCGCGCTGAACAACGAGCACGAGCGGCTGCTGCTGATGGGGCAAGAGAATGAGCCGAATCCCGGTTTCCTGGTGATTGTGTACGGCGGCGAGCAGCACAGCCTGTACATCACCCCGATTGCCAGCGATGGCACGCCGGGCAACCAGTCGGTGCGGGCGGTGTGGAATGCGGAGGCGGATGCGTATGTGCTAGGCTAACGAGGGCCGACGACCGACGACTGACCACAGTCGCTTGGCGATACTATCCGGCTGACTATTTATGTCATCCACAGATTGCGCAGATTACACAGATAATGACCCCGAATCTGTGTAATCTGCGCAATCTGTGGATTAATTTTTGGGACTTCAATAGAGCATTCGCGTCTTCATTTTGCTGCTTGACTCTGAGCAATCTGTGTTGTACAGTTGTCTATACAACTTCCCAGCATCCCACCCACGGTATTCTTCCGAAACAACACGTCACAGGTTTCATGCATGCTTGCACCTGCCCGGCACACGCTTGCCAAATACCAGCAGCTTGCCGCCGACCTGCGGCGCGCGATTCTGGCGGGCGAGCTGGCCGCTGGCGCACAGCTGCCCACCGAAGACGAGCTGTGCCGGCGCTATGATGTAGCGCGCGGCACGGTGCGGCGCGCGCTGGCCGAGCTGGCCGCCGAGGAGCTGATCGACGCCGAGCACGGGGTTGGCTCGTTTGTGCGCGCGCCGCACAGCAACGCCGCGCCGTTTCGCTTTGTTGAAGAAGGGCAGGCCGACGCGCTCACCTACCGCGTGCTGGCGCAGGAAGTGCTGCCCGCCACGCCCGAGCTGGCCGCGCAGCTCAAGATCGTGCCCGGCGCGCCGGTGATCCGCGTGGCGCAGCAGGCGCTCGCCAATGGCGCGATACACTCCTTCAGCGAGCGCTGGCTGCCCGAGGCGCTCTGCCCCGCCCTCGCCACTGCCGACCTGGCGCGCGAGCCGGCGCACGCCCTGCTGGCGCGCAGCGCCGAGCCGCCCGTGCGCGCCGTGGTTGAGATCGCGGCGCAGCAATTGGGCGACGCCGATGCGCAGGCGCTGGGCGTATTGGCGGGCACGGCGGGCCTGATTGTCAGCCGAATGAGCTACACCGCGCCAACGCGCCCGGCGGTCTGGTTTCGTGGCGTGTTTCGCGATCACTATCAGCTTGGCGTCGAGCTGGCGAGTTTTGAGTTTTGAATGTTGAGTGTTGAGTGAGCAGGTGGCAGGAGCGCAGAACCGAGAACCGCAGAACCGCAGAACCGAACAGTCGGCAGGAAGCAGTTGGCAGTAAACCCCTTACCTGCGAACCTGTAAACTTGCAACCTGCAAACCTGGAACCTTCTAACCTGCAACCCGTAAACCTTCGCGGCCTTTGCGTTCTTTGCGGTTGTTTTCGCCCTTCGTCCTTCATAGTTTGCCGACGTTGCAATCGTCAATCGTCAATCGTAAATCATAAATCGTAAATCGCTTATGCTCACAGAACTGCCAATCGAACAGCTCCCCGCGCTTGCGGCGCGCTTGCCGGGCAAGCAGGCGGCCATGGTGATGGCTGCGATTCGGGCGGGCAATAGCCCTGGCCGCCTATGGGCGAGCGGCGACGCTGGCGTGCTCCTGTGGGACCAGGGCAACAACGTGCTGTACACGGGCGGGCCGCCTGCGCCCGAGCTTCACGCCACGTTTGCCGAGGTCATCCGCCCGGCCAGCCTGGCGCGCGGCCGATCGTACCTTGCATTCTGCGCACTGCCGCCGGGCGACGCCGCGCCGCCACTGCCCGAGTTCGAGCGCGAGCGCGCCAAGCTGTTTTACGCCTACCTGCACGCCCAAGCGCCCACCACGCAGGGGCCGCAGCTTGCCGGGTTGCGCTTTGCCGCGCTCGACCGGGCGCTGCTCGAAACGCCGCTGGCGGGCATGGACGAGGTGCGCGACGAGATCGGCGGCATGTGGCCCGCGCTGCATCAGTTCTACGCGCAGGGCGTGGGCGTGGTCGCGCTGCACGGCGAGCGCGTGCTGTGCTGGTGTACTGCCGAGTATGTTGGCTCGGCGAGCTGCGGGCTGGGCATCGCCACCGCGCCCGACGCGCAGGGCCAGGGCATTGCCACTGCCACGGGCGCGCATGCCGTCGCCGCCTGCCTGGCGCGCGGCATGGTGCCACACTGGGAGTGCGGGCGCGACAACCCGGCCTCGGCGCGCGTGGCCGAAAAGCTCGGCTTCGAACTGGCCGAAACCGCGACATTCTGGTACGCACGGCTTGGGTAGGCAAAGCCCTCGAAGGGCGCATTGCTATACGCCCAGACTGAGAACCACGGAACCACGGAACCGAACAGTTGGCACAAATAAAAGGGTAAAAGGGTGACCCGATAACAAGATGACAGGGGAGTATTTTCGCAACAACCCGCAACCTGCCAACTTGCAAACCTGCAACCTGCAACCGTAAAACCTGCAACCTGCAACTTTCTAACCCGCAAACTTGCCACCTGCAACCGTAAAACCGAGGAGCGACATGAAACGCGAAATTCACGCCCCGCGCGGCACCGAGCTAAGCTGCAAGAACTGGCAGATCGAAGCCGCCTACCGCATGCTGCAAAACAACCTCGACCCGCAGGTGGCTTTCGACCCTGACAACCTGATTGTGTACGGAGGGCGTGGCCGCGCGGCCCGCAACTGGGCGAGCTTCGACGCGATCCTGGCGGCGCTGCGCGCGCTCGAGCCCGACGAAACGCTGCTGGTGCAGTCGGGCAAGCCGGTGGCCGTTTTTCGCACCCACACCGACGCGCCGCGCGTGCTGCTGGCGAACAGCAACATTGTGCCGAAATGGGCCACGCAGGAGAACTTCGACCGCTGGGAGCGCGAAGGGCTGATGATGTACGGCCAGATGACTGCCGGCAGCTGGATCTATATTGGCACGCAGGGCATTCTGCAAGGCACCTACGAAACCTTTGGCGCGCTGGCGCGCCAGCACGGCTGGGGCACGCTCAAGGGCAAGCTGGTGCTGACGGCGGGCCTGGGCGAAATGGGCGGCGCGCAGCCGCTGGCGATCACCATGAACGGCGGCGTTGGCGTGCTGGTCGAGATCGACCGCTGGCGCGCCGAGCGGCGGCTGGCGCTGCGACAGGTAGACGCGATCTGCGACGACCTGGAAGACGCCATGACGCAGGCCGAAGAGGCACGCGCCGCCGGTCGCGCCAAATCGATTGCGCTGATTGGCAATGCCGCTGAGCTGCTGCCCGAGCTGCTGCGGCGCGGCGTGCTGCCCGACGTGGTGACCGACCAGACCAGCGCGCACGATGTGCTGTATGGCTACATCCCGGCTGGCATGTCGCTGGAGCAGGCGGCCGAGCTGCGTGAACGCGACCAGGCCGAGTACGAGCGCCAGGCAATGGCCTCGATGGCGCGGCATGTCGAGACCATGCTGGAATGGCAGCGGCGCGGCGCGGTCGTGTTCGACTATGGCAACAACCTGCGCCAGCGCGCCTTCGACTATGGTGTGAAGAACGCCTTCGACTACCCCGGCTTTGTGCCGGCCTACATCCGCCCGCTGTTCTGCGAGGGCAAGGGGCCGTTCCGCTGGGTGGCGCTTTCCGGCGACCCTGAGGACATTTATGCGACCGACCGGGCGGTGCTGGAGCTATTCCCCGAGAATGAACACCTGCGCCGCTGGCTCGACATGGCGCGCGAGCAGGTGGCCTTCCAGGGCTTGCCAGCGCGAATCTGCTGGCTGGGCTATGGCGAGCGCGCCCGCGCAGGGCTGCGCTTCAACGAGATGGTTGCGAATGGCGAAGTGAAAGCGCCGATTGTGATCGGGCGCGACCACCTCGACAGCGGCTCGGTTGCTTCGCCCAACCGCGAAACCGAGGGCATGCGCGACGGCTCGGACGCAATTGCCGACTGGCCGCTGCTGAACGCGCTGGTGAATGCCGTCGGCGGCGCGACCTGGGTGAGCCTGCACCACGGCGGCGGCGTTGGCATCGGCTACAGCATCCACGCCGGGCAGGTGATCGTTGCCGACGGCACGCCCGAGGCTGCCCGCCGCCTTGAACGCGTGCTGACGACCGACCCGGGCATGGGGGTGGTGCGCCACGCCGACGCTGGCTACCCCGAGGCGATTGGCTTTGCCCGCGCAAACGGCGTGAAGATCCCGATGCTGGGCGCAGAAGGCGCAGACCCGATGTAAGCGCGCAGCAGGCACACGCTCGATGTAAGGGCGCAGCAGGCAGAAACTCGATGTAAGGGCGCAGCAGGCAGAAACTCGGTGCAGCAAAATCAGCTCTCGGCCTGCTGCGCCCCAACGCAATCAGCTCTCGGCCTGCTGCGCCCCAACGCAATCAGCTCTCGGCCTGCTGCGCCCCAACAGGACAACTCTGATGATAGATCTACTCATCCATAGCGCGGCCCAAGTCGTTACCTGCGCGAGCGCGGGCGGCGCCAGGCGCGGCGCGGCTATGCGCGACCCGGGCATTATCCCCGGCGGCGCGGTTGCGGTCGATGGCGGGCTGGTCGTCGCCGCCGGCCCGAGCGATGCGCTGCACGCGGAATATCAGGCTGCGCAGGAGATCGACGCGAGCGGCAAGGCCGTGTGCCCCGGCTTTGTCGACCCGCACACGCATGTGGTGTTTGCCGGCGACCGCGTGGCCGAGTTCGAGCAGCGCATTGCGGGCGCGAGCTACCTGGAGATCATGGCAGCGGGCGGCGGCATTGCCTTCACCACGCGCGCAACCCGCGCCGCCAGCGTGGCGCAGCTGGTGGCCGAAACGCGCCCGCGCCTCGCGGCAATGCTGGCGCTTGGCACCACCACTGCCGAGTGCAAAAGCGGCTACGGGCTCGATACCGCGAGCGAGCTGCGCATTCTGGAAGCGATCGCCGCGCTCGATCAGGCGCAGCCAATTGAGCTGGTGCCGACGTTCATGGGCGCGCACGCGCTGCCGCCCGAGTATATCGGCCGCGCCGATGATTATGTCGATTTAGTAGTGAATGAGATGATCCCGGCTGCCGCAGCGTGGTACCATTCTTCGCACTTCGCGGCGCGTGGCACGCCCTTCTTCGCCGACGTGTTTTGCGAGCAGAATGCCTTCGACGTGGCGCAGTCGCGGCGCGTGCTCGTGGCGGCGCAGGCGGCGGGCATGCTCGTGAAGGCACACGTCGATGAGTTCACCGCGCTGGGCGGGCTTGATATGGCGCTGGAACTGGGCGCAACCTCGGTCGACCATCTCGACGCGACGGAGAAGGAAGGGATTGCGCGGCTGGCGGCTTCCGACGCGGTTGGCGTGGTCATCCCGGCAGTGAACTTCAACCTGGGCAGCACGCACTTCGCTAACGCGCGCGCCATCATCGACGCCGGGGCGGCGCTGGCGCTCACCACCGACATCAACCCCGGCTCGGCGCCCTGCCCCAGCATGCCGCTGGTGCTGGCAATCGCCTGCCGCTACCAGCGCCTGCTGCCAGCCGAGGCGCTCGTCGCCGCGACGATCAACGCCGCGCACGCCATCGGCCTGGGCGCGCGGCTCGGCTCAATCGAGCCCGGCAAACAAGCCGACCTGCTGCTGCTCGCCGCGCCCGACTACCGCCACCTGGCCTACCAGTTCGGCGGCAACCTCGTCGAGCGGGTGATCAAGCGTGGTCAACTCATCGTCTAGCGTAAGGGCGAAGCATTGACCTTCCGTTGGCAAAGCAACGGAAGTCCAATGCTTCGCTCCAATGGGAGGATAAGATGAACGCCGACAATCTGCGCGCGCTGCAAGCACCACTGAAGGAACAGTACCGCGCCACCCCCGATGCCGCGCTGGTCACGCTCCGTGCCGAGGGAAAGCTGGGCGAAGGCGTGACGTGCAAGGTCGCCACGGGCCGGGCGCTGGTGGAAGCCGGGCTGCATCCCGCCACCGGCGGCGACGGGCTGGCGGCCTGCTCGGGCGATATGCTGCTGGAGGCGCTGGTGGCCTGCGCGGGCGTGACGCTTCAGGCCGTTGCGACGGCACTGGGCATCGAGCTGCGCGACGGCACCGTGCGCGCCGAAGGCGATCTCGATTTCCGCGGCACGCTGGCAGTTGCGAAAGACGCGCCGGTCGGCTTGCAGCGCATTCGCCTGCACTTCGCGCTCGACACCGACGCCGCGCCCGAGCAGCTTGCCACGCTCATCCGCCTGACCGAGCGCTACTGCGTGGTGTACCAGACATTGCGCACCCCGCCCGAGTTCGCGATTGATTACAGCCACTCGACGACCAACCACTGACAACCGACAACTAGGATTATTTTTCAGAAAAATAAATTCCCTTACACTCAGCTTCCAGGAAGCGAAGCCAGTTTTGCTTCAACACGGTAGCCAGATGAGCTTCCTGGAAGCTTGCCCGTTGTATGAAATAACTTATTTTCCAGAGTAATTATTCACCGCAAAGAACGCAAAGGGCGCAGAGAGATTCAGGTTACAGATTGAAAGGGCGCAGATTCCTGCTCCTGCCCGCTGCCGACTGCCACCTGCAAACCTGCAAACCTGCAAACCTGCAAACTCGCAAACTGCTATAAGGGCCAAGACATGATTCACCAGGATACCATCCTGCTCGACGGCGAGTCGCTGACGTTCGACCAGGTGCTGGCTATCGCCTACAGCCGGCCCGGCCACCCGCGCGTGGCGCTTGCGCCCGCCGCGCAGGCCAGGGTTGCGCGCGCGGCGGCGGCGGTGCAAACCCTGCTGGAGCGCAAAACCATCGCGTATGGCATCACCACCGGCTTTGGCGCGTTCAAAGACCGCATCATCGCGCCCGAGCAGGTCGAGCAGCTCCAGCACAACATTCTGGTGAGCCACGCCGTCGGCATGGGCGCACCCTTCGACACGCCCGCCACCCGCGCGATCATGCTGATTCGCGCGAACACGCTGGCGCGCGGGCACTCGGGCATTCGCCCGGCCACGCTGCAACTGCTGCTCGACATGCTCAACCAGGGCGTGCACCCCGTCATCCCGTGCAAGGGCTCGCTGGGCGCAAGTGGCGACCTGGCCCCGCTGGCGCATATGGCGCTGCCGATCATTGGGCATGGGCAAGCCGAATATGCCGGCGAGACGCTTCCCGGCGACATGGCGCTGCGCCGGGCCGGGCTGGCGCCCACCACCCTGGCGGCGAAGGAAGGGCTGGCGCTGACCAATGGCACGGCGGTGATGTGCGCGCTGGGCGTGCTCGAAACCGCCCGCGCTGAGCGCTACAGCCAGACCGCCGACATCGCGGGGTGCCTGAGCCTGGAAGCACTAAACGGCACCGATCTCGCGTTCGACGAGCGCATTCACGCGCTGCGGCCTTTCCCGCGCCAGCAGGAATGCGCGCGCTACCTGCGCAGCCTGCTGCACGGCAGCCAGCTTACGCGCCCGCACTCTTCGACGAATGTGCAGGATGCCTACACGCTGCGCTGCATCCCGCAGGTGCATGGCGCAGTGCGCGACGCGATTGCCTATGCGCGCTGGGTGTTCGAGATCGAGCTGAACGCCGTGACCGACAACCCGCTGCTGTTTATCGACGAGGCCAGCGGCGCGATTGATGTGCTCTCGGGCGGCAACTTCCACGGCGAGCCGCTGGCGATTGCGATGGACTACCTGGCTTTTGCCGTCAGCGAGCTGGGTAATATTGCCGAGCGGCGGCTGATGCGCCTGACCGACGAGCACTCGAACACGCACGTCCTGCCGGCCTTCCTCACCAGCGCAGGCGGGCTGAACTCGGGCTTTATGATCATGCAGTACACGGCGGCGGCGCTGGCAACCGAGAACAAGGTTTTATCGCATCCCGCCAGCGTCGACACCATCCCAACCTCGGCAAATGTGGAGGATCATGTGAGCATGGGCGTAACGGCTGCGCTCAAGCTGCGCGATGTGCTGACGAATGTCGAGGGCATTCTGGCGCTGGAGCTGATGGCCGCCGCGCAGGGGATCGACTTCCGCCAGCAGGCCGAGGGTGGGCTGCGCGCGCTGGGCCGTGGCACCGCGCCGGCCTATGCGCTGCTGCGCGGGCACATCCCCTTCATCGAACACGACCGGGTGATGAGCGAGTTTATTGAGGCGGCGCGCCAGCTCGTCGCGGATGGCTCGATTGTGGCGACGGTAAACCGGGCGGTTGGCGCGCCATAGTGAGGGCTGCGCGCCCTCGCGCTCTGCGTGTCTGGCCGATCCTGTGTCCGCCCCAAACCTATGCGAGGGCTGCCCGCCCTCGCGCTCCGCGTGTCTGGCCGGGCCTATGTGTCCGCCCAAAACCTATGCGAGGGCTGCGCGCCCTCGCGCTCTGCGTGTCTGGCCGGGCCTATGTGTCCGCCCCAAACCTATGCGAGGGCTGCGCGCCCTCGCGCTCTTCGGCAAAGGGCCGCCCGCGGCCCTCTGCACTCCCCGGCCGGGACTGCGTCCCTGGACCCTGCAAAGAACGTGATTATCTTGCAAAATGCTCGTGGTCATGCCTCCGTTGTGGATAAAGGCAAGGCATCTGTCAAGATAATCATCGTCAACGAAAATGCGCTGTAAATTGGTTTGACATCGCTTGTCTGTTGCCAGCAGGTAGCATAACGGAGGCATGACATATAGCATTCAATGCGACGACCACGTAAAATTTGGGGTTCGGGGCGATAGCCCCGACGCCGGGTGCCGGGGCGGCGCGAGCCCCGGCGGCCCTGCGGCCTGAGCAAAGTGGCTTGAAGAAGGTACTGCTTGCGGCCTGAGCAACAAAACAAAAGGTCGGACACATAGGTCTTGGGGGCCGACACATAGGTCGGCCCGAACAGTAGAAAGCTGTTCGGGCCGACCTATGTGTCGGCCCTTACCATTTACTGCACTGCTTCGATGCGCCAGCGCTGATTTGCGCCATTGTGGCGATCCCACTGGATCAGCGGCGCGCCATTGTCCTGCCGCGCGCCAAAGACGTCAGCGGCCTTCTGGCTGTGCTTCACCACTATTACCACCGCGCCCTCTACCTCGTCCAGCCGCCATTTCTGGTTGTCGCCTCCCGCGCAATCCCACTGCTGCAAGGCCGCGCCGCTGTCGGGCGAGACGTCGCGTACGTCGAGGCATTTGCCGCTATGCACGGCGCGAATGGAGTAGTAGCCCGCGCCGGCATCCTGAAAGAACCACTTCTGGTTCTGGCCGCCCGCGTAGTCCCACTGATGCACAATCGCGCCGTTGTCCTGGCGCGCACCTTCCACGTCCATGCTCTTGCCGCTGTTCACCGAAATGATGCGATAGATCTTCTGCGGGTCGGGAAAGAAGCCGCTGCCGCCAGCGCTGCCAACGCTCACCGCCGTGCGCGCAGTGCCATCCTGCTCCCAGTGGTTGCACTCCTGCACCACGCCAAGCCACACATTCGTGCTGCGCGGCGTATTCAGGCGAATGTAGCCGCCCAGCGTGCGCGTCGCGCCGGGCAAGAGCGTGTCGTCCACGCCGAAGCGGTAGGGATGATCGACCAGCGCGCCATCACGCCCGTCGAAGTCAAGGCCGATGCGCCACTGGCCGCACGCGCCGTCGCGCCAGCCCGCGCCATTCTCGTCGTAGGTGATGTTGTCTGGCCCGCTCAGCGCGATTGGCGTGCCGCCGTCGTTTACCACATCGACACGCACTTCGAGGCTCGCGCCGGGCTGAAGCTGCGTTGCGCCAAAGCGCACATTGGTGATCTGCAAGTGGCCAGGCCGCGCATTGCCATTGGTCGAGGTGAAAGTGCGCCAGTGATGGAGGTCGCGATCCTGCGCGAGGTTGGCGGGCGGGTCGAAAGCAATGCCTTCGAGGCTGTGCGCACCATTAAAGGGAACGGCGGGTTTGCTGGCGTCGCGGTTGCGATCATCGAGGCTCAGGTGAATCCACGAGGTGCTGCGCATGCCAAGCACATCGCCGCGCGCCACCGTGGCAAGTTTGGCGACCTTGAACTGCGCAAAGTGGCACACGTTCAGGTTAAGGCCGTCCTGGGTGCGGATGCCCAGGCAGTTGCCCTCAATCCAGGCAATCTGGCCCGGCAGCGGCGCGAGAATCTCGCGATTGTTCTGGTCGCTCGGCACCAGGTCGAGCGCGAACTGCTGGTTGCGGCAGTGGTCGCTGGCGCTGCCAATAATGCACGTTTCGCCGGGCAATGGGTCGTTGTAGCCGTGAACGACGGTGAGCTGCTGGCCGGCCGCAACCGGCGCAAGCAGCGCCACGTCGGCCTGCTGGGAGGGATGCGCCCATGCTGGCACAATTGCGCCCAGGATCATCAGATTGGCAACGGCAAACAGCAGCACGGCGGCGCGGCGAATACGAAACAGAAAAGATTGGTTCATAGCTCTAGCTTTCCTTTGCAAACTCATATATTCATTGTCATTCAATCGTCATCTTCGGCAAGCTTATTCTTTCTGGCTATAACATCATCATTTCTCGCTTTCGTTCTAAAACGCCCTCGTACAAGAAGACACTATCCTCAATTTTTCGTATCTACGAATTTGGTGCGTATTCAGGCAAATATGCTGAGATACGACGCGAAATTCTATGTGTACCGCTCTGGGCGCCTTTGGGTCGATCGCGGCTTGCATCGTGCATTGGTTAGCATGCCTTGTGCATCCCTCCGACCACCCTCGCGTACCTCTCCGATCACCTTTGTGCATTACCCCGACAACCCTCGCGCACCCCTCCGATCACCTTTGTGCAACGGCCGGCGTGCCTTGCGTCCCTCTCCGATCACCTTTGTGCAATGGTCGGCAGCCCTTGCGTCCTCCTCCGATCACCTTTGTGCAACGGTCGGCAGCCCTTGCGTCCTCCTCCGATCACCTTTGTGCAACGGTCGGCAGCCCTTGCGTCCTCCTCCGATCACCCTCGTGTACCACTCCGATCAGCCTTGTGCAACGGTCGGCCTGCCTTGTGCAAAGGTATGGTTTCACATGGTTAAGGCTGCCGAGGCCCTCTGCACTGCCCAGCCGGGGCCTTGCCCCGAACCCCCTTAATGAGCGTGATTGGCCTGCGAAGTGCACGTTGTCGTGCCTCCGTTGTGGATAAAGCAAGGCATCGGGCGATGGAGTGCGTGCCAGCTTGAATGTTTCCATAGACAACGATACTTTGATCGTGCGCTGCCAGCTTTTTGGCATAACGGAGGCATGAGAGGCAATCGTATAATGTGGCGACCACGTAAAATTTGGGGTTCGGGGCGATAGACCCGACGCCGGGTGCCGGGGCGGCGCGAGCCCCGGCGGCCCTGCGGCCCGAGCAAAGTGGCTTGAAGAAGGTACTGCTTGCGGCCTCGGCAAGAGGGCCGGGGCGGACACGCAGGTCCGCCCAGACAGAGGTTCGCCCAGACAGAGGTTCGCCCAGACAGAGGTTCGCCCAGACAGAGGTTCGCCCAGACAGAGGTTCGCCCAGACAGAGGTTCGCCCAGACAGCCGGGGCCTTGCGGCCCAAGCAATACAATGCCTTAGACGCCGTCGATCTCGCCCACGCTGAACGGCGACTTGGGCGCAATATAGTCGGTATCCATCTGCGCCAGCTGCAGCTTGCCGCTGATATCGTCGTTCACTGCGTGCCAGTAGGTATAGCTCTCGATCACCCAGATGCCGCTTTCGCGGGTGCCATTGCCCGAGCCCTTCACGCCGCCAAACGGCATATGCGCCTCGGCGCCGGTGGTCGAGTTGTTGATGCTGGTCATGCCCGCCTGAATGCGCTCCTTGAACTGGTAGGCCCACTCGCGGTTGTTGGTGTAGCAGGCCGAGCTGAGGCCGTAGTCGACACTGTTGGCCGCCTCGATCGCTTCGTCGATGCCGTTCACGCGCACCAGGTTGATGGTTGGGCCAAACACTTCTTTCTGGAAGATCTGCATGCCCGGCCGCACATCGGCCCAGATCGTCGGCCAGCCATAAAATGCCGCGCTCGGGTCGCCCACGAAGCCGCCCGGCTTGCGCTCGGCGGTGATGCGCCCCTGGCCATACAGCAGCGTCGCGCCATCGGCCTTGCCCCAGTCGTAGTGCTGCTGCCACGAGTTGAAAAAGCGCTCGTTGATGAACGGGCCGTACAGCACATCGGGGTGTTTGATTGGGTCGCCAATGCTGATCCCCTTGGTGGCGGCCAGAAAGCGCTGCGTGAACTCGTCGGCAATCGGCGCGTCGAGGATGATGTTGCCCGCGCTGGTGCAGCGCTGCCCGCCCGTGCCGAAGGCCGCCCACAGCGCGCCGCCGACGGCATTTTCCAGGTCGGCGTCGGCCATCACCACCAGCGGGTTTTTGCCGCCCAGCTCCAGCGTCGGGTGCAGCAGGTTGCGGCCAGCGATCTCGCCGATCTGGCGGCCCACCGCCGTGCTGCCGGTGAAGGCAAACTTGTCGAGCCGCTTGCGCCCGCGCTCGTCGCGCTCGTCGATCATATCGACCAGGAACTGGCCGGCCGCGCCCGCGCCGCCGCCAAACACCACGTTCAGCACGCCGTCGGGCAGGCCCGCTTCTTCGATCAGCTTCACAAAGGCGTAGGACGAGGCCGGGCAGTCTTCCGAGGGCTTCCACACAATCGTGTTGCCGGTCACCAGCGCGGGGATGATCTTCCAGCTCGGCACCGCAATCGGGAAGTTGCCCGCCGTGATGATGCCCACGACGCCCAGCGGGCGGCGGTAGGTCATCAGCTCTTTGCGGTGCATTTCCGAGGGCACGGTCTGGCCGTACAGCCGCCGCCCTTCCGACTGGAAGAAGTGGCAGGTGTCGATCGCTTCCTGCACGTCGCCGCGCGCTTCTTTCAGGGTCTTGCCCATTTCACGACTCACCAGCCGGCTCAGGGCTTCTTTCTCGCGCTCGATTGCCTTGCCGATCGAGCCAATGATCTGGCCGCGAATCGGCGCGGGCGTGCGGCCCCAGGCCTCGGCGGCGCGGCGCGCGGCCACGCAGGCGTCGCGCACCTGATCTTTGCTGGCTTCGGGGAATTCGCCAATCACGTCTTCGAGGTTGCTGGAATTGCGCGACAGAAAGGTCGCCGCGCTACTGGCGGGCCGGCCGCCGATGATATTCGTAAAACGCCGGGTCATACAAGCTCCTTTGCTGTAAGATACTCGCTCGGGCGCGCCAGACGGCACGCGAACCTTATCTTACCACAGCGCGCTGGAGCGCCGGCAGGAGGCAGTGGGCAGGAGGCAGGTGGCAGGAGGCAGGAGGCAGGTGGCAGGAGGCAGGAGGCAGGAGGCAGGAGGCAGGAGGCAGGAGGCAGGAGGCAGGAGGCAGGTGGCAGGAGGCAGTGGGCAGGTGGCAGTGGGCAGGTGGCAGGAGGCAGTGGGCAGGAGGCAGTGGGCGAGAACCTGCAACTTTCAAACCTTTAACCCGCCAACCGCTTTGCGCCCTTTGCGCTCTTTGCGGTTCAGTCTTCCTGTCATCCTTCGTCGGTCGTCAGTCGTCGTTCGTCGGTCGTCGGTTCTTTGCCACGTCCGGGTTGAACGCCTGCACATAGCGCATTTGCCCCTGCGCCAGGCCGCGCCGGTCGGCCAGTGGCAGGCACGCGGCAAGCGCTTCGTCGAGGCTGGTGTAGATGTCGAAGAGCGTGGTGAATTTCACGCGCTCAAGGGTTTTGAGCACCTGAGGCTGGGGGTTGAGCAGTTTGAGGTGGGGGCTGGAGGTTTCGGCGGCTTCGTCGGCGTGGCGATGCAGCGCCTCCCAGCCGGCGTCGGGGTCGGGAACTGTGCCATCGGCAAGCAAGGCCGCAACCGCCTGCAGCGCCATAAAACCTGCGCTGCTGATGTACGAAAGCCCGGCCAGGTCGAGCACGATCTTGCGCGCGCCATCGCCGAAGAGGCGCTTGCCAGTGTCGATCAGGGTGGTGTAGGTCGTTGCATCAAGCCGCCCGTTCAGGCGCAGCACCGAAAGCACAACGCGCCCGTGGTAGGTCGTGACGTGAAGCTCCATAACCCCACCTCCTGCGTATAGTTAGGTCGCAGCCGATAGAGCTATTGTAGCGGCTTGCCCACCGCAGTGGTGCGAAGCGTTTCACATCCGGCCTGTGAACTATCTTACATCGTAGAAGGCGCGGCTTCGTACACGCGCAGCTCGATCGCCTGGGCGTCGAGTGTGTCGAGCGCATAGCCAATGATCTGGTCGATCAGCTCGCCCTGCGCATCAAGCTCGCTGCTGTCGATCTCGGCCCGGTAATAGCTTCCTGCAAGCTCCGACGCCTCCGGCTCGGCCTGAACCGGCTCTGGTGCCCACGGCATGGCCCGGCTCCTTTACTCGTGTTGCTTGGGGGTATGCAGCAAGTATATCAGCCGTGCGATGCACTGTCAGCAGCCTAAAGACCGAGATTGTATACGGTATTTTGACGAGAAGCGGTAGTAGGTTGCAGGTTAGAAAGTTGAAGGTTAGAACGTAATCGGGGCGTATTGCATACGCCTATGCGTTGCAGGATAGAAGGTTGCGGGTCGCACTCGGCACTCGGCAGTCGGTATCCTCTTTCTTCCAAAACTTCGTGCCTTCGTGCCTTCGCGGTTCCGTACCCCAAAACCCTGCGCTCTTGCGGTGTATTCTCGCAGCCAGCGCATCAGAATACGATATGCGTCCATCGTAAATCGCAAATCGTCAATCGTAAATACCTAACCGACCATCGCCGGCACATTCGCAATCAGCAGCGCCGCGCCCAGCACCACCACCAGCATTGCAAAGCCCTGGCGCAGCCGCGCCACCGGCAACTCGCGCGCCAGCCGCGCCCCAACGAGCAGGCCCGGCACGCCGCCCGCCAGCAGCAGCCCGATCAGCACCCAGTTCAGCCCGCCGTCGCCCAGGTGGCCCAGCAGGCCAGCCACACTGTTGATCGCAATCACCACCAGCGAGGAACCGACAGCGTCGCGCATATCCATGCCCAGCAGCAGCACCAGCGCCGGCACAATCAGGAAGCCGCCGCCCACGCCCAGAAAGCCCGTGAGAAAGCCGACTGCCACGCCGCCAAGCAGCACGCGCCACCAGATCGGTTCGCTGGCAGCGGCGGCTGGGGCGGCCTTGCTGCGCAGCATCGCGCCTGCAATCACCAGCATCAGCACGGCGAACAGCACCAGCAGGGTTGGGCCAGCGAGCAATCGCGACAGGCGCGCGCCGGCAAAGGCCGCCAGCATGCCGGCAGCGCCAAACAGCAGTGCCGAGCGCAGGCGCACATGCCCGGCGCGCAGGTGCAGTGTCGCGCCAAGCACGGCGTTCGCGCCCACAATCACCAGCGACGAGGCAACAGCGCCGTGCGGGTTCTGGCCCAGCAGGTACACCAGCGCAGGCACGGTCAGGATCGAACCGCCGCCGCCGAGCGTGCCCAGCGAAAGGCCGATCAGCGCGCCAATCAGCGCAGCCAGCAGCAAGGAAAGCATGGCTACTTCCCCCGCCTGGTTGGCAGGCCGCTGCGTGCCCAGCTCATCATGCCGCCGCGCATGTTCAGCACATTCTCGAAGCCAGCGCGCTGCAGCACTGTTTGCCCCACGCCGCTGCGGTTGCCCGAGCGGCACACCACCACAATTGGTCGGTCGTGCGGGAGCTTGGCGGTGCGCTGCGCCAGCTGGCCCAGCGGGATAAGCGTACTGCCGGCGATATGCCCCTCGGCGTACTCGCCCGGCTCGCGCACATCGAGAATAAAGAGTTTTTCGCCAGCCGCCTGCCGCTGGGTCACTTCCTCGGGGGTGATCGTCGTGGTGTCGTCGGAGCGCTTGAAAAAACCAAACACAGTGTTTCTCCTTATGTTTATGGGTTGAAGAAATTTTCGGTTATGTCAGCGCCGGCTCGGCGCTAGAATTTCAGACAACAATACGTGGCCAGCCGCACCCTTCGATACGGCCCTGCGGGCCTACTCAGGATGCAGCGCTGAAGAAGTTACTTCATCATGAACTCTAAGCGCCTGCCAGCCTGCGTAGCCGTCGTGCATTTCCACAAGCTCGCCCCAGCCGTGCGCCTGCAAAATGCTGGCGGCAATCGGCGAGCGGCTGCCGCCCTGGCAGTGCACCAGCGTGGTGCCGCGCTGTGGCAGCTCGGCCAGGCGCTTTGGCAGCTGGCCCAGCGGGATGTTGACGCTGCCGGGCAGGTGGCCCGCCGCATACTCGGCGGCAGTGCGCACATCCAGTACCAGCGTGTCGTCTGCTGCGGCCAGCGCGGCAGCCTCGGCGGCGCTCATCCGGCTGTAGCGCGCCAGCGCGCGGCCCGCTAATGCCGCCGGTGCCCAGAAGCCCGCCAGATTGTCGATGCCAATTAGCTGCAGCTCGCTGCGCAGGGCTGCGGCCTGCTCGGGCGCGGCAATCAGCGCAACTGGCCGGTCGTAGGGCAGCAGCCAGCCCGCCCAGCTCAGGAAGCTGCCGCCAGCGGGGAGATTGAGCGTGCCGGGAAGATGGCCGGCCGCGTACTCGTCGGCGGGGCGCGTGTCGACCACCACCATCGCGCCTGCCAGCGCGGCATCGAGCTGCGCGGCGGCCAGTTCAGGCAACGGCGCGGTTGGGCGCGTCGCCGGGCCTTCTTTGTTGATGCGCTTCATCTGCGCGAAGTAGGGCGGCGGCTCGGGCTGGCCGGCCAGCACGGCGCGCACAAACGCCGGCTCCTCGCGAATGTCGAAGGCCCAGTTGATCGCCTTCTCGTAGCCCACGGTGCTTTGCGGCACCGCGCCCAGCGCCTTGCCGCAGGCGCTGCCCGCGCCATGCCCAGGCCAGACCTGCAGGTAGTCGGGCAGGCCGCGAAAGCGTTGCAGCGAGCCAAACAGCTGGCGGGCCGCGCCTTCCATGGTGCCGCTTACGCCGGCCGCGCGCTCAAGCAGGTCGGGCCGGCCAACATCGCCCACAAACACGAAGTCGCCGCTCAGCAGACCCATGGGCAAGCTGGCATTGGCTGTGTCGGTCACCAGAAAGGCCAGATGCTCGGGCGTGTGGCCGGGGCTGTGCAGCACTTCCAGGCGAATATTGCCGATCATAAAGCGGTCGCCGTCGTGCAGCAGCACTGCGCCCGCCTCGGCGGCGTAGGCATATTTCCACGCGGCAGTGCCCATGTCAGAAAGGTAGAGCTGCGCGCCTGTGCGCGCCGCCAGCTCGCGTGCGCCCGACACGTAGTCGGCGTGGATGTGCGTCTCGGTGACGGCGGTGATGCGCAGGCCGGCGCGCTGCGCCAGCGCACTATAGTGCTCGATGTTGCGGTTCGGGTCGATCACCAGCGCCTCGCCGGTGGCCTGGCAGCCGAGCAGGTAGCTGGCCTGCGCCAGCTCGTCGTGGTAGATCTGTCGTAAAAACATGGTTCCTCCGCGTTGCCGCTGCTGTGTGGCATCGCATCGCCACAATCATCTGATGCAGCAAGCTGGCGGGAGGTTACATGCGCAGGGGTCAGGGGTCAGGAGACAGAAGTCAGGAGTCAGAAGACAGAAATCAGGAGACAGAAGTCAGGAGGCCGATGGCGTTGCGAGTCTTCACAGAAACATGTTTGGCAGCTCGCACTACACAGCGGGCGCATACCGTGATACGCACCCGCTGTATAGAGATGCGCCCGCAGTTCGGAAAGGGCTTGCTGCCTACTGCCTACTGCCCGCTGCCCTCGTCGGGGTCGAGAATTTCCGCATCGAAGGTGACGGCGATGGCGGGCGAGAGGGAAGCCCGCACCGAGCAGTAGGAGTTCAGCGCGAGGTCGATGGCCCGTTCGAGCTGGCGCGGCCTGACGCCGGGAGCCTGCACCTCAAAATGCAGATGGATCTGCTGGTAGGCCCACGGCGCCTCGCTCGCCTGCGTCGCGCTCACGCGCACGGCCAGCCGCTGCAGGGGCAGGCGCTGCTTGCGCACAATCTCAACAACATCGTGCGCGGCGCAGGCCGCCAGCGAAATCAGCAGTGTGTCCGAAGGCTTCACGCCCACGTCGTTCGGCGGCGAAAGCACCACGCTATGCCCGCTGCTGTCTACCCCGAGAAAGCGCTGCTCGTCGATCCAGGTCAGGTCGATCTGTGGCATTGTGACCTCAATACTACGGCTACCCACGTTCCAATAGAACTACGCACTACGCACGACGTTCTTTTATAGAAACGCAGTGCGTAGTGCGTAGCACGCCATTCATTAGCTATCATCCACACATTCGGTCACACGTGGCCGTGCTTGCGCGTGTACAGGAAATATTTCTCGAAGGCCAGCTTGGCCCAGTGCGCCTGCGGCCCGGGGATGATGAACTCCAGATGCCGCGCGCCGAGCATATGGTCGCCAAGAATGAGCATGCCCATGTTGCCCGTGTCCATAATACAGTAGGCATGGATCATTGAAAAGGGCATGGTTTTATGCTCGCCGCCCGTGATGTCGGCCGCAATATTCGCCGCCGCCGTTTTCGCCATGACCTCCGAGGGGTAGCCGGTCTTCGGCACGCCACAGGGCACCGCCGTCTCGCCCACGGGCGGCACGTACACCGCCACGCCCGCCGCAAAAACCTCGGGGAACTGCTTGTGGCGGTAGCCGTCGTCGGTTTCGATAAAGCCGTTGGCATTGCCCAGGCCGGGGGTGTTGCGAATGGCGTCGATGCCCAGGAAGCGCGGGATGATCATGGTGAACTTCGAGGGCAGCACTTCGCCGCTGCCCAGCACCACGCCATCGGGCCGCACTTCCTGCACGGTTGCGTCGGTGCGCCAGGTAATGCCCTGCATGCCGAAAAATGTTTCCGACAGGCTCTTGGCGTTGCCCAGCCCGCCAATGCCGAAGTGGCCCAGGAATGGCTCGGCGGTGACGTAGGTCAGCGGCACTTTGTCGAGCAGGTGGTGCTTCTTCAGCTGGTAGCGCAGGTTGAACAGGAACTCGTAGGCCGCGCCAAAGCAGGCTGCTCCCTGCGACGCGCCAATCACAATCGGGCCGGGGTCGTGCAGAAAGCGCTCCCAGGCCTGGCGCGTTTCTTCGGCGTGCGCAACATTGCAGATCGACCAGGAGTTCTGCTTTGGCCCCAGGCCCGGCACGCTGGCAAAATCGACTTTCGGGCCAGTGGCGATCAGCAGGTAGTCGTAGGGCAGGTCGGCGCCGCTGGTCTTTACCAGCCGCTGCTGCAAATCGAAGCCAGTGACCTGCGCCTCGACAAAGTGAATATGGTGCTCGGCGTACACTGGCCGAACGTCGAAGGAAATATCGCTCTTCTCGCGCAGGCCGAATGGATACCAGATCAGCGAGGGAATAAACACGAAATCGTGCGTGTTGGCCACCACCGTGATGTCGTGCTCGTCGCCGAGCAGCTCGCGCAGCTCAAGCGCGCCAGTGTACCCGGCGAAGCTGGTGCCAACCACAACAATGCGCTTGCGTTCCATTGCATCCTCCCGTGATGTGCGCCGGCTGCGCGACAGTGGGCAGCCAGCCAGCTCGATACCCCCCTCCCGTATCCCCTTTCAGCCATAGTGTAGCCGATCGGGCCGGCGCACTTAGAGAATGAGTTGATCTTGCTGGTGAAGGTTTCTTACCGCATATGCGGGATTGGCGTCTGGGCGTATAGCTATACGCCCGTTCGGTTGCAGGTTTGCAGCCGAGGCGTATTGCTATACGCCCGTTCGGTTGCAGGTTTGCAGCCGAGGCGTATTGCTATACGCCCGTTCGGTTGCAGGCCGTCATTCATTTTCTTTGCGCCCTTTGCGCCTTCTGCGGTGAATAGTCTCGTCGTCATTCGGCCTGCCCTGTAACCTCGCGCCCGGCCCGCGCATCAAACCGGCAGGCGCGTTCGACACGGCTGGCAATCATGGGTACAATGCACACAGCTTCTTCCCACGCAAAGGAGTGCGCTGTGCCCGGACCAACCATCGAGCTGAGCGTGTATGCCGACGAGGCCGCGCTGCTGGCCGGGCTGCGCGCCGGCGAGCCCGACGCATGCACCTGCCTGGTCAAGCGCTTTGCGCCGCTGGTGTATGCCAAGGCTCTGCGCATCGTGGCCGACCCCGACGAGGCCGAGGGTGTTTTGCAGCTGACGTTCATCAAGGCGTGCGAGAAATTCGCTAGCTTTGAAGGGCGCAGCAGCCTGGGCAGCTGGCTCTATCAGATCGCCACCAACGAGGCGCTGATGAAGCTGCGCCGCCGGCGGCCGGGCGGCTCGCTCGATGAGCTGGGCGAGGCGATTGCGCCCGAAGAATTGCCAACCAACCTGCGCCCCTGGTCGCGCGACCCGGCCAGCGCCGCGCTGGATGGCGAATTGCAGCGCCAGCTTGAACGCGCGCTGGCCGCGCTGCCCGAAAGCCTGCGCGTGGTGTTCGTGCTGCGCGAGCTGGAAGGGCAAAGCACCGAAGAAACCGCCGCCGCGCTGGGCCTGGGCGCGAGCGCGGTGAAAGTGCGCCTGCATCGCGCGCGGCTGCGGCTGCGCGAACTGCTGGCGGGCTACCTTGCCGGCGAAGGAGCGGAACCATGACCCACGAGCATTCGCAGGACGACCTGCCACGCTGCCGGGTGATGCTCGGCCAGCTGAACGACTACCTCGATGGCGACCTGGCTGCCGAGCTGTGCCAGGCGCTTGAAGCGCATATGGCTGGCTGCCACGATTGCCAGATTGTGCTCGACACGCTTGGGCAGACGGTGCACCTGTACCACAGCCTGGACGAAGCGCCGGCCGAGCTGCCCGCCGCGATTGAGGCACGCCTTTTGCAGCACCTTCAGGAACGAATTGCATCCGCCGCTCGCACCGAGCACTAGCACCGAGCGACCACCATGCCCACGCTGTCCTGGCCCGAGATCACGCTTCTCCTGATCGCCGGGGCAGCCTTTGCCCTCATTCTCTCCAATCGCATTCGGCCCGACATTGTCGCCGTGCTGGTGCTGCTGGGCCTGGGCGTCAGCGGCATTCTTGCGCCCGAGCAGGCGCTGGCGGGCTTCAGCAAGCCGGCCGTCATCACCATCGTCGGCCTGTTTGTGATCACAGCGGCGCTGGAGCGCACTGGCGTGGTGCAGCGCCTTGCCACCGGGCTGGCCTACCTGAGCGGCACCAGTGAAATTCGCATGGTGGCGGTGTTTATGGGCGCGGGCGCGCTGCTTTCGCTGGTGATGAATAACATCGCCGCTGGGGCCGTGCTGCTGCCCGCCGCCGTCAGCGTCGCCCGCCAGTCGAATGTGCGCGAGTCGCGGGTGCTGATGCCGCTGGCCTTTGGAACGCTGCTGGGCGGCATGGCCACGCTGTTCACCACCGCCAACATTATCGTCAGCGGCAGCTTGCAGGCGCAGGGCCAGCGCGGCCTGACCATGCTCGATTTCCTGCCCTCGGGTGGCGCAATGGTGCTGGCAGGAATGGCCTACATGCTGCTGGTTGGCCGCCGCCTGCTGCCTAACCGCGAGTCGGTTGGGCGGGCGATGGTTGCGCGCCCAAACCTGTCGCAAACCTACCAGCTCGACGAGCGGCTGTGGGAAGTGCGCGTGCATCCCGGCTCGCCCATGGCCAACCACCCCCTGGCCGAAAGCGTGCTTGGCGCGCAGCTTGGCCTGACGGTCGTGGGCATCTGGCATGGCCGCGAGGCCAAAATCCCGCCCGCCACCGATGAAGTTATTGCGCCCGAAGATATTCTGCTGGTGACGGGCCGCGAAGAGCGTGTGCGCCAGCTGGAAGCGCAGCACACCACCATTGGGCGCTTTGGCTACCACCGCAACGCCTCGCCCAACCTGGCAGTTCACCTGACCGAGGTGCTGATCGGGCCGCGCTCGCCGGCCATTGGCCAAACGCTGAAAGACCTGCGTTTCCGCACCAAGTTCGGCCTCACCACCGTGGCGCTCTGGCGCGAAGGGCGCAGCTACCGCACCGACGTGGGCGATTTCACGCTCCAGGCCGGCGACGCCCTGCTTATGGTCGGCGCGCCCGGCCGCATTCGCCTGCTGGCCGAAGAGCCGGGCTACATCGTGCTGGGGCACCCCGAGCCGCCCGTGCCAGCCGGGCGCGGCATGAAACGCGCAATTGTGATCACCGCGCTGGCGCTGCTGCTGGCCGCGCTCGGGCTGGTCGCCACCTCCGAGGCGATGCTGGCGGGCGCGGTGGCGCTGGTGCTGACGCGCTGCCTGAGCGCGGAAGACGCCTACCGCGCCATCGAGTGGCGCGTGGTGGTGCTGATCGCGGGCATGCTGCCAATTGGCACCGCGCTGGTTTCCACCGGCCTGGCCGCGCAGATCGGGCAGGTCTTCACGCTTACGCTGGCCTCGGCCGGGCCGCTGGCGGTGGTTGCCGGCCTGTATCTTTTCACCGCGCTGCTGGCCCAGCTGGTGGGCGGGCAGGTCGCTGCGCTGATCATCGGGCCGATTGCGGTGAGCGCGGCAGTGCAATTGGGCGTGAACCCAAGCGCCGTGGGCGTGGCCGTGTCGATGGCCTGCTCGGCGGCGTTTCTCACGCCAATTGCCCACCCGGTCAACGTGCTGATGATGGCGCCGGGCAGCTACACCTTTGGCGATTTTCTGCGCGTTGGCGCGGGCATGATGGCGGTTTGCTTTGCCACGCTGCTGCTGGTGCTGCGCCTGTTCTGGCAGATCTAGCGCGCTTTCAGCGCGGGGGGCGGTGAATGGGGTATGGCGACGCACTATCGTGCTCGACATATGAAATTCCCGTGCTCATGCCTTTGTAAACAGCGATGCTTTCATCGTTCGTTGTCAGCCTTTTCGCATAACGGAGGCATGAGAAGGCAAGCTTCCAGGAAGCTCATCTGGTTATCAGGTTGAAGCAAAACTGGCTTGAGCTTCCTGGAAGCTGAGTACGCGGGGTGTGGGAACCCCAGCGGCCCTGCGGCCCGAGCAAACCAAGCGGGCGGACACGTAGGTCCGCCCAGACAGCCTGCGGCCCGAGCGACACAAACGGGCGCGCAGGGATGCACTCCCCGCGCGCCCGAACAAGCAGGATAAACGCCGAAGCTACATCCCGCAGCTTGCCGGCCAGGCCAGCCCTTCTACGTCCTTGTAGGGCATGGTAATCCGCTTCTCCTTGATCTCCTTCTTGGCGATGGGATCGTAGGCATACAGCGTCTTCGAGCCATCGACCGCCATCGCCAGCAGGCCATCGGGCCGCAGGCTCAGCGCCTCGACATTGCCCGGCAAGCTGCTGGTGATCTTGGTCAGCTTCTTGGTGGCCGGGTTGTAGCTGTACAGCGTCTTGTTCTCAGCGATGTACAGCGTCTTGCCATCCTTGCTCCACGCCATGCCCTCGGCATCCATCTTCGACGAATACACCACCGTGGCCGCGCCAGTGCTGGTGTTGATCGTCACCAGGCCTTTGTCGTAGCCCCAGCCCCACAGCACATTCGTGGCAGGGTTGAACGCCAGCGCCTCCAGCTCTTTCATGCCGGTGCTGCCCACAAACGTTGGCGCGCCCGTGCTGGTGTTGATCGTGTAGAGCGCGGCGCGCTGCTTGTACTTGTTGGTATCGCCCGAGCCAGCGTAGAGCACGCCGGTGGTGGGGTGCAGCGCCAGCGACTCGATGTTGTAGCCCTTGGCCACGCCACCCAGGTTGCTGAACGTGGGCGTGCCGCTGCCAACCGTCATGGTGAAGAACTGGTCGTCCGAGCTGTTGACTTCGTTCACGCCATAGACTTTGCAGGTGGCCGGCGCGTTGGCGGCGTTGCCCAGCAGCACGCTTGCCGTGCCGCCCGCCGTCACTGTCGCGGGCTTGCAGCCGCTGCCATCGCTCGGGTCGGTGTTCGTCCAGCCGCTCTTAAGCGTCTCGCAGACGGTGTAGCTGCCCGCCGCCACGGTGAACGTCGCGTTGCCGTTCGAGCCGGTGGCGTCGCTCGCGATGGTCGTCGCGCCCTGCTTGACCGTGATCGTCCAGCCGCTCAGGCCCGGCTCGTTCAAGTCTTTCGCGTGGTTCTTATTCAGGTCGTTGTACTTGGTGACGGTCAGCGTGCCGGTGGGCGCGGCACAGGGCGAGCTTGCCGGGTTGGGCTGGAAGCCCGTGGCGTTCGACGTGTCGGTGCCGCTGCACAGCCACGGGTCGAAATCGACATTGCCGGTGGCCTTGTCGCCAGTGCCGGTTGGGTTGCTCGCAGCCGTCGGGCCGGTGTTGGAACCCCACCAGTTGCGCTCGGCATCCAGCGTCGGGTCGCTCGCGCCAGTGATCACGCCATTGGCACTGTTGCCCGTGATGCTGTTCAGGTTCACCTTCAGCGTTGCGCTGCTGGCAAGCCCGCCATAGGCGTTCGCCACGAAGTCGTACACCGCCACGCCATTGCTGAAGTTTTTCAGGTAGTTGTTTGCGACGGTGATCGCCGCGTTTGCGCCAAGCGGGCCATTGGCCGAGTTGCTGCGGATGAGCACAGCGCTGCTCGGCGGGGTGCTACTGCTGGCAACATTGCCGCCATTGAACTCGTTGTTCGTGATGGCGACCGTGCCGGTGCCGCTGCCGCGCACGCCCACCGCGTAGGTGGCGCTGCCGCCGGCCGCATAGCTGCCCGAAAGCGTGACCGTGTTGCCATCGACGGTATTGCTGCCGTTCACATCGCGCAGGTCGATCAGCGAATAGTTATCGACCTGGTTGGCAACCGTGGTGTTGATGGTGTTGCCGGTGATCGTCATTGCGCTGTTCGGGCCATAGCCAAAGCCGCCGTCGAAGATCTGAATGGCGGTCGACTTCAGGCTCGCGAAGCTGTTGCCGCTGATTGTCACCGTGCGATTACCGCCGCCCAGCCAGATCCGGCTGGTCGAGTAGGCGCCGCCGGTGATTGTGTTGTTGCGGATGGTGGCGTTGCGCATGTTGAAGAGGATCATGTCGTCTTCAACCGCGCGATTGTTTTCGATCAGGATGTTCTGATGGCCGTCAGGGGTTGCATCCTGGGTCGAAATATTCGAGTTGTAGTTGCGGTAGCTGTCGTTGTTGCGGTAGATCGCGTCCGTCGAGCTGCCGGCCAGGAACACGGCGTGCTGACCGAGCGCATTGAAGTAATTCCCTTCGACGGTCAGGTCGTCGTGGTTGGACATGTACATGCCGCCGGGGAAGGTGCCATTGCCGGGGTTGCCCTTGAACTCGTTGTTCAGAATGGCAACCTTCTCATAGCGCCCATTGCCCGGCCCGCTCAGCGCGGTGATGATCCAGGGCTGGCTGGTGGCTGCGCTGCCGTCGAACACAAAGCCGTCAATTGTGACATTGTCGGCCTGAATGTTGACGGGAACCGAGCTGTTCAGCGCCTGCACCACCGACTGGCCGCCTGCGCGGCCTTTCGCCAGCACGCCGTGCTGGTTGCCTTCCAGCGTCAGCGGTTTGCCGATCACCAGGTTCTCGGCATACACGCCATCCTTGACATGCACAGTGCCGCCCGAGGATACCTGGTTGATGCCGGCCTGAATATGCTGCTTGGCATCGGCAAAGCTGGTGCCGCCATTCGCATCGTTGCCGGTGTCGTCATCCACATAGCAGTCGGTTGTGCACTGCACGATCACCGGGTTCGGCTCGAAGTTGGCGGTCACGCTGTCGCTGCCGAAGCTGATCGCGACATTGTCGACGAAGCCGCGGAAGGTGTTGCCCCAGCCCGAACCAACGCCGACCTCGATACCAATAATGTTGGTGTCGGGGCCAAGCTGGTGCGAGCCGTTGAACGTCACGCCGCTTTGCCATTCGGCCAGCGTCACATCATATTCTGTGACGGTGAAGCCCGGATTGAACGTGCGCATCCAGAAGTTGCCGGCCAGAATATCGTTCGCGAGCCACTGGTTGGTCGGCACGGGGGTGTTGATGCTGCCGCCGTTGTAGACATTCTCCCAGATCAGGTAGCCCGTCTTTGGCGTGGGCTCGTTGGTGGAGTAGGCCAGGCGAAAGGCTGGTGCCAGGTGCTGGGCCGCGGTGCTGCTGCTGTCGCGATAGAACTCGTAGCTCAGCGCGCTGATGTTGCTGAGCGTGCGGCCACTCACCACGCCCCAGTATTTCGCATAATCGGCTTTATCCGTGGACGTGCTGCTTGTAAATTCAAGCGAGCCGAGGTTGTTGGGCGCATCGCCGCGCGGCTTATCTGTCGTTATAGCAACAGTGCCGCTGTTTCGAAGATTCATAGGCTGCCAGCCGTCGGGGTTGTTTGGCGTAACAACGGTATAGGGCGTGGCGGCCGCCGCGCGGCCAAGCGTCACCAGGAGCAAGGCCATAATGGCGAGCAGGGCGGTGGGCAGGGTGATTCCACGCCACAAGGTGGAGTGCCGGGTGTGCATAGCGAAACCTTTCTTCCGAAAGCCTATGGTACTCATGCCATACTGCTGCGTTGTGAAACAGGGGCTGCAAACAATGACCTTGCGGAAGAAACAAAAAAAAGACGCACCCGGCGCGCGCACTAACGAAAATACCTCCCTTCGGGGGCAGGCATCGGGCGCAAATATATGAGTACAAACAAAGCGGGTTAGGTTTATTGTGGCATTCCATGCATAATATTGTCAATATATAAGCTTATGGATTTGGATAACGATTATTTCATCAATATTTTCAAAAGGCTTTTTATTTTTCAACAAGTATGTTTCTTTAATGAAAGTAATACACCACGTAGCAGATCGTGCCTTTGCATTATTCATGCGCTCTGTCTGGGTGGATTTATGTGTGCGCCCACCGTCAGTCGGGGCCTGTGCGGCCCCGCGCCCCGCAGCAAAGGCATTTTCCTGTGCAAGGTCAGTCGGGGCCTGTGCGGCCCCGTGCCCCGCATCATTTGTCTGAGCGGACCTTGTCTGGGCGGACCTGTCTGGGCGGACCTACGTGTCCGCCCTCTATCTCTGTCGGGGCCTGTGCGGCCCCGCGCCCCGCAGCAAAGGGCCGGCCGCGGCCCTCTGCACTCCCCGGCCGGGGCTCCGCCCCTGGACCCCGAATTTTAGGTGGCCGACTCACGAAATGCTGCTGTGTCATGCCTCCGTTGTGGATGCAGGCAAGGCATCAGACGAGAGAACCAACCTCGTTGAGGCAGCGCCGCAAACTGGTTTGACATTATTGTTCGCTGCCAGCGGCAAGCACAACGGAGGCATGACATGTAAACATCACAAACGATACCGACATCAAATTTGGGGTTCGGGGCGATAGCCCTGGCCGGGGTGCAGGGGCGGGTAGCCCCTGCGGCCTTGCGGCCCGAGCAAACTGGTTTGAAAACAGTACTGATTTGGGGTTCGGGGCGATAGCCCCGACGCCGGGCGGGTACCCACGAAGTGGGTGGGAGGCGCAAGCCCCGGCGGCCCTGCGGCCTGAGCAAACTGGTTTGAAAACAGTACTGATTTGGGGTTCGGGGCGATAGCCCCGACGCCGGGCGGGTACCCACGAAGTGGGTGGGAGGCGCAAGCCCCGGCGGCCCTGCGGCCTGAGCAAACTGGTTTGAAAACAGTACTGATTTGGGGTTCGGGGCGATAGCCCCGACGCCGGGCGGGTACCCACGAAGTGGGTGGGGCGGCGCGAGCCCCGGCGGCCTTGCGGCCTGAGCAAACTGGTTTGCAGCCAGCACTGCTTGTGGCCCGAGCAAACAAAAAGGGCGGACACATAGGTCCGCCCAGACAGCAAACGCGCCGGGGCGTATTGTATACGCCCCGGCGCGCCGAAACAAAAAGAACCCTACCCAAGCGCAACGCGCGCAATCGCCCGGAAATCGCGCATCCAGGCCCGCAGCTCTGCCAATGCCTCATTGCGCTGCTCCGTCATTGCCCGCGCATCGGCACGCGCCTCCTGCTGAGCCACGAGCTTCGCGGCAACGGCCGCCACCAGGTTCTGCCCCTCGCTCAGCTGCGCCGACGTGAGGCCGAACGGAGCGAGCTTCTGCGCGATTGCCCTGCTGCCCAGCGCGTTGGCGTAGAACTGGACTTTTGCAGATTTGCGGCAACAAGCTTCTGAGCATATGATCAGGCGAGCGTTGGTCTACCAGTTGGGAGGCACAGGTGCCAGCAATTGTCGCGATACCACAGGTGGTCGAGGAACTGCTGGTCCAGTTCGCCGACCTGTTTCCAAATGAGCCTTCACGCCGCCACTTTGCCGAATACCTGACCGGGCTGTTTGTAGCGGAGCACAAGACCGTGAGCGGTATCACGCGAGAGTTTGCCGCCCCACCCGACCAATCCACTCTCAATCGATGGTTGACTGAAGCGCCCTGGGATGTCCAGCGCATCAACGCGCACCGGCTCGAATGGCTTCAACAGGACGCTGCAACGCGCTATCGTCACGACGGCGTTATCGCGATCGATAACACTTTGATAGATCATGACGGCAAACTGATAGAGGATGTCGGCTATTTCTGGGACCATGCCGACAAACGCCACCTGATCGCCCACGATTACCTGTTTGCCAACTACGTCAACCCGAGTGGGAAACATTATCCGCTCGATTTCCGGCGCTTCCGCAAGCGCGAGCAGTGCGACGACGAGCGCCCGTTCAAGAATCACACCGACCTCGCTAAGGAACTGATCGATTGGGTTGTCGCTGAGGACATACCGGGCGACTTCACCTTCGACAGTTACTTCACCAACGCGCCAATTATGAACACCCTCCACGCCAAAGGTCGCAGCTACATCGGTGATTTGAAAGCCAACCGAGTGATTGTAGTCAGCGGGAAGCAGACCAGCGTGACTGAGTGGGTCAAAACGCTCACGCCGCTTGTTCGCACCAAGTTTACGGTCGGCGGTCACACGCAATGGTAAGCTCACCAAGTCCGTTCGTCTGCCCAATGTCAACCACCCAGTGCGTATTCTGGTGTTGTGGTCAGAAGCAGAAGCTGCGACGCCACGCAAGATCCTGATCAGCAACCGAACCCAGTGGGAAGCTCATCGCATTTTGAAGGTCTACAAAAAGCGCTGGACAGGGACGGAGACCTTTCATCGGGACGGGAAGCAGCATTTGGGCATGGGCGAGTGTCAGCTCAGGGACGGGATGGGCCAGACCAGGCACATGCACCTCGTCGTCCTGGCGTACACGGCTCTGATGCGCCAATTGAAGCATGATCGTGCCTTCGAATGGGCTCACACACGCCTGATGACCATTGGCGAGTCCTGTCGCACCATCGCTCGCGAGACCTTGGGCAAAACGCTTGCTTGGGCCATCGAACAATCGCACCAAGGCATGACTCTGTCCGATATCAAGCTCCGTTTGGCTTTACCCTGAGCTTTCGCCTATTTCTGCAAAACCTTAGGTAGAACTGCTGCGCCTGCGCCAGCCAGCTGGCCTGGTCATATTTGCGCGCCGATGTCATCCCCAACGACTGCGCCGCGCCGCGATCCTTGCGCAGCGCCACGCGCGCAACCGCCAGATGTCGCGCAAACATTGCTTCGGCCTGCTCCTGGGCGGCATTGCGCGCATCGACGGCAGCGTAGCGCTCGCCGCGGCCAGCCTGCTGCTGCTGAAAGAGCGCCAGCGCGCGCTCGTAGAGCGCCCGGCCCGCCCGCATGCGCTCGGCGTCGTAGCCATACTGCGCCAGCGCCGCCTGCATGGCCGCGTTGCCCAGCACCGTCTCTATGGCAACGCGCGCGGCGAACAGCTGGCCCTCGATCCTGGCCGAGGCGCTGGCGCGCAGCGTGGGCGTGGGTGCTTCGTCGGCTGAGGCAGCGGGCGGCGCGGGCGCGTCGCTGTCGAGCAGGGTGAACGTCACGGGCGCGTCGGTGTCGAGCAGGGTGGCCGGGGTGGTGCGGGGCGGCAGAGGTTCGCTGAGGACAGCGCCATTGGTCGTTGAAGAAGCCTTTCCGTTGCGTTGCATAGAGACTACTTCCTTTGCTAGGTGATTGAGCACCAGTGTGCCCAACGTTCAAGAACGTGCTAGCGATTATAGTAGGCTCGCAGCGGAAAGTGAAGCGCGCTTGTGTGCAAATCGGGAGCGGAACGGCGACCGTTTGGTGGCAAAACTCTTTTTTGCTAATGCACAGGAGAAGGCAAAGGGTATGTCGTAAGATTAAAGAGAAAGCCAGGAATAAACATAACGCTAATAGAAGCGTGATAAGGTGGGGTTAAAGTTTGAATTGGGTTTGTGTATGGGCTAAATAACGTCTAGGTTTTGCAAGTTTTTGAACCAATCCTTCATCTACCGCGCGCTGTAGCCATTTGTATGCTTGGCCTAATTCGATGCAAAGAAGCTCTGCTACTTCGCGCTCTGTTTTTGCCGTTTTTAATACGTGCATAAGAGATGGTAATATTTTGGGAAACAAGTCATATTCAGCTTGTATCAATTGAGAATTTTGATAATTATCGGAAATCCTCTGCGATATTTGCTTGATGCTATCATCAATAGATACTGGATGCTCTTTTGCAACTTTAAATAAGTATGTTGAAATTTCTTCTTGAATTCGCCTCGGCTCAACTTCTAGAGTTGTTGCTTCGCTCAATTGCATTTTCGCTTGCGCTTGCTCAAGAGGTAAATCATCGTGTTGAATATTTTCTCGGCCAACAGTATTGTTTATTAATGTTGGGTCTGCATGTTCACTAAACCAATCTGTAAGGTCTAGATCTTTATGTAGTAATAGAGTATTGTGAAAACCTATGCCACCTATCTCTAGTAGTTTTTGATTTGCCTTTGGAACGCCGTCACCTGTTTGAATAAAAAGTGGAGTTTTCTGGCCGGAAAGGTTTTCTACCGCACCTGCCCATGTTCCACCTTTTTCCGCACTTGTACTCACTACTAGAGCATAATCACTTAAGCAATAGATATACTTATTTCGGCTCATGGCGTTCCCAACGTTAAACCCCGCATCTGGGTAATAGGGCGAAACAAGGGCAAGATTTTGAGACCGTAAAGCATCTCGATATACTTTAGCTACAGCCCATCTACTTAAACTGTCGGCAAGAATACCAACGACTGTCCCGCCGTATTCGAGTGCAGTACGCATACTTTCGCTATCAACACCGCGAGCCCCACCAGAAACTACCTGAATACTCTGCTTGGCGCATAGTTTTGCAAGTGAATGCGAAAACTCAATACTCTTCTCATCAATATCGCGTGAGCCTACAATTGCCAGCCCTCCGTTGGATAATAGCTCTTGGTTCCCGACCCCGTACAAAATAGGTGGCGCCTTGCTTGCGAGCCGGGCTTTAATGCGCTGTGGGTAAGCTGTATCGCTGCGGCTAAGAATCCATAATCCCTTATTTGCCCAGTGTTCAACAATCATGGCAAGCTCAGCCCCACGACCAAGGAGCTGAGATAATCGATCCAGATCGAAAAGCAGTTCGCCACCTGCATTGCGTATGTCATCAAAGCTTCCAGGCTGAAGCATATCTCCTGGACGCAGCTGATGGCTATGCAACCACAAGGCTAGACGATGATACTCGGACTGTGATAGAACTGCATCACCTGTACGTGTTTTCCCAAAATTACCAGTGAGAAGTAAGATCGCTTGAGTATCAGCGCTCAACATATGTGACATCATACTGCTCATCCCTTAACTTGCTTGAGCCCATGCAAGCGCTACAGGGTATACAGGCCCGCTCCCAGCTTCTCTAAGTAAGGCTGCAACAACGGTTAAAGTCCACCGCGAATCACAAATGTCATCGACAAGCAGTACTGGGCTAGTAATACCACGCCACACTTTGGTTTGGAATACTTGTGACAGGTTGCGAGCCTGCTGATAGGTGTTACGCATGTATTTCTGTTCACCAGTCTGCCGTACTTTGCACATACTGTCGACAAACGGGAGATTCAGTCGTTGCGATAATCGTTTTGCTAAATCTGGCACCAATTTTCGATGCCTCAACGAAGGCACACAGGTTACCCAGGTAGGAAATGGAGCAGGCATCCATCTTTTGCAAATCATTTCGGCCAAGCCTTCAATGAGCTCATCATCAAAACAACCATCCATCTGCTTCCCACGCTTTATCAGGTTACCCCAGCCAGCATCTCCCCAAACACAAAGTGCGCGGCCTTTTTCTGCACGTAGCTCTTCAGGAATTTTTCCAGTCCAGCCATGTGCTGCAAGAGCATCTCCTGGCCACTTCAGCCTTGGCTCAATCACCTGCTCGATTCGGCGAAGAAAAGCCAGCGCTTTCTGCTCAACATCCGCGCAATATTGGGGTGAAACGAGCGGCCTGCCAATGCAAACAGCACAACGACCACAATTTTCCTGGCATTCATCATCCAGTTCGCGGGCCAGAAAGGCCATCAGGCACGTGTCGCTGTGCAAATATTCTTGCATGCGTGCTTGCTCGGCCTGACGAATCTGCGTGAGCTGTGCAACTTTTTCTGTATTCGGTGTATAGATAATTGGGTTCGCATACCAGTTGGCTCCCTGCTTGCTCACTGGTGAAGGTGATTCCAACAGTAGTTGTTTCAGAACCTTGTCGATTTCGCCGCGTGAAAGATTCACGCGGCCTTGCATTTGTGAAATGCTAAGCCCACTATCGGCCCGCTCAAGCGCGTTTAGTATTTCAGAAGTATGCGCTTCCGGGGGAAAAGCTGTGCGGATAAAATAGTCGCTGATCTCTTGATCTTCATCGCCGCTTAGCATAATACCGTATGCCACATCTATGGCTCTACCAGCTCGCCCAACTTGCTGATAATAATGAACAACTGATCCTGGGCGCTGAAAATGAACGACAAAGCCAAGATCTGGTTTGTCAAAACCCATGCCCAATGCCGTGGTCGCAACCAAGACCTTGAGGCGATTATCTAGCAGCCGCTGCTCTAATTCTTGGCGCTTGTTATTTGGTAGTTCGCCCCAATATCCTTCTGCATCAATTTCGTTGAGCCTCAGCCATGCAGCAACGCGTTCAGCATCGCGCACAGTTAGCGTGTAAATAATACCACTCCCTGGCAATTGCGGCAGATGCTCGACAAGCCAGGCCATACGAGCCGATTGGCTTGGCAGGTGTATGTTTTGCAGATGCAAGCTATCACGCCGAAGATTTCCGCGAATAAGACATGGTTTCAGGCAGACCAAGCCAGCTTTACAGTCTTTCCCTGCCTGCTGACAGACAAACTCCCTAGTGGTATGGTTGAAGGGCCAACCACAACCAATCACTAGGGAGAACCCAATGGGTCGCACACATCCTAGCACGCCCGAGATGCGTGCACAATCCGCAGCGCTGCTGCTGGCACATCAAGGCGAGTATGGTATCGTGACACGCCTCAGCCGCATACATCACGTCTCGCGCCCGACCTTGTATGCTTGGCGCGAGCACGCCCGACGCGCCATCACGGCTGCCTTTTCGCCGCCGTCTGCTCACGCGCCTGCCCGCTCCAGCGCTCGCCACATTCTGACGCTGTGGATCGCGCATGCCTCTCAGCGTGGCATTCAAGCCGCGACCCAGGAATTGCTCGGACAGGGCCTCAGTTTGCCCACCATCGTCGCAGTCCTGCACCAGGCTCAGCAGCGCGCTCTGACCTGGATGCACACGCACCTTCCTTCTTCCACTCGCGCCTTGGCGCTCGACGAAATCTTTCCCGCTCACGGTCGAGCCGCCTATCTGAACGTGGTCGATGTGCACAGCGGCGCAGTTTGGGCCTCTGAAGGACCGCTGGCGGTCGATACCGAGAGTTGGACCTTGCTGTTGTGGAGCTTGCAGGAGCGTGGCCTGCGATGGGAGCGGGTTGTGATGGACGATGGCGCACCCATGCACAGTGCCTGCCAGCACGTCACGCCCGATGTGCTGGTGCAACTCGACCACTGGCATCTGTTCCAAGCCTGCTCGCTGGTGCAGGCTCGCCTGCAGCGCCGCCTGAGCCAGATGCACGCGCGTACAGCGGCAGTTGAGCGCCAAGCTGCCTGCCTCGAGCTTGGGACACGTCAGCGCGGTCGGCCGACCAAGCGCACGCTTGAGAGCCACAGCCAGGAATTGGCGGCAGCGACCGATGGTGTCGCTGCGCTGGCCTATTTGACCGACGAGTTGCATCGATTGCTGGCGGTGGTGGTGGTCGGGCGCAAGCGGTTGCTGAGCTTGGCCGAGCGGCAAGACGAACTGGACGCGCTGCTGAGCTTGTTGGACGAATTGGCAGAAAGCAGCGCGGGAGAGCAGCAGGCCGAACTGGGGCGCCTGGCGCGCCGCATTCGGAGGCAAATGCCAAAGCTGCTGAGTTTTGGTGCCCAGGTGCAGCAGGTGCAGCAGGAGCTGAGTGGAGTGCTGGCAGCCGAGCGGCAAGCGCTGCTGGGATGGGCTTGGCTGAGGCGGAAGGAATTGGCGTGGACCGATGCGGAGGTGATAGCGGCGGTGCCAGTGGACTGGCGTGCGGCGGCGCGAGTGCTGCTGACAGCCTGGCAGGAGGCGGTGCAGGTTTCGAGCGCGGTGGAGCGGTGGCATAGCATCCTGCGCCCACATCTGGCGGTGCGGCGAAGGCTGACAAACGGTATGCTGGCGTTGCTGGCAGTTTGGCACAACCATCGTGTGTTTACTCGTGGGAAGCATAAAGGTCAGAGCCCGCTGCATCTGAGCGGGATGCGCGATGCGCCGACTGACTGGCTGGTGGCATTAGGCTATCCACCAGCCAGCACGGAGCATTCACCAGCGCATCTGATGCCTGAGTGGACGCTGGCCGCCTAATCACAAACTGTAAAGTACCTACAAACCATGTCTAACTTGAATATTCTTTCCAATCTGTGCTATCACGTCGGCCACAACGCGATTATTTGCGGTGGCAGTTGTTGCAAGAACTGGCATGTTTGGTGGCAGCGCCTGGAGGATGCGCACAATACGCTGGTAATCGGGGCGGAAATCGTGCCCCCAGTCCGAAATGCAATGCGCTTCATCAACGACAAATAAGCCAATTTTGTCGGCAATGGGTAGAAAATATTGCTCACGAAATTTATCATTTGCCAGGCGTTCCGGCGAAATGAGGAGAATATCGATAGCGCCTTCGTGTAAGCGTTTCTGTATTTCCGGCCATTCATCAGTGTTGCTGGAATTAATGGTTGCAGCACGAATACCCAAACGTTGTGCGGCCAGCAATTGGTTTCGCATCAGTGCAAGCAAAGGAGAGATCAGTAGTGTGACACCAGCTTTACGATCGCGTAGTAGCCGCGTCGCGAGAAAATAGACGACGCTTTTGCCCCACCCTGTACGTTGGACAACTAACAAACGAGCTGATTGTTCCACGAGTAGCTCGATCGCCTGCCACTGCCCTTCGTGAAAATCGGCGCATGGATTATTGAGCGCCTGGCACAAGAGTTTCCTTGCATGGGCTTTGAGATTACTTGTCATGCTAAAACGTCCTCCTGCAATGGAAAGTGGGTTGTTTGTTAATACATCTCCTGCTGGTTTTGTTTGGGTACATAATAAGGCCAAGCCTATCGGCCTGGCCTTATCAGCTATGCATCAAATCGGTGACTGATTATCTCAAAACCGTTCCCGTTCGGATGCAATACCAAATTTAATTGAATACTTACAAGATTATGCGCTGCTGTGGCCCTCACCCCCAGCCCCTCTCCCATTGCGATGGGCGAGGAGAGCACACGCTTCCGAAGGCTGCAACTTTAGTTGAATACTTACAAGATTATGCGCTGCTGTGGCCCTCACCCCCAGCCCCTCTCCCATTGCGATGGGCGAGGAGAGCACACGCTTCCGAAGGCTGCAACTTTAGTTGAATACTTACAAGATTATGCGCTACTGTGGCCCTCACCCCCCAGCCCCTCTCCCATTGCGATGGGCGAGGGGAGCACACGCTTCCGAAGGCTGCAACTTTAGTTGAATACTTACAAGATTATGCGCTACTGTGGCCCTCACCCCCAGCCCCTCTCCCATTGCGATGGGCGAGGGGAGCACACGCTTCCGAAGGCTGCAACTTTAGTTGAATACTTACAAGATTATGCGCTACTGTGGCCCTCACCCCCCAGCCCCTCTCCCATTGCGATGGGCGAGAGGAGCACACGCTTCCGAAGGCTGCAACGCTGTAGGCAGGCCATCTAACGCTTCTTGTGCGATGCAGAAGAACAGACCAGTGCATTGTTGAGGAGTTCGCAACGCTGTGGAAACAATAGACGTCGTGCGTAGTTGTATGTGCGCACTTATAGCGGTTTGCAGAACAACTGACCACTCACGTGCCGGCAAGAAACGCGTTGGAGCGCGGAAAATACAACTGCCTTCTGCATCCTGCCGAGTGCAAATTGCTGCAGTATGACTGACTAGACAGCCGAGTTATGAGCTTTACGCCGCTGATATTCTGAAGTCTTCCGCTACAGGAGGCTTCATACCATACCAGTTATGCGCATAAACATTTTCACGCCCTGCATCAGCATCCTCGGATCCATGAAACCCATGGCTTGGCTTTCCAATGTGTTTGCGCACAACCAGTACGGTTAAAGGAGGAAGGCTGCGCGCTGCACAGAACTGCTGAATATTTTCTAGGTGCCCAGCCAGTCCCTGCTGTGGTACACCAACGTATTTACTCAGCAGTTCGTATGTGAGTGTCTGCCGATTATGCGCCGCTGCCACCAGCACCTGATAGATCTGCAGCGAACGTTCGTAGGTTGTCATTGTTGCCATTGTTAGCCTCATTACTTATTGTCTGGTTAGCTTTGGTCCAATGTAGGCAATATACAGAGGTTGATCCGGCGTAATTGGGCTAAAGTGAATACGGAAAAAGCGATGAGTGATTTTGCCGTGCCAGAAGCATTCAAGCGGTTCGCCAGTTGGCAGCTGGAATGTCATTGCTTTACGAAATACGTCGGTATTTTTTTCGGTATCCGAAGCATCGCTGAAAAAATTGCCACGGCGGAAAAAGTTCTCGGTGAGATCCTCACCTTCTTTGGTGCGTTCGCCAGTCGAAGTATAGCTTGTTTTGAGCCGATTAAGGATGTCGAGCAGGAAAAAGACGCGTTGTGCGATTGTTGTACTGAAAGGTTCGCCAGCGAGATGCTCTTCCATACCATCAAAAAATGCCAGATTTGTATAGCGTGTTCTGGCGCGCGAAAGCATTTCTGACCAATTTTGCACATCCGACTCATGCTGTTCGAGATAGCTTTCTAATTGCGTGCGATCCCAAAAGTTATCTAAATCACCGCGTTCCTGTTTATCATCTGCACGATGCCAGACAACAGTGAGCGGCGATTGCGTAAAGTCAGATGGGGCAATACTTACCAGCCCGGCAGGACGCTCGGCAAAGTGTCGCGCCGCTACCTCGCCAAGCACTTCCGCAGTCACAATATGGTCTTCGTCCCGAAACCAGTAATACTCACCTTCATCGCGGGTCAAAACATCATCGACGAATGGCCCCTGGCGATCAATCCACCCCATTACCAGGCGAGTCAAATTCATGTCCCCCATGCCGCGCACGGCCTGTTGGAATGTCGTGTTTGCGCCGACCATACGGCTTGAGATGCTTCGTGGAACATAGAAGGCGCGGTTGAACGACCGAGCACATGTATGGCAGTGCAGTAGTTCTTGTAGTGCAGGCCGGAATGTAGACGGTGCTTGAAACTGAGCATGGAGCGAGAGATCGTTGACAAAAAGTTCCATTGTGAACCTACCAATCAATGAGTGAGGCGGTATCCTTATCGAACTGATCAAAGAAACCTTCGGGCCAACTGTCGATCGTTCCGTTCTGGTCAATCAGTGGCGAAATTACCTGAGGGCGCTGGCCAGAACTGTCACGCGGCTGGAAAAAGTGGATGGCCACTTGTTCAGGCTTAAGAATTGGCTGATTACCGATGCCCTTGACAGCACGGCGAATACCATTCAAAACATGGTCGCTATGAGTTTCGATAATGAGCTGTGCCCCTGCCGCCGCTGCACGGGCAAGAAAAACACCCATTTCAGATTGCCCAGCAGGGTGCAGATGAAGCTCGGGATTTTCGATTAGCACAAGCGGAGCAAGGCGTTTTTCTTGCTGGGCAAAACCAACCGCACCAAGGCAAGCTGTGATCACGGGCAAAACGTGGCTAAGACCATAGCCAACATTTGAGGGGCGGTGGTAACGCGTTTCTTCACTGGTGCGCAGACGCATAACATACTGATTAGTCCGTTCGATTGCTAAGATCTCAAACGCGCCACCTGGGAAAAACCAGGACAACCAGGCTTCAACCTGGCGCTTGAGTTGTTGTGGCGTGCCGCGGCACATTCCCGCTGGAATTTCGAGATCTTCGTTTTGCTGAATGAACCATGGAGTGAATTCGCCACGCGCGCCAACGCCTGTTTGCTGTGTATTACTACTTGCCGGGTAGATCTCACGAGGGCCGATACGATCGGCAGAGATGTATGTCAGGGTTCGTATAGTTTGCAGAAGTGGTTCGTAGATTTTAATCATTGTATCGCTTGAAGCAAGATCTTTAAGCGGAATGAGTTGATACGTTGTGCGATATTCGCCTGCATGAATCGCTTCAGTGCTATCAGTTGAAAAGTCTCGGCCGATAAATCCGGTGAGCGGCGCGATCATGGCATCATCATCATCAATGCCGAACTGCCATAGTGCGCTCGTTTTGTCATTCTCAAAGCCAATAGAAAAACTATCGCGACCGCTGATTTTGTCAACCAAATCATCGGCTGAACCAAGCGAAACATTATTACCATTCAAGATTAGGTTGGTACTGCCGGGGTTTTCGGTCAAGGTCTGATGCATGAGCGTTAGCGACTGAATAGTCGTTGATTTACCTGATGCATTCAAACCCGAAAGCAAGGTAAGCGGGGCCAGTGGCAGTTTAAGAAGCTCAAAACACTTAAAGTGTTCAAGCTGAATGCGCTGAAGCATTAGGCATTCTCCACATCAGCAGGAAGATCTGCATGTTGCTCTTCGATCAATCGGAAGCGAGCCTCGACCCGACGGGCATCGTTCGTTGAATACGTTATAGCAGCGCTGAATTCAGTATTTTCTTGAAGCGCATAGAAGCGCCGATAGAATTCTTCTATGTTCGCGGCGACAAAGGCTTCCGAGTAGCGGGTCATGAGCATGGAGTAAACATCGAATAACGCGATATTGAGCACTGTGCGGCCGCCATTAGGATCGGTATGTTTGCGAAAAGCATGGCGACCAAAGATCGTGTAGTTATTGCGCATGCTGCGCTCAAAAGCCGGCGTCAGGCGCTGATCGATCTGGGCACGCCCCATGGTGTTCATTGTGCGCAACGTTGCTGCAAGGAAGTCGTCCATGTTCCCGCCATTACTGCGGTAGCCCTGAACGCCCGACAACATAAAGGCACAGAAGCGGTTGATAGCTTCGCGGTCGCGCATGGTCTGGCTATTCAGGCCGCCGCCAGTGGCTTCGCGGAACACGTCGCTCTGGGCTCGCTCTTTCAGCCAGCGAGTTGCATCACCAACATACAGGCAATTACGCATCTGCTGGCGGCTAAGCGCCACACCGCTATTCACACGCTCGAAAATATCGAGCCGGGCGCGGTCGGGTACTTTTGAGTCGATTAGATAGAGCACGAGCTGTGTGTCTTCTAGGCGGTTTTGCAGCTTGGCATCAAGATCGTTAAAATATTTCTTATTTAGCTCGGCGCTGCTGCCAGTTAATCCTCGGAGGGCCAGCTTTCCTTCGAGAAAGCGTTGAAATGTGCTAAGCCGCTGCAACCCATCGACGACAACGACTTTGCCATCGGTGTTTTCGGCTAAATAAAATACTGGCAGTGGGATGCGCATAAGCGCTGACTCGATCAGCTTGCTTTGTTTGGCTTCATCCCATACAAAATCACGCTGGAAATCAGGATCGAGCACATACTGTCCCCGGCCCATGCGCCGAACGACATCGTAGACGGTGCGATGATCAGCGCGAATGAGCAAGCTGTCGATTGGGTATTCGCCCATGTCGAAGCTGGCTTCGTCGGTGCCTTCGGGTGGTGCCAGTTCGGTGATATAGGTGCGTCCACTGTCGGTGATGCGCCATGGCGCGCGCTCGCCATTGGCCGGGTGAACCCAGCCATTTTGTACTGCCGTGCGGCTGATTAACGATCGTAGGGTGTCGCGGCCTTGCTGCGAAAGCTTAATTCCGTTCATATTGCTTTCAACAGCAGTGTAGATTTCAGCGCTGGCGGCTTCGCCACGTTCGAGCATTGTTTGCAGGGCGATTTCGATCTGACGCTGGCTGCTGATACCGGCTTCTGCACCGGTTAGTTCCTGAATGTTGGTGCTCACGTACTCTTCTTCTCCTCGAAATAGCATATTCAGATTGCGCCCATGATACGATGTGGCAGGCATTATTTTAACCCAATATCTGGCGCAGCAATTTGTCGACGGTGCCGAAACGTGTCACGATGCTTTGCCGATCACTGGCTCCAGGCTGGATCGACGCCAAAAACGCGGCATCGTTGGTCATCGCCGCAGTGGATGCTTTAACAATGGCCTCTTTGATGGGCTGAGATTGCACGGTATCGAGGGAATAGCCGCACAAAAGCACACTCCAAACTTCACACAGTGCCTTGCGAAACGGGCCAGTTTCCAGCTGCTCTTGAACTTCACGGAAAGCCAGGTCTTCAAAGATCATGTGCGCCTTGCCCATGCTGGCGTGAAAATCCTCGGCGTACTGGTTGCGCATTGTCGCGGTAGATTGGTTCAGATCGTCCATGGTCTGGTTGAGCAGATCATCGAATGTTGTGGCATCATCGAGCGCGACATCGTAGGGATTGAGGCGGAAGGCGACAAAGCGCAGCACGCATTCGCGATCGTCCATGCGGGCGGGGCTAACCTGATTATTGGTCGCAGTCAGAAATTCAGGCGACTCAGCAAGCTCGCGCAGAAAGTCGCGGGCTGGGCCTTCGTAGATTGCGTGGCGAATTTCCTGATCATTGAGGTTGATACCACCTGTGTTGATTCGGCGGAAGATCAAAAATTTTACGTTGCGCGGCGTGCCGGGCTGCACAGCAATGATTGTGAGCTTCGAATCCTCAATTGTGCGTTGCTC
The DNA here is from genome assembly GCF_057073505.1 of Kouleothrix sp. 19917. Taxonomy (NCBI): domain Bacteria; kingdom Bacillati; phylum Chloroflexota; class Chloroflexia; order Chloroflexales; family Roseiflexaceae; genus Kouleothrix; species Kouleothrix sp. 19917. The sequence continues at coordinate 2,476,685 of NZ_CP097099.1, forward strand.
AGCCGCCGATAGATCATCGAAACGCTTGCCATTCAATTCGGTGAGAAATTCAAGATCTTGTAAATAGAGTTCTTGTTTTTTGCAAAATGCCTGCAATGTAGACAGGCGTTGCAGCCCGTCGACTACCTGCATACGGTTTGCATCGGTTGCATCAAGATAAAAAGTCGGCAGGGGAACGCCCATAAGAAGCGACTCGATCAGGCGACTCTGGCGCACTTTGTCCCAAATAAATTGGCGTTGAAAATCAGGGTCTAATTGAATATCTTTGCGCTCGATCCGGCGCAAAATATCGTGCACCGTGTATGGAATAGGATCAATTTTGATGCTGGCTGGGTTGAATGGTAAGCTCATGCTGTTCTCCTTTAGCCCTCACCCCTGGCCCCTCTCCCATTGCGATAGGAGAGGGGTGTTTATTGAGGCCTTCACCCCTGGCCCCTCTCCCATTGCGATAGGAGAGGGGTGTTTATTGAGGCCCTCACCCCTGGCCCCTCTCCCATTGCGATAGGAGAGGGGTGTTTATTGAGGCCCTCACCCCCAGCCCCTCTCCCATTGCGATAGGAGAGGAGTGTTTATTGAGGCCCTCACCCCTGGCCCCTCTCCCATTGCGATAGGAGAGGGGTGTTCACGTCTCTTTCAATTCATCGCTTGCCTGAGAATTATGCAATTGCGTAAGCAGACGTTGCAGGACGTTTGGTAGGTCAGTGGCTATTTCCGTGTTTGTGATACGAACAATAGAATAACCGTGTATCTTTAATGCTTCCTCCCGCGCCTGATCGTGCTCGTGTTGCTGATCATGGATAGATCCATCGACTTCGACGATCAATCGACGCTCGGCACAGTAGAAATCAACGATGAAGCGCCCAAGCGGATGCTGCCGTCGAAACTTGAAGCCGCCGAGCCGGCGATCGCGCAGATGTTCCCACAGGTGCGCTTCCGCTGCGGTCTGCTCCTGGCGCAGTTGCCGGGCGCGAACCTGTATAGGCTGAGTTGTGCGTCGTCGCTGTGGCATAGTTGGCCTCCTTCTCCCGCTGGCCCTCATCCCCCCGCCCCCTTCTCCCGCTGCCGCAGGAACCGCTGGCCCTCATCCCCCAGCCCCCTTCTCCCGCTGCCGCAGGAGAAAGGGGTTCTTCTCCCTCGCCCATCGCAACAATCCCACCTCCCCTCGCCCATCGCAATGGGAGAGGGGCCGGGGGTGAGGGCCATTTCTCTGCTCACCTGTTGGCCCTCATCCCCCCGCCTCCTTCTCCCGCTGGCCCTCATCCCCCAGCCCCCTTCTCCCGCCGCGGCAGGAGAAAGGGGTTCTTCTCCCTCGCCCATCGCAACAATCCCACCTCCCCTCGCCCATCGCAACAATCCCACCTCCCTCGGCGATGGCAACAATCCCACCTCCCCTCGCCCATCGCAATGGGAGAGGGGCCGGGGGTGAGGGCCTTCATATGCCTCCCACCTCCCCTCGCCCATCGCAATGGGAGAGGGGCCGGGGGTGAGGGCCCTACCTCCCCACACTCTCCTCGATCATTCGCACCTCCTCCGGCCGCAAACCATACAACGCATACACTCGCTCATCGATCTCGCGCTCCCACCCGCCCACATCCGCGCGTGCATCGACGGCTTTGGCCGCAAGGATCTGCTCGACGAGCGCTTCGATTGGGGCCGGGTTGCTTGTACTTGCAACAGGAACTTGTTGAACATATGGCCACTGCATTTGATAAGCGCCGCCTTGAAGCTTCGTTACTATTTGGCCCAAGAAATACCAACTAATCTTCGCATTGAGAATGCCAAGCAGATATGATTTTGCTCCAGGTAGCATAAATACTTTGTTAATAACGTAGTAATTCTCATTATCAAAAGCGAACGAGTGAAATGTGGCAATTTCTTGGTAAATAATTTTTTGTTTCTCAAATTCGTCCCAATACGCACAAGCGCGAAGCTCCCAAAAGTACTTGCCTTGATCACCTCTGTTGACAAGGCTTTGTCGATGAGAGTCAAACCAGAAATGTATAGCAGGAAATTTATGCGAAAAAATACGTTCTGCTTCGCGCTCATTCTTTCCTGTCCATGCATGTCTTTTGTTAACTGAAGACTCAATTTTTATGATGTATTCTTGGCCAAACTCAGCTTTCCACCGTTTTATGTTTTCTCCGCGCAAAAACGGCTTCAGTACCTCCGCGCTGGAAGGGTGCTCGGCGATCAAGCGGTCGCGGGTCGCGCGATCGACAACAAAGGCCTCGTTGAAGCCTGTTTTAATCCCATAGTAAAATCGTCCCCCTACATACTCCCCCAGTGGCTTGCCGGCGTGACGCAGCTTGGCGAGCAGTTTCTGCGTAGCCGGGCCTTCCAGCCGCCAGCCGTCGGGCGTCAGCGTTCGTTGCAGAATAAGCGGCGCGGAAGGGGCGTGATCAGCGGCGGCGCGGCGAGCCTCGGCAACGATCTGCGGGAAATCGGCAACGCGGGCGGAGGGGTTCCAGTTGAGGGCGAGGAGCGAGTGGCCCTCACCCCCCGGCCCCCTCTCCCGTTGCGACAGGAGAGGGGGAGAGGTGTCAGGGGTGCCTTTCTGGGCGACGATGATGCTGGGGTAGGCGATGGCTGTGAACACTGGCGCATCGCCAAAGTCGATTAGTTGGGCGATGGTCATCTTGCTGGCCAGCAGATCGCGCAGCTTCTGGCCGTAGCCCGCGCGGAAGTATTTGTTGGATGAAATAAAGGTTAGCACGCCGCCGTCGCGCAGTAACTGTACGGCGCGGGCATAGAAGTAAACATACAGATCGGCGACGCCGGTGTAGACCTCGGGGTAAAATTTCGCAAGCCAGTCTTTGTCTTTCTTGATCTGCTCCTGGCGCACATACGGCGGGTTTGCGATTACGATATCGAAGCCGCCCGTCAGGCCAAACATCCATTCGGGATCGAAGAACTTGGCCTCGTCGTTCTGGCTGTATGGGTTCCAGCCGGCCAACAGCCTGGCCGTCGCGCCATTCCAGCCGTCGCGCTCGAGCGCCTGGGCCAGTTCGCCGCGCAGCGCAGCGTCGCGCTCGCGGTAGCGCTGCTTGGTGCGCGGCGTGCGGGCGCTGAAATGGCGCGAGCGCACGTCGGCCAAATCGCGCTCCAGGCGTTCGATCTCGGCGTCGCGAAACATTAATTGCTCGACAGGTCGATCGATGCCACGCAGGGCGTTGGCAGCGACAAAGCGCGTTTCCAGGTTTGGCAGCGGGCGCACGCCACGGTTAGGGGCAGCATCATCCACGCGCTGATCGACCAGCAAGGCGATGAAACAGCGCAACTTGGCGATCTGCACCGCAATGGTCTGGATGTCCACACCATAGATGCAGTTCTCGATTAGGTAGAGTTTGCGCCCATAATCCAGCTCGTTGCGCTCAAACGCCTCATCGATTGCTTGAAGCGCAGCTTCGCGGGCTTCGGCATCGGGGATCTCGGCGGCACGCTCTTCCTGGCGGGCTTTCCAGCGACGGTTGCCGGGGTCGAGCTTGCTGAGCAGATACACCAGCTTTTGCAGTGCACCCATCGGAAATGCGCCCGAGCCGCAGGCCGGATCGATCATGCGCAGGCCGTCGATCGCCGCAATCAGGTGGCGGATCTCGGTGGCGCTGAACTGTTCGGCGGCAGGCAGGTCGTTGTAGGCCAGCAGCGCGCGCAGGCGATCATCGAGCACGGGCTGCGTGGCATTAATATCGCTGTTGATCTTGGCCGCGCCGGCAAGCGCATCGCGAAACACCAGCAGTAACGACTCGTCGACCATATATTCAACCACATTGCGCGGCGTGTAGAACGAGCCGGTTTCTTTGCGCGCTGTCGTCTCGGTTTCGGGGTTGTAGGCTGCCAGCAAGTTCTCGAACACTTGGCCAAGCAGCTCGGGATCGAGCGCAACTTCTTCTTCGATTGGCGTGTTTTCGGCGACGGTGAACTTGTAGCTATCGAGAATGTCGATCAAGCCGCGCACGCGGAACTTACGCCCACGGCTGCCATACACCTGGTTGAGCATGGTATCGATGTCGGCGGCTGGCCCGCCAAAAAACAGGCGGTTCGGCACAGCAAGCGGGTTATCTTTATGATCGGAAAAGCCATCGATGAGTGTTGCCGGTGTGCGTTCGGTCTCAGGGTCAAGGCATTCGAACAAGCCACCATTCAAAAATGGTATGCTGCGCAGCAATTCCAGGGCGCGTTGCGGATCGGTGAACATTGCCTGGTAGCGATACAGGTTGTTAATGCCATGGTGGGCATTCGGCCACGTGCCACGCGATGGGCTGCGGAACTGACGCGGCGTTTTTGGGTCGTCCATCGGCGTATTGAGCGTGCCAAAGAACAGATTTTGTAAAATCGCCTTGTAGAATGTTGTCGCATCAGGGTCGGTGTCGTTCAGCAATGTTTTGAGATCAGCCAGGCGAAATAACGCATCGGGCACGAGGTGTTTTTCGCGCAAAAACCAGACAAAAATTAGCCGGGTGAGCAGGCGGATCACGCTGGTGGCATTGCGCAAATCGGCACGCTCACCCGCGCCATCGGGAAAGCGCACCTGCGAAATCGCCCAGAAATACCAGTTCGCAATTTCGGCATAAAAGCGCCGGTTCAGCTCGGTAATATCGAGCGTGCGCGCCCAAGCCCGCTGAAGATCATCGAAACCAGCGACAGCATAAGCAGAGCGCAAACTCGCAAGCGACAAATCTTCCAGAATATCGACATGGGCGCGGTGCGGGTTCGCCAGCCGCACGGCATGGATCAGCGAAACCTTTTCCAGCACATCGCGGCTTGTATCGCGCCGGTTGGGCCGGTGGGTGACGATTGCTAGTGTCAGGCGCGGCTGGGGCTGTGCGCCCGGGGTATCGGCCTGGGGAAAGCGAAACAGCACACTCACCGGCATAGGGAACAGGCGGTTGATTTCACGCGTAATCGTCGCGAGCTGCGTGCGTGTATAGCCGCGGCCATCGGGCTTTGGCAGCAAATCAATGGCAAAGAACAGAAACGAGCCATACAACTGCGGTTGAAAGCCGGCCCCATCGAACAACGAAAGCTGTGCCGCCTGGCGCAGTTCGTCGCTGCCGATCTGGAAGACCATCTCGGCTGAACGCCACTCGGCCAGGGCTGCACGCTGCGCCAGACGGCCATCGGGATCAAAGGCCGCAGCAAAGGTTGCCGGTGCAGCATCGTCCAGGTCGATCCGGCGAGAACTTTGGTAACCAATCGCCGCAAACAACCTGCTTGCCCCAGTAAGCAGTGAACCTTGTGCCAGCGATTCGAGGCTTTCGTAAATGGCTTGCTTCGTCATCGACTATTATTTCTATCTCTCTGCTTCAACTAAACTCGCACACGTTGCAACCGCGCCGCCACTGGTCCTCATCCCCCTGCCCCTTCTCGCGCCGCCGCAGGAGAAGGGGGTTCTTCTCCCCTCGCCCATCGCAATGGGAGAGGGGCCGGGGGTGAGGGCGATTGCTTGGCCCTCATCCCCCTGCGCCCTTCTCGCGCCGTCGCAGGAGAAGGGGATTCTCCTCCCCTCGCCCATCGCAATGGGAGAGGGGCCGGGGGTGAGGGCGGTTTGCTTGGCCCTCATCCCCCTGCCCCTTCTCGCGCCGCCGCAGGAGAAGGGGGTTCTTCTCCCCTCGCCCATCGCAATCGGAGAGGGGCCGGGGGTGAGGGCCTTGCCTCCTCCCCCGTCACAAAGCGCCGCTTGCTCCCCTCGCCCATCGCAATGGGAGAGGGGCCGGGGGTGAGGGCCTTGCCTCCTCCCCCGTCACAAAGCGCCGCTTGCTCCCCTCGCCCATCGCAATGGGAGAGGGGCCGGGGGTGAGGGCCTTGCCTCCTCCCCCGTCACAAAGCGCCGCTTGCTCCCCTCGCCCATCGCAATGGGAGAGGGGCCGGGGGTGAGGGCCTTTCCCCTCGTATCAACGCCAGCGTGCCAGGAATGGAAGAAGATCGGTCGGTGACCACAAACGAACATCAGCTAATGTTTCGCGTTTGGCAATGTCTAAGTGTTGTTCATCGTGAACCTGAAAACTGGTGCCACGGCCTTTTAAGGCACGAAACGCATCTTCATCGGTTCGATCATCGCCGAGGTAGGCCACCACAGCGTCTCGGCCTAACTCGGCAAGAATAGTTCGCACAGCCATTCCCTTGTCTCTTCCCGGCACGCTCATTTCCAGGCCGCCATCGAATGGCTTAATGGCAAAACCAGCTGATTGTGCAATCGGCGACCATCCCTGCATAACAGTCCTATCAATAATTTCTGCCTCAGCTGAATCAAGCCCACGCCAATGCACAGCCAAACTTGATGTTTTTCTTTCGATGCGATCCATAAGTTTAGCCGACTCAATAAAAGACAAGGCAGCATCAAAGCCTGCGCGTATTTGCTGGCTAAACTGCGGCTCCTGCCGCGTACCGTCGGGCAGGCGGCGCTCCCAGCCATGGCTCCCCCAGATCTCTGGAAGTGGATCGATACCTAAAAGCGGTTCGATATCATGTAAAGAGCGTCCACTAACGATCACCACACGAGTTCGGCCTTTAGCAAGAATATCTCTTAAGATGTCGCGAACGCCCTCGCGAGGAATAGCCTCGTCACGTTTCTCTTTGAACGGCGCTAGTGTTCCATCGTAGTCGAGTAAAAGCGCTCGTTGGGAAGCCGACTCAATACCTTGTAACCACGCAATTAGATCGAGTTGAGGATTGAGTATCTGCATATAATGATCCCTCCCTAACAAGACTCTGCCTTGCAGCTTATTGAGAACTTCAATATCGTCGAACAGCTTTAGTCGATTGTAGAGGTCTTCGGCCCCTTCAAGTGAACTTCGAGCCTGTTCTTTTTGACCCAATGCCCAGTAATATCGAGCATATGCCAGATATATTTGCGCGATATAACGCCGCTCTTCGATCTCAATAGCCTCACTGAGGCACGCTTCAAGAAAGACAGCAGCTTCTTCATTACGCTCCTGGTCGAGAGCAATATTAGCCAAGTGCAACTGGCAAAAAATAGCTGAACGTGTATAGTTCGCCGCTCGCGCCTGACTCAATGCGCGCTCAAACCACTGCTTCGCTCCATTGAGCCGACCGCACCTATAAAGACATACTGCAAGCCAATGGAGTGTCGCAATAGCAAGATTTTTTTTCTTTGGCTGAACAGGAGATATGCGACACTCTTCCATGATTTTATAAGCCTGCTGGTACTGCCCTTTCCCCAGCGCATAGAAGGCATGTGCATGGCGAACTTGTGTAAGGACATTTTCATCCAGCCCAGGAAACTGCTCTTTTTTCTGTAACCTGTCCAGATATACTTCTACTTCGCTCAACCTCATCAAGCGACACAAAAACTGAATATGCTGGGCAAGAACCTTAACCTCTTCATTCGTATCGTCGAGGTTATGAGCGGCTTCAATCCATAGCTCGTCAAGAAAATTTTTCTTTTCCCAAAAACCGCAGACATAGTAATAGTGATCAATACGAGGCGCAATTTTAACAATTGACGCATAGTCTTTTTTCTGTACAGCCCAATTGAATGCCGCATAGATTGCTGGTTCGTCGCGAGCACCTATTATCTTCAGGTGTTTGATATTATCCCATGGCCATTCCTCACATGCTTGAGCAGCCCAAGCCAGCCATCGAGTAGTTGCTTGCGCTTGCCACTCCTGATTATCTTCAACCTTTTTCATTACGAAAGAGCGTACTAATGGGTGCAAGCCATATCGAGGCAAAAGAATTTTATTATCGTTAGGTTGCTCTATCATTAGCTGAGGTTGTCTGGTAATAAGGGCCAAACTTCTAAGAAGCTCGACTGCGCGATCAATCGCCTCATCATTTGACAGCTTGCCATTGACTATAAACTCTAATCTATCGCGATCGAGTGAGTCTGGAAAGAATGTAGCCGCACTGAGTGTGTGCTGAGCATATTGATTGAGCTTCAACCATGCGTCTGAGAACAACTCATCAAATAAGTTTCCCGTGCGAGTTTGAAGTTTATGACCTCTCTGAAGTTTTGTAATTGCTGCATCAATTGTGATATAAGATTGAATCACTAAACAAAGAGCAACCTTGATTGCTTGAGGATTTCCTCCTGCAGCAACGATTAGTTTTTTCAACTGATTGCGATCGATGTATGTCTGAGCCTCATCTTGTAAGATTTGCTCTGTCAATAGTAGGGCTTCGTCAACATCCATTCCCAAAAGCTCAAAAGGACGCTCGTGAATAAGTTCTGGCCGAAGCTCACGCGATGTCACAAGCGCCTTGCTTTCCTCAGGTATATCAAGAAGCCATTCAAAGAACTGCTCATTATCTATAGCCTCGTAGCCATCAATAACAATTAGCACTTTCTGCCTTCGTAACCATTCATGAACAGCCAATTTTTTAGTATATAGCTCGGATCGTGGAAGAAATTTATAATCTAACGTATCCGCAATCGTATTCAGCACCACATCGAAATGATCAGGACTTGACAAGGCTTCCTCTTTAAGCCACACAACCGCATTGAACAATGCGACTCCATCTGTTCTTGTAATACGTCCTTTGAGACAGTCACGCGCAATCTCACGGGCAAGACTAGTTTTCCCCGTACCTCCCTGGCCCCAAACGGCAACAAGAGGATGGCTACCGCGCAGGCGCTGCTCTACCTTATCATACTCAGCAGGGCGCGGCACAAATTCATCATATGAGGGGCTAGGCAAGTTGTTCAACGGTTGCGCATTCGTTGCCACTCCAAGATGAGCTATTTTTTGCGCTATTTGCGCAATAGACTGTTGAATATCTTCTATTTCGATGCGAGTTTCTGGTGGTGTATTAATTCCCTGGAGCGCCTGCTTTTCTTGTAAGCTTTCCAGCCTTCTGCGATGTGCTTTCAGTTGGGCTTGTAGGGGAGCTATCTGTAACTCTTCTGATCTATCCATTGTTTCCCTTTCTGAAGCGAAGCCCTACCGGATCACCAGCCACGTAATCAGCTCAAAATCGTCGGCATTGCGCGCTTGGGCAGGTTCGGGCGCTAGCAACGCGCCACGGTCGAACTGCAAAGTATCCAGCGAACGGCGCGCAAAGCGGCGCTCGATATCGCGCACAGCAGCGCCAAGCAATTCGCTATACTTGCCCATTGTTGCGCCATCGTCGGTCTCGCGATCAAACAGCGCGCAGAGCATATCGTCCGCGTTGGGACGATTAAGGCAAAGATCGCGAAACAGTTCAAGGGTTTGTTTAGGCTGCGCAAAGCCAAAACGTACAGCACCATCGTTACGTACATAGACGAGATAAAACGGCTGAGTTGGGTTAACCGCCTGAGTATCGGCTGTTGCGCCAACATGACGCAAACAGAAAATCACTCCAGGCTGTGTTACTTCATAGCGCGACCAGGCGTGGTCAACGACAGCATACAAGCCGATTGGTTCCTTGCGCAGCTGATCGCGGTTTTGCTCAAGAAACTTGCTGAGATCCACACGAAAATCATCGAGCGAAAAATCGGTGAGCGCAACCGTCTCGTTGAAATCCTCAAGATCAAGAACTTCTTCGCGCAAGCGTAGCAGCTGGCGGTCGCGGTAGCGCAGGTCTTCAGCAATAAGCTCCTCAAGCCCATCAGCCGATAGCAAATTATCTTCGCCTGTCGCTGTCAAATCGACCAGAGCCATACGCGCTTCAACACGGCTTTTCAGGTTAATGTATTTATTCAGATCTTGCGTCGGCCAGAAATTAACGAGCTGCACAGTCGTATTCACACTTCCAATGCGATCAATGCGCCCAAAACGCTGGATGATCCGCACTGGGTTCCAGTGGATGTCGTAGTTGATCACCAGGTCGCAGTCCTGCAAGTTCTGGCCTTCGGAAATACAATCGGTGGCAATGAGAAGGTCAATCTCCTCATCCTGCGGTAACTGTGGAATCTGGGCTCTGCGCTTTGCGACGGGCGAAAAGTTCGTGAGGATCTGGTTAAAATCGGCTTTGCCCAGCGTGGTCCGATTTGCAGCTGTGCCGCCACTCACAAGCGCAACATGAATACCGATTTCATTGCGCGCCCAATCGCGCAGCGCATCGTAAAGATATACTGCGGTATCGGCAAAAGCAGTAAAAACCAGCACTTTACGGTTAGCGCGCCCGCGCTTATCGGTGCTTGGGTGCTTCGCTTTGGCCTGAATCAACGCACGCAGCTCGTAAAGCTTGGCGTCGTTTTGTGGCGTAACACCACGTGCGGAAGAAAGCAGTAAGTCCAGCTGCTGTTTGTCGTGCCGCAAATCACGCAGCCAGGCATCCAAGTCGAGGTGCGCAAGCAGAAACTTCAGGCTCTGCCCAACAGTAAGCGCATCGATAAGCTCTTCATCTTCGGAATCAAGCATATCGAACGGCAAAGGCGCAGCTTCAACCTGGGCATTCCCAGAAGGGCGGTTTTGATAATCCATGATTTTTTGCTCAAGCGCCTCGATTTTGTCGATGGTTCGTTCCATTGTGAGAGCAAAAGCCGAAATAGAACTTTCGAGGCGCTTAAGAAAATTGACCTTCATCATCCCAATCAGGTAGGTTTCGCGTTGAGCCTGGCTGAAATTACGCACAGTGCCTGCTTCGTAACGTTTGCGAAAATCCTCTAATACGTAGCGTGAAGGATTGAAAACTGACAACCGATACTGCAAGATCTCGTCGTTCAGTCGGTCGTAAGGCATAAAGCGCCCGCGCATGTCGATCTCAGGATAGATCGACTTTGGGCGGGCGCGTTCAGGAAAACCACCCAAACGATCGATCGTGGCGCTATAGTAGCGTTGGATATGTTTGCGCGAGCGCGCGATCGTCAATTCATCAAGCAAGGTAAAAAAGGCCGAACTAAGGCGCTCCATCAGCTCACTGGTCTGCCGTTCGCCGCGTTTGGCCCAATCTGTGAAGGTACGCTGGGCGGCGGCCAGGGTATCCTTCAAACTGGCTACCCCCAGCCCTTCACGGAAAGCGTCGTCACGGTCTTCGGTAAGGAAATACAGCTGGTTGCGCAGATCCTTCAGATCATTATTAACTGGGGTTGCCGATAACAGCAGCACCTTGGTTTTGACACCACTCTTGATAATATCGTCCATCAGCCGCTCGTAGCGCGTGCGGCGAATAACCCGGCCTTCCTCATCGCGGCGGCCGCGAGCGTTATTGCGAAAATTATGTGATTCATCGATCACAACCAGATCATAATTTCCCCAGTTGACGACGCTCAGATCGATATCGCCCGAGCGGCCGCTATCGCGACTCAGGTCGGTATGGCTCAAGACGCTATAGCTAAAGCGATCGCGCACAAAAGGGTTGAGCGGGCTGTTATTATGGGCCTGATAAACCGTCCAGTTATCGCGCAGTTTCTTGGGGCACAGCACCAGCACTTTGTCGTTACGCAGCTCGAAATATTTAATGACAGCCAGCGCCTCGTAGGTTTTCCCCAAGCCTACGCTGTCGGCAATAATACAGCCATTGTGCTTAAGAATACGAGTAATTGCGCCCTTCACGCCATCGCGCTGGAACTCAAACAGTGCATTCCAAATACTCGTATCGGCAATCTGCGACTGTGCAGCAAGAATATCGCCACGGCGCTGATCATCAAGGTATTGCTCAAAAAGGTGAAAAAGCGTTTTGAAGTAAATGAACTGTGGCGAATGATTAGCATAAATCTGGCGCAAATAACCAAGTACCTCGTCGCGCACATCTGTAACAAGATCGTTGTTATCCCATAATTCATCAAACCACTGCTTAAGATCTTCCTGATCGCGTCGGCTATCGACAACAAGATTAAGCTCAATATTATTCTTATTGTCGCCCAGGCCCAGGCCGCGCACAGTGAAATTCGAACTGCCTAAAATAGCCTCGGCAGTTGAGCCATTCGTAATATGGTAAAGCTTGCCATGCAGCAACCCGGCGCGTTTTACCGAGCGGATCTGAACTTTTTGCGTGATCCATTCAGCGCAATCGCGAGCCAGGCGTTTCTGCTGCAAACGATTCTGAAGCGTGATCTGGTCATTCTCGATCTGAAATGCCTTGCGCGCAGTACGTTCAGGATCGAGGTTTCGCAAGAACTGAGGGTCGCCAAAGAGAAAACGCAGTTCGTCAATGCCATCAAGCTGGTGTCGCAGCTCGGCGTAGGCATAAATCGTGAAATAGGCAGAAACAACCGAAAGCGCAGCACCGGGATGTATATGTTCGCGTAAAAAATCGCCGATCTTGCCACGGTCGCGATTGTCGCGAATGCCAGAAGCGAGATGTTGCGTCGGTTTGGAAGGTGGCATGGGAACTCCGGCAGGCTAGGCAGAGGGAGTCATGAACATTGTACACCGCTAAAGCAATAGAAGAGCAAACCTGATTATGGTATCCAGAGCCGTGCAAAGCGTTCGCGAAACTCGTCGATCGTTTCCTCAAATCGCGTAAAACCCTCGGTGCGCATCAAACGGGCAAATGTAATACTACGATCAGTGCCGCTAATCGCCGACCAATAGTATTGAACGACCCCAGCTGCATCGCGTTGTTCCATCCGCATAATCGTATAGCGAATACCCTGCTTGAGTCGTGGCGAGGCAGATGGCGATTCAAGAACAGGATCGAAAACATGCTCATGGAGAAACGCCATAACTTCTTCTTTGCTTGGCATGTCTGGATGCGTCATAAGCATAGTCCTCGCGCAGCCTGAATGGAATCGACAGCCTTAAGATTTTGCAAGATAGAGGTCTTTATATTTAATCACCAAATATCAGCCATGGAAATGCCAGGAGCATCTTTGCGGTCAGCGTGAGAAAACCATAGATGTTTGGGCTATTGCAGAATAATGCGGCAGAGTATACCACAATGATGATGTAGAGGGGAAACGAAAATTTGGCATTACTTACGCTTCGCCGCCAAAATATTGCGCGATATTCGTTGGGTACCGCTCACAGAGTAAACGATGAAGGCCGCAAAAAAGGTACGCTTCGGTAGCGCCTCAAATTTGCTATCAGGCCAGACTACCGAGTAGCGATAGCACACAAACCCAGCGAAATAATTGTGTGCGAAATGGACGATTCTCGTTCTCAGATTAAGCGAATTAAACAGACTTTGCGGGCTTGGTCTGTGTCTATCGAAGACCATCCAAATGACGAGGAAATAGTCAATACGCATGTATTTCCCCCAGCGGTATCTTCATCGGCTGCGAGGCCCAACAATACCGCAAAGTATATCCTCGTAGGAATTTTATTTATTGCTCTGCTTGCAATGGTGCTTGTCGTACAATTATTTCTCAATTCGCGTGTTGCAATGTTTGAGCGCCCCACAGCCGTATCATCGTTGCCTGGCAATATTCCATCTGCGGCAGAATTACCCACCGCACTCGCTTTGCAAACCTCCGTTCCGCAATCCAACCCTTCTACCCCTGCTCCATCACCTTCTTCCACACAACCGGGCGCTGAGTCAGTGCCGGCAAAAGAAGCCACAGAAAAAGCAACCACTATTGTTTTGCCTTCGCCCACAAAAACAAAACCAATAGAAAATCCCACTTCGACTCCTGGCGCAACATTTGTTGCGGCACCAGAAGTGATACCGGCTCAACCAAACAGTATTGCTGTCGCGGCAGGCCAGCAGTTTTCATCGGATCAACTCGATGTATTTGCATTTGATGCTAACGGCCAGTTAAATGTCTCGTGGGTTCGTTCCGATGGCCAATGTCAAGGTCCAAAGTTGATCCCGCGCCCAAACCTGGCTCCGCCGGGTGCAGCTGTAACTGCCCTTAAGCGAACTGACAATCTGTTAGACGCGTATTTCTTTGGCAATCACGGTAGTTTATATGGCTCATCAGTTGTTGATGGTAACGATTGGTCATCAGCAACACCGATTTTCTGACGAACCTTTTACGCAAGAAGCGGAAAAATGCTGGTCGTTTACTTCGCGCGAACGACCAGCATTTTTCGAGGAAGCATTCACGCCCCGCGAGCAAGCATGCAAGCCCCGCGAGCGAGGATTCAAGCCACGCGAGGAAGCATGCAAGCCCCGCGAGCAAGCATTCAAGCTCTGCGAGGAAGGATTCAAGCCCTGCGAGCAAGCATGCAAGCTCTGCGAGGAAGGTTTCAAGCCCCACGAGCAAGCATTCAAGCTCTGCGAGGAAGCATGTGACACCTTTTCGCTGCACCGCAGGAGCACAATCGTACCTCCCAACCCCCAAACCCTCGTCCCCAACCCCCATACCCTCGTCCCCAACCCCCATACCCCTCGCTCGATTGCATTTCAGCGCGGCGCGCAGTATAGTAGCCCTGTGCACATTCCTCATCTGCACGCTGCCACGCCCGTTCGCGTATCGACGAGTCCGCTGTTCTTCGTGAAGCCGCGCTATGCGAGAGGAGCCCAACGATGAGCCATACCGCCTACCTGATCAGCGATATGCACCTGGGGCCGGGGCGCAACCCGGGCAACGGCGACTGGAACCCGCTCGAAGATTTCAAAGCCGACGACGAGCTGGCCGCCTTTCTCGACCGCATCAGCGCCGACGCGGGCGCCAACCCAATCGAGCTGATCATCGCGGGCGATTTCATTGACTACCCGCAGATCCTGCCCGAGCTTTCGCTGAAATCGCCGCTGAACACGCGCGGCACCACCGAGGCCGAATCGGCAGATCGTACGCGCGTGGTGCTTGGGCAGCGCCCCGAAATCGCCAGCGGGCACCCGGCGGTGTTTGCGCGGCTGCGCGCATTTATGGAAGCGGGCCACTCGATCACCATCCTGGTGGGCAATCACGACATCGACCTCTTGTGGCCCGATGTCTGGGCGCTGATCTTCGACGCAATCTACCCGCCCGGCGCGGCCGGCACCCTGCGCCGCGAGGCCTATAGTGTCACCGTTGGCACGGCGGCGCGCGGGCGCGTGTACATCGAGCACGGCCACGAGCGCGACCCCGAAAATTGCTTCGGCGAGCGCATGAGCAATCCCTTCGGCGACGACGGCACCGGCACCATGCGGCTCAAGCGCTGCTACGGCACACTCTTTGTCGACTCGATCTACAACCAGCTCGAAGGCGAGCGCTGGTTTATCGACAATGTCAAGCCGATCTCGAAGGTGATTGGCCTGGGTTTGAAGAACGACCTGTTCTACACTGGCGGCGCGCTGGCGCTGATCGTCAAGTTCTTCTTCACGGGCGGCCTGCCACCCAAGCAGCTTGCCACCGTGCTGGATGATGCCGACACATGGCCGGCCGGGCAGCGCACAGCCGGCGCGCTGCTGAACCAAGTGAAGGACGACAAGCTGCGCGACTACCTGCAAGAGCGGCTGGCGAACCCGCAGGTGCGCGCCGAGTTCAACGCCGGGGTGGCGCGCTTCAACGAAGAAGAATGGCGCGAGATGCGCGCCGGTGCCAGCAAGCAGCCAACCGTGCAGGCAATTGCCGACGACCGCCCGCGCTCGGTGCTGCTGGGTGCCGAGGAAGAAGATTATTACCGCGCCGGCGCGCGCGAGGTAATGGCGCTCGACCCGGGCATCAGCACGGTTGTGATGGGGCACACGCACTTCGCCATCGACGGGCTGACCATGCCGCTGGAGCTGCCCGGCAAGCGCACGGCCTACTATTTCAACAGCGGAACCTGGACGCCGCACCTGCGTGAGCGCCCCGGCCACGGCTATACCTGGGCCGAAATTGGCGACCCCGCGAATTACGTGTCGTCGTTCACCTACCTGAAGTTCGTGCCGAACGATGCGGGCGAATATCGCGCCGAGCTGCACAACTGGGCGGCTGAGCAAAGTTAAAACATATCCTATGCATTGACGAAAGAGATCCACAGATTACGCAGATTTCACAGACAAAGTAAACATAAACATACTCGGTGGCATCTGCGTAATCTGTGGATTATCTAACTTCGCGGAACGTAGGTGATGCTGACGTGCTCGGCCACGCGCAGCGTCACCGTCACCTGCGCGGGCGCGACGCCACCCGCCCCGGGCGCGCTCACGGTGGCGGTGGCCGTGTATGTCCCATCCGCCAGCCCGCTCTGGTCGGCCAGCAGAAGCAGCTGCCCGCCGCTGATGCTTGGGTGCAGCCAGCTGGCATTGGCGCTGGCCTGCAATGCCGCCCCGCCCAGGCAGCTCGCCGCGAGGCCAACGGTTGCCTGCGGGTGGGTGGCGCTGTTGCGCTCGGCCAGCAGGCTTTGCGCGTTGGAATCGAGCACAATGCCATTGGGTGTGGTCTGTGCATCTACTGGCGCAGAGAAATGCCCGGCCGCGTCGGTGTAGCGCAGCTGGATGCCCTGCCCGCGATAGTTGCCGCCCGGAAACGGCCACGTCTGCGTCGTGCCGCTGAGCGGCTGCGCGGGTGTGTAGATCGAAATAGCATCGACCGAGAGCGCGGCTGTGCCACTCCTCGCAAAGTTGAAGATCAGGAAGACATTGTTTGGGTTGGTGTTGAACGTAAACGGCAGCGCAAAATCCTGATATACCCCCGCCGCCGTAAAGTCGGTGCCGCGCAGCTTCAGCGGGCCATAGGTCGTCCCGCCGCCATCGACTGTGAAGCTGGCGATCTCGCCGCTGCTGGTGTTGTCGTCGACTTTCAGGCGGAAGTAGGCCACCAGCGGCACATCCTTCACAAACTCGGTTGTCCAGGCCCAGCCAGTGCTTGGTGCCCCCGGCCCAAGCTGCAGTGCCGTGCCGCCCAGCGCGTCGGGGTCGTTTGCGCGCGCGCCCGGCCCCGAAAGCGCCTCGAAGTGCGTGTAGGTGTCGTCGACAATCCAGCCCGGGCTGATCTGGGCATGCGAGAAAGCGCCGGCATTGAGGTTGTACAATTTTACACTGCTGGCCGTGCTGCTCATCTGGCCGAGACTAAGCTGATCGGGGGGTGCGGCGCTGCCCAGGTAGATCGCGTCGCTGGCAAGGGCCGTGCGCCCGAGCGCATCGCGCGTTTGCACATAGACGTCGCGCCAGCCGGTGCCGGCAGGCAGTGTGAAATTGCGCTCGGTGGCGTAGGGCTGCCACGCAATGCCGGCAAAGCAGGGCGTGCTGCTCAGGCGCATGTCCTGCGAAGGGCCAATGGCTGCAAAGGTGTCGCTGGCGGCGTGGTTGTAGGTATACACGCTTACATCGGGCGTGCTGGTGGCCGGCGCTTCGTCGTTGATAACTGTTGGCGCGAAGTTCGGGTCGGCCCCAAACATCTGCGTAATGTAGGCGCGCCCATCGGAGCTGCGCTGGTAGTAGCCCACGCCGGTTTCGTGCGAATCGCCATTCAGCAGGTTGGCGCGGTGGCCGGGGCTGTTCATCCAGCCGCTCACGGCGTCGGATGGCGTGACATAGCCGCAATAAGCGTTTTCCGCGCCGGCGCGGCCAGGGTAGCCAAACTGCTGCGCGCGAAACTCCGACGTGTGGCCCTGGCTGTCGGTGTGGCCGCAAAAGCCGCTCGGCTCGTTCTCGACCGAATCCCACGAAAACCAGCGCGCCGCCTCGGTGAGCTGGCGGTTGGCGCGCAATGGCCCAACGCCCCTGGCGCGGCGCTGGAGATTGATCAAATAGACTGTTTGGGCTTCATCGGTGGCGAGGGCGGGAGTTTGCGAGGAAGGGAAAGCGGCCGCAAACGCGGAGGAAATGGTCAGGGCCAGGAACATCGTGAGCACGAACGAAAGGCGTCGGTCCATAGCTTTCCTTGATTGTGAAAAGCAGCATCACACACTGCGCGGCATGGCGCTGCGGCAGATCACATGGTGCAAACTTGCTTTGTGGGCACGTGGTACGACGCAGCCGAGTATAGCATATTTGGGCGCTGTGTTGGTTAACAATTCGTTTATCTCACGCCGCGCCACGCGTGTTTCCGGGCATCAGGAAGCAGTAGAAGTCTTGCCGGAAACGAACACATGATTTCAATGATCTCACAGCTTGAGCAGGCCACAGGCGGCAGTCGGCAGTCGGCAGTTGGCAGTTGGCAATTGGCAGTTGGCAGTTGGCAGTTGGCAGTTGGCAGTTGGCAGTTGGCAGTTCGCAGGCCACAGGCGGCAGTCGGCAGTCGGCAGTCGGCAGTCGGCAGTGGGCAGTGGGCAGTCGGCAGTTGGCAGTCGGCAGTCGGCAGTGGGCAGTGGGCAGTCGGCAGTGGGCAGTGGGCAGTGGGCAGTTGGCAGTGGGCAGTTGGCAGTCGGCAGTTGGCAGTGGGCAGTCGGCAGTTGGCAGTCGGCAGGGTGCTGCAACTTGCGAACCTGTAACCTGTAACTTCAAACCCTTCGCGCCCTTTGCGCTCTTTGCGGTTTATTCTTTCCGTCGTCAGCCGCCGGTCGTCGGCATCCCGAACGCGCTGTACAAAACCTACAAATGCGCTGAAATATATTTGTCAATATTTGCTACAATACGCGGCATGGAACTCGCGCTCAAAGGCAAGGTACCCACCCCATGGCCGCTATTACCGTAAATGACGTTTTGCGCCTCGCCCTGCCCCCTGGCACGGGCATTGCCGCCGGCGCGCCCGGCCTGCAGCGCCAGGTCACCTGGGTGGTGACGCCGCGCGCCACGCTGCCGGCTTTCGCCAATTTGCGCGGCGGCGAAATCGCGCTGGTGTCGGTCAGCGCGCTGCAAGCGCTCGACGACCGCCTGACGCTGGCGAGCCTGGTCGAGCGCCTGGCAGCGGTGCCGATCTCGGCAATTGGCGTGATTGGCGAAGTGAGCGATTTGGCGCGATCAGCGGCTGACCAGGCGCGCATGCCGCTGCTGGGCCTGCCCTCGGGCGCGGATCTGCGCGAGGCCGAGCGCGAGGTGCAGCGGCTGATCAGCGACCACGAGGCGCAGCTTGAGCGCCGCGCCGCGCAGCTTGGCAACCTGCTCACCCAGCGCTCGCTGGCTGGCGTGGGCATGCCCGGCCTGCTCGAGCTGCTGACCGAGCGCACCGGGCGCGGCGTGGCCTGCTATTCTGCTGCGGGCGAGATGCGCGGCCTGAAGGCGCGTGGCTCGGCGCGCGTGGCGCTGCAAACCCTGCGCCCCACCGAGGCCGGCGCGAGCACGCACCTGGGGCAGGAAATCTGGGTGCAGCCGCTGGGCGCGGGCAGCGAGCGCATGGGCTTTCTGGCGCTGGCTGGCGAAGGGTTGGACGAATGGGATCAGCAGGCTGCGCAGCAGGGCGCGAATGCGCTGGCGCTGGAGCTGGCAAAGGAACAGGCGGTGCTGGCCGCCGAAGAGCGTCTGCGCGGCGACTTCGTGCAAAGTGTGCTGGCTGGCCCGCCCGCCGACAGCGAGGCACTGCTGCGGCGCGGGCAGGAATTGGGCTACGACTTGCGGAAGCCGCACCTTGCACTGCTGTGTACCAGCAGCGAAGCGGGCGATTCCGACGAAGCTGCCACGCGCGTGACTTTAGCGCTCAATAATGCCCTGGCCGCACTGAAGCTGAGCGCGCCCACCATGCGCCGCGCCGATGGCGTGCTGTGCTACCTGCCGCTGAACGGCCGCACGCAGCGCCCGCGCGAGCTGGCCGAGCAAGTGCGCGGCCGGCTCACACCCGAGATCCCCGGCGTGGTGCTGGCAATTGGCAAAGAAGCCCCCAGCGTCAGCGCCTGGCCGCGCTCGCTGCGCGAAGCCGAACAAGCCCTGCTGCTCGGGCGGCAGCTGCTCGACACCGCGCATGTGCTCGATTTTGGCGACCTGGGTGTGTACCGCCTGCTCCTGCTGCTGCGCGAATCGCCCGAGCTGTGGGATTTCTACCGCACCACGCTGGCCGCGCTGACCGACTACGACCGCAAGCAGCACGCCGAGCTGCTGAAAACACTCGATGCGTTTTTCGCCAACCTCGGCAACCTGGCCCGTGCCGCCGAGGCGCTCCATGTCCACCGCAACACGCTGCTCTACCGACTCGAACGCATCACCGAGATTAGCGGGCTGAACCTCGATGACTCCGAAGAGCGGCTGGCACTCTGGCTGGCGCTCAAGGCCCACCGCGTGCTGCAAACCCTCGACGACGCCGAAGAGCTATGAGCAACGCCAGCCAGCTGCAATTGCTGCGCGCCCGCGCCTTCATCGACCGCCACTACGACCAGCCGATCGACCTGGCGCAGATTGGCGCGCAGGCCGGCTTTTCGCGCTACCACTTCCTGCGCCTGTTTCGCACCGCCTTTCGCGAAACGCCCCACCAGTACCTCATGCGCCGACGCATCGAGCGGGCCAGGGCGCTGCTGGCCGCCAGCGACCTGAGCATCACCGAGATTTGCTTTGCAGTTGGCTTCCAAAGCCTCGGCTCGTTCAGCACGCTGTTCCACCGTAGCGCCGGCTGCTCGCCACGCGCCTACCGCGCCCGCCACGCCGGCCAGCACGCCCACGCGCTGGCGCGCATTCCCGCCTGCTTTCTCACCATGTACGGGGTGGAAGCCAGCGCGGACTAGCGCCTGGCGCAATTTTCGAGAAGACAAAGCCGCCACCAGCGCGCTATAATCGAACATATATTCGTATTGATGGGAGGGGCTATGATCACCAAGCTCTCGCACGCAACCGTATTTGTGTTCGATCAGGACGAGGCGCTGGCATTCTATCGCGATAAACTCGGCTTCACAGTGCGCACCGACATGCGCATGGACAACGGCTTCCGCTGGCTCTCGGTCAGCCCGCCCGCGCAGCCCGACCTGGAGCTGGTGCTGTACCGGCTGGAACCGAGCCCAACGATGAACGCGGACGCGGTGGCGCAGGTGCGCAGCCTGATCAGCAATGGCGCAATTGGCCTGGGCGTGTTTGAAACCGACGACTGCCACGCGACCTACGAAGACCTGCGCGCCAGGGGCGTGAAGTTCCTTTCCCCGCCGCAAGAGCAGCCCTATGGCATCGAGGCGATTGTGCAGGATCCGTTCGGCAACTGGTTTAGCATGACGCAGCACCGCGCATTCGAGATGTAGCGCGCGCAGGCCCTGAGCATAGAACGTTTTGCCACGAAGACTCGAAGGCGCGAAGACTGAACGTCTTTCCGATGCCTTCGAGTCTTCGAGTTCTTGTGGCACATCGCCCCGTTTCTCCTGCTTGACAAGCCCCTGGCCCCGTGGGATAATCGCCGCCTGAATACTTATAAAATAACTATCGGAAGGTTCAGCCCCATGAGCCCGATGATCAAGCAGCCCCTGACGCTGGAACACGCCCTGCTGGGCTTTCTGCGCCAGCAGCCCATGCACGCCTACGAAATCCACCAGACGCTGATGCGCAACGAGGCGCTGGGCCTGGTGTGGCACCTGAAGCAAAGCCTGGTGTATGTGATGCTGGAGCGGCTGGAGGCCGAGGGCTACATTACCGGCGCGCTGGAGCCGCAGGGCAGCCGCCCGCCGCGCAAGATCCTGCACCTCACTTCGGCGGGCCGGGCAGCATTTGCGCGCTGGCTGGCCGCGCCGGTTGAGCATGGCCGTGATTTTCGGCTGGAATTCCTTGCCAAGCTCTATTTCGCCAGCCAGGCCGGCCCAGCCAGCGCCGCCGCGCTGGTCGCCGCGCAGCAGGAAGTGTGTCGCGGCTGGCTGGCGCGTCAGCGCGCCCACGCCGATGCGCTGGCCGGCGCGCGCAGCTACGACTGGCTGGTGCTGGAATTTCGCGCTGGCCAGATCGAAGCCATTCTGGCCTGGCTCGACGTGTGCGCGGCCAATGTACACGCCACCCCCGTGAAATAAGCCCGTGTGCAGCGCCTTTCGCAGCCGGCGCTCGTACCAGCTGCCTCGTTCTGCTTCTGGTTTCGCCGCTGTTTGAAAGGAAACTCGCGCATGCTCCGATTTCGCCTGGCCTGTGCCGCTCTGCTTGCGTTTGCGCTGGCCGCCTGCGGTGGCGCACAGCCCGCCGCTCCGGCTGCAACAAGCGCGCCCGCCGCCACCGCCATGCCGGCGGCCACTGCTGCGCCCGCTGCCAGCGGCGGCGAGCTAACCGTATTCGCCGCCGCATCGCTCACCGACGCCTTCAAAACCATTGGCGAGCAGTTTGGCGCGGCCAATGGCGGCGCGACGGTCACCTTCAACTTTGGCGGCTCCGACCAGCTTGCCACCCAGATCACGCAGGGCGCGCCAGCCGATGTGTTCGCCTCGGCCAACGCCAAGCAGATGGGCGTGGTGATCACCGCTGGCGACATCATTAGCGGCACGCAGAAGACCTTTGTGCGCAACCGCCTGGTGGTGGTGTACCCGAAAGACAACCCCGGCAAGCTGGCCGCGCTGAAAGACCTCGCGAATCCCGGGCTGAAGATCGTGCTGGCCAGCAAGAGCGTGCCGGTCGGCGGCTATGCGCTCGACTTCCTGGCCAAAGCATCCAAGCTGCCCGAGTACACCGAAACCTACAGCCCAACCGTGCTTGCCAATGTCGTCTCGTACGAGGACAATGTGAAAGCGGTGCTGAGCAAGGTTGCGCTTGGCGAAGCCGACGCCGGAATTGTGTATACTACCGACGCCGCGACCGTGAAAGACGGCTCGGTTACGATGCTGGAAATTCCCGACAACCTGAACACCATCGCAACTTACCCGATTGCGGCGACGAAAAGCGCCAAGAATGCCGAGCTGGCCCAACAATTTGTTGACTATGTGCTGGGGCCAGAAGGACAGAACGTGCTGGCGCAGTATGGCTTTATTCCGGCCGCGCCCTGATGACTGATACGCCTGTGACTCGCGTTCGCACTGCCACAACGCCAGCAATTGAACCATTGCGTGGCCGGCCGGTGGCCTGGCTGCTAATCGCCAGCCTGCCCATGCTGGCCTTTCTGCTGCTGCCGCTGCTGGCTCTGCTGCTGCGCATCCCCCTCTCGCAACTGCTGGCGAACCTGACGAATCGCGACGTGGCGCAGGCGATCAGCCTGAGCATGACCACCACGGCAATCACGGTGCTGCTGACGCTCCTGTTCGGCACGCCGCTGGCCTTTTTGCTGGCGCGGCGGCGCTTTCGCGGGCACACCGCCCTCGACACGCTGATCGACCTGCCGATGGTGCTGCCGCCCTCGGTGGCGGGCATTGCGCTGCTAGTGGCCTTTGGCCGGCGCGGCCTGCTCGGCCAGTACCTGGGCGTGGCGGGCATCGAGCTGGCCTTTACACCAGCGGCGGTGGTGCTGGCGCAGGTGTTTGTCGCCGCGCCCTTCTATATCAAGGCGGCCGCCACTGGCTTCGCGGGTGTCGACCGCGAGCTGGAGCAGGCCGCCGCGCTCGATGGCGCGAGCCCGCGCCAGGTGTTCCGCTACGTCACCGCGCCGCTGTCGTGGGCTGCCCTGTTTGGTGGCGCGGTGATGACCTGGGCGCGCGCGCTGGGCGAGTTTGGCGCAACAATCATTTTTGCGGGGAACTTCGTGGGCCGCACCCAAACGATGCCACTGGCGATCTACCAGGGCTTCGAGCAAGATTTGTCGGTGGCGCTGACTCTGGCGGCGATCTTGCTGGCAGTGTCGTTTGGCGTGCTCTTTTTTGTGCGGGGCGTTTTGCGGCAGCAGCTGTGAGCTAAATACGCCCCCTTCAAAAATCCCCGCGCCTGGCGTACAATAGGCATATTCCGCTGCCAGTAGGAAGGACGGGGTATGCTGCTTCGACTGCGCGACCTGGAGCGCCAGATTTTGCACGCCAGCCCAACGATGCGCGTGGGCGCGGCGCTTCAGGCGCTGCGCGCTCAGCCCAACCCAAGCGCCTGGCTGCTGATCTACCCACGCGGGCGCGATTTCGTGGTGCTCAGCCTGTCGGATCTGTCCGCGCGCCTCGATCCGCACGACGCAGCCACGCTTAATCGCCGCCTCGACGATCTCGCTTTTCCCACTAGCCCATCCGTGCCGCTCGACAGCGAAGATGCTGCTGCACGCGTGCTGCTTGGGCAAACTGGCTATGTGGTGATTCTGCGCGAGGAAGAGCCGTGTGGCGTGCTCTATGCGCCGCCAGCGGTGCTGAACCACCCCGCCAGCCAGCCCCTGCTCGACCTTGCGGCGAACTGGCAGCCGCCCGCAGCGGTGCTGAGCGAGAGCGAGCCGCGCACGCGCGACCTGGACGGCCCGCCCGCGCCGCCTTCCCTGAACACGCTTCAGCCGCGCACCGACCGCTACGTCAACACCGATTTTGCCGCCGAAGCCGCGCCCGGCCAGCCGCTCGACAAATATCAGCCGCTGCGCATGGGCGCGACCTACTGGTTCCGCTACCATATTGGCGAAATCGAGCCGAGCACAATTGAAGCGATTCCCACGCTTGTTCCCGACCTCGCGCCCAACGAAACAGTTGACCTCCAGGTCGTGATTTTTAGCGAGACATTCGTGCTGGCCGAAACGAGCGGCGTGCTGCGCGTGCCCGCCGACGGCCCGGCCAGCGTGCTCGAACCGGCGTCGCGGCCCGCCAGCGCCGACCCAGCCGCCCCCCTGCTGAGCGAACGGCTCTTGTTTCGCGTCAGCACAAAGCCCGGCGTGCGCGGCCGCTACAATCTGCGTGTAAACATGTACTGCCGCACCATGCTGGTGCAATCGCGGCTGGTGACGGTGCAGGTTGGCCCGGGCGCGCCGCTGACCGAAACTGGATTGCAGCAGCGTTCCGTGCTCGATTACAACCTCAGCCCAACGCTCGCGCCGCGCCACCTCAACCAGGTCGAGCCGCACACGCTCAGCATCATGATGAACAGCGACAGCGGCGGCAAGCAGAGTTTCCGCCTGCTCGGCGACGACGGGCAGCAGCGCTACGAAAGCAGCACCACGCTGGGCGAAGGCGAAATTGGCAGCCTGATCGACGCAGCGCGGCGCGGGCTGCGGCTGATGGCCTGGGGCCGCGAAGACGAATGGACCGAGCAGGATGCGTATCGCTACGCGCCGGCGCAGCCGGCCAAAACGCTCAGCGACCGCCTGTTTCAGGACATGAAGCAGCTGGTTGGGCGCGGCACCCGCCTGTACCAAACGCTCGACACGCAGATTGGGCGCGGCAGCGCGGGCGCTGAAGAATTGCGCCAGCTGATGCGCAAGCCCGGCGTGGTGCAGATGGCTGGCAAAATCTCGGCCAGCGATATTGTGCCAATCGCGCTAATCTACGACTATCTGGTCGATTCGCAGGACATTCGCGGCATGTGCCCGGCCTTTCTGAGCAGCCTGGCAAAGGTGCAGCAGAATGGTGGCTCGCTCAGCGCCGAGCCCTGTTTCAACGGCGAGTGCCCCAGCCGCGATAACCTGAACATCATCTGCCCGAGCGGCTTCTGGGGCTTTCGCCACGACATCGGCGTGCCAACGCCCACGCCCTACGGCCCCGAGCTGGCGCTGACGATCAACTATACCGGCACGCCGCTGATCGACATGGCGGTGTACACCGATTTCGCCCAACTGCCGCCGCACCTGGCGCGGCTCGACAAACTACCCGCCACGGTGCAGCGCAAATCCGACCGCGGCGAGGTGGTGGCGCTGCTGAAGGGCAGCCAGCCGCAGCTCGTGTATTTCTACTGCCACGGCCTGCTGCAAGACACCAACCCGGCGCTGCTGGTGGGCAGCAAGGCCAGCCCGGGCTATTTCACCACCGACACCTGGGGCAACCTGCGCATTGGCTGGCCGCAGGCGCGCCCGCTGATGTTTATCAACGGCTGCCACACCACCGCGATCTCGCCCGCGCAGGCGCTGAATCTGGTGAAGGTGCTGGTGGAGAAAACGGCGGCAGCGGGCGTGATCGGCACCGAGATCACGATTTTCGAGGAGCTGGCGCAGGCCTTTGCCGAGGCCATGATCCCGCTGTTTCTGGGGGGAATGCCGCTGGGGCGGGCCATGCGCGAGGCGCGTTTACAGCTGCTGGCGCGCAACAACCCGCTTGGGCTGGCCTACACGCCGCACGCCTATGCGCTGCTGCGCCTCACGCCGGCCGGGTGACCAAAATAATCCACAGATTACACAGATGGCGCAGATTTTGGGACGTATTACTCCCAAATAATCTGCGCCATCTGTGCCATCTGTGGATCGTCAACCGTTAGTTTGGCCCGCCGCCGCTGCCGTCGGGTTTGCGCGGCAGGGTCACGTCGCCCATTGCCGTGGTTGTGCTGCGCACATAGTCGGGGATGAACTCGTCGTCGGAAACCTTCTTACGCCGACCATCGATAAAGAAATCCTGGTCGAAGTTTTGCGAGCGCGCGACCATGCCTGCCAGACGCAGGTGGTAGGCAAAAAAGCCCAGCGCCAGGCCGATGCCATACGCGCCAAACAGGTCGGTGCCGGCCTGGAACAGCGCCAAAATCGCCCCGCCGCCCACGATCCCAATCACCGTCGCAATATCGTTGAAATCGACCGCCCCGGTGCGATAGCGGTCGGTGAAGTAGACGCGCCAGCCAATGATCACCCCAAACGCGAACGCGCCCAGCAGCTGAATGATCGACTTGGTGGTCGGGTCGGTCATAGCCCCTCCTCAGTAGAATGCGGCGCTAGTCTTCCGTGAAACGCTGAGCCAGTGAATATTGCCAGACCCAGTAGGTCATGCCGCTTGCCAGCAGCCCGGCGACGAAGCTGGCGAGCATCAGGGGCGTGCCCAGCCAGCGCAGCAGCGCGACCTGAAGCGCCAGCCCGATCAGGATGCGCAGCACCCGCGCGCGGCGCGCGCTACGCAGCAGGTGCACTGCCACCCAGCCCCAGACCAGCCCAATGCCCAGGCCGCCAAACGCTGCAAGCATTGCCTTCCCTCGTCAAGAGCCAAGAACCAAGAACCGAGAACCGAATGGAGTGCAGTAGGCAGTTGGCAGTAGGCTGCGATCTTCAACCAGCCAACCTGTAACTTTATAACCTGCCAACCTGCAACCTGCAACGGAACCACAGAACCACAGAACCAGGAACAGTACACAACCTCTACAGTAGTTGGCAGAACAACTGACCACTCACCTGCTGGCTAGAAAGGCGCTGTAGCACGGAAAATGCAACTGCCGACTGCCTTCTGCCGACTGCAAACTGCTATAGTCTCCGCGTCCTCTGTGCCTCTGTGGTGAAATTTCCCCCCAGTTTATTCCGCCTTTTCGAGCTTGGCGAAGCTGGCGAGCAGGCGCTTCACGCCTTTGCCGGCGAACGCGACCGTCACCTCTTCGTCGTTCTCGACCAGCTTGGAGCTCACTACCACGCCATCGCCAAAGGTGCCGTGGCGCACTTTCTGGCCGGCAAAGAAGTTGGCGGAGCGCGCCGCGTCACTGGCGGGCGTGCCACCGCGGCTTGGCGCGGCGCGGCTGGGTGTGCCAACGCGCGCGGGCGAGCCAGGGCGCGGCAGGGTGTTCGCCCGCCCGCTGCCATAGCCCGAGCTGCCGAACGAGCTGCGCCCCGAGAACATATTGCTCTGCTGGCTGGGCGTGTTGGCGCGCCGCGCCGGCGGCTTCACCAGGCTCTTCGGAATGTCGGCCAGGAAGCGCGAGGGCTGCGCCAGACTGGTGCGCCCGTAGGTGGCGCGGCGGAAGGCATAGAGCAGGTACAGGCGCTGTTTGGCGCGTGTCGCGCCGACGTAGAACAGGCGGCGTTCTTCTTCCAGCGCGTCCTTGTCGTCGAGCGAGCGCGAGTGCGGCACCAGCCCTTCTTCCAGCCCCACCAGAAACACCACCGGGTATTCCAGCCCTTTGGCCTGGTGCAGCGTGATGCAGGTGATGGTGTTGCGGTCTTCCTTCACCTGATCGATGTCGGACACCAGCGCGACTTCTTCCAGAAATGTCGGCAGCTGGTTCTCGATTGGCATGTTGACGTAGTTATTGGCGGCGTTGCGCAATTCTTCGATATTGGCCCAACGTTCCGCGCCATCGTCTTCGCCGTGTTCGCGCAGCAATGCCTCCTGAAAGCCAACCCGCCCAAACAGGAAATCCATCAGCGCGCCGAGGTCGCCTTTTTCGCGCTGAGCGATCAGCTCGTCGAGCAGGGCGAGGAAGGCCAGCAGCGCCGTGCGTGTGCGCGTTGCGAAGGGATGCTCGGGCGGCGGGTCTTCGGCCAGCAGCTGCAGGGCAACATAGTTGGGCACGTTCATGCTCATCGCCCAGCGGTTCAATTCGTCTTCGGTGCGGTCGCCAATGCCGCGCCCGGGCCAGTTGAGCACGCGGCTGAAGCCAATGCTGTCGTTCGGGTTGTACGAGAGGCGCAGGTAGGCGACCGCATCCTTGATTTCTTTGCGCTCGTAGAAGCGCGTGCCGCCGACCAGCTGGTAGGGCAGAGCGCGGGCCATCAGCGCCTCTTCAAGCGCGCGCGACTGGGCGTTGGTCCGGTACATAATCGCAATGTCGCGTGGCTCGAACTCGGCGCTGGAGGTGATGCGCGCAATCTCGGCCGCGACCTGCTGGGCTTCGTCGTCCTGGTCGTAGCCTTCCTGAATCTGCACCAGCGCGCCGCGCTCGTTTTCCGTCCAGATGCGCTTTTCGTGCTTGCGCTTTTCGCCGCCCTGAATGACGGCCTGCGCAACGTCGAGAATCGCCTGCGTGCTGCGGTAGTTCTGCTCGAGCAGCACCACCTGCGCGTCGGGATAATCGTTCTCGAAGTAGCGGATGTTGCGGATGTCGGCCCCGCGAAACGCATACACGCTCTGGTCTTCGTCGCCCACCACAAACAGGTTGCGGCGCTTGCTGGCCAGCAATTTCAGCAGCAGGTACTGCACGCGATTGGTGTCCTGGTATTCGTCGGCCAGCATGTAGAGGTAACGATCCTGGTATTTTTCCAGCACTAGCGGGTGCTGCTCGAACAGGCGCACCGTCTCGACCAGCAGGTCGTCGAAGTCGAGCGCGTTAGACTCGCGCAGCAGCAACTGGTAGCGCTTGTAGCAGCGCGTCACGACTTCGTCGTAGTAGGTGCGGCCCAGGCGGCCATATTCTTCCGGGCTGATGAATTCGTTTTTGGCGCGCGAGATCGCGGCGTGAATGGCGCGCGGCGGGTACTTCTTTTCGTCGAGGTTTTCGTCTTTCAGCACGCGCTTCATCAGGCGCTGCTGGTCGTCGGAGTCGTAAATTGCAAAGTCGCGCTCGCGGCCGAGGTGCACAATATCGCGGCGCAGAAAGCGCGCGCAGAGGCTGTGGAAGGTGCCAACCGTCAGCGCCGCCGCCCGGCCCGCGCCAAGCAGGTTGTCGAGCCGCTCTTTCATTTCGCGGGCGGCTTTGTTGGTGAAAGTGACCGCCAGAATATGAAAAGGGTCGACGCCAGCCGGCCCGATCATGTAGGCAATGCGATGCGTGAGTACGCGTGTTTTGCCCGAGCCAGGGCCGGCCAGCACCAGCACCGGGCCGTCGAGCTTCTGCACGGCCTGCTGCTGCGCCGCGTTCAGGCTATCGAGCAAATCCCCCGCCATAGCTTGTTTCTCCATTCGAACAGGTGTCTTAGGGCATTATAGCATAGCGCCTGGGCGCGGCGGCGCGCGGGCAAACCGGTGTGCCCCATGGTACTGCAGCGTGCGGTGCTAAAGCCGCCGTGCCAGGAACCAATATGCTCGGCCAACAACATTCTTATAAGAAATAGTGGGTAGAAATGCCGAATGCAATACGGCAAAAATATTTGCTGATGCGCCAGGGCTGCGCGCGTGCCTAACATGCTGTTGCAGCAAGCGGCTATGCATATTGTATGAATTCATGTTTATTTTTCACCCAAGTTTCTGCTACAATACCTATGCCCTTTGTAGTTGGCGGCGCTGGAACAGCGCCATACGTCAGGCGCGATGCAGCGCCCGCCTGCGCGCTCGCTCGGCTTCTCACCTACACTCTTTTTTGTAGCAAGAATGCGAGGAACAATCATGCACTTCCCTGCCCCCTTGCGCGTCCTCCTGCTGGCCCTCCTCTTTCTGGTGCTGCCTTTCTCTGCGGCAGCCAGCCAGCTCACGCCCCCCGGGCGCGACCCCGACATGGCGCAGCTCGCTGCGCGTGGCTGGAGCGGCCCGCTGGCTCGCCGCAGCGGCGAGGTGAAGGCGGTGATCGAGCTGGCCGATGCGCCCACTGCGCTGCTGTTTGCCAGTGCGCAGCAGCGCGGCGCAGACCCACAGATCGCCGGGCAGCTCGCCCAGCGCCAGCTTGCAAGCATCGAAAGCGCGCAGCAGCGTTTGCTGGCCCCGCTCAGCACGCTCGGCGCGCAGGTGCTCTACCGCGTCCAGCGCGCCTATAATGGCGTGGCCGTGCGCGTCGACGCCAAGCAGCTGCTGGCGATCAGCCAGCTGCCGGGAGTGAAGGCAATTCGCCCGCTGGTGCCCAAGCAGCGCAGCAACACCGGCAGCGTGCCGCTGATTGGCGCGCCGCAGGTGTGGGCGCAGACGGTTGGCGCGAACAAGGCGATTGGCACAGGCATGCGAATCGCGATCATCGACACGGGCATCGACTACCTGCACCGCGACTTTGGCGGGCCGGGCACCTACCCGCCCACCATCACCGATACCACGCCACTGAGCGGGCTGTCGGGCTACTTCCCTTCCGCCAAAGTCGCGGGCGGCTATGACTTCGTGGGCGACGACTACGACGCCGACCCGAGCTCAATCACCTACCAGCCGGTGCCGCACCCCGACCCCAACCCGCTCGACTGCAACGGCCACGGCTCGCACGTGGCAGGCACGGCGGCGGGCCTTGGCGTGAAGGCCGACGGCTCGACCTACACTGGCCCCTACGATGGCTCGATCTATAACACGCCGGGCTTCTTCCGCATCGGCCCAGGCGTTGCGCCAGACGCGCAGCTCTACGCCTACCGCGTATTTGGCTGCGATGGCTCGACCGACGTGACCGACCTGGCGATTGATCGCGCCGTTGACCCGAACGGCGACGGCAACCCGAGCGACCATGTCGATGTGATCAATATGTCGCTGGGCTCGCCATATGGCGCGACCTACGACAGCAGCGCGGTTGCGGCCGACAACGCCACCAAGGCCGGCGTGATTGTTGTGGCCTCGGCGGGCAACTCGGGCGACGCAACCAATGTCACGGGCAGCCCGGCGGCTGCCGACAGTGTGATCAGCGTGGCGGCTGCCAACCAGCCCGACGCAATTCTCGACGGCATTCGGGTGATTGCCGGGCCGCCGGCGGTGAATAACACCACCCAGCCAGCCGCTTTCTCGGTGGCGTATGCCTGGGCAAGCAAGCCAGACGTCAGTGGCGCAGTGTATTACCCGGCCACCAACCGCAACGGCTGCACCGACTGGGCGGGTGCTGATGCGACCAATATCTCGGGCAAGATCGTTATTATCGACTGGAGCGACAACTCGGCAACGTGCGGCGGCTCGGTATCGCGCACGGGCCGCGTGACGGCGGCAGGCGGCATTGGCGCGATTCTTGTCGACAACAGCGACGTGTTCGATCTGTCGATCACTGGCAGCTCGGTCATTCCCTCCGTCAGCATGCCCAAAACGGTTGGCGACCTGCTGAAAGCCAACCTGAGCGGCCTGCAAGTGCGCTTCTCGGGCTCGCTGGCTGGCAGCACAGTGTATTCTGACCCCGGCGCGTCGGACGTCATTGCCGATTTCAGCTCGCGTGGGCCGCGCCTGGGTGGCACGCTCAAGCCCGACATTGCCGCGCCCGGCGTAAATATCTTCTCGGCGCTGGCGCTTTCGGGCGACAAGGGCGAGGCGCTGAACGGCACCTCAATGGCCGCGCCGCATGTCGCTGGCGCGATGGCCCTGCTGCGCCAGCTGCACCCCACCTGGAGCGTGGCCGAGCTGAAGGCGCTGGCGATGAATACCGCCACCAACACTGTGCGCGTCGGGGTTGCAGCCGACGCACAAACGCTGGAGCCCAGCCGCGCTGGCGCAGGCCGCATCGATGTGGCCGGCGCGGCAGCCGACAGCGTGATTGCGTTTGACACCGCGCGCCCGACCAATGTCAGCGTCTCGTTCGGCAATGTCGATGTGCAGGGTACGGCAACGCTGACCCGCAATGTCACGGTGCGCAATAAGGGCACATCGGCCGCGACCTTCAACCTGGGCTATGCGCCGGCGGCCACCACGCCGGGCGTGTCGTACAGCGTGTCGCCGGCCACAATCACCCTGGCGGCGGGCGCGAGCGCCACGGTGCAGGTGCAGCTCCACGCCGACGCATCGCAAATGACGCACGCGGTTCTGCCAAGCGTGCCAACCTCGCAGGATGGCGATGCGCGCAACTGGGTGCCCGAGGCCTCGGGCCACCTGACGCTCACGCCCCCCGCGGCAACGCGCCCGTTCACCGCGAATGTGCGCGGCTATTTCGAAAACCCGCAAACCGATAGCGACGTATCGGCGACGGGCCTGTTCACCTTTACGGCGGCCACCAGCGCGCTGGACTATAGCATTCGCTTCAGCCAGCCGTTCACCGTCACTGCCGGCCACATCCATCGCGGCGCGGCGGGCGTGAATGGTGGGGTGCTGGTCGGCATCACGGGCGCGGGCACGATTAGCGCGCTCAGCGGCAGCACAACCCTGAGCGCGAGCGATGTGGCGCTGCTGCTGAAAGGCGAGCTCTACGTCAACTTCCACACGGCTGCCCATGCAGGCGGCGAAATTCGCGGCCAGATCGTGCCAAAGGCCAGCCTGCGCCTGCCAGTTTATGCGGCTCCCCAGCCCGCTGCTGCGCTGGCAGGCACGCTGAACAATCGCGCCCAGCTGCTCACCAATGCCTCGGTAAGCGGCACGATCAGCCTGACGGGCAGCGGCACCGGCACAGCAGACAACCCCGCGCTGGTGACGGCGCTTGAGTTGCAGGAAAGCAGCCCGCCGATTGTCGCGACCAGCGCGTACACTGGCTATTCCGACCTGCGCTACGTCGGCATTGGCAGCGATTTCCCCACCACCAAAGCAATTGCCAGCACAACGCTGTTTATCGGCGTTGCGACTTTCAACAACTGGTCGAGCCTCAACGAACAGTATTTCGAGGTCGATTTCGACACCAACAGCGATGGCCTGATTGACTACGCGCTGTTTACCGACCAGACCGGCACAGGTTCGGCGCCAAGCGATGTGCAGTTTACTTACCTCGCCACTATTCTGCCCGACGGCTCGGTTGGCGCGATTATTGGCGAATACCCGATCAACGTGCTCGACAGCAGCCAGCTCGACACGCGGCCATACCGCACAAACGTGGCCGTGCTGGCCGTGGATGCTGCCGACCTGGGCCTGACGAGTACGAACAGCGCGTTTGACTACCAGGTGTACAGTGCCTACAACAATATATTCATTGGTAGCGGCATAGAAGATGCGTCGCGCTGGCTGCACTACAACCCGGCCAAACCTGGCTTCGCATTCACGGGCGGTGAACAGGGGCTGAACAGCTATGTAGCATCGTCCGGCACAAGCATCCCGTATGTGTACAACCGGGCGAATTTCCTGGCGAACCGCTCGGAAGGCGTGCTGCTGCTGCATCACCACAACGCAAGCGGGGCGCGCGCCGAAGCGCTATTCCTGCGCTTCCTGTTCGCGCCAATGATTCGCCGCTAGCCAGCCTTCTGCACACGCGTCGGCAGCCCCGACTGTATACACAGGCGGGGCTTTTTTGCGCCTGCGCGAAGCTGGTATAATCGCCCGCGCGAACATACAACAACACGTGGAGGACGCTATGCAGCCCGAACGCCCGCTTATCGGCATTATTGGCAACCGCTACCTGCGCGCCAACACCAGCAGCACCATGCTGGCGGGCATTGGCGAGAAATATGTGCTGGCGATCGAGGCGGCTGGCGGCATCCCACTCCTGATCTACCTGACCGACGTCGCGGCGGTGCTCGACCGGCTGTATGCCTTGTGCGCCGGGCTGGTCTTTGCGGGCGGCGAAGATGTTGACCCGGCGCATTTTGGGCAGGAGCGGCACCCAAACCTCGGCACGGTTGTGCCGCTGCGCGATGCCGTGGAATTGGCGCTGGCACGGCGCGCGCTGGCCGATGGGAAACCTATGCTGGGCATCTGCCGGGGCATTCAGGTGCTGAATGTCGCGTTCGGCGGCACGCTCTACCAGGACATCCCGGCCGAACTGCCCGGCAGCCACGATCACTACGCCTCGCGTGAGCTGGCCGAGCGCGCCCACACCGCCCACCCGGTCGCGCTGGAACGCGACTCGTGGCTGGCCGAGCGGCTTGGCACCGCCACCATCGACGTGAACACCTTTCACCACCAGTCGCTGCGCGACCTCGCGCCGGGGCTGCGCATCACCGGGCGCGCGCCCGATGGCGTGATCGAGGCGGTGGAGGGCGCGGGCGCAGGCTTTGTGCTGGGCGTGCAGTGCCACCCCGAAGAAATGTGGGATGCGAGCGAGCCGCGCTGGGCGGCGATGTTCCGTGGCTTTGTGGACGAGGTGCGGCGCGCGGGGTTTGCCAATGCTTAACTGGGACGACCAGCACTGCAGCTCGTTTGAGGAATTGCGGGCGCGCTACCGGCATTTCGCGGAGCACGAAGCGCAGGATATTTCGCCACTCTACGCCGGGCTGGCCCGCGCCGTCAGTCAGTCCGAGCCGCTGCTGCGCTTTGTGGCGGCGCTGCCGGCCAGCAAGCAGCAGCCGAACCTGGTGTTTGCGGCAGTGCGGCATTTGTATGGCACACCGCGCGACGCCGGCCATTTTGCCGAGCTGGTGGCGCACCACCCCGCGCCAATCCGCGACCTTATTCTGGCGCGCAGCACGCAAACCAACGAGCCGGGGCGCTGCGCGACGCTGCTGCCGGTGCTGGCGCGTCTGCCCGGGCCGCTGGCACTGCTGGAGGTCGGCGCGTCGGCGGGGCTGTGCCTGCTGCCCGACCACTGGGGCTACGACTATGGCCGCGCCAGCGTGCCGCCGCGGGTGCAGGGGCCGCATCCTGCGCCAGCATTTTCCTGCCATGCAAATGAAGCGACACCTTTGCCCAAAACCTGCCCGGAAATCGTCTGGCGCGCCGGGCTCGACCTCAACCCGCTTGATCTGCGCGACCCGGCCGAGGTGGCGTGGCTGGAAACGCTGGTATGGCCGGGCCAGCCCGACCGTGCCGAGCGCCTGCGCGCTGCCATCCGCGTGGCGCAGGACAACCCGCCCAACGTCGTACGCGGCGATTTGCTCACCGACCTGCGCCAGCTTGCCGACACCGCCCCACGCGACGCCACGCTGGTGGTCTTTCACTCGGCGGTGCTGGCCTATGTCGCCGCTGCCGATCGCGCCCGCTTCGCCGCAGACCTTGCCCGCCTGGGCGCGGTGTGGGTGAGCAACGAGGCGCCCAACGTGCTGCCCCAGGTGGCTGCCCGGCTCGGCGTTGCCCCACCCGACGGGCAATTTTTGCTGGCGGTGAATGGCGAGCCAGTGGCGTTTACGCACCCGCACGGGCGCGCCATCGAGTGGCTGTGATTTCCTGTGCGGGCTGCGCGCCCTCGCGCTGCAATGATGTTCGCATCCTGAGTAGGCCCGCAGGGCCGTATCGAAGGGTGCGAGGGCTATGCTGGTCTGTTTGTGCGAGGGCTGCGCGCCCTCGTGCTCCGCGGTTAGGACTTTTCAGGGCGGATCTGTCTGGGCGGACCTGCGTGTCCGCCCGCACCACTGCGAGGGCTACGCGCCCTCGCGCTCCGCGGCAAGAGGCCGCCGCCGGCCTCCTGCACCTCGCCGCTGGGGCTTTGCCCCAGACCCCCAAAAGAGCGTGGCACACGGACGAAATGATTGCGTGTCATGCCTCCGTTGTGGATGCAGCCAAGGCATCGGACAATAAAGTGATAATTCGTTAGCAAGTATTCAACCCGAAACATATTTGTCTCGGTAGATGCCAGCGACCAGCATAACGGAGGCATGAAAAACAGACCTTAAACACGACAACCACCTGAAATTTGGGGTTCGGGGCGATAGCCCCGGCCGGGGTGTTGGGTGGGAACCCCAGCGGCCCTGCGGCCTGAGCAAGCTGCGCTCTTGGGTTTAGGGTATTGGGCCTGGGGTTTGAAGGCAGAAACATATGCAGCACCAAACCCCAGACCCTAGTCCCCAAACCCCACCCAAGCACCAAACCTACGCCGAAGCAAGCGGCCCTGCGGCCTGAGCAAGCTGCGCTCTTGGGTTTAGGGTATTGGGCCTGGGGTTTGAAGGCAGAAACATATGCAGCACCACACCCCAGACCCTAGTCCCCAAACCCCACCCAAGCACCAAACCTACGCCGAAGCAATCTGCTGCAGCACCCCCTCGATCGGGATACCCGCCCAGTCGGGGCGGTTGTTCAGCTCGTAGCGCAGCTCGTACACGGCCTTGTCGAGCAGGTAGGCTTCGAGCAGGGTGTGCAGCGCGGCGCGCGTGTGCGGCACGAACGGCGCATCGCCAACGGTAGCGAGGTAGCTGCGCAGAAAGGCCGCGCTGGCCCAGCGGTGCCACGCCCGCGCCCACGGCTCCAGCGCCGCGCGCTGCCCCTCGTCAAACGCGACGCCGGGGGCCTGGCCGAAGAGTACCGCATAGGGCGCGTAGTGCAGCGAGCGCAGCATGCCCGCCACATCCTGCAATGCCGCGCCCTTTTCGCGCCGCTCGTCGAGCGGGCGGGCCGGCTCGCCCTCGAAGTCAATGATAAAGAAATCGCTGCCGGTGTACAGCACCTGGCCGAGGTGGTAGTCGCCGTGGATGCGGGTGCGCTGCGCGTCAATCGGCTGGTCGAGTGCGGCGCGCAGACGGGAAAACACGTCGCTTTCGTTCTCCAGCACGCGCTGCGCGTCGGCTTGGAGCGCGGCGGGCAGGTTTGCCACGCTGCTGCGCAGCAGGCCGAACGATTGCTGGGCACGCGATTCCATCGAGCGCAGCACGGCGGCCTGAAACGCGGGTGTAAATGGCTCGGGCGCGAAGTTGGGCGCGCTGCCGCTCGCCAGCGCGAGGTGCATTTCGCCAGTGCGGCGGCCCAGCAGCGCGGCCGAGTCGGCATAATTCCCCAGCAGGCGCGCAGCCGCCTCGGGCAGGTCGCGCGCGCTGTCGTCGAGCAGCGCGGCGGTGCCGGCAGGTGGCGAGGCATTCGGTTCGGCAAGCAAGCCCGTGAAGGTCGCCGCGATGGTGTCGAGCGTATAGTACCAGGCGTCGCCGCGATTGGGCACAAACCCTTGCAGCAGCGCCAGCGTCATGCGCGTGCCGGCGTCGTACTCAAGCGCACCGGCCACGGGCGGGATATTCGCAAAATTTCCCGCTTCGGTCAGAAACGCGCCGATCTCGAGGTCGGGGTTCAGGCCCGGCTCAAGCCGCCGAAACAGCTTCATGATCAGGCGGTCGCCAAAGATGATCGAGCTATTGCTTTGCTCGGCGGTGCTGACCTTGGGCGCGAGCGGCTGGTCGAGCGGGCCGCGCAGCTCGGGAAAGGCGCTGGTGGTGCTGGCGATCAGCATGCCGTCGCCTGCCGCGACGTGCTTCTGCTGCGCAATTAAATCAAGCAGCGCGGCGCAGAAATCCGGCGCATAGATCGGGTCGAACAGCGTGCCGCCGCCTACCTGCGCCACCAGCGCGTGCTCGGGCAGGCCAGCTTGCGCCAGGCTACCGGCTTCGGCATAGGCTAATGGCAGCACATACGTCTCGGCGCCACCGTCGGCATAGGCCACGCGCAGCAGCGTGAGGAAGGCGCGACCGCCCGCGTACTCAAGCGGAATGGCGGCCTGCACCTGTGTTTCGGCCACGGTGCGGGCCTTGCCACTGAACCAGCGGCGCGGGCGCATGTAGCCCGGCAAAAGTTCTTCGAGTTTCGCCCAGTGCTCCGGCGCGAAATATGCATCCCAGCGCTCGGCCCCGGCGAGCGTCGGCAGTGTCGTTGATTGAGTCATCAGCATCCTTTCGCTTCCACTCTTCTCTTCCACAAATACAACACACGCCGCAGGGCCAGCCCCGCGACGTGTGATTCACTGCAACTGGCGCGCCACGCCTGAAAGGGTTAGCTGTAATAATCGAAGTTGCGCTCGCGGTTCGGCCGCTCGATGCGGAACACATGCACCGGCACCTGCGCCGGGTCGAGCTGCACGAAGTTCCACTCGCCGGTCCACGGGTAGCGCGTGTCGTTCAGCAGGTCGTGGGCGTAGAACAGGTCGCCCGGGCGGATGCCCCATTCTTCCAGCGGCAGGCTCAGCCAGCCCGACTGGACATGCTGCGGGTCGAGGTTCACCACCGTGACGATGATGTTCTCGCCGTCGGGCGACTGCTTGCTGTAGGCGATGATCTGGTCGTTCGCGACGTAGTCGTTCTCAACCGCGTGGAAGCGAATGCTTTCGTTGCGCTGCAGGGCGACGTTCTCGCGGCGGATGCGGTTCAGGCGCGCAACCAGCGGGCGCAGGCTGTTTTTGTCTTCAAGGTCCCACACGCGCAGTTCGTACTTTTCGTTGTCGATATATTCTTCGCGCCCGCTCACCGGCTGGAAGAGCATCAGCTCGTAGGCCGGGCCGTAGATGCCATAGCTGGCCGTCATGGTCGCGGCCATGGTCAGGCGGGCGATGAACAGCGCGCGCTCGCCGCCGTAGAACTGCGGCGTCAGAATGTCGTGCGTGGTGGGCCAGAAGTTCGGGCGGAAGAACTCGTGCACCGGCGTTTGCGTCAGCTCGGTCATGTATTCGGCCAGCTCGGCCTTGCCGGTGCGCCAGGCGTAGTAGGTGTACGACTGGGTGAAGCCAAGCTTGGCGAGGCGATACATGACTTTCGGGCGCGTAAACGCCTCGGACAGAAAGATCATGTCGGGGTAGTCGCGCTTGAGCTCGGTGATGCACCATTCCCAGAAGCCAAACGCCTTGGTGTGCGGGTTGTCGACGCGGAAAATTCGCACGCCCTGTTCGGCCCAGAAGGTGAAGAAGCTCTTTAGCTCTTCCCAGAGCGCCTGCCAGTCTTCGCTCTCGAAGTTGAAAGGGTAGACATCCTGGTATTTCTTGGGCGGGTTTTCGGCATACTGGATGCTGCCGTCGGGCCGCACATAGAACCAGTCGGGGTGCTCTTTCACATAGGGGTGGTCGGGCGAGCACTGAAAGGCATTGTCGAGCGCGATCTCAATGCCGTAGCCGCGCGCGGCGCGCACCAGGCTGTGGAAGTCGTCGAGCGTGCCCAGCTCGGGGTGGATGCTCTTGTGGCCGCCGTGCTCGTTGCCGACCGCGTAGGGGCTGCCGGGCTCGCCGTCCTTCGCGGTCGGGCTGTTGTCCTTGCCCTTGCGGAAGGTATGACCGATTGGGTGGATGGGCGTGAGGTAGAGCACGTCGAAGCCCAGCTCGGCAATGTAGGGCAGCCGCGCCTCGACATCCTTGAAGGTGCCGTGGCGGCCTTCCTCGGTGGCAGTGTTGCGCGGGAACAGCTCGTACCACGTGCTAAACGCCGCGCGCTCGCGATCCACGACCATTGGCAGCGCGGGCGAGGTGGTGGCGTAGCGGCGCTCGGCGTGGTGCATCATCAGCGCGGCCAGCTCGGGCTCGAGCGCCATTGCGCGCGCGCCGGCCCGCAGCGCGGCAGCGTACTGGCCGAGCCGGGCGGCATCTGCGCCGGCTGCGCGTGCCTGGGCAGCGGCCACGAGGCGCGCGCCAATCTCCAGGTCGACGGGCGCGACGGCGTCGGCGGCAATGCGCTTGGCCATGTCGCGCGCCCACGACTTGAAATGATCGACCCAGGCACGCACGGCGTAGCTGGCCCGCCCGATTGTGGCGATGCTGAAGGTGCCGCCCCAGCGGTCGTTGTCCACAAACTCCATCGGCGCTTCGGCCCAGCGCGCGTCGCCGTCGGCGCGATACAGCAGCACCGCCGAAAGGGCGTCGTGGCTGTCGGTGAAGATATCGGCCTCGACCACCACCGGGTCGCCGGCGACGCGCTTGATCGGGAAGCGGCCTGCGTCGATGGCGGGCTGGACATTCTCGATCACGACGCGGCTGCGCCCGTCGGGCGGCAGCTCGGCGACGGGCTGCTCGGTGCCGAGCTCGAATACGGTTGGGATGGTGGTCATAGGCTTTTCTCTTCTATGTTCTATTGTTTGGGCGCAGTGCGCTGTGCCTGTACTTTTTCGGGGGCTGCGCGCCCCGTGCCCCGCGCTTAGCCGCCTGCTACTGCCTTTTCGGGGGCTGCGCGCCCCGTGCCCCGTGCTTAGCGCCTGCTACTGCCTTTTCGGGGGCTGCGCGCCCCCGTGCCCCGCGCTTTGTAGCCGCCTGCTACTGCTTTTTCGGGGGCTACGCGCCCCCGTGCCCCGCGGCAAAGG
This sequence comes from Kouleothrix sp. 19917, assembly GCF_057073505.1. Taxonomy (NCBI): domain Bacteria; kingdom Bacillati; phylum Chloroflexota; class Chloroflexia; order Chloroflexales; family Roseiflexaceae; genus Kouleothrix; species Kouleothrix sp. 19917. The sequence continues at coordinate 2,516,545 of NZ_CP097099.1, forward strand.
GCCGACCGCGGCCCTCTGCACTCCCCGGCCGGGGCCTTGCCCCGGACCCCATAAAGAGCGTGGCCGGCAAGCGAGATGACTGTGTGTCATGCCTCCATTGTGCCATCACGCAGGCATCTCACAAGCATTGCTATACTACTTTATGCCCAGTGTACTTCCGTTGTGCCATCACGCAGGCAGCTTGTAAGGGTTGCTGTACAAAATTATAAGCTGTATACGTCGCGCATCGTTTGTTGCCAGCCTTCATCCACAACGGAGGCATGACAGCACTCGTTCACATCTGCCCCGGCATTCTTTTGGGGTCCAGGGGCATCGCCCCTGGCCGGGGTGCTGGGGCAGGAGCCCCAGCGGCCTTGCGGCCTGAGCAACCAGCCTTCAAACCGGTAATGGCTTGCGGCCCAAGCAGCCAACCGGCCCTTGCGGCCTGAGCAAACCGGCTTGTAAAGTAGCTATGGCCGCGTATGCAATACGCAGCGACCGCGAACCGCTATCATGCCAACGTCTTATACAAATCAACTGTCCGCTGCGCAATCGCCGTCCAGCTAAAATGATCCTCGACGCGGCGGCGGCCAGCCGCGCCATAGCGCGCCATCAGCTCGGGGTCGCGCGCAACCTTGTTGATCGCGCTGGCCAGGTCGTGCGCGAACTGCGCCGGGTCGACCGGGTCGAAGGTGCCGGGCTTGAGCGCCAGCGGAACCAGCTCGCCCGTCTCGCCAGGCACCACCACTTCGGGGATGCCGCCCACCGCCGAGGCCACCACCGCCGTCTCGCAGGCCATTGCTTCGAGGTTGATGATACCGAAAGGTTCATACACCGACGGACAGCAGAACAGCGATGCCTGGGCGTAGAACTGGATCACATCGGCGCGTGGCAGCATCTCCTGGATCCAGATCACGCCGGGGCGCTGCGCGCTAACCTCGGCCACGCGCTCCTGCATTTCCTGCCCGATCTCTTTGGTGTCGGGTGCGCCGGCGCACAGCACCACCTGCAAGGAAGGATCGATCTCGGGGATGGCGTTGACGAGGTGGATGATGCCTTTCTGGCGAGTGATGCGCCCGACAAATAGCACAAAGGGCTTGCTCGGATCGACCCCGCGCTTCACCAGGGCGTCGCTGGCGGCGGTGGCGCGGTACTGGTCGAGGTCGATGCCGTTGTGGATGACATGGACTTTGTTCGGGTCGACGTTGAACAGGCGCAGGACGTCGTTGCGCGTTTCCTGCGAGACGGCTACAATCGCGTCGGCGTCTTCCATGCCGGTGCGCTCGATCCAGCTGCTCAGGTGGTAGCCGTTGCCAAGCTGCTCGACTTTCCACGGGCGCAATGGCTCCAGCGAGTGGATGGTTTGCACCAGCGGCACGCCCCACAGCTTCTTGGCCCAGAAGCCAGCCATGTCGGTATACCAGGTGTGGCAGTGCACCACGTTCGCGTCGAGCGTGTCTTTCGCCATGCGCAGGCTGCGCTCAAGCGCGTCGAGCGCGCCGGCAAAGCGCGGGTCGGTGTTTTGCTTGGCGTCGGGCCACGCGCCATAGCCGCGCACGCTCAGGCGCGGGTCGTCGCTGTGCTGCTCGCCAAAGCAGCGCACTTCCACTGGCACGAGCTTGGCCAGCTCGCGGCTCAGGTATTCCACATGCACGCCAGCCCCACCGTAAACGTTCGGCGGGTATTCGTTCGTGAAAAGGGCAACCTTCTCCAACCCTGGCATGAGTAAGCCTCCTTGCTCTGCAGTGGAATAGCGCGGCGCGTATACGGTTCCCGGTAGTTCGGCCCCCATTGTACCATAGCTTTTTGCGTGGGCGTGCCGTGCGTGGGCTTCTTCCGCTTTGTTTCAGCACTTATTCAGGAGTGCTCGTCTGTTGCTCAGGAGTGCTCTGGGCTTACTCCTGAGTGCTCAGCAGTGCCTCATGAGTGCTTGATGGTCATCCTCAAGTGCTCTGCCTTTATTCCCGAGTGCTCGGCGCTTACTCATGAGCGCTCGTCTGTCGTTCCCGAGTGCTCGGGTGTTTCGCACAAGTGCCTGGCAGTGACTCACGAGTGCTTGGCAGTGCCAGCTTGAAGCCAGTTTGCTCGGGCCGCAAGGCCGCAGGGGCTACCCGCCCCTGCACCCCGGCCAGGGCTATCGCCCTTGGAACCCAAATTTGATGTGATCGACATTTTCAGCGTTTGGTTGTCATGCCTCCGTTATGGCAATAGCTGGCAGCGAACAATAATGTCAAACCAGTTTGCGGCGCTGCCTCAACGAGGTTGGTTCTCTCGTCTGATGCCTTGCCTGCATCCACAACGGAGGCATGACACAGCAGCATTTCGTGAGTCGGCCACCTAAAATTCGGGGTCCAGGGGCGGAGCCCCGGCCGGGGAGTGCAGAGGGCCGCGGCCGGCCCTGAGCGTCTATCCTGAGCTTGTCGAAGGGCGGGGCGCGGGGCCGCACAGGCCCCGACAGAGATAGAGGGCGGACACGTAGGTCCGCCCAGGCAGGTCCGCCCAGACAAGGTCCGCTCAGACAAATGATGCGGGGCACGGGGCCGCACAGGCCCCGACTGACCTTGCACAGGAAAATGCCTTTGCTGCGGGGTGCGAGGCCGCACACAAGGGCATGCAATTCCCATTACGACCTTGCTCCGTCCTGTGATTACTTATTCGCCCAACATCCCTGTATCAAAACTGCCAGTACATACGTTTACTAAGCATGGTATACTTATACTCCAGCACCCAACCATAAAAATGCGCCCTGGCTGCGAAATGACAGAGACACGCTAAACCGTTTATCCGTGTGTTCGTTCGCTGCCGCATCCCGATACGTGTCACTGTTTCCGCAACACGTATTTCTTCTATAATCATGCGCACGAGCAGCATTGCAGCAAGATACAACCAAGCTATGTCAGAACAATTCTTCGAGCGGCCCATCCTCAATTCGCCATACGCTTACCCTTCCCGCCATTGGGAGCTGGATGACGACGGCCAGCCGACCAATCGCATCATGGACATGCGCCGGTCGGCGAAGTTCGTCACGCCGGTGCCGAAGCCCAAACGCCGACGGCAGGGAAGCACGCCGCAGCAGACGCGCATGGTGCTCGACGAGGGGCTGGGCCTTTCCACCGACGAGCAGGAATACGACCCAACCTCGATCATCAATGCCATTCGGGCACGGGTGGACGCGTGGCGCAAGCTGCCCGACCCTGCCAACTGGCAGGTGACGCCGGAAACAGCACGCTTGCTTCAGCACTGGCGCAGCCACCCCTTTGCCGGTGTGCGCCCGTTCTTCTGCCAGGTCGAGGCAGTCGAAACGGCGATCTGGCTGGCCGAGGTTGCGCCGCAAAGCCGCCGCAACGACGATCTGCTCGATCATCTTCAGCGCGCCAACGACCAATCGAATCCCGAATTGTTCCGCATCGCGCTCAAGCTCGCCACCGGCGCGGGCAAAACCACCGTCATGGCGATGCTGATCGCCTGGCAGACTATTAACGCCGTGCGGCACCCGCAGAGCCGGCGTTTCACGCGCGGCTTCCTGATCGTCACACCGGGTATTACGATCAAAGATCGCCTGCGCGTGCTCCAGCCCAACGACCCCGAAAGCTACTACAAAACCCGCGAGCTGGTGCCGCCCGATTTGCTGCCCGAGATCGACCGCGCCAAGATCGTGATCACCAACTACCATGCCTTTAAGCTGCGCGAACGACTCCAGCTTTCTGCTGGCAACCGCGCGCTGCTCCAGGGCCGCGGGCCCGATCTGCAAACGCTGGAAACCGAAGGCCAGATGCTTCAGCGCGTGATGCCCGACCTGATGGGTTTGAAGAATGTGCTGGTGCTGAACGACGAGGCGCACCACTGCTACCGCGAGAAGCCACAGAACGACGACATGGACGATCTGAAGGGCGACGAGAAGCAGGAAGCCCAGCGCAACAACGATGCCGCGCGGCTATGGATTGCCGGGCTGGAGATTGTGAAGCGCAAGCTCGGCGTGCAGGCTGTCTATGACCTTTCCGCGACGCCCTTCTTCCTCCGTGGCTCCGGCTATGCCGAGGGCACGCTGTTCCCGTGGGTGGTGAGCGATTTCTCGCTGATGGACGCAATCGAGTGCGGGATTGTGAAGCTGCCGCGTGTGCCAGTGGCCGATAATGTGCCGGGCGGCGAGATGCCCAAGTTCCGCAATCTGTGGGAACATATCAGCCGCAAGATGCCGAAAAAGGGCCGTGGCGCTGCCGGCCAGAGCTTCGACCCGCTCAACCTGCCGCTGGAGTTGCAGACTGCGCTTGAGGCGTTGTACGGGCACTACGAAAAGACTTTCGCATTGTGGCAGGAAGCGGGTATCCGTGTGCCGCCAGTGTTTATTGTGGTCTGCAACAACACCTCGACCTCGAAGCTGGTGCACGATTACATCTCCGGCTTCCATCGCATCGGCGCGGATGGCGACACCGAGACGTACCACGAAGGCCGGCTGCCGCTGTTCCGCAACTTCGACGAACACGGCAACCGCATGGCCCGGCCGCGCACGCTACTGATCGACAGCCAGCAGCTCGAATCCGGCGAGGCGCTGGATAAAGACTTCCGCGACATGGCCGGCGACGAGATCGAGCGTTTCCGCCGCGAGATCATCGAGCGCAGCGGCAACCAGGCCGACGGGCAGAACCTTTCGGATCAGGAGTTGCTGCGCGAGGTGATGAACACCGTCGGCAAGGCCGGGCGGCTGGGCGAGTCGGTGCGCTGCGTGGTGTCGGTGTCGATGCTGACCGAGGGCTGGGACACCAACACCGTGACGCATGTGCTGGGCGTGCGCGCATTCGGCACGCAGTTGCTGTGCGAGCAGGTGGTTGGTCGCGCGCTGCGCCGCCAGTCTTACGACCTGAACGACGAAGGACTGTTCAACGTCGAGTATGCCGATGTGCTCGGCATTCCGTTCGATTTCACCGCCCGCCCGGTGATTGCGAAACCTGCCGCGCCGCGCGAAACCGTACACGTTCACGCCATGCTGCCCGACCGCAGCGCGCTCGGCATTGAGTTCCCGCGTGTGGTTGGCTACCGCGTCGAGCTGCCAGAAGAACGCCTGAGCGCGCGCTTTTCGCCCGATTCGGTGCTGCATCTTACTCCGGCGCTGGTCGGGCCGTCGATCACGCACAACCAGGGCATTGTGGGCGAAGGCGTTGAGCTGACGATGAAACACCTGGAAGACATGCGCCAGTCGACGATCATCTACAAGCTCACGCATCACCTGCTGTACAGCAAATACCGCGACCCCGACGAGGAACCGAAGCTGCACCTGTTCGGCCAGCTCAAGCGGATCGTTAAGCAGTGGCTCGATGGCGGCAACCTGCGCTGCAGCGGCGGCACCTACCCGGCACAGGTCTTGTACCAGGAGCTTGCCGACACGGCCTGCGAGCGCATCAAAAACGCAATCACGGCGGCGATCGAGGGCGAGAAGCCGATTGTGGCGACGCTTGACGCCTACAACCCGACTGGCTCCAGCGTTCATGTCAACTTCAACACGTCGAAAACCACCCGCTGGCAAACCGACCCGCGCCGCTGCCAGGTCAACTGGGTGGTGTGCGACAGCGATTGGGAAGCCGAGTTCTGCCGCGTGGTCGAGGCGCACCCGCACGTGCTGGCATATGTGAAGAACCAGGGTCTGGGCCTGGAAGTGCCGTACCTTCAGGGTACGACCAAGCACAACTACCTGCCCGACTTTGTCGTGCAGATCGATGACGGCCAGCCCGATCCGCTGAATCTGGTGGTTGAAATCAAAGGCTTTCGCGGCGAGGACGCCAAGGACAAGGCCAGCACCATGCGCGACTACTGGGTGCCGGGCGTGAACAACCTCGGCAGCTATGGGCGCTGGCGTTTCGCCGAGTTCCGCGATGTGTTCGAGATCGACGCGGAGTTTCGGCGGTTGGTGGATGCATTGGTGAAAGAGGGCGATTCGTAGGGGTGGTTTGCGCACGCATTCGTGGGTACGTAGGCGCGGTTTTCAACCGCGCAACGCCAATGTTTGCGGCAAACGAAAATCTGTAGGCGCGGTTTTCAACCGCGCAACGCCAATGTTTGCGGCAAACGAAAATCTGTAGGCGCGGTTTTCAACCGCGCAACGCCAATGTTTGCGGCAAACGAAAATCTGTAGGCGCGGTTTTCAACCGCGCAACGCCAATGTTTGCGGCAAACGAAAATCTGTAGGCGCGGTTTTCAACCGCGCAACGCCAATGTTTGCGGCAAACGAAAATCTGTAGGCGCGGTTTTCAACCGCGCAACGCCAATGTTTGCGGCAAACGATAAAACACAAGCGCGGCTACAAGCCGCGCCTACGCCGGGCAAATGATCATTTGTCGTTTTCAACCGCGCAACGCCAATGTTTGCGGCAAACGAAAATCTGTAGGCGCGGTTTTCAACCGCGCAACGCCAATGTTTGCGGCAAACGATAAAACACAAGCGCGGCTACAAGCCGCGCCTACGCCGGGCAAATGATCATTTGTCGTTTTCAACCGCGCAACGCCAATGTTTGCGGCAAACGAAAATCTGTAGGCGCGGTTTTCAACCGCGCAACGCCAATGTTTGCGGCAAACGAAAATCTGTAGGCGCGGTTTTCAACCGCGCAACGCCTATGACCATTCGTCGCTATTATGTACCAGATGCAATTGTATTCATCACACAAGTGGTGGAACATCGCACGCCGGTCTTTCACGAGGAGCGATGCGTCGAATTATTGCGAACTGTTCTGAACAATGTAAAATCGCTTCATCCTTTTGTGATGCTCGGATATGTCTTCTTACCTGATCATTTTCATATATTGATTCGCCCGACGGGGCAGAGCAATTTTAGCGACATCATGCACTCGCTCAAGCCAAATTTCACCAAGCAATACAAGCAGATGATCGGCGTTTCAGGGCGAATGGTGTTTTGGCAAAAGCGCTTCTGGGACCACGTCATCCGTGATGAGCAGGATTTGCAACGACATCTCGACTACATTCATTTCAACCCGGTACGGCATCATCTTGTGCAACGGCCCGACGATTGGCCGCACAGCAGTTTTCATCAGTGGCGCGAAAAGGGCGCGTACGCAGATGGCTGGGGATGCGATGAGCCGGATACAATTGCGGGCTATGAATGGCCATCTCCCGAGACGTGATGTTGGCGATGTCATGCTCCCAACCGTCGGCGCGGTTTTGAACCGCGCAATCATGAACCGTCGGCGCGGTTTTGAACCGCGCAATCATGAAAACGTCGGCGCGGTTTTGAACCGCGCAATCATGAAAACGTAGGCGCGGTTTTGAACCGCGCAATCATGAAAACGTCGGCGCGGTTTTGAACCGCGCAATCATGAAAACGTCGGCGCGGTTTTGAACCGCGCAATCATGAACCGTCGGCGCGGTTTTGAACCGCGCAATCATGAACCGTAGGCGCGGTTTTCAACCGCGCAATCATGAACCGTAGGCGCGGTTTTGAACCGCGCAATCATGAACCGTGGCGCGGTTTTGAACCGCGCAATCATGAACCGTGGCGCGGTTTTGAACCGCGCAATCATGAAACGTCGGCGCGGTTTTGAACCGCGCAATCATGAAAACGTCGGCGCGGTTTTGAACCGCGCAATCATAAAAACGTCGGCGCGGTTTTGAACCGCGCAATCATAAAAACGTAGGCGCGGTTTTGAACCGCGCAATCATGAAAACGTCGGCGCGGTTTTGAACCGCGCAACCATGAAAACGTAGGCGCGGTTTTCAACCGCGCAACCTGATACAACAAGGAACCCACGCCATGCCACCACGCACACCCAAGCAACCCCTCAGCGTTGAGGCGCTCAAGCACGCCAGCGACCGCCGCACCAATATTCCCACCGCCGAGTTCGAATCGGTCATGGACGACGCCGACCGTGCGCCCGTCCACGTGGCCTACGAGCGCCGCAACCGCGACCTCGACCCGCAACTGGTGTGGCGCGGCAAGGACGAGCAGGATTGGAGCGACCTGGTGGTGCCCGCGCCGCCGCTCTACATCCAGGAGAAAATCCACCCCAAGGTGCTCGTGGACGAGTTGCGCCGCCAGAGCCAGGAGCGCGCCGATGCCGCCGCGCCCGCCATGCAGCTCGACCTGTTCGCCGATTTCAATGGCGTCGCCGACACGGCTACGGCCACCGAGTTCTACAAGCACGACGCCAACTGGACCAACCGCATGATTCTGGGCGATTCGCTCCAGGTGATGGCCTCGCTGGCCGAGCGCGAAGGGCTGCGCGGCAAGGTGCAGTGCATCTACATCGACCCGCCTTATGGCATCAAGTTCAACTCCAACTTCCAGTGGAGCACCACCAGCCGCGATGTCAAAGACGGCAACCGCGAACATATTACCCGCGAGCCAGAGCAGGTCCGAGCCTTCCGCGACACCTGGCGCGACGGCATCCATTCCTACCTGACGTATCTGCGCGACCGGCTGACCGTTGCCCGCGACCTGTTGACCGACAGCGGCTCGATCTTCGTGCAAATCGGCGATGAGAATGTGCATCGCGTGCGGGCGGTGATGGACGAGGTGTTTGGAGAAGAAAACTTTGTATCACTTATTCCTTTCAAAAAAACCACGGGTGCCGGTAGTCCATCAGGTGGGACCGAAGTTCTTGCATCAATCAGCGACTATCTAGTTTGGTTTGCAAAGCGTAAAGACACCCTTAAGTACAGACAAATGTATCGGGGAAAAGAAGTAGGTGGTGAAGGTGGTGGTCAGTATTCTTTCATTGAAGAACCTGATGGCTCACGTCGTCGTGCTTCTAAGGAAGAGCTTCTTTCCTTAGGACCTAATATTCGTGTATTTCGTGGAGATCAACTTACTTCGCAAAGTTCTGGTGGCCCTCAATTCTTCTCATTTATACTCAATGGCCGTGAATTTGCACCAAAGAAAAGCGGCTGGAAAACAACTCAAACTGGAATGAGACGCCTTCTTCAAGGGAACCGAGTCATAGCAATTGGTAATACGCCATCTTACGTTCGCTATATTAATGATTTTCCAGCTATTCCATTGAATAATACCTGGGAAGATACTGTAACCTCCGGTTTTGGAACTGAAAAGGTTTATGTTGTTCAGACGAATGTTCGCGTAATAGAGCGCTGCCTCCTAATGACCACCGACCCCGGCGACCTGGTGCTCGATCCGACCTGCGGCAGCGGCACCACCGCCTACGTGGCGGAGCAATGGGGCCGACGCTGGATCACCATTGACACCTCGCGGGTGGCGCTGGCGCTGGCGCGGGCGCGGATCATGGGCGCGCGCTACCCCTACTACCTGCTCCAAGATTCAAAGGCCGGCCAGCAGAAGGAAGCCGACGTTACCCGCAGCGCGCCGTCATCCGCCGCAACCTACGGCAACATCCGCCACGGCTTTGTCTACGAGCGCGTGCCGCACATCACGCTCAAAAGCATCGCCAACAACGCCGAGATCGACGTGATCTGGGATAAGTGGCAGGCGACGCTGGAGCCGCTGCGGGCGCAATTGAACGCCGCGCTCGGTAAAACGTGGGAAGAATGGGAAATCCCGCGCGAATTGCCCGCCGCAACGACGAACGATGCGCGGTTGAAAACCGCGCCTACGGGTGACGGGGGCACATCCGACGATGCGCGCTTGAGAACCGCGCCTACGGCTGGCGGGGGCACATCCGACGATGCGCGCTTGAAAACCGCGCCTACGGCTGGCGGGGGCACATCCGACGATGCGCGGTTGAAAACCGCGCCTACGGGTGGCGGGGGCGCATCCGACGATGCGCGGTTGAAAACCGCGCCTACGGCTGGCGGGGGCACATCCGACGATGCGCGGTTGAGAACCGCGCCTACGGGTGACGGGGGCACATCCGGCGATGCGCGGTTGAAACCCGCGCCTACGGGTGACGGGGGCACATCCGACGATGCGCGCTTGAAAACCGCGCCTACGGGTGACGGTGGCACATCCGACGATGCGCGCTTGAAAACCGCGCCTACGGGTGACGGGGGCGCATCCGACGATGCGCGGTTGAAAACCGCGCCTACGGGTGACGAGGGCACATCCGGCGATGCGCGGTTGAAAACCGCGCCTACGGGTGACGGGGGTACATCCGGCGATGCGCGCTTGAAAACCGCGCCTACGGGTGAGGCGATCACACTGCATCGGCAATGGTGGGATGCGCGCATCGCCCGCCAGCGCGAGATCGACGCCTCGATTGCCGCCAAGGCCGAGTTCGAATACCTGTACGACAAGCCCTACGACGACCGGGGCATCGTGCGCGTGGCCGGGCCGTTCACCGTGGAAAGCCTGTCGCCGCACCGCATTCTGGCGGTCGATGAACACGACGAACTCATTCCGCACGAGCGCTTCATCAACGAAGGCAAAACCAGCTACGGCGACGGCCAGGACTTCACCACGATGATTCTGGACAACCTCAAAACCGCTGGCGTGCAGCAGGCCCACAAAGAAGATCGCATCAGCTTCACCGCGCTGGAAGGCTGGCCGGGTAAATACATCTGCGCCGAAGGCCGCTACCAGGAAGGCGACAACAACCGAGAGCGCCGCGCCGGCATCTTCGTCGGCCCGGAGTTTGGCACCGTGCCCCGCGCCGACCTGGTCGCCGCCGCCCGCGAGGCTGGCGACGCTGGCTTCGACGTGTTAATAGCCTGCGCCTTCAACTACGACGCGCACGCCGCCGAGTTCGAGAAGCTGGGCCGTGTGCCGGTGCTCAAAGCGCGCATGAACGCCGACCTGCACATGGGCGACACGCTGAAAAACACCGGCGCTGGCAACCTGTTCGTGATCTTCGGCGAACCCGACATCGCGATCCAACCGGCGAGCGACGGGCAGGTGCAGGTCAAACTGCGCGGCGTGGACGTGTTCCGCCCACAGTCGGGCGAGGTCACATCGAGCGGGCCGGACGAAATCGCCTGCTGGTTCATCGACACCGATTACAACGAAGAAAGCTTCTTCGTGCGGCAGGCCTACTTCCTCGGCGCGAACGACCCGTACAAGGCGCTGAAAACCACGCTCAAAGCCGAGATCGACGAAGAAGCCTGGGCCAGCCTCTACGGCGACACCTCGCGCCCGTTCAGCAAGCCATCGTCGGGCCGCATCGCTGTCAAGGTCATCAACCACCTGGGCGACGAAGTGATGAAAGTGTTTAGCGTATAGGCGCGGCAGACGTGCCACGCAACGGTTTGCAAAAACGCAAGATGCGCGGTTCAAAACCGCGCCTACGCGCAAACGCGGGGCATATGTAGGCGCGGCATCGTGCCGCGCAATGGTCGGGCACAAACGAGGAATGCGCGGTTGAAAACCGCGCCTACGCGCAAACGCGGGGCATATGTAGGCGCGGCATCGTGCCGCGCAATGGGCGGAGTATTGCAGGCGCGGCATCGTGCCGGGCAACGGTTTGCAAAAACGCAAGATGCGCGGTTCAAAACCGCGCCTACGCGCAAACGCGGGGCATATGTAGGCGCGGCATGGTGCCGCGCAATTGGCGGAATATTGCAGGCGCAGCACCGTGCCGGGCAACGGTTTGCAAAAACGCAAGATGCGCGGTTCAAAACCGCGCCTACGCGCAAACGCGGGTGACGTAGGCGCGGCATCCTGCCGCGCAATTGGCGGAGTATTGCAGGCGCAGCACCGTGCCGGGCAACGGTTTGCAAAAACGCAAGATGCGCGGTTGAAAACCGCGCCTACGCGCAAACGCGGGGCATATGTAGGCGCGGCATCGTGCCGCGCAATGGGCGGAGTATTGCAGGCGCGGCATGGTGCCGGGCAACGGTCGGGCACAAACGAGGAATGCGCGGTTGAAAACCGCGCCTACGCGCAAACGCGGGGCATATGTAGGCGCGGCATCCTGCCGCGCAATGGGCGGAGTATTGCAGGCGCAGCACCGTGCCGCGCAAATGGCCCGCGTGCGCCGTCGCCGTGAACGGCTCGGCTCCACGAACGAAGGCCGCCTGCGCGGCCTGCATGCGACACGATTAGCCCGCGCAGGCGGGCTTGGTACACCGGAGCCCGCGCGTTCACGCGCCGGGCAAGCCAAACGCGGGTCATATGTCGGCGCGGCATCGTGCCGCGCAACGAGCGGTCGGGCACCACCAAACACAGCGAAGATGTCGGCGCGGCATCGTGCCGCGCAACGAACGATCGGGCACCACAAAACACAGCGAAGATGTCGGAAAATGCACGGTTGAAAACCGCATCTGCGCCCGAACATGGGAAATTGTACCGCCCGGCCGTACGGAACCAGGAGGTAGACAGGCAAAGGAAACACCGTCGCATTGGCAATGGTCCAACGCTGCCAGCACTGCCAAACACACAGACGACAATGACTACTAACACTGCAACAGAAAGGAACGTGTGTGAACGAGGGTACCATTACCATCCTGGTTACAATACTTGTCGGGTTACTCGCCTTTTTTGGCATTTTCATTCAGCAACAGCAAGGCAAAAAAACTCCTGCCTGGGTGAAAGTCGGAGCTGCTGCATGTTTTCTTAGCCTGCTTGTGTTAGCACTCGTGGCCGTTATGAGAGCCAGTGCGCCGCCGGAAGCCACAGCTAATTCGTCAACATCTCAACCAATAATGTCTGCGTCAGCTATCACTCTACCTGGGGAGACAAGCATCCTTCCATCGGCCACTGTGGAAACCACTGCGCTTCCATCTGCTAATGCTGTAACCGTGGAAACCACTGCGCTTCCATCTGCTAATGCTGTAACCAATGTACCCTTCGTACAAGCAGCAACCGACACGCCACCTGCTACGGTGCCAGCAGCCACCGAAACATCAGCTTCTGCTGCCGAAATTGTGCCCAGTGAAGATATTCCTGGACCAGTTGTCCCAAGTGGATTTCACAGTAAACGGGTCATTGATGGTGAAACACGACCCCGTGATGTCTATACAATTCAAATGAAAGCGGGGCAGCAGGCGAAAATCCTGGTGAAATCGAGCTACGAGGCATTTGTTGCTTTTGCTGTGCCGGGGAAGAGTTCATTTGATGGGCAAGGAAATGAACTGTGCCGTTACTCAACAACCTGCGACAAAAGTTTTTTCGCAGCCGTCGATGGTGAATACCATATAGCCGTATCCACTCGCCAGCCAAGTATTTCATATGATTTTTCGGTGGTTGTTCTGGATAAAATCACAATGTCGGAACGAAGCGACGACATCCCTGGCAGCGCGCTACCACCTTCAGGCAAAGTTGAGTCGGTTATCGATGCAAACACGAAGAAGCGCGATGTCTATTCCATCCAGATGAAAGCAGGGCAGCAGGCGAAAATCCTGGTAAAATCGAGCTACGAGGCATTTGTTGCTTTTGCTGTGCCGGGGAAGAGTTCATTTGATGGGCAAGGAAATGAACTTTGCCGTTACTCAACAACCTGCGACAAAAGCTTTTTCGCAGCCGTCGATGGCGAATATTACATTGCTATATCCACTCGCCAGCCAAGTATCGCCTACAATTTATCAGTTATCGTATCTGATAGCATCACAATGTCGGATCGTGGTGAGGATATCCCAGGCGCCGTACTTCCAGCTTCGGGCAGGGTCGAGTCGGTTATTGATGCAGACACCAAAAAGCGCGATGTTTATTCCATTCAGATGAAAGCAGGGCAGGAAGCCAAAATTCTCGTTAAGTCGAGCTATGAGGCATTTATAACATTTGCTGGGCCGGGCACAAGCTCGTTTGATGGGCAGGGCAATGATCTGTGCCGCTACTCAACGACGTGCGAAAAAAGTTTTCGCGCAGCGGTTGACGGAGAGTATTACATAGCGGTATCCACTCGCCAACCAAGCATCAGCTATAAACTCATTGTCTCAGTCAATTAAGCCAGGTACCGTATGCGCATCGGCACAAACACAGTATCACATAGTCGCAGCATCGTGCCGCGCAACGATCGGTCGGGCACGGCCGAACATAGCGAAGGCGCGGCATCGTGCCGCGCAAACGTGGGACAGCCCGCGCGTTTATGCATTGGGCGTGCAACCGAAAATGCGCGGTTGAAAACCGCGCCTACGCCCGAACCTGGGAAATGTAGACGCGGCATCGTGCCGCGCAAACGTGGGACAGCCCGCGCGTTTATGCATTGGGCGTGCAACCGAAAATGCGCTTGAAAACCGCGCCTACGCCCGAACCTGGGAAATGTAGACGCGGCATCGTGCCGCGCAACGGTCGGTCGGGCACGGAATATTGTAGGCGCGGCATCGTGCCGCGCAACGGTCGGGCACAAATGAGGAATGCGCGGTTGAAAACCGCGCCTACGCGCAAACGCGGGGCATATGTAGGCGCGGCATGGTGCCGCGCAACGATCGGTCGGGCACGGCCGAACATAGCGAAGGCGCGGCATCGTGCCGCGCAAACATGGGACAGCCCGCGCGTTTATGCATTGGGCGTGCAACCGAAAATGCGCGGTTGAAAACCGCGCCTACGCCCGAACCTGGGAAATGTAGGCGCGGCATCGTGCCGCGCAACGGTCGGGCACAAACGAGGAATGCGCGGTTGAAAACCGCGCCGACGCCCGCACACGGAATATTGTAGGCGCGGCATCGTGCCCCGCAAACATGGGAACACTATGGAATTCCTCATATCCGATACCTTCACCGACAGCCTGACACGCCTGACGAGCCAGGAGCAGAAGGCCGTCAAAACCACCGCCTTCGATATGCAGGTCAACCCGGCGCACCCAAGCCTGCAATTTCATCGCATCGACAAATCCAAAGACCCCAACTTTTGGTCGTTGCGGGTGAGCAGCGATATTCGCATCATCGTACACAAAACCGATGCCAGCCTGATGCTCTGCTACGTCGATCACCACGACGCTGCCTACATCTGGGCTACTCGCCGCAAGATCGAGCGCCACCCGCGCACCGGCGCCGCCCAGCTCGTCGAGATCCGTGAGCGCGTCGAAGAATTAGTAACTGTTGTTCCCATCCCACACGACACAGTTGCCCCGCCCCGGCCGCGCCTGTTCGCCGCCATCAGCGACGATGCCCTGCTTGGCTACGGCGTGCCTGCCGAGTGGCTGAATGATGTGCGCAACGCCACCGAAAACAGCCTGTTCGACGTGGTTGAGCACCTGCCCCAGGAAGCTGCGGAAGCCCTGCTGGAGCTTGCAACGGGCGGAACCCCCTATGTGGCTGCCCCCGCGCCGGCCGACAGTGACCCGTTCCAGCACCCCGATGCGCTGCGCCGCTTCCGCGTGCTGCAAAACGTCGAAGAGCTGGAGCGCGCGCTCGAATACCCCTGGGAAAAATGGAGCGTCTTCCTGCACCCTGCCCAGCGCCACCTGATCGAGCGCGCCTACGGCGGCCCGGCGCGCATCTCTGGCTCGGCTGGCACCGGCAAAACCATTGTCGCGCTGCACCGCGCCGTCTTCCTGGCCCGCGAAAACCCGCAAGCAACCGTGGTGCTGCTCACCTTCTCCGACGCGCTGGCCAACGCCCTCAACCACAAGCTCATGCGCCTGGTTGGCAACGAGCCAGACGTGCGCGAGCGCATCCAGATCTACGCCACTCGCGAGTTTGCCGCCGATTTGTATAGCGCCAGCTTTGGCCAACCCAAACTCATAGCACCCGAACAATTGACCACGCTGATCGTCCAGGCGGCGCAGCAGGCCGCAGGCGCTCGCTTTGGCAACGCGTTTCTGCTTGAAGAATGGAATGAGATCGTCGATGCGTGGCAGATCGAACGCTGGGAGCAGTACCGCGACGTGCCGCGCCTTGGCCGCAAGACTCGCGTCGGCGGCAAGCAGCGCGAAACGCTCTGGGCTATCTTTCAAGAGGTTCAGCATCTGCTGGCCGAGCAGCAGCTTCTTACCTGGCCCATGCTCCTGCGCCGCACTGCCGAAAGCCTCGTGCAACGCGGCGAAAAGCCTTTCGATTTTGCTATCGTCGACGAAGCGCAAGACCTCAAGGTTGCCGAACTGCGCTTTCTTGCCAACCTCAGCGCCGGGCAGCCCGATGCCCTGTTCTTCACTGGTGACTTGGGGCAGCGTATTTTCCAGCAGCCCTTTCCCTGGCGCGTGCTTGGCGTCGATATTCGCGGCCGCTCGCATACGCTCACAATCAACTACCGCACCAGCCACCAGATCCGCGAACAGGCCGATCGCCTGCTGCCCACCACCATCGCCGATGTCGATGGCAACGCCGAACAGCGGCGCGGCACTATCTCGATCTTCAACGGCCCGGCCCCGCAGATCCGCACTTTCCCAACCATCACCGCCGAAACGGGCGCCGTTGGCGCGTGGCTGGCCGAGCGCCTGGCCGAAGGGATTCAGCCCGCCGAAATCGGCGTGTTTGTACGCTCAGCCGAGCAACTACCGCGTGCACTCGAAGCCATCCGCCATGCGGGCGCTACCCCGGCCCAGCTCGATACTCAGGTGCTGCCTGGCGCCGGCAGCATCGCCGCAAGCACCATGCACCTTGCCAAAGGGCTCGAATTTCGCGCTGTCGCCGTAATCGCCTGCGACGACGAAGTCATTCCTCTTCAGGCGCGCATCGAAAGCGTTACCGACGAATCCGATCTTGCCGAAGTCTACACGACCGAGCGCCACCTGCTCTATGTTGCATGCACCCGTGCCCGCGATCACCTGCTTGTCAGCGGCGTCGAACCAGCCTCCGAATTCCTTGACGACCTGGCTGCGCCGCGAGGGCGTTCGCAATCATAACAAACGATGCGATGAGCAAAGCACCGGCCAACCTTTGTCCTTCGCACAAAAACGTGGTGACGCAGTGGCCGGCCCATGATCATATTTTACAATTCAACCCGGGCAGCCCACGCAGGCGGGCTTTGCCGCAACCGAGCCCGCTGCTTTAGCGGCTGGGCGCAATATGGGGCCGGGTTATGAGGCTTTATGGTCATGAACAAACCAACCCGGGCAGCCCGCGCAGGCGGGCTTCGCCGCAAGCTAGCCCGCCTGTTCACGGGCCGGGCGCAGGCGGGCTTCGCCGCAACCGAGCCCGCTGCTTTAGCGGCCGGGCGCAATATGGGGCCGGATTATTTTGTAATGGTCATGAACAAACCAACCCAGACAGCCCGCGCAGGCGGGCTTCGCCGCAACCTAGCCCGCCCGTTCACGGGCCGGGCGCAGGCGGGCTTTGCCGCAACCGAGCCCGCTGCTTTAGCGGCCGGGCGCAATATAGCGGCCGGATTATTTTGTAATGGTCATGAACAAACCAACCCGGGCAGCCCGCGCAGGCGGGCTTTGCCGCAAGCTAGCCCGCCTGTTCACGGGCCGGGCGCAGACGGGCTTCGCCGCAAGCTAGCCCGCTGCTTTAGTGGCTGGGCAAAAGCAGCTGCAACGCACACAAATACCCGCCCTTCTACAATGAGGTAGCCCATGCCATCAACGTTTACCTGGCTCGATTACTCCGAGGCCGAGCGCCGCAAGATGCTCGATGTGATCGCCGTCTTCCGCGAAAAGGACACCCGCGACGAGCTGGGCATCGGCAGCGTGCGCGATGCCTTCGCCGATACCTTCTTCCCCGGCACCAGCACCATCCAGACCCGCGCGCGCTATTTCCTGTTTGTGCCCTGGATGTATCGCCTGCTCGAACAGCGCAAAGTGCGCTCGGCCGAGGTGGCGCGCGTCGGCCGCCAGTTCGAGATCGATCTGATCAGCGGCCTGATCGCCGGTGGCGAAAGCCAGGGCGTGATCGGCGAGCGCGCCCGCGCCACGCTCCAGCGCCTGCCCAGCAATGTCTACTGGCTGGGCCTGAGAGTGTGGGGCCTGCGCTTCTTCCCTGGCTCGCAGGATCAGTATCATCGCTCGCTCGATCGCTTCTACGCTGCCTCGGGCATTCGGCGCAACGCGCGCACCGTCGAAGACGACGCGCCCGACGAAGCAACTGCCGCCAACTGGCACCCGCAGCTGCCGCCTGTGCCGGCGGGCTTTCCCTCCAGTGTTAGCTTCGCCCTTACGCCCGCTGAAGCCGAATATCTGGCCGAGCGCATCACAATCAGCGTGCCCCACTCGCTGCTGCGCTACCTGATCGACGCCGGCTACGATGCGCCGCCAGTTCAGTTTGTGTGGGAGCACCCGCACCTGGCCGAGTTCCCGGCCGCGCACCGCGAGCGCATTCTGCATGCGCGCCATTTCTCGGTTGCGATCCACGGCTCGGCCCTGCTGTATAACCTGATGATCGCGGAGCTGCTGAAAGACGCGCCGCGTACCGAAGCGTATCGCGCCAGCCTCCAGGGCTGGGCCGAACGCCTGCATGCCATGCGCGCCGATCTGGCAGCCTGGGATCGCCGGCGCTTCTGGGAGATTGCCATGGCTGGCGGCGCGATCGCCCTGCCAACCCGTCGCTTTGTGGATACCTGGCTCGACTTTGCCTGCGCCTCAGGCGAAGAATCCAGGGCTGCCGACCACCCGGCCATGCGCGTGCTGATCTACGAACGCGAGCGCCAGCTTAAGGGCCAGCAGGCCCGGCTGGGAAATCATCGCGCCCGCGAAAACTGGCAGGGCGCATCTGGCACCGGCCAGATCGACTACCGCTGGGCGCGCGCCCAGCAGCTCATCGCCGACCTGCAATCCGCGCTTCAGCCGAGGAACGCCAATGCTTGATCCCAACAGCCGCCGCCACCTGATCGACGCGCTGCGCCCGCCTGCCGGCTTCCAGCTCGATTATGCCGTTGGCACCACCTACTCGCTCGACCTGGTTGCGATGCTGACCGCGCCACTGGCCTTTACCTTCTTCGACTGGGAGGCCGACGGCGCGCAGGGCCGGCCCACCGCCGACCCGCTCGCCCTGCTGGAGGCGCTGCGCCGCCACGCCGACCGCATCACGATCTTTTGCGAGGCGGGCCGCATCGCCATCCCCGGCGACACGCAGCAGCTCTTCGCCTACCTCGAAGACTCGGTGATCGAAGCGCGCGCGCCGGGCGGTGGCGCGTTCCACCCCAAGCTCTGGGTGCTGCGCTTCGCCGGAGCCGAGGATGCGATTATCTACCGGGTGCTGTGCCTCAGTCGCAACCTGACCTTTGATCGGTGCTGGGATAGCGTGCTTGTGCTTGAGGGGGCATTGCCTGCCGCTGGCCCCGCCCTCGCCAGCAACGCGCCGCTGTGCGCCTTTGTGGGCGCGCTGCCCGCCATGAGTGCGCGGCAAAACCTGCCCGTGGCGCTCGAACAGCGCATTGCCCAAATGGTTGGCGAACTCGCGCGCGTGGAGTTCGATCTGCCGCCCGGGTTTCAGGCGCTGGCCTTTCATCCACTCGGCATCCCTGGCGTGGCGCAGTGGCCTTTTGGCAAACACTACGACCGAATGCTGGTCATCTCGCCCTTTGTGAGCGCGGGCCGCCTGCACCAGCTTGGGCAGCTTGGCAGCAAGAACATCCTGGTTGCGCGCCTGGAAGAGCTGCAATCACTCAGCCCGACCGCGCTCCAGCCCTACCTGCGCGTGCTGACACTAAATCCCGACGCCAATCCCGAAGACACCGACGAGGCCGCCGACGACTCGATAGAAAGCGCGCTTGTGGGTCTGCACGCCAAGCTCTACGTTGCCGACGATGGCGAAAACGCGCATATCTGGACTGGTTCGGCCAATGCCACGCATGCCGCCTTTACGGCAAACGTCGAATTTCTGACGCAACTGACTGGCCCGCGCCGCCTGTGCGGTGTGGATGCCGTGCTCGGCGAAGATCGCGAGGGTGGGCCAGCCGGCCTGATCGCCCTGCTCCAGCCCTTTGACACATCGCAGCCAGCAACGCCGCCCGATCCTGTGCAGCAAGAGCTTGACGCCATGGTTGAACAGGCCCGCCGTGAACTCGCCCAGCTTGCGCTCACGGCGCATGTCACCCCTGGCGAAGACGACGCCCAGTTCGATCTTGTGCTTCGCAGCGACACCGCACAGCGATTGGCGCTCCCTGCCGAAATAGCGGTCAGGTGCTGGCCGATCACACTCGCGCCGGCGAACGCACATCCCTTGCAGCCCGACTCTGCCGATCTTGTTTCGTTTCGCAACCTCTCGTTTGAAGCGCTGACCTCGTTTTACGCAATGGCAGTCGAAGCAGTGCGTGGCTCGGTAAAAAGCCGCTGCGCGTTTGTGCTCAACGTGCCACTGCTTGGTGCGCCAGAAAACCGCCGCGAGCGCATCCTGCGTTCGCTGCTGCAAAGCCGCGACCAGGTGCTGCGCTTTCTGCTGCTGCTGCTTGCCGACGACAGCGAAACACTTTCCGGGCTTGTTGCGGCCACACGCAAGTCGCAGGTGGCCGCCAGCACAGACAACGCTGGCCTGCTGGGCATCCCTTTGTTTGAGGCGCTGGTGCGCGCGCTCGATCGCGACCCGGCCAAGCTCGAACATATTGCGCGCATTGTCGACGACTTGCGCAAAACACCCGAAGGCCAGCAACTTCTTCCCGAAACATTCGACTCGATCTGGGCACCGATCCAGGCAGCATACGTGGGAGCACAGCAATGAGCGCTACTGCACAGCGGCCCGACCTACACGCCATTCTGGGTGGGCTGAAGGATTTTCAGCGCGACACAGTCGACTACGTCTTTCGGCGCATGTACACCGACCCCGACCAGACCCGGCGCTTCCTGATTGCCGACGAAGTTGGCCTGGGCAAAACCCTGGTGGCGCGCGGGCTGATCGCGCACGCCCTGAACCACCTGTGGGATGACGTGGAGCGGCTCGATATTGTCTACATCTGCTCAAACGCCGACATTGCGCGGCAAAACATCAACCGGCTCAACATCACCGGCCAGCAGGATTTCTCGCTGGCCTCGCGCATCACGCTGCTGCCAATCACGCTGCATTCGCTTGCCAAGAATAAAGTCAACTTTGTTTCGTTCACACCCGGCACCTCATTTAATCTGGGTGGCACGCTGGGGCTTGGGCAAGAGCGTATTCTCTTGTACTGGATGCTCCAGCACGCCTGGCAGTTCGATACAGCCCACACCGGGCCGTACAACCTGCTGCAAGGCAGCATGGGCATGCAGCGATTTCGCGATCAGGTTCGTGCGTTTCCCCGGCGCACCATCGATCGCGACCTCAACGAGCATTTTGCGGGCGAGCTGGCTCAGCGCGAGGCGAGCATGCAGCTGCGCGCCCGCTTTGACGATCTGCGCGAACGCTTTCGCCGCACCCGCGACAACATTCCGCGCCAGGACAGCCGGGAGCGCGCGCGCCTGGTTGGCGATCTGCGCGAAGTGCTGGCTGAAGTGTGCCTTTCCGCGCTTGAACCCGACCTGATCATTCTTGATGAATTCCAGCGCTTCAAGCATCTGCTTGAACAGAACGACAGCGACGTTAACCAGCTCGCGCACCAGCTGTTCAACTATGCCGATCACACTAGCGCGGCGCGGGTTATTTTGCTTTCGGCCACGCCCTACAAAATGTATACGCTTACGTATGACCAGGAGCAGGGCGACGACCACCACGAAGATTTCGTCCGCACCCTGCGCTTTTTGCAACCCGCCCAGGCCGATGCATTCGAGCGCCTGGTAAAAGCATACCGCCGCGAGTTGTTCCGCCTTGGTCAGGGCAATGATGCCCAGGTGCAGGCGATCAAAGACGAGCTTGAGCAGTGTCTGCGCAAAGTCATGGTGCGCACCGAACGCCTGTCAACATCAGCCGACCGCGATGGCATGCTGCACGAAGTACGTGGCCGCTCGGCGCAGCTCGCCGCAGAAGATCTCCAGTCGTATCTCGCCTACCAGCGCATCGCGCGCGTACTTGACCACGCCGATGTCATGGAATACTGGAAATCGTCGCCCTATCTGCTGAACTTCATGGACGATTACCAGCTCAAGCTGGCCTTCAAGCGCGCCCAGATCGAACACAGTGCCGACCTGGCCGGGGCATTAGCCAGCTCCGAGAGTGCTTTACTGCCCTGGGACGACATCCAGGCGTACCGCAAGGTCGATCCTGGCAATGCACGGCTACGCAGCCTGATGGCTGATGTGATTGATACAAATGCGTGGCGCTTGCTGTGGGTGCCGCCGGCCCTGCCGTACTACCAGCTCGAAGGTCCATTTGCCGAACCGCAGCTGGCGGGCTTTACTAAACGACTGGTATTTTCCTCCTGGAAACTGGTGCCAAAGGTTGTTGCCACACTCACCAGCTACGAAGCCGAACGCCAGATCATGAGCGCTGCTGATTCTGATGCAGTTAACACCGCCGAAGCGCGCGAAAAGCGCAAAGGGCTGCTGGTCTTCGCAAAATCGGATGAGCGCCTGAGCGGCATGGCAGTGCTTGGCACGCTCTACCCAAGCCTGACACTTGCGCACGACTGCGACCCGCTTGCCGCGACAATCGATCTGCGTCAGCACGGCACCCCCAGCCTTGATACCGTGCTTGAGATTGTGCGCAAGAAGATCGAAACCAAGCTCCAGCCGATACTGCGCAACGCAAAGCCAACCCTGCTCGAAGATCAGGCCTGGTATTGGGCCGCACCCATTCTGCTCGATCTGTACCACCACCCCAAAGCCTCCCGCGAGTGGCTGAAACAAGAAAACCTCGCGCAGATCTGGGCAGGAGCCATTGAAAACATAGAAGACGGCGCTGAAGATCGTACGCAATGGGGCGCGCATGTCGACGAGGCCCGGAAACTGCTCGGGCCACCAAAGCTTGGCCGGCCGCCTGCCGACCTTCTCGACGTGCTTGCGCTGCTTGCGGTTGGCGGGCCGGCTGTGCTGGCATTACGCGCACTTTGGCGCAGTGCTGATCGGCCGGGCCTGCCGCTACCGGCGCGCACGAAAAATGTGCCTGTGCGCAATCACGCCGCGCAGGTCGCCTGGCACTTCCGCTCGCTCTACAACATTCCCGAGGCCGTTGCGCTCATCCGCAGCTTGCCACTGCGTGACATTGGCACCGACTATGCATACTGGCGGCGAGTGCTGGTGTACAATGCAACGGGTTGTTTGCAGGCAGTGCTGGATGAATTCGCCCATGTGCTGCGCGAATCACTCGGGCTGCTCGACGCGCCAGCAGAAACCCTCACCCAGCAGATCGCGAACGTTATTGGCAATACGCTCAGCCTTCGCACCACTGCGCTTGGAGTAGATCGGGTCGATGTTACACCGGAAGGCGACCGGGTTGTGAGCGACTCCATGCGCCTGCGCAGCCACTTTGCCCTGCGGTTTGGCGAAGAAAAGCGCGACGATGGGAAAGGCGAAAACCGCAAAGAGCAGGTTCGCGCAGCATTCAACTCGCCGTTCTGGCCCTTCGTGCTTGCGACCACTTCGGTTGGGCAGGAAGGGCTCGATTTTCATACCTATTGCCATGCGATTGTCCACTGGAATTTGCCGGCAAATCCAGTCGATCTGGAGCAGCGCGAAGGCCGTATTCACCGCTACAAGGGCCATGCGGTGCGGAAAAACCTCGCGGAGCGCTATGGCCTTGCCAGTGTTCTGATGGAGTTCATGGCGGAGGCGCGGAAAAATAAGCAAAGCAAGGTTATTGCAGATGGGCAAGGCATAATTACAGATCCATGGGAAGTGCTCTTCAGGCTGGCACAGCAGCGCCGGCCAGCGCACGAGCTGGATCTTGTGCCATACTGGGTCTTTTCGGGCAGCGCCAAAATCGAACGGCATGTACC
The DNA here is from genome assembly GCF_057073505.1 of Kouleothrix sp. 19917. NCBI lineage: Bacteria > Bacillati > Chloroflexota > Chloroflexia > Chloroflexales > Roseiflexaceae > Kouleothrix > Kouleothrix sp. 19917. The sequence continues at coordinate 2,540,029 of NZ_CP097099.1, forward strand.
GGTGTTACCGCTCAGCCGCGACAACGACCGGCTGGAAGGGCTGCGCCGTTCGCTGGCAGTGTATCGCATGGTCTTTGGCCAAAACCGGCAGGAAGACCTGCTCACCTACTTATTATCCAGCCTGTCGGCAGAGCAGCTTGATGCTATGACCCGTGATCTGTGCATAAATCTTGAGCCACCACACGCGAAGCAGAGCAGTAGCCGCGCCGTGGGCACAGTCGATGGGGAGCGGGAATAGGGTGGATTGGATACTGGTTATTGCTTGCGTACGGAGGAAGTCATTTCATCACAGCATGATATAAGCGGGGCTGTAAAAATGGTGCTGATCGGCCAGGCATCACCGACTATTCCGCCGACTCATCAGCCTGCCGCGCAAGTCAAGCAGCCTGATGTTTTCGGGCCAAAGATTCCGCCGCACGTGCCGCAGAATGGCAAGCCACTTCTTGATACGAGTTACGCGGTCGGCATTTTTTGCCTTCGGCAGAACAGCACTTTACGATTGAGGTGTGCCGATTTTGGCGCTCTGCGCCAAAATCGGCACACAAAAAATAAGCAATACCTTATAACCTGCAACCTGTAACTTTTAACCTGAAAACTCACACTCCGCCATCAAACGGTCGCCGTTCCGCTCCGTATTTGCACACAAGCGCGCTTCACTTTCCGCTGCGCGGCTACTATAATCGCTAGCACATTCTTGAACGTTGGGCACACTGGTGCTCAATCACCTAGCAAAGGAAGTAGTCTCTATGCAGCGCAACGGAAAGGCTTCTTCAACGACCAATGGCGCAGTGTTCAACGAGCCTCTGCCGCCCCGCATCACCCCGGCCACCCTGCTCGACAGCGACGCGCCCATGTCGTTCACGCTGCTCGACAGCGACGCGCCCGCGCCGCCCGCCGCCCCAGCCGACGAAGCCCCCACGCCCACGCTGCGCGCCAGCGCCTCGGCCCGGATCGAGGGCCAGCTCTTCGCCGCGCGCCTTGCCATCGAAACAGTGCTGGGCAACGCGGCCATGCAGGCGGCGCTGGCACAGTATGGCTACGACGCCGAGCGCATGCGGGCGGGCCGGGCGCTCTACGAGCGCGCGCTGGCGCTGTTCCAGCAACAGCAGGCTGGCCGCGGCGAGCGCTACGCCGCCGTCGATGCCCGCAATGCCGCCCAGGAGCAGGCCGAAGCGATGTTTGCGCGGCACCTGGCGGTTGCGCGGGTGGCGCTGCGCAAGGATCGCGGCGCGGCGCAGTCATTGGGGATGACATCGGCGCGCAAATATGACCAGGCCAGCTGGCTCGCGCAGGCGCAGCAGTTCTACGCCAACGCGCTGGGCAGCAGGGCAATTGCGCAGAAGCTCGCTCCGTTCGGCCTCACGTCGGCGCAGCTCAGCGAGCGGCAGAACCTGGTGGCGGCCGTTGCCGCGAAGCTCGTGGCCCAGCAGGAGGCGCGCGCCGATGCGCGGGCGCTCACCGAGCAGCGCAATGAGGCATTGGCGGCGCTGCGGGCCTGGATGCGCGATTTCCGGGCGATTGCGCGCGTTGCGCTTGGGTAGGATTTTCTTTTTCTTTGCGCGGGCGCGCCGGGGCCGGGGCGTATGCAATACGCCCCGGCGCGTTTCTTGTTGGGGCGGATCTGTGTGTTTTGGGCGGACCTATGTGTCCGCCCTGCTCAGTTTACTCGGGCCGCAAGCAGTGCCAGCTTCGAGCCAGTTTGCTCAGGCCGCAAGGCCGCCGGGGCTCGCGCCGCCCCGGCACCCGGCGTCGGGGCTATCGCCCCGAACCCCAAATTTGATGTCGGTATCACACGGAATATGATTGCGTCATGCCTCCGTTGTGCCATTATGCTGGCAGCAAATGAGAAAAGAAGTACACAACTAGAAAAGCCTGTACAGCTATTCTCGTCCGATGCCTTGCTCCTACCCACAACGGAGGCATGACACAGCAGCATTTCGTGAGTCGGCCACCTAAAATTCGGGGTCCAGGGGCGGAGCCCCGGCCGGGGAGTGCAGAGGGCCGCGGCCGGCCCTTTGCTGCGGGGCGCGGGGCCGCACAGGCCCCGACTGACTTTTGCACAGAGAAATGCCTTTGCCACGGGGCGCGGGGCCGCGCAGGCCCCGACTGACTTTTGCACAGAGAAATGCCTTTGCCACGGGGCCGCGCAGGCCCCGGCTAACTCTGTACAGAAAAAAACTTTGCTGCGGGGAACGGGGGCGCATAGCCACCGGCTACCCTACTTGGCGGGAGGCTCTGCCGCAGGCGCAACCCCACCACCCAGCTCCGCTCCACTGGCCAGCACTCCCGTATCGCTTTCTGCCGCAGGCATAATCCTTACTCCGCGGGCGTCCAGAACCAGCTCGCGCAGCGTGCGGTCGAAGAAGCTCAAGCGCATGCGCAACACCGCCAGCAAGCGCCGCAATTGCCCGCCGATCTCATATTGCTGGACGACAATCACATTATCGCCAAGCAGCGCCAGCGGTGTATTGGTGATATTCAGGCGCAGCCCTTCGAACGGCGAGATCTCCAGCAGAAACAGGCTTGTGATATTTGCGCCGTACACAATATCATTCAGTGCCCCGAGATAATCGCGTGTTCGCTCGCCCAGCTCGTGCAGCAGCACCGCCAGGTCGTCGATGATCAGGCGCTGCACCGGGCGCGCAGCAAGCTCGGCCAGCAGCACTGCCGCAACCTCATCGGGATTAAGATCCACAGACGACAGGCGCACCACACGAACACTTTCGTTCACAACTGCTGCAGACAGATCGAGGCCAAAGGCCGCCGCTTTGAGCTGCAATTGATCCAGATGCTCAGCAAAGGTCAGAAACAGCGTCACTGCATCGGGGCGGGCATCGGCCAGCGCCCAATACAGCCCCAGTGTTGTCTTTCCAACCCCTGGCGCGCCGGCGAGCACCGTCGTAGTGCCGACATTCAAGCCCCCCGAGAGCAGCTGGTCGAGTTCAGGCAGGCGAAATGGCGCGCGTTCGGTCGAGCGCGCTGGTGCGCTTGGCACCTCGTAGCCTTCGATACGTGGAAAAACCATAACACCATCCACGTCGATCCGATAGCTGTGCAAGCCAGGGCGCTGGCGTCGCCCACGAATTTTCACAACTTCCAGCAGGCGTTCGTGGCGCCGCCCGACCACGCCATAGTTCAAGCTCAGCACAATATCAGCCGCAGTCATCACCGAGTAAAACTGGCGGTCGCGCGCATTGCCCGCAAGCGTGATAATGATCGTCGTGTCGAGAAAGCGGATCTGTGTTGCCAAAGCCGCAAGCAGCTCCTGAGTCTGCATCGAGGGCGATTCAATATTCTGAAAACCATCGAGCAGCACAACCTTTGCAGCGGATGCGCGAATGGTTCGAGCAATCGCGGCTGCCGGGCTGGTATCTTCGTCCTTCAACTGGCTCGCGAGTGTAAACAGCTGGATGGTCGTGCCAATCTGCGAGTAGTCGAAGAAGTCGAGGGTGCGCAGATGCTGAATATATTGGGTCACGCCTTCCGAAAACGACGTAAAAATCAGCGACTGCAGCCCCTGGCTGGCGGCGTGGAAAATAACCTTGCTGGCCAGGATCGTCTTTCCTGCGCCGGGAGGCCCGATGACCACAACCAGCGCCGGGCGCACAAGCCCACCGTTTAAAATAGCATCTAAACCGGCAATGCCTGTGGGAAGAGCCGATTCGGCGGCGGGCATAGTTGGTATTTGCTTGGACATCTCACCATCCAAATAGTCGATGCGACAGAACACGGACAATTCAGGCTGCCCTACGGCAGGCAGGTTGATCAGGGCGATACAATGGTGCGCACCCGATCGATCAATTCCCAAATGGAAAACGGCTTTTCTACCACCAGGGAAAACAGCTCCAGGTCGTATTCAGGCAATACTGCCGACATCAGGACGACCGGAATGTGGCGCAACTGGGGATGCGCCATGATATGACGCACAAGTTCCACGCCCGTCAAACGTGGCATCATAAAATCTGTGAGCACAAGCGCCACAGGCGTGTGCTGGAGCAATGCCCAGGCTACCGCGCCATTAGGCGCGATGTGTACCAGGAAGCCTTCTTCTTCAAACACGCTTTTAAGAAAATCACGAATTTCTGGCTCGTCATCAACAACCAGCAGTGTGAGGCGCTGTGCTCGGCAGGGGTTGGTGCGGTCATCAGGATGCGGCCTTTCCCCATATGGTGGGAAGACTATGCGCATCACCCTCAACACCCCGACCTCTGCGCACATGCATAGAGCAGCGACAATCATACCATAGAAATGACTCGGCGTTCAGGTTGCGGCAGTGCTGATTTCAGGCCACTCTGCTCGGGCTGCAGGGCCGCTGGGGCTACCCGCCCCGAACCCCGTCCAGGGCTTTCGCCACACCCACTTCGTGGGTACCCGACCCCAAATTTGATACTGGTATCATTTGACCCGTTTGCCTCTCATGCCTCCGTTATGCCAGAAAGCCGGCAGCGAATCGATAAAAGTATTATTGTTTATGGAAGCATTCAAGCTGGCGCGCACGCTATCGCCCGATGCCTTGCCTGCATCCTCAACGGAGTCATGTCAACGGACGTCTCACAAGCCGGCCACGCTCTTTACGGGGTTCGGGGCAAGGCCCTGACTGGGGAGTGCAGAGGGCCGCGGTCGGCCCTTTGCCGCAGGGAACAGGGCCGCGCAGGCCCCGACAAACACGAGTAGAGAAAACGCGCTTTGCTGCGGAGCGCGAGGGCGTGCAGCCTTCACAGAGGCGCACTGCTTACAGCGCGTAGAACTCGCCGCCAGCCCACGCGCCCAGCGGCATCAGCGCCGCGCCATCCCACTCGCCGGCTACGCCCAACGGCGCGCCGCCGCTCAGCGCCAGCAGGTGCCAGCCCCGCAGAAAGCCGCGCGCCAGCGGCACAGCGTCGCCGGAAGGGTCGCGCAGCCACCAGCGCTCGCCATGCAACTCGGGAGTGGCGGCGGCCAGCACCAGCAGCGCGCGCTCCAGCCAGGGCTGGCGGGCCAGGGCGTCGGCGCAGGTGGCCAGAGCATCGGCGCAGGTGGCCGCGCCAGGGAAGCGCGCCAGCGCCGTTGGCGCGGCAAAACGCTCGCGCACAATTGCCCGCTGGGGCACCGCCGAAGAAAAGAACGCCAGCTCGGCGTCGTGCGCTGCGCCAGGAAGCAGGCTGCGGTCGAGCGGCTGGCTGAACATCGCAAAGCTGAGTATTAGCGCCGGCTGCGCGCTTGTTTCGCCCCACAGCCACGTGCGCTGCGTGCGCATGTTGTCTTCTTCCTCGACGCGCTGGCCCAGCACCAGCCAGCGGTCGCGCATACCCTCGGCGTCGGCAAGGTCGGTTTCGCGCTGCGGCCAGCCAATCGCCGTGCGAATGTCGGCCTGGGTGGGTTCGGGCAGTTCGGCCAGGCGCGGGTAGCTGGCGCACAGCAGGTGCAGGCGCCCGATCTGTGCCAGCATGCGATCTTGCCAACCAGCGCCGCTGGCCGTCAGCGCGCCCAGGTCGCGCACGCGGCGCGCCAGCCCCGGCGCCTGCGCATCGACCAGGCGGGCGGCCATGCCTTCCCAGAAGCTGTACGGCTGGCTCTGCGCCTCGGCCAGGCCGCGCCGCACGAGGTCGCGCAGCCAGCGATCAAGTTCTTCCACCCCACTGGCGACTTTGGTCTCGCGGGCGGCGGCGGTACGCGCCTGGCTGGCCGCGCGCCGGCTGGCGGCGGCTTCTTCGGCTTCGAGCGTGGGCGCGGGCGGGGGCGAAGCGGCTTTTTGCGCCTGCGCATCGCGGCGGGCCAGCCACTCGGCCACCCAGTCGGGTGGCGGGGTGGCGTCGAAGCGCTCGGGCGCGCGAGCCTGGAGCAACAGCAGGCCCAGGCAGTGCTTGCAGGGGATTTTGCGGCTTGGGCAGCTACAGCGAAACGCGGGGCCGCGCACATCAACCTGGGCGCGGTAGGGGTCGCGCGCGCTGCCCTGGCACTCGCCCCACACGGCCACGTCATTCGCGCCCAGCACGAGCCACTTGCGTGGGCTGGCCATGCCCTCGGCGGCTTTGGCGGCGCTGGCGTCGGGCGCAAGCGCGAGAATTTGCTCAGACGTTAGCATAGGTTTGAATGTTGAATGTTGAGTGTTGAGTTGGCAGGTTGCCGCCGGGCGTATCGCATACGCCTGTTGCAGGTTACAGGTTTGCAGGTTGCCGCCGGGGCGTATCGCATACGCCTGTTGCAGGTTACAGGTTGCCGCCGGGCGTATCGCATACGCCTGTTGCAGGTTACAGGTTGCCGCCGGGCGTATCGCATACGCCTGTTGCAGGTTGCAAGTTGCAGGTTTGAAGGTCGTCATTCCTGCACATATACCGCCAGCGCGTCGGGCACTTTGCGCGGGCTGCCGGGCTGGGCGGGCTGGCCACGCCACACCGCCTGCGTCGAGGTGTCGTCGTCGCCGCCGAGCGCGTCAGTACAGCCCATCGCCTTGAGCTGGCCCGCCAGCTCCACGCCAGTTGCGCCATACGAAGTAGCGAACACCACAAACGCGCCGCGCTCGTTCGTGCCCACGCCAACGGCGGTTTTCGGGTAGGTGCCGGTGTAAATCTTCTTGCGCCAGTCGAGCTGCACGAAATCTTCGGTCAGCGGGTTGAACGGCACGAACGTGTCGGTGGCATCGCTCACGGCGGGGTTAGCGACTTTGCCGGCCAGCAGGATCATCGGGCCGGCGCCATTCGCCTGCGCGCAGCCCTTGAGCGCCGCCGCGTCGAACAAGCCCAGGCGCGCACGGTTGTCGGGCGTGATGCACAGCGCCGCGCGGCCCGCGTTCACGCGGTGGGCAGTGCCGTTGATCACCACCGTGCCTTCGTCGGAGGTGCGCGCCGCGCCGTGGAAGCCAAATGCCATTGCCGCCAGCGGCGGCTTGCCATCGCGCAGCGCATAGGGCGCGGCCACCATCTCGGCTACGGTTGCCAGATGCTGCTTGCCATCCGTCCAGACCGTGTCGCCGGATGCGTCGCTGCCGGGCGTCGCGCCGTCGGCGTTCAGCACCTCGATATGCACGCGGGGATCGAGCTGAATGACGAAATAAACCAGCGTTGCGCCGCTCGGCAGCGTGCGCCGAAAGTGGCTTGCCAGCCCATCGGCCAACGTATCGACTTGCTGGCTCGCCGCGTTGTAGCGCTCCAAACCGACGGTCTGCGGCACCGCTTCGCCAACGATCCCGGCCGCAGCGGGCGCGTTATTCACCGGCGCAGCCACCGCGCTGATCACGGTCGCCACCTGCTTCACCTGAAAGGCGGCCTGCGCGCCAACCCAGTTTGTGAGCACAGTTTTTTGCGGCAGGAAAAACACAAAGCCCAGCACGCCGAGCGCAACAAGCGCGACCAGCAGCGGGCGCAGAAGGCTTCCTCGCGGGCGATAATCGTATGGATACATCGGCTCTCGGGTTGGTAGGGCCAGGGTGCGCAGCCGCGCACGCCCGCTAGTCTACCATAGAATGGGGCGTTTTCGCTATCGACAGTATAGCACATACGTTCGCATTATTCACATACGAACATGATGAATTGAGCCACAGAGCACCCTGAGACCACTGAGTACTCTGGAAAATAAATTTCCCTGCGCTCAGCTTCCAGGAAGCTCAAGCCAGTTTTCTTTCAATCTGATACTCAGATGAGCTTCTTGGAAGCTTGCCCGTTGTATGAAATAACGTATTTTCCAGAATACTGAGCATTGCTTTCAAAACTCAGTCTTGTCCGTCGCGTAATATCCTTCCCCGTCACAGTAACGCGCTCGGGTGCATTCAGGCTGCCATAATCTGTGGCATCTGTGTAATCTGTGGATGTTTGTTTAGCCGCCGATTTTGCTGAACCGCGCGCGCTGAAAGGTCTGCTCAGATTCCTGCAAATGATCCTGCATGGCCTTGCGCGCGCCGGCGCGGCTGCCGGCATGGATCTGCGTGAAGATCTTCTGGTGGTGCTCGTAGGCTCGGGCTGGCGTGTCGGGCAGGCGGATGCCGGTGCGGCGCACTTCAATCAGCATCTCGGAGATTGAGCTGAGCAGCACGGGATAGAGGGGGTTGTGCGTGGCGACGGCAATCGCCGCATGAAAGGCGACATCGGCCACCGCCCAGCGCTCGGGGTCGGCGGCGAACTGCGCCATTGCGTCGAGCTGCGCCTGCATGCGCGCCAGGTCGGCGTCGTCGCGGCGCTCGGCCGCCAGCCCGGCCAGCTCGACTTCCAGCAGGCGCCGCACTTCCTGCACGTGCGTGAAGGCAATGTCTTTGCCGCCCGCGCTGAGCATGATCGTCATCATCTCGGACACGAGCGCGGGGTCGGGCGAGCGCACCACCGTGCCGCCGCCGCGTCGCACTTCCAGCAGGCCCTTCGCCACCAGCGCGCGCACGGCCTCGCGCACCACGGTGCGGCTCACGCCCAGCAGCTCGCAGAGTTCGCGCTCGGGCGGCAGCTTCTCGCCCGGGCGAATGGCGTTGCTGAGCGCCATTTCCTGGAGTTGGGCGGCCACTTGATCGGAAAGCTTTTCGGTGCGCGTGGGCGGGCGAAATTGCGGGGTGCTCATGGCAGGCCTTTGCTGGAATGCTTGTTGCGGGCATTATATACCGATTGCGGATTGACGGCGGACGACCGAAAAATTTACCACGGAGGCACGGAGAAGGACGAAGGACGAAGGACGAAGGACGACGGTAATATTCACCGCAAAGGACGCGAAGAACGCGAAGATTGAAGGATTTACGATTTGCGATTTGCGATTGGGACGAACGTTCATCGTTCTGCGCTCTACGCTCTGCGCTCACCCTGCCAACTGCCGACTGTCACCTCTTACCCCGTCACCCGCCAATTTCCGCTGCCATACCCGCGCACAGGTGTTCCCACGCGGCGATCAGCCGGTCGCCGAGAGTGTCGCTGGCGGCGCTGGCGACCTTGCCGCGCTCGTCGAGCCAGCCGACCATGCGGCGCGCGCCCTCTTCCCAGCTAATCGTTGGCGCAAAGCCAAGGTCGCGCCGCGCCGCGCTCGTGTCGAAGATATTGTTGAACTGGAAGTTCTCGGCAATAATGCCGGCGCGGCGCGGCGCAAGCTGCGCCAGCAGCTCGGTGGGGATATGGACGAGTGTAGGCGGCGGCGCGCTCAGCGCGGCGGCGAAGCGCTGGTGGTACGAATCCCATGTCATCCAGTCTTCGCCGGGGGTGTGATACTGGCGGCCAAACGTGTGCGGCTGCCCAGCGGCGGCCACAAAAGCGCGTGCCACGTCGTCGCGGTGGCAGACTGCCCACAGTGAGCTGCCGTCGCCGTGGACGACGATAGGCCTGCCGCTGCGAATGCGGTCGACGTAGGCGGTGCCGCCGCCAAGCGGGTTCAACGGCAGGCTGCCCTCGCCATACGTGCACGCCGGGCGAATGATCGTCAGCGGGAAATCGCCGCGCTCGTGTGCCGCGCGCAGGGTTTGCTCGCACACGACTTTGTTGCGGCTGTAGGCGTTCAGGCCACCGTAGGGTTCATTTTCCACATATGGGTAGCGCGTCGCCGGCTTCTGGTAGACATCGACCGTACTGCAAAAAATGAAGTGGCCGGTGCGCCCGCGAAACGCCCGCGCCGCGCTGGCGGCATCCTCGGGCGCGTAGCCGATCATGTCGATCACGCAGTCGAAGGGCGGCTGCGCGGCAATCGCCTGCTCGAAGGCCGCGTAGTTGGTGCGGTCGCCGGTGAGCTGGCGCACCTCGGGCGGCACCGGGTAGCGGCTCTGCTGGGCGCGATTGTAGTGCGTCACCGTGTCGCCGCGCTCCAGCAACTGGTGCGTAATTGCGATGCTGATCAGGCCAGTGCCGCCGATGATCAGGATGTTCATAGTTGTTCCTTTCGCCTGCGGCGGTGCTTTTTGCCTGCCCTTCGACAGGCTCAGGAAGTTCGGCAGCAAGGTAGAAACGATCATTTTTGTGTGCGATTTTTGCGCTACGACATGGTTTGTAGGTACTTTACAGTTTGTGATTAGGCGGCCAGCGTCCACTCAGGCATCAGATGCGCTGGTGAATGCTCCGTGCTGGCTGGTGGATAGCCTAATGCCACCAGCCAGTCAGTCGGCGCATCGCGCATCCCGCTCAGATGCAGCGGGCTCTGACCTTTATGCTTCCCACGAGTAAACACACGATGGTTGTGCCAAACTGCCAGCAACGCCAGCATACCGTTTGTCAGCCTTCGCCGCACCGCCAGATGTGGGCGCAGGATGCTATGCCACCGCTCCACCGCGCTCGAAACCTGCACCGCCTCCTGCCAGGCTGTCAGCAGCACTCGCGCCGCCGCACGCCAGTCCACTGGCACCGCCGCTATCACCTCCGCATCGGTCCACGCCAATTCCTTCCGCCTCAGCCAAGCCCATCCCAGCAGCGCTTGCCGCTCGGCTGCCAGCACTCCACTCAGCTCCTGCTGCACCTGCTGCACCTGGGCACCAAAACTCAGCAGCTTTGGCATTTGCCTCCGAATGCGGCGCGCCAGGCGCCCCAGTTCGGCCTGCTGCTCTCCCGCGCTGCTTTCTGCCAATTCGTCCAACAAGCTCAGCAGCGCGTCCAGTTCGTCTTGCCGCTCGGCCAAGCTCAGCAACCGCTTGCGCCCGACCACCACCACCGCCAGCAATCGATGCAACTCGTCGGTCAAATAGGCCAGCGCAGCGACACCATCGGTCGCTGCCGCCAATTCCTGGCTGTGGCTCTCAAGCGTGCGCTTGGTCGGCCGACCGCGCTGACGTGTCCCAAGCTCGAGGCAGGCAGCTTGGCGCTCAACTGCCGCTGTACGCGCGTGCATCTGGCTCAGGCGGCGCTGCAGGCGAGCCTGCACCAGCGAGCAGGCTTGGAACAGATGCCAGTGGTCGAGTTGCACCAGCACATCGGGCGTGACGTGCTGGCAGGCACTGTGCATGGGTGCGCCATCGTCCATCACAACCCGCTCCCATCGCAGGCCACGCTCCTGCAAGCTCCACAACAGCAAGGTCCAACTCTCGGTATCGACCGCCAGCGGTCCTTCAGAGGCCCAAACTGCGCCGCTGTGCACATCGACCACGTTCAGATAGGCGGCTCGACCGTGAGCGGGAAAGATTTCGTCGAGCGCCAAGGCGCGAGTGGAAGAAGGAAGGTGCGTGTGCATCCAGGTCAGAGCGCGCTGCTGAGCCTGGTGCAGGACTGCGACGATGGTGGGCAAACTGAGGCCCTGTCCGAGCAATTCCTGGGTCGCGGCTTGAATGCCACGCTGAGAGGCATGCGCGATCCACAGCGTCAGAATGTGGCGAGCGCTGGAGCGGGCAGGCGCGTGAGCAGACGGCGGCGAAAAGGCAGCCGTGATGGCGCGTCGGGCGTGCTCGCGCCAAGCATACAAGGTCGGGCGCGAGACGTGATGTATGCGGCTGAGGCGTGTCACGATACCATACTCGCCTTGATGTGCCAGCAGCAGCGCTGCGGATTGTGCACGCATCTCGGGCGTGCTAGGATGTGTGCGACCCATTGGGTTCTCCCTAGTGATTGGTTGTGGTTGGCCCTTCAACCATACCACTAGGGAGTTTGTCTGTCAGCAGGCAGGGAAAGACTGTAAAGCTGGCTTGGTCTGCCTGAAACCATGTCTACGCGCAGAAAATCGCACACAAAGGGAAAATGCGTGTTGAGTAGATTTTCGCGCATAGCGCGAAAACCTGCATAAGCCATGACGTTCGCGCAAGTCAGGATAATTGCGCACTGCCAACTGCCAACTGGCTTCTGCCCCTGCCTCCTGCCAACTGCCCGACTGCCTACCCCAGCACCAGCACCCAGTCGCCATTGGCGGGCGGGGCGAAGACCACGCGTTCGGGCGGGCCGTCGCCGCTGGCGGGCGCATACGCGCCACTGCGCGGGTCGAACCAGCGCGCGGGCAGGCCAGTTTGCAGGCTGCGCGTGTCGAGCGCGAGCGGCTGCGCAACGGGCGTATAGAGCAGCGCGAGGTCGCCTGCGGGAGTGCGCGCCGCCGCCACAAAGGCCGCGTCGTCGGTGTCGCCGGGCTGCGCCGCCAGCAGCTCGGGCGCGGGCCACAAGCGCGGCCAGTCGAGCGCGCCAAACAGCGCCGCAAGGTGCGCGACCTGCTCGGCGGCGGGCAGGTGCAGTGCTTCGCGCCAGGGTTTCGGCACGCCCGTGGCCGGGTGCGCTACCGGCGTGGTGCTGCCGTCGTCCCAGCCCCACACCCCGTGGCCGCCATAGGTCACGCCGGCGGGCGGCGCGATCAGCAGGCTCCAGTACATGGCGCGCCGCACCTTGTGGGCCGAAAGGCGCTCGCCGCTCTGGTAGGCGATATGGTCTTCGTAGGGCGGCTCAAGATTGATCAGCGGGCGCGGCGGGTCGCGCCGCCATTCCTGCGCGGGCGGGCCATCCCAGATCCAGCGTAGTGTCGCATTGTCGTCGCCGTGGCCGCTCTGGTAGGTGATGACGTCGAGCCAGGGTTCGGCGCGAAATTCGTCGGCGGGGATATTCATGCCCGAGGGGTGCAGCAGCACCGGCGCGTGCGGGCGCTCGCCAAACACAGCCCGCCCGATCCGCCGCCAGCGCTCGGCGCGCTCGCCACGGTAGTCGCCATCGCCGTTCAAAATCCACGCGACGTGCTGCGCGCCCCAGCGCGCGACCATATAGCGCGCCAGCAGAATCGCCTGGTCTTCGGGCAGCGACACGCCAGGGTTGATGTTCCAAATTCCTGGCTCAGTCCATGTCGCGGCCCACAGCATCACCGGCACGGCCAGCAAGCCGGCGCGGTTGGCCGCGTCCAGCCGGGCGTCGAGCCGCTGGAAGAAGGCCGGGTTGATCGCAATGCGCTCGTTGCCGCTGTAGGCAGGCTGGCCGTCGAGGTCGCCATCGGGCGAGGCGATCCACTGCGTCACAACAACCTGCGTGGCGGTGAAGCCCTGCGCCGTGCGGGCCTGTAGATAGTGCTCCCATTCTTCGGCGGTTGAGCGCAGCGCGCCATTCCAGGCCGTGTCGGCCAGCCACAGGAAGGGCGTGCCGTCGGCGTGCGCGAGGTGGCGGCTGCCGGGCTGGGCGCGCACCGGGCCGTGCTGCGCGAAGCGGCTCGCGTCATCCGCAGGCTCGCACAGAAACGCGCCGGTTTGCGCATGCAAGCCCGTGTCCTCAGCCGCCGAGCACTGTGTGGTGAACGACCACATTCCCGGCTCGCTGGGCATGAAGCGCACACGCCATGTCGTGCCGCCGTCCCAAAATCCATCCACCTGCTGCTCCGCGCCCGACGGCTCGCGAAAGGTCGCCGTCAGCGCGACATCCTGCGCCGGGCTGGCGTAGTTGCCCGCGCTCGCGAACGCCTGCTCGAAGCGCCCCCATAGTGGCACGCGCGTTTCCACATCGTTGTGCATGGCTCAATTTCCTCCCTATGAGTGCTATGAAACATCATACCAATTCCTGAAACGATGTCAAGCAGGAGAAGCGCGAGGTGCATGAGGTTTTAGGGTCTGGGGTTTTGGGATTAAGTATGCAACGGACAACATCTAAAATCTCCGTGCCTCTGTGTCTCTGTGGTGAAATTCCGTTTTCACTGGAGGCCAGAAACCTGCAACCCCGAATTTGACAATCCCCGCCACCTGCGCGTAGTATAACATCATACCAATTTACACAGGCGAACACATGAACAACAACGCGCTGCTCGAACTCTTTTCGCTGTGGGGCCGCGTCGCGCTGGTGACGGGCGCGAGCGGCGGGATCGGGAGCGCGCTGGCGCAGGGGCTCGCCGCGGCCGGCGCGGAGGTCGCGCTCAGCGGGCGCTCGCCCGAGCGGCTGGCCGCGCTCCAGCAGCACATTCGCGACGACGGCGGCGATGCGACGATCTTCCCGGCCGACCTTGGTGCGCCCGATCAGCTTGCGCCGCTGGCCGCAGCGGTTGGCGCGCACTACGGCCAGATCGACATTCTGCTCAACTGCGCGGGCACCAACCAGCGCATGCCCATCGCCGCCGTGACGCCAGCCGTCTACGACACGATCATGGACACCAACCTGCGCAGCGCGTACTTTCTCAGCCAGGCCGCCCTGCCCCTGCTGATCAAGGCCGGCGGCGGCAAGATCGTCAATGTCGGCTCGCTCACCAGCGCGGTCGGCCTGGCCGACGTGTCGGTCTATGGAATGAGCAAAAGCGCGCTGGCGCAGCTCACCAAAACCCAGGCGATCGAGTGGGCGCAGCACAACATTCAGGCCAACTGCCTGTGCCCCGGCTTTATCGCCACCGAGCTGACCGCGCCGCTGTGGAACGACCCCGCGCGCAGCCGCTGGATGCTCGACCGCATCCCCGGCAAGCGCGCTGGCACGCCCGCCGACCTTGTCGGCATGGCGGTGTTTCTGGCCTCGCGCGCCTCGGATTATGTGACCGGGCAGACCATGTTTGTGGACGGCGGCTTCACCGCCGGGAGCCAGTGGTGATGGGAACAATACGCGTGGTGGCCCCGGCCAAAGCCATTCTGTTTGGCGAACATGCCGTCAATCGCGGCCAGCGCGCACTTGCCGTGAGTGTTGGCCTCATGGCGCGCTGCACGCTGGAAACGGGCGGCGCAGGCTACCGGCTGCGCAGCGGCGAGCGCTGCCACACCACCACGCGCGACGCGATCCTTGCGCTGGGCGCGCACATCGACGCGTGGCGCGCCGCCGAAGAGTATGCCGCCATCCAGCAGCTCGCGGCGAGCGAGTTTTTTGCGCCGGCGCTGTATGTGCTGGCCGCGCTCGGCAACGCGCTGCCCGCCGCCCTCGGCATTTCGTTCAGCAGCGAAATCCCGCCCTCGGCCGGGCTCGGTTCGGGCGGCGCGCTGTTTGCCGCGCTGGCCTCCGGCCTCGCCGCGCTACTCGGCCGCCCCGCCGACGCGCAGATCGGCGCGTGGGCGCAGCGCGGCGACATCGTGGCGCACGGCGGCGTGGCGTCGGGCCTCGACACGCAGACATCGCTGCACGGCGGCGCGATCCGCTACACTGCCGCGCACGGCGCCGCGCCGCTGGCTTGCCCCGCCGGCCTCGCGCTGGTGATCGGCAACACCGGCGTGGTTGCGGCCACCAGCGCCGTGAATGGCCGCGTGCGCGCATGGCTGGCCGAGCAACCGGCGCGCCTGCACTACTTTCACGAGATCGGCCTGCTGGCGGGCTATGCCGAGGCGGCGCTGCTGGCCGGCAACTGGCCCGAGCTGGGCCGGCTGATGAACCTGAACCAGCTTGTTCTGGAGCGCATCGGCGTGTCCTGCCCCGAGCTGGACGCGCTGAACACGGCGGCGCTGGCGGCTGGCGCGCTGGGGGCCAAGCTCGCCGGCTCGGGCGGCGGCGGCATCATGGTCGCCCTCGCCGCACCCGATGCGGTCGCGCCGGTAGCGGCGGCAATCGAGCGGGCGGGCGGCACCGCCATCGTCGCGCCAATCGGCGTGCCAGGGGCGCGGGTGGAGGCGGGGTGAAGTTTTGAGTTTTGAGTGCTGAATGTTAAGCAGTCAGGGAGCAGTCGGCAGTTGGCAGTTAGCAGTAAACAATGATCAGCAATGCACAAACCTTCAACCGTAAAGGGTTTAGGGTCCGGAGTTTTGGTATTGAGCCTGCTAACCTTCAAACTTGCACCCCCAACATCTCCGTGCCTCTGTGTCTCTGTGGTAAATTTTTCGGTCGTCTTTTGCGCCTTCGTGGTGAAATAAAGGACTATTCGCATGAACAATAAACGCATCACCGACCTGACCCACATCATGATCCCGGGGCAGGAGCAGTACGGCCTCGAAGTCAAGCAGCGCAACGAGCGCCACGGCGCCACCGGCGACATCATGAGCGACGTGTACATGTGGTCGCACGTTGGCACGCATGTCGAGGTGCCGCTCCACTTCTACGCCAGCGGCAAAGACACCGCCGCGCTGCCGCTCGACCTCTTCATGGGGCCGGCCATCCGGCTCGACTTCCGCCACAAGCAGGTCAACGAGCCAATCACACTGGCCGATTTCCAGGCGGCGGGCGACATCCAGCCCGGCGATCATGTCATCATGTGGCAGGGCCGCGAAGACCAGTACCGCACCAGCACCTCGCACCAGCGGCCCTACGTCACCGAGGAAGCGGCGGCCTGGCTGCTGGAAGACCGCAAGGTGCGCCTGCTCGGCACCGACAGCTCGGGCTTCGAGGTGCGCGGCGTGACGGGTCACCCCAACCACACGCGCTGGTTCGCCCACGACGCTGCCGTGCTTGAGTGCCTGCGCAACCTGGGCGCGATCCACAACCAGCGCTTCTACCTTGTGGCGCTGCCGCTGCCCGTGCAGGGGCTGGATGCCTGCCCGGTGCGCGCAATCGCGATTGAGGATGACGTTTAGGCCCACTGCCATAAGGACCCCAGAAATGTTTACCACGGAGGCACGGAGGCACAGAGGGCTCTATAGCGATTTCCGGAACAATTGACCACTCATATGCCAACGAGAAAGGCGTTGTAGTACGGAAATGTCACTGCCTTCTGCATCCAGCCGACTGCAAACTGCTATAGGCTGCTATAAAATCCTGGTGTCTTTGTGGCAACGTCAATATTTGCGATGAGAAAGCCATGAGCTACGCGACTGCGCCAGTGACGATGTGGTTCGATCAGCGGATTGTGCTGCGGCGTTCGCCCATCCACGGCCTCGGCACCTACGCCACCGACGCGATTGGCGCGGGCGAGCTGCTGATCCTGGTGACCGGCGGGATTGTGTTCAGCCAGCAGGAATGGGACGCGGGCAACATCCAGCTTGAGGCCGAAATGTACAACCAGGAACGCCTGCCCGACGGTCGCTTCGTCGTGACGCCCAAGCTCTTCCACTATTATGTCAATCATTCCTGCGAGCCCAACATTGTCGATCTCGCGCGCAACCCAAGTGCCACGCAATATGCCGCCATCCGCGACATTCGCGCAGGCGAAGAGCTGACTGCCGACTACTACACAGAAGCGACACTGGCCGCATGCGCGTGCGGTTCGCCGCGCTGCCGATGGACGAAAACGCAATGAGCACAAACCCCGCGCCGGCCGTTCGCATCGGCTCGGCACTCTTCAACGCCGACCACACGCGCCTGGGCGATGAGCTGGCGCGCACCGTCGCGGCGGGCGTCGATTTCCTGCATTTCGACGTGTTCGACGGCCATTTCGTGCCCGATCTGGCGTTTCCGCCGCGCACGCTCGCCGCGCTGCGCCCGCTTACGAACCTGCCCTTCGAAGTGCATCTGGCCGCCAGCGAGCCACTGCGCTTTCTGCCCGCGCTCAAGGCTGCCGGTGCCGATCTGGTGTTTCTGCCCGCCGAAAGCACGCCGCTGCTGTACGAAGCGATCTTCGCGGTGCGCGAGCTGGGGCTGCGCGCTGGTTTGTGCCTGGCGCTTGGCACGTCGCTCGGCGTGCTCGAACCCGTGCTGCCGCTGCTCGACGCGGTATTGCTGCTTGGGCGCGTCACCGGCGAGGGCCAGCGCGGGCGCGATTTCAACGACCTGCTGCTGGGGCGGGTGCGCGCGGCGCGGGCAATGATCGACGCGGGCGGGCGCGCAATCGATCTGCAAGCCGCGGGCGGGCTGGAAACCGAGCACTGCCGCGCGGCAGTCGCTGCTGGCGCAACATCGCTGCCGATTGGCGCGGCGCTGCACCGCGAGCCCGACATGGCCGCGTTTGTCGCGCACTTGCGCAGCTTCGTCGATGTAGAACAGCAAGCACCGGTTGGCACTGCTGTACTCAACACTCAAAACTCAACATTCAACACTCAATCCTACAAAGTGCTGATCGCCTCGCGCTCGTTCGGGCCGAACTGCCCGGCCGCGCTGGAGCGCATGCGCGCCGCCGGCTGCGAGCTGATCGCTAACCCGTGGGGACGCTCGCCCAGCGAGGCCGAGCTGCTTGAGCGCATTGGCGACATCGACGCGCTTGTTTCGGGCACCGAGCCAGTCACGGCGCGCGTGCTGGCGGCCGCGCCGCGCCTGAAGGTCATTGCCAAGCACGGCGTCGGTTACGAGAATATCGACCTCGACGCGGCACGCGCGCGCGGTATCCCGGTGGCGCTGGCCGGCGGTGCGATCACCGACTCGGTGGCAGATATGGCGCTGGCGCTGCTGCTGGCACTGGCGCGGCAGGTTCCTGCCGGCGACCGGGCGGTGCGGGCGGGCGGCTGGCCGCGCACGATCGGCACCGAGTTGCGCGGCAAGACGCTTGGCGTCGTTGGCCTGGGGCAGATCGGCAAGGCAGTGTGCCGGCGCGCCGTTGGCTTTGGCCTGCGCCTCGCCGCCTACGACAAATTTCCCGACACGCGCTTCGCCGCGAGCTGGGGCGTGCGCCTGCTGCCGCTCGACGCGCTGCTGGCCGAGGCCGACATTGTGTCGCTCCACGCGCCCGCCTCGCCCGAAACCCACCACCTGATCAACCGCGAGTCGCTGGCGAGGATGAAGCCCGGCGCGCTGCTCGTCAACACTGCGCGCGGCGACCTTGTGGACGAAGATGCGCTGGCCGAGGCATTGGCGAACGGGCAGCTGGGCGGTGCCGCCGCCGACGTCTTCGCTGCCGAGCCGCCGCGTGGCAGCCCATTGCTCGCGCTCGATAATTTCATTGCCACGCCGCACAGCGCCGCCCAAACCGCAGACGGCCTGCGCGCCATGGGCGAGATCACCGCCGAGAACGCGCTGCGTGTGCTGGCCGGCGGCACACCGCTTTTCCAAGTTTAGCGGGAAGCATCCACAGATTTCACAGATTACGGGTGTTGGCAGTCGCCACTTGCCCTTCACCTATCCCAAATAATCTGCGTCATCTGCGTAATCTGTGGATATATCAGGAAGCATAGCCCAATGCAAAATCTGCGCTTTGCCATCCTCGGCACCGGCTTCTGGGCGCGCTACCAGCTAGCGGGCTGGCGCGAGCTGCCCGGCGTGGAGTGCGTCGCGCTCTACAACCGCACCCGCGCGAAGGCCGAAGCGCTCGCCCGCGAGTTTGGCGTGCCCGCCGTCTACGACGACGCCGAGGAACTATTGCGCAGCGAGCGGCTCGATTTCGTCGATATCATCACCGACGTCGACACGCACAGCCAGTTTGTGCACCTTGCCGCCGCGCACAGCGTGCCCGCGATCTGCCAGAAGCCGCTCGCGCCCAGCTACGAAACCGCCGCCAGCATGGTTGAAGCCTGCCGCGCGGCGGGCGTGCCGCTGCTGGTGCACGAAAATTTCCGCTGGCAGGAAACAGTGCGACAGGTCAGGCGCGTGCTCGACGATGGCGCGATCGGGCGGGTCTTTCGCGCCCGCATCGATTTCATCTCTGGTTTTCCCGTCTTCGCCAACCAGCCCTTTCTGCGCACGCTGGAGCAGTTTATCATCACCGACGTTGGCAGCCACACGCTCGATGTCGCGCGCTTCCTGTTTGGCGAGCCGCGCCGCGTCTTTTGCGCCACTCGCCGCGTCCACCCCGACATTCGGGGCGAAGATGTGGCAACCGTGCAGCTCGAAACCGACGCGGCGACCGTGCTGTGCCAGATGGCCTATGCCGAAAACCCGCAGGAGCACGAAACTTTCCCGGCCATGCGTATGTTCATCGAAGGCACGCTTGGCACGCTGGAGCTTGCGCCCGACCACTGGCTGCGTGTGACGACCGCCGCCGGCACGCTGGCCCGCCGCTGCCCGCCGCCGCGCTACCCCTGGGCCGACCCGGCCTACGCCGTGGTGCACGCCAGCATTGTGCCCTGCAACGCCAACCTGCTCGGCGCGCTGCGCGGCGATGCCCCCGCCGAAACCACGGGCGACGACAACCTGCGCACGGTGCGGCTGGTCTTCGCCGCCTACGAGTCCGCCGCCAGCGGGCAGCCGGTCGCGGTTGGTGAGGGGTGAGTGGGTGACGGGGTGACAGTCGGCAGTATGCAGTTGGCAGTCGGCAGCGCAGGGCGACGAAACGCTCTCCTAATCGTAAATCGTAAATCCTTCAATCTTCGCGCTCTTTGCGCTCTTTGCGGTGAATAGGTCCTTCGTCTTCGTCTTTCTTCCTTCTCTGTGCCGCAGTTCGGGCACGATGCATCGTGCCCTGACAGAGCAAAAATGCTACTGATGGTCGGTCGTTGGTTGTCGCAGCAAGGAATCGCTTATGCCAACTCAAGTCGAACCGATTGCACTGCGCGCCGGCCCGCTGGCGCTGCGCTTTGTTGGTGGCGAGCTGCGCGGGCTGCGGCTTGGCGGGCGCGAAATCCTTCAGCGCATCTGCGTCGCCGTGCGCGACCAAAACTGGGGCACGGTGCCCGCCACGCTCAGCAATGTGCAGGTCGCGCAGGCCGAGCGCTCGTTCCGCATCAGCTTCGACGCGGCGCACCAGCACGCGCCAATCGACTTCGCGTGGCGCGGCGAGATCACCGGCGACACCGACGGCACGGTGCGCTTCGCGCTCGATGGCGCGGCGCGCAGCGATTTTCTGCGCAGCCGGATCGGCTTCTGCGTGCTGCACCCGCTGGCCTGTGCCGGCGCGCCCGCCCGCATCACCCACACCGACGGCACCGAAGAAAACAGCCATTTCCCGCAGCTCATCGCGCCGCAAGCCCTGCGCAACGGCACCATCCAGCCGCACCACCCCTTCTCCGAAATGCGCGCGCTGGCCCACGAAATCGCGCCCGGCCAGTGGGCCACGCTCGAATTCGCCGGCGACATCTTCGAGCTGGAAGACCAGCGCAACTGGATCGACGGCTCGTTCAAAACCTACGGCACGCCGCTGCGCCTGCCCTTCCCGGTGCCCATCGCCGCCGGCACGCGCATCGCGCAAAGCGTCACGCTCACGCTCGCCAGTGCCGACCTTGCCGCCACGGCAGCAAGCGAAAGCGGGCCGATGCTGGTTGAAATCGATGCCGGGCGCACGATCGGCCGCCTGCCGCGCATTGGCCTCGGTATCGGCCCCGAAACCCCGCCGCTGGATGCCCGGACGATTGCGCTGCTCAAGACACTCCATCCCGCCCACTTGCGCGTCGATCTGCTTCTGGCCGACGCGGATTATCCCGCCGCGCTGGAGCGCGCCGTCAGCGCCGCCCACGCCCTCGGCTGCACGCTCGAAGTCGCACTGCACTGCTCCGACGCCACCGCGCACGAACTGGCCGCGCTGGCGGCAATAGTGCGCGATACCGCGCCGCCGGTTGGCGCGTGGCTCCTGTTCCGGCGCGGCGCAAAAACCACCCCGCCCGAGCTGGCCGCGCTGGCCCGCGCAACGCTCCCGCCCGGCACGCCCGTCGGCGGCGGCACCGACGCCTACTTCGCCGAGCTGAATCGCCAGCGCCCGCCCCTCGGCGCATTCGACTTGCTGTGCTACTCGGCCAACCCGCAGGTGCACGCCACCGACGACGAAACCCTGGCCGCCGCCTGCGCCGCCCTGGCCGATACGCTGCGCACCGTGCAGGCATTCGCGCCCGGCACGCCGCTGGCCGTCACGCCCATCACGCTGCGCCCGCGCTTCAACCCCAACGCCACCGCGCCCGAGCCGCCGCCCGCCCCCGATCCGCGCCAGCGCACGTCGTTCGGCGCGGCGTGGACGCTTGGCTGCCTGCAACACCTCGCGGCGGGCGGCGCGTCGAGCGCAACCTTCTACGAGGCGGCCGGCCCGCGCGGCGTGCAAGAGGATGGCGACGTCTTTCCGCTGTTCCACGCGCTGGCCGCCGCGTGCGAGTTCGCGGGCGCGGATGTTCTTGCCGCCAAAACGTCCGACCCGCAGCGCATTGCAGTGCTTGCCTTGCGCGCGGGCGGGCGGCTGGGTGCCTTGCTCGCCAACCTCGCCGCCGAGCCACAGCAGATCCAGCTCAGCGGTCTGGGCACAGCCGCCCGTCTGCACACCCTCGCGCCGCACGCCTTTATTCAGCTAGATGGGGATGGTCGGGAATCGGAAGGAGCGGGGTGAGCGCAGAGCGTAGAGCGTAGAGCATTCACCTCAATCGTAAATCCTTTGCGCTCTTCGCGTTCTTTGCGGTGAAAATTCCGGTCGTCAGTCGTCCTTCGTCGGCCATCGCGCAACCTGCAACCTTCAAACCTGCAACTATAAAAGGAAAACCCATGCGAGCAGCAATCATCGACGCCCCCTTTGCGATGCACATAGGCGAGTGGGCCACGCCCACGCCCGGTCCCGGCGAAGTGCTGGTCGCCGTGCGCGCCACCGGCATCTGCGCGAGCGACATGTACATCTATCGCGGCACAAACCCCTACGCGAGCTACCCGATCATCGGTGGGCACGAGATCGCCGGCAGGGTTGCGGCCGTCGGCGCGGGCGTAGCGGGGCTGGCCGAGGGCGCGCGTGTCGTCGTGGAGCCATTTATTGGCTGCGGCAGCTGCTACCCCTGCCGGGTCGGCAAATCAAACTGCTGCGCGAATCTCCAGATCATCGGCGCGCACCGGGCGGGCGGCTTTGCGGAATATGTGCTCGCGCCCGCCGCAAACATCCACCCGGTTCCCGAAGGCATGGCGCTTGGCCTGGCCGCCTTTGCCGAGCCAGTTGCGATTGGCGTGCAAGCCTGCCGGCGCGGCGCAGTCGCAGCGGGCGAGCGTGTGCTCATTCTGGGCTGCGGGCCAATCGGCCTGGCGCTGATCGAAGTGGCGCGGGCACGCGGCGCGCGGCCAGTCGCCGTCGATCTGCTGCCCGAGCGGCTTGCAACCGCGCGCAGCCTCGGCGCGGAAACGCTGGAAGCGGGCGATGGCTTGCTGGAGCGCGTGCTGGAGCAGACGAATGGCGAGGGCGCGCCAGTTGTAATCGAGGC
Source organism: Kouleothrix sp. 19917 (assembly GCF_057073505.1). NCBI lineage: Bacteria > Bacillati > Chloroflexota > Chloroflexia > Chloroflexales > Roseiflexaceae > Kouleothrix > Kouleothrix sp. 19917. The sequence continues at coordinate 2,562,692 of NZ_CP097099.1, forward strand.
GACCGGCGCAGTGCCCGCAATCGAGCAGACCGTCGATCTGGTTGCGGCGGGCGGGCGCATTGTGATTGTGGGGCTGGTCAAGCGCGGCGTTGGCGTGAGCTTCCCGGGGCTGGATTTCACGCGCAAAGAAATGACGGTGGTGGGCTCACGTGCCTCGGTGGATTGCTTCCCCGAGGCGCTGGCGCTGCTGGCGAGCGGCGCAATCGCCTACCCGCGCGCCGCCAGCGAGTTCAGCATGTGGGATGCGCCGGCTGTGTTCGCGAGTATGGCTGCCGACCCGGCCAGCGTGCAGAAAGGCGTGCTGGTGGTGGAATAAAAAAGGCTGCCCTCTGCGGGCAGCCTGTGAAAAATTTGTGGGCGGCAGTAAATGTGTAACGCTGACAAAAGGTTGATGCTGTCAGTAAAATCAATCGCCGCCATTTCATCGTTCTGCATATATAAATGCGCTGGTACGGCGATTTGGTACGGCGCTACGATAACAGTTTGTTCATCCCAAACCGACGGAAATAAAAAGAAGGCGTGAAGAGCTTGCGGCTCTTCACGCCTTCCTGTTGTGGTAAACGCCTGCTCGCTAGCGCAAATTCGTGCGTCGCGTGCCAGCCGCGAGCTGCGGGCGGGCCATCCCGCGCAGCAGGAAGGTCAGCACCAGGCCGGCCAGGAAGCCGCCGACGTGCGCGGCATAGGCCACGCCATCGGTCTGCGCCGTGTCGGCAATGCTGGCGAACCCATTCACGAACTGCAGCACAATCCACAGGCCGATCATCACATAGGCCGGCACGGATGTGAGCATGCCGCCCATCAGCACGCGCACGCGGTTCGACCCGAACATGACAATATACGCCGCCAGCACGCCCGAGATCGCGCCGCTCGCGCCCACGCCCGGGATGGTCGAGCTGGTGTTCAGGAAGACCTGCGCCAGGCTTGCGACAATGCCGGTGACAAAGTAGAACGCGGTGTACAGGCCATGCCCAAACGCATCTTCAACATTATCGCCAAAGATCCACAGAAAGAGCATATTGCCTAACAGGTGTGCCCAGCCGCCGTGCAGGAACATCGACGTGATCAGCGTTATCAGCCCGCGCCCGGCCATAATCTCGGCCGGCACCGTGCCCCACTGCGTAATAAAGGCATCCAGGTTCGGGTTTGGCAGCTCCAGCAGCACAAACACCAGCACGTTGATCGCGATCAGCACGTACGTAACAATCGGCAGTGTTCGTCGCCCGCTGTTGTCATCGCCTAACGGCATCATCGGCGGCCTCCTCGTTCCTTCAAAAAAACTTCGTGTAGCGAAATGCACGAGTCGTGCCACGGATGCAGACGCGCCAGATACCCTTAAAAGCACATTCGCTGTGATGACCACGCACTACGTTCTTAGCATCATAGTGCGTAGTGCGTATGGTGTGTCTTGCTCTCCAAATCCTCCCAAGATTCGTGTCTTCGTGCCTTCGTGGTTATGGAACCCAACTATCACTCCCCCAGCAGCTTGCGATACAGCGCGGCAAAGCCTTCGCCAAGCTGGTCGTAGCCAAACGAGCGCACAATCTTCTCGCGGCCGTGCTCGCCAAAGCGCCGGCGCAGCGCGGCATCCTCGCCGAGCGCGCGCACAGCCGCCGCATAGGCCGCCACGTCGTTGCGCGGGCATAGAAAGCCGTTCTCGCCGTCGTCCACAACCTCGGGCAGCGCGGAAATGTTGGTAGTGACTACCGGGCGGCCGCACAGCATGGCCTCGGCCGGCGCGATGCCAAAGCCCTCCAGCCGCGAGGGAAACAGCATGATGTCGCAGCTCTGGTAGGCCGCCACCAGCCCGGCGCGGTCGGGCGTGCCGATGTTGACCATGCGTGGGTGCGTTGGCAGCGCGCCCGTGTTCTGAAAGCCGCCGTTGTAGTACAGCACATAGTCGTCGGGCAGCAAGTCCATGATTTTCGGCAGCAGGTCGAAGCCCTTGCGGCGCGTGCGATTGCCAATGAACAGCAGGCGGATGCGCTCGGGGCGCGGCGGCAGGCCGTCGTCGCGGCGGGCCATGCCGGGCGGCGGCACAAACACCTCGGTGTCCATCCCGTCGTAGATCAGCACAGTATCGCGGCGGCCGTAGGTCGCTTCCACATGGCGCTGCGTGTAGCGCGACACACACACGACCGCGTCGGCGTCGCGGATCGACCAGCCGTCGTAGCGGCTTTCGACCAGGCGGTAGAAGATGCGCTGCTGCAGCGAAGAATACGGCTGCAGCTCGGGGTCGGTAGTCAGGTGGTGCACGGTGGTGACCAGCGGGCGGCCAGGGGCGCGCAGCGCGAAGGCCACCCGCGAACGGCCCTGCACAATGTCGAAGCCTTCGTACCAGCGCGCCGGCAGCCCGCGCTGGATCAGGAAGGGCGCGAAGTTATACATCTCGCGCAGGCGCAGCAGCTCGGCACCGGGCAAGCCGGCGCGCCGCACCGCGCGCAAAATATTCTGGATGCCAAAATCCACGCCGCCGCGCCCGGTTGGCGAAACATACAAAGGCCGGATCGCGCGCGCGGCGTTCGGTTGGTGTGCCACAAATAGTCTCCACAAAAAGCCATACGGCTGCCCAGTATACACCAGGTCGCGCCGGGCGCTTTTTATACGAAAAAATACGTATATACAAATCCTTCTACATCTTGTACTATACGCCTACCTAAACGTATTCAGGTTTCCAGCAACCACTAACGCTGCCCGCTTGTGCCGGGCGCGGCTTTGCATACCTTTCGCAGGTCAGGAGTTAGCTGCCTAGCGCCAATTAACGTTGGGCCTTCGCATGGAAAGCTGCGCCATGGATTATCTTGACTTTGATATCGACATCGAGCGCAGCGGCACAGCCTACCGCGCAACGTTCAACTCACCGGCCGGGCAGGTCACGCAAGATTTCGTCGTCCCCTTTACCGAGCAGGATCTTGAGATCGCACTGCTGCGTTTTGGCCGCCCGCAGCGCGGTACGCGCCGTATCGAGAATCCCGAAACGGAGTACGCTCGCAGCTTTGGCTCGCGCCTGTTCGCGGCCGTGTTCGATGGCGAGGCGCGCGCCTGCCTGCGCAGCAGCATCGACGAAGCCCAGCGCCAGAATGCCGGCCTGCGCGTGCGCCTGCGCCTGACTGGCACGCCCGAGCTGACCGACCTGCCCTGGGAATTCATGTATAACCCCGCACTCAACCGCTTTCTCGCGCTGTCTTCGCAAACACCGCTGGTGCGCTACCTCGAAATGCCCGAGCGCGTGCGCCCGCTGTCAATTTCGCCGCCGCTGCGCATCCTAGCGGTGATCTCCAGCCCGCGTGGCTACCCGCCGCTCAATGTCGAAGACGAGTGGCAGAAGCTTTCGACCGCGCTGGCCGACCTGCAAGCACGCGGTGTTGTGCAGATCGAACGGCTGGCCGCACCCACGCTTTCGGCATTGCAGCGCCAGCTGCGGCGTGGCAGCTACCATGTGCTGCATTTCATCGGGCACGGCTCGTTCGACGAGCAGCAGCAGGATGGCGTGCTGCTGATGGAAGACAGCGAGGGCTATGGCGCGCGCGTGAGCAGCCGCGACCTCGGCGTGATTCTGCACGACCACGGCGCGCTGCGGCTGGTGGTGCTGAACGCCTGCGAGGGTGGCCGTTCCAGCCGCACCGACCCCTTTGCCGGCGCGGCGCAGTCGCTTGTGCAGCAGGGCATCCCGGCAGTAATCGCCATGCAGTTTCCCGTCACCGACGAGGCGGCGATTACGTTTTCGGAAGGCTTCTATGGCGCGCTGACCGACGGCTACCCGGTCGATGGCGGGCTGGCCGAGGCGCGCAAGGAGCTATTAGCCAGCGGCGCGGGCACCGAGTGGGGCACGCCAGTGCTGTATATGCGCTCGCCCGATGGCCGCCTGTTTGAGTTTCCCAAGCTCGACGAGCGCGCCGCCAGCGCGGCACCCGCGCCCGTTGCCCAGCAGCCAGTCGCCGCGCCGGCCGCGCGCACGTTTGCCGCCGCGCCAGCGCCCGTCATGCAGAGCTTCGTGCCCGCGCCGCTGCTGCCCACGCCGCCAACCATGCCTGCGCGCCCGGTGCGCCGGGCCGCCCGCAGCGCCAGCGTGTTCATCAGCTACAAGCGCAACACCCGCCTCGACGAGCCGCTGGCGCGCATTCTCTACGAAAGCCTGCGCGCTGCCGGCCACGACGTATTTATCGACCAGAAAATGCACGTTGGCGTGCAGTGGGCGCGCGAGATCGAGCAGCGCATCCTGGCCAGCGACTATGTGATTGTGCTGCTGTCTGAAGAATCGGTGGGCAGTGAAATGGTGGCGATGGAAGTGGAGTGCGCGGCGGCCCAGATGCAGAGCAAGAGCAAGGCCTGCCTGCTGCCGGTGCGCATTGCCTACGCCAGCGCGCTGCCCTACGAGCTGAGCCACCTGCTCGACAAAATTCAATACACCTCGTGGAACGACGACGGCGGCACTGCCGCGCTGATCGACCAGCTGCTCGACGCGATTGACGCGCGCGTGAACCTGCCCCACGCCGCCCCGGCCACGCCCAGCGCGCCACCGCCCGATGCCACGCCACGCCCCGCCGCCGACCCGCGCTTCATCGAGTCGCTCCACGAGCCGGGCGGCAGCATGCGCCTCAACTCCGACATGTATATCGAGCGCGACGCCGACCGCCGCCTGCAGCGCGAGATGAGCAAGCCCGAAGGCACCACCATCACCATTCGCGCGCCGCGCCAGGCCGGCAAAACCTCGCTGCTGATGCGCGGCATCGCCCAGGCCCAGAAGGCGGGCAGCAAAATCGTGCGCATCGACATGCAGGCGCTCGACGAGCGCGTGACGCAAAGCCTCGATGCCTGCCTGCGCTATTTTGCCGAGCTGATCTTCCGCAGCCTGCGCCTCGACACCGCGCTGGTCGAGCAGGGCTGGAAAAGCTCGCTTGGCGCGCCCGACAAGACCACCTACCTCATGGAAGACCACGTGCTTCCGCTCGGCACGAACATTGTGCTGGCGATCGACGAGGCCGACCGCCTGCTGAGCACGTCGTTCCACGACACGTTTTTCGGCCTGCTGCGCTTCTGGCACAACAACCGCGCCATGAGCGAAGACTGGGACCGCCTGGACATCCTGATGGTCATTTCGACCGAGCCGCACCTGCTGATCAGCGATGTCAGCCAGTCGCCGTTTAATGTTGGAACCAAGCTGGTGCTGCCCGATTTCACGGCAGCGCAACTGGCCGAGCTGAATGGGCGCTACCGCGCGCCGCTCACTGATGCGGAGCTACCCGAATTTCTTGAACTGCTGGGCGGCCACCCCTACCTGAGCAACCGCGCCCTCTACACCATGCTGAATGATCAGGTGAGCTGGCAGCAGCTGAGCGGGAGCGCCACCAGCCCGCAAAGCCCCTTCTACGACCACCTGAAACGCTTTTTGTGGATGCTGCGCGACAAGCCCGACCTGGTCGAGGCGCTGAAGGAGATCATGGCGCGCGGGCGCTGCGCCGACGAAGTGGCATTCTACCGCCTGATGCAGGCTGGCCTCATCCAGGGCGCCGACAGCCAGTCGTGCGCATGCCGCTGCACCTTGTACGAGCGATATTTGAAGGACAAGCTGCAATGACTGCTGAAATGCGCGCGGTCGATTTTTTCAAGGCCGGCGGCACCCTGCATCAGAACGCGCCATCGTACATCACGCGCCCAGCCGACACCGAGCTGTTCAACAAGGCGCTCGCCGGCCAGTTCTGCTATGTGCTCACCTCGCGCCAGCGTGGCAAATCCAGCCTGATGATCCGCACCGCCGGCCGGCTGCGTCGCGCGGGAGTGCGCGTGTCGATCATCGACCTGAGCGGCCTGGGCACGCAGGTGACGCAGGAACAGTGGTACCTGGGCATGATCGCGCGCATCGCCAACGACCTGCGCATTCGCATGGATGTCGAGCAGTGGTGGCGCGAACGCGGCACTGGCGGGCCGATCCAGCGCTTCACCGATTTCCTGCACGACGTCGTGCTCGCGCAGGTCGAAGATCGCGTGGTCGTCTTTCTCGACGAGATCGACTCGACGCTCAAGCTCGATTTCACCGACGACTTCTTCGCCGCCATTCGCGTGATGTACAACGCCCGCGCCAGCAACCCCGAGTACGACCGCCTGACCTTTGTGCTGCTTGGCGTCGCCACCCCCACCGACCTGGTGAAAGACCCCAAGCGCACGCCCTTCAACATTGGCCAGCGCATCGAGCTGCCCGAGCTGCGCCGCAGCGACGCGACGCCGCTTGAAGAAGGGCTCGGCTCGCGCTTTCCCGAGCGCGGCGCGCCCATCCTCGACCGCATTTTTCACTGGACGAACGGCCACCCCTACCTGACGCAGCGCATCTGCCTGGAAGTGGCCGAAGCGCCCGACGGTACCATGAACGACGACGAGCTGGATGCCATCGTCGAGCGGCTGTTTCTTTCCGACGAAGCGCGCAAAAAAGAAAACAACCTCAACTATGTCGACAGCGCAATCAAGGCCATTGCCGACCGCCGCCCGCTGATGAAGCTGTATCGGCGCATCTTTGGCGGCGAAAGCGTGCCCGAAGACAAGCGCGACCCCGCGCAGGAACGTTTGCGCCTGGTAGGCCTGATCCGCGCCGAAGATGGCGTGCTGCACGTGCGCAACCGCATCTACGAGCGCGTATTCGACCAGCCGTGGATCCAGCAGAACACGCCGCGCAACAACACCAAGCTTGTCTCGATCCTCGCGGCGGTGGTGGTTGTGCTTGCGCTGGCACTGGTGGCGTTCACGGCCTACCAGAACCAGCAGCATAAACTTGAGGCCTACCGGCAGGCCTATAGCACCGGCTTTGCCAGCAGCAACAGCGCTGTCCTCAAACTCAATAACCTCCGGCTGCTGTGCGGGGTCGACCCAGATATGGCGCGCAATCTGTTCTACGGCCGTAAAGTCGCAAATTTGCCACTCACTTCGCCGGAACAACGCCGCGACCTGTTCGACCAACTGCGCGACAGCAGTGTCGCAACGGATCTGAAACTTGCCATCCCATGCTTGCAGCCACAGTCGCCGCTTTCTGCCAGCGAGCACGACCAGCTGCTGCCTGCCATGCAGGGCGCTGCCTGCCGCGCCGGCCTGAAAGACGACCAGCAGGTGCGCGACGCGCTTGGCGCGTTCAGCTGCTCCGCCTAACGGAACAACGAGAATTTGCTCACCACGGAGACACGGAGGCACGGAGAAACAGATCAAGAAATGATCCTACAGGACTATGTCAAAATTGGAATAAGAACGAGAACTATCTACAGATTCTGCAGATTCCACAGATATAGTGTCTATAATCTGCGTAATCTGCGTAATCGGCGGATGAATTTTGTTACTTTGACCTGACGCTGACTTCTGACTCCTGACTTCTGACTCCTGCGAAAAGGCCAAGCCATGAGCGAGCCGAGCGATTTCTTTGTGGTTGGCGGCACCCTGCGCGTGCAATCTTCTTCCTACGTCACGCGCCCGGCCGACCAGGAGCTGTATAGCCATGTCGTGGCCGGCGAGTTCTGCTATGTGCTCACCTCGCGCCAGATGGGCAAATCCAGCCTTATGGTTCGCACCGCGCGCCAGCTCGAGGCCGAAGGCGTTCGCACCGTCATTATCGACCTGACCAGCATTGGCACGGTGTCGGTCGACGACTGGTACCTCGGCCTGCTCAGCCGCATCTGCTCCAGCCTGCGCATCCCGGTCGAGCCAGCCGCGTGGTGGGCCGAGCACCAGCAGCTCAGCCCCTCGCAGCGCTTTATGGAGTTTCTGCGCGATGTCGCGCTGGCCGAAACGCACGCGCCAATTGTCATTTTCATCGACGAGATCGACACCACGCTCAATCTCGATTTCCGCGACGACTTCTTTGCCGCGATTCGCGCGATGTACAACGAGCGCGCCAGCACGCCCGAGTATCAGCAGATCACCTTTGTGCTGCTGGGCGTCGCCACGCCGACCGACCTGATTCAGGACCGCGACCGCACGCCCTTCAACGTTGGGCGGCAGATCGTGCTGCGCGAGTTTCGCTACGACGATGCCGCGCCCCTGCGCGATGGCCTGAATGCCGCTGCCGGGCATGCGCGCCCCGAAAACGCGAGCGCCTTCGACCGCGAGTACGCGCCCAATGAGTCGCTGGGCGATACGATCCTGCGCGCGATTTTCGCCTGGACAGCCGGCCACCCCTACCTGACGCAGAAACTTTGCCAGCTCGTTGCCGCCAGCGCGCCCGCGAGCTGGAGTGCAGAAACGGTCGATGCACTGGTGCAAGAGCACTTCCTCGCCAAAGACGCGCCCGACGACAACCTGAAGTTTGTGCAAAATCGCATTCAGGCCAGCCCAGTTGGCGAACGGCGCAAAATGTTGCGCCTGTATCGGCGCATTCACGCCGGTGAGGCCGTTCCCGACGACGACCGCTCGCAAGAGCAAAATTACCTGGAACTGTACGGCCTGGTGCGCCCCGAAGGGCCAAACCTGCGCGTGCGCAACCAGATCTACCACCGCGTGTTCGACCAGCGCTGGGTCAAGGCAACCATGCCGCCGCTCGCCAGCCGCCGCACCGCCGCCGCGCTGAGCACATTTGCCGCAGTTGTGATGGTTGTGGCGACGGTGTATGTGTACAATCGCCCGACTCAGGCCGAAAACACGATGCAGAGCTACATCACGCAGTTTCGCAGCAGCACAAGCCCCGAAGTGCGTATGCAGGCGCTGGCCGGGCTGTTCACACTCCAGCAGGCACAGGCCAGCGCCGCTGTGGCCACAGCTCAGGCGGGCGGCAAGAACGCCGATGCCGGACAGAACGACCTGGCTGGCCAGGCGGCGCGCGAACTGTTCCTGAGCATTTCCAGCGATGGGCAACAGCAGATCTTCATCAATGGGCAGGATGGGCTGCGGAACGGAACTGAATTGGCGCTGATTGTGAAGGGGCTTGTTCCTGCGCTGAACACCGTGGCTCAGGTCGAAGATGACCCCAACGTGATTGAGACAATGGGCTCCGCGCTCTCACGCGTGTCGCCCAACGACACCGCGCTGGCCGACGGACTGAACAGCTGGTCGAAGGGGCGGCGCGCGGCCGCGAAGGGCAATTACCAGGAAGCGATCGACAGCTATAAGCAGGCTTTGCAAGCCACCGCCACGCCGCAGCAGAGCAACCCGGCACTGCACTACGACTGGGCACTGGCGCTCACCAAACTCGAACTCTACTCCGAGGCGCTAGGTGAATTCAACACCGTGATCACGCAGGCCAGCGCCGACCCAATCAGCCAGCCCGATGACGCTGGCCTCGCCGCGCTGGTCAGGCAGCCGAGCGCGCCGAACCGCTTTGTGAGCGCCAGGCGCGCCAAAAAGGTCGTCGAAGAGCAGCTGGCGCAGAACGCCAATTTGCTGGTGGCGCTGCAAGGCACGCCGGGCAAGTTCCCAACGCTGGATGCGGCGTATGGCACACTGCTGGCAAACCTGGCGGGCACGCAAGCCGCGCTAGAGCAGGCCGCTGCCGCAACTGGCGCTGCCGCCGCCCAGGCAACCGTGCAGGCGGTCGGCGGCGCAACCGCCACCGTGCTCGGGCAAACCGCGATCGCGCAGGCGGCTTCGGCAACCAGCGCGGCGGGCGCGACCGGCACCAGCCTGGCCGTTGCCGTCGCTGCAACGCTCACCCCCACGCGCACGCCGCGCCCAACCGCCGTGCTGGCAAACACCAGCGCGCTGCCAAACACGCCAACGGTGGCCAACAATGTCGTAGCGATTGATCAAACGGAGCAGGCAGGAACCGCCGCATCAGTTCAGATTGACGGCACAACCGCCACCGCGCGGGCAATTCAGGCGGCAACCGCCACGGCGCTCGGCAACGCAGCCGCCACGGGCACCGCCCAAGCCAGCCGCAGCTTAACGGCGACTGCGGCAAACGCGGCTGCGCAAACTGCCAATGCCGCTGCAACTGCTACCAGCCAGATGAGACAATTTCAAACCGAAGAGACGCTCTCAATGACGGCAAATGCCGCCACTGCCCAAGCCCTGCAAAACGCAACCGCAACCGCACAAGCGGCTCAGAATGCAACCCTTGCGGCACTTTCAACTGCGACAGCCCAAGCCCTGCAAACTGCCACGGCTCAAGCGCAGCAGAACGCAACCGCAACCGCACAAGCCATTGCACACCTTACGGCAACTGCCCAGGCGCAAACGATCTATGCCGCACCCAACGGAGGCGACACCAACGATTGCGGCGCGATTGGCTCGCCCTGCCAAACCATCGCCTTTGCGGTGGGCAAAGCTGGCGATGGGCAAGCGGTGCTGCTTGCGCCCGGAACCTACGCCGAGCGCCTCACCATCACACGAAACATCAGCATAATTGGCAGCGGCGCGGGCGTGACCATTATTGACGGCGGGCAGGCTGGCCGTGTCCTCACCGTTGCGCCCGGCGCGAATGTTTCGCTCGAATCGCTCACCATCCAGAATGGCGCAAGCGCGAACGGTGGCGGCATTCTCAACCGCGGCACGCTGAGAATCCAGAACAGCAGCATCCTCAACAATCGCGCCATTGGTGCCAATGGCCAGGGCGGCCCGATCTCCGGCCCACGGACCGGCGGCGCACCCGGCAATACAAACGGCTTTGGCGGCGGCATCTTCAACGCCGGCACGCTCACCCTCAACAGCACCACACTGAGCGGGAACATCGCCCTTGGCGGCAACGGCGGCAGCAACAGCAGCTTCGGCAGTGGCGGCGGCGGCGGCGGGGCTGGCTTTGGCGGCGCAATCTACAACGACGGCGCAGCACTCACCATCACAAACAGCACCTTTAGCGGCAACCAGGCCACCGGCGGCAGCGGCAACTACGGCGGCCCCGGCTTTGGCGGCGGTGGCGGCGGTGGTGGCGGAACCGGCGGCGCAGGCGGCGATGGTGGTGGTGGAAACGGCGGCAATGGCGCGTTTGGCGGCGGCGGTGGCGGCGCAGGCAGCGGAAGCGTGCGTGATGCGCCGGGTGGCGCGGGCGGCGCGGGCGGCTTTGGCGGCGGCGGTGGTGGCGGCGCAAATGCAAACGGCACAAGCGGGCCAGGCGGCTTTGGCGGCGGCGCGGGCGGCAAGGGCGGCGTGGGCGGTGGTGGTGGGGCAGGCGGCGGTGGCGCAGGCATGGGCGCGGCAATTTTCAACCGTGGCGGGCAGGTGAACGCCAGCGGCAGCACCTTTACCGGCAACCAGGCGACGGGCGGGAATGGGCTGGATGTGGTCAGCTGCGGCGGCGTGGCCGGAAATGGAGGTGACGGGCGGGGTGGGGCGATCTTCACGTATAACGGCAGCCTGGCGGACACTGGCAACTCGTTCGGCGGCAACCAGGTGAACGGCGGCGCGGGCGGCACAACCTACAACGGCAGCGATTGTGGCGGGCAGCTTGGGCAGCCCGGCACGGGGGCCGACCCTGATCGTGCCAGCTTCAATGGCTAGGACATTGCGTATTTCGCCAACGAGCACAGCTCGCGCGTATTGCTTGTGATGAGCAAGCCGATGAGTAGCGACAGCAGCTACTAGCACGGCTTGAAAAGCCCAACCTACGCACCAGAATCGTCAGCACCAGCAGGCCAACCTATACCATTGCTGATGGAGTTCTTCGCACCGTGTACGCGGCTGCGTCGCACGTTCGCTGCCCTTTGCGGGCCAGGGTCGTGCAACTCGTAACGTCGCACATGCAGCAATGAAGGGAAGGCCATGAGCGAGCCAAACGATTTCTTTGTGGCTGGCGGGACGATGCGCCCCCAGTCGCCCTCTTATATCACACGCCCGGCCGACCAGGAGCTATATCGCCATGCATTGGCCGGCGAGTTCTGCTATGTGCTGACGACGCGCCAGATGGGCAAATCCAGCCTGATGGTCCGCGCCGCCCGCCAGCTCGAAGCCGAAGGCGTCCGCACCGTCATTATCGACCTGACCAGCATTGGCACGGTGTCGGTGGATGACTGGTACCTTGGCCTGCTCAGCCGCATCTGTTCAAATGTACAGCTCTCGGTCAACCCCGCCCGATGGTGGGCCGAGCATCGGCAACTCGGCCACTCGCAGCGCTTTATCGAGTTTTTGCGCGATGTGGTGCTGGCTGAGATCGACGCGCCAATCGTCATTTTCATCGACGAGATCGATACCACGCTCAACCTCGATTTCCGCGACGACTTCTTCGCCGCCATTCGCGCAATGTACAACGAGCGCGCGATTGTACCCGAATATCAGCGCCTGACATTCGTGCTGCTTGGCGTTGCCACACCGATCGATTTGATTCAGGATCGCCACCGCACGCCATTCAATATTGGCCGCCAGATCGTGCTCGAAGAGTTCAGCTACGCCGATGCCGTTCCGCTTCGCCAGGGCTTAGAGCTTCATTATGCCCGGCAGAATAATGGTGCGTTCGAGCAAAGCACCCCAGATCCTGGCCGCGCCGAAAGCGCATCATCGTTTCACAAAGAGCTTGTTCCTGCACCGTCGCCAAGCGATACACTACTGCGCGCGATTTTCGGCTGGACGAGCGGCCACCCTTACCTGACCCAGAAATTATGCCAGCTGGTTGCTGCTACAGAACCGAGCCAATGGAATGAAACCGTCGTCGATGCACTGGTGCAAGATCATTTTCTGGCAAAAGATGCACCCGATGAAAATCTGAAATTCGTACAGAATCGTGTGCAATCCACCGAGCCAAGCCGGCGCTGGCGCATGCTGCGCTTGTATCAGCAGATTCACGCTGGTAAGATTGTGCCAGACGACGATCGTTCACATGAGCAAAACTACCTCGAATTATTTGGCCTTATACGCCTGGATGGACAGCAGCTGCGGGTGCGTAACCAGATTTACTCGCGTGTGTTCGACCAAAAGTGGATTAACGCAGCAAAACCCCCAATTTTCAGCTCGCAAATATTCGTGACATTCAGCATCGTTGCAGTATACGCCACGTTTATTCGCCAATTTGTGCTCCGCTTTTTGCCCTGGATCATGAGTTTGTTGGCTGCTCTCGCAGTAGGCGGCGCAGCAGCCATCATGTTCGCGAACCGCGATCAAACGGCCGAATCAGTCATTCCAACCCATCTCAACCAGTTTCGGAGCAACAGCAACCCCGAAGTTCGCTTTGCCGCGCTGACTGGCTTGTTCAAACTTCAACAAACCGGGCCTGATGCCACATTAACCACCGAACAGGCACGCAGCAATAGCAGCGCGGTGTATCAGAGCGCACCAGCGTGTCAGGCGGCCCGCCGGCTCTTTTTTGCCCTTCCACACGTTGAGCAACTTCAGCTCTTTCTGCAAACTCAACCCAATGCCCCCGACCTAACGCTGGTTGTAAGGGGACTTATTCCGGCGCTCAATACTGTGGATCAGAATGACAGCGACCCAGATGTGATAGAAGCCATGGGCACGGCGCTTTCACGCGTATCGGGCGCGGACACGACGCTTGCCGACGGACTAAAAAGCTGGTCAGTTGGGCGGCGCGCGGCCGCACAGGGGAACTACCCGGAAGCGATCAAGATCTACCAGAATGCTCTGCAAGGCATAGCCACACCCGAGCACAATAACCCGGCGCTGCACTACGACTGGGCGCTGGCGCTCGCCAACCTGAAGCTTTACTCTGAGGCGCTGCGTGAATTCAACATTGTGATTGCGCAGGCCGAAGCCGACCCAACGAGTAAGCCAGCCGATGTGATGCTGGCAAACCTGAAAGAGCAACTACCTGCTGCGCCGGCTCATTTTATCAATGCTAACAACGTGAAGGATCTGGTTGCGCGGCAGCTTAGCCAGAACAGTGGGTTGCTGGCAGCGTTACAGCGCACGCCTGGCAAGTTCCCGACGCTGGACGAAGCATATGGCGCGCTGCTCGCGAACCTGGCAGGAACACAAACTGCAGTGGCGCAGCAAGCTGCCGCAACTTCTGCCGCCGCAGCGCAGGCAACCGTGCAGGCAGTTGGTGGCGCAACGGCTACCACGCTCGGCCAAACGGCACTGGCGCAAGCGAGCGCAGCAACTAGCGCCGCCGAGGCAACCGGCACCAGCCTGGCTGTGGCTATCGCCGCCACGCCCATCCCTACGCAAACAAACGTGCCTAAAACGAAAACCCCGGCCGCCGGTGCCACGGCCAGCGCCACAGCCATCGTTGCTTCAGCGGCGACAGAATTTCCTTCGGACGAAGCAGCAACGCCCGAACCTGCTGCAACACCACCTACAAGAGCAACTGCTGACGAGGGAACACCGGAACAGCCAACCTTCAGCAGCACAGCGCCACCAATATCGCCTTTCCCAACCCAGATCCCGCCTACTTCTCGGCCAATCGCGACAGCTACATCCGCTATGCAGGTAACGCCAACTAGCACAGCGCCGGCTTCGACAGCAACACTTTCGCCAGAACTTCCTCAAACGCCCACACTTTCTGCCACGCCAACAAGCAAAGTAGCGCTCACCGCGACGCCCCAGCCCGCCGCAAGCCCAACAAGCGTAGTAGGCGGCACAAGCCCGCAGATCATTGTCGCACCGAGCGGGAACGACGCCAATGATTGCACGAGCTTCGCGACCGCATGCCAGACAATTAGCGCAGCGGTGAGTAAAACTATAAATGACCAGACGATATTGATTGAGCCTGGAACTTACGCCGAACGGCTGGTTATTTCGCACAACCTCAACCTTATTGGCACGAGTGCCGGCACAACCATTATTGATGGGGGACAAACCGGGACAGTGCTGACTATTGCGCCCGGGGCGAATGTCTCGCTTGAGTCGCTCACGGTCCAGAATGGCGTCAGCACGACTGGCGGCGGCATTCTTAACCGTGGCACGCTCACGATCAAAAACAGCAGCATCATCAACAATCGCGCCATTGGTGCCAATGGCCAGGGCGGCCCGATTTCCGGGCCACTGACTGGCGGCGCGCCCGGAAACGCGAATGGCTTTGGCGGTGGTATCTATAACGCCGGTACGCTTACGCTTGATGGCACCACAATGGGTGGGAACGTCGCGCTTGGCGGCAAGGGCGGCAGCAACAGCAGCTTCGGCAGCGGCGGTGGTGGTGGCGGGGCCGGCTTGGGCGGCGCAATCTTCAACGACGGCGCATCGCTCACGATCACGAACAGCACCTTCAGCACCAACCAGGCGACCGGCGGCAGCGGCAACTATGGCGGCCCCGGCTTTACTGGCGGTGGCGGCGGCGGCGGCGGAACCGGCGGTGCAGGTGGCAACGGTGGCGGGGCAAGTGGCAGCGCAGGAGCATTTGGCGGCGGCGGCGGCGGCGCGGGAAGTGGAAGCACGTTAGATGCTGCGGGTGGCATGGGTGGCACGGGTGGATTTGGCGGTGGCGGCGGCGGCGGCGCAAGCGCAAACGGGCCAAGCGGCGCAGGTGGATTTGGCGGCGGAGCCGGTGGTGCGGGCGGTAGTGGGGGCGGTGGCGCGGGTGGTGGTGGCGGTGGTGCGGGCGCGGCGATCTTCAACCGCGGCGGGCAACTCAACGTCAGCGGCAGCACTTTCACTGGCAATCAGGCAGTTGGCGGGAACGGGCTGGATGTGGCCAGCTGCAGCGGCGGCGTGGCCGGAAATGGAGGCGACGGGCGGGGTGGCGCGATCTTTAACTACAATGGCAGCCTGGCGGATAACGGCAACGCGTTTAGCGGCAACCAGGTAAGCGGCGGCGCGGGCGGCACAACCTACAACGGCAGCGATTGTGGCGGGCAGGCCGGGCAGCCTGGCGCTGGCGCAGATCCGGATATTGCCATCTTCAATGGCTAAGCGCTACTCCGCCGACGAGCGCAGCTCGCGCGCGTTGTCGATGATGATCAGCAGTCCGGTGAGTAATGCCAGCACCACCAGCACCGGCTTGAAGAACTCGACCAGCAGCACCAGCATGGTCAGCAGCGCCAGGCCGACCACAAAATTGCTGATGAAGTTCTGCACGCGCCGCTTGAACAGCGCCTCGAGGAAGGCGACAATGCCAAGCATCGACACCAGACCAATCCACCACTGGCGCGAGATCAGGCCGATCAGGATGGTCGCGATCAGCAGCACGCCCACGCTCAGCGCGCTCCACACTTCCGCAAAGCGCCCCAGGCGAATGTCGTCGGGGCTGGTGGGCAGCTGCGGCACGCGCAGGTGCGCGCGCGCCGGGCCGAAATCGCCGGCAGCCAGGCGCGCCGCTTTGCCGGTAAACTGCGCCAGCGACTGCTCGTTCATGGCCCGGCGCGCGCGCAGGCGGTTGCACTCGAGGGCGACGGCGCGGGCTTTGCGCAGCAGCTCGGTGGTGCGCTGGCGCATGTGCGGCAGGTGCTGAATCGCCTCGATCTCGGCTTCCAGCCCGGTTGCCAGCGCCACCTTCGCCTCGATCTGCTCCGACAGCTCGCTCTGCTCGTCGAGCAGGCGGCGGCGCTGCGCCAGCAGCGCGTCGAGCGCGCGCCCCGGCGGCGGCACTTTGTCGAGCCCGCACCAGCCCACCGCGTTGTACCACAGGCTGTTCACCGTGCCGTCGCGGTTGAACTTCGGGCGGGCCGGCGCATCCTCGCCTTCCAGCGGGTCGCCGGTGTGCAGCCCCCACAGGCCGCGAAAGCCATCCACCCAGGCGGGCGCGG
Source organism: Kouleothrix sp. 19917 (assembly GCF_057073505.1). Lineage (NCBI taxonomy): Bacteria > Bacillati > Chloroflexota > Chloroflexia > Chloroflexales > Roseiflexaceae > Kouleothrix > Kouleothrix sp. 19917. The sequence continues at coordinate 2,579,221 of NZ_CP097099.1, forward strand.
GCTGCGCGTCGGTGGCTTGCAGCAGGCGCATGTCCCATTGCAGCGGCTGGCCCGCGCCAATCTTCAGGCCATCGCCGCGCGCATAATCGACAAAGGGAATGCGGATCGCGCCGGTTTCGCGCCACGCAATCGGGTCGCCACCCTGCCGCAGGCGCTCGCGCCAGAACGCGCGCACGCGCCGCCAGATCCGCAGTAGTGGCGCGCTGAATGGCACCTCAGCGGTGGGCAGGTACTCGCCACCAAAAAAGTAGTTCGCGTGCGCGCCAGCCGCCACAAACATCACCGGGTGCTCGCCAACTTTCTGGATGTCGGGGTCGTCCCAGCGGCGGCGCATGTCGTCGCCCTGAAACTCGTGCGAGGAATACGCCAGCCAGCACGGCTCCATGCTGCCGTCGTCCCCCTCGACCAGGTAGACCATCACGGGCTCCCAGTCGCCTTCGTGGTCGTTCACGCCATTAAAGGACGAGCGCCAGTCGTTGAAGGCGTAGAAATACCAGTATTGCAGCACCACATAGCCATGCTCGCGCACCACGCGGCCATAGTAGCAGAAGCGCGGGTCGTCGTGCTGCAACTGCTGGTATTCCAGCGCAGCGGCGGCAGCCGCGCCGCCCGGCACGCGCCCGCGCAGCAGCAGCGACACCGAAAACACCAGGTCGCCCAGGCGCGAAAGGATGCCAACCCGCGCCAGCCGCCCGCGCCCGGGCCGGAAATCGCGCAGCGTCGAGCGCTGATAGAACTGCTGAATCTCACGCGGCGGCAGCGGATCGACGAAGTGCAGATAATAGATCGCGCCGGGCACGTCGGGCCAGGGCTGGGTGAGCTTCGCCACCGTGAGCTTGCCACGCGGCACCAGCACGCGCACCGGCTCATTCGGGCGCTTCACGCACAGCGCGCAGCGCCGGATGTAGCGCTCGGCGTCCATGGGAAAGAACTGCTCGCCGTGGGTGAAATGCGCCACCGGCTCAAAGCGCCGCAGCAGTGCGATATCGGCTTCGCTGATCTCTTCCATACACACACAATTTATTGCAATGTCGGGCACGAGTGAGTTATGCGAAGATGACACAGATAAAGCAAGTCTTGCTAGAACCAAGAACCGAGAAACCGCCAGCGTAGCAGCGTGTTCTCTGTCTACAAGCCAAACATCATCTTCGTCATCTGCGTCATCTGTGGATTATATAGCTTGCTGGTTCGAGCGTTAGCTGCGCCGCGAGAGCGAGCGATGCTCGGGCGCCGGCTCTGGCTCTTCCCAGGTGTCGTGCGGGCGCGTGTTGTCGTTCGGGTCGTCGATCAGGCCCAGCGCCTGCTTGATCTCGCGCAGGTTCAGCAGGAAGCACAGCACGCCCGAGGCCAGCATCGCCCAGTAGATCGGCTCGCTCCGCCAGTAGTCGATCAGCAAAATCACCAGATGCACGCCCAGCCCGATGATCGCCATCAGCCAGGCCCAGCCGCGCGACTGCGCCAGGCCCACGCCGCCAATCAGCAGGATCAGGCCGATCAGCGCCTGCCCGCCCAGCAGCACCACATCCAGCTCGCGCACCTGCGCCAGCACATCGCGCAGCTCGGCGGTGCTTGTCTGAATGCTTTCGGGCCACACCAGCAGGGCCGAAAACAGCCCGCCGACGATCATGAGCGTCACGCCGTACACAATCAGCAGCGTGCCAACAATCGCCAGGCTGCGCGGGCGGCGCTGGGCGGTGCCTCTAAATCCGCGCACGGCATTCCTCTCTGATTACGACGACCGACCCTTCGATAAGCTCAGGGCAGGCGGCCAACTGCTGGCAACGGGTGCGCTGTATTGGTTATGACGAAAGACCAAGGACGAAAGACGAAGCGTGCCAATCGCAAATCGCAAATCGTCAATCGTAAATACGCTAGGGTTTTTCCACCACAATGAAGTAGCTGCCCGACTTCAGGCCGCCGAACAGCCACAGGTCCAGCTCCATCATCAGCGTCACCGCCATCAGCGCGTAGTAAGTCGGGCCGCGCCGGTCCAAGCGCGCGCGCATGCGCTGCCGGGCGCGGATCTCGCGGTGCGTGCCATCCGAAACAGTTGCAGCCGGCGCGGCGCTGGGCGTTTTCGCCTTCCCACGCCGGGCGCGGCCCAGCACCGCCTCGCCCAGCTTCATCAGCACATGCTCGACAAAGCTGGTGAACACACTGTTCCAGAACACGATCTTGACCGGGCGCAGGCCGGCCTGCTGCATGGCGTCGAGCACATCGTCCCAGGTGCGCAGCGCCTTGATGTGGTCGGATTTGCGGCGTGCCTGGCGCTCGAAGTCGTAGACGCCGGCGCGCACAAACGCGCGCCCAAGCTTGCGGCTGGCGTCGGTGAGGAACTGCAGCGACGATGGGTCGCTGGTGTTCGAGAAGGCGAAGAAGCGCCCGCCCGGCCGCAGGGTGCGCGCCGTTTCGGCCAGGTAGGCGTCAATCACGTCGCGTGGGAAGTGCTCTAGCACGTCGATCGAAAACGCCTTATCGATCGAGTTGTCGGCAAAGGGCAGGCGGCGCGAGTCGGCCTTGGCAAGCGCAACCTCTTCCAGCGCGGCGTCGGCAAACATCGTCGCCGGGTCGGAGCCGATCATCAGGCCCACGCGGTCGGCATTCCAGACGGCGTGCTTGGCGGTGCCGCAGCCGTTGTCCAGCACCACATCGTTGCGCTGCAAATCGAGCATGCGCACCAAGGCGCGGTTGCGCACGCCAGCGGCAAGCAGCGGCGGCGCAAGCTCGCGGTAGTCGAGCTCTTCGGCCAGCTCGGCTTCTTCGGCCACATATTTCGAAACATAGCCAAACTCCACGGCGCGCGGCATCAGGTCGATGTAGCCGCCGTGCACGGGGTAGTCGGTGCTGCAGCTGGCGCAGTGCACGCCCGCCGCCGTCACAATCAGGTCGCGCGCGTTGCAAGTGGGGCACTGCAGCAGGCGATACAGTTCGGTAGGAACCATTGTTCACTCTTTCAGTTGGCTTCTCCGCGCCGCATTCTACCATACCGCGCGCGCATGCCCGCAAGCCTGTTAAGAACGCAAATAATTGCTTTACAAGTTTAGCAAACTCTAGCTTCTGGCGTGCTGCCATGCTAGAATGCGCTGCAAAGACTATTTCCTCTCTGCTGAATCAAAGCCATCGAATTCACGCGGCTGCGCGGGCGCACTGCGCGCCGGCCGGCCCGGGCAGGTGCTTATGCCCAGTTTTTCGGCATGGCTGTACGCGCTGCTTGGGATTGGGCTGTGCGCGCTGGCGGCCGGCGCGCTGCTGGCGGCACCGGTGCAGCCACGCGGCCAGCCCGAGCTGGATGCGGCACGTGCGCGCTGGGCGGCGCGGCCGTTTTCGCGCTACCGGCTGGCGCTGGAGATTGGCTCGCTGGGGTGTAAGCAGGAGCTGGAGGTCGATGGCGAGCGCGTGGTGGTGGTGCGGAAAAATACGTGCCACGCGGTCGAGTTCACGGTGAGCCAGCTGTTCGACGCGATTGAGCGCGACATTCGCACGCGCAACGGGCGCTGCGGCACCAACGGCTGCGGCTGCGACGGCGTGCAGCAGGTCGAGGCGATCTACGATTCGCGCCTGGGCTTCCCGGTCAGCAAGCAGGTTGCGCTCAATGCGGCGGCGCGCTGGCGTTTCCCTGAGTACTGGCGGCATCGGCTGGCCGGCGGGCTGTGTACCTCGCGCGAGCAAAGCCGCGAGCGCATCACCGTGATTGCGCTGCAGCCAATCGGCTAGCGGAGGACGGCCGGGGGGATAAGCACAGAGACACAGAGGCACGGAGATGTTGGAGTTGCAGGTTTGAAAGTGCTCGGTTCTGCGGTTTTTGGTTCCGTGCTCACTGCCGACTGCCAACTGCCAACTGCCAACTGCCAACTGCCAACTGCCAACTGCCGACTGCCGACTGCCAACTGCCAACTGCCAACTGCCGACTGCCAACTGCCGACTGCCGACTGCCAACTGCCGACTGCCGACTATTTGGTTCTGTGATTCCGTGGTTCTGCGGTTCCCGGTTCTCGGTTCTCTTTCACCCCGTCACCCTCGCCCTTCCCGGCGCGCAGGTTCTCCAGCGGCAGGAACAGCGGCGCGGGCAGCGCATCCCACCCAAACCAGCCTAGCTCCGAGCACTCGCGCGGCTCGGCGATGAACGGCTCGCCCGTGGCGTCGCTGGCATCGAACCAAATCGTAATATAGTGCTTCGCTTCCTCGGCAAACACGTCGTTGGTTATCGCACGGAAGCCCAGCGCGCCGGCCTGCATGCCGGTTTCCTCCAGCAGCTCGCGCGCGCCACAGGCCGCCGGTTCCTCGCCATACTCCAGGTGGCCGCCGGGGCAGGCCCAGCTGCCCGCGCCGTGCGAGCCCTGCCGCCGCATCAGCAGCACGCGCCCCGCCCGCCACACCAGCACCGCCACCCCCACCTTTGGCCGCATCGGCAGCTCCTTCATCGCTCTTTGTGCACTATCGAGAAAGCACAGCGGCAATCAGGGGCGAACATCAGCATTGCACTCGCCAATCCCTTTTCCCGATCGCCTAACCGCTGCACTGCGAGCGCATCAGTCGTCCTTCAGATCGTCGGGGTACAAATAATAGTTCGCCGCCGAGGCCGCCTGCCCGCCCTCGTGCACCGCCGTCGTCACCTGGTGCGCAAACAGCCGCGTCACGTCGCCCGCTGCGAACACGCCCGGCACGTTGGTTTTCTGCTCGGTGTCGGTTTCGATATAGCCGGTGGGCGAAAGCTGCACCCCCAGCGCGGCGGCAAGCTGCGATTGCGGGGTTGCGCCCTGCTGGCTAAACAGCTGATCCAGCTCGATGCGCTGACCGCTTTTGGTACACAATGCCTTGAGCTGCCCGTTTTCGCCAACCACCTCGGCAATTTTGTCGTGCACCAGCGGGATGCCGGCGCGCTCCAGCCGCTGCTGAAACTTCGGCGTGATCAAACACTCGGCGCTGTTCGTCAGCACGGTCATGCGGTCGGTGAAGCGCTTGAGCTGCAGCGCCTCGGCCGCGCTTTCGTCGGTGTTGCCCACCACCACCACGCAGGCATCCTTGCAGCCATAGCCGTCGCAGGTGATGCACCAGAACATGCTGCGCCCAACATATTCATCCCAGCCCGCGAAATGCGGGTAGTGATCAATCGCGCCGGTAGCGAAAATCACCGCGCGCGCATGCCAGTCGCCCGCCTGCGATTCGGCGCAGAAGCCGCCCTCGGCGCGCGTGATCGCTTCGACCTTGTGCTCAAGCACGCGCACCTGCCGGTATTCTTCCAGCTGCTTGCGCCCCAGCTCGCGCAGGTCGCGCGCGGCCACGCCGCCAGGGAAGCCCAGGTAGTTGTGATTGGTCTGGTGCCAGGTCGAGCGGCCGCGCCCCGCATCGAAAAGCAGCACCTGCCGGTCGTAGCGCGCCAGGTACAGCGCCGCCGAAAGCCCGGCCGGCCCGCCGCCAATCACCATCACTTCGTACATATCGGCCATGCAGCTCGCTCCTCTGTTGCTGATCCTCCGCGCGAGCTATAGCAAGCCATGTGCCGAATTATCCGTCAAATGGCACGCCCCACACGCGCAGTTGTGCCTCGGCCCGGGCGAGGTGCGCGCCGGCTTCGGCAATGCCGTTTGTAATATAGAGCGGCACATCGCGCTCGGTATACTGGGCGCGTTGCGCGTTGAGTTGCGCCAGGTTGCGGCGATAGATGGCGTGGAGCTGGAGCGTGTGCGCAATCTCATGTGGATCGGCAGTTTCAGCGTCAGCAGCTTCATCCTCGGCTGTTTCGCCCCAGCCGCGCAGCCGCTCCTTCACCGCAGCAATTTCGCGGCGCGCCCGCGCAATGTTTACCGGCACCTCGGCGGGAAGCTGCGCAACCGGCAGCGCATTCTGCAGTTCCAGCAGCATCCCCAGCTGGCCGCGCCAGCTTGCCAGCAATTCGTTCGTGGCAGCAACAATTTCCGGCTGCGCAGAATTCATGGTCATTATACATGCTCCTTTCGATGGTGCCGCCAGCGCAACCCATCCGCGCGTCCGGCACTGGCCGTATTCATTAGAGAAAATAAACGCCTGCGGCAATCGAGCGCCCTGCTGTCTGGCCCTGCCTTTCCCAGGTGGCGCGCCAGGCAAGAGTGCATGGAACACTTGTTGATATACAGGCCATAACGAGAAATACAGACGAGGAGCGAAGTGATGAGGTTACGAAAATCGCAGAAGCGCACCCTTACTGGCGCAGTGCTGGGCACGCCGCTGGCCGCGGCGCTCGCCGGCATTGCATATAGCAAACTTGCCATCGACCACACCATGATGCTGCCGGCGGCGCTTTCGGGCGAACGGCGCGAGATTACCACGCCAGCCGGGCGCATCAGCTACTACCACGCCGGGCGCGGCAAGCCGCTGCTGCTGGTTCACAGCATCAACGCGGCTGCCTCGGCCTACGAGATGCTGCCGCTCTACGAGCACTACTGCAGCTCGCGCCATGTCTACGCGCTCGATCTGCCCGGCTTTGGTTTTTCCGAGCGCTCGGCGCGCGATTACACCCCGCGCCTGTATGTCGATGCAATCGTAGCCATGCTCGACCAGATCCGCCGCGACACCGGCGCCGACGAAGTCGATGCCCTGGCGCTTTCGCTTGGCAGCGAGTTCCTGGCACGCGCCGCCAGCGAGCACCCCACGCGCTTCGATACTGTGGCGCTGGTAGCCCCCACCGGCGCGGGCAAAAACGACACATGGTATGGCGCGCCCGGCAGCGTGCGTGGCAGCACTGCCACAAAGGCAGTGTTCAGCGCGCTTGGCCGGCCATTCTACGACGCGCTGACCAGCCGCGCCAGCATGCGCTTCTTCCTGGCGAAAACCTTTGGCTCGGATGCGGCAGTCGATGAGGGCCTGCTGGAATATGGCTACCTGAGCGCGCACCAGCCCGGCGCGCAGCGCGCCCCGTTCGCCTTTGTGTCGGGCCTGCTGTTCAGCGCCGACATCAGTCGCGTCTACGAGTCGCTTGAGATGCCGGTATTCGCAGCCCACGGCGTGCGCGGCGATTTCACGGACTATGGGGGGCTGCCCATGCTGGCAGCGCGCGGCAACTGGACGGTCGCGGAGTTTGCCACCGGCGCAATGCCCTATTTCGAAACGCCCGAGCAGTTCATCGCTGCCTACGATGCGTTTCTTGCGCAGGTGCCGGCGTAGGAGCTTCAGTATTCTGGAAAGAAAGTTCTTTTCTACAACGGGCAAGCTTCCAGGAAGCTCATCTGGCTACCAGATTGAAGCAAAACTAGCTTCAGCTTCCTGGAAGCTGAGTACGAGGGAATTTATTTTCCAGAATACTTAAGGTCAACACCTTTCAAATAGCCACAAAGACTCGAAGATTCCAAGAATTTGTTGCATCCTCATGCCCTTTGTGCCTTCGAGTCCTCGTTGCAATCGTTCCGGGTCGCCTTATCTGAAAGGTGTTGGCTTTAGCGATTTCGGTAGCTCGCCCGTTCACGGTCGTGCCGCGCTACGGCGACACCGGCACATCCTGCGGCGGGTGTGCGTCGAACAGCGCGCCCACATTCTCGGCGGCGCGGCTGCCATAGCGGCGCGCATAGCAGTTCGTGAACTCGCCGCCCAGGAACAGCACCTGCGACGAAAGATACACCCACACAATCAGCGCCAGAATACCACCCACCACGCCATAATCGCCATAGCCGCTCAGCGCGATATAGTAGGCAATGCCGATCTGCAAAATGATCCACAGCGTCGCCGTTACTGCCGCGCCCAGCCAGACATCGCGCCAGGCCACATTGGTTTGGGGCAGGTATTTCAGCAGCAGCGCAAAGATCATCGTCAGCACCAGCAGGCTGAAAATGCCGTGCGCAATGCCCCACGCCAGCGTGCCGCCCGGCAGCTCCGCCATAAACGTTCCCACAATCGTCAGCGCCGCGCTCACCATCATCGAAACCAGCAGCAGAAACGCCGCCGAAAGCACCAGCGCAAACGAAAAGATCGTCGCCCGCAGGAAGTCCCACGCCGCGCCGCGCTCGGGTGCCTGCAAGCCCCAGATGATATTGAACGCGCTTACCAGCTCGCCAAACACCCACGACGCGCCCAGCAGCAGCACAGCCCCGCCGAACACGCCCGTGATCTGGCGGGCTTTCGCTGCCGCCGTCAGGGTTTGCACAAATTCGTCGCGGAAGCCGCCAGTGACGCGCGCCAGGGCATTCAGGATGGCTTCGCGCCCCGCATCGGAATTGCGCATCATAAGCTGGATGAGCGCCAGCACAACCAGAATGAGTGGAAAAAGCGAAAACAGTGTGTAATAGGAAAGCGAGGCCCCCAGGCGCAGGCAATTGTCGGCGCGCCATTTCAGCCCCGCTTCCTTCAGCAGCCCAAAGAAATTCATCCAGCGCGCACGCATGGCACCCCCCACTGCACGTAGCCGCTCTGCCGCAGCTTATAGCCAATCGCGTGCCACGGCGCTGCTCAGGGGCATACCGCCACCGTATCCGACAAGACCAGTCTGGTGGGTTCGATCACGAGGTTGGAGCCAAGCACGTCGGATGGCGAAACTGGCACAAATGCCGCGCCGATGGGGCGTGGCTGCGGCAGCAGCGCGCCCAGCAGCGCAGCAGCGCACAATATCACGCGCATCAGTGCATCTCCTTCATGTAGTCGCAGGCGGGCTCATGAAGTAAACGCTGCACGACGCGATTTTCGGGCAAGAGTGCTGGGCCACGGAGAACACTGAGATCACCGAGTTGGGGCTACCCTTCTCAGTGCTCTCAGTGCGCTCTGTGGCTCAACTATATTCCCTTTGGCAATAAATATTCGTGCCTGTGCGTTTCTGCGGTGAACGTATCTCTACTCACATCGCCGCGTTTAGCTCGGCCAGCTCAGCCGTGCGCGCCGCCAGATCGAGGTCGTAGCCCATGCTGACGAATACGCGGCTTGCGCCAAGCGCGGCCCAGCGCGCCAGTTCCGCGCGCGGGTCGGCCGGCCAGGGGTACCAGTGCAAATAGACCGAGATCGGCACATCGCGGCCGGCCGCCTGCAGCGCCGCGCGGGCCTGCTCGAACATGGCTGGCTCGCTGTAGATATTGATCTCGTCGGCGTAGGTAGCCGCGCTGGCAAGCAAGCGCCGCGAGCCGCCCACGCCCACCACCACGCGCGGCGGCACTGGCGGCACTGGCGTGCAGGCTGCATCGGTGAGCTGAACGTACTCGCCCGCGACCGTCACCGAGCCGCCGCGCCACAGCTCGCGCAGCGCCGCAATGTGCTCGGCCAGCGCGGCCACGCGCTCGGCGGCGGCGGGAAAGGGCTGATGCCATGCGCGATACTCGGCGGGGTAGTCGCCCGCGCCAATCGCCATTTCAAAGCGCCCGCCGCTCGCCAGCGACAGCATGGCGCTTTCTTTCGCCAGCACACCCAGCGTGTAGTTCAGGCGGCACAGCACCATCGGCACCAGCCGAATGCGACTGGTCAGCGCCGCCAGCGCGCCATAGGCCGACCAGCCGGCAACATAGGCCCATTCCGGGCGCTCGGAGTGGTAGTGATCCCAGAAGCCAATCGACGCCAGGCCACCATCTTCGGCCACACGCGCCGCGCGCACAATCGCCGGCCAGTCGCCCGCCGGGCTGAACACCGCGCCAATCTCCATATTTGCCTCCCTGAGCCTGCCGCCGGACACACGAATGCGCGGCGAACAGGCATAGACCTGCACCGTGACGAATCGGACGAATAGCGCTTGACAGGCGGGACGCGGAGACGTAGCATAGAGGTTGCGTGCGCGCCTGCTGTGTGCGCCGCTTGGCTCAGCACCGATTGGCCATTGCCCCCAGCCCCAGCCAATCGGCGTGTCAGTAGTTATAGCATAGGTTGAGGGAAAGGTCAACCAGGAAAATATAGCGTCCCAAAGCTGTATACGCTGATGCGGAAATCTCAAATTTCAGCGTTATATGCTTAACACAGCTTCAGCATTATCCCCGGCTTTTTAATCCAGTGGGGATCACCAAACGCACCACCTCCTCCCCGCCGCCTCCTGATATTCCACCCCTTCAAACATTCCACGCAACAAAAAACCCGACCGTTGCCGGCCGGGCGCGTAGCGTGTTGCGTTTGCCTGAGCTGTACGAGTGCCTTTCTGCCCTGATGGAAAATCTGCGCCTAGCCGATCAAATCGTCGATCAGCTCGCGCAGCGCCGCCGCATCGATGTCTTTCTTATCGAGAAAGGCGATTGCGCCAGCGGCCAGGCCCAGGCGATGAAACTCGCGGTCGGGGTAGGCGCTGATCAGGATGATGCGCGTGGATGGCGAGAGCGCGTGAATCTGCCGCGCCGTCTCGATCCCATGCTCGTCGCCCAGCACCACATCGACAAACGCCAGCCGCGGGTGCGTGGCCGACACAAGCTGAAGCGCGCGCTGGGTATTTTCGGCCTCGTAGATCGTTGCCGCCGGGCAGGTTTTGCCAAGCAGGCGATGCATCTGCGTGCGGTAGCGCAGGTTGTCGTCCACAATCAGCAGCGCGAGCTGGTGCGCGCCGGGGGCTTCGTTTGGGCTGGCCGCCGAGCTGTTGGGCGCATCGGGCAGGCCCAGCAGCTCGGGGTGGTGGTGCAGGTAGCTCACGGCCTCAAGGCGGCTTTGCACATTGATCTGGCGATACAGGCGCGTCAGGTGATTTTCAATCGTTTTTACGCTCAGGTCGGTGCGGCGCGCAATCGCATTGTTGTCGAGCCCATCGCGCAGGCAGCGCAGAATATCGCGCTGGCGGGCGGTCAGGCTCACGGCCGGCGCGGTTTCGCGGTAGCGCACCAATTTCTCAACGAGCGGGCTGCACACCCAGCGTTCGCCGGCCAGCACGCGCTGCACCGCCAGCCGCAAATCGCTCAGCGGCTGATCTTTCAGGTGGTAGCCGTTCACGCCCACGCCAAGCAAGCCCTGCACATACACGTCGTCGTCGTAGGCGCTCACCACCAGGATTTTCAGGGCAGGAAATTCTGCGCGGATCTGGCGAATGCCGCCGATCGGCTCGAAATCGGGCATGGTTACGTCTGTCACCAGCACGTCGGGCTGGGCGTGGTAGAGCATCGCCAGGAGCGCCTGGCCGTCGCCGACCTCGCCCACAATCGCAATATCTGGCAGCTCGCGCAGGGCGTTGGCAATGCCGGCCCGCACCACTGCGTGATCATCGGCCAGCACCAGCCGCGCCGGTGAAGAAGTGAATGTCGCTTGTGTCATTGTGTGTGCCTAACGCAGAACCGGCGAGGGGCGTATTGCTATACGCCCAGACCGCATGAGGGTTTAGGGTCTGGGGCTTTGGGATAAGGCCCGCAAACTTTCACCCCGCCACCTGCAACGAGCCGGCGTATGCAATACGCCCCGTCGTCAACCTCATAACCTCACAACCTTCTAACCCGCAACCTCACAACCTGCAACTCCTACCGATAGCCCAGCTCGTTCAGCACGTCTTCCCAGCTTTGCTCGCCAATCACGCGCGTGCTGAAGCCCTCGCCCTGCGCCTCGATGATGAGTTTGGGCGCTTCGGGCGCGAGGCAGTGGTGCGCGCCGCCTTCGCCCGCCAGCATGGCCTGGTAGCTGCCGGTGCCAAAGAAGGCAATGTAGAGCGGGCTTTGCGCCGCTTCATCGGCCAGCGGCAGCACCAGCTCCATATCGCCGCGCGGGTAGAAATCGTCGGAGTCGCAGGTGCGCCGCCCGCCCAGCACCACCGGGCCGGCCGGCGCATCGAGGTGGTTGAGCGGCAGGCAGATAAAGTGCTGGCCCTCGACGATCAGAATATCCGGCAGCGCGACCATCAGGCTGCCATTGAGCAGATACCAGGGCGGCTTGCCGGGCTGGCCGGGCCGCACGCGCCCAAGCTGAAAGATATGCACGCCGTGGTCGGCAGTGCTGTAGCGCCCAAACTCGCCCACCAGGCTGGGGTGCGCAATGCCAGCATTCTCGCACCAGCCGGCCACCTCGCGCAGCAGGCGCGTGGCAAAGGCCGCGTAGTCGAAGTGGAAATCGAGATCGTAGGCGCCGGTGGGCATGCCGCCGCCGAAATTGAAGTAGGCCAGCGCGGGCGCGTGCGGCTGCAAACGCGCATAGCCCGCCAGCGACTCCAGCAGCTCGGTCGCCCAGTAGTCCTGATTTTCGAGCTGGCTACCGACCATGGAATGGTAGAGCACGATCTGGTGCGGCGTTTCGGCCACGCGCGCGGCCAGGCGCTCCATTTCCTCGGGCGTCATGCCAAAGCGGTCGTATCCATACGTGATGCCGCTCGCCATGTTGGCGGCGTCTTTGCGCTCGCGCACGCCCAGCAGCAGGGGCAGCGGGCAATCGGCCAGCAGATCGAACTCCTGCGGGTCGTCGAGAATTGGCACAACAGTGGCGCAGCCAGCCATCCGCAAGTCGCGAATCGCCGCGATGTAGGCGGCTTCTTTCGAGCCATTGCAGAAAATAAAGCGCCCGGCAGGCAGCACGCCACTGCGCCACAGCCGGTGTGCGATCCGCACATCAAACGCCGAAGAGGTTTCGTAGTGCGCGCCCGATGCCACCGCCGTGCGCACCACTTCTTCGGCAAAGTTTGCCTTGGTGGCGTAGGCATACACAAAATCGCCGCCGTAGCTGGTGGCAGCACGTGCTTGCGCAAAATAGTCGTGCATCTGCGCAATGCGGCGCGTAATCAGCGGGCAAAACGACACTTCGAGCGGCGCGCGGTACTGCTCAACCAGCCCGAGCAGATCGACGTGGCCGCCAAAGACGACGCGCCCATCCCGCACGGCAATCGTGTCGTTCAGCCGGCTATCGCCACTCAGGCGCGGCGCAAGGTATTCCAGGTAGGTTGCCATTCGTGCTCCTCGGCAGTGCGGTTTGCTCGGTGCGCTGATAGCCGACAGTATAGCATAGCGCATTCCTGCACACGTGAGATCCATTTGGTGATACACTGCGTAGTACTATCCGACCCGCATTCGTACGACACACATGTCAATAATTGTTCGGAAGATTAAGGAACGGATCTTGCCAATGCAGGATCTTGCCCGTAGTCTGTCATCCATCACGCCTTGCGCCGCGATGTTGCGCGCCTGCCGGTTGGTTCCCAATCTGGTCGTATTTGTTGTATGCTAGAAAGACATCCATGACACATCGCCGAACGACGCTGGCGATCGCAGCGGTTGTTGCCGTTGCAATTGTCGTAGTCGCGGGTCTGGCGCTTGCGCCACGCTCCAAGCTCTCTCGCCTCACCCGCCTGTTCCAGTTCGATCGCCGCCCTGCCAATGCCGCCGCACTGGTGCCAAACTTCAAGCACGTCTTCATCATTATGATGGAGAACAAAGACTACGGGAATGTTCTGAACAGCGATGCCATGCCCTACCTCAAGCAGCTTTCGCAGCAGTATGCCGTCGCAACGAACTACTACGGCACGCGCCACCCCAGCCTGCCGAACTATATCTCGCTCACTGGCGGCGATACGTTTGGCATCGACAAAAACTGTATCGACTGCACGCTCGATCAGGCAAATATAGCCGACCAGATCGAGGCCACCGGGCGCACCTGGAAGGCGTATATCGAAAACATGCCGCGACCCTGCTTCGTTGGCGACGACCAGCCGCTCTACCGGCAAAAGCACAACCCGTTTATCTACTACGACAACATTCGCAACAACCCGGCGCGCTGCAAGAATATCGTGCCTTTTACCGAGCTCGCGAAAGATCTCAGCGCCAATACCCTGCCGAATTACAGCTGGATCACGCCGAATATGTGCAACAGCACCCACGATTGCGCTATGGGCGAAGGCGACAAATGGCTGCAAACCTGGGTCAGCAAAATAACTGCTTCGCCGGCCTGGCGCGATGATGGCGTGCTGTTCATTACCTACGACGAAGGCGATACAAGCGACAAAACTGGCTGCTGCCTGCACGCCGAGGGCGGGCATATTGCCACAATTGTGGTTTCGCCACTGGTCAAGCCGGGTTATCGTTCACCATTTTCATACTCGCATTATTCGCTGCTCCGCACTATCGAGACATCGTGGGGCATGCCGCTGCTCAACAACGCGAACTGCGATTGCTCGCCCACCATGGCCGATCTGTTCGACGATGATGCTCGGGCGGCGCAGCAACGCTAGCGCGCTTTCAGCATCGCTTTCTCGATTTTGCACTAGCGCGCTCACACTATTTAACCCAGCGCAACAAGAAGACCAGGGGCAGCAGTGCTACTCCTGGTCTTCTTGTTCTCGCGGAATTTCTATTATGTCAATATTAATCAGGAAATGCGCGCGATCACAAACTGCGCAATATCGCCAAGCGACTGGCGTGCCGGGCCTTCGGGGAAGGCATCGAGGTGCGCAAGCGCGCTTGTGGCGTAGTGGCGTGCATCGGCCAGCGCGCGGTCGGCCGCGCCGAGGCGGCGCACTTCGTCAATCGCCCACTCCACGCTTGCGGGCTCAGGCGCCTGCCGGTCGATGATCTCTGCCAGCGCGGGGTTAGCGCCCGCATCAACTGCATAGATCAGCGGCAGCGTGATCGTACCCTCGCGCAGGTCGTTGCCGGCGGGCTTGCCAAGCGTGGAGGCGTCGCCCACATAGTCGAGCACATCATCGACGATCTGGAAGGCCAGCCCAAGGTCGTAGCCAAAGCGCCCGAGCGCCTCGATCTGCTCGGGCGTGCCGCCGCCACAGACCATCCCAGCCTTACAGCCTGCTTCGAAAAGCGCAGCAGTTTTGCAGCCAATCTTGTAAAGATACTGCTCCATCGCCACATCCAGCGGCGTCACATTCATCACTGGCGAAAGCTCGCCCTCGCAGATCGTCATCACGCCGCGCGAAAAAAAGCCAATGATACGCGGGTCGGGCGCGAGCGCCATCTCGGCGGCGGCGAGCGCAAAAAAATAATCGCCCACCATCAGCGCCACATCGCCATCCCAGCGGGTGTGTACGGTCATCTCGCCGCGCCGGCGGGCAGCCTGATCCACCAGGTCGTCGTGTACCAGCGACGCGGCGTGGATCAGCTCGACGGCGGCGGCAGAATGAAGCACGCGCTCGATATCATACTCGCCAAGCTGGGCCGCGAGCAGCGTCAGCGTGGCACGAATGCGTTTGCCGCCTGAGGTAAGGATGTGCTGGCCGGCGGCGCGTATCACCGCCAGGCGCGGCTGAACGCGCTCAAGGATTATCTGCTCAACACGATCAAGATCGGCAAGCAGCGCCGGAGAGACGGGGAGCTGGCTCATAGACGTATCCTGCGGGACGCACAGCGTGCCCGTCCTTGCGATTTTTGCGCCGTTGAGCATACCCGAAAGCGCAGCGCCTGTCAACCGCGCGGCGCACGGGCAGCGATATGATCCCATACGCATCCGGTGTGCCCTGGGATGCTGCCGCTGCCTGCCTCTGGTACAATCAGGTTTCCTGAAACATAAGTTCTCTGGAACATAACTTTCCTTGCACTCAGCTTCCAGGAAGCTCAAGCCAGTCTTGCTTCAATCTGATAGCCAGATGAGCTTCCTGGAAGCTTGCCCGTTGCAGAAAAGAACTTTCTTTCCAGAGTAATAAGGAGCGCCTGTGACAAGCGCACACAATCACAACATTGCTGCCGGCACGCCCGCCGCCGAAGTCGCTGTCGACGCCGGGCTGGTGCGCGCGCTGCTCGCCGAACAGCACCCCGACCTGGCCGGGCTGCCGGTGCAGGAGTTTGCGGCCGGCTGGGACAATGCAATGTTCCGCCTGGGCGGCAATTTGGTGGTGCGTTTGCCGCGCCGCGCCGCTGCCGCCGATCTGATCGCGCACGAGCAGGCATGGCTGCCGCAGCTTGCCGCCCACCTGCCGCTGCCCATTCCCGCGCCGCTGCGCACGGGCGTGCCAGGCGGCGGCTTCCCCTGGCGCTGGAGCGTGCTGCCCTGGCTCCACGGCGAGGCGGCCGACCTGCACCCGCCAGCCGAAGCACAGGCCGCGCCTTTGGGTGCATTCCTGCGGGCATTGCACCGGCCCGCCCCCGCCAATGCGCCGACCAACCCGGTGCGCGGTGGCCCGCTGCAGGATCGGGCCGGCCCAACTGCCGTGCGCATCGACCGGCTGTCGCAAACCACAACACACATCACCCCAGCGTTGCTTGCGCTCTGGCAAGCTGCCCTCGCCGCGCCAATCGACGCAGCGCCAGGCTGGCTGCACGGCGACCTCCACACGCGCAATATTTTGGTAGAAAAAGGGCGCATTAGTGGCATCATCGACTGGGGCGACATCACAGCCGGCGACCCGGCAACCGATCTGTCGGTGCTGTGGATGCTGTTCGGCAGCGTGGCGGCCCGGCAGGCAGCGCTCCGTGCCTACGGCCCGGTGTCGGCCGCCACGCTGCTGCGCGCCCGTGGCTGGGCGCTGGCCTTTGGGCTCATCCTGCTCGACAGCGGGATTGTCGACAACCCCCGCAACGCTGCGCTGGGCGCGCAAACCCTGCGCCGGGTTGCCGAGCCAGGCTAGCGCATTCATACACGCAAAAAAACGCCCGCCCATGCGCAACAGCCAGGGCGGGCGCGCGGCCAGCTTACTGAACCAGCGGGATTTGCACAGTGAAGGTGCTGCCCACGCCTTCCTGGCTCGTAACAGTGATAACGCCGCCGTGGCCCTGCACGATCTGGTTGACCACATACAGGCCAATGCCCGAGCCCGAAACCTGCTGCACCGACTCGCGCGAAACACGGTAAAAACGCTTGAACAAATGCGGCAGCGCGTCGGCAGGAATACCAATGCCTTCGTCGCGAATGGCGATCTGAGCACTGTTCTGTGCCGCACGCACATCAACGTGTATCGTGCCACCCGCCGGGCTGTATTTAATGGCATTGCCGATCAAATTCAGCAGCATCTGATCGAGCCGGCCAGCATCGCCGTCCACCCAGAGCAGGCTATCGCCACCGGTCAATGCGATAGAATAGCCGGGTGCCGAAACCTGCAAGCTTGCCACCGCATTGCGCACCAGCTCCGTCAGTTCCAGCGGCTTGCGCGTGATCGTCAGCTGCTCGCTGGCCAGCCGCGACACATCGAGCAGGTCGGTAAGCAGCGAGCTAATACGCAAACCCTGCGACACAATAATCTCGGCGTCGTCCTGGGCGCGGCCTGCCTCGGGCAGGCGTGCCAGGCGCCGCTGAAGCATTTGCGCACGGCCCAGTAAACTGGTAAGTGGGTTCTTGATCTCGTGTGAGGCGATCGAGATAAACGCTTCGCGCTCGCGCAGTGCTTCCTGCGCTTCCTGATACAGCTGCGCATTATCAAGCGCCAGCGCGACACGTCGTGCCAGCTCTTCAAGCGTCATCAGATCATCGGGGCTGTAGTGGCGGGGCGCGCCAAGCGCATACAGCTCGAGCACGCCAACGGTCCGTTCGCGCACGATCAGCGGCACCATCAGGAACGAGGCAGGCTGGAGTTTGTGGAATATGCGCGCATGTTCACCGTCGTAGATATTATCGGCAATAATCTGCGCAGGAATAGTGTCGACGACGAGTTTTTGGCCGTGCTTTAAAACGTATGCTACCGGGTGGCTGCTCTCGGCGCGCACCGGGTAGCGCTGCCGCATCTCGGTGAACGAGGCAGCAATATCCGGATCGTGATGCGCAATGGCTGCGACACGTATATCGTTTTGGTCGGCAAGGTCGATTGCGCAAGCCCCGCCAAAGTACGCGATCGTGCTTTGCGCCATATTCGTGAGCATTGTCACCGGATCGAGCGAGCCAGCGAGGGCAGTACTAGCATCGGCAAGAAAGCGCAAGCGCCGCTCGGCCGTTTTGTAGTCGGTGATGTCGCGCGCAACGCTCATCACAGTTGCGACCTCGCCATCAGGCGAGCGCTCGGGCACAATCGTGGCCTGGTAATGATGCAGGCCTTCAGGTGTTTGGAAATCGAACTCCATGCGCTCGGGCTGGCCATTTGCAAAGACCGCGCGCAAGTGTGTATTCCATAATGCACACTGGGGCTCGGGCATGCCCAGGTCGCGGTTGGTTTTGCCAAGAAACGCTTCCTGCGGCATACCAGTGGCCTGAGCGACAGTTGGGCTCACATAAATATGCTGCAAATCACGATTAAAGCGCGCAATAATATCGGGCGCATTTTCCACCAGCATTTTGTATTCATGCTCGCGCCGCCGCAGCTCAAGCTCGGCTTGCTTACGCGCAGTAATGTCCATCACAATGCCGATCAAGCGGGCAGGCGCGCCGCTCGCATCACGCTGCGTGTACCCACTGGCCAGCATCCAAATTGTATTGCCGTCGGCCGCGCGCAGACTGAATTCCACCTCGTCGAGCGTGCCACTTGCCACGGCCTGCTCGAGGCGCAGGCGGGTCGTTTCGCGATACTCGGGCGCCAGCAAGCCAAAAAAAAGCTCGAAGTCGCCGCCAATAACATCGGAGGCCATGCCGACACGCTCGGCAAAACCTTCGCTCCAGCGCAGTTGCCGGGTGGAAATATCCCACTCCCAGGTTACCATCTGTGCCGCGCGCAGCGCCAGGTGGAGTTGGTCGGCGCTGGCCTGCTGGGCCTGGAGCGCAGCCTGCAGCTGCTGATTACTGGCCTCGAGATCGAGGCGCTGCTGCTCAATTTTTTTCTGAAGCGCAACCTTATCGAGCGCGCTGTGGATGGCGAGGATCAGGCGCTGCTGAAGCCCGACGCTCTTGACCATATAGTCGTGCGCGCCGCGCTTCATTGCCTCGACGGCAACATCTTCGTTGCCAGTACCAGTGAGCATGAGAATAGCGAAGCGCGCCGGGCCAAATTCGCCGAGCAGGCTTTCGAGCAGATCCAGGCCATCTTCGTCGGGCAGCATGAAGTCGATCAGCACCACGTCGGGGGCGTGCTCGCGGCACAGCGCCAGCCCTTCGTCGGCCGAGCCAGCCTCGCGAAAGGTGTAGGAAGCGTCGGGATCGTGGGCAAGAAAACGCCGGTACATCATGCGATCTTCGGGCGTGTCGTCGACGATAAGAACGGAATAGGAAAGATTCGTCATATTTGTTAGGCCCGCGCTTCCGGCAATATCACTGCGCCAAACCAGTAGTCGTACACGAGTTTGAGCACTTTGGTGAAATATGTCATATTAACAGGCTTTACTAAGTAGCTATTTGCGCCATTTCGGTAGCAAACTTCAATATCTTTTGGGTTTGCCGAAGTCGTTAAAATTACAACAGGGATCGATTTTAACGTTGCATCGCGCTTGATTTCGGCCAGCACTTCGCACCCGTCGGTGGAGGGCAGGTTCAGGTCAAGCAGCACCAGGCCAGGCAGGCGCGTGCCGGCCAGGTTGCCATACACGCCGCGCCGGTGCAGCAGATCGAGCGCGTCGTCTCCATCGGTGCAGCGCGTGATCGCCACCGGCACGCCCAGCTTGCGCAAGGCCCGGCTGGCGGCTTCAAAATCTTCGTCGCTATCTTCCACAATCAGCAGTGTATGCTGCACGGCAGAGGCCTCCATCGCTTACTCCGGAATTGAAAAGAAGAATGTCGTGCCAAGATCGGGTGTCGATTCCAGCCAGATCGCCCCGCCGTGACGCTCGACGATCTTCTTAGCAATAGTGAGACCAGCGCCCGTGCCCCCGCCAAAGCGATCGCGGGCATGAAGCCGCCGAAAAATGCGGAAAATCGGCTCGAAATGCTTGTCGCGGATGCCGATGCCATTGTCGCGCACATAGATCACGTGCTGGCGCTGGCGAGCTGCGCCTTGCTGCTCGTCGGGCGATTGGTAGCCCACTTCGATCCACTTCTCGGGCTTGTCGTTATATTTTGCCGCATTACCAATCAGATTTTGCAGTACCTCGGCCAGGCGCACTGCGTCGCCTTTCACTGTTGGCAGCGGGCGCGGCACGCGCAGTTGCACACCGTCCATGCGCAAACGAAGCACTTCCACAACTTCGGCAAGCAAGGCATTTAAATTCACCGTCTGCAACAGCAGATCGACACGCCCGACCCGCGAGTATTGCAGCAGCGAATCGAGCAGTGCGTCCATGCGCTGGGTAAGCCGCACCAGTGTATCGAGCTTATTTTTCCCCTCGTCGTCGAGCTTGTCCTGGTAATCTTCCAGCAGAAAGTGCGCGTAGTTATGCAGGCCGCGCAATGGCTCCTTGAGGTCGTGCGAGGCAACATAGGCAAAGGCATCGAGCTCGACATTGCTGCGCTGCAGGGCTTCATTCAAAATCGCCATGTCGGCGGCGCGCTTGAGGATGACGCCGCGCAGGGTGTTGCCCAACCTGGCTGCTGCGGCCATTTCGGCTGGCTGCCAGGCCAGGGCGTGCTGCGCCAGGGTTTGCTGCCACAGCGCAAACGATTTGCGCGGGCTCAGCCGCACGCCGTCGTCGCTCAGCGTGACGGCTTTTTCGGGGGCGCCGGCCCAGTTGACGGTTTGCAGCACTTCGGGGCGGAACCACAGCAGATACTCGCCCAGTTCGCGCGAGATCGGCACGGCCAGCACGCCACTGGCAACGGTGGCACAGTGCGCCAGGGCTGGCAGATCGCGCGCGAGGGTATTGGTTGCATAGACATCGTCGGTCGTGCTGCCCAGCCAGCCAATCAGCGTGTGAATATCGGCCTCGGCAGGCGTGGCCCCAAGCGTCTCAAGCTCGCCGCCAAAGGACAGCGCCGCGCCGCCCGCATCGAAGAGATTCAGCAGGGTTGTGCTGCCGCGCATCAGGCCAGCGCGCCAGCTTTCGGCCTGGGCCATCTGCTGCACCAGCTGCGCGCCAGTGTCTTTCAGCTGCAGCTCGTAGGTGTGGAAATCGCCGTCTTCTTTTGCCCCAAGCTGGAGCGATACGGCCTGCGCCAGAAACTCGCAGGCAGCACGCAGTTCAAACGGCAGAAATTTCGCCGCGTAGTGGTGGCACGCAATCAGGCCCCACAGCGCGCCGTCGCGCACCAGCGAGATCGACATGGACGCGCCCACGCCCATGTTCGAAAGATACTCGACATGAATAGGCGACACACTGCGCAACACCGCGTAGCTCAGGTCGAGCGGCGCCTCGGTGCCGGGCGTCAGCGTTGGCACAATATCGGACGGCGCGTAGTGAATGCTGGGAATCAGGCGCAGCCAGTTGCGCAGGTACAGGGCGCGCGCCTGTTTGGGAATATCGGAAGCGGGGTAATGCAGGCCCAGAAACGACTCGTGCCCGGCGGTGACGGCTTCGGCGATAACGGTGCCGTGGCCGTCTTCATCGAAACGATACACCATCACCCGGTCAAAGCCGGTGAGCGCCTGAACCTCGCGCGCAACTGCATCGCAGAACGGCTGAAAGCCTTTCGCCTGCTGTAACCGGCCAACCACATTACGAACCATACGGTAGAAATCGGGCGGGCCACCCGTGCCAGGCAGCACCGGCTCAAGCTCAAGAATCAGCACACCCTGGTGGCGATGGATCAAGCCATCGTATCGTTGGGCGGCCCCATTGAGTTCCGCCGTCCAGAGATATAACGGGTTGTCGTCGATATTTTCGAGCGCGATGGTGTTGCGCAAGTAGGCCGCATACTGGGCCGGTACGAGCGTTTCCAGCGGCTGGCCCAGCATGCTGGCAGGCTCTCTGCCAATATGAACCTGAATATTCGCGCTGATCTGAAGGATGCGCAGATCAGTTTCGGCAAGCGCAACCAGCACGCCGTGCGGTTGAATACGGCCAGGAATATGAATTGGCTCGCGGTCGCAGTTGGTAAGATCAACTGGCTCATTACGATCAGGCATCGACATAGAGTATCCTCGCGTGCAATGCTCCAAAGCAGTTTGCGGTTGGCAGAAAGCAGGAGGCAGTTGCATTTTCTACGCTACAGCGCGTTTCTCGCCAGCTCATGAATGGCTCGTCGTTTTGCAAATCGCCCCAGGCCTCAGAACGCAGCAGACCCGGCTCCGTGGTATCGGAGCCAGGCAATATGTGTGCCGGCTTGCACAAGGCACCCGCTCTGCCCCGGCAAAGCCGGGCAATCAGCAGCGCCGAGTATGCCGCAAAGAAAGAGCAAGCAGATACAGCATGGCGGCGGGCGTACAAGAAGCCTGGGGCGCAGAGCTTGATTGCAAACGCAGGAAGAAGATCGCTGCGGGGGCATTGCAGCAGCCAAAAAGGCTTGTTGTTTCGTTGGCGAAGTATCATGCGTTTAAGCCACTAACACCATCGCAAATGGCTACGTCCCGCATTCCCACTCCGTACACGAACTCCCACAGCGCAGACGACACCAGCGAAATCTGCCGCGCGCGCCCACCGGATGGTGCCCTGCGCACCGCCGCGCAAAGAGCAGGGCGGGCACCGGCACGGCCCACTCGGGCAAACGCGGTTTTGCTGAACCAGACGCCAAATTCGAAGCATTAGCAACGGAAGTATTTTGGCCCACTAATAATACCATATTCTGCCTAATGCACAAATGTTTGCATAGCAATCTATGCGTAGCACAATCTGCGCCATCCGCCTACAAACAGCAAAGTCGGGGCGGCAATGCCGCCCCGACCGCCACGTTTTGTCGTTTCTCACAAATACCAAAAACTGCGCTCACGCTCCGTCCAACAGCGCTTGCTCAGTGCGCCAGGGAAGAGCGGAGCGTTGCGCAGCATGACAATTCAGAAGTAATCATCTGTACTTCGTATCAGTTGCTTTTGTGCGCGATCTGTGGCTCAACCGCTTTGCTCTGGGCTATACGTGACGTATTGTGTCGAACCGTGAACCGACTGCGACATTTGCAGGCTATCGGAAGCCTGCCCGTTTCCCGAACTATGAAACACCTCATTCAGCAGGCGGCTCAAGTCTTCGAGCGTGTTCGGCTTGAGCAAAATGCCATACAAACCCAGCTGGCGAGCGTTGGTTTCGTCTTCGGGGCGCACATAGCCCGAGGTCATAATAATCGGCACATCTGCGCGCACCGCCCGCAGCGCGCGCACCAGCGCAAAGCCCGACATCCCTGGCATCGAAAGATCGGTGATCACCGCATCATATTGCTCTGGGCTGAGCTCGAATGCCTGGAGCGCCGCCGCCGGGTCGGTATAGCCCGTCACCACATAGCCAAGCCGCGTGAGCATGCGCCGGCCAAGCATAACAAGCGCCTGTTCGTCGTCGACATACAATATATGCTTGCCCTGGCCGCTTGGCGCCTGGCTTGCCTGGTTTGGCACGCGCTGGCCAGCGAAATTGGCGGCTGGAAAATACAAGCGGAATTGCGTGCCCTTGCCAGGCTCGCTATACACACTTATTGCGCCACCGTGATCGCGAACAATGCCATGGACCACCGAAAGGCCAAGCCCCGTTCCTTCGCCCATCGGCTTGGTGGTAAAGAACGGATCGAAAATGTGCTGAAGCGTTTCCTTATCCATGCCGTGGCCGGTATCGCGTACTTCCAGTGTTACATAGTGGCCCGACTTTAAATCGCCCATGTGGCTGGCCATGTCGCTGTCGATATTCGTGTCGCTCACCGATATCTCAAGCCGACCGCCAGGTTCGCGCATTGCATGGACAGCATTCGTCGCAAGGTTCATGAGCACACGATGCAGCTGAATCGGGTCAGCCAGAGTCGCGGGCAGCTGTGGGGCGAAGTTGGTGATGATATGAACGTTGGGCGGCAGCGTGGGCCGCACAAAACGCACCACTTCCTGCACCAGCGGCGGCAGGTGGGTTGGCTCGCGCTTTAGTTCCTTCTGGCGGCTGAACAGAAGTATCTCGCGCAGCAGTTCGCTGGCCCGCTCGACGGCGCGCTCGATTTCGCCCAGGCTTTCCTGAACATTGTGGTTGCGCGGCGAATCGATCTGTGCCAGCCGCACATTGCCCAGGATCGACGTCAGAATATTATTAAAATCGTGAGTAATACCACCGGTCAGGCGACCTAACGCCTCCATCTTGCTCGATTGCTGAAGCTGGTTAGCCAGCTTTTTCTGCTCGGTTACATCGCGGATAGAAGCGAGGCAGGCCGGCTTTCCTTCCCACTCAAGGCTCACCACATGCATTTCGGCAATGCGCAGTTTATCGCCGCGCCGCACTTCAATCTCCGAGACCTCGCCTTCCCTGGTCGAAAACCCGATCAGCTCACCAACGAAATCCTCGCGGCTGCGCCCGAACAAGATGAGCGCGGCTTCGTTTACAAAACGCACAATACCCTGCAAATCAACGACAATCACCGCATCGGGGTTGGCAGCAAGCAATTTCAGCAGTTGCTCCTGCCCTTTGATCGCGCGCTGCCGTTCGAGCACATACAGCAGGCTATTGATCAACATCTTCGCAGATGTCTCGCTCTTGCTAATGAAATCGCACGCGCCTTCCGCAAGTGCCTGCTGGCTGAGCGCCTCGGAATATGAGCCCGAAAGCACGATGAAGTCGATATCGCTACGCATTGCGCGCACACGGCGCAGGGTTTCCATGCCAGAAGAGTCGGGCAGCGAAAGATCAAGCACAACGGCATCGAGATTAGCCTGGCTGAGGATTTGCTGCGCGCTTTGCAGGCTGCTCGCCTGAGAAATTTCGAATTCGTAGCCTGGTATCTCTGCAAGATGCATGGCGATCAGGTCTGCATCGCCAGGGTTATCTTCAATGAGCAGCAGGCGATATACGTTTTGTTGCATAGTAAGGCATCCTCAGGTAGGTAGCACAATTCGCGAACGCTTGGAACCAAACCATCCAGGAGCTTGAACGCCGACTTACGCGCATTGGCTTACGTACATAGTTTAGGTTTGTGCAAAAGACGCCCGGTGATATTGTATCGATATCGCGGCCTTTTTTGCCTAGCAAATTCATAGCAATTAGTTTGCTTGCAGCAGGGGGCACAAAACCAGGGCAGCGGCTTGCAGCCGTGCCTTCGGCCCGATTGGCGCAGAATAGTTGGTTAATCGGTCTTTTGCGGCGAGGAACCAAACATGCCGCCGAGGCGCTGGCGCTCTTCGGCATACGAGTAGACCGGCGTGCCGCTCAGGATGCCGTGAATGCCGCGGAACGGCTCGCGGATGTGCATCCCCTGGTTGTCGATCACATACTCGCGGATGTCTTTTTCGTGCCACGTCCCCCGCATCTTCAGCACCGTCAGCCCCCGCCGCATCTCCCCGTGCAGCTCCACATACCGCAGCAGGATGATCGTGTCCGTAATCGTCGAGATGTGCGTTTCCGTGATCGTCTCCCCGCCCATCAGCATCGACGTCGTGTTCGTGAACAGGCCCGTGATCTCCTGCTGCTTGATGAAGCTCGTCAGCCCGATCACAAACTCCCGAAACGACTTCGGCGTCGACACCCGCTCGAACGCCGACATGCTGTCCACCGCCACCCGCTTCGGCTCGAACGTCTTGATGTCGCGCTTCAGGTGCAGCAGGTGGTCTTCCAGCCCCATGATCTCCGGGTAGCGGCAGATGATCTTCAGCAGCCCGTCGCGCTCGGCCTTCTCGAAATCCACCCCCCACGACGCCGCGTTGCGCGTCAGCTGCTCGCGGCTTTCTTCCGCCCCGAACAGGATCGCCCGCTCGCCCGCCTCGATCGCCGCCTTGATATACTGCGTCACCATCAGCGTTTTGCCCGTGCCGGTTGCGCCGCTGGTCAGGATGATCGAGTCGCGGTACATCCCGCCGCCGCACATCGTGTCGAGTTCGCGCACGCCCGACGACACGCGGATCTGCGACGAGCGCTGCTTCAGCTCGATCGCCGACAGCGGGATGATCATCACGCCGTCCTCGGCGTCGATCGTGAAGGGGTATTCGCCCTTCTGGTGCGTCGAGCCGCGGAACTTGAGGATTTCGATCGTGCGGCGGCGCTTTTCCTGGTCGATGCGATTGCGCAGCAGGATGACATTGTCGGCCACGAACTCTTCCACGCCAAAGCGGCCAATGCCGGCTTCCTCGCCGGTGCGCTCCATGGTGATCAGGGTGGTGACACCGAGCATGCGCAGGCCGGCGTGGATGCGGTGCAACTCGCGTCGGACAACGTTGGCATCGGTGAACTGCGGAAACAAGGCACCGACGGCATCAAGAATGACGCGCTTGGCGCCGACCTGGCGAATGGCGTTTTCGATGCGGGCGAGCAGGGCAGAAAGGTCGTAGGCACCGGCTTCGATGGTGACCTCGCCGGGCTCGGGGGTGGCGTCGACGACGGCGATCTTGTGGTCGCGGACCATGGCCTGCAGATCCCAGCCGAAAGAAACGACGTTGCGCATGAGGTCGTCAGGAGTTTCTTCAAAGGTGACGAAGACGCCGTTTTCGCCAAAGTCGGAGACGCCAGAAACGAGGAACTGGAGGGCAAAAACGGTTTTGCCGCTGCCAGCCGTGCCCGAGATCAGCGTGCTGCGGTTTTCGGGCAAGCCGCCATTGGTAATCTGCTCGAACCCGGCGATGCCGGTTCGCATCTTTGGCAAGAGTTGGTGTATTGTTGCCATCAGATTTCCTCCTGGTTATTTGCTGGTGACGCAGGCTTGGTTGGGAAGAAATCGAGCCCAAGCAGCACTTTTTCACGATCACTGAGATCGCCAATGATCTTGCGCACCGGTTCAGGAAGCTTCTTCACCAGCGTTGGAGTCGCCATGATTTTTTCGTTTTCGGCAAGCTGTGGGTGTTCAAGAATATCGATCACTTCGACCTCGTACATTTCACGCAAATCGCGCTCGCAGATCTGGCGCAGGTTCTCGATCGCGCGGCGCGAGTGCGAGGTGTAGCCAGTTATGAACAGGCGAAGTCGGTATTTCATAGGGGTATTTCCTTATAGAAAACGGCGCCGCTGCCCGATGCGGTAGTAATCGACCAGCAGCCCCATCATCTCAAGCGCCAGTAGCCGGCCTTCAACTGCCAGCGCGCGGCGGCGCTCGGCATTTTGTTTCGCCACACTCGCATCGAGCGCAGCAACGTGAACATCCATCAGGTCACGCGGGCCGCCCCCCAGGTCGCCCAGGCGCGTAATCAGCAGTTCCATCTGATCGCGCGGCTTTTCTTTGTATACAATGAGATGATCGAGATAGGTTCCCATTACTGAGTTATAGTCGTCAACAAGCTGGCTAAATGCGCCGCTGTGGCGCTCGCGCACCGCGCCGTTCAGGGTAAGCATGGCGGTGGTTTGGGTGCGCGCACTCCCCGACGAAAGCTGGCGCATGCGCCCTATCGTTTGCTGCAGCTCGCGGATCTGGGCTTCGCGCTGGCGCGTGATCGCGTAGCCAATCGCGCGGCGCAGCGTTTGCGGCCGGATTTCTTCTTTCGCCAAATAATCCTGCGCGCCGGCGTCGATGCATACAAGCGCCAATTCTTCATCGTTTATGCCTGTCAGCACCACAATAGGGATATTTCCCGCGGCGGCCCGTATCACTTTCACTGAGCCAGATCCTTCGCCATCGGGAAGGTGCAGATCCAGCAAAATAATATCGACCTGCGTGGTTTCGAGCCGGTGAATGGCGTCGGAGATGGTCGTTGCTTTGAGAATATCGTACTGTTTGGCCGAATGATCGGCAAGCATTTCAGCGACAAGTTCTGCGTCGGAAGAGCTATCCTCCACCAGCAGTAATATATACGTTTGCAGATCTGCGTCCATTGTTTCGCCTCTTATGCGGAACTGGTTCCATCACGCGGTGGCAGCTTGGCAATCGTGAACCAAAACTGCTCAATTGATTTCACAATCGCCTGAAACGCCTTGAGATCAAGCGGTTTGGTAACGTAGCAGTTTGCACCTAAATCGTAGCTGCGGGCAATGTCGTTTTCGGCATCCGACGAAGTGAGCACCACAACCGGGATGCGTTTGATATCGTCATCCTGCTTGATTTCTTCGAGCACCTGGCGGCCATCCTTGCGCGGCAGGTTGAGATCGAGCACAATCAGGTCGGGGCGCACGGCAGATGTATGTTTCCCGCGCTGGAACAGAAATTCAAGCGCCTCCACACCATCGGTCACAACAAACAGTTGCAGAAACAGCTTGTTAAGCTCAAGCGTTTCGCGCGCCAGGTCGGCATCGGCCGGGTTGTCTTCGATCAGCAGAATGGTTGTTGGTCGCAGCATCATGAGTACTTCTCTTCTACCCCTGGCAGCGTAAAGTAGAAAGTCGATCCCTGCCCGGCTTCTGACTCAAACCAGATCCGGCCGCCATGGCGCTCGACGATCTTTTTTGCTATGGCCAGGCCAATGCCGCTGCCAGGGTAGGTATTACGCTCGTGCAGGCGCTGGAAGATCTGAAAGATCCGCTGCGCATACTCGCTGTCGATGCCGATCCCATTATCGGCGACGCTAAACTGCCACAGTTTCTGATCGATCTGCTGCGCACTGACGACGATTTCGGGCGCTTTGTCGCCGCAAAACTTGATCGCATTGCTGATGAGATTTTGAAATAGCTGGCCGATTTGAATAGGGTCGGCCATAACCATGGGCAAATGGCCATAGGTAATCTGCGCGTTGGTTTCGCGAATTCTGAGCGCGATGCTGGCCAGCACACGCTTCAGCACAAAAGCGGTGTCGGTTGGCTCGAATGCTTTGCCCTGCGTGCCAATGCGCGAGTAGCTGAGCAAATCGTTGACGAGCTGCTGCATGCGCCGCGCGCCATCGACCGCATAGTTAATAAACTTGTCGGCCCGCGCGTCGAGCTGGCCCGCATAGCGTTCGCGCAGCAGCTCGGTGTAGCTTGCCACCATGCGCAGTGGTTCTTGCAAATCGTGCGAGGCGATATAGGCAAACTGCTCAAGCTCGGCGTTCGAGCGCCGCAATTCTTGTGTTTGGGCAAGCAGCGCCATTTCGGTGCGCTTGCGCTCGGTGATATCGCGGTTGACGAGCACCAGGCCAATGATTTCGCCTGCTGCATCTTTGAGCTGCGCCACCGAGCTCAGAATATTCAGCGGCGAGCCATTGCTGCGGTAGTGAACAACCTCGCCGCGCCACGAACCTTTCTGCTTCAGCTCGGCCTGCACCTGCGCAGCCGCAGTATCAACATACTCAGTTCGCAGCACGTCGGCCATTGCCATGCCCAGCGCCTGCTCGCTCGTCCAGCCGTATAATTCTTCGGCAGCAGCGTTCCAGTTGGTGATAAGATCGTGGAGGTTGGTTGCAATAATAGCATCCGAAATATTTTCTAGCAAACATGCTTGAAAACGCAGGTTATCCTGTGCATTTTTGCGCTCAGTGACATCTGTCGTCACAATAACGACACGCCAATCGGAAAAGCTGACTGGCGCTGCGCTCACGTTTGTCCATGTTACGGTGCCATCTTCTTTAATAATGCCTGTTTCAACGTCGTACACAGTTTCCATCTGGCGCAGCGCACGATTGCTGGCAAATTCTTCTGGGTGCATCGGCGTCCCATCGCTTTGAACATAGCTTCGTTGCCGATACTCAGGCATGTCGGGCGTGCCGGGTGGCAGGTTGACGATTTTGGCCAGCGCCGGGTTGGAATAGATCATATTCCGCTGTTGATCTAAAATTGCCACGCCCACCGGCAGCAAATCGACAATGGTGCTCAGCTTCTGTTCGGTTTCGCGCACGATGCGTTCGGCTTCCACGCGCTTCGAGATATCGACAATTGCGCTGAGCACATGCACGCCATCAGAGACATGGATGGGATTCAGGCCGATCTCAACAGGAAAGGTTGAACCATCCTTACGCATCCCATGCAGCTCGCGCCCCGACCCCATCATGCGCTGTGCCGAATCGGCGGTGAAGCCAGCGCGGTGCTGGCTGTGGGTGTCGCGCAGCAGAGCGGGCACAAGCATATCGACCGGGTTGCCAAGCAATTCGGAGCGCGGGTAGCCAAATTGCCGCTCGGCTTCGGTATTCACCAGCACAATACTGCCCGCATCATCGACCATAATAAATCCGTTAGGCGATGCCTCGACAATTGTGCGGAAGAGCTGGTCGGCATTCTTCTGCCGGGTGATATCGCGCGTAATAATCGACACGCAGCTCACCTGCCCATCGGGCGACCAGACGGGCGAAACCGTGAGCGACACATCGAGCAGGTAGCCATGCTTATGCATGCGCATCGTTTCGAAATGATGCACGCGCTCGCCATTACGGATGCGCTCGATGATCGTCCAGATCTCATTGCGGCGATCTTCGGGCACAATGATCTCGATACTGCTGCCAATTGCTTCCTGCGCCGTAAAACCATATAAATGTTCGGCCCCCGGGTTCCAGGCGATAATCACGCCATCCAGCCGCTTGGCAATAATTGCGTCATCGCTCGATTCGATGATTGCGCTATACAGCCGCTCAAGCTCGCTTGCTTCACTCGCCGGGATGCGCCCAGGCATATGCGCTGTGCCGTTGCCATTATGTGAAGCATGGTGCAGGTTATCGTTCGATGCGATCATAAGGCTACCTTCCAGTGTGGCAGTGTATTCTCAGCAGCGCTATGCCGATTGCCGCCCACCATATTCTTCGCCATGTGTCCGGCTGTGTTGTTTTGCGGCAACCTTGCGAATCGCGGGCAGCAGGGTTGTGTCGAGCTGTGTTTTTGAAACAACGCTATGTGCGCCAGCTGCCAGGGCTTGTGAAACGTACTCTTCGTCATCGAGCCAGCTCAGCGCAATGATGCCAACCTGCGGCCAGTGCTGGCGCAGCTGCTGAATCATTGCCGGGTCGATCAGGTTTGGAACGCTGAGCCCGATCAGTACAATAGCTGGCGCAACGTCCGCTTGTTCGATCAGCGCAGGTATATCGTTTGCCGCAGCGACTACTGCTACTTCAGCTGCATCGCGCTGTTGAAGCACATACACCAGCAGGTGCAAAAATGACTTACTGCGATCAAGAATTGCTATGGGAATTTTCACCATCTCATAGATCCTTGCCTCGTGCCTATTTATCTTTCTAGGCATAGCGTATCAATAAAATTGTGCCCTGTATATTCGTATATTAAGCTGATTATGCCTCCGTACTTAGCGCTATAAGGAAAAGAGCGCGAATACCGTAGAATTACGCACGTAGAATGAGCATGACATGCGTACATGTACATATTCTAATAATCCACGTATGATCGTAGCAGTAGAAAAATCGACAGTCTATTCGTAGATAGGCAGATCTCTTTACCTACGTATCCTTACGTAGTGCCCGAGCAGATGGAAACAGCGATCTTCTTCACCGTGCCAACAAAAAAGGGTTCGGGGGCGGGCATCCCACCCCTGAACCCGGCCATAGTATGGTGAATGCCGTTTATGCTTCTGGGTCGGCAGCAATGCCATTGGTGATCGCGTAGCGCAGCAGTTCGGCCTGCGATTTCAAATTCAGTTTGCGCATAAGATTTGCGCGATGTGTCTCGACCGTGCGCGGGCTGATAGTCAGGCGGTCGGCTATCGTAATGCTGGTGCTTCCCGCCGCCACAAGATGCAAAATCTGCCGTTCGCGCGCTGTGAGTATCTCGATCTGCGTGTTGGCTGGCATGCCGCCGTGCTGCAAGAAAAGGTCGACGGCGCGATCGGTGATGGCCGGGCTCAGGTAGCGGCGCCCTGCCACTGCCTCACGAATCGCGTGGAGCAATTCCCCGGCTGGGCATCTTTGAGCACAAACGAGGACGCGCCGGCCTGAAGGGCAGCACGGACATAGCTGTCATTCGCGTGCATGGAGAAGATCACCACACGGATGTGGCCGTTCGTGTCGATCTGTTCGAGCAGATCGATGCCATTGATATCGGGCAGCAGAATATCGAGTACCAGAATATCGGGGTGCAGGCGGGCAAGCAGCTCTAGTGTCTCGGCACCACTGGTCGCCTCGCCAACAATCTCAAGATCCGGGGCATCGTGAATGACCGCGCGCAAACCATGCAGCACCATCGGATGATCGTCGGACAAGACAACCCTTGCCATATCAACCTTCCTTTATGTTATTCCTCGGCATCATGTTCTGGCAAAAGAGCTAGTACCGGCAGCGGGATAGTGATATTCAGGTGCGTTCCTTCATGGGGTGCCGATTCGATCAGGAACGAACCTCCCAGCAGATCGATACGTTCGCGCATACCAATCAGCCCAACGCTCTGGCGTGATTGCAGGCGCGTTTCGACATCAAAACCCACGCCTTCGTCGTCGATCTGCACCAGCAGCTGATCGTAATCGCCCATGATGCGCAGCTCGACCTCGGGCACCTTTGCGTAGCGTGCAACGTTGGTTAACGCTTCCTGCACAACGCGATACACCGTGGTTTCGACCAGCGCAGGGAAGCGCCGATCGATATTAACATACCACCATTGAACGTTGATGCGTGTTTGCGCCTGGTAGCGATCGATCAGCCAGCGCAGCGCCGGCAGAAGGCCCAGGTCGTCGAGCATGCTGGGCCGCAGATCGAGCGACAGGTTGCGCACCCGGCCCAGCAGCTCGTTGATGGCGCTGCGGGCTTCGGCAAGCTGCGCGCCCAGGTCTTCGGGCGCAAGCATGCGCGCGCTGTCGAGCACGAGCTTCAGGCCGGTGAGCGACTGGCCCACCTGGTCGTGCAGCTCGCGGGCAATATAGCGCCGTTCGGTTTCCTGAGCTTCAACCAGCTGGTGCGAAAGCCGCTGAAGCTGCTCGGCGTTTTGTTCGAGTATTTTCTGGTTGCGGCGGCGCTCTTCGATGTCGGTATTGGCGCCGACCCATTTCAGTGGCAGCCCGGCAGCATCGTGCAACAAGACGGCGCGTGAGTCGAACCAGCGGTACACGTCGTCGTAGCGCCGAATGCGAAACTCGCTCGTGAAATCGGCATTGCTGGCCACTGCTGCTTCCCAGGCGGCAATAGTTGGCGCGCGGTCGTCGGGATGCAGCGCTTCGAGCCAGCCAAAACCAAGCTGCGGGGCTTCGGGAACGCCGGTATACTCGATCCACTGGCGGCTCAGGTAATCGCACTGCCCGTTGGGCTGGCAGGTCCACACGAGCTGGGGCAGGCTTTCGGCCAGCTGGCGGAAGCGCGCCTCGCTTTCGCGCAGGGCGTCTTCGGCCTGTTTGCGCTTGGTAATATCGATGCCGGTGACCAAAAAGCATGGCTCGCCAGCAATTTCGATTGCCTCGGCCGAAAGCAGAAACAGGCGCAGCTCGCCAGACTTGGTTCGCATGAGCGATTCGATATTATGAACCGTCCCCGTTGTATCGATCTGGCGAAGCATGCTCGCGCGCACTGCCGGATCGGCAAAAATCTTCAGATCTGCGGCCGTGTGGCCCACTAGCTCTTCGGTGTTGTAGCCCAGCGTCTGTTTGTAGGTATCATTGGCATCGACAAACATCCCGTCGCTGCGGCGAACAATAATCAGCGTGGCCGGGTTGGCGCGAAATGCTGTTGCAAAGCGCTGCTCGGACTGGCGAAGCGCGGTTTCGGCGCGGCTGCGCTCGGCCAGCTCGGCCTGAAGCTGCTGGAAAAGCTGTGCGCCGCTAATCGCAAGCGCGGCACGGTCGGTCAGATCCTGCATCAGCCGCAGGTCTTCGGCATCGAATGGTGGATGCTCGGGGCGATGACGGTACAGGCTCACCACGCCGCGCGATTGCCCCTGGATGATCAGCGGCACAAGCATAATGCTGTGCACAGAAATACGTTCGATCAGCGCCTGGAATTCGGGCTTGGTTGCTGCACGAAGCTGCTCGGGGCTGACAAACGGTATCAGCAGCGGCTGCCCACTTTGCATCACGCGCGTGTTCATCGAAAAATCGTCGGCAGGAAGTGATATTTCGCCCACCACCTTGCGCAGCAGCTCCGCCGTTGCGGGGTCGCTGTCGTAGAGTGCACGCATCGGCAGCCACGCGCCATCGTCGGAAAGCAGGCGCAGCGCGCAACCATCACCCATCAGCGAGGCGATTGTTTTGACAATACTGGCGAGCAAGCTGGCGTAATCGGTGCCAAGCTGGGCAAAAACATGCGACGCATCGGCAAGCACGCGCAGGCGCTGGGTGTAGGCTTCAAGCTGCAATTCGGCCAGCTTGCGCTCGGTGACATCAAACAGCAGCGTCAGGAAGCAGGGCTCGCCATTCACCTCGATCAACTCGGCCGAAAACAGGATCACAAGCTGCCTGCGATCTTTGGTTTGCATCGCGATTTCGGTATTGCGCAACCTGCCCTGCGCGCGGGCAGCGCTGCGTATTTCGGCCAGCGCCCCGGCATCGGGGAACAGATCGAGCTGGCCCAGCGTATGCCCAACCACCTCGCCACGCTCGTAGCCAAACAGCGTGCAAAAGCGTTCGTTAACGTCGACGAAACAGCTGTCGCGCAGGCGGCTGATCGAAAGCGCGGCCGGGCTGGCCTGAAAGGCCTTGCCAAAGCGCTCTTCCGATTCGCGGAGCGCGGCCTCCGAGCGTTTGCGCTCGGTGATGTCGCTGGTCACAACCACTGCGCGCCAGTCGGGCAGCGCCACGGGCGCGGCATTCACGCTGACCCATGTGATTGCGCCATCTTCTTTGACAATGCCAGTTTCGACCCCATACACAGCGCGCTGCTCATCGAGCGCCTGCGAGCTGGCGAAATCCTCGATCCGCATGGGCGTGCCATCCGGGTGGATGTATTCGCGCTGCCGGTAGGCACCTTCGTGCACCAGCCCAAGCGGAAGATCGATAATGTGCTCAAGCGCAAGGTTTGAATACACAACCTGGCGCTGTTCGTTCAAAATCGATACGCCAACCGGCAGCAGATCGACCAGCGCGCTGAGCTTTTGCTCGCTTTCGCGCAGCGCCGTCTCGGCCCGCTTGCGCTCGGTGATATCGACCAGGCTGCCCAGGTAGCACGCCACGCCATCAATGTCAATGCTTTCCAGCCCGCACAGCACCGTGCGAAGCTCGCCCGACTTGGTGCGCAGAAGCAG
Organism: Kouleothrix sp. 19917; assembly: GCF_057073505.1. NCBI lineage: Bacteria > Bacillati > Chloroflexota > Chloroflexia > Chloroflexales > Roseiflexaceae > Kouleothrix > Kouleothrix sp. 19917. Next base: position 2,613,810 of record NZ_CP097099.1, read on the forward strand.
CTCGTAGTTGGATAAGGAGCCGCTTTCGCGCAGCAAATCGACAATCTCAGCGCGCTGGGCGGGGTTGAGGTACAGATCAAGCCCGATGCCAGTCTTCCCAATCAGCTCATCGCGGGCATAGCCAACCAAATCTTCATAGCTCTCGTTCACGTCCATGAAGGTAGCGTCGCTCTGGCGGGTTATCAGCATTGCAGCCGGGCTGGCGTGAAATGCCTGCGCAAAGCGCTCTTCCGATTTGCGCAATGCGGTTTCGGCGCGCTTGCGCTCGGTTATATCCACAATCGTGCTGAGAATGTGCATGCCCTGGCTGGTCTCGATGGGAGTTAAACCAATCTCAATCGGGAACTCGCTGCCATCCTTGCGCAGCCCGTACAGATCGCGCCCGGCGCCCATGGGGCGGGTTTCGGGATGCAGCCCAAAGCCCTGGCGAAAGCGGGCGTGGTTGGCGCGAAAGCGCGGCGGCACCAGCATTTCGACTGGCTGGCCAGCAAGCTCCTGCGGCAGGTAGCCAAACATGCGCTCGGTTTCGGCATTCACCAGCACAATCTGCCCATCGGTGCCCGCCATCACCAGCCCGCTCGGCGAAGCCTCAACAACCAGGCGGAAGCGCTCTTCGGCGCGCTCGCGCTCGTTCATCAGCTGCATCTGGCGCAGCACAATCGCGATCTGGCCGCCGATCTCGGTGACGATCTGCTGTTCTTCTTCCAGCAGCGTGGTGGCCTGCCCGGTAAACAGGTTGAGCTGCCCCATGCGCACGCCATCGGCATCAAGCGGCAGCGTCAGCAGGCCGTGCAAGCCCTGACTGGCGAGATGCTCGCGTGAAGGCGATTGCGGCAGGGCATCGGCGAACGCAGGCACATAGCGCAGCGATTGCCCGTAAAAGATTTCCACAGCTTTGGCAAGCTGAACTGGTTCAGCAGCTTCGCCGAGCGGCAGCAAGCGCCACTCGCGCTCAAGGGCGACCTGTGGCGGATGCCCTTGCGCAAAGAGCAAAACAGCACCGTAGGCATAAGGCACCAGGCTGTGCAGATCATCGAGGGCGTGGCCAATAATATCGTCCGCTTTCTGGCCCGCGAGCATTGCCTGGTCGATCGCGCGCAGCGTGCGCAGGCGTTGCAGGCTGCGTTGCAGCACGTCGTAGGCACGGGCGCGATCGAGTGCCTGCGCGCCAGCGGCGGCCAGCGCTTCGAGCACAGTGCGCTCGGCAGCTTCAAATCTGCGGCCTTCGCGGAAGTTGATCTGCAGCACGCCAATCTTGCGCTCGCCAGAAAGCAGCGGCAGTGCCGCGCGTGCCTGGAACCCTGCGCTGAGCGGCAGCACCAGCAGGTTCGGGAACTCGCGCGTTTGCTGGGAAAGCGAACTGATCCAGAGCGGCACGCCGACCTGCACCGCCTCGGTGAGCGCCGACGGCTGGGCGAGTGGAATGCGCGGCTGGGTTTCGAGAAGGGTGGCTTCGTACCCACGCGCATCAATGATTTGAAGATCGTGGGTTACTGGATCGAGCAGGGCTACCAGGCCGGCATCGGCGCCAAGCGCGTCAACGCCCTGTGTCATAATAATTTTGCTGACTTCTGCCACCGAAAGCGCACCCGAGAGTGCTGTCGTAACGGCATGCAATCGTTCCAGCCCCGCCGAGGTCTGTTCGGCCGAGATACGATCGCGCTGCTCGGCATCGAAGCGTTGCGCACTTTCAATGGCCAGGCTCGCGCGCACGCCCAATTCCTGGGCCAGGGCGAGATCGCTTGGGGTAAAAGTGGGCCGCTCGGGCTGGTAGCGATACACGGTGAGCACGCCCACCCTGGTGCCATAAACGTGCAATGGCACGCTCATCAGGCTGTGCATGCCGATGGCATCGCAGGTGGCCCAATAGTCTTCCGGCAAAAATGTTTTGCGCTCGCCGCGATCACCGAGCGACACAATGACCGGCTGGTTGCTGGTTAGCACACCTGAATTAACGCCGCCACCCGAAACGCCGATTGACAAGCCTTCCACGAGCTTTTGTATCAGCGCCACCCCGTCGGGCCTGGCATCATAGAACGCGATCGGCTCCAGGCGCTGTTCATCGGGCGAAAGGTAGAGAATGCCACAGCCATCGCCAAGCTGCGCAGCCACCGTGCGCGCGATCTGGCCGAGCAGGGCTGGGTAGTCGTTGCCCGCCTCGGCAAAGGCCAGCGACGCCGCCGCAAGCGAATCGAGCCGGGCAGCGTGGGCGCGCTCTTCGGCCTCGGCGGCGGCGCGCCCGCGCTCGGCCTGTTCAAGCGCCTGCATCAGCCAGTTGATCAGCGCGGCACCGGCGGCAACCAGCAGCACCAGTGTCAAGCCATTGCCAAATATTCCAGCGCGCGTATTCAGGCTATGCAATACGAGGCCGAGCACCAGCAGCACGCCCATACCAAGCATCATGCGGCGAAACACGCGCCCGGTGGCGGTCGCCTGCTGAAGCAGCCACAGCGCGCCCACGTCGGCCGTGAGCAGAAGCGCGCCACACGATAGCACCAGGAATAAAAGGCTGGTGATCAGCGACATGCCGGTTTCGCCAACCACCACATAAAAGCTGGGGTCGCCGATCAGGTAGCCGATCAGCGCGCGCAGGCCGAGGAAGAACACCAGGGAAGCCAGCCACTGCGCCAGAGACACCCCCCACGCGATCGGGCGCCCCAGCAGCGCCAGCGACGCGCCAGCCAGCACAAAGGTGAGGGCGGTTGATGGCGAAGGCGTGCCACCAAAAGGGGTGTGAAGCTGGGCAACTGCCTGCGGAAACAGCCAGCCAGCCAGCGCAAACGGCTGGCCACTGGCATAGGCAAACAGGATGAGCGCGCCAAACATGCTCGCCAGCGCGCCCAGCGCACTGGCAAGCGAGCGAAGCAGCTTCACTGGCCCAACACCCTGTTGCACCCAAGCCAGCAGCGCCAGGGCGGTGCCGCTGCCCAGGAATAATAGGGCAGTTGACGGCACCAGGGGCGGCAAAGCAGGGCTTACACGATATAGTATCGGAATACCAAACGCCCAACCACACAGCGCCAGCGCGCCAACCGCTAGAACGAGCACAGCAGAAAGAAGCGCGCCTGCGCGCGCCCGAGGCAATCCTGACGATGCAGAAGCATCATTCATGGGCGATCCCTTTGTGTCCCCACCACCGACCAACACCCACATCGAGCTAATTGCAGGACGAGTTCTTTAACGAGTATTTGTAGTTGAGGGCACTTTCATCTCAGCACGTAGCTGCGGGGTATGGCAGGAATGTTCTGCGGGCGTGGCAGAAGGCATTCACTGAGCATGAAGCGCTTGATATTGCCGAATCTGGTATAGTAGCATCGTCCAGAGAGTATAGCACCTTGCGGGAATTCGTGCGCAGCGCTTGCACACGCGCATCCCGTTTTCGCAGATCGAGCCAGGTGTGAGTGAATACGTTTCTTGAAGTACAGGGGATGGCAATGAGCGAAACCGAGGCAGAAACGCCAGCCGCGCGCTATGCGGCGCTGGTGGGCACATTTGGCGGGCGCGCGGGCGTGGCGCTTGGCGCAGGCAAGAAGCGGGGCTTTGGCAGCGACGCGCTGGCCGTGCACGGCAAAATCTTCGCCATGCTGGTGAGCGGCGCGCTGGTGTTCAAGCTGCCGCGCGAGCGTGTGGCCGAGCTGGTTGCCAGCGGCGCGGGCACGCACTTTATGGTTGGCGCGAAAGGCCAGCCCATGCGCGAATGGCTTGTGCTTGCGCCCGCCGCCGATGTCGATACTCAGGCGCTGGCCGAAGAAGCGCTGGCCTTTGTTGGCAAGGGGCGCTAATGCGCTTTCAGCGCAGGGGTTAGGGGTTGGGGGTTAGGGGCTGGGGATACAATACGCAACGCGGCGTTCCCTGCCGTATAGCAGTTTGCAGTCGGCAGGAGGCAGAAGGCAGTTGCATTTTCCGCGCTACAATGCGTTCTTACAAGCATATGAGTATTCTATTGTTCTGCAAACCGCTCTACAACCTCACCTGGAATTGCGCTACAGCGGTGCGCCCGCGCCTTCGTCGTCGGCGGCGTCGAGGAAATCGCGCAGCACCTGGATGCGCGGCGCGGCCAGGGCGCGGGCGCTTGGCAGGCGCAGCTGGCCGGGCAGGGTGTGCAGGTTGCGCCGCAGCAGCGCCAGCACTTCGGCAAAGGTTGGGAAGCGCGTGTCGCGCCCGATCTTGCTGACATTGCGCAGAATACCGACCGCGCCAAGCTGCTCAAGAATGTCGGCGTCGCGCAGAATAATCCCCTCAATCGTTTCAGGCGCGCGCGCCGGCAGGTGATCGCGGATAGCAGCCTGCACCGCCACAATTTTTTCCGGTGGGAAGCCCCACCCAGCCAGCAGGGCCGGCGCGCGCTCCATGGCGTAGGCCACATTGTCCCACCGGCTGAGCGCCTCGATCTCCTCGGGGCGGTGCCCGATGAACACGCCCAGGTCGTGCAGCCATGTCGCCGCGTACAAAATCTCGTCATCGTACTCCTGCCCAGCGCCAACACGCACCGCCAGCGCATACAGGCGCGGCTGGTGGCTGTACTTGTCGATGGGCAGCGCCTGCTCGCGGATGTAGGCGGCAATTGCCGCGCGCACAGTGTCCATGTTCACTCCTAGCACGTTCAGATCACCACCAAGACACCAAGGCACCAAGTTTCACCAGGCACTTCACATGCATCTTGGTGTCTTGGTGCCTTGGTGGTAAAGCTAGAGGTCGTTTACAACAACAATCCTACGGCGTCCAGATCGTGCCGTCAGGCCAGCGGCTCTGCGTCCAGCCAATCGGCTTGATCTCGATCGGGTACTTCGCCGCCGCCGCCTCGTCGATGTCGATGCCCAGGCCGGGCTGGTCGTTGGCCCACAGGTAGCCATTCGCCAGGGTCGGCGTGCCGGGGAAGACCTCGTAGATGCGGTCGCTGAAGTTAATCACTTCCTGAATGCCGAAGTTGTGGCAGGCCAGGTCGAGGTGCAGGTTCACTGCGTGGCCCACGGGCGAGGTGTCGCCCGGGCCATGCCATGCCGTGCGCACGCCGAAGTTCTCGCACAGCGCCGCCATCTTGCGCGCAGGCGTCAGGCCGCCAAGCTGCGAGATGTGAGCGCGCACATAGTCGATCAGCTGCTCGACAATCAGCGGTCGCCATTCGAGCGGGTTGTTGTGCAACTCGCCCATGGCGATTGGCGTGGCGCTCTGTTGGCGCAGGCGGCGGAACCACTCGATCTGGTCGGGCGCCAGCGGGTCTTCGAGGAAGAAGAGCCGGTACTGCTCAAGCTCCTTGGCCATGCGAATCGCGTCGATTGGCGCAATGCGCTCGTGGATGTCGTGCAGCAGGAACAGATCAAAGCCGATCTTCGAGCGAATATGGTCGAACAGCGGCGGGATCGAGCGCGCGTACACGTCGGCGTCGTAGTAGGCACCCGGAAAGGCGCTGTCGGCGCGATCAAGCGTCTTCATGCGGTGGGTGGCCTGCGGGGCGTCCTTGCTCGGCACAGCCGTCGCGGCGGTGATCTCCTTCACGCGCCCGCCGTAGCCGCCCATCTGGCAGCGCACCGCCAGGTAGCCTTCTTCCTGGTATTTAATGACGTTTTCGAGCACTTCCTGCGGCTCACGACCGTCGGCATGGCGGTAGACCATGGCGGCCTCGCGGCACTTGCCGCCCAGCAGGTCGTACACGGGCATGTTGGCGATCTTGCCCTTGATGTCCCACAGCGCCTGGTCCACGCCGCTGATCGCGTTGTTCAGCACCGGGCCGTTGCGCCAGTAGGAGTTGACGTGCATCATGTGCCAGAGGTCTTCGATGTTGGCGGGGTCGCGGCCCTGCAAGAGCGGATCGAGGTATTCTTCCACCGCTTTGGCAACCAGCGTCGGGCGCTGCGTGAAGGTCGCGCAGCCAACGCCGTACAGGCCGTCCTGGTCGGTTTCAACCTTGACAATCACCAGCGCGATGCCGTCGGGCGCGGTGAGGATCGGGCGGACTTTGGTTATTTTCATAATCGTGTCCTGTTATTTATCCACAGATTACGCAGATTACGCAGATTTTTATAAAGAGCCGAGCAATCTAGATAATCTATGGATTCGTTTTGTTCCACACGAGACGTTCGTATTGAAGGCTACGCGCACCAAAATTAATCAGTAAGCCAACGCGAAACCCCGATGCCTTCAGATAGTTGAGAAGCTGCGCTTTCTCTCGGCCGCTCAGTATATCAAGTGCCTTTATTTCGACAATTACACGCTCGAACACAACGAAATCTGCGCGGTAGCAGGTTGAAAGGATTTGCCCTTTATAGCTCACCGGCAGTTCACGTTGTTCCTGGAATGGAATAGCACGATTGTGTAATTCACGAGCAAGTGCTTCTTGATACACTGCTTCAAGAAAACCGCACCCTAATATCCGATGCACCTCCATTGCAGCACCAATAACTGCAAATGTCTGAGGGTCGCGCTCCTGAACTCGGAGTGGCGTATCCATCACATTATGCTCCACAGATTACGCAAATACCACGATTGCATCAATTATAGGAAGGTGCCGTAACCATCGTTTCTATAATCTGTGTAATCTGCGTAATCTGTGGATGTATACGGTTCCGTGCTACGACCAGAGCCGATCGTGGCTGGGCACGCGATCCCACTCGGGCGTAGGCTCGAAGAAGCCCTTGTCCCACTCGACCAGATGCTCCTTGATCACGTCCTCGTTGACGGTGAAGCCCAGGCCCGGCCCTTCGGGCACCGGGATGTAGCCGCGCTGGATGATTGGCTTGGTTTCGCCGTTGATCGCAATAAAGTCGTTCCAGAACGGGATTTCGGTGAAGTGGTGCTCCAGCGCGATAAAATTCTCAGTCGCGGCGGCGCAATGCACGCTGGCCATGGTGCTGATTGGCGTGCCGGCCATATGCAGCGCCATGCTGATGCCATACTCCTGCGCTAGGTCGCCAATCTTCTTGGTTTCCACAATCCCGCCGCTGGTCGCCAGGTCGGGGTGGACGATGTTGACGCCACGGGCGTGGATCAGCGGGCGGAAATTCTCGGCCAGGTAGATATCCTCGCCCGTGCAGACCGGCGTGTTCAGCGCGCGCTCAAGCTGCACCCACTTGTCGGTGTACTGCCAGGGCACCATGTCTTCCAGCCAGGCCAGGTTGTAGGGCTCCAGCGCCTGCCCAAGCCGGATGCAGTCGTCGATGCCGATATGCCCGAAGTGGTCGGCCGCGATTGGCACCTCGTCGCCAACCGTTTCGCGCACCTCGGCCACATACTGGCAGATCGAGTCGATGCCCTTGGGCGTGAGGCGCACATGCGTGAAGGGGTGCTGGAGCGTCTGGATGTTGAGCATGCGCTCCAGCTTGTCTTCGGGGTCGCCGGGCAGCATGCCCTGCGGCCAGGAAAGCATGCCGGGCTTGCCGATCAGCGGCTGCACGCCCACGTCCATCTTCAGCATGGTGAAGCCGCGATCCAGTCGCTCTTGCAGCTTCTTGCCCATTTCCGTGCCGGTTTCTTCGTTGGGCGTGTCGCAGTACATGCGCACGCGGTCGCGGAACTTGCCGCCCGCCAGCACATAGGCCGGCACGCCATAGGCCTTGCCAGCGAGGTCCATCAGCGCCATCTCGACGCCGCAGACGCCGCCAGCCTGCCGGCCGTGGTGGCCGAACTGCTTGATCTTGCGGAACAGCCGGTCGATATTACACGGGTTTTCGCCCAGCAGGCGGCTTTTGAGCATCAGCGCGTAGTTCTTGCTGGCGAAGTCGCGCACCTCGCCGTAGCCGCTGATACCCTGGTTGGTGTCGATCCGCACGATTGTGAAGAACCAGTTGTTCCAGCCCACCGTGGCGGTGCGCAGGTCGGTGATCTTCAGCTCGCTCGGGCGCGACGCCGTTGCGACGTGGTCTTCGGGACGGGGTGTTTGTTCTGTCATTGTTTCTTCCTCGTTGGGGCGCAGCAGCCCTCACCGCTTCCTCTTGCGCAAAGCTCTGCTGGCTGCTGCGCCCTTACGCGCTTGGGCTACTGCGAGACCCGTTGGGGCGCAGCAGCCCTCACCGCTTCCTCTTGCGCAAAGCTCTGCTGGCTGTTGCGCCCTTACGCGCTTGGGCTACTGCGAGACCCGTTGGGGCGCAGCACCCCTCACCGCTTCCTCTTGCGCAAAGCTCTGCTGGCTGCTGCGCCCTTACGCGCTTGGGCTACTGCGAGACCCGTTGGGGCGATGCGTTCGCCGTTGTTGGGGCGAAGCATTCGCCCTGATATCTTTGCTTCTACCGCAGCTTGGTGAGGGCGAATGCTTCGCCCTTACGTAGTAGTACTGCGAGCTACAACGAGCGCGCCGTTTTCCATTCCTCGAAGTCGGCCTGGATGTCATCGCGCCAGGTTGGCACGTCGATCTCGCCGCTGATGTACTTGCCTTCGGCCAGCCGCAGCTTGCCGAACTCGTCGCGCACACGGATGTCTTCGCTGCGCTCGACCACTTCCTGCACCAGATGCGGCGGGATGGCGATGATGCCGGTGGGCGTACCCAGGATCACGTCGCCGGGCAGGATGGTGATGCCGCCGATGCGGATGGGGATGTTCAGCCCGGCCAGCGTGACATCGGCAATCGCGGTTGGGTCGACGCCGCGGATATAAAAGTTCACGTCGGTCAGCTCGACCAGCCCCTGGTAGTCGCGGATGCCACCGTCGATTACCGCGCCGGCGCGCGTGCGCGTGCGCACCGAGGTGCCCAGGTTGTCGCCCACCACGGTGCCGTCTTTCACCTTGCCGAAAATGTCGACCACCATCACGTCGTGCATTTGCAGCGTTTCGATCACCCACGAGTTCTGCCCGCCGATGCTGGCGCGCCCTTCGCGCAAGCCGGCCTGCTGAATCGCGTCGTGGTAGTCGGGGCGGTGCGGCAGAAACTGCGCCGTGACCGCGCGCCCAACCATGATCGTGTTCGGGTGGGTTTCCTTCCAGTTGCCTTCGAACTGGCGGTTGTAGCCGTGGCGGCGCATCACGCCCCAGGCTTCTTCGGTCGTCACCAGCTTCATGCGCTCAAGCAGCTCATCGGGCACCTTGGGGCGGCCGTCTTCGAAGCGCTCGAACGGGTTCTGGCTGGTCAGCTCGATCATGTCTTCGCGGGAGGGTTGGATGTGCATTTGTATCTCCAGAATAGAGCAGTCGGCAGTCGGCACTCGGCAGTCGGCAGTCGGCACTCGGCAGTCGGCACTCGGCAGTCGGCAGTCGGCACTCGGCAGTCGGCACTCGGCACTCGGCAGTCGGCACTCGGCGTTGGCAGTCGGCAAATGGATACTGCATACTGGCTACTGCATACTGCCTCCTGCCTCCTCGTCTCACTCGTCGTGTTTCCAGCCCAGCAGGCGCTCGGCCTTGCTGCAATCGAAAAAGCTGCGGTTGCCGCTCAGGTCGCCGCGGATGGGCACATCGGGGAAGTAGCGCTGCGCCAGCTCCAGCGACGGCTGGTCGGTGGTGGTGTTCGGGCCGATCAGGTAGAAAACTTCGTGGCCCTTGTAGTCGGCAGAAAGTGAGGCGAGGCAGGCGCGCGCCGCCGAGTCGAAGCGCGTGTAGCCCCACAGGTGCTTGGCCAGGGCGTCGCCAATGCGGTTGTTGTACTGCACGGCGATGGCGCGTTCGGCCACAACCCAGTGGAAGCGCATGCTGGCGATCGTCATGTCTTCGTAGCGCCGCGCAATCGAGTCGGCCTGCAGCTCGCAGATCCACTTCGAAAGGCTGTAGGGGTCTTCGTTATAGGTTGGGTGCGCTTCGTCCAGCGGGAAGTAGTCGTAGCGCGGCCAGCGGCTGTAGGCTGCGCCAATCGCGTTGACGCTTGAGGCCTGGCACACGCGCGTGATGCCCAGCTCGGCGGCGGCGCGCAGGGCATTGTAGCTGCCCACGACATTGTTGTTATGCACAACATGGTCGGGCAGGCGGCCCGGCGAAGGAATCGCGCCCATGTGAATCACCGCGTCGCAGCCGCGAAATGCCTCCAGCAGCCCATCATAGTCAGAAAGATCGAGCTGCACAAACGGCACATCGAGGTTTGCCGTTCCTTCCGGCGGCGCGACCCGGTCGATTCGTACCGGGCTGTGGCCCTGCGCCACCGCCATGTCGATAATTGCGCGGCCCACGCCGCCGCTGCCGCCCGTTACTGCAATTCGCATTATTGTTTGCTCTTGTGTTCATTCACAGATTTCACAGCGTATGTCAAATAATCTGTGCAATCTGCGTAATCTGTGGATAGAATGATTATTCGGTTGCGTACACGCCTTCAATCAAGCCGCGAATGTAGCCAATCGCATACAGCCGCCCGAACGACGAGTAGCCGGCGTTGCTGTTGCTGTCGCCCTCGACCGTGGGCACATGGTCGGGCCGCAGCACGCCCTCGAAGCCAATGTCCTTGTAGGCGCGCAGGCATTCGAGCATGTTGGTTTTGCCGGCGTCGTGCCATGTTTCTTCGAACTTCTCGGGCGTGCCCTTGACATCGCGGAAGTGAACGAAGAAGATTTTGTTCTGCCGGCCAAACTCGCGGATGGCCTTGGGCAAATTGTCGGTCATGAGCGTGAAATTGCCCTGGCAGAGCGTAATCCCGTTCACCGGGCTGGGCACCATGTCGATCAGGCGCTGGAAGTTCTCGATGCTGCGCATGATCCGGCTCACGCCACGAATGGGCGAAAGCGGCGGGTCGTCGGGGTGCATGGCCAGCTTCACGCCGGCCTTTTCGGCCACTGGCACCACGCGCTTGAGGAAGTACTCAAGGTTGGCCCACAGCTCTTCTTCGCTGATCGGGCCGAGGTCGGTGTTCGGCGCATCGCGCACCATCGCATAGTCGAAACTGGTGACCACCGAGCCGCCGCGCGAGGGCGTGTTCGTGCTGGTGCGCAGCCAGTTGAAGTCGGTCATCCACTCGTAGCACCACACCGGGATGCCCAGCCGGCCCATGTTCTCCAGCAGCGTGCAGACCGTGTCGATCTCGGCGTCGCGGCCGGGCAAACCGCGCTTGGCCAGGTTCAGCGGCGGGCGCGACTCAATCACCGCCTCGGTGAAGCCAGCATTCTCATAGGCTTGTTTGGTGCGCAGCAGCGGCATGTAATCCCACGGCGCGTCGCCCGCGTTGAGCGGCTCGTTGAACGGCAGCCCGCCAACCACCCAGTCGGCGCCGGCCTGCTTCGCCAGCTTCCACAGCGGCGAAGGTGAGGTTGGAAGCACTTCAGCGATTTTGATCATGGCTCTCCCCAAATGTTTCGTATCGTTGCAGGTTCGCAGGTTGAACGTTTCAGGTTCGCAGCGTAGTATTCCGCGCTGCGGCGGCGGCGTGAGGAATTTCGGCGTGGGGTGAAAAAGAAGGTTGAGGATTCCACATCGAAATGTTTCTCATCATCGAGCAGTGCGCGAGCGCACCAGGAAATTACGACTGCACAGACGCCGCGCCACTGGAGGCGCGCAGCACCAGGCGCGGCTGAATAATGACATGGCGGGCCGGGCCAGTGTAGCGCCCAACCATGCGATCTTGCAGAAACAGCACCGCCAGGCGACCAATCTCGCTCACGGTATGGTCAACCGTGGTCAGCGGCGGGTCGAGATGCTCGGCAATCGGGATATTGTCGAAGCCGACCACCGACACGTCGTGCGGCACGCGCAGCCGGGCGGCGCGCAGGCCGCGCAGCACGCCAACTGCCACCGTGTCGATCTGGGCGAAAATGGCAGTAAATGGCACGCCACGCGCTAATAACTCTTCCACTCCATGCTGCCCCAGCTGATCGGGTGTGTCACTGTCGCGGTGCACCATCAGCGCCGCGTCCTCGGCAATGCCGGCTTCTTGCAGCGCCTCGCAGTAGCCCACAAAATGCCGGGGCCGCACCGCGCGCGCCTGACCAATATAAGCAATGCGCCGGTGGCCCAGCCCAAACAGGTGGTGCATCAGCGCCCGTGCCCCGCCCACATGGTCAGTCGAAACCGAGTCGGCGCTGAGCATGTCGGCCTGGCGCACCACAAACAGGAAAGGCTTGCCGATCTGGGTGAGCTGCGCATAGGAATCGACCGGCACCGCATAGTCGCTGGCGATGGTAATGACGCCCTGCACGGCTGGATTCTCGGCGTAGCGCGCCAGGTAGGGCGCTTCGCTAAAGCTATCGAGGTTCGATTGACCAAGCAGCAGCTGGTAGCCGCTGCGCGTGCACTCGCGCTCAATCGCGGTCGCCAGTTCGCCAAAGTAGGGGTTGGAAAGCGAGGGCAGGATCAGGCCGATACTGGCGTGCTGCTGGCTGGCCTCGGCGAGTTGCGGGCGCGGCCGCCCAACGTAGGTACCCGAGCCGGGCACGCGGTACACCACCCCTTCGTCGACAAGCTGCTGGATGGCGCGGCGCACGGTTGTGCGCGACAAACCCTCGCGGCTGCACAGCTCGCGCTCGGATGGCAGCAGCTGCCCGGCGACATACTGCCCCTGGCTGATCGCGTCGCGCAAGCTGCTGACGAGATGTTGCGTCCGATGCACCATGATACCTGTCTTCGTTGAGCAAGTGAGTGGTATGATACCGGTCGAATGAGGCGATTATAAAACAGGAATCGTGGTTGTCAAGTGCCTGTTTGGGGGTAAAAATCGGCAAGTATCGGGGCAAAATCGTGGCACGCGCAAAACTGGTATGATACCAGTTCAATATCTCGCCACCAGGCACGCACAGGCATTTATAGGAACGAGCAGAAGTATTGGGCCACAGAGAACACGGAGGCCTCCGAGTCTGATACCCTTACTCAGTGATCTCTGTGCGCTCTGTGGCCTAAACGTTTTGCTGCCAGCTATATATTTTTTTGCCACAACGACTCGAAGTGCATGCGTTCAACCTTCGAGTCTGCGAGTTGTTGTGGCATTTCACAAGCTGGTTCCGCTAGCGATCCTGCATCACCGCGCTGCGCCCGCCGTCGATCAGGAATGTGGTGCCAGTGATAAAGCCCGCCAGCGGGCTGCACAGAAAGGCGCACAGCGCGCCGACTTCGGCGGCGGTGCCAATGCGCCCAACCGGGTGCAGGCGCTCGATCTGCGTGCGCGTCGCGGCCGGGTCGGGCGTGCGGCCAAACCACTCGACGTTCATTGGCGTGTCGATGAAGCCCGGCGCAATGCCCACCGCGCGCGCGTGCGGCCCCCACTCTAGCGCCAGCGACTGCACCAGCGCGGGCAGGCCAGCCTTGGCGACGTTGTAGGGGAAGCTGTTCGGCACCGTGAAAAAGGCGTGGTTCGAGGCAATAATAATCACCACCGGCTGCGCGGCCCGGTCGAGCCAGGGTTTGGCCTCCTGCGCCACCCGCCAGTGCGCGGCCAAGTTCAGATCCATGTTGGCCTGCCAGTCGCCTTCGCTGGCTGCGGCTGCGCCGAGGTTGTAGTTACGGCCCGCATTCGAAACCACCAGATCGATGCCGCCCAACGCTGCCGCGCCCCAGGCCACGGCCGCGCGCGTCGCCGCGCCATCGGTGAGATCGACCTGCCGGTAGGCGGCACGCAGGCCGGCGCCCCGCACCGCCACCAGAAACTCCTGCGCGCCGGAGTGCTCGGCTGGCTCGAAGGCACAGCCCGCCACATCCGCGCCAGCCTGCGCCAGCGCCAGCGCAATGCCCGCGCCAATTCCGCTGCTCACGCCCGTCACAAACGCGCGTCTGCCCGATAAATCGATCGTTAAACCCATACTTTTCATATATCCGCAGATTACGCAGATTTCTTCATCTGTGTAATCTGCGTAATCTGTGGATGCTACTCATACCCAACCACTGGCTTGCGGCGCTCCCAGCCATCACGGAACAGCGGCAGGAAGTTGTTCGGATTGTATGGGTGCTGCGCGATCTCGTCGTAGTTGAGGTCGGTGCCCCAGCCCACGCGGTCGTCGCCCAGCTCGATATAGCCGTCCTGCACCGTCACCGGGTTGGTCAGAATCCGCGCGCTCCAGTCGTCGTTGAACTCGTCGAAAATCTCGTGGATGAAGAAGTTCGGCGTGGCGGTGTTGAGGTGCGCGCACACCAGCGAGCAGATCGGCCCCTGCGCGCTGTGCGGCGCGGTGACGCCGTTGGCGGCGTTGACCATGCCACACACCTGCTTGGACGCGGTGATGCCCAGATATTGCGGTTCGAGCTGCACGATCCGCACGGCGCTTTGCGCCAGCAATTCGGCGAACTGCTGCGCGCAGTAATAGTCTTCGCCGCAGGCCACCGGCACCGGGCTGTTCCGCGCCACCTCAACCATGTCCGAAAGGCGCTGTGGCGGCACTGGCGCTTCAAACCAGGTCGGGTTGTAGGGCGCCATGGCGTCGGCGAATTGCAGGGCGGTGTGCACGCTGAAGCGGTTGTGCCCTTCGATCAGGATGTCGACGTTCGGGCCAACCGCCTCGCGCACCGCCGCAATGATCTCGATCGAGAGGCCAAAGTCGGGGCGATCAACGGCGCGCCAGGCTGCGCCAAACGGGTCGAACTTCAGCGCAGTGTAGCCGCGCGCCACCACGTCTTTGGCTTTCTCGTGAAAGCTCACCGCCTCGCGCGGGCCGCGATACCAGCCGTTTGCATACACGCGCAGGCGCTCGTGGCAGCGCCCGCCGATCAGCTTGTAGACGGGCAGATTGGTCGCCTTGCCCATGATGTCCCAGCAGGCAAACTCAATGCCGGCCAGCGCCGCGCCTTGCACCTGCCCGCCATCGGAATATACCTCGCGAAACAGGCGCAGCGTGTGGTTCTCGACGTCGAACGGGTCCTGGCCGATCACAAAGCGCTTCAGCTCGTGCACGGCCGCCTCAACCGTTTTGGCGAAGCCGTTCAGCGTACATTCGCCAATGCCATAAAGCCCTTCGTCAGTGTCCACACGCGTAAACACCCAGTTCTTCCAGGCGTTACCAACAATGTAGGTCGAAACATCGGTTATTTTCATCGGGCGCTCACTCTTGCCATGCGCAATGCCGGGTACGGGCACCGTTCGCAGGCGAAAAAAAGAGCGTGCGCAATGCGGCAGCCCGCACCACGCACGACTCACGGAGGGAAACGACTAAACCGGCAGCAGCTCGGTCAGCTGGTCGGAATGGATCTGCGGGTACTGCTCGTGCAGGAAGCACGACGTGGCCTGGTGCTCGTTCAAGCGGAACAGCGGCGGCTCGGCCGCGCACTGGTTCATGGCGAAGGGGCAGCGCGGCTGGAACTTGCAGCCCTTGCCACTGTCGCCAATATCCGATTCCTTGGCCTTGATCTCGGTTTCGCCCCAGCGGCGGCTCAGGTCGGGCCAGGGGATCGAGTCGATCAGCAGGCGCGTGTAGGGGTGCTGCGGGCTCTTGATCACCGAGTCGACATCGCCCGCTTCCATCACCGAGCCGCGATACAGCACGATGATTGACTTGGCGATATGGTAGGCGGTAGTCAGGTCGTGGGTGATGTAGATGATCGAGACGCCGTGGTTCTTCTGCAGGCCGCGCAGCGTTTCGAGAATGTTCGCGCGCAGCGAGGCATCCACCATCGACACCGGCTCGTCGGCCACCAGCAGCTTGGGCTTGAGCACCAGCGCGCGCGCGACATTGATGCGCTGGCGCTGGCCGCCCGAGAGCTGGTGCGGGAAGCGACCCAAAATATCTTCCGGGCGCAGACCCACGGCTGTGAGCGCTTCTTCCATGCGATCGCGGGCCTGCTGCTTGGTGCTGGCGAGCTTGAACTTCTTGATCGGCACCGTCAGCAGATGATCGACCGTGTAGAAGGGGTTGAACACCGCAAACGGGTCCTGAAACACCGCCTGCACCTCGCGCCGGAACGACAGGCGATCCGCGCCGCTGAGGCGCGTGATATCCTGCCCCTGGTAGAGGATCTGGCCCGAGGTTGGCGTAATAAAGCCAAGCAGCAGCATCGCCAGCGTGGTCTTGCCGCTGCCGCTTTCGCCCGCCACTGTCATGATCGTTGGCTCGTTCTCGGCCAGCTTCAGCGAGACATCATTCAGCGCCGTTGTCGACGAGCGCGACAGCACGCCGCGCGTGTAGATCTTGGTGACGTTTTTTAGCTCGAGTAAGTCGGCCATTGGTTATGCCTTTTCCGTATAGAGATGGCAGGCGACCTGCTGGCCATCTTCCAGTGTCACGAGTTCGGGGCGAACGGTGGTGCAGACTTCCATCGCATGCGGGCAGCGCGGGTGGAAGGCACAGCCGCTCGGCAGGCGCAGCAGCGAAGGCGCGAGGCCCGGGATGCCCTGGAACACACCTTTGTTTTCGAGGCTGGGCAAGCTGCTGATCAGCGCCTGCGCGTAGGGGTGCGCCGGCTTGGTGAACATCTGGCGCACGGTGCTGACCTCGGCAAGGCGGCCGGCATACATCACTGCAACCTTGTCGACGAACTGCGCCATCAGCCCCATGTCGTGGCCGATCAGGATCACCGCCGCGCCGATCTGCTTCTGCACGCGGTCGATCGTTTCCATCACCTGCCGCTGTGTCACCACATCCAGCGCGCTGGTTGGCTCGTCGGCGATGATCACCTTCGGCTTGAGCAGAATACCAATCGCGATGCACACGCGCTGCTTCATACCGCCGGAAAGCTCGTGCGCATACATTTTGAACACGGCCGGCTTCAGCTCGACCGACTCAAGCGCCTCGATGCAGCGTTCCTGAATATTGGAAGACGACTCCCTCGGGGTATGCGCCTTGACTGCGTCCATCATCTGCCGGCCAATGCGCAGCACCGGGTTGAGCGAGTTCATGGCGCCCTGCGGGATGTAGGCGATCTTGCTGAGGCGTGCCTTGAGCATTTGCTCGTCGGTCAGCGCCGTCAGGTCGGTATCGCCAACCACAACGTGCCCGCCTTCGATACGGCCCGGCGGCTTGATCATACGCATCATAGCCAGCGCCATGGTGCTCTTGCCCGAACCCGACTCGCCCACGAGGCCCAGCTTCTCGCCGCTTTCAAGCGCCAGCGAGACATTATTCAAGGCAACCGCGCGCCCGAGATCCGTGTAGTACGAAACCTGGAGATCAGATACTTTGAGGACTGGATTGCTCATATATTCCACTCACAATACCGGGTCGCAACGGCGCGCAGTGGCGGCAGCGTGGCCGCCAGGCGCGTGGCCGTTGCGCCAGGGCGCGGATACGGGCTACTCGGTTCGGCGCACGCGTGGGTTGGCCAGCTCGTCGAGGCCCATGTTGATCAGCGCAAGCGCGCTCAGGATCAACACCATCGCCAGCGACGGCCACACCGGCCACCACCACCAGCCGTTGAAGAATGCCGACTGACCTTGCGCGGCCCAGATTAGGTTGCCCATCAGCGGCTCGCGCAGCGGGCCAAGGCCCAGCACCGACAGGTAGAATGAGCCGAACAGGCCCACAAATACCTGACCGACGAAGGCGGCGACGATGAAGGGCAAGAGGTTTGGCAAGATCTCGCCAAAAATAATCCCCAAGTCGCCGACGCCCGAAAGCTTGGCGACCGAGACAAACTGGCGTTCCTTCATGGAAAGCACCTGCGAGCGGATGACGAGTGTTGGCCCCATCCAGGCGAGCAGCGCCACCACAAACGCCATGGTATAGATCGTCACCGAGCGTTTATCGATCGAGCCGGCGATAATCACCTGAATCAGGAAGGCTGGAATTGGCGTCAGAATCTGGCAGATACCTTTGATCAGCGCATCGATCATGCCGCCGAAATAGGCCGAAATAAAACCCAGCACCACACCCGTGAGCGTGCCGATGCCGCCCGCGATCAAGCCGATCAGCGCCGTCTGCCAGACGCCAACCACCATTGCCGCCAGCATATCGCGCCCGAAGAAATCGGTACCCAGCGGGTATTTCAGGCTCGGCGGCTGCTTGGAGCGCACCGACAGCGGGTAGGCATTCTTGGGGTTCACGGTCAGCAGGCCGATCACCGTAAAGCCAATCAGGAACAGCAAGATAATCAGGCCAACCACCAGCGTCTTGTTCCGGCGCAGATAGCGCAGGGCGAGCGTCACCTTGCTCGGCTGGACAACCTGCGTCTGAGGAAGAGCAATCGTTGCCATACTGGCCTCTCTAGCTGTCGCGGATGCGCGGGTCGAGCAGCGGGTAGAGCATTTCTACCACGACCATGAGCGTCGCGACGGTGATAGTGATAAACAAGACGATCCCGTAGATCACGAGAAAGTCGTTCGACTGGATCGCCGCATTGAGCACCGAGCCAACGCCGGGCAGGCCATACAGACCTTCGACGATCAGGCCAGAAAATACCAAACCGCCCAGTGCGAGTGCCAGGCCGGTAACCTGAGGCAGCAGCGCATTGCGCAGGTAATAATCACGGAAAATAGTGTAGCCGCTCAGGCCCTTGTGCTCGGCGAAGTTCACATAGTCTTCGCCCTGGATCGTCACGCCCATACCGCGCATCGAAAGCACCCACGCACCCACCGTGCCAAGGATCAGCGACAGGGCGGGCAGGATCTGGTGCTGCACGACATCGAGGAAGAACGAAAACGACCAATCGGGGATGCGGCCGGTTGAGTAGGCACTGCCGAGTGGCAGGAGCTTCAGCTTGAAGCCGATAAAGAACAGCAGGAAAATGCCGAGCAGCACCGGCGGCACGCCCTGCAACAGCACAAATGGCGTTGCTATCGAGCGCAGCCAGCCGGGGGCACGCGGCCAGGCCGCGACTGCGCCAAGCAGGTTCCCAATAATAAAAGACAGAATTGTGGTGGTAATCAGCAGGGCGATCGTCCACGGCAAGGCCTCGGCGATCAAATCCCACACGGTTTTGGGGTACTGGTTGAGCGAAACGCCAAGATCAAAACGAGCAATACTGGCCACATAATCGGCGTATTGCTGGAGGAGGGGTTTATCGAGGCCGAACTTCGTGTTGAATGAGGCGACAATCTTTTCCATGTCGCCGGGCGAGAAACCGCCCGTTCGCGCCAGGGCAGCGAAGCGCTCACGAATGGGGTTTTTGCTGGAAAGGCGTGGGATGAAGAACGTAATCGTGGACGCCGCCCACACCACGAGCACCAGGAACAGCAGGCGTTGGATCAATCGTTTAATGCTCACGGTAGTTGTCCTCGAGCTCAGTTACCAGGTTCCACATCGAAGGCTCTGCCGCGCTGCGGCACGGCAGCGTCGGGCTGGTAGCTCCATGAGCCGGTACCTTATTGTTGGCAGGCCACGCCGCCGGGAACGCAGTCGCTAAGCATAGTATCTGGGGGGCGCTGGCATGCAGCGCCCCCCAGCGTCGATTACTGGGCTGGCTTGAGCTGGGTGATGACCAGCATGCCGGTGTGGGCCCAGAAGGCACCGTTGGTACCGCCGGCAACGTTCGCCGCCGTCGGCCAGTTGGTCCAGTAGGTCTGGTTGTACGGAATGCGATGCAGCCACTGGATGATCGGAATGTCGATCACGTCGCGCCAGTAGATCTCCATCAGCTTGATCGCGTCCTCGTTGAACTTGGGATCCTCGCTGCCGAGCGGGGCCATTTCGTCAAGCAGCTTGTCGTAGTCGGGGTTCTTGTAGCGCGAGAAGCGGTTGTTGCCCGCCGAGGTGCCCACTGCCGCGCTGTACTTGCTGTGGAACAGCTCGAACGCCGCGTAGGGGTCCTTCAGGCTCGCGCCGTGGCCGAACATGTACAGGCCCGGCTTGCCATCGGCCATGTTGCTGTAGGCGTCGGTGCCGAAGTTCACGCTGGCGTCGAAGCCACCGGCCTTCAGCATTTCCACCAGCACCGGCACGATGTCCGAGTGAATGCCCTCGAAGCCGTTTATCACGGCCGACACCGTCTTGCCATCCTTCTCCCACAGGCCATCGCCATTCTGGGTGAAGCCGGCCTCGGTCATCAGCTGACCGCTCTTCTCAATGCTGAACTCGCGCGGGTTGTACTTCTCAACCAGCGCCTTGACCTCGGGCTGGTCGATGAACTTCTGGAGGCCCGGGTAGAGCGGGAAGGGATAGATCGTCGAAACCTTGGCGCCGTCGTAGATGATCTCGTCGATCTTGTCGCGGTCGATCGAAAGGCTCATGGCCTTGCGCACGCGCACGTCGTTGTATGGCTCGATCTGGGTGTTCATCCAGAGCGAGTTGGGCCACCAGTCCAGGTAGCCAAACGGCGGCTCGTTGCCAGTGTGCGACGTGATCTTGGGGTTCGAGTCGAGCAGCTGCTTGGCAACCGACGAGCGAACGTCCAGAATGGCGTCGAACTCGTTGTTGACTTCGCGCTGCACCACGATGTCCATGTTCTGGCCGACCTGGCCACCGATGTTCACCATGACGATGCGCTTGACCTCGGGCAGGGCCTCGCGGCCGGCCTTAGCCGCCCACCAGTCCTCGCGCAGGTCGAAGATCTTCTGGTTCTTGTCCCACTGCACCAGGTTGTACGGGCCCGAGTGCGGCATTTTGATGCCACCGAAGTAGGAGTTGACATCGGCCTGCTTGCTCAGGTCGTGCTCGGGAACAATCGGAATACCGGTGTCGAACTTCAGCGTCAGCACTTCGAACTTGAAGCGCGGCGCCGGGATCTTGAAGGTCACGACGACGGTCTGATCGTCCACCGCCTTGACTTCCTGCACGTACTGGTCGAACTGCGCGTGGTACGGCAGCTTCTCGTTCTTCATCTGGCCTTCGAAGGTGAACACCACGTCCTTCGAGGTCACCGCAACGCCGTCGCTCCAGGCTGCATCCTTGTTCAGCTTGATCGTCAGCTCGGTGAAGTCGGGCTTGGTGTACTCCATGCTGTCAGCCAGCCAGGGGATGTCTTTGTCGGAGAAGATACCGAAGTAGTACAGCGGCTCCCACAGGAACGCATTGCCTTCCTGGTGGGTGTAGCCCGGCACTGCCCACGGGTTCGTCACGCCAATCGGCGAGCTGATGCTCCAGCCCAGGTTGACGGTGCGGTTGCGCGGAACTTCCTTCAGCGGGCCGGCCGAAATCGGGCCGGGCTCGGCGGTGGGGGCGGCGGCGGCGGTTGGCTGCTCGGCCGGAGCCGCAGTAGCCTCAGGCGCTTGTGTAGGAGCCTCGGCCGCAGCAGCGGTGGGCTGCTCGGCTGGCGCGGCAGCGGTGGGCTGCTCGGCGGCGGGTGCGGCGGTTGGCGTTGCGGCAGGCGCGCCACCACACGCGGCCAGAACCATCATGGTTACGGCGAAGAGAATGAGAAACTTGAGTCTGATCATGGTTTTGGGTCTCCTCCATTGGAGTTGAATAGCTGCATTCCATCGTGCGGCCACCAGAACGGGTAAGAGATCAGATCAGTGCTCGCTGGCGTGGCACCTCCTTTTGGCTCGTGTTGCCTTTTTTCCCTACGGAGATTATAATTCTAGGCCAAGTACGGCGCTCTGTCAACTGCAACGTGGCAGCTTCTTTTCTGCCCTCGCCATGATTGCGCTTGCGCAGGTGCCAAGTCATTAGATCACTTGTGGAGCACGCGCCATGGTCGCCAGCCCCGATCCCGTTCGCGCCTGGGCCGAAACCGTGATGATCCCGACCTACGCCGTCGGCCAGCCCGACCGCAACCCGATGTTCCTGGAAAAACGCGTTTACCAGGGCAGCAGCGGCGTGGTCTACCCCTACCCGGTGATCGACCGCGTGTTCGACGAAAAGCGCGACCAGCCCTACACCGCGGTGTTTCTCGAAAATCGCTACCTGCGCATCATGATCCTGCCCGAGCTGGGCGGGCGCGTGCAGATGGCGCTCGATAAAACCAACGGCTACCATTTCATCTACTACAACCAGGTGATCAAGCCCGCGCTGGTGGGCCTGGCCGGGCCGTGGATCTCGGGTGGCATTGAGTTCAACTGGCCGCAGCACCACCGCCCCAGCACCTTCAGCCCGCTCGAATGGCGCATTGCCGAGAATGCCGACGGCAGCCGCACGGTGTGGTGCTCGGAGATCGAGCGCATGTTTTTCACCAAAGGCATGCACGGATTCACGCTCCACCCCGACCGGGCCTACCTCCAAATCGATGTCCAGCTCTACAACCGCAGCAGCGAGCCGCAAACCTTTTTGTGGTGGGCCAACCCGGCGGTGCACGTGAACGACGACTACCAGTCGGTGTTTCCGCCCGATGTCCACGCGGTGATGGACCACGGCAAGCGCGATGTCAGCGCCTTCCCGATCGCCACGGGAACCTACTACAAGGTCGATTACGCGCCCGGCACCGACATTTCGCGCTACAAGAACATCCCGGTGCCAACGTCGTATATGGCCTACCATTCCGATTTCGATTTTGTTGGCGATTACGACCACAGCCGCCAGGCTGGCATGCTGCATATCGCTAACCACCACCTGGTGCCGGGCAAAAAACAGTGGACGTGGGGCAACAGCGAGTTTGGGCGCGCCTGGGATCGCCAGCTGACCGACAGCGACGGGCCATACATCGAATTGATGTGCGGCGCGTTTACCGACAACCAGCCCGACTTCTCGTGGATCATGCCAGGCGAAGAAAAACGCTTCACCCAGATTTTCATGCCCTACAAGGAAGTCGGCCCGGCGACGAATGCGAGCAAAGATGCGGTGGTGAATCTCACCATCGCCAGCGATACGGCGCGGATCGGTGTGTATTGTACCGGGCCACGAACGGCCCGCGTTGAGCTTGTGTTCGACGAAACGGCGGGCGAAGCGGGCGGCGCAGTGATCTGGGCGACCACGGCGGCACTTTCGCCCGAGGAAGTGCTGGCGGAAACGCTGCCGCTGCCCGCCGGCGCGCGCCCGCAGCACCTGCTGCTGCGCGTTTCTGACGCCGACACCGGGCAGCTTCTGGTGGAATTTCGCCCGCTGCCCGACGATCACGCGCCCATCCCGGCGCCGGCCAGCCCGGCCCAACCGCCGGCCGAGATTATAACAAATGAAGCGCTTTTTCTCAACGGCCTGCACCTTGAGCAATACCGCCACGCCACCTACGCGCCCGAGCCCTATTACGAAGAAGCGCTGCGCCGCGATCCACTCGACAGCCGCTGCAATAATGCGCTGGGCCTGCTGCTCTACCGGCGCGGCATGTTTGCCGAGGCCGAGGCATATTTCCGCGCCGCCATTCGCGGCCTGACGCGCCGCAACCCCAACCCCTACGACGGCGAGCCATTCTACAATCTCGGGCTGGCGCTGCGCATGCAGGCACGCTGGCGCGAAGCGACCGACGCCTTCTACAAAGCGGCGTGGAACGCTGCCTGGCAGGATGCCGCCTTTTTCGAGCTGGCGCGATTGGCCGCGCGCGGCGGCGACTACCCGCAAGCACTGGCGCTGGCCGGCGAAGCGCTGCGGCGCAACTGGTCGCACCACCAGGCCCGCCACCTGCAAGCCGCGCTCCTGCGCCGCAGCGGTCAGCCCGACGCGGCCGCGCGCACGGTGGCGCTAGCGCTCGAGCAGGATGCGCTCGACCTTGGCGCGCTGCACGAAGAACGATTGCTGCGCGGCGACACGAGCCAGCCGCTAAGCGACAACGCCGACACCTGCATCGCCATTGCGCTCGATTACGCGCACGCCGGCCTGTGGGACGAAGCCGCCGCGCTCTTGCGTGCCGCGCCCGGCCCCGACCCGCTCGCGCTCTACCTGCTGGCGTGGTGCCACGCCCAGGCCGGCGACCCTGCCGCCGCGCAGGCCGCGCTCCACGAAGCCGCCGCTCGCCCGGTGGATGGCTGCTTCCCGCACCGGCTGGAAAGCGTGCCCGCGCTCGAATACGCCACCGCGCACCGCCCCGCCGACGCCCACGCGCCCTACCTGCTTGGCACCTTCTGGTACGCGCACCGCCGCTACACCGAAGCGATTGCCTGCTGGGAACGTGCCGCCGCGCTCGACCCAGCCTTCCCAACCGTGCAGCGCAACCTGGGCCTGGCCTCCTTCAACAAGCTAGGCGACGCCGAGCGCGCCGCAGCGGCTTATGAGCGCGCTTTTGCGCTGGAGCCGAACGACGCCCGCGTGCTGTTCGAGCTTGATCAGCTGGCGAAAAAGCGCAACCGCCCGCCGGCCGAGCGCCTGGCGCTGCTGGAGCAACACCCGGCCTTGCGCGAGCGCCGCGACGACCTGACGATTGAGTATGTCACGCTGCTGAACCTGCTTGGTCGCCACGCCGACGCGGAAAGCGCCCTGCTCGCCCGCCAGTTCCACCCGTGGGAAGGTGGCGAAGGCAAAGCGCCCGCCCAGTACGTCGCTGCGCTGCTTGGGCAGGCTGCCGCCGCGCTTCACGCTGGCGAGGCTGCCCACGCCGCTGCGCTGGCCGAACGCGCGCTCGTGTACCCGCCGAATCTGGGCGAAGGCAAGCTGCCCGCCGCGCAGGATAACAACGTGTTCTTCTTCCTCGGGCGCGCACATGCCGCATTAGGCGAATCTGAACAGGCGCGCGAGGCGTTTGAGCGCGCCGCCAGCGGGCCAAGCGAGCCAAGCTCGGCCATGTACTACAACGACCAGCCGCCCGACATGATTTTCTACCAGGGGCTGGCCCGCCGCGAGCTTGGCCGCGACGCCGAGGCGCGCCAGATCTTCGCGGCGCTGGCCGAGTATGGCGCGGCGCACCTGAACGACGCGGTGCAGATGGACTATTTCGCGGTCTCGCTGCCGACCTTTCTGGTGTTCGACGAAGACCTCGGGCAGCGCAACCAGATTCACTGCCACTACATGCGCGCGCTCGGCCTGCTGGGTCTGGGCGAGTACGCTGGCGCGCAGGCAGAATTCGCGGCGGTGCTGGCGCTCGACGCCAACCACCAGGGCGCGATCGTTCACCGGGCGCTCGTTCCCACCCAACCTGCCGACACCACTGGAGAGGGATAGATGGAGAATTTGATGACCAGTCAACGCCGACCCGCCCCACCCCGCCGTGGCTTGTTCTGGCGCGGCGCTGCCGCGCTTGCGCTTGCGGCCAGCCTGCTGGCAGCCTGCCAGTCGGGCACACCCGCCGCCGTGCCAACCGCTGCGCCCGCCCCTGCGCCAACCGCCGCGCCAGCCGCCCCAACCGCCGTGCCCACGCCCGCCAGGGTCGAAAACCAGCCGGTGGCCGGCGGCCCCACGCTGCTGCGCGCCGATATCAGCCTGCGCAAAGTTGGCGACGCGGGCGGTGGCAGCATCAAGCTGGCGCGCAGCCCGAAGGATGGCTTTCTGTACATCCTGAACGCTGGCCAGGGCTTGTTTCGCCTGAACCTCGACAGCAACGGCGGCCCGGCGCAGGTGATCGCCACCACCGGCATCTTCACCGACGCGGTGCCAGCCGGCATGGCCTTTGCGCCCGACGGCACGCTGTTCGTGTCGGGCAATCGCAAGGTGCGCACCACCTCGAATCAGGCGATCATCCGCAAAGGTACGCCCGGCGGCGCGAGTGGTTTTACCTGGACGACGCTGGCCGCGACCGCGCCCTACCCGCTCAGCGACACGCCCTTCGACCATTTGGTGAACGGCATGGCGGTCAGCCCCGACGGCAAGTTCCTGTATATCAACAGCGGCTCGCGCACCGACCACGGCGAGGTTGAGACTAACCGTGGCAACTTCCAGAATGTGCGCGAGGTGCCAATCACCTCGGCAATCCTGCGCGTGCCAACCGACGCCGAAAACCTGACGCTGCCCAACGACGAAGCCGGCCTGAAGCCCTACTTCTTTGCCGACGGCACGCGCAACTCGTTCGATCCCGAGTTTGCGCCCAACGGCGAGCTGTTTGCCAGCGAGAACGGGCCCGACGCCGACTACCCCGACGAGCTGAACTGGCTGCGCGAAGGCAAGCACTATGGCTTCCCGTGGCGCTTCGGCCAGCAGGATAACCCGCAGCAATTCCCCGACTACGACAGCAGCAAAGACAAGCGCCTGCAGCAGGATTTCACCGCCGTGCAGATCGGCGCCTACCGCACCGACCCGACCTTCCCGAAAGCGCCGGGCGCGTTCACCGACCCGGTGGCGAACAATGGCCCGGCAGCCGCGCAATACCGCGCCGACGACGGCAGCGCGCACGACGCGGCGACGGAAAACAAGCCGCTGTACAGCCTGACGCCGCACCGCTCGCCGCTGGGCCTGGTGTTCGCTACCGACGCCAAGATACCAGCCGACCTGCGCGGCGAAGGCGACAACCTGAGCGCATTTCTGCTGAACTGGGGCGCGGCCGGCGGCACGCTCACCGACCGCGGGCAGGATTTGCTGCACCTGACGCTCACCAGGGAGGGCGACAACTACAGCGCCGTCACCACGCAGATCGCGCGCGGCTTTAAAAACCCGATCGACGCCGTGCTGATCGAAAATCGCCTGTATGTGCTGGAATTTAGCGGCGACAGCACCATCTGGGAACTCACCTTCCAGTAATGGGTATCAGCGGAACGACTGACGGAATCGATTGTGTTGGCGCAACACGCGCCACACGCAGACGGCATGAGCGTGACAGCTATGACACCTGAGCTCGACTCACAATTCCAGCACGAGCCGCAGGCCGAGCCACCCGCGCGGCTCACCGACGCGCTTGCGCCCGGCAACCCGGTGTTTCAGGCGGTGTTCGATGTTCTGCGCCAGCGCATTCGTCGCGGCGAGTGGCTGCCCGGCGAGCGCCTGCCCAGCATCAGCCAGCTCTCAAAAACCATGGAGGTCAGCACCGGCTCGGTGCGCGAAGCCCTGCGCTCGCTCCAGTCGATCGGGCTGGTGAAGATTGAGCATGGGCGCGGCGTGTTTGTCACTGGCTGGCGCCCAACCACCGACCTGACGTCCTATTTCCAGAACGTCAACACCGGCCTGATTGTGGCGCTGGCCGAAACGCGCCGCATTCTGGAGCCAGAGCTGGCGGCGCTGGCCGCCGAGCGCGGCACAATCTCCGAGCTGGCGCAGATCGAGACGCTGGCGCAGGCGATGGAGCAGGATGCCCGCGAAGGGCTCGATTTTGTCGCGCCGGATGTCCAGTTTCACCGGCAGATCGCGCAGGCGGCACGCAACCCGATTATGTTTCGCATGATGGAAAGCATCAACGACCTGTTTCTCGAAAGTCGCCAGCTTACCTCGCTTGAGCCAGGAATGACCGCGCGGGCGGTGCGCTACCACCTGCTGATTGCCGAGGCGCTGCGCGACCGCAATGCGCCGCAGGCACGGCTGCTTATGCTGGCGCATATGAACGACACCCTGAGCAGCCTGATGGCGGTCGAGGCGCGCATTGCTGGGGATGGCCAGCTTGCGCCGCCCGAGCAATAAGAACCGAGAACCGCAGAGCCAGGAACCACAGAACCGCAGAACCGAGAACTGAAGAACTGCGGAACCACAGAATCAAGAACCGGGACCAGGAAGCGTAACACCGTATTGCGTACGTCAACCAAACACCTAGCGCATTTTCAAATGACCTGTGCGGATTTCGGTGGCGCCTGTTCAGCATCAGTCTGCGGCTGGCATAATCGTAAATCCAAAATCATAAATCGAAAATGCAGCAGCACACGGAAGAAAGCACTATGAGAATTGCAGTCACAGGCGGCGGCGGCGAAATGGGCCGCACGCTGGTTCCTTTCCTCCTCGAACAAGGCCACACGGTCGTCAGCATCGACCGGGCGCTGCCGCCGCCGCCCGCCAGCCGCCCGCGCCACTGGGCCGAGCATATGGTTGCCGATACGCGCGACTTCGGGCAGCTGGTGGCGTGCCTGCGCAACTGCGAGGCAGTGATCCACCTGGCCGCGCACCGCTCGCCCATGGGCCAGCCCGACACGGTTGTGTACGCCGATAACACCATCAGCAGCTACAATGTGCTGAGCGCGGCGGCTACGCTGGGCATCAAGCGGGTCTGCCTGGCCTCGTCGATCAATGCGATTGGTGGGGCCTTCAGCCGCGCGCCGCGCTACGACTATTTCCCGCTGAACGAAGAGCACCCGACCTACGCCGAAGACCCCTACAGCCTGTCGAAATGGGTGCTCGAGCAGCAGGGCGACGCCTTTGCGCGCCGCTTTGAAGACATGGCGATCGCCAGCCTGCGCTTTCACCTGCTGATCGACACCCGCGAGCGCGCCGTCGAGCGCACTGCCCATTTTGCGCCGGGCGGCACGCGCCACCTGTGGGCCTACACCCTGCTCAGCGCGGCGGCACGCGCATGTCTGCTCGCCGTCACTGCCGATTTCAAAGGCCACGAAGCGTTCTATATCGTCGCGCCGCAAACAGTCATGAATGAACCGTCGCTTGAGCTTGCGCAGCAAAACTACCCGAACACGCCCATTCGCGGCGATCTGTCCGATCACAACGGCTTCTTCGACTGCGCCAAGGCCGAGCGTTTGCTGGGCTGGAAGCACGAGGAGTGAGGATGCAGTAGGCAGTAGGCAGTAGGCAGTGGGCAGTAGGCAGTGGGCAGTAGGCAGTAGGCAGTGGGCAGTAGCCACTGAACTGCAGAACCACAGAGCCGCTGAATTTTCAAACCTGCAACCTGAAGACCTGCGACCTGGAACCTGCCAACTTTCAAACCTGCAACCTGAAACTCATACCTGAAACCCGCAATTTCATCGCACGGAGCAACGAACACATGCGCATCACCGATATCAAGCCCTACCCGGTGTGGGTGGGCAACCGCAACCAGCTGGTGGTGAAGGTCGAAACCGACGAGGGCATCTACGGCCTGGGCGAATCGGGGCTGAGCGGGCGCGAGCTGGCCGTGATTGGCGCGCTCAGGCACTTCCGCGAGTTCCTGATCGGCAAGGATGCGATGCAGCGCGGCCGGATCTGGCAGGAGCTGTACCGCAGCCAGTATTTCGAGGGCGGGCGCGTGCTGCTGGCCGCGCAAAGCGCGATCGACATTGCGCTGCACGACCTGGCCGGCAAGGCGCTGGGCGTGCCAGTCTACCAGCTGCTGGGCGGCAAGCACCGCGACACCATTCCCTGCTTCGCAACCGCCAGCGGCAGCACCGGCGAGCAGCTGCTCAACAGCGCCAAACTGCTGTGGGAAAACGGCTGGAAGGTCATTCGCACCATGGGGCTGCTGCCAAACCCGCCTGCCGCGCCCGAGATTTTCGAGCCGCGCGAAAGCATTGCCTACACCGCCCACTGGCTCACGCGCGTGCGCGAAGAGCTGGGCAGCGAGCTGACGCTCGGCATCGACTACCACCACCGCCTGTCGCCCGCCGAAACCGTCTCGTTCTGCCAGCGCATGCCAGCCGGCACGCTCGATTTCATCGAAGAGCCAATCCGCGACGAGTCGCCCGAGGCCTATGCTGCGCTGCGCAAGCAAATCAGCATTCCGTTCGCAGTGGGCGAAGAGTTTGCCAGCAAGTGGCAGTTCCTGCCGTTTATCGAGCAGCACCTCACCGACTTCGCGCGCGTCGATATCTGCAATGTCGGCGGCTTCACCGAGGCGATGAAGGTGGCTGGCTGGGCCGAGGCGCACTACATCGACCTGATGCCGCACAACCCGCTCGGCCCGATCTGCACCGCCGCGACCATCCACATGGGCGCAGCCGTGCCGAATTTCGCATGGCAGGAAGTGCGCGTCACGCAGTCGGAAAACCTCTACTACGGCAAGGACGGCATCAACGAGGCCGATCTGCTGTTCCCAGTGCAGCCGCGTCTCGACGGAAATGGCTTCCCGGTGCCCGACGCGCCCGGCCTGGGCATCGATTTCGACGAGACGATTGCCCAGCAGCATAGCTGGAAGTTCTGGGAAGCGCCGCACTACCGCCGCAACGACGGCTCGGTGACGAACTGGTAGATCGCGGGTTGCAGGTTGCAGGTTTGTTGCAAGTTTGAAAGTTGGCAGGTTGCAGGTTCGCGGCGTATCGCATACGCCTGTTGCAAGTTTGAAAGTTGGCAGGTTGCAGATTGCACCCTTCGATACAGCCTGCGGCTTACTCAGGGTGCAAGTTTGCCGCTTCTTGATCACGCAACAGGCAACTGCCACCTGCTTACTGCCTACTGCTCACTGCCGTCTGGTCTTTAGCGAGAGGAGAAACGAATGCCTTCTGATACGCAGCTTGTGCTGGTAGGGAGCTACGCCGACGCCGACCAGCCCGGCATCCGCTTGTACGAATTCAGCCCCGCCAGCGGCGCGCTAAGCGAGCGCGGATCGGTCGCGGGCATCGCCAACCCGTCGTTTCTGGCGCTGCACCCGAACGGCACTGCGCTCTTCGCCGTGAGCGAAACAGCCGCGCCAAACGGCCCGCCCGGCGGTGTGCGCGCGCTCCATTTCGACCGCGCAACAGGCAGCTTCGAGCTGCTGAACGAGCAGCCCAGCGGCGGCAACTGGCCCTGCCACCTGTGCATCGACCCGAGCGGGCGCTGGCTGATCGCCTCGAACTATGGCAGCGGCAGCGTGGGCGTCTTCCCAATCGCAGACGATGGCTCGCTCGGCGCGCACACCGACCTGGTGCAGCACCGTGGCAGCGGGCCAAACCCGCAGCGCCAGGAAGGGCCGCATGCTCACTCGGCCACACCCACGCCCGACGGCCAGCTCATTCTGGTGGCCGACCTGGGTGTGGATCAGCTTGGCGTCTACCAGCTCGACACCGACAAGGGCACGCTGGCGCGCCAGGGCACCGTGGCCGCGCCACGCGGCGTCGGCCCGCGCCACATCGCCTGGAGCGCTGACGGCACGAGCCTGTTTCTTGCCACCGAGCTGGGCAATCAGGTGATTCGCTACAGCTACGACGCCGCGGCTGGCTCGTTCAGCGAAGAACAGATCATCAGCACCCTGCCCGACGGCGCGCCCGAAAACTACGTCGCCGACATTCACACGTCGCCCGACGGCACGCGCCTGTACGTTTCGAATCGCGGGCACAACAGCATCGCCGCCTACACGATTGGCGCGGGCAATGCGCTTGCGCTGGCCGGGCACGCTTCCTGCGGCGGCAACTGGCCGCGCAACTTCGCGGTCGCGCCCGATGGTCGCTGGCTGCTGGTGGCGAACCAGAACAGCGGCGACATTGCGATCCTGCCGGTTGGCGATGATGGTGTGCCGGGCGAGGCCGCCGCGCATGTCGCCGTGCCGGGCGCGTCGTTCGTGCTGTTCGTGTAGCGCCGCGATCACGCGTAACCACGAAGGCACGAAGACACGAAGGATTGAATATTCGGGCTATCGGCCAGAAACGCAGTTAAAAAATGCAACTGCCTTCTGCTGACTGCCAACTGCAAACTGCTATAGAACCTGGTGTCTTGGTGCCTTCGTGGTAGCGCTCTAAGCAAATGATTCTCCGCTCAAGCCTCTATTGTGGATGACAGAATGACCGCAGAACAAGCAACGCGCCGCTTCGATGTCGTGAGTTTAGGCGAGTCGATGCTGCGCCTGAGCGTGCCAACCGGCGCGCGCCTCGACGCCGCCCAATCGCTCGATCTGGCGATTGGCGGGGCCGAAGGCAATGTGTGCGTCGCGCTGGCGCGCCTGGGCCGCCGCACCGCATGGGTGGGTCGCCTGCCCGACCACGCGCTGGGCACTGCCGTGCTGCGCGCCTACCGCGCCGATGGCGTGGATGTGTCGGCGGCGCGGCGCGTGCCGAACGAGCGCCTGGGCACCTACTTCATTGAATATGCCAGCCAGCCGCGCGCCATTAGCGTGATCTACGACCGCGCCGACTCGGCCGCCGCGCATATGACCGTCGACGACATCGACTGGGACTACCTGCTCGACACGCGCGTGCTGCACCTGACCGGCATCACCGCCGCGCTGAGCGCAAGCTGCTACGCGGTGCTGGAAGAAGCCATTCGCCGGGCGCGGGCGGCTGGCGTGCTGGTGAGCTTCGACGTGAACTATCGCGCGCGGCTCTGGGATGCCGAAACGGCTGGCGCGCGCCTGCGCCCGCTGATCGCCGACGCCGACCTGCTTTCGTGCAAAAGCGCCGACGCCGCGCTCTTGTTTGGCTGCCAGGGCGAGCCGCACGAGCTCATGCAGGGCTTGCAGCAGCTCACCGACGCGCAAGCGATTATCAGCACCTTTGGCGACCAGGGCGCGGCGCTGCTGGTGGGCGACACCTTTGTGCGCCAGCCGGCCCTGCCGGTGCAGATTGTCGACCGGATCGGCAGCGGCGACGCCTTTGCGGCGGGCGTGCTCGACGGCTGGCTCGATCGCGACGCGAGCGACCTGACGGGCGCGCTGCGCGAAGGGCTGCGGCGCGGCGTCGCGCTGGCGGCAATTGCGCTTTCGCAGCACGGCGACTGCGTGCTGACCACCCGCGCCGAGCTGAACGCCGTGATGAACCAGCAGCGCGGCGATGTTTCGCGGTAAGCAGTTAGAGCTTGCGAACCTGCAACAGGCGTATCGCATACGCCCCGGCTGCAACCTGTAACAGGCGTATCGCATACGCCCCGGCTGCAACCTGTAACAGGCGTATCGCATACGCCCCGGCTGCAACCTGTACCAGGCGTATCGCATACGCCCCGGCTGCAATCTGCAACAGGCATATGCGATACGCCCCGGCTGCAACCTGCAACCTGTCAACCTGCAACGTTCAAACCAAACAAAGGGAAACCCAATGAACCCAATCGACCAGATTCTCGAATCGAAGATCGTCGCGATTGTGCGGCTGGATAACTACGACCGCGCTATCGACGTGGCGCAGGCGCTGGTGGCGGGCGGCATCAATGTGCTAGAGTTCACGCTCACTGGGCGCGGCGCAATTGAGGCGATCAGCGCGGTGCGCGGCGCGCTTGGCGATGCGGCATGTGTTGGCGTTGGCACCGTGCTGCAACAGGAAGAAGCCGCCGCCGCAATCGATGCGGGCGCGCAGTTTGTGGTGACGCCCGCGCTGCGCAAGCCAGTAATCGCCGCCTGTGTGAACCGCAACATTCTGGCGCTTTCGGGCGGCTTCACGCCCACCGAGCTGCTCGAAGCCCACGAGGCCGGTGCGGCGCTGGTAAAACTATTCCCTGCGCGCCAGGGCGGGCCAAACTACCTGAAAGACGTGCTGGCCCCGCTGCCCTTCCTGAAAATCGTGCCAACCGGCGGCGTCAGCACGGCCAACGCCCGCGATTTCCTGGCGGCTGGCGCAGTGGCGCTCGGCATTGGCGGCAACCTGATCGCTAAATCAGTGGTGGCCGCCGGCGCATTCGACCAGATCACCGCCGCCGCGCGCGAGTACGTCGCCGCCGTGCAGGGCTGAGTGAGCACCAGGAACGGACGTAACCACCAAGACACCAAAGCACCAAGTTTAAAATTTGCTGCCAGTCTTGCTCTTCGTCCTTGGTTGGTCGTCAGTCGTCCGTCGTCGGCCGTCGCATCCTTCGTCTTTCGTCCTTCGTCAACTACAGGTGACCACATGAGCCTGACCCAACACGCGTTCGGCACAGCCGACGGCACGCCAATCGAGCTGTACACGCTGCAAAACGCGAACGGCATGTCCGCTGATATTATGACCTTTGGCGCGTCGCTGGTGGCGCTGCGCGTGCCCGACCGCGCCGGCCAGCCCGGCGACGTGGTGCTGGGCTTTGACGATTTTGCGCCTTACAACGGCGCGCACCCCTACTTCGGCGCGGTGATTGGTCGCTACGGCAACCGCATCGCGCAGGGCCAGTTCTCATTGAACGGCCAAACCTACACCCTCGCGCAGAACAACGGCAGCAACAATTTGCACGGCGGCCCGTCCGGTTTCGACCGGGTGGTGTGGCGCGCTGAACCGGGCGCGGACGGCGACGAGCCGAGCCTGACGCTCCATTACACCAGCCCCGACGGCGACCAGGGCTTTCCCGGCACGCTGGAAGCCACCGTCACCTACACGCTCGGCGCCGACAACACCTTGCGCCTCGACTACAGCGCGACCGCCGATCAGGACACCGTGGTGAACCTGACCAACCACAGCTATTTCAACCTGGCGGGCGGCGGCGACATTCTCGGCCACATGGTCGAGCTGCCGGCCACGCGCTTCATACCCGTTAACGCCGACCTGATCCCCACCGGCGAGCTGCAGCCGGTCGCCGGCACGCCCATGGACTTCCGCACACCCACAGCGGTTGGCGCGCGCATCGGCAACGACGACGGCCAGCTCCACGCGGCCGGCGGCTACGATCACACCTGGGTGCTCGACCGCGATGACGCGACCGGGCTGGTGCTGGCCGCGCGCGTCAGCGAGCCAACGAGCGGGCGCGTGATGGAAGTGCTGACCACCGAGCCGGGCGTGCAGTTCTACTCGGGCAACTTCCTCGACGGCACGCTGGCGGGCAAGCGCGGCCAGCGCTACGAGCGCAACACCGGCCTGTGCCTGGAAACGCAGCACTTCCCCGACTCGCCCAACCAGCCGCAATTCCCCAGCACCATCCTGCGCGCGGGCGAAACATACCGCAGCAGCACGGTGTTCCGCTTTACGGCGATGTAAATTCGATACCGGTCTCAACATTTCCATAAGTAACCACCAAGGCACCAAGACACCAAGTTTTAAAGTTTTTTGAACCTTGGTGTCTTGGTACCTTGGTGGTGAAATCGTATTCAGCATTGCGCATTCGGGAGCGGTTTCGGCCACTCCCGATTTTCTTTTTCCCATTTTTGGTGCACCATGTGCATAATGTTGCAGTATGCGCAACAAATTAAGTTGCGGCGGCTGCACACTTCATATATACTCAGTGCCACTTCCCAAACAGGCCAAATGAATACCTATGGTGGCGCATCCCGCTGCCAGATGGCGACCAGAACGCGAATGCGAGGACACCCATGCAACAGCACGCCAGGTTAGTCATTATCGGGGCCGGCATTGTCGGCTGCAGCGCGGCATATCATTTCGCCAAGCTGGGCTGGCGCGACGTCGTGGTGCTTGAGAAGGGCGATCTTCTGGAAGTCGATGGCTCCAGCTCGCACGCGCCCGGCGGCATGTTCCTCACCAACTCATCGAAAATGATGGCCGAGTTCGCCAAGTACTCGCGCGCCTTCTACGACGAGTTCAATACCGACCCGGCCGAGCCGGCGCTGTTTGGCACCGGTGGCCTGGAAGTCGCCTACACGCCCGAGCGCCTGCGCGATTTGCAGCGCCGCAAAGGCTGGGCGCACGCCTATGGCCTGCCCGCCGAGGTGATCTCGCCCGCCGAAACCACGCGCCTGATCCCGCTGATCGACCCAAAGGTGATTCATGGCGCGCTGTACACACCCCGCGACGCGGTTGCCAAGGCGGTGCGCCTGCTCACCCGCCTGACGCGCGCCGCCGAGGCGATGGGCGTGACCTTCCACGGCCACACGACCGTGACCGATCTGGACGTGCAGAATGGCCGCATCGCTGCCGTCGTCACCGACCAGGGGCGCATCGAGGCCGAGCAGGTGCTGCTGTGTACCAACATCTGGGGGCCGCTGCTGCCCGAGAAGATCGGCTTCCGCATCCCGCTGCAGGCCGCCCAGCACCTCTACACGGTCACTACACCGCTGCCCGAGCTGGCGAACGAAACGCAGGAAGTCAGCCACCCGCTGCTGCGCCACCAGGATCACGCGATGTACTTCCGCCAGCACCGCGACCAGTACGGCGTTGGTTCGTATCGCCACATCCCGCTGATGGTGGAAGCGCGCCAGCTCGGCCCGCTCGGCAACACTGCCAAGCTGCCCTTCACGCCCGAGCACTTCACCAGCGGCTGGGAATCGGCCACCGAGCTGATGCCCGCGCTGGCAAAAACTGATCTGGTGACGAAGTTCAATGGCATGTTCGCCTTCACCATCGATGGCTACCCCGTCATGGGCGAAACGCCTGTGGCTGGCCTGTGGTCGTGCGTTGGCCTGTGGCTCACGCATGCCGGCGGCGCGGGCCGCGCCATTGCCGAGTGGATGACCGAGGGCACGCCCAGCATGGACCTGCGCGAAGCCGATATTACGCGCTTCCAGCCGCACCAGACCAGCCGCGCCTACGTCGCCGAGCGCTGCGCCCAGAACTATCGCGAAGTCTACGACATTATTCACCCCATGCAGCCGATTGAGCGCCCGCGCAACGTGCGGCTCAGCCCGTTCCACCCGCGCCTGGTCGCGCAGAACGCCTATTTCTTCCAGGGTGGTGGCTGGGAAGTGGCGCAGTGGCACGAAGCCAATTCGCGCCTGCTCGAAACCTACGACGAGCGTGTGCCGGCGCGCGAAGGCTGGGGCGGGCAGTTCTGGTCGCGCATTCAGGGCGCCGAGCACCTGGCGGTGCGCGATGGCGTGGGCATGTTCAACCTGGCCGCGCTGGCGATTATTGAGGTGGCTGGCCCGGGCGCATTGAAATACCTGAACTGGCTGGCCGCCAACCAGATCGACCGCCCAGTCGGCAAGATCATCTACACCGCCATGCTGAACGAGCGCGGCGGGATCGTGATGGACGTGACGGTGGTGCGCCGCGCCGTCGATCGCTTCTGGATCATCACCGGCGGCGGCATCCTGCCGCACGACCTTGCCTGGGTGCGCTCGAATGCGCCCGCCGACGGCTCGGTGACCGTGACGGATGTGTCGTCGGGCTGGGCGACGATTGGCCTGTGGGGGCCGAAAGCGCGCGAGGTGCTGCAAAGCGTGGCCGAGGAAGACGTTTCGAACGCGGCCTTCCCATATTACAGCACCAAACAGATCACCGTGGACAACGCGCCAGTGTTTGCGCTGCGGGTTTCCTACGCGGGCGAGCTGGGCTGGGAGCTGTACACGCCCACCGAGTACGCGCTGCGGCTGTGGGATGTGCTGTGGGAAGCGGGCCAGCCGCACGGCATTGTGGCGGCCGGCAGCGGCGCGTTCGACTCGCTGCGCCTGGAGAAGGGCTACCGCCTGTGGGGCGCCGACATCCACACCGACTACAATCCGTTTGAAGCGGGCATCGGCTGGGCGGTGCGCCTCGACAAAGGCGATTTCCTGGGCCGCGACGCGCTTCTGCGCGCGAAAGAAGCCGGCCAGACGCGCAAGCTCTGCTGCATGACGCTCGATGCGCCGGGCGTGCTGCTCGGCAAGGAGCCGATCTTCGCGCCGGGCGGCGAAAAGGCAATCGGCTACGTTTCAAGCGCGAACTACGGCTACAGCGTCGGCCAGTTCATCGCCTACGGCTACCTGCCGATTGCGCTGGCCGAGCCGGGCAGCAAGGTCGAGATCGAGTACTTTGGCGAGCGGCAGGTTGCGACCGTGCGCGAGGAGCCACTGTTCGACCCGAAGATGGCGCGCTTGAAGGCGTAAAGGGCGGACACGTAGGTCCGCCCGAACAGATTTGGAATTACATGGGCGAACACATAGGTCCGCCATAAAAATCATGTCACGGCGGACCTACGTGTCAGCCGCCACCGCCCCGCGCATGGAGCCCATGCGCGCCGAGATCTGGGCGGCATAGCTGGCGGCGGCGCGGCCAGCACGATCCATTTTGTCGTTCAGGCGGAACTTGGGCGCGCTGATGTTGAGCGCCGCGACGATACGCCCACGAAAATCGCGCACCGGTGCCGAAACGCCAACCAACTCGGCTTCGAACTCTTCGCAGACGGCAGCATAGCCGGCGCGGCGGGCAATTTGCACCTGCTGGAAAAGATCGGCAACCGAGTGTACGAGCTGCACCGGGCCGTAGGGCTCGAAGGTCGTGTGCAGAAAGCGCCGCGCCAGCTCGTCGAGCGTATAGTCGATCAGCAATGCGCGGCCCGACGAGCTGCAGTAGGCCGGGAAGGTGCGGCCAACCCAGCCCGAGGCACGAAACGCATGCACTGGCGCTTCGGTCAGCACGGTGAGCACCTGGTTGGCCTGCAGCACGCACAGATGCACGCTTTCGCCAAGCTCGTCGACCAGCGCGCGCATGAGTGGCGGCGCCGACTGCATCAGCCGCATGTCGCCAACGCGCGCGGCCAGGCCAAAAAGCTGCCAGCCCAGGCGGTACTCACGCGTGGCCGGGTCGCGCTCGACCAAACCAACTTTCTCAAGCGCCCGCAGCGCGCGCGACACCTGGCTTTTTTCGCGCTGCACCAGCTCGGCCAGGCGCACCACACCCAGGCCGCCGCGCTGAAGCGCTTCGTCGCCGGCCAGCGCCTGCAGCAGATCGATATCGCGCCGCAAGCCCGACGACCCGGCGCGCTCGGCTGGCGCAAGCTCCGCATCCTCGATGCTGCTGAATGTTTGCAGTGTTTGCTCGTCGTAACCGCCCATAGGCATCTCCCGCTGCTGGGCGCGCGCGCGCCCTGCGACGACCGACGGCTCGTGACAAATATGTTTCAGGTACGCTGCGCGGTGTGAGGCTAAAATCGGCACAAACAGAACAAGCCGTTTGTTGAGTGTACCCCGGCCCGGCGAGGGAGCGAGTTGCAATATTCACAACATATATTGCAATATCCGCAACCACATGATATACTACTTTTCACCGCATAGCAATATCTTGATCTGCCACGTCGGCACTGGTTCGAATATCCGGCCCGCTCGGCCTGGGGCACTCCCGGCCGGCTGCCCGCGCCTTTTGCCTCAGCTGCGGCGCAAGCGCGCTGCATCTGCGATACAGGTTCCACCGAAAGGAGTCACCAGATGGCCAAGCGCACGGATCGAATCCACCCAGCCGTCCCCGAAATGCAGGAGCAGCTCCGCCAGGGGCGCATCAGCCGGCGCGAGTTTTTGCGCGTCGTGACGCTACTTGGCGTGAGCGCAGGCTCGGCATATGCGTTGGCGGCCTGCGGCGGCGCACCCCAGCAGCCCGGCTCGGCGGCACCCACGGCAGCACCCGCCCCGGCAGCGGCAGCAACCGCAGCGCCAGCGGCGGCAGCGCCCACAGCAGCCCAGATGGCGGCCGGCGGCATCAAGCGCGGCGGCGTGCTGAAAGTCGGCATTCAGGTGCCGGCCGTCGATCACCCGGCGCGCTTCTCGTGGGTGTTCGACTCGAACGAGTTCCGCCAGGTCTACGAGTACCTCACCGAAACCGGCCCCGACAATATCACGCGGCCATACCTGCTCGACAGCTGGAAGCCCAACGACGACCTGACCGTCTGGACGCTGAATCTCCGCAAGGGCATCAAGTGGTCGAACGGCGACGATTTCACCTCGGAAGATGTGCTGTTCAACTTCAAGGAATGGCTCAAGCCCGAAACCAAGTCGTCGATCCTGGGCCTCTGGGAAGGCTTCCTGAAGATCGAAAACGTCAAGGCCGTGGATGCGAACACCGTGCAGCTCATGCTCGATGCGCCCAAGCTCGACGTGCCCGAGACCCTGTTCCACTACCCGGCCCAGATCATGCACCGCAGCTTCAATGGCGACCTGACGACGCTGAAGAACCCTGGCACCGGCCCGATGAAGCTGGATGAGTTCAAGGTTGGCGAGCGCGTCAAGGTCTCGAAGCGCGAAGGCTACTGGCAGAACGGCGCCGACGGCCAGCCGCTGCCCTACCTCGACGGGATCGAGTATATCGACCTCGGCAACGACCAGACGGCCTATGTCTCGGCGCTGCTCGACGGCCAGATCGACACAATCTACGACCCGACGGTCGACACCTACACCGCGCTGAAAGACAACGCCAAGGTCAAGGTCGACCCGATCACGACCTCGCAGGTGCGCGTGCTGCGCGTGCGTGTCGACCAGGACCCCTGGAAGGACGTGAAGGTTCGCCAGGCGCTCAAGCTCGCGCAGGATCGCCAGGCCATTCTCGACAAAGCCTACTTCGGCCAGGGCGAGCTGGGCGGCGACTTCCACGCCTCGCCGGTTCACCCCGAGTATGCGCCAATCGACCTGCCCAAGTATGATCCCGCGAAGGCCAAGGCGCTGCTGGCCGAGGCTGGCGTTGCCACCCCGGTCAAGATGAGCATCTCGGTTGGCACGGGCTGGACCGACGTGGTGGCCTATGCCGAAAACCTCAAGGAAACCGCCAAGGACGCCGGCTTCGACATTTCGCTCGACACCATGCCCAACAACTCCTACTGGGACAAATGGACCGAGACGCCGGTGGGCATTACGCCCTGGACGCACCGCCCGCTGGCCGTGATGGTGCTGCCGCTGGCCTACATTGCCGACTCCAAGGGCGAGCCGGTGCCGTGGAACGAGAGCCGCTGGGTCGATGAGGAATTCTCGACGCTGCTGAAAAAGGCCCAGGGCACGCTCGACGTCGAAGCACGCAAAGCAATCATGAAGGACATCGAGCGCATCCAGATGGAGCGCGGATCGATCGCCATCGCATGGTGGCAGAGCGTGTGGAACATCTACAGCCCGGTGATTCAGGATATCAAAGCCCACCCCACGCACTACCAGATCTGGCGCGAGATCTGGCTCGACCCCGACAAGAAGGCCGCATAACATCCTTCGGAAATCGCAGATTGCAGATTGGGCAGTGCCCGGTCTGCAATCTGCACATTGACGATCAGCCTTTCAGCTGGGGGGCGTCATGGCAAAATTTCTTCTGCGCCGCATTTTTTTCCTGATTCTGACCCTTTTTGCCGTCTCGATGGCGATCTTCGCTATCTCCGAGCTTGCGCCCGGCAACATTGCGCGCAACTCGCTCGGCAACACGATCACACCCGAGCAGGAAGCCTCGTTTAACGCGCAAAATGGCCTCGATCAGCCGGTTATAACGCGTTATGTGCGCTGGCTGTTCGGCAGCGACTGGCAGGCCGCCAGCCGGGTCGGCACCTCGGTGCAGCGCTATTTCGACGCAACCAACAATCGCTATAACTGGTGGGGCGTCGATGCGAACGGCACGCTGTACCAGAACTACACCGACGACAGCGAAACCATGCAGCGCGTTGAGCTGCAGGCCGACGGCAGCACGCGCACAGTGGCGCTTGGCCCCGAGGTTTGGAAAGCCGACAGCGACGGCCAGCAGATCTTCTGGGGCGTCGACCGCGAAGGCCACGCCGGCATGTGGGTGAAGGGTGTGCAGGTCGAATCGTGGACGCCGCAAAAAGCCGGCTGGACGACCTCGAAGGGCGCGCCACGCGCCTACATCCCCTTGCAGTTCGGCTTGCTGCGCGGCGACCCGGGCATCTCCTTCTTCACGCGCCGCCCGGTGGCCGAAACGCTGCTGCCGCGCGCGCTGAACACGCTGTTTATGGCCGGCATTGCTTTTATTATTGTGATGCCGCTGGCCCTTGCGCTGGGCGTGCTGGCCGGCCTGAACGAAGGCCGCTGGCTGGATCGGCTCCTGTCGATCAGCAGCCTGGTGGCCACTGCCACGCCCGAATTTGCGAGTGGCGTGTTCCTGATTCTGATCTTTTCGAACTGGCTGGGCTGGTTCCCCGGCGCGGTTGTCACCACCAGCGACAGCAGCGTGTTCGCCAACCCGCGCATGCTCGTTCTGCCCATCGCCACACTGACGCTGATTGAGCTGGGCTATGTGCTGCGCATTACGCGCGCCAGCATGGTCGAAGTGATGCGCACCAACTACATCCGCACTGCCACGCTCAAGGGCCTGCCGCGCTGGCGGATCGTCATGCGCCACGCGCTGCGCAACGCCCTGATGGCACCGATCACGATCATCATCCTGCATGTCAACTGGCTGATCGGCGGCATTGTGGTGGTGGAAACGCTGTTTGGCTTCCCGGGCCTGGGCCGCTATGTGATGGAAGCTGCCCTGTTCAAAGACGTGTTCGCGATCGAGGCGGCCGCGATGCTGCTGGTATTTATTGCCGTCGGCACGCAGCTCTTTGCCGACCTGATCTATACCTACCTGAACCCGCGCATTCGCTACGCGTAGGGCTTAGGCAATGGGAAACAGGGGTTGCACTCCCAACCCCTGACCCCGACCTCCTAGCCCCCCACCGAGGTGATTTTATGGCAGCTATCGAGCAGACAAGCCGCGTTGCCGCGCCACCACGGCCGAGCCGCTGGCAGAAAGTGCGGGCCGCATTCGGCATCCTGACGCGCTCGCGCACCGCGATGGTCGGCCTGGCCCTGGTGAGCTTCTGGGTAATCGTCGCGCTCTTCGCCGACGACTGCCTGGTGCAGCCGGCCTGCTGGGTCGGCGGCTCCGACTACCAGGCCACGCCGCTGCTGGCGCGCTACTCGCCGCTGGAGCAGTTCCGTGGCGCGAACCTCAAGCCGCCGTCTGCCGACCACTGGCTCGGCACCGACCGGCTCGGCCGCGATCTGTGGGCACGCCTGGCGCACGGGGCGCGCATCATCCTGCTGCTCGCGCCAATCTCGGTCGGAATCTCGCTGATCGTTGGCGGCACGCTTGGGCTCATCGCGGGCTACTATGGCGGGCTGGTCGACGAAATCGTGATGCGCATTCTTGACGCGCTGATGGCCTTCCCGCAAATTCTGCTGTATCTGGTGATTATCGCGGCGCTTGGGCCGTCGGCGCTGAACGTGGTGCTGGCGATCACGATTGCCGGCGCGCCGGGCATTGCGCGCCTGGTGCGCAGCCTCACGCTCGACATCAAAACCCGCGACTATGTGGCGGCGGCGCAGACGCGCGGCGAAAGCCCCTGGTACATCATGTTTGTCGAAATTCTGCCGAATGCGCGCGGGCCCATCCTGATCGACGCTATGCTGCGCGTGGGCTACGCGGTGTTCGCGATCGGCACGCTCGGCTTCCTGGGCCTGGGTTTGCCGCCGCCCTCGCCCGACTGGGGCAGCATTGTCAACGCCGGGCGCAAGTTCATTCAGGCCGGCCACCCGTGGGATGCGCTGTGGGCCTCGGCCGCCACGGCCATGCTGGTGGTGGGCCTGAACCTGCTGGCCGATGGGCTTCAGGAAGAGCTGGGACGGTACAGGTAGCAGCGTGCAGTCTGCAGTTGGCAGGTACAGCATCGGTTTTCACGAAGCTCGCTGCCAACTGCCACGTGCCGACTGCACCATGGCAGCCGCTGACAAAGGGAAGAGCTATGATCCGCACTCCTGGCAAAATGGATCAGCCGGTCGTCAAGGTCGATAACCTGGCGATTGCCTATGAAACGCGCAACGGCGATGTGAATGCGGTGCGCGACGTATCGTTCGAGATCTTTCGCGGCGAAACGCTCGGCCTGGTGGGCGAATCGGGCTGCGGCAAGAGCACCGTGTCCTACGGGCTGGTGAACTACCTGGGCCGCAACGGCAAGATCGTCAAGGGCGACATTATTTTCCAGGGCGAGTCGCTGGTGGGCCGCACGCCCGAAGAATTGCGCAAGCTGCGCGGCGACCAGATCGCCATGGTCTACCAGGACCCGATGACCTCGCTCAACCCGGTGCTGCGCATTGGCGACCAGATGACCGAGGTGCTGACCGTGCACCGCGGCATCGACCGCTCCGAGGCGCGCGCCCGCTGCATTGAGATGCTGCGCCGCGTGTATATGCCCGACCCCGAGAAGGTGCTGAGTCGCTACCCGCACCAGATTTCGGGCGGCCAGCAGCAGCGCGTAGTGATCGCCATGGCGCTGCTGAACAACCCGGCCCTGCTGATCATGGACGAGCCGACCACTGCGCTGGACGTCACCGTCGAGGCGGCGGTGCTCGACCTGATTGCCGACCTGCGACGCGACTTCGACACAGCGATCCTGTTCATCAGCCACAACCTGGGCGTGATCGCGCGCGTGAGCAACCGCGTGGGCGTGATGTATGCCGGCGAGCTGGTCGAGCTGGCCAGCACGCAGGAAATTTTCGCCAACCCGCGCCACCCCTACACGCAGGGCCTCATGCGCTGCGTGCCGCGCCTCGGCTCCGACAAGGCTGGCAGCCTGCTCTACCCCATCCGTGGCCGCGTGCCCGCGCCCGACCGCCTGCCACCCGGCTGCGTGTTCGAGCCGCGCTGCGACTACGCCCGCGACGCCTGCCGCGCCGAGCGCCCCGCGCTGCGCGAGCTGGGCCGCCAGCACCAGAGCCGCTGCCTCTTTGCCGAAGAGATCGACGCGCGCGCGTGGCAGCCGCCCGCCGACGCCATCCCGCTGGTGCCAATGGCCGCGAACCCCGAGCGCCCAAGCCCGCTGCTCGACGTCGAAGGGCTGAAAACCTACTACCGCCACAGCGGCGGCAGCACCTCGCCACTCAGCATGATCGGCCTGGGGCCAAAAGAGTATGTCAAAGCCGTCGATGGCGTAAGCTTCACGCTGCCGCCCGGCAAAACATTGGGCGTGGTTGGCGAGTCGGGCTGCGGCAAAAGCACCCTGATCAAAACGATCATCGGCCTGGAAGACATGAGCGGCGGCACGGTCGAGTTCTTGGGCTTCGACCTGACGCGCAAGGCCAGCCAGCGCGATCTGTCGCTCATTCAGGAGCTGCAGATGGTCTTCCAGAACCCCGACGCGACCATGAACCCGAGCTACAGCATTGGCACGCAGATCGAGCGCCCGCTCAAGCGCTTCAAGGTCGTGCCGGGCAATCAGGTGCGCGACGAGGTTATTCGCCTGCTGCAAGCCGTGAAGCTCGACGAGCACTACTACGACCGGCGACCGCGCCAGCTTTCGGGTGGGGAAAAACAGCGCATCGGCATTGCGCGCGCCTTTGCCGGGCGGCCCGACTTGGTGCTGTGCGATGAGCCGGTCTCGGCGCTGGACGTGTCGGTGCAGGCGGCGGTGCTCAACCTGCTGCTCGAAATTCAGCGCGAGCACGGCACCACCATGATTTTTATTGCGCACGACCTGAGCGTGGTGCGCTTCTTCTCGGATTTCGTGGCGGTGATGTACCTCGGCCAGGTGGTCGAAATCGGCCCGGCTGAAGCGATCTACGCGCCGCCCTACCATCCCTACACCGAGTCGCTGCTGGCGGCGGTGCCCATCCCCGACCCGAGTGTCGAGCAGAAGCATATTCGCCTGGAAGGCAGCGTGCCCAGCCCGCTGAACCCGCCGAGCGGCTGTCGCTTTCACACGCGCTGCCCGCGCCGCCAGATGCTGCCCGACGGCGGCGCAATCTGCGCGAC
Source organism: Kouleothrix sp. 19917 (assembly GCF_057073505.1). Classification (NCBI taxonomy): domain Bacteria; kingdom Bacillati; phylum Chloroflexota; class Chloroflexia; order Chloroflexales; family Roseiflexaceae; genus Kouleothrix; species Kouleothrix sp. 19917. The sequence goes on from NZ_CP097099.1 coordinate 2,658,292, forward strand.
GCAGGAGCCGCCGTTCCAGGATGCCGGCAACGGCCACCGCATTCTGTGCCACATCCCGCTCGAAACGCTGCGCACGCTCGACCCGGTGGTGCAGGAAGAAACTACCTAGCGCGCTTGCAGCGCGGGGGTTGGGGGATAGGGGTTAGGGATTGCACTGCTGCGGAAATCCATTGCTGATTGCCGAATGACCACGGACAAGCGACCACACACCTGTCGTCCGTGGTCGGTCGTCGGTCATCAAAACCAGGGCCGAACTTCTAGCGAGCAGTCCAAGTTCTCAAATTCTCGGCAATTCGCTTTGCACGAATGAGGCAGAACGCATGCTGGTCAAAGATTACATGACGCGCCACCCGATCATGATCGAGCCCGGCCGCCGGGTGGTCGAGGTGCAGAAGCTCATGGCCGACAACAACATTCGCCACCTGCCCGTGGTGGGCGACGGCAAGCGCCTGGTGGGTATGATCACGCGCCAGCGCCTGGCCATTCGCCCCGAGCAGGTTGGCAGCCTCGACCCGTGGGAGCTGTCGCGCTACCTGACCGACCTGACCGTCGGCAAGGTCATGATTAGCGGCAGCGACCTGCACACCATCGCACCCGACGCCACCATCGAAGAAGCCGCCGACCTGATGATTTCGCACAAGATCAGCGGCGTGCCGGTGGTGGAAAATGGCGGCATTGTGGTGGGCATTATTACCGAAACCGACCTGCTGATCGAGCTGCGCAACCTGCTGGGCGCGATCGACGCGGGCTGGCGCGTGGTGATCCGCGTGCCCGACCGCGACGGCGAGTTCCGCAAGGTCATCCACGCGATTTCCAGCAATGGCTGGGGCATTATGGCGCTGGGCAGCGTGCGCACGCCCAAAGACCCTTCCCGCTGGGATTTGGTGCTGAAGGTGCGCCACGCCAGCCGCGACGCGCTGATCGATGTGCTGAAAACCATCGACGGGCAAGAGCTGATCGACATCCGCGAAACGCACCAGCCCTAGCGCGCCGCAGGCGCGCGGGGATAGGGGTTGGGGTTTGGGGAATGCTGAATGGCGGTCCGTCGTCGGTTGTCGGTCGTCGCGGCTCACCTGCCTGCTGCCGCGTGGATACGGGCGACTGCCAACCGCTCACAATTTCGGGTAGCGCAGCATAAACGAGCGCATCACAAACATCATCTGGTCGTTGGGGGTGCCGCACAGCATCACACTCATCTGCTCTTCCAGGCCCCAGCCGCGCGTGCTCGATTTGCTCATCAGGATGCAGTTGCTCTGCGCGTAGGATTCCGGCCCGAGCGAGAAGCGCACTGAGTACCAGTTATAGACTTTGTTGAAGGCGTCGGTGGTGCGGAAGACCGAAGTGCGGCGAATCACGAAATTCGGCGAGTAGCGCGTGAGCGTTTCGTCCGAAACGTGCGTCGCGCCGGGGTAGTTGATCGCCTGGAAGGTGCGGTACAGCAGCACGCCCAGCGCAATTGCGCCAAGCAGGGCGATCAGCGCGGCCACGCCCGCCACAATGCGCCAGGGTCGAATTCGTACGCCACGTTCCATCGCTGCTCCATCCGCTTGGCTCGCCTGCCGATTATACGAGGCGATGCGCCCGGCCAGATCTCAAACCGCCATAATCGTCACGCCGATGAGTTAGAGCCACAGAGCGCACAGAGATCACAGAGGCAAAACGTACTATGTGTTCTACAGCTCAATACTCTTACTATGAACTGACCGATCATAGAAAGCCATGGCATACTGACCCCTGACTTCTGACCCCTGACTCCTGAACACGCTACAGAAAGGCGCCGGTTTCATGACCACTCCATCCTACTACATCTGGCCCGGGCAAGTCTACTTCGGCGCCGGCAGCGCCAGCCGCGTCGGGCAGGAAGCGCGGGCCGAAGATGCGCGCCATGTCTTTGTGCTGGCCGATCCGGGCGTCGTCAAGGCCGGGCTGATCGAGCCGGTGCTGGCCTCGCTCAAGGCCGCCGAGATCGCCTGTACGCTCTACGACAAGGTCGAACCCAACCCCAGCACCGGCTCGGTCGATGCGGCAGTGGCGGCCTTTCGCGGGAGCGGTGCCGACCTGATTGTGGGCATTGGCGGCGGCAGTGGGCTCGACACCGCCAAGGCGCTGCGCATGGTCGCGGGCGGGCCCGCCGAGGGGCGCGTTGCCGAGTACGCCTACCGCATGAGCGACAAGGCACGGCCACACCCCAAGGCGCTGCCGCCCTACATCGCCATTCCCACGACAGCAGGCACCGGCGCAGAGGTCACGCCCTGGGCGGTCATCACCGACGAAGCCGACAAGTTCAAGTTTGGCGTGGGCGGGCCGCGCTCGGTGCCAACCATGGCAATCATCGACCCCGAGCTGATGCTGACGCTGCCGCCCTTCCTGACCGCCGCCACCGGCATGGACGCGCTGACCCACTGCATCGAGGCGTATGTTTCCACCAACGACAACCCCGTGCTCGACCCGATGATTCTATATGGTATCGAGCTGGTTGGGCGCAGCCTGCCCATCGCGGTCGTGCGCGGCGATAATCGTGCAGCGCGGACGGATATGGCCCAGGCGGCCTACATCGGCGGCGTGGCGATCAGCTCGAAGTGGCTGGGCGCGTGCCACTCGCTGGCGCACCAGCTTTCGGGCGTGGCGAATGTGCAGCACGGCCTGGCAAACTCGATCATGCTGCCGCACCAGATGGCCTACAGCCTGCCCGGCGCATATGAGCGCTACGCCCGCGTTGGCGCGGCGCTGGGCGTGCCCGCCGAAGGCAGCACCCGCCAGCGCGCCGAGCGCGCCGTCGAGGCGGTCGCGCAGCTTGCGAAGGATGTGGGTTTGCCAACGCGCCTGCGCGACGTTGGCGTCACCGACGCGATGATCAAGCCGATGGCAAAGCTTTCCTACACCGTCGACCTGAACTGGTGGACCAACCCGCGCACCGTGAACGAAGACGTGATGGAAGGGATGTATCGCGCGGCGTTCTAGTGCCTGGGCGGCCACCATACCTATTCACCACAGAGACACAGAGGCACAGAGTTTAAGACGCGAGACATGAGATAACGACCGAGTCCTTATGCGAAATGCTTTGCGCTCATGCCCCGCACATGAAAAAAATCTTGGGTAGGCAAGAAATTTCTCAATTCTGCGGGGCATGAGCGCCTGACGCCGAAACTGAGACAAGGCCATTTTGGGGTCCAGGGGCAAAGCCCCGGCCGTGGGTGCAGGGCGCACGGGAGCGCCCTGCCGCCCGCCGCGCAGGCGCAACCATATATTCAACAGACATTTGAACTATGAACATCGACTCAATCGAAATTCGCCACTACCGCCTGCCGCTCGACCCGCCCTTCCACGCATCGTGGGATCCGCGGCCGCGCACAAGCCACACCGCCACGCTGGTGCGCGTGCGCGCCGGCAGCTACGAGGGCGTGGGCTCGGGCGACGCCATGCTTGGTTTTGCCGGCCACGAGCACCTGTTCGTCGGGCACGACCCGTTCGCAATCGAGCGGCACGTCCGCATTCTCGACAACCTGCAATTCCACTACGGGCGCATGTGGCCGCTGGAGGTCGCGCTGTGGGACCTGATGGGCAAGATCAGCGGGCAGCCAGTGTGGAAGCTGCTCGGCGGGCGCAGCAACTGCGTGCGGATGTACGCCTCGTGTGGCGAGCGCCGCCCACCCGCCGAGCGCGCCGAATCGGCCCGCCAGTTGCGCGCCCTGGGCTTTCCCGCGCTCAAGGTGCGCTTTCACGCCGCCGACCCGCGCGACGACTTGGCGGTGGTGCGGGCGGTGCGCGAGGCAATCGGCCCCGACATGCACATTCTGGTCGATGCCAACCAGGGCTGGCAGATGCCGTGGGATGCCGCGCCGACCTGGGATTTCAAGACGGCGCTGTGGATGGCCGATGCGCTGGCCGAGCTGGGCGTGTACTGGCTCGAAGAACCGCTGCACCGCCACGACTACGCCGGGCTGGCCGATCTGCGGCGGCGCGCGCGCCTGCGCATCGCGGGCGGCGAGGGCAACCGCGAGTATGCCGAGCTGCGCGAATACCTGCGCCACGGCTCGTTCGACGTGTATCAGTGCGATGTCGTGTGGAGCACCGGCGTGCTGCGCGCGCGCCAGCTTGCCGGCGAGGTGCAGGCCGCCGGGGCGATCTACTCGCCGCACACCTGGGGCGACGGCCTGGTGCTGCTGGCGAACCTGCATGTCTGCGCGGCCGTTTCAACCGCGCCATTCATCGAATACCCGCTCGACCCGCCGGGCTGGACGCCCGAACGGCGCGACTACATCCTGCCGCAGCCCATCCTGCCAGACGCTGAGGCAACGATCACCATGCCCGACGCGCCGGGTCTGGGCGTCACAATCGACTGGGACGTGCTGGAGCCGCTGCGCTTCCACGCCGGAACAATGGAATAGCCACAACAGAAAAGCATATGAACCTGACACTTATTTCCCCGGCCTGCCTGCTGCTTGGCGCGGTGCCGGTCGATGGTCAGCCCCAGCAGATTGGCATTGCGCTCCAGCATCCGCCCATCCAGCTCGATGCGCGCAGCGCCGCGCAGCTGCTCGCCACTGGCGGGCGGGCCGACCTTGCGAACCAGCAGGCCGCGCGCGCCGTGGAGCGGCTGAGTCTGCCAGCGCAGGGCGACATCGAGATCGAGCTGGCGATTCCCAGCCTGATGGGCCTGGGTTCGGCTGGAATGCTGGGCCTGAGCGTCGCGCAGGCGCTCCTTGCGCTGCACGGGCAGCCTGCCACCGACGCGGCTGGGCTTGCCGACGCCGCCGGTTTGAGCCGTCCCGAGGCGCTGGAGCTGCACGCCTTCGCGCATGGCGGCTTGCTGCAAGTCGCCGCCGACGGCCAGCTTGCCCGCCGCGCCGAGATCGCCCACGACGAAGACAACGCCTGGATCTGGGTGCTCGTGCTGCCACGCCTGACTGTCGGCACCGACGAAATGCTGGAAGCGCAGCGGCGCGGCGCGCTGCTGGCTGCCACAGCCAGCGCCGATGACGGCGCGGCGCTTGGCAATGCGCTGTTTGCCGCCGTTGCCGCCGACGACATCGGTGCCTTCGCCGACGCGCTGGCCGCGCTTCAGCAGCACAATGCCGCCGCGCTCGAACGGGCCGGCGCGCACGCCCCGCTCAGCGACGACGAGCAGAAGCTGCTCGACATCATGCGGGCGCACGGCGCGCGGGTGTGCGGGCGCGCACCGGCCGGCCTGGCGTTGTTCGGGCTGATCCAGGGCGGCGGGCCAAGCCGTGAGCTGCGCCGCACGCTTGCCAACGCGATTGGGCTGTTCGGCGGCACCGCTATGGGCAGCATCTGCGCAAACCAGGGCGCGCGAATTACCAATCGCGGCGGGCAGTAGGCTGTTCTTGTTCCTCTTATGTACAATTTTCCGCGCTATGCGCGGAAAATTGTACATAAAATAATCAAAATACCTTGCTGCCGCAGGCAAAATGCACGACGTTGAAATGCGAAATTGCGCACAACGCTCAAACGTAATAATACATCAAGAAAGAAACATTATGACAACCCGTGCCGCCTCCGACCGCCGCAACGCGCGGCGTGAACTGCGCAAGCGCTCGCCGCTGGAGCAGCTGCCGTTTCGCCAGCTGCGCAACAACCTGCCACCGATTGAGATGCTTTCGGCCGAGCAGATCGAGCAGATTCACGAAACGTCGATGCGCATCATCGAAGAAATCGGCCTCGACTTCCTCGACGACGAGGCGCTCAGCATCTGGGAGCAGGCCGGCGCGAAGGTCGACCACGCCAACCAGCACGTGTGGATCGACCGCAACCTGCTGCTCGACGCGGTGGGCAAGGCGCCGGCCGAGTTCACGCTGCGCGCGCGCAACCCGGCCAAGAACCTGCGCGTGGGCGGCAACAATATTGCCTTTGTCAGCACCAGCGGCACCGCCTTTGCCGCCGACCTCGACAATGGGCGGCGGCCCGGCACGCTCGCGGATGTGCACAAGCTGATGAAGCTGGTGCATATGTGCAACCCCATCCATGTGCTCGAAAGCCAGATCACCGAGCCGCAGGACATCCCAGTGCAGATGCGCCACCTTGAGCGCGGGCGCGCAATCTTCACGCTGAGCGACAAGCCAGTGGCGCAGGCCGCCCACGGCCGCAAGGTCGCGTCCGACTGCCTGGAGATGGCGGCGATCGCGTTCGGTGGCATGGATGCGTTGCGGCGCGAGCCAGTGTTCGCCGCGATTGTGAACGCGAACAGCCCGCTGCGCTGGGACACCAGCATGATCGGCGGCATCCTGACCTACGCGCGCGGCGGACAGCCACTGGTAGTCACGCCCTTCATCCTGGCCGGCGCAATGAGCCCAATCACGATGGCCGCCGCCGTCGCGCAGCAGAATGCCGAGGCGCTGGCTGGAATCGCGCTGGCGCAGATCGTCAACCCCGGCGTGCCGATCATCTACGGCGGCTTCACCACCAACACCGACATGACCAGCGGCAGCCCGGCGTTTGGCACGCCCGAGGGCGCGTGGGCCTTTTTCGCCGGTGCGCAGCTGGCCCGCCGCTATGGCCTGCCCTATCGTGGCTCGGGTGGCCTGAACACCTCGAAGGTGCCCGACGCGCAGGCCGCCTACGAGACGCAAATGTGCCTGTGGCCCACGGTGATGAGCCACACCAACTGGGTGCAGCACGCCGCCGGCTGGCTCGAATCCGGCCTGGTCGCCTCGTTCGAAAAGCTCATCCTCGACGTCGAGGGCCTGGCGATGATGCAGCACCTGTTTGGCGGCGTCGAGGTCAGCTCCGACACGCTGGCCTTCGACTCGATCAAGGCGGTCGGGCCGGGTGGGCACCACTTCGGCACTGAGCACACGATTGGGCGCTACCAGACCGAGTTCTACCGCCCGATCATCAGCGACCGGCTGAGCATTGGGCAGTGGGAAGACGCCGGGCGGCTCGACGCGGCGCAGCGCGCTAACCGCATCTGGAAGGAGCTGCTGAACGCCTACGAGAAGCCGCCAATCGACCCGGGCGTGGAAGAGGCGCTGAATGAGTATGTGGAGCGGCGCAAGCGCGAGTTGGTGTAGCGCTCGGGCCGCAAGCCCGTTTGCTCGGGCCGCAAGGCCGCTGGAGTGCGCTTTTCAGCGTTTGCGCGTGTGCAAGGCTGATTGCTCGGGCCGCAAGGCCGCTGGAGTGCGCTTTTCAGCGTTTGCGCGTGTGCAAGCCCGTTTGCTCAGGCCGCAAGGCCACAAGAATGCTCTTTTTTGGTGCCTGCTCGTATTCAAAGCAGTTTGCTCGGGCCGCAAGGCCGCTGGAGTGCGCTTTTCAGCGTTTACTCGGGCCGCAAAGCCGCAGGAATGCGCTTTTCAGTGTTTGCTCGTGTGCAAGGCTGATTGCTCGGGCCGCAAGGCCGCTGGGGCTCCCGCCCCAGCACCCCGGCCGGGGCTTTCGCCCCTGGACCCCAAATTTGATGTGGTCAGCGTTTCAAATTTTGTGTGTCATGCCTCCGTTATGCTTAAGGCCGGCAGCATAAGAATAAGTCATTCGCAGCGTGCAGGCCTTTTATACAGCCGTGGCTCTTTCGTCCGATGCCAGCTTTGTGGCACAACGGAGGCATGACAACGAGCAATTCATCTTGTAACGTGCAAGCCTTTCAATTCAGTTTGGCTATCTCGTTCGATGCCTGCTTTCTGGCATAACGGAGGCATGACAACAAGCCTTTCGCATGTTTACCACGCTCTTTTTGGGGTCCGGGGCAATGCCCCGGCGGCGAGGTGCAGGAGGCCGGCGGCGGCCTCTTGCCGCGGGGCGCGGGGGCGCGTAGCCCCCGACAGGCATTCGCCGCAAGGCAAACGTAAGGGCACGGGGCCGCACAGGCCCCGACCTATATGGGCGTATGCGATACGCCCCCAAACGAGCCGAAATAGAAGGGTACCAATGAAAACCGCCTACGAATATATCGTCGTTGGCTGCGGCGGAATTGGCAGCGCCGCCGCTTACTGGCTCGCGCGCATGGCGGGCAGCGAGGTGCTTGGCATCGAGCAGTTCGCGCTGGGGCACGACCGCGGCGAGTCGCAGGATCACTCGCGCATCATTCGCCGCGCCTACCACACCCCCGCCTACACGGCGCTTACCGGCGCGATGTACGCCGCCTGGGCAGCAGTCGAGGAAGAGTCGGGCGTGCGGCTGCGAACGATTACCGGCGGGCTCGACCTTGAGCTGGTGGGCGCGGGCGGGCAGCAGTATATCAACCACTACGCCGACTCAATGCGCGCGGCTGGCATTCCCTACGAGGCGCTCAGCGCCGCCGAGGTGATGGCGCGCTGGCCGCAGTTCAGCCTGCCCGACAGCGTGCAGGCGCTGTTCCAGCCCGAAAGCGGCCTGGTGGATGCGCGCAAGGCCAACGCCGTCCACGCCGCGCTGGCACGCGCGCGCGGCGCGACCATCCTCGCCAGCACGCCCGTGCGCGCGATCACGCCCGTGCCGGATGGCGCGGAGGTGCACACCGACGCGGGCACGTTTCACGCCCGCCGCGTGGTGGTGACCTCGGGCGCGTGGAGCAATCAGGTGCTGCGCGAGGCCGGCATCAACCTGCCGCTCACCGTGACGCAGGAGCAGGTCACCTACTTCCAGCCACAGCAGCTGCGCGATTTCGCGCCCGAGCGCTTCCCGATCTGGATCTGGCACGGCGGCGCGCGCGATTGCTTCTATGGCTTCCCCATCCACGGTGAAGTGGCGATCAAGGCCGGGCAGGACGTGGGCGGCGATGTTGTGACTGCCGACACGCGCACATTTGACGTAAACCCGCGCTCGCGCGCCGACCTGCAGCGCTTCATGGAAACCTACATCCCAGGCGGCGCAGGCAGCGAGCTGTACACCAAAACCTGCCTGTACACGCTCACACCTGACCGCGATTTTATCATCGACACGCTGCCCGAGCACCCGCAGATTGCGGTGGCGATTGGCGCGGGCCACGCCTTTAAGTTCGCCAGCCTGATCGGCCAGATTCTCAGCCAGCTTGCGCTTGAAGGCGAGGCAGCCTACCCGCTCGACACCTTCCGGCTCGACCGGCCTGCGCTCACCGACCCGAGCTTCCCGGCGTCGTTTATGGTGTAGCCTGCTGCGTGGGGGTTAGGGGTTAGGGTTTGGTGATTACAATGCGGAAATTCTTTCCTGATTTTCGCGCCGCTTTCTTGACAATGCACTAACCCGTCGCGTGAAGTTTTGCCGCGAAGACACAAAGACACGAAGACCAAAGAAGGTAAGTCTTTGCGTCTTCGTGTCTTTGTGGCAAAGTTGGAAAGGCGTAATTCTAGAAATAGGCCCGGTTCTTCTCAGCGTAGCCGCGCATCTCGGCGGGCAGCGCGCGGTCGGCAAAGATCGCACTCACCGGGCACTCGGCCTCGCACGCGCCACAGTCGATGCACTCATCCGGGTTGATGTAGAACTGATCGTCGCCTTCGTAGATGCAATCGACCGGGCAGACCGACGAGCAAGCCGCGTTTTTGGTTTCGATACACGCTTCGGTAATCACGTAGGCCATGGAAGTCCTCCTTGCAGTGAAGTTGAAGTGAAGTTGAATGGACGCGCAGGCGATTACGCTTCCGGCTGTGCGGCAGGTGCTTTGCTGGCCTTGGCAGTTTTGCCTGCTGTGGCAGTTTTGCGCGCGGCCCATAGCCGGTGCGCCAGCAGCGCCAGCAAAATCGCCATGCTGCCGATGTAGAAGCCAGATACCCACCACGATGGTGTGTCGGTGCCGGCGGCCATGCCGTGCGTGAGCGAGAGCAGGAACGACACAAAGCTCAGGCTGTGAATGGCGCGCCAGAGTTTGTGGCCCAGCCGCGCCCGCACGAAAAAGCTCAGGCCGACGATCAGCATCAGGTACAGCCCGATCTTGCCGGCCAGGCCCATCCAGAACGGGCGGTAGCTTGAACCCCAGAAGGGCAGCAGCCCCGACGCGATCGTGTAGCCAAGCGCGGCGTTCCCCAGCAGCGAAAGCACATGCAGCAGCGTAAAGCCGATGCCGAGCAGGCTGACATACTGGTGCACATCGACTGCTGCCGGGCCGCCCGGCCACATGCGCGCCAGCTTGCTGGTGATGCTGATGCCCAGGGCCATCGACAGCCACAGCAAGGTGTAGGCGACAAAGCCACCCATCCGCGCCAGCATCAGGTAGCCGGCGGGCGTGAGCGAGGGCACCGGGATCGGGCCGGACGGCGCCCACATTGGCAGTGTGGCCAGCAGCAGAATACTGCTGACGCTGGCGAACGCCACCACGCGCACTACGCGCAAACCGAGCGGTATGGGAATGGGTTCGATGGTCGGCGGCGTGGTGGCTGGGCGCGCGGGCGTTGGCGTCGTGGCCCGCCCTTTTGCAGTCGGCGTGACTGCCGGCGTAGCGGCTCGCCCTTTCGCGGGCCGCGCAGTTGTTTGCAAAGCCATAAGAATGCTCCTTCTCGCTAGCGCGACGGCTGAACCTGCTGAACAACCACGGCGGGCTGGCGGGCCAGCGCCGAGGTATCGGGCAGTTCAACCAGCGCGTAGGTGGTAAACTGAACCAGCGACTCGGAGCGGTGATTGAGTGCTTCGCTGCCGCCAATAATCGCGGCAAGCGCAAACACGACAATCATGATTTTCGAAAGAATGACGCGACGGGTTGGACGCTTAGCAGGGCGTTGTGCTGGCATACTGTTTTCCTCCTCTTTCCATCGGCCAGTGCGGGCGCTCTTGATACATGTCGTGGCGAGTGCGGTTTGGGTTATGGCCACAAACATTACACGCACATCACTGACCGTTTCGGGCAGGCGGATGATCGCTCCCCGATTAACCACTTTTTAACCAGGGCAACCATACCATGTGCTGATACACAGCGTCTAGGCAAGGATGTTCGGCACATGCCCATCTCGGCGGTCAGGAAACGGCTGGGCTTCGTAGCACACGTTTATCGCTTTCTCATGCGCTCAATCGCGTTTACAGAGTTGTTGCTCGGCACGCTGCCCAAGTGTCAAAAGTATTTCCGCCCGTGCCAATACACGCTGTATCAGGGGGCACAATGCAACCTTTCACGATTGTTTCACTCCTGGCCGAAAACGCCCGCCCGCTCCACCACGCCATCGCGCGCTACCTGAGCGAAGAAGCGGGATTGCCGGCGCAGCTGGTGGAAGGCGTGACATGGCAGGAACAGGAGCGCATGCTCGACACGGGCGCGGCCGACGTGGGCTTTTTGTGCGGCCTGCTGTACACGCAGAAGAATACCCATTTGGCGCTTTTGGCTGCGCCGGTAATGGCCGCGCCGCGCTACGCTGGCAGGCCGATCTACTATTCCGACGTGATCGTGCCGGCAAGCAGCTCGTTTGGGCGCTTTGCCGACCTGCGTGGCGCGCGCTGGCTGTTCAACGACGCAGGCTCGTTTTCGGGCTATGCCGTGCTGCGCGCGCACCTGGCCGCGCTGGGCGAAACTGGCGATTTCTGCGGAAGCACGCAAGCCTCGGGCGGGCACATCCGCTCGCTTGAAATGGTTGCCGCCGGCGAAGCCGACGCCGCCGCAATCGACAGCACCGTGCTCGACCTGGAGCGCGCACGCCAGCCCGAGCTGGTTGCGCGGGTGCGCGTGGTCGAGACGCTTGGCCCGCACAGCATCCCGCCCGCCGCCGTGGCGCGGCATGTGCCGCCCGCCATGCAGGAACGTTTGCGCGCGGCGCTGCTGGGCATGCACACCACCGAAGCTGGACGGCGGGCGCTGGCGCTGGGCCAGCTGGCGCGATTCGTCGCCATACGCGATATCGATTACAATGATGTGCGCGCCACCGCCCTCGCCGCCAACCAGATCGTTTTCCGGCCACAATGATGTGCGCGCCATGCCCGCAAAGCAGCGCTCAACCTGTTTCACCAAGACCGTGAAGCCTGTGAATGAGGTGCAGCTATGACCATGACCGAACTGGCCCGCCTGAATGCCACCGAGGAACTGCCCGGCCGCACGTTCACCAACCCCCAGCACAGCCACGCCGACGCCACCATTCTGCGCTACATGCGCCAGCGCCTGCTCGAAACACTGCGCGACGCCGACATTGGCCCGAGCGACCCGCTGAGCCGCGAGCTGTACATCCAAACCGTGCCCGAAGACGGCGCGCGCCTGCACCGCATGGTCATCCTTTCACGCGCCGCGCTGCTGGGCAGCGTTGAGCTGGCACTGGTGGGCTTTTTCGGCAGCAAGCGCGGCGATGCCAGCCCGGCGATTTTGCAGGATGTCGACACCGAGCTGCTGCAGGAATTCCTGGTTCATACTTACGTGCTGAGCTATAGCTCGCTGGAAATGCCTGACGGCAACTGGGCAAATATGGTGCTGCTCGAACATACCGAGGGCATCGAGCACTGGCGGGCCAGCCAGAAGCACGCCTATGTCGCACGCGACCTTGCGCCGCAGTTCTACAGCTCGATTCGCCTGCACAACGGCATGCTGCCGGGCGGGCTGTCTACTGGGCCACTTGAGCTGCACACCACCAAATACTATGAATATGAGCTGGCCGGGCGCTGGCAGGCCATCCGCAGTTTCCGCTAGCACTTGAAAGAAGGAAGCGACGCATGGGCACGACCTACGATGTTATTGTGCTCGGCCTGGGCGCGATGGGCAGCACCACCGCCTACCAGCTTGCCGCGCGTGGCCAGCGCGTGCTCGGGCTCGAACAGTTTCTGCCCGCACACGACCAGGGCTCCAGCCACGGGCAGTCGCGCATCATTCGCCTGGCCTACCTCGAAGACCCCGGCTATGTGCCGCTGCTGCTGCGCGCCTACGAGCTGTGGGAAGCGGCCGAGCACGAATCGGGCGAGAAGCTGCTGACCCTGACGGGCGGGCTGATGCTTGGCCTGGCGAACAGCCGCGTGTTCAGCGGCAGTGTGCGCAGCGCCAACGAATACAATCTTGAGTTCGAAATACTTGATTCGACCGAGATCAACCGGCGCTTCCCGCAGTTCACGCCCGGCCCGAATATCAAGGCGCTGTACGAGCCGCGCGGCGGCGTGGTCTTCCCCGAGGCCAGCATCAACGCCCACCTCAAGCTGGCCGCTGCGCACGGCGCGGAGCTGCACTATGAAGAAACCGTGCTCGAATGGGAAGCCACGCCCGCAGGCGGCGTGCGCGTAACAACTGATCGTGGCAGCTACGAGGCCGAGCGGCTGGTTGTGACGGCGGGCGTGTGGGCGGGCCGCCTGCTGGCCGACCTGAATCTGCCGCTGCACGCCCAGCGCAATGTGCTGTACTGGTTCGAGCCAACCGGCGACCCCGCGCCTTTCCACCCCGACCGCTGCCCGATTTACATCTGGGAAGGCGAGGAGCGCATGTCGTTCTATGGCTTCCCGATGCTGCCCGGCACACCGTATGGCGTGAAAGTCGCCTTCCACAATTTCGGCCCCGAGTGCACGCCCGAAACGATTGACCGGCAGGTACACGACGAAGAAGTGGCGCGCATTCGCGGGTGGATGGCCGAGCGTGTGCCGGCGGTGGCGCAGGGCAAGCTGCTTGCGACCAGCACCTGCATGTACACGCTCACGCCCGACCAGCACTTCCTGATAGATCTGCACCCGCGCTATCCGCAAGTGGTCATCGGCTCGCCCTGCTCGGGCCATGGCTTCAAGTTCGCCAGCGTCGTCGGCGAAATTCTGGCCGACCTGTCAATCAACGGCGCGACCCGCCACGCGATTGATATGTTCAAGGTTGCGCGATTTCTCGGAACCAGTGGGCAGTAGGCAGGTTTTAGTTTTGAATGTTGAGTGTTGAATGTTGAGTTTCCATCAACTTTCAACCTCAGGCTTGCAACATGCTAACCTGCAACTAGCAGGCGTATACGATACGTCTCGGCAGCAACCTGCAACCTGAAAACCTGTAACCTGAAAACCTGAAATCTATGCCAACACTCCAGCAACGCATTGGCGCAAGCAGCATCGGCCTGGCCGGCATCGACGGCTGCTGGTGGCTGCCCGCCGCCCAACCATTCGCGCTGCCGGTCGCGCTGGCGGATGAGCTTGCAGCATTTGGCACAGCGTGCTTCGCGCTGTTCGATGCAGTTGGCGTGCTGTATCGCACGCCAGCGGGCCGCGAAAGTGGCCTCGATGCGCTGCTGGAGCACAAGGTGCCGCCCGATCTGCTGGCACAGAACGCGCCCGCGCCGGTGCTGGCGCTGCGCCCCGACTTCCAGCTCTGCCCGCTCGACGGCCCGGCGCGCTACCGGCTGGCCGCCACCGAGCTGGAAATCTGCCCTTCGGCGCAGGGCTACGCGCACGCCATGCAGCGCGGCTACGGCCTCGCGCCCGACCTGGCAGAAGCCTATGCGCACCTGCTGGCCGGCCGCGAGCTGCTGATCGTTGCCACCGCGCAGTGGAGCGAATTCCTCTGGGATCAGCTAGCCTTCTGCCGGGCGCTGGCCGAGCATGGCGCGCGTGCCCGCGTGCTGCTCGACATCCCCCTGGCCGAACTGATCGAGCGCGTGCGCAGTGGCGCGGTGTGGCAGCCGCCCATGTTTGGCATTCCCACGCGCCCGCCCGATTGGGACAACGACATCCCGGCACGGTTACTGGGCCACAATCTGGCGCAGTTCCTCGACCCGAGCGCGAGCTGGCCCGCCGACGTAGGCGACGCGCTCCTGTTTCGCTTTGGCTACCTCGAATGCTTCAGCCCGGCGCAGCGGGCGCGTATGCGCGAGTGGCAGGCACGCGGCGCGCAGTTCGTAAACCCGCCAACTTTCTACCTCGACAGCAAGGTTGTGATGGCCGCGCTTGGCCTGCCCGCGCTGCGCCAGCGGCTTGAGGCTGCCGCGCCCGGCGCGCTCGCCGCCCTCGACCGTGGCCTCCCCGAAACGCGCGTGCTGCTGCCCGAAACCGTGGCGCAGCTGCGCGCCGAGCAGAACCAGTGGGTGATCAAATACGCGGGCTTCGACCGGGGCGAGCAGGCGTGGGGCGGGCGCAGCCTGGCGATTGGCGCGCAGCACACAGCCGCGCAGTGGGCCGCATTGCTCCGAGCAAGTTTGGCGCTGCCGTGGCCGGTGGTGGCCCAGCGCAGCGCGCCGAGCGCGCGCATTGATATTCAGTATGAAGGAGCAAACGGTCAAGCCGAAACATTCCACGGCACCACGCGCCTGCGGAGTTTTCTGCTGCGGGAAGCGGGCGGGGGCGCGACAGTTACTGGCACGCACCTGACGGTCGCGGGCGCGGCGGTGCGCGTAGCCGAGGGCGTGGATACCGTGCAGGCACCAGTGCTGTTTGGCGGGGAGCAGAGCTAACAAGCCACGGAGCGCAAACAGGATAACCGAGAGAATCCACAGATTACACAGATTACACAGATTTTAGGCGTGTGTGAGCCATAGTACAGCGGTTTGCAGAACTATTGACCATTCATATAATGCAACTGCCTCCTGCCGACTGCAAACTGCTATAAAACCCTTCGTGCCTTCGTGTCTTGGTGGTAAAAAAGGCAATCCCGCAGCCGTACATTACTGTGCTTTCTACTCGCCGGCCGGCGCGACCACAACATTTATGCCCAGGCGGCGCAGCTCGTCGAGCAGATCAGGCGGGGCAAGCTCGCTGGTGACCAGGGTATGAATCGCGGTTGCCGGCGCGATCACGACGGTGGCGACCTTGCCGAGCTTGCTGTGGTCGGCAACAACCACGAGCTGCGGCGCGCAGTGGAGCATCGCGCGGTCGACCGAGGTTTCCAGCCCGTACTCGTTGCTCAGGCCCTCGGCGGCGCTCAGTGCGCGAATGCCCATAATCACCTTGTCGGCGCGCAGCTCGCCAAAGGCGCGCTCGGTCAGGTGGCCGATCATCGACTGCTCGGTGCTGCGCAGGAGCCCACCAGTCACGACCACCTCGATGTCGGGCAGGTCGGCCAGCAGCGCGGCGACGTTGAGCGCGTTGGTGATCACGCGCAGGCCGCGGCGGCCGGCCAGGGCGCGCGCCACTTCCAGCGTGGTGCTGCCCGAGCCAAGAATGATCGTTTCGCCGTCGCGCACTAGCTCGGCCGCCGCCGCGCCAATGCTGCGCTTTTCGGCGGCGTGCTCACCCGCGCGGCGCAGCATGGGCAGCTCGGGCTGAGCGCGCTCGTGCGCAACCGCGCCACCGTGGGCGCGGCGCAATGCCCCCAGCGCGTCGAGCTTCTCCAGGTCGCGCCGAATGGTGGCCTCGCTGACGCCAAACTGCGCGCTCAGCTCCTCGACGGTGGCGCGGCGGTGGGCCTGAATAAATGCGACAATCTGCGCGTGCCGCTCGATATTCATGGTCATTGGCGTGCCTGCACTGCAATGCGATTCTGGCGCGGCCAGCACTTTGGGATTCTGCATGGATGGTTGAATTGTAGCCGGTGGCCGATGCGAAGTCAAGCCGTTCGGATGCGCGAATGCGCAATTTCAATCAAAAACGCACATGCCCACGCTTGACATCCGCATAAACACGCATTATAGTGAAAACACCCATTCTGCCTGCCTGGAGCTTGCCATGCTGCTTTCGGAGTATCGCCCGCGCCCCGCGCTGGTGACGCGCGCGACCCGGATCGAGCGCCCGCGCTTCCCGGTGATCGACGCGCACAACCACCTCGGCCCCGAGTTTGGCGGCGGCTGGGACGACCGCCCGCTCGACGAGCTGCTGGCCGCAATGGATGCCGCCGATGTGCGCGTGCTGGTGGACCTCGACGGCGGCTGGGGCAACGATATTTTCGAGCGGCACCTGGCGAAATTCAAGCATGGCGCGCCCGAGCGCTTTCGCGTATTTGGCGGCGTGGACTGGGCGGCCTGGCCCGCGCACGGCGATGAGTTTGGCGCGTGGGCAGCCGAGCAGTTTCGCGCGCAGGTGGCGCGTGGCGCCGAGGGCCTGAAGATCTGGAAGCCGTTTGGCCTGCATGTGCGCGACCAGCACGGCGCGCTGGTGCGCGTGGATGATGCGCGGCTCGACCCGCTGTGGGCGGCGGCGGGTGCGCTCGACGTGCCGGTGCTGATCCATGTGGCCGACCCGGTGGCGTTTTTCGAGCCGCTCGACGCGACCAACGAGCGCTGGGAAGAGCTGCACGCCCACCCCGACTGGCACTTCCCCAGCCCGCCATTCCCATCGTTTATGTCAATTATGGAAGGGCTGGCCGCGCTGGTGGCCCGCCACCCCAGCACCGATTTCATTGGCGCGCACGTCGGCTGTTACGCCGAGAACCTGGGCTGGGTTGGCGCGCTGATGGAGCGCTGCCCGAACTTTTATGTCGATATCAGCGCGCGGCTAGGCGAGTTGGGCCGCCAGCCCTATAGTGCGCGGCGCTTCTTCACCGAGCACGCCGACCGGGTATTATTTGGCATCGACGTGGGCGCGGACCTTGCGACCTACCGCACCTACTACCGCTTTCTCGAAACCGACGACGAATATTTCAGCTACGACGGGCAGGATGTGCCGGGCCAGGGCCGTTGGGCGATCTATGGCGTGGCGCTGCCCGACGATGTGCTGGAGAAAATTTACTTTCGCAATGCTGAGCGCGTGATTCTGCGCAAAAAATAGCATTTTTGCGACTAGCCAATAGCATCCACAGATTACGCAGATTACACAGATTTTAGCTTTCAGCTCTTGGTTCTTTGTGCTGAAACCGGTGGATACGTAAAAGGAACAGACACCCATGCCACCATTCAACGACTATACATGGAATGAAATTCAGTCGCAGCCCGCGGCGTGGGACGCCACGCTGGCGCATATGCTTGCACAGGCCGACACGCTTGCGGCGTTTTTGCGCACCAGCGGCGCCGAGCAGGCCGTCTTCACCGGCTGCGGCTCGACCTACTACCTGGCCGTGGCCGCCGCCGCCGCGCTGCGCGAGATCGCGGGCGTGCCCGCCGTCGGCCTGCCGGCCTCAGAGGTCTGGCTCAACCCGCAGGGCAGCTTCCCGACCGACGCGCGCACCGTGCTCATCCCCGTCAGCCGCTCGGGCGAGACGACCGAAACGCTGCGCGCGGTAGAGGCGTTTCGCGGGGCCGGGCGCGGCCCGGTGCTGACCTTCTCGTGCTACGCCGACCGCCCGCTGGCGCATATGGGCGACCTGAACATGGTCATCGCGGCCGGGCAGGAGCAAAGCATTGCGCAGACCCGCGCCTTCACCACGCTCTACCTCGCCACGCTGGCGCTGGCGGCGCAGTGGGGCCAGCGCGCCGACCTCGTGGCCGACCTGGCCGGGCTGCCGGCAGCAGGGCAGGCGCTGCTGCGCGAAAGCGCGGCGCTGGCGCACACGCTTGGCGCAGAAACGCCAATCGACCGCTGCTTCTTTCTTGGCTCGGGTATGCGCTATGGCCTGGCCTGCGAAATCAGCCTGAAAATGAAAGAAATGTCGCTCAGCGAAAGCGAGCCCTTCCACTTCATGGAATTCCGCCACGGCCCGCAGTCGATGGCGCGCGCCGGCACCCTGATTGTCGGCCTGCTTTCCGACAGCGCGCGCGCCCATGAGCAGGCCGTGCTGGACGAAATGCGCGCGCTTGGGGCGCACGTGGTGGCGGTTGGCAGTGGCGCGGCCGAGGTGGCGCTGGCGAACCTGCCCGAAGTGGTGCGCGGGCCGCTGTATTTGCCCTTCGGCCAGATGCTGGCCTACGAGCGGGCGATTTCGCGCGGGCTCACGCCCGACCAGCCCAGCCAGCTCAGCGCCGTGGTGAAACTGAGCTAGAACCAATACCTGGCGAATTGCGAACATTTAGGAGCATTTACCACCAAGACACCAAGACACCAAGATTTTGAAATACTCAGGAACCTTGGTGCCTTGGTGTCTTGGTGGTTACTTAAAGCGTAGTCGAGCTACTGCCCAGGCCACGGTTTCACGCCGTGATCGTTTGCTGATGAATACGGAGGTGCCCATGAACCGCCGATTGATCGCACTGGCCCTGCTGGGCGCGCTGCTGCTGGCCGCCTGTGGTGGCAGCGCCGCGCCCGCCGCGCCAACCAGCGCGCCCGCCGAAGCGCCAACTGCGGCACCAGCCGCCGCCACTAGCGCGCCCGCGCCCACCGCCGCCGAAGCCGCCACAAATGCCCCCGCCGCCGACGCGGCCACCGCTGCGCCCGCCAACGACCAACCCGCCGAAATCACCTACATGATGTGGGGCTCACCCGATGAGCTGGCGGTCTGGCAGCAGATCGTCGACGACTTCCAGCAGGCCCACCCCGCAATCAAAGTCAAGGTCGACGTCAGCGACTGGGATTCCTACTGGAACAAGCTCAAAACGCTGTATGCCGGCGGCACCCCGCCCGATGTCTTCGCCATGGACGGCCCGCTCTACCCCGACTGGGCCGGGCGCGGCGTGCTGCTGAACCTGCAGCCCTACGTCGACAAAACGCCGGGCCTGCTGGATGGCATGTACCCGAACACGCTCGAAACCTACCGCCGGCCCGACGGCTTTTTCGGCCTGCCGCGCGACCTCCAGCCGATTGTGCTGTTCTACAACAAAGACATGTTCGACGCTGCCGGCGTGGCCTACCCAACGGCGAACTGGACCCTCAACGACCTGCGCGACGCCGCCAAGAAGCTCACCAAAGACAGCAACGGCGACGGCAAGATCGACCAGTGGGGCTTTTCGCCCGACCTGTGGGACATGGAGCTGTTCTGGAGCGAGGCGATCTGGGGCTATGGCGGCACGATCCTGAGCGATGACTACAGCAAAACCACGCTGGCCGAAGGCCCGGCCCGCGACGCCTGGAAGTATATCGACGGCATGGTCAGGGACGACAAATCGGTGCCCGGCCCGGAAATCAGCGCCGAGTACGGCAGCGACCCCTTTGCTGCGGGCGTATCGGCCATGACGACGATCGGCCACTGGGCCGTGCCGGATTACGCCAAGCTCGAATTCAAATGGGATGTTGCGCCCATGCCTGCCGGCCCGGCCGCGCACGCCACCAGCGTGAACAGCGCCGGCTTTGTGGTGGCGAAAGATAGCAAAAGCCCCGATGCAGCCTGGGAATTTGTGAAGTACGCAGTGGGCGAAGCCGGCCAGAAGCGCCTGACCGAGCTGGGCTTCGCCGTGCCGATTCTGAAATCAATCGCTGAAAGCCCGACTTTCCTTCAGCAAAAAAGCGTCACGATCAACCAGCAAGTCTTTCTCGACTCGCTTGGTTTCGCGCGCGCCAAGCCCTCGTTCCGCGGCTACGACGAGTGGGCTGGCGCGGTGGGCGATGGCTTAATACCAGCATGGAACGGCGAAAAGACCATCGACGAGGCGCTTGACGAAATTGTGCCCCAGGCCGATGAGGCATTGTCGAAGAATCAGTAGCGTGCGCGAGGAACGGCATGCAGGCAGGCATTAAACCACTGGGGCGCGAGCGGCTTTGGCTGCTCGTGCTCCTCGCGCCTACGCTGGTGGGGCTGCTGTTTGGCGCGCTCGGCTCGGTGCTGGCAACAACCGTCATCAGCTTCCTGAAATGGGACCTGATCGCGCCGCCAACCTGGGCCGGGCTGAGCAACTACACCGGCTTGCTCAGCGACACGCTCTTCCGCAAGGCCTTGGGCGTGACCTTTGCGTTCAGCGCGATGTATGTGCCCGGCACAGTCGTGCTTTCGTTGCTGGTCGCCCTGCTGCTCAACCGCAAGCTGCGCGCCGTGCCGCTGTTTCGCACACTCTTCTTCCTGCCCACCGTCTCGTCGGCAGTGGCGGTTGGCCTGGTGTGGAGCTGGATCTACGGGCGGGATCGCGGCCTGCTGAATGCGCTGATCGAAGGCGCGGGCGGCAGCGGCGTGAACTGGCTTGGCTCGCAGAACGCGCTCTACGCCGTGGTGATCGTGAACATCTGGGGCGCAATCGGCACCGGCATGATCATCTTTCTGGCCGGTCTGCAAGCCATCCCGCGCGACTACTACGACGCGGCCAGCATCGACGGCGCGACCGGCTGGCAGCAGTTCTGGCGCGTCACACTGCCCCTGATCACGCCAAGCATTTTCTTCCAGCTAATCATCACGACGATCAACTCATTTCAGGCCTTTGAGTATGTCTACATCCTCACGCGCACGGCCAATGGCGCATCGAACACGCCGACGCTGGTCTTCTCGATCTATCGCAATGGCTTCAACTTCTTTCGCATGGGCACGGCCAGCGCGCAGGCGCTGGTGCTGGCGCTGATCATTTTTGTGCTGACGATGTTCTATTTCTGGTTCGAGCGGCGCTGGGTGGTGTATGAATAAATCGCTGCCGCTGCCCAAAGCCCGCCTTGCCCGCCTGCCCGCTGGCATGCGCGCGCGCACCCGCCTGTTCGACGCGCTGGCCTACCTGCTGCTGACGCTTGGCGCGCTGGTGATGATTGGGCCGTTTGTGTGGATGCTCAGCACCGCGCTGAAGCTGCCCGCCAACCAGTTCGACCGCAGCCTCATCCCTAGCCCCGCCACGCTCGACAACTTCCGCCAGCTGTGGGACAAGCTGCCGTTCACGCAGCTGATTATCAACAGCCTGTCGATCGCATTTCTCAGCACTGTCGGCCAGATCTTTACCTGCGCAATGGCGGCGTTTTGCTTTGCGGTGGTGCGCTTCCGCTTTCGCCAGGCGCTGTTTGTGGCCCTGCTCGGCACGGTGATGCTGCCCCCGCAGATCACGCTGGTGCCAAACTTCATTCTGTTTAAGTGGCTGGGCCTGGTGGGCACGCAGGTGCCGCTGTGGCTGCCGGCCTTCTGGGGCGGCGCGTTCGGCACCTTTCTGCTGCGCCAGTATTTCCTCACCATCCCCTTCGATCTGGCCGAGGCCGCGCGCGTGGATGGCGCGTCGCTGCCGCAGATCTTCTTCCAGATCTACCTGCCGCTGGCCCGCCCCGCGCTGGCTGCACTGGCGATCTTCAGCTTCCTGAACTCGTGGAACGACCTGCTGAATCCGCTGATCTACCTGCCTTCCGACCTGCAGAAAACCACGCTGACGGTTGGCCTTGCGCTGTTCCAGACGCAATACTCTGGCCGCTGGACGGTGATGATGGCCGGCGCGCTGGTGAGTGTCGCGCCCATGATTGCGATCTTTTTTGTGGCGCAGCGCCAGTTCATCGAGGGCATTGCGCTGTCGGGCGTGAAGCGTTAGGGTCATTGCCAGGCGATGTTTGATACGAATGCGCTGCGTAATGGCGGCGCATTATATGTTTGTCGAGAAATTGTTACTTTGCCCACTTCCGCAGCCCGATGCGAAGGGCTATACTGACGCTACCTGCACACCGGCCCGAACCCGCGCCTTGCAGGCAAATTCGCCCACTTTGCGCAGAGCACCA
This sequence comes from Kouleothrix sp. 19917, assembly GCF_057073505.1. Taxonomy (NCBI): domain Bacteria; kingdom Bacillati; phylum Chloroflexota; class Chloroflexia; order Chloroflexales; family Roseiflexaceae; genus Kouleothrix; species Kouleothrix sp. 19917. The sequence goes on from NZ_CP097099.1 coordinate 2,680,456, forward strand.
CCCTATGAGCTGGAATCAACTCTCGCTTCGCACGCGCATCCTGCTTGGCTACGGCCTTGGCCTTGTGATCATGAGCGCGCTGGTCATTTTTCTTCTGTTCCGCCTGGAGCGCCTGAACACGCAGGTTGCTGCGCTGAACGCGGGCGCGGCTGCCGAAGCGGGGCTTGGCGCGCAGCTTGCGGCACGCTCGGCCCAGGCCCAGCAAGCAGTCAGCGCTTACTTGCGGCAGCCACAGGCCAGCACGCGCGCGCAGGCCACCCAGGCGCTCGATGCGCTCGCAAGCGACCTTGCGCTGCGGGCGCAGGCGATTCACGGCAGCAGCGCGGAAGGGCTGACAAGCGAGTTTGGTAAGCGGCTGAGCGACTACCAGGCAACATTCCACACCATCGACTCGTTGCTCAAACTGCAAAAAACCCAGCAGATCGCCACTGACCGCTATACCACACAGGCAAGCACCATTATTGGCCAGCAGCTCGTCAAGTCGATTGGCACGACCTCAGCAACGCGCCTGACGGTACTGCTCACCGCGCAAAGCAACGTGCAGTCGGCGGTTCTGGCGATCAGCCATATGCTGGCCGAGCAAAGCCCGCAGCAGGCCGATCTTGCCCTGTCGGCGTTGAATCTGGCGCGCTTGCGCCTGGAAAGCATCGACGATCCGGCCGAAACGAACTTCGCCCTGCGCGAGGCGCTGAACACCACGAACCAGAGTATTTCGGCCACGCTCGACCTGAGCAACACCCTCACCCAGCTCGAAATCCTGCGCTCGACCGAGCTGAATGCGCGCTCGGATGCCTTGCAGACCAGCGCCAATACCATTGCGCGCGACTCGCTGGCCGCCTACACCATGGCCAGCGCGTCGGTCGAGCAGCAGATGCGCCAGATCGAGCAGGCCTCGGTGGTAGCGCTTGGCGCGACACTGGCCTTTGCGCTGCTGCTGGGCCTGCGGCTCGCCCGCGCGCTCACCCGCCCGCTCGACACGCTGGTGGGCGCAACCGAGCGGATTGCGCAGGGCAATTACCAGCAGGCCGTCATCAGCCGCGACGGCGGCGAGTTTGGCAAGCTGATGGCGGCGTTCGAGCGCATGCGCGTGACACTGGGCGAACAGCGCGCCGAAGTTGAGCGCCAGCAGGCCGCAATGGCCAGCCGCAACAACGAGCTTGAGCAGGCGCTTGCGCAATTGCAGCGCGCCACTGCCGAGCGTGAGGCGCTTGCAACAACCGTTCGCACGCTCAGCGTGCCGATCATTCCTATTCTGAAACATGTACTCGTCGTGCCACTGGTTGGCGAGCTTGAGCTTGAGCGGGCGCATATTTTCACCCAGCGCCTGCTCGAAGGCGTGACGAAGGAGCGCGCCCGCCTGGCGATTATCGACATCACCGGCGTGGCAATGCTCGACCCCGCAGTGGTGCGCTGGCTGCTGAACACTGCCGCCGCGCTCAAGCTGCTTGGCGCAAACACCATGCTGGCGGGCGTCAATCCCGAAGTGGCGCAGGCGCTGGTCGCCAGCGGTGCCGACCTGAGCGGGCTGGATGTCGCGCCCGACCTGCGCGCCGGCGTCGCCCTCGCAATGCGCACAATCCCGAATTAGCGCAGTTTAGTTGAGCCACAGAGCGCACAGAGGGCACGGAGTTTGGCTTTCCTGCTCAGTGATCTCGATGTTCTCTGTGGCCCTATCCGCTTTACTCTCGCGATAGTATCGGCCACGCTTGCGCCACCAAGCAGCGCGTTGCAGCGCGGAAAATACAACTGCCAACTGCCTCCTGCCGACTGCTTTAGAAACACCCGCTCTGCGTTCTTCGCTCTCCGCTCCCCGCTCACTCGCTCTCCTGCTCCCCGCACCCCTGCCCATCCGATCAGGTTGACAAACCTGCGCGCCTGCAATATACTTGCATCATACAACTATTTCATAGTACACTTATTGCATGATACATCGATAATACAAACTCCGTTTGATCACTTTTGCTTTCTGGTGCTGCGCCCGGCGAAGCCGGGGCGCAGCACCAGAAAAAGAAAATTTGGGGGCGGCGTAGCCGCCCCCAAACCCCACGCGGAATGAGCCTAAAAAGGAACTTTCATCATGCCGAATGCCGAAGAATGCACCACCTTATTAATGGAAACAATGCCACGGCTGATGCGCGGTTTTGGCGCGGCGATGCGTCAGGCGCAAGATGACGAGGAAACGCTGACACCCGGGCAGATGCGCATGCTGGGGCTGCTCTGCCACGCCCCGCGCACTTTAAGCGAGCTGGCTACGCTGCACAACGTCACGCCCTCGACAATGTCGCGCACCGTCGACGCGCTGGTGCTGCGCGAGTGGATCAGCCGCGAGCCCGGCCCACGCGACCGCCGGCAGGTCATTCTGTCGCTCACCGAGGCCGGCCGCGCCATGCACGCCGAAATGCACCAGCGCGCAAAGGCAATGCTCAGCGCGAAACTCGGCCAGCTCAACGAATCCGAGCGCGAACGGCTGCGCGATGGCCTGCTGGTGCTGCAAAAGCTGATGGAGCAATTCCCGCAGCCCGGCCAGCCTGCCCACGAGAAGCAACCTGAAGCATAAAGACGCGCCCGCTGCGGCGCAAGCAAGTGAGAGTCTATGCAACCATTACGTCGGGCGCTCGTCTACCTGCGCCCCTACTGGCGAACCACGCTTGGCGCGCTGCTGAGCCTGCTGCTCGTCACGGGCGCAAACCTCGTCAGCCCGCAGGTGCTGCGCCTGGTGATCGACCAGGGCATCAGCGCGGGCAGCCGCACCATTCTTTTGTGGGCCAGCCTGCTGCTGGTCGGCGTGGCGCTGGTGCGCGCCTTCTTCACCTTCACGCAGGGCTACTGGTCGGAAAAAACCTCGCAGTCGGTGGCCTACGAGCTGCGCAACGCCCTGTTCAACAAGCTCGAAAACCTGAGTTTTTCGTACCACGACCAGGCGCAAACCGGCCAGCTCATGACGCGCATCACCAGCGATGTCGAGCAGGTACGCACCTTTATTGGCAACGGCCTGCTCCAGCTGGTCAGCGCAATTGCCCTGCTGATTGGCAGCTTGTTTGCGCTGTTTAGCGCCAACTGGCAGCTCGCGCTCATCACCCTGCTCACCGTGCCGGCCATGGCGGTCATCATCGTGCGCTTCATGCGCGTGGTGCGGCCAATGTTCAGCCAGGTGCAGAAGAAGCTCGGCTCGCTCAACACCGTGCTGCAGGAAAACCTGGCCGGCATTCGCGTGGTGCAGGCCTTCGCCCGCGAGCCCTACGAAGCCAGCCGCTACACGCGCCTGAATGGCGAGCTGCTGGACGCCAACCTGCAAACCATTCGCGGCGTGGCGTCGAGCTTCCCGCTGATCTTCTTTATTTCCAACCTCGGCACGCTGGCGGTGATCTGGTTTGGCGGCCATCAGGTAATTGGCGGCACGCTCAGTCTGGGCGAGCTGGTCGCCTTCAACACCTACCTGGCGCTGCTGATCATGCCGATTATGACCCTGGGCATGATCGTCGCGCAGCTTTCGCGGGCGGGCGTCAGCGCCGAGCGCATTTTCGAAGTGCTGGATGCCCAGAGCGAAGTGACCGATCGCCCCGGCGCAGGCCCGCTGCCAGCCGTGCGCGGGCGCGTGGCCTTTGAAGACGTGTCGTTCCGCTACGTTGGCGGCGAGCGCAACGTGCTCGATCACGTCTCGTTTGCGGCCGAGCCGGGGCAGACTGTGGCGATCATGGGTACGACCGGCAGCGGCAAGAGCACGATTATCAACCTCATTCCGCGCTTCTACGAGGCCAGCAGCGGCAAAGTGACCATCGACGGCACGGATGTGCGCGATGTCACGCTGGAAAGCCTGCGCGACCAGATCGGCATTGTGCTGCAGGATACCACGCTGTTCAGCGGCAGCATTCGCGACAACATCGCCTATGGCCGGCCCGACGCCAGCGACGCCGAGGTCGAAGCGGCCGCGCGCGCAGCCCAGGCGCATGCCTTCGTCACCGAGTTTGCCGACGGCTACGCCACGATTGTGGGCGAGCGCGGTGTGGGCCTGTCGGGTGGGCAGCGCCAGCGCATTGCCATCGCGCGCGCGCTCCTGCGCGACCCACGCATCCTTATTCTCGACGACAGCACCTCGGCGGTGGATGCCGAAACCGAGTACCAGATCCAGCTTGCGCTGCAAGAGCTGATGCACGGGCGCACCAGCTTTGTGATCGCGCAGCGCATCAGCACCGTGCGCGACGCTGACCTGATCCTGCTGCTGGATGGCGGCAAGATCGCCGCGCAAGGCACGCACGACGACCTGCTGCGCACCAGCGCGCTGTACGGCGAAATTATCGACTCGCAGTTCGGCGGCGACCGCCAGCCCGAGCCAGCCCTGGCGCTGGCATAGCGCCAGAAAAGCACTAAAGACGGAACCACGAAGGCACGAAGGCACCAAGAAACCAAACTCTGTGGATCGCCTGAACTTATGTTGATTAAAGGACACCTATGTTCATCTTCAAGCTCGTGCTCGCCATTCACGTCGCGCTCTACCGCCTGACCGGCGGGCGCATTGGCGGCAAAAACATCGTTCTGCTCACTACAACCGGCAAAAAGAGCGGCCAGCAGCGCACGCGCCCGCTGTTTCACATCAAAGATAGCGGCGACTATATTGTGATCGCGTCGGCGGGCGGCAACCCGAAAAACCCGGCCTGGTACACCAACCTGCGCGCCGACCCGCGCGTCACGCTCGAAGACCACGGTCGCAGCTTCAAGGGCGTGGCCAGCACCGTCGACGAGGAAGAGCGCGCGCGCCTGTGGCAGAAGATCGTCGCCGCCGGCCCAGGTTTCGCCGACTACGAGAAGCGCACCGAGCGCGTCATCCCGGTGGTGCGCATCCAAACGACGTAGTGCGCCTGCGGCGCGGGGGATAGGGGTTGGGGAATGGGGGTTGGTGTGTGTGCACCACAGACTTTGTACTCCAATATCTCACTGAGAAATCTGACTGCAGTTTCACTCAGATCAGCGTTTCGTAATTGACGTGCTGAGCTTTGGGCAGATTTGGGTTGATGCTTTTCGCGCGGCGCGAAAAACATCAACTCAACAAAATCAGAAGTACCTTGCTGCCGAGCTTCCTGAGCTTGTCGAAGGGCAGGCAAAAAAAGCACAATTGCCATACTAATCGGCCGAACCATCGCCAGCGATGGTCGCCACAACGAGAGAAATTTTATGATGCACGGTGGAATTCAAGCCATCGCGAACGCGCCCCAGGAGCGCGCCACCCAAAGCAGCGTAGTGCTGCGCCGGCTGCTGGTGTACCTGCGCCCGTTCGCGAAAGAGCTCGTATTCGTGCTTGGGCTGGTGCTCGTCAGCGCCGCAACCCAGGCGCTTGGCCCCTACCTGATTGGCCGGGCGATTGATGGCGCGATTGGCGCGGGCGACGGCCCGGCGCTCGACCGCACGATGCTGCTGCTGCTGGCGGTCTATGTCGCTGGCGCGATAGCCTCGCGCGCGCAGTTCATCGCAATCGGCTCGATCGGCCAGCGCACGCTTGCGCAAATGCGCACCGAAATTTTCAGCACGGTGCAGCGCCTGTCGCTGCGCTTTTTCGACCGCCAGCCAGCCGGCGATCTGATGTCACGCCTGGTGAACGACACCGACGTGCTGAACCAGCTGTTTAGCCAGGGTCTGGTGCAGATCCTCGGCAGCATCTTTGGTCTGGCCGGCATCCTGATCGCCATGATCGCGCTGAACTGGCAGCTGGCGCTGGCGAGCTTCATTGTCATCCCGGCCATGCTGCTGGCAACCCGCCTGTTTGCGCGCATGTCGCGGCGGGCCTTTCGCCGCACCCGCGAGTCGCTGGGCGATGTTTCTTCGGAAATTCAGGAAGAGATCGCCGGCGTGAAGATCGCGCAAGCCTTCAACCGCACCGGCGTGAACCAGCAGCGTTTTGCGCAGCGCAATGCCGCCAACCGCGACGCAAACGTCAGCGCTACCGCGATCACATCTGCGTTCACGCCCACGATCGACGTGCTCTCGGCGGTGGCGACGGCAATTGTGGCCGGCTATGGCGGCTATTTGGCGCTGGGCGGCTCGATCAGTGTCGGCGTTGTGATCGCGTTTCTCACCTACGTGCAGCAGTTCTTCCGCCCGATCCAGACGATTGCGACTTTTGCGACAACCGTACAGGCATCGCTGGCCGCCGCCGAGCGCATTTTCGATCTGCTCGACACACCGGCCGACCTGACCGACGCGCCGGGCGCGCACGCCATGCCGCCGATCGCCGGGCAAGTTGTGTTCGACCATGTGTCGTTTAGCTATGGCGCGCGGCCGGGTGGTGAGGCGGCGACCCAATCGCTCACGCTCGACGACATTTCGCTGGCGGCCGAGCCGGGCGAAACGATTGCCATCGTCGGGCCAACCGGCGCGGGCAAGACCACGCTGGTGAACATGATCGGTCGCTTCTACGACGTGGATGGTGGCGCGGTGCGGATCGATGGCACCGACATTCGCGAGGTCACGCGGGCCAGTCTGCGCGCGCAGATGGGCGTGGTGCTGCAAGACAGCTTCCTGTTCGCGGGCACAATTGCCGAGAACATTCGCTATGGACGGCTCGACGCCAGCGACGCCGAGGTCGAGGCCGCCGCGCGCGCTGCCCACGCGCACGAGTTCATCGAGCGGCTGCCGGGCGGCTACGCCACTGTGCTGGGCGAGCGCGGCGGCACGCTCAGCCAGGGCCAGCGCCAACTGCTGGGCATTGCCCGCGCCATCCTGGCCGACCCGCGCATTCTCATTCTCGATGAGGCGACCAGCAGCGTCGATACGCGCAGCGAGGCGCTCATCCAGAGCGCGCTGAAGCTTTTGCTGCGCGGGCGCACCAGCTTTGTGATCGCGCACCGCCTGAGCACCATCCGCGACGCCGACCAGGTACTGGTCATGCAGGAAGGGCGCATTGTCGAGCGCGGCACGCACGACGAGCTGCTGGCGCGCGGCGGGGCCTATGCCGACCTGTACCGCCGCCAGTTTCGCGAAAGCGCCGCGCCCGTGTAGGCAACAGGCAGCCACACAGCACAGAGAGCACCGAGTGTACGCTCGGTGCTCTCTGTGCTTTGCAGGTGCATCCCTGCCTACACGGGCAAATCTGGCCCGCCAGCATCATTTTACGAATCGAGAAAATACTCGCTTGCCAGTTTACCCACCTGTAGTAACAAAAGAAAAAGGTATTTGCGTGCAAAAATCGTGTCATAGAGCGATTTTGTCGTGCGTATTTATTGACAATAGCGAATTATAACGCACATCCTTTTGGTTCTTTACAGCACAGAAACCACCCAAAATTGACCGCTTTCAGTAAATTATAACTCATCCTCAAAAATCACCTTTTTCCCTGTTGAAATAAGATTTGCACGTCTAATACACACAGTATCTTTTTCCCCTCCTTTTCTGTGTAGATGATGACACTCATCCCACGCGAAACCCGTGCGACGCGCACGCCCCACGATTCGAGCAGCAATTTGGCTGCGCTCTTCTGTTTACCGACAAGGTAAAATCATTCGTAGCTGGAGGCCGCATTGCGTACCGCTCTTCGTTGCTGTGTTGCGCTCCTTTTCGCCACGATGCTCATCTTCCCGTATCGTTTGGCCGGTGCTAACAGCCCTCATTCCCCATCGGCAGAACGCAGTCGCGTCGTGGTTGGTTTCGCGATTTCCTATCGGCTTGTTGCGCCGGTCACTGCACAATCGCTCGCCGCCCAACGCGATGCCGTGGCCGCCGCACGCACAGCCTTGCTGCAAAACAATCTCCTGGCAGGCACCGTGCTTGTACGAACATTCACCTACCTGCCGCTGGTGGTGCTGGATGTCGACAGCGCGACACTCGCATTGCTGCACACCCTCCCGGGCGTTGTTGGGGTTGACCCCGACGACCTGGCCTACACGACGCTGGCCGAAAGCACGGCGCTGATTGGCGCACCCGAAGCCTGGGCGAATGGCTATTCCGGCGCGGGCCAGACGATTGTGATTCTTGATACGGGCGTGGATAAAGCCCACCCGTTTCTGGCAAACAAAGTTGTGGCCGAAGCGTGTTTCTCGAATGCGGCAGGTGCCGGCTCCGGCGTGAGCGTCTGCCCGCTCCAGGTTCCCGCATCGACCCTTGCCGGCTCGGGTGTTCCCTGCACCCTCAGCGGCTGCGATCACGGCACGCACGTCGCAGGGATTGCGGCAGGCCACAGCACTCAGGGAGCTACGTTTTCCGGCGTGGCGCGCGATGCTAAGATCGCATCGCTTCAGGTATTCACACGGCTCAACACTGGATGTGGCTCAAAACCAGCCCCGTGTATTGCCAGCTATCGCTCGGATCAGATCGCTGCCCTGGATTACGTGGTGGCACTGAGCACACAATACACGATTGCAGCGGTGAATATGAGCATCGGCGGCGGCTCGGCAACAACAGCCTGCGACACAGATACACGCAAAATCGCGATTGACCTGCTGTGGATGCTGGGTATTGCGACAGTTATATCTTCGGGCAACGAGGGGCTGAGCAACGCGCTTTCCTACCCTGCGTGCATCTCCAGCGCCATCAGCGTTGGCGCAACACGCGACGGCGGGGCGGGAGCAACACCGGCTGATACGGTTTCAGCATTTTCGAACAGTTCAAGCGCGCTTCGGCTGCTGGCGCCGGGGCAAAGCATCACGTCATCGGTGCCAGAGGGCGGGTACGCAAGCTACGACGGAACATCGATGGCGGCGCCGCATGTGGCGGGCGCGTGGGCGGTGATAAAGGCGCGCTCACCGTCGTCCAGCGTGGCGCAGATCCTGAACACACTCCGCAGCTCTGGCGTGCCGATCACCGACACCCGTAATAACCGCACTACCCCACGCATCGATCTGGCCAGGGCGCTTGGTCTCACGCGCACGCCACCATCCATCAGTGTCACCGACAGCTCGATTGTTGAAGGAGATTCTGGCACGCGCACTGCGCATGTGAATGTGCAGCTATCAACAACAAGCTCGGCCGAAGTGCGCGTTGACTACACGACCGCAGAGGGAACAGCGGTCGGCGGCAGCGATTTCGCGCCCATAAGCAGCACGCTGGTTTTTCCAGCCGGAACAAGGACGCAGGCAATTGAGGTATCGGTCTTTGGCGACATACGGGATGAAGACGACGAAGTGTTTTCGATACAGTTGAGCCATTCCCAGCAGGCGTCGCTCGGCGATGCAGAGGGTACAATCAGGATCTATAACGATGATGCCGCTCCGACGGTCAGCATGGCGTCCGCAAGCGTGACGAGGCGCGCACCAAACCAGTACGAGGTCAGCGCGACACTTGAGTTAAATGCGCCGAGTGGCAGAAACATCTCTGTCGTCTATCAGGTGCAGACAAACATCGGCACCTACGACGGCAGCGCCTCGTTCCTGGCAGATGAACTGCATGCGGCAAGCACCATTGGGGTGCCCGTTGATGAGCAGGCCGGTGAAAGCTCAATCGCGATATATCTCACGAATACGACGAATGCGGAAATTGATTTTGCGCAGAGCACAACATACCTCAGCGTCGTTCCGCCTGACCAACCAGCGCCTGCGGATATTGAACCACGCGTCTTTGTGCCACTGGCAGAATATCCACAGCAGTAAACATGAAGCAGGTATCGGGAATAACTATGCTGCTGGCTTTCTGAAGTCTTCACGGCCCGGCAATGCAGCTCAATTGCTATGCAAAGCGCCTGCAGGTGTTCAAAAAAAGCAGAGGGAGTAGCTTCTCTGGTGAAGCCGCTCCCTCTGCTTTTACACATGCAATTCGCCTTGCAGAGCGCACTACGCGACCGGCTCGGCCACCAAAACAGGAATCAGGCGCTCGGTCTTTTTCTGATAGTCGGCATATGGCGGGTAGGCCGCCACCGCAAGATCCCACAGCCGCCCGCGTTCGGCCGGGTCGGTCACTTCGCGCACCTGCATGGGGTAGACTTCGGTCTTGTCGCGGATTTCTACGCGCGGCTCGGCCAGCAGGTTGTGATACCACAGCGGGTGCGTGGGCGCGCCACCCTGCGAGGCAATCAGGATGTAGCTCTGGCCGTCCACAACGCGCATCAGCGGGGTTTTGCGAATTGCCCCGGTCTTGCGGCCGCGGTTGGTCACAATAATCACCGGCAGACCCGTGTCGCGCAAGGTCAGCGCCTCGGTTCCGCCGCTGCCTTCATATCGCTCCACTTGTTCAGCCACCCAGGCGCTGGGGCTGGGCAGGTATTCGTCCACAATCGTCTCCTTCATGTTCAGGCAGGCATGAAATCAGTTTCTTTCCCACCCCTGCGCAGAGCACCGCACGTGGGCAGGATGCCCTGCACTATACCACAGTTCGTTCGGCAATTGTCTATCTGCGCAAACAGCCCCGGAGCAGGCACTACCTGCGGCCCCAGCAACCGCACAACCGCATAAGCGCCACGCTTTCGCTGCTGTGTCGCCCGCGCCGCCTGCGGCAGCTTGTGGTACACTGTGCCCGTGGCAAAGGCAAACCGACAACTTACCAGCTGGCTCGAGGCGCGCGCGCCCTACCCGCTGGCCCTCCAAAGCCTGATTTCTCTGGTCTTGCTGGCAACGTTGCCAAGTGCGTTCGATACCGCTGGCTACGTGCTCAGCTCGCGCCTGGCCTTGCTGTGCGCGCTGCTTGGCGCGTATGTCGCCCTGACATGGCTGGTGCCAGTGCGGCGGCTGCGCCTCGGCTTCCAGCTTTGCTATCTCGCGCTTCAGCTTGGCGCGGCCTCGCTCGCACAGCTCATTGCGCCTTCCCAAATGCTTGGCTATGTCTACCTGATTGTGGTGCTGCAAGGCGTGTACCTGTTTCGCCCAATGGTGTGGATCAGCTTTGCCGCCGTGGTGTATGCGCTCTGGAGCGGGCAGCTGATCATTTCCTCGAACCTGCTTGACTGGGTGCAGAGCAATCTCGCGCTGGCGTTCCCGATTGTCTGCATCCTGGCGGCGGCGTTGCTCTATGCGCGCCAGCACCAGCGGCAGGAATATGTTCAGCGCGTGCTGCACGACATGCAGCGCCGCTGCGACAACCTGCTGATACACCTGCGCGAGGCCCAGCAGCGCGCCGCGCAGGAAGAGCGCCTGCGCATCGCCCAGACGATCGCGCACGACATTGCCAGCACGCTGGCGCAGGTCGAACAGAATATCAGCAGCGCGATTGCACAGGCCCAGAGCAGCCTGCCGCAGATCGAGTCACCAGTGACCCAGGCGCGCGCTGCCGCCAGCCACGCCATCGAGCGTATGCGCGAAGCGGTGGCCACGCTGCGTCACGGCCCGCGCGATGAACACGCGCCCGAGCCGGTTCAGCCGCCGGCGCTGCCGCCCAGCGGCCTGATGACCATGCGCTCCGAGCGGGTGCTGAACTGGGCGCTGCCACTGGTGTTTGCGCTGGTGGCGGCGGCCTTTTCGCTCTTGCAGCGCCCGGTCGTGCCATACGAGCTGGTGCTGTTTGTGTTGTGCAGCGCCGGCCTGGTGGGTGGCTACCTGCTCACCCAGCGCGTGCACAACCCCTTGCTGGTGCGCGTGAGCCTGATGGGGCAGGCGGCGGCTGTATTTGGGCTGGTATTCGCCACGCAAACGCTGCCACTGCTGCTGGGCTTGCTGCTGGTGCTCTGGCAAATGGCGCTGCGCTTCTCCACTGGCCAGGTAATCACCTTTCTTGTAGGCATTCAGGCGCTGGTTGCGCTCAGCATTGCGCGCCTGCTGCCCGCCGCCAACAGCATCGACACCAGCCAGGTGCTGGCGCTCGGCGTTGCCTGCGTGGCCGTGGTGGTGCTGATTGGGCCGGCCCGGCGCCAGCTGCAGCGCCGCCGCGACGCCGAGGCGCGCCTGCTGCGCCTGAGCGGTGCCGCCGCCGAGCTTGAACGCCAGCTGGCCGAGATGCGCGCGCTGGCCGTGGCCGTCGAGCGCACCCGCGTTGCCCGCGAGATCCACGACGACCTGGGCCACCGGCTGATGCTGCTGACCATGCAGCTGCAGCTGGCCGAAGATATGCTGGCCGACGAACCCGACGCCGCGCTGGAGCAGCTGCAGCTCACGCGCGAGCAGTTGCACGACTCGTGGGCCAGTGTGCTGAGCACCACCGACACCGTGCTGGCGCTCGATGGCGCGGGGCTGCCGGCCGCGCTGGAACAGCTGGCCGCGCAGTGCCGCGCCCTGACGGCGATGCCGATCAATCTGCGCGTGATTGGCGACCTGAGCCACTACGATCCGGCGGTAGCGGCGGCGCTGTTCCGCGCAGCGCAGGAAGGGCTGACCAACGCCTGCAAATATTCGCGCGCCGGCGAGGTGCAGGTGCTGCTCTACTGCGACGATGTGATTGCCGAGCTGCGCGTGCGCGATGGCTGCGGGGCGGGGGCGTGCGCGCCGGCAAGCGTGCCAGAGGTGCCGGCCGGGCATTTTGGCCTGATCGGGCTGCGCGAGCGTGCCGAGCAGTTGGGCGGCAGCCTGGAAGCTGGCGCGCTGCCCGAAGGCGGTTTCCAGCTCGTTATGACCCTGCCATTGGGCTAAGAAGAACAGCCATGAGCGCAAAAATCCGCGTGTTCATCGTCGACGACCAGCCACTGATTCGTGCCGGCATTCAGGCGCTGCTTGGGCGCAAGCCCGACATCGAGGTGATTGGCCAGGCCAGCGATGGCGCCGAGGCACTGCGCAAAATCCCCGCGCTCGACCCCGACGTGGTGCTGATGGATGTGCGCATGCCGGTGATGGATGGTGTCGCCGCCACGCGCGAGCTGCTGGCCGCTGGCACGCGCGCGGGCATCATCATCCTCACCACGTTTCAGGACGACGCCAATGTATTTAGCGCGATTCAGGCCGGCGCGCGCGGCTACCTGCTGAAAGACGCCGACCACAGGCAGATCGCCGAGGCTATTCGCGAAGTAGCCGCCGGCCGTGCGCTCATTCACCCCGAGATCACCGCGCAGGTATTGCGCGAATTCAATCGCCTGGCCGCGCAGCCACCCACAGCACCTGCCTCACCCGCCAAACCCGCCCCGCGCAACGAGCGGCTGGCGCTGCTCACCGAGCGCGAGCTGGCCATCCTGCGCATGCTCGGCAGCGGGCGCAGCAACCAGGAAATCAGCGAGCAGCTGATCATCAGCATCGGCACGGTGAAGAACCATATCAGCAGCATTCTTGGCAAGCTCGACGTGCGCGACCGCACGCAGGCAGGCTTGTTCGCCCAGCAGGCCGGCCTGGCCGAATGACCCTGGTCATAGGTCGCGCGGCACCCCCTGCGCGCAGCCGGCACCCCCGAAATAGGCCACGCGACTAGCCCCGCAGCACTTTCGCGCCCCGCGCCAGTGGCATACACTACCAGCATACGTAACCGCTTTGCATGCATTGCTGGAGAAAGCCGCATGGAAACTACCGAACAGGAACTTGACAAACCACTTGGCGAAAAGATCCTGGTGTTTATTGGCGTTGTTGCCCCGCTGATCGCCACGCTCTACGCGATCACGCGCCTGTGGCAGCGCTATGTCACCTGGACCGATATTGTGCTGATGCTGGTGTTCTATGTGATCTCGGGCCTGGGCATCACCATCGGTTACCACCGCATGCTGACGCACAAAAGCTTCGAAACCTCGAAGTTCGTCAAGGCGCTGTTCCTGATTATGGGCTGCATGGCCTGGGAAGGCAACCCGATCACCTGGGCGTCGACGCACATCAAGCACCACGCCCACTCCGATCAGGACGACGACCCGCACAGCCCGCTGGTGAGCCTGTGGCACGCGCACGTCGGCTGGATCTTTGGCGAGGTCGCCGACCCCGAGACTTACGGGTCGTGGCTGCGCAAAGACCCGGTGGTGGTGTGGGTCGATAAAACATGGTGGATGTGGGGCCTGCTCGGCATGGCCATTCCCTTCGCCATTGGTGGCTGGAGCGGCCTGCTGTGGGGCGGCGCGGTGCGCATGTTCCTGACGCACCATATCACCTGGAGCGTGAACTCGGTGTGCCACACTTTTGGCAAGCGCCCGTTCCGCACCAAGGATGCCAGCCGCAATAACTGGGTCGTGGGCCTGCTGGCCTTTGGCGAGGGCTGGCACAACAACCACCACGCCTTTCCGCGCTCGGCCTTCCACGGCATGGAATGGTGGCAGTTCGACCTCTCGTCGACGATCATTCGCACGCTCGAAGCGGCCAGGGTTGTGTGGAATGTCCACCGCGTCAAGCCCGACGACAAGCAGAAGCGCAGCGCGGGCATCGCGCTCCAGCCCGACGCGCTCGAGTCGTAGAACCAATTCCCTGCAACGCACAAGGGTACGAAGAAACAGCGCTTTCTTCGTACCCTTGTTTTTGTGCGAAATGACGAGCGACGACCAGAAGAATGAACCGCAAAGAGCGCAAAGGTCGCAAAGAGTTGAATATTCGCAGGTTTGAAGGCCCTTGCCGACTGCATATTGCCTCCTGCCAACTGCATACTGCCAACTGCATACTGCCACCCCTTCACCTTGTCACCTTGTCATCTCTGCATCCCCTCAATGCCCGATATGCGCTACGCTTCGGCAGCAACCTGCAACTTGGCAACCTGCAACCTGCAACATAAGCAAAATCTGGTATGATACGCGCTCATTGATGTGCGAGGAACGATGCGCGCGAAACTCCGCGAAAACCCACGCCTGCTGGCCCTGCTGCTGATTGGCGCACAGGCAATTGCGCTGCTGCTGGTGGCGCTGCTGACGCTGCCCGGGGTAGCGCAGTGGCACGCGCTCGACCTGTCGATCTACTTTGTCGACGCGCGCAACACCCTGGGTGGCTGGCAGCCCTACACGCAGTTCAAGCTCGAATACCCGCCGCTGGCGCTGCTGCCCTTTCTCGGCCCATTTCTGCTGGCTGGCGGAAAGAGGCTCCTGTTTACGCAGTTCGCCTTCCTGTTTCTCTTGCAGAGCGCACTGTTCAGCACGCTGATCGCCTGGGCGATTGCGCGAACTGCGGCGCTGGCGTGGCCTGGGCGCACGCCCGTGGGGGTGCTCGCGCTGTATGGGCTGCTGGTCGCGATCAGCGCGCCACTGCTGCCGTGGCGCTACGATCTGTTCCCGGCCATGCTGGTGGCGCTGGCGCTGTGGGCGGTGTTTGCGGATCGGCCCGCGCTGGCTGGCGCGCTGCTGGGATTAGGAGTGGCCGCCAAGCTCTACCCGATTGTGCTGCTGCCGATCGCAGGGGCGTATTATGTGGCTGGCAGGAGCTGGCGCGCGCTGGGGCGGCTGGCGCTGGGCACCGCCGCCGCGCTGCTGGTGGCGCTGCTGCCGTTTGTGCTCACCTCGGCCGGCGCGATGATCGAGTTTTTGCGCTACCACCAGCAGCGCGGCTTGCAGATCGAAAGCCTGCCGGCCGGGCTGATCTTGCTGGCGCATGTGCTGCTCGGCACGCGCGTGGGGCTGGGCTTTAATTTTGGCGCGCTGCACCTGGTTTCGCCGCTGGCGGATGCCGCGCTGCGCTGGCTGATGCCGCTCTTTGCCGCGGCCTATGGTACAGTGCTGCTGCTTGCGTTTACACGCTTTCGCCACGAGCATCGCGAAGGCCGGAGCATCGCGCCCGCCACGCTGATCAACTTCCTGCTGGCCGGGCTGCTGGCCTTTGTGGCGACGAACAAGGTCTTTTCGCCGCAGTACATCATCTGGCTGCTGCCATTTGCGCCGCTGCTGCGCCCGCGCCTCGCTGCGCTGCTGGTGGGCATCACTGCCGCCACCATCGCGCTGTTCCCCTACGATTATGCCGACCTGCTGGCGCTGCACGATGCGCCGGTGCTGCTGCTGAATGCGCGCAATGGGCTGCTGCTGGCGCTGCTGCTTGCGCTGCTTGCCCCCTACCTGCCGCGCCTGGCTGCGTGGCGCCGCCCGCCCCAGCACACAAGCGGCAACGCCACGCGCCCAACGCTCCCCAACGATTAGAAAAGCTCGGCTGGCGTTCCGTTTCCGCTTGCCGAGACGAAGGGCGAATAACCACGCTGGCTTCGCCCTTCGTCAATATTCTTCCTGACGGACTAGCCCAGCGCCTCCACAAACACAATCGAGTTGTTGTCGGGGTCGAGCACCGTCACCACGGCGGCATCGCCAGCCTGCGCCTCGTCGTACAGTGTGCCGCCAGCAGCCAGCGCCCGCTCGACCGTGCCGGCCAGATCGGGCACGGTGAAGCTGAGCTGGTGGCGGCTGCGGTCGGCCTGCACGCCCGCAAGCTCTTCGGGGCAAACCACAAACGTTGTGCCCAGCAGTGTGCCGCGGTAGACGGTGGTATCCTGCAGCGGCACCGGCTCCAGCTCGGCGTCGAACACCGCATTGTAGAAGCGCACCACCGCCTCGATATCAACGGCGGCCTGCGTGATCTGGGCCAGGGAAAATGCGCGATCGGCCATGGTCGTGCTCCTTGCTAATTCACTCCGTTCGTGTTCAGAATAGCACAAACGAGCTAGTATCGCAATGGCTGGCGGGCTGCGCAGAAGCGCCCGATCCACGCCACGGCGCTAGCCACGCCATCCTCGGCGCGGATGCGCTCGCCCAGCGCAGATGCGTTTGCCACAAAGCGCGGCGTAGCCAGCAGCGCGTCGATTCGCTGTGCCAGCGTGTCGGCGCTGAGCTGCCCACGCGGCAGCGGGCGCGGCCCAACGCCCAGCTCGAATACGCGCCGACCCCAGAACGGCTGATCGGCCATATGCGGCACGACCAGTGTGGGCTTGCCAGCTGCAAGGCCAGCGGCAGTGGTGCCCGCGCCACCATGATGCACCAGCGCAGCCATGCGCGGGAACAGCCATTCGTGTGGCACGCTTGCCAGCGGAAAGATCGAGTCGGGCAGGTCAGCGCCATTGGCCGCGCCGCCCCAGCCACGCGCCACCACCGCACGGCGACCCAGCCGCTCCAGCGCCGCCGCCGCCAGCGCCGTGATGCGGGCCGGGTCGCTGCTGGGCATGCTGCCAAAACCCAGGTAGATCGGCGGGTCGCCGGCTGCGAGAAAGCGCAGGAGCTCGGGCGGCGGCGCGGCGGGCTCGTGCAGAAACCAGTAGCCCGTGGTGTGGGCGTTTACGTCGGGGATGGGCGGCACAACATGTGGGCTGATTGCGTAGAGCGCGGGGATGGCGCGGGCCAGGCGGCGATATTCGCGCGCGCCAATCATGGGCAGGCCCAGGCGGGCGCGCAAGCCAGGCACCACTTCGCCCGCCACCGACCACGCGAACTGCTCGGCCAGCAGGCCCGCCCACAGGTTGAACACGCTGCTGGCCTGCGGGCGCGGCGCCAGGATGCTGGCCGCGCCAACCCGCGTTGCGCGGTAGGGTTGCAGCGCCGTGCTGATCTGCGGGATGCCACGCGCCGCGCACACTGCCTGCGCCAGCGGCTCGGCCGTAAAACCGCTGAGCACCAAGTCGGCGCCTTCCAGCCCGGCAATCGTGTCTTCGATCATGCGCTCGCGCTGGCTGCGCAGCAAGGCCCGCATTGCTCGCAGCTCGGCGGGCGGGTTGGGCGCCTCGACCCAGGCCAGGCCACCCGCGCTGCGCATCAGCGCTTCCATATCCAGCGTTGGGTAGATCTCCAGCCCATACGACTCGATCCACGCCGCGAAGTTTGCGCCCGCCAGCAGGCGCACGCCATAGCCGGCCGCCCGCAGCGCCACGCCAAGCGCGATCATTGGCTGAACATCGCCGCGCGTTCCCGAGGCAAAGAGCACAATCTGCACAATTCCTCCAAAATGGTGTTCGAATTTTAGTACTTGCAGCGTTTAGTTTCATGGAAGCCCGAAAAGCAATCAAAATAATACCGCTGTTCGCTAACCTGCATTTAATAATGAATGCAGTGTCAGCCAGGCTATGTGGCATCTGGATTGTAATGTTCCTCGCCTGCGAGATCAAACAATCATTTGCTACATTTCCTGCTCTGATCGAGGGATCACTATATACAGCATAGCGTTTTAGTGTGTACGTTGCTTTCGGCACTCCAAACACAACCGCCCGCACTGTTTCGAGAATGGATGTTTCGATTTTGCAAGGAGGAAGTATGCGAACCCGGCTTTTCATCGTCACTATGCTGTCGCTCATGCTCATGGCGCTGGCCGCCGCGCCGGTCGGCGCGCAGCCGCAGCAAGCAACCGGCCCAGCAAACAACCCGAATGCCATTGCCGCAAGCGATGGCGTGGTGCCGATGAACATTGCCAACCAGGCCGCAACCGTTGGGTTTTCACCACCAGCAACTGGCACTGGCATTGTGACCAATAACCAGCCGCTGCTGCTGCCCAATCTGCCGAGCGTTGAGGTTAAAACCGGCGGCGCGCCAGAAAGCATTATTGGCGTTGATACGCGCTTCCCGATCGCGCTGACCACGGAATACCCCGCACGCACGATTGCCCTGATGACCCTGACGGGCGGGCGCTGTACTGCCTGGATGATCGGGCCCGACACTGCGGTTACCGCTGGCCACTGCGTCTTCGACGCCGGCAGGTGGTCGACGAACGTGCGTGTGTACCCCGGATTCACTGGCACCACAGCGCCGTTTGGCGGATGTGTCGCCCGCCGCCTGTACTCCGTGCTGGGGTGGACGCGGGACGGAAATCCAAACTACGATTATGGTGCAGTGAAACTCAACTGCGCTATCGGTAACCGCGTGGGCTGGCTGGGTTTACGCCCACAATCCACCTCGCTGGTGGATCAGACCGCGTTCGTCCAGGGCTACCCCGGCGACAAGCCCTTAACGCAGTGGGCCAGCCGCGACACAGTTCGCCTGAACACGCCATACAAAATGTTTTACCCGAATGATACGGTCGGTGGCCAGAGCGGTGCGCCAGTTTACAACCGCACACTCGCATGTAATCCGTGCGCCATTGGCATCCATACGACTGGCGTCGGTCTGTTTGGTGTCGGGCTGAACTCGGGCACGCGCATTATTCCACAAGTGTTCAACAATCTGATTGCGTGGCGGAACGCGCTGTAGCTGGCTGGTGTGGGTTCCTCCGAGGGTGCGCGATTAACCGCGCACCCTCGGATTATGTTGGCGAGCATGTGCGGCATAGGGTGCAGCCAGGAAGCTCAGGAACAAACCTCCGCCTGTTCGCGTCTTGCTTGCAACAGGCTCGCCAGTACGGCAGCAGAAAGGATACAACGATGCGTTCGATTCTTGTGAGCGTTGCAATTCTTGGTATCGGGCTTTTGCTGTGCGCCGCCTGTGGCGCCCCAGCCAGCGGAAGGTCCGAAGGAACAGCGACCAATCCACCCGCAAGCGCCGCGCAACCTGCGAGCAGCGACCCACAAGCCGATGCGCCCGTCAGCAGCGATAACGGTGGCGTTTCCAGCCCCAGCAGCGGTGGCGGCAGCAATCCAGGCAATGCGGGCGGACAGGCCAGCGAGCCAGGCAGCGCGGGCGGCACTGGCAATGTAAACGAACTTCCCGGCTCACCTGGCAGCGCGGGCGACCCAAACAGCGGTGTTGCGGGTGGGGCGGATGGCAGCGCAAACAACCCCGACGCGAGCCCCGTGCCACCAGCCGCGTGGAAAATACTGCGCGACACCACCCTGGGCTTTGCGATCAGCTACCCCGACGTTCTGACTCCGAACGAGGCACCCGGCGCGCAGGCAGATGCCCTGCGCAGCCTGCACTTCCTTGACGCAGCACGGGCGAACCAGCCCGGCGGCGATTTCCCGCAGTTCAGTATCGATGTCTTCAATAACCCCGGCAAGCTCAGCCTTGACCAGTGGCTGAATGCGAACGCGAACGACGGCACGCGCCAGGCCATGACGATCGACAATCAGCAGGGCTACCAGGTAACGCTGCCGATTGAAATAGCGCCCAACCAATTCTACTATGTGATCAGCGGCGAGCGCGTGTACAAGCTAACACCCCTTGGCGAATACGGCCAGCAGATGTTGCAGTCGTTCAAGCTCCAGCCCTAGCGGGGTGCAGGTTGCAGTTCGTCAATTTGTTTTACGCACAGCACAGGGCCGCGTCTTTCGACGCGGCCCTGTGCTGTGCGGAAAAAGGCCTTTCTTAGAATGGGATGCCGCTCGTCAGGGTCGTCCAGCGCACTGCCGAGTGACCATCCGCGCCATACGGCCGGCGCTTCTGGATGATCGGCTTGTAGGCCGGGTTCTGCCAGTGCTGGTAGGCAATTTCCCACAGCGGGTGGATGGTGCTGGATGCACCCGCCGACCACGGCCACGCGCTTGGGTTCAGCACATACGGGGCCACATAGTCCACCGCCAGCTTGAAGCGGCCGTAGCTCCACAGGTCCACGCCGCGCCGCTCGGCAATAATGGCCGCCGCGATCTTATAGTCGAGCGCTTCCTGTGTGTAGTTCAGGCCGCTGGTGCCGCGCCGGGTTTCTTCAGGAATGTGGCCGTCAGCGGCAATCAGGTCGACCAGCGACTTCCACTTGGCAACCGCTGCCGAGAAGCCAGCCGCGTCGCCCAGGTAGTCGGTCGCGGCGATGCGCAGGAAGGTGCCGGCGTCGCCCCAGTTGTTGGTGCGCGTGGAGGCGGTGGGCAGGATGACCGTGCGCAGCCAGCTGCGGAAGGCGGTGTCGTCGGCGGCCGAGAGCGCGCCCGACGGCTTGATCAGGTTGGCGGCGAAGACAAAGCCCGGCGCGGCGCGGCTGATGATCAGCGAGGTCTGGCACGAGCCACTGTTCGGGCAGGCGTTGACCGTGGTTTTGGTCGTGTTCACCCACGCCATAATATAGTCGCGCGACTTCTGGGCGTACTTCGCGTCGCCGCTGGTGCTGTAGGCCAGCGCCAGGCCGTAGGCCGCTGCTGTGTCGTCCACAAACGGGCCAGTCGTGCCCGAAATGTTCAGCGGCTCCTGCGGGGCTGGGTTGCTGCTGAGCTTGCCATTCGCAAAGCTCGCGACATTGCTAAACGCCGATTTATATGGCTCAACGCCCTGGCTCGCCAGCGTTTTGCGCTGCGCCAGCTCAAGCGCGCTGCCCAGGTAGCCGCCGGTACTCGGCTGGACGAGCACGGCGTTCGTGGTAGCGGCGCTGCTGGCATCCGGCCAGGCAATAATTCCAAGGCACACTCCGCTCAGCAGAATAATGCAGGCGGTAATACTCATCACATATTTGCGGGCTGCGTTGCGGGCAATGGCGTGTGCGTGCATTCGGGGTGCTCTCCTTAGTAGTGGAACGGCGTTGTTGTTACAGGTGTGTTAACCGTTCCTTAACTTGTGGAAAGCATAGCAGTTGCCGCCCGGCACGGCTACGCAAAAATGTTCGCCCGATGTTCAGGCGCAGGTGCAATTGTTAAAAAGCAGTTAATTAGGCATACCGAACGCTTCGATCGCCAGCTACGCACCTGCCTCGTAGGGCTGAACATGTGCCAGCAGCGCTTGCCGCCCGTGCCAGCGCGTGCTGCCGCCTGGTAGAAATACACAGGCCCCGCCCGCGTGGCTTGGCTACTCCTGGGCACGTATCAGGCGCTGCAATGCGTCAAGTGCTGCGGTGAAATGCGCCCGCCGCTCTTCACGCGCCGCCGCGTCGGGCAGGTGCTCCTGGTGAAAGGCCAGCACGCTTTGCGCGCCACCCGGCAGCACGCGCACCTGAATCGTCGAGGCGCGCGGCCAGTCGCCTGGCTGCCAGCTCAGCCGGACATGCGAACCAGGCCGCAGCACGCGCACCTCGCCCTGCGCGCCGTCGTCGAGCGCATAGGCCGCGCCCGGTTCCAGCGCGAAATCCGGCCCCGCGCCCAGCCACGCGCGCCGCCCTTCCGCCGACGTGACCAACAGCCACAGGGTCTCAGCCGGCACCGGCAGCGTGCGGCGCACCCCAATCTCAAAACCAGCGTCGCGCGTTTCCCCAACGCTGCGCTGCGGGCGTAAGTGAACTTTTGCCATGCGACCAATTCCTTTCATTTGCTGCTCTCACATCATTATGTATACCAAACAGCACAACCGAGTAAGTTCTATAGGACTTACGCAGTTGCGCTGTTTGGCATTTGAACGCTGTGCTTTTCGCCTGCGGCAGCAAGGTAAAAACGATCATTTTTGTGTGCAGTTTTTCCGCGCGTAGCGCGGAAAAACTGCACACAAAGAGAAAATCGAGTACCGCTCTGCCGAAGGCTCAGCAGACCAACTGCGTAAGTCCTATTCTAATTATATTGCCAACGGCAAAATAGACGAAAGACAAAGAGCCAAATGGCCCTTCGTCTTTCGTCTCTGCGAACCTCAGCCGGGCTGGATTTAGTGATGCGCCATATCGCCGCTGAAATCTTCGCACGACACGCGGGTGTTAAAGTCGGCGAACATACCACTGGGGTTGCTCTTCCACGCCCACACATGCAGCTCGTAGAAGGCCGGCAGGCGATAGCGGTTGGGCGCGCCCACGAAGTTGAACATCTGGCCCATCAGCACGGGCGGCGCGTCGTTCTTGGCATTCCACGCATCGGCCAGCACCAGGTATTCAACGCCCAGCAGCTCCATTTTGCCGTTCTTCGGCTCGTACATCAGCACCTCGGGGTGCGCCGCGTCAATCGCGCCATCGCCCACCAGGCTGCCATTGGCGAAGTGAATGCCCATTGCGCCTTCCTGCGCGCCGCTGGTGCAGCCGTGGAACATTCCATAGCCGGCAGCCGTCGCCTTGCCCACATCCTTGAACGGCCCAGTCGCCTGCCGCACTGCCGCCACCAGCGTGGCCGGCTTGCTGCTCTCGGCCGAGCCAGCCATTGCCACCGAGCTTGCCACCACCAGCAGCGCACCGATCAGCGCGCTCACAATCACGATCTTCGTCTTCATGTCACCATTCCTTTATATACTACAGAGCGGGAAGGATTGAGCGCAGCGCATCGGGCGGCCGGCTCAATGATGCCGCTTGAAAGAAATAAGGGCCTGGCCGAAATGCCAGCCAGGCCCGCGTTTGCGCTACGAACCTTCCTGCACCTCGATGATCGCGTCGGCCGTCAGGCCGTGCGAGTCGCGGTGGACGGCATTGGCAGCCTCGGCGTCGGGAGCTTCGATCAGGCAGAAGACCTTGCCCGTGCCCTCGTTGAACCAGTAGTTCAGACACTTGACGCCGTAGCGATCCTGGATCTCCAGGTCGAGCCGGTGGGCGTTGCGAACGGCGTCGGCGGTCAGGCCCTCGATGTGCTCGTGTACGTCCATAAACAGTGCCATGGTGAGTGCTCCTTTTGAGTAGTGTACGCCGGATTTGGCGTGCTAACCGCAAAATCAGTCGTTCGGCAAGCATTGCTTGTTGCTTTTGCTTGTGCATCGCTTGCTGTGTTCGACGTGTTTACAATAGCAGTTTGCCGCCAGTTCGAATATCTACCAAACGGTAGAGCCGCCGGTAGATTTCTGCGCCTCTACCAGTCGTGGGCACAAAAAAGAGGGCGGCAGCGCCGCCCCCAAAGCAACCATTTCGCAATGATTTATGCCTTCAGCAAGCCTAATTCCTGCGCACGCACAATTGCCTGTGTGCGGTTAGCGACTTCCAGCTTGCGGTAGATATTAAGGGTGTGGGTTTTCACCGTGCCCGCGCCAATCACCAGCTGCGCCGCGATCTGCGGGTTGGTCAGGCCGGCAGCCAGCAGCGCCAGAATCTCGCGCTCGCGGAAGGTCAGGAAAGGCGAGATCGATGCCGCTTCGGCTACAGCAGGCCCCGCAGCCAGTGCGCGCTCCAGCAGCGCAGCTACAGCAGGATGTGTCAGCGCGGCGCCCGCTTCCCAGAGCGCCGCGTGTTCGCCTGGGCCGAACTGCGCCTGCAAACGCGCCGTCAGGCGCCTGGCCAGGGGCCAATCGCGCGCCCAACTGTGGCCGATGTTTGGCGCGGCGCAGGCCCAGCCCAGCAGGCGCAGTGCTGCTTCCGGATCGGTTTCTGCCAGCACAAAGGCGGCGCAGGGCGCGAGCCAGAGATTGATCGCCGGGTTGGCCGCCAGGTTGGAAGGGCGCAGCACCTGCTCCAGCGCGGCACGAGCCTGGGAAACACTGCCAAGCCCGCAAAACAGCGCCGCCAGCGCCCAGAAGTACAGCTGCATAGCGATTTTGTTGGTACTCTGGTAGCTCACCAGCGTGTGCAGGCGCCTCCCCTCGGCGTAATCGTCGCGCAGGCACGCCAGCACAATCAGCAATGCGCGGTTATAGGGCTCGAACACGCGCGAGTTTATCGCTTCCATGATCTCGCGCGAGTGCTGGGCGTGTTCCTGGCAGGCCGGGTAATCGCCGGTGCAGAAATCGTGCAGTGCCAAGAGGCTGAGCGCATAGGCGATCTGGTCGCGGTGGCCCATCTCGCTGGCGATTTCCAGCGCCTCGTTACAGTAGCGCAGGCCCGATGCATATTCGCCCGACAAAATATAGTCGGAGCCACGGTTGTACAGGCAGATCACCAGCGCATTATTGTTGTGCGTTTCGCGTGCCAGCCCCAGGCTCTGCTCGGTATAGTCGTTCGCGCGCTGCGTGTCGTTCAGGTTGTAGTACACAAAGCCGATCCGGTGCAGCACCCAGCACACATAATAGCGCTGGCCAATCGCCTCGAACAGATCGCGGCTGGCGTGCAGGTGCGGCAGTGTTTCGGCAAAACGTTGGGCGCTGATCAGCACATATGCCGATACGAGGTGGCAGAACGCCATTTCAAAGCGATTGTTCTCGCGCTCCGCAACCGCCAGCGCGCCGGCAATTGCTACCAGCACGGTGTCATGCTCGGCTTGGTACATCCAGTGCAAATAGCCCCAGCGGCGCACCAGCAGCTGGCTGCGCAAGATCTCGTCGCCGCCAGCCTGCGCAAGCCCCTGCTCGAACATCGGGATCGTTTCGCGGTAGTGGCTGCGCAAAAAGCCAAACAGGTACAAGCCATTCAGCATCTCGTACAAGCTGCTGGCCTGGTGGTGGGCAGCCCATTCCCACGCCATGCGAACATTCTCGAAATCGCGCTCGATCGCCTGCACAGCCGCAAGCTGCTGCGCCTGCTGAAGCTCGGCTTCCTGCTGGCGCATCCAGCCCGCAAAATACGCGCTGTGGCGTGCCAGATTCGCCGCCTGCTCGCCCAGCTCGTGGAGCTTCACGTTCGCATACTGGCGCAGCAGTTCGTGCAGCCCAAAGCGATTGCCTGCCACGCGCTGCACCAGCGATTTTTCGACCAGCGCGGCCAGCACCGGCAGCGACGCGCCCGCAACCTGCTCGGCCGCGGCGCTGTCGAAGCCGCCAGCAAAAACCGAAAGCCGCGCAAATGCCCGCGCTTCCTCGCCCGCCAGGAGTTGCCACGATTGCTCGAACACCGCGCGCATGCTGCGGTGGCGCTGATCAGCATTACGTGCCGACGTCGCAAGAAAATCGAAGTTGTGCTGCATTGCGCTGGCAATCTGGGTGGCGTTCAAACCTTTGAGCCAGGTCGCCGCCAGCTCGATGGCCAGGGGCAGGCCAGCAGCAAGCGCGCAAATGCGCACAATCGCCTTGTGCTCGCTGGCCGCGTCGAAATTGGGCCGAACGCGGCGGGCGTGCAGCAAAAACAAGCGCGCCGCCTCGTAGTCTTCGAGCGTCGCGACATACACGCTGCTCGGTACCGTCAGGCCTTGCAGTGGGTACAGCCATTCGGCCTGCAGGTTCAGCGCTTCGCGCGAGGTGGCCAGTACTTTCACGCCCAGCGCACAGTCCAGCAGCCGGTCAATCAGGTCGGCTCCGTCGAGCAGATGCTCAAAGTTGTCGAGCACTAGCAGCAGCGCTTTGTTTTGCAGAAATTCTTGCAACTGCTCGAAGGGCTCAGCCTCCCCATTGAAGGACATGCCCAGGGCGCGCGCAATTGCGCCCACCAGCAGCTTGCTGTGTGTCAGCGCCTGCAGATCGACAAAGGCGGTGCCATGCGAAAACTGCGCCTTCAGCAGGCGTGCGGCTTCGCTTGCCAGGCGGGTTTTGCCGCTGCCACCCATGCCAGTGATCGTCAGCAGCCGGCAATCGCCGCTGGCGAGGCGCGCCGTCACTTCGGCCAGCTCGCGTGTGCGGCCAACAAACGGTAGCGCGCTGGTGGGCATGCGTGTTCGATTCATATGCGCCTGCTCTGCCCGTTCCTGCTCAACAAGGCCAAGGTGCTCCGACGATCATAGAACGCGTGGCAGCATGCAAATTCGGCGCGACCGCCGGGCGGGTTCGCGCCTACTGACCGTTGTTCGGGCCGCCCAACAGCCGCAGCATATCGCCCACATGCACCGCGCCATCGCCCAGCGCGCCAGCGTAAATCCCCGCCACCGCATGAAAAATTTCGCCTGGCGCAGCAGTGACGCTGGCCGCCGCGTTGCTTTGCGCGATCGTGCGCAGAATGCCGGGGTCGCGCGGCAAGCCCCATTGCGGCAGAGTCGTGACGATGCAGCGCGGGCTGGGGTCGATTGCGCGCAGGCGCAAGCCCGAGCCGATCAGCAGTGTCTGTTCCAGCCAGGCATTCTCGGCAAACGCGGCCGCGCCGTGTGCGGGCGAAACGAGGATATTTGGCCGAAAGCGGCGCGCATCGAAATGACCCTCGGGGTAGAGCTCGTGCAGCGCGTCGAGTGTGGCTGTCGTCAGCAGGTGAATTGGCGCGTAATCGAAAAAAGTGCCCGGTGGCGCCGCGCCACCTAACGGCTCTCGCCTGATGAGTGGCGTCACGTCTGGCTGATCAGCCGGGGTGCGCTCGGCTTCGCGCATGGCCTGGGGTGGCGCTTCGGCGATCAGGGCCACATCGCGCCCGAGCGCCCGCGACAGAATGCGGTCGGCGTCGGGCTGCTCGCTGTGCAGGCGCGTGCCGTCGGGCAGGGTGATCCATACGGGTGGTGGAGGCGCGCCCGGCCGTGGCGGCTCGGCAAAGATTGCGCGGCAGGCAAGCAGCGTGGGCCACTTGCGTGGGTGTTTGGCACTGGCCACCAGGCCGGTCGCGCGATCCAGCACGGCGTAGGCGCGATCACCCAATAACCCGCTCGTGCCCACTGCGCTGGCGGGTAGCTCTTCGCCGCGCATTGATTTGACCGGGTAGCGCCACAATGCCACAACCGTACCCGCCGGAGGAAAACGCATAAAAACTCCGCTTGCCAGAATCGTTCGGGGATAGTATAGCGCGCCTGGGGAAGCTGCGCGCAGCATGCGGCAGGATTCAGGGGCCTGAATTCAGAAATGCCCGTGTTGCTCAGCGGTGCAGAGGGCAGGCCGACTCGCGAATGACGAGCTCGGTGCTGAGCGCGGGCATGGCGAAGGTGCGCCCTTCGAGGAGGTGGCGGATCGCCTGGCCAGCGGCGCAGCCCAGCTCAAAGGCGGGCTGGCGCACGGTGGTGAGCGGCGGGGTGGTATATGCCGAGCCAAGCAGGTCGTCGAACCCGACCAGCGACACATCTTCGGGCACGCGCATGCCGCGCCGGTAGAGGGCCAGGCGCGCGCCATAGGCCATCTGGTCGTTGGCGGCGAAAATGGCCGAAAACGCGGTGCCGCTGGCAAGCAGCGTTTCAACCGCCATCAGGCCCGAAAGCTCGGTGTAATCGCCCGCGATGATCAGATCTGGGCTGGCGCTCAGGCCGGCGGCGGCCAGGGCGCGCTCGTAGCCCGCCCGGCGGTCGCGGGCATCCTGGTGCAGCTCGGGGCCAGCAATATGCACAATGCGCCGGTGCCCCAGCTCGATCAGGTAGCGCGTCGCTTCTTCGGCCGCACCCATGTCGTCGATGCGCAGGCACTGGCGCTCCATCCCCTGCACCGAACGGCCGATCACAACCAGCGGCAGCTCAGCCGCCATCTGGCGCATCTGGGCGTCGGGCGTCACGCCGGCCAGCATAATCAGCGCATCGACGCGGCGGCCAGCCAGCAGATTGAGCGCGGCCAGCTCGGCATCGGTGTGCCAGTTGCCACTGGTGAACACGGCGTGGTAGTCGCTGCCGGCCAGCCCTTCTTCAATGCCGCGCAGAATATCGCCATAGAAGGGGCTGGCGATACTTTGCGTCAGCACGCCCACCGCGCGCGTGCGGCCCCACACCAGGCCCTGCGCGCTGGCGTTCGGGCGGTAGCGCAGCTTTTTCACGGCAGCATTTACCGCGTCGCGCTTGTCGTCGGCGACGGGTGTGTTGCCATTCAGCACGCGCGAAACCGTGCTCGGCGATACGCCCGCTTCGCGGGCAATATCCAGAATCGTTGGTGGGTTGGCCATAGCACTACGAATTATACACGGCCGCCAAGCCGTGTCAATTCGCAGCCCAGCTGCTCAAAAGCAAAAATACGAGATTAGTATGTGGTGTGTTGTTACAAGCTTTGTTCAGCCGCCGCGCGCTGCATCGTGTCGCCGCGCTGGGCCTCTGCCGGGTCGACCAGCATATAGCCTGCGCTGCGCACCGTCACAAGGTAGTCGGGCGGGAGCTTGCGCCGCAGGTTGCGAACGTGCGCGCGCAGCAGCACCTGGGCTTCGGCTTCTTCGGCCTCGTAGCCGTGGGTGTTGCGCACAATTTCGGCGCAGGGGAAGACACGTCCGGGCGTTTCGGCCAGGCAGCGCAAAAACGTGTACTCGATCGGCGTCATATGCAGGGGTGTTACGCCGAGGTTGGCCGTATGGCGAAACAGATCGAGCCGCAGGTTGCCGATCTGCAAAAAGCGCCCTGGCTCGTCGACTACATTCGCCGCAGCAGCTGGCGCAGGCGGCACCACTTCATCGGCCCCCTGGAATTCCTCGGCCAGCAGACGCATGGCCTGCAAGCGGCGCTGCTCAGACGCGCGGCGGCGCGCAGCTTTTTGTACACATTCGAGCAATTCCGCCGAGTTGCATGGCTTCAGCAGGTAATTATATGCGCCCGAGCGCAGCGCCGCCACGGCGCTTTCCAGCGAACCATAGCCCGTCAGCAGAATGACCTCGGGCGGGTTGCGCAGGCTACGCGCCACATTCAGCACCTCGACGCCATCGATCTCGCGCATGCGAATGTCGCTCACCACAACATCAAAGGCGTGCTGGCCAAGCAGTTCGATTGCCACCGTACCGTTCGGCGCAGGCGTCACTGTATAACCTTCTTCTTCCAGCAGGCTTGCGATCACCTGGCGGGTGATTGTTTCATCTTCGACCAGAAGAATATGTGCGGGCATAGCCTTGCTTCCTTTGAGATAGGGATACTACCTACGTATCGATGCTGCTGGCCACTGGCAGCCGAATGGTGAACGTTGTGCCTGCATCAAGAACGCTCTGCACGGACAGCGAGCCCTGATGGCGCTGCACAATTTTCTGGCACACGGCCAGGCCCATGCCAGTGCCGTCGGATTTCGTGGTGAAGAACGGCTCGAAAATGTGCGCCTGCAATTCTTTCGACATACCCTGGCCAGTGTCGGAAATTTCAATTGTGATCTCGTCGGGCGCGGGCCGGAAACGCGTGCGAAATTGCAGCTGGCCACCGTGCGGCATCGCCTGGGCCGCGTT
The DNA here is from genome assembly GCF_057073505.1 of Kouleothrix sp. 19917. Taxonomy (NCBI): domain Bacteria; kingdom Bacillati; phylum Chloroflexota; class Chloroflexia; order Chloroflexales; family Roseiflexaceae; genus Kouleothrix; species Kouleothrix sp. 19917. The sequence goes on from NZ_CP097099.1 coordinate 2,709,717, forward strand.
CATCACCAGATTAATCAGCACCTGCGTGATCTCGTCGCCGTGGCACCACACCATCGGCAGCGAGCGCAGCGCATCGAATTCCACGGCCACGCCCTGCCGCGCTAGGGTGCTGCCCATCAGCAGCAGCACGCGTTCAATCAGCGCGTTGATATCGACGGGCGCGCGGCTTGGCAGCGCTGGTTGGAATACGTCGAGCAGCTGGCGCAGGATCTGCCCAACCCGAATGACTTCTTCGCGCGCGATCTGAAGATATTCGGCGCGGCGCTTTTCATTGGCGCGCTCGGCAATGTGCAGGCAGCTTTCTACCGCCTGCAAGGGGCTGTTGACTTCGTGCGCAACCGTCGCAGCCAGACGCGCGCTGGCGGCAAAGCGTTCCTGCTCGAGCACCTGTGCTTCGAGCTGGAGCCGCTCGGACACATCGGCCACATGGACGATCAGCTGCTCGGCAGCTTCCGCGCCGTTTGCAATCGGGAAAAGCGTGATATCCAGAATGCGTACCGCGCCGTCGGGCAGGGTATAGCGTTTGCGGCGGTGCTGGGGCTGGCCTTCGCGCAGGGCAGTTTGCGCTTCCTCCCACGAAAACGGCAGAAATTGCGTGGTCTCACTAAACTCCATCCAGTGCAGCCCCACCACATCGCTGGTGCGATCTTCGAGCAGCGCAGCGAAGCGATGATTGAGCGCCTGCACGCGACCCTGAGCGTCGAGCAGCAGCAAGCCATCCTGCAAGGCGTCGAGCAGCGTGCGCAAAAGATCACGGCTGCGCTGCAGCACGCGGTTGAGCGCTTCGGTTTGCAGTTCGGCGCGCTTGCGCTCGGTGATGTCGCGCAGCACCATCACAATTGAGTCGGAACCAGTGGTGCCAATGCGGATTTCAACGTTCCGAAAGCTGCGCCCGCGCTTCCACTGAGCCAGCAACTCGTCGCGCTGCTCGGCAGAAAGTATCCCTTCAATAACTAAAATTTCGCCAAGCAAGCGATAGTTTGCTGTATTTTGGGAGGAAATTTGCAGCGCGCGAACATGCTCAAACTGTTCGCGGGTAATCACTTGTCGCGCCAGCAGATAATCGCCAAAATGCTGGGGAAGCGCATATTCAGCGCCCAACGGCTCTTCATTAGGCTGCAACGCACGAATTCGATCAAGCAAGGCTGCATTGATTGGCAGAACTGCATTAATTGGTTTGCCAACCTGTAAAGTATCAAATGGTAATTCGGAGGCCAGGTGAGAATTTTTGAAGCCAAGAATTGTGCCATCCTGGCCCAAGTGGATGATTGTATCGGGGATGGCAGCCAGCATGGCGCGGTTGCGCGCTTCGCTGGCGCGCAGCTCACGTTCGGCCTGTTTCCGCTCAGTAATATCGCGCACTGTCATCAACACCTGTTCTTCGGCGCAGCCAGCAATCCGCGCCTCATAGTCGCGCTGGCCGCGCGGCATCACCAGGTTATACTCAAACACCTCAGGGCCACCAACCGCCAGGGCCTGCCTTATACGTATCTCCAGGGTTTCGGCCAACGGGGTGGGGAAGATCGTATAGATGGTGCTGCCCAGCATGTCCTCGGGCGGTAGCAGCAGATCATGCTGCTCGCTGGCATAAATATCGAGGAATGTGCCATCGCGCCGCAGCCGAAACATAAGATCAGGCATGCTGTTGAGCAGTGCCACAAACATATCGTTGGCAGTGGCAATTTCGGCGGTGCGCTCTTCGACGCGCTGTTCCAGCTCGTCGTTCAGGCTCTGCAGGCGCGCCTCGGCGGCTTTGCACTCGCTGATGTCGCGTATGATCGAGACGAATTGCAGGGTGCCATTGCGGCTAATCGTTTTGGTGGCAATTTCCAGCGGCACGGTTCGCCCGCTTTTGTGGCGCAGCGCCCCTTCGAAGCGCCCAACCTGATCGCCATTGGCGAGCCGGCGCATGCGCTCGGCTGATGCCAACTGATAGGCGGGCACAGCCAGATCGCTAGCTGAGGGTAATGCCAGCAGCTCCCCAAGCGAATAGCCGCTTATCTCACAAAGAGCATCGTTGGCATAAATAATCCTGCTGCCTTCACCCCATAGCACGCCTTCGCCCAGGTCGCTCAGGCCTTGCAGCAACATGGCGCAGCGATCATCGGCCAGAAAGGCAGCTGGGCCAGGAGCCGGCAAAGGGGGGATGGCAGCATCGGCAGGGCAGGCGTGTGCCTGCGCCGCCCGCCACAGTGCTGCTTGCTGGTAGCCGCCCAAACACGGGGCAGGGAAATCGAAGGGAATATCCATTGCGAAGATCCTGACGCGCCCACAAACATTCGGCCCGTTGCGGGGTTGCCGTCCATCATACGGCACCAGCAGGCGGTGGATTGCATCAGGAGTGTTGCAGCTTGATTGCGAAGCGGGTGTTTACGAGGAAGGTTCGTTCGGCGTGGCCGGTGGGTCGGTTATACCAACTCCGTTTCATTACCTTTGTTTTTCTGGTGCTGCATCCCGGCTTTGCCAGGGCGCAGCACCAGAAAAAGAAAATTCGGGGACGGCTTCGCCGCCCCCGAACCCCACAGTGTGCAAGTATTTCTGCGGATTTGGTATTAGAAGCCCTGAGCCACCGGCACGAACAGCAGGTTTCCCTGCGCCGGCGCAGTGGGTAGCGTTTCTTGCAGCAAGTAGGCCTGGGCCTGGTCGCGCCCAATTGTGGCGTTGGTCGCGCCCAGGAGCGTGAGCGTAATGCTGCTCTGCGCAGAGGCGGACGTGTCGGCGTTCAGCACGAGGGTTTGTGCAGTTGTGCCGGGCGCAAAGGTCAGTGTGCTCATTGCATCCTGGGTGGTGCCGGCGGTTGCGTAGTCGATAGCAATTGGCAGGCTGCTCGGGTTCGAGAGGCGCACGCTGAACTCGGCGCGCTGCCCGACAATCTGTGTGTCGTCGAGCAGGATCTCGGGCTCTGAGTCGTCGTTGCGAATGGTGGCGGCAGGGTCGCTGTTTTCCAGCACCACGCCATTCGGCTGGCTCAGGTGCAGGGTAAACTGCTCGTCGTCTTCGTATGTCACGTCGCCCTGCACCGGCACGGTAATCTGCGCGCTGGTTGCGCCGGCCGGGATGGTGAGCGTGCCACTTACCGGCGCAAAATCACTGCCGGCCAGGGCGGTGCCGTCGGCGCTGGCGTAGTGCAGCGACACGGGCTGCTGGCTCGCGGCCGAGAGCGCCACCGTGAAGGTGATGTCGTGGCTATCTGCATTGCCCTCGGCGGCGGTGGGCGCATCCACACTGGCGCGTGGCAGGCCCAGCAGCGCCGCCGCCGCAGCATCAACCTGGATGCGCGGGGTGGTGACGTTGTTGCGGGTGTCGGTGATTGGCACGCCAGTGCTGGCGAGCGCGGCCAGCACATCGTTCACGGTGGCGCTCGGCTTCTGTGATTTGAGGATGGCCCACGCGCCGGCCACGTGCGGCGCAGCCATCGAGGTGCCGCTCATCACGGCATAGCCACCCGGCACCGACGACTCGATGTTCTGGCCGGGGGCGAGCAAGCGCAGAAACGGGGCGCTGTTCGAGAACGAAGAAACTTTGTCGCTGGGCGCGTTGTAGCTGCCATCGCCAGTTGAGCCAACACTAATCGCGCTGGAGATGCAGGCCGGCGTAGCGAGGCCGGTGCTGCTGCCCTGGTTGCCAGCCGAAACAACGGTTGCGATATTCACCGAGCGCAGCAGGTCGATCGCGGACTTGCGCGTGTCGGTGTCGCAGTTGCTTGTATAGACACTGCCGCCGAGGCTCATGTTCACAGCGGCAATTGAAAATTGCGAGCGCAGCCCGTAGACATATTCCAGGGCCGCAAGCTGGTCGGAGGTGTAGGCGGCGACGCAGGGCGCGGGGGCCGAACCACAGTTTGTATCGAAGCGGGTGAACACCTGCACCGCAATCAGGGTTGCGTCGGGCGCAACGCCCGAGAAGGAAACGCTGCCAGTGGCGTGCCCTGCGGCGATCCCGGCCACATGGGTACCGTGGCTGCAACCATCGATCTGGCAATTCAGCCCTGCGCCCGCAGCCGTGGAGCTGCCGGCGCCGCCGGGGCACAGGCTCGTGCCCGCGCCCCGGCCATTTGCATCCGAAAAGCAGGCCTGCGCCACAACTTTGCCTGCCAGAAACGGGTGGCTCGCGTCGACGCCCGTGTCAAGAATTGCGATGGTCTGCCCTGCGCCGGTCATTCCATTCGACCATGCCGCCTGTGCTCCAATCGTGGCCGTGCTTTCGGCCAGGGTCGGAAACGTCAAAGCGTCGTCCACAATCGAGATACCGGCGACTGCGCTCTGGAACGATGCCAGCGAATTGGGGGTGGCATCAAAGGCCAGGCAGGGCAGATAGGTGTACGCGCGGTTGATTGAGGCACCCAGTGGGGCGAGCGCAGCGAGCATACGCTCTTGTGCCGCCTGGGCCACCTCGGCTTGATCGATGGCCCGCGCCTGCCCGGCTTCGCTGCGTACCTGCGCGCACGCAATAACAGGGCGTGCGTCGCCAGAAACTGCGGCAGCAGCCTCCGACGGCAGTGCGACCGCGAACAGGGCGGTCAGCAGGGAAACCAGGATTGTGATACGCGTGAACATCGATCAATTACCTTTGCAGTACATCACCATCAGTGCTGCAATGGTAGCTTTTTGCGCGCTGTAATTCTATGGAGAAGGGTGGGAGAGAATTGGGAGAGAATTGGGAGAGCAAAAACCTGCGGCCCACCGCAGCATGTCGCCATGCCAGGGTGGGCCGCAAAGAGAACCGGCTGAGGTGCAATCAGGCGATGCGTTCGAGCAGCACCGCCGGAATTTTGCGGTCGGTCTTGCGCTCGTAGTCGGCGAAGCCAGGGTTGCGCGCAACCATTTTGGCATACAGGCGGTCGCGCTCGGGGCCGTCTTCCACCACCGACGCGCGCGCCTGGAACTGCTCGGTGCCCATTTCCACCGTCACAAGCGGGTTGGACTTGACGTTATAGTACCAGTCGGGGTTGCTGGGCGCGCCGCCCTTGGAAGCAATGATCACAAGCGAATCGCCATCGTGCACATACGCCAGCGGGCTGATGCGCGGCTGGCCACTTTTCGCGCCAACGCTGTGCAGCAGCAGCAGTGGCGTGTTCGCAAAATACCCGCCGACTTTGCCTTCGTTCGCCCGAAATTCGTCGATGATCTTCTGGTTGAAGTTGTTTGCTTCGCTCATGTCCATTCCTGAGTAGCGTAACCCTCAAAGGCTGCGCATCGTTTCCAGCCAGGTGGCTCTGGTGGTGCTTGCCCGGCGCACGGTATTGTACACGATTCCTCCCAACTATGGCCGCAGCGCACAAAACGAGGCCCGGAGCAGATTGCTCCGGGCCTCTTGCGGCTCGCCCTGGGCGATTAGAACGGGATGCCGTTGGTCAGGGTCGTCCAGCGCTCCGCCGAGTGACCATCGGCGTTGTACGGGCGGCGCTTCTGGATGATCGGCTTGTAGGCCGGGTTCTGCCAGTGCTGGTAGGCAATTTCCCACAGCGGGTGGATGGTGGCCGACGCGCCACTGGCCCACGGCCACGCGCTCGGGTTCAGCACATACTTCGCCGCGTAGTCCACCGCCAGCTTGAAGCGGCCATAATTCCACAGGTTCACGCCGCGCCGCTCGGCAATCACCGCCACCGCGATCTTGTAGTCGAGCGCTTCCTGCGTGTAGTTCAGGCCGCTGCTGCCGCGGCGCGTTTCTTCGGGGATGTGGCCGTCAGCCGCAATCAGGTCGACCAGCGACTTCCACTTGGCGATGGCTGCCGAGAAGCCAGCCGCGTCGCCCAGGTAGTCGGTTACGGCAGCGCGCAGGAAGGTGCCAGCGTCGCCCCAGTTATTGGTACGCGTGGAGGCGGTGGGCAGAATGACTGTGCGCAGCCAGCTGCGGAAGGCGGCATCGTCGGCGGACGAGAACGCGCCCGACGGCTTGATCAGGTTGGCGGCGAAGACGAAGCCCGGGCCGACGCGACCGATAATCAGCGAGGTCTGGCACGAGCCGCTGTTGGTGCAGGTGTTGCTGGTGCTCTTGGTGGTGTTCACCCACGCCATAATATAGTCGCGCGATTTCTTGGCATACTTGGCGTCGCCAGTCACGCTATAGGCCAGCGCCAGGCCATAGGCCGTCGCGGTGTCGTCCACAAACGGGCCGGTTGTGCCCGAAATGTTCAGCGGGTTCTGCGGCGATGGGCTGCTGCTCAGTTTGCCGCTCGCAAAGCTGATCGCCTTGCTCATTGCCGATTTGTACGGCTCGACGCCCTGGCTGGCAAGCTGCTTGCGCTGCGCCAGTTCAAGCGTGCTGCCCAGGTAGCCGCCCGTAGCGGGCTGCACCAGCACCAGCGGGCCACTGGCCGCCACGGGCGCGGCCTGCGCGGCCGGGGCGGCAAACATCGTCGCCAGCAGGCAGATCAGCATACCCAGTGTGCCAATAAAAGCAACGAACGGGCGAGCGCGGCGTTTCTTGACGCGCGGAGTTTCCGGGGTAACGATGCGAGTGTTCATATGTAACTCCTTATAGATGTCGTGCGAGATGGCCCGTGCAAGGGGCGGGTAACCGTCGGCGGGCGGGATTGTAGCGATACGGCGCCGCACTGCGATGCCGTAGATGCGGCCCGCTTGCGCGGGTGCATCGGCGTGACGTCGGTTGTTAAGGTTTGGCTGCGGAACAGTGTTAACCGTTCTTTAACCTGGCATTACGATAGCATGCCGCCATACCAAACGCCTAGAGAAAAATGCTCAGCCCATGTTCAAGGCGGCAGCGCGCCGTCCACAATTGTTAAAATATGGTAAATAAGCGCACTCCTATCGTGCGGCACACGTCGCTGCGGGCAAGCCTGGCGCAACGATTCGTGCCACAGTCCTTGCCGCCACGTGCCAGCGAAGCTGCCGGGGCTCGTGTTCCCACGCGTGTGCAGGCCGATTCCCGCGGCGGCAAACTTGCGCTACAATAGGCCCGCGCCCGCCACACCTGCCGGGCAAGGAGGACGCTATGACGCGCAAGCGCCGGCCGCAGCGGCAATCGCCCATACCCGCGCCGCACGCGCAGGAAACGCCCGAAACCAACCCCGACCTCGCCGCAGCCATTCTCGCAATCGTCGACACGCAGCTGCGCGAAGGCACGCCGCCCGAAACGCGCCAAACCTTCGAGCGCCTGGTTGACGCTGGCTACACGCCCGAAGGCGCGCGCCAGCTGCTGGCCCATGTGGTGGTGCGCGAAATCTTCAACGTCATGCGGCGCGGCGAGCGCTACAACCAGGCGCGTTTTGTGGCTGCGCTGCACCGGCTGCCCACACTGCCCCCAGAGGAAACAAGCGAATAAAGAGGATCGTATGCAGATCGATGCGCTGGAAACACCCGTCGCGGTGGTAGACATGGACCGGCTGGCGGCGAACATTGCGCGATTTCAGGAATACACCAACGCGCACGGCATCGCCAACCGCCCGCACATCAAAACCCACAAAATCCCGGCGATTGCGCATATGCAGCTTGCCGCTGGCGCTGCCGGCATCACCTGCCAGAAGATCGGCGAGGCCGAGGTAATGGCCGACGCCGGCATCAGCGACATCTTCCTGCCCTACAACATTGTGGGCGCGGCCAAGCTCGAACGGCTGGTGGCGCTGGCCCGCCGCTGCACGCTCAGCGTCACCGCCGACTCAGAAACAACGGTGCGCGGGCTGGCGGCGGCCATGCAGCGCGCCGGGCAGACTTTGCCGGTGCTGGTGGAGTTCGATAGTGGGGCGAAGCGCTGCGGCGTGCAAACGCCCGACGAAGCCGCCGGCCTGGCGCGGCTGATTGCCGACAGCGAAGGGCTGCGCTACGGCGGGCTGATGACCTACCCAAGCAGCACGCGCGCCGCCGAGTTCGCGCAGGCCACGGTGGCACAGCTGGCGGCCAGCGGCATCGCCACCGAGCGTGTGAGCGGCGGCGGCACCCCGCAGATGTGGCAAGCGCACACCTTCCCCGGCATCACCGAGCATCGCGCCGGCATGTACATCTTTGGCGACCGCTACACCATCAACTCGGGCGCGCTCACGCTCGATACCTGCGCGTTCAGCGTGCATGTTACGGTTGTGAGCCGCCCAACCGCCGAGCGCGGCATTGTGGATGGCGGCAGCAAAACCTTCTCGTCGGATCTGCTGGGGCAGGAAGGCTACGGCCTGATCCTCGAATACCCCGAGGCGCGCATCACCGGCCTGTCGGAAGAACATGGCACGGTCGATTTTTCGGCCTGTGCGCAGCGCCCAGCGGTTGGCGACCGGCTGACAGTCATCGTGAACCACTGCTGCCCGGTGGTCAACCTGTTCAACCAGCTTGTGGGCGTGCGGAATGGTGTGGTGGAAACGACATGGCCCGTGGCGGCGCGGGGCATGGTGCAATAGCGGGAGGCACAACGTGCTTGATTTTTCCCACGTATTTCTGGCCTTCCCCATGCTCGAAACCGCGCGCTTCCGGCTGCGCGCCTTGCATGAAGATGATGCGCCCGCGATCTTCCGCATCATGAGCGACGAGCGGGTGACGCGCTACTTTGGCAGCCCGCCCATGACCGACCCAGCGGCGGCAAGCAGGCGCGTACAGCGCACGCAGGAGGCGTTTGCCGCGCAGCGAGGCATTCGCTGGGCAATCGTGCCGCGCGAGGGCGGCGAGTTTATTGGCTCGTGTGGCTTCTGGCGGCTCGTGCCCGAGCATCACCGCGCCGAAATTGGCTACGAGCTTGCGCCCGAGTGGTGGGGGCAGGGCGTGATGAGCGAGGTGCTGGCGATTATTGTGGCCTATGGCTTCGGCACCATGCGGCTGCACAGCGCCGAAGCACAGATCCATCCCGACAATATTGGCTCGCGGCGCGTGCTGGAAAAGGTAGGCTTTGTGCAGGAAGGCTACTTCCGCCAGAGCTTCTACGAGCCGCACCGGGGCGAGTTTACCGACGCAGCAGTGTTCTCGCTGCTGGCGAGCGCGTGGCAACCGCCGGCGTGACGAACGACGAATGACGACCGACCACTGACGAGGAGTTTGTTCACCGCAGAGAGCGCAAAGAGCGCAAAGGTTTTGCGGTTACGGGGTTACGGTTGCAGGTTTGCAGGTTGACATGTTGCAGGTTCAGCGGTTCCGCAGTTCAGTGCCCACTGCCCGCTGCCCACTGCCCACTGCCCACTGCCCACTGCCCGCTGCCCACTGCCCACTGCCCACTGCCCACTGCCCACTGCCCGCTGCCCACTGCCCACTGCCAACTGTTCGGTTCTGCGGTTCTGTGGTTCTCGGTTCTGCGCTTCTACACTTCCTCGCCCTTGCTTTGCAACTTGCGCAATTGCTGCTCCATATCGGTGCGGGCGCGCTCGGCGATCGGCGCGGCCAGGTAGCGCTGAAGCGCGGCCACAGTCAGCGTCGGCGCAAAGCCATCGCGATACATCTCGCGCATGCTCATGCGCTCGCCATCGTAGGGCAGCAGTGTCACGGGCGTGCCAGCCGCCACAGGGCCGGCCTGGAGCACCCGGCAATACACGCCCGGCCGCTCGGCGGCACGAAAGCGCTTGAGAAAGGCTGGATCGTCCATGCGGCGCGCCAGTGTCACGCAGGGCAGGCGCGGCGAGGTGATCTGAAGCGTCACATCGCCAATCTGCAAGCAATCGCCAACTGCATAATCGGCGCTGACAAAGCCCGAAATTGTCAGGTTCTCACCAAATGTCCCCGGCGCAAGCGGCTGGCCCAGCTCCGCTGCCCACCAGTCGTAATCGGGCGTGCCATAGATGTATACCGCCTGATCGGCGCCGCCATGATTTTCGGTATCGCAGATTGCGTCGCCGGCTAAACCCAGCGTGCCCACCCACACCGGCTCGGTCTGCGCCTGCTTGAAAATGCCGGTTTTCCCCACGCGCTTGGCATCCGAAGGCCGCGCCTGCCCAACATTCACGCTGAGAACGTACATTTCTACTCCTCTAGAGGGTGATCCAATCGACACATCATTATAGCAGAGAGCACCCTGGCGCAGCCACAGCGTGCAAGAAAGCATTGAGGAAGATCTCACACTCGGTGTTTTCTGCGTACTCTATGGTCTATGCATTCTGTGCTTCGTTACAATGAAAACATCATGGATAGATTGCACAATTCGTGGCTACCGAGAGAAGTAGGCAGCTAGTTTCGGCACACTTTTACCTGCTATATCCAAACCACATACACCGCTTTTTGGATATCTTCACCATATACCAGGCGGCAGTCTTTTGCTACCATAACCGCGTATTCACAAATAAGCCACATATGTACTTGTTCTCCCTCGAAAGGAGGTGCGCACCGTAGCGCGCAATTCGCGTCTAGGCGAATTTGGCGTGCGCGTTTTTGCTGGAACTGTCGGGATTGGGCGGATTGTACAATGACAAACTACACGCGGGAGTCGGGCCGCTGCCGCACTAGCACTGTCGCTGGGTCGCACTGATGCAAAGGGTCGCGCCGCTGATTGTCACGGCGCGAGGTTAAGCAAGGAGCGAGGAATGAATAGTTCATAACCGAATAGGAGAACCAGATGATCCTCCGCAGCTTGAAGTGGGGTGCAAACCTTGTTGGCGCCCTGATGCTCTTCCTCTTGCTGGGCGGCACCGCCTTTGCCCAGGATGGTGGCCCCTCGACCGCAGAACTTGGCGTGGTAACCGACACCATGTGGCTGCTGGTCACTGCTTTTCTCGTGTTCTTTATGCAGGCTGGCTTTGCGCTGGTTGAAGCTGGCTCGACGCGCTCGAAGAACACCGTCAACATTCTCATGAAAAACCTGATGGACTTCGCCATCGCCGCGATCGTCTTCTGGATGGTCGGCTACGGCTTTGCCTACGGCACCTCGGCGGGCGGCTTCATCGGCACGGACACCTTCTTCCTTGGCGATATTCGCGAGGCGGGCAGCGTGCCCAAGCTGGCGATCTGGCTGTTCCAGGTAGTTTTCGCCGGAACCGCCGCCACAATCGTCTCGGGCGCAATGGCCGAGCGCACCAAATTCTCGTCATACCTGATCTACAGCTTTGTGATCTCGCTGATCATCTACCCGGTGGTCGTGCACTGGATCTGGAGCGGCTCGGGCTGGCTGAATACCTACAGCGGCAACACAACCGACAGCTGGGGCTTCACCGATTTTGCGGGCAGCACAGTGGTGCACAGCGTCGGCGGCTGGGCTGCGCTGATGGGCGCGATCATTCTTGGGCCGCGCATTGGCAAGTTCAACCCCGATGGCAAGCCAAACACCATCCCCGGGCACAACCTGGCGCTCTCGGCGCTCGGCGTGTTCATTCTGTGGCTGGGCTGGTATGGCTTCAACCCCGGCAGCCAGCTCGTGTTCAAGTCGCAGGGCGACGCCGATGCAATTGCGCTGGTGGCGGTTACAACCACGCTGGCCGCGGCGGCGGGCGCGCTTGGCGCAATGTTCACCACCTGGTTCAAAACTGGCAAGCCCGATCTGTCGGTTTCGCTGAATGGCGTGCTGGCCGGCCTGGTGGCAATCACTGCGCCGTGCGCGTATGTCACGCCGGCCGCATCAATCATCATCGGCCTGATCGCCGGGCCGCTGTTTGTCTTCTCGGCCAGCTGGCTCGAAGCACTGAAGATCGACGACCCGGTGGGCGCGGTGCCGGTGCACCTGGTGAATGGCATCTGGGGCACGCTGGCGGTAGGTCTGTTTGCCACCATCCCGGGCAACACCGGCACCACGGGCCTGCTGGCCGGCGGCGGCTTCGACCTGCTGCTGGCGCAGATTGTGGGTGTGGTGGGCGTGGGCCTGTGGTCGGCCATCACCTGCGGCGTGATGTTCTACGTGCTGAAGCGCACGGTTGGCCTGCGTGTAACCCCGCAGGAAGAAATCGAAGGGCTCGACTTTGGCGAGCACGGCGCGGTGGCCTACCCCGACCTGCTGCCCAACGCCGAGGAGCATGTAGCAGCGGTGCCGGCTGGCGCGATCAGCAGCCCTTCGCAGGCCTAACTGGCGCATAGCCTATACCCTTTTCGCACAGCAGCAGCGCGATCTTTGATCGCGCTGCTGTTTTTTTATTGCGCGACAAACCGCTGACGACAAGTTGCTACTATCACGTTTCAAGATTTTATAAAATCCTGGCCGCTCGCGGAGTAAACTACTCTACGTGGAACGTATTTCGTTCGCTTTACACCTGACGTATTGAAAGGAAGCAACGCACCATGGCAACTCGGCAAGAAAAAGTCCTTTCGATCCTGGATCGCCTTTCGGCACAGGGTGGGGCAGACATCACTGGCAGTGTCGCGGTAAGTATGGACGGTATTGTGCTGGCAAGCCGCATGTCCAGCGAGGTTAATGCCGACCGGGTTGGCGCTGTTGCGGCAACAATGGTCGGCGTGAGCCGCCGCGTTTCAACTGAGCTGAAAATGGGCGCGACGGAAGAAGCGATTTTGAAATCAAACGAGGGCCTCTTTATTGTCCTGCCCGCAGGGAATGAGGCAATGCTGGCGGTGAATCTGAAGCAGGGCGCCAACCTGGGCATGGTTCGCATCGAAGCGCGCGATGCGGCGACGGCCATCAGCCAGGTTATTTAATTTCCTGGCTGCATCTCATGATACTTCTGCTGCCAGTTGTGTAAACGCACTATCTGGCCTCAGCTCACAACGACACATTCAGGACCCTGTTTGTCTGCAATAATAAGGAACAGCGAATCTATGACAGCCGATCAACGGACAACACTTGGCCAATTCATGAACCTGGCGTGCTTTCAGTATCTTCGCGTTGGAACCGAGGAAGTTGCTGGCCGAGCGCCGATTGTGGCAGCTGGCCGCAAGCGCGGCTACGATCTGATCGAAAGCCTGGGCTTGCTTGGCACAACGCAGGACGCAGCTGCGATCCAAAACGCGCTGGCCGCAGCACTCGGCGTCGATGGCACGCGGCTGTGCATCGTGAACAGCATCGCTCCGACTGGCAATGGTGGGTACACCGTAAAAATCAGCGAAGGAGCCTGCACTGCCGGCCAGACGGCAAGCGAGCCGCTCTGCGCCTTTACCATGGGCGTGTTTGTTGGCGCGCTTCATGGCATCACGGGCGCGCAGATGCGTGGCAAGGAAAGCGTCTGCAGTGCATCTGGCGCTGAAACCTGCGTATATGAAATCGAGCCGGTGACCTTCTAGCACGCATCCGCACCACAGCCGGGCACAGAAGCGCCCCCATTGACGCGTCACGCGCCGATGGGGGCGTTGTTTTGACACTTGCCGGGTTTGCTTTCCGCTAATAACTTGCCTCACGCGCCTGGAGCACATCAAGCGTTGCCACTGGGAAAGTGCAGATAAAGGTAGCTCCCTGGCCAAGCGCGCTTTCCACCCTGATTTCGCCCTGCATCAGTTCCGTTAGGCGCCGGGTTATCGCCAAACCCAGGCCCGTGCCGCCAAAACGCCGCGTAAGCTGGTTATCGATCTGGTGAAACGGCTGGAAGATGCGTGCAAGCTGTTCCGCAGCAATACCAATTCCGGTGTCCTGAATACGAATTTGCACCTGATCATCGCGCGATTCGGTATGAACACGGATAAAGCCCTGCTCGGTGAATTTCACTGCATTTGCCAGCAGATTTGTCACAATCTGTTCAAGCCGCCCGCTGTTTGCGCGCGCCAGTGGCAGGCTCGGCGCAAGATCCAGCTCCAGCGTCAGGTTGCGCGCGCGCAGCTGCGGCTGCAATGTGCCCGCCACGCTGCGAATCACCGACGTCACATCCACCGGGTAAAGGTCAACATTCAGGTGGCCAGCCTCCATCTTCGAAAAATCGAGAATATCGTTGATCAGCTGAAGCAGCATCTGGCCATTGCGCCGCACATGTTCAACTGGCTCGAGCGTGCGTTCGGGTAGCGGCCCAAACACGCCCTGATCGAGCATGTCGGCATAGCCAATGATCGATGTCAGCGGCGTGCGCAGTTCGTGGCTCACCGTTGCCAGAAATATCGATTTCAGCGCGCTCGCTTCGTTTGCTGCTTCATACAGCCGCGCGCGTGTAATTGCATCGCTCACAAGCCGGCCTATCGTTTCATATAAGCGCAGATCTTGCCGGTCGATCATCTGCTCGTTCACATAACCCACTGCCAGCACGCCAAGCGCCTGCTCGCGATACCTGAGCGGGATCAGCATCATTGTTTGCAAGCCCAGGCGTTGTATCGCCACGGCTGTGTTACTGCCCTGCAATGTCGCATCTGAAATCGAAAGCTGCCGCGGCACACCGCTGCGAATGCTTTCGAATATTGTGCCAAAATCTTGCTCGGCAATATACGTATCGGGTAAAGTCGGCGGCACGCCGGCTGAGGTCGAATCCGCCACCAGACGCAGCGTTGTCCGATCGGCTTCGAGCAAACCGATCATCACCCGATCCCACTGCATGGTGTTGACAATCTCGCCGGTAATTGTGCCCATCAGCACGTCTGTATGGGTTGCGGCGTTTGCCACGCTGGCAATCTGGCTGATCAACGTTAGTTCGCTCAGTTGCCGCTCGAGCTGCTGCTCCATTGTTGTACGATCAGTCACATCGCGCAGCAGCAGTAGCGTGCCATCCTGCCCGCGCCCGGCGCCAATCGGGCGCAGCCGCACTTCGGCCACCGCAGTATTTGCGCCCACCGTGTAGCGCACGCTGGTGGCGAGTGGCGCGACTGGCTCAGGCCAGATCGGCTTGAGCGCAGCCGCCAGCGGCGAAAAGGCAGCCAGTTCGTGAAAACTGCGCCCCAGCCAGGCATCGGCAGGCGCTTGCAGCAGGCGCATGGCAGCCGGGTTCATCGTCGCAATCACCCCGCGATGATCAAGCACAATCAGGCCATCGGGCAGGTCGTCGGCGATGCCCTGCTGCGCGCTTGGTGTTAAACTCAGCAAGTGGAAATGCCGCGTCGCGTAGAACATCAGCGCGCCCGAGGCAGTAAACAGCAATGGCGTTGGGTCATCCAGCGCGCGCATCTGCACGCCCATCAGGTGCGCAATATTGCCAATGATTGGGAACATCGCGCCCAGCACAACCATCTGGGCCTGGCTGCGATACAGCAGGCGTGATTGTGTCATTGTATACACAAACAACGCCATACCGGCGACCACGCATGTATAGGAATACAGTGTGTGCAGCCAGAACAGCGGCGCGCGCTGCACGGCGATCGCCACAAACGGCCGGCTCGGGTCGGGGCGAACCGCGCTCCACCAGAGGTAATGCCAGTTGTTTGTCAGCACCACCGCATAGGCCAGCAGTGGCGGCACGACCAGCAGGGCTACCACCAGCCGGGTGACGTATTGCCAGCGCTTCGAGTATGCCAGCGCGAACAACAGCCAGCACGGCCCCACCGCCACAATACCGGCATACTGAATTTGCGCCCATAGCAGGGCCTGCTCGGGCGTTGCGCTCGCCACACTGAGCGTGTGGCAGAATGACCAGAACGCCACTGCTGCCATGAGCCAGCTAAATGGCCGCGCTTCAAACGTTCTGCGCTGCCAGCCATACACGGCTAAAGCGAACGATGAGAGTGTTGCAATGGCATACAGCGAGATCGAAGGCAGTGCACTCATGCGCTATCTCTGATATTGATTGACCGCCCAATTTCATAGTGGAAGTTTATTATACTTGAGCGCGCAAGTCCCCTGCTTTGCATTACGATATGGCAACAGAGAGCCAAAAAGCCCGCCACACCGAGCGAATTCGGCATGGCGAGCTTCTGCCAGGATTGTGGCCCACATGTGGCAAGCCTTGCGTGCCATTGTGAGCGGATGCGCCTGAGCATCAGTCAGGCGCTCTGCACTATGTGTATTTGTGCTTGCTGAGGTCGACACCCGACGCAGGTGAGCTATCGGGCGCGGATTGCCCAGCGCCGCCCAGCAAGCCGCCCAGCAAGTCGCCCAGGCCGCCTGGCAAACTGGGCAGCGGGAATGGCATGTCGCCGCCCGAGGGGATGGTTTGCGGTGCTGGCTGCGGAGACGTACGGCGAGTTGGCGTAGTTTGTGGCGTTTGCTGCGGAGCGCCACCGGCAAGCCCGCCCAACCCACCGCCCTGCAACACCTGCCGCAGAATCGACCCAAACAGCCCTTCCAGCAGCGATGCCGCGCCGGCCGCGCCCGGGTCGATCTGGCCGGTCGTGTCAGTTCCACCCGAGCGCCCATAGCCAACCGGCGACTGAGCGGTACCAAACGCGCCGCGCCGCAAGTTCAGCAGCGCCGTCAAAATCGCTTCCATATCCGACTGGCCAGCGCGCTTCAGCTGCAAATACGTCATGATTCCCGGCAAGAGCACATCGATCAGCGAGCCGGCGCCCTGGCTGCTGCCACTAGCCTTGTTTGCACCGGTCAGCAAACCTTCCAGCAGCGGCACAAGATCATCAAGTGAAAATGTCGTCTGCCCGGCCAGGCGATTGCCAGCTTCTGTCAGGCCCTGCGCATAGATCGGCGCAGTTGCGCCATGGCCCTGCCGTTTCAGCGTTTTCGCCGCCTGATTCAGCGCCTTGCCAATATCGGCTTCGTCGCCCGACCCAAGCTGTTTCTGCAAAGAGTTTGTGATCAGGCGAAAGTTCTCCGCCATATTGTCGCCCGTATCGCCATCGCTTCGGTCGATACTGTTGATATGTGCTCGATCCTGCTCAAGGTTCCGCGTCATCGCCTCAAACAGCGCCACCAGCCCATTCGCTGAAGCCATCGCAACATCCTTTCTGCTCGGCTTGCACAACTCCTTCGTGCCGGCGCAGTATAGCACGAACGCCGGCTTTCCTGGCACACAAGCAATGTCGGTGCCATTGCTTGTGTGCGCGGTAATAAACGGGTAATACACACCGTTATAGTGTAAACCATTCCATCCTGTGGTTCAGGGCATCGCCGCTATGTTCGCGCCATAACAGAAAGGAAAATGTAGTATGGAACCACGTCGGTGTTCTTCTTTCCCATTGCGCCGCTGGGCAAACAGGCTTCTTGTGCTGTTCGCACTGCTGGCAGCACTGGTGGCCTCTGGTGCTGCCCCCGCTGCATCTTCACCCGACACCGCCGTCAACTGGACATGCCGCACGAATTGTCTCGTCATCCAACCCCTATCATAATCATCCCGGCAACTTACAAGCGCCCGTGCCAGAACATGGCACGGGCGCTTATGTTTTAAGAGCGAAAAGAATGTGCTGGCGCGCCAGCGCCAGTGCCTAAGGGCCTACTTAGTATCGATATCGACGCGCACGCTCATGCCGGCGCGCAAGCCCTCCTGGTCGTCCAGTGTCACCCGCACAAGATATGTGCGGATGGTGCCAACCGTCGCAGCCGTCGGCGAGACATACGAAACTTTGCCTTTATAGGCCTTGTCGGGAACTGCGTCGGCATGTACCTCAACCGCCTGGCCTTCCGCGACCTTGGCAATGTCCACATCGGTGATCTGCGCATCGACATGCAGCGCGCTCACATCAACCACCTTAATCGCCGCTTGCCCGGCCACGGTGCTGGGGTCGCCGGGATCGATATTCACCACTGCAATAATCCCATCGAACGGCGCCACGATCTCGGCGTGTTCGCGGTTGATCTGCGCCAGCTCGAGCGCGGCCTGCGCCTGAGCAACACCAGCCGCCGCCGCAGCTTTCTGTGCATCGCGCGGGGCTGCCGTCAGGCGCGCCTGCGCGGCCTGGGCCTGGGCCAGCGCGGCCTGCGCCGCCGCCACTTGCGCGCTATCGGCTGGCAGGTTGATCTTATCGACAACCGCCTGCGCCTGGGCCAGGCCTTGCTCGGCGGCGGCAATGCCTGTAATTTCGCCCTGCTTGGCCGACTCGAATGCCGCCTGCGCCAGGGCCAAACCCTGCTCGGCCTGATGCATTCCTGCTTCGGCCTGCACAAGCTGCGCATAGTAGTTCTCGCGCTGGCCATCGCTGAGCTTGTTGCCGACTTTCTTCCCCGTCTTCGGGTCGGTCACAGTCGGCACCACTGGGTCGGTGCCCTCGGCCTGAATATGATCCCAGTAGTTCTTTGCCTGTGCGTAGCGCGCCTGCGCCTGCGTCAGCAGCTGCGTGGCCTGGTTCATGCTGTTTTCGGCCTGCGTTTTCGCCAGCGATAGTTTGTCGCGGGTCATTTGCAAATTCACCTGCGCGGCATTCAGGCCAGCTTCAGCCTGGGCACGATCAGGTGCTTTGGCACCGGCTCGCAGTGCGTCAAGCGCAGCTTTCGCCTGGCGCACCTGCGCCGCGGCGGCCGCCGCATCCGAGTTCGTTGGTGCCTGCGTCAGCGCGCCTTCCTGCGCCTGCGCATTTGCCAGCGCGGCCTCGGCCTGGTGGAGCTGCTGATCGAAGGTGCGCAGATCCAGGCTGGCGAGTACATCGCCTTTCTTCACCAGGTTGCCTTCTTTGACATTGACTTTATCAACCGTGCCCTGCGCCTGAAAAACCAAATCAGCATCCTGCGCGGCCTTGATCTCACCCGAGCCGCTGACGCCCAGCTCAAGGTTAGGTGCTGTTTCAGCCTGGCTGGTTGGCACCACCAGTGTGGGCAGCGGCGTCACAGTGGATTGCGCAGCCGAGCTTTGCGGAGCAGCCGCGCTCGGGCTGCCGCCACATGCGCTTAGCGTCAGCCCCACTACGACGATAGCAATGCCCGCGAGGGTTGGTTTTGATTTCACGTGTATGCTCCTGAGACCTTATTCTAACGGTTACGCAACAATATCGAGAACGCCCTACGATTTCTGATCGCCCGGCTCGATCTTCACGCCTACCAGGTCGCTGGTGCCGTTGGCGCTGTTTGCGGCCGCCGCCGGTTGCAGTGGCGCGGTTTCGCCACGAGCAGGCGGGGGCGCATCATCCGTGCGGCGGCGGAACAACCGCCCAATGCGCGTCAGCACCGAGTCAAGAATGCTATAGGCAGTTGGCACCACCAGCAGCGTCAGCAGCATCGAGGTAATCAGGCCGCCGATAAGCACAATCGAAAGGCCGCGCCGGAACTCAGTGCCTTCGCCAATACCAATCGCCACCGGCAAACTTCCCACCACCAGCGCCAGAGTCGTCATCAGAATCGGGCGCAATCGGATCGCGCCGGCGGCTTCGAGCGCGGCGTGCTTGCTCAAGCCAACCTCGCGCAGGCGGTTGGCGAAGTCGACCAGCAGGATCGAGTTCTTCGTCACCAGACCCAGCAACATAATCAGGCCGATCATGCCGGTGATGTCGAGGTCGATATTCGTGAGGCGCAGCGCCAGGAACGCGCCGATAAAGCTAAATGGCATCGCAAGCATAATCACCAGTGGCTGCAGGAACGAGCCGAACTGCGATGCCAGCACCATGTACACAAACAGCACCGACAGCAGCATTGCAACAACCAGCGTGCCGAAGCCTTCCTGCTGCTGCTGCGTCTGGCCCACAAAACTCACCGTAATATCGCTGGGCAGGCTTTCACCTTGCACCTTGCTGGCGATTTCGGCCTGAACATCATTCGCGTTGCGGCCCACCACATTGGCGCCAATCAGCACCTGATTCAGGCGGTCGTAGCGGCGAATGGTGGTGGGGCTTGATGCAACTTCGAGCTTCACCAGCGAGCTCAGTGGCACGCCACCTGTGCGCGTCGGCACGGTGATGCCACGAATTGCATCCACGCTGGTGCGGTCGGAAGGCTGCAGGCGCACATAGATATCAGTGTCTTCTCCGCTTTCCCGCAGCACCGTCGCGCGGCTGCCATTGATCAGTGTGCGCACCGATTGGGCGATGTCGTCGTTCGTGACGCCCAGGTCGCCAATCTTCGCCGGGTCGACATGGAAGCGCAATTCGGGCTTGCCAGGCTTGTACGAGGCCTCAACGTCCACAAGGCCCTGGATGCCCTGCGCCTGCCCCTGCAATTGCAGCAGCAGCGGCGTCAGCTCCTCAATCGGCCGCGTCGTCTGCACGCTGACCTGAATGGTGCGGCTGGTAATTGCAGTGCTATTGCCCTGGAAACTCGGCGCGCTAAATGCCAGGTTCGGCAAACCCAGCTTTTCGAGCTGCTGGCGCAGGCGTTCCTGCACCTCGTTGGTGCTTTCCTCGGTATTGATTTTCACGAAAAACTCGGCGCGTTCGGCCGTGCCAGTGCCACCCACCGACGCCAATACCGCCTCAACCGACTCATCTCCGCGCAAGAGCGATTCGACCTGCCTGGCCAACTCATCGGTGCGCGCAAGTGGCGAGCCCGGCTGCAGTTCGTAACCAACATTGAACGTATGCGTGTCCTGCGCGGGGAAGAACGAGAACTTCAGCGTACTGGCCACGAAAAAGCTCGCGCCAAACACGGCCAGTGCAATAAACACCACGGCCAGGCGGTGGTTCAAACTCCACGCCAGCAGCCGGCCATACCACTGGCCGATCCGGCCGGGATCTTCCCTGGCTTCTTCCAGCAGTTCTTCTTCGGGCGTCAGTTCCTGGGCGTGCGTGTGGCCGTGCCCGGCTTTCTGCTTGAAGAAATAGGCCGACAGCATCGGCGCGAGCGTAAAGGCCTCGATCAGCGAGATCGCCATTGCGGAGGCCACGGTGATGCCAAATGATTTGAACACAATGCCCGTCACGCCGCTGGTAAAGGTTACTGGCAGGAACACGGCAATGATTGTGAGCGACATCGCCAGCACCGACAGTGCCACCTGCGCGGTGCCACGGCTCGATGCCTGGCGCGGTGATGCGCCGCGCTCCATCTGGCGGAAAATATTTTCGCGCACCACAATCGCGTCGTCGATCACCAGACCAACCGAGAGCGAAAGCGCCAGCAGCGTCAGCAGGTTGATTGTCAGACCAAACAGCTTGATCGCCGCGAAGGTGCCAATCATGATGACTGGCAGGCCTGCGACTGTCACAAGCGTATTGCGCAGATCGCGGAAGAACAGCCACACAATCAGCATGGCCGCCAGCGACGCAATCAGCAATTCTTCAATCGCGCTGCGCGTCGAGTTCTTCACCGCCGTCGATTGGTCGTTTGGAATGAAGTAGTTCAGATCAGGCTTGCTGGCGAAAATTGTCTCAAGCTGCGCTTTGACGCTATCCGCCACTGCCACCGTGTTTGTACCCGACTGCTTGCGAATCGCGATGGTGATCGCGTCTTTGCCATCCAGGCGGGCATAGCTAACGGCCTCCGCCACGCCATCCTCAACTGTCGCCACATCGCCAATCGTGAAAGGCGTGCCAGTGATCTGCACCCGTGTGATATCGGCCGGTGTCGCCAGCATGCTTGGCGCGCGCAGGCCCACATCCTGGCCGTTTGCGTTGATCGTGCCCAGGCCGAAGTTGGTGTTAGCCTGCTGCAAGGCGCGGGTGATCTGAACCGGCAGAACCTGGTAGGCTTTGAGCTTATCGAGGTTCATCTGCACGTTGATCTGGCGTACCTGCCCACCATTCACCGTCACCGAACCCACGCCGCCGACGCGCTGCAGCAGCGGCACAATATCGTCGTCCACCAGCTTGCGAAGCTGCAAGGGCGAGCGCGTGCCGTCGCCCGCAACCGCCAGGGTCAGAATCGGCGCGTCGTTCGGGTCGAACTTGAGAAACACCGGGTCGCGCACATCGGTAGGCAGGGTTGGGCGCACGGCGTTGACTTTATCGCGTACCCCTTGCTCGGCCTTATCAACATCGACATTCGTATCGAACTCGACAATCAGCGTTGAAATACCCTCGCTGGAGTTCGAAGTAATATGCTTCACGCCGCTGAGCGTATTAAGCGTATCTTCAAGCGGCTTTGCCACCTGGTCGGCCACGCTTTCCGGGCCTGCGCCCGGATAGGGAATAGTAACTGCCACCACCGGCACCGAAATGTCGGGCAGCAAGTTTACTGGCAGCGTGGTATACGCAAGAAAACCGATCACAACCGTCAGCACCATCAGCATCGTAATGAAGACGGGTTGCCGAATCGATGTGTCGGAAATAGCCATACCCTGAAGTTTTTCCTGGCCGGATTGCGCCATAGGTAAACCCCTGCTTTCTTCTAGAAGCCGTGCAGTGTCACTCAGTATAATATGTGCGCCTTATCACAATCGTACTATAACGGAAGTTTGCTTTACTTGCAAGTAGGACTTTTGACGGTTTCGTAAGAATTGTATATTATGATAGCGTGGCGAAATATCGGAGGGTTGTGAGTGTGTGATGTTGTTGCAGCTCTCAGTATAGAAGAAAGATTTTGGGCGCACCATTGAAAGATAAGGATCATTCCATGACAACTCCATTGCGAGAACGCCGCCGCCAGATGCTGCGCGACGAAATTCTTCAGGCGGCAGGTGCGCTGCTGAATGAAAAAGGCTACGCAGCCATGTCAATGGATGATCTTGCTACATCTGCGGGCATCTCAAAGCCAACGCTGTATACGCATTTTGCGAATAAGGAAGAGTTGATTCTGGCGGCGGTGATGCACTGGTTCGAGCGCGTGGACGAGGCAGTTCAAAACGACCCAACGCCGCGCACGCCCTTGCAACAACTGACGTTTATTCTCCGCACCGTGTTGCAACTGCAAATCGATAATGGCGCACTTTCGCCCCGCCCCTGGTCGCCCGAGATTTTGCAAATCATTCGCCAGAACGAGTCGGTCTTAGCGCGCCTCTGCCAGGTCGATACCGCAATTAGCAATATTGTACAGGCTGCGCTTGCTTCCGGCGAAATCGACCAGCGTTTAGATGCAGCCACCGTCATTTACAGTTTTTTTGCATTCATTCATACCATGCACTTGCCCGTTTTTCGGCTCAAAATCCTGAACTTCAGCGATACTGATTTGCCCGCCTTCAACCCCGAAACGGCGGCCAGCGCCCTGGCGCATGTATTCGAACAGGGCGTCCGTGCAAGCACGCAGCCATAAGCGTGCATAGCCGATTGCTTTCATGAGCACAGCGCCTACAGTGGAACCGCCGCTTGGGCGTGCCGCGCGCCTCTACCTCGTTCATATCGCGCTGCTTACGGTCAGCCTGTCAATCGTTGGGTTGCTCTTCAATCTCGCAATCCTCGCATTCGGCTTCTCTATCGATTTCCTTGGCGTGCTCAACACCACGTCATTCGGCGCGTCAGTTATCCTCAGCCTGCCTTTGCTCTGGATCCTGGGACGTTTACCGCTTCGTTTTGCACTGATTGTTAGCGCCGTGCTGCAGGTACTTGGCGTGTCCCTGCTGGCACTCTGGCCACAGACAGCCGGCCTGCTGCTTGCCAGCGCCCTGCTTGGCACCGCAGCCGTCCTTTTCGACATTAGTGCCGCGCCATTCATGATGCGCCACAGCACCGACGCTACCCGCGACCAGCTGTTCAGCGCAAACACCGCCATTCGTGTCGGATTGGGCGGCGTAGGAAGTCTGTTCGGTGGTCAGCTTCCGGCGCTGGCAGCGCTCTGGCTGGAAGCCTCGGCACAAAGCCCGCTCGCATACCGCGTAGCGTTCCTGGTTGCTGTGCTTGGCCTCGCGCTGGCGCTTGTTCCCTTGCTGCTTATTGGCCGCTCAGCCCCACCGAAAACAATCACCGCACCAGCGGAAAAATCTCCTTCAGGCGTCTGGGCGTTGCTGCTGCGCAAGCCCGGCCCGCTTATCAAGCTGATGATCTCGCCGGTGCTTATATCGTTTGGCGCAGCACTCCTTGTGCCATATCTCAATCTGTTCTTCAAGCAGCGCTTCGAAACTTCCGATCAAATGCTTGGCCTCATTTTCGCGGGCCTGGGCATTTGCACAGGCCTGGCGGCACTGGCCGCTCCACGCTTATCGGCACGCATTGGAAAAATGCCAACGATCGTCCTGACCGAAGCGTTGGGTATCCCTTTCCTGCTGGTACTGGGCTTTGCGCCGCTACTTGGCATTGCAGTTGGCGCGGCGCTGGCACGCGCGGCGCTATTCAACATGGCAACGCCTTTATACGACGCTTTCGCTATGGAAACATCCAGCGAAGAAGCGCGGCCCACTATTATTGCCTTACTGAATGGCGCCTACAGCATTGGTTACCTTGGCGGGCCACTGCTGAGCACATATATTCAGTCGTACTATGGTTTCACGCCCGTGTTTCTATGCACCGCCTGCTGCTATACCCTCGCCGTGTGGGCAAAATACCAATTTTTCATCCGCCATACCAGGTTTGGGTAAAACTCACATATAGTGGGGCGTGAACTGGGCTTCGCTGCTCCACAAACCTGCTACGGCACGCCGCTTCGCCGCACGCCTAACAGGAAATATGAATACTCAGTTTGAAGCAACAAAAAAACCAGCCTGTTCATTTGAACAAGCTGGTTTCGTATTGGTAGCGGCGGATGGATTCGAACCATCGACCTTCGGGTTATGAGCCCGACGAGCTGCCACTGCTCCACGCCGCGATGAAGGGTGCACGGACCTACTCTCCCAGCGGGCAACCCGCCAGTACCATCGGCGCTGCTGCGTTTCACGACCCGGTTCGGGATGGGACGGGGTGGGACCACAGCGCTTCTCGCACACCACTGGCTCAGGGGCCAGTGCCGAGATACCAAATGACATCAGACCAAGCAGCGCATCATCTTCCGTACACGTCTTCCCCCAGGGAAGCCCTCGTCCATGCGCACTGGTCGCCTCCACGTGTCGCCACGCCTCCAGCTCCAGCCGCTCACCCAGTCATCTCCTGGGGGACTTACCGGGCCAAGCCCGTGAGTGTACTCATCTTGCGGCGCATTTCCCACTTAGATGCTTTCAGCGGTTCTTGCTTCCGGACATAGCTACGGAGCCTGCAGGTCGTCCCACAACTCCTCCACCAGCGGTCCGTCCAATCCGGTCCTCTCGTACTAAGATCAGCTCCGCGCAATACACTAGGCGCCCGTAGCGGATAGAGACCGAACTGTCTCACGACGTTCTGAACCCAGCTCGCGTGCCGCTTTAATGGGCGAACAGCCCAACCCTTGGGACCGACTCCAGCCCCAGGATGCGACGAGCCGACATCGAGGTGCCAAACCCTGCCGTCGATGTGAACTCTTGGGCAGGATCAGCCTGTTATCCCCAGGGTAGCTTTTATCCGATAAGCTACGGCCGTTCCACTCCGGGCCGTAGGATCACTAAGGCCGACTTTCGTCTCTGCGCGGCCTGTTTGCCTTGCAGTCAAGCCCCCTTGTGCCTTTGCACTCAACCGCGGGTTGCCATCCCGCGTGAGGGGACCATTGCGCGCCTCCGTTACCTTTTGGGAGGCGTCCGCCCCAGACAAACTACCCACCAGCCACGGTCCGCACCTTTCGCGCGTGAGGACGCAATCTACGACAGAGTGGTATTTCACTGCTGCCTCCCCGACCCCCGCAAGGGCCGGATCAAAGGCTCCCACCTATGCTACGCAGCCGTAGACCGCATCCAATGGCAAGCTGTAGTAAAGCTCCATGGGGTCTTTTTGTCCTGCTACGGGTTCACGGCGTCCTAACCGTGATCGCAGTTTCACCGAGCCCCGGGTCGAGACACTGCCCAGATCGTGATGCCTTTCGTGCGGGTCGGAACTTACCC
Source organism: Kouleothrix sp. 19917 (assembly GCF_057073505.1). Classification (NCBI taxonomy): domain Bacteria; kingdom Bacillati; phylum Chloroflexota; class Chloroflexia; order Chloroflexales; family Roseiflexaceae; genus Kouleothrix; species Kouleothrix sp. 19917. The sequence goes on from NZ_CP097099.1 coordinate 2,735,038, forward strand.
GACAAGGAATTTCGCTACCTTAGGACTGTTATAGTTACAGCCGCCGTTCACTGGGGCTTCGGTTCGGAGCGTGAACCCCTCCCCTTAACCTTCCAGCACTGGGCAGGCATCAGCCCCTATACGTCGTCTTACGACTTCAGCAGGGACCTGTGGTTCTGTTATCCAGTCGCCTGGGCCTGGTTTGTGCCGCTCCCAGCCGCTCGCCGCGCAAGGCGGGTCACCGCCAGGAGCCCCCCTTCTACCGAAGGTACGGGGGTAAATTGCCGAGTTCCTTAACCCGGGATCACTCGTCCACCTTAGCTTGCTCAGCCAGCCTACCTGTGTCGGTTTGCGGTACGGGTACGGTTATTCTCCCGAGCCGGCCTTTCTTGACTGCCTAGGTGCCCCCCCCTTGCGGTGGGTATTGCTACCCCCGCTCGCTCTCGCCTCTCGGTCACCGACACAGGGATTAACCTGTGCCTCCCTACCAGCTTGGACGGCGCACGTCTCGCCGCGGCGGTTCCCCATCAGCATCCGGCATTGGTCAAACGAATAAACCATAGTACTGGAATATCTACCAGTTGTCCATCGCTCATCACCCGCTGGGGTGTGGCTTAGGCCCGACTAACCCGCCGCGGATCACCCTTGCGGCGGAACCCTTAGGCTTCCGGTGGGGGAGGTTCGCACTCCCCTTCTCTGTTACTCGTTCCGGCATTCGCACTCGACAGGCCTCCACGGTTGGCTTCCGCTACCGCTTCGCCGGCCTGCCGACGCTCCCCCTACCACGCAGCCAAAATGGCTGCATCCTGAGCTTCGGTACCATGCTTTGCCCCGCTGGATTATCGGCGCGCCGTCACTCGACCAGTGAGCTGTTACGCACTCTTTCAAGGGTGGCTGCTTCTAAGCCAACCTCCTGGTTGTTTGTGCAACGACACATCCTTTGCCACTCAGCATGGATTTCGGGACCTTAGCTGCAGGTCTGGGTTGTTTCCCTTTTGACAATGAACGTTTGCGCCCACTGTCTCACTCCGGTGGTGTGCTGCCTGCATTCGGAGTTTGCCGTCGCTTGGTAGGCGGTGAAGCCCCCGCACAACAACAGTGCTCTACCTCAGGCAGCCCCTACATCCGGGCTGCACCTCAATGCATTTCGGGGAGAACCAGCTATCTCCGCTTTCGATTGGCATTTCACCCCTATCCACAGTTCATCCGAGCAGTTTGTAACCTACACCGGTTCGGCCCTCCACGTCCTGTTACGGACGCTTCAGCCTGACCATGGATAGCTCAAGCGGTTTCGGGTCTACCCCCCGCGACACGCGCCCTATTCAGACTCGCTTTCGCTGTGGCTCCGCCTATGACTGGCTTAACCGGCCACGAAGGGTAACTCGCCGGATCATACTCCAAAAGGCACGCCGTCAGGCGACACAAGGTCTCGCCCTTCGACTGCACGTAAGCAGACGGTTTCAGGATCTATTTCACTCCCCTCGCCGGGGTACTTTTCACCGTTCCCTCACGGTACTGTGCGCTATCGGTCACTGCGTGTATGTAGCCTTGGGAGGTGGGCCCCCCAGCTTCACGCCGGATTTCTCGTGTCCGGCGCTACTCAAGAGCTATCCCAGGAGCAACGGCGTGGGTCGGGTACCCGGCTGTCACGGTCTGTGGCGACGCTTTCCAGACGTCTTTCCCTGCACGGTTGCGCACCTGCGAGAAGCGGCAGCTTCTCAGCGGATAGTCTTCCAACCCGAGACGCGCAAGGCCTGCCGGCTTGGCACGCGGCTCGTTTAGGCTTCCCCCGGTTCGCTCGCCGCTACTACGGGGATGATTTCTGTTCCTCGGGGTACATGAGATGTTTCAGTTCCCCCGGTGCCCTCCGCCAATCGGCGGTCACAGCCAAAGGCTGTGGGGTTGCCCCATTCGGAAATCGGAGGATCAACGCCCGCTCGCGGCTCCCCCCCGCTTATCGCAGCAATGCCACGTCCTTCTTCGGCACGCAGCGCCGAGGCATCCACCCTCTGCTCATTCTGTCTTCCCTGAAGGAAGACGTATATGGACGAAAATGATGCTCGGTCGCGCATCAGTCGCTTCCTTCACAGAAAGCGCTGACGCTTTGATGTCATTTCGTATCTCTGCACTTGGTAAGGTACAACAGCGGCTCCGAGGAGCTGCTGCAGGGCCTTCACCCCTGAATCGTGATGACGCCGTTGTTCCCATTCTCTCACTCCCCGCTCGCCGGGTGAGTGTTGTGGGTTCGCCTTCTCGCGAAGGTCTCCCTAGAAAGGAGGTGATCCAGCCGCACCTTCCGGTACGGCTACCTTGTTACGACTTCGTCCCAGTCGCTGCCCCTGCCCTCGGCCGCTGCCTCCGCCGAAACGGTTGGCCCACGGACTTCAAGCATTGACAACTCCCATGACGTGACGGGCGGTGTGTACAAGGCCCGGGTACGTATTCACCGCGCCATGGCTGATACGCGGTTACTAGCAACTCCGCCTTCATGGGGGCGAGTTGCAGCCCCCAATCTGCACTGGGTCGGTGATTGGCGATTTGCTCCCTGTTGCCAGGTCGCTGCGCATTGCCACCGACATTGTAGCGTGTGTGTCGCCCCAGGCGTAAGAGCCATGCGGACTTGACGTCATCCCCGCCTTCCTCCCAAGATGGGCAGTCCGGCCAGACACAGGTAACTGACCGTAGGGGTTGCGCTCGTTGCGGGACTTAACCCAACATCTCACGACACGAGCTGACGACAGCCATGCAGCATCTGTGGCACACCCTCGAAGGCGACCGGCTTTCACCGGCTTGCAGTGCCATGTCAAACCTGGGTAAGGTTCTGCGCGTTGCGTCGAATTAAACCACACGCTCCGCTGCTTGTGCGGGCCCCCGTCAATTCCTTTGAGTTTTAAGCTTGCGCTCGTAGTTCCCAGGCGGAATACTTACCGCGTTAGCTGGGGCACCCGGCGGACGAATATCGCCCCCCAGATGCCGAGTATTCATCGTTTACGGCGTGGACTACCCGGGTATCTAATCCGGTTCGCTCCCCACGCTTTCGCACCTGAGCGTCAGCTCTGGCCCAGTTCGCTGGTTTCCCCCTTGGTGTTCCTGCCGATCTCTACGCATTTCACCACTACACCGGCAATTCCACGAACCTCTGCCAGGCTCAAGTCGGGCCGTATGGGATGGCCTCGGCCCGTTAAGCGGGCCGCTTTCACACCCCACGTGCCCAACCGCCTGCGTGCGCTTTACGCCCAGTCAATCCGGACAACGCTTGGCTCCTCTGTCTTACCGCGGCTGCTGGCACAGAGTTAGCCGAGCCTTATTCCCGGGGTACGGTCACAATCATCCCCCGGAAAAGGAGTTTACAACCCGAAGGCCGTCATCCTCCACGCGGCGTTGCTCGTTCAGGCTTGCGCCCATTGACGAAAATTCCTTGCTGCTGCCTCCCGTAGGAGTCTGGGCCGTGTCTCAGTCCCAGTCTGGCTGGTTGTCCTCACAGACCAGCTACCCGTCAGTGGCTTGGTGGGCCGTTACCCCGCCAACTACCTGATGGGCCGCAGGCTCCTCCGACCGCGCATTACTGCTTTCCTCTTGCGAGCGTATGCGGGATTAGCACGCCTTTCGGCGCGTTATCCCCCACGGTCGGGCAGATTCCCACGTGTTCCTCAGCCGTGCGCCACTCAGAGCCCGAAGGCTCTCCGTGCGACTTGCATGCATTAGGCACGCCGCCAGCGTTCGTCCTGAGCCAGGATCAAACTCTTCATGCAGTGAATGGAGCGCCGAAGCGACACCACCCACGACCCTGGCGAGAAAAAGAAAGAAAAGGACGGGAACGTGTGCATCATCACGATTCAGTTGTGAAGGTACAGGGTGCCGTGGACAGGGCGAAGGCGAACAAAAAACCAGGGGTCAGCACGCAGTTGAAGCGGCGGACACCTGGCGACGTCTCTGGCCACCCGGCCAGCGCGTTTCGCGGAAAGAGAGCGCCTTGACCTGTTTGTTACGTCTACCGCGTGAGCGGTGAGACGACGGCGAAACAACGAGGGAGAGTATAGCACAGGGTTGACGACGTGTCAAACCGGTGTTGCATCTCCGCTTCGGCGTTGCGGCGAGCGGCGGTTTGGCTCATCGCCATCGTGCCGGGGGTCGTTCGCAACGTCGCGGAGTGTAGCACAGGAATGACGATTTGTCAAACCGGTGTTTCGTCTCCACTTTCGCGTTGCGGCGAGCGGCGGTTTGGCTCATCGCCATCGTGCCGGGGGTCGTTCGCAACGAGGCGGAGTATACCATCCACCCCCGTACTTGTCAAATCATTTATCGATTACAATTTCAAGCCTTCGCAATGCGGAATTTCGCCAAAATCCTTTTACTTAATGCCGAGAGAATTTCGGGCAGTTTTCGCCAATTTCTGGGAGCTAGTGCGATAGCCGCTGCGAGTTCGAATGCAAAAGTCGGCGCTGTGAAGGCAGGTTTTCCATTACTTCTTACGGTATAATGAGTGCCGGCACACAGACAATTGAGATGTGCCAGCCCCTGGTAGTGTTTGCCAAGGTGTCTGAGCGATGGAATAACCAATGCATCCTTTGTTCAGCCCACTGCGCCTTGCACATAGACGCCTGCCTAATCGTCTCGTTCTTGGGTCACTCGCAAGTGGTTTAGCCGTTCCCGATGGCGGTTTTACCGAGATGCTGCGGGCATACTATGAACTGCGCGCCAGCAGCGCCGTTAGCCTGATCGTGACTGAGCCCATGTACGCCATGCCGCCGCGCGATGCGCTTACGAACCATCTTGGCCTGTATACCCATGCACAACGCGATGGCCTGGCCCGCTGCATTCGCGGTATTCACCGCTATGATGCGGCGGCGGTGGTGATGATCGACCAGCCGCTGTGGGTGGCACGTGCCACCGACAAGGAGCTGGCCGCCCTGGGGCAGGCTTTTCTGGCGGCGGCTCAGCGCGCGCGGGCGGCCGGGGCCGACGGCGTTATGTTTTCGGCTGGCGACGGCGGCCTGTTCGACCAGCTTATTTCGCCATTGCAAAATCAGCGCGCCGCACCCTATGGCGGCAGTTTACGTGGACGTTTGAAGCTGCTGCTCGATACGATTGAAGCGCTCGCGCGGCACCGCGACCCGTTTATCATTGGCGTGCGGCTGAATGTCGAGGAATTTACGCCTGGTGGCCTGAGTCTCCCGGAAGCACGAATGATCGCTTCGCAGCTGAGCGGCGCGGGCGCACACTTCATTGAGATCTGCGCTAAAAAACCGCGCGATGCGCTGGTGGCGCAATTTCCCGGCTGGCAGGTGCCACTTGCCGAGAGTTTGAAATCGGTGGTTGCGCTGCCAGTGATGGTTGGTGGGCAGCTCGATGATCCATTTCTTGCGGATGGTGTGATTCGCGATCGCAGCGCCGATTTGATCGACATTGGCGAACGATTGCGCCAGGAACCGCACTGGCCTCTGGCGGCGCACGCCGCGCTGGATGCCCGGGCATAAGGCTGCAATTCCCCTGAACAGGCCGAGGCTGTAAATGAAGGCGGGAGGCGCAATGCGACGGAGAACGCTCTGGCTGTTGCTGGCGCTGCCGGCCTTGCTGCTGACCCTGTGCAGCGCAGGGTTCGCTCAGGCCTGGGTGGGGCGAGGGCAGGAGCTTATTCTACCAGGCGCGCATAATGCCGAAATCAAGCGAACAGGCTTGTTTAAGATTACCGCCAGCTACCAATTAGTTGATGGCAAAACAGTGCGCCATGCCCTTCAGTATATGCGAAACCATGGCTGGAGACAGGTGCACACTAGCAATATCGAACGAGGTGTCTATACGCTGGTACGCTCTGAAGTATCGGGCTATGCCCGCGATATTGTGCTGCTCAGCGTTGAAGATGGTGACCACAGCCAAATTGTAGTACAGTATGGTCGCTGCTTTCGGACGACGTGGTTGAGCTGCATGTGATTTCGAGGAGTGCAGAAAGGAAAATCATGGCTTTGGTGCAAGAAACAACACTGCCGAATGGCATGCTAGTGCTGACGCGCGAAGTGCATTCCGCGCCGGTAGCGACGTGCTGCGTGTGGTATCGCGTTGGCGCGCGCAACGAGCGCCCTGGCATCACCGGCATTTCGCACTGGGTTGAGCATATGCTGTTCAAAGGAACACCCGACATTCCCAAGGGCGAGATGGATCGCCTGATTGCGCGGAACGGCGGCACCTTTAACGGCTTCACATCGCAGGATTATACGGCCTACTTCGAAACCCTGCCGGCTGACCGGATCGAGCTGGGTTTGCAGATCGAGTCTGATCGTATGGTCAACTCGCTGTTCGACCCAGCCGAGGTCGATAGCGAGCGCACAGTGATTATTTCCGAGCGCGAAGGCCACGAAAACGATCCCGAGTGGTGGCTTTCGGAAGCAATGATGGCCTCAGCCTTCCAGATTCACCCATACCGCAACGAGGTAATTGGCTGGAAAGGCGACCTGCTTGCGATGACACGCGAAGAGCTATACAGCCACTACCAGACCTACTATATGCCTAACAACGCTATTCTCGTCGTAGTGGGCGATTTCGACACCGATGCGCTGATGCCCAGGATCGAGCACTACTTTGCTGGCCTGCCGGTTGGCCCAAGTATCCCGGCGGTGCGCGGCCAAGAGCCCGAGCAGCAGGGCGAGCGGCGCGTGGTGGTGCGGCGGCCCGGCCCGGCTGAGTATGTGCAGATCGGCTTCCATACGCCTAACTGCAAGCATGCCGACTTTGCGCCGCTGGTGATTCTCGATGCGGTGCTGTCGGGCGCGAAGGGCATGGGTTTTGGCGGCGGTGCACAAACCAACCGCAGCGCGCGCATCTACCGGGCGCTGATTGAGACGCAGCTGGCCGCCTATGCCGGCAGCGGCTTCCGCGCCATGCATGATCCCTACCTGTTCGAGCTGGACGCGACGGTGCAGGAAGGTCACACTGCCGCCGAGATCGAAGCTGCGCTCCTGCACGAAGTCGAAAAGATCCAGCAGGATGGCGTTGAGGCGGCTGAGATGGCCAAAGTCATCAAGCAAGCGCGCGCGCAGATGGCCTATTCGAGCGAAAGTGTCACGCAGCAGGCGTTGCGCCTGGGCATGTGGGAAGTGCTCGACAGTTACGGCCGACTCGACACACTGCTGGATGAACTGGCCGCCGTCACTGCCGACGACGTGCAGCGCGTGGCGCAAACCTACCTCACCGAGCGCTTTCGCACGGTCGGGCATTTTCTGCCCACGGCCGAAGCATAAGGATACGCTATGACAGCATCAAATGGGCGCGCCGCCACGATCGAAACCGCCGTGCGGCACGTGCTGCCCAATGGAATGGTTGCCCTGCTGCAGCGCAACCCGAGCAGCCCAACGGTGACGGTGCGCGGCGAAGTGCGCGTGGGCGCGGTGAACGAGCCAGCTGCGCAGAACGGCCTGGCCGTGTTTACTGGCGCATCGCTGATTCGTGGCACGCAGACGCGCACGTTTCAGGACATTGTGGCAACAACCGAGGCGCTGGGCGCGAGCGTGAACGCGGGCGGCGGGCTGCACAGCAGCGGTTTTGCCGGGCGCGCGCTGGCCGAAGACCTGGGTCTGATCCTCGAAATTCTGGCTGATATGCTCCAGCACCCGATCTTTCCCGCGCATGAAGTGGACCGGCTGCGCAACCAGTTCCTGATGGGCTTGCGCGAAAGCGAGCAGGAAACCCGCACGCAGGCATCGCGGGCGGCGCGGGCCATGCTCTTCCCGCCCGAGCACCCCTACAGCCGGCTGAGCAGCGGCACAATCGACACAGTCAGCGCGCTCTCTCGCGAGCAGTTGATCGCCTTTCACCAGAACTACCACCCGGCGGTGACAACCGTCGCGATTGTGGGCGACATCGACCCGCCCGCGGTGATCGCGGCGCTGGAGCACGCATTCGGCGGCTGGGAGCCCAGCAGCACGCCGCCCACGCAGGTGCTGCCGCCCGTGCAGCCCCTTACCGGCGTGCAGCGCCGCGACCTGACATTAAACGGCAAAGTGCAGAGCGACCTGATCTACGCGGTACACGGCCTGAATCGCATGAACCCCGATTTCTACGCCGCGAACGTGGGCAACATGATTCTCGGGCGGATTGGGCTGGGTGGGCGGCTGGGCGACAATGTGCGCGAGCGGCAGGGGCTGGCCTACTCGTGTGGCAGCAGCATCGACGCCGACCTGGGCGCGGGGCCGTGGGCGGCGCTGGCAGGTGTGAACCCGGCCAACATCGAGCGCGCAGTTGCCGCGATCGTGCACGAAATTGGCGAGTTCTGCGAGCGCGGCCCCAGCACCGAGGAGCTGAGCGACGCCCGCGACTATATGACCGGCAGCCTGGCGCTGGGCCTGGAAACAAACGACGGCATCGCCGGCACGCTGCTGGGGATCGAGCGCTACAACCTGGGCTTCGATTATATTTCGCGCTACCCCGACCTGATTCGCGGCATCAGCGCCGAGCAGATCGTGGAGGTGGCGCGCAAATATCTTTCCACCGAAAACTATATTGTCGTAACGGCTGGGCCTGCAGTCTCCTAGAAACGATGAACCACGAAGACACGAAGACATGAAGACCAAAGGCCTATAAAAATTAAGTTCAAAAGCAAGAACGAGCGCCGACGCCTGATACAGAGCGTCGGCGTTTTTCTGGCCGCCATCACGCAAGCATCATTCCCTCGGCAGCATCGGTATCTATACAATACCAGCGATGGCAAGAAGCGCAAAAGGAGATTGTGATTTGAACGTATTGGTGACAGGTGGCGCGGGCTATATCGGCAGCGCCGTGGTGGAAGAATTACTGGCCGAGCAGCACACGCCAGTTGTGTTCGATAATCTGGTGGCGGGGCATGCCGAAGCAGTGCCGCCCGATGTCGCATTTGTGCAGGGCGACCTGTTCGACAGCACGCTGCTGCGCAAGACCCTGGCCGATTTCCGGATCGACGCGGTGATTCACCTGGCGGCATTTCTCCAGCCCAATGAGTCAATGACCAACCCCGGCAAATATTTCCAGAATAATGTCGCCGGCACCGTTTCGCTGCTGAACGCGATGGTCGAGGGCAAGGTGCGGCGCTTCATTCTGTCGTCGACGTGCGCGAGCTTTGGCAACCCACAGTACACGCCGATCGATGAGCAGCACCCGCAGCAGCCGATCAGCCCCTACGGCGTCAGCAAGCTCATGATCGAGCAGATGCTGCCGTGGTACGAGCAGGCGCACGGCCTCCACTCCAGCTGCATGCGCTACTTCAACGCCTGTGGCGCAACGCCCGAGCGCGGCGAGGATCACGACCCTGAGATTCACCTGATCCCGCTGATTTTGCAGGTGGCGATGGGCAAGCGCGCGAACGTCAAGATCTTCGGCACCGACTACGACACGCCCGACGGCACATGCATCCGTGATTATGTCCATATCAGCGACCTGGGGCGGGCGCATGTGCTGGCGCTCGAGCCGCTGAGCGAGCGCAGCCGCAACTTCAACCTGGCGAATGGCGACGGCTTTACCGTGCGCGAGGTGATCGAGGCGGCGCGCAAAGTGACCGGGCACGCAATTCCGGCTGTGGAAGAGCCGCGCCGCGCGGGCGACCCGCCGGTGATGATTGGCGACAGCCGGCGCGCCCGCGAGGAACTGGGCTGGGCGCCGCGCTACCCAAACATCGAGTCGATCATCCAGAGCGCATGGGACTGGCATACGCGCTTCCCGCAGGGCTACGCCACCGCGAAGTAAACACGCGGGCAACAAAAAGCGGAGCAGCTGTGCTGGCTGCTCCGCTTTCGTTTGCCCAGAATTTAATGCTTCGGCTGCTCGACCGGCGTGCCACGCGGCACATTCACAATCTCGGCGTCGCCCTCGTCGTGCGCTTCCTCGGCATGCTCGTCGTGCGCGTGGGCGTGGTGCGCTGCGCCATACTCGGTTATCAGGCTGGCGCGCTTGATGCGCCGATCGTATTCGCGGAAAACGGCTTTAGAGATCGCAGAGAAAAAGCCCATAGTTGTGAACCTCGTTCTTGGTTTGTGGCGATCTGATGCTGCGAGTATTATACCGCACTCGAAAGAGATTGCAACGCAGCCCTTTACACCGCGAACAGATGTGCTATAATACATGCTATACCTTCTTGGGTAGAGTTTCGATACGAAAGGGACGAGCGAAATGGATGACGTAACCTTCTCACGCGGGCCAGCGCGGCGCCCAGCCGTGCGCGTTTCCGACCCGTTGCTGCAGTGGGCCACCGGCCTGCAAACCAAAGAGCGCCGCATCTACGCGGGCTGGCTGGCCGAAGTCGGCAAGATCGAAACACTCGACGATGCGATGGCGGCGGCTGGCTTCAGCCAGATCACGATCAAGCACGGCAGCGGCAATATGGTGACGCACTGGGCGGTGGAAACGGCCAACCTGTTTGTGGTGGCCGAGGGCGTGCAGTCGATTGGCGAGATGAAGCACACCGAAGATCGCTACGGCATTGCGTTTGGCTGGCGCACGCTGGAAGGTGGCCGCCAGCAGTCGGTGCTGCGCTTCCGTGGCTTCCTGCGCGAGCTGCTGCAGGTTGGCTTCTACGAGCCGCTGCTGATCACTGCAAAGAGCACGCTCACGGGCGATGTCATCAATGCGCTGACGCGTCAGTACGAAGTGCTCGACGCTGTCGACGCCTTCCGCAAGCTGGACAAGAAGCCGCCGCTGCAGCCGCCCTTTTATGCGTGCAGCATTCCGCTCGGCCCAGGCCAGGAAGTCGCACGCGGCAGCAACGGACAGACCAAAGAAATCACGCCGCCGATTGCAGTCATCCCTACACCGGTGACGAAGGATTATGTGCGCGCGAACTGGATCAAGCGCGAATGGGCGGCGCTGATCGAAGATGGGCACGGCGGCCCTTCGCTGATTGACCAGACGCTGGCCTGGTCGGTGACGACTTCGAAGATGATTGGGATTGGCGAGGAGCAGACGGCCGGCCCCGGCTACGAGGAAGAAGCGCCGATGCCGCCAGCGCCAAACCGCGCGCCCGCGCCCGCCCCACGGCCCGCCAATGGCAACGGCCGGCGGCAGCTTGAGGAAAGCCTGCTGTAGGCGATTAAGCCAGAGCAACGAAGAGGATCGAGCCACAGAGCGCACAGAGGCCACAGAGTTTCGTTTTCGTTCATTTGTGGTCAAATTCTCACACATCTATAACGCAAAAGGCGACCAGCAAATCGGTCGCCTTTTGCGTTGGTGTGCATCGCGTGACTCATTCCGCCAACGCCGTCGCCTCCATAAGCAGCCGCCCGGCGTCGTCGCGCGCCCACAGCGCTGCGCCACCCTCCTGGGCCGTGCCGCAAACGGTTAAGGCGTCGGGCAGGCATAGCGGGCTGCGCGCACGATACTCGAAACGCCGCAGTGGCGCGCCCTGCTGCACATACAGGTCGAGCAGCAGCGTGGCGATCAGTGGGCCGTGCACCACCAGATTCGGGTAGCCCTCGACCGCGCGGCAGTATTCCAGGTCGTAGTGAATGCGGTGGCCGTTGAATGTGAGCGCGGAGTAGCGAAACAGCGCGGTGCTGTCGAGCGCGTAGCGCGCCGTGTAGTCGGCGGCGTTGGGCGCGAGTGGTGCCTGCGCGCTAAGCTCAAGCGCAGCATCGCGGTAGACGATGGTCTGTGTTTCGGTGAGCGCCAGCCGCCCGCCTGTGTGCAGCGCGTGCTCAACCGCGACAAACCACAGCGCGCCCGAGCGCCCCTGCTTTGGCGTGATTGAGCGGATTGTGGTGCGGCGCTCGGCGATTTCGCCCAGCAGGAGCGGCGCGTGGAATTCCATGCTGCCGCCCGCCCACATGCGGCGGCGCGCTGGCACTGGCGGCATCACCACGCCCAGGGCGGGGTGGCCATCTTCGCCCAGATCGGCGGCGCGCGCCACGTCGTGAAAGTACAGCCAGTGCAATGCGGGCGGCAACGCGTCGCTGGAGCGAAACGCCCCTGTGCGGTCGAGTGTTGCGACCATGCGATTGGCCTGCGCGGGATCGAGCCACGCCGTTGTGCTGCTAGCGCGGCCGATCCACTCCTGCCATTCGTTCATGGCACGGCTCCTTTTCCACACGCTGCCTTTGTTCGAATAAAGCCACAGAGCGCACCGAGGCCACTGAGATTTTGAACCGGAGGCAGTTGACGTTTGAACCGCAAAGAGCGCGAAGGACGCAAAGCGGTAACTATTTCCTCTGTGGCTTTTTACCCCCGCCGCACCACGAGCGTGTATGTCTGCGTCACGCTGCCGTCGGGCGAGGTCACCTCAATCGCGAAGGTCGTGCCAGCGGTGGCAAGTTGCGCCGTGAAAGCTTCGCCCGAGGCTACCGCAGCGCCGTTCACCAGCAGGCTGCGGGCGCGACTCGATGTTGTTGTGGCGATGATCTCGGCGGTGTCGACAGCCACCTGCGCGGTGTACTCTGTCTGGTCGGGCGTGAAGCCAGGGCTGAGTGCTGCGCCGCGCACCTGCAGGTTGCTGAGCGTGGCGATCTGCGCAGGCGGTGCCGAGAGGCAGCGACCTTTCGCCACATTGATCGCCGCCCAGTTCGGGTCGGTCAGCCGGTCGCCCACCACAACCTGCCAGGCGTCGATTGGGCGCAGCGATGGCACCAGCACGTCTTCGCCTTCGTCCACCAGCAGTTGGGCGGCGCGCTCAAGATTGTCGAGATACTCTTCACCGTGAAGCGCTACGTCGTTATGGCCGCCAACGGTTGCGCGGATTTTGCCCTGCACTTTTGCGCGAAACACGCGCAGCGCCGACAGGTAGGTGTCGATTGGCATGACGCCGGGGAACTGCATCCACAGCGAGTCGGGGATGGAGACGCGATTGCTGCCGACCGCGTCGCCGGCGATCAGCAGGCCGCTCGCTTCGTCCAGCAGCACCACGCAGCCCGCCGAGTGGCCCGGCACTTCATATACCACAAAGCTGCGGTCGCCCAGGTCGAAGCGCATTCCTTCGCGCAGATCGTCGATCTGCTCGCGGTCGATGTGCAGGTTCATGCGCTCGATGAAGCGCTCGATCATGGGCAGGTCGCGGTGGTTCATGTAGACGTCGTAGTGATCCTGAAACTGGCCCATCGCCGCGATATGGTCGGGATGGCCGTGCGAAATCACGACATCCAGCGGCTTGTCGCCCACCAGCTTTTCGACAAAGGCGCGCAGGTTGCCATTGCCCAGCCCAGCGTCGATCAGCATGGCGCGCTCACTGCCGACCACGACATACATCTTGGTGTCGTCGTAGTCGGTGATCATATGCACCCCGGGGTAGATTTCTTCGGAAAGATAGCTGTCGGTGTCGCGGCGCTCGATTACATACTCGAAGCTGGCGACCGCGCTCGGCTCCAGGCCTTCCTTCAGCGCCAGCGCCTTGATTGTGTAGCTGGATGTGATGCCGTGCGTGCCTTCGTTGACGGCGTCCAGCACCGGCAGAACATACGGATCGAACACGGGGCTGGCTGCACTGGGCATGCTGCCATCGACCGTGTAGTGAATGGTCGCGCCAGGGGTCGCGCAGAGCAGGGTGACGCGCTGGGTGACATGAAAGGTATCGGGGGCGGGGATTGCCGTGGGCGCGGCAACACGCGCCGCTGATGAATTTGCTGTTGACATGCTTGCTACCTATACAGACAGGGCCACCACGAGGCCCGATTCGTTGCGTAGTATACATCTTCTGGCAGTTCGCTCAGTTCTGGCGTATACTCAGGCTATGGTACACAAACTTACTCCAATTCAACCGATTCTCGAAGCGCTTGTGCGCGCCGGTGGCCGCCCGCATGTCGTTGGCGGCGCGGTGCGCGACCTGCTGCGCGGCCTGCCGGTGAAAGATATCGACATCGAAGTGTATGGCCTGCCAATCGAGCAGCTCATTCACCTGCTGCGCGAATTTGGCCGCGTGGACGCGGTGGGCCGCTCGTTTGGCGTGCTCAAGCTGCGCCTGCCCGACGGCACGCAGATCGATGTTGCGCTGCCGCGCCGCGAAAGCAAGATCGGCGCGGGCCACCGCGGCTTTCTGGCCGAGCCCGACCCGACCATGACGCCGGTTGAGGCGGCGGCGCGGCGCGATTTCACCTGGAACGCAATGGCGCTCACGCCCGAGGGCGAGCTGCTCGATTTCTTTGGCGGCGAGGCCGATCTGGCCAGAAACATCATTCGCCATACTACGCCGGCCTTTGCCGAGGACCCGCTGCGCGTGCTGCGGGCCATGCAGTTTGCGGCGCGCTTCGACATGGAGCTGGCGCCCGAAACGGCCGCGCTCAGCCATCAGTTGCTGCCCGAGGCCGGCACGCTTGCCGCCGAACGCATCTGGGGCGAGTGGCAGAAGTGGGCGGCGAAAAGCATTCGCCCGTCGGCGGGGCTGCGCGTGCTGCGCGAAACCGGCTGGCTGGCGCTTTACCCCGAGCTGGCCGCGCTGATCGACTGCCCGCAAGACCCACACTACCACCCCGAGGGCGATGTGTGGACACATACGCTGTTTGTCTGCGACCAAGCCGCTACGGTCGCGATTCGCGCCGATCTTGGGGAAGAAGAACGCGCCATACTGCTGCTGGCCGCGCTCTGCCACGACCTGGGCAAACCCGCAACAACCGCAACCGCAGCCGATGGCAGGATTCGCAGCTTTGGCCACGCGCAGGCGGGTCTCGCACCATCGGCCGCGCTGCTGCGACGGCTGGGCGCGCCGCGCGCGATTGCCGATCGCGTGCTGCCATTGGTGGCCGAGCATATGGCCCATTATGGTATGGAAGCCAACCCGCGCGCAGTGCGGCGCCTGGCGGTGCGGTTGAGCCCGGCGACGCTCGCCCAGTGGGGCCGCCTGGTCGAAGCGGATGCCAGCGGCCGACCGCCGCGCCCGCCCGCCAACCCGTCCGCGCCCTTTCTCGCCCTGGCCGCGCAGATTGGCGCAGCACAAGGCCAGCCGGCCGCGCTGCTTCAGGGACGGCACCTGATTCAGCACGGCATGGCGCCTGGGCCACAGCTAGGCGCGTTACTGAAGCGCGCCTACCAGGCCCAGATCGACGGCGAATTTGATACGGTTGAGGAAGGGCTGGCCTGGCTGGATCGCAGCACGGCAGGGGAGTAAACGACGAAGGGCCAAGAATACACTCTCGGTCCTTTGTCCCTGGTCCTTCGTCGTTTGTGTGTCGCGGTTAGCGTTCCCAGCTTGGGTAGGCCGATTGGACCTCGCCAAAACGCCGCATCCAATCAGGCAGGGTTGTGCCAGCCAGCTGCGTCTCCAGCCGGTCGAGAAAGGCGTGCATACCCGGCGCAAAACCCAGCGCGGTGTTACGGCTCAGCCGCTTGTACGAAACCGTCAGCTCGGTGCCTTCAGTCATTGGCCGCAGTTCCCAGCGCACGGTCGCCTGCTCGCCGCCGGGCAGTTCATCGCGCGCCGCGACATTCCACTCGTGCTCAAACAGGCGCGGCGGTTCCCACGCCAGTATTGTCCCCGTGACATGAAAGCGCGACGGCCCACTGACAAGGTCAACTGCGCCGCCTGGCCGCCCATCGATGCTGGCGGTCGTCATAAACCACTGGCGCAACTGCGCCGGGTCGGTAATCGCCGCCCAGACTGCCTCGGGCGGGAAATGCAGCATGCGCGTAAACACAAGCGTCGCAGTATCGCCCTCAATTATGACATCACCCGCGTTCGGAATCGTTGCCATCGTCATCCCTTTCTGATGCTGCGGCTGTGGCGCGCGCCGCCAGATGTTCTTCCAGCGCGTCGAGTCTGGACAGCCAGAAGCTGCGGTACTGCGCCAGCCAGCGGTCAAGCTCAAGCAAGCCTTCCGGCCGCAGCGCGTAGATGCGCCGCTGCTCGTCGCGCTGCATGGTCACTAGGCCGGTTTCGCGCAACACGCGCAAGTGCCGCGAGATGGCGGGCTGTGTGAGCTGCGGAAATGCGCGTACAAGTTCGCCGGCCGGCAATTCGCCCGCCCGCAACTGGTCCAGGATTTGCCGCCTGGTCGGATCGGAAAGCGCCACAAATACATCCATACGCGAGTAATTATATAACTATATGATTATATATGTCAAGGATTATCTTCCAGACGAACGACGATAGACCAGAGACGAGAGACGAATGGAATGAAGGTTGTTGGCATCATTACCCAATTCTGCGTTCGTTGCGCCTCTGCGGTCAAATCCCGTCCGTCGTTCCTTACCCTGCTGCTGCGCGCAAACGTGCCGCGCCCGCCGCGTTGCGAATGCCTTCGAAGGTGTACAGCGCCAGCGCCGCCCAGATAATGCAGAAACCAAGCAGGCGCGCTGTGTCGAGGTGCTCGCCATATACCAGCACACCAAGCGTAAACTGCATCGAGGGCGCGATATACTGCAAAATGCCCAGCAGCGTAAAGCTGATGCGCCGCGCGCCAGCGGCAAACATCAGCAGCGGCACCGCCGTCACCACGCCCGCGCAGGAAAGCAGAATGGTCATTCCCAGGCCGGCGTGACCATATGCGCCAACACCCTGCGATTCGAGATAAAGCAAGTAGCCCAGCGCGGGCAGGAACAGGATTATCGACTCAAGCGTGTAGCCTTCGAGCGAGCCAAGGGTAGCAGTTTTGCGCAGCAGCCCATAGCCCGCGAACGAGCCAGCCAGCGCCAGCGCGATCCATGGCAGCGAACCATACTGCACCGTCAGGTAGAGCACGCCAAGCAGCGCCACGCCAATCGCCAGCGCCTGGCCGCTGCGCAGCCGCTCATTCAGGAAAATACGGCCCAGCAGCACATTCACCAGCGGGTTAATGAAATAGCCCAGGCTGGTTTCGACAATATAGCCTGCATTCACCGCCCAGATAAATACAAACCAGTTAAACGAAAGCAGCACGGCGGTCGCCACAAAGGTAAGCAGCGTGCGCGGCGTGCGCAGCACCACCGGCAGCCAGCCCCAGCCGCCGCGCGCCGACACCAAAATCACGCCCACCACAAAGCCCCACGCCACCCGGTGCGCCAGAATTTCCAGCGCTGGCAGGGTGTGCAGGCTTCGCCAAAAGATCGGCAGCAGGCCCCAGGCGATATAGGCCCCGGCGGCGTACCACATTCCGCGTTTCATGGTTTCCCTTTTCTTCACACTGTCAGTAGCGCGCTATGATAGCACAGGCAGCGCAAAATGCCTGTGGTATACTGACGCCGGAAATTGGCTATGGAGCGCGAGGGAATGGCACAACAGGAAACGCAAACTGACGATTACCGGGCGCTGGTGCGCGAGCTTGTGTTTGGCGAGCACGCATTTGTACGCCTGACACTGAAAGGCATTGTGCGCGGGGCGGCGACGCCCTGGCAGAAAATTGTGGTGCGACCAGTGCAGGTTCGTGGCCGCGATCAGCTGCAATTTTCATATTTCGACGCCAAGCGCGACATTTCGAAAAACTACTATGGCGGCGAGGCGCTCGCCCACCTCGACGAAGCGCTCGACGTTGGCTTTAGTGTGCTGGTGGCGCAAACCGCCGACGAGGACGTGCAGATTCAAATTACCAAGAAGGGCAAGGCGCTCGTTCACCGGCACCGCCACGCCAGCACAGCCGAGCCAAGCGCGGACCATAACCGCGCAAAGGAGCTGCCGCTGCCTGCGGAATCCGCCCCGTGGCTGCAAACCATTGGCATCACAAACGCGCAGGGCCAGATCAAGCCATCCATGCAGGGCAAGTTTGCGCAGATCAACGAGTTCATCAAGCTGGTTGAGGCGACCGGCGAGCTGGATAACTTCGGGCACACGCCGATCAATGTGCTCGACTTCGGCTGCGGCTCGTCGTACCTGACGTTTGGGCTGTATAGCTACCTGAACGAGCGGCGCGGCATGTCGGCGCGGCTGGTTGGTGTTGACTCGAACGCCGAGCTGATTGCGAAATGCAACGCGCAAGCTGCCGCGCTGGAATATGGCGACCTGTGCTTCACTGCCACGCCAATCATCGACTTCGCGCCCGCCGACGCACCCGACCTGGTGGTCGCGCTGCATGCCTGCGACACCGCCACCGACGACGCGATTGCTCAGACCATCCGCCACGGCGCGCGCATGCTGGTGTGCGCTCCTTGCTGCCACCATCACTTGAACGAACAACTCGACATCGCGGTGCTGCGGCCAGTAATGCGCCACGGCATCCTGAAGCAGCGCCTGGGCGATATTCTGACGGATTCGTTTCGCGCGCTGATTTTGCGCATCATGGGCTACCGCGCCGAGGTGATTGAGTTCGTGGCAGCCGAGCACACTGCCAAGAACCTGATGATCCGCGCCGTGAAAATCGCTGGCCCGGGCGACCCGCAGTTTGTGCGGGAGTATCACAACCTCAAGCAGTTCTGGGGCGTCACACCCTACCTTGAAACCCTGCTGGGTGAGCCATTCCAGCAGATCATCGCGGGCGAGCGCTAGCTCTTTCGCAACAGCCTAAATTCATCCACAGATTACACCGATGGCACAGATGAAGCGCGCGTCCCAAACCAGCCGCAATCTGCGCAATCTGCGTAATCTGTGGATCAATCATCAATCAATTCGCGCTAGCTATGCGGGTGCCGACGCAAGCGCCACGACAGGCGCCCCAGGTTTGGCGCGCGATCGCCCGACCATGGCGCGGTTGGCGCGGTGGTGAGCGCACACAGTGCGAGCAGCACCGAGTCGTAGTTCACGCGCCAGCCCACAAAATCGTGCCAGGCCTGGTCGAGATCGGGCTTGAGCGGCACCTGATTGTCTGCCAGCTCACGACATGCCGCGTCGAACTCCTCGCGCGTGACGCTGATTGAGTCGCCGGGGTGCGGGCTGGGATTGTGCGGCAGGTCGAAAAAGTCGACAATGCGGTGCAGCGCAAGATAGCCCGAGCGGATGCACAGATCGGTCTGAATGTCGCGCGGAATGTCGAGCGTCGAGGCTGCCAGCGCGGCGGCATCCAGCACTGCACCCGCCGCCGTCACCCACGAATGATCGGGCTGCGGCGAGCGGAAAAACGCCAGCGCCGGCAGTGAGGTATGGCTTTCTTCGATCTCGGAAAACCACACCTCCCAGGTCAGCCACAGCTCGCCCAGCTTGTCGAGCCGCTTGAGGCGCTGGAAGCGCTTGAACAGCTCGATTGCCGAGGGCGGCGAGCCAGCGCGCACTTCCAGCAGCGTCACCACGGTTTCGCGTTTCTGAAAGGCGCTGTAGATTGTGGGCAGGTAAGAAATCAGCAGCGCGACCAGCATCAGGCCAATCACCGCCTCGGAATAGCCCAGAATAATCACTGGCCAGCGTTCAAGGGGCGCAAAGCCCAGCGTCAGCAGCGAGGAGCCGCTGATGCGGAAGGCCATGCCCAGGCTTGGCACGCCGATCGCCCAGAACATCAGCATGTAGCCAAACAGAATATTTGCCAGCCACACCGGAGGCATCGCCAGGAGCGCGAACGGCGCGTACAGAGCCAGAATGCGGTCGCGCAGATGGTAGCTGGTGCGCCCTTTGATCAGCCCTTCGAAGAACAGTCGCACCATCAGAAAAATTACGCGCGTGAGGGTATCGGGGGCGCTGCGCGGCAGCACAAAGGTGCGCACCGCCGAAATAATTGTGCCGGCCGCCACCGCAACGCCCGCCACAAACGCCAGCAGCCGAAAAGCGAAATCCACGCTTGGTTCCTTGCTTTTTCAAACGATTGGGAAACGCAGGCAGCATTATACGGTATCGATGAACAGCGTGCCGACGGTTGCATGCGCGCCACAGCGTGCTATCATACTCGGCCGCAAGCATGTTTGCGCAGAGCTGGGGCCGCGAGGCCAAGGAGAAAGAGAGAAGTATGGACGAGCAAGCGATTCGCGAGCTGCTTGAAGGGGTGCGTAGCGGCGAGGTTCCGCTCGAAAACGCCGTTGCGACGCTGCGCGAGCTGCCGTTTGTTGATATGGGTTTTGCGCAGCTCGATACCCATCGCGCGCTACGCCGCGGCTTCCCCGAGGTGGTGCTGTGCGCGGGCAAGCGCACCGAGCACGTCGTCGCAATCGTTGAGCGCCTGGCGCAGGGACCGGGACCGCTGCTGGCAACGCGCGCCACGCCGGAGGTTTATGCTGCCGTGCGCGAGGCCGTGCCAACGGCGCGCTACTACGAGCTGGCGCGCTGCATTGTGGTCGAGCCCGAGCCGCTGCCCAAGCGCCCCGGCAGCATTCTGGTGGTTAGCGCCGGCACCGCCGACGTGCCGGTGGCCGAAGAAGCCGCCGTCACCGCCGATATCATGGGCAACCGCGTCGACCGGCTTTTTGACGTCGGCGTGGCCGGGCTGCACCGCCTGCTGGCGCATATGAACCAGCTGCTGGCCGCGTCGGTAGTGATTGTCGTGGCGGGAATGGAAGGCGCGCTGCCGAGCGTGGTGGGCGGGCTGGTGTCGCGGCCGGTGATCGCCGTGCCGACCAGCGTGGGCTATGGCGCGAGTTTTGGCGGCCTGGCCGCGCTGCTTGGCATGCTCAACAGCTGCGCCTCAGGCGTGACAGTGGTGAATATCGACAATGGTTTTGGGGCGGGCTTTGCCGCCAGCATGATGAATGGTTTACAGGAGAATACCCATGCCCACAACGCTTGACGCGACACTCGCTGCCAAGCAGCAGCGCCTGCACGATATTCTGACCGAGATGGGCAGCGTGCTGATCGGCATGTCTGGCGGCGTCGACAGCGTGCTGCTGGCCGCAGTTGCCCACCAGGCACTGGGCGAGCGCGCCGTCGCCGTCACCGCCGACTCGCCCTCGCTGCCGCGGCGCGAACTGCGCGCCACCGAAGAACTCGCCCAGCAACTTGGCCTGCACCACCTCGTCATCCGCACCGATGAGCTGGCTGATGAGCGCTACACCGCTAACCCGGTCAACCGCTGCTATTTCTGCAAGAGCGAGCTGTTTACGCATCTGGCGCGCCTTTCCCAAGAGCTGGAAATCCCCTGGATCTGCTATGGCGAAAATGTCGACGACCAGGGCGACCACCGGCCGGGCAGCGTTGCGGCGGGCGAGTACAGCGTGCGCGCGCCGCTCAAGGAAGCCGGGCTGACCAAGGCCGACATTCGCGCGCTGGCGCAGGCGCACGACCTGCCGATCTGGGACAAGCCCGCGCTGGCCTGCCTTTCGTCGCGTTTCCCCTACGGCACCGCCATCACCGCCGAGCTGCTCGCCCGCGTCGAAGCCGCCGAGGATGCACTGTGGGATCGCGGCTTCCGCCAGTTTCGCGTGCGCCACTTCGGCGATACCGCCAAGCTCGAAACCGCGCCCGAAGAAATGGCGGCTGCGGTCGCTCAATCTGCCGAGCTAGTGGCGGCATTTCGCGCGATTGGCTACCAAAGCGTCACGCTTGACCTGGCTGGCTACCGGCGCGGCAGCATGAACGAGGGCGTGATCGCGATTACGCCAGGTCAGATTGGCGTGCGCGCGCAGGAGCAGCATGGAGTGTAACTTACCCACGCCGCGCCTGTGCTATGATGTCGCTAGCTGTCCTTCCGCTGGAGCAAGAACGCTGTGAAAACAACCAAAGAACGGATTGAAGATCTGCGCCAGCGCCGCGAGCAGGCGCGCAGCGCCAACCCACAGGCCATCGAAAAGCAGCACGCGCGCGGCAAGCTCACCGCCCGTGAGCGCATCGACGCACTGCTCGACCCAGGCTCGTTTGTCGAGCTCGATGCCTTTGCCGTCCACCGCGCCTCGGCCTTTGGGATGGATCGCCAGAAGCCGCTCGGCGACGGCGTGATCACCGGGCACGGCACGATCGATGGACGTGCGGTGTGTGTGTTTGCGCAGGACTTTACGGTATTTGGCGGCTCGCTGGGCGAAGTGTTTGCCGAGAAAATCTGCAAGGTGATGGATCTGGCGCTGCGCATGGGTGTGCCCTGCATCGGCCTGAACGACTCGGGCGGCGCGCGTATTCAGGAAGGCGTGGTGAGCCTGGGCGGCTATGCGGAAATCTTCTACCGCAATGTGATGGTCTCGGGCGTCATCCCGCAGCTCTCGGTAATCGCCGGCCCGTGCGCGGGTGGTGCGGTTTACTCGCCCGCCATGACCGACTTCATCCTGATGGTCAAGGGCTCGTCGCAGATGTTTATCACTGGGCCGGACGTGATCAAAACCGTTACCAATGAGGATGTGGGCTTTGAAGAATTGGGCGGCGCGATGACCCACAACTCGCGCAGTGGCGTGGCGCACTTCGCCGCCGACGACGAGCCCGAGGTCTTCGAACAGCTGCGCGCGCTGCTATCCTACCTGCCGGCCAACAACCTCGAAGACCCGCCCTACCTCGCGCCCGCCGACGACCCCGTGCGCATGGAAGAAACGCTGCAAACGATCATCCCCGACAACGCGCGCAAGCCCTACGACATGGTGCAGGTGATCGACGCGGTAGTGGACGACGGCATCTTCTTCGAGGTGCAGCCCTTCTGGGCGCGCAATATTGTCATTGGCTTTGCACGCCTGGATGGTTTCCCGGTCGGGATTGTTGCCAATCAGCCCGCGCACCTGGCTGGCGTGCTCGACATCGACTCGTCGGTGAAGGCGGCGCGTTTTGTGCGTTTCTGCGATTCGTTCAACATCCCGCTGCTGACCTTTGTGGACGTGCCCGGTTTTCTGCCTGGAACGCAGCAGGAATATGGCGGCATTATTCGCCACGGCGCCAAGCTGCTGTACGCCTACTGCGAGGCCACCGTGCCCAAGCTGACGGTGATCACGCGGAAGGCCTACGGCGGCGCATATGATGTTATGTCGAGTAAACATATTCGCGCCGATTTCAATTTCGCCTGGCCTACTGCCGAAATTGCCGTCATGGGCGTGGACGCGGCGGTGAAAATTATCTTTCGGCGCGAGCTCAACCAGGCCGACGACGCGGCCGCGCGCCAGGCCGAACTGGTAGAAGATTACCAGAGCCGCTTTGCAAACCCCTATGTCGCCGCCGAGCGCGGTTATGTCGATGAAGTGATCGAGCCGAAAGAAACCCGCCCGGCGCTGATCCGCGCGCTGCACCTGGCGCGCAACAAACGCCAAAGCCTGCCGGCCCGCAAGCACGGCAATATTCCCCTGTAAGTGCAGCCGAGCCAGAAACGCGCCTGCTATGCTGCACCGTTCCTGGCTCGCTCCTTCATTTTACTGTCTTGATCTCAATCTCAATACCTATTGCACGCAATTTCTGAGATGTGTTAAGATTAATTGCGGGTATCGACAACGTAGTGGTAGTGATGCTTTCGAGCCCGAGAGTGGTGATAGAGGCATGACCGGTCCGATCAGCGACAACGAGCCAGCCGAGCGCGTTATTGAACTGCGACTGCCGAGCAAGCTTGGCTATGAAAAGGTCGCGATGGACACGGCTTCGTCGCTTGCGCGGCGGATGGGCTTTTTGCCCGACCGTGTCGAAGCGCTTCGTACGGCCATTGCAGAAGCAGTGACCAATGCAATAGAACACGGGAATGCGCACGATTCTGAGATGCGTGTGTTGGTGATGCTGACTGCCCGCGAAGACGAGCTGGTGGTTCGTGTGGCCGATCAGGGGCGCAAGCAGCTCGATCAGGGCTCGATTGTGCCAACGCCGCGCATCGAAGACGCGCTGAACCGGCAGGATAAAGGTGGATGGGGTATCTGGCTCATTCGTGAGCTGATGGACGAGGTTGAATTTACCACTGCACCCAGCGGCGGCAACCAGGTTCGCATGGTCATCCATCTCGAAAGATAGAGCTTATCCGATGACAGTGCAGATTGTAGCCTCAGATCCTTTTATCGAGCTTTCTTTCCCCAGCGAGCTAGGATACGAGAAAGTCGCCCGCGATGCCGTGGCCGCATTTGCGCGGCGGCTTGGTTGTGATCGCGAGCGTGTGGAAGATTTGAAGACCGCGCTTGGTGAAGCGTGCATCAATGCCATTGAGCATGGCAATGCGCGCGCGCCGGGTTTGCGCGTCGATATTCAGTGCACTGGCGCGCCCGACCGGCTGACGGTCGAGGTGCGCGATCATGGTGTGCGGCGCTACCTGGGCGATCTGCCGGCTGCGGGCATTGATCTGAAGCTGCAGGGGCTGGCGCCACGGCGCGGCATGGGCCTGATGATGATTTCGCAGCTGGTGGACGAGGCTGGTTTTACCGAGAGCCCCGACGGTGGAAACCATTTCCGGCTGGTGTTATACTTTCGGAAATCCTAATTTGGGCGTGCAACAGCGTTATAGCATGCAATGTACTTATCTGCATAGGGTAGGAGAAGGTCATGTTGGATGATGAGTTGAGCGTCAGCACCCGCGAGCGGGATGGCGTTGCGATTATCGATCTGGTCGGCGATGTCACCACGTTCGCCGAAGAAAAGATCAATAGCGCCTACGCGCAGGTGACCGGCCAGGGCGCTCGGCACATTCTGCTGAATTTTCGCCAGAACGATTACATCAATAGCGCCGGCATTGCCATTCTGATCGGGATTGTGACTGAGGTCAACCGAAACAGCCAGAAGCTGGCGGTGAGCGGCCTGTCGCAGCACTTTCAGAAAATTTTCCGTATGGTGGGCCTGGCGCAGTACGCCGAGATCTACCAGGACGAGGAAGAGGCGATTCGCGGCTTTGCGGCTGCGGCAGCCTAGCTGCGGGCACGGAGGGAAAGGCATGCGCGCCGCTTGCGCGTCACCTTTCCCTGCTTATGGGTGCACCTCGATTCCGGCCCCTTCGGTCCCTTCCCCGATCTGCCAGAGCGGTTCGTGCGCGGCGGCAAAGCGCTCGCGCAATTCGGCGGCGCGCTCCGGCGGCACTGCGAACAGCAGCCCGCCCGATGTCTGCGGGTCGAACAGCAATTGCGCAGCCGCCGCGTCGATGCCTTCCGTGAGGCGCACAGTTCCCGCGCCAAGCAAAAAGCTGCGGTTGCGGTTCAGCCCGCCCGGCACAATTTCCTGGCGCGAATATTCCAGCGCGCCGGGCAGCAGCGGCACTTGCGCCAAGGCAAGCCGCAAGCCCACTCCGCTATTCTCCGCCAGCTCAGCCGCGTGCCCTAACAGCCCATAGCCCGTAATGTCGGTGGCGCTGTGCAGCCCGAATTCGCCGGCCAGCTCGGCGGCACGGCGGTTCAGCCGCACCATGCTGGCAATCGCGGCGGCCAGATCGTCTTCGCGCACCACGCCACGTTTGTGCGCTGTGGTGATTACGCCAGTGCCGAGCGGCTTGGTGAGGAACAGTACATCACCGGGGCGGGCGTGCGCCTTGGCGGTGATGCGGTCGGGGTGCACCAGGCCGGTGACGCACAGGCCATATTTTGGCTCCTGGTCGATCACAGTATGGCCGCCCGCAACCACCGCGCCGGCCTCGGCCACTTTGTCGGCACCGCCCTGCAAAATCGCGCTGATCACTGCTGGCGGCAGATCTTCCGGGAAGCCAGCGATGGCAAGCGCCAGGATCGGCCGCCCGCCCATAGCGTAGACATCGCTAAGCGCGTTCGCGGCGGCGATCTGGCCGAAGGTGTAGGGGTCGTCGACGATGGGCGGGAAGAAATCGACCGTCTGCACCAACGCCTGATCCGCCGCGATCTGGTAGACCGCAGCGTCGTCTTTAATATCCAGCCCGATCAAAAGGTTTGGGCTGCGCGGCAGCGTCAGTGAGCGCAGAACCTGCGCCAGGGCGCCAGGGCCCATCTTCGCCGCTCAGCCAGCGCAGGAGGCCATTTCGGTCAGGCGCGTGATATCGTCGCGATTGTGCATACGTTTCTTCCAAAAACCAACGCGGGGCGTATTGCTATACACCCAGACAAAGAACCACAGAACCGCAGAACCGAGAAGCGGCGTATGCAATACGCCCCGGCGGCAAACCTGCAAACAGGCGTATGCAATACGCCCCGGCGGCCTGCAAACAGGCGTATGCAATACGCCCCGGCGGCCTGCAAACAGGCGTATGCAATACGCCCCGGCGGCAAACCTGCAAACAGGCGTATGCAATACGCCCCGGCGGCAAACCTGCCGACTGCCGACTGCCGACTGCCGACTGCCGACTGCCGACTGCCAACCGGCTACCCTAATCCGCGCCGCAATTATACACGATACTACTGCGCAAGGTCGCCGGGCAGGCGCTATGGTATAATGCCCACGTCGCTGCTGCCAAAAGGAAACGCGCTGTGCCGCCGATTGCGCTATTTTCAATTTTTATTTTGCTGATTGCCATGGTGCTGTTTGCCGTGTGGCGCTACTGGATCTCGCTGGCGCGCGTGTCGCCCGAGGAAGAAGAGTACGACGAGCGCATGGCCGCGCTGAACGAGCGGCAGGCCAACCGCATCAGCGACGAATTTCTGACCCACTCGCTCAGCGACGACGACGCATGGCAGATCATGGTGCGGCGCGGCAAGCAGGTGAAAACCCGCCGCACACGCAAGAACCGCGCAGCTGCCCAGCGCGCCCTGCCGCCCCCACGTGAAGCACCCACCCGGCGCGAGCGCTATGGCGGCGAGTTTGCGCGCCGTGTCGACGAGCGCCGCGACCGCTTTGGCGACACCAGTGCCGAGCGCCCGCGCCGCCCGCGCCGCGACGATTAACCAGTGCCAGGCGCTGGCGCTCGCTGTGTGCGCATCTGTATGCTGCTGGCCTTCGTGCTGGCAAGTGCTGGCTGCGCCACACAGCAACCTGCTTTGGAGCCAACGGCGCCGCCTGCAACCGCCACACCCCCACAAACGCCCAAAAATATTGCCACAGCCATCCCAACTGCGCCACCTGCCACAAAGACTCCTAACCCGCCCAGCCCAACGCCCGCGCCGCGCTATGATCTGGCGCTGGTTGGCGCGACGCTGATTGACGGCACAGGCGCACCAGCGCAGCCCGGCACAACACTGCTGATCCGCGATGGAACGATTGCAGCGATAGGTGCGGATGGCACGGTGGCCTTTGCGGCCGATACGCCGCGCCGCGATATGGACGGCATGACTATGCTGCCCGGATTCGTCAACACGCACGCCCACACGCACACACTGAGCGACGCCGATCTGGCCGCCTGGGCGCGCGCTGGCGTCACGACGGTGCGCGACCTGCAAGGCCCGCGCGACGCCATGCTGGCCCGCGCCGCCGCCCTGCGCGCCACAAACGACCCAACCCTGCCGCGCCTGCTGGTCGCTGGCCCGATGATCACTGTGCCGGGCGGCCACCCTGTCCCAGTCTATGGCCTGAGCGACCAGATTCTGGCCGTGCGCGGCCCCGACGATGCCCGCGCACAGGCGAGCGCGCTGCTCGATGCAGGCGCGGACGTGCTGAAAATTGCGGTGAGCGGGCGCACCGACGTGAACTGGCCCGAGCTTTCCGACGCGGAAATTCAGGCGATTACCGGTGTGGCGAGGGCGCGGGGCGTGCGTGTCGCGGCCCATGTCGACCGGGCGGCGGGGCTGGCGCGCGCCGTGGCAAATGGCATCACCGACGCGGCGCATATGCCACGCGACCGCATGCCCGACGAGCTGATCGCGCAGATGGCCGCGCGCGGTGTGGCGATGTCGCCCACCATCGCGGTGTACGAGGCGCTGGCCGCCGAGCGCGGCAACCTGAGCGAGTGGCGGCGCACGGTGCTGCCGGTGATGTACGACAACCTGCGACGCTTTGTGGCTGCCGGCGGGCAGCTCACGCTAGGCGACGATTATGGCAACCCGGGCATCGCACTTGGCATGCCCATGGCGGAACTGCGCCACTGGATCGCGGCGGGGCTTGGCCCGATGCAGGCGATTGTGGCGAGCACCAGCGCTGCGGCAGCCGCCTGCGGTCTTTCCAGTCAAATCGGCACGCTTCGCCCCGGCATGGCGGCCGATCTGTTTGCCGTGGCGGGCGACCCGCTGGCCGACATTGGCGCGCTGGAGCAGGTGCGGCTGGTGCTGCACAACGGCGCGGTGGTGCGTGAGGAATAAAAAAAGCTCGAAGGCTGCAAATGCATTCGAGCTTTGGTATGCCGATTGGGAAGCGAACTAGCCCTGCGCCAGCTCTTCCAGCCCACGCGGGTTGATCAGCGTGATGAATGAGCGGTCGATCTCCAGCAGGCGGGCGGCGCGGAACTGGTTGATGACCTTGGTGACAGTTTCGCGGTAGGCGTTGATGCGCTCGGCCAGCTGGCGGTGGCTGCGCCGCGTCACCCGCGACTGGTCGGCATCGCCATCGCGCTGCGCCAGATCGAGCAGCAGCGTCGCCAGGCGCGCCGGCACCGACTTAAACGCCACTTCGTCGAACACGTGGCTGGCCGTCTGGCGGTGGTTCAGCAGCTCTTCCAGCAGCGCCAGGCCCAGATCGGGGTGCTGCATAATCAGCGCGTGCACTTCGGCGCGCGGGATGCGGAAAAGCGTGACCGGGGAAAGCGCTTCGGCGTAGGTGTCGTAGTTGCCGCCGGGCGCGAGCGCGATCTGGCCGCAGAGCTGGCCGGGCTCGACCACACGCAGCGTCAGGGCGCGACCTTCGTCGGAAATCAGGTGCAGCGCAAGCTGCCCGCTGCTAAGCAGCACAACATCATCGGCCGGCTGCTGGGGGGTGTAGATCAGCGCCCCGCGCGCGTACGATTGTGAGCTGTGCCGTGCTGTGAGTTGCCCCCACCCGCCGACTTCTTCAGTCGCGCGGCCGTGATTGCGCCGCATAGTTCCTCCGCATTCCTGCTATCGCTTGCGTTATTGTAACACAGTGGTTCGGCTCCGGCGGCCCCAAATTATTGGCGTTCCATTAACAAGTTCTCGCAATTTGCAGCGAAACGACCAGGCTAGAGCTTGCGCGCAAACACAAGTGCCATGATAGCCCGGCCCAGGCTGCTTGCAACAAACAGCAGCGCGTAGTGGTTCAGTATGAATGGCCCAAAGTGAATGAGAGTTCCGCCGAGTGCAGTAGCGATTGCACCACCAAGCAGACTAGCAATAAACGTTCCCAGGCCGGTAATTGCACCAAACGATGCGACATAGGCACCGCGATTTTCGCTTGGGGCGCGCTCCATCACCATGTTCATCCAGCCCTGCGTGATGCCCGGCCAGAAAATGCCCGACCCGGCGGCATTCAGCCAGAGCGGCAGCAGGAATGTTGGCGTGGCAAACACCCAGCCCCACGGCAGCAGCGTCGTGCCAATCACCGACACGATCATCACGCGTTTGTCGCCATAGCGATCCTGCAGGCGGCCGATCATTGGCTGGGTTACCAGTGCCACCGCGCTCGTCACAATCGAGAAAACCGCCAGCGACGCAAACGAAAGGTTGAGCGTTTGCAGGCCATAGGCATTAAAGAAGGGCGCGGCAACGCCAATCGCAACCGCCCAGCCAGCCGAGGCCAGCGACAGCGCACGAAAGGCGCGGTGGCGCACTGGCGCGGTGAAGAGCGCGCCGATCTGCACGCGCGGCGTGCGGCTGATGGCTGGCTCGGGCTTGAGCGTGAGCAGAAACGCGCCTACCAGCGCGGCGACGACCGCAACCGCGAAAATCAGCGCGTAGCCAGTGGCCGGGCTGCCAGCGGCGCGGTAGTAGTCGACACCGCGCCCGGCCAGCCAGGCCGCGCCCATGGCAGTGATGCTGGTGATGGTGTTGCGCGTGCCGAAGTAACGCCCGCGCTGGCGCGGCGGCACCAGATCGCTCATCCAGCTGGTCCAGGCGTTTGCGGCAATGCCCAGCAGCGCCTGCGAAATCGCGAGCACCACCAAGAAAACGGCCAGACGTGCGCGGCCCAGCGCGGCCAGAAACGGCAGCACCGCAATAATCCCCCACAGCCCGCGCCCGGCCGCCGCGCCCACGGCGCACAGCATGCGGCGGTTGCCCAGGCGCGCTTCCAGGTAGGCGCCGGCAAACTGAAACAGCTGGCCCACAAAAGGCAGCGCGGCGATCACGCCCAGCTCGAAGTCGCCCGCGCCGAGCAGCAGGGCAAAGCCCGTCAGAAAGGCGTTGGTCGTGACGGTGACATGGATGTTCGAGAGCAAACCTTCGGCAATAGAGAGGCGCAAGCCGCGGGCGATTGCGCTTGGCGGCAGGGGCGTGCCGGGGAGGGGTGGCGTGGCGGGCATGCGTCGCGCCGGCGCTTTGCCGCGCACTTTTGCGAGCATATTCATACGGGCCTCTTGTACAGGACGTTTTGCCAAATCAGCCTGTATGATAGCCGCGAATGCTGTGAAGTCAACATCTTGCGGGCTGATAGCGAACTGACATTGCAGGCATACAGGGGTGCGCCGCCGAAAGCTCGTTTCTGCTACAATATGCCAGCCCATCCAGCGATTGCTTGCTTATATAGCAGTTTGCAGTCGGCAGTCGGCAGTTGCATTTTTCGCTCTACAGTGCGTTTCTCGCCAGCACCTGAATGATCAATGGTTCTGCAAACCGCCAAGGGAGAATGCAGAAAGTATGACGCTCCAGTATTTCAAGCCCGACGGCCCTTATTTCGTTGGCGACTGCATGCCGTTCTACCACGACGGCACGTTTCGGCTGTACTACCTGCTGGACGAAAACCACCACGCGGCGCGCGAAGGGCTTGGCGGGCATCAGTGGGCGCAGGCAAGCTCGCGCGATCTGGTGCACTGGGAGCACCATCCGCTTGCCATCGCGATCAGCGAGCATCGCGAAGGCTCGATCTGCACCGGCTCGGTGTTTGTGCATGGCGGTACCTACTACGGGTTTTACGCCACCCGCATGCGCGATTACACGCAGCACCTGAGCCTTGCCACCAGCCAGGACGCGATTCACTTCACAAAAACTACGCCCAACCCATTTGCGTCGCCGCCGCCGGGCTACAACCCGCTCGATTACCGCGATCCGGTGGTGTTTCAGGATGCCGACGGCGTGTTCCACATGCTGGTGACCGCCAGCTTCGAGAATTGGCCGCTTGGCGGGCGCGGCGGCTGCCTCGCGCATCTGGTTTCCAGCGACCTCGGGCAGTGGCAGAGCCAGGAGCCGTTCATCGTTCCTGGGCTGCCGGGCGCGCCTGAGTGCCCCGATTACTTTGAATGGAATGGCTGGTACTATCTGGTTTTCAGCAACGAAGGCATCGCCCGCTATCGCATGTCGCGCGGGCCGCTTGGCCCGTGGCTGCGCCCGCCCGTCGATACGCTTGATGGGCCGGCAGCGCGGGTGCTGAAAACCGCGCCCTTTGCGGATGGGCGGCGCATCGGGGTTGCGTGGCTTGGCACGCGCCGCGGCGACACCGACGGTGGCGCGCTACAGTTTGGCGGGAACACGCTGTTTCGCGAGATCGTCCAGCACAGCGATGGCACGCTTGGCGCGAAGTTCCCGGTCGAACTGACGCCCGCTGGCGCGCCAATGAGCGCGTTTCAGGTGGCGGCGCTGGATGCTACAACGCGGGTGGACGGGCGCAGCATTCGCCTGGCCCCCCAGCAGGGCTTGTCTGCCGCCGATTGCGCGGGCATTCCGTTCAATGCGCGCCTGACGCTTCGCGTCCATCCCCAGGCGAATGCGCGTGGCTTCGGGCTGCGCTTCGGCGGCGATGGAGCGTTTGACA
Source organism: Kouleothrix sp. 19917 (assembly GCF_057073505.1). Classification (NCBI taxonomy): domain Bacteria; kingdom Bacillati; phylum Chloroflexota; class Chloroflexia; order Chloroflexales; family Roseiflexaceae; genus Kouleothrix; species Kouleothrix sp. 19917. The sequence goes on from NZ_CP097099.1 coordinate 2,766,329, forward strand.
GCGGCTATGACCTGCATTTCTCGCCCGACGCCCGCACCGCCACGCTCCACCGGCAAAACCTGTTCGCCGTCGATGGGCTCGATCGGCCCTTCACGCTTGAGGTGGTGCTGTGGAACGACATCATCGACGTGTGTATCGATGGGCGCAGGACGCTGGTTGATCGCTGCCCCGAGCGGCGCGGCAACAAGCTGCTTGTCTACGCCGAGGATTCGGATGTCGCATTCGAGTTTGTGGAAATGATGGCGCTGACCTAACGCCATTATTTTTCAGTTAACCACCAAGGCACCAAGGCACCAAGATTTTAGAGCACATATTGAAGCCCTTGGTGTCTTCGTGTCTTGGTGGTAAGCGTTCTTCAGGACTCTGATGGGAAAGGTATTGGGCGTAGCACGCTTTCAGCGGGGGAAGGATCTGGCTCATGTTTGTGGTTCTTTTCGAAGTTCACCCGAAAACTGAAGAAATCGATACCTATTTATCGCTCGGCAAATTACTGCGTCCCGAACTCGCGCAAATCGACGGGTTTATCGATAACGAGCGCTTCCAAAGCCTGTCGGTCGCCGGGCGCATTCTTTCGCTGTCCACCTGGCGCGATGAAAAGTCATTGATCCGCTGGCGAACCCACGCCACGCATCACGGTGTGCAAGAGCAGGGGCGCTCGCTGGTGCTGCTCGACTATCGGCTGCGGGTGGCGGAAGTGATGCACGATAGCCAGCCGCCGGAAGGGCTTGCACTTCAGCAGCAGCGCTTCGACGAAACCGAGCAAAGCCCGGCCAAGGCGGTAACGGTTTGCGAGGGCGAAGCGCGATTTGCCGAGCACGCGACGCCGGATGGTTGCCTCGAGCGCGAGTGCTTCGAAAGCCTGTACATCGCCGGGAAGTTTCTGGAGCTGGCGTCGTGGCCGGCTTCGGCTGCGGCAATGCAGTACGCTTCCGAGCAAGCACCCCGCGCGCGGGCAGTGCGGGTAATTCGCCAGTATGGCATGCATCAGCGCGCCGAAGCGCCGCAGTACTATCCCGCTGCACCGGCACAGGGCGAACTGGTGATCTGGTAGCATAATTCGTCATTGCAGCGCGCCGAATGTTATAGCAGTTTGCAGTCGGCAGGATGCAGAAAGCAATTGCACTTTCCGCGCTCCAGCGCTTTTCTTGCCGGTGCATGAGCGGCCAATTGTTCTGCGAACCGCTCTAGCGGGATTCAGGCCAATTGAGCCAAGTCGGAAGGATGATATGGCATCTCTTTTTACCGATGGCAAGCCCGCGTATCTTGCGGCTGGCGAAGACGTGTTTGGCGAGCAGCGCAGCCTGGGCGTGAGCCAGATCGCGTTCAAAGTCGTGCCGCCCGACAGCAGCGGCTTGTTTGTGCTAGAGAACACCTTTCACACCAAAGGTGGCCCGGCGCGGCACCTGCACCACGATCAAGATGAATGGTTTTATGTACTGGAAGGCGAGTTTGTGATCGAGGTTGGCGACGCGCGCCGGCAGCTGCACGCTGGCGACTCGCTGCTTGCGCCGCGCCAGGTGCCGCACGTATGGGCCTATGTTGGCGCAGCGCGTGGCCGCATTCTGATCACGTTTCTGCCGGCTGGCAGGATGGAAGCATTCTTTCGCGAGGTTACCAGGGCCAATGCAATGCCACCGCTCGACCCGGAGTTGTGGCGGGCACATGGCATGGAGCTGCTTGGGCCGCCATTGGCGCTTGGGTAGGCAGGCTTCCTGCATTGGCGCGCAGGTCTGTGGCTGGGGCAGGCTATTCAAAGGACTGCCGTATGCGCTGGCTGAAATATCCCATGCGGCGGATAGGGGTGGCAGCTGTACTTTTTGTCGTGGCGCTGGCGGCCAGAGTGCACAAAATGGCCGCAGTATGTTTTGCTGGTGCTGCCGCCGCTGTGCCTTGCCGCTGCGGAGGGTGTGCGCGCGCTGTGGCTTCTTGCGCGAATTACGCGGCGAAAAGTGTTTCCCACCAGCAGCGCGAAAGCAGCACAAACCACACAGTAAGGCAAGAACCGAACAGCTCGCATGAGCCATTCGGTTCTTCTGCGTCTTCTTGTTCCCGAGCTACTCGCCAGTTTCTTCCTGCTCCAGCCAGGTTTTGAGCCGCAGCAGGCGGGCATCCCATTTATCGCCAAGCGCCCTGACCCACTGCTCAAGCTCGCCAAGCGGCTCGGGCGTGAGCGAATAGCGTTTTTCGCGGCCGGCCTGCTGCACAGCAACCAGCCCCGCCGATTCGAGGATGGCGAGGTGCTTGAGAATGCCCTGCCGCGTGATCGGGTATTCCTGCGCCAGCTGGGTCGCCGTCTTCGGGCTGTACTCGGCCAGGTTCACAAGCAAGTTGCGGCGCGTTGGGTCGGCAAGCGCGTCGAAGACCGACTGCTGGCGCTCTGATGTGTGGTTCATCGGTTTCTACCCTGCTCGATTGCCTGATGCACGCGCCTAAAACCCTTGCGGATACGACAGTTCGCTTCCCTCGACATACGCTTTCACGTTTTCCAGCATCATACCAAAACCAAAGGCGTTTTGCTCCATCGCGTTCGAGCGCGCTTCGGCGGGCATGGCATCATAGCCGGAATGGATGACCGTCAGGCGCGTGCCCTGATTTTCTTCGCGCAGGGTGTAGGTTGTAACCTGGTAGCTGCCCGATGGCTCGGGTGTCGTTTGGATGGCGAAACGCCGCAGGGGATCGACCTGCTGAATAAACTGGGTGTATTGCTCGTCGCCGGTTTCGGGGTTGCGCGTAAACAGCTTGCCGCCGACTTCGAGCGCGGACATTTGCCACGACGTGCCGGGCGAAAACCAGTGCTCCATTTGCGCCGGGTCGGTCACAGCACGCCACACGCGCTCGCGCGGCGCGGCGATCCAGATGCTGCGCTCGACTGCAAAGAGCTGCGTGCTTTCGCGCCGAAAGCCTGACAGTGCTGCGATATAGCCTTCGGGGAAGGGCAGCGCCGCGCCAGCAATAAAGGCCTTCAGGTTGGCAAGCGCCTTTTCCCAGCTCGCCCCGGTTGGCCCCAGGAAGTCCTGGCGCGTGTCGGCTGGCAGCTGCTCAAAACCTGCCACCGTGACGGTGACGCGCGTGCCGCCTTGTTCTTCTCGCAGCTGGTACTCAGTGATGAGGAATTTATCGGGCAGGCTTTGGGTACGCACAATTCCGCGCGCTTCATCGGCGTCCTGGCGGATGAAAGGAATTTCCATCGGGCCGAGGCTTGCCACCAGCGCGCCCTGAGCGTCGCGCCTGAGCTGCGCGCCCAGCGCGGGCGGCAAGAGCCACTGCGCAATCTGCTCGGCGTCGGTGAGTGCCTGCCACACACGTTCACGCGGCGCGGGGATCACAATGCTGCGTTCCACAACAAGCTGTTCCATCGTCCATTCCTCCATATGTGCAACTAATTGGTTGCATATACTATAGAAGAAAATATGTTCGATGTCAAGTGTGAGATGGCGAGAGCCAAGAACCGAGAACTGAGAACCAAAACGCCAATTTGGCAATGCTCGGCGGCTCGCCAAAAAGTTTCGCAACCATCGTATCGTGCCAAAATCCATAGATACGAAGAAAAAGCCCATCCGCATACATCGAATGGGCAATTCTGCTCGCATATTTACTTTATGTGTGCTGGCGCTTTTACAGGGGATTTCAGATCAATTGAATCACAGAGAGCATCAAGATTGGGTCTCGTCCTCCGTGCTCTCTGTGTCCTCTGTGGCTCAACAATATGCGATTTGCTGCTCGATAGCTCGCCGCTCTCTCTTCTTTCTACGTCCCGCCATCCAGCCGAACTTCGACCAGCGGGCTTGATTGCACAAACGCTTCCAGCTCATTCTGGCGGTTCCACTTCGCCACGACTTTGGCAAGCACTGCGCGCCGGGTCGCTTCGTCGGTGATCGGCGTGGCAGTGGCGGCGAGGTCGGCCTGCACACTTTGCTTGAGATGAAAGGTGAATTGCGGGTGCGCAACCATATTCGCGTACCAGTCGCGTTTGCCGGGCCGGCCAGTGATATACAGCGCGCCATCGAAGTTGTGGAAGGCGATTTCAACGCGATGCGGGTTGCCTGTCTTGCTGCCAATTGTTGTTATGTCGATCAGTCCATCCGTCGTGAGGGCGCGCTCAACAGCAGGGTCCATGCTTCACCAGTTCCTTTCAGGGCTTGTGCGGGCTGCGGCGCTGTATTATACCCCTCGCGCGGTTTTCGTGTTGCGCAAGAAAATCCCAAAATTCATCCACAGATTACGCAGATTACGCAGATATGAGGTCTATAATCTGCGTAATCTGCGTCATCTGTGGATACATCAATCGCAAAGGAGTGCGATGAACGAAATTTCGCTGCATAGCACAAGCGGCAACGCGCAGGCAGACCGCATTCTGCAAGGGATCGTTGGGGTGTACGAGGCGGTGTTTCCGGGGCTGGTGGCGGGCTACTATGTGATTGGCAGCTACGCTGACGCGAGCAGCGTGCCGATCAGCGATATCGATATAGTGATTGTGTTCGGCACGGCGCTTTCCAATGCGCAATTCGGGCAAATGAACGCGCTGGCGCAGCACTGTGCCGCAATCAGCCCGCTGCGGCTCGACATGCTGTTTGCGCTGCGCGGCGAGCTTTCGGGCACGGAACGAACGCTGCTGAAGATTGGCAGCCGCTGCGTGTATGGAAGCGATCTGCGCGGCGAACTCGAACTGCCGCCAATTGGCGAGTATCAGCGCGCCATGACATGGGGGCCGTATCGCTTTCTAGGGCAAATTCTGCGCGGGCAGGAGCTTCTGCACTACCCGCTCAATTACCCCGACGGCGCGGATCGCTTTTTTGGCTACACACAGAAGCGTATTCCAGAATGGTATCCTGCTGGCGTTGAACGCGGCACTAAAGAGCTAATAAGTGGCGTGACACGCACAGCAACGGCGCTGCTGGCGCTGCGCGCACGGCAGTATGTTGCCAGCAAAGGCGGCAGTGTGCGGGCGTACCGCGAGCATATTGGCGATGCATGGAGCGACTACCTGGAAATGCTGTATCGCAAGGGCAAGATCGAGTGGCAGTACGCCATCCCGCCTAATTCCGCCGACCAGGAATTACTACACGAGCTGTGCGAGCAAACGCTGGCCTTCGAGAACCATTATTTCTGGCAGTATCGCGCTTTCTTGCTGGAATGCCTGCACGGCGCCACCACAGATCGCTTGTTTGCGGCGCAGCGCCTGACGCAGGTGGTGTTCCACGACGCGGCGATTGCAGAGGCGCTAACGGCAAACGCAGCTTCAGAAGACGCTGCGCTGCGCGAGGCTGCTATGCAGGCCTTCACTTTTGCGTCTCAATCAGCGTCCATATGAAGCGCGCGTCAGCTCGGAAAGGCTTGTGCGCTGCTGGCCCGCTTCGTCGAAGTTGGCAGGGGCAAGCCAGTGCTCGTAAGCGCGTTGGAGCGCGGGCCAATCACGATCGATGATTGCGAACCAGGCGGTGTCGCGGTTGCGGCCTTTATATACCAGCGCCTGCCGAAAGATTCCTTCGAACACAAAGCCCAGCCGCTGCGCCGCCGCCCGCGATGGCGCGTTCAGGGCGTCGCACTTCCACTCGTAGCGGCGATAGCCCAGCGCAAAGGCCTGTTGCATCAGCAGAAACATGGCTTCGGTGGCGGCGGGCGTGCGCTGCAAGGCGGGCGAGTAGGCAATGTGTCCTACTTCAATCGAGCCAGCCGCCGGGTCGATGCGCAGGTAGCTCGCAACACCCACTGCGCGCCCGCTTGCAGCATCGACAATCGCATAGAATTGCGGGTCGCTCATCGCAGCCATGCGCTCGGCCCAGGCGCGATACGCTTCGGCGCTGGCAAATGGCCCATAGCCCAGGTAGGTCCACATTCGCGCCGCGGTGTCGGCGCTGTTGGCGGCGTGCAGATCGGCGGCGTGGCGCGCAGGATCGAGCCGCTCGACGCGGCAAAAGCGCCCATGGAGCACGTTGCGCGACGGCACCGGCGGCGGGGTCCATTCTGGCACCGGGAATCCAATCGGCTGGCCAAGCGCATTGCTATAATCGGGCATTCTTTTTCCTTCAAAGGGCGTATGCGATACACAAAGGGCGTATGCGATACGCAAAGGGCGTATGCGATACGCCCTTCATATGTCTGGGCGTATCGCATACGCCCACCATCAGGCCTCGCCGACCTGGCGGCCAAATCCGATCCAGGTTTCGGCGTCGACGACGCGCGAGAAGCCGGCGCGCTCGTAGAAACGAATGCCGCGCACGTTGCTGATGCCAACGCCAAGGTGCACTGCCGGAATATGGAGCTCGCGCAAGCGCCCGAGAAAGGTTGCCATGAGCTGGTGGCCGCGCCCCTGGCCCTGCGCGACTGGCAGCAGGTCGATATGCAGGTGCGCGGGGTAGTTCGCCAGCGCGGGATCGTGGCCGGGGCGGCGATGCAGCAGGCGAATCATGTTCGCGTCGGGCGAGGTGTCGGCGGCAGCGGGCAGCGGGTAGCGCGCGCGCAGTGTTGGCAGCCAGTGTGTGTCCATCCACTCGGCAAAATCGCTGCTGCTGCGCGTGCCGAGAATATAGCCGCTGGGAATGTTGTTGTGCGTCAGCACAAAGCACAGATCGGGCTCGCGCACGGCGTAGGGCGCGGCGTAGTAGTGCCCAAGCAGCTCGGGATCGTGGTAGATTGCCGAGGCATCGCCGCCGCTGTCGCCGGTGAGCAGGCAGATGCGGTAGAGCGCATACAGATCGCTTGGGTGAAAGGGGCGTATTGCAAAGGACATGGCTGCTCCTGTTGATGGGTTGCAAGTTGGCGAGTTCGCAGGTTGCATGTTGCAGTCGGCAGGTGCCAGCCAGCAGTTTGCAGATTTGCTGGCCACACGTTCACAGGCTTCATGCACATGTGCTATTTTGTAAGTTCCGTGCATGTGCGACCTCACCCCAGCCCCTAAACCCAACATGGGCAAGGGGAGCACAAAACCTTTCCGGCCTTTGTCCCAAAACGGGAGAAAAGCGCCGCATGGCGGCGAGATGAGACAAACAGCGCGCCAAACGAATGAAACATTCATTGCAAGCATCAACCTGCAAACCTGCAAACCTGTAACCTTCAAAACCGCATCCCAACGCTCACTCGAAGTGCTTGATATAGCGCAGCAGCTCGCCGTCGTAGCCCATGCGCTCGTAGACAGCGCGGGCGCGAGTGTTCTTGGCAAAGACGTGCAGGCTCATGCTTTGCGCGCCACGCGCACGGGCGGCTTCTTCGGCGCTGCCGAGCAGCGCGCGACCCAGGCCGCGACCCTCGGCGGCAGCATCGACAGCCAGCACTTCGAGGTGGGCGCTGGGCGCGTGGCTCAGCAGCTCGTCGCGCAGGCTGATCAGCGCCACGCCAAGCACCCTGTCGTTTGCATCAACGGCCACGCGCACCAGCAGATTGGGCGCGCGGCCCGCTGCCCACTCGCGCAGCAGCTCGGCATCGCCATGCCAGAGGTGCTCGGGCACGCGGCGCGGCGGCAACTCAAATGCGGCCAGGCGCGGGAACAGCGCCAGCATCGCGTCGAGGTCGGCGGGCGTGGCGGGACGAATGGAGTAGCTCATAGGGTGGCTCGCAGGCAGGCAGCTTCTTTCTTCGGCGCTTCAAAGGCGGCTGTATTGTACCCGATTTCGCGAGCCATACAATTCACGGGCCACAAAGGCCAGGGCCATTTCGATGCTGGAATGGGAAGCGAGATGTATCCACAGATTACGCAGATTACACAGATTAGAGATATTCAAATCTGTGTAATCTGCGTAATCTGTGGATGGGTTAGGCATCGCAATCCCTGGCCCCCACCCCCTAATCCCTGCGTGCACGCCCGCCCTACCACTGGCTCTTTCCCAGCCAGTATACGCAGCCGCGCCACAGCGCAGCGTAAAACTCTTGTACAATGCAGCAGGCTTGCCGACATTGCAGTGTTAATGAATGGTGCCGAACGCTTACCAGCTTGTTCAAGCGGCCTGAAACAAGAGCTATACGCTATGCCTGCATCGCTACCTACACGCTACGTTATTCGCTTCACTGCATTGCTGCAGGCCCTGCGCGACGGCCCACTGCCCCGCCCGGAACTGCTGAAACAGCTGGGCAGCGCCTACCCGGCCACCGCAAGCGCACGCGTGATGCTCGACCGCGACATGAAGCTACTGGCCGAGCTGGGTATTGTGATCACAATCAGCCGCACGCGCCCGCCGATATACACCCTGCACGGCGGCACGCCCCTATTCAGCGCCGACGACCTGCGCGCGCTGGCGCTGATCCGCGAAAGCTTTGGCGAAAACCACCCGCAGCGCGCGGCAATCCATTCTTTGCTTGGCAAACTCACTGCCGGGCTGAGCGAACAGGAGCTGGCTGAGTTCGCACGCAGCCAGCCCGGCCGCGCACCCCTTCAGCCGGCGATCGATTACACGCCCTGCGCGCCGATCATTGCGCGGCTGGAGCAGGCACGCAGCCGGCGATGGGCCGGGCCAATTTCGGTCGGAGGAACGCTCGGGGAAGCACTCCCAAGGCAGGTCGCCGATGAGCGCGCGATACTTTTGGACGATGGGGTCGGTCGCGACCCAGGCTGGGAGCGGGGCGGAGGGCTGTTTGAGCGGGCAGGCAGGCTCGGGGTGGACAGGCGGACAGGGCGGCTGGCGCCAGAGGGTAGCGCCGAGGCGCTTGAACGAGGCGAGAAAATCGAGTAGCATGGCAGTGTCTCTCACAGGTGGTGGGTGGGTTGTTAGCGCTTCCATGCTACCACTGGTGGGCGGCACAGCGACGCCGGATGAAGATCCGGCGTCGCTGGGAGACACGAGCGCGACACCGAATGGGGAACTGGCGTCGGCGAGTGACGCCGATCTTATGTTTCGCGCACCCCTCGTTCGAGAGGGGTGCGCGAAACATAAGGAGGTGGATTTCTTGGCGCGCTGAACATAAGAAAGTGCGCACAGTCGTGGTGCGTGTATTTGCCGGCTGACGGCAGCCCCAGCGCCGCATTCCGCCCGCGCCTGGCGACACACGCACCGGCAGATGCCCGTTTCTGGCGCATCACAGCGCTGATGTGCCCTTTCACGCACACGCGCTCTCGACCCGCTCTCGCAACTGTGCGAGCAGGTGCTCGAGCTGTCTGGGTTGTCGTCCCTGGCTGTGGCGTCTGTCTCGGCGACCTGCTGCTATCAACCTACCCACCTTCGTGTACTGTGCAGGCCGCCTCTTGAGCTATGCCGCCAGGGCTGTCCTGCTCGCGCTCGGCCGCGCCTCCTGTGCGGCTCGGATGCGCTGCAAGGCACGCAGGTTGATCAGCACGTAGCTCACGCTGTTCTGGTTCGCAATCGCCCGACCACGCCGCAGCTTCGGCTGCAGCATGCCCAGCGCCTCTGCTTGCGAATTGACCCGCTCGACCATCGTGCGCTTGGCGTAGAGTTGCTTGTACCCCTCACTCTCGCGGTCGAGCGTGTGGCGCAGGCGTGAGCCGGCATCGGCTGCCAACGTCGTCGTGCAGCCGCCCTTCGCGAAATGCGCGTCATCAATCGGGCAGGGCTGGCCGTTCGGCTGTGGTGTCAGCAGCGCGCAGCCGCACTTCTCACGCCGGTGTGGAATCAGGCCGCTCGTACGGTCGAGATAGGTAAACAGCTGTGGCATGGGCAGGCCAGCCGCGCACAGCGGCCGACCGTCGGCGTCGAACAGGCGCTTGCCGCCTTTCTTGCCGGGGTTGAACGGCACCGCCGCAAAGCCGCCAGCCTGGTGAAAGTAGTCGTAGACGTAGTGCGCGTCGAAGGCACAATCCCAGGCGCCAAAGCGCGGCTTGCGACCGAGGCGGCGCTCGACCTGCTGCATCAGCGGGAAGAAGTAGGACGGGTCGCTCTCGTTGAATGGGCGAGTGCGCTCGGCCAGCACGACTTCGCTGCCATCAGGCATTCTGGTGACCACGATGCCACTTGCGTAGCCCCAGAAGATCTCGACGCCAAGCTGCACGTCGCGAGCGGGTTTGGCATCGCTGGCGGGAGCGGGTGGATTGTCGCCATCGGCGTCGTGGGGAGCGCTGTTGCGGGCCTTCTTGATGCCGAGCTTGCAGTCGGGGTCGGCCTTGGGCTGCTTGGTCTTGTCCAGACGTCCTTCCTTGATATATTGCTTGGGGTTGTTTTCCTTGACCCAGGCGAGCAGGGCTTGGGTATCGCCAGCGACAGTGTCGCCAAAGCTGGCGTGCTCGTCGGGCGGGAGCGTGGCGCGGAGCAACTCGACCGATGCAGACAGCAGCCACTGCAGGGCCTCATTGGGCAGGGTGCGCAAGACCCCGACTGAGCTGACGGCGGTCGGGGACGGTTTGGGTGACGGCAAAGCCGTGGAGGCTGGAGGGGTCGGGCACGCGCTCGAAGCCGAGCCAGTACACCAGCGCAGGATGCTCGAGGAGGAACGAGCGCAGTTCAGACATAAAGCGCTTGCCTTCGTGGAGTTTGACCAGGTAGGCGGCGACGAAGGGCGCGCGCGGGTCGGGGGAGGGACCGGGCCAATTTCGGTCGGAGGAACGCTCGGGGAAGCACTCCCAAGGCAGGTCGCCGATGAGCGCGCGATACTTTTGGACGATGGGGTCGGTCGCGACCCAGGCGGGCAGCGGGGCGGAGGGCTGTTTGAGCGGGCAGGCAGGCTCGGGGTGGACAGGCGGACAGGGCGGCTGGCGCCAGAGGGTAGCGCCGAGGCGCTTGAACGAGGCGAGAAAGTCGAGTAGCATGGCAGTGTCTCTCACAGGTGGTGGGTGGGTTGTTAGCGCTTCCATGCTACCACTGGTGGGCGGCACAGCGACGCCGGATGAAGATCCGGCGTCGCTGGGAGACACGAGCGCGACACCAAATGGGAACTGGCGTCGGCGAGTGATGCCGATCTTATGTTTAGCGCACCCCTCGTTCGACGGATTGAAACCTGCTGCTATTTCTGACTTTCTGCCTCGTATCTTTTGTTCAAACACACACAAATCCGTTCGACGGATTGAAACCAGTTTGTTCAGAAGCTTGGCCGATACGGCGAGCAAGGTTCAAACGCACACAAATCCGTTCGACGGATTACAGCAAAACACAAGCTGCAAGGCGCTATCGGACGCAGACACACGCCGACAAACGCCGACAGCCCGCCATCCACTCTTCCGCTCCGCGTCCATCCGCGTCCATCCGCGTCCAATACAAACTCGCCACCCGCAATCTTCAAGGCCCTAAACCCTAGACCCCTAGCCCTACTCCTCGCGCGTATAGGTCAGGTCGAGATCTTTCTCCCATGTAGTGCCGTCTTTGCAAAGCTCGCCCTTGCCGATAAGCGTATTGCCATCGTCGGCTATCGTTGCCTGGTAGCGCTGGGAGAAATTTGGCGCATCTCGCCACCATTTCCAAACGCCGTCGTGCAGACTCGCGTTGTGCTTACGCGAAACGCCGCGTGTATCAAAGGTGAGCATGAAATATTCACCTTTGGCATCGTCGCTACCAAGAATGGCACGCGTTGCGGGAAAGCGCGGGTCATCGAGATGTGAGCGCATGAGGATATATGCCCCACCTTCCAGCCACTCGAAAGAAGCTCGGCCTTGCAGAATAGTATCTGGCATCAGGCCGTGCGTTCCAGTCGTCTTCCAGCTCCCAATCAAGAAAGCGAAGGGCTCAAGCGCTGGATTTGGTATCGATGCCGCTGGAAAATCATGATTAGTCATAGCGCCTCCAATCGTCGTTTGGTTTCTGGCAGCGTATCGCACGAAAGGGGCAAATACTGTACCACTATTTCAGCTTGCGATGTGGCACGAGTATGACAATTGGTGCGACTTCTGAAACCTGGCTTCCCACTTCTGAATCCTGACTCCTGGCATCAGCGCGCAGCAAAGGGCACAAACTCCCGGCGCGGGCCGTCGTACTCATAGGCGCCAATGTCGCATGCCACGCCGTGCGGGCGCATCATTCCGCGCTGGTCGATCATCAGCATCATGCCCTCGGCATCGGCACATCCGTGCGGGTCGCCAGCATCGATTGCCGGGCTGCCATCGCGCAGCGGGAACAGCGCGGCATCCATATCGCCAGAAGGCATAGCGCCGTGCATCACATGCATCATATCGCTCGGCATCTGCGCGCCGGCCAGCGCGCCAAGGCGTGGGTCGAGCGCGCCGCGCCCTGTTGCGCTATCGCCAAGGCGGTCGCCGGCCGCGCCAAGGCCTGCGCACGCGCCGCCAGCCGTGTCGCCCACCAGATTATGCCCTTCCGAGAGCAGCGTGCCAGCGCAATCGGCGCGCATACTGGCCGCCATTGCGTCGGGCGTGGCGTCCATGTTGCCCGCCAGCAGTGTGTTGCGCAGCGTGGCGCTATTGCCCGGGAAATTAAACAGCCCGCCGCCATCGCCACCGCCCATCATGTCGCTGTCGGCCATATTCCCGCTGATGGTGACGTTATACAGGCGCAACTTCGCTGGCAGGCCGGGCTCGCCACGGTTATACACGCCGCCGCCGTCAGTGAACGCCATGTTGCCGCCAACCGTGCTGTTGGTGGCCGTTAGCACGCCGCTGTTGGCAATGCCACCGCCGTAGGTTAAGTAGCCAAACGGGTAGGGGTGGCTTTCGGCGGTGTTGCTAATCACCGCGCTGCTCATCATGTCGAGCGTGCCGCTGTTCGAAATGCCGCCACCGCGCCGACCCGACATATTTCCCAGCACGCGCACATCGGCCAGGGTGGCGTGGCCCGCACTATTGAACAGCCCGCCGCCGTCGCCTTCGTGCGCCTGGTTGCTGCGCAGCATGCTATCGTGCAGCTCGAGCATTGCGCGATTCAGGATGCCGCCGCCGCCATCTTCGGTCGCAACATTCTCGGCAACCTCGGAAGCCATCAGCATCAGCGTGCCTGCGGCATTGCTGATGCCGGCAGCCTCAATCGCCACATTGTCGCTCACCATCACGCCCACCAGCAATGCTTCTTCGCCCGTGTTATACAGCCCGCCGCCCGCAAGAAATGCCGTGTTATGGCGCAGCTCGCCGCCGTGGAACGCAAGCATACCCTGGTTCGCCAGCCCGCCGCCCACATTGTCGGCGCTATTGTCGGTCATCATCGTCGTGCCGAGCGTTAGCGTGCCCTGGTTGAGAACGCCGCCGCCATCGCCAAGCGCCCGGTTCAGCATCACGGTGTCGTCGTCGAGCGTCAGGCCGCCCGCGCGGTTCAGAATGCCGCCGCCGTCGAGCCCGCTATAGCCATGCTGCACGGTTATGTGCGCCAGCCGCACGCCAGCAGCATGGACATCGAACACGCGGTCGAGCGCGCCGCCGTCAATAATCGTTGTCACCGACAGCGCGCCAGTTATCGTCAGCGGCTGAAGGATGTCGAGGTCGCCGCTCAGGCCGGCATCTTCGTCTGCGCCGCCGATGTGCAGCCCATAAAAGCCCGACGGCAGCACAATCGTGTCGGTGCCGCCGCCGGCCGGGCATGCATCGACCGGCGCGTCGGTATTGGCCGCGCGAATCGCCTCGCGCAGCGTGCAATTGCCATTGGTGGCAAGGTCGTCGGCGGTGGATGTGACGGTGATTGGCGCAGCGGCGCGGGCGAAAGGGGCCGGCGCGCATGTGAAGGCAAGCAGCAGCGCAAGCATGCCAAGGAGATGGATGAAATGATGTGGTGGTTGTCGCATTGGCGTGTGCTCGTGATCGATAACGTTTGCCTGGAAACCGAGCCACGCCGCCTGTAGGCACGCGAATCGCGCCGAAATGACAAAATCCTTAGCGTGAAACCTGTTTGCCGTATGAATCGACGAATACGCTGCGAAATACCACAGATTGTATTATTGCATAAATGCAGAAAGCTATGTACGCGCAACGAAGAAATGCCACGGCATGGCCGCGTATAAATGTTGCGCCGTATTCCGTGCCATTCGCGTAGCGCAAGATGCAGAACTGTTGGGCCACAAAGCACACCGAAGACTTCGAGTTTTGACGATCCTTCCCAGTGCTTTGGAAAATACATTTTCCTGTGCTCAGCTTCCAGGAAACTCAGGCCAGTTTTCCTTCAATCTGGCGGCCAGATGAGCTTCCTGGAAGCTTGCCTGCTGTAGATCTGTGGCGCTATTTACAGCGTCGGGAACGGGTTGCGCTCTTTGAAGTTCATCTGGTGCCAGTAGGGGTAGGTCGGCGTGGTGGCACTGGCGGCGTCGAGCCGGGCAATCTGCTCGGCGCTTAGGTTCCAGCCAATCGCGCCCAGGTTTTCGCGGAATTGCGCTTCGTTACGCGCGCCAAAAATCAGCGATGCCACGGTTGGCCGTGCGAGCAGCCAGTTCAGTGCGATCTGCGAGTGGGTTTTGCCAGTTTCCTGCGCGATCTCGTCCATCACATCAACCGTGCGAAGCAAGATTTCCTGATCGCCCGACTGGTCTATTTCCAATGACGCTCTGGTGCGGCTGTTGTCGGGCGCAGACTGGCCGCGCCGCGTTTTGCCCGTCAGTCGCCCCTGCGCCAGCGGGCTCCACACCACCGTGCCCACGCGCTGGTCGATTGCCAGCGGCATCAGCTCCCATTCATATTCGCGCCCGGCCAGCGAGTAGTAGACCTGGTGGGCAACATGGCGGGGCAGGCCGTATTTCTCAGAAATCGCCAGCGACTTCATCAGGTGCCAGCCCGAAAAGTTCGAGCAGCCGATGTAGCGCACCTTGCCGCTCCGTACAAGATCTTCCAGCGCGCGCAGCGTTTCTTCGATTGGCGTCATTGCATCGAAGCCGTGGAGGTAGTAGATATCGACGTAGTCGGTTTGCAGGCGGCGCAGGCTGCCTTCGCAGGCGCGCAGCAGATGGTGGCGCGAGGAGCCAAGCCCATTCGGGCCGGCTTCGCTGCGAAAGGTTGCTTTGGTCGCCAGCACCACGCGGTCGCGCCGGCCCCTGATTGCCTCGCCCAGCACTTCCTCCGAGCGCCCGCCCGAATACACATCGGCGGTATCGAACAGGTTTGCGCCCGCTTCGACGGCAATATCAACCAGGCGCGTTGCCTCGGCTACCTGCGTATTTCCCCAAGCGCGCTCGCCCGTGCCGCCCGCAAAGGTTGCCGTGCCAAACGAGAGCACGGGCACCTGCAAACCCGAGCCGCCAAGTTGCCGGTATTCCACAATCACACCTCCCTGTTGGTTCGTCGTTCGAGCCGCCGCTATTGTACGGCATAAATTGCCCTGAAAAGGGAAATATTGGAGGTCGGCAATACAGATGGCGACGCAGGGGTTAGGGAATAGGGTCTAGGGTTTCGTGATGACAATGCACTAAGTTCCTCAGCGGGCTCGCATGCTTACTCGCAGAGGCTGAATGCTTGCTCGCGGGGGTTGAATGCTTGCTCGCAGGGGTGGCATGCTTGCTCGCGGGGGTTGAATGCTTGCTCGCAGGGGTCGAATGGTCGTTCGCAAAGGTTGAATGCTTGCTCGCGGAGGTTGCATGCTTGCTCGCAGGGGTCGAATGGTCGTTCGCAGGGGTTGAACGCTTGCTTGCAGGGGTTGAATAGTCGCTCGCGGGAGTTGAACGCTTGCTTGCAGGGGTTGCATGCTTGCTCGCAGGGGTTGAATAGTCGCTCGCGGGAGTTGCAGGGTTGTTCATCGTAGGCACAGCGCGCTGTGCCGGTTCGTATGCTTGCTCGCAGGAGTTGAACGGTCGCTCGCGGAGGTTGAACGCTTGCTCGCAGGAGTTGCACGCCTGCTCGCGAGGGTTGCGGGGTTCCTCGCCGGGGTTGAATGGTCGTTCGCAGGGGTTCGAATGCTTGCTCGCAGAGGTTGAATGGTCGGTCGTCGGGGTTCCTCCGTCGTGAAAACAGGCGAAGAACTCTTTTCTTCGCCTGCCTTCGCAGATAGAACAAGTTTTTCGGATGAGGCGAGTCTACAGCGCCGCTACTTCACATCCAGCAGCAGCTTCTGAACTGTCATCATCCGAGTTCCGTTAGCGACAAAGGCTCCACTGGTTTCGCTAATCAGCTTGCCGTTGATCGACAATCCATCACTATTCCCAGTCACCTTGAGCGCTTGCCCTTGCACATTTGTGACGGTGCGATTGAAGCCCTGCCCGACAGGGCCCATGGTGCCGTAGGGAAAATAGCCTTCGATCAGGTGCGCGTGGATGAGGTCGGCGAGTGCTTTGGGATCGGCCAGCAGCGCATCGAGTTTGTCTTTCGCCAGCGCTGCAAATGCCGCATCGGTTGGAACGAAGATTAAGTACGGGCCACCCTGCGCGATTGTATCAGTCAGCCCGGCGGCCTTGAGCGCGCTGAGGAATGTGTTGAACGTCTGGATTTTGCCAGGGTATTTCGCGCCGATTTCGTTCTGTTGCTGAAGGTAATCAAGTAGGCTCAACTCGCTTGTTGCAGGGCTGCCGTTGGAATTGTGCGCAGGGTAGATACCGCCAATACAATCGAATGTATCAGTTCCCGGTATCAGGAAACCTGATCCCCAGCCATCGGTAACTGGCTTGTCTGCTCCGTTGATGATGATTTTGCCGTCCTTGAACGGTCCAGCCGGGATGGCAGAAGCGGCGACCCCGCCGTAAGGCACGTCCTTTTCACCAGCCTCATCCTGAAGCCAGCTGATCGCGCTCGACCCTTTGATGTTATTGATCAGAATGTGACCCCATGTGTTCGGCGCGAGGCCAGCTTTCTGATACGCATCAGTTTCGTCGACCACCAGTGGCGTATGGGTATGCTCATCACGCTGGCCCAGCATAACCAGCGTATAGCGATGGCCAGCCACGATCGGTACATCGAGCGGCCCGAGCACTGCTTTGTCGATGCCCTCGCCAGTCGGCACAATCGCGACGCTATACGTGCCAGGTGCGAGATACTGATAGCCGCCGACATTCAGTTCGCCCAGGTTCGCCTGTGTGACCCCACCATTCACAGTCAACTTACCGTCGATCAGCATGTCGACGCTCGGCCCGCCAGCCACACAGTTGCTGATCCGCAATCGGCCTTGCGTTTTGTCGTCGGGCTTGGCGGGGTTTGTATCGGCAAGTGGGGCGTCTGTCGGCACTAGCGCTGCAGCCGCTGTCGGCGCAGGCACAGTCGTTGCTGCTGGCGCGACGGTAGGCGCTGCCGTTGCGATGGGCGCGGTTGTCGGGGCTGGCGCATTTGCCGGGGCAGATGTGGCGGTCGGCGATGTGGCTGCGGGCGCTCCGCCACATGCGGACAGCGCGAACGCCACGGTGGCGAGCAAAGCGAATAAGAGTGATCTGCGCGGCATGAGACGGCTCCTTGTGCTAATAAAGAATCTTGTGTTGCGGCGTTGTGAGATGCTCCAATCTAATCATGAAAGCGGCTGATCTGTGCTACTATGAGTTGCTATAAAACTTGCTACAAAACTTGCCAATGTTCGGGAAGCCTGCCAATCGTACCGGATGAGACCGCATGGTGGAGCGTGAGTCATTCCAGGACGAACTAAAGCGCCGCCGCAAGGCGCTCGACCTGACTCAGGCCGAATTGGCACGCGAGGTCGGCTGTTCGATCTACACGCTGCAGCACATCGAGGTGGGCTCGGCCCGCCCGTCGCGCCAGCTTGCCCAGCTTCTGGCGGCGCGGCTCGCTGTTCCAGCCGAAGAACACGCCGCTTTTGTGCAGCGAGCGAGGGCTGTGGGCCGAACGAATGCCCTGGGGCAAACCCAGGCGAACCTTTCAGCCGAGCTTACAAATCCCTACAAAGGCCTCCAAGCCTTTCAAGAGGCCGACGCGCCCGATTTCTTTGGCCGCGAGACGCTGACGCAGCGTCTCGGCGAACGGCTGCGCGAAGACGCCGAGCTGGCGCGTTTCCTGGCGGTGGTTGGGCCATCGGGCGCGGGCAAGTCGTCGGTCGTGCGCGCCGGCTTGCTGCCGGCCCTGCGCCAGGGAACGCATGCGCCGCTCGTGGCCGACCTCGTTCCAGGCACACATCCCTTTGAAGAGCTGGAAGCCGCACTACTACGCGCTGCTCCAAACCCGCCGCCGAGCCTGCTGGAGCAGCTTCAGTCCGACGAGCGCGGGCTGGTGCGTGTTGCCAAACGCCTTTTGCCAGCCGATTGCGAGCTGGTGCTGCTGATCGACCAGTTCGAAGAGCTATTCACGCTCACAGCTGACGAAGCGGTGCGCGCTGCATTTATTGCCAGCTTGTACAGCGCAGTGGCCGACGCGCGCTCGCAGCTGCGGGTGATCATCACGCTGCGGGCCGATTTCTACGACCGCCCATTCTTATACCTGCCCGCCAGCGAATTGTTCAGCCGGCGCACCGAGGCAATTGGCGCGCTCGCACCCGACGAACTGCACCAGGCGATCGTTGCGCCCGCCGAGCGGCATGGCCTGGAACTGGAAGCTGGGCTAGCGGCAGCGATCGTGCATGATGTCGCCGATCAGCCCGGCGCACTCCCGCTCATGCAGTACGCGCTCAGCGAGCTGTACGAGCGGCGCGACGGCCGGCGCATGACGCTGGCGGCCTACCAGGCGAGCGGTGGCGTGCGCGGCGCACTGGCGCGCCGCGCGGAGCATGTGTACACCGGGCTGAACGTGGCCGAGCAAATCGAAGCGCGCAATCTGTTCCTGCGGCTCGTCACGCCCGGCGAGAGTGCCGCCGACACGCGGCGGCGGGTAAGCCTCTCAGAACTGCTTTCCGCGACACATGACCAGACGGTGTTGCAAGCGGTGCTCGACCGTTATGTTCGCTATCGCATGCTGACCTTCGATCGTGAACCGCGTACGGGTGAGACGACCGTGGAGGTGGCACACGAAGCGCTGATTCACTCCTGGGGTCGCTTCGACGGATGGCTGGCCGAAGGGCGCGAGCAACTCCTCCTGCACCGACGGCTGCTCGCTTCGGCAGGCGAATGGCAGCGCTCGGGTCAGGAAACCAGCTTTCTTGCGAATGGAACGCGGCTGGCACAGTTTGCAGTGCTGGCCAACCAGGATGATCCGGACAGCACCGTAGCGCTGACGGCAGAAGAACAAGCCTATATTGCGGCCAGCCTCGCCGAGCAGCAACGCGCCGAAACGACCGAACGCGATCAGCAGGCCCGCGAGCTATCGTTGCAACGGCAATCCGCCCGTCGATTGCGCACGCTGGCGATTGGCCTGGTGGTGTTCCTGCTGGTTGCCTCAGGATTGGCGATGTGGGCGTTCAACCGCAGCCAGGTCGCGCAGACGAATTTCGCCCACGCCGACGCGCTGCGTCTGGCGGCCGATTCCAACAGCTTGCTGCTTGCCCAGGGTGACAACAGCCTAATCGCCTTGCTGGCCCTGCGCTCGTTGCAGATTGAGTACACGCCAGCTGGCGATGCCGCACTCACCGGCGCCTCCGCGCTCGATTTTGCCCCACAGATTTTCCAGGGTGACACGAAAGATCTCGTCGATGTCAAGTTTTCGCACGATGGCAAGTACCTGGCGACCTCCGCGATGAGTCTGCACGAGGTCCTGCTCTGGGATGTCGCTACCGGCAAGCTGCTCAAAACCTTGGGTGGTTATCCGGATCTTGTCACCAAGCTGGCCTTTTCTCCCGATGATAGCGAACTACTGACCGGCAGCTTCGATGGAACTCCACGGCTGTGGAATGTGCACACCGGGCAGCTGATCCGCAGCCTTTCCGGCCACAGCGGCTGGGTGGTTGGTGTCGCGTTCGCGCCGAGTGGCCGCTTTATCGCGACCGGCGGCAGCGACGGCAGCGCCAGGATCTGGGATCGCGCGAGCGGCGCAGAGTTGCAACGCCTCGCGGTCGCCGAAGGCGAGCAGAAGGTAGTGTTCTCGCCCGACAGCAGTACGCTGCTCACGGGTGGTGGCGATAACGTGCTGCATCTGTGGGATGTCGCCACTGGCCGGCAGATTCGCGCGTTCTCTGGCCCTAGCGGCACGATCCGGGCGATCGCGTTTTCGCCGGACGGAAGGTATGTGGCGGGTGGCAGCGACGACAAAACCATCGGGATCTGGGATGCCGCCAGCGGACAGGAATTGCACATCCTCAGCGGGCACAAGTTTGGCATCACGAGCCTGGCATTTTCACCCGACAGCCGCTATCTCATCTCGGGGAGCGGCGACTTCCTAGCCAAACTGTGGGATGTCGCCACTGGCCAGCTTGTGCATACCTTCAGCGGTCATACCAATGAGGTCGACGATCTAGCCTTTGCGCCCGACGGTCGCTCGATTGTAACATCCAGCGACGATGGCAGCGCCAGAATCTGGTCGCTCCAGCACGCTGGTGGGCCGGTGCCGTATCTCGGTCATACTGGAGCGGTCCATGAAGTCGCATTCTCACCCGATGGAAAAATCGTGCTGACCGCCAGCGACGACGATTCCGCCAAAATGTGGGATGCAGCGAGTGGCGAAGAGCGCAACCGCTTGATCGGCCACACCGACGACGTATGGAGCGCGGTGTTCGCACCCGACGGCCGAACCATCCTTACTGCGAGCGCCGACACAACTGCCCGCCTGTGGGACGCAAGCACCAGCCAGGAGCTGCGGCGCTTCACAGGGCATACCGCAGTCGTGAGACGAGCCGCGTTTGTGCCCGGTGGGAGGCGCATCGTAACCGCCAGCGAGGATGGCACGGCGCGTGTGTGGGATGTGGCGAGCGGCAAAGAATTGGCGCGCTTCAGCGGCCACAGCGGCCCAGTCCTCAGCGCTGTCTTTGCTCCCGACGGCAACACAGTGGTGACAGCCGGCGAGGATGGCACGGCACGGATCTGGGATGCTGCCACGGGCGAGGAATTGCGCGTGCTGCGCGGTCACGCCGCTGCCGTGACCGACGTGGCAATTTCGCCCGACGGCAAGCTGGTGGCCACATCCAGCAGCGATGGCACAGCCAGGCTGTGGGATGGCGCGACAGGGAAAGAAGTGCGGCAGTTTCTTGGTCACACCGGCGCGGTATTTGCCGTCACGTTTTCGTCCGATGGCGGCGAGTTGCTGACCGGCGCAAACGACCAGACTGCGCGGGTGTGGAATGTTCAGACCGGAGCCGAAGTACGGCGCTTGACCACCCAGGCGGTCGAAGTCAGCGACGCGGCTTTCTCACCTGACGGCACGCACATTCTCACATCAGGCGGGGATGGAAGCGTGCGGCTCTGGCCGACCGACTACCACGATACCATCCGCTACCTCTGCGGCGCGCTCACGCGCGACCTGACGGCGGATGAGCGCACGCAGTACGGCATCGCCGACGATGGGCCGACGTGTGGCATGTATATAAAATGAGGAAGGGGTATTACCGAGCCGGCCGGTTTACGCGAATGAGAGCACCGGCCAGAGTGGGTGCGGCAGCAATAGCATCGTGGATGCGCTGCGCTTGGTCAGCGGTATCGGCATCCTCGGTGCAGACAATGATGCCGGCATGTGTTGGCTGCTGGCGATGCAGGCGAATGAAATCACGAGGATTAAGCGTGATCAGAACACGCGCTTGCGCAGTCGCGTGCGCAAGCACGTCTTCATCCGAAATACGCTGATTATCGAACCCAGCCTCGCGTACCGTCAACACATCGTGGCCAAGCTGGCGCAGTGCTTCGACGGCTTGAAGCGGGAAGTTTTCATTGGCATACAGCCGTGTCACAGCTCAGGCTGCTTCCTGCTCACGCAGCGCAGCTTCGATCTCCTGGCGATTCGCGTCCACATACAGCCAGGCATAGAGCAAATCGGCCTCGCGGATCGTTGGAAAGTTCGTGAGTATGCGCTCGTCATTCCAGCCAAGGCGGCGGTAGGATTCAAGTGTCCAGATCGGAATGCGTGTGCGAACAATACACGCGTCGCCACCGTGGATGCCAGGCGTTTTCTCTACCCCTGGCCATGAATGAACGAGATCAAGGGCCAGGTGCTGAAAAACGCGCGCCTTTTCGGTGCGATCAAGTTGCGCGAGTTGAGCATCAATGGTTGTAGGAGTCATTATGCGACTTCCTCTCAGCGACAGGTTCACATATACTGAAAGTGTAGCACACTTGCGCGTTATGTGTGCGGCAATGATTATGTAGCAATCCCAAATGATCTGTAGACAAGAAATGGGCGGCTATCTCGGCTGGTTCTTGGCTCGCGATTCTGGTAGCTTTGTTATATGTACAATCAGAAAGTAGATTCACTCCATGCCACAGTTTCACATCCCACCCACCATCCAGGCAATCATCTTCGACAAAGACGGCACACTGATCGACTTCGAGGCCATGTGGGGCGATTGGATCGTCACGCTGGCGCGGCAGCTTGAGGCGGCAGCATACATCCCGGTCGCGCCGCAGCTGTTTCAGGCGGTTGGCTTCGACCCGGCGACGGGCGCGATTGCGCCGGGCGGGCCGCTGGCCGTTTCAACCATGGACGGCATTCGCGACCTGGCACACCATGTCCTGCGCGAAGCTGGGCTTTCGGCTGCTTCGGCGCAGGCAGCTGTGAAGGCTGGCTGGTACATCCCCGACCCGGTGGTGCTGGCACAGCCGCTGGCCGATCTTCCCGCGCTGTTTGGCGCGCTGCGGGCGCGCGGTTTGCGCATCGCCATCGCCACCACCGACGACCGCGCGCCCACCGAGGCAACATTGGCAGCGCTTGGTGTCGCGCACCTCGTCGATGGCGTGGCCTGTGGCGACGACGGCCACCCGATCAAGCCCGCGCCCGACGCGATTGTGAAGCTGTGTGCGCAGTTCGGCATCGCGCCCGCGCAGGCCGCGATGATCGGCGACACCGGGGCGGACATGCGCATGGCGCGGGCGGCGGGCGCGGGGCTGGCGATTGGTGTGCTGTCGGGCGTTGGCTCGGCTGAGGTGCTTGGGCCGCTGGCCGATGTGCTGCTGCCGTCGGTGGGGGAGCTATTGAGTCAGTAGCGTGAAGTTGGAAAACCGCAGAGGACGCAAAGAGCGCAAAAAACTATCACAGTTTGCAGGAGGCAGGAGGCAGGAGGCAGGAGGCAGGAGGCAGGAGGCAGGAGGCAGGAGGCAGGAGGCAGGAGGCAGGAGGCAGGAGGCAGTAATCTGAAACCTGCAACCATATGGGGGTTTAGGGTCTGGGGTTTTGGGATTGAACCTGCAAGCTGCAACTTTCAACGTTCAAACCTGCAACCTGCAACTTTCAGCGTTCAAACCTGCAACCTGCAAGCTGCAACTTTCAACGTTCAAACCTGCAACCTGCAAACCTAAAACCTTCGCGGCCTTTGCGCTCTTTGCGGTTAAAATTATTATCTGCTGGTTCTTCGCGCCCTTTGCGGTTAAAAGTTTACTTGCTGCCCGGCGCAGGCGTCGCGCCCTGGCGGTGGCAGAAGCCGCAGCTTGGGAAAGCGACATGCGGCATGGGCGGGGCGTTGTTGCTGCGCTCCGTGTGGCAGGTCACGCAGCGGCTTGGCGGCACAGAAATATCGTGCCCGGGCAGTGTTTCGACATCGCGCGCGAACACGGCCGCCACGCCAAAGCCCCACGCCACCAGAATGATCAGCGCCAGCGTAATATTCATCGTCCGCATGAACGGCCCGCGCATGGTGGCGCGGTAGCGCTTGCGCGCAGCTTCTTTGTCGAAGGCGGGCAGGGCAAGCGGCTCATCGTGCTCGCTCGGCGCGTCGTTGCTGGCGGGCGCTTCGTTAGGGTTTTGCTCGTCGCTCATGGCTGTGGCGTGGCAGGCGGGTTGGCGGCGGGCGCAGCGGGCAAACCAATGCGCTCCATCACGGCGCGCACGCCAGCGGCATCGTAGGCCCAGATCGAGCCGCAGCCGATTGTGACGGCCAGCAGCGCCGCCACCACGCCAATCACCCAGGCGGGCATGCGCCGGGGCGCGGGCGCGCCACCCAGGCCCTCGACGGGCGCGGACGGCGCGATGTAGTGCAGGCGGTTGTATTCTTCCAGCGCGCTTGGCACGTCCACGCCCACGAAGGTGGCATAGCTGCGCAGCAGCTCTTCGGCCATCGCACCGCGCGGCAGCAGCGAGAACTTTTCTTCTTCCATGGCCTGAATGTAGTGCATTGGCACCGACGGGCGCGTTTCGAGCTCGGCCTGCACAAGGGTGAGGCGTTTGCGCATGCGCGCGGCGTGCAGGCGCTGGCCCAGCGGCAACTGCGCAATGTCGCCAATGTCGGCGGCGGCTTCGGGGCGGGCGTCGCGCAGCAGGCGGCCTTCTTCGCCATAGGACATAAACACCGCTTCGCCGTCGTCGTCGCCGGGGGCGCGCAAATCGCGCCGGCGCGACGACGCAGGGGACAAAGGCGGTGGCGGCGCAGAAGTGGCTGCAGCACGTGGCGTGGGTGTTTCGCTTGCGGGCGCGGCGGCCAGTTCATTTGCAGCGACCAGCTGCGCGCTCCGCTCGCGCTCGCGCATGCGGGTGCGCATACGCGCCAGCAGCTCGGCGGTGCCAAAGGGCTTGGCCAGGTAGTCGGTCGCGCCCGAGTCGAGCCCGCGCACAATATCTTCTTCGAGCCCTTGCCCGCTGATCACAATCACCGGCGTGCTGGCGGCGGCCGCGCCCAGCAGCACCCAGCCATCGCCCCGGCCCATGTCGGGGTCGAGCAAAATCAAGTCGAACGACTGCTCGCGCAGCAGCAGCTCGGCATACTGCACCTGGTTTGCGCGCAGCACTGTATAGCCCTGGTCGCCCAGCAGTGTCGCCAGGCGCTCCATCAAGGTCACATCATCATCGGCCAGGAGAATTGTCGGCATACACCCATTCCTTCAAATCTGCGCGGTGAGCTTTGACACCGGGCAGGCGGCGCGCTATTATAGCACGGCCTTTCCGCAGCTACAAAGGAGCGCATTATGACGACCCGCGTGGTATGTTACGGGCTTGGCCCGATTGGGATGGGCATTGCGCGGCTGGCAGCCGGCCGCAGCGGCATCGCCATTGTTGGCGCGATCGACGTGGACCCGCAGAAAGTTGGCAAGCCGCTGGGCGTGCTGCTGGGATCTTCGGCCCCGGCGCTGCGCGACGATGTGCTGGTGAGCGACGACGCGGCGGCAACCCTGGCCGAAACAAAGCCCGATGTCGTGCTGCATGCCACCTCTTCATCGCTGGCAAACGTGCGCGATCAGCTTGCGCAGATCGCCGAAGCCGGCGCGCATGTCGTTTCAACCTGCGAGGAGCTTTCCTTCCCGTGGACATCGCAGCCGCAGCTGGCGGCCGAGCTGGATGCGATTGCGCGGCGCACCGGCGTGGCGCTGCTCGGCACGGGCATCAACCCCGGCTATGCGATGGATGCGCTGCCGCTGATGCTCACCGCGCCGTGCGCGGCGGTGCGGGCGGTGCGCGTGCTGCGCGTGGTGGATGCCGGACGGCGGCGCGGCCCGCTGCAGCGCAAAGTTGGCGCGGGCCTCACGCCCGAGCAGTTTGCCGAGCGCGTGGAAGCGGGCGTGGTGCGCCACGTCGGCCTGCCCGAGTCGCTGCACATGCTGGCCACCGGCCTGGGCTGGCAGCTCGACCGCAGCGAAGACTCGATTGGCGCGGTGCTGGCCGAGCAGGCGATCACCACCGAGTATGTCACGGTTGCGGCCGGGCAGGTGGCGGGCGTGCGGCAGGTGGCGCGTGGTTTCGTGGGCAATCGCGAGGTGATCAACCTGGAACTGCGCATGTACCTCGGCGCGACTGACCCGCAGGACACAGTTGAGATCGACGGCGAGCCGCCGGTGCGCATGACGGTTGCGGGCGGCCTCCATGGCGACATCGCCACTGCCGCGATTGCGATCAACGCCATTCCCAGTGTGCTGCGCGCCGCGCCCGGCCTCGCCAGCATGCGCGACGTGCCGCTGGTGCACTTTTTCGGTTAGAAAGTTTGAAAGTTAGCAGGTTAGAAGGTTTGCAGGCGGGGCGTATGCAATACGTCCCGCCTGCTTTCATACATGCAACCGCCTGAAGGGCCGGGGTCAGGGTTTAGGGATTGAGCCTGCACCCTTCGATACGGCCTTTGGCCTACTCAGGATGCAACCTGCAACTTGCCAACCTGCAACCTGCAACCTGCGAACCTGCAACCTGCGAACCTGCAACCTGCGAACCTGCGAACCTGCGAACCTGCGAACCTGCAACTTCCCCAAACCCGCACCCTACCGGCCGCGCAGCCGCGGGTCGAGCAGGTCGCGCAGGCCATCGCCAAGCAGATTGAAGCTCCCCACCACCAGCATAATCGCCAGGGCTGGGAAGGTGCCCATCCACCAGGCCGTGGCCATGTAGGTGCGCGCCTCGCTGATCATCACGCCCCACTCGGGCGTGGGCGGCTGCGCGCCAAAGCCAATGAACGACAGGCCCGCCACCGACGTAATCGCGCCGCCCATGTCGAAGCTGGCCTGCACCAGCAGCGGCGCAAGCATGTTTGGCAGCAGGTGGCGCAGAATAATTTGCCATTCTGGCACGCCCACCGTGCGCGCGGCCAGCACAAACTCGCGCTCGCGCAGCGCCAGCACCTGCCCGCGCAAGAGGCGCGCATACACTGGCCACGTCACCGCGCTGATCGCGATCAGCGCGTTCTGCAAACTGGGGCCAAGCGCGCCGGCAATTGCCATGGCGAGGATCAGCGCGGGAAAAGCAAAAAAAATGTCGGTGACGCGCATCAGCGCTTCATCGACTCGCCCGCCGACGTAGCCAGCAATCGTGCCCACCAGCGACCCGACGATACTCGACATCAGCACCACGGCAACGCCCACAAACAGCGAAATGCGCGCGCCGTACAAAATGCGGCTGAACAGCTCGCGGCCAAGCTTATCGGTGCCAAACAGGTGCGCGGCCGAGGGTGGCTTCAGGCCTTCAAGAATATTCTGCGCCAGCGGGTCGGTTGGGCTGAGCAGCGGGGCCAGCAGCGCCGCCAGCAGAAACAGCACCAGCACCACTACCCCCGCCAGCACGGCGGGCTGGCGCAGCGCAAACGCGATCTGGCGGCGGCGCGCGTTGGTCGGCGCAACAGATTCAGCAGCGACGGCGGCCATACGATCCTATTCTGATTGGCTGCTCCCGGCGGCGTCTAGCGCACACTGATGCGCGGATCGAGGAAGTTATAGCCAATATCGACAATCAAATTCACCAGCGGGTAGATCACCGCTGCCAGCAGCGTCACGCCCATCACCGCCGGCAGATCGAGGCTGGTAACCGACGTGGTGGCGTAGCGCCCCAGGCCCGGCCAGCCAAAGATCGTTTCAGTCAGCACCGCGCCCGAGAGCAGGCTGCCGAACACAATACCGATGGTGGTAAGCACCGGGATCATGGCGTTGCGCAGGGCGTGCCGCAGGATCACCACCCGGTCGCGCAGACCCTTGGCCTGGGCGGTGCGCACATAATCCTGCCCCAGCACCTCCAGCATAGCCGAGCGCGTCATGCGCAGCACCACGGCTGTGGAAAAATAGCCCAGCGTGACGGCGGGCAGGATCAGGTGGCGCAGGCTGTTCTGGAAAATCGGCCAGTTGCCGGTCAGCAAGCTATCGACCGTGTACAGGCCAGTGATGTGGGTGGGCGGGCGCAGCACTGCGTCGAGCCGGCCAGGGCCGGGCAGCCAGCGCAGCTTGCTGTAGAACAGCGCCAGCATCAGCAGGCCAACGAAGAAGATCGGCAGCGAGCCGCCAACCAGCGCAAACACGCGTGCCGCGCCATCGATCAGGCTGTTGCGGCGCAGCGCGGCAACGATACCGAGCGAAATGCCCAGCACAACGGCAACAAGCATGGCCGCAAGCGAAAGCTCCATCGTAGCAGGAAAGAAATCGCGCAGGTCGTCGGCCACCGGGCGGCGGGTGCGAATCGACTGGCCGAAATCGCCTTGCAGCAGGCGGCGCACATAGTTGAAATACTGCACTGGCGCGGGCTGATCGAGGCCAAGCTCCTTGCGGTAGGCTTGAATCTGGTCTTCGCGCGCATTCTGCCCCAGCGCCGAAGCGGCCGGGTCAATCGGCACAAGCTGCGACAGCGCAAAGGTAATGATCGACACGCCGATCATCACAAAAACGAGGCCGGCGAGGCGGCGCAGGATGAATCGGATCATGGGAAGTTTTGAATGTTGAGTTTTGAGTGTTGAGTTCTGAATTGAGCTAATTCAGCATTCAACACTCAAAACTAAGAACGTAAGATTTAGCTCTTGCCAATCGTCCAGAAGAAGATGCTCGGCATGGTGGCCGGATCGTACTGGAAGCCAGTGATATTCTTGCGGACGCCGAAGGTCGTGACCGGCTGGAACAGCACGGCATACGGGCCTTCGTGGAACAGTTTTTCCGTCATCTGCTTGTACAGCGCCGCGCGGGCATCGGGCGTAGGCGCCAGCGAGGCATCCAGCGTCAGCTTGGCGATCTCATCCGACTTAAAGCCATTGCGCCACGCGATCGACTTGGCATCGTAGGTCGTGAACGGGTAGGCATTCGTGTGCGGGTCGGGGTAGTCGGGGCCCCACGAAAGCATGACCATCTGCAGCTTCTGCGCGCGATACTGGTTGAGCAGCTCGGACGACTGAAGCGACTGGATGGTGACCTTCAGGCCAGCTTTTTCGAGGTCGCTCTGGATCTTGGCGGCCAGCACAGCATTCTCGATACCGCCAGCCGAACCGGAGGAGTAGACCGTCAGCGTGATCTCGGTGCCATCGGCCACGCCGGCCTTGGCCAGCAGTTCCTTGGCCTTGGCAGTGTCCTGCTTGAACGGCGTTTCGCCGGTATAGCCCAGGAAGCCTTCGGGAATGATCTCCTGCACGATCTTGCCGTTGCCGGCCAGCAGGGTGTTCAGGTCGTCGTAGTTGATTGCATAGCGAACGGCCTCGCGCGCATCGGCATTGTCGAACGGCGGCATCATGGAGTTCATGCCGACATATTCAAGCTGCGTCTTGGTGGCCTTCACCAGCGACACGTCGGCATTGCCTTCCAGCGCCTTGATCTGCTCGCTGCCAAGCTCCTGCACAATATCGGCATCGCCGGTTTCGATGGCCGCCTGGAGGTTGGCCTGCTCGGTGATATTGCGCATGATTACGCGCTTGAACTTCGGCGCCTCGCCCCAGAAGTTCGGGTTCACGTCGAGCACGTTCTGGGTGTTGCGCTCCCAGGCCGAAAGCACATACGGGCCGCTGCCAGCCGAGTGGTCGTTCAGCCAGGTCGAGCCCATGTCGCTGCCGGCATTCGCCTCAACCAGCTTCTTCTCAACCACGCCAGCCACGCTGTTCGCCACCACGGTCAGGAACACCTGCGGGCTGGTGGTTTTTGGCAGCTTCAGCTCAACCGTCTGCGCATCGACGGCCTTGAAGCTGTCTTTTGTCGCGCCGAAATCGGTGAACAGGAAGGCCGGCGACTTGTTCAGATCGACGATGCGGCCCCACGAATACACCACATCGTCGGCAGTGACCGGCGCGCCGCTGGCGAACTTGGCCTTCTCATCCAGCGTAAAGGTGATGGTCGAGCCATCGGCAGTTTCTTTAATGTCCCATTTCTTCGCCAGCAAGGGCTTGATCGTCGGGTCGCCGGGGTCGGTCTTGACCAGTGACTGGTACACGCTGGCGACCACCTGGATGCCGCCGAACTCATAGGCGACCGCCGGGTCCATCGAGATCTGGTCGGTGAAATCGCCGCCAAAGATCAGCGTGTCGTCGCGGCTGACATCGGCGAGCTGCGGCGCGGCGGCGGCAGCGGTGGGCGCTTCAGCGGCGGCAGCCGTAGGCGCTTCGGCGGCCGGGGCAGCGGTTGCCTCGGCAGCAGCGGGCGCGCTGGTTGGCGCAGCAGCCGGGGCCGCGCCGCCACATGCGGCCAGCACTGCGGCCAGGGCCAGCAGCGCAAACACATGCACAAAGCGGAAAGGTCGGGCCATGCGGGGCTCCCTTCTTTAGTGGAACATCTGAGTCCATCGGTGGGGTTCGGGTATTATAGACCCTCCGGGCGTTCTGTCAAGCGGTGGGCAAGGGCTGCGCAATGGGGAGAAGCGGGCGTGCTACCGCGCTTCGTTGGCTGCGCAGGGTGGCCCGCACGCCTGCCGCCCGCCGTGGTATACTAAACGGCAAAACGCTGCTGCCCGTGCGGCGCGATGCGGCGGCACCCTTTCTGCTCTGCCCTCACTGGTGCCACCGAGCCATTTTATCCTGCCATGCGTCGGCGTTCGCCCAGGTTTGCGCGCCGCGATCTCGCTTCCAAATTACCTCTCGCATGGCAGCCTAACCCAGCTATGAGTAGCTGAAACTGAGGAGATACTTGAATACGACATTCATCGAGGACTTCGACCGTTTGGAGCTGACCGGTCAGGTGCATGAGTCGTTGCAGGGGTTGATGGAGATCGACCGGTACCAGTGGGACGAGCGCGGCGCGCTGACGCTGCGCGGCCGGCTGACCGACAAGGCCGACGCTATTTACCGCACGATTCGTGGCCGGCTGGAAAGCCTGGGCTATACGCCATTTCTGGCGCGCGCCGCCGGCGACGACGAGCTGGTGGCGGTGCCGGGGGTGGTTGATCGGCGCCAGCCGCGCGTGTGGCTGCCGGTCGCGCTGTTCATCGTAACCATGTTTACGGTGCTGCTGACGGGCGCGCTGAACGAAGGCGCCGACCTGCTGCGCAATCCGGCCAGCCTGGGCGCGGGCCTGCCGTTTGCCGCTACGCTGCTGAGCATCCTGTTCACGCACGAGATGGGGCACTATGTGGTGGGCCGGCTGCGCAACGCGCCAGTGAGCCTGCCCTACTTTATTCCCATGCCACCATTTATTAGCTTCACCGGCACCATGGGCGCGGTCATCGTGCAGCGCGAACCAATGGAAGACCGCCGCACCGTGCTGGAAGTGGGCATTGCTGGGCCGCTAGCCGGGCTGACGGTGGCGCTGCCACTGCTGCTCTACGGCCTGGCGCACTCGACAATTGGCCGGCCCGCGAGCGCGAGCTACCTGCAAGAAGGCAACTCGCTGATCTACATGGCGGCGAAGTGGCTGATCTTTGGTCAGGTGCTGCCGAGCGGCGGCGTGGACGTGCAGCTTAGCCCGGTGGCATGGGGCGCATGGATCGGTCTGTTGATCACAATGCTCAACCTGCTGCCAATCGGCCAGCTCGACGGCGGGCACGTTTCCTACGCGCTGCTCGGCGAGCGCGCACACTACCTGGCCTATGCGCTGATTGCTGCGTGTGTGCTGCTGGGCGTATTCGTCTCCACCACCTGGCTGTTCTGGGCCGTGCTGGCGGTCGTCATCGGCCCGCGCCACCCCGCGCCGCTGAACGACATCTCGCGGCTGGGCGCGCGGCACGTTGCGCTGGCGATCTTCGGGCTGCTGGTGTTTGTGCTGCTGTTCATGCCCGACCCACTGCGGATTGTCGGGCGGTAGCGACGTCCGAAAGAATAAACCGCAAAGAGCGCAGAGAGCGCAGAGATTTTGGCAGAAGGACGGCTGACAACTGACGACCTGCTACTTCCTAAATCTATCCGCAGATTACGCAGATTATAGACCTTATTTCTGTGTAATCTGCATAATCTGTTGATAGATCTTGTTGCTATTTCAACGTTGACATGCCGCTGGCTATTGGCAACAGGTATTCAAACCTTTGTGTCTTCGTGCCTTGGTGGTTATTGGTTTTCCCTTCGTACCTTCGTGGTTATTGGTTTTCTCCCCCGCGCTTTTCCACCAGAAACGCCAGCTCGCCCGCAAAATCCATGCGCTCGACGATCGGCCAGCCCTCGGCGGCGGCCAGCGCGCTGAAACGCTCGCCGTAGTGCGCGCTCATGTGCTTCTCGCGGCCGCCCAGGCTTTGCGCCGGGAACGAAACCAGCAGCCAGCGCGCATTGAGCGCCCGCAGCACCGTGCGCCCGCCCTCCTTCGCCAATTGGTCCAGCGGCGGCAGCGCCTTGAGCACCAGCGCGAGATCGACCGCCTGCGCGGGCGGCCCGCTGATCAGGTCGCACACGCCCGCGCTGCCGCTAATGCCCGCCAGCGCAAAAAAGCCATTGAGGAAATCGACCATGTCGGCGTACAGGTCGCAGGCGTAGTAGTGCGCGCCGGGCGCAAGTGGCATCCAGTCGCGCGCAAGCGGGTTCAGGCCGCACGCCACATCCAGCACGGAATGAATTGGCGGCAAGTGCGCAAAAATGCGCTCGTAGAAGGGCGCAAGTATCGGCAGGCGCTCGCGTGTGGAAGCGTGGTGCTGCATCACATCGAGGCAGGCGCGGCGTAGTGCTTCTGGCCCTTCGGCCTGCGCCGCTTCGAGCTGGGCTAGCCATGCCGCATAGGGCGGGCGCGCATCGAGAAATGCGCCGGCCACCTGGTGCAGCTTGTTTTTGGTAGCCTTGATCGCTTCTTTCACATTACGGCGCGCAGCCAGCTCGCGCCGCGCCACGCCACGAATCAGGTCGGCGCTGATCGCCTGGTACTTCGCGCTTTCGCGCACGCGCGCAACGATCTCGTCGACCTGCTGCTCGGGATTTAGTGGCATAGTGTGTTCTCAAAAATTGGCGAATGACGGCCAGGAAGCTAACCACAGAGGCACGGAGATTTGGGGTTTGGGTATATAACCTGTAACCTGTAAACTTGCAACCTTCCAACTCAACCCTTTCACCCCTTCCATTATAATGGCGAAGCAGGAAACGACGAAGCCGCAGTTAAGAAGCCATGAGCAAGCCCACACCATTGTTGGGGACTGAATTGTAACAAGGACCGCAGCATGCACGCACAAGCGCTGACGCTGGATACGCAAATCGTGAAAACCATTCGCCTGGACTACCTGCTCTGGCTGCCAGAAGGCTACGACGCCGCGCAACCCTGGCCGCTGATTCTGTTTCTGCACGGCAGCGGCGAGCGCGGCAGCGATGTGCGGAAGGTCTTGAATCACGGCCTGCCCAGGCGGCTCGCGAGCGATCTGAGCTTGCCCGCCATTATTGTCGCGCCGCAATGCCCGGCCGACTCGGATTGGACACTCCACGACGACGCGCTGCTCACCCTGCTCGATGAAATCGCCGCCCAGTACCCTGTCGATTTGGATCGTGTGTATCTCACTGGCCTGAGCATGGGCGGGCGCGAAACGTGGCGGCTCGCCTGTGGCAACCCGCAGCGCTTCGCCGCGATTGTGGCGATCTGCGGTCGCCGGCCCTATGGGCTGCGCAGCGAAGAAGATGCGCCGCTGATCAGCCACATCCCGATCTGGGTGTTTCATGGCGCGCAGGATCCGGTCGTATCGATCGAGGAATCGAGCCGCATGGTGGCGGCATTGCGCAGGCACGGCGCCGATGTTCGCTATACGGTGTATGCCGACGCCGACCACGATTCATGGACCCAGGCATACGCAGAAGATGCGCTCTACCCGTGGCTGTTGGCGCAGCGGCGCGAGCCGCAGAATGTGCTATAGTTGGCGCGTGTCCCGCTGACCATCTCAATACTATGCCCGAACTGTTCGCGCCAGCCAAAGGTGGCCGCGCCGGCCAGCGCCCAACGATCGGCGTACTTTCTACGTGGGCGATCTACGAAGGCACCAGCCTCGACTGGTATGCCCATACCCTGCTGCGCGGCATGCGCGTCGCCGCGCGCGATCACGGGTGCGACCTGCTGCTTGGCTGCGGGATTGGCCTGCCAAGCGGGCCGCGCGAAAGCCGCACCGCCTGGGCGATCACCGGCACGGGCATCAACTTCATCCCAGTTGGCGCGTGGAACGCCGACGGCCTGATCGTTATTCCCGACAACCTGTCCGACGTTCAGTCGGCCTATGTGCAGGATTTGATTCGTGCTGGCTACCCGGTAATTGCGACTACCGCCGAGCAGCCCTGGCCGCTGGTCGCAATCGACAATGCCGGCGGTATTCGCCTGGCGCTCGATCACCTGCTTGAACACGGCCACCGCAATATCGCGTTTGTGGCGGGCAATACCGGCGGCGGCGGCGACAGCGCCGAGCGCCTGCACGCCTACCAGGCCGGTCTGCGCGCCGCTGGCATCGCGCTCGACCCGCGCCTGGTTGCGTATGGCGACCTGTGTTACAGCGGTGGCGTGGATGCGATGCGCAGCATTCTGGCAGCGGGCGCGCCATTTTCCGCCGTGCTCGCCAGCAACGACCAATCATGCCTGGGCGCGCTGAGTGTGCTGCGCGCGGCTGGTTTGCGCGTGCCAGAAGACGTGGCGGTGATCGGCTTCGACGACAGCCAGGAAGCGCGCACGCACATCCCGCCAATCACCTCGGTGCGCCACCCGGCCTACCGCCTGGGCTACCGCGCAGTGCAGGCATTATGCGCAATCATGGCCGGCCAGCCCGACCTCGCGCTTCACGCCCGCATCCCCACGCGCCTGATCGTGCGCCAGTCGTGCGGTTGCCAGCCGGCCAGCACCAACGCGCTGGCGCTGCCCGCCGCGCCCGCCGAGCCAGAAACACACGCTACGCTGGCCCGCGCCATGGCCGATGCGATTATGGCCGAGGTGCGCGGGCGCGCCGCCGACACGATTGAAGCGCGCTGCCGCATACTTGCCGCCGCCGCTGCCAGCCTGCTCCTGAGCGGCGACCCGGCCACCTTCGACGGCGCGCGCCAGCAACTACTCGCGTGGATCGAGCAGCACGGCGACGACGGCGCGGGTTGGCAGGCTGGCCTGGCGGTATTGCGTCAAAACCTCGATCTGCTCGCGCCGGCGGTCAGCCCCGCACACCACGCCGTTGCGGCAGCGGCACTCGACGACGCGCGGGTGGCCGTGAGCGAATGTGCCTACCGGCAAGCCTCGCGAGCGCTCTTGCAGCACCAGCAGAGCGCCAGCCGCCTGGGCCTCATGGCCGCGCAGCTCCTGTCGGCGCTCGATATTGCGGAAAGCGCGGCCATTCTGGCGCAGCACCTGCCCGAGCTGGGAATTGCGCATCTGGTGGCGGCAAGCTATGTGGGCGAAGACGACGACCCTTTTGCCCAGAGCGTGGTGGCGATCACCGCCGGCCTGCCCGCGCCACAGCTTGGCCGCACATTCGCCACGCGCGCCTTTCCGCCGCCCGGTATGTTCGCCGCTGGCGAGGCGCTCCAACTCGCCGTGCTGCCACTGGTGATCGATGACCAATCGACTGGTTTTGTGGCGATGAGCGCCAGCAACCTCGAGCTGTGCGCCGCGATTGCGCACCACCTCGCCGCCGCGCTGCGCACCAGCCGCCTGTACCACGCCGCGCTGGCCGGCCGCCGCCAGGCCGAAGAAGCCAGCCGCATGAAAAGCCGCTTTCTCGCCACTGTTGGCCACGAGCTGCGCACGCCGCTGAACCTGATCGTGGGATTGAGCGACATGATGCTGCGCGAACACGGCGAAACGCTGCGGCCATTTGGCGCGGCGCTGCGCGACCTCAATCACATCCACGCCAGCGCGCAGCACCTCGGGCGCCTGATTGGCGATGTGCTCGACCTGACCAGCAGCGAGGCCGGGCAGCTGCATCTGTTCCGCGAGCAGCTTGATCTGGCCGACGTATTGCGCGGCGTTGCGCCGCTTGGTGAGCAGATGGCGCGCGAGCATGGGCTGGCGTGGCATGTGTCGCTCCCAGCGTGCGGCCCGCATGTGTTTGGCGACCGCACGCGGCTGCGCCAGGTTGCGCTGAATCTGATCAGCAACGCCGTCAAATTCACCGAGCGCGGCGCGGTGGCGCTTGAGCTGGCGCAGGCCGACGGCCAGGCGCTTGTGTCGGTGAGCGACACCGGAATTGGCGTAGCCGACGCCGAGCGCGAGCTGATCTTCCACGAGTTCCACCGCGCCGAGGCCGCCCAGCGCCTGGGTACGAGCGGGCTGGGACTGGGCCTGGCGGTCTGCCGGCAGCTGCTGGCCCTGCATGGCGGCACGCTCGGTCTGCGCTCGCCCGGCGATCTGGGCAGCGGCGCGACCTTTTTCTTTGCGCTGCCGGCCCTGGCAAACACTGGCGCATCTGCCGATACACTCACACCGACAGCACGCGAACACGCACAGCGCGAGCTGGTGCTGGTTGTCGACGACGACCCGCGCATGCTCGATCTGCACTGCCGCATGATCGAGCGGAGTGGGCGCGCAACCCGACGGGCAGAACATGGCCGCGCCGCGCTGGCCGTTGCGCGCCAGCGCCCGCCCAGCCTCATTCTGCTCGACCTGATGATGCCAGAGATGGATGGCTTCGCCACGCTCGACGCGCTCCAGGCCGACCCGGCGACGCGCGACATTCCGGTGGTCATTCTTACCGCCCAGTCGCTGGGCGAGGCCGAGATCGAGCGTTGCAATCGCGGCGTCGCGACCCTGCTGAATAAAGGGCTGTTCGACTCGTTTGAGACGCTGGAGCGCATCGAGCGCGTGCTGGCGCATCAGCGCACGCTGGGCGGGCCAACGCAGCGGCTGGTGCGCCGCGCCATGGCCTTTGTGCACGAACACTATGCCGCGCCATTGCGGCGCGAGCAGATCGCCGCGCATGTTGGCGTCAGCGCCGACTACCTGGCCGATTGCTTTCGGCAGGAGCTGGGTATCACGCCCACGACCTACCTGCATCGCTACCGCATCCACCAGGCCCGCGAGCTGCTCACCGGCAGCGACATGAGCATTGCCGCCGTTGCGCTGGCGGTTGGCTTTTCCGAAAGCGCGCACTTCACCCGCACCTTCCACCGCGAAGTTGGCATCTCGCCACGGGCCTACCGGCGCGGCCTTGCCCCCGAGCAGCGCTAGCGAAACACCCCGAGAAAATACAAAAACACCCCGAATTTCGGCAAGACACGCGCGCCCGGCCCGGCTATACTCGTGCCATCCCTACGGCTGTGCCTATCCGAATAGCTCAACTCGCTGGCGCCCCCGTGCGGCCCGTAGTTCTTGGACGAGATCATGGCGTCCTGGTGCTACGCGCCTGCCCCGAAAGCAGGCAGGGGCATGGCTGTTCGGGTAGGCACACAACGCTGAAAGTAGCCATGCAGCCACGTATTCTGCTGGTTGATCACGATCAAGGGTTCGCCTATCTGCTCCGGCGCTACGCTGAGCAGTGCGGCTTTGGCTGCGATCTCGCGCTTTCTTTTGAAGCCGCCCGCGCCCTGATCGCGCCGCGCCGACCCGCGCTCGTGCTGGTGAATCGCCAGCTTGCAAGCCCGGAAGCGGCGGGCGCGCTCGCCGCCTTGCAGGCCGAGCTGGCCGCCTACGACATTCCGCTCGCCAGCGTCGCACAGGAAGCAGGAAACCCGGCGCCCGCGCTCGCCGCCGATTACGAGTTCACCTTGCCGCTCCTGTTCGACGACTTCCGCCACGCGCTTGCCGCGCTTGGCATTCAGCCACACGAAACTGATGAACCCAAAAGCTAATCGCGCAGAAAGGAGGTGCCACGACGACACGAGGAGATTGACATCTGATGAACGACGAAGAAACGATACACCACAGAGACACGAAGGGTTTGCGGGTTGCAGGTCCGAAGGTTCGCAGGTTTGAAGGTTGCGGGTTGTTAGCCCAATCCCAAAACCCCAGACCCAAAACCCTCATACGGTTACAGGTTTACAGGTTCTACGCTTTGTGCTCTGCGCTCTTCGCTCTGCGCGCACACAACCATCGCTGCAACGACGCACACCAGCCACCGTTTGCTATCAAGGAGATCGACGCGATGATCCGACACAAATTGCTCCTCGCCGCCACCGTCTTCGCTCTGCTGCTGGTCGCCTGCGGCGGCTCGCCTGCTGCACCCGCGCCCGCCGACCAGCCCACCGCCGCGCCAGCTGCCGCCCAGCCCACCGCCGCCGCTCCGGCCGCCGCCGAAGCCACTGCCGCGCCGGCTGCCGCTGAGGCCACTGCTGCGCCCGCCGCCGCCGAAGCCACCGCCGCACCCGCGCCAACCGACCCGCCGACCCTGTCTGCCGGCCCGCTCAAGGAAATCCCGCGCAACCAAACCCTGATGCTCGGCCACGGCAACGACACCATCGGCGTCACCAACCCCTGGGCCATTCCTGGCTACACCCACCAGAGCGGCAACGCCTTTATGTGGGAGGGCCTGTACTACTTCGGCATCTTCGCCGACAAAGACATCCCCTGGCTGGCCGAGAGCATGGAGTACACCAAGCCCGACTTCACCGAGCTGACCATCAAGATGCGCGATGGCGCGGCCTGGAGCGATGGCGAGCCCGTCACCTCCAAGGATGTCGTCTTCACCTTCGAAGGCCAGATGAAGAACGACAAGCTGCCCTACCACGCCCAGTTCGACCAGTTCGTGCAGGAGGTTAAGGCCCCCGACGCCAAAACCGTGGTCGTGACCTTCAAGCAGCCTTCGCCGCGCTTCAAGTTCGAAGTGCTGACCCTCAAATTCGACACCGGCATCCCGATCGTGCCCGAGCACGTGCTCGCCAAGGAAGCCGATGTCAACGCCTTCACCGGCGGCATTGAGATGCCCCATTCCGGGCCGTACAGCGTGGTGCTGTGGGACAAGAACCAGAAGATCTTCGACCTGCGCGAAGACTGGTGGGCGGTCAAGACCGGCCTGCACCCACTGCCCGATGTCAAGCGCATCGTCATTGGCAACATCAACGGCGTGCAGATGGACACGGTCGCGCAGCGCGTGGTCAACAACGACTTCGACGCCACGCTCGACATGCGCAGCCAGGTGATCGGCAACATCCTGAAGAGCAACCCGAAAGTCACCAGCCACACCGGCGACAAATCGCCCTACGGCTACCTGGACTGGTGGCCGAACTCGCTGTGGATGAACACGCAGATCGAGCCGTACAGCGATGTGCGCGTGCGCAAGGCCATGGCCCTGACGATCGACCGCGACAAGATCGACGAGATCGTGTACGACGGCGCGAAGATCGCGACGGTCTACCCCTTCCCGCTCTATCCCGGCTTGCAGAAGTTCGTGGATACGCCGGAAGTGAAAGCGCTGGAAGCGAAGTACAACCCGCGCGAGTTCAGCCTGGAGAAGAGCGCGCAGCTGATGACCGAGGCCGGCTTCACGCAGAACGGCGACGGGCTGTGGGAGAAAGATGGCAAGACGGTGTCGGCGGTGATCAACGGCTTCGAGGGCATCCACTCGGACATCGTGCCAGTGCTGGTGGAAATGCTGAAAGCCGGCGGCTTCGACGCGAGCGTGAACTTCGGCACCGACTCGTACTCGAACATGGCCGAGGGCAAGGCCGGGCTGTATATGTTCGGGCACGGCGCAAGCCTGAAAGACCCCTACGCAGCGTTTGAGCTGTTCCACAGCCGCTACAGCGCCTCGGTGGGCACAACCGCCGGGAACAACCGCTTCTCGCGCTACAAGAACCCGGAGTACGACGCGATTGTGGACGAGATGGCGCCGCTGGGCGAGGACAACCCGACCTTCAAGGCCGATGCAGTGAAGGCGCTCGAGATCTACTGGCGCGATGTGATCGACATCCCGATCATCCAGTGGCTGCATCGCATTCCCTACAACCAGACGTACTGGACGAACTGGCCCACCGAGGCGAACCTGGCCGACGGGACGAACGGGGCGTACTGGGCGCACACCGGCATGCTCGTCGTCAGTGGCCTGAAAACCGCGCAGTAGCGAATAGCAAATTGCAGTCGGCAGGATGCAGAAGGCAGTTGCATTTTCCGCGCTACAATGCCTTCTCGCCAGCATATGAGTGTCCAATTGTTCTGCAAACCGCTATAGGAATGACAGGATGACACGATGACAGAGTGCTTGCTGATCGTGTCATCCTGTCATCCTGTCACCTTGTCAGCGGAGTTTTGCACATTTCTTAGATTTGGTAGGAGCCCCCATGTCTGAATCGTTAGACGCCGAAACCCAACTCGGCCGGGTCGAAGACGCAGTCAACACCAACTCGCGGCCCAGTGACCTCAAGATCACCGACATCCGTATCGCCGTGGTCGCCGCCAACTACGACTACCCGATCATCCGCATCGATACTAACCAGGGCGTGTATGGCCTGGGCGAGGTGCGCGACGCCGGCCACCGCGAAAATGCCTTGCAGTTCAAGAGCATGCTGCTCGGCCAGAACCCCTGCAACATCGACATGATCTTCCGGGCGATCAAGCACTTTGGCAGCTGGGGCCGCGAGGGCGGCGGCGTTTCGGGGATTGAAATTGCGCTGTGGGACCTGATCGGCAAGGTCTATGGCGTGCCGTGCTATCAGTTCCTTGGCGGCAAATATCGCGACCGCGTGCGCCTCTACGCCGACACGCCCGCGCCCGAAGAAGCCACGCCCGAGGGCTACCGCCGGGCGCTGGCCGGTCGCAAGGCACTCGGCCTGACCTTCATCAAGTTCGACATCCGGCCGCGCCTGTTCGAAGACACGCCGGGCGGCTTGGTCGGTCAGAAAACCAAGCACGAGTACGAACTCGGCCAGCGCTGGCGCGCGCCGGGCAGCGGGCAGGGCGCCAAGCTCACCGACCGCGCCATCGCCCGCTCGGTCGAGATCGTCGCCGCCATTCGCGAAGCCGTGGGCGACGAAGTGTCGCTCTGCACCGACCACTTCGGCCACGGCTACCTGACGCTCGACGAGATGATTCGCCTGGGCGAGGCCTGGGAACCCTACCACCTCGCCTGGATCGAAGACCCCATGCCCTGGTACGATATCGCGGGCCACAAGCGCGTGGCCGACGCACTGCGCACGCCCATTGCGGCCGGCGAGGAATTGTACCTGTGGGACGGCTTCCGCGACTTCATCGAGCAGCGCGCGATCGACATCCTGCACCCCGATCTGCTCACCTCGGGCGGTATGCTCGAAACCAAGCGCATTGCCGACTATGGCGAGCGCTATGGCATCACTACCGCGCTGCACTGCGCCGGCTCGCCAATCGCCTTTATGGCGAACGTCCACTGCGCTGCCGCTATCCCAAGCTTCCTGGCGCTCGAGCACCACGGCCTCGACCTGCCCTTCTGGGAGAGTCTCGTCACCGGCCTACCCGCCGACTACATGGCCGACGGCTATGTCGTCGTGCCCGACCGGCCCGGCCTGGGTGTCGATCTCAACCTCGAAGGCATTGAGGCAAACCTGCGCACGCCCGGCACCATGTTCCTGCCCACCGACGAATGGAACACACCGAAGCTGGGCTTCTGGCGGCCCGATAATCGCTGGCCGGAGTAAATGTTGAGTTTTGAGTGCTGAGTGCTACATTCCTAAGGAAGCATTCAATACAGCACATTTCAGTCCGTTTCTGTATGGTTTTCGCGCTATGCGCGAAAACCATACAGAATAAATCGCAAACTACCATGCTGCCGAACTTCCTGAGCTTGTCGAAGGGCAGGCAAAAGCTGCGCAGCTCAACATTCAGCGCTGGGCATTCAAACCTCATCGGAGATACACTATGGCGCGATTCGACAACCTGAAGGGCGTGTTCGGGCTGCTGCCCACGCCCTACACCGAGGACTACGAAATCCACACGCCCGATCTGCGCGCGGCGGCGAATTTCTGCTGCCGCAGCGGGCAGCACGGCATTGTGTGGCCGGTGATGGTGGGCGAGTTCTACTTCCTGGGCGAAGAAGAGCGCATCCGCAACCTCCACGCCGTGCTGGAAGAAATCAACGGTCGGCTGCCGCTAGTCTTCGGCTGCTCGGGCGTGTCGGTGCCGCAGGTGCTGCTGTTCGCCCGCGCCGCACAGCAGGCCGGCGCCGACGCAATCATCGCCATGGCCCCGGCGCAAACGAATGCCGCCATCGCCATCGACATGTTCAAGCGGCTTGGTGATGTGTATGATGGGCCGATCATCTTGCAGAACGCCGCGGCGTATGCCCCGCTGACCGGCGAGCAGATCGCCATGCTGGTGGAGCAGGTGCCGCAAATTCAGTATATCAAAGAGGAGCGCCCGCCCGGCCCGCGCCATATTGCCGAGGTGCACCAGCTGCTTGGCGACCGCGTCAAGGCGATCTTTGGCGGCTTTGGCGGGCGCGTGCTGCCCGACGAGCTGCGGCGCGGCGCAAACGGCTGTATGCCCGCCTGCGAAATCGCCGACCTGCTGGCGAAGGTGATGGAACTATGGTGGCAGGGCGACGAGGCGCGCGCGCGCGACCTGCACAATCGCCTTCTGCCGCTGATCATCCGCGAGAACCAGCCGTTTATGCGCTACATCCTCAAGCGGCGCGGTGTCTTTTCCAACACATTGCAGCGCGCCCCCGCCGGCGTCGACGCCCTCGACGCCGACGACCGGCGCGAAATCTCGACCCTGCTCGACGCAATCAAGGACGATGTGGAGTACTATCCATTCGGGCCGGAGTAACGGGAGAGCGAGTGAGTTCGAAGGTTGCAGGTTTACACATTGCAGGTTGTGTGTTCTATCCCACTACCAGGCCAGTTGGCAAATCTGCAACCGTATACGGGTTTAGGGTTTTGGGATTGAACCTGGAATGTGTAACTTTCAACCTTCAAACTTGCAACCTGTAAACCTGCTTCAAACCCTCCGTGCCTCTGTGTCTCAGTGGTGAATTTTCGGCTATCGCTCGCCCCAATCGTAAATCGGCAGTTTGCAGTTGGCAGTAACCTGCAAACGAATACGTGGTCATTCGCAAACTTTGCGTCCTTTGCGTTCTTTGCGGTAGTTTTCATTCGTTGGCTGTCGGCGCTGGCTCGCCCCAATCGTAAATCGCAAATCGTCAATCGTCAATCCCGCGTCGGTCGTCATCCTGCTATCACGAGAGTTGCCGTGCAATCACCACCCGCCCCGCGCAAAGTCCTGATCACCGGCGCATACGGCCTGATCGGCAACCTGGTGTATGCCCACCTCGCCGCGCAGCCCGAGCGCTATGCCGCCTATGGCATGGTGCGCCGCAACGAAGCCTCAGCGCGCGTCGAGCCACTGGAGCTTCAGATCATCCCCGACGAGCGCCTGCACTACGCCGACCTGACTGACTTCGCGGCGGTGCAGCGCGCCGTCGAGGGCATGGATACCGTGGTGCACATGGCCGCCGACCCCGATGGCCGCGCCGGCTGGGAAAGCGTGCTGAACAGCAATATCATCGGCAACCAGCACCTGTTCGAGGCATGCCGCCTGGCCGGCGTGCGGCGCGTTGTTTTCGCCAGCACCAACCAGGTCGTGTTTGGCTACCGCGCCGACGAACCCTACCGCTCGCTGGAGGATGGGCAGTTCACGCCTATTCTGCACACGCAGCCCACCCGCCCGCTGAACTACTACGCCTGCAGCAAGGTGTTTGGCGAGGCGCTGGCCCACATGTACGCCTTTACCCACGACATGTCGTGCCTGTGCCTGCGCATCGGCTGGGTCACGGCGGACGACCGGCCCGCCAACGCGCAGGCTGGCCCAATCTGGTGCAGCCAGCGCGATATTGTGCAGATCGTCGAGCGCTGCATCAGCGCGCCGGCCAGCCTGCGCTTCGATATCTTCTTCGGCCACTCCAACAACCACCCCAACCTCGTCGACATCCAGCACGCCCGCGAGGTGCTGGGTTACGCCCCGCAAGATTAGCCGCTACTGAAACGGCGCGTGCACAAACTGCGGGGGAAAATCGCCGCCGTGCGCCCAGCCCTGCACCTTGCCCGCCGCCGCAGCATAATCGCTAGATACGATAGAAGCGCCGCCCATTTTCGGCCCACAGCTTGCGGCGCGCGGCCTCGGGCAAATCTGCCGTCAGCGTGTCGAGCGCCTCCACCCAGCGCCGATACTCCGACGCCATCAGCACCACCGGCCAGTCGCCGCCGAACGCCACCCGGTCTTCGCCAAATGCCGCCAGCACATGCTGCACATACGGCGCGATCTGCTCGGGCGTCCAATGCTCACGGTCGGCCTCGGTCGTCACGCCACTGACCTTGCAGATCACATTTGGCAGCGCGGCGAGCTCGCTGATCTGCGCGCGCCACGGTTTCAGCTGGCCGCTGGCAATATCGGGCTTGCCGATATGGTCGAGAATAAACGACACATCGGGGCAGCGCCGCACCAGCTCGATCGTGGCGGGAAGCTGCGTGTGCCTGATGCAGATGTCGCACGTCAGCCCGTATTCGCCGAGCAGCTGTGTTCCGCGCACAAAGCCCGGCCGGGTGCTGAAGTTTGGGTCGGGCTCGCCCTGCACCAAGCGGCGCACGCCGCGCACCAGCGGCGAAACTCGCACCAGCGCGTCGAGGTAGGAACGCACGCAGTCGCCATCTTCCAGCGGCGCCCAGGCCACAATCGCGCCAATGCGCGGGTCGCGCTGCGCCAGCTCGGCCACGAACTGCGCTTCCAGCAGGCCATAGGCCGGCGCAACGTCCACCTGCAGGTATACCATCGACTCAATTGTTAGGCCGGCGGTGTGCGCGCGGTATTCTTCAAGCAGGTAGGGCTTGTTCAGCAGGTCGTTGCCATCCAGCCAGGCCATGCGAAAGCGCGCCGGGTCCCACAGGTGGACGTGCGTATCGACAATTGGGAAGTTGGGCATGGTTCACCTTTACGATGTACGATGTACGATTGGCGATAGACGAACGAACACTACCGCAAAGAACGCAAAGAGCGCGAAGAGTTGCAGGTCGTGACGACGAACCTATTCACCACGGAGGCACAGAGACACGGAGATTGTTGGCTTGCATGACTGCCGACTGCCTACTGCCCGCTGGAGTTTAGGTTTTGGGATTGAGCATACAACCTGCAACCTGTAAACCTGCAACGTTCGAACTCCGTTTCACTCCGCCCACGCCGGGCCGTGCGGGTAGGCGTAGCGCGCCA
Organism: Kouleothrix sp. 19917; assembly: GCF_057073505.1. Lineage (NCBI taxonomy): Bacteria > Bacillati > Chloroflexota > Chloroflexia > Chloroflexales > Roseiflexaceae > Kouleothrix > Kouleothrix sp. 19917. Next base: position 2,810,666 of record NZ_CP097099.1, read on the forward strand.
GCGACTCGGGCTTGATCTCGATGCTGTAGCCGGGCATTCGGGGCGGCATATACGCGCCATGCTGCATGCGCACCGGCTCGACGAAATGCTCGTGCAGGTGGTCGACAAACTCGATCACGCGATTTTCGAGTGACGCTCCCACGTAAATATAGTCGATCATCGAAAGGTGCTGGACATATTCGCACAGGCCGACGCCACCTGCGTGCGGGCATACCGCCACGCCAAACTTCGCCGCCATCAGCAGAACGGCCAGCACCTCGTTCACGCCGCCCAGCCGGCACGCATCGATCTGGCAGAAACGAATCGCGTCGGCCTGGAGCAGCTGCTTGAAAATAATGCGATTCTGCACGTGCTCGCCCGTCGCAACGCCAATTGGCGCAATCGCGCGCGCAATCGCCGCGTGGCCCAGCACATCGTCGGGGCTGGTCGGCTCCTCGATCCACCAGGGCTGGTATTCCGCCAGGCGCTGCATGTTCGCAATCGCCTCGCCCACGCCCCAGACCTGGTTCGCATCGACCGACAGGCGGCGCTCGTAGCCAATTTCTTCGCGCATGAGCGCCGCGCGGCGGCAGTCGTCCTCAATATCTGCGCCAACCTTGATTTTGAAATGCGTCCAGCCGGCGGCCAGCGCCTCGCGGCACAGGCGGCGCACTTTCTCGTCGGGGTAGCCCAGCCAGCCGGTCGAAGTCGTGTAGGCCGGGAAGCCACGCTCCTGCAACTCGGCAATGCGCGCGGCGCGGGTGGGCGCGTTGCGCTGCACGATCTCCAGCGCCTCGGCGGGCGTGATCGCGTCGGTGATATAGCGGAAGTCGATGCAGCGCACGAATTCCTCGGGCGTCATGTCGGCAACGAGCTGCCAGAGCGGCTTCTGCTCCACTTTCGCCCACAGATCCCACACGGCATTGACGACGGCGGCAGTGGCAAGGTGGATCACGCCCTTCTCGGGGCCAACCCAGCGCAGCTGGCTGTCGCCGGTAATCATGCGCCAGAACGCGCCCATGTCGGCAGTGAACGACTCAAGCGTTTTGCCCTGCACCAGTGGCGCAAGCGCCTCGATCGCCGCCACACAGAGCTGGTTGCCGCGCCCGATCGTGAAGGTCAGGCCGTGGCCTTCCAGCCCGCCCGGGTGGTCGGTTTTCAGGATCACATAGGCGGCGGAGTAATCCGGGTCGGGGTTCATCGCGTCCGAGCCGTCGAGCTGGCGCGAGGTGGGGAAGCGAATGTCGAGCGCTGCGACGCTGGTGATGGTCATGGGCATGGCGGGCCTCACTGCTGTGCTTGCTGGCGCAGATTGTACCACGGCTGGCGACGCGCAAAGGACGATACCACCAAGGCACCAAGACACCAAGATTGCAGAATAGAACGATGAGATGACGACCGCTCGTTATCTGTGTAATCTGCGAAATCTGTGGATTATGTCTAGCCCTGAATTGCACGCGCGTCGTCGGCAAAAGTCGCGGCGGCTTTGGCAGTCGCATCCGACTCGGGCAGGCGCGCAAGAATGGCGGCGGGCAGCGTTGCCGAGCCAATGCCAGCGAGCGCAAGCTCGGTCACTTCGTTGGGGTCGCGGATGCTGGCGGCCAGGATGCACACCCGCGAGCCTTGCGCATTCAGCAGCGCCTGCATCTGCCCGGCCAGCGCCATCGCGTCAATTCCCGCGTCGCGCATGCGGCCCAGGTAGATCGCGGCATAGCTCGCGCCGACGCTGTGCGCCAGCAGCGCCTGCCGCAGCGTGTAGACGGCAGTGAGCGTCACGCGCGCGCCCCCGCTCACCAGCTGCGCGGCGGCGCGGAAACCGTCGGCCGTGGCAGGGATTTTCACCAGCACGCGCGCCGGGTCGAGCGCGATCAGCGCGGCTGCGTCGGCCAGCATGCCGGCGGTGTCGGCAGCATACACCTGCAGGTGCAGCTCGCCCGCACCCCAATCGAGAATCTGCCGCGCCAGCGCCGGCACACCGGCGGCGCGCACGCCCGCCCGCCGCAGCAAGGTGGGGTTGGTAGTCGCGCCCGCGACAACGCCGCTCGCCAGCGCGGCCTGCACATCATCGCGTACTGCGCTATCGATCAAAAGTTTCATAATTCATCCCTGGCAATTGACAGCGGCCCAATGGCGCGCTAATCTCTACACAGCCGCAATCGTACCAGAAAAGAGGCACCCTGTGATCAGCGCATCGCTCGCCCAGCAGCTCAAGCAGCGCGGTTTGCGCTGGCAGCCCACCGAACGCGATTTCTTCATTATGCCCGAGCATAACCTCGATGAGCAGGTGTTTGTGGTCAGCGCGCTGCCTGCGCTGGTGCAGAGTTTCAGTGGCCAGCAGACCATCACTTTCCACGGCAGCATTGAATGGGCGCTCGATTATGTCGTGCTGTCCGAGGCGGTCTGGCTGCCAAGCGAGACACAGCTGCGCGAGCTGCTGTCTGCCACGCTTGGCCCGGATGCGCCCCTGCGGCTTGAGCGCCTGTCGCGCGGCTACCGCCTGCAGGTGGCAATTGGCGCGGAAATGCGCGAGTTCGAGGAAAGCGCGGCGGAGGAGTGCTACGCGCTGGCGCTGCTGGCAGCCCTGACAGAGGCGTAAATTGTTGCTCCGGCCACATAGGGTTTTGGGAGTGGGGTTTGGGATTTAGTGCTGCGCCTGTTTCTGTATGAAATAGAACGCGACAAGACGTATCGGATGCTTGACCAGTATGCAACCTGCCCCTTGCCCTCCAAAGAAGATCGCCTGCTCTTCATCCTGACCTATTTCAAGCAAGCCGCGACCCAGACCTTTCACGGCGCTGCCTTTGGCATGGGCCAGCCGAAAGCCAACCAGTGGATCCAGGCGCTGCTGCCTGCGCTCCATGCTGCGCTGGCGAGCCCGGGCGACTTGCCCTCACGCAACCTTGCCGACTTATAGGATTGCTATACAGCGCTACAGCTTGCAGGTGAAGAAACTCAACACTGAGCATTCAGCACTCAAAACTGCCAATCCACTCACCAAAGGCCGCAAAAGTCGCGTGCGCGCCCACCACGATAGAGTCGGCGCTGGCGGGATTCTCGGCTTCGACGTTGGCGAGAAAAGCGCGAAACGCCTGCCACATCGGCCCAAGCTCGCGGCCATAGCTCGCAAAGAAAGCGCAGCCCGCCTCTGGCGTGAAGCCAAGCTCGGCGCGCACCGCCCGGCTGATCACCTGCCCGCCCAGCGTTGCCCCTTCCAGCACATACATCGCGCCCAGCACCGCCGGGAAGCTCGCGAGGGCGGGCAACTCCGCGCAGCGCGGCAGGTCATTCATTTCCTCAGATGTATATCCAAGCGCCGCAAGGTCGCGGGTGAGCGCGGGCACTTTGGCGCGCTGCGCGATTGGGAAGTCGTAAGGAGCCCACTCGTCGCGCGCAGTGATGCGCGGCTCCAGCGGCGCGTAGAAGCCATAGAAGCGCGCCAGCAGATCGCGGTAGCATTCTGTTGAGCGCAGGCGACTGGGCAGATCAACAATGGCTTCCAGGCGCATATGCGCGGCGTGGGTTTCGTGCTTGAGGCGTTCGAGGATCACGAATATTCCTTGTTGCAGGTGAGCGAGTTCGCAGGTTCGCAGGTTGCAGGTTGCAGGTTGTCAGGTTGCAGGTTGCAGGTTCGCAGGTTGCAGGTTTGAAAGTTCGCAGGTTGCAGGTTGCAGGTTCGCAAGCACAGCTCACTGCCAACTGCCGACTGCTTACTTCTCGGTTCTGCGATTCTGCGGTTCTGCAGTTCTGCGGTTCTGCCGCCCCGCATTGTACCATTTGCCCGCCGAAACGGTGGTACAATAGCCCGCAGCCACCTGAACACACCAGAATAAGCCCCACACGCCATGATCGGTTCCCATGCATGTTCGGGCGGACCTATGTGTCCGCCCCAAGAACCTGCGTGTCCGCCCAAAACCCCAAAAGGAGCACCACCATGCAGTACACCCACCTTGGCCGCACCGGCCTGAGCGTCAGCCGCCTGTGCCTCGGCACCATGAACTTCGGCCCGCAAACCAGCGAGCCCGATAGCTTTGCGCTGATGGACCAGGCGCTGGAGCTGGGGATCAACTTCTTCGACACTGCCAACCGCTATGGCGGCACGCTGGGCGTGGGCGTCACCGAAGAGATCATTGGGCGCTGGATGGCGCAGGGCGGCCGCCGCGAGCGCATTGTGCTTGCCACCAAAGTGTACGGCCCCATGGGCGAGGGCAAAAACGATCGCGGCCTCTCGGCCTACCACATCCGCAAGGCGTGTGAGGACAGCCTGCGCCGCCTGCAGACCGACCACATCGACCTCTACCAGATGCACCACATCGAGCGAACGACGCCGTGGGAAGAAATCTGGCAGGCGATGGAGCAGCTGGTGCGCGAAGGCAAAGTGCTGTATGTCGGTTCGAGCAACTTCGCGGGCTGGAACATTGTGCAGGCCAACGAGCGCGCCGCCCGCCGCAACTTCCTGGGCCTGGTGTCCGAGCAAAGCCTGTACAACCTGGCCGCGCGCACAATCGAGCTGGAGGTCATTCCGGCCTGCCGCGAGTATGGTCTGGGCCTGATCCCGTGGAGCCCACTTTCGAGCGGGGTGCTGGGCGGCGCGCTGCAAAAAGCCACCGAAGGCCGCCGCTCGTCGGAAGCAAACCAGCAGCGCATCGAGAAAATTCGCCCGCAGCTCGAAGCCTACGAAAACTTCTGCCGCGAGCTGGGCGAACAGCCCGGCGATGTCGGTCTGGCGTGGCTGCTGAGCAACCCGGTCGTCACTGCGCCGATCATCGGGCCGCGCACGGCCGAGCAGCTGAGCGGCAGCCTGCGCGCAGTCGAAATCACGCTTTCCGACGAGTCGCTGAAGAAGCTCGACGAGATCTGGCCCGGCCCAGGCGGGCAGGCGCCCGAAGCCTACGCCTGGTAGGAGCGATATGACATCCACAGCCTTTGTGACAGGCGCGGATCGCGGGCTGGGGCTGGCGCTCTGCGCTGGCCTGCTCGCGCGCGGCTGGCGCGTGTTCGCCGGCCAGTATATGCCCGACTGGCCCGAGCTGGCCGCGCTGGCCGAACAGTTCCCCGGCGCGCTCACGCCCGTGCCGCTCGACGTGGCGGCGGGCGAGTCGGTGGCGGCGGCAGCGGCGCAGGTGGCTGGCATCACCTCGTCGCTCGACCTGCTGATCAACAACGCGGGCGTGAACTCGCCCACTTCGCGACGCGGCATCCGCGAGCCGCAGGATTACGGCGAAATGAACCGGCTCTACGCCACCAACGCGCTCGGCCCGCTGCGCGTGGTCGAGGCATTGCTGCCGCTGCTCGATGCCGGCGCGGGCAAGCGGCTGTGCTTTGTGTCGTCGGAAGCGGGCAGCATCAACCGCGCCGCGCGCACATCCTGGTTCGGCTACTGCATGTCGAAAGCAGCGCTGAACATGGGCGCGCGCCTGCTGTTCAACGACCTGCGGCCGCAGGGCTACAGCTTTCGCGTCTACCACCCCGGCTGGATCCGCTCGTACATCAGCGGCGCGAAAAACCCCGACGCCGAGCTGGAGCCGGAAGAAGCGGCGGAGCTGGCGCTGGGCTATTTCCTGACCGACCGCGCCGATGAAGATGCGCTGGTGCTGCGCGATTATGCCGGCCGCGAGTGGCCGTGGTAATGCGGTGAAAGGATCACGCCCTATGCGTGTGCTTGTGCTCTGCGACGACTACTGGCACCCGGCCCGCACGCCGCGCGCTGGCCTCGCGCCCCTGGCGGCGAGCGGCTTTGCGTTCGACTGGATCGAAAACGCGGGCGACTGGTCGGCCGGGCGGATGGCGGAATTTCCCGCCGTGCTGCTCACCAAGTCGAATGATGTTTCGGCCAGCGACCGCACACCATGGATGACGCCCGATGTAGAAGCGGCTTTCGCGGCGTATGTGCGTGGCGGCGGCGGGCTGCTGGCTGTGCATTCCGGGCTGGCGGGCTACGCCGACACGCCGGTGCTGCGCGAATTGCTGGGAGGAGTGTTCGCCAGCCACCCGCCGCAATGCCCTGTCACCGTCGCGCCCATAGAAGGCCACACGCTCGCGGCGGGCAGCGCGCCGTTCACCCTCACCGACGAGCACTACATGATGGACATGGGCGACGCGCCGGGCGAGGTCTTTCTGACCACCACGTCGGAGCATGGCACGCAGCCGGCTGGCTGGGCGCGCACCGAAGGTGCAGGGCGCGTGGTGGCGCTCACTCCCGGCCACAACCTGGAGGTCTGGCTGCACCCCGCATACCAGACGCTGATTGCGAATGCGCTGCGCTGGTGTGGCAGGATGGGGGATGGGAGGTAGGGGATGGGGGATGGGAGATTGACGAATTCACCACCAAGGCACCAAGATTTCAAAAATTCTTGGTGCCTTGGTGTCTTGGTGGTTCGGTTTCTCTTCCTACGCCGCGCCAAGCTGCTCGGCCAGCAGCGCATTGAACTCCCCGGGCCGCTCGATGTAGGGCGTGTGGCCGGTGTCGGGGAAGACGACCTCGCGGTAGCTGCCGCCGCCGGCCTGGTAGCGCTCCAGCACCGCGCGCGTCTGGCTCACCATTGGCTGGGGCGGGTGGGCATCCGCGCCCGGCCAGCCCGGCACAATCCCCAGCTGGCCCAGCGTGCCCAGGTTGAACAGCGAGAAATCGCCCACGATCTGGTCATCCGCGCCGCGCACCCACAGCACCGATGGCTTGTGCGCCGCCGCCACAAAACGCTCCACGCTATCGCCAACGTACTTGGGCGCGAGCGCATTGGCTGGCCCCCACACGCCCGGCCCCACGCCCGGCCAGTTCTCCGACGCCACGAAATCGCCGGGGTATTTGTCGGGGCCAATTTTCTCGCTCAGCAAGCCCGACAGCAGTTCTTCCTCGCGTGCAGGAATAAATGGCGGCTTCCAGTAGAAGCTATTCATCACCACGCGTGGCGATGCCTGCGGGTTGTCGCTGCTGCGGTCGCTAATGCTCATCAGGCGGGTAAACTCGGCGTTGACAATGCCACCACCCGCGCCAGCGGAGTCGGGCGCGCACATGGTGCCTTCGACATCTTTGGTGCCGCCAAAGCCGTAGGGCGAGCCGGGCGCGGCCAGCGTGGCCGAGAGCACGCGGTCGCCAGCCGCCGGGATGAGCACGAACAGCACCGCGCCGCCCAGCGAGTGGCCGACGACGTGGAAGCGCGCGATGTCGAGCGTGTCGACCAGCGCGAGCAGGTCGTCGGAGAAATCGGCCAGGCCGCGCGTCGCGTCGATCAGCTTGTCCTCGGTGTCGCCATAGCCGCGCAGGTCGGGCGCGATGCCGCGATACTGCGGCGGCAGCGCCAGCATAGTTTCTTCCCAGTAGGTTGCCGACGACGCGTTGCCATGCACAAACAGCACCGGGATACCGTCGGCCGGCCCGCTGGTCAGCGTGTGAATGGACAGGCGGGGCGTGTCGATCATCTGCGAGGTGATGCCGGGGAGCGTGGGGATACTGCTCACGAGCCAACTCCTTTTTCCTAGCGAATAACGAAACCGATTGGGCAAAGCGGGTTTACGGGCTACACAGGGCGATTCTCGTTGTGTGGTGCGTAGTGCATAGTGCGTATGTGTGATCTCTTCTTCCGAGTATGCCATTGTAGTGCGTGGTGCGTAGTGCGTGTTTATGATCTCTTCTTCCGAGTATTCCATTGCAGAGCAATTCCTGCTTTCCAGTTCTGCGGTTCCGTAGCTCCGCGGTTCCGCGGTTCTGCGGTTCTGCGGTTCCGCGGTTCTCGGTTCTCAGTCTGGACGTAAGCAATACGCCCTTCAGCGGTTCTGCGGTTCTTGGTTTTGCGGTTCCGTGGTTCTGCGGTTTTTGGTTTTGCGGTTCCGTGGTTCCGCGGTTCTCGTAGTTCAGGCTTCTTCGGCCGGGCCATAGCGCCTTATCAGCGCCAGCTTATCGACCTTGCCCGCGCCAGTACGCGGCAAAGCCTTGGCCAGCACCACGCGCCTGGGGATTTTGTAGCGCGCCAGCCGTTCGCCGCAAAACGCCAGCAGCTCGCCCGCATCGAGCGTCGCGCCGGGCTGCGGCACCACCACCGCGCAGCCGACTTCGCCCCAGCGCGCGTCGGGCACGCCAATCAGCGCGGCATCGGCAACGGCCGGGTGCGCGGCCAGCACATTCTCGACCTCGGCGGGGTAGATGTTCTCGCCGCCCGAAATAATCACGTCCTTCAGCCGCCCGACGATCCAGTGGTAGCCTTCCGCGTCGCGGCGGGCCAGGTCGCCGGTGTGCAGCCAGCCGCCCGCCAGCGCCTGCGCGCTTTCCTCGGGGCGGTTCCAGTAGCCCGCGCACACATGCGGCCCGCGAATCAGCAATTCGCCCGGCTCGTCGGCGTCGCACTCGCTGCCATCGGGCCGCGCCACGCGCACATCGACATGCATCAGCGGAAAGCCAACCGCGCCCGGCTTGCGGCGCACATCTTCGGCGGGCAACCAGAAGGTATTCGGCCCGGCCTCGGTCAGCCCGTAGCCGGTTTTGAAATCGACACCGCGCGCCCAGAAGCGCTCGAAGATTGGCAGCGGGCAGGGTGCGCCGCCGCTGATCACCAGCTTCAGATGCGAAAAATCGGCCTCGGTCCAGCGCGCGTGCTGCTGCAAGGCCAGAAACATGCTCGGCACGCCAAAAAAGAGCGTCACGCCCGCGTCGGCCAGCAGGTCGTAGACCTGATCGCAATCAAAGGCGCGGCACACAATCGAAGTTCCGCCCAGGTGCACTAGCGGCGCGGTGAACACATTCAGGCCGCCCGTGTGAAACAGCGGCGCGTTCAGGATCGCAACGTCGTCGGGCGCGAGGCCCCAGCTCGTGTTGGTGTTGATCGCGTTCCAGGTGATCGCGCGGTGCGTGAGCAGCGCGCCTTTGGGCAGGCCAGTGCTGCCGCCGGTGTAGCAGATCACCCACGGGTCGTCCCAGCTCAGCTCGGCGGGCGCGGGCGCGGTGTCGGGCTGGCTGTCGCGCTCGGCAAACAGCGCGTCGGCAGGGTGGGCGTGGGCGTTTGCGTCAAGCGCGGCGAGGTGCGGCACGCCCGGGCGCTCGCGCAGCGCGGCGGCCTGCTCGGCAAAGTCGGGGCCATAGATCAGCACCTGCGGCGCAGCATCTTCCACCAGCGCGCGCAGCTCGGGCACGGCCAGCCGCCAGTTGAGGTTTTGCAGGATCGCGCCGATCTTCCCGCAGGCGAACCAGATGTCGAGGTACTCGGTGCAGTTGGCGGCCAGCACGGCCACGCGGTCGCCGTGGCGCACGCCGGTGCGCTCGCGCAGCAGGTGGGCAGTGCGATTGGCGGACCCGTTCCACGCCGCATACGAAATTGGCCGGCGCGCGCCGCCAGCGGCAGCATCGATCAGCGCGATCTTGTGCGGGCTCAGCTGCGCCCGCCGCGCCAGCCAGTCGCCAATATACATCGCCGCACCCTTGCACTCGAAATTTCGTTGGGAATAGGGCTATACTATACCAGAGAGTTACACCGCAGTTGCACACAATTTCATAGCCCAGGGCAGAAACGGTTGAGCCACAGAGCGCACCGAGGCCACTGAGAAGGAGAGCTATAGCCGCTCGCAGAACAATTGACTATTCATGTGCTGACGAGAAACGCTTTGTAGAGCGGAAATACAACTGCCTTCTGCATCCTGCCAACTGCAAACTGCCGTAAAACTTGGACTCTTGGTGTCTTGGTGTCTTGGTGGTTTTGCCCTTTTCGAATCACCCTGAAGAAATTCGTTTTTGCTGCTACAATACAGGCTGCGGCAGCCGCGTGGCTGTCGCTCCGAATGTTTGAAGAATAAAAAGGCATGTTAGAAGAACTGTACCTAGTGCGCCACGCCCTGCCCGACCGCGCGAGCAGCATTCCCTACCACACGCCACCCGGCCCGCCGCTCTTGCCGCACGGCGAGCGCGAAGCCGCCGAAACCGGCGCGTGGCTGGTGGGGCGCGGCATCGAGCAGCTATTTGCTTCGCCGTTTGTGCGCACGCGCCAGACCGCCGAGGCCGTGTCGGCGGAGCTGGGTCTGCCGATCACCTTTACCGAGGCGCTGCGCGAAGGCGCGCCCGGCGAGAAGATGGACCAGATCCGCGCGCGCACCAGCGAGCTGCTGGCCCAGCTCGACGATAGCCCGCTGCGCTGCGTGGCTCTGGTGAGCCACGGCGCGCCGATCCGCTCGCTGCTGGAATACACCACCGATATGCGCATCGACCTCAAGCCGCATGTGTACGACAACGGCAACTGCGCGCCGACCGCTGCCGTGTGGCATGGCCGCCGCACCGACGCAGGCTGGGTGTGGGAGCTGGCGTTTCGCCCGACCCAGGCAGCTAGCGTTTCGTAGCACCAAAATAGAACCACGAAGGCACGAAGGCACGAAGGAGTTATAAAAAACCTTCGTGTCTTCATATCTTCGTGGTATCGGTTCTCTAAGCCCTCTATTGAGCAAGGAATGTGGCGCACATGCCGGTGAGCGGGCAGCCCGCGCAGCTGCGGCAGTGCGCCGCGCACTTGCGCGGGTCGACAAACGTGCGCCGCGCGCCGGGCTCCTTCTGGCGCATGCGCGTGGCCAGGCAGTGGTGAATGCACTCCTCGACGATCAGCGCGTGGAAGTTGCGGAAGAACTGCGCACGCGGCGGCGCGGCGTCGCGGATGGGCGGGGCAAAAGCCGGCTCGTCCAGGCGCGCATCAAGCTCCGGGCCGGCCAGCGCATCTTCAATCAGCGCCTGAATCGTGTCGTAGGGCGCGCGCATGGCGTCGACGCCCGGCAGCATGCCCAGCCGCCCGAGCAGGCGGCGCGCATAGGCATCCACAATGAATAAAGGATGCGCGCCGCCGTAGAGCATGATCGTGTCGGCGGTTTCGCGGCCAATGCGCGGCAGGGCCAGCAGCTCGGCGCGCAGCGCGGCGCGTGGGCGGGCCAGCAGCGCGCCCACATCTTCGTCGTACTTCGTGGCGAGGTAGCGCGCAATTGCCTGCAAGCCGGGCGCTTTCTGGGTATGAAAGGCGCAGGGGCGGATCAGCGCCGCCAGCGTGCCTGTGTCGGCGGCGGCCAGCGCGGCCGGGCGCATCAGCCCAGCAGCGTGCAGGCGCGCAATCGCCGCCTCGACCGTTTCCCAGCGGGTTTGCTGCACCAGCACCGTCCCAACCACCACCTCGAACTGCGGCGTGTCGGTGATGATCGGCCACCAGTGCGGCTCGCTGCCGAAGTGCGCCAGCATGGCGTCGTAGAGGGCGAGCACGCGGTCGCGCAGGGTGGAATCGGGCACGGGGAAGGCTTTCTAGTGCAAGCTCAAGCAGCAACAGCCATCCACAGATTACGCAGATTCACAGATTTTATGTGGCTTGAGAAAGCCTTATCTGTGTAATCTGCGTAATCTGTGGATGATTTTCAGGAGCAAAGACAGGAAGGCAAATCGCCTCAGTTCTCGAAGGTTTCTTTCTCGACCAGATGAATATCAACCGGGTAGCGCCCGGTGAAGCAGCCCTGGCAGAAGCCCGCGTCGGCGTGGCCGGTGGCGCGGATCAGGCCATCCAGGCTCAGGTAGGCCAGACTGTCGACGCCCAGGAAATCTTCGATCTCGGGGATGCTCATGCGGTGCGCAATCAGCTCGGGGTAGGAAGCCATGTCGACGCCGAGGAAGCAGGGGTGGCGGATGGGCGGCGACGACACGCGCATATGCACCTCGACCGCGCCAGCATCGCGCAGCAGCCGCACGATCGGGCCGGAGGTGTTGCCGCGCACAATGCTGTCGTCGATCAGCACCACGCGTTTGCCTTCCAGGTTGTCGGCCAGCGGGTTGAACTTGAGCTGGATGCCAACCTTGCGCAGCCGGTCGTCGGGCTGAATGAACGTGCGGCCGATGTAGCGATTTTTGATCAGGCCCTCGCTGTAGGGGATGCCCGACGCCTGCGCGTAGCCGATTGCGGCCGGCACCGCGCTGTCGGGCACCGGGATCACAATGTCGGCGTCGGCGGGCGACTCGCGGGCCAGCTCGCGGCCCTGCGCCACGCGGGCGGCGTGCAGGGTTTGCCCTTCCACCAGGCTGTCGGGGCGCGCGAAATAGATGTACTCGAACAGGCACATGGCGCGGTCGGGTGCGGGCATGCGCGCCACCGTGCGCGGGCCGTCCTCGCCAATCGCAATAATCTCGCCCGGCGCAACCTCGCGCTCGAACTCCGCGCCGATGGTCGCCAGCGCGCAGCTTTCCGAGGCCACCACCCAGCCGGTTTCGCCCACGCGCCCGATGCAGAGCGGGTGCAGGCCCCACGGGTCGCGCACGGCAAACAGCGAATCTTTGGTCAGCACCGTCAGGCAGTATGCCCCCTGCGCGCGCACCATAAACACGCGCAGCTTTTCGTCCCAGGTGCGGCCCTCGCCGCCCGCCAGCATCTGCGTAATCACCTCGCTGTCGCTGCTGGATGTCAGGCCGACGCCGCGATTCAGCAGTTCCTGGCGCAGATCATGGGCGTTGGTGAGGTTGCCATTATGCCCAACCGCCAGCGGGCCAAGCGCACTTTCGACGACAAAGGGCTGGGCGTTTTGCAGCTTCGAGGAGCCAGTGGTGGAATAGCGTGTGTGACCGATCGCCAGGTGGCCTTGCAGCGGGCGCAGGCTGTTTTCATCGAACACCTGCGCTACCAGGCCCATCTCCTTATGCAAATTAATCCGCCGCCCGTTCGACACCGCAATGCCCGCACTTTCCTGCCCGCGGTGCTGCAACGAATACAGCCCGAAAAAGGTCAGCCGCGCCACGTCTTCATCGGGGGCATAAATGCCGAAGACGCCGCATTCGTGCTGGGGCTTGTCGTCCATCATCTCCTGTGTCTCCTCGCGTGTTGCGCCCTGTTCGCCGGGCGAAAATGGCCGGTTTCTCACCCGCGCCGTTGTGGGCAAGGCGCATTATAACACCCGTTCTTGCGGCTGGCTTTCTACTTCACCATCGAGATAACTGGGCCACAGAGCGCACAGAGATCACTGAGTTTCGCGCATTCGCACCCTTCGATACGGCCTGTGGCCTACTCAGGGTGCATCCTTCTCGCCCTTCGATACGCGCCCTGCTCATTCGTCCTTCGTCTTTCGTCCTTCGTCTTTCGTCCTTCGTCTTTCGTCGTTCGAATATTGACAAGCGCGCCTGCGAACGGCTATAGTTGCGAGCGCATATTCCCGTAAAGTATCAGATATAGAGCTGTTGATGGAGCAAGCGTGAGCGAGAGTAGCTTTGCCGAAAAGGAAACCGGCCGGATCGAGGCGTTTAGCGACGGCGTGTTTGCCATTGCCGTAACGCTGCTGGTGCTGGAGCTGAAAGTGCCGCAGCTGGCCGAAGAAGCCGGCGGCGGGGAATTATGGTCGGCCCTGCTGAATCGCTGGCCGTCGTATGCCGCCTACACCCTCAGTTTTCTGTCCATTCTGATCGTATGGGTCAACCACCATCGTCTGTTTCGGCTTATTCGCGGGGTCGATTCGCGCTTTCTGTTCATCAATGGGCTGCTGCTGCTGGTAGTCACCACCATCCCTTTTCCCACCGCGCTGCTGGCCGAGTACCTCGAAAAGCCGGCCGCGTGGGTGGCCTGCGCGATCTACTCGGGCACATTTCTGGCGCTGGCGCTGGCGTTTAACCTGTTCTGGCGCTATGCCGCGCGCAGCAACCGCCTGCTGGCCCAGCCGCTCAGCGCCGAGCAGCACGCGCAGATCTCGCGCAGCCTCATGTTTGGGCCAATCACCTATGGCATTGCCTTTGTGCTGGCGTTTTTCAGCGTGGCCGCGAGCTTTGGGCTGTGCATTGTGCTGGCGCTCTACTGGGCAATTTCGGGGTTTGAAGAAGCGACCAGAAAGGCCTAGCCGCCCATGCAGCCGATAGAACTGCCCGGCCCGTGGGAAATCCGCCGCGACGGCGCAGCGGCGTGGCAGCCAGTGGCGGTGCCGGGCTGCTGGGAAGCGCAGGGCGCGCCGCTCGACGACGCCGGGCCGTTCTGGTACCGCACGCGCTTCACTGTGCCGGCGGAATGGGCCGAGCGGCGCATCTGGCTGCGCTTCCACGGCGTGAGCTACCATTGTGCGGTGTTTGCCAACGGCCATGCACTAGGCGAGCACACCGGGCTGTGGGATGCCTTTGAGATGGAAATCGGCGGCGCGGTGACGGCTGGCGCGGAGTGCGAGCTGCTGCTGCGCGTTGAAAAGCCCGCCAGCCTCACCGCCGGACCCGACTCGCCGTCCGCGCCGGGGCGCTTCCGACTGCGCGAAACGCTGGCCGGCTTTCTGCCCTACGTCTGGGGGCATATATTCGGCGGAATATGGCAGCCGGTCGAGCTGTTTGCCACCGGCGCGGCACGCTGGGACGATGTGCTGGTGCGCGGCGCGGCCGACGGCATGGTCGAGATCACGGCCACCACGTCTGCACCGGCCGCGGTGCGTATCACGATCTTCGACCCTGAGATGCACGAAGTCTGGCGCGGGGAAGCGAACGCGCCGCTCGATACCCGCGTGCAAGTTCCCGCGCCGCGCCCGTGGTCGCCCGAAACGCCCGCGCTTTACACCGCCCGCCTCGCGCTGGCCGATGGCGACGAGTGCACGGTGCCCTTTGGGCTGCGCTCGCTGCGCGCCGAGAGCAGCCGCCTGCTGCTGAACGGTGCGCCCATCTACCCGCGCATGGCGCTTTCGTGGGGCTGGTACCCCGAGTCGCTGCATAGCAACCCCGGCCCCGAGCGCGTGCGCGCCGACTTCGCACGCCTGCGCGCGCTGGGCTACAACGGCGTGAAGCTGTGCCTGTGGTTCCCGCCGCACTACTACTTCGATCTTGCTGACGAGCTGGGCATGCTCGTGTGGGTCGAGCTGCCGATGTGGATCCCGCAGCCGTCGCCGTTTTTCCGCGCGCAGGTGCCGCTTGAGTACGACCGCCTGATGCGCCAGGCACGCCAGCACCCGGCCATCATCCTCTACACGCTTGGCTGCGAGCTAAGCCGCATGGTCGATGCGCAGATGCTCGCGCCCTTGTTCGCGCTGGTGAAGGGGCACGCGGGCGATTCGCTGGTACGCGACAACAGCGGCTCGGGCGAGGCGTATGGCGGGCTGCTGAACGAGTTCGCCGAGTTCTACGACTACCATTTCTACAGCGACCTGCACCATTTCCGCCCGCTGCTCGACTACTTCGCGCCGCGCGGCCGGCCGCCGCAGCCCTGGCTGTTTGGCGAATACTGCGACTACGACACCTTTCGCGACCCAAATGCTTTAACGAAGGGCGTATTGCCATACGCCCAGACAAAGAACCAGGAACCAGGAATCGCAGAACCACAGAACCGCAGAACCGCAGAACCAAAAACCGAAAATCGCGTCCTGAGTAGGCCCGAGGCCGTATCGAAGGGCGAGAACATGCCGCATTCTGCGCCGTGGTGGGCCAGCGACGACCCGACGGTCAATTTGCAAGGCGCGCGCTGGCAATACGACCTGCCTGAGCAAGGGGCGCGACTGCGCGCCAATGGCATGGATGCGCGCGCCGGCGAACTGGAGCGCATTTCGGCGGCGCAGGGCCTGTGGCACC
Organism: Kouleothrix sp. 19917; assembly: GCF_057073505.1. Taxonomy (NCBI): domain Bacteria; kingdom Bacillati; phylum Chloroflexota; class Chloroflexia; order Chloroflexales; family Roseiflexaceae; genus Kouleothrix; species Kouleothrix sp. 19917. Next base: position 2,826,153 of record NZ_CP097099.1, read on the forward strand.
GCAAATACACCATCGAGCAAACGCGCCTGTTTCACGAAATTGGCGGCTATGTGGTCACGGGCGAGGCCGACACGCCAATCAGCACGGCGGGGATGTGGGATGCGCGCGACCGGCTGAAATTCGAGCCAGAAGCGTTTCGCGCATTCAATGGCGAAACCGTGCTGCTGGCGGGCTGGGATCGGCGGCGCGAGTGGGTGGCGGGTGGCGACCGCGCCGCGCCGTGGGACCAGTGCAGCCACCCCGCTGGCACGGCCGTGCGCGCGCACCTGATCGTTTCGCACTATGGCGCGGCGCGTGGCCCGGCGCGCGTGCACTGGCAGGTGGCGCTTGTGGGCAGCGCGCCGTTTGCGCAGGGCACGCACGAAACCGCCTTCGCGCTCGCTCCCGGCGACCTGCGCGAGCTGGCGGTGGCCGAGTTTGCCACACCCTACCTCAACGCGCCGCGCCAGGCCACGCTCAGCGCCGACGTAGCAATCGGCGACACGCTGGCGCGCAACTCCTGGCCGCTATGGGTGTTCCCGCGCGAGCCGTGGCGCAGCGTGGGCGCAACCGCGCTGCACGACCCGGCCGGGCGCTTGCGCGACTTCGGGCGCATCGCCCCGGGTATCGGCGGGGCATGGCAGCCGGGCGCTGAAAATGATACCTCGCTCGCTTTTTCCACTCTTCCTCCCCGTACGCTGCTGATCAGCACGGCGTGGGATGCTGGCCTGCGCGCGTGGATCGAGCGCGGCGGGCGGGCGATTGTGCTGCTGGGCGGCGAAGGGCTAGCTGCGCCGCTGCCAGTGCGCGCCATGCCTTTCTGGCGCGAGGCGATCCGGCTGGCCGCGCCGCACCCCGCCTGGGGCGATTTCCCGCGCGACGATGCGCTGGCGATGCAACTGTTTGGCTGCGCCGCCGATTGCGCGCTCGACATGGCCAATTACGCTGGCGCGTGGCAGCCCATCCTGCGCCGCCTCGATGGGCGCACCATGCTGATGCACGAATATGCTGTTGAGCTGGCAATTGGCGCGGGGCGGGCGATTGTCTCGACGCTGCGCGTTGAAGGCGGGCAGGGCGCGCAGCCGCTGGGGATTGCGCGCAACACGGCAGTGGCCTACCTGCTGTGGTGCTGGGCGCGCTGGCTGGCGGGGCAGTAAGGCAGTTTCAGGTTGGCAGGTTGACACGTTGCAGGTGTGCGCAGGCACGAAGCTCGTCGTTGGTTAGGCAGCTGGCAGAGCGGCACAATAAAACGACGGAAGGAAGCTATTCCTTCCGTCGTTCGCAAGAGAACTACGCACTGCTGATTGTTAGATCCCGCGCAGGCCCAGCAGGATGGTGCTGACCACCAGCGCCGCCAGCAGGAGCCGGTAGACCACAAACACACCCAGGCCGGCGCGCTGCAGGTAGCGCAGCACAAAGGCGATGCTCAGCGCGCCAACAATGGCGGCGGCAGCTATACCGGCAATAAAAGGCCCGGTGAACACGCCCGGCTGGCCAATCAGGTGGCGCAGCTTGAACACTGCCGCGCCCAGGATCAGCGGCGTGCCAAGCAGGAACGAGAAGCGCGCCGCCGCCGCCCGCTCGATGCCGCGCCAGCGCGCCACCGCGATGGTGATGCCCGAACGCGACACACCCGGCACGATCGCCAGCGCCTGCGCCGTGCCGATCGCCAGCGCGTCGACCAGGCCAATATCGTGCTCGTCGCGTGTATTTGCGCCGTGGCGGTCGGCAAAAAACAGGCCCAGGCCCATCAGCGAAAGCGTGCCCGCGATCAGCAGCGGGTTGCGAAACGACTGCTCGGCCAGATCGTCGAGCAGCACGCCCGCGAGGCCACCGGGGATCGCGCCAAGCACCAGCAGCCAGGCCAGGCGGCCATCGGGCGTGCGCGGGCGCGGTGCGGCCAGCACCAGTTTCAGCAGATCGCGCCAGAAATAGGCAACCACCGCCACCAGCGTGCCGACATGCAGCGCGACATCGAAGGTCAGGCCCGGGTCGGGCCAGCCAAGAAACCAGGGTGTCAAAATCAAATGCGCCGACGATGAGATCGGCAAAAATTCACCAAGACCCTGCACAATACCAAGCGTGACAGCCACGCGATATTCAAACGGCAGCAGCGCCGCAAAGGCAATAATCAGCGCCAAAACTGCAAGGGCGATCACCGGGAGGCGGAAGCTGGACGTGGCCGGAGCGGCGGCAGCCGTTCGAGCGATGGTGGGGGTCGGGGACGATTGCTGGTTCAACACCGGATCCTCTCTACTTTCTTATGTAATGTTCTTGTTCGATGCTTTTGTTTGCTGCACGCAGGCGTAGCATAGCAGCTCATTATTAGGGCCGAATTAAGACAAAGTGAAGTATTCGGGGCCAGGCATACGCTGGCAATGCGCCATCATGCCGCACCGGAACGCCAACATTGGCGCAGTACCATTGGGAATTCGCTCGGAGGAATAGTGACTCTCAATACGTATTGTAACAGATACTGAGGTATCAAAAGCAGCGTAGCTCTGCCTCCACCCTTAGCACAAAGTATGCCGCTGCCGATGTTTGGCGCAGGGGCATGCCTATGCTATAATGCGCCGCAATGCTCAGGAGCCAATGCTAAACCTGCCCGCTACGCGATTGGATGGCCATGCGCTGCCCGTTCTGCCAACACCCCGATAGCGATGTCATCGATACGCGCAAGCTCAATGGTGGCGAATCGATCCGCCGGCGGCGCAAATGCCCGGCCTGCGGCAAGCGCTTCACCACCTACGAGCGCGTGGAATCGGTGAGCCTGACGGTGGTAAAAAAGAATGGCGAGCGCGAACCCTACGACCGCGAGAAGATGATGCGCGGCGTGCGCACGGCCTGCTACCGCCGGCCAGTGTCGGCGCAGCAGCTCGATCAGTTCGCGAACGATGTCGAGGCGGCGATTATGGCGCTCGACGAGCAGGAAATCGCCTCGTCGACGATGGGCGATATTGTGATGCGCCACCTGCGCGATCTCGACGATGTGGCATATATTCGCTTTGCGTCGGTGTATCGCTCGTTCGAAGATATTGGCAAGCTGCGCGAAGCGGTGGATGAGCTGCTTGAGCACGAGCCGCCCGCCGATTAGGGCGAGCTGCGCGATCACACGTGCCTGCTGGAATATGGAGATACAGATGGGAGTCGATGTGTCGGAGCAACGCGAAACACCGCCGACCAAGGTGGCCAAGTCGCCACGCAAATCGGCCGAGCCGGCTGCGCCCGCGCTGCCAACGATAAGTGAGCCGCCGCAGGGCCTGGTAGCGCGCACTATCAGCATGGTGCGCACGGGGCTGCGCGAGCTCGATTGGCGCACTGTTCTTTTGTTTGGTGTGCTGGCCGGCATTCTGATGAGCTTTGCCTTCTTACAGGGCGCAACGCTCTCGCTGCTGGCAGGCATTGTGCCGGTTGGCACGGGCCTGCTGCTCGGGCGGCGCGTGACGAAGCACTACGGGCTGCATGGCTTTATGACGGGCCTGGTCGGCGGCGTGGCGGGCTCGGTCTCGCTGGCGGCGCTGATCTTCCTCACGCCGCTGCGCACTGCCATGCAGGCCGCGCTTGGCCCGCAGGCTGCCACCTTCACCCTGGTGCAGATCTGGAGCCAGCTCGCCGCCTTTACCTTCTTCTCGCTGGTGGCATTCTGCACCTTCGGCACAACCATGGCCGGCCGCACCGAAGAGCGCAACCGCAAGCAGCGCGAGGTGGTGGACGACCGTGGCGGCACTTTGCAGCGCCCCGGCGCGATTCGCGAGCTGAGCGACGTGCGCGGCCTTTCGCTGCCGCAGTTCGGTAGCTATGTGAAAAATCTGTTCACCAAGCAGGGCTTTACCTTCAAAGACTACCGCTTTATCGACAAAGACAAGCACCTCGACATGTGGCTGGAGCACGAAGGCGAGCCCTGGCACCTGCGCCTGAGCGTGGCCGATAAAGTTGGCACCGGCACAATCGAAAGCCTGCTGCAGGACATGAAGCGCGAAGGCGTGCGCAAGGGCGTGGTGGTCGTCTCCACCGAGTTCCAGCCCAGCGCCGTTAAGTCGGCGCGCAGCCGCCCGGTGGTGCTGATCGACGGGCAGACCTTGTTCGATATGGCGGAGAAGTAAGGGTCAGAAACCAGATACGATAGCAGTTTGCAGTCGGCAGGATGCAGTCGCATTTCCCGCGCTACAATGCGTTTTTGCCAACATATGGGTGTTCAATTGTTCTGCAAACCGTTATAGAACGTAACCGTACTTCTGACTCCTGACTCCTGACTTCTGACTCCTGAGGTGCATATGCAGATCAACCTGAAAGACAAGGTCGCGCTGGTTACTGGCGGCTCACGCGGCATTGGGCGCGCAATCGCGACCACGCTGGCCGCAGCGGGCGCAACCGTGGCGATCAACTACAAGGGCAATCAGGCCGCCGCCGACGAGGTTGTGCAGGCGATTTCCCAGGCCGATGGCATTGCTAGCGCCTTTCAGGCCGATGTCAGCCAGGGCGCCGAGGTCGAGCAGCTCTTCAAGGCCGTGCTCGAGCGCTATGGCCGGCTCGACATTCTGGTGAACAACGCGGGCATCACGCGCGACACACTCTTGCTGCGCATGAAAGAAGATGACTTCGACGCCGTGCTGAACACCAACCTGCGCGGCATTTTCCTGTGCACCAAGGCGGCGCTGCGCCCGATGGGCAAGGCACGCGGCGGGCGCATCATCAACATCACCTCGGTGGTGGGCCTGATGGGCAACGCCGGGCAGGCCAACTACGCCGCCGCCAAGGCCGGCATCATTGGCTTCACCAAATCTACCGCGCGCGAAATGGCCTCGCGCAGCATCACCGTCAACGCCGTCGCGCCTGGCTATATCGAAACCGAGCTGACCGGCGTGCTGAGCGAACAGATCCGCGGTGCCATCCTTGAAAACATCCCGCTTGCGCGCCTGGGCACGCCCCAGGATGTCGCCAACATGGTATGCTTCCTTGCTTCTGACGCAGCCGCCTATATCACCGGCCAGACCATGACAGTCGATGGCGGGATGGTGATGCAGTAGATTTACGATTTACGATTTTGGATTGACGATTGCCTCGTGGCTTCGCACACCGTAAATCGTAAATCGTCAATCGTCAATCGAGTTATGTTTGACAAAGTTCTAATCGCCAATCGCGGCGAGATCGCTGTTCGAATTGTGCGCGCCTGCCAGGAGCTTGGCGTGCGCGCGGTGGTGGCCTACTCGATCGCCGACCGCGACTCGCTGGCGGTGCGCCTGGCCGACGAGGCCGTGTGCATCGGGCCGGCCGCGCCCGCGCGCTCGTACCTCAACCCGCCCGCGCTGATCACCGCCGCAATGATTACTGGCTGTGACGCGGTGCACCCCGGCTACGGCTTTTTGTCAGAAAACCCCTACTTCGCTGAAATTTGCCAGGAATGCAGCCTGACCTTCATCGGTCCTTCGCCCGAAGCGATCCGCCTGATGGGCGACAAGGCCGTGGCACGGCAAACCATGCGCGCCGCTGGCATGCCGGTCATTCCCGGCTCGGATGGCGTGCTGCGCAGCGTGGAAGAAGCCGCCGACCTGGCGAATGAGATCGGCTACCCGGTGCTGCTCAAGGCCGTCGCGGGCGGCGGCGGGCGCGGCATGCGCGTGGTGCAGGAAGAAAGCGAGCTGGCGCGCGCCTATGCCACTGCCAAGGCCGAGGCCGAGGCAGCCTTCGGGCAGGGCGACCTCTACCTGGAGCGCTACCTCGTTGGCATGCGCCATGTCGAAATTCAGGTGCTGGCCGACAACTACGGCAACGCGATCTACCTGGGCGAGCGCGACTGCTCGGTGCAGCGCCGCCACCAGAAGATCATCGAGGAAGGGCCATCGCCGGTGGTTTCGCCCGAGCTGCGCGCGGCCATGGGCGAGGCGGCCATGCGCGGCGTGCACGCAATTGGCTACAGCAACGCCGGCACCATGGAATGCTTGCTTGGGCCGGATGGCATGTTCTACTTCATGGAAATGAACACGCGCATCCAGGTCGAGCACCCCGTCACCGAGCTAATCACCGGCGTCGATCTGGTCAAATGGCAGCTGCGCATCGCCGCTGGCGAACGCTTGACGCTGACTCAGAAAGACGTTAGAATACGCGGGCACGCGATTGAGTGCCGTATCAATGCGGAAGATCCCGAGCGCGATTTCCTGCCCTCAGCCGGCGAAGTCGAGTTCTTTCTCCCGCCCGGCGGCCCCGGCGTGCGCGTTGACTCGCATATCTATGCGGGGTATACGCCGCCAGGAACCTACGACTCGCTGCTGGCCAAGATCATCACCTGGGGCAGCGACCGCGACGAGGCACTTACCCGCATGCGCCGCGCGCTCAGCGAGTGTATTGTCACTGGTGTGAAAACGAGTATGCCATTTCAGCTTGCGCTGCTGAACGAGCCGGACTTTCGGCGTGGCGAGATCGATCTGAGCTTTTTGCCCAATCTCATGCAGCGCCAGCGAGGATAGAACCGACCGTGACCCAGGCAGCCGGCAGTGTTTCAGTGGCACCCCATGTGCTAAGCAATCTTATCGCGCTGGCAGTGCGCGAAGTTCCCGGCATCGCCCGGCTCGGCACCAGCCCGCGCGCGCGTTCGCGGCTGCGGGGCGATGGCATTGCGCTTGCCATCGGCGCCGACGGCGTGAGTGCCAATTGCTACCTGATCGCCCTGCCCGACACCAACCTGGTCGATACCGGGATTGCAGTGCAGGCGACAGTTGCGGCGGTGATTCGCGAGCTTGCCGGAATGGTCGTACGCGAAGTCAACGTCTACATCCAAGACGTGGAGGCGGCGAATGCCTAGCCTGCGCCATCGTGTCCGCACCATTACTCTCCAGGTCTTATTCGAACTCGATGCGACCGACCACGCGCCCGACGAAGTGGTGGCGCGCTGGGTAGAAGATGAGATGCTGCCCGCCGACGCCGAGCGCTTTTTTCGGCAGCTGGTTTTCGGCGTGTGGGAACATTATGCCTACCTTGATCGTATTATCGAGGAAGCCGCGCCGAGCTGGCCGGTGAACCAGATGCCGGGGGTCGATAAGTCTATTCTGCGCATTGCGCTGTACGAGATTTTGATCGACGACGCCGAAAAAACCCCGGTCAAGGCAGTGATCAACGAAGCCGTCGAGCTGGCAAAACAGTTCGGCAGCGATAACTCGAGCCGCTTTGTAAACGGCGTGCTTGGCACGGTTGTGACGCGCTATATCGAAGGGTATAGCGAGTAAGTCAGGGGGCGCGGCCCGCTGCGGCAGGCGCGCTTCGCACAGTAATCACGCATATTCTCAACCAGGTTGTTGAAAGGAGCATTCCCAATGGCATCGCCCGAAATGGAAGCCCGCCTCAAGAAAATTGTTGCCGAGCAGCTCGGTGTCGACGAAGCGAAGATCGTTCCGTCAGCCCGCTTCTCCGACGACCTCAACGCCGATTCGCTCGACCTTGTTGAGATGATTATGTCGCTTGAGGAAGAGTTCGGTGTTGAAATCCCCGACGAGGCAGCCGAGAAGATCCTGACCGTCGCCGACGCGATGGACTATATCGACACGCACTCGTCCGCCGAGTAGGTTCGGCCCGGTTTCCCGACTTTCGACCGCAGAGAACGTAAAGAGCGCCGAGCTAGTGGCTTTGACGTTCTTTGCGGCTCGGCGGTTTCTTTATTCAGGCCAGGCGAACGCCACTGGCAGCGCGCCCGGCAATAAGGCCATCCATGGAAATTCTGGGCATTGGGCCAGGCGAATTCATTTTTATCCTGGTGATCCTGCTGGTGGTCGTCGGCCCCGAGCGCCTGCCCGACCTTGCGCGCCAGAGCGGGCGCATGCTGGTGCGCGTGCGCAACTGGGTGCAAAGCTCGCCCGATGCCGCCATGGTGATGCGCGCCCGCCAGGAGATCGAGCAGGAGCTGGCCAGCCTGCGCACCAGCCTGATGGAAGTGCAGAGCGTGCGCGATGAGGTGATGGGCGTGGCCCGCCAGCTCGAAGACTCAGTTGAGTCGTTTACCAGCGCGGCGCGCGCCGAGCTGAACGACATTGGCTCGATTGGCAAGCTCAAGCCCGGCGAGGCTGCCACAACGCCCGCCGCCAGCACAGCCGCCACAAGCACGCCCGCCGCGCCCGCCGCTGAGCCGCCGGCCTTCGACCCGACGCCAACCGAGGTGCCGGCGAGCGTGCCGTTCGACCCACAGCCCGTAGAGGATTTGGTGTCGGCAGTGGCAAGCCCGAATGGCGAAGCAGCCGCGCCAGCAGCGACGATTGCGCCGCCCACGCCACCGCCCGCCGCGCCTGAAACGTTCGCACAGCCCGATAACAACACGCTAGAAGCGATTGACACGCGCCTGCAAGCGATTATGAGCGACCTGTTCGCCCTGCAAGAGCAGCTGCGCAAGCACAAGGTGCTGGATGAAGACTGGCAGCCGCCCTCGTGGGGCGTGCAGCTGCCAGCGAACGCCGAGCCAGTCGCCGAAGTCGAGGAGTCGTCCTCATGAGCAATACCCAATTTTTCCTCGCCGTCGGCCTGCTGCTGGCGCTGCTGATCACGCCACTGCTGATCGCGCTGCTGGTGCGCGTGATGGTGCGCGACACGCCCAACGCCGCGCCCGAACCCGAGCTGGACGCCGAAACCATGGCGAAGTTCGAGTCGCTGGGCGATTTCTGGTCCGGGCTGGCCCCGCACCTGATCGAGCTGCGCAACCGCCTGACCAAGGCATTGCTGGCGGTGCTGGTGGGCACGGTGCTGGGCTTTTGGCTGGTGAATAGCTCGTGGCTGCTGGGCGACACCATCCCAAACCTGCTGATCAAACATTTCGTGCCCGACACGATCAAGCTCCAGTTCATCGAGCCGGCCGAGGCGTTTGTGAGCTATATGCGCGTGGCGCTGGTGATTGGCGTGGCGATCGCGGTGCCGGTGATTGTCTACCAGCTAGTCGCCTTCTTCATCCCCGGCCTGCTGCCGCACGAAAAGCGCATTCTGTTCACCGCGCTGCCGTTCGTCACCGAGCTGTTTGCGGCCGGGATAGCGTTTGGCTGGTTCTTCACCATCCCCGCCGCGCTCGATTTCCTGTTCACCTTTGGCACCAGCGAGCGCATCGAAGCGCAGCCGACCTTTGAGAGCTTTATCTCCACTATTGCGACGCTGATGCTGTGGAATGGCCTGATCTTCGAGCTGCCGGCGGTGATCTATCTGCTGGCACGCCTGGGGGTTGTCAATACGGCGATGCTCGGGCGCACGCGCCGCTATGCAGTTGTCGTCATTGTCATTGCCGCCGCGGTCATCACCCCCACCGGCGACCCCTACAACCTGCTGTTGCTGGCGGTGCCGATGTATCTGCTGTACGAGCTCGGCATTCTGCTGTCGCGCTTTGTGCCGAAGAAACCGCTCGAGCCTGCGGAAGAAGTCGCGCCGTAGCGGCACGCTTCGCCAAACCAAACAAACGACCCACGCGGCAGTACGCCCGTGGGTCGTTTGGTTTCGCCCGCGCAGCCCGATGCCCCAAACGGGCTTTGATCGCAAGCTCGCGGGGCTTGATCACAAGCTCGCGGGCTTTGATCACAAGCTCAGAAGGCTTGATCGCAAGCTCGCGGGACTTGATCGCAAGCTCGTGGGGTTTGATCGCAAGCTCGTGGGGTTTGATCACTCGCGTGCGGGGCTTGATCACAAGCGCGTGAGGCTTGATCTCTCGCGTGCAGACCTTGATCACAAGCTCGCGGGGCTTGATCGCAAGCTCGTGGGGTTTGATCGCAAGCTCGTGGGGTTTGATCACTCGCGTGCGGGGCTTGATCGCAAGCTCGCGGGGCTTGATCGCAAGCTCGTGGGGTTTGCTCGCACGCTGCCCCTGCGCCTTCCCCTTCCTCGACGGCTGCGCCGAGCGGATTTTTCTGCGCAAGGTCGGCAGCGGCTATATTATGGAACATTTCGCGGCGATGGATGGTGAAGTGTCTTCGCAGCAATAATCGCGGCTTATTACTCTGGAAAATAAATTTCCCTGCACTCAGCTTCCAGGAAGCTCAGGCTAGTTTTGTTTCAACCTGGTAGCCAGATGAGCTTCCTGGAAGCTTGCCCGTTGTAGAAAAGAACTTTCTTTCCAGAGTACTAGCCCAGCTGTGGGTAGGTGATTTTGGTGTCGTTGATTTCGATCACCTTCTGCTTCTGCAGTTCGCCTAGCAGGCAAGCGATTTCTTCTTTTGAGAGGCGTTTTCCAAACAGGTTGTTGATCGAGTTGGTCAGGGTCTCAACTTTGCGCGGCTTGGCAGCGCCCTGCTTCTTCAAGTTCTTCACAATGAGCGCAGCCTGCTCCTTTAGCGTTGCAGGTTTCGCCGCTTTTGCTGCCTTTGCCGTTTTCACGGCTTTCACCGTCGCAGCTTCAGTCGCTTTCACCGCCGCCACCTCAGGCGCTTTCGCCGCTTTCACCACTTTCACTGCCGCAGCATCGGCCACTTTCACCGAGGCTACTTTAGTGACTTCCTGTAAGCGCTGCACCTGCACCTTTTTTTCCTTCAAGTGCGCAATCAGCGGATCGAAGCCGGTATCCCTGGAAATGATCTGAAAGCTTGCGCCTGGCTCTTGTGCGGAAAGGTGCCCAATGTAATATGCAATATGAAAATCAAGCGCATCTGCGCCACTCCCACAGACCTTGACATACTGCGCGCGATCGCCCAGACGCTGGATGGCTTCGGCCACGTCGAAGTTGATTTTTGGCTGGTTCGCGCCAACAAACAGGATGAGCTTGATATGCTCCTGGGCCAGCACCGCAGCAAGCGAGGGCTGGACATTTTCGTAGTCGACCAGAATATATACTGATTTCACTGCAAGCTCCGCATACATAGTACCTTTACACGTGCAAGCATAGCACGGCCTAACGCACGGCTCGTTCACAAACACGTTGCAGTTTGGTTAGAAAACCTCTCAGCGCGCTTCCCAAATCCATCGCATGGCCGACCCAGCGACAGCGCGGGCGTGTTACACTCACCGCAGTTGTGCACGCACGCCGAAAGGGGACGTCGCCCGTATGGCCAAGCTCTTCATCACCCGCGCCGCTACGCTGATTGCGTAACTGCGCGCCCCGTGCCAGCGGCATATCGTCGCTATAATCTGTAAACACGTTCGCTTGCAGAAGCGCTGCCCTTGCGCAGCGGCTTGCCTGCCCGCGCAGCGTCATTCATACAGACGGCCACAGGAGCGCTCCTGTGGCCGTCGTGCGTTCGGCGGCCTGGGAATATTCCCATGGCCGCTTTTATTTGGGTAGAGCAATTCTCATAGGACATATGCGGTTGGTCTGCTAAGCCTTCGGCAGACCCTCATCACGTTCGGGAACCGCGTTACTCGATTTTCTCTTTGGGTACCGTTTTCCGCGCTACGCGCGGAAAACGGTACACAAAATGATCAGTTCTACGCTTCTACAACGGGCAAGCTTCCAGGAAGCTCATCTGGTTATCAGGTTGAAGCAAAACTGGCCTGAGCTTCCTGGAAGCTGAGTACAGGGAAAGTTATTTTCCAGAGTAATAAGGAACCATACATTATGGAAACCATACACCAGGATGCCCCGCCCGTGCCCGCGCAACAAGCCCGCTTTGGCGGTTTGTGGCGGCACCGCGATTTCGTGCGCCTGTGGGTTGGGCAAACCGTCTCGCAGTTTGGGTCGACGATCACACGCGAGGCGCTGCCCTACACTGCCATTCTGGCGCTGCAGGCCAGCCCGGCGCAGATGGGTTTGCTCGGCGCGGCCAGCACCGCCCCGCTCTTACTTCTCGGCCTGTTCGCGGGCGTCTGGGCCGACCGGGTGCGCCGCCGCCCGCTGATGATCGCCGCCGACCTGGGGCGCGCTTTGCTGCTGCTTTCCATCCCGCTGGCTTTTGCGACGGGCTGGCTGGGCATGGCGCAGCTGTATATCGTGGCGCTGCTGGCCGGCACGCTCACCGTCTTCTTCAATGTTGCCTACCAGGCACACCTGCCCACGCTGGTCGCCCGCGAGGAACTGCTGGAAGGCAACAGCAAGCTTGGCATGAGCGACGCGCTGGCCGAGATCGGCGGCCCGCCGGCTGGCGGCCTGCTGGTGCAGATCATCAGCGGTCCCCTCACGCTCCTGCTCGACGCGCTGTCGTTTTTGTTCTCGGCGGCCATGCTGCTGCGCATTCGCACGCCCGAGCCTGCGCCCGCGCGCCCCGCCGGGCACACGCACGTCGCCCGCGACCTTGCGGAAGGCTTGCGGGCTGTGTGGGCCAACCCGCTGCTGCGCACAATTGCTGGCACTTCGGCGCTGCGCCATTTCTTTGGTTGGTTCTTTGGCGCGATCTATGGGCTGTATGCCTTGCGCGTGCTGGGCTTCAGCACCGCCACGCTGGGCATTGTGGTGGCCTGCGGCGGCATTGGTTCCATGCTGGGCGCGCTGCTGGCCGGCCCGCTCACGCGGCGGCTGGGCGTGGGGCCAACGCTGGTGGGCGCGCTGCTGGTGAGCGCAGGTGGCTCGGCGCTGATCTGGCTTGCAGGCGCGGCAAGCCCGGCCCTGGCGCTCGTGCTGATGATCTGCGCGCAGCTTGTGGGCGATACTGGCATGACCGTGGCGCTGATCAGCCAGCTGAGCGTGCGCCAGGCCGCCACCCCCGTGCGCCTGCTGGGCCGGGTGAGCGCGGCAATGGAGGTGATGGGCGAGGGCGTTGGCACGCTGGGCATGCTTGCGGGCGGCCTGCTGGGCGAGCTGATTGGGCTGCGGGCGACGGTTGGCGTGGCGGTGCTGGGCATTGCGGCATCGGCAGTATGGGCGCTGGCCTCGCGGCTGCGCCACCAGCGCGCCATGCCCGAAGCAAGCGAACTCTGGTAGTGTTTAGGGGTTGGTTGTAGCTGTTGCGAAAGCACAATCCTGCGTGCACGAAACGCAACGGCACTGGTGGCTGGCTCGCCTAGACTATAACAGAATATGTGCGCCACACAGGCGCTGCGGGCACAGAGTTTGTTATTTCTTTCTCCGCCCGCGCTCTGGTGGCGCACACCTTTGTGTGAGGTCGATGAGATTATCGTTATTCAGCAATCTTCCGCTTGACAGATAGCGACGGCTACAGTACAACATAGCCGATACACGGATGGCCGAGGCGGGTGTGGAGCAACGCAGGCACAATTATGGGTTCGCGCATCAACTACAGCGCCGCTTGCGCGCCTGGCGTGCTTTTGTGTGCGGCAAGCATGCCCTGCTTGCGCTGGGGCTTGCGATGGGCCTGGGCCTTGGCGGGCCGCTGCTGTGCGTGTTCCACTGCGATGTCTGGATGCCGTTTATGAGCCACGGCGCGGCGGCGCACCAGCACCATCACCACATGATGAACGGCCAGGTGATGGACGACGCGGCGATGGCTGCAATGCCCGGAATGGCGCACGCAGCCAGCGCGGCGCAGCCGCCCACCGATCAGGCTCAGCCCAGCGCTACCTGTTCTGTGCTGATACCCGGCGGCGCGCCCGATGGCGTGCCCATGCCGCCTTCGCCGGTGTATGAGCTGCTGACAGTGGCGATTGTCGGCGTGGTGCTGCTGGCGCTGCTCGTCCGGCGCGCCTACCTTGCGCCACCCGGCGGCCCGCCCACACTGGCATATTCCCCACCCTTGCGCCCCCCAATCGGCTGCGCTGCCTGAAGCGCGCCCGCGCCGCTGCATGTGCGCTGCGCACCTGCGGCTGCCTGTTCACGCAGTACCCTTGCCTGTTCGCGCGAAGCTGTGGGCTTCTGCGCCCGGCGCTCCTTTGCGCCTGGCCCGAAGCTGCTGGCGATGTGGCGCGGGCTGGCTGCTGTTTCTTTTCACCCATACACGTATAGTTTTCACCTGAATGGGCGCTGTGCCCGGCAGGATTATTTGTGATTTCAGGAGGACCCATAGCCATGAACCGACGGATTGCTCTTACACTTGCCCTTGCCGTTGCGCTGAGCCTGGCGCTGTTCGGCACTGCCGCCGCCCACGCCGAGCTGGAATCGTCCACTCCCGCAGATGGCGCAAACCTGACGGCGGCGCCTTCGAAAATTACGCTGGTGCTGAGCGAAGAAGTGTCGGACAAAGAAACCGACAGCTACTTTGTGGTGACCGACGAGCAGGGCGCGGAGGTTGGGCGCGGCAAGCTCGACAATGCCGACATCGACCACAAAACGCTGAGCGGCACGCTCAACAGCGGCGTGGGCGACGGCGTGTATACCGTAACGTGGTATGCGCTGACGCTCGACGACGCTGGCAAGAGCAACGGCAGTTTCACGTTTGGCGTGAACAAGGACCCGAACGCGCAGCCAACTGCGGCGGCGCAAGCAACCGCCGTAGCCCAGCCCACTGCTGCCACTGCCCAGCCCACTGCTGCCGCTGCCCAGCCCACTGCTGCCGCTGCCCAGCCCACTGCTGCCGCTGCCCAGCCCACTGCTGCCGCTGCCCAGCCAGGCACCCTGCCGCAGACCGGCGCGGGCGACACGCCGCTGGCCGGGATCTTCCTGGTGGTGGCGCTGCTGCTGGTGGCTGGCGGCCTTGTGCTGCGCCGCAGCCGGAACAGCGCCCGCTAAGAACATTGATCCGCCCTGGCGCTGCCATTGCGCCAGCGCCAGGGCGGCGCACCGAGTGACGAAGACCATGATCCACCAGGCACGCAAGCGAATACATGCGACCGCAGCCACGCTCCGCGCGGCCCTGCGGCGCTGGCTGCGCCCGGCCACGCTGCTGCTGCTGGTGGTGATCTTCGCGCTGGCCGAACCGCTGATCTGTATCATCCACTGCCAGCTTGCCATGCCGGCGCAGGCGCACCAGCACCATCAGCACAGCGCTATGGCGCATGCCGCAGCAGGTGGCACACACGCCCAGGCAGGCAGCGCCGCCTTTGAGCCGCAAGCGCAATCGGGCGTTGGCACGCCCTGGTGCTTTGCAAACCTCAGCCCGGCCGGCTCCGCGCCCGATCAGTTCGTGCCATCCTCGCCGGTGCACGAAGTTGTGCTGGCGACGGCACTGGCGCTGCTGCCCTTCATGCTATCGTTCTGGATTGCAGCCCACCCAACCCCCACCATGCGTGGGCGCGCCACCATCCCGCCAACCCCACCACCACGCCACCAGATCTTCGCCTAGGCGCACCCTGCCCCATTCCGAGCGTCGCACCGCCGTGCATTGCGCTGTCGCGCATGCGCGCCGTGGCATAGGCTGCTTCGGCAACCGGCATGGCGCGCCGTGCCCCAGGCGAATCACACCACGTTACGCCCAACGAAAACATCAGCCCAACCACGCACTACGCACAGGCAAGCCAGGCATGGCTGTGCGCCGCGCAGGAATGGCTGCCAGCCCTGCTACCCAAACGACAGAAAAGGAGACGCCGCATGTGCAGCGCTCACTTCCACGGCATTCGCATCATACTTCTTGTGGCCTGCGTGTGGCTGCTGAGCGCGTGCGGACGCCCAGAACTCCATGGCACCGTGCTCGATCCAGCTAAAGCCGCGCCCGACTTCACGCTCACGGCGCACACCGGGCAGCCCTTCCGCCTGAGCGAGCAGCGCGGCAAGGTCGTGATCCTGTTCTTTGGCTTTACCAACTGCCCGGATGTATGCCCAACCGCGCTCGCCGACATGGCCGCCGTGCAGAACCGCCTGGGCGCGGACGCCTTGCAGGTGCAGGTGGCCTTTGTGACGCTCGACCCCGAGCGCGACACGCCGGGCCGCCTGGCAAAGTATATGGGCGCGTTCAACCCAAGCTTTCTGGGTCTGAGCGGAGCGCAGGCCGAGATCAACCCGATTGCGAAGGCGTATGGCGTGACGTTCGTGCGGCGCGAGCTACCGAACTCGGCGCTGAAATACACCATCGATCACTCGCCCTTTATGTATATCATCGACAAGCAGGGCACCTGGCGCGAGCTGCTTCAGGATGGCATCCCGATCACCGACATGGCCAACGATATTCGCTATTTCATTCATGAATAACGGAGGAATCACATGCGATCTATCTTCATCCCTGCTTTGATTGCCGGCGCGCTGCTGCTGGGGGCATGCGGCCAGGCAGAAACCGCCCAAACACCCACAGCGGCCAGCGCCCCGGCCACGAACGCCCCGGCCGCAGGCGCCATCCAGATCAGCGACCCCTGGGCGCGGCCGGCCATTGCCATGATGGGCGACGAGCAGCCAGCTGGCGCGGCCATGGGCGAGGCCAAGCCAACCGACGCGATGGCTGCCGCCCAGCCAACTGGCGCGGCCATGGGCGGCGAATCTGCGGCCATGAGCGGCGCGAACGGCGCGCTCTACCTGACGATCACCAACACCGGCGATGCAGCCGACCGCCTGATCAAAGCCACGGGCGACATCGCCAAAAGCATTGAGCTTCACACCGTGATCAAAAACGGCGACGTGATGGAAATGCGCCCGGTTGAAGCGATCGAGGTGCCGGCCAAGGGCAGCGTGAAGCTGATGCCCGGCAGCTTCCACGTGATGCTGATTGGCCTGAACCGCGACCTGAAAGTTGGCGATTCGCTGGATGTGACACTGCAGTTCGAGAAGGCCGGCGCCGTGCCAGTGCACGCAACCGTGCGCCAGCCGGAATAGCGAGGGCAGCATGACGACACGAATGGCCCGACGCGCAGCTGGCGTGGCCCTGCTGGCCGGCCTCCTGATCGCAGCGCTGGCAGGGGCGTGGTGGTGGCGCGGCCCGAGCGAAGCGCAGCGCCAGGCACTGTTCAGCATCCCACCGGGCACGGCCGCGCGCCTGGCCGCCGGCGAAACGGTGGAGGTGCTGCCCAGCACCATCAACCTGACGCTGAACCAGCGCGACATTCTGGTGATTCGCAACGACGACAGCGCGCCGGTGCAGATCGGGCCATTCACGATCGACCCGGGGCAGCGCTTTTCGCAGCGCTACTACAACCGCGGCACCTACGAGCTGATGTGCACTATTCACGCCGACCAGCGGCTGCGCGTGGTGGTGGAGTAAATGGCAAAAACCACACAGGAGGAATTCGTATGGCACGGACAACTCAGCGCGGGCGTGCGGCGAAAACAACCCGCACCACGCCGATGCTGCGCAACTTCTATATTTTGCTCGGGCTGATTGTGGTCGCCGGCATTGCAGTGGTGGGCACTGCCACGCTCCGGCGCGACGCACCCGCAGCCGTGGGCACCGCCAGCTACGCGGGCAGCGATCTGCCGGCCAAGGGCAGCGCCAGCGCGCCCGTGACGGTGGTTGAGTACGCCGACTTCCAGTGCCCCGGCTGCGGCGCGTTCGCCACGCAAATGGAAGCGCAGTTCACGCGCGACTACATCGACAGCGGCAAGGTGCGCATGCTCTACCACGATTTCCCGCTGCAACAGCACCCCAACGCCATCCCGGCCGCCGAGGCCGCACGCTGCGCCGCCAGCCAGAACGCCTTCTGGCCGATGCACGACATGCTATTCGCCGGGCAGGATGTGTGGGGCACGCAAAGCCAGCCGCTGGCGACGTTTGTGGGCTACGCCGACGCGCTGAAGCTCGATCGCGCTGCATTCCAAAGCTGTATGGAGCAGCACACTACCCAGCCGGCGGTGCTGGCCGCCCGGCAGGACAGCATGAACGCCAACATCATGCAAACGCCAACCTTTGTGATCAACAACCGGCAGTACGACGCGACCCAGCTGCGCAATGCGGTTGATGCGGCGCTAGCCGCGCAGGGCAAGTGAGCAGTTCTGGAACGCTCTGGCGCTGGGGTATAATTGTCCGGCGCCAGAGCAGCAAAAAGGAGCTCGTTTTGCCCGCACCTACTAGAACCGAGCAGCCGCCGCACGAACAAGCGCGCCTGCTCGTGTGGCTGCAAATTGCCCGCGTTGCCGCCATGATTATTTTGCTGGTAGCAGCCGGCCTGCTGGCCTACAGCTACTTCTTTCGGCCCGCGCCCGCAGCCGCGCCCGCAGCCGCCGACACCAGCGCCGACTCGGGTGTGCCGCAAAATGGCACAGCACTCGATCCGCCGCGCGAGCTTTCTGACTTTGCGCTGCCCAGCCAGAACGGCACACCACTGCATTTAAGCGACCTGCGTGGCAAATATGTGATGGTCTTCTTTGGCTACACCCACTGTCCAGATGTCTGCCCGACCACCCTTTCAGATTTTGTGCTGGTGAAGCGCGCCATGGGCGCGGCTTCGGCGCAGGTGCAGTTTGTGTTCATCAGCGTCGATGGCGAGCGCGACACGCCGGCTGTGCTCACGCGCTTCCTGAAAGCCTTCGACCCAACGTTTATTGGCCTGCAAGGCGACGACGCGACGCTTGGGCGCATTGGCAAAGAGTACGGCCTATATTACAAGAAAGAACAGGTCGCCGGCACCAGCGAGCCCTACCTCGTCACCCATAGCTCAAGCGCCTACCTGCTTGATCGCCAGGGGCGCATGCGCATGGTCTATGGCTTTGGCACACCGCCTAAGGTCATCGCCACTGATATTGGCGACATGATTGCCCGCGAGTAGATTAGGCAGAGTTGCGCCCGCACTACGCGAACACAAAGCCCTGCAAGAAAGCCTCAAACGTCGCAGCGTCGACGCCGGGCGAGGCGCTGATCGTCACCAGGGTGGTGCTGCCGTCGGCGGCGGGCGAGCGCGTGATCGTGACGGTATTGCCGCAGCGCGTGCCAGCGGCCGCGCCCACGGCCACGGTGCGGCAGCGCGCATTCGAGGGCAGGTCGTGCGGCTGGCCGGGCTCGATCATCCCGGGGGCGGTGCGCACCACAATCTGCGCATCGCTGCCGGGCGCGGCGAAGCTGGTGGTGGCATCGCCCTCGGCCACGCCCCAGCCAGCCGGGTAGCGCGCCGCAAAGCCACGCGCCGCGCTTTGAAAGGTTTGCCAGTCGTCGGTGGGGCCGGCAGCAACTGGGGGTGGCGGCTTGGGCGGCGCAGTGGGGCGGCCAAGCGCGGGTGTCTGCGTTGCCCGAGGGTTTGGCCTGGCAGCGGGCGTATCCTGTGCAAGCTCTGCGCCGCTGGCGGGCGTCACTTCGATACGCGGCGAGTCATTCGCCGGCCCGTCGCCCGCGACTGGCGTCTCTGCTGGCGGCGGGCCATTAGTGGCAGCGGGCGGCGGCAGGGTTGGCTCAAGCGCGCTGGTTGGCGCTGGCTGCCCGCCCGATGCGGGCGCGCTGGTGGCGACTGCCGCAGGTTCGGGCGTGCCACAGCCAGCCAGCAAGGCCGCGCCAGCCAGACACACAGGGAGTAACCGCCAGACTTTTTCCCTCAGCGACCTCAGTGTTCTCTGTGGCTCGGCTCGTTTGCACACAGCTATAGGCATCACAATGCTCGCTTTCTCCTCAAACGCGTGCTGGGAAGACGCGCCAGGGCGGCCAGAAGTTCCGCGAACACAAAGGCAAGGCGCGCAGCAATGCCGCGCGCCTTAGGTTCCAAAGTGGACGAATTGCGCCTACTGGAGCCGTAGCCGCCAGATGCCGCGCCCGTGCGTCGCCGCGTACATGGTGCGCGCCGCCGGCGATACCGTCAGCCCATACACTGCCACTGGCGGCAGGCCCGGCGCGGCGGTTCGCCACGTTGTCGTGCCATGTGCCATGCGCAGCACGCCAAAGTCGGTGCTGGCGTACAGGTCGCCGGTATTGTGGTCGAGCGTAACGTCGGTGATCGGCTGGTCGCCAATATTCGCGCTGATGTCCTTCCACGTCGCGCTGCCAGTGGTGGGGTTGTACGTCACCTCGAAGACATGCCCGGTGGCGGTGCCGGCTGCCGTCGCGTAGGCGTCGTAGCCCGAGAACGAAACCCAGGCGTGGTTCGCATCGTTGCGGTCGACCACAATGCCACTGACGAAGCGCGTTGGCGTGCTGGTGCTGTCGATGCGCGTGAAGCTCACATCGGCGGCGTTAGCTGCGTCGGCGTTCTTGCTCACAAACAGCCGCCCGCGCCGCGTGGCAACCCACATGGTGTTCTTATCGCTGCGGGTGCGCTCAACCGCCACCACATACGAGCCGCCCTTGTCCGCGCCATACAGCGTGCTTACGAGGTCGCCCGCTTCGCCCGCGCCAGCCGGCCCGCCCAGCGCTTCCCAATCGCCGCAGGCAACCGCAAAATCGCCGCTCAGCTCGTTGCAGTGCTCTTCGAGGTATGCTTGCGGCCCGCCATTGTCTTTGGTGCGCCAGACGTGCTGCAAGCCCACAAACCAGCTTCCGCTCACGCGCGGGTCGCTGATCAGCGGCACATAGAACGAAGCGCCTTCGCCGCTGATGAGCAGGGGGTCGCCGATCCAGTTCCAGCCTTGCGGATCGTTGCCCCGGAAGTTCACGTCGTGCTGCGGGCCGAAATAGGAGTGCATGCGAACATTCGCGTCCCCGGCGTCAATGCCCGACTGGCCGCCGTCGCCGCCAACGCTTTCGAACCAGGCCGGGCTGCCGCCGTTGCGATAGGCCCAGGTGCCGTTGTCCTGCGTGCCACCAACCATATCGTTCGGCGCGTTGCGCGGGTTGACCGAAATGCTCTGGAACTGAAGCGTCGCCAGGCCATCGTTCAGGTTATCAATCGTCCTGGGAATGGCCTTCAGCCAGCTCAGGCAGTCGGTCAGGTCGGCGCCGCTCAGGCCGCGCTCGGCGCACACGCCCGTGCCATCGGTATACTCGCCACTGGTGCGCACCACGCCGCCATCCGAGCCGATAAAGGCCGCGCCACCCGGCCCAAACGCAATCGCGTGCTGGTCGGGGTGCATGCCCTCGGGCGGGTTGCGGCTGTCGTTGGTCATGTCGGTGAAGCTCACGCCCGCGTCGGTCGAGCGCTGCACGGCGCGGCCATTCGAGCGCGGGAAGGGCGAGCCAAACGCCACCAGCTCGCCATACTGCATCTGCCCGCCGATCCAGACTTCGTCGGGATGTCCGGGCGGCGAGGACACAAACATGTCGTAGCTGCACTGCCCGCTACAGAAATCGAACGAGGCAAAGCCCGGCGTGCCGTTGGTTGGATTCGAAAGCTCGGTCCAGCCGGGGTTGTTCGTGCCGTCGCTCAGCGTGGCGGCGGCCACATTCGCGTCGTCAACCCGCCAGAGTGTTGCGCCTTCCACCGTGTTGCCCTGGTCGTCGACCGTTTGTGCCGAGCCAACGCCCAGGTAGATGCGTGTCTTGCTTTCCTTCGCCACCACCGCGAAATCCATCCGCTCGCCAATCAGGTCGGGCAGCAGCGGGGCAAAAATCTGGTGGAAGGCAGTGTTGCCGTCAATGCGGGCCGAGCGCCGCCACACACCATAGTTGAACAGGCCGACATACACTGTGGCCGGGTCGTTCGGATCGAGCGCGAGATCGGTCACACCGCCGCTGAAGAAATCGGAGCCATTGGGCGAGCCGGGGTCGACCGGGTCGGCGGGCTGGCTAAACACCAGCGCAAAGCTCGCGCCGCCGTCGCTGCTTTCGTACAGGCCAATTGGCGGCGCGTCGGGCGGGGTCATGCGCCCGCCATTCACCGACGACGAGCCGTGGCGCGCGACGCCGGTGCCCATATAGATGTGCCTGGCATTCGCGGGATCAACCACTACGAAGCTAATCGCGCGATCTTTCGCCGCCGCAACGCTGCCCGGCACCAGCGCCCAGTTCGCGCCGCCGTCGGTCGATTTAAACAGGCCCACGCCCGCCTCGGAGTCGCTTGAGCCGTTCGGCTCGCCCGTGCCGACATACAGTGTCTTGCCGGTCGCGTCGGTCGGGTCGGCAATGATTGTGCCAATCGCGTTCGAGGGAATGCCATTCGAGGAAGGTTTCCATGCTGGCCTGGCGGCAAGGCCGTTTGTGCTTTTCCAGATGCCGCCGCCGGCTGCGCCCACATACAGCGCGCAGCTGGCGGTGCCGCAGCCTGGCCCAACTGCCAGCGCCGTTACGCGGCCCGACACCAGCGACTCGCGGCCGGTGTAGGTGGCTTCTGCCGCAACCACCGGCGTGATCGGGCCGATCTCTTTCCAGCTTGTGCTGGCCGCGAGGTTCGCGGAAAGATCGGCGGGCGGCGGGCCAGCGCGCAGATCGACGCTGCGGTAGGCGCGCGCGGCGCCCTGGCTTTGCGCCTGGCTGATAAAGCTGCCTGGGTAGGCGCGATTGTCATAGGCTTCCTGGGCCGGGCCAGACAGAATCTCGCGGGCGGCCTCGCCGCCATTTTCCAGCTTCTCGCGCACCTGCGCAATTGGCAGGGCATGGCTGCGCAGCCCGCGCTCGCGGATCAGGGCGGCGAAATTGCTGGCGCCACGTGCTGTCGTGGTGTAGTGCCAGCCCATCGCCAGCATGCTCGACATGCCCAACAGCAGAATTGCGAGCGCTGCACCAATGCGTAGCGCGCGCGGCGTTCGTACGCTCGACATACAATTCTCCTACGATTGCGAATACTGGTGCTGCGATGCGTGGTGGCACGATTGTCCAAGAACATTCCGTACATGCCATGAGGAATTGCTGGCAGGGACGCCAAAAACCGTTGCACCGGCGCAGCGGAGGGGCAGCGCATCGCCGGGCAGGCAGGGAGAGTGTATGAAATTATGGATCTAAGTGAATGCTAGCGCCACTATAGCACCTGAAGTAAATAATTTCAAGTTCATAAAACGGCACGAATATCCGAAGCAGGAATTGCCTTCTGTTTAGCAAGCTTTACTTCTTTTTAACAATCGTAACATCATTTTAGCGTGTATTCCCAGCCCTCGCGCCATGCGAAGTCGGCGTCGATCAGATCTTCCAGCGGCACGCCAGTCAGCAGCTGATCAAAGGCCCAGCGCGTCGCCACATGCCCGATCACGAGCACGCGGCAGCCATCCCAGCGCAGCGCCAGGTCGGGCAGAACCCGCCCGACGCGCGCGACCGCCTGCCGCCAGCTTTCGCCGCCGGGGTAGGGCGTGTCGAGGTAGCGGCGGCGATTGGCGTGCAGGTCGCGCGCGGGCTGGCCGTTCAGCGTGCCATAGTCGCACTCGCGCAGCCGCCAGTCGGCCAGCGTGGGCAGGGGCGTTTCCGCAAACGCGATGCGCGCCGTTTCCAGCGCCCGCCCGAGGTCGGAGGTGAACACGGCGGCGATGCCATCGTCGCGGCGGCGCGCGCCAAGCTCGGCGGCCAGCGCCCGCCCTTGCGCGGAAAGCCGGCCATCGTGCCAGCCGGTGGCGATGCCGCGCTCGTTGTCTTCGCTGAGCGAGTGCGTTTCAAACACAATCTGCGTTGCCACCTTGTCTCCTTTCAGCGCGCATAGCGCTGGGCAACAATTGCGGGCGTGTCGGGAATGTGTTCCTGCTTCACGGCCAGCGCAAACACCACATACTCGGCGTGGGCCCAGCCCAGTGGCGCGGCGCTGCCGGTGGGCGTTCCGTCGGCAAAAATCTGCTCGGGCAGCATCCCGCCCGCATTCGCCGCGCCCGACACCGTCGGCAGGTACCAGCTGGCTGGGTGCTCCGAGCCGCTTTGCGCCACCAGATAAATGCTGTTTTCGCTCACCAGCAAGGGCCACAGGTTGCCGTGGCCGTCGGGCGCGTGGCCGGGCTGCGCTTCGCCATAGGCATCGTGCGCGTAGCGGCGGAAGATTTCGCCCTTCGGCGTGCCGACCTCCAGCTCCTTTTCGGCCAGCTCCAGCGTCGCCAGGATGCGCGGGTCTTTGGGCGCGCGCACGCCCAGGCGCACCAGATCCAGAAAGCTCGTGTCAACGATTGCGCGCTGGTCGTAGTTTGCGCCGCCGGGGATCGCCAGGGGGGTGGCAGCGTTGGGCTGGCCGTCGCTGCTGTGCAGGTAGTAGCTGCCACCGAGCGGGCCATTTTCGGCCAGGGTCCAGCGCTCGACGCTGGCGTTCCACTCGTCGGCGGCCTTCAGGAAGCGCTCGGCCGTGGCCGTGTCGCCGGCTTTTTGCGCAAGATCAGCGGCGCACACCAGCCCGGCGATTTCGGCGGCCAGCGTGGCAGGGGAATAGCCGCCCGGCTCGCCCCAGCGGTCGCGTGGGGAGCTTGGGCCGGTGCGCAGAATGAACTCGGCGGCTGGCTGCACCAGGCTGGCGTAGCGGTCGGCTGCGCCAAGCTGCCAGGCCAGCACAATCGGCAGCGCCACGCCATCCAGCGCAACAGCGTCGTCGGTGGGCGTGCCATCGGGCAGCGCGGCCAGCGGGAAGCTGCCATCCGGGCGCTGCAAATGGTCATCCAGAAAGGCCAGCGCCTCGCGCGCCGAGGCTTCGTCGCCGGCCAGGCGCAGCGCATTCGCCATCTGGTAGAGGTCGCGGGCGCGCACTGCCCGGTAGCCGCGCGCATCGTCGGGCGCGAACTGGCCCCACGGCACCGCCAGCGAGGCCAGAAATGCGCCGCGCACTGTTTTATCTTCCAGCGTTTTCAGCACCGCCAAACTTTCGGAATAGAGCGGTAGGGTGGGAAACGGCGAAGGCAAGCCGGCCAGGTAGGCGGCCCAGCCCGCGACATAGCTGCGCGACACCGCTGCGAAGCCGCGCTCGAGGCTCCCAGCCGCAGCGGCGTCGGCGGCATCCTGGCTTGCCCCAAAACTCAGTGCCACCGTGGTCGCGCCGCTGGTCGGCAGCTCCACGCCAACTGACAGGCGGCCCGGCGTGGTGGTGGCGTTGTAGGTCGTATCAACCGTGAAATCTGCCAGCTCGCTGCGCAAATCGCTCTGGCCGGGGTAGCCGCTGGTGGCAAGCGCGGGCGGCGGGCTGCTGGCCAGCGTGCTATACACGCCAGCCTGTTCATCCCATGCTTGCGCCCGGCCATCAGCAATACGGCTCAGGTCGCCCGCGCCACTGCCGCCAATGCGCGGGGTGTATTTCAGAAACAGGCGGTAGTCGCCCGGCTGGCCCTTCAGCGCCTGAAAAGCCACCGTGAACAGGATCGTGTCGGCCTGCGGGTCCGAGACGATCTCCTTCACCACCGCCCAGCGCCCCTGCGCATCGGTCGACGTGACCCGAAAAGCTGGCGCTGCGCCATCCAGCCGCTGCACGGCGTAGGTCGCGTCGCTCATTTCGTCCGCTACGAAGCTTTTGCCATCGGTCACCAGCACGCCCAGCGATTTGAGGTTGGTCTGCGCGACGCTGGGGTAGCTCGCCGCGCTGATCGCGCCGTTGCTGACGCCAAACCACACCCGTGACGGGTTCGCTGCGCCGGGCGCGGCATCGTAGGTAAAGGCCGTGCCAATGCCAAGCTGGCCACCCGGCACGCCCATCTCGCTGGCAGGCGGTGCGCCGGGAGCCGCCTGGCTGGCGGGCTGCTGCGTGGGCTGGGCAGCGGCGCTTGGCACCGGGGCCGGGCTGGGCGTCGGCGCTGGCGCGGCGGTGGGGAGCGCGGCGGGCGCGCTGGCACAGGCAGCCAGCATGGTGGCCGCCCAGGCAACAAGAACAACGCGAACAAGCTGGCGCATACCTGTTTCCTTATCACCGCAATTCCTGACTGATCAGTATACGCGATCAAGCGAGGCAGCTGATCTGCTGTGCGCGTGAAAAGAAGGCTGCTGCCCAGGCATTGATAGCGCGCGTATCAAAGCTAAGAAGATTCTCAATTCCCCAGACAAGCCACGAATAGTGGCACCAACAGAAACGACCGCGCACTCCTTGCGAGTACGCGGCCGTTTCTGTGAGTCAGAATAGCTAATTGCCCCGACGCAGCGGTTGCGCCCGCGCTGCCCCAGCAGCTTCGTGCCCATCTTCGGGCGTTTCGCGCAGCAGGTTCTGAATCAGCTGCGCGCTGATCGGCCCATCGCTCACCATCGAACAAATCACGCTGGCGCGCAGCTCGCGCATGTCGCGGGCCAGCACGCGCAGCATCTCGCTGAACTGGATGTCGTACCATTCGCTGCGGCGCTTGAGGTCGTTCAGCTCATCGCGCATTTCGGCAATGGCGATGGCGTGGTGGTCGAGCATGTGCTCAATGCGCAGAAGATGCTCTTCAATGCTGGCAAGTGAATCGGAAGGGTAAAATGAAGGCTGCATTGTCCGCTCCTTGCGAGGGAATTATTAAAAATTCGTAATCTGTGCGCAGTGTAGCACGGCCTCGCGCGCCATTCAAGCGGTACGATGGTCCTTGCAAAGAAGCGTACGTTTTCATATAGCGTTTAGCTGCGCCCCGCAAGCAGGACGTCGTGCACAAGCGATTCGGGCACATCGTCGCGCACCACAGCGTGGCCAATGCTGGTTGGAAGGATCCAGCGCACACGCCCGGCGCGCACCTTCTTGTCGCGCAGTGTGCGCTCCAGCAGGTCTTCCGGGTCCATTTCGGGCGGCAGAGCCGTGGGCAGGCCATAGGCCACCAGCAGCGCGCGCTGGCGCAGCACATCGGCCTCGCCCCACATGCCCATGCGCGCGGCGATCTGCGCGGCCAGGTCCATCCCGATCGCCACCGCCTCGCCGTGGAGCAGCGCGCCATAGCCACCGGCCGCCTCGACGGCGTGGCCAAGCGTATGGCCGTAGTTCAGCAGCATGCGCTCGCCGGTTTCGCGCTCGTCGATGTTCACGACATCAACTTTCACCCTGGCGGCGCGACGAATTACCTCGCCTAAGTGTTGAGTGTTGAATGTTGAGTATTGAGTATTTTGCAAATTCGACTGAGCACCCAAAACTGAGAACTCAGACCTTGCCGCCTCAAGCTCGTCAAACAGGCCCGCATCGCGAATCACGCCATGCTTGATCACCTCGGCCCAGCCGGCGCGCAATTCGCGCGCGGGCAGCGTAGCCAGCGTGTCGGTGTCGCTCAGCACCAGGCGCGGCTGGTGGAACGCGCCGATCAGGTTTTTGCCAAGCGGGTGGTTGACGCCGGTTTTGCCGCCCAGCGCGCTATCGACCATGGCGAGCAGCGTGGTGGGCAGCTGCACGAACGCAACGCCGCGCAGCACCGTGGCCGCCACAAAGCCGGCCAGGTCGCCCACCACGCCGCCGCCGAGCGCCAGCACGGCATCGCGCCGCTCGACATTTCCACCGATCATCCAGTCGTAGCAGCCCGCCACCGTCGCAAGGTCCTTGCTGGCCTCGCCCGAGGGCACGACATGGCTGCCGATGGCGTAGCCAGCCGCGCGCAGGCTGCCCTCGATCTGCGCGCCATAGTGCGGAAACACCGCGCTGTCGCTGATAAGCCAGAGGCGGCCGCGCAGGCCCAGGGCGGCAAGCTGCTCGGGCAATTCGCGCAGCAGGCCAGCCCCAACAAGAATCGGGTAGCTGCCGGCGGGAGTGGTGATCGTGAGTGTCTGGTCGGTCATGGCGCGGCGTTTCCTTCTTCATACCTGCATCGCCGCGCTAGACTAGCATAGGTGTGCCGTGGGGGCAAATAATTTCCCTATCACTGAAAAACTGACGTCGGCAAGGATGTTGGTGTGCGCGTGGGCGTGAGCGTTGGCGGCGATGTTGGCAATGGCGTGAGTGTAATCGTAGCTGCAGGTACAGCGGTGGGAGCACTTTGCAGCAGTGTATCGATCTGATTTGGCGCAAGCGTTGGCACTACCTGCGCGGCGAGCAATTGCTCACCGATATTCAACATCTGGTCTGTGCTAATAGCACTATTCTGCGGCCAGAAGTCACGCACGGTGCCATCGATTAGAGCAACTGCTAAACGCCAGCCATCGGGATTCCACAACGCAGCGCTGATGGGCACATCAGCCGTACTTGGCAATGTTAGAATCAGTGCAGATGCGTTAGTAGCGGACCAGATGCGCACCGACGAATCTACGCTCGCTGTCGCGATGCGCTGACCATCGGGGCTCCAGTATGCGCTATTGACAGGGCTGCCAACCTGGAACGTTTGCGACGCTACGCCACTCGCCACATCCCAAATCCGTGCGGTGCCATCGTCGCTGGCGCTAAGGATACGCGCGCCATCAGCGCTCCAAGCAGAGGTATTAATAATACCTGTATGGCCATCCAGTTCTTTAATAACTGCACCAGTGACCCCGTCACGAATATAGAGCGTACTTCCTGCGTTAGTGACAATCTGTGTTGCGTCAGGACTCCAGGCCGCCCAACTCAAGCGCTCAGAAAATTTAGCGATGATTGGATTTACACTGCCGTCGATTAAATTCCATCGCAATAGCCTTCCATCAACACTAGAGGAGAACAATCGCTTGCTATCAGGCCGCCAAGCTAAGCCCGTAACCTCGCGTGAATGGCCTGATAGTGTCGTAGTTACTTGGCCATTTGTTGCATCCCAGAGGCTAATAGTACCGTCGGCATAACCGACGGCAAATTGCGCGTCATCGGGACTCCACGCGATACTAGTTACAACGCTCTCCTGTGCCTGAAGCGCCTGCTTATTGCGCAAGCCAGCTACACCCTGCGGCGCATTCCAAAGCTCGATCTCAGTTCCACTGGCAATTGCAATACGATTGCCATCGGGGCTCCACGCCATACGTACACGTCGCGTATCCGTTCGAACCGGCAAGTGATTGAGTTGCAGTGCTGTATGGAAATCTTCGGTAAGCGCAGTATCAGCGCTTAAGCTCAGCGCAGCAATCATAAGCTGCAGACGGCGGGCGCGGTCGCTTTCTAATAATGCTCGATCGCGTAATGCAAAAGCGTTAGCCTTGTTGCGCTTGTCCTCTGCCAGAACTTGTAAAGCTTGCGCTGTCTGTCGGGCGACTTCGGCTTCGGCTTGAGCTAAACCTAAGGCAGCCACCTGAGTTTGGGCAAGATTCTGCGCAGCAAGGGCCTCTGCTTGAGCTGTGGAACGTCTCGCAATTTCAGTAGCATTTCCATCGGCTCGAGCCTGAGATGTAGACTGCGCAGCTCTGGCAGTAGCAGCCTGCAGTTCAGCCGCTTGTTGCGCAGTCTGTGCTTGGGCTTGGGCTGTGCTTACTTTTGCAACCTCGGTTGCTTTTGCATTAGCGTTTCCTTGAGCTATATTTCTTGCTTCTTGTGCCTGAACTTGGGCTACGATTGCCGTATTTGCATCAGCACGACTTGTGCCCTGTGCCGCTTCGGCTATTTGTTGCGCAGCCACTGCAACTTCACGCTGCTGATTAGCCTCTAAATAGTTGAAGTATGCATAGATACCCGAAATAACAGCCACCGCAAGCACAGCCGCTAAAGCTAGCGCCGCCCGCCGCAAACGTCGTGCCGAGCGTTCTTTTTCAGCTGCGCGCAGGCGCTCGGCTTCACTACGACGCTCGGCTTCGGCTGCGCGCTCGGCTTCGGCCTCGCTGCGACGCTGCTGTTCAGCGGCGCGCTCACGCTCGGTTTCGGCAAGCGCCTGGGCCTGCACAGCGCGCAGCTGCTCGGCGGCTGCCAAAGCCCGCGCCTGGGCAACTTCACGCTGGCGTGCTTCTTCTTTCGCTTGCTCGGCAGCGCGCTGGGCTGCCTCGTCGGCGAAGCGGGCGCGCAGGCTGGCCCGCAAGAATTCGCGCTCCGCGTCGCCCAATTCGTCGGATGGCAGGCGGAGTGCTTCGTCGAGCAATGCCCCACGCAGCAGCGCGGTTGGGTCTTCACCAAGGTTCTTCCAGCTCTCGGCCGCCGTCAATAAGCGCTGCTGGCTGCGCAGGCGCTCGCGTTCTTCTTCCAGCCAATCAACCAGGCGCCGCCAGTTGCGCACCAGCGCCTCGTGCGCCACTTCGAGCTGCTCGTCGGGCGTGCCGGCGTCGGTCTGGCGCAGCAGGCGCGCACTGAGCATTTTGCCCACAACTTCATCAATG
Source organism: Kouleothrix sp. 19917 (assembly GCF_057073505.1). NCBI lineage: Bacteria > Bacillati > Chloroflexota > Chloroflexia > Chloroflexales > Roseiflexaceae > Kouleothrix > Kouleothrix sp. 19917. The sequence goes on from NZ_CP097099.1 coordinate 2,855,642, forward strand.
CGGTACGCTGCTTCACCACCCTGGTAGAGTTGAGCACGGCGAATGCGCTTGCTGGTGAATTCCAGGCCAGCGCGCGGCCGCACCATGCGCAGCAGAATGCGCTGCATCGTGCGTTGCAGTTCGGGCGACAAATCTTTATAAAACGCCTCGGCACTGCGCTCCAGTGCTTCTTTTCCACCACCGGTAGCCTGATAAATTTCCCAGGTCACGCGGTTATGGTCACGTAATTCCCACATGCGCAGTAAGGTAAACTGGAGCAATGGCAAGGCCGCGTCGTAGCCCAAAATATCGTTGATTAGCGCATCAACCACGCGTGGTTCAATTTTCAGCCCGACCTGACGGGCCGGTTCTTCAATCGCCTCGCGCAGTTCAGGCGCGCCCATCGGCGTTACGCGCACCTGCGTGCGCTCGAACAGCGACTTAAGCCCTGGCAGCAGCGACATCTTCAGCTCGAAATCACTGCGCATCGTTACGACAACCGTGTGGCGCAGGCCCGGGCTGCGTACCAGGCTGAGAATATTCGCGGCAAACGCATCCATCACGGGTTGGCGCGCGCCAAGCGTAAAAAGTTCCTCGAACTGATCGATCGCAATCAGCGCGGGCTGGCGCGTCAGCGCGCCAACGACTTTGGCAAGGTATAAAGGGTCGGCAAGCATGCCCTGCGTGAGGCGCGTTTCCCAATCAATAATGTTGGCTGCGGCAGGGCGCACGGCGCGCGCGAGACTTATGAGTGGGGCCGAGCCTGGGACAAACGACGGGAAATAATGCCAGTTCTCGCTGCCGAGCACCGCGCCAGCGTGTAAGGCCGGCAGTAAGCCACTCAGCACCAGCGACGATTTCCCGCTTCCCGAAGGGCCAACCACCGCCAGAAAACGCTCCTTGCGGATCAGATGAACGAGGTCGTTGATGCGGTCGCGCCGGCCAAAAAAGCGCTCGTGATTCTGCTCGTCGAAGGCTTTCAGGCCGACATATGGTCGTGGCTCCTCGGGCAGTTCGGGCGCGAGCGTTGGGTCGAAGGGAGCAAGTGTCGAGTCAATAATTTCATCATCAGCGCTGCGATACAGCACCGTCGTCCAGTAGTCGAGCATTCCCTGACACGCGCGCCGCTCATTGTCTTCATCAATGAACTTGCCAGTTTCGCAGCCGCGCCGAATGAACGTTAGCACTTCGGCGCGAAACGCTTCAGAAGCGCGCTCAAGCCGCTCGCGGCGCAGCAAAGCGCCGTGAACAGCACGCAGCTCAGCTGCCGACGAATAGGGGCCGTCGTTCTGCTCGACATCCAGCGACGTGGCTGTTGATTGGCTCACTCAAGCACTCCTATAACGAAGGCAAACGGGCCGCCGACGTGATCAAGCTTGTCACATACTTTTCGCAGTTGCTTGTCGACCTGGAAAAAACGCCGCATTGCTCGGCTGCGATAGCTAATAAACTGCTGCTTTATGACTCGCGCATCCTGGAGTTGGACTGCCTGATCAATTTTATCGGCGTCGTCGCGTAGCTCGCGGGCCCAATCCTCTTTGGATGAACCATAGAGTTCGCCAGCTTGCAGCTTTAATTTATCCCAAAGTGCAACAATATCATCAAGCGAATCGTTCGGCAGGCGTAGCAGGTTATCAATTGGCTGCCACTGTTCATGATCGCTGCTTAAATTTGTAAGTTTCGCGTGAAGTTCGCGGAGCGCAGTCAAACCATCGCCTAAGCGTCCTACAGTTTCTGCGTTAACTCCCACATCGCTGCACGTTCGGTAGATATACTCCATAATATCAACCAACGTACCAAGATCCATGCTTTGCACGGTGCTAATCAGGCGTGCATTGATCGGTGTTGGGTATACATTCAACACACGCCGAATTTGGTCGGTAGCTCGGCGCAGCAAGAGTGTATTCTCGATAGAAAGCGCCTGAAGAATTTGAGAATGCGCTTCGGCAAGCCAATCTATCCATACGGGTGCATTTCGTAGCGTTGGAGCATTGGCGATAATTTCGTGTAATTCGGCAATACAATCTTCAAGGTTATCGGCATATGTTGCTAAATTATCAGCAGAATATTCACGCTCGGGATAGTGCTGCATTTCTCGTTCAATGTTTTCGTAGCAACGAAACTGAATATCGTGCAGTTGATCGTGGAGTAGCTTATACGAACGAAGTGTATCTATTTGCTTGCAGGCGGCCTGGAAAACTGTACGAAACTCAACTGCTGCGTCGTGAATTTCGGGAACTTGCCGCATCAGATCGCGCAGTACGCCCATGCTGTTGTTCAGGCGGCTGATTGTTACACGTGTGCCGAGCGGAGTGTCGCCCCGGCGCGGACCATCATTGCCAGGCAGCTGGCGCAAGCGCTGGGCGGCAAGATCGTTCGGCCCGTCCTCGACTTCAATGCCAAGGCCGACCAACCACGCCTTGATGCGCTGAATATTGGCACAGTGTTCATCGATATCGTTGAGAGTCGACGCGGAGGCATGGGCATAGCCGCCTTGCAACGCAAGCTGTGCAAGGAGATTCGCGAGGGTACGACGATGAGAATTGAGCAGATGCTGCTGCTCGTGGACAACAGGGTCGGCGTTTGACATAGCATATCATCGTACTAAATACGGTCGTATGTCATGTAAACGTTGCGAAAAGAATTTTTGGGAGATGTTTTTGGATGAATTGTTGCAGAGATAGAAAACTGTTATTCAATGCCCACGGTGATCGCGCGCGTGCCCCATAGCTCGGGGTTCGCCAGGAAGCGCGGGCGCTCGTCGTGCAAAGCGGCCAGCAGGTTTTGCGCGGCGATCATGGCCATGCGCGTGCGCGTTTGGGCGGTGGCGCTGGCCATGTGCGGCGTGACCAGGGCGTTGGGCAGGTTGAGCAGTGGGTGCTCGGCAGGGAGTGGCGAGGGGTCGGTGACGTCGAGGGCGGCGAGCATGGGGCGCGTGCCAAGCGCATCGGCGAGGGCGCGGCTATCGACAAGCTGGCCGTGTGCGGTGTTGATCAGCAGCACGTCGGGCCGCATCAGCGCCAGCGCGTCGCGGTCGATCAGCTGGTAGGTGTCGTCGGTGAGCGGGCAGTGCAACGAGACGATTTCGCTGTTCGCAAGCAGCTGGTTCAGGGCAAGATGCGCCGCGCCAGTGGCCTGCTCGATCGCGGGGCATGGCGCGGGGTCGGCATACACAATCTGCATTCCAAAGCCATGCGCGCGCCGCGCAACTGCCTGCCCGATCCGGCCCATACCAACAATCCCGAGCGTTGCGCCGTAGATATCGCGGCCGAGCAACACTTCCGGCCCCCAGCTGCGCCACTGCCCGGCCTTGAGATATTGCACGCCCTCGCCAACCCGGCGCGCGGCCGCCAGCATCAGCGCAAACGTAAAATCGGCGCAGGTTTCGGTGGGAATGTCGGGCGTGATCGTCACCAGCACGCCGCGCTGCGTGGCCGCCCCCAGGTCGATGTTCTCGCTATCGGCGGCGTAGTTGCTTACTGCGCGCAGATTTGGCGCGGCCGCCAGCAGCGCGGCGTCAACTCGTTCCGAAGGGAATGTGAGCAGGCCATCGAGGCCAACGACCTCTTTCATGAGCACTACGCGCGGCGGCGGCTGCTCGCCCGGCCACACGCTCAGGCGCGCGTGCCGCGCCAGCAGATCCAGCGCCGACTGTGGCAGGCGGCGGGTGACATACACGCGCGGGCGTTCGGTCATGGCGGGCTCCTCACAGCACTCTTGGATGTGCGAGCGCCTATGGTAGCAGAGTTTGCGCCAGGATGCAATGATTGCGGCGGCACATAGTTTGCCATAACGGCGGCAGAGACAGAAAGGAGACGGCGCGATGTTCAAGAAATACAGGCGTTCGGCCACCGACCTGGGCTTGCTGCTGCTGCGCGTGAATATCGGCGGGCTGCTGGCCGGCCACGGCGCGCAGAAGCTCTTTGGCGCATTTGGCGGCGGCGGGGTTCAGGGCACCAGCAAAATGATGGAAAAGATGAACCTGAAGCCGGGTGAGCCGTGGGCGCTGCTGGCCGGCGCAAGCGAGTTTGGCAGCGGCGTGCTGCTGGCGCTTGGTTTGCTCAGCCCGCTTGGGCCAATTGCCTCGGTTGGCCCAATGATTACCGCCTGGGCCGAGATGCACAGTGGCAAGCCGATCTGGAATACCAAGGGTGGCGGCGAGCTGCCGCTGCTGTATCTTGCTGCCGCCGCTGCGCTTGGCCTCACCGGCCCCGGGCGCTATTCCGCCGACGAGGCGCTGGGCATTGAGGTACCGAACGCTGTTGTGGGCCTGACGGCACTTGGCGTTGCCGCGGGTCTGGCCACGACACTCCTCACCGCCGAGCCGGTGAAGAAGCCGGCCAGGCCCGAGCCAGCGCAGCAGCACGCGCCCGACGCAACACAGTCGACGCAACCAGAAACGCATGAGCAGGCGACGCACGCGCACGAGGTGGGCGGCTAGCGGAGTTCGTATACGCTGTGTTCATGAAACGCGGCGCGGCCCGAATGGGCCGCGCCGCGTTTGTTGCGCTGAATGCGGTTTATGGCATCGCCGAGGCATCAAGCTTGATGTCGTCCACCGTGATGTTGGTTGCGCTGCTGTTAGTTGCGCCCAGGCTGAAGCGTGTCGCCTGCGTGGTGAAGCTCTGGGTCGCGCTTGTTGCGAACGGCGAGCCGAACGCGCCGCCCACGGGCGTGACATACGCTTCCACCACGGCATTGCCGCTGCCGGCCTTCTGATGCAACCCAACTTTGTACAGCGTGCCAACCGTCAGGGCCGTGCTGGTACCGATCGTGGTCGAGCCGTTGCGCAGCTGCAGCGTGCGGCTGGTCGTCAGGTACACGCTGCCAGCGCTGGTCGAGCCGTTCGAGATCAGCGCAATGCGCGAGCTGGCGGTCGGCGTGGCATTCAGCCGCAGGTAGAACGACACATACAGCTCGTTGACGCCGGCGAAGTCTTCGCGCAGATACCCGCTCGACGAGTTGATTGTTGCGGAATAGCTGCCGCTCAGTGGCGTGCTCGTTTCCAGCGCCACCGTGCCCACCACGCTATCCGCGCCAGTGCTTGCGTCGGTCAGGTTGCCGCTCTCAAACGTCATCGCCTTGATCTGGGTTACGCCGGTGGCGCTGGCCGTCGTGAAGCTCCAGCTTGTCGCGGCCAGCGGATTGCCGGCTGTATCGGCAATGCCCGAGGTTAGGTTAGCCGTGTAGGTCGTATTTACCGCCAGCGCCGCCGAAGGCGCGAGCGTGGCCACGTTCGTGCTGGCGTTATAGCTCACCGTCGCGGCAATCGCGCCGCCCGGCCCGCTCAGCGTGAAGCTCGTGCCGTTCACGCCCGTCACCGCCTCGCTAAAGGTCGCCGTCACGCTTGTGCCCATCGCCACGCCACTCGCGTTTGCCGCTGGCGATTGACTCGTCACGGTTGGCGGCGTGGTATCCGCCGGCGGCGCGCTAGCCGTCGTGAAGCTCCAGCTGGTCGCGCCGAGCGGGTTGCCGGCCGTGTCGGCAATGCCCGAGGTCAGGTTGACGGTGTAGGTTGTATTTGCCGCCAGCGCCGCCGAAGGCGCGAGCATGGCCACGTTCGTGCTGGCGTTGTAGCTCACGTTCGCGGCTATTGCGCCGCCCGGCCCGCTCAGCGTGAAGCTTGTGCCGTTCACGCCCGTCACCGCTTCGCTAAACGTCGCCGTCACGCTTGTGCCCATCGCCACGCCGGTCGCGTTTGCCGCTGGCGATTGACTCGTCACGGTTGGTGGCGTGGTGTCGGCCGGCGTGCTGCCGCCACCAAAGCCGGTTGCGTCGAGTGCAATATCGTCCACCGTGATGTTGGTTGCGCTGCTGTTAGTTGCGCCCAGGCTGAAGCGCGTCGCCTGCGTGGTGAAGCTCTGGGTCGCGCTTGTTGCGAACGGCGAGCCGAACGCGCTGCCCACGGGCGTGACATACGCCTCGACCACAGCATTGCCGCTGCCGGCCTTCTGATGCAGCCCAACTTTGTACAGCGTGCCAACCGTCAGGGCCGTGCTGGTACCGATCGTGGTCGAGCCGTTGCGCAGCTGCAGCGTGCGGCTGGTCGTCAGGTACACGCTGCCAGCGCTGGTCGAGCCGTTCGAGATCAGTGCAATGCGCGAGCTGGCGGTCGGCGTGGCATTCAGCCGCAGGTAGAACGACGCGTACAGCTCGTTGACGCCGGCGAAGTCTTCGCGCAGATACCCGCTCGACGAGTTGATTGTTGCGGAATAGCTGCCGCTCAGCGGCGTGCTCGTTTCCAGCGCCACCGTGCCCACCACCGCGTCTGCGCCAGTGCTTGCGTCGGTCAGGCTGCCGCTCTCAAACGTCATCGCCTTGATCTGTGTGTTGCTGACGGCACTGCCAGTCGTGAAACTCCAGCTTGTCGCCGCCAGCGGATTGCCGGCCGTGTCGGCAATGCCCGAGGTCAGGTTGACGGTGTAGGTTGTATTTGCCGCCAGCGCCGCCGAGGGCGCGAGCGTTGCCACGTTCGTGCTGGCGTTGTAGCTCACCGTCGCGGCAATCGCGCCGCCCGGCCCGCTCAGCGTGAAGCTCGTGCCGTTCACGCCCGTCACCGCCTCGCTAAAGGTCGCCGTCACGCTTGTGCCCATCGCCACGCCACTTGCGTTTGCCGCTGGCGATTGACTCGTCACGGTCGGTGGCGTGGTGTCGGCCGGCGGCGCGCTAGCCGTCGTGAAGCTCCAGCTGGTGGCTGCCAGTGAGTTGCCGGCTGCGTCGGTGATCGCTGGCGCAAGCGAGGCGGTATAGGTCGTATTGGGATTCAGCGCCGCGCTCGGCACTAATGTGGCCGTGTTTGTACTGGAGTTATAGCTCACCGTCGCCGCGACATCCGCGCCACCAGCAGGTGTCAGCGTGAAGGTGCTACCGCTCACACCCGTCACCGCCTCGCTAAATGTTGCCGTCACGCTTGTGCCAGTCGCCACGCCGGTCGCGTTTGCTGCTGGCGATTTAGTCGTCACTGTCGGCGGCGTGGTATCGGCTGGCGGCGCGCCCAGGTCGAGCGTGTTATGCATGTAGTAATATTTGCTCTCGTCGCTCGCCATCACCACCAAGCCCGTCGCTGCACTCACCGTTTGCTTGGTGCTGGTCACATTATTCAAGCAGGTGTAGGTGCTGCTGCTGACAAACGGCGTGCCTTTGCCGCTTGGGAAGCTCAGATTGTCCATACTGGTGGACTTCATGTAGATCACGCCGCAGCTTGTGGGCGAGGTGGCAAACATGTAGACCTTGCGGTTGGTGGTGTCGAGCAGCACCTGCGGGCGCGTCTCATCGTCCCCAACCGTTGCAAAGGTTGCCCAGGCCCAGGTGTTGTTCGGCTTGCGCACCACCAGCCGCAGCAGCGGCGAGCTGCTATTGCCGCCACAGCCAGTATCGCCAAACGAGGTCTTCACAGCGGCGTAAATTGCCCCGCTCGCGTCAGATTGCAACGACTTCAGATTGATATGGTCGTCAGCGGCGCAGGTGGCGGTGTAGATCTGCTCGATCGATTGCCAGCTTGTGTCGGCGTCGCTGTCGCGGTGGTGCGAGAAGTACATCGAAGAAGGAGTTTTGTGGTTGCTCCACAGCACGCCAATGCTACTGCCGTCGTTGTCAGTATAGGCCACCAGCGAGGAAATGTCGTCGCTGTTCAGGGAAGTCGCGCTTGTCGGGCCGGGAACAACAAACGGCGTACCCCAGCTGTTGTCGCTGCCGGTGCTGCGGTTCACATATACTTTGCTGCCCTGCGTGAAGGTGATCCAGAACTGCCCGGTCGAGTCGCGGTCCATCGCCAGCGTCTCGGCACTGCCAGTCATCATCACTGCCGGGAAGCCACTGTCGAGGCTATAGGTCTGCGACGCTGAGCTGTAGCTGTAGCGCGAGAACTGGCCCTGGTTGTTTGTATCGAAACGCACCAGCGAGGCGATATACAGCTTCTTGGCTGCGTCGTCCCACAGCACGTCGGCACGCGAGGTTGGGCGGCTGTCGATCACAGTACCAGTATCGGCCCACTGGCTGGGCCAGTTGAGCTTGTAGATATGCCAGGTGCTGCTGCTGCTATGGTACATCACCGCCCACCAGCGGCCGTCGTTATACCACAGCTTGCTCTGCGGCTTATCGGCGGTCGGGTCGGTGCCCGGCGCGCTGCCGAACGGGAAGTCGACATACCCGACATTGGGGTTGGCCGCGCTCACTGGCGCGCCCACCAGCACTGCGCTAAGGCATAGCAATGCGATAATAATTGCAAAAAGGCGTTTCATGTGCTCTCCTGGCGGGGCATGGCCGTGTCCACTCTTCTCTTGGTATTTCCGTGCATGATACCTGAATCAAGCGTTGCTTAGGCTAACAGTTTGTTCATCCATGCCGCGTCAGCATAACACCTTGGTCATCATACTACCGCTCTACATTTTGCGTGTTCATAGCAACGCCCAACGAAAAAACGCCAGCTGCGCAAAGCAGCCGACGTTTTAACCGGATGTGGTCGAGCGAGTTTACCGGGTACGCTGAGCAGCTGCCAGCGCGGCGTTCAGCGCATCAATATCGATCGGCTTCGGCACAATATGGTCAACACCGCGCCCACGCGCTTCGTGCGGGTCGATCTGAGCGCCCCAGCCACTGGCGAGGATGGTGGTTGTAGTCGGGTCGGTCGCGCGAACGGCGGCAAGAACTTCCCAGCCGGTCATGTCGGGCATGCCCAGGTCGGAAATGACGACATCGTACCTGCCGGGCGCGAACTGCTCAAGCGCGCTGCGGCCGTTGGCAGCACAATCGACACTATGGTCGTCGAGCCGCAGCAGCTGCGCCATGGTGTCGCGCACGCCAGCATCATCTTCCACCAGCAGAATACGCAGCGGTTGCGGCGCAATAGTAACAGATGCGGCCTGCGCGGCCTCGGGAGGTTTCTCGGTGGCCGGCACGCTCAGGCGGAAGCGGCTGCCGCGACCCGGCTCGCTTTCCACCGTCAGCTCGCCATTGTGGCGCAGCGCAATACTGCGCGAAACCGCCAGCCCCAGGCCAGTGCCGCGATTGGCTTTGGTGGTATAGAAGGGCTCGAAAATACGCGCGCGCACCTCGGGCGGGATGCCGTGGCCGGTGTCGGCAACGTCCAGCCAAACCACGCCGTCTTCCACGCCCGATGTCAGCAGCAGGGCACCACCATGCGGCATGGCGTCGACGGCATTCAGGATGAGGTTGGTCACGACTTCGCGCAGCTCGGTGGAGTTGCCCAGCACATCCGGCACTTCCCGCAAATCGCAGCGCACGTCGATCACCACACCTTTGCCGATCATATCGCTATGCCAGCGCGGGCGCGTCAGCTGCACCACATCGTCGCCAAGCTCGGCAAGGTTCACATAGGTCGAGTGCTGCTCGGGGTTGGTGCGCACAAACTCCTGAATGCGCCGCACCGTCTGCGCGCCATCCTGCGCCGCCTGAATCACGGCGCGGCGCGAACGTTCTGACTGCCCCGGATCGCCGGATTTCATCAGCTCCATGTGGCCAAGAATAATTGCCAGCAAATTGTTGAAATCGTGCGCCACACCCGAGGCCATTTCGCCAATCGCCCGCAGGCGCTCGGTTTGCAGCGTGTGCTCCTGGGCCATGGCCAGCTCGGAGTAGGCTTGCTGCGCCTGCGCGTACAGCGAGGCATTGCGGAATGCCGTGGCAATATGTGGCGAAAGCGAGTTCAGCAGCGCCAGGTCGATGCCGGTGAAGCTGTTTGGCTCGCTGCGCATCAGGCTGAGCATGCCCAGGCACTCGTCGCCCGACATAATCGGAACATGCACCAGCGAACGCAGATACTCGTTATTCAGTAGCGTGTAGCTATAGGCAGTCGGGCTGAGCGACAGATCGCTGACATAGTGCAGATAGCCCGAAGCAATCGCAAAGCGCGCTTCGGTTTCTTCCACCCGCACCTCGCTGCCAACATCAACCGTGGTTTTCGCGCCCATAAACCAGAGCGCGCGCAGCGTCAGGGTTTGGCGCTCGGCGTCGTAGCTGGCCAGGCTGACGCGCTGGCAGGGCACGGCGCGGGGCATTTGCGTCACAATCGTCTGCAGGGCAGCGTGCTGATCGAGGTTGGCCGAAACAGCAGTCGAGATTTCATTCACCAGGGCAAGCTGATCGGCGCGGGATTGGAGCGCGGCATAGAGCTGATCGAACTCGGTGCTGTTGCGCTGGCTGGTTTCGATGATCATCGCCGACTGCTTGGCCAGCGCCATCAGCGCCTCGATATCGGCGCTGCGCCAGCGGCCCGGGTCGTCCATGAAAATCTCGATCGCGCCAATCGCCTGCCGGTTGCTGATCAGCGGGATACTTGCGCACGCAACTTCTTCATTGGGGTAGGTCGAAATGGATGCCTGCTCGGCAAAAGTATCGCTGAAGATCAGGCAGCTCTGCTGGCACGCCAGCGCGGCCGGGCTGCTGCCCGATATCGGGTGCTTGCTGTGTGGCTCGAAGCCAGTGATCGAAGCGCCCGCCCGCAGCACCAGCTTGCTGCCCTCAGTGAGAAAAATGTGCGCCGACGCATAGCCAAGCGACACATGAATTTCTTCGGCGAGTGTCTCGAGCAGCGCGTCCAGGGCGCGAATTCGCGATATCTGATGGATGATCCGCAGCACGGTTGCAAGTTGGTCGGCACGTTCGCGGCGGCGGTAATTGGCACCCGAACCCAGTGGAGGCGATGTTTGAACCAGGCGCGGTTCAGTCAGATGTGTCATGGTGAAGTGCTCCGATGCGGCGAGAACGGATCGGCATGGTTCACCCATTATCGCAGCCGGGCAGGCAACACTCAATAACTCAAGCGTCCTGAACTGAATCAGTATCATAGCAGCGGGCGCAGCGGGCGCAGAATCTGTTCGCTGGCCCAGCTCAGCCACGAGCGTCTTTTCCAGCGTTCGGGCGTGAGATCAAAGGCGTTCGACAGATCGATTGAGAAGATGTGCTCCATATCGGCGGCAAATTCTTCATCGAGCAGCTCGATATTAATCTCGTAGTTGCCCGCCAGGCTGAGCCGGTCGAGGTTGGCGGTGCCCACAGTCGACCACCTGCCGTCGATGGTGGCGGTTTTTGCGTGAATCATGGCGTGCTGAAAGCCAAAGATACGAATGCCGTTACGCAGGCAGTCGTCGAAGTAGCCACGCGCCAGCCAGTCGGCGGTGACGTGGTTGGATTGCCAGGGGATGAGCACGCGCACATCCACGCCGCGCTGCGCCGCCGCAATCAGCGCCGAGAGGATCACGCGGTCGGGGATGAAGTAGGCGTTGGTGAGGTAGATGTGGTGCTGGGCGCGCTCGATCGCTTCGAGGTACATGCCGCGAATCGGGAAGATCAGGCGCGCCGGGTCGTTGCGGTACACGCGAATGCACGGCGACCACGGGCGCTCGCCAATTGGCGGCATGGGCGGGCGATGCTCGCGGTTGTTGTTCCAGAAATCGATAAACGCGTGCGCCAGATCGAGCGCGGCCGCGCCACGCAGGCGCAGGTGCGTATCGCGCCACTCGGTTGCGTAGAGCTTGCCGATGTTGAAGCCGCCAATAAACGCAATTTCGTCGTCAACTATCAGCAGCTTGCGGTGGTCGCGCGCATAGCGGCGTGGGTCGAACAGGTACCAGGGGCGTTCGAGCGTGCTGTATTCGAGCACATTGATCGTAGCGGGGAAGCGTTTGAAGCTGGCCGGCACGACCATGTTCGCGAACCGATCGAAAATGACATAGACCTGCACGCCCTCGGCGGCCTTGCGCGCCAGCCGCTCCTTGAAGGTTTCGCCAAGCGGATCGCCCTTCCAGATAAACGTTTCGAGGTAGATCGTCTCACGCGCATTATCGATTGCCGAGAGCATGGCATTGTAGAGATCCTGGCCGTAGGTGTAGATGCGCACGTCGTTGCCATCGACCTCGGCGATCTGGCGGCGCTCGTGCGGGAAGGCCGGCGGCGGCGCGCGGCGCTTGCGCCATTCGCTGATAAACACCAGCACGCTAATAATCAGCGACTGGACTGCTACCAGCCCAGCCAGAAACCAGAGCAGCACGCGACGCCAGGCATACGGTATCATTGCTTTTCCTTGTTGCTGTGCCCCTGTGCGGGCAGATTATTATACCGCAGCAGGACGCCGCTGCGAACGTGGTATAATCACGCGACACTCACGCACTGGTGGGGGAGCTGGGTTGCGGCCCGCATTGCTGGAATCGAATGGATCAAGCGTTTTTGACCGTGGACGTCGAGCGGCGCGGCTATGGGCGCCGTTATACCGATCTGCCCGTCGATACGCTCAGCCGCGAAGGCTTTGCGATCGACTGCACTGGCGCGTATATGCGCCCCGAATGGTTTGATATTCGCGCAGGCGATATTGTGCGCTGGCGGGATGGCGAGCGCCGCGTGCAGGGCACTGTCGAGTCGGTGCGGCGCGAGGGCGAGTGGGTGCATGTGGTGGTTGGGCAGGTTTCGCCGCTGCCACCCGAGGCGTTTTACCCCTAGCCCTCTGGTTCTCATTCCGCCTCGCGCACGAATGCCCAACACACCCCTACGCCTAGCAGCGTGGCCGCTGCGCTGAGCAGGCCGGTTGCGCCAATCCCCAGCCCGTGCCAGATCGGCTCGGCAAGCTGCGAGCCCGTCGCGCGGCCCAGCCCCGTCATGAGCACGCTGAGCGACAGCACGGTGCCGCGCGCGGCTGGCGCCAGGCCCGAGGCCAGCGGGAAGCTCGACACAATCGCAAATTCGTAGCACAGGTCGAATAAGAAGATCAGTGGAAGAAACAGCAGCCAGCTGCCGTCGCTCAGCGGCAGCAGCGCGGCGCACGCGGCGGTGAGCGCGTAGCCCACCAGCACGGCGCGCTTCTTCCCGACCCGGTCGACCAGCAGCGTCGAGCCAAGCGAACCGCCAAGCTCGGCCAGACCCAGCAGCGCAAAGACCTGCCCAAGCTGGCCTTCGGTGGCAGCCAGGCTGCTTTTGGCCCACGCGCCCTGCACCACAAACACAAGGTCGACGCCCAGCGCGGCCAGAAAGAGCAGCGCCATCATGCCCGCTACACTCACGCCGCGCAGCGCGCCCCACGCCAGGCCCGGACGCGCCACACCGGGCGCACGCGGTGGCGCGGGTGGCAGCCCAAAGCGCACCAGCGCCAGCGAGCACAGCCCGGCCAGCAAGATCACGCCAAACGCCCAGTGTGCGCTGCCGGTGAACTGCACCAGCTGCATCAGCGGGGCCACGCCCACCAGCGCCGCGCCCGCCCACGATACTTCAAATACACCTAAGGCCTGCCCGCGCCGCGCATAGCTGGTGCGTGCGCTGATGTATGCCTGCGCCGAGGGCTGATACAGCGCCACCGCCAGCCCGATCAAGGCATAGCCCGCCAGAAAGCCGCCGAACGAGCCGGCCAGTGCGCACAGCGCCGCGCCCGCGCAAAACAAGGCCAGGCCCAGCGCCATGATCGTGCGCTCGCCGCGCGTGTCGGCCAGCGCGCCGCCCAGCGGCCCAGCGACCGAGGCCAGCACCTGCACGGTGATCAGTGCGCTAACGGCGTACAGACTGACATGCAGCTGCCCGGCCAGAAAAGGCTGCAGCGGGTACACAATCCGGTAGGCGACGTTCAGGCCCAGGCGGCCCAGCGTCACCGCCGCAAGCTGGCCGGCGGTAAGCGTATCGGCGCCCGGCTGCGCCACTGCCGTAGTTTGCACAAGAAGCTCCCGTAGGGGCAAGTGATTGACGATTGACGATTTGCGATTTGCGATTAGGACGACGACCGGGAATTTCACCACGGAGGCACGGAGAGTTTCAGGTTAGAAGGTTGCAGGTTTGCAGGTTGCAAGTTTGCAGGTTGCAGGTTGCAGGTTACTGCCAACTGCTGGCTGCCAACTGCCGACTGCCGTCACGCCTCATCCCCGCCCTGCTCGGCGTGGATCATCGCAATCTGGCGTTCGGCCTCGCCGCGCCAGAACGGGTCGTGGGCAAGCTCCAGGTAGCGCTGCAAATCGGCCAGCGCCGCCGCCTGGTCGCCATGAAAGCGCCGGAACAGGCCGCGCTGCAGGTAGGGCGCATCCCACTCGGGCGCGAGGGCGCTGGCACGCGTCAGGTCGGCCACGGCGGCGGTGTAATCGCTCAGCTCGCGTCCGCGAATCAGGCCGCGCCGGTAGTAGACCAGCGCAAAATCGGGCCACAGCTGCAGCGCCCGGTCGAACGAGCGAATGCCCGAGCGAAAGAACGACTGGTTTGCGCCGCGAATGCCCCAGTAGCACCAGCTCAGGCCCCAGGCATACCACCAGTAGGCCAGCGCGCGGCGCAGCGGCGAAACCGATGCAGGCGACTTGCTCATTCGGCCCTCCCGGCAACGTGCTGCAGCATCATGCGAATGGCGGCCTGGTGGCCGGGGCGGTAAAAGCCCGCCAGCGCCTCGGCATCCTGTTCGAGTGGCACCGCCGCCGCGTAGGGAAAGCCCACCAGCGCCTCGACATCCGCGTCGGCGGGCGGGCGGGCCGGCACGCCCTGCGCCAGCGCCGCGCTGCAATGGTGCTCAAGCGTGGTGAAGTAGGCAATGTTCTGTTCCAGCACCTTGGGACCGGCCGTAACGGGCGCATGGCAATACAGCGCCACGCCCGGGTCGAGCGCGGCCATGCGCGCCAGCGACTCGCTGATCTGCGGCATGGCGGCGGCCGATTCGGCAAACGGAAACGGCAGCTCGGCCGCGTCGCCAGCCAGCAGCGTGGCGATCTGCGGAATAAAGATCGCCATGTGGTCGGGCTGGTGGCCGGGCGTGGCGAACAGCTGCAGCGTCAGGTCGCCGCCCGTAATCGCCAGCGAGTCGTCGAACAGGATCGTTGGCGGCGTGAGCAGCACATCGTCGAAGCGCCCCGGCTCGGCGGCACGTTTGGCTGCCAGCTCCTTGCGCGCATCGCGGTGGCGCAAACGCGCCGCGCAGCGCCGGCTGGCGATGATCGGTGCCTGGTAGGCGGCATCTGGGCCGGCAAACACATGGTTGCCCCAGGCGTGATCCCAGTCGGCGTGCGTGTTGACGACCAGCAGCTGGCGGCGGCCCTGGTGCTCGCGCGCAATCTCCAGCAGCGCGCCCGCCGTGGCAGCATTGATCATCGTATCCACAATCACGGCGTAGCGCTCGGTCAGCACAATAAACGTATCGACCAGCGTACCGCAGGCGCATACGAGGATGCGTGGGTCCCAGCCCTGGTTCGGGCGCACCGTCACACTATCGGTCATCGTTCCTCCTGCGTGCAGGCAGCAGCGCGCCAATTTTTGCCAGGCGCACGTTTTACTCTATAGAACCCGGCCATTATAGCCGCCTTTTGCGTTGCGCCGGGCACGCAAGATCATCATGCTTCACGCGCGTGCTACAATGCGCGCAACGCCAGCAGATAAGGAAGAATATGCCCAGCCAGGAAGATATCGACGCGACGCAGTCGCTGCTGCGCACGCACCGCCAGACGCTCCAGCTGCTGCTCGACCAGCAGGCCAAGCTGGGCGTGTACGCGCCGCCCGGCGTGCTGATCGGCATTGGCGAAGCGCGCCAGGCAATTGGCGAGGCCAAGGCCGCGCTGCGCGACTGGGGCGTGGCGGTTGACGATCTGCCCGCCGACGCCGAAAACGGCCCGGCCACGCCCGCCATGCCGCTGGGTGGCATCGCGCCGGCTGGCGACGTGATCATTGGCACGGTTGGCGCGGGCGCGCAGGGCGTGGCAATCGGCAAGCAGATCACGCAGAACATTGGCGCTGCCAGCAACCCCGCCGACGACCGGCGCGCAATCGAGGCGCGCGTGCAGGACTGCGAGCGAGCACTTGGCGGGGCCAGCCTGCCCGATGCTGTCGCGCCAGTGGCGGCTTTTCAGCTGCGGCTGCTGGCTGGCGAGCTGAGCAAGGTTGGCGGGCAGGCCACCCCCAGCGCCAGCACGATCTCGCAAGTTGGCGGCTGGCTGCGCGACAATGTGCCCGAGCTGCACGCGCCGCTGGCCGCACTGTTCAACGCGCCCGAAACGCGGCGGGTGCTGCGCCGCGCCGACGCCCTGCTCGACACCTGGCTGAACGAGCATTTCGGTGGCTAACGCGCCAACCCCGCCGCCCGCCAGCGGCTGGCGCGCGCGCCTGCGCAGCTGGCTGCCGCGCCGCAGCGCCGACGTAATTATTGCGAACGTTGGCGCGGGCGCGCAGGATGTGGTGGTTGGCAAGAACATCCTGCGCATCGGCACGCTGGTCATTCCCGCGCTGCCGGCCGTCGTCGCGCTGGTTGCGCTGGTGCTGATTGCGGCGGCCGGCCTGTGGTTCTCGCTGGTTCCCGCAACCATGCCCGACGGCTATGTGAATATCGCCATTGCCGACTTCGGCCAGATCGACGCCGACGGGCGCATGCGTGTGACCGCCGACAGCCAGCGCGTGGGCGAAACGCTCTTCGCAACCGTGCGCGACGAAGTCGCCCGCCTCGCGCCCGATTATCGCGGGCAGGTCTGGCACGACAGCATGAGCTTTCTCGAAAAGCGCGGCAGCATCGGCATGATCGGCGGCCTGACGCCCGAGCTGCGCTCGCCCAGCGCCTGCCAGCGCGCCACCAATCTTCACGCCAATATCATCGTGTATGGCGCGCTCGACACGCGCAGCACACCCGCGCAGCTTTCCATGGAACTATGCGCGCGCAACCCCAACCGCGACCGCGACGCCGGCACCTACGACGAGTTGCAGCAGTTCGACCGGCTGGGCGGGCCGCTGACGGTAATTCTGCCGCTGCAAGACGTGCAGGGCTCGGTGAACGCGCCGCTGCGCATACGCACAACGCTGGTGGCGAAACTGGTGGTTGGGCTGCGCTACGAGCTGGCCGACGCGCCCAACTATGCGGCCAACATCCGCCAGGCGTTGGGCGTGTTCAATGAAGCGCTGGCCTACCTGCAAGCGCAAGATGGCGCTACAACTGCCGAAAATGGCGGCGATATCGTGTACTACTTCATCGGGCGCGAGCATTTTCTGCTGGCGCAAGACCCCGCCACGCCCGCGAGCGACAAGCCCGCCGAGCTGGAAGCCGCCCGCGCCGGTTTTGCCCGCGCCGTCGAGCTAAACGGCCAGTTTGGCCGCGCGCTGAACGGGCTGGGCGGCGTGTATTTCCACCAGGCCCAAGCGCGCCCGCCAGCCGAGCGATTGCAAGGGAATGAGCTGGCTCAGGCGCTCGACGCCTACACACGCGCGATTGCAGCGGCGCAAGCACGCGACGACACGCTTGCCCAAGCCGAATCGCGCATCGCGCTGGCACTCACGCTGCGCCTCCAGGCCGAATCGCTCATGGCGCAGGCCACGCCCGACAACACCGCCGCTGCCGCCGCGCTCGACCGCGCCGGCAGCGAGCTGGATGCGGCAGCGCCGCTCTTGCCAGCCGCGCAGAACCGTATGCGCGGCGTCGCAGCCATGGCGCGCGGCCTGGTTGCACACCAGCGCGCACAATTGCTGGCGCGGACACGAGCAAAAACTGCTGCCATTCGCGCCGCATTCCAGGGCGCAATCGACGCCTACGAGCAGTGCATCAGCGCCGGCATGGCCGACCCCGGCGATCTGTTTCTGAAGCGCCAGATCGTCGATTTTACATGCCGGCCCCTGCGGGAAAGCGCCCAGGCTGCGCTGGGGCGCCTGCCGCAATAATTGGGAGGGAAGAGAAGGAGAAGCCATGCGTGCCACGACGATAGGACTATTGCTGGCCCTGGCCGCGTTGGCGCTGGCCGGGTGCAGCGGCGCGGAGCTGAGCAGCGCGCCCACACCTGCGCCGCAGGTCATCACAGTGGTGGTCATCGCCACACCCGAGCCGCCCGAAGCCGCCACCGACGCGCCGCCCGAGGCCAGCCCCGTGCCCGATCAGCCAACGCCCACGCTTGAGCCGCTGCTGTCGAACACCATTCCCGGCAACGGCGGCCAATTCGACTCGCTGCCCTTTGTGACGACGGCCAACGATCCGGCGGTTGGGCCGAACAATGGCGATGGCATCGAGAGCGTGACGTTTCAATTTTATGGTCCTGATGGGAGGCTAGTATTCGAGCAGACCGAGCGCAACGCGCAGTTTTGCGCCTTTGGTGGCGGCGATAATGGCGACGACTGCACAAGCTGGATTTTCTCGCAGCACGGCAATCGCTTCCCAAACGGCAATGAGGCCACGCCGGGCGGCTATACGCTGAAAGTGACGGTGCGCGGCACGCGCGGCCAGGTGAGCGAGGAAGAACGCCTGATCACGCTTGACCTCGACACCACGCCCACACCGACGCTGGAGCCGCTCGTTTCGAACACCTTCCCCAGCGGCACCGAGTTTGGCGACGACCTGTTCTTCCAGGCGAATGCCAACGACCCGGGCGTGGGCCAGAATGACGGCGACGGCATTGCAACGGTGAAATTCGAGATCTTTGGGCCGAATGGCGACCTGGTGCACACGCAAACCGAGCGCAACTCGCTGTTCTGCGCATTCGGTGGCGGCGACAACGGGCAGGATTGCAACCACTGGGTCTTTTCCGAGCACAACAACCAGTGGCCCAACGGCACGCCGCTCGAAAACGGCGGCACCTACCGACTTGTGGCGACTTTCACCGCTACGAGTGGGCAAACCAGCACGCAGGAGCTGACGTTTACGATTACGGTGTAGCGAGCAGGAGTCAGGAGTCAGAAGTCAGAAGTCAGGAGCGTTTTGGCATTCTGAAGCCTGCGCGGGTAATAGATCGCGGCATTTGACCTACGCACTACGCACTATGCTTTCTGGTGCGTAGTGCGTAGTGCGTTTACCCTCGCAAAAAGGGCTGTTTTCTTTCCAGAATTGCGCCTATGCCTGCGCAAGATGCTCGGCATTCCGGAACGCCAGCGCCATGATCGTCAGCACCGGGTTGAAGCCGCCATTCGTGACATGCAGCGAGCCGTCGGCAACATACAGGTTGTCGTGGCCGTGCACGCGCCCCCAGCCGTCCGTCACCGAGCTATGCGGGTCGTCGCCCATGCGGCACGTGCCAGCCTGATGCTGCCCGGCGCTAAGCTGCTGGCGCGGCTGCTTGCCCCAGGTGCGCGTCGCGCCGGCGGCACGCAGCCACTCCTCGGCGCGCTCGCCCATAAAGGCGGCGGTGCGCACCGTTTCGGGGTGCGTTGCGCCCGAAAGCCGCGCCACCGGGATGCCCCAGCGGTCGCGCACACGCGGGTCGAGCGTCACGCGCGCGTCGGCGCTGGTAATTTCCTGTACCGGCCCGGTGATGCGAATCACGCGCGTGTAGTTTTCGCGCATGAAGCGCTTGTTCTCCGCACCCCAGCGCGGCAGGTCGGGCGGCAGTGAGCGCGCCCAGAAAATAATCGGCAGCACAATGAACTCATTCGCCAGCATGCCCCCGCCGATCAGGCCGTCGTTGCCGTGGTTGAAGTGGGTGGTTGCCGCCGAGACGCCCGGCCCAATGCCATCGTACACCTGCTCGGGCAGCAGGCCGAACTTGCCGGGGTAGTAGTGGCCCTGCAAATTGCGCCCAACCTGATCGTTCTGGTTGCCCAGGCCGTCGGGGTGCTGCGCCGAGCGCGAGTTCAGCAGCAGGCGCGCCGTTTCAATTGCGCCAGCCGAGCACACCACCACTGCCGCGCGCGGGCTGTGGCGCTGGTCGTTCGCGTCGTAGTAGGAAACGCCAATCACGCGCCCATCCGAGTCGGTGTCGATCCGCTCGACCATCGCGCCCGTCACAAGCTCGCAGCGCCCAGTCGCCAGCGCGCGCGGAATGAGCGTGTTGTGCGTGCCGTTTTTCGAGTCGCTCGGGCAGGCAAAGCCAACGCAGTGCTGGCAGTTGATGCAGGCGGCGCGGCCCTGGTAGGGCACCGAGTTGATCAATACCGGCACGGCCAGCGCCGGCCAGCCCAGCGCCGCCGCCCCTGCGCGCATCACCTCGCCCTGGCGGTTGTTTGGCACTTGCGGCATGGGGTAGTCCCTGGCGCGCGGCCAGATACGCGCACTGGCGACGCTTTCGCCAGCCACGCCCACTTCCCACTCGGCGCGCTCGTAGTAGGGCGCCAGCTCGTCGTAGCCAAACGGCCAGTCGGCCAGCGAGCTGCCCTTCGGCACGCCATAGGCGCTGGCCATCGCGAAATCGGTGGGCAGGAAGCGCCACGCCTGCGCGCCATACACGGGCGTGCCGCCACCCACCGAGGCCGCGTTGCTGTTGTAGCGGTCGTCGTGCGGTGGCACCGTGGCTTCTTCGCCGCTCAGCTCAACAAAGACGCGCGGGTTGCCGGCCAGATCGGGGCCGGTGTTGTGGCCGTAGCGTGTGAAGCGATGATTCCGCAGGTGGTCGCGCGGCTCGTTCGCGAAGCTTTTCGGCCCGCCGCGCTCCAGCAGCAGCACGCGCTTGCCGGCCTCGGCCAGCACGCCAGCGGCCACGCCGCCGCCCGCGCCCGCGCCCACAATGATCACATCATACTCGTTCATCCGCGCACCTCGTAGCCAACCATCCGCCACGAAACCTCGCCGCGATTGCCGTGGTTGCCGGGGTCACTGTAAAAGCCCTCGGCAGCATGCGCCGCCGCCGCCGCGAAAAACGCAGCCGGGTCGATCGGCCAGTCGGCAGCAACCGCGCCGCGCTCAACGCGACTGAGCAGCTCGTCCTGCTGCTCGGCGGGCAGCTCGGGGAAGCCTGGAGCGCCGCCTGCGCGGGCCTCGGCGTCGAGCGCATCCAGCCCGGCCTGGTAGATCGACAAAATTGGCCGCAGGTCGCCGGCAAGCTGGTGAAGCAGGTAGTCGCCCGCGCCAGCCTCCCAGCCGCCGGGGAAATCGTCGGGCGGAACGAGCCGGTCGATCAGCGCTTGCAGAATCGCAAGCTGGCGTTCGTTGAGCATGGTGAGTCCTTTGCAGCAATCAGGATTCGGCAGTGGGCATTGGGCACTCGGCAGTTGGCAGTTGGCAGTGGGCAGTAGCCAGTTGGCAGTTGGCAGTGGGCAGTAGGCAGTAGGCAGCGAACAATAACCGTTCAACTTGTAACCTGCAACTTTCAAACCTTTAACTCTCTGCGCCCTTTGCGCTCTTTGCGGTTTGTTCGTCCTTCGCCTTTCGTCCTTCGTCATTCGTTCTTCGTCACCAGCGCCCTTCGATACGCGGCTACGCCGCACTCAGGACGCTATTTCGGTGTCAATCGTCAGTCGGCGTTCGTCATTCGTCGTCCGTCCAGCCTGCAACGTTCAAACCTGCGAACTTTCAACCCTTTGCGCCCTTTGCGCTCTTTGCGGTTTGTTCGTCCTTCGCCTTTCGTCCTTCGTCATCCTCATGGGATCCACCCGCGATACACATACAGCCCCAGCAGCAGCAGGTTCAGCGCCGCGCCGGGCAGCGCCACCAGCCAGAAGCGCCGCCCGCCCCCCTGGCGCTCGGCCAGCGCGGTGTAAAGCGGAAATGCCAGCATGATGTGGCGCGGCAGCGCCATGTACGGGTCGATGTCGCCAATATAGTAGCACAGCGCCAGCCCGACGATGCCCAGCACATACAGGCGCTCGAGTATGTGCATGCGCGGCAGGCTGATCAGCGCCAGCGCGGCCAGCGCCAGGCCCAGCAGCAGATTGATCAGCAGGTGGTAGTTCGGCTCCGAGCGCATGATCAGGCGCACTTCGTCGATCAGCAGCTCCCACGGCCAGGCGATCCGCTGGCCCGCCACAATCCCCGCCCGCGAGACCAGCAGCTTGTGCACGAGGTCGAGCGGGCCGCTGGCGCTTTCCCACACCGCCGCGTCGCCCAGCGCCAGCGCGCGATACACCACAAACGCGCCGTAGGCTGCCGGCACCAGGCCCGCCGCCGCGATGTCCCACAGCCGCGCCCGGCCCGCGCGTGCCGCCAGCCACGCGCCCCACACGAGTGGCAGCGCCAGTGCCACGCCCTGCTGGCGCGTCAGGGTCGCCAGCCCGGCCAGCAAGCCGGCCAGCCACCAGCGCTCGGCGCGCATGGTGTAGAGCGCGCCAACCGCCAGCGCCAGAAAGGTGCTTTCGGTATATGGCGCAAGCAGCACAAAGCCCGGCGGCAGCAGCAGAAGCAGCAGCACCGTGCGATCCGCCAGCTCCGCGCCGGCGAAACGCGCCACGTAGCGCGCCAGCACCACGCACAGCGCCACCGTCGCCAGCGAAGAAACGACAAGCAGCGCCAGCGGGCCATTGCCACCCAGCAGCGGCGCAAGAAGCGCGGCCAGCAGCGGGTAGAGTGGGTGGAAGTTCGCGGTGTTCTCGGCCACGGTGTAGCCGTGGTCGACAATCGCCGCGTAGAGGTTGGCGTCGTAGCGCATCCAGGGGGAAACGAGCACGCGCGCCAGCCACGCGCCCAGCGGCGCGGCACCCGGCAGCATACCCACCTGCTGCTCAAGCGGCTCGCGCGGGAAGGCCGCGCTGACGGGCAGCGCCACCAGCGCGCAGGCCACGCGCAGCAGCGCCACGGCCAGCGCCGCGCCCGCCAGCCGGCCCAGGCTGGGCCAGCGCGATGCAGTTGTTGGTGGCTGGGCAGTGGGAAGAGCCATCGCGCCTCCATTGGGCGTGGGCGGGCGAAGCCGGGCAGCGCTATTGTACACCAGCCTGCGCCACGCGCTGCGATGCCCCAGCTACGAACGTGGGTCGTATGCCATTCTGCTGCGCCAAATGCTTGCTCTCGCCGGATCGGTCTGCTATACTTGTGGCAGCCCAGGCGAAAATTCCCGCGTGCTACGCAGCGCACTACCACCACCAAGGAGCGGGGCATGGCCCGATTATCCGTCACCATCAACGGCGACAAGCGCACCTTCGCGCTCGACGAGCGTGGCCTGCAAATCGGCCGCGCGCTCGACAACGATATTGTGCTCAACAATGTCATCGTGTCGCGCCACCATGCCCGCGTGCAGCTGCGTGGCCGCGAAACATGGGCCACCGACCTGGGCAGCCGCAACGGCATCTCGGTCAACCGCCTGCGCGTAAAGGAAGAACAGCTCCACGACGGCGATGTGCTGCAGGTCGGGCCGTTCGAAATTCGCTTTGAAGACCGCGCCGCCCAAAGCGTGGTGCTGGACGACAACCAGTACTTCCCGCTCGCCTCCGAGGGCAAGCAGGTCAGCTCGGGCGAACTGCCGGAGCTGGTGCTCGACCTGAAAGAGTTTTACCGCATCAGCAAGCGCCTCAACAGCTTCCTCGATCTGCACGACCTGCTGGATGCGGTTATGGAAGAAGTGCAGCGCGCCGTGCCAGCCCAGCGCAGCATGCTGCTGCTGCGCAAGAACGACGAGCTGGTGCCGATGATCATCCAGCCGCCCACCACCGGCGATGTTGCACTCAGCTCCACGCTCACGCGCAAGGCCGTCGAGGCGAACGAGGCCGTGCTCACCCGCGATGCGCGGCTCGATTTTGCCGGTTCGCAAAGCATCATTAGCGCGAACATCCGCTCGGCGATCTGCGCGCCCCTGATCAGCGAAGGCCGCGCCACCGGGCTTATTTATGTCGACTCGCCGGGGCGCGAGCAGTTTAACGAACACCAGCGCGACCTGCTGGCCGCCGTGGCGAACCTGGCCGCCATCCACATCGAGCGCGCGCGCCTGACCGAGGCACTGCGCGAGCAGGCACAGCTGCGCCAGAACTTCGAGCGCTTCATGTCGCCCAACGTCGCGCAGATGATGGCAAGCTATTTCGTGCAGCACGGCCAGCTCTGGGAGCCGCAGGAGCTGATCGTTTCGGTGCTGTTCGCCGACGTCAAGGGCTTCACCTCGCTGTCGGAAACACTTTCGCCGCGCGACGTGCAGGATTTGCTGAACGAATATTTCCACGAAATGACCGAGGTGATTTTTAGCTACCACGGCACGCTCGATAAGTATATTGGTGATGGGATCATGGCGGTGTTTGGCGCGCCCCAGCTCGCCAAGCCCATCGACCCCGAAGAATCGGCGGCGCAGGCGGTCGATGCCGCGCTGGGCATGATTGAGGCGCACCGCCGCCTGATCGAGCGGCTTGATCCGGCCAAAGCCTTTGCGTTCCGCATTGGCATCAACACCGGCCCGGTGTACGCCGGCTTCTTCGGCACGCGCCAGCGCCTCGAATACACCGTCATGGGCGACACCGTCAATACCGCGTCGCGGCTGGAAGGGCGCGCCGACATCAACAGCGCCCTGATCAGCGAAGCCACGCGCCGGCTGCTCGGCACCACCTTCGCCTTGCAGGAAATGGGCGATTTCCAGCTCAAGGGCAAGGCCCAACTGGTGCATACCTACAAGGTGCTTGGCCGCGCGGGCGCATGACGACCAGATTGTTCACCGCAAAGAGCGCAAAGAGTTGAAAGTTCGCAAGTTTGAAAGTTAACAGGTTACTCGGTTGCAGGTGAGTGCCAACTGGCTACTGCCAACTGCCAACCGCGCTCTACGCTCTGCGTTCTGCGTTCTGCGCTCACCCTTTCACCCCTTCAGCTTGTCACCTGCGCCTCCTGCTTCCTGCCAACTGGCTACTGCTTCCTGCCAACTGGCTACTGCTGCCTGCCACCCCGTCACCCGCGCTCAGGCAACCTCAACATTCAACATTCAACACTCAAAATTTCCGCAACTCCATCCCCCGCCACTTGATGCTATAATGGCGCCACGCCAAGCGGCGTTTGCATAGATACATCCAGGCGCACACAATGACAATGCGTATCAGCGCACTTCCATACCGATACGTTCAGCCGGGCGTGGCAACGCCGCCGGCCAGAAGTTTGTGCGCCTGCCACGGAGCGCCCTATGCCTGTTGTGGTAGGTATTCGTTTTAAGGATTCGGGCAAGACCTACTTTTTCGACCCGCGCGGGCTCGATTTGCTGGCCAGCGGCGACAATGTCATCGTTGAGACCGTGCGCGGCCTGGAGCTGGCAAAAATCATCCACCCGCCGCACGAGGTTGCGGAAGCCGAGATTGTTGGCGAGCTAAAGCCGGTGATCCGCCGCGCCGAAGACGCCGACTTCGAGCGCATGCGCCTGTTGAGCGAGCGCCACGAAGAAGTGCTGGCGCGCTGCAGCGAAAAGGTGCAGGAGCACAACCTGCCCATGCGCCTGGTCAAAGCCGAGTACAGCTTCGACGGCTCGCGCCTCACTTTCTACTTCACCTCGGAGAAGCGCGTCGATTTCCGCATGCTGGTGCGCGATCTGGCCCGCACGTTCAAGACGCGCATCGAGCTGCGCCAGATCGGCCCGCGCGACGAAGCCAAGCTGCTGGGTGGCATTGGCCCCTGCGGGCGCATGCTTTGCTGCGCGACCTTTCTGCCCGACTACGCGCGCGTTTCGATCAAAATGGCGAAAGACCAGGATCTGCCGCTGAACCCGACCAAGATCAGCGGCGTGTGTGGCCGCCTGCTGTGCTGCCTTTCCTACGAGCACGATCAGTACCTGGCGATCAAGGCCGAGCTGCCGCGCAAAGGCAGCTGGGTGCAGACGCCCGACGGCCCCGGCGAGGTCGTGACGGTCAATGTCGTGCGCGAGACGGTGGTTGTCGAGCTGGCGGGCAGCGGCGTGCACGAGGAATTCCGCCCCGACCAGATTTCCGAAGCTGCCCAGCGCGTGGCCCATGTGGCGCGCGGCCGCGCCGAGGAAGGCGTGACGCCCCACCCGCCGCCCCCGCCGCGCCGCGAGCCCAAGCACCACGGCGAGCGCCGCTTGCTGCGCGACGAAGTGCTCGACCCCGATATTCTCGATGCGCTGGCGATGCTGGAAGAAGGCAGCGAAGCGGGCCATGCCCGCACGGGCGAGCGCCCGCAGCCGCGGCCCGAACAGCGCCCGCCACAGCAGCAGGCCCGGCCCGAACAGCGCCCGCAGCCGCCGCGTCCCGAACAGCGCCCGCCGCAGCAAGCCCGGCCCGAACAGCGCCCGCAGCCACCGCAGCACCAGCGCGCCGACCCGCCCGCCTTGCCGCCGCTGCACATGCCCGAGGCCCGTGTTGCGCCGCCGCTGCCGCCCAGCCCCGACCCGCTCGACGACGAAGAAGACGAAGACGGGCCAGACGCGCCAAACGAGCCGAACCGCCCCGGCGCACCGCGCCCGCCGCGCCAGCGCCGCCGCCGTGGCAAGCGCGACCGCTGATTCCGACCAAAGACGAACGACCACCGACCACCAACGGCGTGGTCGTTCGTCCTTCGCCTGATCAGGAACACGACATGGCCGCAACAGTTCTACCCTACCAAACTCGCCAGCGGCTGGCCGCCAGCGCCGCTTTCGCATTTCTGGCGATGGCAGGAACTGCGGTGGCGTTGGGCCTTGCGATGCTCTGGCCGCGCACCTGGGAACGGGCGAGTTCAGTTCAGCAACTCCGCTCAGGCACCCCGCAGCTGCTGATAATCGCCGGGCAGGAAATCTACCTGCTGTGGGAAAATGGTGCGCCGCTCGCGCTCAGCACCCGCGACCCGCACGGCCCCTACGGCAGCGGCTGCCAGAACCCGCGCGTGCGCTACGACGCCGCAAGCCGTCGCTTTATCGACCCGTGCGGCGGCGCGACCTACGAGCGCAATGGCAGCTACGTGCGCGGGCCGTCGCCGCGCAGCCTCGACCGCTTCGCGGTGCGCGTCAACGCGGGACAGGTCGAAATCGACGCTGGCGAAACCATCCCGGGTAAGGCGCATTTCTAGCAGGAACATCATGGCAAGCGTTCGCACACAATCGCGCCGTCGCCGGCAGAGCATCACGGTCATTGCGCTGCTGGCGGCCATTCTGCTCACCATCCTCGCCATTGCGGGCGTGCTGTACGGCATGCTCACCCGCCCGCGCACGCCCGCCTGGCAGGCGCTTGGCCCGGCCAGCACCCTGCTCGCCGCCGAGCCGCAGCGTGTCGAGGCCGAAGCACAAATTGTTTATGTGACGAAGGGCGCGGATGGCCCGCTGGTGCTCAACGCGCGCGACCCTTACCGCGGCTGCGTGGTGGCGTGGGTCGCTGCCGAGCAGCATTTCGTCGACCCATGCTATGGCTCGCGCTACACCGCCGATGGCGCGTACCTTTCCGGGCCATCGCCCCGCAGCCTCGATCGCTTTGCCGCGCAGGTGAACAGCGGTGTAGTCGAATTGAACCTCAACCAGCCCATCCCCGGCCAGAATCATCCCTGATGCGCCTTCAGCGCAGGGGTTAGGGGATAGGGTATAGGGTATAGGGTTTCGTGATTACAATGCAGAAACTCTACGCTTCATTCCGCATCGCTTTCTTGATAATGCACTAACCGGCCTTTTGCCACAACGGCACGCGCACCGCATCCTGAGTAGGCCGCAAGACCGTATCGAAGGGTGCGGCTGCCAAAGATGCACATTTTCCTTTGGCGCTTTTAGCCATATCGACTGGCACAAAACGAACGACCAGCGGCAATCGCTGGTCGTTCGCATCTCCATCCTCCATCCCTCAGGCCCTACACCCGCGCCTCCGCCCGGAAGGGCCGCAGCATCAGCACGGGCACGTCGACTCGCCGCAGCACCTGCTCGGCCACGCTGCCCATCAGCAGGTGGCGCAGGCCAGTGCGGCCGTGCGTTGCCATTGCGATCAGCGCCGCGCCTTCCTCGGCGGCCACGGTCGCAATTTCGCCGGCCGGGTCGCCAAAGCGCGCCACCGTTTTCACCACGAAGCCAGCCCGCTCAAGCTCCAGCCGGTCGGGCTGAAGCTCCAGCTCCAGCGCCGAGCGCTCACTTTGCTCGATCTGGGTGGCGTAAATTGGGTGCGTTGTATACTCAATATCCCACGCGCGATCATACATTGGCGCGGTCCACGAGCTCGAAACCGGGCGCGGCGGCGCGCCAATCAGGCTGCCGGCCGGTTCGGCCACGCGCAGAAGCACCAGCGCGTCGCTGGCGGGATCACACAACTGGCTCAGGTAAGCGACAATCTGTCGGCTGAAGCGCGAGCCATCGATGGGAACGAGAATTGTTCGCCGGGGCATCACAATACCTCCATTGCTATCGGATTACCCGCCAACAGCATAGCAGCATTGCGCGCCGCTGTGAGTTACGCGCCCTTCACCAGTGGTAACGGCTCGCCCACCATCCACGCCGCCAAGAATAATCGAATCATTACCCGGCGGTAGCACATCTTTCCGCGCACTGCTGCTCTACGCAGTATGCTGAAGTAAAGAGCGGATTGGTTGAGCCACCAAGCGTAAAGAGGTCGCCATTCTGTTGTGCTCGGAGATCTCGGTGTTCTCTGTGGCTTACCCATCTTTTGCTATAGGGCCCAACGGGTATTGCCGTTGTGAAAGGAGCCTGCCATGATCCGCACCATTCTTGTGCCGCTCGACGGCTCGGCCTTTGGCGAGCACGCGCTGCCGCTGGCGCTCGGCATCGCCCGCCGCGCCGGTGCCACTGTTCGGCTGCTCCACGTCTGCGCCTCGCCCGCCTCGCACCGCTTCCGCAAGGCCCAAACGCTTGCCCCTGCCGACGATCGCCAGCACGCCGAGCCCTACCTGGCGCAGCTTGCCGGGGTGCTGGAAGAACGATGGGAAGTGCCAATTCGCAGTGCAGTGCTGGATGGCCCGCCCGCGCCGACACTTCGCGCCGAGGCAATCGCCCAGCGCGCCGATGTGGTGGTGATGACGACCCACGGCTACGGGCCGCTTTCGCGCGCCTGGCTTGGCAGCGTTGCCCAGGAACTTGTGCGCACCCTGCCCATGCCCGTGCTTCTAACGCGCCCGCACGGCGAGCCCCTCGACCTGCTCGAAGCCGCCGACACGCTGCCGTTTGCGCGCATCCTGCTGCCGCTCGACGGCTCGCCGCTGGCCGAGCAGGTGCTGCCGCACGCGCTGGCGCTGGGCAGCCTGTGCGAAGCGGAATACACCCTTGTGCAAGCGCTCAACCCGCCCGCGCTGGGCTACGCGCCCGCCGCCCATGTTGCCAGCCTCAGCCAGCAAATCCTCGATGAGTGGATCGGCGCGGCGCACGAATACCTTGCGCAGGTGGCGGTGCGAATGCGCAGCCAGAGCGCGCCAACCACAAGCCGGGTGGTGCTGGGCGCGCCCGCACCCGCGATTATCGACTACGCCAGCAGCCACGCGATCGACCTGATTGCGATGGCCACGCACGGCCGTGGCGGCGCGGCGCGCCTGCTGCTCGGCAGCGTCGCCGATCGGGTGCTGCAACTCGCTGGCGTGCCGGTGCTGCTGTTCCATCCGCTGGAAACACCCGCCACCGCGTAAACCCCCGCCCAGCACATAGCGCGCCGGCAGCCCGGCGAAGTCGGGCTCAACACCAGAAACAAAGGAATGAGACGGAGGTGGCGTGGTTGCGCCATAAAACTTTGCTCCCTTTCGTCTTTGCCACAAGCCGCCCCAGCGATTGGGGCGGCTTGTGCGATCTGGGGCGGGGCTCGCTGCGTACTCTTTGCATCAGGCTGGCGCGATCCGTGCTATGCTTATGTATCCCTGGTCAATCAATTTGCTTGACCCACGCTGGAAGGAGCGGTGTTCATGCCCCGTATTCGCTCGGTAGCGACCGCGCTGCCACCCCATACCCTGCCGCAAAAGCAGATCCGCGACCTGGCGCGCGCGCACTTCGCGCCGGCATTCCCCGATATCGACCGCTATTTGTCAGTGTTTCGCCACGCCCAGATCGACTCGCGCGCGTTTGCCGCGCCGCTCGAATGGTTTGCCACACCGCGCAGCTTCAAAGAATGCAACGACCTGTTTATCGAAGTGGCAACCGGGCTGGGCGAGCAAGCCGCGCGCGCGGCCCTTCTGGCGGCTGGGCTGGAACCCGGCGACGTCGATCACCTGATCTGGGTGTCGACAACCGGCATGGCCGCGCCCAGCCCCGACAGCATGCTGATCAACCGCCTGGGCATGGGCCGGCACACCCGCCGCACCCCCATCTGGGGCCTGGGCTGCGCTGGTGGCGTGGCCGGGCTGGCGCGCGCCACCGAGTATGCGCGGGCCTTTCCCGAGCAGCGCGTGCTGCTCGTTTCGGCCGAGCTGTGCAGCGTCACCTTTCAGTGGAACGATCAGTCCAAGCGCAACCTGATCGCCTCGTCGCTGTTTGCCGACGGCGTGGCGGCAGTGCTGGTTGAAGGCGACGAGGCTGGGAATGCGCACCCTGGCCTCAGCATTCTTGGCACGCAGAGCACGCTCTGGCCCGACACAGCCGAGATCATGGGCTGGGATATGGTCGACACCGGCATGCAGGTGGTGTTTTCGTCGCGCATTCCGCAGATTGTGCAAACGCTCATGCGCGAGAATGTGGCCGAGTTCCTGGCCGCGCACAACCTCACCATCGACGACATCGACCACTGGATTTTGCACCCGGGCGGGGCAAAAGTCATCAAGGCCTACGAAGGCGCGCTGGCGATCGACCGCGAGCGGCTGGGCCACACGCGCGAGGTGCTGCGCCAGCACGGCAATATGTCGTCGGCCACAGTGTTCTTTGTGCTGGAAGAATTTTTGAAAGCGGGGACGCCCGCGCCGGGCGAGTTCGGCGTGCTGGCGGTGTTAGGGCCGGGCTTTAGCTGCGAGCTGGCGCTGGTGCGGGGGTAGAAAATTTTGAATGTTGAGTGCTGAGTTTTGAGCTGCGCGGAAGGCACTCAAAACTCAGCACTCAACATTCAAGCCTAGTAGAAGCGGTCGTTGAAATCTGAGCGCTGATCGGCCAGCGCCATGTCGAGCTGCGAGCGCGTAATCACGCCCATTTCGTAGGCGACCTGCCCAAACTGCAGGCGCGAGCCGTCGCGCTGCAAACGCGACTGCCGCTCGGCCACGGCCAGGACCTGATCGCGGTTAAGAATGCCGCGCCGAATGAAATATTCGCCCAGGCGCGGGACGCTGACGCCACTCGCTGTTGGCGCGCCGACGGCCTGTTCCATCACTTCTTCGAAATCAATGCCATAGGTA
The DNA here is from genome assembly GCF_057073505.1 of Kouleothrix sp. 19917. Lineage (NCBI taxonomy): Bacteria > Bacillati > Chloroflexota > Chloroflexia > Chloroflexales > Roseiflexaceae > Kouleothrix > Kouleothrix sp. 19917. The sequence goes on from NZ_CP097099.1 coordinate 2,886,372, forward strand.
ATGCTGCCAAGCGTCAGGGTATCGCCGGGGTTCAGGCGGCTCTGGCCGTTGATTGGCATGCCATTCAGCGCCAGGCCCTGGCTGCCCTGACCCACCGGAACCACAAACCAGCGCTCGAGCACCTGGCGAATTTCAATATGGCGCGGGTTAACCAGCCGATCGTGCAGCACAACGTCGTTGCTGGCCGCCGAGCCGACACTGCTGACACGCCCGGTCAGGGTGTGCCGCTTGCCAGCGTGGCTGCCAGTGATTGCCCGCAGCACCAATGCTTTTGCCATTTCGCCCTCCGTCGCGACCTCTGGCCGAGGATGTTTTACCCGATCGGCGTGCGGCGATCCGGGGTACATCCAGGGTGCAGGAATTTCCAACTGTGTGTTGGTGATAGTGCAGGGCATTCTATATCGGGGGCTTGCTGTTTGTCAATAGAGATAAAGAGATTGTTACGTGCTGCGTAGTACTGCGTGCGGTGTCGCTTCAAATCAACGAGGAAGGACGATGCCAGATTTGGCATCGTCCTTCCTCGTTGGTCTGAACAAGCAGTGAACTTCCCAGAAGGCTGTGCTAGTTGCCCACGCCGCCAATCGGCACGATCCAGGTCGCTTCGCCAAATGGCATTTGCTTGAGCTTGATCGCCAGCGACTTGGCGTTGAGGTTAGCTGGCCGCGTGACAGTGGCAGTGCCACGGGCTTTGCTGCGCGGCGCAACGCTGATCTGCGGCGGTAGCGATTTGTCATTGTCGATGGTATAGATATTTTGCAGCGAGTCGCTCACGCCGATGTTTTCGGCAGTCAGCGGCAGCGCCACGCTTTCGTCCTCCAGGTTGTTGCGCACGCTCCAGCTTAGCTTGATCGTGTCCTGGCAGAAGTTGACTTCTTCCAGTGTCACAACCACCTCGGGCTGGAGCGCGGGCGTGTTGCCGCCGACGCCAACATTCTCCCAGGTGCCCGGCTGGCTGCCGCGCCGGCGGCCAACCGCCTGCACGTCGTTCCACACGCAGCTTTCGGCCGGCAGCACGCCACCAAAGCCCACGCCGCCGGCCGCCTGGCTGGTGCTCACAATACCAATCGCCGCCTGGTCGGCCAGCACCGGCGCGCGGCGCGTGGCCAGCGCCACCAGCGCCACCGCCAGCACCAGCGCCACCGCCGCCATCAGAACGGCGGCGCGGCCGGCCCAGGTGCCAAGCGCGCCACGGCCGCGCGCCCACAGCGACGGCTGTGTTTCCACCACCGGCGCGGCAGCCGTTTCAGCCGGCGCAGAGGCCGGGAGCAGCGGAGCAGTTGTGCTGGCTTCGCCATCAACCGCGTCCCAGCGCGGCATCACGCCCGCAAGGAGTGAGTTCACCTCGCTCCAGCGCGTGCAGTGGAGCAGCGCAGGAATGGCGAGCATTTCTTCTTCGCTCAGGTTGATCTCGGACGAGCGCTCGGTGATCAGGTAGGCCGGCAGCTCATCCAGGCCCTTCAGCTCGACTTTCCAGTCGGTTTCGACTTGCGAACCTTCCTGAATGGTCGGCGCGATGACGACCAGGCGCTTGCAGGTGCGGAAATCGACCGAGGTGGCTTTTTGCGGGGAAAGAAAGGTGCCACGATGCTCGTTGAGGAAATTTATAAGGCTATAGTAGTAGGAAATAACCTGGTTATAGGGGTTTTTGCGGCCCGGGTTCAGGCGCTTGCGCTCGCCGTTCGCGCTTTCAACAAACCACGGCCCGTTGACATCGCCAAAAATCTTCCCGTCGCACTGCTTCAGCTCAACAATAAAAATTGCATCCTGCTTGATCAGCACCAGGTCGATATTCCGCCCGCCGACACTGAAATTTGCCAGGATCAGATACAGCCCATCGAGCCGATCGAGCCCGTTCGCCAACGACACAATTGCCCGACGCTCGTTTGGATGCTCGGGTTTCTCACCAATCCATACCTGAACTGCCACTGCGGTGCCCCTTTCCGCAGCTCAACATACGTGGATGAGCCGTTCACAGACTTCGACGCGTTCTGCATGTGTTCTCCGGCGCTGGAGTGGGCCACGCGGCCCCATTGCGGCGCAGCGCCATTTCTGCCTCTATTATCGGGCCACGCGGCCCCGATTGCAATGATGATTCGGTGAGTATTTCGAAAGAATTCTATCGCACCGTTTCTTCTTCCAGCGCGAGCGTGCGCCGCAGCTCGATCACCTGGTCGCGCAGCGCGGCGGCCTTTTCGAACTCGAGGTCCTTTGCGGCCTGCTTCATCTGCTTTTCCAGCTCTTTGATCAGCTTGGCCAGCTCGTCCTTCGGGATGGGCAGCTCGCTGGCCGCGCCGGGCTTGGCCTTGTAGCTTTCGCGCTCCTCGGCGATCTTGCGCACGCGCTCGGTCAGGTCCTTCACGGCCTTGCTGATGCCGACCGGCTTGATGCCGTGCTCTTCGTTGTAGCGCTGCTGAATTGCGCGGCGGCGCTCGGTCTCGTCCATCGCGGTGCGCATGGAGTTGGTGACGTTGTCGGCGTACATGATCACACGGCCCTCGACATGGCGCGCGGCGCGGCCAATGATCTGAATCAGCGACGAGCCCGAGCGCAGGTAGCCTTCTTTGTCGGCGTCGAGAATGGCGACCAGCGAGACTTCCGGCAGGTCGAGGCCCTCGCGCAGCAGGTTGATGCCCACCACCACGTCGTACACGCCCAGGCGCAGGTCGCGCAAGATTTCCACGCGCTCGAGCGTCTCAATGTCGGCGTGCAGATACTGCGTGCGCACGCCCATTTCTTTCAGGTAGTCGGTCAGGTCTTCGGCCATGCGCTTGGTCAGCGTCGTGACGAGCGCGCGCTGGCCCTTGTCCACCCGCCGCTTCACCTCGCCAATCAGGTCGTCGATCTGGCCCTTGCTCGGCCGCACGTCGATGACCGGGTCGAGCAGGCCGGTCGGGCGGATGATCTGCTCGACAATCTGCTCGGAGTGCTCCATTTCGTAGGTGCTGGGTGTGGCCGAGACGTAGATCGCCTGGTGAACGTGCTGCTCGAATTCGTCGAACTTGAGCGGGCGATTGTCGAGCGCGGAAGGCAGCCGGAAGCCATAATCGACCAGCGTGCCCTTGCGCGAGCGGTCGCCGTTGTACATGCCGCGGATCTGTGGCAGGCTGATGTGCGATTCGTCGACAAACAGCACAAAGTCGTCGGGGAAGTAATCGAGCAGCGTCCAGGGCGTCTGCCCGGCCAGGCGGCGGTCCATGTGCCGCGAGTAGTTTTCGATGCCCGAGCAGTAGCCGACCTCGCCCAGCATTTCCAGGTCGTACATGGTGCGCTGTTTCAGACGGGCGGCTTCAAGCACTTTGCCGTCGGCCTCAAGCTCGGCGACGCGCTCGGTCAGCTCGGTAGAAATGTCGGCAATCGCCAGCTGGAGCTTTTCGGAGTTGGTGACGAAGTGCTTGGCCGGGTAGATATCGAGCGCGGTGCGCGGCACCAGCACCTCGCCAGTGAGCGGGTCGAACTCGGTGATGCGCTCGATTTCGTCGCCCCAGAACTCGACGCGCTCGGCAACTTCGGCGTTGGCCGGAAAGACATCGAGCGTGTCGCCGCGCACGCGAAAGGTGCCACGGTGGAAGTCGATATCGTTGCGCTCAAACTGCAGGTCGATCAGCTGGCGCAGCAGCTTGTCGCGGTTGCGCACTTCGCCCACGCGAATCGGAATCGCCACCTGCCCGTAGTCGGTGGGCGAGCCCAGGCCGTAGATCGCCGACACCGACGCGACAATCAGCACGTCCTTGCGCGTCAGCAGCGCCTGGGTGGCGGCGTGGCGCAGGCGGTCGATCTCTTCGTTGATCTGGGCTTCTTTTTCGATATACAGGTCTTTGCTGGGAACGTAGGCCTCGGGCGTATAGACGTCGTAGTAGGAGATAAACATCTCAACGGCGGAGTCGGGCAGCAGCTCGCGGAACTCGGCGTAGAGCTGCGAGACCAGCGTTTTGTTGTGGGCCATGACGATCGCCGGGCGACCCAGCTGCTCGAACACCCACGACATCACCGCCGTCTTGCCCGTGCCAGTGGCACCGAGCAGCGTCTGATGCTTGTAGCCTTTTTTTACGCCTTCGACCAGCTGCGCGATCGCTTTTGGCTGATCGCCCATGGGCTGGTAGGGCGCAACAACCCGAAATGACATGGAGCACCTTGTTGGGCTAGAGCTTGTGTAGAAGCATCATTATACACGCTCCGGGCGATTTTCGCATCCGCCTTTTGGGCGATTACTCGCACGGGCGTGCTAGGGTGCGTTTTCAGCGCAGGGATTAGGGGTTGGGGGTTATGGTTTGGGGGCTGCGAGGCGCAACGAAGCCTTTCACTGCCCGAAAAATTCACCTGGAATTGCGCCAGGGTGGGCTGCGCGCCCCCACGCTCCGCAGTCGGGGCGATAGCCCCGAACCCCAAATCAGTACCAGCTTCAAACCAGCTTGCTCGGGCCGCAGGGCCGCCGGGGCTCCCGCCCCACGCTCCGCAGTCGGGGCTATCGCCCCGAACCCCAAATCAGTACCAGCTTCAAACCAGCTTGCTCGGGCCGCAGGGCCGCCGGGGCTCCCGCCCCAGCACCCCGGTCGGGGCTATCGCCCCGAACCCCAAATTTGAGGTGGTCGCTGGTGCAGAGTTGGGCTGTCATGCCTCCGTTGTGCCATTATGCTGGCAGCAAATGAGAAAAGAAGTACACAACTAGAAAAGCCTGTACAGCTATTCTCGTCCGATGCCTTGCTCCTATCCACAACGGAGGCATGATCACGGGCATTTCGCAGGCCGGCCACGTTCTTTGCAGGGTCCAGGGACGCAGTCCCGGCTGCGGGGTGCAGGGGTGCGCAGTCGCACCCTTGCCGCGGGGCGCGGGGCCGCGCAGGCCCCGACAGACTTTTGCACAGAGAAATGCCTTTGCCGCTGCCGTGGGGCGCGGGGCCGCGCAGGCCCCGACTGGCCTTTCTAATGAGGTGGGGGCGAGGCGAACACGTAGGTCCGCCCTGACAAGTGGAGCGCGAACGAAACCCCTAGCCGCGCGGCAGCACCCCCAGCTCACGCGCGCGAGCGACGGCCTGCGTGCGCTTGTTCACGCCCAGCTTGCCATAGATATTGCGCGCATGCACCTTCACCGTATGGAGCGAGAGAACCAGCCGCTCGGCGATCTCGCGGTCGGTGCGCCCTTCGGCAATCAGCCGCAGCACCTCAAGCTCGCGCTCGCTGAGCGCGTCAAGGGCGGCGGGCGAGGCGGCGCGCTTCGCGGCGGGCGCAAAGGCGGCCAGCAGGCGGCGCGTGTACTCGGGTGCAAGCGCGCGGGCGGCGGGTTCGTGCAGCAGCTGTTTCATAGGCAGCCCTTCGTCGAGAAAGACGCGCGCGAAGCCGCCAGGCTCGGCCAGTGGCAGCGCCATGCCCAGCGCCTGGAGCGCGTGCGCAGAGTCGCTGCCAGCGTGGGATGCGGCGGCTTCCTGCACCGCCAGCCGCAGCGTGTCGTCGCGCCAGCCGCGTGCAGCCGCTTCGGCGCGCAGGGGCTTCAGCAGTGCCGCGGCGGCCAGCGGCTCGCCCTCGGCCAGCAGCACGCGGGCCTGCGCGGCGGGGAGCTGGTAGGTCTGCGCGAGGTAGCGGGCATCGGCGAGCTTGCCCTGGCGCAGCAGCACCGGCACCTGCGCGGCGGCAATATCGGGCAGGCGGTGTGTGTAGCCACGCTCGCGGGCCGCGTGCTCAAGCTGCGCCAGCAATTCTGCCACGCCTTCCGCATCGCCCCCGGCCAGCAGCACCCGCGCAAGCGCCAGCTCGCACACAATAAAGCGGTCGATCACGCGCTCGTACTGGCGGGCCAGCGCAATGGCCTGCCGCGCATGCTGCTCGGCAGCGGCGAGCTCGTTCCACTCAAGGAGAATGCGCGCCAGGCCAAGGTGCGGCTCGTAGATAATCTGCTGCGGCTGGTCGCCCGCCAGCTCCAACACCCGCCGGTAGCTGGCTGCCGCCGCATGGAAATCGTTCTCGCCTTCTTCAAGCTGGCCAAGCCCGATCGTCGAGAGAATGAGGGTGAAGGGATCTTCGGCCGCCTCGCTCAGCGCCACCGCCTCGCGAATCGCCACCCCCGCCGCCACGCGGTCGCCCAGCAGCTGGTGCGCAAATGCCAGCGACCAGTTCGCCGTCGCGCGGAACGAGCGGTCTTCCGGGTGCAGGAATTCGAGCGCGCGGCGGGCCTGCGTGAGCATACCTGCGACGTTGTACTGCGTGAGCGCCACGGTCGCCCGCGCATTGGCAATATGCCCAATCAGGTGGCGGGTTTCGTCGCCTGGTGGAAGCGCGCGCAGCGCGGCTTCGGCGGCCTGTAGTTTCTGCTCGACGCCGCTGGTCTGGCCGGCCACCAGCAGAATTTCGGCGTGCTTCACCCACAGCCCGGGCCGCGCATCCAGCACGGCGGCTGGCTGGCCGGCCAGCCAGCCAAGAATAGCCGATACGACCGCGCCAGAGTGCAGCGGCATGCCCGGCCCACTCATCAGCCGCTCGGCGCGCGCCGTGTCGCTGGCGGCGGCGGCATGCTGGAAGGCCTCGATTGCAAAGCCCTGCGCTTCAAACCACGCGCTGGCACGCAGGTGCAGCTCGGCGGCGCTGCCGATCTGTTGCTGCAAGCGCTGGCGCAGCAGGTCGGCGAACAGGTGGTGGTAGCGATACCAGCGCCGCTCGGCATCCAGCGGCACCAGGAAGAGGTTGGCGCGCTCAAGCTGATCGAGCAGCTGCTGACTGGATTCCTGGGGGTTGGGGTTTGGCGGTTGGGGGTTGGGGGTTTGAACACGCTCCGAATCTCCTTGTTGCAATAATCTCCCATCCCCTGCCCCCCATGCCCCATCCCCCAAAACGGCATCGCACAGCGGGCCGCACATGCGATCGAGGATGGAGGTGCGCAGCAAAAAAGCCTGGACTGCAGGCGGCTGACGGTTCAGCACTTCTTCCAGCAGGTAATCGAGCACAAAGTGGTGGCTGCCGCTGAACGTGCGAACAAAGCCCGCCGCGTCGTCGTGCCCTTGCAGCGAAAGCGCGGCCAGCTGCAGGCCGGCGATCCAGCCTTCGGTGCGCGCTTCCAGCGCGGCTACGTCGGCGGCGGCGAGGTTCAGGCCCATGCTTTCGCGCAAAAATGCCGCCGCCTCGTCGAGCGTGAAGCGCAAATCGGCGGCGCGCAGCTCGGCAAGCTGCCCGCGCGCCCGCAAGCGCGCCAGCGGCAGCTGCGGGTCTTCGCGGGTGGCGAGCACAAGGTGCAGCTGCGGGGGAATATGTTCGAGCAGAAATACCAGCGCGGCATCAACGGCGGGCGAATCGAGCGCGTGGTAGTCGTCGAGCACCAGGATCACGCGCGCGGGCAGGGCATGGAGCTCATTCAGCAGCGTGGTCAGGATCGTTTCGGGCGGCGGGGGTTGCGGCGAATCGAGCAGCGCAGCGAGCGGAGCGCCCAGCGTGGGTTCGGCGGTTTGCAGCGCCGCGACGAGGTAGGCCAGAAAGCGGGCAGGGTCGTTTTCGCCCGCGTCGAGCGCCAGCCAGGCCACGCGCACATTCTTTTCTCCCGGTGCGGCCAGCCACGCGCTCAGCAGGGTGGTTTTGCCAAAGCCAGCCGGCGCAGAAAGCAGCGTCAGCGCGCCTTTCAGGCCCCCGTTCAGGCGCGCAAGCAGGCGCGGGCGCGCAACGCTCTGCGGGCGCGGGCGGGGCAGGAACAGTTTGGTGCTAAGAATGGGCGTTGCCATGGCGCAATTATACTCGTTTCTGCGCGTCCCAAGGCTGATCGAGGCTCTGGACATAGGCCGAGGGTGTTTTGCCAAGCACGGCCTTGAACTCATTGATGAAATGTGCCTGGTCGAAGTAGCCCAGCTCGGCGGCCAGCACCGGCCAGGGCGGCGCGTCGGGGCGGGCCAGCAGCTCGGCGGCTTCCTGCAGGCGAAAGCGCTGCACCATCCATTTCGGCCCCAGGCCAACGTACTCGCGAAACAGGCGCTGCAGCGTGCGCTGGCTACAGCCAACATGCGCGGCCAGGTCGCTCACCCGGCACAGCGTGCGCTCGGCCAGCGCCGCCGCGACAATCGTATTCACCAGCTCGGCATTCGGGTCGGGCGCGGGCGCGTGGGCGCGCAGAAACTGCTCGGCGCACGCGATCCGCGCGTCGGCATCGTCGGTGGCGGCCAGCCCGGCTGCCAGCGCATGCCCACATGCGCCAAACAGCGCGCCCGGGTCGCGTGCAGTATCGACAATCGTGTGGAGCGGCGCGCCAAGCATGCCACGAAAGCCGCCCGGGCGGAAGGTGATGCCAAAGGCGCTGCCCACGCCAGCCAGCCGCGTGGTGTAGCGCCCGCTGATCACGCCATGCACCAGCGTTTTGCCCGGCTCGGCCACAATATTCACGCAGGGGAAGGGCAGCGTTTCTGAATGGTGCGCCGGCTGGCCGCGCAGATCCCACGCCACCAGCCAATAGTGCTGCACGAAGTACGCCAGATCGGGCGCGGGCGCGTGGCGCGCAAGCTGGAACTTGGCCGGCACCGCCGCCGGGTTCAGCACGCCGCGCAAAGATTCTTGCTCAACCATAGGGCTCCCCACCATCACAACGCCGCGCATGGTAGCATAGATGCGCCATTGGGATGGGAGCGAGATTGATCCGCAGATTGCGCAGATTACGCAGATATGAGGTCTATAACCTGCACAATCTGCGCAATCTGTGGATGAATTTTCCGAGGCTTTGAGACGCGCTCTGGGTATCAGTCGCCTGAACGCTGCCTATCGATGACTGAAGCGCTTCCCCCAGCCGCGCTACGCCGCGACTTCCAGCTCGGCCTCCTTCACGCCCACGCCCGCAATCAGGTCGGCGGCTCGTTCCGCAATCATCAGCGTTGGCGCCTGCGGGTGGCCGCTATTCAGGCGCGGCATAATCGAGGCATCGGCCACGCGCAGCCCTGCGACGCCATGCACGCGCAATCCGGCATCCACCACTGCCAGCAGGTCGTTGCCCATTTTGCAGGTGCCCGCCGGGTGGTAGATGCTCTGGAAGCGCTGGCGAATCGCGTCGCGCAGGTCGGCGTCGCTCTGGATGGTGCGCCCCGGCCAGACCTCGTCGCCACGGAAGGGCGCGAATGCCGCCGCGCCAGCCAGCGCGCGCGCCATGCTCACGCCCGCCAGCATTGTATCCATGTCGCGCTCGTCCGAGAAATAGCGCGGCTCGATGCGCGGCGCGGCAAACGGGTCGGCCGAGGCAAGCGTGAGTGTGCCACGGCTGGCGGGGCGCAGCGCAACCACGCCGATCGAGAAGCCATGGCCGGCCGGGCTGGCATAGCCGTGTTCCATAAAGAATGCCGGCGCAAAGATCAGCTCGACATCGGGCGCGGGCAGGTCGGCGCGCGTGCGCACAAACGCCACGGCTTCGCCCACATTCGAGGTGAGCATGCCGCGCCCGCGCAGCAGGTAGGCCGCGATGTTCGCGAGGCTTTCCGCGCCAGCGAGCGTGATTGGCCGCGTGCACTCGTAGGTCACGCAGAACAGCGGGTGATCGTGAAGGTTCTGCCCCACGCCCGGCAGGTCGTGAACCACCGGGATGCCAAGCTCGCGCAGACGCCCGGCCGGCCCAACGCCCGAAAGCAACAGCAGCTGCGGCGAGTTGATCGCGCCGCCGCACAGCATCACCTCGCGCTCGGCATGGGCCTGCACAATTTCGTTGTTCATGCGGTATTCGACGCCCACGGCAACCTGCTGCTCGAACAGGACGCGGGTGGCGTGCGCGCCAGTGTGAATCGTAAGATTTGGGCGCCCGAGCGCCGGGCGCAGAAAGGCGTCGGCGGCGCTCCAACGGCGGCCACGTTTCTGCGTCACTTGCGTGGGCGCAAAGCCATCCTGGTTCGCGCCATTGTAGTCGGGGTTGCGCGCCATGCCGCGCTGGTCGCAGGCGGCGAGAAAGACGTTCGTGAGCGGGTTGGGCGAGCGCAGGCCGCCAACATGGAGCGGGCCATCCGCGCCGCGAAATTCCGAATCGCCGCCAGCGTACTGTTCCGAGCGCCTGAAGTAAGGCAGCACGTCGTCATAGCCCCAGCCCGGGTTGCCGTGGTCGCGCCAGCCGTCGTAGTCGCTGCGATGCCCGCGCACATACATCATCGCATTCATCGAGCTGGAGCCGCCCAGCATCTTGCCGCGCGGCCAGAACTGGGCGGGCGTGCCGCTCGCGGGGTCGGCAGCGGCGGTATAGTTCCAATCCTGCTCGCTTTTAAATAGTTTGGTGAAAGCCGCCGGGATGCGCACTTCCTGGCGCGTGTCGGGCCCGCCCGCTTCCAGCAGTAGCACGCGATTCGCCGGGTTGGCGCTCAGGCGGTTCGCCAGCACACAGCCAGCCGCGCCCGCCCCAACAATGATATAGTCAAACACAGTCGCTCCTTTGCAAAACTCATCGCGCTGCGGTTTGCGATGCAGCAGGCGCACTATAGCGGCGGGGTGTCGTGCGCGTCTCGAACCGAGCGTGTAGCTGGCAACCTGCCAGACATTTTGCGGCGGGGATCGTTCTTGCGCCCGATTGACTTTGTGATAATCTTCACGTAGAATACAAACATTGTGATACTTATAACAAAAAGGCACATGCCATGACGATAGATCAAATTTCCACCCCAACCGAGCTGGCCCGGCCGAACCCGCTTGCCAGCACAAGGCGCAGCGGCCGCCCCCGCATCGTGATCGTTGGCGCGGGCTTTGGCGGCCTGCACGCCGCGCGCGCGCTCAGCAAGGCCGACGTGGACGTGCTGGTGCTCGACCGCAACAACTACCACGGCTTCTGGCCGCTGCTCTACCAGGTGGCAACCGCCGGCCTGGAAGCCGAAGCCATCGCCTACCCGGCGCGGGCGATCCTGCGCAAATACGCCAACACGCACTTCCGCATGGCCGAGGTTACCGGCGTCGATTTCGCCGGCAAGCAGGTGCTCACCAGCGCGCAGCCCGAGCCCTACGACTACCTGATCCTCGCGGCGGGCAGCGCCAACAACTACTTTGGCAACAACGGGCTGGCCGAAACGACCTATGGCATGAAGGACATCGACGAAGCCGAGCGGCTGCGCAACCATGTCCTGTTCGCATTCGAGCGCGCCGTCACCGAGCCCGACCCGGCCAAACGCGCGGCGCTGCTGACCTTTGTGGTGGTTGGCGGCGGCCCCACCGGCGTCGAGCTGGCGGGCGCGTTTGCCGAGCTGATTCGCCACGTGCTGCGCAAAGACTACCCGATGCTCGACGTGTCGCAGGCGCGCGTGGTGCTGGTCGAGGCGACCGACCGGGTGCTGGCGAGCTTCCCGGTGGGCTTGCAGCGCAGCGCCAGCAAGCGCCTGAAGAAAATGGGCGTGGATGTGCTGCTGAACACTGCCGTCGCTACGGTCGATGCCGACGCCGTGCATTTTAAGAATGGCGAACAGCTCGCCGCCAGCACGGTTGTCTGGGCCGCAGGCGTGCGCGCCGCCGCCCTGGCCGACGCGCTGAGCGTCGCGCAGGGGCGCAGCGCCCGCGTGAAGGTGCTGCCCACGCTCAACCTGGCCGAGCGCCCGGAGGTGTTTGTGGTGGGCGATATGGCCTACCTGGAGACGTACAAGGATGGCCAGGCCTACCCGATGGTCGCACAGGTGGCGATGCAGCAGGGCCGGCGGGCAGCGCGCAACATCCTCGCACAGCTCGGCAACACCGAGCTGCGCGAATTCCGCTACTTCGACAAGGGGCAGATGGCGACAATCGGGCGGCGCGCTGCCGTATTCGACGCCTTTGGCGTGCGGCTCACCGGCCTGCTGGCGTGGATGGGCTGGCTGTTCATCCACATCATCTACCTGATCGGCTTCCGCAACCGCGTGATTGTGCTGGCGAACTGGGTCTACAACTACTTCACCTACGACCGGGGCGTGCGCCTGATTACGGGTGGGCTAGAAGAACGCGAACAAGCCGAGCGCGGGAACAAATCGGCTGGTGCCAGCGTCGTATAGATAGTTGATGACCCACAGCAAGGAGCCTGCTACTATGCCCAGCGATCGACGCCTGGCGCCGGCGCTATGCTTGGGCGCGATCCTGAGCTTAACGAGCTGCGGCACAAGGGGCAGCGATGCAGCTTTGTACGCGCCTGCTCAAACGCTGCCAGGCGCGACCAGCTCGCCTGCTGCGGCAACGATTGCTGTGCCTGATTTACAAGCGCCCACCCTACCGGAGAACACGCCAATGCCCGAAACACATTTGCCTGGCGCTGCGGCGCGGCTTTCACCAGCCGAAACTGCCGCACTTGCGCAGGCCGATCTCGCCGCTTCGCTTCAGGTTACCGCCGACAGGCTTGCGATTGTCGCCACGCACAGCCGCATCTGGCCCGATCGTGGGCTTGGCTGCGTGGCACGCAAAGGCGTATTCGAACCCGAGCGCATTCCTGGCTATGAGATCATCGTGGCACATGCAGGGGTGCAGTACATTTACCACAGCGATGAGTTTGGCCGTATCGTGCGTTGCCCAAATCCCGCCAAGCCACTTGGGCCAATCCGGTAGCTGGCATACTGGAAGAGCTTTACAGCAAAAGAACAGCGCTGAGCTTTTACTCGGCGCTGTTCTTTTGCAAGGTCGTTCGTTCAGGCGGATTTTACGCCTGCGGCGGGCAGGGAATTGATGCAAGGCCTTGCTGCAGCTGAGGTCAGTCTTGCTTCAATCTGATACTCAGATAAGCCTCCTGGAAGCTTGCCCGTTGTATGAAAGAACGTATTTTCCAGAGTACTAATCATCTGGGAAGCGGATCGGGTCGCCTTCGTGAACAGGGATTGCACCAGGGATTGCGCGCAGCGCTGAGTCGCGGGTTGGGGTGGCAATACCCAATTTCTTCGCGGCGCGATCGACCGTTTCATAAGCTTCGCGCGCGTGTGATACTGCACGCAAATAATCCCACCTGGTAAAGGCTTTGATCGCCTCCCCCGCATGATGATCGGCCGTCTCAAGCAAATCCTTCACCTTGTCGGCCTTGCCGCTTGCCTGAATATCGCCAAGCACCGCATTCGACCAGTTTAAGTAGCCAGCAGTTTCCCAGCGGTACATATTATCGCGGTCGAACTGGCCAAAACCATTGCTCACTGCAATGTACTGCATGACGCTATTGCTTTCGTCACCCGACCACGAGTAGTAGAACTCGTCAAGTGTGCCATAATCGAGACCCAGCTCGGAATCATAGCCGTCGTGTGGGTGCGACATGCCAATGTGGTGGCCGAATTCGTGAATAGCAGTGGTAGTAAAGCCGAACCCAGCCTCACGATCGCCTGGCGTATCGAACATGAACACGTCGCTTTGCGTGCCATCGGCCCAATTGTCGTCGGCAAATCCGAGCAAACCGCCCTGCGCGCCCATTTTCTCATCGGTTGTATTGAAGCCATAAATTGCGCCAACGTAGTCGTTCGGGCTAAACTTCGGCACATATGTATCGCGATTGGCACCGAAATAGCAGAACAACTCGGCAAAAGTATCCCCATACTGTGTCCAGCAATCGTCTTCTGCCAGCACCCCGGCAAAAATACGGAATGCGCGCTCTGCGCCGGCGTCGAGCTGACGATCCTTCAGGCGCACATCCCATTTGTAGTATGGCTCGAAATCGCGCAGCTTACCGAGCGTGTACTTGCGGTCAATCCAGTCAGTGCCTTTGCTGTTGGGATCATCCTCAAACATATTGATATACACGACCTTCTTGCCACCCGCCGCTGGTGCAGTGATGAGTGGATCGTACAGGGGCGAGCTTGTGAAGAGCAGGTTAATCGCGACAAAACGCGCAACTTTGCCAAGGTCGCTATTCAGCTTGCTTAAGTCGCGGTAGCCTTTTTTGCTATACTCCCAGATCGGCGGCATACGGTAATCTTCAACACCATTAGCATCGAGATCAGTCGTATCTACAACGTAGTTGCCGCTCCAGGCCTCGGGGCCTGCCGAAAGATCGTAGAACCAACTTCGGCCCGACGACCCACCCCATGCGATCATCTTGCGCGAGGCGCGGTCGGCACCGAAATTCACATGTGTATCGGGATCTGGCTCGTCGGTTTTAGTGTACACATGGAACTGGAAATCCTTGCGGCTATACCAGTTAATAAAGTACACCGTGTAGCTATGGTCACGATCAATGTTGAGTGAGCTGCTCTGGTTTTCCAGCCACTTCTCCACCGAAGGGCCATCGATGTACCGCACGGTCGGCGCCACATCAAGCACATTCTTTTCCTGATCGTTGTATGCCTGCTGGAAAGTAGTGAGCGGGCCGGTGGAGCCGGCGTGCGCCAGGTAGTTGAAAAACGTATTCTCGAAGCTGGTGTTGGTATTAATAAAACGGTACTTGAAATCGAAATGCAGCCCCATATCGCGCCCATTCAAGCCATAAAACAATGGGTAGCGCACGGCCGGGTCGTAGCCTTTGGGCAGTTCGGCGCGCACCTGGCTGGGCTTGATGCCGTTGTAGCCAATAAAGACAAGATTGACTGGGACAGTTTGTTTGAGCGTCACAAACTGCCCGGGCTGGAGGGTATCAAAGTGGGGCGAGCGGGCCGAAGCCGGTGTGACGAATAAAGCAGCCAGAATCAGGGCGCTAAGAATGCTGAGCCATTTTCGGTGCATACATCGTCTCCATTTCGTTATTGTGTGCAGGCAGATCATCCACCTGTGTGCGGCTGAGTAAACCCTGTGAACAAGAATGAGCAAGACAACGCAGTAGACAGGCTCTTTCGATTGCGAAATCACTCCTTTCATTATTACCACTCTTACATACTGAAAGAGGTGCCACACAGCCAAAGAAGTGCATTCATTGCTATGAAGCGTATTATCCCTTTGGAAATGAAATTTCCTTGCACTCAGCTTCCAGAAAGCTCAAGCCAGTTTTGCTTTAATCTGGTAACCAGATGAGCTTCCTGGAAGCTTGCCTGTTGTATGTTGTATGAAATAACATATTTTCCAGAGTAATTATTCCAATTACTCGCGCTGTATCATAAAACATCCTTCTTCTAGCCATCGATAGAACATTTCAGCTTTTCAAATCACGAGCCGCGCTAATGAGCAACGGTGGGCAGCTCAGGCCACCCACCGTTGGTGCCAAAATCCAGGCACCCTTACGGCACCGTGACCTCAATCGGCACGCGGAAGAGCGCTGGCGCGATGGCCGGCCCAAAGAATACGACGCCCTTGTAGGTGCCGGCGGGCTTGCCGCTGGCATCCCACGCCACCGTCACCGTGGCCGAGCCGCCCGCCGGGATGCTGCTGGGCAAGCCGCTCAGGCTCACATTCGTACCCTGAATAGCGTCGATTGTGAGCGTGAAAGGTGCGCTGCCGCCCGGCACGCTCCAGCCGTGCACCAGGATCGTGTATTCTCCATCGATGGGCTGCGGGATCGATACACTCTCGTTCGCGGTGGAGGAGGTCGACGCCGCCGCCAGATTACCAAACGGGTCGAGCACATACAGGTCAATATCGACCCCTTCTGGCCCGGCAGTGCTGACATTCAGCTCGGCGGCGTGCGCCAGCGTGATGGTCTTTATCACCGACGAGGTTGCGGGGTCGTTCGGGTCGTCCTGCTGGGCTGTTTCATTGCTGATGGCAGGCTGGCTCAGGCCAAAGCCCGCGCCGCTGAAGCCATCGAGCGCGAGATCGCTGTGCAGGGTGATGCTGGCCGAACCGCTGCCACTGCCGCTGAGATTGGCCGGGCTGAGCGTCGCCAGGCCGGCCTGACCCTGGAAGCGTTCGTCCAGCTCCGCGCCATCTACGCGCACCTGATGCAGGAAAATGCCGTGCAGGCCTTCCCTGGCTGGCGTGGCAATCAGCTCGCGCGGCCCGCCCGACGATGTCTGGTACCCCCAGCGTCCGCTGCCAACGTAGGTGTTCGGGCTGCCGCCAATCGGTGCCAGCGTGTAAGGGCCATAGATCGATGGATCGCCAGGGAAGCCGTCAACAGTCAGCGGGCAAGCCACGCCGTTGCTGAAGCAGTCTTCGCTCGGCCCCATCACCAGGGTGTCGATGTCGGAGTTCGCGCCCTTCCAGCGGTTGTCGACCAGCAAGTACGGCGACGCATTGGCGGGCAGGTCGCTGGCGCGCACATCCGCCCAGAAGAAGCGCCAGTCGCCCGACTCGTTGCGCCAGTCGTAGTCGGTGTATCCGAACAGCGCGCTATTATCGTACAGCTGTGGGGCGGCAGGTTGCGGCTGCGCGCCAAAATCGAAGCGCGTGCCGGCAGCTGCCACCGCCGTCGAAATCGGGATGACGATCTCTTCGTTGCCTTTGTGGCCGCGATAGCTGGCAACTATCGAGCCTTCGTACATGCCATAGGGCGCACCAGCCGGCACGCGCATGGTTGCGCGGAACGTGGCCTTGCCATGCGCCGGAATCGTCAGGTTGCTATGATCCATGTCGATCCACGACCACGGCTTCTGCTGCCAGAATGATGCTTCAACCTTGAGATCGGTATGCGGCACCGTTTCGGGCCGCGACGAGTGGCGGAACGATAGCAGAATGCCGCTGGCCTTGCGCTGGAGCGGGTTACCAATGCGCGCTTGCTGCGTTGGGCCGGTGTTGTCGCCATAGGTGAAGCGCACAAACTCCAGGTCATCCATTTCCGAACCTGTCACTGCGCCGTCTGCATCAGTCGTTACGTCAACCTTGCCATTGCTGTTGGTATCGTGCCAGAACGCGCCATCCTTGTTCAGGTCGGTCCAGTTCAGCAGGTGGATGCTCCAGTTGTTAAATTGCGTGTCGAAGTCGAGCGTGCCGCTGGGGTTGAACTGGTCGTAGGGGTAGGCTTCGCGCACCTGCAGCAGGTCCGTGCCGGGTGGGATGTCCTGGTCGATACGCACCACATAGTCGGGGTTCAGGAAATCGCCGTGGTCGAGCGACGCGTCGAGCGAGGTGAAGGAATAGTCGTGCGTGCCGATCTGCTGGAGCTGGCGCGCATCCAGGCGCACCTTCAGCGGCTTGTCACCGCTGTTCCACAGCGTAAAGGTCTGGCGGTCGCTCGCGCCCGGCGCAATGATATTGGCGAAGGCCGGGTATTCCTTGCCGCGATAGCTGCCCGGCGCCCACTCCACCGGCGTGGCATACGCGCCCGAGCGGCCGCCAGCCACGTCGGTGCCTTCGTCGGCATTCACCAGGCCCGCGCCCTGCGTCCATACATCGTGGTTGGTGTTGCGGGCGGTGCCCATCAGCAGGGCGCGCGCCTGGTCGAAGCTGGGCCAGCTGCCAGTGCGCTGCTTCCAGGCATCCACCATCAGCGCCAGGTTGCCGGCCGCAACTGGCGTGGCCATTGAGGTGCCGCCAAAAAAGGCGGTGGAAACAGCGCCGTCGCCAACCTCGTTCAGTGCTACCGAGCCTACGCCAAACGCGCCGGTGGCAATCGCATCCACGCCAACGTTGACGCTTGCGCCCGGCCCGCGATCCGACCACGACATCGGGTCGCCGCCGACGATCTGCCGGGCCGAGGCAATCGGCTCAAAAATACCAATTTCATCATACAAGGTCGATGCGCCGATGCCGATGCCGCTAGCTGGCTTGGGCGCGGTTGCGGTGCCGTAGCCCGCCGCACCATTGCCGGTAGCGAACAGAATAGCAGTGTTGGGCGCGAGCGTGCGGTTGATCAAATCGATCAGGCGCGAGTCGCCATCCCAGCCGTCGTTGTCGGTGTCGCTATTGCCCCACGAATTGCTGACGATCTGCACATCGTCGCTGGTGCCGGCCGCGCCATCGTAGCCCAGGCCAGCGAAGATATAGGCGTCTTCGATGAATGGCGTGCTATAAAAATCGCCGTTCTGCGTCGAAAGCACATCCTTGCCCGGACCGACCACCAGGCCCTTGCCGCCGGCCTGTGGCGGGCCAGACGGGCCGTAATAGACGGAGCCACGCACGCGGCCCTGGCCCACCGCCACGGAGGTACAGCCCATGCCGTGGTCGCCGGCGGGGCTGGCAAAGGCGTCCTGTACATGGAAAGCCACCAGGTCGCCGGGGCCGTAGGTGCTGCCGGGAATGCCCCAGTACCAATCCATCGTTGGCACGGCGTTCGCGCCATCGGAGATGAAGTAGACCAGCCCGCCCGAGATGTCGAACAGGTTGTCGTTGTTGTAGTCGAGGCAGGCGACCTCGTGGCGGCGGAACTTGCGATCGAGCGTAGCCGGGCGGTCGTCGGTGAAATCGAAGTTGTAGTTCAAATCGACATAGACGCGATCGTACACGCCGGCCTTGTGCGAATCGACCACCAGCACGGCGGCGCGCTCGCCAAACGCTGCGCTGCCATCGCCAAAGAAGGCGCTCAATACTTCGGCATTGGCGGCAAGGGTGTTGTCGGGGTGCGAGCCGATATGGTACACGCCGCTTTTGCTGCCGGGCGGCAGCGTGTAGGTGTGCGGCTCGAATGCGCCAATTGGCTGGAAGTTGGTGCTGCTGCCGCTCACTTCAGTGGAGGTGTCGGCGTAGTCGGCAAAGCCGTCGCGAATATTCGTTTCGCCCAGAACTGCGTCGCGCACGGCCAGAAAGCTTGAGATCGAGTCGAACATTTCGGGCAGGCCATAGTAAGGCGAGCTTTTGTCGTCGATATACGCCCAGGTGCCATACAGATCGGCCTGGCAGTAATCCGCGCCGGAATCATTCACCATCAGGCGCACGCCCGCACCGGTATAGCCCTTCTTCCAGGCTTCTTTCGAGCCATGGATCTGCTTGCCAGTGTCGTACCAGCCATCGGGGGCCGGCCCTGCACTGGGCTGTGCATGAAGCTTAAAGGCGATCTTGCTGTTGAGTGATGCCGCGTCGGGGTCGGGCGGCGCGGGCGGCGTAATCAGCGACTCGGGACGCTGCACGTAGAGGACATTGTCGAATGAGGCGAGCTTGAGCAAGCCGGCCGCGCTGGCGTGGCCATAGGCGACAGTGCTGCCGGAAGGATCGACAAACGGGCGCACCAGCACGTTGCTGGCATAGCGGCTTAAGTCGGTTCCAGCGCGTACACGCGCCACAAAGGCAATGTTCGTGCCTGCGCCAGCGCGCAGATTGCTGCCGTTGCCAGCAGTCATATCCTTCCACAAGTTCGGATGAATTTTGGCGCGCGGGTCAATTCGTGGCGCTGCGCCAATGCCGAGAGCACTTGGGCGCTGGGCAAGCGCGGCTGGCTGAAATGCCAGGATGACGAGCGCGATCAATCCCAGGCTTAACAGCCTGCGCGTGCGGTGGGCGTTCGACCCCATACAAGCTTCTCCCTCGTTCGTTTGGTGTTTTCTGCCGACATCCGGCAGAGCGAGGAGCGTGCAGCATGCTACCTTGCGAAAAAGCACAAGAAAAAGCGAGGTGCCAGGGGTACAGAATGCCGCACACGAATATACCAGCGTGCAGCGCCCAAACAAGCTATTCTTCTAAAAGGAAGCAGGTCTATGCTTATCATACGTGGCACGTCAAGAGCAACCCAACCACTCGCTGGCGGTATTTTCCCCACTACAATGCATAGAAAAGTCTTGAAGCACCATTATTCCCACCCGTAAATGAATAAAATTTTATCTAGGGCGCGGCGTCAGAAGCTGTCAGGCATTGGCGTACCAGCGCGCGTTGCCCCAGTGGCATGCCTGTGCTACAATAACCGCGCTCCTATGCCCTGCGCGGCGCAGTTCGGAAGGCGGCGGGCGTGCAAACCATCCACGAGATCCTGCAAACCATGGCCCGGCAGCGCGGGCGCGGCGACATCACGCCGCTGCTTTCGTATGTGCCGTTCGATGGCAGCGGGGGCGAGCGGATCGCGCACCTGCCGATCGATGCCGAGCTGGCGCAGGCGTGGGTTGCGCTCACCGGCGAGCCATTTCGCCCGCACCAGGCCCACGCGCTCACAACGATGCGGCGCGGCGAACCGGTTGCCTTGCGCGCAGCCAGCGCCGATGTGTCGCTCACGGCGTTTCTGCTGCTCTACGCCACGTTGCTGGCCGCGCCCAACGCCACTGCGCTGATTGTGCCGCCCGACGACGCGGCTGTGCAGGCTACCTGGGCGCGCATTGCGCAGCTCAACCAGGCGCTGCCGCGTGCCATGCACCTGAACGCCCTGCCGCTTGCACCCAACCGCCGCCCCGACACCACCGCGCAGGTGGTGATTGCCGCGCCCGCCGCGCTCCATTCGCGCCTGCTGCGCCACCACGACCGCGGCTGGAGCAGCTTCTGGTCGCGCATGAATGCGGTGCTGCTGCCCGAGCTGCAGCAGTTCAATGGCGTGGCGGCGGCGCAGCTGGCCGATCTGCTGTTCCGCGCGCAGCGCGTGGCCGCCGAGCACAGCGGGCGGCACCCCGGCATTCTGGCCGCGCTGCAAGATGTGAGCGACGCCGATGCCGCGCTGTCTGGCTTGCTTGGCCAGCCGTGGCGCATCGTGCCGGCCGACGACGGGCCGCGCGCGCCGGCCGCGCTGGCGCTGTGGCGCGGTGGTAATGGCTGGCGGCGCGAAATCACCGAGCTGGCCACGACGTTTCAGCGCCAGGGCTACCAGGTGCATATTGTCTGCCGCCCGCTCGATCGCCCGCTGCTCGCGCCGATCATTGGCGACTTGCCACGCGTGACGTTTGGGCCCGAGCTTTTGCCCGCGCAGGTGTTAATTACGGCGGGCGTGCCGGGCGGCTATAGCGCGCTGCGCCGCATGCTGCGCTCGGGTAGCCAGGCCGTGGTGGCGGTGCTGGGCGAACTGCCACACGAGCAGGCGCTGGCCCGCCAGCCCAACGACGCGATTGCCGCACCGCCAACCGCCTGGGTTGCCCCGCCCGCCAACGCCTACGTGCTGGCGCGGCATGTCCTGTGCGCCGCGAGCGAGCTGCCGCTCACCGAGGCCGAGGCGGGCGCGTGGGGCGTGCTCGATATTGTCGAGCGGCTGGTGGTGCAGGAGCAGCTGGTCGACCTGCCCGACCCCGAGGTGGCGTGGAAGCCCACCGACGCCGCTGGCGACCCCTACGCCGAATGGAGCGTGCGCTCGTCCACCGGCGGGGCGCTGCTTGCGCGCAACGAGCAGGCTCAGGTGCTGGGCAGCATCGAGCCCGAGATGTACGAGCGCTGGGCCTTCCCGAATGCCGCGCTGCCACCGGGAGTTGGCGGGCTGCGCGTGGTTGCGCGCGACGACGACCTGGGCGCGGTGACGCTGCGGCTGGAAACAAATGGCCGGCGCACCTACCCACTGCGGCGCAGCACCGTCGCTGTGCGCGACACGCGTGAGTCGCGCAGCATGGTTGGCGGGCGCGAGCTGTCCTGGGGCCGGGTGGTGGTGGATGAAGAAATCTATGGCTACCGCGAGGCTAGCAGCAACGGCGCGCCGGCCGACCTGGCGCTGAGTGCGCCGCTCAGCACGCGCTGGGCTGCGCCGGCCTGCTGGTTTGCGCTTGGCACCGATTTGCAGATGCAGGGCCAGTTTATTGGCTGGAGCCTTGCGGCGGCGCTGCAAATGCGCGCGCTAGCCGAGCTGACTGATGTGGTGCCCTGCTACGACCCGGCCACGCGCCGGCTGTATATCATTGATGCGCAGCCGGGCGGCAATGGTCTTTCGGGCTGGGTCTTTGCGCACGCTGAAGAGCTGCTGCCGCTGGCTTACGACGTGGCGCTGGCCTGCCGCACCGACCCGCTGCTGGAGCCGCTCAGCCGCGCCGATATGGATTGGCTGCTGCTTCTGCTGGGCCGCACGCCCGCCGCCGAGCCAGCCGCCGCCCCCGCGCCGCGCCGCCGCGCCGAAGAGCCGCAGCGCCCGCCCGCGCGCGTGGAGTTCGTGCCCGCGCCCGAGCCGCCCATGCCCGAGCCGCGCGCGCCCGAGCCACGCGCGCCCGAGCCGCCAGTGCTGGAACCGCCGCAGATCATCATCCCGCGCCGCGCGCCACGCGCCAGCGAAGCGACGCCACCGAGCCAGTCCGCTGCGCCTGCGCGCCCGCCCGCCAAGCCAGCCGAGCCGCCCGCGCCGCGCCGCAATGCGCCCGCGCCACGCTCGGTGCCGATGTGGGAAGAGAACGAGCCGCCCGCACCGCCACCAGCCGCGTCACGGCCCGCGCCCGAGCCAGCGCCGCCGCCAGCCGCACAACGGCCCGCGCCCGAGCCAGCGCCGCCACCGGCCGCACAACGGCCCGCGCCCGAACCCGAGCCGGAAGAAGCCGCGCCCGACGCCCAGGCGCTGATCGCCCGGCTGCGCCGCCAGCGTCAGCAGCGCGAAGCCCAGCAGGCGCCATCGCCGCGCCCGGCCCCGCGCCGCCAGCAGTCCGAAGCATTCACGGTGGCGCAGCGCTTTGCGGCTGGCGACCGCGTGTTCTGCCTGCCCTACGGCGACGGCGAAGTGCGCGAAAGCCGCGTCGAAGATGGCCGCGAGCTGCTCACCGTCGCCTTCCCCGACCTGGGCGAGCTGACGATCGACCCAATGCTGAACCTTGTGCGCAAGCTCGACGACGCCCCCCCCGACGACGACGACCTGCTGTAGCGCGTGGCATCGGCTTGCCGCAATTGCCGCCCGCCGCTCGGCGGGGCATGTTAACACAACGCTAACTTGCCGAAGCGCCCATTCTTCGCTATTATTAGCACTGTCTCAAGGAGTCTGCTAATATCCAATGGAGGTGTGTGGACATGACCACTGAACCAGTTGAGCATCCCGCTTCTGAGCCAACGCCCGTGCCGTTCCGTGCCGAGGTCAAGCAGCTGCTGCATATTCTTGCACATTCGCTTTACACCGACCGCGAAATCTTCCTGCGCGAGCTGATCTCGAACGCCTCGGACGCGCTGTACCGCGTGCAGTTCGAAATGCTGACCAACCAGAACGTGCTCGACCCCGAGGCCGAGCTGGCGATTCATGTCAGCGGCGACGCCGACGCCAAAACCGTGACGATCACCGACACGGGCATTGGCATGACCCGCGAAGAGCTGATCGAGAACCTGGGCACGATTGCGCAATCGGGCGCGCGCGCGCTGATGGAGCGGCTCGAAGCCGGCCAGCGCGGCCAGATCATTGGCCAGTTCGGCGTGGGCTTCTACTCGGCCTTTGTGGTGGCCGACGAAGTCACCGTGATTTCGCGCTCGCACCGCCCCGACGCCGAAGCCGCGAAATGGATTGCCACCGGCGGCGATACCTTCACAATTGAGCCGGCCGAGAAAGCCGAGCGCGGCACCACGATCATCCTCAAGCTGAAAGACGACGCCACCGACTTTGCGCAGTCGTGGAAGCTCCAGCAGGTGATCAAGAAGCATTCGGATTTTGTGGCCTGGCCGGTGTACGTGGGCGACGAACGCGCCAACCAGCAAACCGCGCTGTGGCGGCAGGCCCCGCGCAATGTCGAGGCCGAAAAGTACCCCGAGTTCTACCGCCAGCTGACGATGGACTTCGATGAGCCGCTGATGCACATTCACCTCTCCACCGACGCGCCGGTCGATCTGCACAGCATCCTGTTTGTGCCGGCCAAGCGCGAGCGCGGCATGATCGAGCGGCGCGTCGAGGGCAAGATCAAGCTCTACTCGCGCAAGGTACTCATTCAGGAAGAAGCCAAAGACCTGCTGCCCAACCACTATCGTTTTGTTGAGGGCGTGGTGGACAGCGAAGACCTGCCGCTGAACGTCTCGCGCGAGATGGTGCAGAGCAACCCGGTGCTGGCGCGCATCAAGAAGACGCTGACCGGCCGCATGACCAAAGAGCTGGGCGAGCTGGCCGAGAAAGATGCCGAGAAGTACGCCGCCTTCTGGAAAGAGTTTGGCGTGTTCCTGAAAGAAGGCATCGCCGTGGAGTATGCCGCGCGCGCCGACCTGCTGCCGCTGCTGCGCTTCCACAGCACCGCCTCGGGCGAGGGGCTGACCTCGCTGGCCGAGTATAAGAGCCGCATGATCGACGGGCAGGACGACATTTACTACGTGATGGGCAGCGACCTCGAAAGCGTGCGCCACAGCCCGCACCTCGAAGCCCTGCACGAGCGCGGCCTGGAAGCGCTGCTGTTTGTCGACATGATGGATGGCTTTATGCTCAACGGTCTGCGCGACTACGAGGGCCACAAGCTGCGCAATGTCGACGACCCGAACCTGACGCTGCCGGGCGAGGCCAAGCCGAATGAGGTGAACGTCAGCGATGAGCAGTTCGCCACGCTGGTGAGCGCCTTCAAAGAGCAGCTTGGCGAGCGCATCACCTCGGTGCGCGCCTCGAACGTGCTGCGCAGCAGCCCGGCGCGGCTGGTTTCGCCCGACGACGCGCCGAACCGCGAGATGGAGCGCATCCAGCGCATGCTTGAGCGCGATTTCAAGACTCCCGCGCGCATGATCGAGCTGAATCGCGGCCACGCGCTGATTGCCGACCTGGCGCGGCGACTTGAGCAGCAGCCCGGCGACGCGCTCAATGCCGTGCTGATGGAGCAGATCTACGACAGCGCGCTGCTGCTGGAAGGCTTGCACCCCAACCCGGCCAGCATGGTCGAGCGCATCCAGAAGCTCATGGAGGCAGCAGCGCGCGCGGGCGCATAGCGTGGCACGGTTTCTGCTTTAGTGAGGTACAGGAGTGCATATTCTCACTGAAGGAGCAAAACCATGACGTTAGTAGGATTGCTGTTGCTCATCCTGGTTGGCGCGATTTGTGGCGGTATTGCGGAGGCGTTGGTAGGCTACAGCCCGGGCGGCTTCCTGGCGTCGGTGGCGATCGGCTTCCTGGGTGCCTTTATTGGCTCGTGGGTCGCCCCGAAGATCGGTTTGCCTTCGGTACTGCCGGTAACGATCGATGGTTTCACAATTGAGATTGTCTGGTCGATCCTGGGCGCGATCATCCTGCTGGCGATCTTGAGCGTTATTCGCCGGCCGGCGTATCGCCGCCGCCGCTATCGCTAGGCGTTTTAACATAAATAACAAAACGAGCGAGGGGCTTTTCGCCTCTCGCTCATTTTTGTTGGCTGTCGCGGATAGAACTAGCGTTGCAGCGTATTATGGAACACAGCGATGCGCCAATCTTCTGCGCCCCGAACGACCACAATGGTCGCGAGTGCGTGATGCGTGCCGGCCAGTGGCCCTTCGGGCGTGCTGAGTGTGCTTGCGATGTGGGCAACTATCACGCCGTCGGCAATGGCGCGGCTGTCGAGCATTTCGTACTGAAGCGTGCTGCCCCGGTAGATCGTGTTGAAAATCTGCTGGTGGCCGGCGGCAATCGCCTGGCGCGTGCGGTGCAGTTCGCCGCGAATAGTTACAAACTCGGCGTCTTCGGCGAACGCGCTGCCAAACTGCTCGCCATCGGCTGCGTTCCAGGCGCCCTCAAGCTGCTGCACCAGCGTGGCGGCAACGTCGTGCGTTTCGGTGATCATTGTCTGTATCTCCTTATAGTAGAAGTCAGGATTGAATAAATCATCCACAGATTACACAGATTACGCAGATAGATAAAAGGCTTTTAAATTGGGGCAGGAGTTATATTCGAGCCTTCCTAACCCCCACCCCCTAATCCCTAGCCCCTGCGCCGAAGGCGACTACGGTTCGACAATCAGCGTGCCGTGCATGCCCTGACCGGTCGTTTTGTCGTAGTGTGGCAAGCAGTAAAACGTATAGCTGCCGGGCGTTGCGGCGCTGAACACGGCTGCGCTGGTGCTGTTGCCCGGCATCGCCACATGTACGTCCAGCTCGTCTACGTCGAAGCTGTGGCCGGCCGCGTCGGTATTTTCCAGGCGCAGACCAGCAAGCTCACTCGCTTTCACCCGAATTGTGCCGCCATTGAAATCACTGATCAGCACGGCCCGAAACTGCTGCAGCACCGAGGGGCTGATCTGCGCTCCGCTTGCGCTGTGTGGGATGGCCGCAACCGCAACCGCGCCGACAAGCAGGCCGGCCAGCAGCGTGAAGGCCCACGGAGCAAGGGCTGGGAGTTGCTGTGCGTCTGGCCGCCGATAGTTCTGCACCGTCGCGCCAATGCCCGCAAACAGGGCCACCAGCACCAGCGCGATCATTCCGAGCAGCCAGGCGAACTGGTGCGTGTTTTCAGGGTGCGCCAGCTCATACACTACCAGGTCGATCTTCCCCAGCAGCAGAAACACGCCCCAGACCGCGCCCAGCAGCGGCGCCCAGCGCCAGCCACCAAACGGCTTGCCGGCAACCAGCGCGGCCAGCACCAGCGAAAGAACCGAAAACACCGGCAGCGGCATTTCGACGTGGCCGATCAGCACCGCTTGTAGGTAGATGTACATCAGCGCAAAGCCGACGAGTGCGCCAACCACGATCGTGCTGAGGCTGTTGAGCCGTTTGCGGCCCTTGGTCTGGGCCGTGGTCATTGCGATATCCATTGGGGTTGTCTCCTTTTGCGTAGAATGCGTAGAATGAAGAAAGCCTGCTATGCTGGGTTTATCCGCCGTCGAGCGGGCGAAGCTGATAGGTTGTTGCCGTGACAATGCTGCCGTCGCGCTCGGCATTAAACAGGGAGGCGTGATCTCCCGCGCTGGCCGTGACAATCACGCCCTCGGCGGTGGCGATTTCGAGCGCCAGCACGGTGCCGCACGCCAAGCCACAGGCCGTCGCGGCTTGCGCGAATTCGTCGGCGCTGGCACCGGGCTGCACGCGCGCAATGCGCTGCAGCGGGTCGATCACGATCTGGCGCATTGGCGAAAGGTCGAGCAGTATCGCCCCTTCGCTCCGGTCGCCCGCGCGCGTTGCGACCGCCAGTTTCCGCTCGCGCGCGAAGATGATTGCAAGCACAACGTCGTGAACCGTCAGGCAGCGAGCGATGAGTGCGGGGCGCGGATTGTAGCGCTCGGTATGCGCACGCAACGCCACTGCATAGGCTTCCTGATCGGGCGTGAGCAGCTCGCCATGCATTCGGCGCTGCAACTGTGCCAGCGCGGCCGGGTCGAGCAGTGGAGTGTTCGGCGTATCGAGCGTGTTCATTGCGTTTCTCCGCTTGCTTGTGGCCGGCCGTCGTAATGGTGCTATTGAACCACGCAGCGCGCATGTGCAGAAGTTCCGCATGCGGTACAATGGCGGTACTCCAGCGGTACATGCGCGTGGCCTGGCACTATGTGGTGAGAAACCAATGGCTGATTCCGCGACCTTTCGCACATGGCTCAAGCGGCGGCGGGTTGAGCGCGGCCTGACGCAAGACGAACTGGGCGAGCTGGTTTCCTACGCCGGCCAGACCATCCGCAAGATCGAAAGCGGCCAGCGCCGCCCATCGCTTCAATTGGCCTTGCGGCTTGCCCAGGCGCTCCAGCTCGATCCCGAAGAACAAACAGCCTGGATGCACGCCGCGCGCGCCGTGGCCGAACCGGAAGAAAACGCCACGCCTGCGCCGCCACCCACCCGCCCGCCAACCCCATCGCCCGGCTTGCCAAGCTACCTGACGCCGTTTGTGGGGCGCGATGCAGAACAGGCGGAACTGGCCGCGCTGCTTGGCCGCGACGACTGCCGGCTGGTCACGCTGCTGGGGCTGGGCGGGGTGGGCAAAACGCGGCTGGCGATCGAGACGGCGCGCGCGATCGGGGGTTTCGCTGACGGCGTGGCCTTTGTGTCGCTTGCGCCGGTGACTGACCCCGAACTGATTGTGCCGGCGATCGCCGACGCGCTCGGTATTGCCTTCGCGGGCAGCGACAACTTGCGCGCGCAACTGCTGGCACGCCTGCGCGACCGGCATATTTTGCTCGTGCTCGATAATCTTGAACACTTGCTCGGCCCCAGCAGCACAAGTTACCGCCTGCTTGAAGACATCCTCCAATTCACGCCCGCGACAACCTTGCTGGTTACCTCACGCGAACGGCTACGACTGGCTGGTGAATGGGTGCTAGAGCTGGGAGGTCTGGCGGTTGAAGCGCCCAACACCGCCAGAGGCGGCGACCCAGGATCAGCCGTCATGCTCTTTGTTGAACACGCTCAGCGCGCTGACCGCTCATTCCGGCTCACGCCAGCACAACATCCGACGATCGCCACGATCTGCCGCCTTGTCGATGGTCTGCCGCTAGGGATCGAGCTGGCCGCGGCATGGATTCGCCTGTTGACCCTGGATGAAATTGTGCAGGAGCTTGGCCGTGGCCTCGATGCGGTGTCGCTGGCGGCGCGCAATCTGCCAGCACGCCACCACTCGCTGCGCGCCGTGGTCGATCACTCGTGGCAACTGCTCGATGCCGAGGAGCAAGCGGTGCTGGGCCAATTGGCGGTATTTCAGGGCAGCTTCATGCGCGAGGCGGCGGCGCGTGTGGCTGGCGCAAGCCTGCCTGCGCTGGCCAACCTGGTCGACAAATCGCTGCTGCGCCGCGTTTCAGGCGGGCAATATGCGCTGCACGAAGTGATTCGCCAGTACGCCGAGGCCCAATTGCGCGAACAGGCCGATGGATGGGACAGTGCGCGGGACCAGCACGCGGCATACTATCTTGAGCATGTGGCCGAACACGAAGCGCGCATCAAAGGTCCCGAACAGGCCCCGGCAGTGGCGGAAATTGTCGCTGAGATCGATAACGTCCGCGCCGCCTGGCGCTGGGCGGCCGAGCACAGCCAGCACGACCTGGTGGAGCGTGCCGCCGAAACCTTGCAGTGGTTCTATGAATTTCGCGGCTGGTTTGGGGAAGGCGCGACCGTTTTCGCTCAGGCCGTCGAGAAACTTCGGCACAGCGCAGGCCCGAACCCTGCCCAAGCACTCGGGCGCATGCTCGGCCATTATGGCTACCTGGCGATTCGCCACGGCGCATACGCCGAATCGCACGCGGCGCTGGCGGAAAGTGAGGCGCTGCTTTCCGCTGCGGGCGATTTGATCGGGCTGGGCCGCACGCTACAGTACCAGATGTCGGCAGCATTGTGGGGCAGAAACTACGAAGAAACGCGCCAGCTACTCAAGCGCAGCCGCGAGCTGACGCCAGCAACAGGCGACATCCACATACGCGCGATGTACCTGGTGCTGGCCAGCGATTGTGCCTTTGCTGAAGGGCACGGCGAAGAAGCTGAGCGTTTGTTTCGGGCCGCGCTGGCCGATTGGCGCGCTATCGGCAACCCGCACGGCCTGATCTGGTGCATCACCTTCTGCTGCCGAACGCTGATGGCGCGTGGCAAGATGCAGGAAGCTGAACGCCTCCTGCGCGAAAGCCTGGCTCTGAGCCACGCCACCGACGATCATTATAGCGCGGCAGTAACTCTGCGCTATCTTGGTCGCGCGGCATTTCAGCAAGGGGATCCCAAAACGGCGATCTACTTTTTCCGCGAGGCGCTGCCACAACTGCGCAACATTGGTAACTGGGAATATGTGCCAGTGCTCAACGATCTCGGCGAGGCGCTGTGGCAATCTGGCGCATGGAACGATGCGCGGCGCATGTTCAACGAAGCGTTAGCGGTGGCGCTGCGCCTCCAATCGTCAGTCGAAGCAAGCCGCGCCATACTTGGCATTGCCGCATGCGCCGCCCATGCGGGCGAGCACGCGCTGGCGCTCAAACTCGCCGCCGGCGTGCTGGCCGACCCAGCGAGCAGCGACGAAGCGCAGCGCGTTGCATCCACTCTCCTTCAGGCTGCGCGCGCCCAGTTTGCCGAACCCGAGGCAATGCATCTCGAACACGCTGCCAGCAACCGCCCGCTCGAAGCGCTGCTGGCTGAGCTGGGCCTACCAGAGACGCTGCGCTAAAATCCGCCGCCCTGCCCGCGCATGGTGACGTGCTGCTGTCACCAATCAGGCGCTATACTTTCCTTTGCACAGCTCTGAACGAAGGGATTGTATATGGCATCTGTACTCACCAGCGCGGAAACTTTCATCTGGAACAACGCGCGGCTGCTGGAGCGGCGGCTGTTCGCGTACCATTTCCGGGGCGGCTCGCGCGAGGATGTGCTTGCGGCACTGCGCGCCTACCAGAACGAGGACGGCGGCTTTGGGAATGCATTAGAGCCGGACATCCGCTGCCCCGACAGCCAGACCGTGCCGGTTCAGCACGCACTCGAAATTCTCGACGCCGTTGGGGCCGACGCCGCGATGATCGGGCGCGCCTGCGATTTTCTTGCGACTATTACGACGGCCAAGGGCGGCGTACCGTTTGTGCTGCCTACGGCGCAGCTTTACCCGCACGCGCCCTGGTGGGAAACCGGCGACAACCCGCCCGCCGCGCTGAACCCCACCGCCGCGCTAGCCGGGCTGCTGCACAAGCTTGGGTTTGCGCACCCGTGGCTCGCGCCCGCAACTGCCTTCTGCTGGGACCGCATCGCCGCGCTGCACCCACGCGAAATGCACGACATGGGCGTGGCCATCACGTTTCTGCGCTATGTGCCCGAGCGGGCGCGCGCCGAGCGTGAGCTGAAACGCCTGGGGGAAGAGCTGCGGGATTCGGAGTTGGTTGCAGCCATCGATTCGACCGACTATGTGCGCAAGCCGCTCGACTGGGCACCAACGCCCGATCACCCGCTGCGGCACCTGTTCGACGAGGCGACGATTCAGGCCAACCTCGACGTGCTGCTGGCCGGGCAGCAGGCCGATGGCGGCTGGACGATTACCTGGCCGCCGATCAGCCCGGGCTGCGAGCTGGAATGGCGCGGCTGGGTGACGCTGGGCGCGCTGCAAACCCTGCGCGCCAATGGCCGCATGGGCGAGTAAGCGCGCCGCCCACTACACCGAACCCTGGCCCACGCTTTCCCGTGCGCCTTCGCGCACATGCTCGACATCGCGCATGGGCGGCGCGCCAAACAGGCGTTTGTACTCGCGCGTGAAGTGCGAGGCGTCGCCATAGCCCACGCGGTAGCCCGCGCTTGCCGCATCCATCCCTTCGCCAAGCATCAGGCGGCGCGCTTCCTGCAAGCGCAGCTGCTTCTGAAACTGCAAGGGGCTCATCGCGGTGAGCGTGCGGAAGTGGTGGTGAAAGCCCGACACACTCATGCCCAGATCGCGCGCCATTTCCTCCACGCGCAGCGGCTGGTCGAACTCGTTGCGCAGGCGCTCGACTGCCCCGGCAATGCGGTGCGTACTGCCCGCCACCGCCACAACCTGCCCGAGCCGGTCGCCCTGCGCGCCGATCAGCAGGCGGTAGGCGATCTCGCGCTTGATCAGCGGGGCAAGGAAACGCGCCTCGGCCGGGGTTTCGACCAGCCGCACCAGCCGCAGCACTGCGTCGAGCAAGCCAGCGTCGAGCGCGCTCACATCAATCGCGGTGACGGTGGAATGGCCCGGCGGCACGACATCGCCGGTTTCCAGCAGCACCGAGCCAACCAGCGCCGGGTCGAGATTGAGCACAAAGCCCAGGTACGGTCGTTCCGCCGACGCCTCGCTGATCCGGCTGGCGATTGGCAGCGCGGTAGTGGCGATCAGGTAGTGCGCCGGGTTGTAGCGGTAGGTATTGTCGCCCAGCACAAGCTCCTTGCTGCCCTGCGCAATCACGCAGAACGACGGGAACGACACCCCATAGCCCAGCTCGGTCGGCGCAGACGAGCGCCGCAAGCGCACCCCTTCCAGCGGCTCAACCGCCCCGTCGTGGCGGATCGCCCGCGCCAGCCGCTCGGCCAGCTCCTCACGGTTCGCTTCGGCCTGTTGCTGCTCGCGTGCGGGCTGGGCGGGGTTCGCCGCCGGACTCACAATTGCTTCGTTCATACACATATGCCTTCCGCAGATCCTGCAGGAACATTCAAGAATGCTGGAAAATTATTCTACCGCATAGCAGCTCACGGCACGTATAATAGCACCGATATGCGGAGGCTTCAAAAGTAATGCTGTCATTCGCCTGGACTTTTATTTTATAGCGGGCGCAAATCCGCTTGCATTCTGCACTGTGAGGAGGGGACATGAAGAGCTGGACAGCTGATGAACTTTCGGCTATCGGCGAGGCGGAAGAGCTAGAGATCGCCGGGTTGCAGCGGGATGGAACACTCCGCAAGCCGGTGACGATCTGGGTGGTGCGCCACGGCGACGGCTTGTACGTCCGCTCGGTCAAGGGCACAAGGGCCGGCTGGTTCCGTGGTACGCAGGAACAACACACGGGCCGCATCTGGGCCGGCGGCGTCGAGAAGGATGTGGATTTTGTGGTGGAAACCGACCCCGCAATCAACGACGCGCTCGGCCCAATCTACGAGACGAAATACCAGCACGAGGCCCAGTGGGTTCCTCCCGTGCTTACGCCAACCGCACGCGCGGCGACGCTGAAGATCGTACCGCGCTAAGAAAAGGAGAAACGAGATGCAAACACGTAAACTTGGCACGCATGGCCCCGACGTTTCGGCCATCGGGCTTGGCTGTATGGGCATGAGCTTTGGGTTTGGCCCCGCTGCCGACAAGCAGGACATGATCGCGCTGATCCACTCAGCCGTCGAGCGCGGCGTGACTTTCTTCGACACGGCGGAGGTGTATGGCCCGTTCAGGAACGAAGAGCTGGTAGGCGAGGCGCTCGCGTCCGTTCGCGACAAAGTTGTCATCGCCAGCAAGTTCGGCTGGAATATCGACCCGCAGACCGGCCAGCAGTCGCCCGGCCTGAACAGCCGCCCCGACCACATCAAAGTCGCGGTCGAGGGCATCCTGAAGCGCCTGCGTACTGATTATGTCGATCTGCTCTACCAGCACCGCGTCGACCCGGATGTGCCGATTGAGGAAGTTGCGGGTGCGGTGAAAGAGCTGATCGCGGCGGGCAAAGTGCGGCACTTCGGCCTGTCGGAAGCGGGCGTGCGCAACATTCGGCGCGCCCATGCCGTGCAGCCGCTTGCTGCATTGCAAAGCGAATACTCGCTATGGTGGCGCGAACCGGAAGCGGAAATCTTCCCGGTGCTCGAAGAGCTTGGCATTGGCTTTGTGCCGTTCAGCCCGCTCGGCAAAGGCTTCCTGACGGGCAAAATCGACGCGAACACCGAGTTCGCCAGCAACGACTTCCGCAACACCGTGCCGCGCTTCTCGCCCGAAAACCGCGCCGCGAACCAGGCGGTTGTCGATCTGGTTGGCGCGATTGCAGCGAAGAAAGGCGCGACCCCGGCGCAGATCGCGCTGGCGTGGGTGCTGGCGCAGCGGCCGTGGATCGTGCCGATCCCTGGCACCACCAAGCTGCACCGCCTGGAAGAAAACCTCGGCGCGGCCAATGTCGAACTGACGCCCGAGGATCTTCAGGAGATCGAGCGCGCAATGGCGGGCCTGACGGTGCAGGGCGCGCGCTACTCCGAAGCATCGCAGCGCGTGATCGACCGCTAGTGGTTAGGGAGCCGAAATAAGCCACAGAGAGCACGGAGAACACCGAGTGTTAGGTATTCTGCTCTGTGATCTCTGCGTCCTAAATACAACACCATTCAAATAATGCCGTCAGGAACGTTTACCACGAAGGCACGAAGATACGAAGGTTTTCAAAATCTTTTAGAATCTTGGTGTCTTGGTGTCTTGGTGTCTTGGTGGTTATTTTAATGGCATTGGGCCTAAATGGATGTTCGCGTTAAGGAGAGAGACGATGGAGATCAAACGTAACGGCTCGCGGCCATCGCAAACGCCGCCAGCAGACTATTTCACCGGCACCGTGCGTCTCGACCCACTGGTCGAAGCGCCCGCGCCGGCGCGCGTGCGCGGCGCATATGTCACCTTCGAGCCGGGCGCGCGCACAGCCTGGCACACCCACCCGCTCGGGCAAACGCTGATTGTGACATTTGGCTGCGGGCGTGTGCAGCGCGAAGGCGGCCCAATCGAGGAAATCCGCCCCGGCGACGTGGTCTGGTTCCCGCCCGGCGAAAAGCACTGGCACGGCGCTGCGCCCACCACCGCCATGACGCACATCGCCATTCAGGAAGCGCTCGACGGCACAACGGTCGAGTGGCTGGAAAAGGTCACCGACGAACAGTACACAGCGTAGCACTACAACGGGGCTTGGCCGAAAAGTGCACCACAGAGGCACAGAGGACATTGAGCTATCATCATTTCTTCTCGTCTCAGTGCTCTCTGTGTCTCTGTGGTGAATCAACAACGGTTGCAATACGAGCAAGGATGGAATGGTACAAACATCTGTCACCGACACAAAAAAGATCAGTCCGAACGCCCAGGGCGTGGCGTTTCTTGTGCTGGGAATGCTGATTTTCTCCCTGCAGGATATCGCCGTCAAATGGATCGGCGGCGATTACCCGGTGCTGGAAATCGTCACGTTTCGCAGCCTGACGGCCATGCCGCTCACGCTGCTCCTGTTCCGCATGGAAGGCGGGCGCGGCCTGCCGAAAACGCAAAAGCATAGGCTCGAATACATTCGCGGCCTGTGCTACTTTCTTTCCTACACCACCTACTTCATGGGGCTGGCCGCGCTGCCACTGGCAGAAATCGCCGGCATCAAGTTTTCTGGCCCGCTGATGATCACCGCGCTCTCGGTAGTGCTGCTGGGCGAGCGAGTCGGCCCGCGGCGCTGGCTGGCGCTGCTGGTTGGCTTTGCGGGCGTGCTGCTGATCGTGCGGCCCGGTGTGGCGAACTTCAACCTGGGGTCGATTTTCATCCTGATCTCGGTGCTGTTTTACGCGCTCGCCGCCATCCTGACGCGCAAATTGCAGGCCAGCGACAGCAGCGCAACCATGTCGTACTACAGCTCGCTGGTCTATCTCGTTGCGACGCTGGTTCTCGCGCCGCTGGTGATTGCGATTGGCGACCTGCCCGGCGCGCATCCGAGCGTGCGGTTTCTGTTTCATGCGTGGAGCATGCCGCCCCTGCTCGACATTCTGATCATGTTCGGGCTTGGCCTGATCTGGGCGGGCGGAATGTACTGCGTGGCACGCGCCTACAGCGTGGCGCTGGCCTCGGTCGTCGCGCCATTCGAATATCTTGCGCTGCCAATCAATGCGCTGTGGGGCTTCTTCATCTGGCGCGAGGTGCCGATGTGGACGACATGGGCCGGCGCGCTGCTGGCGCTCTTAAGCGGCGTGTATGTGCTGCACCGCGAGCAGAAAGAGCGCGCGGCGCGGCTGGCATAAGAAGGAGAAAACGCAATGGAGTACACGCGACTTGGCACAACGGGTATGCAGGTTTCGCGCATCTGCCTGGGCTGTATGGGCTTTGGCGACGCCGAACGCTGGACGCACAAATGGGTGCTGAACGAGGAAAACAGCCGCCCGGTGATCAAAAAGGCGCTGGAGATGGGCATCAACTTCTTCGACACTGCGAATGTGTACTCGATTGGCATGAGCGAGGAAATCGTTGGGCGCGCGCTGAAAGATATGGCGAAGCGCGAGGATGTCGTGATCGCCACCAAAATCCACGGCAAAATGCGCGAAGGCCCGAACGGCGGCGGCCTCTCGCGCAAGGCGATTCTCAGTGAGATCGACCACAGCTTGCAGCGGCTCGAAACCGATTATGTCGACCTCTACCAGATCCATCGCTGGGATTACGACACGCCAATTGAAGAAACCATGGAGGCGCTTAACGATGTGGTGCGTGCCGGCAAGGCGCGCTACATTGGCGCGTCGGCCATGTGGGCGTGGCAGTTCCAAAAAGCGCTCTACACTGCCGAAAAGCACGGCTGGGCGCGCTTCGTCTCGATGCAGGATCACCTGAACCTGATCTACCGCGAAGAAGAGCGCGAAATGCTGCCACTCTGCCGCGCCGAGGGCATTGGCGTGATCCCCTACAGCCCGCTCGCATCGGGGCGGCTGACGCGCGACCCCGGCGCAGGCAGCACCTTACGTGCGGAAACCGACCAGATTCAGAAGGGCAAGTATGATGCGGCTGGCGACGCCGATCGGCCCGTTATCGAGCGGGTTGCCGAGCTGGCGGAAAAGCACGCCGTTCCGCGCGTTCATATTGCGCTGGCCTGGCTGCTGCAAAAGCAGCCGGTGGCCGCGCCAATTGTTGGTGCCACCAAGATTTCGCACCTGGAGGACGCCGTTGGCGCACTGGACGTGAAGCTGAGCGACGAGGAAGTTGCGCACCTAGAAGCACCATACGTGCCGCACGCGATTGTTGGGCATCAGTAAGGGCAAAAGCTCATTGCGGACAAGATTGCTGGGATCGTTTACCACCAAGGCACCAAGACACCAAGAGCTTCAGTATGCTCTTTGTGTCTTGGTGCCTTGGTGGTTTTCTGAAAGGTTTGAGACTACTCCGCGCCGCCATCGGCCGCCCGCTCGGGCACATAGCGCATCAGCGTCACGCCGGTGGGCAGGGGCTTGGTTTCCACCAGGCGCAGGTTCACGCGCCTGCCCTCGGGGAACAGCTTCTTGCCGCCGCCCAGCGACACCGGGTAGACCAGCAGGTGATATTCGTCGACCAGGTCGTTCTCGATCAGAGTGTGCGCCAGCACGCTGCTGCCGTCGAGCAGAATGTTCTTGCCCGGCTGCTCCTTGAGCGCGCGCACCTGCGCCACCACATCGCCCGAAATGATCGTCGAGTTGCGCCAGGTGTCGGTCGAAGTAAGCGTGTTGGAAACGACGTACTTGCGGATGGCTTTCATTGGATCGCCAAACGGGTCGCCATCGGGCATCGGGTCGAACGCCGCGCCGTGGCCCTGCCAGGTCTTGCGGCCCAGCAGCAGCGCGTCGCTTTCGCTGAAGGCGGCAAAAAACAGCCCGCCAATATCGTCGTGCCAGTAGGCGTGCGTCCAGCCACCCTGCGCGAAGCCGCCGTCGGTATCTTCTTCCGCGCCGCCGGGCGCCTGAATCACACCGTCCAATGAGATAAATTCTGAAATAATCAGCTTCCGCATGGTTGTGCTCCTGTTCACTCATGGGCGGCCATTTCCGCCGCTTCACCAAATAGTCGTTCGGGCATTAGCAAAATCGACAGTTATTTTCCAGCAATTTTGCGCAATTGCCAAATAAAAAGTCTGGAGGCGGCAAGGCCACCTCCAAACTCGTGCGTTCGCGCAGCATTTCTGAATGCAGCGCTAGGGAAACAGCTCAATCTGGTTAAACGGCCAGTAGCGCATCACCACATGCCCGACGACCTGCCCGGCCGGAATTGGCCCGAACACGCGCGAGTCCATGCTGTTTGCGCGGTTGTCGCCCATCATAAAATAGCTGTCGGCATCGAGCGTGAGCGGGCCGCACACCGCGTTGCAATCGGTGGCGACGCCATGCACATACGGCTCGTCAATCACTTCGCCGTTGACATAGACCTGCCCACCGCGAAGCTCGATTGTGTCGCCCGGCAGGCCAATCACCCGCTTGATCAGCGCGTCTTCCGCGCGGTCGGGCGTGCGGTAAAACACCACAATCTGCCCGCGATGCAAAGCAAATGGCGAAGACGGGTGTGCCTCGGCGGCGTGCGCCGTGCCTACGAACAGGTTCGACCAGATGCTATCGAGCTTGCTGACGACGACGCGCTGGCCTTCATGGAAGGTCGGCTCCATGCTGATCTGGTGAATTTCGAAGCGACCAATCAGTGCGGAAAGAACCATGAAGAGCGTCAGCGCCTGGACGCCAGTCCAGAACATATCGCGCAGGGGAGAATGGCGGCGCGTTGGGCGTTGCTCGGTTGTGTCGGACACCACACGTCTCCTTGATAACAGATCCTTAACCAGCATTGTAGCAGGTTCCGTTCCATAGCAACTTTGCAGCTTCATCACAAACGCGCGCCAGAACGCTGAATACAATGAAACGGGCGAAAAGATTGCTCCCTTCGCCCGCTTCCGAATGCGCTATCCGCAATTCACCGCACGATGATTTTGGCAGGGCACAGCACCGCGCCGCCCGCCAGGACTCACCGAACGCTAATGCGCGCTTGGTGCTGGCGCATCGCCCGCGGCTGTGCGACCCGCCCACGCGCGCGGCCAGCCCGGCATAAACAGGCCAATCACCACCGCCAGCAGCGACACGTAGAAGGTCAGCGTATAGGCGCGCTCGAAGCCCACCAGATTCTCACGGCAGGCCTGCTGCACGCCCTGCAGCGCCTGAGCGCGGGCGGCGGGTGGCACGCCCGGCGGCACATTCTGGTCGGCGGGCACGCCCGGCGTTTCGCAGACACCAAAGGCCGGCAGCTGTGCCTCCACCGAGCTTTGCTCCTGCGCCTGCTGGCTTTGCGCCTTTACCTCGGGCGAAAGCGCGCTGGCCAGAATTGTCGCCAGCACGGCGACGCCAATTGCCTGCACCACAAAGCGCGTGCCGTTAATCAGCGACGAACCGCGCGCCAGCGAGCGGCGCGGCACCGCCGACAGCGCGGTAGCAAAAGTGGTCTGAACCGTCAGGCCCAGCGCCGCGCCGCGCAGCGCCAGCAGCACAAGAATGGTGCTGATTGGCGTATCGGCCTGGATTTGCGAGAGCTGCCAGGTATTGATCGCCAGAATTGAAAAGCCGGTGACGATCAGCGCGCGCGGGCCAATGCGGTCGTACAGCCGGCCCGCCAGCGGCGTAATGATGCCCGAGGTCAGCGCCAGCGGCAGCAGCGTGAAGCCAGTTTGCAGCGCGGTTCGGCCACGCAGCGCCTGCAAGTACACCGGCATCAGGAATTCCGCGCCAAACAGGCCAATCACCGTCACATAGCCAATCAAGCTCGCGATCAGAAAGGTTGGGTTGCCAAACAGGCGCAGGTTGAGCAGCGGCTCTTTCGCCACAAACAGCTCGACAATGCCAAACGCCAGCAGCGACACCCCGCCGACTGCGAACCACAGCAGCACGTTGCTCGCGCCCCAGCCCTGGTCGGCCGCGATTGAGGCAGCATAGAGCACCGCGCCAAAGCCCACCACCGCCGTCACCAGGCCAAGCGGGTCAAGCGCTGGCACGGTTTCGGGCTTGCGCTCGCGCAGGAAACGCGAGGCCAGAAACACGCCCACAATGCCGATTGGGATGTTGATAAAGAAGATCCAGCGCCACAGACCCTGATCGACAAGCAGGCCACCCAGGATCGGGCCAAGCGCGGGCGCGACCACCAGCGCAATGCCGAAAATACCGAGCGCGGTGCCCTGTTCTTTGGGTGGGAAGGTGCTGAACAGCAGCGCCGAGCCTAGCGGCTGGGCCACACCACCGCCAAAGCCCTGCGCCGCGCGCGCCGCCACCAGCAGCCAGATGCTCGACGAAATAGTTGGCGCGAGGCCGCACAAGAGCGAGCCAAGCACAAAGGCGGCCAGCCCGCCCACATACATGCGCTTGATACCAAAGCGGTCGGCCAGAAAGCCCGAGAGCGGCGTGGCAATGCCCAGCGCCAGGGTGTAGATGCTGATCACCCACTGCGAGTTGTTCAGGCTGGTGTTGTATTCGCGCCGAATCGTCTGGAACGCGACATTCACGACGGTGGTATCGAGAATGATCATGAAGATGCCGAAAATAACCGAGATCAGCACCTTCCACTTATACTCAAGCCGGCCGCCGGGCTGCGGCTGAGTTTCCCCGTAGGTCATGGTTCTCCTGCTTTCTGTTCGTGTTCCGGTTGCGGTGCGGCGGCGTTGCCGGCCTGTGCAGCGGCGCTGCGAATCATTGCTGCAACATCATCGGCAGCAAAGCTTCCATCGGGGAGAGTGCGCACCAGCTCGCGCACGAGTTCCAGCAGCGCGCTGCGCCGCTCGGCTGGCATGCTCGCCAGCCCGTTCAGCAGCACGTCGTCGTCGGCGACGGGCGGCAAGCGCGCCAGCAACACAGTACCTTCTTCCGTCAGCACCAGTGGCGTGCGGCGGCGGTCGCGCGGATCGTGGCTGCGGGTGGCCAGTCTGCGGCGCTCCAGCGCGTCGACGGCCGGCACCAGCGTGGCAGGCGTCAGCCCCAGCTTGCGGCTCAGTTCGGCAATCGTAAACGGGTGCCGATTGAGCAGGCGCAGAATCGAATGTTGCAGCGCGCTGATTGGCAGGCCCTGCGCATGCAGGCTTTGTTCCAGCGCGCGGCTGCTGATGCGTGTAATGATCGAAAGCAAAATGCGCAGCTCAAGCGCGCCCCAGCGAAGATCATCCATCATAGTGCTACGACCCCAAATCATTCGTAGGCGAATGATATGCACATGCTACGGTCTGGTCAACTGTACGGATGTCCAGTATGTGCAACACGCGTCGCATCTTTGGCGCTTTAGCCGATTGGGACGAGGAAAAACAGGTGGGCAAGGGAGTAAATGGTCAGGAGCATTCTCGAAAATTGATTCATCAGGGTACTTGACAAAGCCGGATCGGGAGACTATACTAACTTTGACGTGAACGTCAAGGTAGTGCAATCAATGAAAGACAAAATGCGTATCGGCGAGTTCGCCGAACAAGCGGGCGTAACTCCACGAACGATTCGCTACTACGAAGGGCTGGGCCTGCTTGGCCCAAACGAGCGCGAAGGGCATGGGTTCCGCTACTATACCGACATTGAGCTAACCCGGCTCAAGAAGATCGATGCCCTCAAGCAGTTGGGCTTGTCGCTGGAAGAAATCGGCGAAGTGCTGCCGTTGTACTGTGATGACCCAACCGGCATCCGCGGCAAGCAGCTCGTGATCGAAATCTTGCAGCGCCAGCTCGCCGAGACGGACGAAAAGATCGCCACGCTTCAGCGATTCCGCGCCGAGTTGCAGTCGAATATCCAGAAGTTCCAGGAATTTCTTGAGCGCAAACGCTCAGGCTAAATTTTTTTGCACACACCTTAACGTTTACGTCAACGTTGTCTAAAGCGCATTTCCCCCGTCACAATGATGTGATACGAAAGGAGCCCAATCATGAGTACGAAGCAAGCGGAGCTGTATCGGGCCAAACGTTCGAATCATTCATCAGTGGTGCGCGCCGACGTGAGCCTGCGCGTGGTGCTGTGGGCCATCTGGGCTGTTGCTGTCGCCGGCATGGCTGCCTGGCGCTGGTATAGCGACACTGCCGCCGGCCAGCCGCTGAATACACTTGGCCTGGTCATTTATACAATCCTCACGGGTGTGGTTGGGCTGCTGGTGCTCACGATCATTGAGCAGTGGCTCGATCCCAATCGCTTTGTCGATTAGCTTGGGCGGCGCGTGATGCGCCACGATTGCAGATGGCTCGTCTTGCCGGTGACTTTGTCGCCGGCTTTGTTTTACGCAAATGCGTGCCGGCGCGGCGCGCGTTAGAGGAGAAGCTATGCGTATTGGTTTGCAGATCCCCAACTTCACCTGGCCCGGCGGCGCGGCAGAAATCGGGCAGCGCTTCGCTGAGATCGGGCGCACCGCCGACGAGGCTGGCTTCTACAGCCTGTGGGTGATGGATCACTTCTTCCAGATCGGCGTGATCGGCCAGCCCGAGGAACCAATGCTGGAAGGCTACAGCGCGCTGAGCTTTCTGGCGGGCGTGACCAAACGCGCCAAACTGGGCACGCTGGTCACTGGCGTGATCTACCGCTACCCCGGCATTCTGGTGAAAACCGCCACCACGCTCGATGTGCTTTCGGGCGGGCGGGCCTACTTCGGGGTTGGCGCGGCCTGGAATGAGCAGGAAGCGCGCGGCCTGGGCGTGCCTTTCCCGCCACTGAAAACACGCTTCGAGCAGCTTGAAGAAATGCTCAAGATCGCCCACCAAATGTGGGCCGGCGACCGCACACCGTTTGCGGGCACGCACTACCAGCTTGGCGACCCGCTGAACAGCCCGCAGTCGGTGGCGCGCCCGCACCCGCCGATTATGATTGGCGGCGGCGGCGAGCAGAAAACGCTGCGCCTGGTGGCGCAATACGCTGACGCCTGCAACCTGTTTGCGCGCATGGGCCCCGATGTCATCCAGCAAAAGCTCGACATTCTGAAAGGCCACTGCGAAGCCGTGGGCCGGCCCTACGAGGATATCGAGCGCACCGCACTTAACACCGTGAATCTCGCGCCCGGCGGCGACACTGCCGCGAGCGTGATAGAGCAGTGCCGCTCGCTGGCGAAGCTCGGCATCCAGCACCTGATCTTCAACATGCCGAATGTGCAGGACATCACGCCGCTTGAGATTTTTGGCCGCGAGATCATTCCCGCCGTGGCCGACCTCTAAAGCCGCTTATAGCAGTTGGCAGTTGGCAGTTACATTTTCGTTTTACAACGCGTTTCTTGCCAGCGTATGGATGGCAATAGCTCTCGCCGTAGAAGAAGTACACGCAGCGCGCCGCACCTGTTGCGACGCGCTGCGCTCGTTGGTAGTACAATAGCCGCCGTTCCAAGAAACTCGATGTGGAGGTGACGAATGGCGACCACGTTCTATCATATTGGCTTCGGGCGCGACGACCTGGGCGACCGCGCGCCAACAATTGCGCTGCTTTCGGGCGACCCCGACCGCGCCAAGCTGATTGCCGAGAGCTATTTCAGCGATGTAAAAATGCTTTCCGAGCATCGCGGCCTGAACAGCTACCTCGGCACACTGCCGAATGGCCGCGCGATTCTTTCCTGCACCAGCGGCATGGGCGCGCCCTCGATGAGCATTGTGGTGAATGAGCTTGTGCAGGCTGGCGTGCGCCAGATCATTCGCATTGGCACCTGCGGCTCGATTCAGGAGCATGTGCTGCCCGGCAGTGTGGTGATTTCGCGGGCGGCGCTGTGCCGCCAGGGCGCGGCCAACGACATCGCGCCGCTGGAGTATCCCGCCGCCGCCGATCCCTTTCTCACCGTGGCGCTGGCCGAAGCCGCGCAGCAGCTGGGCGTCGATTACCACCTGGGCATCACCGCCTCGGTCGATACCTTCTACGAGGGCCAGGAGCGCAGCGAGTCGGCTAACCCGCACCTGCTGCGCTGGCTGCGCGGCATCACCGAAGAGTACCGCCACCTGAATGTGCTGAACTACGAGATGGAGTCGGGCACGCTGTTCAAGATGGGCGGCGTGTATGGCTTTGCAGCCGCATGCGTGTGCGGGGTGATCGCGCAGCGCACCGCCAGCGAGCGCGTGGTGTTCGAGCAGAAGGGCGTGGCCGTCGAGCAGGCGATCAAGGTTGCGCTGCGCGCCGCCGAGTTTGGGCCGCAGTAGGAAACAAGCGGCGGGGAAGGGAGAATTGCGGCAGCGATTTTTTGCCACAAGCACTCGAAGAAACGAAGGATAAAAAAGCTTCGCGTCTTGGTGTCTTGGTGGCAAATTCTCGAACTGGTAGTGCGACGATGAGCTAGCGCCCGCCAGCCTGTTCAAGTAGCTCGGCAATCGCGGTGTAGCCGCGCGAGCGGGCGTGCTGCAGCGGTGTGACGTTCTGCTTGTCGGCAATGTTCACATCCGCGCCGTGGGCAATCAGCAGGCGCACAATCTGCTGGTGGGCCGGGCCGCCGTCGCTGAGCACAATCGCTTCCAGCAGGGCAGTCCATCCCAAATTGTTGATGTGGTTGACATTCACACGGGTGCGCGTGAGCAGCAGCTCAACTACATCGACATGGCCGCGCTCGCAGGCGGGAATGAGCGCGGTGCCACCAAAACGATTGGTCAGCGTTGGGTCGGCCCCGGCGTCGATGGTCAGGCGCAGGATGTCGATCAGCCCTTCGGCACCAGCATAGAGGAACGGGTTGTCGAGCCGCTCGTCGCGAATATTAATGTCGGCACCGGCCTGGATGAGCGTTTGCGCGGCGATGACGTGGCGGCCGTAGGTAGCAGCCAGCACCGCAGTGCGCCCGCGCTCATCGCGGGCATTGATCTCGGCACCATCGGCCAGCAGCCGGCGCAGCGCGTCGGCATCGCCGCGGTCGGCGGCGGCGATAAGCTGTGAGTTCAGCATTGCAGTGTCTTTCTGCTGGGCGCACGATGCAAGCAGCACCGCGCCAATCAGCAAGCCAAGCCAGCGTCGCAGGTTCATAGCAGCGCTCCCGCGTGCGGAATCGTCATTCGCCATTCTGCCGTATGATAGCACAGTGCGTGTGGGCACAGGTGGCAGTCGGCAGGAAGCGGTTGGCACCAAACTACGGAACCGAGAACCGAGAACCACAGAACTACGGAACCGCTGAACCGAGGACCGGTTGTTCGTCGCCTTCGCGTTGATTGCGGTGAACATCCTTTCGCTCTTGGCCGCTTATCGCTTGCGCCCTTCGATACGCCCCGGCTTGCAACCTGCAACCTGCAGGCGTATGCGATACGCCCCGGCTTGCAACCTGCAACCTGCAGGCGTATGCGATACGCCCCGGCTTGCAACCTGCAACCTGCAGGCGTATGCGATACGCCCCGGCTTGCAACCTGCAACCTGTAACTTGCCAACCGAATAATGGTGAACAATGGACTATCTGCTCAAACCCGCGCGCGCGCCCGAGCATCGTTTCGCGTTCATTGGCGTGCCGCACGACGCCGCGACCAGCCTGGGCAACCCGGGCGGGCGCTTCGGGCCACAGGCGCTGCGCGAGGCTTTGCGCGGCGTGTTTAGCTGGCGGCTGCAAAACGGTCGCCTGGCCGACATTGACGCGGGCGTGATCGATCTCGCCGCCGTCGAAGTTGCCGACTTTGGCGACGTTGCGCTGAGCTATCACGACACTGCGCTGACGGTCGAGCAGACCTATGCGGCGGTGCGGGCCGCGCTGGAAGCGGGCTACACGCCGCTGGTGGCGGGCGGCGACCACGGCATCACTTACCCGCCGGTCAAGGCGCTGCACGATTCAATCAGCGGCAAGCTCGGCATGATCCAGCTCGACGCGCACTGCGACCTGATGGATTTTTCGGATCGGCAGGGGCATTTTTCGGGCAGCAGCGGCATGCGCCGCTCGGTCGAACTGGAGCGACTCGCGCCCGCAAATCTTGTGCAGGTGGGCCTGCGCGGCTACGCCACCGTCGAGCAGTACGAGATCGGGCGGCAGCTTGGCGTGCAGCGCATCACGGCCACGCAGTTTGCAACGCTTGGCGCGCAGGCCGCCGCCAAGCAGGCGCTCGCGCTCGCCGGCGATGGCACCGACGCGATCTACCTGACCATCGACCTCGATGTGATCAATCCCGGCGAAGCGCCCGGCACTGGCTGGCCCGAACCCGGCGGCCTGCGCGCACAAGACGTGATCGATTTTGTGCGGACGGTTGCGCCGCGCCTGGCCGCGCTCGACATCGCCGAGCTAAACCCGGTGTACGACACGCCCGCACGCACAACTGCGCTGCTGGCCGCGCGCCTGATGCTCGATTTCATCACCACGCGGGTGAGAATGGTGTAGCAGGAGTCGGGAGCCAGAATATTCTTGGCTTTCTGAAACCCTAATGACGCAGCGTGCTT
This sequence comes from Kouleothrix sp. 19917, assembly GCF_057073505.1. NCBI lineage: Bacteria > Bacillati > Chloroflexota > Chloroflexia > Chloroflexales > Roseiflexaceae > Kouleothrix > Kouleothrix sp. 19917. The sequence goes on from NZ_CP097099.1 coordinate 2,931,195, forward strand.
GCGTTCGCTAACGCTCCTGACTGCTGACTTCTGTCTTCTGAATACTGAAGGAGTTGCTATGGATCTCAAAACGACCGATCTGTGCGACGCGCACGCCGACGAGCTGCAAATCGCCGCGCCGCTGTTCCGCGATTTTGGCGGCACGCCCGCGTTTGGCGGGCCGATCAGCACCGTGCATGTGTACGAAGACAATGTGCTGGTGCGCGCCGCGCTGGAGGAAGCGGGCGCGGGCCGCGTGCTGGTAGTGGATGGGGGAGGATCGCTGCGCTGCGCGCTGGTGGGCGATATGCTCGGTGAAATTGGCGTGAAGAATGGCTGGGCCGGCATTGTGGTGCACGGCTGCGTGCGCGACTCGGCCGAGCTGGCGCAGCTGCCGCTGGGCGTGCGCGCCCTGGCAACCAACCCGCTGCGCAGCGAGAAGCGCGGCGAAGGCCAGCGCGACGTGCCGGTGGCCTTTGCAGGAATCACCTTCACGCCCGGCCACTACCTCTACGCCGACGCCGATGGCATCATTGTCGCGCCGCGCTCGCTGGAGTAGGTGAAAATTCATCCACAGATTACGCAGATTACACAGATTATGCAGAATCTGAGGAAATGATATGTGGGAAGCGCACCCTTCGATACGCGCTTCGCGCTACTCAGGATGCGCCTGCGTTCTCTGGCACGCGAATGACGCTGCTCGTTCGCTTCTTCGTGTCTTCGTGCCTTCGTGGTGAAATTCCGCACTCTTTTGGAAGAAAAGGAGCGCACGGTGCAACTCGACCTGATCCGCACAATGTACGACTACACGTATTGGGCGCACGCGCGGGTGCTTGTGGCGGCTGCGCGCCTAAACGATCACGACTTTGCCGCCACGCCCCTGGGCGGGCTGGGCAGCGTGCACAGCATTCTCACGCACACGCTTGGCGCCGAGCGCGTGTGGCTGCGCCGCTGGCGACGCGATGCGCCTATTGGCATGCTTCAGCCCGCCGAGGTGCCCACCTTCGCCGCGCTCCAGGCGCTCTGGCACGAGTCCGAGCCAGAGATGCGCGCGTTTCTCGCCGGCCTCCATGAAGACGATCTGAGCGAGGTTATTCCCTACCACAACCTGAGCGGCGTGGCCATGGCGAATCCGCTCGGCCCGATGATGCTCCACGTTGCCAACCACGGCACGCAGCACCGCAGCGAAGTGGCCGCGCTGCTCACCGCCTTCGGCCAGTCGCCGGGCGATCTCGACCTGATTATGTTTGTGCGCGAGCGGGCGAACAGTGGCGCGCAGTAGGCAGGTGGCAGGTGGCAGGTGGCAGGTGGCAGTCGGCAGGTGGCAGGTGGCAGGTGGCACTCGGCAGTAGGCAGGTGGCAGCGAGCAACGAACTGCCAAACTGCTGAACTGCAAACCTGCAACCTGTAACCTGCAAACATTCAACCCTTTGCGCCCTTCGATACGCGGCTAACGCCGCGGGGTACCCCTTGGGCCAGGACGCGCTATTCCTCCTTCGTCATTTGCACGCTTCGCGGTAAATTTTGGTCTTGCGTCCTTCGTCTTTCCTCCTTTGCGCTTTTCGCGCTCTTTGCGGTAGATCTTGGTCCTTCGTCGGTCGTCGGTCGTCGGCGGTTAGCAGATGCGCGGCAGCGGGTCGCCCACCAGCATGTCGAGCACGCGCGTGCCGCCAATGTCGGTGCGCAGGAAGACCATCGCCGCCGGCTCGGCGCGCACCTCGCCAATGATCGCGGCGTCGCGGCCAAGCGGGTGCGCGCGCATGGCTGCCAGCGCGGCATCGGCGCGCTCGGGCGCAACAATCGCGAGCATTTTGCCCTCATTCGCAATCGTCAGTGGGTCGAGCCCGAGGATCTCGCAGGCGCCGCGCACGTCGGCGCGCACCGGGATGGCGTGCTCGTCCAGCGCAATCGACACTTCCGAAGCGATCGCAATCTCGTTCAGCGAAGTCGCCACCCCGCCGCGGGTCGGGTCTTTCAGGCAGTGCACCGCCGGGCCGCACGCGGCGAGCAGGCTGCTCACCATCCCGTGCAGCGGCGCGCTGTCGCTCACCACACTGGTTTCAATATCAAGCTCGTCGCGGGCCAGCATGATCGCAATGCCGTGGTCGCCAACCGGGCCGTTCAGCAGCACCTTGTCGCCCGGCCGCACCGCCCCCTGCCCGATCGTCCAATCGGCCTGTACCACGCCCACGCCCGCCGTGTTGATAAACACGCCGTCGGCCTTGCCGCGCTGCACCACCTTGGTGTCGCCAGTCACAATCGCCACGCCCGCGCTGGCGGCCGCCTCGGCCATGGCGTCGACGATGCGGCGCAGGTCGGCCACCGGGAAGCCTTCTTCGAGCACAAAGCCCGCCGAAAGGTAGAGCGGCTGCGCGCCAGCCATGGCCAGGTCGTTCAGCGTGCCGTGCACGGCGAGGTGGCCGATGTTCCCGCCCGGAAAAAAGAGCGGGCTGACGACATAGGTGTCGGTGGTGAAGGCCAGGCGCGCGGTGCTGCCGGGAATGGTGAAGCTGGCCGCGTCGTCCATGCGGTCGAGCATGGGGTTGGCGAAGGCCGGCGCGAACACGCCTTCGATGAGATTGTGGGTGGCCTTGCCGCCGCTGCCGTGGCTCAGTGTGATGCGCTCGTCGCGCAGGTAGAACTTATGCCGGCGATGCTGGCGCACGCGTTCGATCTTGTCGAGCACTTCGGGCACGTCGGACAGGCGGGTTGCGTTGGTCATATCGTTACTCCGTATCGGGACGTATGCGATACGTCCTTGCGCGACAGGACGCGGGGCGTATCGCATACGCCCTTGTACGATTTCAGCCATTCAACGCGATCACCGGCAGCTTGTTGCGCTCGGCGGCCAGCGAGAAGCGCCCGTAGTTGAAATAGGCCGCGCACGCCCCTTCCGACGAGACCATGCAGGTACCGATTGGCGTTTCGGGCGTGCAGGCCGTGCCAAACACCTTGCACTCCCACGGCTTGATCACGCCTTTCAGCACTTCGCCGCACTGGCATGCCTTCGGGTCGGCCACGCGAATGCCCGGCACCTGGAAGCGCAACTCGGCATCCCACGGCGCGAACTCGGGCCGCAGCTTCAGCGCGCTGTGCGAGATGAAACCCAGCCCGCGCCACTCGAAGAACGGCCGCAATTCCATCGTGCGCGCCATCGCCTCAAGCGCTTTGACATTGCCTTCGGGCCGAACCACGCGCCCGTACTGGTTTTCGATCTCGGCGCGGCCTTCATCGAGCTGCTGAACGATCATGCGCACCGATTGAATGATGTCGAGCGGCTCGAAGCCCGCGATTACCACCGGCTTGCGGTGGTCGCGCGCGATAAAGGTGTAGGGGCGCATGCCGATGACCATGCTGACGTGGCCCGGGCCAATAAAGCCATCCAGCCGCAGGTCGGGCGAGTCGAGGATGGCTTTGATGGCGGGAATGATCGTGACGTGGTTGCAGAAGACCGAGAAGTTCGCAATGTTTTCGGCCTGGGCGCGCAGCAGTGTGACGGCAGTTGAGGGCGCGGTGGTTTCAAAGCCGATGGCGAAGAACACGACCTGCTTGTCGGGGTTCTGGCGCGCCAGCTTCAGCGCGTCGAGCGGCGAATAAACGAAACGTACATCCGCGCCTTCGGCCTTGGCATCCAGCAGGCTGCCATTCGAGCCGGGCACGCGCATCATGTCGCCAAAGGTGGTGAAGATCACGCCGGGCGAGCGGGCAATCGCAATCGCGTCGTCGATGCGGCCCATTGGCAGCACGCACACCGGGCAACCCGGGCCGTGCACAAGGTCGATGTTGCGCGGCAGCACGTCTTCGATACCATGCTTGTAGATCGTGTGGGTGTGGCCGCCGCACACTTCCATGAGCTTGAGCGTGCGCCCCTCGGTGATGCGTGCAATGTCGGCGGCAATGCTCTGGGCCAGCGCCGGGTCGCGATATTCGTCGACGTATTTCATCTTTTCTCCTTCTGAAATGTACGAACGGACGCCGATCGCGCCCTTCGATACGCGGTTCCACCGCTACTCAGGACGCTATGAGGTTCTCGTGTCTCGCGCCCTGTGCCGCTGAACTTCGATCACTTCCGGGCGAGGCAGGTAAATACGACCTCCAGCAGCGCGTGATACACAGTCGCCTGCGCTTCCTGAATGCGCGGGACGTGGTCGCTGACGACAACGAGTGAGTAGTCGATGGCGGGCGAGCGCGCCGCCTTGCCGCCGTCGTAGCCGGTCAGGCTGATGGTGAGCAAGCCCTGCTTCTTGGCCTGCTCCAGCGCGGCGAGCACATTCAGCGAGTTGCCGCTGGTCGAGATGCCCACGGCAATGTCGCCGGGCCGGCCAAACGCAATCACCTGGCGCGCAAACACATTCTCAAAGCCCACGTCATTGCCGACGGCCGTAATCACCGCGATGTCGTTGGTGAGCGCAAGCGCGGGCAGCGGCGCAGCGCCCGCAAACGGCGGGTCGAGCAGGTCGGCCACGAGGTCTTGCGCGTCGGTGGTGCTGCCGCCGTTGCCAAAGGCGAACAGCGTTGCGCCGCGCGCAAAGGCCGCCGCCATGGCTGCGCCCGCCGCCGCAATGTTTGCGCCCTCACGCGCCAGCGTTGCGCGGCGCAGGGCAATCACCTCGCGGCACTTTTCCAGCGTCGAGTGGCGCACCTGCGCAAGCACCTCGTCGGCATCGGCGGTGCCGCCCGCAAACAGAAACGGGTAGAACAGCCGGTCGTAGTCGCTGCCTTCGCTCATGGCTCGACTTTCGCGATGGCCACGCCGCCGTGCACCAGCACCACATCGCCGGGCACGAGCGCATCGACCAGGCTGATGTCGATTTCTTCCGAGGCATCGCCGACCGCCACCAGCGCCAGGCCACTCGCTGCATCGAGCCGCAGTACACGCGCGGGTGTGGCCTCGTCGGAACAGGTGATGCAGTGGCCGTTGACGCCGCACTGCGCGAATGATTCTGCCATGCTGGTTTCCCTTGTTACTGGCGTATCGCATACGCCCCGACGGCTGAATGTTTTACCACAGAGACACAGAGGGCGCAGAGTTACGGGTGTATAGGTTGCAGGTTGCAGGTTGCGGACGACGAATGACGACCGATGTTCACCGCAAAGAGCGCAAAGAGCGTGAAGCTGCGGGTGGTTGGTTGCAGGTTGCAGGTTGCGGACGACGAATGACGGCAAGACACGAAACACAAAACACGGAAACGTAATAGCGTCCTGAGTGGCCGAAGGCCGTATCGAAGGGCGCGAGACACGAGACACGAGATGCGAGACGCGAATAGCGTCCTGAGTGGCCGAAGGCCGTATCGAAGGGCGCGAGACACGAGACACGAGATGCGAGACGCGAATAGCGTCCTGAGTGGCCGAAGGCCGTATCGAAGGGCGCGAGACACGAGACACGAATTGCAAGTTGCTTGTGTATCCATCTCCTTGTCTCCCTATCTCCTTGTTTCTTGTCCCTTGTCTCCTTGTCATCCTGCGCAAGCGCGCTGCAATCAATTCATTCGCGCAGCAAGCCCTCGTGCTCGAAAAAAACGTGCACCAGCTCCCACAGCACGTGATACAGTGTTTCGTGGGTTTCCTGCACTGCAATCGCATCATCCGACGGCACCGCAAAGCAGAAATTCAGCCCGGCGCGCGCAAACGCGCCACCGTCGCCGCCAGCCATGCCGAGCGTCAGCAATCCGCGCGACTGCGCAGTTTCGAGCGCGTGGAGCACGTTGGCGCAGTTGCCGTCGGGCGAGAAGCCGAGCGCAATATCGGCGGGCCGGCCCAGCAGCGCCACCTGCCGCGCGAAGTCGGCCTTGCCGCTGATGGCCGCGCTGTCGTTGGTGAGCGCGAGGGCCGGCAGGGCGCGCTTGCCCACAATCACGGGGTGCACAAACTCCACCGCGACATGCTGCGCGTCGGTGGCGCACGCGCCGTTGCCAAAGGCCAGCAAGCGCCCGCCCGCGTGGAAGCGCCGCGCCATGTCCCAGCACGCCTCGGCAATGCGCCCGGCCTCGGCGGCAAAAAACGGCTCGGGCACGGCGATGCTGCGCGCAAAACGCGCCGCGACGACGCTTTCTAATGATTCGGTTTCGATAGTCATAGTCTGTTCACCACAGGCGTGTGCGACAGGCGTATGCGATACGCCGTTGGCTTGCCTACACACGGACGTATGCGATACGCCCTTCGCTGCTGCGGGCATGTGCGATACGCCCGTTGCGCTCATTGGGCGACGACAAGCTTCGCCGCTACTCGATCTGGCTTTCGTGCAACATCTGAAGCTCTTCGGTGTAGGCCTCGCCCATCTCGCGCAGCAGGTCGAGCGTGAGTTGCGCCTCGCGCTCGTCGATCTTGCTCATCGCAAAGCCAACATGGATCAGCACCCAATCGCCCGGCGCGATGCCCTCGGAGCGCACCAGCGCCACGCTCACATTGCGCCGCACGCCCGACACTTCGACGCGCGCGATCTGGTTGGCGTCGTCGACCATCTCGACAACCTGGCCGGGAATTCCAAGGCACATGGGCTTCTCCTTTGTCGGTTGCAGGTTTGCACGTTTGCAGGTTTACAGGTTGTGGCGACGAATGAAGAACGAATATTTCACCGCAAAGAGCGCAAAAGGTTGAAAGTTCGCAAGTTTGAAAGTTAACAGGTTACCGGTTGCAGGTAACTGACGACTACATCCGACGACCGACGACCGAGAAATGAACCACAGAGACGCAGAGGTTTATCAATTTACGATTGACGATTTGCGATTTACGATTGGGATGAGCTTTCATCGTTCTGCGCTCTACGCTCACCCCGTCACCTTGTCACCCCGTCATCTTGTCACCTGTTCACCCCTTCAGTCTCGACCAGCGCCGCCGCTACCGCCGCCTGTCCCAGGCTCAGGCCACCATCGTTCGGCGGAACCTGCCGGTTGAGGTAGACGGTGAAGTCGCGCTGTTCGAGCAGGGCGAGCATATTCTCCAGCAACATGCGATTCTGAAACACGCCGCCGCTGAGGGCGATTACGCGCAAACCCGTCGCGGCGCGGGCGTGCTCGCATGCCTCGGCCAGCAGCGCCGCAACCGTGCAGTGAAAGCGCCCGGCGATGTGTGGCAGCGGCACGCCGCGCGCGATCTCGCCCACGATTGCGCAAATGGCCGGCGCGACGTCGAGCAGGGCGGGCGTGCCTTCGGCAATCGCAAACGGGTAGGGATGCGCGCTTGGCACGGCCAGCATTTCCAGCTCGATTGCGGCCTGGCCCTCGTACACCACTTCGTCGCACAGGCCCAGCAGCGCGGCCACCGCGTCGAACAGGCGGCCCAGGCTGGATGTGGGCGGGCTGTTGATGCCACGCGCAATCATCTGGGCCAGCGGCCGCCAGCGCGTGCGCAGGGGCGGGCCGTGCAGGCGCGCTTCTCGCACAAACGGAATGTCGAGGTCGAGCCAGCTGTCGCCAAATGCGGCCTGCAAGTACGCCGCCGCGACGCGCCAGGGCTGGCGCACGGCCTGATCGCCGCCCGGCAGCGGCACATAGGCCAGGTGCGCCAGCCGCTCAAAGCCGCGCAGGTCGGCGCGCATGATCTCGCAGCCCCAGATCGCGCCGTCGCTGCCGTAGCCCGTGCCGTCGGCGGCCACGCCAATCACCGGGGCATCCAGCCCGTGCTCGGCCAGCACACTGGCGATGTGCGCGTGGTGGTGCTGCACGCCAATCAGACGGCAGTTGGCAGTTGGCGGGAGGCGGGAGGCAGTATCTGCAGATTCATAGCCTGCGCCCACTGCCCACTGCCCACTGCCCCCTGCCCACTGCCCACTGCCCATTGCAAGGGCTTCTTTTGTCGCCAAATACTCCGGGTGCAGGTCGTGCGCGATCACCGTCGGCGCGATGTCGAACAGGCGCTGGTAGTGCGCAATGCCCTCGCGAAAGGATCTGAGTGTTTCGAGGTTTTCGAGGTCGCCGATATGGTGGCTGACAAAGGCTTGCCGGCCTTTCAGCAGACAAAACGTGTTCTTCAGGTGGCCGCCCACGGCCAGCACCTGCGCGGCACTCGCGTTCGCCAGCGCAACTGGCTCGGGCGCATAGCCACGCGCGCGCCGCAGCAGTTGCGCGCCACCGCCCGCCACATGCAGCACCGAGTCGTCGCAGCGCATGTAAATGGCGCGATTGTGCGCGAGCGTGCCATCCGCGATGCTGGCAAGGCGCGCGCGTGCGTCGTCGTCGCGAAAGGCGATTGGCTCGTCGCTCAGGTTGCCGCTGGTCATCACCAGCACAGCAGGGCGACCGGGCGCAGCCGCCGCAAAGGCGCGCAGCAGCAGGTGGTGCAGGGGAGTGTAGGGCAGCATCACGCCCAGCGTCGCATAGACGGGCGCCAGGTCGGGCGCGAGTGCTACCGCATTATTGGCGCGGCGGCGCAGCAGCACAATCGGGCGGCGGCGTGATTCGAGCAGGGCTGCCTCGGCCGGGCCGACGTGGCAGAGCAAACGCGCCGTCGCAAGGTCGGGCAGCATGATTGCGAAGGGCTTGGCTTCGCGGTGTTTGCGCTGGCGCAAACGGGCTACCGCCGCCGCGTTCAGCGCGTCGCAGGCGAGGTGATAGCCGCCCAGCCCCTTCACGGACAGGATTGCGCCGGCCGCCAGCGCGTGCGCAGCCGCGTCGATTGGGTCATTCGCGAGCAAGTGCAGATGTGCGTCGTGCAGGCGGAAATCGAGCGCGGGGCCACAGACCGGGCAGGCGTTTGGCTGCGCGTGGAAGCGGCGATTCAGCGGGTCGGCGTACTCGGCCGCGCAGGACGGGCACATCGGGAACACACGCATGGTCGTTTGGGCGCGGTCGTAGGGCACATCCTGCACAATCGTGAAGCGCGGGCCGCAGTTCGTGCAATTCGTGAAGGCATAGCCGGCGCGCCGGTCGGCCGGGTCGAGCAGCTCGCGCAAACAATCGTCGCAGGTGGCGCTGTCGGGCGCGATCAGTGTGCGGCGCTCGGTGCCGGCCTGGCTGTGCGCGATTGCAAAGCTGTGTTCGCCCAAGGGCGGCAGCGCCTCGGCCGCCACCCGGTCGATGCGCGCCAGCGGCGGCGGCTGCTCGCGCAGGGCGCGCTCGAACGCTTCCAGGTCGGCCGGCGCGCCTTCGATCTCGATCATCACGCCGGCGCTGTCGTTCAGCACAAAGCCGCCCAGCCCGCAGCGCAGCGCCTGACTGTACACAAACGGCCGGAAGCCAACGCCCTGCACAACGCCCTGAACGTGAATTCGCCGCCGCTCGATTGTCGATGCTACAGCAGTCATGGCCTTGCCCTACAGCTCGTCGCGCCGCGCCAGCAGCCAGTCGGCAAGATCGCCAATACCCTGGCGCAAGCGGCACGAAACCTCGAAGATCGGCGCACTGGGATTGAGCGCGCGCACCGTTTCGTAGAAGAACTGGCGCTCGAAATCCACCAGCTCGATTAAGTCAATTTTATTCAGCACAATCACGTCGCTGACCGCAAAAATCTCGGGGTATTTGACCGGCTTGTCGTGCCCTTCGGCGGCGCTGAGCAGGCAGAGCTTCAGGTGTTCGCCCAGCGCCCAGTGGGTTGGGCAGACCAGATTGCCAACGTTTTCGACCACCACCAGCTCGGCGCGCGCCAGATCGAGGTCGTCGAGCGCGGAGCGGATCATGCCGGCTTCGAGGTGGCAGTTGCCGCCGGTGTTGATCTGCACCGCGTCGGCTGCGCCGGCCGCCAGCACCTTGCTGGTGTCGATGCTGCCCGCGATATCGCCCTCGATCACGGCGACGCGTGCCCGCTCGCGCAGCGCCTCGATCAACCGAATGATCAGGCTGGTTTTGCCCGCGCCCGGCCCGGCGATCAGGTTGACGGCCAGGGTGTGCGCCTCGGCAAAGCGCTGGCGATTGAGCGCGGCAGCCACGTCGTTGCTTTCCAGCAGACTGCGGCCAACTTCGATTAGTTTGACGTGCGGTGTGGCAAGCGTGTCGGTCATGTTTCGATCTCCATATTTTCGATCAGCAGCTCGCGGCCATCGCCAGTGGCCTGGCCGGTGACGCCGCAGTGCGGGCAGCGGAAGTGGCCCGGCTCGGGTGTGTACTCGCTGGCGCAGCCCGCGCAGCGGAAGCGCATTCTGGTGCGGCGGATGTGCAGCTGTGCGCCTTCGCTCAGGCGACCGGGCGTGAGCATGTCGAAGTAGAACAAGAGCGAGTCGTCGACAAAGCTGGTGCGCTCGCCGACCAGCAGCGTGATTGCGCGAACGCGCCGCGCGCCAGCCTCGCGAGCGTGCGCCTCGGCGGTATCGAGCAGGTAGGACATGACAGAGAGTTCGTGCATAATGATCAGCCGTCAGCAGAACCAAGAACCGCAGAACCGACGAAGGGCGTATTGCAATACGCCCAGACCAAGAACCACAGAACCAAGAGCCTCGAATTCAGCGAACTTGCAACGTTCTAACTTGCGAACGTGCAACCTGCAAACCCGTTATTTAGCCCTTCCGGTTGCCACAGCGCGGGCATTCGACTTCGAGCGCGAGGCCGAACCAGATGCCGTTGCAGCGCCGACACCACTTGCCGTAGAGCTGCTGGTCGAGCGCGCCGAGACGCACCGCCAGCGCGCCATAGCCCAGGAAGCTGTACGAGCTGCGCAACAGCTCGTTGAGCGAACCGAGCGGCGGCGGGCGTTGGTCGTCGGGCTCAGTCATCGCTGCCACCGGGGCCGTGCCACAGCAGCACGCGATTGTTGCCCGAGTCGGCGATGGCCAGCACGCCCGCGCAGGAACTGAGGCCATAGGGCCAGCACAGCGTGTCGCGCCCGGCGAGCTTCCAGCGGTTTTCGCCATTCTGCAAAAAGTCGGCCTGCCCGAACACGCCGTCGGCAGGCGCGCCGCTGCGCAGCCCGGCGCAGTCGTCCCACAGCATCAGGCGCGAATTGCCGGTGTCGGCAACGACGATCTGCTCATTCCAGAGCGCGACGGCATAGGGAAAGCGCAGCGTGGCCGCGCCAAGCCGGTAGCCCTGGTTGTCGCTCACGGCGGCGAAGTCGTTCTGGCCGAGCACCATGTCGGCGGGCTGGTTGCTTGTGCGCGGCAACTCGTTCCACACGAGCACGCGATTGTTGCCCGCGTCGGCCACCAGCAGGCGCGTGCCGTCGCTGGCGATGCTGTGCGGCCAGCGCATGCTGGCGGCGGTTGGCGCACCGCCCGCGTTTTCTTCGCCCTGCGCAAACTCGGTTTGGCCGAGCACCATGTCGGCGGGCTGGCCGCACGCGTCGGGCATGGCGTGCCACACCAGCACGCGCCGGTTGTTGCTGTCGGCCACATAGAGGCGCGTGCCGTCAGTGGCAAGGCCATAGGGCCAGTACATCGTGTCGGCGTGGGGCGAGCCGCCGCGATTCAGCTCGCCCGCGCCCAGCGTGGCCTGCCCAAGCGCGAAATCGGCCGGCTGGCCGTTTGCGTCTGGCAATGCGCGCCAGACCAGCACGCGATGGTTCCAGGCGTCGGCCACGAGCAGGCGGCCCTGCCAGAACAGCACGCCGGTTGGAACATACAGGCTGCTGGCGCTCGGCCCCGCGCCACGGTTGCGCTCGTCGCTGGTGAAGCTGCTGTGGCCCAGCACAAGGTCGGGCGGGGTGGCGTCGGCAGTGGGCAGCACGTGCCAGATCAGCACGCGATGGTTGCCGGTGTCGGCGACGATCAGCGGGCCGCCGGGCTGCGCCCAGACGCCACGCGGCCCAAACATGCTGCCGCGATCGGGCGCGGCCGACACCGGCACAAAGCGGCCGGGCTGTGTGCCCAGGATCGTATCGGCCGGGCGCAAGGCCACGCGCTGGATTGGCATTGCCTGTGTCATTGGCTTGCTTTCTGGAATCATCCACAGATTACGCAGATTACGCAGATATTGCTTTCCATTGCTGCCAGTCGCACCTTCCACCTAACCACAGAGATATTACGTTGAAGAACGGGTCGGGCCAAGGACTTTGTTTGGGTCAAAGGGCGTTTTATGCTTGAGTACACCATAGACCACGTGCAACAACTTGCGCATCACCGCACCGATGATCACACCCTTGGCTTTGCCGCGCGCTGCCAGCCGTTCCGCAAACGCCTTGAACCCTTCGCATCGTCGCATCGCCACAATTGCCGGCCAGTACAGCGCCGCTCGCACGCTCGCCTTGCCCACTTTCGAGAGGTGTGTTCGCCGCCGCACACTCGTTCCCGATTCGTGCTGCGCCGGTGTTACTCCCGCGTCTGCCGCCAGCGCCTTGGCCGATGTATACGCGTCGATATCGCAGAACTCCCCCAGCAACTTAGCGGCAGTGATTGTACCTATTCCGACAATCGCCGTGAGAAGCGCAGCTTGCTCGCCCAGGTCACGCTCGTCTTTGAGATGCTGTTTGAGTTGTGCCTCGACGCTTGTGATCTGCTCCTCTACGCTTGCCAGAACCGTTTCAAGCGACGTGCGCACCACCGTGTCGCTGGTATCGCCCAAGCGATTGGACAGTTGCGTGCGCGTTTGGAGCAAGTCGTCGCGATGGCGTGTGAGCGCACGCAAGCGGCGCTGGGCGGCAGAGGGTGGTGTCCAGGCTTCGGGCTGGCATTGCAAGCAGAACAACGCAATGATGCGGCTATCCTGTTTGTCGGTCTTGGTGCGCATCATCTGGCTTTGGGCAAAACCCTTGATACGGGCAGGGTTAACCACACTGACGATGTGCTGAGCATCGGCGAGGAAGGCAGCCAGCGCTTCCCAATAGACATTGGTTGCCTCCATACAGGCATGCACGTGCTCAATGTGCTGGGAGCGAAGCCACTGCTGGAGCTGCTCAAAACCAGCGGAGGTGTTCGGAAACTGCTTGTGGCGACGGTCGCCACCCTCACGCAGCAGGGTGACATCGAAGGTGAGTTTGGCGAGGTCAATGCCGAGAATGTGCATGATAGCTCTCCAAAGGACAAGAAAAGGAGCTTGTTTCGGACCAGTCTTGAGGCTACGTGCTCGTGGGCACTGGGATCTTACACGGTCTTGTGAAACAAGCGATACGATGCATCGAAAGCCATTCTCTGTGACAGCGTCGAGCGCATCGGTCTTTTGCGGCCTTGAGATGCATCAAGGCATAGGATAGCAGAGCCAAGCCACTTCTGCGAGCCTTCATTGGTCTTTTGTTGACCCGCCCCACTTGGCGGCTTTTTAGACAAGACACAGAGGCGCGGAGCTGAGACGAAGGCCGAAGGACAAAAGACGAATGACCATCTTGCGCTTCGTCATCGATCATAGCCACCAACGAATTTCTGAAGATCTCTGCTAGTGCGCGTTTGCTACCCCTGCCAGCCGCACCTCGACAATGCCCGCCCGCGCGCGCACCGGCACTGGTTCAAGCTGAACCTCGGGCGCGGTCAGGCACTCGCCGCTTTCCAGGTCGTACTGAAAGCCGTGCCACGGGCAGGTCAGCACGCCATTCTGCACCTCGCCGGCGTCGAGCGGCATGGCCATGTGCGCGCAAACATTGCGGTAGCACACCAGCTTGCCGTTTGGCTGCGCCAATAGCACATCCACGCCGTCGATCTCGGCGCGCATCACGCCCTCGGCGGGCAGCTGCGCCAGCGGCAGCGCCAGCCGCCAGCCGCCAGCCGGGTCGGGCAGGCGCGCGGCCGAGCCAGCCACGCCAATCGCGTCGAGCGCGATCAGCGCCCCGGCGGCGCGCTCTTCTTCCACCAGTTCGATACCCGCCAGCTCGGGCGCGTGCCGGCGCAGCGCCTGCTCCACGCCGTTGCGCAGCGTCATGGTCGAGCCGGGGCAGCCCTGGCACGCGCCCGAAAGGCGCAAACGCGCCGTGCCTTCCACGAGCTCCACCAGCTCGACATCGCCGCCGTGTGAGTGGATGTAGGGCCGCACCTCATCGAGCGCGATCTGCACGCGGGCGCTCAGCGGCGGCTTGATCAGCTCGTGGAGCATCAGCACCATGCGCACGGCCGGCTCACGGGCCAGCTCGCGCAGCGCCGCCAGCGTGGCGTCTTCTTCTTTCAGGCGGCGCACAATCTGCACCAGCGCCTCGCGGTGAATCGCCTCGACGGCTTCTTTCAGGCGAATGGCCGACTCGCGCGCGCCCTCGTCTTCGATCCGCAGCACCTCTTCAGTGAGCCGATCGACCTGCTCTGCGAGCTGCTCGAAGTCCATAGTTGCTCCCATGTGCTGCCTTCGCAACGCTTTGAAATGCGCCACTTACCACGAAGGCACGAAGACACGAAGGCCAGTACAGCACTGTAAAGTACGTTTCTGGCTGCTGAGACGAAGGACGAGGGACGAATGACCAAATTGGCTTCGTCATTCGTCTTTCGTCTTTGGTCATACCCAGCGACGCAATCTCGAAAGTAGATGAATCTCGCTCAGGCAATCTTGATATTCCGCAGCAGGTAAGGCGTGAGCGCGCTGGCCACCAGGCTGCCCAGCAGCACCGCCAGCCATAGCGGCGCGCTGGCAAACAGCAGCGCAATGCCCAGCACGGTGCCGGCCAGCGTGGCGGCGGCGGCGCGCAATACCGTGCCCCACATGTCTTGCAGCAGCGCGCCACGCAGCGCCAGCGTCGTCGACGACCACAAAAATTCGATCAGGTCTCGCATGGTTCTTTTGCTCCCTCTGGCAGGCCGAATTACACAGGTATGTCGAATAGCACGTGGCGGCTAGCGCCCGCCCAGCAGCAGCGCGACGATCAGCACCAGCACCGTGGCGGCGACGCCGCTCGGCAGGCCCATCATGCCGCCCAGGGTCGCGGCAAGGTCGGCACCCAGGGCTTTGCGGCCAATCAGCAGGCCGCCGGCCACCCCGCCCACAATCGTGGCGAGCAGGCCAACAATTCCGGCAATCAGTAGTTGCATGGTTCCCTCTCGTGTTTGGGCTGAGGCGTATTCAATACGCCTGTACGATAGCCAAAGAATGCAATACGCCCGTTTAGCGCACCGCAAGCTGACCCAGGTCGCGCCGCACCTGCGCCAGCGCCTGCTCGACGGTGGCGGCATGATCGGCGAGCTGGTGTTCCGAAAAGATCTCGTGCGCTTCGCCATAGCAGCGCTCGGCCAGGCCCAGCATCTGCTGGCGCTCCTCGGCGGGCACGTTGGCGTAGGCATTCGCCAGGTTGCTCATTGTGACGGCATATTCCACCGGCGCGCGCGTTCGGCTGCGCACGCGCAAAGCTTCGTGGTAGGCCTCGATTGCGCGGTCGAGCTTGTCGACGCGGTCGCCCGAGGGCATATACTGGTAGGCGTTGCCGAGGTTGTTCTGCACCATCGCGTACTCACGCGGGAAATCCTCAAGGGTGTAGACCTTGAGCGCCTCCTGCATCGACTGGACGGCCAGCGCCTGGCGCATGACGTCCTGCTCGCCGCCCATGGGCAGGCGCTGGTAGGCGGCGGCGAGGTTGTTGTGAATAAGCGCGTACTCGCCCGGGTGCGTCGCCAGCGTAAAGACGCGCAGGGCCTGGTGGTAGAAGTTGATCGCCTTGAGCAGCGTGCCGCGCAGGTCGCCGCCCATGCCCTGCCACGCGCTGCCCTGGTTCATCTGCACCGCCGCGAGGTCTTCGGGCGTGCCGTGCAGGGCGAACAGCGTGGCGGCGCGCTCGTAGCACGCCAGCGCGCGCTGGAGGCTGCCAGCATCCTGTGCGTGGGCCTGGATCAGATCGCCCAGGCTGGTGTGCAAACGCGCCGCCAGCAGCGGGTTGGTGTCGGCCGGGCAGCGTTCGGCGGCTTCGGCAAGCTGCGCGGCAGCTGCGTCGCGCTCGGCAGCGTCGGAATTGCCCAGCAGGCGCATGTTCGCAAGGCCCGCCAGCAGCAGCGCGGCCACCCCCGGCGCAGCTGCCATGTCGAAACGCAACAACGCCTGACCCGCCACGCGCCGCGCGCCGTCTTCGTCGCCCTGGCGCTCCAGCGCCTGCGCCTGCGCCCAGCTCGCCAGCGCGGCCTGTGGTTCCAGCCCAAGCTGGCCGAAAATTTCGGCGGCGGCGGCGGCGCGTTCGCCCGCAGCGTCGGCGGCTTCGCCCGCTTCCAGCGCAAGCACCGCCAGCGCGAATTGCGCGCAGGCCAGCTCGGCGCGCGCCAGACCGGGCCGCGCCACCAGCGCCGCCGCCAGCGCCAGCGCCGCTTCGAGCTGCTCCCACTCGCGGGCCAGCGCCGCCGCCCAGCCGGCGATCACCACGCGCCACAGTTCGGCGGCCACCGTTTCCAGCGGCGCAAGCGCGGCCTGCGCGGCAGCAGCCGCCTCGGGCGACGGGCGATCGAGCAGGGCGGCCAGCGCGCGCGTGCATTCGGCCGCCTGTTCCGGCGCAAGCACCAAGTCGTCGGGCGGCAGCAGCAGACCCAGGCCGCCCGCCACCAGCCCCAGCGGCGGCGCGGCCGGCGTGATCACCGCCGCGCCCCAGCGCGGCCACGCCACCACCCGCGCACCGCGCTCGCGCGCCAGCCCCTGCGCGTGCATCACCAGGGCCGGGCGCTCGCCCGCGCTTGGCAGGCCCGCGTCGGGCAGCCCGCCCGCGATCAGCGCTGCGCTTCGCTCGTCACTCATACACGAATCCTTTTACAGTTGCAGGTTTACAGGTTTGCAGGTTGCAGGTTGTTGCCGACGACCGACAACCAAATAATCACCACAGAGACGCAGAGGCACGGAGGTTTGGGAGTTACAAGTTTACCGGTTACAGGTTGCAAGTTTACGAGTTTCAGATTTGAAGGTTGTAAGCTCAATCCCAAAACCCCAGATCCTAAACTCCTGTGCGATTGCAGGTTGTCGGTTCTGCGCTCACCCCGTCACCCTTTCACCCCTTCACCGTCCCCGCCACCTCATGCAGCTCAAACGCCAGCCCCTGGCGCGCGGCGTCCCAGCGCGGCAGGATCTCACGCTCGCAATCGTCGGGGATGCCGTGGTCGCGGAAAAAGCCGTGCGCCGCCGCCGACCGATCGCCGCGCAGGTTGGCCTGCTTGAGCACAAAACCGCCCGCCCGCGCCGCCCGCACCGGCAGCACCCACAGCCGCTGCGGCTCGGCCTCATACAGCAGCACCACGCTCTCCATGCCGCCAAAATAGCGCTCGTAGCACGCCGCGTTCAGGCGCAGGTTGCCGCGCACGAGCCATGCGCGCGGCTCGTCAGGCGCTGCGCTCATGCAGCACCTCGCCCGCAATCATGTCGGCCACCTGCGCCACCGCCTCGCGCACTGCGGGCGTCATGTCCAGCCCGAAATCCAGGCTGGCGATCTGGATCAGGTAGACGCTGATGTCGGCGGGGAAGCGATCTTTGTAGATCATCCGCCCGACCGCCAGCGCGTGCTGCCAGCGGAAGTTATGCAGCGACAGGTTGTTCGGCGGCGGCAGCGTTTCGAGCTGTTCGCCCGGCACGCGGAAAAGCGTCCCCGGCGCCGCGCCCGTCTGCGCCGCGTCGATGATAATCACGCGCTGCATGCCTTCCAGATGGAACATCACGTCCATGCCGCCCGTGCCCGCGTCGATCAGGCGCACCTCGGCTGGCAGCTCGCGCGATTGCAGCTCGTGCACCACGCGCACGCCCGCGCCGTCGTCGCTTCGGTTGGTATTGCCACAGCCAATAATTACAATCATAGTGATTTACGATTTACGATTTACGATTTACGATTTACGAGCTGCCAATCGTAAATCGTAAATCGTAAATCCGAAATAGGGCTTATGGAACCTGGAAACGCGCCAGCTCCTTGTCGGTCTTCGAGTCGTGGACATGGACGGTGCAGACCAGGCAGGAGTCGAATGAGCGCGCACAGTGGCCCACTTCCACCGGGTCGGTTGCGTCGGCGATGGGCGCGCCAATCAGCGATTGCTCGATCGGCCCGAGCTGGCCCGAAAGGTCGCGCGGGCTGACGTTGATCGTGGTGGGGGCCATGATCTGGTAGTTCTCGATCTTGCCGCCCTTGATCTTCACCCAGTGCGCCAGCGCGCCGCGAATCGCCTCGGTCGCGCCCCAGCCCTCGCCATCGGTTTCGCGCGGCTTGATGTAGAAGGGTTCGCGCAGCTCAACCGCGTCGAGCATTTCGATGGTTTTGTCGTAATACTTGCAGGCTTCGTGCATGCGCGCCCAGGCCCGCAGCATCACGCTCGGCCCGAGTTTGTCGAGCATGTCCTTGAAGAAGGGATCGTAGTCCTGCCAGTCCTGCGCGCCCGGCCGGGCGGCGATCACCTCGCGCGCCAGCGCGCCCGCCTCGACCACAAGGTCGCCATAGCGCGGCGCTTTGTCCCAGGTGTATTTGTCGGGGCCGGCGCTGGCCGGGTCGAGCGGCTCGGTCACGCCGTCGAAGGGGTGGCGCGCCGTGTTGCCGGCGTAGTACGAGTGCGCGACGTGCTCCAGCATTTTGGCCTGGTCGAAGTCCATCCAGTTCTGGCCGTCGTACACGCCGCCGCGATAGATCAGCGCGCCCTGGCGGTTGGCGATGGTTGGGCGGTTGTACTTCTGGTGGTGCGGAATGTAGCCATAGGCAATGTACTTGCCCACGCCGCCGCCATACTTGTCGAGGCCAACATCCTGGCAGAAGCGCACAAAGAAGCCCAGGTCGGAATCACGATGCTTGGGCGATTCATCCAGCCATGCCTGGAAATCGGCCCAGCTTTTGATCGCGCGGTAGCGCTCGATCGAGCAGCCCAGCCAGTATTTCTCCAGCCACTCGTTTTTCCAGTATTCCAGAATGGCCCGCGAGCGCGTCATGTCGGAAAGGGTGGGCGCGCACATCACGCCGCCCGGCACCATAAAGCTGGAATGCGGCCACTGCCCGCCGAAGATCGCATACACCTCGACCGGCTTGTTCGAGAGCGTGACGCCCGGCTCGTACGAGCTGCCCACGAAGGGCGCGAAGCGCCGCACCGCCTCAGGGTACATAGGGCTGTTGGCGTATTTCTTGTTGGTGAAGTCGATCGCGAACAGCGCGTAGAACCAGCGCGGCAGGCTTTGCAGGCTCTCGGTGAGCTGGCCGATATTGCGGATCAGAATGGCGTTCGGCGGCACTTCGGTCTTCCACGCCACGTCGAGCGCCCAGGCCGCGCAGGTCAGGTGCGAAGCGCCGCAGATGCCACACGCGCGCGGCGTGACGATCAGGCCGGCCTGCGGGTCCTTGCCCTTCAGAATGATTTCAAAGCCACGGAACAGCTCGGCCTTGGCCCAGGCGTTGGTCACAAAGCCGTTTTCGACTTCGACCTTGATGTCGAGGTCGCCCTCGACACGCCCAACCGGCGAGATATCCAGGGTTTGTACTGCCATCGTCGGTTCTCCTATACCACAAAGATGTCGTGCTCGACCCACTTCGGCGCCGAGTCCTTGGCCTTGGCGGCGTGAACAACGTACTTTTTCCGATCCACGCCTTCGGGCAGGTCCACCGGCACGCCCATCACCGTTTGTGTCTTGAACACCGTGCCGACCTTCAGGTCGTGGTGCGGGAACTCGGGCTCGGTGCAGCCGATGCACGGCATACCGGCGCGGGTTTTCGACGACTGGCGGTTCCACAGGATGCGGTTGCAGGGCGAGTGCGTCATCGGCCCGCGGCAGCCCAGGTCGTAGAACAGGCAGCCGTTGCGCTGCGCGAACTGCGTGGTGCTGACTTTGTAGGCGAAGTGCATGTTGCGCGTGCAGCCGGTTTGCGTGAAGGTGGCGAAGAAGGTCGAAGGGCGCTGCACCTCGTCGAGCGCCAGGTCTTTGGCGCGGCCAGTAGCGACGGCGACCAGCACCTGCGTGACCCAGTCGGGGTGGCAGGGGCAGCCGGGCACGTTGATCACCGGCAGGCCGGCCTTCGACTTGTAGCTCGGGCCGAGAAAGCCGCCTTTCTGGCGCTTCAGGAATTGCAGCCCAACCGACTGCGTGGGGTTTGGGTCGGTGGCGGGGATGCCGCCCCAGGTCGCGCAATCGCCCAGCGCCACGGTGAACTGCGCCACGTTCGCCAGCTCGCGCACCCAATCCTGCATCGGGCGGCCGGCGAACATGTTGAAGCGCCCGGTTTTGTTCGGGCCGGTCACCACCGTGCCTTCGAACACAAACACATCAAGCGCCAGCTTGCCGCTCACCAGGTCGTTGAGCATGGCGCGCAGGTTGTCGCCCAGCTCCAGGCCCAGCGAGGGGTGCCAGAGGATATTGAAGCCGAAATCGGTCACCAGGTCGCAGGCGCTCGGCTCTTCGGCATTGAGAAACGACATGGTATTGCCGCTACAGGCACCGCCCTGCAGCCAGAGAATGTTTGCCATAATGTGCCCTCTCTTGTGGCTCTGGGCTGGCGAACAATGCGCCGCCGCGCCCAAAACCATGCTGGCTTGCCCAATCGCGTTGGATCGGATACCATGAGGGCATCGCACGGCGAGGCTGGACTGGCAGGTTTCGCGCTCGCCGTACGGTGCCGGGGGCATAGAGCACAACTCTATGCCCTCACTTTTTATTCAGCTCGATAGGCCCCCTTCCTTTCGCCTGTTCCTGTATCCATCCGCCAGCGCGGCGATCGTTTGAATGTATCCACAGATTGCGCAGATTTCACAGATATAAACTGGCGTATTTGTGTACAGATTTTTGCGCTTTACGCGAATAATCTGTACATAGGAATAAAAACGAGCATCGAATTGCACGAAAATCGCAAATCGTCAATCGTAAATCCAAAATCGGCAATCGTAAATCCAAAATCGCACATCTACTCGGCAAATACGCCGCCCTGAATTTCGGCAAGCTGCTGGCGGGCCGCGTGAACAAGCGCCGGATCGCCGCTTAGCTCAATCGCCTGCGCGAGGTCATTCGCGGCGGCTTGCAAGTCGGTTGCTGCGGGAACAAGCTGGCCGCGTGCGCGTTCGTGGAGCGCCGCGCCCCGGTTCAGCAGCGTGCTGGCAAGCCGTTCGCCAAATGCGTCTGTGCCACCAGAAAGGCGCAACTGCTGCAAGGCGCGCGTGTAATCCTCAATTGCCGCGTCGAGGTTGCCGCTGTAGTGGTAGGCCAGCCCACGATTGTTGAAAATCTCGGCGCGGCGCTCGCGCGTTTCGGCGCGGCCCTTCAGGCCAGGGGCGCGGCGCTCGAGCTCGGCGCTGAAGTCGGCAATTGCGCCAGCGAAATCGCCGCACTGCAGGCGCGCGCAGGCCCGGTTGAAGTGCAGATGCAGCGCCTGTGGTGCCTGCCCGATCGCCCGGTCGAAGTCGGCAATCGCGTCTTCCGGCGCGCCGGCCTCCATGCGCGCCATCCCGCGAATATTGAAGCCATCCTCGATCCAGGGGTTGAGCCGCAGCGCCGCCGTGTAGTCGGCCAGCGCGCTGGCGAGGTCGCCACGCTCGGCGCGGGCGTTGCCGCGATTCATCAGGCAGTCGGCGTCGTTGGGCTGAAGTATTAGCGCGGCGTCGTAGGCCGCAATCGCGCCGGGCAAGTCGCCCTGCTGGCGCAGCAGCATGCCCTGGTTGTAGCCAATCGCGGCGCGCTGGGCGGGCGCAAGCGCGGGAAATTCAAGCGCCCTAACATAATCGGCTGCCGCGCCGGGGTAGTCGCCACGCTGAAAGCGCGCTACGCCCCGGTAGATCAGCGCGTCGGCAAGCTGTGGGTCGAGCGCGAGCGCAGCGGAGTAGTCGCTTTCGGCGGCGAGGTAGTCGCGGCGCTGGTACTGGGCGTTGCCGCGGTTGAACAGGGTTTCGGCCAGCAGCGCGGGCGCGGTTGCGGCGCGAGAGTAGAGCGCGATGGCGGTGGAGAAATCGGCAACCGCCTCGATGGCGCGGCCAGTCTGGTAGCTGATCAGGCCGTGGTAGGCGTGCGCCTCAGCCAGCGCGGGATCGCAGGCAATCGCCTGGCGGTAGTCGGCGGCGGCGGCAGGCAGCTCGCGCCGGATAAAGCGGGCGTGGCCGCGCCGGCTGAACAGTTGCGCCGCCAGCGGGGCATAGGCCGCGCGCGCCGCATCGTCGAGCGCGTCGAGGGCAGTGCTGTAGGCAGCCGCCGCGCTGGCGTGGTCGCCATGCCCGAAAAACGTTTCACCGCTCGCTAGCGCCGCAGTGGCAAGGTGCTCCCAGCTCATCGACTGCTCTGTCATGGGCGTGCTCCAGCCACGCGGGCTACACTGCTACCAAACACATACCAATTTTGGGGAAACGGCAAGCAACAGGCAGACATACGCGCTATGCACTGCAATTTGGCTTTATAGTGCGTAGTGCGGAGTACGAAGAATCGATACCTGCCAAATATTCATGAAAACTCGAAGAAACCGGGATGGATAGAAATATGAAGCCCTTCGTGTCTTCGTGGTTATCGTTCCTGCTGCCGCATCTGAAAGGTCTTGCGCGTAAAGCTGGCAACTCGCGCTGCCCTAAAACGGCTGATCGTCTTTCACCCAGTCGGGCGCGGACGACTTGGCCGCGCCGGCCAGCGCCACATATTTGGCGCGCTGCACGCCCTGCGGCAGATCTTTCGGAACGCCTAACACTGTCTGCGTTTTGAAGACCGTGCCGGGAGCCAGGTCGTAGTGTGGAAACTCGGGCTCGGTGCAGCCGATGCAGGGCATTCCAACGCGGGTTTTCGACGACTGGCGATTCCACAGGATGCGGTTGCAGGGCGAGTGGGTCATTGGCCCGCGGCAGCCGTAATCGTAAAACATACAGCCGGCGCGCTGCCCAAACTCAAAGCCGATTTTGTAGTGGTGGTGCTGCGTGCGCGGGCAGCCTGCCTGCGTGAAGGTGGCGAAAAAGGTTTTCGGGCGCTGCATCGTATCGAGCAGCACATCGTCGCCGCGCCCCGTCACCAGCGCCACCAGAATTTGCGTGATCCAGTCGGGGTGGGCCGGGCAGCCAGCGATGTTGATCACCGGCAGGCCGGCCTGGGCGCGGAAGTTGCGCCCCAGAAAGCCGCCCGCCCGCGTTTTATGAAACTGCAGCCCGGTCGAATCGGTGGGGTTGGGGGGCGTAGCCGGGATGCCGCCCCAGCACGCGCAGTCGCCAATCGCAACGACATAGCGCGCCAGCGGGGCAAGCTGCTGCAGCCAGGTTTTCATGGGCTGGCCAGCGAACATATTCATGCGCCCGCTGCCGCCCGGCCCCAGGATCACCGTGCCTTCAAACACCAGCACATCCAGCGGCTGCCGCCCAGCGATGATATTCGCCAGGATGGATTGCAGGCCGTCGCCCAGCGCCATACCCAGCGAAGGATGCCACAGGATCTCGATCCCGAAGTCGGTGACGAGATCGCACATGCTCGGCTCTTCGGCGTTGAAAAACGACATGGTGTTGCCGCTGCACGCGCCACCCTGGAGCCAAAGAAGCGTCGCCATTGTTCCGCTTGCCTCGCTGCTAGCCTGCCGCCCGGAGCCCGCCCGAGCTTATGAAACATGTTTTATTGAAACGTTTTCATTGGATGGCGGTAGTATATCTCAAAACCTTTGCTTGTCAAGTCGCAACTTTTGGCGGGCATGACGCAACCGTTTTGGCGTGGCGCACCTGGGCAGGTTGCAGTCGGCAGCATGCACGAGGCAGTTAGTTTTCCGCTCTACCACGCGTTTCTCGCAGCACATGAATGGTCAATCGTTCACCAAACCGCTGCCATACATTGCCAAAGAAAACGCATGGTGGGAACAGGTATTGAGAAATCGCGCACAATTGCCAATTTCACCCCTTCCGCCGCACACAGCGTGTTGTATAATATGGGCGCACCCAGCCATTACGACACGACGAGGAGCCCTTGGCTCGACGTACAGGCAATGTCACAATTCGCGACGTAGCGCAGCTAGCCGGCGTGGTGCCGAGCACTGTTTCGCACGCGATTAACCATACCGCGCCCGTCAGCGAAGAAACGCGCCAGCGCGTGTTTGAGGCCATCCAGAAGCTTGGGTATCGGCGGAACACGCTGGCCAGCAGCCTGCGCCAGCAGACAACGCAGACCCTCGGCTTGCTGCTGCCCAATATCGCCAACCCGCTCTGCGCCGAAATTGCGCGCGGCGTCAGCGAAGTGGCCGACGCCGAGGGCTACAGCCTGCTGATTGGCGAAACGAATGACGACCCGGCCGACGAAGATCGCCAGCTTGCGCGCATGCTCGATCGCCGCGTGGATGGGCTGGTGATCGTTTCGACCGACAGCGAGCGCCGCCTGCATGCCTACCACGACATCGACGTGCCGCTGGTGCTGGTGAACCGCCAGACGCCGCTGCCCCTGATCGACCTGCCCTCGGTTGAGATCGACAACGTTCAGGCCGGCTACCTCGCCACCCGCCACCTGATCGACCTGGGCCACAGCGCGATTGGCATCGTTACCACCTCGCTCGGCAACGAGCGCTACGAGGGCTACCGCCGCGCCCTGGAAGAAGCCCAGCTGCCACTGCGGCCCGACCTGATCTACTGCGCGACGCTTGAGGAAACCGACCTGATGGCGCAGGGCTACCTGGCGATGGATGCGCTGCTGAAACACCAGCCGATCACTGCCTGCTTTGTGGTGGACGATCTGCGCGCGATTGGCGCAATGGAGGCGCTGCGCGAGCGGCAGCTGCGCGTGCCGGAAGATATTGCGATTGTCGGCTGCGGCGACCTGAGCCTGGCCGCGCTGGTCTGCCCGCGCCTGACCACCGTCGGCCACCCCAAGCAGCACCTCGGCGCGCAGGCGGTGTACCTGCTGCTGGAGCTGTTCAACAACAGCCTGATCGATCAGCGCGTGGTGCTGCCCTGCGAGCTGGTTGTGCGCGAGTCGTGCGGCGCGCACCTGCGCCCCGACTGGCACGCCTCGCGCACGCGCCTGCGCCTGAGCTAGGCGCACGTCTTTTCAACTCACGAGAGATCGGATATTTCACCGCAAAGAGCGCAAAGGGCGCAAAGATTTGAGACACAACGCGTAACTTGCCAACCTGCAACTCGCAACCTGCTAACCTGCAACTCGCAACCTGCAACTCGCAACCTGCCAACCTGCAACTCGCAACCTGCCAACCTG
This sequence comes from Kouleothrix sp. 19917, assembly GCF_057073505.1. Classification (NCBI taxonomy): domain Bacteria; kingdom Bacillati; phylum Chloroflexota; class Chloroflexia; order Chloroflexales; family Roseiflexaceae; genus Kouleothrix; species Kouleothrix sp. 19917. The sequence goes on from NZ_CP097099.1 coordinate 2,956,007, forward strand.
CAACCTGCCAACCTGAAACTTCCGAACTGCCCCTGTTACCCACGCAATTATTTCGACTTAGGAAATAAGTACTGCCAGGCGCAGCAGAAAGCTTCACAGCTTCTTCACAACTCGCGGCTATAGTTGTTCCGACGACACAACCCGGGGCGTTCAGCGCCCCCACACAGCAAGGAGCAACCATGGCAACACCCTTCGCCGCCCGTCGCCTGACCATCGCCCTGCTTGCCGCACTGGTGGCCGTTCTGGCCAGCGCCGGCAGCGCCTTTGCCGCCCCGCGCACCGAGCGCAACGAGCCGCCCAAGCCGCAAGAGCCGCCGAAGGTGAACGTCGTGCTTTCGCGTTACTTCCGCGAAGAGCAGCAGCGCCACAAAGCGCAGGATTTCCGCCTGAAGGGCGCGCTGTATCAGGCCACCTACGTCGACAAAGTCATCGCCAGCATGCAGGCCAAAGGCAAGGACACCACCGCGCTGCAGGCAGCCGTGGACGCCTACCGCGCCGGCATCGCCAGCGCCCGCGCCGAGTGGCAGCTGGCCGACAACACCCTCGCCGCGCACGCCGGCTTCGACGCCGACGGAAAGGTCATTGATGCCGACGCCGCCCGCGCCACGCTGAAGGACGCCCACAGCCACGCCGAGCAGGCCACCAGGCTGGCGAACCAGGCCGCCGAAGCCTTCCGCAAGGCAATGGAAGCCTTCCGCAAGAGCATGACCCCCGAGCCGAAAAACCCCGAACCCAAGCGCCCGTAATACTACCCAGCAACGCGCCACAGCCCGACCACACAAACGTGGCCGGGCTGTTTTTCTGTGCTGGGGATACTTATTCCGCCAAACCCGGAACGCCTAACGTCTCAGCCGCAGGTGCGCTGGCCCGCTCGCCCCTCGCCGCGATCAGAATGCCCGCCAGCAAAATGACGAATCCAACCAGCTGCAACGGCGCAAAGCTTTGCCCGAAAATCAGCAGTGCCAGCAGCGCCGAGCCAATCGGTTCGCCCAGCGTGGCCACCGCAACGAACGTGGGCGACAGGTGGCGCAGCGACCAGTTCAGCGCGGTGTGGCCCAGCAGCTGCGGCCCCAGGCCCAGCAGCAGCGCCAGCAGGTAGGCCCAGGCCGGGAAGCCCACAAACGCCGCCACGCCGCCACCTGCCAGCAATGCCAGCAGCACCAGAAACACTGCCGAGCTGGTGTAGACCAGCGCCACATATGCCAGAGTCGAAAGGCGGCGCTGCAGCGTGCGCCCTACCAGAAAATACCCCGCCACGGCAATCGCCCCCAGCAGCGCCAGCGCGTCGCCAAGCAAGGCGTTGCGCGCATTCCCGCCGCTGCCGTCGCTATAGCCAATAATGACACTGCCGGCCATGGTACACAGCACACCCAGCCAGGTCATGCGTCCCAGCCGCTCGCGCATCAGCCAGGCCGCCAGCGCCAGCCACAGCGGCGAGCTGGTGACAAGCGCGACCGACGAGGCCACCGAGGTGTATTCCAGCGACGATATCCACGCGAAGAAGTGCACCGCCAGGCACGCGCCCGCACCCATGCCAAGCAGCAGCTCGCGGCGGCTCAGGCCAAACAGCTCGGCACGGGCGCGCAGCAGCGCCAGCGGCAGCAGCACCAGCGCGGCAAAGCCCAGGCGCAGCGCCGCAATCGTGCCCGAGGGCATGCCAAGCTGCTGCGCGCCGCGAATCATGATCGAGGCCGAGGCGACCACCAGCACGCCCCCCAGCAGCACAAAGTAGGGGGTCGAGCGCTTCACCGGCGCGCCGGGGAAAGGATTGGTTGGCATATAGCGTTCCTTTTGCGCAATTCAGGCTCGCAGTATACCGCACCTTCCTTTCTGTGTGGCTGTTTAACCTCTGCTAATCGGCAGCAGCACGCGCTCGCCGCCCAGAAATGTGCTATACAGATCATGCGACGGCCAGCTGCTCACGCCATAGTCGGCGATAATAATGCGAGGGCGCATCCTGCGCCTAGCCCAGCCGCGCGCCACAGCCGGCGCAGAACTGGTAGCCGGGCAGGTTTTCCGCCCCGCAACTGGCGCATTCTGCCGCCGTCGTGGCGGGCGCAACCGCCACCGCGCCGCCCGACACAGGCGCGGCCAGCGGCGTAAATGTGTGGCCGATCGTGCCCGCGCTCACCCGCTCGATCACCTTGCGGTACACCACAAAGTTCAGCAGGCACATCGCCGGCAGCATCACCGATCCGAGCAGCGGCACCCATTGCAGGCCCAGCAGCACCAGCGTGCCCAGCCGAATGCCCCAGCGCGCCACACAGCCGATTGCGGGCGGCACATAGCCCTTCAGGCTGGCAATTAAGTTCAGGCGGTAGTAGATAACGCCGGGGACGATGCCAACGACCGGCACAAGCCCAAACAGAAAGCAGAACAGCAGCGTCTTGGGCAGGCGCTGCGCCAGCGCGCGCAGATACACATTCACGGCAGCGGTGTCGGCAAAGGTGATGGTGCCACAGGCCGGGCAGGCTTGCCGCACAGCGCGCTCGGGCAAACGCGTGGCACAGGCCGGGCAGCGCCTGCGCCCAACCAGCGCCAGCCGGTGCGCGGCCATGTCGGCAGCAAGAACGCCAGTAGGCTGGCCGAACACGCCAACCTGCTGCACCTGTGCCTGCGGCTGGCGACAGCGCGAGCAGGCCGGGGCAGTTGGCAGAACCGGCTGGCCGCAATGAGCGCAGGGTTGGAGCATCTGGCGCTCGCGATGCTCGAAGTAGCGGCGCACTGCAAACATCGCCGCCACGGCCAGGCCAGCCAGCACCAATGTGGCAAGCGGCAGCACAACCATCAGCACCACGCCCGCCGCCACCCAGCTCGTTTCCACCCAGCGCATCACGGTCTGCAAACCGAGCGCATTGCCCTCGTCGACGGTATTCACCAGCTCGACCAGGCTGGCGCGCACCCGCCCAAGCAGCCACGCGCCCAGCGCCAGCAGGCCCGCCCAGATCAGCGCCAGTGCCGGCTTGAGCAGGGCCAGCGCGCCAGCCAGCGCCAATGCGCTACCCGCGTGCGTGCCCGCCGTGCCCGGCCCGCCCAGCGCCAGCGCCGGCGCAGCGTGCTGCTGCACCATCTCAACAAACGAGCTTAGCTCCCAGTCGGCATAGCTGTAGTTCACCACAAAAGCGCTGCCCGGCTGCAAAAAGCCAATGCCCATGTCGTACCAGTAGCGCAAATCTTCGTTCACAAACGAATACAGCTCGATCAGCGCCAAAATCAACAACACGCCAAGCGCCACGTTGCCGAGCAGCAGGGGCAGTTCGCCAGCGCGCGCCGCGCCATCGAGCACAAAGCCATTAATATTCAGGCTGGTTGCCATCGGCACGCCACCCGAATCGGCAATCAGCCGCCCGATCAGCGCCATGCCAAAGGCCGAAGCGATCGGCCGGGCAGTGAAAAAGGTAATGCTGCTGACACCCTGGAACAAAAAATTCAAAAGTGCGCTGCTCGGCTCCATGCTGCCTTCTTTCTTCTCACGTATCACAAAGCGATGATGGCTTCTCAAACGAGTGCGCACCCGGCGGGCATCGCATTCGGCGCGCATTTTGTAACACCATATTCATCAACAGCGGCCTGCTGCTCACCCGCTGTTCATCTCATGCCGCTATAATGAGCACACCCACGAAATCTTTTCAATCGCTATGTGGTATGTATCGCTTGGCGAAAAAAACGCTTATGGCACCGACGCCCGCCTGCGGTATCTGCCCGCCGCGCCGCTGTGCCTGCCCGCAGCCGGCGCGCACTGAATCTGGAGCCACAACCAGTGAATCATCGCACGCCACTTGCTCGCTGCCTGGCGGTGATTCGGGAACGCAACGCAGCGCTGCGCTGGCGTCTCGACGACGAAACTGTGCAGCAGTACGCACAGAATCTGGCCGCGCACATTTCCGAGCACACCACCGACGACATGCTTTCCGACATGGCGGTAAACTACCGGCTCGACCATGGCGTGGTGGCGGCATTGCGCGCCCACGCCCACCCCGAACACGAGGCGCAATGGGCACAGTGGATGCAGCAGGTGCTGGTGGTACTGCGCTCGGCTGGCTTGCACTGGGCCGACGACCCGGCGATCAGCGAGGACGACCTGGCGCAGATCGCGCGCGCTGAGCTGGTGCGTGCCCTGCCCGCCTACCGCTACCAGAGCCGCTTCAGCACATGGGCCTATGGCGTGGTGGTGCAGATTGTGAAACGCTACCTGCGCGACCGCCGTGCGCTCAAGCGCGCCGCCCGCCCCGAATCGCTCGACACCGTAGCGGAAAGCGCGCTGCCCGCCGGGCTGGGCCAGGCCGAAGCTGCCGCGCAAAGCGCCAGCCTGCTGGCCGCAATTAACGCCGTGCTGGGCGAACACCCGGATGGGCGACTGCGCCAGATTTTTCACCTGTGGGCCGTGGAAGATCGCCGCGTCGCCGAGATTGGCGCGCTTATTCACCTGCACCCATCGCGGGTGCGGGCACTGCTGGCGCTGGCACGCACGCTTCTGAGCGAACACCCCGACATTCGCGCATGGCGCGCGCCAGACAAGGCCCCGCCAGAAGATTCGCAGAATTTGCCACGAATTGAAACATATTGAACGGCGGGCTTAAAAGGCAGAACTATTCCTGCCGCTTTCCCACGTTTCTCCGAAAGCTTCAGAAAGCCACCAGCAGAGTGATCGCTTCTGAATACTCCAGATGAACAGGATACGCTTCATGGCAGAACCAGATTGCGCCGCGCTGCGGGCGTGGCTCACCCAATCGCAGGCGCTGCGCCCGCCACCAGCGGAACTGGCCGCGCACGTGGCTGGCTGCGCAAACTGCCGGGGCGCGCTGGCCGCGCTGCTGGCCGAACTGGCGCTGCCCGGCGGCACGCCCGCGCCACTACCCTGCGCCGATTGCCAGGAGGCGCTGCCCGCCTTCGCAGACATGGCGCGCGCGCGCGGCGAACGCGCCGCGATTGAGCGCTACCCGGCGGTGTGGTGGCATCTGTGGACATGCGAAGACTGTGCCGACGACTACCGGCTCATCCTGGCGCTGGCCGCCGCCGAAGCTGGGGGCGCGCTTGCACCGCTGCCACTTGCCACGCCGGCACTGCCACAAATTCACCTGCCGCGCAGCTTTTTGTATGGCGCGCTCGCGCCCCACGCCGCGCTTGGGGCACATTGGGGTGGCGGCGACGACGAGCTGCTGGTGGCCGAAGAACAACAGGCCGGCTACCAGATCGCAGTGCTGGTGCAGCCGCGCAACGATGCCTGGCTCGTTGGTGTGACGGTCGCGCCACCGCTGGCCGGCTGGGTCATTGCGCGCTTTCACACACAAATCTTCCGCGCGCCGCTCGACGCAAATGGCGTAGCCCACTTCACTGACGTACCGGCCGACCTGCTGACCGGCGCGGCAGGCCCCGACCTGACCATTACCATCGAGCCCGATGCCCATGCCGCCTAACGAATCCGCCACGCCATCCCAGCTGGCCGCGCGCTTCGCCCGCCTGGAATGGCTGGCCCGCCGCGACCCGCGCCGCGCCGGGCGCGTGGCTATGCGGCGGCTCGCCAGCGCCCGCAACGCCGACGCGCTCTTCGCCTGCGGCTGGGCGCTGGCGCGCTGGGAGCGCATTGCGCTGGCGCGGCCCGCGCTTGAACGCGCGCAGGCGCTGTATGCTGCCGGGGGGCAAGCCGCCGCCGCGCGCCGCTGCGAGCTTGCGCTGCTCAGCGCCCGCCAAACCATGGGCGTGGGCGCGGCGCATCAGGATGCCTGGCAGGCGCTGCTGGAACGTTGCGCCGAAACCGAAGACTGGGCGGTCGCCGCCCCGGCACGCTGCGAGCAGATCGCCCACCTGAATGTACTTGGCCGGCACGCGGCAGCGCTTGAGCTGGCCGAGCAGGCCGCTGCCCTGATCGACCAGCATGCCCCGCCCGCCGTTCAGGCGCGCTACGCCCATGTGGCAGGCGTGGCCGCCGCTGGCTGTGGCGACCTCGCGCGCGGCGAGCAGCTGCTGCACCGCGCGCTGGCCCAGTATGCCATGCTCGGCCAGCCCAGCGATCAGGCGCGCGTGCGTTTCGAGCTGGCGTGGCTCTGGCAGCGCCAGGAGCGTTTCGGCCAGGCGCGCGCCGAGCTTGAGCAGGCGCTTGCCACCTTTGAAGCGTTCGACATGCCGCTGCGCGTGGCGTTCTGCTGGAAAGACCTCGGCACCGTGGCGGGATGCGTGGGCGATTACCCCACCGCCATTGCCTATGCCGTGCGCGCCCGCGAGCAGTTTGCCCGCTGCGCACGCCACGACATGGCCGCGCGCTGCGGCCTCAACCTGGGCGTTGTGGCGCACTACAGCGGCTTGTTCGAAATTGCCCGCGCCGCCTATCGCCAGGCCGAATCTTTCTACACCGAGCTTGGCGACCAGCGGCTGGCACTGATCTGCGGGCGCAACCAGGCGCTGGCGCTGTGCGCCGAAGGCCAGGCCGCCGAGGCACTGGCACTGCTTGATGCACTCCAGCCCGCCGCGCAGGCCGCCGGCGACCGATTGGAATGCGCCGAAATACTGCTGGTGCGCGCCCGCGCCGAGCACCAGCTTGGCCTTCCAGCCAGCCTTAGGACGCTTGAAACCGCCCAGAACGAATTTCGCGCCTGCGGCAACCCGGCTGCCGCTGCCAAATGCCAGCTCGATCAGGGGTGGCAGCACGCCGCCGCCGGGCGCTGGGCCGCAGCCGAATCCTGCTTTGCCGCGGCCCAGCCCGAGCTGGCCGACCGCCCGGCGCATCGCTGGCGCATCCGGCACGGTTTGGGCCGCACCGCCGAGCAGCGCGCCGAATACGGGGCTGCGCTTGCACACTACTACGCCGCCGGAGCGGATGTGGCCACGCTGCGCCAGGGCCTCGCCAGCGAACACGCTTCGAGTGGCATTTTTGCCCAGGCCGCCCAACTCTATGCCGACGCGCTCAGCCTGGCCGCGCAGCAGAACGACGCGGCAATGGTGCTGGCCTTTGCCGAGCAGCAGCGCGCGCTGGTGCTTCAGCAGCAAATCGCAGCGTGCGCTGCCCCGCTGCCGCTCGAACAGGCCGAACGGCGCGAACAGGCCCGCCTGCACCTGCGCAATGCGCTTGCCGCATCGGATGGCGCGGTCGCGCTCGATCACGCCATGCACACCTATCTCGATGCGTTGCTGCAAACGCGCCATCTTGCGCCCGTTGCGCCGCCCAACCTTGCCACATTCGATCTGGGCGCGCTGCGCGCAACGCTGCGGGCGGCCTACGCGAACGACTGGACGGTGCTCGCGCCGATGGAGCGTGAGCACGAGCTGCTGCTTGCCATCATCACTCCGGATAGCCTGGCGCTGGCGCACGTGCCGCTCGACGCCACCCTGCGCGCCGCGCTTGCCGCGGCCAGCCAACCGCGCCAGCGCATGCTTGTTTACCGCGACCTGGCGCGGCTGCGCGGCACGCCCGCCCGCTCGTGGGATGCGCTCTGCACGCTTGGCGAACGCCTGCTGCCCCCAGAACTCTGCGCCCGTTTGCACCCCGGCCACCGCCTGCTAATCGCGCCGCACGGCGCACTGCATGCCCTGCCCTGGGCTGCCCTGCGCACCGGCGCCGGATGGCTGTGCGAACACGCCGTGATTGAGCTGCTGCCCACGCTGGCGCTACGCCCGCTGCCCGCGCGCCGGCCGGGGCCGCGCTCGCCGGCATTGCTGCTTGGCTGCGGCAGCTTTGGCGGCCGCGCCGCCAACCTGCCCGGCGTCGCCACGTCGCTCGATCGCGCGGCTGCCCACTGGCCCGGGCCGGCAACCCGGCTGGAAGGCGCGCACGCCACCCGCCAGGCGCTGCTGGCGCTGGGGCAGCACGGCGCGCTTGCCGAGTACGAGCTGATCCATATTTCCAGCCATGCGCAGCTTGGCGCAGCGGGCGGCCTGCTTGGGCATATCAAGCTCTACGACGACGATGTGTGGGTCGACGACCTGCTGCGGCTGCGGCTCAACGCCACGCTGGTGATGCTGACGGCGTGCGAAGGCGCTGCCGGCGAAGTGCTGCCCGGTGACGAAGTGCTGGGCGTGAGCCGCGCGCTGCTGGCCGCCGGGGCCGCGCGCGTGATCGCCAGCCTGTGGCCGATCTACGACCGCGCCGTGGAGCATGTGTTAGAAGCTCTGTATGCCGCCTATGCCGCGCACGGCGATGCGGCGCTGGCGCTTGCCCAGGCGCAGCGCGCGCTGATAGCAAATACATATGGCACACCGGAGATGGCGATCTTAAACACACCATTTACCTGGGCCAGCTTGGTTGCGACAAGTGTTGGCGTTGCGGCAAATGCTCCGGCGGGTGGTACCAGGCCCGCCGGGGCCAGCAATGGCGCGGCCCTAGCCGCCGCCGCCGCTGCCGTTACCGGGGTCGCTGGCTAGCAGCGGAGCCGGGGCCACGCGCGTGGCTGGCTGCGCCACCACACCCGCCGCCAGCGCCACGCCCAGCAAGCCCAGGGCCAGCCAGCGTGCCAAACGCTGTCGCATTGCAATCACCTCCTCGCTCAGTTCTGCGCGGCGCTCCAGCAGCACCGCATAGCTGAACAATAGCGGGAAGGGCCTGGAAATAACCGCCAGGGCTGGCGAAACCGCTCGCCATTTTTGGCGGGCGCGGGCGAGCAGAAGGGGCTACCAATGGCGACACAAACGCCCAAGCAGGCCGTAGCGGCGCTGATCCGCAGCTGGATCAAGCGCGCGGGCGAGCAAAAGCAGCACGTGGCGGCACGCGCCGGTTTTGCCGATTACAACGAGTTCTACCACGCCTACCTTGCCCAGGGGCGCAACCTGAACATCGACCCGTCTGACGCGATTCGGGTGGTGCGCGCCTTCACCGAGGGGCGGCCAGCCCACGCGCGCTGCACTGCCGACGAAGCGGTGGCGTTTTTCATCCTCACGCAGCTGCCACTCGATCGCTATGCCGAGGTCTGGGCGCTCGAACTGTTTCCGCCAGCCGAATGGCGCGCCGCAATCGAGCACCGCCTGGCTTTTGCGCCAGCCGAGCCAGCGGCTGCTTCCGCCGACCAGCACGAGCTGCTTGCCCAGATTGCGCGCCTGCTCGACGCCCGGCCAGCGGCTGTGCCCGAGCTTACGCTGCCCGATGGCCCTGCGATCCCGCCGCCCGCCCCGCTGCCCACGCCTTCGCGCATGCCGCTCGCGCGCAACCCACTGTTTTGTGGGCGCGTGGGTGATTTACAGGCACTGGTGGCGCAAATTGCAGCGCAGGGCGCGGCTGCCAGCGGCCACGCCGCCGCGATCACTGGCATTGGCGGCATGGGCAAAACGAGCCTGGCGGCCGAATTTGCGCACCGCTACGGCCAATTCTTCGCGGGTGGCGTGTTCTGGCTGAGCTGCGCCGATGCGCAGGCCCTGCCCGCCGAGGTAGCCGCCTGCGGGGCCAGCGGCCTGATCAGCCGCGACGACTGGGCCGACCTGGCGCTGGAAACGCAGGTGCAGCTGGTGCGGCAGGCGTGGGAACAACCCATCCCGCGCCTGCTCGTGTTCGACAACTGCGAAGACGAAACGCTGCTGGCGCAGTGGCGGCCTGCCAGCGGTGGCTGCCGGTTGCTGCTCACCAGCCGCCGCGAGCGCTGGCCGCAGCAGTCGGGCGTGGCCGGGCTGGCGCTGGCCATGCTGCCGCGCGCCGAAAGCGTGGCGCTGCTGCGCCAGTATCGGCCCGACCTGCCGGCCAATCTGCCCGCGCTCGATGCGCTGGCCAGCGAGCTTGGCGACCTGCCGCTGGCGCTGCACCTGGCCGGCAGCTACCTCGAAACCTACCGCCACGACCCGCCCGGCCGCCCCGAGCAATTCCTGGCCGAACTGCGCGCTGCTGGCCTGATCGAGCACGACGCCATGCAGGGCGTGGATGTGGCCGACACCGCCACCACCCACACGCGCAGTGTTGGAAAGACGTTTGCGCTCAGCTTCGAGCGGCTCGACCCAGCCGACCCCGCCGACGCGCTGGCGCGGGCCATGCTGGCGCGCGCGGGCTATTTCGCGCCAAACGCGCCCTTCGAGCGCGCGCTGCTGCCGGCGGCGCTGCCCGGCAATGCGGGCGAGCGGCTGGCCTTGCGCGCGCTGCGCCGCCTGATCGAGCTGGGCTTGCTCAACGAAAGTGGCGACCGATTGCTGATTCACCCAATTGTGGCGGCCTATGCGCGCCGCACCGCCCCGCCCGAGCCGGCCCGCGCCGCTATCGAACAGCTCCTCGCGGCCCAGGCAGCCGCGCGCTATGCCGACGACGACACCGCAGGATTGCGCGCCCTGCTGCCACACCTGCACCTGCGCGCCGATGCCGCCGCCGCCCGCGACGACGAGCTCGCCATTCAGATGCACAACTGGCTGCCATTTCTGCTGGATGCGGCGGGCGACGCCACCGGCGGCCTGCCCTACCTTGAGCGCGCGCTCGAAATGCTGCAACACGCCGAAACGCTTGACACCTTGCTCGCCGCCGAGGTGCTGAATAACCTGGGCGAGTGGGTGCGCGCCGCCGGTGCCGCCAGCCGCGCCGAAGGCTACCACCAGCAGGCGCTGGCCATTCGCCGCCAGCTGCTGCCGCCCGACGCGCCCGACCTGGCGGAAAGCTACAACAACCTGGCCGAACTACAGCGCCAGCAGGGCAACCTTGCGGCGGCGCGCGCCAACTATGGGCAGGCCCTGGCAATCTGGCAGGCGCGCTTTGGCGATGAATATCCCTACACACTGCTGGCGCGCAACAACATCGCGCTGCTGCTGCTGCGCGAGCAGCAGCCCGCCGCCGCTGCCGAGCAGTTCGCGCAGGTGCTTGCCACCGCGCAGGCGATCATGCCGGCCGGCGACTCGCGGATTGGCCGCACGCACAACAACCTGGGCGAGGCGCTGCGCCAGCTTGGCGAGCTTGAGCGCGCCGAAGAGCATTTCGGCCAGGCCCACGCCATCCTGCACGCCAAGCTCGGCGACTCGCACCCGGAAACGATGCTGGTGCGCATGCACCAGGCGCAAATCACCGCAGCACAGGGCGATTGCGCCAGCGCCCGCGAGGCGATCGCGGCAGTGCTGGCGCACTACGAACGCACGCTTGGCCCCGGCAGCCCGCTTGCCGGGCAGGCCCGCCAGGCGCTGGCCGAGCTGCCGTGCGAGCAGGCATAAGCTCCATTGCACTATGAAAAGGACGATCATGCCATTCTTCACCCAACACCAGCGCCACGCCATGATCGGCCTGTGCGCGCTGATGCTCAGTCTCCTTGCCGTTCCGGCATTTGCCCGCCAGCCCAGCCCGCCACCGCTCTACCTGCATAGCCACGCGCTGGCGCCTAGCGCAGCACAACCTACCATCGCGCTGCGCGCCAGCGCGCCCGACCTCGCCATTGTGCAGTTTGGTGGCCCGCTTGGCGCAGCCGAGCGCAGCGCCCTGCGCGCAGCCGGCCTGGAAGCGCTGGAATACATCCCCGATTATGCCTTCCTGGTGCGCGGCACGCCCGCCGCGATTGCAGCCGCCGCACAGCTGCCCGGCGTGGTCGCGCGCCTGCCCTTCACCGCCGCCGACAAGATCGCGCCGGGCTTGCTCGAAGCCCTGGCCGCCGGCACGCTCGACGCCCCGGTGGCCCTGCGCGTGCGCGCGTGGCCCGGCCGGTCGCAGGCGCTGGCCAACGCTCTGGCCGCGCGTGGCATGCCCGCCGGGCCACGCGTCAGCGCCGCCGATCTGCTGGCGCTCGCGCAGCAGCCCGATGTGCGCTGGATCGAGCCGGCCACGCCCATGCGCATCTTCAACGACCGCGCGCGCGCAATCATTGGGGCCGACGCAGTGTGGCAGAACCACGGCCTGTTCGGGCAGGGCCAGATCGTCGGCATTGCCGACTCGGGGCTCGACACGGGTGACATGAACACGCTCAGCCCCGACTTTGCCGGCCGTATTCACGCCACGCACATTCTTTCCGACGGCGGCGACCTGGCCGACCAGTTTGGGCATGGCACGCATGTGGCTGGCTCGCTGCTCGGCGCGGGCATGCAGTCGGGCGCGCACCCAGCCCAGCACCAGTACAACGGATCGTTTGCCGGCGTTGCGCCCGAGGCCAGCCTGGTGGCGCAGGCATTCGAGGTCGACGCGCTCGGGCAGATCCTGGGCCTCGACGACCCGGTTCCGATCTTCGCGCAGGCCTATGCCGACGGCGCGCGCATCCACTCCAACAGCTGGGGCGGCCCAACCGGCTCGGCGCTTATCGAGCTGGAATCGACCTTTGGCGGCTACCCCGACGCCTCGCGCAGCACCGACCAATTCGTCTGGGAACATCCCGACATGGCGATCTTCTTTGCTGCCGGCAACTCAGGCAACGATGGCTACTTCACCGCTTTTGGCTGCCTGCCCTTTGGTGATGGCGTGATCAACCCCGACTCGCTGTATGCGCCCGCCACCGCGAAAAACGTCATCACCGTCGGCGCCAGCGAGAACGAGCGCGCCGACGCGCCGCGCAGCAACTCGCCCTACCGCGAGCTCGACCCAACCTGCTACAGCGCCGACCCAATCGCCAGCGACACGCCCTCGAATGATCGCAATGGCATGGCACCGTTTTCCTCGCGCGGCCCCGCCGACGATGGGCGCATCAAGCCCGACATGGTTGCGCCGGGCACGAATATTCTCTCGAATCGCTCGCATGTGCCGGGTGCCAACCCGCTGTGGGGCACCTACAACGCCAATCCGAACTACGTCTTCTCGGGCGGCACCTCAATGGCCACGCCCATCGCCGCGGGCGCGGGTACGCTGGTGCGCGAATGGCTCGGGCTGCACGGCTTTGCCCAACCCAGCGCCGCGCTGCTCAAGGCCACGCTGCTCAACACCACCGACGACATCGCGCCCGGCCAGTACGGCAGCGGCGGCAAGCGCGAAATTCCCACCGCGCGCCCGAATGGTGTGGATGGCTGGGGCCGCGTAGCACTGGGCTTTATCGATGCGCCGCCGCCTTTCCGCACCTGGTTCGAGGACCACAGCGCCGGGCTGGCAACCGGCCAGACTGTGCGCTACCCCACAAGCGCGGCCCACCCGCTGCTGGTGAGCGGCGCGCTGCCTCTGCGCATCGTGCTGGCCTGGACCGACCCACCCGCATCGCTTTCGGCTGCGCGCCAGCTCGTCAACGACCTCGACCTGGTGCTGATTGGCCCGGATGGCCGCGAATACTGGGGCAATGCTGCCAGCGGCGGCGACCGCATCAACAACGTCGAAGGCGTGATTGTTGCGCGGCCACAGCCCGGCACCTACCGCATCGAGGTGCGCGCCCACAACATCCCGATCGGCACGCAACCCTACGCCCTGGCCGTAAGCGGCGCGCTCAGCACCGGCCCGGCAAACACGCCCGCGCAGCCGATCTTCGTGCCAGTTGCGCGCGCGCGCTGAGCCGCGCAGGGTTGTGGTGACACCACGGCAATGATATAATCTGCCGGATTTCGCAACGACACAGTAGGCCAGAGGAGCAGCATGCGCGTTTTGATCTTGTCCTGGGAATACCCGCCACACATCGTCGGGGGCCTGGGCAAGCACATCATGGATCTTGCGCCCGAGCTGGTTCGCCAGGGAATTGAAGCCCATGTGGTGACGCCACTGCTGCGGGGCGGGGCCAAGCGCGAAACCACCAGAGAAGGTGTGCACGTCTACCGGATCGAGCCGCCGCATATGGATGCCTACGGCTTTGTTTCGTATGTGCAGCACGCGAATGGCCTGATGGAATATGCCGCCCGCGCGCTGCGCACCGAGGTCGGGCCGTTCGACCTTATTCACGCGCACGACTGGCTGGCCGCGCACGCCGGCGTGTCGCTCAAGCACGCCTGGCGCCGCCCGCTGATCTCGACCATCCACGCCACCGAGCGCGGGCGGCAGGGCGGCTACATTGGCGGCGGCCACGCCGAGCAGGTCAACCATATTGAGTGGTGGCTCACCTACGAGTCGTGGCGGGTGATCGCCTGCTCGCACTTCATGGCCCAGCAGATCAACACGTATTTCAGCACCCCGCTCGACAAAATCGACGTGGTGGCGAATGGCGTGTATGCCTACCCCGACCCATTCGCAAGCGAGGACGAGCGCCTGACCTTCCGCCGCCGCTACGCCCAGGACGACGAGCCGCTGGTGTTTTATGTCGGCCGGCTGGTGTACGAAAAGGGCTTGCACACGCTGCTCGATTGCTGGCCGCAAGTGCAGGCTGTGTTCCCGCACGCCCAGCTTGTGATCGCCGGCACCGGCTCCTACCTCGACACGCTCAAGCATCGCGCATGGGCGCTTGGCATCGGCTCATCCGTCAATTTCGCCGGCTTTATTTCCGACGAAGAGCGCGACAAGCTCTACCATTGCGCCGACGTGGCGACCTTCCCTTCGCTCTACGAGCCTTTTGGCATTGTGGCGCTGGAAGCGATGGCTGCCGGCTGCCCGGTGGTAGTGGCCGAAACTGGCGGGCTGACCGAGGTGGTGAAGCTGCACGAAACTGGCCTGACGGTACACTCGAACGACCCCGCCTCGCTGGCGTGGGGCATTCTGCACACGCTCCAGCACCCCGAGTGGTCGCGTTCGCGCGCCGCCAACGCGCTGCTCGTCGCCCGCGATGCCTTCAACTGGCGGCAGATCGCCAGCGAAACCGCCGCCGTCTACCACCGCGCCACCGACGAGTGGGCGCGCAATCGCTGGGGCAAATAAGCCCTGCAACCTTTTGCGCGCAGCTGCGTATCATGAACAGAACCCGGCGATATTTCAGGACAACCCGCCGGGCAGGAGATTGATACAATGCAAACACAACCCGTTGTGGTCGTGCGCAACGATGGCGCGAATCTGCTGGTGCGCGCACTTTATTTTGTGCTGGTTGGCTGGTGGCTGAGCGCGGTCTGGGCCGTGATCGGCTGGGTGCTGTGCGTCACGGTGATTGGTCTGCCATTCGGCCTGTATATGCTGAACCGCCTGCCGCAGGTCGTGACGCTCAAGCCGCGCACCACCGACGCAATCGTAATGCCGGGCGGCCATGTGGTGTATCGCAACGCGCGCCAGGTTCCGTTTCTGCTGCGAGCGATCTACTTCCTGCTGGTTGGCTGGTGGCTGAGCGCGCTGTGGATCGCGGCAGCGTGGGCGCTTCACGCCACGATCATCGGCATGGTGCTGGGCTTCTGGATGTTCGACCGCGTGCCGGCGATCGTTACGCTGGCGCGAAACTAACGTTCACACGGCGAATCAAGCGAGGTGCGTGGCGTACCTTTTGAAACCTTAGGGCCGTACCCAAAACGGGTACGGCCCTTTCTATACTGTATCACTTCAGGGGGCGCGGCGGGCGCAGCTGGAGCTCTTTGGCGTTGTGCACGCCCACAAATGCTGGATTCGATCCTGTGACCTTCAGGCCATGCACTTCGGTGCGATTGTTCGCCTCGTCGCTTTCAGCTACTGCGCCAACAGCGGCTCCAGGGTAGTAGCTGTCGGCGTACACGTAGATGTCGGCGGTGCCAGACACAAAGTAGCCGGGCCAGACCGAATAGCCCAGTGGCAGGTTCCGCGACGATAGCGTGATACTCTCGCCCGGTGCCAGCCCGTTGCTTACCTTCCACGCCATGCCAAAACATGGTTGCATACCACAGCGGCTGTTCCATAGCTGGTTCGCCTCAGTTGGTGGGGCTGAGGGGTTGAGATACAAATCAACCCAGAAAGCGCCAGCAGGAGCATTTCCCTGATTCGTGATCGTCACCTCGATCTCGACTGATTCACCGGCCACAAACGCCTGTTTCGCAGGACTGATCTGCACTGAGCTTATTAAATCTGGTAAGCTGGCTACCTGAAAAAATGGTACATATACGCGTAGCATACCTTGCGGCCCTGGTGTGTTCGTCGGCGTGTCAGTCGGTGTGCTGGTAGAAGTAGTGGTCGGCGTATCTGTCGGCGTGTCGGTCGGCGTGTCGGTCGCTGTGTTGGTGGGTGTGTTGGTAGAAGTAGTGGTCGGCGTCGCGGTGTCGGTCGCTGTGCTGGTCGGCGTCGCGGTGTTGGTGGGGGTGCTGGTAGAAGTAGTGGTCGGCGTATCTGTCGGCGTGTCGGTCGCTGTGTTGGTAGAAGTAGTGGTCGGCGTCGCGGTGTCGGTCGCTGTGCTGGTGGGGGTATCGGTCGCCGTGCTGGTCGGCGTCGCGGTGTTGGTGGGTGTGTTGGTAAAAGTAGTGGTCGGCGTCGCGGTGTCGGTCGCCGTGCTGGTGGGGGTATCGGTCGCCGTGTTGGTCGGCGTGTTGGTTAGAGTATTGGTGGGAGTGTTCGTCGGGGTATTGGTGGGCGTGTTCGTTGGCGTGTTCGTCGGCGTGTTCGTTCGTGTATTGGTGGGCATGTTCGTCGGCGTGTTCGTCGGCGTGTTTGTTGGGGTATTGGTAGATGCCAAACACGGATTGAGCGCCGTAGCCGAGTTGCGCGGATTGGGAGCGCCAGCCGCGAAATCTGCGCTGTTATTGTCGGTGTCGGTGCAGCCGCTGCCGATGCGTATATCAGCGGTCGTGATCGAGGGCGCAGGGGCGTTCGCACCACCTTCGTTACAGTTCGCCGCTGTTCCAAAGCCAGCAAAATCCACGATGGCAGCATCTGCAGGGCAAGCCCCGGAAAGGGCCGTGGTCGTACTGACGAGCACCACTTTCCCGGCCGTGGCACTCATCGCAATAGCGCCGATCACGTCAGGAGTAGGAAGGTCGTTGACACCGTTTGCGCCCGCCCCTTCAGCCACCAGCAAATACCCGCCCGCTGGCACTGAAACATTCGGTAAGTTGGTGACTTGCCACGTAGTACCCGTCGCCGCCGCATACTGAACCGACCAGCCGTTTACCAAGACAGCGATACTACTCCGGTTGAACAGTTCGATGTAATCATTTTTATAGGTGGAACAGCCAGCTGTGCCGCAGCCGGCCCCGCCATACACCTGGCTGATGACAATTGTTGTGGACACCGCTTGCGCCGAAGGAATATTGCCCGCCCCTGCCCCAGCTAGCCTGGCGAGCGAGAGCAGCACGACCAGCGCAATGCCTCTTCGTAACACATTCGTCGTGAATGATAGGCGCACGATGCAAAATCCTTCCTACGACGAGCAGCCTGGTAATCGGGCCAGCCGCAGACGCCCGGACAGGTTGGTTGTGTCTGCTGAGTTTCCTGATAGGGGGTTTGGAAGAATGTACTCGGCTTTTCCACAGGAAGTTCGCAACAGTTTAGCAGAAGCGAAGATCCTGACAGGTCCGGAACGCGATCAAAACAGTAGCGAGGCGCTAGTATTAGGCGCGCCCGTAGCGCAAAGCCAAGCCTTGAAACTCGCCTGCGTGCCGGCAATCGTGCTGCTGGCGCGAAGCTAGCTTTGATACAGCGAATCAAGGGAGGTGCACGGCAATGCTGCGCATCTCCCTTGATTCTACTCCCTAATCTACCAGCCCCATCAGCTCGGCGCGCAGAAACTCCTTCACGCCCGCTGCGCCGCGAATACGCAGCTCAATCGGCCCGCCACCCGGCGCAAGCTCAAGCGTGAAATGAAAAAACGGGCAGCACTGCCGCTCGCGCCCGACGAACCCGGCCAGCGCATCGTACTGCTCGGCGGCAAAACTCCAGGCGTAGCCATCGTCCAGCTCACGCGCTCCATTCCTGCCAAACAGCTCGCGCCCCAGCGCCGCGTGCGCGATGCGCTCGCTTGCCGGCAGCGCGCCCAAATTGCAGGCGAACGCGATTTCATGGTTGTGCTTCATACACCTTCCTTTGGCTATTGGCCAGCTTTCTTGCGCTGTGCCCGGCTTGAGCGTATCATTTGAACCACGCTTCAAGTCAAGGGGCAATCGCATGGACGAACTGACGATTGGCGAGCTGGCGCGCCGGGCCGGGCTGCGCGCCTCGGCGCTGCGCTTCTATGAGCGCGCCGGGCTGCTGGCCGCGCCGCGCCGCGTGGCCGGCCAGCGCCGCTACCCGGCCGCCGCGCTCGGCACGCTTGCACTCATCCAGCTTGCGCAGGGCGCGGGCATGTCGCTGGCCGAGATTCGCGTGCTGCTGCACGGCTTTGCGCCCGGCACGCCGCCCGCCACGCGCTGGCAGGAGCTCGCGCCGCAACGTATCGCCACGCTGGACGCGCAGATTGCCCGCATGCAGGAAATGCGCGAGCGCCTGGCGGCGACGCTTGCGTGCGAATGCCCGACGCTCGACATCTGCGCGCAGGCCGCGCAATCGTGACACGCGAAACAATTGATTATGTCGACCTCGCCAGCCACAGCGCCGACCAGCCGGCGACATGTTCGCTTGAGCGCATTCGCGGCACCACACTGCCCACGCCGTGGGACGACCCACCGCACCGCCACAACTACCAGGAGCTGATTGTGATTGAGTCGGGGCGCTGGCGGCACCGCATCGACGGGCAGCTGACTGAGCTGGCTGGCCCGATGCTGGCGCTGATTGCCCGCGGCCAGGTGCATATGGTCGAGGCCGGCGCCGATCTGCACGCCTGGATCGTGCGCTTCACCGACGACTTCCTGCCCGCCAGCCTGATCAGCCCAAGCTGGAACTACCACGCCACGCTGTTCAACCAGCTTGGCGCGTGGCAAACGCTGGCGCTCACGCCATCGGCGCTGGCCGAGTTACGGCCGATGCTGGAGCTGTTCGAGCAGGAATACGCCCAGCCGGCAGCATTTCAGCAGGGCACGGCGCTGCGCCACCTGCTCGCCGCGCTGATCATCCGCATCGAGCGGATCTACCAGCGCGCGCTCACCGCCGCCGAGGCGCCCGGCGATAGCTACCGCATCTACCAGCAGTTTATGGCCCAGCTCGAAGCCGAGTTTACCCGCCACCACGATGTTGAGTTTTACGCGAGCGCGCTGGGCATTGCGCCAGTGCGTCTTTCCAGGGCGCTGAGCAGCATTCTTGGCAAGCCCACCAAGCAGCTGATCGCTGAGCGTCTGGTAATCGAGGCCAAGCGCTTCTTGCAATACACCAGCCTGTCGGTGACCGAGATCGCCGCCGCGCTGGGCTATGCCGATATGTTCCACTTCAGCAAGGCATTCAAGCGCGCAAGTGGCCTGGCGCCGCAAGCCTTCCGCGAGCAGCAGAAAATGACATAGCGCCGGCAGCTTCTGCCATTCTCAGGCGCGCGCTGGGCTGCTATGCTCGGGCGCACAGGCTGGCACAGGCCAGCTTCCGAGGAAAGGACTGCCCAATGGTTTCTGCTGCTCCGGCCGCCCCCGCCGCCGAACGTGTCGATTTTCGCCGCCTCTTGTGGGTCGGGCCGCTCGCCATCGCCGCAGCTGTGATTGCCAACGTGATCATTCGCTTTGTTGCCGTGGCCGCGCTCCAGCCCGACCCGGCCTTTATGCCGCTGAGCGTAGCAATGCCGATTGTGTTCACGATTATTGACGGGCTTGGCGCGGTGATTGTGTTTGCGCTGCTGGGCCGCTTTGCGCGCCGCCCGATCACGCTGTTTCAGCGCATTGCGCTTGGCGTGCTGGTGGTTTCGCTCATTCCCGACCTGCTGCTGCTGAATGGCGGCATGCCCGGCGCAACTGTGGGCGGCGTGGCGACGCTGATGCTGATGCACGTGGTCGCCTGGGCGATCATCGTGCGCGTGCTGACCACAATGGCGCGGGCGGCGTAGGGCGTTTTATCCACAGATGGCGCAGATTTCCTTCTTATGGACTTCAGACGACCGACCACTGACGACACGTTCGTGGCCGGTCGTCCGTCGTCTGTCGGCAGCAGACAGGTGGCGGTTAGCACTGAACCGCACAGGGTTTAGGGTCTGGGGTTTTGGGGTTAGACCTGCAACCTGCAACCGGCAACCTGTAACCCTCCGCGCCCTTTGCGGCCTTTGCGGTTCATTCTTTCGTTCGTCCTTCGTCCTTCGTCGCCCTCAACATGCAACCGGCAACATCCAAATCCTCTGCGCTCTTTGCGCCCTCTGCGGTTTATTCATTCGTCCTTCGTCCTTCGTCGCCCTCAACCTGCAACCTTCAAACCTGCAACCTGTAACCCTTCGCCCCTCGCCAGGCGCAAGCAAGGCCTGTGGTATAATACGCCGGTTCACTTGGCATCAACGGCGAGCGAGCGAGCGCATATGCGCGGCCGTTCGTCGTTCTTATTATTCGCTGTCGCAGGAAGAGGAGCTGTTCATGTTTCGCACGCACACGTGCGGCGAGCTGCGGCCCGAGCACGCCGGCCAGGAAGTGCTGCTGGCGGGCTGGGTGCATCGCCGCCGTGACCATGGCCCGCTGATTTTTATCGATCTGCGCGATCGCTATGGCATAACCCAGGTGGTATTCGACTCGGCCACCGCGCCCGAGGCCCACGCCGTCGCCAGCCAGGCGCGCTCGGAGTTCGTGCTCCAGGTGCGCGGTCTGGTCGGCAAGCGCCCCGACGAGTCGCTCAACCCCGATCTGCCAACCGGCGCAATCGAAGTGCGCGCCGGGGTCGCCAACATTCTGAACGCGGCCAAAACCACCCCGATCTATATCAGCAAAGAAGGCGGCGAAGACGAGATGCTGCGGCTGAAATACCGCTACCTCGATCTGCGCCGCGAACGCATGCAGAAAAACCTGATCCTGCGCCACCGCATGATCAAGTTCATCCGCGATTTCCTCGACCGCGAGAATTTTTTGGAGATCGAAACCCCGATTCTGATCAAGTCGACGCCTGAGGGCGCGCGCGACTACCTCGTGCCCAGCCGCGTGCACCCCGGCGAGTTCTACGCCTTGCCACAAAGCCCGCAGCAGCTCAAGCAGCTGCTGATGGTGGCGGGCTACGACCGCTACTTCCAGATCGCGCGCTGCTTCCGCGACGAGGACTTACGCGCCGACCGCCAGCCCGAGTTCACGCAGCTCGACATGGAGATGAGCTTTGTCGATCAGGAAGATGTGCTGAATCTGATCGAGCGCCTGCTGATCGAGCTGGTGCGCGAGGTTACGCCGCACAAGCGCGTGGTCGCGCCCTTCCCGCGCCTGAGCTACGCCGAGGCGATGGAGCGCTACGGCTCCGACAAGCCCGACCTGCGCTATGGCCTGGAGTTTGTGAACCTGAGCGAAACGCTGGCTGGCAGCCAGTTTGCCGTGTTCGGCAATGCGCTTGGCAGTGGCGGCCAGATCAAGGGCATTCGCGTGCCCGGCGTGGGCGGCTATTCGCGCAAGCAGCTCGACGAAGTGGTGGACATTGCGCGCCAGGCCGGCGCAAAGGGCCTGCTATGGGCCTCGCTCCAGCAGGGCATCGCGCCCGAGCAGATCCGCTCCAGCTTCGGCAAGCAGGTGAGTGCCGAGGAAATGAGCGCGATTGTGGCGCAGATGGGCGGCCAGCTCGACGACCTGCTGCTGATCGTGGCCGACACGCCCAAAATCGTCGCCGCCGCGCTCGACAAGCTGCGCCGCGAGTTCGGCAGCCGCCTGAAGCTGGCCGACCCCGACCTGCTGTCGTTTGCGTGGGTGATCGATTTCCCACTGGTGGAGTGGAATGCCGACGAAAACCGCTGGGACGCCGTCCACCACCCCTTCACCGCGCCCAAGGACGAAGACCTGCCGCTGATGGATAGCGACCCGGGCAAGGTGCGCGCGAAAGCTTACGACGTGATTCTGAACGGCTACGAGGCGGGCGGCGGCTCGATTCGTATTCACCGCCGCGATGTGCAGCAGAAGCTGTTCGACCTGCTGGGCATCAGCCGCGAAACGGCGCAGTCGCAGTTCGGCCACATGCTCGAAGCGTTTGAGTATGGCGCGCCCCCGCACGGCGGCATCGCGCCCGGCATCGACCGGCTGGCGATGCTGCTGGCCGACGAAGCGACCATCCGCGAGGTCATGGCCTTCCCGAAGACGCAGCAAGCGTCCGACCTGATGACCAACGCGCCCTCGCCGGTGGATGAGCGCCAGCTCAAAGATTTGCACATTCGCTTGCGCGCCGAGGCCACCGCAGCGACCGCCGACAAGCCCGCCGCCCACGACCCGCGCGAGATCGTGCCGAAAGACAACTAGCGCGGGCGACCGCCGACGACAGACCACCGACAAACGACCACAATACACGCGGCAGCCGCTCGGCTGCCGCGTGTGTTTTTACCAAATCCGGGCAAATACTTCTATTTTGCCCATGCTGAACGGAGCGTCGAATAGTTCAAACCATATCTTCAAATCTCCGTGCCTCTGTGTCTCTGTGGTGACTTTCGCTGTCCAAAACCTCCGTGCCTCTGTGTCTCTCTGGTAAATTTTCTTGGTCTGCGCTCACCCCTCAAGCGGCTCCAGCGCCCACACAATTCGGCTGGCCGGGCTGTAGGCCACACGGTAGCGCGCGCCATTCTGCCCCGTCTTGTACGCCGCACGACTCAGGCGCATGCGCCCAAGCCGCTCGAAGCGGCCATGGAACGCCTGCGGCCCGCTGGCGCTGCGCGAGCGCACCAGGCGCTCCAGCCGGTCTTCTTCCACCAGCGCCACGCCCGCCATCAGGTCGCGCAGCCGCTGCAATGCGATCCATGCCATCACAGCAACCACCAGCCCCAGGAACAAAATCAACGCCACCGATGGCGGCGTGTTGGTCAGCCTGGGCAGGTAAAACACCACAAACAGCAGCGCCAGCACAAAAAAGCCCAGCGGCACCATCTCAATAATCAGCCGCGCCCGCTGGCCCGCCGAAAGCGGAACCGTGCGCGCCGCCTGCGATTCGATCATTCACTCGCTCCTTCACTGTTGGCCCATTCTAAAGTATGCGTCAAATCGTGGCGCGGCGCATTCCCACGCGCCCGGCCGAGGTGGTATCATACCCGGCGGACAAGTGCGAGCACAGCGAGAGGTTTTCATGAACACGGTAGCGTTTCTGGGCCTGGGCATTATGGGCGGAAGCATGGCGGCGAACCTGCAAAAGGCCGGCTTCCCGGTGAATGTGTACAACCGCACCGCCGCGAAAACCGCGCCGCTGGCCGCGCGCGGGGCGCGGGTGGCCCCCACGCCGCGTGAGGCCGCGCACGGCGCCAGCATTATCATCGCCATGGTTGGCGACGACACGGCCTCGCGGGCGGTGTGGCTGGGCGAGCACGGCGCGCTCGGCGGCGCTGAGCCCGGCGCGGTGCTGGTGGAATGCAGCACGCTCTCGATCGCGTGGGTGCGCGAGCTGGCCGCGCTGGCGGCTGAGCGCGGTCTCCCCCTGCTCGACGCGCCCGTGACGGGCAGCAAAGATGCCGCCGCCAATGGCGCGCTGCGGCTGCTGGTGGGCGGCGACGCGGCGTCGCTGGAGCGCGCCCGCCCGGCGCTGAGCGCGGTCAGCCAGGAGATTCTGCACTTCGGACCAAATGGCGCGGGCGCGACAATGAAGCTAATCAACAACATGATGGGCGCGGCGCAAACGGCTGTGCTGGCCGAAGGGCTGGCGCTGGCCGAGCGCGCCGGGCTGGATATGGAGCAGGTCGGGGCATTGATTCGTGGCGGCGCGCCGGGCAGCCCAATCGTGCAGGGCAAGATCGGTTTCATGCTGGCCCACAGCTACGCCGACACAAACTTCGCACTGCGCTGGATGCATAAAGACGCCACCTACGCCCTGCGCGCCGCCGACGAGCACAGCGTGCCGATGCCCACGCTTGCCGCCGCGCGTGAGCTGTATCGCATCGCCATCAACCTGGGCTACGCCAACGACGATTTTGCGGCTGTGTTCGAGGCGTTGCGCCAGCACAGCCCTGAGAAATGAACCCTTGACAACCGCAAAGCACCGTGCTACACTCTCAGGGATGTATAAGCAGCAGGTGGGTTTATGAAACGCGAACCAATTCATCCCGACACGGTGTATTCCCGTGAAGAGGCCGCCGACGTGCTGGGCGTTAGCTTAAGCACGATCAAGCGCCTGATCGCCTCGGGGCAGCTCGTCGCCAGCCGCCCCGACAGTATTCGCCGGATTTTTATCAAAGGCTCAAGCATTCTGGCGATGCTTGAAGAAACCACACTCGACATCAGGAAGTAGCCATGCGCGCCACATCATTCAGCCATCGTCCATATCGCTTCCAGTTACCCGCCACCGAATGCGTGGGTATGCTCGGTTGCGCATGGATTCTGCGCAGTGAGAATGATTCGCGCATAGGTTCCGCCGCAGAGGGATATGGCTAATACTCATTCGACACATTAGCTCTCTCTGCGGCGTGAAGCGCGAGCTTCACGCTTTTTGTTTGCCCACCCTGCTGCCCTATTTGCCAACCAGAAGAGGTGCCACCATGAGCGTTCCGACGCCGGCCCTAACCGAGCGCATCCGCCGCGACTACAGCGCCGAAGGAATGGAGGAGCTGGCCATGCGGCTCGACCTGCTGCACGACTACGCTTCGGCGGGTCGGCTTGCCGACGCCACCACCCTGCCGCGCGCCGAGCTGCGCGCCTGGCTTGAGGAAATCATCTACATCGCACGCGAAACCCTGCGCGAAATGGAGGGCGCCGATGTTTACCTACGTTAAGGGCATCCCCGTCTGGGGCGAGCACGACGACGCCACCCTGGCGCAGATCGCGCGCTGCGCGGCCGACGCCGAAGTGGCCGGTGCCGCACTCATGGCCGACGGCCACAAGGGCTACAGCATGCCAATTGGCGGCGTGATCGCCTACCGCGAGGCGGTAAGCCCCAGCGGCGTGGGCTACGATATTTCGTGCCTCGCGGCGGGCACGCTCGTCACAACTCGCGACGGCTACACCCTGCCGATCGAGCAGGTTGCGGCCCAGCACACAATCACCTGCTGGGATGGCGGCCGCGTGCGCCTGGTCGAGCCGTCGTTCGGCGCAATTGCGCGTGGTGTCAAGCCAACGCTTGCTATCACGCTGGCGAATGGCCGCGTGCTGCGCGCCACTGCCGACCATCATGTGCGCACGCTGGCAGGCTGGAAGCCAGCTGGGCAGCTCCACAGCGGCGATGTGGTAGCATGCGCGCCATTTGTTGGCCTGCCCTTCGAGCCGCAGACTGGCGATCTTGCGCCTGCGCTCGCGCCCGAACATGCCGCCGCGCTGGCTCGCCACGGCCTCTACCCGCTTGCCACCGACGGCGCGCTGTTCCCGATAATGGTGCGCCTGCTTGGCTACATCAGCGGCGGCGGGCACCTTTCGAAGGATGGCAAGCATATCGCCATTTACACAACCAGCCCCATCGATGCCGCCGATATCATTGGCGATTTTGCGCGCCTGGGCTTTCAGGCGCTCCTGCATCGCCGCGAACGCCACCCGCAACGCCAGGCCGAGCTGCTGGTGCGCGTCAACTCGCGCGCCCTGCATGCGCTGTTTGCGGTGCTCGGCTCGCCCGTGGGCAAGAAGGAATGGCCCGCCGCGCCAATGCCCTGGCTGTTCGTGCTGGCGCCGTGGCTGCGCGCGCAGTTTCTTTCGGCCTTTTGCAGCGCGGAAATGGTGACGCCGCGCCTCCTTCGCGCGCAGATGCCAAATCTTCAGCTCAAGCAGGCTGGCGAGAACCAGCACGCCATTCAGTTCATCGCTCGACTATTTGAGTCGCTTGGCTTCTCAACTTCCGTTGCGCCAAGCGGGCCGGGGCGCGGTGTGCGCCAGGATTATGTGCTGCAACTGCTGGGCGGCGAAGCTGCGCAGCTGCGTTTTCTTGGCGAAGTTGGCTTCTGCTACGCCCACGCCAAGCGCGTTCGCGGCGCTGCGGCGGCCAGCGTGCTCTGGCAGCGCGGCGCGCTTGTGCAGGCGCGCACGGCCGCCCGCGATGCCGCTCGGGCGCTCAAGGCGCAGGGCATGCCCTGGCGCGGGATTGTCGATACGGTTGCAGCGGAATACGACGTTGCGCCAGGACTCGTGTACCACGCGATGTACGACGAGCGCGGCACACCGCGCCGACCGGTCGGCACTACGCTCACGCCCCACAGCAGCGAAGAAATCTGCTGGGTAAGTGTCGCGTCGGTGCAGGCCGGGCCAGAGTTGCCTGTGTACGATATTGTCACGGGCGACGCCGCTGAGGCATTTTTCGCGCAGGGACTAGTAGTGCATAACTGCGGCAACAAAGCCGCGCGCACCAACCTGCGCGCCGCCGACGTGCGCCCGCACATGGCGCAGATCATGGATCAGATTGCGCGCACCGTGGTGTTTGGCGTGGGCCAGACCAGCGGCAAGGCGCGCGATCACGCCTTGTTCGACGACCCGGCATGGCGCGATATTCCGCAGCTTGGCAAGCTCCAGCAGCAGGCCCGCGAGCAGCTTGGCACAGTCGGCTCGGGCAACCATTACGTCGACCTGTTCGAGGATGAAGAGGGCTGGCTGTGGGTGGGTGTGCATTTCGGCAGCCGTGGGCTGGGCCATCGCACTGCCAGCGGCTTCCTCAACCTGGCGGCCGGCCGCGCCTTTGCCGACAAGGCCCCCGGCGAGCATATGGACCAGCCGGCAACCGTGCTGTCGCTGCGCACCGACCTGGGCGAAGCCTACTGGCAGGCGATGGAGCTGGCCGGTCGCTACGCCTACGCCGGGCGCGATTTCGTGGTGAGCCAGGTGCTTGGCATCCTCGGCGCGGAAGCCACCGACGAAGTGCACAACCACCACAACTACGCATGGCGCGAAGAGCACGGCGGCGAATCGGTGATTGTGGTGCGCAAGGGCGCAACTCCGGCATGGCCGGGGCAGCGCGGCTTTATCGGCGGCTCGATGGGCGACATCAGCGTGATCGTCGAGGGCGTGGCGGGCGACGAAGCCACCGCCGCGCTGCATAGCACCGTGCACGGCGCGGGCCGCGTGATGAGCCGCACAGCAGCAGCCGGCAAGCGCCGCTGGGTCAAGAAGGATGGCCGCCGCGTGCAGGAGCTGATCCGGCCCGGCGCGGTCTCGCCCGCGATGATGCGCGAGTGGGTGACACGCGCTGGCGTTGAGCTGCGCGGCGCGGGCACCGACGAAAGCCCGCACGTCTATCGCCGCCTGCCCGAAGTGCTTCAGGCCCACGCTGGCAGCATCCGTGTGCTGCACACGCTCACGCCGCTGGGCGTGGCCATGGCCGGCGAAGACGTGTTCGACCCGTACAAGGATTAAGTTGAGCCACAGAGAATACAGAGAACACGGAGTTATCTGGTGTTTGAGTAAGTGATAAGCATGCGCATCCAGTACTCTGGAAAATAAATTTCCTTGTACTCAGCTTCCAGGAAGCTCAAGCCAGTTTTACTTCAACCCGATACTCAGATTAGCTTCCTGGAAGCTTGCCCTGGCTTCATGATTGCACAAAATCTTGGTGCCTTGGTGGTTATTTGAGGTCTTTCCGGTGGCTCAGTCGTTTTCTCCAGCAAGTGCGGGCGCTGGCGTGGCTGGCGCTCGCATTTCTGTGTCAAAAAGCTCGCGCCGCTTGTCCCAAAATCGCCCTGCTTCCCGTCTTCTGTATACCTGCGGCAGCGCGCCGCAGCCACAGCACGGAGAAACTGATGAAGATCGCGATTTTTGGCGCCAACGGCCCGACCGGTCGCATTCTCACCGAGCAGGCGCTGGCGCAGGGCCACACCGTCACCGCCGTCACGCGCCACCCCGCCGCCTTCCCAATCGCGCACAAACTGCTGCGCGTCCAGGCCGGCGACGTGTTCGACTACGCGCAGGTAGAAACAGCCGTTGCCGATCAGGACGCCATCATCTCCACGCTCGGCGTGCCATTCAGCAGCCAGCCAATTTCGGTCTACTCACGCGGCGCCGAGCACATCATTCAGGCCATGCGCGCCCACGGCGTGCGCCGCCTGGTGTGCGTCAGCTCCAGCGCAACCGACCCCGAAGCGCTCCACCACGACACTGGCGGCGGCTTTGTGTTCGAAAAAGTGCTCAAGCCCTTGATCATCGGGCGTTTCGGGCGTACCCTGTACGAAGATATGTGGAAGATGGAAACGCTAGTGCGCGCAAGCGGGCTCGACTGGACGATTGTGCGGCCGTCGGGCCTGTTCGAAACGCCCAGCGTCACCGACTATCGCGTGGCGATTGGCATGCTCGACGAGCGCTACACCTCGCGCGCCGACCTGGCCGATTGCCTGCTGCAACAGCTTCACACGCGCCAGTACGTCCACCAGGCCATCGCCGTCACGACCGTGGCCGCGCAGCCAAAGATGCTCCAGTTTATTTTGAAAGAAGCGTTTCAGCGCCGGCCCAGCTAGCCGCAAGGGAACAGCCGTGGAATCATTCGAAACGCACCGCGCCTACCTTTTCGCGATAGCCTACCGCATGCTTGGCAGCGCAATGGACGCGGAAGACGCCGTGCAGGAAACATTTCTGCGCTACCAGGGCGCGCCGCCGCAGCCCATTCGCTCGCTGCGCGCCTACCTGACGACGATCCTCTCGCGGCTCTGCCTCGACCAGCTGCAGCGCGCCCGCCACCAGCGCGAGCAGTACATCGGCCCCTGGCTGCCTGAGCCCATCCAGACCACAAGCGACGACCCCGCGCAGCGCGTCGACATGGCCGAGTCCCTCGCGCTGGCCTTCCTGGTGCTGCTTGAGCAGCTGCAGCCCTTTGAGCGCGCCGTGCTTCTGCTGCGCGAGTCGTTTGGCTACGAGTTTGCCGAAATTGCCGACATGCTGGGCAAAAGCGAGGTGGCTTGCCGGCGCTCGTTCAGCCGCGCGCGGGAACATCTGCGCGCCCAGCGCCCGCGCTTCACGCCCTCGCGCGAAACGCACCAGCAGTTGCTCAGCGGCTTTATTCACGCCGTCCAGCATGGCGACATGGCTACCCTCACGCAGCTGCTCGCCAACGACGTCACGCTCTGGACCGATGCGGGCGGCAAGCGCAAGCAGGCCGCGCTGCAGCCGATCCACGGCCCCGACGCGGTTGGGCGCATGGCGACCGGCACATTGCGCTTCCTGCCGGATGGCTACTCTATTGAGTTCGGCGAGGTGAATGCCGAGCCGGCTGCAATCATTCGCGCCGAGGGCGAGGTCTTTTCAGTGCTCACGGTTGCGGTCGAGAACGGGCGAATTCACGCGGTGTATGTGATGGCAAACCCCGACAAGCTGGCACGCGTGGGCTAACACAAAAACGCCGCAATCCTGAAGCGAAACATACGGTACTGCGACTTTGGCTTTGTAGTGCCGTATATTTCGCTCTATACGTTCAGGCGAACTGACAACACTTCCATAGAGATGTCAAAATATTCATCGCCCCAAATATTGACAGCAGCGCCCACGATCCGCTATAGTATACCTATTCCAGTGCCCAACAGAATATAGAAGCCGCGCAACGAACGCGCAGCGCCAGCAGATGCCCAGCTGGCGAGCCTGTGTGTTCCGAGCAAAGGAAAATTGACGCCCCGCCAGCTTCGAGGAGATTCTGCTATGCCCCGCAGCCTGCACACTGCCGCCCTGGTTGGGTGTTTCGTCCTGCTCGTGACACTGCTGCCCGTCGCTGCGCGCAGCGCGCCCGCCGATCCTCCCGCGCCGGTAGCCGAAGCACCCGCCCAACCGCTCACCTTCGTCGAAAACGTTGGGCAGTTTGCGCCCGGCGCGCGCTTTGCGCTGCAAGGCGCAGGCGGCACACTCTTCGCCGCCGACGACGCAATCTGGCTGGCGCAGGCTCCGAAGGACGAGCAATCCCGTGGCGCAAACATTCGGCTGAGCTTCGC
The DNA here is from genome assembly GCF_057073505.1 of Kouleothrix sp. 19917. Classification (NCBI taxonomy): domain Bacteria; kingdom Bacillati; phylum Chloroflexota; class Chloroflexia; order Chloroflexales; family Roseiflexaceae; genus Kouleothrix; species Kouleothrix sp. 19917. The sequence continues at coordinate 2,985,463 of NZ_CP097099.1, forward strand.
CGGCGCGGCACTTCACCCGCAGCTTGAGCCTTTCGGCAGGCTCGACCAGCAGATCTCCTATTTCCGCGGCTCGCGTGAGCGCTGGCGCAGCGCGGTGCCAACCTGGTCGGGCGTGCGCTACCGCGATCTCTACCCCGGCGTCGATCTGGAGCTGACTGGCGCAGATGGTCGGCTTGCGCCGCGCCTGGTGGCGCGCAGCAGCGCCGATCTAACAGCGGTGCGCCTGCAGATCGACGGCGCAGACGCAGTTGCGCTCGACGCGCAGGCCATTCACCTGCAAACAGCGGCTGGCCCAATCGCCCTGCCCTTGTTCAGCGCCGCCACGCCCGGCGGCACGCCCCTGCTGCCGCTTGGTGGCGCGCGCCCAAGCCTGCACGGCAGCACTGTGCAGCTGCCTGTGGCCGCCAGCGCCGCACCTGCCGCTGCCAGCGCCCCCGCCGCCAACAACGACGACAGCCTGATCTACAGCACCTACTTGGGCGGAAGCGCAGTTGATATTGGCACTGCGATCGCTACCGACGCCAATGGTTTTGCCTATGTTGCAGGCGATACATACTCGCTCGATCTGCCTACGTCGCCCGGCGCGTTCGACCCCGGCGATCTCAAATATCGCGATGTCTTCATTATTAAATTCCAGCCTGGCATCAAAACCTTCGTATACGAAACCTTCCTGGGTGGCTCGCACGAAGACGACCACAGCCGCAGCATTGCAGTGGATACGGCCGGCAATGCCTATGTGACTGGTTTTACCTACGCCGACGACTTCCCCACCACCCAGGGCGCATTCGATCGAACGTGCGGCACAAACGGCGAATGTATACCTGTTCCAAATGCGTTAGGCGATATTTTTGTGACAAAATTAAATAGCACTGGCACCGACTTATTCTATAGCACGTATATCGGCGGCAACGAGCACGATGCCGCATATGACATTGCAATTGACGCAAGCGGCTCCGCGTATATCACCGGCAAAACTGAATCGAGCAGTTTTCCGCTTGCTAGTGGCAGCCTGCATGGTGCTTCAGATGCCTATGTCGCAAAACTCAATCCGGCTGGCTCCAGCTTGCTCTACAGCCGGTATATTGGCGGCAGCGGCAAAGAAAACGATCAGGTTGCATATGAAGATCTGTACACAACAACACTTGTCATCAGTCCTACCAGCTCTATCGCTGTCGAACCGAACGGCACTGCCTATGTGGTTGGCACAACCGACTCGCCCGATTTCCCCGCCAGCATCGGCAGCGGCGCAGCGAATAACATCGACACTTTTCTGCTCAAGCTAGCTGCTGGCACTGGCGAAACATTGCTCAGCCGCTTGTATGGCGGCGACGGCATCGACTTTGGAAAAGACATTGCGCTTAGCCCAAGTGGCGTTTATATCGTGGGCAGCGCCAATAACCCCAATAACTTTCCCAGCGCCGGCACGCCCTACGATAGCTCGTTCGATGGGGGCACAGATGCGTTTCTGCTGAAGCTTGGCAAAACCAGTGGCGAAGTCGCATACAGCTCGTGGTTAGGCGGAAATGGCCTGGAGTGTGTTGAAATGTGCGCGCTTGCGCTTGGCCCAAATAGCGATATTGTTATCACTGGAGACACAGGCTCAAACGACTTCCCGACCACCAGCAATGCCTACCTGCGCGAATATAACGACTCCAACGACATATTCGTGGCGCGCATTGCCGCAAATGGCCAAAATCTTGTCTATGGCACCTATATTGGTTCGCCCAAAGAAGGCAATATCTCCAAGCAGGATTATGCGTTCGGCATTGCGCTCGACAGCTCGGCTAATGCTATGGTTGTGGGCATGACCAATGCCAACAACTTCCCAATCACCGAAAATGCCTTGTTTGGCGCAGGGCGTGGCGGTTTGGAAGACGCCTTCATGCTGGTCGTAGCAACACAAACCACCTATAGCATCCGTGGATTTGTTCTTAACAAGGCCAAAAAGGGGTTAGAAGGAGCAATTGTTCGCGATAATGCTGGCCATGCAGCAACAACCGATAGCAATGGCGAGTATATCCTGCGCGGATTGCTTGCCCGGAATTACACTATTCAGGCAAGCAAAATTGGTTATACATTCACGCCACTCAGCCTCAGTGTCACAACGCCAACAAATACAACCTTCAACTTCATTGGCACCCCGTCGAAAATATATGTGCCAATCGCGCAGAAAAGTCCGCAAGCCCCACCCGAAATCTGCCCGAACGACAAATATGAAACCAATAATGACGATCGCTCAAATGTAGGCAGCCTTCCCTTGTTAACTGCTGGCATAAGCATCAACGCCGCAATTTGCTTCAAGGAAGAGCATATCGGCAATAGCTTACGGCAGGACAACTATCGAATCAAAGCTCCCCCCGGCAGCAAAACCATGGTGGTGTCAATAACAAACTTGTCGCTCATCGTCAAAAATACTAATGATTCAGCAATTGTCGTATATAATGCGAGCAATACAAATCAACCTATAGAGGGCTGCTTTTGGACGAAGCCTGCTGAAATCACGTCTCCACGAACATGTAATAATATAACAGGCGGGAACGAATATATTATTCGTTTCTATATCAACGATGATAAGTTTAATGTGCTAGGCGACAATTACTCATACATGCTAAAGGTCGATTTCTCATAGATTTCGTGCCGATCTGCTCACAACAGAAAGATTTTGGTTCTGCGGTTCTTGTCTGGGCGTATCGCATACGCCCAAGCCGCTTCTCCGCGCTATTCCCGCCCCAGCGCGCCCAGCGCCTCGGGCAGCGCAAGCTTTGCCCACTCGGCGTACATCGCGCCGGCAGGGTGCAGCCCGTCGCCAGCGACCAGCGCAGGCTCGCTGGCGGCGCGGCGCGCAATCGGCGCAATATCGACGTAGCGCGCGCCGGCGGCCGCAGTTTCGGCGCGGTTGATCGCGTTGAAGGCGTCGGTCTCGGCGGCGATGCGCGCGGCATCGCGCCCGGCGGCAAAAGGCGTCACGCCCCAGTCGGGGATGGCCAGCACCAGCACGCGCCCGGCGTCGCCGCCGGCAAAGCCCACCGCCCGCGCCAGCAAGCCGCGAAACTGCTCGCGGTATTCTTCGGCGCTGCGCCCGCGATACTGGTTGTTCACGCCAATCAGCAGCGACACCAGCGCAAAGGGGCCACGCGGCGCGGCGGCGTCAATCGCCCGATCCAGCTCATCGGTCGTCCAGCCTGTGCGCGCAATGATCTGCGGCTCATCCAGCGCCGCGCCCTGTGCGCGCACAAGCGCCGCCAGCCGCACCGGCCAGCGTTCGGCGGCGGGCACGCTTTCGCCAATCGTATAAGAATCGCCCAGCGCCAGAAAGCGCGCGTCAGCTGCGGCCCCACCCGCCGTCGGCGCTTCGGCCATACGCGCCGGCACAGCCGCGCCGCACGCCACAAGCATAAAACTCATCACAACCCCTGCAATCACAAAACGCATAGTGTTCCCACACAGTATACAGCGGCGCGCTCGCCGCCCGTCTACTAGGCAATGCGAGCGCGCCGCCTTCATGGGTTGGTCGCGATGAGATTACAGGCCTGACGCAGCCAGCGTATTTCGCCTTCGATTCGGCAAGCTCACTGCGGGCGGCAGAAATATGTGCCCATTTTAGTGCTCGCACCAAAATAGGCACACAAAAGAAGAACGTACCGTAATCTGTTGCTTGGGTTGCAGTTATCTCGCAAATAGCGCCCAGCGCAAATACTTACTCGGCGTCGACGGCCGCAACCTCGTCGTCTTCTTCGTGCTCGTCGTACCAGCGCGAAAGCCCGCCGACCATCATCTGCACCAGCAAGGGCGTGTTGGCGTCGCTCATCACCGTGACGTAGGCGTTATAGTTGATCGCCAGCGCCTCGTTAACCAGCCCTTTATCGACATAGTCGGGTAGGAAGCGCAGCACCTGACCACTGATGGCGCGGCGCACGCGCGAGGTCGCCGTCCACTGCACGGCGGCGCGCAGGTAGTCGGTAAAGGCGGTGTCGGAAGGATCTTCGGTCACCGGCGGCTCGCCAAAGCGGTCGAGCACTTGTTCAACCACCCAATCTTCAAAGTGCAGTGGTGCAAAGCGCTCGTCGCGAAAGATCTCCAGGCTGAAGCGCTGCAGCTTTTCTTCATCGTCGCTGAGCGCGGCAGCAGCGGCCCGGTGCGGCTCAAGTGCCTTTTGCGCGGCGCGAATACGGGTTGCTTCTTCGTTGGATACCGGCTGCTCGAGCCAGGTGCCCTCGCATGCGGTGAGCGCAGCAATAAAATTGGTTGCCGCGCGGCGGTCGCGCTTGGCGCGAGACTTTCGACCCATGATAGTTCTCTCTGTGTTGCTTTGATTGAGACGGTGACGAAGTGTACTCGATCTGGACGTATTCGGCAACTCGCCCTGTGCGCTTTCAGCGCAGGGGTTAGGGATGGGGAATAGAGATTGGCGATTGCAATGCTGGCGCTCTTCCCTGATGTCCGCATCACTTCTTGATATTGCGCTACCCGTGCGACCTGAGCAGCGCCAGCGTGCTCGCGTCCGGCATGCCAGCGTAATATTTGCCGAGCACGCGCGCAAACACCGACTCTGGGCCAGCTACTGCGGCAAATAGTGTCATCGACGAATGGAGCTTCATGTCGTCGGGCGAATCAAAAATCGCCCTGGCCGAGCGCCCTTCTACCGCCAGCACCGCTTCGGCGCACTCGTTCAATCGCTGCCCAAGCATTGGGTGTTCAACATACTGACGCGCTTCTTCGCGGCTGTGGATCGCGTAGCGCCGCGCCATTTCGCTGCGGCCCAGGCCAGCAATCTGCGGGAAAATGAACCACATCCAGTGGGTGCGTTTAGAGCCCTTCTTCAATTCGCACAGCGCGGTTTCATACACAGTTTTCTTTGCGTCAGCAGTACTATTCCACGCGTCCGGCGCAGCATTTTGCGCGTCTACAAAGCGTTGGAGATCAAACGGGTCGGAGTTGCTGCCTGCATCAGGTGCTGATGACATCGCTGTCTCCTTTCTGCGAGTAGTTGACTCATGGCAGTATAGCGCGCCGCACAGCCCACTTCAAGCAACACAAAAGCGCGCAGGGAGCAAAACTTCCTGCGCGCCTGTACAAATGGCATTCCTATGCCGCGCGCGGCAGCAACTCGTTTTCCTCGATCAGTGCGCGGATCTCGCCCAGCGCCTCGGGCGCACACACACCCAGCCCCGGCAGGGCGTGGAGCGCCGGCCCACCCCAGCGCTGCACCATGCGCGCCGCCTCGTCGGTCGAACAGCCCATCAGCGCGGCGACGGTTTGCTCTTCCACAAAGCCTTCTTCGGCCACGCGCTGCTCAAGTTGCTGCCAGGGTGTCAGCACTTCATCCGGGCGGCGGCGCGGGTATTTGCGCTCCAGCAGCGTCACCAGCGCGGCAATTGCCTCGGCCGGCTGCTGCTCGTAGGTGGCCAGCGGGGCGACGCAGGCGCGCAACCCTTCGGCGACGTGCGCGGGCGCAACGACCAGCGCTTGCGGGCGGCCACCCAGCGCCGCCAGATCGCGCGCAATGGCGACTGTGGTGGCCTTGCCCGTGCCAATGCACAGCGCCAGCCGCTCGCGCCCGCGTTGCAGTGCGAAATCGGGCACCACCAGCGCGCCCTGCCCAATCAGCGGCTCGGGGTCGCGCCGCAGCCGCCAGCCCGCCGTGCGCCCACGTACCATTGCGCGGCCCCAGGCCTTTTGGAACGAGTCGGCAAAATCTTCGTCCCACGGCTCGCTCGCCACACCGCTCTGGCCGGCCGCCACGCCCAGAATTTTGAGCGCGCGCTCGTCGAGCTTGAGCTGCAAGGTTTGCCCACGCAAGTGCACCACCGCCGTTCCGCCGCTCAGCGCGTCGGGGTGGGCGGCCAGCAGGCGTAGCAACACGCGCGCCACCCGCCGTCCGGTGCGGCTCCAGTTCCCTAACGCATCGCGCGCGCCATGGATCGTCAGGCCCAACCGTTCGTCGAACAGCGTGCTCGGCGCGCCGCTCACGTCGTAGCGCAGCCGGTAGCGCCGCGCCAGGGCATGCGCACTGCGGATGATATTCCACACTGGGCCCCGCAATTGCAGGTGCAGCGCCTCGCAGTGGCAAATCGCCGTTTCAATCGAGTGGTAGTTGTACAGCGCGACAATCGCCTCGGGCGTGGGCGTTGCGCCTTGCTTCACCAGGAGCTGCTGGTCTTCCGAATCTAAGGTCAGCGCGCGCTCAAGCTGCTTGGGCGTCAGGCGTGGCGCGTCGGGCGGCGCGGGCCGGTCGGCGTCGGCTGCTTCCTGCTGCAACTTTGCGCACAGAAATTCGAGCGCCTCAGCGCGCTCGTTGGGCAGAATCACGCCGCCGTAGCGTCCGTTTGCAAGGCCATACAGCCGGGCGCGCATATCTGCTGGCGCGCACACGCCCGCGCAGCGCAGCACCTGGGCCAGTTCATCGCCCAGCGCCTCGGCAAAGGTTTGTTCGCGCCACGAGTAGGTGCGCGCCAGGCACGCCACCAGGCCGCGCGCCAGCCGGGCATCGCCAAAAAACTCCAGCAGCGTCTCGGCTTCGAACTCAGCGCGCCGCCGCCCAACCATTCGCTCGTAATACGCGATGGCATAGCCAATCGAGGCGGTGTAGCGGTCGTCGCGAATGGTGTATGGGTACAGCATGCGCTCGTCGCCGGCGCTGCGCGTGGTTTTCTTGAAATCTGCCGTTTTGAAAGCCATGGTTCCCTCAGAATATATAAGCAACTACCGTGTTGCGCGAGAGAAATGAGCCACAGAGAACACAGAGATCACCGAGCAAAATGCTCAAAGCGTGCGCGCACGCCGCAATGAATCGCCTGTATTTCCCATCGCCCACGCTACGCCGCCTTGCTCTTGCTGTCGGGCTTCTGCCGGCGTTTACGCGCCGCGCTCACCTCGCTGGTATAGCGCGTCACCAGTTCGTACAGCACCGCCTCGGTCTTTTTCGGGCGAATCACGCGTCCCAGGCGCTGAATATGCTCGCGCGCCGTGCTGTTGCCGCTCACCACAATCGCAATATTCGCGTCGGGCACATCCACGCCTTCGTTCAGCACCCGGCCTGCCACCAGCTTGGAATACGCGCCGCTGCGGAAGGCCTGCAAGGTGCGCTTGCGCTCGTCGGGCGCAGTGCGATAGGTGATCGAAGGCAGCGCCAGCGAGCGGCTGATCGTATCGACCAGCGCGGTATATTCCGAAAATACCAGCACTTTGTCCTGGCGGTGCTGGGCCAGCAGCCGCGCCACTTCGCCCAGCTTGGCCTCGGCGTTCAGCGCGATCATGCGCGCCTGGTGGTGCGCACGCAGCGCCTGGCGCGCGGCCGGGTCGCTGCCGCTGCGGCGAATCAGCTCGCCAAAGAAATCGCCGCCGCGCGCCAGCATGCCGCGGTTGCGCGCCACGAACCATTTCCACTCAGTTGTCAGCGCGGCATAGCGCAGGGCTTCTTCCGGCTGAAGGTTGACATAGATGCGCTTCTCGCGGAACTTCGCCAGATGCCCATCGGCCGAAAGTTCAGCTGGCGTGCGCTGGTACACCACCGGCCCCATCAGGCGGTACAGTGCGTTTTCCGCGCCGTCGCTGCGCTCGGGTGTAGCGGTAATGCCTAGCCGGTAAAGTGCGCCGCAGCGTGCCGGAATGACGCTGTACGACGGCGACGGCAGGTGGTGCGCTTCGTCGCAGATCAGCAGGCCAGTACCGGCAATTGGCGCTTCGGGCATTGCCGCCGAGGCGTAGGTGCTGATCGTGATCGGGCGCAGCTCGCGATGGCCGTCGCCCAGAATGCCAACATTGCTTTTCGCCACGCCCAGGCGCTCGATCATGGCGTCGCGCCACTGGTAGAGCAGTTCGATGGTGGGCACAACCACCAGTGTGCGCAGGCCCAAACGCGCCGTCGCCATCAGCGCCAGCACGGTCTTGCCCGCACCGGTTGGCAGCACGACGACGCCACGCCCTTCGGCAGCAAGCCAGGCCGCCAGCGCATCATCCTGGTAGGGGCGCGGCGTCAGCGCCAGCTTGGTGCGAAATCCGCCGGCCATATCCTGCGCGTCGGCAGAGCCGGGCAGCGGCTCAATCGTGCTTTGCTCATCCAGCGTTGCGTCAAGCAGTCCATCTTCAGCTTCTTCCAGCTCGTCAAACAGTTCGTCGAGCCCTCGTTGGCGTAGCATGGTGCTCCTATCGGGGCAAGCAGCCCTGGCGCGCAGGGCAAGCGCCGCAAACCGCGCCCGCCCCACGCTCGAAATTCCTTACAGTGGCAATCGCTCCTGGCGCAGTTCGCTCCCGCCGATTGCATCCAGAATTGCGGCGGTGCGCTTGGGCCCAACCCCCCACACGCGTTGCAGCCGACCGGTGGCGGCGGCGCGGCGCAGGCTGGAAGCGTCGGTTTCGCCAATATCCTTGTGGATGCGCGCCGCAATAGTCGGCCCAAGGCCGCGCACATTCAGCCGCATCAGGCCGCGCTCTTCGGCTGGCAGCTCGTCGCACAGCGCTTCGTAGAAGGGCAGCGCGTCTTTCTGCGCCAGCGTGCTGATCTTGCTCGTCAGGCTTTTGCCGAGGCGCGGCAGGCCAAGCGGCTGCCCGGCTGCCACCCGTGCGGCAACGGAATGGCGTGCCCGCAGCAGGTTGCGCGCCGCCTGCCGATACGCGCGGATGCGATAGGGGTTACCTTCCTGGGTGGAAAGAATCGTGGAGATGTTGAATAGAATGGCGGCGATCTCGCGGTTGGTCATGGCTCCACCTCATGTTCATACTCGTATTTCGCATAACATTACTCTGGTAATAATAGAACTTTTGTGCTAAAGTATACCACTCCTTTACCCAAGTGTCAACGAATTTATGTGAAAAAATCGCCGCGCCTGCGCCCGTTTGTTCGCGGGAATAGCCCTATCTGATGCGCATAATGCGAGCAGTATTGGGCATTCCATGCCCTTTCCTGATAATTTCCTTATAATCAAGAAGATACCAAATTGTGACTCAGGTGCAATCCTTTTGTGACACTAGTGTTACCTAAACCACTTTACAGAACGACCCGCTTTCGATACTATTAGAGTTAGTATTATGATAAGTAATTATGTAAGGCTCATGCGCCTTGCGGCGCGCCCTGCAATTCCAGGAAGAATGCAGTGAGCAGTACACACAGGAAGGAGGGCACACCCAGGCGAGGCATTATGTAACCCTCAATGGAGTACCAACCCCTACCTGCTCTTCACACCACGACGTTGAACTCAGAGGAGGTAAACCATGCCCGTTGAAACAGTCCTTGTCGTCGATGACTCGACCGATATCCGCACCGTCGTCAAATATGCACTGCTCGATCAGGGTTTTCGAGTGATCGAAGCGTCAAATGGATACGAGGCAATTCAGCTCGCGCGCCAATGGCGTCCCACCGCAATTTTGTTAGATCTGTGCATGCCTGGTATCGATGGCTGGGAAGTTACGCTTCAACTTCGCTCCGACCCGGCGCTCGACGAAGTGCCAATTATTGCTATGACGGCATATGACGTCGCGCCAGCAATTCTCACCGCAAAAAAAGTAGGATGCCAGCATGTTGTGGCAAAGCCATTTGATCTTTACGACATTACGCAAACAATCAAACATTTTCTTACGAATCAAATTGAACTAACGGTACGTTATGCAGGATGTTGAAACAATAGAGGCACTTCAACGCCAGCTAGCAGTCCATCGCCGAACGATCGAATTACTGGAGATTCAGCGCGCCCAGTTTGGGGCTTTCACTCCGCCATACATCTGGCATCAATTCGACGAAACGCGAAACGATATTGCTCGCATCAAATACGAGCTGCGCGATCAGGGGATCGAGGTAAGCGATCATCCTGGTGATGCCGCCGCAGTGGTGGCCGCACCCACCAGCAGTGCCGTGCCTTCGCCCGACGGCGCGGCGCTGCTGCGTGCTTATCAATCCATGCTGCTCGACCAGCTGCGCTATCTGCCGCTGGCAGGGCTCAGTGGCTGGGAAGACGAATACCGCCAGCTTTCGGCACTGTATGTCGACCGCACGCTGACGGCGCTCGCCATACCCGCAGCGCCCGAGCCCGGGCAGCAAATGGCGGCGAGCCTTTTTGTGCACGCCAGCAAGCCCGGCGCGCGCCTGATCATTCAGGGCGAACCTGGCAGCGGCAAGACAACCAGCCTGCATGCGCTTGCTCTTGCATGTGCCGCCCAAGCCACCGGCGACCCCGAGAGCAGTGTGCTCGCAGCAGCCTGGAGCGCGCCAGCCCCGCTGCCGATTTCTCTCTCGGGCTCGAACATCGCCGCAGCACTTGCGCGCAGCAACGCCGCCCCAAACGAGCAGTCGATTCCAACACTGGGCGCTTTTTGGGAAGCGATTGAAGGGTGGCTGCAATACAGCAACCTTAGCGACCTCGTGCCCACCATTCAGGCAATGCTCGAACGCGGCGAGTGCCTCATTCTGATCGACGATATTGATGACCTGCCCCGCAATGCCAGCGAACATGCCTATATGATGGCGCTGGGCCGTTTTGTAGCGCGCTATCCGCTCAATCGCTATGTGCTGAGCTGCACATCATTCCGCCCTGTTTCTATGGCGCCGCTCGCAAGTTTCGCGCGTTTCGCCTTCGCCCCACCCGATCAGGCGCAGACTGCGGCGATGATCGAGCGGTGGTACTCAAGCGTTGCCGATCGGGCCGCTTTGATCATCACCAACGAGCGTATTGAACAATTTCAAGCGCTGCTGCTTGGCGATGAGCGCCTGGGCGTATTTACCCGCACACCACTAACCCTGGCGCTTAGCGTGCTGGTTCATGCCGAAGGCTATGCCTTGCCGGCCAACCGGCACATGATTCTGCAGCGGCTCGCAAACCTCTTCCTAAGCGGTCGGCAAACTGGCCAGGCCGACGCTGCTCGCCAGGTCAATCAGGGATTGGAAGGTACTCAGTGGCTCGCCCTTAGCAATCGGCTCGCGCTGGTGGAACCACTGGCGCTGGCCTTGCAGGTTCAGTCGCAGCGCAATCCCGACAACGAGCCGACCATGCTGATGGCCGAGATTGAGGCATTGATTAGCGCCGAACTGCAAAAACTGCATCTGCGAACACAATCCAATCCTGCGGCCTGCCTGAACATACTGGACTGGTGTTGTCGGAATTTACTATTAGTGCAGACCAGTAATGGCACCTATGCCATGCCAAACACGCAGCTTCGCGAATATCTGGCTGGCCAGGCGCTCGCTGCCCAACCCGATTTCCCAACCCGCGCCTACGAATATCGCCACGCGGCCCACTGGCGCGAAACACTGCTCCATGGAGTCCGCGAGCTTGAGCTGCGCGGCATTCCGCATATCGCGCGTTTATTTGTGCGCCTGCTTCTCCACCCGCCGGCTGGTACCATCCCGAGCACCAGCGAAATATTTTTTGCCGCTACCTGCCTGCTCGAAATGCGCGAGCTGCCCTGGGCAAATCGTTCGCTGCGCGGCGAAGTGCGCGAACGCCTGGTGGCCTGCATCACAAACCCGGAACTGAGCGTGGCTGAGCGCATCGAAGCCGGGCTGCTGCTTGGCAAGCTTGGCGATCCGCGGCTTGCACATGCAGTGCCACACATGGCCACAATTCCTGGCGGAGAGTTTATTCTCGGTACAGCTGAAGGATATGACGATGAGCGCCCGGCCCAAACCTTTGTGCTACCGTTATTTACCATCGGTATCTACCCGGTCACAAACGCAGAATACGCCCGCTTTCTCGCCGCCATGCCGCTGCAAGCGCCACCGCGCCACTGGTATGATCCACGCTATAACAACCCGGCCTGCCCGGTTGTCAGCATTAGCTGGCACGATGCAGTAGCCTACTGCCGCTGGCTTACCGTGCGCCTGCGCGCCGACGGGCTGCTGCCCGCCGGGCAGATTGTGCGCCTGCCAACCGAAGAAGAGTGGGAAAAAGCAGCCAGCTGGGACGCGCAGCAACAAATCAAGCGCAAGTTCCCGTGGGGCGATGAGTGGGGCGCATCATACGCCAACACTGCCGAAGCGCGCGGCAACTGGACAAGTTCGCCAGTAGGATGCTACCCGCATGGAGCCAGCCCATATGGCCTGCAGGATTGTGTGGGGAATGTTTGGGAGTGGACGGCCAGCGAATACGCCAGCTACCCTGGCGCCCAGCGCAGCTTTCGCGAGCAGGGTGTATATACGCTGCGCGGCTCGTCGCACGCGACTAACCCCACCCACGCGCGCTGCACCTATCGCAGCCGCCTGCCCGCGACGTCATGGCGCAATCACCTGGGGTTTCGCATTGTGATCGGGGCGCCGCTACCCGAGCATTAGCAGTGGGCTGGGAGGGGAAGGCCGCGGGGAAGCGAAAACTGGCAGGCACCTGCCTACCTCTGCGGGCGAGGCGTAGCAGCTAATACAGGACGCTTTCGACTTCGCGCATCAGCCGGCGATGCTCAATCGCCAGGCAGCGATCCATCACCACCTGCAACCCAGCCTGCTTGGCGCGCACAGCTGCAGTCGGGGCAACGATCCCGAGCTGCATCCACACTGCCGTCGCGCCGATCGCAACCGCATCATCGACCACGCCGGGCACATACTCGGGCCGCCGAAAAATATCAACAATATCAACCGGCTCGCCAATATCGCGCAGGCTTGCAAACGTGCGTTCACCAAGCACGCGCCCATTCAGGTTCGGGTTGACTGGGATGACGCGGTAGCCGCTGCGCTGCAGAAAGCGCGCAACCGCAAACGAATCGCGCTCGGGGCGGTCGCTCATGCCCACCACTGCAACCGTGCGTGCACGCTGCAACAAATCACGAATTTCATTATCAGAAAGCATCTCTTCTCTCCCTCCACAAAACAACACGATGATGTGTACGGCCCAGGAAAGGCCAGCACGCATCATCGCGTAAACGGCAAAAGAAAACACAGCAACAGCCATGGTGCGGCTGCATTGCCGTGTTCAAGGCTGGGCGCATATTTGCCGCGCCCTAATGCATATATCCTACTCCTTTCCCCCGCGAAACGCAAGCCATGAATAAGGAGCAAAACTGTACGAGCGCATATCGTAGTTCCATCTTTTCAGGGCCTGCGATCCATATAGCAGCGGCATTCGCAGGGCGGCAAGAGAAGTATGGTATCATAGCGCCGCCCACGGAAACGAAACTTTTGCCGAATTTTTGGGGAGCTTGAAGGAGAAGGAGCGCGCCCTTGAAGTACCTGCGCTATCTGCTCATTTTTGTGCCACTTGCGGTTGTGGCCGAGTTCATGGAATGGAGTCCACTGCTCATTTTCCTGTTCTCGTGCGTCGCGCTGATTCCGCTCGCAGGTTTACTGGGTGAAGCAACCGAAGAGTTGGCGATTCACACCGGCCCGAAAATCGGCGGTTTGCTGAATGCCACCCTCGGCAATGCGGCTGAGCTGATTATCACGATTGTGGCGCTGAGTCGGGGCGAGCTCGATCTGGTCAAGGCATCGATCACTGGTTCGATCCTTGGCAACCTGCTGCTGATCCTGGGCGCGAGCCTGCTGCTCGGTGGCCTGCGGCATGGCACGCAGAAGTTCGATCGCAGCCTGGCTGGCGTTTCGGCCACAATGATGACGCTGGCGGTGATTGGCTTGATCGTGCCAACGCTGTTTGAGCTGCTGCACGAGCTGAATCTGGGTAGCCTGAACGTTTTCAACACCAATGTCAACGACCCGGCGCTCAACCATCTCAGCTTGTGGGTGGCGGGTATTCTGATCCTTCTCTATGTGCTCAGCCTGGTGTATACCTTCCGCACACCGCAGCGCGAAGAGCATGCCGGCGTTGACGACCACAGCGACGAAGACGAAACGCATACTGCCAGGTGGAGCGTGCCGATGTCGGTGGGCGTGCTGGCGGCCAGCACAGTCGCGATTGTGTTTCTGAGCGAATTTCTGGTTGGTGCGGTCGAGCCAGTGGTCGAGAGCCTGGGCATCAGCAAGCTGTTCCTGGGCGTGATCATTATTCCGATCGTGGGCAATGTGGCCGAGCATATTGTGGGCGTGCAGGTTGCGCTGAAGAACAAGATGGACCTGTCGCTTTCGATCTCGCTCGGTTCGAGCATGCAGGTGGCGCTGTTTGTTGCCCCGCTGCTGGTGTTTATCAGCCTGCTGTTCGGGCCCGAGCTGACGCTGTTCTTTAGCCTGTTTGAAGTGGTGGCGCTGACGCTGGCGGTGTTTTCGGCCACGCTGGTTTCGGTCGATGGCGAAAGCAACTGGCTCGAAGGCGCGCAGCTGCTGGCGGTGTATGTGGTGGTTGCGCTGGGCTTCTACTATACTGGCGTGGTTGCGCCGGCAGGCTAGTATGCCCACCGCGCGCAAGGCTGCGCCATCACCACCATGCTGAACACGATCCACCTGCAAACGTTTCTTGCTGTGGTCGAAGCGGGTAACTACAGCGCCGCCGCCGAACGCCTGCATATGTCGCAGCCGGCGGTGAGCCAGCATATTCGCGCGCTGGAAGATCAGCTCGACCACATCCGCCTGTTTCGGCGCGTGGGCCAGCAGATGCTGCTGACGCACGCCGGCGAAGACCTGGTGGTGTCGGCGCGCGAGATGCTGGCCCTCTCGGCGCGGGCGGAAGAAAGCATTCGCGCGCTGCGCGGCCAGATCAGCGGGCGCGTGACACTGGGCTGCACCGCTTCCAGTGGCGAGATCCTGCTGCCGGGCCTGCTCGGCGCGTTCCGCACGCATTTCCCCGCGATCATGATCACTGTCTCGATCGCGCCGATCGAGGCGCTGCTGGAAGGCCTGGAAACCCAGCAGGTGCAGATGCTGCTGATCGAAGAGCAGCAGCGCCGCCGCGGCTGGGAATCGACGCTGCTTGGCACCGAGCGGGTCGTGCTGATCGCGCCACGCGGCCATGCCCTGCTGCACCAGGAGCAGGTGCCGCCCGGCATGCTGCGCGAACACCCGCTGGTGCTGCCACGCGCTGGCACACCCCTGCGGCGCATTATTGAGGATGGTCTGCGACGGCGCGGCGTGGGCGCAACCGACATTCATGCCGCGCTCGAAACCGACGCCATCGGCATGACGCTGCAGGCGGTGCGCGATGGGGTTGGGCTGGCTTTCATCCCCCAAACGCGCATGACACGCGGCCGCGACCTCGCAATTGTCGACCTGGCCGGCGTGAACTTGCAGCAAGACTGGCACCTGCTGCGTTCGCGTGAGCGCAACGCCCCCCGCGCCGTGCAGGAACTGTATACGTTTATGCTTGGCCCCAGCGCGCGCCGCCTGCTTGGCAAGGCTGGCCTGAAAGTGCCGGCCGAGTAGCACACGCTTCCCCACGCCCTTGACGCTCTGTGATGCGTCCTCTATACTTGCAGGCGTAACTCAACTGTTCCCTCCATACAACATACTACTCGCTGTGAGTTGTGTTTGCCGATACGATGCCGCGCTATTCATGCATTTGCGCCGGGCATAAGGAACCAGCATGACCGATCTTTCCCAATTTTATGGACCCAACGCCGGGTATGTGCTCGAACTGTATGAGCGCTACAAGCACGACCCTGCCTCGGTGGATGCCGACACACGCGCGGCTTTTGAGCGCTGGGCGCCACCAGAAACACCTGCGCCCGCCGCTTCAACGCCCGCTGCCGCGCAGCCAGCGCCAGCCACGCCCGCGCCCGAACTGGATGTGACGCGCACGGTTGCTGCAGCACGCCTGATCCGCTACATCCGCGAGCTTGGGCATCTCGATGCCCAGATCGACCCGCTGGGCAGCGCGCCGCCCGGCGACCTGGGCTTACACCTCGATATTCACGGCGTCGACGAGGCCTTTCTGGCGTCGCTGCCGGCCAGCATTGTGCGCGGCCCGCTGGCCGCCGAGTCGCGCAATGCGCTGGAAGGCGTAGAAAAGCTGCGCCGCGCCTATTCCAGCTCGATTGGCTACGAAACCGACCATATCAACACTTTTGAAGAGCGCTCGTGGATTCGCGAAGCAATTGAAAGCCAGCAGTTCTTCTACGGCTTCGACGACAACCGCCGCCGCGAGCTGCTGATGCGCCTCACCGAGGTCGAGACGTTTGAGCGCTTTCTACACACGAATTTTGTTGGCCAGAAGCGCTTTTCGCTCGAAGGCTGCGACATGGTCGTGCCGATGCTCGACTCGATCATTCGCAATGCCGCCGCCGCTGGTTCGCACGAAGTAGTGATCGGCATGGCGCATCGCGGCCGCCTGAATGTGCTGGCGCACACACTTGGCAAGCCCTACGCCGCGATTTTGTCGGAGTTTCATGCCGCCAACCGCAGCGAAGGCGCGTCGCCCGCCGGAAAGGGCAGCGTGGGCTGGGCTGGCGATGTGAAGTACCACCTCGGCGCGCAGCGCACCTATCGCGAAAGCGGCATTGACGCGATGCCAATCACACTCGCGCCGAACCCGAGCCACCTCGAATTCGTGAACCCGGTGGTGGAGGGGCGCGCGCGCGCCGCGCAGGAAACGCGCGACCGCCCCGGCGCGCCCGAGCAGAGCGACAAAGCCTCGCTGGCGATTTTGCTCCACGGCGATGCGGCCTTTCCCGGGCAGGGCGTGGTGGCCGAAACGCTGAATATGTCGCGCCTGACTGGCTACCGCACTGGCGGCACCATTCACATCATCACCAACAACCAGATCGGCTTCACCACCGAGCCAAGTGACTCGCGCAGCACGCTGTACGCCAGCGACCTCGCCAAGGGCTTTGAGGTGCCGATTGTGCATGTGAATGCCGACGACGTGGAGGCGTGCATCGCCGTGGCGCGCATGGCCTACGCCTACCGCGAAACGTTTGGCCGCGACTTTGTGATCGACCTGGTGGGCTATCGCCGCTGGGGGCATAACGAAGGCGACGAGCCGGCATTCACCCAGCCGACGATGTATGCAAACATCGCCACGCACCCAACCGTGCGCCAGATCTGGGCCGAGCGCATGGCCGAGGTTGGGCTGGTGAGCGCTGAAGAAGCGACGCAGATGCAAACCGACGTGACCGAGCGGCTGCAGGAAGCCCGCCGCGAGGCCGAAACCAAGCCGCACGAAGACCGCCGGCCCAAGCCTGCGCCGCCCGGCTTGGCGCGCAATGCACACACAGCCGTTGACGCTGAGAAGCTGCAGGCGATGAATGCGGCGCTGCTGAACCGGCCAGCTGGCTTCACCATAAATAATCGCCTGGAGCGCACGCTGGAGCGCCGCCGCAGTGGGCTTGAGCAGGCTAATGCGATCGACTGGGGCCACGCCGAGGCGCTGGCCTTTGCGTCGATCCTGGCCGACGGCGTGCCCATCCGCCTGACCGGGCAGGACAGCGAGCGCGGCACCTTCAGCCACCGCCACGCCGTGCTGCGCGACAGCACGAGCGGACAGACCTATACGCCATTGCAGCGGCTGCCACAAGCCAAAGCGTCGTTCGCGATCTATAACAGCCCGCTTTCTGAGGCGGCGGTGCTGGGCTTCGAGTATGGCTATTCGTCGCACACGCCCGAGACACTGGTGCTTTGGGAAGGGCAGTTTGGCGATTTTGCGAATGGCGCGCAGGTGATCATCGACCAGTTTATTTCCAGCGGGCGCGCGAAGTGGGGCCAGCTGCCCGCGCTGGTGCTGCTGCTGCCGCACGGCTACGAGGGCCAGGGGCCAGAACACTCCAGCGCACGATTAGAGCGCTACCTTCAGCTTGCCGCCGACGAAAATATTCGCGTGGCGAACTGCACCAGCGCCGGCCAGTATTTTCACCTGCTGCGCCGCCAGGCCGCCCTGCTCACCAGCGACCCGCGCCCGCTGATCGTTATGTCGCCCAAGAGCTTGCTGCGCCACCCGCGCGCGGGAAGCTCGCTCCGTGATCTGGCCGAAGGACAGTTCCTGCGCGTGATCGACGACCCGACTGGCGGCGAGCGCGCCGACGCAGTTTCGCGCCTGGTGCTGTGCTCGGGCAAGGTGTATATCGACCTGCTGGGCGCGCCCGAGGCCGGCGCCGCGCCGCAGGTGGCGGTTGCGCGCGTCGAGGAGCTGTATTCCTTCCCCGACACCGAATTGCGCGCTGTGATCGGGCGCTACCCGCATCTGCAAGAGGTCGTCTGGCTGCAGGAAGAGCCGCGCAACATGGGCGCGTGGAACTACATTGCCCCACGCCTGCGCGCACTGCTGCCCGACGCCATGCCGCTGCTGTATTCCGGGCGCGCCGAGTCGGCCACGCCGGCGGAGGGCTCGCTGGTGGAACACGCGATTGAACAGGCACGGATTATTGCGCAGGCGCTGCAAGGCCAGCTTCAGCCCGCCGCCGGCAGTCTTGCGTAGCGCATCAGAATATTCTGTAGAGTGGAGAAAATTATGGCGGTTGAAGTGCGTGTTCCCACCTTGGGCGAGTCGATCGTCGAGGCGACGGTGGGCAAGTGGCTCAAGCGCGTGGGCGATACCGTCGCCGCGGGCGAGACGCTGGTCGACCTGGAAACCGATAAAGTGAATGTCGAAGTCGCCGCCGAGCAGGCCGGCGTGCTTGAGCAGATTCTGAAAAACGAGGGCGAGAACGTCGCCGTGGGCGAGGTGATTGGCACCCTTGGCGCAGGTGGCGCTGCTGCGCAAAACGGCACCGGCGCTCCCGCCCCGGCGGCGCAAGCTCCCGCTCCTGAGCCCGCCCCCGCTCAGGCTCCCGCGCCCGAAGCCGCGGCACCGGCTGCGCCTGCCGCACCAGCCGCCGAGCGCGACGCGATTGCAACGCCAGTGGCGCGGCGCATCGCCAGCGAAGAAGGCGTGGACCTGCGCGCGGTTTCCGGCAGCGGGCCGGGTGGCCGCGTCACCAAAGACGACGTGGCCGCGCAGATCAAGCCCGCCGCGACGGCCCCAGCCATGCCCGCGCCCGCTGCGCCCGCACCTGCGCTGGCAGCACCAGCCGCGCCCGCGCCGCGCGCCGCCGACCCGCGCGAAGAGCGCGTGCGCATGACGCGCCGCCGCCAAACCATCGCCCAGCGCCTGGTCGAAGCACAACAAACCGCCGCGATGCTCACCACCTTTAACGAGATCGACATGAGCGCGGTGATGGACCTGCGCAAGCGGCGCAAAGACAGCTTCAAAGAGCGCAACGGCGTCAACCTGGGCTTTATGTCGTTCTTCACCAAGGCAGTTGTGGGCGCGCTGAAAGCCTTCCCCATGCTGAATGCTGAAATCCAGGGCACCGACATCGTCCTCAAGCACTACTACGACATCGGCATTGCAGTGGGCGTGGAAGAAGGGCTGGTGGTGCCAGTGCTGCGCGACGCCGACCGCAAGAGCTTCGCGACGATCGAGCGCGAAATTGGCGACCTGGCAGGCCGCGCGCGCGATGGCAAGCTTGCGCTGAACGACCTGCAGGGCGGCACGTTCACCATCACCAATGGTGGCGTGTTTGGCTCACTGATGTCCACGCCCATCCTGAATGCGCCACAGGTCGGCATTCTTGGCATGCACAAAATCCAGGAGCGACCGATTGCGCTTGGCGGAGAGGTGAAGATTCGCCCGATGATGTATGTGGCGCTTTCCTACGACCATCGCATCGTCGACGGCAGCACGTCAGTGCGCTTTCTGGTGCGCGTGAAAGAGCTGGTCGAAGACCCTGAGTCGCTGCTGCTGGAAGGATAAAGCCGAGGCCAAAAGAAAGGACGCGGGCATTGCGCTCGCGTCCTTTCTTATTATGTTAAATTAAACGAGGGAACTCGAAGCGCATCCTGAGTAGCGCGACGCGCGTATCGAAGGGTGCGCTTGATTATTCATTACGCCAGTCTGCCACTCGCTTCCGGCAGCGGCTGCAAACCGCCGCGGCTGACAATCGCCGCCCCCACGCCCGGCAGCGCCAGCGCCACAAATAACACCGCGCCAGCCAGGGGTGCAAGCGAGGCCACAATCATCACTGGCAGCACCAGCACAAGCAAGGCCAGAAACGGCAGCGCGCCCGGCTTCGAACCAGCCCGCCGCGCCAGCCAGCCACCCAGCAACTGCGAAAACACAGCCAGACCGTAGGCATACAACGCTATCACCAGCGCCACGCCGATCAGCAGGAGCGGCACGCCCACCACCGACGCCACCAGCAAGGCCCCGAGCGGCGGCAGAACCAGCGCCAGCAGCAGGGTTGTGAGCGCGCCGAGGATGAGGGTGCGCGCGGGAGCCTGCGCGAGGGTGCGGGCAGCCAATCTGGTGCGGCGCGGCCAGAACGCAATAAACAAGAGGCAGAAGGCCGCCAGCAGCGCGCCAGCCGTTCCGGCAAACAGCGCGCGGCCAACCCCGCCAAACGCGCTCGTATCCACTCCCGGCATAATCAGGTCGAGTAAGCTGGCCAGCGCGCCGCCGCCCGCCGAGTTCTCGATACGCTGCCCGGCCACTGCCGCGCCCGCCGCAACCTGCAAATCGCCGCCCGAGGCTAGGGCGTGGCCGCGCACCACCGCGCCCGGCGCGATGATCACTGTGCCGCTGTAGCTCACGACGTCGCCACCAACCGTGCCAAGCACCGTGATCGAGCCGCTCCAGCTGGTGACATCGCCCTCAACCGTCCCTTCCACCCGAATATCCTGCGATACCGTCGCGATGCTGCCAGCCTCAGTGTGGCCGGCCGGCACCACCAGCACATCTTCGCCTTGCGCCAGCGCAGCGCCAGGCCAGAGCAGCAGGCAGATCAGCAGCAATATTGCAAAACGTTTCATGGCCCGCGCTCCAGTGCAAAGCGTGGCGCCAGCCGTGCCAGCCACCACCACATTGCTGCGCCACCCGCGACCAGCGCCACGCCCACCGCCAGCTGCGCCGGAGAGACCGCCCCAACCGTGCGCCACAGCGGTTTCGCCAGTAGCTGAACCGTGAGCAGCGTGCGGCTCAGGCCAGTGCTGCCATCGCCAAACAGGCGTGCCAGCCACTCGCCGCCAAGCATAGACAGCGCGCCCGCCAGCACCACCAGCGCAACCACAAGGGCAGCACCAGCCCGCGTCACGAGCCGCACCAGCGCTGCCGCACGGGCGGCGCGCGCGGCCTGTGCGGGCGCAAGCGCCGGCAAGCGCCGGGCCGTGCGCGACACCAGCGCGGGCGGTGGATCAAGCGTCGCCGGCTCGCCTAGCTGCGCCAGCGCGCGGCGCAGGGCAGCCTCGGCGCGCTCCTCGGCGCTCAGGCTGTCGTCTCGGTGTCCCATAAAACCTGCTCCTCTGAGCCCAGCGCCGCCGCCAGCATATGCCGCGCGCGGTGCAGGCGAGTTTTAATCGTGCTTTCCGGCAGGCCCGTCACCTGGCAGATCTCCTCGTAGGAAAGATCCTGCCAGTAGCGCAGCACCGTCACCAGGCGATAATGCTCGGGCAGCTTTTGCAGCGCCTGCTGCACCATGCGCCGCTGCTCCTGGGTAATCGCGCTCCGCTCGGGGCCTGGCTCGGCACTTGGCAATGCATACGCGGCATCATCAAGCGTCATCCAGGCGAAGCGCTTCCGGCGCAACCGGTCGATACAATAATTCGACCCAATCGACAACAGCCACGTCGAAAAGCGGCGTGTTCGGTCAAAACTCTCCAGGCGCGTATAGGCGCGCAGAAAAATTTCCTGGCTGGCGTCTTCGGCATCCTCGGCGTTGCCAAGCATGCGGTAGGCCACGTTATACACTGCGCCGGCATAGCGGTGCATCAACTGGCCGAAGGCAGCGCGATCGCCCCGGAGAGCTTGTTCAACCCAGCTGATCTCGTCGACCTGCTGTTCCATAATCATTTCCTACAGCTATGTACGCAACTGGCTGCAAAGGGTTTCAGGGTTTCTTGCGCCTTTGCCCCAAAATCGAACACTTTTTAAACCACTACTACTTGCACAAGCAAATCTCTTCGTGTACCATGCGAGCGTTCCACCACGAATGAGTGCTGCACTGGCGCCCATGTGGAACCGAATTAGCGAGCAACAATGTTACTCGGGCAGCACGCCCAGGGAGATCGAGAGTGGCAGTTTCCTTGAATCGCGACCAGATCCGCGCCGCGCTCGCGCAGAATGATCCGTCGCTCAGCATGTATTTAGATCTTGAGACAGGCACGGTTGTGCGCGTCGACGAAACCGATTCGTCACCCGCTATGGAAGCGCTTCGCAACGAGGTGATGGAAAAGTACGGCGATCGTTTCCGCTATATCTCGGGTGGCAATAGCGCGGCCGACGATGCCGCCGTGTCGGCCTGGCTTGAAGGGGAAGGGCTCTAGCCCCGGCAATTGGAGTGGGCTGCGCGTTGGGAAAGCCCGCCGCGCAGCCCACTTTCTGTTTCTCAGGCGCGATCGTTGAGCGCAACCACGCCCGGCAGCTCGCGGCCTTCCAGCAGCTCCAGCGACGCGCCGCCGCCAGTCGAGATATGGCCGATCTTGTCGGCCAGCCCCATCTGCTCAACCGCCGCCACCGAGTCGCCGCCACCAATCACGGTGCGGCCCGTGCTTTCGCTCATGGCCTGCGCAATGCCGCGGGTGCCCTCGGCAAAGGGCGCGGCTTCGAAATAGCCCATCGGCCCGTTCCAAACCACCGTCTTTGCGCTCGTGATCTTTTCGCTGAACGCGGCAACCGTCGCCGGCCCAATGTCGAGGATGCGCCAGCCCTCGGGCACCGCGTCGACCGCCACAACCTTGTGGTTCGCGTCGGCGCTCATGGCGTCGGCAATCACCACATCGGTCGGCAGCAGAATTTCGGCGTTGCGCTCGCGCGCGAAGTTGAGGATATTATTCACCTCGCCGACCGCATTCGCTTCCACCAGCGAGTCGGCGACTGAGTGACCCATCGCCAGGAAAAAGGTGTTGGCCATGCCACCACCGATCAGCAGGCTGTCGACGATGCGCAGGAGGTTGGTGATGACGCTGATCTTGTCGCTGATCTTGGCACCGCCCATAATTGCCACAAATGGCCGCTCGGGGTTTTCCAGCAGGCCGCCCAGCTCGGCCAGCTCGCGCTCCATCAGCAGACCGCTCACGGCTGGCAGGAAATGCGCCACACCCTCGGTTGATGCGTGTGCGCGGTGGGCCGCGCCAAAGGCGTCGTTCACATACACATCGCCCAGTTTGGCCAGCTCGCGCGCCATGGCTTCGTCGTTGCCTTCTTCGCGGGCGTCAAAGCGCGTGTTTTCCAGCATCAGCACTTCGCCCGGCTGAAGCGCCTGCGCGGCGGCCTCGGCCTCGTCGCCAGTTGTCACTGGCACGGTTTTGACCGGGCGGCCCAGCAGCTCGCTCAGGTGCGCAGCCACCGGGGCCAGGCGCAAGTCTTCCACAACCTTCTTCTTGGGCCGGCCCAGGTGCGACATCAGCACCACCGACGCGCCGTGATCGAGCAAATATTGTATGGTCGGCAATGCGGCGCGCACACGCGTGTCGTCGGTGATCCGCCCGCCATCCAGCGGCACATTGAAATCAACCCGTACCAGCGCCCGCTTGCCGCTCCAATCGATATCGCGAATCGTCTGCTTCGCCATATACCCTCCTTATGCAAGGTTACACGCATCTGGCTGCCAAAATCGCGCCTATTGTATCACACCCTGCCGAAGCGACGATGGTTATTTATTTACTCAGCCTGCACGTTCGATTACATTGCGGCGATCCATACCTTTCGAAGATTGTAAAGCGATATACTACTAAGGACATCGCAGCTTCTCACAAGAACAGGATACCGCTATGCCTGCGAATTCTTCATCTTCTTCCGCAGCCAGGCCCGCCGATCAGCGCATTGTGGTCACCGGCATGGGGCTGGTCACACCGCTTGGCATTGGCCTCGAATCCTTCTGGAACGGACTAATCGCCGGCCGCAGCGCGACTTGCCCCGCTACACTCTGCGACCTGAGCGACATGGCTAGCCGCGTGGTTGCCGAAGTGCCCGATTTCGTCGCGCACGATTTTATGGATCACCGCGAGGCGCGCAAGCTTTCGCGCGGCAGCCAGTTTGCGGTAGCCGCCGCGCGGCTGGCCGTGGCCGATGCCTCGCTGGCAATCACGGACAGCAACCGCGAGGCGATTGGCGCATTAGTAGCGAACAGCGCCACCTCGCCGCCCGAGATCGAGATCAGCACCAAAGCCTTCTTCGAGCGCGGGCCGAGCCGGATCAACCCGTTTCATTTTGCCGCCTCGCTGCCGCACATGCCGGCCTGCCAGGTCGCCATTCAGCTTGGGCTGCTGGGCCACAGCACTTCGATTGGTACGGCCTGCGCGGCCGGCGCGCAAGCCATTGGCGAAGCAGCTGAGATTATTCGGCGCGGCGATGCCGATGTGATGCTGGCGGGCGGCAGCGAGGCCACGATCTGCCGGCTGACGATTGCATCGTTCCTGAGCCTGCGCGCGCTCAGCACGAACAGCGATGTGCCACCCGCTGCCGCCTCGCGCCCGTTCGACGCAGCGCGGGACGGCTTTGTGCTGGGCGAGGGCGCGGGCGTGCTGGTGCTCGAACGGCTCAGCGATGCGCTGCGCCGCGACGCGCCGATCTATGGCGAGCTGCTGGGCTATGCGTCTTCCAGCGATGCCTACCACATCACCGCACCGCACCCCGAAGGCGCGGGCGCGGCGCGTGCGATGCGCAAGGCGCTGCTGCGGTCGGGGCTTAGCCCAGCCAACATCGACTACATCAACGCGCACGCCACCAGCACCCCCGCCGGCGATATTGCCGAAACCGTGGCGATCAAACAGGTGTTTAGCGAGCACGCCTACCGCATCCCGGTCAGCGCGATCAAGTCGATGATCGGTCACCTGACCAGCGCGGGCGGCGCGGTGGAAGCGGCTGCAACGCTCATGGCGCTGCGGCACGGCTTGATTCCGCCCACGATCAACTACGCCACACCCGACCCGGCCTGCGACCTGGACTATGTGCCAAATCACGCGCGCGCGGTGCCGCTGGAGGTGGCGTTAAGCAACTCGTTTGGGTTTGGGGGAATGAACAGCTCGCTGGTGTTTGGGCGCGCGCCGCTCAGCGAATAATAGTGTAGACAGCGATGCCAAACAGGATCTGCACCACAATCGACGCGCCCTGGAGCAGACGCGTGCCCACCCGCTGCGCGCGGTAGAATACAAGGCCGATCACCATATTCAGCAGGCTCAGGGCCAGCGCCGCCAGCGGCAGAAACAGCACCTGGTGGCGCGGGCGCAGATCGGCGACCTGCCCGGCCGCGTCGAAACGCATGCGCACCATTGGCTCCAGGGCGGGGTAGCGCGCCGCCACAAGGCCCAGCACCACAAGGTTGAGCACTAGAGTGAGTAGAAGCAGCAGGCGCACAGTGGGGTCGCTCCAGAAGTCGTAAAGGAAGATGCGGCTCGGTTCGACCACGGCCGACAAGGGTTTGGTTGCGCCAAGGTTGCGGCGCTGCTCAAGATCCTGCACAAAGCCCTCGCCGTCGGCCGGCGAGATCGTATACGCCTGTTCGGCTGTATACACCACCAGCGATTGCGCCGCCGGGCGCGTGGAAAACTGGTGCAGTTTCCGGCCATCGCCCGTGCGCCCAGCGCCCCAGTAATAGCCAATTCCCTGCAGCACGCGCCAGGGCAGCGATACCGGCTCGACGCCAATATCGACGCTTTGCACCTGTTCAAGCGGCACCACTGCGCGATTGCCGAGCCAGGCAATATACAAGCCATTGCGATCCAGCTCATAGTGCAGCGTGAATGCAGCGAGGGTGCGGTACAACAGCACACCAGAGGCCAGCAGCAAGGCAATAAACAGCACCAGCAGGCGGAAAAGCGCCAGATTGATCGGCCAGCCCTCGGGTGGGCCTTGCAGCTGCCGCGCAAGCTGAACGCCGACCAAAGCCGCGCCAATCAGCAAGGCGACGAGCAGGGCCAGCGCGATCCAAAATCCCATTGACAGTTGCGGTTTCCAACGTCGCATAGATGTTCACCAACCGGGGATGAAACAGGCGGGGTGGCGCGCATAGGAGTTTCCTACGCACAGCCACCCCGCAGGTTTCGTCGCCACTTATGGCGCAGCAGTTGCGCCTGGGGTTGCTTCCAGCGTCGTCGTCGCCGTGGTCACTGTGGTGGCGGTTGGCGTGGCCAGCAGCTGCACGGTTGGCAGGGTATTGACATCAACCGTGGGCGTTGGCGGCGACGTTGGCGTTGGCGAAACAGCCGGGTAGCGCGCGATCGTCGCGGCGGCCCGCTTCTGTGCCAGCCACTCATCGAGCTTCTTGCTGCGTTCGTTTTGCAGCTGCACGGCTTTGTCTTCCGCCTTTTTGGTCACAAGCTGAATAATGCTCCAGCCTGCCGGCGTCTGGATGAGGTCGCTGATCTCATTTTCTTTCAGCGCCAGCGCCGCCTTCACAATTTCCGGGTCCATCTTGCGGCCATCCGACGTTTTGCCTGCCATGTCGAAGGTTGGCAAAGTGCCGCCCGCATCGCGCGTTGCATAGTCGTCGGAGCTGGTTTTGGCAGTTTCTGCGAAATCGGCACCGCCGCGCAGCTTCGCAAGAATCTCCTCGGCTTTGGGGCGGCTTGCCGCCAGCGCTGCCTGCTGCTGCTCTTGCGTGTCGGAAAGCGTCGACGTGGTCGAGATCAGGATCTGGCGCACTTCAATCGTGC
The DNA here is from genome assembly GCF_057073505.1 of Kouleothrix sp. 19917. Taxonomy (NCBI): domain Bacteria; kingdom Bacillati; phylum Chloroflexota; class Chloroflexia; order Chloroflexales; family Roseiflexaceae; genus Kouleothrix; species Kouleothrix sp. 19917. The sequence continues at coordinate 3,011,882 of NZ_CP097099.1, forward strand.
TTGGGTCGGTTGAAGGCGTGAAGCTGGCTTCGGGCAGAAGCTGCTCTTCGACTTTGGCAGCAATTGCATCGCGCAGGTACTGGTCGTGCAGGGCGCGCTTGAAGTCGTCGAGCGTCAGGTTGGCCTTCTGCGGCGCGCTGGGGTCGCCCGAGAGCTGCAGCATTTCCTGCTGATAGGCGTCGTACAGCCGGCCAATAATGCCATCCTGCTGGCCGAGCGCCACATCGGGCAGGGGTGTGGCGGTGGGGACGTCCGTCGGCGCTTCGGTGGCGGTTGCGCTGGGTGCTTCAGGAGCATCTGCAGCGGCAGTTGCAGCAGCAGTTGGTGCTTCAGGCGCGGCGGCAGTCGGCTCAACGACCGCAGTTGGCGTGAGCGTGGTGGTTGAGGTAGGCACTGGGGCGGGCGGCGAAAATACGCGACCCAGGTCGGACACAATCCGCTGGGCGATCTCGCCATCGCTGACCTGAATGTTATAGTCGGCGGCTGCGCTCTGGATCAGCAGTTGCCGGTCGATCCAGGTTCCAACCGTGGCATCATCGACGGCGGCCGTGCGAACGGTTGGCACCTCCGCGTCGAGAGTCGCAAGCTGGCTGCTGATCTGGCTGCCGAACTGCGCGCCGAGGAAGCTCAACAATTGCAGGTTTTGCGCTACCTGGCGGGCAATTTCGTTGCGGCGCTCTTCCCAGTAGCCGCTGCGTGTCAGTGTTGCATTGCCCGCCTGGGCCACCGGGCGGCTCGGCACCCACAGTTTATCGTACCCCACGCCAACCAGCACGGCCAGCAGCGCAAGGCCAACAGCCACGCCCGCAATAATCACGACCAGGCGCTGGCGGCGCTCTTCGCGCTGGCGGCGGGTCATGGCGCGCCGAGTCAGGGGCGCCTGTGGTTTCTGGGGTTGAGGCGATTTTGGTGTCTGGGCCATATTCTCCACATACATAATGGGCATAGGTCATCCCTATGCCCATTGCTACGCTTCTATTGCATAGAGCCAGAGACGATGCAAAAACGCTGGCGGCACCCTCTATGCAGCGCCTGCGCTAGCCGCGGGTATGTGCGGAAGCGAAGGGCAGCAGCGCCATGTGGCGAGCGCGCTTGATCGCAACCGTCAGGCTGCGCTGGTGGCGCGCGCATGTGCCAGTGCGGCGGCGCGGCAGGATCTTGCCACGATCGGAGACAAAACGCTGCAGGCGCTTGATATCTTTGTAGTCGGCGGTGCGGATTTTGTCGGCGCAGAAACCGCAGACCTTGCGCCGGGCGATGAACTTGCGCCGGCCACCTGCACCAGGCCCACCCGGGCCACGCCGTCGGGTATCACTCATTGGGAACCTCTGTCACATATATGGGCAGCGGCAGTCAGCACACTGCGATCAGTATCAAAAAGGGATGTCTTCGTCGCCAATATCGATCGACCGATCAACGGAGCGCGAATTTACGCTGCGCGGGGCCGGCCGATGATCGAAATCATCCTCGGGCATATTCTCACGCGCGCCGCGACCGTCGAGCATAATCATATCGCTGGCGATCACCTCGGTGCGGTAGCGCGTCTGGCCATCCTGATCCTGCCACTGGCGGGTTTGCAGGCGGCCCTCGATATAGACGCGGCTCGCCTTGCGCAAATGCTCGTTGCAGATCTCGGCCAGCTTATTCCAGGTAACAATGTTGAACCACTCGGTTTCCTCGCGCATATCGCCGCTGCCATCTTTCCACTGGCGGCCAGCCGCGACGCTGAACGTCGTAACCGGGCTTCCGCCGGGGGTGTAGCGCATTTCGGGATCTTTGCCGAGCCGACCGATGATCATGACCTTATTGAGATCTTTGGCCATCATCGTTACCTTTCGTCAGCGCTCGCCCAACGCCAGGCAGCGCGCCAAAGCCCGCTACTCTTCGTCGGTGTCGGTGTCGGTGTCGTCGTTATCAGCACCACTATCAGCGTCCTCATCATCCGCAGCGTCATCGCTGGCTGGCGCGCCCACCGACACGGCAGCCACCGCCGGCGCAGTGGCCGACTTGGTTTCCACCAGGGTCATCAGGTAGCGCAGCACCGAGTCGTTCAGCTTGAGCGCGCGCTCAAGCGTTACGACCTGCGTCGTGGGAAGGCTGAAATGACAGAGCACGTAGAAGCCCTCGTTGAAAGGGCGGCGGCTGGCCTCGCCTTCGGCATATTCGCGGATGGGGTAGGCGAATTTCCGGCGGCCCCAGGGTGCGGATTGGTCCACGCTCGTCACCTCACCGCCGGCAGCGGTGATCGACTGGCGCACGCGATTAATCGCGTTGGTGATCTCTTCCTCGCTCGATCGCAGAGGCGAGATAATGAACAGCATTTCGTAGTCACGCCGACGCTCGCGCATTGTTCCTCCTGTGGTGTTGCCCCCCTGTCATAGCCTACTCGATTGCGCGTCGCGTGTAGGTGCAGGGGAGCAGAAGCATGATTCGATTACGGCGGGAGATTATAGCACAGGCGCGCCACTGCTGCAAACGCTGGTGCCGTGCGCGCTGTTCTTGGCGCAGAGCATTCACAACCGCAGGCGATCAAGAGTGCGGAGCAGGGTTAAAATACCAGCTCCTGGATTTGACGCTTCTCAGGGCCTATGCTATACTTTTCGGCGCTGGGACGTGGTGCCTGTAGCTCAATGGCAGAGCGCCTGACTGTGGCTCAGGAGGTTGCGGGTTCGAAACCCGTCAGGCACCCCAGCAAAAATTTGCTCCACTCAGCCCTAGCGCAGGATTGCTGCTAGGGCGTTTTGTTGCGCATCCCCGCGCAGCCCGAGCGATCCAGCAGGCAAAGCCTTGCGTACTAGCGTATACAATTGCTGGAATTCCTTGAGCCAATGAGGCCATGCATGATCCGTGTTTCGCGCCAGCGGCGCATTGCCGCGCCGCCTGCCGCCGTGTTTGCGGCACTCACCGAGCCCGACCGGCTTGCCGCGCTGCTGCCGCGCGTGCGCCGCATCGAATTGCTGGAGCAGCACCCAGGATTCGCCCGCGTGGCAACACATATGGCGCTGGGACCGTTTGGTACGCTGCGCAGCGAGGGCGAAGTGCGCTGGCAGGATGGCCGCGAGGTTGTGTTCGCCGCGCCCCGCCCGGTGCCGGTCGAGGCGCGCTGGCAGATCCTGCCCATCGGTGACGCAACCGACCTGCACGCCACGCTCTCGCTTGATCTCGCGCCGCTGCTGGGGCCGCTGGCCGCGTTCGTGCCCACCGCCGAGGTCGAGCGCATGGTCGCCGCCGATCTCGAAGCCGCACTGCTGGCCGTTGCTGGCGCGGTGCGCGCCTAGCAGGGAGGCGTGCTGGCTCTGGTATCATAGGCGCGGAACCACCGCAACAAGGACGCAACTGTGATAGATGTTCGGCGCATTTTGGCCGGGCTGGTGCTCAGCACGCTGATCGGTGGCCTGGCCTATCGGCGCAACTCGCTCAGCGCCAGCGGCTGGCTTGGCGCAATCATCACTGGTACGCTGACGTTTGGGTTTGGCGGATGGACATGGGGCGCGACACTGTTGGCGTTTTTCGTCAGTTCGAGCGCGCTGTCGCATGTTCGGCAGGCGCAGAAGCAGCGGCTTGCTGGCGAGAAATTCGAGAAGGGTGGCCGGCGCGACCTGTGGCAAACACTGGCGAATGGCGGCCCGGGCGCGCTGCTGGCGCTCGTCTATGGCCTTGCTGGCGAGCCGCTTGCGCTGCTGCTGGCATTTGCTGGCGTGATGGCAACCGTCACGGCCGATACCTGGGCCACCGAGTTGGGCGTGCTGAGCCCAACGCCGCCACGCTTGATCACCAGCGGGCGGCGCGTCGCGCCCGGCACCTCGGGCGGGGTGACGGCGTTGGGTTTGGGTGCCTCGCTGGCGGGCGCGCTGCTGATTGGCGCGTGCCTGGTGCTGCTGTACCGCGCTGAGCATGGCGCGTGGGCGTTTCTGCCCTTGCCGGCCGCGCTGCTTGGCGGCACGGCTGGCAGCCTGGCCGACAGCCTGCTTGGCGCGACGCTTCAGGCGATCTATCGCACGGCCAGTGGCGGCGAAACCGAGCGCCGCACCGACAGTGCTGGCCACGCGCTCGCCAGCATGCGTGGCTGGCGCTGGATGAACAACGATATGGTGAACATGCTCAGCTCGCTCCTTGGTGGTGTTGCGGCACTTGCGCTTGGCCGCACCCTCGGCGGGTAGATACCAGCAAACAAAACGCCGGACTGGCCTTGCCAGTCCGGCGTTTCGATTCAGTAGTGGCGGAAACCTAGCCGTTGCTTGTCGCCGCTGCCGGCTGCTGCTGGTCAGCGGGGGCGGGTTGCGCGGGCTGCTCAGCCGGGGCGGGGGGCGGTGTTGCGCCGGGGTTTGCGCCGGGCGCAAAGGTCGGCTTGCCGTCGGGGCCGAAATCAGCCGGGTTGTAGACGTAAATATTCGGCCAGGCGCGGAACTTGGTTTGGAACAGTTCGGGTTTGCGCTTCACGCCATTGTCAATGATCGTGCGAACGACGTCGATCGTCATACCGCCGCGTGAATGGTCGCTCTGGCGGCTAAAACCGCGCGGCTGCTCGGCATCGGCCACAAACTGGGGCTCAGTTGGCGCGGGGATCTGGTTGTACACGCGCCGCGTCAGCGAAACCTGCCGGTTCGGCTTGGTGCCGTAGAAAGCGATTTCGGCCACGCCAGTGCGTGCATTCGAAGCGCTCTGCATCAGCAGCCAGTTGCCGGTGTCATTCACGAATTTAAAGTCGGGCCCGCCGGTAAAGATCGTTGCATCCATGCCCGCGCCATTACCCTGTGGGCCAAGCGCGTAGCGGTCGTACCAGCTGATATAGAAGGAGTGGCCCCAGCGCTCGGTGATCGGCAGGCCAGCCCAGAACGCCGCGCGGAACAGCGTGGTCGAGTCCTGGCAGATGCCGCCGCCAAACTCCAGCTGGGTGCGATTCTGAATAATCGCATAGCCCTTGACAAAGCCATTGCGCTCGTCAATATCGCCAATATTCTGGTTGAACGAGAACTCTTCACCCGGCGCGATCAGGATGCCTTGCAGCAGGTTCATGCCCGCGCCGATGTTGTGGATGCGATATTCTGCCGATCCAGTGAAATCGCTGCGCCCAACCGACACGAGCTCTTTGATGCCAAGCTGGTTGAGGTTGGCTTCCGTCACCTGCGGGGCGACTTCGCGCACCGGCAAGGCCAGCTCGCGCTGCGGGCTGCCAATCGCCGCCAGAATGTCGGTGAGCGCCTGGCTTTCGTCCATGCGCAGGCCCGGCTTGCCCGGCTTGATGATCTTGAGGTTGCCGTCGTTCCAGGCCACGCGCGGGTTCACGCTGCCGCGACCGGTTTCGTTCGCCATCTCAACGATGCGCTTGTTGAGGTGGTAGGGGTTCAGCGCCACCGCCACGCGGTCGGTGCTGCTGTCGGCTGGCACGCGGGCGATATTCAGCATCAGGGCGATGTCGCTGGGCTGCCAGGTGTATTCTTTCTTTTCGACTTTGAGCGTGAATGGCGCTTGCAGCATCGCTTCGATTTGCTGGCGGGCACTGGCAACCGCTGCGTCATTCAGGCGCGGCTCGACGTCGCGGGTTTGCACGGCCACGGTTTGCGGCTGCAGGGCGGTGAGTGTGGGCATAATCTGCGCCACTGTCGCATCGACCAGCACCTGCCGGCCAGTCGTGGCGGGCTGCGTCACCACCTGCACGCCATCGAGCCGCAGCGTGGCGTCGGCTGGCGCACGCTCAAGCGCGGCGGTATTGGCGGCAACATACTCGCGCAGCTTGTTCTGGTCGAACGACACATGGAGTGGCAATTCCAGGCCGTTCTGCCAGATCGCGTACACTTCCTGCAGGTTTTCGATCAGGCCGTTCTGGCGGCCAGCGCGGTAGGCGCTGCTCACCGCATCCTGAAAATCAAAGCTGACGCCAATATCGGCGGGGCTCGGCTGGAACTGCTGGCTGCCGACCGAAAGTGTTAGCGGGTGCTGCAAGAAATCGGCATGGCGCGCGCGCAAGGCATCTTCCGCCTGCTGCGGCGTCATTTCGCCCACCTGCAAGCCCTGTATTGTGACATTCGGGTAGATTTTGCCCTGGTAGGAACGGTCGAGGTAGTACAGGCCGCCGCCCGCGCCTGCCAGCGATAGCACCAGCAAGGTCATGACGACGTAGAAGCTGGTGTGGATGCCCCGGCGCGGTGGCTGCCAGGCAGCTTGCGGGGCCGGCGGCGGGCCGCCCAGGCGCGGCATTTCGGCCGGGCGGTCGGTGATCTCGTGGGCGGGGAGTTGGCGGGTCGGGTATGACTCGCGAGGCGAGTGCCGATTTAGCCCTCGCTCAGAAAACAGCTCTTCAGCAGACACATGAGCCTCCAGAACATCTGCGACAGTTCTCGGGACCAATTACGAGCGGGCGGGCACACCAGCGCGATAGATCGCACTGGATGGGGTTAATCAGCTTTCACCGCACTATAGCCGAAAGACACATGCTGTGTCAATGACTGGAAGATGAAAATTGCTTACAATTTACAAGCAAGTTCTAGGCCACAAGAAAACTAAGCAGGGCCGCATCTCTGCGTGAAATATTCTTCACCAAATAGCGGCAAACCATTAGTGCGAGCGCCGATTGCGCCAGCGCGGCAGCCGCCGGATTGGTTTCAGGCGTAAAGGGATGGCGCGCACACGCAGGCGCGCGGCCGGCAAATGCAGGCGCGCGCCGCCAATACGCCTGATTTCGGCAATTGATGGCAGGCGCAGGCGGCGTTTGCGGGTGGGCGGGGCCAGCTGCAGCTGATCGAGAATGATCTGGGCGATCTGGCTGGCACCATCGCGTGGCACGGCGTCGGCGAGGCGCGCAACCGTGCCGGCGTAGGTCGCAGGGTCCATCAGGTCGGCAATCGCGGGCACAATACGGTCGGGCGTTGGGCAGAATGCGCCAAGCTCGTGATTCAGCACAAAGTCGATGTTGCCGCGCTCTTGCATGCCCACGGCCTCGGTGACGATCACCGGGCGGCGCATGACCAGCGCCTCCATCAGCGTGCCCGGCCCGGCCTTGGTGATAATAATATCGCTGGCGGCCATCAGCACTTCCATGTTGTCCACAAAGCCATAAATATGGATGGAAGGGCGCAAGCCCAGCGCCTGAAGATCGGCGCGCAGCGTGGCGTTTTTGCCCGTCACCACCAGCAGTTGCACATTGGGGTAGGCCTGATCGAGCATCAGCACAAGGTCGCGCAGCTGGCCCGAGCCCACCCCGCCGCTCGTGACGAGCACGGTGAATGGTTCGGCCTCGACGCCCAGCGCCGCCCGTGCCTCGGCGCGCGTGCCAGGGTAGGCCGCGAATTTCGGGTGCACGGGGAAGCCGGTGCAAACGAGCTTGCTGGCCGGGAAGCCGCGTTTCAGCAGCAGCTGGTAGGCTTCCTGCGTCGGCACAATGCACAGCTCCGCGCCCGGGTCGGCCCAGGAAGAATGCAGGCTCACAAGGTCGGTCACGACCGTGACAAAGCGGAATGACAGGCGGTACGTGGCGCGGGCATTGCCGATCAGCCGATTGACCAGCGGGTGTACCGAAACGACGAGTTTTGGGCGGGTTTCTTCGAGCACGCGCACAATGTTGCGATGCGCAGTCAGGTACACAAACTGCGTCAGCGCATCCACCCGGCGCGGGCCGTCGGTGACCTGAAACATGAGATCGAACACGGGCAGCCAGCGCGTCGAAAGCTGGCCGTAGAGGTCGGGGGCATCGCGCACCAGCGGCAGGCGCGTGCTGGTGAGCAAATCGACGATATGGCGCTCGGTGCTTTCGCCCGAAAGCTGGGCAAGCGCAGCATTGATCGCGTCGGCGCCGGCACGGTGGCCGCCGCCGGTATCGGAAATAGCAAACAGAATATTTGGTGTCTGGCTCACGGAAGGCTCCTCACAGCCGGCGGCGCATCATCATCCCATTGTGCAGGCCTGGCCTTGCGGCCCGCCGCGCATGGGCCAGAGCTGGCCCGCAACCCTTCTCTTCCGGCTGGCATGAACCTGCGGCAATCGTTACCGCGCCAACGAGCCAACACGAACCGCGACACCGGTTCACAGAAATGCAGCAGTGCAGCCGGATGTCGTCCTCACCTCAATGCCGCTATCCTACCATACCACGCACGATCGTGTAAAGCTTGCGCCAGTATGCTATAATCCACAATCACTGGATTAGCTTCTTGGGCACCTGCGGGGGGATTATGCTTCAACCCCAGGCCGCGTCCACAGTGCTATCATCTGCCCAGCCAGCCCAGTCGCTGCTGCCGCTCAAGCTGACGCCACCGCCACTTCGCGATGGCGTTTTGCTCCGGCCTGATCTGCAAGCCCTGCTCTCCGAAGTGCGCTTGCATCCGCTGACGCTGGTGATCGCCCCGGCTGGCTACGGCAAAACAACGCTGCTCTCACAGTGGGTTTCCGATTTGCAGCGTACCAATGCGCCTGTGTGCTGGCTTTCGCTCGATCGCGGCGAGCGCTACCCGGCGATGTTCCTGGCCTACCTGATTCGCGCATTCCAGAGCATTGAGCCGCAGCTTGGGCAGGAAGCCTGGCGCGTGCTTTCGGGCGCCTCGAACATGCAGCGCGACTGGCCGCTGGTGGCGGGCGCGCTGTGCAGCGATTTGCAGCGCATGCTGCCAACCACCACCTTTTTGTTTCTGGATGACCTTCAGCAGGTGATGGATTCGGCGGTGATCGGCCAGATTTTAAGCTACCTGCTGCGCGCCGCGCCGCCCACCTTACACATTGTCGTAGCCGCGCGCCGCACCCCAACCTTTGCGCCGATCTCGCGCATGCGCACCGAGGGCCGGATTCTTGAGCTGTCGCAGCGCGAATTGCATCTTTCGGTTGGCGATGCACGCCAGCTGATGGCCTCGCAGGGCGTTGCGCTGAGCGATGCCGACCTGACGGTGCTGCTCGCGCGCACCGAGGGCTGGGCGCTGAGTGTCCAGCTTGCCGCGCGCGCGCTGGCCAGCCAGCCCACCGAACGGCGCACTGATTTCGTGCAGGCGCTGGCCGGCAGCCAGCAACAGCTGCTGCGCTACCTTGCTACCGAGGTGCTGGCCGATCTGCCCGCCGAGCTGATCGATTTCCTGCGGCTGGTGGCCATCCCCGAGCGCTTCGACGCCGATTTGCTGGGCGATGTGCTCCAGCGCGACGATGTTGGCTACCTGCTGGGGCGCGCGCAGGCGCTTGGCCTGCCCATCCTCCCGCTCGACGAGCGCGGCGACATGCTGCGCTTCCACCCGCTCTGGCGCGAGCTGCTGCTGAACACAAACCTGGCAGTTCAGGGAAATGCCGACGAAGCGGGCGAAGCGCCGAACGTGCCCGACATCCGCGCGCTGCACCGCCGCTTTGGCCAGGCCCAGGAAGCGCGCGGCGACCTTGAAGAAGCGCTCCACCACTATGCCAGCGCCGGCGCCACCGACGAGCTGGCGCGCGCCCTGCGCGAGCGCGCCTGGCCGCTGCTGCAATCGCCCCGCCGCGACTCGGTGCGGCGCTGGCTCGAATTGCTACCCAGCGACATGCGCCAGCACGACTCCGAGCTGCTATACATGTGGGGCTACAGCCAGATCGTCAACGAGCCCGAGCAAGCCATCAGCGCAATTGAGCAGGCCGCCGAGCGCTACCACCAGGGCGGCCAGCTCGACCGCGAGCTGCGCGCATTGGCCGACCTGACGGCGCTGCTGTATCTGCGGGGCCGGCCGCCGAGCTTTGTGGCCTGCTGTATTCAGGCGGTGCGCTCGGCCAACCAGCTGCGCGATGCGTGGTCGCGCGGGGCGGCGCTGGTGTGTGTGACGGCGCTGCTCTACACCAAAGGGCGGCACACCGCGGCGCTGCGTGTGGCGCGCCAGGCCGGTGGCCACCCGCTCTCGCCCGCCTGGCACTGGCAGCTTGCCATGATCGTCGCTTCAATTCACAACCAGTTCGGCGCGCCGATCGACGCCCTGATCGCCATCGATAGCGCGCTAAGCCTGCCACAGGTCGATCGCGACGACCGCCTGCGCCAAAACTTGCTGCGCCACCGCGCTTTCGCGCTTGAGCTGCAAGGGCAAAGCAGCGAAGCCGCGTCGCTGGCGCTCGATTCGCACCGCCACCTGGGCGATTATTATCGCGACGGCAGCGCCAGCTTGAGCGCCCGCCAACTGGGGCTGCTGCTGCTGCTGGTTGGGCGCGCCGACGAGGCTGCAACCTATATTGCGCAGGCGCGCACCGCATTTCACGCCATGGGCGCGCTTGAGCCACTGGCCAGCCTGCAAGCCCTCGACCTGTACAGCCAGCTGCTGCGCGGGCAGGGCCAGCGCGCGCAGGCTTCGGTGGGCGCGGTGCTGCGCCAGCTTGAAGAAGCGGAGGCCACGGCGCCCGACCTGCGCCTGCGTCTCTTGCTGGCGCTGGTGCTGGGGGAAGGTGGCAAGCCCAAAGAAGCGCTTGCGCTGGCGCGCGAAACTGTCAGCCAGATGCAGGCGCGCGGCTACCGACTCTTCCTGGCCTGCGCACACTTATACACCGCCTACCTGGCTGGTCTGTCCGGCGACACTGGCACGCGCCAGGAGGCGCTCGCCGCAGGGTGGGAAATCTTCACCGCCGATGGGCAGCACTACCTGCCGCTGCTGCCGCCCGCCGCCCTGAGCGATGTGACCGTGGCGGGCTTGCGCGCGGGCTTGCCAGCCGAGAGCATTGGGCTGGTGATGCGCCAGCAACTGCCCGACCAGGCATTCGAGCTGCTGCGCAGCATGACCGACGCGACCGACCCGGCTGTGCGCGCCAATGTGGCGCAGCTGCTGGGCGATCTTGGCACGGCGGCGGCTTACCCCGCACTGCGCGCGCTGGCAAAAGATCGCAGCAATACCGTGCGCCAGGCCGCCGACCACGCCCTTGCCCGGATTGTCTACCGGCCGCCCTACAAGCTGCGCGTGCGCACGCTTGGCGCATTTACGATCTGGCGCGGCGACACCGAAGTGCGCGACCGCGACTGGCGCAGCAGCAAGGCGCGCCAGCTCTTCCAGCTGCTGCTCACCGAGCGCGGGCGCATGCTCCCGCGTGACCGCGTGCTCGAAGCGCTCTGGCCCGAGATGGAAGCCGACGCGGCGGCAAACAACATGCGCGTCACGATCAACCGCCTGAGCAAGGCACTTGAGCCCGAACGCCCGGAAGGTGCGCCGCCCGCCTATATTCTGCAACAGGGCGAAACATTTGGCTTTAACACCAGCAGCGACCACCAGATCGACGTGGTGGATTTTGCCGAGGCGGTTGCCGAAGGCCAGCGCGCGCTCCGGCGCGGCCAGCGCAGCGCGGCAATTGCGGCCCTGCGCAGCGCAATTTCGCTCTACGGCGGGCCATACCTGCCCGACAACATGTACGAAGATTGGAGTGTGGTCGAGCGCGAGCGGCTGGCAATGCTGTTTAACGACGCCGCGCTGCGCCTGGGGCAGCTTCTGCTCGACGAGGGGCTGGCGCACGACGCGATTGGCCTGGGCTGGCGCGTTCTGGAGCATGACCGCGCCCATGAAGAAGCCTACCGCCTGCTGATGCACGCGCACGCTGCCCTGGGCGAGCGCAGCACTGCGCTGCGCCTGTACACGCGCTGCGTCGCGATGCTGCAAGAGGATCTGGGAGTCGAGCCAATGGCGGAAACGCAGGCGCTCTACAACACGCTGCGCGAGCTGCGCTAGGGTCTTTTATTGCCCTGCGCGCTCAGGGCCGGCTTATCGCCGTCACCACATTCATCAGGTAGCTGACCTCGATGCGATCGCCCGCCCGTGGGTTTTCGTAGGCGCTTTCGGTGCCAATGCGCGCGCTGCGCAACGCGCCAGGCGCGTCGTCGTGGGCGTACTCGATGTCGTAGAAGCGCGTGCCGTGAATATCGACCAGCCGCACGGCGTGGAGCGTGGCGGCCTGTTTCCCCGCAAAAATCATGCAATTCCCCGCTTGTTCATAACCCTGCGTCATCCAGGCAGAAACGCCGCACGGCGGCTGCCACCCCGCCCTCGCCCGCCGGCGGCGCAACCCAATCGGCGGCGGCGCGCGCATCGGCCTGGGCATCGCCCACCGCCACGCCCACACCCGCCATGCGCAGCATGCCCACATCCGCCTCGGCATCGCCAATCGCCAGCACGTCGGCGGCGGGCAAGCCCCACGCGGCGCACAAAAACGCCAGCGCCGATTCTTTTGTGGCGTCGATATGCGTGATTGTCGCGTCGGCCAGAGTGCCGTCGGCATGGTAGTGGCGCACAAAGCGCAGCGGGGCATGGGCGAATTCGCGCATCAGCATGGCCGCGCCGGTTTCGCCGCGCACAATCAGGCGGCTGGGCGGGCGCACAAGCGCCGGCAGCATGGCGGCTACATCTTCGCCACGCGCCTGAATATGCGCAGCCGGGTGCGAGCCAGGCCGATAGAGGTTGTATTCGTCGACCGTGGCCAGCAGCGGCAGTTCATGCTGGTCGGCCAGCGCGGCCATTTCACGCGCCAGCTCAAGCGGGATGTTCAGCTCATGCAGCACAGTGCCCGCTTCATCGAAAATAGTCGCGCCGCCATTACAGGCAAGCGTGCATTCCACGCCCAGTCGTTCGGCGATCTGAAGCGCAGAATCGCGCTTGCGGATGGTGCACAGCGCCACGCGCACGCCGCGCCGGGCAGCTTCGCGCAGCGCCAGGCCGTTTTCGGGCGGCAGGGTGCCATCGCGGGCGATCAGCGTCGAGTCAATATCGGAAATAATTAGCTGGATCATGCCGCCAGTATAGCACGACTCGTCGGAGGAACTTGCGCAATTCTATTTCTGGTCAAGGCCATGTCGACGTTAGAATGGGAAGCGAGATCTATCCACAGATTACGCAGATTCCACAGATATAAAGATTTCTCATCTGCGTAATCTGTGGATCGAATTTGGGACTTTGGTGCAGCCCTGACTTCTCATTCTGACACAACTTACGCGGTGAAGTGTGGGGCGTGGCCTTTAGCCTGCGGCAGCAAGGAATTTCATTATTTTTTGTGCGACGATTTTGGCGCTCCGCGCCAAAATCGTCGCACATTTTTCGTCTCAGCAAGCAGCAACGGATTTCTGCAAGGTTGCGCCAGGGCAGTTCCACATGATGTTTTGGAGCAGGGGAAAGCCTGGTTGCGCATCGCAATCACCAAACCCTAACCCCTATTCCCCGGCGCGTTCACGCGCCTACTATGGCGCAATGGTGATCGAGCGCGTCACATACGTCCAGTCGCTGGCGGTGCTGTGCGCGTAGATGAAGAGCGTGTGCTGCCCCGGCGCGAGCCCGCCAAGCTGCCAGTTGTAGAAAAAGCCCGACGCGCTGTAGCGTTCGTCGCCAAAGACCTGCGCTACATCCTCGCGCTCGATATGATAGGGGGCTTCCGCAAGAAACTGGCCCTGGCCGGCCGGGCCGTCGAGGTAGAGGTGAATATGATCGACGCCAGTGCTTTCCGCTCCGGCCGGGTCGATTGCCCAGCCCTGCAGCGACACCATGTCGCCTTGCCCGGCCTGCTCGGCCAGCGCGTCGATCTCGATCTCGGCGTGCGGCGCAGCCTGGGCAGCCGCTGGCGCAAGATTTGGCGCCGCACCCGGCAAGCCTTCGTTGCGCACCGCGCCAGTATACGCGCACAGCCGCTGGTCGCCGCGTTCGAGGTACATGCGCGCGCAGCTGCTGTCGTAGCCGCCGCGCCCGCTGTGGATGCGCCAGCCCGAAAGCACCAGGCCATCGATCGGCACTTCCTGGCCGTTGTGCTTCAGGGCAAAATGCAGGTGCGGGCCAGTAGCGGCGCCACCTTCACACAGGGCCTCGCGCGGCGTATTAGCCACGTTCGCAATATGTTCGTTGGCCTGCACCGGGCCAGAATCGCGCACAATACGCTCGATATGATAGTACACCGTCGTCCAGCCATCGCCATGGTCGATCTCAAGGCCGCACGACGAGGTTTTACGAATCGTGCCGGCAGCAGCAGCGACCACCCACATGCCATCGGTGTTCGAGCGCCAGCGCGGCCAGGGCCGCCCCACGCTGAAGTCGATCGCATCGCGGCGCGCGCCATGCACGCCATTAAACGTCCACGTATCGCCAATCGGGAACGGGAGCTGAAAACGGTCGGGCGGGGGAACATCGGCGAGGGGGGCAGCGCCGGCAGACGGGGCCGGCCACAGGTGCGCAAGCACGGCGCACAGAACGAGCGCAAGAAAAAAACGACGCAATACAAACGCTCCTGATGGCGACAAGGCCATCCCAGCGCACGCGAAAACACGGCGCGCGCAAGCGGACTACACGTGCTACAGCGGCAGGGCTGCAGGCGGTTGATGAGTTAGAATGCAGTGTGTCATCGGTGGCGCGATTATACATGAATGTTGGAATCGCGCAAGTCAAATTTTAACGCCGGTTTAATGGATCGGCCGAATGCGGCTGAGCCGGTGAAGCATTTCGCCCGAGCGAACAAGCAGCTCGCGCCCGGCGCAGGCAGTGCTTTTGCGCATCAGCGTGCGTTAGCATGCGAGTGAGGCGCTGAAAGGTTAGGCTCAAGCAACGTTTCCTGCGCTCGCCATAGTATGCTTGGATTTCTGAAAAATCAGGTAAAAAATATGTGCTTGCAGCTCGATACTATCAGAACTCTCGTGAAATTACGTGCTGCGAACTATTTACTGGCAGTGTGGCCGGGCTAGTCCTGCGGCGAGTCGTTGAGATTTGGTTGCAGGATTTCAGCATTATGCTATAATGGTCACACCGAATTAGTGTCAATCTAACACAACTTTCTCAGGCGCTCGGAAATGCATTTGCATGGCGCAATGCAACTGAAGGAGAGGACCATGACCACCGTGCGGCGTGGCGGGCTGAACAGCACCGCCCTTGCTCTCATCCCCCTGGCCATTGCCATCAACATCGCCATTGGGCAACTCGTAGCCGTGCTGAAGCTGCCGCTCTACCTCGACAGCATTGGAACGGTGCTCACGGGGGCGCTGCTTGGCCCGTGGGTTGGGCTGATCACTGGCGCGCTTTCGAATATTATCTGGACGCTCATCGGTATCAATCCGCCAGCGTGGTGGTTTGCGCCTGTGGCTGCTATTATTGGCCTGATCGCCGGCTTTGCCGGCCGCGCGCGCTTGTTCCAGCGCCCTTCGCCGCGCTGGTTGTCGGCCGTGATCGGTGCGGTATTTCTGGCAGCGCTGGCACTGTTCGTGCTGCTGTTCATCAACCAGAGCACCGACGCCGACGGCTTTGTGGTGCTGCCCAGCGCCGGCGACCTGATTGCGCAGAACCCGCTGGTGTTTCTGGTGGCAATTGCGATTGGCGCGGCGATTGGCTACTTTGTGCTGCAAAACGCGGGCTACGCCGGCCTGGTTGGGCTGCTCACAGGCGTGGTCGCCGCAATCGTGTCGGCGCCAATTGCGGCCTATGTATTTGGCGGTATCACTGGCGCTGGCACCGACGCGCTGGTGGCGGCCTTCCGCGCCAGTGGCGCGAACATCCTGGCGTCGGCGTTTGCGCAGGGCACGGTTTCCGATCCCTTCGACAAAATGACATCGTTTATGATTGTCTACCTTATAATTCAGTCGCTGCCGCAGCGCCTGCTCCAGCGCTTCCCGAACGCGCGCCCGGCCGGCGCTGTTGTGAGCCCGGCGGCAAGCCGCTAGTGCGCTTGCAGCGCAGGGGTTAGGGTGTGGGGAACAGGGATTGCAATGCTGACGTTCTTCCCTGATTTCCACTGTGGGTAGTTCATACGACAACGAAGGACGACAGACTGCCGTAACGGCGTCTTTCGTCCTTCGCCCGTGGTTCAGGCAAATTCAAGCAACGGCACAGAATGTATGCAATCGAGTTTTAGTCCAGGCAATAGCTTTCTGCACCGCCTGCACCCGCTCACCAAGCTGACGGCGGTGCTTCTGATGCTGGTGGCGATCTACGTTCTGCCGGGCGAGTGGGGGCCGCTGGCGCTGTTTGTGCTGATCGTGGCGCTGGCCTTTGCAGCGGGCGTGGCCGGCTCGCTGCTGCGCACCCTGCTGCGGGTCATCCTGCCACTGGCCTTCTCGCTGTTTCTCATCCAGGGGATTCTGTTCCCGCCCGCGAATGCCACGCCGCTGCCGCTCGGCCCGATCACACTTATGCGCGAAGGCTTGCTGTTCGCCTATATCATCAGCACGCGCCTGCTGGTGATGAGCGCGATGGTGTTGCTGCTGCTGCGCACTACTCACCCGGCCGATCTGGTGTATGCGCTGACCGAGCGCGGCCTGCCGCGCAGCATCGGCTACATTCTGCTGGTCACCCTGCAAATCATTCCCGACATGTCGGCGCGCGCTACGGCCATTCTCGAAGCGCAGCGCTCGCGCGGGCTGGAAACGCAGCGCGGTTTTTTTCGCTTTCGCGGGCTGGTGCCGCTGATCAGTCCGCTGGTGGTAGGCGCGCTGGTGGATGTGGAAGAACGCGCGATGGCGCTGGAATCGCGCGCGTACACCGCGCCCGGCCCGAAAACCAGCCTGCGCCAGCTCACCGACAGTGGCGCGCAGCGCGTGGCCCGCCTGCTGATGCTGCTGGCCGTGGTGGCGCTGCTTGGCTGGCAGGTCTATCGCTTCTTTGCCTAGCGCCCCAGCGGGCGCAGGCGTATGCGATACGTCCTTTGGGTCTGGGCGTATTGCATACGCCCTTTGGGTCTGGGCGTATTGCATACGCCCTTTGGGTCTGGGCGTATTGCATACGTCCTTTGGGTCTGGGCGTATTGCATACGCCCTTTGTTATAGTGGCGTAGTGCGTCAAACCGCGAAACCGGCGCACTGCGCATTTTGTTTATGATGAATCAATCCATGCCGCCAATCATCGATCTGCGCGATGTCAGCTTTACCTATGCAATCGGCACGCGCCCGGCCCTCAGCCATATCAGCCTCGCCATTCCCGCCGGCCAGATCTGTGGCGTGATCGGGCGCGCGGGCGCGGGCAAAAGCACGCTTGGCGCGCTGTGCGCCGGCTTTGTACCCAATTTCTACGAAGGTACATTCAGCGGCGCCGCCCAGATCGACGGGCAGAATGTCGTCGAGCAGGAAGTTTCGGCGCTGGTACGCCACGTTGGGCTGGTTGGCAGCAACGCCTTCAGCCAGATCTCGGGCGCGCGCTTTACGGTGTACGAAGAAATTGGCTTCGGGCTGGAGAATATTGGTCTGCCGCGCGAAGAGATCAAGGAGCGGATCGAGTGGGCGCTGAACGCCCTGCAGATGAACGAGCTGCGCGACCGCTCGCCCTACGCGCTGTCGGGTGGGCAGCAGCAGCGCCTGGTGCTCGCCGCAACCCTGGCGATGCGCCCGCCCGTGCTGGTGCTCGATGAGCCAACCGCCCAGCTCGACCCGCCGACGATCGAGAAGCTGGCCGATCTGCTGCGCGACCTGAGCAAGCAGGGCACCACCATCCTGTTCGCCGAGCACCGCCTGGAATGGGCCGCTAGCCTGGCCGAGCGCATTGTGGTGCTGGATGAAGGCCAGGTCGTTGCCGATGGCCCAACCCCCGAAGTGCTGACCGACCCAATTCTGATCGAGCGCAAGATCGGCTGGCCGCGCCCGGCAGCCCTCGCCGCCGCAGCGCGCAAAGCCGCTCTCTGGCCCGACAAACGGGCGCTGCCGGTCACGTTGCCCGGCCTGGTCGAGGGCCTGCGCGACGCGAGCGGGCACGCCGCACCCACGATGCCGCCAGCCGGCGCACCCGCGCCGCCTGCCACCACAAGCCCCGCCGCTCAACCCATTATCGCAATCAATAATGTGCGCTTCAGCTACCCCAGCGGCGTCGAGGCGCTCAAAGGCGTGTCGCTCAGCATTGGCCGGGGCGAGCGCGTGGCGCTGCTGGGGCGCAATGGCGCGGGCAAAAGCACGCTGCTGCGCCATATGAATGGCTTGCTGCTGCCATCCGCGGGCCAGGTGACGGTAGCCGGCACCGACACGCGCAAAACCACGGTAGCCCGCTGCGCGCCGCACGTCGGCATTGTGTTTCAGGATATTCGCAACCAGCTCTTTGCCCGTACCGTGCGCGACGAGCTGCGCTTTGGGCCGCGCAACCTTGGCCGCACGCCCGCCGAAGTCGATCAGATGGTTGGCCGCGCGCTCGACGCCCTGGGCCTCACCGAGTTTGCCGACGTGCACCCCTACGATCTGCCGCCCGCCCTGCGCCGCCTGGTGGCGGTGGCCGCCGTCGCCGCGCTCGAAAGCGATGTGCTCATTCTTGACGAGCCCACCGCCGGCCTCGACAACGCCAGCATCGCGCGCCTGACCAACCTGGCCGAGCAGCTGCCGACGCAGGGCCGCACCATCGTCGTCGTCAGCCACGACATCGACTTCTGTTTTGAAACACTCGACCGAGTCATCCTGATGAAAGATGGCGGCATTATACTCGACAGTAGCTGGGAGAACCTGGGCCACCCGGGGCGCGCGCTAATTGCCGACACCATCGAGCTGCCGATGGCGCTGGCCGCCGCAGAAACGCTCGCCGCCGACGACAGCAGCCCGCTTGGGCAGCTGCTCACGCAGAACGCACGCTCGCTCAGCCCGATGCAGCCAGCGCTCTAAGCGCATACGCTGTGGCACCAGCTGCGCTGAATGTGTATGGAATGTAAGATTTTTCGTGGCCTTTTTGTCATCTTGTGGGCAAGAGCAGCGGGAAGAGCTATGGTATTATTGGAAAACAAGGAATGGTTTTAGAGAGCGACCCACGCAGTGGGGCGGTGGATAGCCGCCCCCTCTGATTTATATAGGCAAAAAATAGCGCCTATCGACGTTCTTATCCATCAAAATACGCAAGAAATCAGATCGTTGTGATTAGTAGGATTGTGGAGCAAGCCGATGATTGACCAAGACAACACCTACCTCCCACCGGCACCCCAGAGTGGCCGCACCCCTGGCGCCACCGACCCCGACGACGACCAGACTGGCCTCTGGTCGCAGATCATGGCGGTGTTTCGCGATATTGGCGGCTCATTCGATGCCTTCGCCAACGACGCCCACCCGGAAGTGCGCGCGCTTGGCCGCGCTGCTCGCCAGCGCCGCCCGCCCAGCAGCGACGATTATTTCGCGCTTGGCGACCTGTGCGCCCGCCTGACACTGAACAAAAACCAGCTCAACGAAGCCTACCTCGCCAAAACGCTGGCCGCCTACACCCAGGCCGCCGAGATCGATCGCGCCGAGCGCCGGCCCGCGCGCGTGGCGCTGCAAACCTTCGCGCAGTGGGTCGTCGATACGGCGCGCACACTCGGCAGCTACGACGCGCTGAAAGCTGCTACGCTGGCCTGCGAGCGCATCCAGCAGCTTGATTTGCTGGCGAACAAACCCGAAGATCGCGCGCGCTGGAACGAAACCGAGCAGCGCCTGCGCGAACAGCTGGCCCGCCAGGACACCGCGCAGACTCAGGTGGTGAGCGGCAGCGCCTCGCAGCTCGAAAGCCAGATGCTCTGCGACCAGGGCCAGATGCTGCTGCGCCAAAGCCAGCCCGAAGAAGCGTTCAACCTGTTCGAGCGCGCCATTTCGCTCAACAGCCGCAGCCACGCCGCCTGGCTGTGGCGCGCCATGGCGCTCACCGACATGGGGCGCTTCAACGATGCGCTCGCCAGCTACGACCGCGCGCTGGAGATCGAGCCCGACAATGCGCGCGTGTGGAACAGCAAGGGCGCGCTGCTGACCGAGCTTGGCCGCGCCGAGGCCGCGCTCGAATGCCTGAACCGCGCGCTCGAAATCTCGAACTCCGACGCCAAGGTCAAGGGCGTGTTCTGGCTCAATCGCGGCAAGGCGCTGTTCATCCTCAAACGCTACCGCGAAGCCCGCGAGGCGCTGGTGCGCTCGTACCAGTACGACCCCTCGCCCGAAAGCGCGGCCGGCATTGCCGCGTGCCGCGAGCAGCTCGAATTCGTCACATCCTCTAGCCCGGTAAACGCGTAGTACAAAGCACGTATTGCGCATTCGTCGTTCGTATTCTGCGCAGTACGAACGACGAATGCGCACGCATGCCAAGCATCATTCACTGGTTCCGCCGCGATCTGCGCCTGAACGATAACCCCGCGCTCCATGCCGCGCTCCACGCCAGCGGCGGCCACGTCATCCCCGTCTTTATTTTCGACGATGCCATCTTGCGCGCGCCCGACACCGCCGCCGCCCGCGTGGTCTTCATGCTCGATTCGCTCCGTGCGCTCGACCAATCGCTGCGCGCGCATGGCAGCCGCCTGCTCGTGCGGCGCGGCGAGCCACGCACAGCCCTGCGCGCCCTGGCGAAACAAAGCGGCGCGCGCGCCCTGTACTTCAACCACGACTACACGCCCTTCGCGCGCGCCCGCGATCAGGCTGTCGAGCAGGCGCTGCGCGACGCCGGGCTGGATGTGCGGGCATTCCACGAAGCCGTGATCGTCGAGCCCGGCGCGCTGATGAACAAGGCCGGCTCACCCTACGTGGTCTATACGCCCTACCGCCGCCAGTGGCAGGCGCGCGTCGATGCCCAGCCAATCGCGCCGCCGCCCGCGCTGCCAGCCATGCGCCCGGTTTCCGAAAAGCTGGATGGCCAGGGCCTCCCAAGCGCCGCCGATCTTGGCTTCACAACCGAGCAGGAACTGCTGCCCGGCGGCGAAGACGCGGCCCAGAAACGCCTAACAGCCTTTGTCGATGCGCAAAACGAGCTGGGCATTGCCGGCTACCACCACGGCCGCGAGCGGCCGGCGCTGGCTGCAACGTCGCGCCTTTCGGCCTACCTGCGCTTTGGCTGCATTGCGCCGGCCGCGTGTTTGCGCGCCGCCCAGCAGCTGGCCGCGCGCCTGGGGCCACACACCGCGCAAACCTCGGTCGAAACCTGGGTGGGCGAGCTGGCCTGGCGCGATTTCTACTACCAGGTGCTGACGCACTTCCCGCATGTCACCGATGGCGCGTTCCGCCGCCAGTACGACGCGCTGAAATGGGAAGGCGACGAATCGCATTTTGCGGCCTGGAGCGAGGGGCGCACCGGCTACCCAATCGTCGATGCGGCCATGCGCCAGCTCGCGCGCGAGGCCTGGATGCACAACCGCGCGCGCATGATCGTCGCGTCGTTCCTCACTAAAGATCTGCTGATCGACTGGCGGCGCGGCGAGCGCTTCTTTATGCGCATGTTGATCGACGGCGACCAGGCTTCGAATAATGGCGGCTGGCAGTGGGCCGCCGGCACTGGCACCGACGCGCAGCCCTACTTTCGGATTTTCAACCCGGTCAGCCAGGGGGAGAAGTTCGACCCACGCGGCGACTATGTGCGGCGCTACCTGCCCGAGCTCCATCGCGTGCCGGCGCGCTACATCCACGCGCCCTGGACCATGCCAGCCGCCGAGCAGCGCGCCGCCGGGGTGCAGATCGGGCGCGATTACCCGGCCCCAATTGTTGACCACGCGGCGCAGCGCGAACGCGCGCTGGCGATGTACCGGCAGGCCCGCAACGCTGCGCAATAAAAACGCCGGGCGCGTTCGGGAAAATGAACCCGAACACACCCGGCGCATTTCGCGCAAAACCTACTCCATCGGCACCAGACGCTGGCGCAGCGCATAGATCGCGGCCTGCGTGCGGTCGGCCAGGTGCAGCTTGCTGAGAATATTGCTGACGTGCGTCTTGACCGTTTTCTCGCTAATAATCAGCGAGTCGGCAATTTCCTTGTTGCTCTGGCCCTTGGCAATCAGGCGCAGCACATCCATCTCGCGCTCGGTCAGCTGCTCGACCGAATCCTCGGCCGGGCGCGGCGTGGTGAACTCCTGCATCAGCTTGGCGGCGACCTCGGAATGCAGCACGGCCTCGTTGCGCTGGGCCGCGCGAATCGCGCGCGCCAGTTCCTCGGGCTGCACGTCTTTCAACAGGTACGAGATCGCGCCGGCTTTCACTGCCGGGAAGACTTTATCGTCGTCGGCAAACGAGGTCAGCACAATAATGCGCGTCGAAGGGCTCACCCCCTTGACGCGCCGCGTCGCCTCGACCCCGTCGATACCGGGCAGCACAAGGTCCATCAGCACGACATCGGGCAGCAGTTCCTGTGCCAGCTTCACGCCGGCTTCGCCACTTGGCGCCTCGCCCACCACCTCGATATCATCCTGTAGCTCAAGAAAATCGCGCAGCCCCTGCCGTACCACACGATGATCATCAACAAGCAGCACGCTGATGCGGTCCATGGCCCACTCCTTCATTTGTGGCTCGTACGATTGCACGCTGCGTGGCGCCCTAGCGGGGGACAACCACAACGATTTCGGTTCCCCGCCCCGGCTGCGAAACCAGCTCGAAATGCCCGCCAAGCTCGGCGGCGCGCTCGCGCATACTGGTCAAACCCAGGTGCCGCCCAAACGACAGCTCCAATAAGTCGAGATCGAAACCCGCGCCGTCGTCGCGCACTGCCAGGCGAACCTGCTCGGGCTCCAGGTCGAGCGTGATCGCGACATGGCACGCGCCAGCGTGCTTCACGACATTGTTCAGCGCTTCCTGCGCAATGCGGTAGATCGCCTGCTCGGCCCCGCGCGCAAAACGCTCTTCGCCAGTGATCTCGAAGTTCATCGTCAGGCCTTCGCGGCGGCTCAGCGCGGTGACATGCTGTTGCAGCGCGCCAACCAGCCCCTGCTCGCTCAGCGCGGGCGGCCGCAGCTGGAAGATCAGCGCACGCATCTCGGCCAGCGAGGCGGCGGCAGTTTCTTGCAGGCGCTCAAGCTGCGAGGCGGTACGCGCCGGGTTTTTGTCGAGCTGCACGCGCGCCGCCTGTGCGGTCAGCGTCATGCTAAACAGCTGCTGCGAAATCGAGTCGTGCAGGTCGCGCGCCAGCCGCGAGCGCTCTTCCAGCACTGCCGCTTCCTGGGCGCGCTGGTAGAGCCGGGCATTCTCGATTGCGCTGGCAAGCACATCGGCGGCGGTTTCGAGCACTGCCACGCCTTCGTTGGTAAACGCGCCCAGCTGCCGCGACTCAAGGTTCAGCACCGCCAGCACGCGCGAGCTGGCTACCACCGGCACGCACAGCTGCGAGCGCGTTTCGCGCGGAGTTTCGGCCACATAGTCGGCGTCGGCCAGTACATCGTCCACGCGCACAGTTGCGCCAGTGCGGTAAGCCCGCCCCAGCAGGCCACGCACCACCGGGATGCGGTAGCCGATCTCGTTCGGGCGGAAGGTGCCGGCCTGGGCGGCCAGCATCAGCGTGTGGGTTTCGTCGTCGGCCAGGTAGAGCTCGACATGGCCGTAGCCGAAACCCTGCTGGATCTGCACCGTGACTGCGGCCAGCATGCGCTCAAGATCAAGCGTTGAGACGGCGATGCGCGCCACCTGATTGAGCACGGTCAGGTGCTCGTTGCGGCGCTTGACCTGCTCGGCCAGGCGCTGCGCCTCCTGGTACAGGCGCGTGCTGGAGATCGGCCCGCCGATCTGGGCGGCCACCGCTTCCAGCAGGTCAACATCCTCATAGGTGAAGGCGTTGGTCTGGTCGGATTCGACGCTCAGTGAGCCAAGCACACGCCCGCCCGTGCGCAGTGGCACGGCAATATACGAGCGAATCGCGTGGTTAGTGCCGATATCGCGGCCAGCGGGCGGCACGCGCGTTTCGTTCCAGGTGTCGTTGGAAAGAAACGGCAGGCCGCGCTCGACCACCCAGCCGCAAATGCCCTCGCCAACCCGCAGCCGCACCTGGCGCGCAGCGTCGTCGATCTGCCCGACCGTGGCCACAATCTCCAGCTCGCCCGCGTCGTTCAGCAGCGAGATCGCGCCACCTTGAAACGCGACCTCCAGCCGCTCGACGGTGCGGTTCAAAATCGTGTCGAGGTCGAGCGTGTTGCTGACATCGCGGCCCAGCTCGGCCAGCAGCTGCTCTTTCGCCAGCAGGCGAGCGCCACGCGCGGCCAAACGCGCATTTTCCAGCGCCAGCGCGGCCTGGCGGGCAATCGCCTCAAGGATCTGGATGCTCGAAGGATCAAGCAAGCTGCCATCGGCCGGCGGCTCAACGTAGATCACGCCGGCCAGGCGTTCGCCGCGCCCGCGCAGGGGCACCAGCAGAATGCCGTGGTCGCGCGCGCCTGTTGTGCGCGGTGCGCCATTGGCTTGCTGGAGCTCGCGCTCAACGCTGCGCCCGGCCGGGATCAGGTACGATTCGCTTAGCCGGTAGCGCGGCTGGAGCAGCGCCTGGTAGAAAGCCGGCGCGGTCGGGTTCGCACGGAGATGGGCGACCTGCGGCTCGGGCAGGCCAGCAAAGGCCACCGCCTCAAGCTCGTCGGTGTCGGGGTGGCGCAGCCGCACATACACCTGCGGGTAGCCCAGCACCGTGGAAATAACGTCGGCAACTTCTTGCAGGAGTGCTTCGGGGGGAATGTCGGCGCGCAGCTGCGTACCAAGCGCCAGCAGATCGCCGAGCGGCAAGTTGCGCGCCAGATCCGGCGCGGACGAGTTGGCATTGGAAAGAGGCTGTTCTAGCACACTCTACCTAGGCTATCGATGATTCTTCTCTCAGCTTCCCCACTGCGCTTATGTATTGTATCACATCCCTTCGGGGCACATCTCATTCAGAAGCCCGATCCGCATTACTCCTCAATACCCAGCGCATGAAGGTCGGTTGCGCTCAGGTTTGCGCCGCGCCCAATCATAATCGGCCCAAACAGCTCCTGCTGCTCAACCACTACGGCGCGGCGCTTTAGCAGCTCAAGCACCGCCCACAGCGCCACCACCACTTCCACGCGCAGCGCCGCCACCGACAGCACATCCTCGAAGCTCAGCCATTCCTGTTGCGCCAGCCGGTCGCGAATGCGGCCAGCCATCTCGGGCACGGTGATGATCTTGGGCGCGGGCAAGGGTACGTCGGGCGGCTCCAGCGGCATGAGCAGCTGCATGCGGCGCTGCACGGCGGCAATCATGTCGTTCAGCGTTACGTCAAGCTTGTCGGGTTTTGGAAGCGCAGGCACGGGTGGCGCGGCCACGCGCAGAAACGAGCGCCGGCCCTGCGCTTCCCACTCGCGCAAAAGCGCGGCGGCCTGCTTGTAGCGCTGATACTCGCGCAGCTGGCGGGCCAGCTCGGCCGCTTCGTCGGGCGGGTCGTCGGGGCCGGGCGGGGCGGGCGGGCGCGGCAGCAGCGCGCGCGATTTAATCAGCAGCAGGCGCGCGGCCAGCACCAGAAACGACGACAGCGCGCCCGGCTCGGGTTCGGTCAGGCCGCGCACATGCGCCAGGTACTGGTCGGCCACCTGCGCCAGCGCGATCTCGGTAATATCCAGCTCCTCGCGCTCGATCAGCTTGAGCAGCAGATCGAGCGGGCCTTCAAACGCCGGCAGCTGAAAGGTATAGTCGAGCGTTTCCTGAACCAGCATGGGAGCGCTTCCTTACACGTTGCGTAGCTATGGCAGAGTACACAACATAGCCACAAAGACTCGAAGACTCCAAGTTTGAATACTATTGCGTTGAAAAACTCTTTATCTGTGTAATCTGCATCATCTGTGGATGATATATATCTGTTCAGTTTTGACGGTCGGCCCAGCCCAGCGCCAGCGTAGCGGGCGTGGCGCGGCGCGCGCCATAGTCGCGCAGAATCTCCACCAGCGCGGGCGGGCTGCCAGCGCGCGCGGCCATCGCGGCGCTGCGCTCGTCGTGCGCGGCGTGCAGCGCGAACCAGCGCAACGGGCCGTGGCCATTGCGAGCAGCGCGCCAGTACAGGCCGGGCGCGAGCCGCTGCATCACCACAAACAGGCCATAATAGAGCAAGGGCAATGGCCGGCCATCGTCGCTGACCTTGCCGCAATCGTGCAGCAGGGCTGCGCGCAGCAGCAGAGGATCGGTGTGGCCGGCTGCGCGCAATGTCAGGCACACATCCAGGCAGTGGCGCTGGTCGTAGCGCGGCATCTGCATGAACAGCGCCAGCTCAGCCGGCGCAAGCGTTTGCGCGACCAGCGCGCGATCCGCAGCGCTCAGACGCGCCACCAGCGCCGCAAGAAATTGTCGCAACCGATAGAACACAGAACGGAGCAACGACGATTATCCTAGCAGCTCATCGATCTGGCGCGCCAGGTCGAAATCTCGGTCGCTCAGGCCGCCCGCGTCGTGCGTAGTCAGCGCGAGCGTGACCTTGTTGTAGCGAATGTCGATATCGGGATGGTGGCGCGCTGCTTCGGCCAGAAAGGCTACCTGGGTGACAAAGCCGATCGCGCCGGGAAACGACGCCAGCTTGAACTGCTTCTGAATGCGATCACCTGCGCGCTGCCAGTCGAGCAGTTCGCTCATCCGTGCGCCAATCGCAGCCTCATCGAGTTTCGCAGCCATTGCGGGCCTCCTTTCGAACGCGATCTGCAGGCATAGTATAGCAAGCTCGCGGGCAAAAAGAAACCGGGATCTACAGTAGCGTAGACCCCGGCAACATGCGAAACAGAAGGTTAGTCGAGGTAGCCGCGCAGCTTCTTGCCCAGGTGCGGGTGGCGCAGTTTGCGCAGGGCCACCGCCTCGATCTGGCGGATGCGCTCGCGCGTGATGCCAAACTCGACGCCCACTTCTTCAAGCGTGCGATACCGGCCATCTTTCAGGCCATAGCGCAGCTGAATGATCTTGCGCTCGCGCTCGGGCAGTTTTTGCAGCACTTCCTCGATCTGCTCACGCAGCATCGCGGCGGCAGCGGCATCAGCCGGCGTTGAAATCCGGTCGTCCTCGATGAAATCGCCCATGCGGCCTTCGCCTTCCTGGCCCACCGGCATTTCCAGCGAAAGCGGGTGCATCGAGGCTTCCAGCGTGCGGCGAACCTTGTTTGGGCTCATGCCCATTGCGTCGGCAATTTCTTCGGGGGTGGGTTCGCGCTGCATCGACTGTTGCAGCTTGTGCGAGGTGCGCTTGACCTGACTGATCGCTTCGCCCATATGGACGGGCAGGCGAATGGTACGGCTCTGGTCGGCAATGGCGCGAGTGATTGCCTGGCGGATCCACCATGTCGCGTAGGTTGAAAATTTGTGGCCCTTGGTGTAGTCGAATTTCTCGACCGCGCGCATCAGGCCAATATTGCCTTCCTGCACAAGGTCCATCATTGTCAGGCCGTAGGACGTGTACTTTTTGGCGATGGAAACGACCAGCCGCAGGTTCGCCTGAATAAGGTGCTGGCGGGCGTCGTTGCCGCGCGCAAGCTGCTGCTCAAGCGCGAAACGCTCCTGCCACGACCCGTATTCCTCGCGATCAAGCGCGGCCTTGGCGTAGTCGCCACTCTCCATCTGCTTGGCAAGCGTCACTTCCTGCTCGGCCGAAAGCAGTGGCACCTGGCCAATTTCCTGCAAGTACATACGCACTGGGTCATCCAGCGCAATGTCCGTCAGGTCGGGGAGTTCAGCGAGAAGTTCTTCTTCAATCGTGGGAGGCGCGTCGGTAATTTCAGCTGCATTCTCAACAACGCGGATTCCCTCGGCCTGGAGGGCGGCGTAGAGCTGATCGACGTCGGCAACATGGTTCTCAGGTTGGGGAAGCGCCTCGAGGATGTCGCTATAGGTGAGATAGCCCTGAGCGCGGGCGATCTCGAGCAATTGCTCCAGCATTTGCGCCCACTCCTGTAGCGATGTCTCTGCGAGAGGGACGGTCATAAGCGTGTTCCTAATTGACATATTACACGACCTGTCAAGCTTCGTCACTTGGTCAGGTCGTGTTGTGAAATCATTCACCAGCTTCGGTGCTGTTTTTAAGACAACAAGATGGGGCTGAGAGACTCTCACTCAAAGCCCCCGCTCTGCTCTCTTAAATAAGAGGGACGCGAGCTTGGCACCCCGTTTCGCGAGATTACTATAACATTAGTAACTGGTTAAAGTCAACCCCTTTCTCCACAAGATCTTCGACACTTTGTCCACTTATCCACATAACGGAATCACATTGGGATGCCATAGAACATACGTTCTACACAATTTCAGTGTCAAGGATGTGGAAAAAACCAGCCGCCAGGCACGCGCATGCTCGTGCAAGATTTGTGCCATTACAATGCTCTAAATGCTTCTACAAGAGATATATTCCCTTGGTGCCGCTGATCCAGACGAACAAAGGCCGCCAGAGGTTGCGCCGCGCCTCACAATCTTTTACACGAACCCGCAGTACCTTGGATCGCTGCCTTTATGTAAATCGTTTCGGCCCCGCTGTGGCGCATTTCACCTTGACATCCGGCGCGTGAACTCGTAGGATCAGGCGACAGAAAAGGAGTAACCATGAGCCATTTCGCCTATGCGCTGCGCGCCGCCTCCGAACGCAACCGGAGCCACCTGTGCGTCGGCCTCGATCCCACGCGCCTGCCCGCGCAATTCACCAACGCCGAGGACGGCCTCTACGATTTTTGCATGGCCATTGTGGAAGCAACGGCCGACCTGACCTGCGTCTTCAAGCCGAATATCGCGTTTTTCGAGGCGCATGGCCCTTCTGGCATCGCGTCGCTGCGCCGCCTGATTGCCGACATGCCGCACAGCGTGCCGGTGCTTGTGGATGCCAAGCGCGGCGATATTGGCTCGACTGCCGCCGCCTATGCCCAGGCGATCTTCGACCAGCTTGGCGCGGATGCCGTCACGCTGAGCCCCTACCTCGGCGGCGACGCGCTTGCGCCTTTTCTCGCCTACGCCGATAAAGGCTGTTTTATTCTTTGCAAAACCTCCAACCCCGGCAGCGGCGACATCCAGGATTTGCAACTGGCTTCGGGCGAGCCGCTGTATATGGCGGTGGCGCGCAAAACCCGCGAATCGTGGAACGCGCACGGCAATGCTGGCCTGGTGGTGGGCGCGACCTACCCGGAAATTCTGGCGCAGGTGCGCGCTGAGTGTCCCGGCCTGCCTATTCTGGTGCCGGGCGTGGGCACGCAGGGCGGCGACCTGGCGGCGGCTGCGCGCGCGGCCTGCGATGCCGATGGCGGCGGCCTGCTGGTCAACGCTTCACGCAGCATTCTCTATGCCGGCGATGGGCCAGATTTCGCGCAGGCCGCGCGCGCCGAAGCCATGCGCCTGCGTGACGCGATCAACGACGCGCTGGCACCCAGCAGCCAGGCCGCGTAATACTCGCAGGGAAATACAGGTCCGCAGATTACACAGATAAGGCATCACAATACCGTATGGGTATGTGAGCCTTTGTGAATCTCCTGGCTCATTCTGCACGAAGTGCCGGCAAAAGGTATGCGCCTCGATCTGCTGCTTAATCGACTGCACGAAAGCGTGGCCCAGGAGCGCGCCGAGCTGCGCCGCACGGCGCGCTACATTCTGCCGCTGCTTCTGCTGCCGCTGGGCTTTGCGCTGGCGCAGATGGTGCGCGGCTGGATCGGCCTGCTCACAGGCGGGCTGGCCGCGCTGGTGCTGCTGATGCAGACCGAGCTGTTCATCCGCCCGCTGCTCGACCGCGCCCGCACCACCAGCCGCGACATGGCGACCTTTCTGGGGCTGCCGCGCACCCGCAGCAGCCCCGATCTGCGCCCGGTGCTGCGCCTGCTGGCCCCGGCGGCGCTGGCAGTGGCCGCGAGCAGCCTGGTCGCTTTCCCAACCATGCTGGCGCGCGCCGCCGGCTGGCAGCGCGTGCTGGCGCTGGCGCTGGCGTTGTTTGCGCTTTACGCGGTGTGGCAGCGGCTCGAACAAGCCTATACCCTGCTCGAAAGCATTGATTCGCGCATCAGTGCGGCGCGGACGCGCTGGTTTGCAGGCACACCTGCACCCGCGCCGGCCCCACCCAGCCCACGCCGCCCGCTCGATCTGCTCGACCCGGCGATTGCCGGGCGCATTGCGCAATTGCCCGGGCCTGCGCTGGCGATCTCGCCGGCCGCGCAGGCACTCCTGCGCGCCGAGGCCTACCTGACGCTGCGCGACTTCCCCGACACGCCCGACGCCGACCTGCGCGCGGCTCAGGCCGAGCTGGCGCGGCAGGCACACGCCGACGAGCTGCGCCACTGGTTGCTGCCACCCGTCGGCGGCAAGCTGTATGTGCCAATCGCGGCTAATGGCACGCTGGCGCGGGCGCTGGCCGAAACCATGCGCAAGCTCGGCATGGATGGCGCGTTTTCGGCCACGCTCGGCACCTGGCTGGTGCGCCTGCCCCCGGCGCGCTCCTATGCCGTCGCTGGCCGCCTGATTGACGCGGTGATTGCGCTGGGCCTGCCGCCGCCCGGCACGGTGCTGCCGCACCACCTGACGGTGCAGGGCGACCTCAAGGACGAGGCGCGTGTGCTCAGCATTGTGCATCTGCTGGCCGCGCCGATGCTGATGGAAGCACGCCCCGGCCACGCCGAGGACGACGAGCGCCCCTTTATTATGCGCGGCGGCGGCGTGCTCGACGATATGGGCGGGCGCTCGCGCGGCCACGGCCCGCGCACCGATTTCATCGACGGGTTTATTTTTGCGCAGGCACCCGGCATGGACGATGTCGAGTTTCGCACGGCGCACACGATCAACCTGCGCGTCAAGCAGGTATTAGCCTTTGGCCTGCTCGCGAATGCCCGCCCATCCGAGCGCCGCGCTCCGGTGGAGCAACAGGCCGCCGATGCGTATATTCACCTGCGCGTTGCGCTGCGCGACTTGCTGGCCGCGTATGGGCTGGAGGCAATGCTGGCCGCTGATTGGATCGATGGGCGCTGGAGCGAGCTGTGGCCACTGATCGAGCACATGAATGCCTGCAAGCAGGCTGCACCCGTGCTGATCGACCAGGCGCAGCAGCTGCGCGACCACACGCTCGACGCGCTGGAAGGCATTGCAGTGCGCGCGACATAGCGGGATTTACGATTTCGGATTGACGATTTACGATTGGATGAAGCAGCGCCAACTGCGAAAGCTCAAATAATTCACCGCAAAGAGTGCGGAGGATCTGGGGGGTTGGCAGGTTTGCAGGTTTGCAGGTTGCAGGTTGCAGGTTGCAGGTTGCAGGTTTGCAGGTTGAAGGTTGGCAGGTTGCAGGTTCGCAGGTTCACAAGCACAGCTCACTGCCAACTGCCGACTGCCGACTGCTTGCTTCTCAGTTCTTGGTTCTGCGCTCCCCGCTCCCGCGCTCCCCACTCACCCGCAACTCCTGCTATAATGGGTGCTCCAGCGAACTCTGCGCCGCCGCTTGCCCGCGGGGGCGTTTGCTTTGAGGGCTTTTATCATGGCAGGCAAAGACGGCCAGCACAGCGCCACCGTGGCCGACAACCGCAAGGCGCGGCACGACTACTTTATCGACGAAAGCTACGAGGCCGGCATCGCGCTCACCGGCAGCGAGATCAAGTCGATCCGCGCCGGGCGCATCAATCTGCGCGGCAGCTACGCCCGCGTAGTCAACGGCGAGGTATGGATGTACGATGCCCATATTTCGCCCTACGACCAGTCCGGCAAATATTTCAACCACGAGCCAACCCGCCCGCGCAAGCTGCTGCTGCACCGCCGCGAGATCAGCCGCATTCTCGGCCAGGTCGAGCGCCAGGGCTTTACGCTGGTGCCGCTGCGCATGTACTTCAAGGGCCGCACCGCCAAGATCGACCTGGGTCTGGCGCGCGGCAAGAAGCTCTACGACAAGCGCGACGACATTGCCAAGCGCGACGCCAAGCGCGATATCGACCGCGCCATGAAGTCGCGTGGGCGCGAGTGAGCCGCCCATGAGCGCCACGTTTGAACAGCCCGATTACGCGCTCTACGCGAAGATCTACACCGTTTGCGAGCAGATCCCGCCCGGCCAGGTCGCCACCTACGGCGACATCGCCACAATCGTGGGTGGCGGCTGCGACGCGCGCACCGTCGGCTTTGCGCTGAACGAAATGCCGCCCGAGCGCGCGGACCTGCCCTGGCAGCGCATCATCAACCGCCAGGGCGGCATCAGCACGCGCGGCCTGGCCCAGCGCCAGCTGCTCGAAGCCGAGGGCGTGGCCTTCGACGCGCAGGATCGCGTGATTTTGGCGCGCCACCGCTGGGCCGGCCCCAGCGCCGAGTGGGCCGCCGCGAATGGCTTCAACACCCTGCCGCCGCGCGACGACGCCGAGCAACTCAGTTTGTTCTAAACTGCCGGGCACGCCTTTCTACGGAAGAAAAGAAGCTGCCACTATGCCAAAGCCCGCCGCACATGCCCCCGCCCATCCGGCACCGCTCATTCTGACACTCGACATTGGCACCTCCTCAGTGCGCGCCCTGCTCTACGACGCGCGCGGACGCCTGATCGACGGCATTGGCGCGCAGGAGCACTACCAGGTGCGCGCCGCCGCCGACGGCACCAGCGAGGATGACCCAAACGCCGCGTTCGAGCGAATTGCCCGCTGCATCGATGCCGCGCTCGCACAGGCCGGGCCGCTCGCTGAGCAGATTGGCGCGGTCGCCGCCGACACGCTTGTTTCCAACATTTTTGCGCTCGACAAGGGCGGCCAGCCGCTCACGCCGCTGATCACCTACGCCGACACGCGCAACGCTGAAGATGCCGCCACGCTCCAGCGCGCGCTGGACGAGCGTGAAGTGCACCAGCGCACAGGCTGCCTGTTGCGCACCAGCTACTGGCCGGCGCGGCTGGCCTGGGTGCGCCGCACGCAGCCCGAGGTCTGGCAGGCGGCCGCGCGCTGGCTCACCATTGGCGAATTGCTTGAGCTGCGCCTGTTCGGCCAGAGCCGCGCCAGCTACTCGGTGGCGGCGTGGAGCGGCCTGCTCGACCGCGCCCGCTTGGCGTGGGACGCGCCGCTGCTGGCGCATCTTGGCGTGGATGCCGCGCAGCTCTCGCCGCTGGCCGATGTCAGCGCGCCGCTGCGTGGCCTGCGCGACGAGTTTGCCCGGCGCTGGCCGGCGCTGCGCGATGTGCCGTGGTTCCCGGCGATTGGCGACGGCGCGGCGGCGAATATTGGCAGCGGCGCAACCGGCCACAGCCGCATGGCCCTCACGGTCGGCACGACTGGCGCGCTGCGCGTGGTGCAGCCCAGCGTGGAGCATGTGCCGCCCGGCCTGTGGTGCTACCGCGTGGACAAGCGGCGCGCACTGCTGGGCGGCGCAACCAGCGAGGGCGGCAATGTGTACGCATGGCTGCGCCAGACGCTGCAATTGCCCGCGCCCGATCAGCTCGAAGCCGCGCTGGCCACCATGCCGCCCGACGCGCACGGCCTGACGGTGCTGCCGTTTGTGGCCGGCGAGCGCAGCCCCGGCTGGGCCGGCGACGTGCGCGCCACCATCCACGGCCTCGGCCTCAACACCACGCCACCCGAAATTGTGCGCGCCTGCCTGGAAGCCGTCGCCTATCGCTTCGCGCTGATCGAGCAGCGCATGTGCGGCAACCCCGCCTGCGACCACCACATGATTGCCAGCGGCGGCGCGCTGCTCAGCTCGCCCGCGTGGATGCAGATGCTTGCCGATGTGCTGAACCGCCCGGTGATCGCTTCGGAAGAGCAGGAAGCCACCAGCCGCGGCGTGGCCCTGCTGGCGCTCGAGTCGCTTGGCGCGATTGCGTCGATTGACGAATTGCCCGCCGCCGACGGCGCGGTGTACCAGCCTGACGCAGCCCGTCACACGATGTACCAGGCCGCGATTGCCCGCCAGGAAGCGCTGTACGCGCAGTTTTATGCGAAACAAGCGGCGAGCGTGTCATGATGCAAACACTGTATCTCATTCGGCACTGCCAGGCCAGCGGCCAGTCGCCCGACGCGCCGCTCACGCCGGAAGGCGCGCAGCAGGCGGTCGCGCTGGCCGCCGCGCTCGCGCCCTTCGCAATCGAGCAGATTGTCAGCAGCCCGTATGCGCGCGCCACCCAGTCGGTCACGCCGCTGGCCGAGCTGCTCGACCTGCCGATCCGCACCGATGCGCGGCTGGTTGAGCGCGTGCTCAGCGGCGCGCCGCTCGACGACTGGGTGAACGCCCTGCGCGCCACCTTCGACGATTTCGAGCTGGCATTTCCCGGTGGCGAAACGAGCCGCGCCGCCACCGAGCGCGCCGTAGCGGCCTGTACCGAGGCGCTGGCGCAGGGCGCTCGCACGCTGGCACTCGCATCGCACGGCAATTTGCTCAGCCTGCTGCTGCGCCATTTCAACCCGCGCTTTGGCTTTGCGGAATGGCAGGCCCTGCGCAACCCCGATGTCTACCGCGTTGTGCTGGGCAGCGGCGCGCCACAGCTTACACACATTCCGCTCAACACATAACGCGAATACCCGACAAAAGGAGCAAACCATGGCGGTTGTGGTGTTTGGCAGCATCAACATGGACCTGGTGGTGCGCGCGCCGCGCCTGCCCGCGCCCGGCGAAACCCTGATCGGCCACGAGTTCTTCACTGCGCCGGGCGGCAAAGGCGCGAATCAGGCGGTTGCCGCTGCGCGCCTGGGCGCTGCCACGCGCATGGTTGGTCGCGTGGGCGACGACGTATTTGGCGGCACGCTGCGCGCCGGCCTGGAGGCCGACCGCATCGACACACGCGGCGTCACAACCTGCGCGGGTGTGTCGTCGGGCGTGGCGCTGATTGAGGTGAACGACGCCGCCGAAAACACGATTGTGGTGGTGCCGGGCGCGAATGGCCTGCTGGGCGACGACGACCTGGCGCTGCTGGAAGGCGCGCTCGACGGCGCAAGCACGCTGCTGCTTCAGCTGGAAGTGCCGCTCGCCACGGTGGTGCGCGCCGCCCAGCTTGCCCGCGCGCGCGGCGCGACCGTGATCCTCGACCCCGCGCCCGCCCAGCCGCTGCCGCCCGAGCTGTATGCCGCCGCTGACATCATCACACCCAACGAAACCGAAGCTGCCGCGCTGGCAGGCTTCCCGCTCGACAGCGATGCCGCGCTGGAGCGCGCCGCCGATGCCTTGCTGGCGCGGGGCGTGGGCACAGCCGTGATCAAGCTTGGCGCGCGCGGAGCCTACTGGCGCAGTGCCGCTGGCAGTGGCGCGCTGCCCGCCTTCCCCGTGCGCGCAATCGATACGGTTGCCGCAGGCGATGCCTTCAATGGCGGGCTGGCGGCCGCGCTCGACGCCGGGATGAGCTTGCCCGAGGCGCTGCGCTGGGGCATGGCTGCTGGCGCGCTTTCAACCACAAAAATCGGCGCGCAACCCGCGCTGCCTTCCCGCGCCGAAGTGGCGGCGCTGCTTGCCGGCCACCAATAGCGGGATGCAAAGTTCGTTGGGCACAGATGCGCTGCCTGTCGCCAATCTATCATATATCGTGTATTCACAGATAATTTCGCGCATTTTACGACATGAAATGATACAAATTGTGTTTCTCTCCCTAACGCCACGCATCAGTCTGCCGATGTATTCCACCCCTGCCAATTTGGAAGTACCTGATCGCCAGAACGGGTGATCGCACCCCCACCAAATTGGCTATAGGCGCTCATCTGTTCCCCTGATGGCGCAGGCAGCTCTTTCTGTTATATTCCCTCGTAGGGTGCAGTTTCTGCCTGTACGCCACGCCAATCCGAGCGCAACGCCAAGATTCAACGCCCCGATGCGCTACCTCGCACGCTGCTGTGCAATTTGAGCATGGCTGTGCTGCGCCCCATTTCATTCGAACCGCTGGCGCATTGCTGTTGCCCCACCAAGCGCCGCTTCATTAACAAGTGGTTTCTGTATGGCAGTTTCCAGTGCTTCGCGCGCCGCGCCAGCGGTGCGGCTTGCGGCATGGCCGCAGCAGGTTCCAACGTGGCTGGTGGTGTTGTTGCTGGGCGGGGTAGCGTTGGTGCCGCGGGCGCTTGGCCTGAACGATTTCTACACCATCGACGAGGCATACCACTGGCCGGCGCGCACACGCGCTTTCGCTGACGCTATTCTGGCGCACGACTGGGCGCGCACCAACCAGACCGGCCACCCGGGCGTGACAACCATGTGGCTTGGCTCGCTGGGCTACTGGCTGGCTGGCTGGATGCAGATTGCGCCGCCCGCCCGCACTGGCGATGGCACGCTGTTTCTTGCGCTGCTGCGCCTGCCGCTGGCGATTGCAAATAGCCTGGCGGTGCTGGGCGGCTATGCCCTGCTGCGCCGCCTGTTTGCGCCTGCAACCGCCATGCTGGCCGCGCTGCTGTGGGCAACTGCGCCATTTCTGGTGGCGCACAGCCGCGTTCTGCACCTCGATGCGCTGCTGACCACATGCATGTCGCTCAGCTTGCTATGCCTGCTGGTCGCAACTGCACCGCCTATGGATTCGGCAGAACACGCGCCAGCGCAGAATGAGCGTGTGACATTTCTTTCGGCACACCCGGCCACATTTTTTGGCTCGGCAGTATTCGCTGGCCTGGCGCTGCTCACAAAAGCGCCCGCGCTGATTCTGCTGCCCTTCACCGGCCTGTGGATGCTGTATGCTGGCCGATCGGCCTCGCCAATTGTGCGCCTGCGCCGCACAATCATCGGCTACGCGCTGTGGCTGGGCATTGCGCTGCTGGTGGTATTTGCTGGCTGGCCGGCGCTGTGGGTCGCGCCGCGCGAGGCGATTGCCAGCGTCGTCGAAGAAATTGTGTCGAACGGTGGGCAGCCACATGTGTATGGCAACTTTTTCCTCGGGCAGCCGATTGATGCGCCGGGCTGGACGTTCTACCCGCTGGTGGTGGCATGGCGCATGACGCCGCTGGCGCTGCTTGGTATCATCCTTGCGCCGCTGGCGATTGCCATGCGGCGCGGCGAGCGGCGCGCGCTGCTGGGCCTGCTGCTGTTTGCGCTCTTTTTTCTGCTGGTGATGGGCAGCGAGCCCAAAGAGTTCGATCGCTATATTTTGCCCATCTGGCCGGCGCTGCTGGTGCTCGCCGCCGCCGGGCTGGCCGCGCCATTTCAGCTGCTGGCCCACCGTTTTGGCTCGGCGCTGCGCCTGCGCACGTTCGCGGCGGCGGCGCTGGCGGCCGGGCTGTGCGGCGCGCTGCTGGCCGAAGTGATGAGCTACCACCCATACACGCTGGCTTACTTCAACCCGCTGCTCGGCGGCGGGCCAGTGGCTGCGCGCACCTTGCTGGTGGGCTGGGGCGAAGGTGCCGAGCAGGCTAGCGCCTGGCTGCGCGACCGCCCCGACCTCGATGCTGGCGCGGTGGTGGCGCGCAACCCACCCACCTACGAGCCCTTCCTGCCGGTGCGCGTGGGCGACCTGACGGCGAAAAATCTCACGAAGAATCCGAATTATGTCGTGCTGTATGTGAGCTACCTGCAGCGCCAGACCGACCCCGACCTGAATGCGCAGGTGCAGCAGAATCCGCCGCTCCATACGGTAATGATCAACGGCATCCCTTACGCCGCGATCTACCAGATGCCGCGCCCGTTCGACACGGCGGTTGACGCAACATTTGAAGGAAGTATCCACCTGCGCGGCACGACCGTCACCCTAGACAACAACATCCTGACGATCACACCATCGTGGGATATTCGGCAGGACGAAGCGCGCCAGCTGTTTGTGTTCGTACACCTGCTCGACGCGAACGGCCAGCATGTCGCCCAGCTCGATCTGCCGCTCGACCCGCGTTTCCCGCAGCTTCAGGCCGGCCAGCAGCTTGCCAGCCCAATTGCGCTGCCGTTGCCGCAGGGACTCGCGCCGGGCAGCTACCGCGTGGC
Organism: Kouleothrix sp. 19917; assembly: GCF_057073505.1. NCBI lineage: Bacteria > Bacillati > Chloroflexota > Chloroflexia > Chloroflexales > Roseiflexaceae > Kouleothrix > Kouleothrix sp. 19917. The sequence continues at coordinate 3,049,223 of NZ_CP097099.1, forward strand.
GATGGGCGTGTACACCATTCAGGATGGCGCGCGCCTGCCGATCACGCAGGGTGCGGCGCTGCCCGAAGCAACCGATGGCCCGCACGTCGCTGACGCCGGCACAATCACCATTCCAATGCAGTAAGCGAAACCAACGCCCTTTCTACGCACCACGCACTATTCTTCGTGCGTGGTGCGTAGTGCGTCGTCAGAAAAGCACTGCACAGTTTTCAGGTCTTGACATCCATGACGCAGCGTGTTATTATTAACGCAGTGCGTTATAGTGAAACGCTGAAAAGGAGCAAGACGATGACTATTCTTGATACTGCGAGTACGGTTGCGCGCAAGGGCGCGCTGGCCTATGTTGGCGCGCTGGCGCTTAGCGGCGATGTTGCGCGCGATACTTTCGCCCAGCTGGCCGAGCGCGGCGCAAGTGCCGAGCAAACCGCCCGCGCCGAGCTGCGCCGCCTGACGCGCATGGTGCGCCGCGACGCAAGCGAGGCCGTGGCCGAGGGCGAGGAGCAGCTGAGCGAGGCGCGTTCATTTGTGGCCGAGGGCCGCGACCGCGTGCTCGACATGTTGCTGCTGCCGACGCAGCGCAGTCTGCACGAGTTGAACGCGCAGGTCGAGCGGCTGAGCGTGGCGATTGACGACCTGCGCGCCAAGACGCGCCGCCAGAAGGCCGCCATCCCGGCCGAGCCCATCCCCGGCTACGAGAAGATGAACGTCGACACCGTACTAAGCCGGCTGCCGAAGCTGGAAGAAGCGCACCTGCTGGCCGTGCAGTCGTACGAGCAGGCGCACCAGAATCGCGTCACCGTGCTGCGGGCCGTCGAGCGCGCAATTATCGAGCTGCAAGCCGCGCGCGGCGCGCTGGCCGAGCCGGCCACCCGCACCAGCGTCGAGCCACTGCCCGGCTACGAGGGGTTGCGCGCCGAGGAAGCGATTGAGAAGCTGGCCGGCCTGAACCCGGCCGAGCTGCAGCACGTGCAGATCTACGAGCAGGAGCACCAGAACCGCGTCACCGTGCTGCGCGCGGTGGAGGAGCGGCTGGCCGCAAGCGCCGAGTAAGCAAGCAATAAACAAGCGCATCCTTCGATATGCGCTTCGCGCTACTCAGGGTGCGCACGCATCATTTCCCCAATATCGCATACGAAAAGACGAAGGACGAACATCCGGTTCGTCCTTCGTCGTTTGTTGTTGGTCGTTCGCCGGCCTGCTTACGGCATTGGGCTCAGCGCCGTCCAGCCGCCATCGACAATAATCGTCTGCCCGGTGATCATGGCCGCGCCGGGCGATGCCAGGAACAAGAGCGTGCTCGCCAGGTCGGTGGGCTGCAAGGCGCGCCCGGTGGGAATAACGCCCGCCCAGTGCGCGGCGTAGTCGGGGTCGTCGGCAAGATTGCGGGCGTTGAGCGTTGCGCCAATACCGAGTGCGTTGACGGTAATACCGTGGCGGCCCAGCTCGGGCGCGAGCGTGCGCGCCATGTGGCGCAGCGCCGCCTTGGTGATGCCATAGACTGACAGGCCCGGCACTGCCTGCACACCCGTCACCGACGAAGAAAACACGATTCGCCCGCCCTCGCCCTGCGCGATCATCTGGCGCGCTGCCGCCTGCGCGGCAAAGAACGAGCCTTTCAGGTTCAGGTTGAACAGCGCGTCCCAGGTGGCTTCGTCGGTGTCCAGGAACGGCTGGTACATGGTGATGCCAGCGTTGGCGGCCAGAATATCGAGCCGGCCAAACGCCTCAACTGCGCGGGCGATCATTGCCTGGTTCGCACCAACATCCGACAGGTCGGCATCTAGCGCAAGAGCGCGCCCACCCGCCGCCGTGATCCGTTCAACTGCCTGGGCGGCCAGCTCGGCCTCGTTGTGGTGGGCCAGCAGCACGGCCGCGCCCGCGCCGGCCAGCGCCTCGGCCATGGCCGCGCCAATCTCGCGGCTCGCGCCAGTGACGATGGCGACCTTATTGTGAAATGTCATATGCCTGTCGCTTGTGGTGGGTAGTGCGTAGTGCGTAGTCCATAAAGGATTTGTTTCTCGCTACGCACTACGCACTTCTCAATCCTGAAACCTGACTCCTGACAGCTATAGTGCTACTTCTGCTGGAAGGCCGCGTCGAACGCAACATCCGACGGCGTCAGCTCAAGCCGCTTGACCATCGCGCAGGCCTCGGGCGCGCCCTGGTCGCGGTTCATGCCGTTGTCTTCCCACTCGACCGACAGCGGGCCAGTGTAGCCCACGTCGTTGAGCGCGCGGAACACCCGCTCGAAGGGCACGCCACCGCGCCCCGGCGACACAAAATCCCAGCCGCGCCGGTAGTCGCCAAAGAACAGGTGCGAGCCAAGCACGCCGTTGCGGCCGTTCAGGTTGCGCACCGACTCCTTGACGTGCATGTTGTAGATCTTGTCGCCGTACTCGTAGACGAACTCAACCGGGTCGAGCATCTGCCAGTACAGGTGGCTCGGGTCGTAATTGATGCCGAACGCGTCGCGATTGTTCAGCGCCTTGAGCGTTGCCTTAGTGCTCCAGAAGTCGTAGGCGATCTCGCCGGGGTGTACTTCCAGCGCGAACTTCACGCCAACTTCGTCGAACACATCCAGCACCGGGTTGAAGCGGTCGGCAAACTCCTTGTAGCCGTTCTCAATCATCTCGGGCGGCACCGGCGGGAACATCGCCAGCACGTGCCAGATCGGCGAGCCGGTGAAGCCATTCACCACCTTCACGCCAAAAGCGGCGGCGGCGCGGGCAGCATTTTTCATGTGCTCAGCGGCGCGCTGACGCACACCCTCGGCCTCGCCATCGCCCCAGACGTGCGGCGGCACAATGCCCTTGTGGCGCTCGTCGATCATCTTGTCGCTGATTGCCTGCCCAACGAGGTGGTTGCTGATCGCGAAGCACTGCAGGCCGTGGCGCTCAAGCAGCTCGTGCTTTTCGCGCACATAGCTGTCAGATTCCAGCGCCTTTTCGACCTCGAAGTGATCGCCCCAGCAGGCCAGCTCCAGGCCATCGTAGCCAAAGCTCTTGGCCTTCTTCGCCACTTCTTCCAGCGGCAGATCGGCCCACTGGCCGGTAAACAGCGTGACAGGTCGTGCCATTGATCTCCTCCGTTGGTTTTCAGCTCATCTTTTCGCTTGCGGCAGCAAGGTAGTTTCGATTATTGTGTATGTTTTTCGCGCTGCGCGCGAAAAACATACACGCAGATATTAGGAAGGTATGCTGTTGTGATCAGAATCGCTTTGTCAAAGGCAATACACCCTGCGTAAATCACAACCTACTTCTCCGTCAGAACCGCTCGCCGCGCACCGGGATGATATGCGTGCGAATAAGCTGGAGCGCCATGGTTCGCATGGTTTCCAGGTGCTGGCGCTGCACGCGCGCGGCCGCGTCGGCGTCGCAATCGGCGATGGCGCGCGCCAGGGCCACGTGCTCGCGCGAGCCTTCGAGCAGGTGCTCGGGCTGGCGCGACAGGTGGTAGGTGATGCGCTGCAAGCGCCGGCGCACATCTTCAATCGAGCGCCGCAGGTACAGGTTGTTCGAGGCGTCGAGCAGCGTTTCGTGGTAGGGCTGGTCGATACGATCCCAGGCCTCGATGTCGTAGCGCTCGGCGGCCACCATCAGCTCCTGCGCAATTGCCAGCAGCCGCTCGGCCTGGGCGGGTGTGCGGCGCTGCGCGGCCAGGCAGGCGGCCTGCGTGTCGAGCAGGCAGAGCATTTCCAGCAGGTCGTCGGCGTCTTTGATCGTCAGCTCCGCCACAATCAGGCCACGCCCGGGCGCAGTTTGCAGAATGCCATCCTGCTCAAGGCGGCGCAGCGCCTCGCGCACCGGGGTGCGGCTAATCGCCAGCCACTTCGCCAACCGATCCTGGGTGAGCGACTCGCCGGGCTTCAGCTCCAGGCGCGCAATCGCGTGCGAGATCGCCCGGTAGGCGCGCTCGGTCAGCGAGTGGTCGTCGTCAGTCTGGTGGTTGGTGATTGGTGCGTTCATAGCATGTTCTTACACAGGCGGCTGGCCGGGCGGCAGCACACGGCAGCCGGGAATATCGCGCAGCAGGCGCTCGGGGCCAGCCGGCGAGTAAACCACCAGCAGGCGCATTGGCTCCCAGCCGGTGTTCAGCGTCGAGTGGTAGACATCGGCCGGGATGTAGATGCTCGCGCCGGGCCGCACGTGTATCGGCGGCTGGTCGTCGATCATCTGGTCGCCCTCGCCCGACATCACGAAGATAATCTCTTCTGAGCCGGGGTGGTTGTGCCGCTCGTGGCCCTTGCCCGGCGCCAGCACCACCATCCCAAAGCTGAAGCGCTCCGCGTCGGTGACGGCTGGCTCGCTCAGGATTTTGATCGCGCCCCAGTCGAACACCAGCGCCTCGACGTCGTCGCCATACACAACCCAGCCCGAACCCGATTGCTGCTTCATATACACCTTCCTGCCGGCACAGGGCCGCCGGCGCTATTATAATCGATTAGCGCTTACCTGTTTTTCGTGGCGCAAGCGCTTTGAACTCGCGCGTCTGCGCTTCGATCGCCGGCTCAACGGCCAGCCGCTCGATGCTCGACGCGCCAAAGAAGCCGGCAATGCCTTCGGTATGGTCGAAAATAAATTGCGCATCGGCTGGTGTGGCGATTGGCCCGCCGTGGCAAAGCACCAGCACATCGGGCCGCACACGCACGGCCGCGTCGCGCATCGCCTGCACGCGTACTGCCGCTTCCTCGAGGGTTAGCGCGGTGTTTGCGCCAATGCTGCCACTGGTGGTCAGGCCCATGTGCGGCACCAGCACATCCGCGCCGGCCTCGGTCATGGCGCGCGCGTCGTCCTCGCTGAAAATATACGGGCAGGTGAGCATGTCCTGGCGGTGCGCTTCGGCGATCATGTCGACTTCGAGGCCATAGCCCATGCCAGTTTCTTCCAGCCCGGCGCGCAGCATTCCCTCGAACAGGCCAACCGTCGGGAAGTTCTGCACGCCATCAAAGCCCATGGCCTTCAGCTCGCGCAGAAACACCGGCATCAGGCGGAACGGGTCGGTGCCGCAGACGCCCGCCAGCACGGGGGTGTTTTTCACCACCGGCAGCACTTCACGCGCCATTTCGACCACAATCGCATTTGCGTCGCCATAGGGCAACATGCCGGCCAGACTGCCGCGCCCAGCCATGCGGTAGCGCCCCGAGTTGTAAATAATAATCAGGTCGACGCCGCCGCGCTCGGCGAATTTGGCCGAGATGCCAGTGCCCGCGCCCGCGCCAAGCAAAGGGTGGCCCTGCGCAACCTGGTCGCGCAAGCGGCGGAGCGATTCGTCGCGAGGAATAAATGGCATGAGAACTTCCTTCGGGATTTACGATTGACGATTTATGATTAACGATTTGGATGGCTGACGAAAAATGAACCGCAAAGAACGCAAAGGGCGCGAAGGTTTGATTACAGGTTTGAAAGTTCCAGGTTGAATGTTAGAGAGTTGCAGGTTACTGCCCGCTGCCCGCTTCCTACTGCCCACTGCCCGCTGCCTCCTGCCGCCTGCCTCCTGCCCACTGCTCACTGCCCACTGCCGCCTGACTCCTGGCTCACCATCCCAAGCAGCAGCTCCACGGCACGGTCGGCGAAGGGCGCGTCGTTGATGTTGGCGTCGAGCGTTTCGAGCGGGATGTCGGGGCGCAGGTCGGCGCGTAATGCCTCGGTGAATGCTGCGTCGGCAGCCGGGTTCCAGAAGCGGTCGCCGGGGCTGTCGAGCATGGAAACACCGCGCAGCGGAACGAGCACTTGCACCGGGCCGCGCGCCGCGTTGAGCTTGGCGGCAAAAATGCGACCAAGCTGGGCGTTTTCTTCGGGCGTGGTGCGCATCAGCGTGACGGTCGGATTCCACTCGTAGAGCTGGCGGCCATCGTAGCGGGCGGGTACGCTGCTGCGCGGGCCAAAGTTCACCATGTCGAGGCAGCCGGGCGCGACAACCTGCGGCACGCCTGCCTGCGCAGCCGCATCAAGCCGCGTCGGGCCAGCACTCAGAATGCCGCCCGCCAGCTCGTCGGCCCACTCGGTGGTGGTTAAGTCGAGCACGCCGCGCACAAAACCGTCGCCAATCAATCCTTCCATGGTCGCGCCGCCGGTGCCAGTGGCGTGAAATACCATCACTTCGTAGCCAGCCGCTTCGAGCGCGGCGCGCGCCCGGTCGACGCAGGGGGTGGTGTTGCCAAACATGCTGGCCGCGATGATCGGGCGCTCGTCGTGGGCAGGCACGGGCGCGCGCGCCATGCCGGCGATCGCGGCGGCGGCGTGCGTGAAGATCTGCCGACTCACGCGATTCAGCCCGGCCACATCCACCACCGAGGGCATTACCGTGATGTTGCGCGTGCCGAGGTAGGGCTTCATGTCGCCCGCAGCCAGCGTGAACACCAGCAGCTTGGGGACATGCAGCGGCAAGGCACGCATCGCGCTGGCGATCACACTTGCGCCACCGCTGCCACCCATGCCAATCACCGCGCCGATCTCGCCCGCGTCGGAGAGCTGGCGGGCCAGCGCGGCCGCGCCCTGCGCCATGGTTGCCATGGCCGCGCCGCGATCATTGGCCCCGCGTAACGCATCAAGATCGGCACCGGCAGCGCGCGCGACTGCATCGCTCGCAATATCGGGCGCGAAGGGCGGCGCGCCCATCACACCAATGTCGAGCACGCGCGTGGGCAGGCCATAGGCGGCGATCTGGTCGCGCAGAAACGCAAACTCCGCGCCTTTGGTGTCGAGCGCGCCGATGATTAAGACACTTGTGCTCATAGTTTCAATTCTTCCGGATACTTTTTAAATAACCACCAAGGCACCAAGACACCAAGATTCTGGAAGCCACGTTAATACTCTTGCTGCCGTTCGCTGTAACCTGCAACTTGAAAACCTACCAACCTGCAACTTGCTAACCTGCAACCTGCAAACTTGCTAACCGGCCAGCAGGCCGCGCAGAAACGCCAGCCCATCGCTTGCCAGAGCATCCTGGCTGCTGGCAAACGGCCGCCAGACCGCCGCGGCGCGGGCGATGCTTTTGACTTCGCTGGTGAATGATTCGATCACGACCGGGCCGTCGTAGCCAATGTCATGGAGCGCGGCGGCAACATCGTTCCACGGCACATGCCCACTGCCCGGCGCGCCACGATCGTTTTCGCAGGCGTGGACATGGCGCAGGCGCTCGCGCCCGACCAGGCGGATGGCGTCGCCCAGCGATCGTTCTTCGATGTTCATATGAAAGGTGTCGAGCATGAGGCGGCAGTGCGGGTGGTCAACGCGGTCGATCAGCTCAGCGCCCTGCGCGGCCAGGTTGATCAGGCTGGTTTCGAAGCGATTGAGCGGCTCGACACACAAAACGACATCGTGCGCAGCGGCGTATTCGGCCAGGCCGCGCAGCTGTCGCACCAGCAGCTCGATGTCGCGCTCGCGCTCGGCGGAGGTGGACTGCCACACGCGCCCGACCGCGCTGTACAGCGGGCCGATCAAATTCGTTGCACCGGCAGCATGCGCGATTTCGATGCACTCGCGCACATAGGCAACACCCTGCGCGCGGATGTTTTCGTCGGGGTGGATGAGGTCGCGCTCGGGCGAGATCGCGGCGGCGGCGCTCACTCCCAGCCCGCAGTCGCGCAGCACCGCCCGCGCCGCCGCCGGGTCGAAGTCGCCGGGTGCTTCGATCGGCAGCTCGATCATGTCGAAACCAAGCGCGGCGACTTTGGGGGCCAGCTCGCGCAGCGCGGCGTCGCTCAGCGGCGACACCCACACCCATGTGTTGACGCCGAATTGCATACTCTCTCCTCAGTCGGCAGTCGGCAGTCGGCAGTGTGGCGTTATTACGTGCACGTCCACTGCTTTCTGCCTACCGGATACTGCCTACTGGCTGCTCACGCGCGCACCATTTGGCGCGAAGTAGTGCAGCCGCTCGCGCGCAATGTTGAAGCGCACCGCATCGCCAATCGCGTAGCGCGAGATGCCCGGCACACTGCTCACCAGCGTGCGCTCGCCCGCCTTGATATACACCAGCGTCTCGACGCCCAGCGGCTCCAGCAGCGCGACCGTGCCGGCGAACGCGCCTTCGGGCCGCGGCTGAATATCTTCGGGCCGCACGCCCAGCGTAAAGCTGCCGGGCAGCGCCGCGCCCGCGCCATTCGCCTCGAACGCGATTGGCGCGCCATCGACATGCACGCGCCCATCGTCGCGGGCGGCCGGCAGGAGATTGATGCGCGGCGAGCCAACCAGCTGCGCGACAAAGGTCGTGGCCGGGCGGTCGTAGATGTCGTGCGGCGTGCCGATCTGCACAACCGTGCCGTTATTCAGCACGGCAATCCGATCGGCCATCGTTAGTGCTTCAATTTGGTCGTGGGTGACGAAGAGCGTGGTGCTGGCGCGCGTTTTCTGCAAGTGCTTCAGCTCAACGCGCAACGCCTCGCGCAGCTTGAAGTCAAGGTTCGAGAGCGGCTCGTCCATCAGGAAAATGCGCGGGTCGCGCACAATCGCGCGGCCAATCGACACGCGCTGCATTTCGCCGCCCGAAAGCCGCGCCGTTTTGCGGTCGAGCAGGTGCGTGATGCGCAGCTTTTCGGCCACTTCGCCAATGCGCTCTTTAATTGCGGCTTCGGGCGTCTGGCGCGACGGCGCGCGCAGCGGGAAGGCCAGGTTGTCGAACACGGTCATTGTGGGGTAGAGCGAGTACTGCTGAAACACAAAGGCCACGTCGCGCTCGGGTGTGGTCATCGCATCGGCTGGCGCGCCATCGAACAGCACGCTGCCGCTGTCGGGCTGCTCCAGCCCGGCAATCACGCGCAGCGTGGTGGTTTTACCCGCGCCGCTCGGGCCAAGCAGCACGAAAAACTCGCCGTCGCGAATGTCGAACGAGACGTCGGCAAGCGCGGTGGTTTTCGCAAAGCGCTTGGTGATGTTTTTGAGTTCGATGTCTGCCATTATGTCTCCAGTCGGCAGGTAACAGTCGGCAGATGGCAGGTACAGCGTGCTCATTGATGTTCAATGAAACACAACAATACTGCCGGCTGCCTACTGCAGACTGATGGATCGTTCTGTTTGCTTGTCGAAAAAGCGCACCTGCTCGGGATCAAGGTCGAAGCGCAGCGCCGTGCCAATCGGGTAGCTCAGTTCGCGGGCAGCGCGGGCATGCACCACCGTGCCATCGCTCAGCGCAAGATGCAGCATGGTATATGCGCCGTGCAGGTCGGACGCATAGACTTCGGCGGCAAGCGGGCCATCGTTGCGCAGCAGCACCGCCTCGGGCCGGAAGCCCACCACCACTGCGCCGGACTTGTGGCGCTCGATCGCTGCGCGGGCGGCAGGGCTCACGGGCAGCGCACCGCCGAGTAGCTGGATCGCGCCACTGGCATACTTGCCGGGGAGCAGGTTCATGCCCGGGCTGCCAATGAAGCGCGCCACAAACAGGTTGGCCGGGTCGTAATACACGTCGTGCGGTGTGCCAATCTGCTGCACCACCGCGTTCGACATCACCACAATCCGGTCGCCCATCGCCATCGCTTCACCCTGATCGTGCGTGACATACACCGTCGTGGCTTTGGTCGCCAGGTGCAGGCGCTGAATCTCAACCCGCATCACCTCGCGGAACTCGGCGTCGAGCGCGCCCAGCGGCTCGTCCATCAGGAATGCTGCTGGCCGGCGCACAAGCGCACGCGCCAGGGCCACGCGCTGGCGGTCGCCGCCACTGAGCGCGCGCGGGCGACGATGCTGCAAATGCTCGATGCCCAGCAAGCGAATCACTTCATCGACACGGCGCTCGATTGTGTCGCGCGGCTCGCGCTGCGTTTGCAGCGGGAACGCAACATTCTGGCGCACGGTCATATGCGGGTACAGCGCGAAGAGCTGGAACACAAAGGCAATGTCGCGCTCGCGCCCGCGCAGGTTGGTCACGTCGCGCCCGCCAAGCAGAATATTGCCGCTTGTCACGGTTTCCAGCCCGGCGATCATGCGCAGCGTGGTGGTTTTGCCGCAGCCAGAAGGGCCGAGCAGCGCGACAAACTCGCCATCGCCAATGGTCAGATCGACTGGCTCGACGGCATGAACCGCGCCGAATTTCTTTTCTACCTGTTGCAGTTGAATCGTCGCCATTCGTTCGCCTTTAGTTTAACGCAAAACATCCACAGATTACGCAGATTCCACAGATTTAGAATTTTTGCAGTCGGCGTTTTTAGCCTTCGGTTCGGCAAGCTCACCACAGGCGGCAGAGCGGCACTTTGGCTATTATGGTGCGCCGATTTTGGCGCCTCGCGCCAAAATCGGCGCACAAAAGAAAAGAAAATACCTTGCTGCCGCAGGCTAATGGTCACGCCATGCGGGCCACTGCAAAAGACCTGCTAATGAGATCATCCCTTCACATACGAGAGTTTTTCGCAGATTAGGTTGTTTTTTACCTGATAGATATCGACGCCGCGCACATGGCCGGCCTGACCGCTCGCATCGACCCAGCTGTAGCGCCAGCGCATCACGCAGCGCAAGCCCAGGCCAAACAGCTCTTCGATTGTGATCTGTGCGCCCGGCGAGTCGCGGAAGAAATCGCGCCAGAACTGCGTTACCGCTTCTTTGCCGCTGTACACGGTGCCGTCGGGCGCGGGCGCGGTGTTCTCGAACACGCAGTCGTCGCTCATCAACTCCATCATGGCATCGACATCGTGGCGGTTGAAGGCATCGTTAAACGTCATCACGAGCCGCATCGCCGCTTCGACCTTATCCATTCGCGCTGGGCTCATAGGTACCTCGCTGCGGGCGCTACTCGGGCAGGTGGCTGACCACAATAAACATCAGCGTGCCGGCCAGAATGACAATAAAGCTGTAGGTGTAGAGCGTTTTGGCGAAGGGCTGAAAGATCATCAGAAAGCCCAGCGCCATGATCGCAATCGCCAGCGGCTCCAGATAGCGCCGCGACGATGGCCGCCCCACTGGCAGCTCGGCGCGCTCGTCGGGCGTGTCGGTCAGCGCAATCGGTTCGCCGGCGTGCGGCGATGTCAGCGGGTTGTGATCCATAGTTATATCCCTATTTTTCACCGCAAAGAACGCAAAGGGCGCGAAGTACGACGAATGACGAATGACGAATGACGAATGACCGACGACCACAGACGACTGTTGCCTGCCTCCTGCCAACTGCAAACTGCCAACTGCAAACTGTCGCCAGCCCACTGTCTCCTGACTTCTGAATCCTGACTCCTGCTCCTACTGCCGTATCGCCCCGAACGTAATGCCGCGCAGCAGGTAGTTGCGCAGTGCAAACACCACAATCACCACCGGGATCAGGAACAGCAGCGAGCCGAACGCAATCGCCGACCACTCGACGCCGCCGGTGCCAAGCTGCGAAGGGATGCTCGGCGGGGCGGTGCGCGCCCGATCCGACGTGAGCATCAGCGCGAAGGCGTACTCGTTCCAGGCGAAAATCAGGCAGAAGACTGTGGTGGCAGCAATGCCCGTAATCGCCTGCGGCAGCACGATTTTCACAAAGGCCTGCCAGCGGCTGTAGCCATCCACCAGGGCGGCTTCCTCATACTCACGCGGAATTTCGTCCATAAAACCCTTGATCAGCCAGACCGAGAGCGAAAGGTTGAACACCGTATAGAGAATGATCAGGCCCAGGTGGGTGTCGCTCAGGCCCAGCCGCCGATACATCAGGAAGATCGGGATGGTGACGACGACGGCGGGCAGCATGCGCGTGCTCAGAATGAAGAACAGCAGGTCGGCCTGGCCGCGCACGCGAAAACGACTGAACGCATAGGCTGCCAGCGTACCGAGGACCACGGCTGCCAGCGTTGAGCCGGTAGCAATGATGACGGAGTTGAGCAGGCGGCCAGCGTACTGGCTCGGGCCGATCGTGATCTGCCCCTGGCTGAGCGCGACCTGATCCCACCAGTTCAGATCGGTGCGCCCCTGGTACGCGGCCATTTGCCCCTGCGGCAGCGCCAGCCGCTGGAAGAACAGGTTTACAAAGCCTTGCAGGCTTGGCGTGAACAGCACCTTCGGCGGCACTTTGATCACGTCCTGCTGCGGCTTGAACGCGGTCAGCAGCATCCACAAAATTGGGATCAGGAAGATGATGCAGATCACAATCGCGGCGCTGGCGCGCAGGGCCGTGAGTGTGCGCGCGCGCTGGACATTTTCAACCTTTGGCATGGCATCCCTTCCCTAGTGCTGAGTGTTGAGTGTTGAGTGTTGAGTGATCAGTCGGCAGTCGGCAGTCGGCAGTTGGCAGTCGGCAATCGGCAGTCGGCAGCCGACAGTTGGCAGTTGGCAGTTGGCAGTCGGCAGTCGGCAGTCGGCAGTCGGCAGTCGGCAGTCGGCAGTCGGCAGTTGGCAGTTGGCAGTCGGCAATCGGCAGTTGGCAGTCGGCAGTTGGCAGTTTGCAATCAGCTGCAACGTTCCAACATTCAACTTGCAAACCTGCAACCTGCAACCTGCAACATTCAACCTGAAACCTGCAACCTGCAAACCTGCAACGTGCCGCTTAGCCTTCTTTCAGCTTGTTCAGGTAGCGCACATAGATATTGCTCACGCCGGTGATGATCACCAGCACAATGTAGGCGAGCGCGCTCGATTTGCCGGTGTTGAACTGGCCCAGAAAGGCGATGCGATACAGATCGACTGCCACCAGCTCGGTGGTGTCGCCCGGCCCACCCCCTGTGAGGCCCATCACCAGGTCGAAGGTTTTGAACGCTTCGATGGTGCGGAATAGCACGGCGATCATGAGCATGGGCGCGACCTGTGGCAGCGTGATGCGCCAGAAGGTATAGAACGCGCTTGAGCGGTCGATCTCCGCCGCTTCGTACAGGTAGTCGGGGATGGCGCTCAGGCCGGCGAGGCAGAGCAGCATCACATAGGGCGACCACATCCACACGTCGACAATCACCACTGCCCACAGTGCCAGCTTGGGCGACGACAGCCAATCCGGTCCGCGCCCGGCCGGGAAGCCGAGCAGGTAGTTGAAAATGCCATAGCCGGGGTTGTACATCATCTTCCAGAACAGGCCCACAACCACTGGCGAGCACATCATCGGGATGAGGATGAGCGTGGTGATGATGCCGCTGCCGCGAAACTTGCGCCGCAGCAGCAGCGCCAGCCCAAAGCCCACCAGCAGCTCCAGCGCGACCGAGAGCACCACATACCTGCCGGTGTTGCGGAAGTAGATCCACAGCTTGTCGTCGTTCAGGATGTCGCGGTAGTTCTGCAAGCCGATCCACTCCGGCGCGCGGTTCGAGATCGCGGAGTAGTCGGTGAAGCTCAGGTACAGGCTGTAGAGCAGCGGGAAGATGTTGAACGCGATCAGCAAGCCCAGCGTTGGCCACAGAAACAGGCGTTTGAGCGCATTATCGCTCAGCGCGGCGCGCGCGGGGCCAGCACGCCCGGCATTCTTCTCAATGTCTTTGGCTTGAAACATAGGTTTCCCGTGGTGCGTTGTGCGTGGTGCGTAGCGCGCGGGCCGAGCCGTTGCGCGCTACGCACCACGGAGCGCTTACTTCAGCAGCCCGGCCTTTTTGAGAATGTCTTCGTGCTTGGTGGCCATGTCGTCAAGCGCGGCCTGCGCGGTGCCCTGGTCGGCCACCACGAAGTTGTGCAGGTTTGCCTGCGACACTTGCAGCATTTCGGAGTAGACCGGCACCGCCCAGAAGTCTTTGACCTTCTGCATGGTATCGGCGAAAGCCTGATTGTATGGCGTGGCCTTCAGGAACTCCTGCGACTGGAGCACGGCGTTGTTGCAGGTGTAGCCGCCGAGCTGCGCCCACTTCTTCTGGACGTCGTCGGAGGCCAGCCATTTCAGGAAGTCCATCGACGCCTTTTTGCGGTCGTCGCTGACGTAGCTGAGCACGCTGATGCCCTGGCCGCCGAGCGCCGCAAAGCTCTTGCCGCTCGGCCCCTTCGGGTTTGCGAAGTAGCCGGTCTTGTCGGCGTAGGGGTTGCTCGACGAGTTGGCCAGCGCCGGGAAGAAGGCGAAGTAGTTCATGCCCATGGCGATCTGGCCGGCGGTGAATTTGTTGTTGACTTCCTGGAAGAAGTCGTTGCTGCTGCCGGGCGGCACGTACTTATACAGCTCTTTGTAGAACTCCAGCGCCTCGACGGCTTCCTTCGAGTTCAGCACGCCCTGCACCTTGTAGTCGGGCGTGCCCCAGTCGGCACCCCAGCTAAACAGGACGTTCTCGTAGCCCATCGTGATGGCGTCGTAGTCCTTCTGGGTGTAGATGCCCAGGCCGTAGAGGTTTTTGTCGGGCCGCGTGAAGAACTCGGCGATGTCCTTCAGCTCCATCCACGTCTCGGGGATTTTGAGATCGCGGTTGTACTTGGCCTTGAAGGCTTCCATTTCCTTGGGATCTTCGAACAGGTCCTTGCGGTAGGCCCAGCCGTCGGCGTCGCCTTCAAGCGGGTAGGCCCAGTATTTGCTCGCGCCCTTGGGGTACTCGGCGTAGGCAGAGATGGTCGCGGGCGCGAGTGCCTTGCCATTCAGCTCCGTGTTGAAGACATCGGTCAGCTCGACATAGTAGCCGTTGGTGGAAGCCTGGCCGAGCCACTGGCTGTCGCCCACCACCATGTCCCAGGCGGTGCCTTTGGCCGCCATCTCGGTGAAGAAGCGGTCGCCGAAGGTGCCCCACGGCTCCTGCACGACTTTCACGTCCACACCGGCAACGCCCTGGTAGTCTTTGACAAGCTGCTGGAGGTAGTTCGAGGGGTCCCACTGCGCCCAGAGGATGGTTAGCTCTTTGACGCTGCCGGCCGCCGCGCCGCCCGAGCTAGCCGCCGCTGCGGTGGGGGCTGCCGCCGCGCCGCCGCTGGCTGCCGCAGTTGGGGCTGCCGCGCCGCCGCTGCCGGCGGGGGTGGAGGGCGCGGCTTCACCGCCGCACGCTGCCAGCACCGCGCCAATGCCAGAAAAAGCTGCAATCTGGAGAAATCTGCGCCGATTAAGCTTCGAGTCAGACATGACTGAACTCCTTTGTTCTGGTTACGTACCGATCATCAAACGGTGAGTGGTCGGATGCGTCGTGGCGCGGCGTGGCTGCGGGGTCCTCCTTTCGGTGTGGTTTGTTTCGATAGTGAGCGTATGTATCAATGCGAACGCAATGCTTTTTTGAGCTTTCGGCAGAGCGGTACTTACTTTTCTTTGTATCAGGTTTTCCGCGCGTAGCGCGGAAAACCTGATACAGATCGATGGGATGTCAGCGGTCCGTTGTCAATGGTCAACCACCAATCGCCAGTCCCTATCCCCCATCTCCCAACCCCGGCGCTGAAAGCGCGCTAATAATCCGGCGCAACCCACTGGCGGCTGCCCGACGAGCGCTCGACCGCGTCGAGAATCGCCTGGCAGCGCACGCCATCCTCAAAGGTCGCGGCGGGCGACTCGCCAGCGGCAATGCCGTTCATCAGGTCGTACACGCCGTGGGTGAAGGTGTGCTCCCAGCCAATGATATGCCCGCCCGGCCACCACGCGCCCATGTACGGGTGCGCCGCGCCGTCGCCCACCAGAATGTTGCGGAAGCCCTTGACATCGCTGGCGTCATCGTCGAACAGCACGTTCAGCTCATTCATGCGCTCAAGGTTGAAGGTGATGCTGCCTTTGCTGCCGTTGATCTCAAAGGCGTTGTAGTTTGCGCGGCCTTTGGCGAAGCGCGTGGCCTCAAATGTGCCAACCGCGCCACTGGCGAACTGCGTCATAAAGAGCGCCGCATCGTCCACCGTGACATCACCCATCTCCTGCCCGCCAGCCGCGCCAAGGCCGCCAGTGGTGCCGGCCAGCACCGGGCGCTGCTTGATGAACGTGGTGAGCATGCCGCTCACGTCGGTGATTTCGCCCAGCAGCATGCGCGCAAGGTCGATGATGTGCGCGCCCAGGTCGCCCAGCGTGCCCGCGCCGGCCTGATCTTTCTGCAAGCGCCACACCAGCGGGAAGTTCGGGTCCATGATCCAGTCTTGCAGGTAGACCGCGCGCCAGTGGTAGATCTTGCCGATCCGCCCGTCGTCGATCAGGCGCTTGGCAAGCTGCACCGCCGGCACGCGCCGGTAGTTGAAGTTGACCATGCCGACGACCTTGTTGCGCTGCACGGCGTCAAGCATCTGCTTCGCTTCGGCCAGCGTGTTCGCCAGCGGCTTCTCGCAAAAGACATGCTTGCCGTTGTTGGCGGCCTCGATCGAAATCGTGGCGTGGCTGTCGCCCGGCGTCGAGACATCGATCAGGCCGATATCGTCGCGCTGCACCAGCGTGTGCCAGTCGGTTTCGTAGCCCTGCCAGCCGAACTGCTCGGCGGCGGCCTTCACAGCGGCCTCGTCGCGCCCGCAGATCGCTTTCATCTCGGGGCGCAGCGCCACGTCGGGGAAAAAGCTCGCCACCTGACGATACGCATTCGAGTGCGCCTTGCCCATGAACTTATAACCCACCAATCCTACGCCGATTGTGCCTGCCATTCCGTCCTCCTTAACGTGTTGCAGCGCGAGCACCAGGGATGCCACATCTTACCGCAAAACGCCTCACACATAGCTGCCCAGGATGGTGGTGTATTCGATCGTGTTGCCAAACGGGTCGCGGCAGAAGAAGCGCGGCCGATTGTGGATCGGCGTGGTGTCCCAGGGCGCATAGCCCGCGTCAACCAGCCGCGCGCGCACGGCGTCAAGCTCATCTACTTCCAGGCACAAGTGCCGGCCCGAGCTGTCGTCGCGCGGCTCCTCGCTAAAAAGGTGCAGCTCGGTGCCATCGCCCACATCAAACCAGACGAGATCGAGGCTGGCGATGCTGGCGGGCACGGGCTTCTCGGGCAGGCCCAGCACGCCGGTGAAAAAGGCGCGTGCCTGATCGGCGCTGGCCGGGCCGGGCGGGCGCGGGATGCTGACATGCTGAATACGCGGGCGATGCATGGTGTGCCTCCTCTGTGTGTGGGCGGCGCGATCGGGCGTCGGTGCGCGATCCGGCGATTGTAAGGGCGAAGCAATCGCAGTAGGCATTATAATGCCACCGCGATTATTCTCGTGCGATTGCTTCGCCCCTCCATGCGCACCCACGGATATCGCGCGCGCACCGCACGCCACATATCGCGCACCCACGGATATCGCGCACGCACCGCACGCCACATATCGCGCACCCACGGATATCGCGCACGCATCACACGCCCACATATCACGCACGCGCATCACGCCCGGTCGCGGAACTCGCGGCTGTGCACCGTAACCTCGACGCGCTGCAGCTCGGTGATCGCCTCGACGAGGTGCGCCGCATAACGGCGGAACGCTTCTTCGCCCTTTTCGGCGCTGGCACGCATCGGGTTGCCGATCACGCCCGTCTCGGTGAACTCGTCGTGATCCATTGGGAACTGGAAATACTGGTAGCCGTTGAACTGCACGTCGGGCGCGCCGTCGGCCTTCTGGAAGGCTTCGGGCAGCCAGCCGGGAATGTGCGTCTCGGTGCTGGCGGCGCGGTCCATACGCACAAACTTCGCGTTGTGCGCCAGCATCTGCGAGGTTTCCAGCTCGCTGGAATGCCAGCCCGGCGTTTCTTCGGGCGGGTTCTCCATCAGGTCTTTCACTAGGCCCATGTAGCGCTCGGCATAGGGCTTGTAGAAGGCGACCATCGCGCCCGTATTGTAGCGAATGCGCCGCAACACCGGGTCGATCACCTTGACATTCGAGCCGTGCCCGTTCACAAACACCAGCTTGTTGAAGCCGTGGTGAATCAGGCTGCGGGCCACGTCGTAGATCAGGTTTAGCAGCGTTTCGGCGCGCAGTGTTATGGTGCCCATGCCCTGGCCGGGGCCGCGCATGTGCTGCGGCGAGTAGCCCGTCCAGATCGTTGGCGTATACAGCACGCCGGCCTGCTCGGCAGCGCGCTTGCTCACTTCATACGCCGTCACTGTGTCGGTGCTGAGCGGCAAGTGCGGGCCGTGCTGCTCAAGGCTCGCCATCGGGATGAGAATCAGGTCGCTGCGCGTCAGGTATGCTTGAATATCGGGGTACGCCAGGTCGGCCAGGCAGTGAGATAAAAGTTGTTCTGCCATTCCGTTTGTGCTCCGTTATTCCTGAAAGGGTGAGCGGGTGAAGGGGTAAGCGCGCACGCCGGCATTGCGTCACCCGTTCAGCCGTTCACCCGTTCACTCGCTCTTCACCAGTCATTAGCTCCAGAAAAGCATTCGCTACTGCTTCCGCAAACGCCGGGTCGTTGATATGCGCGTCGATCTGGTGTACGGGTATGCCCGGTCGCAGCGCATCCAGCAGCGCCGCGCGAAATGCCGCGCTCGCTTCCGGGTCGTAGAATGCGCCGCCCGGCACATCGGGGATCGACACGCCACCCAGCGGGATGAACAGTTCGACCGGGCCACGCGCCGCGTTGAGCTTGCGCGCAATCGTTGCGCCAACCTGCGCCTGCTCGTCGCGGTTGAGGCGGATGAGCGTAAACTCAGGGTTGTGGTAGTAGGCCGGGCGGTCGCGCAGCGCCTCGGGCACGCTGTTGCGCGGGCCGTGGCATGCGAAATCGACGCAGCCCGTCACAACCACCTGCGGCACGCCCAGCGCGCCCGCCTGCTCAAGGCGGCCCGGCGCAGACTGGAAGCCGTTCAGCAGCGGCTCGGCCAGCTCGTTCAGCGTATAGTCGATCACGCCCACAAACATCCCCTGCGCCGCCAGCTCCTCCATGATCGGCCCGCCCACGCCGTTCGAGTGAAAAATAACCGTCTCGTGGCCATGTGCCGCCAGCGCATCTTTCACCACCATCATGCCCCGCGTGGTGTTGCCCAGCATGGTCGCGGCCACATAGGGCGGGTGATTGCCGGTCGCCAGCTCGTCGTCCTGCGCGAGCGTGTGGCCGTGGGCCAGCATGCCAGCCATGGCCGCCGCCACATTGTCGAAAACCGTGCGACTGATCGGGTTGATGCCCAGAATGTCGATCAGCGAATGGACAACCATGATGTCGCGCCGGCCGATCAGCGGGCCAAACCTGCGCACGCCCGAAGCGATGGGCGACACAATGATCTTCGGCACGCCAATCGGCAGCGCCTTGGCCGCCGCCGCGCCCAGCACCGCGCCTTCCGCGCCGCCAAGCGCGATCAGCCCGTGGCAGCGCGCGTCGGCAAAAAGCTGCACGGCCAGCCGTTCCACGCCCACCACCATCCGCTCGACCGCCGCGCCGCGCGTGCCGATCGTGCGCAGCGCGTCGATCTCGTAGCCGGCGGCGCGGGCCACCTCGGCGCGGGTGATGTCGGGCTCACAGCCAAGCGGCTCGCCCAGAATGCCCGAATCGAGCACCAGCGAACGCACGCCCATCGCGCCCAGCCGCTCGCGCAGGTAAGCAATCTCGCGACCCTTGGTATCGAGTGTGCCAATGAGAAGAACTGTCTTCATGGCTATTTTTGATTTACGATTTACGATTTACGACGGCTCAACCCGGCAGCAGCTATTGTATGAATAGGATGTGGGGCATGCGCTGCTTGGTTCTTGGTTCCTGGTTCTCGGTTCTGGAATGACGCAATAATCGTCAATCGTAAATCGTCAATCGTAAATTACATGTATTTGCGCAGCGTCTTGATGCTTTCCTCGACCAGCCAGGAGTAGAACTCTTCCGAGAGCACGCCCGAGCCGTGGTCTTCGATGAACTTGAGCTGATCGGCAGTGAGCGTGGAATCGGCGGCAGCCAGCGCATTCTTGTAAGGGTTGGCCGGCGTGCGGTCGATTGGCGGCACAAACTCAACCGTCAGCGAGCCGTCGTAGCCGATCTTCTTGCAGGTGTTCAGCAGGCGCTCCCAGTCGAGCGCGCCCTGCCCGCACGCCATGCGGTTGTTGTCGGCCACATGCAGGTCGTAGAGCTTGGAGCCAGCGTTTTCAATCGCCTTGAACATGTTGGCGTCTTCCTGGTTCATGTGGTAGACATCCAGGCACACGCCAACATCGGGCGCAACCTGCTCGGCCAGCAGCAGGGCCTGATCGTGCCGGTTGAGGAAGTTCGTCTCGAAGCGGTTGAGCGGCTCCAGCGCCACGCGAACGCCTTCCTTGGTGGCGTGCGCGTGCACTTCCTTCAGCCCCTCGATCGCCCACTGCCATTCTTCCTCGGGTGAGGCCATCGCCTTGACCTTGCCCACCTCGGAAGGCACAATGCTCATCAGCTGGCCGTCCAGCTCCTTGACCATGGTGATGCAGTTTTTCAGGTACTCGACCGAGCTGGCGCGCACGGCCGGGTCGGCGTGGATCAGGTCGCGGCCGGTGAACATCAGGCTGATCGAGCCGTAGCAGGTGATCCCGTTGTCCTTGAGCATCTGCGCTACGGCCTTGGTGCCGGGCGCGCCGGGCGAAAGCTCGACGCTGTCGTAGCTGATCTCAATGCTGTCGTAGCCGTACTTCGCCAGCCGGCGGATGGTGGTTTCGAGCGGCTCTGCCCGCATCCAGTTGTGCATGGAGACTTGCATCGTTGCTCCTCCTTACGTGAAAGTTTTGAATGATGAATGTTGAGTTTTACATTGCCACAAATTTTGATAAACGTGAAGTTTTGAGTGATCGTGGTGAGCGTTGAATCGTCGCAACTCCAGCCACAACGTTCAAACAACACCACGATCTTTTTGTGTATTTTCGGCGCTCCGCGAGATTTTGAATGCTGACAGATAACTCAATATTCAAAACTCAGCATTCAGAACTTTCAACGTGCTGCGCCAGCAGTTCGTACAGCCCAATCACCTCGACGCCATCGCCAGCGTGGGCGCGCAGATGCGCCAGACAGGCGGGCGCTTCGGTCACAACTGTGCGCGCGCCGCTGCGCGTGGCGTCATTCAGCGCGGCGCGAGCCATGTCGCCCGCCAAACGCGGCTGCGTGAGCGGCAAGCCACCGCTGGCGCCACAGCTTGCGGCGCGCTGCTCGCGCCAGAAACCTTCCTGAATCGGGCGCTCGGTCAGCGCGGCCAGCAGGCGGCGCGGCGCGCGCCAGCGCCCACCGAAGCGCGGCGTTTGGCACGGGTCGTGGTAGGCCAGTTCGGCATTGCCGCGCCGCAGCCGCAAGCGCCCTTCGTTCAGCAGGGTCGCCAGCAGCGCCGTCAGCTCGATCACCTCTGCGCCGTCGGGCAGCGCCACGCCCAGGCGTGGGAAAATGTGCAGCAATGTGTGCGCGTCGTCGGGCGCGAGCACCAGCAGGCGGCGCGCGCCAACACGCGCAAGCTCGTCGGACAGGGTTTGCGCCGCCGCGCGCGCCCTGTCGTGCAAACCAAGCGTGTAGGCCAGCGCAATATCCTGCTCGGGCGCGACCAGCGGGTCGTTCACGCCAAGCGTTTCGAGCAGCGCGCGCGCCGCTTCAAGCGAAACACCCAGATCGCGCACGGGCATGGTTTCCGGCAGCTCAGGATGCGGCCCACCCTGCGCCAGCAGCGCGGCGCGCGCCGCCACAATCGCGTCGGGCAGCGGCTGGTCGGTAACGCAGAACGACTCGCAGGCCCCGCAGTCGGCGCACTGGTAGAGCAGGTTGGCGGCTTCCGCGTCCCACGCGAGCAGCCCGCGCCGCACCGACGAGACGGCTAGCGCCCAGCCGTGCGGCGAGGTCGCTTCGTTAAACGTCACCCGCGTGACCGGGCAAATGTGCCGGCACATCAGGCAGAAGCGGCAGGACTCGGTTGTTAGAAGAATGTCGTTCATACAGTTTTGAGTTTTGAGTGTTGAGTTTTGAGTGGCCCCAATTCAAAACTTAGCACTCAAAACTAAGAACTTCCGACGGGAAATCCCAGCTTCCCCGGATTCATAATATTCTGCGGGTCGATCACGCGCTTGATCTCGCCCAGCACCGGCCAGGCCGCGCCATACAGCTCGGGCATCAGGCGGCCAAGTTTCCAGCCGATGCCGTGGTGCTCGTTCAGCACCGCGCCTGCCGCCAGCGACGCGCGCGCTGCCGCCGTCCAGATCTGGTTGTGCAGCCGCAGCGCCTCGCTCGGGTCGGCGGGCGGCTCGTCGATCACAAAACGGTCGTAGACCATCACGCCCCAGGGGAACCAGTGCGAAAAGTGCGCGATGTAGCGCGCATTCCAGGCGGCGTAGTCTTCTTCGATCAGGCGCTTTTTGCTGTGGTACACCGCCGCGATCTTGTCGAAGGTGCAGACCGTTTCGATCGTGCCGTACATCTTTGGCAGCGAGAGTGTGAGCGGCGGGTAGTAGAAATCGTAGCGGTGCTCCCACCAGTGTTCGCCCGGCTCGCGGCCCAGGTCCTGCCCGCTCAGCTCGGCGCAGATCGCCAGCGCCCGCGCTTCCTGCGCCGCCGCGATCTCGGCCCAGCCGTCGAAGCCAATAATGAAACACGCGCCCTGCAATTCCAGCCCCAGCACGCGCTTCAGCATCGAACTGGTCGAGGCTTCGTCGTAGAGGCGCAGCACGCACGGCTGCAAGCGCGCCGTCATGATGCGCCGGCCAGCTTCCAGCGCCGCCGCCAAGTCGGCAAACAGCACCGCACGGAACAAGCGCGCCTCGGGCACGTGCTCAACGCGCATGGTCGCCTCGGTGATCACGCCCAGCGTGCCTTCCGAGCCAACAAACAGCTGCAGCAGGCCCGGCCCGCTGGCATGGTTGGGCACCGGCAGTGTGCGCATGAGCGTGCCGTTGGGCAGCGCCACCTCGGCGGAAAGCACCAGGTCTTCGGCCTTGCCATATTTGGTGGAGATCACGCCCGAACCGCGCGCGGCCAGGTAGCCACCGAGGGTGGCGCAGTTCGCGGAAGACGGGTAGTGCGGCAGCGTCAGGCCGCGCTCGTTCAGCGCCCACTCCAGCGTTGTGCCGATCACGCCGGCCTGCGCGCGCACCGTCAGCGAGCTTTCGTCGATCTGGAGAATTTTGTCGAGCCGCTTGGTGTCGAGCACAATGCCGCCGTAGAGCGGCGCGGCGCCGCCCTGCGAGCCCGAGCCGCCGCCCCATGGCACGACCGGCAGGCGGTGGCGTGCCGCGATCTGCAGCACCGCGCAGACCTCGGCGGGTGTGCCGGGGTGCGCAATGAAATCGGGCAGCGGCGGCTGCTCGCCGCGATCGAGCCACACCTGCGACATCCACGACCAGTCGCCGGTGTAGATCAGGCGGTCGCTGGCGCTCACCGACACAGAGTCGGGGCCAAGCGCGTCGGCCAGCTCGCTATAGATTGCTTCGCGCTGAAACGGGTGCAACACCAAACAAGCCTCGCTGCTTTTTGGCAGCCACATGCGTGGCCTCGCTCCGAGCCGCTGGAACACCGTTGTTACGCTGGCGCGCAGGCAGGGGAACACGCAGTTCGCCGGCCGCGCAGGCACGCCACAAGCTCAGGGTTGTTGGATGAAAGATGGGACGCAGGTTTGGATACAGTGAAGTATCCAGAGTATACTGAAAGAATGGCGAGTCGTCAAGCGGGAAAATTTGCTAGGGTAAGGGTGTGAGCGCGAGCACAGAGATTGTGGTGAAATCCGAGGTTCGGCGAGCAATCGCCGCGCAGCTGGGCAGCTCATGCACGCGCCACAAGCGCTCCCAGTGCCCCGCATACGCCCAGTTTGTTTCGAGGTGCCAGCGGTAGGTTACGGCAAGCGGATAGCCAAGCTGCGGGTCGTAGCGCGCCTCGGCGCTGTATTGCGCATAGCAGACGCACGTAACTTCGGAAGGGTAGCAGCGCCGGGCCTGCCCATTCAGGCCGGCCACCCAGGTAAACAGGTTCGAGACGGTCCAGCTTGGCACGCGCACGCACTGGTTCTCGCGCACTGCCACAATCTGCTCGGCGCTGATCTCAAGGTCTTGCCTGCAATCGCCCGCGCCAGTCGATTCGCGAACGACCAGGCGGTAGTGGGTCATGGCCTGAGCCTGCCAGCGTGCCCGCGCCGCTGCCAGCGCCGTGTTGGCTCCGTGGCGCATGCCGAGCGCGCCCAGGCCCGCGCAAGCGAGCAGCGCGCCCGCGACCAGCCCGGCGAGGATTGCCAACACTACGCGCCGCTGCATGTGCGTTCCTCATGCGTATTTGCCCTCAGTGCGGGCACTATAGCGCGCTGCGCAGGGCATGTCAATGGTGTATCGTCTCTTGGCGACCCTGTCTGGGCGGACCTGTCTGGGCGGACCTGTCTGGGCGGACCTGTCTGGGCGGACCTGTCTGGGCGGACCTGTGTGTCCGCCCCCGCCCCCGCCCCCGCCCCTTTGCGAGGGCTGCGCGCCCTCGCGCTCCGCGGTTAGGGGTCGCCGCCGACCCCTAACAACCCCGCCGTCGGGGCCTTGCCCCGAACCCCTTAAAGAGCGTGATACCAAGTCCAAATGATTGTGTGTCATGCCTCCGTTGTGGATCAAGGCAAGGCATCAGACAAGCAATACGGATTTCGTTAGAAAGCATTCAAACCGGCACCCATTTGTATCGGCAGATGCCAGCGGTGAGCATAACGGAGGCATGAAAACTAAATATCGAGTATGCCAACCACCTAAAATTTGGGATCTGGGGCGCAAGCCCCAGTGCCGGGCGGGTACCCACAAAGTGGGTGGGGCGGCGTAGCCCCTGCGGCCTTGCGGCCCGAGCAAACCGCGCTCTCAGGTCTAGGGTTTGAAGGCAGAAACAGCCACAGCACCAAACCCCAAACCCTATTCCCCAAACCCCACTTTTGCCGAGCGCCGCGCGATGCGCTATACTACACACGTTCTACTTTTCACAGCGTAAAGCCATGCCAAACCTGACACACACGGCGATCGCCGATCAGCCGCTCTTTCAGGAGCGTCTCAAAAATGTGCCGCTCGCGCCCGGCGTCTACATCTGGAAAGACGCAACCGGCCATATTCTCTACGTCGGCAAAAGCAAGGTCCTGCGCGACCGCATGCGCTCCTACTTTGGCGCGCCGCGCGGCCTGAACAGCAAAACCCGCCGCCTTGTCGCGAATATCGCCGACTTCGAGATCATCCTGACCAGCTCGGAGCTGGAAGCGCTGCTGCTTGAAATGAACCTGATCAAGGAGCACCAGCCGAAGTACAACATCCTGCTGAAGGACAACAAGAGCTACCCCTTCATCCGCGTGACGCTGCACGAAGCCTGGCCGCGCATCTTCAGCACCCGCGCCACCCCCGAGGACGGCTCGCGCTACTTCGGGCCCTACTCCAGCGCGGGCGCGGTGCGGCGCGTGCTCAAAGAGCTGAACCGCCTGTTCGCCTTTCGCCCGCCCTACGACTGCAAGGACGACAAGTTCAACCGGCACCGCAAGCTTGGCAAGCCATGTATGTACTACGACATCCACCGCTGCCTGGGGCCGTGCGTGCCCGATCTGGTCGACCGCGCCGAGTACCGCGCCACAATCGAGGCGGTCTGCCGCTTTCTGGAAGGCAAAACCGACCAGATCGTGCGCGATCTGCGCCGCCGCATGGCCAGTGCCGCCGAGAACATGGAATATGAGCGCGCCGGCTACCTTCGCGACCAGATCCGCGACATCGAGCAGATCAGCCAGCGCCAGCAGGTGCTGCGCACGGTCGACACCGACCAGGACGTGATTGCCTTTGCGCGTGAAGCTGGCTCGGCGGTGGTGCAGGTTTTCTACATTCGCGGCGGCAAGCTGATCGGCTCGGAGCCCTTCGCCCTGCAAAACACCGAGGATGAAGACGACCAGCAGCTGCTTTCGTCGTTTCTCACGCAGTTCTACGACACCGCCGCGCAGGTGCCGCCCAACATCCTGCTGGCCGACCATGTCGAGGAGCCGGTGATCATCGAGCAATGGCTGCGCCAGAAAGGCGGCCACAAGGTCGAAATACAGGTGCCGCGCCGGGGCGAAAAGCGCAAGCTGATCGACATGGCCGAGCAGAATGCCCGCCAGAAGCTTGAAGAAATGCGCCTGCAGTGGCTCAACACCGAGCAGAAGGCCGTCGCCAGCCTGAGCGAAATTCGCGATCTGCTGGGCCTGCCCGGCCTGCCCGCGCGCATCGAGTGCTACGACATTTCGAACACGCAGGGCACGAATTCGGTGGGCGCGATGGTGGTGTTCGAGCAGGGCGAGCCGAAGAAAAACCGCTACCGCAAGTTCAGGATCAAAACCGTCGAGGGCGCAAACGATGTCGCGTCGATCCAGGAAGTGCTGCGCCGCCGCTTCAAGCGCGCCGCCGAGGAATCGGGCGAAGTGCTGAGCTCGGAGTTCTCGGTGATGAGTGCGACCACGCCGCCCGAGAACGCCGACGCGACCGACCCCGAGCAGCGCGCCATCGACGAGGCCGAGGCAGTTCGGGACGACGTGGAGACGGTGCAAAACGGGAAACTCAGCGCCACACAAAAATCCGACGACACCTGGGCCGAGTTGCCCGATCTCATTCTGATCGACGGCGGCGTGGGGCAGCTCAATGGCGCAATGGAGGTGCTGCGCGAGCTGCATTTCGATCACATTCCCACCGTGGGCGTGGTGAAAGGCGTGCGGCGCGACCGTTTCGACCTGCTGCAGCCGGGGGCGAGCGAGCTGATTGTGCTGGGCCGCGACAGCGCGGCGCTGCGGCTCATCCAGACCATCGACGAGGAAACCGACCGCTTCGCCAAGCAGTATCACCGCAACCTGCGCACCAAGTCGGCGCTCACATCCACGCTGGAAGAAATCCCCGGCATTGGCCCCAAGCGCCGCCGCGCCCTGCTGAAAGCCTTTGGCTCGCTCGACGGCATTCGCGCCGCGACGATTGAGCAGCTTGCCGCCGTGCCGGGCATGAACCGCAAGAGCGCCGAGGAGCTGAAAGGGCTGCTGTGACGCCGCGCGCCGCCTGGGTGATCATCCCGACGGCAGCGCGGCAGGGCCAGTAGCCCGCTCATTTTTCTGGCTGCTGAATCGTGAATTCTGCTACCAGCAGCGCATCCGGGCCATCGGCCCCACTGGCGGGCGCGGTGGTTTGGAGCGGCAGCCGCTGGCCGCTGGCCGGGTCGTAGCTCCCCACAAAGACCTGGTATTTCCCCGAGGCAATGTCGGCGGGCAGCGGCAGCTCGAGCGGCGCTTCCACTTTTTCCCCGGCGCCCCACTGCGCTGGCGGCAGCAGCGCGTCAAGCGGGAGATCAAACTGCGCCACCGGCCCGCCCGCCCCAATGATATGCACAAACACATTCAGCGGCTGGGCCGGGCGCGCGCGCGTCTGCAAGCCGAGCGACAGCGCCAGCTTGCTCGCGCCACAGGCCGTGTTGGGCGGCAGCAGGCTAAAACCATCGACCGCAAACGCATCGCCAAAGCGCGCCGCCAGTGGTTCGGCCTGTCGGCGCGGCGTCTTGTAGATCCACACATAGTCGATGCCAGCGATGCGCACGGTATGGAGCGGCGCGCAGGCCGGGTAGAATTCGCCAAAGTACAGCCCGCCGGTCTGCACCTGGTAGAGGTAGACCACCAGATAATCGGCGCGATTGGTATCGATCAGTTCCTGCCAGGTGGCGGTGGTGTGCAGGTAGGCTTGAATCGACGGCGGCGACCACGTGCCCACCACGCTCTGCGCAATATCTGGCTGCGCATTCAGCCAGTCGGCGGCGAGATCGAGCCCTTCGCCCCAGCCAATCGGCACGGCCCTGACGGCGCCGGCGCTGCCGCCAATCAGCGGGCTATAGTAGGCGAGATAATACGGGTGGACCAGCAGCAGCGTGGTGGCCGCCATCAGCGCCAGCAGCAGCACGCCACCCCGCCGCAGAAGCCCGGGCATCAGCCCGCCCAGCCAGGCAAGCCCGCAGGCCGCCAGCACCAGCAGCAGCGGAATCGCCGGCAGCGCATAGCGGTCGAACTTCTTGGGCGCGGCGCTCAGCACGCCAACCACAAACAGCGCAGCAAAAGCGACAAGCAGGAGCGCCGCGCCACGCCCGCGCAGCCATTCCCAGCGCCGCGCCAGCGCCACCAGCAGCGCCAGCACGCCCAGCGCCGCCCAGGGCGTGGTGCGCGCCAGCAGCGTCACCGGGTAGAACAGCGCGCCGGGGTCGTGGTCGGGGCTGCCGAGCAGGAAGTTGTGCGGGTGCTCGGTGCCGCCGTTCACAACCATCTCATTGACGACGCTGGTGATCGCGCTTTTGGGCGCAACCCACAGCGCCGGCCAGGCCAGAAACGCTGCCAGCAGCGCCACGCCAAGCCACAGCAGCCCGGCCAGAAAAAACGACCGCAGCGTGCCCGGCGCGCGGCGGCGGAGCCACGCCCACACCAGCAGCACCAGGCCGCAGCAGGGCAGCAGCAGCAGGCCCGGCGCCTTTGTCACCAGCGCCAGGCCGGTCGCCACGCCGGCCAGCGCCAGCGCCCGCCGCCCCGGCTGCACGCGCGCCCCGGTTTGGTCAAAGCAGGCCGCCAGCATGCCCAGCAGCGCAACAAGCATCAGGGCCGTCAGCACGCCATCAACATGCAGCAGGCGCGTGTGCGCCACCAGAAACGGGTCGCTCGCCCACAAGAGCGCCGCCAGCAGCGCCACGCCAGCGCCCAGCACGCGGCGCAGCAGCACAAAGCCGCCCGCAATCGCCAGCGACGCCGCGCAGGCCACTGGCAGACGCAGCAGCGCCAGATGCGTGGGCGGCGTGGCGCTGCCGATGACGCCCAGCGCCTGAAGCGCGCGCTCCAGCAGGATGCCGAGGCTGCCCAGCCACATCGTCGTCACGCCCGGGTGGCCGGTAATAATGGTGTCGGCGAAGTCGCCGCTTGTGAGGGCTTGCAGAAAGGTTGCGCTGCGGTTCTGCCAGAAATACGCTTCATCGACCGTCAGCGGGCGATCGAGCGTAAACACGCGCGGCAGCAAGGCAGCAACGAGCACCAGCAGAAACAGCGCCGGGGTCGTGAGCACCAGGGTGCGGGCGCGGCGCAGCGGCAGACTTATCGACATAGCAGGGCCGCGCCTTCGGGGCGCACTACTGCGCCGCCGGCCACGAGTCGTGGCTGGGCACGTAGTCGTCGTTATTGAACCAGCGGAAGAACACCACCGTCAGCACCCCCAGAAACACCAGCGCGCCCGGGATCCACATGATTAAGCCGGCCATCTGCTGATCGAGCTCGGCCGAAATGCCCCACACGCGCGGCGCGCGCCGGTAGGTTGGGTAGAGTACCCAGCTCGCAAAGGTGATCAGCGCGCCCAGGATCGTCGGCGGCAGCGATTCGAGAAACAGGTACAGGCACTGCGCCGGGTCGGGCAGGCGCGGCAGCTCATTCATCGGGCTGAAGATCGGCCACCACGTCAGCGCCGCCGTGCTGAAGAAGAGCGCGTGCTCAAGCACATGGATCGGCACGCTGCGCAGCGTTGCCTCGTAGTAGGCTGGCGTGTGCCAGATCGCAAAGACGATGTTGTAGCTCAGGAAGGCAAACACCGGGTTGGTGATGAACCGCCCGATTGGCAAGGCCAGCGGCAGCCGCAGCAGCGGGCGAAACAGCCAGCGCGGTGTGCCCAGCAGCAGCAGCGGCGGCGCAATCAGCGTCATCAGGAGGTGCTGAACCATATGTGCCGACAGCAGGTAGCCGTCGCCCAGCGTCTCGATTGGCGAGCACAGGGCAATAAACAGCACCAGCGAGCCAAGCAGAAAGGTCTGCACGCGCGCCGGCGACACTGGCTCGGAGCCAGGAAAATACTTCCGCAGCGGCCCAACACACGCCAGGTAGGCACCAGCCTGCAAGGCCAGCCCAATCAGGATGGTTGGGTCCCAATTCCATGCGAACATACGGGTAACTCCCGAAAAGGGAAAAAGGTGACACAGCCAGCGCCGAAACGCCGCCACGCCACCTTTCCGCCATATCAACCCACGCCAGGCTAGCCGCCAATGCCGACATGCCCGCTAAACAGCAGGTGCATGGCAAGAAACATCGAAACTGCCAGGATCAGCGGGGCAATAAACAGGAACTTGAACACATTCGCGTCGCCGCGCAGGTGCATAAAGAACATGACCACGGCCGCGCCCTTCACCACCATCATGACCATCAGGATGGCCAGCAGCGCGATCGCGGGCATTGGCACAAACGTCACCAGCACTTCCGCGACCGTAATCACCGCCAGCGCCGCGCCGACGATCAGGTAGAAGCGTGGCGCGTGTTCTTCGGTATGGTTCTCAGCCATTGCGATACGCTCCTTACAGATGGAAATGGAAGAATAGCATCTCGGCGGCCGGCGCAAAATCGGGCATCAGGTAGATGATCGTGAAAATACCCACCCACACCAGGTCGACGAAGTGCCAGTACAGGCCGGCCAGCTCGATATCCATCACGTTCTCGGACGAGCTGGGGTAGGCGCGCACCTTGAAGTAGGTTGCCAGCAGCCAGATCACGCCAATCGCCACGTGGGTGCCGTGAAAGCCCGTGAGGATGAAGAAGGTTTCGCCGAACATGCTGGTAGACATTGTAATGCCTTCGCCCGCGATCAGCTCCGTGAACTCGAAGGCCTGGCCGCCCAGAAAGCACAGCCCCAGCACAACGGTCGAAAGCATCCAGATCGTGAACTGCCGCCGGTCGCCACGGCGCGAAGCCGCCAGCGCCAGCACCATTGTCACCGAGCTAGCCAGCAGGATGGCGGCCAGCACGCTGGTGACGCCAATGCCCAGCACTTCTTTCGGGTCGGGGCCGCCATTGGCCAGGTTGCGCGGCTTGTAGATCAGGTACACCGTAATCAGCGCCGCGAAGAACATTACTTCCGAGCCGATAAAGGCCCAGACGCCGAGCTTGCGGCTATCGACGTGCATCGAGGTTGCGTGCGCGCCGTGCGCTTCGTGGGCGCCATGCCCGGCCGACGCGTGCCCCGGTGCTGTGGAAACTTGGCTCATGCGTAGCTCCTCTTTCAGAAAGAACCTCGGAACCAGAAACCAGGAGCCGCCTGTCTGACGCAAGCAGTTTCCCGGTTCCTGGTTCTAGTCAAGCTAGTGCAGCGCGTCGGCGTGCGAGTCTTTCACCCAGCGGAAAATGCCAACCGCAATAATCGCAATGCCGATCAGCGCCAGGAACGGCACCGGCACATCTTCCGACACAAAGCGATACAGCGCGCCAAAGCCGGCTACCATCACGCCAAACGAGACAATCATTGGCGCAAGCGTTGGCGATGGCATGTGGATGAATGGCTCGTCGGCGGCTTCGGGGTGGCGCGCGCGCTCACGCTCGATCATTTCGCCGCGCTTAACCGCGTGCGTGCCCGGCTCGTGCGCCATTTCCAGCTCGGGGTATTTGGTATCCCACAGCGGGCGGCGGCTGTACACGGTCGGGATCTTGTCGAAGTTGTGGGCCGGCGGCGGCGAGCTTGGCGTGCCCCACTCCAGCGTCGCCGCGTCCCACGGGTCGAGCGGGGCCGGCGCGCCATTGCGGATGCTGGTCAGCATGTTCCAGATGAACAGCAGGATCGAGAGCGCCAGCGCAAAGGCGCCAATCGTCTCAATCAGGTTCCAGATATCCCAGCCCATGCCCGGCTCGTAGGTGTAGTAGCGGCGGGGCATGCCTTCAATGCCGACGATGTGCATCGGGAAGAAGGTCACATTGAACGAGATCAGCATGAACCAGAACTGAAGCTTGCCCAGGCCTTCGTTATACATGCGGCCGGTCATCTTCGGGAACCAGTAGTAGAAGCCAGCAAAGAGCGCGAAAATGCTGCCGCCAAACAGCACATAGTGGATGTGCGCCACCACATAGTAGGTGTCGGTCTGCTGCGAGTCGAGCACCGGCGAGCCGAGCGTAATGCCCGAAATGCCGCCGATGATAAACATCGCCACAAAGCCCACCGCGAAGTACAGTGGCGTTTTCAGGCGGATGTTGCCGAGGTAGAGCGTGGCGATCCAGTTAAAAATCTTCACGCCGGTCGGCACGCCAATCAGGAAGCTGCCAGCCGAGAAGAAGCCATTGACCAGCGGGCCCATGCCGGTGGCGAACATATGGTGCGCCCACACGGTGAAGCCCAGGAAGCCAATCGCCACCGTCGAGTAGGCGATGAATGCATAGCCAAAGATCGGCTTGCGCGAGAAAGTCGGCAGGATCTCCGAGATGATGCCCATCGCGGGCAGGATCATGATGTACACCTCGGGGTGGCCGAAGAACCAGAACAGGTGCTGCCACAGCAGCGGGTCGCCGCCGCCGCCCGGGTTGAAGAAGTTGGTGCCAAACTGGCGGTCGAAGAACAGCATCACCTGCGCCACCGTCAGGCTCGGGAAGGCGAAGATGATCAGAAACGACGTGACCAGGTTGGTCCACACAAACAGCGGCATGCGGTTAAACGACATACCCGGCGCGCGCAGGTTCAGCGTCGTGACAATAAAGTTCAGCGCGCCAGCAATCGACGCCACGCCGGTGATGCCCAGGCCCAGCACCCAGTAGTCCATGCCGGTGGTGGGCGAGTAGGCTTTGCCGCTCAGCGGGGCATAGGCGAACCAGCCCGCGCCGGGCGCGCCGCCGGTGATGAAGCTGGCGTACAGCATCAGGCCGCCAAAGATGAACAGCCAGATACTCAGCGCGTTCAGGCGCGGGTAGGCCATATCGCGCGCGCCAATCATCAGCGGCACAAAGTAGTTACCAAAGCCCACCAGCATCGGCATGATCGCCAGGAACACCATTGTGGTGGCGTGCATGGTGAAGATCTGGTTGTACACATCGGGTGAAAGGATGGTATTGTTCGGCGCGCCCAGCTGCAAGCGGATCAGCAGCGCCTCGATGCCGCCAATCACGAAGAAGAAGAACGCCGAGATCAGGTACATAATCCCGATCTTCTTATGGTCGACCGTGGTGAGCCACGAAAGCCAGCCACCTGGGTCGGCCTTGGTTTGCTGAATGCGCACCGGCGAGACGGAACGCTCGAGTGTTGCCATTGCTGCCTCCAGATAACTAGCGCTCGGCGGGCTTCTCGATCGACACTGTCTGGCTCTCAAGGAACGCGACAATATCGGCGATGTCCTGGTCGGAAACGGTGCCAGGCTTGATCACAGTGCTCATGATGTTGCCGGGCTTGACGGCACCGGGGTTGTGGATCCAGCGCGAAAGGTTCTCGGGCGTGTTCGGCAGCGCGCCGGCCCCGATCGTCTCACGGCTGCCAAAGTAGGTCAGGTTCGGGCCGGTAACGCCAACCGCCTCTTTGTAGCCGCTAATCGCGTGGCAGGTGATACACAGGTTTTTGGCGTTCAGGAAGGCCTTCTCGCCGCGCGCCGGGTCGCCCGGGCCAAGCCGTGCCGGGTCGGCTGCCGCCGCCTGGAAGCTGGGGCCAACCGGCTGCTGATGCTGCTGCACCCAGCTATCGAAGACTTCCTGTGGCACGGCGATCACGCGGAAGCGCATGACGGCGTGCTCTTCGCCACAAAACTCGGCGCACAGGCCGCGGTAGATCCCGGGCTCCAGCGGCGTGAACGAGATGTAGTTGATATTGTTTGCGCCGGGAATGGCATCGGTTTTGCCCGAGAGCCGCGGCACCCACGGATCGTGGATAACATCAACACTGGTCATCTTGAACTGCACCGGCTTGCCAACTGGGATGTACACATCGTTGGCTGTGACAATCTTTTTGTCTTCGTACTGGAATTCCCACCACCACTGATGGCCCACCACTTTGATCTGCATCGCGTCGGCTGGCTGCGTTGCATTCACGGCCTGCGTGCGGAAGCTCAGCACCGCAATAACCAGCAGAATCAGCGCCGGCGCGATTGTCCACATGATCTCAATGCGGGTGTTGCCATGGATCTGCGCCGGGATGGGGTCGTTCTCCGAACGCTGCCGGAAGCGAAACACGGAGTAGATCAGAATGCTTTCCACCACGACAAATACGCCTAGTGCTGCCCAGAATACTGGGATCATCAGGTCGTAGACGCGCTGCGCATAATCACCATTCGGGTGCAGCGTGGTTGCGGGAAGCACCTGGCCGCAGCTCGAAAGAAGCAACGCTGCGCCAGCCAGGGATAGGGTTGCTACCACAGGCAGTCTGAAAGAAGGACGACGTGCCCGCATGGGACCTCCTGCTAGTGGCGAACAAGACCGGGGACAGACATCCATCGTCGCAAGGCCTGGGCTGCGGTGCGGCGCTTGGGCATGTGCGCGATGAGTACCTGGGCCAGGTATCATTCGCTATGAGCGGACTCCAGAAATTAAGTGAAAATTTGCACACGCTGATTATACATAAATAGCTCGATTCGTCAACGTCATTGCCAGCGTTCCAGAGCCTCAGCGCGTGTCTTTCCACGGCCCCTGGCAATCACGTATTCGGGCTATTTTCCACGCTCACTCGCGCCGCCCGCCGCCTCGCTTCGCACCACACTGTTCGGCGGTGGGGCGGTTGCGCGTTCGAGTTCGTTCAGCCACATCAGGGCTTCCACCCGGTTCCAGCCGCACATGTCGCGGCTTGGCCGCAGGCTGGCGCACACATCCGGGCGCTCGGGATGCCCAAACAGTTTGCAGCGGTTGTCGTCGGTGAGCTGGGCGCAGCGCACGCCGGCTGGCTTGCCATTCGTCATGCCCGGGATGGGCGATGAGATCGACGGCGCGATGCAGCACGCGCCACAGCCAGCCCGGCACTCCAGCCCTTCCTCATGCGTCACAGCGCCTCCCACCGTGCGAGGCCAGCCGCGCGGCGCAGCCGCCCAAAGCCAGCAATATGGCTTGCCAGAAGAATGTCATCGCCGTTTGGGTCGGCGGCACCGAGCGCGGCGCGGCTGCTGGCGCTTGCCACCGGGTCGGCCCAGCGCACCAGCCACTCGGGGCGCGCAACTTCCACTTCATGATGGTACAGGTCGCCAATCGCCATGCAGCGCTGCCCGGCCATTTCCACCCGCACGGCCAGGTGCCCGGGCGTTTCGCCCGGCAGCGGCAGCACCTCGATACCCGCCACCAGCGTGCGCGGCCCGTCCACCAGCTCAATCAGGCCAGCGCGCCAGAGTGGGCCAAGCACGCGCGCCGCCGCAGTGCCGGGCGTTGCCAGCATGTGCCGCGCCGCGTCCCAATCGGCCCGGCCAATGATGTGCCGCGCGCGTGGGAAGCATGGCAGCATTTCGCCCTGAACGTCGTGCGCCAGGCCGATGTAGTGGTCGGTGTGCAGGTGCGTCACCACCACATAGTCAACCGCCTCGGGCGCAATTCCCAGCGCGGCCAGCTGCTCCCGCGCATTGGGCGGCGGCTGGTAGTCGGGCGGCACCGTCTCGAATGCGGGCAGCGCCACCGGGTCGCAGGCATCCACCAGCACGGTCGCGCCCGGCGCAACCACCAGCATCGACTGCGCGGGCACCGCGACCAGCTGCGCGAACAGTGGCGCGTCAGCGCCGCGCTGGGCGGGCGGCACGCGCAGCCAGTCGGCCAGGTCGGCCATGAGCGTGCCGAGGTTTAGCGCATACACACGCGCTGCGCCAAGTGTGATGCTGTGCGTCGTCATGCTTGCCCGCGCTCTAATGCGGCGGCAATCGCGCGCTCGGTGTCGAGCTGCGACCCCGGCCCGCCCAGCCACGCCAGAAATTCGATGTTGCCAGCCGGCCCGGTGATCGGCGAGCGCACCAGGCCGTGCGGCACGAGCCCGATCTGCGCGCTGAAGCCCAACACCTCGCGGAGCACCGCCGTGTGCGCCGCCGGGTCGCGCACCACGCCGCCCTTGCCCACCTGCTCCGCGCCGGCCTCGAACTGCGGCTTGATCAGCGCCACCACCCACGCGCCCGGCGCGATCAGGCGCTGCACCGCCGGCAGCACCAGGCGCAGCGAGATGAACGAGACGTCGATGGTTGCGCAGGCGGCGAGAATAGGGTTTGGGGGTTGGGGGTTGGGGGTTGGGGCGGCAGTTCCATCCCCCCTCTCCTGTTCCTCATCCCCTGGCAACGATTCCAGGTAGCGAATATTTGTGCGCTCGATCACCACCACCCGCGCGTCCTGCCGCAGCCGCCAGTCGATAATGCCATAGCCCACATCGACCGCGTACACACGCGCCGCGCCGCGCTGCAGAAGCACGCTGGTGAAGCCACCCGTCGACGCGCCCACATCCATTGCAACCAGTCCTGCCGGATCGAGCGCAAAGGCGTCGAGCGCGTGGGCGAGCTTGTAGCCGCCCCGGCTGGCGTAGGGCAGCGCGGCGGCCAGCTCGATCTCGGCGTCGTCGGGCACAAGCTCGCCCGCTTTGGTATGGGCCGCGCCGCCAATACGCACCGATCCCGCCAGGATCAGCGCCTGGGCTTTGTTGCGTGTTTCGGCCATGCCGCGCTGCACCAGCAGCTGATCGAGCCGGGTTTTGTGTTTCGCCATAATGAAATAAACCAAAGCCATGTCAACGCTGGAATGGGAAGCGAGATATATCCGCAGATTACGCAGATTACACAGATATATAGGTCTCCCTTCTGCGTAATCTGCGTCATCTGTGGATGGATTTTGGGACTTTGACCTAGCCCTGGAAATAAGTTGCCTTGCAAGCGCACATCCAGGGTAGCAGGACCGAGTTACAAACGAGTGGCGCCGGCGGCTAGCCTTCCAGCCGCGCCACTTCGGCTTCGAGCGCGCTGATGTAGGAAATGAGCCAGGCCGGCTGGCCGGCCGCGTCGCTGCGGGCGCGCAATCGCGCCAGCTCGGCCCGGCGGCGCTGCAATTCGGCGCTGGTGTCGGGCGCGGGCGCAGATGGAACGGCAATGTCCTGTGCTTCGAGGTAGTCGGCCACAATTTCCGACAGCAGATCGACCAGATCGACGTCGCGCTCGTGCACCAGCGTTTCCAGCCGGGCGCGCTGCTCGGCCGTGAGCAGAAGGCGCGTTGTGATGCTGAACAGCCCATCGTGCTCGGTCATATCGCCTCCGGCGAGTGTTAAGTTTTGAATGTTGAGTGCTTAGTTATGAATGATCCTAACTCAGCATGTAGCACTCAAAACGCAACCCTGTTATTCCACCACGCGGCTCGCGCGCAGTTCGGCGATGGCGGTTTCGTCGTAGCCCAGCTCATGCAAAATTGCGTCAGTGTGCTCGCCCAGGCGCGGCGGCGGCAGGCGCACTTCGGGCGGCGTGGCCGAAAGATGATACGGAGGGCCAACCACTTTGATCGCGCCCGCACTGGGATGATCCAGTTCGCGCACAATGCCAATCGCGTCGGTTTGCGGGTCGGTGAAGGCGGTATGCAGATCGCGCACCGCGCCGCAGGGCACGCCAGCCTCGTTTAGCAGCGACTCGATCTCGGCGATTGGGTGGCGCGCAAATGCCTCGGCCAGGATGTCGTTCAGGGCATCGCGATGGGCCAGCCGGTCGGGGTTACGCGCAAAGCGCGGGTCCTCGCGCAGGTGTTCCATCCCGAGCGCCGCGCAGAAGCGCCGCCACAGGTCTTCGGTGCCGACCGCCAGGTTGAAAAAGGCGTCGGCGGCGCGGTACAGCCCGTAGGGCACAATCGTTGGGTGCATGTTGCCGCTGGTGCCGGGTGCCTCGCCAGTGGCGAAGTAGCGCCCGGCCTGGTAGGTCATCATCGCCAGCTGCCCTTCGAGCAGCGAGGTGTCGACGCGTTGGCCCACGCCGGCGCGCTCGCGGTGGTAGAGCGCGACCTGCACGGCGTAGGCGGCAAACATGCCGGCCATGATGTCGGCGATGGCGATGCCCACGCGCATTGGCTCGCCGCCAGCCGCGCCGGTCATGCTCATGATCCCGCCCATGCCCTGCAAGATCTGGTCGTAGGCGGCGCGTTCGCGCTCGGGGCCAGTTTGCCCAAACCCTGAGATCGAACAGTAGATTAGGTTGGGCGCAAGCGCGGCGCAGGCTTCGTAGCTAAAGCCCAGGCGGTCGAGCGTGCCGGGCACAAAATTTTCCAGCAACACATCGCTGCCGGCCACCAGCCGGCGCAGCACCTCGGCGCCGCGCGCGTCGCGCAGATTGAGCGCAATACTGCGCTTGTTGCGATTGACGCTCAGGAAGTAGCTGCTCTCGCCGCCCTGGAACGGCGGCCCCCACGCGCGCGCATTATCGCCCACGCCGGGCTGCTCGACTTTCACAATGTCGGCGCCCATGTCGCCAAGCATCTGCGCGCAGAATGGGCCGGCCAGGGCACGCGTCAGGTCGAGCACGCGCAGGCCGTCGAGAGGCGGGGTCATGGGCGGTCCTTTGCACTACGGGCGGTTTCGTGGCGGGTATTATAGCAGGAGTCAGCAGCCAGGAGTCAGGAGTCAGGGGTTGGGGGTCAGGGGCGAGAAGCAAACAATACAAACGTCCGGGCCGATACACGTTCGACCCGGACGGCGCTGCAACCGTAGTGCGGAATGCGCTTATTTGCCAATGCCGGCAAGCACGGCGTCGAAGACACGCGTGGCAAGGATGTTCGGGTCGGTCGCGCCCTGGTTTTCGCCCAGCGCAATGGTGATACCGGTGGCGGGCGCGTGCCACACAGCCGAGCGGAAGCCACCGAATCCACCGATATGGCCCATCACGGTTTTCAGCTCATCGCTGCGCGCCTGCCCGTCGGCGGCGGGGCCAACCGCCAGCTTGTTGCGCATCACGCCCAGGCCATATTCCAGCGCCGGCATTTTGTACTGGCCTTTGCCGTTCACAAATTGCAGCATCTGGTCGAGCATGGCGGGCTGCAGCAGCTCGCCGCCGAACAGCGCGTCGGCGAAGCGCCGCACGTCGTCGGGGCGCGACACGATGTTGGCCGTGGCAAAGGCGAACGACATCGCCGCCGCGCTTTGGTCGGTGCTGCCTGAGTAGCCGCGCGCCGCTACGCCTTCCACCGGCTCGTCGGGCGCGAAGTAGGTGCTGGTCAGCTCCAGCGGCGTGAAAATGCGGGCGCGCATTTCGTCGGCCAGCGTGTTGCCGGTCGCGGATTCCACGATCATGCCCAGGATCACAAAGTTGGTGCTGGAATAATCCCAGCCGCCCTTTGCGCCGGGCTTGAACAGCGCCGGCTTGCTGGCGGCGTACTCCACCAGCTCGCGCGAGGTAAAGACGCGCTCGGGCTGGCTGTAGACCTTGCCGACATAGCTGCGATCTTCCAGGTAGTCGTACAGGCCAGTGGTGTGTTGCAGCAAATTGCGCACGGTGATGCGCTCGCCGGCCGGCACAAGATCGGGCAGCCATTTCGCCATGGGGTCGTCAAGCGCGATCACGCCTTCTTCCACGAGTTGCAGCACCACCACCGCCGTGAAGACCTTGCTGATGCTGGCGATGCGCAGGCGCGTGTCGGTGGTCATGGCCGTTGCGGCCGCGCGGTCGCTCATGCCGCTGGCGCCATTCCACACGCCCTGCCCGGGAATGCTCACCGAAAGCACCGCGCCGGGAATTGTGCCGTCGGCCACCAGCTCGTCGAGGATGGCTTGCAAACGCTCGGCCAGCGCCGGGTCGACGGTCGCCACTGGCGCGCTGGTTGCCGCCTCCGTTGGCGCGGCGGTCGGCTCGGCTGTGGCCGTTGGCTCGGGCGTGGCCGTTGGCTCGGCGGTCGGCGGCGCGGTTGGCACGAGCAGCGGCGTGGACGACGGGGCGTTGGTGGGCACGATGGTTGGAACAATCGTGGCGAGCGGGATCTCCGTGGGCAGATCGGCTGGCGTGGCTGGCGGCACCGCGCACGCGCCCAGCAGCACCATCGCCATTGCCAGCGCGGGCACGGTTGGCCGCGCCGCCGGGATCGGCGGGGTGCGCAGCCCGCGCCACCAGCGACCCAACGCGCCGCGCCGCACCGGCTGCTCGACATAGCGGAACGACAGCTCGGTGAGCAGCAGCACCAGGCCAAAGCGCAGCGCCAGCAGCGGCCAGCCGTCGATTGGCACATCCAGGCCCGGCCGCGTCAGCATAAACACCGGCCAGTGCCACAGGTACATGCCATACGAGCGCTGGCCCACCCAGCGCAGCGGCGCAACGCCAAGCAGGCGCGGCAGCAGGCGCGCGGCCGGGTGCGTCGCCGCCACAATCAGCAGCGTCGTCACCAGCGCAATCGCCAGAAAGCCGCCACGGTACAGCAATGGGTGCGCTTCGGAAAAGCCAAGGTAGGCCAGCAGCAAGCCGCCTAGCGCCAGCCCGCCAGCCGCATCGAGCGCCCGCCCGCGCCGCGCGCTGGCCGCAGCCCCGGCTGGCGACCACGCCAGCGCCAGCGCCGCGCCTAGCAGCAAGCCAGCCGCGCGCGTGTCGGTGCCGTAGTACAGGCGCGACGGATCGGCGCCGGGGTCGAACAGGAGCGCCATTGCCAGCGTGCTCGCCACCACGCCCGCCAGCGCGAGCGCCAGCGTGCCGCGCCGGCCCAGCCAGCGCATCGCCAGCACAAACAGCAGCGGCCACAGCAGGTAAAACTGTTCTTCCACCGCCAGCGACCACAGGTGCTGCAAGAGCGACGGGCGCAAGCCCGCGTCGAAGTACGATTGCTGGCTCAGCACCAGCCGCCAGTTCATCACATAGGCCAGCGCGGCCAGCGCATCGGCGCGCAGCGCCGCAAGCTCGCCGGGCAGCAGCACCGCCGCCAGCAGCAGCACCCCGCCCAGCACAACAAACAGCGCCGGCAGAAGCCGGCGCGCGCGTCGCAACCAGAAATCGACCAGATTCACCCGCCCGTGTCGCTCCCACTCGGTGCGCAGCAGCGCAGTGATCAAAAAGCCACTCAGCACAAAAAACGTCTCAACGCCCAGGTAGCCGCCGCTGGCCCCCAAGTCGGCGTGGTACAGAAGCACAGCGATCACCGCCAACGCCCGCAACCCATCAAGCCCAGGCATATATGGCAGGTGCGGCGCTTGCAGCTGCGGTGCAACGCGTCGTTCAGCCTGCATACCTTCTCCCTTTTGCTACAACCCTCCTGCCGCATGCTACTGCACGCGCTATGCCGAAGATAGTTTGTGTGCAAAAGGAGCTGTGTAAAAGGTTTATGAAAAAGAGCGCCGGCTCGCCTTGCAGCCATGATGCTTCAGGATAAGCGGTTTTCTAATTATTCGCCGTTCGCAGAAGCCCGAAACGCTAGCCAACGCGGGTCATATGTTTCTATGAGAGGTCGGTGAGAATAGCGAAGGAGGCGCGTGTGCGCCTCCCCGACGTGTTCGATAAAGTCCACAGATTACGCAGATAAGTCAGTTGTACGGCGCCTCTTTCCGACTTCCGTTATATGCCTCTCAGGCGAAAACAGCCTATGGTACTTTTGTTCGCTACGAATACTTTCATGCTACAATCGCATCATACAAAATCCCGTTGCACACGCTACTCAACAACTGCTGGAGGGATAGTATGGATTTGACCATTGAGTATGAACAAGAACCGGATGGTCGGTGGATCGCTGAAGTCCTTGAATTACCTGGCGTCCTTAGCTACGGCCCGACTCGTGATGCTGCAATTGCGCATGTTCAGGCCTTAGCGCTCCGAGTTATCGCAGATCGTCTTGAACATGACGAAGCAGCACCGACTTGGACACCTATTGCATTTGCGGCAGCTGCATGAGTCAATAGTCGGCAACAAAAGCACGCCGAGTTCTTGCCGCACTATTACGCATTGGATGGCGTGTCAAGCGTATTTCTGGCTCACATAAAACACTCGAACGACCGGGATGGCCAGATGTAGTATTTGCTTTTCACGACAACGAAGAGCTTGGCCCACGGATGTTAGCGCGTCTCGCAAAACACACTGGTTTGACACCCAACGACGTATAATTCAGTTCGGCCACGAAAACCCACAACAGTAATCCAAAAAAAGGCGTCAGCGAGCCAAAACCGACTGACTTCTGTCTCCTGACACCTGAATACTGCTTTTGGCCTAACCCCGGCTCGCCACAACCATTCGCCCGAGCCGCTCGCGCGCCGCGCCGCTGGTGATGCTCGCGCGCGCCTGCTCCAGCCCTTCGGGCAGGCTGCCTGCCAGGTTGGCGGCAACCAGGGCGGCGGCAGCGTTCAGCAGCACGATATCGCGCTTCGGCCCGGTTTCCTCGCCCGCCAGAATATCGTTCACAATCGCGACGTTGGCCGCCACATCGCTGCCGAGCACGGCATCTTTCGGCGCGGCGCTCAGGCCCAGGTCGCCGGGCGCAAGCTCGTAGCGCTGCATGTCCTGGCCGGCGCGCACCTCGTACACCAGGTTTGGCCCGCTGAGCGACAACTCATCCAGCCCGCCGTGGCCGTGCACCACCAGTGCGTGCACGGTATCGAGCCGCTGCAGGGCCCGCGCCAGCTTCTCGGCAAGGTCGGCATTTGCCACGCCCAGCACCTGGTGGCGCGCGCGCGCCGGGTTCGAGAGCGGGCCGAGAATGTTGAACACCGTGCGAATGCCGATTTCGCGCCGCACCGGGCCGGCAAAGCGCATTGCCGGGTGGAACTTCTGCGCAAACATAAAGCCAATGCCGGCGTCGCGCAGGCAGCGCACCACGCCCTCGGCATCCAGCTCGATATTCACGCCCAGCCCTTCCAGCACATCAGCCGAGCCGCACGCGCTCGACGCGGCGCGGTTGCCGTGCTTGGCCACGGTTGCGCCCGCGCCAGCCGCCACAAACGCCGCCGTGGTGGAAATATTGAATGTGCCCGAGGCATCGCCGCCAGTGCCGCATGTGTCGAGCACGGGGGCGTCGTAGTGCACCGGCATCGCTTTCTCGCGCATCACCTGCGCCATGCCCGCGATCTCGGCTTCGGTTTCGCCTTTAAGGTGCAGCGCCGTCAGAAACGCGGCGATCTGGGCGGGAGTGGCGACGCCCGTCATAATTTCTTCCATGGCCGAGGCAGCATCGGCCTGCGAAAGTTCGCCGCCGCGCGCCAGCGCGATGATCTGATCGCGGATGGGCATATGCATCTCCACTTCTTGCTTGTGTGCGAAGTATTATAGCAGTATTCAGAAGCCAGGATTCAGAAGTCAGTATGCGCTTGGCTTTCCAGAGCCGTATCTGCGTGATTACGCAGATCTGTGAATTTACACGCCGCAATCGATGCCCTTCTGGCGCGCACAGCAAAGCCGGGCGCGCATGCACCCGGCCCTGCCTGCGAAACGTTATTATGCCGGGTCTTTGCGGCCCAGCAGCGCCACCGCGCCCAGCGCGCAGAAGCCCGCCAGACTGAGCGGGGCCAGCGGCGGCGGCGGGGTTTCTTCGCCCGGGCCTTCGGGGCGCTCACCAGCTTCGCCAGCTTCACCCGCTTCTTCGCTTTCGCCCTGCTCGTTCTCGCCCGACTCGCCACTCGCCTGGTTGCCGGTGGTCTGCGCGGCCGGCGGCCGGCGCTCTTCTTCGCCGCCCAGGCGCTCTTCGTTGTGCTCGAACACGCCAATCACGCCCACCAGCGACAAGGCAATAAAGCCTACCGCCAGCCAGCGCCGCAGGTTCGCGCCTGCGCCAATGCCCACCAGCGCCATGATCGCGCCAATTACGGTCGAGGCCGTGCCAAGGATTTGCAAGCCTTTGAAGTGATTGTAGAGAACCAGTTCGCCAAAAATCAGCAGGAACCCTGCGGCAAGCAGCAGCATGAGTAGGGTGAAGAACCGGCGTTGAACGAACGTTTGCAAGCTTCCCAACATACAGAGAACACTCCTTGCTAGAGATACTGGCGGGCAATCCGCTCAGTTTGGCACGTAGCTCGTTTTCAGGCAAACCGCGTGCCTTCATCACGTCGCGTATCGCACGACGCTATTTGAACGTCGTGATACGCAGTGTAGAGCATAGCAAAAAAATAGTTAAGAAACAATGAAGATCTGATGGAGATACTTGCACAATTTGCCCGACGCGCCTGCAAAGTTCTGCGCACACAGCAGCGCGGGCGAATCGTGCGACTCGCCCGCGCCTTGTTTCTCACATCCGCAGATTACACAGATATTGAAATTCAATCTGCGGAATCTGTGTAATCTGTGGATGATCCTAACCTGTATAGCGCAGCCGGAAAATCCGCCCACCCAGGTCGTCGGAGATGAGCACGCTGCCGTCGGCAAGCTGAAGCAGCCCGGCCGGGCGACCCCACACCTGCCCGTTAGCGTTCCAGCCGCGCACAAGGTCGTACATCGCCGTGG
This sequence comes from Kouleothrix sp. 19917, assembly GCF_057073505.1. NCBI lineage: Bacteria > Bacillati > Chloroflexota > Chloroflexia > Chloroflexales > Roseiflexaceae > Kouleothrix > Kouleothrix sp. 19917. The sequence continues at coordinate 3,092,909 of NZ_CP097099.1, forward strand.
GCTGGCCGTGGCGAAAGCGCACCCACGAAACGTTATAGCCGGATAGCTGCTGCACCTGGTCGGTGGCGGTGCCGTGGAAGGCTACCAGCGCGTCGCCCTGGAACACGGGCGGGAAGCCAACCTTGTTGTAGAAGATCAGGCCCAGCGGCGCCCAGTGCGGCGGGAAGTTGAACGCGGGCGCGACGCTGTTCGCGCACTTGCTGGCGTCGTTGAACTCGGGGTTCGGCACATTATTGTCGTAGCAGTAGGGCCAGCCGTAGTTTGCACCCTGCACGATTTGGTTCAGCTCGTCGTGCACTTTGTCCGCGCCGAGGTTGTTGCGGCCCATGTCGGCGCCCCACAGCTCGTGGGTGAATGGCCGCCACTCAAAGCCCACGGTGTTGCGCAAGCCGCTGGCATACACCTCCAGCCCGCTGCCATCGGCATTCATGCGCAGCAGCGCGGCGCGCAGGGGCGTGTCTTCCACGCACACATCGCACGACGAGCCAACCGACAGGTAGAGCTTGCCGTCGGGGCCGACGGCGAGCGTGCGCGTGCGGTGGCCGTACAGGTCTTTCGCGCCCGACGGCAGCGCCAGCACCAGGTCGACCGATTGCGCCGCGCCGCTGGCGTCGAAGTTGCTCAGGCGCACCAGCCGATCTTCGGCGGCGGCGTAGAGCACCGGCGTGCCGCCCGGCCCGGCGTTCACAAAGGCCACGCTATGCACGGCGGCCAGCCCGCCCGCAACTGTTTGCGTCTGGTCGTAGCGCCCATCGCCGTTGGTGTCGCGCAGGCGCACAACCTGACTGGTGGTGTGCGACCCGTACACCAGGCTGCCATCCGCCGGGTCGATGGCCATGAAGCGCGGCGATTGCAAACCGGCCGCAGCTTCTTCAATCGTAAAACCTTTCGGCACTTCAAGCGGTTGCGGCCAGCCATTTTGCTGCACCTGCTGGTACACAATCGGGCCAGTGCCGGTCAGCGGATCGTACACTTCGGCGCCGAGACGGCCCAGCAGCACCTTGTAGGGGTCGGGGTTGTTGGGCAGGTACTCAAAGCGCGCGCGCTCGAACCACTGCGTCAGCACGGTGAAGCCCGAGCTGTTGGTTTCCATAGCCGGCTCGGACAGTGGGTAGCCGAACAAGGCCAGGCTTTCGTCGTAGCCCGTGCCGCGCTGCCCGTCGAACTCCAGGCCGTGGGTCTTCCAGTAGCTCAGAAATGGCTCGCACAGCGCGTGGCCGGTCGCGTCGAAGAACTGGCAGCCAGCCTGTGGCTGACCCTTCGGGAAGGTCTGCCAGTCGCGGCCCTGCCGGCGCAGCGCCTCGTCGCCCAGGCGGCCCAGCAGCACGTCGTAGGGGGCTTTATTTTCGGGGTGGGCCTCGAAGCGCTCGCGCTCGAACCACTGCGACACAAACACGCCTTCGGTGCCGCGCTCCTGGCGCTGCTCGCCAATTGGCAGGCCAAAGACCGGCAGGCCGCCATTGCCATCCCAGTATTGCGCAAAGCGCCCGGCAATGCACTCGGTGGTTTCGGGGAAGCAGCGGTCGCCGGGGGCGGCCTGCGCGGCGGGCGCGAGCGCCAGCAGGCACACGCTCAGCAGCAGAAGAAAGACATATCGCTTCATTTTCGCTCGCTTTCTCACACACTTTTCTCTATGCTACGCCCGCCGCGCGCCAGAGTGTATGACAGGCGGCTGAGCTGCGGGTGCTTCGGGGTTGCAGGTTATAGGTTCGAAGGTTTTCAGGTTGCAGGTTTGAAGGTTGCAGGTTTGAAGGTTGCAGGTTGCAGGTTTGAACGTTGGCAGGTTACAAGGTTTCACGCTCAATCCCAAAACCCCAGACCCTAAACCCCTATGCAGTTGCAGGTTTGAAGGTTGCAGGTTGCAGGTTTGAAGGTTGGCAGGTTACAAGGTTTCACGCTCAATCCCAAAACCCCAGACCCTAAACCCCTATGCAGTTGCAGGTTTGAAGGTTGCAGGTTGCAGGTTTGAAGGTTGGCAGGTTACAAGGTTTCACGCTCAATCCCAAAACCCCAGACCCTAAACCCCTATGCAGTTGCAGGTTTTCAGGTTGCAGGTGGCGACGAACGACGGCCGGGAGAATAAACCGCAAAGAACGCGAAGGACGCAAAGGGTTGCAGGTTCTTCGCAAACTCAACATTCAACATTCAACATTCAACATTCAAAACGTGCAAACTCTCTCCGTCACCTGCCCATGGCGCGCAGCAGGGCGTCGTGCGGCAGGGCGTGCACCACGCTGCCATTGAAGCCATGCATCGTTTCGGCGGCGCACAGCGCGTTGAGAATGGCTTCTTCGGTGCTCTCGGCAGCCGCGCGAAACAGTTCGTTCATGCTATCGTGCGGCAGCATGGTCAGTGCCAGCGGCTCGGTGCCGCGCGGCAAATTGTTGCCCGTGGCAAAGGCCAGAAAGATGTCGCCGCTGCCATTAAAGCCATTGCCGCCAACCCGCGCCAGCCCAACGGTTGCGCGCCGCGCCAGGCGCTTGCACTGGATGGGCAGCAGCGGCGCGTCGGTCGCCAGAATCACGATGATCGAGCCGGCATCGCCGCGATTTTCACCCGGCATTGGCACCTGCTCCGCGCCAATCGCCCGCCCGACCGGCACGCCATCCACGCGCAGATCGGTGCGCCAGCCGTAGTTGGCCTGCACCAGCGCGCCCACGGTGAAAGCGCCATTCGGGGTTGTAGCCACGCGCGAGGCGGTGCCAATGCCGCCCTTGAAGCCGTGGCAGATCATGCCGGTGCCGCCGCCAACGTTTCCTTCGGCCACCGGGCCGCCGCGCGCCGCCGCCAGCGCCGCAAACACATGCTCGCGGGTGACATGAAAGGCGTTGATGTCGTTCAACATGCCGTCGTAGGTTTCGGCGGCAATTGGCAGCAACCAGCCCGCCGCGCCGTACTGCTCGAGCGTGTGCGCCACCAGCGCGTCGCGCACCACGCCAACGGCGTTGGTGTTCGTGATGCCGATTGGCGCGTCGATCAGGCCGGATTCTTCCAGCCAGTGCACGCCGGTCATTTCGCCATTGCCGTTGAACGAGTGGAACGCGCCAAACACCTGATTGGCGTGCGCGTTGGGGCGTGGCAGCACCACCGTCACGCCAGTGCGCGCCACGCGCGGGCTGTCGTAGACAAGCGTGGTGTGGCCGACCTGCACGCCTTCTACGTCGGTGATGGCGTTGTGCGGGCCGGGCGGCAGCGCGCCAATGGTGATGCCCAGGTCGCGCAAACGAGCTTTGCTCATTGGTGTTTCTTTCATCTATACAACCGGCCGCCAACGACCAGAAACAGAGAGGGTTGCAGGTTAGAAAGTTCGCAGGTTGCAGGTTCTATCGGCGGAAGAAGCAAAGTTCTGCTCAACATGCAACTTGCAACCCTGTAACCTGTCAACTCAACCCTCAACCTGCCAACTCAACCCTCAACCTTCAACCGGCACTGAAGCTCCCTACGCTGGCGCGACCACATAGGTGGGCGGGGCCGCGCCGCCGCCAGCCGAGACGTTCAGCAGCGCGCTGGCGGCGATGCGCGTCAGGCAGCCAACAGCCTGCACCGCCGGCGAGTGCGGGTCGCCATACACGCATGGGTCGCTGTCGACATAGCGCGGCGTGATGCGCAGGCCGTCTTCGGCCGTCCAGGTCGGGTAATCCTCCTGCGGCACCGGCACACGCTCCTGCACGACAAAGGGCGCGCCTTGCGCCGCCGCCAGCGCGCGATCCCAGGCGGGCTGGTCGGTTTCCCAGCCCAGCAGCACGCCCTGCCCGCCGTAATCGTCGTTGGGCTTGAGCACCAGCCGCTCGCGGTTGCGCTGCGCAAACGTAATCAGCGGCACATTCTGCTCGGCGTAGCGCGTCACGCCCCCGCGCACAATCCGCGTCCACGGCACATGCGCGCGCACGGCGTCGCGCTCCTCGGCGTCGAGCAGGCCGGCGGCCGGGCCATCTTCATCCGACAGCAGCGCCATGATGATTTTGGTGTGCACGGGCTTGCTGCGGAAGGGGTTGACCACACACACCGCGCCGTCGGCGTAGGCGCGCACGAGCGGGTGGGTAAGGTCGTACTGCGCGAGGAACTCGTGCTGGAGCACGCGGCGGTACACCAGATCGATGGGCGTGGGCGCACCAGCGTCGGGAATGGCGGCGAGGAGCTTCGTGCCGTCGTAGGTGAGCCAGCCCGGGTCGGCGATGACAGTGGGGATGCCGTCGGCGCGGAAGCGCGCAGCAATGTGCTCGAACTCGGGCCATGTCACTGCGCCCGCGAAATCAACAATTGCGACCGTGGGCGTGCCGCTGCCGCCCCAGGCGCCGTAGGTGTCGAGCAGCATCTGCTGGAGGCCCTGTCGGTGCGGCAGCGCCTCGGCGCGGTAGGTTTTGCGGAACTCGGCCATCACCGGCAATTGGTCGAACACCTCGACCATGGCTTCGTCATAGCCAATCCCGGCCGGCGACTCAAGGTTCGCCTCGACAAACCAGCACGCGCTGCCATCGGCGGCCAGAAAGCCATCGAGCCGGCCAAATGCCGACGCGCCGGGGTAGCCCGGGTCGATCGCCAGCAGCGCGCGCTCGGTCTCGGTGAGCGCGTAGGGCGCAAGCAGCTGCGGGTCGATCAGCGCGGCCGCGCCGACTTTGCGAATGGCGCGGCCAACCAGCGCGGTGGCGCGCTGCAAGGTGGCAAGCTGCGCCGGCACCAGCAGGCGAGGCCGCAGCACCGAGCAGATCAGGCGCTCGCGCGGCTTGCCCACCAGCATGTCGCGCTCGCGGATCAGCGCCTCAAGCTGTGCAAAAGTCTCGCGCGCGCTCGTGTCGTCGAGCAGGCCGTGGTAGAAGTCGATTGCGGTTTGCAGCTCCATATCCCTTCCTTCTCGATCCTTCTGTTTTGCTCCGCAGGGATTATACGCGATGAAGGGAGTCGTTGGGGTTTGCGGGTTCTCGCGCTCTTCGTGTCTGGGCGGACCTATGTGTCCGCCCACGCCTTTGTTGGCGGCTATGCGCCGTATGTCGCCTGCGCGGCGAGCGGCAGCAGTCTACTCAAATCGAGTGGTGTCGCCTGCGCGGCGAGCGGCAGCAGTCTACTCAAATCGAGTGGTGTCGCCTGCGCGGCGAGCGGCAGCAGTCTACTCAAATCGAGTGGTGTCGCCTGCGCGGCGAGCGGCAGCAGTCTACTCAAATCGAGTGGTGTCGCCTGCGCGGCGAGCGGCAGCAGTCTACTCAAATCGAGCGGTGTCGCCTGCGCGGCGAGCGGCAGCAGTCTACTCAAATCGAGTGGTATCGCCTGCGCGGCGAGCGGCAGGGGCTGTGCCGCCCCTGCACCCGCACCAGGGACTGCGTCCCTGGACCCGCAAGGAGCGTGGCCGACATGCGAATTGCAGGTCTGTTATGCCTCCGTTGTGCCAAAAAGCAGGCATCGAATGAATACGGCTGTACCAGTTTGAAGTAGTTCATTCTCATATCGAATGTTGCCAGCGGTGAGCACAACGGAGGCATGACACGCGAAATTTGAATACGGCAACCACATCAAATTTGGGGCTCGGGGCGATAGCCCCGACGCCGGGTGCCGGGTTGCGCCCGCGCCGCCACAGTGCGATAATCGGGCGCGGCGCTGGCACAGCAGCAAGCGAGGCACCGCATGAGCAACATTCCCGCGCAGATTATCATCCTCAACGGCGCGCCGCGCTCGGGCAAATCGAGCATTGTTGCCGAAATTCAGCAGACCTACCCGGGCGTGTGGATGAACTTGGGCGTCGACCGCACCATGGCAATGACCCCGCCGCAGTTTCAGCCGGGCATTGGCCTGCGCCCTGGCGGCGAGCGACCCGACCTTGAGCCGCTGGTCGCCAGCATGTACGCCGCGCTGTACGACTCGGTCGCCGCGCACAGCCGCCTGGGCCTGAACGTGGTGGTCGATGTTGGCCACCACGACGTTTATGCAACCCTGCATGGCATTCTGCCCGATTGTATGCGCCGCCTGATCGGACTGCCTGTGCTGCTGGTTGGCGTGCGCTGCCCGATCGAGGTGATTATGGAGCGGCGGCGCGCGACAGGCTGGAACCCCGACTACACGCCGGGCGACCCCATTCCAGCACCGATTCTACGCTGGCAGGAGCAGGTGCATCTTCCGGGGATCTATGATCTGGACGTCGATACCGCCGCGCTCAGCCCGGCCGCCTGCGCCGCCGCAATTCGCGAGCGGCTGGAAAACGGCCAGCCCGCGCGCGCGTGCGAGCAGCTCGCAGCACTGGCGGGGTCTTGAATTCTTACTGCTGAATCCTGCTGTAGAAGGAGCAAACCGATGCACTGTACCATGTGCGATGCCGAAATTCCGAACGGCTCCAAATTCTGTATCATCTGCGGCGCTGCGGTTGCGCCAGCAAAAACCGGCGCGACCGAGCGGCTCACCCCTATCGAGCACATCGCGCTCGACCCAGCCATGATCACGGCGGCATTTGAGTTACCGGGCTACCGCACGCTACGTTCGCTGGGGATTGTGCGCGGGCTGACGGTGCGCTCGGCCAGCATCGGCGGGCAGATCGCCGCGGCCTTTCAGTCGCTTGGCGGCGGCAACATCCGCACCATGACGGCGGTGTGCGAGCATACCCGCACCGATGCCTACCTGATGGTGCTGGCGCACGCCGCCCAGCTTGGCGCAAACGCGATCATCGGCTTTCGGTACGACACCACCGAGATCGCCCAGGGAATGACCGAAGTGCTGGCCTATGGCACGGCAGTTGTGGTCGAGCGCGACGGCGATGCGGGCGGTTAGCTCGTTGGCCGCGCTGTATCAGAACATATTGGCAACAATCGTTGTTGGGCACTGGGGCGGCATGGCCGCCCCAGTTTCTTGGCCCCGGCCCGCCCATTACTCGATTTTGTTGCCATCCCGCTACTGTTCCGCGCCATTTCATTCATCCCGCGATCATGTTTAGAGCTACTGCGCAAAATGGTGTTTTGTTATGATGGTGCTGCGATGCGCCAGATGATCGCTTGTACTTGGCTTCATTATGCCCAGGCGCAATTGCTCGCAAAAGGATAACGCCCTATGCTTCAACCGCAGCCAATCCAGATTATCATTATTGATGACGATTCCGACCAAAGCGCGATTTTGGCGGATCTCCTGTCGGCGCAGGGGCACACTGTTTTCCTGGCTGGCTCGGGCCGCGAAGGGCTGGCAATGGCGCAGGAACGCCTGCCCGACCTGATTTTGCTCGATGTCATGATGCCCGGCATGGATGGCTTCGCCGTGTGTGAGGCCTTGCGCACCAACCCGCGAACTGCCGAAGTCAATATTCTGATGATGACGGCGCTGGAAGATCGCGCATCGCGCTTGCGTGGCATTGGTGCCGGTGCCGACGAATTCCTCACCAAGCCGCTCGACCATATGGAGCTGAGCCTGCGGGTGCGCACCATTGCCCGCATCAATCGCTACCACCGCCTGCTCAACGAGCGCGAGCGCGCCGTAACTGCCCTGACGCAGGCCCGCGACACTGCGCTTGAAACACTCCGGCTGAAAACGGAATTTATGTCAACCATCAGTCATGAACTGCGCACGCCGCTGAATGGCATTCTTGGCATGAGCGAGCTGCTGCTCGACACGGCGCTCGACGCCGAGCAGCACGAGTATGCGCGTGCGGTGTACGATTCGGGCAATCTGTTGCTGGGAATCGTTGGCGATATGCTGGAATACACCAACCTTGAGTCGGGTGCCTATGCACTCACCAATTTGCTGTTCAAGCCGGCCGCCGCTATCGTCAGCGCGGTTGAAGCGCAACGCCCGGCTGCGCAAGCCAAGGGCCTCCAGCTGACATCCAGCATTGATGCAGATGTGCCGCACTACGCATTGGGCGATCCGTCGCGCTTGCAGCTCGTACTGGGCAAGCTGCTCGACAACGCGATCAAGTTTACGCCCGCCGGCCCGGTGATTGTCAGCGCCGACCTGGCCGGCGAGTCGGCCGAGCTGGCCCACCTGATCGTGCGCGTGCGCGACAGCGGGATCGGCATTGCGGAAGCGAGCCACCAGCAAATCTTCCAGCCTTTTCATCAGGCCGATGGCACAACAACTCGGCGCTATGGTGGCATTGGGCTGGGCCTGGCGATCTGCAAGCGCGTAGTCGAGCACATGGGCGGGGCGCTCGGTGTCGAAAGCAGTGTCGGCCAGGGCGCAACCTTCTGGTTTCAGCTGCCCTTGCGCAAAGCTGCGCCATGAGTACTCTGGAAAGAAAGTTCTTTTCTACAACGGGCAAGCTTCCAGGAAGCTTATCTGGCTACCATGTTGAAAGAAAACTGGCTTGAGCTTCCTGGACGCTGAGTACAGGGAAATTTATTTTCCAGAGTAGTGAGCAGCCAGAAGCTGCCTTTGCTATCGCTCATTCGTTCCCCAGCCGCACATAGAACGTGCCCTCCCACTACGAGGGCTGTCAATCCACCACAGCAACGAGGAAGCCCGCAATGCACGACCGCCTTAGGAACGTAGCAATACGCACCAGCCTGATGTATTGCCTGGTTGCGGCGTGGTGGTTGCTCTACTCGGATCGGATCGAAGCAAGCCTTCTGGCAGAATCCACACTGACAGAATTTCTGCGCGTCAGTAAACCTGGCGTATTCGTAGCTGTAAGTACAGTGCTGCTGTATGGTGTGCTGCGCCAGCAAATGCGGCGGCACGAGCAGGCCGGGGCCGCGCTCGCCGCCAGCGAGCAGCGCCTGGCGCGGATGATTAGTTCGGCAAAAGACGCAATTCTTACTGTCGATTCCTCGCGACGCATTGTGATCTTCAATACCGCCGCCGAGCAGATGTTTGGCTGCGCTGCCGCCGAGGCCATTGGCCATCCGGTTAGCCGCTTCATCCCACAGCTCTGCGCGATGCTTACGCCTCCCAGCGAGGGCAGTGCTTCGCAGTGCGCGATCAACTCAACGCCGATCCTGACGGCCAGGCACGCCAAGGGCAGCGAGTTTTTTATCGAAGTCGCTGGCGCACAGATCATGGATGCCGGGCAATCGTTGTGCATGGTCTCGATTCGCGACGTTACCGAGCGCATACTGGCCGACGAAGCGCTCCACCGTTCCGAAGCGCGCTTTGCAACGACGTTTCAGGCCAGCCCGGTTGCCAGGGCCAACGCATTACAAATGTTCTACAGACGTGGCTCAACCTGAAGCACTTTCATCGCATAGGCATCGTCCCAAGTCGCACGCAGCCGCTTCTGACGTACACTCGCCTTCAACGTCGTTTCCTCGCGCAGCAGGTTCAACACCAAGTGCCGAATAATTGCCAGATTATGCGCTGAGTGACCAATTCGCGCGCGGCTGTCATCGGCGGCAAACACCACATCCAGCACCCAATGCAGCCGGTTTTCGATCCCCCAATGCTGCCGAATGGCGTCTGCAACCCGCTCGGCTCCCAGCGGCAAACTTGATATGTACGAATGTGTCTCCTCGCTCGTCACACCATCACACGTGCGCGTCGAATGCACCCTTACAACCGAGCGCAACTGCGACCAGCGCGCGCGGTCGACGATGCTCTCCACTTGGTCACAGCTGCGATATTCGCGCCGTTCGCTCCGTCCGTGACCTTCCATTGTGATGATGCATCGATCCAGGTGTTCCTCTTCAATCGGCTCGGCAAAGATGCGTGCAATGTCGCGCGCCAGTTGCGGCTGGTTGTCTTTACACGCCAGCACATAGTCACCACCCTGCGCCACAATCTGTTCGGCAATCGCCACCTGGCAGCCCATCGCATCAATCGTCACGATGCAATCGTTGATGTCGAGCAGCGAGAGCAGCAGCGGGATGGCGGTGATCTCATTCGATTTGCTGTTCACGCGAACCTGACCGAGAACCAGGTGATTGGCCGCCGAGAACGCGCTGACGATATGCAGTGGCGACAGGTCGATCGCACGGTCGTGGGTACGACGTTCGGTTTTGCCGTCAATCGCAATCACATCGCCGGGCAGTTTGGCACGAATGGTGTCGACCCAGGCGAGAAAGGCGGATTGGAACGCGGTGGGATTAAGACGCGCAAAGACACGGGCGAAGGTGTCGTGCGACGGAATGCCAGCGGGCAACTCGAGAAACTGCTCCAGCAAGGCGTGTTTGGCGTGGCCATAGGCTTCGATGTCGGTCCAGCCATCAGCACTGCTCAAAACCGCGCAAATGGCAATCGAGATGATGTCGATCAGTTTGTGGTGTTTACAGCGGTCGATACGCGGGTCGGGCAGATCGCCAAAATGGCGAGAAAGCGACGTCGGTAATTCCACCACACACCTCCTGCTGCTGGAAACCATTCAGAGAGGTGATTATAGCATCAGAAACGCGATGGCGAGTTGCTCACTCTGATGCACGAGTGCACGAAAAACAGCATAAAGAACCACATTGCTTTGTTTCGCCCATACTGAAAGCGTTTGACAGACAAAACGTCGTTTTATGCTTCATTCATAATGCGTTGGCCCTGGCCCGGTTGCGCAGGCTATTCTTCGAAGAAGCAACCTGCATATCATCGACGTAAACAGGAAGATGGAGTTTTTGCTGGGGTATGGCCGTGAAGAATTACTTGGCCACGATCTGGATACAGCAGGCATCTTCCCGCATCTCCACAAACTCGCGGAGTTTCGCCAGTCATTGCAGGAGCAAGACGAATTATTTAATGCGGAGCTTACCATCACAACCAAAACAGGCGAAATGCGTCAGGCGCTGTTTTCGGCCGTGCCCTTCGAGATCGATAAGGAATCCTGCACACTTGTTACGGTGCAGGATCTTACCAGGCGCAGGCGCGCCGAGGAGCTGATGCAGCGCGCGACCGAACGCCTGCAAGTGCTGGCCGCAGCCTCACATTCCTTTGCACAAGCCGAGAACGACTACCCGGCAGTGCTTGAGCAGATCGCGCAAACCGCCGCACGCATCAGCGACGGCTGTGTGATCATTTTGCTTTCCGACAACCAGGAATATCTGACGCCGGCAGTGTTGTACGATTCCGACCCGCACATCATGCAGTTATGGCACGCCCATCTGGGCAAAGCGCTGTTCCCTATCGGCAGCGCAAGCAAGGCAGCGCATGTGTTGCGCAACCAGCAGCCAATGCTTGTGTCGCTTGACGATCCTGAGCAGCGCCACATGATCGCGCAATCAGCGCTCCTGGCAGCAGCTGAACAAATCGGCATCCCTCTGCACAGCATTCTTGCCGTGCCAGTAAGCCTGCAAAGCCGGCACTTTGGCGCGCTGTTTCTCTACCGGCGCCGGCCCGAACGACCGCCATTTGATGACGACGACCTGACTTTGACGCAGGATCTGGCCGACCGCGCCGCCCTGGCTCTCAACAACGCCCAACTGTATTCTTCGCTTCAGCAATCGCACGGCAAGCTCGAAGCGCGGGTTGCCGAGCGCACCAGCGCGCTGAACCAAATGCTGGAGCGCGTGCAGGATCTGTACGCGATTACCAACGATGCGATCGTGACTGATCATCTGGTTGAGGCGCTTCAGCGCACCACCGACCGCGTTCGCGCCACGCTGCCAGCCGACCGCGTCGTGCTGCTGACGTTTGACTGGCGGGCGCGCCGTGTCGAGCACCTGGCGTACAGCCGCTCGGATGCATGCGACAATAAAAGTGCTGTGCACGATACGCTGCCCTTCGCGCTGGACGAGGTTGATTTCGAAGAGTATATGGGCGGCCTGAGCGGCTGGGTGGTTGCCGAACTGCGCCCGGCAATCTCGCCTAAAAACATCGCCGACCCGCGCGAAAGCACTGCCGCGCAGCAGCGCCGGGTCGAAACGCAGAGCGGCTCGATTGTTGTTGTGCCGCTCCTGTACCTCGGCGAGGTATTCGGTACTATTACCGCGATCAATCGCCCCGACGAGCCTGATTTCTCCGATGATGATGTGCAACACCTGACAGCGGTGGCCGGACAGATCGCACTGGTGTATGGCCGCAACCGCCTGATCGCCAAGCTCCAGCAGGCTAATGCGGATCTGGCGCGCGCCGCCCAGCTGAAAGACGAATTTCTCGCCAACATGTCGCACGAGCTGCGCACGCCGCTAAACTCCATTCTGACTCGCTGCCAGGCGCTGCAAGAGCGTTTGTATGGCGAGCTTACCACGAAGCAGTCCGATGTGCTGCACGGCGTTGAAGAAAGCGGTCGCCATCTGCTCGCGTTAATCACCGATATTCTCGACCTGGCCAAGATCGCGGCAGGTAAGCTGGAGCTGCAGATTGTGCCAGTGACAGTTGCGCCGCTGTGCCGCATGAGCGTACAGATGGTTGCGCAAACTGCCTTGAAGAAGCAGATCGATATTCGCACAAGTATCGCCGGCCCCGTCGATCACTTCCTGGCCGACGAGCGACGCCTGAAGCAGATCCTGGTCAATCTGCTTTCCAATGCGGTGAAGTTCACGCCCGACGGCGGGAGCGTTGGCCTGGATGTGCGGGGCGATGCGGAGACACAGGTGGTGACGTTCAGCGTGTGGGATACCGGCATTGGCATCGCCAAAGAAGATCAGCTAATGCTGTTCAAACAGTTTGTGCAGATCGACAGCAAGCTCTCGCGCCAGTACGAGGGCACCGGGCTTGGGCTGGCGATGGTACAGCAGCTTGCCGAAGCGCATGGCGGCAGCGTCGCGGTGGAAAGCGAGCCGGGGCAGGGAAGCTGCTTCTGTGTGACGCTGCCGTGGAGCAGGGATACTGACGCGCTGCTGCTGGGGCCTGTGCGGCCCCTGCCCGGCGTGCTCCCTCGGTGAGGGCTGCGCGCGCTTGAGGGACAAGTCAGCGGGGGCTTGCGCGGCCCGGTTCCCCGCGGCCTGAGGGACAAGTCAGCCGGGGCCTGCGCGGCCCCGTTCCCCGCGGCCTGAGGGACAAGTCAGTCGGGGCCTGCGCGGCCCCGTTCCCCGCGGCCTGAGGGACAAGTCAGTCGGGGCCTGCGCGGCCCCGTTCCCCGCGGCAAAGGGCCGACCGCGGCCCTCTGCACTCCCCGGTCGGGGCCTTGCCCCGAACCCCATAAAGAGCGTGGCCGGCATACGAGATGCCCGTGCTCATGCCTCCGTTGTGGATGCAGCCCAGGCATCGAACGAGAAATGCAGTATTTCGTTAGAAAGCATTCAAACCGAAACATATGCATATCGGCAGATGCCAGCAGAATGGCATAACGGAGGCATGACAGCCCAAGGCCGTCGCAGACGACCACATCAAATTTGGGGTTCGGGGCGATAGCCCCGACGCCGGGTGCCGGGGCGGCGTGAGCCCCGGCGGCCCTGCGGCCTGAGCAATCTGGCTTGATGCTGGCACTGCTCACGTATGCAGACAAGGTGCGGCCCTGCGGCCTGAGCAAGCTGGCTTGATGCTGGCACTGCTCACAAGTGCAGACAAGCTGCAGCCATACGGCCTGAGCAAGCTGGCTTGATGCTGGCACTGCTCACAAGTGCAGACAAGGTGCGGCCATACGGCCAGGGCAGCCCGCACACACCCCTAGCGCCGAGCGCGAGTATAATAGCAGCCTCGCCCGAGACAAACAGAAAGCACCCACTCATGAGCTTCCCACCGATCAACCCGCGCGCGCCCTTCATCTGGCACGGCGCCGACTACAACCCCGAGCAGTGGCCCGCCGCAACCTGGGACGAAGACGTGGCGCTGATGCAGCAGGCCGGCTGCACGATCGCCACCGTCGGCGTGTTTTCCTGGGTGTCGCTGCAGCCCGCCGAGGACACATTTACGTTTGAGTGGCTCGACACCGTGATCGAAAAGCTCCACGCCGCTGGCCGGATCGTCTGCCTGGCCACGCCCAGCGCCGCCCAGCCGGCCTGGATGTCGCTGGCCTACCCGGATGTGCTGCGCGCCGACGCCACCGGCCGCCGCGTGCACCACGGCGGGCGCACCAACTACTGTCCAAACGCGCCCAGCTACCGGCGCTTCGCCGTGCAGATGGCCAGCAAGCTCGCCGAGCGCTACGGCCAGCACCCCGCCCTGGCGATCTGGCACGTTTCGAACGAGTATGGCGGCAGCGGGCCGTGCTACTGCGAGAACTGCGCCGTCGCCTTTCGGGCGTGGCTGCAGCAGCGCTACGCCAGCCTCGACGAGCTGAATGCGCGCTGGTGGACGCCATTCTGGAGCCACACCTACACCGACTGGTCGCAGATCGAGCCGCCCTACGCCAATGGCGAGTCGGTGACGCACGCGCTGACGATTGACTACCGGCGCTTCCAGAGCGACTCCATGTTGGAGTGCTTCACGCTTGAGCGCGACGCCCTGCGCGCTGTGACGCCCAATGTGCCGATCACAACCAACATGATGGGCACCTTCCCGCACCTCGACTACCGCGCCTGGGCGAAGGAAGTGGACGTGGTGAGCTGGGATTGCTACCCGCGCCCGAACGCCAACACTGGCGACATTGCCTTTCTGCACGACCTGAACCGCAGCCTGAAGGACGGCCAGCCTTTTATGCTGATGGAGCAGACGCCAAGCAGCCAGAACTGGCAGCCGGTAAACGCGCTGAAGCGACCGGGCGTGCTGCGGCTGTGGAGCTACCTGGCGCTGGCGCACGGCGCCGAAACGGTGATGTATTTCCAGTGGCGGCGCAGCCGTGGCGGCGGCGAGAAATTCCACGGCGCGATTGTCGAGCATGGCGGGCGCTCCGACACGCGCGTGTTTCGCGAGGTGGCCGCGCTGGGCGCGGAGCTTGCGCGCCTGGGCGGCGCGACTATCGGCGCGGCAACGCCCGCGCGCGTGGCTGTGCTCTACGATTGGGACAACGCATGGGCGATCGAGGCCGCGATTGGGCCGATCAACCCGAAAGACTACGGCGGCTTTGTGCGCCGGCACTACAACGCACTGTGGCGCAAGAACATCCCGATCGACATTGTGTGGAGCGACTCCGACCTGAGCCGCTACGATCTGGTGGTCGCGCCGATGCTGCATATGGTCAAGCCCGGCCTGGCCGAGCGGATCGAGGCGCTGGTGGCGCGCGGCGGCACTTTCCTGACGACGGTGTTCAGCGGGGTGGTGGACGAGAACGACCTGGCGTTTGAGGGCTACCCCGGCCCGCTCAGCCGCGTGCTGGGCATCCGCGTCGAGGAGATCGATGCGCTGTATGAGGGGCAGACCAACACCGTTGTGATGGCCGACGGTAGCGGCAGCTACTCGTGCGCGCGCCTGTGCGACCTGGTGCACAGCGAGGGCGCGGCGGTGCTGGCGACTTTTGGCGACGATTTCTACGCTGGCATGCCCGCGCTGACCGAAAACCGCTTTGGCGAAGGGCGCGCGCTGTTTCTCGCCAGCGACGCCGAAGACCGCCTGCTGGACGCTCTGTACGCCCGGCTGCTTGCCAACCACGGCATCGCGCCCGCGCTTGAGGCACCCGCCGGCGTGGAGGTAGCGGTACGCCAGAATGCACAGCACGATCTTCTTTTCATCCTGAACCATAACGCCACACCCGCCAATGTCACCCTTCCCGCCAATTACCACGACCTGCTGAGCGGCCAGACGGCCAACGGCACGATCGAGCTGGAAGGCTATGGTGTGCGCATTCTGGAGCGTGCGAGGGACTGACAAGCTGAAGGGGTGAAAGGGTGACAAGGTGAAGGGGTGGGTTGCAGGTTGCACGTTTTGAATGTTGAAGGTTGAGTTTTGAGTTTGCACGAACCTGCAATCTGCAAACCTGTAACTTGCAACCGCAAAACCTCCGTGCCTCTGTGTCGCTGTGGTTCACTTCTTGGTCATCGGTTGTCACAACCTGCAACTTGCAACGTTCCAACCTTCCAACCCTTAAAGAAGGAGGCACGAATGGCCCTGCTTTCCCCGCTCAAGCCGGCGAAGAAGCCGCGCATTGGCCTGTACTCGGTGGGGCTGCGCGCCTACTGGGAGCAGTTCCCCGGCCTGCGCGAGCGGCTGATCGGCTATGGCGAGCATATTGCGCGGCGGCTTGGTGCGTGGGCCGAGGTCGCGAACTTCGGGCTGGTGGACACCGAGGGCGAGGGGCGGCGCGCGGGCGAGTGGCTGCAGGCGCAGAATGTCGACCTGGTGTTTTGCCACGCCGCCACCTATACCACCAGCTCGGCGGTGCTGCCAGTGCACCAGATCTGCCGCGCGCCGGTGGTGGTGCTGAACCTCCAGCCGACGGCACGGATCGACTATGCGCGCTCGACCACGGGCGAGTGGCTGGCGCACTGCAACGCCTGCGCGGTGCCCGAGTTCGCCAACACCTTCAACCGCGCCGGGCTGCCCTTTCGGGTGGTGAACGGCTTGCTCGGGCTCGACGCCACGCCCGCGATCTCGCTGGCCGACGAAGTGACGCACCAGCGCCCCGAGGCGGTGCGCGCGTGGCGGGCGATTGAGGGCTGGGCGCGCGCCGCTGGCGTGAAGCGCACGCTGCAGCACGCCCGCTTTGGCTTTCTGGGCAACACCTACAGCGGCATGCTCGACATGTACAGCGACTTCACGATGGTGCAGGCGCAAACCGGCCTGCATGTCGACGTGCTGGAAATGAGCGACCTGATGCGCCTGCTGGCCGACGTGAGCGAGCGCGGCATTGCCGCCAAGCGCGACGAGCTACAGGCCATGTTCGAGATCAGCGGCGACTCGCCCGCCGACCCGATTGCGCGCCGCCCGACCGAGGAGCAGATGGGCTGGGCCTGCCGGGTGGCGGCCGCGCAGGAGCGGCTGGTGCGCGAGTTCGACCTCGACGCGCTGTGCTACTACGTGCATGGCGCGCCCGGCGCGGAAGACGAGCGCGTGCAGGCCGGCTCGATCGTCGGCCACTCGCTGCTGACGGCGCGGGGCATTCCGTGCGCGGGCGAGGGCGACCTCAAGACGGCAGTGGCGATGAAGATTTGCGATACGCTGGGCGTGGGCGGCAGCTACTCGGAAATTGTGGTGGTCGACTACGACGACGAGACGATTCTGCTCGGCCACGACGGCCCGTTCCACATCGCCATTGCCGAAGGCCGGCCAATGCTGCGCGGCATGGGTCTGTACCACGGCAAGCAGGGCAGCGGCGTCTCGGTCGAGGCGAAGGTGCGCGCCGGCCCGATTACGACGCTGAATGTCACGCAAACCGGCGATGGCCGGCTGAAAATGATCAGCGGCGAGGGCGAAGCGACGGCCGGGCCGATTATGCAGATCGGCAATACCCAGACGCCTGTGCGCTTCCGCGAGCACCCCGACGCCTACATGGCGCGCTGGTTTGCCGAAGCGCCCACGCACCACTGCGCAATGGCGGTTGGGCATAACGCCGCGCAGTTCGCGCAGGTGGCCGAACTGCTGGGCATTGCGCATGTGAGTTTGTAAACAACCTTTGCACCGCAGCTATCAACTGGTTCCCGGCCGGGGCGGGAAGATCGTCCCGGCCGGAATAGGGGCGCGCGCTCACGACAGCGGGAGGGCCGCGTGATAGGCTATTCCCTGTCAGAAATCGTTAGCCCCAAAGGAGCCACACGATGTCAACCCACGCTGTTTCGATTGCCACCCCACGCGCCGCCCGCCTGCTTGGCCCGGCCTTCACAATTGGCGGCCTGCTGTGGATCGGCGATTTTGTGCAGATTGTTGCCTACGGCCTGATCAGCGGCACCCTGGTAGACGGGCCAGACCAGGAATTGCCGCTCGCGCTGCGCATTGGCCTGCGCCTGTTCGTCCTCTCGGTTGTGATCCTCGGGCTGGGCCTGGCGGGGCTGTTTACTCGCCTGCAAAACCGCAGCAAGAAACTGGCGATTGCCGGCCTGCTGTTTACCGTGATCGCGCTGGCGCTTGGCACGGCGAACCTTGTGCTGCTCAGCGGCGTGCTGGGCGCGCCATCCTTCAACGACACGTTCATGGGCCTGTCGGTCTTCTCCACCAGCATTGCGACCCTGCTGATGGGCATTGGCGCGCTGCGCAGTGGCGTGCTGCCGCGCTGGGCATCGTTGGCGCTCGTCTTCGTCGGCGTCAGCACCATCCCGATCCTGTTCGGCACGCCACTGCCCATCGGCCCCGACTGGGCCACCGACCACCTGGCCTTTCTGACCAGCGGCATCGCCTTTGCGGCGGTGGGCGTGAGCGAGTGGCGCGGCAAGCGCAGCTAGAGCAGTAAGCAGGTATCAGTCGGCGGTTTTGCGGGTATGCTTCCAGACTTTTGCATCGCACGTGCCTGCTGCTTACTGCCGACTGCACATTTCTGCTAAACAGGACGTGGACACACGCAGAGAAGGCGGATTAGAGAGGCATACAGCTATCCGCGTTGGTCAGCGTTCGTCGGCGTGCTATTTCAGGAAAGCGGGCAAGAAGCAGAGCAGCATAACGCCATCTGTCTCAGTTTGTCTGCGTCCTGTGTCTCAACGCTTGAACACAGGCAGCAGCTAGCCCCGCAGCAGCCACACCAGCAGCGGCGCAACGATCGTCGTCACCGCGCCATTCAGGCCCATCGCAAGGCCGGCAAACGCCCCGGCCTGCTCGCTGATCTGCAACGCGCGCGCCGTGCCAATGCCGTGCGCCGCGATGCCAAGCGCAAAGCCGCGCACGCTGTCGTCATCCACGCGCAGAAGCGCCAGCAGCGGCGGCCCCGCCACCGAGCCGAAAATGCCGGTCAGAATGACCAGCACGGCAGTGAGCGAAGGCAGGCCGCCTAGCTGCTCGGAAATGCCCATCGCAATTGGCGTGGTGACGGATTTCGGCACAATTGACATGAGCGTTTGCCCCTGCAAGCCCAGCGCCCGCCCGATCAGGCCCGCCGCCAGCACGCCCGCAACTGCGCCAAGCAGCAGCGTGCCGGCCAGCGGCGCAAGCCGCCGCCGCAGCGTGCCATACGCGCCATACAGCGGGATGGCCAGCGACACAGTTGCCGGGCCAAGCAGGAAGTGCACGAACTGCGCGCCATCGAAGTAGCGCTGGTAGGGCGTGCCAGTGGCCAGCAGCAGCACCACCAGCAGCGTCACCGCAATCAGCACCGGGTTAAAGAGTGGGTTGAAGCGCGCCCGCCGGTAGATTTCGTGCGCCAGCATATACACCGCCAGCGTCGCCGTGAGCCACAGCAAGGGCGTTTGCGCCAGGTAGACCCAGATGCTGGCAATATTTTGCGTCATGCCGGGTCGCCCCGCTGGCCGCGCAGCAAGAGCTTGAGTGTCAGCGCGGCGACGGCCAGCGTGACCAGCGTGCTGAGCGCCAGCGTCGCGAGGATTGGCAGCCAGGCCGCGCGCAGCAGCGCAAAGTGCGCCATAATGCCAACGCCAGCCGGCACAAACAAGAGCGACAGATGGTTCAGCATCGACTGGCCGACTGTGCGCAGTGGCGCGGGCACCCCGCCGCGCACGAGCAGCGCCGCGAACAGCAGCAGCATGCCCAGCACCGGGCCGGGCAGCGGCAGCGCCAGCGCGCGGGCGATCACTTCGCCGGCAAGCTGGAAGGCCAGCAATGTCATCATAGCGCCAATTATGTCCATGCCAAACTCCGTACATACATATGAAGGGCCAATACCTTTCAAATAAAGCCGCCAGGAGAATTTTCACCACCAAGACACCAAGACACCAAGGTCTTCAGGAAGCCATAAAATCTTGGTGCCTTGGTGTCTTGGTGGTTATTTGGGCTTGGCTCTATTGCGGGCGCGAAGCCGTTTGCAGCACTGGCTGCCCGCTGCGGCCAGCCAGGCGCAGCGCGAGCTTCTTCAGTTCCATCGCCCACAGCACGCTGCTGCCCACCCCGATGCACACCAGCCAGTCGCGCGCGCCGAGCGGCACGGTGCCAAAGGCCGATTGCAGAAACGGCACGTACAGCACCGCCACTTGCAGCAAGGCTGAAACCGCCACAGCCAGCCACAGCCAGACATTGCTGAAGAGCCGGTACGCGGCGCTGCGGTCGTCGAAGCGCGCGTTGAAGACGTTAAACAGCTGCAGAAACACCAGCGTCGTGAAGGCCAGCGTGTGGGCGTATTCCATCGAGCCAGTGCCGCCCGGCAGCAGCCCGCCCGGCAGCGCCCAATCCATCACACCCAGCGTGCCAACCGCCATCACCACGCCCACAAACACAATATCGACCCACATGCGCCGCGTGATCACGCTGCTGCGCGGGTCGCGTGGCGGGCGCGTCATCACGCCATGGTCGGCCGGCTCGACGCCGAGCGCCAGCGCTGGCCCGGCATCGGTCAGCAGGTTGATCCACAAAATTTGCGTGGCCAGCAGCGGCACCACAATCGCCTGGCCGGGCTCGGGCACCAGCCCGATTACGCCCGCCAGCACTACGCCGAAGAACATCACCAGCACTTCGCCAATGTTGGACGAAAGCAGATAGCGCAGGAATTTCTGGATGTTCGCGAAGATCGAGCGCCCTTCTTCCACCGCCGCCACAATCGAGGCGAAATTGTCGTCGGTGAGGATCATGTCGGCCGCGCCCTTCGAGACGTCGGTGCCAGTAATGCCCATTGCCACGCCAATATCGGCAGCTTTGAGCGCGGGCGCATCGTTCACGCCATCGCCGGTCATAGCCGCGATTTCGCCATTGCGCTTGAGCGCGCGCACCAGCTGCAGCTTATGCTCGGGCGCGACGCGCGCAAACACCGAGCTGCGGGCCAGCGCGGCCTGCATGCCTGCGTCGTCCAGGCGCTGCAGCTCGCCGCCCGTGATTGCTGGCACGCCTGCGGCCACAATGCCCAGTTCGGCAGCAATCGCCGCCGCCGTAATCGGGTGGTCGCCTGTGATCATGATCGCGCGGATGCCCGCGCCCTGCGCCTCGGCCACGGCCTGGCGCGCTTCCGGGCGCGGCGGGTCGATCATGCCAATGATGCCCAGCAGCACCAGTTCCTGCTCGATTTCTTCGCCCAGCGCGCCGCCCGCCACACTGCCCGGCAGCGTGCGAAAGGCCACGCCCAGCGTGCGGAGCGCGTCGGCGGCCAGTTGCTCGATACGTGCGCCAATCGCGGCGCGCCGCTCGTCGCTCAGCGGCACGCTGGCTTCGCCCACGCGCTCGTGCGTGCAGCGCGCCAGCAGCACATCGGGCGCGCCCTTGGCAAACACCACCACCCGGTCGTCGTGCGCGCGGTCGTTGTGCGCGGTGCTCATCAGCTTGCGCTCGGAAGAAAACGGCACCTCGCCAATGCGTGGGAAGCGCTGGTCGAGCTCGGCGCGGGCAAGGCCGACTTTGCGCGCCGCCACCAGCAGCGCGCCTTCGGTCGGGTCGCCCTGAATGCTCCAGCGGCCATCCTGCTCGACCAGCGTGGCGTTGTTGGTCAGGCCGGCGGCGCGCAGCAGCTTCGCTACTTCTTCCAGCAGCGCCGGGTCGGCAACCGCCGCGCCGCCCTGCTGCACCTCGCCGGCCGGGTCGTAGCCAATGCCGGTGAAATCGACCCGCCCGCCAGCGGTGGCAACCGTGCGCACCGTCATTTCATTTTTCGTCAGCGTGCCAGTTTTGTCCGAGCAGATCACGGTGGTCGAGCCAAGCGTTTCCACAGCAGCCAGCTTGCGCACGATCACATTGCGCCCGGCCATGCGCTGCATGCCCAGCGACAGCACAATTGTGGTGATGGTGGTCAGCCCTTCGGGAACCGCCGCCACCGCCAGCGACACCGCCAGCAGCAGAACATCGACCGCCTCGGAGAGGGTGCGCACTTCGTCTACCAGCAGGATGGTCGCGCTCATCACCACGGCGATGGCGATCACCACAATGCCCAGCAGCCGGCCGACGCGCGCCAGCTCGCGCTGCAAGGGTGTGCTTTCGTCCTCGGCCTGCTGGAGCGCGCCAGCAATTTTGCCCAGCTCGGTGGCCGCGCCGGTGGCCGTGACAATCGCGCGCCCACGCCCGGCCGCCACAGCGGTGCCGCTAAACAGCATGTCGGTCTGGTCGCCCAGGCCAGCTTCTTCTTCCAGCGCTTCGGTGTGCTTGGAAACGGCGCTGCTCTCGCCCGTCAGCGACGACTCGGCCACGCGCAGGGCAATCGCTTCCAGCACGCGCCCATCGGCGGCGATGGTGTCGCCTTCTTCGATCAGCAGCACATCGCCAGGAACGATCTCGGCGGTGGGCACCAGGCGCGGCTGGCCGTCGCGCAGTACGTGCGCGTTGGGCGCGGCCAGCGCCTGAAGCGCCGCAACCGCATGCTCGGCGCGCTGCTCCTGCACATAGCCCAGCACGCCATTCAGGATCACAATCGCCAGGATCGTGATCGACTCGTAGGGCAGGCTTTCGTCGCGCTCGATCAGCCACGCGACAAACGAGATCACGGTGGCGACCAGCAGCAAGATGGTCAGTGGATCTTGAAATTGCGCCAGAAAGCGCCGCCACGCCGGCACGGGCGGCACCGTCGGCAGCTCGTTGCGGCCCGAACGGGCCAGGCGCGCCTGCGCCTCGGCGGCGCTGAGCCCGCGCGCGGCATCGCCGCCCAGCGCAGCAACAACAGCGTCAGCCGGCTGGCGATAGGCTGGCGCGTCCCCAACAGGAATCTCCGGCATAGCTCCCCCTTCCACAGCCGCTCGGCAAGCCGGCACCACGGCCGGCGGGCAGCGCAAGCAGCGCCATATCCTACCACGCTCGGGAACACAGGGTTACGTCAAAGCCCAAGATCATCTACAGATTACACAGATTACGCAGATATGGAATCTCTAATCTGCGCAATCTGTGTAATCTGTGGATGGATTGCTGCGCTTCTGTGCTATGATCGCGCCACCCAGCAGCGTGCGTCCCTGGAATGGCGACTGGCGGATTTTCGTAACGTTTCGCGGACGATGGCGCGCTACACTTGCGAGCAGTGCCGTTTCAGTTGGCAAAGGGTGAGTCTGTGACCGACGTACAGCTCTTTCTGCTTGGCGCGCCCGGCATTGAGCGCAATGGCGCGCGCCCCGAACTCGACACCCGCAAGGCGCTGGCGCTGCTGGCCTACCTCGTGCTTGGCGGCCAGCCGCAGCGCCGCGACACATTGGCCGCGCTGCTGTGGCCCGACTACGATCAGGCGCGCGCGCGGGGTGCATTGCGGCGCACGCTTTCGGTGCTGAACAAGGCGCTGGGCGCAGCCGCGCTCGACGCCGACCGCGAAACGGTTGGCGGGCCGGCGCTCCAGGCGCTTTGGGCCGATGTAGTGGAGTTCGAGCGTCTGGCTGCCACACCCGCGCCCGCCACCACAGCCGCCTGCGGGGCCGCAATCGAAACGCTGACGCGCGCGGTCGGGCTGTATCGCGGCGACTTCATGGCCGGCTTCTCGCTGCGCGACAGCCCCGAGTTTGACGACTGGCAGGCATTTCAGGCCGAGCGCCTGCGCCGCGTGCTGGCCGCCGCGCTGGAGCGGCTGATGAGCTGCCACGCGCTGCTGGGCAATTTCGCGCCCGCGCTAGAATGTGCGCGCCAGTGGCTCGCGCTCGACCCGCTGCGCGAAGAAGCGCACCGCCAGCTCATGCGCCTGTGCGCCTGGTCGGGCCAGCGCGCCGCCGCCATCCAGCAGTACCGCGATTGCGTGCGCGTGCTCGATCAGGAGCTGGGCGTGCCGCCGCTGGCCGAAACCACCGAGCTGTACCAGGAAATTCGTGAGAACCGCCTGCCGCCCGCGCCAACTGCTGCGCCACCGCCGCCCGCCGCAAGCCCCGCGCAAGCGCCCGCGCCCATAGCCGCGCCAGCCGCACCATTGGTTGGGCGCGATGCTGAGTGGGCCGCGCTGCTCCGCGCCTATGCCGCTGCCCACGAGCGCGGCCAAATGATTGCGCTGGAAGGCGAGGCCGGCATTGGCAAAACGCGCCTGGCCGACGAACTATTGCGCCACGCACGCGAGCGCGGCGCGCAAACCCTGGCCGGGCGCTGCTACGAAGGCGAGGCCACGCTGGCGTATGGCCCGTTTGTCGACGCCATGCGCGCCGCGCTGCACAAGCCAGAAAGCACGGCGCGTCTTGCAGCGGTGCCAACACAGTGGCTGAGCGAGCTGGCGCACCTGCTGCCCGAGCTGGCTGCCATGCGCCCCGAACTGCCGCCGCCCGCCCCGCTCGACGCGGCCGGCGCGCAAAGCCGCCTGTTCGAAGCGGTTGGGCAGGTGCTGCTGGCGCTGTGCGGCGGGCCAGAGCCGGGCATCCTGTTGCTCGACGACCTGCAATGGGCCGATGCGGCCTCGCTCGACCTGCTGGCCTACCTGGCCCGCCGCCTGCGCGATCAGCCGCTGTGCCTGCTGCTGGCCTGGCGCAGCGACGAAACACCACCCGAGCATCGCGCGCGGGCGATTGCGGCCGAAAGCCACCGTGCCGGTGCGGCAACAACACTCCTGCTTCCGCGCCTGGGTTCGGATGCGGTTGACGCGCTGGTGCGACACGCCGGTCAGGGCCGGCTGAGCCATCAATTATTTCAGGAAACCGAAGGGCTGCCGTTTTTCGTGGTGGAATACCTGGCTGCGCTCGCCAACGCCGGGGATGCCGCGCCGGCCGACTGGGCCGTGCCGCGTGGCGTGCGCGACCTGCTGCATGCCCGGCTGGCTGCCATTAGCGAAACGGGCGTGCAGGTGCTGGCGACCGCAGCCGTGATCGGTCGCTCGTTCGACTACGACACCGTGCACGCGGCCAGCGGGCGCGATGAAGAAGAAACGATTGCCGCACTGGAGCACTTGCTGGCGCGCGGCCTGATCCACGAGCTGCCCGCCGAGCTGCCGAGCTACGATTTCTACCACGAAAAATTGCGCGCGCTGGTGTATGGCGAGATCACGCTGGCGCGCCGCCGCCTGCTGCACCGCCGCGTCGCCGCCGCGCTCGAAAGCCGCGCCCGCAGCGCCGCCGAGCGCGACGCGCTGGCCGGGCGGCTGGCCCAGCACTACCAGCTCGCCGGCCAGCATGCCGAAGCCGCCGAGCAATTTGCGCGTGCTGGCGAGCACGCCCGGCGTGTGTATGCCAACGCCGATGCGCTGGCGCATTTCGCGGCGGCGCTGGCGCTGGGCCACCCGCAGCCGGGCGCGCTGCACGAAGCCAGCGGCGACATGCACACCCTGCTGGGCGAGTATCGCGCGGCGCTGCGCAGCTACGAGGCCGCCGCCGCGCTCCACACACCTGCCGCGCCCGCCCGCATCGAGCGCAAGCTGGCCGATCTGTTTCATCGCCAGGGCGAGTGGGAGCAGGCCGAAAGCCACCTGCAGGCGGCACTGGCGGCGCTGCCCAATACGGGGGCCGATGGCGAGCGCGCGCGCCTGTATGCCGCGTGGAGCCTGAATGCCCACCGCAGCGGCGATTCCGCGCGCGCGGGCGAGCTGGCCGCCACTGCCCTACGCGAAGCCGAGCGCGCCGCCGAAGCCCGCGCCCTGATCGAGGCGCATAACATCCTGGGCATTCTGGCCAGCCACGCCGCCGATCTCGACGCGGCGCGCGCGCACCTGGGGCGCAGCCTGGCCCTGGCCGAGCAGCTTGGCGACGATGGCGGGCGCGCGGCGGCGCTCAACAACCTCGCCCTGGCCGAGCGTGCCGCCGGCGCGACCGAGCGCGCGCTGGCGCTGGCCGAACGCGCCACCGCGATCTACCAGGCCCAGGGCGACCGCCACCGCGAGGCGGCGCTGCGCAACACCCTGGCCGACCTGCTCTACGACGCCGGGCAATCCGACGCGGCGATGGCGCAGCTCAAACAGGCCGTGACGATCTTCGCCCAGATCGGCGCGAATGCCGGCGCGATGCAGCCCGAGATTTGGAAGCTGGTGGAGTGGTGAGAGCGGGGATGGGGGATAGAAGGGAAATTTTATTGCTTTGCATTACGCTCTAAACTAAAGCGTCGTGCGTAGTGCGTACGATTCAGCGAAGAATACTTCAGAGCGCCCAATCTCCTGACTCCTGCGAAGCCCACCCCTGTTCAAATAGCCACAAAGACTCGAAGGTCGCAGGGTTAGCTAATAGGTCTTTGCGCCTTCGAGTCTTTGTGGCAATTGTTCGGAACGTTTTATGTGAAGACGTTTACTTCGCCGGCAGCGTCTTCAGGTAAGCAAAAATCGCGCGCAGGTCGTCATCGCTGGCGAAGCCGCTGATTGCCTTCCAGGGCATGGCGTCGCTCAGCGGTACGTTATTCGGGCGGACGCCGGTGCGGATCGTGTTCATGAACTCGGCTTCGCTCCAGCGCTGCGCCACGCCGGTAATATCCGGGCCGGCGGGCGGGCCATTCGGGTTGGGAATGCCGCCGGCCAGGGTTGGGCCGTGGCAGTCGCGGCAGCCGCCAATGGTGTACACGAGGTATTTCCCATATTCCGCAGTTGGGCCGGCCGGCGGCGCGACAACCGGGCTAGTCACTGGTTCCTGCGCGCTCAGAAACGCGCCATTGCTCATGGTCACGAGCAGCGCGCCCATGAGGTTGATCTTGGTTGGCGGCGTGGCTGGCGCGGCCGGCTGCGAGCGCAGGTACGCCACCAGTGCCTGCACATCCTCGTCGCTCAGCCCACGAAACGTCATCGACGGCATAATCAGCAGCGAGCGGCCATCTTTATGAATGCCCTCGCGAATCGCACGAATGATCTCGCCGTCGCTCCAGTCCTTCAGCTCGCCGCCCGGTGTGAGATTAGCCGCGTAGAGCGTGCCCACGGGCGGGCCATCGGTGGCGAAATCCTGGCCGGCGAGCGGGAGCTGACCGCCTGTTGCATGGCAGTCTACGCAAATATTCGCCAGCTTCTCGCCGCGCGCAATCTGCTCGGGCGAACCGGCCACTTTCACATTCTGCACCGGGTTAGTGTGCGTACGATTCAGCATTGCAAAGCCATTCAGGGCCGCCCCTGTCACCACTGCCACCGCCAGCGTCAGCAGGCCGGCAACGATCGTCCCCACCCACTTCACAATGCCATTGCGGGCGCGCCATGCCCGCCAGGTGAGGAAGCCGAAGAGCAAGAGCAAGAGAATTAAAACCCCAACACCAACGAAATCAAACACGCTGCGCTCCTTTCCCAAAACGGGTGTGCTTTCTCCCAGCTTGTGCGAACTACGGGCGAACCAAATCGCTGCGCGCCTGCCTTCAAAAAACGGAGCAGCGCGTGAACTCGGCATACGATCAGACGAACAAAGCATTGGCAGGGTTACGAAAGCGTGCTAACTGCTGCGCAGGCGCTCGCTTACCGCGCCTAACACCGCGCCATAAAGCAGGTGCGCAAGGGCAAAGTGCAGGGTGGGAATTTCCGCCAGCGCCGTGCCACCAGCAGGCAGCACCACCAGCTTCGCCACGATCAGCAGCAGCATGCCATACAGCGCGCCAGCAAGCCAGCCAGGCACGGCCACGCGCCGCACACGCCCGAACGCCCACCACAGCGCGCCAAAGCCAATACCGTACACGGCTGCCACCGCCAGGTGCGTGAGCGTTCCGCCAAGCAGCGTTTCCTGCCCGCCTGGGCTGAACAGACGCAACACGCCGCCAGCACTTTGACCCACTGCAATGCCCCAAACCACCAAGTACACTGCCATCGCCGCGCCGCCGGCCAGGCCGCCAAACAGGCCATCCAGCACCAAATCCGAAAGTTTCCGCTCGCTGGCTGCCAGCAGTTTGCCTTCAAGCATTGCCGTCTCGCTTTCTATACGTCTGCCGGGCGCGCTGCCCGGGCTGCATTGCTTGTGAAAACAATAGCAGGCCAGCGTCCAGAAAGCGTTACGGAGGCTCGTGCGCGTCTACACATGTTGCGACTAATTGGGGAGCTTTGGAGATACATAGAGAAGCGGGCTTTACTGCTTTTCGGAGGGGGCTTTGCGCAGCCACACGCCCGCAAACTCGGGCTGCACCGTCGTGTCCACCACGCGCAGCAGCTCATCGGTCAGGCGCGCGAGGTCAGTCTCGTCGCGGGCGGTCAGGGCGAATTGCGCCAGCACCTGCTGGGCGTTATATTTCCGGCGGTAGAAGCGCCGGTCGATCAGGTTCTGAATGCGCCGCCGCAGTGGGAAGAACAGCGCCGCAATCACCAGCGTCGAGGCAACTGTCGCCACCTGCGACTGATCAGCCTGCGGGATGACGAGCGTAAGAAGTGCCTGGCCGAGCAGAATGCAGCCCACGTACACCAGGCCCAGCGTGATCGTCAGCACCGAATACACCAGCGTGCGCCGGATAATTACCTCGATATCGAACAATCGGTAGCGTGTGATCGCAATGCCCAGACAGACCGGCAGCGTGAACGTTCTCAGAATGTCAAGCGGCAGACTCAGCGCAATCGGGTGGTCGGCGATGATCGTGCTGAATTCCGGCACCGAATTTATCGCGATCCACCCAAGAATGTTAACGCTGAAGCCGGCCAGACCCAGGCCAAGCCATGCTGTCTGGGCGCGCACAACCGGGTCGCGCACGCGCAACACCGTATACACTGTAGCGACAATAAACGCAATTAACACCAGTGCCGCATACAAACCCAACTGGGCCAGGTAAATCAAGAAATTTCCAAACGCAAAAGACGCAAGTGTGGCGGCGAATGCCAGCCCAAAAACCAATATTGGGACAAGACGCGGCCAGCGCGACACCGGCCAGATCGGGCGAGGAAAGCTCAGCACCAGCAGCAGCAAAGGCGCAACCAGCAGCCAGCCGTAGAAGCTCCCAGGCAGATTACCGGGGAACCAAGCCAATGGAGAAGAAACAAAATTGTTGCCGCTCATTGTGCTTTCCACCGGCCAGAAGACCAGATCATGAATTGCAATCGACGCAAACGCCACAAGCAGCAATTGTGCGGCGCGGCTGCCCGGTCGCAGCCAGAAGATCACTGCGGTGCACAACAAAAGCACGAGATCGTTTGTGTAGTACTTTAGCTCGAACCAGAATGCTCGGGCAACCTGATCGACGCTCCAGTCGTGCAACGGCACAGCGAGATCCAGCGTTTGGCCGGCGCGCACGACACGGTACTGTACGACGCCGCCGTCGACCCAGCCGGCTGGAGGCAGCGTTTTGACCACCTGAGTTGGGTCGCCGACGGCTGATCGGCCCGCAAACTGTTCGATTGTGTCGCCAACGCGCAGTGGTGTATGCCAGTCGCCGACGCAGCCCTGAACCGTTGGAGTCGCGACGCTGGTTGTGTCCATCAAGCAGCCATCGTTTGGAATCGTGAGTTGTGCCGCTGTGCCGGCGAGACAGAGAATTAAAAACACTACAATGGTGCTGAGCGTAACCCAGCTTCCGCGATCAAAGCGACGTTCATTCTGTTGTTCGTTGGTCAAGACTGAAGGCTGCATGGATGTCTCTTTTTCTGTAAGTGAACGCTATCGCGTGTCGCGTTCCGGTTTGCGCAGCCACACGCTCACAAACTCAGGCTGCACGGTTTCGTTCACCACGCGCCCAAGTTCAGCCGTTAATGCCTGAAGGTCGGTTTCGTCGCGCGCGGCGAGGGCGAATTGAGCCAGTACCTGCTGGGCGTTGTATTTCCTGCGGTAGAAACGCCGGTCGATCAGGTTCTGAATGCGCCGGCGCAATGGGAAGAACAGCGCCGCAATCACCAGCGTCGAGGCAACTGTCGCCGGCTCGGAATTGCCCGTCAGACGGGTGGCGAGCGCCTGCCCGAGCAGAATGCAGCCGACGTAGATCAAGCCAAGCAGAAGCGTCAGAATTGAGTAGACCAGCGTGCGCCGGATGATGATGTCGATGTCGAACAGCCGGTAGCGCAGGATGGCAATCGACAGACAGACGATAAACACCGGGAATGAGAGGTTCGAAAGGAATGCTGTCAGATAAATCGCCCAGATAAACTGCGATTCTGGAGTCAGCACAACTGTCAGCAAGACGAATGGCACAAATAATAGGATCGCCCCGATCAGGCCGCCAAGCATCCAGCGCAGTTGTGTACGGCTTACAACATCACGTTGGGTGAACGCGGAGTGAATGGTGGAAAGCAGCGAGAGCAGAAAAAATCCGCCTGTCAGGCCATAGCCAATCTGTGGCAGCCAGCCAAATATCGCGACGAGTAACCAGAAAATTGTGTAGGGAAGCGCCAGGAGCCAGGGCGCGCGCCGCAGCACATTCTTTGGGCGCGGAAAGGTGAGCGATAGCGTAAAAAAAGTTGGTCCGATGAAGAAACCGAAGATCCAGTAGTTCAGCAAGGCAGTTAACCACCAGATCGAGCTTGTCTGCGTTGTTGGTCCATCCGGAATAAAGCCCAGGCTGATATTATTGGCAAGAAAGGCAGAACCAAGCAGCAAGAGCGCACGCGCTGCCAGCTCGTAGGGGCGTTTGAGCAGCACAAACAGGCCGATGCTAAACATGAGCAGCGCGCTCACGACGTTGCTGATGGCACTGAAATCGCGGAAGGTGTAGGCTACGATGCTTGCGAGTGTCCAATGCTTCAGCGGCACGGCAAGGTCGGCAGCCTGCCCATCACGCAGCACTGTGTAGCGAACAATCTGCCCGGCCTGCCAGCCATCTGATACCGCCGGCACGACCATGGTTTGCAGTTGGTCAATGTTCATGCCAGCAATATTGGTTAGCCGATCGCCCGCCTGAATTGGCGAGGGCGGGCCAAGCAGATTGGTGGTGAAAATCAGGACGTTAGCTTGGTAATCGTCGGTGGTCGTACCCTGGCTGTAGTTCCAGCCTTCGGTGGGCAGCAACACGCGATAGATCACCTGCGCAATATCCAGGCAGATCAGGGCCGCCACAAACAGCAGGATGAGCCACGCACCACGCGGCAGCTGGCGCTCGCTTATCGCCTCGGCGCTTCTCATTCCTGGCTCGCTTTCCATTCTCTTGGCCATATCTGGCAAACTCATTCTGCACTATTCATACACGGCAAGCGTCCGCCAATCGTTACGAAGCACGTTACGGGTCGTCGTGCAGCACGGTTTGCGCGGCATAGTATCCACACAGTCCGTGCACGCCCCCGCCCGGCGGCGTAGACGACGAGCAGATGTAGACGCCCTTCGCGGCGCTTCGGTAGGGTGTGAAACTCCATGTTGGGCGGGTGTAAAGCTGCCAGAAATCCTGCACACCGCCGTTGATGTCGCCGCCGATGTAGTTGGCGTTGTGCGCCTCCATTGCCGCCGGGTTCATCGTGCTGCGCGCCAGAATGCGGTCGCGAAAGCCCGGTGCGAAGCGCTCGATCTGCCGCTCGATCCGCTCGGTCATATCGCAGTTCGAGCCGTGCGGCACATGGCAGTAGGCCCAGGCGGTATGTTTGCCCGCCGGGGCGCGTGTGGCGTCGAACAGGCTTTGCTGTGCCAGAAGAACATATGGCCGCCCGGCGTGTCGACCCTGCCAGGCGCCTCGCTCCGACTCCGCAATTTCGGGCAGCGTCCCGCCGAGGTGTACCGTCGCGGCGCGGGAGCACTCGGGCGCGCGCCAGGGGATCGGCCCGTCCAGCGCCCAATCGAGCTTGAACACGCCGGGGCCATAGCGGTAGCGGCCCAGCGCGCGCCGATACGAGGCTGGCAGCCGTTCCCCCGCGATTCGCACAATCTGGCGCGGCGTCAGGTCGAACAGCACGGCGCGGCTTGGCGGGAGCTGCGCCAGCGTCTCGACGCGCTCGCCTGTCACGATCTCGCCGCCCAGCGCGCGCAGGTAGCCCGCCAGCGCGTCGGCAATGCGCTGCGAGCCGCCGCGTGGGATGGGCCAGCCAAATGTGTGGCCCAGGCTCGCCAGCACCAGCCCGGCGGCGGCGCTCGGTGCGCGCTCCAGCGGCAAAATCGAATGCGCGGCCATTCCCGCAAAAAGCGCCCGCGCCCGCTCGCCACGGAAGCACACCTCGGCCAGGGCGCGCGCCGGCCAGACCGCCCGCAGCCCAAAATGCGCCAGCGCCAGGGGGTGGCGTGGCAGCCGCAGCGGCGCGTGCGTCGTGGTCGCGATGCGCTCCCAGTTGCGTGCAACTGGCGCCATCAGCCGCCAATAAGCCTCGGCATCGGGCCCGAGCGTCGCGCCAGTCGCGCGCACTGAGCGTTCAAGACTAGCGGCGTTACCGTCATCGAACGGGTGTGCCAGCGGCGCGGGCGGGTGAATCCATTCGAGGCCGTGTTCGTGAAGTGGCAGGCTCTGAAAAAAAGGCGAGCCAACGCCCAGCGGGTGCACTGCCGAGCAAATGTCGTGGACGAAGCCGGGCAGCGTCAGCTCAGCCGAGCGCGTGCCGCCGCCGACACCTGGCTCGGCTTCCAGCACCAGCACCGAGCGGCCGGCCCGCGCCAGTGTAATTGCGGCGGCCAGACCGTTCGGCCCCGCCCCAACAACGACGGCATCGTAGTGAGTTTGCGAACGTGATGTCATTCGAGCCAGTCTATGTGCAACGGTATCGCCCTGCTCGCATCATTGTTTGCCCACCTGCGGTCAAGACCATACGAAGCCTGTTCAATTGGAGCCTGCATGCCCTACGATCCAAGCCGCCACCATCGGCGCTCCATCCGCCTGCCCGGCTACGACTACACGCAGGCCGGCGCATATTTTGTGACCATCTGCGTGCAACATCGCCAGCATTTGCTCGCCACCATCGGCGCGGACGGGCACACACTCTCGCCACTTGGGCAGATTGTGGCGCGCTGCTGGCTTGCGCTGCCGCGACATTTTCCCGCACTCACGCTCGACGCCTGGGTGATCATGCCCGACCATATGCACGGCATTCTCATCGTACACGATGCGCCCGCCGAGCGCGTACCTGTCCCCGCGAATGGCGATTGGCCGAATGGCACGCGGCGCGGCTCGCTGAACGCCATTATGCAGAACTTCAAATCCGTTTCCACACGCAAAGTCAACGCGGCACGGCACACCCCCGGCGCGTCGCTCTGGCAGCGCGATTACTACGAGCGCATCATCCGCGACGACCGCGCGTTCCAGCGCATCCAGCGGTACATCGAGGAAAACCCAGCGCGGTGGCGGTGGTAGCCCATCGGCGTGCATACCACGGTGACACGGATACGTCGTCGGCGAGACATCGCCGGGTCGTCGGCACACGTAGGGGCGAAGCATTTGCCCACATCGATCGAGGCCACTCCGATCAAGAACGATGTATCGTAAATCGGCGCTGCTCCGATCTTCGGGTGCAAATGCTTCGCCCTTACTTACACCACGTCGTGTCGCACACCATGTCGCCACGTCCCACACCACGTCGCCACGTCCCACACCACGCCGCCGCGCCCACACCACGCCGCCGCGCCACGCCACACCGCATCGCCACACCACGCCACACCACGCCGCCACGCCACACCACGTCGCCACGCCACACCACGTCGCCACGCCACACCACGCCGCCACGTCCACACCACGTCGCCACGTCCCACACCACGTCGCCCCGCCCACCCACGTCGCCACACCCGACCCCACGTCGCCGCGCCCACACCCCACGCCGCATCACCGCCCGACCGCGTTGCGCACCCAGCGCAGCGGCGCCGCCGCGCCACACCACGCCGCATCACCGCCCGACCGCGTTGCGCACCCAGCGCAGCGGTGCCGCCATGGTATAGAGCATCGAGCGCATGGCCGCGTTGTGCCAGATATTGCCGGCCTGCCGCCATTGCAGGGTCGTGTCGACACAGGTTTTGCTCAGGCTCACATCCTGCGCGCAGGCGAAGTGCGCCGCCAGCGATTGCAGCACGTGCGTCCAGATTTTTTCCTGCTCGCGCGAGCCAATCACGCGGAATGCCAGCTCGTACATGGGATCATTGGCGCGCGCCATGCTCTGCACCTGCGCGACGATTGTGTCGTCAGCCTCATCATCCTGAAAGGCGCTAAACGTCACCCAGCCCGACTCGGGGTGGCCCTGCGGCGTCATCAGCGTAAACGACTCGTCGTCGGCATACAGCACCATCACGCCCGTGCCGACAGGCAAACCTTGCAGTGAGGCGTTGATCAGCACCACTTCGCCCGGCGCAACGCCCGCCACCGAGGGGTAGAAGCGGTTCTGCGGCGGCTGAAACTCGGGAAAGCGCTCCTTCCACACGCGGACAACGTCGGTGGGTGTCAGCCCTTCGCCATGGAGCCGCACCTGGTAGGTTTTCTGCCAGAGCGCGCCAAAGCCCTGGAGCGGCCCAACCACGCGCCGCCCTTCGACATTCAGGTTCATCGCGCCAGCCGGCACCGTGCCGATAGTCAGCGTCTCAACGCGCCCGGCCCAGTTGGCGGCATCGCGCGGCTGGCTGGCCTGGGGTTCTTGTTCTTGCTCGGTCATATTCGCCTCGCTCTGTGCTACAGGTGGGGAAACAGTTTACAGTGCGCGCGCGGCCGTCAGCGCCGCCGCCTCGCCATCATACACGCCAATCGCCTCGTTCAGGCGCGTCAGCTCGAAAATATGCCGGTAGTGATCGCTCAGACCAAACACCATCAGTTTCTGGCCCTGTCGGTTCGCGCGGATCAGCGTGGTGACGAGCAGGCCGATGCCGCTACTGTTCATATATTCCAGCCCGCTGAAGTTCAGCAGCACCGCGCGCACGCCTGCGCCACTGGCCTGGTTGTATGCCTCATTCAGCACCTTCTCGGCAAAAGCCGTTACTTCGCCCTGAATGTCGATAATGCTCACGGTGCCGCCGGCCTTGCGAACGTTCATGGTGACATTGGCTTGTGGCATGATGATGCTCCTTGGTCGCTGTGTGGTTAGGCGGCTGTTGCACCCGCCAGGGCGGCCGTCTCATCGGAAAAAATTGCCATGAAATCCGCGAGGCGCGTGATCTGAAAAATCTCGACGTAGTGCTCGCTCAGCCCGCAGACCGTCAGGCGGCGGCGAGCCGCGCGCGCTTTCGCCAGCAAGCCGACGATCAGCGCAATGCCGGTGCTGTTGATATAGTCGACATCGGCGAAGTTCAGCAGCACCAGCGCGGGGTTGCTCGCTTCGGCCAGGGCATAGGCGTCGTTCAGCGCGGCGCTGCCGAATGCGTTGATCTCGCCATGCAGGTCGATCACGATCGCGCCCGGCACTGCGCGCACCTGCGCCTCAAGCGGTTTGTTTGGCATCGTCCTTTCCCTCCAGATGCAGTATGAGTTCAATAGCGTGGTGCTGCTCGTCGCTGCGCACATTCATTTCGTCAACCATGCTTTTGATCAGGAACAAGCCCCAGCCGCGCGGCGATTGATCGCCATCCAGCTTGGCGTAGATGTCGGGTGTTTCTGCCGCCGCAATTGGCGCGCCCCCGCCATTGTCAATAATATCGACCGCCAGGCGCGTGGCCGAAACGCGCGCGCAGAGATGCACCATCTGCGCGGGGTCGTTGTGGTTGCCGTGCTCGATCGCGTTCATGGTTGCCTCGGCCACGGCAGTTTTGAGCCGTTCGAGCCGCCGTGCGGGCAGGTTCAGCGCACTCACCGCGTCGCCAACCTGCTCCATCGCCAGGCGCTCGTTGCCCGGCTCGCTCGGCAGGTCCCACTCGGCCAGCGTGCGCCATTCGGTCGCGGTGGCGGGCTGCGCAGGCTGCATATCGCGCTCCAGCAGCACCATGGTTATGTCGTCTTCCTGCTCCCAGCCTGCGCCAGTGAATTGCGCCAACTCGTCGAGCAGCATCTCGACCAAGCCTTCGCTGCCGCGCGCGTTTCCAAGCAACTGCTGCAGCCGCCCAAAGCTGAACATATCGCGCGCGGGGTTGTGCGCCTCGACCAGGCCATCGCTGTAGAACAGCACGCCTTCGCCCGGCGCGAGGATCATTTCCTTTTCTTCGTAGTTCATTCCCGGCATCAGGCCCAGCGGCATGCCACGCGCGCGCAGCTCGTCCACACCCTGCGGGCCGTGGCGGTAGGGCAGGTCGTGGCCGGCGTTGGCAAAGCGCAGCAGCCCGCTCGCCGGGTCGAGAATGGCGTACAGGCAGGTGACAAACATGTTTGGCGGGATCTCGTCGCAGAGCACGTCATTCACGCGCTCCAGCACCGCGCCGGGCGATTCGAGCCGGCCCGCGGCGGCGCGCAGCATGCTGCGGGTGGTTGCCATCACCAGCGCCGCTGGCACGCCTTTGTCGGTCACATCGCCAATCACCAGGCCTAGTTGCCCGCTCGGCAGCTCAATAAAGTCGTAGAAATCGCCGCCAACCTCGCGGGCGGGCTGGTAGTAGCGTTCGAGGTGCCAGCCCTGAATCACCGGCACTTCTTTGGGCAGCAGCGTCTGCTGTACCAGCTGCGCCACGCGCAGTTCCTGGGCAATGCGCTCACGCTCGCGCGCTTCAAGCTGCTGCTGGCGCACCAGCTGCGCCACGCGCACGGCTGGCGCGGCCTGCACCGCCAGCGTATTCAGCAGCGCGCGGTCATCCGACGAATATTCCTGCTGGCTCAGGCGCGGCCCCAGGCTGATCAGGCCGATCAGCTCGCCTTGCCCAAGCAGCGGCACCACCACCTGCACGCCGGCTGCGCGCATCGCCTCCAGCGCCGGCGATTCTAGCCGCAGCCGCGCCAGCTCGGCAGCACCCGGCACGCTCAGGAAGTAGGCGATTAGCGGGTCGTTGGGCGCGATCTCAATTGCCGGCACCACCTTGAGTTGCACCGACACGGGCGCGGGTTCAACAGCCGTTTGTGGCTCGGCAACACGCCGCGTGGCGCGCCGGAAATACTGGAGCAGAGTGGTCATACGCTTCTCACAATCACTTCACGGCGGGAGTGTAACGCGCAATCGTCCGGGTATCGTTACGAAAAACGTTACGGGCGGCAAAAGCGAAAGAATTTGTTTACTGTTTGATGGTGCGGTGGGGGTAGTATAGCAAATTGGTGCAAGGTCGCGATTCGCTTTTGGCACGGCGTAGCCGTACCTTTCCAGAAGGATTTTCGTGAGCAATAGGTGGCGCTGAAACGACGCTGGGCCGGCAAATGTGTGAAATAATGGAGCGACGTGCAGAAGTATTTGGCCACAGAGAACACGGAACACACTGAGGTTGGAGATCTCTGCTCAGTGACCTCTGTGCGCTCTGTGGCGCGATCGTTTTGCTTTCAGCTCCAGGAAATCAAGGGCAGCAGGAGGAAAAAAGAGCCATGACCCTTTACTACTACCGGCCCGGCAGCGCGCCAGCCGCAACCCAAACGCTCGCCGCCGATCTGTGCGTGTATGGCGCGACGGCTGCGGGCGTTGCTGCCGCCGTGGCGGCTACGCGGCTGGGCCGCACGGCGGTGCTGATCGAGCACGGCGGGGCGGTGGGCGGCATAACGGCGGGCGGCCTGAGCATGACCGACATTGGCAACAAGCGCGCAATCGGCGGGCTGTCGCGCGAGTTCTACCGCCGCTGTGGCGCGCACTACGGCGAAGCCGAAGAATGGCGCTTCGAGCCGCACGTTGCCAGCGCCGTGCTGGCCGAATTGCTGGCCGAGGCGGGCGTGCCGGTGCGCACGCGCCAGCCGCTTGCCAGCGTCGCGATGGACGGCCAGCGCATCACGAGCATCACCACCGAGGGCGGGCTGACGGTGCAGGCGCGCATCTTCCTCGACACGAGCTACGAAGGCGACCTGCTGGCGCGCGCCGGGGTTTCCTACACCGTCGGGCGCGAATCGAACGCGCAGTATGGCGAAACGCTGAACGGTGTGCAAATTCACCCGACCCACCAGTTCGACCTGCCCATCGACCCCTACATCACGCCCGGCGACCCGAGCAGCGGCTTGCTGCCCGGCATCGAGGCCGCGCCCGCCGAGCCACCCGGCACCGGCGACCATCGCGTGCAGGCGTACAACTTCCGGCTGTGCCTCACGCGCGCGCCGGGTAATCGCATCCCCTTCGCGCAGCCCGCCGCCTACGACCGCCGCGAATACGAGCTGCTGGCGCGCTATTTTGCCGCCGGCTGGGGCGCAGAGGTGTTTCGCAAGTTCGACCCGATCCGAGGCGAGAAGGTGGATATGAACAACCACGGCGGCCTCTCGTCAGATTTCATTGGCCGCAACTACGCCTACCCGGAAGCTGGCTACGCCGAGCGCGAGCGCATCTTCCAGGCGCACGTGAGCTACCAGCAGGGCTATATGTGGTTCATGGCGAACGACCCGGCGGTGCCGCCCGCGATCCGCGAGCGCTGGGCCGAATGGGGGCTGGCGGCCGACGAATTCACCGCGACGGGCGGCTGGCCGCACCAGCTGTATGTGCGCGAGGCGCGGCGCATGCTTGGCGATTATGTTATGACCGAGCACGACTGCCGGGGCGCGACGGCGGCGGATGACGTGGTGGGGCTGGCGGCCTACACCATGGATTCGCACAACTGCCGGCGCTTTGTGCGCGACGGCCGCGTGTGGAACGAGGGCGATGTGCAGGTGGCCGGCTTCCCGCCCTACCCGATCAGCTACCGCGCGATTGTGCCACGGCGCGGCGAGTGCGAAAATCTGCTGGTGCCGGTGTGCCTTTCGTCCTCGCACATCGCCTACGGCTCGATCCGCATGGAGCCGGTCTTTATGATCCTCGGGCAATCGGCTGCGGCGGCGGCGAACCTCGCCATTGCCAAAGGCTGCGCCGTGCAGGATGTTCCCTACCGCCAGCTGCGCGAGCAATTGCAGCGCGACGGGCAGGTGCTGAGCTGGGATAATCTGGCGGGCGAGCTGGGCGAAGTGGTGTGAGTGTTTCGGACGACGGACAACGGACGACTGACCACGTCTAGGGTGGTGTGCATAAGACGCGCACCCTTCGATACGCGCTTCGCGCACTCAGGATGCGCATACACATTACATCTACGTCGTCAGTGGTTGTCGATGGTCGCCTTCGTCTAGGGCCATGTCGAAGTCCAAATTTCATCCACAGGTGACGCAGATTACGCAGATGAGAGACCACATATCTGTGTAATCTGCGCAATCTGTGGATCGATCACGTTCTCACTCCAACGTCGACTTGCCCCAGCGCCTTCATCGGCGGTCGGTCGGTGGGAATTAGGGAAGAACGTGACCATTGCAATCGCCAAGCCCTATTCCCTATCCCCCACCCCCTGCGCTGAAAGCGCAATTAGTTCGCCAGAAAGTTGCGCAGCAGCTGCTTGCCCGCGTCGGTCATGATCGATTCGGGGTGGAACTGCACGCCCTCGACCGGCAGGTCACGGTGGCGCAGGCCCATAATCAGCCCGTCGTCCGTCCAGGCGGTGATTTCCAGGCACTCGGGCAGGTCGTCGCGGCGCACAATCAGCGAGTGGTAGCGCGTGGCCTGAAAGGGCGCCGGCAGGTCGCGAAACACGCCCGCGCCCTCGTGATGGATCTGCGAGAGCTTGCCGTGCATCACCTGTGGGGCGCGCACCACCACGCCGCCGTAGGCCGCGCCAATCGACTGGTGGCCCAGGCACACGCCCAGGATCGGGAAGCGTTCGCCCAGCTCGCGGATGATCGGCACGCTGATGCCGGCTTCGTTGGGCGTGCACGGCCCCGGCGAAATAACGATCTTTTCGGGCGCAAGCGCGGCCACTTCGCGCACAGTCAGCTCGTCGTTGCGCTTTACCAGCACGTCCGCGCCCAGCTCGCTCAGGTACTGATACAGGTTATAGGTGAACGAGTCGTAGTTATCGAGCAGGAGGATCATTGGCGTTTCCTTACTTTGCTGCGGCCCGCAGCGTGTCTTTCAGCATGTCGTAGGCCGGCTTGGGCTTGTACTGGTCGTCGAACAGGAGCGCCGCGCCAAAGCCGGGGAAGAAATCGGGCACCCACGAGTGCTTGTCGGTGAAGCCCCAGGTGGTGAACTCGGTGCAGTTGGGCGCGGCCAGGCACACCTGCAGAATTTCGCGGTAGGCGCGGGCCTGGCGCTTGAGCGCGGCAGTATCGGGCGGGATGGGCTGGCGCACATCCATCTCGGAAATATGCACCAGCAGGCCCAGGTCGCCCAGGCGACGAATGTTCTCGGCAACTTGCTTGGCGTCGGGCGGGCCAGCCAGCGTAATATGCATCTGCAAGCCCACGCCATCGATCGGCACGCCGCGCTGCTTGAGGTCGCGCACCATATTGTAGATCGCGTCGGACTTGGCGTTCATTTCTTCGCCGTTGTAGTCGTTGTAGAACAGCTTGACGTCGGGATCGGCGGCGCGTGCCAGCCGAAACGCCTTTTCAATATAATCGGGGCCGACCAGCCGCCGCCACACGCTGTCGCGCGGGCGGGCGTTGTCGTCAATCGCCTCGTTCACCACATCCCACTCGGCAATGCGTCCCTTGTAGCGCCCAACCACGGCGGCGATATGCTCTGTCATGGCTTTTTCGGCGTCGGCGGGCGTGAGCTTGGGGTCTTCGATGAAGGGCGGCAACTGCTGGTGCCAGAGCAGCGTGTGGCCGTGCACGCGCATGCCGTGGTCTTCGGCGAACTTCACCAGCGCGTCGGCCGGCCCCCAGTCGTAGTAGCCGGGAATGGGGTGGATCAGGCCGAACTTCATGACGTTCTCGGGCGTGACCTGATTGAAGCTTGCGCCGAGCACGCGCGCATACTCGGGCTCGGCGGCCAGCGCGTCGGTGTTGACGGCCGCGCCGACATAGAACTTGCGCGCCGTCGCGATGTCGCGCAGCTCGGCATTGGGGCCGAGCGTAGGAACCGCTGTTGGCGGCACTGCCGTGGGCGGCGCGGCGGTGGGTGGCACTGCCGTAGGCACGGCGGCGGGCGCACCCGCGCAGGCGGCCAGTGCGATGAGCATCAGCAGGCTCCAGGCGATCAGGGCGGTGTGTCGTC
Organism: Kouleothrix sp. 19917; assembly: GCF_057073505.1. NCBI lineage: Bacteria > Bacillati > Chloroflexota > Chloroflexia > Chloroflexales > Roseiflexaceae > Kouleothrix > Kouleothrix sp. 19917. Next base: position 3,133,242 of record NZ_CP097099.1, read on the forward strand.
TCATCGTGCTTTCTTTCAAGGCGTTTGCCGGCTATGCCACAAAGACTCGAAGACTCAAAGGTCGAAAAGAAATTTTCAACTGGGTGCTACCGTGCAATATTCGCCAGGGTCGCGCCGGTCACGCCGATCAGGTCGGCCGGGGCGAGCAGGATTTCCAGCCCGCGCTGCCCGCCGCTCACGCCAATGATCGGCCACAGCTCGGCGGTTTCGTCCAGAAACACCGGGAAGGGCTTCTTCAAGGCCAGCGGCGTGACTGCACCGCGCATGTAGCCGGTCAGGTCGAGCACTTCTTTCAGCGGCACCATTTCGACGCGCTTGTTGCCGGATGCCTCGCCCAGCGCGCGCAGATCGAGCTCGGTGCCGGCCGGCAGGCACGCAATCACTGGCCCGGTGCGGTCGCCCCGCGTGATCAGGGTTTTGAACACAGTTTCGGGCGCCATGCCCAGCTTGCCAGCCGCGCGCTCGGCGCTCAGGTCGCTTTCGTCAATGGAATATTCGCGCAGCTCGTAGGCGATGCCTGCCCGGTCGAGCGTGCGCACGGCGTTGGTTTTGATGTTGGGCATATGGTTGGGTGCGCTGCCGCGCTTTTTTATTTTCAAAACCAGGCAATTGCCTTTTAGCCTGCGGCAGCAAGGAATCGCCTTATTTTTTGTGTGCCAATTTTGGCGCTCCGCGCCAAAATTGGCACACCTCCATCGTAAAGTACCGTGCTGTCGCCTGCGCGCAGAAACTGCTCACACCAAAAGAATTGTGGAGCAAGCTGCGCTCGCGCTATTTACTGCGCCAGCGCGACCTCGGGGGCAACATAGGTCATGCCAAGCTGGTCGAACAGGAAGGTGTAGACGTCGGTTTCTTCGACGATCTGCTCGTTCAGGCTGGTGCCCATGCCGTGGCCGGCGTTCGCGCTGGTGCGCAGCAGAATGGGCCGCGCCGAGCTTGTGGCGGCTTGCAGGCGGGCGGTCATTTTGCGCGAGTGGGCCGGGTTGACGCGCCCGTCGTGGTCGCCGGTTGTGAACAGCACTGCCGGGTAGGCCGTGCCGTCGACAACGTGATGGTAGGGCGAGTAGGCATGGAGCGCCGCGAACTGCGCCGGGTCGGCCACTGTGCCGAACTCGGTGATATTGAACGCGCCGTTCGGGTCGAGCTCGACGCGCAGCATGTCGTGGATGCCGACCGCCGCGACAACTGCGCGAAACAGCTCGGGCCGCTGCGTGAGCGCCGCGCCCATCAGCAGGCCGCCGTTGCTGCCGCCCATGATCGCCAGCCGCTCGGGGTTGGTGTAGCCCGCCGTAACGAGGTGCTCAGCGCAGGCCAGGAAATCGTCGAAGACGGTTTGCTTGCGCGTGAGGTTGCCGGCCAGGTGCCAGGCGTCGCCGTACTCGCCGCCGCCGCGCAGGTTCGCCACCGCAAACACGCCCCCCTGCTCCAGCCACACGCTCAGCCCCTGGTCGAAGAAGGGCGCGAGGCAGACGCCATAGCCGCCGTAGGCGTACAGCAGCGCGGGGTTGCTGCCGTCGAGGGCGACGCCGGCGCGGTGCAGCACGTTGATCGGTATGCGCGTGCCGTCGCGCCCGGTGGCGAAAATGCGCGAAACCAGCGTATCGCTGAAGTCGGCGGGCGAGTGCGTGCGCAGCGCGGTTGGCGCGGGCTCTTCTTCTTGTGGGTCGAAGCGATACCAGGCCGGCGGCGCGACAAAAGTGTTGCTGCGGTAGAGAATCGTGTCGCCGTCGAGCGCCAGCACCTGCCCCACCGCCGAGATGGGCGCGAGCGGCAGCCGGCCCTGGTCGCCGCCGTTGCTGCCAATCACGCGCACCGCCGAAGGCCCGCCGGCCATCTCGGTCAGGTAGATGCGCGTGGCGGCCGGCGTCACGCCGACGATGGCGGTTTCGCTTTCGGGCACGAGCGTTTCGGCCTCGGCCAGCACCGGCGCGGCGAGTGGCACGCGCAGCAGTGCGCCGTTGGGTGTATCGCGGAACGCCAGCAGCAACAGCGAATCGGCGGCGAAATGCGCCTGCTTGACGCCGTCGGCGAACTGTGTCACCTGCGTCCACTCGCCTTCGGGGCCGCGCAGGAAGTGCGCAAACTCGCCGCCATCGCCGTTCGCCACCTGCACCAGCAGAAACTGGCCGTCGTCGCTGGTTTGCAGCTCGACCTCGGCGATGCGCGGGAAATCCGCCCCAATCACATACACATCGTCGGCGGTGGGCGTGCCAAGCTGGTGGAAGTAGACCTGCTGGTAGAAGTGCTGGTCTTCGGCGGGGCGCTCCCCGGGCTGCGGGTAGCGCGTGTAGTACAGGCCACTCGCGTCGGCGTTCCAGGCCACGCTGCCGCCGCCGGTCGGGTAGGTCACACGCGGGATGCGGTCGCCAAGCTCACGGCCCGTCGCGACCTCGTAGATGCCGAGCGTGCCGTCTTCGCTGCCGTTGAGGGAAAGCGACACCGCCACCAGCCGGCCGTCGAGCGAGGGCTGGTAGAAATCGATGGTGGTTGCGCCGCTCGGGTCGAGCACGTTCGGGTCGAGGACGACATGCTCGTTCTCGGGCGCGTCGGGCGAATCGAGCCGCACCAGCAGCGGCTGGGCCTTGGGCGGCTGGCGCTTCACGGCGAACAGCTTGCCGGCGCAGCTTTTCAGGCCGATATAATCGGGCGAGGCCTGCGTAAAAATCTGCTGCATGCGCCCGAGCAGCGGCTCGCGCGCCGGGCTCTGGTCGAGAATGCTGCGGGTCAGGCGGTTTTGCGCCGCCGTCCACGCCTGCACCGCCGGGTCGTCAAAGGTTTCTAGCCAGCGGTAGTCTTCGCTCACGACCACGCCGTGGTAGGTATCGCTCACCGGGCGCTGCGGCGCGTCGGGGTAGGCGGGGCGTTTCTCAGTCATCTCGACCTCCTCTGAAGTACGCTTTTCTTTTTACCACGAAGGCACGAAGACACGAAGGGATGTGCTGCTGGTCTTCGCTCCGTGGTGGCAAACGCTCGGCGCAGTTCTGCAAAGCTAGAGCGTTTCGGCCTCTTCAATTGCTCGCAAGAGCGCGGCGGCCTTATTATAGCTCTCATTGAACTCGGATGTCGGGTTGCTGTCCGCTACCACGCCGCCGCCGGCCTGCACATATGCCACGCCATCCTTCACAATCATCGTGCGCAAGGCGATGCAGGTGTCGAGGTCGCCATTAAAGCCCACGTGCCCAACCGCGCCAGCGTAGATGCCGCGCTGCTGGCCTTCCAGCTCGGCAATCACCTCCATCGCGCGGATCTTGGGCGCGCCGCTGACCGTGCCGGCCGGGAAGCATGCCCGCAGCGCGTCGAGCGCGCTCATGTCGGGGCGCAGCCGCCCGGTGACATGACTCACCAAATGCATCACGTGGCTGAACTTCTCGACGAACATAAAGTCCGGCACGCTCACCGTTCCCGGCTGCGACACGCGGCCAATGTCGTTGCGGCCCAGGTCGACCAGCATGAGGTGCTCGGCGCGCTCTTTCTCGTCGGCCAGCAGCTCCTCAGCCAGCGCGCGATCCTCGGCCTCGTCGGCGCCACGCCAGCGCGTGCCCGCAATCGGGTGCGTCGTCACCAGGCCATCTTCCACGCGCACCAGCAGCTCGGGCGACGCGCCAACCAGCTCGCAGTCGGGTGTGCGCAGGTAGAACATGTACGGCGAAGGGTTGATGGTGCGCAGTGCGCGATAAATCGTGAACGAGTCGGCGGTGACGGGGCGGCTGAAACGCTGCGACGGCACCACCTGAAAGATGTCGCCCGCCGCGATATATTCCTTGGCCGCCAGCACGCGCCGCTCGTACTCGGCCTGCGAGACGTTGGAGCGTGGGGAATGGGCGTCGGAGGAAGGAGCTGCCTGCGCGGCTGCGCCCTTACGAGCGCCATCGGCCGGCAGCGGCTTCGCCAATCGCTCGATTAGCGCCGCGATCTTGGCGCAGGCACGCGCGTACTCGGCTTCGAGGTCGTCGGCGTCGAGGTGCACGTGCGCGATCACCTTGATCTTGTGCTTGAGATGATCAAAGGCCAGCAGCGTATCGACAAACTGCCACATGCCTTCGGGGATGGTGTAGGCGCGCTCCTCGGGCACGGGCAGGCGCTCAAAGCGCGCCACAGTCTCGTAGCTCATGTAGCCGACCGCGCCGCCAACAAAGCGCGGCAGGTCGGGCAGGCGCACCGGGCGGTATTCGCGCAGGTGCGAACCCAGCACCACCAGCGGGTCGGTGTAGGGCAGCGTTTGCTTGTAGCCGCCCTGCACGGCCTGCGCCAGCCCATCGGCGAAACGCAGCGTCATATAGGGCTCGGCACCAATGAACGAGTAGCGCGCCACGTGCTGCCCGCCCTCAACCGACTCGAGCAGAAAGCTCCACGGCCCGCGCGCGACCTTCAGAAACGCCGACACCGGCGTCTCCAGATCGGCCAGAATTTCACCATAGATCGGGCACAAATTGCCCTGGTCGCGCAGCGCGCGCACCTCATCGAGCGATGGACGTATTTGCATAGCGATCTCCAATTTACGATTGACGATTGACGATTTACGAAGCCGAGCCTAATCGTAAATCGCTAATCGTAAATCCAAAATCAAATGAACTTCAGGCCCATCGCATCTTTGACCATGCGCAAGGTTTCGTCGGCTTCGTGGCGGGCGCGCTCGCTGCCGGCAGTCAGCACCTCTTCGACGATGCGCGGGTTCTGCTCAAGCTCGGCGCGGCGCTGGCGAATTGGCTCAAGGAAGTTGTTGATCGCCGTGGCCAGCTTGCGCTTCACTTCCACGTCGCCAACCTTGCCGAGCCGGTAGCGATCTTTCAGGTCGTTCACTTCCTCGACATTCGGGTTGAAGGCGTCGTGGTAGATGAATACCGGGTTGCCCTCGACGCGGCCAGGGATGTCGGCCCGCACGCGGTTCGGGTCGGTGAACATGCCGCGCACCTTCTGCTCGACGGTTTTGGCGTCGTCGCTCAGGTAGATCGCGTTGTCAAGGCTTTTCGACATCTTGGCCTGCCCGTCGATGCCCACCAGCGTCGGCACCTCACCGATCAGCGTGTCGGGCTCGGGCAGCGTGTCGCCGTACAGGCCGTTGAAGCGGCGGGCGATCTCGCGCGTCACCTCCAGGTGCGAGGCCTGATCCTTGCCCACTGGCACAAGGTTGGCGCGCACGCACAGAATGTCGGCGGCCTGCAGCACCGGGTAGGACAGCAGACCCATCGAGGGCTGCTCGATCTCCAGGTCGTGCATCACTTCTTTCAGCGTTGGCACGCGCTGCAGGCGCGGCACCGTCACCAGCATCGAGAAAATGAGCTGCAACTCGGCGATCTGCGGCACCAGCGACTGCAAGAGGTAGGTGCTGCGGTTCGGGTCGATGCCAACGCTCAGGTTGTCGAGCACGACGGCGCGAATGTTTTCGGCGGTGTGGCGCAGGCGCTCCAGCTCGGTGCGCGTGGTGAGCATGTGCAGGTCGGCTACGAGGAAAAAGCAGTCGTAGTTATCCTGCAGCTTCACGCGGTTCGCCAGTGTGCCGACGTAGTGGCCCAGGTGCAGCCGCCCGGTTGGGCGGTCGCCCGTCAGAATGCGTTTTTTATTGTTTGTCATTGGGGTTTTCTCCTGTATATTCGATTGTGTATATCTAGCCTGATACGCACTACGCGCTACGCTCTTGCGTTACGGTGCATGTTGCGTAGTTCGTAGAATCTTACCAATCCGTTCAAAAATCCTACTGAAACACGCCAAAAAAGTGCTTCAGAAAGCGCTCGCGGTCGACCGAAAGCGCGACCTGATGCGAGTGCGCGGTGCCGGCCCGCCAGTGCGTGCGCCCGCGCTGTGGCGCATCTTCCAGCTCAAGATCAACCTCGCCCGGCTCGAACGTGCAGATCTGATCGTCAAAAATCGTCGTTGCCGCCAGCGGGTCGTGGAAGGTCAGGATTTTCGCGTGCTGGAACCAGACCTCGGCGAAATCGAGCACGGGCAGCAGCAGCGGGTGCTGGAATGACTGCCGCACCTCGCCCGCGTCCATTGTCACCTGGCAGGTCACATCCAGCCCAATCGAGCGGTGGCCGTTCACAGCGGCGCGGTAGACAATCGCGGCGGCGTGTGGGTCGCACAGCGCGTTCCACTCCAGCGGGCCAACGTTCGGCAACTGCTCGGTGAACACGCCACACATCAGCACAAGCTGCTTGAGCAAGCTCGGAATCTCCGGGTCGCTGGCGAACAGCAGCGCAATATTCGTCAGCGGGCCAATCGCCAGCAGCGAAATTTCGCCCGGGTTTGCGCGAATGGTCTGCCGCAGAAACTCAATCGCCTGCCCACGCGGGAAGTCGGTTTCGTGCGGCCAGCGGCTCAGCGCGGCGGCCTGTGGCGCGCGCGGCTGGCGCGGCTCGATCAGCAGCGGCAGCTCCGCGCCGGGGTAAATCGGCACCTCGCGCCCGGCAACTTTGCACTGCGCGCTGGCCATGCTGGCCCGCAGATTGGCCTCGCCCGTCACCGTTGTGATGCCCAGCAGCTCACACTCGGGCTGGGCCAGCAGGTAGGCAAGACACACCGCGTCGTCAATATCGGAGCCAATATCAGTATCGAGTAAGATCTTCGCTGGCATCATCGCCTCCATCGCTTCGAGAACCGAGAAGGGCGTATGCAATACGCCCAAACGCACACGCACTGGCGTATCGCACACGCACTGGCGTATCGCATACGCCAAAATTCGATCACACTTCAACCTGGACTTTTGCAGATTTGCGGCAACAAGCTTCTGAGCATATGATCAGGCGAGCGTTGGTCTACCAGTTGGGAGGCACAGGTGCCAGCAATTGTCGCGATACCACAGGTGGTCGAGGAACTGCTGGTCCAGTTCGCCGACCTGTTTCCAAATGAGCCTTCACGCCGCCACTTTGCCGAATACCTGACCGGGCTGTTTGTAGCGGAGCACAAGACCGTGAGCGGTATCACGCGAGAGTTTGCCGCCCCACCCGACCAATCCACTCTCAATCGATGGTTGACTGAAGCGCCCTGGGATGTCCAGCGCATCAACGCGCACCGGCTCGAATGGCTTCAACAGGACGCTGCAACGCGCTATCGTCACGACGGCGTTATCGCGATCGATAACACTTTGATAGATCATGACGGCAAACTGATAGAGGATGTCGGCTATTTCTGGGACCATGCCGACAAACGCCACCTGATCGCCCACGATTACCTGTTTGCCAACTACGTCAACCCGAGTGGGAAGCATTATCCGCTCGATTTCCGGCGCTTCCGCAAGCGCGAGCAGTGCGACGACGAGCGCCCGTTCAAGAATCACACCGACCTCGCTAAGGAACTGATCGATTGGGTTGTCGCTGAGGACATACCGGGCGACTTCACCTTCGACAGTTACTTCACCAACGCGCCAATTATGAACACCCTCCACGCCAAAGGTCGCAGCTACATCGGTGATTTGAAAGCCAACCGAGTGATTGTAGTCAGCGGGAAGCAGACCAGCGTGACTGAGTGGGTCAAAACGCTCACGCCGCTTGTTCGCACCAAGTTTACGGTCGGCGGTCACACGCAATGGTACTTCACCAAGTCCGTTCGTCTGCCCAATGTCAACCACCCAGTGCGTATTCTGGTGTTGTGGTCAGAAGCAGAAGCTGCGACGCCACGCAAGATCCTGATCAGCAACCGAACCCAGTGGGAAGCTCATCGCATTTTGAAGGTCTACAAAAAGCGCTGGACAGGGACGGAGACCTTTCATCGGGACGGGAAGCAGCATTTGGGCATGGGCGAGTGTCAGCTCAGGGACGGGATGGGCCAGACCAGGCACATGCACCTCGTCGTCCTGGCGTACACGGCTCTGATGCGCCAATTGAAGCATGATCGTGCCTTCGAATGGGCTCACACACGCCTGATGACCATTGGCGAGTCCTGTCGCACCATCGCTCGCGAGACCTTGGGCAAAACGCTTGCTTGGGCCATCGAACAATCGCACCAAGGCATGACTCTGTCCGATATCAAGCTCCGTTTGGCTTTACCCTGAGCTTTCGCCTATTTCTGCAAAACCTTAGTTCAACCTTGTAGTTCAGCGCCATTTCGTCGCCAAGCTGGCCACGAATGCCCCAGTTGTGGCGCGGCGTTTCGAAAATTGTGATCTCAACATCATTTGGCGCGATCTGTAATTCCTGCTCGAATTTTGCAAAAATCAGGCGAATCAGTGTTTTCTTGGCTTCAACCGTGCGCCCTTCAAACATACTGATCTCAATAATCGTATACTGCTCGCTGCGGCCGGGCGGGTAGTAGAAATCGGACGGATCGAGCGCGATAAAGCGATGCGCGCGCTTGTCGGGCGGGTAGTGCAGCGCCTCGACCACACAGGCGTGAATTACGTCCGACATCCGCGCTTTCGTCGCGTCGAGATGCGTGCGCAGGCCGTATATCTTAATTTGCGCCATAAATCCTCATCTTTTCACCGCAGAGACGCAGAGGTCGCAGAGATATACAACATACTTCTACTTAAAACTTATCTCCGTGCTCTCCGCGCCTTTGCGGTGCGATCGTATTACCCAACGCTCGGCAGACCGGCCAGCGCCATGGCGATTTCTTCCTCAGGGTACTCGTAGTTTTGCAGCTTGCCCGCCATATAGTCGGTGTAGGCGCTCATGTCGAAGTGGCCGTGGCCGCACAGGTTGAACAGGATCGTCTTCGACTCGCCCGACTCTTTGCACGCCAGCGCCTCGGCAATTGCGCCCGCCACGGCGTGGTTGGCTTCGGGCGCGGGCAGAATGCCCTCGGCACGCGCGAACTGCACGCCGGCCGCAAAGGCGTCGAGCTGCTGCACCGCGCTGGCCTCGATCTGCCCGAGGTCGAGCAGGTGGCTCACCAGCGGGGCCATGCCGTGGTAGCGCAGGCCGCCCGCGTGAATACCCGGCGGGATGAACGTGCTGCCAAGCGTGTGCATCTTCACCAGCGGGGTCAGGTGCCCGGTGTCGCCAAAGTCGTAGGCATACTTGCCGCGCGTCAGGCTCGGGCAGGCGGCTGGCTCGACCGCCACCACGCGCACGTCGCGTTCGCCGCGCATTTTCGCGCCAATGAACGGGAAGGCAATGCCGCTGAAATTCGAGCCGCCGCCGGTGCAGCCCACAATAATGTCCGGGTAGTCGCCCGCCATCTCAAGCTGGGTCATCGCCTCCTGGCCGATCACGGTCTGGTGCAGCAGCACGTGGTTCAGCACACTGCCCAGCGCGTATTTCGTATCGGGGTCCATCGCGGCCACTTCCACCGCCTCGCTGATTGCGATGCCCAGGCTGCCGGTGCTGTCGGGGTGCTCGGCCAGGATCTGCCGGCCGGCGTTGGTCGTGTCGCTCGGGCTGGCGAGCACCTTCGCGCCAAACGTCTCCATCAGGGCGCGGCGGTAGGGCTTCTGGCCGTAGCTGACCTTCACCATATACACCACAACCTCGATCCCAAACAGCGCGCCGGCCAGCGCCAGCGACGAACCCCACTGCCCTGCGCCCGTTTCGGTTGCCAGGCGCTTCACGCCTTCCTGCTTGTTGTAGTAGGCCTGCGGAATGGCGGTGTTCGGCTTGTGCGATCCGGCCGGGCTGACGCCCTCGTACTTGTAATAGATCTTGGCGGGCGTGCCCAACTCCTGCTCAAGCCGCCGCGCGCGGTAGAGCGGCGTGGGCCGCCACTGGCGATACACCTTCTGCACTTCCTCGGGGATGTCGATCGTGCGCTCGGTGCTGACCTCCTGCTTGATCAGCTCCATCGGGAACAGCGGCGCCAGATCGGCCGGGCCGATTGGCTGGCCGGTGCCGGGGTGCAGCGGCGGCGGCAGCGGCACGGGCAGGTCGGCAGCGATGTTGTACCACGACGTTGGCATCTGGTCTTCCGAAAGGACGTACTTCACGGTGTCCATGCGAGCCTCCTCATCGAATAGCAGCGAGCAGTCGGCAACTGGCAGCTGGCAGTGATTGCCCCGAATGCGCTGATCGCAGCGATGCTGCAACCTGCATATTGGCTACTGCCCCAGAATCAAAAAACCCCTCATCCCAATCAGGGACGAGAGGCCAGAAAGCCTTCGCGGTGCCACCCCCGTTCGCCAAACCTCGCGGCCCAGCGCACTCAGCAGGTACGGGACAGTTCATGCTATCCGATACCCTGCGCCCAGATAACGGTGGCGTCGCCGGCGGCTACTACTGATATTTACGATTTACGATTGTTGATTTGCGATTTCGTGCCGAAGCCAAAATCGTAAATCGTAAATCCGAAATCGTAAATTGTTTCGCTCCGCAACTCCCAGGCCCATTCCGCGTATGCTTCCGCACCGGCTTCGCACCAGAGTGCCGGCTCTCTGAGCGGCGACAACACGCGTACTTTTCCTGATCGTCGTCGTTGGTGTGTGAATTGAGGCGAGTATAGCAGCAGGATTTGCGCTTGTCAACTCGGCCAAAAGGCGGGCAAATGCGCCGACCGCACCTGCCCCGCCAGATGGCAACATTATCGTCCAACCCACCAAAAAAAGGTATTTTTTCAGCAATCTGTGACTCTATGTATCATGAGCAAACATTTGTACAACATTCCTGCCAATTGCTTTCTGGTGGAAACCACGAGCCGGTTCTCGCAGCCCGTGCCCTGGTTTCACGCGCAGGCATTCGCCATTCCGCGCCACGGTTTGCCCACCGTGCTGCTGGCCCGGCAAGCGCCTGCATGAAATCGGAGGAGAGTTCCCAGCATGACCACACCTTCTCGGCGGTTCATTGTTCTGCGCGCAGTTATGGCAATTGTGGTCCTCACCGCATCGGCGATCGGTTTCTTTGGCGTGTTTGCCGCGCGCAACCCTGGCACGCTCGATCGCTTTTTTGGCCCGGAAGACCCGGCCACCATGATGCGAGAAAAATTGGAAGGCGGCGATGTTGAAATGTCGTCGCAGGGCACCGAGAATGGCGGCTCGGGCGGTGAGTCGGAAGAAATTTTGCGGGCAATGACGGAATTTGCCGAGGCGCGCACCGCGCCAGGCGGCATTGTCAACCCAGGCGCATACTCGGCGGCCTACAGCCAGCTCACTGGCCTGAGCACCGTCGGCGGCGCCTGGAAAGATGTCACTGCCGTGAAGTACGACGCCGACGACCCCGACTACCGCGACTACTATTCGAACTCCAGCGGCGGCGCGGGTTTGGTAACCGGCCGCATCACCGGCCTGGCCGCCGATAATGCCGGCAATGTCTACGCTGCCGGCGCAATGGGCGGCGTCTGGCGCTCGACGACGGGCGGCGGCAAATGGACACCAATTGCCGACGCGCTGCCCTCGCTTTCTTCGGGCGACCTGGAGCTTGGCGCTGACGGCGCGCTGTGGTTCGCCACCGGCGAGGCCAACACCGGCGGAACCAGCTATGTCGGCTCGGGCGTGTACCGGCTCGCCAACCCCACCAGCGGCAAGTTCGCCCCCTCAAATCGCGTGGGCGGCACCGAGCTGGAATCGACTACGATCAACTCGCTGCGCTTCACTCCGACGCGCGTCTACGCTGCCACCCTGCGCGGCGTGTGGTACCACGCCATCGGCACAGGCGCGAACCTGGCAAGCGCGTGGACGCTGGCCTACGCGCCCAACCCAGGCTACCTGCCGGCCGACCTTCAGCAGTACTCGACCACGCAGACCGGCTTTGGCACCATCACGACCGCGGGCAACACCAATGCCGCCTACAAAAACATCGTCAACGACATCGCCGTCGACCCGAAGAACAGCCAGCATATCATCGCGGCGATTGGCTGGCGCAGCGGCGACACCTACAACGGCTTCTACGAGTCGAACGACAATGGCGTAAGCTGGGCCAAGATCAATCCGCAGGGCGGGATCGACGCGACCGACATTGGCTATGTCAACTTCGCCTTCTCGAAAGATGGCGGCAAGCTGTATGTGATCAACCAGTCGCCGCGCTTGCTCAACAAGCTCACCGGCACGGTCAACAGCTACCTCGATGGCATCTACGTCTCGAACACCGGCAACCCAGCCGGCCCGTGGAGCAAGATCGCCGAGTCGACCAAGCTGGCGAACTCGGGTTCGGCGCTCAAGCAGTCTGTCGGCGGCAAGGGCTACGGCCCGGGCATCCAGGCCTGGTACAACCAGTTCATCATTGTCGACCCGAACGACGCGAACCACGTCTACGCCGGCCTTGAGGAAGTGTACGAAACCAAGGACGGCGGCGCGAACTGGTCGGCGGTTGGCCCCTACTGGAACTTCTACTTCGCGTGCTGGAACCAGAATGTGCTGTACCCGCCCAACGGCGCAAGCGGCGCAAATGGCTGCCCGCAGACCACCCACTCCGACCAGCATTCCGTTGCGATTGGCACCGTCAGCGGCAAGCAGTATGTGTTTGTTGGCAACGACGGTGGCCTCTACCGCCGCCCGCTGAACGGCGCGGTCAACGCCAACAGCAACGCCACCGACTGGGTGAGCCTGAACGACGGCACGATCGACGCGCTGCAGTACTACGCCGTCGGCATTGGCAAAACCACAACGGAATCGAACAAGCGCCCCGATCTCCAGAAGGGCGATGGCGTATTGGTCAGCGGCGGCCTGCAAGATAATGGCGGCTCGCTGGTGCGCCCGAATGGCGACAAAATGGTTTCGAACTTCGGCGGCGACGGCGGCGATGTGCTGGTCGACCCGAACAACGGCTGCAATATTGTGCAGGAATATGTCGCGCTCGCAATGCGCGTGACGCAAACCTGCGCGAACCCCGGGCCAGATCGCCCGAACGCCTTCGTCGACCTCTCGCAGTCGACTACCTACAGCATTGCCCCGCCCGACATCAACGCGCGCTTTATCGCCCCGTTCGGCGCAAACGGCACGAATATCAACGAATGGCTGGCCGGTGGCAACAGCCTGTGGGTGCAGAACAAGGGCTTCGCCATCCGCAGCGGCAGCCAGTGGACTAAGGCCTTCACACTTGGGAGCGCCGGCCAGACCTACACGGCCGTGGCCATGAAAGGCGACACGGCGGTGGGCGGCTGGTGTGGGCCGTGCAACAACGCCGGCTTCGCGCGCGGCATCACCATCGGCACGCGCAACGCCTCGTCGGCCTCGGGCTGGAATTTCGCGGCAGTTCCCACCACCGGCTTGCCTTTGCGCTATGTTGGTGGCGTGGCGGTTGGCCCAAATGGCGAAGTCTACGCCTCGATCAACGGCTTCTCGCGCCGCTTCACCGAAGGCGAAGGCGCGGGCGTTGGCCACGTCTTCCAGTACAACAGCGCGAGCCAGTCGTGGGCCGACATCTCCGCCAACTTCCCCGACGTGCCGGCAAACAGCATTCAGGCGCTCAGCAATGGCGCGCTGCTTGTTGCCACCGACCTGGCGGTGCTGTACCGCGCGCCGGGCGCAACTACCTGGCAGCGCCTGGGCACGGGCCTGCCGCTGACTGTGGCGCTGGACGTCGAGCTTGGGCCTGACGGCAACATCTACGCCGCCACCCACGGCCGCGGCATCTGGCGCATCGCAGCGCCATAGTAGCAGAGCCGCTTCCCTTTTTGCCACGAAGGCACAAAGGCTCGAAGGTAAGGAGATAAGTATTCTGGAAAATACGGTATTTCATACAACCGGCAAGCTTCCAGGAAGCCCATCTGGTTATCAGCTTGAAAGAAAACTGGCTTGAGCTTCCTGGAAGCTGAGTACTCTGGAAAGAAAGTTCTTTTCTACAACGGGCAAGCTTCCAGGAAGCCCATCTGGTTATCAGCTTGAAAGAAAACTGGCTTGAGCTTCCTGGAAGCTGAGTACAAGGGAATTTATTTTCCAGAGTAATAAAGCGTTTCGGAAATGATCACAGCAAGAACAGCCTCCATGCTGCGGGATGGGGGCTGTTGTGTATTCTGTGGGCTTTTGAGAGTTTTTTGAGACCGCGCTGCTACCATTGCGGCGTGTGCTGGAAGCGCATAGGGTGAGGATGATGAGGGGAAAGCAGCTTCCAGCGCACGTTTTTTGTGCCGGCCTCGCAATGCAGGCCAGCGAGCACAATCGCGCAGTGAACAAGCGGAGGCGGAATGGCACCCTGGTTGCTCTTCGGCGGCGCGCTGGCCGCGCTGGCCGCATATATTGGCGTCGCGGCGGCGGTGGCGCACCAGCTTACCACGCCGCGCCGCCGCTCGCCCGCCGCCGACCCGGCCGCGCTGGGCATGCGCTGCGAAGAAACATGGTTCCCGGCGCGCGGCGAGCGCGTGACGATCAGCGCCTGGCACCTGCCCGCGCCCGGCGCCGAGCGCGCCATTATTGTTGCGCACGGCGTTGGCGGGCGGCGCGGCAAGGAATTCACCATTCCCTCGCACGAGCTGCTGGGCTATCTGGTGGCGCAGGGCTTCACTGTGCTTGTGCTCGATCTGCGCGGCCACGGCGACAGCAGCCCGGCGCGTATGACCTATGGCGACAGCGAGCGGCGCGATATTCTTGGCGCGGCGGATTGGCTGCTGGGGCGCGGCTATGCGCCCGGCACGATTGGCGTGCTGGGGCTTTCCATGGGTGGCGTGGCCGGTATTGGCGCGGCCCGCGCCGAGCCAGCAATTGGCGCGCTGGTGGTCGATAGCTCGTGCGCCGACTTCGTGGCGATGCTGCGCGAGCACTTTCGCAGCTACAGCAAGCTGCCGCAGTTTTTTCTGCCCGGCGCGCTGCTGCTTGGCCGCCTGCTGACGGGCGTGCAGCTCGAACGCCTGCGCCCGGCGGAATTATTGCGCAGCAGCGCGCGCCGCCCGGTGCTGGTCATTCACGCGCGCGGCGATGCGCTGGTGCCAGCCGCGCATGCGCAGGCGCTGGCCGAAGCGGGGAATGGCGCGCTCTGGCTGACGGATGCGCCCGAACACCTCGGCTCGTTCGCGGCCGACCCGCAGGGCTATTGCGCGTGCGTTGGGCAGTTCTTCGATGCCGCGCTGGGCGAGGCGGATGTGCCAGCGCCGGGCGCCTACCTGAGCGTGGCTTTGCGCGTATGGGCGAAGCATCCCTGAAATGGGCATGATTCCGGGCTTCTGCGTGCGTGGTACAATCTGGTACGCCGCGCCCACAACGGAGTCACGCCTGATATGAATTCACGCTTTTTTCTCAACCCAAACGCCCAGAAGTATATCGCCGCCGCGCCGGGTGGCGGGCCGCTTGCGCTGCACCGGCTTCTGCCTGGCTACGCGCCCACACCGCTGGTGGCCGCGCCGCGTCTGGCGCAGCGCCTGGGCGTGGGCGAGGTGTTGGTGAAAGACGAATCGGAGCGCATGAGTCTGCCGGCCTTCAAAATCCTGGGCGCGTCATGGGCCACGGCGTGCGCGCTGGCGCGGCTGCTGGGGGTTGAGTCGCTCGAGGCCGCGAGCTTTGACGAGCTGGTAGCGCGGGTTGCGCCCTTGCGCCCGCTTGCGCTGGCCGCCGCCACCGATGGCAACCACGGCCGCGCGGTTGCGCGCATGGCGCGGCTGCTCGGGCTCGAAGCGCAGATTTTGGTGCCGGAAGGAACTGCGCAGGCGCGCATCGACGCGATTGCCGCCGAAGGCGCGCAGGTGCACGTGGTGGCGGGCAGCTACGACCAGGCGGTGGCCGAGTCGGCGGCGCTGGCCGGGCCGCGCTGTCTGGTGATTTCCGACACATCGTGGCCGGGCTACACAGCCACCCCGCGCGACGTGATCGCCGGCTACAGCACCATGTTCCACGAGATCGACGCCGCGCTCCCTGCCCCGCCCGACCTCGTGGCGGTGCAGGTGGGCGTGGGCGCGCTGGCTGCCGCCGCCGTGCGCCACTATCGCGCCGCGCCGGGCGGGCCGCGCCTGCTGGGCGTCGAGCCGACGCGCGCGGCCTGCGTGCTGGCCTCGCTGCAGGCCGGGGAGATCGTCAGCATTCCCGAGCCGCAGGATTCAATCATGGCTGGGCTGAACTGCGGCACGCCTTCGCTGGTGGCGTGGCCGGATGTGTCGGGCGGGCTCGACGCGCTGCTTGCCACCGACGACGCCTGGGCACGCGCGGCCATGCGCGCGCTGGCCGGGGATGGCGTGGTGGCGGGCGAAACTGGCGCGGCTGGCGCGGCTGGCCTGCTCGACATGCGCGAGTCGGGCGAGCTCGGCGCGCTGCGTGGCGCGCTTGGGCTGGGCGCGCACAGCCGCGTGCTGCTGATCTGCACCGAGGGCGCGACCGACCCGGAGGCGTACCGGCGTATCGTGGCGGGTGGGTAGGGTGAAGCAGAAACGAGTAATCCACAGATTACACAGATTACACAGATAGAGCTATCGCGAGCGAAACTCATCTGCGAAATTCGTGTGATCTATGGACAAAGTTACATTATGGCTATATAGGCGAATAATCCGCACACGATGTAGAGTAGCGACGAGTAATCTCCATATTACACAGATAGAGCTATCAAACAAATGGTAATCTGCGAAATCTGTGTAATCTGTGGATGATCATACGTTACGGCTGCGTGAAGGTCGCTACCTGCACCGCCGACGGGCCGTCCACCGCGTCGGGCAGCAAGGTGCCGCCCTGCACCGGCAGGCGCGCGCTCTCGCCGGGGCGGTACACGCCCATCACCACGCGGTATTCGCCGGGCGCGAGGGCGGCGGGCAGCGCAATCGGGATCGGGCCGTCGAACTGCTGGCCGGCCTGCCACTGCGGAAACAGCCCCTGATCGAGCGGAATATCGAGCTGGCCGACCTTCTGGCCGTCGGGCGCGAGCACATGCACAAACGTAAACGCGCCGCCCGCCTGGCTCGCCTCCACCCCCCACGACGGCGTCACGGTGAGGGTCGCGCCATCGCGGGCGAGCGTCACGCCGCGCAATCTCAGGCCATCGCCAAACACCGCATCGACTGGCAGCGCGAAGGGGCGCGGCAGCTGGTGCACCGTGGCGTAGGTAATGCCATATTTCTGGATCGTCAGCAGTGGCGGGAACTGGCGCACATACGCCTCGGCGGCAGCCGATTCCTTGCGCTGCACGCTGCGAACGTACAGCACGGCATAGTTCGCAAACACGCCCGGGCGCGGCGCCTGCAAATCATTCACCGGGATGTCGCTGGGCACGAACGGCTCCAGCACATACGGAATCCACGACTGGACCGGCCCACGCCGCAGATCGGGCCGCGCGCTGAGCCACGCGCCGGCTTCTTCCAGCCCCTCGCCCCAGCCCACCAGGATCATTCGCTGCGCCGTTGCGCCGCCGCCCAGCAGCGCGTTGTAGTAGCCCAGCTCATAGGGGTGGTACCACCACAGCTGGCCGATCTGCAGCGCCGCCACGCCCAGCAGCAGCGCCGCGCCCACCAGCCGCCGCGCCCGCCCGAGCAGTGCCGCCAGCGCGTCCCACAGGTACCACCAGCCAGCGGCAGCCAGCACCGCCAGCGCCGGCCAGATCGGCAGCAGGTAGCGGTCGAATTGCTTGGCCTCGATATCCATTGCCAGCGCAAACAGCAGCGCAAAGCCCAGCAGCGAAAGCAGCACGCGCGCCTCGCCGCTGAGCGTGCGGCGGCGCACCAGGGCAAACACGCCCGCGCCCAGCGCCAGCGCCAAGCCAATCAGGGTGACGGGGTCGGTGCGCAGCAGCACGGCGGCCGGGTAGAACCACAGCCCAGGCACCGGCACTGGCCGGCCCATGAAAAAATTGCCGGTGTCGGTTGGCTGGCCGCCGTTGGCAATAATCTCGTTCAGCACATCGCCGGCCGCCGCGCGCGGATCGACCCACATCGCTGGCCAGCCCGCAAATACCAGCGCCACCGCAATCGCCAGCCACACAAGGTAGCGCGGCACCGACCAGCGCAGCCGGCCCAGAAAACCAGGCTGCGGGCTCCACGCAAACATCAGCAGGCCAATGCTGGGCAGCAGCAAGAGCGACGGTGCTTTGGTGAGCAGGGCCAGCCCGCCAAAGAATGCCGCGAGCAGAAACATCGGGCGGGAGAAAGACGGCGCGCCCTTCGATACGCGCTGCGCGCTACTCAGGACGGGCCCTTGTGATTCCCGCTGCGCGCTGCTCAGGACGGGCCCTTGTGATACGCGCTGCGCGCTACTCAGGACGGGCCCTTGTGATACGCGCTGCGCGCTACTCAGGACGGGCCTTTCTGACACAGTGTTATGTTTCTGTTCAATATTCCCCGCAGCTGCACGGGCGCGGCCCGCGCCGAGCGCCACCAGCATGCTCAGCACGCACAGCGTCATAAACGAGGTCAGCAGCCCATCGAGGTGCAGCAGGCGGCTGTATGCCACCACAAACGGCGCAGTGGCCCACAGCAATGCCGCCAGGAGGGCCAGCCGCAGCCGCACGAGCCGGCGCAGCAGCAGAAAGCCAATCGCCACCGCCAGGCTGTTCACCACCGCGAGCGGCAGGCGCAGCGCGCCCAGGTAGGCCGCGCCATTGCCGATCCGCCCGTCGTCATAGATATTGCGCTGTTCGCCCAGCCAGCGCCCCAGCGAGCCAAGCCACATCGTCGTCACGCCGGGGTGGCCGGTCTGGTCGGTGCGAATCCACTGCTGCGTTTGCAGCGCCTGCGTAAAGCGGCGCACGCGGTCGGGCCAGTGGTACGCTTCGTCGATCGTATAAAAATCGGCCAGGCCCAGCGTGCGGGGAACCAGCGCCAGCAGCAGAATGAGCAGCGCCAGCAGCCAGGCGAGAGAAGCCGAGCGACGGGGCGCGGCGGAAACATCAGCAGTAGCCATCTGTTCAAGTCATCCATTCAAGCCACCAAGGCCTGTTATGATAAAATACGCCCCGATATTTGGCAATGCGAGACAAGGAGCGGGCATGACAGCCGACAATCAGTGGTACAAAGACGCCATTTTCTACGAACTGCAGGTCAAGTCGTTTTACGACAGCAATGCCGATGGCATTGGCGACTTTCGCGGCCTGATCGAAAAGCTCGACTACCTGAAGGAGCTGGGCGTCGACTGCATCTGGGTCACGCCCTTCTACCCTTCGCCGCTCAAGGACGACGGCTATGATATTGCCGATTACTACGGCGTGCATGCCGATTACGGCACCCTGCAAGACGCCAAGCTGTTCATCAAGGAGGCGCACCGCCGTGGCCTGAAGGTGATGTTCGACATGGTGATGAACCACACCTCCGACCAGCACGCCTGGTTTCAGGAAGCGCGCAGCGACCCCAAATCGCCGCGTCACAACTACTATGTGTGGAGCGACGACGACCAGAAGTATAACGACGCGCGCATCATTTTCATCGACACCGAGCGCTCGAACTGGACATGGGACGCAGCCGCGAAGAAATACTTCTGGCACCGCTTCTTCAGCCACCAGCCCGACCTGAACTTCGACAACCCGCGCGTGCGCCGCTCGATGTTCAAAATTATGCGCCACTGGCTCGACATGGGCGTGGATGGCTTCCGCGCCGACGCCATCCCCTACCTGTTCGAGCGCGAAGGCACCAACTGCGAAAACCTGCCCGAAACGCACGCCTACCTGAAAGAAGTGCGTGGCCTGATGGATCGCGAGTACCCCGGGCGCATCCTGCTGGCCGAAGCCAACCAGTGGCCGGCCGACGTGCGGCCCTACTTTGGCGACGGCGACGAATTCCACATGGCGTTCAACTTCCCGGTGATGCCACGCATCTTTATGGCGCTGCGCCGCGAAGACCGCACGCCAATTGAAGACATTATTTCGCAGCTGCCGGCCATCCCCGAGGAATGCCAGTGGTGCCTGTTCCTGCGCAACCACGACGAGCTGACGCTGGAAATGGTGACCGACGAAGAGCGCGACTATATGTACCACGAGTACGCCAAAGACGCGCGCATGAAACTCAACCTGGGCATTCGCCGCCGCCTGGCCCCGCTGGTCGATAATGGCCGCCGCCGCATCGAGCTGCTGAATAGCCTGCTCTTCTCGCTGCCCGGCAGCCCAATCATCTACTACGGCGACGAGATCGGCATGGGCGACAACATCTACCTGGGCGATCGCAACGGCGTGCGCACGCCAATGCAGTGGAATAACGACCGCAACGGCGGCTTTTCGCGCGCCGACACGGCCCGGCTCTACAGCCCACCAATCGTCGACCCGGTGTATGGCTTCCAGTCGATCAACGTCGAGGCGCAGCTGCGCGATCCTTCTTCGCTGCTGAACTGGATGAAACGCATGATCCGCCTGCGCAAGAACTACCCGGTGTTTGGGCGCGGCACTATCGAGTTTCAGCACCCCGAAAACCGCAAAGTGCTTTCGTACATTCGCAGCGGCGAAGGCCAGACCGTGCTGGTGGTGAACAACCTGTCGCGCTTCAGCCAGCCGGTCGAGCTTGATCTGCGGCACTACAACGGCTGGACGCCCGTGGAGATCTTTGGCGAAACACGCTTCCCGCGAATCGGCGAATTGCCTTATTTCCTGACGCCGGGGCCACACGGCTTCTACTGGTTCCGCCTGGAGCCGCCCACTGACGCGTAACACCCACCACGGCAAGGAGCGCCTGCGGCACCGTGGGCGCTCCTCTCACTATCGAAAGGCACGCGCCTATGCGACCCCGCCTGCTGGTTGGCGCGCTGACGCTGGTGGCGGCAATTCTGCTGCTGCCGCAGTTTCTGCCCGACTACGCCCAGGATTACGCCGCCGCGCGGGCGTGGTGGGAAGGGCGCGACCCCAACATCCGCACCGCCGACATCCTCCTCGAATGCTGCGCCGACATCGCGCCGGCCTATGGCGGCATGCACACCGCGCACCCGCCCTTTGCCACGCTGCTGGCACTGCCGTTTGGCTGGCTGCCCTGGCCGGCCCCGCGCTGGATCTGGCTGGCGATCTCGTGGCTGGCAATCGTTGTGGCGTGGGAGCTGGGCGACGTGAGCCTGGCGACATGTGCGGCCACTGCGCCATTCTGGATTCTCGCGCTGGGGCTCGGCACGCACGAGCCGCTGCTGTTTCTGCTGCTCACGCTCGCGCTGCGCGCTGAGGCAGCGCACCCCAATCGCGCGGGCGCGCTGGTTGGCGCCTGCGCGGCGCTCAAAATCTACCCGGCTGTGCTGATCGGCGGGATGCTGCTGGCACGCCGCACGCGCGCCGCGCTGGTGGCAATTGGCGTGGGCGCGGGCCTGCTGGTGCTGTGCGAGCTGGTGCTGGGGTTTGGGGTCACATCGGGGTGGCTGCGCTTCATGCCAGTAAACACGAACTTTTATGTCGACCAGATCGACAACGTTTCGCTGGTGCGGTTGGTGCGCGCCGTGCTGCCGGGGGTGTCGCCGCTGCTGGCCGGGCTGGCCGTTCTGGCGCTGCTCATTCTGCCGCTCATCCCACGCCTGCGCGGCGGCGACTGGCTGCGCCCCCTTGTGCCAGTAATGCTGCTCGGCTCGCCACTGAGCTGGCGACAATATATGGGCATGGTCGCGCTTGATCCGCTGGGGAAATTCGAGCAGCTTGCGCTGGCGCTGGCCGGCGCGCTGGCCCTGCTGATCGGCATGGGCGTCGTTCCTGCCGACAACATGGCCCCGCTGGTGCAGGGTCCACTATTGCTCGTGCTACTCTGGCGCTGGTATCGCGCAGCGCGCCCGGCCGCAACGCCTGCGAATGCATGAGTACTCTGGAAAATACGTTCTTTCATACAACGGGCAAGCTTCCAGGAAGCTCATCTGGCTACCGTGCTGAAGCAAAACTGGCTTTAGCTTCCTGGAAGCTGAGTACAGGAAAATTTATTTTCCAGAAAATTGAGTACCTGATCTCAATCCTTCGTGTCTTCGTGTCTTCGTGGTTCGTCAGCCTCACCAGGATTGTTTGCTAGGATAGTGCGCGCCAGCCAGGCGCACAGGCCGGTAGTCAGCAGCACGCCATAAAACGAGGGTGTGAGGAACAGCAAGCCCCAGCCAGTGTGCAGGCGGTTGTACAGCCACGGCTGCCAGTCGGTCCAGGCGGGCGGCCAGCACAGCAAGCATGCGCAAAGGCACAGCCACAGCAGCACGCGCCGCTCACTGGTCAGCTCGAACACGCGCAGCACGGCCAGCAGGGGCAGCAGCAGCACCACAAAGGTGTATGTGCCATTCGAGGGCGAAACGAGCATCATCGCGCCAAGCCACGCGCCAAAGCGCAACGGCTCGGCCAATTCGCTTTCGCGGCCCAGGCTCGCCCACACACACGCTGCCAGCACAAGCAGGCCACACGCGAGCACGAGCGTTCGCGCCAGCAGCGGGGCGTTCGCCAGCGCCACCCCATAGTCGTTGGGGGTAAAAATGCGCCCCCAGAAACCAAACAGCGAAACGTTATGTTCCCCAAAATACGGGTAATCGCGGCCAAAAACCACCTTCGCCAGATAGTTGGAATACGGTGCGGCGCCGTGCACCAGCAGCGAAACGCCGACAATCACAATTCCTGCCACCACGCCCCACAGCAAAGCCATGCGCCGCCGCAGCAGGAAATACAGCGAAAGTACTGCTGGAAACACTTTGATCAGGCAGCTCAATGCCAGCAGCAGACCGGAAAGATGGGCGCGGCGCTTCGCCAGCAGAAAACTCCCCAGCATCACCAGCGCCATCAGGATGCTCACCTGGCCAAGCTGCAAGCTCAGCCGCGTTGGCGGCGCAACCGCCACCAGCAGGGCCAGCACGCCCCAGTAGCGCCGCGCCAGCACCGAGCGGCTTGCGCGAATGCAGATGGCCAGCAAACCGGCGAGCATTGCCACATTCAGGCCAAACCACACGATCTGCCCGGCGCGCAGTGGCAGTAACCCTAAGGGCAGCATCAGGTAGGCAAAAAAGGGCGGGTAGATGTACATGTTTGGCTGCTGGCGCCCCTGGATCAAGAAATACGGATCGGCATAGTGCGCCACCGACCATGCGCCGCGCCAGTATGTTTGAAAATCGTCGGGGTCGGGCGCAAGCGTAAGGCCCACCAGCGCCACCCACAGCAGCGTCAGAAGCAGACACACGCGGTTCAGCAGGCGCGCGCGCCGCTCACGCGCCACCGAGGATGGCAGCGCAAGCGAACGGGAGTCCTGCATGCTTTTCAGGGGCTTTGCCATGCGGAGCTATCGGGCCTCGGCGGCCTGCGTTTGCGCGGGCGGTGGTGTCACAAGGGCGCGCTCGCGGCGCGTCCCGCCGGCGATCATCCATGCGGCCAGCAGGTGCCCGCACAAAATCCACGGCAAGAACACCAGCGAGGTGCCATTCGCAAGGTCGAGCTGCATTGGCCCTTGCAGCACGCCGGCCAGCGCCAGCCCGGCCAGCGTCCAGTTATTCGGGCGCGGTCGCAGCGCCGGCATCAGCGCAACCATGCCATAAAAGCTGGTTTGCGGGAACGCACCCGCCGCCAGCCACCACTGCCAGCCACCCCGCCGGCTGCGATACCAGAGCCATGCGGCCAGCGCAAACAGCACAACGCTTGGCCCCTGCCAGGCACCCATCTGCAAAATGCGCGCGCGGTATGCTGTGAGCGAGGCCAGCCAGTCGCTCCAGATGCCGGGGTTGATGATGGTGGGCGGCAGCGCCAGCAGCAGCGTGCCTAGCGCAATGCCGCCCCACAGGCGCGCGCGCTGCGGCGAGTTGCGGTCGGCCCACAGAAGCCAGAGCACCGGCACAATTGCCGCCTGCGGCTTGGTAAGCGCCCAGGCCAGCGCCAGGCCCCACAGCCAGCCGCGCCGCTCGGCACGCGTAGCGGCCCAGGCCACCAGGATCGCCATCAACGTGCTCTGGCCCTCAACCAGGTGCAAAATGAGCGGCGACCAGCAGATCAATAACAGTTGCGACGGGCGATCCTTGCGAATGATCCACCACCACAGCGCCAGCTCCAGCAAGGTCCACACATAGTAGCCAAGCCCGCCCAGCGGCACAAACAGCGCCAGCCAGGGCAGCGCCGTCGGTGGGTAAGCAAATGCGCCCGGCCCGAAATTCCCAAATGTGGGCGAGGCCAGGCGCGCATAGGGGCTCTGGCCGTGCATCCATGCCTGCGCCCCGGCCATGAAAATATCCCAGTCGATCTGAAAGATCGAGCGCAGTAGTTCGAACATGTTACCTCGGCTCACTTGCAGGCACCGGGCGCGGCCAGAGCGCGATCAGCGTCGCGGCGTAGCCACACAGCAGCACCCACACGCCCACCGCATGAAAATGCACCCACGGCGGCATCTGCTGGAGCAAAAACGCGCGCTTGAGGTTGGCAAACACCAGCTCGGCAGGGAAGAGCGACAGCGCCAGCGCCACCAGCACCAGCCCAATCGCCCAGCGCCGCCATGGCCCGGGCCGCGCCCGCGCCTGCTGCCAGATATACGCAAATGGCATCAGCAGGAAAATAAACGCGTGATCCCAGCTGAGTGGTGACAGCAGCGCAATTGCGCTGAGCGCCAGGCTGTATTCGCCCGTCAGGTCGGGCTGCTTGCGCCGCCACCACAGCACCAGGCCAAATAATGCTCCTGCCGTGCCATATAGCACCATGCGCAGAGGCAGCTCAAGCTGTGGCATGGCAAAGAATGGCCGCACCTCGTCGCTGCCCACAAACAAGCGCATGCTAATCGTCGCCAGCGAGGCATTGCGCGCATTCGGCATCCATGTCGCAGCATTTGCCGGCGCAACCTGGCCGAAATACTCGGCCCAGTGCTGCGGGTTCACCGCCATCTGCGCCGCCAGCAGCAGCAGCATGCACCCTGCCGCGCCGCCCAGCACGCGCCAGCGCCCGCGCAGCAGCGCATAGCCCAGCAGCAGCGCCGGGTAAATCTTCAGCATTGTTGCGGCGCCAAGAAGAACGCCCGCAAGCCACGGTCGCTGGTGGCGCTCGCACCACCACGCGCCAGCAATCATCGCCAGCAGCAGAATGGTAAACTGCCCGACATGGAGGTGCTGCCAGACCGGGTACCAGTTCAGCAACAGCAGCGGCACCAGCAGCCGCCACGGCCCGCGCAATGGCAGCTCAAGCTCGGCAACCAGCAGCCAGACGACGCCAAACAGCAGCGCCACTGAGCCAAGCGTCCAGAGCAGCGTTGCTGCCGGGAACGACAAGAACGTAAGCGGGGCAAACACGAGCGCGGTCAATGGCGGGTGAACGTTCAGCCGCATCCCCACGCCATATTCTTCATGCACGCCCAGCGCCGCCACCTCGGCTGGCGCGATTGGTGCGTACATATCTTCGCCTGCGCGCAAGCGTTGGGCGGCAATAAAATCCTGCTGAATATCCATGCCACTGGAAACAATCTCACTCCACGCCAGCCAGATTTGCAGGACGCCAAGCACACACAGCACCGCCACCATAATCCATAGTATACCTGGGCGAATCAATGGCTTTGTGCCAGCATTGGTGGTTGGTATTGCAAAATATCGCTTCATTGGCTATTTCTAAACAGGCTATGGCACAAAGGCCATACGCACATATGCCTCGCTAATATACACCCACAGAATTGTATTGATGACCAAAATAAGGGCAGTGATCCAGCGTGATTTCCCCCATAGCGCAAGCTGAATAAACAGCGGGAAAATAATCGTATATCGGCGAATAATCCCCATATACGGCCAGATCGGGTACACAATCGATAAATTCATGAGCAGCAGGAAACCACTGTAGATCGCATAGGAAGGGCGTATTCGCAGCATGGTATACAGCACCAGCACCGTACCAATTGCCATGATGCCTGTGTTTATCACAAGATAAAAATATGGTTTTGTCTGCATTTGCTCAAGCGCAAAGAATAAGTTCTCCCATGGCCAGCTAAAATATTCACCCCACACATCACGGTACGATGGCGTTACCAGCAGCGCATCGATCAGCGAAAGCGGGTTGGCAAGCGTAAACTGCACATCGCCCAGTGTCGCGCGATATACCAGAAAGGTTAGCAGGCCGAACGGCACCAGTCCAATCCCCGCCAGCGGCACGATCCACGTCCACCATCCGCTCGCGCGCAGTGTTTTGCGCTGCTGCCACAGTTCCCACAGCAGCGGCAGCATCACAATCACACCAGGCTGCTTGGTGAGCGCAGCGAACGCGCCCGCCACACCTGCCAGGATCCAGCGCCCGCGCCGCGCCGCGTAAAACGCCCCAACGATACAGAGCAGCAGCAGCGATTCGGTGTAGGGAATAAGAAATGCAAAGCCGAGCGGGCTGCCCAGCAGGAACAGCGTGGTGCGCTGAGCAACGCCCTCATCGTGATCGAGCAGCACCAGCTTGTACAGCACCACAAGCATCAGCACACAGCATACCTGCGCGATCAGCCAGGCCGCCAGAACGTAATCGCCGCCAAGCATGCGCCCTAGCCCGCCAATCAGCAACGGGTAGAGCGGATGAAAGGCAGTTCCTCCTTCGCGGAATTCATAGCCGTTTTCGGCAATGCCAATATACCAGTACACATCATAGCGCACGCTGGGCCAGATCAAAACGCGCTCGAGCCATGCGCCGAACGGCGCATTCCCTGGCCACAAGCCAATCGCGACCTCGGCCGGCGATTTGGGCAGCGCCGCCGAAATCCAGGCGCACCACGCGCTAAAAAGCACACGGTAGCCCAGATAAAGCTTGAGCGCCCACAGCCATGCCTGGTCGCGTTCACTAAGCCACACCCGCGCCTGGCCCACGAATGATTGCAATGGTGAATTTTGGGTGAGCGAGCGTCGCATCCCGTCTTCCTTTGTATACTGTTCTGCCAAATGTATAACGTTCTGCGAGCGTATTCTGGTGCTTAGCGAGCACGCTCATAGACGATATAACCGCCAAATGTCTGTATCGGCCGAAAATCGCCGCGCTGAATCACCAGATCGTACAAATGATTCTCACGAGCAAACTGACCAACGACTAAATAATCGGGATCTGCTGCTAATGGATTGTAGTCGATAAGAACATCTTCATGCAGCAAACTGCGATGATTGAGCTCAATATGCAGTTGATCGGGCGGATAATGGTATGGACGGTCGAGCAAAAAGTGCAAATCGCTTTCATATGTTTCTACCGTGCCCAGAAGTGGCGCATGTGCCAGCCACGCCGCTGTCTGCTGAGCAGAAGTATTTGTATTCGTCACATAGTAGCGATTCAGCGTGAAGAGGGTAATTGCGCACATCAGCGGCAGCACCAGCAGCGCCAGCCATGTACCCACAATTTGCCAACCCAGGCGGCCGCGCAGCAGCAACGACGCACGCTGCAGGCTTGCGCCGAGCGCAAACCCACCTGTTATATCATCGAGGAGCGCCGCTACAAACACACTGCCAAAAAACGTTGCTGGGTACAGATAGCGCGGCACGCCAACCGAAAGCACGGTGTACCACGCCAGCCAGCTTGCCGACAGGCCCAGCAACGCCAGGCGAACCAAATATTTCGCCTGCAGGGTTTCTTCCGGTTTCGCTTGCAGGGCGCGGCAGGCCGCGTAGCACAGCGCGGCAACCGTGGGCAAGGCCAGCAGCAACGTCATCCGCAAGGCCAGCAAACGATTGAACGAGGTCAGCACCAGGGCCGTGACGTCGTACAAGCCAATCAGCGGGCCGGCTGGCAGCGTGTGCCCAGCAAGCACGGCGTCTTTCAGCAGCAGCACAAGGCGCATGGCCACCAGCGCGCCGGCAGCACTGCCGCCTAAGCGCACAGCAAGCTGCCAGTTGCGCCGCCACAGCGCCACCCCCAGCGGCAGCGCCAGCGACACCAGCCAGAATGGCAGGGCCTGCGCTTTTGTCATCAGCCCCACGCCCCAGCAAAACGCCGCCAGCGCCAGCCACCAGCGCGAGCGTTGCAGGCCAAACAGCAGGCACAAATAGCCAAGGAGCAGATACGCAAACATCGGTGTTTCTGCCAACACCTGGCGTGCCATCAGCAACGGGTGCAGCTGTGGATGCATTGGGGTGAGGAAGAGCAGCGCCAGAGCAGCAATCGCAACGCGCCGATTGAATACCCGAACAGCCAGCAGATACAGCATGCTGAGTGCAAGCAGCAGGAAGACAATACCAACCAGCCGCCCCTGCCACAGCCCCACGCCAAACAGTTTGAAGCTTAGCGCAACCGGCCCTGTGACACTGATCGCCGCTTCCAGGCCCGGCGGCGCCAGCTGGCCATCCTGCACGCGCCCATAAAACCCGCGCTCAGCCCAGGTGCGCGCCACCGAGAGCGTCCACCCTTCATCCCACCACATCCCGGGGCCAGCCAGGTTCCACAGCCCTGCAGCCGCGATGGCGCCCAAACATACGCCAAGGAGGCTAAAACGCCCAAGCCCTACGTTTGCTTGCTTAGAAGGAATTGATACGTTCATAGATATCGTAGACACCAAAGCTGCGCACAAGCCGAAACCCTGGTGTTGCCGGCACAATGCCATACAACTCCCACATCCGGCTGAACGAGCCGACAACAATAACATCTGGCTTCCCCACCAGCGGATCATAGTGAACTGGTACGGTTTGTTTGAGCACCATCTGGCGATTCAGCGCGACATGCAACTGATCGGGTGGAAAATGATATGGGCGCTGCAAGAAAAAGAATAGTTCGCTTTCGTAGGTTTCGATTCGCGCGCTCGGCGGCGTGGAGCTGTTTAAAAACTCCGCAGTATCAATAGCATCTCGATTGACATCAATTGCATACGCCCGATACAACGATTGTACGCCCAGCGGCAAAGTCACCAGTAGAAGGAATAAAGCAAGTAAACTGCCCGCGCCAGCCCGGTTCAGTCGCCGTTGCTGAATATTCCTTCCCAGCTGCTGAAAGCTGGAGCGCAGCGCAAATCCCTGCGTCAGGTCGGCAAGCAGCGCCCCCACAAAAATGCTCGCCACAAAAGTAGCTGGGAACATGTAGCGCTCCCACCCAACCGACAGGCCAGCGAACCACAGCATCCAGCTTCCTGCAAAAGCCAGCACGCTGCACCGAACGACCGCCGCCGCACTGTCGAGCTGCAAATGCTCACGCCAGAGCAGGTGCCAGAGTGCATACACAAGCCCGATACACGCAATCAATCCATCGGAAAAAGTGGTTTGCAGGGCAAACATGCGCACATCAAGCGTTGGCACAAATGCAGTGACAGAAACAAGATCAGTCAGCGTTTCCGGCGGTGCTGTGCGGCCAGCCAGCAGCGCCTGCTGAAACCACGGCAGCAGCCACGCCCCCAGTAAGCTTCCGGCAATTGTGCCACCCAGTAGCCACGACGTTCGCCAGCGGCGCTGCCACAGGCAGAGAAGCAGCGGCACAAGCGCCGAAACCGCCCAGAATGGCACCGCCTGAAGTTTGGTGCGCACGCCAATCGCCCAGAACAGCGCCGTCGCAATTGCCCACCACGGCGAACGCTTCAGGCTCAGCAGCAGGCAGGCATAGCCGGCCAGCAAAAAGGCCAGCATCGGCATTTCGGCCATTACCTGCCGGCCAAGCAGCAGCGGGTTCAGCAGTGGGTGAACAGGGGTGAGGAGTGCAATGAACAGCGTGGCCCAGGCAACACGAGAATTGTAGAATTGGCAGGCCAGCCAGCACAGTAGTGCCATTGCCGCCACGGCACACATCGCGATTGGCAGACGCCCCTGCCATAGACCCACGCCAAAGGTGCGAAAGCTCAGTGCTACCAATCCAGTGGTTGGAAAAGCCGCCTCAAGGCCCGGCGGTGCCAGCTGGCCTTCGAGCAATCGCCCATAAAAGCCGCGCTCGACCCACGTTCGCGCAACCGTAAGCGTCCAGCCCTCGTCCCACCACGGGTTCGCGCCATCGAGCTTCCAGAATGCAGCGATTGCCAGCAGCAGTGCCGCAGCAAGCGGGAAGTAGCGGCGCGCGCTATTCAACCACCGCCTCCCGCTCCCTTGATCGCTTATCAAGCATCCAGACACCGCCGCTTAAGCTAATCAGCAGTGCGATCAAACGTATAATCAGCGCCACACCAAGCCCGGCACTTGGCGCAACGCCATAGCTCGATAGCACAAGCACATACACGCTTTCAACCAGGCCCATGCCATTCACCGTCACTGGGGCAAGCATCGACAGGCTGCTGATAATAACGAGCCATAGGGAAGCAGCCAGCGGCACGTCAATATGTAATGCCGCGAGCATTGCCCAGGTGGCACCCACAATACACAGGTGCGCGCCAACCGAGATGCCGTAGGCCACAGCAATGCGGCGAACCCACTCGCCCATATTCCACTGAGGGAGCTGCCACGCTGCCGTGCGCCGCGTCAGCCAGGTACGCATGTGTGGCGAACGCCAGACAAGCGCAGCGACAAGCGCAAGCAGGGCCAGGCTTGCGAGCAGCACCAGGCGCAATGACCCCTGCGCGGCCCATTCTTGCCACCGGCCATGAAACGATGCCGGCACTCCAGCCCACAACCCCGCCAGCACCACCGCGCTCACTGCAACCAGGCCAATCCCGCGGTCGGCCGCAACCGAAAACAGTGCCCGCCCAAGCGGCACATACCGGCGCAGCAAGGCCACGCGCACGCCGTCGCCACCAATACCAGTGGGCAGGAAATTATTCGCAAACAAGCCAATTGCATATAAAGGAAGCAAGTGGTTGAAACGGATGTCGGGGCGATCGAGCAGGTAGCGCCAGCGAGCAATATTGATCCAATGGCAGGCAAGCAAACTTATGAATGCCACTGCGACAAAAACGGGCTGAATGTTCCGTAGCAGCGCCCCAACGTTAACCCAGTTGGTTTGGCGCACAAGCCAGGCAATGAGGGCAAGCGTAACACCGATCTGAAGCACGCGAAAGATTCGCTGCCATAGCGACACAGGAACTGTGCTCGCTTGTTCAAGTGCGGTGCTCACGCCGGTTTCCGCGCAACAATAACATATGCATAACAGGTCAGCTCATCGCGCGAGTATTCTTTCAATACATTTCTCAGATCGGGCGTAAAAAGGTGCTCGCCTTCATGAAGAGCACAATAGTGCCGAGCAATCTCGAAATGGCGGCCAAATGCTTCAACATACTGCCCCATTCGCCATTCATTCAAAGGCACATGAAAGGGCAATCGCCGCTCGCGTAAGTGATCCCAGGGATCAATATGTTTAGGAATAGTGCGTAGTGGTATCTGGGCAAAACTCAGGTTATGCCCCCCAGAAAGCGATGTGAACAGGTGAATGCAAACCCAGACACATGCACCTGGACGCAACACCCGGTATAATTCGGCAACAACGCTTGGCACATCCAGAAAATGCTCGAATGCGGCAATAGACGTTACCAGATCGAAGCTTTCGCTCGGAAATGGCAGCAATCCGACATTTCCACATGTTAGTGTATTGTCAGACAACGCTTCTTGTGGCAGATCAAGCTTCCAGCGATAAATTTGCCGCGCCACGCTGTAAGCATAATTAATGCGCGTAGCCAGCGGCCGATTCGCCAGATCAATACCATACACCTGATGGCCAGCCGACTTCAGAATTGCTAATTGCGGCCGCAGCCGCCCATTTGCAACGTCAAGGATCTGCAGCGGGCGCTTTGCAGGAAGAAGCGGCTGTATATCACGCTCACGCAACTCCGCCAGTGAAAGTTCGTGCCTGGCCCGAAACCCGTTCAGCATTTGCCAGGCATAACGCAGGTAGTCCGTAGCATACTGGCTCATAATTCCATTCCATTAGCAGGTTTATTTACTGGCAAGCACAAAAATAACGTCACCCCGATCATGACGATTGAGCGCGAACAAAGCATACAGGGCCTGGCAAATCGTTCGTTTCATAACCCCATACGTGCCGTGGCTGGCGCTTTCAACAGCAACCATATCAAACATACTACGATATATGGGCGAAAAGAAAGGGAACCCCCATTCCACAACTTGCTCAATTTTAAAGCCAACTGAGCGCATCTTTGCAGGGAATTCCCCATAGTCGTAGCTGCGAATATGGCCAATTGATTTTTCAAAAGAGCGCATTCGGCCTTGTACTGTGGCAATAAGAGCATATTTGTTTGTTATTTTATATATATTGCGCAGCGCGGTTTCATCATCTACAATGTGTTCAATCACATCCGACGAAATAACAAAATCAAAAGACTTCTCGGGGTAATCATATTCAATATTTATCACTGCAAATTCAGCATCTAACAGACGCTTTGCCTGCTTTATAGCGTTAACCGAGACATCAAAGCCATATAAGTTTGCCTGTGGAAACTCTTGCTTCAAATAAAACAAATTCGATCCTTCGCCACAGCCAATATCAGCAACAGTACGAATTTGCTCATGGGGAATTTTGCGGAGCATGTCGCTAAAAATACGCCGGTGGTGGCGGTGTACCGGGCCATAACGCTGCATGTCACCCCATACATCGGTCCAAATTGATTCATAGTTCACTGCCGTCATTCGAGGTTTCAGCCTTTCTTTACCGCATAACTGGACTTTTGCAGATTTGCGGCAACAAGCTTCTGAGCATATGATCAGGCGAGCGTTGGTCTACCAGTTGGGAGGCACAGGTGCCAGCAATTGTCGCGATACCACAGGTGGTCGAGGAACTGCTGGTCCAGTTCGCCGACCTGTTTCCAAATGAGCCTTCACGCCGCCACTTTGCCGAATACCTGACCGGGCTGTTTGTAGCGGAGCACAAGACCGTGAGCGGTATCACGCGAGAGTTTGCCGCCCCACCCGACCAATCCACTCTCAATCGATGGTTGACTGAAGCGCCCTGGGATGTCCAGCGCATCAACGCGCACCGGCTCGAATGGCTTCAACAGGACGCTGCAACGCGCTATCGTCACGACGGCGTTATCGCGATCGATAACACTTTGATAGATCATGACGGCAAACTGATAGAGGATGTCGGCTATTTCTGGGACCATGCCGACAAACGCCACCTGATCGCCCACGATTACCTGTTTGCCAACTACGTCAACCCGAGTGGGAAGCATTATCCGCTCGATTTCCGGCGCTTCCGCAAGCGCGAGCAGTGCGACGACGAGCGCCCGTTCAAGAATCACACCGACCTCGCTAAGGAACTGATCGATTGGGTTGTCGCTGAGGACATACCGGGCGACTTCACCTTCGACAGTTACTTCACCAACGCGCCAATTATGAACACCCTCCACGCCAAAGGTCGCAGCTACATCGGTGATTTGAAAGCCAACCGAGTGATTGTAGTCAGCGGGAAGCAGACCAGCGTGACTGAGTGGGTCAAAACGCTCACGCCGCTTGTTCGCACCAAGTTTACGGTCGGCGGTCACACGCAATGGTACTTCACCAAGTCCGTTCGTCTGCCCAATGTCAACCACCCAGTGCGTATTCTGGTGTTGTGGTCAGAAGCAGAAGCTGCGACGCCACGCAAGATCCTGATCAGCAACCGAACCCAGTGGGAAGCTCATCGCATTTTGAAGGTCTACAAAAAGCGCTGGACAGGGACGGAGACCTTTCATCGGGACGGGAAGCAGCATTTGGGCATGGGCGAGTGTCAGCTCAGGGACGGGATGGGCCAGACCAGGCACATGCACCTCGTCGTCCTGGCGTACACGGCTCTGATGCGCCAATTGAAGCATGATCGTGCCTTCGAATGGGCTCACACACGCCTGATGACCATTGGCGAGTCCTGTCGCACCATCGCTCGCGAGACCTTGGGCAAAACGCTTGCTTGGGCCATCGAACAATCGCACCAAGGCATGACTCTGTCCGATATCAAGCTCCGTTTGGCTTTACCCTGAGCTTTCGCCTATTTCTGCAAAACCTTAGGCATAAGCAAGCCACGCTCGCCTGCAGCGTTTCACAAACTTCGTGAGGCTATGGCGTTGGCCGGCACTGTTTGTTCAAAAATCTCGCGGTACCGCGCCGCAATCGCATCCCACGAAAACTGTAGCGCTCGCTCGCGCGAGGCCACACCCATGCGCCGCACCAGCGCCCGGTCGCCTGCCAGGCGGCGCAGGTGGGCAGCAAGCGCGTCAACATCGGCCCAATCGAAGGTCAGGCCATTCACGTCTTCTTCCACAAGCTCTTCGGTGCCGCCAGTGCGCGTCAGCACAACCGGCAGGCCCGCTGCCATGGCTTCAAGCGCGGCAATCGCCATTCCCTCATTGTATGAAGCAAGCACAAACACATGCGCCTTTGCAAATTGTTGCGCGATCTGTTCACGCGGCACATAGCCAGCAAAATGCACCCGCTCGGCCACACCCAGGCGGCGCGCCAGCGCCTCGTTGGCCGGCTGCGCATCGCCAGTGCCTACCAGATCCAGCACCACATCCACACCGTCATCGGCCAGGCGCTTGATCGCTTCGATCAGGTGGTGCTGCCCTTTCCGCTCGATCAGGCGGGCCACGCAGGTAACGCGCAGTGGCCCACCAGCGGGGGCGGGCGAGCCAGGCTGGAAACGCGCCAGATCCACGCCGTTTGGCACATACGTCACTCTGGCGCGTGGATCGGCGGCGTGGATCATGTCGATTTCCTGGGCGCATTTTGCTACCAGCGGGGTTGCGCCACGCCAAATCTGGCGCAGCACCGGCAGCAGCAGCGGGTAGATCGCCTGGTAGCGCTGCTCGAAGCCAGGAATATCTGGCCCGCTGGCCCACACCATGTAGGGTAGCCTTGCCAGCCGGCGCAGCGCCAGCGCAACCCCACCCGCTGGCACGGCGCTCCAGGCAAAGCACAGGTCGTATGGGTGGGCGCGGTGCAATCGCAGCGCCACCGGCAGAGCTTGCGCAGCATAAAGGAGCAATTCACGATTCGTCGAGTGGTGAATATTTTTGTTCCACACCGGCACTTTGAACATGCGGATGCGCGCTGCAAATTGCTCGCTTTCCAGCCGATTTCCCAGCGCCGCAGTGATTAAGTCGATTTCGAGATCGGCGTCGTGGGCATAGCGCCGCAATAGTGCTTCGTTGGCCGTGCCCATGCCCCCACCTAACGGCGGGAACTCATTGTCGAGCATGAGAATACGCATGGATTATTGGCCACCGCTAGTGCGCCGCACGACATACAATGGCCGGCGCTTCACTTCTTCAAAAATACGGCCCACATATTCGCCAATCACGCCAATGGTGATGAGCTGCATGCCAGCCAGGAAAAAGATCGCCACCACCAGCGTTGCGAACCCGGGCGGGTTCAGGCCGACGGTGAGCTTCTTGATGGCATAAAACAGCGCCAGCACCAGCGAAACAAACGAGACTGCCAGGCCCAGCATGGTGATTACGCGCAGCGGCAGGAAAGAAAACGACACCAGTCCATCCAGCGCCAGGTAGACCAGGCGCGTGAAGGTGAATTTGGGCCGGCCGGCGTGGCGCGCATGGCGTTCGTATGCCAGACCCACCTGGTTGAGCCCCACCCAGCTGCGGATGCCGCGCACAAAGCGGTTGCGCTCGGGCATGCTCGTCAGCAGCTCGACCACGCGCCGATCCATGATGCAGAAATCGCCAGCGTCGAGCGGAATTTCGATGTTCGCAACACGTTGCAGCAGGCGGTAGAAGGCGGCGTAGGCAGCGCGCTTGAAGACATGCTCTTTGCGCTGCTCGCGGATGGCGTACACCACATCGTGGCCTTCGCGCCATTTCGCAATGAACTGTGGCAGCACTTCGGGCGGGTCTTGCAGGTCAGCATCCATCACAATGACGCCCTTGCCGCGCGCGTGGTCGAGGCCGGCGCTGATTGCGACCTGGTGGCCGAAATTGCGCGCCAGCTCAATCGCACGCACGCACGGGTCGGCGGCGGCCAGCTCGCGCAGCATGGCCAGGCTTGCGTCGCGGCTGCCATCATCAACAAAGACGATTTCGTAGCTGGCCTGAAGCGCGCCAAGCGTGTGCTTCAAGCGGCTGTACAAAAGGCTAAGGTTCGCTTCTTCATTGAACACAGGAATAACAACCGACAGTTCGGGCGCGATGGCGAGCTGTGCTGGCGCGTTGGTGCTGATAGTGCGAAACGAGCCCGCGAGCATGCCAGCCAGATGCTGGCAAAACGCCAGCGCGGCGGCCGAATCTTCCGTGGGAATAGCGAGATGCGCGGGCGGGGGTAGTACCGACGCAGGCAGTGTTGGTGCGCGGCGCTCTTCGCTTGTTACGAATTCCACCACAATGTTCACCCTTCTTTAACAAGCTGACGCTGGTAACCCCGATTGTAGTTTGTGTCCTGGGCAACGTCCATAGGACTTTTCTGCCAATTTGTGGCACTATTCTGGCAGGCTGCACAGCCGCGCAGGCGCACGCAAGCTCTTGCAGGGCAATTCATAAGGAATGTGAGTAAATGCGCAACGGCGGCACCGTTGATTGTCGGGGAAATACGTCAGCCCCCTGCTTCTGCGCCTGCCTATTGTTAGGCAAGATGGGCGAGGTTGGCATGCCGTTTTGGTAACGAAACGGTAACAGCTCTACTGTAGGCCAGCGCGCTGATATGCCTGCTCTGCTACCAGCGCCAGCCGCTCCCAGGAATATTCGTTCCAGGCGCGCCGCTGTGCGCGCAGGCCAAGATCGCGTGCAGCATCAGGGTGGCCAAGGAGCGCGAGCACCTCACGCGCCAAAGCGCCGGGATCGCCGGGTGGCACCAGCCGGCCGCACTCGCCGCCGTCCAGATATTCTTCCACCTGCCCAACACGCGCTGCTACAATCGGCAAACCCAGCGCCATCAGTTCCAGCAGCTTGGCCAGCCCGCGCGCCCGGTTGATCAGTGTGTCGTCCATTGGCACCAGCGCAACATCCGCCGAAGCCAGCAGTTCGGGCAATTGCGCGGGCTCAGTCCACCCGCGATAATCGATCGCAGCGCGCAGGCCGGCGCGCTCGGCCAGGCGCAGAAGCTCGCGTTCTTCGCCGCGCTCGCCTTTACCAACCACCAGCAGGCGCGCATCCGGCCGGCCAGCAACAATGCCCGCCAGCGCAGCCACGGCATCGCGCACAGCAAATTCCCAGAAGCGCGTGTAGAGAAGAATGGTGGGCGGCGCTGTGGCGGGGCGCGCGGCGCGCGCAGACGGCGCGTTTGCCATGCCATTGGGCAGGTAGAAGATGCGCTCAGGCAGCACCCCAAAGCCCTGCACCTGCGCTTCGAGCGTGCGGCTCACCACGGTCACGGCGGCGGCGCGGTGCGGCAGGTCGCGCTCTTGCCAGCTAAAGAGCTGTTTGGCCGCGCGCGGGTAGGGCAGCAGGTCGTTCCAGCCGCCCCAGCCTTCCCAGTCGTCGGTATCGACCACCAGCGGTGTTCGCGGCATCCAGGCGCGCAGCAGCAGCGCTGCCAGCCCGCTATAGCCTTTTGGCTTGAAGAGATGCACGGCATCCGGGCGTTCGGCGCGCGCGGCCTGGGCCAGCGCAAGCACCTGCTGCGCAACGTGCGCCGGCCCGGGCAACGATGGTAGTGCGATATGCGTGACGGGAACGCCAGAATAAACAACGCATGTGCCAGCGTCTGCGGGGTTTTGCACCGGCGGCGCGGCGATCGCCACGTTGTGGCCGCGCCGCACCAGCGCCTGCGCCAGCGGCAGCATGCGCGCCGAGAGCGTTCCTTTCGGCCGTATGCCGAACGGCGCAAGCATTGCAATCCGTAATGCCGAGCCAGCCATGCGTTCGTTCTCCCTCATCCCTATGGAATAAACACTTGCAGCTCTATAGCTGTTTGCAGTCGGCAGGATGCAGAAAGCACGCGTTTCTTGACGCTCCATGAGTACTTTGGAAAATAAATTTCCCTGTACTCAGCTTCCAGGAAGCTCAAGCCAGTTTTGCTTCAACCTGATAACCAGATGAGCTTCCTGGACGCTTGCCCATTGTATGAAATAGCGTATTTCCAGAGTAATGAGTGGTCAATTGTTCTGCAAATCGCTATAATTATCAAGAAAGCGGTGCGGAAACCAGAAAAGAATTTTCGCATTGGAATCACTAAATTCTATTCCCCATCCCACAACCCCTGCGCTGAAAGCGCACTAGCGCGCGCCAGCAGTTTGCATCACCGCCAGCCTGCCATCCGCAAACAAGGCTTGCCAGCCGTCGCGGCGCAGCGCCTGTGCCAGCGGGCCAGCCGCCGGAACGAGCGCGCAGCGCACATTGTAGCGCGCAAAAAGCTCTTCGTACGCACCCTGTTGCTCGGCCAGTGCCGCGCGAAACAGCAGATCAGCCGGGTAAGGATCTTGCCGATTGTCGACAAAGACTGGACGCTCGGGCACCTGCCAAATCAGCGGGCCGCCCGTGTCGTAGGTGTTGAACAGCGTGCCAGGGCAGCGGCGCACCACTGCTACGAGCGCATCACTCAGCGGCTGCGCTGGCATCGCCGCCCAGGCCCGGCCCACAATCAGCGCGCCGCCACACAACAGCGCGGCCAGCAAGCCACCGTTCGCCCAGCGGCGCGCGCCAGCCTGCTTCGCCAGCGGCTGCCATTCGCGAAATGGGCGACTGAGCAGCGGGGCAGCCACCACCGCAAAAAAAGCTGTGTGGCGCATCGAGCGAAAGCCGAGCCAGCCGAACAGCAGCGCCAGGGCCAGCAGCGTCCAGTCGCGCTGGCCACGCCAGCTTCGCCAGCACACCAGCACTGCCACCAGCGTCAGCGCCACTAGCCCAAAAAAAGGGTAGCTCGCCGGCCAGCGCAGGTTGGGCGGCTGCCATTCCGAAAGGTAGGTGCGCGTCGTGTCGGCAAACGAATCGAGCACATACCACCACAGCCCAAAGCCTAAAGGATTCAACGCCGTAGCCAGGCCGCTAAGCAGCGCGATCATCGCCCAACGCACACTCGCACTCGAGCGCCGCACAACGGCCCGCCAGCCGCCACGCGCATCGCCTGCGAAGGCCAACAGCGCCGCCACCAGCAGCACCACGCCGCCAAAGGCTACGCCGGCATGCAGGTTTGCCCACAGCAAAAACAGCGGCGGGTAGAGCCAGTGCAGGCGTGGCCGTACCAGAAGCAGCAGCGCCACGACCACAAGCAGCAGCGAGAACAGGTGCGGTCGCGCGCTCCAGATCACCGACTGCGCAGGCGTGGCCAGCAGCACGGCGGCTGCGCGCACGCGCCCCGACCCCTCGCTCAGCTGCACAATCCCCGCCCATGCCAGCACTACTAGCGCGGTGCAGCCGAACAAAAGCGCGGGCAGGCCGCCAATCGCGTAGAGGCCATAAAAGATCACCAGCGCCAGCCACTCGTGGTTGGGCCAGTATGCCCCCGGCACGGTCGAGCTGAAAATATCGCGGGTTGGGACGCTTCCCGTCACAAGGATCACCTGGCCGGTGCGCAGCTGCCACCACGTGTCGCTCTGCACGCCCATCAGCGCCGCGCCAAGCGCCACCACCAGCAGCGCGACCACGAGCAATGCAGCGTCGAATGAAGCGATTTTTTCAGCGGTCGCACTCCAGATTCTGCGCGCAATACTCACAACAGCCCTTTCGCCTGGCATCTTCGCAAGCGCCTACGATTGTACCAGCTTCTTCCACGGCTGAACAAATCAGCAACTGCAAAATCAGACAGGCCGAACGGCCGCGACGGCATATTTTCACCACACGAAATCGCTGCGAGTACTACCGATTCACC
Source organism: Kouleothrix sp. 19917 (assembly GCF_057073505.1). Classification (NCBI taxonomy): domain Bacteria; kingdom Bacillati; phylum Chloroflexota; class Chloroflexia; order Chloroflexales; family Roseiflexaceae; genus Kouleothrix; species Kouleothrix sp. 19917. The sequence goes on from NZ_CP097099.1 coordinate 3,172,414, forward strand.
CCACCGAAGTCCTTCTGATGCGGTTGACTACCAACATCGCATCGTGTACAATGAACGGAGCTTTCTGGGCCGCACATTCAGCTTTTCCTTGCTGCAATAGACCCATAAGGAGCCGGGCAATGCCAGAGGACCGTGGCACCGCAACTGACCTTGAGCCGCGCTTTTACCCGAACCTGATCGGGCGCTTGTATTTGATCAGCCTTGAGGACGTGATGGGCCGCAACGGCGTCAACGCCTTGCTTAACCTGGCTGGCGCGCGCCACCTGGTCAACACCTACCCGCCCTCCAACCTCAAGCGCGAGTTTCCTTTTGCCGACCTGACCACCATCTCCAAATCGACCGAGACGATGTATGGCCCGCGCGGCGCACGCGGCATGGAGCTGCGCGCCGGTCGCTACGCTTTCAACCTCGGCCTGAAGGAGTTTGGCCCGCTGCTCGGCATGGCCGACCTGGCGCTCAAGCTCATGCCGATGACCATGAAAATGAAGATCGCGCTGAACGCGACCGCGCAGACCTTCGACCGTTTTTCGGATCAGCCGACGCGGGTGGAAGAGCGCAAGGGGCAGTTTCTCTACATCATCGAGAAGTGCCCGGTGTGCTGGGGCCGGCACAGCGACAAGCCATGCTGCCACCTGGCGCAGGGTATTCTGGAAGAAGCGCTGACGTGGGTGACTGGCGGGCATTCCTTCCACATGGAAGAGATCGAGTGCCGCGCGATGGGTGGCACCACCTGCACCTTCGCCATCGACAAAGACGCCATCGACTGAAAATGAGCGTGCGCTGCACTTCGCGAAGCTGACAAACTGCAAAGGTATCGTCGGGCGTGCGTAATGCGAATGTAATCTCATCGCCTTGAGATACAGTGACGCTATCTTGTATAGTAAAAGGGGTGAATCACCCCGGAGGAGGTCTTCAACTACTACGCCCTCCGGCCGACATCAAGGGGAACCTAGCATATGAAACGCATCGTTATCCGCGAGCGCACACCGATCCCCCCCTTCGGCGAGCCGGCCCGCGATCTCCGCATCCTGAATAAACCACTCTGGCTGCTCCAGCGCGATCTGCTGGCGCACCATTGCCGCGGCGCAGAAGAAGTGGACTCCCCGTCTGAAATTTCTAGCGATCGCGAAGAGCTACTCGTCTACCGGGACAACCTCTTCTTTAACGGCGAACTGATCGATACCTTCATTGAACAGGCCAAGGCCAGCGGCCACGCCTGCCAGATTGCCTTTGCACGCGATGACAAATCGATCACAACCCACGCCCTGCGCCTGCAAGACGGCATTACGCTTGATATCCAGCACAATGTCTACGTCGCCGACCTCTTTTACTACCCGTATGGCGTGGCGGAAGAAGCCCAGCCGCTGATCATCGACACCGAGCCCCGCGAGATGGGCTATTATCATATTCCGACCTACATGGCCCCAAATCAGGGCGACCTGATTTTCCAGGTGCCGCGCCGGGTGTTTCTGTCGATCGAAAGCTGGGTGCATGTGTTCCTGGCGAACTCGCCATTTGGCGTCTTTTCGCTGGGCCGTATCCACGAGCAGCGCGCTGAAGAAAGCTGGAAGGAAAAGCTCGCGGTGTCGTTCTCGACGCTGCTCGACCGCATTAACCCGCTTGCGCCGCGCTGGCGCAACCACTTTCTGGCAAGTTCGCGCCTGGTGAAAATCGGCAAAAACTGCTCGATCGATCCGACCGCAACCATCCACGGCCCAACGACCATCGGCGATAATTGCACGATCGGCGCGGGCGTGGTGATTACAAACAGCCTGATTGGCAAGAACGTCACGATTATGCAAGGCTCGCAGGTGATGCTCAGCGTCGTGAGCGACCGCTGCTACCTGCCGTGGAATGCCGCGCTGTTTATGACCACCCTGATGGAAAACTCGATGGTTGCGCAGCTGAGCTGTTTGCAGATGTGCGTGGTTGGCCGCAATACCTTTATTGGCGCAGGCAATATTTTCACCGATTTCGATCTGCGCAACCAGCCGCTGCACACCTACCACCTGCGCAAGGGCGCCACCCAGCCCGAGAAGGAAGAAATTGGCCTGCCCGTCATTGGCTCGGCGGTGGGGCACAATTGCAAAATCGGCAGCGGCTTTGTGGTCTACCCTGCCCGCATGATCGGCTCGAACACGACGCTGATCTACGCCGACCCCGAGGCCGTAGTGAGCCGCAATGTTCAGGCAATGCGGAATATTGATGATCTTGAAGTCGACGAGGCGGGCGAGCCATTGCGCACGGTGTATACCTGGCCGCGTGTGCTCGAACACCCCACGCCGCCGGCCAAGCCAGAATCAACCGAACCGTTTCAGATGTCGTGGCCAGAAGCAGCGCGACTGCGCCGCTAGGAGGATATTTCTGTGAGCAAAGATAAGATTCTTGTTGTCGAAGATGCACCCGACATTTCCAGCCTGCTCAAGATCTACTTTACCTCGCAGGGATACGAGGTGATGACGGCAATGCGCGGCCAGGTCGCGCTGGATATTTGCCGCAAAACACCGCCAAATCTTGCCTTGCTCGACGTCAACCTGCCCGACATGGAAGGCTATGATATTGGCCGTTCCCTGCGGCAAAGCGCGCGCACCCGCCACATCCCGATCATCTTCCTGACGGCGCGCGGCGAAAAGCAGGATCGTATTCGCGGCCTGGGCGAGGTGCAGGCAGAATATTACATCGTCAAGCCGTTCGATATCGAAGAAGTGCACACCATCGTCAAAGGCGCGCTCGACCGTGCCCGCCAGAAAAACCTGGCGCATCCCGTCACCAACCTGCCGACGGCCGAGCTCATCAACGAACAGTATCGCCAGTTGGTGGCAAGCACTGGTGGTTGGGCGCTGGCACAGGCCCATATCAATGGCTTTGAAACCTTCACCCAGGCCTATGGCGCGGTTGTTGGCGAAGATGTGCTGAAGTTCACGGCGCTGATGCTGAATGAAGTTATCAACGAGCTTGGCGGGCCAAACGACTTCATTGGCCAAATGGTAGTCGGCCCCGATTTCGTGATTACGTCATCGCCCGAGCACCTCAAGGCAATTTCAACGCGTATGTGCGAGCGTTTCGACGCCGAGATTGGTTTGCAGTACAACTATAAAGACCGACGAAATGGCTTTATTGTCGTGAATGACGATCAGGGCACGCCACGGCAGGTGCCGCTCATGTCGCTTTCAATCGGGGTGCTCACCAGCGCCGATGGCCCGTTCTACGATATTCGCGAGCTGAGCGAGACAGTTGAAGATGTGCGCCAGCACGCCCTGGCCGAAGCGCGTGAGCTTGGCCGCAAAAGCCATGTCAGTTTTGGCCGCGCAGCCGACGACTAACGCGCCTGAGCACGATACGGCCTTGTTTGCGGCAAAAGCGATGCGCCAAGAAACAGGCCGTGTTGCGGGCGGCAACTCATCCGGCTGTTAAGAAGAGCTCCTACACAATCACGTCACTATACCCATCCAGCAGCGGTTTCTTACTGTTATGCTGGAAGGAGCACAAACCCCTGGATATGGACACCACAACTCTCGCCTCGCCCCAAGTACGCGCTTGGGAACTGCTCGCCGATCTGGCCAGCTGTGGGCATGATATTGCGGCGCTCCCAAGTGCTGCGGATCTTGCACAGCGCATCGTTGAGCTTGTTCACAACCGCCTGCCCTGCCCCTGGGGTTTATTCCTACTACAAGGCACAGGAAACGCGCCAACCATGGCGCGCTGGGGTATCAAGGCAAAAGAGCAGGCACTTTTGCTGGCAAACCCGCAGTCAATCCCGGGCCGCCAGATCGTGCTGCCGCTGGCTTACAACAATGATTCGGCGGGCTTGTTGCTGCTTGGCCTGAACGACGAAGCCGAGGCGGTGCTGCCCGCGAGCCTGGTGCATGCCCTGCGCGTCCAGCTTGAGCTGCTGATTACGCTCTTTCAGCGCAATAGCGAGCGGCGGCGCGAGCAGGCCATGATCGAGGCTACGGCAGCCCTGCGCTTCGATCTGACGGGGCATCTCGATTTCGAAAGCGTGCTGCGCGCACTGATTGAGCGCGCCGTGGGCCTGAGTGGCACGGCAGTGGGCACAATGTACACGCTTGCCGAAGATGGCAGCCTGCAATTGATGGGCGGCTATGGCATGCGCGGCTCCTACCCAGATCTGCGCCTGCAACGCGGCGAGGGCATGGTTGGTCAGGCATTGCTGCAAGGCACGCCCGTTATCACCGAGGATTACCAGCGTTACCCGCACCGTCTGCCGATCTTTCAACACGAGGGCCTGCGCGCCGCCATTGCCATCCCGCTCATTGTTCAGGATGCGCGAATCGGCGTGTTGCTGCTGGCGCATACAATCCCCACCGCGCACTTTACCGAGCACGACCAGCAGGTGATCGAAACGTTCGCGAAGCAGGCCGCGCTGGTATTGCGTAACGCCCAGCTTGTCACACAGCAGCAGCAGCGCGCGCGTGAGCTTTTCGTGCTCTACGAAAACGGCCAGATGCTCGGCTCAACCTTGCGTATCGAGCCAATGCTGGTGCGCGTGGCGGAAAATATTGTTCTGGTGATGGGCGCCAGGCGCTGCCAAATCTTTTTGATCGACCCTGACGACGCAACGCTGCTTTATGAGGCAGCCGCTTATACTCTGGAAGAACCTGGCGATCAGATTGATCGACAAACCCCGGTTCAGCTTGCTGGCCCGCTCGAAGAACTGCTGCACAGCAACGAGCCATTCCTGATCGAAGCCGGCAACAATGCTACTTCGCCGATTTTCGTCAACCTTTTGCACCTTGCACCAGCAGAGCAAGTACTCGTCTTTGGCCTCTCAATCAAGGAGCGCGCAGTTGGCCTGATGAGTATTGGCTTTGCGCAGCGCCCCCAGCCGATCACCCGTGCCGAAATCAATCTTGCGCAAACGCTGGCCGGGCAAATTGCAACAGCGATTGTCAATACGCAGCTCTACTTGGCAGAACAGCGGCGTGCCAGCGAGCTTGAGCAGCTTCAGAATATTGGCAAGCACCTCGAAGCCGATCTTTCGCTTGACGAGCTGCTTGAAGCCGCATTAGTGGGTGTTCAGTCGCTCATGCCTTTTACCGGCAGTGAAATCAGCATATTCGATGCTGGCACACAGTCACTGCAGGTCGTGATGACACGCGGCACCCGCCCAGAATCGCAGCCGAATACGCAACTGTTGCGCGGCGCGCTGTCGGGCTGGCTTGCCCACCACCGCCGTTCGCTGCGGCTGGATGATTTCCAGCAGGCGCCTGTGCGCCCGCTTTTCACCACGCTGGCCGATGGCTCGACGATCCGCAGCTACCTCGGCGTGCCGCTGAACAGTGGCGACCAGCTGCTTGGCACGCTGGAACTGTTCAGCAACAAACCCAACAGCTTCTCGGCCGACGACGAGCGCCTGCTGACGATTGTCGCCGCGCAGGTAACGCAGGGCATCAACAATGTGCGCCGCTACGAGGCGGCCGACGACTATTTGCGCAGCCGGGTGCAGCAGGTGACTGCCCTTCAGCGCATCAGCCGCCAGCTTACCTCGAATATGTCGCTCGGGCACATTCTCGGCTTTACGCTCGAAGAAGCGCTGCGTGCCACCGGGGCGCACAACGGCTATATTGCGCTGCGCAAAGGATTCGCATTTGAAGAAGCAATGCGCGCGTTTTCGCTCGAAGAAGGCGGTCGCATTATCATCGGTAATGGGCAGGACGCCGGCACTGTGCGGGTTATTGCTGCGAACGGCTTCGACGCCAATCTTGTCAATCAGCTGATCGATCAGCCAATCGATGGCAGCGGCACAATTGCCGACGCCGCACTGGCAAGCGGCGAGCCGATGCTGGTCGATGAGATCGAAACCGATGATCGACTGGCCGGCCTTGGCCCCGACGCGCGCTCAGTTCTGGCCATGCCGATCTACTACGAAGCACAGGTCGTTGGCATTGTGAACCTGCACAGCGCCCATGCCCACGCCTTCTCGCACGACGCGCTGGAGTTTATGCGCGCCCTGGCCGACCAGGCGGCGCTGGCGATTGGCAACACGCAGCGCTACAACGAGCAGGTGCGCCAGCGCGAGCAACTCCAGCAGCGCGCCAGCCTGCTCAAAGAAGTGCTCGACATCGGCCAGGCTATGCGCGCCGATCGCTCGATCGACGAAATGCTCGAGCAGATTGCTTTTAGCATCGCCGACACAACCGCCTTCCGCGAGGTTGTGATCAACATCGTCGACCGCGACCGGCCCGATGTGATGCGCGTGGCCAGCGCAGCAGGCATTCCCCTGGAAGAAATCGAACGTTTGAAACAAGGCCGCCTGCCGCTTGAGGTTGTGCTGCGCTTCCTCGATCCGCGCTTTCGCGTCGGGCGGAGCTTCTTTCTGCCACACGACGAGCTGAACGAGCTGATTGCGGATGTCGATATCAGCGATGTTTCGCTGACGACGATTACCGAAATGCGCTCGGAAGGTGAATGGCAGCCCGGCGATGAATTGTTTATTCCGCTGTACAGCACGCGCGGCAATCTGCTCGGCTTGATTTCGGTCGACAACCCCTACGACCGGCAGCGCCCAAATCGTCGCACCGTCGAGGCGCTCGAAATTTATGCCCAGCAAGCCGCCAACGCGCTCGAAAACCTCGAACTGCTGAACGAGGCCCGCAGCCAGGCCGCCCAGATGACGGCGCTCGCGCGTGCCAGCGCCGCTGCTGTATCGACGCTCGACCTTGACGCGCTGCTGCAGCGCGTGTATGAGGAAGTGACCGCCTACCTGGGCGTGCTGCCCTTCTTCATTGTGCTTTCGTACGACAGCCAGCACAAAACCATGCGCTACGAGCTGTTTAATGAAGAAGGCAGGATCGTTCCCGCCTACCACCACACCACGGTAGCACGCAGTGGCCTCACCGGCTGGATCATCGAATCGGGCCAGATGCTGTATGTACGCGATCTGCCCGCCGAACGCGCGACTTTGCCAACGCAGCCAATTCGCCTGGGTTCTTCTGAAGTGCGTTCGTGGCTCGGCATGCCGCTGCGCAACCAGGATCAGATTATTGGCGTGATGTGCGCGCAGAGCCTCAAGCCCAATGCGTTCAGCGAGCGTGATGTTCAATTCCTCACCACCCTGGCGAACCAACTGGCGGTGTCGCTTGAAAAGGTGCGCCTGTTCGAAGAGCGCGAACAACGCCTGGCCGAACTGGCGATCATCAACCGGATTGGAAATATCGTCAGCGCAACCCTCAATATCGAGGATATGCTGAATGGCGTGTACGATTGCCTGACCGATTTTCTGTCGCTGGACGCCTTTTTTGCAATGACCTACCGCAGCAGCGCTAACCTGCTGCAGGAAGGCCTGATGATCGACGTTGGCAGCCGCGAATTTCAAGTGCATAATCTGCCGCCAACTGAAAACGGCCTGGTCGAGGGGATTATCAAGCACCGCGCGCCGCTCCTTTTCACCGACTTGCGCACCGAGCGCCCAAAAAATGGTGTCCCAACATTTTTTGGCAATACGCAGCAGCATTCTGCCTCGTGGCTCGGCGTGCCACTGCTCGTGGGTGATGGCGATATTGTTGGCGTACTGTCGGTGCAAAGCTACGAACCCAACCGCTATGGCGAACGCGAAATGGCCTTTCTCAGCACGGTCGCCAGCCAGCTGGCGCTGGGCGTACAGAATATCCGCCTGTTCACCGACCGCGAACGGCGCATTGCCGAGCTTGACGCAATCAGCCAGATTGGGCGCGTTACCAGTTCATCGCTTGATCTGCGGCCCATGGTCAGCGGCTTGCACACGGTTCTGCGCAACACCATCGGTGCCGATAGTACCAGTATTACATTGCTCGACCACGACCGCGGTGTCGCGCGCGCGCTGGTGTTCGATCGCGATGCTGAGCTGCTCGACAAGGAAGAAGATATTGCAGTGATCAGCACTGGCACCTTGGCCGGCTGGATCATTCGCCATAATCAGCCACTCCACCTCGACAATATTGAAGAAGCGGCCGCCCGGCAAAGCGAGCTGAACCCACGCTTTCTCGGCCCGATCGACGACCGGGTGCAGTCGTATCTGGGCATTCCGATTGTTGCCTACGACGGTACGCCAATCGGCGCATTCGGGATCAGCAGCCGCATGCTCCAGGCCTTTGGCCGGCGCGAGCACGATTTCCTGGTGAGCGTGGGGGCGCAGGTATCGCTTGGCGTGCAGAATGCGCAGCTCTTTGCGCAAGCGCAAGACCAGGTGCAGCATCTTGGCCTGCTTAATCACGTTTCGACGGTTGCGTCCTCAACATTCAAAGCCGAAGCGATTTACCAGGCTGCCACCGAAGCACTGGTTCGCGCCACTGGCGCCAGCCAGGTGCGAATTGTGCTTTACGATTATGAGCAAGGGGCCGCGACCATCGCCGCCGAATATGTGCCTACACCCCCCGATCAGGCCAAGAGCATCTATATTCCGCTGCAAAATAACCCGTCGGTGCGCTGGCTCGAACAGCACCGCCAGCCGCTGATTATTTACGATGCGCTGAACGATCCGATTCTGCATCTCACCCACGAGATGTTCCGCATCCTCGATATTCGCTCGGTGGCGCTGCTGCCCCTGATTGTGAACGACCGCCTGATTGGCGCGGCTGGCATCGACTTCGTCGGCCAGCAGCACCAGTTCAGCGAGCAGGAAATCGAGCTGTGCCAGACCATCGCCAACCAGATGGTGACGGCGATTGAAAATGCGCGCTTGTTTGGCGCGGCGCAGGAAAGCGCTACCGCGCTGCAGCACAAGGTCAGCGAGCTCGAAACGCTGCTGGAAGCCGCGCGCCTGCTAAGCTCGACCCTCAACCCGCAGCAGGTGCTCGACAACCTGATGGAGCTGGTGGGCCGCCACCTGGCCGTCAATACCGTGGCGCTGTGGACGATCTCTGACGCCGATCTGCTTGAGCCGGCCGCCATGCTGGGCATTTCGCCCGAGGTCTCGCAGAAGCTGCGCCCGCCAGTTGGGCAGGGCCTTACTGGCCGCGTGGCTGCCAGCGGTGAAGCCCTGGTGGTAGCCGATGTCGAGCGCGAAGGCGGGTCGCTCTACCCCGATTTCAATCGCGCCAACAGCTACACTTCGTTCATGGGTGTGCCAGTGAACTATCGCGGCGCAACAATCGGCGTGCTGAGCGTGATGACGATCAAACGCCGCATTTTCACGCGCGACGAGGAGCAACTGCTCGCCGGTATGGCCGACCAGGCGGCGATTGCCTTGCAGAATGCGCGCTTGTTCGCCGAACGCGAGCGCCGTATCACCGAGCTGATGACGCTCAACAGCATCAGCGAGTCGATCAACGCGACCCTGGAGCAGGGCGAACTGCTGGAAGCCCTGCACCGCGGCATGAGTGATGTACTTGATACCAGCAATTCCGCGATTGCACTGTTCGACGACTTCGCCCGGCACATCAGCTTCCCGATCTGGTGGACGAATAATCGCCAGATTAGTGACGTGCCCGATGCCGATCTTGAAAGCCCTTCGGCAGCACTCGAGCGGCATGTGCTTATGCAGCAAAAGCCTGTTCTGCTGCGCACGGCTGCCGAAGTTAGCGCGCTGCAGCCCGAGCAGGCCAACCTTGCTTCCTGGCTGGGGGTGCCGATAATTCAAGGCGAACAGGTGCTGGGCATTATTAGTGTGCGCAGCGCCGAGCCAAATGCGTTCGACCAAGACGATGCGCGCTTTCTTAGCACAGTGGCAAGCCAAGCCGCCACCGCCTTAGCAAAAACGCATTTGTTTGCCGAGCGCGGGCGCCGCCTGCGCGAAGCCAACGCCATGCGCGATATCGGCAATGCCGTTACTTCCACCCTTGATCTGCAAGATGTGCTCGAACGCCTGCACACCGAGCTTGGGCAGGTTATCGATGTCAACACCTCGTATGTTGCGCTCTACGACGCAGCGCAGGGCATTTTATCCTACCCAATTGTCTACGACAGTGGCGTACCAGTATCGTTCGAGCCCGATTATGTCGGGAGCGGCGGCATTGGCACGAATGCCTGGGTGATTACGCACAAGCAACCGATTCTGGTTGGCACAGTCGAAGAATTCGGCCAGTTCAAAACCAGTGAAGAAGAAATGCGCATCGGGCGTGCCGACAGAGAAGAAGAATCGTACCTGATCGCGCCAATTCTGCTGGGCGACGAGGTGCTTGGCGTCATCAACATCCAGAGCTACGAGCAGCATGCCTTTGGCCAGGACGACCTGCGCTTTGTCTCGACAGTTGCCAACCAGGCAGCGATTGCCATCAATAATGCGCGCCTGTTCCAGGAGCGTGGCCGCCGTATCAACGAGCTGGCGACATTCAACGAGATCGGCCAGTCGCTCAGCGCAGTGTCGAAGCACGACGATCTGATCGAAATGATCTACCGCCAGACCAGCCGCCTGCTTGACACCCTGCACTTCTATATTGCGCTTTACGATGAGCGGCGTCGCTCGATTGAATTTCCGCTGGTGTATGCATTTGGCGAGCGTCTCAACGGCGAGCCAAGCCGGCAGCAGATTATTCTGACCGACGATGTCATCCGCACTCGCGAGCCATTGCTGCTCGACGAGCCAGCCCTCCACGCCCAACTCGCCCAGCACGGCATCGTTCAGCCGGAACCGCTGGCGAAATCGTGGCTGGGCGTGCCAATGATCGCGGCGGATCATATTATTGGCGTGATTGGCATCGAGCACTACTCGAACGCGCAGGCGTTTAGCGCCGAAGATGTGCGCCTGCTCTCGACGATTGCATCGTGGGGCGCAACTGCGCTGGAAAACGCGCGCCTGCTTGGCGAATCGCGCCAGAGTGTGCAGGAACTGACCGCGCTCTACGATATCAGCCAGGCGCTGGCCGGCAATTTCGATCAGCAGGAGGTCGTTTATGCGATTGCATGCAGCACGCTCGACCTGCTGCAGGGAAGCGTGTGCGGCGTGCTGGTGTTCGATGAGCGGCTGAAGCCTACGCACCAGATTCTGGTCGACAGCGATCACCCCGAGACGGTTGACCGCGAGTTTGCCGCCGACGCCGAGCCTTTGGTTGCGCGCTTGCTACAAAGCGACCGCCCGCTGATGCTGAATAGCGTGCGCAGCGTTGTGCCGCCCACGTCGATGCTGCTTGAGCTTGGGCTGCGCAGTTCGCTCTGTGCCCTGATTGGCCCGCGCGAGCAGCCGCTTGGCGTGGTGATACTTGGCACACGCAGCGCGCGTAACTGGAACGACCGTGAAAGTTCGCTGATGTCGCTGCTGGCGACACAGTCGGCGCTGGCGCTCGAAAGCGCGCGCCTGTTCCAGAGCGAACAATCGCGCCGCCGCGCCGCCGACACGCTGCGCGAAGTGGCGCAAACGCTCACCAGCGTGCTCGCGCTCGACGACATTACCCACCTCATCCTCGAGCAGTTGCGCCGCGTGGTTCCCTACGACACCGCTTCGCTGATGCTGCGCGAAGGCGAAACACTGGTAATTCAGGCCACGCGTGGCTTCGACGAAACACACCGCCGGGAAGTCGAGCAGCTCACGATCGAGCTAGCCACCGACAGAACCATGGCGCATATTATCGAAACGCGCCAGCCGCTGGTGGTAGAAGACGCGCAAATCAACCCGTATTTTGTGCCGGTCGAAGGTTCCGAGCATATTCACGGCTGGATTGGCGCGCCGCTGCTGATCGATGATGAAGTGATTGGCCTGCTGACTGTCGATAGCAGTGATGTTGGCGCCTACAACGAAGAAGACGCGCAGCTTGCGTTTGCGCTCGCCAGCCTGGCCGCCCAGGCCATCCGCAATGGTCGCCTCTTCTCAGAAGTACGCCAGCTCGCCGCCGCGCTCGAGCAGCGCGTGGAAGAACGCACCGCCGCGCTCGCCGAAGCGAATGCTCTGCTGTCGGACGAAAAAGAGCGCCTGCAAGCGGTGCACTCGATTACCCTGGAACTCTCGCAAACGCTCGACCTGGAAGCGACGCTGACCGAATCGCTTGGTCTGACCTCCAGGGCAATTGGCGTCAAGCGCGGCTCGATCATGCTGCGCGACCCGCAATCGAAATCGCTGATCTGCCGGGCCGTGCTCACCAGCGACGGCAGCGTGCGCTCGACCTATATTCCCATTAGCTTTGCGCAGGGCGGCGGCCTGGCCGACTGGGCCATGGAGCAGGAAAATACCATCAGCGTGCCCGATGTGCGAAAAGACCCGCGCTGGGTGCGCGAACAGGGCCGCGCCGATGAAGTGCGCTCGGCGGTTGCCATCCCCCTGCGCACCAAGGACGAAACGCTTGGCGTGCTGATGCTGACCAGCCCGAAAGTCAACTACTTCGACCCCGCGCAAATTCAGCTGATCACCACGATTGCGAACGAGATCGCAATCGTGATCCACAACGCCGAGCTGTATTCGTTTATCACCGAGCAGGGCTTGCGCATGTCGGAGCTGTTTGCGCAGCAGCGCGAAGAAACCAGCAAGAGCCAGGCGATCCTGCAAAGCGTGACCGAAGGCGTGATTGTGCTCGACGAGCAAGAGCGCGTGGTGTTGTTCAACCCAGCCGCCGAAGAAGTGCTGCACATTCCAGCCGCCTATGCGCTGCAGCAGCCGCTCGACGCGATCAAAGTATTCAGCGACCCAAATGTCTCGCCCGCGCGCGCCGAGCGCATTTTTGCCAGCCTGAACGACGGCTTGCAGGTTCTCGATGAAACTGGCAGCTATTCAAGCCGTATGATCGATCTGGCTGCGCCGCCGCAAACAATTATGATGAACTTCGCGCCGGTAACGCGGCCCGATGGCATTCGCTACGGCAGCGTGGCGGTGCTGCGCGATGTCACGCGCGAGGTCGAGGCCGACCGCGCCAAGCGCGACTTTATTTCGAGCGTGTCGCACGAGCTGCGCACGCCGCTCACGTCGATCAAGGGCTATGTGGATTTGCTGCTGCTTGGCGCGGCGGGGCCACTCGCCGAAGGCCAGCAATCGTTCCTGAGCGTGGTGAAGAACAACGCCAATCGGCTCATGGACTTGATCAACGACATTCTGGAAATTGGCCGCATCGACGCCAACAAGATCCAGCTCAACTTCGAGAATGTGGACATGGGCGCAGTGCTTCAGGATGCCCAGCAAACGCTGCGCGCCGAGATCGAGCGCAAGCAGACCGACGTTTCTGTCGATATCGAGCCCGACCTGCCGCTGATTGTGGCCGATTTGCGGCGTGTGACACAGGTCGTACTCAACCTGGTGTCGAATGCGGTAAAATATACCTATCCCGGTGCCACGGTGCACCTGCGCGCATTCCAGAATCCGGCCGGGCTGTTGCAGATTGATGTGGAAGATACCGGCGTGGGCCTTTCGCCAGAGCAGCAGCAACACCTGTTCCGGCGCTTCTACCGCGCAGATAATCCCCTCCGCGACGAAGTAGGCGGCACAGGCCTGGGTCTTTCGATCGCGAAGTCGTTTATTGAGCTGCATGGCGGCGAGATCTGGGTGCAAAGCGAACTTGGCCAGGGAAGTACGTTTAGTTTCATGCTGCCGCTGACGCAGCCCGAAACCACCGACGGCGACACGCAAGCGCGGCTCGCCGACGAATGAGTAAACCGTGAGCGCGATCCATCTCAACAATCGACTCGTCCATTATGAAATGGTTGGCCGGCGCGGCCCGCCGATTGTGTTTCTGCACAGTTGGCTGGGTTCGTGGCGCTACTGGCTGCCCACGATGGATCATATCTCCGAGCGTAATCGCGCCTACGCAATTGATTTCTGGGGCTTCGGCGAATCCGATCGACACGAGAGCGACTATTCACTGAGCGAATATACCGCGATGCTGCTGGGCTTCATGGATAATATGGGCCTGATGCGCGTGAACCTGGCCGGGCACGGCCTGGGCGGGATGATCGCCATCCGCGCGGCGAACGAAAACCCCGAACGCTTTGGCAAGATCATGACGGTGAACACGCCCATTCACGGGGCGCAGGCGATCTCGGTGCGGCCGGGCGCGTTGCTGTCGCGCCTGTTTGGGCGCAGCAACCCCACCAACATCTGGTCGAAGATGATGCGCCAGATCGACGTCGACGACCCGCAGATCAAGGAAGAGATTATCGAGGACACCGACAGCCTTTCCGAGCAGGTGGTCGAGCGCGTGGTGGCGGCAATTTTGAAGACCGACCTGCGGCCCGACCTGGCGCGGATCGAGTCGCCAGTGCTGGCAGTGTACAGCGAGAACGACAGCATTGTCAGCCGCGATCAGGCCGATTTACTGCGCGACGAGTATCGTTCGCTGCAAGTGCTGAAAATGCGGCGCTCGAATCACTTTCCTTTCCTCGACCAGCCGAATGTGTTTAACCGCCTGCTGCTCGATTTTCTGGCCAGCGAAGGCACGCCGGTAGAGATCAAGGCCGAGTGGCGGCGGCGCGTCAGTCAGTTCGATTATATGTAGCGTACCGGTCCACCAACACAACAGCGGCGCTTCCTGAGCTTGAGGAAGCGCCGCATTTGATTTTCCAGCCAGCCTCTGCTATCGCCGCAGGCGTGGATCGAGCGCGTCGCGCAGGCCATCGCCAAGCAGGTTGAAGCCCAGCACATTCACCATAATCGCCAGGCCGGGGAAGAAAACCAGGTGTGGCGCACTGAAGAGCTGGTTGCGCTCGGCGCTGAGCATCGAGCCCCATTCGGGCGTTGGCGGCTGCGCGCCCAGGCCCAGGAACGACAGCGCGGCGGTTTCCAGAATCGCGGTGCCAATGCCGAGCGTGCCCTGCACAATCAGCGGCGAAATCGCGTTGGGCAGCACGTGCTGGAACAGAATCGCAATCGGGCCGGCACCGACGACGCGGGCAGCCTGCACAAACTCTTCCTGTTTTACCGAAAGCACGCTGGCGCGCATCACGCGGGCGTAGGCCGGGATCGACACAATCGCAATCGCCAGCATGGCGTTGATCAGGCCCGGGCCAAGCACGCTCACGATTGCAATGGCGAGCAGCAGCGCGGGGAAGGCCAGCAAAACGTCGAGAATGCGCATCACCAGGTTGTCGAACCAGCCGCCAATATAGCCGGCCAGCGCGCCCAGCAGCACGCCCACGATGATCGCAAAGCCCACGGTGATCAGGCCCACATACAGCGAGATCCGCGCGCCGTAGATGATGCGGCTCAGCTCGTCGCGATTGTTGCCATCGGTGCCCATGATGTGCTGCGGCTGCGCGGCCGGGCAGCCAAAGGCGTGGATACAGGGTGCCGAGCGCTTCTGCACATCTTCCACACCAATCAGCACCTGCTCGGGATTATAGGGCGCGAGCAGCGGCGCGAGGATCGAAATCAGCACCAGCAGAACGATAATTGTCAGGCCGATCACTGCCGAGCGCTGGCGAAAAAACGCGCGCGCAGCCTGACGCCACAAGCTTTCGGGCTGGCGGGTGGGCAGAAGCGCCGCTGGCGCGACCGCGGCTGTGGTGGGGGTGGTTGTCGCCATAGCGCGTCTACTCACTCCAGTCGGATGCGCGGGTCGAAGAACGCATACGAAAGATCGACCAATAAGTTCACCGCGACATAGCCAAACGCAATGACGAGCGTGAAGCCCTGGATCACCGGGTAATCGCGCGCGGTGATGCCTTCGTAGAGCATGCGGCCAACGCCCGCCAGCCCGAAGATTGTTTCCGTCAGCACAGCGCCGCTGAACACGCCGCCAAGCTGCAGGCCGATGATCGTCACGATTGGCAGCAGCGCATTCTTAAAGGCGTGCGCCATGATTACCTTGATGTTTGCCAGGCCCTTGGCGCGCGCAGTGCGCACATAGTCGCGGCCAAGCACGTCGAGCATGCTGGCGCGTGTCATGCGGGCGATGATCGACATGGGGATGGTGGCCAGCGCCACCGAAGGCAGCAGCAAGTGCTTCAGCGCATCGCCCAGCACCGCCCACTGGCCGGTAATGATCGAATTAAAGACGTAGAAGTTTGCAATAAACTGCAGCAGGCTGAGCCGGAACGAGCCTTTTGGTGCCGACCAGCCAAGCACCTCGAAAAAGGGCGTGGATGTGACGCCGGCCGAAAGCCGGCCCGAAGGTGGCAGCTGGAAGGGCGTGCCTTTCAGCACGATGGCGAAGACATAGGCCAGCATCAGCCCCAGCCAGAACACCGGCATGGAAACGCCAATATTCGCGCCAACCATCGTGCCAACATCGATGGCCGAGTTGCGGCGGATGGCCGAGATAATGCCGGCTGGGACGCCAATCAGCGTGGCGATCAGCAACGCAACCATGCCCAGTTCCATCGTGAGCGGCAGGCGCTCGACGATGATTTGCGTGACGGCGCGGTTGAAGCGGATCGAGGTGCCGAGATCGCCGGTGACGACGTCGCGCACGTACACGGCAAGCTGCACGGGTATGGGGCGATCAAAGCCTTTTTCGGCATTGAAACGCGCGCAGGTTTCGGGGCGCGCCTTTTCGCCAAGCATTGCCACGCACGGCCCGCCGGGGATCATGCGCGCCATGGCAAAGGTGACGAGCATGACGCCAATAAGCACGGGGATAGCGGTAAGCACGCGCCGGCTGAGGTATTGAAACATGGCAGCATCCCATTGATTGGGGAATGCGGCCAGGGCAGCCCTGTGCCCCGGCCGCATTCGGCAGGTCGCGACGCGCAGAGGCCTAGGTGGCCGGCTTCGCGTTCATGAAGCCACCCCACAGCGCCGAGAAGTAATCGAAGCTGCCGGTGCGGCCCTTGTGCATGGGGCTCGCGGCGTCCCACTGGATGTAGTAGGTCATCACGACGTCGTTGGCGTCGAAATCCGAGCCGTCGTGGAACTTCACGCCCTCGCGGAGCTTGCAGGTCCACTCGGTCAGGTCGGCATTGGCTTCGCAGCCGGTGGCCAGCGCGGGAACAGCCTTGGTGCCGCCCTTCTCGTAGGCCAGCAGACCCTCGGTGACCATGTTGCAGGCGCGCAGCGACTCGCCGTCGGTTTCGTCGCCACAGTAGACGCTACCCGGCTCGGCGTTCTGCATCCACACAAAGGTGTCGCGGCCGCCCGGATCCATCTGCGCGAAGATCTCGTTGCCCAGCGGGCTGGTGTGCGCGCCCTTGACATCGGCCTTGAAGGCCACAGCCGATCCGCCGTGCGCAACCGGCACCATCGGGACGTCCGTCTTGATCAGGGCGTTGGCCTGCTCGTAGAGCGGCTTGCGCTTGTCGTCGGTCGCCTGTGAGGCGGCGTCTTTCAGCACTTTGGTCAGGTCGTCGAACTTCTTGCCGAACGAGTCGCTCGCGCCAGCGCCGAAGTGATAGTCGAGGAAGTTGGTCTGGTCGGGGTAGTCGGCGCCCCAGCCCAGCATGAACAGGCCCTTGAGCTGGCCCGCGCTCGCCGCGTCGAGGAAGGCGGTCGACTCCATCTTGTTGATCTTGACGGTGATGTTCAGGTTTTCCTTCAGCTGGGCCTGGATGTCTTCAGCAACCTGGTTTGGCTGGGGCAGGTAGCCGCGAACCACGTCGCGGTAGGCCAGCTCGGTCTCGAAGCCATCGGGGAAGCCAGCGTCGGCCAGCATCTTCTTGGCGGCAGCGGCGTCGAACTTATACCACTCTTCGCCGGCGCAGCCGTTCGGGATGGCGCAGGGCGTGAAGAAGCCCGCAACTTCCGAGCCAGCCGGGTAGAAGTTCTTGACGATGCGGTCGCGGTCGATGCCCATGGCGATCGCCTGGCGCACCTTCTCGTTGTCGAACGGCGCGGCGGTGTTGTTCATGCCAACGTACATGACGTTCAGCGCCGGGCGCTCGATCAGCTGCAGGTTCGTGTCGTTCTTGACGGTGTCGAAATCATCGGGGGCGACATTGTCGATGCCGTCGACCGTGCCCGACTGCAGCTCAAGCAGGCGCTGCGCGGCTTCGGTGCTCCAGCGGAAGATCAGGGTTGCGGCGCTGGCCTTGGTGCCCCAGTATTCCTCGTTGCGCTTGAAGGTGATGCTGTCGCCCTTGGTCCAGGTGTCGAGCGCATACGGGCCGGTGCCAATCGGCTTCTCCAGCAGATCGCCGGTGCCGCCGGTCTTCTCCAGGTACTCGCTCGGCTCAATCGCGAACGACGAGAAGGCGACCTTCGAGGGGAAGGCGGGGTCGGGCGCGCACATGGTGAACTTCACCGTGTTCTTGTCGACCGCAGCGATCTCCTTGATCAGGCCGGCATACTTCTGGCCGGCGTACTCGGCGTCGCAGGCCTTCACGCTGGCGACCATCAGGTCGTTGGTGGTCGTCAGGCCGCCGATCGGGTCGCCAGCCGGCTCAGCCATAGCGGTGGGCTCGGCCATTGCCGCCGTTGGTTCAGCCATGGCGGTGGGCTCGGCCATTGCCGCCGTTGGCTCGGGGGCCGCAGTGGCGGCTGCAGGCGCAGCGGTGGGCTGCTCGGTCGCGGTCGGCGCGCCGCCGCCACAGGCCGCAAGAATCGGGAGGATCAGCGCAAACAAGAGCACTGATACCAGGCTTCGTTTACCAGAAACGAGTCGCATGGGCCTTCCTTTCGCAATTGGAAAATCTGTATCTGCGGAACATCGGGATGGGATACGCCGGGCTTCGTCGATCACCTCCCCCCAGGTATTGTGGGGGCAAGCCAGCGCGAACACCCGGCCCATTTCCAGCCCGCCCCACACAAAAGAATGGAGTGTGTGCCTGCTGCCCTGCTGAGCGTTGATGCGCAGGCGCAGTTCACAAGAAAATCGCGCTCGCGGCGATAGCTCAGGCAACGTCGGGTGCCGCTCGCAGTGCCGGTGCGAGCTACCAAAGGAATTTTGCGTGTGGCGATTATAGCAAAAAGGAGTATCGGCGTCAAAGCTCTATCCCTGGTGCTGAACAATGCGCGAAAACGCTTTACACATTTTACAATCGCCGGCGGGCTGCACCAGGCCACGCCCGAACATGCTATGATGGCGCATTATTCGAGAAGGAGAAGGCAATGCGCGCAATTGAATACGCCGCCAATGGCGAGCCTGCCGAAGTGCTTCGCCTGGTCGAGAAGCCCGTTCCCGAGCCGGGGCCGGGGCAGGTGCTGGTGCGCTTGCAGGCCCGCCCGATCAACCCGTCTGATCTGTTTCAGATTCGCGGGCAGTATGGCGTGCAGCCGCGCCTGCCGGCAGTGGCAGGTATGGAAGGCGCGGGCACAGTTGCGGCGCTTGGCGCGGGCGTTGACCAATTCGCGCCCGGGCAGCAGGTTGTGTCGCTGGCGCCGGTGGGCACCTGGCAGGAATACGCCATCGCCGACGCCGACGCGCTGATGGCGGTGCCGGGCACGCTCGCGCCGCGCGACGCCGCCATGCTGGTGGCAAACCCCACCACTGCCTGGCTGCTGCTTCAGGAAGAGCTGAAAGTCGAGCCGGGCGCGTGGGTGCTGCAAAACGCCGCGAACTCGGCGGTGGGCTATTTCGTCATTCAGCTGTGCCGCAAGCTGGGCTACCGCTCGATCAATGTTGTGCGCCGCCGCGATGTGGTTGACGATCTGCGCGCGGCTGGCGCGGATGAAGTGATCTGCGAAGCCGACGAAGATGTGGTCGAGCGTGTGCGGGCGATCACGGGCGGCAAGGGCGTGCGCTACGCAATCGACTCGGTGGCGGGCGCAAGCGGGGCGCGGCTGGTGGCTTCGCTGGGGCGCGGCGGCACGCTGGTGGTGTTTGGCGCAATGAGCGGCAAGCCGCTGATGATCGACCCAGGCACGCTCTTGTTTCGCGGGCAAACCGTGCGCGGCTGGTGGCTGGTGCAGTGGCTGCGCAGCGCCAGCCCGGCTGCGCGCGCGGCGCTGTTTGCCGCCATCCTGCCGCTGATTGCCGACGGCACCCTGCGCGCGCCTGTCGCGGCCGAGTTCGATCTGGCGCAGTTCGCCGAGGCGGTGGCGCTGGCAGAAAGTGGCACGCGCCACGGCAAAGTTCTGCTGATTGGATAAGCCTTGTTCACCGAGGAGCACATGACCACAACACCCGACCTGAACAACCGCTTCCGCGGCGCGATGCTGGGCCTGGCGGCTGGCGACGCGGTTGGCACTACGCTTGAGTTCAAATTGCCCGGCAGCTTCGCGCCAATTGCCGACATGGTCGGCGGCGGGCCGTTTGGCTTGCAGCCCGGCCAGTGGACCGACGACACCTCAATGGCGCTGTGTCTGGCGGCCAGCCTGATCGAATGCGGCGGCTTCGACGCCCGCGACCAGATCAGCCGCTACGTGCGCTGGATGCGCGATGGCTACATGTCGAGCACGGGCAGCTGTTTCGATATTGGCATCACTGTGCGCGGAGCGTTGCAGCGTTTCACCGCCGATGGCAATCCTTTCGCCGGCTCGGACGACCCGCGCGCGGCTGGCAATGGCTCGATCATGCGGCTGGCCCCGGCCGTGCTGGCCTTCGCGCACGACCCGGCCACGGCCATCGCGCGCGCCGCCGACAGCTCGCGCACCACGCACGCCACGGCGGCGGCGGTGGATGGCTGCCGCTACATGGCTGGCCTGCTGCTTGGCGCGCTGCGCGGCGAAGCCAAGGCCACGCTGCTTGCGACGCGCTACAGCCCGCTTGGCGATGGCTGGGCCGCGCAGCCGCTCGCCCCGGCAATCGACGCGGTGGCGGCTGGCTCGTTCTGGCGCAAGCAGCCGCCCGAAATTCGCGGCACGGGCTATGTCGTCGCCTCGCTGGAAGCGGCACTATGGGCATTCGCGCACAGCGATACCTTCCGCGACGGCTGCCTGATGGCGGCAAACCTGGGCGACGACGCCGACACCACTGCCGCAGTGTATGGCCAGATTGCGGGCGCATATTACGGCGCAGCAGGCATCCCGGCGGAATGGCGCGCGCGGCTGGCGCAGGGCGACATGATCACCAGGATGGCCGACGATCTGCTGGCGCTGAGTGCGGGCGGCAGTCGGCAGTAGGCAGCAGGCAGCAGGCAGCAGGCAGTCGGCAGCAGGCAGCAGGCAGCAGGCAGCAGGCAGCAGGCAGCAGGCAGCAGGCAGCAGGCAGCAGGCAGCAGGCAGCAGGCAGCAGGCAGCAGGCAGCAGGCAGCAGGCAGTCGGCAGCAGGCAGCAGGCAGCAGGCAGCAGGCAGCAGGCAGCAGGCAGCAATACCAAATCTCTGTGTCTCTGTGTCTCTGTGGTGAGCTTTCCTGCCGCCATTCATCGGCGCGCCCTCATCCTGCCACAGCGCGTCTTACAACCGCACGCAAAGCCAGTGGCACGCTGTTTGCATTCCTCTCTTCAAAAGAGACATGCTCCGTTCGCAGCGCGGCAGAGTTCGGGAAAGTGGGGGAGTATTATGCGTGCGGTTGTCTTTGTTCGCCGCAGTGGCGCGCGCGGCCTGGGCCACGCCGGCTGGGCATTCGATTGCGGTGACGGCTCGTTCTGTGCCGGATCGGTTGAAAACCCGCTTCACCATTTGCGCACCCCGCCACGCGACGATGGCTTCTGGGCGCTGCGCACGCGCAACCCGGTTGAGCCCATGCGCCAGCGGCGCTACACCGACTTCAAAGTTATTTCGCTCGAAAGCGCGAACATTGCGCGGGCGTGGCGCACGGTCGCCTGGCTGAGCAGCCGGCCATACGATGTCTTCGGCCACAACTGCATGGACGCAACCTATGATGTGCTGCGCGCTTACGGCATTGCCGGCCTGCCCGTTCCCGCACACCACTGGGAACCCAACCACTGGTTTGATCGCGTCCATGCGCCGCGCTACCATATTGACGACGCCAGTGTGATGTTCGAGCCGAGCGGCACAGGCTTGCCCGGCATTCCCCTGCCCGACCTCGAGAGCCTGATCACCGCCGCGCCAACCGGCATTGCACCCGAAACACCCAGCTGGCGCGCGCCGCAGCATCCCGACTGGCAACAGTTTCAGAAAGAGCTTCACGCCGCACAATGCGCGACGGCCCACAAGCAGCGCGGCCTTGCAACACGGCTAGCGCGCTTTCTTACACGCCATCATTTTAATTTGTAGCAAGGCACATCAGGAGTAGCTCTCATCAGGTCTGACCAAATTCGAGTATCATAGGGAAGCACCCAAGCCGCAGCCAACACTGGAGCAAAGCCGCCATGCCTTCTGAGCTTCCTGATGGGCCCGAAAGCGACATCGCGATTGCGCGCGAGCGCCCCGACACTCCCGAAGCACTGGCCTTGATCGGTGAGCTCGACGCGGTGCTGGAGCCGCTCTACCCCAGCGAGAGCCGCCACGGCTTTAGCGTTGCCAGGCTGCTGGCCGACGAAGTTGCGTTCTTTGTGCTGCGGGTGGGCGGGCAGGCGGCCGGCTGCGGTGGCGTGAAGCTGGTTGGCAGCGAGTATGGCGAGCTAAAGCGCATGTACGTCCGCCCGCACTTCCGGGGCCGCCACCTGGGCGAGGCCTTGCTCGAACATCTGGCCGCATACACCCGCCAGAATGGCATCGCGCTGCTGCGCCTGGAAACCGGCATCCACCAGCACGCCGCCCTTCGCCTCTATGAAGGGGCTGGCTTCCGGCGCATCCCGCCCTTCGGCCCCTACACCGCTGACCCGCTGAGCCTGTGCTATGAGAAAGAGCTTGGGCAGGCAGGCGCGACAGCGTGATTCAGCTTCTCGCATTCAGTGTCATAGTGCTGGAAGCTGCCCGCGCATAAACAGCGTGTGAAGAAATCTTTCCCCCAACGATCGCATTCTTCCCTGCATGAATGGCTGCGCGGATATAGACTGAAAGCCACGGCCAGGTAATTCACTGGCCTGCAACCCCACAATGCGCCTGTTCCCCACACGGCTATCTTCGCCACAGTACGCTCCTCATTCCGCGCGCAAGAGCAGGCGACAAGGAGTGTTTCCCATGCTTGCTTCTCCCAACTATGCTGCGCGCCTGGATATCGACTACCCCGAGCAGCTCGACCGGGTGACGACATTCTTTCGCATCCTGTGGGTCATCCCGATCGCGATTATTCTGGGGCTGCTTTCCGGGGCAGGCCAAACAACGACGGTGGTGCTGAACGAAGCCGGCGAGGTGGTGCGAAGAACGCGCGAGGCAGCTGGTGGCCTTGCTGGCGGGCTGGCTGTTGCCACGGCCCTGATGATTATCGTGCGCCAGCGCTACCCGCGCTGGTGGTTCAATTTTGCGCGCGAGCTCACCCGCTTTGAGTATCGCGTTGGCGCGTATCTGGTGCTGCTCACCGATCGCTACCCCTCAACAGTTGAAGAGCAGGCCGTGCATCTGGAGATCGACTACCCCGACGTGCCACGCGACCTCAACCGCTGGATGCCGCTGGTCAAGTGGGTGCTGGCAATTCCGCATTTCATCGCCCTGGCGTTGCTTTCGGTCGCCGCATTCTTTGCGGTGCTGATTGCCTGGGTAATGATTCTGTTCACCGGGCACTACCCGCATCAGCTGTTCGATTTTGTGGTTGGCGTAGGCCGCTGGGGGCTGCGCGTGAACGCCTACGCATTCTTGCTGGTCACTGACCGCTACCCGCCATTCAGCCTGCGCTAGCGCTCGGCGCTGGCGCGCGCCGCATCACATCGCCAAACACAAAAACGACCGCCCGTTGAGAAAGCTCAGCGGGCGGTCGTTTTTGTGTTTGGCTGGGGAACAGGGACTCGAACCCCAACTACCTGATCCAGAGTCAGGCGTTCTACCGTTAAACTATTCCCCAAAGTCAGGGTGGTTCGCTGTGTAAGCGAACCACCCTTGCTGGTGCCGAAGGGGAGATTTGAACTCCCACGAGGTCACCCTCACTACGCCCTGAACGTAGCGCGTCTGCCAGTTCCGCCACTTCGGCTTGCGGTGATTCCCTGACGCCACGTATAATACCGCAGCTCCCTGCTTTTGTCAAACGCGCGCCGGAACCCCCGCCACAGCAAGCAAGGTGTGTTCGCGTTACTGCTTTGTGACGCTGTATGAATAGCGCGCCGGCTCGGTGGTGAACGGCGTTGTGCCCATCACCGCCAGCGTGCCGCGCTCGCCATTTGCCAGCTGCACCGTCGCCCGCCCCTGCTCGTCCACTGCTACCGGCTCGACAGACGGCGTGCCGCCATTTGTGCGGATCAGGCGCAGCGCCCATGTTTGCGCAAGCTCGCCGCTGGTGCGCACAAAGCCCTCGGCCTGCCAGCCACCATCACCATCTTCCGCGCCATCGGCGTAGTTCAGCTCGGGGATACGAATATTGTCGAGGGCCATGCCTTGTGCGTTATAGGCAGCATCGTTGACCATCCAGAAGCGCAGCAGCACCTTCTGGCCCGCGTAGGGCGAAAGATCGACCTTTTCGTCGATCCATGCGCCGCGCACGCCCTTGTCGGTTTCGGTGCCGGGCGAGCCGCTTACCCCCGTGAAGCCGTTGCCGAAGTTGGCGTCTTGCGGGTTGCTGGTGGTGGTCGTCGTCGATTCCAGGGTTGTCCAGTTCTTGCCACCATCGGTTGAAACCGTCACAAAGCCATAATCCCAATCAAGCTCAATCTCATACCACGCCGCGAATTGCAGCGTTGCCGACTTCACGCTGCTCAGGTCAACCTCCCGCGTCAGGGTTTGCACGCCATCGTCGCCGCGATTGCTCCACCACATGGCCTTGCCTTCGCGCGGCTGTGTGCCAATCAGACCCACGGTGTCCGAACCATCGAAGCTCAGCGTCATTGGCCCAGTCAGGCCATCGTAGTAATCCACGCCAAACTGGTTCACAAGCGCCGCGCCCTGGTCGCCTTGCAGCTGCGTTGTTGCGGCCGGCCCGGGCAGCAGCTGGTAGGCGTAGCGCCCGCCGTCTACCCTGCGGTCGTTGAGCACATTCGCCACCGCCCAGTCGGCATAGACATCGGCGAACTGCTTGATCTCGGGGCGCTTGCGTGCAGCCACCTGCGCGAATACATCCAGATTATTGCCAGCATCTTCTTTGATCAGCTCGGCAATGCCGGCATCGCTGCCATACTGCTGGAAGAAATAGCGCAAAAACAGCTGTGAAGCGCCGTAGTGGTTGCCCGTCGTCGCCGCATCAGTCGACCAAGTTGTGAGCTGGAGATCGGGGTCTTCCAGGTAGCGGCGCGGCGTGCCATTGTCGATAAAGCCGTTCAGGTCTTCCGCCAGGGTCGACATGCCTTCGTTGAACCAGCTCGGGCTGCGCCGCGCCACGTTCCACTCGATCATGTGCTGAAATTCGTGCGCCAGCGTCGAGCCATACGAAGGGTCGCCAATCGGGTAGGAGTTGATGCCAATCACGAACATCTCGCGCTCGTTGCTGAAGCGATTCACCGCCTTGACCACGCCGTCGGCCGAGGAGAAATAGCCGCCCGCACCATTCAATGGCGTGTTCAGCACCGTCAGGCGCACGTCGCCATCGATGCCGGGCGACAGTTCGTGCCCAAACAGCTCGCGGTCGCGCTGGTAGATGCTGTCCTCAAACTCTTTGGCCGACTTCTCAATATAGGGCTGCGCCACGTCCACCGTGGTATCGACATACATCAGCAGCACCGGCCCGGCGTAGCGCAATTGCGCCTTGACCTGGTAGTTCGTGTTGTTGGCCAGGTCGGAAACCCAGAAAGTCTCGACATCACCAACTTTCACATCCAGCGGCGTGGTGCGCGCCACGGTTGGAATATCGCCAATGCCCTTAAATGCTTCAGCCAGCGCAACCTGGTCGCGCTCGGCGGGTTTGGCCGCCGCAATTGTTTCGGGCGAGTCGATGGGCAGATCATTCGCGGCCTCGGCGGGCGTGGGCGATGCATCGAAGCGCATCGCGGTGGGCGCGGGGGTCGCAATCATGCGGGTTGGCAGCGCCGCCGCAGTTGGGGCATTGGCGTCTCCACCGGGCTGGGGGCCAAAAGGCAGCGCGCATGCGCCAAGCAGAAACGCGCTGAGAAACACAAGCAATGGTCGCCGCATATGAATCCTTTTCCGGCGCGTGCGCGCCTGCATTGCGGGTAGAAATGCACCTGCCAGCATTGTCGGGCTAAAACCACAGGTATTGTAGCCAAAATAGCACGGCGGCACAAACCTTTAGCGTGTAGTTTCTTGACGAAAACGGCTGTGCCTGGCCCGGCAACGCTTGCGCAGCGGCAACCTGCAAGGCACCAAAAAGCCAAAAACCCAGCCTCATTAACACATATTCATGGCACGCAATATGCACAAGGTTCCGGCAGAACGCACGCCAACAGCAGCACCCGGCAGCCACAAATTTTGCAAAATTGTCACCCGCGCGCGCATCCAATCTATCGACGTTCAGCGTTCTATTGTATAGATATATGCAGGGCGTACCAGTCGGGCATAGTACTCAAACACGGCGGCAACAGGAACTATGACTGATTGCAAGCCACGGCATCTGGCCCAATACTAAAGACACGCAGCGCTGTTGCGTATGCACGACCAACGTAGATCTACTGCATTCTGTGAATTGCTGAGCGGAGGATTGTTATGGTGGGATTTGTTGTGCAGGTTGCCATTATCGCCATCTGGGCGGCCATGCTTGTGATCCACACGCGCCGGCTGCTGCGGCTCGCCAATATTGAGCTGAAGAACCGCATTGCCAAGCCGATCCGCCCGCAGCTGCATCGCGTGTGGTGGTGGCTTGGCCGCGAGGAATACTGGCGCGCGGTGCAGGTCGACGTGCTGCGCGGCATGCAGATGACCTTTATGATGTTCCTGCTGGTTTGGGGTATTTACGCCTGAGCGCCTAGCGCGGCAGGCTAAATGGGCAACGGGCAATGGCGCCCGCTCCACGCCCACCTTGTGCGCTCGGGCGCGGTACCATCGCCGCACCCGATTTTTTATGCCTTCCGCCGGCTGCCACCGCACCAGCTATCCTATGGTACTATTAGCGCATTGCCCACGAGCCGTTGAGGTGAGCTACGGGCCAGCGCAGGCGGTTACACCCCCGCCCAATGGAGCCACTATGAATGTTCGCTGGATGGCGGTGTTTACAGGCTACCTGGTCGATTTCTTTATCAGCTTGCTGATTGTCTCGTTTGCCGGCCAATCGTTCGCCGCCGAACCCGATCTCACCCAAGCCTCGCACGTCATTATTATTGCGCTGCTCACGCTTTCCACCGGGGTGGGCGGCTATGTTGCCGGGCGCATGGCGCGCAGCGATCGCGTGATGAATGGCTTCCTGGTTGCGATTGTGGGCATTCTGCTGAACCAGCTTGGCGGCTCGCTGCCGCGCGTGCTGGTGCTGGCAAGCGTGGCGGCCTGTGGTCTGGCAGCGTTAGGCGGCTACCTGAGCCGCTTCCCCGCCGAACGCGATCAACCATCCGTGCGGTAGCCCGCCCTTGCGCCTGTCGCGCCCCTCGTCGTCGTCTCCCATCCTGGCGCTGGGTCGTGTATAATGTCGCCGGTTCGCCCGCTCTTCACGCCTTGAAAAGGGCGTACGCCAAAAGTCAGGTGCTTGCCACCCTTATAACGATGATTCATCGTGAGCCAAACCACTACAAACGACCTCGTTGCTCTGCGTGATGACGAGTTGCTGACGCTTGTGCAGCAGCGTCATGAGCCTGCTCTTGGCGCAATTTACGATCGCTATGGTCGCGTGATTTATACCATCGCGCTTCGTATTACGGGCAGCCGCGAAACCGCCGAAGAAGTGGTGCAGGATGTCTTCCAGAACATCTGGCAGGCCGCTGGCACCTTTCAGCCAGGGATTGCGCAGGCATCGTCCTGGATCTTCGGTATTGCGCGGCACCGCGCCATCGACGCAACCCGCAGCAAACGCGAGCGCGCCCGCACACGCGAGCAAAATCTCGACGATACTGCGCCGTTCGTTGCGCCTTCCGATCCCGAGCGCGATGTCGGCCAGCTGCTGCTGCGCGATGCCGTGCGCGAAGCCCTGGCTGAACTTCCCATCAACCAGCGCCAGGCCGTCGAGCTGGCCTACTATGGCGACCTGACGCGCGCCGAGATCGCCGACCGGCTGGGCGAGCCGCTTGGCACCGTGAAAACGCGCCTGCGGCTGGGCCTGGCGAAACTGCGCGACCTGCTGCGCGCATTTGAGGACGAAAACAGCTAACAAATAGTTTATGATCCTAAGGAAAGACATCCAAACGGGCATGATTCATCGCACTGCTGAATGAGCTCACATCATTACTCGCCCGTTATCCCATCACTGGTAAAACAATGACAACGCCGCCTGATGACATCCTAGACTTGCTGACTGCGTATGCCCTCGGCACCATCGAACCCGATGAGCTCGCACAGGTAAGCCAATTACTTGCTCAAAGCCCTGAGCTGCGCGCGCTGCTGGCCGAGCTGCGCCAGGCTGCCAATGCCTTGCCATACGCCCTGCCCGAAGCAACGCCGCCCGCCGATCTGCGCCAGCGCACGCTCGATTTCGCCACGGGCCGCGCCAGCCGCGCGCCAGCCAGCCGTGGCGGTATCGCCACACGGATGCGCGTGTGGGTTGCGTCGCTGGGCACGCTGGCCGCTGTGGCAATTGTGGCTGCCGTGATCGGCTGGGGCCAGTTCTTTGGCGCTACCAGCCAATCGGCGCAGATGGCGCAGCAGGTAGCAACCGCCCAAACACAGCTGAACGAGCTGCAAGCCCAGATCAGCGAAGCTACGAAAGTGCTGGCCTCGCTGCAAGGGGAAGCTGGCCAGGCTGCCCTGCTGCAAACCAATACGGGCCGAACGGTCTTTGTTGCCAAGCTGCCGCGGCTCCAGCCCGGCCGTGTCTACCAGCTCTGGCGCATTCAGGGCAAGAACGCGCCAGCCAGCGCCGGGCTTTTCACCGTCAACCAGGCTGGCTTCGGCCAGGCCAGCATAGCGGATGGTGAGCCGGCAGCCGGCGAGGTGATAGCCGTGACGAACGAACCCGAAGGCGGCAGCCCCGGGCCAACCAGCAACCCGCTGATCGCGTCGACGGTAAACGCCTGATCGAAAACGTAAACGTGCAACCCCAGCAGACGAGCGCAATGCGCTCGTCTGTTTGCTTGCCCGGCACGCCATGGGGCAAGGCAGGCGGCTGTGCTATAATGGCCGGCATTCACGCATAAGCGTTAGGTCGCGCCCTGCCGAGGAGCTTCCATGCCGGACGATCTGCCAATTTTGTTCGACTTCCCCAACAGCCCCGAAGCGCACCTTGGCGAAGGCCAGAGCGCCGAGCGCGAGCTGCCGATCGTCCCGCTGATCAACACCGTCCTCTTCCCGCACATGCTCACGCCTTTGTTCGTTGGGCGCGAGCGCTCGGTGGCAGCGGTGGAAGACGCGATGGAGCACGACCGCACCATCCTGGCAATTGCCCAGCGCGAGCAAGACACTGAAGATGTTGGCTCCAGCGACCTGTTCAC
Organism: Kouleothrix sp. 19917; assembly: GCF_057073505.1. Classification (NCBI taxonomy): domain Bacteria; kingdom Bacillati; phylum Chloroflexota; class Chloroflexia; order Chloroflexales; family Roseiflexaceae; genus Kouleothrix; species Kouleothrix sp. 19917. Next base: position 3,201,527 of record NZ_CP097099.1, read on the forward strand.
CATCGGCGTCGAAGCGCACATCCAGCGCGTGCTGAAAATGCCCGACGGCTCGACATCGATTGTGGTGCAGGGCCGCCGCCGCATGCGCGTGCGCGACTTCACCGCCGAGCGGCCCATGCTGCGCGCCACTGCCACGCCAATCTATGGCGAGGAAGATAAATCGATTGCCGTCGAGGCCATGATGCGCGCGGTGCTGTCGCTCTTCGAAAAGGTCGTGAAGCTTTCGCGCACCCTGCCCGACGACTCGTACATTATGGCAATGAATGTCGACGAGCCGGGCTGGCTGGCCGACCTGATCGCCTCGACCCTGCCGTTGGATGTGCCGCGCCGCCAGGAAATCCTCGAAACGATCGACCCGGAAGAACGCCTGCGCCGCCTTTCGATTATGCTCACGCAAGAGCTCGATGTGCTTGAGCTGGAAACGCGCATTCATACGCAGGTGCAGAAAGAGGTCGACAAATCGCAGCGCGAGTTCTTCCTGCGCGAGCAGATGAAGGCCATCCAGCGCGAGCTTGGCCAGGAAGACCCTTTGCAGCGCGAGCTGATCGAGCTGCGCGAGCGCATCCTGCACGCCGGCATGCCCGAAAAAGTGCAGCTGAAAGCCTTCGACGAGCTTGAGCGCATGGAAGCCATGTCGCCGGCCGCTCCCGAGTATAGCGTGCTGCGCACCTACCTCGACTGGCTGCTCGACCTGCCGTGGGCACAGCAAACCGACGACACCGACAGCCTGATCGACGCGGCGCACACGCTGGATGCCAACCACTATGGCCTGCCCAGGATCAAAGAGCGCATGCTTGAGTTCATGGCCGTGCGCCAGCTTGCCGGCCCGCGCCTGAAATCGCCAATTCTGTGCTTTGTCGGGCCACCCGGCGTGGGCAAAACTAGCCTGGGCCGCTCAATCGCCGAAGCACTGGGCCGCCATTTCGTGCGCATCTCGCTCGGCGGCATCCACGACGAAGCCGAAATTCGCGGGCATCGCCGCACCTATATTGGCGCGCTGCCCGGCCGCATTGTCAAGGCAATGAAAGACGCCGGCACGATCAACCCGGTGTTTATGCTCGACGAGATCGACAAGCTCGGCAGCGATTTCCGCGGCGACCCGTCATCTGCGCTACTCGAAGTGCTCGACCCCGAGCAGAATAACGCCTTTACCGACCACTATCTCGATGTTCCCTACGACCTCTCGCGGGTGATGTTTGTCACCACCGCCAACCTGCTCGACCCCATCCCGCCGCCGCTGCGCGACCGCATGGAGGTCATTCAGCTGCCCGGCTACACCGAAGAAGAAAAATTGCAGATCGCCCGTCAGTTTCTGGTTCCCAAGCAGCTCGAAGCCAACGGCCTCGCGCCCGAGCTGCTCGACACGCTCGACGAGCACAGCAATGGCGTTGACACGCAGCCCGAGCATTACAATGTGCAGTTTGGCGAAAAAGCGCTGCGCCACCTGATTCGCCACTATACGTACGAGGCCGGCGTGCGCAACCTGGAGCGCGAAATCGGCTCGATCTGCCGTAAGATCGCGCGGCGCGTTGCCGAAGGCCGCGCCTTCCCACACGTCGTCACACCGGCCGTGATTGAAAAATACCTCGGCCCGCCCATTCGCACCCACGGCGCCGCCGAAGCACGCGACGAAATTGGCGTGGCGACTGGCCTGAGCTGGACGGCCAATGGCGGCGATACCATGGCGATTGAAGTGTCGGTGATGGAAGGGCGCGGCGCGCTGACCCTGACCGGCCAGCTTGGCGATGTCATGCGCGAATCGGCGCAGGCCGCGCTTTCGTTTGCGCGAGCCAATGCGCGCCGGCTGGGCATCGACGACCGGCGCTTCGACAAAACCGACATTCACATCCACGTGCCCGAAGGCGCGGTGCCGAAAGATGGCCCTTCCGCCGGCATTACGCTCGCCACCGCGCTGATCTCGGCGCTGACTGGCCGCGCCGTCAAGCGCGACGTGGCGATGACGGGCGAAATTACGCTGCGCGGGCGCGTGCTGCCGGTGGGCGGCGTGAAAGAAAAGATCCTGGGCGCGCACCGCGCCGGCATTGGCACGATCATCCTGCCGCGCAAAAACGAGCGCGACCTGGCCGAAGTGCCGGGGCATGTCAAACGGCGCCTGAGCTTCATCCATGTCGAGCACATGGACGAAGTGCTGGCGCAGGCGATCTGCGAAGCGCCGCTGCACGAGCCGCACGCCCGCCGCAACGGCAAAAAAGCCAAAGAAAAACGCTCGAATGGGCTTTTAGCGCAGGGCCTGGCGGATGGGGAGTAGGAGTTGGCGACTGCAATGCCAGCGTTCGTTTTCACTTCCGCATCGCCTTCCTGATACTGCACCAACAAACAGAACGGCCTCGGGTTAGCACCCGAGGCCGTTCTGCGATCTCTGTCCAAATGGGCTACTGCACCGCCTGGAGATAATCGGATGCCACCCAGCCTTCTGAGCCTTCCGCATCACGTATATTCTTCCATACCCGGTCGGGAGCGATATAATCCTGGCCAATGATCGTCACCACCGCGCCTTCGGGTAACGTCTTCACCGGCGGGCCGTCGGTGCTGTGGTCGGGGCGCAGGAATAAGCCCTCCGCGCCGGTATTGATCACGCGGAACTGCGCGCCGCCAGTGTTCGCGTTCACTGCGGGCGCGAGCGTCGGGCTGATGCTGGCCGTTGCGCTTGGCAGGGCCGACAAGCCCGACCCACCCACGCCGCTGCCCGCGCTGGCCGCCACTTCCGTTGGGGTTGCGCTGGGCACCTGGCGCGGCGAGCGCGAGACATAGATCATCAGCACGAGCAGCACCACCAGCGCCGCCGCCGCCGCGACAATGCGCCAGCCGCCATACTGAAGCCACAAAGCAAATTCTTGCCGCGAAGAAGGAATTCCCTGGCTGCGGCGGTTGCGGCGCGTCACCCGCGAGCCGCGCCAGTCGGCGTTCAGCGGGTCGGCGGCTGGGTCGCGCTCACTCCCGCCAAGACGATCGGTCGGCTCGGTATCTCCGCGATGTGGCGCGCGAGTCGCTCGCGTTTCGTAGGGATCGCGATCTTCCCGTGCCATCGGCCACTCCTTTCACCTGGAAGCTCTGCGTCGCGTGCATGATAGCACAAGTTTGCCAGCGCACGAGCGAATATTATTCGGCAACGCCAAACATTTCACGCCAGTAGGCCAGCAGTTCATCGACAATCTGCGGCATGCCGATCTGCGGCGCCCAGCCCGTGTCGGCGCGCAGACGCGAGTTGTCGCCCTGCAAAATTGGCTCGTCGGACGGGCGCAGCCGTGCCGGGTCGACATGCACATCCACAGGCACGCGGCCACGCGCGCGCACCAGCTCGACAATATCGCCAATGCGCGTGGCCGTGCCCGAGCAAAGGTTGTAGGCTGTGCCGGGCGTGCCGCGGTCGAGCAGCAGCCACAGCGCGCGCGCCACATCCGTCACGTGCGTGAAGTCGCGGCGCGGCTCGAGGTTGCCCACGCGCAGCACCGGCGGCTGGCGCTCGGCTTCGATCAGCGCCATCTGCTGGCAGAATGTCTGAATCGAGCAGCGGTCGCCCTGGCGCGGGCCAACATGGTTGAACGAGCGCGTCACAATCACATGCAGGCCGTAGCTATCGTGGTATTGCAGGCCCAGCAGTTCCTGCGCCACCTTGCTGACGCCATAGGGCGAGGCTGGCCGCAGACCGCGCGTTTCAGGAATGGGTACTTCGTCGGCGCGCACCCAGCCATACTCGGCGCTTGAGCCGGCAATATGCACGCGTGCCTGCGGCGCATGGGCGCGCACTGCTTCCAGCACATTAATCGTCCCCTCGCCATTTGTGCGCATGGTCGTGATGGGCGCATCCCACGAGGCCGAAGGGTAGCTCTGCGCCGCCAGATGATACACTCGGTCGGGCGCGGCCGCACGCACCGCCGCCGCAACCGCAAATGGGTCTTCGATATCGCCTTCGTGGAAAGTCACGCGACCCTGGAGCTGCTGGATGGGGCGCGGATCGCTGCGCCAGCGCTTAAACGCGTGTACCTCAACATCGGGCAGGGTCAGCAAATAATCGGCAAGAAAGCTGCCGACCGGGCCAGTAATTCCAGTGATCAGCACGCGAGTTGGCATGGCGCGAGTATCCTTTTCCCCTTGTCGAGCGTTTTGACAACAAAGCTTTTTGTCTGGCGAGTATACCGCAACTATCGGAAATCGCAATCTACCTTGCCGAATTGTTGCGCATTCCTTTCCACGGGGCAGTTGCTTCGTGCCGATGAAACATCTATAATAGGCCAATGCTCTCGACCGATTAAAATGGCATTACCTACCTACTTTATGCGGCGCGGAGGATCAGCATGCCCTTGATCAAAAAAGCGGGAACGACGAAAGGCATCGGCGCAGCGGCGCAGCCCACGCCATACGACGAGGGCGACACCAACCTGCTGGGGAATGCTGCTGCCGAAAGCCGTTCAGCGCCTGCGCCAACCATGCAGCCGGGGGTTGTGCTCCAGGGTCGTTACGCGATCGAAGGCACGCTCGGCGTTGGCGGCATGAGCGTGGTGTATCGCGGGCGCGACCTGCGCTTCAAAGACGTGGTGCGCCCCTGCGCGATCAAAGAAATGTTCCAGAGCGCGCCCGACTCAAACACGCGCCTGCTGAACCTGAAAAACTTCGAGCGCGAGTCGGGCTTGCTCGCCACCCTGCAGCATCCCGCCATCCCAAAAGTGTACGACTTCTTCGAGGAAAATGGCCGCTTCTACCTGATTTTGGAGCTGGTGCCCGGGCATGATCTCGAAACGGTGCTCGACGAAGCACACGGCCCGCTGAGCGAAGAGCGCGTGGCGCGCTGGGCCGTGCAGATCTGCGACGTGCTGGCCTACCTGCACAACCGCAGCCCCGAGCCGGTGGTGTTCCGCGATCTCAAGCCCTCGAACGTGATGGTAACGCCCGAAGAACGGGTTGTGCTGATCGACTTCGGTATTGCGCGCAACCTCAACCGCGGAGACCGCAAAGGCACCATGATCGGCACCGAAGGCTACTCGCCGCCCGAGCAGTATCGCGGCCTGGCCGAGCCGCGTGGCGACCTGTACGCGCTTGGCGCGACCATGCACCACCTGCTCACCGCCAGCGACCCGCGCCTGGAAACGCCCTTCACCTTCCACGAGCGCCCGCTGCGCCAGCTCAACCCGGCGATTTCGCCCGAGCTCGACGCAGTGGTGGCGCGCGCGCTTGAGTACGATGTTTCGGCGCGCTGGAACTCGGCCGATGAAATGAAGGCCGCGCTGCTGCAACTGCCCAGCCTGGGTGGCGCGGTTGCCAGCATTGGCGGCATTCCGGTGCGCCCGAGCGCCACTTCCCCGGCGCGGCCACGCACCGCTAACACCGAACTGCTGTGGAGCTTCAAGTGCGAAGATGAAGTGCGCTCGTCGCCGTGCGTGAGCAATGGCATGCTGTATGTGGGCTGCTACGACACCAACCTCTACGCCATCGACAGCGAGCGAGGCGAATTTCGCTGGAAATACCCCACCGAAGGCGGCATCTCATCGTCGCCAACCGTATGGCAGGATCTGGTGATCGTCGGCTCGGAAGACGGCGCGGTGTATGCGCTCGACACCCGGCGCGGCGCGCTGCGCTGGACATTCCGCACCACCAAGCCGGTGCGCTCGTCGCCGCGCGTCGACGATCGCGTGGTCTTTATCGGCTCCGACGATCAGCACTTCTACGCGCTCGACGGCCTGCGCGGAACGATGATCTGGAAGCACCGCAGCTGGATGCCCATCCGCTCGTCGGCCTGCGTGGCGAATGGCGCGGTATTTGTGGGCGGCAGCGATGGGCACGTCTACAGCTTCGACATTCGCAACGGCGGCCTGCGCTGGAAGCAGAAAACCCAGCAGCCGGTTATTTCCTCGCCGGCCTTTGGCGAAGGGCTGGTGTTTGCCGGCTCGATGGACGGCAACATCTACGCGCTCGACAGCGAAGGCGGCTGGCCAGCCTGGCGCTACCGCACTAACCATTATGTCAATTCTTCACCCTGTGTTGTAGGAACGCGTGTCTTTATTGGCGGCGTGGATGGCATCATGTACGCGCTTGAAGCCAAGACGGGCCGGCTTTCGTGGAAATTCGACACCAGCAGCCAGATCACATCGTCGCCGCGCTCCGACGGCGGCAAGATCTTCTTTGGCGCAGCCGATGGCACTGTCTACGCGCTCGACGCCGGCACAGGCAGCCAGCTTTGGAAGTTCCAGACTAACGGCCCGGTTGTGTCGTCGCCCGCCGTGCAGGAAGGCGTGGTGTATGTCGGCTCGATGGATCACCAGGTCTATGCTCTGCGTGCCTAGTACGCGAGAACGCGCAGGGTTCGGGGGTTAGGGGTTGGGGATTGCAATGGGCAACGGAGCTTTTCACTGCCCGAAAACCTCATTTGGAATTGCACAGGCTGTTTGAGTTCTCAGTTTGAATGTGCCTGGTTAAGCTCGCCGCTCATCGCGGAGAACTCACGGAGTGATTGATGTCGTTCATCAGCAAGCTGTTCCGCAAAACCGAAAGCGACCCCGAAACGGCAACCGGGCAGGCGCAGATCGAAGACGCGCCCGAGGCGCAAGCTCAGGCTGCCGAGAACGATGCGGGCGCCGCCGAAACGCTGCCACCTGCGAATGAAACAAGCGGCACGCCCGAAGCGGAATGGTGGGAAAGCTCTGCGCCGATTGATGAAACCAGCCCGGCGCTGGCCCCAGCCATTGCAGACGATTCTGCGCCAGCGCAGCAGGGCGAACCAGCCGAGGAAAAGCCGGCTGGCATGGGCACACAGCCGCTCGAAGCAGGCACAAACGCCGTCCCCAGCCAAACACCCCCACCGGCCAATGAAACCACCACCCGCCAGCTCGACAAAGATAAGGTGCCAACGCTCGCCGCGCTCCACTCGCAGCGCGGGCTGGCCTTTGCCGCGCTCCGCGACATTGGGCGCGTGCGCAGCATCAACCAGGATAGCATTTTCGGCATGCTGAGCACACTGCCGCGCGAAAGCAACGACCTGCCCTTTGGCGTGTTTGTGGTAGCCGACGGCATGGGCGGGCATCAGGGCGGCGAAGTTGCCAGCCGCCTGGCAATCAGCACAGTGGTGCAGCACATCCTGGCCGAGCTGGTGGTGCCGACGCTTGCTGACAGCAGCACCGAAGCCCTTCAGCCACTGCTGATCGAAGCAGTGCAAACCGCTAATCGCGTGATCTGGGAACAGGCGCAAACGCTTGGATCGGACATGGGCACGACCTGCACGGTTGCGCTGATGCTCGGCCACGCGCTTTACCTCGGCCACGTCGGCGACTCGCGTGCCTACCTCGCAACTCCCACGGGCCTGCGCCTGCTCACCAACGACCACTCGACCGTTGGGCGGCTCATTCAGGTCGGCCAGCTCGACGCCTCCGAGGCGCGCGAACATCCACTGCGCTCGCAGCTGTATCGTACCGTTGGCCAGCAGCCCGAAGTACTGGTAGACTTCAGCTACCAGCAACTTGGCGACGCCACGCACCTGCTGCTGGCCAGCGACGGGCTGTGGGGAATGATCGACGACGACATTCTGCTGGATGTGCTGCAACACCACCCCTGGCCGCAGGATGCTTGTAACGAGCTGATTGCACGCGCCAACCTCGCCGGCGGCGACGACAATATTTCAGCAATTGTGGTTTCTTTACCTTCAAACACAGCCTAGGCAAACCGCACACCGGCCCATGGCAGAGGAACAACGTATGGCACCAGGTATTCGGCTTCAGCGCACAATCAGCCGCCCCGTCGTCAGCGAAAGCGCCGAGCCACAGCTTCTCTACATTCTGCTCGAAGCAACGCCGGAGGGCCTGGCTGCCGAACTGCCCAAATTACCGCTGAACGTCTGCCTGGTTGTCGATCGCAGCTCGTCCATGCGCGGCGAGCGGCTCAACCAGGTCAAAGACGCGGCCAGCCGGATTATCGACCAGCTCAGCCAGGATGATTTTTTCTCGCTGGTGGTATTTAACGACCGCGCCGACACCCTGGTGCCGGCCCAGCGCGTCACAAACAAAGCCGACCTGAAGCAGGCGATTGGGCGGATCGAAGCAGCTGGCGGCACCGAAATGGCCAACGGCATGGCGCTGGCGCTGCAAGAAATCCAGCGGCCCTTGCTGTCGCGCGGCATCAGCCGCATGCTGCTGCTAACCGATGGGCGCACCTATGGCGACGAAAGCCGCTGCGTCGAGATTGCGCGGCGCGCCCAGCAGCGCAATATTGGCCTGACGGCGCTGGGCGTGGGCGATGAATGGAATGAAGACCTGCTGGAAACCATGACGGCGCGCGAAAACAGCCGGGCGCACTATATCGCCAGCGCGCAGGATATCACCGCAGTTTTTGCCGAAGAGCTCAAGCGCCTGCACTCAATCTTCGCTCAGCAGGTGCGCATCAAGCTGGCGGTGCGCCCCGGTGGGCAGGTGCGCTCGATCGACCGCGTGCGGCCATTTATTGGCCAGATTGCGATGAGCGAGGAAACCGACCTGCACTGGAGCGGCAACCTGGGCGACTGGCCCGGCAGCGATGTGCATGCCTTTCTGATCGAAGTTGTTGCGCCACCCATGTCCGCTGGCGACCATCCGCTGCTGAAAATAACCGTTCAATACGACCTGCCTGGCGCAAATCAGCGCGACCGCGTGGCAGAAGACATTGTGCGCGTGCGCGTGCAGCCCGGCACCGAGGCAGGCTACCAGGTCGATTCGACGGTGAAATACTGGCTCGAGCGGCTGGTGGCGTACCGGCTGCAATCGAGTGCCTGGCAGGATGTTGAAGCCGGGCGGCTGGACGAAGCGACCCGGCGGCTGCAAATGGCCGGCACGCGGCTGTTCGAGGCTGGCGAAGTGGCACTTGCCCAAACCGTGCAGGAAGAAGCGACCCGGCTGCTGCGCAGCGGCAATACCAGCGATGAAGGCCGCAAGCGGATCAAGTTTGGCACGCGCGGCCTCATGGGGCAGGGGCCTGGCGCAGAGCGAAGCAAGGGCAGCTAGCGCGGCCAGCGCCAAGAAAGAGCGAACGCATGCAAGTGTGCTCAAACTGCGCATCCAAGCAATTCGACGGCACGATTTTTTGCACGGAGTGCGGCGCAAACCTGCTCACCACCAACCGCCGCGAAACAACCGTGTCGCTTGGGCAGCAAGGCGCCAGCGGCACTGTGCCCGAAGCCGCGCCGCCAGCGTCGCCCACTATTGCGCAAGAAGAGCCACGCGTGACCCTGGTGGTAATGAACAGTGGCCGGCGTATCAACCTGAATATCAGCGACGACCTGCTGATTGGGCGCAAAGACAACGCGCGCGGCATTTTCCCCGATGTCGACTTAGGCCTCGACGGGGGCTACGACTCGGGCGTGTCGCGGCGGCACGCCATTCTGGCGCGGAAAAACAATCGCTACGTTTTGGAAGACCTTGGCAGCGCCAACGGCACATTCATTAATGGCCGGCAGCTTGCGCCTTCGCAGCCCACCCGCCTGGCCAGCGGCGACGAAATCCGCTGCGGAACGCTTTTGCTCCGTATCGAATTCGAAGAACGCTAACACGCAGCCACCACTGAAAGGACCAACCTGATGGCAAAGACGGTGATTTTGCATATTGTCGGCGAAGATCCGATCGTCGCCGACCTCGACCAGGAGCCACAGCCAACCGACGCGTACGTCAAAGTTTCGAACCTGCGCAAGCGCGATGGCAAGGATGTAGCGTACCTCACAGCCGGTGTGCAGAGCGTGATCTACCCGTGGCACCGCATCACCTTCCTTGAGATTATGGTCAGCGAGGAAGAGCGCGGCTCGGTTATCGACTTCTTCCGCAGCTAGGCGCTCGTATTCTTCACAACAAACCCCTCGCGCCAGCATATTGGCGCGAGGGGTTTGTGCGTATTGACACAAAGAAGTGCGGCGGGTAGAATGCGCCGCGAGAGCGGATGTGGCCCGGTGGTTGCCCTCGTCTTCAAAACGAGTGGGCGGGGTGACGAGCTTCGCCGGTGGGTTCGACTCCCACGCGCTCTCGTATTGCCCATTCTCACGACCGAGTGCCAGTGCCTCCTTGAGTGCGTCGACTTCAAGCATCCGCTCGGCAAGCAGCCGCTTCAGCCACCCATCTCTTTTTCTAACTCTTTGAGGTGCTGTGCTTCAGCGACACGCATCCCACCATGCGTTTTGCGCCAGCAGAGCTAGCCGTGTCGCTTCGGGTGGAAACACGCCCATACGCCGTGGTTTGTCTGCCTTGACAGGCCACTTTCACTCCCCGTTGCAGAGCTTAATTCACTTCAGCAGCAATTATGGATTGAGAATCTGCCCGAAACAGCCATCTTTCGACTTATTCAAGTCAGTATCATTGTCAGTACGAGCGTTGCGGCGAAACAAAATAATGGCATTGAGCGTTGTTTGTATTGCCAGCTTATTCACTTGCGTCGGTAGTAGCATTACTGCACTACTGATTACCGACAGCGTTTGGGATTAGGTCATATCCATCAAATAAAAGCCTCGCCACTCACTGCCACCGAACACGCGCTTGCAGCGAACGCCGCTTCGCGCGAGATCGTGCCTTTTTTTGGCGTTTTCTGATGCGGCGCGCTTGCGGCTGATGCGCAAGACGTTCGGTGCTTCACCAGTGACAGCCCCTGTCACATCTGCCTGCTACACTCTCCGCATTCACTTCCTGCGCATAAAGGAGCTTCTCATGCAGACTTGCGAAGAATTAGTCTATACCCAAAGCGAAGATGGCTTACTACTCGCTGGCGTCTGTATCACTCCTCCTCAGCCATCCTCATTCCCTCCGATCACACTCCTCTGGATCCACGGCAACACCGGCACATTTTATGATTGGCCATACATCACTATTGGTCGCGCACTCGTCAGACAGGGATTTGCATTCCTGAGCTGCAACACGCGTGGTCATGATATTTCTGCCACGCTCTATCGCCTTCCTGATGACATCCCTTATGCCGGCGGCAGCGCCTGGGAACGCATCGAAGACGCACCAGCCGACCTCGCTGCCTGGGTGAACGTTGCCGCGGAACGCGGAAGCCAGAAGATCATTTTGATCGGTCATAGCCACGGAGCAACCAAAACGCTCTTCTATCAAGCCCAACGCGCTGATCCTCGGGTGCGTGCAATCATTCTGGCTTCGCCTGAAGTACATGGACACTGGACCGACAGCTTGCCCACGGCACAAGAGTTGGTCGCTGCAGGGCAACCCACAACGCTTCTCACACTGTTTGCCGACGAGCCTTGGTATCAGCTTTCCGCGCGCACGCTCGTCAGTCGCGCACAGGCGCTTGAGCAAGCGTATAGCAACACACGCGGTCCATCCTATCTCAGCACAATCACTACCCCTATCCTCGCGTTTTACGGAACCGGTGGCGATGTTGGCGGAGAAACAGAGCTTGCGTTTCTCCGCCAGACAGCACACGAATCACAGCACATCGATGTGAAACTTATCGATGGCGCGGATCATGTGTATACCGGATATGAAGCACAGCTTGCCAGCCTGATTGCACGCTGGGTTGCGGATATCGCTTAGGACAGTTTAGGACTTTCCAGGTCTGTATAAGGCCAGCAACCCAACACGCGCTTGCGGCGGACGCCGCTTCGCGTCGAGCGAGATCGAACTTATGTTCCGCGCTCGTATCTGCTACAATAGCGCGCCCTGTTCGGCGCTGACCTCGATCCGAGTAGCGTACCATTTTCAAATTCGCTATGAATGAGCCACAAAACATCAAAACGACCGCCGCTGGCGTTGATGTGCTCCAAATTGATTTCCAAATCACGGTCGCGGAAGCTGTCGTTCCCTGCGTCGTCTGGAAACCCATCAATTTGGCGAAGCCGCGTACACTTGTGGCGCTCGGACACGGCGGATCGCAACACAAGAAGGCTGATACCATTCGTGACCGCGCGATCCACTATGCCTCACGTTTCGGCTGGTGCAGCCTTGCGATTGATGCCCCCAATCATGGTGAACGGACCACACCCGAACAGGCTGATGCAGAACGTCGCAGCACAGAGCGGCGTCTCGCTGGTGAGGCGAACGCGCCATCACTCAGCCCATCGGAAAAGATCGCGTTTCTCGATGCCCTGGCAGCACAAGCGGTACCCGAGTGGCAAGCAGCCCTTGATGTCACGCTCGCCGCTCTGATGCCAACAGTTGTTTCGATTGGCTATTGGGGTGTCTCACAAGGGACGTGGATTGGAGTGCCGCTTCTGGCGCAAGAGAAGCGGTTTCGGTGTGCAGTCCTGGGCTTGGCCCACCTGCATCCCGAGCATCACGCGTTTCGGCATGCCGCAGAGCAGATTCGGATACCACTGCGTTTCGCATTTCAATGGGACGACCCAATTCGCAGCCGAGACTACGGGATTGCCTTATTCAACGCATTTGGCAGTTCAAAAAAGTCGATGCATATCAATCCTGGTGGGCACACGGAAATACCAGCGGCAGAAGTAGCCTCCTGGGATCTCTTTTTCGAGCATCACTTGCAGTAGCAGCGTGGTCGTCGCACGCGCCGAACACACGCGTGCAGCGCGCGCCGCTGCGCGTGCAAGATCAGTGGTTTTGAGGAAATTTGTTCAGCGCTCGCGGCAACTGAATGCCTTGGCGTTGGACCAACCTTAAATCCATCTCACTTGCTTCTTCGCTGGTTTGCCAACGAAACATCCGTGCTATACTCTCACCATCTCTCGCGCACCACTCGTCGAGATGGTGGCTGTTTGTCGATCACCCGTTTCGCTGGAAAGGCAGCAGACTATGGCACACCCGCTTGTTATTCAATTACGCTTTACTCGGAGTGAATTTGCGCGCGCCTGGAAAGGTGTTTCTGAGGAAGATGCACAGCGCCGCTTTATGCCAATGAATTGTATTAGCTGGATGATTGGTCATCTTGCCTGGCAGGAACAATACTACTTTTTGCACTACGGCCAAGGGCGTGTGCTGCTGCCCGACATCAATCGTGATTTTGCCAATGGTGCACCAGAAAGCACACCTGCGCTCGACCTCGTCAGCAGCGCCTGGCATACTATTACTGAAACGACGAATGTGTGGCTTGATACGCTGACAACCGAGCAGTTGCAGCAGCACGGCCTGAGTCAAGGAAAGCCGATAGCATATATTTACGGCAACCTCGTACAACGGGTCATTTATCACTACTGGTATCATACCGGCGAGATAATGGCGATACGGCAGTTACTCGGTCACAATCGCCTGCCGCAGTTTGTCGGCTCACTGGATAAAAAAGCATCGTACCTCCCAGAGGGAGCAATGTAAGCCTGTACGATCAGCCCACCACGCGCGTGCAGCGGGCGCCACTTCGCGTCGAGCAAGAACGCGCCCATTTAGCGCTACGCTCTGCTACAATGTGGGTGCCATGTACCCGCAGCGGCGCCTAAATATAAGCAGCCGGTCGATTTCGCATTGCCGCACAAATGCAGAGTACAACCATGATCGAAAATACTCTCGATCAGCTCCAACACATTCGTCCTCATGTGTTGACCACGGTCGTACAACAAGACCAGCGGCGATCTTCTCTGATCATTACCGATTGGAAGGCCCAGCCGTTCAGTGATAGCGGGAGCCACGGGGCAGCGTAGCGTTGTCCTCCTCGACTGGGCCGATTGCGGTATCGCGCCGCTTGGCGCGGAACTGAACGCGTTCATATGCACCAGCAGTCTTGTGTTCGGCTGGCCGCCTGCCCAAGTTCGGGAACTCGATCAACGTGTTTTTCCGAGCTATCTCGACGGACTTGCTGCATCAGGCTGGGCTGGCGATGCGCGGCAGGTGCGGCTTGGCTATGTGGGCTGGGTAGCACTGTATTATGGCCGTATATTTCCGGGGTTTCTGCGATACTGGTGTCGGCCAGACAATCGGTCGTTTGCAATGCAGCAGTTCGGCATGGCAGAAGAAGAGCTGTATGTCCAGTGGTTGCCTTTCGTAGAGTATGTTTTTGCATGTGCTGATGAGACGCAAGCGCTGATTGCCACAGCCACCCTATTGTAGAACACAGCACGAGCATCCCCAGAGCGTGACAGGTGCGGACGCCGCTTCGCGCGCGAAATCGCACTTTTTAGGAAGTTTGCGTAGCGCTCGCGGCAACAGAATGGCAAGCTGTCGGGCCACTTCAATCGCATCTACATCTTACCCTCGTGCTATGTTCCGAGCACATATCACACGACCATTTACCAGTCGCTTGCCACCAAGCCGCTCAGAAAAGGAGAGTTCCGGATGCCTGAACCGATCATTGTTGCTGAACGCGCCTCGCGCCCAAGCGAGCAGCAGGCCATCGCAGCCGTAGGACACTCCTTTGATCTTTATGAATGGACTGGCGGTGGCCCTGGCTACTTGCACGTCCATTATGCGGACGATGAAGCGTGGCATATTCTTGAAGGAACGCTCACGTTTCGCTTTGCCGACCGTGACGTTGAAGCAGCAGCAGGAACAAGCGTTTTTGTACCAGCAGGCGTGCCACATGACTACGTTGAGGCGGCAGGGCCGACACGCTATCTGATTGTGCTCACGCCACGGCTGCGTGCGCTTATCAGCGCGCTCCACGCAGCTCCCTTGCACCAGCACGCGACGATTATGCGTCAATTCGAGTCGGCCATAGTTGACGACCCGGTGAGAATGTCAGATCGACAGTAACCCGGTGTCACATGCGCTCATATCTGCTACACTGTGCTCGGCATCAATCGGCAGCGCCGCTAAAGTGCAAGCCCCATTTTCCAGCGCCTTGATTCTTTTCTTGCAGCCGCGTTATTCTTTCTTGAACGAATCAACTTCGGCGTCATACGCCATCGGGCGAGGTGGTCCATTCAGGTCGGCTGCTCCGATATACTGTGCGTAGCTTGTCTTTGATCTTCGGCAAGAAACACGCATGTGCTGGAGGCTTCATTGTGACTCGGCCCAAGCTCTCTGTCATTTGTGGTTTACCCGGTGCTGGCAAGACCACACGAGCAATCAAAATCGCCACGGCCACGGGCGCGGTGCGCTTGTGCCCAGACGAATGGCTGGTAGCCATGGGTATCAGCCTCGTGGACTACACCATTCGCTTTCGACTCCAGGACCATATGGTTCACCATGCCGAAACGCTCCTCCGCGCAGGCGTATCGGTTATCGTCGAGTTCGGGTCGTGGTCTCGTGCCGAACGCGAAACCATCCGGCAGATTGCCGTGCGTACGGATGCGACCACAGAACTGCACTTCGTCGACGCGCCACTGCCAGAGCTGGCACGTCGAGTGCAAGAACGCGGTGGGCCGGATGCGAAGAGCCTGCTGGAGGACGTACTCCTGAAGTTTCCAGAAAAGTTCGAACAGCCAAGCGCAGATGAGACGAGACTGTATGACGTCTATTTTGGTCCCAACGACTGCGTATTCGAGAAATCGTGAAAAGTGATCGATTGGCGAAAAGGGCCGGCATCTGCGCATCAAGGCGCGCTGCTGCTGGCCGGCACGCTGGCGCACGCGGGCACGGCGGCGGTGTTCGGGCAGGGCAAGAACGAGCCGGGTGAGGTGCGCTAGTGTGCTTTCACCACACGGGATGGGGGAGGGGAAATGGGCTTTGCTCGTTGCGATGCAGAAATTCTTTCCTGATTTCTGCATCGCCTTCTTGATTACGCGTTAAGGGTCGATCATAAGAAGCTTATGGTCGATCATAAGAAGCTTACGGTCGATCATAAGAAGCTTACGGTCGATCATAAGAAGCTTATGGTCGATCATAAGAAGCTTACGGTCGATCATAAGAAGCTTATGGTCGATCATAAGAAGCTTACGGTCGATCATAAGAAGCTTATGGTCGATCATAAGAAGCTTACGGTCGATCAATTGAGGTTACTAATTGCTCTGGAAAATACGTTATTTCATACAACGGGCAAGCTTCCAGGAAGCTCATCTGGTTATCAGGTTGAAGCAAAACTGGCTTGAGCTTCCTGGAAGCTGAGTACAGGGAAATGTATTTTCCAGAGTACTCATTGCTTTTTCTCGGGGCGCTTCGCCCCCGTGCCCCCGATTGAGGTTACTCATTGCTTTTTCTCGGGGCGCTTCGCCACGTGCCCCCGATTAGGGAAACCCTCGCCAGTTTCCCTAAAACCCTTCCGGCAAAGGGTGCTGGTGCCGATTGCCAGGCTCGTTGCTGTGCCATGCGGTGGCTGAAGGCTTGATGCTGGGGTGTACTACTATTTTCTGCCAAACGTGTGGGGCAAAGGCGAGCGCGTCGGCAAGGAATTCGTGTTTGCCGACAGCGCGGCAGACGTCTGGCCCGACCGGATTGTGCCGCTCAAGGGCGCCGACCTCGACCCGAGGAGGACGGGCGCATGGAGCGCGTGACCGAATGCTCCTGCGCACCAGCCCGCGCCGATTTCGACGCGCTGGGCACGCTGCTCTGGCAGGTATAACTCACACGCCAGCCGGTAAGCACAAGAAAACCGGCACCCCACACAGCGGCGCTTCGATTTGTTCGTCAGAGATTCAGATTATCGTTCTGTGATCGCCTGCCGGTTCGCCGCCCAGGCGCGCCGCACCACCGCTTCGAGCTCGCGTGGGTAGTCGAATGCATGGCGCTCGGCCAGTTCTGGCCCAACGCGCATCATCTCGGCGCGAATGGCCTCGATGGCAGCAACAGTTTCTTCGGGTGTTCGCGAGGGCAGGCCCGTAATGCGCTGCTGTTCGGCAGTGAGCCGCCCCCCCAGGCCTTTGTGAAGAATACCAATCATATGAAGCGTTGGGCGCGCGTCGATATCTTTGCCCGTAAGCAGCATATACCACGCCCGCAGCAGCGCCATCCGCTCGATGAAGAGGCCACCAAATGCGGTGTAGTCGTATTTTCTCGCCAGCGCCTTCATCTGCTTGTGGGTTGCGATCCAGTAGTCGACCAGGAACTGCCGCACCACAGCAGCATCAATCTCCCGAACCAGCGCGGCGGCGGGCTGCGCGAAGCCTTCCAGCAGCGCCCGAAACGCGGCGTTGCGGCAGGCGAGAATCACGAGGTTTGGCTCGTGGTTGGACTGGCTGGTGTCCTGAACATAGAAATCAATGATCGTTTCGTCTTCCAGCACCATATGATGCAGCAGCGCCTGCTCGCCAAAACGCAGCAGCAGGCCGCCGCACGGCCGCAGTGGCAGGTAGCGCTGCCAATCGGGGCTGGCCCATTCGCCAACCTGCCCGGGCTCGACCGCGATGCGCAGATCGATATCGCTGTACGCGTCGCCAGTGCCGCTTGCAAGGCTGCCGCCAACCCACACCGCCTGAATGCCTGGATCGGCGGCACAGCGCGTGCCGATCGCACGGATGAGCTGGGCATGCGGGCCGCGCTCAAGCAGCCCGAGATTCACGTCGTCCATAGTTGTCATCGTCCTTTTGCAAGCGCGCGAACAGAAGGCGATGCGATCATAGCACAGATCGACCTGGGCCTGATCCTTGTTCCGAACATCCAGCGCAGCAGCCACGCGCCAAAGACGATTTGCGCGGCCAGGAAGCCATAGCGATGTATGCCGAACAAGAGCAGCACAAGCTCGTTCGCCAATGCAGCGTTGAACGCGACCACGCAGAAGCCACATGTTGCAACCAGCACGGCAGCTGCCTGCACAAGCTGGTTCAGGCCCATGGTGGCGGTTGCAAGCGCGGCAAGCACCAGCACAGCGCGGGATGCGTTCCTGTTTGCCTGCCTGAACACAACATCACGGCTGAACGCAAGCACGGCAAATGCAGCCATCTGGAGCAGATTGGCAACTGCGCCAATGCCAACCAGCCCCGCGCCCGCCCGAACACGCCCAGCTGTAGCCATCGCGTCGCCAGGCACATACAGCCTGCCAGTGATATATGCGCTGGCGCAGCCGCCCACGATCCCAGCGAGCAGAAACAGGTACCCCGCAATGCGCGCGCCGCGCTCGGCTGAAGCGGCCGCTGTTTCTGTTTGGCAGTTCCATGCCTCGTGCGGCTCATTCATCGCCATGCTCCCTGTGCGAAAAGCCACCCACCAGCATTGGGAAGCCTGCTCTCACGGCTGGCGAAGCTGCGCAAGCATCGCCTCGATCGCGTCAACGGCGGCCTCGGGCTGCTCAAGCTGAATGCTGTGCCTGCTCTTTTCTGCAAATATCTGCTGGCTGTGCGCCGACAATTGCAGCAGCTCGGCCTGCATGGCCTGCCACTCCGGGTCGGCACCGATTCCACGCGAAAGCACGATCAGCGGCATAGTGCCAAGGGTCTTTATGGCTTCGGCCTGCCGTAAACTTTCCGTCATGCCCGCGCCTTCGTCCAGCGTTGCCTGGAAGGAGCGCGGGGTCACGGAAAAGGCGGTGTAGGCTGGCTGAAACTCCGGGGATAATCCTGTTGTCAGCCCAAGCGGCCCGGCCAGCACGCGCAGCAGCCCAACCCGCGCCGGAAGCGTGAGGATGGCAGAACCGCTGGCATGTGTGCCCGCCGCTGGCGCCACGGATGGCCTGGCCTGGCGCGGGTTCATCGATTCGATCAGCACCACCCCGGCAACATCCGCCGCATAATCGTGCGCAAATACCCGCGCCGTTAAGCCGCCCATCGAGTGCCCAACCAGCACATATGGCCCCAGCTCGCCCGCGCTGTGCAGCGCGCTGTGCAGCTCGTTCGCGAATTGCCGGGCCGTGCGGGGCAGCGGTCCCGCTTCGCTCCAGCCCATTCCGGCGCGATCATAGGTGCAGATGCGCGTGGTCTTTGCAACTTCTGGCTGCACCCAGCTCGCCCACAACGCCGACCAATCGCCCCACCCGGCATCGATAAGCACAGTTGGGCTGCCAGCGCCAGCGCAGTTGAGGTGCAAACGGTAGCCGCCCAGATCAATCATCTGGCCGGGGGGCGGGTAGGCCCGCGCGTCCGCCGCCTCCGCTGCCGTTTCGTACACGGCCCCAAGCACCCCCAGGGCAAGAATGAGTGCGACCAGCACTGCAAGGGCGCGGCCAATGCCGCGAAGCACGCGCCGGGCGATGTGCGGAGCGCGGGCTTGTGTGTTCTGAGTATTCGTGAGTGTCGCCATGGTGTTTCCTCGCATAATCCTACAATCACGCTCCATGACCCGATGCGGCGTATGGTTTGGCCGGCTTGAGCTCGATGGCGCAGGTGCAGCGCGGCGCTGCGGGAGCGAGCGGGGGCCAGCAACTCGCGGCGTCGGCCGCCGTGCCGCGCGAGTGGGTTGTGCCGCCGCAGTGCCAGCAGGGTGCCAAAACGTTTTCAATCAGCGGGATGCCAAGCAGCGCGGCACCCGCATGCGCGCGTTCAGGTGCCTCGAACGGCGACAGGCCAACCGCGCCATCGCTGCCAAACGAAAGCTGGCCAACCGGTAGCAGGCCGGCTTTGCTCATTCCCGCGCCCGACGGGCTGTTTTCCGGCGCATAAATAATCCACACACGCTCGACTGCGGGCGCGAGCTGCCGCACGATGTGTTGCAACAGGCGCGGGTAGATGCCATAGCCCTGCCATTCGGGCAGCGTGGCGAAATCCCACAGGTAGCGTTCCGTCGCCGGCAGGGCAAAGCGCAAGTTCAGCTCGCCGATCGATGCTTCCTCGGTTGCCACCCAGCCATAGCCAACCGGCGTCTGCTCAACAAACGCGATATATGGCTGATGCGCGGCATCCATTCGCTGACGCACTTCTTCCAGAACGAGCCGATTAATATGGGCGATCAGTGCTTCATCGCGTGACGCTTCGACGCGAAAGCCCGCGAGCAACGGAAGGGGTGGCAGGGCGTCGCCGCGCCACCAGGTTGCGAGTGCCATAATGCCTCCTTCTTGCGCCTTCAGCGCAGGGTTTAGGGTTTGGGGAATAGGGATTGTCGATTGCAATGCTGATTATTTCTGTACATACAGGCAAGCTTCCAAGAGGCTAATCTGAGTATCAGGTTGATGGAAAACTGGCTTGAGCTTCCTGAAAGCTGAGCGCAAAGAAAATTATTTCCAGAGCACTGAACGATGGAAAATAGACGCCATCTGGTGCGGTTCTATTTCGTATTAGTGCCGGCACTAGCTCCCGGCGGCGCGCGGTTCCGGGCGGCGGGGTGCGTTCGCCGGCCTGGGGCCGCGCGTGCTCCTGATCGCCCGGCGGAGAAGCCAGGCCGCGCCGCCAAACGCTGCCGCGCCAGCAAGGCCAGCCAGCAGCGGGATGGCAAGCAGATGGAGCGGCCACTGCGTTCCAGTCAGCTGCAAGGGGCCGCGCACTTCCAGGCGTTTGGCGGCAAAGGTCGCGCTCGGCAGATCGTGGCTGGCGGCAAGGTCGCGCAGGGCCGTGGTGAAAACATAGGCGGGCGCGTGATCGTTCTGGAGGCGCGTGATCGGAACGCCGCCAAGCTCAGGCGGCAGGCTTGCCGCTGCTTGTTCGGCGCCATTGCCGCCGGGGAGCAGCAGCTGATCCATGGCCGGCAGGGTGTGCGCGTGCCAGCGCGGCACAATCTGCAGGCCGTGCTGCGAAATGACCGACTCGCCAGCGGCGACGGTGGCAGTTTGGTAGGCCGACGACATCTGGTACACATCGTCTATCGCGCCAAGATCGGCTTCGCTGACGCCATTGTAGAGCCAGACGCCCGCCTGAGGCTTCGGCCAGTTGAAGGCCAGATTCAGCAGCAGAATGCCGTCCGCCGCCTCGGTTGCATATTGCGCCATGTGCGTGCTGGCCGCAAACGGCGACGCGGGGTAGCGCAATGCCCGCGCAACTTTGCCGGCAACGGCTGGCCCGTTTCGGCGCGCAATGACATGCAGGGTGGCATCAACGCCCGAGGTAATTCCGCCCGTTGTGATCAGCATCCCCGCGTCGATGTAGCGTTCGCCGCGCTGCCAGCGCGCGGCAGGGTAGGTGCGCTCCAGGCGGTCAATATCGCCCCAGTGCGTTGTGACGGTTTTGCCGTCGATCAGCCCGCTTGCGGCCAGCACCTCGGCGCCCGTGCACCACGAAAAGACCACCGTCTGCCCCTGCCCATGCTGGCGCAGCCAGCCACGCACGGGCGCATTCTGCGGTTTTTCCGTGTCGCGGATAGCCGGGACGACGATCATGTCGGGGCTGCGCCCGAGCAAGGCCGCAAGCTCCGCGAACGAATAGTGCGGCAGCACATCCACGCCGCCAGTAAGCGTGCGCAATTCCCGCGTTTCGGCCACGGCATAGACGTTGTACGCGCCCGACTCGGCGAACATGGCATAGGGAAGAAGAAAATCCGAGCTGACGGTGCGTGTGTTGCCCAGCACGATTGCGACTGTTGGCTTGCGCGGGTCGAAGCTGGGCGCGGGCGCATGGGTCAGCGTGGCGCCTAACCCTGCTGGCGGGCCAGAGATCAGCAACTCCGCCCCATTGACGAAGCCAACTGTCGCGGCCAGCGCAATCGCGGCCAGGGCCGAAAGGGTGTAGCCAATTGCCCAGAACGTTTGCCGCAGTGGTTTGTTCATCATAGTTCCTCTGTGTGCATCATTACTTTGGAAAATAAATTTCCTGTACTCAGCTTTCAGGGAGCTCAAGCCAGTTTTCCTTCAATCTGGTAGCCAGATGAGCTTCCTGGAAGCTTGCCCGTTGTATGAAATAACTTATTTTCCAGAGTAATCATGCGCTTTCAGCGCAGGGATTAGGGGAACAGGGATTGGTAAATGCAGTGCTAATGGGCATAGCATAGCCGGGCAAGGGGTGGAACTGCACGCAACCAAAGGTGGGGAAATGGGTGGATTCTTCGTGCTGGGTGGGGAAATTAGAGCAGATGCAGGTCGCGCGCCAGCGCAATCGCCTCCGTGCGGCTGCGCACCCGCAGCTTGCTGAAAATGCTGTTGGTATGGGTTTTGACGGTACTGACGGCGATCACCAGCAGGCGCGCTACTTCGGCGTTGGATTTGCCGCTGGCGATCAGGCGCAGCACCTCCAGCTCGCGCGCGCTGAGTGGCTCGATCAGCGCCTCGGGGGAAGGGAGATTGCGCGGCTGCGGGGCGGGAGAAAGGTTGGTCGCTTGCTTCGCGCTTTGTTCTTCTGGCTCGGGGAAAGCCGCCAGCAGCCGCGCCACGTAGTCGGGCGCAACCCCGCGTGCCTGCGCGGCCCCGAGCAGCGCCGCCATTGCCGGCCCTTCATCCACAAAGCGGCGCACAACACCTTCGGGCGCGGCCAGCGCGAGGGCGCGCTCAAGTGTTTGCAGCGCCTGATCACGCATTTCCTGCGCCCATTCTGCCAGCGCGCCCACGAGCAGTATGTCCAGTACACTGCCCCAGCGCGCCTTTGCTTCGGCATCGGCCAGCAGCCGACCGAGCAGTTCGGCCGCCTGCGGCAGCCACGCGCCGCCCTGCGCGACCCAGACCCGCGCCAGAATGAGGTTTTCCGCTTCGCGCGAGAAGCTGAGCGCGCCCGTTGCCCAAAGGCCGCTCGCGTTTGCCCAGGCGGCAGCCGCGCCGAGGTTGCCGCGTGCCAGCGCGAGCTGGGCCTGCGCCGCAATGCCACGCGCAATCAGGTGGGGGGCAAAGCCGCGCTGGCGGGCCAGATTGGTGCAGCGTTCCAGCGTGCGCTGCGCGGCGGCATGCTGCCCCTGCGCCTGCTGGATGCGCGCCAGCGTCAGGGAAGCAAGCGCCACATCTTCGGCGTCCACCGCCAGCCGGCCAGCCAGCTGCTCGATCGCCTGGGCGATGTGCTGTTCCGCCGCAGCCAGGTCATTCCACTCGTACAACACCGCGCCCAGGCCGGCGTAATAGGCCGGGCCTTCGAGCAGCAGCGGCTCGTCGGGCTGGGATGCGATTGTTGCCATTTCACGGTAGGTTGCCGCAGCGGCGTGGAGGCGGCCCTGCAGCACCTGCAGCCGCGCCAGGTTGGTGATCGCCGCCAGCCGCCCCAGCAAGTTATTGGCGGCCCCGAACGGCGCGATCACCGCGATTGCGCGCTGTTCCGCTTCCTCGCGCACGTCGCCGCTGATGCGGAAAGCCCGCGCCATATGCAGTGTGGCAATCGTGCGCGCAATCGTTTCGGTTTCGGGCAGCACGCGCAACACCTCGTGGGCAAACGCCACACAGCCGGCCAGGTCGCCAGTGTAGCGGGCGATATTCGCCCGAATCGCCGCCGCCCGGCCCTCGATAAGCTGTTTCTGCTCGGCGGGCGATTCGGGCTGAATGCTGCGCTCGGCGTCTTGCAGGCGCGCCTCGGCGGCGGCCAGCTGATTCGTGAACAGCAGCGCCAGCGCGTGGACGGTGCAGAGCAGCGGGCGAGCGCAGATCAGCGCATCGGGCAGAGCATTCAGCCAGCCCAGCACCGCCCCCACCTGCCCGCCGACAATTGCGCGCAGGCCGTGCTGCTCCACCAGGTCGGCCACGGACGCGGTATCTGCCGCGCTGAGCGCGTGCTGCACCGCTTCGGCAAGCAGGCCCTGCCGCGCATACCACGCGCTGGCGCTACGATGCAGCCGTGCCACCGTTTCCGCCGATGCGCCGCTCGTCAGGCGGTGCCGCAGCGCATCGGCGAACAGATGGTGGTAGCGATACCACTGGCGCTGCTCGTCGAGCGGAACCACAAATAAGTTGCCCTGCTCAAGCTGATCCAGAATGATCTGGCTGTATGACTGGGGATGCGGGGATAAGGGTTGGGGGTTGGGCGAGCGAATGCCATCCCAGCCCTTTACATCGCTGCCCCCAAGCCCCAGGATCGCATCACAGAGCGGGCCGCACATCCGATCAAGGATCGCGGTATGCAGCAGAAAGGTCTGGATATGGGCCGGCTGGCGCGCAAACACCTCGGCGGCAAGGTACTCGCCAACATAGCGATTGCTACCAGTAAAGGCGCGAATAAATCCGCTGCGATCGTGGCTGCCGCGCATGGCCAGCGCCGCAAGCTGCAGCCCGGCCACCCAGCCCTCGGCGCGCGCTGCCAGCGCCGCAAGGTCGTCAGCATCGAGCGCCAGGCCCATCACTTCATTCAGAAAGGCCGCGCCCTCGTCGGCAGTGAAGCGCAAATCGCTGGCACGGAGCTCGGTTACTGCGCCGCGGGCGCGCAACTGCGCAAGGGGCAGCGCGGGAACGCTGCGCGTGAGGATCACGAGGTGCAGGCGCGGCGGCAGATACTCGATCAGCCATGCCAGCGTGTCGTGAATTGCAGGCGCTGTGATCGCATGGTAATCGTCGATCACCAGCGCCACGTCGCAGTCGGGCAGGGCGCTGGCGGCGAAGGCGTTGAGCACGCCCGTGAGGATGCGCTGGAGTGGCGGCGGCTGCGGCGACTGGAGCAGGGCCAGCGCGGTTGCGCCAGCGCCAGGCGCAAGCGTCTCAAGCGCGGCGATCAGGTAGCTCCAGAATTGCAGCGGGTCGTTATCCGCCCGGTCGAGCGAGAGCCAGGCAAGCGGCAGCGCGCTGCCAGCGGCGCTCGCGCGCCAGGCGCTGAGCAGCGTGGTTTTGCCGAAACCGGCTGGCGCGGCTACCACGGTTAGTTTTTCGCGCAGGCCCGCCGCCAGGCGGTCGAGCAGGCGCGGGCGGGCGACGAGGTTGGCGCGGGCGGGTGGCACAAACAGCTTGGTGGCGAGCAGGCTGGCGGGCAGGGCGGCAGCGGGTTCGGGTTCGGCTGTGGAAGGAGGTGCTCCGGCTGCCGCCAGCGTGGCAGCGGCGCGGTTCAGCCGATCGAGGGTGAGATCGGGCGCTTTGCCGAGATACACCCGATGAAGCGATCCGTGGGCGGTGCGGTAGGCCTTCCAGTAGCCGCTGCCACGCGCCTGCCGCTCCTTGCGGGCCGTGAAATGCCCGAATGAGCTCCTGAACGCGAACGTGGTCGCTTCTTCCAGCCAGGCAAACCAGGCCGGCGTATCCACCATGATCGGGCTGGAATCGCGCTCGGCAAGAAGCAAAGTGGCGCCATCTACCTGGGCGGCCGTGCGCGCCATTCTGGTGCCCTCCGCTATAGGGTGCGCTGTGTTAGGGATGTTATGGTAGGAGTATACGGTGTGTTGGGGATGTGTGCAAGCAGCGCGATAGCCAGGGGTGTGGCGGAACTTTCTGCACAATGCTTGTTTCGCGCCCTGCCCGGCCCTAAACGACCGGGCTGATCGTACAAAGCCTCTGCGAGGCTGACGAGCAGCAGCCCTGCAAGGGCCTGGTAGTTTCAGCCCGACCGTTCACGGTCGGGTGAGCGGGTGCATGAGGCGTGGCGGCTCTTTCCAGCGGGTACCGCTCGGCAGCGCGTTACAGAAAGATCCATCGCACCCTACAGCCAGGCAGGGTCATGTCAACGTTGGAATGGGCAGCGATCTCGCTCCACCGATGACGCAGATACCAGGTCTTTTCGCTCGTCTGTGTCATCTGCGCCATCGGTGGATGGGGTTTTGGGATTGTACCGTGGCTCCAGCGGGCAGAACCAAACGCTTGCTACAGGCCACGCCGCCCTACACGAACAGCGGCTCGAAGTTCAGCCGCGCAACCTGATCGGCCAGATCGGCCTGCGACGTGCTGGCGTCGAAGCGGCTGGCCGCGTCGAGCACGCGCGGCAGCAGGGTGATGTCGCCAACGGTGTTAAGGAAGATTCCCGGCCGCGCCAGCACCCACCACACCGCCGCGTCGATCTCGTCCTGCTGCTCCAATGGCCGATACCATGTGGAGTGAGTGTGCTCCTGGCCCATCCAGGGTCGGTAGGCAATCGACTTGATCGTTTGCACGGCGACGTTGCGCTCGGCACAGGTTGCCAGCAGCGCGTCGAAATTCTCGGCGTAGTATGGGCTTTGCGCGGTGATGTAGTTATAGGGCAGCAGCACCGAGTCGAAATCGAAGCGCTGCAGGCTGCGCCGGTGCGTAGCCGCGATCTGAAGACCATGCCCAGTGACGCCAATCGCGCCGATCAGGCCCTGCTGTTTCGCTTCCACCGCCGCCTCGATCGCCCCGCCCGGGCTGAGCGCCACGTCCCAGTCGATCGGGTCGGCGAGGCTGTGCAGCTGCCACAGATCGATGTGATCGATGCCCATGCGATCCAGCGAGCGGTGCAACTGCTCTTTCGCGCCGGCAGCACGGCGCTCGCCGGTTTTGGTGGCAACGAAGAACTGGCTGCGATGGTGCTTGAGCCAGGGCGCAATGCGCAGCTCGGCGTCGCCATAGCCGGCCGCGACATCGATATGATTGACGCCATACTGCATCAGCACGTCGAGCGTCCGGTCGGCATCTTCCTGCGACACCCGGCTCAGTGCGGCGGCCCCGAAGAGCGTGCGGGTGCTCTGGTGGCCAAGCCGGCCAAATGGAAGGGTTGGAATTGCCATGATCATTCTCCTCGTTCCAGGCGAAAATTTCGTGCAATGCACCCATGATACAGCATGATATCGGATGCAGGGGAAGTGCTCGTATGCAACGGGCAAGCTTCCAGGAAGCCAGAGCAGTTTGCAGTCGGCAGGATGCAGAGGGCAGTTGCATTTTCTGCTAGAAACCAGCACTTTTGTGTGCGATTGTTCGCGCGGCGCGAATAGCGCACATGCCGCAGCCTATGCTGCTGTGTATTGCAGCGTTTGGTATAATTTTCGTGCCTGTTTCCGGCACTTGAATACTGCAAAGGTGCTGATTATGAACACACTTCTCGCCCCTACGCACATTGTTGGCATCGGCGCATCTGCGGGCGGGCTGGCATCGCTTGAAGAACTCTTCAAAGCCATGCCCACCGACAGCAGCATGGCCTTTGTGCTGGTGCAGCACCTTTCGCCCGATTTCAAAAGCCTCATGGACGACCTGCTGGCCCGCCACACCAAAATGAACATTCACCGGGTGGAAAACGCGCAGGAGCTCGAAGCCAATGCGATCTACCTCATTCCGCCGCGCCAGGTGATGACGATTGCCGATGGGCGGCTGTATTTGCAGGAGCGGGTTGGCCAGCACCTGATCCTGCCGATCGACATTTTCTTCGAGTCGCTTGCCAGCGCCGCTGGAAACAAGGCGGTTGGCATCATCCTCTCGGGCACGGGCTCCGACGGCTCGCGCGGTATTCAGGCCATCCACGAAGCTGGCGGGTTAGTGATCGCGCAATCGCTGGAGTCTGCGCAGTTCGATGGCATGCCCCGCGCGGCTATTCACACCGGCGTTTGCGATTATGTCACCACACCCAGCGAAATGCCCGCACTGCTGACCGAATACGCCCAGCACCCCGATGGCATGAACACCAACGGGAATGCTCTGCATATTGTGTGGGACGAAGGCGAGTATGCCGAGATCTTTGCGCACCTGCGGCGCGGCTACAACCTGGATTTTTCGAAATACAAACCAACCACGGTGGAGCGGCGCATCGCCCGCCGCCTGAGCTTTCACCACATGCAAAA
Source organism: Kouleothrix sp. 19917 (assembly GCF_057073505.1). Classification (NCBI taxonomy): domain Bacteria; kingdom Bacillati; phylum Chloroflexota; class Chloroflexia; order Chloroflexales; family Roseiflexaceae; genus Kouleothrix; species Kouleothrix sp. 19917. The sequence goes on from NZ_CP097099.1 coordinate 3,228,730, forward strand.
GCTCAGCGAGTATATTCAGCTGCTGGCCGACGACCCGCAGGAGCTGGATTCGCTGTACCGCGATTTGCTGATTGGTGTGACCGAATTTTTCCGCGACTCGGCGGCATTTGCCTACCTCGAGCGCGAAATCATACCCGCCCTGTTTCGCGATGCAGCGGCCGACGGGCTGCGCGTGTGGGTGGCGGCCTGCGCCACCGGCGAAGAAGCTTACTCGCTGGCCATTCTGCTGCACCAGTATGCCGAAAAATTTCATTATCTCGGCAAGATCTCGATCTTCGCCACCGACGTTCACCGCAAATCGCTCGATATCGCCTCGCAGGGTGTGTACACCGAGCATCAGCTGCACAACGTTTCGGCCGAGCACCTGGCGCACTACTTCATGCCCGAAGGCGCGGGCAAATTCAAAGTCATCCCCGAGCTGCGCCGGCTGGTGATCTTTGCGCCGCAAAACCTGATCAGCGACCCGCCATTCACCAAGATCGACCTGGTGTGCTGCCGCAACCTGCTGATCTATTTCCTGCCCGAAACGCAGGAAAAGGCGATTGCTGGCTTCAACTACTCGCTGCGCATGGATGGCGTGCTGTTTCTGGGCATCAGCGAAGGGGTGGGGAAGTTTTCCGAAGAATTTGCCACGATCCAGTCGGCCTATAAAATCTACCGCAAAAAACACGAAGTGCGCCTGAACCTGAGCGTCAGCGATGTGCGTGGCAAGCCAACAATTCTCACGCCCTTCGACCGGCAGCGCAACTCCAAAGATTCCCTGTCGATTGACCGGCAGATCCTGCACGACTACGATCAGATCATCAGCCGCCTGGTGCCAGCGGGCGTTTTGCTCAATGAAGAACATCATATTCTGCATTATTTTGGCGCGATCGGTCAGTATCTCAAGCCGCTGGCGGGCCTGGCCGAGTCCGATTTCACACAAATGGTGACGGAAGACCTGCACCTAGCGGTGAGTGTGGCCTTGCAGCGCGCCCTGACCCTCAAGGGCCATTTCTCGATGCCCAGCATCCCGCTGCCCCAGAAAGAAGAAGGCCAGCGTGTCGATATCGGCGTCGATTGCATCCCTTACGAAAAAACCAACGCACTGCATTTTCTTGTCACGTTCAGCCCGGTGAAATCGCCAGAACTGCTTCCATCGATCTCCGACCCCACAGCGATGGTGGAAAACCTGAATACCACGCAGACCCTGCAGACGCATATCGCCGAGCTCGAGCTCGATTTGCAGTTTGCGCGCGAAAACCTGCAGGCCACGGTGGAAGAGCTGCAAACCAGCAACGAAGAGCTGCAAGCCACCAACGAAGAGCTGCTGGCCGCCAACGAAGAGCTGCAAAGCACCAACGAAGAGCTGCACTCGCTCAACGAAGAGCTGTATACCGTCAATGCCGAGTACGAAAAGAAGAATGCCGAGCTTCAGGCGCTCAACGAGGATCACGTGCACCTGCTGGCCAGCCTGGATGTGGGCGTGGTCTACCTGGATGAGCACCTGACCATTCGCAAGTTCAACCCGGCCAGCGCCACTTCCTTCAAGCTCATGCCGCAGGATGTGGGCCGCCCGATCGACCACATTGCCTACCAGCTCACCGATCAAAAAGAAATGATGGCAAATATCCAGACGGTGCTGCAAACCAGCCAGAAGATCGAAACCGAGCACCAGACACAGGACGGCACATGGCTGCTCCAGCGCATCCTGCCCTATGTCGACAACAAACAAGAGGTAAAGGGCGTCATCCTCACTTTTACCGACGTTACCAACCTCAAAAGCAACGAATCCAAACTGCGCACCCTGTTCGAGCTGCTGCCGGTGGGCGTGACGATCCTCGACAAAGACCGGCACGTGGTCGAAGTCAACCAGGCCATCGAAAAGACGATTGCGCTGAGCCGGGCCGATTTGCTTGGCGGGAACTTTGGGCAGCGCAGCTATATTCGCGCCGATGGCACAGCCATGCCCGCCAATGAATTTGCCTCGGCGCGCGTTATCGCGGAGCAAACGCCAGTGTACAACGTCGAAACAGGTATCAGGAAGGAAGATGGCGCGACTGTCTGGACGAATGTCAGCGCCGCGCCCCTGCCCGACGGCGGCCTGGTGGTGGTGACGGCCGATATCACCGAGCGCAAACGCTCGGAGCAAGCCTTGCTGCGCTGGGCCGAAATTTTCCGCAATGTGGCCTGGGGCGTGGTGGTGAGCAGCGCCGATGGCACAACGCTGGAGCAGATGAACCCGGCCTTTGCCGCGATGCACGGCTGGAGCGAACAAGAGCTGATTGGCGCGCCGATTGCCAGCGTGTTTACGCCCGAGGCGTGGGCGGAAACCCCGCGCCATATTGCGATTGCGCACGAACAGGGCCGCCACGCATTCGAAACCACCCACGTGCGGCGCGATGGCTCGGTGTTCCCCGTTTCGTTAGATATTGTCGCGGTGAAAGACGCCGCCGGGCAGGTGCGCTACCGTATTGTCAGCGTTCAGGATCTGACTGACCAGAAACGCGCAGAGGCCGAACAAAAGGAAAGCGAAGCGCGCCTGTCAACGATCATCAACTCGGCGATGGATGCCGTGATCAGTGTCGATGAACGGCAGCATGTCATTGTGTTCAACCCTTCCGCCGAAGCGATTTTCATGTATAAAGCCGACGAAATACTAGGCAAGCCGCTCGATACGCTCATCCCCGCCCGCTTTCGGAAAACACACTACGCGGATGTAGCCGCTTTCGGCAAAACGCTCGTGACCCAACGCAGCATGGGCAGCCTGGGTACGCTATGCGGCCTGCGCAGCACCGGCGAAGAATTCCCAATCGAGGCTTCTATATCGCACACCGAGCGCAATGGGCAGCATTTCTCCACCGTCATCCTGCGCGACATCACCGAGCGGCATTTGGCCGAGGCAAAGCTCCGCGAGAGCGAAGAGAAATATCGCGGCCTGCTGGAAAGCCTCGACAACTCTGTGGTGATGGTCGATGCCGATGGCCGTTTTATCTTTGCGAATGATGAAGCGGCCAGGCAACTGAGCGGCAGCGCCAACGACATTATCGGCAGAACAATGGACGAGCTTTTCCCCGAACGCTATGCCGACACGCAAATGGCCGCAGTGCGCCAGGTCTTCCGCGATGATACGGCCCTGCTGCTGGAAAGCCAGAGTTTTGCAAGCGGCAGCGTGCGCTGGTATCGCACCACCATCCAGCCGCTGCACGACGATGCAGGGAATGTTACTTTTGCCCTGATCAACGCCACTGATATCACCAACCTCAAAAATGCCCAGCAAGAGCTGGAGGAACTGAACCGCACCCTTGAGCAGCGTGTGGAAGAGCGCACTGCTGAAGTGCGGCAGGCCAGCCTCGCCTTGGAGCAGGCCTCGCGCGCGAAGGACGCTTTTCTTGCCAACATGAGCCACGAGCTGCGCACCCCGCTCAATGGCATCCTGGGCAGCTCGGAGATCCTGCTGGCCGGGTATCGCGGCCCGCTGAATGAGCGCCAGCGCAACTTCATTAGCACAATCGATTCGAGCGGCCGGCATTTGCTGAGCCTGATCAACGACATTCTCGACCTTTCGAAGATCGAAGCCGACAAGCTGGAGCTGCATCTCGAGTCGGTATCGGTTGCGGAGATCTGCCAGGCGAGCGTGGCATTCGTCAAAGAGCTGGCCGCGAAGAAGAGCCTGGAAGTGGATATTGTGATCGATGCGGGCCTGAGCCGCATGCAGGCCGACCCACGCCGCCTGAAGCAGATTCTGGCGAATTTGCTGAACAACGCCGTGAAATTCACCCCTGCTGGGGGGCGCATCACCCTTGAAGCGCGACACAACGCGGAAAAAAGCGCTGCCGAGCTGTGCGTGATCGACACAGGGATTGGCATTTCGCCCGAAAACCAGAAGCTGCTGTTTGCGCCATTTACCCAGGTCGATACCAGTATCAGCCGAAGCTACGAGGGCACTGGCCTGGGCCTGACCCTGGTGAAGCGCCTGACCGAACTTCACGGTGGCAGTGTGTCGCTCCAAAGCGAAGAGGGCAAGGGCAGCCGCTTCACGGTTTCATTGCCCTGGAGCGAAGCTGCGGCGGAAGCAGTTGCGCCAGGGACCACCAAGGGCGATATCGATCATCACGCCCCTTCTTCCATCATCGATCAGAAAAACAAAGCGACTATCCTGCTGGTCGAAGACAACGCCACCAACATGCTCACCATCGTCGATTACCTGGATGCGCTGGGCTATAGTGTTGTGACGGCAAGCGACGGCCACGAGGCGCTGGCCAAAGCTGCCACAAGCGCCCCGGATGTGATTCTGATGGATATTCAGATGCCGCATATGGATGGCCTGGAAGCCACGCGCCGCCTGCGCGATGACCCACAGTTTGCCGCCACTCCAATCATTGCGCTTACCGCGCTGGCCATGCCCGGCGACCGCGAACGCTGCCTCGATGCGGGCGCGAACGAGTATCTGAGCAAACCCGTCAAGCTCAAGTCGCTGGCGTCCATGATCGAGCGTTTGCTGGGGTAGTGCGCGCCGTGCGAAAGGATCGAAAGCAGTTCATGGTCATTGTGCTGAATGGCGTTTCAAGCAGTGGGAAGAGTTCGGTGGCGCGTGCCTGCCAGGATGCGTGGGCCACGCCGCTGCTGCACCTGGGCGTCGATACCTTCGTCGACATGCTGCCCGAGCGATTTTGCGGCGAAGGGCCCGAAGCGCGCTACGGCCTGCAATTCGTGCCAACCCAAACGCCCAGCGGCCCCACAACCGAAATTCGCCAGGGGCCGTATGCGAAGCGCTTGTTCGCGGGGATGGTGGGGGCGATTGGCGCGCTTGCCCGCGCTGGCAACGACATCATTCTCGATGAGGTGCTGTTTGGCGACGCGCTGCTGAAGGCCTATGTGCGCGAACTGCGCGGCCAAACGGTTTATTTCGTCGCGATCACATGCCCGCTGGCGATCGTCGAGCAGCGCGAGCGCGAGCGCGGCGACCGCTTTATCAACTCAGCGAAAGCCCAGTTCCCGCTGGTTCATGGCCCCACCCGCGCCTATGATCTCGAGCTGGATAGCTCCCAACACTCCCCACCGCAGCTCGCCCGCACGATTCTGGCGTATGTTGCGGCCACCCCCGTGCCGCAGGGCTTTGTGGCGATGGAACGCGCGTTTGGCGTTTCCTAACGGCAGAAGCCCCATATTGCCTCACTACTACATCCAGCCGTTTGAATCGCGCGTACATGCTGCACCGGCATTGTTTCGCACAGGAGGCCAGCATGGACGCGCAAACGCAGCCTTTGGTCGCGCTGGTGACGGGCGCGAGCCGCGGGATTGGGCGCGAAGTTGCCAACCAGCTCGCGCAGGCAGGGATGATCGTTCTGCTCACCGCGCGCACTGTTGAGGGTGCCAGCGCCGCAAGGCAGCAGGGCGGCGCGGCGCTCGACATTCGGCCCTGCGCGCTCGACATCACCGACGAAGTAAGCATTCAGCAGCTTGCCGCCACGGTCGAACGCGATTTCGGGCGGCTCGACGTGCTTGTCAACAACGCCGCCGCCGTGGTCGACTGGTCGGAAACGGCGCTCGCCGCCGACCTCAACGCCACGCGCCAGCTGTTTGAAACCAACCTGTTTGGAACATGGCGCATGTGCCAGGTGTTTGCGCCGTTGCTGCGGCGCAGCGCGCACGGGCGCATGGTGCTGGTTTCCAGCGGCGCAGGATCGCATGGCGACGAGCAATTCGGCCTGACGACCAATCGCGGATCGGTGGCCAGCTATGGCATTTCCAAAGCCGCCCTGAATGCGCTTGTCGCCAAGCTGGCGGCCGAGCTTGAAGGCAGCGGCGTGCTGGTCAACGCCGTGTGCCCGGGACTCACCGCAACCGCCCCCGGCATGGAGGCGTTTGGCGCGCGCCCGATCCCCGAAGGCGCAGCCAGCGTGGTGTGGGCCGCAACGCTGGGCGACGATGGCCCGAATGGCGGCTTTTTCCGCGATGGCAAGCCGCTGCCCTGGTAGCAGTGCATCGTTCGAACAGCACAGATCCATCCTGAAAATCGCGAAGCACGCATCGCAGAGCGCCTCGCAACATTTTCCCAAGCCCAGCATATTCGTGTGCCTGGCAAAATCGGGCGAACCTCTTTTTTGCGTGCTATTCGGCTGGGTAGCTATACGCAGTACCCGCCGCGCTCAGCCGTGTACAACAACGCTGGCCCTAACAATACGACTAAACAAAACGAGTATAATCGCCTCTAATAACGCATAGCTCCTTTGTGAAGAATAATTTTTTGCTTTGTACGATGAGCAATCGTGCGAGTATTTCGCTGCCAGCGGAATACTTAACTACATTGCAAAAATCCAGCAGGTTTCTGCTTGCTTCGTGTATGGAACCGTTTGAGTATGTAGGATGATCATGATGTCAAAATCGCGCCTCGTTGCCCTAATTGTTTTGGTTCTGCTGAGCGCAAGCTCAATCGGCGAAACGCGGGTACAAGCTTTCGCCACAACCCCTGCGCCTGCAACCCCTACGCCCGCGCCGATCGCGCGCGATCAGGCGCCCGATTCACCCGAACGCCCACCACTGGCAGCGCCAGCGCAAGCCCAGGTACAAGCGCATGCCGGGCGGGGGCCATTTGCCGCGCCCCAGACAAACGATGCGCGCTTCATCCAAGACAGCGCCCCCACTATGGATGAATATCGCTATGTGACAGGCAGCCCAATAACGTTTCCCATTCACGTCAATCGCGTGATGGGGCGCACCGATACAAACGGCTACCTGCTCGACGCTGACAAATTAATTGCCAATGGCGTCATTTCACAAAAGGCACATTTGCAGCTTCTTGTGTGGGATATTGACGAAGATTACAGCGGTTCGGGCAAAGTTCGCGAGATCGACAAGGTCTATATCAATGGTCATTATATTGGGACACTTTCTGGAGCGAATGAAACCTGGAGTGTCACGCGGCTGGATTTCGACATCCGCTTTGTAAAGTTCGCCAAACCAACCTGCCAGGAAACCGGCGATGCGCAGGGGCAGCAGCAGCTCATGGCATGCCATAGCGCGCCAATACCAGCGCAAAACACCATCCGTATCGACATAGACACAGGCAATGGTGGGGCAAACGTCTGGGCAGTTGAAGTTGACTGGGGCGTTATTTCCTTCGATGCTGCACGGCCAATTCTTTTCGTGCATGGGAAAGGCGGCAGTAACACAGGCGGTGGCTGTGGCATGCCGAACCATGTCGGTGATGGCTACGACTACTGGGATTGCAACGATCAGCGTTATTTCTTTGGCTTTCGCGGGCAGTTTTCGAATTCGGGCTACCTCACCGCAATTACCGAGAACCGCTTGGGCGGAAATGCAGCAATTCAGACAAACTCGTTAGTGTTGAAAGGCATCATTGCCGAGCTCAGGCAACGCTATGGCGTGCAGCGTATTAATATCGTCGCCCACAGTAAAGGCGGGCTCGATTCGCGCGGGTATATTTCCGATCGCAGACTCAACCCGGCGAACGACGTAGAAACCCTGGTGACGCTGGCAACGCCGCACCACGGCTCGTATCTGGCCAATGTGGCTATAGGGCTCTTCCCTATTTCGCTGCTATTTGGCGAGTTTACCCCAGCCAATTACAATCTGACCGAAGAATTCGTCGATTCTTTCAACCTCACGCATCCTGCGCGCGATGGTGTGCGCTATGTGTCGATCGCTGCTGACGCAGAATTTGCAAGAGTGCTGGCGCCCTGGCAAATTACTGCAATGCCAACGCTGAAATGGCAGATAGAAGCTCCTTTTGGCTGGGCTATTATGCGTAATGGCGGCAAATACAAGGGCGCGAACGATATTCTTGTGTCGGTGCCAAGTACTCGCTGGACTGGTATTCCCGGCCACACAGCGAAAAACTCCTTCTTCATGGGCCCATACCAGCGTAACCATCACTCGATCCGGGCGGGCGAGAAGTTGGCTGGCATTGGCGATGCAACGATTGTGAACGCCGCTAAGCAGTGGCTTGATATTAAACCTGATGCTGTAAAGCCCCAATCGGCACCCGAAGCGCAGGCCGAAGCAGAGACCGAACGCCAGACCGAACGTGCAGCGGTAGATGCAATGGCCCCCCAGGCAGCCGCAACCAGCGCGCCATCGGCGCTGACTGCGCTGAATGGCACAATTGCTCAGGGGCAAGTGCTTGCGCGACAAATCGGTATTGACTCAACGACATTTGCAAGCATTGGTCTGTTGTGGGGTAGTGGGAATATGAACCTGTCGCTGATCGACCCGAACGGGCGGATCATCAACCCTTCGATAAACGACCCAAATATTCGTTATGGTGCGAGCCGCGAAGGGAATGAAACGCATGATTTCCTGAAAGGCTACGAGATCTACTATAACATCGTGAATCCTGTTCCTGGCCAATGGAAAGCTGTTATCAAGGCTGACGCATCCTTGCCCAATGGCGCAGCACAGTGGTCGCTGCTCACCACGCAGGAAAGCTCAACCGTGCTGTCTATGGCGACCAATGTCGGGTGGCAGCGCGTAAATCAGCAGGTTATTGTCACGGCGCGCACAAGCAGCAATGGCGCGACAGTGCGGGGAACCGGGGCGCAGGCAACTATAACCACGCCGAGTGGCGCGGCTCAGGGGCTGCCACTGGTGGATAATGGCACGCTGGGCGATGCAGTAGCCAACGATGGTTTGTACAGCCGCGCATTTGTGGTTCGTGAGCAGGGCCGCTACAAAATCACGACCGAAGCTACCGGCGTCGGCCCGAATGGTGCTTTCAAGCGCAACGCCGTTGCCGAGCTACAGGTGGGGGCACCAACAGCAGTGGTACAGCCTTCTGGTTTTACCGACCAGGGCATTGATACCAATGGCGACGGATTGTTCGATGTTATCAGGGTGTATGTCCCGGTTCGCATACTTGGGCGTGCTCAGTATTTTATTTCTGGCAGCCTGTTCGACAGCACAAATCGCGAAGTTGGCTGGTCGAATGCTAATGCCGTGCTGGATGCCAGCATCACCACCATTGCCCTCGATTTCGATGCGCGAACGATCTGGCAGAAGGGCGCGCAAGGGTCGTTTACCCTGCGCGGGCTGCGCGTATTCAACGGCGCTGCCTCAACGCCGCTGCAAATCGACTATGCGGCCCAACCATATGCCACTGCGTGGTACAGCGCAAACCGGCTTGCACACGCCGCCGCAGGTCTAACAGGCACCACCACCGACATGGGTATTGACAACAACGCTAATGGAACGTTCGATACACTTTCAGTTTCACTCGGTGTCTATGTCGAGCAGGCCGGCACCTATAGCTGGAATGCCCGCCTGGTCGATACCAATGACTTCGAGTTTGGCTGGAGCAGCGCAACGCGTTACCTACCTGCCGGCCAGCAAGTGGTGATGGTCACATTCGATGGCAAAGCTATTTCGGCGCATGGCGTGAACGGGCCGTACTATGTAAAAGATTTTGCCTTCTGGGGTCCGTCGGGCTACGTTACGTCGATCAACGCGGCGAGCACGCAAGCCTATAACGCGGCAGCGTTTGAAACCGAGCCCGTAGCAGGCCAGCCGCCAGCCGCGCCACTCAATTTCAGCGCCGCAGCACTCAGCCCAAGCGAAATTGTGCTTTCGTGGAGCGATACTTCCGGCAATGAAAGCGGCTTCAGAATTTACAATGGCGGAACGCTCATTCAATCTCTTGCGTCAAACACGCAGTCGTATGTGGCAGGCGGGCTTCAGCCAAACACCAGCTACTGCTTCACCATCGACGCTTTTAATGAGTATGGCAGTTCGGCCTCTGCCGATCCAGCCTGCGCCACCACCAACCCAAACCCGCCGATCGGTGGGAATCGCCTGGTTAATAGCAGCTTCGAACAGGACGACAATCGCGACAATTTGCCAGATGGCTGGGCGCTCAACGGCAAGTTTACGCGCAGCTCGAACGTGGCACACAGCGGAAACTATGCGGCGAAGCACGAATCGAACAGCAACGCCACCTACCGGGTCTGGCAGTGGATGCCAAATATCAACCCTGGCGCGCGCTACCAATTGGAAGGCTATGTCTATATTCCACCAACCAGCGATAGTTTTGCTTTCCGGGTTGAAGTAAGCTGGTGGAGCGATGGAGGCGGCACGCTTATCAATACAGTCCCGATCCAGACGTTCACTGGGCCGACAAACGGATGGAATTTGCTTGCGGCTGATCTTGTTGCACCAGCCGGGACACAATCAGCAACCGTGCGGATGGTTGTCGATAGCTTGAATGGCCAGATTTACGTCGACGACTTTGGGTTCACGCCGCAATAAAGAGCGAGCAGCCAGCGACAGTGTGGGGTGCGCTGAAGAGCGCACCCTATGATTTTGCCACAGGAGCGTGCAGCGCAGCGCGCGCCTCAATTGCCACGCCAATCTCCCTGTACTATAATCCTCGCTGCGTTAGGCGGAGGTTTTTTGGCGCGGCATCACCGCGTTGCTTGCCACTGTAAGCCCCGCTCGATTGAACCAGCGGAGGTTACCCTATGACTGAAGCACTGAAGCTTCTGGCGATTTTCCCGCACCCCGACGACGAGACGCTTGGTCTGGGCCCGACCCTGGCGAAATATTCGGCCGAGGGCGTGGCGACCTACCTGGTGTGCGCAACACGCGGCGAGCGCGGCTGGAGCGGGCCGGAAGATGAACACCCCGGCTTTGCGGCATTGGGAAGCATTCGCGAGGCCGAGCTGCACTGTGCGGCCGAAAAACTCGGCCTGCGCGAAGTCGCATTGCTCGATTACATCGACGGCGAGGTCGACCAGGCCCCGCCACAGGAAATTATTGCGCAGCTGGTCGCGCACATCCGCCGCATCCGCCCGCAGGTGGTGGTCACCTTCTCGCTGGATGGCAACTACGGCCACCCCGACCATATTGCGCTTGCGCAGTTTGCGGCTGCGGCGCTGGTGTGCGCGGCCGATGCCGAGTATCACGACCCGAGCAATATGCCCGCATTCCGCGTATCGAAGCTGTATTACATGGTTGACTCGAAACGCCTGGTCGATGCATTCAGGTCGGCAATCGGGCCGATCGGCATGGAAGTCGATGGCGTGGAGCGCAACCATTTCGGCTGGGAAGAATGGTCGGTGACCACGCGCATCGATGCCAGCACGCATTTCGATGCGGTCTGGCAGGCGATTCTGTGCCACCGCTCGCAGCTTGCCGGCTACGGGCCAATACTCGATCTGCCGCGCGAAACCCTGCAGCGCATCTGGGGCGAAGGGACGTTTGTACGCGCCTACAGCCTGGTGAACGGCGGGCGCGCGATCGAGCGCGATCTGTTCGAGGGTTTGCGGTCGTGATCTCGCTGGTGAAGTGCAGATCAGGTAAGCCACAGAGCGCACAGAGGGCACGGAGTTTTGTTTTCTTGCTCGGTGTTCTCGGTGTTCTCTGTGGCTTAACCAATTGGTGCTTGGCTACGGTAGCGTTTGAAACATCGGAACGCCTCGGCCGCCGGGGAACAGCTCCATGACGATCGACGCGCTCCAGGCGCGGCTCGCCGCCCTTGACGAGCCCGCACTCTACGCGCCGGGCGAGTTCCAGCGCCGCGCCGACGCGCTGGATGCGCTTGCAAGCGACATCATCGACGAGATCGACGCACTGCTGGCCTACCCGGCGCAGCCGCGCCCGTTGCGCGCGCTTCGGCAGGCCGCCGAGCAGCTTCAGCAGCGCCTGCTGGCCGCCGACGCGCAGCTCTGCCACGAGTTGCGGGCGCGCATTCGTGGCGGCTTACGGGGCGCGCCGCTGCGGGAAATGATCGAACAGCTTGCCGGCCTGCCACCCGCCAGCGCGCAGGGACGCGCGATTTACGGCTACGACCGGCTCGACCGGCTGGTGAGCGGCATTCTCGACGCCGACGCACTGCCCGCGCCACGCCGCGCCCCCGAAGCCGAAATGATCCTCAACCAGCGCACGCCCGCCCGGCTGGTCTTCGAGCTAGTACAGCGCGCCGCGCTCGGCCCAGGCGATGGCTTCTTCGACATTGGCGCGGGCACCGGGCATGTGGCCACGCTGGCGCACCTGCTGAGCGGCGCGGCGGCGCGGGGCGTGGAGTTCGAGCCGGCGTTCTGCGAGTATGCGCAGGCCCGCGCCGCCGCGCTGAGCCTGACTGACGTTACGTTTCTCAACGCCGACGCGCGCCACGCCGACTACGCGGCCGGCACGATCTTCTACCTGTTCACGCCCTTTGAGGGCGCAATGCTGCGCGCGGTGCTCCATCGCCTGCGCGAGCGCGCCGGTCGCGGCCCGATCCGCCTGGCGACCTATGGCGCGTGTACCGGCGTCGTCGCGCAGCAGGGCTGGCTTTCGGCGCCGAGCCCGGCCGAACCGGGTAGCTACCGGCTCGCGCTGTTCAGCAGCCTAAGCGAAGAGAAGATCAGTTGAGCCACAGAGCGCACAGAGGGCACTGAGTTTTGTTTTCTTGCTCGGTGATCTCCCTGTGCTCTGTGGCTCTGTCGCTTGACCTTCGACTGTAAAAGCCCTTCCCACCTCCATCAAATGGCGGATTGACCCCACCCCACCGCCGTGCTACGCTGCAACGGTTTGTGCTCCCGCAACACGCTTCCCCAAACGAAAGAAAAGCAATGCACGCCTCCACAGCGCCCTATGGCGGTTTTCTCCGCACGTATCTGGCACCGCAGCGCACACGCATGGTCGTGCTGGCCGCGCTGATGCTGGCCGATCTGGCCTTGCAGCTTGGCCTGCCGCGCGTGGTGCAAACCTTTATCGACCGGGCGATGGCGGGCAGCGACCTGCGCACCCTGCTGGGCATTGGCGTGGCCTATTTCATTGTTGCGCTGGCCCAGAGCTGGACGCTGGTGGGCTGCCAGTATGTGGCCCAGAATGTCGGCCTGACCGCCACCAACCGCATTCGTGCCGACCTGACGCTGCACTGTTTACGGCTCGACATGGGCTTTCATACGCAGCGCACGCCGGGCGAGATGATCGAGCGCGTGGATGGCGACGTGGGCAAGCTCGAAAACTTCCTGTCGCAGTTTCTTGTGCAGGTGGTGCTGAATGGCCTGCTGCTGCTTGGCGTGCTGGTGCTGCTCTCCCTGATCAACTGGCGGGTGGGGCTGCCAAGCGCGGTGAGCGTGCTGGTTGCTGCGGGCAGCGCGCGCCTGCTGACGAAGCGGCTGGCTCGCTACAGCATCAGGGAGCGCCAGGCCAGCGCCGAGCTGTTTGGCCTGCTGGAAGAGCGCCTGTCGGGCACCGAAGATATTCGCGCCAATGGCGCGGTGGGCTATGTGCTGCGCCGCCACGTCGAGCGCTCGCGGCAACTGTTTCGCGCCGGCGTGGCGCGGGCCGCCTGGGGCGTGGTGAGCTGGCGCTCGCTGAACATGGCCATCACGATTGGCGGCATTCTTTCGCTGATCATTGGCGCGTTCCTCGCGCTCGACGGCGCGATTACCGTTGGGCAGGTATATCTTATTTTTGCCTATACCAACATGCTCAATCGCCCGGTGGAAGAACTGATGCGCCAGCTCGACGATTTACAGCAGGCGACCGCCAGCATCGGGCGGGTGCAGGAGCTGTTCGCCACTGCCCCGCAGATCGCGGATGCCAGCCCACCCGCGCGCCTGCCCGACGGGCCGCTGTCGGTTGAGCTTGGCGCGGTGAGTTTCGCCTACCCCGGCGACGCGCTGGTGCTGCGCGACGTCGATGCGCTCCTTCCGCCGGGCAGCGTGCTTGGCGTGCTTGGCCGCACCGGCAGCGGCAAAACCACGCTCACGCGCTTGCTGCTGCGCTTGTACGACCCAACGGCGGGCGCGGTGCGCCTGGGTGGCGTCGATCTGCGCCAGGTGCCGAACGCCGATCTGCGCGCGCGCGTGGCCGTTGTGACGCAGGACATTCAACTATTCAGCGCAACCGTGCGCGAAAACCTAACCTTTTTCGACACCGGCATCTCCGACGCGCAGATTTTGGCCGCGCTCGACACGCTGGGCATGGGTGAATGGCTGCGGGCGCTGCCCAACGGCCTCGATACGCTGCTGGCTGCCGGCGGCGCGGGCCTGTCGGCCGGGCAGGCGCAGCTGCTGGCCTTTGCGCGCGCCTTTCTGCGCGACCCGGGGCTGGTCATTCTCGACGAAGCATCGTCGCGGCTCGACCCCGCGACCGAGCGGCAGCTTGAACAGGCGCTGCGCCAGCTCCTCCATGGCCGCACCGCCATGATCATTGCCCACCGGCTGGGTACGCTCGAACGCGTCGATCAGCTGCTGATTCTGGAAGACGGCCAGGTGATCGAGCAGGGAGCACGCGCCGCGCTGGTACGCGACCCCGGCTCACGCTTTGCGCAGCTCCTGCGCGTCGGCATGGACGACATGCTCAGCTAGAAGAGGCAGGAATCGTTATGTCCACACAAGCACGCCCGTCGACAATTCGCTCGTCGTGGTGGTACATCGCCCGCCTGATCGCGTTTCGGCCCGGGCGGTACCTGCTCAGCGCGGCTGGCATCATGAGCTTCTACCTGTGGCCGCTGGTGCCGGGCATTTTCATCCGGCGCATCTTCGACATGCTTTCGGCCCACATGCCGCTGACGAACGACACGCGCGCCACGCTCTGGGCGATTGCCGGCGTGCTGATCGGCGTGGCGGCTGTGCGCTCGGTTTCGGTGCTGGCCTACCCGTTTGGCGAAAAAGCCGCCATGCTGGTGGCCGAAACCCTGATGCGGCACAACCTGCTGCGTGCGATCCTCGGGCGGCCGGGCGCGACCCCCTTGCCGCCGGGCTCGTCGCCAGGCGAGGCCGTGAGCCGCCTGCGCGACGATATGGCGCATATCAGCGTGTTTATGACCTGGACAGCCGACCCGGTTGGGCAGCTTCTGGCCTTTGGAATTGCCTTTGTCACGCTGGCGCGGATCGACCTGCGCATTACGATTTTCGGCTTTCTGCCACTGCTCGCCATTCTGGCATTCGTGAACGCGCTCAACACGCGCATTCGGCGCTACCGCAAAGCCAACCAGGAATCGATTGGGCAGGTGACGGGCCTGCTGGGCGAGCTGTTTGGCGCGGTGCAGGCGGTCAAGGTCGCGGGCGCGGAAGCCCACGTGGTGGCGCACCTGCAGCGCGCCAGCGAGGCCCGGCGCATGGCGGCCCTGCGCGACCAGCTGCTCACCAACCTGATCAACGCAGCCTCGTTTGGCGCAACGAATATTGCCACCGGCGTGCTGCTCATTCTCGCCGCGCAGTCGCTGCAATCGGGCCAGATCACGGTAGGCGATTTTTCGCTGTTTGCCGCGTACCTGAGCTGGCTGGCGACGGTGATGGGCATGGTTGGCGGCTATGTGACGCGCTACCAGCAGGTGGGCGTGTCGTTGCAGCGCGCCGTCGAGCTGTTGCAGGGCGCGCCGGCCGGCCTGCTGGTGCAGCACGACACCGATGTGCGCATGCGCGGCGCGCTGCCAGAGCCGGCCGCGCCAGCCCACAACCAGCGCAACGCCCTCGAAACGCTGCGTGTAAGCGGGCTGAGCTATCGCTACCCCAGCAGCGGCCAGGGCATCGAAGACATGAATTTCAGCATCGAGCGCGGGCAGTTTGTGGTGGTGACCGGGCGGATCGGCAGCGGAAAGAGCACCATGCTGCGGGCGCTGCTGGGCTTGCTGACGCCACAGGCCGGCGAGGTCTGCTGGAATGAGCGGCGGGTTGACGACCTCGGAACCTTCATGGTACCGCCGCATGTGGCCTACACGCCGCAGGTGCCGCGATTGTTTAGCGAAACCCTGCGCGACAACCTGCTGATGGGCATGAGCGCGGGCGAAGGGTCGGGCGACGAACGGCTCGAAGCGGCGCTGCACCAGGCCGTGCTTGAGCGCGACGTGCCACGGCTGGAACACGGGCTGGAAACGCGGGTTGGGCCGCGTGGCGTGCGTCTTTCGGGCGGGCAGGTGCAGCGGGCAGCGGCTGCGCGCATGTTTGTGCGCCGGGCCGCTCTGCTGGTGTTCGACGACCTGTCGAGCGCGCTGGATGTCGAAACCGAGCGGCTGCTGTGGGAACGACCGTCAGCAGTCAGCAGTCAGCAGTCAGCAGTCAGCAGTCAGCAGTCAGCAGTCAGCAGTCAGCAGTCAGCAGTCAGCAGATGACCCACTGCCAGCTGCCGACTGCCAACTGCCCACTATTCTCGCCGTCTCGCACCGCCGTGTCGCATTGCAGCGCGCCGACTGGATCATTGTGCTGAAGAACGGGCGCGTAGCGGCGCAGGGCCGGCTCGACGACTTGCTCGCCACAAGCGCCGAGCTGCGCGATCTGTGGCGCACCGAGGCCGATCAGTAACAGGGCAATTTCATCAGGGGCCAAAGTCCCAAACCATCCACAGATGACGCAGATTACGCAGACAAGAGATATCATATCTGCGTAATCTGCGTCATCTGTGGATTCATGTCGCCCTCATTCTCGTGTTGACAGCGCGGCCGGCTTCGCGCTATGATCAGGCCCATCACATCGTGCTTAGGCTTGTTTTCCCGCTGCACACTCTATTCAATGCGGAGCAAGAATATGCCCGCTTCGCCGCCAACCGAGCTTCGCCTGGCCGAACTCATGGCATCGCTCGCGACCGCCACCGACCTCGGCATGGGCCAGCCGCTTGAGTTCGCCATGACTGCCTGTGTGCTCGCCACCCGTCTGGGCGACGCGCTGGGCATGGATGCTGGCGAGCTGCGCGATGTCTACTATTTCGGCCTGCTGCGCTTTATTGGCTGCAACAGCGACACGCACGCCATGGCGGCGCTGCTGGGCGACGAACTCAGCCTGCGCCGCGCATTCGCCGCCGTCGACCCCGGCAACACGCCGCAGGTGCTCAACCTGACCATCCGCTTTATGCGCCAGGCCCATGCTGGCGCGTCGCCGCTCGACATGGCGCGCACGATTGCGCGCGGCGTGCTGAGCATGCCGCAGTTCATGCACGAGCAGTTTAGCGGCCACTGCGAAGTTGCCCAGCGTCTGGCCGAGCGGCTTGGCTTTGGCGCGTCGCTCATTCACGCGCTTGGCCAGCTCTACGAGCGCTGGGATGGCAAAGGGCTGCCCAACGGCCTGCGCGCCGAGGCAGTTTCGCCCGCCGTCCTGCTGGTCACACTCGCGCAGGACGCGGTGATCCACCAGCGCCTGGGCGACCTGGACGCGGCGGTGCAGATGGTGCGCTCGCGCAGCGGCAGCGCATACGACCCGCGCCACGCCGAGTATTTCTGTGCCCACGCGGCCACGCTGATGCACGGGCTGGATGACGAGCCCTCGTGGGAGCTGGTGCTGGCCTGCGAACCGGGCGAGCAGCCGACCCTGAGCGCGGCCCAGTTCGACACAGCCTGCCACGCGCTGGCCGATTTTGCCGACCTGAAATCGCCGTATATGCTCAACCATTCCGCCAGTGTCGCGGCGCTGGCCGCACACGCGGCGCGGCTGGCCGGGCTGGGCGAAACCGAGGCGCTAGTGCTGCGCCACGCGGGCTTGCTGCACGACCTCGGTCGCGTGGGCGTGTCGGCGGGCATTTGGGCCAAACCAGCGCCGCTGAGCGAGCGCGAGTGGGAACAGGTGCGCCTGCACCCTTACTACACCGAGCGCATTCTGGCGCGGCCTGCGGCACTGTCGAGCATTGGCGCGCTGGCGGCCCTGCCGCACGAGCGGCTCGACAGCTCGGGCTACCACCGGCGCCTGCCCGCCAGCATGATCTCGCCCGCCGCCCGCCTGCTGGCCGCCGCCGACGTGTTTCAGGCGCTGTGCGAGCCGCGCCCACACCGCCCAGCGCGCCCGCCCGACGCAGCGGCGGCTGAGCTGGCGCGCGCCGCACAGGCCGGCGGGCTCGATCCGGAGGCCGTGCGCTGCGTGCTGGCGGCGGCCGGCCAATCGGCGAAGCAGCCCCGGCCCACGCGCCCGGCCCAGCTCACCGAGCGCGAGCTGGCGGTGCTGCGCCTGATCGCGCGCGGCCATTCGATCAAAGCTATGGCCCGCGAGCTGACGATCTCCCCAAAAACGGTCGACAGCCATGTTCAGCATATTTACGAGAAGCTTGGCGTTTCGACGCGCGCGGGCGCTACGTTGTTCGCCGTCGAGCACAGTATCGTATAGCCCGCGTGAAGCTCGGCCCTGCCCGCTGCCCGCTGCCCGCTGCCCGCTGCCCACTGCCCGCTGCCCGCTGCCCGCTGCCCGCTGCCCGCTGCCCGCTGCCAACTGCCCGCTGCCCACTGCCTCCTGCCCGCTGCCCACTGCCTCCTGCCCGCTGCCCACTGCCAACTGCCTCCTGCCCACTGCCAACTGCCTCCTGCCCACTGCCTCCTGCCTCCTGCCTCCTGCCCGCTGCCCGCTGCCCACTGCCCAGTGCTTCCTGCCCACTGCCCACTGCCCGCTGCCCGCTGCCCGCTGCCCACTGCTAACAATAAAGATCAGGTGTTCTCCCGATAGAATGCGCCGCCCCGGCGAGCTACCCTATACCCATCGAACGGCCAATCTACAGCAAGGAGAACTCGTATGTCGACCCAAAGCAATCTGGCGACGGCGCAGGGCATCTACACGGCCTTTGGCCAGGGCAACATCCCCGCGATCCTGAATGTTTTCGCCGATGATGTCGAGCTGCACGAGCCGCCCGGCGGCGAACCGCCATTCACTGGCGTCTACTACGGGCTGGATGGCGCCGGCACCTTTTTCCAGCGCATGGCCGAAACTGTGGACGTGCTTGCCATGGTGCCGCAGGAGTTCGTTGCCCAGAACGACACCGTGGTTGTGCTGGGGCACTACCGCTTCCATGTGCGGGCGACCAACAAAACCTACGACACCGACTGGGCGATGGTCTGGCGCTTCCGCGACGGCAAAGTCGTGAAGTTTCAGATCCACGACGACTCGGCCACCGAAGCCGCCGCGCTGCGCGGGGCATAGTGCCCGCCCGCATCAGCAACCGTAAAAAGGAGTTGCAGCTATGTCGAACGAGCAGAACAAATCCACCGCCCGCCGCTGGTTCACCGACATCATCGCGCAGGGCCAGCTCGGCGTCGCCGACGAGATTTTCGCCGCCAACCATGTCATTCACGACCCGCACGGGCCGCCGAACGGCTGGCCGGAAGGGCCAGAAGGCTTGAAAATGGTTGCCAGCGTGTTCGGCGGCGGCTTCCGCGATTGGGATATTGTGGTGGAAGATCAGATCGCAGAGGGCGAATGCGTGGCTTCACGCTGGGTTGCAAGCGCGATCAACAGTGGCCCGGTGATGGGCATGCCGCCAACAGGCCGAACCGTGCACGTAACTGGCGTCAATGTCGCGCGCTTTGCCGAGGGCAAAATCGCCGAGTCGTGGTTCAACTTCGATATGCTGAGCCTGCTCCAGCAGCTTGGCGCGATCCCGGCCCCGGCAGAGCATAGCCATTAAGCAGTTCAGGCAACCTTTCTTGACGTACTATTTCCCGTGCTGCGCCCCGATCTCGCTGGGCGCAGCACGGGAAACAACATTCCGGCCCCATATCCCCGCTGTCTGTGCCTCCCGCGCACGCTTGCCCACGAGCGCATTGCCAGAACGCCCGCGCCGCGCATCTTGACGATTACGCATTTCCGAAGACAATGGCACAAACAGCCGGGGAAATGAGGAAAAGAGCGCAGTGCCACGCGACTACCAGTACTATAAGGCCGCCTTTGCCGGCTGCATGCTGCCGTTCGCCTACGCCGACACCGATCTGCTGGCCGAAAATCTCCGCGCGACCGTGGCGCGTGCCGGCGCGAAGCGCATCCGCATCGCCTCGAAGTCGCTGCGCTGCCGTGGCATCATCGAGCGCGCCCTCGCCGCGCACCCGCAGTTTGGGGGCATCATGGCCTACACCGCAGCCGAAGCGGTGTGGCTCAGCGGGCACGGCCACGACGACCTGCTGGTGGGCTACCCCACCCGCGACACCGCGCAGGTGCGCGCGGTCTGCGCCGAGCTGCGGCGCGGCAAGACGATTGTGCTCATGCTCGACGCAGCCGAGCACGCCGCGCAGCTGGCCGCCATCGCCGCCGCCGAAGGCGTGACGCTGCCGCTCTGCCTCGACATCGACCTCTCGCTGGATGTGCCGGGCCTGCACTTCGGCGTGTGGCGCTCGGCAGTGCGCGACGTGGCGGGCGCGCTGGCTGTGTACGGCGAAATTGCGCGCCACCCGCAGCTGCGCCTTGAGGGCGTGATGGGCTACGAGGCGCAGGTGGCTGGCGTGGGCGATAATGCGCCCGGCCAGCGCGCCCGCAACCTACTGATCCGCATGCTCAAGCGCCGCTCGGTGGCGCTGGCGGCGCGGCGGCGCGGCGCAATCGTGCGGGCGCTGCGCGAGCGTGGCGCGCCGCTGCGCTTTGTGAACGGCGGCGGCACCGGCAGCCTGGAAAGCACTGGCCGCGAGGCCTGCGTCACCGAAGTGACGGTTGGCTCGGGCCTGTTTGCGCCCACGCTGTTCGACGCCTACCGGGCGTTTCGCTACCAGCCCGCCGCCGGCTTCGCCATCCCAATCGTGCGGCAGCCGCGCCCCGACATTTTCACCTGCCTGGGCGGCGGCTATGTGGCCTCGGGCAGCGCCGGCCCCGAAAAGCTGCCGCAGCCGTTTTTGCCGGCTGGCGCGCGCCTTGTGCCACTGGAGGGCGCGGGCGAAGTGCAGACGCCAGTGGTCTATAATGGCCCCGAGCGGCTTGCGCCCGGCGACCCGATTTTCATGCGTCACGCCAAGGCCGGTGAGCTGTGCGAACACTTCAATGCGCTGCTGCTCGTGGCGGGCGGCGCGGTGGTTGGCGAGCTGCCAACCTATCGCGGCGAGGGCATGGCGTTTCTGTAGGATGCGACGACCGACCCTTCGACAAGCTCAGGGCAGGCCAAACGACGACTGACGACCGACGAACAATATAGCGTCCTGGACCCATAGGGTGCCCCGGCCGAAGGCCGTATCGAAGGGCGACGACTGACGACCGACGACCAGAGGGATTTCACCACGGAGGCACGGAGGCACGGAGAGCTTGGGATTGCGAGTTGCGGGTTTGAAGGTTGCAAGTTACGGGTTACGAATGATTGGCCAAATCCCAAAACCCCAGACCCTAAACCCTCATGCGATTCTTGGTTCTCGCAGCTCGCATTCTGTCTCCTGACTCCTGAACACGAGAGAAAGCACTCGCTATGCCATCGTCCTGGGAAAACTGGTCGGGTTCGGTACACGCGCAGCCGGCGGTGATCCGCTACCCCACCACGCTCAACGAGATCGCCGCGATTGTGCGCGAAGCCAGCGCGCGTGGCGTGGGCGTGCGCGCAGTTGGCGCGGGCCACTCGTTCACGCCGCTCGCCGCCACCGACGGCATGCTGGTGAGTCTGGATCGTTTCGCCGGGCTGGAAAGCGTCGACTTCACCACCCGCCGCGCAACCGTGCGGGCCGGCACGCGCATCAAGGCGCTGGGCGAAGAGCTGGCGCACCACGGCCTGGCGCAGGCCAACCTGGGCGACATCGACGTGCAGTCGATTGCGGGCGCGATCAGCACCGGCACGCACGGCACCGGCACGACGCTCGGCAGCATTGCCACTCAGGTCGTCGAGCTGACGCTGGTCACCGGCACGGGCGAGATCGTCACCTGCTCGGAGGAGCACAACCGCGATCTCTTCAAGGCCGCGCAGGTTTCGCTTGGCGCGCTCGGCATCATCGCGCTGGTCACGCTCCAGCTCGAACCGGCCTACCGGCTCGACTACCGCTGGGCGCGCGAGCCGCTTGCCGCCACGCTGGCGAATCTCGAATATGAGCGGCTGGAGAATCGCAACTTCGAGTTCTACTGGTTTCCCTACAGCGAGTGGGCGCTGGTCAAGCGCAGCAACCGCACGGAAGCGCCCGCCCGCCCGCGCAACCTCCTGCGCGGCTTCAACGATCTGGTGATGGAAAATGGCGCGTTCTGGGCGCTCAGCGAGCTGTGCCGCCTGCGGCCGCAGCTCAGCCCGCGCATGGCACGCCTGGCCGGCGATCTCATTTCGGGCGGGCAGGATGTCAACGCCAGCCACCGCGTCTTCGCCACCACCCGGCTGGTGCGCTTTCAGGAAATGGAGTACAGCATCCCGGCCGGCGCCATGGCCGAGGCCGTGCGCATGATCGATGCGCGCATTCGCCAGCAGGGCATTCTGGTGCACTTCCCAATCGAGTGCCGCTATGTGCGCGCCGACGACATCGACCTCAGCCCGGCCTATGCCCGCGACTCGGCCTACATCGCGGTGCATATGTATCGCGGCATGCCCTACCGCGATTACTTCGCCCAGATCGAGCCGATCCTGCGCAGCTTTGGCGGCCGGCCGCACTGGGGCAAGCTCCACACGCTTGCCGCCGGGGAGCTGCGCCCGCTCTACCCGCGCTGGGATGCCTTCGCCGCAGCGCGTCGCCAGCTCGACCCGGCCGGCGTGTTTCAGAACGACTACCTGCGCGCGCTGCTGGGCGATGTGCGCGAGGAGGCCGTATGATGCTCGTGCCTTCTTCCAGCCGCATCGGGCTGGGCATGGCCGCGCTCGGTCGGCCGGGCTATATCAACCTCGGGCACGCCGCCGCGCTCCACGGCCAGACCGACGCGGCCGCGATGGCGGCGCACGCCCGCGCCCTGCTCGACGCAGCCTGGCAGGGTGGCGTGCGCTACTTCGACGCGGCGCGCTCATACGGGCGCGGCGAAGAGTTCCTGGGCGAGTGGCTCCATGCCCGCCAGATCGACCCGTCGGCGGTGGCGGTTGGCTCGAAGTGGGGCTACACCTACACGGCGGGCTGGCGCGTCGACGCCCTCGTGCACGAGGTGAAAGACCATTCGCTGGCGGTGTTCGAGCGGCAGTGGGCCGAAACGCAGCAGTTTCTGGGCGGCTTCCTGCGTCTGTACCAGATCCATTCCGCCACGCTCGACAGCGGCGTGCTGGCTGATGCAGCCGTGCTGGGCGCGCTGGCGCGTCGCAAAGCCCAGGGCACCGCGATTGGTCTGTCGCTCAGCGGCCCCGAGCAGGCGGCCACCTTGCGTCGCGCGCTGGCGGTTCGCGTCGATGGCGTGCCCTTGTTCGACGCGGTGCAGGCAACCTGGAACCTGCTGGAGCCTTCCGCCGGCCCAGCCTTGGCCGAGGCGCATGCCGCCGGGCTGCTGGTGATAGTAAAGGAAGCCGCGGCGAATGGCCGCCTGACGCAGGGCAACAACGACCCGGCATTTGCAGCGCAGCGCGCAGTGCTGGGGGAGCAGGCCGGCCGATTACGTGCCAGTCTGGATGCGCTGGCGCTTGCGGCGGCGCTTGCGCAGCCGTGGGCGGGCATCGTGCTCAGCGGCGCGTCCACCGTCGAGCAATTGGCGTCGAACCTGCGCGCGGCGCGCGTGCGCTGGGACGGCGAAGCTGCCCAGGCACTCGCGCCGCTGGCCGAAACGCCAGCCGCCTACTGGGCCGCGCGCAAAGCCCTGGCGTGGAACTAGGGCGCGAGATCCGCTGAAGGGCGTATCGCATGCGTCCAGGCCGGCGAAAGGCGTAATCGCATACGCCCAGACAAGCGGAGGGCAACATGCGCACACAGATCGCAATCATTGGCGCTGGCCCGGCCGGGTTGGTGCTGGCCCACCTGCTGCACGGGCACGGCATCGAGTCGGTGGTGCTGGAACACCGCGACCGCGCCTATGTCGAGAGCCGCGTCCGCGCTGGCGTGCTGGAACAGGGCACCGTCGATCTGCTGGCCGCGCTCGGTCTCGACAGGCGGCTGCGGCGCGAAGGTTTAATCCATCACGGCATCTACCTCCAGTTCGATGGTGCGCGCCACCGCATCGACATGCACGAACTGACCGGCGGGCGCGCGATCACAGTCTACGGGCAGCAGGAAGTGGTGAAAGATTTGATCGCCGCCCGACTGGAGCAGGGCGCGCCGATCCTGTTCGACGTCGCGGACGTGTCGCTGCACGACATCGACGGCGCGCGCCCAAGCGTCCGTTTCCACCACGGCGGGGACGACCACACGCTGGAATGTGATTTCATTGCTGGCTGTGACGGCTTTCACGGCGTGAGCCGCCCAACTATTCCTGAAAGCTCCATGCAGATCTTCCAGCGCGTGTATCCGTTCGCGTGGCTGGGCATTCTGGCGCACGCCGCGCCCGCCAGCGACGAGCTGATCTACGCCTATCACGAGCGCGGGTTTGCCCTGCAAAGCATGCGCTCGCCTACGGTCAGCCGCCTGTACGTTCAGTGCCCGGTCGACGACCGGATCGAACAATGGTCCGACGACCGAATCTGGTCGGAACTGCACGCCCGGCTCGATCTGCACGACGGGCCGCCGATCAACGACGGGGCGATTGTCGAGCGCGGTATCACCGCCTTTCGCAGCTTTGTGGTCGCGCCAATGCACTATGGGCGCTTGTTTCTGGCGGGCGACGCCGCGCACACCGTGCCGCCAACCGGCGCGAAGGGGATGAACCTGGCGATTGCCGACGTCGCCGTGCTGGGCGCGGCGCTGGCGGCCCATTACGCGCACGGCGACGACGAATTGCTGCGCGCGTATTCAGAAACGTGCCTGCGCCGCGTCTGGCGGGCCGAACATTTTTCGTGGTGGATGACCAGCATGCTGCATCGCTTTCCCGACGCCGACGATTTTCAGCATCAGCTTCAGCTCGCGCAACTGCGCTACACCGTCGCGTCGCGCGCCGCCGCCACGAGTCTGGCAGAGAATTATGTAGGGTTGGAGCGGGTATAAAGGAATCATCATGAGCGAGTCACGCTACGACGAGGGAATGCGCGTGCGGCGGGCGGTGCTTGGCGACGCGCATGTCGACCGGGCGACTGCCAGCGCCACCGCGTTCGACGCGCCGTTTCAGCAGTTCATTACCGAAACAGCCTGGGGCGGCGTGTGGGCCTCCGACACGATCGACCGGCGCACGCGCAGCCTGATCACGATTGCCATTCTGGCCGCGCTTGGCCGCCAGGAAGAACTGGCCCTGCACCTGCGCGCCACCGCCAGCACCGGCGCGACGCCCGACGAGATCCGCGAGGCGCTGATGCACGTGGCCGTGTATGCTGGCGTGCCAGCCGCCAACAGCGCCATTGCGCTGGCGAAAACCGTTCTGGCCGAGCGGGGCCAGGGAGAGGACGCATCGTGACCAGCACAACGATTGGCGCGATCGTGCGCGGCGACGGGGCCGTGTTCCCGCCTTACCTGTACGAAGCCTACCAATCCACGCGCCGCCGCGCCCCGCTGCTGCCGCTGGTCGACATGCCGCTGACGCTGTCGGAGCTGACCGGTCCCGGCCCGGCGATCGGCGCGGTCACGCCCGAGGACGCCGACCTGACGCGCAACGCTGGCACGGGCGGCGAAGCGCTTGGGCAGCGGATTATCGTCACCGGGCGCGTGCTCGACCAGCGCGGCCAGCCCATCCCGCATACGCTGATCGAGGTCTGGCAGGCCAACGCCTGTGGCCGCTACATCCACCGCCGCGACGACTGGCCCGGCCCGCTCGACCCAAACTTCCTGGGCATCGGGCGCTGCCTGACCGACGCCGACGGCGCGTACCGCTTCCAGACCGTTCGCCCCGGCGCGTACCCGTGGCGCAACCACCCCAACGCCTGGCGACCGGCGCACATCCACTTTTCGCTGCTTGGCCCATCGTGGGCGGCGCGGCTGATCACGCAAATGTATTTCGCCGATGATCCGCTGTTTTTCCAGGACCCGATCCTCAACAGCGTGCCCGAAGAAGTGCGCCCGCGCCTGGTTGCCAGCTACGCCCACGACGTAACCGAGCCGGAATGGGCGCTTGGCTGGCGCTGGGACATCGTGCTTGGCGGCGCAGACGCGACCCCGTTCGAGAACGACGAGGTGCCGCAGTGATCAAAAGCGCATACCTGACCGCCTCCCAAACGGTGGGGCCGTTTTTCCACGATTGCCTGCTGCGCGACGGCGCGCACCTGCCCACGCTGGCCGGACCAGACACCATTGGCGAGCGCATCCGCATCCTCGGGCGCGTGCTCGACGGCGACGGCGCGCCCGTGCCCGATGCGCTGCTCGAAATCTGGCAGGCTAATGCTGCCGGGCGCTACAACCACCCGCTCGACCGGCGCGACCTGCCGCTCGACCCGAATTTTACCGGCTATGGCCGCACCGGCACCAACGCCGACGGCGGCTACTGGTTCGACACGATCCGGCCCGGCGCGGTGCCGTTCGACACGGGGCAGATGCAAGCGCCGCACATGTGCGTGGCGGTGCTTGGGCGTGGCCTGCTGAACCACCTGTTTACGCGGCTGTACTTTGCCGACGAACGGGCTACCGCGAGCGATCCAGTGCTGCAGCTGGTGCCCGCCGCACGCCGCTCGACCTTGCTTGCGGTTCGCGAAGAAACCGGCGACACGCCGACCTATCGCTTCGACATCGTGTTGCAGGGCGAGGGCGAAACCGTGTTTTTTAACCTGTAGGAGCGGGCGATGCCACAGTTTTTGCCGCTGCACGACGCGGTCGCCAAGCATGTTCAGGACGGCATGACTCTGGCGCTGGAAGGTTTCACCCACCTCATCCCGTTCGCCGCCGGGCATGAGATCATCCGCCAGCACAAACGCGACCTGACCCTGATTCGTATGACGCCCGACCTGATTTACGACCAGATGATCGGCATGGGCTGCGTGCGCAAACTGGTGTTTTCCTGGGGCGGCAACCCTGGCGTCGGCTCGCTGCACCGGCTGCGCGATGCGGTGGAGCGGGGCTGGCCGCAACCGCTGGAGCTGGTCGAGCATAGCCATGCCGCAATGGCGCACGCCTATGCCGCTGGCGCTGCCGGGCTGCCCTGCGCGATCTTTCGCGGCTACTACGGCTCGGATCTGGCGGGCAGCAACCCGGCGATTCGCCACGTCACCTGCCCGTTCACCGGCGAGCAACTGGCCGCCGTGCCCGCACTTCGTCCCGATCTGGCAATTGTTCACGCCCAGCGCGCCGACCGGCAGGGCAATGTGCTGATCGAGGGCATTATTGGCGTGCAGAAAGAAGCGGTGCTGGCGGCCAGCGCGGCGCTGGTCACCGTGGAAGAAGTGGTTGACCACCTCCGCGCACCAAGCCCGAACAGTTGCATCCTGCCGCACTGGACGGTGAGCGCAATTGCCGAAGTGCCCGGCGGCGCGCGGCCTTCCTACGCGCACGGCTATTATGGCCGCGACAACGCCTTTTACACCGCCTGGGACACGATTGCCCGCGAGCGCGACACGTTTCTGGGCTGGATGGGGGAGAACGTCCTTGGCGGGGTGACGACCGACGACTGACGACCGACCAAGAACCGGGAACCGCAGAACCGCAGAACCGAGAACCCTGTCACCTTGTCATCTTGTCATCGGGTCATCAGGTCAGAGAGACAAAAAATGACCTACACAACTTCCGAAATGATGGCCGTCGCCGCCGCGCGCG
This sequence comes from Kouleothrix sp. 19917, assembly GCF_057073505.1. Lineage (NCBI taxonomy): Bacteria > Bacillati > Chloroflexota > Chloroflexia > Chloroflexales > Roseiflexaceae > Kouleothrix > Kouleothrix sp. 19917. The sequence continues at coordinate 3,256,022 of NZ_CP097099.1, forward strand.
TGCTCAGCAACGACGACGTGTGCTTTGTTGGGATCGGCGCGCCGAGTCTGGCGTGTAATCTCGCGCGGCTGACCCACGCGCCCGGCATCACGCTGATCTACGAATCGGGCACGATTGGCACGAAACCGGACGTACTGCCGCTGTCGATTGGCGACCCGGAACTGTGCGAAACCGCATTGTGTACGGTATCGGTGCCAGAAATGTTCGGCTCCTGGCTGCAAGGCGGGCGCATCACGGTCGGCTTTCTTGGCGGCGCGCAGCTCGACAAATTCGCCAACATCAACTCCAGCGTGATCGGCAGCTACGCCAGCCCCAAAGTGCGTTTGCCCGGCGGCGGCGGCGCGCCCGAGATCGCGGCCCACTGCCGCCAAACCTATGTGGTTATGCCGCAAAGCAGGCGCACGTTTGTGGAAAAGGTCGATTTCATCACCTCGTTCGGCTACGGCGTGGGCGGCGACCAGCGCGAGCAGTTGGGCTTGCGCACGCTTGGGCCGACGCTTGTGATCACCGACCTGTGCGTGATGCGGCCCGCCCCTGAGATAAAAGAGCTCACCGTCACTGCACTGCACCCCGGCGTAAGCCGCGAGCAGGTCGCGGCCAACACTGGCTGGGCCGTGCGCTTCGCCAGCGACCTCGCGGAAACGCCGCCGCCAAGCGCCGAAGAACTGCGCGTGCTGCGCGACCTCCAGGCGCGTACTGCTGCCGCGCACGGAACCGCCGCGCCATGATGCAGGCCCTGTACACGCCGCCTGCGCTGGCCGCTCTGTTCACGCCCGCCGCCCACGTGGCGCACCTGCTTCAGTTCGAAGCGGCGCTGGCCCGCGCCCAGGCGCAGCTCGGCATCATCCCCGCCGCCGCCGCCGACGCGATTGCTGCGGCGTGTGCCGTCGAGCGCTACGACGTCGATGCGCTGCTGCGCGACGCTGGCCGCGCTGGCACGCTGGCGATCCCGCTGGCGCAGGCGCTGACCGCGCAGGTCAGCGAAGTGGGCCAGCCATACGTTCACTGGGGCGCGACCAGCCAGGACGCAATCGACACCGCGCTGATGCTGCAAAGCCGCGCTGCCCTCGCCCTGCTCGACGCCGACCTGCTGCGCCTGGCCGCTGCCTGCGCGGCACACGCCGAAACGCACCGCACGACGCTCATGCCAGCGCGCACGCTGCTTCAGCAGGCACTGCCGATCACGTTTGGGCTGAAAGCCGCCCGCTGGCTTGCGCTCGCAACGCGCCAGATTCGCGCCCTTCGCGCCCAGCGCAAGCAGCTCGCCGTGCAGCTTGGCGGCGCAGTTGGCACGCTGGCCGCGTTTGGCGACCATGGCATGGCGCTGGTCGACGCCCTTGCCGCCGCGCTCGATCTGGCGGTTCCCGACCTGCCCTGGCACGCCGAGCGCGACCGGGCGGCGGCGCTCGCTGCTGCCCTGAGCATCGCCGCAGGAAGCGCAGCGAAAATTGCCCACGACATCGTGCTGCTGGCGCAGAGCGAGGTTGCCGAGGCCCGCGAGGCCGCAGAAGCGGGCAAGGGCGGCTCGTCGGCAATGCCCCACAAGCGTAACCCGGTCGACACGACGCTGGCGCTGGCCGCCGCCCGGCTGGCACAGGCGCAGGCCGCCGTCATCCTCGGCGCGCTGCCGCACGAGCACGAGCGCGGTGTCGGCGGCTGGCAGGCCGAGTGGCAGGCGCTGCCCGATCTGCTATGCTACGCTGGCGGCGCGATTGCGCATGCCGCCGACGCAGTTGCCGGTCTGGAAATCGACGCTGATCGCATGCACGCCAACCTTCTGGCCGACGGCGGCCTGATGATGGCCGAGTCGCTGACGCTGGCGCTCGCGCCGACGCTTGGCCGCGCCGAGGCGCACCAGCGTGTGCAAAAATTATGTCAATTATCAACAACAAGTGGCACGACGCTGCAAGAAATCACTTTGGCCGATCAGCAGGTGCGCGCTGTGCTGTCGGAAGATGCGATTGAGCGGGCGCTTGACCCCGCCAGCTACTTGGGCAGCGCCGACGCGCTGATCGACCGGGCGCTGGCGGCGTATCGCGAGCTTGCGGAGAATGGCTGATGGCGACGCTTATTCTTGGCGACGGATTGCATCTGAACTACCAGATCGACGGTGCTGCCGACGCGCCAGCGCTGCTGTTCAGCAACTCGCTCGGCACCGATCTGCACCTGTGGGATGGGCAGGTCGCGGCGCTCGGCTCGCGCTATCGCATCGTTCGCTACGACACGCGCGGCCACGGCCAGTCTGGCGTGCCACACGAAGCAGCAACGCTCGACCAGCTTGGGCACGACCTCGCCGCCCTGCTCGATCACCTTCGGATCGAACGGGCGCACCTGTGCGGGCTGTCGCTCGGCGGCATGGCCGCGCAGTGGCTGGCGATTCATCACCCCGAACGAGTGGATCGTCTCGTTCTCAGCAACACCGCCGCACGGATCGGCAGCGTCGACACCTGGGCCGAGCGCATCGCAGCGGTCGAGCGCGGCGGCGTGGGGGCGGTTGCCGCAGCGTCGCTTGGGCGCTTCTTCAGCCCGGCGTTTCATGGGCAGCAGCCACAAGTCGTGGCGCAATACGACGCCATGCTCCGCAGCATCGACCCGGCGGGCTACACAGCGTGCTGCGCGGCGCTGCGTGACGCCGACCTGCGCGGCCAAGTCGCTGCGATCAGCGCGCCAACGCTGGTGATCGGCGGCAGCCTCGACCAGTCCACGCCGCCCGAGCAGGCGCGAGAGCTTGCCAACCTGATCCGCACCAGTGAGCTGGCGATTCTCAACGGCGCTGCCCACCTGGCCAACGTCGAGCAGCCAGACGCGTTCAATGCGCTGCTTGCTCATTTTCTTGCCAAAGGAGGCCCCGATGCCTGACCGCGAAGCCTGGATCGTTGCCGCCGTCCGCACGCCAATCGGCAAACACGGCGGCGCACTGAGCAGCGTGCGCCCGGACGACCTGGCGGCGCTGGCGCTGCGCGGCGTGCTGGAGCGGGCCGACGTGCCGCCAGCCGCGATCGAAGACGTGATCCTGGGCTGCGCGAATGGCGCGGGCGAAGACAACCGCAATGTTGCGCGCATGGCCGCGCTGCTGGCTGGCTTGCCCGACAGTGTGCCAGGAACTACCGTCAACCGTTTGTGCGGCTCGGGGCTGGATGCGGTGGCCCATGCGGCGCGGGCGCTGCTGCTTGGCGAGGGCGATGTGTACCTCGCTGGCGGCGTGGAGTCGATGAGCCGCGCGCCCTGGGTGCTGCCCAAAACCGAGCGCCCATTCCCAACCGGCCACAGCACACTCTACGACACCACGCTGGGCTGGCGCATGACCAACCCGCGCATGGAAACGCTCGGCCACACCGACCCGCTGGGCGTCACCGCCGAGCATCTCGCCGTTGGTCAGCACCTCGACAGCGCCGGGCGCATCAGCCGCGCCGACCAGGATCGTTTTGCGCTGGCAAGCCACCAGAAAGCGGTGCGTGCCACAGACGAAGGCCGGTTTGCCGACGAACTGGTGCCAGTTACGGTCACCATGCGCAAGGGCGAAACGGTTGTGACGGCCGACGAAGGGCCGCGCCGCGATACCAGCCTGGAGCAGCTGGCTGCGCTCAAACCGGCATTCCAGAAGAACGGCACCGTCACGGCGGGCAATTCCAGCAGCCTGAACGATGGCGCGGCCGCGCTGCTGCTGGTGTCGAAGAGCTACGCGCAGGCCCACGGGTTACAGCCGCTGGCAACGGTGCGCAGCATGGCAGTGGCGGGCGTGCCACCGCGCTGGATGGGCATTGGCCCGCTGCCCGCCACCGCGAAGGCCCTCCAGCGCGCCGGGCTTGCTCTGGCCGACATTGGCCTGATCGAGCTGAACGAGGCGTTTGCCGCGCAGTCGCTGGCGGTGCTGCGCGCCTGGGGCCTGGCCGACGACGACGAGCGCGTGAATGTGAATGGCGGCGCGATTGCGCTTGGCCACCCGCTTGGCTGCTCGGGCGCGCGCATCCTCGCCACGCTGGTGCACGAAATGCGGCGGCGCGGCACGCAGTTCGGGCTGGCGACGATGTGCATTGGCGTTGGGCAGGGCATCGCGATGGTGGTGGAACAGCAATAAATTCAGGCAATTTTCGCGCTACACTATGATGCAACCTCTTGTTTGGCGCTTGGCGCGCATGCCTCCGTTATGCTCGCCTGCTGGCGACTTTTAGATAGGCAGTACTAGCCCAAACGCTGTTTGCTCAGGCCACACGGCCGTTTGCTCGAGCCGCACGGCCGCAGTACTAGCCCAAGCGCTGTTTGCTCAGGCCGCAAGGCCGCAGTACCTGCCTCTTTGGGGCACTACCAGCCCAAGCGCTGTTTGCTCAGGCCGCAAGGCCACAGTACCGGCTCAAGCGCTGTTTGCTCAGGCCGCACGGCCGCTGGGGCTCGCGCCGCCCCAGCACCCCGCGTCGGGGCGTTGCCCCGAACCCCAAATTTTAGGTGGTCACAAGATTGAGGGTTTGTCTGTCATGCCTCCGTTATGCTCGCCTGCTGGCGACTTTTAGATAGGCAGTACCTATACAGTACTCTGGAAAATAAGTTACTTCATACGACGGGCAAGCTTCCAGGAAGCTTATCTGAGTATCAGGTTGAAAGAAAACTGGCTTGAGCTTCCTGGAAGCTGAGTACAAGGAAATTTATTTTCCAGAGTAATCAGAATCGCATTAAAAAAACAAAGCTACCTCGTTCGATGCCTTGCCTTCATCCACAACGAAGGCATGACGCACAATCATCTGCATAAGCGCAGGCCGCGCCGCCACGCGTTTCAGAGCTCTCTGCGAGCCGAATGGATGTGAACACACCGGTCGGGCCATAGAGATAGATCCACCCGTAGTTTCAGAGCTCTCTGCGAGCCGAATGGATGTGAACTTGCAAGCCGTGAGCGGCGGTGGCACCACGGCACGTTTCAGAGCTCTCTGCGAGCCGAATGGATGTGAACCTCGACATACCAGCCATTGCCCTGCGACACGCGAAGTTTCAGAGCTCTCTGCGAGCCGAATGGATGTGAACTCTAGGATACCAAAGAAACCTATTGACATTGAAATGTTTCAGAGCTCTCTGCGAGCCGAATGGATGTGAACTGCGCTGGTGGCGTGGCGGCTGTGGTTTGCCGAGAGTTTCAGAGCTCTCTGCGAGCCGAATGGATGTGAACTCGGCAGCGTGCCGGCCATAATCGCGCTCTGGTTCGGTTTCAGAGCTCTCTGCGAGCCGAATGGATGTGAACGCGCACCTCGCTGGCAACCGTATTGACAGCGGCGCGTTTCAGAGCTCTCTGCGAGCCGAATGGATGTGAACTTCACGATCCCCGCGATCAAGTCGGCGCTGATTATGTTTCAGAGCTCTCTGCGAGCCGAATGGATGTGAACCAAATACAGCATCGGTATCGAACTGCATATCAGCGTGTTTCAGAGCTCTCTGCGAGCCGAATGGATGTGAACGCATTACCTGCCGAATACACGGCCTGCCGGTCGAAGTTTCAGAGCTCTCTGCGAGCCGAATGGATGTGAACCATTCTATTTTGCGTCAAATATGACTATTCAAAAGTTTCAGAGCTCTCTGCGAGCCGAATGGATGTGAACCACACAACCAGCATCAGCCCGCATATCACGCCGAGTTTCAGAGCTCTCTGCGAGCCGAATGGATGTGAACCTCGTAGCGGCAATACCCGCCTTTTTCGTCTTTGTGTGTTTCAGAGCTCTCTGCGAGCCGAATGGATGTGAACACCGTATCATTTTGATAATGAAGACGGTATTATATGTTTCAGAGCTCTCTGCGAGCCGAATGGATGTGAACCTTTCTGGCACCGCAAGCGCCCAAGATGTGTTTTTGTGTTTCAGAGCTCTCTGCGAGCCGAATGGATGTGAACATGAGCCGCGCCCCTGGTGGCGATGTCGAGCGCGAGTTTCAGAGCTCTCTGCGAGCCGAATGGATGTGAACGACCTTGCTCAAGTTCAGGCCGGTGCGCAGATGCTTGTTTCAGAGCTCTCTGCGAGCCGAATGGATGTGAACCGCAACCGTCATGGCTTTCGACAGGGTGAGCCACGTTTCAGAGCTCTCTGCGAGCCGAATGGATGTGAACGTCGTGAGGGTCATAGCCTGTTAAAACCTGACATGTTTCAGAGCTCTCTGCGAGCCGAATGGATGTGAACCGTGCTCAAGTATCTGCGCGCGGCCCTTCCGGCCGTTTCAGAGCTCTCTGCGAGCCGAATGGATGTGAACCTGCTGCTGATTGACAGCCCCGGCGGCGAAGCGAAGTTTCAGAGCTCTCTGCGAGCCGAATGGATGTGAACCGCGCTCGACATAGGCCGAGAGCCGCGCGCGGATCTGTTTCAGAGCTCTCTGCGAGCCGAATGGATGTGAACCGCGTATACTGGCGGTGCGTGCGAGGTCGGTTCAGTTTCAGAGCTCTCTGCGAGCCGAATGGATGTGAACCATCGACCGCATTGGCCATCTGCACCATGACATCGGTTTCAGAGCTCTCTGCGAGCCGAATGGATGTGAACTACGTCGCCGGAATGCACCAACCACAGCCTGGCGAAGTTTCAGAGCTCTCTGCGAGCCGAATGGATGTGAACACTGTGGGCAGTGCGTTGTCATTCTCGCTTGTCGTAGTTTCAGAGCTCTCTGCGAGCCGAATGGATGTGAACGAGTTTGAGACATACGCCGCCCGCGTGAAGGCCGAGTTTCAGAGCTCTCTGCGAGCCGAATGGATGTGAACCCAGTCCACGCCGAACACATACGAATGCCCCGCGATGTTTCAGAGCTCTCTGCGAGCCGAATGGATGTGAACCGGCGCGTGGGGTCAACGGCGGCGTGGCGGAGCGCGTTTCAGAGCTCTCTGCGAGCCGAATGGATGTGAACAGCTTGCGGCCCTCCAAGCCCAAGCGGGCATGGCGTTTCAGAGCTCTCTGCGAGCCGAATGGATGTGAACCTTCAAGGTTGTCCCCCACAAGCTCCGCAGGTTGTGTTTCAGAGCTCTCTGCGAGCCGAATGGATGTGAACCGCCCGCCGTTCTGCACTCATCGTCTCCAAGAGTCGTTTCAGAGCTCTCTGCGAGCCGAATGGATGTGAACTGGCGAGGCTACCGACACGCAGATCATGTTCGCGCGTTTCAGAGCTCTCTGCGAGCCGAATGGATGTGAACCCACCACGGAAGCAGAAGTAGATCGGATGCAACGCTGTTTCAGAGCTCTCTGCGAGCCGAATGGATGTGAACGCGCTGAGCACCAGCAGCAGCAGCGCCGTCAACGCGTTTCAGAGCTCTCTGCGAGCCGAATGGATGTGAACGCCTGCCACGCGCCGTCCCAGTCACCTTGGATGAGTTTCAGAGCTCTCTGCGAGCCGAATGGATGTGAACCCCTGGCTGATCAGCTCGGCGCTGCGCTGGGCGAAGTTTCAGAGCTCTCTGCGAGCCGAATGGATGTGAACCGTCAGGATGAGCACTCGGCTCACTGCCGCGCTGTGTTTCAGAGCTCTCTGCGAGCCGAATGGATGTGAACCCTCACCTCGCCTTCGCTGCCGTAGCCGACGGCCTGTTTCAGAGCTCTCTGCGAGCCGAATGGATGTGAACGCACGCGCTCCGCTCGCATGCAACCGGGTTGCAAGTTTCAGAGCTCTCTGCGAGCCGAATGGATGTGAACCCGCCAGCCCGGCCACGGGAATGAATGTCGTGCGCAGTTTCAGAGCTCTCTGCGAGCCGAATGGATGTGAACCACGGATCGGCGCGGCTGCCCGTCGGGCTGCTGGTGTTTCAGAGCTCTCTGCGAGCCGAATGGATGTGAACCTGCAGCGCGTCGGCCGTACGCTGATGAACGCCTGTTTCAGAGCTCTCTGCGAGCCGAATGGATGTGAACCCGCCCACCGAAGACATCATTATGAATGTCAACATGGTTTCAGAGCTCTCTGCGAGCCGAATGGATGTGAACGACGATTGCCCGAATAGCCCAACCTTTTACTGCTGTTTCAGAGCTCTCTGCGAGCCGAATGGATGTGAACCGTTGCGCCCGAGGCGCTGCGGCTCCGCTGCTTTGTTTCAGAGCTCTCTGCGAGCCGAATGGATGTGAACCATCGACCATTAAATACTGATCATCGCTATCGATGGTTTCAGAGCTCTCTGCGAGCCGAATGGATGTGAACCCCGACCGTGCCACGCGACCTGGCCGCGCTCGGCTGTTTCAGAGCTCTCTGCGAGCCGAATGGATGTGAACGTCGAAATGTGCAGGCCCAGGCCCTCGGCCAGCTCGTTTCAGAGCTCTCTGCGAGCCGAATGGATGTGAACCAGCAGCTTGCGCGACACCTTGATGCGCTTGGCCAGTTTCAGAGCTCTCTGCGAGCCGAATGGATGTGAACGCGACCGACGAGCAGATCAAGGCCCTGCTGGCCGAGTTTCAGAGCTCTCTGCGAGCCGAATGGATGTGAACATGCAAGCAACTGATCGAGGCTGTCAACGTCTCCTGTTTCAGAGCTCTCTGCGAGCCGAATGGATGTGAACCGGCCCTGGTCGCTGCTGTGGTAGCTCGTCACGAAGTTTCAGAGCTCTCTGCGAGCCGAATGGATGTGAACTACTCGTTGGTAAACGTGACGGTTCCAATAATCGTGTTTCAGAGCTCTCTGCGAGCCGAATGGATGTGAACCAGGTGCGGCGCGGAGGCCACGCAGCTTATGGTGGTTTCAGAGCTCTCTGCGAGCCGAATGGATGTGAACCCACTATACTATCACAGCGCATGGCCCATGTCAAGAGTTTCAGAGCTCTCTGCGAGCCGAATGGATGTGAACAGCGCCGAGGCCGCATCGCCATACGCTCTGGCCAGTTTCAGAGCTCTCTGCGAGCCGAATGGATGTGAACGCCAGTTCGAGCAGGCCCGCGCCGGTCTTTTTCAGTTTCAGAGCTCTCTGCGAGCCGAATGGATGTGAACCTCGTATTCGTAGCTCTCGGCGTCGTTGGCCATCAGTTTCAGAGCTCTCTGCGAGCCGAATGGATGTGAACCATAGACCACGTTCGTACCAACCTGCCCTTCGGTGTTTCAGAGCTCTCTGCGAGCCGAATGGATGTGAACCCTCGCATGGCCATAGCGCGTGCGTTTGTGCCGGTGTTTCAGAGCTCTCTGCGAGCCGAATGGATGTGAACTGCTCGCCGGTGGCGTGCCATGCGGCCGGTGCCAGTTTCAGAGCTCTCTGCGAGCCGAATGGATGTGAACATTGCGGAGTGCCAGCACAGCGCCACCTGCGGCAGTTTCAGAGCTCTCTGCGAGCCGAATGGATGTGAACGGCGTGGCGGATGTGACGGTGGAACAGTGGTATGAGTTTCAGAGCTCTCTGCGAGCCGAATGGATGTGAACCGTAGTTCTCAGCCCGAATGGTGAGCGGGGCGAAGGTTTCAGAGCTCTCTGCGAGCCGAATGGATGTGAACGCGGCTGACCCAAGTGCGCCGCCCATCCTGAAGTGTTTCAGAGCTCTCTGCGAGCCGAATGGATGTGAACACCACCGACATCAACGGCGCGACCGTCGACATGCAGTTTCAGAGCTCTCTGCGAGCCGAATGGATGTGAACCCAGCAAAGCGCTGGCTGGCGTGCTCACCAGTAGCGTTTCAGAGCTCTCTGCGAGCCGAATGGATGTGAACCCCACCACCAAGGCGTTGATATGCCGGCCTCGCTGTGTTTCAGAGCTCTCTGCGAGCCGAATGGATGTGAACCTGTTCCCGCAGCGATCGATCAGGATCGACTGCTGTTTCAGAGCTCTCTGCGAGCCGAATGGATGTGAACTTCGACAAGCAGCGGATTGCCTTCGGCATCGTGCTGTTTCAGAGCTCTCTGCGAGCCGAATGGATGTGAACGCAACCCGCTGGCCTGGCGCTACGACGAGCTGAAGTTTCAGAGCTCTCTGCGAGCCGAATGGATGTGAACTGCGCCGGCTGCCACGCAAACGGCGGGCACCACCTGTTTCAGAGCTCTCTGCGAGCCGAATGGATGTGAACGACGGATCCGCCGTTTAGCGATTGGACGCACATCGGTTTCAGAGCTCTCTGCGAGCCGAATGGATGTGAACTCCGTACAGGTACACCACAGCACGCCGCCCGTGTGTTTCAGAGCTCTCTGCGAGCCGAATGGATGTGAACCATATCGTTCTCACTTTCTGATTTATACTAGTACCGTTTCAGAGCTCTCTGCGAGCCGAATGGATGTGAACTTCACGCAGCCCCGCACGCCTTGGACTACCTGCGCGTTTCAGAGCTCTCTGCGAGCCGAATGGATGTGAACTGCTGTACTTTCAGCGTCACATTAAACTAAGGTTTTGCAGAAATAGGCGAAAGCTCAGGGTAAAGCCAAACGGAGCTTGATATCGGACAGAGTCATGCCTTGGTGCGATTGTTCGATGGCCCAAGCAAGCGTTTTGCCCAAGGTCTCGCGAGCGATGGTGCGACAGGACTCGCCAATGGTCATCAGGCGTGTGTGAGCCCATTCGAAGGCACGATCATGCTTCAATTGGCGCATCAGAGCCGTGTACGCCAGGACGACGAGGTGCATGTGCCTGGTCTGGCCCATCCCGTCCCTGAGCTGACACTCGCCCATGCCCAAATGCTGCTTCCCGTCCCGATGAAAGGTCTCCGTCCCTGTCCAGCGCTTTTTGTAGACCTTCAAAATGCGATGAGCTTCCCACTGGGTTCGGTTGCTGATCAGGATCTTGCGTGGCGTCGCAGCTTCTGCTTCTGACCACAACACCAGAATACGCACTGGGTGGTTGACATTGGGCAGACGAACGGACTTGGTGAAGTACCATTGCGTGTGACCGCCGACCGTAAACTTGGTGCGAACAAGCGGCGTGAGCGTTTTGACCCACTCAGTCACGCTGGTCTGCTTCCCGCTGACTACAATCACTCGGTTGGCTTTCAAATCACCGATGTAGCTGCGACCTTTGGCGTGGAGGGTGTTCATAATTGGCGCGTTGGTGAAGTAACTGTCGAAGGTGAAGTCGCCCGGTATGTCCTCAGCGACAACCCAATCGATCAGTTCCTTAGCGAGGTCGGTGTGATTCTTGAACGGGCGCTCGTCGTCGCACTGCTCGCGCTTGCGGAAGCGCCGGAAATCGAGCGGATAATGTTTCCCACTCGGGTTGACGTAGTTGGCAAACAGGTAATCGTGGGCGATCAGGTGGCGTTTGTCGGCATGGTCCCAGAAATAGCCGACATCCTCTATCAGTTTGCCGTCATGATCTATCAAAGTGTTATCGATCGCGATAACGCCGTCGTGACGATAGCGCGTTGCAGCGTCCTGTTGAAGCCATTCGAGCCGGTGCGCGTTGATGCGCTGGACATCCCAGGGCGCTTCAGTCAACCATCGATTGAGAGTGGATTGGTCGGGTGGGGCGGCAAACTCTCGCGTGATACCGCTCACGGTCTTGTGCTCCGCTACAAACAGCCCGGTCAGGTATTCGGCAAAGTGGCGGCGTGAAGGCTCATTTGGAAACAGGTCGGCGAACTGGACCAGCAGTTCCTCGACCACCTGTGGTATCGCGACAATTGCTGGCACCTGTGCCTCCCAACTGGTAGACCAACGCTCGCCTGATCATATGCTCAGAAGCTTGTTGCCGCAAATCTGCAAAAGTCCAGATTAAAGTAATAGACAGTTTCAGAGCTCTCTGCGAGCCGAATGGATGTGAACCCGACGCCACATGGCAACTGCTGTGCGAATACCTGTTTCAGAGCTCTCTGCGAGCCGAATGGATGTGAACCCAACAACGCCGTCAGCGCCCTGGCTATCGGCGTGGGTTTCAGAGCTCTCTGCGAGCCGAATGGATGTGAACGATTCGTGGCTGGATAAAGCGAAGAAAGAGATTAGTTTCAGAGCTCTCTGCGAGCCGAATGGATGTGAACTTATCGAGCGCCGCCGTGAATGGATCAACAGGTTCGTTTCAGAGCTCTCTGCGAGCCGAATGGATGTGAACCCCGCCCTGCTGCAATCCTGCACACCTTTGGCTGTTTCAGAGCTCTCTGCGAGCCGAATGGATGTGAACCACGTCAGCACCGCCACGGCGCTGGACATTGCGCGTTTCAGAGCTCTCTGCGAGCCGAATGGATGTGAACCAAGCCACGCCCGCGCAGGTAGTCCAAGGCGTGCAGTTTCAGAGCTCTCTGCGAGCCGAATGGATGTGAACCATTCACCAAAGTATCTTTGCCTATGTGCTGCGCTGTTTCAGAGCTCTCTGCGAGCCGAATGGATGTGAACAGCCACGCCAGCACCCCGCCTGCGCAGGATTTGACGTTTCAGAGCTCTCTGCGAGCCGAATGGATGTGAACGGTGATGACCTGATGGGTGTTGAGTTTGTTGTGAAGTTTCAGAGCTCTCTGCGAGCCGAATGGATGTGAACTCTCTTTCTGGCGTTCCGCGCCCGCCCGATTGGCGTTTCAGAGCTCTCTGCGAGCCGAATGGATGTGAACGCTTCACGCGGCGCACTCGCGGCGCGCACCACCACGTTTCAGAGCTCTCTGCGAGCCGAATGGATGTGAACGCGTCGGTGAAGTTGTAGCCGTAGTAGGCCATCGTGTTTCAGAGCTCTCTGCGAGCCGAATGGATGTGAACCTGCTCGATACCAACCGCCACGCGCCCCAATGCGCGTTTCAGAGCTCTCTGCGAGCCGAATGGATGTGAACCACACAGCCGCTCCAGCGCCGCCGCATAGCGTGCTGTTTCAGAGCTCTCTGCGAGCCGAATGGATGTGAACTGTGAGCATGCGATCCTTGCGCCCGATTGGACGTGTTTCAGAGCTCTCTGCGAGCCGAATGGATGTGAACCACGCGCTGGCGCATCTGCCCGCCGCGCTTCATCAGTTTCAGAGCTCTCTGCGAGCCGAATGGATGTGAACCGAACCTGTCCACCGTGATTTGTGGGCAGTTGCAAGTTTCAGAGCTCTCTGCGAGCCGAATGGATGTGAACCTTCTGGCAGCGCACCGGGAACGAACTGATTGTGCAGTTTCAGAGCTCTCTGCGAGCCGAATGGATGTGAACTCGGTCGGCTGCCCGCCCGGTGTCGGCGTGGTGGCGTTTCAGAGCTCTCTGCGAGCCGAATGGATGTGAACCTACCTGCTTTACGGCGCGGCGTGACGCTGGCTTAAAGTTTCAGAGCTCTCTGCGAGCCGAATGGATGTGAACCACCACGCGCCAGAATTGCGCGCCAGTCATCACGCGTTTCAGAGCTCTCTGCGAGCCGAATGGATGTGAACGTAGGTATCCAGCCAAAATCCGCAACTCATCAAAGTTTCAGAGCTCTCTGCGAGCCGAATGGATGTGAACCCCTTGAAGATCTCAAAGGTATTCGCGCGCGGACTAGTTTCAGAGCTCTCTGCGAGCCGAATGGATGTGAACCACACGGCAAGCCGGTCGCGCCCACCGCAGAAGTTTCAGAGCTCTCTGCGAGCCGAATGGATGTGAACCCGCCCATCCGTGCGCACCGGCCCGCGCTCGTAGGGTTTCAGAGCTCTCTGCGAGCCGAATGGATGTGAACCCCACCGACCCAACCGCCACGTACACCTATTACAGCGTTTCAGAGCTCTCTGCGAGCCGAATGGATGTGAACTTATCCGTCAAGCCGCGCCCGTGCAGGTAGTCCAGTTTCAGAGCTCTCTGCGAGCCGAATGGATGTGAACTTAGCTTCCCAATGCCCTATTCCGCGTATACGCGGTTTCAGAGCTCTCTGCGAGCCGAATGGATGTGAACTTGTTCGCCGCGCGTGGCCTGCCTGCCCAATCCTGTTTCAGAGCTCTCTGCGAGCCGAATGGATGTGAACATCTGGCTCAGCAAGCAGGATGGCAAACTGTACGCGTTTCAGAGCTCTCTGCGAGCCGAATGGATGTGAACCCGCCCAGCCCTGCGCACGCTGGCGCGGAATGCACGTTTCAGAGCTCTCTGCGAGCCGAATGGATGTGAACGTCCACGAGTGCACCAGACCTGCGGGCGCGGCGGGTTTCAGAGCTCTCTGCGAGCCGAATGGATGTGAACCCGCGACGTGCGCAACGCACAGCAGGGCAAGGCAAGTTTCAGAGCTCTCTGCGAGCCGAATGGATGTGAACCGAGCGCACCGTCGCCCCCACCGCCTCCAGGGTAGTTTCAGAGCTCTCTGCGAGCCGAATGGATGTGAACGTCGCTCTGGTCAAAGCTGCCCTTGCCTTGCATGAGTTTCAGAGCTCTCTGCGAGCCGAATGGATGTGAACCTATAGTACGTGTAGGTGGCGGTCGGATCGGTCGTTTCAGAGCTCTCTGCGAGCCGAATGGATGTGAACCTAGCGATCAGTACATACGCCAACCATTGCTGACTAGTTTCAGAGCTCTCTGCGAGCCGAATGGATGTGAACCGTAGGTCGCAATGTCGATGAGGAGACCCTCAATGTTTCAGAGCTCTCTGCGAGCCGAATGGATGTGAACTATAGTGCAGAAAGACTTCCGCATCACGATCGGCGGTTTCAGAGCTCTCTGCGAGCCGAATGGATGTGAACTATTGAATCCACGATCCCCCATGCCGATGCGGTGAGTTTCAGAGCTCTCTGCGAGCCGAATGGATGTGAACGCCGCTTCACTGGTCGCAGCGTCGTACGCTAACACGTTTCAGAGCTCTCTGCGAGCCGAATGGATGTGAACCCAGCAGCTCCAGTGCCGATGTGCATTGGGAAGTCGTGTTTCAGAGCTCTCTGCGAGCCGAATGGATGTGAACCGCGCATGCACGCCGTAGAGCACCAGGTTCATGCCGGTTTCAGAGCTCTCTGCGAGCCGAATGGATGTGAACTCGCGCTCGAGACTCGCCCGCGCCACCGCTGGAAGTTTCAGAGCTCTCTGCGAGCCGAATGGATGTGAACGCCGATTAGGCTGGCCAGGCTCCGAACAATCGCCTGTTTCAGAGCTCTCTGCGAGCCGAATGGATGTGAACCATGACGGCGATACGTGTATCAAGTGCAGCAAGTAGTTTCAGAGCTCTCTGCGAGCCGAATGGATGTGAACCGAGGCAGCCAGGTGATGCTTTTTCCTGTCCATAGATCGCCCGAGTTCCTTTTCGCTTCTTCTGAGCCGTTCTGTGCGTTTGTTCATGCCGCTCCATCCTATCATTTCGGCGGCTGCTTCGCAACTTACTTTTTGCGCCAGATCGCTGTTAAGTTGCGAGGCAGCCGTTTCGCCACGCTGCTGCGTGAAATCTGTTCGAAAACTCCGACACCTTTTCCCAGTACGTCCTCCCTGGCCGCCCCACGCGGCGGTTTGCGAACGCGCCGCGCAAGGCAGCCGTTTTTCGCCCGATCACACCACGTCGTTGCAAAAACGCCGAAATTCGCAGCTTACGCACGGTCGCCGGCTGGCCGGCGCATCTGGCATGCGCTCGCCCGCAATCGCTGCGCGCATTGCTTCCACCGTGCTGCGAACCTTGCTGCGCAATGCTGGCGTTATAGCAATCACCTCGGTTTGGCGCAGCGGGATGCTGTAGATGTAGCCGCGCCGCACTGGCAGCTCCCACGCTTCTTCCAGCAGCAGCGCATAGGCCGCCAGCTGGAGCTTGAAATGCGGGCCGGCAGCTTTCTCGCTGTCTTTGTACTCCACTACCATCGCTTCGGCCCCTGGCGCAGCGCGCGCCGGCACGGCAATCGCCAGGTCGAGCCGCCCGCGCAGGCCAAGCGCGCCTGAGCGCAATCCCACATCAAAGGCGCGCTCGCCGGCAGATAGCCCATACGTCCGCAGCGAGCGCCGCTCTTCGCGGCCGGCCTCGTCGGCGTGGCTGCGAATGCCCGCCGCGATTAAATCGGTGACGGGCCGGATCTCTGGCAGGCAGTAGCGATAGTACAGCACACGCGGGCAGTAGGTCCACTGCTTCAGGTCGGTCACTTCGAACAGCAGCTCGCTGGCCTGCTCACTCATCCCGGCCCTCCTGCGCAATTGCGCGCCGCCCGCCCCAGGCGCGCTCGTCGAGCGGAAACAGCTGGATATTGCCCGAATTGCGCCCCAGTCGCTTCTTGATCTCGGTGAACAGCGCGCGCTGGTGGGTGCGGCTCAGGTCGCCGCAGAAGGCACTGTATTGCAGGCGCTGCAAGCCATAATCCAGGCAGGCATCGGCAACCTTCTGCCGCGCCCGATCATTCGGGATGTCGTAGATCACCAGAGTTTGCATGGCTTCCTCTTCCTATGGCCACAGACGGCAGGATTTAACCGCAAAGGGCGCAGAGAACGCAAAGATTTTAAGTTGATAGTTGCGGGTTAGAGTTAGCATGTTTCAGGTTTGAACGTTACTGCCGACTGCCCACTGCCAACTGCCCACTGCCGACTGCCCACTGCCGACTGCCCACTGCCGACTGCCCACTGCCGACTGCCCACTGCCGACTGCCCACTGCCGACTGCCCACTGCCGACTGCCCACTGCCGACTGCCCCCGCCGTCGCCCGCTCACCAGCCCATCACAAACGGCGTATACTCAGCGCGCTCGCCTCGCACAAACGTGGCAATATGCCGCGCCTGAAGCTGCAATATATGGCGCAGTGGCTGGCGCTTGCCCTCGTACGGCTCGGTCGATTCCATGCGCTCAATCACCTTCTCGACGATCCGTTTGCGCGTTGGGCCATCCAGCCGGCCGCTCTCATCCTGCCCAACCGCAAAGCCGCGATTGACCTGCCCGATCAGCGTGCGGTCAACTGCCGCCTGCCGAAACTCCTCAATCAGGTCAAGGGTCAGGCTGGGCTTGCCAGGGCGGTCGGCATGCAAAAAGCCAGCGTTTGGCTCCAGCCCGGCCAGCAGCAGCGCCTGCCGCACCTGCGAGCGCAGCACGCCATAGCCATAGTTCAGCGCCGAATTGAATGGATCGCGCGCGCCCTGTGTTTCGCGCCCCGGCCAGGCCAGCTCGCCCGGAATGATCAACGCCACCGCCTGCCAGTAGCGCGCCGCTGCGCGCCCCTCGCCGCCCATCAGCGCCGCCCGGTTCGCCTCGTCCATCACGCCCGCGAGCCGGCCAATCGCCGGCAGGGGATCAAGCACCTCGGTGGCGGCCAGCGTCAGCGCGGCATAGAGCGCGGGGTCGGCGTCTTTGCGGTATTTGGCGGCGTAGCGCAGCATATTCGCCTGGCTCTGGATCTTGCCATTCACAAAAGCCCGCGCCAGCAGCAGGCCGCGCTCATCTTCATAAGCGCGCAGCTGGGCGCGCTTGGTCAGCGCCATGCCGGTCAGCCCACTCGCGAACAGCGTGCCATAATCGTCGCCATTCGAGCCGTTCAGGAAGTGGATCGGAATGCCTTCCTCGGCGCAGGCGCGCACCACATCGCTGCTCAGGCCCACGCCATTGCTGCAAATCAGCACTTGCTCCAGGTGCATAATCGGCACCTCCGCCAGCCGCTGCTTGTCCTTCTCCACGCGCAGCCGGCCCTGGTGCTTGGAAACAAACACGCCGCGCTCTTCAACAATCAGGTGCATTACGTACCTCCGCTACACAACAATGCCATGCTCTCGCGCGAGCCGAAAGGGAAAAGAAAATTTGTTAAGGTGCCAGTTGGCAGGGCCGATCACGTGGCAAACCTGCGGTCATGCGAACGCCGCGCGCTGATACCCGCATTGCCGGGCGTCAAATACGCTCCATCCTTTCCTGCATGCCCTCACCGACATCCCCAACAATGCTGTACCAGCCGTCGCCCTTCACCGCGTTCTTGCCCACATGGATCAGCGAGCCCCATACCAGCAGCTCGCGCAGTGGCCCCAGCTCGCCCGCCAGCGTCACATCGCCCACGAGCCCGCCAATCGGCGTGCGCCCGCGCGTGCGCGAAGAATAGCTCACCACATCCACCCAGCGCGTGCGATCTTCCGCCACACGCACCTGCTCGGCCAGGGCTGGCAGCTCCTGGTACGGGCTGATCGCAGCGCCACCACCATACACCTGCGCCAGCTCGTCGAGCCGCCAGGCCAGCCGCGCAAAAAACGGCCGCGCGTCGAAACGATGCACCAGCCGCGTCACACCATCGCGTTTCTCGGTCAGCCGCAGGGGCGTGCGCAGGCGCAGGGTGATGCGATCGTCGGGCAGCGCCGCCGCCGCCGCAGCAACATCGGCCGCCTCGATTGGCAGGCCGGGCGTTTGCACCTGCGGGCGCTCGCGCTGGTACAAGGGCTGCGCTGCACCCGTCAGCGGGTTCACGGCGGCGATCGCCTGGATCTGGAGCGCGCCGCGCCGGCCGCCATTGCTTGCCAGGCGGCGGCCCAGGCCGCTCTGCTCGATATCCTGCGCGGCCATAAACACATACGGGAACAGCCGGGCCGCCGCGCCAACCAGCCCCACGCCAAACGTAAGCGTGTCGCCCGGCGCATAGCCACGCCGTGGGCCAAGCGGTGGCCGCACCACATACGGGCGCGGGCGCTGCTCGCCGCCTGTCTCGCCATCAGCGCGCATGGGTGCAACCAGCTCGGCCACCGGGCACAGCGGCAGGCCGCTCGGGCCGGGCATGCTGAATGGGCACTCGGCACATGTCGGCGCAGCCTTGTTCGCGCAGAACTTGCCCCACAGCCCGCCAACAATCGCGCCGCGCACCGACGAGCCGGCCTGGTCGTCGAGCTCCAGCGGCGTGGCGGCAGTTGCCGTAAACTGGAGATGATGCGTGCTCAGGGTCATCCGTTTCCCTTTCGTTGCATGCGCCGCAGCAGCGCATCGAGGCGGGCTGCGTGGCGCTGCGGATTTTCGGCGATGTAGCGGCGCACGGCGTGGAGCTCCCGTTCATCGCGCACAATGCGTTCGTAGTAGCCGCGCTGCCACACCGGCGCGCCCGGCGTGCGCCGCCGCCGGTTGACGCGCCGGGCCACCGCAGATTTATATGAACGCACGATCGCGCCCAGCGACCCCGGCGTCACATTGTCGGCAAACACCCGTTCGCCGGCATTGGGTGGCGGCGTATCCCGCGCCGTGTCATGTGACGAACGTGGCGGCATATCCCGCGCGGCATCGTGGGATGGACGTGGCGGCGTGTCACGCGCCGCGTCGTGGGATGGACGTGGCGACGTGTCACGCGCCGCATCGTGGGATGGGCGTGGCGGCATATCCCGCGCGGCATCGTGGGATGGACGTGGCGGCATATCCCGCGCGGCATCGTGGGATGGACGTGGCGGCATATCCCGCGCCGCATCGTGGGATGGACGTGGCGACGTGTCACGCGCCGCATCGTGGGATGGACGTGGCGGCATATCCCGCGCGGCATCGTGGGATGGACGTGGCGGCATATCCCGCGCGGCATCGTGGGATGGACGTGGCGGCATATCCCGCGCCGCATCGTGGGATGGACGTGGCGACGTGTCACGCGCCGCATCGTGGGATGGGCGTCGTAGGGGCGCAGCAGCCAGAAGGCGTTCCGAATGCCGATGCATTACCGGCTGCTGCGCCCCTACATCATCCCCATCGCCCACGCCATCATCACCCGCACCATCATCACCCGCACCATCATCACCCGCACCATCATCACCCGCACCATCATCACCCGCACCATCATCACCCGCACCATCATCACCCGCACCATCATCACCCGCACCATCATCACCCGCACCATCATCACCGACGTCATCGCCAATCACAATGATGCCATGCACATGGTCGGGCATCACCACCCACGCATCGGCATGCACGCGCCCGGCGGATGCGCCGCGCAACCCGGCGCTGTTCAACGCCTGCCATTGCTCCTCGGCGATCTGCCGCAACGCCGCGTCGTCGAATATCCGCGCGCGGCCGTGCGTGCAGATCGTCACGAAATACACGCCTGCCTGGCTGTAATCATATCCCCGCAGGCGGATCGACCGGCGGTGGTGCGTGTTGGGATCATATGGCATGGCGTGCCTCCATCATAACCACATTGCACCAAACAATGAACCATCCATCGACATCGTGGCATCCCACCGACATCGTGACATCCCACCGACATCGTGGCATCCCACCGACATCGTGGCATCCCACCGGCATTGTGGGGGCGCAGCAGCCAGAACACGTTCCGAATGTCGATGCATTACGGGCTGCTGCGCCCCTACATCGCCCCATCGCCCCACCGCCCCACCGCCACATCGACCCATCGCCCCACCGCCCCATCGCCACATCGCCCCACCCCACCCGCCGCCATCGCCATCATTGGCCACAATGCCCTTGCACCGATGAACCATCGTTGTCGTTGCATAACCGCGGAATTGCGCAGTGGTGAAAGGTATTTAGCTCCAATCGGGATCGGCACCTGGCCCGTCGAGCTGCAAGCCGTTTTTCGCATCATAGGACACATTGACAACCCAGCGCTTGCCCTTCAAATACCCTTCGGGATCTTCTACTGGCCGAACCTTTCCCTCACGGGCCAACCGAGCATAACGCTGCTTACTAATACTGACAAAGAATTGGCTTGCTTCAATATATTTATGAGCAGCGATAAGCTCAAGATACTCGCGCTCAAAACACAATGGCAGAACATCCACACCATCAAACATCTGCTCAAAAGTATCTTCTTTTTGCTCGTTGCTATTGAACGGCAACAGTGAGCGAATATAGTATTCGGCTTGCGCAGAAATACGTCGGTATTCATCCAGCCAGCTAGCTTCCAGCTGTGTGTCGCTGTAGATGCGATCAAGCCAATCGTTGATTGCCGACTCATCAATAATCTGACCGTTGTGCTGTTCAAGTTCAGCAAGCGTTACACGTACAATATGGCCCGATTCATCTTTGTTCTTGCTGCGCCCATACACACCTTGACCATCGGTAGGGGCACGGAATACATACACTGGGCAAATGCCCTTTTTGCAAGCCCGATTAACGCGCCCAAAACGCTGCAACAATGCTTCCAGTGGGGCCGGATCGCTGTAAATCATGTCGAGGTCGATATTCAAACTTACTTCAACAACTTGGGTTGCTACCAAGATAAAAGGCTCTGCATCATTGCTTCCAAGCTCGCTACGCTTGCGCACTTCTTCTTCAAGCCGGGTGCGATCTCGGGTGATAAAGCGGCTGTGTATCAGCACAATATTGGCTTCAGCCACCCCAAGTTGCTGGAGCTGCCGTTCAACATCTTGCGCACGTTGCACAGTATTCACACATACCAGCACCTGCTTTCCAGCGCGAAAATCAGCCACGACCCGATCCAGATGCTCAAGAAGCTCCCCATCAATCAGCTGTAGACGATGACGTGTGAATTTCTTAAAGGTGGCATCGTCGGCTCGGATAGTGATGCAATCGCCAAGCGCCTGTTGGAGTTCTTGGCGGATCAGGGAAGGGAACGTGGCAGACATTACAAAAAAGCGCGCGCCAAATTGTTCTCGAAGATACCGAACAAAAATGAGTATCAAAGCCAGCCGACCAGGTTCATATGCATGGATTTCATCGAAGATGAACGCTGCTCCAGCATAGTCGGTGATCATAGCCTCGAAACCGCGAATCTGAAATAACGCTTTTAGCATCTGGTAGGGGCTGAACACTTTGATCGGGCGCGCATTGAGCGTGTTAATATTTCGCTCCCAACGTGCTGCGTTCGCCGCACTAGACAACCCACGTTCACTATTTTGGAGCCGCGCATACATGGCCTGAAGCGCACGCCCATGCTGAATGCCTACCGCTTCGTAGCCAAATCCACGAACCGCATCGCATAGCCGGTCATACATAGCATTCATGCTGGCCTGGTAGGGCAGTGCGTAGAAAAGGCGGGCCAACGGTACAGCACCATCTCCCAGCGACCAGAACAGCGCCGATTCGGTTTTTGCGCTGCCGGTTGGCGCGATCAGCAGGACTGAACACCCGGTAGCTGCCGCACTTGCACGTTGATGTTGGTAGAGTTCAGCGTGTGGGTTGCTCTGCCGGATGATGCTAAGAATACGTTTGGCCAGCGCCTGCCAGGACTCCTGAACTGGTGCAGGCATAACATTAAGATGCGCTGAAGCCATATGATCAGCACTAGTTGTCAGTCCACGCAGCACCATACCAAGCAGCGCATCGTGCGCAATGCCACTATGCAGGTCGGCAATCCAATCGGTGTAGCAATATAGCCAGCGCCGAACTCGTTGAACGCCTTCGTTGCATACCTGCACAATCGCTCGTTCCTGCGGCGGCAAGGTAATAAGCTCAACTTCATCAGCAGAAAAACCAAGCGCATCACGCCACCCTTCCGCGCATTCGCTAACCCAAAGCCACAACTGCGCGGTTGTTCTCAGATCAAGCTCGGCAAGCAGAGGTACTAGCGGGTCGGGCGTTACATCGTCATAGGTTCTGCCAATATAATCAGCGTCGCGGTGATGCGATACGATTGCAGCAAGCACCCACGTTTGTTCTTCTGAACTCAACCCGGTTGCGATCCAATCGAGAAAGGCCAGCGACAGCACCTCATGCCGCTGATTCCATGGTGGGCCACCAGCAAGCCGCGCTTGAAAACCGCGCGCGGCCTTGCCGAAATCATGCAGCAAGCACGCCCAGAACAAACAATGCCATAATCGTGGAACGCCCATCTCCTGCGCAAGGCCGGGGCGAAGCTGACGCAGTTCGGCCAGCTTCGCCAGCACGTCCCAAGTGTGCTGCGCCAATGATTCGCCACCATATTTTTCGCTTTTGGCCTTGGTATCCTCCATCCACGTAGGCCATGCTGCGGGCAAGTTCATGGTGCTTCTCCCACAAATGAATGGAAACACAAGCCCAGCGCTGCACCCTTGATCTGCGGGACGCTTGGGTCGGCCCAATATTCGGCTGCTGAGTGTTCATAAAGTACGAGTCGTTCGCTCGATACACGTTGTTGCAGCAGCACATAGC
Organism: Kouleothrix sp. 19917; assembly: GCF_057073505.1. NCBI lineage: Bacteria > Bacillati > Chloroflexota > Chloroflexia > Chloroflexales > Roseiflexaceae > Kouleothrix > Kouleothrix sp. 19917. The sequence continues at coordinate 3,278,772 of NZ_CP097099.1, forward strand.
GGTCGAATGTTGGCTGGCGATTGTTCCAGTAGTCGAGCCAGCGGGGCATCAGCGACACAACGCCAACCGATGTTTGGGTTGCCATCTGGTAGGGCAGTAGTGTATGCTCAAAATACACGTTGCTGCGGCGTTCCAGATCGATCACCTCAATGCTGGTATAGCAGGCCAGATCCTGTGAGCGGCCTAACACCACCGGGTAGCGCGGTGCGCGAAACGCCTCCAGCCACTCGGGCCGATTGAGATACAGTACCAGCCGTGGGTGCAGCAGCACATGGCGGGTGAACGGGTTGACATTGCCTTCCAGCACCTTTGGCAGACGCGTGCCAGGCAGCTTGCCGGTTGCAACCGAGAGCACATGGATATGTTCCAGATCCTCGCCTTCACCGGTTGCCGTAAAATGGTAGGCAAATGCCACCCCTTGCGGCTCGATCCACTCACCGAGCGCGCTGCAAATATGGCCGTAGATGGTGGCCGGCGGCGGCAGCGGAAAAGTGGGCTGGATGCTCAGCATAAAGTGCGGGTAGCGAAACGATGTCATCGTCCCTTCCAGCACAATCTTGAGTACGCGCATAGCGCCCTCCTAATCCAGCCACTCGGGATGCTCGTCGAATGCAGTGATGAGCGATTGAAAAGCTGTGCGCGGATGCGTAATAGTGATCGCCCGGCTTGAATATTCGGGCGCAAAGGCTTCCATTGCGGCACGTTCTTCGTCGAGGTAGCCCTGCGCCCAGCCAACATAGATCGGCGACACAATCGTATCGGCGTAGACATCGAGCGCCTCCTGCAAGGCTTTCAGCTTTACTACCGGCTGCCCCTTTGCATTTGCACCAATCGCATGGTGGAAAATGTGGTTGCCGCCCTTGGTTACAGCTAAGAGCACGAGTGCCGGGCTTACGTCGGTGTAATGCAGGGTTTGTTTTGCGCCGCCCTCGATCTGTGCCATGCCCTCGAAAAGTGCCTTGATGCGCTCGACGCGCTGCGCAGCTGGCAAACGATACGCTTTTTCGACTTCCCGGTGCTCAATACCCTCAACATCTTTGGCAAGTGCCTCGCGCACACTGTCGAGGTTGCGGAAGCCGGTTTTATTGCGATAGGAAAAGGTGCCACAAGCATGCAGATCGAGCGAGAACAGCCCTTTGAGCGTTGCGCGATAGAATTGGTGCTCATGTGGCACCGGGTTACCTTCGTGGCGCGACATCGTGCCAAAATCACTTGTTGGTGTCACTGGAGCGATTGACACGAGCGTACTCACACGAAAAGGAGCGGCGCGGGTAATCGTATCAGTTGTTTCGGTTTCGCCTATGCGCGACGCATCTGCCGCGCGGGCGGCTTTAGCAGTTTCTTTTTTCGATGGCGCGCGCATATAGCCAAAGAGATCATCATCCCAATACAACAAGGGGTTAGCGTCAGTATATGCGACTTTTTCTTCACGATAGATTGGCGCTGCCTTCCAGCCAGCCACCCGAGCATTGAGTGTTTCGCGCAGCCAGTAACGAAATGCCTGTGCCGAAACATACGGGTAGATTCCATCTTTCGCCCTGATGACCTTGACGCCAACCGTATTATCTTCGCGTTCACCAGGAATTGAGCCAAGATTATTCAGCGCCGAAGCAGGTGCATCGACTAAAACCAAACCAGTCACGAAAGCCATGAGGATGCTCCTTCATACTAAAAGTGTCAGGCATTAGATGTAATCTGCTCAGATTGAGCGGTATCTTCTTCTGGTAAAGCATCGGGATTGTTAGCGATCCAATCCTTGAGCTGTTCGACCATCCGAATAAGAACCAAATCACGCGCCAAACGCCAGTCTGGCCGCATCAGATCGTCGCCTTCCATAAAAACATCGATATAGTTATCAAGATCAAAAAGTGTATCTCGCCCCTTTGTAAACTTCACATAGTTGATGTTGGTTTTCGTTAGAAGCGAGAAGAAGTTTGCAGTGTTCTGCTCGGTGAAGAAAGCACGGAAAAAGCGCCGCCCGCCTTGATTTCGCGTGTAATCGGCGAGCTTATCGCCCAGCGCCCGAATATGTTCAATACGATCGGCTTCCATTGTCATTACCTCCTTTAGAAATAGTTCCACCAGGGGCCATGAAATAAGGTGCTGCTCATGTGCAGGTGAGTATGTGCTCCGCGGATCATCAACAAACCGGCTACGCTGCGGTATGCGCAGGAAATAGCGCCGAATAAAGCGAGCAGCGTTTTGCGGCAGTGTAAATAGATCTTCATAGACATAGTTATGCCTCGGCGCAATACGTTCGGTAATGTTTCCTTTCTTGTCGATCTTCACCTGCTCGCGCTGCCATCCTCGCTGAACGATCTGCTGCCATGCGTCGCTGTAGGGCGCAGTCAGCACGATTCGCAGGAAGTTCGAGATTTGCAGCGGCAGGTGATAGATCACTAGCTGTGGCGATTTGCCATTATTAAAGTTGTAGGCAGTAATCGACGCAGATCGTCCGCTGCGGCGTTCGGTTTGAAGGCGTTGTCGTTCAATGTCGCTCAGCGTCTCGATCAGCAAGGTTTTAAGCGAACGCTGTGCGCTCGGCAGTTTATCTTCGCCAGCAGCCTGGGCCAGCATTACAGCTTCAGTATTCTGCCGGAAGAAAATTCTGGCAAACGCCAGGGTCAGTTCCTCACTATCGGAATGCACAGCCAGCAAGCCTACGCCACATTTTGCGCAGCCCATTGGCATAAATTGCAGCGCCAACAGCGCCTGTGGCGACACTGGCAAACCTGGATCGCCGCCAGTAAAGAAATTGATCGCATCATCACCTTGCAGCAAAGGCATCTGGTTGCGGCCTAAACGGCCAGGCGCGAGCTTGCCCGAAAGCTCACGCGGCGCGGCTGGCAAGCCAGTGAAGACACATATTTCGCCACTCGTGGCCTGATCTTGCCATTGGCGTACATGGTGCGACGCCCAGCGATCACGCGTCGCCCGCCGCTCGGCGCGCTTCTCAGCTGAAAGCTCGGGTTTATCGGGGTTGAAGGCATCCTGAATAAACCAGGCGTTGGACGTAAATGCCATCGTCAGGTGGCCGCGCAGCGGCGCGCGAACATAGTTCTGCTCGATATAGTCGGCTACTCGCAGAAAATTGGCTTCGTTGATTTCACCGGGCTGCTTGTCACAGTAATCTGCAATCGCGGCAATTCCTACATCAACAAATGGATGTCCTGTATATTTCAGCATCGTTCGCTCCCTGAATACTTGATAGTGCCCACTCTATCACCTCACCCTGCAATATAGTTGCAGTCTCGCGCGAGTTTTCGAGCAGTTTCTATTGTGGGCTATAGCGCCGCGTCATCGCGTTGGCCTCGGCAGCAACCTCGGCACGCAAGCTGGCTGGCTCAAGCACTTCGGCATGATCGCCAAACGACATCACCCAGCGCCGTACCTCGTCCATTGCGCCGCTCCACAAACGCATTGTGAGCGAACCATCGTCGTGTTCTTCGATCTGCTGCGATGGGTGAAACTCACGTCCACGTATATAACGCGCCTGATAATCGTCAAACCAGATCTCGATCTCAACTGCTTGGTCGCCACGCTCGGCAAGAAAGCCGGTGCTTAAGTATTCCACAACTGAAAAGCCCGGATCGCGTACAAATCGCTTTGCGCGTAGAACAGTCCAGGTTTCGATCCGACTGACCGCGAACTGCCGAACTCCCTGCCGCCGATGGTCGAACGCGACCACCTGCCAGTCGCCACGTACATTGAAGAGATGGTATGGCTCAAGTACACGCTGCTTGCGTTCGCCGCTGCTTGCGGTGAAATAGGTTATATCGATCGGCCAGCACTCCCGCACGCACTCAAAAAGCGTCATCAGGAGTGTCGCATCGGTTCCTATCGTCGCGCCCGACTGAAATGTGTAATGCTGTGTAAGCGCGCTCAAGTCAATCTGAAGTTCATCTGGCAGGCGGTCTACAAGCAGGTTGACCATTTTCCGCAACGGTGCCTCGAATGCAGTTCCAAGGTAGCGCCGTGTCAGCTCGACACTCAGGAAGAACGCCAATAATTCACCTTCCGTGGCGAACATTGTCGGCAGCGCCCAGGTGGGATCGGTATAGTGGTAACCGCCGCGCCTGCGATCATATTCCAGCGGTGCATTCAGCCGCTCGCGCATAAACGCAAGATCACCGCGCACCGTGCGCTCGCTAACCTCAAAACGCTCGATAAAAATCTGCACCGAAGGGAAACCGCCACCACGAATCGTGGCGTCCATGGCAATCATTCGCTCAAGCCGAAGTGACATTGATAGCTCCTTGATATGCTGCGCAGGCATTGCCAGCCTTGCAGCGACTGCAAGTTCCTGCTGCAGTAACTGATTCGTCGATTGGCGTAGACGTATTGGCTTGGCTGTTTCCTGATCTGGGCGTATAGCAATGCACCCTTCGGCGCTTCCTGGTCTGGTCATAGAGCAATACACCCTTCGGCGCTTCTCGCTTCCTGATTCTGGCAGATTTGCTGTATCACCTACTAAACGGCCCTGCTAGCCTTTTTGGGAAGCCACTTCGATAAACAGTTGCACATCCGATACAGAATCGTAGCGGCGCACACCTCGGGGTATCCTGCGCCTAACTGTCACGGTGCAAACGACATACATGCGTATGTATGCTGGTCGCAATTGTGCGCCAGCCAAACAGCTTCGGCACTCACAAAGGACAATCTGCCAATGCCGACCAATGGAACGACGACGCAGGCCAATGGAACGACGACGCAGGCGAATGGAACGACGACGCAGGCCAATGGAACGACGACGCAGGGCGATGGGACGACGACGCAGGTCAATGGAAGCTCCGCGCAGGCTGATGGAACGACGACGCAGGTCAATGGAAGCACCGCGCAGGCTGATGGAACGACGACGCAGGTCAATGGAAGCACCACGCAGGGCAAAAAGACACAACGGCTGACCGAACAATACCGCCAGCAAGATCGTATGGACAAGCGGCTGGTGGCCGCGAACACGCTGATCGAAGCCGTGCTGACCAGCCCCGACATGCAGGCGCGCATGGCTGCCTTTGGCTACGACCACAGCCGTATGGTGCAGGGCCAAACCCTCCGCCGAACTGCCCACACCCTCTACCAGCAAGCCCGCGCCCTCGAAGGCGCACAGCGCGCCGCCGCCGCCACCCGCGACACCAACCGCGAGCAGGCGCACGCCTTCTACCTGCGCCATGTCGTCACGGCGCGGCTGGCGTTCAAGGGCAATGCCAGCGCGCAAACATCGCTCGATCTCAACGCCCGCAAGCGCACGCAGTCGGGCTGGCTGGTGCAGGCGCAGCTATTCTACGCCAACCTCCTGGCCGACGCAGCCTTCATGACGCACATGGCTGAGTATGGCGTCGGCCAGGCGCAGCTCGAAGCGGTGCAGGCGCAGGTGGCCGCCGTGGCCGCCGCGATGGTGCAGCGCAGCCAGGCCCGCACCGCCGCGCTGGAAAGCACCCGCGCGCGCGACCGCGCCTTCCGCGCACTCGATAGCTGGATGAGCGGCTTCATGACTATGTCGCGTATTGCGCTGGCCGATCTGCCGGCGCAGCCCGATCAGCTGGTGGTGCTGGCGCAAGGCTAACTCCACATCCACGATATGGTCACGAGGCTCGCCACGCTCGCGGGCCTTTTGTTTTGCTCGGGCCACAGGGCCATTTGCTTGAGCCGCACGGCCGCAGTACCAGCCCAAGCGCTGTTTGCTCAGGCCGCAAGGCCGCAGTACCAGCTCAAGCGCTGTTTGCTCAGGCCGCAAGGCCGCTGGGGCTCACGCCGCCCCAGCACCCCGCGTCGGGGCGTTGCCCCGAACCCCAAATTTTAGGTGGTCACAAGATTGAGGGTTTATGTGTCATGCCTCCGTTATGCTCGCCTGCTGGCGACTTTTAGATAGGCAGTACTAGCCCAAGCGCTGTTTGCTCAGGCCGCACGGCCGTTTGCTTGAGCCGCACGGCCGCAGTACCAGCCCAAGCGCTGTTTGCTCAGGCCGCACGGCCGCTGGGGCTCGCGCCGCCCCAGCACCCCGCGTCGGGGCGTTGCCCCGAACCCCAAATTTTAGGTGGTCACAAGATTGAAGGTTTGTCTGTCATGCCTCCGTTATGCTTGCCGCTGGCTGCACGCAATGAAAGCAGAGCCAGTGTATCGTGCTTAAAAGTGATGCAAAGCTACCTCGTTCGATGCCTTGCCTTCATCCACAACGGAGGCATGACCACGAGCGTTCCGCACGCCGGCCACGCTCTTTTTGGGGTCTGGGGCAACGCCCCAGCGGAGAGGTCCAGGAGACCGGCGGCGGTCTCCTGGCGCGGAGCGCGAGGGCGCGTAGCCCTCGCAACAAGGTACAAACCAAAAGGATGCCTAGCTCTCGCACCCTTCGATACGGCCCTGCGGGCCTACTCAGGATGCGAACATCATGGAAGCGCGAGGGCGCGTAGCCCTCGCAACAAGCGCGGGGCGGACACACAGGTCCGCCCAGACATGAGGGCGCGCAACCCTCGCAAAGCCAGCGCCCCACTGTGCTACAATAGGCCGCTTTGAGAAGGAAGGAACCACCGTGCCACGCCAAGCCCAGCGCCCGCCGCGCAACTCCCGCCCCACGCCCCGCCCAAGCCAGCCAGCTGCGCCGCCCGCGCCGCGCTACGAGCTCGAGGCCGACGTGCTGGAAGGGCTGGAGGAGTTTGCCGAGGACGAGCTGGATGCGCGTTTTGGTTCGCGCGTGCGGCTGGGCGCGGGCCGCCCCGGCGCGCTGCGCTTCGGCTACGCGGGCGAGCTGCGCGCGCTGCTCGAACTCCGCAGCGTGGTGGCCGTTTACCTCGTGCAGCAGCTCGACATCCCGCGCCCCAAGGCGCTGCTTGGCAACCAGCAGTTTGGCGAGGTGTGCGCGCTGGCCGAGGCCGCGCTCGGTCTGGCCGGGCCGGATGCCTTTCGCACCCTGCGGCTCAGCGCCGCTGGCGACGACTCGGCGGTCTATACGCGCTTCAAAGAGCATCTCGCCACCCGCTTCGGGCTGGCCGTCGCCGCCGACGAGGGCGACCTGCTGGTGCGCGTGCGGCGCGCTGCCGACGGGCCGGGCTGGGAGGTGCTGGTGCGCCTGACGCCGCGCCCGCTGGCGACGCGCGCCTGGCGCGTGTGCAACTTCCCCGGCGCAATGAACGCCTCGCTCGCACACGCTATGGCTGTGCTCACCGCGCCGCGCGCGGGCGATACCCTGCTGAACGTGGCCTGTGGCTCGGCCACGCTCCTGATCGAGTGGCTGGCGCTCAGCCGCGCGCGGCGCGCAATCGGCTGCGATACCGAACCGGCCGCGCTGGCCTGTGCACAGCAGAACCTCGAAGCCGCCGGCTTTGCGCCCGAGGTGCAGCTGGAAGGGTGGGATGCCGGCACGCTCCCGCTTCCCGACGCGAGCGTCGACGTGATCGTTGGCGACCTGCCGTTTGGCCAGCTGGTTGGCACGCACCGCCAGAATATCGCGCTGTATCCGCGCGTGCTGGCCGAGGCCGCCCGCGTGGCGCGGCCCGGCGCGCGCCTGGCCTTGCTCACCCACGAGGTGCGCCTGCTCGAACAGGCTGCCGGCGAGTTCAGCGACCAGTGGATTGTGCGCGAGGTATTGCGCGTGCGCACCGGCGGCATGACGCCGCGGGTGGTGCTGTTCGAGCGCAGCGCGGGGTAGCGCAATGGAGCGTGTCCGCCGCGCATGGCCCGCCGCACTGCTGTTCGGCCTGTTTCTGGCGGTGTATGTGCGCACCGCCGCGCCCAGCGTGCTCGCCGGCGACTCGGCCGAGTTTCAGATGGCCGCGCCGCTGCTGGGCGTGCCGCACCCCACCACCTACCCACTCTATATTCTGCTCGGCAAGCTTGCCACGCTGCTCGTGCCCTGGGGCGGCCTGGCCTGGCGCGTGACTCTGGTGTCGGCGCTGGGCGCGGCGCTGGCGGTGGCGGCGCTGTTTGGGGCAGCGCGGCGCGCGCTCGGCAGCACAGTCGCGGCCGCGCTGGGCGCGCTGGCGCTGGGCTGCGCCCCCGGCCTGTGGAACGCCGCCACCATTGCCGAGGTCTATGCGCTCATGGCTGGCCTGCTGGCAACCCTGATGGCGCTGCTGGTTCCGGGTGAAGCGGGCGCGCCACCAGGCTGGCGCAGGCTGCGTGTGGCCGCGCTTGTCGGCGGGCTGGGCTGCACGCAGCACGCCTTGTTTGTGCTGGCGGGCATGCCACTGCTGGCGGCCGCTGTGCTGTGGGCATTTGTTCATCCCAACACACGCCCCACTAACACACGTGCTGCCGCTGCGGAGCTGGCGTGGCTCGCGCTCTGCTGGGCGGTCGGGCTGCTGCCCTACCTGTTTCCGCTCGTGCAGTATGCGCGTTTCGGGCCGTTCGACGGGCAGGATTACGGCCTGCCGCGCCACTATTTCTGGGGCGCGCCGGAATCGTGGGGCGCGGCGCTGCGCTTGCTGGCAGGCGGTGGGCTGAGCGGCGGGCTGTTCCGCTTACCCACGCCGGGTGCAGCCGTGGCAGTGCTGGGCATGCTGGCGGCGCGCTGGTGGTTCGAGTGGGGGCCGCTTGGCACGGCGCTGAGTCTGCTGGGCGTGGCTGTGCTGGCGCGTCGCGCGCGCGCGGCCTGGCTGGGCGCTGCCTGGGTCTGGCTGGCGACGCTTGGCTACCTGCTGCTGCTCGGCCCGGCGGTGCAGGACGCGCCGGTGTTCAGCTTGCCGATGCTGCTGCCCGGCGCGCTATGGGTGGCCGCCGGCAGCGCCGCGCTGATCGGCTGGGCGAGGGCGCGGGCGCAACTGGCCGGACATGCGCTGGCGGCGCTGCTCGTGCTGGCGGCGCTGGGCTGGGGCTACACGCGCGTGCCGTTTTCCAGCAAGCGCGGGCAGTGGGTGTTTCGCGAGTTCGGCACGGCCACGCTGGCGCAGCTGCCGCCCAACGCAGTGCTGCTGGCGCACTGGGAGCAGGGCATGACGCTCCAGTACCTTGTGCTGGCCGAGCGCCAGCGTCCCGATCTGTGGATCGATGTGGTCGAGCCGGGCGACGACGCCTGGGGCACGCGGGCGGCGCGGCGCTATCCTGGGCGGGCGGTCTTCTTTCTGGGCGCGCCAGCCGATGTGGATGGCCTGATGGTCGAGTTGCGACGGGCCGATTCATACGCCAACCTGTACGAACTGCGGCGCTAGTATGTCTGAGGAATGGAGAACGATCACCACGAAGACACAAAGACACGAAGGTTTTTAGAAAACTTCCGAATTTTCGTGCCTTCGTGACTTCGTGGTTATATTCCCCTACGGTGCAACCGGCGCGTCGTATGTGTCGAGGTCGGCCACCTGCAATTCCAGCGCCTCGATCGAGACTTGAATCTCGCGCAGCGACAGCGCCAGCGAGGCCAGCAACAGCAGCAGGCTGCCGCCAAACACCCATTTCCCCACCTCGGGCAGGCCAGCGAACAGCATAAACATGCTCAGCACGCAGCCAAAAAAGCTGGCGACGCCGCAGGTCTGCATGGTGCGGATGATGCCGATGCGGTAGCGCAGGTTGTTGATCTGCCCGCGCACGCGTGGATCGGGCTCGGAGCGATAGCGCGCATACAGGTCGCGCATCAGCGCCGCCAGCGACAAAAAGCGATTGGTATAGGCCAGCAGCAGCAGCGAAATCGCCGGAAACAGCAGCGCCGGCGTGGTGAGCGTGAGTTCCATTCTTCTTTCCCCAGACGCTTAGCTGGACGTCCGTTCAGATAACTTGAGATGGGACGCGGATGGACGCGGATGGACGCGGACGAGAGATTCGCGTTTTCTGCTTGGTAATGGGACGCGGATGGACGCGGATGGACGCGGACGAGAGATTTCTGTTCCCCTAATCCGCGGTTTCCGCGTGTGTCTGCGTCCAATCCACTCAAATGGGACACGGATGCACGCCGACGAGCACGGACGAGAGATTCGCGTTTTCTGCCTTGAAATGGGACGCGGATGGACGCGGATGGACGCGGACGAGAGATTTCTGTTCCCCTAATCCGCAGTTTCCGCGTGTGTCTGCGTCCTTCTTGCACCTTCGTGCCTTCGTGTCTTCGTGGTAGAAGATCAGCTTCCGCGTGTGTCTGCGTCCTTCTTGTACCTTCGTGCCTTCGTGTCTTCGTGGTAAATTGGTCTTTCCTCACTGGTCGTTTGCAGGCGTAGCTGGCGCGCGACGGCGCCGTTCCAGCGCCACCAGCAGCACCGCCACGTCGGCCGGGTTGATGCCGGCCAGGCGGCTGGCCTGCCCAAGCGTGGCCGGGCGGAAACGCGCCAGCACCTGACGCGCCTCGTTGCGCAGCCCGCGCAGCGCCGCATAGTCGAAGTCGGCCGGCATGCGGCGCGATTCCATCTTACGCACGCGCTCGACTTCGCGCTGCTGCTTGGCGAGGTAGCCGCCATACTTGGCTTCCAGCTCGGCCTGCTCGGCCACCTCGGGCGCGGCGGCGGGCAGATCGAGCGCGGGCTGAATCTGCGTGTAGCGCACCTCGGGCCGGCGCAGCAGCTCCTCGGCCGACATCTCGCTGCTCAGCGCGGCCACGCCATGCTCGGCCAGGCGCTGGTTGATGGCGGCGGAAGGGAACACCCGCCGCTCGCGCAATTCGCCCAGCAGCGCCGCCGTGCGCTCGCGCTTTGCTTCCACCGCCGCAACGCGCTCGGCCGGCACCAGACCCAGCTCGCCCGCCAGTGGCGTCAGCCGCAGGTCGGCGTTGTCGTGGCGCAGCAACAGGCGGTGCTCGGCGCGCGACGTGAACATGCGGTAGGGCTCGTGAATCTCCTTGGTCACCAGATCGTCGATCAGCACGCCCATATAGGCCTGGTCGCGCCGCAGGATCACGGGCGCACAATGGTGCGCCCAGCGCGCGGCGTTTAGCCCGGCCAGCAAGCCCTGCGCGGCAGCTTCTTCATAGCCGGTCGTGCCGTTGATCTGGCCGGCCAGAAACAAGCCCGGCAGCCGTTTCGCGCCCAGGTCGGCGGTGATCTCGCCGGTGGCAACTGCGTCGTACTCAATCGCATAGCCCGCGCGCGTCAGCTCGACCTGGCGCAGCGCCGGGATGCTGCGCAGCATGGCCCACTGCACGTCTTCCGGCAGCGAGGTGTTGCAGCCCTGCACATACACCTCGGCGGTGTTCCAGCCCTCGGGCTCAAGAAACATGCCGTGGCGCTCTTTGTCGGCAAAGCGCACAATCTTGTCTTCGATGCTTGGGCAGTAGCGCGGCCCCACGCCCTCGATCACGCCGCTGAACATGGGCGCGCGGTGGATGTTGGCGCGAATAATCGCGTGGAAGTCGGGCGTGGTGTGCACCAGGTAGCACGGCAACTGCGGGCGCCAGCCGTCGAGCTGCGCGTGCGGGTAGATGGCGGCGGGTGGGCCGGAGAAGACCGGGTTTAGGGTCTGGGGCTCAGGGTTTGGGAACGACGAATCAAATCCCAAATCCCTAGACCCCAGCCCCCCGTAATAATGGCTAAAATACAGCGGCACATCGCTGCCGGGCTGCAGGTCGGTGTGGGCGAAATCGATTGTGCGGGCGTCGATGCGCGGCGGCGTGCCGGTTTTCAGGCGCACCAGCGGGAAGCCCAGCGCCGCCAGATCGTCGCCCAGCGCCATGGCCGGGGCCTCGCCAGCGCGGCCCGCGCCCCAGATCGCCTCGCCAGTGATTGCGCGCCCGCGCAGAAAGGTGCCGGTGGTGAGCACCAGCGCGCGGCCCTGGTAGACGCGCCCGGTGTGCGTCACAACCGAGAAGCGCGCATCGCTTCCCGGTTCTCGGTTCTCGGCGCTGGGCACAATCCGCTCGACCATGGCCTGCTTGAGGTCGAGGTTTGGCACGGCCTCCAGCGCTTCTTTCATCACCTTGGCATACAGCCGTTTGTCGCACTGGGCGCGCAGCGCCTGCACCGCCGGGCCCTTGCTCTCGTTCAGCAGGCGAATCTGGATGGCGGTGGCGTCGGTGACGCGCGCCATCAGCCCGCCCATCGCGTCGATCTCGCGCACCAGATGGCCCTTGGCCGGCCCGCCAATCGACGGGTTGCACGACATGTGCGCCAGCTTGTCGAGGTCGATCGTCAGCAGCAGGGTGCGGCTGCCCGCGCGCGCGGCGGCGGCGGCGGCTTCGCAGCCGGCGTGGCCCGCGCCAACCACAATTACGTCGTAGAGTGTTTCGTGAATCATAGCCCGAAATTATACCATTGGAAGAAAATTCTGTATCGCATGGCGCTGCGCACCCCCCGCCCGGCCCGTGAACGAGCGGGCTCGCTATGGCAAAGCCCGCCTTCGCGGGCTGTCTGTTTATTAGCACACAAACGCCCCTGGCGCTCTGCTCCGACAAGACCGCGCAGGCGGCCTTCGCTAAAGAAGCCGAGGGCTTCAGCCCCACGGCAATCGCGCAGCGCAAGCCAGCAAAATACACGCGAAGCGCGCTTCTTGTCACCATGACGCGACCATGCTATACTTGCCGCTCAGCAAGCGCACCAGCCAGTTCGGGGGACTTCATGAAGCTGCGTCACAGCGCCCGCACCGACGTTGGCAAAACACGCGATCACAACGAAGACAGCTATGGTGTTGGCGATGCCGCGCCCGCTGAGCAGTTGGGCGAACTGCTGGTGGTGTGCGACGGCATGGGTGGCCACGCGGCCGGCGAGGTCGCCAGCAAGATCGGCATCGATACGATCCTGGCGATCTATTATGGCGACTCGGCCGACGACCGGCAGCTCGCGCTGGTGCAGGCTTTCGAACAGGCCAACAGCGCGATTTTTGCGCGTGGCCAGGGCAGCATGGGCACCACTGGCGTGGCCGCGCTGCTGCACCACGATGCCCTGCATGTGGCGAATGTTGGCGACAGCCGCGCCTACCTGATCCGCGACGGCGAGATCCGCCAGGTATCGCGCGACCATTCGTTTGTGAGCGACCAGGTTGCTGCGGGGCTGATCACGCCCGAGCAGGCGCGCTTTTCGCCGCACCGCAATGTCATCACGCGCGCGCTCGGCTACCAGCCCGAGGTCACGGTCGATATGTTTCGCCTGCCACTGCAGGTTGGTGACGTGGTGCTGCTTTCCTCCGACGGCATGCACGGCCTGATCACCGACGCCGAGATTCTGTCGATTGTAACAAGCCAGCCGCCCGACGAGGCGACCCAGGCATTGATCGATCTGGCGAACAGCCGCGGCGGCACCGACAACATCACCGTGGTGATGGCACAGGTCGACGCGCTGGAGTGGTATGGCGACACGCCCGCGCTGAACGACGAGCTGCACGAGCGCGTGACGGTTGAGCTGCCGGTGACGGGGCGCATGCCACGCGTGGAAACCGCCGAGCGCGACACCGACGAGCTGGCCGTCGCCGAGGAAATCGCCGCCGCGCCTGCGCCTGCCGCTGCCGCGCCACTACCCCCGGCCACTGTGCCGCCCGCCGCCACGCCACCACCCGAGCCGCGCCTGAACTGGCCAGGCCTTCTGCTGGCGCTGGTGCTGCTCAGCGTGCTGATCGGCATTATTCTGTTCGCCGCGCCCTCGGTGCTTGCGCCCGACACCATCCCCCAGCCGGCCACCGCGATTGCCGCGCCTTCGGCGGCCAGCACCGCCGTGAGCACGCCGGTTGCCGCAACCACGGTTGCCAGCCCGCCCGCCGCCACCGCCGCGCCTGCGGGGGCTGCCACGGCTGCGCCACTCACGCCCGGGCCCACCGCCGCGCCGTAACGCGGGGGGTGGGAGTTGGGGAGTGGGGTTGGGAAGAGCGCGGCGCTGCGTCCTAAAAAATGTATCCACAGATGACGCAGATGACGCAGATAATAAGCCCTATATCTGTGTAATCTGCGCAATCTGCGGATACATGGTGTTCCCCATCTCCCATCTCATCCCCCGCCGCGCCGGCGAATATGGTACAATACAGCCTCGCAAATCTGTTCGCCCACGCGCTCCGTGCCCGCCGCCCGAGCGCACTGTGCTGCGCAAGATCGCTTGCGCGAGCGGGAAATGCCACCATGCCGATTCGTGTGCTCGAACCTACCGTCGCCGCGCAAATCGCCGCCGGCGAGGTCGTCGAGCGGCCGGCCTCGGTCGCCAAAGAGCTGCTGGAAAACGCGATCGACGCTGGCGCCACGCGCATCAGTGTCGAGGTGCGCGGCGGCGGCCTGCACGAGCTGAAAATCCAGGATAACGGCTGCGGCATCCCGGCCGACGAAGTCGAGCTGGCCTTTGAGCGCCACGCCACCTCCAAGCTGCGCGCCGCCGACGACCTGTGGGCGATTGCGACGCTGGGCTTTCGCGGCGAGGCGCTGCCCTCGATTGCGTCGGTGGCGCAGGTGATCTGCCTGACGCGCGCGGCCCATGAAGAACTTGGCACCGAGCTGCGCATCGCTGGCGGCGAGCTACAGGCCCGCAGCGCGCGCGGCTGCTCGCCCGGCACAACCTTCAGCGTGCGCAACCTGTTCTACAACGCGCCCGTGCGGCGCGAGTTTCTGCGCTCGGAAGCGACCGAGGCCAGCGCGATTACGGCGATTGTGACGCAGTATGCGCTCGCCTACCCCGAGGTGCGTTTCACCATGCTGGTCGATGGCCGCATGGTCGTGCAAACCAGCGGGCGCGGCGACATGCGCGAGGCGCTGATCGACCTGTATGGCCTCGACGTAGCGCGCCAGCTGCTGCCGGTCGATGCCGCGCACGGCGACGACGAGCAGGCCGTGGCCGTGCGCGGGCTGGTGTCGCCGCCCGGCCTGACGCGCAGCTCGCGTGGCGCGATTCACCTGTTTGTGAACCGGCGCGCCATCCAGCCGCGCGGCCAGCTCACGATTGTGCTCGAAGAAGCCTACCATACCCTGATGATGAAAGGCCGCCACCCGGTCGCCGCGCTCGACATTCGCGTGCATCCTTCCATGGTCGATGTGAATGTGCACCCCACCAAGAGCGAAGTGAAATTCCGCGACACCACCCGCGTGCTGAGCGTGCTTGGCCGCGCCGTGCGCGAGGCGCTGATCGAGGGCGGCGGCGTGCGCCCGTGGGACGACCCGGCCGCGCTGCCGGGCGATGTTGCGCAGCGCCGCTTCGAGCTGCGCCGCCTGGGCGACCGCTGGGAGCGCGAGATTGGCAGCCCGGGCGGCGAGCGCGGGCCGCTTGGCGGTGGGGGCTGGGACGCTGAAAATCGCCTGCCGGGTGGCGGTGCGCCCGACTGGAACGCGCCCGCTACACCCGATTTCACCACGCCCGACTTCGCCGCAGCCACCAACGAGCAGCGCTGGGCGCTCGACGATGCCGGCCTGCCTTCGCCCGCGCCGGCCCCGCAGCCCAACCCGAACCGCCTGCCGCCACTGCGCGTGGTTGGCCAGGTTGGGCAAACCTATATCATCGCCGAAGCGCCCGACGGCATGTACATGATCGACCAGCACGCCGCGCACGAGCGCGTGACCTACGAGCGCCTGATGCGCGAGCGCGGCGGGGCCGCCTTCGACCAGCAGAACCTCTTGATTCCGCAAACGGTCGAGCTGCCACCCGCCGCGCAGGCCCTGCTGCTCAGCAATGCCGACGCGCTGGAAGAATGGGGCTTTGCAATCGAAGATTTCGGGCGCAGCCTGAAAATTCGCGCCGTGCCGGCCGGCCTGCGCGACAGCACGCTCAATGGCGCGCTGCTCGAAGTGGCCGACCACCTGCATGGGCGCGGTGGCAGCACCCCCGACGACTGGCGCGAGGCCATGCTTACAACCGTGGCCTGCCACAGCTCGATCCGTGCCGGCCAGACGCTCTCGTTCGACGAAATGCGCCAGCTGCTCGTGCAGCTCGAACAATGCCAGGCGCCGCGCACCTGCCCGCACGGCCGCCCAACCATGATCCTGCTCAGCACCAGCCAGCTCGAACGCCAGTTCGGGCGCATCAAGTAGCCGCCCGGCCCGCACGGCCAAGCACGCGAGCACACAGCATTCTATGAGCGCTGAACCGATCGAAACCGCGCCCGACGCCGGCTGGCGCGCTGGCCTGAACCGCAATGTCGTCGTCCTCGGCCTGGTCAGCTTCTTCACCGACATCAGCAGCGAAATGCTCATCCCAGTGCGCTTTCTGTTTCTGGTGCACTGGCTGGGCGCGCCGCTTGCGCTGGCCGGCCTGATCGAAGGGCTTTCGGAAGCGGCCGCCAGCGTGCTGAAAGTGGCGGTGGGCCGCCGCACCGACCGCGTGCGCCGCCGCACGCCCATGATCCTGTTTGGCTACAGCCTGAGCAACCTGGCCAAGCCGCTGATCGGCTTTGTGCAAACATGGCAGCCAGCCCTGGCGCTGCTGCTGGCCGACCGGGTGGGCAAGGCGGTGCGCGGCGCGCCACGCGACACGATTATTGCCGACAGCGTGCCAGCCACGTATCGCGGCAAGGCCTTTGGCTTCCACCGCGCCATGGATACCGCCGGCGCGGCGCTTGGCCCGCTGATCGCCTCGCTGATCCTGGCTGCCACCGGCGGCAATCTGCCGGCAGTGTTTTTCTGGACGGTCGTGCCCGGCGTGATTGGCATTCTGATCATTCCGCTGCTGCTGCGCGAGCCGCCCCGCGACCGCGCCCCGGCTGCGCCTGTTGCTGGCGCGGCTGCGCCAGCGGTGCCGCTGGGCGCGCGCTTCTGGGTGTTTACGCTGATCTGGACGCTCTTCTCGCTCGGTAATTCGTCCGACTCGTTTATTTTCCTGCGCAGCTACGACCTGGATGCGCAGCTGGCGCTGGTGCCGCTGTTCTATGCCGGCTTCAATATTGTGTATGCTCTGTGCGCCATCCCGCTCGGCTCGCTCAGCGACGAGATCGGCCGCCTGCCGATCCTGGCGGGCAGCCTGCTGCTGTTTGGCGCGATCTACACCGGCTGGAGCCAGGCCACGCAAACATGGCAGAGCGCGGTGCTGTTTCTGCTCTACGGGCTCTACTATGGCGGCACCGAGGGCGTGGCGCGCGCCTTTGTGGCCGATCTGCTGCCGGCCGGGCGGCGCGGCACCGCGCTGGGCTGGTTCACCGCGCTGACGGGCGTTGCCACGCTGCCGGCCAACCTGATCGCGGCCTACCTGTGGAACGCGCAGGGCCGCAGCGCGCCATTTGTGTTTGGCGCGGCCATGGCCTTTGCCGCTGGCGCGCTGCTGCTGCTGTGCTACCCCTGGATGCGGCGTGCCCGGGCGGCGGCGTAGGCGAGGGGTCAGGAGTCAGGGGTTCGCGGGTGGCAGGTTTGAAGGTTGCAGGTTCCGTGGTTCTGCCGTCTGGGCGTATTGCTATACGCCCGTTCGGTTCTGCCGTCTGGGCGTATTGCAATACGCCCGTTCGGTTCTGCCGTCTGGGCGTATTGCAATACGCCCGTTCGGTTCTGCCTCCTGGGCACAGAAAAGCCGGCCCTGGCGAGCCGGCCGTGCGAGCGAAAAATTGCGGGCTTAGCGCGTTGCGGTGGCCTGGCGGCGCTGCCACCAGCTCAGCAGCACAACGGCAACCACGGCGGCGGCAAACACCAGCGGGATGTCGAAGAACAGGAAATCCCAGCTGACAAACAGCTCGCCGCTGATAAAGCTCGCCAGCGTGCCAGCAAGCGCGCTGAGCACAATCAGCGCAATCGCGCGCAGCTGCACGCGCGCAATCCGCTGCACCAGCACGCCAATCAGCAAGCCAGCCAGAATCGGAAATGCCTCGCCCATGAGAACCTCCTGTAGGTATAGACACTATCGCGCTGCGGTGCGCGTATTATAGCATGGTGCCTCGGTTTCGGGAAGAGGAACGGTATCTATACACGGCACTATCAGAGTTCCACAATCGATCCGCAGATGACGCAGATTATGCAGATTAGCGCCCTTATATCTGCGTCATCTGCGTCATCTGCGGATTGATCTCGTTCCCAGCCCAGCGTTGACATGGCCCTAATCATAAAGGCTATGTTCAAGTTCCATAGTTCTGCGGTTCTTTGGTTCACGCCCTACGCCAGCTCGCCCCACAGCACGCCCGCGATCTGCGGCGAAAGCGTGATGGTCTGCTGGCCAGTGCGCAGCGTGACGCCATACGAGGGCGACTGGTCGGTGACCTCGAAGCGCGCGCCCGGCGTCAGGCCGGCATTCTGCAAATAGCGCATCAGCTCAGAATCTTCCTCGGCTTCTTCCACAATCCGCCGCAGCCGGAACTGGCTGCCCGGCTCGGCGCGATCCAGCCGCAAATTGCCCACATAGCCCACGCCGCTGCCCGGGATCGGGTTGCCATGCGGGCAGGTCGTCGATTGACCCACCAGGCTGGCGATCCGCTCTTCCATCAGCGGCGACAGGCTGTGCTCCAGGCGCACGGCTTCTTCGTGGATTTTGTGCCACGGGATGCCCATCACATCCACCAGAAAGCGCTCCAGCACACGGTGGCGCTTGACCATCGCCTCGGCCATGGCAAAGCCTTCGTCGGTGAATTTGATCTCGCCGCGCCCATCGCGCGCAATATAGCCCTGATCTTCCATGCGCTGAACGATATTCGTGACGGTTGGCGGCGTCACATGCATCCACTCGGCCAGCCGCGCGCCAATCACCGGCTCGTTGCGCGCCGAAAGGTAGTAGATCACCTCCAGGTACTCGCGCATTTTCTCGGTCGGCCCTTCCTGGCCGTGGCGGCGCCGCGTTGCGGTATGTTTCTGTGCCTCTGGCATCGTTTAACCCTTCAATATGCGCCTTGCGGGGTTTAGACAGTATTACATTGACAAACTGTGTATATTAGCGTATATTAACGCCGTCGATACGACGCTACGAATACGAGCTATTCGCATATACGAACATTTGTGGCGATGGCGCGGCTATTATAGCCGAGCGCAGACGCACGCGCAAGGCTTGCGCCTGTCGCCCGAGAAGGAGCGGTCCTATGCGCCGGGCGCTGTTCTTCTGCTCACTCCTGCTGCTTATGCTCCTCACGGCGGTTCCAGCCCTGGCGGAAACGCCACCACTTGCCGATCAGGTGCGCGGCCTGAGCCACCACGCCACCGAGGGCGTTGAAGCCGCCGAGGCCAATCGCCCCGAGCTGATGCGCGCCGAGTACGAAGAGCTGCACGCGATCTGGGGCAGCTTCGAAGGCGAGGTACAGGCCAACGATCCCGCAGGCTACCTCGATATTGAGAACGCGCTCGACGCGGTGAAGGCCGCCGTCGCCGCCCAGCCGCCCAACCCGGCCGCCGTCAAAGCTGCCTACACGCAGCTCGGCACCGAGCTGAACGAAGTGGCCGACCGCCTGGGCGCCGCGCCAGCTGCCACCCCCACCAGCGGCCTGGCCGCGCAGGTGCTGGGGCTGAGCCACCACGCCAACGAGGGTATCGAAGCCGCCGAGGCCAATCGCCCTGAGCTGATGCGCGCCGAGTACGAAGAGCTGCATGCGATCTGGGCCAGCTTTGAAGATGGCGTGCGCGCGCAAAACCCCGAAGGCTACCTCGATATCGAGAACGCGCTCGACGCGGTGAAGGACGCCGTCGCTGCCCAGCCGCCCAACCCGGCCACCGCCAAGGCTGCCTACAGCCAGCTGGATGTGGAGCTAAAAGAAGTGGCGGCCCGGATCGCAGCCGCGCCCGCTACGGGTGCCCCGGCCGCAGCCGCAAGCCCCGCTGCCGATATCACACCGGCCAGCCTGCTTGGCACACTTGGCGAGGTCGAACAGGCGCTGGCCGGCGGCGACATTGCAACAGCGCGCAGCGAGTTCACCGGCTTTATTCGCTCGTGGCCCGCCGCCGAAGACGCGATTGCCACCCGCTCGGATGCCGACTACAAAGCGATTGAAGCCAGCCTGGGTCAGGCCAGCGCTGCCCTGCGCGCCGAGCCCGCCGACACTGCCGCCGCCAGCGCGGCGCTGGCGAGCATCCGCAGCACGCTCACGCCCTACACGATCGAGAGCTCCTACACCGCGCTCGACGCCGCGCTGATCATTCTGCGCGAGGGCCTGGAAGCATTGCTGGTGGTGGTTGCGCTGCTGGCCTTTCTGCGCAAATCGGGCAACAGCGACAAGCGCGGCTGGATCTGGGCCGGCGCGGGCCTGGGCGTGCTGGCCAGCATTGGCGCGGCGCTGGCGCTGCAAGCGATTTTCAGCACGGTCAGCGCCGGGCGCAATCGCGAGCTGATCGAGGGTGTCACCGGGCTGGTGGCCGCCGCGCTGCTATTCTACGTTTCCTACTGGCTCCATAGCAAGGCCAGCCTGGGCGCATGGAAAAAGTACATCGACACGCGAACAACCCAGGCGCTGGCACGCGGCAGCATGGTTGGCTTGTCGCTGCTGGCCTTTCTGGCGGTATTCCGCGAAGGTGCCGAGACGGCAGTTTTCTACCTCGGCATGGCCCCGTCGATCAGCATGCGCGACCTGCTGCTGGGCTTTGGCGCGGGCGCGGCCATTCTGGCGGTGGTTGCGGTGCTGATGCTGGTGGTGGGCGTGAAGCTGCCGCTGCGGCCCTTCTTCCGCGTGGCTGGCCTGCTGGTGTACTACCTGGGCTTTAAGTTCGTCGGCACCGGCCTGCACGCCCTGCAAGTCGCCGATGTGCTGCCGAGCTCGCCCATCGGCAGCGGCGAATCGAATGCGGTGCTGGAGTTCTTCGGCATCTACCTGACATGGCAGACCCTGCTGCCGCAGCTGCTCTTGCTGGCGGCGGCGCTGGCGGTCTTCTTCTACCTGCGCGCGCAGGAGCGCCGCGCCCGCGCCGTGGGTACGCCAGCGGTGGCGTAGACGAGGAGACAGGAGACAGGGGTCAGGAGCTTGCGACTTCATCGCATCAGTACGATAAACGCACGACGCTTTTACCGGCGTCGTGCGTTTTTTAGCGAAACCTCGGTGGGCTCTGTGGCTATTTGTCTGCTTCCCGGCCAAGCTGCTTTTCTTTGTGGGCGTAGCGCTCGGCAACCACCATGCCAGCGCGCTCGTACAGGCGCGTTGCCCCAGTGGGGTTTTGCGCGTCCACGCCCAGGCCGGCGGTGCGCAGCCCGCGCGCGTAGAACGCGCCAAAGGCCTGCCGCAGCAGCGCCAGGCCCAGGCCGCGCCGCCGCCAGGGCCGCCGCACGCTCAGGTTGCGCACCCAGCCCAGCTCGGCGGTGCGCGGGTAGCCCAGCACCACGCCCGCCAGCTCGGCGCCATCATACGCTAAAAACCACAGCGCCGGGTCGAAATCTTCGCGGCCCATCGCAGTCTGCCGCCATTCCTCGAACGGGGTTGGCGACGAGCCCCAGTGGTCGCGAAAGGCTTCCTGCACGGTCGCGTGCACGGCCCGCTCGTCGGCCGGGCGGAAGGCGCGCACCGCAACGCCGGCTGGCCACACCGGCGCGGGCGGCGGCGCATCCATGGCCAGCTCCATGCGCCAGAAATGCCGCACTGTGGCGTAGCCCAGGCTGTCGAACAGCGCCTGCGCCGCCGCATTTTCGGCCTCGATCGCGCCGTGGATTGTGAGCGCGGGAAGGTCTGCTGCGGCAAGCTGTGCGCGGGCGCGTGCCTCGGCGCGCTGCAAAAGCTGCGTGCCAATGCCCGCGTATTTATGCGCCGGGTGGACATAGCCATCCACCTCAACCTTACCTTCCGGCTCGAAAAACAGCGTCTCGTAGCCCAGCGCCGCGCCATCGGCACCGAGCGCCAGCCAGGCATTATTCGCCAGGTCGAAATTGCTTTCGGCCCAGTCGCCGCGAATGATTGCAGCGGTCATATCGGGCGTGCCGCCCTCGGCCAGCGACGCCGCGTTGATCAGGTCGACAATTGCGTCGACGTCGGCGGGCGTGGGCGGGCGAATCGTCACAGTGCTCATGGGTATCCTTTCTGCGCAGTCTGCTGCAGAAACAGACGCTTGGCGCAGCGCGGAGGTTACTCGGCGGGCGGCTGCGGTACCACGGCCAGGCCGCGCTGGATGGCAATCATGGCGGCCTGGGTGCGGTTACTAGCGCCGAGCTTCTGAAAAATTTCGCTCATGCGGTTGCCGACAGTTTTTTCCGAAAGGTGCAGACGCGCCGCGATGGCGCGGTTGTCGTGGCCCTCGGCCAGCAGTTGCACAATCTCGCGCTCGCGTGGCGTGAGCGCGTCGTTGTCGGGGCGGGTCGTGTCGGCGCGGCGAATTTCGTCAAACACGCGCGCGGTCATGGATGGATCGAGCGCCGCCTCGCCGCGCTGCACGCGTTCCAGCACATCGATCAGCTCCTCGGCGTCGGCGTCTTTCAGCAGGTAGGCGCGCACGCCAGCGCGGATCGCCTCGATCACATGCTGATCCTGGCGGTACATGGTCAGCATCACCAGCTTGATCGCCGGGTGCGTCTGCGCAAGCTGGCGCGCAACCGACACGCCATCCAGGCCGGGCATCTGGATGTCGAGCAGCACGATGTCGGGCTGGAGCGCGGCCGCCAGCGCCAGCGCCTCGGTGCCGGTGCTGGCCTCGCCCACCACCACAAATTCGGTTTTGCGCTCAATCAGCTCGCGCAGGCCCTGGCGGAACATGCGGTGATCATCGGCGAGAAGCAAACGCGTGCCAGCCATAGCAACCTCATTATCTGGAAAATAAGTTCTTTAATATAACAGGCAAGCTTCCAGGAAGCTAATCTGGTTATCAGGTTAATGAAAAACCGGCCTGAGCTTCCAGGAAGCTGAGCGCAGAAAATTATTTTCCAGAGCATCCTCATCTACTCAGCGGGTGGAATTTCCGCGCCGCCATGCGGGCGTTCGAGCGGTAACCAGGCGCGCAGCTCGGTGCCCGCGCCGGGGCGTGAAAGCACCGTGAGCTGGCCGCGCAGCGCGCTCAGGCGCTCGTGCATCTGGCGCAGCCCGACGCGGTCTGCTGCTGGTTCGCCCGGCTCAAAGCCGCGCCCGTCGTCGCGCACGCTGATGCGCAGCCCGCCGTCGATCAGCTCGACCAGCACGGCAACATGGCGCGCGCCAGCATGCTTGGCGGCATTGTTCAGCGCTTCCTGCACAATGCGGAAGCAGCTTGCCTCCAGGCCAGGATCGAGCGGCGAGGGCAGGCCGGCCAGGTCGATCTGCGTCTGCCAGCCCTGCTGGCCGGCAAACTCGGCGATGTAGCGATGCAGCCCGCCCGCAAAACCCAGGTCGTCGAACTGCACCGGCCGCAGCGCAAAGATCGCGCGCCGCAGCTCGACAATCTGCTCGCGCAGCGATTGCTTGAAGCCACGCAGCTCGCCACGCAGGCGCTCGGGGTCGCTGCCGATCCAGTCGAGCCAGAGGTCGGCACGCATGCGCTGAAAGGCCAGGGTTTGCGCCAGGCCATCGTGAATATCGCGGGCGATGCGGGCGCGCTCGTCGGCAATGGCCTGCTCGAGCTGGTAGATCGCGCGCGCCTCGCGGGCGCGGCGGCGCGCCCCAACAATCGCCTCGGCAAGCTCGCTGCCAATGGTTTCGAGCAGCGCCAGCTCGTCGGCGGGGAGCTGCGTGGCCGATTCTACGTACAGCTCCACGCGGCCAAGCGGCGCAACACCGTCGTGGAGCGGCACAATCAGGCAGGGCGGGTCGGCGGCGGCGAGCAGCGCCGGGATGCGCTGATGCTCGGGCGGCGTGCCAATGAGCCGCGCCCGCCACGCAGCGATCTCGCTGGCGGGTGCGCCCTCGGCGCGGGCAACAATTGGACCAGCCGGGTCGTACAGCAGCAGCGCGGCGGCATGCGCTGGCACTAAGCGCTGCGGGAAGATCAGCGCCGCGTCGAGAATTTCGTCCAGCGTGGCCGAATCGGCGATCTGGCGGTTCACCGCGCTGAGCAGTTCCAGCTGGCTGTTGGCGCGCTGCAGCTGGTTATTCAGCGCCTGCTGCTCGCGGAGCGCGCGCTCCAGCGTGGCCTGGTAGTGCTGCTCGCGCCGGCTCACCCAGGTCAGACTGATCCACACCGCCAGGCCGCCCAGCACGCCCCAGGCCAGCACGTCCATCAGCATGCGAGCGGGCGGGTTTGCGCTTCCCAGCAGCAGCGCCTCGGCAAGCTGGCCCAGCGCAAACGCGAACATGATTGCGGCGGCCAGCGGCCAGCGCAGCTGGAGCGGCAAACGCCAGCGCAGCTCTGCGGATGGGGGTGGGGCAGCCGGTTTCACACGTTCGCCTTTCAGCTGTTCCTCGCGCCGCTATTGTACCGAACTTCGCGGCGGCACGCCAAGCGGGGAAACATGCGCTGTTTCCCCGCTGTGCTTGTGAATATGAGATCCGAGTGCATTATCCGACCAGCATGTACGTTAACCACCAAGACACCAAGACACCAAGGCTTTAGAGTGCTCTTCTTGGTGTCTTGGTGTCTTGGTGGTTCATTTCCGAACATCTCTCTTGAGAGCGAACTACCCACGCGCTGCGGCGGGCTGCGCTCCCCCCTGCGCCAGCGCCCGCAAGCGCGCCACACGCTCGGCGGTGGGTGGGTGGGTGCTGAACAGCTTCATCAGGCTGCGCCCGCTGAGCGGGTTGACGATATACAGCGACGCGGTGGCCGGGCTGGTCTGCATTGGCACGCGCTGCGCCGCCCATTCCAGCTTTTCCAGCGCGCTCGCCAGCGGCAGCGGGTCGCCCAGAATGCGCGCGCCGCCCGCGTCGGCCTGGAACTCGCGGGCGCGCGAGATGCCAAGCTGAATAAGCGTAGCCGCGATTGGCGCGACGATAATCAGCAGCAGGCTGCCGAACAGGCCGCCACCTTCTTCGTCGTCGTCGCCGCCCAGCCCGCCAAAGATCAGCGCCCACTGCCCGATATTTGCGATCATTGCGATGGCGCCCGCAAAAGTCGCCACCACCGCCGAGAGCAGCGTATCGCGGTGCTTGATATGCGCCAGCTCGTGCGCAATCACGCCGGCCAGCTCGTCGCGCGTCAGGATGCGCGTGATGCCGGTGGTGACGGCGACGACGCCAGTGTTCGGGCTGCGGCCGGTGGCAAAGGCGTTGGGCGTTTCGCTTTCGATCACATAGACTTTCGGCATGGGCAGGCCGGCGCGCTCGGCCAGCCGCGCGACCATCTCGTGCAGCCAGGGCGCTTCGCCGGGGTGGGCCGGGCGCGCGCCGCTCATCTTCAGCACCAGGCGGTCAGAAAACCAGTACGTGCCGAAGTTCATGGCCACGGCCAGGCCGCCCGCAAGCAGCAGGCCGCCGGTGCCGCCAATCGCGCGCCCGATCAGCATAAAGATCACGGTCAGTGCGGTGAGCAGCGCGGTGAGCTTCAGAGAGTTGCGTAGCATATGCCAGGAGCCTTTCACAACAAAACTGTGTTGCTCCCAGCATAGATGCTTATGGCCGCGCCGGTAAGAGCAGAACTCCCGGGCGGGCAAGAGGAATTTCCTCCCGTTACAGCAGGGGAATTTTCCCCGCCAGCGCAGGACGAGCTGCCCTAGGCGGCGGCGCGCGCCCGGGGTATAGTGGCTACGAGCGGTGCGGCAGCCGGCGCTCCAACGACGCAGCCGCCGGCGCTCACCCATTCGCACACATGCATTGCAGCGAGCGCTATGATCGCATCTCTTCCCGCCGCCAAAGCGCTGATTCGCGCCAGCTGGGCGCGCACATGGCCGCTTCTCCGCCCGATGCTGGGCTGGTGCCTGATCGGTTTTGGCGTGCTGGGCGTTATTCTGCCAATAATTCCGGGCCTGCCGCTCTTGTTCCCCGGCATCGCGCTGGTGGGGCGACGCAGCGTAGCGCTGCGCTGGGCGGCAGTGCAAGTCAAGCGGCAGCTGCGCCGCCGCGCGGGTGTGCGGCTGCCGCTTCTGGGGCCGGTGGGGCGCTGGGCGCTGTGCGCGCAGCAGCAGTTTTCGCGTCAGCGCCGGCGCATGGCCTGGTGGCACATGGAACGCCGACGCCGGCAGCTTGATGGCTAGGCGAGCGACGAAGCAGATCACCACCGGTTGCAGGTTTGAACGTTGCAGGCTGCAGGTTGGAAGGTTGCAGGTTGCAGGTTGCAGGCTGGAAGGTTGGAAGGTTGCAGGTTTGAATGTTGCATGTTTGAATGTTGTAGGTTGCAAACCCAAAAACCCAGACTCTGAACCCTCATGCGGTTCTGCGGTTCCGCAACTCAACATTCAACACTCAAAACTCAACACTCCCCTAGTTCGCGCCTTTCTCGCTCACGTCGACACCCCAGGCATGCACGCCCTGCGTGGTGAATGAGAACGGCCGCATCCGCACGCCCGCCGCTTCCAGCGCGCGCTCCAGCTCCAGCCGCCGGTCGAACGGGCAGGCGAAGACCATAAAGCCGCCGCCGCCCGCGCCGGTGATCTTGCCGCCCCACGCGCCATGCGCCCGCGCCGTTGCGTAAATATCTTCCACAATTGGCGGCGCGATATAGGGCGAAAACGCCTTCTTGACCTCCCAGGCGTCGTGCAGCAGCCGCCCGAACTCAGCGATTTTCATGGCGCGCAGCAGCTTGACCGATTCGTCCACAAACGCTTTGGTTTCGTCGTGGTAGCGCAGCGTGTCGCCTTCCTTCAGGCGGCGCACCTGATCTTCCATCAGGTGGTGGCGCAGCAGCGTGCGGTCGCCGATATAGCCGATCATCAGGCAGCTTTCCAGCTCCAGCAGTGCGGCCGGGTCGTTCAGCACCGGCTCGACGATCACCTGCTTGCCGCCGAAGTGGTAGACGCACATGCCGCCAAAGGCGGCGGCGTACTGATCCTGCCGCCCGCCAGGGATGCGCATATCGACGCGCTCGATGCGGTAGGCCAGCTCGGCGAGGTTGTGCGGGTCGGTGGGAATGTTGTAGGCGGTGCAGATCAGCTTGAGCATGCTGACGACCAGCGCCGACGACGAGCCCAGGCCGCTGCCGGGCGGCACATCCGAGAACATCGTCACTTCCACGCCCTCGGCTGGCGGCATGGCGTCGAGCACGGCCTGCGGCAGCGTCAGGCGGCCATGCCACTGCCCAGTGACATTGCGGCTGACTTCTTCCAGATCGAGCGAACGGATGGTCAGGCCGCCGTCGCTGCTTGGGCGCAGCATGCAGCGCACATATTTGTCGATCGTGCAGTTCAGCACCTTGCCGCCAAACTCTTCGGCGTAGGGGCTCACGTCGGTGCCGCCGCCAAAAAAGCCGATCCGCATGGGCGCCTTGGCCTTATAGATTCGCATAGGTATCCTCGTTGTGTATTCTGGTGCGGCCGCGCGAGCGCGCGCACCTGGCGCGCTGGCGGCGTTTCAAGTCCGCTAGTATAGCACAGGCGAACGCGCCGCCCGGTGGCGCTTTCGGGGCGGGGGTTATAGCAGTTTGCAGTTGGCAGGATGCAGTTGGCAGTTACATTTTCCGCGCTCCAACGCGTTTCTTGCCAGTGCATGAGTGGTCAATTGTTCTGCTATCTGGCAAATAACTTTCCTTGTAATAGCTTCCTGGAAGCTTACCCGCTCGTATAAAAGAACTTTATTGCCAGAGTATTCAGCCGCGCTGACCAGCACCACGCAACGCAACTTCGCGTACAATACACACATGGACAACATGCTGACAATTGGCGCGGTGGAAACCAGCGCCGGGCGCTACCACGCCGTATTCACGCGGCGCGGGCTGGCGCGGCTGAGCTTCCCCACCGACGACCCCGCCACCTGCGAGCAGTGGCGGCAGCGCTGGGCGCCGGCTGCGGCGCTTATGTCGGAAGATGCGCGCCTGGCCGAGCTGGCCGCGCAGCTCGACGCCTATTTTGCCGGCCGGCTGCGCGCGTTCAGCGTGCCGCTCGATCTGCATGGCACGCCGTTTCAGCGGCGGGTGTGGGAAGCGGTGCTCCATGTGGGCTATGGCGAGCGGCGCAGCTATGCAGCAGTGGCCGAGGCAGTGGGCGCGCCGCGCGCGTTTCGGGCGGTGGGCGCGGCGAATGGCGCAAACCCGGTGCCGATTCTGGTGCCATGCCACCGGCTGCTTGGCGCAGACGGGCGGCTGGTGAAGTATGGCGGCGGGCTGGCAACCAAGCAGCGCCTGCTGGAGCTGGAAGCGCAGGGATGAACACACGAGGCTAACTCGGCCGGCGTTCATTTCTGCTTGCAAAGGGCGAAGCCAAGTTGGTCTTTCCATCTTTCGTCCTTCGCCTTTGGTCACACCCAGCAACGAAATTTCCGACAAGCCGGCCTAGCTTTCTGAATGGCCCAGCTGCTCGGCAATCGCGGCCAGCAGGCGCGCAACAGAAACCGGCCTGGGCAGGTAGGCATGCGCGCCGGCTTGCAGGCAGCGCTCGCGGTCGCCGGGCATCACCACCGACGTGAGCGCGATAACCCGCACCTGCTGGAGCAGGGCTTCGGCGCGCAGTTGCTCCAGCAGCTCCAGCCCATGTTTCCCCGGCAGCTGCATGTCGAGCAGCACCAGCGCCGGCTTTTGGCGCTGCACCGCCTCAAGTGCCGCATGGCCATTCCGCGCCACCGCCACCCGGCAGCCCGCCGCCAGTAATGTTTTTTGCAGCATATGTGCCGGGGCGGTATCTTCCGCCACGAATATAAGCGGTGCCACTGGCGGCGCGCCCAGCACCGGCAATGGCACTGCGGGCGGGGCAGGGGTGGGGCTGCCCTGGGCAGCGAAATCCCAGGGCAGCGTCACGCTGAAACGGCTGCCCTGCCCGAGCACGCTTTCCATCGCCACGCTGCCGCCGTGCGCCTCGGCCAGCTGCCGCACCAGCGCCAGCCCGAGCCCGGTGCCCTCATACGAGCGGTTCAGTCGGCTGTCGAGCTGGCCAAAGGGCCGGAACAAGCGCCCGAAATCGCGCTCTGCAATTCCGATCCCGGTGTCCGTTACTGCAAACGTCACCCATTGCATGGCCGCATCGCCGTGCACCGCAAGCGACACGCTGCCGCCCGGCGGGGTAAACTTCACCGCGTTCGAAAGGAAGTTGCTCAAAATCTGCCGCAGGCGCCGCCCGTCGGCCCACAGCATTGCCACCGCCGGGTCGAGCTCGCTGCTGAGCGCGATCTGCCTGGCGAGCGCGGTTGGCATAATTTCCTTGATGCAATGCTGGCACAGCGCGGCAGCTTCAATCGGCTGGCAGTCCAATTCTGCTCGTCCCGACTCAAACTTGGTGTAGTCGAGAATATCGTTGATCAGCGCCAGCAGCTGGCGGCCGTTGCGCTCGATCGTCCGCAGCGCCTGAACTTGTGCGGGCGGCTGTTCGCCATACACGCCATACAGCAGCAGCTCGGCCTGCCCCAGCACCGACACGAGCGGCGTGCGCAGCTCGTGCGACACTGCCGCCAGAAATTCGTCTTTCAGCTGAATCACGCGGGCGTGCTCGGCCGTCAGCGCAACCTCGGCGCGCACACGCGCATCGACTTCGTCGCGCAGCGAGACAATCAGGCGGGCGGTGCGCAAGGCCAGCCCGGCGCGGTCGGCCAGGTCTTCGGCCAGGCGCAGATCCTCGGGCGTAAAGGCGGGAAGTGCAGGATCGTGCCGCCAGAACGCCAGCGAGCCAATCAACTGCCCGTCCCTGCGCAAGGGCGCGAGCACCATCGTGTGCGGCTGAAAAAAAGCAAAAGCATCTTTGGCAGGTGTATCGAACGCCTGCCGCAAATTGTCGAGATCAACCTGCTGAATGAGCAAGGCTTGCTTTTTACCTATCATAATTGCCGCCGGGTGCGGGCCATCAAGGCGCACACGCGAACCAAGAAGGTGTGTTTGCAGCAGCGCATGCATAGTGGGGTCGGGGTCATCAATAATCACAGCAGTCAGCCACAGGCCATCGTCGGAAATCAGGCGAATAAAGGTGCCAGCGCGCATATACTGGCCCATGGTACGCGCCACCGCTTCCAGAACTGATCGCTCGTTGGCATCCACGGCGGCAAACACACGCGACGCATCGGCAAGCACGTGCAGGCGCGCATTGGCGCGCTTGAGCGCCCGCTCGGCGCCCACCTGGGCGGTGATATCCTGCGTCATCACCATGCCGCTGTCGATTACGCCATCAGCATTGGTGATCGGCAGCACGTAGGTTCGGTAGACTCGCTCGCCCACTGGCATATCGACCATTTGTGGCGTGCCAGCCAGCGCCGCGCGATACAGCGGCTCCATCTCGCCGCCCAACTGTGGGCCAAGCGCTTCCCACACCGTCGCGCCGGGGAAGAGCGCCTTGATACCAGCGTCTGCCAGGCCCTGCCCATCCGCCAGGGTGTAGCGCAGGTCGCGATCAAACAGCAGCACCGCGCCATTCGGGAAGTTCTCGGCCAGCGCGCGGTAGCGCAATTCGCTGGCCCGCAGCGCCTGCTCGGCTTCGATGCGCGCCGTCACATCGCGGAAGCTCACAATCACGCTGCCAATCGCAAGGTTGTCGAGCGCATTCACTACGCTGCGCTCGATCCAGCGCCACGTGCCGTCGCGGTGGCGCGTGCGCGAAACAAGCTGCGCGCGCGCACCCGCTGTGGCAACCACCTGCTCGCGCATTGCGACAAGCGCGGGCAGGTCGTCGGGGTGAGTCATCGTTTTATATGAAAGCGCGAGAAATTCTTCTTCACTGTAGCCCAGCAATTCAGTGACGGTGCTGCTCACATACGTGATCTTGCCAGAGCGCCCGACGAGCACCACGCCATCGGCGCTGTTGTCGACAATCGCGCGCCAGCGTTCTTCGCTTGCGCGCACAGCATGCTCGGCCTCAACACGAGCCGTTATATCGGTCACAACCGACGCGACTGTCCACCCAGGCACATCCAGCGGCACGGCGTGAATATCGATCCAGCGCGTGTAGCCACCTTTCAGCACCATGCCAACTTCCTGCTGTACGGCGTGCTGCTCAGCGGCTGCGCGCGCGCTCACACTTTCGCTCAGTTGCATTGCGCTGCCATCTGAATGCAGGTGAGAGCGTGTCAGATGCGCGCCGGCGCGCAGCTTATCTTCACCGAAGGCCAGCAAGCGCTCAAGTGCCGGGTTGGTATAGATCAGCTTGTGCTGCTCATCCAGAATACTGATGCCAACCGGCAAATAGTTCAGAAGCAGGCTGAGCCGTTGTTCCAGCTGCAGCTTTGCTTGTTCAGCCGCTACCCGTGCCGTGATATCGCGGTTGATGCCAATGGTGG
Source organism: Kouleothrix sp. 19917 (assembly GCF_057073505.1). Lineage (NCBI taxonomy): Bacteria > Bacillati > Chloroflexota > Chloroflexia > Chloroflexales > Roseiflexaceae > Kouleothrix > Kouleothrix sp. 19917. The sequence goes on from NZ_CP097099.1 coordinate 3,309,630, forward strand.
CGGCGATTGCGCCGTGCTCGTCGCGCACCACCTCCAACGAGCTTTCGATCACAATTTCCTGGGCATCGCGGGTGCACTGCACGACCACACCGCGCCATTCGCCATCGCGCAGCAGCATTGCGTACACATCCGCGTCGGTCAGGCCACCTTCGTAGCGCAGCACTCGCAACACAGTTTGGGCGGGCATACGCAGGGCCGCACTGCGCGGCCAGCCATAGATCGTTTCGGCTGCCTTGTTCCACGCCTGAATCGTCCAATCCGCGCCAGTGACGATCACCGCATCGCTGACGACGTCGAACCAGGCGGTTGGGCCAAGCGAACTTTGGCGGAGCACTTGTTCCAGTACAGATGGATCGGCGGCGCCAGGTTCACCATGCTTGCGCTTGAAACCATCCATTGCAGCCTCCACACAGAGCAGTAGCGGTGCTATTGATACTACCGGGCACAGCGAACAATGGCACAGCAAAACAATGCTATTTGGCGGGGCAGTGCCACGAGTTTCAATTTGAGCAATATATGCGTGCCGATTATGGCAGGGAAATAGCGGAACGTGGCAGTTTGGATTGTCTGCCTACGCGACCACGGGGATTGCTGTTCGAGCAGCGTTCAGAAGTCAGAAGCCAGCGTTCAGTATGCCCGGCTTGCTCAAGCTCGGTCGAATAGCAACGCAGTTTGGATGCTTCGGAAGCCCGCCGCCGAGATGTGTACCTGTAGCGTTTATACCTGGCGCAAGTATAGCAGAAATTTTGCGTGTAGTGGGCAAGGCGTGAACAAAGGGTGTGATGGATGTTCCTGCCAAATCCGTGCCGCGGGCACCGCTCAGAGCACAGCGGCTTCAGCCTGGCACATGGCAGAAATACTTGTCGTACCAAATCCGCAAGAATACTTGCACACCGTGGGGGTTCGGGGGCAGCTTCGCAGCACCAGAAAACAAAAGTGATCAAATGGAGGTAGTATCATACCCGCAACAAAAACGGCGGCGCGCAAACCGATGTTTGCGCGCCGCCGTTTCTGCCTTGTTAGTGTGCGCTAGATGCGCGTCTGCTCGCGGTGCAGGCGCACGGTGCGAAGCAGCAGTGTCAGGCCCAGCAGTGCAAAGCCCGAGAGTGGCACTCCCGTGCTGGTTGCCGGCAGTTCGGGCGCGGATGGCTTGGGCGTGGCGGTTGGCTGCACCGTCGGCGCGGTGGTTGGCGCAACCGTGGCCGTTGCCGCCGCGCCGGCCGTGGGCGAAGCCGTGCTGGTGGCTGTGGCGGTGCTGCCGGGCGTGGCGGCCTGCACCACCGGGCCAAGCTGCTCGCCAACAATCAGCACCGTCACGACGTTCGACTGCAAGGGCGCGGCCAGGCCATCGTAGGTGGCTTCGGCCTGGCTGACCAGGCGCGTGCCCACTTCCACGCCGTCTTTGATCTTGGCGCGGATGGCGATCTCAACACCCTTTTGCGCATTGAGTGAAGCCAGGTTCAGCGTAATCAGGTTGCCCTGGCGCTGCGCATCGCCGGTGTCAGATTTCTGCCCAAGGATTTCCAGGTTATCGGGCATGGCGCTGGTGATGCGCACATTCTTCAGGTCGCCGCTCTGCTGCGAGTTGCGGAAGGCGATCACATAGTTGATTTCCTGCCCAACAAAGGCGCTGCCCCAGTCGCTGGCCATGCGGAAGTAGGTGTTCAGCGGCGTTGCCGTGGGCGCGCTTGTGGCCGTTGCACTGGCCGCAGCTGCCGCAGTTGCGCTGGCCGCCGCCGGAGCAGCGGTTGCGCGCGTGGCCGGGCGCGCGGTTGGGCGCGCTGCGCCTGGGCGTGGCGTGGGCGGCAAAGGCGGCAGCAGCGGCGAGGTTGGCTGGGGCGCGCCACCGCCACCGCCGCCACCGCCTCCACCGCCTCCACCGCCTCCACCGCCGCCGCCGCCCGAAGTTTTCGTTGCAGTGGGATTGGAGCCACCACCACCAGTGGTTGGGCTGGGACCGTTGGTTGGGCTGGGGCCAACTGTTGGCTCGGTGGTTGCGGTTGGGCTGGGACCATCGGTCACGGTTGGCAGCACCGAAGTGGGCGCGCCAGTGTCGTCAATCACATCCACTGTAACGGTGTCGGATGCTGCCGTAAAACTGCGGGCATCCTGCGCGCTGGCCTGGTTGCTGATGCGGCCCGGCTGCGTCGCGCCACCCACCGTCACCACAATATGGATGGTAACCGGCTGATTGTTCGCCACCGGCACATTGCAGGTCACCGTCGGCGCAGCAACCGAACACGAACCCTTGGTTGCTGTGGCTCGAACAATCTGGAGCTGGCTGTCGATCAGGTCGCGCACTTCCACATTGGTGGCGGTGGCACTGTTGCTAAACACCGACAGTGTATATTCAAACTGCTGGCCTGGCAGCAATTGCGAGGCCGAAGCGCTTTTGAATACGCGCAGTGGCGGTTCGCCAGGCACCTGAGTGAAGGTCGCAGTAGGCGTGCCCGGAATCGGTGTGTTGGTTGGCGCCAGTGTTGGAGCTGTGGTTGGCGGGGTTGTCGGGCCAGTTGTTGGCGCTGTGGTTGGCGCGGTTGTCGGGCCAGTTGTTGGCGCCGTCGTCGGGCCAGTTGTTGGCGCGGTTGTCGGCGCGGTGGTTGGCCCAGTCGTTGGCGCGGTGGTTGGCCCAGTCGTTGGCGCGGTCGTCGGCGCAGTTGTTGGGCCGGTTGTGGGCGCAGTCGTTGGCGCGGTGGTTGGCACGTTTGTGCCGGCCGGCGAGGTTTGCGTGGCGCGCTGCTGCAGCACATCGCCATTATTGCTCTGGCGCGGCGCGGCGGGCGCGATCAGCGGGTTGACCCAGCGGTACGCCTCGGCGTACAGCGGGAAGATGATCATCGCCGTGGCCGCCACCAGCATCACCAGCTCAACCCACGTCCAGCGCGCCGGCCCGCGCCCAGGTCGTTTACGAGAAGTACGAAAACGTTGCATTCATTTTCTCCCGGTGGTGCCCGGCTATGGGCGCGGAGACGGCTTTGAGTCGACGAGATCGGCCACAACAACCAGGCGTTGGGTATCCCAGTTTGTGCATGTCATAAGCGTAAGCGTTGGCGTAGCCGTTGGATCGAGCACTTCGATCTGGTTCGGCCACACATTCATTGTTTCGCGCACGCGATAGTGGTAGCGCAGCCCAGCCGCATCGAGAAATATATCGTTGCCCGGGCCAAGCGCGCCCAGGTCGCGAAAGACCGCGCCGCGCAGGCCGGCGTGGCCCGCCAGCACCGTGTTGCCCGGCCCGCCCGGCAGGCCAGTGCCATTCAGGTAGCCGGCTGCGTAATCGGCCACCTGCCACGCGCCATCGACCACAAACACTTCTTTCACCGGCGTGTCGAGCGTGATACCCGGTATCACAAGCCGGGTTGGCTGCGGCGCGGCATCAGCCGGGCCTTCGATAACACCCTGGCGCGGCGCCAGAAACTCATCGGCAACCGGCGTTGCGGCCATTGCCGCCGTGGTATAGGGCAGCAGAATCGGCGCTTTGCGCGGGGCTGCCGCTCCTGCGCCATTCAGGCGCGCGGCCGACCCGGCGGCAACTGCCAGTGGGCGCGCGGCGGGCGGCTCGGGCTCGTGCAGCCAGTCGCGCACTGGGCCATCGAACAGCCAGTAGCCAAACACCAGCAGCGCCACCACAACAACCACGCGCTCGGCATAGAACAACATCGAGTCGACCCAGGTACGCAGCAGAAAGCCCTGCAATGCGTGCCGCCGCTGCTCATTCGCCGAGCGCAATACAATCGGGGCGAGCTGCCGTTCGGGCTGTGCCGGTGGGGCGCCGATCAGCGTTTCCAGCAGATCGTGTTCGGCTTGCTTGCGCGATATTCGGCGAGAACGTTCGTGGTTCGGCATGGTCGGCCCTCAGGCGCCACACCTGCCCACACGCTGTGCGGCTGCCTCCAGGCGATTATACATTAGGCATGGCAAGCTTGCAATAGGAAAAAGGTAACTAATGAGGAATCGTGGCATTAGGCGGGGCATGAGTGTAAAGTGATCCGTCAGCAGTAGTGTCAGGCGTGCGCGCTGCCAACCGCAGCCGCCACCGAAGCCCAGCCATCGCGGCGCAGCCGCTGCGCCAGCCCCTGCATGATCGCGCGCGGAACCGTTGGGCCGCCATAGATCAGCCCGGTATAAAGCTGAACCAGGCTCGCGCCGGCGCAAATGTGGCCATAGGCATCGTCGGCATTCGAAATACCGCCTACGCCGATAATCGGCACGCGCCCGCCGGTCAGGCGGTACAGCTGCGCGATCACCGCCCGCGAGCGTGCCAGCAACGGCTGCCCGCTCAGCCCACCCGTTTCGCCCGCCGCCGCGCCGCGCAGCCCATTACGACTCACCGTCGTATTTGTGGCGACAAAGCCAGCAATGCCAGCGGCGCTGCCAGCCTGCACCACTTCTTCGATCTGCTCGGACGTTTCGTCGGGCGAGACTTTCAGGAACAGCGGGCGCGGCCGGGCCAGGCCGGCGTTGCAGGATGCCAGCGCGCCCAGCAGCTCTTCCAGCGCGGCGCGCTCGTGCAGCTTGCGCAGGCCCGGCGTGTTGGGCGAGGAGATGTTGATCGTCACGTAGTTCGCAAGCGGCGCCAGCGCGACAAACGCGGCCAGGTAGTCTTCGGTGGCACGCTCCAGCGGCGTCGTGCGGTTTTTGCCAATGTTCACGCCAATGATCGGGGGCTGGGGGTTGGGGGTTTCCAAGAGCTGGCCCCCCGGCCCCCAAGCCCGCAAATTGCGCGCAACCGCAACCATGCCGGGGCTGTTGAAGCCCAAACGATTGATCAGCGCGGCATCTTCTGGCAGGCGAAACATGCGCGGGCGCTCGTTACCCGGCTGCGGGCGCGGCGTGACTGTGCCAAGCTCGACATGCCCGAAGCCCATTGCGGCCATTGGGCCAATCAGCGCGGCGCGCTTGTCGAAGCCGGCGGCTAGCCCCAGTGGGTTCGCAAAATCGAGCCCGGCGCAACGCGTCGCCAGGATCGGGTCGTCGGGCGGGGCGAGCGCGCGAAGCAGCACGGGCAACGGCGTTGCGCCGGCTGCGCGCAGCAGGCCGCTCACCAGGGTGTGCGCGCGCTCGGCGTCGAGGCGGAACAAGAGCGGTTTGATGATTCGATACAGCATGAATGTTTCAGGTTTGCAGGTTGCAGGTTGCAAGTTGCAGGTTGCCGCCGGGGCGTATCGCATACGCCTGTTGCAGGTTGCAGGTTGCAGGTTGCCGCCGGGGCGTATCGCATACGCCTGTTGCAGGTTTGCATGTTCGCAGGTTGCCGCCGGGGCGTATCGCATACGCCTGTTGCAGGTTTGCATGTTCGCAGGTTGCCGCCGGGGCGTATCGCATACGCCTGTTGCAGGTTCGCAGGTTACGGCTTGTATCTCAAAATCTTCGCGTCCTTTGCGTCCTTTGCGGTGAATACAAACAGCGGCAGATTGCATTACGCACCGTCTTCTCACGGCAGCTCGCGCATATCGAACACCGGGCCGTCGCTGCACAGCATGCGCACGCCTTTGCGCAGTTCAACGCCGCACACGCCGCACGCGCCCACGCCGCACACCAGCGGCCCTTCGAGCAGCGCGCTCGCAAAGCCGCGCTCCCAGCGGTACTTGGTCGTGCGAATCGCCTGCGCCAGCGCGCCAAGCTCGGCGCCCGGCAGCGCCGCCGCGATCTGGTCAGCCCAGGTGATCGCGGCGGGCAGGTCGTAGCTCGCGCCCTTGCCCGCCAGACCGGCCACTTGCAGCGGCACAAAGGTCTGGTACTCGACCTCGCCGGGCAGCAGGTAGGCCGGTGGCAGCAGCGCCGCGTCGGGCGCGCCCGCCAGTAGCGTGACAGCCACGTTCTGCGCAGCGGCGGTGCGCGCCAGCAGCAGCAGCGCCGCCAGCCCCGGCCCTGCGCCCACCAGCAGCAGCGTGCGCGTGCGCGCATCCAGCGCAAACGGCCGCCCGAATGGCCCGGTTATGTCGAGCATGTCGCCGGCATGGGCGCGCGCCAGCCAGGCCAGCCCGCGCTCGTCGGGCGCATAGAGCAGCGCAATTTGCCCAAGCGCCGGCTCGGCGGCGGCCACAAACAGCGCCCGGCGCAGCAGCGGATCGTAGCTGCCGTCTTCCGCGCAGCGCACCAGCAGGTACTGGCCGGCGCGCACGCTGCGCGCCAGCTCGGGCGCTTCGAGCGTCAGCCAGCGCAGCCCACTCGTGGCGGCGCGCTGCTCGGCGATTGGCAGCAGGCGTTGCTGAGCCACGCGCTATTCGTCCTCTTCGCCTTCGTCGCCCAGAATGCCGGGCAGCCTGGAAGGTTGCTGAAGCATGCCAGTGCTGACGCCAAAATTGCCGCGCCGGTAGGCGACCTCGCCGCGGAACATCGTCAGCATCACCTGGCCCTTGAGCTTCTGGCCGTGCACCGGCGAGTTCAGCCCTTTCGAGGCGAACTTCTGCCGATCGACCACCCAGTTCTGGTCGGGGTCGAAGATCACAATATCGGCGTCGCTGCCGGGGCGCAGCGTGGCGGGCGTGCGCTTGATCACCGAGGCTGGGCCTTCGGTGAGCTTGGCAATCAGGTTCACAAGGTCCATCTCGCCGCGATGCACCAGCGTCAGCACCAGGCCCAGCGCGGTTTCCAGGCCCGAAATACCCGGCGCGGCCAGGCCATACTCGCATTCTTTATCGACGTGGCTGTGCGGCGCGTGGTCGGTCGCAATCGCGTCGATTGTGCCGTCGCGCAAGCCCTCAATAAGCGCATCCACATCCTCGTCGCTGCGCAGTGGCGGGCTGACGCGCGTGCTGGTGTCGTAGGGCGGGATCTGCGTCGGGTCAAGCCAGGCTGGCAGCCCCAGGCCGGGCTCCTGGCGGCGCTTGCGCTTGCCGCGCGGGGCGGCGGGCGGCTCGCGGCGCTCATTCGGCTCGCCCAGCGAGCCAAGCACCCAGCGGTCGGTCAGCGTCAGGTGGTGGGGTGTGGCCTCGGCGGTAACATGCACGCCGCGCTCTTTGGCGGCGCGCACCAGCGCCACCCCGCCAGCAGTGCTGACGTGGCAGATGTGGATGTGCGCGCCGGTCATTTCGGCCAGCGCAATGTCGCGCGCGATCTGCACTTCTTCGGCGGCGGAAGGGTATCCGGGCAGGCCCAGGCGCGTGCTGATTGCGCCTTCGTGCATGGCCCAGCCGTGGCTGAGCGTCATATCCTCGCAGTGGCTCATAATCGGCACGCCCAGCATGGCCGCATAGCCCAGCGCATTACGCATCACCGCCGCGTCGCTCACCGGGCTGCCGTCGTCGCTGAAGGCAATACAGCCCGCTTCCACCAGCTCGGCCATCTCGGTCAGGTTTTTGCCGGCGCGGCCAATCGTGATCGCGCCAATCGGCTCGACGCGCACGCTGCCCTGCTCGCGGGCGGTTTCGAGCACTTGGCGCACCACCGCCACACGATCATGCGGCGGGCGGGTGTTCGGCATCGCGCAAACGGTGGTGAAGCCGCCGCGCGCCGCCGCCGATGTGCCGGTGGCAATCGTTTCCTTGTGCTCCTCGCCGGGCTCGCGCAGGTGCGTGTGCAGGTCGATAAAGCCGGGCGCGATCACCGCGCCACGCGCATTGATCACTTCCAGGTCGTCGCCAAACGGCTCAGTCGCCATCGACAGATCCGCCAGGTCCATCACGCGGGCAACTTTGCCATCTTCCACCAGCACATTGCCCACCGTGGCGACGCGCCGGGCCGGGTCGATGATCGAGCCATTCTTAATCAGGTAGCGCATGGTGTTCCCCAGTCGTTATGTCAGGTTTCAGAAGGTGCGGATGCGCTGTGTGGGCCAGCGCGCGCCACAGGCCCAGCGCCGCGCCCAGCAGCAGCAGGACAAAGCTGGCCGAAAAGAGCGTGGCCCACGGCTCAGGAAAGCCGAACTGCGGGTCGGCCAGCGCAAAACTGGCAATCGGCACATTGCGCAGAGCAAGCGCGCGCAGATGCGCCAGGATGGGCGAAAAAGCTGGCTGGTACAGGTAAATCGCTTCACGGGCCATGTCGCCGTGGGTCAGGTTGTTGATATAGGTGTTGAAATCGACCAGAATGCCGAGCAAATTCACACCAATGCTCAACGCCAGCAGCAAAACTACACCCCGCCGCCCGGCCCGCGTTTCAAGCAGCGCGCCAAGCGGCAACACCAGAAACGGCATGAATGGCACCAGAAAGCGCGGCCCCCAGCCCCAGCCCGCCCACCAGATCCACCACAGCGCGCTTTGCAGCAGGGTAATAATTGTCAGCGCGCCAGCGAGCACTGCCTCGGCACGGAAGCGCCGCGCAAACGGCCGCGCCGCCCACGGCAGCGCCAGCAAGAGCGGCACATACAAAAACACCGATTTGCCGGGGCTGAGCAGCAAGCCATACAGCCCTTCCCACAGATTTCCCGTAAATCCTTCATTGGCATAGCCGCGCTCAAACAACGTGCGAAAGCGCACCCAGTTGTAGCCCACCATCATCAACGCGAAGGGCAGACCGCCCAGCGCCAGCCAGGCACACTGCCGCGCCAGCGCCGACCACCGACTGCCGGGCGTATGCGATACGCCTTGAGCTTTGCCCGCCATCTGTCGTCTGTCGTCGGTCGTCGGTTCGGGCGTATTGCTATACGCCCTTCGCCGGTTCTGCGGTTCCCGGTTCTCGATTCTACGGCCGTCCGTCGTCCGCAGCCACAGGTAGGCCGCAAAGGCCGGCAGCAGCACCGCGCCGCCCACGCGCGTCAGCACCGCGTAGCCGAGTGCCGCGCCCGCCAGCATCGGTCGGCGCGAATAGATGGCGTATGCGGCGGCAACGAGCGCGGCAGTGAACAGCGGCTCGCTAAAGAAAAAGCGGCTGTACGGCCAGGCCAGCGTGCCGACGCCAAACAGCAACGCCAGCGCCGCGCCCGCCCGCGCCGAGCCGTACAGGCGCGCGCCCCAGGCACACAGGATGCCGCCGGTGAGCGCGGTCGCCAGCGCGGGCAGCAGCAGCACGAGAAAGCGCCCGACATAGAACGCGCCCGCGCCAGCGCCGATCAGCTTCCCTAGCCCGTAGCGCCCAAATGCATACAGCGGCGCGGCCAGCAGCGGCTGCCCCAGGCCATACTTCGAAAACAGCACGCCATCGGCGCGGCGCACGGTCTGCGGATAGATCGACGCGCCTTCGGGCAGCGACACCGTGCGCTCGTCCACAATCCGCATGCTGGTGATCAGCATCACCTCGCCGTCGCTGATGAACGGCTGCCCGCCCGTGCTCAGCAGGTAGATCGCCAGCAGCAGCAGCGCAGCCCAAATCGCCACGCGCCGCGCACCCGCCGGGTAAAAAGAGGTCGTCGCGGCCTGCACTACGCCTCCGCCAGCCGGTACAGAAGCGCCATGCGCACTGCCACGCCATTCGTCACCTGCGCCTCAATCACCGACTGCGCCGAGGTCGCGACATCGGGCATGATCTCGACGCCCTCGTTCATGGGGCCGGGGTGCATCACCAGGCAGTGCGGCGCGGCGCGTGCCACCCGCGCGGCATTCACGCCAAACAGGCGGCTATACTCGCGCAGCGACGGCAGCAAGCCGCTTTCCTGGCGTTCTTTTTGCAGGCGCAGCGTCATAATCACGTCCGCGCCGTCCACACTCTCGTCGAGGCTGTGCGAAATCGCCAGGTTCGGCCAGGTCGCCGTCCAGTAGGCCGCCGGGCCAAGCAGCGTCGGCGGGGCACACAAAGTCACATTCGCGCCCATGGTCGCCAGCCCCCACAGGTTCGAGCGGGCCACGCGGCTGTGCAGAATATCGCCGACAATCACGACGTTCAGCCCTTCCAGGTGGCCCAGCCGCTCGTGGATGGTGAACATGTCGAGCAGCGCCTGGGTTGGGTGGGCGTGGCGGCCATCGCCCGCGTTCAGCACCGAGCCGCGAAAATGCTGCGACACCAGGTAGGGCGTGCCGCTTTCGCGATGGCGGATAACCAGAATGTCAGCGCCGAGCGCTTGCAGCGTGCGAACCGTATCAATCATCGATTCGCCTTTTTCCACGCTGCTGCCCTTGCCGGTCATTCCCACAACGTTCGCGGAAAGCGCGCGCGCCGCCAACTCAAACGAAATGCGCGTGCGCGTGCTGTCTTCAAAAAACATATTCACGACGGTTTTGCCGCGCAGCGCTGGCACCTGCTTGATCGGCCGGCCCAGCACTTCTTTCATGCTGGCGGTGGTTTCGAGAATTTCCACGATCTCGTCGCGGCGGAAGTCGTCGAGATCGAGCACGTGGCGGCGGCGGGGATTTGAGGATTGGGAGCTGGGGGATGGGGGCGCCATCGCATCCGGTGAGTGTGTCATTGTAGCCATATTGCCTCCCTATCGTGTAGTTATGCGTTTTGATGCTGAGTTCTCAATTGCGCAAGACAATCACTCAAAACTCAGCACTCATAACTAATGTACGATAAACACGCCATCGCCGCCGGCGTCGATCTCGCTCAGGCGCGTTTCGATCCGCTCGTCGCTGGCGGTCGGCACGTTTTTGCCCACGAAGTCGGCGCGGATGGGCAGCTCGCGGTGGCCGCGGTCGATCAGCACGGCCAGCTGGATGCGCGCGGGCCGCCCCAGGTCGGCCAGGGCGTCGAGCGCGGCGCGCGCGGTGCGGCCGGTGTACAGCACGTCATCCACCAGAACCACTGTGCGGCCATTGATATCGGTGGGCATGCTGGTCGAGCGCACAATCGGCGCCGGGCCGCGCAGCCCCAGGTCGTCGCGGTAGAGCGTGATGTCGAGCGTGCCGACCGCCACGCGCTCACCTTCGAAATCGGCCAGCGTGGCTGCGATGCGCTGGGCCAGTGGCACGCCGCGCCGGCGCACGCCCACCAGCACAACGTTGCGCACCCCTTCGTTGCGCTCGGCAATCTCGTGCGCGATGCGTGTGATCGCGCGCCGGATGTCGTCGGCGGACAGAATTTGCTTTTCGCTCATTGGCATGCCCTCGGCCGGAAGATAACAAAAAGCCCCACGCTCGCCACTCGGGCGAGGGGGCTGCTGACGCTTGGGTTATGGGCGCGCGTGTTCGCGTGCGCGCAGTGCTGCGGCAGTTGCATCTGGGCTTCCCTTCTCAACCTCACGGGGTTGAATTAAAGGTCTGCGTATGCTAGCACGACCACGACTCGGTGTCAAGCGACTTGGCAAAACGTGCATTCGCGTGTATACTATCGCTTTGTGTTCAACATACTGAATTTTTCACGGGGGGAGGTGAGAGCAACGACAACCGGGCTTGCAGGCCATATGGCATGGCAAGTTCGCGCGTCCCGCAGGCTATGAAAGTCGAACGCCGCGAGGGAGAAACTGTCGAGCAGCTGCTGCGCCGCTTTAACAAAGGCGTCGTGGCCGAGCGCATCACCAAAACCTACCGCGAGAAAATGCATTTCGTCTCGAAGAGCGAGCAGCGCAAGGAAAAGCGCCGCCGCGCCGAGCGCAACCGCCGCAAAAAGGCGATGCAGTCGCATTAGGCACACAGCACGATGCCCATACGGGCGAGGTGTTCTTACATCTCGCCCGTATGGGCATCTCTGCGTGTTCGGGCGGCTATGCTATAATGAATGAACGTTTATGCACCACTATACGAAAACGAGTGTAGGGGACCGTTTATATGTTTGAGAAGATCGCGAGCCTTGACGCCCGCTACAACCAGCTTTCCGAGCAGATGGCGCAGCCCGACGTGGCCACCGACCACATGCGGCTGCAGCAGATCGCCCGCGAGCAGCGCGAGCTGGAAGATGTCGTCATGGCGTATCGCGCATATAATGATATTGACCGGCAGGCGCGCGACGCGCAGCAGCTGCTCGACGAAACCGACGATGCCGAGCTGCGCAGCATGGCCCAGGAAGAACTCGACCAGCTGCGCACCCGCCGCGACACGCTGGCCGATCAGATCAAGCTCCTGCTCTTGCCGCGCGACCCGAACGACTCGAAGAATGTGATCTTCGAAGTGCGCCAGGGCACCGGCGGCGACGAGGCGGCACTGTTCGCGGCCGACTTGTTCCGCATGTACAGCCGCTACGCTGAGCGGCGCGGCTGGAAGCTTGAAGTGGTGAACGCCAGCGAAAACGGCGTCGGCGGCTTCAAGGAAATTGTATTCGAGATCCACGGCGAAGGCGCGTACAGCCAGCTCAAGTACGAAGGCGGCACGCATCGCGTGCAGCGCGTGCCGGCCACCGAAGCGCGCGGGCGCATCCACACCTCGACGGCGACGGTGGCGGTGCTGCCCGAGGTCGAGGAAACCGATGTCGAGCTGCGGCCGGAAGACTACCGCGTCGATGTGTACCGCTCGGGCGGGCACGGCGGCCAGGGCGTCAACACCACCGACTCGGCGGTGCGGATTGTGTACAAAGGCGGCACGCCCGACGAAATCGTCGTGACCTGCCAGGACGGGCGTTCGCAGCTCAAGAACAAGGCCGCCGCGCTTTCGGTGCTGCGCGCCCGGCTGTACGCCATCGAAGAAGAAAAGCGCCAGAAAGAGCTGGGCGAATCGCGCCTGGCGCAGGTGGGCACAGGCGAGCGCGCCGAGAAGATCCGAACCTACAACTTCCCGCAGGATCGGGTGACCGACCACCGGATCAACCAGAGCTTTTCGAACCTGCCGGGAATGATGGATGGGGATGTCGACCGCCTGATCGAGGCGCTGATCATTTTCGACAACACCGAGCGGCTGGAGGCAGTCGGGATCGACGCGTAGCAGCTCGTTATTCATCGGCCCGGCACGCCAGGCCCAGTGAAGCGGTTATTTCATTCCTGATACGGGGGTGTCGCCAGCAGGCTCGCCCCCTTTTTTGACCCCTGAAATAGGCGCTTACGCGCGAACGAGGTTAGCCAGTGAACACGCACACGCCCCTAGCAGCGTCGCTAGATGCATTTATCGCCGCAATGCCCAAGGTCGAGCTACACCTGCACCTCGAAGGCGCGATGCAGCCGGCCACGCTGTTGCGCATTGCCGAGCGCAACCATGTCGAGCTACCCGCACGCGACGTGGCGGGCGTGACGCAGCTGTTCAACTACCGCCATTTCCACGAGTTTCTGACTGTGTTTATGGTGCTGGCGCGCTCGCTCAAGCGTGGCGAAGATTTCGAGCTGCTGGCCTACGAGCTTGGGCACCACCTGGCCGACCAGAACGTGCGCTACGCTGAAGTGATGGTTTCGGCCTTTCAGTACTACAATCGCGGCATCGACCTGGGCGAAGTGGTGCAGGGCGCGATGGCTGGCTTCAACCAGGCCGAGCGCGAGCGCGGCACCCGCGTGCGGCTGGCCTTCGACTACGGGCGGCAGTTTGGCGCAGAAACCGCGTGGAAGGTGCTTGAGCTGGCGGTTGCGAATATGCGCTACGGCCTGGTGGCGTGGTCGATCGGCGGCGACGAGGTGAACTACCCGCCCGAGCTGTTCGCCGAGGTGTTCGCGGCGGCGCGCCAGGCCGGCCTGCACGTGATGGCGCATGCGGGCGAGGTAGTTGGCCCGCCCAGTGTGTGGGGCGCGGTCGATACACTGGGCTGCGAGCGGATCGGGCATGGCATTCGCAGCGTGGACGATCCGGCCCTGCTGGCGCACCTGCGCGAGCGCAAGGTGGTGCTGGATGTCTCGCCTTCGAGCAATGTCTGCACGGGCGCGGTCGCGTCGATTGAGGCACACCCGCTGCCGCGTCTGCTGGCGGCCGGCGTGTCCGTCACCATCAACACCGACGATCCAACCTTCTTCAAAACCACGCTGAACGACGAGTATCGGCTGGTGGCGAGCAAATTCGGCCTGGACGCCGACACAATTGCGCAGCTGGTGCTGAACAGCGCGCGTGCGACCTTCCTGCCCGAGGAAGAGCGCACCGCACTGCTGGCGAGCGTGGAAGCCGAGCTTGAGCAGCTGCGCGTCGCGCACAGCGAATAGATGGGTGGGCTTTCAGCGCCGGGGTTAGGTGATAGGGAAGGCCATTTATCCACAGATGACGCAGATTGCACAGATATGAGGTTCTTAATTTGCGCAATCTGCGTCATCTGTGGATTGGTTTTGGAGCTTTGACGTAGGCCCTGATGAGCTGCCGAGGCGCACGCTACGCCGCGACAGGCAGCTCGAAGTAGCACGTGCTGCCCTGCTTGGGCGCGCTTTCGAGCCACATGCGCCCGCCGTGGCGCGTGGCCACTTCGCTGGCGACGTACAGGCCCAAACCCAGGCCGCTATACATGCCCGCCACATTGCTGCCACGCTTGAACCGCTGGAAGATGCGCGCTTCTTCGCCAGCCGGCACGCCAATGCCCTGATCGGCCACCACAATGCGCGCCAGGGCCGTGCCGTTCGCTGCTTTTGCGCGCTCCAGCCGCACCGCGATCACGCTGCCATTGGGTGAAAACCGCACTGCGTTGGCAATCATCGCCTCGATCACCTGCCCAATGCGCCCTTCATCGAGATCAACTGGCAGACGCTCGTCTGCGCCATCGATCTGAATGCTGTGCTGCTCGGTTTTGATCTGCTGGTTCTGCACCGCGCGCCGCACCAGCTCCGCCAGGTCGGCGGGAGAATGCGCAATCTGCAAACGGTTCGTCGCAATCCGCGACGTGTCCGACATCTGGTCGAGCAGGACGGTGGCTTTGGTAAGCTGCTGTGAGATGACATTCAGGCCCTTGCTGTACGATTCGTTTTCCTCTTTTTTGGCGCGGCGGAGCAGCAGGTCGGCATAGCCCTTGGCCGAGGCCAGCGGGTTCTTGATCTCGTGCACCGCATGCGAAATAAATTCGTCCCACTCGTTCTCGCTCTCGCCCTCGGGCGAAGCGGATTGCGCCAGCCGCAGCAGCACAGCCATATGCGCGGCGGCAGCCTGCCACAGCTCGCGATCGGTGCTGCCGGGCTGCTCAATAACAACTAGCGCACCAAACACCTGCTCGCCAATACACAGCGGCAGCACCTGCTCAGTCGCTTCTGGCAGCGCAACCGACTGCGCCTGGCCGCGCGCAAGCACCTGGCCAATTCGCTCGGCCAAACGCTCGTCGCCGTTTTCGAGCGGGGCAATATTATGCATGGAGCCGCTGAGATCACGCATCCAGATTCCCGCGTCCTGCACATTGGGATGCGTGCGGACCTGCGCCAGCAGCTGCTCGGCAAGCGCAGGCAGCGTTGCGGGGTAGCTGCGCTGCATAAATTCAAGCAGCCAGGAGAGTGGTGATAGTATGGAGTGCTGCATAGAGAGTTCTCATTCTTTAATGGCGCGAGGCGCTGACCAGGGCCTGAAAAAACAGTAAGTGATTATGAATAGCAAGAACCGTTCCACGCGGCCATACAAAAAAGCTGCCTGCCCAAGCGCGTATGCCTGAGCAAACAGCACGGTGAAACTGAGTTGTTGATGCGCTAGCTCGCGCTGGCGAGCGATCTCTGTGGCGAAAAGATCTGCACCTGGTCGGCTTCCTCGGCATCCTGCAGAAGCTGGGCGGTGGTGTAGTACATGACGGGATGCATCAGGTTGGGGGCGATCTCGACCAGCGGCTTGAGCACAAAGGCGCGCTGGTGCAGCAGCGGGTGCGGGATCGTCAGCTTACGCGATGAGATCTGCACCGAATCGTAGAACAGAATGTCGAGGTCGATCGGGCGCGGGCCGAACTGCACGCCCGGACGGCGGCCCATCACCACTTCGATATCTTGCAGCATTTGCAGCAGGTCAAGCGGCTTAAGGGTGGTTTTCCCGCTGACGACAGCATTGACAAAGGCATCGTCGCGCACATAGCCAAGCGGTGCCGCAACGTAGAGCTGCGAAGCCTTTTCGACATTCATAACTGCGCGCAGCCGCGTCACCGCTTCGCGCAGATATGCCACCCGGTCGCCGAGGTTGCTTCCAAGACCAATATAAACCGTGTGTGCTTTCATCCTGGCCTGCCTTGCAGAAAACGCCAGAGACAGCAAATGACCATTCGCAGCCGCGTATGGTCTAAAAGATGATGCGACGCCGTGCCAGAGCGTAAACCGAGCTGAAATGCAACGTATTGCCGGGTGAGCACGAAAGGCGTGAAGCTGATGCGCCAGCGCATCGTTGTGTATCGGCAATTGGATTTGCTATTATATAGGCACCGATCGCCGAATGCAAGCACCTTTTCTTAATAAACGTAGCTGGTGGCACTTTTTGCATACGGTGCTATTCAAAGCCGTGAGTCGCGCCAGCGCGGGTATCATAGCCTGAAAGGCATGTGATTGGCATGAAAACGAACGAACCCCAGTGGCAGCCGCTGCGCTTTTGTTCGCGCTGTGGCGCGCAGCTTGGCGAACGCATGGCGAATGGGCGCGCGCGCCCAGCCTGCCCGGCCTGCGGCTTTGTGGTGTATGTGAACCCGAAAGTTGCGTGCGGCGCGCTGATTGCGCGCGAAGGGCGGGTGCTGCTGGTGCGTCGCCGCCACGAGCCGGGGCGCGGCCTGTGGTGCCTGCCCTGCGGCTTCGCCGAGGCCGACGAGCCGCCCGAGGCGGCGGTGCTGCGCGAGGTGTTTGAAGAAACCGGGCTGCGGGCACGCCTGGGCGGCTTGCAGGGCGTTTACCACTACACCGACGACCCGCGTGGCGCGGGCTTGCTGCTGGCCTACCGCGCCCATTGCGACGATGTTGGCGCGCTGGCGGCTGGCGACGATGCCGACGCCATTGGCTGGTTCGCGCCCGATGCGCTGCCCACGATCTCGCACCACACGCACCGCAGCGCGCTGGAGGAGTGGCTGGCGGCTGGCGGCGCAGATCAAGAATGACGCAAACCACGAAGACACGAAGGCACGAAGGCACGAAGAGTCATAAGATTCTTCGTGCCTTCGTGGTAAATGCTCTACGCTCCTTCGCTCTGCGCTCCCTACTCTACGTGTCTTCCCGCTCCATCATGCCCGCCACAGCAGCCGCGAGGGGATCAGCGCTGGGCGCAAGGGCGGCCACCACGCCGGCACGATCTTCGGCGCTGCGGTTCTGGCTCAGCTTTTCTTTCCCTTCCAGGCGGGTAATTTCCAGCTCGAAGCCCACCACGCCGCGCATCATGCGCTCCATGTAGTCGGCCGGCAGATCCATGCGCCAGGGCTGCGCAAAGCCGGATTCATGTGTTTCGACCAGGCGCGCGAGCATGGCGTGCAGCTCAGTGGGGTCGCTGACGATGCGCGCCGTGCCATAGGCGTGTACAATCGCGTAGTTCCAGGTTGGCACGCTCGGCGCGACCGTGTACCACGAGGGCGAAATGTAGGCGTGCGGCCCCTGGAAGATCGCCAGCGCTTCCTGCCCCTCCGCCAGGTCGTGCCACTGCGGGTTGGGCCGCGCCACATGCGCCAGCAGGGTGCCATACGGGCCGCGCTCGGCGTCGAGCATGAAGGGCAGGTGGGTGGCGAAGGGCGCACCCTCGTGCTGCGTGACCAGAATGCCAAAGTTGTGCGCGCGGATCAGTGCGTGCATGGGCGCGATCTCGCTCACCTGAAACTGTTTGGGGTTATACATTGCCGTCTCCTTCCGCCGCCAGCGTGTAGGTGTACCAGCCGCTGCGCTGGGTTGGCAGGCTGTCGTACAGGCGCTGGGCGGTGGCGTTATCGAGCGCGGTTTGCCACTCGATCGCGCCAAAGCCACGCGACTGCGCATAGGCCAGGCAGTGCTGAATCAGCGCACGGCCCACGCCCTGCCCACGTGCCTCGGGCACCACGAACAGGTCGTTCATCAGGCAGTACTCACCGGGCGTGACCGAGCCAAGCGCGAAATAGAGCGTGGCAAAGCCCAGCGCCACGCCCGCGTCGTCGAGCGCGACAAACTGGATGCCGCGTGTGTGATCGTTCAGAAACTGGCTGAAATGCGCGCGGTTGCGCGCTTCGTTGGGCGTAGCCTGGTAGAAGCGCTGGTAGGCGGCAATCAGCGGCAGCACCTGCTCAAAGGTCGCGGGCGTCACGGTTTCGATGTTCATACGGCACCGTCCGGCGCGTTGGCGTACTCAGCCGGCGCGAAAAACACCAGGATGTGCAGGTCTTCTTCAATATCGTGGAAGCGGTGCTCGTCATGGGCGCGCACATACACCACGCTGCCGGCTTCAACCGGCCGGTGCTCGCCCGCCACCACAATCTGCCCGCGCCCGCGCACGACATAGTAAACTTCTTCTTCGGTGTGCGGCTGCTGCGGGTCGGTGCTACCGGCGGGCAGGACATACAGGCCCACACTCAGCGCCGGCACGCGCAAAAACTCCAGGTAAGCGCGACCGCTCGCGCCCTGCTGGGCGAGCAGCTCGGCTATTTCAAATGCGTCCATAGCTATCTTCCTTTCTACAAAAACGCCGAAGGGTGACGGAACCACGAAGACACGAAGGCACAAAGGTTTATCATGAACCTTGGTGTCTTCGTGCCTTGGTGGTAGCGTTCCAAAAATCTTTAAGACGCGCTACTCCCCGCCGACTTTATAGTCGCGCAAATAGTCGGGCAGGGCCACGTTGGGCGCAAGCTGCGCGTCGGGGATGGGCGCGCCCGCCGCCTGGTGCAGCGGCAGCACCCCCGCCCACACGGGCAGCTCCAGGTCGGCCGCGCCATCTTTTGGCGGGCCGCTGCGCACCTTGGCCGAGGCGCTGGCGATTGGCACGGCGACGATGGCGGTCTGACGCATTTCGGTGGGCGTAGGCGAGCGCGCATCCTGCCAGCGGCCGGGTATCAGGCGCTCGGTAAAAGCTTCCAGCGCGGCCATCTGCGCGTCCTCGTCCTCGATCGGCTCGCCGCGCCCAAACAGCACCGCCGAGCGATAGTTGATCGAGTGGTTGAACACCGAGCGCGCCAGCACAATACCATCCAGCAGCGTCACCGTGATGCACAGCTCGCCGCCGGCTTCGGCATGCTGCAACAGGCGGCTTGCGCGCGAGCCGTGGAGCAGAATGGTGTCGCCCTGGCGCGCATGCAGCGTCGGGATCACAAAGGGCTGGCCGTCCAGCACAAAACCAACATGGCAGATCAGCGCCGCGTCGACAATCGCGTACACGCTGTCGGCATCGTATGCGCCACGCTCGGGGTGGCGTTTTACCTGATTGCGCGGGGTTTTTGCATAGTTTGTCATACACTCTCCTGGCGGTGGCACTCATCGTGCAATAGAACAAGTATTCGACGACGAAAGAGAGGAACGAGATGGCCGAGACAAAACGCGAACAGGATACGACCAAGCGCACCGCGCCGGCGACCGACGACGCCTACGAGCAGGGCAACACCGTCAAAGATCCCGACGAGTGGACCACCGGCGACGAGCCGATGACCGGCGCGCAGCGTTCGTACCTCAAGACCCTTTCCGACGAGGCCGGCGAAACCTTTGACGAAACGCTCACCAAGGCCGAAGCCTCCAAACGGATCGACGAGCTTCAGCATAAAACCGGGCGCGGGTTGGAAAAATAGCCGCGTCGCCATGTTTAAGGCAGTACCAGCAGGGCCAGTGGTCAGCGCATCCGAGCGCGGCTGCTGGTCTTGTTGCATCTAGCCTACCGCAAAATTGGTTTGACACAAGGGCCAATTCTGGCTACATTGAGGGAGCCAATTGTGGGCCGACCAAGGACGAACGAGGATCACCACGGAGGCGCAGAGACACGGAGAGGGGGGTTGCGGGTTGAAGGTTGCAGGTTGCAAGTTTGAACGTTTGCAGGTTACCGTGGTCTGCCGACAGTTCACCTGCTCCCAGTGTCCTGGACCCAAAGGGTACCCCGCGGCGTAGCCGCGTATCGAAGGGCGAAAGACGGTATTCACCGCAAAGAGCGCGGAGAACGCAAAGAGTTGCAGGTTTGAACGTTTGAAGGTTACTGCCACCTGCCGACTGCCACCTGCCACCTGCCACCTGCCGACTGCGTACTGGCTGGTTCCTCGGTTCTCGGTTCTGCGGTTCTGTAGAAGGGTTCCTATGCACCCGGCCTTGTTCACGCTCGACGCGCGCGCCACAACACCATTGCACCGCCAGCTCTACGATGCGCTGCGGGCCGCCATTCTGGGCGGGCAGCTCGCTGCTGGCGCGCGCCTGCCTTCGACGCGGGCGCTGGCGGCGCGGCTGGCGGTTTCGCGCAACACCGTGCTGGATGCCTATGCCCAGCTGCTGGCCGAGGGCTATGTCGAGGGGCAGGTTGGCTCAGGCACCTTTGTGGCGCGCGTGCTCCCCGACGATCTGCTACAAGTGCGGCCAGCCCAGCCCCCCACCACCACGCCCGCCAGCACAGCCCGCGCGCTCTCGCAGCGCGGCGAACGCCTGGCCGCCACGCCCGTCACCGCGCCACGCCCGGTCGCGACAACTATTTCGTTCCGGCCCGGCCAGCCCGCGCTCGACGCCTTTCCTTTCACCACATGGCGGCGTTTGCTCGACCGGCGCTGGCGCAAGCCGCCCCGCGAGCTGCTGAACTACGGCGACCCGGCTGGCTGGCTGACGCTGCGCGAGGCCATTGCCGCCTACCTGCGCGAAGCGCGGGCGGTGCGCTGCGACGCGCGCCAGGTCATTATCGTCAGTGGCTCGCAGCAAGCACTCGACCTGGCGGCGCGGCTGCTGCTCGACGAAGGCGAGGCCGCGTGGGTGGAAGACCCGTGCTACCTGGGGGCGCGTGGCGCGCTGATCGGCGCGGGTGCGCAACTGGCGCACGTGCCCGTCGATGCGGAAGGGCTCGACGTGGCGGCGGGGCTGGCGCGCGCCCCGCATGCGCGGCTGGCCTATGTCACGCCCTCGCACCAGTACCCGCTCGGCGTAACCATGAGCCTCCCCCGGCGGCTGGCGCTGCTGGAATGGGCGGCGCGCGCGGGCGCGTGGGTGCTCGAAGACGACTACGACAGCGAGTTCCGCTACGCTGGCCGCCCGCTCGCCTCCTTGCAAGGGCTGGATCGCGCGGCGCGGGTCTGCTACATTGGCACCTTCTCGAAAGTGCTGTTTCCCGCGCTGCGGCTGGGCTACCTGGTTGCGCCGCCCGCGCTGGCCGAGGCCTTCGCCAACGCCCGCGCCCTGGTCGATCGCCACGCGCCGACCGTGGAGCAAGCCGCGCTGGCCGATTTCATCACCGAAGGGCATTTTGCGCGGCACATCCGCCGCATGCGCGCACTCTACGCCGAGCGGCAGGCCGTGCTGGTGGAGGCGGTACGAGCCACGCTGGGCGGCGCGGTGGCGCTGGAGCCGGCCGAGGCAGGGATGCATCTGGTGGGCTGGCTGGGCGAGCAGGTGGATGACCTCGCGCTTTCGGCGCGTGCCGCCGCGCAGGGGCTAGAGGTGCCGGCGCTCAGGCGCTACCTGGCCGAGGCGAGGCTGCGCGGCGGGCTGCTGCTTGGCTACACCGCCCTCGATGCAGCACAAATTCGCGCGGGCGTGCAGCGGCTGGCGGGGGTGCTTTAAACCGAAAACAGATCGTTAACAAGAATTGTCATTCCCGCAAGCGATGGCGAACTTGCCGCTTCGCCGGCGCGAAAGACGCCATGTTCGGCGTATACATCGCCACGCAGCTCAAGCACGCTGAATGTTCCATCAAGCGGGTTAACAATCCAGTATTCAAGAATGCCCGCCTCGGCATACTCGCGCCGCTTGGTCACCAGATCACGATCGGGATCATCCGGGCTAACGACTTCAACCACAAGATCAGCGCCGGCCCAGAAGAGCGACTGACGGCGAGGATCGTCGGCGGATCGCAAAAACACAAGGTCTGGCTCACGATACTTCCCCGAGCGCAGCTGGATGCGGAATGGCGCAAAGTATACCTTGCCACCCGTCGCGCGGGCAAAACGCAGCAACAACTCGTACAAAAATGCGACCAGATCCTGGTGGCGCTCGCTCGGCATTGGCAAGACCTCCACAACGCCATCGGCAAATTCAACGAGCCGGCTGGTCTGATTGGTCAGGTGCAAATATTCTTCTTCGCTCCACATCCCCTGCTCAGGGAACAGCAGCGCCACCTCCCAGGCCGGCGTGATATGCGGCCCGGCGCGCTTGATCAGTGTTTCGAGCGATGTCATCGCGTGCCTCCTGTTGATCTGGCAGCAGTATACCTGTGTGCTTGCCCGCCCGCAAATCAACTCGCAACATCCTCGCAACATGTGCGCAACATTGGCATGGTACAGTGCGTCATGCCAGAACAAACCCACCCGAATCACGTAACTCTTGCAACTAATTCGATAGTGTCGGTGTCGACACACTCTTCGCTGTCTTCACACAAGGAGCGCACTCCATGGCTGAGAACACCTCTCCCGCAGCGTACTTCACGCAGACCGTGCCGCAGCAGTATGCCGCCGCGCTGGCAGCAGCGCCCGCCCTTGCCCAGCAGCCACCCCTGAGCGCCGTGTTCGAGATCACTGGCGATAACGGCGGCATCTATTCTCTGCGCTCGGCCAGCGGCCAGCTTGAGGTAAGCGAAGGCGACCAGATCGAAAATCCCGATCTGCGCGTTGTGATGCCCTACGCCGACTGGCAGGTGCTGGCTGGCAGCGGCGCAAGCGATACCTTCATCGACTTTGTGCAGCGCGGCAAGGTGCAGGTGGTGCAGAACCTCAAAGGCACCATCAACCTCGAGCTGACGCGCGACGATGGCAGCCTGTGGCACAGCACCATGGTGTTTGGCAACCAGGCCGAGCCCGCGCTGACCATGATGATGACCAAAGCCGACTACGATGCCATGCTGAGTGGCGATCTGAACGGCCAGATGGCCTTTCTGACCGGCAAGCTGAAATTCGATGGCAGCCTGCCGCTGCTGATGCAGATCGGCGCGCTGGCGTCGTAAACCAGGGCCTGCGCAATTTCATTCGCTCGCACCCTTCGATACGCGGCTACGCCGCACTCAGGATGCTCGCTTTTCCAGCTTGCGCGGGTCATGCACCATACACATTTCTGCGGTCGTGCAAAGGAGCTACTGGTATGATTTCATTTACACCCAACGACGAGCAGCAACTTATCGTCGAGACGGTGCGGCGCTATGCCCGCGAGCGCGTGCGGCCCGCCGCCCACGACGCCGACGAAAGCGGCACGACGCCGCCCGAGATTATCGCTACCGGCTGGGAGCTGGGCCTGCTGCCAAGCGCGCTGCCCGAGGAATTTGGCGGCTTTGGCGACGAGCACTCGGCGCTGACGGGCGCGCTGGCCGCCGAGGAGCTGGCCTATGGCGACCTGGCGATGTCGCTCTACCTGCTTGCGCCAAACCTGTTCGGCCTCCCGCTGCTGCACTGCGGCACCGACGAGCAGAAAAAGAAGTGGCTGCCGCGCCTGACCGACGCCGACTTCGTGCCGGCCACCGCCGCGCTGATCGAGCCGCGCTGGGACTGGAGCCCGCACGCGCTGAGCACCAGCGCCGAGCGCGCCCAGAACAACTATGTGCTGAACGGCCACAAGGCCTTTGTGCCGCTGGCCGCCGAAGCGCAGGCCATGCTGGTGTATGCCCGCGAGGGTGGTGCAACCCAGGCGTTCATCGTCGAGAAGGGCACCGCTGGCGTGACCATTCTGGAGCGTGAAAAGAACATGGGCCTGCGCGCACTGCCCACTTATGAAGTGAAATTTGAAGATGTGCGCGTGCCACGCGACGCCCGCCTGGGCGGCGATGCTGGCTGCCAGATCGACCTGCTGCTGAACTATTCGCGCGTGGCGCTGGCTGGCCTGGCCGTGGGCGTGGCACGCGGCGCGTTCGACTATGCCCGCGATTACGCCAAGCAGCGCGAGACCTTTGGCCGCCCGATTGCGCAATACCAGTCGATCGCGTTTATGCTGGCCGAAATGGCGATTGAGATCGACGCCGCGCGCCTGATGGCCTGGGAAGCCGCGTGGGTGCTCGACCAGGGCAAGGACGCGACCCAGCAGGCCGCGCTGGCCAAGCAGTATGCCGACGAAGCGGCGCTGTTCGTGGCCGACCGCGCGGTGCAGGTGCTGGGCGGGCATGGCTACATCCGCGAGCACCCGGTCGAGCGCTGGCTGCGCGACTGCCGCGGCTTCGCGTCGTTTCTCGGGATGGCGATGATTTAAGCATTTACGATTTCAGATTTTAGATTTACGATTTTAGCAATTTCAAGCGCGCACCACGCTTTCGAAGTCGTAAATCGTAAATCGTAAATCGTAAATCAAGGAGCATAGCGACCATGATCGACTTCGAACTTCCCACCCCGATCGAGCGCCAGATGCAGCTGCTGGGCATGCTGGGCGAGCAGGTGATGCGCCCGGTGGCGCGCTACTACGACGAGCACGAGGGCGAGCGCCCGTGGGACTATATCAACATGATCTGGCAGACCGTGCGCGCGCAGGGCGGTCGTACCCTGGCCGTTGGCACTGAGAAAAACGAGGGCGGCGACAAAAAGCCGCGCATCGGCAACCTCATGATGGTCCACACCGTCGAGGCACTGTCGTGGGGCGACGCCGGCCTGTACCTGAGCACGCCGGGCGGCGCGCTGGGCGGCGCGGCGGTGGAGGCCACTGGCACGCCCGAGCAGAAAGAGCGCTTTCTGAAGCGCTTCACCGAGGGCGAGCCCAAGTGGGGCGCGATGGCGATGACCGAGCCGCAGGCCGGTTCCGACACAGCATCGATCCGCACCACTGCGCGCCTTTCCGACGACGGTAAATACTGGATTCTGAACGGCGAGAAGATTTTCGTCACCAGCGGCCTGATGGCGGCCAAAGAATCGCCGGGCTTTGTGGTGGTGTGGGCCACCGTGGATTCCTCGGCCGGGCGCGCGGGCATGAAGCCCTTTGTGGTCGAGTCGGGCACGCCGGGCATGACGGTGGCGAAGCTGGAGCACAAGCACGGCATCCGCGCCTCCGACACGGCCGCAATCGTCTTCCAGGATTGCCGCATTCCCTACGACAACATTCTGGGCAGCGCCGAGGTGGCCCGCCCAGCCGAGGGCGAAGGCGCACCCAAGGGCTTCAAGGGCGCGATGAAGACCTTCGACGCGACCCGCCCCGCCGTGGCAGCCGGCGCGCTGGGCATCACCCGCGCAACGCTGGAGTTTACCGCCAAGTACCTGAAGGATCGCGGCGTGAAGGTGCGCTACGGCGTGCCGCTGCATCAGCAAACCGCCATTGAGCGCGACCTGCTGCAGATGGAAGCGCAGCACCGCGCCTCGTGGCTGCTGGTGCTCAAAGCCGCTGCGAAGATGGACGCGGGCGAGGAAAACACGCTCGAAGCCTCGATGTGTAAGGTCAAGGCCGGCGCGGTGGCGAATGCCGTGGCGCAGAAGGCCGTCGAGCTGCTCGGGCCGGAAGGCTACTCGTGCAAACTGCTGGTCGAGAAGTGGATGCGCGACGCCCGCATCAACGACATCTACGAAGGCACCGGCCAGATCAACCGCCTGGTAGTCGCGCGCCGCCTGCTGGGCTACAGCAGCCGCGAGCTGCGGTAGGAAGCGCAGGCCAGACTCGATGTAAGGGCGCAGCAGTCGCGCAGGCCGTACTCGCCGAGAAAGGCTTCCTGACTGCTGCGCCCCAACGGAGGTATATCTCCCGGCTGCTGCGCCCCAACGGAGGCATATCTCCCGGCTGCTGCGCCCCGACGGAGGCATATCTCCCGGCTGCTGCGCCCGACGGAGGTATATCTCCCGACTACTTCGCCCGCAACGGTGAACGAGACCGCACAGCACATGCTTCGCCCAACCTATCACGCCGAAGGATGCTACAATAGCCCGCATGCGAACGATCAACATTCTGGTGACGGGCGGCGGCAGCAGCGGGCATATCAGCCCCGCCCTGGCGATCATCAACACCGTGCGCGCGCTGGCGGCGGAAGGCGCGGGCTGGCAGCCCGTGTTTCGCTACCTAGGCGGCAAGCAGGGCATCGAGCAGCGGATTGTGACCGAGGCGGGCATCGACTTTGTTGGCATCGAGACGGGCAAGCTGCGACGCTACTTCAGCGTGCAAAACGCCACCGACATGCTGCGCATTCCGGTGGGCGTCGGGCAGGCCGTGGCCGAGGTGCGCCGCTTCGCGCCCGACGTGGTGCTGAGCACGGGCGGCTATGTCGGCGTGCCGCCGGTGATGGCGGCCTGGCTGCTGCGCCGCCCCATCCTGACTCACGAGCAGACCGTGCAGATCGGTCTGGCCAACCGCATCACGGCGCGCTTTGCCACGCAGATCGCGCTTTCCTTTGCGGGCGCGGCGCGTGAGCTGCCAGCCCGGCTGCGCGCCAAAACGATTGTGACGGGCAATCCCGTGCGGCCAGCGATTTTTGGCGGCGATGGGGCCGAGGCTGCACGGCTGGCGGGTTTCGCGCCAGCAGACGACGCGCTGCCGACGGTGTATGTGACGGGCGGCAGCCAGGGCGCGCGCATCATCAACCGCGCCGTCGAGGCGGCGCTGCCCAACCTGCTGGCACACTGCCGAATCATCCACCAGTGCGGGCAGCAACCTGCCGGCGAGGAACAGGACTACGACCGGCTCGAACGCGCAGCGGCGGCGCTTGCGCCCGAACTGCGGCGGCGCTATTTCTTCACACGTTTTGTTGGCGACGAGATCAGGCACGTTTTTGCGCTGGCCGATCTGGTGCTTGGGCGGGCGGGCGCGGGAACCATCGCCGAGATCTGCGTGCTTGGCAAGCCGGCCCTGTACATCCCGCTGGTGCCGACTGGCGGCGACGAGCAGACGCGCAACGCGCGCATGTGCGCCGAGGCCGGCGCGGCGGCGATCATCCCACAGGCCGAGCTGAATGGGCCGCGCCTGCTGGCCGAGCTGCGCACGCTGCTGGCCGACCCGGCACGCCTGGCGACGATGGGCCGCGCCGCGCTGACACTGGGCAGGCCCCACGCCGCGCACGATGTTGCGCAGGCGCTGCTGGCACTGGCGGGTGTGAGCATCCCGCCGCGAGAAGGAGCACAATGAGCGACACAAACCGGCTGGAACTACACGAACGCGCGGCGCTCAGTGAAGCAGAGATCACCGCCGTGCGCGAGCTGGCTGCCGCAAGCGAAGGCGCGGGCATGGGCGAAACACGCATTTTCTGGGAGGCGCTGACGCATGCCGGCGATCAACCAAACCAGTTTCTGGTCTACGCCGCCAGCCGGCTGGTTGGTTTTTTGTCCATTGAGGGCCTGGGCGACGACGAAGCCGAAGCGACGCTGCTGGTCGCGCCCGATGTGGAAGCCGCCGCGGTGGTCACGCCGCTGGTGGAGGCCGCGCTGACCGCCTGCCGCGCCAGCAAAACGCCCACGCTGCTGATTGCCATCGACCGGCGCGCGCAAGCCGTCACCACCGCACTGGCCGAGCGCGGCGCTCAGGTGCAGTTCACCGAGCAGAAGCAGCGCCGCGACAGCACTGGCCCGCTCGACATCCCTGCCTCCGACCTGCAAGTCAGCAACGCCACTCCCGCCGACGCCGACGCGATCGCCGCGATTCTCGCCGCTGACATGGGCCTCGACCCGGTGGGCTTCGACGCACACGTCACCGCCAACATGGCCCGCCCGAACTATCGCTACTACATCGCCCGCCAGGATGACGCAGCGGTTGGCACTGCCAATGTGCAGCAGCTCAACGGCGATGCCTATATCTACGGCTTTGTGGTGCGGCCCGAGGCGCGCGGGCATGGCTACGGCCGCCAGATCATGCTCCATATGCTGAACGATCTGGCTGCGCAGGGCGACGCGCCAATGTACCTGGAGGTTGTACCCGAAAACACGCCAGCGGTGACGCTCTACGCTTCGCTGGGCTTTGTGCCGGTGGCGACGTTTGATTATTACCGGCTCGATGCGTAGCGCCTGCGGCGGGCTTTTTCGCCTGCGCGGCGGGCGAAGAATTGTTGCAGTTCGCTCGGGCCGCGAGGTTGATTGTAGTTGTTATAGCTATTTTTCAGTCGCAGAGCCAGGACAATGCTAGCCGCTCAGGCCGCGAGGCCGCAGGGGCTATAAGCCACTTTTCGGACACAGAGGCAAAGCAACGCTAGTCGCTCAGGCCGCGAGGCCACAGGGGTGGGCCGCCACCCCTGCACCCCCGGCCGGGGCTAGCGCCCCTGGACCCCAAAAGGAGCGTGTGTAACGAGCGAAATGTTTTACGGTCATGCCTCCGTTGCGAAAATAGCTGGCATCTTTCGATACTTGTGATTCTGGAAAGAATTGCTTTTCCTCAATTGCAAAAGAGCGAATGATTGTACGCAGTTCGCTCGGGCCGCGAGGCCGCAGGTGCTATAAGCCACTTTTCGGACGCAAAGGCAAAGCAACGCTAGTCGCTCAGGCCGCGAGGCCGCAGGTGCTATAGGCCACTTTTCGGACACAGAGGCAAAGCAACGCTAGTCGCTCGGGCCGCGAGGCCGCAGGGGTGGGCCGCCACCCCTGCACCCCCGGCCGGGGCTAGCGCCCCTGGACCCCGAAAGAATGCCGGGGCAAATGAGAAGCTATGCGCTGATGCCTCCGTTGTGCCATAAACCTGGCATCTACCGAGATAACAAGTACTGGTTTATATCTTCGCGGAAGGCATGACAACGAGGTTTCATTTTGACACTGGCGCCCTTTGCCGGAGGGGGTCCGGGGGAACCGGCAAGGGTTCCACCGGTCGGGGGCATGGGGGCGAAGCGCCCCGCTAAAAAAGCTCAAGCAAACTCTATCGGGGCGCGGGGCGAAGCGCCCGGACAACATACGATAGTCAAAGGAGATACTATGACCCAGCCCATCAAAAAAGTCGCCGTGATCGGCGCGGGCACCATGGGCGGCGGCATCGCGGCGCATGTCGCGAACGCTGGACTGCCCGTCGTGCTGCTCGATATTGCGCCAACAGAGCTGACGCCCGAGGAGCAGAAAAAGGGCCTCGCGCTCGATGCCAAGCCCGTGCGCAACCGCATCGTCTCCATGCTCTTCGACCGCATCAAGAAGTCGCGCCCGGCCTCGCTCTTTACCCCCGACACCGCCAGGCGCGTCACGCTTGGCAACCTGGAAGACGACCTGGGCCTGATTGCCGACGCCGACTGGATCGTCGAGGTGATTGTCGAGCAGCTTGAGCCGAAGCGCGCCCTGATGGAGCGCATCGAACAAGTGCGCAAGCCCGGCAGCATTGTTTCCTCGAACACCAGCGGCATCCCGATCGCAGCGATTGCCGAAGGCCGCTCGGACGAGTTCCGCCAGCACTTCCTCGGCACGCACTTCTTCAACCCGCCGCGCTACCTCTACCTGCTCGAAGTCATCCCGACGCCCGACACGCTGCCCGAGGTCGTTGAAACGATCAGCAGCTTTGCTGACCATACACTGGGCAAGGGCGTGGTGCTGGCGAAGGATCGGCCCAACTTCATTGGCAACCGCATCTTCACCTACGCCGGCCAGGTGACGTTCAACTACGCGCTGGAGCACGGCTACAGCGTGGAAGAGGTCGACGCCCTGACCGGCGAGCTGATTGGCCGGCCCAGAACCGCATCGTACCGCCTGCTCGATCTCGTCGGCCTCGACGTGATGCTGCATGTCACGCGCAACCTCTACGACGCCGTGCCCGACGACGAGGAGCGCGAGGTCTTTCGCATCCCGGCCGAGATCGAGCAGGTGGCGGCTAAGGGCTGGCTGGGCAACAAAGCCGGGGT
The DNA here is from genome assembly GCF_057073505.1 of Kouleothrix sp. 19917. Classification (NCBI taxonomy): domain Bacteria; kingdom Bacillati; phylum Chloroflexota; class Chloroflexia; order Chloroflexales; family Roseiflexaceae; genus Kouleothrix; species Kouleothrix sp. 19917. Next base: position 3,339,023 of record NZ_CP097099.1, read on the forward strand.
TGGCTTCTACAAGCAGGAAAAAGGCGCGGGCGGCAAAGAGTTCTGGCCGCTCAACCTCCAGACCATGACGCACGAGCCGCCCAAGAAGCCGCGCTTCGAGCTGGTGGGCAAGGCCCGCAAAATCGAAAACCTGCGCGACCGTTTGCGCTTCCTGATGGACAACGCCGACATGGATCGCGCCGGGCAGTTTCTGCGCGAAACCACGCTGCGCACGCTGGCCTACACCGCGCGCCGCATCCCCGAGATCAGCGACTCGATTGCCGAAGTGGACAACGCCATGCGCTGGGGTTTCGGCCAGCAGCTTGGCCCATTCCAGGTATGGGATGCCCTGGGCGTGCGCAAAACCGCCAACCTCATGCGCGAGCGTGATATCGCCGTGGCGCCGTGGGTCGAGAAGATGCTGGAACAAGGTAATGAGTCATTCTACCAAAGCGACAATGGCCGCGTGGTTGGCGTATACAACCCCGCCGCAGGTGCCTACACGCCACTGCAGCGCGCACAGGGCGTGATTGTGCTCGACGATCTGCGCGCCCAGGGCAAGGAGCTGGCCCGCAACGAAAGCGCCAGCCTGCTCGACCTGGGCGATGGCGTGCTGTGCTTGGAGTTCCATTCCAAGGTCAACTCGCTCGACCCGCTGATTATGGAAATGGGCTACAAGGCGCTCGAACTGCTCAAGGGCGACGAGTGGGCCGGCATGGTGATCGGCAACCAGTCCAGCGATTTCTGCGCGGGCGCAAACCTCGGCGTGGTGATGATGGGCGTCGCCAGCGGCAAGCACGATCAGGTCAGCCAGTTCACCAAAGGCATGCAGCAGCTGTTTATGCTGATCCGCACCAGCGCCAAGCCGGTGGTGGCCGCGCCATACGGGCGCGTGCTGGGCGGCGGTGCCGAGATCTCGCTGGCCAGCGCGCGGCGCGTAGCCGCCGCCGAGACCTATATTGGCCTGGTGGAGCTGGGCGTTGGCATCGTGCCGGGCTGGGGCGGCTGTAAAGAGTTTGTGCGCCGCCAGATTTCGCCGCACATGGCCGCGCCCGGCGCGGACGCGCTGCCCTACCTGCAAAAAGCCTTCGAGACAATCGCGATGGCGAAGGTGGCCGAAAGCGCCGAGCAGGGCCGCGAGCTGGGCTTTTTCGACCGCGACGACCAGATTGTGATGAACAAAGAGCGCCTGATCGGCGCGGCCAAGCAGGCTGTGCTCGACCTGGTGGCCGAGGGCTACACGCCGCCGCCCGCCGAGGGCGAGCCGGTCTACGCAATCGGCCGGCGCGGGCAGGCTGCAATTGCCTCGGTGCTGCACGGCATGCGCGTGGGCGGCTATATCAGCGCCTACGACGAGCAGATCGCCAAGGCGCTCGGCACGGTGCTGTGCGGCGGCGACCTGACCAGCCCGCAGTGGGTGACCGAGCAATACCTGCTCGATCTGGAGTTCGAGGAGAACGCCAAGCTGGTGCAAAACCCCAAGACGCAAGAGCGGATGATGGCGATCTTACAGGGCGGCAAGCCGCTGCGGAATTAGCGAGCAGCGGGCAGGGAGCAGCCGGCAGTCAACACTGAAATCGATGATTTCAACGGCGCCGAAGTTGACTGCCAACTGCGAACTGCCAACTGCAAAGGAGAATAGTATGAAAGAGGCAGTTATCGTTTCCGCCGCCCGCACCGCCGTCGGCAAAGCGCCGCGTGGCGCGCTGCGCTCGGTGCACACCGCCGATCTGGCGGCCACTGCGATCAAGGCAGCAATCGAGCGCGCGCCCGGCCTCGACCCGAAAATGGTTGAGGATGTGATCCTGGGCTGCGCCATGCCCGAGGCGGAGCAGGGCCTGAACATGGGGCGCGTGGCCGCGCTGCGCGCCGGGCTGCCGGTTGAAGTGCCGGGGCAGACCGTCAATCGTTTCTGCGCCTCGGGCCTGCAAACCGTCGCGCTGGCCGCTCAGCAGATCATCAGCGGCATGGCCGATGTGCTGGTGGCTGGCGGCGCGGAGAGCATGAGCCTTGTGCCGATGAGCGGGCACCACTTCGCGCCCAACCCGGCCATGGCCGAAATCAACCCGGATGTCTACCTGGGCATGGGCCTGACAGCCGAGAACGTCGCGCAGAAATACAGTGTCAGCCGCGAAGATCAGGACGCCTTTGCGCTGCGCTCGCACCTGCGCGCCGCGGCGGCCCAGGATGCGGGCAAGTTCGCAGAGGAGATCGTACCGGTCGAGGTCGAGAATGTCTGGTTCGAGGGCGGGCAGCGCCGCCGCGCGACCACCGTGTTCGACGCCGACGAAGGGCCGCGCCGCGACACCAACGCCGCCGCGCTGGCCAAGCTGCGCCCGGTGTTCGCCGCCAAAGGCACCGTCACCGCCGGCAACTCGTCGCAGACCAGCGACGGCGCGGCGGCGCTGGTGCTGATGTCGCGCGAAAAGGCCGACGCGCTTGGTATCAAGCCGCTGGCGCGCTTCGTCTCGTTTGCGGCGGGGGGCGTGCCGCCCGAGATCATGGGCATTGGCCCGGTGGTGGCGGTGCCGAAGGCGCTGCAACTGGCCGGCCTTTCGCTCAACGACATCGACCTGATCGAGCTGAACGAGGCCTTTGCCGCGCAGGCGCTGGCCGTGATGCGCGCCCTGGAGATGGACGAAGAAAAGGTGAATGTCAATGGTGGCGCGATTGCGCTGGGCCACCCGCTGGGCTGCTCGGGCGCAAAGCTGACGGTGCAGGTGCTGCACGAGCTTCAGCGGCGCGGCGGGCGCTACGGCCTGATCACGATGTGCGTGGGCGGCGGGCAGGGCGCGGCTGGCGTGATCGAGCGGCTGGACTAGCGTATTTCCGATTTACGATTTTGGATTTACGCGTGTGCTCACCGCATGTCGATGCAAAATCAGCACAGGCGAAAGCCGCAAAGTTTGCTTGACTATGCACCAGCGAGCGCGGCTCAGGATGGATGTAAGAAAAGGGGGATGGGGCGGGTTTCCCGCCTCGTCCCCTTTTTTGTGCGCGGGTGCAGGGTAAGAACCGTGCTACAGCACATGCTCGCGCAGCCAGGCGATCAGCAGGCGCGTGTAGGCCGGGTCGATCACGGGCGTGCCGGTGTATGCGCCTTTCATGTCTTCGTGGGCGCTGGCGATTGCTATCATGAGGTGGTCGGCGCCGGGGAGTTGGGCAAACATGCGGTCGGCCAGGTGCGCCGTGGCCGCGCAGAAGCGGCGCATGCTCTCCGCCGCCGGCACCCAGCGATCCTGCGCGCCCCATACAAAAAGGGCCGGCGTCTGCACACGTGGGTAGATCGCCAGCGCGTCGTAGGCGAACTCGTAGAACCATTTGTCGGTAGTCACGTCGGTGGGCAGCTCGCTGGACGGCCCAATGTAGCTGTACGCAAACCAGGGCGCGCACTCGGCGGCCCCGAGCGCGGCAGCAAGCTCGGCATAGCCCGCCGCGCCGCGATAGTAGGCGTTCACACGCTCGCGCAGCGCCAGCGCCTCGGCCACGGCGGCATCGCCAAAGCCGGCTTCGCGCAGGGTGTAGGCGGCGGCATAGTCCATCTGCTCGGCGGGAGTGACGCCCGCGCCCGAGATGATGGCCATTGCGGCGACTGCCCGCGACTGCGCGGCGACGATTGGCGCGATCCAGCCGCCCTGGCTGATGCCCCAGAGCGCAAAACGATCGGGCAGCACATCGTCGCGCTGGCTGAGTGAGCCAATCGCGGCCAGGCAATCGGCCGCCTGATCGTCGAAGCTGGTGGTCGCCCAGTCGCCCGAGGACGCGCCACTGCCACGCCGGTCGTAGATCAGCACGCCAATGCCCTGCGCGGGCAAGGTTTCGACAAGGTGGCGGTACGCGAAAAAGCCCCGATCTCCGCCACTGGCTGCGTGGAGCACGATCAGCACCGGGCAGGGGCGCACGGAGTCCGGCAGATACAGCGTGCCCGCTAATTGAACCACGCCGCTCTGCACCAGCACCTGTTCTTCCCGCATCGTGTCGCTCCTTATTCATCCACCTCAATAGCTTATCTTCGTGTCTTTGTACCTTCGTGGTTGCCCGGCCTTCTCTTTTCACGCGCACTCGCGCAGGGCGCGGTCGAGCATTGCCACAAAGAAATCGACGTCGCCATGATTGAAAACCAGCGGCGGCTTGATCTTCAGCACGTTGTAGTGGTCGCCGGTGGGGTAGACGATCACGCCCAGCTCGCGCATGCGCTCGGCGACACGCATCGCCAGCGCGGTGGCGGGTGCCTTGCCCGCGCGGTCGCGCACCAGCTCTGCGCCGAGGTACATGCCCTGGCCGTACACCGCGCCAAGCTGCTCGTGGCGCGCGCCCAGCCCGGCCAGCGCGGCGCGAAACGCCCGCCCAACCTCCAGCGCCTGCGCCTGCAAACCCTCGTTCTCGATGATGTCGAGCACAGCCATGCCCGCCGCGCAAGCCACCGGGTTGCCGCCATAGGTGTTGAAGTAGGTCGTGGTCTGGCGGAAGGATTCGGCGATGGCGAGCGTGGTGACCACTGCCGCGAGCGGGTAGCCGTTGCCAATCGGCTTGCCCATGGTCACAATGTCGGGCACCACGCCCTGCGTCTCGAAGGCCCAGAAGTGCGTGCCCATGCGCCCAAACCCCACCTGCACCTCGTCGGCGATGCAGAGGCCGCCAGCGGCGCGCACGGCGGCGTAGGCGTGCTGGAGGTAGCCAGCTGGCAGCGCAACTCCGCCCGACGAGCCAAGCAAACTTTCGGTGAAAAAGGCCGCCACGCCGCGACTCTGCTCGCGCACCTCATTCACGGCGCGCGCCACGTCGGCGGCGTATTTCGCGCCACAGTCGGGGTCGTTGGCGGGGAAGGGGCCGAGAAAGGGGTTGGGGCGCATGGCGGCGTGAACCCACGGGCGGGTGTTTTTCGCCTGCGGGTTGTCGAGCAGCGAGGTGCTGATTTCATCAACTGCGGTGGTGTTGCCATGGTATTCGCCATCAATCACCACCACGTCGTGCTGGCGCGTGTGGGCGCGTGCAAGCCGCAGCGCGAGGTCGTTGGCCTCGCTGCCACTGCACACGAAAAAGACCACGCGCAGCGGCTCGGGCAATAGCGCGGCCACGCGCTCGGCGTACTCGACAATGCCACGATAGAGAAAGCGCGAGTTGGTGTTGAGCAGCGCAAGCTGGCGGGTGATCGCCGCGCCGACGTGCGGGTGGCTGTGCCCAACGTGCGCGACATTGTTGATCGCGTCGAGGTAGGCGCGCCCGGCGTCGTCGTAGAGGTATTGCCGCCAGCCGCGCACCAGTGGCATGGGGCGCTGGTAGTAGTATTCCTGCGACTGCTGCACAACCTGGCCGCGCCGCTCGAGCAGGACGTCGACGGCGGGCGGCGCGGGCGCGGCGGCTTGCACGCCCAGCAGCGGCGCAGGGTCGGGGCAAAGCGCCAGCCAGGCGTCGCGCAGGCTGGCCCGGCCCAGCCCCGGCAACGTTCCGGCGATCAGCTCCACGCCCAGCTGGATGTGCAGGTGCGGCGGCGGGGTTTCATTCGCACCCGGCGCGGCCACAACGCCAAGCGGCTGCCCGGCCACGACGTTTTTTTCCAATCCTTCGGCACGCTCCAGCCCGGCAAAGCGCGTGAAGAAGCGCACGCCCTCGGCGGGCGCGTGATGGAGCAGAACTTCACCATCGGCGGCGCGCACGACGGTGCCGGCCAGCGGCGCATGAACAGGCGTGCCAGCCGGGACAAACACATCCGCGCCGAGGTGCAGGGTGGCTGGCTCGTCGGGCGTGTTTGGCGCGCCGTGCTGCAAGCGCGCCTCGGCGTAGCGACCCAACCCCGCGCCGTTGCGCAACTGCGCTTCCATCGCCGCGCACAGCGTGGCGGGCGATTCCCACGCGCCGTCGCGCAAGTCGGGCGAGGCGGCGCTGAGATCGAGCGTGGGCGTGCCGACGAGCAGCGCCGGATCGAGAATGGGGTGGAGCTGCGCGGCATTACTTGCGAGCCATGCGTGCAGGCGCTCGGCACCGGGGTGCGGCGCGCGGCCACAGGCGGCCCGCCATGCCGCCAGCGCCAGCTCGGGCGGCGTGGCGCGCAGCTGCTCCAGCACCGGCCAGTCGAGCGTGCTCAGCTCCTGCACATAGGCGTTGTCGGGCTCGAAGGCAAGCTGCTGCGCCGCGCTGACCGCCACCACACAGCGCCGCAGCGCAATCAGCGGAAACAGCACCGCCAGCTCGTCGTCGCTCAGCGGGCGGGCGCGGTCGAAGGCGGCGACGAGCGGCGCGGCTTCGTGCAGCGGGTCGCGCGCGCCGGTCAGCGCGGTTTCCGACACGGCCACCACCAGCTCGCCCACCGCGTAGCTGTGCATCACATCGCCAAAATCGATCAGCCCGCTAATTACGGGTGGGTCGGCGGCGGGGTCGACCAGCAGGTTGTAGGTGGTGATGTCGTCGTGGATGACGGCGGTGGGGAGATTTGCAAGCAGCGGCGCGGCCAGGCGCTCATGCAGGTCGAGGAAATAGCCGAGCAGCTCGCGGTGGGCGGGGTTTGCGACGTAGCCGCGGTAGGCGCGCACAACCTCGGGCGCGTGGCGCAGATCCCACTGGCTGGCGCTGGGCGCGTCGGGTGGCGGGCAATCGCTCAGCAGCGCGGCCAGGCGGCCGGCGAACGCGCCAATGGTTTCGAGCAGCGCGGGCGCGGGCAGGCCATCCACGCGGGCCAGCATCTCGCCGGGCAGGTAGGAAAGCAGGCGCACCGGGTAGGCTTCGCCATCGCGCGCCACGGTGGGCATGGCCGCGCCAGAGCGTGCCGGGATGAGGCGCGGCGTGGGGAAGGACGGGTCGCGGGCGGCGAGATGCGCAAGCACGCGGTTTTGCAGCGCCAGCTCGGCGGGCGGCGTGACGCAGTTGGCGATCTTGAGCACAAACTGCTGGCCGTCGCTGCTCGTCACGGCGAAGTTCTGATCCTGAAAGCTGCCGAGCGGCTTGAGCGCGGCGGCCGCGATGCCATAGTGCTCGCGCAGGATTGCGCGCACCTCGCCCTCGGGAAATTGCGGGCAAACCATCTGCTGCTCGTCGAACGTGCTCATGGCGCTCCTTCATCTGCTGCGCAGGACCATATCACCGTTGGAATGGGAACAACAGCAATCCACAGATTGTGCAGATTCCACAGATAGAGGTCGCTCATCTGCGTAATCTGCGGATGGATTTGGGACTTCGACCTGGCTTTGTCGGTTGCTGGCGCGCCCACCCGCGCCCGCGCGCATGATACAATAGCTCGGCCGAACGCATGGAGAAGGAGCACCGGAATGACTGAGCTACACGCCATCGAGCTGCGCACGCGCGCGGTTGGCCCCTGGCCGATGAATACCTACGCGCTGATCTGCCCGGCCACGCGCCAGAGCGTGCTGATCGACCCCGGCGCCGACCCGGAGGTGCTGGCGGAAATGCTGGCCGACTCGACGCCAGTGGCGATTCTGCTGACCCACACGCACCCCGACCACGTCGGCGCGCTGGAAGAAATGCGCGCGCGGCTGAAGGTGCCGGTGCTTGCGCACGCCGGGCCGCACTTTCACGACATGCAGCTTGCCACCGAGCGCGCCCTGGCGGATGGCGACACCGTCACCGTTGGCGACCACACGCTGCGCGCAATTGCCACGCCCGGCCACCTGCCCGACATGCTGTGCTTTGCGGTGGAAGGCGAGCCGCACATTGTTGTGGGCGATACGATCTTCGAGGGCGGGCCGGGGCGCACATGGTCGGCGGAGGATTTCAAGACGACGCTGCGCGTGCTGCGCGAGGTGATTCTGCCCTGGCCCGACGCGACGATCTGCCACCCCGGCCACGGGCCGTCGTTCCGCCTGGGCGACAAGCGCGCCGCGATCGAGGCGTTTCTCGCGCGCGATCACGGCGATTTCTACGGCGACGCGTCGTGGGAGTGAGCTGGTGACTGGCGATTGACGACGGGAAGAATGAACCGCAAAGAGCGCAAAGGCCGCGAAGGGTTGCAGGTTAGCAGGTTGCACGTTGCAGGTTTGCAAGTTCAGCGGTTCAGCGGTTCCGTAGTTCAGTGCCGACTGCCAACTGCCAACTGCTACCTGCCGAGAAAGTTGCAGGTTTGCAAGTTCAGCGGTTCAGCGGTTCCGTAGTTCAGTGCCGACTGCCAACTGCCAACTGCTACCTGCCGAGGAGGCTTATGAGCACTGCCGAGAAACATGCTGCGCTGTTCGCCGGGCGCTGGGTGGGCGAAACGCAGGGCTACGACGCGCCAGCCCATATCTGGGAGATCACGCAGAGCGGCGCGAACCTGACAATCGACACGCGCTGGGAGGGCGAAAGCCGCAGCACACGTCTGCACGCCACCGCGCTTGCCGATGAGGCGGCCATGCTCCTGGGCGACACCAGGGCGGTGCTGATTGGCACGCAGCATTTCATTGTTCGCGGGTGGGATACGAACGACACGCGCGGCGGCGTCGGGCCGCACTACGACGTGATATTCTCGCGCCCCGGCCTGGCCGAGCTGCAATCCGGGGCGATGTGGGAGGCGTTCAACGCGGCGAACCCGCCGGGCGACGAGTGACGAACGAAAGAATGAACCGCAAAGCGCGCAGAGAGCGCAAAGGTTTTGGGAGTGCGGAACCACGAAGACACGAAGGCACGAAGATGTTGCAGGTTTGAAGGTTGCAGGTTGCAATTTCTCAGTTCTGCGGTTCTGCGGCTCACTGCCTCCTGCCAACTGCATACTGCCAACTAACCAACTCTCCCCGCACCCGGCAGCAGGCGCACCGCCCGCCCAAACGGGAAGCGCTGCAGGTCGAGGCCACCGGCGGTGACGACCCACAGCACCGGGCAGCGTGGCGCGCGCTCGGGAAAGGTGCCGAAGCCGTCGGTCAGGTAGATCGCGACCGACGGCTCCCACGGCGGGCGATACTGCGGAATGCGCGCAAAGAAGGGCCGGAAATCGGTGCCGCCGCCGCCCTTGATCGGTGGCGTGGGCGAGCTGGGCGTCAGGCGGTGCGGGCCATAGACCTCGGCATCGGCGTAGTACAGGTCGCAGCGCAGGTGCGGGTAGGCGCGCAGAATCCCGCGCACCTCGCCCAGAAACACATCCACCGCGCGCCGGTCGATCGAGCCGCTGGTATCGACCGCGAGCAGCACGTTCAGGTTTTCGCCCGAGATTGTTTCGAGATACATACCCCGCCCAACAAAGCGCCGGTCGTAGTGCTGGAAGTCGGTGGGGGTGTGGACGAGGTAGCGCCACAGGTAGCTGCGCCAGTCGAGCGAGGACGGCTCGAGGCTGCCCAGCTCGCGCGCAAGGCCTGCCGGTGCCTGCCCCGCCAGCGAGCCTTCCACCATCACCTTGGCCTGGCTGTGCGCCGCCTGCCAGTGCTTTTCAAGCGCGGCCTTGCGCGCCGGCCCGTTGCCGGGCTGGTCGCCGGGGGCATCGCCTGCGCCGGCCTGCGCGTCGCCGGGTACCTGCTCAAGCAGATCGGGCGCGGGCTGCGGCTGCTCCTCCTGTTCCTGCTCCTGCTGCTCAAGCAGCTTCTCGTAGACTTCCTCGACGCTCAGGTGCTCGAGCTGCTGGTTGCGCAGGCCGCCAGCCGGCAGCTCGTAACGCTCCTGCGCCAGCATGCCATTCACCACAATGTCGGCGGCCACATTCCACATACGGCCATCGCGCCCGCCCCGGCGCGGCACGTGCAGCAGCGCGGCGTGCAGCACCTCGTGCACCAGTACGGCATCCTGCTCAGCAGTGGTGAGCGTGTCGAAGAACTGCGGGTTGATGAAGATCGTGCGCCCGTCGGTGGCGGCGGTTGGGATCTCGTGGCTCACCTCGAAGCGCGCATACATCGCCAGCGCGGTGAAGAAGGCGCTGCGAGCGTGCAGGCGCAGCAGCCAGGAGCTAACCATTCGCGCAGTGCCGGGATCGAGTTCCATTCGTGCTCCAATGAGTCGTGAAGGAGTTTTGAGTGTTGAATGTTGAGTTTTGAGTTAGCGAGAACCGAGAACCTGCAAACTTTCAAACTTGCCAACCTAAAACCCGCAATCGTATCAGGGTCTGGGGTTTGGGGATTGGGGCTGCAACCCGCAACGCGCAAACCTGCAAACTTGACAGCCCAAACCCTCCGTGCCTCTGTGTCTCTGTGGTTAAAAAACCGCTTCACCTAGCGGAAAAACGCCAGCTCGCTCGCGGGCGCGGGCGTGTCAAACAGGTGCTGCTGCCCGACGATCCACTCGCTCAGCGCGGCGTCGGCGGCGATCAGGCGCTTGAGCTGGCGCATCTGCCCGCGCGCGCGCATCATCGCAAACAGGTCGGCGGCGCAGAGCTGCACCCACTCGCTGGCGGCCACGCCAGCCAGCCAGCGCAGCGCGTGGTAGGCGGCGGGCGCTTCGGCGGCGCGCGCGGTCAGGCCAACCGTGGTGGCGTAGCGCACCGACGGCTCTTCGGGGAAAGCAATATCGTCGCCCGCGCCGGCCAGGATGCGGTCGAGGTCGGGCAGCTGGCTGTACAGCGCCGCAAAGGCATTGAACTCGGCGGCGGCAGGCGCGCCCACGGCGGCGGCCACGTCCAGCCCAATTGCGTGGAGCTGGCTAGCCATTTCCCACGAGCGCGGCGACGGCCATGCCGGCTGAAGCGCCTCGCTGCGATGCAAGAGCGCCGGGCGAAACGACAGAAAGGCGATCACGTGCTCGTGGAGGCCGCGCGCCAGGGCGTAGGACTTGAAGTTCTCGAAATCGGGCGCGACATCGACATGGAGAAAGCGGTTTGCCAGCGGCGCGGGCATGTCGAACACGGCGGCGCGATCTTCTTCGCGGTTGCCCGCCGCCCAGATAAACCAGCCCGCCGGCACCTGGTAGCTGCCCACCTTGCGGTCGAGAATCAGCTGCTGCGCCATGCCCTGCATGGTCGGGGGCGCCATGTTGATCTCGTCAAGAAACAGCACGCCCGCGCCCGCGCTCGGCAGGAACTCGGGCGGGTACCAGTGCGAGCGCCCGTTCTCGGCCACCGGCAGGCCGCGCAGGTCGGTTGGCGCAAGCTGCGAAAGCCGCAGGTCGATGCATTCGAGCCCGTGCGCGGCGGCAACCTGCGCCACGATGCTCGATTTGCCAATGCCGGGCGGCCCCCAGATCATCGTGCTGAGCTTGACGTCGTTGCTCACCAGGGTGCCAAGAAAGGTCGTCAGGTCGGCTGGGTTCATGGTTCCTCTTTTACTTGCGCGGTACTCACACATCTGTGCTGATTGAACGCTGCCTGCGGCAGGTTTGTTGCACCACTATGCACGACGAAACACGGGGCAGAAAGTCACGTGGCAGCTGGCAGTATAGATTTTTGAATGCTGAGTGTTGAGTGTTGAATTGGCTGTATGCAGAAATGTGCAAATCTGCAACCGTATGAGGGTTTAGGGTCTGGGGTTTTGGGATTGGCTTAAAACCTGCAAATCTGCAACCTTCTAACCTAGAGCTTTCTAATCTGTCCGCGCCCTTCGATACGCACTTCGTGCTACTCAGGACGCTATCACGTCGCGGATCGCCGGTTGATGGTCGGCGGCAACCTGCAACCTTCTAACCCGCAACCTGCGAACCCGTCCGCGCACTTCGTGCTACTCAGGACGCTATCACGTCGCCGGTCGTCGGTTGGCGGTCGGCGGCAACCCGCAACCTGCGAACCCACTTCGGGCGCACCGGCGCGGGCAATAACCTATGGTATACTGTCGCGCAGTACCCGCGCATGCCACCATATCGCCCACCTACCAGTGTCGGAGGTTCCTCGTGCGAATCATTGCCATGATTCTGGCTGGAGGCGAGGGAACACGCCTGAGCGTGCTTTCTGAAAAGCGCGCCAAGCCATCGGTGCCCTTCGCCGGCAAATTCCGCATCATCGACTTCACCCTTTCCAACTGCGTCAACTCGGGCATTTTCGATGTCGCCGTGCTGACACAGTACCGCCCGCATTCGCTGAATTCCCACATCGGCAACGGCAAACCCTGGGACCTCGACCGCAGCCACGGCGGCGTGCAGCTTTTGCAGCCCTACCAGGGCCGCCGCGACGAGAGCTGGTACAAAGGCACCGCCGACGCGGTCTACCAGAACCTCAACTACATTCGCGAGCGCCGCGCCGATATTGTCGTGCTGCTGTCGGGCGACCATATCTACAAGATGGACTACAGCGCGATGATCGACTTCCACCAGAAGCGCCGCGCCGACTTCACTGTGGGCGTGATGCACGTGCCGCTGGACGAAACCGATCGCTTTGGCATCATGACGGTGGATGACCAGCAGAATGTGGTTGAGTTCACCGAGAAGCCGAAAAACCGCGACAAGGGCACGCTCGCCAGCATGGGCATTTATGTGTTTAATGCCGACACGCTGGTGCGCCGCCTGAGCGAGGGCGCCGAGGGCAGCCCGCGTATCGATTTCGGCAAGCACGTCATTCCCGCGATGATCAGCCAGGATAAAGTGGTTGCCTACCCCTTCGAGGGCTACTGGGTCGACGTTGGCACGATTCAGTCGTACTGGGAAACCAGCATGGAGCTGCTCGACCAGAACAACACGCTCAAGCTCTACGATCCGCACTGGGTCGTGCACACCCGCAGCGAAGAGCGCCCGCCGGCCAAGTTCGGCCCGCAGTCGCAGGTGGTGCAGAGCATGATCTGTAATGGCTCGGTGGTGCGCGGGCGCGTCGAGCGCTCGGTGCTGTCGCCGGGCGTGTATGTCTCGCCGGGCGCAATCGTGCGCGACAGCGTGATTATGAACGACGTGTGGATCGGCCCGGGCGCCGTGCTCGACCGCGTGATTGTGGACAAGAACGCGGTGGTGGGCGCGGGCGCGCGGCTGGGCTATGGCGACGACCTGACCGTGCCGAACAAGCAGGAGCCCGAAAAGCTCAACACCGGCGTGTCGGTGGTGGGCAAGAGCGCACACCTGCCGCCAAACATTAAAGTTGGGCGCAATGTCGTCATCAACGCCGACCGCGACGAGGAGCACTTCCCCACCGACGAGGTGGCATCGGGCGAAACGATTTAGAAGTGTTGAGTGCTGAGTGCTGAATGCCGAGTTAGGCCATCTCAACTCAAAACTCAACATTCAGCACTCAAAACTGAGAGATAGCAATGCTACGCACACTAGCTCTAATCATGGCCGGCGGCGAGAGCAAAGCGCTGAGCGCGCTCACAGCCGAGCGCTCCGAGGCGGCCGTGCCGTTCGCGGGCAAGTTCCGCATCATCGACTTTGCGCTTTCCAACTGTGTGAATTCGGGAATCACCAACGTGGGCGTGCTGACGCAGTACCGCCCGCGCTCGCTGCACGAGCACATCGGCGTCGGCAAGCCCTGGGATCTCGACCGGCGCATTGGCGGCGTGCGCGTGCTGCACCCCTTCCTCACCAGCGAGGGCGGCGACTGGCAGCGCGGCAATGCCGATGCTGTGCGCGCCAACCTCGATTTCATTGCCGAGCAGTCGGTTGAAGCGGTGCTGGTGCTGGCCGGCGATCATATCTACAAAATGGACTATCGGCCCATGCTCCAGATCCACCAGGATCGCGGCGCCGACGTGACCATGGCCGTGCACAGCGTCAACCGCCACGAAGTGCATCGCTACGGCATTGTCACCGTCGATGGCGATGGCACGGTTGGGCGCTTTGAGGAAAAACCGCGCCGCTCGCAATCGAGCCTGGCCTCGATGGGCATCTATGTGTTCCGCAAGAGCTTCCTGATGGACGTGCTGAGCCAGCATGCCGACAACGACTTTGGCCGCGAATTGATTCCGCGCGTCGTCAAGCAGACCAACGTGGCCGCCTACCATTTCCAGGGCTACTGGGCCGATGTCGGCACCATTCAGGCCTACTACGAGGCCAACATGGCGCTGCTGGTCGAAACCCCCGCGCTCGACCTGTACGACCCCGAGTGGGTCATCCACACGCAGAGCGAAGAGCGCCCGGCCGCGCTGATCGGCGCGGAGGCGCGCTCGGAAGGCAACCTGTTCTGCGATGGCTGCCAGATCTATGGGCAGGTCAGCCGCTCGGTGATCGGGCCGGGCGTGATTGTCGAGCCGGGCGCGGTGGTGCGCGATTCGATCCTGCTCACCGACACGGTGGTTGGGCGCGACGCGGTAGTCGATCGCTGCATTCTCGACAAAGAAACGGTAGTGGGGAAAGAAGCTAAAGTGGGCGATGGCGAAGACAACGCGCCCAACCAGGCCGCGCCCGAGCGCCTGAACACTGGCCTGACGGTGGTGGGCCGGCGCGCGCGCATCCCTGCCGGCGCGATCATTGGCCGAAATGTGGTAATCTTGCCGCGCGCGACCGACGACCTGTTTGGCACCGATCTGGTGGTGCCGAGCGGCGCAACTGTGGCGCGCGCCTAACCGAAAACCACGCGGCGAGCGCGGAGGTCACGATTCACACGCGGGCGTGTGCACAGCGCCTGTACGGGATCGTGGCCTTTCTGCGCTCACCAAAAAGGAATGACGATGTCTCCAAAAACCTACCTGAGCGATATGGATGGCGTGCTCGTGCGCGGCTCGCAGGTTGTGCCCGGCGCAAACGAGTTCGTGGCGCGGCTGCAGGCCGCCAGCGCCAAGTTCCTGGTGCTCACTAACAACTCGCTCTACACCCAGCGCGACCTGGCGGCGCGCCTGCAGCGCATCGGCCTGAACGTGCCGCCCGAGGCGATCTACACCTCGGCCATCGCCACCGCGCAGTTCCTGCAGAACCAGCACCCCGGCGGCAGCGCCTATGTGATTGGCGAAGCTGGCCTGACCACCGCGCTCCATGATGTTGGCTATATCATCACCGACCACGAGCCCGACTATGTGGTGCTGGGCGAAACCACCGCCTACAGCTTCGAGCGCATTACCCACGCCACACGCCTGGTTGCGGCCGGCGCGCGCTTTATCGCCACTAACCCCGATGTCAACGGCCCGGCCGACGGCGGGCTGGTGCCGGCCACCGGCGCCGTCGCCGCGCTGATCGCGGCCGCCACCGGTGTGCAGCCCTACTACATCGGCAAGCCCAACCCGATTATGATGCGCACGGCGCTGCGCACGCTCGACTCGCACTCCGAAGAGTCGGTGATGATTGGCGACCGCATGGACACTGACATTATTGTTGGCACAGAAAGCGGGCTGGAAACTATTTTGGTGCTGACGGGCGTGACACGACGCGAGGAAGTCGAGCGCTACCCCTACCGCCCGACGCATATTGTCGGCTCGGTTGCGGATATTGTGGTGGAGTAGCGCGAGCAGCGCAACTTGGGAATGTCCACAGATTACACAGATTTGTTGATCTCCAATCTGTGTAATCTGTGAATCACAGAGCGAACCTAGCGGCCCGTTACCGCTCAAAAACCTCGCTCTCGTCTGCGGTTGGCAGCACAACGCGGCGCGGCAGCCGCATCACAAAGGTCGAACCTGCGCCCGGCGCGCTTTCCACCGTAATCTCGCCGCCCATCGTCTGGCAGATATGCTGGCTCAGCGCAAGGCCCAGCCCCGCGCCGTCGTACTTGCTGGCCTGCGGCGGGTCGAGCACGCGCTTGAACGACTGAAACAGCTGTGGCACGGCTTCGGGCGCAATGCCCATGCCCGTATCAGCCACGGCGAAGGTCACCCACTCGACGTCGGCGTCGTCGGCGCGCTGCGCCCGCAGCGTGATGGTGCCCCGCTCGGTATACTTCGACGCGTTCGACAGCAGATTGATCAGCACCTGGCGCGTCTTGGTCGGGTCGGCGTGCATTGCGCCAATTGCCGGCTCGCACGCAATCACAAGCTCGTTGCGGTTGCGGCCAATCAGCGGGCGAATCGTCTCGCCCAGCTCGTCGAGCATTGGCGCGATATCAAACGTTTCGAGCACCAGCTCGAACTTGCCCGCCTCGATCTTCGACAGGTCGAGCAGATTGTTGATCAGGCTGAGCAAGTGCTGGCCGGCGCGCTCGATCACCAGCAGGTCGGTTTTGTACTCTTCGTCGCCGCGCGCATTGGCCTGCCACGACAGCAGGTTGGCATAGCCCAGGATGGCCGTCAGCGGCGTGCGCAGCTCGTGGCTCATGTTGGCAAGGAATGAGCTTTTGGCGCGGTTGGCGGCTTCGGCGGCTTCCTTGGCACGCAGCAGATCCTGCTCGACCAGGCGCTGATCGGCCAGGGCGCGCTGGAGCGCGGCCCGCTCGGCCACAATTGTGCTCGCCCCCAGGTAGCCAATCAGCGCCGTCATCAGCAGAATCACCGGCATCATCGCCACGATTGTGAAGTCGTAATCGTCCATCAGGTACCCCGTTTCCGCAAGGAAGAGCACCACGATGTACAACCCGACCAGATCGATCAGCAGCACCAGCCAGATGCGGCTGGGCCGCACCAGCAGGCTGGCGATCAGCACCGAAAACAGCATGGCGATCGGCGCAGAGCTAATAAAGCGCGCGCCAACCATCACCGCAAACGGGCCAAGAATGAGCACCCCCAGAAACAGCACCACACCCAGCGTGATCTGGCCGCGCTGCACCAGCACCAGGATGCTCACAAACGTCGCGATCGCAATTGCCTCGACGACCATGCTGGCAAAGGGGTAGGGCTGGAAGAAGTAGGCGAGGGGCAGAAACAGCACCGCGACAATCAGCATCCCTGACACAAGCACGGTGACAATCAGGCTGCGCTGCTGGGTCGAGGGGGCAGCCGAGGCACTGGGGATAATATTCGCAAGGAAACGTCGCAACATTGGTCTCTCTGCTTCGCATCAACCTGGATGCAATGCTATACAACGGCCGAGAGCAGGGCAGCTTGGCCCTTCACCGATACACTCTGTCACACGCTAGATCGTAGCGCGAACCGAACAGACGTCAAGTAGCTTTTGCGAGCGCATTTCGTAGATTGCACCAAGCCACGGAGTACACCATGCACGAGCGCATCTTTCACGTCAGCGACCGCGCCGATATCGAGCGGTTCGAGCCGCGCCCGCCGCCTTCCCCAGGCTCGGGCCAGACTGGCACGATGGTGTGGGCGGTGGGCGAGCGCCTGCTGCACAACTACCTGGTGCCGCGCGACTGCCCGCGCGTAACATTCTACCGTGGCCCAAATACCACCACCGCCGACGCCGAGCGCTGGCTGGGCGGAACCAGCGCGGCATTTGTGGTTGCAATCGAAACGCGCTGGTGGCCGGCCCTGCGCAACAGCCGCCTGTATGCGTACGAACTGCCGCCTCTGCCCTTTATACCGATAGATCCGGGCGCAGGCTACTATATCGCCCGCGAAACCATAGAACCGCTGGGCATGCAGGAAATTGCCGACCTGCCCGGCGCGCTGCTGGCCCGCAACGTTGAGCTGCGCATAATGCCCGAGCTGTGGAAGCTGCACGACGGCATTGCAGCCTCGTCCATGCAGTTTTCGATCATTCGCATGCGCAACGCCCAGCCACGCAGCAGCTCGTACGATATTCCTTCGTAGAGAAGTTAACGACGATTTAAAGATTGGTTGATGGTTGGATAAAACAGCGCCGCTACACTCCAGCTGTGAAAACAGAAACCAGAACCCGAAAGGAACCGACCAATGAGCATCTTCGTTATTTTCATTATTGGCTACGCAATCGGCGGCATCTCGGCGCTGCTGCTGGTTGGGCTGACGCTGGTGAGCCGCCGCGAGCGCCGCAGCAACACAGCAATGGAGCGCATGAGCTATGAGATTGAGCATTCCGCCTGGTGATCGCCAGCCGCCACTGCGGCCCGAACTGCCGCGCAGCCTCGACGCGCTGCGCGAGATGCTGGCACAGGGCTGGCAGATCGAAGCGCCGGTGCTGGCGCGCCTTTCCTGGTCGCAGCAGCGCAGCGGCGAACGTTCGTATCACATTATTCTCGGGCACGCCGCCCGGCGCAGCCTGATCGTCCTCCCCGCTTCCCCCGAAATTCACTCCTTCCTCGCTGAACAGAACATCCCAATCACCGAAACCCACTAACCCCGCGCGCCAGCAGCGCGCCAATCGCCCGTGTGGGCAACGCCCATTTGCCGAAGCGCCGCGTCGTTGATACAATCAGCAGCGCGCCAGAGCAGGCGCACAAGCACGCCTGGCAGCGAAGCCGGGGCAGTGTGTGCTGGCTGGAGGATGTATGAGCGCCCAAGCAACGAGCAAACACCCCGATTTCATCATCCACTCGCAGGAACCACTCAATGGCGGGCCGCCGCTGCCCGCGCTGGCAGCAAGTGCCATAACGCCGAATCACCTGTTTTTTGTGCGCAACCACGGCACCATCCCGCAGCTCGACCCAGCCAGCTACCGGCTGGAAATTGGTGGCATGGTGCAGCAGCCGCTCGCCCTCGCGCTGGCCGATCTGCGCGATCTGCCGCGCGCAGCGGTTTCTGCAACCCTGCAATGCGCCGGGAATCGCCGCGACGAACTGAGCGCCGTGGCCGAAACGCCCGGCGAGCTGCCGTGGGGCGCCGAGGCGATCAGCAGCGCGGTGTGGGAGGGCGTGCCGCTGCGCGAGGTGTTGCGCGCGGCAGGAATCGACCCGGCGGCGGCGCACGTGGCCTTTGCCAGCTGCGACGATGTGGAGCGGCTGGGGCGGCACTTCGGCTATGGCGGCTCGCTGCCGCTGGCAAAGGCGCTCGCGCCCGAGGTGCTGCTGGCCGATACCATGAATGGCGCGCCGCTGCCGGCCGAGCACGGCTTTCCGCTGCGCGTGATTGCGCCAGGCTACATTGGCGCGCGCAGCGTCAAGTGGCTCCAGGCGATCACGCTTCAGGCCGAACCGTCGGACAACTACTTCCAGGCGCACGCCTACAAGCTTTTCCCAGGCGATATTGGCGCGCAAAACGTCGACTGGCATGGCGGCATGATGCTGGGCGAGCAATCGCTGACCTCGGTGATCTGCGAGCCCGCACCGGGCGCAAAGCTCGCGGCCGGGCCGGTGCTGCTGCGCGGCTATGCCTATGCCGGCGGGCGCAGCGTCGAGCGGGTGGAGGTTTCGGCCGACGGCGGGGCGTGCTGGCAGCAGGCCGAGCTGCTGGGCCAGCCCGAGCCCTGGACGTGGCGGCTGTGGCAGGCACGCGTCGACTTGCCGCCCGGCCAGCATACGCTGGCGGTGCGCGCGTGGGATTCGGCGGCGCAAACACAGCCTTCTGAAATTTGCCAGGTGTGGAATTTCAAGGGCTACATGAATAACGCCTGGCACCGCATTGCTGTCGAGGCGGTTGAGTGATTAGGTTGCGGGTTTGCAGGTTGCAGGTTAGCAGGTTTGCAGGTTGCAGGTTGCGGGTTAGCAGGTTTGCAGGTTGCTCGAACTTTCAAACCTGAAACTTGCCAACTCAACACTCAACACTCAGCACTCAAAACTTTCCAACCTGCAAACCCAACGCAGCCCTGGCGCGATACTTGCATTACAATAGAACCTGGCAAATCCGAGTATGTACATAAGTATTTCGAGCGTATGTCTGACAACACCGCAGCACACGGAACGGCCGCCAGCCCGAGCGACGTGCCGGCCTTTATAGAAGCGATCTTTGCAGTTGCCCACGAGCCGATGCTCCTGCTGAACGAGCAAGGGGAGGTGCTCGCCAGCAACACAGCATTCGCGCGACTGGAGGGCCATTCCCTGCCGCAGCCCGGCCAGCAGCTGCGCGAGCTGCGCGGCGCGCAGTGGGATGCGCCCGCCATTGCTGCCATGCTGGAGCAAGCGCGCAGCGCGCCAGGCTCCACCGCCAGCGCCAGCCTAGCCGATACGCAAGGGCGGCACATCCGCGTCAATACGCGCCTGGTCGAGCCAGCCAGCGCCCCCCCACTGCTGCTGCTTGCCCTGGATTGCGCGCCGGTTGAGTACACCCAATACTCCTTTGCCGACGTGGCTGCCGAGCTTGCTACCGAGCGCGCCCGCCTCGATTCGCTGCTCGACAATGCCCCGATCGGCCTGGCATTCTTCGACCGCGCGCACCGTTATGTCAAAATAAACGACTTTCTGGCCGAGATCAATGGCATTCCGGCTGGCGCACATCTCCACCACACAATCGAAGAACTGCTGCCCCACAACGCCGTGGTCGTCGGCCCAATCCTCGACCAGGTTTTTGCCACGCGCGCGCCCGTGCTGGACATGGAGATCACTGGCGAAACACCCGCCGCGCCCGGCATCACGCGCTCGTGGCTCACCAGCTTCTACCCCGTGCTCGAGCCCGGCAGCGACACGGTGCACTATGTTGGCGCGATTGTGACCGAGATCACCGAGCGCAAGCGCAACGAAGACCTGCTGCGCACCAGTGCCGAGCGTTTTGCGCTTTCGCAGCGCGCTGGCGGCATTGGCACCTTTGAGTGGCTGGTGCAGGAAAATCGTATCGTTTGGACGCCCGAGCTTGAGCGGCTGTATGGCTTGCAGCCGGGTGGCTTCGAGGGCAAGTACGAAAACTGGGCGCAGCGTGTGCACCCCGACGACCGCGCCGCCGCCGAGGCGAACCTGGCCGAGGCTGTTGCGGGCGGGCCGCCCTACAACATCGAGTTCCGCGTCTGCTGGCCCGATGGCACCGAGCGCTGGATGCTCGCTAAGGGCGATGTCATGTTTAATGCGCAGGGCGTGGCCGAGCGCGTGATTGGCGTGAATATCGACATCACCGAGCGCCACGAGGTTGCCAATGCGCTGGCCCAGCGCCGCCAGCAGCTCGAAATGGCGCTCGAGACTGCCCTGATGGGCGCGTGGCAGTGGGATTTCGCCACCAACACGCTTTCCTGCACCTCGGGCTGCAAACGCCACTTTGGCTTCGCGCCCGAGATCGAGCCAGCGGTCGAAGAGTTCACTGGCCGGATCGAAACCAGTGAGCAGACCGACTTCCGCGAGCTGATGCAGCGCGCCATTGCCGAATCCCAGCCATACGACGGCGAAGTGAAAGTGCACTGGCCCGGCGGCGCGGTGCGGTTTATTCGCATCACGTGCCAGCCCATGCACAGCAGCGACGGCACGCCCTCCGGGCTTGTCGGCGTGACGCTCGACAACACCGAAATGCGCGAGATGCTTTGGCGCGAACAAACCGCGCTGGCCGAAACGCAGCAGGCGCTGCGCCTGCGCGACGAATTCCTGTCGGTGGCCTCGCACGAGCTGAAAACGCCGCTCACCTCCATGCTTGGCAATGCGCAATTGCTCCAGCGCCGCCTCGCCCGCGAAAACGCCAGTGTCTCGCCCGCGAACACCAAGGCGCTCCATGTGCTGATCAACCAGGCGCGCCGCCTTGAGCGCATGATCAACGATCTGCTCGACATCACGCGCATCTCGAAAGGGCGGCTCAGCATCGACGCGCAGCGCTTCGACGTTGCCAAGCTGGCGCGGCAGGTGGTTGAGGAAGTGCAGCCAACGCTCTATCTCTCGCACATTGTGGTTGCCGACATACGCACCGCACCGCTGATGATCATGGGCGATCCGCTGCGCCTGGAGCAGGTGCTGCAAAACCTCGTGCAGAACGCGATCAAGTACAGCCCGAGCGGCGGGCGGATCGACGTGCGCGTGGAAGAGCGTGGCGATCAGGCGCGCATCAGTGTGAGCGACCAGGGCATTGGCATCCCCGAGGCCGCGCAGCCGCTGCTGTTCAGCCAGTTCTACCGCGCCAGCAACGTGCGCCAGCAGCAGATCAGCGGCATGGGCATTGGCCTGTATGTGGTGAAAGAAATCATCAGCATGCACCACGGCAGCGTCAGCGTCGAAAGCCGCGAGGGCCAGGGCAGCACCTTTATGATCGACCTGCCGCTCAGCCCCGCGCTCGTCGAGCCGGCCTGAAACCCTGCTCAGGTCCAAAGTTCCAACAATCATCCACAGATTTCGCAGATTACACAGATATGGGCTTTCCCATCTGCGAAATCTGTGGCATCTGTGGATAAATCCGGTTTCCCTATTCCAACGTTGCCCTGACCCTGGCCTGAAACCCCACCGCGCCACCCGTTCCCAAAGCCTGTGCTATAATCTCGCCGCACGCGGCAAGCCCGGCCGCGCACCGCACATGCGAAGGTGGCACGTATGCCCACACCCGCGCCGAGCATTTCGGCTTTTTTCCCCGCCTACAACGACGGCGGCACAATTGCGAGCCTGGTGGTCGCCACACTCACGACGCTGGCCGAGCTGACCGACGACTACGAGGTGATTGTGGTCGAAAACGGCAGCACCGACTACACCGTTGAAGTGCTGGAAGACCTGGCCCGGAAATATGATCATTTTCGCTACCTGGCGCACCGCCAGGCGCTTGGCTATGGCGGCGCGCTGCGTGTCGGCTTTCGCGAGTGCAGCAAGGATCTGGTGTTCTACACCGACGGCGACGCGCAGTACGACCCGCGCGAGCTCAAGCTGCTGCTGCCCGCCATGGCCGGCGATATCGACGTAGTGAACGGCTGGAAGATCGAGCGGCACGATCCGCTGCACCGCATCATCATCGGCCGCATGTACCACCACTTCGTGAAGCTCATGTTTGGCTTCAGGCTGCGCGATGTCGATTGCGATTTCCGCCTCATCCGGCGTGAAGCGCTCGACGCGATCGAGCTTGAGTCGCCCGACGGCACGATCTGCCTGGAGCTGGTGAAAAAGCTGCAAGATGCCGGCTTCCGCTTTGCCGAGGTGCCGGTGCATCACTTCCACCGCAGCTATGGCAAAAGCCAGTTCTTTAATTTCCGCCGGCTCAGCCGCGTGCTGCCGCACGTGGCATGGCTGTGGTGGAAGCTGGTGGTGCGGCGCGAACACCTCAAATTGCCAAAAGCCCGCGGGCAAAAGGTGAAAGTGTAAGTGGCGTGGAATACGGGCACGCAGCGCGTACCATGCGCCGCAGCCCGCGAGCAAAGCTATGAACGATTACGCAGCTTCTTTCGACGGCGCGCAGGTGCTGATTACCGGCGGGCTGGGTTTTGTTGGCTCGACGCTGGCGCACCGGCTGGTTGCGCACGGCGCGCGCGTCACCCTGGTCGATTCGCTCATCCCGATCTATGGCGGCAATCTGCGCAATATCGCCGGCATCGAGGATCAGGTGAAGGTGAATATTGCCGACGTGCGCGACGAATACTCGATGGACTACCTGGTGCAGGGGCAGGATTACCTGTTCAACCTGGCCGGCCAGTCGTCGCACATGGACTCGATGCGCGACCCCTACACCGACCTCGACATCAACTGCCGCGCGCAGCTTTCCATCCTCGAAGCCTGCCGCAAGCACAATTCCAAGCTCAAGGTTGTGTATACCTCGACGCGCCAGATCTATGGCAAGCCCGATTTTCTGCCCGTCGATGAGCGCCACCTGCTGCACCCCACCGACGTCAACGGCGTGAACAAGATGGCCGGCGAGTGGTACCACATTGTCTATAATAATGTCTATGGCATTCGCGGCTGCGCGCTGCGGCTTACCAACACGATTGGCCCGCGCATGCGCGTGAAAGACGCCCGCCAGACCTTTCTGGGCATCTGGATCAAGCAACTGATCGAGGACGAGCCCATCCAGGTGTGGGGCGACGGCACGCAGATTCGCGATTTCACCTATGTGGACGATTGCGTGGACGCGCTGCTGATGGCGGCCGCATCGCCCGCCGCCGACGGGCAGATTTTCAATCTCGGCAGCGACGAAACGATCAACCTGCGCGACCTGGCGGCGCTGCTGATCGAGATCAACGGCGCTGGCAGCTTCGATGTCATCCCCTTCCCCGCCGACCGCAAGCCGATCGATATTGGCGACTACTACGCCGATTATCGCCTGATCCAGGGGCGGCTGGGCTGGCGGCCACGCGTGGCACTGCGCGAGGGGCTGCGCCGCACGCTCGAATTTTACCGCGCCGAGCGCGAGCATTACTGGTAGCGCGAAGAACCGCAGAACCGCAGAACCGCAGAACCGCAGAACCGAGAACCAAGAACCGCAGAACCGAGAACCAAGAAACGAACGGGCGAATGCGATTCGCCTGCGGCAAGGATAGAAATCTATGCCTTCAATCCCGATTGGCGATCTGAAGCGCCAGTACGAAGCAATCAAGCCCGAGCTTGACGCGGCGGCGGCGCGCGTGCTGGCGAGCGGCTGGTATATTCTTGGCCCCGAGGTGCGCGCCTTTGAAGAAGCCTTCGCGGCCTACTGCGGCGCGTCCTACGCCATCGGCGTGGCAAACGGCACCGAGGCGCTTTACCTCGCCATGGTCGCGCTGGGCGTTGGGCCGGGCGATGACGTGATCACCGTGGCGAATGCCGCCGTGTACGAGCCGCTGACGATCCTGCAAACCGGTGCGCGCCCAGTGTTTGTGGATGCCGACCCACGCACGCACACGCTCGATCCCGCGCTGCTCGAGGCCGCGATCACGCCGCGTACACGGGCGATCATGCCGGTGCACCTGTATGGCCGCATGGCCGACATGGGCGCGATTCTGGCGATTGCCGACCGGCATGGCATCCCGGTGATCGAAGACAGCGCGCAGGCGCATGGCGCGGCGCTGGCTGGCCAGCGCGCCGGCAGCCTGGGGGCGTGCGGCTGCTTTAGCTTCTACCCAAGCAAAAACCTGGGCGCGCTTGGCGATGGCGGCGCGATAACCACCAACAACGCCGCGCTGGCCGACCGGCTGCGCACCCTGCGCGAGTATGGCTGGTCGCCGCGCTACTACCTTGTGCAGCCCAATGGCATCAACTCGCGGCTGGATGAGCTGCAGGCCGCGCTGCTTGGCGCGAAGCTGCCACACCTTGACGCATGGAACGAGCGCCGCCGCGCCATTGCCCAGCGCTACACCGAGCAGCTGGCCGGGCTGCCGCTGACCCTGCCCGAGCACCCCGCCGACGCGGCGGCGCACGTCTTTCACCTGTATGTCGTCAGCACGCCCGAGCGCGAGAAGCTTCAGGCCGGCTTGCATGCGCGCGGCGTCGGCGCGATGGTGCACTACCCGCTGCCCGCGCACCTCCAGCCAATCTATCAGGGGCTGGCCGCGCCGGGCAGCCTGCCCGTCACCGAGCGGCTGGCGAACGAAGTCTTGTCGCTGCCGATCTACCCCGAGCTCAGCGACGCGGAAGTGGACGCGGTGGCGGCGGCGGTGCGCGAGGCGCTGGCATGAGCAAGGCACTTCCCCAGGCAAGAACTAACGCGGGATGGCGCGCTGACGCGCTCCTTGCGCTGGCGGCGGCCCTGCTGGCGATGATCTTCCTGACGCTGGCGTTCAACCGCGTGTGGCCGATCACGGTCGACGTGGGCGTGCGCGACCAGCGCTTTGTGGCGGGCTTTTACGCCGTGCAGGAGCTGGATGGCCAGCCTTCGCGCTGGACCGGCGGCGACTCGACGCTGGCGCTGCCGCGCCCGCCGCTGGGCGTGCCGGTGCTAGCCGAGCTACGCATGTCGAGTGGGCGACCAGCCGATGTGCCCGACGCGCATGTCACGCTCGATGCGAATGGCACGCCGCTGGGCGCATTCGATGTCGTGCGGATCGTGAATGGCACGCGCCTGTACGGCGCGGTGGTGCCGCCCGCCGAAAGCTTCGACTGGGCGCTGCGCCTGCACATGCAAACCAGCACCTTCTCGCTGCCCAACGACTCGCGCGAGCTTGGCGCGGTGCTCGATCAGGTCACGCTCACGCCGCTCACAAACGGCCTGCTCATCCCGTCGCTGTGGCTGCTTGGCTGGGCCGCCGCGCTCGCGCTGTGCGCCTACGCCCTCCCGCGCTGGCTTGGCCTGCGGCGCGCAGCCAGCTTTGGGGCGGCGGTGGCGCTGCCCGCGCTGCTCGCTATCGGCATTGCGGTGCGCCCGCTGGAAGTGTTGCCCTTTGTGCAGCGCATCGCCGCGCTCGTGGCGCTGGCCGCGCTGGGCGTGGGCATTGCGCGCCTGCTTGCGCCGGCCCGCCGCACGGGCGAGCGCCGGCTGGTGGTGCGCGGGGCCGACCTGCCGATCTACCTGGCGGCGATGTGGTGGATGGCACCGCTGTTTCAGCTCTTCCAGAACGCCGACGGCATGCCCGACATCGCGCCCGGCATCCCGACCATGTGGATCGGCGGCGCGATCATTCTGGCGCTCCTTGCGCTGGGCGGCTGGTACGCCTTGCGCGGGCGCACCATGCCCGAGGAACACGGCCGCCTGGGCATCAGCCGGGCCGCGCTGATCATCTTCACAATTGCCGCCGTCGCCAATTTGATCTATATGATCACCTTTGCGTTCGGGCGGCAGGGCCCCGATTTCTGGATCCTGTTCAAAGGCGCGCGCGACTGGGCGCGCGGCGGGTCGCTCTACGACCTTGAGGCGGTGCGCACCAATCACTTCGGCAAGGTCTTCAAGGTGCCGCCCTTCTATGGCATGCTGTTCGTGCCGTGGGTGTTTGGCGACGGCGAGCGCGTGCTGTTCTTCCACCGCGTGCTGAACTGCATCCTGCTGGCGGCGACCTTCGCGGCCTGGGTGCGCATGTGGGGTCTGCGCGTGGTGTCCGCCGGCACGGCTGGCGCGCTGATCCTGCTGAACTTCCGCCCGCTCACCGACACCATGGCCTACGGCCAGATCGACCTGGCGCTGCTGCTGACGCTGACGCTGGCGCTGTGGGCGCTGCGCGGCGAGCGCGACATCCTGGCCGGCGTGCTGATCGCGCTTGGCACGCTGTTCAAGATCTATCCGGTGCTGCTGCTGGCCTTTCTGGTGGCGAAGCGGCGCTGGCGCGCGCTGGCCGGCTTTGCGCTGGGCATGCTGCTGTTCAATGGCGTGGCGGTGGCAGTGATGGGCTGGGAGATGCACCGCATCTACCTGACCGAGGTGCTGCCCAATATCGGCGGCACCACCAGCTGGGTCGAAAACCAGACGATCTCGGCCTTTATCACGCGCTTTGTGTCCACGCCCGCCGAGGCCGAAATCTTCCAGAACCGCGCGCTGTCCCTGCTGGGCCTGGGCATTTCGGGCCTGGTCGGGCTGCTGGGCTGCGTGCTGGCGCTGCCGCCCGCGCGCTCGCGCAGCACCAATTTTGCGCTTCAGTACGCGCAGTTCCCGCTGCTGATGGTGCTGGTGGTGCCGGCCGCCTGGATGCACTACGAGACGCTTCTGTTCCTGCCGTTTGGCGCGCTGCTGCTGCACCTGCGCGACCGCGAGGTGCCGCTGGGGCAGGCATGCGCGCTGGCGCTGGCCTACACGCTGACGTCCTATGGCAACCAGTGGAGCTTCTATGGCGGCCCGGTGATGGGTTTCCTGACGGTGCTCGGCGTGTCGTACAAGTTCTACGGCATGCTGCTGCTTGGTGGCGTGCTGGCCGCCACGCTGCTGCGCGAGCGCGCGCCGGCCTGGGAAGATTTCCTCGCCTGGCTGCCGGGCGGCCTGCGCGGCGGGCGGCTTTCGCGGGCGAACACGTAGCGTGGTTTTGTCCACAGATGACGCAGATTACACAGATACAGCTCTCCCATCTGCGTAATCTGCGTCATCTGTGGATCATAAAATATGGAAAAACAAGCGCCCGTGCTGCCGGAACTCGATCTGCTGCTCAGCCACCTTGCCGAAGGAAGCCACGACGCAGGAGCCCTCGGGGACTGGCGCTACTCGCGTGCCAGCGGCGGCGCAAACAATCTGGTCTACCGCGCCACCTCGCCAACCCACGACCTTGCGATTAAATGGGCTATCCGCGACGAGCGCGACCGCGCCGGGCGCGAGTGGGCCGCGCTCCATGCCCTCCGTGCGGCTGGCCTCGGCATCGCGCCTGCGCCCATCCTGCTCGACCGCGAGCGCTTCGCGCAGCCGCTGGTCGTCCAGTCGTGGCTGGCCGGCCCGGTGCTCCTCGCGCCGCCCGCCAGCGACGCCGAGTGGCACGAGCTGCTGGCGCACTACCTCGCCATCCACTCGCTCACCCCCGAGAACACGACGCAGCCAATCCAGCCCGCCGTCCTGAACGCGACAAGCGCCCGCGCTGGCCTGGCGCTGATCGCCCAGCAGCTTGCCCGCATTCCCGCCGCCGAGCGCCCGCCCGAGCTTGTGGCGCTGGCCCGCCACGCCGAAGACCACGCCTGGCCGGAATGGCCCGCGCCGGCGCTCGCGCTCTGCCGGGTGGATGGCAACACCAGCAATTTTGTGCGCCAGCCCGGCGGCCTGGCCTCGGTGGATTGGGAAAACAGCGGCTGGGGCGATCCCGCGTTCGAGATTGCAGATTTGATTGCGCACCCGGCGTACGAAGCGGTTTCCGCTACGCGCCAGGAATGGCTGCTTGAGGAATATGCGCGGTTGCGTGGCGAGCCGTCCGCCGCGCGACGCATGCGGGCCTACCTGCCGCTCATGCTCGTGTGGTGGGTGGCACGTTTCGCCCGCCTGCTCTACGAGGTGCCGCGCGGCGGCGACCAGCGGCTGGCTGCGCGCCCGGCTGGCTGGCAGGAGCACATGCAGGCAAACATGGCGCGCTACGTCGCGTGGGCACGCGCCGTCTTTGCCGAGGGCTAAGCCATCTGTG
Organism: Kouleothrix sp. 19917; assembly: GCF_057073505.1. Classification (NCBI taxonomy): domain Bacteria; kingdom Bacillati; phylum Chloroflexota; class Chloroflexia; order Chloroflexales; family Roseiflexaceae; genus Kouleothrix; species Kouleothrix sp. 19917. Next base: position 3,367,295 of record NZ_CP097099.1, read on the forward strand.
CAATCTGCGTCATCTGTGGACGAATCCAAACGCTACCGCCTGCGCCGCGCCAGCAGAAACATCACGCCCGCGCCAAGCGCCACGGCTGGCAGCGGGTAGCGCCGCACCATCTCGGCCACCTCGCCCGCAAACGACTTCTCGCCAGCCGGGGCAGCTTCGCCACCAGAGAATGGCGCGAGCGTCGGCGTGCCAGCGCGGTTGGCGGCGCTTAAAAGCGCGCGCTCGTCGCTGGGAGTCAGGGCCGGGGCCGGTCGTGCCGCAGGTGGCGTGCGGGTGGTCAGCAACTCATTCAGAAACGCATCTTCGCGCTGTTGTTCAGTCATATGGCACCTTCTTCATGTTGTTTCCCCAAACAAAATGCAAGAATGGTGCCGTACTCTATGACGTGTTCAGAAGTCAGCGTTTACAATTATTTATTTGAACGAACAGATGACGCGAAAATACGCACTACACACTATTCTATCGAGATAGTGCGTAGTGCGTAGTGCGTTAGAAATTCCGAAAAAGCGTATCACGCCACGACTGGCTGCGCCTCGGTTTCTGCGAGGGCGGGCGCGGCGGGGCGCTCGCGGCGCGGCAGCGTGAGGGCCAGCAGCGCGGCGGGCAGCCCAAGCAGCGTAATCGCCTGCATCACCGGCAACAGCCCAACGCTGTCGGCCACTAGGCCACCCAGCCAGGTGCCAATCCCACCCGCCGCAAACGTGAAGCCCAGGATCAGGCCGGCTGCAAAGCCCTGGCTGGCAGGCAATAGCCGCTGGGCGTGCACCACCAGCACGCTATGCTGCCCGCCGATCAGCAGGCCGGCCAGCCCGCACGCCACGAACGCCGCCAGGGGCGTGGGCGACCACAGGCAGACCAGCCCGGCCGGCACGCCCAGCACCAGCGGCCCGACCGTCGCCGCGCGCATGCCATAGCGGTCGGCCACGGCCCCGCTGACGACATTGCCCACTGCGGCGGCAAACATAAACGTGCCCGCCAGCGCGCCATACCACGTTGCGCTCCAGCCGCGCTCGGCGAACAGCGAGGGCAGGAAGGCGCTGTAGGCGGCCTGAATTGACGAGCGCACCGCCACCAGCGCCACAAACGCCACGACCACCCACACGGCGCTGCGCGCCGCCGCGCCCGCAACGCGCTTCGCGCTCGGCGGCTCGGCGGGCAATCCTGGCGCGGCCAGCATCAGCCCGGCGGGAAGAAGCGCCAGCGCGCACAGCGGCAGCAAACCCAGCGCGCCATTCAGGCCAAACAGCCAGCCGGCCACGGGCGGGCCAATCGCCAGGCCCATCTGCCCCGAAAAGAAGAACAGCGAGGTCGTACTGCCGGCCCGCGCCCGGTCGACCGCGCCAGCCGTGGCTGTGCCAATCGGGTGGAACAGGCCCGAGCCAAGCGCGGCCAGCAGAAACAAGGGCAGGATCAGCGCCCAGGTGCTTTGCAGCGCCATCGCGCCCAGGCACACTATCATCCACAGCGCGCCCACCCCAGCCAGCAGCACCGTCCGCCCGCGGAAACGGTCGGCCAGCAGGCCAAACACGGGCTGCGACAGCGCCCCGGCAAAGGTGTAGAGTGTGAGCGCCAGGCCGATCTGGCTGTAGCCGAGGCCGAGCGGGCGGGCCAGCACTGCCATCAGCACTGGGCCGACGCTATTCAGCACATCGACGGCGAAGTGGCCCGAGGCCACGGCAAGAAACAGGCGGTTGCGGAAGATCGTCAGCATTGGTTCAGGCTTTCTGCAAGAATGGCATAGTGCGTAGTGCGTAGTGCGTATTTTCTGCCGAACACAGCGCCCTTCGATACGGCCTGACGGCCTACTCAGGACGCAGATCCTTTCACCCTTTCACCTTGCCACCCGCTCACGCCTGCTGCGGAATGATCGGCAGCACCACGCACGAGGGATACACGGCGTCGTGGAAGATCGTTTGCTCGGCGACGGCCATGCGCGTGCCGGTGGCCAGCGACTCGCCCGTGTTCAGGTTGCGGTCGTACTTCGGGAAGGCGCTGGATGTGATCTGCACGGCGATGCGGTGGCCCTGGCGGAATAGCTGCGCGGTGTTCCAGCAATCGATGGTGTAGCGATAGACCTCGCCCGGCGCAATTGGGCTGGCGCTGGCAAAGCCGTCGCGGTAGCGCGCGCGCACCATGCCGTCGCACAGGCGCTGCACAAAGCCGCTCGGGTGCACATCCAGCAGCATCGCCATGAAGTCGGTGTCGGGCGCGGACGACGCGGCGTACAGCTCGACGCTGATCGGCCCGACCACTTCGACATCGGCGTCGAGCGGCGGCGTGACATAGACCAGCACGTCGTCGCGGCGCTGCACGGCGGCGTAATCGTCGGCACCGCCGATTTGCGAGGAGGTTGGCTCGGTCAGGAAGGGAAAGGTCCGCGCCGGGTCGTAGCGGTAGCGGTCGGGCGCGGCGGCATCGGGCGCGGCCGCCACCAGCGCGCCATCGCCAAAGCGACTGTTGGCGCTGCCGCCACTGCTCAGGTAGAAGCGCGTTTCCTGCGCGGCGGGCGGCGGCCAGGCGGCCTCGTCGCGCCACTCGTTCGCGCCCATCAGGAACAGGCGCACCGGCTGTTCTTCGGCCACGCCATTGCTCATGCCCTTCAGCCAGTGGTCGAACCAGCGCAGCTGCGTGCCTTCCTGGTTCAGCAGCGCCTGCGGGCCAAAATCCACCTCGCCCATGCTGGTGACGCCAGCGATGCGGTGGCCCCACGGCCCCATCAGCAGGCGCTGGCTGGCGCGCGCGGCTGGCGTGGCGCCGTGTGCGACCATTCCCGCGAAGTTCAGCGGCGTGCCAATCTGCTCGTCGTCGTACCAGCCCGAGATGTGCAGGATCGGCAGGTCGATCTGGTCGAATTTGTTCTGGTAGCAGATCGCTTCCCAGAACTCGTCGCGCAGCTCGTGCCCCAGCTCTTCGCGCCACTGCGGCATCGCCCGCCCGACCTGCTCGTCCATGGTCAGCAGCGGCAGGTGCTCGTAGATCGCGTCCCAGTTCACCGCGCCCGTGTTCTGCATGGTGCGCCCGCTGGTCATGTGCAGCCAGCACAGGTGCTGCAGGCCGTGCGTGCCGCAGGGCATTTCCACAAAGGGGTCGGATGGGCAGACGGCAATAAACATCGCGCGCAGATGCGGCGGCTGCTCCAGCGCGGCCAGCCACTGAATGCGCCCGAGGTACGAGCCGCCCATAGTGCCGACATTGCCATCGCTCCAGGGCTGCGCTGCACACCACTCAATCGTGTCGTAGCCGTCGCGCCCTTCGTTGCGGTAGGGCACAAACGCGCCGTCGGAATCGCCGCGCCCGCGCACATCCTGCCACACCAGCGCGTAGCCGCGCTGCGCGAAATAGCGCCCGACCGCCAGCGCGTTGTCGCCGTTCTTCAAGTAGGGCGTGCGCAGCAGAATGGTCGGGAAGCGACCGGGCGCAGCGGGGCGATACACGTCCGCCGCGAGCTGCGTGCCATCGCGCATGGGCACGCGCGCATCGAAATCAATGCGAACATCGTGGGTGGGGGAAGAAACCGTTGGGGGCATATGCGTCCTCTTTTTGAAGCGGTGGCGAATCTGCAACCGCACGAGGGTTTAGGGTCTGGGGTTTTGGGATTGAGCCTGCAACCTGCAGCAGGCGTATGCGATACGCCCCGGCTGCAACCTGCAGCAGGCGTATGCGATACGCCAGTACGTTCGCCCTTCGTCGGTCGTCATTCGTCCTTCGTCCTTCGTCCTTCGTCCTTCGTCCTTCGCCCTTCGTCACTCCTCGCGATGATACCACCCGCTGCTGGCTTGCAGCGCGCGCCGCCAGACATCGCGCTCGTCCTCAAGGATCGGCTCATTGAAGCGGTAATCGTGCTTGCGGATGAACTCGTCCAGCACGGCTTCGAGCCGCCGCCAGATCGCCGCCTGCCGCGCCGCCAGGTCGCGCGCGCCGGCTGGGTTGGCCGCCCGCAGCCCGCCAGCCAGGTGCACGCGGCACAGCCCGCCCGATTCGTCGAACGCGGCGGCAAAGCCCGCGTCGGCCAGGTTGTGCAGCAGCCCGGCGAACAGCGGCGCTTCCAGGCGCGGGCGCTCGGCGCACATCGGGCATCCGGCCTGCGGCTCAATGCGGCTGGCCAATTTTTGCCCCACTTGAACCGCAAAGGACGCAAAGAGCGCAAAGGTGTGAGCGGATTTGCTATCCCGCTCTTCTTTGCGTTCTCCGCGCTCTTTGCGATTAGAAGTCTCCGCCTCAAGCTCGGCCGTCATGGTGCGCAGGATGTCGCGGCTGAGGATGGCCACGCCCAGTGCGCTGCGCCCTTCTGCCAGCATCTCGGAATGCGGCAGGCACAGGCCGCGGCTGGCGCGCAGGGCATCACGCTGCCGAATATCATTCACCTGATCGTACAGAAAATGGTCGATCGCCTTGCGCTCGGCGCGCTCGACCAGCACGCACAGCGGGCAGCCCAGGCGCATGGCTTCGAGCAGGTCGTCGCGGGTTCGTGGGTCGGTCACAGGCATTCTTTCTTGCTTGGCGATTGCGGCATTGTACCACGCTGCGCGCTTGACGCCCCCGGTACAATGGCAGCGGAGCCGCCTGAACGGATGCCGCATGAACACTCCCACCCGCCCGCGCCGCCGCTCCCGCATCTGGCAGCTGCTGCGCGCCAACCTCTACGATTTCGGCCTGCTGCTGCGCGAGTCGTGGGTGGCGCTGGCCGGCTTCGCGGTGCTGGCGCTGGCCGGCACGCTCTACCTGCACTACGCCCACCCCGCCCGGCTCGGTTTCGCCGCCGCCCTGTTCGAAACACTCAAGCTGGTGTCGCTCCAGACCGGCCTCGATCTGCCCGACGACCCGTTAGGCGTGCTGCTGTTCTTCCTCATCCCGCTGCTCGGCCTCGCCCTCATTTTCCAGAGCGTGCTCAACTTCGGCCGCCTTCTGTTCGACAAGGGCAGCCGCCGCGAGGCCTGGCAGGTGGCGCTGGCCGCAACCAGCCGTGATCACGTCATCGTTGCGGGGCTGGGGCGCGTGGGCATGCGCGTGGTCGAGCAGCTGTTGGCAAATGGACATACGGCAGTTGTCGTCGAGCGCAACTGGAACGGACCCTTCGTCGAGCGTGCGCTGAACCTGAAGGTGCCGGTCGTGGTCGGGGATGCACGCGAGCCCGTCGCGCTGCGCCAGGCTGGCCTCCCGCGGGCACGCGCCGTGGTCGCCGCGATCAACGACGACCTGGCGAACATCGAGATCGCGCTGACGGCGCGCGGCATGCGGCCGGGCATGCGCGTGGTGCTCCGCGTCTTCAGCGACGAGCTGGATCAAAACCTTGAGCGCGGCTTTGGCCCGAACACGGCCTTCAGCGCGTCGGCGCTGGCCGCGCCCACCTATGTCGCCGCCGCGATCAGCCGCGACATCGAGCACGCCATGCCGGCCGGCGCGGAGTTGCTTGGCGTCACGCGGCTGGTGTTTGCGCCGCAAAGCGGGCCAGCCAGCCTGCGCCGCTCGCTTGAGGACAAATACCCCGTGCGCGTGCTGCGCCAGCTTGCCGGTGGGCAGGCCCTGCTGATCGGCACGCTGCCCGCGCTGCTTGGCCTGCGCGAGCTCAGCGCCCGCCAGAGCACCGAATCCAGCCGCGACGAGCAGCCCACCGGCGAGCATGACACGATCATTGTCTGCGGGCTGGGCAAGGTTGGCTACCGCGTGGTGCGCCAGCTCGATGCGCTGGTGCCGCGCCCGCGCATTGTGGTGGTGCGCCGCGACGATGGCCGGCCCGAGCTGGCGCAGCGCATTGCGCGCCTGCCAGGAGTGCGCACCATCATCGGCGACGCCCGCGACCCCGAGGTGCTGCGCGCGGCCGGCATCGAGCGCGCCTACAGCGTGGCCGCGCTCACCTCCGACGACCTGCTGAACCTGCAGATCGGCCTGGCCGCGCGCCAGCTCCGCCCCGACGTGCATGTCGTCGAGCGCGCCTTCAGCGACGCGCTTGCCAGCAAAATGGCCGACATGTTCGGCATTCGCACGGCCTATAGCACTTCGGGGCTGGCGAGCGCCACGCTGGCCGCCGCCGCCGTGCTGGGCGATGTGACGCACGCCTTTGCCACCGCCGAGGCGCTGTTCTCCGCCGACCAGATCACCCTGCGCGCAGGCGATGCGCTCGCCGGCCAGACCATCGAAACCATCCGCGCCCGCCACGACGCGCTGGTGATCACACTCACACGCGGCGATGCCACCCACACCCTCCCCGCACTCGACACCACCCTCGCCCCCGCCGACACAATCACGCTGCTCGCGCCCATCGATGCGCTGGCCCGCGTGCGCGCCCTGCTGCGGTAGGCCGGGTTAGAAGGTTGCATGTTGTCAGGTTGCAGGTTTGAACGTTAGAACGTTGCAGATTCTCAGTTCTGCGGTTCTGCGGTTCTGCGGTTCTGCGGTTCTCAGTTCTGCGCTCTGCGCTCTTCGCTCTGCGGTTCTGCGGTTCTTGGTTCTGCGGTTCTACGCTCACCCCTTCACCCCGTCACCCCGCCGCCTTGTCAAACCGCGCAACTTCGCATAGCATGGCGCTTTGATTTCCGCAGCCAGATAGTGAGCAGATGCGCGACCGAAAGCGAGCCAGCCGAATGATGTACTTTGGCGCGATGGGCCTGACAATCGTCGCGTCCTTGTTCTACCACCTGTTTCAGAAGGCCATCCCCGCGCAGCTTCACCCGCTGCTTGGCATGGCCGTCACCTACGCCATCGCCTGTATAATCTGCCTGGTGCTGCTGCCCTTCTTCCCGCTCGGCACCAGCCTGCGCGCCGCCCTCGCGCAGATCAACTGGGCGGTTGCCGGGCTGGCGCTGGCGGTTGTTGGCATCGAGCTGGGCTTTCTGCTGGCCTACCGCGCCGGCTGGGCGATCAGCATTGCCGCGCTGGTCACAAACGTCGCCGTGACGATGTTGCTGGTGCCGATTGGGCTGGTGCTGTTTGCCGAAACGCTGGCGTGGACGCAGGTGGCCGGCATTACGATCTGCCTGATTGGCTTGCTGCTGCTCAATTTCCGCTCATAGCAACACAAAGGGAACCCATGACGACCGAACCCGCCGAGACCTTTCTGACGCGCATCCTCGACCACAAGCGCACCGAGGTCGCCCGCCAGTCCGCCAAAATCCCGCTGGCGCAGCTCCAGTCGCTCGCCGCCGATGCGCCCGCGCCGCGCCCGCTCGACGCCGCGCTGCGCCAGCCCGACCGCGTGGCGCTGATTGCCGAGGTCAAAAAAGCCTCGCCCTCCAAAGGCGTGCTGATCGAAAACTTCGACCCGCTCGTGCTGGCGCGCACCTACGCCGAAAATGGCGCGGCGGCCATTTCGGTGCTCACCGACCAGCGCTTTTTCCAGGGCAGCCTGAAGTACCTCGAAGGCATTCGCGCGCACCTGGGCGAGCAACTGCCGGTGCCGCTGCTGCGCAAAGACTTCATTATCGACCCCTACCAGGTGCACGAAGCGCGCGCCTATGGTGCCGACGCGCTGCTGCTGATCGTCGCTGCGCTCGACGATGCACACATGGCCGAGCTGCTGGCGCTAACGCATTCGCTTGGCATGCAGGCGCTGGTGGAAGTGCACGACGAGGCCGAGCTTGAGCGCGCGCTGGCGGTTGGCGCGCAGATCGTGGGCGTGAACAACCGCGACCTGCACAGCTTCGTCACTTCGCTTGACACCACCCGCCGCGTGGCGGAGCGCCTGCCCGCCGAATCGCGCCCGGTGCTGGTGAGCGAAAGTGGCATTTTCACGCCCGCACACGTTGCGCAGGTGCGCGCCTGGGGCGCCGACGCCATTCTGGTTGGCGAGGCCCTGGTACGCTCGCCCGACATTGGCGCGCAGGTGCGCGAGCTGGCCCGCATCGCCCGCTGAGGCAGCTAGAAATTTAACCACGAAGACACGAAGGCGCGAAGATCATTTTGATTCTTGGTGCCTTCGTGTCTTCATGGTTCTCGGTTCTCGGTTCTCGGTTCTGGTTTTCTTTTCCTCCCCGCGCCCGACCCCAGGCGTGACTTTCGGCACCCTCCCGATTAGCCCCTTTGTGACTAGCCGCCGCGCCCCGGCTGGCGTATCCTCATGGCAAGAAAACGACGCGCGGCCATCCGCGCAGGGAGGGTATATGAACAGCGAAGCAATCATCGACGTTGAAAATCTGGTGGTGCAGTACGGCGCGCAGCGCGCCGTCGACGGGCTGAGCCTGAGCGTGCGGCGCGGCGAGATTTTCGGCTTGCTGGGGCCAAATGGCGCGGGCAAAACCAGCACGCTCGCCACCATCGAGGGCCTGCGCCGTCCCGATACGGGCAGCGTGCGCGTGGCCGGGCACGACATGGCCCGCGACGGCGCGGCGGCCAAACAGCTGCTGGGCGTGCAGCTGCAGAAAGCCGCGATGTTCCCCGAGCTGCGCGTGGCCGAGCTGATCGAGCTGTACGCCGCGCTCTACAACATCTTTCCCAGCCGCGCCCAGATCGCGCAACTGCTTGAGCAGTTTGGCCTGCGCCAAAAGGCCAAAGCGCGCGCCGAGCAGCTTTCGGGCGGGCAGCAGCAGCGCCTTTCCCTCGCGCTGGCGCTCGTCAACGACCCGCAGATCGTCCTGCTCGATGAGCCAAGCACCGGCCTCGACCCGCAGGCGCGGCGCGTGGTGTGGGCGCTGGTTCGCCGCATGAAGGCCGCCGGCCGCACGGTGCTGCTCACAACCCACTCGATGGAAGAAGCGCAGGAGCTGGCCGACCGCATTGGCATTGTGGAAAGCGGGCGGCTGGTGGCGCTTGGCACGCCCGCCGAGCTCATCCGCCAGTTCGCCCCGCCGCTCGCGCCCGCCGAAGCTGCGCGCCGCCAGCCCAACCTCGAAGACGTCTTTCTGGCGCTGACTGGCCGCGACCTGGGCGAGCACAGCGCCGCCGACGCAATGGACGAAGAAGCCGCCTGGCTGGCGCGCATGGCAGCCTGACGCGCTGTGTGCAGGTCTGAGAGAGATTCCCCTGAGACACACTGAGCCGTTATAGCAGAAAAGGAAACTGAGATGTCACGCCAAACACTCGCGATGGCCCTGGCCTTTGTCGGCATTCTGTTTTTTCTGGCAATGGCATTCAATATCATGCCCGCCAACTACGCCACCTTTGGCGGCATTGCCTTCTGCATGGCCTCGGGCCTGACGTGGGCCTTCTATCGCCAGCGCCAGTAGCGCCCGAACGAAAGCGAGCAATTTCCCGATGAAACGCTTCCTGATACTCACCAAAGCCAATATGCTGATGAACATGCGCAACCGCACTACGCTGTTCTGGAATTTCGCCTTCCCAATCGGCCTGATCGTGCTCTATGGCGTGATCTGGCCCGACGCGATTAGCTGGCTAGCTGCTGGAATCGTCGTGCTGAACCTGATGTCGAGCGGCATGCTTGGCGACGCCACGCGCCTGACCGACCTGCGCGAGCGCGGGGTGCTGCGCCGCGTGCGCGCCACGCCGCTGCCCGCCGCCCACCTGATAGCGTCGTATGTGGCGGCGCGGCTGGTATTATTGCTGGCGCAAAGCGCGGCAATTATCGGCACGGCGGCGCTGCTGTATGGCGCGCATTTTTCGTGGGGCGGGCTGGCGAGCGCGCTGCCGCTGGCGGTTGTTGGCGGGCTGGTGTTCCTGCTGCTTGGCCAGGCAATCGCGACTGTCGCGCCCAGCACCTCGGCGGCAGCCGCCATCGGCCAGGCGATCTACTTCCCGCTGATGTTCGTGAGCAACCTGTTTATCCCGCTGGAACAACTGCCGGCCTGGCTGGGCAACACCACGCGCTGGACACCCGCCGCCATGCTGGTGGATATGCTGCGCCCGGCATTGCTGCCGGTGCCTGCCGCGCAGCCCGCCGCGATCAACGCGATTGGGCTGGCGTGCTACGGCCTGCTGGCGCTGGTGCTGGCGGCGCGTTTGTTCCGCTGGGAGCCGCGTGCATACTAGAGAATCATCCGCAGATTACGCAGATTGTATTTCTCTCAAGAAAGCTCTATTCTAGAGCATAGTGCATATGAGTTGAGCCACAGAGAACACAGAAAGCACAGAGTTCGAGAGCAATCTGACGTTTTGTGACTCAATTGATCTGAAATCCGCGGTAGAGGTCATACTTTCCAATTAAGGGCGCCAGGAAATGGCACTACTAGGGCAGCAAGGCACCAGCCGATTCAGGAAGCAATACAATCTTGGTGCCTTGGTGTCTTGGTGGTTATGTGAACGGCAAATCTGCTGCACACGGATAAACGTTATGACAATTTCAGCGCCACGCTGGCTCGGCCCATTCAATACTTTCTGGCGCATTGTGGTGGCGGTGTCGCTGCTGCTCGGCGCGCAGGACGCCGTGGGGCAGGACGCCACGCTGCTGCGGAGCTGGCGCGGCGCGCTGATGCTGGCGCTGATACTTGCCTTTGCCGCCGCCTACATCTGGTTCGACCGTAACGAAACGCGGCAGCAGGAGCGCTGGCCGGTGCCCTACCGCACCGTACTGCTGTACCTGATCGTCCAGCTTGCGATTGTGGGCGGCCTGCTGCACTTTAGCAGCAGCTTTTTCGGGCCGCTGCTTTCGCTGCTCGGGCATGTGTTTGGCGCGCTGCCAATGCGCCGCTGGTTGTTCCCGGCCGGGGCGATCGTTGCGCTGCTGGCCGCGCCGATTGGCATCTACGATGCGATTGCAGAAAACGACTGGGGCTCGGTGTTCGGCTTTGTCTTCTCGCTCGCCATTCTCATCGCTCTGGCAGCATTTGTGGGCCTGATGTTTGGCGAGCACTACCGGCGCGAGGCGCTGATTGCCGAATTGCGCCGCGCCAAAGACGACCTGGAGCGCTATGCCACGCAGGCCGAAGAGCTGGCCGCGCTGCGCGAGCGCACCCGCCTGGCCCGCGACATGCACGACAGCCTGGGCCACGCGCTGGTGCTGGTGAATGTCAAGCTCGAAGCCGCGCAGCGCCTGTATGCCCGCGACGCGGCGCGCGGCGACGCGGAATTGCAGGCCACGCGCGCGCTGGTGCGCGAAACCATGGGCGAGTTGCGGCGCTCGCTGGCCGATTTGCGCGCGCCGCTGCCCGACCACCAGAACCTGCCAGCGGCGCTGGAGCGCCTGGCCGAAGAACTGCGCGCCCGCACGTCGATTGCGGTCACGGCCAGCGCGCCCGAAACGCTTGCGCCAATCCCGCCGCCCGCCGCCGAGGCGCTCTGGCGTGTGGCGCGCGAGGCGCTAGCCAACGCCGAGCGCCACGCTGGCGCGGGCACGGTCGCAATTGACCTGGGGTGCGCAAACGGCACACTGGTGCTGCGTGTGGCCGACGACGGCGCGGGCATTGCGCCCGGCGCACTGCACAAGCCCGGCCACTACGGTATTCTCGGCATGCGCGAGCGGGTGGAAGCGCTGGGTGGCGCGCTGCATGTCGGCCCGCGCCCCGGCAGCGGCACCGTCGTCGAGGCGCGCGTGCCGGTGGGTGAGGAGGGATGAGTTCGCAGGTTGCAGGTTTGAATGTTGAGTGTTGAATGTTGAGTGTTGAGTGTTGAGTGTTGAGTTTTGAGGTGATGGTTCCAATCGTAAATCGTCAATCGTAAATCCAAAATCTCTGCGCCCTTTGCGCTCTTTGCGGTTCATTTCCCGTTACTCATTTGTCGTTCGTCATCAGAAGGAAACATCATGACCCAGGCAAACCCGCCCATTCGCGTGCTGATCGCCGAAGACCAGACCCTGATGCGCCAGGGCTTGCGCACGATTCTGGAGCTTGAAGACGGCTTTGGGGTGGTGGGCGAGGCCGCCGATGGGCAGGAAGCCTGCGAGCGCGCGCTGGCGCTGCGGCCCGATATTGTGCTCATGGACGTGCAGATGCCGCGCACCAACGGCGTCGCCGCCACGGCTCAGATCGTTGCGCAGCTGCCCGCCACCCGCGTGATCATCCTGACGACCTTCGACTACGACGAGTATGTGTTCGACGGCATCAAGGCCGGGGCGCGCGGCTACCTGCTGAAAGACACGCCCGCCGACGAGCTGCTGGCCGCGATTCGCAAGGTGCACGCCGGCGAAAGCATCATCCAGCCCAGCGTCGCCACCCGCCTGATCGCTGAGTTCACGCGCCGCAACGCGCCCGCCGCGCCCGAGTACGAGCCGCTCAGCGAGCGCGAAGTCGACGTGCTGCGCCTGCTGGCCGACGGCCTGAGCAACCGCGAGATCGCGGCGCGGCTGGTGCTGGCCGAAGGCACCGTCAAAAACCATGTCTCGACCATCCTCGACAAGCTCCACGCCGCCAACCGCACTCAGGCCGCGCGCGTCGCCCGCGAGCAGGGATTGATCTAACGAGTAAGAACCGAGCAGTTAGCAGGTAGCGGTCGGCAGTTAGCAGTTGGCAATGATCTGCAAACCTGCAACATTCAAACCTTCAAACCCGCAACCCTCATAACCGCACTTCCTAACCCCGCCGCCCAACCAGGAAAACAAGGGACCATAGTACAATGCCGCGCGCGCGAACGGGCGCAAAAGGGTATGCTATACTGTGCCGGCGTAGAAACCGCCGTATTGCGCATTGGGAGCAACTGTGGCAAGCAAAATTCGTCCCGACGACTGGGAGCGCCTGTTCACCCCGAACGCGCCGCGCCGGGGAGGCCCCCTGCGAACCCTGATCAATATTGTGCTGGCCGTGGTGGTGCTGGCGCTGCTTGGCGCTGGCGGCGTGTGGGCAAACGGCTTCCGCGAGCAGCGCGCCGCCCAGGCGATTGCAACCGCAACTTCGGCCGCAGCCACGGCCATTCCGCAGCGCACCGCCGCCGCGCAGGCCGAGCTGAATGCCACCGCCACGCTGGTGGCTGCGCGCGCCGCCACTGCCGAAGCGCAGGCCAAGCCGCCGCTGCTTACCGCCAGCGTTTCAAGCGGGGGCAACGTGCGCGAGCAGCCCGTCAGCGGCCAGCCAGTCGATCTGGTGCAGTCGGGCGAAACGGTGCAGCTACTGGGGAAGACGCAGGACGCAAGCTGGTTCCGCGTCACCTACACGCGCGACGGCAAAACAATCACTGGCTGGATCAGCCGCTCGCTGCTCACAATCGACCCGAATGTTGAGAGCCAGGTGCCCTGATAGAGTTAGCTGGGCATTCGCTTCTGGCTGCTGAGACGAAGGACGAAGGGCGAATGACCAAACTGGTTTCGTCATTCGTCATTCGTCATTCGTCTTTGGCCATTCCTGGCAACGAATTCCCGAAGAGCTGCGCAATTTTCAACCAAAGCCTGGGCATCAGAGCGAAGTATTTCCCAATTGACGGCGCGGCAGCGAGGCGGTACACTAACGCGAGTAGCACGATTTCACCAAACGCCACACGCCACTGCGCGCGGCTCACGCCCGCCGCCGAAGGAGGAGCATGATCCAGCGAGACGTTTCCCGATGGTCGCAGCTGAGCGCCGCTGCCGTCCACCTTTATACAGCCAGCGGGGCCGTGCTGGCCTTTCTGATGGTGCTGGCTGCCATTCAAGGCAATGCCGTTCAGGCGCTCTGGATCAGCTTTCTGACTCTGGTTGTCGATGGGACCGACGGCATGCTTGCGCGGCGCTTCCGCGTCAGCGAAACCTTGCCCTGGTTCGATGGCCGCAAGCTCGACGATATTGTCGATTACCTCACCTACGTGTTCGCGCCGATCCTCCTGATCTGGCAGCTGGGCTTGTTGCCGGCTGGCGTGGGCGGGGTGGTGATGGCGGCGCTGCCGCTGCTGGCTTCCAGCTACCAGTTCTGCCGCGTCGACGCCAAAACCGACGACCATTTCTTTCTGGGCTTCCCAAGCTACTGGAACGTGATCGCCTTCTACGCGATTGTGCTGAACCTCGCGCCCGCAACGGTCGGCGCGGTGCTGATCTTCTGGTCGATTATGGTGTTTGTGCCGATCCGCTACCTCTACCCAACGCGCACAGTCGCCTTCCGCTCCACCACGCTGACACTCAGCGCATTGTGGCTGGTGAGCTTTGTGGTCATTCTTGCCCAGATGCCCACGCCCAACATGCTGCTGGTGAATTTCTCGCTGCTGTATATGGTCTACTACGTCATTCTGAGCTTATACATGACCTACCGCACCATGCGGGGCCAGAAGATCTAGAGCGCTATGGCCGACACGCCCCACGATCCATTCCTGCCGTCGTCGAACCCCGAGGTGGCGCTGCTACAGCACGAGCTGAGCGAGGCCTACAAGACGATCAAGGCACTTTCGCGCCAGCTGGATAAGGAAGAGCACCGCCACGCCGAAACGGTGCGCGCCCACAAAAAAACGCTCGACAACCTGGCCGAAGCCGGGCGCGAGCGCAGCGCGCTTGAGCATGACCGCGCACTGTGGCAGGCGCGCGCCGAGGCCGAGGACGTGGTGATGCCCTTCACGATTGGCGGGCTGACGATTGATATGACCACGGCCGAAGTGCAGGCCATCCGCAAGGCGATGGAGCGGCTCTACCCCAGCGGCGCAAACTCCGGCGACGCCGCGCGCTTGCAAGCGTGGAACTCCGCGCTCGACCCGCTCGAAGACGAGGCGAAGTAGCGGCGGGAGGGGATGGAGGATGGGAGATAGGGGATGGAGGTTTCCTTTCGCCCCGCATCTTCTGTTATTCCAAGCACCAGGTTTGATCCACAGGTAAGCGATTAGAAAGCCAAATCCAATCTGCGTAATCTGCGTAATCTGTGGATGAATTCGGCCCTACCCGCCCACGTGCTTGATCTTGTAGCCCATTGCCGCCAGCGCCGCCGCCACGCGCTCGCGATGGTCGCCCTGAATCTCCAGCTCGCCGTCCTTGAACGTCCCGCCCGCGCCACACTGCTGCTTCAGCTTCTTCAGCAGCGCCTCGAACGTGGCCGGGTCGTGCTGCAAGCCACCCACCACCGTCACCGTTTTGCCGCGCCGGCGCTTGCTGTCGCGCCAGATCCGCGCGGTTTGCTGCGCGGCCGAGGGGTATGCCGGCGTGGGCGCGGAAGTTGCTGCTTCTGGCTCAGGCTCGGTGCTGTATACCAGGCGTGAATTATTTGGTTTTCGGTTCATGGCTGCGCCCATTCTGCTAAACCGCATCAGGTTTTGAAAAACCTAGTATACTATGCCGATACTCAAAAGACCAACGAGGGACGCGCAATGACTCGCAACAGTGGTATTCTGCTGCACCCAACCTCGCTGCCGGGGCGCTGGGGGGTTGGCGACCTGGGCGCCGCAGCCTACACCTTTGTCGATTTTCTGGCCGGCTCGGGCCAGCAGCTCTGGCAGGTGATGCCGCTCGGCCCAACCGGCTACGGCGACTCGCCCTACCAGGGCTTTTCAGCCTTTGCTGGCAACCCACTGCTGATCAGCCTGGATCGCCTGCTCGACGAAGGGCTGCTCGACGCGGGCAGCCTGGCCAGCGCGCCCGAATTTCCCGATCAAAGCGTGGATTTCGGCGCGGTGATCCCCTGGAAGCTCGACGTGCTGCATCAGTCGTTCGAGCATTACAAGCAGCACGCACCGCAGGAATTGCGCGACGAATTTGCCGGTTTCCGCACCGAGCAGCGCACCTGGCTGGCCGATTACGCGCTGTTTGCCGCGATCAAGGGCGCGCACGGCGGCGCATCGTGGAATAGCTGGGAGCCGGCGCTGGCCCGCCACGAAGCCCACGCCATCGACGAGCAGGGCAGCCGCCTGAGCCACGAAACCGAATTCCACGCCTACATGCAGTGGCAGTTTTTCCGCCAGTGGCGCGCGCTGAAGGCCTACGCCAACAGTCGCGGCATTCAGATCATTGGCGACATCCCGATCTTCGTGGCCTTCGACAGCGCCGATGTGTGGGCGAATCGCGAAGTGTTCGAGATCGACGAGGCCGGCAACCCGACGGCGGTGGCCGGCGTGCCGCCCGACTACTTCAGTTCAACCGGACAGCTCTGGGGCAACCCGCTGTACCGCTGGGGTGCGCTTGAGCAGCGCGGCTACCGCTGGTGGGTCGAGCGCTTTCGCACGACGCTCACGCTGGTTGATATTGCGCGCATCGACCACTTTCGCGGCTTTGCGGCCTACTGGGCCGTGCCCGCCGGCGAGCCAACTGCGATCAATGGCACATGGGTGCGCGGCCCTGGCACGGCGCTGTTCGAGGCGGTGCGCGCGGCGCTGGGCAGCCTGCCAATCATCGCCGAAGATTTGGGCGTGATCACGCCCGATGTCGAGGCGCTGCGCGATGAGCTTGGCTTTCCCGGCATGAAGGTGCTGCAGTTCGCGTTTGGCGGCGACCCCGACGACCAGTACCTGCCGCACAACTACCCGGTGCGCTGCGTGGTCTACACCGGCACGCACGACAACGACACCACCACGGGCTGGTGGCACACGCTCGGTGACCACGAGCGCCGCAATGTGCAGCTCTACCTCGGTCGCGATGGCAGCGATGTCAGCTGGGATTTCATTCGGCTGGCTTTTGCCTCGGTGGCGGAAACCGCGCTGGTGCCGATGCAGGATGTGTTCGGGCTGGGCAGCGAAGGGCGCATGAACACACCCGGCCGCGCTGCCGGCAACTGGGACTGGCGCTACACCGCCGACATGCTCACCTACGAGCTGGCCGAGCGCCTGGGCACACTGACGCGCATCTATGGCCGCTCCCGGCCCGCCGCGACTGAGTAGTTCGCAAAAAGCGCCAAGAACGTTTACCACCAAGACACCAAGACACCAAGGGTTTAAGATTCTTGGTGCCTTGGTGTCTTGGTGGTTATTTACACGGCCCTATCCCACCAGCCGCATGTAGTGCGCCCAGTAGCCCTGGTAGGCGCCATAGTGCGCCGCAAGCTCGCGCAGCCTGCGCTCGGGCACGGGCTGGCCGGCGTTGTAGTGCTTGGCAACCGAGGCCGCGAGCTTCTTCTCGTCGGGCGGCAGCAGCTCGGCACGCCCCAGCCCGCGCAGCAGAATGAAACCCGCCGACCAGCGCCCAACCCCGTTGATGCCGCGCAGCCACGCTTCCACTTCAGCGACAGGCGCGCTGCGCAGCCAGCCCTCGTCGGCCGCCGCAAAGGCGCGCGCAACATCCTGCACATACTCGGCGCGACGCATGCTTGGCAGCATGTCGTACAGCTCGCCGGGGTCGGCGGCGGCGATGGTTTCGGCAGTGGGGAAGACCGGGTAGGTGTTTCCTGCCACCTCCAGCGTTGCGCCATAGCGCTCGACCAGCCGCGACTTGAGATTGCGCGCAATCGCCATGGTGTTGCGCTGCGTCAGAATCGCCCAGGCCGCGTTTTCAAAGGGCGTGATGAACTTAACCTGGTGGTAGCCCCACAGCGCGCGCACAATCGGCGCGAATATTTCGTCGGCCTCGGCAAGCGCGTAAAACGGGCGCAGGTCGTCGTTCAGGCTCAGGAAAAAGCTGGCGCGATCTTCGGCGGCGCGCTGCGTGGCGGGCGCAATCGGCTGCTCGGCAAATAAGGTGTAGGCCAATTCGGGTGCGTCGGGGCTGCCCTGCGCCGCCAGCGTAAACGCAACCGGCTGCGTGCCGATCATCACCGCGCGCGTCAGGCTGCGCTCGGCAATGCGCTGGTCGCCCATCATTGGCCCAAAGCCGTTGATAAAATTGAGCGACTTGAGGAAATCAAAGGGTGGCGTGGCCGCCAGCGTGCCGGTGAGCGTATATGGCATGGATGCTCCATCTCTTTCAAACTGTTTGGAACTTTACCACCAAGACACCAAGGCACCAAGCTTCATGGCTCACTGATGCCTTTCGTACATTCCCCTTTGAGCAAAACTTCCCGTAAACATACAATTCTTCTTCTATGGTACACGCCCCGGGTGACAGCTCTATGTCAGCAGCGGCACAAGATTGTTATGCGTTTTTCGTAAAGAAAGCGTCAAAATCGGCTGAAATGCCAAAAACGACAAGACCTCGTGGGCATTTTGCGAGGGTTCGTCTGCTATACTGCCCCTAATCACAATTCAAGGCGGGCTTCTTGCTGAACATTCCAGGCAAGGGCCACGGCCAATGCGCCTCTACTCCGCACTCCCAAGCATTCACATACTGTCGCGCTCGGCCGCATATGAGCCTGGGCGTGTTTTGTCTGTCGGCAAGATCGGGCCTTGCCAGCACAGACGCAGCGCCACAATTGCAGCACAGTATCTGCCAAATTCGGCGGTAAAGGGTATTATGGAAAGGAGAGCGCAATGCTCACGGATGGACGGATCAGTCCCTGGAAACTGGCGGTTTGCTTTTTAGGTTTGGCCTATGGCGTATTACTTGGTATGAAGCTGCCCGACGCCGGCCTGGTGCTTACGGCTGCAATTGTTGTCATTAGCGCGGCGCTTTGGTATGTTGCCAATCGCGGCTACTCGCTCTGGCTGGTCATGCCGGTGCTTACCGGCCTGGTTATTCTGATCACCAGCGCGGTGGCATTGTACGGCGGCTACCCGCCCAGCAGCTTTGTTCCCGTCACCCGCAGCGACGTCGAGCTGTGGCTGGCGCTGCTGATTGGGCTTGGCTTTATCGCCTGGGGTGTCTACGAAACCCAGCACATGGCTGTGATTTAAGGCCAATACCTTTCACATAGCCACAAAGACTCAAAGACTCCAAGATTTTATAGCATCATATGCTCTTCGTGCCTTCGAGTCTTCGTGGCAATCGTTCTTGGCCGCCTTATCTGAAACATAGTAGATTTAAGGCCGTCTCAGTGCGGCACCGCCACTTCTTCGCCGCGCTCGGCGGCTGTGTAGATCGCGTGAATGACTCGGCTGGCGCGCAGCGCCGCCGCCCCCGGCACCGGCACGGGCGCGCCAGCCAGCACCGCCGCCGCAAAATCGTCGAAAGCAAGCTGGCGCGCATCGGCGCTGGCGTCGCCGCCCTGCTCGCGCCATGCCCCCTCGGCGCGCGTACAGATCGCCAGTGGATCGCGGCCCCACGGCGAGGGCAGCACGATCTGCCCCTCGCGGCCATAGATGCGGTTGACCCAGCGCGCATCCGGGCCGTTCCCGCCCGGCAGGCTCGCCAGCGCCTCGATGCTGCCAAGCGCGCCATTCGTGCAGCGCAACAGCGCCAGCGCATGATCTTCCACATCGCCGGGGCTGGCAACGCTGCTGAGCGCCAAGCCCTGTGCCTGCACCACACGCAGTTCGGTGATCCACAGCAGCGCATCCAGGTCGTGAATAATGTTCATGATCAGCACGCCGCCGCCAGCCGTGGCGCGCTGCTGCCGCCAGTCGCTTGTGGCGCGCCCCGAGTAGCCGCCGCTCCAGTAGCTGGCCGGTTTGTCGCCACGGTAGCACAGGCGGAAGCCAGTGATCGCGCCGATTGCGCCAGATTGCACCAGCGCGCGTGCGGCCCGGTAGGCCGGCGCATAGCGCACCACAAAGGGCACGCCGCAGGCAACACCCGCGCGCTCGCACGCCGCAAGAATCGCCTCGGTTTCGGCTGGCGCGATGCCGGCTGGTTTTTCGATGAAGACATGCTTCCCTGCCGCTGCCGCCTGCTCGGCCACGGAGCGGTGCAGATAGTGCGGCGTGCAGATATACACCGCCTGCACCTGCGGGTCGTCCAGCAGCGCATCCAGCGTGGCGGCGGGTGTGCCGCCCGAGCGCGCCGCCAGGTCGGCCGCCAGCGCCGCGTTCACATCGTACACGCGCGCAATGCGAGCATGCTGGCCGGCATGCACGCCCGCCGCCGAGGCCACCGCGATCTCGCCCGCGCCCACAAACCCAAAGCCTAGCCGCGATTCCATAGTGTTCGCTCCTGTGCTAGCTCATTTTTCTGGAAAGTAAATTTCCTTGTACTCAGCTTCCAGGAAGCTCAGGCCAGTTTTGCTTCAACCTGATACTCAGAGGAGCTTTCAGGAAGCTTGGCTCGTTGTATAAAAGAACTTTCTTTCCAGAGTACTCATTCCCCGCGTCTGCGCGGCGATCATAGCAGATCTTGCGGCGCGCATGTTCCCGACAGCTCATAGCAATACGCTCAACTTGCCATCTTTGCTTGCGCTTTGTTGCAAATATGGCACGCACGCTGCGCGCAGGAATATGCTACACTCGCCGCACTGTATCGATTGCTGCAAAGAGCATCAGCTATGAAGATCGGTTTTGCGCAACACAACCCCTACTTCGCCTACTGGCTGCTGCTTGAGCAGGCCGCCACCGCCCGAGCCGCCGAGCTTGGCGCAACTCTGATCGTCGAGCCGGCCTTCAGCGCGGCCGAGCAGGGCGCGGCAATCGACGGCTTTGTCGAGCAGCGTGTGGATGCGCTGATTGTTGGCGCAATTGATTCTCACGCGCTTGCGCCCGCCGCTAATCGCGCGCTGGCCGCCGGCATTCCCGTCATCGCCGCCGACACCGAAATCCTGGGCTGCCCAATCACCGCGACCATTCGCTCGGATAATGTGGCCGGGGCGACGCTGGCGGCCAGCTTTCTGGCCGAGCGCATCGGCGGGCAGGGCGCGGTCGCCCATCTCCGGGGCACGGCCTCGGCGCACAGCGCCACCCTGCGCGCAGAAGGCTTTCAGGCCGGCATTATGCACCATCCGGGCATGCATGTCGCCTACGAGGGCGAGGGCAACTGGTTGTTTGAGGACGGCGTGCGCCTTGCGCGCGAAGCGCTGGCGCGTGTGCCCGACCTGCGGGCGCTGTTTGCTGCCTGCGACCCAATGGCGCTGGGCGCGGCAGCGGCGATTGCCGAGGCTGGCCGCGCCGGCTCGATTGTGATCGCTGGCTTCGATGCGCTGCCCGAAACATTGCGCGCCATTCACACCGGCACCGTCGACGCAACCGTGCGCCAGTTCCCGGCCGAAATCGGGCGCGGCGCGCTGGAGCTGGCGGTGCAGGCCGCGCGGGGCCAGCCAGTCGAGCCGCTCACGCTGGTGCGCGTCGATCTGCTCACCGCCGGCACGCTTGCCGATGCCACGCTCGATCTGCTGGAGCTTTTCCCGGCCATGTTGCGCAACGTCGTCGATGGCCGCACCGCCCTGGCGCGCGAACGCAGCCTGCTGCGCTCGGTGATCGACGCCGTGCCCGACACGCACCTGTTTGTGAAAGACCGCGCCAGCCGCTTTCTGATCACCAACGCGCCGCACCTGCAAACGCTGGGTATGAAACGCCTCGACGATGTCGTGGGCAAGACCGACCGCGAGCTGGCGCCCGGCGCGCTGGCCGAGCAATATTTCGCCGACGAGCAGGCGCTGATGGAGTCGGGTGTGCCGCTGCACGACCGCGTCGAGCCGGTGATTGCCCAGCCAAGCGGCGAGCGGCGCTGGTACCTGACCAGCAAGGTGCCGCTGCGCGACGCCAGCGGCGCAGTGACGGGCCATGTCGGCATCAGCCGCAACATCACAGCGATGAAGCAGGCCGAAGAAGAGCGCGAGCGCCTGCAGGCCGAGGTCATTCGCATGCAGGAAAACATGCTGCGCGAGCTTTCCACGCCGCTCATCCCGATCAGCGACGACGTGCTGGTGATGCCACTGATCGGCACGCTCAGCGAGCAGCGCGCCCAGCAGATCCTCGAAACCCTGCTGGAAGGCATTACCGCTGCGGGCGCGGCAACCGTCATTCTCGACATCACGGGCGTGCCGCTGGTGGACACGCAGGTTGCGAATGCGCTCATCCGCGCGGCGCAGGCGGTGAAGCTGGTGGGCGCGCAGGTCGTGCTCACGGGCATCCGCCCCGAGGTGGCGCAGACGATGGTGGGCCTGGGCGTGGATTTCCGCACTATTGTCACCACCAGCACGCTTCAGAGCGGCGTGGCCTACGCGCTGCGCGGGCGATAGCAACGTGGGGATGGGGTTTAGGGGTTGGGGGTTGGGGGTTGGCGATTGCAAACCAACGCGCATCCTGAGTAGCGCGTAGCGCGTATCGAAGGGTGTGAGTAGGAAATGAGCGTTTGAGAACGAATAACCACGAAGGCACGAAGACACGGAGAGGGTGAAGAATCTATAAATCTTTGTGTCTTCGTGGTTCAAGCAAATAAACTCTTTTGACGAAGAATGCGCCCAGGTGGAAAACCGCCTGGGCATTTGCATGGCATCCGCCAATCACGCTTGACAGACGGCGGCTTCTCTTTTATATTTTATAAAATATCAAACCTCAGAGAAAAAGGTGGGTGTCGCATGCCCCAGCAGATGGCAGGAATGGTTGCGCTGGTTACGGGGGCCGCGCATGGCATTGGGCGGGCGATTGCCGAGCGCTATGGCGCGGAAGGCGCGCAGGTGGTGGTCAACGATGTCGACGCAGCCGGCGCAGAAGCCGTGGCCGCCGCAATTGTCGCGGCTGGCGGCACGGCGCTGGCCCACGCCGCCGACGTTTCCGACGATGCGGCGGTGGCCGGGCTGTTCGAGGCAATGCTGGCGCGCTTTGGCACGATCGACGTGCTGCTCAACAACGCCGGCCTGACGAACACCGAGCGTCACTTTCTTGAAGCCGACCTCGCGTGGTGGGATCGCATCATTGCGGTGAACCTGCGCAGCGTGTTTTTGTGCAGCCACCGCGCCGCGCAGATCATGGCGCGCAAGGGCAAGGGCGCGATCATCAACATGTCCAGCGGGGCGGCCACGCGCGCGCACCGCGGCAACGTCGCCTACGACGCATCCAAGGGCGGCATCGAGGCCATGACGCGCGCGATGGCGCTGGACCTGGGGCCGTATGGCGTGCGCGTGAACGCGCTGGTGCCCGGCTCGATCGACAGCAAAGGGCTGAGCGACGAGGTCAAGCGCGCGCGTGGCGAGAACTTCCCGCTGGCGCGCATGGGCGAGGCCAGCGAGATGGCCGGCCCGGCGGTGTTCCTCGCCAGCCCCGATGCCAGCTACATCACCGGCCACTGCCTGGTGGTCGATGGCGGCCTGCTGGCGCAGCAGCGCTCGGCCACCGTCGACATCTTCCCGCTGAGCAAATTCCCCAAACTCGGGGAGTGACGAACGACCCTTCGACAAGCTCAGGGCAGGCGAACGACGAAATAATTCACCACAGAGACACAGAGGGCACAGAGGGTTGGAAGGTTTGCAGGTTTACAGGTTTGAACGTTGCATGTTGCGGGTGTGAAGGTTACAAGGTAACAGGTTGCAGGTTATTGCGAAGATGCTCACCTTCACCCTTTCACCCCCTCACCCTGTCATCTTGTCACCCATTCACCCACTGCAAACTGCCTACTGCCTCCTGGCTCCTGAATACTGACTGCTGAACAGGAAACGCATGCCATCACGAAGCTATCGCGTCGGCGTGGATATTGGCGGCACCTTCACCGACCTGATTGTGGTCGAGGAAGGCACCGGCGCGTTTGCGGTGGGCAAGGTGCTCACCACGCCCGACGACCCCTCGCAGGCGATTGAGGCCGTGCTGGCCGAGGCGCTGGAGCGCGCCGGCATCGCGCCATCCGAAATCGCCCAGATCGTCCACGGCACCACGCTCGTCACCAACGCTATGATCGAGCGCAAGGGCGCGCGCACTGCGCTGCTGGCGACCGAGGGCTTCCGCGACTCGGTGGAGATTGGGCGCGAAAACCGCTACGACCTCTACGACCTGATGCTGGAAAACCCGCGCCCGCTGGTGCCGCGCTTTCTGCGCTTCGACGTGCCCGAGCGCACCCTGGCCGACGGCAGCATCCTGCGCGCGCTGGACGAACCTTATGTCGAGCGGCTGGCCCGCGAGCTGGCGGCATCCGGCGTGGAGGCGGTGGCGATTGCGTTTCTGCACAGCTTCACCAACCCCACGCACGAACAGGCCGCCCGCGCCGCCGTGGGCCGCGCCGCGCCGGGCATGCGCGTGTCGATCTCGTCGGACGTCGTGCCCGAAATCCGCGAGTTCGAGCGCACTTCCACCACCATCGCAAATGTCTATGTGCAGGCGCGCGTCGAGCGCTACCTGCGCGAGCTGGAAGCGCGGCTTGGGCGCATGGATGTGGGCGGCAAGCTCTTTCTGATGCTGTCCTCGGGCGGCATCGCCACGGTCGACACGGCGGTGCGCTACCCGGTGCGCCTGCTTGAGTCGGGCCCGGCGGCAGGGGCACTGGCCGCAACCGCCTACGGGCAGGCTGCCGGCCACCCCAACGTGCTCTCGTTCGACATGGGCGGCACCACCGCCAAAATCTGCGTGATCGACGCGGGCCGCCCGCTGATCGCGCACGAATTCGAAGTCGACCGCATGTACCGCTTCAAGAAGGGATCGGGCCTGCCAATCACCATTCCCGTGATCGAAATGATTGAGATCGGCACGGGCGGCGGCTCGATCGCGCGCGTCGATGCGCTGGGCCTGCTGAAAGTTGGCCCCGACTCGGCTGGCTCGGTGCCGGGGCCGGTGTGCTATGGGCGCGGCGGCAGCGAGCCAACCGTCACCGACGCCGACCTTGTGCTGGGCTACCTCGACCCGGGCTACTTCCTGGGCGGGCGCATGGCGCTGGATGTGGGCGGGGCACGGCGGGCGATCGAGGCGCGCATCGCCGGCCCGCTGGGCATTTCGGCTGAAGAAGCAGCGTGGGGCATTCACCAGATCGCCAACGAGCAGATGGCCAACGCCGCGCGCGTGCATGCGCTGGAGCGCGGCAAAGACCCGCACCGCTTCCCGGTATTCGCGTTTGGCGGGGCCGGGCCGGTGCATGCCTACCGCATTGCGCGGGCGCTCGGCGCTCCCGCCCTGCTGGCCCCGCTCGGCGCGGGCGTGATGAGCACAGTCGGCTTTCTTTCCGCGCCGCTGGCCTTTGATTTTGTGCGCTCGTGGCGCGGCCAGCTTGGCGCGCTCGACTGGGCGCACGCCAACGCGCTGCTGAGCGAAATGGAAAGCGAAGGCACGGCGTTGCTCGAAGAATCGGGCGTGCCGGCCGGCGCGGTGCGCTACCGCCGCGAAGCCGACATGCGCTACATCGGGCAGGGCCACCAGATCCGCGTGCCGCTGCCCGATGGCGCGCTGGGCGACGCGCAGGTGCCCGCGCTCCAGGCCGCCTTCGAGGCCGTGTATCGCGAGCTGTACGAGCGACTTGGCCCGCCCGTGCCGGTGGAAATCATGAACTGGCGCGTGACGGCGGCCGGCCCCGAGCCCGACCTGCAGCTAGCCGTGCGCGCCGACAATGCCAGCGCCAACGCCGCCGACGCCGTCAAGGGCGCGCGGCCGGCCTACTTCCCCGAGGCGGGCGGCTTCACCGACACGCCAATCTACGACCGCTACCGCCTCGCGCCGGGCGCGCACTTCGCCGGCCCCGCCATCGTCGAAGAGCGCGAATCGACCGTGATCGTCGGGCCGGGCGCGCAGTGCCGCATCGACGCGCAATGGAACCTCGTGATCGCTCTGTGATGGCGCAGCGCATGCATTGTAAGGGCGAAGCATTGCGTTCCGAGCACTGCAGTGCTCGGAACGCAATGCTTCGCCCGAACGAGGATAAACAATGAGCACGAATCTCGACCCGATCACCCTCGAAGTGCTGTGGAATCGCCTGCTCTCGGTCGCAAACGAGCAGCAGGTCGCGCTGATGCGCACCGCCTTCAGCACAATCGTCCGCGAGTCGCAGGATCTCGCGTGCGGCGTGTTCGACACGCGCGGCCAGATGATCGCGCAGTCGCTCACTGGCACGCCCGGCCACATCAACCCCATGGCCACCGGCGCAAAGCACCTGCTGGCGGCCTACCCGCCCGCCACGCTGCGCCCCGGCGACGTGCTGATCACCAACGACCCCTGGCTCACCGCCGGGCAGATTAACGACTTCACCGTGATGACGCCGGTGTTTCGTGGCGACACCATCGTGGGCTACTTCGCCAACTGCTGCCACTCCGCCGACATTGGCGGGCGCGTGCTTTCGGCCGAGGCGCACGAGGTGTTTGAAGAAGGCTTGCGCGTGCCGATCACCAAGCTCTTCGACCAGGGCGAGCCAAACCACGAGCTGCTGAAAATCATTCGCGCCAACGTGCGCACGCCCGACGAAACCGTAGGCGATCTGTACGCCCAGGCCTCGTGCAACGCGGTTGGCGCGCGCAGCCTGGTGCAGATGATGGAAGAATTTGGGCTCGACAGCATCGACCCGCTGGCCGACGCGGTGATTGCGCGCTCGGAAGCCGCCATGCGCGAGGCGATTCGCGCGCTGCCCAACGGCCGCCACGAGCACGAGGTCTGGAGCGATGGCTTTGAGGAGCCGATCAAGATCAAGGTCGCGGTGACGATTGCCGACGAAGACATCTATATCGACTTTGCCGGCTCGTCGCCGCAGAGCCGGCGCGGCATCAACGTGGTGATGAACTACACCCACGGCTATGCCTCCTTCGCCATGAAGGCCGCGATCAGCCCCGAGGTACCGCACAACGAAGGCGCGTTTCGCCCGGTGCATGTGAGCGCGCCCGAAGGCTCGATCCTGAACTGCCGCCAGCCGGCCGCCGTGGCGTCGCGCCACCTGATCGGCCATTTCCTGCCCGGCGCGATCTTTGGCGCGCTCGCGCCGGTGTTGCCAGCGCAGCTGCTGGCCGGCGGCGCCGACCCGGGCTGGATGAGCATCTGGCGCGGCGCGTGGCCCGGCACCGAGAATCCGTTCATGCTCACGGTCTTTCAGCTGGGCGGCATGGGCGCGCGCGCTGTGAAGGACGGCCTGAACACTACTGGTTTCCCCAGCGGCGTGGCGGGCGTGCCCGCCGAGGTGATCGAAACGCTTGCGCCGCTCGTTCAGCACCGCCGCGAGTTGCGCACCGACTCGGGCGGCGCGGGGCGGCAGCGCGGCGGGCTGGGGCAGGCCACCGAGCTGAGTTTTCGCGGCGAAGGGCGCTGGAGCGTTTCGGCCATGATCGACCGCACGCGCTTCGCGGCGCAGGGCTTCGATGGCGGGCAGCCGGGAGCGCCTGGCGGTTTCTACGCCGACGATAGCGGGCCGCTTGCGCCTAAAACCGTGGTCTGGTTCGCGCCCGAGAGCCGCGCGCACCTCGATCCGCCCGGCGGCGGCGGCTATGGCCGCGCATTCGAGCGCGACCCGGCACGCGTGCTTGACGACGTAGTTAATGGGTATGTCTCCGTCGAGGCCGCCGCGCGCGAGTATGGCGTGGCGGTGCGCTACATTGGCGCGGCCGGGCAGCTTGTGCGCCTGCCCGAGCACTACCAGATCGACTGGGATGCGACCCACGCGCTGCGCGGAACATCAGGGCAGTAGAACGGCAGTCGGCAGTCGGCAGTCGGCAGTCGGCAGTAGGCAGCCGGCAGTAGGCAGCCGGCAGTCGGCAGTCGGCAGTCGGCAGACGGCAGACGGCAGTCGGCAGTCGGTAGTCGGTAGTCGGCAGTCGGCAGTCGGTAGTCGGTAGTCGGCAGTCGGCAGTTGGCAGTCGGCAGTAGAACGGCAGTAGGCAGTTGGCAGCAGGCAGTAGGCAGTTGGCAGTAGGCAGTCGGCAGTCGGCAGTTGGCAGTCGGCAGTCGGCTGCGAACAGACGTATGCAATACGCCCCGGCGGGCAGTAACCTGCAACTTGCAAACCTGCAACCCGAAAACCTCCGTGCCTCTGTGGTAAAAAATTCGCAACGTCTATGAGGGGATGTATGTCTCTCAGCTCCCGCACCGGCGCGCACGTGCTCGTCGACCAACTGCTGCTCAACGGTGTCGATTCGATCTTTTGCGTGCCGGGCGAAAGCTACCTGCCCGTGCTCGACGCCCTGTACGAACCCGCGCAGGCCGGCCGTGTGCAGCTTGTCAGCGCCCGCCACGAGGGCGGCGCGTCCTTCATGGCCGAGGCTTATGGCAAGCTGACAGGCCGGCCCGGCATCTGCTTTGCCACGCGCGGGCCGGGCGCGAGCAACGCCGCTATTGGCGTGCATACCGCCTTCCACGACTCGACGCCCATGATTTTGTTTATCGGGCAGGTGGCGCGTGGATTCAGCGAGCGCGAGGCGTTTCAGGAGATCGACTTCCGCCGCATGTTTGGGCCGATCAGCAAGTGGGCCACGCAGATCGACGACCCGGCGCGCATTCCCGAGCTGCTGGCGCGCGCCTTTGCGCTGGCAATGTCGGGTCGCCCCGGCCCGGTCGTGATTGCCCTGCCCGAAGACATGCTCGACGAAATGACAACTGCCGCCGACGCCGCGCCCGCCCGGCGCGTGCAGGCCCACCCCGGCGCGGCGCACATGGCCGAGCTGCGCGAACGGCTCGCGGCGGCCGAGCGCCCGCTCGTGCTGGTGGGCGGCGGCGACTGGAGCGCGGGCGCAGCCGACGACATCCGCGCCTTTGTGCAGGCGAACCGCCTGCCGGTGGTGGCCTCGTTTCGCGCGCAGGACATTGTCGCGAATGCCATGCCCGAGTACGTGGGCGCGCTGGGCGTGGGCGCAAACCCGCAGCTGCAAGGGCGGCTCGCGCGCGCCGATGTGCTGCTGGCCGTGGGCGACCGCCTGAGCGAAATGATCACCGACGACTACAAGCTGCTGCGCGTGCCGCTGCCCGAGCAAACCCTCATCCACGTCTTCCCCGAGCAATCCGAGCTGGGGCGCGTCTTTCAGCCGCAGCTTGCGATTGCGGCGGGCATGGCCGAGTTCGCTGCCGCCGCGCGCGCGCTGCCACCCGCCGATGGGGCGCGCTGGGTCGCGTGGGCCGCCGAGGCCCGCGCCGAATACGAGGCATATCTCCAGCACGGCCCCATGCCCGGCGCGCTCGACCTCGGGGAGGTATTTGCGTTCCTGCGTCAGCGCCTGCCGCCCGACGCGATCATCACGAACGGTGCTGGCAACTACACCGCGTGGTGCCACCGCTTTCTTCAATTCCAAACCTACCGCAGCCAGGTCGCGCCGATCAATGGCACGATGGGCTATGGCGTGCCGGCAGCGGTCGCGGCCAAGCTGGCACAGCCGGGGCGCACGGTGGTGGCGTTTGCCGGCGATGGCTGCTTTCTGATGAACGGGCAGGAGCTGGCGACCGCCGTGCAGTATGGGCTGAACATCATTGTGATCGTCATCAACAATGGCATCTACGGCACGATCCGCATGCACCAGGAGCAGCGCTTCCCGGCGCGCACACTCGGCACCACGCTTACAAACCCCGATTTCGCGGCTTATGCGCGGGCGTTTGGCGCGCATGGCGCGGTGGTCGAGCGCACCGAGGAGTTCGCGCCCGCGTTCGAGGCGGCGCTGGCGGCGGGTCGGCCCGCGCTGCTGGAGCTGCGCATCGACCCCGAGGCGATTTCGCCGCGCACGACGCTGAGCGCCTTGCGGGGATGAGTGAGTTGCAGGTTCGAAGGTTTGCAGGTTGCAAGTTGTAGGCAGTTTTGAGTGTTGAATGTTGCGTGTTGAGTTTGCAGGTACAAGGTTTCACGCTCAATCCCAAAAACCTGATGGGGAACCGCAGAAACAAGCGGTTGGCAGGTGGCCATCGGCAGGGGTGAAGGGTGACACGGTGAAGTTGTAAGCAGTTTTGAGTGTTGAATGTTGAGTGTTGAGTTTGCAGGTACAAGGTTTCACGCTCAATCCCAAAACCCTGATGGGGAACCGCAGAAACAAGCGGTTGGCAGGTGGCCATCGGCAGGGGTGAAGGGTGACACGGTGAAGGGGTGAAAGGGTGAACGTCCCAATCCCAAAACCCCAAACCCTAGACCCGTGCGGGCAGTAACCTTCAGACCCTCTGCGCCCTTTGCGTCTTTGCGGTAATTTCGTCCTTCGTCCGCGGTCGTTCGTCGTTCGTCAGTCGTCAGCCCCAGCGCAGGTGCAGCTCGATCGCATTGTGGTCGGATAAATACCCGCGCCGGCCATTGGCAAAGGCCACCGGCTCACTGAAGGCCATTGCGCTTTCGATTGCCAGGCTCGGCAGCGCGGGTGCGCGCACAAACGCAAAATCAATTGGGCGGGCAAAGCGCGCCGGGATGCCCGGCGGCGTGCGGTGCGTGGGCTGCATCTCGCCCGCGCGTGGGTCGATCATGCCGCTGGCTTGCAGAAACTCGTGGTACAGCCAGCTATCGCGCGGGATGTTGAAATCGCCCGCCGCGATCACCACTGCCTCGGGCGGCTGGGCGCGCACAATTTCGGCAAGCTCGGCGAGCTGGGCTTGCTCGGCCAGCGCGTAGCGGTTGCGCTCGCCCCAGTTGACGCTGTAGTTCGCGTTCAGATGCGTGTTCAGCACCACCACCGGCGTGTTTTCCACCACATGCTGCGTCGCCAGCACGCCCTTATGCAGCGCCCAGTCCATCAGCGCGGGCAGGCCGGCAATGCGCCGTGCCCGGAAGAGCGTAAACCTGTGCGGCGCGAATGGCGCGCGCGCCAGCGTGAACAGCCCGCCCTTCGGTGCGTAAACAAAGGGCTCGGCGGCCTGGTGGGGGTAGGCGGTTGCCGCGCCCGCCAGCATCTTGTGATACGTGCGCGCCTGCACCTCCTGCAAACACACCACGTCGTAGCTGCGCGTGTTGAGTTCCTGCGCGAGGGCGGCCAGCCGGTGGCGCGTGCCGAGCGCGGGCGCACCCAGACAGTTAAAGGTCAGCAGCGAAAAGGACGGCATGCGCTAATTCGCCGCGCGGCGTTTCTTGCCCACCGCCGGCTTGCCGCCCTTCTGATCGACCTTTCGTTCCACCTCGGAGTTCATGCGCTCGTGCAGGCCATACAGGTTCAGCGCCGAGGCCAGCAGCGCGCCCATGCTGTCAAGAATAATGTCGGTGATTGTGTCGAACAGGCCTGAAACGATCTGCTTGGGCGTGAAGAAATCAGCGCCCCACTCAACCACCTCCCACAGCGCGCCCAGCGCAATGCCCAGGCTGGCGATGGTGATGATGAACAGCAATTTGTGCTTGTAGAACGTCGTCATCAGCTCGTCGAACAGCATATAGCCGGTGGCGAGCGTAATGGCGAAAATGGTATAGAAGTGCGCAATCTCGTCATAGGGGCCGGGCTTGTTATATAAATCCCAGGCCCAACCGCCCGCGTTGATCAGCGCCGCAATTACGAAAATCAGGTCGAACAGCGTTGGCAGCTTGCGTTCAAATGCCACAAACAAGAACGACGCGATCAGAAAACCCGCCAGCGACGCCGCCGGCAGCCACTCGCCCTGCACGAGTTCCCACAGCATTGCCGCAGCAAGCAGCGCCTGCCCGACCCAGGCCGCCACCCGGTAGCCGTGCCAGTTTGTACTTCGCATATCGCCTTTCCCCTGCTCCTAAATCCACACGCCAGCTACGAGCGGCGCACCCTGCCCTGTACGATGCAAGTTATGCGCCATTGTGCTCGCAGGAGTCAGAAGTCAGGAATCGGAAGTCAGCTAACTTCTGACGCCGAAGTTTGGCGCGCAACTTGCAGATGCGATCCGGGCGCGGCATTGCTGCGTATAGCCTGGTAGCAACGCAGAAAGGCAACCTAACTTATGGCAGATATGAATGGTAAAACCGCCATCGTCACTGGCGCGACGAACGGCATTGGCAAGGAAACGGCGCTGGGGCTGGCACGGCTGGGCGCACACGTCGTGCTAGTGGGCCGCGATGCGCGCAAGGGCGCTGCTGTGGCCGCCGCGATCAAGGAACAAAGCGGCAACCCCGCGGTCGATTTCCTGCGTGCCGACCTCTCGGCGCAGGCGGAGGTGCGCGCGCTGGCGGACGACATTCTGGCGCGCTACCCGCGTATCGATGTGCTGGTGAACAACGCTGGCGGGGTGTTTGGGCAGCGCCAGCTCACCGCCGACGGCATCGAGCAGACCTTCGCCTTCAACCACCTGGCCTACTTCCTGCTGACCAACCTGCTGCTCGACCGAATAGTGGCCAGCGCGCCCGCCCGCATTGTAAATGTGTCGTCGGCGGCGCACCACATGGGTCAGCTCAACTTCGACGATTTGCAGGGCAAGCAGCACTACAGCGCCTTTCTGGCCTACGGGCGCTCGAAGCTGGCAAACCTGCTGTTCACCTACGATCTCGCGCGCCGCCTCGCTGGCACCGGCGTGACGGTGAATGCCGCGCATCCCGGCGCGGTGGCGACAGGGTTTGCGAAAGGCAATTCCGGGCTGTGGGGCGTATTGTTTGGCATCTTTCGGCCGTTCATGCGCACGCCCGCCGAAGGCGCGCAAACCTCGATCTATCTCGCGTCGGCCCCGGAAGTGGCACATGTAACGGGCATGTACTTCGCCGACCAGCAGCCCGCGCACTCGTCACGCGCCTCGCACGACCGGCAGGCGCAGCAGCAGCTGTGGCAGGTGAGCGCGCAAATGACGGGGATGTAGCTGCGCTCTCTATTCAGAGCAGCTTGCTCAGGCCTTATTGGCAGGTCTTTCCCTGCTGGTGCAGGCCAGCTTGCTCAGGCTGCAAGGCCGCTGGGGCTCGCGCCGCCCCTGCACCCGGCGTCGGGGCTATCGCCCCGAACCCCAAATTTGATGCTGGTGCCAAATCAAAGTGATGCGGTCATGCCTCCGTTATGCTCACCGCTGGCATCAAACGACGAATGAAAAGGCAGCACAAAAAGCTGGTACAGCAGTATTCAACCGATGCCTGTTCTCATCCACAACGGAGGCATGACAGACCGACGTTGAACATGCCAACCGCTTCTCTTTGGGGTCCAGGGGCGATAGCCCCTGGTGCGGGTGCAGGGGCGGCATAGCCCCTGCCGCTCGCCGCGCAGGCGAAACAGCTCGCTCCGAGCAAACACCAACGCCCGCCGCGCAGGCGAAACAGCTCGCTCCGAGCAGGCAGCGCACGGGCGTATCGCACACGCCCACACAAGCCGCCCGCCGCGCAGGCATCCAATAACGATGTATACTTCCCTCAACGACCTGCCACAACACCTACAAGCGAGCGCAGCATGCCAAACAATCTCACCCTGGGCTGGGTTCCCGAACGCACCTGGCTTTTTGCCGTCGGCACCCTTGAATGGAAGCACGCGGCCTCATTCAGTCCATTTCCGCAGGAAAACCGCCGCGACGCCGCGCTGGTCGAGTTTTTTCGCGCGCAGGGCGTGCCCGAAACCCAAATTACGTACCTGCAAGATCGCCAGGCCACCACGCGGCACATTCAGCAGGCATTTGAGGCGCAGCTCGGCGCAGCCGGCGCGGGCGACCTGCTGGTGCTGTACTATTGCGGGCACGGCGGCAAGTACGACGATGGCGCAGCCTACTTCGCCAGCTACGACACCGACTGCGAGGCAAATCGCGGCTGGCTCGTCGACACAATCCCCGCGACGATCGAGCGCTGCTTTGGCGGCGCGCGCGCTGCTGCTCGCCGACTGCTGCTACTCGGGCTGTCTGGCCAACGCCGTCGCCCGCCGTGCGCGCAAGGTTGCCTACGCCAGCCTGACCTCGTCGCTGGCGAGCGAGCTTTCCACCGGCAACTGGACGTTCACTGAAGGACTGCTGGCTGGCCTGCGCGGGCATGCGTTTGTCGATGCTGACACCAACAGCGCAATTACG
The DNA here is from genome assembly GCF_057073505.1 of Kouleothrix sp. 19917. Classification (NCBI taxonomy): domain Bacteria; kingdom Bacillati; phylum Chloroflexota; class Chloroflexia; order Chloroflexales; family Roseiflexaceae; genus Kouleothrix; species Kouleothrix sp. 19917. The sequence goes on from NZ_CP097099.1 coordinate 3,400,496, forward strand.
CTAGGCGAACTGGCCGCGCAGATCGAGGCGAGCCTGGCTTTCGCCGAAGAGCAACTTGCCACCTTCGCCACCGCCAACGGCTTCGACCCGCAGACGGTCGTGGCGGCGGCGCGGCCCCGGCTCGATCCGCGTGTCGGCAACAATGTCGAGGTGCTCTCGGAAGCGGAATGGTACCCGGCGCAGATCATCGACGCGCGCGGCGAGCAGGCCAAGGTGCACTACTACGGCTACGAGGCCAGCGACGACGAGTGGGTGCCGCCAGAAAGAGTGCGAGCGGCTGTGCGCCCGGCATACCGCGTCGGCGCTGCTGTTGAGGTGCACTATAAACGCACATGGTACCCGGCGAAGGTTATCAGCACACGGCTGGGCCTCCACGAGATTCAGTACGACGATTATGGCGCCGAGTGGAATGAGTGGGTCGCCAGCACGCGCATCCGTTTGCCGCAATAGCAGCTATCGCCCCGAACCCTAAATGCCATTCTCTGTTGAAAGCAATTTGCTCAGGCCGCAAGGCCGCTGGATTTGCCTGTCGGCACGGCTTTCCTTCGTTGTGTAAACCAGTGCCAGCTTCAGGCCAGTTTGCTCAAGCCGCAGGGCCGCTGGGGCTCGCGCCGCCCCAGCACCCGGCGTCGGGGCCTTGCCCCGAACCCCAAATCAGTACCAAGTTTAAGCCAGCTTGCTCAGGCCGCAAGGCCGCTGGGGCTCGCGCCGCCCCAGCACCCGGCGTCGGGGCTATCGCCCCGAACCCCAAATTTGATGTGATCGATAAAGCAACCTTTATTTGTCATGCTTCCGTTATGCTCACCGCTGGCATCATTCAACAAACGCAGGCAGCAGCGTCCAAGGCTGGTACAGCAATATTCAGCTGATGCCTGCTCCCATCCACAACGGAGGCATGACAGACCGACTCATACCAAATACGGGTGTATACTTACAGCATGAGACGACTGAAACTGGCTGAACATCTGACGGTTGAGGAACTCGGGCAGCGCTATCGCCAGGCCGCCGATCCTGTCGCTCGCAGTCATTGGCAGATGCTCTGGTTGCTGAGCCAAGGCCGTTCCCCTACCGAAATCGCACAGGTCTGTGGTTACTCGCTGACCTGGTTGTACGCGATTGTCCGCCGCTACAACGCCGATGGTCCTGACCACGTCGGCGACCGCCGTCATCACAACCCTGGCCAGGCTCCGCTGCTCTCGCCCGCCCTGCGTGCCGAACTCGACAAAGCCCTCGAAGGTCCTGCCCCCGATGGTGGCGTGTGGACTGGCCCGAAAGTCGCCGACTGGATGAGCAGCAAGCTCGCTCGAAAGGTACACGCGCCACGCGGCTGGGAAGTCTTGCAGCAGCTTGGTTATCGCTCCTATGTCCCGCGTCCGCGCCATATCAAGGCCGATACTGAGGCGCAAGAGCAGTTTAAAAAAAACGCTTCCGCAAGCCGTCGCCCAGATCCAAGCCGAGCATCCTGACGCCAGCGTGGAGGTCTGGGGCGAGGATGAACATCGCATCGGCCTCAAACCGATCCTGCGGCGGGTCTGGTGCAAGAAAGGGCAGCGGCCACTTGTGACGGTTCAGCCGCGTTACAAATGGACCTACCTGTATGGGTTTGTCTGTCCGCAACGGGGCGAGAGTTTCTGGCTGCTGCTGCCACGGGTCGCGGTGGCAGTGTGGACGCTGGTGCTGGCCGAGTTTGCCGCTGCAGTCGGGGCTGGTCCGAGCAAACAGATTGTGCTGGTGATCGATCAAGCCGGCTGGCACAGTAGCAGTAAGGTGGTAGTACCGCAAGGCGTGCATGGAGTGTTTCAGCCGCCGTATTCGCCGGAGGTGCAGCCGGCCGAACGGTTGTGGACATTGAGCGACGAAGCGCTGGTGAATGAGCATTTCAGTGATTTGGACGCCTTGATTGAGGCACAAACAGAACGCTGCCGTCGCTTGCGTGAGCAGCCGGAGATCATTCGCACGCACACCCTCTTTCACTGGTGGCCCAAACCGACCATACCATAAGTGTTCACCCGTATTTGGTATCAGTACCTTCTTTAAGCCAGCTTGCTCAGGCCGCAAGGCCGCTGGGGCTCGCGCCGCCCCAGCACCCGGCGTCGGGGCTATCGCCCCGAACCCCAAATTTGATGTGATCGATAAAGCAACCTTTATTTGTCATGCTTCCGTTATGCTCACCGCTGGCATCATTCAACAAACGCAGGCAGCAGCGTCCAAGGCTGGTACAGCAATATTCAGCTGATGCCTGCTCCCATCCACAACGGAGGCATGACAGACCGACTCAGTACCAAGTTTAAGCCAGCTTGCTCAGGCCGCAAGGCCGCTGGGGCTCGCGCCGCCCCAGCACCCGGCGTCGGGGCTATCGCCCCGAACCCCAAATTTGATGCTGGTGCCAAATCAAAGTGATGCGGTCATGCCTCCGTTATGCTCACCGCGGGCATCAAACGGTGAATGAAAAGGCAGCACAAAAAGCTGGTACAGCAGTATTCAACCGATGCCTGCTCCCATCCACAACGGAGGCATGACAGACCGACTCAGTACCAAGTTTAAGCCAGCTTGCTCAGGCCGCAAGGCCGCTGGGGCTCGCGCCGCCCCAGCACCCGGCGTCGGGGCTTTGCCCCGAACCCCAAATTTGATGCTGGTGCCAAATCAAAGTGATGCGGTCATGCCTCCGTTATGCTCACCGCGGGCATCAAACGGTGAATGAAAAGGCAGCACAAAAAGCTGGTACAGCAGTATTCAACCGATGCCTGCTCCCATCCACAACGGAGGCATGACAGACCGACGTTGAACATGCCAACCGCTTCTCTTTGGGGTCCAGGGGCGATAGCCCCTGGTGCGGGTGCAGGGGCGGCATAGCCCCTGCCGCTCGCCGCGCAGGCGAAACAGCTCGCTCCGAGCAAACACCAACGCCCGCCGCGCAGGAGAAACAGCTCGCTCCGAGCAAACACCAACGCCCGCCGCGCAGGCGAAACAGCTCGCTCCGAGCAAAGCAACATCGCTCGCCGCGCAGGCGAGGCAGCGCACGGGCGTATCGCATACGCCCACACCCGCCGCGCAGGCGAGGCAGCGCACGGGCGTATCGCATACGCCCACACAAGTCGCGCAGTGCTATACTACAGGCGCAAACCTGCGCCAACCAAAGGCAGCGCCGCATGAAACGCACCCTGTTCGACGCCGAGCACCTGATGCTTCGTGACGCATTCCGCGCCTTCCTCGCCCACGAGGTCGCGCCGCACTATGCCGCCTGGGAGGCGGCCGGCTGCGTCCCGCGCGAGCTATGGCGCGCGGCCGGGCGGGCCGGCTTTCTTGGGCCAAGCGTGCCCGAGCAGCACGGCGGCGCCGGCCTGAGCGACTACCGCTACAACGCCGTGATCGTCGAGGAGCTGGCGCGCGGCGGCTTCATGGGCATCGGCATGCCCGTCCACAACGACATCGTCATCCCCTACATCGTGCGCTACGGCACGCCCGCCCAGCAGGCGCGCTGGCTGCCGGGCCTCGCCAGCGGCGCGCTCGTCGGCGCGATTGCCATGACCGAGCCGGGCGCAGGCAGCGACCTGGCCGGCATCCAGGCCAGCGCCGTGCGCGATGGCGACGCCTATGTATTGAATGGGCAAAAAACGTTTATCTCGAATGGAATCCTGGCCGATGTGGTAATTGTGGTGGCCCGAACCGAACCCGGCCGCGGAAGCCGGGCATCAGCCTGCTTGTGGCAGAGCGCGCCATGCCCGGCTTTCGGCGCGGGCGCAACCTCGAAAAGATCGGCCTGCACGCGCAGGACACCGCCGAGCTGTTCTTCGACGACGTGCGCGTGCCCGATGAAAATGTGCTGGGCGCGCCCGGCGCTGGCTTCGCCTGCCTGATGCAGCAGCTCCCCCAGGAGCGCCTGACCATCGCCGTCAGCGCGATTGCCGCCGCCGAGGCCGCGCTGGCGTGGACCGTCGAGTACTGCAAGGGGCGCAGCGCCTTCGGCCAACCGATCAGCAATTTCCAGAACACGCGCTTTGTGCTGGCCGAGCTGAAGACCGAAATCGCCGTTGGGCGCACTTTCATCGACCAGTGTATTCTTGCGCATAACAACGGCCAGCTCAGCGCCGACGAGGCCGCCATGGCCAAGTGGTGGAGCACCGAGCTGCAGCAGCGCGCCGTCGATCGCTGCCTGCAGCTGCACGGCGGCTACGGCTACATGCGCGAATACCCGATTGCGCGCCTTTACCTCGACTCGCGCGTCCAAACCATCTATGGCGGCACGACGGAGATCATGAAAGAGATTATTGGCCGGGCAATCTTTGAGAGTTAGAAGGTTAGAAGGTTACAGGTTAGAAAGTTAACTTGCCAACCTGCAACATGCAACTTGCCAACCTGTAACGGGCGTATCGCATACGCCCCGGCGGCAACCTTCAAACTTGCCAACATGAAACGGAGTTTCCTAATGACCGACGCATATATTTTCGACGCGATCCGCACGCCGCGTGGGCGCGGCAAAGCCGACGGCGCGCTCCACCCGGCCAAGCCGGTCGTGCTGGCGGTGGGCTTGCTGCACGAGCTCCAGCGCCGCAACGGCTTCGACACCGCCGAGGTAGAAGACGTGGTGCTCGGCTGCGTCACGCCAATTGGCGAGCAGGGCGGCGATATTGCCAAAACAGCGGCGCTGGCTGCCGGGTGGGATTGGCGCGTAGCGGGCGTGCAGATCAACCGCTTCTGCGCGAGCGGGCTTGAGGCTGTGAACCTTGCCGCGATGAAAGTGCGCTCGGGCTGGGAAGAGCTGATTGTCGCGGGCGGGGTCGAGTCGATGTCGCGCGTGCCGATGGGCAGCGATGGCGGCGCGCTCTTTACCGACCCGGAAGTGGCCGAGACGGTTGGCTTTGTGCCGCAGGGTATCGGTGCCGACCTGATCGCCACGCTGGGCGGCTTCACCCGCGCCGACGTGGATCGCTTTGCCTGCGATTCGCAGCAGAAGGCCGTGCGCGCCCGTGCCGAGGGCTATTTCACGCGCTCGATCATCCCGGTGCGCGACGCGCAGGGCGGCACGCTGCTCGCGGAAGACGAGTTCATCAAGCCGGGCACGACGATGGAAGGGCTGGCGGGGCTGCGGCCAGCATTCGCGGCCATGGGCGCGGCTGGCTTCGACGCGGTGGCGCTGGGCAAATACCCGCAGGCCGGGCAGATCGCGCATGTCCACACCGCTGGCAACTCGTCGGGCATTGTCGATGGCGCGGCGCTGCTGCTGGTGGGGTCGGCCGCCAGGGGCGAGGCGCTGGGCCTGCGCCCGCGCGCACGCATTGTCGCCGCCGCGCTCACCGGCGCCGAGCCGACCATTATGCTCACCGGGCCGGCCCCTGCTGCGCGCAAGGCGCTTGATCGCGCCGGGCTGCGCTTCGAAGATATCGACCTGTTCGAGGTGAACGAGGCTTTTGCCGCCGTGGTGCTGCACTTCCAGCGCGAAACGGGTGTGCCCTGGGAAAAGATCAATGTCAACGGCGGGGCGATTGCGCTTGGCCACCCGCTTGGCGCAACCGGCGCGATGCTGCTCGGCACTCTGCTCGACGAGCTGGAGCGGCGCGAGCTGCGGCGCGGGCTGGCGACCCTCTGCGTCGGCGGGGGCATGGGCATTGCGACAATTATTGAGCGTGTGTAGGCACAATTCCAATAGAATTACGCACTACGCACTATGAATAAGTAGAGCGTAGTGCGTAGTGCATAGTTGGGCAAGCTACGAGGCCAGCGCGCCGTCGGCCGGCTGAAGCTCGCCCAGCCAGTGTTCGAGCACCTGCCGCAGCTCATTCTGGCGCACCGGCTTGCTCAGGTAATCGTCCATCCCCGCGGCTAGGCACGCCTCGCGGTCGCCCTGCATGGCGTTCGCCGTCATCGCCACAATCGGCGTGCGGCGCAGGCCCGCCGCCCCTTCGCGCTCGCGAATGGCGTGCGTGGTGGCAAAACCATCCATCTCGGGCATCTGGCAATCCATCAGGATCAGCGCAAACTGCCCGCCGCCCGCCAGCACCTCCAGCGCGGCGCGGCCATTCGGCGCGACCTGCACCTCGAAGCCCAGCTTCGATACCTGAAGTTTGGCAAGCTGCTGATTCACCGGGTGGTCTTCGACCAGCAGGATCTGCCGCTCGTCGCGCAGTGCCCCGGCGCTGCCGGCCCCTCTGCCCGGCGCATCTCCTTTGGCTGCCTCGCGCCCGCTGAGCGTTTGCGCCAGCACATCGAAAAGCTGCGACTGCCTGGCCGGGCAGGGTAAAAAGGCCGCAAAGCCCGCCTCCAGCGCCCGCGCGCCGAGCTCGCGATCGCCGCCACGTGTCAGCAGAATGCACTGCGTGCGCGCCGAGCGCGGCTCGTTCAGCACTGCGCGCGCCAGCGAAAAGGGATTCACGCCCGGCGCGCTGGCCGAAATAAACACAAGGTCGAAGGGATTTCCGGCCTGCGCCGCCTGCCGCACACTCGCCAGCGCATTGTTGCCGTCTTCGGCCACTGCCAGATCAATGCGCCAGGCAGACAGGTAGCGCTTGAGCTGTGCCTGAGCCGCCGCGCCTTCGCCAACCACCAGCGCGCGCAGGCCGGCAAGCTGAATACTTTCCTGCGATCGCGCCCACAACGGCGGGCAGCCCATCCGCACCGTGAACCAGAAGGTCGCGCCCACCCCTGGCGCGCTTTCCGCGCCCATCTCACCGCCCATCAGCTCCACCAGGCGGCGGCTAATCGCCAGGCCCAGGCCAGTGCCGCCGTAGCGGCGCGTGATCGAGCCATCCGCCTGCATAAACGGCTCGAACAGGCGCTGGCGCGTCGCTTCCGAAAAGCCAATGCCCGTGTCGCGCACGGTGAAGCGCACCACCGCCTCGGCACCCTCGATGCGCTTGAGTTCGGCATGCACCGCGATCTCGCCCCGCTCGGTAAACTTCACCGCGTTGCCCAGCAAGTTCAGCAGCACCTGCCGCAGCCGCCCCGCATCGCCAGAAAGCCACGGCGGCAGCTCGGATGATGCGCTCACGCTGAGCGCCAGACCTTTTTCCTGCGCGCGCTGGGCCAGCAGGCTGGCCGCGCTTTCCAGCAGTGGCAGCGGCTTGAAGTCGAAGCGCTCGATCACCAGCTTGCCAGCCTCGATCTTCGAGAAATCGAGAATATCGTTGATGATCGTCAGCAGCGCCTGCGCCGAATCCTGCACCACCGAGACGAATTCGCGCTGCTCGTAATCGAGCGTTGTGTCGCTGAGCAGCTCGAGCATGCCAAGAATGCCATTCATTGGCGTGCGGATCTCGTGGCTCATGGTGGCAAGAAACTCCGACTTCAGGCGCGACGACTCAAGCGCCTGGTCGCGCGCCGCCGCCAATTCGGCCTCGAAGCGCTTGCGCTCGGTAATGTCGCGCAGAATGACGGTCAGGGTCTGGTCGTCGCCGCTGCCCACCTGCGAAAGCGAAGCTTCCAGCGGGAACAGCTCGCCATCGGCGCGCAGGCCATTCACGGCGCGCACGCCACTCATTTTGTGCATGCCAGGCTGCCTGGCGCTAAAATCATCGATCAAGCGCTGATGGATATGGCGCGCATCTGCGGGGATGAAACGGTCGAGCGGCTGGCCCAGCGCCTCGGCAGCGCTGCAGCGGAAAATGCGCTCGGCACCGGCATTCCAGATCACAACATTCCGCCGCGCATCGAGCGAAATAATCGCGTCGTGCGCCGACTCAACAATATTTGAAAGCCGACTCTGGCTGATGCGCAGCGCTTCCTCGGTGCGGATGCGGTCGAGCGCGCCGCCGCAGTGGTCGGCCAGGGCCTGCAGCGCGCCCAGATCGTCGCTGGTGTAGGCGTGCGGCGCGTAGCTCTGGATCGAAAGAATGCCCACGGGCGTCTCGCCATCGTGGATGGGTACAAACATCAGCGACATCGACCGGCGCGCAGCATCGCCGAAGGGCACCAAATCCGCTGCCGGGCACTCGTCTTCATCGCGCAGAATGAGCTGCGGGCCATCTTCCAGAACGGAATGGTCGGTTGCGGTGGGCTCGCGCAGCGGCGCAAGCGGAACCTCGGCGCGCACGCCACCGATGATGTCGTAAAACAGGATGTTGCGCGTGGTCCTGGTGGTGGCATCGTAGAGGCTGAGCGCAAATGCATCCCAGCCCAGCAACTCGTCGGCAACATGCGCAAGGATCTGCGCAGCATCGCGGGGGCTGGCGGCGGCGCTGAGCTGGCGGCCCAGCGAGGCAAACGCCAGGCTGCGCTGCTCGGCGCGCTTGCGCTCGGTTATGTCGAGCGCGAAGCCCTGTACAAAGGCCGGCTGGCCCTGAATGTCGTGGACGATCTTCATGCTGTCGTGCACCCAGACAACCCGGCCATTGCGCGCCAGCATGCGGTACTCGCAGCGGTTGTCGCCGCCAAGCGCCCCGATCTGGCCTTTTTCCGCCAGCACGCGCTTGCGATCCTCGGGGTGCAGCTGGTTGAACCACAGTGAAGAGTCTTGCAGCCATTCTTCCTGCCGGAAGCCCAGCATCTTTTCGATCTGCGGGCTGACATAGGTGGTGTGGAAGCCATCGAGCGCGCCGGTATAGGTGATTGCCGGCATCTGCTCGACCAGGCTGCGGTAGCGCGTTTCGCGCTCGTGCAGCACCGTTTGCAGCCGATCTTCGAAGCGGATGAGCTGCGCCATCAGCTGCGAAAGCAGGCGCAGCTCGGGCTGCACGGGCGGCAGCTGGGCGCGCGCGGTGTGCAGCGCTTCGAGCTTGTCGGGGCGATAGTGCGAAATCACGCCTGCGAGCAGATCGAGCACTTCGTTCACAATCGCCGGCTCGAAGGTCCAGAACGTGGAGAAGCGGCGGGTCGCCTCATCAATCGCGGTGCTGTGCTGATCTTGCCCGCACAGCACAAAGGAAAAGCGCGGCGCGAGCGCGCACACAAACCACTCCTGGCGCAGCGGGTCGTCGCCCACCAGCCTGACGCGAATTTCGCGGGCGTGCTGGTCGTCGCCAAGTGTGCCGCCCGAAAAGATGCACACCTGCTGGGCCACATCGGCCAGCGCGCGGTAGCGCTCGGTTTCGCGCCGCCAGTGGCTCGATTCCTGAAAGCCAGTCAGCAGCACGGCCGGCATCTGCTCGCGCAGAATAATATCTTCGAGCGTGTGCGACACATGCACCAGCGTGGCTTTGGTCGCTTCAAACACCTCGACACGCTGGCCGAAATGGGTTCGCAGATGCTCAAACAGCGAGATCGACATATTCGCCGCGCCTGGCTCAGCAGCCATCGTACCTGGATGGTTCATCGCCAGCCTCCTTTGCTACACGATTGTGTGACGCCGCTCCCCGGGCAGAGCGGGCGGTGCGCCCCGAATGCGCCTGCATTCAGGATAGCAAGGCCGCGCCGCGAACTCTAGCGCCAAGATGAAACCGAGATTACGCATCGGTTGCGGAACGTGCGCGACTCGATTGCGCCGCCGCAATCTTCCGCGCGCCGCGAAAAGTCTGGTATCATGCGCGGGCAAGAATAACGCAAAGGAACAAGCAAAACCCTATGACAGAGCCAAAAATCATTTTCTCCATGGTGCGCGTCAAGCGCATCGTGCCACCCAATCGCGAGATCATCCGCGACATCTCGCTTTCGTTCTACTACGGCGCGAAGATCGGCGTGCTGGGCCTCAACGGCGCGGGTAAATCCACGCTGCTGCGGATCATGGCCGGGGTGGACAAAGATTACCTGGGCGAGGTGGTGATGTCGCCGGGCGTGAGCGTGGGCCTGCTGGAGCAGGAGCCGCAGCTCGACGCGAGCAAAACTGTGCGCCAGGTGGTGGAAGAAGCCGTGCAGCCGGTTGTCGACCTGCTGGCGCGCTACGAAGCGATCAACGAGAAATTTTCCGACCCCGACGCCGACTTCGACGCGCTGATTGCCGAGCAGGCCGAGCTGCAAGACCAGCTCGACCGCGTGGACGCCTGGAACCTCGACGGCAAGCTGGAAGTGGCAATGGACGCGCTGCGCTGCCCGCCCGGCGATACACCGATTGGCGTGCTTTCGGGTGGCGAACGCCGCCGCGTTGCGCTGACCCGCCTGCTACTCACCGAGCCCGACATTCTGCTGCTCGACGAGCCGACCAACCACCTCGACGCCGAGTCGGTGCTGTGGCTGGAAAAACATTTGCAGCAGTACAAAGGCACCGTCATCGCCGTCACCCACGACCGCTACTTCCTCGACAATGTGGCCGAGTGGATTCTGGAGCTGGATCGCGGCCACGGCATCCCCTGGAAGGGCAATTACTCGTCGTGGCTCGAGCAGAAGCAGCAGCGCCTGGCGCAGGAAGAAAAAACCGACAGCAAGCGCCAGAAAACCTTGCAGCGCGAGCTGGAATGGATCCGCATGGCACCGCGCGCGCGCCAGGCCAAGGGTAAGGCCCGCGTGAACGCCTACGAAAGCCTGCTGAATCAGGAAACCGAACAGCGCCGCGAAGATCTCGAAATCTACATCCCGCCGGGGCCGCGCCTGGGCGACAATGTGATCGAGCTGAAGGGCGTGAGCAAGGCTTTTGGCGAGAAGCTGCTGATCGACAACCTCGACCTGTCGATCCCGCCCGGCAGCATTGTGGGCATTATTGGCCCGAACGGCGCGGGCAAATCCACCCTGCTGAAGCTGATCGCCGGGATCGACAAGCCCGACGCGGGCGCAGTAAACGTGGGCGAAACCGTGCAGCTCGCGTATGTCGAGCAGATGCGCGACTCGCTCGACAGCGAGCACAGCGTGTGGGAAGAGATTTCGGAGAAGAACGAAATTCTGGCGCTGGGCAGCCGCAAAATGCAATCGCGCGCGTATGTGGCCAGCTTCAACTTCCTGGGTTCCGACCAGCAGAAAAAGGTGGGCGTGCTTTCGGGCGGCGAGCGCAACCGCGTGCTGCTGGCAAAAATGCTCAAGCAGGGCGCGAACGTGATCATGCTCGACGAGCCGACCAACGACCTGGACGTGAACACGCTGCGCGCGCTGGAAGAAGCGATCGAGCAGTTCGCGGGCTGCGCAATTGTGGTGTCGCACGACCGCTGGTTTCTCGACCGGGTGGCGACGCACATTCTGGCCTTCGAGGGCGAGAGCGACGTGCGCTGGCACATTGGCAACTTCTCCGACTACGAGGACGATCGGCGCAAGCGGCTGGGCAAGGATGCCGACACGCCGCACCGCATCACCTACCGCAAGCTGCATCGCTAGGCGGGGGATGGGAGATGGGAGGATGGGAGGATGGGTTAGCGACGAATGACCAAGCTCTTGTCGTCGATCAACGCTAATCAATAGACATTATCCCGATTTAAGAATGAATAGATGGCCAAGGGTTGGTTCGAACACGGAAATTGTGTAAACCGCAACTCACTTCCATCACCATATCTTTGAGCCCGTCTTTCCACAGACGTATCGTGTCTTTGACTATTCGACAGCGTTTCACACTCCTGATCACGTGTTCTGCCACAATTCGACGCTGTGCAACCAGGCGGTTGTGCGCTTTCTGTTCGGCGGTCAGTTCGCCACCCTTCGGCTTCTTGAATGGACGTGTGTGCTCCACACCCGCCAGTTCGTAGCCGAGAAAGCCCAGATCATCGACCAGTTCGCTGCCCTCTGCCAACGGGTAGGGCGTCAGATCAGCAATCGCCTTGTCGTGAACACTCCCTTCGAAGGTATCACTCAGAAACAGGATCATCAACGCGCGGATCAGCAGTACATTCTTGACTGTATGGCGCTTGCTCTTGCCGCTGTAGAAACTGCTCTGGTCGGCTGGGTCACTGGGACGGTGGATTGGTCGTTCGGTGCCATCGTGAAAAAAAGGGGTCGCGAATGCTTCAGACGAGAGCGCAGTGAGGCGTTCTTTCAAGTCGGCAAGGTTGCGTGAGGGCAAGTCGCCCAGGCTCGCCAGTGCAGCATGGAGCGCAGGCAGCAGCGCCTGGATCCACTGGTTGGCTTTCGGCTGGCCCATGCCAAAGGCAGCGCCGTGAAAGGTCTGGGTCGCGGCTTGCTTGAAATAGGTCAGGATGAAGAGCAGGCGATCTTCTTTGGAGGGCAAGGGGCAGGTTGCATACTGGCTATAGCGCCGACCAGTGCGGGGCTTGCCCTCGAGCGTCCAGTCACGCATTCGCGCAAGAAAGGCAGTTTCAAAGGGGACGGCGAGGATATCAAACTCTTCAACCGTCAAGCTGGTCAAATCAAGGATCCGATACGCCTTGTCGCGTTCTATTTCATATCGTAATGGCATGACATTGCTCCTTCTGTTTGGAGAGATATCATATCATAAATCGGGATAATCTCTAATGCTGCTGACTCCTGAATGCTGACGGCTGACTCCTGAAACAAGCGCGAATGCTCGTACCTGCGGGCGTTCGCGCTTTTTTGCGCCCGAAAATGCCGGCGTTGGGCGCCCTGCGCTCGCAATGCCGCAGCGACAGGCGCAGCCCCAGGCTGGCGGTGGCGCGCTTATCATTTTCACACCATCCCTTAACAATTTCCGAACAAGCTGCTGGTACGATATGTGCGAGGCTTCTCCCGGCCCGATGGACGGGCCACTATCGATGCTTGAATGGAAAGGGCTTCCGAATGAAATCAGTGATACAGCGCGCCGGCCTGCTGAGTGCGGGCGCACTCGCCGCGATTGCGCTGGCCGCGTGCGGCGGCGCAGCCACCAGCACGCCCACCAGCGCGCCGGCTGCTGCCACCAGCGCCCCAGCCGCAACTGCCGCCGCCGAGCCAACTGCCGCGACCGTCGCCGAGCCAACTGCTGCTATGGCAGCCGAGCCAACTGCTGCTATGGCAGCCGAGCCAACTGCCGCCACGGCTGCCGAGCCAACCGCCGCTGCCGCGCCAACTGCCGCCACGGCTGCCGAGCCGACCGCCGCTGCCGCGCCAGCCGCAACGAATAGCAAGCTCGACCTGAACAGCGTCACCGAGGAGCAGCTGCTGGCGACGATCCCGGGCTTTGGCAGCCGCATGGTGCGCGAGTTTATGGAATATCGGCCCTACACCACGATTTTGCAGTTCCGCAAAGAAATCGGCAAGTATGTCAGCACCGACGTTGTGACTGAGTACGAGAAGTATGTGTATGTGCCGGTGAGCGTGAACGATGCCGATGCCGCGACGCTCCAGCAGATCCCGGGCGTGGACGCCGCTGCCGCCGACGCGCTCGTTGCCGCGCGGCCCTACGCCGACAATGCGGCTTTCCTCGCCAAGCTGCAGGAAGTGGCCCCCAGCGTCGACGCCGCGCTGGCGCAGAGCTTCCTGGCGCAGTAATCTCGCATGGGCAGGCGGCGCATGCGCTGCCTGCCCCAATTTCGCAGGCGAAAGGAACGCGTATGAACGACGCAACGATTGTACAGCGGCTCAGGAATTTCCTGTTTGGCCTGGCCGCGTTTATGTGCGCGGGCACAATTGTCGAGCTGCTGCTGGCCAAACACTTCGACGAGCCGATGCAGATCGTGCCATTTGTGCTGTGTGCAGCCGGCATTGTGGTGGTGTTTCTGGCGTGGCGGCGGCCCAGCCGTGGCGCCTTGCAGGCGCTGCGCGGCGTGATGGCGCTGCTGGTGCTGGGCAGCCTGATCGGGGTCTACGAACATATCGAAAGCAATCTGGAGGTTGTGCGCGAAGTGCAGCCAACCGCCGCCGCCAGCACGGTGCTGCTGAAAACGCTCACCGGGGCCGCGCCGCTGCTTGCGCCGGGCATTCTGGCGCTGGTGGCACTACTGGCGATTGCTGCCACCTACTACCATCCGGCGCTGTTAGGCAGCACGGCCGCACCCGCACGCTTTTCCACCCGCTCAAACAAAGAAGCGTAACATGAAACAGATCGGTCGCACAATCATTATTCTGGTCGCCGCCGCGCTGGTGTGCGGCGCGGCCTACGCGCTGGCGGGCAATCGCGCCTCCGGCTTCGACCGCCAGCCACCCGGCTTTGAGCAGCAGGCTGGTGGCGCGAACGGCGCGCCTGCTGGGGCGCCACGCCGGCCCGGTGGCTTTGAAGGGCGCGGCGGTGATCGCGGCGGCAGCTTCCTGGGCGGCGTTTTCGAGGTGCTGCGCAGCCTGCTGATTGTGGCAGTGGTGGCGGCGCTGGCCCTGCCAGTCGTGCGCCTGTTCACCCGGCGTCGCGCTGGTTCGCCCGCCGAGGGCGAGGATATTGCCGCGCCGTAGCGCAGTTCGCAGAACCACGGAACCAAACGGTCGGCAGTAGGCAGTAGGCAACGATTGAGCGGGTGAAGGGGTGAAAGGGTGAGCGCCCCAATCCCAAAACCCCAAACCCTAGACCCCTGCGGGCAGTAACCTGCAAACCCTCTACGCCCATTGCGGTAAAACTGGCCTTCCGCTGCGCCCTTCGATACGCGCTTCGCGCACTCAGGACGCTATAAATGGTGGCTCTCAAACCTGCAACCTGCAACCTGCAACCTGCAACCTGCAACCTGCAACCTGCAACCTGCAACTTCCAAATCCTCCGTGCCTCTGTGTCTCCGTGGTGAATTACCATTCGTCGTTCGTCAACAGGGGCGTAATATTCTCGTCGCGCGTTCGTCATACCAACAAACACAACCGCGCTGGCGGTGCTGTTTCGTTGAATGGAAGGAGCATCGCGATGGAGAAGAACGCTGCGCTGTACGACCTGTTTATGGATGCCGCTGGCGCGATCTACACCGCGCTGGCGGCAGCGCCACCCAAGCCCGCGCCGGTGCTGCTGCAATTGCGCGCCGGTCTGGCCGAAAGCCCAGGCTGGTTTCTGGTGCAGGCCAGCGAGTTTGCCCCCGAGCCGCTGACGGCGGAACTGCTGCGAGTGCGCGATATCTACGCTTCCGAGCGGATCGTGGCGGCGCTGCTGGAGCTGATGGCTGGCGAGGGCTGGCTCGAACGCAACGCCGCCGGGCATTATGCGCTGGCCGAAGCCGGGCGCGATCTGCTGGCCACGCGCCGGGCATCCCGCGCCGCCGCCCTGGCCGAAACTGCGCTGCTGCCGCCCGCCGAGCTTGCCCGCCTGCGCGCCCTGCTGGAAAAGCTGATCGACGCCAGCCTGAGCAGCCCCAGCCCGCCTGGCACATGGTGCCTGGCCCACTCGCGCCGTCGCGCACCCGCCCCCGACTCCCCGCCGCTGATGCACCTGCTCCAGTTCTTCGACGACATCAACGCCTTTCGCGACGACGCGCACATGGCGGCGTGGCAGCATTTCGGGCTGGCGGGCTATGCCTGGGAGGCCTTTGCGCTGCTGTGCGGCGGCGCGGCGCACACGGCTGCGCAAGTGTTCGAACAGCTCCAGCATCGCGGCTACTCGCGGGCCGAATATGGCGCGGCGCTAAACCAACTGGCTGAGCGCGGCTGGCTGGAGCACACCGGAGACAGCTACCAGCCCACGGAAACCGGCCGGGCCGCGCACAGCAGCGCCGAGCGCCTGACCGATCTGTATTTCTACCGGCCCTGGGAGGTATTGAGCAGCAGTGAGGAAAATGAGCTTCATGCGCTGCTGTGCCGCCTGCGCGACAGCGCGCCCGCTGAGAAGGAAGAAGCTGCCTAGAGGATCGTGCAGCGTGCAGCGACGAAGGACGGAGGACGAAAGACCAACTGTCCTGACGAAAGACGAAGGACGGAGGACGAAAGAGCAAGGTGCGCTTCGTCTTTCGTCGGAGCTATACGCACGACGCACGACGCACTCTGATGCCAAAACATAGTGCGTCGTGCGTAGCCTTATTGATTCACTCAGTGCTCTGGAAATAAGTTATTTCATACAACGGGCAAGCTTCCAGGAAGCTCATCTGGGTATCAGGTTGAAGCAAAACTGGCTTGAGCTTCCTGGAAGCTGAGTACAGGGAAATTTGTTTTCCAAAGTACTCAGTACTTCGTAAACTAAATTTCCTTGCATTCTTCCGGCAGTCTTGGTAGACTGACCGTATGAAAAAACAGCACCTGACACTCACTGATGACGACCGCTCAACACTCGAAACGCTATTGTCGAAAGGCAGCTTGAGCGCTCGCACGTTCAAACGTGCCACTGCCTTGCTTGAACTTGATCGTGGTAAAACGCTTCAAGATGCCGCGTCCACGCTCGGTGTGACCTACAACGCAGTGGCTGCCTGGCGTGACGGCTACAAAACCTCTGGCTTACGCTGCCTTGACGACGCGCCTCGCTCTGGTCGTCCGACCTTGATCGATGGCGCGCAGCGTGCCAAAATCACCGCGCTCGCCTGTAGCGATGCGCCAGCGGGTCATGCTCGCTGGTCGTTGCGTCTGCTCGCCGAAAAGGTGGTTGAAGCCGGGCTGTGCGAGCAGATTTCGCATACCTTTGTTGCTGATGTCCTAAAAAAAACGAACTAAAACCGCATCTTAAAGACACCTGGTGCATTGGTCGTATTGACGCTGCCTTTTTGGCGCATCTCGAACAGATCCTGGCGCTGTATGCGCTGCCCTATGATCCCGCCTATCCCGTGGTGTGCTTTGATGAACGACCGTGCTTTTTGATTGGCGAGATCTTGCTGCCGCGACCGATGCGCAAAGGCGAGATTGAGAAACAACACTATGAATACGAAAAGCTTGGCTCGTGTGCGCTGCTTGCGGCGATCGAGCCGCTGACGGGACGACGGCTTGGGCAGGTCTCTGAGCGGCGCACCAAGCGCGAGTTCATGCAGTTTTGTCAGCAGATCGCGGCTGCCTATCCGCAAGCCAAGCGCATCCGATTGGTTCTCGACAATCTCAACACCCACAATGCCTCGTCGTTCTATGAACACTTGAGTGCCGAGGAAGCGTTTGCGCTCACTGAGCGCTTCGAGTTCACCTATACACCCAAAGGGGCCAGTTGGTTAAACATGATCGAGTGCGAGTTTTCAGCAATCTCGCGCCAATGCCTGGCTCGACGGATCGCGACAATTGAAGTCCTGCGCAGCGAAGTGCTCGCCTTACTTGACGAACGCAGTACCAAGGGTATCAAGATCCACTGGCAGTTCGGCATCCAAGCGGCACGTGCCAAATTCAATCGGCACTATACTCGTATCAATTCCCTAAATCAGAAATACAAGGAAACTTAGTTGACAGAGTACTCAGTACTTTGGAAAATAAGTTATTTCATACAACGGGCAAGCTTCCAGGAAGCTCATCTGGCCACCAGATTGAAGCAAAACTGGCTTTAGCTTCCTGGAAGCTGAGTACAAGGAAACTTAGTTGACAGAGTACTCAGTGTGCTCGGTGGTTCAATCCTGCACAATTTCTTTACGGCTCGGGCACAATCGGGTCGGAAGCGCCGCTGCTGGTCGTGGGGGTTGGCGCAGTGCTATTCTGCCCGCTGTCGGGCGGCGGCGTGATCTGACTGGGCGGGTCGGGCGCGGCGGTCGGCAGGTCGGTTGGCACCGCGCTGGGAATGTCGGTCGGCGTCGCGGTCGGGATGTCCGTCGGCGTCGCAGTTGGGATGTCCGTCGGCGTCGCAGTCGGGATGTCTGTCGGCGTCGCAGTCGGGATGTCCGTCGGCGTCGCAGTCGGGATGTCTGTCGGCGTGCTGGTGGGCAGGGCCGTTGGCGGCGCGGTGGGCAGGGCCGTTGGCGGCGCGGTGGGCAGGGTGGTTGGGCGCGCCGTGCTGATTGGCCGGGCTGTAGCGGTGGGCTGCGGCAGGCGCGTGCTTGTCGGCAGCGGCGTATTGTACACCGGCACCGATGTGCTGTAGCCTGGCACCGACGTGCGCGGCGGGCGCGAGCTTGACGATGTTGGGCGGCCAGGTTCGACCGCTAATACTGGCGGGATACTGGTTGCGCTCGGCACCGGGCTGCTGGTCGTGCCCGGCAGCACCGCGCCAATTGTTGGCGTGGCGGTTGGGCGCCGCGCCAGCGAAAGCGTTGGCGTATTTGCTGCCGGCGAGGGCGTTTCGGTGGGGTCAGTCAGCAGCATGCCCAGCAGGGGTGCCTGCGCCTGCTCGGCCACCAGGTCGCGCACTGTATCGCTGATCACATCGCTGCTCACCGGCGCGATCTGTGCCACGCGCACTACCAATGGGTCGGCGCTGTAGTCGGCGCTCACCCGCAGGGCATAGTCGTCGATCAGGAAGACGTGGGTTTCAAAGGCCTGCCCAATCACAATCAGGCCGCACACCAGCGCCACCGCCAGCATCATCAGCCACACGATTGGGTTGAACCAGTTCGCCTCAGGCCGCATCTGCGACCTCCCCAACCGTGCGGGCGCGATCGATCGACACAATTTTGCCTTCTGGCAGTTCGGGCAGCGCCGGCACTGGGGCCACGGCAATCGCCGCTTCGTCGTCGATCGAGAACACTTTCACGCGCACGCTTTTGCCTTTTAATCGGCGGAAACCCTGGCTTGTCACATTCAGCCAGTCGCCGCCGCCAAGCGCGCTGTAGGTAGCCTGGCTGATCAGAATATCGGTGCCAAGTTTGCGATTCAGCGTCTGGATGCGCGCGCTCAGGTTCACGGCGTCGCCGATCACGGTGTATTCCATACGCTGGGGCGTGCCAATCAGGCCGGCCATCACCGGCCCAGTGTTTACGCCAATGCCGGCCAGCAGCAGCGGCAGCTGCTCGGCGGCGCGGCGCTCGTTGAGCGTGCGCAGCCCGTCGCGCATTTCCATGGCAGCGCGCACCGCCGCCTCGGCGCTCGATTGCGAGGCTTCGCTTTCTGTCAGGCCAAACAGCACCAGTGTCGAGTCTCCACCGAATTTATTGACAATTCCACCATGGCGCTCGGCAGCATCGACAACGATCCGGAAGTATTCGTTCAAGCCCTGAATGACCACCGCCGGGTCTTCCTTCTCGGACATCACAGTGAAATCGCGCAGGTCGGTGAACAGAATTGTCAGCTCTTTTGTTTCGCCACGCAAGTCGAGCGGGTGGCTCAGCACCAGCCGCGCCACGGTGGGGCTCACAAAGCGGCCAAACACGTCGTGCATGCGCTCGCGCTCGCGCAGGCCATCGATCATGGTGTTGAAGGAATAGGTCAGCGCGCCAATTTCGTCGCGCGTCGTCACCGGCAGGTCGTGGTCGAGGTTGCCCGCCGCCACGCCTTCGGCGGCGCGCGCCAGCGCGGTGATTGGGCGGGTGATGCGCTGCGAAAGCAGAATGCCGAGCAGGAAGGTGGCCAGCAGGCCCAGGCCGAAGATCGGCAGCAGGCTCGTCTGCGACTGCTCGAACTGGTCGCTCTGGCCGGCGGTGGAGATCGCCACGCCAATAAAGTAGGGTTGCGTCGCGCCGCGCAGCATAAGTGGCGCAACCACTTCGCCATAGTCGCGGCTGCCCAGCGCGAGTGTGCGATACTGCGGGCGGCCGTTGCGCGCTGCCTCTTCCAGTGTTCGCGGTTCCTGCGCGCCCAGCGACGTAGCGAGCGGCTGGCCGTCGTTGCCATACAGCGTCACATCGGCCAGCGTCGCGCTGCGCCAGCGCTCCATCAGGGTGGCCATGCTGACGCCCACCATCAGCGCGCCCACCTGGGTATTGCCGTCGTACACAGGCGCAACGGTATACAGCACCATTGCGTGCGGTTCGCCCACCAGCGCCACGAATTTATCGCCGCGGGCATCGAACTGCTTGTGCAGCACTGCCGCCACGCCCGGCTGGTCGGCAATCGCCGGGTCGACATCGAATTCCTGCACGCCCGAACCCTGGCTGAGCACACCAATCGCCGGCTTGCCATCCGAGCGCAGCAGCACGATCCGCTCAATGCGCTGGCTGATGGCAAACGGCTCCAGCAGCGATTCCAGCGTCGCGGCGTTGCCCACGCGCAGCGACTGAGCCAGGCCGCTCAGGCGCGCCAGAGTGCGGGCGTTGTCAATTTGTTCACGTTCAGTCTGCACCGCGCTATCGCTGACACGCACGCGCGCATCGGCGATCTGGCGGCTGAAATCGGCCGTCACTTTATTCGCCTGCCCCTGCGCCACAATATAAATCGTCGCAAGGGCAAGCACCATCGCCAGCGCCACATAGGGCAGCGTGAGCTTGAAGCTCAGGCGTGGCGTGAAGATTCGACGTTGTGGGACAACCATACCAACTCCGCTCCGATGTGTGCCAATGGTGCCCGGCGATCGACCAAATTGTGTGCTGCGACGTTGTGACGTAAGTGTAATCCTGAAGGCATAGCGCGGCAATCGCTTCTGATTACTAGCTGGTTACATGCTCCTCATTTAAGATGACAAAGATATGAAATTGAGGCCCGTTTCAGGCAACGCTTTCGACATTGCGCGGGTCGGGCGCAGCGTGGTACGACATGGCGTCGTGTGTGCGCATCGGCAGCAGCACGATGTTAGGCAGTCGGCAGTAATGATGGCGACTGCCGACTGCCGACTGCCAACCACAACCAGCAACGACCTTCCTGAATGCTGTACTAGAAGGCCATGTCGCTGCGCAGCACGCCCGGGAACTGAAGGATGAAATCGGCGCCGTATGCGCAGGCCGGCGTTTGGAAGCCGGGCGGCGCATCGCCGGCAAGCGCGCGCCGGGCGATTGCCAGCGCCGTGTGGGCAGTGAGCGTATAGGCTTCGGGCGTGCGCAGGCGGGCAGCGCGGCGTGTGCCAGCCGCGTCCGTCACTTCGCCCCACAGCAGGCACTCCCCGCCCGCGCGCGCCGCATCGCTTGGGCCGCGCGGGGCCAGCCGCACGGCGCGGCGCAGCAGGCTGCGGGCGGCGCGGCTGGCGAACAGTGGGCGCAGCGGTGCAGTGAGTGCCATCAGCCGCTCTGCCGCCGGGCCAAGCGCCGCATAGACCTCGATATTCGGGATGCCAGTGCTGCGAAACGCCGTCGCAAGGTCGCCCCAGGCGATTGAGGTGGCAGCCACCGGCCCGTTGCCAAAATCGAAGCTGCGGGCGCGCGGCGCGGGCAGGTTCACCAGCCGGCCTTTTTCGCGCGCCATGACTGGCTGCGGCAGGCTTTCGATGGCGGTGCTGGCGGTGCCCCACGAAACCCCGCCCGACGCCTGAAACGCCAGCGTCAGGTGCTGCGCGCCGGGCAGTTGCTCGGCAAGGTAGCGCGCCAGGCAGTCCGACGGCACAACATCAAAGCCCACGCCCGGCATCATCATAATCCCGGCGGCGCGCGCCTGGACATCGCGCCCGGCCAGCGCCTCGAACACCGCCACCTCGCCCGTGATGTCGAGGTAGTGCGCCCGTGCGCGCAGGCAGGCCTCGGCCATGGGGCGGGCGGTTTCGGCAAATGGGCCGGCGCAGTGCAGCACCACCGCCACATCGCGCACAGCTTCGTCGAGCGCGGCCGCATCGCCAAGCGGCGCCACGCGAAACGGGCAGCCAAGCTGCGCCGCCAGCTGCGCCAGCGCGGGCGCATTGCGGCCAGCCAGCACCGGGCGCAAACCCTGCTCGGCCGCCAGCCGCGCAATCAGCGTGCCGGTGTACCCATTTGCGCCATAGATCAGCAGTGTTTCACTCACGCCATGTCCTTCTTTCAGCCACACAATTGTGCCACATAGATGCGAACGCTGCACCGTGCGGCATCTTGCAAAGATTGAACAAAATGTAATATATCGCCCGCTTAGATTGCAAATCTCTCCATTGACGCATCATGCAACTAGCACTATACTACCTCGTATCGCCGAGGGTTATCCACGCCGAAACACCAGGGCCGTGTGCTCTGGTGTCGCTTGTTTTTACCGGGTTCTCCGGTGTTTTGGCATTCGTCCGATACGAGAAGGTTGTGAGGATGCGCAATGATCGATTTACCGAAACTTTTCGCTGATGTGTTTGATCCGCAGCCTGGTGAAACCGCATTAGTGCTGGTTGATATGCCGCACGGTCACGTAAACGATACTCCCGACTGGGCCGAACGCCGCGCAATGGCCTCGCGCTGGCATTCGGCCCTCGCAAATTTTGGGCAGCAGCGCGGCTTTCGTGTGCTGCCGCTGGTTTCCTACCCCGCCACAGGCGCGCACAATGCCAGCCTGCCGCCCGAAGGCCTGCTCGAAGGCGCGGCCACCCCGCTTGGCGCACTGGCCGAACAGGCCACGCTGGTGCTGGCGCTCACGCAATTCTCGGCTTCTGCCCCGCTGATTGAATGGACCACGCGCCGGCCAAATTTGCGCGCCGCCTCGATGCCCATGGTCGCGCCGGCCATGGAGGTCACCGCGCTCGCCGCCGACTACGCCGAGATCGCGCGCTCGTGCGCGGCCCTGCAGCAGCGGCTGAAGGGCGCGGCGCTGGCACGCATTACGTTCTCAAATGGCGACCGGCTGCAGCTCGATCTGCGCTTCCGCACGCCACACGTCGACGACGGCCAGCTCCGGCCGGGCAAAGCCGCGCCGCGCCTGGTCAACCTGCCCAGCGGCGAGGCGTATATTGCCTGCTATGAAGGCGAGCACCCCAACCTGCCCAGCCAGTCGCGCGGCGTGCTGCCGATGATCTGGCGCAACGAAATTGTGCGGGTTGAAATCGCGCAGAACCGTGTGGTCGAGGTGCTGGGGCGCAGCGACGCCGCCGCCGACCTGCATCACTTCCTGTCGCTCGACGGGGCGCGGCGCAATGTGGCCGAGCTGGGGCTGGGCTGCAACACGCACGCGCGCGTGTGGGGCAATGTGCTCGAAGACGAAAAGGCCGGGCCGCATATTGCGCTCGGGCGCAGCGACCATATTGGCGGAACGGTTGGCGTCAGCGCCTTCGACGATCCGCGCCACGTCTGGCACCACGATTTTGTGTTTGCCCGCGAAAGTCCGATCTCGGTGCGCAACCTGACGCTGGTTGCCGACGACAATCGCGCCGACCAGCTTGTGTTCGAGGGCGAGTATTTGCTGAACGCGCTTGAGGTGCACGGCTAACGCGCTGGCAGCGCAGGGGTTGGGGGATAGGGCATAGGGATTGGTGATTGCAATGCAAAACAAGGCCCGCGCTCGTGGAGCGCGGGCCTTGTTTTGCATTTGGTGCTATTCGTCTGCTGGGCTGTCTTTTTCGCCCTTGCCAATGCCCAACGACTCGCCCGCCAGCATCAGCGAGGCGCGCGTCTGCGCGATGATGTTTTCGAGCAGCGTGGGGTTGGGCTCCTCGACGGGCAGCTGCATCACAAAGTGGTTCAGCACCTCCGAGCGCTCGCGCAGCAGATCGGCCCAGGTGGCGTTGGGGTGTTCGCGCTGCAACGCTTCGAGGTACAGGCCAGCAAACTCGCGCAGCTTCTCGCGCGTGTCTTCGGTCAGGTGCGCTGCCGCCCCGCCAATGAAGTAGCTTTCGCCGGCGGGCAGCAAATGCGCCACCAGCACTTCATCCACCAGCACGCGCCGCGACGCGGCATGGTCAGTTACTGCGAATGCGCTGCCGTCCACAAGATCGGCAACCGCCATGCCCTGGGCTTTTTGCACACTGGTGACCACATAGGGCCGCAGCCGCACCGGCGCCCAACTGCTCAGCAGTTGCTGCTCTTCGGGCGTCAGGTCGGGGCCACCCTCGGCGGCCAGCCGCTCGACCATGGTTGCGCCACCTTCGGATAGAGGGTAGTCAAACGCGAACCAGGTCAGGAATCGCTCGGCGCCACGGCCTTCGAGATCATCCAGCTCGCTCATCTGCGCCAGGGTGTATTTGCCGTTCCAGAAGCGCTCGTAGGCCGGCACAATCGCGTCGGTTTCTTCCTGCGCCGCGGTGATAATTTTCGGCAGCAGCGTATCCACCGCGCGGCGCATGCGCAGCTCTTCGGCCTGCTTGGCTTCTTCCAGCGGCAGGTGGCAGTGCTTATACTTTTTTCCGCTCCCACACGGGCAGGGATCGTTGCGTCCTATTTTTGGCATGGGGCCTCCGTGTGATTGGATGGTGCACAGCAATCGTGCAGACGGCACATAATAGCACAGAAACAGGCGCATAAATGCCCGGCCAGCCAAGCCAGCCGGGCATTGCGTTCGGTTGCGGGCGGAATATCAGCGCAGCGCCTGCGGCGAGACCGAGGGGAGTGGCCCGCCAATCGCCATTTCCTTCAGCTCGGCCAGCGGCAGCGTCAGGGTGAAGGTTGCGCCTTGCCCCGGCGCGCTGCGCACCGTCAGCGAGCCATCGTAGGTTTCGGCCAGCGCGCGGCTGACGCTCAGGCCCAGGCCCAAACCGCCCTCGCTCAGGCTCGCCAGGGGCTGAAAGATCAGGGCCTGATGCTCGGCGGCGATCCCTGTGCCTGTGTCGGAAACCTCGATCACGCCGCAACCCTGGTCGTTCCAGCCGCGCAGCAAGAGGCGGCCACCACTTGGCATCGCCGCCACCGCGTTGATGATCAGGTTGATCAGCACTTCGCGAATGTCGGTGATATGGGCGCGCACGGGCGGCAGCGGCGCGATTTCGGTATAGATCTCGATGTCGGCGCGGGCATCCCAGAATGGGCGCGTCAGCTCCAGCGCATCGTTCACCAGCGTGGGCAGATCAACGGTATGCACAACCGACGAGACGGCGTCGCTGGCCTTGAGGGCGATCAGCCGCCGCAGCAGCACATTGCCGTCGCGCGCGGCCCGCACGATCGTTTGCAGGTCGCTGCGCATGCGGTGCGGCGATTCGCGCTGGAGCAGCTGGGCGTGACCAACCACGGCAGCCAGCAGGTTGCCGATATCGTGGGCTGTGCCAACCGCCAGCGTTGCGCGCAGCCGCAGCTCTTCGTGCTGATGCATGCGCTGGTCGAGCTTGTTGATCGTGTGGTCGCGCTGCGCCACCGCATCGGCCCAGAACTCGTGCAGCAGGCGCAAACCAATCAGCGCGGCCAGCTGCGCAGCCAGCGCCAGCGCGTCTTCGCCCAACGGTTCGCTGCGGCGCGCAAGCACCAGCCAGCCCAGGTGGCGGCCCGCGGCGTTGAGTGGCTGCATCGCCACTGCGCCATAGCCATGGTCGGCCAGCCAGATCGCAAAGGCATCGGAATTACGGCCCGCATCGGCCAGCGCCGGCTGGGCAGCATCGTCGCTCACCAGCGGCATGCACATGCCATTGTCCCAGTCGCTCACAAGCAGGTCGGCGCGGGTGCGGGGAAACCAGTCGGGCAGTGCGCGGCACAGGATGCTAAAAAAATCCCGGCTCTCGTCGGCGGCGGCAAGCGCCTGCATCGTGCCAGCCAGCTCGGCTGGTGCAGGGAAAGCGTCGGATGGGCTGGGTGTCATAGCTGGGCGTCCATTTCACGCGGCGCGTTGCGTCGTGCATTCGCGCAGTTACCGGTCAGGCAGCACCATCAACGGCATCAGCAAGCCCCGATAAGAACTCGCCCACGGTGCTGGATTGGGACCGAACCGCCTCGAGAGTGGCCTGGTCGCGAGCGTCGAGAACAAATGCGTAGTGAGGGTGCACTGCCCCTATATCGAGCGAGTTGCGCAGCAAACTTTCGGCGACGGCGGGATTCGCGGCTGCCAGCAGCGCCAGCCGCGTGAGCACCGGCCTTGCGCTTTGGCCAGGAATAAGCTGCGCGCACACTTCTGGTTCAAGCGGACGTGTGTTACGCATAGAGTACACCCTTTCCGGCGAATTATCAACTAGAATCCACACAAAAACTCCACAAAGCAGCACGCAATCCCCGGGGCTGAGCACCAGCGCGCTCGTCCCGATCGGCACAACAATCCAATCGGCCAGCCAGCCCAGTGGCGAAGCCAGCACCGCCACGTCTTTCGAGCCAGCCAGCGCCGCGCCGGCCGGCGCATACACGCCCAGCCGCGCCAGCGTGGCAGCATGAATCGGCATTGCGCCGCCATGAAAAGCCATTGGCAGCATGTTCATGGCAATGCCGAGCGCCACTGCTGGCAGGCCCGCAATCGCGCGATTGCAGCAGCACCAGGCCGCCAGCGCCAGCGCCGCAAGCAGAAGCAGGCCGAAGTCCCGAACGTCGGCGAACATCAGCAGCTGCGGCACGACGGCCAGTGCCAGCAGCCAGCTTTGGCGCGGCAAACGCGGCGCCCGCCACCAGGCCAGCGCCGCGCACAGCAGAAAACAAGTTCCAAAAAAGAACGCGAGCATCCTGCGAAACTACTTGCCGCTGAGTGTTACCACGCTGTTGCGCACGCCGGGAGGGCCGTAGGGCGCCATGCCCGCCACCAGCACACCACCCGCAATCAGCGCCGCCGCAATCGCCCGAACCAGTTTGCTTTTCATCTCTGTTCTCCTTTTGTTTGCAGAACTGCCCACACAATAGCGGGCCGCATTGACTCAACGTTGACGGCGGGTTGACTCGCATATGCGCGTGTTGACAGCGCGCCAGCATCCGCGATAATACGGCCACACCAGCAAAGCGGCCGATTGTATCGAGGAGGATTGCGTATGTCGTTTATTCCAAGCATGGTGTTGAAACAGCTTTACACCTTCAGCAGCCTGAAGAATATCGACCAGGGCGTGCAGTTCACGATCAAAAATCGCCTGAGCGACGCCGAGCTGACTGAGCTGCAAGGCATTACGATCGACGGCAAGGCCGTTCCAAGCAATAGCATTCATCTCGACCTGGGCGATGGCACGCTGCTGACGCCCGCGCAGATCAGCGCCGGCAAGCCCATCCCCTTCCCGCTGCGCAAAACGCTCAACGTGCGCGTTGGCATCCCTGCGCTCGAGCTGGGCAAACACAAGATCGGCATTGCCTTCAAGAGCAAGCCGTTTGGCGCGCTGAAATTCGAAGTCGAAGACGCGATTTCGGAAGATACCGGCCACATGGTGCGCATTCCCCGCGATTCGAATGACGACTATGGCGACACGGCGATTCAGGCGCGCCAGCGCTTTGTGGGCGAGTTCACCGGCACGCAGTTCGAGCACATCACCAAATACTCATTCGACCCGCACCTAACACAGGGGAATATCGAGCATTTCACCGGCGTGGCGCAGGTGCCGCTTGGCTTCGCCGGCCCGCTCACCATCCACGGCGAACACGCGCAGGGCGATTTCCTCATCCCGCTCGCCACCACCGAGGGCACGCTGGTGGCCTCCTACAATCGCGGCATCAAGGTGGTGAACCTGAGCGGCGGCGTGAAGGTGACCGTGGTGGCCGACGCGATGCAGCGCGCGCCAGTGTTTGTGTTTGAGGATGCGCGCGCTGGGCGCGATTTCCTGCGCTGGGTCGAAGCGCATATGGACACGATCCGCGAAGAAGCCGAGGGCACATCCAGCGTCGCCAAGCTGCAGAACGTCGACCCCTACCTGGCGAATAAGTTCGTCTACCTGCGCTTCAACTACAGCACTGGCGACGCCGCCGGGCAGAACATGGTTGGGCGCGCAACGTTTGCGGCGTGCAGCTGGATCATCGATCACTACGAAGGCACAATCAAGCACTTCTACTTGGAATCGAACTTCGCGACCGACAAAAAAGCCTCGCAGGTGAATATCATGCGCACGCGCGGCAAGCGCGTGACCGCCGAGGCGATCATCAAGCGCAATGTGCTGGTTGAAAACATGCGCGTCGAGCCGCAAAACCTGGCCTACCACTGGGGCGTGGCAAATATTGGCTCGTTCCTTTCGGGCGCGAACAACAATGGCCTCCATTCGGCCAACGCGATCACGGCGATGTTTATTGCCACCGGCCAGGATGTCGCAAATGTGTCGGAATCGTCGGCTGGCGTGCTCTACACCGAGGTGACGCCCGAAGGCGACCTGTACCTTTCGCTGACCATCCCCTCGCTGATTGTGGCGACTTTTGGCGGCGGCACTGGCCTGCCGACGCAGCGCGAGTGTCTTGCCCTGCTGGGCTGCGTTGGGCGCGGCAAGGTCAACCGCCTGGCCGAGATTGTGGCGGGCGTGGCGCTGGCCGGCGAGATCTCGCTCGCGTCGGCAATTTCGTCCTCGGACTGGGTGTCGAGCCACGAGCAGTACGGGCGCAACCGAAATAAGTAGCGGCGGCGATGACGGACCAACGACGAACGACGGACGGGAAGATTCACCACGGAGGCACGAAGGGTTGTAGGAAGTTTTGAGTGTTGAATGTTGAGTGTTGAGTTTGCAGGTTAGCAGGTTCTGCGGTTTTGCGGTTCTCGCCCTTCGATACGCGCTGTGCGCTACTCAGGACGCGGTTCCGTACTTCTGCGGTTCCGTAGTTCTGCGGCTCTGCGGTTCTCGCCCTTCGATACGCGCTGCGCGCTACTCAGGACGCGGTTCTGCGGTTCTGCGGTTCCGTAGTTCTGCGGTTTTGCGGTTTTCGCCCTTCGATACGCGCTGTGCGCTACTCAGGACGCGGTTCTGCGGTTCCGTAGTTTTGTGGTTCTGCGGTTCACTGCTCCCTGCCGTCTGCATACTGCCGACTGCCGTCTGCCCACTGCTGACTTCTGACTTCTGGAAAGGGGCGCACAATGCACTACTATGCGCTGTTCTACTGGTTTGTGGATGATTACCTGGAGCGGCGGCCGGCTTTCCGCGCCGAGCATTTGGGCATGGCGCAGGCGGCGCTGGCGCGCGGCGAGCTGCTGCTGGCTGGCGCGTTCGACCCCGCCGACGGCGCGCTGCTGCTGTGGCGCACCGAGGGCCGCGCGCCGATCGAGGCGTTTGTGGCGGCCGACCCGTATGTGCGCAACGGGCTGGTGACGCGCTGGGAGATCCGCGCCTGGACGGTGGTGATTGGCAACACGCCGGAGGCGTAACGATGAGCCATCGACGAACGAATGCGCCGCCGCGCAGGCGCAGCACCGCAGCCGGGCGCGGCGCGCTGAAACGTGGGCGGCGCTCACCATACACGAGCTATGCCGTGCTGGGGCTGGCGCTTGCGCTGGTGGGCGGCGGGCTGGTGCTGGTGGCCGGTCTCCCGCCTTACGTAGCCTGGATCGTCGGCTGGAGCATCGCGACCTTTGTGTTTTACGGACTCGACAAGAGCCGGGCGCAAAGTGGCGGCGGGCGCATTCCCGAGCTGGTGCTCCACGGCATGGCGCTGATCGGCGGCTTCCTGGGTGGGTGGGCCGGGCGCGCATTCTTCCGCCACAAAACGCTCCACGGCGCATTCCTGCTGGTGCTGATTCTGAGCACGGTGCTCCACGCGGGCATTGCGCTGTGGCTGTTCCGCGCATAGCACGGCCATTTACCACGAAGGCGCGAAGGCACGAAGATTCAACAAGTCTTCGTGCCTTTCCTTTTCACGAATAGCGCGCCAGTGTGGCATCCACCTGCGCGCCATAGCCCTCGCCAAACAGGTTGAGGTGGTTGAGCAGGTGGTAAAGGTTGTACAGCTTGACGCGACCCTGCCAGCCGGGCGCGAGCGGCCACGCTGCCGCATAGGACTGGTAGAAAGCGGGTGGGAAGCCGCCAAACAGGCGCGTCATCGCCAGGTCGGCTTCGCGGTCACCGTAGTAGGCGGCGGGATCGATCAGCGCGGGCGCGCCGCCCGGCCCGACGATGAAATTGCCGCCCCACAGGTCGCCATGCAGCAGCGCCGGCTGTACGTGCCTGTCGTCGATCCACTCGCCCAGGCGGCTGAGCAGGCGCTCGATCCGGGCGGCGCGCGCGGCGGGCAGCAAGCCATTCCGTGCCGCCAGATCGGCCTGTGGGCGCAGCCGCCGCTCGCTGAAAAATGCGCTCCAGCTCGTTAGCGGGCTGTTGGGCTGGGGTGTCGCGCCGATATAGTTGTCGTGGTCGAGGCCGTAGGTGGGCGCGGTGGCGCGGTGCATGGCCGCCAGCGCCGTGCCCAGGATCTCGCCGGCGCGGGCGCGACTGGCGGCGGGCGGGCCTTCGAGCCATTCGAGCAGGATAAATCCCTCAGAACCGAGAACCGAGAACTGAGAACCGGCTGTTCCTCCATCGGTTCTTGGTTCCTGGTTCTCGGTTCTTGCATCCTGCACGGCCAGCACATCGGGCACGCGCACCGCGCCGGTGCTGGCCAGCAAGCGCAGGCCGCGCGCCTCGGCGCTGAAAAAGCTCGGCAGCCCGCGCCCGCCCACTTTCAGCAGGTAGTGGCCCTGGGCCGTGCGCACGCGCAACGCCTGGCTAATGCTCCCGCCGCCCACGCTGGCGCGCTCGCGGATGGGCGCGCTGTCGCCGGCTTGGGCGAGCGCCGCGCGAATGATCTCGTCGTGCATGGGTGCTAGCGCGCCA
Organism: Kouleothrix sp. 19917; assembly: GCF_057073505.1. Taxonomy (NCBI): domain Bacteria; kingdom Bacillati; phylum Chloroflexota; class Chloroflexia; order Chloroflexales; family Roseiflexaceae; genus Kouleothrix; species Kouleothrix sp. 19917. The sequence goes on from NZ_CP097099.1 coordinate 3,430,377, forward strand.
GCCCGCGCTCGGTGATGATCGTGTCCAGCAGGGCGCGGCAGGCTTCTTCCACCAGCTCGTAAACCTCATCGAAGCCGCCGGTGTAGTAGGGATCGGGCACATCGCGCACGCGTGGGTTGGGCAGATAGTCCATCAGCAGCTTGAGCGTGGCGTGGCTGCGCCCGGCCAGCGAGCGCAGGTCGTCCAGATGGCTGCGATCCAGCGCGACGATATAGCCGAACTGCGTGAAGTCGGAAGGGGCGACCTGGCGAGCGTGGTGCGTGTAGACGATGCCATGCGCCTGGAGCACGGCGCGCGTGCCGCGGTGCGGCTGCTCGCCAATGTGCCACGCGCCAGTGCCGGCGGAATCGGCCTGAATACGATCGCTCAGGCCGGCTTCGGAAACCATGTGGCGAAATACCGCCTCGGCCATCGGCGAACGGCAGATATTGCCGGTACACACGAACAGAACGTGAATCGGCTGGGGTTGTGCTGGCATTTGTTCATCCCTCTGGCATGCTGGGCCGGCATGGTACCACATTTCGGCGGGCGCTTGTAACTCGGCTGCGCCGCTGCGTGGGGTATAATAGCCAAGTTCATATGGAATGGAAGAAGGCACAATGGATACGATTGCGGCGCGCATTGCCGCGATACACGAGCGGGTAGCGGCGGCGGCGCGGCGCTCGGGGCGCGCGCCCGACGCGGTGCGGCTGGTGGGCGTGACGAAAACGCACCCGCCCGAGCTGGTGGCCGAGGCGCTGGCGGCCGGGCTGCGCGACTTTGGCGAAAACCGCGTGCAGGAGGCGCAGGGCAAGATTGCGGCGCTGGAAGGCCAGCGCGACGCAATGACATGGCACCTGATCGGGCACCTGCAAAGCAACAAAGCCCGCCGCGCCGCCGAGCTGTTCGATCTGGTGCACTCGGTCGACGGCGTGCACCTGGCGCGGGCGCTGGCGCGTGGGGCGGCCGGGCGCGCCGCGCCGCTGCCCGTTCTGCTGCAAGTGAATGTGTCGGGCGAGGCCAGCAAGGACGGCTTTGCGCTGGCCGACTGGGAAGTGCGGCCTGATGCCCTCACCACGTTTTTTGGCGAAGCTGAGCAGGTGCTGGCGCTGCCCGAGCTGGCGGTGCAGGGGCTGATGACGATTGCGCCGTGGGGCGACGACCCGCAAGCGGCGCGGCCAACCTTTCGGGCGGCGCGGCGGCTGCGCGATGTGCTGGCGAAACAGTTCCCCGCCGCGTCGTGGGATGCGCTGTCGATGGGCATGACCGACGACTTCGAGGTGGCGATTGAGGAAGGCGCGACGATTGTGCGCGTGGGGCGGGCGATCTTCGGCAGCCGGGGGTGAGGGAAGGTTTGAATGTTGAAGGTTGAATGTTGAGTTAGGGCGTTGCAGTGGGCAGGCGGCAGTAGGCAGTGAACCGCAAAACCACTGAACCAACCTGCAACTTGCAACATATAACGTTCAATCCTCTGCGCTCTTTGCGGTTCATTACTTCGGTTGTTGGTCGTCGCGAACATGCAACCTGCCAACATTCAAACCTGCAAACCCGTTTCTTGTGCCGCTGCTGCGTTTGTGCTAGGATTGGCGGTAGTTCCGCCCAGAAAAAGGAAATGAACCAATGAGCATTCTGGTCGATACAAACACGCGCTTGCTGGTGCAGGGCATCACGGGCAACGAGGGCACCTTCCACTCGCGCGCCATGCTGGCCTATGGCACAAACATTGTGGCTGGCGTCACGCCGGGGCGCGGCGGGCAGATGGCTGTGGACGGCAAGGTGCCGGTGTTCAACACGGTGAAAGAAGCTGTTGCCGCCACTGGCGCGAATACCTCAATCATCTACGTGCCCGCGCCGCTGAACGCGACCGACTCGATCATCGAGGCGGCCGAGGCGGGCATTGCGCTGATTGTGTGCATCAGCGAGGGCGTGCCGGCCAACGATATGGTCGCGGCCTACGAAGTGGTGCGCCAGCATGGCGCGCGCCTGATCGGCCCGAACTGCCCGGGTCTGCTGACGCCTGGCCAGGCCAAGGTTGGGATTATTCCCGGCAACATCGCCACGCCCGGCCCGGTTGGCGTGGTGTCGAAAAGCGGCACGCTGACCTACGAAGCGGTGGATGCGCTGACCAAGCTGGGCCTGGGCCAGACGTCGATTGTCGGCATTGGCGGCGACCCGATCATCGGCACGAGCTTTGTGGACGTGCTGGAGCTGTTTGAGGCCGACGCCGACACCAAGGCGATTGTGCTGATCGGCGAGATCGGCGGGCGCGCCGAGGTCGATGCGGCCGACTACATCAAGGCGCACGTCACCAAGCCGGTGGTGAGCTTCATCGCCGGGCAGACGGCCCCCCCCGGCAAGCGCATGGGCCACGCCGGCGCGATCATTTCGGGCGGCGAAGGCACGGCGCAGGAGAAGATTGCCGCGCTGGAAGCTGTGGGCGTGAAAGTCGCCAAGCTGCCGACCGACATTGCGCAGCTGGTGAAGGAGAGCCTTCAGTAGTTCTCAGTGTTGAATGTTGAGTGTTGAGTGTTGAGTTGGGCCGATGAGCATCGCTGATGTTCATCGGCCCAATGTAGCATTGCGCATTTAACATTGAGCACTTACTCGTGCCCCAGGTGCTCCAGGCTCAGCTGAAACAAGCGCGTGACGTGCTCGTCGTCCAGCGTGTAGTAGACCTGCTTGCCATCGCGGCGCGCGCGCACCACCCGCAGGCCGCGCAAGAGGCGCAGCTGGTGCGACACCGCTGACTCGGTCATTTCCAGCACGGCAGCCAGGTCGCCCACGCACAGCTCGGCGTGCGACAGCGCGTGGAGAATCCGCACCCGCGTCGGGTCGGAGAGCGCCTTGAAGATTTCCGCAACTTGCAGGGCCAGCGTATCGGCGAGCGGGTGCTCGCGCACGCGGCGCACTGCCGCCGGGTCGACGATCTCTTGCGCGGGGGTGGCGGCCTTGGGCGTATCCATCGCGGTTTCCTCATCTGCGGGCGGCTTGCGCATAGTATATCATCGCTGCCAAGATTTTTATAAGAACCAAGAACTGAGGGATGTGGCGAATCTTTCTGTGGCGCGGGGCTGAAGCCGCCGCGCTACCGAGCGACGCCCGCTGAAGCGGGCTTGCCATAAGCCTCATTCAAGCCCGCTTCAGCGGGCGTCGCTTCGAAGCCCGGTCGTTTACGGCCGGGTGGTACGCAAGACAATCATTGTGCAAAAAGCTCCGTCACACCCAGAATGGCAGAACCAAGAACCGCGTGTTGAAGGTGGTTTGGTTCTCGGTTCTGCGGTTCTGCGGTTCTGTGGTTCTGCGGTTCTGTGCTTCTCGGTTCCCTGCTACAATACGCCACGCACTTCCCAACAGCAGATGGAGCAGCAAGCATGAAGGTTCTGTTTATTGGCGGCACCGGCCTGATCAGCATCGCCTGCACGCGGCTGGCAGCCGAGCGCGGGATCGACGTGGCCGTGCTGAATCGCGGCAACCAGCCCGACCTGCCGCCCGGCGTGCGCAGCCTCGTGGCCGATATGCGCGACGAAGCGGCGGTGGCGCGCGCGCTCGGCAGCGAGCATTTTGATGCGGTGGTCGACTGGATCGCATTCACGCCCGAGCAGGTCGAGCGCGACATTGCGCTGTTTCGCGGGCGCACCGGCCAGTACATCTTTATCAGCTCGGCCAGCGCCTACCAGAAGCCAGTGAGCCACTACCTGATCACCGAATCGACGCCGCTCGCCAACCCCTTCTGGGAATACTCGCGCAACAAGATCGCCTGCGAAGAGCGCCTCATGCGCGCCAACCGCGAAGAAGGCTTCCCAATCACGATCGTGCGGCCCTCGTTCACCTACGGCGACACGCAGATTCCGCTGGCGGTGAACAGCTGGCAGTTCCCTTACACCGCCATCGCCCGCATGCGCGCCGGCAAGCCGCTGATCGTGCCGGGCGATGGCACCTCGCTGTGGACCATGACGCACAACACCGACTTCGCGAAAGGCTTTGTCGGGCTGCTCGGCCACCAGCAGGCGATCGGCCACGCCTTCCACATCACCTCCGACGAGAGCCTGACCTGGGACCAAATCTACGCGGCCACGGCCGCCGCCGCCGGCACAGAGCTGAAAATCGTGCATATCGCGTCGGATTTCCTGGCTGCCTGCAACCCCGACTTTCGCGGCGGCCTGATTGGCGACAAAGCCGCCAGCGTGGTGTTCGACAACACCAAGATCAAGCGCTTTGTGCCTGATTACTGCGCCACCACGCCCTTTGCGCGCGGCATCGAGCAGACGCTGGCGTGGTTCGAGGCCAACCCCGCGCGCCAGCAGACCGACGCCGCGACCGAGCGCGGGTGGGACATGCTGATCGACGCATACGAGCGCGGCCTGGCCGGCGCGGTCGAGCTTTTCCGCAGCGCGAACGCATAAGGGAACTAATCTATCCGCAGATTACGCAGATTACGCAGATTAAAGACCTCCTAATCTGTGAAATCTGCGTAATCTGTGGATAAAGTTTGGGACATTGACCTGGCTTTAGTTGCCTGCACCTGCGTATTGACAAAGCGCCGCGCCTGTGGTATTTTTGAAACGGTTCAATCACCACACACTCCGAACACGATCCTGTTCCATGCAAACGAACGGCGCGCCATGCCGAGCTGAACCCGCCTAACGACGGGCCGGTTTGGGCTGGTTTGAATATGCGCACTACCGCATTGTAGCGGCGTACTCGACGAGGAAGGCTTGACATGCGTTTACGGCACACGCTGGTGGGGGCATTGGTTGCCGCGCTGGTAGCGGGTTGCGCGCAGGCACCCGTTCCCGCCGACCTGCCCACCGCCCCGCCCGCGCCAACGCAGCCAGCCGCCACCCCTACGCCGCAGCCACGCGCCAGCCGGGGCGCAACCGTGCCGTGGATCGAATACGAAGCCGAGGACGGCAGCACCAACGGCATGGCGCTGGCCGCCACCCGCGAGTTCGGGCAGGTTGCCGCCGAAGCCTCGGGCCGCCGCGCCGTGCAGCTCAAAACCGCCGGTCAGTACGTCGAGTTTGCCACCACGCAGGCCGCCAACGCGCTGGTTGTGCGCTACGTCATCCCCGACGCGCCGGCCGGCGGCGGCATCAGCGCCACGCTCAGCCTGTATGTGGATGGCACCTTCCGCCAGAAGCTCGCCCTCAGCTCGAAATACGCCTGGTCGTATGGCGGCGAAAGCCAGGCCAGCAACGACCCCAGGGCCGGCGGCGCGCACCACTTCTTCGACGAGGCGCGCACGCTGGTGGGCGACATCCCGGCCGGCGCGACCGTGCGGCTGCAAAAAGACCCCGACGACACCGCCGACTACTATGTGGTCGATCTGGTCGACCTTGAGCAGGTTGGCGCGCCGCTGCCCAAACCCGAGGGCGCGATCTCGCTTGCCGAGTGCGGCGCACTACCCAATGACGGCATCGACGACGGGCCAGCCATTCGCACATGCATTGCGCGCGCGCGCGAGCAGAAACGCGACCTGTGGCTGCCAGCCGGCACCTTCGAGAGCACCAGCACGCCCGAAAGCTCGCAGGGCATCGCGCTGGCCGACGTAACCGTGCGCGGCGCGGGCATGTGGCACACCACCGTTCACGGGCCGTTTGCGCGCTTCCACTGCACCGGCAGCAACTGCCGCTTCTACGATTTCGCCATTCTTGGAGAAACCACTGGCCGCGACGACAACAACCCCGAAAACGGCTTCAACGGCGGGGCAGGAAAAGGCTCGCGCCTGGAGAACATCTGGGTCGAGCACACCAAAGTCGGCTGGTGGGTCGGCGCGGGCACGCAAAACGTCACTGACGGCCTGGTGATCACCGGCAGCCGCTTCCGCAACCTGTTCGCCGACGGCGTGAATTTCTGCAACGGCACCAGCAACTCGGTGGTCGAAAACTCGCACTTCCGCAACACCGGCGACGACGCGCTGGCCTCGTGGGCACCCTCGTTCGACGGCGGCGTGAACACCGGCAACGCATTTCGCTTCAACACCGTGCAGGTTCCCTGGCGGGCCAACTGTTTCGCGATCTACGGCGGGAAAGACAACCGCATCGAAGACAATCTGTGCTTCGACGTGGTCACCTACCCGGGCATTCTGATCGCGCAGGACTTCAACTCGCACCCCTTCGCCGGCACCACCACCGTGCAGCGCAACACGCTTGTGCGGGCGGGCGGCTCGATGTGGAATGAGGAGCATGGCGCGCTCAAAATCTTCGCCAAAGAAGGGCCAATTGCCGGCCTGACCGTCAGCGACATCGAGATCGACAGCCCAACCTACTCGGGCATTCAGTTCGCGGGCAGCGCGCCCCTGCGACGGGCTACTTTCGAGCGCGTGCGCATCAGCGCGCCCGGCACCTGGGGCGTGTATGTAGCCAGCGCAAATGGCGGCGCGAGCTTCAGCGCGGTGACGGTTGAGGGCGCAAAAAGTGGCGGGCTGCGCAGCTCGGTGCCCGAATCGCAGTTTGCGCTCAAGCGTGGGGATGGCAACAGCGGCTGGTAGCAGCGGCGCACAGCGCAAGGAGGTCATCATGATCCAGGAAGCAGAACTGCGAGCCACGCCCCGCGCGGCCACACACTTCCGCGTAGGCGGGCCGCCGCGCCCGGCCCTCTGGCGGGGCAATGCCGACGACGCGCTGGGCGGCAGCACGAGCGCGCTGCGCGAGCAGCTTCAGCCCTACCTTGCCACGCTGCTGCACGCGGCCGCCGAGCATGGCGCGCCAGTGCTGCGCCCGCTGCGCTACCACTTCCCCGACGACCCGGCCACCTATGCGCTCGACCATCAGGCGCTGATCGGCGCGTGGCTGCTGGCCGCGCCGGCCGAGTCGCACTGCGTGTACATCCCCGCTGGCCGCTGGTACGACTGGTGGAGCGGTGCGCCATTCGAAGGGCCGGCGCGGTTCCTGCCGCCCGCGCAGCCAAGCCAGCCGCCGCTCTACGCCCGCGCTGGCGCGATCATTCCCAGCCGGCCCGCGCAGGGCCAGCCGCTGCGGCTGGACATTTTCGCGGGCGATGGCGCGCTGACGCTGTGCGACGACACAGGCGGCATAGCCGACGAACTATGCGTCCGGCAGCGCATTGGTGGCGGGTTGCTGCGGCTACACATTGGCACGCGCGCCGGCCGGCAGCCTGTACACCTCCGCGTTCACGGCGTCGCGCCCGAAGCCGCGCAGACATTCGCAGGCGGGCACTACAACGCCGGCCGGCGCGCGCTGGCGATCACGCTCGACGCAGCCGGGCCAGCCTGTCAGCTCGTTTTTGCGCTGGAGCAGGCGTAATGGCCAACCTCAAGCAGCTTGCCGACGCCGCCCACGTGCCAATGCTCACCGCCTACGCGGCCCTGCGCGGCGACGCAAACGTGCCGCCCGCCGAGCGCGCCCGCGTGCTCGACGCCGCCGCCACGCAGGGCTACACCCTGAACATCACCATCCGCGACGTAGCCGCCCTGGCGGGCGTCTCGGTCGGCACCGTCTCGCACGTGCTGAACGACAGCCCGCTCACCAGGCCCGACACGCGCGACCGCGTGCTCCAGGCGATCAGCGACCTGGGCTACCGGCGCAACAGCATCGCGCGCGGCCTGAAATCGCACCAGAGCCGCCTGATCGGCTATGGCTGGCACAGCGCCGAAGACCCCATCCGCCGCAACGCCCTGCTCGACCGCTTTCTGTACGACATTGCGCAGGCCGCCGAGGCGCGTGGCTACCACATCCTGACCTTCGCCCAAGCCGACACCAGCAACACGCTTGGCTACGCCGAGCTGATCCAGAGCGCGCGCGTGGACGGTTTTGTGCTTTCCGACCTGGCCTACGACGACCCGCGCGTGGCCTTTCTCGCCAGCCAGGATGTGCCATTCGTGCTATTTGGCGAAAGCCCCGGCGCGCCGCCCGCGCCCGTGGTCGACATCGACGGCTGCCTGGGCATGCGCCTGGCCGTTGAGCACCTGCTGGCCGGCGGGCACCGCCAGATTGGCCTGCTGAACTGGCCGCACGGCATGCGTATTGGCGACCGGCGCGAGCAAGGCTACCGCGAGGCGCTGGCCGCCGCTGGCATCCCTACGCGTCCCGAGCTGATCGGCTACACACGCAACGCCGTCGACTCGGCGCTGCTGGCGACACAAAAGCTGCTGGCCGCCCAGCCGCGCCCCACCGCCATCGCCTGCGCCAACGACGTGATGGCGCTTGGCGTGATGCGCGCGCTGGAGCTGGCCGGGCTGCGCGTCGGCGCCGACGTGGCCGTGACTGGCTACGACGACACGCCCGTGGCCGACCTGCTGGGCCTGACCTCGGTGCGCCAGCCGATCGATGTGGTCGCCAGCTCGCTGATCGCCATGCTGGTCGAAGCCATCCAGGGCGTCGATACGCCCCCGCGAGCGGTGCTGCTCAACCCCAGCCTGGTGGTGCGGGCAAGCAGCGCGGTGTAGAGGGCGGGTTGGCAGGTTTCGGGTTGCAGGTTTACAGGTTTGAAAGTTTCAGGTTACTGGCGCCTGTCGGCCGGGGTTTAGGGTTTGGGGTTTTGGAATTAGGCCTTCACCCTTTCACCCCTTCACCGTGTCACCCTTTCACCCCTTCACCCGCTCACTGCCTCCCTGTCTCCCCATCTCGTGTCTCCCGCTCACTCACTCCCCGTTGCGGCTTCTTTCTCGCAGGTAAACATTCCTCTGATCTACCACCCGCCAACATGCCTAGGATTCATACACGGGAAACAGGCGCGCAAACGCCGCTGATGCTGGGTGCCGCCGTGAGCCAGGCAGAAACGGAAGGAACAGATCATGGAGAACGCAATTCGCATTGGGGTGCTCACCAGCGGCGGCGACTCGCAGGGCATGAACGCGGCAGTGCGCGCGGCGGTGCGCGCGGCGCTCAACCGTGGCGCGGCGGCCTACGCGATCTACGAGGGCTACCAGGGCATGGTCGATGGCGGCGAGCGCATACGCCCGATGAGCTGGGATTCGGTCGGCGGGATTTTACAGCGCGGCGGCACAATCATCGGCACGGCGCGCTGCCCGGCCTTTCGCACGCGGGCGGGCCGCCTGCGCGCCGCAGCCAACCTGCTTGCGCACAAGATCGACCGGCTGGTGGTGATCGGCGGCGACGGCAGCCTGACGGGCGCAAACCTGTTTCGCCAGGAATGGCCCGGCCTGCTGGACGAGCTGGTTGCCACTGGCGAGATCAGCGCCGAGCTGGCCGCGCACCACCCCGCGCTCTACGTCACCGGGCTGGTCGGCTCGATCGACAACGACTTCGTTGGCACAGACATGACGATTGGCGCCGACACCGCGCTGCACCGCATCACCGAAGCGATTGACGCGATCAGCAGCACGGCCGCCAGCCACCAGCGCACCTTTGTGGTGGAAGTGATGGGCCGCAACTGCGGCTACCTCGCACTGATGGGCGCAATCGCCGGCGGCGCCGACTGGGTGTTCATTCCCGAGCTGCCACCCACCGCTGGACGCTGGCAGGACGACATGTGCCAGGCGCTGCGGGCGGGCCGCGAGCTAGGCCGGCGCGACAGCATTGTGGTGGTGGCCGAGGGTGCGCGCGACAGCGACGGCAAGCCGATCACCGGCGAGTTTGTGCGCGCCACGCTGGAAGAGCGCCTGGGCGAAGACGCCCGCGTGACCATCCTGGGCCATGTGCAGCGCGGCGGGCGGCCCAGCGCATTCGACCGCGCCATGAGCACCCTGCTCGGCCATGCCGCCGTGGTCGAACTGCTGGCCGCTACGCCCGCAAGCGAGCCGCAGGTGATTGGCATGCGCAACAATCGCATCATCCACACCCCGCTGCTGCGCTGCGTCGAAGAAACCCGCGCCGTCGCCACGGCCATTGCCGCGCACGATTACGAGCGTGCCATGGAGCTGCGCGGCGGCAGCTTCCGCGAGTCGTACCAGACGCTGCAAACCCTGGTGCAGGTGCGGCCTTCCTCGCCCACGCCCGGGCAGCGCCGCCTGCGCCTGGCGGTGCTCAATGCCGGCGCGCCCGCCCCCGGCATGAACACGGCGGTGCGCGTGGCAGTGCGCCTGGGCCTCGACCACGGCCACACCGTGCTGGGCGTGCGCAATGGCTTTCAGGGCCTGATCGACGACCACATGGACGAAATGAGCTGGATGAGCGTGAATGGCTGGGGCACGATTGGCGGCGCGGAGCTGGGCATCGCCCGCCCGGCGCTGTGCGGCCGCGACCTCTACGCGATTGCGCGCACGATCGAGCGCCGCCAGATCGACGGCCTGCTGGTGATCGGCGGCTGGCCGGGCTACCAGGCCGCGCACCGGCTATTCAGCGAGCGCGAGAACTTCCCGGCCTTCACCATCCCGATCATCTGCCTGCCGGCGACAATCAACAACAACCTGCCCGGCGCAGAATTCAGCATTGGGGCCGACACCGCGCTCAACAACATCGTCGAAGCGATTGACAAAATCAAGCACTCGGCGGTGGCGGCCGGGCGCTGCTTTGTGGTGGAAGTGATGGGTCGCTACTGCGGCTACCTTGCGCTGCTGAGCGGTCTCGCCAGCGGTGCCGAGCGCGTCTACACCCACGAAGAAGGCGTGACGCTCCACGCATTGCAGGACACCCTGGCGCGTATGAGCGCGGAGTTCCAGCAGGGCAAGCGCCTGAGCCTGATCATTCGCAACGAAGAAGCCAACCCGGTTTACACCACCAGCTTTATGTCGGCGCTGTTCGAAGTCGAGGGCGGCGAGCTGTTTTCGGTGCGGCAGGCGATTCTCGGCCATCTCCAGCAGGGCGGCGATCCCACGCCCTTCGACCGCATTCAGGCGACGCGTTTAGCCAAACGCTGCGTCGAATTCCTGATTGGCGAGGCTGGCGCGGCCCGCCCACGCGGCATGTTTATCGGCCTGCAAGGTGGCCATGTCCAGCTGTTCAGCCTGGAAGATTTCCCGCGCATGACCGATGCAACCTTCCAGCGGCCACGCGAGCAGTGGTGGATGGAGCTGCGCGCAATTGCCGACGAGCTGGCACGCCCGGCCCCGAGCAATGCCCTCGAACGTGGCAGCGGGCAGTAGGCAGGCACAAAACGATCAGGCCACAGAGCGCACAGAGAACACGGAGAGTGAAAACAAAATGTATCTTCTCGGTGCGCTCTGTTGCCCAAACGATGTGCGTAAAGGCATCTTCACCCAGCGCGGCGAAACCGCAACGCGCTCGCCGCCCTGCCCATTCTATAATGAGTGCTGCTACTACTCCTTTCACTCGTTCCCGCGCTGGCTCGCCGCAGGCATTGTGTTCATACCTGAAAGGATCGAGCGATGAATACACAAACCTTTGTGCTTCTCGAAGCGGCGGCGCTCCCCACCGCCCCGCCCGAACTGACCGAATGGGCCGCTCGCTGGCAGTTTCTTCGCAGCGACGTGCTGGCGCTGGCCGCTGCCTACGCCGAGCAAAACCCCGACGGCAACAGCCACCTGATTGCGCCACTGGTGGATGAGCTTGACGATGTGCTGGATCTGCTGCTCCACCGCGCCGCCTGGATCAGCGGGCGCACCACCAGCCTAGCGATTGAGCGCTAGCTGCGCGATTTTGGTTTGCGACGAAGCTGCCGCCAATGCTCCCTGGCAACGCGGCGGTTTCTGGCTATATGTGGCGAGGCTCGGCGCGATACGCTGGGCTTCGCCACAATTGCTTTGGGCAACAGGAATCAGAAATCAGGAGTCAGGAGTCAGCGGGTTTTGGCTTCATGAAGCTGTCTTTTATTATCAGGCAACATCAATTGATGCAAAAACCATAATGCTCCAAATTCTTGGTGACTTGGTGGTTCACATAAAAGGTAGTAGCTCCTAACCCCCATCCCCCAGCGTTAAGGCGTTCGCGCGCTGATCGGCAGATACAGCTTCCACGGGTCGTCGTTCTGGATGGTGAGCACCAGCGCCTGCGCCACGCCATCCGGCCCCAGGAAGTGCAGCTCAATCGTTTCGGGCTGCTCGGGCTGCGTGTCGTCGAGGATGGGGATGCTGAGCGTGGCGCTACTTTCGCCCAGAATAAGCGTGCCGCTGATCGGGGTGTAGTCGCTGCCGGGGGTGGCGCTGCCGCCCGCCGTGGTGTAGGCCACAACCAGCGGCGCGCCGCCCGCGCTGCTCAGGCCAATCGCGATTGCGCCGCCCTTTTCGCCCACGAGTGTGCTCGCAGCAGTGATCCGCAGCGCGGGCGGCGCGCTCCACACCACCAGCCCCTGAAGCGGATCGGTGGCGTCAAGGCCGCCAAGCAGGTTCGCCGCGCCCGTCGCCAGGTCGATGCGGTACAGCCCGCTCGCGCCGCCCACGACGAGGATGGCGTAGGCCGTGCCGTTTGCGGGCGCGTTACTTGCTGCGGCAGCAGGGCCGGGCGGGATGTCGAAGCCACCCACGGCCGTGAAATCGAGCGCCGCGCCGCCCAGCGTGACGGGCAGGCCGTTCGTTTGCGTGCCGGTGTTGGGCGGCTGCTGAATGAACAGGCGGTTGCTTGTGGCGTCGAGGGTGTACAGCGTTTTGATGCTGGTTCCGGCGCTGTTGTTGGTGTAGGCCGCGCCCACCACACCCGTGCTGCCGCCGGGCAGGCCGTTGATTGCGCCGTCGGTGTTGGTGCCGACCTGGCTGCCCACCGCGCCGCCGCCGTCGCCATCCACAGACGCGCCGGTGATTGGGTTTACGCGGAAATTCAGGCCCGTGCCCGTCACCACGCGCAGGCGGTCGGCTTGCGGGTCGAAGTCGATGCCGTAGCCGCTCGCCACTGGCGGCAGGTCAATTGGCGTGCCACCTGCGTTCACAAAGGAAATACTGCCCGGGCTGCCCACCGCCGTCGCCGCGCCGCTTTGCGGGTCGAGCAGGTAGAGCGTGGCGGTGTTTGCGCCGGCATTCACGCCCAGGCCAAAGAGCTGGCCCGTCGCCGGCCGGCTGTCGATATCGGCCAGGGTTTCGCTGGCTGGAATGCCCGCAATGCTCGCAGGCACGGCTGTGCCCGGCGTGTCGAGCCGGAAGCGGCTCAGGCTTGCGCCGCCATCTGCCAGCGCAATTGCGGCCGGCGCGGGCGACCAGACGGCCATGCTGCGCAGCGCCAGGGGCGGCACGCCCAGCAGCGTCGCCGCGCCGCTCGCAAGGTCGATGCTGTACAGCCCGGTGCTGCCACCAACCGCGAGCAGCGCCAACCCCGCGCCGCTGGCCGGGTCGCCATTGGCGGCAACTTCCACGTCCGGCGCAATATCAAAGCCCAGCACGGCGGAAGGATCGAGCGGCGCGCCGCCCAGCGTGAGCGGGAGCGCGCCCGATTGCGTGCCGCTGTTTGGCGCGGTAAGGCGCATAAGCTGGTTGCTGGCCGAGTCGAGGGTGTAGAGCGTGGTGGCAAAGGCATCGGGCGCGCGGTTGGTGTAGGCCGCGCCGTCGGCGGTGGTGGATGAGCCGTTGAGCGCGCCGTCGGGGTTGGTGCCCGCCGCGCTGCCGGCTGTGCCGCCCAGGTCGCCATCCAGAAGCGCGCCGGTGTTGGGGTTTATGCGGAAGTTAAAGCCCGTGTCGGTCACGACGCGCAGCCGGTCGGCCTGCGGGTTGAAGCTGATTGCGAAGCGCGCGCCAGTGATGGGCAGGGGCGTGCTGCCATCCGCGCCAACAAACGTGCCGCTCGGGCCGATTGCAGTGGCCGTGCTGGTGAGCGGGGCCAGATGGTAGAGCGTCGCGCTTGAGGTGGCGCTGTTATAACCCAGCGCATACAGGCGGCTGTTCTGCGGGCGCGCATCCAGCGCCACTAGCGTCTCGCCAGCAGCAACCCCGGCGACCGCGCGCGGCGTGGATGGCTTGTTGGGCAAACTGGTATTCAAGGCTACAAGTTCGCCGCCAGCCGTGAGCGCAAACAGGCTTGTGCCAGCACTGGCGGCGCGGGCCACGCTGGCCGGGGCGGCCATGCCAGCGAGCAGCAAAACAGTGGCGAGAGCACAGGCGAGTGGTGCAAACAAGCGGCGCATGGGTTCTCCTTGCTCGGTAGTGCGATGTTCCTGCGCTCACTATAGCACGAAGGCTCTGTCAATGCGGCCCGGGCGCGAAGCGCGCAGTGTGTGCGCTTCGCGCCCCGTGCGGCGCGGCCGACGTGGGGGCCTGCGCCGAGCAAGAATTTGTGGCGGAAGAAGGGCGAGTTGAACGCCCAAGGCTTGCGCTCGCCCGGGTTCGGGCCGGGTGCCGTCGCCAGTCGGCTTGTTCTTCCGTGGTCCATCCGGCAGGTATTGCACCTGCACCTCCGGGTTTTCGGGCCGGCGCGCAAACTTCTACGCCACAGATGGATGTGGTTCCAGCGGCGGGGGACGATCCCGCAACCTCCGCGGTGTAGGCGCGGCGCTCTGCCAGTTGAGCTACGCTGGGATGGTCGGATCGAAAGGATTTGAACCTTCGTCGCCCGTGTATCAGACGGGTGCACTGCCCTTGTGCTACGATCCGGTTGGTGAGCCGGGAGGGATTCGCACCCTCACAGATAACGGCGCTTTTACAGAGCGTTGGGCTCGCTTGTGCCCAGCCGGCTCAAATGGTGCTGCCACAGGGACTCGAACCCTGACCGCCTGCTTGGAAGGCAGGCACGCTTGTCCATTACGCCATGGCAACGAAGTCCCGCCAGCAGGCTTCGAACCTGCAACCCGCCGATGGAGAGTCGGCAGCTCTGCCCGTTGAGCTATAGCGGGGAATGGTGCCGCCAAGAGGACTCGAACCCCTATCTCCTCGCTTAAAAGGCGTGTGCTCTGGCCGTTGAGCTACAGCGGCAGGTACCAGTGGGCAGCGGGCAGAACGCAGCCGGCAGGCCGTGCCGCTGTAGCGAGCAGCGCAACTCCAGACAGAGTTTGTTCTGCACTTCTGCCGAATGTAACAATGGCACCGGGACGAGGATTCAAACCTCGATAGGCTGCTTCAAAGGCAGGTGTCCGATCATTAGACGATCCCGGTTCTGGCGCCGCCCGGAGGGTATGATCCCCCAGCCTCCTGGTTCGAAGCCAGGCGCTCTGTCCATTTGAGCTAGGACGGCAAGATAGTTACGATTTACGATTTACGATTGACGATTGGCGATTTGCGATGGTAGCCTCGGCGGGAGTTGAACCCGCTTTGCCGGTGTGAAAGGCCGGAGTCCTAACCGGTAGACGACGAGGCCAGGTGATTTGCGATTTACGATTGACGATTTACGATTGGCGCTACCTCATTCGATTGTACATTCAGGCTGTACGCACTACGCACTACGCACTGGAGATGTGGCGCATACCTAACTCCTATACCCAAATCCCCAGACCCTAAACCCTGACAAAAGGCGATTTACAATTCGAACGTTGCTTATACGCACTACGCACTACGCACTGGAGATGGTGGCCCTGGCCAGCCCCGAACCACCATCCCCATCCCCTAACCCCCACTCCCCTACGCATAGGCATACTTCTGCCACACGTCGTGCTGCTCGAGCGCGCCGAGCAGGGCCAGCGCAACATACATCGGCTGGCGCGGCACCGTGCGCAGGGCCATGCCGGCCTGTGCGGGCGTGCGGTTGGCCTTGCGGTGGTTGCAGGCCGCGCAGGCCGCCACCACGTTCTCCCAGCAGGTTGTGCCGCCCTGCGCGCGCGGAACCACGTGGTCGAGCGTGAGGTGGGCGCGGCCCGGCTGGGCACCGCAGTACTGGCAGGTCTCGCGGTCACGCGTGATCACCAGGCGGCGCGAGCACGGCAGGCGGCGCGTGCGCGGAATCGCCACATAGCGCACCAGGCGCACCACCAGCGGCACGGCGTAGGCAACACCCTGCGCGCGCAGGCGCTCGGCAGCGGCTTCCACCAGCTCGGCCTTTTCCTGCAGCAGCAGGACCATCGCCCGCCGCACCGACACAATCCGCAGCGGCTCGTAGCTTGCGTTCAGCACCAGCACTTCGGTCACGCGTGATCACCCCCCTTCAGGAGTCAGAAAGATCGAACCGCAGAGCCGGCGAAGGCCGTATTGCTATACGCCCAGACAAAGAACCACAGAGCCGGCGAAGGGCGTATTGCTATACGCCCAGACAAAGAGCCGCAGAGCCGGCGAAGGGCATATTGCTATACGCCCAGACAAAGAACCACAGAGCCGGCGAAGGGCGTATTGCTATACGCCCAGACAAAGAACCGCAGAGCCGAGAGCCAGGTGCGTTCTGAGTGCATCTCCTGACTTCTGTCTTCTGACTCCTGCCGTTGTGGCGGAAAGGGTGGGAGTTGAACCCACAAGGCTTGCGCTCGACGCGTTAGCACCGCGCTGCCGTCACCGTTCGGCTAGCCTTTCCGTATGGAATCGCACGCGGGATTTGCACCCGCAACCCGGCGCTTTGCAGACGCCTGCCTCACTCCTCGGCCTGTGCGACAGATGGGGGGATGTGCCGGGCTCGAACCGGCGTCGCCTGGGTCACAGCCTGGCATCCTGGCCACTGGAAGAACATCCCCACGCTGGCTGCGGAGAAAGGACTCGAACCTTTGCATTCCGGTTTCAGAGACCGGCGTTTGTACCAGCACAAACTACTCCGCAATCTGGTGCATCCGGCAGGAGTCGAACCTGCAACGAGCCGGGTCTAGGCCGGCGGCCTCTGCCAGTTGGGCTACGGATGCATATTGGTCAGGTAGGCGGGCTTTGCTCCCACCGCCTTCGGCATGGCGCGCCGACGCTCTGCTGAATGAGCTACTACCTGTCTGGTGGCGGAGACCGGGGTTGCACCGGTGTCTGGGGCGTATGAGACCCCCGAGCGTTCTGCTGCTCCACTCCGCTCCAATTGGCGCCCCGACGGGGTTTCGATCCCCGTACTGCTGCTCGACAGGCAGCCATGATCCCATTTCACTACCGGGGCGTGGTTCCGTGACGACCGACCTGATATTTCACCGCAAAGAGCGCAAAGGACGCGAAGGGTTGCAGGTTAAATGTTGTATGTTCCTGAAAACTCAACACTCAACATTCAACATTCAAACCTGCAAACCTGGAACCCAAAACTGGTATCGCCCCCAGGACCCGCCCCTGGAACCTCCGCCTTCGCAGAGCGGTGCTCTGTCTTGTTAAGCTAGGGCGACGTATGGCTCTCCGACCAGGATTCGAACCTGGAACATCCGCGTTAACAGCGCGGCGCTCTCCCAATTGAGCTACCGGAGATTACAGCGGTTTGCAGATCAATTCACCTGCCTTGATCTTTCCACAATGGCTTCAGAATGCCAAAGACCTCGTGACTTCTGACCCCTGACGGCTGAATGCTGCTTCTCTGGCACGGGCGGAGGGATTCGAACCCCCAACACGTAGTTTTGGAGACTACTGCTCTTCCGTTGAGCTACGCCCGTAGAATGGTCGGGACGGCACGATTTGAACGTGCGACCACCGGCTTCCGACGCCGGGATGCTTCCAGGCTACACCACGCCCCGCAAAAAAAACCGCCGCACCAGGCTGCCCTGCTGGCAACCCGGCGCGGCGGCATTCCTGCCCGCTTCGCAACCGAGTCACCGTTTCGTACCCGCCAGAAAATGCATGCTGCGCCCGCCATCCCACACGGTGGCTGGCCGGATCGATTCCTGGCAATCGGGGCTTTGTTTGCGATAGGTGACTACGAATGCTATGCGCGTATTCATTATCGTTCCTTGCTGCGCTGCGGCGCTTGTGCCGCATCGGTTGATGGCAGGAGTGTATCACGGTTCAATATGGTTGTCAAGAGGTCATTTTAGCTCTTTTCGGCTTTTTATGTTTGAGCGTTCAGAAGCTACGGCGCAAGGTCGTAGTATCGGGCGGGCACGGCTGGCGTAATTTGCCGCCCGCGCCACGTTCAGTTGGATGGAAGTACTTTCCGTTGAATCAAGCCGCCTGCGTGTTCGCGAAGGCTTCAGAACGCCAGGAACATTCTTACTTCTGAATGCTGACTCCCGAACACAGGTAAGGGTGTATGCTTAGCGAAGCGCGCGCCAACGCGGGCGTGCGCACGAAGGAGGGGACAATGTTGCGACGAATAGGAAGCGTTGCGGCGCTGCTGCTCGTGCTGCTGGCCGCCGCGCCGGCCGCCGCTGCCGAACCGATTGGCGAGCCGGCCTTTCAGCGGCTGTGGGACCGCACGGGCGTGCCGATTCAGCGCGGCGCGGCCAGCTACTCATGGGTGTGGGGGCCGGCGCCGTTCACGCCGCCGCTTGGCGAGGCCTTTGCCGAGGGCCAGGGCGGCCGCCGCACCGTGCAGTACTTCGATAAGAGCCGGATGGAGATCAACAACCCGAACGGCGACGCCAGCTCGCCCTGGTTTGTGACCAACGGCCTGCTGGTGAACGAGCTGATCGAGGGCCAGGTGCAAACCGGCCTGAGCGACTTCATCCCGCTGGCCCCGGCAAACATCCCGCTGGCCGGCGACCCCAGCAATACCTTCCCGACCTACGCCAGCCTGATCCGCATCTACCGCACACCGGTTGGCCGCGCGCTGGGCAGCCACGTTATCAGCGAGTTTCTGCCCGAAGGCGCGAACGATCTGCCGCAGTACGCGAACACGCCCGCCACCGAGATCACGCATATCGAGCGGAGCTTCGGCATTCCACGCGCCTTCTGGGATTTCCTGAACGCGCGCGGCACCGTGTTCGAGAACAACCGCCTGGTCGGCAACCAGCCGATTTTCGACTGGCTGTTCACGGTGGGCTACCCCACCACCGACGCATTCTGGGCGCGCGTGCGCATCGGCGGGGTCGAGCGCGACGTGATGTTTCAGGCGTTCGAGCGGCGCGTGCTGACCTATGTGCCAACCAATCCCACACAGTTTCAGGTCGAGATGGGCAACGTTGGGCAGCACTACTACCAGTGGCGCTATGTGCGGCCGTTCAGCGGCGGCAAGAGCGTGCTGATCACCGTGCCCGAAGCTGGCGCAACCGTGTTCAGTCCGCTGGTGGTGCGCGGCTTCGAGAATGGCACTGCCTTTGAGGCGGCAATTACGGTGCGGCTGCGGGTCAAGGCCAGTGGCGCGGTGCTGGCGACCGACCATATCCAGGTGGTGCGGCCCGATATCGCGCTGGCCGGGCCGTTTACCGCGAACCTGGCGTTCACAGCACCGGCCGCCGCCACGCCCGCCACTATCGAGGTGCTCACCTTCTCCGCGCAGGACGGCTCGGAGATTCCGCTCGCCAGCGAGGATGTGGTGCTTGGCAAGCGGTAATAGCGCGTAGTGCGTAGTTCGTAGGTTGAGCCACAGAGCGCACCGAGATCACGGAGTGTGAAAACTCAGTGATCTCGGTGCGCTCTGTGGCTAACCACTCTCCGCAAGCTCGCGCAGCGCCACGCCCAGGCGGCGCGCGCCTTCGGCCAGCTCGGCTTCGGGGTAGAGGCAGAACGAAAGGCGTAGCGCGTTTGCGCCCCGCCCGTCGCTATGGAAGCGCGCCCCCGGCAGAAAGGCCACGCCGGCCGCCTCGGCGCGTGGCAGCAGGGTGCGCGCATCCGCACCATCGGGAAGCTGCACCCACACAAAGTAGCCGCCCAACGGTTCCTGCCAGCCGCAGCCGGGCGGCAGGTGCGCATGGAGCCCGCGCAGCAGCGCATCGCGGCGGGCGCGGTAGGTCGCCCGGTAGCGCGCCACCTGCGCGGCATACTCGCCCGAAAGCGCAAACTGCGCCACCACCAGCGACGTGAAATGGTTCACGCCGCCGCCGCTGTCGATCAGCCCGCCGCCAACGATCCGCTCCACCAGCGCCGCGTCGGCAGTGAGCCAGCCCAGGCGCAAACCCGGCGCAAGCGATTTGGCGAACGAACCCAGGCGCAGCACCACGCCCGGCGGCGCAATGCTCCAGAGGGAAGGCGGGGCATCGCCGTCGTAGGCCAGCTCGCGGTACACATCATCTTCTACAATCAGCAGGTTTTCGCGCTCGGCCAGCGCCACCAGCGCAGCACGCCGCTCGGGCGGCAGGCTCGCGCCCGTGGGGTTGTTGAAAGTCGGGATGGTGTACAGCATGCGCGCCGGGCGGCCAGCCCCGCGCAGCGCCGCCAGCTGCTCGGCCAGCGCGTCCACGTCAATCCCTTGCGCATCGGTGGCGGCCGCGCGCAGCTCGATCGGGTGGTCGCGCAGGATGTGCAGCGCGAGGTGGTAGCACGGCGACTCGGCCAGCACCACGTCGCCGGGGCGCAGCAGCAGCGTGCAGCACTGGTCGAGCGCGTGCGAAATGCCGGCGGTGATCAGCAGCTCGTCGGGCGCGGGCGCGCGGGCATCGACCTGGCCGAGATGGGCGGCAAGCCAGTCGAGCAGCGGGCCAGGGCCGGGGTCGGCGCCGTAGGAAAGCGCGGCCCCGCCCCAGCGCGCCAGCGCCTCGGCGGCGGCGCGGCTCAGCGCTTCGGCTGGCAGCAGATTCGGGCCGGGCTGGCCGTAGCCCAGCTCGACAATGCCGGGGCGCAGCGACATCTGGATAATTGGTCGTGTGCTCATGCAGGCTCCTGTGGCGATGGCGGTGCGCTATCTTACCACAGGCGCTGGCGCGGTTCTGCTAGCAGATAAGCTAGTACAGCCTTACGAAAATCCGATGCTGGTTGCCGAAAGACGACCGACCACTGACAACCGACCACGCATCCGTCGTCAGTGGTCGGTCGTCGGTCGTCGTAATCAGAAACGGACTTCAACTTACTCGTCGGGGTTTCCGCGCAATTCCAGACTGATCTGGTCGGCGTCGAGGTTTGCGAGCGCGGCATTCAGGGCGGCGGCGCTGAACTCGCCATTGTCGCGGGCATCGAGCAGCGCGCCACGCTGCGCTTCGATTATTTGCAGCCGCACGCGCCGGTAGTTTTGCAGCTTGTTTTCGGTTGCATCATCGCCGCGAATCAGGCGTTCCTGAAACTGGCGCGCCAGGTCGCTCAAGCCCGCTGTGTTCATGACATCGACCGCCTTCTGGTCGAGCATTTTCATCAACTGCGCGTGCTCGCCATTGCCGCCGTGGTGCTCGCCACCCGCCGCCTGCAGCCGCCGCGCCAGCCAGGGCAGCGTGCCGCCTTGCAGCAGCAGCGAGCCAACCGCAACCAGAAAGGCCACAAAGATCAGCAGTGAGCGGTTGGGCATATCTTCCGGCAGGGTCTGCGCCGCCGCCAGCGTCACCACGCCGCGCATGCCCGCCCACACAACGATTGCGCCTTCGCGCCAGCCCAGCGGCTCGGCCAGAAAATAGTCGATGTCGGCGATCTGGCGGCGCAGCCAGGTCTGCAAGCGTTCGACCCGTTCGGGCGACTGCTGCATCTGAAGCTGGGCGAGGCGTTGGTCGCGCTGTGGCGAGGGCTGCAAACGCCGGTCGAAACGAATATCCTGCGCAGGCGCTTCGCCGGCTGGCGCGTCGAGGCGCTGCTGCAAGCTCTGAATTCGCACCTTGACCTGCGCGCTTCGCTCCGCGCCCCGTTTCAGCGCAAGCAGCAGCGGCGCGACAAACGCCGCGCGGATCAGCACGCTTGCCAGCACAGCCAGCGCAGCAATGCCGAGCGCGGCGCTCAGGCCCGAATTGTCGGCATACACATCCTGCGTGATCGCAGTCAGCTCCAGGCCCATCAGCAGAAACACGCCACCTTCCAGCACCATTTCGATTGTGCGCCAGTTCGTCGAATCCGACAGGCGGTGGCGCGGCGAGAGGAAGCGCGGCGCGCCGCTGCCGGTGACGAGGCCGGCCACCACCGCCGCAACCAGGCCCGAGCCGCCAAGCAGCTCGACCGGCAGCGAGGCAATAAACGGCAGCGTGAAGGAAATAATCGTGTTGACGGTCGAGTCCTTGATGCGCGCGCGAATGCGCAGGTTCAGCCAGCCGACCGCATAGCCAATTGCCACGGCCAGCGCAACCGCATACAGAAAATCGCCAGCCACGCCCCAGAGCGACACGGATGCGGCCATTCCCGCGATTGCCGAGCGCAGCAGCACCAGCGCGCTGGCGTCGTTGAGCAGGCTTTCGCCTTCCAGCAGCGCAACCACGCGCGAAGCCACGCCCAGGCGCTTCACAATCGAAAGCGCGACCGCATCGGTTGGGCTGACGATTGCGCCCAGCGCGATGCCGCCAGGCAGGCCCAGGCCCGGCACAAGCCAGGCAAACAGCATGCCCAGCAGCACCGCGCTGACGACTACCAGCACGACCGAGAGCCCGCTAATGGCATTAAAATCGCGCCGAAACTCCATGGTCGGAACGGAAACCGCCGCCGAGTAGAGCAGCGGCGGCAGCACCCCTTCCAGAATCCATTCCGGCTCGACGTGGATCGCGCCCACAAATGGCAGCAGGCTGACCCCAATGCCAAGCAGCGTCAGCAGGAGCGGCGCTGCAATCCCCAGCCGCGAGCCAACCGTGCTGGCGGCGCTGATCGCCAGCAGGGCGAGCACAACGATAATGAGCGTTTCCACCGTTTCTCCCATTGCTGTGATTGCGCTTCGCCCATTGTACCAGGGTGCAGGTTTGAAAGTCGCAGGTTGGCAGGTTGCAGGTTTGCAGATTTAATCCCAAAACCCCAGACCCTAAACCCTCGTGCGGCTACAGGTTTGCAGGCCAAATCCCAAAACCCCAGACCCTAAACCCTCGTGCGGCTACAGGTTTGCAGGCCAAATCCCAAAACCCCAGACCCTAAACCCTCGTGCGTCGCTAGCCATTCGCCGATCCTGCTTCCGCCACGTGCTGCGCTGGCGCAAGGTGCCGCGCCGCAACCAGGATTGTGCCGATGCCAAGCAGCAGGATCGCCGCGCCCAGCCAGTAGGGCGATTCGCCGCCGAAGCGGACGTACAGCGCGCCCGCCAGCAGCGGGCCAGCAATGCTCGTGACCGAGCGCAGCGCCGCGTTGCCACCCTGCACCACGCCCTGCTCACGCGGGCCAGCCGCCGCCGAAATCAGCCCGTTCAGCGCTGGCTCAAGCAGGCCCGAGCCAAACGCAAACAGCACAACGCCGCCCAGCATCAGCATCGCCTGCGGCACAATCGCCACCGCGCCGATCAGCCCGAACGCGGCCGCCACGCACACCAGCCCCGCCACAATCAGCGCAACCTCGCCAAAGCGCGGGATGAGCCGCTCGGCCATGAAGCCCTGCATGATAATGTCGATTACGCCGACGGTGAGCAGCAGAAAGCCGATCTGCTCGGGCGTCCAGCTCAGCTTGTCGAGCGCCAGCACCGACAGCTCGGTGGTGAACAGCGCGAACGGGAAGAAGTAGCACAGAGCGGTGATCATCAGCCAGCGCAGGTGCGAAATCGCGAAAATGTTGCGCAGCTGCGTGAATGGATTCAGGTCGCGCAGCCGGAAGCCCGCCGAGCGATACTGCGGGTGCAGGCTTTCCGGCATCGCAAAGAAACCCCAGACCGTGTTGGCAAACATGATCGCCGCCGCGAGGTACAGCGGCACCGAGTAGCCAAACCGCGACGCAAAGCCGCCAAGCACCGGGCCGACGATAAAGCCGACGCCGACCACACCGCCGATCTGGCCGAACAGCTTGCCGCGCTCCTCGGGCTTGCTGACATCGCCAACATACGCCCCCAGAATGCTATAGTTCGCCCCAGTCAGCCCGTCGATGATGCGGCTGAGGAACAGCACCCACAGCGCCCCGCCAATGCCAAAGATCACATAGCCGACCGCCGAGCCAAGCAGGCAGATCAGCAGCACCGGGCGGCGGCCGTAGCGGTCGCTCAGCACGCCGAGCGCGGGCGCAGCCAGAAACTGGCAGATCGCGTAGCTGGCGGTCAGCCAGCCAACCACCGTCGCCAGCGCGCTCGGGTCGGCCAGGTACTTCTGCACAATAAACGGCAGCACCGGGCTGATTACGGTGAAGCCAAGCGAGTTCAGAAACGCGGTGAAAATCAGGAACAGCAGCGTGAAGCGCGATGGCCCGGCCTGCTCCTGCGCGGATTGGGTTGAGAGAGTGTTCAACGTATTCTCCTCCGAATGAATAGCGATATGTCGTTACGTCATTCATTGTAGAGAAGAAGCGGGCGCGGCGGCATTCTCCGGGCGGGTAATTGGGTGGGTGATTACTGGAGATCGAGGGTGCTGGCGGCGCGCGCCGCGTCGAGGCGGGTGCTGACGTTGAGCTTGCGGTAGATATTTTTGACGTGCGCCTTCACAGTGTTCACCGACACCACCAGCTCGTCGGCGATCTGCGGGTTGGAACGCCCGGCCGCGAGCATACGCAGCACGCGGCGCTCCTGCGGGCTCAGCAGGTCGGCCTCGGCGTCGGCGGGGGCGATGCTGGCGAGGATGCTCCTTGCGAAGGCAAGCACATTCTTGTCGGCCAGCGCGGGCAGCGTGGCGCGCACAAGCGGGGCCAGCGCCTCGCCTTCGGCCACGAAGACATAGCGGGCGTTGGCGGGGTGCGCGCTGGCGAGGGCCGCAACAAGTGTTTGACGCGCTGGTTCCGCTTTGCCACGTGCGGCGAAGGCCAGCACCAGCGGCACGCGCGCTTCCAGCGCGATTTGCGCGCAGCCATCGGCTTCGGCAGCGGCCAGCAGGGCCTCGAGCTCGCGCAGCGCCGTTTCGGGCGCGCCTTCAGCCATGCTCAAGCGCGCCAGCAGAATGCGCTCGCGGTCGCGATGCAGCCGCGAGAGTTCCAAACCTGTCGCCCGCATGGCGCGCCAGCGCTGCGCCAGCGCAAGGTCGCCGGCGCGAAGCGCGATTCGGGCTTGCTCAAGCGCAACATGCGCGACGATTTGCTTTTCCCTTGGCAAAACAGGATGTCGTATTTCGGCCAGCAGCGCCGCACAGCGCGCCAGCGCCGCCGCATGCTCGCCACGCGCCTGCTCGACGTGCGCCAGCAGCACTCGGGCAACAATCGGCTGACCATCGTGCGGAAACTGCTGCATCACTGTCAGAACTTCCTCGGCCTGCGCCTGCGCCGCGTCGAGATCATTCCAGCGCAGAGCGATATCGGCCAGACCATAGGCGGTATGGGCAACGTCGTCGAAATCGCTGACTGTGCGCGCCTCGGCCTGAATCTGCGCGAAGATTCTTGCGGCGCGGTGCAGCTCGTTCTGTTCCAGCAGCACGCCGCCCAGCATCCCGCCATTGGCCCGCGCAAACGGCCGGTTGCCAAGCTGCTCGCACATGGCCTGCGCCTGCGCAAACAGCGCGCTGGCTTTGCCAGGCGCGCCAGCATATTGCTCGCCAATCGCCAGCCCGCCGATGCACACGCTGCGCCAGTTCAGCTCCTGCGGCTGCAACAGATCGAGCGCAGCGTTCGCCCAGCCCACCGCTGCCGCGATCTCGCCGCGCTGGCGAAACATGAGCGCGCGAAAGGCGTGAATTTGCCCCTGCCGGTCGGTGTCGCCGCGGGCGCGGAAGTCGCGCTCGGCCCGGTTCAGCAGCTGCTCGATGGTGGCATACGCTGCCCAGTCGATTGGCTGCATTTCCACGATATAGGTGAACAGCATCGCCACCGCCAGCGCCAGACTGAGCAGCGGGTGGGTTTCCAGCGTCGCTGGCGGCAGCTGCGTAAGCCAGCCTTGCAGCGAGTGGAACTCGGGCGGGCCGTGCATGTTTGGCCGCTCGATGCTGAACTGCGGCGCGACCACCGTTTCGATCAGGCTGGCGGCACGCGCGTGGTCGCCGGCCAGCAGCGCCGCCTCGACCGCTTCGGGCAGCCGATCGTGCGCCTCGTACCAGCGCCCGGCGCGCTGGAGCAGGTCGCGCACGGCGGTATCGCCCAGGCGGCGGCGCGCCTCGGCCTGCATGGCCGTGGCGAACATTGCGTGGTAGCGATACCAAAGCCCCGCCCCGTCGAGCGGCTCGATGAACAGGTTGGCCTGTTCGAGCAGTTCGAGCAGCGCCTCGCTGTTGCGCCGCCCGGTCACGCTGGTGCAGAGCGACGCGGTCAGGCGCGTAAGAAAACTCGTTTGCAGCAAAAACTGCTGCACATGAGCGGGCTGCTTGTTCAGCACCTCGGCGACGAAATACTCGCCAATGCCGCGCCGCCCGGTGACGAAATGCTCCAGAATCAGGTCAAGATCGCTCGGGTCGTCGCGCCCTTCCAGCGCCAAAGCGAACATGCGCAGGCCCGCCGGCCAGCCTTCGAGCCGCGATTCGAGCAGATCGAGTGTGCCCTGCTGCAACGTGATCACCGTCGCCTGTTTCAGAAATATGTCGATCTCTGCGTGGGAGAAACGCAGTTCGGGCGCTTCGATCATCGTCAGTTCGCCAGCGGCGGCCAGGCGCGCGAAAGGGAACGGCGGCTGCGTGCGCGAGATGATCAGCAGGTGCAGGTGCGGCGGCAGGTGGTCGAGCAGCAGCGCGACCGAGTCGTGGATCTGTGGCGTGGTGATGAGGTGATAATCTTCCAGCACCAGCACGCCTTCGCGCGGGAGCTGCGCCAGCTCGTTCACCAGAGCGGTCAGGATCATGTCCAGCGGCGACTTGATCGCGATTGGCGCGTCGAGCAGCGCCAGCGATTGCGCGCCAATCTTGGGGCCAAAGGCGCGGCAGGCCGCGACGAGGTAGCGCCAGAAGCGCAGGGGGTCGTTGTCGCCCGCGTCGAGCGCCAGCCACGCGACGGCGGGCGCGCCGGGCGCGGCCAGCCACTGGCGCACCAGGGTGGTTTTGCCAAAACCAGCTGGCGCGCTCAGCAGAGTGAGCTTGCGCTCGCGCCCGGCGTCGAGCAGCGATAGCAGGCGCTCGCGCCGCACCAGGCTGCTGTGCAGGCGCGGCGGCTGAAGCTTGGGGGCAAGCAGCGGCTCGTTTGCAACAGAAGTATTTGTGGCAGCCTGTTCTTGCGCAGCAGGTTGGGGAACAAGCGGCGCGTCGCCGCTTTCGAGTTCCTGCGCCAGCGCTTCGAGGCGCGCAAATGTCAGCTCAGCCGAGCGCCCGGCGTAGCGTTTCGCGACGCGCCCGCCCCGGCGGCGGTAGGCGTACCAGTAGCCTGGGCCGGCCTTGCGCCGCTCCTTGAGCAGATTCAGCCGCCCGCGCTGCCCGTGAAACGCGAACGAGCCGTGCGCTTCGAGCCAGCGCGCCCAGGTGTCGGCGTCGGGCGTGCCCAGAAGCTGCCCATCCTCGCGCAGTTCATACAGTCCTCGCCCATCCAGCCAGGCGACGGTCGCGTTGGCGCGCTTCGGCATGGTTGACCTTCCGACGTTTTGTTCCCCAACCTCGTCGGGTATTATACGAGTGACGCGGAAAGAGCGCAAGTGTTCCCCAACCGTGGCGGGGTGAAAGGGTGGCAAGGTGAAAGGGAACAGCAAAACCGAGAACCGAGACCGCGCAGTATGCAGTCGGCAGTATGCAATGATCCGCAACGTGCAAACCGCAAGCAAGCAACCTGCCAAGCTCCTGTGGCACAGCCATTGCTTCTGCACACCTTATCGCACCCGCCCGAGCAAAGAGGCGCGCCATGGCCGAAGTTCCCGAAGTTGAAACGATTGTGCGCGACCTGCGCGAGGCCGTGGTTGGGCGGCCCATCCTTGGCGCCGAGGTGCTGCTGCCCGAGGCGGTGCGCTTTCCCGCGCCGCCCGAGTTTGCGGCAATGCTGGCCGGGCAGCGCGTGCTGGCCGCCGAGCGCCGCGCCAAGCACATTCTTATGCCGCTGGAAGGCGACCTGCTGCTGGCCGTGCATTTCATGCTCTGGGGCACGCTGCTGCTCACGCCCACGGCGCAGCGCCGCCTGCCCGAAACGCTGGTGATCTTCCACCTCGACCGCGACGAAGACCTGCGCCTGCTCGACAAGCTTGGCTATGCGCGCACTGCCCTCGGCCCGCCCGACGACGTCGCCACCCGGCTCGATCTGGCCGCGCTCGGCCCGGATGCGCTCGACCCAAATTTCAGCCCCGAAATATTGGCGAACCAGCTTGGCAAGCGGCGCGGCGCGCTCAAAACCGTGCTGCTCAACCAGAAAGTGCTGGCCGGCCTGGGCAACCGCGATGCCGACGAAAGCATGTGGCTGGCCGGGATCGACCCGCGCCGCGCGCCCGCCACACTCACCCCCGACGAAATCGCGCGCCTCTACGACGCGATCGGCCAGGTGCTGCGCGAAGGGCTCGAGCTGCGCGGCACGCAGGCCGACCTGTTTGGCCGGCCCGGGCAGGCGCGCCACCGCCGCAACGTGTTCGAGCGCACCGGGCAGCCATGCCCGCGCTGCGGCACGCGCATCGAGCACCTGCGCCTGGGCGGGCGCAACACCCACTTCTGCCCCTCCTGCCAGCGATAGTACGTTATTTCCCTGGTGAAAAAGCGGTATAATAGAAGCGCCCGAACCCTCGTATCTGCCCAGATGGATACTGCCAGCCCACACTGTGTTGGAGAACTTTCATGGACGTGTTTCTGCGCCCAGCGTCCGCCGCACAGCCGCCACGGATTCTGCGTATTGCCGTTGCTGCGGGAGCGCTTGCCGTTGCGCTTGGGCTTTCGCTGCTGTTCCGCCCAATCATTGCGCCCGTTCCATTTATTCTTTTCTTCGCCGCCATCGCGATTATTGCCGCCTATAGCGGGCTGGTGCTCAGCATCCTCAGCGCGCTTCTGTCGGTTGTGCTTTCGAACTACTTCCTGATCTCGGCGGATGGCACATTCAGCCTCGAGCGCGGCGACCTTGTGCGCGGCGCGGTGTTTGTGTTTGTGGCCAGCCTGATCAGCGTGATCAGCGATGCCCGCCGCCGCGCCGCCATGCAATCCTACGCCGATGCCGAGCGTTTTGCGGTGACGCTGGCAAGCATTGGCGACGCGGTAATCGCCACCAATGCGGCCGGCAAAATAACCTTTCTGAACGCAGTTGCCGAAGGGCTGACTGGCTGGCCGCGTCGTGATGCCAGCGGGCGGGATATTGATGAAATCTTTCGCATTGTCGAGGCCAGTACCCGCGCGCCGGCCGAAAACCCGGTGCAGCAGGTGCTGCGTGAAGGAACCAGCGCCGCCCTGGCAAACAACACGATTCTGCTGGCCCGAAATGGTGGCGAGCACCCAATTGATGACAGCAGCGCGCCAATTCGCGACCGCAAGGGCAAGCTGATCGGCGCAATTCTGGTCTTCCGCACGATCGAGTCGCGCCTGGCCGCCGAGGCCGAGCTCCGCGCCGCGCACGATCAGCTGGCCGTGATTCTGGGGAATATTACCGACGGTGTGGTGGCCGAGCTGCCGAATGGCGATCTGGCCTACGCCAACGAGGCCGCCGCCGAAATCACCGGCTACACTTCCCCACAGGCACTGCTCGAAAGCACGCAGGACGAGCGGCGCGCGCGTTTCCAGCTGCATAGCGAAGCCGGCGAGGCACTTGAAGCAGGCGATCTGCCGGGCCAGCGCGCACTCGGTGGTGCCGACCATGCTGCGCAGATCGCCCGCTACCGCGACCCAGCCAGCGGCGAGGAACGCTGGGTGCGGGTGCAGGCGCGCCCGGTGCGCAATGCCCAGGGCAAGGTGAACCTGTCGATCATTATCATGAACGACATCACCGAAGAGCGGCAGGCCGAGCAGGAGCGCGCCGAAAGCCTGGCCCGCGAGCAGGATGCGCGCGCCGAGGCCGAAACTGCCAGAACCCGCGCGACCTTTCTGGCCGAGGCCGGGCGCATTCTGGCCGGCTCGCTCGATTACCCAACCACGCTCAGCGCGGTGGCAAAGCTGGTCGTTCCACAGCTGGCCGACTGGTGCGCCGTGCATGTGCTGAATGAGCGACAGGAAATTCAGCTGCTGGCGGCGGCGCATATTGATCCCAACAAAGTGGCGCTGGCACACGAGCTTTACCGCCGCTACCCGCCAAGCCCCGATACACAGTCAGGTGTCGCCGCAGTCTTGCATACGGGCGAATCTGTGCTTTTGCCAGAAATTTCTGAGGCTATGCTGGCCGCCAGCGCCCGCGACCCCGAGCATCTCCAGCTGATCCTGAGCATGAGCTTTGTTTCGGCGATGATCGTTCCGCTGACCGCCCGGGGCCAGACGCTCGCCACGATCACGTTTGTGTCGACGCAGCAAGGGCGCGCCTATGGCCCGGCCGACCTGGAGTTTGCCGAGGCGCTCGCGCAGCGCGCCGCCAAGGCAATCGACAATGCGCGGCTCTACCAGCAGGCCGAACAGGCGCTCGAACTGCGCAACCAGTTCCTGAGCATCGCAGCTCACGAGCTGAAAACGCCGCTTACCTCGCTGCTGGGCCAGGTGCAGCTGCTGCAGCGCCGCGCCGTGCGCGATGGCTTTCTGGCCCCGCGCGACATGCGCACGCTCGACATTATCAACGGGCAGGTCAGCCGCCTCAACGCAATGATTTTAACCTTGCTCGACACCTCGCGCCTGGAGAATGGCCAGCTGCGCATCGAGCGGGCGCGCTTCGATTTCGCCGCGCTGGTCGAGCGCGCAGTGGAGGAAACCCGCGCCGCCCACGACGACCGCACGATCACACTCGAATGCCCCGCCGCGCCGGTTGTTGTGAATGGCGACGCGCTGCGGCTGGAGCAGGTGGTGCAAAACCTGCTGCAAAACGCCCTGAAGTATAGCGAAGCGCCCGACCCGGTCGTCGTGACGCTCGCGGCAGAGGCGCAGCAGGCATCGCTGGCCGTGCGCGACCGGGGCATTGGCATCCCGGCCGAGGCGCTGCCCAACCTCTTCCAGCGTTTTTACCGCGCCGAAAACACTGCCACGCAGAGCATCAGCGGCCTGGGCGTGGGCCTGTATGTCGTTAAGGAAATTGTGGAGCTGCACGGCGGCACCGTCGAGGTGCAAAGCACCGAGGGCGCGGGCAGCATTTTCACCGTCCTCCTGCCGTGCGAGCCAGCCGTGGGCGAGTGAGCAAGTTGCAGGTCGCATGTTTGAAGGTTGGCAGGTTGCAGGTTAAACGTTCAAACCTGCAACCTGCCAACTTTCAACTCGAAACCCTCCGCGTCCTTTGCGTCTTTGCGGTTCATTCTCCTGTTCGCTACCAGCCCAGTGCGCAGCCGTCGGTGCGGCCATCGCTGCCGGCCACATATGCGCCATTCGGCAGCCGCCAGATGATCTGCCCGCAGCCAAAGCCCTCGGGGTCGGCATCCACCTCGATCTCATGGCCCTGCGCCAGCAAGCCCTCGGGAATGGCCGCGTCGGCGTGCGCCTCGACTTTGGCGTAGCGCCCGCCCCACCAGCTCCAGCGCGGCGCGTCCAGGCTGGCCTGCGGGTTCAGCCCGTAGTCAACCGTGTTCACAATCATCTGCACGTGGCCCTGCGGCTGCATGTGCCCGCCCATCACGCCGAACGGCCCAATCGGCGCGCCATCGCGCGTCAGAAAGCCCGGGATGATCGTGTGGTAGGGGCGTTTGCCCGGCGCGAGCGCATTCGGGTGCGCCGGGTCGAGCGAGAAGCCCGCGCCGCGATTCTGCAGCGCAATGCCAGTGCCGGGGATGACAATCCCGCTGCCGAAGCTGTCGAAGGTCGACTCGATCAGGCTCACCATCATGCCATCGGAATCGACCGCGCACAGGTAGGCGGTATCGCTGCGCAGCGGCTCGCCCGGCTGCGGGTCGAGCGCTGCCTGGCCGATCAGGGCGCGGCGGCGGGTGGCATATTCCTTGGAAAGCAGCTCGGCGGTTGGCACTGCCGCGTGCTCGGGGTCGGCAATATAGCGGTGCGCGTCGATGTATGCCAGCTTCATGGCTTCAAGCTGCAGGTGGTAGCTGTGCGCCGAGTCGCGTGGGATGCTGCCCAGCGCAAAGCCTTCCAGAATATTCAGCGCAAGCAGCGCGGCCAGCCCCTGGCCGTTGGGCGGAATTTCCCACACATCGTAGCCGCGATAGTTGGTGCTGATCGGGTCGACCCAGCTATGCTGGTGCGCGGCAAGGTCGGCGGCGCGCAGCCAGCCGCCGCTGGCCTCGGCAAATGCGCCAATGCGCTCGGCCAGATCGCCGCTGTAGAAAGCCGCCGCGCCGCTTTCCGCGATCTGCTGGAGCGAGCGCGCCATGTCGGGGCAGCGCCAGATCTCGCCGGGCGCGGGCGCATGCCCTTCGGGCGCAAAGGTCGCCGCCCAGTGCCCAAAGGCCGTGCGCGGCAGCTCGCGCGCAAAGCGCTGGTAGGCAAAGCCCCAGTTGCGCGCCGAGCGCGGCGACACCGGGTAGCCTTCTTCGGCATAGGCAATCGCGTCGGCAAATAATTCTGCGAAAGGCAGGCGGCCAAAGCGGGCATGCAGCGCCTGCCACGCCCCCGGCGCGCCCGGCACCGTGGTCGGCAGCCAGCCCGCCTCGGGCATCTCGTGGTTGCCGCCAGCCCGCGCCGCCGCCAGGGTCAGCCCGCCCGGCGCGCGGCCCGAGCCGTTCAGGCCGTGCAGCTTCTGCCCATCCCACACGATTGCAAAGGCGTCGCCGCCCATGCCGCACGACGCCGGCTCCACCACCGTCAGCGTCACCGCCGTGGCGATTGCCGCGTCCATGGCGTTGCCGCCGCGCCGCAGCGCCGCCAGCCCGGCCTGCGCGGCCAGCGGCTGGCTGGTGGCCACCACCCCGCGCCGGGCAAACACCGGCTTCCGCCGCGCTGCGTAGGGCAGTTCATCAAGCGCAATCTGCATATGCCTATCTCCTTCTGTATGCGAGCGAAGTAGCGCAAGTATAGCCGATTGCAGCTGAAAGTCAGCAGGTTTGAATGTTGAATGTTGAATGTTGAGTTTCAAGAGCGCACTGACCTGTAACCTGCAACCTGCAAACCTGAAATCTCCGCGCCCTTTGCGCTCTTTGCGGTTATTTCTCCCTTCGTCGTTCATCTCCTCGGCAGTTACCGCCCGCGCCCTTCGATACGCGCTTCGCGCTACTCAGGACGCGAATGATGCCGTCTCGCTAACCTGCAACCTGCAAACCTGCATACTTGCAACTCCGTGAGGGTTTAGGGTCTGGGGTTTTGGGATTGAGCGTGAAACCTTGTAACCTACGAACTCAACACTCAACATTCAACACTCAAAACTTCCTGCAAACCTGAAATCTCCGCGCCCTTTGCGCTCTTTGCGGTTATTTCTCCCTTCGTCGTTCATCTCCTCGGCAGTTACCGCCCGCGCCCTTCGATACGCGCTTCGCGCTACTCAGGACGCGAATGATGCCGTCTCGCTAACCTGCAACCTGCAAACCTGCATACTTGCAACTCCGTGAGGGTTTAGGGTCTGGGGTTTTGGGATTGAGCGGGAAACCTTGTAACCTACGAACTCAACACTCAACATTCAACACTCAAAACTTCCTGCAAACCTGAAATCTCCGCGCCCTTTGCGCTCTTTGCGGTTATTTCTCCCTTCGTCGTTCATCTCCTCGGCAGTTACCGCCCGCGCCCTTCGATACGCGCTTCGCGCTACTCAGGACGCGAATGATGCCGTCTCGCTAACCTGCAACCTGCAAACCTGCATACTTGCAACTCCGTGAGGGTTTAGGGTCTGGGGTTTTGGGATTGAGCGGGAAACCTTGTAACCTACGAACTCAACACTCAACATTCAACACTCAAAACTACCTGCAAACCTTCGAACCTGCAACCCGCAAACCTTCCGTGCCCCCGTGGTACATTTTCGTCCTTCGTCTTTCGTCCCTCGTCCAAACTGCAACTTTCAAACCTGCAAACCTGAAACCGCTCCGTTGCCACCGCGCCAGCTTTCGCGTATAATCCCCACCACCGCCTTTGGCCGCAATTCTTCCCACGTCACGAGGTGCACCGTGCAAGATTTCGAGAAGCTTGGCGCGTTCTACCTGGGCAAAGCCTACGATCTCGCGCAGGGCAGCGCCACCGACGAGCTCATCCTCTACGACTCCAAAGACCTGACCACCCACGCCGTGATCATCGGCATGACCGGCAGCGGCAAAACCGGCCTCGGCATTGGCATGATCGAAGAAGCCGCGATCGACCACATCCCAGTGATTGCAATCGACCCCAAGGGCGATATTGGCAACCTGCTGCTGACTTTCCCAGCCCTCGACGCCGCCAGCTTTCGCCCGTGGCTGCCGCCGCCCGACCCTGGCGCGCCGCCGGCGGACGACGACCAGCGCGCCGCCGAGCTGGCCGAGCGCTGGCGCAAAGGGCTGGCCGATTGGGGCGAAGATGGCGCGCGCATTGCCCGCCTGCGCGATGCCGCCGACCTCGCGATCTACACGCCCGGCAGCTCAGCCGGCACGCCCGTCTCGGTGCTGCGCTCGTTCCGCGCCCCTTCCGAGCAGCTGCGCGCCGACAGCGACCTGTACCGCGAGCGCGTGCAGGCCACCGCCCTCGGCATTCTCACGCTGCTTGGCATCGACGCCGACCCGCTCACCAGCCGCGAGCATGTGCTGATCGCCAACATCCTCGACAACGCATGGCAGCAGGGCCAGGATCTCGACGTGGCCGGCCTGATCCGCGCCATCCAGAAGCCGCCTTTCGAAAGCGTCGGCGTGCTCGATGTCGAGTCCTTCTTCCCCGCGAAAGACCGCGCCGGCCTGGCCATGCAGCTCAACAACCTGCTGGCCGCGCCCGGTTTCGCCGCGTGGATGCAGGGCGAGCCGCTCGACGCTGGTCGCCTCTTGTTCACCGACACGGGCAAGCCGCGTGTTTCTGTTATGTCAATTGCGCACCTGGGCGACCGCGAGCGCATGTTTTTCGTGTCCACCCTGCTAAGCGAGATCGTCAGCTGGATGCGCACCCAGCCCGGCAGCACCAGTCTGCGCGCCATCCTGTACATGGACGAGATCTTCGGCTACCTGCCGCCGATCGCGAACCCGCCCAGCAAAACGCTCTTCCTCACCCTGCTGAAGCAGGCGCGCGCCTTTGGCCTGGGCCTGGTGCTGTCCACGCAAAATCCGGTCGATCTCGACTACAAGGCGCTGTCCAACATCGGCACCTGGATGATTGGCCGCCTGCAAACCGAGCGCGACAAAGCCCGCGTGATGGAAGGGCTCGAAGGCGCTGCCGCCGGCGGCGCGTTCGACCGCGCGCAGATGGAGCGCATTCTGGCCGGCCTGGGCAAGCGCATCTTCCTGATGCACAACGTCCACGAAGATCACCCGGCAGTGTTCACCACGCGCTGGACGCTTTCTTACCTGGCCGGCCCGCTGACGCGCGATCAGATTAAAAAATTAAAGCCGGCGGCAGCCCCCGCGCCAGCAGCACCAGCGGCAGCCACGGCAGCAGTTCAAGCCCCGCCGCCCGCGCCCGCAGCACCAGCCCCGGCAGCGGCTCCAGCCGGCCCGCCCGCGCTGCCCGCCCAGATCGCCCAGTACTACCTGCTGCCCCGGCGCGGCAGCGCGCCCGAAGAGCTGACCTACCGGCCCTTCGTGGTTGGCGCTGCCGACGTCACCTACTCCAACGCCAAATACAACGTCCAGCAAACCAGCCGCGTCCTGCGCATCTGCCCAATTGCCGACAGCGCCGTGCCGGTCGAGTGGGCGCGCTCGACGCCGCTCGAGCAGGATGCCAACGACCTCGACCGGCAGGCCGAGAGTGGCATTGCCTTCGCGGGTTTGCCCGCCGCCGCCAGCAAGCCCAAGCAGTACGACGACTGGAGCAGCATGTTCAGCCGCTGGCTCCGCACCGAGCAGCCGCTCACCCTCATGCGCAGCCCAACGCTGAAAATCACCTCCGCGCCCGGGCAGGCCGAGCGCGACTTCCGCATCCGCCTGCAAGAGCAAGCCCGCGAGCAGCGCGACGACGCGGTGGACGCGCTGCGCAAGCGCTACGCCACCCGCATCGCCACCCTCGAAGATCGCCTGCGCCGCGCCGAGCAGGAGGTTGCCAAACAGCAGCAGCAGGCCAGCGCACAGAAGCTCAACTCCGTCGTGGCAATTGGCGAGTCGCTGCTTGGCTCGTTCTTTGGGCGCAAGCGCAGCACCATCAGCACGGCGGTGCGCGGCTTTGGCCGCGTGCAGGACGAAAGCAGCGATGTGAGCCGCGCCCAGGATCAGGTTGGCGCGGTGCGCGCCCAGCTTGCCGAACTGCAAACCGAGCTGCAGCGCGAGATCGACGCGCTGGCCGGCAGCTTCGACGCCCAGACCGAAGCGCTCGAAACCGTCTCAATCGCGCCCAAGAGCAGCGACATTGTGGTGCATCTGGTTGGCCTGGCGTGGGTGCCGTTCCGTGCGGGCGAACCTGGCGCATGGATCGACTAATTACTCTGGAAAGAAAGTTCTTTTCTACAACGGGCAAGCTTTCAGGGAGCTCATTTGGTTGTCAGATGGAAGGACAACTGGCCCGAGCTTCCTGGAAGCTGAGTGCAAGAAAATTTTATTTTCCAGAGTACTCATTCACTCTGTAGCTCAACCGTTTTGCTCTCGGCATAGGCAGAAAGTAGCGCATCATGGCTCGGCGTTCTCGTAAACGGCGCAGTGGCTGGTATGTTTCGCAAGGTCGGCTGCTGTTCATCATCCTGCTGGTTGGTGCCGGGCTGTATCTCTACTACAACCCCGGCGTGCTCGACACGCTGCTCAGCAAAATCCCCGCCGACCTGCCTAGCGTCAGCCTGCCGACTGCGCCGCCGGAACCGCCAGCGCCCACTGCTGCGCCCAAACCCAAGCCCACGGCTGCGCCCAGGGCAACCGCTGCCGCCAAACCAACCGCTGCGCCAGCCCCTGCCACGCCTGCGCCGGGCAAGCCCACCGCTGCGCCAAGCAGCGGCAGCTCGCCGACGATGTTTTCGCAAAAAGGCAGCTGGTACCAGCTCTTTTTCACCCGGCCCGCCTACCCCAACAATCCCGCCAACCATAAAGGCGGCATCGACACCCAGCTTGTTGCGCTGCTCAACACCGCCAAGACAACCATCGACCTCGCTGACTACGACTTCGACCTGGAGAATGTGGCGCAGGCCCTGGCCGCTGCTGCCGGGCGCGGCGTGCGCGTGCGCATGGTCACCGACTCCGACACGATTGGCAATGCCGACGAAGCGGTGCAGAATGCCCTCACCATCGTGAAAAACGCCGGCATCCCGATCGTCGAAGATGGGCGGCCAGCGATTATGCACGACAAATTCGCGGTGGTGGATGGCGCGGTGGTCTGGACTGGCTCGTGGAACTTTACCGACGGCGACGCCTACCGCCTGAACAACAACGCCATCCGGATCGCGTCGGCCCCGCTGGCGCAAAATTACACCGTCGAGTTCGAAAAGATGTTTGTGCAGCGCCAGTTCGGCCCGGCCAAGCAGGGCAGCCTGCGCGACCCAGTGCTGACGATTGGTGGCGCGCGGGTAGAAAACTATTTCGCTCCTGAAGATCAGGTTGCCAGCCGCATTGCGGCGCGCATCGCGCAGGCCCAGCAAACAATTCACTTCATGGCGTTTTCGTTTACCAACGACACAATTGGCGCGGCAATGCGCAAGCGCGCCACCGCTGGCGTGCAGGTGGCGGGCGTCTTCGAAACCACCGGCTCCGAGACGCAGTACAGCGAATATGGCAAAATGCGCCGCGCCAGGCTCGACGTGCTTCAGGACGGCAACCCCTACCTGATGCACCACAAAGTCATTATTATCGACGGCAAAACCGTGATTTTCGGCTCGTTCAACTTCACCGCCAGCGCCGACAAAGATAATGACGAAAACCTGCTGATTGTCGATGATGCCGGGCTGGCGCAAGCCTTCGAGGCCGAGTTTGGGCGCGTGCGCGATCTGGCAATCGCCAATGCTGGCCAGAATATTGCGCCCAACGATCCATCACTGCCCACGCCCGGCGGCGCCGAGCTGCGCACGCAATAGAACCAGGTGCCAAAAGACGCACGACGCACTATAAAGCCAAGTGCGTCGTGCGTCTTTGTGACGCTTCGTCTCCAGCCTCCACCACAAACCCTGCGCGTTCACGCGCACTATGTATCGCTGGCGTGGCGCGCTTCTTCGCGCTGCTCCATCTGCTTGCCGCGCAAGCCCAGGCTAAACACATCCGGCCCCTTGAAAATGCGGTACAGGAAAAACAGCGACGGAAACAGCAACAGCGCGCCCGCGCCCAGCGCAATCAGCAGCAGGCGCAGCGTCACTGCCGGGGCAGCTGCGTCGGCAATCGTAATATTCGGCTCGACCAGGTAGGGATACTGCGCCGCGCCCCAGCCCAGCAGGATGAGCGTGATCTGCGCCGCCGCCAGCACGCGCGCCAGCAGGTAGCGCCGCGTCCACAGCGCGCCAATCGCGCCCACTGCCGCCACACCCGTGCCGATCTGCAAGGGCCACGCCCACACACTTGCGCTGATACCATCGCGAATGCGCGGCGCGCCACTGCCCGACAGCAGAAAAACGATCAGCGCCATGATGCCCACGCCCACCGCCGCGCCAAGCGCGCGCCGCCGGAAATCTTCGCGCAGCTGGGCATCGGTTGCCTCGACCGTCAGGTACACCGCCGCCAGAAACGCAAACAGCACCAGCGCAAACAGCCCAACCGCCCACGGGAACGGCGCCAGCCAGGCCGCGAAGAAGCCGCTGGTGACAATGTCGTTTTCCACCGTAATCGCGCCCGACGCGATCGCGCCAATGCACACACCCAGCATAATTGGCGTCACCACGCTGGCGATCGCAAACACCCGGCTCCAGCGGCGCTGCACTGCGTCGGCCTGCGAGTCGTAGGTGCGGAAGGTAAAGGCCGCGCCGCGCAGCACAATCCCGATCAGCATGATCGTCAGCGGGATGTGCAGCGCCGTCATGATCGCCACGAACGCGGGCGGGAAGGCCGTGAACAGCAGCACAATCACCAGAATGACCCAGACGTGATTCGCCTCCCAGATCGGGCCAATCGCCCCGGCGATCAGCGCGCGCTGCTGGCTGGCGCGCGGCCCGGCCGCTAGCAGATCCCACACGCCGCCGCCAAAGTCTGCGCCAGCCAGCAGCGCATAGAAGACCAGCGCCACCAGCATAATACCCGCCACAATCAGCTCAAGCGACGGCATGGCCGGCCTCCTCGTGCGCGTGCATGTCGTTCACCGGCGCGTTGATGATCTGCGTCCACATCAGCCAGGCCACCACCGCCGCCAGGAACAGGTAGAGGATGGTGAAGGTCGTGAAAGTCACCGCCAGTCCCGGCATGGGCGTCACAGCATCGGCGGTGCGCACCAGGCCGTAGATCACCCAGGGCTGGCGGCCCACTTCGGTGACCACCCAGCCCGCTTCAATTGCGATAAAGCCCAGCGGGCCACCCAGCACCAGCAGCCACAGCAGCCAGCGCTGCGTCGGCAGGCGCCGGCCACGCCACCACAAGAATACGCCAAGCAGGCCTAAACCCATGAGCGCCATGCCACACGCCACCATGATTTGGAAGGCGAGATGCACAATCACCGGGTTCGGGCGCTCATCGGGCGGGAACTGGTCGAGCCCAACCACCTCGGCGTCGAATTTTCCATAGGCGAGGAAGCTCAGGCCGCCGGGGATTTCCAGCGCGTAGGGCGTTGTTTCGGTGGTGGGGTCGGGCAGGCCGCCAATGCGCAGCGGCGCGCCGCGCTCGGTTTGGAACTGGCCTTCCAGCGCGGCGAGTTTGGCCGGCTGCGTTTCGGCCACTTTCTTGGCGCTATGGTCGCCGCTGATCGGCTGAAGAATGGCCGTCACGGCCATCAGCGCCAGCGCAATGCCCAGCGCCCGCCGGTGAAAGCGGTCGTTGGAATGGCGCAGCAACAGAAAGGCGTGAATGCCCGCCACCGCCGCGCCGGTGGCCAGGTAGGCCGCGATGGTCATATGCAGGGTTTGCTGAAACCAGTTTGGGTTGAACATCGCCGCAATCGGGTCGATGTCGACCGGCTGGCCGTTTTCCATGCGGAAGCCGGTGGGCGAGTTCATCCAGGCGTTTGCCATCACCACAAATATGCCCGAGATCGCGCCGCTCAGCGCCGTCATAATGCCGGCGAAAAGGTGCGCGCCAGGGGGCACACGCTTCCAGCCATACAGGTAAATGCCCAGGAAAATCGCTTCGGTGAAGAAGGCAAAGCCTTCGAGCGAAAAGGGCATGCCAATGATTGGGCCGGCGAAACGCATAAAGCCCGGCCACAGCAGCCCCAGCTCGAACGACAGCACCGTGCCCGACACCGCGCCAACCGCGAACAGGATGGCGGTGCCTTTCGCCCAGCGCTTGGCCAGCGTCAGGTAGGTTTCGTCGCGCGTGCGCAGCCACAGCGCCTCGGCAATCACCATCAGCAGCGGCATGCCAATGCCAATGGCAGCAAAAATAATGTGGAACGCCAGCGACATCGCCATTTGCGAGCGGGCGGCCAGAAAGTCAGACATCTGCGGGCCCCTTTCCAGATCAGAACGCTGCGTATGGCGCACAGCTTGCTTCTGTACACTGCGCCGGGCAGGCAGCCCCGGCTACGCGGCAGCCAACCTTGTGAAACACGTCACTATCATAACACATCTTTGGGCTGGATAGCGCCGTCTGTTGGTGGGAAAGAGGAAGATTAGGGCGCAGCGAAATTATAGCTGCGAGCGCGTTGCGCCGCAAACGGCTGGCGACGAAGGACGACCGACGAAGGACGAAAGAAGAACTAACCGCAAAGAGCGCAAAGGGCGCAGAGATTTACGATTTGCGATTGACGATTTACGATTGAGTGACGAAGGACAAGGGACAAAAATTCACCACGGAGGCACGGAGGTACGGAAGGTTTGCGGGTTGCAGGTTCGAAGGTTTGCAGGTAGTTTTGAGTGTTGAATGTTGAGTGTTGAGTTTACAGGTTACAAGGTTTCCCGCCCAATCCCAAAACCCCAGACCCTAAACCCTCACGGAGTTGCAAGTATGAAGGATTGCAGGTTGCAGGTTTCTGCCAGCTGCCAACTGCCAACTGCCCGCTGGAACGCCCAATCCCAAAACCCCAGACCCTCACGAAGTTGCAAGTATGCAGGTTTGCAGGTTGCAGGTTTCTGCCAGCTGCCAACTGCCAACTGCCAACTGCCCGCTGGAACGCCCAATCCCAAAACCCCAGACCCTAAACCCTCACGGAGTTGCAAGTATGCAGGTTTGCAGGTTGCAGGTTTCTGCCAGCTGCCAGCTGCCAACTGCCGACTGCTGACTGCCCGCTGGAACGCCCAATCCCAAAACCCCAGACCCTCACGGAGTTGCAAGTATGCAGGTTTGCAGGTTGCAGGTTTCTGCCAGCTGCCAACTGCCAACTGCCGACTGCCAACTGCCCGCTGGAACGACCATATCAACACTCAAAACTAATCACCGCGCCAGTGCCCAGCCACAGCCAATCTTCAGGCCGCGTTCAATCGCGCCAATCAGGCTTGCCATCAAAAACGGCTTGTGCAAAAAGTCCACAACATTCACACCCTCGACACTCTCACTATGAGCCAGGGCAGTCGTGCTCATCACCACCAGCGGGGTTGTAACGTTGGGCAAGTTCTGGATTAACGGCCGCAAAACCTCCTGCAAGGGTATGTGCCACTGCACAAAATCCAGCAGCACAAGGTCGGGCTTGCACAGGCGCGCACTCGTACCCACGTCTGCAATTGTAGCGACTGCATGCGTGGTATAGCCAGCGCGCCGAAGCATGCGTTCGAGCAGATAGCAAATCTCGGCCTGCTCATCGACAATCAGAATATGTGGCATAGGTTTGTGTCAGCATGGCCGGTTTACAACCCGCCACATGCATCATACATTTTGCTGGAAACATAGTGCAAGACGCCGGCCCTGCGCAAAAGTCACATACCAGCGTGACTTTTTGCACGCAGATCTGTCACCCTAGTAGTGGGCGTATCGGTCAGGCGTTGCATGGGATTTACCTACGATTACGGAGCCAGCAAGGGAAATGGATTTATTCGCAGAAAGTTGACAGTTCCAGCGGAGTTTGGTAGCGTATAGCACTTTTGGGCATCGACAACGTTAGCATATCTTGCATAAGGTTGCCGCGGCGCCAGGACGAGCGATAAAAGGAGACGGACGCCATGCAGACACCCGCTCCCGACGAGTTGGTGCGCCTCTGCCAGAGCACACTGCCCAGCGACACGCGCGCCTTCGAGCTGCTCGTTTCAATGTATAAAGAACGCGTCTACGCCACGGCCTACCGCCTCATGGGCGACCGGCAGGATGCCGAGGATCAGGCGCAGGAAGTGTTTCTGAAGGTGTATCGCGGCATTCGCCAGCTCGACGACCCGGCCATGTTCACGGCCTGGGTGTATCGCATCACCACCAACACCTGCTTCGATGCGCTGAGCAAGCGCAAGCGCCGCCCGCAAACCACCTCGCTCACGCCTACCGACGACGAAAACGGCGCAGACGAGCCGCGCTATGCCGACACGCGCCAGCCCACGCCCGAGCAGGCTGTGCTGCGCCGCGAGCTGTGGGTCTGCCTGGAAAAAACCCTGCGCGAGCTGGACGAAACCGGCCGCGCCGCGCTCATCCTGCGCGACATTGAAGACCGGCCCTACCAGGAAATTGCCGACATGCTTTCGGTGAAGCTTAGCGCCGTGAAGATGCGCATTCACCGCGCGCGCCTGGCATTTCAGCAGCTGCTCGAGCAAGTGTGCCCGGGCATGAAGCAGATTGGCTCGCTTGGCGGCGACGCGTAAACGCAGCCGCGCAGCCAGGAGATCGTATGACGTTTGAAGATTCTGAATGGGATTTGGCCGACCTGGCCGAAGGCCGGCTGGCCGGCCCTGAATGGGAAGCCTGGCAGGCCGCCAACCCCGAAGCCGCCGAAGAAGTGCTGATCGCCCGGCGCGTGCGCGCATTTATGCACCGGCTGCAAGCCAGCGAGATTGCCGTGCCCGAAGGCTTCGAAGAGCGCCTGATGGCGCGCATTCGCGAAGACCGCACCCTGCTCCATCTGCTTGATCTCGGCCTCACCGGCATCGGGCGCACGCTGATCGAGCTGCTGAACTTGCTGTTTAGCTTGCTGCCCGGCCCCGAGCCGGCCGCCGCGCCAGCCTAGTGCGCTTTCAGCGCAGGGGTTAGGGTTTGGCGATTAGGGTTTGGCGATTGCGATGCGCAACGAAGCCTTTCACTGAGCTAAACCCCTCTTGAAATTGCACTAGGCCGCATTCCGCATATGCGGGAGGAACCATGAACTTTCAAGTGGTGATCGACGCGCTGGTTAAGATCGTCACCGACATCATTAATTTCATACCCAACCTGGTGAATGGCCTGATCATCCTGCTGATCGGCTACCTGATTGCGCGCCTGGTGCGCTGGATCGTGCGCACCGTGCTGGTGCAGCTCAAGTTCGATCCGCTGATCGAGCGCACGGGCATCACTGGCTCGCTGCGCGGCCTGGGCGTGAAAACGCCGCTCTCGTGGATCCTCGCGCAGACGATCTTCACGTTTCTGCTGCTGTCGTTCCTGATCACCTCGACACGCCTGATGGGGCTGGAAGCCGTGGCGCTGCTGCTGGAGCGGCTGGTGAGCTTTCTGCCCAACATCATCGCCGCCGTGATTATTTTCCTGCTGGGCGGGGTGGCGGCGCAGTTCGTGGGCAACCTGATCAGCAATGTGGGCGCGGCGAGCGGGCTGGTCTACGCCGCACGCGTCGGGCGCGTAGTGCAGTATCTGATCAGCCTGTTTGTGGTGGTGCTGGCGCTCGGCCAGCTTGGCGTCGACACGGCGATTCTGGTCACGGCAATCACGATTGCGATTGCGGCGTTTGGCCTGGCGATCGGGATGGCGCTGGGGCTGGGCGCGCGCAGCGTGGTGTCGAATATTCTGGCG
The DNA here is from genome assembly GCF_057073505.1 of Kouleothrix sp. 19917. Taxonomy (NCBI): domain Bacteria; kingdom Bacillati; phylum Chloroflexota; class Chloroflexia; order Chloroflexales; family Roseiflexaceae; genus Kouleothrix; species Kouleothrix sp. 19917. The sequence goes on from NZ_CP097099.1 coordinate 3,473,735, forward strand.
GGCTACTACCTGCGCCAGCGCTACGCCGTTGGGCGGGCCATTGCAATGGGCGACGTGAGCGGTGAGCTCAGTCTGGTTGGGCCGGTCAACACGGTTTTGCGCACCGCCGAGGGCGAAGTAATACTGCCGAACAGCACACTGCTGGAAGCGATTGTGCAGGCGTCGCGCCCAGTGTAAAGCCTCGCATAACAAAATACGGAAGAACATTTACCACCAAGACACCAAGACACCAAGGATCTCAGGATCCTTGGTGTCTTGGTGTCTTGGTGGTTATAGAAATAGTTTACCCACCTAACTGCGACATGCCGCGCAGCGTTGGCAGCACCTGCTCGGGCAGGCCATGGCCCCACGGCTTGAGCGCAACCGCGTGGCGCACCAGCTGCTCAATCGCGTCCTGGCTCGCGCCGCCGCGAATGGCCGCGCGCAGATCGAGCTCGTCGTCGCGCAGCAGGCACAGGTGCATCCTGCCGTCGGCGGTCAGGCGCATGCGGTTGCACGTGGCGCAGAAGGGGTCGCTCACCGCGCTGATAAAGCCCAGCTTGCCCTTCGCGCCGGGGATGCGGTAGCGCCGTGCCGAGTCGGTTGGCGCGAGGCCCAGGTCATCCAGCCGGCCATGAATGGCTTCCAGCTGCGCGATCAGCTCCTCGGTTTTCACCACGCCATCGCTCGCCACATCGGCCACGCCGGTGAGCGGCATCACCTCGATGAAGCGCATCTCCCAGGGGTATTTGAGCGTCAGCGCGGCGAGCTGCGGCACTTCTTCTTCGTTCAGGCCGCGCACCACCACCGCGTTGAGCTTGATCGGGCGCAGGCCCACGCGGTCGGCCGCCTCGATACCTTCCCACACCATCTCCAGCTTGCCGCCGCGCGTCACCTGGCGAAACTTCTGCGGGTCGAGCGTGTCGATGCTGATATTCACGCGATCCAGGCCGGCGTCTTTCAGCGGCTGCGCGAGCTTGCCCAGGCGCAGCGCGTTGGTCGTCATGGCAATATGCTCGATGCCGGGGGTGGATTTAATCGCCGCGACGATCTCGACCAGGTCGGGGCGCAGCGTTGGCTCGCCGCCGGTCAGGCGGATTTTGCGAAAGCCGGCCGCAGCAGCGGCGCGCACCACCATCAGCAGCTCGTCGCTGGTGAGCAGCTCGGGGCGCGGCAGGAACTGCATACCCAGCGCGGGCATGCAATACACACAGCGGAAGTTGCAGCGGTCGGTGAGCGAGATGCGCAGGTAGTCGATCCGCCGGCCAAAGCCGTCGTGGGCGGGCGCGTCGGTGGCATAGGCCGGGATGGGCGCCTGCTCCGCGCTGCTGTACAGTTGAATTGTGCCGCGTAGCTCTTCATTAAGCATACATCACCTGGGGTCAGCTGCCAGTTGCCAGGGGTCAGAATTCTGCGCGTGGCCGATCTTCTGACGCGGGGCTTCTGACTTCTGCATACTTACGCGTATTCCATCACGCTGACGCGCGCGGCCAGCTGCTGAGCAATTGCGCGAAACACGTCGGCATAGGCGTCGGGCTGCTCGTTGGTGGCGGCTGGCTGGCCGGCGTCGCCGCCCGCGCGCACGCTCATGCCCAGCGGGATCTGGCCCAGCAGCGGCACGCCCAGCTGCGCGGCCAGGCGCTCGGCGCCGCCCGTGCCGAAAATGTCGTAGCGCGTGCCGGTGTCGGGGGCCACGAAGTAGGCCATATTCTCAACAAGGCCAAGCAGCGGCACGTTCACCTTCTTGAACATCTCCATGCTCTTCAGCACATCGAGCGTCGCCACCTGCTGCGGCGTGGTCACCGTCACCGCGCCGGTCAGACCCACGTTCTGGAGCGACTGCGCCAGCGTCAGGGCGATGTCGCCGGTTCCGGGCGGCATGTCGATGATCAGGTAGTCGAGCTCGCCCCAATCGACCTGGTAGAGGAACTGACGCAGCAATTGCGAGACCATCGGGCCGCGCCAGATCACCGGCTGGCTGTCGTCGACCAGAAAGCCCACCGAGATCATCTTGATGCCATGCGCCTCGATCGGCAGCATGCGCGGCTGGCCGTCGGGGCCGGTGGTGGCGGCGGGTGTTTGGCCTTTGGTGCCGAGCATCAGCGGCACCGAGGGGCCATAGATGTCGGCGTCGAGCAGGCCGACACTCGCGCCTTCCTGGGCCAGCGCCACGGCCAGGTTCACCGCGACGGTGGATTTGCCCACACCGCCCTTGCCGGCAGAAACCGCGATCACATGGCTCACGCCCGGGATGGCGGCCTTGTCGAGCACGCCGCCGCGCGGGCGCACCATCGCGCTAAACTCAATCGCCACTGCGCTGCGCGGCACGCCGGCCAGGCGCTCGAGCGCCTGCTCACACTCGTCCTTGATCTGGTCTTTCAGCGGGCAGGCCGGCGTCGTCAGCTCCACGGTAAACGCCACGCGCTCGCCGTCGATCACCACATTCTTGATCATATTGCGCGACACCAGGTCGCCGCCCAGCTCGGGCTCCTGCACCGTTCGCAGCGCGCGCAGCACGCTTTCTTCGCTGACGCGCCCACCACTTCCACGCGAGAACAGCCCCATTGGTTTCCTCAATCATATCAGTGCGCCGGCGCAGCCGCCGAGCGCGAAGAATGCATACTGTTCGCTGCCAGTATACCACCCTTACGAAAGCATTTACTATCGAAAAGCCACAACGTTCAGCGCCGCTCGGCCTCGCCCGACAGCCAGGCCGCCACCGGCTGGCCCTGCGCCAGATGCTGCTGCACTATTTCCCGGACCGCGGCGGGCGTGAGCTGCGAGTAGTGGTAGGGGCCGGGCCAGACCGTCAGGTTCGGCGCGTAGTCGCAGCGATCCTGGCAGCCGCTCACCCGCACTTCTACTTTATCGTCGAGGTGCTGCGCCCACAGCTCGTCTTCCAGCGCGCGCAGCAGCGCATCGCGACCGCGTGGCGTGCATGTCGAGCCGCCACAGAGATAGATTCGATACAGCGTATCGGCCATTTTCCGCATCTGCTTGGCTATTCAACAGATGAGTATTGTACCACTACTTGGGGTGTGGGCAGTTACAGTGCCTGCCGCTATTCTCTTTTTGTATGCCATTCGGAGTGACGCTGTTGGCTTGCTGAGCCTTCGGCTTTTTCTTTGTATGCAGCTTTCCGCGCTGCGCGCGGAAAGCTGCATACAAAAAAGATCGTCCCTACCTTGCTGCCGCAGGCAAAAGCACAGCGTTACAAAGAGCAGGAAGTGAAGAAGGAATAGATCACCGCAAATGTACGCCAACGAAAAACAACGCACTACCCGCGACGAGTAGTGCGTTGTTTTTCCAGACTAATCGAGATATGCCCTACGGCTTGCCGCTCAGCTCGCGGCCCAGCAGGCCCAGCAGAACGTCGTAGGGCGGGTTGTTTTCCGGGTGGAACTCAAAGCGCGCCCGCTCGAAGTGCTGCGTCAGGTACTGCTGGCCGTTGGTCGGGTTGGTTTCCACAGTGGCTTCGGAAAGCGGCAGACCGAACAGCGCCAGGCTTTCGTTGAAGCTCGCGCCGCGCCGCCCGTCGAACTCCAGGCCGTGGCTCGACCAGTAGGCCCAGAACTGCGGGGCGATCGCGTGGCCGGTTTCGGCAAAGTAGTGCGCCGCGCCGGAGTCGGCCTTGCCAAAAGTCTGCCAGTCGCGGCCCTGCTTCTCCAGGCTGGCCGCTCCCAGCCGGCCCAGCAGGACATCGTAGGGGCGTGCGTTTTCGGGGTGCAGCTCCAGCCGGTTGCGCTCGAACTGCTGCGACTGCACGGTGGTGCCTTCCACCTGCTCGGCCGCCTGCGGGCCGATTGGGAAGCCAAACACTGGCAGGCCGCCATTCTGCTTCCAGTATTCCAGAATGCGCCCGCACACCTGAAAGCCAGTTTCAGAGAAATTCTGGCACGGGCCGGCCACCGGGTTCTGCGGCGCGGGCGCGGGTGTCTGGGCCGGTGCGCTGTGATAGCGGTCGCTCAGCTCTTTGGTCAGCCGCAGGTACAGGTCGCCATAGTTCGCGCTCGGCTCGATGTGCGAGCCTTCATAAAACTCGTTGAAGCTGGTCAGAATCACGCCCTCGGCATTGCGGTCGATCACCGTCTGCCAGGTGCCGCGATAATAATCACCATTGGCGCGGTCGCGCTGATGGCCGCCGCGCACCTTCAGGTCGTCGTAGCCGGGCATCACCGTGCCAATAAACGGCTTGTTTGCGCCGGGGTGCGCCTTGTTGTAGTTTGCCAGCCGCCCCGCATACGAGGCCATGGCCGCGCCGGGCGCGCGTTCCCAGGTAATATCGAAGTAGTAGAGCGCGTCGTAGACATCGAGGTAGCTGAAGTTGTCGGTGCCGCCAAACCAGAACTGGTCGTGGTTGGCGTCGGCGCGGGCGCGCACCTGCTGCCAGGCATCAACGCCGCCAAGCGAGGGCGGGTTGAACCAGTAGACCGCCGGCTTGCCGTTGAAGCGGAAATAGGCCGGGCTGCTGGTGAAATCGCGGCGCAGCACATCCAGCGCGGCCGCCAGCCCGTCCACCGTGCGCATGCCGCCATCGAAGGCCGCCGACTGGTCGGGAATAATTGCCACCTTGATGTTGCGCCCGCTCTGCTCAACCAGCTTCAGCAGCTGGCGGCAGCGCTTGTCGAGCCGATCTTCCTTCGGGCCGTACCACGTGCACACCAGCGCGTCGATGCCGGCGTCGTCGGCCTGCTGGATGTGGCGCAGCAGGGTTGCTTCCTCGCCGCCGCTATACTTTGGGCTGGCAACATCGCTCATCTTGCCGTTTTCCCAGTCGGCCTTTTCGTACCAGGGGTAGTAAAACGCCATCACCGGGCGGCGGCTCTGCGCCTGCGCCGGCGTGGCGCTGCCGGGCGCAATTGCCAGCCCCAGCAGCACCAGAACCGTTGCGAACACGCCAACAGAACGTAGGGTGGAACGAAATCGCATAACTCTCCTGTACACTAGGCGCCGCCGAAACGGCGCGCAAAACCGCTGCCCGGCTGGGCGAGCCCACAGTGGCCCACGCCTGAACAGCCGGCGCGGCGTCGATACAGCGCGCAGCATATGCTTCTGCGCCGCCGAGATCATACCATCCCACGCGGCACTCGGCAAGGAATCGGGCGCGCATATGGTACAATGCCGGCCTGCCGCCGCAGCGCACTGTGCTACAATACGGCCGGTCAGAAAGAAACATGGCACATGGATGAGCGAACCCTGTTCTCAATCGGCCACTCGAACGTGCCGGTTGGGCAGCTAATCGAGCGTTTGCGCCGCCACGACATTGCGATTGTGTGCGATGTGCGCAGCAAACCCTATAGCCGCTACAGCCCGCAGTTCAACCGCGAAGCCGTGGCCGAAAGCCTGGAAGCGGCCGGGTTCGCCTACCGCTACTTTGGCGACTCGCTGGGCGGCCTGGGCGGCGAGCCTGCGCCAAGTTTCGAGCGCGGTATCGAGCAGCTTGTAGCCCTGGGCGAACAGAATCGCGTGGCCTTTATGTGCGCCGAAGCCGACTACCACGGCTGCCACCGCCAGCGCCTGATCACCCCCGCCCTGATCGAGCGCGGTATCAGCGTCTGGCATATCATGGGCGACGGCAGCCTCGAGCGCGGCGCAATCGCGCCCGAGCAGATGCGGCTGTTCTGATGGGGCAAATGCCAACAAGCATGGGCTGGCTGCGCGCCTTGCTCGCGCTGGCACTGCTGGCTGGCGCGCTGGCCGCCTGCGGCTTCGAGCAGCAGCCAAGCGAGCCTGCCGCGCAAGCCGACCAGAGCGGCGGCGGCCTTGCGCCCGAAACCGTGGCCAAAAACTTTTTCGACGATCTGCGCACGGCCATGAACGACAAGCAGATCACCGACGACGACCGGCGCAGCAAGTGGGTCGAACAGCTTTCGAACTACTTTGCGCCGGCCGAGCGCGACGACATGCGCGTGGCGCTCAGCACTGCGCTCGATAATTTCGTGAGCGGCCTGGGCAAGCTCGCCAGCACCGAGGCGCTCACGCTCGACATCAAGTTCGACGGCATCGAAGTTGTGTCGGAAGCGGACGACCACGCACTGGTGCGGCCGATCAACGGCTCGATCTACCTGCTGATTACGCGCACCACCGACACTGGCGCGGTCGTCAACCTGTGGGAACAAAGCAACCCGCTCAACACAATCATTGGCAACCCCGACGGCGCGGTGCCAGTTGTGCGGATCGGGCGCACCTGGTTTTTGACACAAGGCTAGCGCGCAAGCGCGTATACGAATGCCGGCAATCGCCGCCCGGCCCAGCAGCGGCGCACAGCGGCCCACAGCGCGCCGCAACCGAACGCCATGGGAGCTTCAACTAAACAGCAGCGCGTCGCCCCCGCCGAGCCCTCCGCCGAAGCGCTGGCCCAGCAGGAGCGCCAGACCCGCCAGGTTGGGGCGCTGGCGCAGCTCGATTGCCTGCAAAACGTTCCGCGTCACAACCTCGAACAGCTGGCCAGTATCAGTTTGCTGCGCGCCTTCATCCCCGGCACCACCATTCTGCACGAGCGCGCGCCCTGCGATTTCGTCTACCTCATTCTGCGCGGCACCATCACGCTGACGCTGCATAATCGCACCAGCCAGAACGTGCTGATTGGCATCCTCAATCGCGGCGATTGTTTTGGCGAAGGCCCACTCTTTGGCGACCTGTTTCGCGGCGCCAGCGTCACTGCCGAAACCGTGTGCTACCTGCTGCAAATTCCACGCGAGCAACTGCGCGCCCTGCTGCCAAAAGCGCCCGAGCTGGCCCAGGTGCTGCGCGACATCTACCGCCACCGCCTGGCCGAAAGCACGCTTGGCCAGGTGCCACTGTTCGGCCGCCTCTCGCCGCTGGAACGTTCGCGCCTGGCCGGGCTGCTGCAGCCCAGGCACTACCCACGCGGCGCAACAATTATTCGCGAAGGCGAGATGGGCAAGGCGCTCTACCTGATCGAAGAAGGGCAGGTGCTGGTCGCGCAGGGCGAGCAAACCATCGCGCACCTCGACGAAGGCGATTTCTTTGGCGAAATGGCACTGCTCGACCAAGTTCCGCACAACGCCGACGTGCGCGCGCTCACGCCCGTGGAGCTGCTGACGCTGCCCGCCGCCCAGTTTGCCGACCTGCTGCGCGAACAGCCTGCCCTGCTTACTCAGCTGAAAGATGTTGCCAACAAGCGCCGCGCCGACAATGCCGCCATTCGGCACAGCCGCGAGCGCACCGCGCAGCTCAACGAAGCGATCAGCCAGGGCTTGCTGCGCGGCACGCATGTGATTGTGCGCGACCCCGAGCTGTGCGAGGAAGGCTGCCAGATCTGCGAGCAAGCCTGCGCCACGCGCTTCGGCCAAACGCGCATCCACGTGCACGGCGCAATGCTGAACGAGCTCGAAGTCACTAATTCCTGCCGGCAATGCCGCGTCGGCGCGGAGTGCGTCGAGGCCTGCCCCGAGGACGCGATTGCGTGGGACGACCACGGCGCGCTGGTGGTGAACGATAAGTGTACTGGCTGCGGCGAGTGCGTGCCCGCCTGCCCCTACGACGCCGTACAGCTTATGCCAGTCAGCACGCCGCAGCACTCGCCGCTGTGGGCGCTGTGGCGGCAGATCAAGCGGCTGCGCCAGCCCACCATTCCGCTCCAGCCCACCGGCCCGCAGCGCGCCAACAAGTGCGACCTGTGCCACGGCCACGACGACATGGCGTGCATCAGCGCCTGCCCCACCGGCGCGCTCCGCTTCATCCCCGTCGACGAGATTTTCTCCGTCTAGCGGCTGCGGCTGCATGTGGGCGTATTGCATACGCCCTTCGTCAGTCTGGGCGTATTGCATACGCCCTTCGTCAGTCTGGGCGTATTGCATACGCCCTTCGTCAGTCTGGGCGTATTGCATACGCCCTTCGCCGCATCTCCCCGGCATAGTACCCACTGCGCTCGCCAACAGGACCAGCGACACCTTCCTGCACAGCCACCGCCCAACTATACTATCAGCCAGCGTATTCGCACCAGCGCAGGAAACGGATCTATGGATCGTCAATCCTTCCTCGAAACCCTGCTTCAGCTCATCTTCCCCGACCGCTGCGCCGCCTGTCGCACGCTGGGCACGCTGTTCTGCGCAACCTGCCAGGCCCGGCTGGAAGCGTACCAACCGGACGGGCGTACATTGCCTTCCAGCCTGAGCCAGGTTCATGTCGCGTACGTGTTTCAGTCGCCCCTGCGCGAAGTCATCCACCAGCTCAAATACCGAAAAACGCGCCGAATCGCCCAGCCGCTTGGCCAGCTGCTTGCCGCAAATATCGCCCCGCGCGCGCCCCACTTCGACGCCGTCGCGGCTATTCCGCTCCACCCGCGCCGCCTGTCGGAGCGCGGCTTCAACCAGGCCGAGGCGCTGGCGACAGTGATTGCCCACAGCCACAAGCTCCCACTCATCACCGGCCCGCTGGCGCGCACCCGCGATACTGCCCAGCAAGCCGCCCAGGCCGATGCCCACATGCGCGCCGAGAACATGCGCGACGCCTTCGCCTGGCGCGGCACTCCGCCGCCCGCGCGCATCCTGCTGGTCGACGATGTGTATACCACGGGCGCAACCATGGGTGCCTGCGCCGACGCCCTGCGCGCCGCTGGCGCCGCCGACGTGCAAGGGCTGGCGCTCGCCCGCACGCGCCTCAAACCCTAGCCAACAAGAAAAGGCGAGTGGCAAGCACTCGCCTTCCAATACGTCAACCCAACTTCTACCAGCGACCCTGGCCCGGCACCTGCGCGCCGAACACACTGGGCGGCAGCTTGAATCCGTGCGCTTCCAGGCGCGAAGTGAAGCGCGGGCGCGTGCCAGTCGGCCGCAGCTCGGTCACAAGTTTGCCATCCGACGTTTTTCCTTTTATGTCAAGAACAAAGATGTCTTGCAGCACAATCACGTCACCTTCCATGCCCTGCACCTCAGTCACATAGGCGACTTTGCGCTGCCCATCTTCCAGGCGCGTCTGCTGCACAATCAGGTCCACCGCCGACGCAACCTGCTCGCGGATGACTTTGAGCGGCATGTCCATGCCCGCCATCATCGCCATGGTTTCCATACGCGAGCAGGCATCGCGTGGCGTGTTGGCGTGCAGCGTCGTGAGCGAGCCGTCGTGGCCGGTGTTCATGGCTTGCAGCATCGCCATCGTTTCGCCGCCACGGCACTCGCCAATCACTATCCGCTCGGGTCGCATACGCAGCGAGTTAATCACCAGGTCATTGATCGACACGCGCCCGGAGCCGTCGATCTCGGCCGGCTTGGCTTCCAGCCGCACCACATGATCCTGGCCCAGCTTAAGCTCGGCGCTGTCTTCAATCGTCACAATGCGGTCTTCTTCGGGAATGAAGTTCGACAGCACGTTAAGCAGCGTGGTTTTACCCGAGCCGGTGCCGCCCGACACCACAACGTTCAAACGACTGACCACGCAGGCGCGCAGGAATTCGGCCATCTGGTCGGTCATCGAGCCGAAGCGAATCAGGTCGGAAACCTCAAGTTTCTTCTTCGAGAACTTGCGGATGGTGATCGTTGGGCCATCGATCGAGCAGGGCGGGATGATTGCATTCACGCGCGAACCGTCGGGCAGGCGCGCATCCACCATTGGCCACTTGCGGTCGATGCGGCGGCCCAGCGGGCGAATGATGCGGTCGATCACTTTCAGCACATGGTCGTCGTTCGCAAAGCGAATTGGCGTCTGGCTGACCTTGCCGCGCTGCTCGACATACACAACGTTCGGCCCGTTCACCATCACTTCAGAAACCGACTCGTCGCGCAGCAGCGGCTCGATCGGCCCGAAGCCGAACAGCTCGTCGGTTACCATTTCATACAGGCGCTTGACCTGCCCATCACTCAGGTTCACGCCGCTCTGGCGGTAGTAGTTCGCAAAGCGGTCTTGCAGCATGCGCTCCGATTCGGCCGTGCGCTTCAGCTCGGTCTGGTTGCCCATCGAGCCCTGCACGCGATCAACGATCCAAAGCGAAAGCTCGATCAGGCGCTGCTCGGTCACGGCGCCCGTCTCCGAAACGCCCGAACTGCTGGGCATTGAGCTTGCACCCACCAGGTTGCTCAGGCCGCTGCTTGGCGCGGGCGGCGCGGGTGCCGGCGGCGAGGAAGGCGGGGGCGGCTCGGCGGCGGCAGGTGTGGGCATGCTCCGCAGCCCAGCCGGCTCGCTCGGCATTGGGGAAAGTGGCGTGGGCGCCGGGCTTGCAGGTTCGCTCGGCTGTGGCGCGCCGCCAAGGCGTTTTAACAATGACATTGGACGCTCCTCTCAGACGTAGTAGGATGGAGAATGAGTGCGCTACCCAAGTTTCACGAAATAGGCTTCGCAGGCGCGGTCGAGCAGCTCTTTCGACATCGAAGGCGCGGTGCCGCGGTACTTCGCCTCGTCGAGAATTTGCTCACACAGGTCGCGCGGGTGGCAGGCGCGCAGGTCGCGCCGCACTTTCAGGTAGTGTTCCTGAATGAGATAGCGCAGGCCGTCGTCGCTGTAGGGAATTTGCTTGACCCGACACACGATTTTGAATATTTCGCGGAACTCGTCGGGTGAAGGGTTGCCAACTTCGATCTTGTGGCGGATGCGCCGCAGGAATGCATCGTCGACCAGATCTTTTGGCGAAAGGTTGGTCGAAAAGACGATCAGCACGTCAAACGGCACTTCCAGCTTCTTGCCAGTTTGCAGCGCGAGATAGTCGACCTTCTTTTCCAGCGGAACGATCCAGCGGTTCAGCAGGTCTTGCGGGCGGCATTTCTGGCGGCCAAAGTCGTCGATCAGGAACAGGCCGCCATTCGATTTGAGCTGGTAGGGTGCTTCGTAGACTTTGGCAATCGGGTCGAAAATCAGCTCAAGCTGCTCAAGAATCAGCTCGCCGCCAACCACCACCTGCGGGCGCTTGCAAATAATCCAGCGCCGGTCGGGCTGGGCGGGCGCACCGGGCTGGGGTGTGCCGCTAAACGGCCGGTCGGTGATGGCCGGGGCGGGCTCAGGTTCGGACACAATACGGTGGTTGAGTGGGTCGTAGAGCTTGATAACCTGCCCATCGACTTCGATTGCATAGGGAATGATGATATTGCCGCCCAGCATGTTCGCAATACCCTCGGCAATCGTGGTTTTACCGTTGCCGGGCGGGCCATACAGAAACAGCGAGCGCGCCGAGTTCGCGGCCGGCCCGATCTTGTCGAGCATGCGGTCGCTGACCACCAGGTTGCTGAAAGCCTCGCGCACCTTCTGCCCGTTCACCACCAGCTCGCCCATGGCCTGCCGCCGCACCATGTCCACATAGGCGTCGAGCGTCACCGGGGCGGGGCCAGCGTATTGCGAGCGCTCGAGCACCTCGTTGACCTTCAGGCGGCCCTTGGTTGCCACCACATACTGAAACGAGCGTTCGCTGAAGCCGCCCTGCGCGCCAATAATATCGACATATTCTTCGAGCTTGAGGAACTCCAGCACTTTGTCGAGCACGCCCAGAAAAGGCAGCTTGGTTGCTTCAGAGATCTGATACGCGGTGATGTTGCCCTGGAAGTAGATGACTTTCAGCACCAGGTCGTTGATGAAGCCCATGTTGAGCCCGGTTTCGGCGATAGAGGCAGGCTCGGCGGGCAGCGTTGGCAGGGGTGGGGCGATCTGCGCCTGCGTCGGCGCGGGCGGCTCGTGCGCGGAGGTAAATGCTCGCAGGGGCGGCAGACTCATGGGTGCGCCTCCTCGGATTCGGGCGTTGCCCACGGCACCGGGCGAATATCTTCCATTGCATCGAGCGGGCTGATCATCACAATGTGCTGGTAGGCAACCAGCAGAAAGCTGCTGTGGTACAGCAATTTCTCATCGGCAGCACCATACACGCGCGCATCGGTTACCGGCAGAAAGCGCGATGCGTCTTCGCTCAGGTCGTCTTTCAGGCGCTTGTCGGGCCGGACATACACATGGCCAATAATCACTTGCTCTGCGGTGCGGATGAGTGCGGGGAGGGTGTCTTTGGCGACGCGGGGGGTGAAGAATTTCCCCTTGTCATCGAATCGCATGTCAAGATCCATGACGTTCCTCGCTGCTATGGGGCGCCAGAAGTGCGGCGCGTGCGTGGTTGATGGCACACAAACAAAAGCCGGGCGTCATGTACGACACCCGGCTTTCAGTATAGGATGGGCATTGCCCAAAGGCAATAGTACGCAGGAGCTACTTGGGCCTAGGCTATGGGCGCAGCGTTCGGCGTGAAGAAAGTACGACAGACACTCGTACTTATTCTTCGTTCATGTCCTCTTCTTCGCCAATATCCTGCTCGATATCGTCGAGACCCAGCTCTTCTTCGTCGCCGCCAAACGACTCTTCCTCGACCTCCTCGCGCGTATCGATCGAGTCGTCGTCGTCCATCAGCTCGTCGCCGTACTCGTCGTAGCGTGCCGAAGCGAAGTAGCCGCCGTGCAGCGCGCTTTCGCCCAGCTTGCCCGGGAACGAAACGCGCCCGCGCTGACTGGGGTCCTGGTAGGCTTCGCGGATCAGCACGCGCAGCTGGTGATTCATTGTCTGCGCGACGGCAGCGGCATAGCGATTACCGCCGGTCATCAGCTCGCTCAGGCGCTGCGCCAGCTTGGGCTCGACGCGGCCAATCGTATTGCCAGTTGCGTCGAGTATCAGGACATTGCGTCCATCGAGTTTCAGCTCGACCTTCTCACCAGTGACCACCGCATCGACAATTGCGTTGCGCGGCACATCGACCAGGGTGGTAAGAGCAGTTTTGCCAGTCTCGGTGATGAACAGGCGCAGATCCACGAGCTGGCGCGTGGTGCGAACCGGCGCGGTGGCCGAGCGAGCCATCAGGTCGCTCAGGCGCTCGATGTTCTTGCGCGCGATCGTATTGGCCGGGTTGAGGCGCAGCGCGTTCTGGTACGCTTCGCGCGCATCGGGGAATTTGCCAATTTCGAAATACGCCTTTCCGAGGCGATTAAACGTGTCGGCATCTTCGCCCAGGCTAATCAGATGCTGGTTAGTCTCGATCGCTTCTTCCCAGCGATTCTTGGCCGCCATCTCAACCGCCTGATCTTGCAGGCGGCGGCGCAGGCGCAGTTTCTCATCCTGTTTGCTCAATCGTTATCCTCCGCAACAGTGCTATTGGCAAGCGCAGCCACCCAAGCGCAGCTAAAGCGCCGGGCAGCCCGCCATTCCGGGCGTATTAATACACAAAACTAAAAATACCAGTGCAACACCATTATTGATCGTATGGGCGATAATGCAGGGCAGCAGACTTTTCGTGCGGTGCATCGTCCAGGCCAGCAGCAGGCCAATCAGGAAAATCGGCACCAGCAGCGCGAGCAGGCCGCGCGTAACCGAGAGCGAGTGGACACTTGCAAACAAGAGCGCGCTGACCACATATGCCAGCGGCACGCCCCACGGCCGATTGGCGAAGTTCAGGCGCAATGCATTGAAAATATACCCACGAAACAGCACTTCTTCGCCAATGGGTGCGAGCACCGCAGCGCCAATCAGCAGAAGCGCCTGGCCCAGATAATCGCCCTGAAACAGCGGGAATTGCGCGGCCTGGTCGGGCATGTCGGTGAACGACTGCATGACCTGGCTGGCCAGGCCATTCACAAACAGCGACAGCACGCCCACGCCCACGCCAATTGCGATCAGGCGCAGCACGCGCGGGGCCTGAAAGCCAAATTCGCGCAGCGACTCGTGGCGCAGCCATTTCAGACGGCCCAGCGTAATCAGCACAAAGGCCGAATTCGTGGCGAGCAGTGTGACAAACAGGCCATCGGCGCCAACCAGCCGCAATGCCTCGCCCGTGTCGCGCAGCTTGTCACGCAGATCGGCAAGCGACAAGCCCTGCTGGGCCATGCGCAGGCCAACAAAGGCAAGCTGCACAATCAGCGTCAGCACCACAAAGGCAACCAGCGCCAGCACAAAATCCAGCGCCATTGCGCCAGCCAGGGGCCATTTGCGGCGGCCAGCCGCGGGTGGTTCGGGCATAACCGGCTGCACCGGGGCATCGTACTGCGCCATCAGGCTGGCACTCCCTCGCCCAGCAGTTCGCCCTGAAGCGACCAGGGGCCGGTGTGCGTCACGCGGATGCGCGCCAGCCGGCCGATCCAGTCCTGCGCGTCGGCATAGAACACCAGCTTGTTGCCGGGCGTGCGCCCGCGCCACTTGCCCTTGTGCTCGCCCTCAACCAGCACCTCGACCGTCTGGCCCAGGAAGGCAGTGTTGCGCTCGGTGGCGATACGCTCCTGCAGCGCGTCGAGCTCAACGCGGCGGGCCTGCTTTTCGGCTTCGGGAACGGCCAGCACAGGATCTTCTTCCATTGTGCCAGCGCGCGTGCCGGGCCGCGCCGAGTAGGCGGCGATGTGTACTTTATCGAAGCGAATTTCTTCGAGCAGCGCGCGCGTGCCATCGAAGTGCTCGCGTGTTTCGCCGGGGTGGCCGACGATGATGTCGGTGGTGAGCGAGATATCGGGCATGGCCGCGCGGATCTTGCCGATCAGGTCGCGGTAGCGCGCCACCGTGTAGCCGCGCCGCATGACTTTCAGGATCTCGTCGTGGCCGGCCTGCACCGGCAGGTTGATCTCGCGCTGAGCGCGCGGCAGTTCGGCCATGGTCGCGATCAGCTTGTCGGTCATCCAGGCGGGATGCGACGTCAGGAAGCGCAACCGCAGCAGGCCCGGCACCGCATGCACGGCGCGCAGCAGGTCGGCCAAATCGGGGCGGTTGGGCAGGTCGTGCCCCCACGAGTCGACGATCTGGCCAAGCAGCGTGATTTCTTTCGCGCCGCGCTCGACAATCCGCGTCACTTCGTCGACAATTCCTTCCAGCGGGCGGCTGCGCTCTTTGCCGCGCCGCAGCGGAATGACGCAAAAGGCGCAGCTCATATTGCAGCCATACTGGATGGGCACATGCACCGACACGGGCGGGTGCGTCCAGCTCGCAACCGGCAGCGCCGGCTCGTCGACCTGATAAAGCGAATGCGGCGCCAGCGCCACCACTTCGTCCACCGCCGAGGGTGAGACGAAATGATCGACCATGGGCAACTGCCGCTCGAAGATCGAGCGATTGTTCGGGCCGACCATGCAGCCCCACAGGACGATCTGCGTGTCGGGCTTGTGGCGCTTGAGGCTTTGCAGGTCGCCGAGCTTGCCGATGATGCGTTCTTCGGCCGAGGCGCGCACGCTGCACGAGTTCAGCACAATGAAGCTGGCCTCTTCGGGCCGGTCGGCGGGCGCGTAGCCCACGCCCTGCAAGGCCGATTCCAATCGCTCGGAGTCGGAAACATTCATCTGGCAGCCGACCGTCCACACATAATAGCGCCGATCGCGCGGCGTAATATCGCGCGAAGGGCGCGGCAGGGTGTCGCGCAGCTCGTCTTTTGGTACCAGTTTGAGTTCGATCATTGGGTCTTCCCTACGCAGTGTGCGCAATAGGGCGCCATTATACCGAGTTTGCGGGCGCGCCGCAACCAAAGGGCGAAAATAGAAGTCAGGTTTCAGAAGTCAGGAGTCAGAAACAACGTCGCATGCATACGCCAATGGCAACAAACATGCACATTCTTCTGATTGCTGACTCCTGACCCCTGACCCCTCGCCTACCACACAATAATCGGCAGGTCGTTCGCGATGCTCTGCTCGGCGGCGGTGCGCAGCACCTGGAGGCAGCGCGCCGGGCCGCTGTTGCCGGGGACGCTGGCCTGCTGGAGCAGCGAGGACAGCTCGGTCAGCTCGCGCTGCAAGCCAACCGACGAGCCAAAGCTGATGTAGGGGTCTTCGGCTTCCTCGTCGTCTTCCGACACTTCCTCGTCGGCTTCCAGCCAGATCGGCTCGGCGAAATCGACCGGCAGGTAGTAGCCGCCATCGGCCTGGTGGTTGATCAGGTGCGGGAAGCGCGTGGTTTCCTCGCCATCCCAGATCGCAACCAGCACCGGGTCGGGCTCGCCGTCGTCGGGCGTGCCGGCCTTGAGCACACCGGCGACATCGCGGTTCTGCTCGAGGTAGGCGGCCAGCTGGCGCAGCTGATACAGATCCATAAAGCGGTCGATGCCGCCTTCCCAGATCTCAACGCCCGGGCGCGACAGCAGATCGACCTCGATGCCTTCTTCGCGCAGCAGATCCTGAATGTCGGAAAGCCACTCGCGCTCGTCTTCGTACAGCTCGCGATCTTCCTCGGGGCGGGTGGTAAACATCGAGCCGACGACAAGATCGAGCTCGGTGGTATGATCTGACATATGCGATACTCCTTATGAGCAGCCTCACAACGCTGCGGCTTCGTAATATCCTTCAAAGACACACAAGTATACCATGTTCTCTGGAAAATGCTGCCGCACTCTTGCGCGCGCCGCACAGCCGTGCTATGCTCTAGATCGTATTTTCCCTAACCCCAAAAGCCTATGACAGCCTACCTGACTCGCACCCAAAAACCAAGCACCGAGCACTGCGCCGCCTGTGGCGCACGCCTGACCGGCGGCTACTACTTTTTGCGCGACCGCTCGGAGCGCTATTGCCCGCAGTGCATTGCCACGCGCCCGCGCTGCGATGCCTGCTCCGCGCCGGTGGGCGACCAGCACTGGACGCTGCACGATGGGCGGGTGCTGTGCGGGAATTGCCACGCCACGGCAGTGCTCGACCCGGCGGTGGCGCGCGCGCTGTACGACGAAACGGTGAGCGCGGTTGTGGCGCAGCTTGGCCTCGCGCTGCGCGTGGGTGTGGAATTCCGCCTGATCGATGCGCCGGGCATGGCGCAGGTGCGCTCGGGCGCGAACGACGGCCACGCGCCGGACGAAAAAACGCTTGGGCTGTACCAGCGGCAAGGGCGGCTGCGCGTGATCTATCTGCTCTATGGCCTGCCCAAGCTCTTGTTCCGCACCGTGGTTGCGCACGAATACGCGCACGCCTGGCAGGGCGAAACCTGCCCGCTGCTCGACGACAACAGCCTGCGCGAAGGATTTGCCGAGTGGGTTGCCTACCGCCACTTGCTCTACCTCGGCTGCACGCGCGCGGCCCAGCGCATGCTTACCTCGTCGCACCCCTACCGCCCCTTCATGGAGCAAGTGCTGGCGATTGAGTCGCAGAGCGGCCCGGCAGGTGTGTTGCACCATATCCGCGCCGCCGGGCGTGGCGTTGCGGCCCGCTAAGCCGTTTGGCGCGCTGCTTCATTGCGGTATAATGCCCCCATGCCAACGCTTTCACTCCAGATCATGCCCGCCCAGCCCGCGCTCCGTCTGCTTCCCGATGCGCAGCTATGCTATGCCCTGCTGACGATCAGCGCCAGCGGCACACACGGCACGCCAGTGAACTGGGCGCTGGTGGCCGACGCCAGCCGTTCCATGCGCATTCCGATCGTCAGCGAGGCGCAGTTCCGCGAGCTGCTGCGCACTGGCAGCGCACAAGAGATCATTGTGGATGGCGTGCCGGTGTGGCAGCTTGCCAGCGCCGTACCCGCCGAGGTGCGCGCCGCCGCGCCCAGCGCGCTGGATTTTGTGGCGCGCGCACTGCACAGCGTGGTCGACCGGCTGGGCGACGCCGACCGCTTTGCGCTGGTGGCCTGTGCCGAAGAAGCACTGGTGCTCACCCGCAGCGTCGCCGGCACCGACCGGGCGGCGCTGGCGCGTGGCATTGGCCGCCTGCCCGGGCTGAACCTGGGCGAGCAAACCGACCTGGCGCAAGGCATCGCGCTGGGGCTGGCCGAGTTGCAGCGCAGCCGCGCCACCCCCGGCCCGCAACGCGCCGAGCGCCTGCTGCTGCTCACCGACGGCTTTACGCAGCGCCCCGAAGAATGCTTGCGCCTGGCCGCCGAAGCCGCGAGCGCGGGCGTTACCATCAGCACAATCGGGCTGGGCGGCGAATTTCAGGACGATGTGCTGACTGGCATTGCCGACCAGAGCGGCGGGCGGGCGGTGTTTCTGCGCAAGCCCGAAGGAATCCCTTCCGCAATCAATGCCGAGCTGCTGGCCGCCCGCGCCGTGGCCGCCCACAGCGCAACCCTGCAGCTCGCGCTGGCGAATGGCACCACCTTGCGCCGCATTACGCGTCTGCGGCCGGCACTCGCGATCATGGAAGGCGCACTCCAGCCCGGCGATACGCCCGGCAGCGTCATGCTGCGCCTGGGCGAGATCGAAAGCAGCGCGCCGATCACGATTTTGCTGGAGCTCATGGCCCCAGCGCTGCCGGCTGGCCGCCACCCACTTGCGCACGCCACGCTCGCCGCCGAGGGCCTGCCCGCCCAAACTGCCGAGATTGCGGCATTCTACAGCACCGTTGCTCCGCAGCCGCCCGCCGCCGTGCTGGATGCCGCAGCGCGCTCGAACGCCGCACGCTTGCAGCAGCGCGCGCTTGCCACTGCTGCCCGCGACCTGCCCGAAGCGGCACGACTGCTGCGCGCCGCCGCCACGCGCTTCGACAGCCTGGGCGAGCCGGGGCTGGCGGCGCTGGCCCGCGATCAGGTGGCAGCGCTGGAAGCCGGCCACGCCACCGGCTCGCTCGCCGCCAAAGAGCTAACCTACGCAACCCGCCGACTGGGCGAAGGCTGAGCCGCGCCTGTGGTATCATACGCGCCACGGCACACCCTGACAGAGCGCTCAAATCATCCACAGATTACGCAGATTACACAGATAGATACTATCAGTCTTGCAGAATACGCTTTCGTTTTACCAACGTTTACTTTCTCGGATACATGAAGATAGAGGCGATATGACCAGTTCCGCTTCCACCCGCCCCGGCCAGTTCGGCGCCTATGGCGGCGCATACGTTCCCGAAACGCTTGCCCCCGCCGTCGCCGCGCTTGAGGCCGCCTATGCCGCAGCTCAAGCCGACCCAGGCTTCTGGGCTGAGCTCGACCGGCTGCATCGCAGTTTCACCGGGCGGCCAACCGCGCTGACCTACGCCGCGCGCCTGACGGCCGAATTGGGTGGCGCGCAGATTTACCTCAAGCGCGAAGACCTGGCGCATACTGGCGCGCACAAGATCAACAACGCGCTCGGGCAGGGCTTGCTGGCGCAGCGCATGGGCAAAACGCGCATTATTGCCGAAACCGGCGCCGGCCAGCATGGCGTGGCAACCGCCGCCGTGTGCGCCATGCTCGGCCTCCAGTGCGTGGTGTACATGGGCGCGGTCGATATCGAGCGCCAGAAGCCAAACGTCTTCCGCATGCGGTTGCTCGGTGCCGAGGTGCGCAGCGTGACAAGCGGCAGCCAAACGCTGAAAGACGCGGTCAACGACGCCATGCGCGATTGGGTGACCAACCCCGACTCGTACTACCTGCTTGGCTCGGCGCTCGGCCCGCACCCCTACCCAATGATGGTGCGCGATTTCCAGAGCGTAATTGGCCGCGAGGCGCGCGAACAGATCATGCAGGCTGCTGGTCGTTTACCCGACGTGGTGGTGGCCTGCGTGGGCGGCGGCTCGAACGCAATTGGCATCTTCAGCGCGTTTGTTGGCGACGAACATGTCGATCTGCGCGGCGTTGAGGCGGGCGGGCGTGGCACCGGCCTGGGCGAACACGCCGCGCGCTTTTCGGGCGGGCGGTTGGGCGTATTTCAGGGCACGCGCTCGTACGTGCTGCAAGACGACGACGGGCAGATATCGCTCACGCACAGCATCTCAGCCGGGCTGGATTACGCCGCGGTTGGGCCAGAACATGCTATGCTGCATGACGATGAGCGCGCCTTCTACACCTCGGCCAGCGACAAGGAAGCGCTGGAAGCCTTCCAGAAGCTGTCGCGGCTGGAGGGTATCATTCCCGCGCTGGAAAGCGCGCACGCGATTGCCGAAGTGATCAAGCTGGCCCCGACAATGCGGCCCGACCAGATCATTCTGGCGAACCTGTCGGGGCGCGGCGACAAGGATATTTTCACGGTTGCCGATGTGTTGGGCGTGACGATTTAATCCCAGCGAAAAGATAACACTTTCTTCATAGAACGGGTGAGCGCAGCGCAGAACACATACGCGTTGCAGCCGCCCGTTTTCTATTCGATCCCTTTGAGAAGCCCTTAAGCGCGGGCACCTGCGCGCGCACGACGTTGGCGCTGCCTACGACGGGCTGATTGACACGCCGCCGCTGGATGTTATAATCCCAGCAACCTGACTCTATGCAAAATTACTATCGTCAATGGTAGACGCAAGCGCCGCCACTGCCCATGGCCCCGCTGCGTTTTTTATCTTATGGGTGTGTTGCAGCCACGCCCAGCCGCGCTGTTTCGCGCATGTGCCACGCCGGTTTCACCATGTGCTGCAAATTTGGGTGCGAAAAAGCAGCCCAGGCCCGTTTACTAACTGAAGCCAGCATTTTGCAGCCATATCAGGTGAGCGCGTGCGACCACGATCCCACTATGCAGTTCTGCTTTTTCTCCTGGCCGGCGTGCTAGCGCTTGGCGCGGCGCTTCCCGGTGCGGCAGCGCGGGCCCGTTCGCGCCTTGCTGCCTTGCCCACGCCCTTGCAGTTTGTTGAGAATGTTGGGCAGTTTGCCAGCGATGCACGCTTTCAGGTGCGCGGCGCGGCAAGCACGCTGTTTCTCACCCACGACGCAATCTGGCTAACGCAGGCGGGCACTTCCGCCCAGGGCAAAGCGCTGCAAAGTAACCTGCGCATCCGCTTCCCCGGCGCAAACCCAGCCGCGCAGATCGAGCCGTTTGGCCGCCTCGCCACGCGCATGTCCTTCTTCTTAGGCAACGATCCACGCGCCTGGCGCAGCAATGTGCCGGTGTGGGGCGGCGTGCGCTACCGCGACCTGTACCCCGGCATCGATCTGGAGTTCAGCGGCGCGAATGGCGCGCTGGAAATACACGCGCTGGCGCGACCGGGCGCCGATCTCGGCGCGCTGCGGCTCCAGCCCGACGGCGCGGACTGGCTGGCCGTTGGCGCGGGCGTGCTGCGCATGGGCACACCAGTGGGCGAAATGCGCCTGCCGCTGATCCACGCGACCGGCGTTGCGGCCACGCCCACGATCGCGCAGGGCAGCGTGGCCATGCCGTTTGCGCCCGCAAGCGCCGCCTCAGCCGAACCCGCCGCCGCCAGCGACCTGGCGTACAGCACACTTTATGGCACTGGCGGCACCGACGAAGGCGACGCGATCGCGGTTGACGCGAGCGGCGCGGCCTATATCGGCGGCTGGTCGGACTCAGGCTCGTTCCCAACCGAGCCGGGCTCGTTCCCCAGCGGCGCAGATGGCATCAACGGCGTGATTGTGAAGCAGGAACCTGGCTCGACCACACCCGCCTACTCAGTTGTGATTGGTGGCTCGAGAACCGAGTATGTGAGCGGCATTGCCGTGGACGCCAAGGGCAATGCGTATATTGCCGGCCACACCACGTCGTCCGATTTCCCGCGTGTGGGCGGCCTGAGCAAAACCGGCGCGGGCGTGAACAACGAAGCCCGCGACGCATTTGTGGCCAAGCTCAGCGCCGATGGCAGCCGGCTGGAGTATAGCAGCTACCTCGGCGGTTCGCAGGAAGATCGCGGCCTCGATATTGCCGTCGACCGGCTGGGCGCGGCCTATGTCACCGGGCGTACGACTTCGGACGATTTTCCGGGCGTGACGGGCGGCTACGACAGCGCCTACCACGGCGATTATGATGTCTTTGTAGCCAAGATCAACCCGGAGGGCAACGCAATCGAGTATGCCACCTACCTGGGCGGCAGCGCCAAAGACCAGGCCAACGGCATCACGGTTGACGCCAGCGGCGCGGCCTATGTGACTGGCTACACGGCATCGCCGTTTTTCCTGGCACTCAACGACTACGACTCGACCTTCAACAGCACGGTTCCCAACACAGAAGATGCGTTTGTGGTGAAGCTGAACAGCACCGGCACCAGCGTGCTGTATGGCACCTACCTGGGTGGCACAAATGCCGACCGTGGCGAAAGCATTGCCGTGGATGCGACGGGCGCGGCCTACATCACTGGCTACACGCTTTCGGGCGATTTCGGCGGCCTGGCCGGCAGCCTGCAAGGCGCAAAAGATGCCTACGCGCTGAAGCTCAGCCCGGGCGGCAAGACGCTGCAATATGCGCGCTACCTCGGCGGCAGCAGTGACGATAGCGGCATCGGCATTGGCGTGAACGCCAGCGGCGAGGCGATTATCGCGGGAAATACGCTGCAGGGCGGCCAGGATGGCTTTGTGACCAAGCTCAACGCCAGTGGCACCACGATTCTTTACTCAACCTACCTGGGCGGCGATGCAGAAGACTCGCTCGATGGCATTGCGCTCGACGCGAGCGGCCGGCCGTATGTCACAGGCTACACTCTCTCGAAAAACTACCCGGTGAAGCCATCCGCACCTTACCACGGCGACAAAGACATTGTGCTGAGCGTGCTGGCGCTGGGCGGCACGCCGCGCTATAGCGTGAGCGGCACGGTGAGCGCAAGCGGGCAGGGTCTTGGGGGCGTGGCAATTAAGGCGCTGAGCAGCACCGGCATATTCACCACAACCACGCTGGACGACGGCAGCTACATTCTGCCGGGCTTGCCCACCGGCCAATATACAATCAGCGCCGAAAAACCGGGCTATACGTTTACCGAACGCCCGCAAACAGTGAAGGTAGAAAAGAATGTTTCGGACGTGAACTTCACCGTTGCGAACAAAGAAACATTTACAATACGAGGCACAATCACGCTGGCGAATGGCCACCCGCTGGCCGGCGTGACCATAACGAACGGGCAGGGCGGCAGCGCCACCACCAATGCCGACGGCACGTACGTGTTCAGCGGGCTGATAAAAAGCAGCTACACGCTCACGCCAAGCCGCACGGGCTACAGCTTCGAGCCGCGCAATCGCAGCTTCACCCTAAGCGGCAACCTTGCCGGTCAGCACTTCAGCGCGAAAGCGCAGATCACCCGCGTGGAACATAGAACTTTTGTGGCGGTTTCTCGGAGGATAGAATTCATAACGCCACCACCCATTATTTACTGCGACGCCTACGAGCCAAATAATAGCCGCTATACTCAAGTCAGCCGCATCACGATCGGCCGAGAAGTGCAGGCCAGGATTTGCAGCAACGAAGGGCTGGCTAAGAACGACCCCTATTCCCCTTATGAGGATAATTATGTCTTTCACAATGCGCAGGGCCGAGATATTGTAGTTGAACTGAAAGATATTCCAGTAGCATTTCGACAAGACATTAACCTGCTGGTTTACGATAAAACGAAACTTGATAAACCTATTAAGTACGGCAACAAAGAGTGTTACGAATCGAATATTCGCGGGGCATCATATACCATGCAATGCCCCTTTAATAAAGTCGGCGATATGGTTGTGCGTATCTACAGCAGTGAAAATATCGTCGATGAAGCAAACTTTTACACCCTTCTGGTGACGTACGACGAATAAACAGCAGGCACCAGCGAAGCCATGAGCGACCTGAGCAACACATATCTCGGCCAGTACAAGCTGATCGCGCCGATCGGGCATGGCGGCATGTCCACGGTCTACAAGGCCTACCAGGATTCGCTCGACCGGAACGTGGCGGTGAAGGTGCTGCTCGCCAACCACGACCCGCAGTTTGCTTCGCGCTTTCGCCGCGAGGCGCGTGCGATTGCCGCGCTGCAGCACCCCAACATCCTGCCGATCTACGACTATGGCGAGCAGAACAACCTCCACTACTTTGTGATGCAGTACGTCGAAAACGGCGTGACGTTGCAGGATCGCATGGGCGCGGTTGTAACGCCCGGCGTGGCGGTTGCGCTGATTGGGCAGGTGCTGGCCGCGCTGGATTACGCCCACACGCGCGGCATTGTTCACCGCGATATCAAGCCCGCCAACGTGCTGCTGCCAAACAATAGCTGGGCCATGCTGGCCGACTTCGGCATCGCCAAGCTGATGCACGAAAGCCAGTCGCTGACGATGACCGGCTTTATCATCGGCACTGCCGCCTACATGGCCCCCGAGCAGGCCGCCGGCCGGCCAATCGACGCCCGCACCGACCTGTATGCCGTCGGCGTGATCCTCTATGAGCTGCTCACCGGGCAGCCACCCTTCTACGCCGACACGCCCATGGCGCTGCTCACACAACATGTGTACGAGCCACCGCCGCCGCCGCGCTCGATCAACCCGGATATACATCCTGCCGTTGAGGAAGCGCTGCTGCAGGCGCTCGCCAAGCACCCCGACGACCGCTACCAGAGCGCGGGCGCAATGCGCGCCGACCTTGAGCGCGTGCTCACCCTGCTCGACAAGCCCTACGTCTCACCGAAAGTCGAAGAGCTCTACCAGGCTGGCTTGCACGCCTTTCAGCAGCAGCGCTGGGATGATGCAATCGACCGGCTGAACCGGGCGCTGGCTCTCGCGCCCCTGAACGATGACGTAGCAGGCCTGCTTGATATGGCCCGCGACGCGCGCACAAATGCCCGCCGCCAGCAATACGCCCGCACAAAATCGCCCACCGGGCCGCGCTATGTCGCGCCAGCCAGCCAGACCACAGAAGATATTGCACAGCCCGCCGCCCCGCCGACGCCGCCCGCGCGCGCAGCACAACATATTCGCTGCCCGCAGTGCCAGCGGATCGTCCAGTCGGACTGGCAGGTGTGCCCATACTGCCGCGCAGCGATCGAGATACCTGGCGGGGCTGCGCTGAGCGCGCCAGAATTGGCCCCAGCGCCGGCCGCGCCAATTGGGGTAAAAGCGCCTGTGCTGGCACAGCCACTCATCCCACCAGCCTTGGCGCAGCCACCAGCTGGCCGGCCACCACGCCCACCCGAAGGTAGCGATTCAAACGCAGCTGTGCCGCGCCAGCGCCGGCCTTTTGGTGTGGCCCTGGCCGCGGTGGCGGCGCTGCTTGTGGCCGGGCTTGGCTTCTGGTGGTTCGGGCAGCCACCCGCCGCCGACGGCACCAGCCAGCCAAGCCCTGCGCCCACCAAGGTTCCTGCCCTGATTCTTGCCACCAGTACGCCAAGTGCCACGCCCAGCGCGACACCGAGCGCAACACCCAGCCGCACACCAAGCGCAACTGCTAGCCGCACGCCCAGCGCGACAGCCAGCCCAACGCCGACCGCCACCGAAACGGCTGTCCCAGCAACGGCAACGCCGCGGCCCGCGATCAAGCCAACTGCGAAACCTGTGGTCCAGCCGACTGCGCCACCCGCGCCGCCGCCGCCAACACCCGAGCCGCCAACGCCTGAGCCACCACCGCCGCCAACGCCCGAGCCACCACCGCCGCCGACGCCCGAGTCACCAACGCCCGAGCCGCCGACGGCCAAACCAAAGCCGCCGAAGAAAACAC
Organism: Kouleothrix sp. 19917; assembly: GCF_057073505.1. Taxonomy (NCBI): domain Bacteria; kingdom Bacillati; phylum Chloroflexota; class Chloroflexia; order Chloroflexales; family Roseiflexaceae; genus Kouleothrix; species Kouleothrix sp. 19917. Next base: position 3,498,870 of record NZ_CP097099.1, read on the forward strand.
CAACGCCGCGGCCATAGACGGAGCATTTCGAAGCAGGGGCGATTGCAAAACACACCCGCCCAGAGACGGATTGACGGAAATAAACACGACCCATACAATAAGCACACGCCCTTTGAATTGACAATAACACTGCGCATTGCGCGCCCAGGCCGTGCCCGGCCAAAAAAACGACGAGAGTGGCCTCCAAAAACCTGGCTGTGCAACGTTTAATTTGAAAGTCTTTCTCACGATTCCAGTGCCAGGGCGCAGCCGAATGCTGCGCAGACCATCGCGAGAGAAATAATGACGCTGCCGGCAAGCACAAACGGAGCCGGCGCGCAGGGAATGTTCGAATGAGCGATCTGATTAATACCCAGCTTGGGCAATATCATCTGATCGAGGCAATCGGCCACGGCGGCATGGCAACGGTCTACAAGGCCTACCAGGAATCGCTCGACCGGAATGTAGCCGTGAAGGTACTGCTCTCGAATCGCGACCCGCAGTTTGCCGTGCGCTTCAAGCGCGAGGCGCGCGCGATCGCGGCCTTGCAGCACCACAATATTCTGCCGATCTACGATTATGGCGAGCAGGATGGCTTGCTGTATTTTGTGCTGCAATATGTCGAAAACGGCCTGACGCTGCATGATCTGCTTGGCGCGCCAATGGTGCCGGCGCAGGCGCTGCGCCTGATCGGGCATGTGCTGGCGGCGCTGGAATATGCGCACGCGCGCGGCGTGATTCACCGCGACCTGAAGCCAGCTAATATTCTGCTGCCCTCGCCAAACTGGGCGCTGCTGGCCGATTTCGGCATCGCCAAGCTGATGAACGACAGCCAGCATCTGACCATGACGGGCTTTATCATCGGTACCGCCGCCTATATGGCCCCCGAACAGGCCGCTGGCCGCCCGATCGACGCGCGCACCGATATATATTCGCTTGGCGTCGTGCTCTATGAAATGCTGACCGGCCGCGTGCCGTTCGATTCCGACACGCCTATGGCCGTGCTGACCAAGCATGTGTACGAGGCACCGCCGCCGCCGCGTTCGATTAACCCGAACCTCGCGCCCGCGCTGGAAGCGGTGCTGCTGCGCGCGCTGGCCAAAGACCCGGCGTCGCGCTACCAGTCGGCCGCCGAAATGGCCGAGGATGTCGAACGAATCGCGGCGCAATTTGAGCGCCCGCGCCCGCCCAGCCAGGTCAACACGCTCTACCGCTCGGGCGTCGAGGCGTTTCAGCACGGCCGCTGGGGCGATGCAGTTGATCGCTTTAGCGAGCTGGTTGCGCTTGCGCCCGACTATGAAGACGCGGCAATGCTGCTAAGCGCGGCGCGCGTGGCAAAAGATCAGATGGGTGCAACCAGCGAGGTGCGCGCTGTTAATGCCTCACCAGTTGCGCCCGTTGCTCCAGTCGCCCCGGTTGTGCCAGCCGAAACTCCGAAACAAGCCGAGCCAGTTCGCGCCGATGCGTTTGCGCCGCTGGCATTTGGCGCTACCGCAGCGGCAGCCGCCGCCGAAGCCGCCCCAATTTCACAAAGCATTGCCGCGCCCAGCATCCAGCCAGCCGCGCCAACTACGCCAGGGGTTGCTACCACCTGGGGCGCGCCGCCGATCACAAGTGGCGGTGCCGGTGCCGGATTCACGCCGCCGCCACCGCCAGCCAACCCACCCGTCGCGGCGGGCGACGAGCCACGGAACCGGCGCTTTGGCCTGTGGGCCGCGCTGGCCACTGTGCTGATTTTGGTTGTGGGCGCGAGTATTTTCTATATTCAAGGCACGCGTGCAGCCGGCGGCCCGAATAACGGCCTGGGTGTGGTACCAACCGCCGCAGAAGCGCCATCGGCTGCGCCCGCGCCTTCGGTGACGGCTAGCCCAAGCAGCACGCCTTCGGCGACGGCAAACCCAAGCAGCACGCCTTCGGCAACCACCGCCCCTTCGGCAACCACCGCGCCAACCGAAGCCGCAACGCCCACGGCCGCGCCGAATGCAGTTGTCAACAACAACACGCTGACCCTGCGCGCCGGGCCGGGCACTGCCTATGCATCCATTGGCTCATACCCGCGCAACACGGCGCTGGATGTGGTTGGCAGAAATGCTAACGGCAGCTGGCTGAAAGTCGAAGCGCCCGATGGGCAGATCGGCTGGATGCTGACGCAGTTCCTGCAAGTGAACATTGATCTCGCCAGCGTGCCCGAGGCGAGCGCGCCACCACCGCCTGCGACGGCCACGCCGCGCCCACGCCCAACGGCCGCGCCGGTTGCGCAGCCAACTGCGCCGCCCGCGCCCGAGCCAACTGCGCCGCCCGCGCCCGAGCCAACCAACCCACCCGCGCCCGAGCCGCCTACCCCGGTGCCGCCTACTGCAACACAGAATAGCGGAGGTGGCGGAGGTGGCGGAGGTGGCGGCGGTGGCGGTGGTCCGAAACCCACCACACCACCAAAACGGCCCACAGTGCCGCCAAAGTAGAATGATTGATAGGCGAGCAGGTAAGAGCAAGCGCATACTACCTGCGTGGTTGCCTCATTACCAGAATCGCCGGTTGGCGAGCTATTCCAGTTATCAACAGCAAGGATGGGAGCAATGAGAAGACGGCATTTTATCATCAAGCTCATAGGCATTTTCTGCTTACTCATGGTTATAGCTGCTGGCGGTTCAGCGCAAGCAACTGGCAAATATGCCCAGACTTTTGGCAAAGCCACCCTGTCGAATCAGCCAACACCAGCCGAAACAGCACAACCCGCCCCCGCCCCCCAGCCTGCTGATGCTGCCCCGGCACAAGTAGATAATGGAGCACGCTTTGCCACTGTGCTCAACGGCGGAAAAATGCCTGCGACCACAGTTGCCCCGGCCAGCACATTCACAATTTACGAGAATTTCGAAGGCGATTGGCCTTCGTACTGGTCGCTGGTTGATGAAAGTTCCACTGATGGGGGCGAATATTTGTGGGGAAAACGAACTTGCTATGTGTTTCAGGGGAAGTATGCCGCCTTCTCAACTGGCGGTGGTGGTAAAGGTTCGTCACGCGGATGCTCAAGCAACTACCCTGTAAACGCATTATCAACTGGCGTGGTTGGGCCATTTGATTTAACCCAATATGTGAGTGGTAGTCTTGTGTATCATTTCACTGGCAGAAGCGAATACAATGGCGGCGGATCGTGCACTAACATCGACGACATTCTTTTCGTTGGTGCTGGCATCAGTTCCGACATAACAACGCACTACGGTTTCTTTTCTTGTGGTAATTTTTCGGATAAGCACTACCAGAACCAACTTGACCTGACAAAGATACCGCTCGCTCTCTTTAATTCCAAGAATGTCTATCTTTCTATGGAGTTTGCGAGCGATGGCGACTCAAATCGCGGTGTCGGATTCGCAGTTGATTATCTGGCGCTTATTCTTGAGACTAAACCTAGTGGTTCACCAGAAGTGAAAGTATATGTGCCTATGTCGCGCAAATATACGGCACCATCGGTAATATCCTGCCCTGATGGCGAACCAAATGATAATAAGGCCCAAGCTAAGCAGATTACGCAATTTGGCGTTGTTTGCCAGGGTTCTTTGCATCAGCAGCGCGTCGACGACACTTCAGACTTCTATGCGGTTGATGTCAACGCCAACCAGAAGCTGACTGTTGATCTCAGTAACTTCGGCAAAAATGATTACGATCTCTACCTCTATAGCGCGACATCAGATCAGGCGCTCGCACTAAGCCAAAATAATACCGGCCTGGCGGAGCATTTAGAATATACCAGCCCTTCATCGCAGCGGTTGTATATCTGGGTAGTTGGGCGCGATCCCTTCGTCAGTCCATACACCTATAACCTCAAGGTGCAAGGCTAGCCTACGTTTACCACCCTCGAGAGCGCCGGGGCGAATGTCGTCCCGGCGCTTTTATTGCGCGCCCGGAGCCGATGGTTTTATGGTATCCTGCAACGCGCACGTACTCGCACGACGAGGAGAGTGACGCGTGAGACATACCTTCCGTTATATTGCGCTGGCTGCACTGGCGCTGCTGCTGGCCCTGCCAATGCTCGCTTTTGCGCAGGGCCGCGTGGTGATCGACGACAGCACCGGCGGCATTGATCAGGCCAGCGTGCGCCGCGCTGCGCAAAGCCTCACCAGCAAAAATGCCACTGTTGTGGTGCTGGTGACCGACCAGACCGGCAGTGACCCGCAGGCCTATGCCAGCCAGAAACTCCAGGCCAACGGCATTCAGTCCAGCCCGCTTGAGCCCAGCGCCATTATCTACCTCGTGTCGCTGGATCGGCGCAATGTGTTCATCTACTATGGTGCCGATTGGAACGCCACCCTCGGGCCGACCTACCAGAATATCGCCAACAACGACATGATCCCGCAGATGGCGCGCGGTAATATCACCGACGGGCTGGTCGCAGGCATCAATGGCACGGTTGACGCGATCAATAACCCGCCCGGCGCGCCGATCAGCCTCGCGCCGATTGCGATTGCGATTGTGGTGGTGGCGCTGCTGGTGATTGGCGTGCCGCTGGTGCTGCGCAGCATGGGCAAGCGTCGCTCAGCCGCGCAGGCGCTGGCGCAGGCCCGCCAGGGCGCCGAAGATGCCCGCAAGCGCGCTGGCGCTGCCATTGCCGACTTCGGGCAACTGCTGAAAGACGCCCGCGAAAAAGCCCAGTACGATGCGATTTCCTACGCGCCGGCCGATGTCGCGCAAATTGCAGGCTGGCAGCGCGCCGCTGAGCAGCAGTTCGTCCAGGCACAAGAGCAGTTCGACGCCGCTGGCGAAACTCTAGCCGCCACGGGAGCGCCAAACGCCGAGCAGTATGCGCAAGTCGCGCAGCGCTACGACGCCGCCGCCCAGCAGACCGGGGCTGCGCGCGAGCAGCTTGCCCAGGCCGAGGCTCGCCGCAGCGAGCTCGATCAGCTCAACGCCAGCGCGCCCGCCGAAATCGACCGCCCAAAAAAAGCACTGGCTGACGCCGCCGCACAGCTCGATGCGCTTGGCCCCGACTTCCCCAACGCCCAGGCCATCCTGGCGCCGCTGGCGGAAGCGGTAGCGCACGCCGAAGGGCTGCTGGCCGAGCATCGCGCCGCCGAGGCCATTGCGGCCGCGGGGGCGGCGTCAGCCACCATCGACGACCTGGCGCGCACGCTGGCGCGCTACACCGACATTCACGAAGGCATTTCGGCCGGGCGCGCGGCGGCGGAAAAGGTTGCCGCACAGGGCTACCGCATCGACGGCGGGCTGGCGGCATTTGCCCGCGCCGAAGCAGTATTAGCACAGGCCGCCGCCGCGCTCGAACACGACAGCGCCCAGGCTCGCGAGCTGCTCGATGGTGCCGAAACCGCCCGCGCCGAAGGCGTGGCCCGTGGCGGTGGCATGCCCGCGCTGGAGCGCGAAAACGCCGCGCGCTTCGAGCCTGTGCGCGCCGAAGCCGCCAGTGTGGCCGAATACATCGGCCAGGGGCGCGCCACCTTCGAGCAGGTGGATGATTTTGCCGAGGCGACATGGAGCGACATTCGCGGCAATGGCAGCGAGGCGGAAGAAGCCGCCGCGCAGGCTAATGCGCTGATCGAGCGCGCTGCCGAGCGCAACACCATGGAGCAGCAGGATTTTGCCGGCGCAAAGAGCGACCTCGACGCAGCCGAAGAGCGCCTGAGCTTTGCGCGCACCCTGCTCGACACGATTGTGCAGCGCCTGAAAGACCTCCAGGCCGCGCGCGACGCTGCCCGCGCCGAGCTTGCTGCCGCGCAGGCCGATTTCGACGCGGGCTGGCAGTATGTGCGCAGCAACGACCCGGATGTCGGCAAGAACCCCGAGCAGGCACTGGCCCAGGCTGGCGCGCTGCTGAAGGAGGCCAGCGCCGAGCTGCAGCAACCCCGCCCGAACTGGCTCACCATCGTCAAGCAGGCGCTGGAAGCGAACCGGCTGGCCGACGAGGCGATTGCCAATGCCCGCGGCGAGGTTGCGGCGATGAACGCCTTGCGCGAGCAGGCGCAGCGTGCCCAGCAGCTTGCCGCTGGCGAGGTCCAGAAGATCAACCAGTTCCTCGGCTTGCACGAAAACGACCTGCCAGGGGACGCGCCCGAGCGGCTGGCCGCGCTTCAGGCCGAACTTCAGGCCGCCTACGCCGCGCTCCAGGCAGCCGAGCGCAACGAAGAAACCGCGCGCGCCAACAGTCTGCGCGACGCCGTTGGGCGCTACACCAGCGTAGCCCAGCACGCCGAGCAACTGTACGAAACGCTTTACGAAGCCTTCCAGCGCGTCGACCAGCTGCGCCACCAGCTCGCCCGCGAGGTCGAGGGGGCCGAGCGGGCGCTGGCTCAGGCGGAACAGCGCTACAGTACCTACGCCAACTACCTGGCCAGCCCATCCGACGCGGGCAGCCTGATCCAGGCCGCCCGCGCAGAGCTTGACGCGATTGGCAACCCGCGCACCGAAAACCGCCTGCGCGAAGCACTTCGCAACGCCCAGCAGGCCCGCAGCGCCGCCGAGCGCGCCGACACCTTGCTCACCGAACAGATCCGCCGCGCGCAAAACGCCCAGCAGCGCGACCAGCTCGACGATGTGCTGGCGGGCGCATTGATCGGCTCGATGCTCAGCGGTGGCGGTGGCGGGCGGCGCGGGCATGGTGGCCGCCACCATGGCGGCGGTGGCTGGGGCGGCAGCAGTGGCGGCAGTAGTGGTGGTGGATGGAGCAGTGGCGGCGGCAGCTTCGGCGGATGGGGCGGCGGAGGCGGCGGGGGCTGGAGCGGTGGCGGCGGCGGTGGTGGCGGATGGGGCGGCGGCGGTGGTGGTGGAAACGGCTGGTAAAAATAGGCCGCGGCAGCGCAACGCTACCGCGGCTTTTTAATAAACAATCGCAGGCGCAGCATTACGTGCGCTTTGCACGCGTCTCCCAGGGCAGCAATGCGTCGGAATTCTTGCTTGCCGAAGCGGGTGCCCGCATCAGCAACTGCGGGCTATACTGAAAAAACGCGCCATGCTCCTTGCAGTAAAACAGATCGCGCTCCTGCGTCAGCCTGGCACCGCACTCAGGGCAAGCCAGGTTTTCAGTTAAAAACTCGCGCTTGACCATCTCATTCTCCTCGTTTGCAAAAAAACCCGCCTCATAGTTGAGGCAGGCTTCGGTTGCCAGCAGTGTCGGCAGGCGTCGCCGGTAATCTGTGCACAGGCACTATACCATTTTTTCACCAGCGTGTAAAGCTCCGAAAAATATTTCGCAGCAAAAATCTTTTCAAAAAACGGTAAAAAAGGACTCCCATGTGGAAGAATAATATAGTATAATTCCCCGAAATGCGCGCCCGTGCCGCCGCCGCATCCCATCCCTACCAGTGAATTCCAACCCAATCTACCCAATGGTAAGCTTCTTGCGTCGTATGGAGAAGCTTTGCTTCGCCTACGGTTGAGGGCGTGCGCAGAGGTCAATGCAGACCTCAGAAGGAGAATGTCGATGCTCGACACATGCATCCAGCACCTGCTTGAGCAGGTGATCGACTCGCCGATCAAATTGCAGCTTTGCCTCTTGTTTCATGAAAATCCCCAGCTGCACGGCAGCGCCAGCGAGCTTGCCAACCGCATCTACCGCGATATCTGGAGCCTGCGCGAAGCACTGCACGAGCTGGCCGAGGATGGCATTCTCAGCGAAACCGCCAGCGGCGCCGAGCCTGTGTATGGCTACCGTCCGCGCGCCGAGCGCGTGGCGGCACTGGTTAGCCTGGCCCAAAGCTACAACGAACCATTCGAGCGCGACAAGATCCAGGGCGTGCTGCACGATATTGCCAGCTATGCCCGCTATCGGCGCGCGAAAACCTGGCATTCCGGCTTTGAGCTTCAGCTTCTCTGATCACAATTTCTGCGGCGCAGCTTCATTACAGATACTCGGCTCGCAACACACGCAGGCCACCAGCGCGATCCGTGGGGCAGCCCACGGATCGCGCTTTGCTATGAATCGCAACATCTGAATTGCTGCTTCAATTCGTATTCTTTGGTGTAACATTTGCCAAGAATATGAGACAATAGAGTGCCACTGGCCCATACCGGCGTAGTTCATAAAGGAGCCGCTCAGCATGTTCAACGCATTTCGCAAAAAATACGACCGCACCACGCCCGAGGTCGAGGATCGCGTGCCGCCCGGACAGTACCTGACCGAGAAGTTCCCGGTGCTGCACTATGGCAGCGTGCCCAACTATCGCGACCTTGAGAACACCTGGGATTTGCGCGTGTGGGGCGAGATCGAAAGCCCGGCGCGCTTTTCGTTCGCGGAGTTTCGCGCCCTGCCCACCACCGAGGTTACAACCGACATCCACTGCGTGACGCGCTGGAGCAAGCTCGACACCCGCTGGCAGGGCGTGAAGTTCACCGAGTTTTTGAAGCACATCCCGGCGCTCAAGCCCAGCGCCAAGTTCATTCTGTTCCACTGCGAGCAGGGTTTCACCGCGAATGTGCCGCTGGAAATTATGCTTGAGGATGAGGCAATGCTGGCCTACAAGTTCGATGGCCAGGAGCTGACGCCCGAGCATGGCTACCCGCTGCGCTCGTTCGTGCCGAAGAAGTATTTCTGGAAGAGCGCGAAGTGGCTGCGCGGCATTGAGTTCCTGTCGGAAGACCAGCTTGGCTTCTGGGAGCGCTACGGCTACAACAACAACGCCGATCCCTGGCTGGAAGAGCGCTATTCGGATTAATTTTGAATCCTGAGTGCTGAGTGTTGAGTTACGCTTTCCTCAACACTCAGCACTTTTTATGCAGCACGATATGGAATGGCCAACAACCTTCGAAGAAGCGCTGGAGATTCAGCGCCAGCTTGCCCCGCAGGTGGTAACGCACGACGACTTTGGCGCGATCGAGACGGTTGCTGGCGTCGACGCGGGCTACGAGCCCGACCCCGCCGCGCCCGAAAGCCACGGCATCGCCCGCGCCGCGATTGTGGTGCTGGAATTCCCTTCCCTTCGCCCGGTTGATTACACCGTCGCCCGCCACCCCACCAGCTTCCCGTATGTGCCGGGCTTTCTATCTTTCCGCGAAACGCCAGCCGTGCTCGAAGCCCTGGCGCAGCTGCGCGTGCGGCCAAGCCTGCTGATCTGCGATGGCCAGGGCATTGCGCACCCGCGCCGCTTTGGCATTGCCAGCCATGTCGGGTTGCTGGCCAACCTGCCCTCCGTCGGCTGCGCGAAATCGCTGCTGACCGGCCGCCACGCGCCCCTGCCCGACGAGCGCGGCGCAACCGTGCCGCTGATGCATCGCGGCGAGCAGATTGGCGTGGTGCTGCGCTCGCGTGCTGGCACCAAGCCGCTGTATGTTTCGCCCGGCCACCGCGTGAGCATGGAAAGTGCTGTGCGCTTTGTGATGGCCTGCCTCACCAAATATCGCCTCCCCGAAACCACGCGCGCCGCCGATGGCCTGGCCTCGCACGGGCGCATCCCTCAGATTTCCAACCAACTCCAGTTCGGCGAAGAACTGTAGAAGGCGTTCGTCCACTATCAAGAAAGCAATGCGGAAATCAGGAAAAAGCTCAGCATTGCAATCCCCAATCCCTATTCCCCGTCTCCCAACCCCTACGCTGAAAGCGCACTACGAAGCCCCCGCCAGCGGCACAAACAAGCGCTCGATGCCATCTTGCAGTTCGGCCAGCGGGAACGAGCGGTGATTGCGTGGCGGGATCAGGAAGTTCTGGCGATGCAGGGCACGAATCACCTGGTTGATGCCATTGTTCGCGTCGCTGATGCTATACGGTGCTTCGCGCAGGTTCGTGCCGTTTGGCATCACGCCCGCCATGGCCAATCGCATCGCATGAAACTGCTGGCTCGTCGCCATAAATGACACAAAGTGCAAACCCGCCGCCGGGCGCTCGCTGTACTGGTCGAGGTCGGGGTTCGATGTCCACGCAAACGGATTATCGAGCGTGTTGAAGTCGTCGCGCAGCGAGATCGGTGTGCCGGCCGCCCACACGCGCCCGTAGCGGTCGGTGGTGTTGGCGCTCAGGCGATTGGCCTGCTGGATTGTCGCGTTATGGCCAAGCACCTGGTAGGTGGTGGCGTCGCCAGCCACGTCGGATGGTTGCGAGCGGTGGCTCTTGTCGTTCGGGATCGTCACAACGCCGGGCTCGGCAATGGTGCGCGGCGAGAACATGCGCGCCACACGCTCGGACGGCGTGAAGCGGCCATACCACTGCGCCAGGTCGGTGAAGAGCTGCGAGAGATGCATGGTGCATCCGCCCGCGAAGTAGCTGGTAAGCTGCTGATCGGTGATGCCGGGCAGTGTTTCGAAGTTCACCAGGTTGCCGGGCGCAAGCGCGCCGTGCTGCGTGCTTGTGAAGCCCATCATCAGCTGAGCATTGTCGGGGATTTGATCCGCGCCGGGGATGCTGGCGGCGAGTGCCAGCTGCTTGGCGATGCTGCGCGAGCCAAAGCCGCGCCCAACAAAGCCTTTGCGCACACTCGTCAGCATAAACAGGTCGCCGATATACGCCGGGCTCGTTTCGTCCTCGAACAGCGCGCGCTCGGCACCAGCAATAATCGACTGGCTGTCGCTGCGCATCAGGAACATCACTGCGTTCTGCTCGACCAGCATTTCGTCGCGGTCGCCGGGGAAGCGCATGGCGTCAAGCAGCACGGGCTGGCGCTGCCCGCTCGCTGCCGAGTATTTCAGGTCGATTGGCATGAAGCGATCGACCAGCGCGGCGGGCAGGTGCTTGCGGAAGTAGGGCAAACCCCAGCCCACCACCAGCGTGAGGCCGGCGGGCGTGGGCGCGTAGGGCGCTTCGACCAGCTGCAAAGCCTGTTCGAGCCGTGCCTGCGCGCGGAACAGCGTGGCAGGGTCGGGGTCGAATGCCAGCTTGGCGGTAATAATTTCGTGGTAGAGCGGCGGCAGCAGCACCTGCACGCCATTATCGACAACCGTGGCAACATCGTCGACCAGGTATTGTTCGCGTGTGCGAGTGGCTGGCGTTGCGAGGGCGGGCCGCTCGAAGGCGGCGGCGGTGCCGAGCATGCCGTAGATGCCGCGCGCGCTGATGGTGCCGATTGCAATGCCGGCTGCGCGTTTCAGGAATGCGCGCCGGCTGATCGAGTTGTGTTCGTTCATAATAAAAATATTTCTTCCCGCTCCAGCACGATGCTCCAGCGGGTCTGCGGGCGCCGGCGGCCCAGGTGTTACCCGGGCCGCCGGCCGATGTGGCGGTTACTCAAGCCCAAGCTTGCACAGGAAGACCTTCGAGCCTACGGTGAATTGCCATTCGTCGGTGGTAAGCGCGCTGTACTGAGCACTTGCGCGCTCGCCCGTCAGGGCCGCTTTGTTGGTGCTGATCGGGATGAACACCGTATTGACGGAAGTTGTCACCTTCGTGACCACGAAGCTGGCCGCGCTTGGCGCTTGCCTGGTTGTCGTCACCACCGTGATTTTGCCGCTGGTCGCGCCAGCCGGCACCACTGCGCGCAGCTTCGTGGCCGAGTCGACCGTGACGCTGCTGGCGGGTTTGCCATTGAACAGTACGCCCGTCACCGCCACAAAACCAGCGCCATTGATCGTCACTTCGGTGCCGGCTGGGCCGCTTGCCGGGCTGAAGCCACTGACCGAAAGGTCGGGGGCGGGCGCGGTGACGGTGTAGTTGCTGGCCGAGCTGACGCTGCCGTTCGGCGCGGCCAGCCCGATCACGCCGGTGCTTGCGCCGGTTGGCACCACCACATGCAGCTGTGTGTCGCTCTTCGAGCTGATTGTGGCCGGCGTGCCGTTGAATGTCACGGCAGTGACATGGTTCAGGTTCGTGCCCGCAATCGTCACAGGCGTGCCAACCGGGCCACTCACCGGCACAAAGCTGCTGATCGTCGGTGGTGGGAGTACCTTTGGCGTCACAACCAGCTGCGGGGCGTTAGTGCCTTCGCGCGAACTGTAGCGCAGCGAGTCGGTGGCTGTTGTCTTCAGTGCGAAGTTGAAGACACCGTTATCCTGCACGGCACTGGTCACGTCAAACTCGACCCAGGTGTTGAGCGCGGCAGCGGTGATGTTGCTGGCGATTGTCGTTGCGCCGACCACCGGGGCATTATTCAGCGTGACGCCGCTTTCCGTCCACGGGCCTGAGCCATCGGCGTAGGTGTTGCCCGCCAGGTAGACATTGCCACCCTTCGCGCTGGCATCGGTGACGTACACGCGCAGCTTGGCGCTCTGCACGCCCGTGTCCATACCCGCGACATTGAAGCGCATGTAGCTGGTATAGCTGGTGCCGCCGCCATTCACGCGCAGGGCCGCATCCGAGCCATAGTTCTTGGTTGGCGCTGCGGTGGAGACGTAGGTGTCGGCCGCCGGGTTGAAGATGGTTGGCGCGTTGATCGGCACCATCACCGGGTCGACGGCAGTGTACGAGCCGAAGGTCACGACCACCGACGGGTTCACATAGTCTTTGTAACCCGCCTTGCTCACGGTCATCTCATAGGTGCCGGGTGGCACGTCGAGCAGGTAGCGGCCAGTGTTGTCGGTGGTGGTGGTGTAGGGGCCAATCTGCACCGTTGCGTCGCCCACAACCGTCAGCGTGACGCTGTCGTGCGCTTCACCGGCCACAAAGGTTGGTTTGGGAACCAGCGGGATGTTGACTGTGGTGGTGGCATTCGCCGGCACAACCACCGCCTGGTCGGCGCTGCTGTTGTAGCCAATTGCCGAAGCGCTCAGCGTCTGGTCGCCCGAAGGCACGTTGCTGATCGTGTAGGTGCCGTCGTTCGCGGTGGTGGCCGAGCCGCCGACATAGGTCACAATCGCGCCGCCAATGCCCTGGCCGTTTTCGCTGTTGGTGACTTTGCCCGTGATCGTGCCGGGCGGAGTCATTTTGAGATTCAGCGTCACCGTGGCGCCGCCGCCAACCGGCTGGGTTTTCTTCACCGTGGCCAGGCCGCTCTTGCTGAAGGTCAGCAGAATTTCGCCCGGGTTGATGTCGGTGAGGGTGTAGTCGCCATTGCCGTCGGTGGTGGTCGAGCCGCCCGCGTAGGAAACGCTCACGCCGCTGACCGGGTTGCCATTCGCGTCGGTGACTTTGCCGGTAAGGGTGCCGGGCTGCAGGTTCGCGGTCGAGTCGACGCGAATGATTTTCGCCACCGAAGGCACGCCCTTGCTGTCTTTCACCACCAGCTGGTAGTATCCGGGCGGGGCGATGTTGCCATTGGCCGGGGCCACCACGCTCAGCGTGCTATCCGACTGCGAGAAGCTCAGCGGGACGTAGCGCTGGTTGTGGTCGAAGGCGTGCGTCACGGCGTTCAGGCCGATCAGCGCCACGCCCTGGATGGTCGAGCCGTCGGTAATGTTTACGTCGAGGTTGAAGCCCGCGCCGTAACCAACCGACTCGGGCGAGCTGGCGATGCCTGGGCGCGCGCCCTTGAACAGGTAGGGCGGCGAGAAGATCTGGGCGTTGTAGCGGCCATTGTACTCGCCGCCAGCGGTCAGCACGCGCCCGTCGGGCAGCAGGATCGCCGCCGAGTGGTACATGCGGTCGTTGGTCATTTTGGCCGTCACGCTCCACTGCTCGGTGTCGGGGTTCCAGATTTCGCCTTCGTATATCGCGCCGGTGGTAATGCCATCGCCCAGGTCGTCGGCCGAGCGCGTGCCACCCACCGCCATCACTTCGCCATCGGCCAGAATGACCATGTTGTGGCGGCGGCGCGGGAAGTTCATCGATGCGATCTGCTTCCACTGCGGGGTAGCAGCCGTCATGTCAATAATCGCGGCATTGGCGATCGAGGGGTCGCCGCCGCCCGAGCGGATGATCTTGCCAATGCCGTACATCGCCGACGACTCGGCGTAGCCGCTGCTGCCGAAGGCGTTGGTTGGGCCATTCGACCAGGTGCCGGCATTCATATCGAGCTGGAAGGTGCTGGCCGAGGTGCCGGCCTTGTAGACCTTGCCGCTGGGCAGAAGGAACATCTGCGGATACAGGCCCAGGTCCTTCGAGGCACTATTGGGCATCATTGTCCATGTATCGGTCGTTGGGTCGTAGATTTCGGGGATGTTTGCGCGCCCACCGCCAGGCATATCGCCCGAGCTGGCCAGAATGCGGCCATCGGCCAGGCGCGTGGTGGTGCCATACCAGCGCGGGTAGTGCATCGGCTGCACATTCGACCAGACGTTGGTGGCTGGGTCGAAAATTGCCGTGACGGTGATGCCATCGTGCGGCGAAACGATCACGCCACCGGCAACGATCACGCGGCCATCGGCCAGAAATGTTTGGGCCGCGCAGTGCAGGTCGCCAAAGTTGGCGGGCACCGCCGTTTTTGTGTTCGTGACCGGGTCCCACACAAAGGCGTCCTGACCGGTAGGCCAGGCCAGCACTTTTCCGTTGGGCAGCATCGCCATGTGCTTGCCAAAAATGTTCCAGTTGATAGTCGCGCCCCATTCGCCGGTGGTGGCGCGTGGGTCGCCAATGGCAGCAGGTGCGGGCGCAACGCTGGCCTGCGCCTGGGGCAGATGTTCGAATTGTGGCAGCGCAAGCGCAACTAAAAAGCCAAAGGCCAGGAGCATGCGCCAGAAACGTTGCGGCGCAAAATGTGTCAATTTCACAGGAACCCCTCCAAATTTGAATCACCAAATCGTGTGTCAGGATGTTTTGCGTAATACGGATTGGTGGAAAAAGTATTTGAGGAGTGGCTGCAGTCCGCCCCACGCACCCCACCAAGACAATGCAACCGGGCCACATTTTGGGCAGGCTAACGCCCAGGCGTGCCGCTTGTTCGCAGCCCAACGGCGCCCACACAGTGGCTCCCAAGGTATTGAATGAATACCGATACTATGCCGGTTGGAGATGAATATTTCGTGACGCCACGATAGCTTCGCATAACGGAAAAGATAGCTTTCAATGTTAAGCAATTATTTTCGCCGAGGCTGGTAGTATTCTGGCATCAAGTGCAGCGCATTCCTACTTTACCGCACTGGAATAAATTATTCTTACGAAATAATACGCTTTGTATTACTACATTTTTGAGTCACGTGAGAGAAAACTTTTTCTTTTTGTGGCACACTTTTTGCTTAACACGCGCTACATTTCGGGTCTGTCATCATTGTATTTTTAACGACGTTTTCCCTCCTGCTTTCGCCCTTCCAGTATTTCAAAGCTTTCGCATTCTTCAATGGGGCTGGTGCGGTGCTTACACATGGGCAGACTCAACGCTGTGGCCCGCAGAATCTGCTTGGGCAAGCAGAGCGCACAGGTGCGTTGGGCGCGCCACTTCACTGGCATGCCGTTCGCCACCATTCATAGAAATGCGCGCCATACCAGGCGCAATCCACCGCAGGAGCATCATGGCTCGCACGCTGTTGTGTGATAAGAATCAATACCCGCTGGCGTGTGAGGGTTATACCGCCAGTGTATGGTTGGGGATACGAGGAGGGGTCGCAGAAATGATGCCGCCGGAGCGAAGCGGCGCATTAGGCGTTTGGCGTGCCGCCGAAAAACACCTGCACTGGCGAGCCGACCGCCAGCACAGCAGAGTAAGGCTGCAGGCGCGCCAGCAGCGCCCATTCCGGGCCATACACGCTGGCCCAATCGAGGTCGATGCGGTAGGAAAGCACAGGGTAGGTTTGCCAGAAGGGGTGGCGCACCTGGTAGCGCAGCAGGCGGCCACCACGCGTGCGCCCGTAGCCCCACTGGTGCTCTTTGAAGAAGTGTTCGGCGCTGTCTTCGGGCGGCATGTGCGCGGGCGTTGCGCCAGTGGCGGTGATTGTGTGGGTCGCGCCGGCCCAGCGCAGCGTGTGCTCGATTGTGAGCTGGCCGGGCTGCATGCGTGTGGCGCTCCGGAGCGGCGCGGCGCGGTAGGGCTCGTTGTAGAGTGTGCGCGCCACCCAGGCCACCAGATGCTGCGGCACAAACTCACGCACAAACATCACGCCGCGCTCGGCGCCGCGCCGCACGTAGAAGCGCAGGTTCAGCTCGGCAAAGTTGCGAAAACCGGGCCACGGTACACCCAGCACACGCGTGTCGAGGAAATCAAACGCCACCAGACTCACAAAGGCCTGGCCGTCGCGCATATCGAGCGTGAGGCCGGGAGCGAGGCGGGGTTCGAGCAGCTCGGGCGGCACGGCGTAGGTGAGCAGAAACAGGTTCGACCAGCGCGCTGCAAGAAAAGGCACAGGCATGGATGTTCTTTCACGCTGATGGCCCGCACGCGTTTGCGCGCTGCCGCCGAATAACTGCACTCTATTATAGTGCAGCTCGTGCCGGGCGCAAAAGAATCGGGCCACAGAGTTCACAGAGGTTACGGAGGTGAAACAAAACTCCATGACCTCTGTGCGCTCGGTGGCTCAATCGATCGGCTTATTGCTTTCGCGAAATCGTTCGTACCCCCGCACTACGGTGCGCCGCCCCATCGATACACCACCTGCGGCGGGCGGTTCGCCTGCGCGACGCGCAGATCGGTGGGCTGCCAGGCCGCGCCCGGTTCGCGCCGCAGCGCCTGGTAGGCCTCTTCGCTGCAGATCAGGCCGAAGCGCCGCGCGCGCAGCGCCAGCTGCTGCAAGCTCACCGCCTGCTCGACGGGGGTGCCAACTACGCAGAAGCCCAGCCCGGGCAGCGCGGCCGCCAGCGCATAGCCGCCAGCCAGCGCCAGCGCCAGTGGGTTGCCACCCGGATAGCCGGCGCGCCAGCCCTGCTCGATCTGCTCGGCGGCGGCCTGGGCATCGCGCAGCGCCTCGGGCAGCGGGCGCTCGTCGAACGCGCCAAACACCAGCATCACCGCGTCGCCGCAGGGCTGGAGAAGCGCGCCATACTGCTGCGCTACCTCCTGCGTGGCGTTGGCTAGCGCCTGCCAGGCCACCATGCCAGCGCGGCGCACGCCCTGCTCCCAAGCGGGGGCGCGCACTGGCGCGCAGATCAGCAACACCGCCACCCGGCGCGCGCGGCCATCGGTAGCCAGCTCGCCGCCCAGCAGCGACTGCACGGCTTCAAGCGGCAAGGGGGCGGGCAGGGCATCGCGCATGCGCTGGCCGACCAGCCGCTCGTGCAGAAGCATGTTGATGGCGCGGGCAAGCTCGCCCCACGCGCCGTCGGCCACCTCGACCTTTTCGGTCTGCTCGGCGTCGGCAATGCGCCGCGCCAGCGCCTGGGCGCGCCGATCACGCGCTTCCAGCGTGCGCAGCAGCAGCAGCACCAGCGGCAGCATGGCAATCGCGGCCAGCTGGCCCGACCAGAACAGCAGCACGGCGGCACTGGCCAAAATAATGACAAGACCAATTGTGCGAAGATGAAACCAGGGCGAACGGGGCGGAAGATTCATCGACTCCATACATTCCTCTTAGTGATGGGCTAAGAGGATAGCACGGAGGAAGAATTGCTACCGAGATCAGGAGATTACGACTATGTGACAGGGAACGTACTTGCGCAATGTTGAGGAGAAATTTCGCGAGTATCGCTTTTGGAAATCGATAGCTGGTTCTGACGAAAGACGAAGGACGAAAGACGAATGACGAAATACCATGTGATCATTCGCTCGTCATCTCGGCAAAGAGGAACTGCCGTATGGCAATCCCCAACCCCTATTCCCCACCTCCCAACCCCTGCGCTGAAAGCGCCCTACGCCGGGGTGGCGAGGTCTTCGCGCAGGATGTAGCCCACGCCGCGCACCGTATGGATCAGGCGCGGCTCGCTGGCGGCTTCGAGTTTCTGGCGCAGGTAGCGCACATACACCTCGATGATGTTGCTTTCGCCGCCGAAATCGTAGCCCCACACGCGGTCGTAGATTACTTCGCGCGTCAGCACCTGCTGAGGGTGGTGCATAAACAGCTCAAGCAGCTCGTATTCCTTGGCAGTCAGCTCGACGCGCCGCTGGCCGATCTGCGTAGCATGCGCGGCAGTATCCATCGTGAGCGGGCCATAGCGCAGCACCGCCGGCTGCTCATCGCGCTGGCGGCGGCGCAGCTGCACGCGAATGCGCGCTAATAGCTCTTCAAAGGCGAAGGGCTTGACGAGGTAATCGTCGGCGCCGGCTTCCAGGCCAGCCACGCGATCGGGCACGGCGTCGCGCGCGGTGAGCATAATAATTGGCACTTCCGAAGCGCCGCGCAGCCGGCGGGCCACTTCCAGGCCATCGACGCCCGGCAGCATAATATCGAGCACCACCAGATCCGGCGGGCGCTCACGAGCCGCTGTCAGCGCAGCCGTGCCAGTGCTGGCAATCTCAACGCTGAAACCCTCAAAGGCGAGGCCGCGGCGCAGGTAGCCAGCGATTTCGCTTTCGTCTTCGACGATCAGAATGTGCGACATAAGCATTGTACGTATATCGGGCGGGCCTGCGCGCATTGTAGCAGCCAGTGGCGCAGCATGCAACCGCCGCAGAGTCAAACCGGCCGAGCAGCATTGCCGCCCGACCGATTCGATAACCACACCCTTCCTTCGGATCAGAGAATACACCCCGAATGTGAAGCAATGATGATCAGGCACGGCCAGATCAATAAACACTTGTTCACAGCTTCATAATCAGGTATCGACGGGAGCGGCAGCCGTAGTATAATCGACACAGGGTCGAATTTCTGCCCAACAATCCAGCACGCAACTCAGCAAGGAGAACCCGACGCCATGCCGCTTTCTGGTCAGGTCGCCATTGTCACTGGTGGGTCGCGGGGCATTGGCCGCGCGATCGTGTATGAGCTCGCCCGCCAGGGCGCGCGCGTGCTTGTGAACTACCAATCCAACGCCGCCGCCGCCGAAGCGGTTGTTGCGCAGGTGCAGGCAGGCGGCGGCTGCGCCTTTGCGCACGCGGCCAATGTCGCCGACCAAACGGCGGTCGCCGGCATGATCGATGCCTGCCTTGAGCGCTGGGGCCAGCTCGACATGCTGGTGAACAACGCTGGCATCACCGCCGACGCGCCCATGATGCGCCTGAAATCCGAACAGTGGCGCGCCGTGATCGACACCAACCTGACGGGCGTGTTTCTGTGCTGCCAGGCCGCGCTAGCCCCAATGCGCGCCCGCCGCTATGGCCGAATCGTCAATATCGGCTCGCTGGCCGGGCTGGCGGGCAACGTTGGGCAGGTGAACTATGCGGCGGCCAAGGCCGGGCTGGTGGGCCTGACGCGGGCGCTGGCGCGCGAGGTGGCCGGCGACGGTATTACGGCCAATGTCGTCGCGCCCGGCTACATCGAAACCGAGCTGCTGGAATCCATCCCGGCGGCGCTGCGCCAGTGGGCCACCGACGCGATTGCGATGCGGCGCTTCGGCACGCCCGAGGAAGTTGCGCCAGCAGTGGCGTTTCTGCTTTCGCCGGCAGCTTCGTACATCACCGGGCATGTGCTGGCGATCGATGGCGGCTGGGTGATGCCGTGAGCGCGGTTGGCGGCGAACGACGGCTGACGAACGAAATTTCACCGCAAAGAACGCAAAGAGCGCAGAGGGTTGGAAGTTTGAAGGTTGCAGGTTAGCGCGAACTTGAAAACGCAACTTTCAACATTCAAACCTGCGACTTGCGAACCCATCACAACCCCGCCAGCGCATCGGGCAGGCGCGCGTAGCGTTGGCGGTAGTGCTGCTCGTAGAAAACGGCGCGCACAGGATGGGGTGTGATTTCGCGCGCGGGCAGGGCCAGCTGTGCAGCCGCCGCAGCCGCGCTGGCGAAAAGGCCGGCCGCCACGCCAGCCAGCAGCGCGGCGCCGAGCGCAACACTTTCGGGCAGGTCGAGCACAAGCAGCGGGCGGCCCAGCACGTCGGCTTTGATCTGCAACCACAGCGCCGCGCGCGTGCCGCCGCCAATTGCACGAATTGTCTCGGCGCGCTGCCCCACGCCGCGCTCGATCCGCTCGAGGTTTGCGCGCCACTCGCAGGCCAGCCCTTCCAGCACCGCCCGCGCCAGCTCGGCCGCACCCGCGTCGGCGGTGAGGCCCACCCAGCCGCCGCGGTCGGCGGGGGCGAGACGCGGCAGGAAGAGCACGCCACCCGCGCCGGGCTGTGCCCGCGCCGCCGCTTGCATGAGCGCGGGGGCAGCGCCCAGGCCCAGCATGCGCGCGGCCCAATCCACTGCCGCACCCGCGCTGCGAATGCCTTTGGAAATATAGAAGCGCCCGCCGACGACATGCGCGCCCAGCGAGCCGCCCGGTGGCTCGGCACTGAGCGGCGGCAAAGTATCGAGCGCGAGCAGCGCCGGCTCGGCCGTGCCCATGGAATCGAGCGCGAGGCCGCCGCGCACCACGCCCGCCGCCAGCGCACCGCACGAATGGTCGTGCCCGCCGCAGCCAACGGCAATGCCCGCTGGCAAACCCGTTTCGCTTGCGGCGGCTGGGCTTACGCTCCCGAGGCGCGCGCCGGATGGGAGCAGCGGCGGCAGCAGGTCGGCGCGCAGGCCCGCCGCTGCGATAATTTCGCCCGACCAGCGCCCCTGCGCGAGATCGATCAGCATGGTGCGCGTGGCGAGCGACGGGCTGGTGGCCTGCGCGCCGCACAGCCGAAAGGCAATGTAGTCGGACACATGGAGCCAGCGCGCCGCAGCAGCATACGTTTGTGGCAGCTCATCGCGCAGCCAGAGCAGCTTGAAGATGCTGAAAATTGGGCTCGGCGGATTGCCAGCCAGCGCGCGAAACTGATCGGCGCCAAAGCGCGCCAGCCAAGCCTGGAACTGCGCATCGCTGCGGCTGTCGTTCCACGAAATGATTGGGCCGAGCGGCTGGCCGGCCGCGTCGACCAGCAGGCCAGCTTCGGCCATGCTGGCCACCGCCACGCCGCGCACACTGGCGGGTGGCACCCTGGCCAGCGCCTGCCGAACCAGCGCGGCAACCGTGGCCCAGAGCGCGTGTGGATCGTGCTCGACCCAACCGGGTCGTGGGCGGACCAGGGGCGTCGGCGCGGCAGCAAGCGCCTGCACCTGCCCAGCCGTGTCGGCGATCAGCGCCTTGCAGTTGGTGGTGCCAACGTCGATGCCAAGCAGTAGGTCGCCGGCCATGCCACTGCGCTCTTTCTTCATTCCTGGCGGCGGATCACCACCACCGGGCGCGCAACCTCGCCGGCCAGAATATTGAGGATCAGGCTGACAACCGAGATGATGATGCTGCCCAGCACCGCTGAGAAAAAGCTGGTGATTGTGAAGTTCACGCCGAGGGTGGTAGCAAGCTGTGCCGTCAGCAAGAGCAGCACGGCGTTGACAACCAGCGAAAACAGGCCAAGCGTAAGAATAATCAGCGGGCAGGTCAGCAGTGTGAGCAGCGGGCGCACCGCCATGTTCACCAGCGCCAGCAGCAGCGCCACAATGCCAAGCTGCCAGCCCTCGCCGGCAAACGTGATGCCGGGCACAATATAGATGGCCACGAAAATCGCCAGCGTCGTGATCAGCCAGCGGATCACCAGCGACACAAGGCGCGGCGGGCGGGCCGCCGGCTGTGGTTGTTCGATCATGCGAAACCTCCTTGAGCGTTACGCGCCAATCGTACCACACTCTGCCCCTGCTACCGATGCTTGTGCCACCGGCCCGCACGCATGCCGCAGAAAACTGCATCGCAACGCGTGATTTCCGGCTATAATAGAAAAAGCACCTGGCCGAGCGCACGCCCGGCAGCGCATTCGATCAGGATCTACGGCACCTGCTCGTAGCGAAGAGATGTTGCCAAACTGTTTCGTTTCGGCAATGTGCACATTTGCTGCTCTCGCCTATACTGTACAGCGGCGATCTTGTATATTTGAATTGTAGCGCCCCGCTGCGCCCAGTAAAGAGTGCTATGACGACTTTGAATGACACAACTTTTAGCACGGCTCGCCGCCAGTTCCTGCGCTTGTCCGCACTGATCATTTTGATCGCAGCCGGCGTTTCGCTGCTTCTGACTGGCGTGTTCCTGCTTATTGCCTTTGATCGCTACATCATTACCTATGCCATTCTGGTGCTGATGGTTGGAATGGGTAGCGGCCTGACCCTGCGGCTCCTGCGCGATCAGCCGCTCGGCGCGGCGGTGATGCCACTGGCCGCGAGTTTTGTGCTGACGGTGGTGGGCGCATGGCTGTTTCTGCCCGAGCTGTCCATCCTTGCCGTGATGGTGCTGGCGATTGTGGTGCTGCTGGTGAGCATCAGCGGCAACCGCAGGATCACCCTGCTGACAGCGACGATCTGCGCCCTGCTCGCGATCATGGTGCTGGGCTTTCCGCAACCATTGCCCGCGCCAAGCGCAGCGTCATCCATTCTGGAGATCATCAAGGCGCTGAGCGCGGGCGCAATTATCATGGTGATCTGGCTGATTGCCGACCGCTATACGAACGCACATTCCGAGGCGCTGGCCCTGGTGGAACAGCGCGCCGCCGAAGCCGAAACCGCCCGCGCCGAAGCCGAAGCCGCCCGCGCCGAAGCCGAGGTGCGCAATGCCGACCAACTGCGCCTGCTGGAGCTGGTGCAGTCGCTGGAGCTGCCGATCATCACGATTGGCCCGGGCGTGCTGGTGGCCCCGCTGGTGGGCAACCTCGACAGCCGGCGCGTCGACGCAATTCAGCGCCGCTTGCTGGCCACCGTTTCGCAACAGCGCGCCCACACCGTCGTGCTGGATGTGACGGGCATCAGCGTGATCGACACGGCTGTGGCGCGCGCGCTGATCAACACCGCCCAGGCGGTGCGCCTGCTTGGCGCGCAGACGATCATGAGCGGCATCAGCGCCAGCATCGCGCAGACGCTGGTGAGCCTGGGCGTGGGCTTTGAAACCATCCAGACCGTGCGCGACCTCGGGCAGGCGCTGGAACGCAGCCAGCAGCGCGGCACGGCCAACACGCCACTTGACAGATAAGGGCGCTGCCAGTATAGTAGCGGCGCTACACAAGTGAGAACACTAATGGCGAACTATCGGGTTGACATGACTACCACCACCACTACCGCGATGACGAGCATCGCGGCATTTGCGTGTGGGAGGTAAACCGGTCGAACGACCCGAGGCTCAGTGACTTGCGCCCCCCTCCTGCAAAGGACGGGGGGTTTTTTAATGCCGATTGCACGTTGCAGAAGGCGCGTCTCTGCAGCACAGCAATCTTCAGTTGTACATCGGAGGCTGTATGCTCCTCGAGCGCTATCGCGAGTTCCTGCCGATCACCGACCGCACGCCCATGCTGACGCTCAACGAAGGCAATACCCCGCTGGTCGCCGCGCCGCGTCTCGCCGCCGCCCTTGGCGTGCGCGAGCTGTTTCTCAAGTACGAGGGCCTGAACCCCACCGGCTCGTTCAAAGATCGCGGCATGGTCATGGCCGTGGCGAAGGCGATTGAAGACGGCGCGACCTCGATCATCTGCGCCTCGACTGGCAACACCTCCGCCAGCGCCGCCGCCTATGCCGCGCGCGCCGGCATCGAGGCGATTGTGGTGGTGCCGGCTGGCAAGATTGCGCTGGGCAAGCTGGCCCAGGCGATGATGTATGGCGCGCGCCTGCTGGTGCTCGAAGGCAACTTCGACCAGGCGCTTACCACGGTCTGCGAGCTGTCCGACCGCTTCCCGGTCACGCTGGTCAATTCGGTCAACCCCTTCCGCCTGGAAGGGCAGACGACCGCCGCCTACGAGATCTGCGATGCGCTCGGCGGCGCGCCCGACGCGCTGTGTCTGCCGGTTGGCAATGCCGGCAATATTTCGGCCTACTGGATGGGCTTCAAGCGCTACGCCGACGCGGGCAAGATCAGCGCCCGCCCGAAGATGCTGGGCTTCCAGGCCGCTGGTGCCGCGCCCATCGTGCTTGGTCACGCCGTCGAGCACCCCGAAACGGTCGCCACCGCCATCCGCATCGGCAACCCGGCCAGCTGGAAGCTCGCCACCGCCGCGCGCGATGAGTCGGGCGGGCTGATCGACGCGGTGAGCGACGAGCAGATCGTGGCGGCGTGGCGCGACCTGGCGCGGCTGGAAGGCGTGTTCTGCGAGCCGGCGTCGGCGGCGGGCGTGGCCGGGCTGCGCATGCTGATTGAGCAGGGCCGCGCCGGGCGCGACGCCCGCTATGTGGCAGTGCTCACCGGCCACGGCCTGAAAGACCCCGGCCTGGCGGTCGAGCAGTTCGCCAAGCCCGAGTCGGTGCCAGCGGATATGCCCTCGATTATCAATTGGCTTGGTTGGTAAAGTTCACAAACAGTGGCCGCAGCAGCCAGTGCCGCCTGCCGCCGGCCGCCCACTTCAGGAGCAAAGTATGTCTCTGTTAGTGATGAAATTTGGCGGCACATCGGTTGGGAACGCCGCGGCGATCAGCGCGCTTGCCGCCATCGCGCGCGACCATCTGAAGGAATGGGATCATGTCGCGATGGTCGTTTCGGCTATGAGCGGCGTGACCGACCTGCTGCTGGGGGGCGCGAGCAGCGCGGCCAGTGGCGACCAGACGACCTACACGCGCACGGCGGCCACGCTGCGCGAGAAGCACGCCGCTGCGCTGGCGGAGCTGGTGCCCGACGCCGATGCGGCCACGGCCACACGCGCCGCAATCGAGCAGCTAATCGACGAATTCGAGGTTCTGTGCCACAGCGTTGGCGTGCTGGGCGAAGCCTCGCCGCGCGCAATCGACGCCATTGCCAGCATGGGCGAGCGCATGAGCGTGCGCCTGGTGGCCGCCGCGCTGAACGCGCAGGGCACGCCCGCCGAGGCCGTCGACGCGACCGAGCTGGTGGTGACCACGCCGCACTTCGGCAGCGCCGTGCCGCTCCAGCCGCAAACCCGCGAGCGCACCCGCGCGCGCCTGCTGCCCCTGCTGGAGCGCGGCATCGTGCCGGTGATCACCGGCTTCATTGGCGCGACCGAGCACGGCGCGACGACGACACTCGGGCGCGGCGGCAGCGACTACAGCGGCGCAATTATTGGCGCAGCGCTCGACGCCGACGAGGTCGCGATCTACACCGACGTCGATGGCGTGATGACGACCGACCCGCGCCTTGCGCCCGACGCGCGCGTCATCCCCACGATTTCCTTTGCCGAAATGGGCGAACTGGCCTACTTCGGCGCGAAAGTGCTCCACCCGCGCACCATCCGCCCGGTGGTCGAGCACGGCATCCCGCTGCGCATCCGCAACACCTTCAACGCCGCGCACACCGGCACCCTGGTCGTTTCCGAGCCGGTGGCGAATGGCCGCCCGATCAAGGCCGTCACAACCATCAAGTCGATGAGCATGATCACCGTCGAAGGGCGCGGCATGATTGGCGTGCCCGGCGTCGCCGCGCGCACCTTCGGCGCAGTAGCCAGCGTCGGCGCGAACGTGCTGATGATCTCGCAGGCGTCGTCCGAGCAAAGCATCTGCTTTGTCATCCCGCAAAACTCCTCGGCAGCGGTCGTGAAAGCCCTTGAAGAAGGGCTGGCGAACGAGCTGGCCCGCCGCGACGTCGACCGGATCGCGCCGCGCGAAAGTGTGGTGATCGTCACCGCTGTGGGCGCGGGCATGCGCGAAACGCCCGGCGTTGCCAGCCAGGTATTTGGCGCGCTGGCCGAGCAGAAGATTAATGTCATCGCGATCGCGCAGGGTTCCTCGGAATGCTCGATCAGCGTGGTTGTCTCCAGCGCCGATGCCGACGCGGCTGTGCGCGCCATTCATGCATTGACTATCTGACACGGCTGCGCCGGGCGGTGCTGTACCTGAGCGGTCAGGCCCGTATTGCCTGCGGCGGCTCTCTTCCCAGGTTTTGCGCTGCGCGCAAAACCTGGGAAGCCAAAAACCAGTTGTGTCGTTTGCGCGGCGCGCAAACCACACAACCAAAAAATAGTCAACACCTTGCTGCCGCAGGCGCACCTCACGCAAGCGCGCAGCGTATGCTAACGAAAGGCACATTATGGGAGCTATTATTGTTGTCGACGCGCTGTGGGGCGACTCAGGCAAGGGCAAGGTTGCCGCCTACCTGTCGCGCCGCGAGGCCGCGCCACTTTGCCTGCGCGCCGGCATCGGCACCAACGCCGGCCACAGCGTCTACATCACCGAAGAAAATTCCATCCGCACCCGCCAGCTGCCGCTCGGTTTCATGAACGGCGGCACCGCCGTGGGCATTGGCTCGGGCGTGGCGGTCGATCCGCGCGTGTTCGCAGCCGAGGTCGAGCGCTACAATCTCGCCGAGCGCGTCAAGGTCGATTACCGCTGCCCAATCATCACCGAGGAGCATATCGCCCGCGAGAAGGGCAGCCAGCATCTGAGCGAAACCGTTGGCTCGACCAAAAGCGGCTCGGGCGCGGCGCAGGCCGATTTCGTGCTGCGCCAGGCCCCGCAGGCCAAAGATATTCCCGAACTTCAACCCTACCTGGCTGACATTGCGCAGCTTGCCAACGACACCGCCCGCCGCGAGCAACTGATCGTCGAGTGCTCGCAGGGCACCTTTCTTTCGCTGGCACTCTCGCCCGACTACCCGTTTGTGACGTCGGGCAACTGCACCGTGGCCGCCGCCGCCGACGATGTCGGCCTGAGCTGGCGCAACATCAGCGGCGCGGTGATGGTCGTCAAGGCGGTGCCCTCGCGCGTGGGCGCAGGCCCGCTGCCCGGCGAGTTGGGTGCCGACGAGATCAGGCAGCGCGGCATTGCCGAGTATGGCGTGGTGACGGGCCGGCTGCGCCGCAAGGCCGCCGAAATCCCCTGGGATATGCTGCGCTACGCGGCCATGCTCAACGGCCCAACCGAGATCGCGCTGACCTTCTGCGACCACTTCGACCCGGCGGTGACGGGCGCAAGGAGCCGCGCCGAGCTGACCGCGCCCGTGCTGGAGCTGATCGCGAAAGTCGAGGAGGCGTGCGACGCGCCGGTGACGATTGTCGAAACCGGCAAGCTGTTCGAGCACATGGTCGATCTGCGCGAGGTTTAAACCATCCGAATAAAGACGATAAGAACGTTCACCACAGAGACACAGAGGCACGGAGGGTTTTAGGATGCCACAAATACTCTCAGCGAGCACCTGATGGTTATTTGAATGGTATTGAGCTTAAACAGACCTTATCTGCGTAATCTGCGTAATCTGTGGATTATTAACTGGCACAAAGGAGCACGCAATGAACCGCGAGTTCTGGCAATCCGTCGTCGATGCCGACGGCGCACTTCCTGGGGGGCACAGCGCCGCCGAGCTGGCGCCCGAGCTATTGGGCTACCTCGGCTCGCCCGACCCGTGGCTGCGCGACGAAGTCGCCTTCGAGGTGTTGTCCGCCTGGATTGTGCGCGATAACTTGTTCCCGCCCGCCGAGCTGCGCGCAATTGGCGACACGCTGGCCGCGAACTTGCAGGTCGGCCTTGCCGAGCCGGGCGACGAGCGCATTCTGCTGCGCTCGTTCTCGGCGCTGGTGCTGAACAAGGTGATCGAGTCCGACAACTGGCACGCGAGCCTCGAAGCCGCCGACATTCATCGCTGGATGGATGCGGTGTGCGCCTACATCGTTGCCGAGCGCGACACGCGCGGCCAGCTGCCCGGCCAGGGCTGGGCACACGCCATCGCGCACGCCGCCGACGCGCTGTGGGTGCTGGCGCAAAGTCGCCACCTCGCCGCGCCCGAGCTTCTGCATATTCTCGGCACGATTGCCGCGCGCGTGATGCAGCCCACCGAGCAGCCGTTTCTGTATAACGAAGACCAGCGGCTTGGTTACGCTGCCATGGCTGTGCTTCAGCGCGACCTGCTCGACCTGCCCACCATCACAGGCTGGGTCGAGCAGGTCGCGCACCCCGACGGCGAGTGGCAGGCGATCTACGCCGCGCCCGAAAACACAATTGCCTACCAGAACACCACCACGTTTCTGCGCAGCCTGTACTTCCAGGTCCTGCTTGGCATCAACCCGCCCTCCTGGTACCCCGACCCGAGCTTCTTTCTGCGCGTGCCGGCACTGCGCGACGAGGTATTAAACCTGCTGATCGGCGCGCAGAAAGCCATGGATCGCGGCTTCTACCGCAAGGACGAAACGAATGCAGAGCACGCTTGACACGCCGCGCGGGCCGGTCACCATCCGTCCGTCCCGCGAAAGCGACGCCGAAAACTTCCGCGCGCTGCGGCTCCAGGCCCTGCGCGACCACCCAACCGTGTTCGGTTCGGACTACGCGACCAGCGCGGAGCTGCCGCTGTCACACTGGCAGGAGCGCATGCGCAAGGGCGCGGGCGACGACAGCACGGTGATGTACGTGGCCGAGACGGCCAACGCGCTGGTGGGCATGACCATGCTTGCGCGCAACGACGCGCTGAAGATGCGCCACGGCGGCGCGATCTACAGCGTCTATACGCACCCGATCTGGCGCGGCACTGGCGTGGCCGACGCGCTGCTGAACGCCTGCACCGACTACGCGCGCAACCTCGGCATGCGCGTGCTGCACCTCGGCGTGGTGGTGAATAACGCCAGCGCACTGCAGCTCTACCTGCGCAACGGCTGGAGCGTCTACGGCGTCGAGCCCGAGTCGATTTTCTACGATGGCATTTATTATGACGAGCTGATGATGCTCAAACGCTTATAAAGGAAGGAACCGCAATGCCCAATCGTAAAATCCCAATCGCCATCCTCGGCGCGACGGGCGCCGTGGGCCAGCGCATGATCCAGCTGCTGGCCGGCCACCCCTGGTTCGAAATCGCCGCGCTCACCGGCTCGGATCGCACGGTTGGCCGGCCCTACGGCGAGCTGGTGCGCTGGGTGCTCGACGACGCGCCGCCCGCCGATATTGCCAAAATGATTGTTCAGCCCAGCGAGCAGGTGGCCGACGTGGCGCTGGCGCTTTCGGCCCTGCCCACCGACGCCGCCAAGACGGTCGAGCCGCTGTGGGCCGAGCGCGTAGCGGTCTGCTCGAATGCCTCGACCTACCGCATGGCCGAGGATGTGCCGCTGATCATCCCCGAGGTCAACCCCGAGCATCTTTCGATGCTGGAGCGACAGCGCGCCGAGCGCGGCTGGAAGGGCTGTTTAATCACCAACCCGAACTGCGCCTCGATTGGCATTGTGATGGCGATCAAGCCGCTGCACGACGCGTTCGGCATCACGGCCATGCACGCCGCCACGCTGCAGGCCGTTTCGGGCGCGGGCTACCCTGGCGTCGCCTCGCTCGACATTCTCGACAACATTATCCCGAACATTGGGAATGGCGGCGAGGAAGACAAGATTGAGACCGAGCCGCTGAAGCTGCTTGGGCAGGTCGAGGGCGGGCGCGTACAGAATGCGCAGATCGGTATCAGCGCGCAGGTGACGCGCGTGCCGGTGATCGACGGCCACACGGCACTGCTTTCGCTCGCGCTTGGGCGCAAGGCCACGCCCGCCGAAGCGATTGCCGTGCTGGAAGGCTGGCAGGCTCCCGAGCAGGTGCGCGGCCTGCCCACCGCGCCCGAGCACCCAATCATTGTGCGCGCCGAGGCCGACCGCCCGCAGCCGCGCCGCGACCGCGACGCCGGCCGGGGCATGAGCGCGGTGGTTGGGCGCGTGCGGCCCTGCAACCTCCACGATCTGCGCATGGTCGTGCTGTCGCACAACACCATTCGCGGCGCAGCCGGCGGCGCGCTGCTCAACGCTGAGCTGCTGGTTTCGACGGGGATAGTAAACTAGCCGACCAACGACGAATGACGAAGGACGAACGCGCCCGTATCATCTGCTGACAGGCAATTGCAGTAATGATGGAGCACAAGTATGCCGTTCAAGTTCGAACAGCTTGAGGTTTGGCAGCTTTCACTCGATTATATCGACGCAGTCTATGAGCTTGCTAACGCGCTGCCACGCAGCGAAGAATACAATCTCAAATCGCAGATCATACGGGCTGCGACGTCAATCTCGCTCAATATCGCCGAAGGTTCGATTGGCCAGACCGACGCCGAACAGGCGCGCTTTCTTGGCCTTGCCATCCGCTCACTCGTTGAAACTATCGCCTGCCAGCACATGATCGCCCGCCGCAATCTGGCCGCCGACATAGAGCCGCTACGCGCACTTTACCGCGCCGCACAAACGCTTGTGGCGAAGCTGCACACAATGCGCAAGCATCTGGTGCCTGCGCAGCACTGGCTCCGTGAAGAGCAAGCGATGTACACCGCAGAGCCTGATGATTCTGCGCCCTTTTAATACCAATCCGATTCGTCCTTCGTCCTTCGTCTTTCGTCCTTCGTTAGTATCACAGGAGAAAACAACCATGGCCGACACCATCGTCTTTACGCGCGGCGTGCCGCCGCCCGAGGCCTTCCCGACCGACGAGCTTTCGCAGTGCTTCGACGCGGCGCTGCACAACGACACCGCCGTGGTTTTGCAGTACGGCCAGCAGCCCGGCTACCCGGCGCTGCGCCGCCAGCTCGCCGAAGAATATGGCGTGGCCGAGAACGAAATCCTGATCGGCAATGGCTCGCTCCAGCTACAGGATCTGGTTTCGGCCACGCTGATCAAGCCCGGCGACACGGTGCTGACCGAGCAGCCCAGCTACGACCGCGCGATCACGACCTTTCGGCGGCGCGGCGCGCAAACCATTGGCATCCCGCTCGAGTCCGACGGCATCGACGTGGCGCGGCTGGAGGCCGAGGTGAAGCGCCAGGTTCCCGCCTTCCTTTACCTCGTGCCCGATTTCCAGAACCCGGCCGGCGCCACACTCTCGCTCGAAAAGCGCCGCGCCGTGGTTGATCTGGCGGCACGCTATGGCTTCTGGGTGATCGAGGACGTGCCCTACCGCAAGCTGCGCTACCAGGGCGAAGACCTGCCACTGCTGCGCTCGATCGACGCCAGCCGTATCATCACCATGAGCTCGTTCAGCAAGCTGCTCAGCCCAGGCATCCGCGTGGGCTTTATGCTCGCGCCCGCCAGCCTGGTTGGCGCGGTGACGCGCATGGGCGAAGACACCTACCTTTCGCCAGTGCTGCCCACGCAGGCCGCCGTGGCCGAGTACATCCGGCGCGGCTGGATGCAGCCAAACATCGAGCGCCTGAAGGCGCTGTATCGCCCGCGCTGGGGGCAGATGATCACCTCAGCAAAAACGCACCTGGGCGGCGCGCAGATTTTCGCGCCCGACGGCGGCTTTTTCGTGAGCATTATGCTGCCCGAGGACGCCAACACCAGCGGCCTGGTCGAGCGCGCCAAAGACATCGGGTTGGTGCTGACGCCCGGCCAGGCGTTCTTCGCCGACCCCGACCAGGGCGCGGCGCCGAATGGCGAGCGCTTTGTGCGCCTGCCGTTCTGCGCCGTCACGCCCGAGCAGATCGACGAGGGCGTACGCCGGCTGGCGAGCTTGCTCTAGGCCAATATTTTCAAATGAGGATGGCAGGAGCGTTTTCACCACCAAGACACCAAGGCACCAAGAGCTTTAGATTGTCATTAGAACTTGGTGCCTTGGTGTCTTGGTGGTTATCTGAAAGGTATCGGCGCTAGGCTTTTTCTAACTCGCAGCAAAAGAGCGCACGGCGCGCGGCACCTGGGCTTATCGCCCGGTGCCGCGCGCCGTGTTCGTGTGCTCACACTTCGCGGCGATCGTGCCGTTTTGCCTTGACATCGCCCCAGCGGAGTGCTACCCTTGTAGCCGCCGCGGCGCTTTGCACAGGCTGGGTAGGAAGGATATGGGCGTGCGAATCGTTTCGTTGCTCCCAAGCACCACAGAAATTGTTTATGCGCTGGGGCTCGGCGATTCGCTGGTTGGGGTGACGCACGAATGCGATTTCCCTGCGGCGGCGCGCAGCAAGCCAATCGTCACGCGCAGCGTGCTTGATCACAGCGGCGCAACATCCGAAGAAATTGATCACGCCGTGCGCCAGCAGCTGCGCGCCGGCCTGAGCTTATACGATCTCGACACCGCCCGGCTGGCGCAGCTCGCGCCCGACCTCATTCTGACGCAGGCGCTGTGCGATGTCTGCGCGGTGGCCTACGGCCAGGTCGAACGCGCCGTGCGTGATGTCAGCGCCGAATACGCCGGCCTCGCCCCGCAGGTGCTTTCGCTTGAGCCCAACAGCCTCGACGATGTGCTGGCGACAGTCGCTACGGTAGCGGCAGCGGCCGGCGTGCCCGAGCGCGCAGACGCGCTGCTGAGCGAGTGGCGCGTGCGGATCGAGCGCGTGCGGGCGCTTGGGGCGCGTGTCGCGCCGCCGCCGCGTGTGGCCTGCCTGGAATGGCTCGACCCGATTTTTGGGCCGGGGCACTGGCTGCCCGAACTGGTGGAAATTGCCGGCGGCCGCCCAGGATTGGGCACAAAGCACCATGACTCGCGGCGCGTGGCGTGGGGCGATGTGATCGAGTTCGCGCCCGAGGTGATTGTGGTCACGCCATGCGGCTTCGACCTGGCGCATACAATCGAGGAAGCGCGCAGCGTGCTGCCGAACCGCCCGGGCTGGCATGTGCTGCCGGCAGTGCGGCAAGGGCGCGTGTACGCAGTTGATGGCAATGCCTTTTTCAGCCGGCCCGGCCCGCGCATTGTCGAGAGCCTGGAGCTAATGGCTGAATTGCTCCATCCCGAGGAGTGCGCCGGCTGGGCACCCGCCGGGTCGTGGCAGCAGATTGATCTGGCCGGCGAACTGAATGCAACGCGGCACGCCTGATGCAGTTACAATAGCCGGGGCCGCGAGGGGCAAAGCGAATACACAGGCGCGGCCAAGGAGCACGCCCATGACACTTGAACCAACTATTTCCAGCATTTTGCTGAAGCTTTCTGATGAATACGACGGCATCGTTGCCGAGCGCGATGTGTTTGCGCGCGTGCTTGAGCGCCGGCCCAGCCGCGCCAAAGACCCGTTCGCCAGCATTCGCAATATTCTGCGCTACGACTCGTTTGAGACCGGCTGGGTGCGCCTGGGTGGCGGCAAGCTGATGCCGCGCCACAGTGTGCTGCGCGGTCTGCGCTTCCGCGTGGTGCCCGCGCCCGACGAGATCGCCGCCGATCTGCTGGCGCGCGCCAAGATCGAGCCGTTTGTGCTGCTGCGCATGCCCAACCCGCGCCTGCTCGACGAGCGTGGCCGCGCGCTGAACAGCAGCCCGCAGCGTCTGCCCGGCGCACAGCCCGGCTTTAGCTTCTCGTCCGTTGACGCGCAAACCCTCGACGGCTGGTACCGGCGCACGCGATTTCAGCCCGGCGACAGCATTCTTGTCACCGTCACCGCCACCGACCCTATCACCCTGCAGCTCGAACGCGAGCCGGCCGCGCAATTCCGCGCCGCCGAGGTTGCGGGCCAGGAGCGCGAGCTGATCGACGCAATTGCCGAGCAGATCACGCGCAACCGCTCGACGCTGCTGCCCGCCGATATGATTGTTCTGCCGATTATTGCCCAGGCCGCATGGCGCACTGCCTACCCCGGCCGCCCCTGGCAGCAGCTTGTCGAGGCCGACCGGCGCTTGCGGCTGCTGGACGACATGTATATTTCCGACCGCAGCTTTCGCCGCCCGCTCGACCTGCTGACCCAGGATGAGAACGACGATGGCTGGGCGGAAGAGGATAAGGAATTGCTCGAAGATATTACTGCCTTGCAGGCCGAACTGCGCGCCAGCCGCCGCGAAGCCGCCGAGCGCGGCCTGTGGGATGGCATGGCCCCGCGCGCCTCGACCGGCCAGATTGTGTTTGATGTGCGCGCCGGCACCTCGCAGCTCATCCAGCCGGCCGCCGTGAATATGCTGCTCGACCACACCGAGGCAATTGAGGCGCGCGTCGAGCGCGGCGACTTTGCCGACGCCGATTGGGAAGACGAAAGCGATGGCGGCTTCTCGCCCGACTTCGACGCGCCCGACGAAATGTTTGGCATCGAAGACATCGAAGACATGCAGCAGTTCATGAACGACAACCCGGCGCTGGTGGAAGCCACCCAGAAGCTGATGGCCTCGCTCAGCACTGCCGAGATGGCCGCGCTCAACAACGCCGAAACGCCCGATCAGGTGCAGTTCATTCTTACCAGGCACCTCAACAAGCTGCTGGGCCGCGAGCCCGAGCTGTTTGCCGAGCTGACGCCCGAGCTGGTTGCCACGCCCAACGGGCACGACCTGACCTACGACCCCGACCTGAGCGAAACTGAGGCGCAGAACTACGAGCAGGACGGCATGCTTTCGATTGAGGTAACTGGCGAGTGGGAAGAAGATGACGGCCCGGGCGGTGAGTGGGGCGAAGACGACGAGGAAGACGAGAGCGAAGCCGCCGCGCGCAGCAACGAGCTGATGGATCAGTTCTACCAGGCGCTGATCGCGCAGGGCAAAAGCGAATCGACGGCGGCCAGCCGCACGGGCGACTTGTGGCTGTATGCCGACTTCCTGGCGAACTACTACGACCGCTCACTCAGCGACGGCGACTACGCCACGCTGGACGAGTGCATGTTCTTTTTCTACCCGCGCAAGGTGCTGAACAACTCGCCGCGCGCGGCCCGCGAGATGTGCACCTCGTTCAAGCAGTTCTACGCATTCCTGCGCGGCGAAGGCATTGTGAGCGACGACGGTTTCGCCCAGGCGATCTGGCGGCGGCGCGACCAGGTTGCGCGCGTGATCGACCTGTACGACCAGCTCGACGGCGACTCGCCGCAGTTCGAGCGCCTGTTTGCGCATCTGTTCGCGCCCTACACGGCCTAACACGGCTGCATCAGGCGAGGGCAAATCACTAAATTCACCACCTTTCAAATAACCACCAAGACACGAAGACACCAAGTTTTATGGCATTTTGTAGCCCTTGGTGTCTTGGTGCCTTGGTGGTAAACGTTCCTGGCGGTTTTATTTGATGAGCATTGGTCCTAAATCCTTTCGCAGATTTTGCAGATGATGAACCACATATCTGTGTAATCTGCGAAATCTGTGGATAAATCTGGTTTCTCCATTCCAACATTGATACGACAACCGGTCAGTGGCAAAGCGCGCCGCTGGCCGGTTTTGTTATTCTTTGCCGCCCAACTCGCGCTCCTCACGATTTTCTCAGCGTTTCTTCGCAATATCCTCAAAATTGCGGCGTACTATACCGCCATACGCAAATCGTTGTTGCGTATGTCATACGACAGATTGTATAGCTGCAAAAGGATAAGTCGTGGCAATAAATCGCAACCCCAAACGCCGCTCCGCCGGCATCGCCAGCACCAAAATCGTGATCGCATCGGCATCGATCGCCGCGACCCTGGGCGGCTGGGCCGCCATCGGCGCAATGGACACAACCAGTGGTGCCGCAAGCGCCGCGCAGAATGGCGCAATCGCGCAGGCGCCCGCCCAACAGCAGGGGGCACAGCAGGAAACCCTGCCCAACACAAGCACGCCATTTGGCCGCCGCAGCCGCCGGGGCGAACAGCAACTCCCCTTCCCCGCACCCAACGGCGAATCGGGCGGGCTGGGCGGCACCGCGCCGCAAACGCTGCCACAGGATGGCCTCCCCGGCAGCGATGACCAGCAGCAATTGCCCGGCACCGACGACCAGCAAACCCAGCCGCAGCAGCAGTTGCCGCAAGCCCAGCCGCAACAGCAGCAGCCGCAGCAACAGACCACGCCACGCGTTCGCACGCGCTCGTCGCGCTAACAGCACCCACTTCCAAACTGGCATCAACCGTGCGGCCTTCGCAGCGGGCCGCACGTTTACGATACAACCTATGCCAAGGATATACAACCTATGACAGAAACACCCGAACGTACCAGCGCGCCGCCCTCCGTGTACGCGCCCGAGCTGCCGGCCCGCACCACCACGTCCGCCAGCGAGGTCGAAGATATTGCGCTCGCACTCGCGCCTACGGTCACGCTGATCACCATGGTCACGCTCATGCTGGCTGGCGGCGTTGTGGCAGTGCTGCTGCGCCCCGACTGGCTGAGCGCCTGGGTTAGCTCAATCGCCGCGCCCGATCATAAGATGTTCTGGTACCTGACGCGCGCCAGCGGCTTTGTGGCGCTTGCGCTGCTCTGGCTCTCGATGGCGCTGGGCCTGCTGATCACCAACAAGCTGGCGCGCGCCTGGCCGGGCGGCCCAACCCTGAACGACTTGCACGAATATGCCAGCCTGCTCGGCCTCGGCTTCACCGCGCTCCATGCGCTGGTGCTGCTGGGCGACCAGTACACGCCATACAGCATCACGCAGGTGCTGGTGCCGTTTGCCAGCAGCAACTACCGCCCGCTGTGGGTCGGCCTGGGGCAGCTGAGCCTGTATTCTTCTCTGATCGTCACGATCAGTTTCTATATGCGGCGCTGGATCGGTTTCCGCGCCTGGCGCACGCTGCACTACCTCAGCTTCGGCGGTTTTGTGCTGGCAATCGGCCACAGCCTGTTCAGCGGCAGCGACAGCACAAGCGTGTGGGCGCGCGACCTCTACTGGGGTATGGCGATCAGCGTGGTGGGGTTGGTTGTTTACCGCATTGTGCTGGCACGCTCGGGGCGCGGGAATACCGCCTTTGGCGATAGCAAGCAGGAGCGTGTTTTGGAAAGCAGGAGCTAGGCTCAACACCTTTCAGATAAGAACGCCAGGAACATTTTCACCACCAAGGCACCAAGGCACCAAGGGCTTCAGGATGGCATAAAATCTTGGTGTCTTGGTGTCTTGGTGGTAATTGAAAGGTATGAGGGCTAGGCTAGCATCTTTTCAGATAGCGACAAAGACTCGAAGGTTTTGGGATGTATCTCAAGCCTTCGAGTCTTTGAGTCTTTGTGGCAACTTTCATCCCCACTCCCGGCCCGCAACTTGCAAGCTTGCGCTTCTCGGTGTAGGCTAGCGCGGCGAGCAAATCAGCGCATGGCAAAGGCAGGCAGAAATGGCGAACGTCTGGATCGGCTGCGCGGTGTGGGCCTACAAAGACTGGGTCGGTGACCTGTTTCCGCCCGGCAGCAAGCAGGGCGATTTCCTGAGCCTCTACAGCCGCCGCCTCACCACGGTCGAGGGCAACACCACCTTCTATGCCTCAAAGATTTTTTACCTTCCGCTACTACCTCGATACGGCAGCGTAGAGCTTAGTGTTACGGGGACAACACTATGAGCACAGCATTTTACATCGGCTGCGCGGTTTGGGGATACAAGGATTGGGTAGGTGAGCTGTTTCCTCCCGGCAGTAAGAGTACTGATTTTCTCTCACTCTACAGCCGCAGGCTGACGACTGCCGAAGGAAATACAACGTTCTATGCGACCCCGGCGGCCGAGACTGTGAAGCGATGGGCCGCTGAAACACCTGAGCATTTCCGGTTCTGCTTTAAGCTGCCGCGTGAAGTGAGCCATGAGGGACCGCTGGCTACCAAGGGAAAAGCCACACAGGAGTTTATTGATCGCATGGCTCCGCTCGGGGAAAGGCTCGGGCCGTTCTTCCTCCAGCTTCCGCCTGGGTATCGAGCGGATAAGATAGAAGACCTTGAACGCTGGTTGGCTGCGTGGCCCAGAGACTACCGCATTGCTGTCGAAGTTCGCTACCTTGATTGGTACGCCGAGCCTGCTGAACGTACGTTGATGGAGTTATTAGAACGCTACAATGCTGGGCGGGTCGTGATGGACGTGCGACCCCTGGATGCTGGCCCGCTACCCGGCGCGGACGTTGACTTGCAGCGGGCACGAGACCGTAAACCAGATGTACCGATGCATCCACTACGCAGCAGCGATATTGCACTGATTCGGTACATCGGCCATCCCAAACCTGAGCTGAATGCGCCACTCTTGGATGAGTGGGCAAAGCGCGTAGCACAATGGTTGTCCGAAGGTACTGAAGTATATTTCTTCTGTCACTGTCCAGATGAGCGTCGGTCACCTGCACTATGCCGAGACTTTCAACACCGTCTAGCACGACTATCTGATATTCCACATCTCCCTTGGGATGAGTTAGAGACGGGGATGCAGCAGGCAACCTTGTTCTAGATACAATCCATTTCACACTAGCAAACCCGCAGCAATGCGGGTTTATTGTTGCCTGTTGTGGTGTCGCGAAGTGTCGAATACATCACCTTGCTCTCAGTAGTAAACCCTGATACATTCTGAGGAGAAGTGGGAGGACATGCAGGCATTAGCGGCTGCATTGTGCTTTCCATCTTCACTTTGCTTGCAGGTTACTGCTCGTTCCTCCTTTTCCTACAAGGCGGCGTTTTGGAGCCAGTTGCGCTGGTTGCAATGCGCCGCTTACGGGAGCGGCCACTAGCTGCCGCGTCAAACGCGGAGGAGGAGACCGGTGGACATTCACATACCGGAAGAATTGCGGGCGAACATCCCGCAACTAGGCGAGGCATCAGGAGAGCCTGACCCAATGGTTTGGCTGAAGCTGACGTGTGAGCAGGCCGGCTGGACGTGGTACATCATTGAGATGCAGCCACTTGCGCAGGACGCCATTTTCTACGGCTACCGTGTCGGCTGGGATGAAGCACTGACGTACTTCAGCCAATCAGACCTAGAGTTGAGTAGCGCGCAGTGGGGTTTTCCGATTGTGCAGGACAGCGCATTTACGCCCTGCCGTCTTACAGCCGTACAAGCGCAGGAAGGGGGAGAGCGCAAATTTGCCCTCGGCCAACTGGTGGCCACACCTGGTGCAGTAGAAGCATTCACCCGTAACAACCAAGAGCCATCTGAATTCTTGCGCCGGCACTGGCGCGGCGATTGGGGAGAGCTTGACCAGGAAGACAGGGAGGAAAACGAGTTTTCGCTCCAACGCGGCTTTCGGCTGCTAAGCCGGTACACGCTTTCCGATGGAACGGCCATCTATATCATCACCGAGGCTGACCGGTCGGCAACGACTATTCTTTTGCCGGAAGAATATTGACCGATTACAATCAAAACAGCAACTTTGCAAGTATGGGGCTGCCACAGGGTAAACCTGGACAGCCCCTGTTTCGTTTTCCAGCTCCATTTCTGGTACTGGATTGTAACCGTTCGGCATACCACTGCGTTTCTTTGTCAGCGACGATGGCGTTATAATGAGTGTTGACTTTGCAATCTTGGCTGCTATAGTTGAGGGCATTATTATGGAAACACCTGCGGAGGTTATCAAACTTATTGACCGGTTTCACAGGAACGCTTCGGCGTATCGGTCAGGCCAGTACAATGAAACACAGGTCCGCAGGGAATTCATCGACCCGTTCTTTGAAGCCCTCGGCTGGGACATCAGTAATAAAGGCGGGATATCCGAGGCATATAAGGATGTCATTCATGAAGATGCCGTCAAAATCGGCGGCTCGACCAAAGCACCTGATTACGGCTTCCGTATCGGTGGCAGCCGTAAGTTCTTTGTTGAAGCTAAGAAGCCCGCAGTTAACCTCAGAGACAATATTAGTCCTGCCTTTCAGCTTCGCCGGTATGCGTGGTCTGCCAATCTACCCCTGAGTATCCTCACCGATTTTGAAGAGTTTGTTGTTTACGATTGCCGGATTCGCCCGGACAAAGACGACAAAACAGCCACAGCCCGCACACTCTATTACGACTACAGTGACTACCTGGAGCGGTGGGAAGAGATTGCCGCACTCTTCTCCCGTGAGGCTGTACTCGCTGGCTCGCTTGAGCAGTACACAGATCTGCTGAAAGACAAAAAGGGCGTTGCGACCGTTGATGCCGCCTTCCTCAAAGAGATTGAAACCTGGCGGGAGCTGCTTGCCAAAGATATTGCCGTTCGAAATCCCAAGCTCACACAGCGCGAGCTGAACTACGCGGTGCAGATGACGATTGACCGGATTATTTTTCTTCGCATCTCTGAAGACCGGGGAATTGAGCCCTATGAGCGGCTGAAGTCGGCTACGGTCGGTGGCGAGGTGTACAAAAAACTAACCAACCTCTTCCTGCTGGCTGATGATCGGTACAACTCGGGACTATTTCACTTTGCAAAAGAAAAAGACCGGCCAGAGCATCCAGATGATTTGACCATGCACCTCACGATTGCTGATGAACCATTGAGCAAAATCATCCGCAGTACCTACTACCCAGACAGCCCCTACGAGTTTTCCGTGCTGCCGATTGAAATCCTCGGCCATGTGTACGAGCAGTTTCTGGGCAAGGTCATTCATTTGACGGACGACCGGAAGGCGATTGTTGAGGAAAAGCCTGAGGTTCGCAAAGCTGGCGGCGTCTATTACACGCCTGACTATATCGTTGATTACATTGTGCAGCATACCGTTGGCAAGCTGGTTGCAGGGAAGAGCCCTCGGCAGGTCGCAAAGCTGCGGATAGCAGACCCTGCCTGCGGCTCAGGCTCCTTTCTTATCGGCGCTTACCAGTTTTTGCTAGATTGGCATCGGGACTGGTATGTCGCTGATGGAGTGCAGAAGCATAAAAAGGAACTCTACCAAGGGACAGGCGGCGACTGGCGGCTGGTGAGTGCTGAGCGCAAGCGCATCCTGCTCAATAATATATATGGTGTGGATATTGACACGCAGGCAGTAGAAGTCACAAAGCTGTCACTGCTCCTCAAGGTGCTTGAAGGGGAAAACGAGCAAACCCTCGCCACCCAGCTTCGGATGTTCCAGGAGCGCGCCTTACCCGACTTAGGAAGAAATATTAAGTGCGGAAATTCCCTCATTGGGGCTGACTTCTACAATAATCAACAGGCAAGTTTCCTCGATGATGAAGAACGGTATCGCGTCAATGTGTTTGACTGGGAAGGTGAATTTCCGGAGATTATGCGGGCAGGTGGATTTGATGCTGTGATTGGCAATCCGCCCTACGGCGCTTATCTCTATGATGCCGACAAAGCCTACCTCAACATGAAGTACAAATGCCAGAACTACCAGCTCGATAGCTACCTCCTTTTTCTTGAAAACTCAATAAAAAACCTCCTTGCGAAGGCCGGATATTTTGGCATGATTATCCCAAACCCTTGGCTTACGAACTTGCTCCAAAAAGAAATACGACGTTTCGTGGTCGAAAGCACCCGCATTACCGAGATTGTTCACTTTCAATTTCCGGTATTTCCTAAAGTAACTGTTGATACTGAAATCATTATCCTTCAGAAAAGCGCACCGGAAAATTGGCAGGTGGCAGTTACGGTCGTACCGTCGCTTCGAGACTTCTTGAACACCACGATTGATGGTGAATATCGGGTGATTCAGCATCAGCAACAGAAGTGGCAAGCACTGGGTGGTGGGGTAATCAACATATTCACTAGCGAAGCCGAAGAAGCATTGGCCGCAAAGTGCCGTGAGGTGGGTGAACCATTTGGCACGTTGTGCGTCATCAACGTGGGTGTCAAGCCGTACCAAACAGGTAAAGGTAATCCTCCACAGACAAAGCAAACAGTAGAAACACGACCGTTTGATAGTGACCGTCAACTTGATCCATCTTACCGGCCATATCTTCGGGGCAGCGACATAGGCCGATACAAAATTGCACCGCTCAAATCCCGCTATATCAAGTTCGGTCCATGGTTGGCCGAGCCACGGCCCGCAGCTAACTTTGATGCTCCGCTCAAGATTTTTATGCGCCAAACTGGAGATAGTCTAGTCGCGGCTATGGACACCGAGCAGTATATCTGCCTTAACAACATGCATGTCATTATTCCGAAGGCGTCTCTTCCGGCACCGTCTTTTCTGCTCGGTGTGGTAAATTCAAAACTACTCAATTGGTACTACCATACCTTGAATCCAGAAGTTGGGGAAGCGTTGGCAGAGGTAAAGAAAACAAATGTCGCTCAATTACCAATCCGTCGTATCGATTTCTCGAATTCCAGTGAGAGAACACGACATGACCATGTAGTTTCCCTCGTTGAGCGCCTGATAGACCTACACAAACGCCTTGCTGCTGCGAAAACAGGCCAGGATAAGACAGTACTCCAGCGACAGATTGAAGCAACCGACCGGCAAATTGACCGGCTGGTGTATGAACTTTACGGTTTGTCGGGAGACGAGATTCAGGTGGTTGAGGGTTCGGTCAAAAAATGAAACAGGCAACAAGCAGAAAGTCAAAGCCACAGAAAAATCGATATTTTGGAACTCCTATTGCCATCAGGACGCATCGACACGGCACCATCAAACTGCGTTGGTTATCTGTTGGGGACATGGAGTTCCTTACCGAACAAGTTACCCTCGAACAATCTCCTCGTCAGTTCACTGCGCGGATAATCCACCACCAGCTTGTGTCTCCAGAGCTTGATTTTGAAACAGTCCAGTCTTGGCAAGACAGGTCGTTAGCTCGCGTAGCCCAGGTATGGGCACGACATAAAGACACACTCGATAAGCATCTGCCAGAGAATGCCGAACCTTTTGAGGGCTTTAGAACCGCTTTACAAGCGTATACCGATGAACAGCACCAGCGGCTTCGCGAAACCATGAGTCGTATTATCGACACGTCGTTCATTAAAGCGGCGTTGCCTAATATGCAGGATTTTCAACAGGCCATGGGTGCTCAGGTTCTTCAAATTGCCGAGGAAAGCCGAAACGCACTTGCTCGGATGGTTGAAGTAGCACGACCCGCACAATTTCTTGCACTCGATACTAAAGACATAGCTCAAGGATGGTTAAGCCAATCGGCTTCATTACATGATGCTCTGCAATCAGCAGTACGACTTGATGAAGCTGTAAGCCGGCATTTTGCCGAAGTGGCGGGCATTTCGAAAATCGCTGAACAGACGCTTGCTAGGATTCCGTGGGGGGATATAACGCTTGCTACGCGGGTTCCCTTTGATATTGGTGTTGACCTTCGCGCAAACTTCGTGGATTTCTCACAAGCTTACAACGTTTTGTCCGAATCTTTCCGCGACTCTGCACAGCAGTTTCTTGCTTACGAACCGCAGATTACTCGATTGCCAGCGATTGAGTTTTTGAATGAAGCCACACTGTTTGGGTCGGTCATTGTTGAAAACCCGGAACGTATC
This sequence comes from Kouleothrix sp. 19917, assembly GCF_057073505.1. Taxonomy (NCBI): domain Bacteria; kingdom Bacillati; phylum Chloroflexota; class Chloroflexia; order Chloroflexales; family Roseiflexaceae; genus Kouleothrix; species Kouleothrix sp. 19917. Next base: position 3,541,341 of record NZ_CP097099.1, read on the forward strand.
AATGAGGTGAGGCCAGCTTATCGAATCGAATTACAAACGGAAACCGAGGATGCGCTGTATCTCCAGCTCCGTGCAGTAGATGCAAACCTCATCCCTTTGTGGGAGGGTGTAAGGCACTCTATTGAGTCAGATAACCCAGATAGGGTTAGGCACGCAACGATATCTATGCGAGAGCTACTGACGCATGTCTTGCATCGCCTGGCGCCCGATGAGAGCGTTCGTCGTTGGAACAACGACCCTGCGCTCTACGTAGAAAACCGACCGACGCGTAAAGCGCGGTTACTGTATATCTGTCGGCACGTAAATAATGGCCCATTCTCCGAGTTTGTAAGTAAAGATGTTGGTGCAACGATTGCCTTCATTGACCTCTTCCAGAGAGGTACACATGAGTTGGTGATTCCCTATACCGAAGCTCAAGTGAAAGCTCTCAATGTACGAATGGAAGGGGTGCTTCGTTTCTTGCTTGAGATAGCAAGTAATACCAGAAATTTATGAAACGATATCGTGTGCTCGGTATGGATTTTGACTCGCGCGCTTCTACGCTCTCTCTGGAAATCAAAGATGAGTGGGAAGAAGCGGTCAAAGAAGGGCATCGTCGCAACAAGGTGCAACAACAGCAGGCGTATACGCGTGAGTTTGGTGAGTATGATGCAGAGCGAAAACTTCAGGACATCATTGAATTAGGCGCAAAGCCTTTTTCGATTATTGCCTTTCACAATAAGTTTCTTAGTCAAATCCGAAACTCATTTGTCATTGGTGGCTACTACCCGGCATTGACCGGTGCTTGCGCGCTGGGCGAGCGCATTCTCAATCACCTTATCTTGCTGCTACGAGATGACTTTCGGGCGACACCCCAATACAAGCATATCTATCGGAAGTCGTCATTTGATGATTGGAAAGTGGCTATAGATACTCTTGAGTCTTGGAACGTCCTGCTTCCCGAGACGGTCATTGCCTATCGCCGAATGCGTGACATCCGTAATCGCACCATTCACTTTAAACCAGAGGTTGACCATAATGAGCGGCAGCTTGCATTAGAAGCGATACATACGCTTAACGAGATTATTCAAATGCAATTCGGCGCAATGGGTTTACAGCCCTGGTTCATCCCACAAATTCGTGGTGCTGCTTTTATCAAGAAGGAAGCCGAGCAACAGCCGTTCGTCAGAAAAGTATACCTCCCAAACTGCTGTCTTGTTGGCCCTAAGCATTCCATGGAATACGACGGCCGCAGATGGCTTATTCACGATCTGGACTATGAGGACCGCGAAATCTCCGATAATGAGTTCCGTAACCTGTTCCAAGGACAGCAGGATTGAATTCGAATTATATGGCTGTCTTTTTCTTGAAGGCTTAGTAGGCTACCGCTCCGTCCATTCGTTTAGAGATGTGGGCGGATTCTCAGTAAGCGGTTTGTAAACTTCCACCCCAATGATTATGCGTTTTTTGAGCGCATAGGAGCAGGAGACCTGCAATGCATTGATAGGGATGAAGATGGTATTGTGTGCGAAACTCTGCCATAATATACCTGGTGACTACATGAAAGATGAGACTTAACACCGCAATATTAATTTCACTCCTCACACTTCTTTTAGGTTTTTACTTTCATCAACCATATTTATGGGTTCCTCTATCCGTCTTGGTAGCAGGAATCGTTGACCTAAACACTCGGCGATGGGTCATGTCAGAGAGGTTTGGGAGTGCTGTGAGTTTCAGCATCTTGCTGAAATCTCTTTTTGCTTTAATCAGCCTTTATGCTATGCTTGGCCAGGTCGCATGTATTGGCTTAGTTCTGTTGTGGTTCGTATTCTAATGCGGTATCCCCGACACTCCTCCTCTTACGTCTTTCATCCTTAACTTCCCTTCTGGTTCCCATACTGCCCATTATAAGAACTATGTCTCTACTTCTGACTAGCACAAATCGAGAAATAATTATAGCCAACCATATGGTTATTAATGTATATCTAGTTACAGGTCATCAATTGTTCTATAATAAACCCATGTTCATACTTAGAACTTTACTCGTTTACTTTGTTGCTATCGTATTAAACACTGTTATAGTGCTATATTTTGTCAACCATTATGTGTTTAAAGGGATATTAAAGACTAAGGAAATGACAGTAACCATCTACTTCAAGACCATTAGTACAATTTTTATTTGGGGTATTAGTTTTGCGGCATTGTGGTATGCACTCCGGCAAACGGGTCTTATTAGTCTCGAATAGACCTCGTAATAGTCACCTGCTTATGCTTTTTAAGGTTGTTGAGCTGACGACTTATCCGCTCCACTCAAGCGGAGCTGAGCAGGCAACAAACTGTCAATTTCGTCTTGGCTAAACGTAAGCTCCTCTTTCGATTTGAGCCCTTGTGTCGCAAGACTATGCCCTTTACTTGTTGTGTCAGGAGAGGAGCTGTAAATTTCTCCTGTTCGCTCGATTACTCTCGTCAACTCGGCGCGTATTTCATCTAAGTTTACATTGGTGGCCATTGCCTTTTCAATAAGTAGGAGGAGTTTATCTCTCTCTATTAATAATTTCTTTGCTGCTATCCTATATTGAAGTATCTCGATATCGACCGGAAATGATAGGTCATATATCGCATATCCTGTTGAGATTAATGCGGTTATCGCCGTTCCGATTTTCAACCAGAGTGCATCAAGTGGAATGCTTGTAAGTACCCCCGTTGCTGTGATTGACAAAATAATTATATTAGCCCATCTATTGCGCATCGCTCGACCACTAAGTATTTCGCGGTCTTTCTCCAATGTCTTGTGTGTCCAAGCAACTCTTCCGTAAACCTCTCTGATTATCGATAAGATACGCGTTCTTTCGTCTACCATTTTTCGCGACCTCCTCATACAAAATAAAATTGGCTCCCAAAAATCTTTTTCCACTCAAGTGTGGCGCTATCGCCGTATTCTGCGCTCTCATATTCGCACGCTTTTATCGCACGCGAGTATGCGCTTTCTGCCTTAGTTTTCCAAGCGTCTCCGTAATAGATCGTCTCTTCTATACCAGGGATTTTACACGAACCATTGGTGTGTTTCAAAAGCTCTTTAAAGAAATCTCTTATTATCCAATCATAAAACATCGAGCTTCTGTTGTAATATTCGTATGTCTGCAAGAAGTTAACAGCGCGTAACTCAATAACGAGCGATTTTATTGGTACAGCACAATATCTCTTCCACGCCTTAATCATTTTGATGAGCCGGATCGTATTACCCTCGGAACGTTTATTCGAGGCGCTTATCTGTAACTTTTCAGCCTTTGGGTTAGTAACTCGCCAACTACCTCCGTTATGTGCGTCTGGGTAAAGATACTGGTCACCGGAAGAATGGAATGCCGGCAGCACTTCTACCTTATATGAAATAAATGGGACATCAACAATTTGTCCGTCGCCACGTATATCCGTGCTTGGATAAGCTTTACGGAGAACATTTTTTACGTCTTGTAAGAGCTGGCTCTGTCCATTATACGGGTCTTTGTCGTATTTTGTATACAAATGTATCGGCATTTTGAAAAGGATATCGATATCGCTTGGAGGTGCAATCTCGGTGTTTTTGCCATACGACCCAACAAGCAAACTTGTGCTATACACCGAACTCTCTTTGAATGTAACTACCGAGGCTTTATATGCTTCTACCAGCTCAGCTTCATAAGCTGCTTCGCTGAAGTAGTCACTAGACTTGGTAGTATCTCCGTAGAAAGCGGTATGAAGTGCTTTACGAACTCCTCGATGTTTGGTGATCGCGTCCCTAATCTGTGCTTCCGTCAACTGGAGGTTAGAAAGGAACGTGTCAAACCGTTGTGCTGTGCTGCTCATTCACGTCTCACGTAAAAACGTCGTGCCCCTTTGTGATGCTGATTATAGCACAGGTGTGCCGCTACTAATCACCTGGTTCCCATAATCCCTATTCTCAGAACCACTCCTTGTAAGATTGCCCATAGACAAGCAATTCGTTGGTTCCATATAATGAAAAAATACCGATGTTATCGGAACCAAATTTTTCCGGATTTTTAGTTTGCGTCTCCCCTGCTCGGTTGCTAAGATGGGGACAGATTGCAGGAGAACCGACCTATGACACAACTGACACTTGAACAAGCACTCGCCAACTTTCTTAGCCAATTGACCGGCAAGAACCGGAGTGATGCGACCATCCGGGCGTATCAAACCGACATCCACCAGTTTCTTACCTGGCTGCATGAGAACAATATGGTTGCCCACTCCCCTACCCAGGTCGAGCGCGCAGACATTACTGACTATCTTACCTCCCTGGCTGATCGCAAGCTCTCAGGTGTATCAAGAGCCCGTAAAGTTGCCGCCCTTCGAGAATACTTCCGTTACTTAGTCATGCACGGCCACCTGGCGAAGTCGCCAATGGACACCGTCGAAACGCCGAAGCGGGAGCGCAAAGACAGAACAGCACTCAGCCGTGAAGAGTACACCGCCCTGCTCTCCTACGCCGGCGGCAGCGCCCGAGACTATGCAATTTTGCAGGTCTTTTTGCAAACAGGGCTACGGGTGTCTGAGCTGGTTGCCCTGCGGATTGATGATATTGACCTTTCAAACCATGTGCTACGGGTACGACTCGGCAAGGGTATGGCCGCCCGCTCGATTGAACTGGAACGGAAAGCCACCCAAGCGATTAAGAACTACCTTATCATCCGGCCGAAGATTCTGTCCGAGCAGCTGTTTCTCAATTACACTAACGAACCGATTTCAGAGCGCGGGGTCAGAAAGCTTGTCGCTAAGTACCTCAAACTTGCCGGCATCAAGAAGAAAGCCAGCTGCCATAGCCTCAGGCATACCTTTGCCACTGCCAAAGCACAACAAGGCGTGAGTGCCTACCGGCTAAAGGATTGGCTTGGCCATGCTTCATTAGAGACCACCCAAATTTATATTCATCTGGGGAAACAAAACGCTCAGCGGGAAATGGAGGCGACGAGTCTATGACAGAATACAGCTTTCCCCCTACTCACAAGTCATACAGCGAGCGTGCCCGCGATGCCAAAGCCAAGCGGCGGGCAGTGCTTGAGCGTGTGAGAACACAACGGGCACAAGCGTACAAAAAGACAGTTTCCGAGTGGATGAAGGATGGTGCAATCATTCGAGGGAGCGATTTAAAGAAGCGGTATATGGCTACGTAATCAAATCATAAGTTTACCGATACTAACTATAAGAACCAATATGCCTGTCAATAAACATCCGATTTGGGTAATAATTACTGTCGTTCGCCCAAATGCCCATTCAGGAAAAAATCTCCCGAACATTTGTTTTCTGAACTCCACCGCCGACTTGCCTAATTTTCTATGGAACACTGCAAAAAGTAATCCTGTTACTGCGGTAACTATATAAAAAGATCCAACTTCCATAATTTATTGTTTAAATCTTACCTTAATCGACCGAGGGCGACATTTAGTTAATTGTCTTCTGAACACTGTCCATCGTATACGACCTTTATATCTCTCCATGAATGCTCTTGTGCATATATAGCGTTACATCCCGAAAATCTTACTTTTACGGATCGATTATCCTCCCATGAGGATACCACAGAAGAATTCGATCCCCTTAAAATCAAAATATCTTCACTATAACTTCCGTCTAACCTTTCAAGAAAATTATGTTTTATACGAGTAACTATTAAATCCGTGGTATAACGATCAAGCAATGGACAAGCGGTTTTCTGAGCTCGTATAAAATAATTACCATCCGGAGACAAATCTTTATCCGTTAAGTAAACTATATCGCATGTTTTGTAAATTGAAAACGTTACTCCCCCTAAGGCGAGAATCGCTGCCATTCCTATAAAGAAAATTGTTTTCAGCATGTTGCAGGGATTATAGCAGAAATGTTATTTGAGGCTAAGAGAGACGAGAGCAAAACCGATGCGCCTGGAAGGTGGTCTCAATTTTGAGACAGAAGAATTAAATGTGCAAGCAGAGGTCAGTTAATATCTTAAATCATTAATTTTATCTACTAATTTATTCCACTCCATATCGTATGCCTGTTTATCTCCTATATCAGTGGCAATATGATAAGGAACTTCAAGGCTCCCCGCAAGAAAAACTATCTCGTTAATTTCAGGAATCTCTCTTAATTCAGAATCGAACATCCAACCAGCAATCATATATGCAGCAGTTTGCCGTGTAATTTTTCCTCTTTTACTGACTTCTATAAGAAGCTGACAATACTGCTTAAAGAATTGCTGTATGTTTGTTTCTTTAAGACTTGTAAGATACACTTCACTATCTTTTAATTCCTGTATATTATCAATCTCTCCAGTATAGATCTCATCCTCTTCGCCTTTATCAGTCCGAATATTTCTTGTTTTGTAATGTTTACTTTTATCATTCATATCCTCTTAAATCAAAAAAATTAAAGTTGACTATAATGTGTTCAAATATATTTGTCAAACTATTTCCATTAACAAATTCACAAGAACTAGCAGTGAAATCAGAGGATACAATATGGCAGTTGAGATACCTGTACATAATACGACTGTTAATGAAGGCTTGAAAATTTCATTTATCTAAATTATTTATATGGGATTCTGACTAGAGGCTTTTCATCTCATAAATACTAACTCTCTATATGAAGTAAACTTTCGTCAAACCAGACATCTTCATAACCATTATTATCGATTAAAAACCTGAACCCTGGAGGTAATCCTAGATACTTTAAAGTTTGAGGACACCGTTTCTCCAGGTGGAAAATATGTGTACCTTTAAAAAAGTCGTCACTGTAAGAAAACTTTTCTCCCGACCAAATATACCACCCAGACATATCTCCTTTAGGAGGATGACGGAGACCATTAATAGGTGTAAGTATACCGTCTGTATTATCGGATATTCCAAGTCGATGATTCAAGTCAACAGGAGTAAAGGTGGTCGAGAACCTCTGACATACTTCCGCCTGTTGTTTATGTAAAACATCAATATTCTTCATTGTAAATTCTTATATCCACAATCAACTTTGGTTTCATTAAATATGTGTTAGACATAACTACAGATTTGATTAGAATATATGCATGGTCATTGATTGTTGGCTAAATGTTCCGACAATCCATTAATTAGTTCTTTTCTCATTTGTGAACCAAGATTGCCACCGTAATCTTCATCATTCTTGCTAGCTTTTGTCTTAATTAACTCTAGTGCAAAAGGTAAGTTGGTCATTTTCGCGAGCCATGGTAGACCATCTGTGATTAACGCCCGCGCTACATCTTCAATTACTAGATTGAGGTTGCTTCTATCCTCTTTGACATACCACACTTCAGGTCTATCTTTTTTCCAGACATGAAAGTCCCTATCATTGTATGGATGAAATAACTGAGCTTGGTTTATTTTCTTATGTAATCGTTTTTGTACTGAATGGCCATATATGCCAGGCTGCCCACGATAAGACTTATTTAATGGAATTTTGTTGAAATATTTGTAATGAACGTAAAGATTGACTGCAAATGAAAATGTAGTACATCCAACCCCAAACGCAACGTAACTATTAAACAACTGAAAGTTAATTTCTTCAACAGTATCATTGGTATGTCTCCAAGCAGATCGAGCAGAAAAATCTGTAAATCCATTTTCTTTTAGCAAAGGTTTTACAACCTCCCTTATCGCTTTATTAACAACCTTAGAATCCATCTTTTCCGACTCTTTTTTGAATGAGTTTTTCATCTTATTGCGGAGATTATAGCAGAAAGCACGTTTCGAGGCTAAATACTTTCCTCGCGCTTTCGCTCTTTATTCGGTATAATAGCCCTTAATCTATGTGCGGGCGTTTTGGCTTTACGACACCAGATAAACTCACCAAACGGTACTACAATGACCTCGTCCTTCCCCCTGCGACTGAGCTTCGGCCCCGCTACAATATTGCACCCAGCCAAACGATACCGGTCATCACAAATGACCACACACTCGCTTTAATGCAGTGGGGGCTTGTTCCCTTCTGGGCGCGTGAAGGAATACAGATTAAGCCGCAAATCAATGCCCGCGCTGAAGGCATCGAGAGCAAGGCAACGTTTCGCAAACCCTTCCGCACGCAACGCTGTCTCATTCCAGCCAGTTTCTTCTTTGAATGGAAGCGCACGTCAGATACCAAGATCCCCTACCTCTTCAAACTCAAGCAGGAAGAGATATTCTCCTTTGCCGGCATCTACGATGTGTGGCGCGGCGCTGATGGCAAGGAACTGCTCAGCTGTGCCATCATCACCACTGAGCCAAACAGCCTGCTCTCCCCTATCCATAACCGCATGCCGGTTATTCTCCACCGTGACGATGAGGACGCTTGGCTGAGTCCTGACATTATTGAGCCTGAGCACTTGCACCACTTCTTACAGCCATACCCGGCAGATGAGATGGAAGCCTACCAGGTCTCTCGTGCGGTGAACAGTCCAACTCATGACAGTCCTGAACTGATAAGATCTACTTTTCCCGCAGAGTAACTCACCTGCTCCCCTCGTCTGTCCTCTTGGCGCGAAGTTGGCATCTATATTTGCTTTACTTGACATGCTCACTATCAGAATGAAATACTTAGTAGCGTAAAAATGTTCCGTAAAATTGATAGTGTCTATATAATCATTCTTACTATAGTGACCGGCCTTTTATGGTTACCCACCATACACACTCCATATTGGTGGGATTCTGCCGGATTTGTCATTCAAACCGCTCACAGATTTGTTAATACCGGCTTTTTCCCCCTGACAAGCGAATTCACGCAGCTTGCGCACCCTACGTTATTTCCGTTAATTCTTGCTCTAGCATGGAAAATGTTTGGTGAGTCGCTTTTTGTTTCGCACCTATTGAACTTCTTTTTTACACTCCTTGCTGTTCTTGGCGTGTATTATGTCGGCAAAGAGCTAATAAAAGATAAAAATACCGGACGGTTAATGGGCTTGCTCGGCGGCTTGCTGCTTCTTTTTACTCCTGTCTTTCTCGCCCAGATTGGCATTATTTATATGGAGATCCCACTCGCAGCATTTGCACTGTGGGGTTACTACTTCTATCTCAAGCGTAGATTTTCAGCCTACGCAGTTACAGCAGGGTTACTCGTCTTGACAAAAGAAGTCGGTGTACTATTCGTACTGTTCATTGTTGTTTTGCACGCGGTGACCGCTTTGAGAAAATCTAAAACTGGCATTATTGCCCTTGTCACAAAAGAAAGCCTGCTCATCACTCTTCCGCTGATCGTCCTTTTTGGCTGGTTTTCCTACCACAGCGTTGTTACAGGATGGTGGCTAGTTGCACCTGAACTTCAAGAAACATCAATTGGAACGGGTATAAAAACCCTCGGGTTTAATATCAATCTTCTATTCGGCACGCTAAAGTTTGTTTTCTTTGGTCAATGGCGAGTACTTTTGATTGCTGGCATTGTTTTACCTCCGCTCATTAGCTTTTTTAAGTCGAGCAATAATCTGAAAAAGGTTTTCAAATCTTGGCAGGCGGAAAAAGTACCGCTGCTCATTATTCCAATCATTTATACGTTGTTTTTCGCGAAAACGCATTTCCTTTTTCGATATTGTATTGTTGCGCTACCGTTTCTTTATCTTGCCGCACTGTACAGCCTCATCACAAATCTCCAATTACTTAAAGCAAAAAGAATACATGCAATATTACTGACAGCCACCAGCGTGCTATTACTACTTTTCTACTTTAACTGGAATAATCATAGGCAAATAAGCGGCTACTTTTTTGCTCCACTTGAAGATAACTTAGAGTACCTCGATGTTATCAAGGCAGGTACAGATCTATCGCGATACTTTGAACAAGAATATCCAAAGGCAAAAGTTTACGCCTCATTTCCTGTTAACTACATGTTGATGCAGCCACACCAACAGTACGTAGCAAAGCCGATACAAGTAATCGAGTGTGCAAATTATAAGAAAGGTGACAAGGTAGATTTTATTGTTCTTCATCCCTTTTCCCCTGGAGAAGTCAAATGTCTTGAACTAGCACAACAACTACAATTTCGAATCTTTAAAAAGTTTTCGGTGAATGGAAAAGATTTTGTCCTCGCTAAAGGTAAGGGGCCTCAGTAACCATAACCAACTGTTTAATAATGGCTATGACCGATTTCTTTGACATAAAAACGCGAAAAATGATAAACTCACTCAGCCTTTAAGAAAGATATGTCCTTTTGCGACATATTGTTTCGTGGCAAAAATACATAACTTGCACTTTGATAACCCTGATATGAGTTTTATCCTGAGTGGGTAGCATTATGTTGATAAATATTATCCATGTAATGCTGCTCACCTGGGAGTAGCATAAGCCTTTTCATCAACGAAAGGAGAAAGCGATTACACAACTGTCCAGTCATCTGTTCAATCGTTAGCCTAGGAGGACTTCATGTTACGGTCAAAACGAATCATCGGACTGGTAATCATGGCAGCGCTCGTCATTGCCGCAGCATTTCCGGCTGCGCCTGTCAGCGCACTTGGTAGCTGGGCCAACACCGGCAGCTTGTCAGCCGCATATGAAGGGTTGACGCTCACTGTGTTGCCAGCCGAGTCAGGCAATACCTATACCAAGGTATTGTCATCGGGGGCGTACACGACCCTACCCCAATCGTGGTCGAGAATCTATAACCCTTCAACTGGTTCATGGACTTCGGCCAGCAACAATCTGCATGACGCGCGCCACCGCAACACGGCAACGCTTGTCACGATGGGTGACGGGAGTAAGCGGGTGTTGGTCACCGGCGGATTCGGCCTCTTTACCACGCTGCAAACCGCCGAGCTGTTCAACCTATCCACGATGTCGTGGAACTCGTCGGGCAGCACGCTCACCATGCAATCAAAGCACGCGGCCCACGCCGCTGCAAAGCTCAATGATGGGCGGGTGCTCATCGTCGCTGGCGACAGTGCCGCGAACGGCGCGAGTGAGATTTACGACCCAACGAGCGGCACAGACGGAAGCTTTTCAACAGCTGCCAATCTGCCGCAGGTTCGTGCGAATCACACAGCGACTACACTAACCGATGGGAAAGTTTTAGTCGCTGGCGGCTGCTGTGGGTCAAATAACAAGTACACCTACGTATACAGCCCAACCATCGATACCTGGACAAAGACAACCGGCGATCTGACCAACAACCATGACCGCGGAGTAGCTGTCTTGCTAAACAACGGTAAGGTTCTGCTTGCCGGCGGATATAGCACGGGAAGCACAACCACGGCTACTGCCGAACTCTATGATCCGTCGACCGATACCTGGTCGACAACCGGCTCTATGAACGTAGCACGTGTGCAGTTCTCACTCACATTGCTAGCGAACGGAAAAGTTCTCGCAGCCGGTGGAACCAATAATCTCAGCTCAACGGAAATCTATGACCCTTCGGCCGGCACCTGGACAACCGACACATCCATGAGCACTGCGCGGTACAACCACGGCGCGGCTTTCATCACGATGAGTGATGGCACGAATCGTGTTCTCGTTGCGGGAGGGGCTAACTCATCAGGGCGGACATCGTCAAGTGAACTTTACACGCCGTAAGACCGGATAGACACAATTACTATGCCACCAACGTGGCATAACTGATATAGCCTGTCTGGTTGCGTAATGGCCGCTCACATTGGATATGTGGGCGGCCTTTTTGGTTCTGATTACTCGACTTCTCCACATCCCCACAGTCATTTTTCACCACTAGAATAGCTTCAACCATAAATATCTAGCCGGGTTCCCGATTTTTCTGAAGGTTTTCGAAATATTGGATTGAAGGTAGAAGGATTATCTCAATCTCTTCTGCATCAAGTTTGGTTTCAATTATGCCACATACGCTTTTTACAATGTTGTTCGGTCGATATACGCTACACACTACCATCCAAGCCCTTTTTCGCGCATACTCACCCACTTTCCTTGCCCAATAACCAAATGATCGAGACATTCCACATCAAGTAATTTTCCCGCTTCTACTATTTCCCGTGTCACCAAAACGTCTTCCGGACTCGGATTCGGCTCGCCCGACGGATGATTATGCGCAACTATGATGGCTGCGCTGTTAAGTCGGAGCGGTTCTTTATATATCTCCCCTACCCGAATCATTGACGCATTCAGACTCCCCTGATACACCACATGGATTTTTTGCAGCCGGTTTTTGGTATTGAGGCAGGCCACCCGCAATTGCTCTTGGTCTAAATGGGCCATCTCCAACATAAACACAGCGGCAATATCCTGCGGGCTTTTGACTTGTTCTCGGTGGACTGGCCGGAGCATCAGGCTCAACGCATCAAGTACGGCGTGGACTTCTGACGGCATCTCGCCTGGGCCAATGTATGCCTGGGTCAGGTCTTCGCCTCGGGCTGCTAATTGGCGGAGTGTCGGAAAATCCAGATACGGAGCTAAGGCTTCACGCAATGGATGCAGTTCCTCCCTCCGGCGCGGCGATGATCGCCGATGTTCAGGTGTTGCTATCGCCGGTGGCGTGGCTGCCTCAGCTTGTACCGCTCGTTCGATGGTACTTGCTTCGGGCAGTGTACTGAGCGGGGTGGCAAAGATATCACCAGTTGGTGCCAACGTAGCAGCCGCTCGTTTGCGCCGGCGCAACTCTTGGTCTTTGGCCAGTACATGCTCGTAATCAACCGGTGGCATATCAGGCAGCAGCTCCTGCTTCATGCTGTGGTCTTCCGGTACAAACGGCTTCTCAGTGGCTGGAATGGGCGTGCCACTGAAGAGCGGCAGATCCGTACCATCAGGAAACATGGTGGCTGGTTGGTCTGCTTTGGTGCGCCGAGGAAGCTCAGGAGTATGGATACCGAATGTCGGTCGCTCACCCATAAAGGGTTAGCATAGCGTATCAGGGGCGGATTTCTCAAGCACAAGCATATTGTGCGTGTTCGTGCTTGGTTTGGCCAGGTTCTGTCAGTTCACTGTTGCCTATCCTGCTACTCTGCGACCCTTTCTTCTTCGTACAGCTTGAGTTCAGGCATCGGGTAGTCTTTGGTGTTCTTGGTGACGAGCCAGCAGTTGCCCAAATGCGCAGTGGCGGCAATCACCGTATCAGGTGTACTTAACTGTCTCCCCTGCTCTTTATACTCGTGACGCCAGACGCCTGCCTGCTGGGCAATCTCTTTGTTCACCGGCTCAACGACACATAGGGCGTAGAGCTGTGGCAGCAAGCGGCCGGCTTGCTCTGCCGTCCAGCCTGAACGCAGTTCCGTGATCGTCAAGGCTGACAAGGCCAAGGTACCGGTTTTGCTCAGGCGCTGTATTAAGCCTTTGGCTGGCTCTTTGAACTTGAAGAAATCAATCATGACATCGGTATCCAGCAGATAGGTCATAGCAAGCCCAAGCGTTTATCTCGCGCTTTGTCCTCCTCACGCAAGCTGCGTACATAGGCCGTGCTATCGTCAATATGTGTAAACGTGGGTGGCCCGGAAAGGATTGCCTGTAATGCTTGCTCGCGGCGTTCACGCGCCACACGCTCACGCAGTGCTTCACTGATATACTGACTAATGTTTGTGGTGTGCTGTCGCACGTACGCAGCAATATCTTTGGGTAAGGTAATATTTAACCTTGTGTATCCAGTTGCTGTATTCATAGTAGTATTGATACTACAGAATACAACTGCATTTGTCAATATACGCATGTCTTTGTAACACATCTCGCACGTATCATACATCTCACACATGTCATACCTATCACACTGCTCGCACCGTTCGTACCCATCATACCTCTCATCCACTGATGAAACTTCACTATTGACAACGATACCTCGGATTTGTATGATCAGTGTGACATCTCACACATGTCACACCCCTCACACGACCATGAGCTATATTGTTGCTATTTGTAATCAAAAAGGTGGCGTTGGCAAAACTGCACTCACCATCAACTTAGGCGCAGCTTTGGCTGAGCAAGGCCAAAAAGTGCTGCTGATTGACCTTGACCCGCAAGGTCATTTAACCGAAGGCGTCGGAGTCAACGACCTGTATCTGCAAGAGAAGCACAGCCTCTACGACGCGCTCACAATCTCCCACCCGGACAAAGCCGGCTTAATCCACCATATCCCGCATGAGAAATTTGACTTAATTCCCTCTAACTACCAGATGGCCCTCATTGAGCAAAAGCTGTTTATGACGCGCAATCGCGAGCACAAACTGCGCGAGTTACTTGAAGACATCAGCAAGGAGTATGACTGGGTGTTTATTGACTGCCCGCCGAATTTGGGCAACCTGACCGATAACGCCCTCAACGCCGCCCGGATGGTCGTTGTGCCCATTCAAGCCGAAACCACCTCAGTACGCGCGCTCGACTTGCTGTTTGACCAGATAGAAAGTGTTGAGAAGGGCCTGCGGATAACTATTAAGGTATTGGCAGTCGTGCCCAATCTGGTGCAGGATTCCGCGCTGTCAAAACGTATCCTCGGGGATATGCGAGCCTCCATACCAGTCGTGACGCCGGTGGAAATTAAGAAGCGGGTGGTATTGCAGGAAGCGTATGATAAAGGCCGCTCCATCTTTTCTTTCAAAGCACCGAATTCAACTAAGGAGGACGACGCGATTGAACTGCGCCGCCTGTACAATGAGCTGGCACAATTCGTTAGCAAGCAGGCAGCCCAAGCATAATACGTTTTTTAGCATATGGATGATCGACAAGGAAGAATAGCAAAACTGAGCGAACGCTTTAAGCCGCACTCCGGCAGGTCAAAACAAACGAGTAAAGAGCGTGAACGGCGCAGCCTCTACTTAGATGTGGCTCTCATGGCCCGCTTAGACGAAGAACATAAAGCGCTGAACCACCGCACCTATCCTGACACCATCAGCAAATCAGTATTTCTGGAAACGATTCTTGAATATGGCCTGGAAAACCTGGACGCCATTGGTGCCCGCATCGCAGCGGGGAAGGCGGACAAAGGCAATAGCGCGTAACCATTCCCACACCGTTCCGATATCTCACACATCTCACACAAGTGTGAGACATACTACACCTCATCCTTGTATGATATCTCCTACCAGTACGATTGACATGTGGGTGTCTGTTTGCTTGTATAAGGATATTGCCGGGTACTTCGATGATATGGTTTGATGAGGAGTTAGCGAGTACGTATGCGCTTGCATCAGTCACTATCGGAGCACCAGCGGTATGACAAATAAAAAAACGGTTCCAGACGAATTATCGGAGGATAACTCAGCTACAACCGCTTTCACTCTAAGCAAGTAAAGCGTAGCAAAGCCTCCGGTCACTTGTCAAGGGAGGTTTTTTTGTGGCTTTGCTATGCTAGACCTTACTGTCCATTACTCGATCACACTGACACGTACTACTACGGTTCTTCTTCTTGTGCAACCCGCATTCACATATTTGTGGCGCGGGTAGGGGACCAGTTACCCATCCTCACGGCAAGCTCAACTTGCCGGCAGGCTTAACAATACTGGCCGTGAAGCGACTGACCGAGACTCATTGCAACGTGTTCTGCATCAGCAGAACTAGGGGAACTTGGAACATACTAACCTGAGTTACTTCAGCGAGAGATAGAGCTGACAGCGAAAATTCCGAGAGCGTCAGCTCTCGCTAAGTAAGCTATAGATCGAGGGAAAGGAGCGAACGGAGGGAATAAAAATGAACGTGTCTTTGCGCGCCGAAGGCGCAATAGGAAGATAGGACTTGGCGTGGCGAAAAAAGGGGATTGGCTCACCGGTGCCTATCTGGTAAAACAACCCCCGGTTCTAAAACGGCTCTGAAGCCCCGTGTATGATGCTCCTCACTCTTTCATCGTTCCTGTTACAAACTACCGCCTAATCGTCATACAGCGCCTCGTGGACGATACTGCCAGTCGCTCCGGTACTGCGGTTACAGACGATATTTTCTTACACTTAGAAAGCACTTTGGGATATAAAACATCCCCGACTTTCCTCACCATCTCCACAGAAACCGTGCTTCACACCCGTGCTTTATGGTAGTGCTTTAGCCGTGCTGTTTGAAAAGCACCCTTTTTCCCATTGGTAAAGCACACATTCAAGGTGGATTGTTCTCCTCGCCGCGGGCATCGAGCCCTTGCGAGGAGCAAGGGGGGAATAATCGAAGTGCTCATACCCACGCGTTCCGCTGCACTGCGGTGCTGCGTCACTTGGGGCAATCGCCCTTCGATGCGCGTCGGTCTCTCTCCGTTGCGTTCCACTCCACTGCGCGAGCCCGACTGCCAACCCTCCCCGCGCTTCTCAACCCCATCACTCGTACTATTCACACTGACTGTCAAAGGAATATGTTCGTACACATTTCGTGGGGCGCGGGTCCCCGCCACTCGTCGCTTAATGCGCTCCTCGCGGCCCGGGTCGGCAGTCGGGCTCGCTCTCGCTCACCCGACGCGCCCGCTCGCCGGAATTCCCCCCTTGAACCCTCCTTCCGGCTCGCGGATATGGTGGCCCCGCTCCGGCGGGGCGCTTTTTATACTTCCCAACCCACCCACCCTTTTCTTGCCTCGACAGCAGGTCTGTTTCCGAAGCCGCGTGTTCCATCGCATTCCCAAGAACCAATGTGTACTGTGGCCGATTGCGCGTTCCCTTGCCGTTCGCTCAGCTACCGGCAGCAATCCTGTCCTTATTTTCTGACATGATTGCCGCCTACCGCATCGCTCACTCCCCATCCCACTGCTCTGCTTTCTTAGTGTACAGATGCCAGCCACCTTATCAAACGTGCCTCAATCGTTGCCCCTTCTGTATCGTCACGGGTTTGACAAGGTTCCGTCTGCCATCTGTTCGGAGGAGGCGCAGAGCAACCAGCTTTGCAGAAAGGAGGTGAACAGTATGAAGCTGTTGACAAAGGAACTTCGGAAACAATTGCCGCCGTTGTATGCATCAGAACAGGTCGAAGACCCGGTGGTGGTCTGCAAGTTTTTCTATCCCGACTTTCATTGGACATGGTATGCCATTGAGTTTGATGGCAAAGATACCTTTTTTGGGTACGTGGCCGGTGATTTTCCGGAGTTGGGCTACTTTACGCTCTCTGAGCTTGAAGCTACCCGAGGCGTACTTGGATGCCCGATTGAGCGGGATATGTTCTTTCGCCCGCAACCGCTCTCTGAGGTGCGAGAAATCTACGAGCGCGCGAGGCAGGGATAACCTGCCGACGGATTGAGGCTGCATGCAGCCGGAAAGGAGGTGAGACAGATGACTGTCTACAAGATAATCTTCCAGGTGGAAGCGGAAGATGTGCCAGCCGCGCTGGCCAAGCTCAAAGCTGAGTCCGACGTGCTGAAATACGTCGTGTCAGTGTTCCCAATCAAGGAACAGCCACAGGGACAAAACGAAGGCTGGAGTAACAGCTTCAAGTCCCAGTTGTTCGGTTCGAAAAAGTAAGCGTTGTAGGCTTACCGTTCCCCCGACGGTTGCTCGGGGGAGCAGCAAACCTGCAAGCTCCGAGCTGAGTATACCAAGTGCCCGTGACCGCTTGCAAGTAAGCAGCGCCGGCGCGCGGGCGTACCACCTTCATGGTTATTGCGATATTTAGCCCGCATATGATTGGTGACTGTTTAGCTTCCCATCTGCCCGCGCGCCTGATGACTTGACTTGCAAAACCGCAAAATGCTATAAGACACTTGCATTATGAGTAGTATAGAAGCACTCCATCGCCACAAAGAGCACATCGCAAAACTTTTAGCAGATCGCCAGCGCAAACTTACGGAACAATCAGAACAGCGGCAACGAGACCTACGGACGATGTTAGGCGAGCGGCAGCACCAGCGGACGGAACTGCTGGGGCGGCGTGATCGAAATAGGGAGTTGTTGTTAAACAGGCGAGACGAACATCGGCGAGAGCTGCTTCGCAGAAAGAATAGTGGCAGGGGACGGCTTGCACCGGATAGCTCAGCAGCCGAGGAACAGACCGTAGGGAGTACAGTATTTACATCGGACTTGTCCCAGACCATAATTCACGAGCCGATAGCGAACCACCCAATGGAATCTGATGTACACAGCTTAACAACCTCGACTAACACCATATTTGATGCCAGCACAGCCACCGGAAGTGAGGTGCCTCCGAGAAAGGGGAGTGGGCAAAACCAACAATAGCCTCTCCAAGCACATTTCCTAATAGAAATTTTATATTCACAATGTAAACTTATCGTATAATTGTGCTACTTCTGCCTTCGTTCCACCACGATGGAGGGATGTATGTATGGCAACCTAATTGTCTATGGCGGTAAATTCAGAGGAGGGGTGGTCGAGTTGGGGCTCATTTCATCTTATGATTTGGAGATGGAAATAAGGCCACCCAGCATTAGGCAGTGGTACTATGCACATCTCGTTCCGATGTCTGATGGACAGGAACCCCCCACCAGCATAGCCGAATTTCACATGATCCAAGAAGGTGCCTACATCCTCATCTACAGGAATATTGTAACACTTGTCACAATATTTGAGCGAAAAACAGCACAAGTAACGCTCAATAAAAGCTTGATGGACAATATTCCGCATGGTCTTATCGCACTTTTTGGAAGCATCGACGGAGCGAAAAATGTCAGACGTGCTCTCCCGTAAACGCGCTCAAGACCATCGGCTTGCTGAGGCACTACAAGCCCGACAAGAGAAATTGGCCGCCCTGCTTGCCCATAATGCGAACCCTCAATCAGCACTGGTTCGCCGGCAACGCGCCAAACCACCTGCTGTCAATAACCCCGAACGGAATCTCACCACAATCCGCCAGACACAATCTGTCAGCAACCATATCCTGCTCGGCAACCAAGCTGATGCAGGCTACGCAGTTGCATTGGAACGGACAGCGCTGCACAATGGACTCTACGTGCTTGGCTTGAACGGTACGGGCAAGAGTTCGCTTTTAGAATATATGCTGCTCCAGCACGCACGAGACGGCGACGGTTTTGCGCTCCTTGACCCACACGGTGACCTGACTGATAACGTACTTGGGCACATCGGCGCAGCCGGCCGGTTGCACGACGTGGTGTATCTTGACCTCACGGCAGCAGAGCGGGTGTTTGGACTCAATATTTTTGAGTGTGCCGACCCGACTGATTACCGCCAGGTGGATGAAGTCGCATCGGCAGCCATGAGCCTATTCACCAGGCTGTGGGGCATCTCCCGCAGCGAGACACCCCGCTTAAAAATGTTTCTTCGTCACTGCTCCTATACTCTTATTTATACCAGCCACACCTTGGCTGAAATGTATGACCTGCTGACTGATGCAACGTTTCGCCAAAGCCTGGTTGCCCGCATTACCAACCCCCAGACGCGCCGCTTCTGGAGGTGGTATGACGCCCTGAAAACCGACAGGCAAACTGAGGTCAGCGACTCCACACTCAACAAAATCGATGAGCTATTGGTCAGCCCGTTTGTGCAAGCAATTGTCGGCCAGCAGCAGAGTACCTTCAATGTGCGGCAGATTATGGACGAGGGGAAGATCCTGCTGGTTCGGCTTGACCCGAAATATGAGGATATCTCAAACCTGGTCGGGATCGCCATTGTGAACCGTATTCGCCAGGCAACACTCAGTCGGCGGGAGATACCCGAGCGGGAGCGCCGGCCGTTCTACTTGTACGCCGATGAGTTTCACCGCTTTGTGTCGCGTGACTTTGCTACGCAGATTGATGAGGGGAGAAAGTATCGGGTTGGGGTCATCGTTGCCCACCAGCGGGGAAAGCAGCTCGGCGAGCTTGAAGACGTGCCAGAAGGCGTGATTAACGCCATCATCTTCAAAGTAACAGATGCTGATGCCCAGCGCCACGCTGGCCGCTTTGACTACACACCGCCTGAACCAGTAGAACCAGTGGAAGAAGAGCGACAGCGGGTTATTCCGACTGTGCCGGTGCCCGACCCGCTAGAGCATCTGCGACATAACGCGCACCAAAACCCACGGGTCAATGAGCTGCTGCGTGAGATTGACGTACTCCTGCTTGCAGAGCGCTCAGCGAAGGAAGCCAGACAGCAGGAATATGACCTGCGGACACGGGAAGAGCAGGATATCGCCACACTGAACAAGCAGACCTTTCACCCCGAAAGTTATAGAGGAAAGCCTATACTCACTAGCTACATATGGAGAGGTGATGGGAAGTATGATGTCATCAGCGAGGACAGTGTCAGACAGGAGAATATTGAGGCGCGGCGGGCGTTAGCAGTGCGGCAGCACAGGTATGCTCAGCGGCTGGGGGATTCCCCTGGCGTGTATATCAGCACCTTGCGAGAGTACTTCAGCGCCTATTTGCTGCGCTGGCTGTACGGCACCATCCCTGAAGACGATGATAGTACTGTGCAGCAATGCGCGCGGTATATGTACGACAATTTGCAGCCAATCTTCGCCGAAGACCAATCCTATCCTACACACCGGCTGCACGCGATCAGCGAGCTATTTACCCGCCTGCGCGAGCTTGGCCAGCTCCTGCGGGAAGAAAAGATATATAAACCAGATAGCCAGGAATTTGTGATTGAGTATCCGCAGACACCATACCGCGAACAACGCCGAAGCTTCCAAGACGTGCGCAATGAACTGCAAAATGCGCTGACTACCCAGCGCAAATTCACTGCCCGCTACCGGTTTGATACTGACGAAGGCATGCTGCATACAGTCAAGCCACCAGAAGCGCCACGCTTGCCCGCTGCCATTGTCGCGGCCCTGGTTGCACACTATCCGACTGTGGCTGACATTGCTGAACAAATAGACTACAGGCGAAGTGCTATAATCTCCCCACCTGCCCATGCCAACGATATTTCGCCGAAACCAGCAGAAGACGATGACGAAGAAACCCTCAGCGACGAGCGAGTCTGGTGACAAGCCGAAAAAGCGGCTGCCACAGCTTCAACGGACGAGCAAAGACAGCCTGCCAAGCTTCCGGCTCACCGAGCGGGATATGGCAATTATCGAGGCGGTGGCCAGCTACCGCGCGCTGACAACTGAGCATATTGAAATCCTGTTTTTCTCGCCCTCAACCCGCTCGAAGTGCAAGCTACGCCTCAAATATCTCTATCACCACGGCTTTTTGCTGCGCACGGAGCAGCCCCAAAGTATCTCGGAAGGGAGAAAGCCGTTTGTGTATTGGCTTGACCGGGGCGGGGCAGAACAAATAGCCATCAATCGGGGAGTCGAGTTTTCCGAAGTGGAGTGGAAACCCAACGCACACAAAATTGGCCCGCAGTTTCTCTACCACTTGCTGGATACCAATACGGTACGCATTGCCATCACCCAGGCTGCTACCAAACACGCATTCACCCTGCTTGAGTGGCGGGATGAAGAAACCTTGCGGACAGATCATGCCAATGACATTGTGACCATTAAAGGGCAACAAGGCAGCGAGCAGAAAACCATTGTCGTGCCGGATGACTACTTTATGCTTGACGTACCAGTGCCAGGCGAAAACCGCTCGCTGGTGTCCCGGTTTTTTGTTGAGATTGACCGCCGAACCGTGACGGGGGAGGCCAAAGCCTCAGCCCTCAGCCAACGGGACTGGGCACATAAAGTGCAGGCATACATCGCCTATTACCGCTCCGATGCACACATCAAGCGCTACGGCAGTACAGCTGGTCGCGTCATTACCATCACCACTGGCGAGCGGCGGGCCGCCAACCTCAAGGCTATCACCGAGCGCGTAGGAGGGAAGGCTCGCTTCTGGTTTACCACGTTTGGCCAGATAGCACCAGAAACTGTGCTGACCGAGCCGATTTGGTCGGTTGCTTCACGAGAGGGACTGTATACGCTGACCAAGGAATAGGGAAGGGGAGTAGGCTCAACGGAGTCGCCTGGCCTGGCTGCAAAGGTACACGAAAATTATGTTCCATCTGTGCTTCTTACCTAGCACAAATGAGCCCAAGACTCATAGGTAAGAATTGAAGTTACTGCGGCCGCCTGTGGCCGTAATGCAACTCCTCCACCCCGATTGAAACGAGGCGTTCAAGTCTTAGCCACCTTCACATACCGTCGTAAAGGAAGCCGCAGCACAAGACCAGGCGAACAAGTACCCCTCAGTGTAGCAAACCGGTTTCGCCTGCTGGGTAATAGGTATGTAATAGAGTTTGCTGGCGATTTTTGTCGTATCGTGAGCACTGTCTGATTGTTTCAACTGGTGGCCACTGGCGCGCGGTCTTGACCTGGCGCGCTTTTTTTGTGCTATCCCGCACGGGAGGACGGCGGCGCGGGACGGGCATACGGCAGCCAGAGTAGGTAAGAAGCAGCCTCCCCGTGCGGGTGGGGAAGGGTAGCGCGCCGGTCAAGACCAAGACGAGCGCGCGCCTGGCGGCTTCGCAACCCGAATGTGAATTGTTTGAAGTCCGGTTACGGGGCACCGGCAGGCAGAGAGCGCCGGCGTTATGCTTTGCTGAAAGCCCTGCCATTTCTCCATCCCCATCTTCAATGCGGAAAAGTTATAGACCTTCGCAGCAAACCTCCCGGTAAAATCCGGACTCGTCGGCGTGGACACAAAAGATTACCTGGCAGCAATGCACGGCCCAAGATGATTATAAGAGACAAGGGCATGCGTTCAAGTGGAAATAGAACCACCTGAGTTACATAATCGTCATAGACTTAGAACAGCCGCAGCTGCTCGGGTGGCGGCTCCTTCTTCGGCCTGCCAGGTTTCCGCTTTGGTTGTTCCGGTTCTCCTTTAATGCTATAGCTACCGGGGCTTTCCTTGATCTTCTTGGCCTCTGCCGATAGCCGCAAGTAGGCTTTTTCCAGCCGGGATTTGTTGAGTTGATGGGTTAAGTCACTTTCCGGCTCCATGTTTCCTCCTGGTAAGTCATTGCCGATATACCGATAGCTCCCTACTGACACAAAGCAGGGAGTGCGTTTTTTTGTTTCCTCCCCGCCGTAGGCTTTGCCCGAAACGAAGCGAACCGGCCGTAGGGGAAAGAGCCGGAGGCGGCGACTATAAAACTGGCCGACTTTCGGCGGAAAGTCGCACCATCCTGTTAGCCGCCGCAGTGCTCTTCCGGTGAGCGAGTGAAGGGCTATACTCAGCAGCGGGAGGAACAAAACCCTGACCTGGCAATGTAATCAACGATTTTCGTTGAGCCCATGAAATCTTAATAGAGTCAAAACGACTCTAAGCATGTACATGCTTTCGTGACTCGACTCACAATATAGACGTAGCATGAATGTGCGAGTAGAATGTGTGTACGCGGTGATGATTTCTACTCCAGGAGGCTTCAATGATAGGCGCTGTGTATGGCCGTACCTCGCACGAGACCGATGACACCTACTCCGTGTCTTCACAGATGGACGCCGGACTTGCCTATGCCCAGACGAAGAGTATCAACGTTCCCCCTGAGTGTGTGTTCCGCGAGGACTACAGCGGACGGGTGCTCGACCGGCCGGAGATGAACAAGATTCGGCAGCTTATCAGAGAGAAGAAAATACAAGCCCTCATCATCTACGCAACAGACCGGCTCGCCCGCCGAACAGGTGTCGGTGAAATCCTGCTGGACGAGATGATCGATAACGGCGTCCAACTCCACATCGTTCAATGGGGTAGCTACGTCCGAGACATCCCAGAGGACCGGCTACGCTTTAACTTCGAAACGACCTTCAGCTCATACGAGCGCGATAAATTCCTTGAGCGCGGGCGGCGCGGCAAGAAAAAGAAAGCACAGCTTGGTTTCGTGCCGGGGAATGCGGGCATTGCCTTTGGCTATAAACTCAACGCCAGTAAGACCGGCTATGAGTTCTCTGAATACGCCTACATAGCCGAGGAGATATTGAAGCTCTATGTTGATGGCTGGCGGAACGTCGATATCTACAACCTGATGCTCTCCAAAGGCTATCCCACACCGGGTGAGATTGAGTATGAGTGGCGCATGGACTACTACAATACCAAGCTGAGGGAGGGTGTCATTACCCAAGAGGAATACGACAAGAAAAAGGAGTACTGCATCAAGCGCCGGGGCCGTGCCGAGTGGAATTTCTCGATGATTTACCCCATTCTCCGCAAACACCAACTCTACGCCGGTAAGTTCACTTTTTCTGTGCATACGGAGAAGTTCACTGTCTCAGTGCCGGCTCTGATTACCGAAGAGGAGTCACAGGAAATAGCCCGCCGTCTGGATGAGTCGCGCCACCGCACGGAACGTAAGGACAAGCCCAAGCATAACTTCCTGATGGGTCGCAGGCTTCGCTGTGCTGTCTGTGGCAACGTGTATGTTAGTCAATATAATGACAAGGGGTACTTCTCTTACAACTGCTGGGGGAAGAACCCGAAGGCATACAAGGTCTGTAGCGTCAAGAACCTCAAGCGCGACGACGTAGACAATAAGGCCAAGGAGTTCCTAAGAGAGCTGCTGCTTAACCCTCGCCGGCTCTTCAACTGGTGGGAGGAACAGCACAAGGCTGAGATAGAACAAACCGAGCACCGAGCCGAGGTAGTCGAGGCCATCAAGCGCAAGATTGAGGCAACGCAGGCTAAGTATCACCGTACCCTTGACCGCCTCACGGACGCGCTGGACGCCGATGAAGCCGCCTACTACACTCAACAGCGAGACAGTCTCAGGAATCTGATAGCTGAGTACAGAGAGGAATTGGAGAAATTAACCGAAAAACAGCTTCTGGGCAAGGTCTCTCAGGAGATCGTGCAGGATTTCATGACGATGGGTGAAGAGTACCGCTACGCATTGGAGCACTCCAATAGCTTCGAGTTCTGGCGCGGTCTCATAGAGGATCTTGACGTGACAGGGCTTATCGGCGAACATGAGGGGCGCAGGTACATCGAATTTCTTGTATTCGGGAAAACGCGGAAGCGGTTTTACCTGACTACAGAGCCAAACGCTGAGCAAGGCGAACAGAGTAAAATATCTTTCACACCTAGTTCTACGCCACGCCCAAGCCAGAAGTGGTGCAGCGTTGGGTTGAAGAAACGCCTGAGCATTTTCGATTCTGTTGCAAAATGCCCCGCGAGATCAGTCATGCTGGCCCGCTGGTGGAGCAACTTGCCGCAACCCAGGCATTTGTCGAGCGCATGGCCCCGCTGGGCGCGCGCCTCGGCCCATTCTTCCTGCAGCTCCCGCCCGGCTACCCGCCCCACAAGCTCGCCGACCTCGGCGCGTGGCTGGCGGCATGGCCCGCAGGCTACCCCATCGCCGTCGAGGTGCGCCACGACGACTGGTACACCCCGCCGCACGAAGCCGCGCTGATGGAACTGCTTACGCAGCATGGCGCGGGCCGCGTCGTGATGGACGTGCGCCCGCTCAGCGCGGGGCCGCTGCCCGGCGCCGATTTCGACCTGGAGGCCGCGCGCGACCGCAAACCCGACGTGCCGATGCACCCGCTCCACAGTGGCAGCATGGCGCTCATCCGCTACATCGGCCACCCCACGCCCGAGTTCAACGAGCCATTCCTCGACGAGTGGGCCGCGCGCGTGGCCGAGTGGCTATCCGCTGGCATCGAGGTCTTTTTCTTCTGCCACTGCCCCGACGAGCGGCGCTCGCCGGCCTTGTGCCGGGCTTTCCAGCGCCGGCTTGAGCGCCTGGCCGACGTGCCGCCGCTGCCGTGGGACACGCTCGACGACACGCCCGAGCAGCTCACCTTATTCTGATCACATACGCATCTTCCAGAAAGGAACAGCCATGCAGCTCAGCTCGATGCCCTGGTGGGCCTTCGCGCTTTTGTCGGCCTTGTTCGCCGCGCTCACCACTATTTTCGCCAAAATCGGGCTCGAAAACGTCAGCTCAAACCTCGCCACCGCAATTCGCACAGTTGTCATTCTGCTGATCGCCTGGGGCATCGTCTTCGCCACCGGCGAGGCCAAGAACATCGGCACGATCGGCTCGCGCGCCTGGCTGATGCTCATCCTCTCAGCGGTGGCGACGGGCCTGTCGTGGCTGTGCTACTTTCGCGCCCTGCAAATCGGCAAGGCCTCCTTTGTCGCGCCGCTCGACAAAAGCAGCACCGTGATGATTCTGGTGCTGTCGGTGATCTTCCTGGGCGAGCCGCTCAGCTGGAAGTCGGTGCTCGGCACGGCGCTGATTGTCGGCGGGACGCTGGTGTTTATTCTGTAGCGGGGATCGTCACGGCCGGCGTGATGCGAATGGCGACCCAGCGCTCGGCGGGCTGCTTGCCGAAACGCGTGCGCAGCGCCCGCATCAGCTCAATGCCGCGCCAGACCATGCCGTACTTCGCCACAATCGCGCCGCGCGTGCGGTCGGATTCGCCCGCGCTAAGCACGCTCGCCGTCGCATCGATCCACGCGCCAGTGATCTCGCCGCGACCGGTGCTGGGCGCGATGCGCACATGCGGGTTGGCGCGGATGCGCTTGACCTTGCCGCTCGCTTCAATGGTGCGCACAAGCAGTGTGCCGCTTTCTTCGGCAAAGCCCACTGGCGTGCGCACGGGCGTGCCGTCTTTGCGGAAGGTTTCGAGAGTGATAAATCGCTGGTTCAGAATTGGCTGTAGCTGGTTCACGGCGCGGCTCCTCAACACGGCTTCTTGCATACGCATACGCGCCGCTGGCGGGCGCGGATGCGACCGAACGCAGTGGGTTTATTCGCGAGCTTGAAGGAGCGGAGCAAGGCACAATGACAGCTGAGCACGACGATCTGGTTCTCTGGTATCCCGAGCCGGCCGCCGAGTGGGTTGCGGCGCTGCCGGTTGGCAATGGCCGGCTGGGCGCAATGGTATTTGGCGGCATCGCAACTGAGCGATTGCAGCTCAACGACGATAGGCTCTGGTCGGGCGGGCCGCGCGATTGGGATGTGCCACGCGCGCGCGAGGTGCTGCCCGAAATTCGCCGCCTGATTATGGCGGGCGACTACCGCGCCGCCGACGAGTTATGTAAACAGATGCAAGGGCCATACAACCAGTCCTACCAGCCGCTTGGCGATCTGTTGCTCGATTTCGATGCCGGCGGGCCAGCCGAGGAATACCGGCGCGCGCTTGATCTGCGCACGGCGCTAGCCAGCACAACCTTCCGAGTGGGCGATGTCACATTTCGCCGCGAAGTGTTTGCCAGCGCGCCCGATCACGTAATTGTGGTGCGGCTCAGCGCCAGCCAGCCCGGCGCGCTCAATTTCACCGCACGGCTCAGCGCGCCCCACCCGCACGGCGTTGAGCCGCTCGGCGCGAACGGTCTGACGCTGCGTGGCACCTGCCCATCGCACGTCGCGCCCAGCTACGACCATGTCGAAAACCCGGTGATCTATGGGCCGGAAGGCGCGGGCATGCGCTTTGCCGTGCAGCTCGTCGCGCTGCTCGACGGCGACGGGCGCGTTTCTGCCACGCCCGAAGGTTTGCGTGTCGAAGGAGCAAGCAGTGTGATGCTGCTGTTGTCGGCGGCCACCAGCTTCAACGGCTACAACCGCGACCCTGGCCGCGACGGGCGCGACCCGGTGGCGCTGGCGGGGCACGCCTTGCAGGCCGCCAGCCACCGCAGCTACGCCGACTTGCGCGCCACACACATTGCCGACTACGGCGCGCTGTTTGGTCGCGTCGCGCTTGATCTGGGCCACACCGAAGCCGCCAGCCTGCCCACCGACGAGCGCGTGCGCCGCTGGCGCGCTTCCAACGACCCGCAGCTTGTGGCGCTGCTATTCCAGTATGGTCGCTACCTGCTGATTGCATCGTCGCGGCCCGGCACGCAGCCCGCCAACCTGCAAGGCATCTGGAACGACGAAATTCGCCCGCCGTGGAGCGCCAACTGGACGCTCAACATCAACGCCGAAATGAACTACTGGCCCGCCGAAACAACCAACCTGGCCGAGTGCCACACGCCGCTGTTCGATTTGATCGCCGAGCTGAGCGAAACCGGGCGCGCAACCGCCGCAACCAACTACGGCTGCCGCGGCTGGGTCGCT
The DNA here is from genome assembly GCF_057073505.1 of Kouleothrix sp. 19917. Classification (NCBI taxonomy): domain Bacteria; kingdom Bacillati; phylum Chloroflexota; class Chloroflexia; order Chloroflexales; family Roseiflexaceae; genus Kouleothrix; species Kouleothrix sp. 19917. Next base: position 3,569,047 of record NZ_CP097099.1, read on the forward strand.
CACCACAACACCGACCTGTGGCGGCAATCGTCGCCGCCGGGCGACTACGGGCGCGGCAACCCGGTGTGGGCGGCCTGGCCCATGGGCGGCGCGTGGCTCTGCCAGCACCTGTGGGAACATTATGCCTTTGGCGGCGACACAGCCTTTCTGCGCGAGCGCGCCTACCCGCTCATGCGCGGCGCGGCCGAATTCTGCCTGGACTGGCTGATTGAAGACGGCACGGGCCACCTCGTCACCGCGCCCGCAACCTCGCCCGAAAACCCCTTCACCACGCTGGATGGCGTGCAGGCCGGCGTGAGCATGGCCACCACCATGGACATGGCAATCATTGGCGACCTGTTCGCCAATTGCAGTGCCGCCGCGCGCATTCTGGGCATCGACGCGGAATTTCGCGACGCGCTGGATGCAGCTCGCCAGCGGCTCTACCCCACAAAGATCGGTCGTCACGGGCAGGTGCAGGAATGGTTCGAAGATTGGGACGACCCCAACGATCATCATCGCCATGTTTCGCACCTGTTTGGACTCTACCCTGGCCGCCAGATCACGCCGCGCGGCACGCCCGATCTGTTCGCAGCCGCGCGCCGCACGCTCGGCCTGCGTGGCGACGCCGGCACGGGCTGGTCGATGGCGTGGAAGCTGAACTTCTGGGCGCGGCTGCTCGACGGCGAGCGCGCCTATGCGCTGCTCACGCACCTGATCGGCTTGCAAACCCAGAGCAAGGTGGTATTTGAAGGCGGCGGCCTGTACCCGAACCTGTTTGGTGCGCACCCGCCCTTCCAGATCGATGGGAATTTTGGCCTGACAGCGGCGCTTGCCGAGCTGCTGCTGCAAAGCCACGCTGGCGAATTGCACCTGCTGCCGGCCCTGCCCGCCGCCTGGCCGAACGGCAGCGTCAGCGGGCTGCGTGCGCGCGGCGGCTTTGAATGCGACCTGACGTGGCGCGGCGGGCAGCTGCACAGCGCGGCAATTCGCGCAAGCCGCGCGGGCGCGTGCTGCGTGCGGGTGGCGCAGCCCTGCATGATCACGCTCGACGGCCAGCATGTCGCTGCTGGCGGCGGAGATGAGGAAGTGATCTGCTTCACGGCTGAGGCAGGGCGCGTCTACCAGGTCGCTCGGCTTGGCCACCCATAGGCAGTAGAGCAATTTGGCACCAAAAAAAGCGAGCCATTGAGTTTCTTCTCAGTGGCTCGCCTGTGGTGTATTGGAAACGAAGTGGCGCGGGCGGCGGGGCTCGAACCCACAACCTACGGTTTAGAAGTTCATTTTTTCTGCTCGTCACGTACCGACAAGACATTACCATTCCGCATCAGGAAGAGGAAAGCAACCTGCGCGCTACGACTGTCGCCGTCCCATTCCGCCAATGGATTCCATCCCGAATTGCATCCTGGATCGACCGGTTCGCATGTAACCTGGATTACATACCGCCCTTGCGCTGCATGGTATAATTTCTGTGTCTCCATAACTGGCGTCAACAACTTGCTTATGTGCCTTCTGAGCACTCGATCGGCCCTTTTGAGGGGCTGATTCGGGTGCTCTTTTTTGTTCGCCGTCGGATTTTTAGGCAAAGCAAAAGCCGCAGGGTAGCAACCTGCGGCCGATGCTCACAATCATTACAATCGTGTGCTGTGTATAAATCTTTGAGTGGTGGTCAACCTCTTAAAGTATACACGCACACCAACGGGGCCGTCAAGCCCTTATGGAGTCATTATGTATACTTTACCTTCATCGTCTGCTAGTGCAGACGAAACCGACAAGAGCCTCAACGCACGCCCCCGCATCGAGATCGGCCACCTCTCAGCTGAGCAGGTTGCCGAGCTTGTTACCAATCGGATTGATTTCAGTAATGCGCCAGACTATGACGATGTGCATATTCGTCACGCCGTGTCTTGGGCATTAGTGTTTCTGCAAAACGATAGAGTTATGCTGTGCCTCACCCGACGCCAGTGCGCCGCCATCCGCGCCCGCCTGCAAAGCGAGGCGGCCCGATGACGACCCCACAATCAACCGCTGATCTGGTGCTCGCATACCTTGCAACCTACGATCTGAAGAGAATTGGCAATGCTAAATATGCAGCCAATCGACCGTGGAGTACTGGCAGTGACAGTCAGGCTCTGAAAGTATTAATTCACGATGGCGAGCATGGTTGCTATAAAGACCATGTCGAGGGCTCATCTGGCTCGTTATATGACTTGGCAAAACGCCTAGGTATCCCGCTCTCGTCAGCAGGTACCAGCACAGCAGCACCGCCTTCCAGCAAACGTGCGTACACGGGCATCGACGATTATGCAACTGAGCATGGTATTGATGCTACGGTACTAACTAGTGCTGGATGGTCTGTCAGGCCGCATTACTGCAAGAACAACAAAGTATATCGTCCTGCATTGCATATTCCAACCAGCACAGGCACACGTATTCGCTATCTCGATGATTTGAAACCATCTTATCGGAGTCCAAAAGACTACGAACCGTGCTGGTATCGCCTTGCCGAAGCAGCGCAGATTGCAAATCAAACAGGGCAACCGCTAGTTATAGTTAATGGCGAGGTTTCAGCGCTTGCTGGTCAGCACCGTGGTGTCGCAGCCACAACAATACCCGGTGGCGAAGAAGCAATCGCCAACAAGCTCGCAGGCGGCCTGCTCGCAGAATTGCAAAGCGTCTACGCTGGATCTATTTTCATCCTACTCGATTGCGATCCGGCAGGTCGTACTGCCGCGCTCGCCGTGAAAGACGTACTTTCCGAAGCTGGTTACGTAGCCTACGCCAAGGATATGAGCGGCTATAAAGGCTTCGACGCTGCAAATTTTTTCCATTTGCACGGTCTGGATTCAGCATCTGAGCTACAAAACAATTTGCCCGATGTGCAACAGCAATCAGCCACAGCGAGTCCAGGCAGCAGTCAGAATAATGCAAACGGCCGCACCATCGTTGAAGTCTTCGACCGACCGATGCATGACATTGCGCCCGAAGTATGGGATGCAATTATTGCTTCGAATACACCACCCACCCTGTTCAGAACAAATGGAACGTTGCTGGCTTTAACCGCCGACGACAATGATGCAGCTGTGCTTATGCCAGTCGACAAGCATCGTCTTCGCGCCCTGCTGAGCCGTTGTTGTGTGTTCCAAGAAACGCGCGATGGCCGCAGTGCCACAAAGACAATCACGCAGCGCTCAGCGCCCGACGATATCGTGCAGTATTTGCTCCACACGATCGACGAGCGCCTGCCAATCGTTACGCACATCGTTCACTGTCCAACGTTTGCACCCGACGGCACGTTGCTCGACCAGCCAGGCTATCATGCGAGTGCGCGACTTTTCTACGATCCTCGACCAGGGCTTACGATTCCGCCGATTCCTGAACGGCCAACTGAGGCTGATGCCGAACAAGCGAAATCGCTGCTCAACGATGATTTATTGCGCGACTTTCCGTTTGTCACTGCAGCCGACCGCACGCACGCGATTGCACTGATGCTGTTGCCCTACGTGCGTGGCATGATCCCAGGCCCCACCCCACTGCATCTAGTCGAGGCACCCATAATGGGGTCTGGCAAAAGCCTCCTTGCACAGGTACTCATGCTGCCGGCCCTGGGTACCGAGCCCTCAGCGATGGCTGAGGGCGGCGACGATGCCGAATGGCGCAAGCGCATCACTGCCAGCATCCTCGATGGCTCCAGCATTATTTTTATTGACAACGCCAATAGCACAATCGCTTCTGGCGCTCTTGCGATGGCGCTCACAGCGCGAGAAATCACCGATCGCGTGCTTGGTCGCTCTGAGCAGGTTCGATTACCCGTGCGTTGCACCTGGCTGATGACCACAAACAATGCGGCGACATCCACCGAGATTGCCCGCCGCAGCATCCGGATTCGCATTGACCCACGTGTTGATAAGCCTTGGGAACGCAATGGTTTCAAGCATTCCGATCTGAATGGCTGGGTCAAAGCGAATCAAGGTCGGTTGATTTGGGCAGCCTGCACGCTGATTCGCTATGGATTGCAGCACGGTCGTCCAGGTCGATTGCTCGGATCGTTTGAAGATTGGGCGAGCCTGATGGGGCGTGTGTTGAACGGTTGTGGTTTTGCAGACTTCCTGGGCAACCTGCAAGACCTGTACGACCGTGCCGATAGCGAAGGTGCGGCCTGGCGCGAGCTGATCGAACTCTGGTGGGCTACGTATGGTGATACAAGCGTTCGTGCCGCAGATCTTTATCAGATTGTAGCTGAGCATACGCTGGATTTGTCGCTACGAGGAAACACTGAGCGAGCTTTGGCTGTCAGCTTTGGCCGAGCGATATCCCGCATGGCAGATCGTATTTTCACGCTGGAAACAGGAGGGATGACACGCCAATTTCAAATTGCACAGGCTGGCGTATCGCACAAGACGAGTCTCTGGTGCCTCAAATTGCTTACGACGAACACAAAAGGGGGAGATGGGGGAGAAAGGGGAGATTTACAACAACTACATACGCGGATACAGGCAGGCGCACACGCGCACATGCGAGACGAAGCGGCTGTAAAAAATCCCCCAATTCCCCCATATCCCCCCGATGTCATGCCCTCGCCATCTGAAACCGACACGCCGCAGGCTGTATCCGAGGCCCGAGTGATTGCGCTACCGGAAGATCGCCAGACTACTGCGGTATTTCAGGTGAGCGATCTCGCAATAATTTCGCGATTGGAAGCACTGGTTTCTAACGCAGATGCCCAAGCACTCGCCGTTGCACGAATGTCACTTGCGCAGCTGCACGATACGGATTTGCGCACAACTTGGGAGGCGAAAATTACGGCTGCTCAGCAGAATACTGAGACTTCAATCCTATCCAACCCAGCATACCGGGCTATACCACGCCGCCCAAATATCAATACTCTACTTGCGCAAAGGGCCGACGCTGAAATTGCAGCACTGCAAGCAGTGCCTGCTGACGAAGACCAATAGATACAGCATATGCGCCGGCTGCTTGTGGTGGCCGGCGCACTCACACACAGGAGCATTCAATGACTACCGAAGATGAAATCGACACTCTGCTCGACCAAATTCCGCTTGAGCGCTGGCTGCGGTTTTCACCTGCGCAGGAAGCCCGTTTGCTAGCTAGCTTTCTTGGGCCGCGCGGCACCGGCCGCACGCTGCGCTCAGGCAAAAACAACACGCGGGCTATCCCACTTGAACCGTTGAGCGACGCCGAGCTGGACGAACTGCGTGCGAGCCTGCCAGCGCATCCCGACGGCGAGCCTGCTGGTTGGTGGTCAAACGACCAACTGCGCGCCTTCATCGACAGCGCCGACGCGCGCCTGGCCGCAGCGCCGAAGCCCGCGCCACAGCTCGATTTGAACCGCTTGTCGCCCGAGCAGTTGAACCGTGTGTCGCAGTGTCGCACAAGCGAGCAGTACGAGCAGGTCGCTCAGGCCATTTTAGCCGAGCAGCAAGCCAAATAGCGCGACGTGAGCGTGCACCGAGCGTGCGCGTCCCATGATGTGTGAGGCTTTAACGACTTTTTCACGAATAAACAGAAGGGAAACATTATGGCAACTCAAACCCCAACTCAAGCACGGGCGGCCTTTGCTGCTGCCGAACAGGCCCGTGACGAAGCCCAGCGCGCCTACCACGAGGCTGCGGAAGAGCGAGCAAAGGCACGGCAGGCAGGCGACATTGCGGCGGCCGATCGCTGGAATGAACGCTGCGGTGAGCTCAATATCCAGTTGCGTTTTGCTCAAGGGGCAGTTACAGAGGCGCGCGAAGGCGTCGATCGGGCCAACGCTGAGCTGCGATCACGGCTGAACAATGTGGCATCGCTGAGCAGCCAGACAGCGCGTGTTGGGCAGCAGTTGCGCGAGGCTGAGGCACAGGTTGCTTCGCTCGCGCCCGAACTGGCACACCTGCAAGCCGCGCTAGCCGAGGCACAGGCGCTGCTGGCCGAGTTCCAGGCTGACGAGCCTACAGAGCAGCCCAGCGCGGCTCCTGAGCCTGTACAGCCAGTCGAGCGCGACATAGTGTGGCCCCAGCCTGCGCGCGTGGTGGGTGCCGGCCGCGCTGACGCACAGTACTTCATGCGCGACGGCACACCCTGCGATCCCTGGGGCCGACCGCTAGAAGGTGTTGAGCCAGCACCAGCGCCGGCCGAGACGCCTGCAAAGCCTGACCCAATGGCGCCGCAAACCGGCCCGGCGCTGTGGGAGTAGCGATGAGTGCTCGACCGACCACCTGCACCACCTGCGGCGCCGCGCTCCAGCAGCCACCACGAGGGCGCACACGGCGCTATTGTAGCGACACCTGCCGGCACGCAGTGCCTCGCACCAGCACGACGCTCAAAGCCACCACGTCCTGCGTTGTGTGCGCGTCAGCAGTCGAGCAACCGCCGCGCGGCCGACGCCGAAAATACTGCGACAGCTGCGTGAGCCAGCTCGGACATCGCACACAGGCCACGCAAGCGCGGAAAATGCCGCGCAAAATGATTTGAACGCCTTCTACGCAAACGCCTTCGGTGATGAGCCGAAGGCGTTTTAGTGCTATCACGTCATTACGGTAGTATCATTGACTGCATTGAATGAGCGTGCTAGCATAAGATAGGCACTATTGCGGCAGGGGTCATTCTATGAAGCTCTATTCTGTTGTTTATATTGCACGCCGTATAGTAGGTGATGATACAGAAATTCGCGTCAATCCAGTTCTTCTTACGAGTGCAACTGAGGAATCGGCTCTTCAGGAAGCTCAGCAATCCGCACCTATTGTTTTTCCCTCTAGCGAAGGCTGGATAGATCAAGCACTTGTATGGGTTGAAATAGAACAGGGTATGCCATTTGATGATGGACGGCGATTAGTTTGGGAAATTCGCGAACCGCAAAGTGAAAATGGGCAAGGAGAAGAACATGGCACAGACCGGCCAGAAGCCCAAGCAGATTAAGTCAGATGCCCATTTTACATCTCGTCAGGTCATCAGAGAGCCAAGGCAGGGTAGTTTTCGGCTCACTGCTGGACGTTCACAGCAGATAACCCACGCAAGGGGTGTTGCTGTTGCTGTTGCTCGTAATGCTACCTGGACGCCAAGGCTTATCATGGGCCGGGCATCTAACCCTGACGGAGTAACACAAATCTCAGGAGAGAGTAACATTCAAGGAGAAGGCGATAAAGGTAATAGAGCATTGCCGTTCCTTACTGTGGATATCTCTCATCCAAACTATTCCGCACTTGCACTTCTTCGCAAAATATGGGATCAAGACAAAGAAACTCACAGTCTTGCTTGGGCAGCAATCGAAGAATCTCTTGATAAGGATCGTTTGTCAGACCGTGATCGACTATGAGTCGGATTATTCTGCTTGACTCAACGCCTCTAGGCTTTGTGATCGCACCGCATTCTAGCAAGCAGCATGAAGATTGTTTTTTATGGCTTGCGACACTTTTAAACAAAGGGATTGATGTGCGTATACCTGAAGTATGCGACTATGAAGTGCGTCGCGGCATTATACGAGCAGCTACTAGCCCTAAAAGAACATTGCCTGAACGTACTGCATCATCAAAAATACTCACTTCTTTAGATGAATTTGTATCGACCCTGGGTTATGTGCCGCTTTCAACAAAAGCAATGCGACGCGCAGCAGAGGTTTGGGCAGAAACTAGGATTCAAGGCTACCCTACAGCGTCGGATGATGCGTTTGATGGAGATATGGTTTTATGTGGTCAAGCCCTTATGCTAGCTGATGAAGGGCATACGGTTACTGTTGCTACAGCTAATGTGAAACATCTTACCTTACTCGTAGATGCGCGTAAATGGGAGGATATACAGGAATAGCTATCTCACGCTTCGACGCTGGATACTCCTGTCCGACCATGCTACACTTCACTCTGCATGGTCGGTAGCCGCAATTTGGCAAGGCACGGCAGTGATAACTGGCCGGCCACGCCATATCGTGATCTTCGACAATAGGGCGGCTACAATGCTATATCAGGCCGTCAAGACAAGGGCTAACTGTATGGAAAAGCGCACAGGGTCGTTTGTAGCTAAGGGCGATGATGGACGAGAGTACACACTATATATCTACACCGAATATGCCCGTGCTGATGCGCAGGGTGAGTCGCCTAGTGTAACCGAAGGTACTCAGCGGCTTGTTACTTCAAATGGCGATCCAGTCAATGTTATATCCTCCGGTGTTTACTACTTGCCCGGTGATGGTGTAACGATACGGTCTGATGATCCAAAAGCACCGTAGCAGGTGTGGATTTACCCTCGTTAGTGCTTGCACGGCATGGTATAATCAGGCAAAGGCGAAACACGAGCCCTGAGCTCTCACCCTTCTTGGGTTGGGGCTTTTTTGTTGCCTGAAGGATGAGTGTTGTGGCGGTCACGCTGCGCGAGTTGCAAAAGCCTGTTGGTATTGTGTTGGTCGAATACGGCGAGCACCTGATCGAAGTGCATTTTAAGCCAGCCATAATCACGGTGGATTGGGCCGAGTCGCGCGAGTCGTTGTCGATCCTGCTGGGCCAGGCACTCATCTGGTGGGACGTGATCGACGATGCTGGGCACGCGCTCGTTCCCACCGCCTGTGCCGATCCCACTGAGCAGGCGGCCCAGTGGTCACTCATCCTTCGCACGATACCGCTCGGCCTGCTGTACGCCCTTGAAAAGGCGGTGCTGGCTGCGGTGCGCACACCATCGCAGTTTGCGCCCCATCAGCGTTCGCTTGTGACCCTCGCAGCCTAAAGCGGCTGCACGCAATTCGACAGAAGCACGCGCCATTGAGCGCTTCAGTATGGCTGAGGCATTTCAATGGCCGTTTCAGTTCCTGGCATCCAGGGAAAAGTTGCAATCGACGGCATCGAGCAGGCGATTCGCGGGCTGAATCAGCTCGCAGGTGCGTTCGATCAGGTCGGCTCAAGCGCCCCCAAAGCTCGCAAGCCGGTCGATGATATTGTGGCGGCGCTGACCAAGTTCAGCGTCATCAAAGAAGCTGCCAGTGGCCTGATTAGCCTCGGTCAAGCCACCATCCAGTCCTACTCCGACAACGAACGCCTCGCGCAGTCGCTGCAAGCCCTGGTCGCCAAAGAAGAATTGGCATCGGGCGCGGCGACCAACATGACGCAGGCGCTCGGCCAAGCCACCGGCAAGTCGCAAGAACTGCTGAAGTGGACGCAGCAGCTCGCTATTCAATCCCCCTTCTCCCAGCAAGGCGTTGCGCAGGCGTTCAAGATGGCGCAGGCGTATGGCTTTGTGTCGGAAACGGCCAATAAAGCCGATGTCGACGCCAAGCGGCTGACGCAAGCGATGATCGACTTTGCTTCTGGCTCAGGCCAGAGCGAAGAAACGATGTCGCGCATTGCGCTGGCACTCGGTCAGGTGCAGGCCAAAGGCAAGCTCGCGGGCGGTGAGATGCTGCAGCTCACCGAAGCCGGCTTGAACGTGCGGCAAATCCTGGCCGATGCGTTCGGCAAGACCACCAACGAAATCGTGCAGATGCAGGAAAAGGGGCTGATTCCTGCCAATCGCGCCATCACCGCGATTGTCGAGAGCCTGGAGCGTGATTTTGGCGGCGCGGCCAAGCGGCAGGCAAATACCTGGGCCGGTCTGCTCAATTCGCTGTCCGACATCAAAGAAGTGGGCCTCCGCGAGTTCTTCGCGGGCACGTTCCAGGCCATTCAGCCACTGGCGATACAGTTTGTCGATACGATGTCCGACCCCAGCGTGCAGGCCAGTATTCGCGGCTGGGGTGACAGTCTCGGGCAGATGGCCGCCGTCGGCGCGGGCGCGTTCACGTTCCTGATTGGGAATCTGCAAACCCTCACGCCATTCATCGCAGCAGCTGGTGCGGCCTGGTTGGTGTACCAAGCCGCCCAAAATGCCGCGACCTTCGCCACGGCTGCTCAAGCGATTGCGACTGGCATCACGTCCGCCGCTGAAACGGCTGGCCTGATTGTCCTCGAACTGAAGACAAACGGCTTGCGCGCAGCGGCTGCGGCGACCATGGCCTATGGTGGCGCGCAAGCTCAATTGGCCCTCAGTATGGGTCTGGTCGGCGCTGCAGTGGCGCTCAGCGTCGTTGCGTTCCAAAAATACCAAGCCTACCAGCAGCAGTTGCAAGACGGCGCGCAGTGGATATTGGAACAGCGCCAGTGGTGGCAGGAAAGCACCGCCGCGCTGGAAGCCTACAACAACGCTTCCCAGGCCACCAAGAACAGCACGCAGGGCCAGGCTGACGCGCTGACCCAGCTTCGTGATGCGCAAAAAGAAGCCATTGCCAACTACGCCGCCGAGGTCAATGCCGCGCAGCAATTTGGCGATACGAGCGAGGCGACTGCCCAGCGCATCGAAGCCATGCGCAACGCGATCAATGCGCGTACTCAGGAAATCCAGAACGCCACGACCGCGCTGGAAACGGCGATTACCTACGAGGATCTGGAAGCGAACCGGCTGCAAATCTCCGCGCAGATGGCGCAGTTTGCCGGTGATGCCTACGGTTTGTTCAACCAGAAAATCCAGGCGCTAATTGGCGTCACTCAGGAAGCCGCCGACAAATCGCTGCTCGACGCGCAGGCCAAGGACGCGCAGAAGGCCAAGACGCTCGAACTGCAGCAGGAAACCATCAACGCCGCCAATGCGTTTATGCTGCTCAACCCGAACATCGACGGCTCGGGCGTGGCATCGGCGCAGGCGGCGGGCAAAATCAGCATGGCGGTCGCGCAGTACATTGCGATGACGCTGGCTGCCGCCGACGCAAAGGCCAAGCTCGCGGCCCTGCAAGCGCAGGCGGGCGTGCCAATGGCGACGGCAGGCCGGGCGGCTCGTGCTGGTGGTGCTGACCGTGCCGACGCGATTTTGAATGCCGGCACCAAGCGCGACGCCGAGGATCTTACCGCGCTCAACGCCAAGCTCAAGGCGCAAGCCGAAGCAGAGAAATCACTGGCCGATGCCCGGCGCAACCAGATCCTGACGACCGGCACGGCGGCCCAAAAGCAGGCGCTGTACAACAAGGAACTTGACGAAGCCGCCAAAATCTACGGCAAAAACAGCGCGCAGTATATCAACGCCAAGACGGCGCTAGATTCCTATACGGCGTCGCAGGAAAAGGCGGGCGCCGCCGCAGGACGGAAAGCAGATGCGGCGGCGCGCAAAGAAGCCAAGGCCGCTGAAAAGCTCCAGAACGACCTGGGCAAAATCGAAGAGTCGGGCCAGCAGAAGTTGCTCGACATCGACCGCAAGTACGCCGAGCAGCGCGCTGCGGCCTATAAAGCGCTGGCCGCCGACATCCTGACCACCAGCGCGGATATGGTGGCGGCGCAGGAGGCCAACGACCTTGAACTGGCCGGCATGTCCGATGAGCAGCTCAAGGCCATGCAGCCCCGCGAGAAGGCTGAGTCGGATGCGCGCAAGAAAGCCGCCGACGCTGCCAAGGAAGCCCAGCAGACTGCCGCGACCGAGGGCGCCGAGTTCGCGCAAAAGCAGTACGACGAGCGCATGAAGCAGATCGAGGCGCAGCAGCGGCTCGACGAGCAGTATTACAAGCGCCAGCAGGAACTGGCCGGCAACCCCGAAGCGCTTGCAGTCTTGCAGCAGCAGTACGACGAAGCCACGGCCGCGCTGCAGCAAGCCTCGCAGATTCGCATTGACCTTGCCAAGCAAGCCGCCGATGAAGCCAAGGCCAAGGCCGACGAAGAACGGCAGGCGGTGATTGCCAGCGCCCAGGATCAGGCCAACAAGGTCAAGGGCGCGAGCGAAGACCAGAAAAACGCGGTGATTAGTTCGCTGCAACTGCAAGCCGCGATGGGCCGCACATGGGCAACAACCATGTCGGCGTCGGCCGATCAGGTTGTCGCAGCATCGCAGCGCGCTGCCGGGGCAATTCGTAATATCCCGGCTCCTGGTGGCGGCTCGGGCGGTTCGGGTGGTGGTGGCAGCAGCGGCGGCTCACCGCAGCACGGCGGCGCGCAGGCGGCCGGTGGCGGTACGTTCATCGCGTCCAAGCCCATGACCCTGACGGTCGGTGATGCGCCCGACCCTGAGCTCATCACCGTGACGCCGCTTGGACGCAAAGGCCAAACGCGGGTGGGTTCGGGCTGGGTGGCGATGGGTGGCGGCGGCGCGATCCTCGACCCATCCGATGACACCAACCCGGCGCTGCAAGACCATCACAGCGGCGGTGGCGGCGGCAAGAAAAAGAAGAAGAAAGGCAAGTCGCCCGAGGAAGCCGCCAAAGAGCGCGCCGAGCTTGAGCAGCAGTATCTGGACGAAGCGCTCAAGAAGAAGCTGGAATGGCGCAAAAAGGCCGAAGACCTCGACGACGAACAATATTACGCCGAAATCGCGCTGAAGCGGTCACACCTGCCGGCTGAGCGCAAGATCGAAGAACAGCGGTACTGGGAAGATCGCAACGTGAAGCGCGAGCAGCGCGACCGCATGCGCAAGCTCGAAGCAACCTGGGCCAAGCAGGACGAAGCGCAAAAGAAGAAGATCGACGACCAGTTTGCGGCGCAGGACAATGCGGCCCGCCAGCGGCACTATGGCAATGTGCGGCGCAACCAGCAGACCTACCAGATGCAGCTGCGCGACCTGCAAAGCAAAGCGCAGGAGTCCGAGAGCGAAACGACCGACTTCTGGTATCAGGCGCAGGCATCGCTGTATAACGACCAGATGCAGGCGCAGAACCAGCAATCGCAGGATGCGCTCGACCGGCAGTTGCAGCACAACCAGGAAGCCAAAGACAAAGAAGCCGACCAGATCAGCCAGGCCGAGCAGGATCGGCGTGATGAGTTGCGCGAGAACCTGCAGCACCAGTTTGATTTGGAAGACCGGCAGCGCCAGGACTATTGGGACATCACCAATCAGCAGCGCGACGACCAGTACCGCAAAGAAAAGCGGCAATTCGACAACTACTACAACGACCGCAAGGACGCGCAGAAGGCGGCGCTGGACAAAGAGCAGGAAACGTTCGACAAGTTTTGGGAAAACAGCTTCAAGAAGATTGCGGGCGGCGCGGCGATCTACGAGGAATTGCGCGGCGCCAAAGCCAAGATTTTTGCGCCCGAGTTCCTGAAGCTGATCGGCTGGGCACCCCGCGCCAAAGGCGGGCCAGTCACGAAGGGGCAGGGGTATGTGGTGGGCGAGGAGCGCGCTGAGTTCTTTGTACCCAAGCAGGATGGCTATATTCTGCCGAGCGTGCCGAAGATTGCGCCAGCCAGCACTGGCCAAGCGCCGACGGTCGTAAACGTGAATATGACGGTCAATGTGCAAGGTGGAAATGCACGCGAAGTTGAAGAAGCGATACAGCGTGCTATCCGCAAAGCACTGGATGAAGCCGGCCGCCGCGCCAATACCAAGATTCAGTTACGCTCGATCACAAAGAAGTAGCTGTTACTTCCTCATTGACAGGCTATTGATCATATTTTCAAAGCTTCTTTTTGAGCTTTTCAATTTCTTCAGTAATTTTTTGTAAATCTTTTTCTGCTTGTTCAACTTGCCGACGCTCTCGCTTATCGCGGGTTTCATTTATCGCAATAGCAGTTGCCCCAACTAATCCGAGAAGCACTCCAGTAGCAAGTTTTCGGCTTTCAGCGTCTTTTCCGCGCTTCCATTCGAGATAAAATTCTTTAAAACCAGGTTTCTCTCGATCAACTGTATCGACGATTTCAGCACGTAGTGCATTCATAACATGATTTGCATGAAACATATAGATAATAGTTACAATAAAACCTATTATTGCACTAATTCCCATAATAACTGGGTTAATGAATATAATAGCACTTCCAAACATAAAGGCGCCGCAAACCAATATGGTTATCATTAATGCCATTCCCAACGGCTGCGGGCGTTTTCCGACCTCTTCTCGTGTGCGTTTTGCAATACTTTTAGCGGTAGTTAAGTAATCTTGAAAAACCGCCTCAGCACTTCGATGGGCAAATTGAGGATCTCCAAAATGATCTGGAAAACTTGTTTCAAGAGGCTTTGCACTCGTAGCAAAAGGCATCGGCCCGCCATGAATTGACGTTCCGCATCTTTTACAAGTAAGACGTTCGGGGATATTTGATAATCCACAGGATGGGCAAATATTATTGGCCATATCCAACCTCCCTAATCATAGGTGGTAGAGAATCCGCCTTTATAATTGCGCTCCCAGTGATTCGAAATAGGTCTCAGTTAGTAAACGTGCCTCGCACAATTTTTGGGAGGCACTTTTCGAGCAATTTTCTGGACTGTCTGATCAACGATACAGCCACTGCGAGACGCCGCCGTGATGACTATTCAGTCTTGGTCGAGTTTTGTGCCTTACCTCGCCGCGCGCCACGAGGCCGCCGCTTGTTCACTAGCGAAACGACGAGTTTTGGATTGTCCGTGTCCCAGGGGGAACTTTGCAAGCCAGCGGCCCGGTCGTTGTTTGTCGGTGTACGTCGTACCTTCACCATAGGTACTAGCGGCTGGGGCAAGGGTGATTTTTCGGTGGTGGGTTTGTCGCGCCATAGTGGTTTGCCCTCTCTGAGTTCAGTTTGAAGCGCTTCGAGAGATGAGCGCTCGACTCGTACCAACTTATTGCGCATCCCGTTTGATTTCAGACGTTCAGCCTTCACTAAACGTTGAATAGTTTTGATCGACCAGGGCCGCAATGCGCCACCCAATTCTATACCGGCTTCTTTGTACGTTAGCCATTGACTCACATCTCACCTTCCCTAGCAGCATATGCCACGCGCCCAATTATTGTGAAATTCCCTTATTGCGCGGCACTCTGCGAATGGGCTTCTTCACGGGACTTGGCTCACGAAGGGTAACTTTGGCTTGTTTTGATGCCTCAATCTCTTGCTGATTTCGCTTGCGTGGCGTCGGCTTCCTCCCGTGTAGTTGCCCCTGCTGCGCGTCGCCGTAAAGGCTTACCACCGTCAGGGTTGGGGATTTCGATGTGCCAGCGGCCCGAGCCTTTCGGGTACTCGTGGACGCTGCCTTCGCCGCGCTTCTTTGTGGGGGTGGGGGCGGCGGTTCCTGTGGCTTTGGCTTTGTGAGGCATGGTGATGGTTTCTCTTGCAAGCGATTACTCAGTGCTTCTACCGAGGCCGCAAGCACACGCGCCGAGCGCGTTTTAATGCCGTTCGAGGTCAACCAGCCGTTACGAATGAGATTCTGGATGGTTTTGTGCGACCAAGGACGCGCTGCGCCACCTAATTCGAGCCCTGCCTCGGCGTATGTCATCCATTTGCTCACGATAATGCCTCTTGCTGACAGAAACCGCACGATGCATTTTAGGGCGCTTTTGGGATTTCAGCAAACGCTATTCCCCTTTCTAATGCTGTAAAATACGGTTTATCCACCCTGTCAAATATGCCATGAAGGGCCGTCCGAGCCTGTCATACAGATGGGCAAAACAGCGTCGCTGTATGACAGGGGGCAGGGGCTGCAATTTATAGGTGTGTCATACACAACAAGAAACGAGCGGCCGTGTCATACACGGCAAAATATTTCTAAACACCATCAAAAGGGTTAGGGTCGAGGTGGATACAATCTTTCGTCGCTATCGACAGCAATAAATCAGCAGGTGTTGGGAAAACATCGAACGGATAAGGGCCGTACAACGCCTTTGTGCGTCGATCGAATTGCATAAAGAATCGCCCATTCGTTGAAAATACAAATGGTATTCGCTCACGTCGGCCAGTAGCGTAATGCTTCACTTGTTCCAATCCCTGCATTGGCGATAGTCCCTCGTGCTTCGCCTCGATAAAGGCAACTAGTCTGAATTGCCCACGCGGGCTTACTTTCATTCGAAGGGCATAATCGACACGATATCGCCGCCTGTCACGACAATGGGTGAATGTTTCTTCGCGGGTAATGTGATGCGCCATCCATCCACGTTTGCCCAAAACAGGATCGATCAATTGTTGACAGGTGTGCAATTCGCGTGGTGTTCGAGGGGGACGCAACGGCCCATCTATGCCAACTGCAAACCAGTCTGGCAACACGATAGGTTCGGCAGTAGTTAGCTGGGCTTCTAAAAGTCGTTCGAGTTCATGAATGCGTTTAAGGTCGCCGTTTGCGCGCCAGAGGCGAGCATATTCTTCCCGCAGAATATTCAGTTGGGTAATGCGCGCAAATTGATTTTCGATCTCATCTTCAGACATATTACGCTCACTTCATTTTTAGTCCACAGTAATGCAGATTCATGAAGAGATCGTCAAATATCTAGTTGTGATACGTAGTATCGTCCCTCGTATAAACAATGGTATACTCGCTCTATTCGACCATGTATGTCACGAGGAGCGCGATAGGAATGGACAAACCCAAACCTGGTGATGGCAGCGAGCCACCACTAAATATTGAAAATATAAACGACGAGCACAAATACACGACAAAAGAAGCTGGTGAAATTCTTCACTTGAAGTGGCGGACTATTGTGCAACATATTAGACGTGGGCGCATAACTGCTGAAACAGTGTTAGAGCGTAGAGGGCCAGTATATCTTATATCTGGCTCTGAAATTAAAAGATATCAACGCGAAAGATTACCACCACCAACTAAAAAAGAACGTTAATTTATTGGATGATAATATAATAAATATCACAATTAAATAGAAAATCGCATATTATATTCGTTTAATTGGCAATTAATAAGCAAGCACGGCATATATGACTAGTCATATATGCCGTGCTTGCTTATTACTATTAACATACAAATATTCGATAAATACAAGGAATTCTACCGAATTTTGATAAACAAAGTGTTGCAAGCTATGTATACCGTGGTATACTTACGTTACACGCGGCCGGCCTGCACAATCGGCGCCCAGTTGGCCAATTGCCGCCAGAGGCGCCAGAAAGGACACAAGCCTATGGTATTGGGGTAGCCTGGAAAATCTAATTCTCAGCAAAAGAAAAGGCCGAGAAGAGGTTGCAGCTCTTCTCAGCCATCACACAGAAAGGGCCTTTCCATGTATCAGCCACAGTATACCACGATCGTCAAACCATCAATGGAGTTCATCATGAACCGCGATCGTCTGATTCCCCTTCAGCCGCTGGCCGACGGCACACCCGTCGAGGGCATTATTGGCGAGGGCCGCCCGATCGGCATTAATGCAAATTGGCGCGATTACCGCGTCGGTCTAACGTTTGAACAGGGCGAGCCGCCGCTTATCGATATCGGAAAATCGGGCTGGTTTTTAGATGATACGCGCTACATTGCTGTTGCTCTGTGGCCCCAGCGGCGCGATTACTACACCCGCCGGCCTACCCAGCTTATGACGCCACTGCTGACATTCAACATCATTGAGCAGCTGATCGAGCGCGCTCGCGCCTGGCAGCCGCACCTATTCACCGTGTAGCATCTCGCTGGCAGAGGCGCGGCAGACAACTGCCGCGCCTCTGCCGTTTTACATGGCAAATTTTGCCACTTTACCGCATTCTGTTGCGCCCGCTGCACATTGACAATTTACCACAGAGGCACGACATGCTAACCTTCGATGCACCTGTGCTCGCTCGCGTTATCAAGCGCGCTGAGCAAACCATGCCCGCAGCGTGGGCGGCCGATCTTGCAATAATCGCCTACAAGATGAGGCGCAACCGTCGGCGCATTTCGCAGCTGCCCGATGGCGCACTTCAGCTCGACTACCAACGGCTTGGGCCATACGTCGCAACACCTGAAGCGTGTACTTGCAAGAAATTTCGCCGCTGCCGGATGTGCGAGCATTGCCTTATGGCCTGGCTTCACCTGCGATACTGCAAAGCGTTGAATACACAAACCATAGGCGGCGCTGCCGATTAACGAGCGCGCTGGTGGTGGAGCTGTGCTGACTCCACTACCAATGCTTATAAATAAACTATCATTTTGTTAGTTATACTTGCAATATATGAGCTAAAGTGATAAAATTGACGAGGAATACTAATTCACGCATCATGATGGAGTGAAAATTGTGCTCAACAACTTCCAGGTCTTGCTGGCGCGGAAAGCGCAAGACGAACATCGGCGCATTGCACTGTCTGAAGTTGCACGTGCGACTGGTCTTAGTCGATACACGCTTACTGCTATCGCCAACAACGCTATCAAGGAATATCCTGCCGACACACTGGCTCGCCTCTGCGAGTACCTCAAGTGTGACATCGGTGATCTTCTGCGCCTCGAAACAGTTCCTGAAGCAACGTCCCGAGCAGATTAGACAGTTCGCAGGTAGTGGTGGTGATTAGCCTCATCAGAGGTTCTTTTAGTTATGGAGTTCAATAGTATGAGCAAACCCACTAAGGAGTTAATGTGCACAGCCCATCACGAAGCTGGTCATGCGATTGCAGCCCACTTTCAGGATATCCGTTTTAGACATGCCACCATTAAACCGAATGAGAGTAAGAACTCACTTGGTCATGTACTCTTCAAAGGGCTTAGCAAGAGCATCTTCACAGCACTCGACTATGGTGAGATTAGCCCTACAAAACGCGCACACATTGAGAAGTATATAATTTGCGATTTCGCTGGCGGTATCGCTGAACGAAAGCACCGAGGTAGATATAACCATATTGGCCGAACTAAAGACATGGAAAACGCTATGGACTTGGCGCTTGCTATTTCCGGCAACCGGCAAGAGACCGAAGCTTTTCTTAATTGGCTTCATCATCGTGCGATCAACCTTATTGATAAATATTGGTGGGCAGTCGAAGATGTTGCGCAGGCACTTCTGGCATCTACTCATCTGACAGAAGCAGAAGTGAAACAAGTTATCTATGATGGCTCTGCGCGACAACTACCACCGCTACCGCCGATTAAATTTCTCTCGAAAGAGAGTGACGATAATACTTAAAGCCGGGCGCGTGCTGTAACACGCCCCGGCATTGGCTCTGATCACAACTTCAGAGCGCGCTTATTCTACTACGAGTAAGCGCGCTAGAAAGAGCAATCCGATGACCTGGTTTTTCGATATCATCGACCTGGGTGAAAACCTGAAACGCGGCCTCAACGCCGTGCGCACGCTTCACGGCCTGCCAGCCCTACTCACCGCGATCCCGCTTGGGATGGTGTCGTTTCTCTTCTTAGCGCTGGCCTGGCACTTCGATCTCAAACCGACGTATGTGTGGACGGACATTGCTGTGCAAAAGCTGCAGCCGACGTTTGCTGGGCAGCTCGCTGGCTATGTGGGCTTGCTTGTGTTCACCCTGACGATGCTGCCGACGTTGATCGAGTTGTTTACTGTACGCTTTGCGCAGTACAACATTGTGCTGGCGCAGTGGCTGGTGTATTTCTTCGTCGTATTTGATATGACCACGGACTGGCCGGCCGCCAGCGATTTCGTTGAAGGCTATGTTGCATCAGGTGTGTTCGAGCGCCTTGGCATGCTGGCAACTCCAGCGATCTACCTGGCAAAAATCGGCTGGCTGCTGTTTGCCTCGTTCGGTTTCGAGATGCTTGGAGTGGTGTTTGCGGTCTGCACGTTGGCGTTATTGCTCAACAGTAGCCGCCGAACCGTGCTGCACACGGCATAGGAGGGAAGCGATGCGCACCGGCCAGCTTCAAGCGCTCTCAAACACACGCCACGCAAAGGGCCATCCGTTTGATGGGATCGACCTGTCGTTTGGGCTGCTGACCGCCATCAGCGGCAGTCCAATCGCCTTTGCGCTGACCATTGGGCAGTATTTTGCACGCCGCTCGGCCTGGGTCGCGGAAACGCTGCTCAACGCCATTGAGCTGCCGCCTGCGCTCGAAGATACGCGCTTGGTGCGCGGCTTGTTGCCTGGTGCCGCCACGCTGCTCCCACCACCACACGAAGCCACTGAGGAAGAAGGCCATGCGACAACGGAGTCGCCCCTTCCTTCCAGCGGGCAGCCCGTGCCGGCCACACGACAACGCCGGCAGGTGCTGACCACCGATGAATGGCGCGATGCGCTCGACGAAAGCCCACATTTGCTCGTCTACGGCCCGAGCAAGGCTGGGAAAAGCACGCTGGCCCAGGCAGTGGTGGCAATGTTTCGCGGCTGCGAGTATGTGGTGATTGACCCGCAGCCAAACAAGCCAGGCGAGCGCAAATGGGGCGGCATCGACTTTATCACCCTCGACGAGCACGGCACCGACGAATATGCCAGCATCAAGACGGCGCTGGCACGGGTCAAGGCCGAAGACGATCGCCGCCGTCGGGCGATGCGCACGCTTACACCGCGCCCGCTGGTGGTGATTATCGATGAAGTGCTGGCGCTCGTGGGAGCGCTCGGCACGATCACCAACGAGGAAGGCAAGAAAGAGCCACGCATGGCGCAGTTCATTCGCACAATGGGCTACAGTGCGCGGCATCGCAATATCAAGATCATTCTGATCGGACAGGGCAAGAACCTGGCTGACCTCGGACTGAACAGTGGTACGGCGCGCAATAACTATGCGCTGGTACGCGCGGCGCGCAATGCCGCCACCAATCGACGTAGCGCATTCATCGACACGCCCGAAGGTGAGCAAGCGATTGATCTGCAGCAGGTGCCGACGCTCGCAGGCACGCTTGGAGGCCACGCGCATGTATGGCTGACCCACGACCAACTGGCGCCGCGTGAGCCGGCCAGTCCGTCACAATACGATGACTTGTTGTCAAGTCTTTTGCTTGGAACTGATGGTTCCACTACGCCCGAAAATGGGAACCAAGTTCCACCGATAGTTCCAGCATCAGAATGCGAAGTTCCACCGAGTTCCATGGTTCCAGTTCCACCCGAGGAACTGGTAAAAATCGCCCAGTTGTTGGTACGGAACTCACCTAGCAAAGTGATCAAAATGCTTGACGGATATCACCCGCGCAAGTACGACGAATACAAGGCGAAGGTCGACGCAGTGGTTGCCATACTTGGCACGCAAGCCCAGCCAGGCGACCCTGACAAGCCCGATCCTGACGAAGATGTTCCACCAGCATTTCGCGGGGCATTCGATGGATAAAACACCACAACGCCAGCGCTCTTTCGCGCTGGCGTTGCAATTGAAAGGCTTATCGCCGCAGCACGACCAGTATGTCACACTGCTGGCCGCCTGTCATACACCGAGTGTGATCCAAAGCGCATCGAATGTGATATTCACGAGTTCGGGTATTATCCTCACTTCACGCGCCTGTATGACACAATGAAGAAAATGAAGTATTTGAGGGTTGATTTCGGTATTTATCACTACACTTCATACGAAATAACACCGTCTAACACCAAATGGTATTGCCAATAAATTACCTTCATGATATACTTACATAAGTAGCCAATCATACAATATATCAGCTATATACACTGTTTAGCGGCAGGTATATAGTCAGCAAAGCAGCTTCCACATATGTGGCCCTGACGAGGGTTATAACGCAGAATATCTCTCACCCCTGGGTGTGCGACCGCTAACGCATGCCCAGGGGATTTCTATTTCTGGCAGGTTGCCAGCACACGTATAAGGACCTTCACTAAACCGACACTGAACGCGATAAAACCGTCACCAAACCTTTACTGAAAGCGAAGAAAACCGAGATGAACCAAGAACACATGCATTGGCCATCCACTTTCATCAGCAAGGCTGCACTCTATGCAAACATCAGTTTTGAGGATGCTTCCGCCTCAGCGCGTTGCAGGCAGCGATCAAATCGCGCCGCTCCAATTCACGATTAAGGACACTGCTCGGTTGCTTGGTTTTTCACGCCGCACAGTTGAGCGACTGATTGAACGCGGCGAGCTCGCAACCATTGGCACAGGCAAGCTCAGGCGAGTTCCTTACGAAGCAATTGTGACGTATCAAAATCGACATCGAAATGATGAGGCCAAGTAATGGGACGCAAAAGCCCATACGGTTTGCTGCCAGGCATTCAACGCGACAAGAACGGCGTCTACTGGGCGACACTTGAAGGCGAGGATGCCAAACTGTGGCGCATGCGCTACCCAGGCAAGTCGCTCCCACGCCGGAAGGCGAAAGACCAAAGGGCAGCCAACGCTGCTCAGCGCCGATTGAGTGAAGATCTCAAGGGTGGCCGCGACCCAAACGCCAAAAATCCGAAGGTTGCCGATTGGGTCCGCACCTGTATCGAGCGTAAGCGTGATCTTGAGACGTCGACAGCGACGCGCTACCGATCTTCGCTTACCTGGCAAATCGAACCACACCCAATTGGCCGTATGCGACTGCAGCAGGTGATGAAACGCCAGGTCGAAGAATGGGTCGACATTCTGGTCATCCAGAAGCACCATCGCTACCACGACCGAACACTCGATCCCTATTCCATCCGTAACGCCTTTGCGCTGTTACGTATGGCACTCAATATGGCGATCGACGAAGATATGATCACCAAGAATCCCTGCAAAGGTGTGAAGCTGCCAAAGCCTAATGATGAAGAGATTCAGCCATTGACGCCTGAACAGGTCGGAGCCCTATTCGACCTCGTTGACACGCTGATAGAAGATAAGGCGACCCACGAGCGGCGCCCACACCGCAATGCCGCGCTCTACCACGTTGCTACGCGCTGTGGGCTGCGTGAAGGTGAATTACGAGGGTTGCGCTGGGTGGATGTCGATTTCAAGCGGCGTGAACTACATGTGCGCGGCCAGTTTCAGCAAGAAGGACGCAAGGGTGCAAAATATAGTTCACACCGCACCGTCCCACTGTCAGTCGACATTGTGCAGGTGCTGACGTGGCACAAGAAAAACCAAGCCGAAGAGCGCGCACTGATAGGTGCTCACTGGAACGAGGCAGGGCTTGTGTTCGTGAGCGAGAACGGCACACCACTCAACCCGAGCAACATGAACTCGCAGCTTAATCGCTTTCTGACAAAGCTCAAGGTATCACCGATTCGCTTTCATGATCTGCGCCACACCTATGCCGCGCTCAATATTGCGGCCGGCGTCGACCTGTATACACTCTCACGACGGATGGGCCACAAGTCGATCACTGTCACGGCCGACAAGTATGGGCATCTGTATAAAGGGCATGCTCAGGACGCCGACGCGCTTGATCGTCTGCTTCAGCGGAGCGCCTAAAATGCGGATATTTGCTAAACATAATGAGAATTACATCCCGAATTGCATGTTCGGGGCAGAGAAGGGGGTGAACACACTTGGGGGATTCTGCATTAGGACGGTGGCGCGGGCGGCGGGGCTCGAACCCACAACCTACGGTTTAGAAGACCGTTGCTCTATCCATTGAGCTACGCCCGCATATGCGAAAATCTGGTGGGGAAACGTTCTTTACTATAGCATACGGCCAGCCGGCCGACAAGCACTTCGCCGCGCCGCGCTGCCCGAAATCTTTCGGCAAGCCCGGCGCAAAAACTCGTTGCGCAAACGTCTTGACACATTTAAGGTGACGTGGTATTATTCCTTTTCGCAGTTTTCGAATGCACACACCCCCTATAAGGATGTGACAAAACAGGAGCCTGCGAACATCACCAAGAACGTTCCGATGTCGCGCACGCGCCACCCGGCGCAATTCTCACGATATCTAGATGTCACGAACGCCAGTCCAGCGGTTCTGCCCATCGTCGGGTAGCGCCAAGGAAGAGACGGTTCGTGTTTTTGGCATGTTAAGGAGTTCGTAGCTTGGTGTGGGGTGCAAAGCCGGTTCGCTGGCCTAGTATACCACACGAAGCGGAGCAAGAGAGGTGCCCATGCCCCCGCTGGTCGAGCCTGTGGTTCTTCAGCCGCTGATTATGCCCAATGACTCGGGCGCCGACGGTCTGCATCGCTCCGGTCTGGAGCGGCGCTCGTTTGCGCGTATCCAGGATGCAATCGCGGTTCCCACCTTGATCGAAACTCAGACAAGTAGCTTTGAGTGGTTTCGCAAGGAGGGTTTGCGCGAACTATTCGACGAAATTTCGCCGATTACCGATTTTACCGGCAAGAACATGGAGCTGCGTTTCCTCGATTACCAGTTCGGGGAGCCGCGCTACGATGAATATGAGTGCCGTGAGCGCGACATGACCTATGCCGCGCCGCTGCGCGTGAATGTCCAGCTGCACATTTTGGCCACCGGCGAGCTCAAGGAAAGCGAGATCTTCCTGGGCGACTTCCCGCTGATGACGGAAAACGGCACCTTCGTTATCAACGGCGCCGAGCGCGTGGTTGTTTCGCAGCTCATTCGCTCGCCCGGTGTGTATTTCAAGGAAGATAAAGACCCAACCAGCGGGCGCGGTCTCCATTCGGCCAAGCTCATCCCGAACCGCGGCGCATGGCTGGAGTTCGAAACCAATAAGCGCGACGTTGTTTCTGTTAAGGTCGACCGCAAGCGCAAGATCCCAGTGACGATCCTGCTGCGCGCGGTGCTGGCCTGGAACGCCCAGCCCAATGGCGAGGGCCAGTGGACGCCCGATAACGAGCTTGACCAGCGCGGCCGCGATGAAGATATCATCGAGCTGTTCCAGCACGTTGATCAAACCGATCATCAGTATGTCAAGGTTACGCTGGACAAAGACCCGGCGCGGCACGCTAAAGAAGCGCTGATGGAGCTGTACAAGCGCCTGCGCCCCGGCGACCCGCCCACGCTGGAAAATGCCCGCGGCCTGCTCGAGTCGCTCCTGTTCAGCCCGCGCCGCTACGACCTTGCCAAGGTTGGCCGCTACAAGCTGAACAAGAACCTGTGGGAGAAGGACCCGCGCCCCGAGGTTCGCGCCACTGCGCCGGATCAGAAGGTGCGCGTGCTGCGCCCCGACGATATCTTTAAGATCGTCGAGCGCCTGATCGAGCTGAACAACGGCAAGGGCAACGCCGACGATATCGACCACCTGGGCAACCGCCGCGTGCGCACGGTTGGCGAGCTGATCCAGCAGCAGTTCCGCGTGGGCTTGCTGCGCATGGAGCGCGTGGTCAAGGAGCGCATGTCGCTGCAAGACCCCGACACCGCCACCCCGAACGCGCTGGTGAACATCCGGCCGGTCGTCGCGGCGATGCGCGAGTTCTTTGGTGGCTCGCAGCTTTCGCAGTTCATGGATCAGACCAACCCGCTGGCCGAGCTGACCAACAAGCGGCGTCTTTCGGCGCTTGGCCCGGGCGGCCTGAGCCGCGACCGCGCCGGCTTCGAAGTTCGTGACGTGCACCACTCGCACTATGGGCGTATCTGCCCGGTGGAAACGCCGGAAGGCCCGAACATCGGTCTTATCGGCACGATGTCGACCTTCTCGCGCGTGAACGAGATGGGCTTTCTGGAAACGCCGTACCGCAAAGTCTACCGCGAGGTGCTGAACGCCACCGAGTGGGAGCGCCAGGGCCTGCTGCTGCGCGACGTGCGCGACCTGCGCACCGGCGATCTGATCGCCGCACGCGGGAGCCGCGTCGACAAGGACACTGCCCGCCGCATGACGGTGAACCTGCTGCGCGGCCAGATCCTGCGCGAAGATATTGTCGACCCAGCCAGCAGCGATGTGATTGCCGAGGCCGGGCAGGAGATCAACCGCGCGCTGGCCGAGCAGATTTCTGCCACGCCGCTCAAGTCGATCAAGATTCGCCCGATTGTCTCGCAGGAAGTCGATTATCTCTCGGCCGACGAGGAAGAAAAGTACGTGGTCGCGCAGGCCAACGCCCCGCTCGACCAGTTCAACCGCTTCCTGGAAGGCATGATCGCCTGCCGCTTCGGCAATGGCGAGTTTGTCAGCGAGCCGATCGACCGCGTGGACTACATGGACGTTTCGCCCAAGCAGGTGGTCAGCGTTTCAACCGCGCTCATCCCCTTCCTTGAGCACGACGACGCCAACCGCGCGCTGATGGGTTCGAACATGCAGCGCCAGGCGGTGCCGCTGCTCCGCCCCGATGCGCCGATTGTCGGCACCGGCATGGAGTATCTGGCGGCACGCGACTCGGGCCAGGTGGTGGTGGCGAAGAAAGACGGCATTGTGCTTTCGGCCAGCGGCGACCATATTATTGTGCTGGAAGACGACGGCGAGCAGCGCGAGTATCGCTTGCGCAAGTTCATGCGCTCGAACCAGGACACCTGCATCAACCAGCGCCCGAGCGTGCTGCGCGGCCAGCGGGTGCGCCGGAGCGAGATCATTGCCGACAGCTCGTCGACCGATAATGGCGAGCTGGCGCTCGGCCAGAACGTGCTGGTGTCGTTCCTTCCGTGGGAGGGCGGCAACTTCGAAGACGCGATTCTGGTGAGCGAGCGGCTGGTGCGCGAAGACATCTTCACCTCGATCCATATCGAGAAGCACGAGGTCGAGGCGCGCGACACCAAGCTCGGGCCGGAAGAAATCACCCGCGACATCCCGAACGTCGGGCAGGACAGCCTGCGCAACCTGGACGACCGCGGCATCATCTATGTGGGCGCGGAGGTCAACCCGAACGACATTCTGGTTGGCAAGATCACGCCAAAGGGCGAAACCGACCTGACGGCAGAAGAGCGCTTGCTGCGCGCGATCTTCGGTGAGAAGGCGCGTGAAGTGAAGGACAGCTCGCTGCGTGTGCCGAACGGCGTGCGTGGCAAGGTCATCGACGTCAAGGTCTTCTCGCGTGAAGACGATGTCGAGCTGCCGGTGGGCGTGAACCAGACTGTGCGCGTGCTGCTCTGCCAGAAGCGCAAGATCAGCGCGGGCGACAAGATGGCCGGCCGCCACGGCAACAAGGGTGTGGTCAGCCGCGTGCTGCCAATCGAGGACATGCCGTTCCTGCCGGATG
Source organism: Kouleothrix sp. 19917 (assembly GCF_057073505.1). Lineage (NCBI taxonomy): Bacteria > Bacillati > Chloroflexota > Chloroflexia > Chloroflexales > Roseiflexaceae > Kouleothrix > Kouleothrix sp. 19917. The sequence goes on from NZ_CP097099.1 coordinate 3,595,572, forward strand.
GCACGCCCGTCGATATCATCCTGAACCCAATCGGTGTGCCGAGCCGTATGAACATCGGCCAGATCCTTGAAACGCACCTGGGCTGGGCGGCGGCCAAACTCGGCTTCCGCGTGGCCACGCCCGTGTTCGACGGCGCGCACGAGAACCAGATCCACGACATGCTCACGCAGTCGGGCCTGCCCAGCGACGGCAAAATCACGCTGTACGACGGGCGCACCGGCATGGCCTTCGATCACCCGGTCACGGTGGGCTACATCTACATGCTCAAGCTCGCCCACCTGGTCGAGGACAAGATCCACGCCCGGTCGACTGGCCCATACAGCCTTGTGACGCAGCAGCCGCTCGGTGGCAAGGCGCAGTTCGGTGGCCAGCGCTTTGGCGAAATGGAAGTGTGGGCGCTGGAAGCCTATGGCGCGGCATATATTCTTCAGGAAATGCTGACCGTGAAGTCCGACGATGTTGTCGGCCGCGTGAAGACCTACGAAGCGATTGTGAAGGGCGACCCGATCCAGGAGGCCGGCGTGCCCGAGTCGTTCAAGGTGCTGATCAAAGAGCTTCAGTCGCTCGGCCTCTCGGTCGAGGTGCTGTCTGCCGATGAGAAGCCCGTGGAGCTGAACGACGACGTCGATAGCGATATGGCGGCGCTCGACGGCATCAACCTGTCGGGTATGGAGCGGGGCGAGTTTTAAGTTTTGAGTGCACAGTTTTGCGTGTTGAGTGTTGGGTTGCGCTTCGGTCAACTCAACACTCAGCATTCAAAACTCAAAACTGGAGAGAAGAATGCTCGAGATCAACGACTTCAATGCGATCCGGATCAGCCTGGCGTCGCCTGAAGATATTCTCGGCTGGTCGCACGGCGAGGTGACCAAGCCGGAAACTATTAACTACCGTACCCTCAAGCCCGAGCGCGACGGCCTGTTCTGCGAGCGCATTTTCGGCCCGCAGAAGGACTGGGAGTGCTACTGCGGCAAGTACAAGCGTGTGCGCTACAAGGGCGTGATCTGCGACAAGTGTGGCGTTGAAGTTACGCGCGCGAAAGTGCGCCGCGACCGCATGGGCCACATTGCGCTGGCCTCGCCGGTGTCGCACATCTGGTTTGTGAAGGGCACGCCGAGCCGCCTGGGCCTGCTGCTCGATATTTCGCCGCGCAACCTGGAGCGCGTGCTGTACTTCGCGTCGTACATCATCACAACGGTGGATGAAGAGGCGCGCGCCGGCATGCGTGAGGTGATGCAGGGCGACTTCGCCGCCAAGCGCGAGAAGATCCAGGGCGAGGCCGAGGGCAAGCGTATCGAGCTTTCTTCCCAGCTCACGCAGGATCTGGGCGGCATGGAAACCGCGCAGGTCAGCACCCAGCGCCGAATTGAGGAAGACTACAAGACCCAGCGCGAAACGCTGACCACGGATGCCGAGACGTTGCGCGCCGACCTGGAAGACAGGGCCGGCGAGGCGACCGAGGAAGATATTACCTTCCGCGGCGTGACGCTGGTGGAAGAAGGCGAAGTCATCACCGAGAAGGTGATCGACCAGCTGGAAGAGCTGCTTGACCAGGAGCTTGACGGCATTGAGGCCCGCCGCCAGCGCGACATGTCGGACGCAGAGCTGCTGACCGACGCCGAGCGCGAGCGCAAGGAATACGAGGCCACCCAGGAGCGCGAGCGCCTGCAGGAGCGTTTGCAGCGAGAGCTCGACACGCTGGTGCGCGAGGAAAAAGAGAAGCTGGAGCTGATCGACGGCCTCAAGATGCGCCGCATCCTGACCGAGACCGAGTACCGCGCGCTGCGCGAGGTCGCGCCGGGCGTCTTCAGGGCCGACATGGGCGCGGGCGCGATTCGCGACCTGATTGTGCGCACCGTCGACCTTGAGAAGCTGGGTGAAGACCTGCAGATTGAGGTGCAGACGACGCAGGGCCAGCGCCGCAAAAAGGCCACCAAGCGCCTGCGCGTGGTTGAGAACTTCCGCAAGAGCGGCAACAAGCCCGAGTGGATGATCCTGACCATGCTGCCGGTCATCCCGCCCGACCTGCGCCCGATGGTGCAGCTCGACGGCGGGCGCTTCGCGACATCCGACCTGAACGACCTGTATCGCCGCGTGATCAATCGCAACAACCGCTTGAAGCGCCTGATGGAGCTGAACGCGCCCGAGATCATCGTGCGCAACGAAAAGCGCATGTTGCAGGAAGCCGTGGACGCGCTGATCGACAACGGCCGGCGCGGGCGCGCAGTTTCGGGCAAGGGCAAGCACCGCCTGAAGAGCCTGAGCGATATGCTCAAGGGCAAGCAGGGCCGCTTCCGCCAGAACCTGCTCGGCAAGCGCGTCGACTACTCGGGGCGCTCGGTGATCGTGGTTGGCCCGAACCTGAAGCTGCACCAGTGCGGCCTGCCCAAGAAGATGGCGCTGGAGCTGTTCAAGCCGTTTGTGATGCGCCGCCTGGTGGAGAAGGGCTTTGCCCACAACATTAAGTCGGCCAAGCGCATCGTCGAGCGTGTGCGCCCCGAAGTGTGGGACGTGCTGGAAGAGGTCATCCAGGATTACCTGGTGCTGCTGAACCGCGCGCCGTCGCTGCACCGCCTGTCGATCCAGGCGTTCGAGGCCAAGCTGATCGAGGGTTCGGCCATTCAGCTGCACCCGCTGGTCTGCGCGGCGTTCAACGCCGACTTCGACGGCGACCAGATGGCTGTGCACGTGCCGCTGTCGCGCAAGGCGCAGGAAGAAGCGCGCATGCGCATGATTTCGAAGTACAACCTGCTTTCGCCGGCGCACGGCAACCCAATCATCACGCCCTCGCAGGACATCGTGCTGGGCTGCTTCTACCTGTCGCTGGTGAAGGACGGCGCGCTTGGCTCGGGCAAGAAGTTCGCTTCGATTGAAGAAGCGATGCTGGCCTACGACAAGGGCGTGGTCGACATCCAGGCTCCTATCTGGGTGCGCATGCCCGGCAAAGTGCAGGGCCAGAACGACCGGAATGTGCGCGAGCTTGCGCCGGCCGCCGATGGCTCGCCGCGCATGCTGCTCGAAACGTCGATCGGGCGCATTATTTTCAACTCGGCGCTGCTCGGCCCGATGCAGTTCCGCAACCGCAACGTGCCGAAGAAGGGCCTGCAGGAGATCATCGCCGACTGCTACAAGTACTACACCAACCTGGCGAACCTCTCGGAGGAAGACCTCGACAGCGTGCGGGCAATGTACCCGAACGTGCAGTCGCGCGACGAGATGGCGCGTATCTACGGCTCGGAGCGCACAGCAGACCAGGCCGACAAGATCAAGGCGCTGGGCTTCAAGTATGCCACCCGCGGCGGCATGACCGTCGGCGTGGAAGACATCCAGGTGCCAGAGGCGAAGAAGGGCATTCTTACCGACTCGGATGGCATGGTGGCGGACGTTGAAAAGCAGTATCGCCGCGGTCTGATCACCGAGGAAGAGCGCTACCAGGAAATCGTCAAAATCTGGCAGAACGCGACCAAGCAAACATCCGAGGCAGTGAAGGACAACCTGAACCCGCACGGCCCGGTGGCGATGATGGTGAACTCGGCGGCGCGCGGTAATATCAACCAGCTTTCGCAGCTGGCCGGTATGCGCGGCCTCATGTCCGACCCGACCGGCCGGATCATCGAGCTGCCAATTAAGTCGAACTTCCGCGAAGGCCTGACCGTGCTCGAATACTTCGTGTCGACGCACGGCGGTCGCAAGGGTTTGGCCGACACCGCGATGCGTACCGCAGACGCGGGCTACCTGACCCGCCGTCTGGTGGACGTGGCGCAGGACGCGATCATCACGACCGACGACTGCGGCACCGAGGACGGCCTGTGGCTGCACCGCGCCGACGACAAGGAAATGCTGGAAGAGCTGGAAGATCGCGTGATCGGGCGCATCCTGGCGATGCCAGTGGCGCACCCGAAGACGGGCGAAATTCTGGCCGACCGCAACCAGGAGGTCGACGAGCACCTTTCGGCGCTGTTCAAGGAAGCGGGCGTCAACGATGTGTTTGTGCGCTCGGGTCTGGCCTGCCAGGCCGACCACGGCATCTGCAAGCTGTGCTATGGCCGCAACCTGGCCACGGGCAAGCTGGTCGACATCGGCGAGGCGGTGGGTATCATCGCGGCGCAGTCGATTGGCGAGCCGGGCACGCAGCTGACGCTGCGCACGTTCCACACCGGTGGTGTGGCCTCGGCCGACGACATCACGCAGGGTCTGCCGCGCGTGCAGGAAATCTTCGAGGCGCGCTCGCCCAAGGGCAAGTCGATCCTGGCGGAGATCGATGGCGTGGTCGAAATCCTGCGCGACGACGACATGCGCAAGATTCGCGTTGTTTCGACTGACGTGTACACCGACGAGCAGGACATGCCCGAGCACTTCGTGCCGGCGGTTGCCGAGGGCGGCGATGTGACGGAAGGCCAGATGCTGGCCGAGTCGAATCGCGCTGACGTCGGCGGCGACCCGCTGGTTTCGCGGCTCACCGGCCGCGTGCACTACGGCGACGGCAAAGTGGTGGTGGTGCAGGAAGAGCGCGAAGAGCGCGAGGTCGTGGTTCCGCACAGCTCGCGCATGACCGTCGGCATCGAGAATGGCGCGCGCGTGACGGCGGGCCAGCCGCTCACCGAGGGCTCGGCCGACCCGCAGGAGCTGCTGGAGCTGCAGGGCAAGGAAGCAGTGCAGCGCTACCTCGTGAACGAGGCGCAGAAGGTGTACCGCTCGCAAGGCGTGGACATCAACGACAAGCATATCGAGATCATCGTGCGCCAGATGCTGCGGCGCGTGCGGATCGAGGAGCCGGGCGACAGCGGGCTGCTGCCGGGCGAGCTGATCGACGCGGCGGAGTTTGGCCGCCTGAACGCCGAGGTGGTGAGCCAGGGCGGCGAGCCGGCAACGGCGGCGACCGTGCTGCTGGGCATCACCAAGGCCTCGCTGACGACCGAGAGCTTTCTGTCGGCGGCGTCGTTCCAGGAAACCACGCGCGTGCTGACCGAGGCGGCGATCACCGGCAAGGTCGACTACCTGCGCGGCCTGAAGGAGAATGTCGTGATCGGCAAGCTCATCCCGGCGGGTACCGGCATCGAGAAGCGCAAGCAGCTCGCCGAGGACCTGATGGGCGAGCTGGCGGCGGCGCGGCCCCGTGTCGAGGGCGATGGCGATGGCGGGCAGCTGCCGGCCGACGTGCGCCGCGCCTCGGAGATGCTGGGCCAGGCCGATGGTGGCAAGCCAGCCGGCTCGGCCGACGACGAAGAGATTCGCCGGCGGCTGCGCGCCCTGCTTGAGGGCGCCGACGACGAGGTGGCCGAGAACGGTGCGGACGACGAAGATCTGGCGCAGTTCATGGACGCGCTGGAGCAAATGGACGAGACGGACGGACTGGACGAGCCGGGCGACGAAGCCTAAAGATCGTTCAATCACCGCTGATTGGGCCGGGTGCACCACTGCATCCGGCCCATTTTGTTGGCTTGGCAGCGCAGTTTCTAAGAGTTTTCTAAGGAAAGTTTGCCCGCCCGGCGCGGCCACTGCGCAGGGCGAGCGCGCAGCACGGCTAGGCGCACAACGCGCGCACCGCACCAGGGAGGGCTATAGCACATTCAGGTGATACTTCTCGTCCGGTTTGAGGCGATGGTGCCAGGGGATTCACAACATTGACACACAACATGTGGCCACGATGCGCCACAGCGGGTATGGCACTTGCTATTTCAAGCCAGGTTGGTGGATGCGAGGAGTATGTATGGCAACTTCGTTGACGCGCAGGCCGGCGGCCACAGGCCAGCTTGCGACGGGCCCAGTCGCCCGACGATGGTTTGTTGTGGCACAGATTCTCGGGCTGGCGCTGGGGCTGATACTTTGCTATTTCAGCACTATTCCGCCGCTCAAAGTGGTTGGCGTGGTCTTGTTCGGGCTGCTGGCCCTGCAGCGCATTGATCTGGCACTGTTGTTTGTGCCGCTCACGGCTCCGCTGTTTCTGATGCAGTTGCGGCTGCCGGGAATGCTGCCGCATGCCGTGCCGCCGCATGAGCTGGCGCTGTTTCTTTGTACAATGGCAGCTGGCTTTACCCTGCTTCCCGGCAGGCTGTGGCAATGTGCCAGCCAGCCGCTTCGCAGTGCAGGGCAATTTCTGCGCAGCTATGCGCCCGAGCTGATCTTGCTGGCGGCGGGCGTTTTTGGAATCTGGTATACCGCGCCGGAGTCGGTGGCGCAACAAGATGCTTTGCGGGCGTTCCGCTGGTTCGTTATCGAGCCGCTGCTGTTTGTGGCGCTTGTGCACGCCCTGGCAGCGCGGCAGGTCGCGGCCGGGCAATCGGCGGCGCGGGCGCTGCGCCCCTTGCTGCTGGCATTTGTGGCCGGCGGCGCAGTGGTGGGGCTGCTGGCACTGGCTGAGTTTGCTGGCGCGCTGCTGGCTCCGCAGCTGTTTGGGCGGCTGATCTCGCTCGATTTCAGCGGCGATGTGCTGAATCGCATGCCACGCGCGACCTCGGTGTACACCAACCCGAATAATCTGGGCCTGTTTCTTGGCCGGGTCTGGCCGCTGGCGCTGATGCTGCTGGTGATCGAGCGGCGCGCGCGCACGGGCCGGGCGCTGCTGTATGCAGCGATTACGGTGCTGTGCCTGGGTGGCATGCTTGTGTCGTTTTCGCGCGGGGCGTGGCTGGGCGCGGCGGCGGCGGCGGTGGTGCTGGGGCTGCCCTGGCTGCGGCGGCGCTTCGGGGCCTGGCTGCTGCCGGGGCTGCTGTTTGGCGGAACGCTGCTGTGTGGCGTTGCCGCGCTGATGCTGACCCTGCGCGGCGGTCTGGCGGGGGCCAGCGCCAGCGCGCGCCTGATGCTCTGGCGCGAGGCGCTTGAGCTGCTGCGTCTGCACCCGTTTGGCGTCGGGCTCGACCAGTTTTACTACTACCACAACCCGGTGTTTGGCCGCAGCCTGATCGACCCGTCGCTGGTGCACGGCTTCGACCAGTATGCCCACCAGCCGCACACCTTTGTGCTGGAGCTGTGGCTGAACCTCGGCCCGCTGGGCGTGCTGGCGATGGCGCTGATTGTGCTGCGGGCGGCGACGTACGGCTGGGCGCTGGTGCGCCGCCGGCCCGGTTCGCCCGAGGCGCGGCTGGTGCATGGCGCGCTGGCAGCGCTGGCTGCAGCGCTGGTGCATGGCCTGGTCGATACGTTTTACTTCTGGCCCGACCTGGCGCTGGGCTTCTGGCTGCTGATTTTGCTGGTGCGCGCGCACGCCGAACCGTGGCCGGCGCTAGCCAGCCAGGCCGCGCTCGCGCAGGGTCGCAAGCAACTGCTCGCGGCTGAGCCCGTGGCGGCGCGCCAGCTCGGCGGCGTAACCGGCCGGCTGCGGGAAGCCGGGCACGATCTGGTAGCTTGGTTCGGGCGCGTCGCTGCCCTCGGGCGGGGCACCAACCTGCGCCACCAGGCTGACAACGCCAGCGGCCGGCGTATCGCCCCCCAGCAGGTCATCGACCAGCTCGTACAGGTGGGTGACGAAGATCGCACGCGCGCCGAGCAGCTGCAACCCAGCTAGCACGTCGCGGCCAAGCGCGCGCGCCGCGCCGTGATCGGTGCTGGCAAGCGGCTCGTTGAGCAGAACAAGACTGTGTGGGCTGGCCTGCTGAAATATGCGGGCCAGCCGTTCTAATTCTTCGGCCAGCCGCCCGCCGCCGATGTCGCTGCGCTCGGGCGCGGCAAAGTGGCTGTGTATCGCGTCGGCAGGGCTGATGCGCGCCCGCGTGCCGGGCACCAGCACGCCCGCCTGCGCCAGCACAAAGGCCTGACCGACGGCGCGGGTGTAGGTGGTTTTGCCGCCACTGTTCGGCCCGGTGAGAATGGCGACGAGCGCGCCGGGGCCAAAATTCACCTGGTTGGTAATTACGCGCGCGTGGTTGGGCGCGGAACGCACGCGCAGCGCCAGGTCGAGATTATAGCTTCCGTCGATCTGGCAGGCCTGTTCTTCACTCCCCACAATTTCCGGGCGGCACAGCGCCAGACCAGCCGCACGCATCTCGCCAGCCAGTCGCGCCGCGCCGAGGAAGAATGCAAACTCGGGCGCGAGCGCGGCCAGCGGCGCGCCGTTGATGCGCGCATAGCTCGCCAGCGCGTCGGCAACTGGCGCGGCGACACGCTCCAGCAGGCGGCTGAGGTCGCGGAACAACTCGTGCTCGGCTGGGCGCTGGCGGTTGTCTTCGGCCTTGTACAGCGCGGTGATGCCGCGCACGGCGTCGGCGGCGCGTTCGCCAAACAAGCGCTCCAGCAGCGAGCCGCGCGCCGCAAAACGCTGCGGGCTGATCGCAACAAGTGTGGCGGCCTCGGGGCGCAACTGCCCGTCGAGGTTGATGCCCAGCGTGACGCTGCCAGCCTGATTGAGCTGGGCGCGCAAGGCGGGGAGTTCGGCGGCGAGGCGTGCGTAGTCGGGGGCGGCACGGGTGGCAGCAAGAAATTCGCGCAGGGCGCGCAGGGCTTCGGAACGCAACGCAGCCCCATCGAGCGCTGCCAGCAGACCATCCACGCAGGTTATGTAACTGTCTAGCTCGGCCAGACGGTCGCCAACCTGCGCAAGCGGAATGGGGTCGCTCCAGTTGCTGGCGCGGCCGAGGTTGGCGAGATCGGCGAGCTGGGGCAGCAGCGCGGCGCAGCTGGCAGCCAGCGCGGGCTGGCGAATGAAGTCGTCGAGCACATCCTGGCGGTAGGCGATCAGCGCCGCGTCGGTGGGCAGTTCGGCCAGCACGCTGGCGACAAAACGGCTGTTGCGGCCATCGTAGTCGAGCGCGCGAATGATTGCGCCCAGGCCCAGGTCGGCCTCGCTGGGTGCGGCGCGGCCACTGCGGCGGCGGTCGTGGCCGGGCGGGTAAAGCAAACTTGGCGGCGTGGCGTCGCTCATGGCTGCTCGAACACGAGGAAATCGCCCGCGCACCAGCCGCGCTTGCCACTCGTGTCTTCGACCTGCCACCAGCTGCGGTTTTCGGCGTCGAACGGGCCGTCGGCAATAGCGACGCGCGCACCGTCGGGCAGGGTCGCGAGGATTTGCGCGGTGGTTGAGTGATCGGCGCGCAGGAACAGCCCGCCGTCGGCGCGCACGGTGGCGCTGCGCGGCCGGGCGGTTGGCGCGGGGCTTGGCTCGGCGGCGGCAGCAGCTTCTGCCAGCGTGGGCAGCTGATCGGTTGGTGCGGCGCTGCTGGTGGCAGGGGAATTGCGTATCAGTGCCGCGAGCGCCAGCACCAGCAGAAGCATGCACGCGCCAGCAATAAACAGCCAGCTCATGCGCGAGCGCGGCGCTGGCGCAGAAGGGCGGGCGCGCACGGCGCGTGGGATCTCGGGCGCGGCGCTGGGCGACGGGCGTGGCTTGGCGGCGGCCGGGCTGCTGGCGGCCCTGGCGCGCCCTTTCGCGGCGGGCTGCGGCGCGGGGGCGGGCGACGCACTAACAGCGGGCGTGTAGCCCATCAGGCGCTGCACCAGCGCGGCGTAGGCCTCCAGCTCGGCGCGATTGATTCGTGAGCGCTCGCCGTGGGCCACGCGCGTGCGCAGGCCATTCACGCGCCAGATCGTCTTGCGGTCGTCGGCGCCGAGGTCGCGGTACAATACCATTGCGTCAAGCAGGTCTTTCCACTGCACCTTTTTGGGATCGGTAAAGTCGGCGCGCTGCGCGGCGGGCACGTGCGAATCGGCGGCAAGCTGGGCGCGAAACGCGTCTTCGAGCGCGCCATGCAGGCTTTGCAGGGCTAAACCCAGCAGATCAGCGTCGGTGCCGGCTTTTGCCAGGCGCTCAAGGCCCAGCTCCAGCTTGCTGCTTGCGCTGTCGCTCATGCGATCTCCTCAGAAGCGTGCGGGATGCCATACCGTAGCACGAAACTGGATTTCTGACAAGGCTGGAAACGAGGACGAATGAAGCCCAACGAGCAGGCCGCGCCAGCGGTGTCGCGCGTACGCGTGCAGCAGGTCTACAAACGGCTGGACGCGGTGTACGGCCCGCTGCGCCCATCACCCGGCGACGAGCCGCTGGGCGAGCTGATCGGCACGATTCTTTCGCAAAGTACCACCGACATCAACAGCGGGCGCGCCTACGAGCGGCTGCGCGCCATGTACCCAAGCTGGGAAGAAGTGCTCGACGCGTCGGAGGATGAGATCTACGAGGCGATCAAGCCGGCCGGGCTGGGGCGCATGAAAGCGCCGCGCATCAAGCAGACGCTGCGCGAAATATTGCGGCGGCGCGGCGAGCTGCGGCTCGATTTCCTGGCCGAGATGCCGCTGGGCGAAGCCAAGCAGTGGCTTGTTTCGCTCGATGGGGTTGGGCCGAAGACGGCGGCGTGCGTGCTGCTGTTTTCGCTTGGCCGGCCGGCGCTGCCCGTCGACACGCACGTGCACCGGGTGTCGCGGCGGCTGGGCCTGATCGGGCCGCGCGTCAGCGCCGAGCGCGCCCACGACCAGCTTGAGGCCGCGCTGGAGCCCGAGCAGGTGTATACCTTCCACGTCGGCATGATTCGCCATGGCCGGCGGGTGTGCCACGCCCAGCGCCCGGCCTGCGCCACCTGCCCGCTGCGCGACCTGTGCGACTTCTACGCGGCACTGGACGGGCGGGAAGAAGAGGAGTAGCCGCAGGGCAAGAATACGCACTACGCACCACGCACTAGAGAATGAGTGCGTGGTGCGTAGTGCGTAGCTGCGCTATTGTTCGTTGGTGCAATATCAAGCAAGCGATGCGAATTTCGGCATTGCAATCGCCAAACCCTATTCCCCATACCCTAAGCCCTGCGCTGAAAGCGCACTAAATGCTACGCAAGCAGGTAGCCGCCATCGACCACAAGCGTGGTGCCGGTGATGTAGGCGGCAGCATCGCTGGCCAGGAACAGCGCGACTTTGGCAATGTCGTCGGGCTCGCCCTGGCGGCCAAGCGGGATGCGCGCCGCAAATGCACGCGCCTGTGCGGCCATCTGCTCGGCGCTGAGGTTTGCGCCCGCCGAAAGCGCGGCCGCGCCGGGGGTGCGGATGCCGCCCGGCGCAATTGCGTTGACGGTGATGCCACGCGGCCCCAGCTCAAGTGCCAGCGAGCGCGTCATCATCACCACACCACCCTTCGAGGCGTCGTAGTGCACCAGGTTGCCGGTTGGGTGGAAGGCGTCGATTGAGGCGATATTGATGATCGTGCCGCCCTGCCCGCCACCAATCATGGCGCGAGCTGCCGCCTGCGCCGCCACAAACGCGCCGCGCAGGTTGATTTCGACCACGCGATCCCACAGGTCGTCGCTCACGTCCAGCGCGGGCACCATGGGAAAAATGCCAGCGTTGTTCACCAGAATGTCGAGCCGGCCAAACAGCTCGACGGCGCGCTGCACCATGGCGCGGATCGACGCGGGCGCGCGCATGTCGGTCGGGCAGCTCGCCACGGCGCGGCGAAGGTCGCGCAGGCGCGCGGCTTCTGTTTCGGCGGCTGTGGCATCCACGTCGGCAATCAGCACCGACGCGCCGGCCTCGCTCAGCCGCTCGACAATGCCCAGCCCAATGCCCTTCGCCCCGCCCGTCACGATCGCGCTCTTGCCATGCAGATCGAATAGCTGCGAGATTGGCTGTGTTTCCATGGGCCACCCCTTTCTGGGCAGCGCATGCCGCCCATGCTGAGTGTAGCGCATCGGCGCGGCGGCTGCGGGAAGAGGCGGCAACTCGCGGTGAAGGTTTGGTGGCAGTGCCACTTTTTACCACGAAGACACGAAGGCACGAAGGGAAAGCGGAATATTCAATTCAGGCGACAGAAGGCGGCACCTTCTATCGCAATGAACGATCAGGTTGGGCCACAGAGAGCACGGAGAGTTGCGGGTTGGAATGTTGCAGGTTGCACGTTGCAGGTTGCAGGTTAGAATGTTGCAGGTTAGCAGGTTAACATGTTGCAAGCCTAATCCCAAAACCCCAGACCCTAAACCCCTATGCGGTTACATGTTAGCGGGTTCTGTGGTTCCGTGGTTCTTGGTTCCGTAATTCTCGATTCCCGTACTGTTAGCGGTTCAGCTCGAACCACTCGGCCGCATAGTCCACCAGGTCGCGCTGGGGCATGAGCAAGGCGTCAGCGGCACCGATCTTCCCAAACTGCACTAGCCCCGTGTCTTCGTCGAAGCACTCGCCCATATCTACAAAATCGTCGGTGTCGATCACAATATCGTCGTAGGCGGCCCACACGCGCTGCCCGTCGATCAGCACGGGCGCGTGGCGGGTTTCGGGCAGCTTGGCGGCGAAGTTGGCACGATACTCGGCCAGGTGAATGGAGGTGTTGTTGCCGTGACCGACGCCCAGCAGCAGCACCCAGCCGCCCAGGTCGTAAACGCGCGCCAGCGGCGAGGTTTCGCCCAGACCGTTGGCGAGCGCATGGCCAGCAGTGACCTCGCTGGCGTGGCGGCCCCAGGCCGCAAACGAGTCGCTGGGGTGGGCGCTGCGCAGCACGCCGGCCTGCTTGCGGAAGGTTTCGGGGATTGCGCCCATGCCACGTGTGGGCGTGATGTCGGGCTCGTAAGCCGGCATGGTTGCGCGAATGGTTTCCCACCAGCTTGCGGGCACGGGCGGGTTCTGCCACATCTCGGGGTCGGAAAGCGCCGCGCTGTGGGTTGGCATCACCAGCGTGCCTTCCGGGCCGAGCACCGCTTCCAGCGCCAGGATCACCGCGACCGGCCCGCCACACACCCAGCCCATGCGGCTCAGCGACGAATGCACCAGCAGCGTCATGCCCGCCTGCACGCCCAGCGCGCGCAAATCGGCGGCCAGCGTGTCAACCGTCACCGGCGCTTCCGAGTTGAGCAGAACGACGTCTTCTTCGCTCATTCACTCTTCCTTTCGCAACCTCAAGGCGCTATTCTTCCAGCAGTTCGCTGCGCAAGCGCTCGATCTGCGGCCCGCCCAGGCCCAGCGAGGCGATGTAGGCATCAATCCCACCGTAGCGCGCGTCGATATGTGCCAGCACATGCTCCATCGCCTCGCGTGGCGACTGGATCATGCGCTCGAAGCGGGCCAGCCGCTCGGGGTTGATTTCGGTGCGCTCGCGGTCGAATAGCGGCTCCAGGCGCGCATAGCTCAGGGCATAATCCTGCGCAATCGTTTCGGGCGCGACGCCCAGCGCCGCCAGTGTGAGCGCGATCACCAGGCCGGTGCGATCCTTGCCGACGGCGCAGTGTACCAGCAGCGGCGCGTCGGCCGTGGCCGCGACGGTGTTCAGGATGGCGCCAAACTGCTCCTGGCACATATCGACATAGCGCACATACAGCTCCTGAAGCGTCTCGGCGGGCGCGTCAACCGTGTCGGCGGCGTAATCGTCGAACAAGGGCATATTGCGATAATCCATGCCCGCGACCGTGGCAAAGACATTGGGCTTGCGTGCCGCCTCGGAAGGCCGCCGCAGGTCGATGATCGTGCGCAGGCCGTGGTCGCGCAGCACCTGCTGGCTGCTGAGCGTCAGCGCGTGCAGGCTGTCGGACCGCAGCACGCGCCGCCAGCGCACGCGCCGGCCGTCTTGCGTGATGTAGCCGCCAACGTCGCGAATGTTGTAGCTGCCTTCCAGCGTGATATAGCGGTCGAATTCGGGCTGGTTCGTCATGAGGTACGGCTCCCGTTTCTTGTATTTAGCGATTACAATGCGGCACGGAGAGCATCGATATGCTCGCGCTCGTGTTCGCCCAGTGCGACGAGCAGATACTCGGGCAGGGTGCCGGCCCACTCGGGCCAGGGTGCGCGCCGCGCCAGTTCATCCGCTGGCAGCGTGCCCAGGTAGCGCAGCAGCTCGGCGCGAATGCGCTCCAGCTCCATGATCTGCTCGTCGGGCGTCAGCTCTTCGCGCTCGGCCACTTCCAGCGCGTTGAAGCGGTCTTCGTTCGCGGCGCGCTCGCGAAAGTCGGCGGGCGTCGCGCCAGTGGCCATGCGCTCGGGCAGCACGCCAGCCACCCATTCTTCCCAGGCGGCCAGGTGCGCCAGCACATTTTTCACCGACCATTCGCCCAGCGTGCCTTTGCGGTCGAGCGCGGCCTCGTCCAGCCCGCCCACCAGCGCGAGCAATTCGGCGCGCGTGGCGGCGAGCGCGGCCAGCGCCGCGTCCAGGTTTGTCATGCATCCTCCTGCTCTCAGCTCCTGCCGCGATTATACCGCAGCGCGCCGCCATATGCAGAGCCAATAGCTGCGCGAGGCACATTCTATCGCGGCTCGGCCATTTGGACGAGGCTGCGGCACGCGCTGTGGCGTATGGTTATTGGAAAAAGAAAGGGAGGAGCATAGCATGGACATTGCCGGAATCGACCACATCCAGCTCGCAATGCCAGCCGGCCGCGAAGCCGAAGCGCGTGCCTTTTACGGCGGGCTGCTGGGCCTGCCCGAGCTGGCCAAGCCCGGCCCGCTCCAGGCGCGCGGCGGCTGCTGGTTCGCCGTGCCTGGCTCGCAGCTGCACTTAGGCGTGGAAGAAAATTTCGCGCCGCAGCGCAAGGCCCACCCGGCCCTGCTGGTGCGCGACCTCGAGGCGGCGCGTGCCGAGCTGGCGGCGGCGGGCGTGGCAATCGTGCCCGACACAACCCTGCCCGACGTGCGGCGCTTCTACGCCGCCGACCCGTTCGGCAACCGGCTTGAGCTCATTCAGGCCGGCGATGGCTTTGCAGAGCGCTAATGATTTACGATTTTAGATTTTAGATTTACGATTGTACTCAGCCCGCATATTAATGCAGAATGAGCACAAGTGAAAGCCATGAAGGTTGCTTAATTTTGCGCAGGGCGACAGTATCCACAGATTACGCAGATTGTATTTCCGTGGCAATGGGCAGCGGTATCGGGCCACAGAGAACACAGAGAACACTGAGTTTGGTTTACCCTTTCTCCGTGCGCTCTGTGCCCTCTGTGGCTTGTTCTTTTGCTCGCGCTTGCGCAAGCCGCGCTTGTGGCCCATAATCCTGCGTGCAATCAACACGAACACGGCCAATATCGCGAAAGGCGCAGGAACATGGTGCAGACATTTCGCTACGAGGCGCTGCCGGGGCGCGTGATCTTTGGCGCGGGCAACAGCCGGGCGCGGCTTGGCGCGGAGGTGGCGGCGCTCGGGCTGGAGCGTGTGCTGCTGGTTGCCACGCCGCGCGAGCTGCCAAACGCCCGCGCCCTGGCGGCGGCCTTGGGCGAGCGCGTGGCCGGCGAGTTCACCGATGTGCGCCCGCATGTGCCGCTTGAGATTGCTGAGGCCGCCCGTGCCGCCGCCCGCGATCTCGATGCCGACGGCTTGCTGGCAATCGGCGGCGGCTCGACGATTGGCACGGCCAAGGCGGTCGCGCTCACCCAGCGCCTGCCGATTGTCGCGGTTCCCACCACCTACGCTGGCTCGGAGATGACGCCAATCTACGGGCTGACCAGCGGCCAGCGCAAGCAGACCGGGCGCTCGCTGGATGTGTTGCCTCGGCTGGTGGTCTACGACCCCGAGCTGACGCTGAGTTTACCGCCCGCGATCAGCGGGCCGAGCGCGATCAACGCGCTGGCGCATTGCGTCGAGGCGTTCTACGCGCCGGGCGCAAACCCAATTAGCGCGCTCGCCGCTGAGGAAGGCATTCGCGCATTGGCGCGCAGCCTGCCCACCGTGGTTGCGCAGCCGGCCAACCTCGCCGCCCGCAGCGACGTGCTGTATGGCGCGTACCTGGCTGGCGCGGCGCTGGCCGTCACCGGCACCGGCATCCACCACAAAATTTGCCATGTGCTCGGCGGCGCGTTCAACCTGCCCCACGCCGAGCTGCACACCGTCGTTTTGCCACACGCTGTCGCCTTCAACGCGCCCGCGCTGCCCGCCGTGATGGCGCGCATCGCGGCGGCGCTCGGCGCGCCGGCCGACCAAAGCGCCACCCGCGCCATCCGCGCCCTGGCTGACACGATTGGCGCGCCGGGCAGCCTGCGGGCGCTGGGCATGCGCGAATCGCAGCTTGCCGAGATCCTGCCTGATGTGCTGGCGCACATGCCCGCCGACAACCCGCGCCCGGTCGATGCGGCGGGCATGGCCGCACTGCTGGAAAACGCCTTCGCGGGACGAGTGCCGGAGTAGCGACGAAGAACGAAGGAGCCAGGTGGCAGTGGGCAGGCAACCTGCCAACCTGCACACAGGCGTATGCGATACGCCCCGGCTCTGCAACCTGCCAACTTGCCAACCTGCAACCCGAGAACCTCCGTGCCTCCGTGCCTCCGTGGTAAATCACCCGTTCGTCGTTTCTAGCACGCGCCCTTCGATACGGCCTTTGGCCTACTCAGGACGCTAAATATTTGCTATTGTCGTTCGTGGCTCGTTTATTCCCAAAAAAAACCTTTGCGGCCTTTGCGTTCTTTGCGGTTCATTGTCCCATTCGTCATTTGTCTTTCGTCATTCGTCGCCCTCACCGCCGCGCCATCGGCAGGTTCACGCTTGCGCCGCCAACCAGCAGCTTCACGGTGAGCGTGCGCGTTTTGCCGCCGCCCGTCGCGGTGACGGTGACGGTGCGCCAGGTGCCGGGTAGTGCCGGGCCGGGCGGGCTGGTGTCGGTGAGTTTCAGCGTGACGGTGCCGGGCGGCGTGAGGCTGCCCGGGGTGAGCTGGATCGTCAGTCCGGCCACCGCGCCTGCGCTGAGCGAGACCGCGCTGCCGAAGTTGCCTTCTTTCGCCAGCGTGAGCCGATAGGTGGCGCTGCCGCCGCGCGCAACCATCTGCGCAGTGGTACTCGTCGCCAGCGAGAAGCTATCGCCAACGGCAGCGACGCCAGTGCGGCGGCTGCTGCCGCGCCCGGTGCACCAGCGGCACTGCGCGCCCGCGCTGCCCGGCAGGTCGTAGGCGACCACGCCGCTGCCGGTCGTACCCACCACCACCTCCATGTCGGCGTCGGCGTCGATATTCGCCACGGTTGGCGCGGCCAAGCCGCCATTCCAATCGTCGCCGAAAGGCGCGGGCAGATTGATCGCCTGAAGTGGGTTGCCCAGGTAGTCGAGAATGTGGAGCTGGCCGACGCGCCCGCCGCCGTTTTCCGGCCAGGAGGTGAAGATCACCTCGGCCTTGCCGTCGCCGTCGAGGTCGACAACCGCTGGCTCGGAGGCGAAACGAATGCCGCTGCCCGGCACCTTGTAGGGCCAGCTGCCGTGCTCGGTTTTGTCGAGCCAGTAGGCGTGCAGGCGGCCATCGTAGGAAGGGTAGAGAATCTCCATCTTGCCGTCGCCGTCGAGGTCGGCCACGGCTGCGCTGGTGACGCTATTCTGAATAACACCGTAATCCTGCGAGAGCGGGCCGCTCCCCGGCTCGGCCTGCGGAATGACCGTCCAGTCGTAGCTGGCATTCTTCCAGCGCGTGCGGTCGAGCTTGAGAATCCACGGCAGGTGGTACAGGTCGCCGTCGGGGTCGCCGATGCCGCAGTTGTACACATCGCCAACGACGACAAGCTCGGGCGTGCCGTTGCCATCGACATCGGCAATCACCGGCGCGCTGTTGGCGAAGTTGGGGCGGTGCTCGGTGCCGCACTCGGCGTAGCCGCGCAGGTCGGCGGCCTGATCGACATGCACTCCTACCTGGCTCCAGACCTTGCCCGCGCCATAGACTGGGTTGGCGGCAAGCTGGTTGCCGTTACGGTCGAGCGCGGTGATGTAGTGCGTGTCGGTTGGTCCGAAGATTTCTTTGAAGCCGTCGTTGTTCATGTCGGCGATGGCGACGTTTTCGTTATACATGCCCCAGCCATAGCCGGCCTCGCCATCCCGGCGGGCGGGCCAGCCGCTGCGCACGCTGCCATCCGGCTCGTAGACGCTGAGCTGCTTGGTTTCGCCGCCGCTCGCGCGCCCAACGACGATCTCAAGCGTGCCGTCGTGCTCAAGGTCGTCGACGGCGAGGGTGCGCACTTCGCCATTGCCGAAGGGGTTGCGTGTCCACAGCAGCGCGCCATCTTGGGAGTAGACGCTCAACTGGTCGCTGCCGCGCCCCACAATCACTTCAAGCGACCCGTTGCCGGTCAGGTCGGCCACGGCCACGCCCGGCCAGACGCGGCTGCCGTTCGCGCCGCGCCAGCGCAGGCTGCCATCCGCGCCGTTGAGCGCAACTACGTCGTAGGAACCCCAGATGACCTCGGCCTTGCCGTCGCCATTCAGGTCGGCCACGGCGGGCGAAGAGTACCAGCCGGTCTGGCAGTAATTGCTGAAGCAGCCGCCGCGCTGCCACTTGAGCACTGGGGCGGCAATGGCTGCGCGTGCGGCTGGCACCCCGGGCAAGGCGGCCAGCGCCACAAATAGCAGGGCGCAGAACACAACGATCAGGCGTTGGGGCATAGGATCACGCTCCTTTTCCATCACAACAAACCACTCCGCTACAGATCAGAACGCTTGCGGGCCAGTAGTAGTTTGCGGAATGAACAGACTGTGACATGCGCCGCAGATCACGCGCCCATCCTACGGCGCGCGGCGGCGGCTTGGAGTGTCTGGCGTGGAGCGATTGGGAGTCGGTGTGGTTGCTGAAGAGGGAAGGGGCAGCGGATTTATTTGCCACAGAGCGCACGGAGAACACGGAGATTTGATTGATACCACGTGATTTCTATGCGCTCTGCGGACTACACTTTTTGTGCTTGGCTACAGGTAGCCACGCGCAAAGTGCGCAGCTGTACTCGTCAACCTTGAAACTTCGTGTCTTCGTGCCTTCGTGGTTGCCGTTCCCCAGCGCTTATGTAAACAGCGGCTCGGGCGACAAGGCTTCCATCACGGGGTCGAGTTCGCTCTGCGGGCCGGGCACGAAGCGGCTGGCCGCGTCGAGCACTTTCGGCAGCAGGTGGATGTCGCCGGGCGTGTTGAGGAAGATGCCGGGCCGGCGCAGCACCCAGTGCACGGCGGCGTCGATATCTTCCTGCTCGGTAAATGGCTCGTACCAGGTGGCAGCGGTGCGCTCCTCGCCCGTCCACGGCCCGCGCGTGCAGGATTTGATCGTCTGCACGGCGATGTTGCGCGCCGTCGCGATCTCCAGCAGCTCCTCGAAGTCGCGGCGGTAGGTCGGGTTCTGCATCATGGCGTAGTTGTAGGGCAGCAGCACCGAGTCGAAGTCATAGTGATCAAGGCTGCGCTTGTGCATCCAGCCCGCCACAGTGTAGTGCCCGGTCACGCCGATATAGCGCGTCAGCCCCTGCTCCTTCGCCTCGATAAACGCCTCCAGCACGCCGCCCGGCCCCATGGCCTGCTCCCACTGGTCGGGCTGCACCAGGCAGTGCATCTGCCAGAGGTCGAGGTGGTCGGTGCGCAGCAGGTCAAGCGAGCGGTGCAGGTGCTCTTTGGCCCTGGCGTAGGTGCGCTCTTCGGTTTTGGTGGCGAGAAAGAAGCGGTCGCGGTAGCGGCCCGTCCACGGCCCCAGGCGCTCCTCGGAGTTGCCATAGCTGTTGGCGGTGTCGATGTGGTTGACACCGGCGGCGAGCAGCAATTCCATGGTGTGGTCGGCCTCGGCCTGTGTGACGCTGCCGAGCGCGGCCGCCCCAAAAAGTGTGCAGGTGCTCATATGGCCGGTGCGGCCAAATGGTCGTTGCTCGATCATGCG
Source organism: Kouleothrix sp. 19917 (assembly GCF_057073505.1). Taxonomy (NCBI): domain Bacteria; kingdom Bacillati; phylum Chloroflexota; class Chloroflexia; order Chloroflexales; family Roseiflexaceae; genus Kouleothrix; species Kouleothrix sp. 19917. Next base: position 3,615,048 of record NZ_CP097099.1, read on the forward strand.
CGTGCTCCTGACGGTTGGTGCGGCGGGTGGGCCGCAGTGCGGTGGTAGCGCATACTATACCACCTGTGGGCGGGACGTAGTATGCAATACGCCCCGCCTTGCAAGCTGCAAACCTGCAAACCTGTAACTTGCAAACCCGTTATTTGCTCTGCTCGATGTACTTTTTCATGCCCTTCAGCATGGTGGACCAGTTGGACTCGGCTTCAGTTTTGGCCTGCTCGGAGTCGTTCTTGTCCTGCGTCAGCTCGACATCGGTGCCGCCCTGTTTCCCAGAAAGACTGATCGTGACGGTGTGGTAGTTTTCGGGCTTGTCTTCCGCGCCCGAGAGCGGGCTGAAGTGGCTGTATTGCAGCGTTTGCTCGGGCTTGATCTGAAGGATCGTGCCTTTGTCCTCGTAGGGCTTGCCCTTCCACTCGCCTTTCCAGACGATCGGGCTGCCTTCCTGCCACTTCGAAACGGCCTGTGTGCCGAACATGTACTCCGCAATCGCCTCGGGCGTCACCAGTGCCTTCCAGACCTCGGCGCGCGGCGCGTCGATATGAATCGTCGAGTGTGCGGTCAGGTTCTTTGCCATGATTTCACCTCTTTCGCTAATGGTCTATTCTGGCAGCAAGAAGCGTTCCTTTCGGCGCATAAGAAAACCGGGATGGCAATGCCACCCCGGCTTCTCCTGATTGTGACGCGTTACTGCTGCGGCGTTGCGGTTGGCGCGGCGTTGTGGCCCAGGCCAGGCTTGTCGAGCAGCTCGCGCGCCTTGTCGAGCATGTTGGCCAGGCGGGTTTCGCCCTGCTCCTTCAGCTTGGCGATGATGTCGTCAGCGGTTTTGCCGTGGGCCTGGGCATATTGCGCCAGGCTCTGGCCGCCCTGGAGCGCGGTGCGCACATCTTCCGGCGTGGTGCCGGTGACGTCGGCGGTGGCATTAATCAGCGCGGCGCGGCCAAGCTTGCCCTTTGCGCCGCCACGCTTGATCTGGCTGCCCAGGCTGGTGTTCGTCATCATCTGCGGCGCGGTGCTATCGAACTGGGCCAGCAGCGCGTCGGCGCGCTCTTGCGTGAGCTTGCCATTCGTCACCGCCGTCTTCAGCCGGTCGCTCACGGCCGTGCGCGCCGCGCTAATGATCGCCGCCGAGGTCGCGCCCTTGCTTTGCGCGTACTGCTCCAGGCTCTGGCCGCCTTGCAGCGCCGTCAGCACATCTTTCTTGGTGGTCTTGGTCGCGTCGGCGGTGGCCTTGATCAGGCTGCCGGCCAGACCTGCCGCTTTGGCGCGGCGCGCTTTCTGCCCGGCCGGCGCGGCCGGCGCGTTCGGCGCGGCGGTGGCCTGCGCAATTGCGGGCGCGGCATCGGTATGAATCGAGGGGCCGGCATACACGGCGCCGCCCACCAGGGCCAGCGCCAGCGCGCCGCCACCCAGGCCAATTGCGAGTTTGCGGTTCATCGAACGATCTCCTTCGTCGCCGCCGGTGGCGCGTACCCCACTGCGGTTTGTTCTGCTTCGCTCGGCGCATTTGCTGCCGACACAGGTATAGTACGCCCAAGCTGTGAAGAAGCTGTGAAAGGCGCGTGCAATGCGCGTGAACATGGATTTGACAGCGCCCCGCGCGGCTCGTACCATGCCTGTCGCGCTCGGCATCTATCCAAGCTCCAATATCGTTCAGATAACCACCAAGACACCAAGGCACCAAGATTTTATAGCAGCCTAAAGCCCTTCGTTCCTTCGTGCCTTTGTGGTAAACGTCCCAGGTGTTCTTATGTGTACAGTATTGGATCTAAACTCACCTTATGAAACCGTCGAGCTGTGTATCCTGGTAGAAAGCGGAAAGAAACTGGTATGCCAAGCGAATTGATTGATGTACGTGGCCTGGAAGGGCCGAACCTGTATATGCCGCAGACGGGCGTGTTCATGCGCATGCGATCCGACAAGAACCGCACCCGCCGCCTGCGCGACGCGCTGAAAGATGGCGCGCAAAGCGTGGGCATGGTGCTGGGCTACCTCGACCTCGATACGCGCGAGGATGCGGCGGGCGTTGTGATCGACGCGACCTTCACCACGCCCACGCCCGCGATTGGCGTCGCGCTGGCCGAGTATGTGGTCGAGGGGCTGAACCGCCAGGAAGCCAACGACGAGGAGTGGGATTCGGAAGGTCCGCTGTGGGAGTTGCAGAAACGCCGCCGCGCCGAGGCGCTGCCGCTGCCCGCGCTTCAGCTCACCGCCGAGGCGTCCTCACGCGGCATTCCGAACTTTCTGCGCGCCGACGGGCTGGTGCAGCTTGGCTATGGCGCGCGCGGCTGGTCATTCGACCCGGCACAGTTCGCCAAGCCCCGCCCGGGCACGAGCTTCGGCGACGACGAGATTGGCATTGGCGCGCCGCCATTCGCGCGCCCGCCCGCCGCGCTGGAGGTGCCGTGGGAGCAGCTTGGGCCGATCCCGGTGATTGCGGTGGCTGGCGGGGCCGCGCGCGACACTGCTGCCCAGATGCTGGCCGCCGAGCTCGACGCGCAGGGCCGCCCGACCAGCCTGGCGCTGGGCGCGGGCTTCGAGGCCACGCGCGCCTTGCTCGCCACGCCCAGCGCAAGCATCGCCGTGGTGGGGCTGGAGGCCGCCGACATTGCGGCGCGCGGCCTGGCGCTGGAGCGCTGCGCCTATAGCGCGATCACCGACATGCCGGCCGCGCTGCCGCCCGGCGTGGCCGACCGGGCCGAGCTGGCGCGGGTGCTGGGCGTGCCCATGCTCGTCACCGACGCGGCCGGCTGCGTGGCGCTCAACGCCGATGTGCCCGAGATCGTGGCGCTGGCCGAGTATGCGCCCTGCCCGATCATCTATTGCAGCGCGGGCGGCGACAACCCCACGCTGGGGTTTCACCGCGCCGAGGGCGGGCAGGCGCTGTTTGTGCGCGATGGAGTGGTGTTTGCCGCGCAGGGCGCCAGCGAGCAGCCGGTGCTGGCCGCCACGCTGCCGCCCGAGCAGCTGCCGGGCGCGCTGGGCGCGCTGGCGCTGCTGTGGGCAATGGGCCTGACATGGGAAGCAATTCGCGGCGCGGCCGGGCGCTAGTGCGCTCGCAGCGCAGGGTTTAGGGTATGGGAGTCAGGGATTGGGGATTATGATGCGCAATGAGACTTTTCCCTGCCCTATAGCAGGTTGCAGCTGGCAGGATGCAGAAGCATTTTCCGCGCTCCAACGCGTTTCTTGCCGGTGCGTGAGTGGTCAATTATTCCGCAAATCGCTATAAAACCTCGCTTGGAATTACACCAGGCCACAACTACGCCAGCGATTGAGCGATGGCCTGAACGGTGGCGCGCAGGTCGTTCAGGTTAAATGGCTTCTGCAAAAACCCGGTGAGCCCAAGCGCCTGGTAACGCTCGGCAATATCCTCGCTGCTTTGCCCGCTCATCAGCACCACGCGGGCATCGGGCCGCAGCGCCCGCAGCTCGCGCACCGTGGCCTCGCCGCTCATGTGGGGCATATTCTGGTCGACCAGCACGCACAGCACATCGTCGGCGCTGGCATGAAACAGCGTTATGCCATCCGGCCCATTGCCCGCCGTCTGGGCGCGAAAGCCAATCCGCTCCAGCATTCGCCCGATCACGCTGCGGATCGCATCCTCATCGTCGATCACAATAACCAAATTCGGTTGGGCCATAGCGATATGATCCTTCGGAACCGAACAGTTGTGACGAAAGAGCCGCATTATACCGCAATTATCCGCGCGCGTCTCCGCCGGCTTACTCGTGCCCTTTAACCACCAGCACCGGCACGGGGCTGACGTTCATGAGGTCTTTGGTAATATCTTCGAGCAGAATCCGGTCGAGCGCGCTGGCCACGCGGTGCGCGCCAATCACCAGCAGGTCGTAGCTGCCTTCACGCAGCTCGGCCAGAATCTCGTCGAGCACTGGCCCGACGCGCCCGCGCACCTGCCCCTGCACGCCATGCTGCCTGAGCAGCGCCAGGGCATCACGCAGCGTATTCGCTTCGGGCGAACTGCCGGCCAGAAAGCCCTCGACGGTATTGGAGCGCGGCCCAAACCCTTCAAAGAACAGCGACTGCTGCGACAGGATGTGCAGAACTGTCACCTCAGCGCCAAGCGGCTTGGCAAGCTGCAGCGCCGCGCTGACATCGCCAAAGGTGTGGTAATCGCCGCCGCTGGAAAGCAGAATGCGCCGGATCGGGCGTGGCGCGCCCTGCACGCGCAGCACCGACGGCTCCAGCCGCTGCGCAATCACCTTGCTGCGCGCGCCGGGCAAGAGCCGGCCCAGCGGCTGGTGCAGCCGCCCCAGCACCACCAGGTCGTAGCTGGCTTCGCGCGCCGCCGCCAGGATGGCCACCTGCGCATTGCCTGGCAGCGCCCGCACAGTCAGCGGCACGTTCGCTGGCACCTGCAGGCGGCTGGCGGCCTCGCGCAGCAGCGATTCGCGCCCGGCCCCGCCGCCCGACACCAGCGTCAGCGCGGTGGCGCACTTTTGCACGATTGGGATGCTAAATTGCAGCACCGCATCGCGCGACGGCGCCGCCCCGGCGTAGAGTAACATCTTCATTACTTCACCAGCAGCAGAACCACAGGAATGATCAGCATCACGCACAGAAACGCGCCCAGCGTGCGGTTCGTGCGAATAATCAGCTCCTGCGTGCGCAGAATTGCGCGTTCGAACCCGCGATAGAACAACAACAGCACCAGCAGCGACAGCACCGATACGCTGATCATTTCGACCAGCACAATCGTAAAGGCGGCCGGCCCGCCATTGATCAGCGCCGCCACCAGCGTGTCGATAAAGGTGGTGATATTCGCGCCCATGATGTAGGGCAGGGTATTTTCGCGCCGCACCAGGCCCTTGGCCGAGAGCGGCACCAGGATCGAGAGCGACACCGACACCGAGAGCGTGACCGAGGTGACGGCGCAGCCCAGCAGAAACATCGCCATTGGGCGGTAGACCAGCCGGCCAATCCGCTGGAACGAGCTGCGCTCGGCGCTCATCTCGGGCAGGGCGCGGTCGAGCAGGTTGAAGGCCAGCAACAGCGTGCCTATGCCCAGCGCAAACACGATCCAACCCGGCAGCCCGACGCTTTTGATAAAATCGAGCAGTGGGTCGAACATCGCATCAATGACCGAGGAAAGCGGCGTGGTGGCACTCACCTGCATGCCCGCAAAGACTCCCGAGGTCAGCAGCCAGTAGCCCACCGCCAGCGCCGGCACGTAGATCGCCGCAGTGGTGAGCAGCGCCAGCACGCCAATCGAGATGCTGGCCGAGCGCTGGTGGCCGCGCATGTAGTAAAGAAAGCCGACAAACAGCACAATAAACGACGCGCCCAGCCGCGAGCCCGTGATCATGGTGAAGGCTTGCATGTCGGTGATGGTGCCGGCGGCGAAGAAGGACACGGCTATCGCGGCCACGGGCGAGCCGCTCAGGAAGATGTATGCCAGCAGCCAGCCGAATCCCAGAGAGTTCGTGGCAGTGCTGACGTTCAGGTAGGTCAGGATGGCGCGGCCATACTCGCGCGCGCCCTGCTTGAGCAGTTGCAGGGCCAGAATAAACACCAGCAGCCCCACCACCATCGCCAGCGCCTTAAATACCCAGCGCGGAATACCCGCGACGCGGCGCGACGCCGGCTCGGCGGCGACGGGCAGCTCGCTTTCGGGCTGTGTCATAGGGTTGCTCCTGTGCGGCACACGCGGCGCCGCCGTGATTCGGGCCAGGTTCATTGCTTGGGTTCAGCGCGTCGCAGTCGCTCAAGCACCTCGGGCGGCCAGCGTGCCGGGCGGCCAGTGGCGCGCGCCACCAGCACATGCTCGCTGCGCGCGCTCAGCAGGGGCGTGCCCGTTTCGGCCAGGCGCAGCGTGTAGGCAAACACGATCTGGCGGCTGCGCAGTTCGGCCACTTCGGCGCGCACAATCACGCGGTCGTCGTAGCGGGCGGGGCTGAGGTAGCGCGCCTGCAAGTCGGTGAGCAGCACGAAGTAGCCCGTCGTCTCCAGCTCGGCGTAGGGCAGCCCCAAAGCGCGAAACAGCTCTGTGCGCCCTTCTTCCAGCCAGACAATATAGCTCGCGTGGTGCACCACGCCCATGGCGTCAGTTTCGGCGTAGCGCGCCCGCACGGTGATTTCGGTTGCGAGTTGTTTGTTCATACGACGAACGACCACCGACGACAGACGACCATAAATTCACCACAGAGACACAGAGGCTTTGGAGTTGCAGGTTTGAACGTTTGAAAGTTGCAAGTTGTTCAGGCATAGACGAATGACGACCGTAAGATTTACCACAGAGACACAGAGGCACGGAGGTTTTGGAGTCGCGGGTTTGAACGTTTGAAGGTTGCAAGTTACAGGTTCCAGGTTCACAAGTTGCAGGTTAGTGCCAACTGCCGACTGCCTACGGCGTAACTTACAACCTGCAACCTGCAAACCCTTCAACTCAGCATTCAGCATTCAACATTCAACACTCACCCCACCGCCTGCCAGATCATGCCGTCTTCCTCAAGCACAAGCTGCGCCTGGCCTTGCTGCGCGAGGTAGCCCAGGTGCGCCGATACCGCCGACACAAAGATCGCGTACTGCGGGATGGCGGCAAGCTGCAAACCCAGCGCGGCACGTACCCGCCGCGCCACCGCCAGCAGGTCGCCCGGCTCGGCAAGCGCGGCACGCACCGTGGCGCTGGCGTGCTCGATTGCGGCCTGGTTGACCGCCAGCAATTCCTCCAGCTGGTCGCGCGGGGTCAGGTCGCCGTGGCCGGGCAGGAAGTAGAGGTCGTTGCGCGCGGCCAGCCGCCCCAGGCTCGCCAGCTGCGCGCCAACATCCTGCGCGTAGGGGATGCCGTGCTTCTGCAAAATCGCTGGCCCGAAAAAGCCGTCGGCGGCGAAGCACACCCCATCGAAGGCCAGCCCGATCTGCCCGAGACTGTGGCCCGGCAGCGCGATCACGTCCAGCGTGGTGCCCGCAATCGTGAGCTGTGCGCCCTCAATCAGATGATCGACCGGCACGCCTTTCGCCATGAGCCATTTGTTTTGCAGCGCGGGGATCGGCTGCGCGCCCATGCTCAGGTAAACCGGCTCCAGCAGCGGGTGCGCAATCAGCGCGGCTTCGAGCGGCGGGGCATACACTGGCACGCCGGGCAGGTTGCGCACCAGGTAGTCGTTGCCGCCAATATGGTCGGCGTGGTGGTGGGTGTTGATAATTGCGCGCAGTGGCAGCTTCGCCTCGTCGAGCGCCTTGCGAATAAGCCGGCCGGCATCTTTGTCAAGCCCAGTGTCGATCGCGATTGCGCCGCCGTCAGCGGTGGCGACAACACCCAGGTTGTTCGAGCCAGGAATGGAGAAGGTGCGCGCTGTGATCGGCTGCAGCAGGGCCATACGTTTCCTCGCAGATGCGCGGCAGGCGTGGCGCGCTGAATGCGCATTATACCGCAGGTGCGTCGAACTCGAGCGTCAGGCGGGGCATGGTGGCCCAGTCGGCGCGGCCCTGCCCGCTTTCCACGTCGGCGGGAATGTGGGCGCGTACAGCCGCTATGTAGGCGCACAGTGCCGCGACATCCAGCCCGCCGTGCGCGGGCGCGTAGGGCGCAAGCAGGGCTTCGGCGCTGGCAAGCGTGCGGCGCGGCCCGGTGATCAGGCCCAGGCGCAGCTGGTTCAGCGCGTTGGCAAGCTGGATCAGGCCGCGCAGGAAATCCGAGCGGTCGGCAAACCAGCACTGCTCAAAGGCCAGCAGCGCGTCGCGATATTCTTCGGCATTGAAATGAGCGACCGCCTGCGCAAACTGCGCCTCGGCCGGGATGCTGCTGGGTGCCATGCGATACCTGCTGCTTGCGCGCCGCTCTGGCGCGCCCGCGTATTTCTACTATGTTTGCGGCGGGGTGTCAAATATTTTGTCCCGGACGAGATCATAGGTTGTCCCGGACGAGATCATAGGTCGTCCCGGACGAGATCATAGGTCGTCCCGGACGAGATCATAGGTCGTCCCGGACGAGATCATAGGTCGTCCCGGACGAGATCATAGGTCGTCCCGGACGAGATCATAGGTCACCCGGACAGAGTTGTGCTGTATTAGAGTTCATCATTGGTTGGTGGCTGGAAGATCGCGTACCATTCGCGCAGGTGCGCGGCGCTGATATAGAAGGTGCCGGGCGGCAGCGCGGCGTTGCGCGCTTCCAGGCGGGCAAGCAGCTCGGCCTCAGGCAGCACCAGCGCGTGTATCACGAACCCCACGCCAAGCCGCGCCGCGCGGTTGCGGAAGTCGTCGCGCTCGGCACGCGCCCAGAAGCCAAAGTCGAGAATGACGTTGGTTCCAAGCGCGAGCGCCCGCGCCGCAACATCCCACATAATCGCTTCGATGGCGCTGTGCCGCGTGTCGTGCGCGGGGTCGGCGAGGTCGTTGCCGAACAGCGCGATATGCCACTCATCGGGCGTGAGGCGCAGGGCGTGGTGCTGCTGCTCAAGCTGGCGGGCGAGGGTGGTTTTGCCGGCGCAGGGCAGGCCGACGATCAGGTGCAGTGTAGGCATGGCGGCGGATCTGTTTACAGGTTTGAAGGTTACAGGTTGCGCAGTAAGCAGTTGGCAGTAAGCAGTTGGCAGGCGGCAATCGGCAGGCGGCAATCGGCAGGCGGCAGGCGGCAGCGGGCAGGCGGCAATCGGCAGCGGGCAGGCGGCAGGCGGCAGGCGGCAGGCGGCAGGCGGCAGCGGGCAGGCGGCAGGCGGCAGCGGGCAGGCGGCAGTAACCTTCAAACGTTCAAACCTGTAACCTGCCAACCCCTAACCTGCCAACCCAAAATCTCCGTGTCTCCGCGTCTCCGTGCCTCCGTGGTTCCGTCCCATCCGTCACGCTGGCCTGTGCGCGCGGTATTCGCGCCATACCAGAATGACAACCAGCACGTCGAAGGCGGTTAGCAGCGCCAACCCCAGCGAGTAATGGTAGCTCAGCCGGTAGAGCTGGTAGAGAATAAACAGGCCCAGAAAGGCGAGCGCAGCCGGGTAGGCCCACGGCTTGCCCCGCAGCAGCGCGACCGCCAGCGCCAGCTTGATCAGGCCGTGCGCGATCAGGTAGATGCTGGCGAACAGCTCGGCGCTGGCCGAGAACTGTGCGGCGGCGTGGCGCAGCGCGTTGGCGATCAGATCGTGCGGGTCTTCGACCAGCTCGTGCTGGGTCAGTCCAGTCACCAGCCGATTCAGCGAACGGTTGCCCGTCAGCAGCAGCACCAGCCCGCCAGCCATTTCCAGCACGCCGTCGAAGGCTTTGATCCAGACGCTGGCCGCGAACACGCGGTGCAGAAAGCCTGCGCTGCTGGGCGTTTCTGCCATCGGCGCGTGCTTCTCCACTACAGCACAGCCGCGCTCAGCGCAGCACCAACTTTGGTAGCGATCCGGTTCATCTCGGCTTCGGGCACGCGCTCGGCCTCGGGTACGCCCAGCGCGCCAAACACACGCGGGCCGCGCAGATCGTCGGGGTGGTCGGCCTGGCGGGCGATGACGTGAACGTGGACGTGCGGGTGATCGACGGATTCGGCGAACTGGACGACATAGGTCTTCACACAGCCGGTCGCTTCGGCCAGCGCCTGCGAGGTGGCGTGGATCAGCAAGCCAAGCTGGGTCGCTTCTTCGCGGGTGAGGTCGGCCACGGCTTCGATGTGGCGGCGCGCCACCAGCACCAGCCAGCCCGGCAGCGAGGTATCGAAGGCGTGCACAACATCCCAGTACGCCGTGCAGAAAATATTGTCCCACAGCGGGCGCGTGCCGGTGTCGCGGGCGGCGAGCAGCGCGCAGGTTGCACAGGCGGGCATGGCGAGTCCTTTCGGCTGGGGCGGCTCCGGGTGCGAATTATAGCATTTTTGGGGGATGGGGGTAACATCAGAGCCGGGTCAAAGTCCCGAAATTCATCCGCAGATTACACAGATTACGCAGATTGTAGATATCATATCTGCGTAATCTGTGTAATCGGTAGATAGTTCTCGTTCTTATTCCAAATTTGACATAGCCCTGAATGGGCCGATGCAAATCACAATAGCACCTTGAGTGCGGCGTAGCCGTGTATCGAAGGGTGCACCTAGAAACCTGTTTGCCCCTTCGATACGCGCTACGCGTGGGTACCTTCTTCTCCCTATCTCCCATCCTCCACCCCCTATCTCGCTAGCCTACGCACGCGCGGCGCGGGTAGCGGCAGCCTTGCGGGCGGCAGCGCGCTGCGCGGGGGTCTTGCTGTTGCGCGAGGTACCGCCGATCTGTTCGATCAGCTCGGGTTGCTGGCGCAATGCAATCTTGGCGATCTTCAGGTACTGCGCAACCCAGCGCGTCATGGCATCCAGTGCGTCGCGCTGTGCCCGGGTGGCGCGCTGAGATTCGCTGCTGGCGGCGGCCTGGTCGGCATAGGCCTGGGCCAGCGCCTCGATCACGGCGCGCTCGGCCTCTAGGCGCGTGGCGGTGTAGCCAAACGGCGCAAGCGCGCTGCTAACCTCGGGAACAGAGGTGGCGTTTTCGAACAGTTTGCGCGCCGCCGCAAGAAATGCCGACTGAGCGGTAGGCATTGGCCCGCGCAGGCCCAGTGTGGCACGCTGCGATGTGTGCGCCGGAAAGATTGCGCGGGCGACCTGGGCCAGCGCCTGGAAGCTGGCGCGGGCGCGCACTTCGGCGGCCTCGGCGGCCAGCAAAGCGGCGCGATAGTCGCCGGCCGCGATTGCCTGCGCATTCACAGCGGCGCAGGCCGCGTCGTAGAGCTGGCGGCCCTCGGCCATTCTGGTGGCGGTGTAGCCGTAGGTGGCGACCATTTCGCCAATCGTCGCATTATTCTGGGTGTTGGCAAAGGCGAGGCGCGCAGTGTTCAACTGTTTGGCAATGGCATTGCTGATGCTCATGATGTGTTCCTTTGTGTTATTTGGTTGATTTTCACAAGCTGGCTGTTGGTGCCGAAATAGCTGGCGCGCCCAGCCGGGCGCTGTGCTGCGGTGCGTGTTTGTTGGGGATAGGCAATCCTTTCTCATAGCGGTGGTGCTGGCGCTCGTTCACGCTTTACTATTACTCGTTCCCAGGTTTCTGACACTCGTTCGTGGGCTGCTGGCACTCTTTCCGGCCTTCGGTGTACTCGCTCTCGGGCTACACACTACTCACGCTTGCATTGCTGGAACTCGTTCTTGCGTTGTAGGCACTCTTTCCTTGGTTACGGGGACTCATTCCTGGCATCCGTGCTGGTCGTGCTCGTGTTGTTGGTACTCGTGCTCGTGCCGCTATGCCTCGTTCTCGCCTCACATTGACTCGTTCTCGCGTTGCTGGCACTCGTTCCTGTGGTGGTTGCGATTTTCACAGCCGGCAAGACCATCCACCACTGCTGCTTGTATATTCCACAGGACGCATCTAACTGCTGAGGCGTAGTATAGAAGTTGGGTGAACCAATGCATTACCAGGGTTCATCGTACCACCGTTATTCGCAGGCCAGCAGCTGGTGCAAGCCCCGCCGCGATGCCCAGGATCGATGGGCGGGGCCAGCCGCGTATTGCCTACAGTTTGGCATGAATTGCTGCGACAAGGCGCGAAAAACGCTGCCAGCTACGTTATACTTATGAGCAGGCAAACCATGAGTGGAGAAAGAGCAGACAATGGACTACCAGATCGCGCTTGCGCCCGAGCTTGGCATCAGCGCCGCGCAGCTCGCGGCCCAGTGGAACGACAATGATGAAACGCGCGCCCTGGGCGCAGCCTCGGTTGCGCCAAACGCCGGCCAGCAATTCGACCTGGCGGCAGTGGTGGAGCTGGTGATCATCCCGCTGGCGGTGAGCATCAGCGCCAACGCCTTCTACGATCTGCTCAAAGCGCGGATCGTCGCAGCCGGCACACGCAAACGCACCGAGCTTGTGGCAATCGAGCAGCCCGACGGCTCGTGCGTGGTGGTGGTGACGAGCGAGGAAGAGTAAGGTCAGTACGCAGTTGGCAGACGGCTGCGGGTGAGCGCAGAACGCAGAGCGGCTGAAACGCGCCAGCAATCGCCAACTGTAAGTCGTCGATCGTACATCATTCATTCTTCGCATCATCTGCGGTCTTTGCGGTTGAAAACTCAGCCGTCGTTCGTCAGTCGTCGGTGGTCGTGGTTCGTCGGTCGTCGGTCGTCCTTGGTCATTCGTCGTCGCGCAGTTCTACGAGGCCAGCATGACCTTGATTAGCATTCGTGAGCAGCCCAATGGGCCAGATGGCAGCAACGCAACCCTGAGCTTCGACGGCGAGGGCGTCTACCCGATCACAGTCACGCCGCCGTTCAGCGACGAAGAGGAAGCGCGGCTGGAGTGGTACTTCGAGCAGCACCTCCAGTTCCCGTTTACGCAGCAGGTGCGGGCGCGCAACGCCGCCGCCAGCATCGCCAGCTATGGCGAGGCGCTGTTCACGCAGGTGTTTGCCAACCCGCAGGCCTTTGCCGACTACAAGGCGGCGCTGCACGCCAACCCGAGCGCGCTGCGCTTTGAGATCGCTGGCTCGCCAGAGTTTCAGCGCCTGCACTGGGAGGCGCTGCGCGACCCGAGCATGCCGCGCGCCTTTGCGCTCGACGCGCCAATGGTGCGCAAAAATCTCAAGCCGCAGGTGCTCAAGTCATCCGTGCGCCCATCGCCCACGATCAATATCCTGGTGGTGACAGCGCGGCCGGGCGGCGCGCGCGATGTTGGCTACCGCACGATCTCGCGCCCACTGGTCGAGGCGCTGGAGCAGGCAAATGTGCGCGCGCAGGTGGACATTGTGCGGCCGGGCAGCTACCGCGAGCTGGCGCGGCGGCTGGAGGCGGCGCGGCTGGCGGTGCCAGAAGGCGCGCCAGCGGGTGGCTACTACCATGTGGTTCATTTCGATGTGCATGGCGCGGTGCTGAGCTACGACGAGCTGGAGCGAGAGCGCGACGCGAACCGCTTTTTGTTCCAGGCGCGCTATGGCCGGGGCGATATTGCACCCTACGAGGGTCGTAAAGCCTTTTTGTTCCTGGAAGGCGAGCAGGCCGGGCAGTACGACCCGGTCGAGGCCGGCGAGCTGGCCGATTTGCTGATCACGCAGCAGGTGCCGATCGCCATGCTGAACGCCTGCCAGTCGGGCAAGCAGGTGGGCGCGAGCGAAACAAGCCTGGGCAGCCGCCTGATGCAGGCCGGCGTGCAGGTGGTGCTGGCGATGGGCTATTCGGTGACGGTGACGGCGGCCGCGCTGTTGATGCGCACGCTGTATGCCGAGCTGCTGGCCGGGCGCGAGCTGGCAGCGGCCATCCGCCTGGGCCGGCGCGAGCTGTGGAACCAGAAGGGCCGGCGCGCATACTTCAACCAGAGCATCGACCTGGAAGACTGGCTCTTGCCGGTGGTATACCAGAACCGCACTGTCGAGCTCCAGCCGCGCGCATTTACCCCCGAAGAAAGCGCGGCCTTCTACACGCGCAAGGCGCAGCGTTACAACCCGCCCGCGCCGGCCTATGGCTTCTTTGGGCGCGACCTCGACATCCTCCAGATCGAGCGGCGCATCCTGGCGCAGCGGAACATCCTGCTGCTGCGTGGCATGGGCGGCGCGGGCAAAACCACGCTGCTGCGCCACCTTGCGGCGTGGTGGCAGCGCACCGGCCTGATCGAGCGCGTGTGGAGCTTTGAATACGACCAGCGCGCCTGGACGCGCCAGCAGATCATGGATGCGATTGCGCGCGAGCTGTACCCGCCGTCCGAATACCATGGCGTGTTCCAGCCGCTGGGGCTGGAGGCCCAGCAAGCCATGCTGGCCGACACCCTGCGCGCCCGGCGGCACCTGCTGATCCTCGACAATCTTGAGTCGATCACTGGCGCGGAGCTGGCCATCCAGCACACCCTGCCCGAACCCGAGCGCGCAGCCCTGCACGGCCTACTGCGGGCGCTGGCAGGCGGGCAAACGCTGGTGCTGCTTGGCTCGCGCAGCGACGAACCCTGGCTGGCGGCGGGCACCTTTGGCAGCAATGTGTATGAGTTGCCGGGGCTGGACCCCGAGGCGGCCACGGCGCTGGCCGACGCCATCCTGACGCAGGCAGGCGTAAGCGCGGCCGAGCGGGCGAGCGACGAGCTGCGCCGTATCATGAAGCTGCTGAATGGCTACCCGCTGGCGCTGGACGTGGTGCTGAACAACCTGGCGCGGCAGCCAGCAGCGGCAGTGCTGGATGCACTGCAAAAGGGCGATGTGGCGCTGGACACAGGTGACGCGCAGGACAAAACCAGCAGCATTCTGCGCTGCATCGACTACTCACACAGCAACATTGCGCCGGGCGCACAGGCGCTGCTGAGCTGCCTGGCACCCTTTACCTCAGTCATCAACCAGAATTGGTTACCGCAATACAGTGAGCAGCTACGCGCCCAGCCAGCGCTGGCCGGGCTGCCGCTGGACGAGTGGGATGCTGTGCTGGCCGAAGCGCAACGCTGGGGTCTGCTCAAGCCGCATGCAGCCAAAGGCTACCTGGAAATCCAGCCGGTGCTGCCCTTCTTCCTGCGCAGCCGCCTGAATGATCCTGCGCAGGCCGAGCTGCGCGCCGCCATCGACACCGCCTTCCGCGCCTATTACAACGAGATTGGTGGTGAACTTGATCAACTAGCAGCATCGAAGAGGCCTCAACAGCGGCAGCTTGGCCTGGCGCTGATTGAGCTGGAATATGAAAACCTGAGCGCTGCGCTACGCCTGGTACTGGCTGCACAATCATCCATTTTCAATATAAGTTCTCCGCTATCACTGTATCTCGACAATATACGCGACCATGCGCGCGGGCTTGCACTTGGTGAGCAGGTGCTGGCTGGGCTGGAGCACTACCCAGCCGCTATGCTCATAGGCAAGCTTGGCCTAGAGTTTGCTGGGGTCGTCGACAATGTTGCAAAACGGCAGTTGGCACTGAAGCGCTATACTGAGGCAGAGCGTTCATATCAAAAAGCACTTGGCATTCTGCTTAACAACACTGTCATTGATAAGCAGCTTCAGAAACGAGGAAGCGCAGGTATTTATCATCAGTTGAGTCTGATAGCTCACGAGCAGCGACAGTGGACGCTAGCAGAACAATACTGTCAACAAGCGTTACATATATTCATCGAATATAGAGATGAATATAATCAGGCTAAGACATACTTTCAACTAGGCCACACAGCGCAAAAACAGTACCAGTGGATACAAGCTGAAGAATATTATCAGCTAGCATTAGGAGTATTTAAAGAATTCGGTGACGTTCCGTCTCAAGCGCTTATTTATCATAACCTAGGCACTATTATGCATGGAACGGAACAAAGGACCCACGCTGAAGAATATTATAAACAGTCGCTAGAACTCAAAAACAATATTGGTGATCAATATGGTCAAGCTGGCACATACCATCAATTAGGCCGAATTGCAATAGATCATCGTGAATTGACACAAGCTGAATATTATTTCCAACAAGCTTTAACAATCCTCATAGAGTTTAATGATATCTATGAGCAAGCACGTAACTACCATGAACTGGGTGTAGTAGCGCAAGAGCAACACCAGTTGGCGCAGGCTGAACAGTATTATCATCAAGCCTTGCGGATCTACGTCGAGTTCGGCGACCGCTACAGCCAAGCCAGCACCTACCACCAACTGGGCTGGGTGGCGCAGGAGCAGCGCCAATGGGCGCAGGCGCGCGAGTATTTCTTGAATGATTTAGCAATCACTGCCAGCTATGACGACCCACATGGCCTTGGTATCACACTGCGCAGCCTGGCGCGGCTGTGGCAGGCTAGCGGCGACGCTACGCTGCCCGCTGCTGTCGCGGAGATTATTGGCGGCACGGCGGCGGAGGTGGAGGAGCAGTTTCGCGCCTTTGGCGCGGGGGATGGGGGTTAGGAGGGGGATGGGGCGGCGATGCGAAGCGATGAGATGCAATGCCAAGCTTCCTGGAAGCTCGTGTTGATGTAGGCTTGAATGTGGCAGCCACATCAGCTTCCAGGAAGCTGCTCGATGAGACACCGCGCTCGCCCCCTTCGGCAGGCTCAGGGATTCGCTTCGATACGCGCTGCGCGCCTTTGGCCTGGGGCATATAACACACTATCACTCCGCACACTGGCTCATATCGCGCTCGCCCCTTCGATATGCGCTACGCGCTACTCAGGATGCTCGCGCGCATTCAATCACCTGTCATCTTGCCATCTTGTCATCTTGTCACCTTGTTCGCTCGTCCCCATCCCCTATCTCCCAGCCCCCAACCCCCACGTCACGGCAAAAAGCTCGTGTCGGCGCTCAGGCTGCGCACAAAGGCGGCGATAAGCTGGGCGGTGTGCTCCACGTCGTCGAGCTGGATCATTTCGTTGGGCGAGTGCATGTAGCGGTTCGGCACCGACACGACGGCGGTGGCGACGCCGCCGCGCGCAAGGTGGATGGCGTCGGCGTCGGTGCCGGTCAAGTCGGGGCTGACGTTGACACAGTAGGGGATGCCTTCGCGCTCGGCGATTTCCAGCAGCATCTCGTACACTACCGGGCTGTTGGTCGAACCGCGCTCGATCACCGGGCCGCCGCCCAGGCTCACCTCACCCTGGCGGCGCTTGTTTGAGTCGGGGTGGTCGGTGGCGAAGGTCACATCGACGACGATTGCGGCGTGCGGCTCGAAATTCCACGCCGCCGTGCGCGCGCCCGAGAAGTCGCCAACCTCTTCCTGCGCAGTGGCGGCAGCCGCAACCGTGGCGGCCGGGCGGTCTGCCGCCAGCAGGCGCAGCGCCTCGGCCACAGTGAACGCGCCAATGCGGTTGTCGAGCCCGCGCGCGACCAGCCGGCGGTGCGGCATGTCGTAGGCGGGTGCGTCGATCACGCCCACGGTGCCCACACGCACCAGCGCCTGCGCCTCGGCCTTCGTGCGCACGCCAATGTCGATCCACATGTCTTCGATCTTGCTGGCCTGCTCGCGCTCGTCGCCCTTCAGCAGGTGGATCGGCTTCTTGCCAACCACGCCAATCAGTTCGCCAGTCTTGCCGAGCAGGCGGATGCGCTGGCCCACCAGCACCTGCGGGTCCCAGCCGCCCACGCCAGCAAAGGCCAGAAAGCCATCGTCGTCGATATAGGTCACGGCAATGCCGATCTCGTCGATATGGCCGGCCAGCAGCACGCGCGGCGCACCAGCTTCGCCTTCCAGCACCGCAAAGGAGTTGCCGCGCACATCCGACCAGACGCGGTCGGCGAAGGTGCCGGTGTAGCCGCGCCACAACCGCGCGGCGGCGGCCTCGTCGCCGGAGGGGCCGGGCGTGGCCAGCAGCAGCTGCAGGAAATCGAGGCCCTGGCTGGTGAGCGAAACGGGCATTGGTTCGCCTTTCTCTACGAGTTGCGTTTGTGCAGATTATAGCGCGAAAGGCGTGAGGGACGTGAAGATCGTCAGGAAGTACGAATCATCCGCAGATTACGCAGATTACGCAGATAAGCGTTTGAGCGCGAAAACCAAACTCCGTGGCCTCCGTGCACTCTGTGGCTTAGCCTATCTGGTCTGCCCAATCTGTGGATGATTTGCGCTAACGCAGCGTTTGCGCGGGGATGGGGGCGCGTGGCACGGCGGCCTCGCCAAGCGCAAAGAGGCGGCGGGCCTGATCAAGCTGGCGCGCCGAGTCGGCCATGCGCAGGGTGGCGCGGTTGGCGTTCTGAATGCTCAGGCTGCTGTAGAACTCCAGCATGCTGTCAAGCGCCTGGCGCTCGATTTCCAGGCCAGCCAGGTAGCTGGTGTGTGCCTGCGCCAGCGGTGCGGGCGGGGAAAGCGCATCAATCGTGCGGTAGGCCGCGTCGATACGGTCGCGCAGGGTGCGCGCCGCCGCGGCGTGCGCAATCGACGAGCCGCCGGGCTGGCTGGTGGTGGCGCGGTAGGTGTCGATTGCCTCGCGAAGCTGGGCGCGTGGCGCGTCGAGCGCGCTGAGGTAGGCCAGCACGGCGGCATCGCGCGTGACCGGCAGCTCGGCCTGGATGATCGCGGGCTTTGCCGGCGCGGCAGTGGCCTGGGCGGGCGGCTGCGCGGCGGCGAGCGCCTGTGCCTCGTTGCGCGCAATCGTCTGGCACAGCAGCACATTCAGGCCAATCGTCAGCGCGAGCAGCAGGATGGGAATGAGCCAGAGGACCGTGCGTGCGCGGCTGGTGTCGCGGCGGGTGTGCCGCCAGTGCACCCACCACGAATCGCGGCGGTGCTGTTCCTCCAGCTGCCGCTCGCTGAGCGCCGGCTCGGGCGGGGCGGGCAGCACGGGCGGCAGGGGCTGCGCGGCGATCTTGCCCTGCTGCTCCAGCCAGGCCAGACCCTTCTGGGCGCGCTCGTTATGCGGGTTGGTCGCCAGCACCGAGCGCAGGCAGAACGCGATCTCGTCGGGGTTGTCGAGCACGCCCGAAAGCCACAGCCAGCCCATCTCGTGGCGCGGGTTGAGCTGCACGGCGCGCGCCAGCAGGCCGGCCGCGACACGACGCTGCCCGCCGCGCGCCGCCGCAACGCCGCGCTCGTACAGCCGCGCCGCCTCGCGCTCATTCGATTTGATCGCCGTTTCGCTCATACTCAATGCCTGGAAAAAAATATCCGCAGATTACGCAGATGGCACAGATTTGTAGATGCTTCAGAACCGGCAATCTGCGTAATCGGTGTAATCTGTGGACAAATTTGCTTCTTGAAATGCGCTAATGTTCGGGCAGCGCGCTGTTGAGCATGCGCTGCGACTCGAATGGATCGGCCACGAGCTTGGCGCGGATCGCGTCCCAGTTCTTCGGGTCCTCGCCGCCGAGCCGCCAGATCGCAATGCCCGCCAGGTCCAATTCCTGCACCAGGCCAATCTTCGCCTCCAGGCCACGGCTGGTCGCAAACCAGACCTTGCGGCCCTTGTAGGTGATCCAGCTCTCCTGAATCGGCCCGTTGGCGTCGCTCTCGGCAAAATTGACCGTCAGGCCATACGACTGAATAAGATCGTTGATCGCTGCCCAGATCTGCGGGGTGGCATCGCCGCTGGCCGGCCAGTTGTAGCCGTAGAAGGGCACGCCAATCACCACTTTGTTTGGCTCGACCGTGGCCTTGGCATACTCGGCCACCTGCCGCACCCAGTAGATTGGCGCGACCGGGCCGGGGCCGCCGCCGCGCCAGTGGTAGTCGTAAGTCATAATCCGCATGCGGTCGACTGCCGGGCCAATCACGCTCCAGTCCTGAAAGCCACCCAGGCCGCCGTAGTCGGCGGTTTTGGCGTGCACTGCAATCGTCAGCAGCTTGCCCTGCCCGTGCAGCGCGCCCGACAGCTCGGTGATAAAGGCCGAAAACTCGTCGCGCAGGCTGCTGTCGAGCGTTTCGTAGTCGATATCGAAGCCATCGTAGCCGTGAGTCATCACTTCTTCGACGATGTTGCGCACGTGCTGGCTGCGGCGCTCGGGGTTGCGCAGAATACCTGGCACCGGGTCGACGCCATTTACCACGTTATGAACCGTGGGAATGACGAGCACATTCTTGCTGCGCGCCAGCTCGATCAGAGTCTGGTCGCGGGCATCGGCGCCGTGCAGCAGGTTGCCGCGCGTGTCGGGCGTGTACCAGAACGGGCTGACTTCGTCGAGAATGTCGGCGTTGGCCTCGAACGAGGCGCGGTTGTCGCTGTCGAAGGAATCGGGCAGCCAGGCCGCGATATAGCGCCCGGTTTTCGGGTGCACCTGCGCCACGCGCCCATCGTCGGCCGGGGCGACATTTTGCAGCACATTGCCGGGCTGCGCAGCAACTACCTGCGGCGCAAGCGGGCGCTGCGTCGGCAGGGGCGCGGGCGTGGCCGTGGGGAAGATCGGTGGCGAGCTGGCCTGCTGCGCCAGGCCAACCGTGTCGGCCAGCAGCGCAACCCACACCAGCAGCGCCGCCGCGATCACGGCAGCAGGAATGGTTCGGCGGGCGAGTGGGCGAATTCGACGCATCATAATGTCTGGTTGCGATCAGCCGCGCCCTTAGTAGGCGTCCAGCTCGTGCAGGCGCGCATCGCTGATGCCAAACAGGTGCGCCAGTTCGTGTAGCACAGTGCGGCGTACCTGGGCGCGCAGCGCGTCGCGGCTGGGGAAATCGCGCTCAAGCGGCTCCTGGAAGATTGTAATCAGGTCGGGCATGGTCAGCGCGCCGCTGCTGCGCTTGGTGAGCGGCACACCTTCGTACAGGCCATAGAGCGTTTGCGATGGCGCAAGCCGAACGGCGCGCCGCTGCGCCGGGCTGGGTTGCTGCGCCACCTGAATTGCAACGTTTTCGAGGTAGCGCGCAAACTCGGGTGGCAAGGTGTCGAGCGCATCGAGCACAAGCGCTTCAAAACTTGTTGTGTCCATCGTACTACTCCCGGGCGCTATTATACGCGGCTGAAGCATGAGGTGTCAAGCATTTCGCAGGAATTCATGCCAGAAGTGCGGGCGGAATCGCGTGGTGAATGGCGACAGTGGGGATGAGAAATGGTGGCAGCAGGCACAGTACGCAGCAGGCAGTATGCAGCAGGCAGTGGGCACGGAACCGAGAGCCAAGAACCGAGAATAACGGAACCGCAGAACCGCAGAACCACGGAACCGAGAGCCAAGAACTACAGAACCACGGAACCTGCAACCTGAAACTCCTAAACCTCCGTGCCTCTGTGTCTTGTCTAAAAAGCCGCCAAGTGGGGCGGGTCAACAAAAGACCAATGAAGGCTCGCAGAAGTGGCTTGGCTCTGCTATCCTATGCCTTGATGCATCTCAAGGCCGCAAAAGACCGATGCGCTCGACGCTGTCACAGAGAATGGCTTTCGATGCATCGTATCGCTTGTTTCACAAGACCGTGTAAGATCCCAGTGCCCACGAGCACGTAGCCTCAAGACTGGTCCGAAACAAGCTCCTTTTTCTTGTCCTTTGGAGAGCTATCATGCACATTCTCGGCATTGACCTCGCCAAACTCACCTTCGATGTCACCCTGCTGCGTGAGGGTGGCGACCGTCGCCACAAGCAGTTTCCGAACACCTCCGCTGGTTTTGAGCAGCTCCAGCAGTGGCTTCGCTCCCAGCACATTGAGCACGTGCATGCCTGTATGGAGGCAACCAATGTCTATTGGGAAGCGCTGGCTGCCTTCCTCGCCGATGCTCAGCACATCGTCAGTGTGGTTAACCCTGCCCGTATCAAGGGTTTTGCCCAAAGCCAGATGATGCGCACCAAGACCGACAAACAGGATAGCCGCATCATTGCGTTGTTCTGCTTGCAATGCCAGCCCGAAGCCTGGACACCACCCTCTGCCGCCCAGCGCCGCTTGCGTGCGCTCACACGCCATCGCGACGACTTGCTCCAAACGCGCACGCAACTGTCCAATCGCTTGGGCGATACCAGCGACACGGTGGTGCGCACGTCGCTTGAAACGGTTCTGGCAAGCGTAGAGGAGCAGATCACAAGCGTCGAGGCACAACTCAAACAGCATCTCAAAGACGAGCGTGACCTGGGCGAGCAAGCTGCGCTTCTCACGGCGATTGTCGGAATAGGTACAATCACTGCCGCTAAGTTGCTGGGGGAGTTCTGCGATATCGACGCGTATACATCGGCCAAGGCGCTGGCGGCAGACGCGGGAGTAACACCGGCGCAGCACGAATCGGGAACGAGTGTGCGGCGGCGAACACACCTCTCGAAAGTGGGCAAGGCGAGCGTGCGAGCGGCGCTGTACTGGCCGGCAATTGTGGCGATGCGACGATGCGAAGGGTTCAAGGCGTTTGCGGAACGGCTGGCAGCGCGCGGCAAAGCCAAGGGTGTGATCATCGGTGCGGTGATGCGCAAGTTGTTGCACGTGGTCTATGGTGTACTCAAGCATAAAACGCCCTTTGACCCAAACAAAGTCCTTGGCCCGACCCGTTCTTCAACGTAATATCTCTGTGGTGAACTTTTGGTTTCTCGGCTGTCAGTCGCCGCCCACGGTGGCGTAGACGACAACGGGCGAGCGCGAATGATCGTGGGGACCATTCAACGCCCGCCCGCTGCCGGTGAGGAGGGAGATATTTTCAGCAGGTTGCAGTGGGCAGGATGCAGTGATACTGCGGGTCTGCGCCATCTGCGAAATCTGTGGATTACACCGCCGGCACCAGCGCCGCCTGCGAGCCAAGCTCCTGCGCGAGGCGCAGCAGGCCACGGTGCTGCAGCGCCTTCACCGAGCCGATCGTGCGGCCCAGGGCGTCGGCGATCTCGGCCAGGCTGCGATCTTCGTCGAAGCGCAGGCGCAGCACCAGGCGCTGCTCGCGCGTCAGGATGTCCATCGCGTCTTTGATCTCGTGGTAGGCGATCCGGCTCATAATCGCCTCGTCGGGCGGATCGAGCGCGCCGAGCTGGCCTTCGTCGAGCGGCACCGAGTGGCGGCGGCGCGACTGGCGCAGCACGTCGACGGTGCGGGCGTAGGCGATGCGATACAGCCAGGCCGAGAAGGGCCAGCCGCGATCTTCGTAGCGCGCCAGGCTTTCGA
This sequence comes from Kouleothrix sp. 19917, assembly GCF_057073505.1. Taxonomy (NCBI): domain Bacteria; kingdom Bacillati; phylum Chloroflexota; class Chloroflexia; order Chloroflexales; family Roseiflexaceae; genus Kouleothrix; species Kouleothrix sp. 19917. The sequence goes on from NZ_CP097099.1 coordinate 3,637,401, forward strand.
GCACCTTCACGAACACGTCGGCGCAAACATCCTCGGCCTGCACCGGGTCGCCCAGGCGCGAGGCGATGTAGCGCTGGATCTGGGGGGCATAGCGCTCGTACAGCGCGCCGATTGCGTCGCGCTCGCCGGCCTTGGCGCGGGCAATCACGAGCGACTCGGGTTCGGCGGCCCAGCGCATTTCACTGGTTGGCTCCAGGGCGGGGGAATGATCAAATGATGGCAGCATTTTCGCCTCTCAGCAATGGGCAGCAATAAAAATCAATGCGCCGCCCGTTCCGGCTCACACGAATTCTGTATTTATTCAGGAAGTATGTGGCAAGTATAGAGAAGCGAGATGAACAGCGAGTGATTAAAACCGGGGTGAGGATGACGAAACCCCCAGCATTGCGCGGCGGCTGCGGGCATCGGCGGCGGGGTTCGAACATGCGCCCGGCGCTGATGTGGCGCGCAGGAACGGCGTCAGGACGCCTTTTTCACCCCGTAACAGCTGAACAGGGGCGCGCACAGTTGGGCAAAGGCGGCGTATAGGCCTGCATGAGCGCCGAAAATCCGCGCCCGCCCGCAGATGAATATAAAGGAATGCAGGTGCTGCGTAATGACAAATCGTTCATTTGCCGGGAGGGGCGGGGCCATGTCAAAAATCGGGAAAGGGAACGATATGTATCCACAGATGGCACCGATTACACAGACTGGAGGGTCCTAATCTGCGAAATCTGTGAACGGATTTTTGGGACTTTGACGTAGCCTTCGGGCGCGACTTGACGAAAGCGCCGAGGGTGGGTAGAATCGTCGCGACGCGCGGGAGTGGCGTAGTGGTAACGCGAGAGCCTTCCAAGCTCCAGTCGCGGGTTCGATTCCCGCCTCCCGTACCAACGAAAATGCCGCCCGCTGGCACTGCCAGCGGGCGGCGTTTTTGTGTGTCAGGAAAGCGAGAGAGTTGTTTTGCCCGAGCCGCACCCTGTGATACAGCCGTGCGGCCTGCTCAGGATGCGACTCGTTCCTCGCAATCAGGTGCTATGCCAGCGCCTTCTCGGTTTCGCGGTCGAAGATGTGCATCTTGCCCATGTCGATCACAAGGTCGAGCTTCTGGCCCACGCGCGCGCCGGTGCGCGGGTCGAGGCGGCTGACCATTTCCTTGCCGCCGTTCTCGACATACGCAAACACCTCGGAGCCAAGCGGCTCGACCACGGTGACGTTGGCCGAGACTTTGGCGTTCTCGTCCACGCCGCGCGGCACATAGTGCATGTCGTGCACGTCTTCGGGGCGGATGCCGAAGTAGACCGGCTTGCCGACCTGCGAGTTTACGGCGTCGTTCTTGTCGGCGGGGATGGGCAGCTGGAACGGCCCAAGGTTGACCACCAGGTTGCCGTTGCCGCGCTCAAGCGTGCCTTCGAAGAAGTTCATCGAGGGCGAGCCGATGAAGCCGGCCACAAACATGTTCGCCGGGTGATCGTACAGCGTCTGCGGCGTGTCGAGCTGCTGCAGAATACCGTCCTTCATCACGGCGATGCGCGAGCCCATGGTCATCGCTTCGACCTGGTCGTGCGTCACGTAGATGAAGGTGGTCTTCAGGCGCTGGTGCAGCTTCGAGATCTCACCACGCGTCTGCACGCGCAGCTTGGCGTCGAGGTTGGAAAGCGGCTCGTCCATAAGGAACACGGCCGGGTTGCGCACGATTGCGCGGCCCAGGGCAACGCGCTGGCGCTGACCGCCGGAAAGCGCCTTGGGCTTGCGGTCGAGCAGGTGGCCAATGCTCAGCAGCTCGGCGGCTTCCTTCACGCGCTTGTCGATCTCGGCCTTGGGCGTTTTGCGCAGCTTGAGGCCGAATGCCATGTTGTCGTAGACGCTCATGTGCGGGTAAAGCGCGTAGCTCTGGAACACCATCGCGATGTCGCGATCCTTGGGCGGCACATCGTTGACCACGCGGTCGCCAATGTAGATGTTGCCGTCGGTGATCTCTTCCAGGCCGGCGAGGCAGCGCAGCGCGGTGGACTTACCGCAGCCCGACGGGCCAACGAGCACCAGGAATTCCTGGTCGGGGATGTCGATGTTGAGGTCTTTCAGCACCGACACTTCGCCAAAGCGCTTCCATACGTGGTCGAACTTGATACCTGCCATGGTTCCTTGCTCCTTCGCTACTACGCACCAAGAGGAATCAATCGGTAGATTTCGCTGCCCTTGCAGGGCCGGTTGAGCGCCGCACAATCAGGCGGCCGGGTAGCATTGCGCTTTGCGCGGCACGCGGGCGCTGCTCGATCAGGTCAATCAGCAGGCCGGCGGCGTGCTCGCCAGCGGCGCGGCGCGGCTGGCGCAGGGCCGTGAGCGGCGGGTGCATGTGCCGCGCCAGCGGCAAATCGTCAAAGCCGACAATCGAAACTTCCGTCCCAACATCCAGCCCCGCGTCGTAAAGCGCGTGCATCGCCCCAAAAGCCAGCTCGTCGCTACAGGCCAGAATGGCGCTGGGCGCTTGCGGCGCGCTCAGCAGCTCGCCAAGCGCGTGGTAGCCATCCTGCTCGGTGCGCCCGGCCTCGACGATCAGGCTCGGTTCGAGCGGCAGCCCGGCGGCCTGCAATGCGTCGGCATAGCCCTGGTAGCGCGGCTCGCTTTCGGCCAGCTCGGATGGCAGCTGGATCAGGCCGATGCGCGTGTGCCCCAGGCTGATCAGGTGCTGCATCGCGATCTGCGCGCCCGCGCGGCCGTCGATCATCACAAACGGGCTGGCGCTCGCGGCGGGCGGCGGGCCAACACACACGTGTGGCAGGCCGGCGGCGCTCAGCGCCTGGGCGCGCTCGTCGTCCACCAGCATGTCGAGCAAAAGCAGGCCATCGACCCGGCCGGTGCGCGCAAGCTGCAAGCAGACCTCCGCGCCATCCTGATCGCCAACGTTCGCCAGCAGCACATAGTAGCCGCGCGCCGCCGCCGCATCCGTCAGGCCAGCCAGCAGATCGGCCAGCGCCGGATCGGCCAGGCGGCCCGGCTGTGCCGGCAGCACCAGCCCCAGCGTATGGCTGCGCCCGCGCATGCTGCGGGCGGCGTGGCTGGGCTGGTAGTTCAGCTGCGCCACTGCATCCAGCACGCGCTGGCGCGTCGCGGCGGTGACCGAGCCGGTGCCGTTCAGCACATACGAGACAGTCGCCGTCGAGACATCGGCTAGTTCAGCAACCTGCTTGATCGTCGCCATTGCTCGCCGCTGAAACGATTAACCTGTGAAACGATTAAGTGGTGAAACGATTAAGCGGAGTATAGCAGTGGGCCGTGCCTTTGTCAAGCTGCGCATGTGCCCGCAATTTTGGCGCCGGGCGCGGGGCTGGCAAGGGAACGCTTGCCACGAAGACACGAAGACACGGAGGGCATCAGGATGTTATTCGTTCTTGGTGTCGTTGTGGCTATTTGAAATGCATTGGATTGATTTGGTCGTTTACGGCCGGGCGAAACCGACACGCACCGCGCGGGGCTGAAGCCGCCGCGCTACGGAGCCACGCCCCGTGAACGGGGCTTGCGATTTGGTCTCGACCCCTGCCCGCTTGTGGTGTTTACAATTTAACCCAAACAGCCCGCGAAGGCGGGCTTCGCCGCAATTTAGCCCGCTGCTTTAGCGGCCGGGCGAAACGCGATTGCCGAGTTATTTTGTTGAATATTATAAGCCGCCGCGCTACCGAGCCGCGCCCCGTGAACGGGGCTTCGTTTCTTCTCAGCTCAAATAACCACCAGGGCACCAAACCTTATGCATTCTGAAGCCCTCCGTGCCTCTGTGCCTCTGTGGTAAACGCTTCTGGCTTTCTTATTCGAAACGTATTTGATTTAGCCAAACATGCCCGCAATTGGCACCAATTGGCACCCTTTTTCCTTGAAATGGCAGCGCGCGACGGCATACACTCGGGGCGTGAACCGACACACCAAGCTGAAAGGAAAACAACCATGGCAACGACGACATTTACCCCCGCCGCCGCAAAGTCGAACCTGCTGCGCCGCGCGCTCCAGGCCGACGCAATCGTGACGGGCCTGTGCGGCGCAATCCTGCTGCTCGACGCCGCGCCGCTGGCGCAGTTTATGGGCCTGGGCGGCACCTTCGCGCTCCAGGTGCTTGGCGCGGATCTGCTGCTGGCGGCGGCGTGGATCGCGTATGAGGCATGGCGCGCCGAGCTGCGGCCGCGAGCGGCGCAGATCATTATTGGGCTGTGCGCGCTGTGGGTGCTCGCCAGCGTGGTGGTAGTTGCGGCGAACCCGTTTGCGCTGACGGTGGGCGGGCGCTGGCTGGCCGCAGGCGTGGCCGATCTCACCGCGCTGATCGGGCTGGCCGAGTACGTGGGGCTGCGCCGGCTGGCGCGCAAGGTGTAAGCGCGATCATCCACAGATTACGCAGATTACGCAGATGGTGATGAAAAGCGATTAATTGAGCCACAGAGTGCACAGAGATCACTGAGTTTGTTTATTCTCCGTGACCTCTGTGTGCTCTGTGGCTTTTATCTTCTTGGTGATTACGGTTGACGAATCGCGTGGCATCGGGTATATCTCTGGCATCAATTGGCCAACCAGAACGCGCACATGCTTATTTTCGACATTGGAACATTCAGCCTGGCCTGGTGGCTCGGGCTATACCTGCTGGCGCGCAATCCGCGCAAGCCGCTGCTGCGTCGCGCCGGCCTGGGGCTGGCCGCCTATGCGCTGGCGCTGGCCGCCGACACACTGGCGCGCGCTGCTGCGCCCGATTCTGCCCCGGCGCGCTGGCTGGCGCTCGCGCACACCCTGCTGATCTTTCTGCCCGCGCTCTTGTGGGCCGGCGCGCTCGTGCGCCTGCTGCCCGACGAGTGGCCGCGCCGCGCCGCGCTCGACCGCGGCTGGCGGCTGGGGGTTATGCCGCTGTTTGCCCTGATCGCCGCGCTGGCTGTGACAGGCGGCGCGTGGTATGCGCTGGCCGTGCTGCTGGCGGTGCTGCCGCTGGCTGGCGCGCTGGCGCTGGTGGTGCACATGCGCCGCGCCATCCGTCCTGGCGGGCAGCTTGGCCTGCTGGTGCTGGCCGGGCTGTTCTTTGGCCTGGGCGTGGCGCTGCTGGCCTTTCAGCTTCCCGCGCTGCCGCACACCGCCAAGCTGCTGATGATCGAGTGCGACCTGCTGCTGCTTGGGCTGGCAATTGCGCTGCTCGACGCGCTGGACGAGGGCGAAACGCTGCGCCGCGACATTTTGCGCTCGGCGGCGGCGGCCAGCATTCTGGCGCTGCTGTTTGGCGCGCAGGTGGCGCTGGCGATCAGCCTGGGCGCGGGCGCGACCCTGCCGATGCAATTGCTTCTGCTGGCCGTGGTGGCGCTGGCGATTGCGCTGGCAAGCTGGGCCGACCACTTCGCGGCCTGGCTCGATGAGCTGGTGTTTGCGGGCGCGCCCGCCATGCAGCATGAGCGCGCCGACCTGCGCGGCGCGGCCAGCGCGCTGCCGCGTGTCAATACCGCCGCCGCGCCCGAAGCCTTTGATGAAGCCGAGTTTGCGCGCCTGACGCGCCGGGCGCTGAGCCACTACGGCGACCTGGCGCGGCTGGCGTCCAGCCCGCTCACGCGCCTGCCGGTGATTGCCGAGCGCCTGGCCGCACGCCGCGCCCCCGACGATGCGCTGGAGCGCGCCGCCGAGCTCAAGGCGCTGCTGGCCGAAAGCATTGCGCGCCTGAAACCGCGCAGCGCGGCGGCCTTTGGCACCACCGACGAGTGGCGGCACTACAATGCGCTGTTCTTCCCCTACGTGGCCGGCCTCAAGCCCTACAGCCGCCGCGCCGAGCCCGATACGCCGCCGACCGAGCGCGAGGCGCTGGAGTGGTTCCGCAGCAGCGTGCCCGAGCGCACCCTCTACAACTGGCAGAATGCCGCCGCCCGCCTGATCGCCGCCGACCTGCGCCAGGGCTGAGTGTTGAGTGTTGAGTGTTGAGTGTTGAGTGCTGAGTCGGCAGTCTGCAGTCGGCAGTCGGCAGTATGCAGTCGGCAGTCTGCAGTCGGCAGTCGGCAGTATGCAGTCGGCAGTCTGCAGTCGGCAGTCGGCAGTATGCAGCCACCAAACCTCCAACCTTCAAACTTTCAAACCTGCAACAGGCGTATGCAATACGCCCCGGCTCAACTTTCGAACTCGCAACCTGCAACCTGCGACCCAAGAATCTCCGTGCCTCCGTGCCTCCGTGGTGAACCTGGCCGTCGTCTTTCGTCCTTCGTCATTCGTCCTCCGTCCTTCGTCCTTCATCATTGGTCGCCATCGCCCCGCACTGCCCGCGATTCGGGCGTATAATCAACGCGCCGCGCAAGCAGCTCCGCACAGACAGAGAGGAGACCGCCATGGGCACGCTTCGCTTTGGGATCAAGACCGCGCCGCAGCACACGACCTACCCGGCTATGCTGCGCGTCTGGCAGGAGGCCGACGCCACGCCGCCGTTCGAGCACGGCTGGCTGTTCGATCATTTCTCGCCCATCAACCGAGACACGCCCGACGGGCCGTGCTACGAAGGCTTCACGCTGCTGGCCGCCCTGGCCGCGCAAACCAGCAACATCCGCGTGGGCCTGATGGTCGCGGGCAACACATACCGCCACCCAGCCGTGCTGGCGCACATGGGCGCGACGATTGACGTGATCTCGAATGGGCGCTTCGACATGGGCATTGGCGCGGGCTGGAATGAGTACGAGCATCGCAGCATGGGCCTGGAGCTGTACGCCCCCGGCGAGCGCATCCGCCGCATGGGCGAGGCCTGCGAGATCATCAAGCGGCTGTACACGCAGGAGCTAACCGACTTCGACGGGCGCTACTACCACCTGCAAGAAGCGCGCTGCGACCCCAAGCCGGTGCAGAAGCCCTACCCGCCGTTTGTGATCGGCGGCAGCGGCGAGCAGCTGACCCTGCGCATCACCGCGCAGTACGCCGACGTGTGGAACTTCGCGGGCGGGCCGGTCGAAACCTTCACGCACAAAGTGCAGGTGCTGCACGACCACTGCGCCGCCGTTGGGCGCGACCCCGCCGCAATCGAGCTGTCGGTGCAGGTGATGGTGAACTACGACAACTTCGACGAGACGATTCAGACGCTGCAAGGGTTCGTCGACGCTGGCGCAACACACCTTATTCTGAACCTGCGCTACCCCTACCCCGACGGCATTGTGGCGCGCATGGCCAGCGAGCTTGTGCCGCGCATCACGCCCAAAGCCTAATCCACACGCACAGGCAGGATACAAAACATCCGCAGATTACACAGATGCCACAGATTATTGTTCACGAGCGAACGCTTTATCTGTGTAATCTGCGTAATCTGCGGATACAACTAAACCCGCAAAATGAAATTAGCTGTACGCCGGCAGCCAGCCCTCGTGCCCGGCGATCAGATCATCCACCAGCGAATGAATCTGGTCGAGATCCAGCTCCGCGCCGGTGTGCGGGTCGAGCATGGCTGCGTGGTAGATATGCTCGCGCTTGCCGGTGAGCGCCGCCTCAACCACCAGCGACTGCACGTTGACGTTGGTCTGCATCAGCGCGGCGAGCTGGGGCGGCAGCGCGCCGATCTTGGTCGGCTGAAGCCCGCTCTTGTCCACCAGCACCGGCACCTCGACACAGCAGCCCTGCGGCAGATTGTCGATCAGGCCGCGGTTCGGCACATTGCCATATACCACGCGCGGCGTGCCGGTTTCCATCGAGTGAATGATCAGCGAGCCATACTCGGGGCTGCGCTCGATCTCAATTGGCTCGTCGCTCTCGTACAGCGCCTTCATCTTGTGCCAGCCGGCGATCTGGTTTTCGCAGCGCGTGATGTACTCATCCAGCGGCACGTTGAAGCGCTCGATCAGGTCGGGGCGGTCGCGCTTGATGAACCAGGGCGTGTACTCGCTGAAGTGCTCGCTCGACTCGGTGACGAAGTAGCCCAGGTGTTTGAGCATTTCGTAGCGCACGCGGTTCCAGTCGGGCACGCGCCCTTCGTCGATCACCTGGCGGATGCGCGGGTAGAGGTCCTGGCCGTTGTGCTCGAAGCGCAGGTAGAAGGCGACATGGTTGATGCCCGCGCAGACATAGTTGATTTCCCCAATCGGGATGCCAATGTCCTCGGCCAGGTCTTCGGCGGTGCCCTGCACGCTATGGCACAGGCCCACGGTTTTGATCTTGGTGGCGCGGCTAATTGCCCAGCAATTCATTGCCATGGGGTTGACGTACTGCAGGAAGGTCACGTCGGGGCAGACTTCCTCCATGTCGTGGCACATGTCGAGCAGCACCGGGATGGTGCGCAGGCCGCGCATGATGCCGCCAATGCCCAGCGTGTCGGCAATCGTCTGGCGCAGGCCGTACTTCTTGGGAATCTCGAAGTCGGTGACGGTGCCGGGCTTGTAGCCGCCAACCTGAATCATGCAGATCGCATAGTCGGCGCCATCGAGCGCGCGGCGGCGGTCGGTGGTGCTTTCGATTTTGGCGGGCGCGCCGAGGGTGCTGGCGATTTTATGCGCCACGATTTCCGAGGTGCGCAGGCGCTCGTCGTCAATATCGAACAGCGAAATGGTCGATCCGGCCAGCTCAGGGTAGCTCAGGATGTCGCCCATCAGGTTTTTGGCAAACACAGTGCTGCCTGCGCCGATGAAGGTAATTTTCGCCATGGGTGCGGTCTCCTTTTACCGAATTACGGTTTGCACATTGCAGCGTCGAGATGTGTAGCGCAAGCCTCCTCTATCTGCGCGAGCTGCCGTGGGCATCCGCCGGGCGCGCCGCCAGAGGGATGACCAGCTTCAGCCCCGACCAGGTCACATCGACCGCACAGACTTTGATGTCGACCAGGCCCAGCGCAAGGGCCATGTCGCGAATTCGGTCCTCGGTAATATCGGTGGGCACCCGCGCCGCGCGCTTCGGCCACGAGACCCAGATCATGCCGTTTGCGACAATCGCGGCCTGTGCGGCGGGCAGCAGCCCCGCCATGTCAGCGTAGCGCGTCACAAACAGGTGAATGCAATTGTACGGCGGCGCGGCCATGTCCCAGCTGAGCGCCACGCCATCCGGCAGCGGAGCCACCAGCGCCGCATAATCGGCTGGCGCATCGAGCGCGGCCACGCGGAAGCCCGGCCGGATGCCGAGTTTCGCCACCAGCGGCTTGCCCGAGTAGCCCGTCATAGGAGCGCCTCTTCGGCGGGCGGGAATGCGGCGGCGCGGCTGCGCAGCGCGATTTTCACACCCACCAGCCCCGCCAGCAGCACGCCAGCCAGCAACACTGCGTGGCCGGTGAAGGGCGTCACCGCCACCAGCGCCGCCGTCACCAGCGCGGGCAGAAACTGCCAGCCGCGCTCGGATGGCCGCAGGTGCATCAGCAGCAGCGCCAGCAGGTACAAGGCCACCAGCACGGCCACGGCTGCGCCAGCCGCCAGTTCGTTGATTTCGGCATGGTGCGTTGCGCCATCAATCGCGACCGCCAGCCCCGCGCCAACCGCCGCCGCCCCAAACAGGAACAGGTGGCCGTAGCCCCACACAAACGCCACGCGCAGCGAGGTCAGCATGTCGTCGGCAGTGCGGTCGAAATACAGCCACCACATGCTCAGCACAATCAGCAGCGCGCCGGCACTGATTTCGAGCAGCGCGCCGCCAAAGCCGCTTTCCTGCGCCGCCGACTGGATGCCTAGCGCGCTGGAAAGGATCGACTCGCCCAGCACAATGATCGTGAACAGGCCATAGCGCTCGGCAATATGGCCGGCATGCCACGTCGTCACGCCGGCGCGCTCGGCCCAGATCGGCACGGCCAGCTCGGCCAGCGCCAGCAGCACAAAGCCAGCGATCTGCCAGCTGTCGGGTGCCAGCAGCCGCAAAATCCACAGCGCCTGCACAAAGGTCACGCCCGTGGCATAGCGCAGCGCCGTGCTGCGGTGCTGCGGGTCGGCGCGGGCGGCACGCAGCCACTGCGTCACCAGCGCCAGCCGCATCACCACATAGCCCGCCACCATCAGCCTGAAGTTCGAGTCGTTGAAAGCAGCCGGCACGCCAGCGGCCAGGATCAGCGCGCCAAGCAGCTGCACAAAGGTCGTCAGGCGATACAGGACGTCGTCGGTGTCGTAGGCCGAAGCGAACCACGAGAAGTTCATCCAGGCCCACCAGATGCCGAAAAAGATCATTGCAAAGCGCAGCGCGCCCAGGCCGGCATGCCCTTCCGCCAGCATGTGGTGCAGCCCCGCCGAGGCCTGCGCTACCGCTACCACAAACACCAGATCGAACAGCAGCTCCAGCGGCGTGGAGGCGCGGTGCGGCTCGGCGGGCGAGCGCGGGCGCATGGGCAGCGCGAGCGGGCGCGTGGGCGCGGGTTCCTGCGTGTGTTCGCTCATACGGACCTTTTGGTAGAGCCGAGAACCGAGAACCGAGAACCACAGAACCACAGAACCACAGAACCACAGAACCACAGAACCGCAGAACCAAGAAGCGACCAGCAGGCAGTAGGCAGGAGGCAGTAGGCAGTAGGCAGCGAGCTAAGCTCGGCAACCTGCAACATTCAAACTTGCTAACCTGCAACCCAAAACCTGCCAACCTGCAACGTGTAACCAATTCCGCCCTAGTCGACCCGCCGGATGCGCCGCACGGTGCTGCCGAAATCGCGCAGTTCGATCTGCAAGCCCGCGTGCATCCAGCTTGCGCCCGAGCGCACGCCCGCGAACCCTTCGACGGTATAGCGCGCCTGCGGGTCGAGCCCGCGCAGGTAGAGCTGCGGCAGCTGCGGCGGCAAGTGCGACATCGCGGGTGGCAGCGGCACAAAGGTGCGAAACGCGAACAGCACACCTTCCGACTGATCTTTCGCGAGGTATTGCAGCGCCGAGAATCCATGTGTTTGCGGCGAACGCAGCCGGAACTGGTCGCCAAGCTGGATGACTTCGCGCACTTCTTTGTAGAGTGCGATCCAGCGCGCGGCCTCGGCGCGGCCGGCTTCGCCCCAGTGCACGAGGTGCCCGCCAATGCCCAGCGAGCCGCACATGCTGACATGGAGGCGGAACTCCAGCGGCAGGTAGCTCGGCCCCATGTCGGTCACCCACGCTTCCATGGTGTTGGCCGGGAAGATTTGCGAGAAGCCTTCCTGAATCGACAGGCGCGACACCGGCTCGGTGTTGTCGCTGGTCCAGATCTGGTCGGCCAGGCGCAGCATGCCCAGGTCGGCACGCCCGCCGCCGCCCGAGCAGCTTTGCCAGATCACATGCGGGTGCCGCTCGCGCAGCGTGCCCCACACGTGATAGAGACCGTGGACATAGCGCACCCACAGCTCGCGCTGGTCGCCGGGCGCGTCGGGCCAGCCGGGCTCGCTGACGTTGCGGTTCATGTCCCATTTAATGAACACAATATTGTTTTCTGCGAGCAGCGTATCGAGCTGGCCGATGATGTATTCCTGCACGTCGGCGCGCGCGAAGTTGAGGATCATCTGGTCGCGGCCAGTGGTGCGCGGCCGGCCAGCGAAGTGGATCACCCAGTCGGGGTGGGCGCGGTACAGCTCGCTGTTGGGGTTGACCATCTCGGGCTCGACCCACAGGCCGAAGTCCATGCCCAGCGCATTCACGCGCTCGATCAGCGGAGCGAGGCCATTGGGGAACTTCTGCGCGTCGGGCCACCAGTCGCCCAGGCCGGCGTTGTCGGTGGCGCGCCCGTGGAACCAGCCGTCGTCCATCACAAACAGCTCGATGCCCATGTCGGCCGCCAGCTCGGCCAGCGCGACCTGGGAGGGTTCATCCACCGAGAAGGTCGTCGCTTCCCAGGAGTTGTATAAGACTTTATGTACATCTTTACCATGCGGCAGCAGCGTGTCGCGGATGTAATCGTGCAGGTGGTGGCTGGCCGCGCCAAAGCCGCCGTCGGTGAAGCCAGCCAGGCTGCTGGGCGCGGTGAAGGTTTCGCCGGGCATGAGCCGCCACGCGAAATCCCAGTCGTTCAGCCCGATGCTGACGCGGGTGGACTGAAAGTCGGTCGTTTCGGCCTGCATTTTCCAGTTGCCGCTCCAGGCCAGCACGCCAAACCACACCGCGCCGCCATCCTCGTCGGCGTTGCCACGGTCGAGCGCAAACCAGGGGTTGCTATTATGGCTGGTGGTGATGCGGCGGCTTTCCAGCGTTTTGATGCCAGGCCCAAGCGTTTCGCGCCGCAGGTGCGTTTCATCCAGCCAGCGGCCGTGCAGGTAGCTCAGGCGGTAGTTCTCGCCGGGCGGCAGGTGCCACTGCGCCGACCACAGCCGTTCCAGCGTGACCGGATCATCGCCTTCATTTGTCGCCGTCACCCAGCGCTCAATCAGATCATAGTCAACGTGGGCGCGGTAGTGGAGTGTGAGCGCGAAGGGGTAGCCGATATCGCGCAGCACAATGCGCAATTCCTCGCCGGCAATTTCGGCCTCGGCAAAGCGCAGCACCAGGTTGCGCCCGCCATCCGCAAAAACCGCCATGATGCACGGCTCGGTAAACTTCATGTCTTCGTAGGTGGGGAATTCTTCGCGGGTAAGCTGCGCCGGGTTGTTGAACGACGCCCAGGCCAGCGGGCTTGGCGGCGGCGGGTAGTCGCCGGGCAGCGGCAGGCGCGGCCCCCAGTAGCGGTGCGTCAGCAGGCCGGCCGGGTTCAGCCCAAGCGCGTAGGCGGTGGACCGCGTTTCGATTACCCAGCCCTGGTCGTTGGCGTGGACCGGCATCTCCTGGCTCCTTCAATAGTGCTGCGGCTCGGCGTGCCGAAGGTCAGTTGTGCCTTCCAGGGCAAACACGCGCGCCAGTGGAGAGAACCCAAACTGTGAGTTGCGCCAGTATACCACTGGTGCCGCGCCTGCTTGCGCGCATGGGTGCGACGGATCTTTCTGTGGCGCGGGGCTGAAGCCGCTGGAAGCCAACCGCCACAACACATACCGGTTCACCCGACCATGAACGGTCGGGCTGAAGCTACCAAGCCCTTGCAGGGCTGCTGCTCGCCAGCCTCGCAGAAGCTTTGTACGATCAGCCCGGTCGTTATGGTGCTTTACAATTTAACCCAGACAGCCCGCGAAGGCGGGCTTCGCTGTAATCTAGCCCGCTGCTTTAGCGGCTGGGGCGAAATGGTTGCCGGACGGCGGGTGGTGCGCGAATGATCAGCGTGCAGAAAAGTTCGCCACACGCGCCAGCCGCAAGGCATGCTACTGCATTTGGTATGATGGTGCCGTCAGATTTTCGCAAGTGGAGGGTTTGCATATGCCAAGTGCAACGCTGCGCCGCACAGCCAGGCTGATCTATGCGCTGGCTGGCCTGCTGCTGTTTCTGGGGCTGCTGCTGGGCCAGCGCGACGAGCGGGGCGTCAACCGCATTCCACGGCCACTGCGCATGCTTTCGTCGGCGCTGGTGCTGCTGGCGGCGCTGGCCCAGGCGCGACGCGGCCCGCCCCGGCTGGTGGCGGCGGGCATGGGCTGCGGCTTTGTGGGCGACCTGATTATGGCCGAGCTGCTGCCGCTGCCCGAGCATGTGCTGTTCGGCATGCTGAGCTTCGGCGTGGGCCACGGCTGCTACCTGCGGGCGCTCGGCGCGCGGCGGGCGGCAGCGCCGGGCATCCCGGCGGCTGGGCGCGCTGCGCTGCCGCTGGCATGGTTGGTGGCGCTGGCCGGCTGGCTGGGGCTGGTGCGCAACCCAAAGATCAGCGCGGCGCTCAACTGTGGCGCGCTGGCCTACGCCCTGCTGCTGGCCAGCATGGCCGGCGCGGCCGCCGCGCTTGCCACCACCGACCGGCGCTACACCGGCGCGGCCGTAGGCGGCGGGCTGTTCCTGCTTTCCGACCTGATCCTGGCGGCGCGGCTGTTTCGCCAGGCCCATTTCACGCAAATTGGCGACGTGGTCTGGCTGACCTATATCGCCGGGCAGGCGCTGATCGTCGACGGCCTCAACCAGGAAGCGCGGGCGGCCTGATCGCGCCCGTAGAAAAGTCATTTCCGTTAACCACCAAGACACCAAGGCACCAAGAAGGGCATTCTAAAACCTTGGTGTCTTGGTGTCTTGGTGGTTCAATTTGAATATTTTTCTTGCGATTGCACTACGGCAGCAGCGCCCGCACAATCGCCTGCAGCTCATCGGCGTCGAAGGGCTTGGTGACATAGGCATTTGCGCCAGCCGCCAGGCCGCGCTCGCGATCTTCGGGCGTATTGCGCTTGGTCAGCATCACAATCGGCACCGCCGAGCGCTGGCGGATCGCGCGGCACACATCCAGCCCGTCCATATCGGGCAGCCCCAGGTCGAGCACGATCAGCGCGGGCTGGGCGCGCTCGGCCAGCTCCAGCGCGGCGCGCCCGTCGTAGGCGGCCAGCGTGTTCCAGCCAGCCTGATGAAAATAGACCACCAGCAGCTGCGTGATGTCGGGCGCGTCGTCGACAACGAGCAGGGTGGGCGCGTCGGCGCGTCGCTCGTTCCAGGCGCGTGGGTTCATGGGGTGCCTCCTTTGCTCCGAAGCAATATCGTCGGAGGCAGCATACGCGCCGGGGGATAAAGTTTCTGTTAAGCCCGCGCCGAAGTCGTCCAGGCAGTAGCCCTCGCCAACCACCGTGCGCAAAAAGCGCGACTGCGCCACCGTGTCGCCCAGGGCGCGGCGCAGCGCGTTGATATGCACGCGCACGACGTTGGTGAAGGGGTTGGCCTCGGCATTCCAGACGTGTTCCAGCAGCGCTTCCTGGCTCACAATCTCGCCGCGGTGGCGCAGCAAATATTCCAGAATGCGGAACTGCTTGCGCGGCAGGCGCAGCGGCTTGCCAGCCAGCTCGGCCGTGCCAGCCGCCGGGTCGAGCAGCAGATCGCCGCAGCGCAGCACCGGCGCACGCACCCGCATGTCGCGGCGCAGCAGCGCCCGCACGCGCGCCACCAATTCTTCGTAATCAAACGGCTTGGCCAGGTAGTCGTCGGCCCCGGCGTCCAGCCCGGCGATGATGTCGGGGCGCTCGGCGCGCGCCGTAAGCATAATAATCAGCAGGCGCGGCTGCTCGGCGCGCAGCTCGCGGCACAGCTCCACGCCATCGGCGTCGGGCAAATTAAGGTCGAGAATCAGCGCATCATAGTCGTTCACCGCCGCCAGCTCGCGCGCATCGGCGGCGCGCAGGGCTGTATCGACGGCATAGCCATCCATCTGAAAGGCGAGCTTCAGCAGCGTGGCAATATCGGGCGCGTCGTCGACAACCAGCAGGCGCATGGGCGGCCTCATCTGTGTGCAGTGCGTGGATTGTAGCTGCGTTGCGGCGGGCCGGCAAATCGCGTGGCAAGCCAGGGCGCGTGCCAGTTTATGGTAAGATAGCCGCCGTTCGCATTGCAGCCCGGAGTGTCTATGGTCAGGCTTTTTCGTTCGAGCGCCGTTCGCGGGCCGCGCACATGACAACCCCGCGCCGCTGGTTTTTGCCGCTGCTCGTGGCGCTGGCCATTTGCGCCTGCGCGCTCTACGCCGAGCGCGAGCTGTTTGCGCGCCCCTTCGCCGCCGACGACTACCAGTGGCTGCTCAACGTTCGCGGGCTCAGCGCGGCTCAGCTCGCCCGCGCCGCCTTCGACCCGGCCGCGCAGACGCATTTCTACCGCCCGCTGGTGTGGCTGCTCTTCTGGCTCCAGGTGCGCGCCTTCGGCCTCGACCCGCGCGGCTTTCACGCGGTATCGCTGGCCCTGCACCTGCTCAACGCCGCGCTGGCCGGCTGGCTCGCCTGGCGCATCACCGGCGAAGGGCGTATTGCAATACGCCCACACGAAGAACTGCAGAACGGGCGTATTGCAATACGCCCACACGAAGAACTGCAGAACGAGCGTATTGCAATACGCCCACACGAAGAACTGCAGAACGAGCGTATTGCAATACGCCCACACGAAGAACTGCAGAACGAGCGTATTGCAATACGCCCACACGAAGAACTGCAGAACGAGCGTATTGCAATACGCCCACACGAAGAACTGCAGAACGGGCGTATTGCATACGCCCCAACGCAGAACCGCACGGGTGCACCGCACACGCCCATGCGCCTCGCAGGCGCGCTGGCGGCCGGCGCGCTGGTGGCGCTGCACCCCGCGCCCTTCGAGGCGATTGTGTGGGTGTCGGCGCAGAGCGAGCTGCTGGCGGCGGCGCTGCTGCTCGCGGCGCTGCACCTCTGGGTATCAATCAATCAGAATAATGTGGCAGGCAGGCCCGAAAACACGCGTCGCTCTGCCTCTTTATCTCCCTTTCTCCTTGTCGCAACGCTCGCCCTCGCCCTGCTCGCCAAAGAAAGCGCCGTGATCGGCCTGCCGCTGCTGGCGCTGTTTGGCTGGGGCGCGCGCCCACCTGCGGCGGCTGGTGGCTGGCGGCGCTGGCTGCAACCACTGGCGCTGCCCGCCCTGCTCACGTTCGCCTACCTCGCGCTGCAGGTTGCCGTCGAGCGGCGCAACTACCTGCTGCAAGCGGGCGGCTACGGCCTCGGCCCACAGATCATCCTCAACCCGCTGCGCAGCCTGGCCCTGCTCGTCGCGCCGCTCACCGGCACCGAGCACGCCGACAACCCCTGGCTGGTGCCACTCGGCGCGATGGTGGCGCTGGTGCTGCTGGCCGCATGCGGCTGGTGCGCCACCCGCATTGGGCGCGGCGGGCGCTTGCCACGTGCGCTGCTGCTGGCGCTCGCGCTCACGCTGCTGCCCACCGCGCCCTTCACCTCCCCACCCGACTCGCGCTACCTCTACCTGCCACTGATTATGGCCGCGCTGCTTGTGGCGCTGGTGATCAGCCGTGTGCCCTTTGCACGCATTGTCGCGCGGTCTGCGCGAGTCGCGCTTGGCGCGGGCGGGCTGGCGCTCGCGCTGGCGCTGGCCGGCTGGGCCGGCGGCGAGCTGCACCTGCGCGAGTGGCGCTTTTCGGCGGGCGCGGGGCCGGGCGGCAGCCTGTGGCAGCTTGCCACCCAGGTCTGCGCGCAGGGCCGCCCCGACCGCATGATCATCGTCGAGCCGCCGCTGGCGACCCCACACGCCGAGGCGATTGTCGGGCTGGCGTGCGGGCCGCAGGTGCGCGCGCTCATCGTTGGGCGCGATCAGGTCGCCAAGTCGCTGCGCGACCACAGCGTGGTGGTATCGTTCCCCAACGGCAGTGCGGCCATCGAGCGTACGACCTGATCTCATAATCACAATCTTACAGAGCTGTTATCTGCCCGGGCTGCGCGTGTGCGCGGCCCGGCGGCGTTAGCGCGCCAATTAGCGCAAGCAGGCAATTGTATGTTTCGGGCGCGCATACGCCGGAAAGTTGCAGCCCGGCGCGCTTGCGCGGCACAAACCGCGTGAACAAATCGTTACATCGCAGCACCTCTGTACATCTCATTTATATATATCAGCCAGCTATGATCACACGACTTACTCCCTTCTGGGCAGCAGTACAGGCCATGTTACGAGTGCAAAAACCATTCCTGCCCGCAAAAAAAGGTTTGAGGTTGCGCGTGAAAGAAAAGATTATTGTATTGTTTCAGCAGCCGGCCAGCCTGCGGCGCGGCACCCGCGCCCGCCTGCTCTGGGCGCTGGCCTTTGTCCTCCCGCTGGCACTGATCCTGGGGCTTGTGCTGCCGCTTACGCGCGCCGCCGAATTGCCCCCGGTTGGCATCGACGATTATGTTGTCGAGGCGTTTGGGCCGAACTTCCCGCTCACGCAGGGCGCGTGGTACAGCAACCCGCAAAACGGCCAGGGCACTGGCTACTATTATGTCCAGTTAGCTATTCCGTGTGGCTGGCCGGCCGACAAGCCAGTGATGATCGACCTGTACAGCCCCGAGATGTCGGGCAGCGGCGCGGCCGACGAGTTGCGCACCGACCCTGGCCTCGCCACCACATTCGAGCTGTATGGTCGGAATATCAGCATTGGCCCCGGCATTGGCGACCCCGGGCCGGGAGCGCCCGGTAGCCTGGTGCAGCGCAGCTACGCGCCCACCAACGCCGCCACCAGCTGGAAGCGCCTGTACACGCTGCCCGCCCCTGTGCAGTGCGGCACCTACCTCGTGCGCTCGGAGGCGCAGGGCGACAACGGCAATGTGTGGCGGGTGCGCGCTGGCATCGACACCGACAACAACCCGAATAATCGCACGCCCGCCAACTACGACGACCCCGACGGGCAGGCGGGAACCGGCGACGAGATCATTATTGGCGCGCTGCAAACCGCTTTCAAGCACCCGCAAAACCCAACCAACTGCCTCACGCTCTACGAGTATGTTGCGCCCGGCTCGGCCCAGATCGCCTTTCATAACTTCGACATGGACACCAGTGGCGGAATTCTTTACTACTCGCCAGGCGGCACAGTGTTCACCGGCACGTCCTCGGCGCGCGGCACGTGGAACACCGGCACGCGCACCAGCCGCGGCACCGGCGACATCATCACGAATCCCGAGACGGGCTGGTGGAAGATCGTGACCTGCGCCGGCAACGACCGCCACTTCATTCAGGAAGGGCAGGAAGGCGTGCCAGCCTACTTCCAGCAGCCGCCCACACCGCGCGTTGTGGTAAGCAAGGACGATGGCCTGGTCGATGTGCATCCCAATCAGGTGCTCGATTACACGATTCAGTTCACGAACACCGCCGCCATGGCACCCTCGCCGCTGTCGGTACCGGGCGCGGCGCTCCTGCCCGTCATCACCGACACGCTGCCGGCCAACACGGTGTTCGAAAGCTGCGCGATCAACCTGCCCTACACCGGCACATGCGGCCAGCAGGGCGGCGCGGTTGTGTACATGCTGAACCAGAAGATTGCCGTTGGCAACGGCGGCAGCGTGCGCCTGCGCCTGCGCACCACGCCCAACGCGCCAGTTGGCCCGGTGCGCAACGACGTGTCGCTGGCGTATCGCGACAACATGAACAACCTGTTTCTGGCAAGCGGCAACGACATCGACCAAATCACCCCGGCCGATCTGTCGCTCACCAAAACGGTCGACAATCCGCGCCCGAATGTTGGCGAGGTGGTGACCTTCGACGTGGTGGTGCAGAACGCCGGCCCTGCCATCGCCACGAATGTCGTTGTAAGCGACCCGCTGCCCGCCGGGCTGGAGTACGTGGGCAGCGCGCCCGCGCAAGGCACCTACAACTACCTGAACGGCGCGTGGACGCTTGGCACGCTCAAGGTCGGCGCGAGCGCGCGGCTCCAGGTCAGCGCGCGCGTGCTCACCGCCGGCACAAAAGTCAACACTGCGCAGGTCGCCGCCGCCAACCAGCCCGACCCCGACTCGGTGCCGGGCAACAGCAACCCCGCCGAAGACGACCAGGCCAGCGCCACGGTGCGCCCACTGGTCGCCGACCTGAGCCTGACCAAAGACGTCAATAATCCTACCGCCACCGAGGGCGACGAGCTGATCTACATCATTACCCTCACCAACAGCGGGCCCGATGCCGCCACAGGCGTGGCCGTGAGCGACCCGCTTCCCGCCGAGGTTGAGTATCGCAGCCACAGCGCCAGCGTCGGCACCTACAACCCCAACGACGGCACCTGGTCGATTGGCGCGCTGGCGGTTGGGCAGCGCGTCAGGCTTACCATCACCGTGCTGGTGCTCAGCGCCGACAAAGTCACGAACACCGCGCAGGTGAGCGCCAGCCTGCCATACGACCCTGACTCGGTGCCGGGCAACAACAACCCCGCCGAAGACGACCAGGCCAGCGTAACCACGCCGATCGCGCCGACTGCCGTCACGCTCAGCTCCTTCACGGCGCAGCGCCAGCCGGGCGGCGTGCTGGTGGCCTGGGCAACAGCCAGCGAGAACGATACCTGGGGCTTCGACATCTTCCGCAGCGAGGATGGCACCCGCGAGCACGCCACGCGCATCAACCCCGAGCTGATCCCGGCGCAGGGGCGCGGGCAGGGCGGCGCGCGCTACACCTTCCTCGACACGGGCGCGCCCACGGATGCACCCGCCACCTACTGGCTGGTCGAAACCGAAAATGGCGGCGCAACGCACGAATATGGGCCGATTATGTCCCAGCCGCTTGGCCTGCTGAGCAGCACGCAGGTCTTCATTCCCATGGCCTCGCGCAATGGCGACGGACCGATCGAGTAGGTTGGCAGGTTGCAGGGTGGCAGGGTGGCAGGTTATAAGGGTGAAAGAGTAAGCGCAGTTGGCAGTTAGCAGTTGGCAGGAACCGACAACCTGCAAATCTTCAAGCTCTCTGCGCTCTTTGCGGTGAAACCTCTTTCGTCCTCCGTCCGTCGTCGGTCGTCACAACCTGCAACTTTCCAACTCCAACACGAAAGGGCCGCGAGCACGATACTCGCGGCCCTTTCGTGTTGGGTTTTATAGCGGCTTTCAGATCTATACTAAACCAGTGTCGTTGCCCGAAACAGCGTCAGAAAGCCGAATCCCGCTGCCTACTGGTGGCTGAATGCTGACTCCTGCTCTAGCAAGCGAGCTATTCGTAGCGCCACTGGTAGTAGTGCTGGCCGACATTGCCCATCTCGACGCGGAAAGCTGGATTGTTAGCGGGATTGTAGGTCAGCACGCGCCGCTCAAACACCTGAAACAGGATCGGCCGCTCAACGCCGCCGACGTTCGCCTTCACCCAGTACGCGCCCGTGACCGGCAGACCGAACACAAACAGCGGATCGTAAACCTTGCCTTCGAAATACTGCCCGTTTTCCGACACCACGCCCTGCTGGTTCATATAGTCGATAAAAACCCTGGCAACGCCGTGGTTGTTGTCGCCACGCACCAGCATGGTTGCCGGGTCGTTGGCGTAGTCGTTAAAGCCGCTAATACTGCCATCGGTGTTCAGAAAGCCCGTGGCCGGTTTGCCGAGATCGCCGGGGTTGACCTGGCCGGGGTTCTGGTACAGGTGAACCAGATCGGCGTAGGTTGGGAACTGGCCAGGATCGCCGATCGCCGTGATCGTGGCCGGCGACTTCTGGGCGAACACGCCCAGGCCGTTCTGCTGGCGCCCGGTCATCAATTCGATCGGCAGCAAGCCGTTAGTCACGTACCACTGCGCGTTCTGGTCGGCGGTCGGGTCGTTGATCTCCATGCGGCTCTTGTCGAAGTACAGCACCGCGCGCTTGCCATCCGCTCCCTCCGCGAAGTCCTCACGGATGATCGGGCTGATCGCGGCTGGCCCCCATGTCCACGAGCGGCCAGTCAGGTGCAGCGCGATCGGCAGATCCTGGCGATTCCAGAGGCGCTGGAAGGCTGGATTCACGACACCATTGCCCGCGCTGGCGGTTTGTACAAAGAGCACTGCTGCAGCCGCCAGGCCAGCAATCGAACCAAGTATCCGTCGCATTGTTGTGTCTCCTTATATATCAAGAACGTCGTTCGTTGCCCCGAGTATATGCCTGCTCAGGTGGGATCACCATCACAGGCGAGTGGGCGCGCGCTTAAGTTACGCTGACAAGCTGAGAAGCTTCTGACATTCTGGTTCGCTACGCTATGCTGTAGTATAGAGGTGGCAGGCGCGCAACCCTGGCGCATTGCAATGCGGTATCCGAATGTGGCATTCGTGCCGCGCCGAGCGTGGCGTCAGCGCGCACGGCTTGTCATGGCCGATCTGCTCGTCTATAATTGGCCCAGATACATACGACACCCTGCCATAAACCACACGCACCGCAGCCTGCATTGAGAGATTCCGGTATGGCGCAGACCAATCATGCACCGCCGGCCACCCCGGCGCAACCCCTCATTCTGCCGCCCGTCGCCACGCGCGCGGCACGCTACCTGCCGCCCGACCTGGCCGGCGACATGGCGCGTGGCGACGACGCCGGCCGCCTGATCGAAGCGTTTGTGCACCTGGCCTGCGCCCGCGCCGCCATCGCTTCCTACCTGCCGCGCACCCTGCTCGACCAGCTCGCGCACAGCGCCGAAAGCCCGGCCCTGCACTGGCTCGACGGCTCGCTGCTCTTCGCCGACCTGTCGGGCTCGACGGCGCTGGCCGAGCGATTAAGCACGCTTGGGCGCGAAGGCACCGAGATGGTGACCGCCTGCCTGAACCAGATTTTTGCGCGCCTGATCCAGGTGATTCACGACTACGGCGGCGACCTGGTGGCGTTTGGCGGCGATGCGCTGCTGGTGTTTTTCAGCGGCGACCGCCACCCGCGCGCGGCCAGCCGGGCTGCCCTGGCGCTACAGGCCGCCATGCACGGCTATGTGCAGGAAGTTCCGGGCATTGGCAGCTTCCCCATGCACCTGCATGTTGGCGTGGAAAGTGGCCGCGTGGCCTTTTTGCGCGCGGGTGGCACCGAGCACCTCCACTACAGCGTGCTAGGGGCGACGGTCAATCGCGTGGCCGCCGCCGAGGGCCATGCCCAGCCGAACGAAGTGGTAGTTGGGCCGGGCACCTGGGAAAATATTGCCGAACTGGCCCGCGCCGACGACGTTGCGCCGGGGTTTCACCGCGTTCACGCGCTGCGCTCGCCGGCCCGCCCACACCTGCCCCTGCCCGAAAACCCGCCGATTGTTGCACCGCCCGCCGAGGCCATCCCGCCCCTGCTCGACGACCTTGATCGCGTCAGCCGCTTTATTCCGCCCGTGCTGCTCGGGCGCATTCTGGCCGAACCGCAGCGCCCGCAGATCGAGGCCGAGCTGCGACCAGTGACGGTGCTGTTCGCGCAGGTGGTGGGGCTGGAAGACCTGGCCGAGGCGCTGCCGCCTGCCGAGGCTGCCCGCGCCGCGCAGCTGTATGTTGCCGCAATGCACGCGGCCGTCGAGCGCTTTGGCGGCATGGTGAACAAGCTCGACGTTGCCGACGAGGGCATCAAGCTGGTGGCGATTTTTGGCGCGCCCGCCGCCTATGAGGACCACGCCGAGCGGGCCGCGCGCGCCGCACTCGAGATGCAGGCGCGAATCGGGGAATGCACAACGCAGATCGCAGAGCTATTTTCGCAATCTGCAACCCGCACCACGCAACCAGTCGCTCTTAAGCAGCGCATTGGCCTGAACCTCGGCACCGCCTTTGCCGGCAATGTCGGCAGCGATGTGCGCAAAGAGTACACCGTCATGGGCGATGCTGTGAACGTCGCCGCGCGCGTGATGAGCAAGGCCGCATGGGGGCAGGTGTGGTGCAGCGAGGCGGCGGCCCAGGCGATTGGCGCGCGCATCCAGTGCGACGACCGGGGCGCGCTGATGCTGAAAGGCAAGGCCCTGCCGGTGCAGCTGTTCGAGCTGGCCGGATTGCGCGACCAGCCTGCCGGTGGCGAGGCCATGGCCGACGACACACCCCTGATCGGGCGCGAGGCCGACCTGGCATGGCTGCGGGCGCATCTGGATGCGGCGACCGGCGGGCAAGGGCGCGCCGTGCGAATCGCGGGCGAGGCCGGCGTGGGCAAAAGCCGCCTGACCGCCGCGCTGCTGGCCGAAGCCGCCGCCCGTGGCGTGCGGATCATCCAGGCGGCGTGCTTTTCCTACACCTCGGAAATCCCCTACGCCGCATGGGGCGAATGGCTCAAGGCGCTGTGCGACATCCGCTCGGGCGACGACGACGCCACGCGCGCCGCGAAGATTGGGCGCGAGCTGGCCGCGCTGGGGCCGGGTATGGACGAGTGGCTGCCGCTGCTGGGCGACCTCGCGCGCCTCGACGTGCCGGAAAACCGCCTGACCCGCGGCCTCGACCCACAGATGCGCCAGGCCCGCCGCTTCGAGCTGCTGGAGCAATTGCTGCTTGGCTGCGCGCGCGCCGGCCCAGTGCTCACGCTTTTTGAGGACCTGCACTGGTGTGACTCGGTCTCGCTCGACTTGTGGCGTCGCATGGCTGGCGCGCTTGGCGAGCAGCCCGTGCTGTTGCTTGGCGCGCATCGCCCGGCCGCGCTCTTCGGCACCGAGCCCGACGGCGCGCACGAACTCGCGCTCAAAGAGCTTTCGCGCGACCAGAGCGGCGATCTGGTGGCGGCGCTGGCTGGCGGGCAGGCGCTGCCGCCCACGCTGGTGCAGCAGCTGGTCGAACGCGCCGAGGGCAACCCGCTGTTTCTTTCCGAGCTGCTGCGCGCCGTGCTCGACAAGCTGCAGGCCGCCGGTTTGTCGGCCCAGCCCGGCGAATTGCCGCCCAGCGCGATGCACCGCGTTCAGGCCGCCATTGCCGACCTGCCCGACAGCCTGAATGGCCTGCTGCTGGCCCGCATCGACCGGCTGGATGAAGCGAGCCGCAGCGTCTTGCGCCTGGCCTCGGTGATCGGCCAGCGCATCCCGTTTGGCGTGCTCCAGTCGATCCAGAACTTCGACCAGACCAGCCTGCTGCGCGACCTGACGCGCCTCGACGCGGCCGACCTGACCGCGCTGGAGCGATTGGAGCCCGAGCGCGTCCATACCTTCCGCCACGCGCTGATTCAGGAAGTGGCCTACCAGAGTATGCTGTATGCGCGCCGCCGCGAGCTGCACGGCCGCATTGGCGAATATCTCGAACGGCGCTACGCCGGCGACCTCGACGACTACTATGGTCTGCTGGCGCACCACTACCGCCTGAGCGACCGGCGCGACAAAGCGGTCGACTACCTGCTGCTGGCGGGGCAAAGCGCGGGGGCGGTTTTCGCCAACGATGAGGCGATTCAATCCTTTGAGTGGGCGCTCGATGCGCTGGCGGGCGACGACGCCGACCCGCGCGCGTGGGCCGTGCGTGACGCGCTGGGCGATGTGTTCGCCACCATTG
Source organism: Kouleothrix sp. 19917 (assembly GCF_057073505.1). NCBI lineage: Bacteria > Bacillati > Chloroflexota > Chloroflexia > Chloroflexales > Roseiflexaceae > Kouleothrix > Kouleothrix sp. 19917. The sequence goes on from NZ_CP097099.1 coordinate 3,661,922, forward strand.
GCCGCTACGACGACGCGCTAGGCCAGCACGCCGCCGTTCTGGCCGCGCCGGGGCTGGCGGCCAACGCCACCTGGCGCGCGCACCGCAAACGCGGCAACGTGCTGGAGCGTCAGGGGCAGTATGCCGCCGCGCTGGATGCCCTGGCACAGGCTATTGCCATTGTGCAGAGCGGCGCGCCCGGCGTTTCGCCACTGGCGCTTTCGATCATTAATGCCGACATCGGGCTGGTGCGCTGGCGGCGCGGCGAGTTCGATCTGGCGATTGCCGCCTGCGAAGCTGGCCTGAGCGCTGTGCAGGACGACCCGAACTCGTTCGACGACGAGAAAACCGAGGCACGCCTGCATTCAACGCTTGGCGCGACCCACGGCATGCGCGGCGACTATGCGCGTGCCCGCACGCACTTCGAGCGCAGCCTGAGCCTGCGCACCCTGGTCGACGACCTGCCGGGCATGGTCGCCTCGCATAATAATTTGGGTTACTTGTGGCAGCTGCAAAGCGAATACGAGCGCGCAATCGAGCAGTACCGCGTGGCCGAGGAAATCGCCCAGCGCATCAACTTGCGCTATGCACTGATCTTCGCCAACCTGAACATGGCCTGGGCGCTTGTGTCGCTCAGCCGCTACGCCGAGGCCGAAGCGCGCAGCCGCACCGCCATGGCGCTGGCGCGAGAAATCAACGACCAGCGCAACTACGCGCAGTGCTGCGACATTCTGGGCCTGATTGCGGCGCGGCAGGGCGAGTATGATGCGGCGCTGGCGCGCTACGACGAGGAGCTTGCGCTGCACCGCGCGCTTGGCAGCGCGCCCGAGGAAGGCAGCACGCTGGTGAACAAGGCCAATGTGCTGCTGATGAATGAAGATTTCGCGGGCGCGCAGGCGCTGCTTCAGCTTGCGCAGGAAAAAGCCGAACAGCTCGACGCCCAGCGCCTGAAGGTCGAAGTGCTGAACGCCTTGGCCGAAGCCGCGCTCGGCACTGGCGAGCTGGCGCGCGCCGCACAGCACGCCGAAGAAGCCATGCGCCTGAGCACAGCAATCGGCAGCCGGCACGAAACCGGCGTGGCGCACCGGCTGATCGGGCGAGTGCAGGCCGCGCGCGGCAAAAACTTCGAGCAGCACTTCCGCAGCAGCGTCGAGGTATTCGAGCAAACCAGCGATCAGTTTGAGCTTGGGCGAAGCTGGGCAGCCTACGCGGCGGCGCTGCTGAAACATGGCAACGTTTCCGCAGGCGAAGCGTACCTAAAACGTGCAAAAGATACGTTTATATCCATAGGTGCGAACGGCGAGCTTGAACGTTTACGCTCCATTGCAGAAAGGAACCGCTAAGCTATGTCACAATCCGATGTCGAGCGCGTGATTGGCCGCGCAGTCACCGATGCCGAATTCCGCAAGGCGCTGATCGAAAATGCCCGCGAGGCGTGCAAGGGCTACAACCTGAGCGAAGAAGAGCTGAATGCGCTAGAGGCGCTCGACGCCGACAGCCTGGCGAGCTTCGCCGGCACACTCGACAAGCGCATTTCGAAGACCAGCGGCGCGGGCTTTATGTAGGCCAGGCGACCCATGTTCAGCCAGCAGGGCGGGGAATTTCCTCGCCCTGCTTTTTTATTGCGCGCCCACCAGCCCGGCGCTGATCTGCACGCCAAGCTGCCGCCCGCCCGCCGCAAACGTTGGGCTGCGCAGCTCTACCAACAGGAGCGCGGCCGGGTCGAGCGCGACCGGCACGAGGTAGACTTGCCACGCCGCGCTCAGCGCGAGCGGCTGGCACACGCCGGACACGCACACCTGCGCCGTGACAGGCACGCCGTCGGGGCGGGGCGCGGCCAGCCGCAGCCGCAGCAGTGCAACCGGCGGGCTGCCTGCCGGCGGCGTGCCAAAGCGGATCAGCCCGTGCCCGTCGGTCCAGCGCGCCGGCACGCCTTGCAGCACCTCGGCCGGGTACATCCCCGCCACATAGCCGAAATCCAGCCCGTCGCCAATCGCCAGCGTGTCGGTGAACACCGGCGTGAGCACACGCCAGCTCCAGTCGGTCAACTCCTGCTGGCCGATGTCTTCCGGCTGGAACACGCGCCGCGCGCCGGGCAGGTCGCCTGTGGCACGCAGCATGTCGCCCAGGTGCGCGACGGCGGGCGGGTAATCGGCTTGCAGGGCGACGGCGGCGCGATAGGCTTGCAGCGCCTGCGTCACCTCGCCAGCCGCATGCGCGTGATCGCCCAGGCGCAGCCAGCCGTCGGGCGTTTCCTGCACGTGAATCGCCTCGGCGTCGAGCGTCAGCGCGCCAGTCTGGTCGCCACGCGCCCACGCAATCTCGGCGCGCTGGGCGGCCCAGCCACGCGCGAGGTTCTGCGCGGCCCAGCCCCACGGGTAGGCCAGCATGAAGGTGACGCCCACCAGCGCGGCCATTGGGAACAGGGCGAGCGGAACCGCCGACGAAAGACGAAGGACCGACGACGAAGAAACGCCTACCTGCGCGTCATCGTCACCCACGGCACCCCCTTCGGCAAGCTCAGGGCTACGCTTCGATACGGCCTTCGGCCTACTCAGGATGCCGCCTGTCTCCTGTCTCCTGCCCGCTGCCCACTGCCCGCTGCCCGCTGCCCGCTGCCCGCTGCCCACTGCCCACTGCCCACTGCCCACTGCCCACTGCCCACTGCCCACTGCCCACTGTCTCCCCACCAGCAGCCACGCCGCATAGGGGATCAGCACCGGGAAGAGGAAGTGACGGTAGCGCCCTTCGCCGTGCGTGAGCATGATCGTCGCGGCAGTGTAGAGCAGCCAGCCCGCGTGGAGCGCCGCCGGTGACGCGAGCAGCCTGCGCCAGCCCGAGCGCGCCGCCCGCGCCCAATACCAGCCCATGCCCGCAATCCCCGCCAGCGCAATCACGAAATACAGCGCATCGTCGAGCACGAGCGCGGTGGCGAACAGCGGCAGCGACACGTCGCCATAGTAATTTTCTTGCAGAAAGCGATCTTCGATTGGCTTGACGCGCCAGAGCGCGACCCAATTCGGCCACAGCTTGCGCAGCAGAATCGCGGGGTCTTCGCGCAGGCGTGCCAGCCCCCTGGCGGTGGCGTAGTCGCTGCGCTCGGCCGGGTTCGCGATGTTTTCCAGCGCGCGGAAGATCGTGTTGCCGCTTTCGCGCGGCTCGTTGAAGGCCCACAGGTTGTACGACAGGCCGGTTTCTACTGCTATAAAACGACCGTAGGCGAGGTAGTTGCGTACCGTCCACGGCGCGATGGTGAGCACGACCGCCAAGACAAATATAGCCAGATTCGACCACAGAGACGCAGAGAACACTGAGGCTGGAGAACCTTTCGCCCTCTCTGCGCCCTCTGTGCCTCTGTGGTAAACATGTTGGACGAGCAGCCACAGCGCCACCACCGGCAAAAACAGCATCAGCGCCGAGCGCGTCAGCGTCGCCAGCCCGAAGCCCAGCCCCGCCAGCACAAGCCGGCTGGGCGTATGCGATACCCCCGTATAAGGCGTATCGCATACGCCCGTGCCGCGGCCCGGCACGAGGCACAGCAGCCCGGCGGTGAAGCAGAAAGTGAACAGCGTTTCGCCCATATACAGGCTGGCAAAGGTCACAAGCGTCCACAAAACTGCCGTGAGCAGCGCGGCCACACGGGCAGCACGCCGCCCAAGGAGTGCCAGCGCCAGCCGATAATTCAGCCAGACCGTCGCCGTGCTGAGCAGGATGTTCGGCAGCGCGGCGCGGTGCAGGTCGCCGCCAGCCAGCCACAGCGAGCCAGCCAGCCAGAGCGGGTAGAGCGGCGCGCGCAGCCAGTGGTAGTGGTCGTAGAACTGCCAGCCACGCCCGGCCAGCAGGTCGCGCGCGACGGCGATGTACTCGGTTTCGTCGTTGGCGGGCTGGTGCAGCGGGCCGCTCCACAAGAGCAGGCGCAGCCCCAGCGCGAGCAGCAGCGCCAGCAGCAGCACGCCGTCGCGCGCGGGCAGGAAGCGCTTCAGGCTCATGGCGTCACCGCCACGCTGCGCACCAGCACGCCCAGCGCGCGGTCGTCGGGGCTGGCGCGGTCGTAGGCACGCGGGCGAAACGTGTCGCTCTGTAGCTCGATCAGCAGCGGACCATGGGCGGCAGGGGGGAGCGCGACAGTATAGCGCGCCCAGCCGTTCGCTGGCGCGAGCTGCGCGGCAAGCTGCCCATTCACGCGCGCCTGCACCTGTGGCAGTGGCGCGCCAGCGGGCCGGTTCGCATTCAGCTCCAGCACAAGCTGCGTGCCCGCGCCCGCCAGCCGAATTTGTGCGGTGCCGTGCGTCCAGCGCGCGCCGTTTTCTGGCGGCCAGAAGCCCTGGATCAGCCCGAGGTCGGCGTCGCCTACCTGCACGCTGGCCGGGATGGTTTGGAATGAATCGAACGCCTGCCAGCTCCAGCGCTGGAGGTCGTCGCGCGAGCTGGTTTCGTATACGAACTCGGCCGCAGCTCCCGGGCGGTCGCCTGCTTCGCGCATGAGCGCGCCGCGCAGCAGGTGCGCGTAGGGCTGCGCGCGCAGGGCAGCGATTGCCGCATCCAGCTGGGTTTGCGCGGCGGGGCGGTCGTTCTGCGCCAGGGCCGCGCGCGCCAGCGCCACCCGCGCCAGCGCCGACTCGGGGTCGAGCGCGAGCGCCGCGCCCGCAGCCGATTGTGCAGCGGCAGCATCGCCCGCACTAAGAGCGCGCTCGGCCTGTGCGAGCTGCCAGTGCTTGCGCGCCAGCATCACGCTTTCCGAAAGGTATGGCGCATGCAGTAGCGTCACGCCAAGCAGCGCCGCGACCGTAAGCGCCGCGCCGACGAGTCGCACGCCCCGCCACGCACTGGGCAGCGAGCGCCAGCGGGCAATTTGCGCGAGCGCCCAGGCAGCATAGGGCAGCAGCACGGGGTAGAGCGGCAGGCGGTAGCGCAGCTCGGTGTGGAACAGCATGGCGGTGAACAGGGTGTACAGCGCCCATGGCACAAACACCCAGCGCGCATCGGCAAAGGCGTGGGCATATGCAATATGCCTTTGCCTGCTGTCTCCTTTCTCCTGTTTGCTGTTTTCTTGGCCCCCCCCTTCAACAAGCTCAGGGCTGCGCTTTGATACGCCCTTCGGCCTACTCAGGATGCCGGCTTTCTCGTGCCTCGTGCCCCGTGTCTGCTCCCACTGGCTTTCCAGTCTCGTGTCCCCTGTCCCCAGTCTCGTGTCCCCTGTCCCCAGTCTCGTGTCCCCTGTCCCCTGCCGACTGCCAACTGCCGACTGCCAACTGCCGACTGCCGACTGCCGACTGCCGACTGCCGACTGCCGACTGCCGACTGCCGACTGCCGACTGCCGACTGCCGACTGCCGACTGCCGACTGCCGACTGCCTCCTGTCTCGACAGAGCCACAGCCCGGCCGCGCCGCCAAGCAGCAGCACGAGCCACATGCCGTCGCCAAGCAGCACACGCAGCCAGACCTCGGCGGGCGGCACCCAGATCGCCCGGCGCGCGCGCATGTCGTCGAAGAACTGGAGCGCAAAGAACTTCTGCGCCTCGCCCCAGGCTTTGGCGAGAAACCAGCCCGGGTCGCCGGCAATTGCGGCGAGGCCGTTGGCGCTGGCAAGCCGCTGGCGCGCCGCCCGGTCGTCGCCGAGGGCGTAGAGCGCGCGCTTGGCGGCCTCGCGCCCGAGCGGGTCGGCGGGCGTGGCGGCGGCGGGGTTATTGTCGAGCCAGAGATTCTCAGCGCCGGTTGTGTCTACCACAATCAGCGCGTGGTAAGCCAGCGCGTTGCGTAGCGTCCACGGCCCCACTACCAGCGCCGCCGCCAGCACAAAGACAGCCAGATTGAACCACAGAGACACAGAGAACACTGAGGTGGGAGCAGCTTTCGGCTTCTCTGTGCCCTCTGCGCCTCTGTGGTGAAGACCCTGGACAAATAACCAGAGCGCGCCGAGCGGCACCAGCGGCAGCGCCACCGAGCGCAGCAGGATCAGCGCACCGAGGGCGAGGCCAGCCGCGCCCAGCCAGCGTGCCGAGCGCCGCCGCGCGCCCGCCAGCAGCAGCCAGAAGACGGTCGCCAGCCCAAACACAAACAGCGTTTCGGTCAGCAGCTCGGTGGCGCTGGCGGCCAGCGTGAAATCGAGCGCGCAGAGCAATGCGGCCAGCAGCGCGACTTTCGGGCGCGGGAAAATTTGGCGCGCCAGCAGGAAGATCGGCACGACGGTGAGCGCGGAGATGATTGCCTGCACCAGCCGGATGCGCTGCACCAGCGAGTCGAAAAGAAGAATGCAGCCGGCCAAAAAGCCGGTGTAGAGCGGCGGGCGCATCAGGTTCAGCTCGGCATAGCGATGCTCGCGCAGAAGAGTGAGCGCCTGGTTGAAGTATTCCTGCTCGTCGCCGCCGAGCGGGTATTGCTCGTGCCAGCGCCAAAGGAGCAGGCGCAGCCCCAGTGCCAGGAGAAAGACAAGGACAAGGGGAGACAGGGAGGAACTGAGACAAGGAGACAAGGAGACAAGGAGACTTTTGCGACCTCGCGTCTCACGTCTCGCGTCTTGCGGTTCGCGTCTCGCGTCTCGTGGCTCGTGCTTCGGGTCGCTCACGGCGCTGCCTCCAGCCGCGCAGTGTCGAGGCGCACGCCAAGCTGCTGCACCTGCCCAACCTGCGAGCCCTGCTGGCTGAGGTAGCGCGCGGCGTCGGGCACAAAGGTGGGCGTGCGCAGCGTCAGCACGACATCTGCGCCGGGCGGGCTGGGCGGCAACGCGATTGCAAATTCAGCGGGGGCATCCAGCGATGGCGTGAAATTGCCGACCGCTCCATTATTCATCCATACCGTAACTGGCGGCGGCGCAGCGGCATAGCCGGCCCAGCCGCGCCCATCCGCTCGCACAATCAGCCGCTGCGGCGCGCCCGTGCCGGCGGCCGGGAAGCGCAGCTGCGCGCCGTCGCTGCACCAGCGGAAATTGCCGCCCGCCTGGGGGTCGCCTTCGCCGAGGTAGCAGCCGCGCAGGTAGCCCAGATCGAGATTGCCAGCGATGTCGAGCGCGTTGCCGGGGATGGGCGCGGGGTGCAGCCAATCCCAGGCGAACTGCACCGGGTTGGCGTTGTCGACAAACTGCTGCGAGAACAGGGCGCGCGCGGCGGCGCTGTTCCCACTCGTGCGCAGCAGGTCGGCCACGATCACCGCGGCCTTGACATCTTTGGCGGGCGCCAGCGCCGCCGCGTCGAAGCGCGCCAGCCCGGCGGCGGGGTTCCCTTCCAGCGCGTCGAGCAGCGCCGGCCCGAAGCGCTGCGCGTCGGGCGTGAGCGCGCCACCGGCCAGCAGCTCGCGGGCGCTGGCGGCGTCGCCATTGCGCAGGGCGGTGCGCAATGCTTCGCTGCGGATGTAGGCTGGGCGGGCGGCCAGCGCCCTGGCGGTGTCGTCGAAGCTGGACGGGTAGGGGCCGAGGTAGGATGCCCAGGGCGATTCGCCGCGCTCGTTCAGCGGCAGCAGCCAGGCGTAGGGCGTCGCCGCGACCAGAAAGAGCAGCAGCGCCAGCGCAGCCCAGGCCACGCCCACCCGTGTGCGTAATATGCGCCAGCCGGCCGGAAATTGCACGAGCGCATGGGCCGCGAAGATGAACAGAAAGGGCATGAGCGGCAGGCGGAAGCGGTTGATCGCGAACAAGAGCGGCGCGACCGCGAGATTGTACAGCAGCCACAGGCCCATCAGCGCCTGGAGGTTTGCGCCGGGGCCGCGTGGGCGCGCGCGCCAGAGCAGCGCCCAGCCCAGCACGGCCAGCGGCAGCACCAGCACATACAGCGTATCGTCGAGCAGAAACAGGCCGAGCGCGTAGAGCGGCGGCAAGCGCCCGGCGGTGAAGTTGTCGGTGAAGCGCTCGTCGCCGCTGTAGTTGATTTGGAACAGATCGACCAGCTCGGCCAGCGACTTGCGGGCAAAGGCGAGCGGGCGGGCGCGGATCAGGCAGGAACCCTCGGCGTTCATCAGCTGCTGCACCTGCGCCTGCGGCAGGGCCGTGCGGTCGGGCCGCGCCAGCGCCGCCGCAAAGCGCGCATCACCGCCGCGCAGCAGGCACGGCCCATCCGAAAGCACGGTGCCGTCGGCGGCGGCAATGGGCTGAATGAGCGCAGCGCGCTGCTTGGCGAGCAGGTTGGCGTCGAGCAGCGCGCGCACGAAATTGCGCGACGGCGCATCGAGCCGGTTGTTGCCGTCGTAGGCGGTGCGCCCGCCCAGCATCAGGTTGAACGCGCCGCTGGTGTCGATAAGCACCAGCCCGCCGTACAGCCGCGAGTTGTAGAGCGTCCACGGCGCGATGGTGAGCACGGCCGCGAGCAGAAAAACAGCCGGGTTGAACCACAGAGACACAGAGAACACTGAGGTTCGAGAAAGATTCGTCTTTTCTGCGCCTTCTGTGCCTCTGTGGTAAAAATTCTGGACAAGTACCCACAGCGCCACCAAGGGCAGAAAGGTCAGCATCAGGCTGCGCGCAAGCGTGGCGAGGCCGAACGCCCCCCCGGCAAGCACCAGCCAGCGCCAGCCGTGCGGCGCGCCGGGTTGCCACCTGCTCAGCAGGAGGAAACCGGCCAGCAGCAGCGAAATAAACAGCGTTTCGGAAAGCAGCGCCTGCGTGTAGACGGCAAAGGGGAAGTAAAGCGCGGCGAGGGTTGCGGCCAAGGGCGGACACGTAGGTTCGCCCTGCTCTCGCTGTTCGCGCGGACCTGCGTGTCCGCCCCAGGCAAGCGCATACACCAGCGCGACGTTCAGCAGACTCAGCGCGGTTTGGGTGAGGTAGACGGGCGTGGGGCTATCGCCAAACAGGCGCAGGTGCACGGCAACAAAGAGCGGGTACAGCGGCGCGCGCGTCCACAGGTAGCCCAGGTACCAGCCGAACCCGCGCCCGGCCGCCAGCCAGCTCGCCGCCGAAAAGTACTCGCCCTCGTCGGAAATCCAGCCGGTGCGCGGCAGGTTGCCCCACAGCGCCACGCGCAGCGCCAGGCCGAGCGCCAGCGCCAGCCACAGGCCGGCGTGCGCGCGCCAGAAGGATCGGGCGGGTGGCTGGCTCATACGTCAGGCGCCGTGCCGCAGGAGGAAATCGCGCACAACGGCGAGGTAGCGCTCGTTTTCTTCCACATAGGTCATGTGGCCGCTGTGCTCGAACACGACCAGCTCGGCGTGTGGCGCGCCCTGCGCAATCGCCTCTGCGCCCGCGACGGAGCATGTGCGGTCGTGGCGGCCGGCCAGCACCAGCAGCGGCTGCGTGATCGCGTCGAGCCGATCTTCCAGGTCGATGCCGCCATATTCTTCCGCCGAAAGATGGCGCAGCACATTGGGCGAGTAGACCGCGCCAGCGCTGCGCGACTCGAACTCGGCAATGCGCGGGTCGCGTGGGTCGGCAAACTGGTATGGAAACTGGTCGTGCATTATCGACGCCATGTCGTCCTGCGTGCGGGCGCTTTGCTCGCGCGCCCACGACGACGCGACCTGCTCGCGCAGCTCGATCGGCTCGAACGCGGCGAGGTTGGCTGCGACCTCGGCCAGAAAGCGCGCCGAGGGCAGCCCGCTCGACACAATCGTCTGCGCGGCCTGGCCGGGGAAATCTGCGGCGTGCTGCAAGGCAACAAACGCGCCATAGGAGTGGCCCAGCACGGCATAGCGCGCCAGCCCAAGCGCCCCCGCCAGCTCGCCCACGTCGCGCGCCATTCGCCCGAGTGTCCACGTCTCCTCGGGCGCGCGCGCCGAGCGGCCCTGGCTGCGCTGATCGACAAAAATCAGCCGAAAGCGATCGGCCAGCGGGTCGAGGTAGTCGCCAAACATGCGGTGATCGAGGCCGGGGCCGCCGTGCAGCACCAGCAGCGGGTAGCCCTGCCCGCGCTCGACCACATAGAGCTGCGTGTCGCCAATGGCAACCAGCCGCCCGCCCGGCTGTTCGTGTGTCGCGTCCATCGTGCCCTCCTGCGTTTGCGCCGCATGTGCGCGGGCTATTCTACCATACCCCCGCGTCGCCGCGACTTTTCGCGCCCGAAGCGCAGGGCAATGTCAATTTGGAAAGAGGAACGGCATCTATCTACAGATTACGCAGATTCCGCAGATACGGCACCTATCATCTTCGTAATTTCCATCATGTGCAGGCTATCGTGCCCCAGTACGTTAATAGTCTGGAAAATAAATTCTTTACAACGCAAGCCCCCAGGAAGCTCATCTGAGTGAAATTAAACTGGCTTGAGCTTCCTGGAAGCGGAGTACGAGGAAATTTATTTTCCAGAGTTATAAGCGAGCGATGCGGAATGCAGGAAAGGACTTCCGCACTATAATGACCAAACCCTGTTTCCCATCCCCTACAGCGGTTTGCAGAATCATTGACCATTCAGGCGCTGGCGAGAAACGCACTGTAGAGCGAAAATGCAACTGCCGACTGCCGACTGCTCACTGCCGACTGCTCACTGCCGACTGCCGACTGCCGACTGCCCACTGCCGACTGCCGACTGCCGACTGCCAACTGCCCACTGCCGACTGCTCACTGCTGACTGCCGACTGCTCACTGCTCACTGCCGACTGCCGACTGCCGACTGCTCACTGCTATAACCCCTTGCGCCGAAAGCACGCCAGGCTATCGCGCCACGAATGCTGGTATAATGATGCTCATCTCAGTCCTGTTCCCAAGCTCACACAGCAGCGCTGCTTCGCCCTGCTTGCTACGGACCGATGGTGGCTGCGTTTGAATCAACGGGGACCATGCGCCGTGACTGTCGAACGATACCAGCCAGCCTGGACACATATCGAGCGCTATGAGATCGTGGCCGAAATCGGACGCGGCGGCATGGGCGTGGTGTATCGCGCCTACGACGCCGCGCTGGAGCGGACGGTCGCGCTAAAGGTGCTGGCCCCGCAGCTTGCGGACGAGCCGGGCTTTGTCGCGTGGCTGCGCCGCGAGGCGATCAGCACGGCGCGCCTGCGTCACCCGCATATTGCCCTGCTGTACGAGTTCGGCCAAACCGACGATCTCGCCTTTCTGGTAATGGAATATGTGCCCGGCGTGTCGCTGCGCCAGCTGCTCGCCGATGGCCCGCTCCCGCCCGAGCGCGCCCTGGCGATCCTGGCGCAGATCGCCGATGCGCTCGAATACGCCCATTCGGTTGGCGTGGTACACCGCGACGTCAAGCCATCGAACATTCTGGTGGGCGCGGGCGACCAGGCCGTGCTGATCGATTTTGGGCTGGCCGACCTGGAAGACCTGACGGTGACGGGCGACAGCGCGCAGATGGGCACGCCCCACTATATGTCGCCCGAGCAGGCCGCCGGCAAGCAGGTGAGCGGCTGGAGCGACCAGTATGCGCTCGCGGCGGTTGCCTACGAAATGCTGGCTGGCACGCCGCCGTTTCATGGCCGCACCGCCGCCGCCGTGGTTCACGCGCATATCTATGAGCACGCGCCGGCCGCCACCGAGCAGCGCCCCTCGCTGCCCGCCGCCCTGAACGCCGTGCTCGGGCGCGGCATGGCCAAGCTGCCCGAAGATCGCTACCCAACGCCAACTGCGTTCGTCGCCGCGCTGCACGAAGCCTTCGTTGCGCCCGCGCGGCCACGCGCCCGCCCGTGGCGCTGGCTGCTGGGCGGCTTTGCCGGCAGCGTCGCGCTGATCGCCCTGGCGCTGGTGCTGTGGACCATGCGCGCCGCGCCCGCGCCCACCACGATTGCAACAGTGGTGCCGGAAATTGTGCCGGTGCTGCAGACAATTAAGTGGGATTATGATCTTGGGCTGGTTGGCACCTCACAGCCGGTTATTGCCGCGCGCACACTGGTTTTCGAGCCACCCAACGGCGCACTGGTGGCGCTGAATGCCGAAAACGGCAGTTTGCGCTGGGCCAAAGATGGCGGGGCGAACCCATTCGGCGCGCCAGGAGCGGGCGCGGGCGTGGTATTTGTTGGCGACTCGAATGGCGATGTCGTCTGCCTCGACCCGAGCAACGGCAGGATCATCTGGCGCACGCACCTGGGCAGCGGGGTGCGCCAGGCGCCCACGCGCAGCAACGACCGCGTGTTTGTCACCACTGTGAAGGGCTGGATCGCCAGCCTGCAAACCGGCTCGGGCCAGCTTCTGTGGTCGCGCCAGCTGGCCGATGGCATGGGCATGCCCACGGTTGGCGCGGGCAGCGTGTTTGTTGCTGCCGGCCAGTCACTTTACGCGCTCGACCTCAACAGCGGCGATTTGCGCTGGGTATTCGAAACGCCCAGCCTGATCACCACACAGCCTACCGTGGCCGACGGCCTGGTGCTGGTTGGTACGGAAAGTGGCGAGCTGCGCGGCTTCGAGGCCGAAAACGGCGTGGAGCGCTTACGATGGCAGGCGCGCGGCGCAATTAGCGCCCGCCCGCTCGTGGCCGACAACGCGATCTACGTGGCCGATCAATCGGGCATGCTCACCGCGCTGCGCCGCGATGGCAGCCAGCTTCAGCTGATCTGGAGCTACGAAGCCGACCCGGCGACGGCAATTGTCGCAACGCCGCTGCTGGCCGGCGGCCGGCTGATTGTTGGCACCAGCGGCGGCATGGTCTACAGCCTCGACGCGCGCAGTGGCGGCGAGCGCGCAGCCCTGCAGCTGAAGGGTAGCATCGCCACCGCGCCAACACTGGGCATGGGCACGGTGTATGTGCAGGCGAATCGCATGTACGCACTTGGGCCGTAAGAAAGAACTATGGCACACGCTTCCCTCTTAATCCAGGAACCCGACGGCTCGTTGCGCGAAGCGCCGCTGCTGGCCGAACAAACCGTGCTCGGGCGCGACCCCGCCTGCGACATTGTGATCGCGGGCCGCCTGATCTCACGCCAGCACGCCGCAATTCGCCGCCGTGGCACCAGCTACACTCTGGAAGACCTCGGCAGCCGCAATGGCACCTCAATCAATGGCGAAATCCTCACTGGCCCGCGCGCGCTGCACGACGGCGACCAGATCGACCTGGGCGGGATTGGCCGGCTGACCTTTGCCGACGGTGACGCCACCAACACGCGCCCGGTGCCGCATGCCGTCGGCATCTGGCTCGACGCCGCCACGCAGGACGCCTGGGTCGATGGCCACCGGCTCGAACCGAAACTTTCGCCGGCCCAGTTCACCATGCTCCAGGCCCTGCTCGCGCGCGCCGACCAGATCTGCTCGCGCGATGAGATTGTCGCCGCCGTGTGGCCCGAAGTCAGCGATGGCGTGTCGGACGAAGCGCTCGACGCGCTGATCAAGCGGGTGCGCGCGCGCCTGGGCGAAGTGCCGGGCGGGCAATCCTACCTCGTGACGCTGCGCGGGCGCGGCCTGATGGCGCGCAGCCGGCCGGGCGGTTCCTCAGCGTCCTAGTGCAGCATTCCAAAAACGCGTTGCTGGTTATAGTCGGCAGCCGGCAGTCAGCAGTCGCCATCATTCCTGCCAACTGGCGACTGTCTACTGCGAGCCAAACCGAAACGGATTTTCACCGACGTATGCTAGCCGCGCCCACTTCGCGCCCACTTCGCGCCCACTTCGCGCCCGCAAGCTGTCAGCCGGCCGTCAAACACCGCCCGCCTTCCGCTGCTATAATCGCATCATCGAATTCCACCATTGGCTCTCGCTACCCTGCGCACCGCGACATTCGCCCGAATGGCCTATTGAGGTCTTCGCGCAATGTTCGCACGCTTATGCGCTGATTCGGCATCCTGGCGCGCGGGATGCTGATTTCACGATGCCTTCAAATCACTAGCACGAGGAGGTTCTCATGAAACAACGACGTCTCATCCTGCTGTTCAGCGCATTATCGCTCTTTGCGGTGATGCTGGCGGCCTGTGGCGGCGCGGCGCCCAGCGGCAGCGGCGCGGCTCCTGCCGCTGGCGGTTCGTCCAGCGGCGGCGGCCTGCCCAAGCTGAGCGGCGCACCCAAGAAAGTCGGCTTTGCGCAAACCGAGAGCAACAACCCCTGGCGCCTGGCCCAGACCGCCAGCATGCAGGATGAAGCCAAGAAGCGCGGCTACGAACTCGTGTACACCGATGCCGCCGGCTCGGCTGCCAAGCAGGTCGCCGATGTCGACTCGATGATTGCGCAAAAGGTTGACGCGATCTTCCTGGCCCCGCGCGAAGAAAAGCCGCTGGCGCAAGCCGTGCTGAAGGCCAAAGCTGCGGGCATCCCGGTCATTCTGCTCGACCGCAACGTCGACCAGACCATCGCCAAGCCGGGCGAGGATTTCGTCACGTTTATCGGCTCGGATTTCATTGAAGAAGGCAAGCGCGCGGCCGAGTGGCTGATCAAGGCCACGGGCGGCAACGCCAAGATCATCGAGCTGGAAGGCACCACCGGCTCGTCGCCCGCCAACGACCGCAAGAAGGGCTTCGACGACGCGATCAAAGGTTCGGCTGGCATGCAGATCCTGGCCTCGCAAACCGGCGACTTCGCCCGCGACAAGGGCCGCCAGGTGATGGAGACGCTGCTTCAGGCCCACCCGGACGTGACCGCAGTGTACGCGCACAACGACGAGATGGCGATCGGCGCGATTGCTGCGCTTGAGGCCGCCGGCAAGGTGCCCGGCAAGGACGTGATTGTCGTCTCAATCGATGGGGAGAAGGACGCGCTGCAAGCGATCATCGACGGCAAGCTCGGCGCCTCGGTCGAGTGCAACCCGCGCTTCGGCCCGTCGGCCTTCGACACGCTCGAGAAGTACGCCAAGGGCGAGCAGATCCCGACCAAGATCATCAACCCCGATAACTTCTACGACGCGAACAACGCCAAGGACTCGATCGCCGGCTCGTACTAATGCGCATTTAGCATAGGGGTTGGGGAATGGGGGATAGGGATTGGAGATTGCGATGCGCAACACAGCTTTTCCCTGTCCCCAAACCTAACATGGAATTGCACTGGGAAATCACGTTCCTAACAGCACAGACGCAGGGGGCGCAGAGATTGGGGCGACACTCCAGCCGCTGCGACCTCTGCGCCTATGCGGTATAATCAGCATTCCAGTTCGTCCCAACGCCGAAATAGCCTGCCAGCCGCGTGCTGTGTAGTCAAAAGAATGAGGTTCTCCGTGACAACAGCAGAGCCATTGCTGCGCATGGAGCAGATCTCCAAAGCTTTCCCCGGCGTCATTGCGCTGTCGGGCGCGCATCTCAGCATTGCCCCCGGCGAGGTGCACGCGCTGGTGGGCCAGAATGGCGCGGGCAAATCGACCATGATCAAAGTGCTGACGGGCGTGTACCGCCGCGACAGCGGCACGATCATGTTCGATGGCCGGGCGGTCGATTTCCACTCGCCGCAGCAAGCCCAGGCCAATGGCGTCAGCACGATCTATCAGGAAGTCAACCTGGTGCCATTCCGCTCGGTGGCCGAAAATATCTTCATGGGCCGCGAGCCGCGCCGCTGGGGCCTGATCGACTGGCGGCGCATGCATGCCGAGGCGGCCGCACTCCTGCGGCGCTTCGGGGTCGAAACCGATGTCACGCAGCCGCTGCTGAACCTCAACATCGCCGTTCAGCAGATGGTCGCAATCGCCCGCGCCGTTTCGTTCCGCAGCAAGCTGGTGGTTATGGACGAGCCAACGTCCTCGCTCGACGAGCGCGAGGTCGCCACGCTCTTTGATGTCATCCGCCAGCTCAAAGCCGATGGCGTGGCCGTGCTGTTCATCAGCCACCGCCTCGACGAGCTGTATGCGATCTGCGACCGCGTGACGATCATGCGCGACGGCCAGACCGTCGACGAGCGCCCGATCAGCGCGATCTCGCAGCTTGAACTGGTGGCGCGCATGCTTGGCAAAGAGCTGGGTGAGGTGCAGCGCAGCGGCCAGACCGGCTTCGACCTGAGCGCGCACCACGCCGCGCAAACGCTGCTGGAAGCACACGACCTGCGGCGCGGGCGCGCACTGCAAGGCGCGGATGTGAGCGTTGGCGCGGGCGAGATCGTTGGGCTGGCCGGGCTGCTGGGGGCCGGGCGCACCGAGGTGGCGCGCGCAATCTTCGGCGCCGACCCGCTCGAAGCGGGCGAGATTCGCATGGCCGGCCAGCCCGCACAGTTCCGCGCGCCCTCCGACGCCATTCGTGCCGGGATTGGCTTCTGCTCGGAAGATCGCAAGGCCGAGGGCATTATTCCCTTTATGTCGGTGCGCGAAAACCTGACGCTGGCGGCGCTGCCCACGCTGGCGCGCAGCGGCATTGTGTCGCGCGAGCGCCAGCAGCAGCTTGTCGACCGCTTCATCAAGCGGCTGGGCATCAAAACCAGCGGCCCCGAGCAAAAAGTGCGCGAGCTTTCGGGCGGCAACCAGCAGAAGGTGTTATTGGCGCGCTGGCTGTGCCTGAACCCGAAGCTGCTCATTCTCGACGAGCCAACCCGCGGCATCGACGTGGGCGCAAAAGGCGAAATTCAGTCGCTGATCAACGAGCTGGCCGGGCAGGGGCTGGGCGTGCTGATGATTTCTTCCGAGATCGAAGAACTGACCGAGGGCAGCAACCGCGTGGTGGTGCTGCGCGACGGGCGCACTGTGGCCGAGCTGCCGCACGCTGAAGCCAGCCAGGACGCGATTATGGCCGCAATGGCGCACGGCAGCGAAACGCCCAACGCCGCGCAGGGGGACGCGCATGACCAACCTTGACCAGGCTGCCAGCCCGCGCCGCCCGGCGCTGCCGGGCCGCCTGAGCAGCGCCGGGCAGACCTATGGCGCGCTCGCGGCGCTGGTGCTGCTGGTGCTCTACAACGCGCTGTTCACGCCCAACTTTCTGGCCGCGCAGACGCTCAACATCAACCTTACGCAGGTCGCCACGATCGTGATCGTCGCCACTGGCATGACGCTGGTGATCGCCACGGGCGGCATCGACCTGTCGGTTGGCTCGCTGATGGCGATCAGCGGCGCGCTGGCACCGATCATCTTTCTGGGCAAGCTCGTGCCGCTCAGCCCGCTGCTTGGCAACACACTGGCCTTTGTGGTGCCGGTGCTGGTGGCCGGGCTGTTTGGCCTGTTCAACGGCATTCTGGTCACGACCTTCCGCATCCAGCCGATTGTCGCCACGCTGGTGCTGTTTATCGCCGGTCGCGGCATTGCGCAGGTGGTGACGAACGGCAATCTGCAGGCGTTTCGCAACCCCGGCTTTCAGTACATCGGCCTGGGCCGGCCCTTCGGCATCCCGTTTCAGGCGATTCTGATGCTGCTGATCGTCGCGCTTGTGGCGTGGGTGATGCGCAGCAGCGTGTTTGGGCGCTATATTCTCGCCACCGGCGGCAACGAGGCGGCCGCGCGCCTGGCCGGCGTGCCAGTGAACCGCGTCAAGCGGCTGGTGTATGTGATCAGCGGGCTGCTGGCCGGGCTGGCCGGGCTGATTGTGATCGCGATCAACTCCTCTTCCGACGCCAACCTGGTTGGGCTGAACATGGAGCTTGATGCGATTGCGGCTGTGGCGGTTGGCGGCACCAGCGGCGGGCGGGTCACGATTGTCGGCACGCTGGTTGGCGCGCTGATCATTCAGCTCATTCGCTTCACACTGCTGGCGCAGGGCGTATCGTTTGCCGTCGCGCAAGTCATCAACGCGGTGATCATTCTGGTGGCGGTGTACATTCAGAGCCAGCGTAATGCGTGAGGGTGGCAGTCGGCAGTCGGCAGTCGGCAGTTGGCAGTCGGCAGTTGGCAGTTGGCAGTTCGCAGTTCGCAGTTGGCAGTCGGCAGTTGGCAGTTGGCAGTTGGCAGTTGACAGTTGGCACCCTTCGATACGCGGCTGCGCCGCTACTCAGGATGCCAAAATCTCTCCGTCCTCCGTGTCTCTGTGGTTTATTTCCGGTCGTCATTCGTCTGTGGTCGGTCGTCCTGAAACTTTCCAACATTCAACCTGCAACCCACCATCTCCGTGCCTCTGTGTCTCTGTGGTAAATTTTCCGCTCGGCGTTTGTCGAGCATCCCAATCGTAAATCGCAAATCGTCAATCGTAAATCCTTCGGGAAAATTATGACAACAACCACGCCAACCGATTTCCGTGGCGCAGACCAGTCGGCCCGCCGGGCGCGCATTGGCGCGCTGCTGCAACGCCAGGGCGCGCTGGTTGCGCTGGCGCTGCTGGTGCTGTTTGGCGCGCTGCGCTACGACGGCTTTCTGGGCGGCTACAACATCACCGAGGTGCTGCGCTACAACTCCATGTTCGGGCTGATCGCGCTGGGGATGACCTTTGTGATCATGACCGGCGGGATCGACCTTTCGGTGGGCGGCGTGGCGGTGCTGGCCAGCGTGCTTGCCGCGCTGCTCAGCCCCTATGGCATGCTGCCCGCCGTGCTGGTGCCCATGCTGGCCGGCCTGCTGGTGGGCCTGCTGAACGGCGCGGTGATCGCCCGGCTTGGCATCCCGCCCTTTATCACCACGCTGGCAACCCTGCTCGCCGCGCGCGGCATGGCGCTCATTCTGGCAAACAACGCCTCAGTGAGTGTCGATTCGGCGGCGGGCTTTGCCAGCATCAGCCTGGGCAGTGTGTTCAGCATACCACTGCCCGATGGCGCGTTCAGTGTCACAATTCCGCTGCTTGTCATGCTGCTCGCCTACGCGATTGGCTCGGTGGCGCTGAACTACACGCGCTTTGGCCGGCATGTCTTGGCGGTCGGCGGCAACGAAGAAGCCACACGCCTGATGGGCCTGCCGGTGGCGCGCATCAAGATTTCGGTATATGCGATCAATGGCGCGCTCGCCGCGCTGGCCGGGGTCATTCTGGCCGCGCTGACCTTCACGGGCCTGCCAACCGAGGGCATCGGCTGGGAGCTTTCGGCAATTGCGGCGGTGGTGGTGGGCGGCACGCTGCTCACTGGCGGCATGGGTTCGGTTGGCGCGACGCTGGTGGGCGTGCTGCTGCTCGGCCTGATCTTCAACATCCTCAATTTCGAGAATGGCCGCGGCCTGGTGAGCCTGAGCGCCTACTGGCAGTCGGTGATTCGCGGGCTATTCCTGCTGGTAGTAATCATTTTGCAAAATCGGCTGGCCGGCCGCCGCAAGTAGCCGCCTCAAGCGTCAATGTCAACGTTAGAATGCGGAACAGCTTCCATCCACAGATGGCACAGATTTCACAGATATGATGCCTCTCATCTGAGTCATCTGCGTAATCTGTGGATGAATTTGAGATTTTGGCGCAGCCCTGAGCCGCCTCACGCTGGCAAGCCTCCATGCAAGCTGTGATATAATGAACAAACGTGTGAGGGTAGCCAGCGTAACGCTGTGAGAGCGAGGTCGGAATGGCGATTGTGTTTCAGATCCACCGCATTCTGGGCGAAATGATCCTGCCGCTGCTGACGCTGATCGTCGCGATCTGGCTGACGGCGACGTGGAAGCCGGGCGGGCCGGCCCAGCCGGCGGCGCGCTTCTTCCCCATTCTGGTCGATATTCAGGTGCTGATCGGCCTGATCTACTACGTCTATCTGCTGGTCGGCGGCAACTCGCGCATGCTGTCGTTCCCGTTTATTCTGCACCCAATTATCGGCATTATTGCCACGGTGGTGGCGCACCGCGCCGTGAAGGGCAATGGCCTGCTGCCCAACCTGGGGCGCTGGTCACCGCTGGCGTCGCTGGCGATTCTGCTGGTGCTGGTGCTGATCAACATCATGCTTGGTATGCCAGCCCGGGCATAGGCGAATTGTTTAGAGAACTATGCACGACGCACTATGAAGCTCCATAGTGCGTCGTGCGTAATTTTTTGTCAGCCAACCCTTTCCTCGCCTCTGAAAGCACGCGAGCGCCGCGCCCGCTGCGCCAGCCAGAACAGCCCCCAGCCAATCGCCAGCCCCACGATGTCCACTGCGAGGTCGCGTCCATCGTCGAAGACCAGCCCGCGCCCCTTGCCCATCAGCTGCAAACCCTCCTGCGCCACGCCTGCGAGCGCCAGCAGGGCATAGCGCCAGGGCCGCCCACGCAGCGCCGGGAAGGTCGCCAGCGCCAGCCCACCCAGCAGCGCGAATAGCGTGGCGTGGCCGACGGCGTGCTGCGCGTCGGTGGGGAAGGCGCGCACGATCAGGTCGCCAAGCGCGTGCCAGTGTTCGCCCAGCCACTCAAACGGGAAGACGACGAAGCCCAGCAGCGCGAGCAGTGGCGCGGCCCGGCGCGAACGAAGCGAGTGCGAGAATGTGTGCATGGAATGCTCCTTTGTGACGACTGACGACCGAAAAAATCACCACAGAGACACAGCGGCACGGAGGGTTGGAAGTTCGCAGGTTGCATGTTTGATGGTTGCAGCGACGACCGACCACAGATGAAAGACGACCGGAAATAAACCACAGAGACACAGCGGCACGGAGGGTTGGGTTGCAGGTTGCATGTTGAAAAGTTGCAGGTTACCGCCAACTGCCACCTGCCGACTGCACGGCGCTCTTCGAACTCAACATTCAGCACTCAACATTCAACCCTCCCGCACAGCATAGCCCAGCCCGGCGCGCAGCGAAACGCCTCAGGCACACGTGGGCGCGCACTCAGGTGCGTGCGAGGCGCGGCGCATTGCAAAAGGCGGGTGGGTCGGGTAGAATATCGCCCCAACGAACGGCGCGCTGCGCCATTTTGCGCGGCCAGCCAGCGAGAAATGCATGAAACTGATCGTCCAGATCCCGGTGCTGAACGAAGCCGCCACGATTGCGGCCGTGATTCGCGACGTCCCGCGCGCCATCCCCGGCGTCAATAGCGTCGAGGTGCTGATCATCGACGATGGCTGCACCGACGACACGGTTGAGATCGCGCTTGCGCACGGCGCGGATTTTGTGGTGCGCCACACTGGCCGTAAGGGGCTGGCGCGTGCCTTCCAGACGGGCATCGACACGGCGCTGCGCCTGGGCGCAGATGTGATTGTGAACACCGACGGCGACCACCAGTACCCCGGCGGCGAGATCCCGCGCCTGATCGCGCCCATCCTGGCCGGCGCGGCCGATGTGGTAATTGGCGACCGGCAGGTGGGCAGCATCGAACATTTTTCGCCGCTCAAAAAAGCCTTGCAGCATGTGGGTAGCGGCGTGGTGCGCTGGGCCTCCGAAACTGATGTGCCCGACACCGTCAGCGGCTTTCGGGCGATCTCGCGCGAGGCTGCGCTGCGCCTGTTTGTCACCACCGATTTTTCCTACACCGTCGAAAACCTCATTCAGGCCGGCAAAAAGGGCCTGACCGTCACGACCGTGCCGATTGCGATCAACGTGGTTGACCGACCATCGCGCCTGCACCAGGGCAACTGGAATTTCATCAAGCGGCAGGCGTCGATCATTGCGCGCACCTACACCACCTACGAGCCGCTGAAGACCTTTTCGTACATTGCGGCGGCATTTGCGGCGTTTGGTCTGATCGCGCTGGGCCGCGCCGCGTATGTGTTCATCGGCCGGCGGCTCCAGTGGTTCGAGCAGTCGCTGTCGAACGACCAGGCGCTGCTGGTTGGCGCAATTCTGATGGTGCTGGCGGTGTTTATTTTCCTGATGGGGCTGCTGGCCGACCGCATTGGTGGCGTGCGGCGTCTCGATGAGGAACAGCTTTACCGCCTGCGCGCCCGCGAGGTTGCCGACGAGCAGTGGCGGCGCACGGTCAGCGCCCGCCTCGACGCGATCGAGCAGAAGGTCGAGAAGTCAGCCGAGGATTCGTCGGTGCTGGGGCGGTAGGAACAGGGGTTTGCAAGTTTGAAAGTTTGAAAGTTGCAGGTTTGAATGCCGACTGCTAATTCAACATTCAGCACTCAACATTCAAACCTGCACCCTTCGCCCCGTCACCCCTTCACGCTTCGGGTGGCGGTACCAGCTTCAGCAGGGTTTCGAATTCTTCGTGGAAGGCCGCGATGATCTGATCGGGGTCGGGCACCAGGCCGGCGTCGGTGGCAACGCCCAGCAGCACGCGCCCGGCGTAGCTCAGGATGCTCACGCCCAGCCCAAGCCGGCCCGACTGCGGCACCCAGAACATGATGTCACGCAGCGGCACGCCCGCCATGTAGAGCGTTTCACGCGGGCCGGGCACGTTCGTCATCACTGCGGTGGCTTTGCTGCCAAACACCGTCAGGCCCAGATCCTCCAGCCGCTCGGGCACCATCCCCAGTACATTCAGCACGCCAAAGGTCACCAGCGCCTCGGGCGAGCTTTTAATCGCTTCCATGCGCTCCTTCAGGTCGTACAAGCGATCCAGCGGGTCGTCGGCACCGATTGGCAGCGACAGAAACACCAGCCCGAAGCGATTGCCGAGCGACGGCGGCTCGTCGGCGGCGCGCAGGTTCACCGGCACAGCGGCGCGAATGTCGAGCCCGTCAACGTTCTGCCCGCGCCCCTGCAGGTAGCGCCGCAGCGCGCCCGTCACCGCCGCCAGCAGCACGTCGTTCACGGTGCCGCCCATGGCCCGCCCAACTGCCTTCACCGCATCGAGCGGCACGGGCTGCGACCAGGCGGCGCGCTTGGCGACACCCAATGGGCCTTTGAATGCTGTGCGCGGGTCTGGGCTCATCAGCACCACGCGGCTGAGCGCGGTTGCGCCGCCCGCGCCCAGGCGCACCGCCTCGGCCAGATTGCTTGGGTCGCCCAGCCACTCAAAGCCACCGCTCGCCATCCGCTCGGCCGAGCGCACTGCCGCGCCCAGCCCGCCAACCGGGTTAGGCGGCTGCGGAGCGCTTGGCGGCGCATCGGCGGCGCTGGGCCAGGGCGCGTCGGGCGTGTCGTCGGTGAGCGCCAGCAGCACGCGCACCAGCGCAATGCCGTCGGCAATGCAGTGGTGGATGCGACTGAACAGCACACAGCCCGCGCCATAGCCCTCGATCAGCGTGAACTGCCAGGGCGACTTGGTGAAATCCAGCGGCATGCTCATCATGTCGCTCACCAGCGCCTGCAGCGCCGCCTGGTCGTGTGGCGCGGGCAGCGCAATGCGGTGCAGGTGCGCGCTCAGCGTGAAGTTCGGGTCTTCTTCCCAGCGCGCGCCGCCGCTGCCTTCCACCACGCGCTGGCGAAACCGGTCGAAGCGCAGCAGGCGCTGCTCGTAGGTCGCGCGCAGGCGCTCGAAGTCGATCGGCTGGTCGAAGATCATGATGCCCGTCACCATCATCAGATTGGTCGGGTCTTCCATGCGCAGCCAGGCGTGATCGACCGGCGCAAGCGGCTCGGGGCGGCGATTATTGAACAGCATACGGGCTCCTCGTCAAGCGGCTAAAACACCGACGGGCGCGCGGCCACCTGCGTGTCGAGCAGGCTTTGCAGCTGCTCGCGCACCTGCGCCGAAAGCTCGGCCAGCACCTGCGGATTGTCGGCATCGGCGGGGCTATAGGCGCTGGTGTCAATCGGCGCGCCAAAGGTGATCGACCAGCGCGACGGCAGCGGCAGCAAGCCCACCGGGCCAAGCCACGGGAACAGCGGCGTCAGCGGAAAGAAGGGCAGGCGCAGCATTTGCGCGAGCGGGCTGGCGTCGGCCAGCACCGGGTAGGTTTCTTCCGAGCCAACCACGGCCACTGGCACAATTGGCGCGCCGGCGCGAATGGCGAAACCGACCGAGCCGTTGCGGCGAAAGCGCTGCAGTTTGTAGCGGCTGCGGAACAGCTTGCCCAGCGCGCCCACGCCCTCGGGGAAGGCGCAGACCAGCTCGCCATTACCCAGCAGGCGTTCCAGCGTTTCGGGTGTGTCGGGCGCCTGGCCGAAGGTCGCCAGCGCGGAGGTTACGCCGGGCAGGGCGCGAAACGCGGGCGGGTAGAGGCTGCGCACCACGCGCGGGCTGCTGTGCTCTTCCAGCACCGATGTGGCGATCATCATGCTGTCCCAGGGCAGCACGCCGCCGTGGTTCGCCAGCAGCAGCGCCGGGCCGGCGTCGGGCACATGGTCCAGCCCGCTGCTGGCCGCGCGCCAGTAGGTGCGGTACATAAAGGTGCTGAACGGCCGCACCAGCTCGACCAGCTCGGCGTCCATGCCGAAGTCGTCGGTGGCGTACTCGCCGCGCATGCGCCGCTGAATAATGCCAGCCGCTTCTTCGACCTGGTAGCGCAGCACCATGCTGATGCCGCGCCAGAAATCGGGGTCGAGGTAGTCGCTGCTGATGTTTTCGCGAATCATGCCAATCGCGCGCTGCACGGCCTCGGGCGCCATGCGCGGCAGGTTCTCGCGGATCAGGCGCAGCGCGCTGGCGGCCATATCGCGGGCGCGGGTGTCGGCGGCGGCGGTCTGGTTGCGCACCTCCAGCTCCAGCTCCTGCACCTCGGCGGCGATCTCGGCCAGCACATCGTCGCGCGTTTCGTTGGCGATTGGGATTTCTTCCGCCGCGTCGCCGCGTGGGTCGGCGGGCGCGGGCGCGTCGGTGGCGAGCGGCAGGGCGCTGCCAACGCCGGGCGCGCCGCCAATTGGCAGTTCTTCAGCAGCTTCGGCGGCCTGCGCCGCGTGGACGTGGCAGTAGAGCTGGCCGGGAAGCGGGTGGTTGCGGCACGGCTCGCCGCTGCGGGTGGTCGCGTGGCAGCGCGGCTCGGTGTTGCTGCCGCCAGCCAGGCCAGGCGATTCAAACTCCATTGTGTGCACCTGTTCTGTATACGGGCGCAGCGACACCATGGTCTGGCGAAGCAAAGCCCGTTGCGCGAAAAAGGGAACTCGGTGTGCGAATTCCCTCTATCCTAACACGTTTGGCGGCGCTGGCAACTGGCGATCACACAACCGCGCTCAGATGATCGCGCAACCAGCTTTCCACGCCTTCGCGGTCGAGGTCGGAATAGTTCACGGCGCGGATCAGGCGCTGAAGCTCGTCGGGGCTGGCGTCGCCCAAACTCGCGCCATTGATTTCGAGCAGGCGCAGCAGCGCCAGCAGCGCAGTGACTTCGTTTGCGCCCACGAAAGGCCGGCTTTTCAGCAGCAGAAAGGTCTGCGCGGCCGCCTTGCCCGGCAGGTCGGGGTAAAGCTCGGCGCCAAACATCACCTGGCGCGGCGCGTCGAGCGCGCTGACGAGGCGATCCTGGCTGGTGATGCCAAACCGCCCGCCATAGCGCGTGACGGCGTAGGCGTGCAAATCGAGCACATCGTCTTTGCTGAGGTAGTTCATAGTCTGTGGCCTACGTAAGGGCGAAGCATCTGCTCATATCAATTACGTCCGAATCGATCTATAGTGTGAACATATAGATCGGCGTTCCAGCAATCCCTGATTCAGATGCTTCGCCCTTACGGCAGTGTCAGATCCCGGTCAGTTCGCGGAAGATCTTGTCGTACTTATCGCTGATACCTTTGGCCCACTCGCGCAGCTGCGGGCTGGCGGGCCGGCGCAGCAGCACCTCGCGGTCGGTGAAGATCAGCTCCACGGTTTCTTCCTCGCCCAGGTTGGCGGCGCGCAGCCAGCCTTGCACCACTTCGGGCAGGTTTTCGCGCTCGATGACGAGTGAGCGGGGCATAGGCGTCTCCTCAGGTTTGAATGTTGAGTGCTGAATGTTGAGTAGCTTTTGCCAATTCAAAACTCAACACTCAGCATTCAACACTTACGGCTCGCTTTGTCGCAAGTGCGGGAACAGCACGACTTCGCGAATCGTCGACTGGTTGGTCAGCAGCATCACCACGCGATCCACGCCAATGCCCAGCCCGCCGGTTGGCGGCATGCCATACATCAGCGCGTTCAGGTAGTCGGTGTCCATCTGCTGGGCTTCGTCGTCACCGGCATCGTAGGCGCGGCCCTGATCCATGAAGCGCTGCTCCTGGTCGATCGGGTCGTTCAGCTCGGTGAAGGCGTTGCCCATCTCCATGCCCGCGATAATCGGCTCGAAGCGCTCGGTCAGTAAGGGCTGGTCGGGGCGCTTTTTCGCCAGCGGCGAGAGCGGCACCGGGTGGTCGATAATAAAGGTCGGCTGGATGAGCAGCGGCTGAATATACTCGCTAAACAGCTCATCGACCTGCTTGCCCCAGCTGGGCTTGTTGTCGACCTTCAGGCCCGCCGCGCGAATGGCTTGCTGCAGCGGTGCCAGCTCAGTAATCTCCAGAATGTCGATGCCGGTCTTTTCGAGGATCGCCTCGGGGATCGACACACGCTCCCACGACTTGCCGAAGTCGATTGTGTGACCCTGGTACTCGACCGTGGTCGTGCCATGCACCGCCTGCACGATGGCGCGGAACATATCTTCGACCAGCCGCATGATATCGTTGTAGTCGGCAAAGGCCTGGTAGCACTCCATCATGGTGAACTCGGGGTTGTGCGTGCGATCCACGCCTTCGTTCCGAAACACCTTGCTGATTTCGTACACCCGCCCCATGCCGCCGACGATCAGGCGCTTCAGGTACAGCTCCACCGCGATGCGCAGGTAAAGCTGCTGCTTGAGCTGGTTGTGGTGCGTCACAAACGGTCGCGCCGATGCGCCGCCATAGATCGGCTGCAAGGTCGGCGTTTCGACTTCCACGTAGCCGCGCTCATCGAGGAACTGCCGCATGGTGTTGATGACCCTGGCGCGCGTGCGGAAGATGTCGCGCACTTCGTCGTTGACGATCAGGTCGAGGTAGCGTTCGCGCAGGCGCGCTTCGACGTCGGTGAGGCCGTGCCACTTTTCGGGCGGCGGGTTGAGCGACTTCGCCAGCACAGCCATCTGCTCGACAAACACCGACGGCTCGCCCGTCTTGGTGCGGCGCAGCGGCCCGCTCACTTCAACAATGTCGAAGGTGTCGATGTCGTCGCGGAAGCGGGCAAACCATTCTTCGCCCAGGTCGGCGCGGCTGACCCACAGCTGGATGGTGCCGGTTTCGTCGGCAATGTGCGCGAAGGCGAGCTTGCCCATGATCCGGCGCGCGCCCATAATGCGGCCCGCCACCGTCACGCGCTCGCCGCCCTCGATCAGGGCGTCAAGTTGCTCCAGCACGGCGGCAACGGTGTGGGTACGCTGTGAGCGGGGTGGGAAGGGATCGAGCCCGGCAGCGCGCAGCCGTTCGAGCTTGGCCAGGCGCTGCTGTTGGAGTTCATTCAGTTCCATAGCGCTACGTTATGCCTAATCCGTGATGCGTGATGCGGAGCGTCTCCGATCACGGATCACGGATACGCATCACGCGGGCGGCTACTGAATTTTCACGATGGTAAGCTTCATGGTGCCCGACGGAGTGTTGACAGTGACTTTCTGGTTGCGGCGTTTACCAAGCAGCGACGAGCCCAGTGGCGACTCGTTCGAGATTTTGCCTTCGCGCGGCTTGGCTTCGGCGCTGCCAACGATCGACCAGGTTTCGTCCTCGTCCTCGCCCTCGACACGCACCGTCACCTTCGACCCAACCCGCACCTCGTTGCCATGCCCATTCTCTTCGTCGATGAGCTGAGCGCGTGACAGAATGCCTTTGATCTCGCGGATGCGCCCTTCAAGGTGCGCCTGCTGATTTTTGGCATCTTCGTATTCGCCGCTCTCGGAAATGTCGCCAAGCTCTTTGGCTGCACCAATGCGCTCGGCTACTTGCCGGCGGCCAACGGTCTGCAGTTCTTCCAGCTCGGCCTCAAGTTTCGCGCGGCCATCACGGGTCAGGTAGGCGGGTTTGTCACTCATAACTCTTTGCCTTTGTCCACTGGGGCTACGCCCTAGGCGCATACACCGCGCCTCGCGTTTAGCCAAAAAAGAACTGAGAGTCACGCTCTCAGCTCTAACCATACACAATTCCTGAAAGCTATCGTACCTTACTAAGGATTGTAACCACACGGGTGCCAAAGTGGCACCGTTAACGAAGCTGAATTATACGGTACTGCTGCGGTTTTGTAAAGAGTAGTTTTGCAAATTCCGGCAGGAATACGAACATCCGTTCAAAACGCATCCCCCGCTGCAGCGCGGGCCACAGCAGGGGATGTGCAATGCTTGGAGCGGCAGGTTTCGCTATTCGGGCGCCAGTTCCCAGTGCTCGGGCGCGCGCCACAGGCTGGAAAGGATCAGCTCGCGCATGAAGATGAACTCCTTCGGCAGCTTGTCGTAAAGCTTGCTGAACAGCTCATCGTGCAGGAGCAATTCCTGCTGCCAGATACCGCGATCCACACTCATCAGCGCGTCGAACTGCTCGCGGCTGAAGTTCATGCCCGTCCAGTCGATGTCTTCGTAGCGTGGCATCCAGCCCAGCGGGCTTTCGGTGCTGATCGCCCGGCCGCGCGCGCGCTCGACGATCCATTTCAGGATACGCATGTTCTCGCCAAAGCCCGGCCACAGGAAGTTGCCCTGCGCGTCGCGGCGGAACCAGTTGACATTGAAGATGCGCGGCGGGTTCGAGATCTGGCGACCAAAGTTCAGCCAGTGGTTGAAGTAATCGCCCATGTGGTAGCCGCAGAACGGCAGCATCGCAAAGGGGTCGCGCCGCACTTCGCCAAGCTTGCCCGCCGCCGCCGCCGTCATCTCCGAGCCCATGGTCGCCGCCGCGTAGACGCCAAACGTCCAGTTAAAGGCCTGGTAAACCAGCGGCACCGCCGTGCTGCGCCGCCCGCCGAAGATGAATGCCGAGATCGGCACACCCTTGGGGTCGTCGGCGCGGTCGTCGATCACCGGGCACTGGCTGATCGGCGCGGTGAAGCGCGCGTTGGCGTGCGCGGCCTTGCGCCCGCAGTCGGGCGTCCAGTCCTGGCCGGTCCAGTCGATCAGGTGCGCGGGCGGCTGCTTGGTCATGCCTTCCCACCACACATCGCCGTCGTCGGTTAGTGCGACGTTGGTGAAAATGCTGTTCTTGGTGATCGAGGCCATGGCGTTCGGGTTCGATTGCTCGGAGGTGCCGGGCGCAACGCCGAAGAAACCATTCTCGGGGTTGATCGCGTAGAGCTTGCCATCCGCGCCGGGCTTGATCCAGGCGATGTCGTCGCCAACGGTGGTAACTTTCCAGCCCTCGAACGACTGCGGCGGGATGAGCATGGCGAAGTTGGTTTTGCCGCACGCGCTCGGGAAGGCCGCCGCCACGTAGGTTTTCTCGCCCTTGGGCGACTCAACGCCGAGAATGAGCATGTGCTCGGCCAGCCAGCCTTCGTCGCGGGCCAGCACGCTGGCGATGCGCAGGGCGAAGCACTTCTTGCCCAGCAGCGCGTTGCCGCCATAGCCCGAGCCATAGCTCCAGATCGAGCGCTCTTCGGGGAAGTGCACAATATACTTTTCGTCACGGTTGCACGGCCACGCCACATCCTGCTGGTTCGGCTCAAGCGGCGCGCCAACCGAGTGCAAACAGGGGATAAATTCGCCATTCTCGCCCAGCACATCGTACACGGCTTTGCCCATGCGCGTCATGATGCGCATGCTGGCGGCGACGTAGGGCGAGTCGGACAGTTCGACGCCGATGTGCGCGATGTTCGAGCCAAGCGGGCCCATGCTGAAGGGCACGACATACATGGTGCGGCCGCGCATACAGCCATCGAACAGGCCAGTGAGTTTTTCCTTCATTTCGCGCGGGGCCATCCAGTTGTTGGTTGGGCCAGCGTCGCTCTTGCTCAGGCTGCAGATAAAGGTGCGATCTTCGACGCGCGCGACGTCGCTGGGGTCCGAGCGGGCCAGGAAGCTGTTTGGGCGCTTGGCCTGGTTCAGCGGGATGAGCGTGCCGGTTTCGACCATGCGGCCGCACAGGCGGTCGTACTCTTCCTGCGACCCATCACACCAGTAGACTTCTTCCGGCTTGCACAGCTCGACCATTTCTTCGACCCATGTTCGAAGACCAGCGTGGTTCACATAGGATGGAAACTCCATGGAGTGCCTCCATTAGCATTACTTGATGCTCCCGCCTGCGGCAGCTGCCAGCTACCGACCAATCATGCGGGAGGCGAGTTACAAGTGCGCCGACGCGCCTCATTGCCCATCTGTTTCGCACCCACATCACGATACCAGAACGCGGCGCGCGGGCGGTTGTGGTATCGCAACGGGCGGTGGATATTGCGCAAAACGGGGGTGCAGGTTTGAATGTTGCAGGTTGCAGGTTGCGGCGAGCGACAAAGGACGAAAGAAAATTTACCACAGAGACACAGAGACACGGAGATTTTGGTTGCAGGTTGAATGTTGGAAAGTTGCAGGTTACTGCCGACTGCCAACTGCCTACTGCCAACTGCCGGCGCAGCAACTCAACATTCAACATTCAACATTCAACATTCAACATTCAACATTAAGCATTCAACATTCAGCACTCAAAACTTCCCGCGCAGCAGCTGGCCCACCCCTGCCTCGCCAACGATCTGCCCATCGCGGAAGACGGTGGTGCCGCGCAGCAGGGTGCGAACCACCACGCCGCGAAACACCCGCCCGACGTAGGGGCTGTGCTGGTGGCGGTAGAACAAATCCTCGGCGCGCAGCTCGCGCGACTGGGCGAGATCGACCAGCGCGAGGTCGGCATCGAGGCCGGGCGCGATGCGGCCCTTGCGCGCGGCCAGCCCGAAGCGCTGCGCGACATAGCCGGCGGTGACGCTGGCAACGCTGGCGAGCGGCAGGCGCCGCCGGGCGTAGCCCTCGGTTAGCAGCACCGCCAGCAGCGACTGGCAGCCCGAAATGCCGCCCCAGATTTTGAAGAAGTCGTCGCCGGTTTTCATGCTGGCCGGCGCGGGCGAGTGGTCGGTGGTGACCATGGGTAGCGTGCCGTCGAGCAACTGCTGCCAGAGCGCGGCCTGATCGTCGCGGCTGCGCAGCGGCGGGGCGCATTTCGCCAGCGCGCCAATTCGCTCGACATCCTCGCCAGTGAAGGCCAGGTAGTGCGCGCATGTTTCGCAGCTCACATCCACGCCACGCGCGCGCGCCTCGGCCACCAGCGCCACGCCGCGCCCGCTGCTGACGTGCACGATATGCAGCGCGCAGCCGGTTTCGCCCGCGTACAGAATGGCGCGGCCAATCGCCTCCAGCTCGGCCACCACTGGCCGCGAATCAAGGTAATCGCGGGCGCTGAGCTTGCCCGCCGCCACCGCGCGTCGCGCCAGCGCGCCCGTTAGCGCGTCGCTTTCGGCGTGTACCGCCACCGGCAGCCCCAGCCGGGCCGCGCTGCGCATGCCCTCGTAAAGTGTCAGGTCGTCCACTGCGTGGAAGTCGTCGATGCCGCTGTTCGACATGAACGCCTTGAAGCCGATCACGCCGCGCGCGGCCAGCTCGGGCAGCTGCGCAAGGTTTTCGGGCGTCAGGCCGCCCCACAGCGCAAAATCGGCCAGGGCCGCGCCGCGCATGGCGGCCAGCTTTTCGTCGAAGCTGGCGGCGTCGAGCGTGGGCGGGTGCGCGTTCAGCGGCATGTCGAAAAAGCTGGTGCTGCCGCCCGCCGCCAGCGCGCGCGTGCCGGTGGCAATGCCCTCCCACTCGGCGCGGCCCGGCTCGTTAAAGTGCACGTGCGCGTCGATCGCGCCGGGCAGGGCGTGCAGGCCCGCCGCGTCGATGGTTTCGCGCGCGTCGCCGGGCAGCTCGGGCGCAATCGCGGCAATGCGCCCCTCGGCCACGGCCAGGTCGGCGCGGGTTTGGCCGCTGGGGAGGACGAGGGTGGCGTTGCGAATCAGGAGATCATACGTGGGCATGGCGGGTTCCTAAAATGTTGCACGTTGCGGGTTTGAAGGTTGCAGGTTGCGACGAACGACCCTTCGACAAGCTCAGGGCAGGCCGCCGAAAATTCACCACGGAGATTTACGATTGGCGATTTACGATTGACGATTGGCGATTGGGATGAGCGATCATCTCTTCATCTCTTCATCTTGCCACGGACGAAGGACGAAAATTCACCGCAAAGAGCGCAAAGGACGCAAAGAGTTTCAGGTTGCAGCTTACTGCACCCTGCACACTGCGCGCTGCCGGCTGACGGAATTACTATACCACACACATTCAAGGCCGAACGATGGGCGGCGCAATTGCGGATTTTTGCGCATTGGAGTGATGCAGGTGCATGAAGTGTACGTGCAGTTGCACTGCTCGAACAGGCGTGCGCACTGTTTGTGCCTGCGAGCGCATGGCGTAGGCGTGCGGGTGTACTGTTTGTGCCTGCAGTTGCACTGCTCGAACAGGCGTGTGTACTGTCTGTGCCTGCAGGTGCTCTGCTCGAACAGGCGTGTGTACTGTCTGTGCCTGCAGGTGCTCTGCTCGAACAGGCGTGTGTATTGTCTGTGCGTGCGGCTGCACTGCTCGAACAGGCGTGTGTACTGTCTGTGCGTGCGAGTGCACGGCGTAGGCCTGCGGGTGTACGGCGCGTTCGGCAGTGCGGCTTGCCCGATTCCCTATCCCCCAACACCCATCCCCTAGCTGCCACGGTAGGTGCTGTAGGCCCAGGGCGAAACCAGCAGCGGCACGTGGTAGTGTGCGCCTGCGTCGGCAATGCCAAAGCGCAGCGGCACATGGCTGAGGAAGGGCGGGCTGGGCTGGGGCAGGCCCTGCGCGGCAAAGTAGGCACCGACGGAGAATACCAATTCGTACTCGCCGGTTTCGAGCTCGCCCGCGTTGAGCAGGGGCGTGTCGGTGCGGCCATCGCGGTTGGTGGCGGTTTCGCGCAGGAGGGTGCGCGCGCCATCGGCGGCGATGCGCCAGAGCTGGATGGCGACGCCGGCGGCCGGGCGGCCCTGCGCGGTGTCGAGCACGTGGGTGGTCAGGCGTCCGGGCATGGGTTTCTCCAACATTAAGCAGCCACAGAGCGCACAGAGGACACTGAGATGGTTTTCGGCTCTGTGGCCTTACTCGCGCACAGCGTCGGCAAGGCGCAGGGCCGCGATCTTGGCGATCTCGCCCAGCGCGGTGTGCCGCTCATCGTCGGGGCTGTGGGCAATGCGCTCGGCAAAGTTCGCCAGGATGCTTTCTTTCGTATGCTCGCGCACGCAAATGATGAACGGGAAAGCGAAGCGCGCGCGGTAGGCGTCGTTCAGCTCGGTGAAGCGCGCGAACTCTGCCGGCGTTAGGCGATCCAGCCCAGCCGAGGCTTGCTCACGCGTCGACTCGGCTGTCAATTCTTTGGCAATCGCGGCCTTGCCCGCCAGGTCGGGGTGGGCGCGAATGAGCGCAAGCTGCTGCTCGCGCGGCGCGGCCCACATTGCCGCGACCATGGCGGCATGGAGGGCGGCGCGGCTGCGGAAGGGGCGCGCGGGCCAGGCGGCCTCGGCCACCCAGGGCGAGCGCTCGAACACAAAGCCCAGGCGCTCGGTAAATGCGTCGCGCCCGAGCGCATTAATCTCTCCTAACCTCAGCGCGTCAGGAGGCATGGTTCCCTCGGTTGCTCGGCGGATGGCGGCAGTATAGGTTGGGAGGGGGTGGTTGTCAATTTTGGGCGCTGGCGCTGACACGTAGGTCAGCGCCGACAAGCCCTGCCCGGCCGTAAACGACCAGGCTGATAGGACAAAGCTTCTGCGAGGCTGGCGAGCAGCAGCCCTGCAAGGGCTTGGTGGTTTCAGCCCGACCGTTCACGGTCGGGTGAACAAAATAACCCAGCAATCGCGTTTCGCCCGGCCGCTGAAGCAGCGGGTTATATGCAGCAAAGCCCGTCTTCGCGGGCTGTACGGATTTATTTGTTCATGACCATCACGATCAGGTGAACCAGTGAATAGAACTATTTGGGCCGACCTCCCGTCTGGGCCGACCTCCCGTCTGGGCCGACCTCCCGTCTGGGCCGACCTCCTGTCTGGGCCGACCTCCCGTCTGGGCCGACCTCCTGTCTGGGCCGACCTCCTGTCTGGGCCGACCTGCGTGTCGGCCCCCACCCAACCCTTGACTTTTCGCCCCGCGCCCGTATACTACCGCCATTCCTGCTGGCGAAACGAGGCAATGATGCAGATTGGCGTTATTTTCCCGCAGCTCGAGATCGGCACCGACCCGGTGGCGATCCGCGATTACGCGCAGGCCGCCGAGGGCATGGGCTACCGCCACCTGCTGGCCTATGACCATGTGCTGGGCGCGTCGACCGAGCACCGCCCGAACTGGCGCGGCGCCTACACCAGTGCATCGCAATTCCACGAGCCCTTTGTGCTGTTCGCCTTTCTGGCGGGGCAGACGCGCACCCTGGAATTCGTGTCGGGTGTGTTCATTCTGCCGCAGCGGCAGACCGCGCTGGTGGCGAAGCAGGCCGCCTCGCTGGATGTGCTGAGCGGCGGGCGGCTGCGCGTGGGCGTGGGGATTGGCTGGAACGAGGTTGAGTACCAGGCGCTGGGCGAAAATTTCAAGAACCGCGCCTCGCGCCTGGAAGAGCAGATCGCCGTGCTGCGCGCGCTATGGGCCGAGCCGGTGGTCACCTTCCACGGGCGCTGGCATACCATCGAAGAAGCCGGCCTCAATCCTCTGCCGGCGCAGCGCCCGCTGCCGCTGTGGGTGGGTGGCAGCGCCGACGCAGCGGTTGCGCGCGCGGGCCGCCTGGCCGACGGCTGGTTCCCGCAGCGCGCCCCCGACGACGAGGCACGCCGCTTGCTCGGTATCTTCCGGGGCGGTGCCGCCGCCGCTGGCCGCGACCCGGCCGCGCTGGGCATCGAGGCGCGCCTGAACATCGGCCAGGTGCCCGAGGCCGAGTGGCCCGCGTATGCCGAAGGGTGGCGCGCGCTGGGCGCGACGCACATGGGCATCAACACCATGGGCGCGGGCCTGCGCTCGCCGCAGGAGCACGTGGGCGCGCTGCGCCGCGTGGCCGCCGCGCTGGGCGTGGGGAGCGAGTGACGGGGTGACACGAACAGTTGGCAGTATGCAGTTGGCAGTATGCAGTTGGCAGTATGCAGTTGGCAGTATGCAGTTGGCAGACGGCAGTAACCTGCAACTTTCCAACATTCAACCTGCAACCAAAATCTCCGTGCCTCTGTGTCTCTGTGGTAAATTTTCTTTCGTCCTTCGTCGCAACCTGCAACTTTCAAACGTTCAACCTGCAAACACATAAAGGAGCACTCCCATGACCGATTCGGGTCTGCAAATCGAGAAGCTGGCCGAGGGCCAGGGCGAAACGCCCAAAACCGGCGACCGCGTGTCGGTGCACTATACCGGCTGGCTGGAAAACGGCAAGAAGTTCGACAGCTCGCGCGATCGCGGGCAGCCGTTTGTGTTCACGCTCGGGCGCGGCCAGGTGATCAAGGGCTGGGACCAGGGCGTGGCCACTATGCGCGTGGGCGACAAGGTGCGCCTGACGCTGCCGCCCGACCTGGGCTATGGCGCGCGCGGCGCGGGCGGCGTCATTCCGCCAAACGCCACCCTGATCTTCGAGGTCGAGCTGCTGGGCATTAACTCCTAACAATGCACGCCTGCCGATTGACGGCGCGGGCTGGGCGGCAACGGCGCCGCCCGGCTTTCGTTTTTGAAGAAGTGCGTGAGCCGGGGCTGGTATACTATCACTGGCACGGCTCGCCCAAAATGCACGTCTCGGCGCGCCTGATTGAAACAGAAGGAAGGGCACCATGACCGATCTTCAGGCGCTGAACGACCAGTATGCCATTCATGGCTACCTGAGCTTTGTTGCTGGCCCGGCCGGCCTGCCCCTGGCCGAAATCCGCTCGCCCCATGCCGACGCCACGGTCGCCGTGCAGGGCGGGCATATTGCGCGCTTCCAGCCGCAGGGCGCCGCGCCGCTCCTGTGGGTCAGCCGCATCAGCTCGTATGCGGCGGGCAAGGCCATTCGCGGCGGCATCCCGGTGTGCTGGCCCTGGTTCGCGCAGCACCCCAGCGACCCGACGCTGCCGTTTCATGGCTTTGTGCGGGCGCGCATGTGGCATGTGCGCGGCAGCGCGGTGCTGGAAAACGAGCAGGTGCAGCTGCGGCTTGGCCTGAACGACAACGAAGACACGCGCGCGATCTGGCCGCACGCCTTCGATCTTGAGCTGGTCGCAACCATCGGCCCCGCGCTCCGCGTCGACCTGAACGCCCGCAACACCGACAACACGCCCTACACCGTTGGCGGCGCGCTGCATACCTACTTCCAAGTTGGCGACTCCAGCCGCGTGGCGATTCGCGGCCTCGAAGGCACCGAGTATATCGACAAAGTGGACGGCGGCGCGCGCAAGCGCCAGGATGGCCCGGTCACGTTTGCAGGCGAAGTCGACCGTATCTACCTCGACACCACCGCCGACTGCCTGATCGACGACCCGGCGCTGGGGCGCACAGTTCGCGTTGGCAAGGCCAACAGCCGCACCACCGTCGTGTGGAACCCGTGGATCGAAAAAGCCCGCGCCATGGCCGACGCCGAAGACGACGACTACCGCGACTTCGTGTGTGTCGAAACCGTCAACGCGCAGGACGACGTGTTCGAGCTGCAGCCCGGCGACACGCACACACTGAGCCTGACGATTGGCGTATAAACGAAAATCCACAGATTACACAGATTTCGCAGATGAGAAGCAGATATAAATAACCACCAGGGCACGAAGACACCAAGCGTATATGTTCCTCAAACCTTCGTGTCTTCGTGTCTTGGTGGTAAGCACTCATGGCGTCTCGGTTTGAGATATTGCCTTTGGGATGTCCTAATCTGTGTAATCTGCGAAATCTGCGGATACCTTGTATAGCTCAGAATCGAGGACCCTATGAGCGATCTTCGCGCGATTGCGCGCCGCGTGATGCAGGAAGAAGGCTTCGCGCCCGACCTGCCGCCCGCCGCCGCGAACCAGGCCGCCCGGCTTGCGCCCTGGCAGCCCGCGCCCGGCCAGCCCGCCCCGCGCGACCTGCGCGACAGGCTGTGGTCCTCGGTCGATAACCCCGAGTCGCGCGACCTCGACCAGATCGAGTACGCCGAGCAGCTCGATGGCGGCGCGATTCGCGTGCTGGTGGGCATTGCCGATGTCGATGCGCTGGTGCCGCAGGGCTCGCCAATCGACGCGCACGCCGCCGCAAACGCCACCTCGGTCTACACGGGTGTGCTCACCTTTCCCATGCTTCCCGACGCGCTTTCTTCCGACCTGACCTCGCTGATCGAAGGCGCGGATCGCCCGGCGCTGGTGATTGAGTTTGTGGTGGCCGAAGATGGCACCCTGCGCGACGGCACCGTCTACCGCGCCGTGGTGCACAACCACGCCAAACTTGATTACGAAAGCGTTGGCGCGTGGCTGGAAGGCAATGCCCTGCCGCCCGCCATCGGCGCGATTGCCGGGCTGGAAGCGCAACTGCGGCTGCAAGACGAAGCGACCGACCGGTTGCGCGAGCTGCGCATCCGCAACGGCGCGCTCGACCTGGAGACGATTGAGGCGCGCGTGGTGATGGACGACGGCCACGTCAGCGACCTGCGCGTGCTGCACAAGAACCGCGCGCGCTATCTGATCGAAAGCCTGATGATCGCCGCGAATGGCGTGATGGCCGGCATGCTCGAAGACGGCGGGCGACCCTTCATCCAGCGCGTTGTGCGCACGCCCAAGCGCTGGCCGCGCATTGCGGAGCTGGCCGCGCAGCTGGGCGACACGCTGCCCGACACGCCCGACCCGCGCGCGCTGGCGCAGTTCCTGGCCCGCCAGCAGCGCGCCGACCCCGTACACTTCCCCGATCTGTCGCTCTCGGTGGTTAAGCTGCTGGGCGCGGGCGAGTACACCCTGGTGCGCCCCGACGAAGCGCCGGCTGGTCACTTCGGCCTGGCCGTTTCCGACTACACGCACGCCACCGCGCCCAACCGCCGCTACGCCGACCTGATCATCCAGCGGCTGATCAAGGCGCAGCTTGCCAACGCGCCCGCGCCCTACTCCGCAGACGAGCTGGCCGCGCTGGCTGCCCACTGCACCGAGCGCGACAAAGCCGCCAAGAAGGTCGAGCGGCGCATGCGCAAGTATGCCGGCGTGGCGATCATGCGCGGACGCGTGGGCGGCGTATTCGACGCGATTGTGACGGGCGCATCGCCCAAGGGCACCTACGTGCGCCTCGTTGCGCCGCCCGTCGAAGGGCGCGTGCTGCGCGGCGAGCGCGGCATGGACGTGGGCGATCAGGTGCGCGTGCGGCTGATCGGCGTTGGCGAAGATACCGGCTTTATCGACTTCGCGCGGGCATAGGGTAACAAGGTGAAGGGGTAAGAGGGTGACAAGGTGAAGGGGTGAAAGGGCGAACGCAGAGCGACTGAACACAGAGCGGGTGAGCATTCATCCCAATCGTAAATCGTCAATCGTAAATCGTAAATCTCTGTGTCTCTGTGGTGGTTTTTCGGCCGCCATTCGTCGCTGCAACCTGCAACCTTCAAACCTGTAATGTTCCAACTCTTCGCGCTCTTTGCGGTGAATACAAAGGAGCCTGTTCCATGACGCAGAAGCCGTCCGCAGTTTCGCTTGAAGATATCAGCAGCTACCCGCTGCCTGGCATGGCCGTGCCCGGCGCAATCGCATGGAGCCCCGACGACTCGCTTGTCACTTTCCTGCTCAGCCCCGAGCGCTCGCTGACGCGCCAGCTCTATGCCTACAACCCGGCCAGCGGCGAGACACGCCTGCTGCTGGCCCCGGCTGGCGGCGGCGCCACCGAGGAAAATATCTCGCTGGAAGAAAAGCTGCGCCGCGAGCGCGCCCGCCAGCGCGAGATCGGCGTGACGCAGTATAGCTGGGCCGAGCACAGCATGCGCCTGCTGGTGCCAATGCGCGGCGACATTTATGTGCAGGACGGCCCCGACGCCCCGCTGCGCCTGCTGGTCGCTGGCGGAAACGCGCCCGCGCTCACGCCCGCGCTTTCGCCCGACGGCGAGTGGGTCGCCTACGTGCAGGATTCCGAGCTGTACGTCGTGCCGTTTGCGGGCGGCGAGCCGCGCCAGATCACGAGTGGCGCGCGCGGCACTGGCAAAACCAACGGCCTGGCCGAGTATGCCGCGCAGGAAGAAATGCACCGCAACGAAGGCTTCTGGTGGTCGCCCGACAGCCGCGCGCTGGCCTTTGAAGAAGCCGACGAAACGCACATTCCGGTCTACCGGATTGTGCATCAGGGCAGCGAGGCCGTGGGCGATGGCGCGCAGGAAGACCACCGCTACCCCTTCGCCGGGCAGGCCAACGCGCGCGTGCGCCTGGGCGTTGTGGCGCGCGAGGGCGGCCAGCCGACGTGGATGGATTTAGGCGAGAACGACGACATCTACCTGGCGCGGGTGAAGTGGCTGCGCGACGGCACGCTCAGCGCGCAGATCGAAAACCGCGCCCAGACCGCGCTCGACCTCGCGCAGTTCGAGCCCGAGTCGGGCGAGGCGCGCACGCTGCTGCGCGAAACCAGCGACACATGGATCAACCTGCACCACATGCAGCGCGCGCTTCCTTCGGGCGAACTGCTGTGGGCCGCCGAGCGCGACAGCTTCCAGCACCTCTACCTCCACGCCGCCGACGGCACGCCGCTGCGCCAGATCACCAGCGGCGACTGGATGGTCGAAAGCATTGCCGGCGTAGATGAAGAACGCGGGATTGTGTATGTCACCGGCACGCGCGACGGCGCGACCGAGGCGCATTTGTACGCGGTGCCGCTGACAGGTGGAGAGCCGCGCCGCATCACACATGCCCCTGGCAAGCACCAGGTTGCGCTCGACCACGCGCTGCGCCGCTTTGTCGACACCCACGACGCGCTCGACGCGCCGCCGTCGGTTACGCTGCGCTCACTCGACGATGGCGCGCTGCTCGCCACGATCTTCGACGAGCGCGACCCGCGCATCGACACGCTGGGCCTCACGCCGCCCGAGCTGGCAACCGTCACCAGCCGCGACGGCGCGACGCTTAACGCCGCGATCTACCGCCCGGCAGCCAGCTTCGGCGCTGGCCCATTTCCCACGATTGTCTACACCTACGGCGGCCCGCACGCCCAGCTTGTCAGCAATAGCTGGACAATGACCGTGAACATGCGCGCCCAGTATCTACGCAGCCAGGGCTTTCTGGTGTTCGTGCTCGACAATCGCGGCAGCGCGCGGCGCGGCCGGGCCTTTGAAGGCGCGATCAAGCACAACATGGGCGACATCGAAGTGCGCGATCAGGTGGATGGCGTGCGCTGGCTGGCCGCGCAGGGACTGGCCGACCCCGAGCGCGTGGGCGTGTACGGCTGGAGCTATGGCGGCTACATGGCGTGCATGTGCCTTGCGCGCGCGCCCGAAACCTTCCGTGTGGCCGTGGCCGGCGCGCCCGTGACGCACTGGGACGGCTACGACACGCACTACACCGAGCGCTACATGAGCACGCCGCAGGAAAACCCTTCCGGTTATGCCAGCAGCAGTGTGATGGCGCACGTGGAAAATATTCGCGGCAAGTTGCTGCTGGTACACGGTCTGATCGACGAAAACGTGCATTTCCGCCACACCGCCCGCCTGATCAACGCGCTGGTCAAGGCGCGCAAGCCCTACGACCTGTTTCTGTTCCCCGACGAGCGCCACATGCCGCGCGCCCTGGCCGATCGCATGTACCTCGAAGAGCGCATCGTCGAATATTTCCAGCAGCTGTAGGGGCATAGCAGTTGCCCGTATTGATCGATACGGCGCGCTCGACTGATGGCGTACAAATATTGATCTTTTGCCACTCGATGCAGGCAACTGCTACGCCCCTACTACAATAAATTTCGGCGGGGTATATATGGGCACATACGTCGGCCTCGACATTGGCGGCACCAAATTCATGGTTGCGGCGGGCGACAGCAGCGGCGCGATTGTGCGGCGGGTGCGCGCGCCCACGCCCGCGCCGCTTGCGGAAGGACTCGATCTGCTGCACAGCATGATCGACGAGGTAGCGCAGGGCCAGCCAATCGCGGGCATGGGCGCGGCCATTGGCGGCCCGCTCGACGCTGTGCGCGGGATCGTTTCGCCGCTGCACCAGCCGGCCTGGCGCGCTGTGCCATTGAAAGATATGATGGAAGCGCGCTGGGGCTGCCCGTTTGCAGTGGATGTAGACACGAATGTAGCCGCGCTGGGCGAGTACACGCTGGCCGGGCTGAGCACCCCGCGTTTCCTGTACATCACGCTCAGCACTGGCATGGGCGGCGGCTTTCTCTTCGACGGCGCGATCTACCACGGCGCGGGCGGCGCGCACCCCGAAGTCGGCCACCAATCCATCCCCTTCCGCTGCGCGCACCCCGAGCGCGTGGCCTGCCTGTGCGGCGCGCCCGACTGCCTGGAAGCGCTGATTTCGGGCACGGCCATTCGCCGCATCTACGGCAAGCCTGCCGAAGAGTTGAGCGATGCCGAGTGGAGCGAGGTAGGCTACAATCTGGGGCAGGGGCTGCGCAACATCGCCGCGCTCTACACGCCCGACCTGGTTGTGCTGGGCGGCGGCGTGGCGGTGGGCGGCGGCGCACGCCTGCTCGACGCGGCGCGGGCGGTGCTCGAAACGCACCTGCGGCTGGTGCCCGCGCCCGAGCTGCGCATCAGCCAGCTTGGCTACGACACTGCGCTGCTTGGCGCGCTCGCGCTGGCGCGGCGGGCCACATAGACACGAGACAAGCGGCACGATAAGAAGCGAAATTCACCGCAAAGACGCAAAGGGCGCGGAGAGTTTGGTTGCAGGTTTTCTGGTTGCAGGTTGTAGCGACAACCGACGAAAATGGACCACGGGGACACAGAGGCACGGAGAGTTGGTTACAGGTTGCACGTTGGAAGGTTGCAGGTTACTGCCGTCTGCCAACTGCATACTGCCAACT
The DNA here is from genome assembly GCF_057073505.1 of Kouleothrix sp. 19917. Classification (NCBI taxonomy): domain Bacteria; kingdom Bacillati; phylum Chloroflexota; class Chloroflexia; order Chloroflexales; family Roseiflexaceae; genus Kouleothrix; species Kouleothrix sp. 19917. The sequence continues at coordinate 3,703,202 of NZ_CP097099.1, forward strand.
GTTCGTGTCACCCCGTCATACCAAATCCGCTCGCCCGCGCTCAATCCGCCCGCCCGATCAGCACAAAGGTCGCCCAGTGGCGCGGCGCGGTGTAGAACTGCGCGTCGAGCAGGTGTTCGGGCACGCGCGGTAGCCCGGCCAGCGCCTGCGCCAGCACCGGGTCGCCTGCGCGCCAGCTATCGAGCGTGGCTTGCAGCTCGCGGCCGTTCATACTGCGCACCGCCACCTGGGCATCGCGCAGCGCGGCGGCGGGCGGCGTGCCACTCACCATTCCGCGATAAAAACGATCCATCACCAGCAGCGCCACCAGATCGTCGGTTTCCCACAGCGCGCACACCACCGCTGGCGCGCCTGCGTATAAAAACGCGCGCTGCAAACCCAGCAATTCATCGCCATGCCCAACCAGCGCCACGCCGCTGCTGCATGCGCTCAGCGTCACCAGGTCGGCGCTCAGCTCCAGCTCAGCCAGCAGGCGGCGCGCAGTGAGCTTGTCGCCCTCGCCCAGGTACAGCGCCGAATCCAGCGGCTCGTGCGGGTCGTACTCGGCGTGCCCGGCAATATGCAGCCACTGCGCGTGCGGCCCCGCCATGATCAGGTTCGCGCTTTTGGGCGAAGAACCGGCCCACGCCGCGCCGCCAATCAGCCGCGCAACATGGCGCGCTTCGGCCTCGGCATACTGCAGCGGTGCGCCAATATTCTGGCGCAGCGCGCCGAGCCGTGTGCTGCTTTGATCATTGTTATAGCCAAGCGCCAGGTGCGCGTACGCCCGCCCGCGCGGCCGGCTCAGGCAGCTCCGCAGCAGAATCGTAGCCGAGGGCGCCAGCGCGATGGCCGGGCCACTGGCTGCCAGCAATGGCGTGCCGGCCGCGCTGTGCAGCGCCAGAAACGGCACGTGGTGCAGCGGGCCGTGCGGCACCAGATACAATTGCGAGCACTGCTCGATCAGCGGCACAGCCGGCGCAAGGAGCTGCGCATGCAAATCGGGCAGCAGGTCGTCGCGCAGCAGGCGGGCGGTTGGGCCAGGCTCGCCGGGCTGCGGGCGCAGCGTGTTCGGGTCGAGCGGCAGCTCAAACACATCCAGCCGCCCGTGGGTAACAGCGAACAGCAGCGTTTGCGGCGCGAGCGTGAGCTGTTCGCGCAGGCGCGTATTCTCGGGCGGCACACGGTTTGCCAGGCTATCGCCGCGCGGGCGCACGCCAATGGTGAAATATTCCAGCAGCAGCGTGCCGTGCGGCAGCGCGGCCTGCACCTCTGCCAGCGTGGCCGGGCGCTGTGTCACCTTTTGCAGCAGTGCGTCGTCGTCGCTTGGGCGCGCGTTCAGCAGATCGAGAAACGCGCGTGATCGCGCCCGCTCGACATAGCCAAACGCCTCGGCGCGGTTGTTCAGCCGCAGGCACAGGCGCACCATCGCTTCATACACATGCTGCACCGTGCCAAGCAGGCCCAGCTTGATATCTTCTTGCTGCACTGTACCCAGCAGCCGCTCAATCCCTTCAATCGCCTGAACATAGGCAGTGTGCGCGTTTTCCAGCCAGCCCTGCGCCTCGAAGACATTGCCGCAGCGGTAGTGAATAAGCGCCAGCCGCTGGGCGTGCTGGTGATCTTTCGCCAGCGCCCGTGCATGCCCATACGCGCCCAGCGCCTCGTCCCAGCGGCCCTGCGACTGATACAGCAAGCCGAGGTACAGCCAGGTATCGAGCTGCAAGGCCAGCTCATACGCGCCCGCGCCGTCAGTGCGTTCGAGCGTGTGCACGTAGCTGGCTTCGCTGGCGGCCTCGTTGCCCAGAATGTGCTGCAGAAAGCCATTGTTCCAGTACAGCATGCTCAGCCGCGCTTCCACACCCAGCTCCTCGTACAGCTGAATCGCCTGCCGGCAGTATGCCTCGGCCTCGGGCCAGTGGCCCATGTGCAGCTCGTTGTTGCCAACCTCATACAGGGCGTGCGCCTCGCGGTAGCGGCTGGGGATGCTGCGCGCAATCGCCAGGCTGGTGCTGGCAAGGTCGTGCGCCTTCGGCAGATCGCCCAGGTCGTTGTAGATCATGGAAAGCGCAATTGTGGCCTGCGCCTGGGCGATCGGCGCATCGGCCTGCCGCCCTACCGCCAGCGCCTGCTCATAGAACTGGCGCGCGTTCGCATACTCGCCCTGGTAAAACCAGCGATGCCCCAGCGCCAGATTGACGTAGGCGCGCAGCGGCCCATCTATCTCTGGCCGCGGCAGCAAGGGCATCAGCGTGTCTTCGCCTTCCTGGTAGCGCTGCATGCGAATAGCGACATAGCCCCGGTAGTACGTCAGGTGAACCTGTAATTCGGGCGGGTATGGGCCAAGTGCACGCACCTGTTCGGCGCGCTGCGCAATTGTCTCCCATTCCATATATTCTGCCAGCAGAATTGCCTGCCGCGCCAGGTGAAGAAAACAGATCTGCTCCAGCGCAGGACGCTGGGCGTCGTCAGCAGCAGTTTCGGAAAATCGCTGCAGGAAGTGCTCGAAAAGTTGGGTTTGCAGCGTTAATTCAGTGAGTGGTGTTTCAGAACGCAGTTTCAGCAAGTACAGCGCCCGTACACTTGGCCGCAGCTCGTATCCGGGCAGCTCGCCTGACGCCGCCAGCACTATGTCGCTCGCCAGCAGCGCATCAGCCTCCGCACCAGCATCGCTCGCCAGCGTCTCCAGCACGGTTCGATCAAACCAGGGTGTCAGCGCGCACAGATAGCGCAGTCGCTGTTGCGGCAGCAAGGGTATGGTCACAAATCCAGGCTTTCTGTTCTCTGCGGGCGGCGGGCCTACGCCATTGTGCCGCCTTGGTTGCGAAATACCGATGCACTGATGAGATTCGTAAGCAGACAAAGGAGTGTGAGACGATGGCCAACACGCCAGGCAGGATGATCTTCAACCTTTATGCGCTGCCCAGCGACACTGCTGCCAGCTTCTATGCCGACGATCAGGTTGTGCAGCTCGATGCGGGCGAAGAGTTTCCCCGCAGCAAGCGCCAGCTGCGCGCGCTCCACGAGCTGCGCCCCGCGCCGCCAGTCGCACGCGGCTCGGTATTTGGCGAATCGCTGGAATGGGGGTACCGCGAGTACATTGTACATCGTTTACTGAAATCCGACGACGGCACCGATCCGCTTGGCAACCGCCCGCCCCAGCCCGCCAGCGCCGACGCGCGCCGAGCACAGCTCGCAACGCTCACTCCTGTTGAGCGCCCGCCCCAGCCCGACGACCTGCGCCTGTGCCTGTTCAATGTGCTGGCCGCCACCGAGTGGTACGCCGCGCCTGCCACGCTCGACATGCTGGCCTGGGCGTTTCGCCGCGCCTCGGATTTCCTGTATGACGCCACGGACGGGCGCATGGCCTTTGGGCAGGTAACGGTGGGCGGGCCCGAGCTGCTCGCCGCCGCTGATATTCAGATCATGGCGTCGAATCGGCTGAACCCGCGCACCTGGGTCAGCGGCCTGCACAACGAACTGAAATACATGGCCATTCGCCTGGGGCGCGCGGCCTGGCACAAGAACAACCGCGTCAGCATCCCCTGGGACGAGCCAGAAGCCTACCGCACGCTCGTGCACGAATGGAGCCACTACGCGCTGGAGCTGCCCGACGAATACCTGGAAGCGCATCACGTCTTTCTGCCCAGCGCCGTGAACGCCGCCAGCGCCAGCGCCGAGCGGCTGGAGCGCGGTGCCTACACCCTGATGGTGCCGGGCATCAGCCTGGCCACCGAGTCGATTATGGGCACACTGGAAGGAACCAGCGAGCTGGTGCCGCAGTACAGCGGCAGCACCGAAGGGCGGCTGAAGAATGTGTGGCGCATCATCCGCGAAAAAGGGCGCTACCCCTTTCTCGATGCCGTCGCCGACCGCAAGCCGCTGCCCGGGCCGGGCCGCCTGCCGCTGCCACTGCCAGCCTACCACACACTCGCCGCGCCCGCCGCGCCCGAAGAATTGCGCATAGCAGTGCCAAACACCATCGACCCCGGCCACTGCTGGGTGTACCTGCTGCGTGGCACCACCACCAAGCCCGAGCGCCTGATTGCGCAAGGCACGCTCGACGCGCGCGCGCCGGCCGATGGCTTTGTGCTGCTGGGCGCGCGCGTGGGCGACACCGCTGTGCTGGTGGGCAGCGCCGACGGCGCGCTCCATGTGCTGGCCGGCACCATCGCCAGCGCCGACGCCGACGGCCTGGCCAGCATCCCGGCGTGGCGCGATGCAACCCCGCCGTCGGCACCCTACCCGGTGGTGGATGTGCTGCCCAGCCCGCTCGGCACCGGCGAGTCCGACGAGCGCATCGCGCAGATCAGCGTGCGCGTGCAAAGCAGCGGCACGCCACCCGACATGGTCGCGGTCTTCCCGCACGGCCAGCTCGCCGCCAGCGAAGTGCTGCAGCTTGGCGCGCCCGGCGGCAGCGACTGGGCCAGCGCGCCGCAAAATGTGACATCGCTCGATGGGCATGTGCTGCTGAGCTGGCCCGAAGGTGGCATGCTGATCTTCACCTACTCGCAGGGCGGCGGCCCGGCCACCCACATCCCGCCCGGCCCGCCCTCGATCAGCGCCGGCTCGTCGGAAGGCAACATCATGCTTTTCTTCCAGCGCGACGAGCTTGGGCGCGATTACAGCGCCATTCGCGCCGTCACCACGCTGCTGCACGGCCTGCCAAACACGCTGCCGGGCGGTGCCGAAGCGCGCGGCTATGGCTTCAGCATCGCCAGCAACGCCGCCCTGCCGCTCGAGCTGAACCCCACGGTTGTGCTTTACTTCGATGTGGATGCGCCGCAGGACGGCGGGACATTAGGCGTCTATCGGCAGGTCGCCGACGGTAGCTGGCAGCCGATGCCCAGCTACCAGCCATCCGGCTCGTCATTCATTGCCATGCCGCTGCAGCGCGAAACCGGCCAGGCGCTGGTGAACCTGCAGGTCGCCGGGCCGCGCATCGAGCGCTACCGCCTGTTCTGGACGCCGCAAGCGGCAGCGTCGCCATTCTAGCGCAAACAGCTTCCCGTCACCGCAGGCAGCCATGCGCCCGCAGTTTTGCGAGCGCATGGCTGCCTGCGTGCATCGATTTCACAATTTTTTAGAAAACTTCGAATTCGAGTGAACAGATTCGTAAAAAAGACCTCTAACAAAGTATCCCCAAACACGATTGTGGCTGCTTAGTGGAGGTTTTCGTGAATGGAGCACGAGCTTGCTGATGGCGAAGCCTATGAATTGTTTCGCCGCGCGATCGTCGAACGATCTGCCGAAGCGTGGGCAATGATCTACGCGCAGTATCACACCTTAATGCTGGGCTGGGCGCACCATTATTGCAACAAAAACTACCTCGGCGACAGCCCCGAAGACATCGCCGACCGGGCGTTTGTGCGCGCATGGATGGCACTGCGCAAAAGCGACCATTTCGATCACTTCCATTCGATTGCGGCGCTGCTCGCCTACCTGCGAACCTGTGTTTCGGCCGCCGTCACCGACGACCGCCGCTCGGCGCTGGTGCGCGATCGGCTCTGCCATAAAATCGAGCTAACGCCGATCGAAACAACCGAAGATCAGATCACAAACGCCGCGCTGTTCGAGGAAGTGCGAAACATCCTGGCGCTGCAATCGCTCAGCGCGCACGAGCGCACCGTGATCAATTGCACCTTCTTCGAGGGCATGCCGCCGCGCGAGATCTTGCGCCAGCACCCCGAGCTGTTTTCCAGCATCCAGGAAATCTACATCATCAAGCGCAATGTCTTTAACCGGCTGGAACGCTGCCAGCACCTGCGGCGCGTCTACGAGCAGCTTACCGCCTAGCACGCACGACCCCAATGGCAGGGGATTAGCTGCAGCCGCCGAGCTTACTGCCCGGCGGCTGCGCGATTCTACACCAGCAAAAACGCCACCAGCAGCGTCAGCACCGTGATGGGCACGCCCACGCGCAGGTGCTCGCGGAACGAAAGCCGCACGCCCCAGCGCCCCGCCAGCTCCGCTACAATCAGGTTCGCCACCGAGCCCAGCAGCGTCAGGTTGCCCGCCAGAGTTGAGGCGGCCGCCAGCATGAGCCAGGCGCGCTGCGGGTTGGGGTAGGCGCGCACCACATGCTGCAGCAGCAGCACCGCCGGCACATTGCTGATCAGGTTGGAAAGCACCGCCGTCACCAGCCCGAACGCTGCCAGCCCCGCGCCGGCCAGCGGCTGCAAGAACGCAAATAGCTGATCGGTGAGATGCTGCGCTTCCAGGCTGCCCGTCACCACAAACAGTGCCGCGAAAAACACCAGCAGCCCCCAGTCGATCGTCGCAAACACGCGCTCCGATTTCAGCCGGCGCGTCACCAGCAGCGCCCCGGCGGCCAGAAAGGTCGCCAGCGGCACTGGCACGCCCACGAAGAACAGCACCAGCATCACCGGCAGCACCACCGCGATCTTCCACAGCAGCGGGCGGTAGATCCGCACCCGCGCGCCTTCGGGCACGGCAAACGTGCCTTCACGAAACTCGGCGCGGTAGCACAGCACCACCACGCCCCAGCAGATCGCCAGCCCAATCAGCGCGGTGGGCGTGAGCGCCAGCGCAAATGTGCCATACGGTATCTGCGACGCATTGCCGATCACGATATTCTGCGGGTTGCCCGTAATTGTGGCTGCCGAACCAACATTGGCGGCAGTGGCCAGGCCCAGCAGGTAGGGCAGCGGGTTGCGCTTGAGCTGGCGCGAAATTTCCAGCACCAGTGGCGTCAGAATCAGCACCACCGTGTCGTTCAGAAATAGTGCCGAAAGCACGCCCGACGCCAGGATTACCAGCGCCAGCAAGGTGTAGGGGCCGTGCGCCAGCCGCACCACGCGCTGCGTCACCAGTCCAAAAAAGCCAGCCAGGTAAAGGTGACCGTTCACAATCATCATGCTGAACAAGAGCAAGAGCGTATTCAAATCCAGCGCGGCATAGGCCTGCTGCAGCGTCAGCGCGCCACAGGCCAGCAGCAGCGCCGCCCCAATCAGCGTGATGGTGGTGCGATTGGCGCGCAAAAGCGGCCAGCGCCCCACCGCAATCCCGGCAATTGTGCATCCCACCAGAACCAGCGTGACTATCGCCATCACGGTCATACAATTCCTCTTTGATTTCGCAAAACTGCCAGGCCAGCGGCCTTCTACGCAGCGCTATCGCACGCGGCGTGCCGACGCGTATGGTATCATGCGGCAGAATGGTTCACGCAGCATTGGAAAGGCATGTTTCATGGCATCGAGGCCGCTCAGGCGCTGGGCATGCATGCTTGCGCTGCTGGTGCTGGCCGGCTGCGCCGCGCCGCCATTGCCCTTTGCTGCCGCACCAAGCGCCACACCCGCGCCCAGCGCCACGGCGCAGCCTTCCGCCACGCCCGCGCCCAGCGCCACCCCAATACCCAGCGCAACGCCCACGCCCAGCGCAACGCCCACGCCCAGCGCCACGGCGGTGCAGATCAGCCCTACCGCCACGCTTGCGCCGCTCGACGCCGAGGCGCGCACCAAGCTGTTCGATGATGTGTGGGGCCTGGTGCAAAAACGCTACCTCTACGCCGACTATCGTGGGCTCGACTGGGACGCCATTCGCGCCAGCTACCGCCCGCAGGTCGCCGCCGCCGCCGACCCGGCGGAAGCCTACGATCTGCTGGCCGCAATGATTGGCGAGCTGGGCGACGAGCACTCGCGCTTCGACAACCCGCAGCAAGTCGCCAGCGAGTCGGCGCAATCGAGCGGGACGCTAGTGTACGGCGGCATTGGCGTGCAGGTGCGCACCGACACGGCTGGCGCGCTGATTACGCGCGTGGGCCTGGGCAGCCCGGCCGAGGCAGCGGGGATTGTGCCGCACGACCTGATTGTGGCGATCAACGGCAACCCAATCAGCGATACTGCTGCGTTCGGCAACCAGTCGATTGAAGAGGTTATGCGCGGTGCGCCCGGCACCAGCGTGCATGTTCGCGTTGTTTCGTCGGGCGGCTCGCCGCGCGAGTTCACGCTGACGCGGCAGGTGATCGGCGGCGACGCCTTCCCGCCCGTCGAGGCGCGGCTTCTGCCCGGCACGCGCACTGGCCTGCTGCGCATCGACACCTTCGACCGCGAGGATTTGGCCACCCTGGCGCGCGATCAGGTCGACGAACTGCTGGCCGAAGGCCCGCTCGACGGCATCATCCTGGATGTGCGCGACAATGGCGGCGGCTATATCACCGCGCTGCTCGACACGCTGGCCCTGTTCATTGACGGTGGCTCGATCGGCAGCAGCGCCAGCCGTCAGAACCGCGAGGATCTGGAAATACCTGGTGGGGTGATGGCTCCCGGCACCGAGAACGTACCGCTGGCCGTGCTGATGAACGCCGGCACGGCCAGCGCCGCCGAGATGTTTGCTGCGGGCGTGCGCGTGCGCGGGCGCGGCACGCTGGTGGGCGAAACCACCGCCGGCAACACCGAAAACCTGGTGCTGCATACGCTGCCGGGCGGCTCGCGCCTGTGGCTGGCCGAATATGCCTACCGCATGCCCAATGGCAAGCTCATCGAAGGCGTGGGCGTCAAGCCCGATGTTGCAGCAGACGCCGACTGGTGGCGCTTCGACCCCGCCGACGACCCGCAGGTGCAGGCCGCGCTCAAGGCGCTCCGCGCCGCGCCGGCCTAACGCTATTCAGCGCAGGCGCGGCTTTTGGGCCGGTCTTCGGCCAGCGTCACGCGGTTGCGGCCGGCGCGTTTCGAGCGGTACAGCGCCTGGTCGGCAGCGTGGATAGTCTCGTCGGCGGTGGTGCCGTGCTCGGGCAGCATCGCCACGCCCACCGAAATTGTCACCGGCCCGAGCGCGCTGCCCATGAAATCGGGGCGCAGGTACATCGCGCTTCGGCGCAGCAACTCCGCCCGCTCCATCAGCGCATCCAGGGTCGTATCCGGCATCAGAATAATGAATTCCTCGCCGCCATAGCGGCACGCAATGTCGCTGCTGCGCACATGGTTGTGCAGCAAATGGCCCACCTCGCGCAGCAGCACGTCGCCACCGGCATGGCCAAATGTATCGTTGAACTGCTTGAAGGAGTCGATATCGAGCATGATTACGCCGATTGGGTAGCCCTGGCGGGCGGCGCGGCTCACTTCGCGCGCAAAGGCTTCTTCCATATAGCGCCGGTTGAACAGCCCAGTCAGCGCGTCGCGTGTCGAAAGCGTGCGCAATTGCTCTTGCGCGGCTTGCAGCTCGGCCACGCGCTCGGTCAGTTGCTGGTTCATGGCGCGCACCTGCTCAGCGGCGTGGTGCTGCGCGGTGATGTCTTGCGCGGCGCAGCTCAGCACCATGTCGGCGCCACCAGCCGGGCCGGGCCAGCGATAATCGCGCAGCCAGAGCACCCCGCCCTGGCGCGTGATCACGCGATATTCGCGCATATTCGGCCGGCCGGCCAGCAGGTCGGCGCGGCGCTCGCGCTCGATGTGGCGGTCGTCGGGATGGATGATCTGCTCCCAGCCGCCGGCCCGCTCAATTACGTCGATGCTGTAGCCCGTGACGCTCACAAGGTACTCCGAAAGCCAGTCGATCCGGGCGCGGCCAGCGGTATCGACCCGCATGGAATACAGGTAGTCGGTGGTCAGTTCGAGGATGGTACGATAGGGCACAGCCGCTTCGCAAAAGGCCGCCGTCGGCGTTTGCGCTGCGTGCGCCGTGGCGGGCTGCTCGCTGCGCAGCGCCCAGGGAGCCGCCCGCGTGGCAAGCTGAAGCCGGCGAAACGAGGCGCGATAGTGCCACAGATACCAGAAGATAAAGCCAACCTCGGCCAGCGCCAGCAGCAGCATGGGCATAAAGCCAATCCGGGCGGCTGGCGACTCAAGATGCACCCAGCGCGCCAGCGTCACCTCCAGCCCCGTCGCAACCATTGCCACGGCAACCAGCGCGCGCAGCATTCGCGCGCCAAGGTGCGGCAGTGCCAGCGCCACATTCAGGGCTGGCACCATCAGCAGCAACGGCAGGGCCGAGGGCACCAGCAGCGCCAGCACAATGCAGATCGCGCCAACAATCGCGTTATGCTGGAGCAGCGCCAGGCATACGCGGCCCCGCCTCATCAGCGCCAGCGCCGCGAAATGGCTGGCCGCCACGCCCGCGAAAAGCAGCGCAAGCACGAGCCAGCCAGGGTGGTGCAGTACCACGAATACGCTCAGCAGGGCAAGGCTGAAGATAGCGGTGGCGAGGGTCAGAATGGAGAGCACGCGCCGCAGCCAGAGTTGTTCGGAAGGCTCGCGGATGAGGGAGGTAATTGATGATGCGATCATGGCATCGTCCTTATGCAACTGGCAGGTGCGTCGCGGCACCGCCGGCTGCGCTTGATCAAAGCGATTCTTTCTATCCTAGCAGGCCCACCGAACCGAAACATACCAAACATCCGCCAAAGGTCGGAGCAGCCGCCAATTGACATACTCTGCGCCGAATGCTATAGTGCAGCCACTGGCAATTACCGATTGTGTGAAGGACCGCCGTTCGATGACCAACCTGCGCGCTATGATGATGATGCGGCCGAATGCGCTGATGCGCGTTCGCAGCATGATCTCGCCCGCAGCAGGTGCATCGCCAAGGTAGTTTCTTCTTCCCAATTTGCGAGCATCGGCCGTGGGCACCGCGCAGGCGCCTGCGGCTTTTTGATTCCGAACAGCCGCAGGCACATTCGCCAGCTGAACGGCAATCTGCGACAACCCGTCGCCAAGGAGGCTCGTATGTCGAAGAAGAATAACCCATCCGGCGGCAAGAGCAGCAAACCCGCCACCAAGAATGGCGGCTTCAAGCAGCCGTTTTCTCGCGGCACGCCACTCTCGCGCCGCCCGCCGCGCCAGCCCGGCCGCTAGTGCGCTTTTAGCACGGGGTTGGGAATGGTGAATGGATGCAATACCTTTCAAATAGCCACAAAGACTCGAAGACTCCAAGACTTTAGAGCATCCTAATGGCCTTCGTTTCTTCGAGTCTTCGTGGCAATCGTTCCTTACCGTTCTGTTTGGGCCTGGCATAGCACAACGAGGGGTAGATACAATGTTTCTTCACGCAACACACAGCATGCTCATGCGCTGGCGCGGGCTACCGCGCCGCCGCTTGACCATGCATTGCGCTGCCTGAAATTCCGAACGCCGGATCGCGCGGGCCGCCCTTGCTGGGCGGCCTTTTTTGTTGCCCAGCAGAAAGAAACAATATCTATGAAATCGCAAACACCCTGGTACATCACCACATCCATTCCCTATGTCAATGCGCGGCCACACATCGGCCACGCGCTCGAGGACGTGCAGGCCGACGCGCTGGCGCGCTACCAGCGGCTAAATGGCCGCGATGTCTGGTTCCTGAGCGGCACCGACGAAAACAGCCTGAAGAATGTGCGCGCCGCCGAGCAGGCTGGCATTCCCACCGCCGAGCTGGTCGAGCACAACGCGGCGCACTTCTACGCCCTGCGCAACGCGCTTGATCTCTCGTTCGACGATTTCATTCGCACCAGCGTGGATGCGCGCCACACGGCCGGCGTGCGCGTGCTGTGGGAGGCGTGTGCGCGCAACGGCGACATCTACCAGCGCCCGTATCGCGGGTTGTACTGCGTTGGCTGCGAGCAGTTTTACGCCGAAGACGAGCTGATCGACGGCCTGTGCCCCGAGCACCTGGTTGCGCCCGAGCTGGTCGAGGAGCAAAACTACTTCTTCCGCCTGTCGCGCTACGCTGGCCAGCTCGAAGAATTGATCAGCAGCGACCAGCTGCGGATCGTACCGGCAACGCGCAAGAACGAAGTACTCAGTTTCATTCGCGGCGGGCTGGAAGATTTCAGCATCTCGCGCTCGCGCTCGCGGGCGCGCGGCTGGGGCATTCCCGTGCCCGGCGACCCCGCGCAGGTCACCTACGTCTGGTTCGACGCGCTGGGCAACTACATCACCGCGCTGGGCTATGCCGAAGGGCAGGAAGGCTTCACCCGCTACTGGGCGAACGGCGCGCACCGCACGCACGTGATTGGCAAAAACATCATCCGCTTCCACGCGATCTACTGGCCGGCCATGCTGCTTTCGGCTGGCGTTGTGCCGCCCACCAACATCTTCGTCCACGGCTTTGTCACGGCGGGCGGGCGGAAAATCGGCAAATCGCTCGGCAATGTGATCGACCCGGTGGAGCTGGCTGCGCGCTTCGGCACCGACACGCTGCGCTACTACCTGCTGCGCGAAATCCCCGCCACCGGCGACGGCGATTTCTCGCCCGAGCGGCTGGCGCGCGCCCACAACGCCGATCTGGCCGATGGCCTGGGCAACCTGCTGAGCCGCACGCTTGGCATGATCAATCGCTACTACGATGGGATCGTGCCCGCGCCCGCCGCGCCCACCACCCTCGAACAGCCGCTGCTCGCTGCCAGCGCAACGCTCTACCCACGGCTCGACGCCGCGCTGGAGCGATTTGCGCCCGACGAGGCGCTGGCGGCGATCTGGGAGTTGGTGGCGCTGGCGAATAAATATGTGATCGAGGCGCAGCCGTGGGCGCTGGCAAAGCGCCGCGCCGCCGAGCCAGAAGCCGAGGCGCGGCTGGCAACTGCGCTCTACACCCTGGCCGAAACGCTGCGACAGATTGGCTGCGCGCTGGCGCCGTTTCTGCCCGGCACCGCCGCCGCAATTGGCGCGCAGCTTGGGCTAGAAACAACTCCGGCTGTCGAACTGCGCGAATCGCTGCGCTGGGGCGGCTACCCGGCCGGCGCGCGCGTGCAGCCCGGCGCGGTGTTGTTCCCGAAGCTTGACGATGAGGCGCGACGCTAAACCTGCGTGTCTTCGTGGTCAAACCCTGCGCGTCTTCGTCGCTAAACCTGCGTGTCTTCGTCGCTAAACCCTGCGCGTCTTCGTCGCTAAACCCTGCGCGTCTTGGGTTGGTGTCAGTTTGATCGTGGTAACAACCCAAGACGCGCAGGGTTTGGTCTTGGAAACGCCCATCGTTTACACTGACAGCAACGTCACCCTCGCGTCCTGGAGGCCCAACGTGTCCAAAGCTGTTCCGCTTCAGCCCGGTCGCTTCTACCACATCTACAACCGTGGCAACAACCGCGAGAATCTGTTTCTTGAGGAGCGCAACTACCACCATTTCCTCAAGCTCTACGCCCGCTACATCGCGCCAGCCGCCGACACCTACGCCTACTGCCTGCTCAAAAATCACTTTCATGTGCTGGTGCGAATCAAAGCAAGCGCCGAGCAGAAGAATTCCGCGAAAACGCTCAACCCAAGCCAGCAGTTCGGCCACCTGTTCAACGCCTACGCCAAGGCGATCAACAAGGCCTACGGGCGCACTGGCAGCCTCTTCGAGCACCCTTTCGAGCGAAAAAAGGTCACGTCAGAGCAGCACCTGCTGCGGCTGGTTACCTACATCCACCACAACCCGCAGAAGCACGGGATGATCACCGACTTCCGCACCTGGCCCTATTCCTCGTACCACGCGCTGTGCGGCGCCCAGCCCACCCTGCTGCGCCGCGACGATGTGCTCGGCTGGTTCGGTGGCCCAGCGCAGCTCGCGGCGGCGCACGGTGTCTCCGCTGATCGGCGGTTTTCGGCGCTCGACCTGGAAGACGTCGATTAATCTTCGCCAAACCCATCGCGTCTTGGTTAAGTACCACGCGAAAGTTGGTGCCAGCCCAAGACGCGATGGGTTTGACGACGATTTACAACGAGTCTCATCGCCTCCTGCGCCCCACGTCGTTTGCGCAAACCCCACTTCTGTACTATGCTGCACAGCTAAACAATCAGCGATACACGCATAAGGGAGTGGAGTCTCACAATGCCCGAGTATATTCTTGTTGCCGTCGCCTGGCCTTACGCCAATGGCCCGCGCCATGTCGGCCATGTGGCTGGCTTTGGCGTGCCCAGCGATATTTTTGCCCGCTACCAGCGCCTGAAAGGCAACCACGTGCTGATGGTCTCGGGCACCGACGAGCACGGCACGCCGATCACGCTTGCCGCCGACAAAGAAGGCATTACGCCCAAGCAGCTGGCCGACCGCTACAACACTGTGATTGGCGACGACCTGCGCAACCTGGGCCTGAGCTACGATACGTTCACCCGCACCACCACGCAGAACCACTATGCCGTCACGCAAGACCTGTTCAAGACGCTCTACGACAAGGGCTACATCCTGAAGCAGACCGCGCTGGGCGCGTTTTCTGCCGCCACCGGGCGCACCCTGCCCGACCGCTATGTCGAAGGCACCTGCCCGATCTGCGGCTACACCGAGGCGCGCGGCGACCAGTGCGACAACTGCGGCAACCAGCTCGACCCGGTTGACCTGATCAACCCGCGCTCGAAGGTCGATGGGCAGCCGCCAGTGTTCAAGGAAACCGAACACTTCTTTCTCGACCTTTCGGCGTTTGCCACGCAGCTGGGCGAGTGGATCAACTCGCAAAGCCACTGGCGGCCCAACGTGCGCAGCTTCTCGCTGAACCTGCTCGACGAGCTGCGCCCGCGCGCGATCACGCGCGACCTCGACTGGGGCGTGCCCATCCCGCTGCCCGAGTACGCCGAGCGCGACGACAAGCGCATCTATGTCTGGTTCGACGCGGTGATTGGCTACCTTTCGGCCAGCATTGAGTGGGCGAAAAATCGTGGCACGCCCGATGCTTGGCGAGAATGGTGGCAGAACCCCGCATCGCGGCACTACTACTTCATGGGCAAGGATAATATCGTTTTCCATAGCGTGATCTGGCCGAGCATGCTGATGGGCTACGGCAACGGCGGCGTGTTTGGCGGCAACGGCGACAGCCCGGCGCTCAACCTGCCTTACGACGTGGTCAGCAGCGAATTCCTGACCATGGAAGGCAAGAAGTTCAGCAGCAGTCGCGGCATTGTGATTTATGTCAACGAAGTCTTGAGTCGCTACGACGCCGACCCGCTGCGCTATTTCCTGACAATTGGCGGGCCGGAGACGCAGGACACCGATTTCACCTGGGCCGAGTTTGTGCGGCGCAACAACGACGAGCTGGTGGCGACCTGGGGCAACCTGGTAAACCGCACACTTACCAACGTGTTCCGCAACTTTGGCACGGTGCCGCAGCCCGGCGAGCTTCAGGCCGCCGACACGGCGCTGCTCACTGCTGTGGAAGAAGGCCTGGCTGCTGTGGGCGGGCTGCTCGACGTGGCGCGCTTCAAGGCCGCGCTGGGCGAAACCATGCGCCTGGCCGGGCAGGTCAACCAGTACCTGAGCGAGCAGGAGCCGTGGAAAGCGATCAAGACCGACCGCGAGCGCGCCGGCACGGTGCTGTATGTGGCGCTGCGCTGCGTCGATACGCTGAAAGTTATGATGACGCCGTTTCTGCCGTTCAGCAGCCAGAAGCTGCATGAGCTGCTCGGCTACGAAGGCTATATCGCCGGGCCGCTCGAATTCCGCGATTACACTGAGGAAAATGGCCTGAGCCACCGCGTGCTGACAGGCGACTACACCAGCTGGGTCGGGCGCTGGGAGCCAAGCGCGCTGCCGGTGGGCCAGGCATTGCGCCAGCCGGGGCCGCTCTTCAAGAAGCTCGACGAGTCGGTGGTGGCGGAAGAGCTGGCGCGACTGGAGCAGGCGTAAGCGCGACAGGCGGCAGGGTGTGAAACGCGCACCTGCGCCCTGCCGCTTGAAAGACAAGGGTAGCGAGCATATATGACAACACCTTCAACACCGGCCCGCCCGCGCAGCGCCTTTCTGCGCTGGCTGCTGCAAGGCCAGGTGCGCGAAACCGAAGGGCCATACGAGGAAGAGGGCCACCCGCAGCACGCGTGGTGGCAGGTCATGTGCCTCACCGGCGTCGATTACTTCTCGACACTGGGCTACCAGCCGGGCATCGCCGCGCTGGCGGCTGGCTCGCTTTCCCCAATTGCCACGCTCATCCTGGTGCTGCTGACGCTGTTTGGCGCGCTGCCGATCTACCGGCGCGTGGCTGCCGAAAGCCCGCATGGCGAAGGCTCGATCGCCATGCTCGAGCACCTGCTCTCGTGGTGGCAGGGCAAGCTGTTTGTGCTGATTCTGCTGGGCTTTGTTGCCACCGACTTTATTATCACCATCACGCTCTCGGCCGCGGATGCCACCGCCCATATTGCCGAAAACCCGTTTGTGCCACCGGCGCTGCACGACTATCCCGTGCTGATCACGCTGGTGCTGGTGACGGCGCTGGCCGCGATTTTTCTCAAAGGCTTTAAAGAAGCGATTGGCATCGCCGTGGCGCTGGTCGCTGCCTACCTGCTGCTCAACTTCATTGTGATCGCCGACGCGATCTATCAGGTGATTACTCATCCGCCGCTGGTGACGAACTGGCAGCAGATTTTGTTCACCGAGCACGGCAGCCCCCTGATGATGCTGGGCGTGGCGCTGCTGCTCTTTCCCAAGCTGGCGCTCGGCCTTTCGGGTTTTGAAACGGGCGTGGCCGTGATGCCGCTGGTGCGCGGCTCGCCCGCCGACACCGAGGAAAATCCGGTTGGTCGCATCCGCAACACGCGCCTGCTGCTGGTCACTGCCGCGCTGATCATGAGCGTGTTTCTGCTGGCGAGCAGCTTTGCCACCGCTGTGCTCATCCCGCACGAGGAATTTCTGCCGGGCGGCAAAGCGAATGGTCGGGCGCTGGCCTACCTGGCGCACACCTACTTTGGCGATATCTTCGGCACGATCTACGACATCAGCACGATCTCGATCCTGTGGTTTGCGGGCGCGTCGGCGATGGCTGGCCTGCTGAATATTGTGCCGCGCTACCTGCCGCGCTATGGCATGGCGCCCGACTGGACGCGCGCCTCGCGCCCGCTGGTGCTGGTGTTCACGGCCATTGCCTTTGCCGTCACAATCATCTTCCGGGCCGATGTCGATGCGCAGGGCGGCGCGTATGCCACGGGCGTGCTGGTGCTGATGTCGTCGGCGGCGGTGGCGGTGACGCTGGCGGCCTGGCGGCGCGGCGAGCGCGGCTGGACGTTTGGGTTTGCGCTGATCACGCTGGTGTTTATTTACACCACAATTGTGAATATCTTCGAGCGGCCCGAGGGCCTCAAGATCGCTTCGTTCTTTATTGGCGCGATTATCCTGGTCTCGCTGCTTTCGCGAGTGTGGCGCTCGACCGAGCTGCGCACCGAGCGCGTCGAGCTCGACGCCAGGGCAAATGAGATCATCGACGAACTGCAGCACGCCGAGACAATCCGGATCATCGCCAACCAGCTCGACGCCGGCGACGCCGCCGAGTACCGCGCCAAAGAGCGCGAGGTGCGCGCCGATACGCACATCCCGCCCGCCGATCCGGTGGTCTTTCTGGAGGTGAAGGTCTGCGACGCCTCGGAGTTCGCCGACGTGCTGGAGGTCGATGGCGTCGAGGTCGAGGGCTACCGCATTCTGCGCGCCGAAAGCTCGGCCGTGCCGAACGCGATTGCGGCGTTTCTGCTGTACCTGCGCGACCGCACCGGCAAGCTGCCCCATGTCTACTTCGAGTGGGGCGAGCAAAACCCGCTGGTGCACCTGGGGCGTTTTGTGCTCTTTGGCGAGGGCGACATCGCGCCCCACCACGCGCGAAATCCTGCGCCGCGCCGAAGACGACCCCGAGCGCCGGCCGGCGGTGCATGTGGGCGGCTAAGGCCCAAACGAACAAGCCACAGAGATATTACGTTGAAGAACGGGTCGGGCCAAGGACTTTGTTTGGGTCAAAGGGCGTTTTATGCTTGAGTACACCATAGACCACGTGCAACAACTTGCGCATCACCGCACCGATGATCACACCCTTGGCTTTGCCGCGCGCTGCCAGCCGTTCCGCAAACGCCTTGAACCCTTCGCATCGTCGCATCGCCACAATTGCCGGCCAGTACAGCGCCGCTCGCACGCTCGCCTTGCCCACTTTCGAGAGGTGTGTTCGCCGCCGCACACTCGTTCCCGATTCGTGCTGCGCCGGTGTTACTCCCGCGTCTGCCGCCAGCGCCTTGGCCGATGTATACGCGTCGATATCGCAGAACTCCCCCAGCAACTTAGCGGCAGTGATTGTACCTATTCCGACAATCGCCGTGAGAAGCGCAGCTTGCTCGCCCAGGTCACGCTCGTCTTTGAGATGCTGTTTGAGTTGTGCCTCGACGCTTGTGATCTGCTCCTCTACGCTTGCCAGAACCGTTTCAAGCGACGTGCGCACCACCGTGTCGCTGGTATCGCCCAAGCGATTGGACAGTTGCGTGCGCGTTTGGAGCAAGTCGTCGCGATGGCGTGTGAGCGCACGCAAGCGGCGCTGGGCGGCAGAGGGTGGTGTCCAGGCTTCGGGCTGGCATTGCAAGCAGAACAACGCAATGATGCGGCTATCCTGTTTGTCGGTCTTGGTGCGCATCATCTGGCTTTGGGCAAAACCCTTGATACGGGCAGGGTTAACCACACTGACGATGTGCTGAGCATCGGCGAGGAAGGCAGCCAGCGCTTCCCAATAGACATTGGTTGCCTCCATACAGGCATGCACGTGCTCAATGTGCTGGGAGCGAAGCCACTGCTGGAGCTGCTCAAAACCAGCGGAGGTGTTCGGAAACTGCTTGTGGCGACGGTCGCCACCCTCACGCAGCAGGGTGACATCGAAGGTGAGTTTGGCGAGGTCAATGCCGAGAATGTGCATGATAGCTCTCCAAAGGACAAGAAAAAGGAGCTTGTTTCGGACCAGTCTTGAGGCTACGTGCTCGTGGGCACTGGGATCTTACACGGTCTTGTGAAACAAGCGATACGATGCATCGAAAGCCATTCTCTGTGACAGCGTCGAGCGCATCGGTCTTTTGCGGCCTTGAGATGCATCAAGGCATAGGATAGCAGAGCCAAGCCACTTCTGCGAGCCTTCATTGGTCTTTTGTTGACCCGCCCCACTTGGCGGCTTTTTAGACAAGGTCACGGAGGCCTTCTATTCTCGGTGCCGCATGGATACGCGGTTCAGCAGGAGCGTAAATCCAAAATCGTAAATCGAAAATACATTAGGGAAGAGGAACTATGAATAGCTACTGGGTTCGCGTGCTGATCGCGCTGCTGCTGGGCGGCTTTCTGCTGATGCAGGCGCGCAGCGCCGGGAGCTGGCCGCGTCGCCAGCGCGCGTTTCAGCTTGCGGCAGCGGCGATGGTCGCGTTTGCGCTGCTGAACGCCAACCTTGCGCTGGGCTTCAACTCCGATACGTTTCAGCTGGTGATCGGCATCCTCGGCACCGCGCTGTTTATTGGCGCGATTGCCTCGCTGGTGCTGTCGCTGCGCGATGGCGAGGCCCGCGATCAGCGCGCCAGGATCGAAGACGCCGCCCGCGAGTTTCGTGAGCAGCGCGCCCGCGAGCGCAGCAAGCGCTAAACTTCCCGCACTTATAGCCACGAAGACACGAAGGTAGGCTAAAGACAATACCTTTCGCATATGCCTGCTCAGAACATTTACCACCAAGACACCAAGACACCAAGGGTTTCAGAATGGTATAAAATCTTCGTGCCTTGGTGGTTATTGGAAAATGCTTCGAGTCTTCGTGGCAAACGATCGGCCGACTCTTGCAATACAGCCGGCGCAACGCCCCACACCCACCCGCGCCCCGCAATCGCCCATTCAAACGAAAGGCAGCCCGGCATGCGCACGGTGCCCGAATCGCCCCTTCGCCAGTTCTCCGCAGCCGCCCTCACCGCCATCGGCAGCCCGCCCGACATCGCCCGCCTTGTGGCCGACTCGCTGGTGGACGCGAACCTGATGGGCCACGACTCACACGGCGTATTGCGCCTGCCGTGGTATGTCGCGCACGCCCGCAGCGGCCAGGTGCTGCCCGCCGAGCGCCCAACCTTGCTGGGCAGCAGCGGCGCAACCGCTCAGGTCGATGGCCGGCTGGGCTGGGGCGCGCCCGCCGCGCAGCTGGCCGCCGAAACAGCCATTGAAATTGCCCGGGCGCAGGGCGTGGCAGCGGTGAACATCCGCAACTGCAACCACGTTGGCCGGCTGGGCGCGTATGTGGAAATGATTGCAGCCGCCGGGATGGTGGGCATCGCCTTCTGCAACGCCAGCACCTCGGTCGCGCCGTTTGGCGGCTATGGCCGGCTGATGGGCACCAATCCCTTCGCCATGGCCGCGCCGGGCGACCCGCCGCTGGTGCTCGATTTCGCCACCTCGGGCGTGGCCGAGGGCAAGCTGCGCGTGGCGCGCGCCAAGGGCGAGCAGATCGCGCCGGGCGTGCTGCGCGACACGGCTGGCAACGAAACGCTCGATCCGGCTGCATTCTACGTCGGCGGCGCGCTGCAAACCTTTGGGCAGCACAAAGGCTCGGGCCTGAGCATGATGATCGAGCTGCTGGCGCGCACCTTTGGCGGCGTCGACCCGACCGTGCCAGGCAATCATGGCTTCAACGGCACGCTGATCCTCGCCTTCTCCATCCCCGCATTTGTGCCGCCCGACGAATTCGCCGCCGCAGCCGCACGCCTGAGCGCGCAAGTAGCCGCGAACCCGCCCGTCGCTGGCGTGGAGCGCGTGCTGCTGCCCGGCGAGCCCGAACGCCTGACCCGCAGCACCCGCGAGCGCGAGGGCATCCCGCTGCCCGAGGCCACCTGGGATTCGCTGGTGGAATTGGCGGATGAGCTGGGGCTAGAAAAGCTCTAGCCGCGTTGGGCATAGCCAAAAATACAACTTTCACTAAATTGTCTGTATTTTGCTATGCTGGCACAAATATTTCCACGCCGAAATAATGTAAGATTGCAGTTGTTAAATAAAAACATATTTCTACCTGCAAAACATTATGAGGTGACACGTGAATCATGTATTCGATGGTCTCAACCACGCCTTGCTCCCAACTCTTATTTCCATGTGGCCTTTGTGGATGTTGATTGGCATTTGTCTTTCTATCCAATTCGCCATCGCGCAATATAAAAAACAAAGGCTTGCCCGAGCTGGTATCTATGAGATTGATCGGATGGACGGCATAGTATTTGAACGATATCTTGTTAGTTTGTTCGAAAGATTGGGTTATAACGTTGAACACACGCCGGCTCGCGGAGACTACGGGGCAGATTTGATTATCACAAAAGACAATGTGCGAACTGCCGTACAAGCAAAAAGGTACAAGCACAAAATCGATGGCAAAGCTATTCAGCAGGTTTTCACCGCACAAAAAATCTATCGATGCACAAAAGCTATGGTTGTCACTAACAGTAGATATACTGCACCAGCTCGCCATCTTGCCAAAACAAATGACGTATTGCTTTGGGATCGGGATGATTTGGTCAAAGCGATTCTTAGTACGCAGCCGCGCAGCATTAAGTAATTCCTTCTCAAATACCGAAGTGCCAAGCCAGCAGCAAACCACCTACTACTCCCCTGCATACACTTCCCAGAAATCGTGTAAGATAGCGCCATCACGTTTGCCCCAACCGAATATTGTTGCCGCCACTATCGAGGAGAGCCCGCCATGACCCGGCGCAAACCGACCGTGCTGCACCATCTCCGCTCGCTGGTACAGTTTCCGATCATGCTGGTCACCTTTTCTGGCATGTGGCTTGCCGCCACGCTGGGCTTCACCGAGCAGACCTTTCGCTTTCTTGGGCGCGGCATGCAGTCGCCAAAGCTCAAAGCGGGCGCCTTCCGTGGCTACCGCCCGACCAAGCGCGATGTGTTCGTGTGCACCTACTCGAAGAGCGGCACCAACTGGGCGATGCAGATCGCCTACCAGATCGCCACGCAGGGCAAAGGCGAGTTCGCGCACATCCACGACGTTGTGCCCTGGCCCGAGTCGCCCATGCCCACGATTGTGCCGCTGAGCGACCCTTCCACCTACGAGCACACTGCTACCGGCATGCGCGTGATCAAAACGCACCTGGAAAGCAACTATGTGCCCTACAATTCCGAAGCGAAGTACATCGTGGTTGTGCGCGACCCGAAAGAAATTTTTGTGTCGAGCTATTTCTTTTCGGGCGGGCATGCTGCCCAAATCGGTGATGATGCCGGTGGAAAAATGGCTGAAGCTGTTTCTCTCGAAGGATTTCCCCTACGGCTCGTGGGCCGCGCACGTCGCCAGCTACTGGCCCTGGCGCGTTTTCCCGAATGTGCTATTCTTGTCCTACGCGGCCATGAAGGCCGACCCAGCCGGCACTGTGCACCAGATTGCGCGCCTGATGAAGGTCGATCTGAGCGAGGAAGCGCTGGCGCAGGTGCTCGAGAAAAGCAGCTTCCCTTCCATGAAGCAGATCGACAAGAAGTTCATGCCGGTGGCGCCCTTCCCTTTCGACCGGCTGCTGGGCAAGCCGAGCATGATTCGCAATGGGCAGGCTGGCGCTTCCGCCGAAATTTTGAACGCGCAGCAGCAGCACCAGATCGACGATTACGCCCGGCGCGGCCTGCGCGAATTGCAGTGCGACGCGCCCTACCCCGCGCTGTTCGAAGCGCCGGAACCGGCACTTGAGCGCGCTGTGGGCATGTAGCCTGCGTGAGGATGGCATGCTGACAATTTCGCTCGAAACGGCCCGCCGCTATATTCTGGGAAAACAGGGCCTGTGGCCGGGCCGGCGCTGGCGCGGGCTGGCAGGCACGGCGCAGGCCATGCGCGCAATCGACTACCTGCAGCTTGATCCGCTCCAGATCATTGCGCGCAGCCACGACATTACGCTCCACAGCCGCGTGCTCGATTACACGCCGGGCATGTGGGAAGAAGTGACGTACGGTCAACGCCAGTTCTTCGACTGGGGCGGCTGGCTGGCGGCGCGCCCAATGGACGAACTGCCCTTCTGGCGCGTGGTGATGCGCCGCGAGCGCGACGACCACGGCGGCGATTCGCGCATTGCCGCGATGGGGCGCGAGCATGCCGAGGCAGTGGCGGAAATGCGCACCATCCTGCGCGAGCGCGGCACCGTCAGCAATCGCGATTTCGAGATGGCCAAGCGTGCCCGCACCGAAAGCTATCGCGGGCGCAAAGACAGCGCGCTGGCGTTGTACTATTTGTGGCGCACCGGCGAAGTGATGACGCACCACCGCGAGCGCTTCGAGCGCGTGTATGCGCTGACTGAGGCTGTCGCGCCGGCCGAGCTGATTCGCGAAGCCAGCGACGACGCGACCGACCGCTTTCTGATCACCAAAGACATCAGTTTCGCCGGCCTTTCGCAGATGCGGCGCACACAGGATTCCTTTCATCGCGGGCTGGACGCCAACACCGGGGCGCAAACGCGCGCGGCGCTGCTGGCCGACGGCGAAATCATTGAGGTGAAGGTGGAAGGCTGGAAGGCGCTGCACTATGCGCTCGGCAGCGACGCCGCGCTGCTGGAGGAACTCAACGCCGGGCGCGTGCCGGCGGCGTGGCAGCCGCTCGAAACCACCACCACCGAAGAAGCCGTATTCCTCGCCCCGCTCGACCACGTCAGCGCGCGCGGGCGCGCGAAAACGCTGTTTGGCTTCGAGTATATCTGGGAAGTGTACAAGCCCGTGCACCTGCGCAAATATGGCTATTACACCCTGCCAGTGCTGTGGGGCGACCGGCTGGTGGCGCGCTTCGACAGCAAGCTCGACCGCGCCAGCAACACCTATGTCATCCTCGGCCTGTGGCTGGAAGATGCCGCCCTCGGCAAGGACGAGGAATTCGCGGCGGCGCTGGCGCGCGGTTTTGCGCGCTTCGTGCGCTTTCTGGGCGCGAGCGCGCTCGACGCCAGCGCCATCGGCGAGCCGCTCCTACGCAAACACATCGCCAAAGCAGCGAAGCCCAGCAAAAAATAGCCACAGAAAATACCAAGAGCACGGAGCGATAAAACCATCTCGGTGCCCTCGGTGCGCTCTGTGGCTCACCCATTCTGCGACGATCTACTGGCTGCCAAAGTTCATCGTCGCGGTGGCTGCATGCACGTTCCTCCAAACAAAGCGGAATGGCGCGCATAGTACACACACCG
Source organism: Kouleothrix sp. 19917 (assembly GCF_057073505.1). NCBI lineage: Bacteria > Bacillati > Chloroflexota > Chloroflexia > Chloroflexales > Roseiflexaceae > Kouleothrix > Kouleothrix sp. 19917. The sequence goes on from NZ_CP097099.1 coordinate 3,726,982, forward strand.
CCTCCATCGCCGTGCTATACTTGCGCTGAATAGTCGGCTGCGCGCCAATCCACGCTCACCCGACCGCTACGATCCCGCCCTGGCCTGTGTGCCTTTCGGAAAGCAGGCAGCAATGCTCGACTCGCTCAATATCACCTCGCCATCGCCCAACATGCGGCACCGGGCGCATTTTGCCGTGAGCGGCGAGGTTCGTTTCGGTCCGCTGTATTATGTCCTGTCGGTCGATGATTACCCCTTTGAGCAGCGCATTTTTGGCGACGCCCATCTGTGGTCGCCCGCGTCCGATCTGCTCGCCGTTCAGGAATGGCTCACCCTCGATTACTCGGCCGGGCCAATCACCGCGCTGCTGCTGATCGACGTGGCGCAGCGCCGCGAAGCGACACTAGCCCAGGCAACCAAACGCTTTCTTTTGCCCGAACGCTTTGAAGCAGCGGCGCTGATGTATCGTGAAGAGCACGCCGGTCAGGCGATTGTGAAACGCTTCGATCTTGCCGATGTAGACGGGTGGAAGCCGTTTGCGCAGGAATGAGAACGCGTTCTATCCACAGATTACGCAGATTACACAGATATGAGGCCAATAATCTGCGTCATCTGTGTCATCTGTGGATAAATTTCATGACGTTGATACGGCCCTGGCGCTCGCATTGTCCCTTCACCAGGGCGGCGCGCTGTGCTACAATCGGCGCACAGCTTCAGAATTCAACTTCACCAGGCAAGGCCGAATGAGCAGCGACCAGCTTGTGCGCGTGCGCCAGATCTGCGCCCAACTTCCCGAAAGCAGCGAGCGCCTTTCGCACGGCGAACCGACCTTCTTTGTGCGTAACAAAGTCTTTGTGATGTTCGCCAACAACCATCACAACGATGGGCATGTGGCGGTGTGGCTGCCGGTGCCGCCCGGTTTTCAGGAAGGGCTGATCGACAGCGCGCCGGACACATTCTTCAAGCCGCCATACGTTGGGGTGCGTGGCTGGGTTGGGATTGAGCTGGCGTGCATGAATGACGCCGACCTGCGCATGTACGTCACGATGGCGTGGGAACTTATCGCGCCCAAGCGCCTGCGCGCGCAGCACCCCAGCGGCTTCACCACCGATTAAACGCTTGCGAGGTCGCATGCCCACCCCCGAAACGATTGTGCAGCAGCAGCTCGACGCATACAACGCCCGCGACCTTGACGCATGGCTCGCCACCTACGCCCCCGACGCGGCGCAATTCGAGCTGCACGGCGGGCTGCTTGCCAGCGGGCATGCCGAGATGCGGGCGCGCATGGCGGCGCGCTTCGCCGAGCCCGACCTGCACGCGCAACTGCTGGCGCGCATTGTGATGGGCCAGATCGTTACCGACTACGAGCTGATCACGCGCAATTTCCCCGAAGGCAAGGGCACAATCGAAATGCTGTGCATCTACGAGGTTGCCGGTGATGCGATTGCCAGGGCGAGCTTTGCGCTGGGCGAGAAGCGGCTGCAAATAGCCACAACGGCTCAAAGGCTCGAAAATATAACTACCCCTGATCTATAAACAGAACTTCGCGTGCCACGCTAGCAGATTCTTGGTTCTTGATTCTGCTCGCTTTACGAGAGCATCCGAAAGCCCTTCGCGACTTCATCGTACAGGTATCAAAACTCAGTGTCCTTTGTGCGCTCTGTGGCTCAGCTAATCGCGTTTCGCCAGGGCAAGAAGATCGCAATCGTCATCGCTGCCAGCCTTGTTGTTCAAAATCGAACGCGCTCGACCGAGCGCAGGGGAGGCAGGTATGGAAGGGAATGTACGGGTTGGTGTGGTTGGCACAAGCTGGTGGGCCGACGCTTTTCACCTGCCGAATTTGGCGAGCCACCCGCGCGCCACGCTGGCCGCAATCTGCGGGCGCAACCGCGAGCGCGCCGAAGAAATTGCAACGAAATACTCCATCCCGCACGTGTTCACCGACTACAAGGCCATGATCAGTAGTGGCCTGCTCGATGCCCTGGTGGTGTCTACACCCGACGACCTGCACTACCCGATTGTCATGGCGGGGTTGAATGCCGGCCTGCATGTGCTGGGAGAAAAGCCCATGGCCATGGACACCGCCGAGGCTAAAGCGATGCTCGACGCAGCCGAGGCCGCCGGCCGCAAGCATATGATCAACTACACCTGGCACTGGCTGCCAGAATTCCGCCACTTCCAGCATTTGCTCCAGCAAGGATACGTTGGGCGGCCATACTCATGCCATATTACATTCGAGTCGAATTACGGTAATGAAAGCAAGTACGGCTGGCGCTTTGATCGCCAGCACGGCATGGGCATTCTGGGCGACCTCGGCTCGCACGCGCTCGACTTCGCGCGCCGCTACGTGGGCGAGATCGCGCGGGTGAGCGCTGTTCTCAGCACATTCATCAATCGGCCCGGCCCGGATGGGCAGCCGCTCGATGCGGCCAACGACTCCGCCCAGCTCGTTGTTGAGTTTGTGAACGGCGCGCAAGGCTCAATTCATGCAACTGCGGTGGGCCACCACGACGACACACACATCCTGATAGCTGGCGAAGCCGGCACGCTTGAGCTGCGCTTTTCCTTCTCGATAACCACGCTACGCGGCTGGCGGCCCGGCGACAGCGACTGGCAAACGCTCGAAGTTCCTGCTGAGCTGTGGGGCGATATCGATCGCTCGGGGGAAGTTTGGGACCAGGTAATGCGAATTTTCACCACACAATCGGTGAGCTGCCGCCAATTCATCGACGCCATTGTGGACGGCACGCCAATCGACTCAACGTTCTACGACGGCTGGAAGGTGCAGCAGGTGATCGACGCGGCGATTGCTTCGCACGAGCAGGGGCGCTGGATCACGATTGCGTGAGCGCCGAAAGAATTACATCGTGTTGCACAAGCGGCTGAAAGGAGCAAACGTGCTCGATTATCGCACGGCAACCGAGGCAGACGCGCCGGCACTGGCCGCTATGCGCTGGGATTTCCGCCTGGAAGAATCGCCCGGCACGCCCGCCAACGACCAGGCGGCGTTTCTGCGCGCCTGCGAGGCATTTTTGCTCCAGGGGCTGGCCGAGCGGCGCTGGACCTACTGGGTCGCCGCCGACGACGCCACGCTTGTGTCGCACATCTTCATCCAGCGCATTCCCAAAGTGCCCAAGCCCAACCGCCTCGACGACGCGTTTGGCTATGTCACCAATGTCTACACGCGCCCGGCCTACCGCAATCGCGGCATTGGCACGCAGCTTATGGCGCGCGTGCTGGGCTGGGCCGCCGAGCAGGATTTCGAAAGCCTGATCGTCTGGCCGAGCGAGGCCAGCGTGCCATTTTACATGCGCGCCGGCTTCCAGCGCAGCACCGACATGCTGGAATATCTTGTGCGGCCCTATGTTCTCTAGCAGTGCAGGCGGCTAGGTGGCTTCCGTCCACGACGAGCGAATATCCTCGAACAGGCGGCCATAGCGCGCCAGGCGATCGACCACCTCGGCAATCGCCATCATATCCTTTTTGCGGCCGGCGTCCTTCAGCTCGCTTTGCAGCTCGGCCAGCACCGTATGCGCGGCGGCAATCTGCTCTTCCGCCTGCTCAAGTTTTTCCAGCCAGGAATCGAACTCTTCCATAATCAGGCTCCCTGTTCAAAACACCATCGTACCCATAGTATACGACACTTTGAAACATTTGTGCGCAAGCGAACGAATGACGAACGACGAATGACGACTGACGAAAGCGTGCGTCCTGAGTGCGGCGCAGCCGCGTATCGAAGCGAAGTTCTGAGCTAGTCGAAGAGGGCGCAAGCAGAAGAATGCCGAAAGATTAGCCGCTCCTCGTTCGTCTTTTATAGAAACGCGCCTCTTGCCGCACGCAAACAGGCGCGCTACACTCGCCACAATTTCACCGCAACCGTTCCCGGTTCTGTGGTTCTCGGTTCTGTGGTTCTGCGGTTCTTGGTTCCGTGGTTCTGCGGTTCTTGGTTCCGTGGTTCTGCGGTTCTTGGTTCTCGGTTCCACGGTTCTCGGTTCCACGGTTCTTGGTTCCGTGGTTCTGCGGTTCCGTGGTTCTCGGTTCCACGGTTCTGCGGTTCTTGGTTGCGTGGTTCTGCGGTTCCGTGGTTCTTGGTTCCGTGGTTCTGCGGTTCTTGGTTCTCATTTCAGGAGGTTATGCCATGACCCCACGCCTTGCCCGCCCGGCCGACGGCGAAGCCCTGCCCTACTACTTCACCTACATCCGGCTCGTGCCCGACGGCGATATCGTCGCCACGCTGCAAGCCCAGCACGCCGCGATTCATGCGCTGGTTGGGCAGCTCAGCGAGCAGGTTGCCGAAGGAGCGCCCGCGCCCGGCGAGTGGAGCATCAAAGACGTGATCGCGCATCTGAGCGACGCCGAGCGGCTGTTCAGCTTTCGCGCCCTGTGGTTTGCGCGTGGCGAGCAGGCCGCCCTGCCCGGCATGGAGCCAAACCCGTGGGTCGAGCTTTCAGGTGCGAATGCCCGCCCGCTCCCCGACCTGCTGGCCGAGTTCGACCATGTGCGCGCCGCTACGCTGGCCCTCTTCGGCAACCTCGACGCGGCGGCCTGGGAGCGCGGCGGCAGCGCCAGCGGCGCGCATGTCAGCGTGCGGGCGCTGGCCTGGATCATCGCCGGCCACGAGCTGCACCACAATCGCTCGCTGCGCGAAGATTACCTGCCCAGGCTGGGGTAAGGCTACGCGCCCTCGCGATCAACACCTTTGATCAGCAGCCAGAGCGGAAAAGCGATTTCGGCAACCGCAATTGGCAGCGCAAGCAGGGCAGGAGTTGCGCCATAGCTCGGCACAAACAGCTGCGCGGCGGAATCGATCAGGTAGCCACAGCCGGCCAGCAGGAACAGCACGCCAAGCAGGCGCGGAATGTAGCCCGACACATAGATCAAATAGCCAATAATGAACATGTGCGGGATGAGAAAGACGATGCCAATCGCAAAGCCATCGTGATGGGCATCGAGGAACAGGCGCACCAGCGTAGTGACCTGCGCGCCGCCAAAGGCCGCTTCTGTGCCAGTGTTCCCAATCAGGCGCAGCACCAGAAACGAGTTGAGCAGGTTGATGCCATGAATCGCGGTCATCACCAGCCTGAACGCCGCCGCGATCAGCGCAAGCGTGGCGCGCACCGGCCGCAGCAGCACATACAGCAGAACCGAAAGCGCAACTTCGCTGAGCAGCACAACATATTCACTGGCAATGCCAAGCCGAAACAAGCTCTCGCGCGTCACGAGGTTATGCGCGGTGCTGGCGGAATCGCCGGGCACGATGAGCTGGCCGGGCACATAGAAGTGCGCCACGCCCGCCGCCACCGCAATCAGCAGATACAGCACCCCCGCCACGCGGGCGATGGCTCGCGGCGAGCGCGCGGCGCGCTGACGCGCTGGCTGGGCGTTTCCAAACGAAGCAATATGTGATTCCACAGATTTTTCCTTTCATGGCGAATGCACGCCAGTGATAGTTCACTGTTTCGAGAAATATTGATAGTCGAGGGTAAGACGGTTTGAGCCACAGAGTAGGAATATTAAAACTCGGAGTTCTCCGTGTTCTCTGTAGCCCAATACGTCTGCACGCTGCTCTATGCCGACGCCACGCGCTCAAACGCCTGCTGGTCGGTCGCTGGGGTGTGCGCCGAACCGAAGCCCTTGACAATCAGCCACAGCGGCAGGATGAACTCGAACAGGCCGCCGGGCACCGTGTGCAGGAAATGCAGATCGAAGCCGCCGACTTCTAGCAGCGTGCCGACCAGCAGCGCGGCATAGCCAAGCACGCCCAGCGCAGCGAGCGCGCGCGGAACCAGGCGCGCACGGTACAGGGCAGCGCAGAACGGCAGGCTGCCCAGCGCAAGCGCCACCATCGCTACCTGATAGGTCGTGGTTCGCCCAGCCAGCAGCAGCGCCCCAAGTTCTGCCTGACCGGCCTGCGCCAGCAGCAGCGTGAACACTCCACCCAGGCTGAGAAACGCGCATTCAAGCACTCGGGTGCCAACATAGCCAAGCGCAACGCGCTCGCTGTGGCATTTCAAAACTGGAAAAAGCAGCACCCCAATCCCAAGCACCGCCGCGTTATTCACCCACTGCAGCAGCACGCCCGCCACAAGCTGCCCGCGCTGCGCCGCAACCTGATGCAAAACATCCGGGCCGGCAAGCAGTGTTTCGATCATGCCGCTGCCGAGCATATATGCCACTGTTGAAAGCAGAAACAAGCCGCCCACGGCGCGGGCGGTATTGTTCATGGGTGTTGTCTGGCTGGTCGCCATTGGTCATTCTCCCGTTTGCATAGCCCAAAATCGATAATCTTGATCGCTTCTAGCGTAGCAAATGGGCGGCGCGGCGTCGTACCTCGAAAGTGGTAGCCGAGGATTATTTGTGGCGCACAACAACGGCGGGCCGCAGTTGCGACCCGCCGTCAAGCGTTCAAATCGAGCACGCGCCGCTAGCGTTGCGCCACAATCCCCAGCGCCCGGCCACGCGCAACCGCCAGCGTGCGGTTCGCCACGCCCAGCTTGGCAAAAATATTGCGCGCATGCACCTTGACGGTATGCAGCGAAAGCACCAGCCGCTCGGCGATTTCCTGATTGCTCAGCCCTTCGGCAATCAGCTGAAGCACTTCGCGCTCGCGCTCGCTGAGTGGCTCAAGCGGCGCAGCCTCGCCATCGCTGGCGGGCGGTGTGGGGCCATCGGGCAGAAAAGCCGCCAGCAGGCGGCGCGCATAGACCCGCGCGATCCCGGCCTGGAGCGCTTCGCCAAGCAGCCGCGCCATTGGCGGGCCTTCCCCGGCAAAAAGCTGCACGAACCCTTCTGGCTCGGCCAGCGCCAGCGCGCGCCCCAGCGGCACCAGCGCCAGCTGGCGGTCGCCGCGCGCCGCATACGCAAGCGCCTGAAGCACCAGAATTTCGATCACGCTGGCATTCCTGCCACCAGCTTCTGCCGCCGCCAGAAGGTGCGCCAGCAGCACCGACGCATCGTTCAAGGCTGGCCCACTTCGGCGCTGCGTGGACGCGGCGATGAGCACGCGGGCCAGCGTCAGGTACTCATATTCGTGCAGGTAGGCCGGCTCATCATGCGGGCTGAGGCCGCGCTCGTGCGCCCAGGCCAGCGCGCGGCCCACCTGCCCCTGCTGGAGATTCACGCGCGCCTGCATGGCCGCAACCGGGCGGAACTCGGGCACTGGCGTGCGGGCATAGGCGCGGCCGGCTGCGTCAAGGAATTCGAGCGCGGCATCCCAGCGCCCTTCGGCCTGTTTCAAGCGCGCCTGCGCCACATGCCAGCGAAACATCCAGTCGATAAACGGCGATTGCGCGCCCAGCGGCTTGATGCGCTGCAAACACTCGGCCGCACCCTCGCGATCACCGCGCTCCAGGCGCAGCATGGCATAGCTCAAATCCAAATAGCTCAGCGCCTGGGCCTGATCGGCGGCAAAGCGCTGCGCCTGCTCGTATTCGGCCAGGGCGTCGTGCAGACGTCCCTGCGCGGCGCGGATTTCGATCAGGCCAAACACGCCAACCAGCGCAAACATCAGGTTGCCAGCCTGGCGCATCTGCTGAACCCAATCGGTAAACGCTCGGTAGGCCACTTCCATGTCGCCGCTGGCCCAGGCGTTCACGCCCAGCAGCACCGCAGTCTGAGCGCGCAATATTGTATTCGCTGCGGGAGCGCGCTCCAGCGCCAGCCGCGCATAGCCCGCTGCGGCGGCCACATCGCCACGCGATTGAGCGTGGTAAGCACGCGCAAATGCGATCATCGCTGGCAGCGCTTCAAATTGCTCGTCTTCCACCACAAACATCGCGCCAGCCGTTTCGCGCTGCGCTGCACCCGGCCCTAGCCAGCGCTCGGCTTCCCGCAGCCAGGTCTCGCTGCCCTCCAGATCGCCGGCATCCATCAGCGCCCAGGCATACTGCGTGCACAGCACTGGCCGGGCGCGCAAAACGGCCAGCGGCAGCTGCTTCACCCAGCCCAGCCACGCGGCCAGCTGGAAGCTGCGATCCATGCGCTGCCACGACATCTCGGCCAGGCGCGCAATGCGCTCGGTATCGCGGGCGGCGGCGGCGTGCTGGAAGGCTTCGAGATGCAATCCCTGCGCTTCAAACCAGGCGCTGGCGCGTGCGTGTAGTTCCGCCGTGCCAGGAATACCCTCCTGTGGTGAAACGGCGCGCGCCAGCCGCTGACGCAGTGCCTCGGCAAAGAGCTGGTGGTAGCGATACCAGCGCCGCTGATCGTCGAGCGGCACAACAAAGAGGTTGGCGCGCTCAAGCGCTTCCAGCGTCGCCTGTCCGGCCGCGTCGCCACGGTCGAGCAGGGCGTCGCACAATTCGCCACACAGGCGGTCGAGAATGGAGGTTTGGAGCAGAAAGCGCTGGATCGGCTCGGGCTGGCCGCTCAGCACTTCTTCGATGAGGTAATCGAGCACAAATTGATGGCTGCCCGAAAACGCCTGAATAAAGCCAGCTATGTCGCTCTGGTGCTGAATCGACAGCGCCGCCAGCTGCAGGCCGGCGATCCAGCCTTCGGTGCGCGCTTCCAGCGTTGCAACCTGCTCGGCTGAAAGATCGAGGCCCATGACCTGCCTGAGAAATTGGGCCGCCTCGGCGGGCGCTAGGCGCAAGTCGGCGGCGCGCAGCTCGGTGAGCTGGTCGCGGGCGCGCAATCGGGCGAGTGGCAGGCGCGGAGCCTTGCGGCTGGCAAGCGCAAGGTGCACTTGCGGCGGCAGGTATTCGAGCAGCGTCCCAAGCGCCTGCACAACTGGCTCGGCCTCCAGCACGTGGCAGTCGTCAAGCAGCAGAATGGCCCGCCCGGGCAGCGCGGCGAGTTCGTTCAGCAGGTTGGGCAGCAAGGCGTCGATGGGTGGGGCTTGCGGCGACTGAAGCGCGGCCAGGGTTGCAGCGCCGATTTCGGGCGCGACCGTTTGCAGCGCGGCAACCAGATGCGCCAGAAAGCGCGCCGGGTCGTTATCGGCGGGGTCGAGCGAAAGCCAGGCGACCGGCAGGCCGCAGCCCGCCACCCAGCGGCTGGCGAGCGTGGTTTTGCCAAAGCCGGCCGGCGCCGCGATCAGCGTCAGTTTGCGGTGCAGGCCCGCATCGAGGCGCGCGATCAGGTCGGCGCGGGCGAGCGCGCCGGGCCGCGGTGGGGGCACAAACAGCTTGGTTGCAAACACGGGTGTTGCCATGCCCAGATTATACAACGCCCACGCCCAGGCTTGACCAATCTGTTCGCCTGCGCTACGCTTTACGCGAAATATTGCGCAGAAAGATGGCCCGATGAGCACACGTGAACGTATTCTTGCAACCGCCCTGCGCCTGTTCAACGAGTCGGGAACCGCCGCCGTCTCGACTAACCATATCGCCGAGGCGCTGGGCATCAGCCCGGGCAACCTGTACTACCACTTCCACAACAAGGAAGAAATCATTCGCGCGCTGTTCGAGCAGCAGTTTGCCCGCTGGGACGCCGGCTACGCCCTGCCCGACGACCGCACGCCCGGCCTCGACGATCTTCAGCAACTGGTGCGCGCTTCGTTCGTGATGGGCTGGGAATACCGCTTCATGTACCGCGAGCTGATTGCACTGCTGCGGCGCGACTCAGAGCTGCACGAGCGCTGGGTCGAAGTTCGCGCGCGGGGCTTTGCGGGTTTCCACGCGCTGTTTGAGTATTTTGTTGCGCTTGGCGTACTGCGTGCACAGGACGATCCCGCCATCGTCACCCGCGCTGCCGAGCTGATCTGGCTGATTGCCGAGTTCTGGCTCGCCAGCGTGGAAGTCAGCGGCGCGACCGTAGACGACGCGCAGATGCAGCACGGCATCGCCCTGATGATGCAGGTCCTCGATCCTTTTATCATCGGCCACTGACGTGACCCTGCCCCAGCATTTCTCACACTGTTGCGCTTCCACGCCCTCTCGCCACAAGATCTTTCAAATAACCACCAAGGCACCAAGTCACCAAGATTTTTTGGCTTCCTGAAGCCCTTGGTGACTTGGTTTCTTGGTGGTAAAAAGCCCCTGGCATCCTTTCAAAAACGACGTTCCTTGTGCGCTGTTTCTAAACCGCTCTTCGCCCCACGATCTCAGCCGAAAGGCCGACTTGATCTTTAGAGTAAATACTCTATTATTCGATTAGAGTAAATGCTCCACTACCTGATTGGCCCGAACATTTTTCGCTGAAAGGAACACCACCATGGCCCCCTTGTCGCTGCGCCGCCTGACTGGAACACTACTCGTTCTTGTGCCGCTCACCTTCACCGTCTGCTTCACGCTGCTGCAAATGCTGTTCGAGTACCCCGACATCCTGCGCCAGCCCACTGCCGACGTGCTCACGAAATTCCAGGCCGGCGGCAACGGGCTGATCGCTGTCTGGTACGTGCTGACCCTTAGCGCGCTGCTGCTCATTCCGGTGGCTGTGCTAATGCGGCGCGTGCTGGCAACGGATGAAGATTCCGCATCTTTATCGGTGGCGACGGCTTTTGGCGTGCTGGCCGGGCTGGTGCAAACGCTTGGCTTTCTGCGCTGGCCCTTTCTGGTGCCGCACCTGGCGCAGGCCTACCTCGCGCCCGATGCGAGCGAGGCCCAGCGCGCAGCGGCGGCAATGGTGTTCGAGGCGTTCCATCGCTACGTGGGCATGGGTGTTGGCGAGCATCTGGGCTACCTCAGCACCAGCGTCTGGTCTTTCCTGATTGCGCTGCACATGCTGCGCCTGCCCTTGTTCGGGCGCTGGCTCGGCTGGAGCGGGATGCTGCTGGCGCTGGGCATTGCTGCGGGTTTGCTTGAGCCGGCCGGGCTGGAGCTGGCCGGGACGGTCAACGCAATGAGCTACCTGGCCTGGGCGCTCTGGCTGATGGTTGTCGGGGTGGTGATGATTGTCCGGCGCGGCGAGGCGGTGCCGGCGCTGCGCCCCAGCCCAATCGCGCGCTGAGACGTGGGGTGACGGCGAGCTACAGAGCGCACAGAGGACACTGAGTTTGATTGCCCTACTCAGTGTCCTCTGTGCTCTCTGTGGCTATGTACTATCTTTCTGTCTCAAGCAGCTCCGCCAGCTTGTCGAGCGACATGCGCCAGCCAAGCGCGTTGTCTTCGGGCGCGAGGCCGGGCGGCAAATCGTGGTGCGTTGCCAGCAGGTCGGTTCCGCCATCGGCTGCATCGCGCAGCATGAAGGTCACGCGCATTTCACCCTGCATCGCCGGGTCGTCAGTCTCGAACTCCATCACCTCAACCACGCGCTCGTCGGGCACCAGCGTGGCAAAATATCCGTGGTAGGTATCGGTCTGCGCGCTGGTTTTGCCTGTGTTGGTCGGCGCGTCGTAGGTGAGCGAGATGCGGAAACGCCCGCCTTCGCGCGGCTCGAATTCATGAACATGGCTGGTCATGTCGTCCGGCACCATCCACGTCGCCACCGCTTCGGCGTCGATCAGCGCGCGGTACACACGTGAGCGCGGCGCATGGATATGACGGCTCAGCTCGGTCGTTGCTGTGCTCATCGAAACCTCTCTCGTGCATAATGAGAAAGCGATGCGTGATCAGGGAAGAGTTTCTGCATTGCAATCGCCAACCCTATACCCTAACCCCTGCGCAGAAAGCGCACGAGGTTGCACCTTGGCTGCACCAACAAAAAGGACGCCGCACTTCTGCGGCGTCCCCGTGGTACCCCCGGGCCGACTCGAACGGCCGACACGCAGTTTAGGAAACTGCTGCTCTATCCACTGAGCTACGGGGGCGCGTCGCGCCAGCACAGCGCCAGCGCCGCCAGCAATTACGAACCCAGCAGCTCCTCGGCCTCGATAATCGCCTGCGCGATGTCTTTCATCTTGGCGCGCTTGTCGCGGGCGCGCTGGCGCAGGCGTTCGTAGGCGTCGCGCTCGCTCAGGCCCAGCCGCTGCATCAGGATGCCCTTTGCGCGCTCCACCAGCTTGCGCGCCTCCAGCGACTCTTCCAGCTCGACGACCTGGTTGCGCAGCGCGTGCAGCTCTTTATAGCGCGCCAGCGCAATATTGATCGCGGGCGACAGCTCGGCCTCATTCACGGGCTTCACCAGGTAGCCCAGCGCGCCAGCCAGCTCGGCCTTGCGAATCGTGTCGCGGTCGGTATAGGCCGTCAGCATCAGGATGGGCACCGGCCGCTGGTTGTTGATGCGCGCCGCCGCCTCGGTGCCTTCCATCTCAGGCATCCGAATGTCCATAATAATCAAATCGGGGCTCAGCCGCGTCGCCAGGTCAATCGCCTCGGTGCCGGTGCGCGCCACGCCAATCACGTCGTAGCCCAGCCCTTTGAGCTGTTCTTCCAGCGTCAGCGCCACCAGCTCGTTGTCTTCGGCCATCAGAATACGAACAGCTGCCATGCCAATTACCTTCCCCACTGCGAAATGCACGAGAACTACGAGGTACAGGTTTGCCGTATGGGTGCCAGCACCGTTAGGCCAGCAACGTCAGCGACGTGAAGTGCGGAGCATCCCGGCGAGTGCTGCATGCGATTGCGGAATGCTGTTTGTTATAACAGCGCCATCATACCACAAAACGTCATGCTTGTGGATAGGAAAAAAGGCCGACTCTTGGCAGCGCCGTGCCGCATGCCCCGCCGATCCAGTCGGTCAGCGCATGGGCGGGCCTATTGCTCACCCGCCGCTCATCGCCCGCCGCGCCGCCGCCACCACCGCCGCCGTGACGCCGTGGTGCGCGGCCGGGCTGCGGCGCGGGTAGACACGGTTGCTCAGCACAATCACAGCCAATTGCTCGGCCGGCAGCAGCACCATCGCCGGCCCGGTAAAGCCGGTGTGTCCGGCCGCGCCGGCCGGCACCGCGCCCATAAAGTTTGCGCGGTCGAGCATCCAGCCCAGCCCGCACGCCACTGGCAGATCGGGCGTGCAATTGCTCAGCGCGCGCCGCGCCGTCGCTGGCGCAAGCAGCGCGTGTTCGCCCGCCGCCGCGCGCAGCCACATGCGGCAGAACTGCCACAGCTCGCCCGCGCTGCTGAACAAGCCAGCGTGGCCAGCTACGCCCCCCAGCGCGTGCGCGCTTTCGTCGTGGACGGTGCCGTGCACCAGCCCGCCGCGCCACTCGGGGTCGTGCTCGGTTGGCGCAATGCGGCCGTGCAGCGCGGCTGGCGGGCAAAAGCCGGTATCGCGCAGGCCCAGCGGCGAGAAGATCAGCTCCGCAAACGCGCGGTCGAGCGGCGCGCCCGCGCACTGCTCCACAATCGCGCCCAGCAGCAGCGAGTTGACATTCGTGTATGCCACCGCTGTGCCGGGCGAGCGCGCTGGCTCAAGCTCGCGCACCGTGCGCCAGATCCCTGCTGCGCCTTGCTCGCGCAGTACCGAAAGCCGAATATCCAGCCCAGAAGTGTGGGTCAGCAGGTGCGTGATCGTCACCTCGGTGGCGCGCAGGTCGGGCAGGTAGCGCGCTGCCGGCGCATCGAGGTCGAGCAGGCCGGCGTCGGCCAGGCGCAGCGCCGCCGTCGCGGTGAACATTTTCGTCAGCGAGGCAATGTCGTAGATCGTGTCGCGGGCGACCGGCTGCGCCGCCTCCGGCTCGTACACCGTCGCGCCGGCCGCGCCCCAGTGGGCAATCTCATCGCCACGCGCCACTAATACCACCGCCCCGGGGAAAATGCGGCGCGCAACTGCGTCTTCCAGCAGCGCATCGATCTCGGCGGCGAGCGGGTAGTTGGGCAGGGCGTCTGTCACAGGCGGGCTATTGCTGGGGCGCACAAGCGGGCCGCGCAGTCAGCCAGGGGTCAAACAAGACCATATCGCCCACCGCGTCGCCGCGCCCGTCGGCGTGCCGGTCGGGCTCGTAGGGGCCAAGCTCACTGCCCCACCAGTTATTGCGCATGTCCACCTCAACCTCGCTGGTCGCGCCACGCCCGATGCCATATTTGAGGTAGATCGGGATGATCGGCGGGGTGTGCTTCGTGATCACGTTGTCGCGCATGTCGAGCGGCAGGCGCGGCAGCTGCTGCGTTTCGCTGCGCACGCTCAGGCCATTCGTGCCGCCCACCAGCGTGTTGCACGACAGCGTGCCCAGGAAGGGCGGCGGGCCAGCAACCGCGTTCGGGTCGATTCCGCCGGTGTGGATACCCTCATGCGCCAGGATCAGGTCTGGCCCGGTGTCGCCCACCAGCAGGTTGCCGCGCAGCTCCAGGTTGATCGTATCGACCGAGCTGGTGGTGCCAATGCGAACTGGCGCGGTGCGCGGCGGCATGCGGTTGCCACCAATGCGATTATTCGTCATTATCACGCCATTCCCGCTCGAATAGTTTGCCTCAATCGCCGAGCCGAACGGGATGTCGTTGCCGGCTACCTCGCTGTCGCGCACTTCCAGGCGGCTGTTATTCACCAGCACCTGCCCGCCGTTTTCCTTCACCTGCACATGGTGCAGCGTCAGGTTGCCGCCCTCGCTCATCAGCACGGGCGAGCCCAGGCCACCACCGCGAATTTCAGTATATTCCATCGTGGTGTTCGAGCCCGGCCGGCCGAAAATGCCACCCCAGCGCTGCGGCGTCGCGCCAACAATCCGCACCGGGCTGTCGGGCTGGCCGAGCGCGTAGATCGTCCCTTCCGAGTAAAACGACACGCCCGGCAAAATGCGCACTTCCACGCCCGCCTCGATGATCAGGGTCGCGCCCGGCACAAGCTGCTGGTCGCGTACAATCAGGCGCGGGCTTTGGGCGCGCGTCCAGCGCACCGTGCCACGCAGCACATCGACCGGCACTGCTGTGGGGGCAGGAACCGCTGTTGGTGGGCGCGGCGTGGGTGGCGCAGCCGGGGCGCGCGTCGGTTGCGGGCGGAAGGTCGGCGTCGGATTCAGGTCGGGCGTTTCCGTGGCAGCAGAGTCGAACACCGGCTCGGTTGGCGTGGCGGGCTGGCCGCTGGTGGGCTGTGCCACGGTGGGCTGCGCAAAGGTCGGAATAGCGGTTTGCGGCCCCGGGTAGGCCGATGGCTGACCATTCGCCGTTGCTGTCGTGCCGGTTCGGGTGGGCGCGAAGATCGGCAATTCGGTTGGCTCGTCGGTTGGCAGCTCGTCGTCGGGCGTCATCGTCAGCCGCTGCTCGGAGAAATCGCCATTATTGCCCGATGGATTGGCGGTGGGCGCGGGATAGCCACCCTGCGCGTCGGGAATAAACGAGCCGTCAGGCGTTGCCAGCGCGGTCGTGTCGGCGGCAAGCGTGGGCGCGGGGTAAGCCGAGTCGGCTGTGGCGCGGGCTGGCTCAGTTGCCGCAATTGCCTGCGCCGTGCCCGGTTCCGTTGTGCTGGTGCCGGCCAGCGCGGAACCATTGGGCGAACCGAGCGGAAAGACCACCGCAATCAGGATCGCAATCCCAAGAAAGAGCAATGCCGCAATTAGCATGATCATGTCGCGCGTCAAATGAATCGTGATTCCACGGCCGGACTGCCCGCCTGATTGGGTGTCGTTCGGCTCCAAAATCGCCTCCGAAATCATCACAATGCGGAGCTTGAAAGTCGTGGTCATCTTACCATAGCCCTTACGCGCATGCAATGCTTTGCCATCTCAATGCCCTGTCGTAGCTTGAACTGCCCCACCCGGAGTGGTATACTGGCGGAAGCACATGTGGGGCACAGTGCTTCCGCACGCAGAAAAGGCGCATCGCCGCCAGGGCTACGATATGAAGCGTTTGTGGGGCGAAAATACAATCGGCGCGCAAATCTTCCCGCGCACATCGCGCCGCCGGCAAAGCACCGAGATGAGCCAGCGCGCCAAGGTCTTGTGGACGCTGGGTAATTTTTTTATGCTGCTTGGCATTGTGCTGCTGCTGTATGTTGGCGGCATCTACAGCCAGGCCGAGTACGAGCGCTATGCCGCGCGCGGCGATACCGACGTGCCCGCGCCTGTCGCGGTAGCCGCCCCAGCAGAAGAACAAGAGCCAGCCCCCTTTGTCGCGCCGGTGCTGAGCAGCAGCGACAGTGCCGAAGGCCGCGTCGTCAGCGCGGTGCCGGTCGTCAACGCCGAGCACGCTTCCACAATTACGCGCGTGCGCATCCCAAGCATCAGCGTCGACTCAAAGGTTGTAGAAGTGGGCTGGGATGTCGAAAAACAAGGCGGCCAGGATGTGGCCGTCTGGCAGGTTGCCGAATATGCTGTCGGTCAGCATCGCGGCTCGGCCAACCCTGGCGAAGGCAATAATATTGTGATGGCCGGCCACGTCGGCGGCTATGGCAAAGTCTTCAAAGACCTCTATTATGTCAAACCAGGCGACCAGATCATTATCAACAGCGCCGGGCAGGAATACCTCTACACTGTGCAGGAACGCCTGCTCGTCACCGAAGAAGGCGTTTCCCCCGAGCAGCACGCCGCCAACGCCCAGCTGATCGCACCAACCAACCAGGAAATGGTCACCATGGTCACCTGCTGGCCGGCCAAAGGGCCCGACAAATTTACGCAGCGGGTGGTAGTGCGGGCGGTTCCCTTCACCAGCGCCACACAAGCCAGCGAGCAAAGCAGCTGGACGGTGCGCTAGTGCGCTTTCAGCGCAGGAGTTAGGGGATGGGGATTAAGGGTTGGTGATTACAATGCAGAAACGCTCCCCGCATTTTCACATCGCTTTCTTGATACTGCACCAGGCAGCCTGCTGGTACCAGGCCTAACCCACGCATCAAAACACTTGTTCAAACCGAACGTTCGTGCTATAATCTCATTGGTGGCACGCACATGCCCACCGCGTTGACAGCCTGTGCGCGGTGTAGTAAAGTTTGAGCACGTAAGGAGTAGCACGAGTGAGTACGCAAAACGGAGGAGCGCCTGCGATGTCCATCTCGCCCGAGAAAGAAAAAGCGCTAGCCGCAGCCATGAGCCAGATCGACCGTAAGTACGGCAAAGGCTCAATCATGAAAATGGGTGAGGCCAGCTCGAAGCTCAGCTTCGACGTCGTTCCCACGGGCGCGATTGCGCTCGACATCGCCTTAGGCGTCGGCGGCGTGCCCCGCGGCCGCGTGATCGAAATCTATGGCCCGGAATCCAGCGGCAAAACCACTCTGGCACAGCATATTGTCGCGCAGTGCCAGAAGCAGGGCGGCGTGGCGGCCTTTATCGACGCCGAGCACGCCTTCGACCCGCTGTACGCCGGGCGCTGTGGCGTCGACACTACCAACCTCTTGGTGTCGCAGCCCGACTTTGGCGAGCAGGCCCTCGAAATCTGCGAAATGCTGGTGCGCTCGAATGCCGTCGATGTGATTGTCATCGACTCGGTGGCTGCGCTGGTGCCACGTGCTGAAATCGAAGGCGATATGGGCGACTCGCTGCCCGGCTTGCAGGCCCGCCTGATGAGCCAGGCGCTGCGCAAGCTTTCCGGCGCGATCAATAAATCCAAAACTGTTGTTATTTTCCTCAACCAGCTGCGTATGAAGATCGGTGTGATGTTCGGCTCGCCCGAAACTACCACCGGCGGCCAGGCGCTGAAGTTCTACGCCTCGGTGCGTATGGACATCCGCCGCATCGAGACGCTGAAATCCGGCCAGGAAGCGATTGGCATGCGCTCGCGCGTGAAGGTCGTGAAGAACAAGGTTGCGCCGCCCTTCCGCCAGGCCGAGTTCGACATCATGGCGAACGAAGGCATTTCGCGCGCCGGCAACATCCTCGACGTCGGCGTTGAGCTTGAGATCATTCGCAAGAGTGGCGCGTGGTTCTACCTGGGCGAAGATCGCCTTGGCCAGGGCCGCGAAAACGCCAAGTCCTTTCTGAACGAAAACCCGGCCCTGGCCGACGAGATCGAGCGCCTGATCCGCGCCCAGGCGATGGCCGTGCCGGTTGCGCCAACCCCCGAGAACGGCGACGATGGCGACGAAGACGGCTTGTTCGAGGAATAAATCCCTCTGACGTGTACGAATATGAGTTTTGCGTGCTAAATGCCTGTGGGCGCAGCGCGCAAAACTCATATCGTATTTTATGCTATGCCAAGTGGAAAAATCACCAGCCTGCGCGCGCAGGTGCAAGACAATCAGCGTGTCAATGTGTTTGTGAACGGCGCATTTGCACTCGGCGTCAGCCTCAACACGATCAGTCGGGCGGGCTTGTTCGTTGGGAAAGAGCTGAGCGAGGCAGAGTACGCCCAGCTTGAAACACTCGAAAGCAGCGACCGAGCCTACCAGGCCGCGCTGCGCTTTCTGGAAGCGCGCCCGCGCTCTTCTGCCGAAATACGCACCCGCCTGGAGAGCAAAGACTTCGCGCCCGAAGCCATCGACGCCGCGCTCGCCCGCCTGACGCAGCTTGGCATGATCGACGACGCAACCTTTGCGCGTCTGTGGGTCGAAAATCGCCAGCTCATGCGCCCGCGCGGCGCCAATGCCCTGCGCGACGAACTGCGCCGCAAAGGCATCGACGCCGACACTGCCGCTGCGGTGCTCAGCGACGACACGCGCGAAGACGAAGCCGAGCGAGCGATGGTGGTAGCGCGTGGCGCGCTGCGCAAATACGCCAGCGCGGCTGACCGCAATGCCTTTACCCGCCGCATGGGCGGTTTCTTGCAGCGGCGCGGCTTTACCTTCGATGTGATCCGCCCGATCATCGACACCCTGTGGGCCGAGGTGCGCGGCGATGCCGCAGCCGACGACGACGACGAAGAAGAATAGGAACGAGAACTATGCCAGATATTCAGTACCTTGGGCATTCCTGCTTCCGCCTGCGCGGGCGCGACGGCGTTGTGATCTGCGACCCCTACGATCGCTCGGTCGGGCTCGATATTGGCAAGCCCGCCGCGCATATCGTCACCGTCAGCCACCAGCACCCCGACCACGCCAACGTCGCGGCGGTGAAGCCCATGCGCGAGCGAATATTCTTGATCGACGGGCCGGGTGAGTACGAAGTCGGCGGCATCTCGGTCACTGGCGTGCGCACCTTTCACGACAAGCACAAGGGCGCGGAGCGCGGCGGCAACACTGCCTATGTCATCCACATGGACGATATTGTGCTGTGCCACCTGGGCGACCTTGGGCACGAGCTGACGACCCATCAGATCGACGAGATCGGCAATGTCGATGTGCTGTTCATCCCTGTCGGCGGCGACGAAACAATTGGCCCAGCCGAGGCCGTCAGCATTATCAGCCAGATCGAACCGCGCATCGTCATCCCCATGCACTATGACCTCAACGAGCAGCGCAGCTTCGAGTACGATCTTGCATCCATCGATAAATTCGTCCACGAAGTTGGTTTAAAGGAAGTTAATCCTGAAGAAAAATTAAACGTCACTTCAAACAATTTACCATCAGAAGCGGAAGAAACGCGCTTTGTTATTATGAAGCCTAGTACCTAACCGTTATCTTGTGCAGGCACTAGCCAAATCACCACAAGCAGTGGTATAATTGTGATAAGAAAATAATATGTCGGGTGTACGTGTTCTCATCTGCTTCGCTCGTAGACACGACATTCAGAGGATGCTATGTTCGAAGGGGTCGCTTGGTGCACCCGCCGCATGAGCACTCGCCGGCTCACACGTTTTCGGCACCAATGCTCCCAATTTATCGCCAACGGTGGCAAATCGACGCAAACGCAGCGCCAACTGCGCTTAGATTGCCATCCGGTTCACAGGCGACAATTTCATAGCATAATGCATATGTCCTTACTGAAGAGGAAGGTAAAATAGCCTTCCTCTTTTCTTGTATTTTTGCGTTTGGTTACAGTTCGATTACGGCTATTTTAATATGATCATGTGACTTTTTCGTTCTCGCGCAGTTATAGATCTAAAGAATATGTATTTGCGTTGTGTAAATCAGAAATGTTTCTTCGTTCTTATTATGAGGCAGCGATGTGATCGCAAGATGTTTCGCCTGCGCCCGGCACGACAATAATGGTCGCTGTGCATTTCAGCCTATCGCAACCGTGTACGGGTCAGTTCAATTGGGTCGGTTGAACGACCCGTCTCTTTTTACGTAGCACACTAGTAAGTAGTATGACGATGAAGCACGAACAGGGTCATTCGCTTGACCAGCAAAAAGGAGCGACAGCAGCAATGGCAAAGTACATCTTCGTCACCGGCGGCGTAGCATCTTCTGTCGGTAAGGGCATTACCGTTGCGTCGATTGGGCGGCTGCTCAAAAGCCGTGGGCTGCGGGTTTCCGTGCAGAAGCTTGACCCGTACATCAACGTCGATCCGGGCACCATGTCGCCCTACCAGCACGGCGAGGTTTTCGTAACCGAGGACGGCGCTGAGACCGACCTCGACCTGGGGCATTACGAGCGCTTTATCGACGAAAACCTTTCGCGCCTGAGCAACGTGACAACCGGCCAGATCTACTCCTCGGTCATCCAGAAGGAGCGGCGCGGCGACTACCTGGGCGGCACGATCCAGGTGATTCCGCATATCACTAATGAGATCAAGGGCCGCATCGCGGCGGTTGCACGCCAGTCGAACGCCGACGTCGTGATTGTCGAGATCGGCGGAACCGTGGGCGATATCGAAGGTCTGCCCTTTCTTGAGGCGATCCGCCAGATGCGCAAAGACGTTGGCCGCGACAACGTACTCTACATTCATGTCACACTGCTGCCGCACATTGGCGCAACCGGCGAGGTGAAAACCAAGCCCACCCAGCACTCGGTGATGGAGCTGCGGCGCGTTGGCATTACCGCCGACGTGATTGTGTGCCGCGCCGACCACCCAATCTCCGACGAGATTCGCGAAAAAGTCGCGCTCTTTGCCGATGTCGATGTCGAGGCGGTGATCCCCATGCACACCGTCGAGACGATCTACGAAGTGCCGCTGGTGCTCGAAGAAACTGGCCTCGGCAACTACCTGGTGTCGCGCCTGGGCCTGACCCACGCCGGCACGCCCGATCTGCGCGACTGGCAGCGGCTGGTGCGGCGCATCAAGACGCCCAAGCGCAGCCTGCCAATTGCCATCGTCGGCAAGTATGTCGAGCTGCACGACGCCTACCTGAGCGTGGCCGAGGCGCTGCGCCACGCCGGCCTCGACCAGGGTGTCGATGTTGACTTGAAGTGGATTTCATCGGAGGTGATCGAGCGTGAAGGCCCCGAAGGTCTGCTGAATGACGTGCACGGCATTGTGGTGCCGGGCGGCTTCGGCTATCGCGGCGTCGAGGGCAAAATCGCCACCGCCGACTATGCGCGCGCCAACAACGTGCCCTTCCTGGGCCTGTGTTTGGGCATGCAGTGCGCCACCATTGCCTTCGCCCGCTATGTCATGGATGGCACGCCCGACGCGAACAGCACCGAGTTCGTGCCGCAAACGCCCCACCCGGTGATCGACTTCATGCCCGATCAGCTGGACATCACCGACAAGGGCGGCACCATGCGCCTGGGCGTCTACCCCTGCGTGCTGAAGCCCGGCACCAAGGCGGCGGCGGCCTACGGCACCAGCGAGGTGATGGAGCGCCACCGGCACCGCTTCGAGTTCAACAACAAGTACCGCAGCCTGCTCGAAGAGGCCGGGCTGGTGATCAGCGGGCAATCGCCCGACGGCCGCCTGGTCGAAATCATCGAGCTGCGCGACCACCCGTGGTTCGTGGCCTCGCAGTTCCACCCCGAGCTGCAATCGCGCCCGAACCGCCCGCACCCGCTGTTCTGCAACTTCATTGCGGCGGCGCAGCACACCTTCCGCGAGGGCGAGCAGCGCCCGCTGCCGCTGGAAGAGGTGCTGACCAAGAATGGCAACGGAAACGGCGTGCTCCACGCGATCGGCGCGAAGTAGCAGCTCGTACAGCTTGCGGAGATCCGTTGCTGGTTATGACGAAGGACGAAAGACGAGGCGTAGCTTGGTCACTCGTCTTTCGTCGCAGCAACAACAGGCGTGGTACGTTCTTGGGCAGAAAAAGCGCCATCCCATTTCGAGCCGCAATCCACGCGCCAGCGCCAGCAGCGCAGCCAAACCCCGCCGCGAACGCAAAAGCGCGGGGCATACCCGAGTGGATATGCCCCGCGCTCTCGTTTAGTTCGTGCCGCGCCTACTCCAGATAATCGCGCAGATGCTGCCCAACCTCCGGGGCGCGCAGGCGGCGCAGCGCCTCGGCCTCGATCTGGCGGGCGCGCTCGCGCGTCATCCCCAGCACCTTCCCGACTTCTTCCAGCGTCCGGCGCTGACCATCGGCCAGGCCGTAGCGCAGGTCGATAATCCGGCGCTCGCGCTCGTTCAGGTGATCGAGCGCCGCCGCCAGGTCGCGCCGCAGCAGTTGCTGCGAGGCCATGTCGGCCGGCGTGGGCAGCTCGTCGTCCTGCAAGAAATCGCCCAGCGTATGTTCGCCATCCTCGCCCACCGGCGTCGCCAGCGACACCGGCCGCCGCGCCGCCTCGAGCACGCGCTCAATGCGGTCGATCGGCTGGCCCAGCGCCGTGGCGATCTCTTCGGGCGTTGGCTGGCGCTCAAGCGCCTGCGCGAGGCGCTCGGCAGCGCGCTTGACCTGCCCAACCGACTCGCTCATATGCACCGGCAGGCGGATGGTGCGGCCCTGCTCGGCAATCGCGCGCGTGACGGCCTGGCGAATCCACCACGTCGCGTAGGTCGAGAAGCGGTTGCCCTTGTGGTAGTCGAACTTCTCAACCGCGCGCATCAGGCCAATATTGCCTTCCTGAATGAGGTCGAGCAGCGCCAGCCCGCGCCCCACATATTTTTTGGCAATGCTCACCACCAGACGAAGATTTGCCTGGATGAGATGGCGGCGCGCATCCTGCCCACTCACAATATCGCTGCGCAGGGCGAAGCGCAGCTGCTGGCTCAGCTCTTCAGCCGAGGCCATCCGCTGCACGGCCGCCTTGCCCCGCTCCATTCGTTCGGCGAGATCAACTTCTTCGGCTGCGCTCAGCAGCGACACGCGCCCGATCTCTTGCAGGTAGTGCTGAACAGAATCAAGCGACGGTTCCTGCGGCAGCGCTTCCTCTAAGATATCGTTCGCAAGCTCTTCAACACCAGCAATCGCCTCTACCGTTGGCTCTTCCACCTCGTCGGGGCGCTCGTCGAGTTCCCAGGCCTGATCACCGTTAAACCCACGCTTCATCACTTGGCACCTCCAAGAGACACAGCGCGGCTCCTCCCGCTACGAGAGGAGCCGCGCCCTCGTTATCGTTCTGAGACAGTCGCACTCGACAGTCGGGGGCGAGCGCTGAGCTAAAAAGCCTGTCATCAGAGGGTGCGACACAAGATTGGGGCTTCCGCATGGAAAGCCCTGCCGAGATTATACTCTTCTGTACGAGTTTTGTCAACTATTTTTTGACCTTAGAGTTGCATTAGAAGGATGCAGAGCTTCGGTCGTTCCAACCCCCACAGATTATTACGTTTAACACTACCTGCTTAGATCTATCGCGTGCGCGAGAGCCCAAACAAGCGCCGATATACGACGGTTGAGCAGCAAGATATAGGCCACGGTGGATGGGGAAAAGTGAGAAAATGGTGAGGATGGTCGGGGCGGAGGGATTCGAACCCCCGACCCCAGCGTCCCAAACGCTGTGCTCTACCAGACTGAGCCACGCCCCGACACGCGGTTGATCATACGTGATGCTGGGTTGTTTGTCAAATAACGGGCGCGGCAAAACCGCCTACCGCCTTGCTCCCTGTTCTTAAGACGACCGATGCGCGAAGAATGTTGCTGGCGCTCCGGAGTTGTTTGGCCGGCGCGCCAGCGCCTTCACACTATTCAGTCTCGGCAGGGGGCGATTCGTTACACGGGCGCGGCGGTTTCGTCCAGCTCGACGAGCAGCGCGCCTTTGGCGACCAGCGCACCAGCCGCGCAGTGTACCCGCTCGACCAGGCCGGCGTGTGGGGCGGCAACGACATGCTCCATTTTCATGGCTTCGAGGACGACCAGCGGCTGGCGCGCGGCGACGGATTGGCCGGGCTCGACCAGCACTTTAATGACGGTGCCGGGCATGGGCGCGGCCAGCGAGGCATGCCCGGCCGCGCTCGTCGCGCGCTGCCCAAGCGCTTCGAGGGTGAGGCCGGCGTCGGGGGTGAGGCGGTAGCTGCTGCCGCGCCAGGCCAGCAGCTGTGCAGCGCCATCGCGGGCGCGGGCGAGGTGCATACGCTCGCCGTTGATCTCGAGCAGCAGCTCATCGGGGCGGGCAGCGACGGCGCGCACGGTGAACTGCGCGGAGCCGATTGTGGCGCGCCAGCCCTCGCGCAGGCGCGAAACCAGCACGGTGTGCGCCTGGCCGTCGGAGCTGTAGCGCAGCGGCATGGCATCGCCGAGGGCGCGCCACGGCCCGACCTGCCAGGGATCGGCAGCCTGGGCTTCAGCGGCGGGGCTTGCATCGAGTGTGTCGCCAATCGCAGCGGCGACCAGCACTTCGGCGGGTACGGCTTCATTTTCCTCCAACTCCAACAGCCCCGCATCGTCGAGAAAGGCGGTGGTAGTCGCGCCATCGGCGAAAAGCGGATGCACGGCAATGGCCTGGAGCAACGGCAGGTTGGTGGTGACGCCCAGCACCGCGTAATCGCCCAGGGCGCGGCGCAGGCGGGCAATTGCGGCCGGGCGGCTGGGCGCACTGACGATCAGCTTGGCGAGCATGGGGTCGTAGTGGGTTGTCACTTCGTCGCCGCTCGCCAGCCCAATGTCGTTGCGGATGCCGGGGCCGGCGGGCGGCGCAAACAGCGCGACGCGGCCGATCGAGGGCAGGAAGGTGCGCGGGTCCTCGGCGTAGATGCGCGCCTCGATGGCGTGGCCGCGCTGCGCCAGATCGGCCTGGGTGAAGGGCAGCGCCGCGCCGGCCGCAATGGCGATCTGCAGCTGCACCAGATCGACGCCGGCGACCAGCTCGGTAACGGGGTGCTCAACCTGCAGGCGCGTGTTCATTTCGAGAAAGTAGAAGCTGCCGTCGGCGGCGAGCAGGAACTCCATCGTTCCGGCATTCACGTAGCCGGCGGCATGCGCGAGACGCACGGCGGCCGCGCCCATGGCGGCGCGCTGCTCGGGCAGGAGCACGGGGCTGGGCGATTCTTCGATGATCTTCTGGTGGCGGCGCTGAATGGAACACTCGCGCTCGAACAGGTGCACACAGTGGCCGTGCGCGTCGGCCAGCACCTGGATTTCGACGTGGCGCGGGCGCTCGACCAGCCGCTCAAGAAAGACGGCGTCGTCGCCAAAAGCGGCGCGGGCCTCGCGGCGCGCGCCTTCCAGCGCATCATCGAGCTCGCCAATGTGGTGCACGGCGCGCATGCCCTTGCCGCCGCCGCCCGCGCTGGCCTTGATCAGCAGCGGGAAACCCACGCGCAGCGCCTCGGCGCGCAGGCGGGCGGGCGACTGCTCGGCGCCCATGTAGCCGGGGGCAGTAGGTACGCCCGCCTGCGCGGCCAGCTCCTTGGCGGCGATCTTCGAGCCCATCAGCTCGATGGCGGCGGGCGGCGGGCCAATGAAGACCAGCCCGGCCTCGGCGCAGGCACGCGCAAAATGCGCCCGCTCGGACAGAAAGCCGTAGCCGGGGTGGATTGCCTCGGCACCGGTGGCAAGCGCCGCGTCAATGATGCGCGCGACATCGAGGTAGCTTTGCGCGGCGGGCGCAGGGCCAATCAGCACGGCTTCGTCGGCCTCGCGCACGTGGAGCGCGGTTCGGTCGGCTTCGCTGTACACCGCCGCGGTGGCGATGCCCAGCTCGCGGCAGGCGCGCATGATCCGCACGGCGATCTCGCCGCGATTGGCGATCAGGATTTTGCTGAACGAGTGGCTAGCCATCGGCGCGCCTCACCCAGCTGGCGCGGCGCTTTTCGAGAAAGGCCTGCAAGCCTTCCTGCGCCTCGTCGCCGGCGCGAATGGCGGCGAGGGCCTGCACGACGTAGCTGCGCGCTGCGGCACGGTCGAGCTCCCACACGGCGTCGAGCGCGCGCTTGGTGGCGGCCACGGCTTCTGGCCCGCTGGAAAGCATGCGCGCGGCCAGCGAGCGCACCGTGCGGTCGAGGTCGTCGGCGGCGGTGATGGCGTGGATCAGGCCGATTTCGAACGCGCGCTCGGCGGTGAAGCGCTCGCCGCTGACCATCAGGGCGCGGGCGTGGCTGACGCCAATTTTCGGCACGACGAACTGGGCGATTACGGCGGGGATGAGGCCGAGCTTCACTTCGCCAAAGCCGAAGCGCGCCGTCTCGCTGGCAACGGCCAGGTCGCAGCAGGCTACCAGACCCGCGCCGCCGCCAATTGCCGCGCCATCGATCCGGCCGATCAGCGGCTTGGGCAACTGCCAGGCGGCGTCGAACATGGCCGCCAGCGCCTCGGCGTCGGCAACATTCTGCTCGCGGCTCATGGTGGCGCTGGCACGCATCCAGTTAGCGTCGCCGCCCGCGCAGAACGATGGGCCAGCGCCGGTGAGAATGACGACCTGCACGGCGTTGTTGGCGGCCAGCGCGGTGAATGCGTCGGTCAGCTCGGCGATGAGTGTGGCGTCGAAGGCATTATGCCGCTCGGGGCGGTTGAGTGTGAGCGTGGCGAATGGGCCAGCGATGGCAAGATCAAGCGAGGTATACACAGGGCTCCTTCCTCATTGAAGGCGATTTGATATATCGAGCGCCCAGATTATAGCACGGCGGCGCGATCCTGCGGGCTGCCGCAAGGACAGTAACAGGGCCAGGTCAATGTTGGAAGGGGAACAGATTCTATCCACAGATTACGCAGATTACACAGATATGAGCCTATGGGTCTACCTAATCTGCGAAATACATTTTGGGACTTGGATATGGCGCTGCAAGGGAAGAATGTCGGCATTGCAACGCCCAACCCTGCGCGTTCACGCGCACTAGCCCTCGGCGCGCCGCTCGATTGGCAGCGTGAAAATATAGGTGCTGCCGTTGCTGCCGTTGCTTTCGACCATGACGCGGCCGCCGTGGGTTTCGACCACCAGCTTGCAGAAGGCCAGACCCAGCGCCGGGGCTTTGCGCTCGTCGGGGGTGATGCGCTGCTCGAACAGCAACTCGCGCTGCTGAGGCGTGAGGCCCGGCCCCTGATCGCTGACGCGCACCAGCGCCGTGTCGGGCTGGCATTCGAGATGGACCTGCACGGTGCTGTAGGGCGGGCTCTGGCGCAGTGCATGTTCGAGCAGGTGCACAAAGGCGCGCCGCACGCGCTCGCTGTCGACATTCACCACACTATCGCCGCTATATTCCACCACGACCTGCACGGCACCCTGATGCTGCAATGGCGCAGTCTGGGCGATGCCCGCGTCGAGGATGGGCCGCAGCGAGGCCGGCGCGCGGCGCAGCGCGTTGGGGTTGTGTTCGAGCTGGTTGATCTCCAGCAGGGTCGTCACAAGGTCGAGCAGGCGCTGGCCGCTGCGCCGCGCGCCCACCAGCACGCGATCCGCGCCTTCGGGCAGGTTCTGGCCCAGCGTCATTTCCAGCGCGGTGACCATGGACGTGAGCGGGTTGCGCATTTCGTCGGCCAGCAGGCTGAGCAGCTCGCCGCGCAGACGTGTCAGGCGCGCACGCTCGCGCCGGTCGAGCAGGACGTGCGTGTAGCCTTCTTCGGCAGCAGCGTCGCCAGCGGGTAGTTCGGCAATATCGACAAACTGCGTGGTGGCGGTTGGGCCCATCAGCGAAGATCGCACCTGGTCGAGCCGCTGGCCGAGCAGTTCGCCACCAGCAACTTCGGACCACAGGGCGGCAGCAGTGGCGTTGGCGCGCATGATTTTGCCGGCGCTGTTCACGCCCACCACGCCATCGCTGACGTGGTCGAGCACCATCACGAAATTCTGCTGCTGCGCGGCCTGCGCGCCCAATACGGCATCGCGCGCCTGCTCGGCCAGCTGCTGCTCTTGCTCGGCAGCATCGCGCGCAAGCTCGCGCTGGCCAAGCAGCTCGGCCATATGCGCCAACTCGCCACGCAGCGGGGCCAGCACCAGCGCCAGAAAGCTCAGCGCCACCAGCGTGACGCCCGCGCTCACGAGCGGGCCTGGCGGCGGCAGCACGGGCAGGTCGAGCGCGGTTGGCGGGAATTCGCTGGCGGCCAGAATTGCGCCGGCCAGCGCCAGCAACGTTGCGAGCAGCGTGGAGTAGATTGCGCGGCGGCTGAGCAGCAGGGCGGCCAGGGCAATTGGCAGCGCCGCAAAGGGCAGCATCGCCGGCAGGTAGGCCGGCAGCAGGTAGGCGGCCAGCGCCAGCGCCAGCAGCACAAACGCGACGACCAGACCGCCAGCCAGCGAGTAGCGGCGCATGCGGCTCGCAACATAGGCGGCCAGCAGCCAGCCGCCGCCAAGCAGCAGACCCAGCGCCGGCACAAGAGGAATAGTGCTCGGGCTGATATTGTCGAGGCGCGAGCCAACGCCGGCCAGCACGACGGCCGCCAGTGTGAGGCCAAGCGTCAGCAGGCAGCTATTCAGTACCTGGCTGCGGCGGGTGCGCTCGAATTCGGAAACAGTCTGTACCATGGGCAATTTCCGCATGTAGTGTTTGCTGCGAGCTGCGGGCGTTCGGGCAGGCTCGGTGGAAAATGCATGGCACGCCGCCATAGCTTTCACGCCATGGAGGACCAGGTGCGCCGCCAGCCCGCTCGTACCGTGATTATAGCATCTACGGCCGCATGGCGTCTGGAAGGGCGAAACGCGCGATTGTCACCAAATCGTTAAGGGCGGGGCGAGCGAGCGGCGAGCGCCTGGAGCGGGCGTGCGCAGGCAGGCCGTAGGGACGCCGGATGCGCAGCGCGAAGGGGATGGCTGCGCGCCTGTGGTGGCAGGCTGCGCAGCCGCGTGATGATTATGTGTTCAGCTATGGGGCAGCGCGGGCTGAAGAAATTGTAACGCAGGCTCGGGCTCGATCGCCGGCGCGAGCGGCAGCTCGATTGTGAAATGGCTGCCCGCGCCCTGCTCGCTGGCGACATGCACCTGCCCGCCATGCGCGTCGACGATCCACTTCACAATCGGCAAGCCCAGCCCGGCGCCGCCGCGATTGCGCGAGCGCGCCCGGTCGGCACGGTAAAAGCGCTCGAACACATGCTCGATATGTTCGGGGCCAATGCCCACGCCCGTATCGTCCACGCGGAGCACAGCCTGCGTTTCGGTGCGCGCCAGGCTGAGCGTGACGCTGCCACCGGGCGGGGTGTGCTGCACAGCATTGATGCCCAGGTTGAGCAGCGCCTGCTTGAGCCGGTCGCGGTCGCCCATCACCACCACCTGATCTTCTTCGCCAAGTACGAGCTGAACATCGCCGGCGAGCGGGCGCAGCTCGCGATGGACCTCGAGCAGCAGGGTATCGAGCTCGACGGGCTCGCGCAGAATTTGCACGCCGGCCTCGCTTTGCGCGAGCAGCAGAAGGTCGTTGGCCATGCGAATGAGCCGGGCGACTTCGCGACGCATGTCGGCCAGCGACTCGGCCAGCAGCTCGGGGTCACGCGCGGCGCCGCGGTCGAGCACTTCGAGGTTGCCCTGCATGGCGGCGAGTGGCGTGCGCAGCTCGTGCGACACATCGGCGACAAAGCGGCGCTGCGCGCCAAACAGTTGCTCCAGACGCGCCAGCAGGTCGTTCACCGTGATCGTCAGGCGCTGCAACTCGTCCTGGGCGGGTGGCACCGGCACGCGCAGGCTCAGGTCTTCGGCGCGCACAATGCTTTGCGCAGTGCGCGTGATCTCGTCGATCGGGCGGAATGCCGCGCGCGTGAGCCATGTGCCACCGCGCGCCGCCGCCAGCAGCACGATCACACCGCCGCCAAACAGCGCATAGAACAGCAGCTTGAGCGCCAGCTCGGTGTCTTTCATTGAGCGGGCGATCTGAAACACACCAATCACCTTGTCGCGGAATTTCAGCGGCGTGTACAGCTCGCGCAGGCCCAGGCCGCTGCGATCCATCAGCGGATCAGGCGTTTCGCCCTGCATCACACGGTCGAGCATGGGCTGGTTCGGTTCAAGATTGATCTGGGCATCGGATGAGCGTTTTTCCAGCTCGCCATCCTCGAACAGGTAGGCCTGCACAATCAGGCTGGTGGTTTCGAAATTCTGCACCTGCGGCGCGCGCAGACGCACCAGCCACTGCTCGCCGTCGAAGTAGCCGCGCGGCTGCTGGTTGCTGGCGTCGAATTCCTGCTGGAGCAGCTGGGAACCCAGACGCAGCTCGTTGTCGATGCTGTTGACCAGGGTCTGGCGCACGATCAGGTACAGCCCAATATCCAGAATAATCAGCGCCACCGCAAAAAACCCGACATACGAGATCGCCAGGCGGCGGCGCAGCGGCATTGCCGCAATATAGGATGTGTCGTTGCTCTGCATGCGCCTAGTGTAGCACGCCCGCCGATCGCGTGGGATAAGAAGATGGTGAGATCGGGCAAAACAACGCCGGCGCTGCCCGTGGGCAGCGCCGGCGTTCGTCGGGTGAAGGGTAGAGCTACGGCGCGTAGGTCGGGCGGTAGGCCGTCACAGCCGTGTAGTTCTTGCCGTCTGGCGTGCGGAACATGACGTCGATGAACACAATATACTCGCCGCGCGAGTTGCCAATTGGGAAGCCGATCTCAACAAAGCCGTTGGCATCGGTTGTGGCCGGGCCGTAGGGGGCATCCTTGCCATAGCGGTAGGCCACTGCGTTCACCTTGGCATTCGCCACGGGCGCGCCGTTCACGATCAGCCGCGCGCAGATCGAGTCGAACTGGGTGGGGTCAGCCGGGGCAGGCACCGTCATCCAGGCGTGCGCGCCCTCGGTGGGCTGTGGGGCGCCAGCAGCGCAGCCACCGGCAGGCGCGGGGATGTTCGGGATGACCGGCCCGAGCGGCTGGTAGGGCTTGGTGAAGTTGTAGCGCGGCGCGAAGCTGGTGGTCGTGGTAGCATCGGCCATGCCCGGCGCGCGGAACGTCACTTCGATCCCAACCACCGTGCGGTTTCTGGCCTTGCCAATGTTGAAATCGATCTGGGTCTGGCCATCCGCGCCCGTGGTAGCGACAGGATACGTCACATCGCCGCTGGAGTAGTACGCCTTCGCCGTCACCTGAGCGTTCGCAACCGGCGCGCCATTCACGGTCAGGCGCGCGCAGACGGCATTCATCGTACCAGGCGAAACCGGCTCGGCATCGGCCATCCATGCCTGCGCGCCTTCGGCAGCGGCCGGGGCATTCGCGGGGCAGCTCACAATCTTTTCGGGCTTAGCCGGCTTGGGCGGGCTGTCGGGGGTTTGCTGCGCGTCGGCGTAGGAATCCGCGCCCAGCAGGCCAAGCAGAACATCGTAGGGCGCCTGATTTTCGGGGTGGTATTCAAAGCGCGCACGCTCGAACCACTGCGTCAGGTACTGCTTGCCATCCGAGCTGGTTTCCATGGTGGCTTCGGAGACGGGCAGGCCGAACAGGGCCAGCGACTCGGCCATGCTCTTGCCCTTCTTGTTGCCGTCGAACTCCAGGCCGTGGCTCGACCAGAAGCCCCAGAACTGCGGGGCGATTGCGTGGCCGGTTTCGGCAAAGTAGTGCGGCGCGCTTGGGTCGGCCTTCGGGAAGCTGTACCAGTCGCGGCCCTGCGCCTCAAGCGCCGCCACGCCAATGCGGCCCAGCAGCACATCGTAGGGGCGGGCGTCACCCTTGTGGTACTCGAAACGCGCCCGCTCGAAGTACTGCACTTTATACTTCTGGTCGCCAACTTTCTCGTTGTGGTCAGGCGAAATCGGCAGGCCAAACACCGCCAGGCCGCCATTGTCGGTCCAGAACTCGGCAAAACGGAAGGTGACGCAATCGGGCACTTGCTGGAAGCAGATTTCCTTGGGAGCGGCCTGAGCCGGCAGCGGCATGGCAGCAATAAAGAGGGCAATGAAACAGCACGCAAAAATCAATCGTCGCACAAAGTTCTCCTTTTTCACTCATTTCAAGCGTGGCGCGGCCGGTCAATAGCTGCAATTCGGCCAGCGCAAGCGCCCGGCGCGGCGGGATGTCCTTGTAGTGTACCCTACCGGCCGGGCGAATTCAATGAATGCCCACTCATTTTGCATGGCGCGGCGCGCACAGCCAGGCACGCCACCTATCGCATCAGAATGGCCCAGAAGCACCTGCGCCACCCACTCGCGCCACGCTATTCGGATGACAGTTTCGACATATCAGCGCGCCATTCGGAAGACATAGCCAGTGCGCGCCGCCAGCGTGGGCAGCGGAAGGTAGCCGGCAATTGCGCCGCCCGCGCCCACCGTGAGCGGCGCGGCCGTTGCGCCATCGTCGAGCAGCGTGGCAAGCTGGTAGCTGCCCGGCGCAAGGTCGCTCTTGTCCACGCCAAGCGCAACGCCGTCGATTGGCTGGCGGCCAAAGTTCAGCAGCACCAGCGCGGCCGAATCGCCATCCTGGCGCAGAAAGGCCGCAACCCGATTGTTGCCGCTTTTCAGCGGCGTGTAGCTGCCGTGGCCAAAGGCCGGATCGGTGGTTTGCAGGTGAATCAGGCGGCGATACAGGTTGAGCAGCGAGGCCGGGTCGGCATCCTGCGCAGCGACATTGGTGTCCACGAAGTTCGGCTGGGGCGCTTCCCACGGCGCCGCGCTGCTGAAGCCCGCCCCCGGCTCGGCGCTCCACTGCATGGGCGTGCGAATTTGCTCGTCGGGCTTGGTGCCGGTCATGCCAATTTCTTCGCCATAGTAGACAAACGGCAGGCCCGGCAGCGTCAGGTAAGCAATCGCCGCAAGCCTGGCGCGGTCGGGCTTGTCGCCAAATACGCTCATGGCGCGGTTCTGGTCGTGGTTGGTCAGAAAGGGCGCCCAGCGCTGGAACGGCAGGTCTTCAGTGGCCACGCGCACCGCGCCAGAGTACTGGCTGGCGTCGCCCAGGTTCACCGCCTGAATCAGCTTCTGGCCGATATTGAACTCGAAATACATGTCGAGCTGGTCGGGGTAGTAGGCGGCCAGACCAATCGACGAGGCGCCGAAGTTCTCGCCAATCGTGAATGCACCCGGCGCGGTTTTTTCCAGAAAGGTGCGGTACTCGCGCAGCCAGGCGTTGGTTTCGAGCGTGTCGGCAATCACCGCGCCATTCTCGATCATGTGTTTGGCCGCGTCCATGCGGAAGCCATCGGCGCCCATGTCGTTCAGCCAGAAGGCGCTGATCTTCTGGGCCTCGGCGGTGACCTCGGGGTTACGGTAGTTCAGGTCGGGCAGGCCGCCGTCGAAGGCGCTGTAGTAGTATTCGTCGCGCACGGGCGATTTGTGCCAGCCCTGCGTGGGCGGCTCGTCGTGCGACCACAGGTACCAGTCGCGATGCGGGGCACCCGGCCCGGTCAGCGCTTCCTTGAACCAGGGGTGCTCGCTGGAGGTGTGGTTCAGCACCATGTCGATCAGCACACGAATGCCGCGCTTGTGCGCCTCGTCGATCAGCCGCTTGAAGTCGTCCTTGGTGCCGAATTCCGGGTTCACATCGTAGTAGTCGGTCACGGCGTAGCCGTGGTAGGTGTTCGAGGGCATGATCGGCATGAGCCACAGGCAGGTTGCGCCCAGGTCGTTTTGCGTGGCGGGCTTGCCATCGTTGATATAGTCGAGCTTCTGGATCAGGCCGTTCAGGTCACCAATGCCGTCGCCGCTGCTGTCGTAGAATGAGCGCACGAAAATCTCGTAGCACACCGCGTCATCCCACCAGCCGGCTGCGAGCGGGAAGGGCGCGACGGCGGGGATGGCGGTGATGGTGGGTGCCTGAGTCGGCAGATCGAGCGTGGGCGTGGGGCCGGCCGGCGTGGTAGTTGCTTCGGCGACGGTTGGCGCGGGTGCGGCACTTGGCGCTGCGCTTGGCTCGGGCGCGGCGCTGGCGGCTGGCGCAGCTGTTGCAGGCGAAACGGGGGTGGGCGCGTGCGCGGCGCTGGGCTGCTGGGCGCCTGGCCCACACGCGGCGAGCAGCACCAGCAGCACGGGCAGCGCGGCGCGCAGGCGAGCGAATGATCGGGGCATCGGTTTCTCCACTGACGTGAAAACTGGCGCAGTATACCATGCGCCCGCCCGGCATCGTGGCGCGCTTTCTGCTTACCAGGGCAGCAGCAACAGACAAGGAGGTTTGAATTGGATACGTTTATTGCGAACCTGAACACGCTTGCGCCTGTGCACGACGAAGAGCTGAGCGAGGGCTACACGCGCTACGCCGACATGCTGGCGACCTTCCTGACGCCTGAGCAGATCGCGGCCTATGGGCAGATGATCGAGCGGCTGGCCGGCCTGCCCGTCTTCGAGGATATGACGCCCGAGCAGATGGCCGATCTTTCGCCCGAGGAGCAGGCAATTGCGACCAGCGTGATGGCAAACGAAACGGCCTCGGTGGAGAACCGGCGCGTGGTGGCCCTGCTGACGCAGCGCGGCTACAACCCCGACCCCGCCACCAACACGCCGCTGATCGACCCTTACGCGCCCGACGAAGTTCTGGCCGCACAAGCATAAAAAGAGCGCATTTACCACGAAGACACGAAGGCACGAAGATCTATCACGTTCTTCGTGCCTTCGTGTCTTCGTGGTTATCGGAAAGGTTTGAATTCACCGCCGCCCGGCCAGCGCGCGTGGTATACTAGCCGCATGACAAGCCCCACCGAAACCGAAATCCGCACCGTGACCGTGCTCCATGCCGGCCAGATGGACTACGCCGCCGCCTGGGCGCGCCAGCGTGAGCTGGGCCGCATGCGCTCGGCTGGCGCAATTGGCGACACGCTGATGCTGGTGGAGCACCCGCACACCTACACCTTTGGCAGCCGCCCCAAGCCCGAACAACTGCTGGTATCGCACGAAACGCTGGCCGCGCAGGGCGTCGCGCTGGTCGAGGCCGACCGCGGCGGCGATATTACCTACCACGGCCCCGGCCAGATCGTCGGCTACCCGATCCTGAAGCTTTCGCGCTACGGCGGCGACGTGCTGCGCTACCTGCGTATGCTGGAAGAAGCGATCATCGTTGCGCTGGCGGGCTATGGCATTGCGGGCGAGCGCATCGCCGGGCTGACGGGCGTGTGGGTGGGTGGCGCGAAAATCTGCGCGATTGGCGTGAAGCTCAGCGCCAGCGGTGTCACGCAGCACGGTTTCGCGCTGAATGTGAACACCGATCTGCGCTTCTTCGAGCAGATCATTCCGTGCGGCATTGCCGACCGGGGCGTGACTTCGCTGGAGCGCGTGCTGGGGGCGGCACCGCCACGCGCCGAAGTTGAAGCGCGTGTGATCGCGGCGTTCGGGCAGGTGTTTGGCGCGCAGATTGAGTAGCCTGTTCCTCTTTCACCACGAAGACACGAAGACACGAAGATTTTGAATCTCCTGGTGCCTCAATACTCTGGAAAATAAATTTCCCTGTACTCAGCTTCCAGGAAGCTCGAGCCAGTTTTGCTTCAACCTGATAACCAGATGAGCTTCCTGGAAGCTTGCCCGTTGTATGATTCACTACCATACAGAAAATCAGGGCTAGACGGCAGGCTTGTGAAATGTGCGGACGAGGGTGACAGGCAGCTCTGAGGGAACCAGAAACCCATCGGGTATCGGTCGCTCTTCCTTGAGACAGCGAGCAAGCAGCCGCACTCCCAGCCGAAACAAACTGAGATCACACCGATCCGCACGATGCAGCAGTTTCATCCAGCCGTCTTGCAACGCACACACGCCCAAATACACCATCCAGATATATGCCAAGCACGAGGCGATCAAGAAGCGACTGAGCCGCGCTGGTTCTGAGAGATGGCTTTTATCGATATGAAACCCGCGACTTTTCTGATCAGAAAAGAAGGTCTCGATATGCGCTCGCTTTTTGTAGAGCCGTGCCGCCTCGTCCAAATCTGCCAGGTTTGTGACGAGATACAGTGCGTCCTGCTCCTGCGCGTCCCAGAGCGCCAGAAGGCTCAGCGGACCATACTGTTTCGCCGTCATTGCGGCGGGACTGACTGCCAGATACTCGCCTGGTGCTGGCTCAAGCGCGCTGAGGTGAAACCTCACACCATAGCAGGTCACCAGGATGTTTGCGGCGGTTCGGCAGACATACTGCCAGCCGTAGCTCTGGAGTTGCGCCTGCAGTTCAATGCCATCAAACTCGCCATCGCCCAAGAAGATCACGGTGGCATCATCAGGCACGAGTGCGTTGACTTGGGAGAGCAGTTCACAATGCAGGTGTTCAGGAAAATGGCCTTTGCTCCCTTGCACCACCAGCCAGCAGAGCGGCAACGCGCGCCCGTGATAGACCACACTCAGCATCAGGGCAATGCAGCCGCGTCCGACCACACTGCCATCCATCACCAGATGGAGTGGCTGTTTGGCCAGCGTGGCGAGCAATTCCCGAGCAACTGGAGAGAACCAGCCGTCGATGGTGTGGCGCTCGTGTTTGAGCCAGCGGCGAAAGCGTTCAATCAGACTTTCTTGCTTGATGCGGCCAGTAGGTGCGTGATCGGCGCAAAGCGAGAGGTGGGCGTGTCGACCGCCGACCAAGCCACAGATCAAGGCAGCCAAGGTGTTGAGATGCTTTTCGCGATGGCCGTGAGGACGCGGGTGATAGAATTGCATAATCCCGTCTTTTATGGCACGATAGCGCCGATACGTGTCGCTCATGGGAGCTTCTCCTGACTGGAAACGGTCGTCAGCAAGGACAAGCATACCAGAAGTGGCGCGTATCAGCTTTTTGAACATGTGTTCTGTATGGTAGTCAATTGTATGAAAGAACTTTCTTTCCAGAGTACTCAAGCACGAAGCCACCAAGAACCACTCCTTTTTCACCACGAAGGCACGAAGATTTTGAATCTCCTGGTGCCTCAAGCACAAAGGCACGAAGAACCGTTTTCTTCAGAATTGGAACGAGAAGCGGCACCTATCCGCAGATGACGCAGATATGAGGTTGATAATCTGTGAAATCTGCGTCATCTGTGGATTTCCCCTTAAATCTCGGGGAACGTGAGCGCGAGCGACCACGCGGCGCGGCGCTGCCACTCGGCAAGGGCGGCGGGCTGGCCCTGGCTGCGCACAAGCAAGCCGGCGATCTGCCCAAGCGCCAGCGCCTGCATTTCTTCGCCCCGAGCCGACAGCCGCACACCACCAGCCGCGCGGTACGCCGCCAGAAAGCCATGCCAGCGCGCCGCCGGCACGTCGCGCCAGCACAATGTCCACCACACCCACGCCAGATCGAGCAGCGGCG
This sequence comes from Kouleothrix sp. 19917, assembly GCF_057073505.1. Classification (NCBI taxonomy): domain Bacteria; kingdom Bacillati; phylum Chloroflexota; class Chloroflexia; order Chloroflexales; family Roseiflexaceae; genus Kouleothrix; species Kouleothrix sp. 19917. The sequence goes on from NZ_CP097099.1 coordinate 3,763,861, forward strand.
TGCCCCACGCGGCCAGCTCCCAATCGAGCAGCGCTGGCGTGGCCGGGTGCCACAGCAAATTGTGCAAACCGGCATCGCCGTGCACAAGATTGGCCGATTCTGCCCGCCAGATCGGCTGCGCCAGCGCGCTGGCGAGCGCGCCCCGCACCACAGCATCGAGATCGAGCGCAGGCAGCTGGGCGAGCAATTCGGCGGCGCGCTCGGGGAGGCGCGCGCCCGCCAATGGCGCAAGCGGCGCGGCGTGCGTGGCTGCCAGCAAGCCAGCCAGCGCCGCCAAAGCGGAATCCTGCTCGGCGCGCGCGCGCCCATAGCACGCAATGCCCGGCTCACCCGGCAGCGCCACCAGCACCTCCACCGTCCATTCCGCATTTTCGCACAGCGCCACGAGCGCTGGGGCCGCCACGCCATGCCCAGCCAGCGCGCCCAGCACCGCCGCCTCGTAGCGCAGGCCGGCACGCTTGGGCGCGGCCTCGGCGGCTTTGGCAACGCAGCGCCGCCCGCCAATCGCCAGAAAGGCGCTTGGGTGCGAAAAGCCGCCCGCTGTTGGGGCAAGCAGCTCGATTTCCTGGCTGGGAAAGGCCGCCGCAAGCAGCGGCAAAGTCGCTTCGGGAAGCATGGCGCGTGGCATAAAAAACGCCCCGGCCAGTGTGGCGGGGCTCGTTTGAATGACATTAGTATAGCACATCCGGGCGCAAAAGAAAACCCCCAATCGGCTGATGTTTTTGCCGTTGTGCTGCGCTATTCTATCGCCACGCATCTCTTTTTTCCGTGCCTGCCGGCTGCCCGAAATCGGGCGGCGCGCTGTGCTGTTGGCGCGCCATTCCAGCCGCCGCGCACGGTATATTCATACCGGCAACCCGCACACACGCTCCGCCCACGCGCTATAATGCTCGACTGGCGGAAACGCCAGATTGCCGGCGCGCACGCTGTGCCGCCAAGGAGTGACTATCGCATGAGATCGCCAGGCCGAGCGTACCGCCCGCCACCCATCCCCGACGACGCGGAGCTCATTCAGGAACAGCTGCACGCTGCCCACGAGACGATTCACAAGCTGCTGCGCCAGATCAGCAAGGAGCAGTCGCGCTGCGCCGAGGTTTCGCGTGCGTACAACAAAACCGTGGCGAACCTGATGGAGATCACGCGGGAAAATGCGGTGCTGGAGCACGAGCGCGACCAGTGGAAATCGCGGGTGGAAAGCGCGCACCCGCAGGCCAGTCTGGGCGGCATCACGCTGGAGCTCACCCCGGCCGAGGTCAGCGCGATTCGCAAGGCTATGGCGCGCCTGCACCACCCCGACGCCGGCGGAGACGCCGAGCGCATGAAGGCCTGGAATGCCGCGCTCGACCCGCTGGAAGATTAGCCCCTCTGCCACCGGGCGCATGGCGCGCCCGCCTTCCCACCCACACGCTCACACCGCCGATGGCACCGTTATGCCCGCGCGGGGCGGCTGCGCGCCGCTGGTGTAGTAGCGCCGGTTTTCGTCCAGGTAGAATGGAAAATCGGCGGCCCAGCCTGCGCGCGGGTCGTAGCCGAACAGGGCCGCGAAACCGCCAAACAAGGCCGGGTTCATCGCGGCGAAGCCGTTTGGGCAGCGGAAAAACAGCTCCAGGTAGCCAGCAATGAATTCCGTGTCGTTCTGAAAGACGTAGGGGTGGCCGATCGGCAATTCCTCTGGGCCGGTCGCGCCTGCGCAGCGCCGTTCGTAGCGCGCCAGCTCCAGCCGCTTGCCTTCGGCAAAGGCCGCCCGCGCCGCCGGGGTGTAGGGCGCGCCATCGGCGGGGCGCAGGCCCGGCAGCAGGCCGCTGCTGCGCCCGCGCTCGCCACGCGCCACGTCGAAGTGATCGAGCATGTGGCCAAACTCGTGCAGCAGCGGCGAGACGCCCGGCGCGGGCGCGCGAAAACCCTCGTAGATGCGCGCCAGCAGCAGCTGCACCGCGCCAGTGTCGGCGTTGTAGCAGCCGCCCGCCACGCCACCGCCCTCGGCAAAAGCGCGTGGCGAAGTATAGAGCCAGAACGGGCGCGGCGTGGCAAACAAGCGCGCCAGCAGGTCGCGCCGCCGGAAAAACACCTCGGCCACCTGCCCGGCCACGATCCAGCGCGCATCGCGTGGCATGCTTGTGGTGCGGTTTTGCCCGCGCTCGGCATGGAGCCGCAGATCGAAGTTCGGGTGCGCGGCAATCGCGCCCGCCAGCGCATAAAAATCATCGCGCTCACTGGCGCCGAGCGCATTGAGCAGCGGAAAACAACCATGCAGCGCGGCCGGCTCGCCGGTAATAAAGTAGACCAATGCCGCCAGCGGCGGCTGGTAGCCACTGCCGCTTGCCCGGAGGTAATCGGCCAGCGCGGCGCGCAGATCGCGGCCACGCACCACCTCAGCGACCGGCACATTTTCCAGCGCATCGCCCGCGCCGAGCGCAAGTGCGCCAATCTGCACGCCGCGCCACGCGGCGCTCACCGGCTGGTAGAAGTGCTGGCCGAAATCGGGCATTGCTTTCTGTTCTCCAGCCATTTGCAAAACAAGCAAGAAACGCATCCTGGCGCGCAAAATGCCTTCTGCATCCTGCCGGCTGCAAACTGCTCTTGATCATGCTTGCGTCGCTGCTTCGCGCTCGCCCACCAGCGCCAGCAGTTCGTCGAGCACCAGCCCATTCGTGCCGATTGCGTCGCCGCCGTGCACCGTAGCGGTGCCTTTCCAGTCGGTCAGCGTGCCGCCAGCCTCGGCCACTACCGGCAGAAGCGCGGCAGCATCCCACGGGTTCACAATCGCGTCGATCATCACCTCGGCGCGGCCGGTGGCCACCAGCACGTAGCCGTAGGCGTCGCCCCAGGTGCGCTGCAGTTTGGTAGCAGCAGCCATGCGACTGTAGGCCGCGCCGCGCCCGTGGCGGGGCATGCTGGCCACGTCGGTGCATACCAGCAGCGAGTCGCGCAGCGTCGCCACAGGCGAAACGCGCGCCCGGCGGCCATTGTAGCTGCAGCCCTGGCCCTGCGCGGCATGAAGCAGTTCGCCCGTGGCGGGGATGTTGATCGCGCCCACCACCGGTTCGCCATCGCGCTCCAGGCCCACCAGCACGGCATAAAACGGCACGCCACGCACAAAGGTCTTGGTGCCATCAATCGGGTCGAGAACCCAGCGGAAGCTCGCGCCGGGCCGGGTTTCGCCTTCTTCTTCGCCCAGGATGCTATGCCCCGGGTAGCGCGCCTCGATCATCTCGCGCATCAGGCGCTCGGCCTGGCGGTCGGCCACGGTCACCGGCGAGTCGTCCGATTTCGACTCAACCGCAATATCGGTCTGGAAATAGCGCAGCGTCAGCTTGCCGGCCTGCCAGGCCATCTCGGCGGCAAAGTCGCGCAGCTCGCTCAGCGATTCGGATGCCATAGGAACTCCTTCAGAAGTTAGTATGCAGTTGGCAGTATGCAGTTGGCAGTGGGCAGTTGGCAGCGGGCAGTTGGCAGTATGCAGGCGGCAGTCGGCAGTGAAACCTGCCAGCAGGCGTCTGCGATACGCCTCGGCGGCAGCCTTCTAATACGCAACCCATGAGGGTTTAGGGTCTGGGGTTTTGGGATTGGGCCAACAACCCACAGCCTTCTAACTTGCAACTTTCTAACCTGCTAACCCGCAACCTTCCAACCTCCACCCTCAAAACTTCGCGCTCTTTGCGCTCTTTGCGGTTCATTTTATACGCGTGCAGATAGCAGCAATTCCTCAAGCGCGGCGAGCAACACGTCGTTCTGGGCGGGCGTGCCCATGCTTACGCGAATGCAGTCGTCCAGGCCGGGCTTGTTGAAATAGCGCACCAGAATGCCGCGCCCGTATAGGTCGTTCTTGAGCTGCACGGCACTATGATTCAGCACGCGCACGAGCAGGAAGTTCGCCTGGCTCGGGTAGGCGTGCAGCCCCGGCATCGCGCCGATGCGCGCATACACGCGCTCGCGCTCGCTCACGGTCTCGCGCACCTTGTCCATCAGGTAGTCAACATCCGCAAGCGAGGCCAGCGCGGCGGCCTGCGCAGCCACGTTGATGTTGTAGGGCTGCTTGATTTTCCACAGGTGCTGAATCAGGTCTTCGTGGAACATGCCATAGCCAATGCGCAGGCCGGCCAGCCCGGCCCATTTGCTGAAGGTGCGCAGCACGGCCAGATTCGGGTACTGGCCCACCAGATCGGCCACGGTCGCGCCGGCAAACTCAACATAGGCCTCGTCCACCACCACCATGGTTGGCAGCTCCAGCAGGCGCTCGATGTCGGCGCGCGGCATTGGGTTGCCGGTCGGGTTGTTTGGCACGGTCAGGAACAGCAGCTTGGCCTTGTGCGCCAGCACTGCCTCGGCCACGGCTTCGGCGTCGAGGTTGAAATCGGCGTCGCGCGCGACATTCACGATTCGCGCGGCGTGCAGCCCGCCATCGAAGGAGTACATGCCAAAGGTTGGCGGGCAGTCGATGATCACGTCGCCGGGCTGGATGAATGCGCGCATCAGCAGGTCGATCAGCTCGCCCGAGCCCGACGAGCACAGGATGCGGCTGGCTGGCTGGCCGGTGTAGACGCTCAGCTGCTCGCGCAGAAAGGCGTGCGTCGGGTCGGGGTAGATCGCCAGCGCGAGCGGCTCGAGGAATTGCAGCGCCGCGGGCGAGGGCTGCCCGCCGCCCAGCGCGTCGATCGCGGCGGCGGCGCGTGGCGATGGGCCATACGGGCTTTCGTTGGCGTCGAGCTTGAGAATCTGCTCGACTGGCAGGCCAAGCTGCGTGGCCAGCACTTCGATTGGCGCAACCGGCGTGTATGCTTCCAGCGCGGCAATATCGGGCCGCAGCAGCGTATCGATTGATGGCATCGTGCCCCTCCAAACTCACAGAGCAGGCCGGCGCGGCGGCCCGTTTCGCCCGGCAATAATACCATAGGCTGCCCGGCGAGGCGTGCTGGAACGCGGCGCTTGACAGAAATAACACCTGCCTCTATAATCCAACTTACTTCACTGACCTAAGATACTTGTGAGCGGACCATGTTGCCTATCCGAGCCGGCAGCAAACAGTTGATTCGTGAGATCAACCAGGCGCTTGTGCTGAACGCCATTCGCACGCATGGCGCGATCTCGCGTACCGACATTGCTGCACTGTCCAAATTAAGCCTGCCAACAATTTCCGGCATCACCGCCGAATTGCTTGAGTCTGGGCTGATCTACGAGCGCGAGCCGGGCATTTCAACCGGCGGGCGGCGGCCGGTGCTGCTGTCGCTCAACCATCACGCCGGCTATGTCGTGGGCGTCAAGCTCACTGAAGACATGGTGATTGGCGCAATGACCAATCTTGATGCGACGGTGGTAGCACGCCATTCTGTGCCGCTGGTTGGCCGATTGCCGGCCGAAGCGGTCGCCGCGATCAGCAACGTTGTGGAAGACCTGTGCGCCATGACCGGCGAGCGATCACTGCTGGGCGTCGGCATCGGCATTGCGGGCGTGATCGACCGGCAGCGCGCGCTGGTGCACTACGCGACCTATTTTGGCTGGCACGATCTGCCGTTTGCGCAGCTCCTCGAAGACAAGCTGCATGTCCCGGTGGTGATCGACAACGACGTGAACGCGCTGACGGCTGCCGAGCAGTGGTTTGGCGCCGGGCGGGGCGTGAAAGATTTTCTGGTGGTGAGCATTGGCCGCGGCGTTGGCCTGGGCATGGTGCTCGATGGGCGATTGTATCGCGGCGCAAAAGGCGGCGCGGGCGAGTTCGGCCATATCACGGTGGTGCCGGATGGGCCACTCTGCGAATGCGGCAAACGCGGCTGCCTTGAAGCGATGGTGAGCGACCCGGTGGTGTCGCAGCGCGTGAGCACGGCTGCCGGCCGTCCAGTCACCATCACCGAGGCAGTGGCGCTTGCCAAGCACGGCGACGCGGTGGTGCAGTCGATTTTCACCGCTGCCGGCCGCACGCTTGGCATGGCGGCGGCCAACCTGGTCAATATTTTCAATCCTTCCCTGCTGATCATCGGGGGCGAGGGAACGCGCGCGGGCGATTTAATCATCGAGCCGCTGCAGGCGGCCCTGCGCGATGAATGCTTCAACGGCATGTATGCCGATTTGAAGCTGGCAATCGAGCCCTGGGGCGACGAAGCCTGGGCACGCGGCGCGGCCAGCCTGGTGCTAAGCGAGCTGTTTCAGCCAGCGCTGCGCCGGGGCGAAGAAGAGCGCCCGTCGTTTGCGGTACGTCCGGCAAACTAATTTTTTTGGTCACAATCTTCCTTTTGTTAGTGAAGTAATATATCAAACGTTCGGAGAGATGTTATGGTCGGAGCGCGACGGTTTTCGCAGATAGGCTGGCTCGGCTTGTTTCTGCTGCCCGGCCTGATCGGCTTGCTGGTGTTCACCATTGCGCCGCTGCTTGCGTCGCTGGTGCTGACGCTGTTCCAGTGGGATTTGCTGACGCCACCCAAGTTCGTGGGCCTGGATAATTTTGTGCGCCTGAGCAACGACCCGGTTTTCTGGAGCGCGCTGCGCCATACGATTGGCTTTATTGCCGGCTACCTGCCGCTCGTGATTGTGCTGTCGCTGGGCATTGCGCTGGCGCTGAATGCGCCGCTGCGCGGCATTGCATTCATTCGCACGGCGTTTTTCCTGCCGGTGGTGTCGTCGTGGGTGGCGGTGGCATTGCTGTGGAGCTGGCTGTTCAACCCGAAGTTTGGCCTGATCAACTATGGGCTGAGCCTGCTTGGCATCGCTGGCCCCGGCTGGCTGTTCGACCCCAAATGGGCCATGCCGGCGATTATTCTCACCAGTGTCTGGAAAGACCTGGGCTTTGTGATGGTGCTGTTCCTGGCGGGCTTGCAGGCAATCCCCAAAGATTATTACGAAGCCGCCGCGCTCGACGGCGCCAGCCGCTTCCGCCAGTTCACCGCGATCACCGTGCCGCTGCTGGCCCCAACCACGTTTTTCGTCACGATCATTTCGCTGATCAATTCCTTCCAGGTTTTCGATCAGGTCTGGGTGATGACCGAAGGCGGCCCGGCCGGCGCAACGACCGTGCTGGTGGAGCAGGTGGTGAAAAACGCCTTCAGCTACGGGAAAATGGGCTATGCCTCGGCAATGTCGTGGGTGCTGTTTGCGATTGTGTTTGCTGTGACGCTGGTGCAGTTCCGCTGGCAGCGCAAAGGAGCCGTCGATGCGTAGTCTTTCTCAGCCGCTGGCGCTCACGCACACTGCCACGAAGCCACAAACGCGCAATTTCCTGCTCACGGCCCTGCGCTACCTTGTGCTGTGCCTGGGCGGCTTGTTTATGATCGTGCCGTTTCTGTGGATGCTCTCGACCTCGCTCAAACCAATTGGCGCGACGCTCAGCATGCCGCCGCAGATCATTCCGCGCCAGCCAACGCTGGAAAGCTACCAGCGCGTGGCCGAAACCGTGCCAATCGCGCGCATGCTCATGAACAGCGTGATCGTCACCGCCGTGGCTGTGCTCGGCCAGCTTGTGACCAGCGCGCTCTCGGCGTATGCGTTTGCACGCATGCAGTGGCGCGGGCGCGATGCCCTGTTTCTGCTCTACCTCGCGACGCTGATGGTGCCGTCGCAGGTTACGATCACGCCGCTGTTCATTCTGATGCAGCGCCTCGGCTGGGTCGATACCTACCAGGGGTTGATTGCGCCGGGTCTGGTGAGCGCGTTTGGCACCTTTCTGCTGCGCCAGGCGATGCTGGGCGTGCCGCGTGAATATGAAGAAGCGGCATTTCTCGACGGCGGCAACCACTGGACGGTGTTTCGCCATGTTGCGCTGCCGATGATCAGCACATCGCTGGCGACCCTAACCGTGTTTGCCGTGATGGGCACCTGGAACAGCTTCTTATGGCCCCTGTTTATTACCCGTGACGAGCGTTTGATGACCCTGCCGGTTGGTTTGGCGATGCTGCATGGCCGCTACACCACCGAATGGAGCATGGTCATGGCTGGCGCCGTCATCTCGGTTGTGCCGATTATTGTGGTCTATCTTCTGGCCCAACGCGCGTTTGTACGCGGCGTGGCGCTGAGCGGGTTGAAATAAGGAGGAGTGGCCGTTGTGCCTGGCCCGCGCGTTTCTCGCTATTTCCCGTTTTCGTTATTGTGACGCCGCTGTCTTAAGGAGGATCATGATGCGTTCTCGTTTGTCCGCCCTGTCGCTGTTTGCGATGCTGATGCTGTCGCTGATTCTGGCCGCCTGTGGTGGCACGCCAGCCGCAGCCCCGACCGCTGCACCCGCCGCCGAAGCGCCGACCGCCGCGCCCGCCGCCGAAGCACCAACTGCCGCGCCCGCTGCCGAAGCACCAACCGCTGCCGAAGCACCAACCGCCGCGCCCGCCGCAGATGCCACCACGATCACCTATTTCACCTTCTCGGCCGCGCCCGACCACCTGAAAGACCTGGATGCGATGATTGCCGCATTCAAGGCCGAAAACCCCGGCATCGACGTCAAAGTTGAAACCGCGCCCTATGCCGACTACTTCACCAAGCTGCAAACGCTGGTGGCGGGCGGCACTGCGCCCGACGTGTTCGAGCTGAACTACGAGAACTTCGTAAGCTACGCCAGCAAGGGCGTGCTGGCCGACATGACCGCGATGGCCGCTGCCGAATCCGGCTTCGCCGACAAGTTCTACCCGAAGGCCTACCAGGCGTTCAGCCGCGATGGCAAGCAGTATGGCCTGCCGCAGAGCTTCTCGGACGTTGTGCTGTTCTACAACAAAGACCTGTTCGACGCCGCTGGCGTGGGCTACCCGACCGCCGACTGGACCTGGAAGGAAGAGCTTGAGGCCGCGCAGAAGCTGACCAGCGCCGACAAGGGCGTGTGGGGCGACTACGCGCCGATCCAGTTCTTCGAGTTCTACAAGACGGCCGCGCAGAGTGGCTGTGGCGTGTTCGGCGCCGATGGCAAGAGCGTGACGATCAACGAAAAAGGCTGTGTCGACTCGCTGACGTGGATGGTCGACAAAATCAACAAGTACAAAGTCACCCCGACCGACGCCGACATGGCTGGCGTTTCCGACGGCGACCTGTTCAAGCAGGGCAAGATCGCCATGCTGCGCACCGGCATCTGGATGTTCTCGGCCTTCAAAGACGCGCCGTTCAAGTGGGACATCGCGCTGGAGCCGGGCAACACCCAGAAGGCACACGCCTTCTTCGCCAACTCGGTGGCGATCTCGGCATCGAGCAAGAATCAGGAAGCCGCGTGGAAGTGGGCGCAGTTCTTTACCGGCAGCGATGCAGCGGCCAAAATCCGCGTCGCCGCGAGCTGGGAACTGCCCGCGCTCAACAACAAGGCGCTGTTCGACGAGTACCTGAAGCAGACCCCGCCGGAAACGCGCCAGGTGGTCTTCGACGCACTGGCAAGCGCGGTGACCCCGCCCGTGACCGACAAGCAGAGCGAGCTGCAGGACACGATCGGCAAACTGCTCGACCAGGCCAAGGCGGGTTCGATCACGCCGCAGGACGCGCTCGACCAGGCGAAAACCCAGATCGAAGCGTTGATTAAGTAGAAATGTGTACATCCTGTAGCGGCGCGATACATCGCGCCGCTACAGGCAAAAATATGCAAAATCTTTTCCAACACAGTATTGATCTCATTCTTGCCCACCAGGCACCGAGCGGCGCATACATCGCCTCGCCAAACTTCCCCACCTATGCCTACTCGTGGTTCCGCGACGGCAGCTTTATTGCCCACGCAATGGATCGCGTCGGGCAGCACGCGAGCGCGGCACGCTTTCATCGCTGGGCGGCTGGCGTGCTGGCGCGCTACACGCCGAAAATCGAAGCGCTGATTGCGCAGCACGGACGCGGCGAGACCATAACGCTCGAGCAGCAGATGCACACGCGCTTCACGCTCGACGGCATGGAAAGCAGTGCCGACTGGACCAATTTTCAGCTCGACGGCTATGGTACCTGGCTGTGGGCACTGGACGACCATCTGCGCCGCACTGGCGATACTGCGCTGTACGCCGAGGTGCGCCCGCAGATCGAACTGCTTGCGCGCTACCTGGCCGCCTTCTGGCAAACGCCCTGCTACGACTGCTGGGAAGAGTTCGGCGACAAGGTGCACACCGCCACGCTGGCCGCACTCTATGGCGGGCTCCACGCAATTGGCGAGTATGATCCTTCGCTCAATGTTTCGGGGCTGGCCGCAGAAATTCATGCCTTTGTGCTGAGCAATTGTGTCGAAGACGGCCACCTGATCAAGTTCATTGGCAACGCGGCGGTCGATGCTAACCTGCTTGGCGCGGCAACACCCTACCGTCTGCTCCCCGCCGACGACCCGCGCATCGCTGCCACAATCGCCAAAATCGAAGCCGACCTGCTCCAGGGCGGCGTGTACCGCTACCGCGAAGATACGTACTATGGCGGCGGCGAATGGCTGCTGCTGGCCGCCTGGCTGGGCTGGCACTACGCCGAAACCGGCAACACCAGCCGCGCCGCCGCGCTGCGCGATTGGGTCGCGGCGCAGGCCAGCGCCGATGGCGCAATGCCCGAGCAGGTCAGCCACAATTTGCTTGCCCCCGAGTATTACGCGGGCTGGCTTGAGCGCTGGGGGCCAATCGCCTCGCCGCTGCTCTGGTCGCACGCAATGTATCTTGTTTTGAACACTGCATTGGCTTCCACAAACACCCAGGAACGGATCAGCATATGAGCGAGCGCCTGACTTTTGTGCACAACCCCACCGGCACCGACGCGCCCTACTTCGCCGGGCCCGACGAGCGCGTGCCACGCGACCCGATCGGCGGCGACATGGTTGGCATTGGCTTCCTGACCCAGCCGGGCCTGGTCGCGAATGATGTGCGTTTGTTCTGGATGCGCAATGGCCGCCCGCAAACGCCGATTCAGGGCCGGCCAGTGGCGCAAAACCCCGACGCCGACCGCTGGCTGTGCGAACTTGGTGTGCTTGAGGCCGGCGACACCGTGGAATACTGGTTGGCTGCCAGCGGCGGCGATCAGCGCGCCGAAACCGGGCGCTACCGCTTTGGCGTGGGCCGCATGCGCCGTTTGGCCGGCATCAGCGCGGCCACGCAGCACGCCCACGGCTGGACGCTGGCAACCCGCGCCGACGATGGCAGGCCCGGCCCAACGCTGCTGCTGGCGCTGATCCACGATCAGCAGGCGCTGCAGATCACGGTTGGCAGCCGCGCCGTTGCCAGCGATGCGCCCACGCGCGCGCCGCAGATCACCCTGCGCGGCTCGGGTGCCACCTTTACTGTCGACCCGGCCAGCGGGCGCTGCACACTGGGAACAGCGGCGGGGCGCGTGCCGCTGGCGCTGCGCTGGACCGAAGACGCCGACGGCGCGCTGGTTTCGGTTGAGCTGGTTGGCGCGCTGGCCGATGGCGAGGCGCTGGTGGGCTTTGGCGAGCGCTTCGACGCGCTCGACCAGCGCGGGCGCGCACCCGACGTGGCCGTGTGGGAGCAGTACAAAAACCAGGGCAACCGCACCTACCTGCCCATCCCGTTCTTCTGCTCCAGCCAGGGCTATGGCTGCCTGGTCGAAGGCAGCCCCTACGTCACCTACGACCTTGGGCGCACCATCGACGACCGCTGGCGCTGCGTGGCGCAGGCCAACGGGCAGGGCAAAGTCACGTTTGATCTGCTGGCCGGCGCGCCGCTCGACCTGCTGCACACCTTCACCGCGCTGACGGGCCGGCCCGAAACCCTGCCCGACTGGGCGTTCGGCCCGTGGATGAGCAGCAATGAATGGAACACGCAGGCGCGGGTCGAGCGCGAGGTGGCGCTGACGCACGAGCACGACGTGCCCGCAACCGCGCTGGTGATCGAGGCGTGGAGCGACGAAACGACCTTCTACATCTGGAACGGCGCGCAGTACAGTGCCCGCGCCGGCGGCGACCGCCCGCGCCTGGCCGATTTCACCTTTCCCGCCGACGGCCCCTGGCCCGATCCCAAGGGCATGACCGACCGCCTGCACGATGCGGGCATTCGGCTGCTGCTCTGGCAGATCCCGGCGATCAAGCGCATCGACGAGGCGCACGCCCAGCACGACGCCGACACCCAGCACGCGCTCGAAAACGGCTTTGTGGTGCGCCACACCGACGGCCGGCCCTACCGCAACCCGGCCTTCTGGTTCAACGGCGCGCTGATCCCCGATTTCTCCAGCCCGGCCGCGAGCCGCTGGTGGCTCGACAAGCGCGCCTACCTGCTCGACGACATCGGCATCGACGGATTCAAGACCGACGGCGGCGAACATTTGCAGGGCCGCGATATTGTGGCGGCCAACGGACTTGAAGGCGACGAGCTGATCAACGCCTACCCGAACCAGTACATTGGCGCGTACCACCGCTTCGCACGCGAACGGCGCGGCGGCATCACCTTCAGTCGCGCGGGCTTCACTGGCGTGGGCGCGTTCCCCGCGCACTGGGCCGGCGACGAAAACTCAACCTGGGAAGCCTACCGCCGCTCGATTGTGGCCGGGCTGAGCGCGGCGATGAGCGGCGTGATCTTCTGGGGCTGGGATATAGCCGGCTTCAGCGAAGCACTGCCGAGCGCCGAGCTGTACCTGCGCGCCACCGCAATGGCGGCGTTCTGCCCGATCATGCAGTACCACAGCGAGTACACGCCCCCCGGCGCGCCCTCGAAAGACCGCACGCCCTGGAACATTCAGGCGCACACCGGCGACGAGCGCGTGATCGCGCTGTACCGCCACTTCGCCAAGCTGCGCATGCGCCTCGTGCCCTACCTTAGCCGCGAAGCCGCGTGGAGCGCGGGCTCGGGCGAACCACTCATGCGCCCGCTCTTGCTCGACAGCCCCGATGATGCGGTCGTGTGGCGGATCGACGACCAGTTCTGCCTCGGCCGCGACCTGCTGGTGGCGCCTGTGGTTGAAGAAGGCGCGGCCACGCGGCGGCTGTACCTGCCCGCTGGCGAATGGCGCGACTTCTGGGGCGACACCATCTACTCTGGCGGCCAGTGGATCGAGGTCGACGCGCCGTGGGATCGCATTCCCGTGTTTGTGCGCGCTGGCGCAACGATCGACTAACACCACGTTTCCACAATGGCGATTGGTTGCAGCACCAATCGCCATTCCCCATCCCAGCACGCGCATCTGCGCCCGGTCGTTGCCCAACGATCACGCAGGCACCGCCGCGTTCGTCCACACACACCAACAATTGAAGACAAGGAGGTTTCAATGCGACGGCGTTCAAGTCGGCTGGCTGGGCTTGTGTGTTTGATGCTGCTGTTTGCAGGATTTTGGAATGTGCCGGCGGCGCTGGCGATCAGCGGTGTCTACCATAACCCCTTCGGCAACGACGACCTCTACTCGACCGAAGCAACCGAACGTTCCCCACGCGACCCCATGGCCGGCGATACGGTATTTTTGAACGCAACCACCTGGCCGATTGAATCGGGCCAGACCGTCTGGATCACATGGACCAAGAACGGCGTCGCGCAGACGCCAATCGGCGCGGCGTGGCAGTACAACAGCGGCAACAACAGCTACTGGAAGATCAACATGGGCACCTTTGCCCGTGGCGACAACATCCAGTACACCGTGCGCGCCGATGTCAACGGCACAAGCCAGGTTTCGACCGGGCCGTTCACCTTCAAAGTCACCTCGTGGAGCACGGTCACCAACGTCTCAACCTACACCAACAACACCACCTCGGTTGACGTGACGACTGGCGACAGCGCCGGCAGCTTCACGCCCAAGATTCGCTTCGCCTTCCCCACGCTCGACAGCTTCCGCATGCAGCTTGCGCCAAGCGGCAGCGGACTGAGCATCAGCGGCCTGACGAGCTACACGGTCAGCAGCACGGCCTCGACGCTCACGATTTCAACATCCAGCCTGGTGCTGAAAATTCAGAAAACGCCCTATCGCCTGGCCGTCTACAAAGGCGATGGCACCACGCTGATCACGCAGCAATACAACCCGAGCACGTTCCGCAACCTGGGCTGGGCCAGCGACGGCAGCAGCACAATCACGCGCATCGAAGATCACTACCTGACGCCGAGCGGCGAGCGTTTCAGCGGCTTTGGCGAGCGCTACGACTACATCGACCAGCGCGGCAAAGACGTGCATAACTACGTCTACAACCAGTACCAGAACCAGGGCAGCACGCACCGCACCTACCTGTCGGTGCCTTTCTTCATGAACTCGGCTGGCTATGGCATCTATGTGCCCAGCACGCAATATTCGATCTTTAACGTTGGCACCTACCTGTCGGACATGGCGGGCTTCACCGTCAACACGAATGGCGCGCTGAACTCGACCATGGACTATTACTTCTTCAGCGGCACGCCCAAAAACATCCTCGACCGCTACACCAGCGTGTCAGGACGTCCGCAGCTCCCGCCGAAATGGGCCTTTGGCCTGTGGATGTCCGCAAACGAGTGGAACACGCAGACCGAAGTAACGGCCGAAATGAACAACGCCACCAGCAACAGCATCCCGGCGACGGTTCTGGTGCTGGAGCAGTGGGCCGACGAGGCGACCTTCTACATCTGGCATGGCGCGACCTACACGCCCAAGGCGGGCAGCCAGAAGTTCGCCTACACCGACTTCACCTTCCCCGCTGGCGGCGAGTGGAGCGACCCCAAGGCCATGGTCACCGACGCGCACAGCCGCGGCTACAAAATGATTCTGTGGCAGATCCCGGTGTTCAAGCAGAACTTCGACACCAACCCATCGACCGCGCCGCAGCAGCATATCAACGACCGCGATTATGCGGCGGCGCAGGGCTATGTGGTGGGCAACGGCAGCGGCGGCGTGTATCGCATCCCGACCGGGCAGTGGTTTGGCGACAGCACCGTGCCCGATTTCACCAGCAGCGCCGCGACCACCTGGTGGATGAGCAAGCGCGACTACCTGATGGATGATGTTGGCATCGACGGCTTCAAGACCGACGGCAGCGAGGCGATTTTTGGGCGCAGCCTGACCTTTGCCGACGGGCGCAAGGGCGACGAGATGCACAACGCCTACCCGAACAGCTATACCAGCGCCTACAACAGCTACCTCCAGGGCAAGAAGCCGAACAACGCGGTGGTGTTTGGGCGGGCCGGCACCGCTGGCGCGCAGACACGCGGCATTTTCTGGGCCGGCGACCAAACCTCGTCGTTCGCGGGATTTCAGGACGCCGTGCGCGCCGGCATCAGCGCAGGGCAGTCGGGCGTGCCATACTGGGCATGGGACCTGGCCGGCTTTACCGGCACCTTCCCCAGCTCGGAGCTGTACCTGCGCAGCACCGCAATGGCCACATTCGCGCCAGTGATGCAGTTCCACTCCGAAAAATCGAACCCCAGCCCATCGGAAGCGCGCACGCCGTGGAATGTGCAATCGCGCACCGGCGACACCAGCGTGATCTCGACCTTCCGCAAGTTCGCGAATGTGCGCATGAACCTGCTGCCCTACATCTACACGGAGGCCAAGCGCAGCGCCGACACCGGCGTGCCAATGATGCGCGCCATGAGCGTGGATTTCCCGACCGACACGACCGCTGGCGCGCAGGACATGCAGTACATGTTTGGCGATCAGCTGCTGGTCGCGCCGATCACCACGCAGGGCGCGACGAGCAAGGACGTGTACATCCCGGCCGGCGAGTGGTACGACCTGTGGTACAACGGCCGCTTCACCGGCACGGGCACCAAGACGTATAACGCGGGCACGGACACTATTCCGGTGTATGTGCGGCCGGGCGCGATCATCCCGCTGAACCTGAATGCAAGCTACGCGCTGGGCGGCAACATCAGCAACTCGGTGTCGAGCTACACCAACCTGGCCTTCCGCATCTTCCCCGAGGGCACGACCTCGTATGGCTGGTACGACGACGCCGCAAGCACCACGCGCACAATCCAGTCGACCGAGGCGTGGGGCACGCATCAGGTGACGATCAGCGTGCCAATTCTGACGACCACCAGCACGCTTCAGGTCGTCGCCACCCAGCCGAGCAGCGTCACGCGCAATGGCACCACGCTCACCAGCTACAGCACACTGGCCGGTTTGCAGGGCGCGAGCGAAGGCTGGTACTGGGACCCGGTGCTGCAAATGACGCTGGTCAAACTGCCTTCCAGTGCCAGCACGCGCACCGTGGTGCTGAATGGCGTCGATAAGTCGGCCTACGAAGCCGAGTTTGCCACCCGCGTGAATGCCACGACCAATACCAACCACACCGGCTACACCGGCACGGGCTTCGTGGATGGCTTCACCGCCAGCGGCAGCTCGGTCACGTTCGACATCAACGCCACGGCCAGCGGCAACCACCAGCTGCGCTTCCGCTACGCGAACGCAACCGGCAGCAGCGCCACGCGCACGATCTACGTCGATGGCGTGTCGGTTGGCACGGTGACGCTGCCATCGCTGGCGAACTGGGACACCTGGGGCACCGGCAGCCTGACCACCAGCCTGACGACTGGCAAGCACACCGTCAAAATCTCATACGACGCCAGCAACACCGGGGCGATCAATCTCGACAACTTCATTCTGGCCCGCCCGTAGCGTCCTGGCAGCCAAATTTCGTGGTGTGGTGTGGTGCGCGCGCAAGTGCGCGCACCACACCCTAGCAGCAATACCTTTCAAATAAGGAAGCAAAGAACTCTTACCACAGAGACACAGAGGCACGGAGAGCACCCTCATACTATAAAATTCTTGGTGTCTTGGTGTCTTGGTGGTTATTTGAAAGATATTGACCCTAGCAGTTCTTGAAACCCATATCTTCCGTGAAAGGATAAACACAATGCGATTGCGTAAGCTGGCGCGCTTTGCCCCGCTTCTGATCGTGATATATCTTGTTGGCATGGTCATTCTGCCCGCCGACCCGGTTTTCGCCGCCGTGCAGCGCGTGAAGTTCACCTCGGGCAGCAACTACCTGATCGTCGAGTTTCTCGATAACGACCTGGTGCATTTCGAGCTTTCCGGCTTAGGGCCGGGGCCGAGCACCAGCAACCCGATTTTCACCACGCCACAAGTTTCCAAAACCAACTACACCGGCCCGACCAGCTTTACCCAGACCGGCAACACGCTGGAAACGCCGGACATTCGCGTGGTGGTGGACGGCACCACGCTGTGCGTCACCATCACCGACAAAACGCGCACGCCCGCGCTGCAGCTCAACCAGACCTGCCCGCTGAACCTGTCGCAGGCGTGGAAAGGGCTGACCTTCACCAAGGACAGCATGCAGAACATCTATGGTCTGGGCGAGCAGTTCTTCATGGGCGGAAGCGCCGATGGCGACTGGGACGGGCGCGTGCGCTCGCCGGGCGGCAACTACGGCAACGCCATGGTCTACGACACCGACAACGGCCCGGTTGGCAATGCGCAGATCCCAGTGATGTTTGCGGTTGGCGCAAGCAACGCCAACTACGGCATGTTCATGGACCAGATCTACAAGCAGCAGTGGACGCTCAACACCACGCCTTATAAAGTCGAAACCTGGGGCGACCAACTGCGCTGGTATGTGATGACTGGCGCGAACCTGCCCGATCTGCGGCAGGACTACATGGAGCTGACCGGCCGCCCGCCCGTGCCGCCGAAAAAGGCGCTCGGCCTGTGGGTGTCGGAATACAGCTACGACAACTGGACCGAGATCGACAATCGGCTGGGCACCTTGCGCACCAACAAGTTCCCAATCGACGGCTTTGTGCTCGACCTGCGCTGGTTCGGCGGCGTCACGGCCGGCTCCGACAACACCAGCATGGGCAAGCTGACCTGGGATACGACCAACTTCCCGAATCCAACCACCAAAATCACGAACTACAAGAACAACGACGGCATTGGCATCATTCCAATCGAAGAATCGTACATCGGCAAGGGCCTGGCTGAGCATACCGACATGCAGAATCGCGGCTACCTCGTGCGCGCGGGGTGCAGCAGTTGCGCGCCCGTGTACCTGACCACCAACGACTGGTGGGGGCGCGGCGGCATGATCGACTGGACGATTACCGCTGCGGGCGACTACTGGCACGATCTCAAGCGCCAGCCGCTGATCAGCGCGGGCGTGACCGGCCACTGGCTCGACCTGGGCGAGCCGGAAATGTATGACTCGGCCGACTGGGTTTCGGGCGTACTGCCGGGCAAAAACGCCCACGCCGATTATCACAACATCTACGGTTTCAAATGGGCCGAAAGCATTGCGCGCGGCTACACTCGCAACAGCGTCACGCAGCGCCCATTCATGCTGGCGCGCTCCGGCGCGAGCGGCATCCAGCGCTTTGGCGTGGCGATGTGGTCGGCCGACATTGGCTCGAAGCTGACCGCGCTGGCCGGGCAGGCGAACGCGCAAATGCACATGTCGATGTCGGGCATCGACTATTTTGGCTCCGACATTGGCGGCTTCCGGCGCGAAATGCTTAACAGCGACCTGAACGAGCTGTACACCGAGTGGTACGCCAACGGCATGTGGTTCGACGTGCCAGTGCGCCCGCACACCGAAAACCTGTGCAACTGCGCCCAGACCGCGCCCGACCAGATCGGCGACATGGCCAGCAACCTGGCGAACTCCCGCCAGCGCTACGAGCTGACGCCCTACTACTACTCGCTGGCCCACCGCGCCTACCTGTATGGCGAGCCGGTCGTGCCCCCGCCGGTCTACTACTACCAGAACGACAGCAACGTGCGCGAGATGGGCAACGAGAAAATGATTGGGCGCGACATGCTGGTGGCGATGGTGGCCGGCGCGGGCGAGCGCCAGCGCAATGTCTACCTGCCGGCCGGCGACTGGATCAACTACGCGACCAACCAGTACTTCCACAGCACCGGCCAGTGGTACAACAACCAGCCCGTCTATGTGAATGGCACCTTCAAGCTGCCAGCCTACGCCCGCGCCGGGGCGATTCTGCCGAAAATGTTTGTGGACGACAAGACCATGAACGTGTTTGGCAAGCGCACCGACGCCACCACCCGCAACGAGCTGATCGCCCGCGTGTATTCCAACACCACCGCCTCGAACTTCACGCTGTACGAGGACGACGGCGAATCGACCGCATACCAGAGCGGTTCGGTGCGAACCACCGCGCTTTCGCAGCAGCGCAGCGGCAACACCGCAACCGTGACGATTGCGGCTTCGAGCGGCACCTACACCGGCGCGCCCAGCAGCCGCGCCAACGTCGTTGAGCTGGTGGCCGAAAACACGCAGGCCTCGGTGGTGACGCTGAACGGCAGCGCGCTGACGCAGTACGCCAACAAAGCCGCCTTTGACGCGGCCAGCAGCGGCTGGTACAACGCCGGCGGCAATCTGGTTGTCGCGAAATCGGCCAGCCTGAGCGTCACAACCGCCAAAACGTTCAGCTTCACGCTCGGCCAGACGCCCGTGTCGGCCAACTTCACCTGCACCAACGGCACAACCGTTTCGGGCCAGTCGGTGTATGTGGTTGGCAGCGTGCCGCAGCTCGGCAGCTGGGCACCCGACAGCGCGATCAAGCTGAACCCAACGTCGTACCCGACCTGGACCGGCACGATCAGCAACCTGCCGCCCGGCACAACAATCGAATGGAAGTGTATCAAGCGACAGGAAAATAACTATCCCGCCACCGCCGATGCGTGGCAACCCGGCGCGAACAGCTCATTCACCACGCCGGGATCGGGCAGCGCGGGGAATACGAGCGGCGGCTTCTAGCGCGCTTTCGGCGCAGGTCCCGGAAATAGCAGCATTACGTCAAGCTAAACTAAACAAGGAGTGTTGGGCAATATGCCCAACACTCCTTGTTGTTTTAATAGCAGTTTCTCGATCGACATGAGCGATGGTTGTTGTTCGAGATCGCATCAGAAGGGCGAAATCCTCACTGACTTCTGCATCCCGAGTTTGGAATACTTGCTCCAGAGATGAAGTTCTGTTTAAAAAGGTGCCCCCGAATGAACGAATTGTCAGCATGTGTTAGTCGCCTTTTAAGTTTCGAATAATCTCCCCCCGCGCTCACCCCGCTATCCTTCAGCCATCCCAAGTGGAGAGTGATGTTCCAAATGCACCAATGCCGGCACACAGGCACTCGTGGCCGTGCCTGCGTGGGCTGGCGTGTGCGCCCAGGCTTGCAGCGGCCCGCAACACACAGGAGAGGATGCACCATGACATCGTTCCCGAACCACGGCGCAGAGCCGCCCGCCGAAACGCAGCGCCACTGCCTGGTGGTGGTGCCAACCTACAACGAGGCCGAAAACATCACGTGCCTGATCGCGGCGGTGCTTGAGCAAGGCCCGCAGTTCGATGTGCTGGTGGTCGACGATGGCTCGCCCGACGGCACCGGCGACATGGTGGCGGCGCTGGCCGCACACACCTCGCGTGTGCAGCTTATGCGCCGCAGCGGCAAGCTGGGCCTGGGCACCGCCTACGTGGCTGGCTTTCGCGAGGGCTTGCGCCAGGGCTACCAGTATATGTGCGAAATGGACGCCGATTTCTCGCACCAGCCGGGCTACCTGCCGGTGCTGCTGGCTGTGGCCGAGCGCGCCGCTGACGTGGCGCTTGGCTCGCGCAACGTGCCGGGCGGTCGCGTCGAAAACTGGTCGCGGCTGCGCCAGCTGATCAGCCGGGGCGGGAGCTGGTATGCGCGCACGCTGCTGGGCCTGCCCATCCGCGACGTGACTGGCGGCTACAAGTGCTTTCGCGCCAGCGTGCTCCAGCAGCTCGATCTGGCGGCGATCAACGCCAACGGCTATGGCTTCCAGGTGGAAATGAACTACCGCTGCCATCAGGCTGGCTTCCGCATCCACGAAATCCCGATCGTCTTCCCCGACCGCGTGGCCGGGCAATCGAAGATGTCGCAGCAGATTGTGTGGGAAGCCGCCGCGCTGGTGCTGCGCCTGCGCGTGTCGCCCAACCCGTACAAGCGCGTGCGCCTGGCGCGCGGGGCGTAGGCAATAGGGTTTGGGGTTTGGGGAATAGGGTTTTGGAACGAGCCTTCGTCCTTCGTCATTCGTCATTCGTCATTCGTCCCAGGCGGTTCTCGGTTCTCCCAAAAAGAGGTCATACATGAACGCAACACTTCAGATACACGCCCAACGAATTGGCCGCCCGCTGCGCTTCGGGCTGGTGGGCCTGAGCGGCATTGTCGTGAACTCGGCGGTGCTGTGGGCGCTGGTGCGCACGGCCGGTCTGCCGGTGGTGCTGGGCAGCCTGTTTGCCACCGAAATAGCGATCGTTTCCAACTTCATTCTGAACGACCGCTGGACCTTTCGCGCCGCCGATGACAAGTGGCCGGCGCGGCTGCTGCGCTTCAATGGCGTGGCGCTCGGCGGCATGGCGCTCACCGCGCTGCTGCTGACGCTGCTGATGCGCTTCACGCCGCTGCCGCTGCTGGTTGCGAACGTGCTGGCGGTGGGCGCGGCAACCGTGTGGAACTACATGGCCAACAGCCGCTGGACATGGTCGGCTGGCGAGGGGCGGGCAGCAAGTGACCCGGCCGCGCCGCCCGCCATCGGCTGCGAATGGGTGAACGACCGCGACGAGGAGGTGGCGCTATGAGCATAGGCGACTGGATGCTTGCCGGCATTTCGCTGGCGCTCACCGCGCAATCGGGCTACTCGGCCGCGCTGATGCTGTACGCCTGGGAAGACGACGCCAAGCTGCAGCAGAATCGCGTGCCCACCAGCTTCGAGCCGCCCACGCGCCGCTTCACTGTGATGCTGCCCGCCCGCCACGAAGAAGAAGTCATTCAGGACACCATCCAGCGCACCGTCGATCTGCGCTACCCGCGCGAGCTGGTGCAGGTGCTGGTGGTGATCGAAGCCGGCGACCACGGCACGATTGCCGAGGTCGAGCAGAAGCTGGCCGCGCTGCGCGCCCAGGGCATAACGCATGTGCGCCTGATCACCTTTGACGAGCCGCCGATCAACAAGCCGCACGGCCTGAATGTCGCGCTGCGCTACGCCACCGGCGATGTCGTCACAATCTTCGACGCCGAGGACGAGCCGCACCCCGATATTCTGCAGGTGGTGAACACCGTGATGCTGCGCGAAGATGCCGAGGTGGTGCAGTGCGGCGTACAGCTCATGAACTACGCCGACCGCTGGTTTTCGGCCTTGAACGTGCTTGAGTACATGTTCTGGTTTAAATCGCGCATGCACTACCACGCGCGCGTGGGCATGGTGCCGCTGGGCGGCAACACCGTGTTTTTCACCCGCGCCGCGCTCGACCGCGCAGACGGCTGGGACCAGACCTGCCTCACGGAAGATGCCGACATTGGCATCCGGCTGTGTGTGAATGGCGGCATGCGCTTTCGCGCCATCTACGACGACCAGTATGTGACGCGCGAAGAAACCCCACCAACCGTTGGGCAGTTCGTGAAGCAGCGCACACGCTGGAACCAGGGCTTTCTGCAAGTGCTGGCAAAAGGCGACTGGCGGCACCTGCCGACCTTGCCGCAGCGGCTGCTCGCGCTCTACACGCTGGCCTTCCCGCTGCTCCAGGCGCTGACAATGATCTACCTGCCCATCAGTATCTGGCTGGCCTTCTTTGGCAAGCTGCCGGTGCTGGTAACGCTAATCAGCGCGCTGCCAGCCTACCTGGTTGCCGTGCAAATGCTGATCAGCGTGGTTGGGCTGTATGAATTCACGGCGGTGCACGGCATCCGCCCGCGCTGGTACTCGCCGCTGTGGCTGCTGGCCGCCTATATGCCCTACCAGTGGCTGCTGGGCCTGGGCGCGCTGCGGGCGGTCTGGCGGCAGGCGCGCGGCCTGAACAACTGGGAAAAAACCAGGCACATTGGCGCGCATCGCGTGGGCCAGCCGCTGCCCGTAGCCGAGGCCGCCGACCCGCTGCTGGCGCGCGAGCATGGAGCGTAGGTTTGCCGGGGAATGGGGGACGGGGGTTGGGGAATGGGTGACAAGGTGACACGAGCAGTCGGCAGGAGGCAGGAGGCAGGCGGCAGGCGGCAGGCGGCAGGCGGCAGGCGGCAGGCGGCAGGCGGCAGGCGGCAGGCGGCAGGAACCTGCAACCGCACGAGGGTTTAGGGTCTGGGGTTTTGGGTTGAGTCTACAACCTACAACCTGCAACCTTCCAACTCTTCGCGTCCTTTGCGCTCTTTGCGGTGATTTTTCGTCCTTCGTCCTTCGTCCGTGGTCGTTCGTCGCAACCTGCAACCTTCAACCTGCGAACCTGCGAATCTGCAACCCAAATCTCCGTGCCTCTGTGTCTCTGTGGTGAACGTCCTTTCGTCCTTTCGTCCTTCGTCATTCGTCGTTCGTCATTCGTCCCAATCGTAAATCGCCAATCGTAAATCGTAAATCGTCAAAGGTTTTTTGATGCTTACACCAACAACATTTGCCCGCCGCTTGCTGCCACGCCCAACGCCGCGCCTGGCCGCGCCCGCGCACGCCGCCGAGTGGCTGCTGATAGCCGGGCTGCTGCTGGCGGGGCTGATTGCGCACGGCCTGAATATGTTCAACTTCCCGTCGTTCACCTACAACGGCGACGAAGGAATTTATACCGGCCAGGCGCTGGCGGTGCTGCGTGGCCAGCTCACGCCCTACACCTACTTCTACGACCACGCTCCCGCCGGCTGGATCTTACTGGCGGCATGGATGGCGCTGACTGGCGGGCCGCACACCTTTGGCAGCACGATCGACAGCGGGCGCGTGCTGATGCTCTTGCTGCACCTCGGCATCATCCACCGGCTGTATCGCGTGGCGCGCGCCTGTGGCTGCGGGCCGGCCGCCGCGTCGCTGGCGGTGCTGCTGTTCGCGCTGTCGCCGCTCACGGTTTTCTACGGCCGCCCGGTGATGCTCGACAGCATGATGCTGTTCTGGCTGCTCACCAGCCTCGATCTGCTGCTGGATGGCGAGGGGCGGCTAAGCCGCGTGGCGCTAAGCGGCGCGTGTTTTGGCATTGCGTTGCTCACCAAGGAAACCGCGATCTTTGTGCTGCCGGCCATGCTGCTGCTGGCGGTGCAGGAACGACGCGCGCACCACGGGCGCTTTGCCGTGCTGGGCTGGCTGCTGCCAATGGCAATTGTCGCCAGCTGGTATTTCCTGTATGCGCTGCTGAAAGGCGAGCTGTTCCCGCCCGGCACTTTTGGCGACACCCGGCCGCATGTGTCGCTGCTGGGCACGCTGCTCTGGCAGACGCGGCGCGACGGCGGCGGCATGTTCAACCTCCACAACCAGTTCTGGCATTTCCTGCGCGAAGACTGGCTGTGGCGCGACATGCTGCTGCCGCTTGGCGGCACCGCCGCCGTGCTGGCGAACCTGCTGCGTGGCTGGCGCAACCGCGTGGCGCTGGTGGTGGGGCTGCTGGGCGCGCTGTCGGTGTACTACCTGGCGCGCGGCGGCATTGTGTTCAACTTCTATATTCTGTTCGCGCTGCCCTTTCTGGCGCTGAATATTGGCGTGCTGGCCGCGCCGCTTTTTGCGCGCCTGGCGCGCTGGCCACTGGCAAGCGCCGCGCTGGTGCTGGTGCTGGTGGCACTCGCCGGCCTGCACTGGTGGTCGCTTGGGCGCGCCGAGTCGCTGTACACTGCGCGCGGCGGCGCGGCCGGCCACGCTGCGATTGCGTGGATGCAGGACAACCTGCCGCCCAGCAGCATGATCATCGCCGACGACGCCTTTTTCCCCGACCTGCGCACGCCCGCGCCAAGCACGCCCGCCTTCCCGAACATCCACAGCCACTGGAAGGTCGGCCAGGACCCCGAGATTGGCGAGGACGTATTTCACAACCGCTGGCAAACTGTCGACTACCTGATTATGACGCCCGGCCTTGAGCAGAATTTTGTCGGCACACAGTTTCCGGTGGCGCTGGAAGCGTGGCAGCACGCCCGTCCGATCCGCCGCTGGGAGGCCGACGGCACGGTGGTGGAGCTGTGGCAGGTTGCCAAGCCGGGCGGGGCAGGCACGCCATGATTAAGAATCCAGAACCAAGAACCGAGAACCAAGCACCGGCGTATCGCATACGCCTGAACCGCAGAACCGGCGACGGGCGTATTGCAATGCGCCCAGACCAGGAACCGCAGAACCAAGCACCAGCGTATCGCATACGCCTGAACCGCAGAGCACGACGCCCCTTCTCCGCCCCCAGCTCGTGGCCGCGCCTTGCGCGCGCGCTCGCGCTGGCCGCCAGCGTCGCTGCGGTGGCCCTGCTTGGCGCGGGGCTGGGGCCGGGCTGGCAGCGCGCGCCCGCCGTTGCCGAGCAGGCGATTGCGCCCACCGCGGCAGCCCAGCCCACAGCAAGCGCAACAGCGCTGCCCGCCGGGGCGGCCCAGCCAATTGCACAGCTACCCGCTCCCGCCACCCCTGCGCCCACGCCCATGCCCGCCAGCGACTGGCCGGTGGTGCTGCGCGAAACGTTCGATCAGGCGGCGGCGGGCTGGCCCGAGGTGCTGGGGCCGAGCTGGCACAGTAGCTACCGCGACGGCGGCTACGAATTGGCGCTCGACAGCCGGCCGAGCTTTAGCACCAGCGCGCCGCTCGCCGCCCACGATTTCGAGCTGAGCGCAGATGTGCGAATTGCGCGCGGGCAGGCTGGCCTGTTCTTCCTGCTCGGCCGGCCCAACGATTTCTACCGCCTGCTGATCGACGCGGAAGGGCGCTACCGCCTGGAATGGCAGCAGGTCGGTGCGGCGCGTCCACTGCTCGATTGGGCCGCCAGCGATGCCCTGCACACCGGCGCGGGCGCGACCAACCGGCTGGCGGCGCGTCGCACCGGCGACACGCTTACGTTCTACGCGAACAATCACGAGCTGGCGCGCTACACGCTGCCGCCCGGCGCTGCGCTCGAGTCGCGCGTTGGCCTGGCGCTCGACGCGCCGCCCGGCGAGCAAAGCGCCCGCGCCTGGTTCGACACCATCGAGGTGCGCGCGCCACCCGCGCCGTAGGCGGGGAGACAGAGACAAGAGACAGGGAGAAACCGTGACATGGTGAAGGGGTGAAAGGGTGATGGGGAGATCAGAAAGACGTCGTCCTGAGTAGCAGCATAGCTGCGTATCGAAGCGAAGCCCTGAGCCTGCCGAAGGGGACGTGTCTCATGTCTCGGTTCTGGCATCCCGCGTCTCGTGTCTCGTGTCTCATGTTTCACGCCGTGTATCGACCTGTATTGAAATAATACGCACACCAAACAAGGAGCTTTTGCCTTGAATCAAGCATCATCATCGCCCCACAAGGCACGCGCGCGGCGGCTGGCCGTGGCGCTGCTACTAAGCCTGCTGCTGGCGGCCCTGCCGGCGGCCATGCCCTCTAGCGCGGCAGCTACGCCCACCTGGCACGGCGAGTATTTCACAAACACAACCCTGAGCGGCGCGCCCGCGCTGGTGCGCGAAGACGCCGCAATCGACTTCGACTGGAACCAGGGCTCGCCCGACCCGGCCATTCCCGCCGATAGCTTCTCAGTGCGCTGGACGCGCACGCTGAACCTGGCGGCCGGCACCTACCGCTTCGTCACCTATACCGACGACGGCGCGCGCCTGAAGGTCGACGGCCAAACCGTGATCGACCGTTTCGTCGCGCAGTCGCCCACCGAATGGCAGGCCGATGTCACACTCACAGCCGGCGACCATGTGATTGTGATGGAGTATTTCGAAGGCGTGGGCGACGCGCTCGCGCGCCTGTCGTACAGCACCATCCAGACCGATGTGTCGCCGGGCGTGTGGAAGGGCGAATACTTCACCAACCCGAACCTGAGCGGTTCGCCCTTGCTGGTGCGTGGCGATCCGACCATCGACTTCGACTGGGGCGCGGGCAGCCCGGCCGCGAACTTCCCCGCCAATAGCTTCTCGGTGCGCTGGAGCCGCACGCTCACGCTGAGCGCGGGCAGCTACCGCTTTGCCACCTACACCGACGACGGCGTGCGCCTGAAGATCGACGGCGCGACCGTGATCGACCACTTCGCGGCGCAATCGCCCACCTACTACGAATATGCCGCCGACCTCGCCGCCGGCAACCATACCGTGGTGATGGAATATTTCGAGGGCTTTGGCAACGCGCTTGCCAAGCTCAGTTGGGCGCGCAGGGCCGCGGCGGGCGAAGGCATTATTCGCATCAACGCGGGCGGCAGCGCCTATGCCGACAGCTTCAACAACTTCTGGGAACCAGATGGCTACTTCACCAACGCCAACGCCACCGCGCCAATCACGGCGACGCAGACCGAAGAAGCCCAGCCGATCTGGAACACCACCGACGACCCGCTTTATATCAACGAGCATGCCACAGCCTTCCGTTACAATCTGCCCATCCCGAACGGCAACTACACTGTGCGCCTGCATTTCGCCGAGCTGTTCTTCAACTCGCCGGGCGTGCGGCGCTTCAATGTCGATGTGCAGGGCCAGCGCGAGCTTGCCGGCTTCGACATCTACGGGCAGGCTGGCAAGGCTGCGCTGATCACCAAATCGTTTGACACGACCGTCACCAGCGCCACGCTGAGCATCAACTTCACCAAGCTGTTCGACAATGCCGTGGTGCAGGCGCTCGATGTCTACCCGACCGGCAGCGTCGACCTTGCCGCGCCGACGTTTGCGCCCATTCCCCAGCTGGAAAACCGCACCTACACCACGCCGCCAACCGTCACGCTGGCGATTGCCGACGACGTGGCGCTGAACGACGGCTACTGGCGGCTCGACGACAACGTGCCGGTGGCGCTGTTCAGCAGCCTGAACGCTAAAACCTACACGCGCTCGCCCTTCACCCTGCCAGCCGACGCCTTTGACGCGCTGCCGCTGGGCGCGCACACCCTGAGCTTTGGCGCGAACGACGCCAACGGCAACGCCTGGGTGCAAACCTGGAAGTTCCGCAAGCTCAACACCGGCAGCGGCGCGGTGCCAATCGCCTTCGACCGGCGCAAGATTTTCGACGCCACCACGCCCGGCGGCGCGAACTTCAAGCACCCAACCACCCTGCAAGTCGGGCCAGATGGCAAGCTCTACGCCGGCCAGCAAGATTTCTTCGGCAAGGGCGGCTACATCCACGTGCTCACGCTCGACGACAAGCACAGCGTCACCAACGTGCAGGTGCTGAACACAATCTTCAACACGCCCAACTTCAACACCGATGGCACGCCCGCGCCGACCGTCAAGGGCCGCCACCTGATCGGCCTCGACTTCGACCCGGCCTCGACGCCGCAGCGCCCGATTATGTGGGTGGTGCACAGCGACCCGCGCTTTTGCTTCAACCAGTCGCCCAGCACCTGCAAGGTGAACATCGACTCGGGCATGATCACGCGCCTGATCGGCCCCGACTACGACAACCCGGCCAACCGCACCGACTTCGTAACTGGCCTGCCGCGCTCGCGCGAAAACCACGCGCCCAACGCCGTACACTTCGGGCCGGATGGCTGGCTGTACCTGAGCATCGGCAGCGACACAAACTTCGGCGCGCCCAGCACCGCCTTCAGTGGCCTGTCCGAGCGCTACCTGACGGCTTCAATCGTGCGCTTCAATGTGAATGGCGCGCCGAACCAGTTCCCGGTTGATCTGCGCAAAGTCACCAAGGCCGCCGACATGAAGCCGGGCGTGTTCGAGCTGTATGCCAGCGGCTACCGCAACCCCTACGACATTTTGTGGCATTCCAACGGTCTGCTGTACGCAAACGTGAATGCGGGCAACTTCACCGCTGGCACCACGCCCGGCGCGGCCGACGGCTGCCCGAGCACGCCCGCAATCGACCCGGGCACGCGCCCCGACTACCTCGTGCATATCGACCAGGGCGACTTTGGCGGCAACCCGAACCCGAGCCACCCGAACGAGTGCGTGCTCGACGACGGCAGCATGTATACGCCGCCAATCGCCCAGCCCAACCCGAACTACCACCCCGAAAAGCGGCTGCTGTACTATAAGGCTGGCGTTTCTACCAACGGCATGGCCGAGTACACCGCGCCAACCTTTGGCGGCCAGATGCTGGGCAACATCATCTCGGCCACCTACGCCGGCAACCAGAGCGTGCGGCGCGTGGTGCTCGCGCCCGACGGCAAGACGGTGGAGTTTGAAGAAGATCTGGGCATCTTCAACCAGCCGCTCGACGTGGCAGTGGCGCCGGATGGCGCGATCTACGTGGCCGAGTATGGCGGCAACACCATCCAGGTGATGGAACCAAACCCCACGCTGAAGGACACCGGCCTGTGGAACACGCAAACGCCGCTGCCCATCCCAACGCAGGAAGTCGGCACCGTGGCATGTAATGGCAAGGTCTATGTGGTGGGCGGAATCGTCGGGCAGAACAGCCAGGGCGTGATCGATACCAACAACGCCTGGGCCTACGACCCGAACGGCAAGAAATGGGCGCAGCTGCCGCCCGCGCCCGGCCAGGCGGTCGATCACCCCGGCGCCGCATGTCTGAACGGCAAGGTCTACCAGATCGGCGGATTGATCCGCGCCGGCGTGGCGGTGAAATCGGTCTACGCCTACGACATCGCCAGCAACAGCTGGGCTGCCGTGGCCGACCTGCCGCTGCCGCGTGGCGCAAGTGGCGTCGCGGTGCAGGGCGGCAAGATCTACGTCGTCGGCGGCCTGGGTTACCCCGACAAGGCCGACCTGTTCGTCTACACGCCGGGCACAAATAGCTGGGCCACGCTGGCGCCCATGCCAACCGCCCGCGACCACCTGATCTTCGAGGCAGTCGGCGGCAAGCTCTACGCAATTGGCGGGCGCACCGCCGTGACAATCGCCTCGGTGACGGCGGCCAACGAAGCCTACGACATCGCCACGAACACCTGGGAGGTGCGCGCGCCCATGCCCACGCCGCGCGCCGCCATGGCCGCTGGTGTGCTGCACAACCAGATCACGATCTGGGGCGGCGAAGCTATGCCCGGCAGCCCGCTGGCAACATCGGCTGGCGTGAATGCGCAGGGCCAGATGTACGACCCCAAAACCAACCTGTGGACGACCATCGCCGACGAGCTGACGCCACGCCACGGCACCGACGGCGCGACCATCGGCACAACGCTCTACACCCCGGGCGGCGCGACCCACCAGGGCAACGCTCCCACCGACGCCAACGACGCCTTCTCGTTTGTCTCGCAGGACAAGGTTGGCTCGTGCATCGCGGCGGGCAGCAACCCGGCCACCACCGACAGCGACAAGGACGGCTACACCGACAAGGACGAGTTGGACAATACCACCGACCCGTGCAGCAAGGCGGCCACCCCGCCCGACAACGACGGCGACCATATTTCGGACCTGAACGACCCCGACGACGACAACGACGGCAAGCCCGACGTGCAGGACCAGTTCCAGTTCGATGCGGCCAACGGCACTGCCACCACGCTGCCGTGGGTGCAAAACTGGAACCCCGGCGACACGCCGGCCGGCAAGTTCGCCAACAGCGGCTTCCCCGGCGTGCAGCTCAACAAGAACGGCGTCGGCTTCTTCCTCAGCAAGGTACACGTCGGCGGCGCGGGTGGCTTTATGTCAATCGACGCGACGGCGGGCAGCAACCTGGGCAACCAGAACACGCAGGACGACGCGCTGCAAGTGGGCTTCGACGCGCGCAAAACCGTCACCATCCACGCGCGCATCGCCGACCCGTTCAGCGGCGTGCCGCAAGACCCTGGCAAGTCGGGCGGTATTTTCTTCGGGCTCGACCAGGACAACTACGTGAAGCTGGTGATGAGCAGCCGCATCCCGGGCGGCAGCGGCGGCGTGATCTTCGCGGTTGAGAACAATGGCGTGTACAGCCAGCCCTACTGGATCAAGCCGGTGACGATTGACTTCACCAACAGCCACACGCTCGACCTGTTCCTCATTCTCGACCCGGCGACGGAGCGCGTGATTGTGCAGTACCGCAACACCAGCGACGCCGCTGCGGACATTCGCACCATGGGCGAGATCGACGTGCGCACCGCGCCGTGGATGGCCAAGCTGTTCAAGCTGGGCGCTGCGGCTGGCGTGCTGGCAACCAACAGCGCCGACTCACGCTTCGGCGTTGCCTACGACAACTTCTCGATTGCGGAATCGAGCGCGCCGCCGCAGCTGCCGGTGCCCGGCCCCGACAACCAGAAGGTGTTCCTGCCAATGACGCGGCGCTAAGGCGCTTGCAGCGGGCGCATTGAACAGGTTCGGGAGCAGCGCTGCTCTCTTCATTATGTGGGCAGTTTTTGCGCGCTACGCGCGCAAAAACTGCCCACAAGAAAAAGCAAGTACCGCTCTGCCGAAGGCTCGGCACGCCAACCGCGCAGGTTTATCAGCCGCTTACATTAACCCAAGCTGAACGATGGCTTACCCCCTTTTAACCAATCGTTCCCGCCCCGTTAAGCCAGTGAACCTATACTGCGCTTGCCGCCACAACAGCCAGCTGTGGTTCTGGCGCGCTCTGAGCGCCCATGTCCACTTTCTGCCACTGCGTGTATCGCAGGCAGAGTGGCGCAACGAGATCATGAACGAACATATTCACGTTCTGCTGCTTCACCAGGCTGGCACGGCCGCCAACCGGATCGCCGCATTTCTCACCAGCGAACGCTACCGCACCAGCATCGCGCACGACGGTGTGAGCGGCCTGAACCTGATGCGCGCCAGCCCGCCCGACCTGGTGATCCTCGACGCCGACCTGCCGCGCATCGACGGCATTACGCTCTGTGGCGCGATCCGCAAGCAATCGCGCACACCAATCATTCTGCTGGCCAGCCAGGACGACGAGATTCAGCAGATCATTGGGCTGGACCGCGGGGCCGACCTGTGCCTGGCACCTACCGTATCGGAAGGCGAACTGCGCGCGCGCCTGCGCTCGCTGCTGCGGCGCGCCAACGTGCATACGAAAACGCAGCGCCCCGCGCTCACCATCGGCGAGCTGCGCGTGGATGTGCAGACGCGCCGGGCCTGGCTGGCCGGAACGGAGCTTCAGCTCACGCCGCGCGAATTCGACCTGCTGGCCTACCTGATGCACCATCGCGGCATCGCCGTGGCGCGCGATCAGCTGCTGAAAGACGTGTGGGGCGGGCGCGTTGGCGCGAGCTCGCAAACCCTCGATGTACACATCCGCTGGCTGCGCCAGAAAGTTGAACCCGACCCCGAGCAGCCCGTCTACATCCGCACCGTGCGCATGATCGGCTACCGCTTCGAGGGGCCGTAGCTCGCCCGACAACCGACGAAAAATTCACCACAGAGACACAGAGGCACGGAGGTTTCGGGTTGCAGGTTGAATGTTGGAAAGTTGCATGTTTCAGGTTTGCAGGTTGCAGGTTGGAAAGTTGCGGGTTCGCAGGTTGCAAGTTGGGGGTTGCTGGCCCAATCCCAAAACCCCAGACCCCAGACCCTTATGTTATGCGGGAAAGATTGAAACGTGCCACAGCTTGCCGCACCGGCAACGCGATCTGGCACGTTTTGGGCAGCTCCACACATTTTCGGGCATTGCAATGCAGTAAATCGCACCGCCTTCGTGTGACCATACCGTGAGCATTGCGCCGTCGACATGTGCAGCCAGCGCGTGCTATTGTATAACCCGAGGGGCCGGGCCAAAGCCCACGGAGCGCAACACAGCCAGCATCACACACTGCTCCGCGTCATTCTTTCGTCCCGCTGCTATGTTCAGCGGCCCGGCTGCCCCCTCCTTCGCGCCCACGCCAACGGCGCCTGGCCTCAGGTCGCCTCAATATTTCCCCCTCGTGCCGCCAGTGCTCCACGCGAGCGCTGGCGGCATCTGCGTTGGGTTTATTTTCGGGCGCTTCGCCCCACGCCCTACTGTTATCTGCATTCTGAGTAGCGGCGAAGCCGTGTATCGAAGGGTGCGGGGCGCTTCGCCCCCGTGCCTCGATTAGGTTGCGTAGAGCTTTTTGTCGGGGCGCTTCGCCCCCGTGCCCCCGACCGAGGAAACCCTTGCCGGTTTCCCCGGACCCCTTCCGGCAAAGAGCGCCGGTATCGCATCAAGTACGTCATGTCATGCCTTGCGGCGAACACAGAATCAGTACATCGTTTGTATGCAGAAGCTTCTATAGAATAATGCCAGCCTTTCAGCATAACGGAGGCATGATCGCTCAACATTGAATATGCCAACCAACTAAAATTTGGGGTTCGGGGCGCAAGCCCCGACGCCGGGGTCGGTAGGGGCCGGCGTGGGCCCCTACCCGCGGAGCGCGAGGGCGCGCAGCCCTCGCATATACGCCAAAACAAAAAGACAGCCCTACGGCCCGAGCGACCTGCACGAAAGCTGGCACTGCCAGCCGCACGCCGCGCAGGCGAAATTCTCCCCGGTACTATTTGACAAAACGCCGCGCCCGCCCCTATAATCCGCGCACCCCGGAACGTCGCCATACCCTATTCATACGCCGCATTTGGTGCGGCCGCATCAACGATTCATGCTTTCTGGCCTTCTGCGTGGTGCAGGTGTATCGCTGGTATTGGATACAGGAGGGAAGTATGTCCAGAGCATCGGTTCGGATTGTGGCCGTGGCGCTGGCCGCGCTATTCATTGCCAGCTGTGGCGGCGGCGCGCCGGCTGCCCCCAGCGGCGCAGCACCCACTGGCGCAGCAGCCGCCCCAGCGGCGGGTGGCCCGCTGCAGCAGGTTGGGGCGGGCGAGGGCGCGGTTTCGATTGTGGCGTGGCCCGGCTACATCGAGCGCGGCGAGACCGACAAGGCATACGACTGGGTGACCCAGTTCGAAAAAGATTCCGGCTGCAAAGTCAGCGTGAAAACCGCCGCTACCTCGGACGAGATGGTGGCGCTGATGAACGACGGCGGCTTCGATCTGGTGACGGCCTCGGGCGACGCCAGCCTGCGCCTGGTGTCGGGCGGGCGCGTGCAGGAAGTAAACACCAGCCTCATCCCAAGCTGGGGTAAGGTCGACCAGCGCTTGCAGAACGCGGCCTGGCACACCGTCGGCGGCAAGCACTATGGCGTGCCCTACCAGTGGGGCCCGAACGTGCTGGCCTACAACACCGACGCCTTCAAGGGCCAGGCGCCCGACAGCTGGAAGGTCGTGTTCGAAGAAACGACCCTGCCCGACGGCAAGAGCAACAAAGGCCGCGTGCAAGCCTACGACGGCCCGATCTACATCGCCGACGCCGCGCTCTACCTCAAAACTGCCAAGCCCGAGCTGGGCATCAAAGACCCCTACGCCCTGAATCGCGACCAGTTCAACGCCGCGCTTGAGCTGCTGCGCGGTCAGCGCCAGATCGTTGGCCGCTACTGGCACGACGCTGGCGTCCAGGTCGACGACTTCACCAAAGAAGGCGTGGCCGCCTCGAGCTCGTGGCCCTACCAGGTCAACCTGCTCCAGTTCAACAAGCAGCCAATCGCCAGCGTCGTGCCGAAGGAAGGCGCGACGGGCTGGGCCGACACGACCATGATGGCGATCAACGCGCCGCACCCGAACTGCTCGTACAAATGGATGGAGTGGTCGCTCAATCCCAAACTCCAGGGCGACCTCGCGGCATGGTTCGGCTCGGTGCCCTCGGTGCCCGACGCCTGCAAGGGCAATGCGCTGCTGACCGACGCCGGCTGCGCCACCAACGGCTTCGATAATTTCGAAAAAATCG
Organism: Kouleothrix sp. 19917; assembly: GCF_057073505.1. NCBI lineage: Bacteria > Bacillati > Chloroflexota > Chloroflexia > Chloroflexales > Roseiflexaceae > Kouleothrix > Kouleothrix sp. 19917. The sequence continues at coordinate 3,798,163 of NZ_CP097099.1, forward strand.
CATTCTGGAAAACCCCCACTGCTGACTGCGGCGACGGCAAAACCGACTGCGTGCCCTACTACGAGTGGGTCACCAGCTACATCGCGGTCATTGGTGGGCGCTAACAGTTTTGAATCGTGAGTGCTGAGTTTTGGGTGATAGCAACGCCAAACTCAAAACTCAGCACGCAGCATCTTGCGGCTCAGGCGTATACGATACGCCCTTCGTCAGTCTGGGCGTATCGCATACGCCCGTCGGCCCTGGCATAGAGAGGATCTCGTTGTGAGCGACACGGCCGTCCCTGCCGTCCAATTCTCCCACGTCAGTCGGCACTTCGGCGAGGTGCGCGCCGTCGACGACGTGAGCCTGGCCGTGCGCGACGGCGAGTTCTTCACCATGCTTGGCCCTTCTGGCTCGGGCAAGACCACGTGTTTGCGCCTGATTGCCGGCTTCGAGCAGCCCACCAGTGGCAGCATCCGGCTTCACGGCGCGGAGGCGGCCGGCTTGCCGCCTTACGAGCGCGACGTGAATACCGTCTTTCAGGACTATGCGCTCTTCCCGCACATGACGGTTGGTGAAAATGTAGCGTATGGCCTGATGATCAGGAAGGTGCCAAAGGCCGAACGCCAACGTCGTGCCGACGAGATGCTGGAGCTGGTTCGCCTGCCGGGCCTGGCTCGCCGCAAACCCGCGCAGCTTTCGGGCGGGCAGCGGCAGCGCGTGGCACTGGCCCGTGCGCTGGTCAACCGCCCGCGCGTGCTGCTGCTCGACGAGCCGCTTGGCGCGCTCGACCTCAAACTGCGCCAGCAGATGCAGATCGAGCTGAAGGCCATCCAGCAGCAGGTTGGCATCACGTTCATCTATGTCACGCACGACCAGGAAGAAGCCCTGACGATGAGCGACCGCATTGCCGTGTTCAATCAGGGCCGCATCGAGCAGCTTGGCGCGCCCGCCGAGGTGTATGAGCACCCGGCGACGGCGTTTGTGGCCGGCTTTGTTGGCGTATCGAATATGCTGCGCGGCGCAGACGCGGCGGCGATCACCGGCTCGGATGGCGCGGTCGCCATTCGCCCCGAGAAAATTCGCATGCTCGCGCCCGACGCGCCCGCACCCAGCGGCGCGCACACTGCCCTCGGCCACATCCGCGATGTTGTCTACCTGGGCGTGCTCACGCGCTACCTCGTCGATCTCGACAGCGGCGGCGCGCTGGTGGTGGTGGCACAGAATCTCGATGGCGGCGCGGTGGATGCGCGCGCGGCGCAGGGGCGGCCGGTGCGGCTGGTGTGGCCGCGCGAGCACACGCAGCCCGTCGGGGCGCCTGGGGCGGACACATAGGTCCGCCCTGACAGGTCCGCCCTGACAGCTCCGCCCTGACAGCTCCGCCCTGACAGGTCCGCCCTGACAGCTCCGCCCTGACAGCTCCGCCCTGACAGCTCCGCCCTGGTTATTTCGCTCGGGCCGCGTGGCCGCTGGGGCTAGCTGTGCTCCGCGATTTGCGGCTTGCTCGTTTGAGCGTGGTGTCGCTCAGGCCGCGTGGCCGCTGGGGCTTCCCGCCCCAGCACCCCGGCCGGGGCTTTCGCCCCGGACCCCAAATTTCAGGTGATCAGCAATATCAGCATTTTGCGGTTATGCCTCTGTTGTGCTTGCCGCTGGCAGCGAGCAATAAATGAATTGCTGCGTATTGAAGCAAGCAATCTGGCGCGTACTGTATCGCCAGATGCCTGCGCCTCCCGCAACGGAGGCAGTAGACAAAGCCGATGAATATAGTACTGCGCAAAATTCGGGGTCTGGGGCGATAGCCCCAGCGCCGGGGTGCAGGGGCGAGCGCCGCCCCTGCGGCCTTGCGGCCTGAGCAAAGTGCTACCGGGTTGGCAGGGGAATTCATAAAGCAGAGCATGGGGCGAAGCGCCCCGCACTCTTCGATACGCGGCTTCGCCGCTACTCAGAATGCAGATAACAGTAGGGCGCAGGGGCAAAGCGCCCCGGAAAGAACACGCATAGCTCATTTCAGGAGAAAACCCAAGTGACCCAGCAGGCAGCAAACCAACCTCTCGCTGGCAGCGCGCCCACATTTGCGCGGCGGCTGGCAACATTTTTCTACCACCGGCCGCGCCTGGCGCTGGCCCTGCTGCTCGCGCCGCCGCTCCTGTGGCTTGGCGTGGTCTACCTCGGCTCGCTGGGCGCGCTGCTGCTGCAAAGCTTCTTCCACCTCGACGGCTTTACCGGCCAGGTCGTGCGCCAGTTCACGCTGGCCACCTACCGCGACCTGCTGACGCGCCCAAATCTCGATATTGCGCTGCGCACCGCCAGCATGGCCGCGATTGTCACCGTTGCGTCGGCGCTGCTGGCCTTTCCGCTGGCCTACTACATAGCGCGCTACGCCACGCCACGCAGCAAAACCCTGCTCTACCTCGCCGTCACCATGCCGCTCTGGTCGAGCTACCTGGTGCGAATCTACGCCTGGAAGCTTATTCTGGCGAAAGAAGGCATTCTGACCTGGTTTCTCACGCGGCTGGGGCTGGGCGGCCTGCTCGACGCGGTGCTCAGCCTGCCCGGGATCGGCGGGCCGTCGCTCTCGGTCTCGGCGATCGGCATGTTCCTCGCCTTTCTGTACGTCTGGCTGCCCTACATGATCCTGCCAATCGTCGCCGCGCTGGAGCGGGTGCCGCGCTCGCTGATCGAGGCGTCGGGCGACCTGGGCGCGCACCCCGGCACGACCTTCCGCACGGTGCTGTTGCCGCTGGCGCTGCCGGGTGTCGCGGCCGGCTCGATCTTCACCTTCTCGCTGACGCTGGGCGATTTCATTATTCCCGGCACCTTTGGCAACTCCAGCCTGTTTATCGGGCAAGCAGTGCTGCAACATCAGGGCACCGCTGGCAATATCCCGCTGGCGGCGGCGTTCACCGTCGTACCAATGGTGATTATGGCGGTGTATTTGCTGCTTGTGCGGCGGCTGGGGGCCTTTGAGGCGCTGTAGTGCGGACCTGTCTAGAGGACCTGTCTGGGCGGACCTGTCTGGGCGGACCTGTCTGGGCGGACCTATGTGTCCGCCCCACCTTGTTTCGCTCGGGCCGCGAGGCCGCTAGGGCTTCCCGCCCCAGCACCCCGGCCGCGGCGCTGCCCCTGGATTCCAAATTTGAGCTGGTCGGCATAGCCAATTTTTGCGGTCATGCCTCCGTTGTGCCAAAAGCCGGCATCTACCTACTAAACCAGTACTATTTTGACATTCAAGGGCTTGACGCCGAGCTTTCATTCGTGCGTAAAAGCGAGGTAATTAGCAATTAGTGTCAGCCGTATCGCTTACGTCAAGCTATCCTCGATTGCTGCCAGCGGTAAGCACAACGGAGGCATGCGCATCAAACGCTTCGAATGAGACAGCATCAAATTTGGGGTTCGGGGCGATAGCCCCGACGCCGGGTGCCGGGGCGGCGCGAGCCCCGGCGGCCCTGCGGCCTGAGCAAACCGCTTTCAAAAAGATAAGCACTGATCACAGCAAAACACAAACACCTAGCCAGAAATAAAGAAAACTATGCTCCAAACTGCATCCCAATCGAAAAAGGCCCCCGCCGAGGCTCGCCCGCGCGCGCCGCTCCTACTCAAGCTCGCCGTGGCGGCCGTGCTGGCCTTTCTCTACGTCCCCTTTGCGGTCATCATCCTTTACGCCTTCAGCACCGAAGACGCGACCTTCACCTTCCCGCCGCCCGGCCTGACGCTGCGCTGGTTCGGCGTGGCCTGGGCGCGCGACGATGTCTGGCAGGCGCTGGGTCTCTCGCTGCGTGTGGCCGCCGTCTCAACGCTGATCGCGCTGGTGCTGGGCACGATGGCCGCAATGGCCGTCTACCGCAGCCGTTTCTTCGGGCGCGAGGCGATCTCATTCTTGCTGCTGCTGCCCATCGCCCTGCCCGGTATTGTCACTGGCATCGCGCTGCGCTCGGCGATCAGCCTGGGCAGCATTCCGTTCAGCTTCTGGACGATTGTGATCGGGCATGCGACGTTTTGCGTGGTGACGGTCTACAACAATGTGCTGGCGCGCTTCCGCCGCACCGCCGCGTCGCAGATCGAGGCGTCGATGGACCTGGGGGCAACGAGCTTTCAGACGTTCCGGCATGTGATTCTGCCGAACATCGCCACGGCGCTGCTGGCCGGGGGAATGCTGGCCTTCGCGCTCTCGTTCGACGAGGTGATCGTCACGACGTTCACCGCCGGGCAGCAGGAAACCCTGCCGATCTGGATTCTCAGCCAGCTGGTGCGCCCGCGCAACCGCCCGGTCACCAACGTGGTGGCAGTGTTTGTGATCGCGGCGACGTTTATTCCCATTCTGCTGGCGCACCGCCTCACGCAAGATACCGCCGAGGTCGCCGGGGGCGGGAAGTAGCCGAACGATGACCGACAACCGACGGCAGTATTATTTCACCGCAAAGAACGCAAAGAGCGCGGAGGATTGGAGGTTTAAAGGTTGCAGGTTGCAGGTTGCTGCCTGCCCCTTCACCCTTTCACCTTTTCACCCCTTCACCCCACCCTGTCACCCCACCGCCCGCGCCCGACGACTGCGAACGCGCACCTGCCCAAGCTGCGCCGAAGCCAGCAGCCCAAGCATCGCAAAGGTCAGCCCAATCGTGAACACACCGCGATAGCCCACCAGCCCCACCAGCCAGCCGCCCAGCACCGGCACAAACATCGAGAGGCCGAGCAACGTGTTCGCCAGACCCATGTAGGTCGGGCGCTCGTCCTCGGGCACGATTTCGAGCAGGTAGGTATTCGCGGCCATATTATTGCCATCGTTCGCCGCGCCGCTCACCAGAAACACCAGCCCAAGCGCAACGAGCATCGCCGTGCTGCCCAGCTCAAGCGCGCCCACAAGCGCCGGGCCAGCCAGCGCCAGCAGCGGCGTGACCAGCAGCAGCGAGCCGCTCAGCAGCACCAGGCGCTGGTTGCCGCTCCGGTCGCTCACGCGGCTCCACACCAGGTTCGAAAGCGCGCCAGTCAGCGCGCGCACCCCCAGGTACAGGCCCGCCGCGCTGGCCGGCAAGCCTAGCGTCTCGGTCGCATACACGATATAAAATGGCTCGGCGATCTGCCCAAAGCGCGTCAGCATGCGCGACACAATAAACCAGCGGTAGTCGGCGTGCTCGCGCAAAATGGCGGGCGCGCGGCGCAGCCCATCGCTCATCCGCACTGGCGCGCCCACCTCGGCCTGCAGCGGCTCGTCGATCCGCCCAAACGCAATCAGCCCGGCCGCGATGCACAGCAGGCCAAGCACGCCAAGCGTGCCGTAGTTGTTTGGGAAGGCCAGCGGGCCATCGTCATTCAGCAGCCAGCGCACCAGCGGCCCAACGATCAGAAACGACAGCAGGCCGCCAAACAGCTGGCGCGTGCCAAAGAAGCTGCCGCGCCGCCGCGCCGGAATGACCTTCGCCACCACATCCTGAAACGCCAGCGTGCTGGTGCCGCCGCCCAGGTTGAAAATGCTGAAGCTCACCACAATCAGCCACAGGCTAATCGTTGGCGGAAAGCGCGTGGCACCAAAGATCGCCGCCAGCAGCACCAGATAGGCGACGATGCGCGCGAACGCCGCACGCCGATACAGGGGCAGCTTGGCGCGCATGCCTTGCAGCCGCCCGCCCACAAGCATTTGCGGCAGCAGGTAGCCGCCGCTCTGCAGCGCGGGCAGCAGCCCAACCAGCGCCAGCGAGCCGCCGAGCTGGCGGATCAGCAGCGCCAGCACCAGGTTCGCGCTGAGCATGGTTTCGCCCAGCGTAAACAGCACGCCATTCATTACGCCCAGGCGGTAGTTCCGGCGCATCGTGGCCGGCGGAAGGGGCGGCGGCACAGGCGGCAGCCCCGGCGGTGAAGGTGATTGTGTGGCCATGCGCAGATTATACGGCATGAATCTGCCTGCGTCGCCCAGCCCAGCACCACTCAAAATGGCGCGGCACAGCCAGTGGGGCGAATGTGCGAAAAAAAGCACAGGCCACCCACGTGTGTGGATGGCCTGCGTTCGCCTGGTACCCCCAGCGGGATTCGAACCCGCGATCTACACCTTGAAAGGGTGTTGTCCTGGGCCGCTAGACGATGGGGGCTCACGACGCGCCTATTATAGCAGGGAAACACCATTTTGCCAAACAGCGCGCCGGCCACGCGTTCGTGTCTTCGAGCGCGTGACCGGCGGCTGCGCCGGGGTAATTACTTCTTGAGGTTATCCGGCACGCCGTTCGGGAACTCTTTGCCGATCTCTTCCTGAATTTTCTCGATGCGGCGCTCGGGGTTGGGGTGGGTGCTGAAGAACTCTGGCGGCTGCTGGCCCTGGCTGGCCTGCTCGAGCTTCTGCATTACCGAAACCATGGCGCGCGGGTCGTAGCCGGCCTGCGCCATATAGTGCACGCCCTGGTTGTCCGATTCCAGCTCGTCGTCGCGGCCGTAGCTCATGTTCACCATCTGGCCGATCAGCTGGGCCACCTGCGCGCTGTTTGCGCTTGCAGGATTGTTCGGGTCGTAGGTCGCCATCACCGCCGCGCCGGTCAGGCCCTCGGAAAGCTGCGCGCGGGCGGCCTGCTCAGCCGAGTGGCGGCCCACAACGTGGAAAATTTCGTGTGAAAGAACGCCCGCCAGCTCGCCATCGGTCTGCAGCAGCTTCAGCAGGCCCTCGGTCACAAACACCTGCCCGCCCGGCAGCGCGAATGCATTGATCGTCTTCTGGTCGGCGAGCACATGAAATTGATACTGGTAGGGCGATTTCGCCGCATCGGAGTTCTTCACAAGCGCGCTGCCAAGCTCGTTTACCTTGGCCTGAAGCGCCTGATCCTGCGAAAGCCCGCCAAACTGCTGCTCCATCTCGGGGGCGGCCTGCTTGCCAAGCGCGATCTCCTGCTCGGGCGACATCGCGACGTGTTGCTTTTCTTGCGTTACGGGGTTGATTTGCGTTGCGCCGAAGTAGCCAACCACAGCCACCAGCGCGACAATAACTGCCACTATCAGGCGGCCACTAATGCCACCAATACCACTTCCTCGCGTTGTGGTCGTCATTACGCCCTCCTCATATCGATTGACTAATGGTATACCTGCGAAGTTGCCATTTCCTCCGCCGCTCACAAAGCAGGTTTTATGCCAGTGAAGCAATTCACAAGCAGCGCTTGCGGGGCCGCAGCGTATTGTGGATATGCGCGCTTCGTGCTACTATGGGGCAGTGGAAGAAAACGAAAACCTGCCAAGCTACCAGACCGACCGCGAGGCCCTCGAACGCGACAGCGAGGTGAGCTTCTTTGTGGCGGGCGGGCCGGGCGGCCAGCACCGCAACAAGGTCGAAACGGGCGTGCGCGTGCTGCACCGCCCTACTGGTATTGTCGTTGCCGCGACCGAGCGCCGCTCGCAGGCAGCCAACCGCGAAGCCGCCTTTGAGCGGCTGGCCGAACGCCTCAACGCCCTCAACGTCCGGCGCAAAGCGCGCCGCGCCACCCGCCCCACCAACGCATCACGTCTGCGCCGCGCGGAGGCCAAGCGCCAGCGCGCCACTGTTAAGCAGAACCGCCGCCCCGTGCGCGACGAATAGCACAGCGCTTTTCCTACACGTTCCCGGCTTGCACCAGGATGGCGCAAATACGCACGCCAGTGCCCTCAAACCTTGTTTTATCGTTAGGCGAAACAGGAAATCTGCATAATTTTATTTTGGGATTGGTGGCATAAATAGTGCTATAATTGGAAATTACCGGTACAAAGCAGTAACGCGAACATATTGCTCTCGACGGTGCGCCGTCGATCTATTACTGCGCGCTGAAAGCCGATCCGAACTATTTGCGAGGAGAAATACACGATTTATGATTTCTGCACTTTGGCCCCAGCATATCGCAGTGATCGGGAATTATTCACCACGCCAGTGTGGCATTGCCACCTTCACCACTGATCTCTGCGAAGCGCTCGCCGGCGTCGCGCCCGACGCCCAGATCGACGCCCTGGCAATGAATGACCGCCCCGAAGGCTACCCCTACCCGTCGCGGGTGCGCTTTGAGCTTCCCCAGAACGATGCCCTGGCCTATCGCCGCGCCGCCGACTTCCTGAACCTGCAAAACCCCGATGTCGTGTGCGTGCAGCACGAGTATGGCATTTATGGCGGCGCGGCTGGCAGCCACCTGCTGGCGCTGCTCGAGCAGCTGCGCATGCCGGTCGTCACCACGCTGCACACCATTCTGAAAGAGCCCGACGCCCAGCAGCGCCTGGTGCTGATCGAGCTGGCGCGCCGCTCGGAGCGCCTGGTGGTGATGAGCGAGCGCGGCGCGGGCTTGCTGCACGACGTGTACGGCGTACCGGCAGAAAAGATCGACCTCATCCCGCACGGTATCCCCGATGTGCCGTTTATCGACCCGAACTTCTACAAAGACGAGCTGAACGCGGCGGGCAAGACCGTTATCCTCACCTTTGGCCTGCTTTCGGCCAACAAAGGTATCGAGAATGTGATCGCCGCCATGCCGGCCATTCTGGAGCGCCACCCGAATGTTGTGTATGTGGTGCTGGGCGCGACGCATCCGCACGTGCGCCAGCACGAAGGCGAGCGCTACCGCAGCATGCTGCAAGACATGGCGCGCAGCCTGGGCGTGGCCGAGCACGTGCGCTTCTACGACCAGTTTGTCGCGCTCGATGAGCTGGTGCGCTTTATTGGCGCGGCCGACATCTATGTGACGCCTTATCTCAACGAGGCGCAGATCGTCTCGGGCACGCTGGCCTATACTGTCGGCGCGGGCAAGGCCGTGATCTCAACGCCCTACTGGTATGCCGAAGAAATGCTGGCCGATGGGCGCGGCACAGTGGTGCCTTTCCGCGATGCCCCGGCCATTGCCGACGCCGTGATTGGCATGCTCGAAAACGAGGCCGAGCGCCACGCCATGCGCAAGCGCGCCTACACGCTGGGCCGCGAGATGACATGGCCCGTGGTCGGCCAGCGCTACATGGATACCTTCGCGCGCGCCCGCGCCGAGCGCCGGCATTCGGCTGGGCTGCTGCCCGTGCACACGTTCGACGAAGCGCCCGACATGCTGCCGAAGGTCAAGCTCGATCATCTGCGGCGCATGACCGACGGCACCGGGCTGATTCAGCACGCTACCTTTGCCGTGCCGAACTACGACGAAGGCTACACCACCGACGACAATGCGCGCGGCTTGCTGGCGACCGTCTATATGGAAGAGCTCGACATGGCCGATAGCGAGCCGCTGGCCACGCGCTACCTGGCCTTTCTGCAGCACGCGTTCAACCCGCTGCACGGGCGCTTCCGCAACTTCATGCGCTACGATCGCCACTGGCTGGAAGAGATTGGCTCGGAAGACAGCCACGCCCGCACGCTCTGGGCGCTCGGCGCGACGCTGGGCCGCTCGAACAACCGCGAGCTACTGGGCATGGCCATCCTTCTATTTGAGCAGGCGCTACCCGCGGCGGCGCTTTTCGAGCACCCGCGCCCCTGCGCCTACGCGATCTTTGGCCTGAGCGAGTACCTGAGCCGCTACCCCGGCGACCGCGCTGCCCGCGCGACCCTGGCCGATCTGAGCGAGCGCCTGCTGGCCCGCTACCACGAGCACAGCGCGCCCGAGTGGCGCTGGTTCGATCAGATCGTGACCTACGACAACGCCGTGCTGCCACATGCGCTGATCCTGGCCGGCCACGCGCTTGATGATGATCCCACGCTCGCTGCCGGGCTGGAAGCGCTGCGCTGGCTGACTGAAGTGCAGAGCGACGGCGAAGGACATTTTGCGCCGGTCGGCTGCCACGGCTTCTACCCGCGCGGCGGCACGCCCGCCCGCTTCGACCAGCAGCCGCTGGAGGCGCAGGCTACCGTGGCCGCCTGCCTCGCCGCCGCCGACATCACCGGCGACGAGCGCTGGCACGTCGAGGCACGCCACGCCTTCGACTGGTTTCTGGGCCACAACGACCTGCAGCTCTCGCTGTACGACCCAGCGACGGGCGGCTGCCACGATGGGCTGGAGTGCGACCGGGTGAACCAGAACCAGGGCGCCGAGTCGACGCTGGCGTTTCTGCTGGCGCTGCTGGAGCTTACCCGCGCCGAAGAAGCGCGCGCCACCGCGCCGCTGGCCCGCGAGCTGGGCGGCTTCCAGCCGCTGGTGCTGGCGCGCCGGCCAGGAGCGTAGCATAACAGGAGATGGGGATGGGAGTTAGTGAAGTCGGAGCTAGAACCCTTCCTCTTTCTTCCCTTGTATCGGGTTTTTGGCGCGCAGCGCCAAAAACCCGATACAAATAAATCGTCACTACCTTGCTGCCGCAGGCAAAAAGCACGATGCCACTCTTGCCCTACGCGCACAAAAAGAGAAAGAAAACCATGCGCATTGCTATGCTCGCGCCGATCGCCTGGCGCGTGCCGCCACGCCACTACGGCCCCTGGGAGCGCGTCGTCTCGATCCTGACCGAAGGGCTGGTGGCGCGCGGCGTCGATGTCACGCTGTTCGCCAGCGCCGACTCGATCACGGCGGCGCGGCTGGCGGCGGTGGCCCCGCGCCCCTACGCCGAAGACCCGCCGCTCGACGCCAAGGTGTGGGAGTGCATGCACATCGCCGAGGTGTTCGAGCGCGCTAGCGAGTTCGATCTCATCCATAACCACTTTGATTTCCTGCCGCTTTCGTACAGCGCGCTGGTGCACACCCCGCTGCTCACCACCATCCACGGCTTTTCATCCGAGCGCATTCTGCCGGTCTACCAGCGCTACAATCGCCGCGCGCACTATGTTTCGATCAGCAACGCCGACCGCCACCCCAGCCTGGATTACATCGCCACGGTCTACCACGGCATCCCGCTGGAGGAGTTCACGCCGCGCCGCGAGCACGGGCGCTACCTGCTGTTCTTTGGGCGCATCCACCCCGACAAAGGCGCGGCCGAGGCGGTTGAGCTGGCGCGGCGCAGCGGCATGCCGCTCGTTCTGGCCGGCATTGTGCACGACCAGGCGTATTATGAGGAAAAAATAGCGCCCTACCTTGATGGCGAGCAGATCCGCTTTGTCGGCGTGGCCGGGCCATCCGAGCGCGACCGCCTGTTGGGTGGGGCTTACGCGCTGCTGCATCTGATCAATTTCGCCGAGCCGTTCGGGCTGAGCATGGCCGAGGCGCTGGCCTGCGGCACGCCCGTCGTCGCCACGCCGCGCGGCAGCGTGCCCGAGCTGGTGCGCCACGGCGAGAATGGCTTCCTGGTGCAGAATGGAGACGAAGCGCTTGCTGCGCTGCCGCGCGTCGCCACCCTCGACCGGGACGCAATTCGCGCCGACGCCGCCGCGCGCTTCGGGCAGGCGCGCATGGTCGATGATTATCTGCGCGTGTATCAGGAGATTCTTGCGGGGGGCGAATGACCACCGACCGCCGACGACTGACCACAGACAACCAACCGCCGACGACTGACCACAGACAACCGACCGCCGACGACTGACCACAGACAACCGACCGCCGACAACTGACCACAGACAACCGACCGCCGACAACTGACCACAGACAACCGACCACAAGCGCTTGTTTCCGGTTTCATGCTGGGTATTCGTCCTTCGTCGGGTGAACATTAGGCATTCGTCCGTCGTCGTTCGTCGTTCGTCGTTCGTCGTTCGTCGGTCGTCGGTCGTCGGTCGTCGGTCGTCGGTCGTCGGCCGTCGGTCGTCGGTCGTCTCTCCCGGCGCACGCATATTGCTGGTTCACCCGTGACGGCAGGTGGCTGCCTTCGTGGCACCTGACCTGCCCGCATACGATAGGAGGTTTCATGCGAGGTTTACGAGATGAGCTCTTTCACCGCCATCGCGGCAACCCAATCCTCACCGCGGCCGATTGGCCTTACGCCGTAAACACGGTATTCAACCCCGGCGCGACACTCCTGCAAGATGGCACCACCCTCCTGCTGTGCCGCGTGGAGGATCTGCGCGGCCACTCGCACCTGACGGCTGCGCGCTCGGCGAACGGCGTGGACGGCTGGTACGTCGATGAGGTGCCAACCCTCTACCCCGACCCCGAGAACTGGCCCGAGGAGCTGTGGGGCGTCGAAGACCCGCGCATCACCTACGTGGCCGAGCTGGATGCCTACGTGATCGTCTACACGTCGTACTCGCGCGGCGGCCCGGGCGTCTCGCTGGCGCTTACCAAAGACTTTAAAACCTTTGAGCGCTATGGCGCGGTGATGCCGCCCGAGGATAAGGACGCCGCGCTGCTGCCGCACCGGATCGGCCCATACTGGGCGCTGATCCACCGACCGGTCGGCCCATTTGGCGCACACGTCTGGATTTCCTACTCGCCCGACCTGCGCCACTGGGGCAGCCACAAAATGATCCTTGAGGCGCGGCGCGGCGCGTGGTGGGATGCCAACAAAATCGGCATCTCGCCGCCCTTGATCGAAACGCCCGAGGGCTGGCTGATGATCTACCACGGCGTGCGCAACACGCCGTCGGGCGCACTGTATCGCCTGGGGCTGGCGCTGTTCGACCTTGAGACGCCCGAGCGCTGCACGCTGCGCGGCGACACATGGGTATTTGGCCCCGAGGCCGACTACGAGCGCGAAGGCGATATCAACAACGTCGTCTTCCCCTGCGGCTATACCGTCGCGCCCGACGGCGACACCCTGCACATGTACTACGGCGCGGCCGACACCTCGATTGCGCTGGCGACCGCCAGCATCCGCTCGCTGCTCGACTGGCTGCGCGAAAACGCGCGCTCCACCACGCGGCAGGGCGGCTTCTAGCTGGGTTCGTTTATCCACAGATTACGCAGATTACACAGAACAGTATTCCAATAACCAACATCTGCGGCATCTGTGTAATCTGTGGATTTATCGTCCTTCGTCATCCGCCGCTTGCAGGCTTGACACGCCCCCGCCCGCGTGCTACGCTGGCCGAACTCAAGTTCGCCCTTCTGAACTCGCGAGAACCGCACCGTGGCAGCCGAATCGAACGTCAAATCCGCCAGCCGCGTGCTCGATATCTTCGAGGCGCTGTCGGCCTCGCCGCGCGGCCTGAGCTTCACCGCGCTCCAGCGGGCGCTCGGCATCCCAAAGAGCAGCCTGCACGCGCTGCTGGATGTGCTGGTGGCGCGCGGCTACCTTGAGCTGGATGCGGCGCGGCGCGTGTATACGGTCGGCATTCGGCTGTGGGAGCGCAGCCAGGCCTACCAGCGCCATCACGACCTGGTGAAAGAAGCGTTGCCGGCAATGGAAACGATCGTCGGCGCGATCAACGAAACAGTACAGTTGGCCGCGCTCGATGGCCTGGAAAATGTCTACCTCGCAAAGGTCGATAGCTCGCACCCGCTGCGCTTGCAATCCGAGGTAGGCATGCGCCTGCCGGCCTACGCCACTGGTCTGGGCAAGGCGCTGCTGGCCGAAATGGATGCAAGCGTACTTGCGGCGCGGCTGCGCGATCAGGCGCTGGTGCCTTTCACGCCGCACACCTTCACCGACACCAATGCGCTGCTGGACGAGCTGGCGCGCACCCACGCGCGCGGCTTCGCCATCGACAATCAGGAATTCACGCCCGGGCTGTGCTGCGTCGCCGTGCCGATCGCCGATCATCGCGGCGTAGCGGCGGCGGCAATGAGCGTTTCAATCCCGCTCACGCGCGCAGCGATTGAATTGCTGAGCGCCGCGCTCCATCAGCTCGCCGCCGGGGCGCTCCACGTCAGCAGCCGCCTCGGCGCGCCCACGCCCGACCCGCGGCTGGCCGCGCTGTGCGACCCGCAAGCGGCGCGGGCGGCACTGCAGGCGCTTGAGCAGGCCGCCGCGCTGGGCATTTGATAGCGGGAATTCAGACGAGACGTTTGCCACTACGCACCACGCACTACGCTCTGGTGCGATAGTACGTAGTGCATAGTGCGTAAATCATTTGGTGTGAAAGGAGCAATTGATTGATGGATGTTCGCGAGCCGATTGCGGCGCAATACATGGCCGCGCTCGAAATGCTGAAAGGCGCAATCGCCGCCTGCCCCGACGCGCTCTGGCAGCGCGCGGGCGACATCACGCCCTTCTGGCAGGTGGCATACCACGCGCTGTTCTACACCAACCTTTACCTCAACGAATCCGAGCAGGCCATCACACTGTGGCCCGGCCACCGCGAAGAATATCGCCACGAAAAGCCGCACGACGGCCCTGCGCCCGAGCCGGCCAGCAAGGCCACGGTGCTCGAATTTCTGGCGCACTGCCAGAATTTTGTTCGCCAGCAGGTTCCGGCGCTCGCGCTCGACGCGCCGTCGGGCTTTGGCTGGCTGCCGCTCACGAAGTTCGAGCTACAGATCTATTCCATCCGCCACATTCAGCAGCACGCCGGCGAGCTGATGGAGCGCCTCGGCCCAGGCGCGACTGGCCTCGACTGGGTTGGCACCTATCGGGGCGAGTAGGTTTTAGCCACAGAGAACACCGAGGCCACAGAGGGTTTTGAGTTGCAGGTTGGAAGGTTTGCATGTGTGCAGGTTGCGGGTTCCACGTTGAAATCTAGAACGTTGCAGGTTGCCTGGAGTTTGGAGTTTAGGTTCACCCTTTCATCTTGTCATCTTGTCGTCTGTTCACCCGTTCGTTCCCGCTAACTGCCCGGCTCTTGGTTCTCGGTGCTGCCTACTCGTACAGCGACTCAATCGTCACTGCCGCGCCGCCCGCGCCAGCCGAGCGGTACGCCGCGTCGAGCAGCTCGACCGCGCGCCAGCCAACCTCGGCAGGTGCGCCATTGCCTGCCCGGCCCAGCACCATATCCACAAGGTTGCCCGATGTCATAAAGCGCTGGCGCGCGCGCTCCTCGTCGGGAACGGGCGGCAGCTCCTCGACAGTGCCGTCGGCGTGGCGAATCGTGGTGGTGCCCGCGACCATATCCATATCAATCGCGCCGCGCTCGCAGTGAAGCTGCAAATCGAGCTTGTGCTGGAAGGCGTTGCCGCTGCCGCCCACCGAGCCAAGCGCGCCGCCCTCGAACTCGACCGCCATCGCATCCACCAGATCGAGCGCGAGGCCGTGGTTGCGCATCATGCCGACGACCTGGCGGGCGCGCAGCTCGGCCACAAAGAAGAGCAGGCCGACCATATGCGTCATTTGCAGGTGGCCCTGCCCGCCGCCTGAGAGCGCGGGCTGGCTGTAGACCGCGCCGGGGCCGTGCACGGGGAAGACCGGCGAGCCGAACTGCGGGCTGCCTTCGCCGCGCAAAAACTCCACCACCCGCGACACCATGATGCAGTTGACGTATTGCACCGCGCCAAGCTCGCCCGAGCGCATCACCTCGCGGGCGCGGATGGCGTGCGGCGAGTAGGTGTGCGTATAGCCGATGCTCAGCTCGCGCCCGCGCTCACGTGCAAGCTCAGTCAGGGCGCGGGCATCGGCGGCGCGGAGGGTCATGGGCTTTTCGAGCATGACGTGCGCGCCGGACTGAAGGCATTGCCGCGCCAGCTCGTAGTGCGTGGCGTGCGGCGTGGCGATCACCACGCCATCGGGGCGCTCGCGTTCGAGCATTTCGGCGCAACTGGTGTAGCTGCGCGCGATGCCGTAGGCACTGGCGGCGGCAGCCAGCCGGGCCGCGTCGGCGTCGCAGATCGCGACTAGCTCGGCATCGGGGTTGGCTTGCAGGCCAGGAATGTGTGTGTAGGTCGACCACCAGCCAGTGCCGACGACGGCGATGCGTGCGTGCTGGGCCATGAAATGCTCCTTTCGGGCGGCTGCGCCTGGATCGGCGGGGCATGCAGCACCGGCGCGCGCATTGCCACCGAGTTCATCTATCTGAACTACCTTTCGAGCTTGTGGATCGCTATGGTACTGTCGGGCGCGATGGCTGTCAAACCAGGGCCATTGCAACGGTGGGATTGGGGGATGCAATCTATCCGCAGATTACGCAGATTACACAGATTCTGGCTCTCTTATCTGCGTAACCTGTGTAATCTGTGGATGAATTTTGCTACTTTATTGGAGTGCCGCCTACCAAACGCGCTTGACAGGGTCAGCCCGCGCTGCTATGATCGCGTTCACCTGCAGGGAACAAAGTTCATAGATGTGAACAAACGCGCCAAAGGAGGCCCTTCGTGCGTATCACCAGTGTCACGGCCACGCCCATCCGCCCCGCGCCCAGCCGCGCCTCGTCGTGGCTTTCGGAATCGGTTGTCGCGAACCCGATGTCGATCTACCCGGCCTACAAGGACAAGCGCTCGTCGTGGGGCGCGCAGTGGGGGCCGGAGGTGCTGGTGCGCATCACGACCGACGACGGGCTGGAAGGGATTGGCTGCACCGCGCCCGCGCCCGCGCGCATGTTCGTCGAGCAGCACTTTGCGCGCCTGCTCCTCGGCGCGGACCCGTTCGACATCGAGATGCTGTGGGACCAGATGTTCCGCGCGTCGCTGCCGTATGGGCGCAAGGGCCTGCCGATTATGGCGATCAGCGCGGTGGACATTGCGCTGTGGGACCTGATTGGCAAGGCCAAGGGCGAGCCGGTATGGCGGCTGCTGGGCGGCAAAACCAAGCCCGCGCTGCCGGTTTACTCCACCGGCAACGACGTGGCTCACTACCACGCGCTGGGCTTTCGCGGCTTCAAGCTGGCCATGCCCTACGGCCCGGCCGATGGCTGGAAGGGCATGCGAGGCAACCTCGCGCTGGTCGAACAATCGCGCGAGATCGTTGGGCCAGACAGCGACATTATGCTCGACTGCTACATGGCCTGGAATGTCGAATATACTGTGCGCATGGCGCGGCTGCTGGAGCCGTACAATATCCGCTGGATCGAGGAATGCCTGCCGCCCGACGACTACGAGGGCTATGCCGAAATCACGGCGCGGATCGACTCGACCACGGTGGCGACGGGCGAGCACGAGTATACGCGCTGGGGCTACAAGGAGCTGATTTCGCGACGCTGCTGCCATATTCTCCAGCCCGACCTGGCGTGGGTGGGCGGGATCAGCGAGGCGCGCAAGATCGCGGGCATGGCGTCGGCGTGGGGGCTGGATGTGATTCCGCACGCGGGCGGCTTGCAGCCGTGGGGCTTGCACTTCATTGCCTCGCAGGTGAACTGCCCGCTGGCTGAGTGCGTGGTGATCGGCAACCAGGGCGAGCTCGACGCGGTGCGCTCGATGTATCCCTTCCTGAACGGCGTGCCGCTGCCCATCGATGGGCTGATCTCGCCCAGCGACGCGCCGGGCATTGGCGTGAGTGTGAACCCCGACTGGCTGCTGGCCTGACGAAGGGCGTATAGCAATACGCCCAGACTTGACGAAGGGCGTATTGCTATACGCCCAGACTCGGAGCCTCGAAGATAAAATATCACTGCTCTGAATAACGAAGCGATGGGGCCAGGGGAGGCGCAGCCTCCCCAAAGAATCCCTTTTTTGGGCTGGACGCCACGAATGTGGCGGCCAGCCCAAAACGATACGCCGAAGGCGCATGCAAAGGAGCACACATGAAATCTCTGGTTTGGGAAGCGCCGCGCGTGATGGCGATGCGCGAAGGCGAGCGGCCGGCGCCGGGCGCGGGCGAGGTGCTGATCAAAGTTGCCTACGCGGGCATCTGTGGCTCGGAGCTGGGCGGCTACCTGGGGCATAACGCCCTGCGCGTGCCGCCGCTGGTGATGGGGCACGAGTTCGCCGGCACAATCGTCGATGCCGACGCGAGCGTGGCCGATGCCTTCCCCACGCTGGCGAGCGGGCAGGCTGTCACCGTCAACCCGATGATCTACTGCGGCACATGCGATTTCTGCGCGCGCGGGATGAACCACCTGTGCGCGCGCCGCCAGCTGATTGGCGCGGCGCGGCCGGGCGCGTATGCCGAATATGTCGCCGTGCCAGCCAAGATGGTTGCCGCGCTCCCCGAGGGCGTCTCGCTGCGCACGGCCGCGCTGGCCGAGCCGGCCGCAGTTGCGGTGCGCATTGGCGAGCTGGCCGGCGCGGTGGCGGGCGACGATGTGCTGATCATCGGCGCGGGGCCGATTGGCCTGCTGGCCTTGCAGGTGCTGCTGGCCAATGGCGCGCGGCGCGTGTTCATGGCCGATCTCGACGCCGAGCGGCTGGCGATGGCGGGCGAGCTGGGCGCGACCACGATCGACCCGCGCCAGCACGAGGTGCCGAAGTTTGTGCGCGAAGCCACCGGCCAGCTCGGCGTCGTGACCGCGCTCGACGCAGTGGGCGCGACCGTCACCCGCGCGCAGTGCGTGGCCGCAACGCGGGCGGGCGGCACGGTGCTGCTGAGCGGCCTGCACGAAGAGTCGGGCGTCATGCCGGCGGCCGACATTATTCGCCGCGAGATCGTGGTGCGCGGCAGCTTCTGCTACACCCCGGCGAACTTCAGCCAGGCGCTCGACATGCTGGCCCGCGACGCGCTGCGACTCGACCCCTGGATTGTCGAGGCGCCGCTGGCCGAAGGCGGCCCCTGGTTCGACCGCCTGATCGACGCGCCCGGCGCGGTGGCGAAGGTGCTGCTGATTCCGTAGGGAGTGTTGAGTGTTGAATGTTGAATGTTGAGTTTGCAGTCGACAGTCGGCAGGAGGCAGTTAGCGGGAGGCAGGAGGCAGGAGGCAGGAGGCAGGCGGCAGTCGGCAGGCGGCAGGCGGCAGGAGGCAGGCGGCAGGAGGCAGGAGGCAGGAGGCAGTTAGCGGGAGGCAGGAGGCAGGAGGCAGGCGGCAGTCGGCAGTAACTTGCAAACTTGCAAACCTGTAACCTGCAACCGTTCTTGGCAAAAAGGCGAACAGGCGTTCACGTTCCGCGCCAGGATGGCCGCAGGTATGGTACCATGCGCGCACACCGAGCACCGGAAAGTGAGCGCTTTTGGAAACACACGACATCCAGCGCGTGCTGCGTGCGCGCTACGGCGGCGTCGCGGCCAGCGATGTGCTGATACAGTTTGCCCGCATCGAGCTTGAGCGCCCCGACGCGCTGGTGTGGATGCAGAACGGCAAGTTCTTTGAGGTCTATGGCGACCCGGCGCGTCTGCTGGGCCGCCTGCTCGATCTGCGCGTGGCCGAAAAGCCGCTGATGACTGGCCGCGACCGCCAGCCCGTCATGCTCGCCATGACCGGCATCACCATCGGCAGCGAGCGCGAGCACCTCCAGCGGCTGCTGCGCATGGGCTACCGCGTGGCAATCGGGCGCGAGGTGGCGGGCGAGCGCGACGGCACACTGAAAGCGCGCCAGCTTGCCGAGGTCGTCACGCCCGGCAGCGTGTTCGACGAAGACCTGCTGGACGACGACCGCCGCCTGCTAGCCGCCGTGGAACTCGGGGGCGCGCACGCCGCCCTGGCCGCCGCCGATGTTTCGACCGGCGCGCTGTGGTGCCAGGAATGGACAGGCGACGACGCTGCCGAGCGCCTGCTGGATGAGCTGGCGCGCCTTGGCCCGGCCGAGCTGCTGTGCAACGCCGACCTGCCACGCAGCGAGCGCGAGCGCATCGGCGGCGCAAGTGGCATCACCCGCCTGGAAGCCGAGCGCGGTCAGCGTCACCGCGCCCTCTGCGACGAGCTTGGGCTGGCGAACAGCTACCACGTTGGGCGGCTCTCGCCTCTGCCGG
Organism: Kouleothrix sp. 19917; assembly: GCF_057073505.1. Lineage (NCBI taxonomy): Bacteria > Bacillati > Chloroflexota > Chloroflexia > Chloroflexales > Roseiflexaceae > Kouleothrix > Kouleothrix sp. 19917. The sequence continues at coordinate 3,817,609 of NZ_CP097099.1, forward strand.
CATGGTGGTTCGGCGCGGAAACCTGCCAGGAAACGCTGCTCGCCCACTTCGGCACCGCCGACCTGCGCCCCTTCGAGCTCGACACGCGCCCGCACGCGCGCCGCGCACTTGGCGTGCTTATCCGCTACCTGCAGTGGAACCGCTGCCCGGCGCTCGCTCGCCTGCACAGCGTGCGAATCGGCGGCGGCTCGGACTTGCTGCAAATGGATGCCACCACGCGGCGCACGCTCGACATTCTTGCCGGGCCAGATGGCACCGCCTTTGGCTCGCTGCTGAGCGTGCTGAACCAGACGCGCACGCCAATGGGCGCGCGGCTGATGCGCGGCTGGCTTACCCAGGGCCTGCGCGACGCGAAGGAGCTGAATGCGCGCTACGATGCGGTGCAGACCGCTGCCGACAGCCTGCTGGCCCGCGAAGAAATTCGCGCGCAGCTTGGCCGCGCTGGCGACCTTGAGCGCGTGCTTGGCCGGCTGCTGGTCAGCGCCGAGCGCGCCACGCCACGCGACATGACGCGGTTGCACGCCGCGCTGGCGGCCGCCCTGGCGCTGCGCCCGGCGCTCGCCGCGCTGGGCGGGCTGGGCCTACCCAGCTACGACCCGCCGGCCGATCTGGCGCTACTACTTGGGCAGGCCCTTTCGGCTGCGCCGCGCGCCGAGGGCGAAAGCGCTGGCGTGCTGGCGGCCGGCTGGGACGACGAGCTGGATGCACTGTTTGCCCAGGAGCAGCGCGCCAACGAAGAGCTCGACCACCTGATCAACACCCTCGTGCTCACCACTGGCCTGCGCTCCTTGCAGCTCAAGCGCGACACGCGCAGCAGCCAGATGCTCCTGGCGGTCTCTGCCGCCGACGCGCGGCGCGTGCCCGCCGACTGGAATCGCATTGGCAAGGGACGCGAGCAATACAGCACCGAGCGGCTGCGCGAACTTTCCGACGAACTGCTCGACGCCGAAGCTGCCCGCGCCGACGCCGAGCGGCTGGCGTGGCAGCGCCTGTGGGAACATGTCGCCGCCGCCGGCCCATGCCTCGGCCAGCTCGCGCGCGACCTTGCGCAGATCGATGTGCTGACGACGCTGGCGCATGTTGCCGTTCGTGAGGAATGGGTGCGCCCAACGATTGTGGGCGAGCGCGTGCTCGAAATCGAAAACGGCCGGCACCCGGTGGTCTGCCGCGCGGTCGAGGGCTACATCCCAGCCACAGTGCAGCTTGACGACGCCACGCGCCTGCTGGTGCTCACCGGGCCAAACATGTCGGGGAAATCAACCCTCATGCGCATGGTCGCGCTGTGCGTGGTGCTGGCGCAGATGGGCTCGTTTGTGCCGGCCAGCGCCATGCGTTTCGGCCTGTGCGACCGCATTTTCACGCGCATTGGCGCCGCCGACGACATTGCCAGCGGGCGCAGCACCTTTATGGTCGAAATGAGCGAGGTGGCGACGATTGTGCACCAGGCCACCGCCGACAGTCTGGTGGTGCTGGACGAAGTTGGGCGCGGGACGGCGACCTTCGACGGCATGGCGCTGGCCGAGGCGATTGTCGATCATCTGCACACGGCGACGCAATGCCGCGGCGTGTTCGCAACCCACTACCACCAGCTTGTTAGCATGATCGAGCACCTGCCGGCGATTGCGCGCTTTCGCATGGGCGTGCGCCGCGACGGCGACCGGCTGATCTTTCTCCACGCGCTGGAGCCGGGCGTGGCCGAAGGTTCGTTCGGCATTGCAGTGGCGCGCATGGCCGGCCTGCCCGCACCGATCCTGGCCCGCGCGCAGACGCGGCTGGCCGAATTGGAAGGCGCAGCAGAACGCAGGGAAGTGGTATAGCGCCAGGATGGATCAACTATTTTCCCACGCCCGCCGAATATTCTCGCCTACAATCGAAGATTCTTTCCTCTGCCCCCAGAGCGGAGCCGCATCGCTAACGAGCTTGCGCAGGTCGCCCAGCGCGGCGGCGCGCTGCTCGGGTGCAAGCAGCCCGCATGTTTCGAGGAAGCGAAGCCACGCCGGCATCAGCTCAAGCAGCGCCGCCGCGTCATAGTAGCGCGAGTCGAGAATATTAAACATCTGGACAACAAAACGGTCGAGCGTCGCGCGGTCGGGGCAGAGCAGGTGTGGCGGCGCAGACGTGCGTTCCGAGCGCGGCGGTTTTTGCCCTTTGGGCCGCCCCATGCGCCCGAATTTCCGCGCATCGAGCTCGCCGGCGTGGCGTTCGAGGATGTACTCAACCAGTGCTCTGCGGGCCATATCGCCCTTCGCCAGCGAAACCCCATGCTCGCGGTGAAGCGCGCCAATAAATGCGAACGTCAGGTCGTGCAGCTGCGCAACGGCAGGATCTTCCACGATTTCATTCTCGCCCCTGCGGCTGTGCTGCACGCGCCGAAATGCGAAATCGCCGAGCGACCAGGCCCGCTCGTCGCGGCCGGTCAGCAGGGCCAGCACCGCAGCAAGCCCTTCGTGAGGAATGGGGGCGAATTGCTCGAGCGCGGCAAGAAGCGCCGGGTCGTCGGCGCGCAGGTTCGGGTCGCGCTCGATATGCGCGAACAGCGTTAGGTCGAGCATGCGCCGGGCAAATTCGTCATTGGCCCATGGCACCAGCTGCGCGTCTTCGCCAATATGCGGCCAGGCCTGCTGCATCATCTGCGCGGTCAGCGCAAGCCAGCCGTGATAGCACAATCGGTCGAGCGCGAGGTAAAACGTATCGAGATCTTTGCCGGCCGTCGCCGCCATGGCCAGCCCAAGCTCGGGCAGGGCCGCATGGTTGCCGGCCGCCAGGGCATCGGTAATTTCCCAATCGAGGTAATAAGGCGCGTCGTGCTCGTACAGCTCAGGGCGCTCAGCATGCAGCGCGCCTATCGCCTCGTCAAACGCGCTGCTGTCGTGATGGTCGCGAATGGCGCAGATCATCTCGAATGCCAGCTCGTCGTCAAAACGCTCGTCGGCGAGCAAGCGCCCAAACAAAGCGGGAACCTCGGCGTTGTCGGCATCTTCGAACGCGCCCCATAGCTCGGCGCGCGCTTGTTCAAGCGGCGTAGGAGCTGGCAGAGGGGGCAATCCGGGCGATAGCTCGGGGAATTGCTCGCCAAATACCTGTGCAAGCTCGCGCTGCGCCTCGGCGCGTTGGGCATATTCCTGCCGCGCCGCCGCTTCATCTTTCGCCAGGCAGCATTTCTTGTATTTCTTGCCGCTGCCGCATGGGCACGGGTCATTTCGCCCAACCTGCATGGTTCACCTCGGTGCAATAAGCGCATTCTGATGCGCACTGCGTATATTTCCCAGCTGCGCGCCGGCCTGCAACGCCGCGTTGATCACGACCAGATCGCAGTCTTCGCATATGCGAGTACAATAGGCAGCAATCGTGGTGACGGCACAGATCGTACCACAAAATGTGCGGAGGCAAGCATGAGCGAATATCAGTACTACGAGTTTCTGGCGATCGACCGGCCGCTTGGCCCCGACGAAATCGCCAGCATCCGCCAGCTGTCGAGCCGCGTGCAGCCGACGCCGACGCCGCAGTGTTCACCTACTCGTTTGGCGATTTTCGCGGCAACCCGCTGAATGTGCTGGCCAAATATTACGATGTTTTGCTATACATTGCCAACTGGGGCACCAAGCAGCTTGCGTTTCGCTTCCCAAAAGCTGCAATCGACCTTGAGGCGCTTCAGCCCTACTACTACGGCGTCGAGGAAATCGAGCTGACGACGGCGGGCGACTATGTCATTCTCAACATCATGTTTCAGGAAGAAGAGGGTTTTGACTGGATCGAGGGCGAGCTGGCTGGCCTGGCCCCCCTGCGCGATGACATCCTGCGCGGCGATCTGCGCGCACTCTACCTGATCTGGCTGGCTGCGGCAGGGCGCGGCGGCGAATCGGACGAATGGGGCGATGTTGGCGCGGGCGACGATACCGATGGCGACGACCCGATCGAGCCGCCGGTGCCGGCCGGTTTGGGGCAGCTTACCGCGCCATTGCGCGCGCTGATGGAGCTCTTCGACATCGAACAGGATCTTGTTGGCGCGGCAGCCCTCGCCAGCCCGTCACTCAAGGCGACAGCCGATCCAATTGAGGATTGGATTGCGCTGCTGCCCGAAACCGAGCGCAACGCACTGCTTGTGCGCGCCGCGCGCGGCGAAGCCGTCGGCCCAGAGCTGCTGCGCCGCCTGCGTGAGCTTGGCGGGCAAGCGCGCCCGAGTGCAGGGAATGCGCCGCGCCGCACCTTCTCCGAGATCGGGCAAGCCGCCGAGGCGGTGCGCCAGCAGCGCCAGAAGCGCGAGCAGCAGGCGGCCGAGCGCGCGCGGCTCGCCAGGCTCGAAGCGCTCGCCAAACGCGAAGAACAGGTCTGGGCAGAAATTCCTGGCTTGCTGGCGCTGCGCACCGCACGCGGCTACGACGACGCGGTAACGCACATGACCGAGCTGCGCGCTCTGGCAATGCACCAAAAGCAGCGCGCCGCCTTCGATGCCCGCCTGCGCGACTTGCTGGTGCCATTCGCAGGCTCGGCGGCGCTGATGCGGCGGCTGCGCGAGAAGAAGCTGGTGGAGTAAGTATTAACGGCCGTGGCAGTGCTTGTATTTCTTGCCGCTGCCGCACGGGCAAGGGTCGTTACGCCCAACTTTTTTTGGCCTGCAGCGCCGCTGGGCGCGGAGCCATTTGCGGCGGATTTTCCGGCACAAGGTCGTCCCACAGCCAAGGCTCGGACAGGAGCAGATCGGATAGCTCATCAACCCGGCGCTGTTCGGTCGCCGTAAGCTGCAGCTCCTCCATAATCTGGCGGCCCAGGAGCATGGCGCGCTCGTAGTTCAGGCGCGCAAATTCGTCGGGCGTGAAGAACGGCCGCGTGCCGCCGAAGCGCTTATACAGATCGATGTACTCGGCGTACAGTTTAGTTTCGTCTTGCTTGGCGTCTTCTGCCGCCTGCATTCGCGGACTGATCATTCGCAGCATGCGGTACACTTCGTCGAAGCCGTATTCGTGCACAATCGGGTTCATCTGCGCACGCGCTTCTTGATCCTCGGGGCTGCGTGTGACGATGTATTCGATCAAGTCGCGATGCAGCCGATTACGGCGCGCGATGATTTCTGCCCGCTCTTCTGCATCGGGAAAGTGGTTTTCGCTCATTCTTTTTTCGTCAAGCAAAATGCCTTTTTACTCTTCCTCTTCATCGTCATCAAATGGCAGGCCGCCGCTCCCCACAAAGGCGCGGTAGTCGTCGAGCACGATTGCGTTCGCGCCACTCGTATCTTCGGCCCACACCCGATCGGCCTGAACCTCGTACTCGTCGCCATCGGCGGCGCGCACGCGCAGCCGCACGCCTTCGCGCTCATCCGTATCGGCCACGCCAAGCACGGTCGCTGTCGCAGCGCCGGGCGTGCCGGGCTGGCCCCACGAGGCCGCAAACGGCGTGCGCAGCGCGTCGGTCAGGTAAACCTCGAAGGCGCTCAGCACCTCATATTCGTCGTAGCAATCGACCGTGATCTCCTCGAAGCGCTTTTCGCGGTCGGGGATGCTTGGAATATCCTCGATCTCCATAGTTCCTCCTTACCCGCGCTGCGTGCGGTACGGCCCCAGGTAGCGCTGCACCAGCGCCAGCCCAAACTGGTTTTGCAGGGTGGTGCGCGCCCCTTCGGCAGTCGCGTCGAGCGCGCGGCCAATCTGCTTGCAGATCGCGTCGGCCAGGAACTGGGGCAGCGGCTCCTGCACCGCGCTCAGGCGCAGCGCGCTGCGGAAGGTCGCCAGCGCCGCGCCAAGCGGCTCGCGCGCAATCAGCGCGGCCGGCAATTCCAGCCGATACGCCGGCCCCTCGGCGTCGGGCCGGTAATAGATCACATACAGCTGCCCGTAGCCCTGCTCAATCGCGGCGCGGCGCTCGGCAAAATCGGCAATGCCCGGCGAGCGGTAGCCCGTCAGCAGGTGCGGTCGATCCTGCTTGATTAGTGGCACCGGCAGCGAGTGCTCGCCCGCCTCCAGCACCGTGCTCCACAGCGTCCGATCGGTGACGGTGCCCGACAGGTGCGGCGCGAGCTGCGCCACGTCGTCGGCGGCGGTGGCCTGTTTGGGGTGGGCGATTACGCGCCGACAGCTCAGCACCAGCCGCCAGTCCTGATCGGCAAAGAAGCGCTCGATCAGCGCAGCGAACGGATCCCACCAGGCGGCGCGGCGCTCGCCACGCGATTCCTGCCCGAAGCGCACCAGCAGGCGGTTCACCTCCAGCAGCGACGAGTAGAACGAGCCGTCGAGAATAAACAGGCCGCTCGACGTGGCGCGAATGCGCTGGGCCAGCAGCCGCAGTTCCAGCATGGTGCGCAGCCCGCCCAGGATGGTTTCCAGCTCCTCGATTGGCGGCAGCAGCTGCACCAGCACTTCCTGGTCGGTCAGCGTCGCTTCTTCCACCGCCACCGCCGCAATTGCCGCAAAGGTCGCGCCAGCAGCCGGCACGGTGGCGTGCGCGCCATCCACCGCGCAGAGGCGGCGGGCCGGTCCTTCGGGTGCCGTGCGGATGCGCCCGGCCAGCGCGCCGCGCAGACGCTCACGGTCGCCTTCTAGCTGGGTCAGCGTGGCGCGGCAGGCGTCGGCGCAGGCACCAATCGCGGCCAGCACCGCAGCCGGCACGGCGGCCGGGCCAAAGGTGTGGGTATCGGCGGGCGCGTCGCTGGCGATCATGCTCGGCTCCGTGAATATATACGATGGAGTATTTCAGGATTCAGAAGAACTGAACCACGGGATTTTGAGTTACAGGTTGCAGGTTTGAAGGTTTGCAAGTTGCAGGCTATCAACTCAACACTTAGCATTCAACACTCACAACTTCTCTGGTCACCTCTTCACCCTTTCACCTTGTCACCTTGTCACCCTGGCCCCCGACCCCTACGCTGGCCGTAGTATAGCACGCCTGTGCAATATGCCGCCGCGTCTGTGCTATGATTGCGCGTGGAATTGTGTATGAAGAGGAACCGAGAGTGAACCGCAAAAGCCGCCGCCCCGCCGGCATCGAGCCGCCGCAGCTCGCGCCCGACATGCCCACCGTAGATGGTATTGCCGAGCTGGAAGCGCGCGCCAGCTACACCCAGCAGGTCTGGGCCGCGCCCCAGTGCGCCGCGCAGTCGGCCGAGGATGTGTCGTTCGACCAGATGGACGTGCGCGGCGGTAGCTTCAACGCCGCCGAGCTGCCACTCGTGCAGATGGCCGACTGCCGCTTCGACACGACCGATTTTGCAAGCTGCGCGCTGGAAAAAGCCTATGTGCGGCGGGCCGAGTTTGTGGGCTGCCGGCTGGTGGGCCTGCAAATTGGCAACGCCGACCTGGCGGATGTGCACTTTGTGCGCTGCAACGCCCGCCTGCTGCGCTGCTGGGAAAGCACCGCCAAGTCGCTGCTCTTCGAGCACTGCGCGCTGCAGGAAGCCTCGTTCGACGGTTCCGATCTGAGCGGCGCGGTGTTTGCGCACTGCGACCTGAGCGGGGCCGATTTCCGCAACGCCAAGCTCAAGGGCGCCGACCTGCGCGGATCGACCATCGCGGGCATCAAGCTCAACAGCCGCGACATCGCGGGCGCAATCATCGATCCGGGGCAGGCGCTGGAGCTGATTCAGCTTTTTGGCGTTGTGGTGCGCTCGGAAGAGGAGTAAAAATTTCTGCAACTAATGCAAAATACGCGACAGAAACAGCTTGGTGCGCTCGTGCTGCGGGTTGGTGAACACCACGTCGGGCGCGCCCTGCTCGACGATTGTGCCCTGGTCCATAAATACGACCTTGTGCGCAGCGTTGCGCGCAAAGCCCATTTCGTGCGACACCACCACCATCGTCATGCCCTCGCGCGCCAGGTCGAGCATCACGTCCAGCACTTCCTTGATCATCTCGGGGTCGAGCGCGGAAGTGGGCTCGTCGAACAGCATGACTTTGGGCTGCATGGCCAGCGCGCGCGCAATTGCCACACGCTGCTGCTGCCCGCCCGAAAGCTGCGGCGGGTGCTTGGCAGCCTGCTCGGGAATGCCCACTTTCTCCAGCAGCTCGCGGGCAACGCGCTGGCTTTCGGGGCGCGAGCGCTTGCGCACCTTCTGCTGCGCCAGGCAAATATTGTCGAGCACCGTCAGGTGTGGGAACAGCTCGAAGCGCTGAAAGACCATCCCGACCTCGGCGCGCACCGCGTTGATATGCCGCTCGTTGTTGTCGACGGGCGTGCCATCCACCGCCACGCGCCCGCTGTCGGGCGTTTCTAAGTGGTTGATGCAGCGCAGCAGCGTCGATTTGCCCGAGCCCGATGGGCCGATAATCATCATGACTTCGCCGCGCCCAACCTGCAGGCTGACGTTGTTCAGCGCGCGAAACTGCCCGAAGTGCTTGGAAATACCCGCGATCTCGATCATTGGCTGGCCGCCAGCAGCAGCGTGCTCAGACATTTTTGCCCACCCTTCGCTGGAACCACTGCAGCAGCAGCGACAGCACAAGCGTCATCGACAGGTAGAACAGCGTCAGAATGAAGTAGGTTTCTTCGTAGCGGAAGGTCGTGCTGACCGACAGGCGCGAGACCTGCGTGATTTCGCGCACGCCCAGCACCGACACCAGCGACGTGTCTTTCAGCAGCGCAATCAGGTCGTTGCCGAGCGCGGGCAGCACGTTGCGCACCGCCTGCGGCAGAATGATGTAGCGCATCGCCTGCACGTGCGACATGCCCAGCGAGCGCGCCGCTTCCATCTGCCCGCGCCCGATCGACTCAATGCCGGCGCGGAAAATTTCGGCGATGTACGCGCCATAGATCAGCACCAGCGCGACGATCGCGCGCGTCGTGAGCGAGACGGCGTTGTTCTGAAAGCCAATCGACTGCGAGAGCAGCGGCACAATCGCATAGGAGATCGTGAAGATCAGCACCAGAATAGGCACGCCGCGAATGAATTCGATGTAGGTGATCGCAAGGTTGCGAAAGATCGGGTTGCGCGACACCCGGCCCAGGCCAAGCACCAGCCCAAAGATCAGCGCGAACACAAACGAAACGGCGGTGACATAGAGCGTGATCGACAGGCCGTCGATGATCGTGAAGAAAATGTTCTGATACAGCGGATCGATCAGGATCCGCACGATCATGTAGAGAATAATGGCAAGGATGATAAACAGCCACGTGGGGATGCTGCGCAGCGAGATCGAGCCGGGGGCGTTCTGCTGCTGGGCAAGGGTTCGCTCCTGATCGGCAGCCATGCTGACTCCTCGTGGGTGGGAGGGTGAAAAAATGTCGCTCGCGGCCAGGGTTGGCCCAAGCCACGAGCGACGGAACACCAACAGCGGCGTGGCCCGCCAGCAGCTTAGCTGCCGGGCAGCTTGAAGTCGGCGCTGAAGTACTTCTTCGCCAGCTCGTCGAGCTTGCCGCTTGTGCGCATCTCGGTCAGCGCGGCATTCACCGGCTGCACCAGCGCGCTGCCCTTCGGGAAGATGAAGCCGAGCGCGTCGCTGGAGATCGGGTCGCCCACCAGCTGCACTTTGTCGCCGCTGGTGCCAACGTAGCCCTGGCCGGCGGTCTCGTCCATAATCACGGCATCAACGTCGCCATTGATCAGCGCGGCCACCGCAAACGGGAACTGCTCGAAGGCCTGGATGCGGGCTTCGGGCAGCTGCTTTTTCGCCGTTTCGTAGTTGGTCGTGCCGGTCTGCGTGCCCATGCGCAGCGCGCTATCGGCCACAAACGACTTCATGTCGGTGAAGCGCGTTTCGCCCACGCGGGCCAGCAGCCGCTGGTCGACCTTGATGTAGCCATCGGAGAAATCGACCTGCTGCTTGCGCTCGTCGGTGATGGTGATGCCATCGGCGGCGGCGTCGAACTGGCCGTTGCCCACGGCCTGGATCATGCCTTCCCACGAAGATTCCTGGAACGCCGGCTTGCAGTTGAGCAGGCGGCAGATCTCAGTCCAGGTCTCGTAGTCCCAGCCTTCACCCTGCTTGTTGCTCGGGTTGATGTAGTTGAAAGGCGGGTAGGCGTTTTCCACGGCGATCTTGACTTCTTTGCCGCCCAGGTCGGGCAGCGCGCCGCCGCTCGCGGCTGCGGTGGGTGCTTCCATTGCCGCAGTCGGGGCTTCCATGGCCGCAGTTGGCGCGGCGGCAGGGGCTTCTGTGGGGGCGCTGGTTGCGGCCGGCGCTGCCGTCGGGGCCTCGCTTGCCCCGGCCGTCGGCGCGGTGGTGGTGGGCGTGGTGCCGCCACACGCGGCCAGCAGCGCCAGCAGCGTGGCCATCACCACAAGGATCGTTACACGTTTCATAGAACCTCCTTTGCCCGGGTATTATACGGCAACATGCCGCCAAGAAAAAAACCAAAGGCGGCGCAGCGCACCTTCTTTGGCTCCATTCATATACCACTGTCGGGCCATTTTGTCGAATGCGCATTCTGCACATTCAGCCCGCGTTCTGCGGTGGTCCCCGCACAAACAGCCAGCCCCGGCGGAATGCTCCACCAGGGCTGGGCCGACATCAACCTTTACACCGGTTTGCAGAGCAACGGACCAGGGACATGCCGGCAAGAAAGGCGTTGTAGCACGGAAAATACGACTGCCTTCCGCATTCCGCCAGCTGCGCACTGCAATAGTGCGCTAGCCCTGCTCATTCACCTGGAATGGCGCGAGCTGGCGGGCGATTGCACGCGGGATGCGCCCGGCCACGCGGGTGCCGTCGGCCTCGTATTCCTCGGATTCGATCACGCCGTGCTGGTGCCAGAGCGCCACAAGGTCGTTGCGGCGGTAGGGAATAAACGCCTCCAGCGCGGCCATGCGCTCGCCCAGCGTGTCTTCGATGCGCTTGAGCAGGGTTTCCAGCCCCCACTCGCGCTGCGCCGACACAGCCACATAGTCGTCGGGCAGGCCCAGCTCGCCGGCCAGCCGCCCAACTTCGCTCTCATCCACGCCTTCGAGCATGTCGACCTTGTTGAGCACGGTGATGATCGGGCGTTCGCCAGCGCGCAGCTCTTTCAGCGTTTCCAGCACCGTATCGGTTTGCTGTGAAGCATTTTTATGAGTTATGTCGAGCACATGCAGCAGAACATCGGCCTCGCGGATTTCTTCCAGCGTTGCGCGGAAGGCCGCCACCAGCTGCGTTGGCAGCTTCTGGATAAAGCCGACCGTATCGGTGAGCAGCACCTGCTGGCCGCCGGGCAGGTCGATCTGGCGCGTGGTTGGGTCGAGCGTGGCGAACAGCCGATCCTCGGCGCGCACATTTGCGCCCGAAAGCGCGTTCAGCAGCGTGGATTTGCCGGCGTTGGTGTAACCTACCAGCGCCACAATCGGCACGCCATTCTTGCGGCGGCGCTCGCGATACTGCTCGCGGTGGCGGTGCACTTCTTCGATCTGGCGCTCGAGCAGGGCAATGCGATGCCCGATCATGCGCCGGTCGAGTTCGAGCTGCGTTTCACCGGGGCCGCGCAAGCCCACCACGCCACCAGCCGAGGCGCCACCGCCGCCGGCCTGGCGCTCGAGGTGCAGCCACTGGCGGCGCAGGCGCGGCAGCAGGTATTTGTACTGCGCCAGCTCCACCTGGATGCGGCCCTCGTGAGTATGCGCGTGGGTCGCAAAAATATCAAGGATCAGGCCCGTGCGATCGAGCACCTGCACCTTCAGCGCATCTTCGAGGTTGCGCGTCTGGCCGGGCGTCAGCTCGTCGTCGAAGATCACGAGGTCGTATTTCAGCTCCTCGCGCAGCACGGCGATTTCTTCGACTTTGCCGGGGCCAATAAAATGCTTGGAGAATTGCTGTTTCAGGCGCTGGTAGGCGCTACCGACAACCTCCAGCCCGGCGGTGTCGGCCAGCAACGCCAGCTCCTGCAGCGAATCTTCGGCGCTCCAGGGGCTGCGCCCGCCGGTCAGCTCGGCCCCCACCAGAAAGGCGCGCTCACGCGGCGCGGCGGTGGAGTGCAGCTTCTTGCCGTCGGCGGTGGTTGTGGTGATGGTGATCTGCTCTTCTATGGTTGGCTCCTTACGGTTGAAACGCACAAACGCCCCGGCCCATGGCCGGAGCGCACCATTCAGTTTGGTTCAAGCGGGTCGGCGGCGGCCGCTCGGTGCTGGGTGCCGTTATTGTAGCACGCCGGTTCGCCGCAGGCAACCCGCCCCGCGATGGATATTGCCTCGGTTCAGGCGGACGCGGACGAACGCAGACGAACGCAGAAGCGCACCTATCCGCGTTTATCCGCGCTCGTCTGCGTCCAATGCTGGTCCTCCGCAACATATCAGGTTAGGTGGACGCGGACGAACGCAGACGAGCGCAGAAGCGTACCTATCCGCGTTTATCTGCGCTCGTCTGCGTCCAATCGCAGGCACGCGCTCAGCGCGCGCCGCCGCCGGCTTCGCGGCGCTGCACGCGGCCACCAAAGCGCAGCCACGCAATCGCGCCGGCGGCATCGCGCAGGAACTCGCCGCGCGCGCCGCGAAACGGCTCGTCGAGCGCGAGGATCGCGTCGTCGCCGCAAAAAGCCACGCGCACCGGCGGCGGCGCAGGCGGCGGCGGCGAGTCTTTGGCCGGGAAGCCGCCGTGCGGAATATAGTGCAGCACCAGCGTGTCGCCTTCCAGCCGCAAGTCGCAATCGGCCAGGCGCGCAGTGTAAAGCCCGGCATAGGGCGCAAGCTCGGCGGCGCTGCGCTCAAGGGGCGTGGGTGGCTTTTCTTCGATGCCCAGAAACAGCTCCAGCGCGCGCCGCACCAGCGCCTGGTGCAGTTCGCCGCCGCGCTGCGCATTGGTAAGCACGGTAATGGCGAACTGCCGCACCGGGGCCATCAGAAAGGCCGATTGCTGGCCCTTGGTCGCGCCGCCGTGGCGGGCCAGGCGCACGCCATCCGCGTCGCGCAGAAACCAGGCCACGCCCATGCGCTCGCCATTCGCTGCCGCCGCGCCGGGCTCGCGCATTTCCGCCAGCCGCTCGGGCGCGAGCAGGCGCGTGCCGTCGGCTGCTGTGCCATCGCCCAGGTGAAAGCGTGCATAGCGCATCTGGTCGCGCGCCGTCGAGCTAATGCCGCCAACCGGGTGGGCGGTGCGCGCCAGCGGCCAGGGCCGCGCCACATGGGCGGCCGGCGCGTCGGGCGGGTAGCTGTTTTCGTGGCCGGCTACAAAGCGCCGAGTCATGATGTCGCCGGGGAAGAAGAACGAGTGATCCATGCCAAGCGGCGCGAGGATCAGGTCGTGCGCGGCCTGTTCGTAGGTCGTGCCAGTCACGCGCTCGATCACGCGCCCGGCGAGGTAAAAGCCAGCATTGTTATACGACCAGATTTCGCCCAGCGGCGTGAGCTGCGGCAGATCAGCCATGCGCTCGACAATCCGCGCCAGCGCGTCGTCGCCATTGCCCAGGTCGTCGAAATAATCGCCGGCCCAGCCGCCCGTGTGCGTAAACAGGTGCCGCAGCGTCACGCGCGCCGCGACGCTTTCGTCGGACAGGCGCAGCTCGGGCAGGTAGCGGCGCACCGGCGCGTCAAGATCAAGCGTGCCGCGCTCGACCAGGCGCATGGCAATCGTGCCGGTGACGGTTTTGGTGGTCGAGCCAATCTGGAACAGCGTGTCGGCGTCTACCGGCAGCGGGTTTTCGACGCTGGTGACGCCCATTCCTGCCAGGTGCTCGCGCTCGCCGTCGATCACGCCAATCGCCACGCCCGGCACGCCCAGCCGCGCCATTTCGCTTTCGGCCAGCGCGCACAGCTCGGCAAAACGCTCGTCGCTGCTGCCCGGGCCATTCGGCTGCACTCGATGCATAAGCTCCTCCTTCTGCTGATGCGCTATTGTACACCGCGCCGCCGCTGGCGCGTGCAGAGTGAGCCGAAAACGTAACCACCAAGGCACCAAGAAGTATCAAACAATACTTTCAAGCCTTGGTGTCTTGGTGTCTTGATTGTACACCGCCCTGTTACTGGCGCGTGCAGAGTGAGCCGAAAACGTAACCACCAAGGCACCAAGGCACCAAGAAGTATCAAACAATACTTTCAAGCCCTGGTGTCTTGGTGTCTTGGTGGTAAAAATTTCACTGCTTCTCAAACAAAAAATCGGGAGCGGCAATGCCACCCCCGACTTCCAAAAAACGCTGTACGTTCTGCGCGCTACAGCACCACGGCCACGGCGCGCTGAATGTCTTCCTCGGCGTGAATCTGGTCGAGCACCGTCTCAGGCACCTCGTCGTCGAGCGTCAGCACCATCATGGCCTGTTCGCGCGGGGCGAGGCGGCCCACATACATGCCCGAAATATTCACGTCGGCCGCGCCCAGCAGCATGCCCACGCGCCCGATCATGCCCGGGCGGTCGCGGTGGTAGGTGAACATCAGCGCGCCGTCGGGCACGAAGTCGACCCAGTAGCCATCCACCTCGACAATATGCGGCTCGTCGCGCAGCACGGTGCCGGCAAACTCGTGCGCGCCATCGGCCGTGACCGCGCGCAGCACCAGCCGCCCGGCGTAGCTTTCGTCCTCGGCGTTGGAATGCTCGGTGTAGCGCAGCCCGCGCTCGCGCGCCAGCAGCGGCGCATTCACCGGCGTCACGCGCTGCTCGCACACGCCGTCGAGCAAACCTTGCAGCACGGCCAGGCGCACAGGCGCCTTGGAAACGTCGCCCAGCTCGCCGCGATATTCCAGCTCGTACTGGCGCACCGGGTCGGTGATCAGGCTGGTGCACAGCGCGCCCAGCTTGCGGCCCAGCGCGATGTAGGGCGCGAGCACGCTCCATTCCTCAGGCGCGACAAACGGCGCATTGACGGCATAGCGCGGGGTCGCGCCGCGCAGCGCGTCGATCACGCCCTCGGCCACGTCCACGCCGGTGAGCGTTTGCGCCTCGAGGGTGGAAGCGCCCAGGTGTGGCAGCGTGATCACGCGCGGGTGGCCAAGCAGCGGGCTTTCGGTCGGCGGCTCTTTGGTGAACACGTCAAAAGCCGCGCCAGCAATCACGCGCCGCTCAAGCGCATCGGCCAGCGCCGCCTCGTCGACAATGCCGCCACGCGCCGCATTCACGATATAGGCGGTCGGCTTCATCTGCGCCAGGCGCGCCGCGTTGATCAGGTTGCGGGTGGAATCGATCAGCGGCACGTGGAGCGACAGGAAATCGCTCTGCGCCAGCACCTCGTCGAGCGAGGCCAGCGTCACACCAATCTGCGCGGCGCGGTCGGTCGAAACAACCGGGTCGTAGGCCAGCACGTCCATCTCCAGGCCGCGCGCGCGGCGGGCGACTTCAGCACCGATGCGGCCCAGCCCAACCAGGCCAAGCGTTTTGCCGCGCACCTCGAAGCCCATGAACTTGTTGCGTTCCCACTTGCCGCCTTGCAGCGAGGCATGCGCCTGCGGAAGCTGACGCGCCAGACCCAGAATAAGGCCAACGGTCAGCTCGGCAACGGCCACGCTGTTCGAGGCCGGCGCATTGACCACAATGATGCCACGGCGCGTCGCCGCATCGGTATCGATATTATCGACGCCGGTGCCGGCGCGCCCAACCACCCGCAGCTTTGTGCCAGCCGCCAGCACCTCGGCGGTGACTTTGGTGCCACTGCGCACGACCAGCGCGTCGTACTCGGGCAGCACTTCTAGCAGCGCGGCCTTATCCAGGTCGGTTCGCACATCGACTTGGGCGGCGGCCCTGAGCGCGGCCAGACCTTCTTCGGCGATTGACTCCGTGACCAGAATCCGATCCATTCCTAGTAACCTCCGGTCGTTGCGGGCTGCGCCAGCCGCACCACGCGGCAGCGGTTCGCGCACCCTTGCAAAAATAAAAGACCGTATTGCAGTGCTGTGGGCGCGAACGCCAACACCGGCACTGCAATACGTTCAGCCAGCAATGCTGAAGGCGCGTGCGGCACCATGCCGCCGGCCCCAAGCCAGTTAACGGCGCGCCAGCGCCTTTGTGACGGTATCGAGCTGCTCCAGCGTGTGCGTCAGGTCTTCTTCACTGAAAAAGCCCAGGTGCCCGATTCGCACCACCGTATCTTTCAGCCGCTCCTGCCCGCCAGCGATCACCGTATTATAGCGGGCGCGCATCTCATCGCGCACGTCCTTGGGCGAAACGCCCTCGGGCAGCGTAATCGCGGTGACAACATTCGAGTTGTGCGGCGGGTCGGCGAACAGGCCCAGCCCCATATCGAGCACGGCATTGCGCACCATGTCGCCGGCGCGCTGGTGGCGCATAAAGCGCGCCGACGCGCCTTCCTGCTCCATCATGTCGAGCGCGGCGCTCAGGCCGTAGAACACCGACACGGCCGGCGTGTAGGGCGTGCTGCCCTCGTTATGCGCCTCGCGCAGACGCTGGAAATCCCAGTAGTAGCGCGGCATGCGCGACTGCGCCACCGCTTCCCAGGCGCGCGGGCTGACGCTCAGCATCGACAGGCCGGGCGGGCAGCCAAACGCCTTCTGCGAGGCCGAAACCACCACATCGATGCCCCACGTATCCGTTTCCAGCGGCAGCGCGCCCACGCCACTGACCGAATCGACCAGCAGCAACGCCTGGCTTTCTTCGTGCACAATCTGCGAAAGGCGGCCGAGCGGGTTGGTGACGCCGGTGGACGTTTCGTTGTGCGTCAGGTACACGACCTTGACGTCGGGGGTGGCGCGCAGGGCGTCGCGCAGCGCAATCGGGCTGCACGCGCTGCCCCACGAGTGCTCAAGGCGCGTAACATTCACGCCAAAGGCCTGCGCGATTGCGGCGGCGCGTTCGCCAAAAACGCCGCCCACCACCATCAGCGCGCGGTCGCCGGGAGAAAAAAGGTTGACAATCGCCGCCTCCAGGCCACCCGTGCCCGAGGCAGTAAAACAGAGGATTTCGTTCTGCGTGTCAAAGATATTCGCCAGCCGCGCGCGCACCTCGCCGAGCAACAGCTTAAACTCCGCGCCACGGTGATTGACCATCTGGTTGGCCAGCGCGGCGCGAACCGACTCGGGCATGGGCGTCGGGCCAGGAATACGAAGATTTTGGGCTGCCATGTCGTCTCCTCACACCAAATACAAAACTGTGATCTCTGTTAATAGAACGACAATCAAGGCCAACAAGTTATCTTCTACCGGCGGTCACAGGCAAAGCGCGCCACATGCCGCACAGCCCCGCTATTATAGTCGCGGAGAGTGCGCCGCGCAAGCGTGTTTGTGCCGAGTCGCCGCGCCCCGGAGAGATAGGGTATAATAGACTAGATCGGATGTGCGACTATCAGGAAGGGGTTCCCATGCCAAGCCAACGGCCATTGCTCGCCTTGATCGACGGCCACGCCCTGGCCTTCCGCGCGTTTCACGCGCTGGCCAAAGCCGGGCTGCGCGCCTCCAATGGCGAGCCAACCTATGCGGTGTTTGGCTTCATCTCAATCCTGCTCAACGCTATTCACGAACACCACCCGAAATATGTGGCAGTGTCGTTTGATGTCGGCCGCACCTTTCGGGACGATATGTACGCCGAATATAAGGCCGGCCGCGCCGAAACGCCCGATGAATTTCACCAGCAGCTCGATCGCATCCAGCAGCTGATCCGCGCCTTCAACATTCCGATCTACACCAAGGATGGCTTTGAAGCCGACGACGTGATTGGCACGCTCTCGCGCCAGGCCGCCCAGCAGCAGGTCGATACGATGATCCTGACCGGCGACACCGACACGCTTCAGCTTGTCGATGATTATGTCAGCGTGCTGCTGGCCAACCCCTACGTACAGAAGGGCAAAAACACCATGCTGTACGACGAGGCGCAGGTGCTCGATCGCTACAATGGCCTCAAGCCCACCCAGCTTGCCGACCTGCGCGGCCTCAAGGGCGACACCTCCGACAACATTCCCGGCGTCAAGGGCATTGGCGAGGCCGGCGCAATCGCGCTGCTCAAGCAGTTCGAAACCGTCGAGAACCTGTACGCCCACCTCGACGACGTGCCGAACCGCTACAAGAAAGCGCTCGACGGTCAGCAGGAGCAGGCGCTGTTCAGCAAGCGGCTGGCGACGATTGTGTGCGACGTGCCGGTGACGCTCGATCTGCGCCACGCCGAGCTGCGCGACTACGACCGCACGCAGGTCATTGCGCTGTTTCAGGAGCTGGAATTTGGCGCGAGTCTGGTCAAGCGCCTGCCCGCCACCGGCGGGGGCATCGAAGTTGCCGAGCTGCCCGCCACCACTGGCACCGGCCAGTCCGACATGTTTGCCGCGCCGGCTGCGCCAGCCGCACCCAGCGGCGACGGCCCGCAGCAAATGGCCATGTTCGACATGCCGGCCAGCGCGCCCGCCCGCCCCGCCACCATCGCCAGCGTGCCCGGCAGCGAGCACGCCCCGCTCGGCGATTACCACGCCGTCGTCACCGACGCCGAGCTGGCTGAAGTCGTGGCCGCGCTCAAATCGTGCGCCGGCTTCGCCTTCGACACCGAAACGCTGGGCACGCGCTCGCTGCAAGACGACGCCGTGGGCGTTTCGATCTCGATCACACCCGGGCACGCCTGGTACATCCCCTTCGGGCACCGCAATGGCGAGCAACTGCCGCGCGAAACCGTGCTCGACGCGCTGCGGCCTTTTTTTGCCGACGAAAAGCTGCCCAAATACGGGCACAACGCCAAATTCGACATCGAAGTGCTGGAAACGGCGGGCGTGCCGGTGGCGGGCGTCACCTTCGACACCATGCTGGCGGCGGCGCTGCTGAACAAGCGGCGCGGCCTGAAGGAGCTGGCCTTCTACGAGCTGGCCCTGCCCGAACCCATGACCGACATTGAAGAGCTGATTGGCAAACGCGGCAAAAACCAGCTTCAGTTCGCCGACGTCGCCATCGACGCCGCGACGCCCTACGCCGCCGCCGACGCCGACATGACCATGCGGCTGTTTCAGGCGCTCCTCCCGCAACTCGCTGAGCAAGCTAAGGTCGCCGAAATCTTCCAGAAGCTCGAAATGCCGCTCATCCCAGTGCTGGTGCGCATGGAATCGGCTGGCATCGGCCTCGACGCCAAGTTCATGCGCAGCCTCGGCCAGCGCATGGGCGACGACCTGGCGCGTCTGGAAGACCAGATCTACGCCTTCAACGACGGCGTGAAGTTCAACATCAACTCGGGCGATCAGCTCAGCGACCTGCTGTTCAACAAATTGCAGCTACCAACTGCCGGCCTTGAGCGCACCAAAACCGGGCGCTACTCGCTCACGGCCGGCGTGCTCGAAAACCTCGAAGCCAAAACCGACAGCCCAGCCATTCAGCTTATTCTGCGCTACCGCCAGCTCACCAAACTGAAATCGACTTATGTCGATGCGCTGCCCGAGCTGCTGAACCCGGCCACCGGGCGCGTGCATACCAGCTACAGCCAGCTTGGCGCGGCCACCGGGCGGCTCAGCAGCAACGACCCGAACCTGCAAAACATCCCCACCCGCACCGACGAGGGCCGCGAGATCCGGCGCGGCTTTGTTGCCAACCCTGGCTGCATGTTCGTCGCCGCCGACTACTCGCAGGTCGAATTGCGCGTGCTGGCGCACATCACGCAGGATCCCAACCTGGTGCAGGCGTTCAAGGAGGATCAGGACATTCATGCCGCCACGGCCGCGCAGCTGTTTGGCATACCCATCGAGCAGGTGAACAAGAACCAGCGCCGCATCGCCAAAACCACCGTCTTTGGCGTGATCTACGGCATCAGCGCGTTTGGGCTGGCTGCCCGCACCGACCTGAGCCGCAGCGAGGCGCAGCAGCTGATCGACGCGCTGTTTGCGCGCTTCCCCGGCCTGCGCGACTATATCGACAGCACGCTGGAAGAAGGCCGCCGCGAAGGCTATGTGCGCTCGCTGTTTGGCCGCCGCCGCTACATGCCCGACCTGCGGGTGAGCGGGCCGCGCCGCCAGGCCGCCGAGCGCGAAGCGATCAACGCGCCGATCCAATCTACCGCCGCCGACATCATGAAGATCGCCATGATCCGCGTGGACGAAGCCCTGCGCGAGCGCAAACTCAAGACGCGCATGCTGCTGCAAGTGCACGACGAGCTGATTTTCGAAGCGCCGGAGGACGAAGTCGAGACGATTGTTGGGCTGGTGTGCGAGCAGATGGAAGGTGCCTACCAGTTCAAGGACGTGCCGCTGAAAGTTGATCTGGAAGTTGGGCCGAACTGGGAAGAAATGCGCGACATCACCACCCACTAGCGCAAATTTCCACCACAGCACAAGCGGCAGTGCAGCAGAACGAGGTATGGTACAATAGCGCGATTATATAGACCCAGGCCACACCACAAGGGAAGCAGTCCATGCAGATCGTTGATCCTATTCCACAATCGGTGACACGCTACGAAGCAGCGCGCGATCATGTTCGCCCGGTGATTTCAATCGTTGGGCCGGTATATAATGAAGAAGCATTACTCGAAGCATTTTGTCTGCGCACAATCGAAGTTCTTGAGGCCCATGGCGAGCCCTTCGAGCTTGTGCTGGTGAACGACGGCTCGCGCGATCAGTCGCCCGAGATCCTGCGCCGCCTGCATGCCCAGGATTCACGCATCAAAGTGATCAACTTTTCGCGCAACTTTGGCATGCAGGCCGCGCTCACCGCCGGGCTCGATCATGCGCGCGGGCAGGCGATTGTGGTGATGGATACCGACCTGCAAGACCCGCCCGAGGTGGTGTTGAACCTGCTGGAAAAGTGGCGCGAAGGCTATCAGCTGGTGTATGCGCAGCGCGCCGAGCGGGCTGGCGAAACGTGGTTCAAGAAGTTCACGGCTTCGGCGTTCTACCGGCTGATCGATAAAATCACGAGTATCAATATTCCCGTCGACACAGGTGAATTCCGCCTGATGGATCGCAAGGTCGTTGATGCGATTATCACCATGCGCGAGTACAACCGCTTTATGCGTGGCATGTCGGTGTGGGTTGGCTACCGCCAGACGGGCGTAACCTACGAGCGGGCGGCGCGCACGGCCGGCGAAACGAAGTTCCCGCTGCGCAAAATGCTGCGCCTTGCGCTGGATGGCATTACCAGCTTCTCATACCTGCCGCTCCAGCTTGCCACCTATTTCGGCTTCTTTGTGGCGGTGCTGAGCATGCTGTTTTTGCTGGCGGTGGTGCTGCTGCGCGCCTTTTTCCCCGATTTCTTCTACGGGCAGGCAACCACGCTGATCATGGTGCTGTTTCTTGGCAGTGTCCAGCTGATTTTCCTCGGCATTATTGGCGAATACCTCGGCCGGATCTACGACGAAGTGAAGCGCCGCCCGCTCTATATTGTGGCCGAAGAGCTGGGCTTTGAAGAAGATCCGCACGCGCATCGGCGCGGCGTTTAGCCAAGCCGCAAGTCGTGGTGCAGGCCGCGCACCACGCCATCAACTTCGGGCTCGGGCAGCAGAAATGACACATGCGCCGAGCTGGCCCCCTGCGCAAACGCCAGCACATGCGCGCCAACCCGGCCCAGCGTCGCAAGAATTTGCGGCGCCAGCCCGCCATTATTGCTGCTTGCGCTAATCACCGCCACCAGGCTGATCGGCAGCTCCGACGAGATGTCGCGCGCTTCGGCCCCGCTGTGCTCGCTGCGATACGCCGCACGCAAACATTCACGCGCAAATGCCGCATCCACCGTGCGAACCGTCACCGTCAGGCTGCGCTCGCTGAAGCTTTGCGCGAAGTTCAGCACTTCCACGCCACTATCCGAAAGTCGCTCCAGCGCGCGCGCCGCCAGCGCAGGCGACCAGCCGCCGCTTGCGCCCGGCGATGCGGCAACGCCAAGCAGGCTCAGCCCGCCCGCCGAAATAATTGTGTGGGCGGCATGCTCGCTGGGCTGGGCCTCGGCAACAATGCGCGTGCCGGGGTGGCTTGGGCGCAGCACGTTGCGAATAGACAATGGAATATTCTGCTCGATCAAGGGCGTGAGCGCGCGCGGATGCAAAATTTCGGGGCCAAAAGTCGCAATATCCACTGCTTCAGAATAAGAGATTTCGGGCAAGGTGCGCGCCTCGGGCACCAGCTTGGGGTCGGCGGTCAGGATGCCGTTCACATCCGTCCAGATGCACACTTCGTCGGCGCCCAGCGCCGCGCCAATCAGTGTGGCGGAATAGTCGCCGCCGCCGCGCCCGAGCGTGGTGACATTGCCTTCGCGGGTGCCGCCAATATAGCCCGTAATCACTGGCACGATGCGCGCCTGCAGCAACGAGCGCAGCCGCGCGCGAATACGCTCGGATGACTCGGCGGCGAAGGGCCAGGCCGCGCCGTAGTGGTTGTCGGTCACAATCAGCTCGGTGGCGTCGACGGTGCGGGCAGCAACGCCAGCGTGGCGCAGCGCGGTAGCCACCAGGTGTGTGGCGAAACGTTCGCCCAGCGCCGCCACCGTGTCGATGCTGCGCGGCGAGTGTTCGCCCAGCGTGGCAATCGAGCGCGTGAAACGATCGAAGACCTTCAACAGCTCGGCCCACTCGCGGTACAGCGTTTCGCGCTCCCATTCGTCGCTGACGAGCTTTTCGGCCAGGGCGCGGTGGCGGCTCCACAGCTCGCGCCGCGCTTCTTCAACCACGCCCTCCTGCCCGCTCGCCGCGCTGCGCGCCGCGCTGATCAGCCGGTCGGTGATGCCGGCGATGGCAGCACACACCACCACCAGGGGTTCGCCGTCGTCGTGGGCGTCGTGCACAATTTTTGCCATCTCGCGCAGCCGCGCCGCATCGCTCACGGATACCACGCCAAATTTCATGACACGCATGGCTCTACCCCCGCTGGTACACAGCCGATAGTCAGTCCCCTGGCATACAAAAGCCGAGGCTGGCAAGCGAATGCTCCCCATGCCTCGGCGCATTGGTCGCTGCTGTCTGCTTACTCAGCCGGCGGCGCGGGCGGGCGCGGCAGCAAGCCCGCCGCCTCAACCACAAGAGGAATCGCTTTCGTCCACCCAACCGACATGATATGCACGCCGCGCACGCCTTCGATCGCCAGCATATCCTGCGTCAGCTCGGCAGCAATACGCACGCCTTCGCGCTCGGCGTCGGGCGCGGCCGACATGCGTTCCACCACCCAGTCGGGCACGCGCGAGCCGGGCAGGTGGTCGCGCAAAAAGTGCGCCGACTGCGCCGAGCGAATGACCATCACGCCGGCCATGATGTGAACATGCCGGTGCAGGCCCAGCGCGCGGGCGTCGGCCATCCACTGCCGAAAGCGCTCGATGTCGAAAATGATCTGTGTTTGAATAAACTCGGCGCCGCTCTGCACCTTTTTCTCAAGCCGGGCGATCCGCTCGATATTCGGGTTGGCAACGCCACCTACGAAGAAGCGCGGCGCGTCGCTCAGCGGCGTGCCCGACTGAAATGTACCCTCGTCGCGCATCATGCGCAGCGCGCGAATCAGCTGGAACGAGTTGAGATCGAGCACATTCTTGGTGTCGGGGTGGTCGCCAATCTTGGGGTGATCGCCCGTCATGCACAAGAAATTATTCACGCCGCAGACCGAGCCGCTCAGCACATCGGCCTGCAAGGCGATGCGGTTGCGATGCTGGCAGGTCATCTGCACAATCGTCTCGATGCCAAGCTGCTGCACCACAATGCCCGCGCCCAGCGCCGACATACGGCCAATGCCGCGCTGATTATCCGTCAGGTTCAGGGCATCGACATGATCGCGCATGGCCACGGCCAGGCGCTCGAGCGTGGCGCGGCTGGCACCCTTGGGCGGGGCAAGCTCGCCCGTTACCACGAGCTGGCCAGCGTCGAGTCGGCGCTGAAAATTACTATTTGCTGGCATATTTTCCCGTGCAGCACAGCACACAAAACCCCTCATCAGCACTCGGCGATGAGAGGCTGCACTGCATACCAAGGCGTGAAAGCGCCTGCGAACAATTGGGCTGACGGGCGGGAGTATAGCATGCTGCTACACGACTGTCAATCATCGCGCCGATTCTGCCGCTGGTGCGCGGCCCGTTCCATGATACACTGCTTATAGCATCGTGTGCCACTATTTCGACTGTGTGGCTAATCCGCAATTCATACAACCCGCCGAGCACATTCATGCAATTTGAACAATCGATCTGGACCCACCACGACAGTTGGGTGCCGAAGCCCGGCCAGCCGCCGATCGGGGCGCAGCTAGTGCTGGTGTTTGGCGCGCGCGCTGCCCTTCTGCACGGGCCGGCGCTCGAAGCGCTGCGCGCTGCCTACCCGCAGGCCCAATTCTTTGGCTGCTCGACAGCCGGCGAAATTGCCGGCGCGCACGTTTACGACGGCTCGATTGCCGCCACGGCAATTCGCTTCGAGCACACCAATTTCCGTATCGCAACGATCACGCTCGAAGCAGAAGGTGACCAGGTCGCGCGCGGCGCGGCGCTGGCGCAGCAGCTTCCGCCCGAAGGCTTGCGCCACGTGCTGCTGCTTGCTGATGGCCTGGTCGCCAACACCAGCGCCATTCTTGCGGGAATGAACCTGCACCTGCCAGCCGGCGTGGCTGTGACGGGCGGGCTGGCCGCCGATGGCGTGGGCTTCAACGAAACACTGGTGCTGTGCGATGGCTTGCCCCGTTCCGGCTGCATTGCCGCGTTGGGCCTGTATGGCGAACATCTGCAGATCGGCTATGGTTCGCAGGGCGGCTGGGATCCCTTCGGCCCCGAGCGGCTGATTACGCGCTCGGCGGGCAATGTGCTGTATGAGCTGGATGGCAAATCGGCGCTGGCGCTGTACAAACACTACCTGGGCGAATATGCCCACGAGCTGCCGGCGGCCGGGCTGCGCTTCCCGCTGAGTTTGCGCAGCGCGGACGGTCAGCCCGGCCTGGTGCGTACCATCCTTTCAATCGACGAGCAGACGCAGAGCATTACCTTTGCCGGCGACATGCCGCAGGGCAGCTATGCGCGGCTGATGAAAGCCAACTTCGACCGCCTGATCGATGGCGCAACCGGCGCGGCCCGCGCCAGCATGCTTCACGGCTCGCAGCCCGAGCTGGCGCTGCTGATTAGCTGCGTTGGGCGCAAAGAGCTGCTGATGCAGCGGATTGAAGAAGAAGTCGAAGGCGTTGACGAAACCTTTGGCCAGCGGCCCGCGCTTGCCGGCTTTTATTCCTATGGCGAAATCGCGCCCTTCCTGAATGGCACGGGCTGCGAGCTGCACAACCAGACCATGACGATCACCACCTTCGCAGAGATTGCATGACACAGACACTGCACAGCCTGCTGCGCCGCCAGCTGAAGCGCGCCGCAATCAGCGACACCAGCACCGAAGCCCACTGGCGCGAGTTTATTGCCGCCGTGAATGCCGCCTACCACCAGTCTGATGCGGACCGGCGCATGCTTGAGCGCTCGCTTGAGCTGACCTCGCAGGAGCTGATCGAGGCCAACTCGGCAATGCGCGCCTTGTTCGAGCGCCTGATCCACAGCAGTGTGGACGGGATTTTCGCCTTCGACACACAGTGCTGCTTCACAGTCTGGAACCCGGGCATGGAGCGTTTCTCGGGCCAGCCGGCCAACACCGTGATTGGCCACCAGGCCTTCGAGCTGTTTCCGCACCTGGTGCAAAATGGCGAAGAATTTTTCTTCCGCGCGGCACTTGCCGGCCGCACCATGGTCGCGCAGGATCAGCGCCATGTCCGCCCGGGCGACGAGCAGCCCGGCTCGTTCGAAAGCCACTACGCGCCGCTCTTTAACGAGTCGGGCGCGATCATTGGCGGCATGGCAGTGGTGCGCGATATTACCGAGCGCAAACGCGCCGAGCAGGAGCTGCAGCGGGCCAAGGAAGCCGCCGAAAGCGCATCGCACGCGAAGAGCGTGTTTCTCGCCAATGTGAGCCACGAGCTGCGCACCCCACTGACCGCGATTATTGGCTACAGCGAGCTGCTCAAGCAGGAATCGCTGCTGCAAACGCTGCCACCGATTCTGGCCGACCTCGACCATATTGTGGCGGCGGGAAATCACCTGCTGGCCCTGATCAACAGTGTGATCGACCTGGCGCAGATCGACGCGGGCAAGCAGATCGCTATTCCCGAAGAATTTGCACTCGCGCCGCTTGTGGAAGGGCTGGCCGACACCGCGCGGGCACTGGCGGCGCGCAACGCCAACACCGTGCATGTGCGCGCCGATGGCCCGATGGGCGTAATGGTTTCCGACCGCACTAAAGTGCGCCAGATGCTGATGCACCTGCTCAGCAATGCCTGCAAGTTCACGGCAGATGGGCAGATTACGATTGGCGTTGCGCGCAGGGAGCAGGATGGCAGCGAGTGGGTGGTGTTTACGGTTGAAGACAGTGGGGTTGGAATGACCCGCGAGCAGCTCGCCGGACTATTCCAACCCTTTACTCAGAACGATACCTCGCTGACACGGCGCTATGTTGGCAGCGGCCTGGGCCTGGCGCTGAGCCAGCGTTTCTGCCAGCTGCTTGGCGGCACGATTGAGGTGCAAAGCGCGATCGGGCAGGGTTCAACCTTCACCGTCTGCCTGCCGGCAACCCTGCCCCCCAGGCGCTAGCCCAGCGCCGGCTTGGCGATCATCGCCCACACCGCCGAAAGCAGCAGGACGATGTTCAGCGCGCTCAGCCACAGCAGGCGGCTTTGCAACGGCGGAACCTGCGCCTGCTGGCCGCTAGATGCCAGCGCGCCAATACGCGCGCCGATCGGGCGCATCACGCCATTCGTCAGCACCATCGACAGCACAATCACCGCGAAGCCCCAGATGATCCACAGGCTGTTCATCTGAAAGCCGGCGCTCAGGCCGGTGGCAAGCCCGGCCAGAAATGTCAGCCCGGCCGCCGGCAGAAACACCGCCCGCCCCACAAAGCCGCCAAGCTGCGCCAGTGCCGCCTGCGCGCCCCCTTCGCGCACACGCGCCAGCCGCATGTTCAGCAGCGTCATGGTTATAATTCCGCCCACCCATACAATCACCGACACGACATGGATGAACTTGAGCGCACCAAAGAGCATGGTCGTCCTCCTGTGTAGCCTCCGCGCCAGCCGCGTGCCAAATTATTCTTACATACTGTATAATTAAATTATTCGAATGTCAACCTGTACAAACGGGAATCGCGGGGATTTGGTAGAATAGCGGCGGAGGAAACAGCATGAGTCCACGCAGCTACCGCCTTGGCGAACGCGAACACGCCGTTCAGCAAACCCGCGCCCGCATGATCGACGCGGCGCGCAGCCTGCTTACCGCACACGATGGCGGCACACGCTTTACCATCGAGGCGGTGGCGCGCGCCGCCGACGTTTCGCGCATGACGGTCTACTACCAGTTTGAGTCGAAGGTGGGCTTGCTGGAGGCGATCTGCGATACGCTTGCGGCAAATGGCGGCATCGAGCAGTTGGGGAGCGTGTTTCGCCTGCCCGACGCCTATGCCGCGCTGGCCGAGCTAGTTCGCGTGTTTGGCGCGTTCTGGGAATCCGACCGGGTGTTATCGCGGCGGCTGCGCGCGCTGGCAACCCTCGACGAAGAGTTTGCGCAGGTGATCCGCGCCCGCGATGAGCGGCGGCGGCGCGGCTTGCGCATCCTTGCGCAGCGCCTGGCCGCGCAGACTGGCCACCCCACGCCGGCCACGTTCGACGCCACGGTCGATCTTCTGTTCGCGCTGACGAGCTTCGAGATGTTTGATATGCTGGCCGGGGCAAATCACACCTGCGCGGAGATTGCGCCAGCGGTGGAACGGGTGGTGCGCGCAGCGCTGGCCGCGCAAGTTTCTAGCGATCCTGCATGATTTGCAAACAGGAATGGGCCGCTGCGCCGGCAGGTTCCTGGTGCTGCAATCCGTCAATAGCGCCTCGTTGCGCATCGCAATCCCCAAACCCTAACCCCATCCCCTAACCCCTGCGCGTCACGCGCACTACAGCACATGCACCGGGTCGACATCGAGCGCCCAGCCGTGCGGCAGGTGCAGCGCGTCGAGTAGCGGCGCGGGATTTTCGGCGCGCAGCAGAATGTGCCAGCGAAAGCGGTTGCGCTGGCGGTGGAAAAAGGCCGGCGCAGGGCCGATGATGCTCCAGCTGCCAAGATCGAGCGTTTCCGCCAGCTGCCCAATCTCCTCGGCAAATTCGCGGGCGGCGCGCTCGCCCCGTTCGTCGCTGCCGCTGGTGTGAATAAAGCGCACCAGGCGGCTAAATGGCGGGTAGCCGGCCTGCTGGCGAAACGCGATTTCCTGCGCAAAAAACGCGGTGTAATCGTGCTCTTGCGCGGCTTGCAGCGCGTAGTGATCGGGCGCATAGGTTTGCAGCACCACCTGCGCGCCCGCGCTGCGCCGCCCGGCGCGGCCCGCCACCTGCGTCAGCAGCTGAAAGGCGCGCTCGCCCGAGCGGAAATCGGGCAGGTTCAGGCCAGTGTCGGCGGCGACCACCCCCACTACCGACACCAGCGGCAGATCCAGCCCCTTGGCGATCATCTGCGTGCCCACCAGCACGTCGGCGTCGTGGCGCAGGAAGTGATCGAGCATGCGCTCGTGATCGCCTTTGCGCGTCACACTGTCGCGATCCCAGCGCAGCGTGCGCGCGCCGGGGAACAGCAGCTCAACTTCTTCGACCACGCGCTGCGTGCCAATGCCAAACGACTTGATGCGCGGGCTCCAGCACTCCGGACACTGGCCTGGCACCATTTCGCGGTGGTTGCACGAATGGCAGACCAGGATATTAAAGGAGGAATCGTAGCCACCGGGCGGCGGGCCGCCTTCCAGCTCGTCGTAGTGCACAATCAGCGGCGTGGCGCAGTTCGGGCAGCTGATGACATGCCCGCAGTCGCGGCACATCACAAAGGCGGCCGCGCCGCGCCGGTTGAGGAAGAGAATGGCCTGCTCGCTGCGCTCAAGCGCGCCCGACAGTGCTTTCTGCAAGGGCCGGCTGAAAATCGAGCGGTTGCCCTGCTGCAGCTCGCGGCGCATGTCGACAATTTTGACTGGCGGCAGCGGCAGCGCCACCGAGCGCGGCAGGCCCATCGCGTCGCGGCCCATGCCCACACGCTCAGTCAGCGAAACGAGCGTCATGCGGCCGTCGCGCGTGGCCTGGTAGCTTTCGACACTCGGCGTGGCGCTGCCCAAAATCAGCGCGCTGCCCGACAGCTCGGCCAGGGCGCGGGCGGCGTCGCGGGCGTGGTAGCGCGGCGCGGCGTCGTGCTTGTAGGACGATTCGTGCTCTTCGTCCACAATGATCAGGCCCAGGCGCGGCAGCGGCGCAAACACCGCCGAGCGCGAGCCAATCGCCAGCATGGCCTCGCCGCTGCGCAGCCGCCGCCATTCGTCGTAGCGCTCGCCCAGGCTCAGGCCGCTGTGCAGCACGGCCAGTTTGCCCGGGAAGCGCGCCGCAAAGCGCCGCACCAGCTGGGCAGTAAGCGCAATCTCGGGCACCAGCACCAGCGCCTGCCGCCCGCGCCGCATGGCCCGCCCGATGGCGCGCAGGTACAATTCGGTTTTGCCACTGCCAGTGATGCCATGCAGCAGGATGGGTTTTGGGGTTTGGGAAGCATCTCCCGCCCCGTTTCGCTCTGTTTCGATCAGATCCAGCACATCAGCGATCGGCTTCCAGGCCTGCTCCTGCGCGGCAGTGAGCTGTGGCGGAATATCAGGTGGCACGGCGTCGCCGGCCAGCGGGTCGCGCCGCACCTCGCGCGTGCTCAGTTCGACCAGGCCGCGCCGCTCCAGCCCGCGCAGCGTGGCGAGGTCGGTTTTGGTGGCGGCATACAGCGCCTTGGCAGGGAAAGGATTGTCGGTGGGCGCGTCGGCGGCGCGGGCGCTGCGCGCCTGCTGGGCCAGAAACGCCAGCGCCGTGCGTTGTTTGGGAGCGCGGCCCAGTTCTTCCAGCGCCTGCTCAAGCGCGGGCGGCTCGGCCACCAGCCGCACCATGCGCTCGGTGAGTGGGCGGGCGCGGGCGCGGCTGATCGCAGCGCCGCGCATCAGCAGGCCGCGCTCGTGCAAGGCGTAATAAATCTCGCGCAGATCGGAGTCGCCACCGCGCAGCGCGCCACGCAGCTCGCGCTCGGTTTGTTCGCCGCGCTGGCGCAGGAAGTACAGCACGGCGCGCTCGCGCTCGGGCAGTGCGCCAAGCTCGGCGGCCATGCCAGCGGCCGATGCGCGCCAGGTTGGTTCGGACTGCTGGGCGACGCCGGGTGGCAGCATCAGCGCCAGCGCTTCATAGATTGGGGCGTGGTAGTAGACGCTGAGCCAGCGCGCCAGCCGCACCTGCGCGGGCGTCAGCGCGGCCTCGGGGTCGGCCACGTCGAGCAGGTCGCGCAGCACGGGCGCGTCGGGCGCAAGCGGGGCATCGGGGTCGGGGCGCAGCCGGTCGATCAGCGACGGGCGCTCGGCGGCGCTTTGTTCGCTTTCAAGCACCCACGCGCCGGCCGCATCCTGCCGGTACATATCGAGAATAACGCCCTGCACGCGCTGGCGGCGCAGCGGCGCCCACACCAGCTGGCCCGGGCGCGCAAAGGCGTGCAGGCGCTGCGGCACACGGTAGGTAAATACCGGCTCGGCGCCGGGGATGGTGGCGCGCAGGGCCACGTCGGCAAGCAGTTCGGCAGGCATGGCGCAAGTGTAGCACGGCGCGCGCGGGGCGGCAAGCAGCGCCGAATCTCACCGTGCCTGTGTGTCAGGCGCCTTCAGCACTTCCAGCGCGGCCAGCGTCGGCCAGAGCGTGATATCGGCATCGCGCACTGCTACGAGCGTACTCTGGTATTCAAACAAGAGCCAGTGCCGCCCTTCGCCCGTATCAGTCACATCCCAGGCCTGCACGGTTTCGCCGCCAATGGTGATCGGCTGCAGGGCGCTGCTGTTCCAGATTCCCAGGGCTTTCAGGTTTGCCGCCATTTCGCGCGCCGGCCCCTGGTAGAAGCTCAGCAGCTGCGTGCCATCAGTGGAAGAAATGGTGTAGGTTGAAAGAAACGCATAGCCACCGAGCGCGATATTTTCGAAGACATTACCGCTTGACGTGAATGGCAGGTCGTCGGCAGAGGGCGAGGCGTTAGGTATCTCGAACGCATGAAGCGCGGGTTTGCCCGCGCCGGGTGCAAAGCCAAGCACGGGCGATTCGGCAAACTGCAGCACTTCTTCCAGCCCAGCACCACGCATCGCGCGGGCGAAACTGCTGCTTGGCAGCCCATAGCTGCGGCGCACCAGCGCGGCTGGCGGCTGTGCGCTGAATGTTTGGGCTGGCACGCGCTCGGCCGGTACCAGCTCTTCGCTGACGCGCTCCCACGATTCGAGCAGCGCGCCGTTGCTGGGGCCGCCAGCCCATGTTTCGGTGCGCACTGGCCGGCCATCGCTGCCCAGCGTAATCACCGTGGTCAGGGCGTTTTCAAGCAGGTCGGCAAGATAGGGCGCTTGTTCGCCAGCGTGCTCGGGCGTGTTGATCTGCCAATGCCACAGCTCGGCGTAGGCTTCCCCCTTTGCGCACGATTGGCCGCGCCAGCTGCCCTCGGTCAGGATGACGGCGCGCGCGCCGTTGCCAGCATCGCGCAGAATTGCGCCGGGGCATGTGAGCAGTCGCAGCACCAGGCTTTGGTCCTCGTTCAGGCGCAGAGCTGCTGGCCAGCTTGGGTACCTTGTCAGGCTGCCCAGCACCGCGTCATAATC
The DNA here is from genome assembly GCF_057073505.1 of Kouleothrix sp. 19917. NCBI lineage: Bacteria > Bacillati > Chloroflexota > Chloroflexia > Chloroflexales > Roseiflexaceae > Kouleothrix > Kouleothrix sp. 19917. The sequence goes on from NZ_CP097099.1 coordinate 3,848,979, forward strand.
CCAGCTATTGATTGGGTCGCGCCACTGGCGGCCAAGCTCGCGCCCATCGGTGCTGCGCGTGGTGGTCACGGCAACATCGCCTTCGCTGGCGCGGCGTGCCCAGTTTTCCTGCACAAACGTGGCCGGCCAGCCGCCATACGGCGGGCTGTGGTAGGGGTCGGCAAAGGGGTCGGGCTGCTCGCTCTGGCGCTTATAGACCTGCTCGGTGAAGTGGCGCGCGCCGCCCTCAGGCGGCTGCGGCGGGTCGGCCAGCGCGCCGAGCAGCGCCTGCCATGCGGCATCGTGCGCTTGCTGCTCGACGAACAGGGCAGCCTGGGCGCGCAATGCCGCCAGCGAAGGCGGAGCCAGTGAGCGAATCACATCCAGCAGCTCGGCGCGCGTGTAGCCCTGCGCAACGACCGATGTGGTGAGCGGGCGCTCGGGCAGCGAGCCGGGGTGCAGGATCAAGGCGCGGTAGCCCTGCGCTGGCATGGCTTGCAGCCGCACCGTCATGCCATTCACCGCGATCTGGTCGGCGCGGCTCAGCGCGAACTCCTGATCGCCAGCCAGCACGGTGTGAAGAAATAATTGCTGTTCTGGCCCAGCGTAGCCGAAGCTCAAGCTGCCGAGCAGGTAGCCATCCTGCGGGCCAGGGGATGCGCCCGCGTTCACCAATACCGCCGCCGTGGTGCCAGGCGGGGCCTGCGCCGGCATCAGAATATCGGCTGCGCCTTGCTGCACCAGCCAGGCCGGCGAAACAAGGTGCGTCCAGTCGAGCAGCGGCAGCAGCGGCGTGCGTAGCTGCGGCATCGTCGTAAATGTGCCGACGCCATTCCAGGCGGTGGCCTGATCAAAAGTGCGGTTGGCGGCGGGCGTGTCGGTGATGGTTTCTTCGGAAACGATCCGCCAGGTGCTGCGGGCCGATTGCTCGGCACCCGATTCGCCAAACAGCTCGCGCACTTCGCGCAGTTGCCCGCTGGCCTCGTCAATCGTCAGCAGCACCGTGACTTTGCTGGTCGTCGCTTCGGGCGCGTCGGGCGGCAGCGCCAGCGGGCTGGTGCCGGCGAAGCTCACCAGCTGCAACAGGCGACCATCGGCGTCGCGCTGGCGGCCCCAGGTGCGCAGCTCGGCGCTGGCGGCCTGGCGCAGGTAGTTGCGTGGCAAGGCCCACGGCCCGCTGCCCAGGCGCGCTTCGAGCATGGCGGCGCGCTCGCTTTCGGTGGTGGGGAAACGCACGCGCAGGTTCGGGCCGTGCGCGCCAAACGGGTAGAGCGAGTTTACATAGCTTTCGCTCACCGCATACCAGAGCGATTGCGTACCGTCGCTCAGCTCGAACTCGTAGGGGCCGCCGCCGCTGTGGTGCACCAGTTGCAGGCGATGCCGCCCGCCCGCCGGGTCGCGCCATTCGTCGGCGTTGAGCAGCACCGCCGCGCCATCGGCAAAGAACCACTGGATGGCGTACTGCGCGTGCCACACGCCGGTTTGGCCGGCGGGCGGCGCGTAGAGCTGCGCGGTGGCGCGCTGCACGAGTGTGCGCGGCTCGGCGGCGGTGGCCAGGTCGGCGGTGCTGCCGGTGGGCGTGGGCGCGCTGCGCGGCCAGACCAGAAAGGCGATGATTAGCAGCACTGGCAGGGTGACCAGGGCAATGCGCGTGCGCGGCTGCGCGAGCCAGCTTTCCGCTTCGCTGCCGGGGGCGCGTGCGGCGGCTTGCATGTCGCCAAGCAGTTGGGCTGGCAGGCGGAGTTCGCGCAAGGCACCACGCAAAATTTCCTCAACACTTGCGCTGAGCTGCGACCAGGCCAGGTCGGCAGCGCGGCACAGGCTGCACAGCGCCAGGTGGCCGCGAATTGATGGATCGGCCATGCGCGCAGGATCGGCCAGGGCCAGTGCGGCGCGGGTCGGGCGGCACTCGGCGGGCGGGTCGGTTTCGGTGAGCAGGGCAGCGCGCTCGATCGGCGCGTGTGGCGCAAGTGGCAGCAGGGCGTCGCGGATCTGCTCGCGGGCGCTGGCTTCGTCGCCGCCGACAATTGCCGCAATCTGGCGCGGCTCGAAGGCGCGGCCAATCGCCAGGCCCAGCACCAGCCGAAGCTGGCGCGGCAGGCGCGCAAGCGCGGCCAGCAGCGGGGCAGCCTCGGGGTGGGCGGGCGGCGGCGCGGCCCAGCCGGGCAGGCGGCGCGGCGGGCGGGCGGCTTCTTTCGGCAGCGCGGCCAGCAGGGCGCGGATGAGCGCCGGCTCGTTGGGCGGCGTGCCGTCGAGGGCCATGCGCCGCACGGCCTGGATCAGCGCACGCGCAGCCTGGCGCTCGTCGCCAAGCAGCAGAATCGCCAGCCGGTATATATCATCGCCGTAGCGTTGCACGGCGCGCTCAAGATCGGTAGCGGGAGTCGCAGAAACCACGGGCAACCTCGTCGTTGTTCAGTTGAGCGATGTGTCTACTGCTAAGACGCATGAGCGCGGGGTTTGTTTTGGGGGAAATGCTCACAAGCGCATTGTAGCGCGAGCGTGGCGCAAGCTTCGTTATGGTTGCGCGCAATAAGGCCGGGCCCCAGAGCGCACGGAGAGCACAGAGCGAGAAAACGAAACTCGGTATGCTCGTTACGCAACGACGAACTCGAAGCGCCTTCAGTATCAGGCGAGCGATGCGGAAATCAGGGAAACGTTTCTGCTTTGTAATCGCTAAACCCTATTCCCCATTCCCTGAACCCTGCGCTGAAGCGCCTCAGGTGCCGCGCTCGATTGCGTGGCCGCGCTCGTCGGGCGGGGCGGCAAGCGCGTTGTAGTGCAGGGGCGGCAGGCCACGGAAGCGCCGCAGCGCCTGGACGTAAATCGTTTCGATCTCGGGGCCGGCGCGATCCGACGAAAGCGCGTTCATGGCGCGCTGGCGGCCAAGCTGGCCCAGGCGCTGCGCCCAGGCCGGCTGGTCGAGCGCGATGCGCAGCTTGGCCGCCAGGTCGCTGGTGCTGCCAAAGCGCGCATAGATGCCCAGATCGCCCAGGTACTCGCGCGCCACCTGCGTATCGAAGGTGACGACCGGCAGGCCCATGGCCATGTACTGCGGGATTTTACCGCTGCCCTCGGTTTCGCTCATTTTCGGCGCCACGGCCACATCGCCCAGCGCCAGGTATTTGTGCGAGTCGCGGTAGAGAATGCGCCCCGGCAGCGACACATGGTTGGCGATGCCAAGCTGCTCGGCCAGGCGGCCATAGCGGTCGACGCCGGGGTAGCCCATGATCAGAAAATGCACATCGGGCATGCTTGGCAGCATCTGCTGCGCCGCTTCCATCAGCGCGTCGATGCCCTGGTAGGTCGCCAGCACGCCCAGGTACACCACCACGCGGTGGCCAGGCGGGATGCCCATCTCGGCGCGCAGGGCGGCGCGCTCGGCCTGCCACGCGGGCGTTTCGGCCAGCGGGCGGAAGCGGTCGGTGTTGATGCCGTCGGCCACGGTGTACAGCCGGTCGCTGGGGAAGCGAAACTCGCGGCGCAGCAGCTCGGCGGCATTTTCGCTTGAAGTAATCAGCGCGTCGGCCTGCGTGTTGATCGCCTGCTCCAGCCTGCGCAGCACGGTGTAGGCGCGGCTGTCTTTCCCACTCAGAAAATGGTGATCAATCATTTCCGAGGTCATGCTGCCCTGGAAATCGAAGACCAGCGGCACGCGCAGAATGCGCTTCAGCACCGCGCCGATCAGCGCGCCTTCGTGCAGGTGCGCGTGAATAATCGTTGGGCGCAGGCGCAGGCCGGTTTCGAGCGCGCGGTAGGAAAGCGCGGCGTCGAGGTAGATTTTGTGGCGCGACGAGCCAACCATGGCGCGCTTGAGCCAGGGCACATCCCACGAGCGGCGAATCTCAACGCCGGGCATGTCGTCGCCATTATGGTAGGTGGTGATGACAACCCGGTGCCCGAGCTTTTGCAGCGCCTTGGCTTCCTGCCAGATGCGAATATGGCAGCCATAGTCGGCAAAAAAACTCGTTGGCGCGATCATGAGAATGGTATGCCGCAAGCCCACAGCCCTCCAGTTGGCCGTGCCAGCCCACGCAAGCGCTGGCATCGGGTGCCTGGCATTCTACCGCAGCGGCGTGGGCTGCGCAAACGGGTCGGGCTGGCTGATCAGCGGCAGGTAGCGGCACGACGGCAGGCGTTCGGCGCGGATCGCGTGCTCGGGCAGCGCAACGCCCGGCTCTAGCCCGCCCGCCACCGTGGCGATCACCTGATCGAACTGCGCCGTTGACGGCGGGCGCGGCAGCGCGAAGATCGGGAAGGCGCGGCCGCCAGCAAAACCAACGTCCATGTAGTCGCCCACCATGCGGCCCTGGTTGGTGTCCGGCATCCATTCAGGTTTGAAAGGACCGGCCAGCGCAACGGCGGGCGCCCATGTCGCGCCGCCATCGGCTGAGGACGTGAAGCCCGCAAACAGCTTGCCGCTGTCGCGCGCGCATGGAACATTGAAGTAGTAGTAGAACGTAATGCCCATGCGCGCAGTTGCGCCAGCTGTGCCCGGCTCGATCGCCAGCCCCGGCAGCACCGCGCTAATCGTCAGATCGGGTGGGCTCACCGCGATGCGCGATGGTGCAGACCAGGACACGCCATCGTCGGTCCAGCTCATCCGAAGATCATTGGCATCGCAGCTTTCCTGACCATCACAGGCAGGCCACGCCACAAACACCCGCCCACTGGCGTCGATTGCCGCCGTCGGCAGGAGCAGGCTGCGCAAACCAATCTCAAACGCTCCACGATACCATGGAGACGCGATCTGCACCGGGGCTTCCCAGCTCTGGCCGCCATCGATCGAGCGGAACGACGCGAGGCCACCGCCGCGGTACGGCACAATCACGGTGCCGTTGGGCTGCACCACCGGCTGGCCGCCCAGGCCATACCCATCAATTGGACCGCGCTGATGGTCCCAGCTCAGCCCGCCGTCGCGCGAAACGCTGAGCACCATTTTGCCAGAAACCGTCCAATGCGCATAGCAGTTGCCGTAGAACGGGCTCGTGCCGGTGTTGTCGCAGGCCAGCCAGGTTTTATCCAGCCCGACCGTTTCGGTAATAAATACTGGCGCGCTCCACGCCGTGCCGCCATTGGTCGAGCGATTGACCGTGATGGCGTTCCCCAAGCCACCCTGCAACAATGGCAGCGCAATAATCAGCCAGGCAGCGTGTTTGGCGTCGTAGGCCACCGATGGGTCGCTCACGCGGTCGTAGGTTGTGCCGCCGCCATGCACCGTCAAGCCCGACAGAAAGCCATGCGTCCAATTCGCGCCGCTATCCTGCGAAGTCGCCCAGCCAATCGTGCTGCTGCCACCGTCGTAGAAGCGCCCGACCTGAAATGCCGTGACAATCGTCGAACCGAATGAGAAGGAATCCGGCTCAACCTCGGTCTGGTGCTGGCTCAGTATATTTGTGAAGGGATCACTGCTGAGCGGCAGGAGCGGCAGGGGCGCGGCGGGCTGCGCCACACCCGGCGCAAACGCCAGCGTGCCCAGCAGCAGCGCCAGCGCCCACCAGCGCACGAAGGAGCTTCGTTGCAGCATGTTTAACACTCGCTTGTGGCATGTCAGGCCGTGGGACTGAAGCCCTCGGCTCCCAGAGCAAAGGCCGCCTGCGCGGCCTGTTCGAGCCTGCGAAGGCAGGCTTCGCCACAGGTAGCCCGCCCGTTTACGGGCCGGGCGCAACCCGATGGGGCCGGGCTATGTTGGAAATCGCCATGGCGGTTCGGGCGCACTCGGCCTGTTCGAGCCTGCGAAGGCAGGCTTCGCCACAGGTAGCCCGCCCGTTTACGGGCCGGGCGCAGCCCGATGGGGCCGGGCTATGTTGGAAATCGCCATGGCGGTTCGGGCGCCTGCGCAGCCTATTGCCCGCCCCTACACGCTGCTCGCGCCACGGTACGACGCGTCGAGCAGCTCGATGATATGATGCGCGCGCATCGCGCTGCCGCGCCGCCGCAGCCCGCCAGCAAGCTGCATATGGCAGCCGGGGTTGGCCGTCACCACCACCTCGGCCTTGGTGGCCTCGGCGTTGTTCAGCTTGCGCTCACCAAGCTGCGCCGCCATCTCGGGCTGGGTGACGTTGTACACGCCCGCGCTGCCGCAGCACAGCGACGACTCGTGCATTTCCTTGAGCATCAGGCCGGGGATGGCGCGCAGCAGCGCGCGCGGCTGGGCACTGATGCGCTGGGCGTGCGCCAGGTGGCACGGCTCCTGGTAGGTCACAGTGATCGGCAGGGGCTTGAGGTCGCGCCGGTTCAGCGTAATGCCAGCCAAAAACTCGCTTACGTCTTTGACCCTGGCCGAAAATGCCGCCGCGCGCGCCGCCCAGGCAGGGTCGTCGTGCAGCAGGTGGCCGTACTCCTTCATATTCGAGCCGCAGCCGGCCGCGTTCACAATAATTGCATCCAGGCCCATGCCCTCAAATGCCGCAATATTGCGCCGCGCCAGCTCGCGCCCGCCGTCCATATCGCCGCCATGGACATGCAGCGCGCCACAGCAGCCCTGATCGGGCGGCAGAATGACCTCGCAGCCATTTTTGCGCAGCACGCGCACCGTGGCCTCGTGCACACCCGCAAACGCCGTCGACATCACGCAGCCGGCCAGCAGCGCCACGTGGTAGCGCGTTTCGCCTTCGGCCGGGTAGATCTGCCCCTGCGGCACCGTGAAGGCGTCGCTCATGGGCGGCAGCAGCGCCTCGGTTTCTTCCATGCCCAGCAGCTTGAGTATGCCCGTGCCGCGCGCAAGCGCCTGCGCGCCGCTGCGCTGGTAGATCCACATCAGCCGCGAAAAGGCGCGGAACAGTTCCAGCCGCTTGAACAGCGCGCCAAACACGCCGCCGCGCAGCAACTGCACCACCCACGGGTGCGGTGGCAGCCGTCCCTCGTCGCGCGCCTGCTCGATCTGCGCGCGCGAGGCTTCCAGAATCTGGCCGTACTGCACGCCGCTCGGGCACACCGCCTCGCAGGCACGGCAGTTCAGACACGCGCTCATCTGCTCCTGAAACACCGCGCTTTCCATGCCGATCCGCCCGTCCGCCACGCCCTTCATTAAATAGATGCGGCCACGCGGCGAAAACATCTCCAGCCCGGTTTCGCGGTAGGTCGGGCACGACGAAAGGCACAGCCCGCAGTGCACGCAGGTGTTGATCACCGCGTCGCTGGGCGTATCGGCCCCGGCAAACGGCACCTGCGCCACCTGAATGTCGGTTTCAGCGATCATTGGATTCCTCATTTGATCCAGCGCTGCGCTCCGGTGCGCTGCGAAATTGTGGGCAGAAACAGCAGCCGCGGCCCCAGCTCGCGCCCGCTTTTGCGCCGCCACGTCACCCAAACCGACATGCCAGCGTACAGGCCGATCTGGCGCGGGCAGAACTGGTATGGGTGGCACACGCTTTGCGGGCCATTCCGCACTGTGAGTTCCACGCCGGGCCATACAGCTAGTTCGGATGTGAACTGAGGCACGATGCCGCGCCGCACGCCCAGCACCAGGCCAGTCCCTGCCAGCACTACCACCAGCAAGGCCAGGCCAAACAACATGGCAAGCGTGCGCAGTGCGCGGCGAGATGGCATAGCAAACTCCTTGGATGGCGGTACTATACCATAAACTCTGCCGCAGCGCAGTTGTATATAAGGAAGAAAAAAGCAGCAGCACTGCCAGTCGCAGCGGCTCATGCCCCGCCAATCCAGACGTACTGTGTGCCGCCCACATACCAACGCAAACAGGGCAGCTTGCGCTGCCCTGCCTGCTCAGAAAACGGGAGTGGTTGTGCGTGGGTTAGATCGCCGCGGGGTCGAATTTATACCCAACGTGGCGGATTGTCAGCAAATGGCGTGGGTTTTGTGGGTCGCGCTCAAGCTTCGCGCGCAGACGCCACACCGAAGTCGCAACAATACTGCGCGCCTGCTGCGGCGCAAATCCCCAGACGTTGCGGATGATCTGATTGTTGCTGCACACCCGGCCGCTGCGCTTCATCAGGAAAGCCAGCAGGTGTACCTCGCGTGGCGTCAGGTCTATGCCCTTGCCTTCTTCGGTAATACACACCTGCTTCAGCGGGTCGAGCACCCAGCCGCCCTGGTTGAGCGGCGTGGTTGGTGGCCGGCGGGCACGCTCGGCGCGGCGCAGCACGGCCCCGACGCGGGCCAGCAGCTCGGCCGGCGCGCATGGCTTCGAAAGGTAGTCGTCGGCACCCAGGCGCAAACCTTGCACGCGGTCTTCAGCGCGGGCGCGCGAGCTAAGAAACACAATCGGCACATCCGACGTGCGGCGAATGCGGCGGCAAACCTCGAAGCCTTCCTGATCGGGCAGCAATGCTTCCAGCACCACCAGGTCGGGGGTCTGGCCAGTCACCACGCGCAAGGCGCTGCGGCCATCGTTGGCGCGGCTCACCTGATAGCGGGCTTGCTCAAGCAAGGCGACAGTATGTTGTAGGCTTGTTCCATCTCCATCGGCGACGAGTACGTGCGGCATAGCTGTGTGCTCCTTCTGAACGTCGCTCACTACCACTCCCGATTTCCTTCTTCGCGAAGTTCTTAACCATATTTTTACCATAGTGTTATCATTGGCGTCTACCGCGTCCTGCTCACATTCTGCTCATCTCTGTGCGCAAAACGCCATGCGGGCATTGTTGCGCCAAGCGATGCGCTAGACTTTGCAGGCCGATCACAGAAATGTCTCATCTTGTTGTGTTCTTTTGTCTCAAATAGATGTGCGATTTGTCAATTCGGGCGTTTGCTGCTACAATGCCGCCAGTTTGTTAACGTCGGGCCACTGCGCCCACACCCAGTATAGGAAGGTTCCGATGGCCAGCAAAAAAGGCAACCGCATCATCGTTAAGCTGCGCAGCACCGAGAGCGGTCATATGTATACCACCGAGAAGAATCGTAAGAACGACCCGAGCCGCCTCGAGCTGAAGCGCTACGACCCGCTGGTGCGTCGCCACGTGGTCTACCGCGAATCGAAGTAAGCGCCGCAGGTTTGCTGCTCACAACGCCAGCGCGCCATTATGCGGCGCGCTGGCGTTGCGTTATTTGTGCCTGATATGCAACGCACGCTTCGCATCACCATTGCCCTGCTGCTCAGCCTGATCGTGCTCTTTGCGCTGGTGCTGCTGCTTAGCCCGGCGGCGCGGCGGCTCGCACCCAGCTGGCTGTACTACGATCTGGTTGTGCGTCAGGTCGCGCCGCTGCCACCTGCCGCCGAGCACTATGTGCTCGCCGCCGGCAACGATTTCTGCAGCATCGGGCGCGACTCGGCCTGCGGCGGCTACCGTTTGGTGAATGCGCGCAGTTTGCAGATTGGCGCGAACGACCAGGCTGCTGGCGTACAGGCCGCGTGGTGTGTCGATTATGTCGTGCTGCGGCGCAACACCAGCACGCTCAGCGGCGGCCTGATCGAGTGGGCCAACATCCCGAATGCCATGGTTGTGCTGCAAACAGCAGGTGGCTTCGACTCATTCAGAATCGAGGGATGCAGCGGCACAATGCTCGAACGCTAATGCGATGCTTAGGTCGGTTTAATTGACACTGCCCTGTGCTGCGGTATAATACAGCCGGCATATCAGCCATATGCTGCTCAGGCCATTTTCACGCTAACGCAGGGCTGGCAATTGTGCGCGGCGGCGCAACCATTAGGAGCACGACTATGTTTGGCTTGCAACTTCCAGAATTGCTGATCATTCTGGTCATTGTGATCGTCCTGTTTGGCGCTTCGCGTCTGCGTGGGCTTGGTGGCGCGCTTGGCGGCAGCATCCGCGAGTTCAAAACTGCGGTGCGCGATGAGCAGAGCCCCGAAGCCAAAGCTGAGAAAGCTGAAAAAATCGAGTCGTAGCGCTTTTGGCGCAACTGCTCGGCAACGCAAAACGGGCCATCGGCAGGGCGCGAGCCCGCTACCAGAAGCCGCGACGCTTCGCGACGGCTCGGCACGGCATTCGATATGTGCCAGCGGGGGCGTGTGCGCTTCGGCTGGCATTTTTATGCCCAGCGGGTAGCGATGGCCGGGGATGTGGCGCGGCGTTGTAAGCCGGGCCACCGATAGATGGAAATACCAACATGGCAGGTGAATTTTTTGACCGCGCCCAGATCCATATTGCCGCCGGCTCTGGCGGCGATGGCTCGGCATCGCTGCGCCGCGAGGCGCATGTGCCACGCGGTGGCCCCGACGGCGGGGATGGCGGGCGCGGCGGGCATATTTACATTCTTGCCGATCAGCACCTGAATACGCTGCTGCCCTTCCGCGAAAAGAATCGCTTCAAGGCAGCGCGGGGCGGCGGCGGCGGCGGCTCGCGCAAGCATGGCCGCGACGGCGAAGACATGGTGATTCGCGTGCCGCCGGGCACGGTTGTGCGCGCCACCATCGACGACGAGCCCTACGAGGTCGACCTGACTGCGCCGGGCATGCGTTTGCTGGCCGCGCGCGGCGGCAAGGGCGGGCTGGGCAATGTTCATTTCGCCACTTCAACCCACCAGACACCGCGCATCGCCGAGCTGGGCCAGCCGGGCGAAGTGTTCGAGATCGACCTTGAGCTGAAGCTGCTGGCCGATGTTGGGCTGGTTGGCTTCCCGAACGCCGGGAAATCGACCCTGCTCTCGATCATCAGCGCGGCGCGGCCCAAGATCGGCCACTATCCCTTCACAACGCTCCAGCCCAACCTGGGCGTGGTGGCGCTGGGCGATTTCTCGTTTGTGGTTGCCGACATTCCCGGCCTGATCGAAGGCGCGCATCGCGGCGTGGGCCTGGGCTTCGATTTCCTGCGCCATGTCGAGCGCACCCGCCTGTTGATTCACCTGGTGGACGCGGCGGGCGTGGACGGGCGCGACCCGCTGGAGGATTTTCAGAAGATCAACGACGAGCTGCGTCTGTACCAGCCCGAGCTGGCCAAGCGCCCGCAGATCGTCGCGCTCAACAAAACCGACCTGCCCGAGGCACAGGCCAACCTGCCGCGTCTGCGCGCCGCCCTTGCCAGCGAGGCCGTGTTCGAAATCTCGGGCGCAACCCGCAGCGGCATCGACGCGCTGGTGCAGGCCATGGCCGAGCGCCTTGCCACCATTCCCGCGCCCGACCGCACGCCGCGCGAAGAAGAGCTGTCCTGGCCCGTCCCCGAAGTCGACGAGCGCGTGTTCAGCGTCGAGCCCGAGGGCACGGGCTGGCGCGTGCGTGGCAAGCGCATCGAGCGCCTGATCTCAATGACCAACTTCGCCCAATCCGAAGCCCTGATGCGCATCCAGCGCGTGCTGGAGGCCAGCGGCATCAGCGCCGCGCTGCTGAGCGCGGGCGTGCAAGAGGGCGACCCGGTGTATATTGAAAAAGCTGAGCTGATCTGGTCCGATCAGGAATAGTGCTGCGGCACCTGCGGGCAGGCCACGAACGCCGGCCCGCAGGTGCCACGTATGCAGTGTTGTGGGGAAACGCGTGGCCGATATCACTGAGGAAACCAGAATCGCCGATGCGCCCGAGCTGCTTCCACCCAGCCAAACCGCGCTCTACCCTGCGCGGCCTTCCTCATTCTGGCAACGCAACAGCGCAAGCATGGCGCTCGCCACGCTCGATGCCATCCTGATCTTCATGTCGTTCGCGCTGGCCTACTGGCTGCGCTACGAGGTTCGCTGGCCGGCGCCATTCAACAGGATCATTCAGGAAGTTCTCACGATCAACTCCGTGCCGTTCGACAACTTCCTGCCCTACGTCGCGCTTCTCACCATCTCGCTGCTGGCGCTTTTCGCGATGAAAGGCGTGTACCGTCTGCCGCGCAACGCCGGCCTGCTCGACCACCTCGGGCCAGTCATCAGCGCCAGCACCACTGGCATTGCGCTGGTCGTGCTCTTCACAATTATTCAGCGCCCACTCTACTCGCGCCTGATCTACGCGCTGGCGTGGGTCATTATTATCGCCAGCATCGGCCTGTCCCGCGCAACGCTGATCAACATTCGCCGCTGGCGCTGGACACACGGCGTCGGGCGCGAGCGTGTGCTGGTAGTGGGTGGCACCGGCCTGGGCCGGCAGGTGATGGACAGCATTGTAGCGCAGACCTTTCTGGGCTACTCGCTGGTGGGCTACCTCGAAGATCGCGACCTGCCGCGCACCGAACGCCGCGACGGCCATTTCCGCTACCTGGGCGTGGTGCAGCAGCTTGAGCACGTGCTGCAAAGCCAGCCGGTCAACCTGGTGATTATTGCGCTGCCCTTCTGGGAGCACCATCGCCTGCCCGAGATCGTGCGGCTCTGCCGCGCCGCGCAGATTGAGTTCCGCGTGGTGCCCGACCTGTTCGAGCTGAGCTTCGACCGCGTAAATGTGCTGAACCTGAGCGGCATTCCGCTGATCGGCCTGAAGGAACTTTCGCTCAAGGGCTGGAACCTGGTGTTCAAGCGCGCAATCGATCTCACAATCATTGCGCTGGCCGCGCCCATTCTGGTGCCGCTGGTGGGCGCGCTGGTCTGGGCCATCCGCCGCGACTCGCCCGGGCCGGCGATTTTCAGGCAGAACCGCATTGGCCGCGGTGGCAAACCGTTTACCGTCTACAAATTCCGCACCATGGTCGTTGATGCCGAACATCGCAAGGCCGAGCTGGCACAGTTCAACGAAGCCGACGGCCCGATCTTCAAAATGCGCAACGACCCGCGCATGACGCGCTTTGGCGGCTTTCTGCGCCGCACCAGCCTCGACGAGCTGCCGCAGCTGTGGAATGTGCTGCGCGACGAAATGAGCCTGGTTGGCCCGCGCCCACAGCTGCCCGAAGAAGTGTCGCAGTACGAAGAATGGCATTACCGCCGCCTGGAAGTCAAGCCCGGCATGACGGGCCTGTGGCAAGTGCTGGGCCGCAGCGACACCTCCTACGACGAAATGGTGCGGCTCGATATTTACTACGCCGAAAACTGGTCGCCCGGCATGGATGTGCGCATTTTGCTGGAAACTGTGCCAGCAGTGCTGAGCGGCAAGGGCGCGTATTAACAGTCGTTCAGAGTATCCCTGCCCGCGCCAGGACGGTGAACTAACAGGCTACCACTGCTACCAACCATCATTCTGAGGAGCATTTCCATGCGTGTTCTCATTACCGGCGGCGCAGGCTTTCTTGGCTCGCACCTGTGCGATCGCTTTCTGGCCGAAGGCCACACCGTCATCGCGATGGACAACCTGATCACGGGCAGCACCGACAACATTGCCCACCTGGTTGGCCACGAGCGTTTTAGCTACATCAAGCACGACGTTACCAACTACATTTTCCTCGATGGCCCACTCGACGCGATTCTGCACTTCGCCTCGCCCGCCTCGCCAGTCGATTACCTCGAGCTGCCCATCCAGACGCTGAAAGTCGGCGCGCTGGGCACGCACAAAGTGCTGGGCCTGGCCAAAGCGAAAAACGCCCGCTTCCTGCTGGCTTCGACCTCGGAAGTCTATGGCGACCCGCAGGTGCACCCGCAGCAGGAAAGCTACTACGGCCACGTCAACCCGATTGGCCCGCGCGGTGTGTACGACGAAGCCAAGCGCTTTGCCGAAGCCATGACCATGGCCTACTCGCGCTACCACGGCGTCGAAACCCGTATTGTGCGCATCTTCAACACCTACGGCGAGCGCATGCGCCTGCGCGACGGGCGCGTGGTGCCAAATTTCATTCAGCAGGCACTGCGCGGCGAGCCGCTCACGATCTATGGCGATGGCTCGCAGACGCGCTCGTTCCAGTACGTGGCCGACCTTGTGGAAGGCGTGTATCGCCTGCTGATGTCGAACGAAGTCGACCCGGTGAATATTGGCAACCCTTCTGAATACACCATCCGCCAGTTTGCCGAAATGATCAACGTCCTCACTGAAAACAGCGCCGGCATCGTTGCGAAAGACTTGCGCACGCAGGACGACCCGCAGGTGCGCCAGCCGGATATCAGCAAGGCGCAGCGCATCCTGGGCTGGCAGCCATCTGTACCCGTGGAAGAAGGATTGCGCCGGACGATCCCGTGGTTCCGCGAAGAGCTGATCCGCCGCGGCGAACTTTCCTAAGGTGGCGCAGCAGCCACGCCAGCACGCCGGCCGAACAAGCCTGTTGCCCGCACCTCCCGCGCAGCAAGCCCCGCTCGGCCGGCTGCTTGTTGGCCTCGGGCGCGCGCGCCGTCCACTCGGCTGGCTGTTTCTTGCGGGGCTGGTGGCGGCGCTGGCGCTCGCGCCGCTTCCCCGCGCCATGCTGCTTGCGCCCCTGGTTGTCGCGCTGCTGCTCGCCCCGTTCGACCCGATCATTGGCGTGTGCCTCGCCATCCTCTCAGTTCCCGCACAAGACCTCGTGCAGTTCCCAGGCGGCCTGAGCCTGACGCAGGCGGCCATGCTGCTGGCAGTGGCAAGCGTCGCACTCGAATGGCTGCTCAAGCCGCCACAAATGCCCACCAACTTGCCCGCGCGCACGCTGCTGCCCTGGCTCGGCATGCTGTGGGCGCTCGGCCTTGCCACCGCCGTCACGCCCTTCTCGACCACGGATGCACTGAAAGAAACCTTGCGCTGGGGCGAAGCCTTCGTGATCTGGCTATTTGCGCTCACCGCCGTGCGCCGACGGTGGCATCTGGCCGCCCTGCTGGCGTGTTTGCTGCTCGCGCCCTTTGCCGAGGCGCTCATCGGCCTGGGGCAGTTTGCGCTTGGCGCTGGGCCGCCCAGCTTCCGCATCGCAGCAGGATTACCGTTTGTGCGCGCCTATGGCACAATCGGCCAGCCCAACTCCTTCGCAGGCTACATAAACATGGCCTGGCCGCTGGCATTATCCTTCGCGCTGGGGCTGAGCTGGCAGGCGTGGCGGCGCGAACCACAGCGCCCGCGTGCTGGCCTGCTGCTGGCTGGTGCGTGGCTCCTCGCGGCAACACTGCTGGCCGCGCTGCTGGCCTCGTTCTCGCGCGGGGCCTGGCTGGGCGCAGTAGTTGGCCTGCTTGGAATGGCGCTGGCGCTGGGCGGGCGGGCGCGCTGGGCCGCGCTCCTGGCGCTCGGGCTGGGCGCGCTGGCGCTGCTATTTGGTGGCATCGGACTGCTGCCGGCCGCGCTGGCAAGCCGCCTTGCCAGCATCACCAGCTACCTGCTGCCCTTCGATGCCAGCGCCGTGGCAATCACACCCGCGAACTTCGCGGTGGTCGAGCGCATGGCGCAGATTCAGGCCGGCTGGCGCATGTTCATGGCCCACCCGCTCACCGGCATTGGGCCCGGCAATTACAGCAACGCCTATCCCTTCTTTGCAATCGGACCCTGGTATGTTTCGCGCGGCCACGCCCACAACTATTATGTCCATATCGCCGCCGAAAGCGGGCTGTTTGGCCTGCTGGCCTACGGGCTTTTGTTGGGCGGCGTGTTGCGGCAGGCGTGGCACACATTACGATCTGTTAAGACCACTATCAGGCGCAGTATTGCCATCGGATGTTGTGGTATCATTGCAGCGGTGGTAGGACATGACGTATTCGAGAACCTGCACGTGCTGAGTATGGGCATTCAGCTCGCAGCCGTGTGGGCCCTTCTCGGCGCCCTTGCGAAACCAGAGCAACGCCCGCACAACCAGAGTTTACAAAGCACAAAGAATGGGAGTTGAAGCATGCGCTACCTTGTCACGGGTGGGGCCGGTTTTATTGGCAGCCACCTTGCCGACCATCTGCTCGCGCGCGGTGAAGAAGTTATCTGTGTTGATAATTTTAACGATTACTACGCCCCTGCCCGCAAGCGGCGCAACATTGCTGCCGCGCTGACCAAACCGGGCTATACGCTTGTCGAAGGCGATTTCCGCGATCAGGAACAAATGCAGGAGCTGTTTGCCACGCACCGCCCGCAGCGCATTGCACACCTGGGCGCAATGGCCGGGCCGCGCCCTTCGGTGCAGCGCCCGCTGCTGTATGAAGACGTGAATGTGCGCGGCAGCGTCAACCTGCTCGACATCGCGCGGCAGCACGGCTGCGAAGGCTTTGTGCTCGCCTCCACGTCGTCGGTGTATGGGCAGGCGCCCACGCCCTGGACGGAAGACCTGGCGACCGACCGGCCACTTTCGCCCTATGCCGCCACCAAGAAAGCCGCCGAGGTGCTGGCCTACACCTTCCACTACCTCTACCAGATGCCAACGCGAGTGGTGCGCTTCTTCACGGTCTACGGCCCGCGCGGCCGCCCCGACATGACGCCCTACGTCTTTGTCGACGCGATGATGCAGCGCAAGCCGATCACGCTGTTCAACGGCGGCGAAGGTGTGTACCGCGACTGGACATATGTCGACGATATTGTGTCGGGCGTGGTCGCCGCGCTCGATAGCGATATTCCGTTCGATATTTTCAACCTCGGCAATTCCAGCCCGGTGCAGCTGCGCGATTTCATTGCGCTGCTCGAGCAGGTGACCGACCTGGAAGCCATTATCGACTCCAAGCCGCTGCCCGCCGCCGACCCACCGATCACCTACGCGAATGTCGAGAAAGCGCGGCAATTGCTGGGCTTCGCGCCCCAAACCTCAATGCAGCAGGGTCTTGAAAACTTCTGGGCCTGGTATCAGGAAGAAGTGCTGACTCCTGCGCGCTAAACTGGCGCGTATGCGGCCCGCCCATGCCTGCGTACGCCCACACAATCAGCAGCGGCGAATGGCCGGCGCGCGCACCCAACCGTGCACGCGCCGGCCCGACTAATGGTACAATAGCGCCCGCTGCTGATAAACGAGGAGTACGCAAGACCGACATGATCGAAGGACCAACCACTGGCGTCTCGGGGCATGATGAACAGCCGGTGAACCACGAATCGCCCGCCGAAATCGAAGTCGAACGCTCCGGCTTCTCGCTCGGCAAATCGCTCCGCAACCCACGCACCCTCATCTCATTCGCCCTGGCGATAGCGATTATTCTCTTCATTGTTCGCGGGCTCGACATCGACCTGGCCAAAACCTGGGAATATATGCGCGGCGCAAACCTGTGGCTGCTGCTCTCAGGCTTTGCTGTGTTCTACCTGACTTTCCCACTGCGCGCCATCCGCTGGCGGCTGCTGCTGACCAACGCTGGCGTGCCAGTGCACGAAGGCCGCAAAAGCTGGGCCTCGCTGCCTGCGCTGATGGAATACTTGTTCCTCTCCTGGTTCGCGAACTGCATCGTGCCAGCCAAACTGGGCGACGCCTACCGCGGCTACCTGCTCAAGCACAACGGGCGCGTCTCGTTCTCGGCCACCTTCGGCACAATCTTCGCCGAGCGCCTGCTCGACATGCTTGGCCTGTTCACCTTCCTGGTGATCTCGGGCTGGTCGGTATTTGGCACGCACCTGCCGCGCGAAACCAATGTGATCTTTATTTCCGGCCTGGTGCTGGTGGTGCTGATCATTGGGGGGCTGGCGGGCATGCGCTGGTTCAGCCCATTCCTGCGCCGCTTCATGCCCGAACGCCTGCTGGCAAAATACGAGCCCTTCGAGGCCGCCGCGCTCAGCTCGTTTAAGCCGCGCGTGCTGCCCGCGCTGACGCTGCTGACGGGCATGGTCTGGCTGCTGGAAGGCTTCCGGCTCTTCTTCGTCATTCAGGCGCTCGGCGCTGAGGGCCTGCACCTCACCCTGCCGGTGATCATTTTTGTGGCGCTGGCTTCTTCGCTGCTGACGGTCATTCCCTTCACGCCCGGCGGCCTGGGCGTGGTTGAAGGCGCGGTGACGGCTGTGCTGCTGGCCCTGCCGGTTGCGCCCGGTGCCGAGCCGGTGAGCCGCGCGCTGGCTGTGGCGGTTACCTTCCTCGACCGCACGATCAACTTCTGGAGCATCATCATTTTTGGGTTGCTGCTCTACCTTTTCAGCAAGCGCAAGTAAGTTACGGATCGTGCGTGCCACGTTGCAGGAACTGCACGCACAACCGGCGCTTGTGCGGGTATAACGTGGGCATATGCACATCGGTATCGATTACACTGCGGCGGTATGGCAGGGTGCCGGGATTGGCCGCTACACGCGCGAGCTGACGCGCGCGGTGATAGCGCAGGGTTCAGAACACCGCTACACCTTGTTCTACGCAGCCGGCGGCATCGGGCAGAGCAGCCCTTTCCTGGCCGAATTGCGGCAGCTCTGCGCGGCCCACCCCGCCGTGCGCGCAGTGCCGATCCCGATTGCGCCGCGCCGCCTCACCCAGATCTGGCAGCGCCTGCGCATTCCTATGCCGATCGAGCTATTCACCGGGCGGCTGGATGTGCTGCATGCGCCAGATTTTGTGCTGCCGCCCACGCGCGCCCGCACGCTCCTTACCATCCACGATCTGTCGTTTCTGGTGCACCCCGAGCTGGCCGCGCCCGGCATGGTGCGCTACCTGAGCAGCGCGGTGCCGCGCTCGATTCGGCGGGCGAATGGCGTGATTGCCGACTCGGAAGCGACTCGCCAGGCGCTCGACCAGCTGCTGCCCGATGCGCGCCGCTCGATCGAGGTCGTGTACCCGGGCGTAGACCCGCGCTTTCACCCGCTGCCCGTTGCCGATGCCGAAGCGGTGCGCCTGCGGCTGCACCTGCCTGCGCGCTTTCTGCTGTTTATAAGCACGCTGGAGCCGCGCAAAAACCTGGTGCGCCTGCTCGAAGCCTTTGCGCGCCTGGCCGAACAGCCCGCCACGCGCGACCTGCACCTGGTGATTGGCGGTCGGCGCGGCTGGCTCTACGACGATATTTTCGCCACGATCGAGCGGCTGAATTTGGGCGAGCGCATCCGCCTGCTCGATTTTGTGGATGACAAGGACCTGCCCGCATTGTATAATCTCGCGTGGGCGTTCACCTACCCATCGATCTACGAGGGCTTTGGGCTGCCGGCGCTTGAGGCGCTTGCATGCGGCACACCCGTGCTCACCGCAAACAATTCGAGCCTGCCCGAGGTGGTGGGCGACGCGGCCGTGCTGGTCGATGCCGAAAGCGTGGACTCGATTGCTGCGGGGCTGGCGCGCATCAGCGCCGACGAAACCTTGCGCACTGCGCTCAAAGCTGCCGGCCCGGCGCGCGCCAGCCGCTTTCGCTGGGAGCAGGCCGCGCAGCAAGTCCTTCAGGCATACGATCGCGTGGCGCGCCAGCAGCGGGCAACGCGCTAACAAGCCCACTGCGAAGGGAGAAACACAACAGGCATGGCACAGCACCCGAACATTCCGCAGGGGGTGTATAGCACAGATATCCCGGGCGGGCCAAGCTTCACGCTGGCACGCCGGCTTTCGCAAACCTTCCACCCGATTCTCTTGAACCTGGCCTCGTTTCTGATTGTCGGGTTCAACGCGCTCGGCACGCGCGCGGCCGGCCTCGGGTGGGCGGTGCTCTGCATTCTGGCAATGCTGGTGCCGCCAATTGTGTTCTACTATGTACGCTTGCGGCAGGGCGCATACAGCGATGAAGATATTTCCGTGCGCGAACAGCGCAATGAGCTGTACCTGTTTGGCCTGGTGTGGGTGCTGATCGCCTCGCTTGGGCTGGCACTGCTTGGCGCGCCACGGCCCTTTCTGGCGCTGATGGTCTCGGCGCTGGGCCTGGGCCTGAGCAGCGGGCTGATCAACCTGTTCTGGAAGATCAGCGCGCACTCCAGCGCCATCGCATCGGCGGCGACAATTGCCATGCTCTACTGGCTGCCGCTGGGCGTGCTGCTGTGGGTCTGCGCTGTGGCGGTTGGCTGGGCGCGCGTGCGTACGCGCAACCACACGCCAATGCAGGTACTGGCTGGCTTCGCCCTGGCCACCGCCATCATCATGCTGGCGTTTGGCACGATAGGGCTCTATGGCTAAGGCAGAGCCGCGCAACGATGCGCGTCCCAATTCATAATGATGCAGGATTTTTAGAGGAGGGCAAGCAATGGCTACCGTAACAATGGGCAAAGGTAAACTCGCCGGCATCGAGGCATGTGCCGACGAGCACGGCGTGATTGCCGCCGCCGCGATGGATCAGCGTGGCTCGCTTCAGAAGGCGATCGCGAAAGCACGTGGCGAGAACGGCACCGCGTCGGCCGAGGATCTCGGGGCGTTCAAAACCGCAGTGACGCGCATTCTCACCAAAGATTCGAGCGCCATTCTCATGGACCCCGAGTTCGGCCTGGATGCAATCAAGGCCCGCGCGCCGGGAACGGGCGTGCTGCTGGCCTATGAGAAGACTGGCTACGACGCAACCGTGAAGGGCCGCCTGCCCGACCTGCTGCCCGAGTGGAGCGTGCGCCGTCTGGTGGAAAACGGTGCCGACGCCATCAAGATTCTGCTGTACTACAACGCCTTCGACGACGAGCGCGTCAACACGATCAAGCACGCCTTTATCGAGCGCATTGGCGCTGAGTGCGCCGCCGTCGATGCGCCATTCTTCCTCGAGCCGCTGGCCTACGACGACTCGATTGGCGACGAAAAGGGCTTTGAGTTCGCGAAAGTCAAGCCCCGGTACGTTACCAAGTACATGGAAGAATTCTCCAAACCGCGCTATGGCGTGGATGTGCTCAAAGTCGAAGTGCCGGTGAACGTCAAGTTCGTCGAGGGTTCGCGCGCCTATGGCGGGCAGACCGCCTATACCCGCACCGAGGCCATGACGCACTTCAAGGATGCCGCCTCGGCCGCGACCAAGCCGTTCATCTACCTCAGCGCGGGCGTCACCGACGAGATCTTCCGCGAGACGCTGGAGCTGGCCGCCGAGGCTGGCACGCCATTCTCGGGCGTGCTGTGTGGCCGCGCCACCTGGCAGGATGCCATCCCGATCTACGCGCGCGAAGGCACGGCCGCGCTGGAGGCGTGGCTGGAAGATCGCGGCTTGCAGAACATCCATTTGCTGAATGAGGTGCTGGCAAAGGGCGCCAAGCCATGGTGGACGATCTACGGCGGCAAGGAGAACATCGAAGTTGTGGGCTAAACACTAACACAGCCATCAAGCCGGGAGACTCACATCTTCCGGATTGATAATTCCTGGCTGACCTCAGCCCAATAATACTTGAAATAACCACCAAGACACCAAGACACCAAGGATTTCAGCATACGAAAATCTTGGTGTCTTGGTGTCTTGGTGGTAAATTGTTCCTGGCGCTTTGGAAAGTACTGGCGCTAGCCTAGGGTGCCATTCCGTTGCGGCGCAGTGCGCTCCACCGGGTTCTGGAAGCGATAGCCCACACCACGCACGGTATGAATCATCAGGGGGTTAGCCGGGTCGGCTTCGAGCTTTTCGCGCAG
Organism: Kouleothrix sp. 19917; assembly: GCF_057073505.1. Taxonomy (NCBI): domain Bacteria; kingdom Bacillati; phylum Chloroflexota; class Chloroflexia; order Chloroflexales; family Roseiflexaceae; genus Kouleothrix; species Kouleothrix sp. 19917. The sequence continues at coordinate 3,870,032 of NZ_CP097099.1, forward strand.
CCAGCGAATATGCACATCGATCGTCCGGTTCGAGCCAGGGAACTCACTGCCCCACACTCGCTCCAGCAGCAGATCGCGCGAAAGCGCCACGCCACTGTTGTACATCAGGCAGGTCAGCAGGTCGAATTCCTTATAGGAAAGCTCAATCTCCTGATCGCCCAGCCACACCTGCCTGCTCACGCGATCAAGCCGCAGCTCGCCGGCCTGCAACACATCGGCCTGGGGGGCATGGCGCGTGCGCTCATTCCAGCGCAAAATCGCCCGCACGCGCGCCAGCAGCTCGCCCATGCTGAAGGGCTTGACCACATAATCGACCGCGCCCAGCTCAAGGCCGGCAATGCGATGCGATTCATCCTGCAGCGCCGTCAGCAGAATAATTGGCACCACCCGTTCGCGCGTGAGTGTGCGGCAGAGCGAAAAGCCGTCCATTCCCGGCAGCATAATGTCAAGAATTATTAACGCAGGTTGAAGCTGGCGCGCGCGTTCCAGCCCCGTAATCCCGTCATAAGCGGCCTCGGCTGTAAAGCCGGCCCGTTCGAGATTATAGCAAAGCGTTTCGCTGAGCACGATCTCATCTTCAATTACCAGAATTGTTGTCATAAATCCGCGTCGTCCGCAAGCAGCGAGGCATGCCCATCGCGCATGCCAGCGCGACCGTTATGGTGTGGCAGGAAAACGCACATCAATCGCATCTTCTGCCCGCGCCAAAAGAGATTATTTCATAGTCATAATGTATGCGAGATATATTAAGCTCAAGTTATCTGGAAGTTAAAATAATCGGCTTTACTACGCTTATGCTACTTGTTTGTGACACAAACTAGCAACCGAGCTGTTCACGATCTGTCATTACGCACGCCTTGACGATGCAAATTGCCGACATATATAATAGCCGCAACAACCTGCACAACATCTCCACCACCTTTCAGCAAAATAGCGGCTTCCACTTCATCCCTCGTTAGGCCGCATCGTATGAATCGGGGAATTCGAATGCAGTATGACACTAGCCGAATGACGAAAGCCGTTCGTGGGAACGCTAACCCGCTCGATGATGTCGAGCAGAAATTGCGCCATACCATCTTTGGGCAGGATCGCGCCATTGAGGCAATTACGCGCCTGCTCAACCGCGCCCGCTACGGTTTCTCGGCCGGCAATCCGCGCCGCCCGCGCGCGACGCTCCTGTTTCTTGGGCCAACTGGCGTGGGCAAAACTGCCACGGCCCGCCGCCTGGCCCAGCTCCTGCGCCCCGACGGCGAGGCATTTCTGAAAATCGACTGCTCACTCTTCAGCCAGGGCCACGAAGTTTCTGCACTTGTTGGCGCGCCGCCGTCGTATGTTGGGCGCGATCAGAAGCCGCTGCTAAACCCCGACATTATCGAGCAGGATAATAGCGTTGTGCTGTTTGATGAGATCGAAAAAGGCCAGCCCGAGCTGTGGAACCTGCTGCTCCAGATCATGGAAGATGGCGAGATTCTGCTGCTGAACGGCGGGCGGCGCGTCTCATTCCAGAGCAGTATCGTCGTGCTTACCACCAACGTCGGCGCGAAAGAAATGGTCGACTATCTCGACCGCCGCACAATCGGCTTCCGCACCGCGCAGAAGGACGTTGAGGCAACTGGCCAGCAGATCTACCAGATTGGCTTTGAAGCTCTCCAGCGCGTCTTCCAGCCCGAATGGATCAACCGCCTGGATGAGATCATCGCCTTCCGCCCACTGTCGAGCGACATTTTGCGCGCCGTGCTTGAGCGCATGCTGAAAGAAGCGAACGATCAGTACCTGCGCCACGGCATCAGCCTTGAGCTGACCAACGAAGCCAAGGAATATTTGCTGCATAAAGGCTTCGAGCCACGCTTTGGCGCGCGCCCGCTGCGCCAGCAGTTGCTCAAGCTGGTCGAAGCACCAATGGCCGATCTGCTGGCTTCGGGCGGCATTCCCGAAGGCAGCCGAATTATCGTCGTCGCTTCTGGTGTCGATACCTATGGCCAAGCGCTCGAATTCCTGTACGAGCCTGCGCCCGAGCTGCTGCTGCAAGCGCAGGAGCTGCGCGCTGCCGAAGTTGGGCGATCATCGACGGACGGGCCGCAGCAGCCAAGCGTGGGCCTTTCGACCGACCGTGGCAGCACGATGGAGCACTCGGCCGGGCCGATCGCGTCGCGCGGGCCGCGTGTCACGCCCCGGCGCGGCTTCGACACTGGCGGCCGCAACAACCTCGATTAACAAGCTTGCTTCCAACAACAAACGGGCGCTGCCATGGCAGCGCCCGTTTGTTGTTGGTTGGGGAAAAGCGTTATTCTGCGGTTTCGACATCATGGCCGACAGCCTGCGCCACACCTTCGACTTTGGCAGCAGCCAGGCCACGCTCAAGATCTTCGCGGTCGGGGATGGCGCTAATGCCCACACCCTCGACACTGCGCGCGGCCACATAGGCTGCATAGCGCGCCGCCTCAAAAGCATTGCCCGTTTCGCGCAGGCGGGCGAACAGCGTGGCGGCAAACACATCGCCCGCGCCGGTTGGGTCGCGCTCGTCGGCGGCGAAGGCGGTGATGTGATAGGGCACGCCTTCAGCGTAGAGCGTTGCGCCCTGCGAGCCGCGCGTCACCACCACCAGGCGGCAGTGCTGCGCGTAGCTCTTTGCCAGCGCCTCGTCGCCGCGCACGTCTTCAATGCTCAGCACCAGTGCGTCGATGCGCTCAAGCACAGAAGGAGCTGGCTGCCACGGCTCAAAAATAATTGGGCCGGGTAGTGGCTCTTCCCAGCGGCGCATCCAGCCTTGCGGCGTCACGCCCAGCAGCGAGTTCGGGAAAGCGAACACAAGCTCCTGCGGGGTTTCGCCCAGGATGGGGCCAAGATGCACAACCGAGGCGTCGCGCCATTCTGGCGGAATGGCTTCCAGCGTAATCGGCTGCGACGATGTGTGCAGGATCTGCTTGCGGCCCTGCGGCGTATAGATATTTTCAAAGGTTGGCGGCGTGGGCGAAGGGTGAAAGGCCAGCTCAATCGCGTCGGGCCAGTGGGCGGGCATTTCGGCGGGCGCCGACACCACGGCCACGCGCAGCCCCAGGCGGTAGGCAGTCAGCGCCGCATATAACGACGTGCCGCCCGGGATCGTCGACCGATCCGGCAGCACGTCGCGTGTGACATGGCCAAGCATTAAATAATCAGGCTTCATAAGCTGTCATCTGTCGCTAGGGCAGCTTGCGCCGCCGTGCTGATAATTCATGCCACTACAGACGACCGCCGCAGCCCCCAGGTTACTGCTTGGCAGGGTAGATTACAACCTTGCGGTTTTCGCCCTCGCCACTGCTCTCGGTATACACCGTCGGGTCGGGGCGCAGGGCGAGGTGAACAATACGGCGTTCGTAGGCACCCATTGGCTCAAGCGTCAGCGGGCGGCCGCTTTGGCGCACCCGGTCGGCCATGCGGCGGGCCAGGCCCTCAAGCGATTCCTGGCGGCGCTGGCGGTAATTGCCAACATCAACAACCACCTGCGGCCACTTCTGCACCTTGCGGCTGACCAGAAGGTTGACCATAAACTGCACCGAGCGGAGCGTTTCGCCGCGCCGACCGATCAGCAGGCCCATGGCTTCTTCATCCGCACCCTCGACATGCAGTGTGATGGTTTCTTCTGGCTCGCCGCGCTGGCCAGGCACCGTGCTGCGCACCGCCGTCACATAGCCATGGATGTCCATGCGCTCAAGCAAATCTTCAAGAATGCGGCGCGCAATCTGGTCGACGCTGCCATTTGCCACAGGCTCAGGGCTTTCGGCGGCTTCTTCATCATCATCAACCGACGTGACGCGAACCAGCGCTTCTTCTTCTTCGTTGCCGGCTTCCAGCACCTCGATAGCGACCTCGTCGCGATCCTTGCCGAGCTGGGCCAGCGCTAGCTGTATCGCCTCAGCGACCGTACGCGCGCTGATCTCAATGCTCTTCATATATCCCTCATCGTGCGCCGTTCGTTACTCACAATTAGGAGCGGCGCGCTTTTCGGCGGCGTGGATTCTCTTGGTTCAGCTGCCGGCGAACATCACTCAATGCCTGCTCGGTAGCTGTGTCGCTGCTTTCTACCACATCCGCTGAGCCGCCAGCTGCGCCAGCCGCGCCCTGCTCGGTCAGTGGCCGCAGCACATCCCAGAAGCCCAGCTTCTCGCCCGGCGCTTCTTCGGCCTCGGGCGCGCTGCTTGTAACAACCTGCGGTGCGGATGTGACCGGCGGAAGCAGGCCACCCGTGGTTGGCAGGAAGGTCAGGTAGTTCGCCAGCGAGCCCCAACCCGAAATGACATACTGCTGGATCATTGAAAGAATGCTGCCGATCACCCAGTATAGCACGGCGCCAGCCGGAAAGGTGAAGCCGAGATAGCCAAACATCAGCGGCAGCACCAGCATCGACTGGGTCATGGCCTTTTGCTGCGGGTCCTGTACGCGCGGCGTCGCCATCAACTGAACAATCAGCTGGAATACGACCGAAAGCACACCCAGCACATAAATTGGGTCGGGCTTGCCAAGGTCGGAAATCCACAGAAAGCCGCCATTCAGCTGCGACTGACCAATTTTCGCCGCCACCAGCGTAGCGACATTCGCGCCATTATTGGAGAGCACATCGATCATGGTGCCAACCGCGTGCCCGGCCGGCGACGACTGGGTGAGATGCAGCACCGCCTGATAGACGCCGATGAAGATCGGGAACTGCAGCAGCATCGGCAAACAGCCGCCAGCCGGGTTGACCTTGTACTCGCGATAGAGCTTCATGGTCTCTTCGGTCAGCTTCTGCTGATCTTTGCCGTGTTTGCGCTGAAGCTCTTTCAGCTGCGGCTGCAATTCCTGCATTTTCCGCGTCGACTGGAGCGATTTCAGCGTGAGGGGCAGAATGATCAGGCGCGCGAGGACGGTGAAGAGGATGATTGCCAGGCCAGCCGCGCCCGGGATGCCAGCACCCTGAAACCAGGTATAGAACGTGAGCAGGACATTTTCGAGAAAGCCGACAAAGATCGTCCAGATATTACCCATAGTTAGTAGCCCTTTGATGTATTAGCCACCTGCCGATTGCTCGCCGCGCCAGAGACCGGCGCGCTGCAAAAGCTGCTGTACACAGGCTTGCAGTTCGGGAAATGCGACAGTTGCCACAGCCGGGCTTCGCACAACAAAGACGAGATCCCAGCCGGGGGCGATGTGGTCGTATGCCAGGCGCACTGCTTCGCGTAGCCGCCGCCGCGCGCGATTGCGCTCAACCGCCTTGCCGATGCGCTTGCTTACAATGAAACCACAGCGCGAACCACGGCGGCGGTTGCTCGCCGCATTGAGTGCAACGAGTGAGCTTCCCCAGCTCCGGCCTTCGCGGCGCGCGCGCTGGAATTGATCGGGGCGGCGGAGGCGATACGCGCGCTTCATTCATCGTGCGCCAGCGCCGCATATACCATACCCGCCAGCACTACCACGAGCGCCAGCGGGCGAGTATATGCCGGGCGGCTACTAATTTAGCGGTGCCCACGGCGAATTTCGCGGCGCTCGTTGCTGACGGTCAGCCGCCAGCGGCCACGCAAGCGGCGGCGTTTCAGAACCGCGCGCCCATCCTTGGTGGACATACGGTCAAGAAAACCATGCTTACGACGACGGGGAATTCGTTTTGGTTGCCAGGTTCGCTTCGGCATTGTATACCTCGTGCCTGCACGTGCCGTCACAATGCAGGTATATGCGTATCCAGGACGTGTTGTTATCGATGCCGGCGGCCGGCAAAACACACTGCGCGCCATTATACAAAGGAACGGAGTGGGCTGTCAAATGCGCCGGTGGCTTTACAAAGGCGCAGACATGCGTGCTGGCGTGGCACACCGTTGAGCCGAGGCCAGCGGATGCTGGATGCATCCGTCAGCCTCGGCTCACACCCTTACCAGAAACGCGCTTACTCGTCGTCGTTCATCTGCTGCAAAGTGCGGCGGATGGCGTCGCGCTGTCGTCGCGTGTAGCGATCGTCAAAATCGCCCTCGTCTTCTTCCTCGGTGCGGCGCTTGCGGTCGCGCTTGCCCGAGGTGGCGCCGCCGAACTTCGACAGCAGGTCCTCGATTGTTGCGTCACCGGTGAAGGCCTCCTCGGGCTCCTCGGTTGAGGTGTACACCTCAGGAGCGCGCGGGGCTTCGTCGCGCTCGCGGCGCGGGCCACGTGGCCCACGATCTTCGCGGCGGCCACCACCGCCGCCGCCACGCTCTTCGCGCGGCTCGGTTGGCGCTGACGCTTCACGCGGGCGGTCTTCCAATCGCATCGAAAGGCTGATGCGCTTGCTGCCCGAGTCGATGTCCAGCACGCGAACCTTGACGGTGTCGCCGACCTTGACCGCATCCTCGACCTTGCCGATACGCTGCTCGGACAGCTCGGAGATGTGAACCAGACCGTCGCGGCCCACGCCAATGTCAACAAACGCACCGAACGGCGCAAGACCGCTGATGGTGCCTTCGACGATCTGGCCTTTTTCGAGCTGAGCCAGCCGCTGGCCGCGCGCGGCGCGCCGCAGGCTCAGGCTGATGCGCGTGCCATCGGCATCGACTTCCAGCACCTTGAAGGTGTAGGTCTGGCCGACAGTGACCGCATCTTCAGCCTTCTCGATCCGGCCTTCTGCCAGCTCGGAAACGTGCACCAGGCCATCCTTGCCGACACCAATGTCCACAAACACACCGAACGGCGCAATGCCCGTCACCGTGCCTTCGACATTGTCGCCCACGCGCAGGGCCGCCAGCGCGTCGCGGTTCAGCTCGGGCTTCTTGCGCCCGCGCTCGCGCGGCTGGTTGGCGCGCTCTTTCGAGCGCATGGTCAGGCTAATGCGCCGGCCATCCGGATCTACGCTCTTGACGCGCACCTTGACGGTGTCGCCAATCTGCACGACATCGCTCGGCGAATCAATACGCGTATCGCTCATTTCCGAGATATGGACCAGACCATCGCGGCCCACGCCAATATCGACGAAAATGCCATACAGCGCGATCGACGTCACGCGGCCCTCAAGCTCCATGCCGGCATCAAGGTCTTTCACGCGGCGTGGTTTGCCGCTGTCGTCCTCAACCGGGGTGTAGCTTGCGCCTTCGGCCGCCGGCTCCTCTGCGGCAGCCTCGGCAGCGGGCGCCTCAGGCGTGGCCGGAGCTTCTGCCTCAGGCAGGATCAGCGCGGGCTGCGCTTCTGCAACCGGCGCAGCCTCCTCCGCCTCAGCGGGCTGCTCTTCTGCAACCGATGCAGCACCCTCTGCCTCAGTGGAGGGCGCCTCGGCTGCTTCTGTCGCCTCGGCTGCCGCAGGGGCCGCCGATTCTGGCTGCTCTTCCACAGCCGGCTGCTTGGTTTCTTCGGTGTCGGCTACCGCAGTGGCAGCATTCACCAAATCGTCAAGCAGTTCATTCCGCTCCTCAACGGGGCGCTCCTGATCGGTCATGACCAACGATCCTCCTGATAGGTGTTCCAACAGTGCCTGTGTATACCTGTGGCCTGGGTACTGTCCAGCAGTATCCGGGCCATCCTATTTTCGGTTGAGTTCCGAGCGAACCAGATCAGCCAGGCCGCCTTCCTGAATATCTTCGAGGCGATGGTAATGGCCCTTGAGATGATGCGCCAGTTGGCGCGCCAGCCCGCGCTCGAAAATCGGATGCTCGGTATCAATTACCACCGAGCGAATTGATTGCGTGGCCATAAAATCTGCCAGCGCATAGCTCTCGGCCTGTGGCGGCAAATCGCCCATTGCAACATTCGCCTGGCCATCAGTTAAGAGCACCATAAGCGGGATGATCTCCGGGTCGCGCTTGCGCGCCCGGTCGAGCACCTCGTAGCCCATCAGCAAGCCACGCGAAAGTGGTGTTTTACCACCAGTGGGCATGGTTTGCAAATATTTCTGCGCCAGCTCGATGCTGTTTGTTAATGGCAGCAGCAGCGTTGCGTAATCGCGCTGAAATGACACCAGGCCAACCTGATCGCGGCGCTGATAGGCATCCCGCAGCAGCGAAAGCACCGCCGACTTAGTCGCGCGCATGCGCTCGTCGGCCGCCATGCTCCAGCTGGCATCGACTACGAAGCACACAGCATTGCGCGTTTTGCGCACCCGCACCTTCTGGCGCAGGTCGGTTCGCCGTAAGATCACCCGTCGCTCCGCACGCGCCGTGTGATCAGTTTGCTCGTCGCGCCGCTGCCGCTGGTAAATTGCGGCTTCGCGCAGTGTTGCATCGAGCGCCAGGTCAGTTACGCGTTTGGCGCGCCGGCTGGACACATACCGGCCGCTCTTGCGGGTGACTTTGGTTCGGCTGCGTTTGCCGGCGGCTCGCCGCGCCATTCGGTCGCGCTGGCCTTCGAGCTTTCGCGTTTTATACTGGCTGTTCGCCTTGACGATCTTTTCGCCGCTGCCTTTATGCTGGCTTGGCTGATCGCCGTCGGCCATTTGCGCCGATGCGCTGGGCGAACTGCCTTCCTGCTGCTCGGCGTCGCGCTCTTCTTCGCCACCAGCCTGCTGCTCAGTTACGGATGCTTTTTTTTTACACCGTCGCTTGAGGACGAATTGTCGGCAGCTTCTTCACCGGCAGCCCGGTCGAGGATCGCGTTCATGCGCGCCTCGTCGAGCTTCACTTCGGTGAAGGGTTGCCGGCGCATACGGTGCGGCAGCGCCAGCTCGGCCGCCAGGCGAATATCGTCGAGCGCCAGGTTGACGCGGCTTGACCATGCCGCCAGCGTGCGGGCCGTTTCGAGAATGGCGAGGTCGGCGCGGTGGCCGTCGACACCCAGCTCAAGCACCAGGGCAGCGACGGCCGCCATATCGGTGCGCGCAATCTGCACGGCCGGAAGCAGCGCCCGCGCGGCAATAATCCGCTCAGCCAGCTTGTGCTCTTCGCCCTGCCAATCGTCGGCAAACTGCTCGGGGTTGGCGTCGTAGGCCATGCGGCGCTCGATCACGTTCACGCGGCCCGTCACGTCGGTGATGCCGGCGATTTCAACCACCAGGCCGAAACGATCAAGCAACTGTGGCCGCAGCTCGCCTTCCTCGGGGTTCATCGTGCCGACCAGAATAAAGCGCGCCGGGTGCGAGATGCTGATGCCCTCGCGCTCCACGGTGTTCACGCCCATTGCCGCCGCGTCGAGCAGCAGGTCGACAATATGATCGTCGAGCAAGTTCACTTCATCGACATAGAGCAAGCCGCGGTTCGCCTGGGCCAGCAAGCCCGGCTCGAAGCGGCGCTGGCCTTCCGTCAGCGCGTGCTCAAGATCAAGTGAGCCAACCACACGGTCTTCCGAGGCAGCTACTGGCAGTTCGATCAGCGGCGTTGGCCGAGTGACGACCGAAAGCTCCTCGCCGGCATCAAAGCGCGCGCGCACCTCATCCGACATCAGGGATGGCGTGGATGGCGAGCTATTATAGGAATCGCCTGCAACAACGTCGATGGGTGGCAACAGATGCGCCAGGCCACGTACCGCTGTCGACTTCGCGGTACCTTTTTCGCCACGAATAAGCACGCCGCCGACGCGCGGATTTACCGCGTTCAGAAGCAGAGCGCGTTTCAGGCGCTCTTGACCGACAAGCGCGCTAAATGGGTAAATTGGTCGTTGACCTGGCATAAGTTTCCACACACCATAAATCCTCCAGCTTCAAAATGAGGCCGGAGGTCGTTGCTGCGATGTCGTTCACTATAGGGGAAATTAGCGTGGAAAGCGACACCGAAACGAACACCTACGTAACCGTCTTTGTATGAGCATGGATCGTCGTTGAACGGCGACATTCTCCCATAAAGACCGCTAAAAGTCAAATCAGCAATATATCAGATTACATTTGTGCGCAATCTGCGGCACTTTGTCGTAAAAAAAGAAACGCCGGCCAGGAATACCTGGCCGGCAGGATCACATTGGGCGAAATTATCGCGCCGCCATGGGCACCCACACTGGCGTGACGGGCACAGCCTGCAGCGGGGCCGATACGTTGCCCGCCGCATCGCGCAGCCATACGTACACACTACTCGCTTGCAGCGACATGGCCACACTTGGCTCGAATGGCTGCCAGTTTCCGGTTGGCGCAGAATCGAGCGAGATCTGCATGGATTGAATAGTGGTGGCGCTATCCTCGGCCTGAATTTCCAGCCAGGTACCATCGGTGCGTCGCAGCAACATAGCACGGCCTTCGGGTGGCGTTACGTCAAGTGTGACGGGCAGAACCACTGGCGCGGAAACCAGGCCCTGCATATCGCGAAAGCGCACATACACCGAGTGCGCGCCTTCACGCTCGGAGATTTGCCAGGGCAGCGTCCCGCTTGCTGCCATCCAGCTTGCACCCGCAAAATATGCATTTTCGCTGATCTGGATTTGCGAGCCATTCGGCGCCGCTGTGTCAACCACAATCGCGGGCGTGTTTGTGACAGCTGGTGCGGTGGCCTGGTAGTTTGGCGCGGCCCCGACACCTGTGACGTTCACGGTGAAATGCGCCACGTGCGAAATGGCGCCAATGCGGTTGGTCGCGCGCACATCAACCGTATGCTGGCCATCGTACAGTGGCAGGGGTGTGCTGATCTGCTCGACGACGCTGTTGAACGCACCATCGGCTGGAGGCAGCGGCAGCCAGCTCCCGCCATCGATGCGATACTCAGCCTTGGTGATGATATTGATTGTCGCTCCATCGCCAGTTGGTGTTGGATAGGGTTGATCATAAACCTCGCCAGTGAGCGTTGGCCGCACGCCCGCGCCGGGCTGGCTAAGCTGCAGCTGCACTGCCGGGGTCGTATCGATTGGGTCGGGAATACCATTGTGATTGCTATCGCGGTAGCCCAGCTGGCCGAGCGCCGATTCGTCCACTGCGCCGGCTGTGTATGCCGACAGCGGCTCCAGCATGACACAAATGAGCTTCGTCCCACAGTCGTTGTACTGGCTGTTAGTGGTTGGGATGGCAAGATAGCCGCTACGCTGCGAGCAGGGAACTGCGGCGGCGGCATACTGATCGAGCGCGCCGAAAATGTGGCCGAATTCATGCGCAACAACCGGCGTCATCTGGCTCACACCATACGGCCCCACATCCGACGTCACAACCATAAACGGGCCATTGACATAGGCGTAGGCAAAATGGCCGTCGGCAAAGCGTCCATCACTGGTGCCTGCGCTGTTCACCACGAAAATATGGGTGGCCCAGTCGGCTTTGCGCTCCAGGCGCAGCATCTCGTCGGCAGTGTATGACTGATCAAAGTAGTTAGGGGCGTTGACTCCCAGGTGCTGCAAGGTATCGCCAACCCACTGACTTTCGGTGCTCAATCCGTGCAAAATCGGCTCGTAGCCACTTGGCACAACCTGGCTCGTGATGTCGAATTGAATGCGCGCATTGGGCAGACGGGCCGCCCACCAGCCGAGCGCATCGGCAATGCGGGCATGTATCTCGCCGATCTGCCCGGCATTCCAATTGCGCGTGGAAGGTTCAAACTGGCCGTTGCTTTCCACAAACACTACGCGTACCGCGACTTTGCCAGCCAGAAACGCGCTTGGCTGATACATGTTTGGCGCGGGTTCATCGGCAAAGCTTGCAATCTGCGGGCGGGTTGGCGGTATGAGCGCATCGCCAAGAAATGGAGTGGATGGGCCAGCCACAACTGGCGGAGCGAAGGCAAGCAGCATGTAGCCCATAAGGAGGCTAGCCAGAAAGGCGGCAAAACGTGACGTTTTCATAGAACCCCATTGGACGCCAGAGGCGAGAATGTCGTGCAAAAACGCTGGCGAGCCGGGCTCACCGTCTGCGTGATGATGCCCAAATCATACGCCTGCTGCCCGGCGCGGCAAAGAGGTCGTTAGTCCTGCTGGGCTGACACACAAGTCCCGGCAGGACTAATAGTTAATTAGTCTTAACGTACTATTGCCTGCATTGACAAGCCAGTGTGATAATTTGATATTGATGATTGCAATGAGAAAAAACCGCCATCACCTACCTGGCGAGCAGCGGTTTCTGGCTGTACCTAATTGTCGGGCAATACTACGCGCCTGAGAAAGGAGCGGGGCAATAAAATGAGAGGAGAAGCGGTTTTAGCGCACCGGGCGAAGGGCTAAGGGCACCAGCACTGTGCCGCGCAGCACGCCTTCAACCTGAACCTGCCCAAAGCGTACGACGCCGCTTGACGACTCCGTGAGCGCATTGAGGATGCGCGAATCGTCGATTGGCCCAAGCAGCTTGATCTGGCGCGCTCCTTGCGCGGGGATGCCGCCTGATCCAAGTTTATCAACCAGTAGCGCGCTGCCCTTGCCCAGCAGCAAGCTGCCAAGCACGCGCACCAGCCGGCCATTGTAGCTTTGCGGATCGTCGAGCAGCGCACCAACGCTGCTTTCCACCGGCACCCATGCCTCAAGCTTTGGCGCGCTTATCTGATACATGTAGTGGTCGCCCGGCCCATATTCCCCTGGCCCTTGGAGCGCGCCACGAACGAGTGCTGGCGCGTATTGCAGCGTGCCTGCCGTTTGAAGCTGCACCGAGCCGAGCTTCGCGAGGTCAGCGCCGAGCCATATGGGCGCGGCAGCCGTGCTGGAAACGTACCCGCCACCATCGGTGTCAAACACCAGCGCCGACGCCAGCGCCACGCCATCCTTCTGCGAAATAACAAAGCCCGCCAGCGTCAGCGCGCCCTGAGATGGGTCTGCTCTATCAGCAAGCACGTCGGGCACCAGTACAAACTGCGGTGGAGCCGCCGTCGGCGGCAGCTGCGGGGCTGCCGAATCCTGGCACGCACCAGCCAGCACCATAACCGCAAGCAGCAGAACACGACCAAATCGGCGAACTAGTACCTGCACCAGCATGACTCGCAATCTTGAAGCCAAGGCACATTCAATGCTTGGGGCTTTGCAGTACAAAACAGGCGCATCTTACCATACTCAGCGGCGAGCTTCGGCAAAAAGAAAATAAGGTGTATCTGAAAGCTTCCGAAAGCGGAATGATAGGTTTTGACAGCAACGCTGGGTGTTTTTGCAAGGTGATACTGCTATACTCTTTATTGTTCCGCAGTTCACGAATGCGTGGCTGCCATACAGTACGAGGTGCATATTTATGGGAACGCGCAACTCACGGCTTGGTGGATTTTATCAGCTCAACCCGTTCGAGCGTTTGCAGGCAGTGAAGGCTTTCGACGGGCTGAATGATGAAGATCTACGCCAGCTCCACGGTGGCAATGGCGCCTTGACCGTTGAGCGCGCTGACAAAATGATCGAAAATGTCGTCGGCACCTTTAATTTGCCGCTCGGCATCGCTACAAATTTCCAGATTAATGGGCGCGACGTGCTCATTCCCATGGTGGTTGAAGAGCCGTCGATTGTGGCGGGCGCAAGCTACGCCGCCCGCCTGGTGCGCGAAGGCGGCGGGTTCCACGCCAGCACCACCGAGCCACTGATGATTGGCCAGATCCAGCTGGTGAATATTACCGACCCGCAGCGCGCGCGCTTCGATATTCTTGCCAGTCGCGATGAGCTGATAGCGCTGGCAAATAATCAGAGCAACAGCCTGGTGGCGCTGGGCGGTGGCGCGAAAGATGTGGAAGTGCGCATCTTCGAAACCAGCCCGATGGGCCCAATGCTGGTGGTGCACCTGATTATCGACTGCCGCGATGCCATGGGCGCGAATGCGATCAACAGCATGGCCGAGGCCGTGGCCCCACGGCTTGAGGAAATCAGCGGCGGGCGCGCCTACCTGCGCATTCTTTCGAACCTGAGCGACCGCCGCCTTGCGCGCGCGCGGGCAACTGTGCCGGCCAAGGCGCTTGAGCGCGATGGCATTCGCGGCGAAGATGTGGTCGAGGGCATTCTGTGGGCCTACTCATTTGCCGCTGTTGATCCTTACCGCGCAACAACTCATAACAAGGGCATCCTTAATGGCATCGACCCGGTGCTGATTGCTACCGGCAACGACTGGCGCGCAATCGAAGCTGGCGCGCACGCCTATGCAGCGCGCAGCGGCCACTATACTTCGCTCACCGCCTGGGAGCGCGACGCGCACGGCAACCTGATCGGCACGATTGAGATGCCGCTAGCGGTTGGCATTGTTGGTGGGGCCACCAAGGTCCACCCGGCCGCGCAAACCTCGCTGAAGCTGCTGAATGTCAAGAACGCCAGCGAGCTGGCCGAAATCTGCGTGTGCGCGGGCCTCGCTTCAAACCTCGCGGCCATGCGCGCGCTTGCCACCGAGGGCATTCAGCGCGGCCACATGGGCCTGCACGCCCGCCAGATCGCGATGGCAGCGGGCGCGCACGGCAACGAGATCGACCAGGTGGCACAGCGGATGGTGGCTGAAAAGCAGATCAAGCCCGCGCGCGCCGAGGCGCTGCTCGCCGAGCTGCGGATTATCCCAACCCAGAATTAATTTCATAAGACATGGTTTCAGGCAGACCAAGCCAGCTTTACAGTCTTTCCCTGCCTGCTGACAGACAAACTCCCTAGTGGTATGGTTGAAGGGCCAACCACAACCAATCACTAGGGAGAACCCAATGGGTCGCACACATCCTAGCACGCCCGAGATGCGTGCACAATCCGCAGCGCTGCTGCTGGCACATCAAGGCGAGTATGGTATCGTGACACGCCTCAGCCGCATACATCACGTCTCGCGCCCGACCTTGTATGCTTGGCGCGAGCACGCCCGACGCGCCATCACGGCTGCCTTTTCGCCGCCGTCTGCTCACGCGCCTGCCCGCTCCAGCGCTCGCCACATTCTGACGCTGTGGATCGCGCATGCCTCTCAGCGTGGCATTCAAGCCGCGACCCAGGAATTGCTCGGACAGGGCCTCAGTTTGCCCACCATCGTCGCAGTCCTGCACCAGGCTCAGCAGCGCGCTCTGACCTGGATGCACACGCACCTTCCTTCTTCCACTCGCGCCTTGGCGCTCGACGAAATCTTTCCCGCTCACGGTCGAGCCGCCTATCTGAACGTGGTCGATGTGCACAGCGGCGCAGTTTGGGCCTCTGAAGGACCGCTGGCGGTCGATACCGAGAGTTGGACCTTGCTGTTGTGGAGCTTGCAGGAGCGTGGCCTGCGATGGGAGCGGGTTGTGATGGACGATGGCGCACCCATGCACAGTGCCTGCCAGCACGTCACGCCCGATGTGCTGGTGCAACTCGACCACTGGCATCTGTTCCAAGCCTGCTCGCTGGTGCAGGCTCGCCTGCAGCGCCGCCTGAGCCAGATGCACGCGCGTACAGCGGCAGTTGAGCGCCAAGCTGCCTGCCTCGAGCTTGGGACACGTCAGCGCGGTCGGCCGACCAAGCGCACGCTTGAGAGCCACAGCCAGGAATTGGCGGCAGCGACCGATGGTGTCGCTGCGCTGGCCTATTTGACCGACGAGTTGCATCGATTGCTGGCGGTGGTGGTGGTCGGGCGCAAGCGGTTGCTGAGCTTGGCCGAGCGGCAAGACGAACTGGACGCGCTGCTGAGCTTGTTGGACGAATTGGCAGAAAGCAGCGCGGGAGAGCAGCAGGCCGAACTGGGGCGCCTGGCGCGCCGCATTCGGAGGCAAATGCCAAAGCTGCTGAGTTTTGGTGCCCAGGTGCAGCAGGTGCAGCAGGAGCTGAGTGGAGTGCTGGCAGCCGAGCGGCAAGCGCTGCTGGGATGGGCTTGGCTGAGGCGGAAGGAATTGGCGTGGACCGATGCGGAGGTGATAGCGGCGGTGCCAGTGGACTGGCGTGCGGCGGCGCGAGTGCTGCTGACAGCCTGGCAGGAGGCGGTGCAGGTTTCGAGCGCGGTGGAGCGGTGGCATAGCATCCTGCGCCCACATCTGGCGGTGCGGCGAAGGCTGACAAACGGTATGCTGGCGTTGCTGGCAGTTTGGCACAACCATCGTGTGTTTACTCGTGGGAAGCATAAAGGTCAGAGCCCGCTGCATCTGAGCGGGATGCGCGATGCGCCGACTGACTGGCTGGTGGCATTAGGCTATCCACCAGCCAGCACGGAGCATTCACCAGCGCATCTGATGCCTGAGTGGACGCTGGCCGCCTAATCACAAACTGTAAAGTACCTACAAACCATGTCTAACGTAGTTAATCATCAAGCAATGGGGCGAACAACATCGGCGCTGTTCGCCCTCCATTATGCTGCGCGCTCTTCCTGAATATTGAGCAGCCGCAGCGACACACCAATTCACAAGGAGATGTCTATGATGCGTCCCAACAAGCCGGTCGGAATCGTCGGCTATGGCGTGTATATCCCACGCTATCGCATCGCCGCGCGCGAGATTGCGCGAATCTGGACCGATGGCCAGGGTGGGGTTCCGGTTGACGCGAAGAGCGTGCCCGGCCCCGATGAAGATACAATTACCATGTCAATTGAAGCCGGCCGCAGCGCGCTTGCGCGCGGCGGGCTCAGCGCCGCCCAGCTTTCGGCCGTGTGGGTGGGCAGCGAAAGCCACCCTTACTCGGTCAAGCCTTCGGGCACGGTGGTGGCCGAGGCGCTGGGCGCGACGCCCTGGGTCAGCACCGCCGATTGGGAATTTGCCTGCAAGGCCGGCTCGGAAGCGCTGACCGCTGGCATGGGCATGGTCGGCAGCGGCATGGCCGAATATGTGCTGGCGATTGGCGCCGACACCGCGCAGGGCCGCCCCGGCGACGCGCTCGAATACACGGCGGCGGCGGGCGCGGCTGCGCTGGTGGTTGGCCCGGCCGAGCAGGCGGTGGCGACGATTGAGGCGACCTGCTCGTATGTGCAGGACACGCCCGACTTCTTCCGCCGCGCCGACCGCGCCTACCCGGTACATGGTAATCGCTTTACCGGCGAGCCGGCCTACTTCGGCCAGATCCGCCACGCCGCCAAACACCTGCTCGACGAGCTTGGCACCAAGCCCTCCGACTACACCTACGCCGTGTTCCACCAGCCGAATGCGCGCTTCCCGCAGACCGTTGGCAAGCAGCTTGGCTTTAGTGCTGAACAGATGACACCCGGCCTGCTTGCGCCGAAAATTGGCAACACCTACTCGGCGGCGGCGCTGCTTGGGCTGTGCGCAATTCTCGACGTTGCCCAGCCCGGCGAGACGATTTTCGTCACCTCGTATGGCTCGGGCTCGGGCTCGGATGCCTACGCGCTGCGCGTGACCGAGGCGATTACCGAGCGGCGCGGACGTGCCCCGCTGACGGCTGCCTACCTCGCCCGCGAGAAATTTGTCGATTATGCGGTGTACGCCAAGTGGCGCGGCAAGCTGGTGATGGAGTAAAGGAGCACATTATGCAACCTGTGTATATCATCGGCACCGGGCAGACGGCTGTTGCCGAGCATTGGGAGCGCACCGCTGGCGATCTGGCGCGCGAGGCATTCACGGCGGCACTGGGGAATATCGCGCCCGAGCGCGTGCAGGCGCTGTATGCTGCGAACGCGCTGGGCAGCGCCTTGCAGGTGCAGGGCCAGATGGGCGCGGCAATCGCCACCGCAATTGGCCTGCCGGGCATTGAAGCCAGCACAATCGACGCAGCTGGCGCGTCGGGTGGCGTTGCGCTGCGGCAGGCCTACCTGGCCGTCGCCAGCGGCGCATACGATCTGGTGGCGGTTGTTGGCGTCGAAAAAGTGACCGATGTGCTGGATGGGCGGCTGGAAGCTGGCCTGGCACTGGCCGGCGATGCCGATTGGGAAGGCGTGCACGGCGCGACCCTTACCGCCCAGTGGGCCATGCTGATGCGTCGCTATATGCACCAGTACGGCTACGACGCGGTTGATTTCGCGCCCTTCCCGGTAAATGCGCACGCCAATGGCGCAGCCAACCCGAAGGCGCTGTATCGCTTCGCGACCTCGGTTGAGAAAGTGCGCGCCGCTGGCATGGTCGCTGACCCACTGAGCCTGCTCGACAGCTCGACGGTGGCGGATGGCGCGGCGGTGGTGCTGGTTGCCAGCGCGGGCCTGGCGCGCGAGCTGGGCGCGCCGCTTATTCGCATCGCGGGCTCGGCCGTCGCAACCGACACGCTGGCGCTGCACCAGCGGCCCGACCCGCTTTGGCTTGGCGCGGCGGCGCGCTCGGCGGCAAGCGCGCTCAGCGGCGCGGGCTTGAACACTGGCGATGTGCAGGCCATCGAGCTGACCGACCCGCACGGCATTGCGGCGACGCTGGGCCTGGAAGCGTGCGGCTTTGCCGAGCGCGGCGCGGGTGTGCAGCTTGCACGCGAAGGCGGGATTGGCGTAGGCGGCGCAACGCCGCTGGCTACCGGCGGCGGCTGCAAGGCGCGTGGCGACACGGTTGGCGCGAACGGCGTGTTCCAAATTGTTGAATTGGTGCGGCAGCTGCGCGGCGAAGCCGGCAAGGCACAGGTGGCGAATGCGCGCGTGGCGCTGGGCCAGTGCTTGGGCGGCATCGGCGCGACGGCAGCGACGCACATTCTGGTAGCGGAATAAGGAGGCTGCGACATGGATCTTGCAAAACACTGGCGCCAGCGCGCGGCCCGCTATCGGCTGGCCGGCCAGCGCAACACTGCCAGCGGCGCGGTGCGTTTCCCGCCCGAGACGGCAGCCAGCGCCGAGTGGGAATCGTTTGACCTCAGTGGGGCCGGCACGGTCTACTCATTCAGCGTGGTGCGGCAGCCGCCTGCCGGCCTGGAAGCCGAGGGACCATACATTCTTGCTATGGTGAAGCTGGAAGAAGGGCCGATGGTCACTGCCCAGCTCACCGACTGCGACGCCGAAGATGTGGCGATCGACCTGCCGGTTGAAATGGTGACGCGGCAGCTGCGCGACCTTGGGCCTGATGGCCTGCTGGTGTATGGCTATAAATTCCGCCCGCGCCTGGGATAATCAGTAGTTTTAACAACAACGAGGGCCTGGCACGAATGCCAGGCCCTCGTTGTTTTACGAAAATATGAGCGGCTGCTAGAACATGCGTCGCAGCACACCAACCACGCGACCTTCGATGCGAACATTTGCAGCATCGGTGTAGATCGGCTCCATCGTGACGTTGGCCGGCTGAAGCCGCACGCGCGTGCCTTCTTTGTAGAACTTCTTGAGCGTGACCGAGTTCTCGTCGCGCAGGCGGGCCGCCACCATCTGGCCGTTTTCAGCCGTCTCCTGGTAGCGCAGCAGCACAATATCACCGTCGTCGATCAGCGCATCGATCATCGAGTGGCCGCGCACCTGAAGCGCATAGACGTCTTTCAGCTTCTCGGTGGGCGCGATATCCGGCGGGACGTCGATCATCTCGGCCGAGCCGCCCGAAGTGTCTTCCGGGTCGGGCAGCGGCTGGCCGGCGGTGATAACGCCCAGCAGCGGTACCTGGGTGAGTTCGCGCAGGCTCAGGTTCACCGCGGAAGTCTGCGGGATGGTAATACCACGCGAAACCTTGCCCTGGCGCTTCAGCAAGCCTTTGTTTTCAAGCGCCTTCAGGTTGTACGCAACAACAGACGTCGACGAAATATCGAGCTGTTCCTGGATCTGGCGAATCGCGGGCGGGTAGCCATTATCCTGGACAAAGCCTTCAATGTAGTTAAGAATATCTTTCTGTCGGTTCGACAGAGCATCCGGGGAGCGCATTGCAGTTTTCCTTTCGTTGACTGCGGCCGCTCCGAGCGGGAAAGCCCAGACGACAGAAGGCCGCACACATAGCCTACTAGAACTTTTGTAGTAATTATCATTATACGAAAACACCTGTTCTTGTCAAGACCATGTTTATAGTTTGTGGAAAACAGAATCTGGCCGCGAGGCGTGGCCAACGCTTGACAACACGTTGCACAGGTGCAACAATATCACTTACAATATTTTTATCTTCCTTTTTTTCCATAGCCCTTGAATCGTATCTCGGCAGTGAGGGACATGCGTGAGCGCGTCACCTGATACTGAGTTCGTCAATTCGCTATCTTCACCACCAGCGTTGCGCGAGAGCATGGAACAGATCGCGGCAACGTTAGGTGATAGTGTTGGAGCATTGGCGTGTTATCTTGCCATTTCGCCTAACGCTGGCAATGCCCCGCGCTTGTTTGCGATGCACAGCACAGTTGGCGATACACCAACGTGGCGCGCGCTCGAAGGCGCAAACCTGGTGCGGCGCGCATTCCACCGCCGCGAAGCGCTGACGGTGCAGGCCGGCGGCCGTCCGGCTCTGGCGCTGCCAATTATTCACGAAGAACAGGCGATTGGCGCGGCATTGCTTCTTTACCACCCTTCCATTCCAATTGATGTCAAACGGGCCACCGCAGCCGCGCAGCTCGCCGCAAACGCGATTGAGTCGGCGCGCCAGATTGCGCTGCTGCGTCTCCAGGCCGAGCAAATTGAAGAGCGCACACGCCTGCGCGAGATTCAGGTCAGCCGCAACCTCATTCGTGGTGTGATCGACAGTGTGCCAATGGGCCTGGCACTGATTGGTGGCGATGGGGTGATTCTGGCTGCCAATCGCGCGCTCTCGGATCTGTTTGGCTTTGAGCCCGCTGCCCTGGTTGGCATGCACTACGGCGCGGCGCTTGGCCCATGGCGCGAATCGCCGGCGGCCCAAACGCTTGCCACCAGCAACACCAAGCACATCCGCCGCACTATGCCGCGGCCCGACGGCGCGCAGGTGCTTCAGGAAATTACCAGCATTCCGCTGATTGATGCAAATGGCCACCCGCACCAGGTGGTGGAAGTGTGGGAAGATATTACCGAGCGCGTGGCGCTGCAAACGCAGCTGGTGCGCGCCGAAAAGCTGGCGGCAATTGGCCAGCTGGCAGCCAGCATTGCGCACGAGGTTGGCAACCCGCTGCAGGCCATCCAGGGCTTTCTGTCGCTCTTTCTTGAGCAGTGCCCGCCGGATGTGCCAAACGGGCGCTACCTGCAGCTGGCCGAAGAAGAGATCGACCGGATTGTGCAGGTGCTGGCGCGTCTGCGCGACCTGTACCGCCCGCGCGCCGATGTGTTCAGCGATACGGATGTCAACGAGCTGATTAGCAGCGTGATGCTGCTCACCAGCAAGCAGCTTGAGCGCAACCGCATTCGGGTGCTTTCCGAGCTTGCGGCGAACCTGCCCACTGTCCATGCCGTTGCCGATCAGCTCAAGCAGGTGTTCCTGAACCTGATTTTGAATGCGGCCGAGGCGATGAGCAAGGGCGGGGTGCTGCATGTGCAAACCTACATCAGCGCCGAGCAGTCGCAAAATCGCTATGTTGTCGTTACGATCACCGACACAGGCTACGGTATTGCTGCCGAACAGCTCAGGCATATTTTCGATGGCTTGCATACCACGAAAGAGCGAGGCATGGGTTTGGGTTTGTACACCAGTAAGGCTATTGTTGATCGGCATATGGGCCGGATCAGCGTGCAGAGTCAGCTTGGTGAAGGCACAACCTTTACCATTATGTTGCCTATCGCCGATGAGGAGGCAACCCTATGAGGCAATCGTTTACCGTCCTGGTAGTGGATGACGAGCAGGCAGTTCGCATGATGCTCGAAGCCGCCCTGCGGGCACAGGGATACAAAATTCAGTCGGCAGCAAGCGGCGTGGCAGCCCGCGAAATACTTGCTAACGATGAATTCGATCTGGTGCTGCTCGATTTGCAGTTGGGCGATTCCGATGGCATTGAGATTCTTCGTGAGCTGAAGCGCGATAAGCCGGCCACTGAAGTGATCCTGCTCACCGCCCACGGCTCGATCAACAGCGCGATCTCGGCACTGCGCTATGGCGCGTTCGATTATTTGCTCAAGCCCGCGCAGGTGAGCGATATTCGCGAGCGCGTTGAGCGCGCGCTGACGCAGCGCCACACCAACCAGCAGCGCAACGAGCTGCTCCAGCGCATCAGCGACAGCGCCCGCGCCCTGGGGATGATCGACGGCAGCGAGACCGACCCGCCGCCAGCGCGCCAGAATTCCGACCGGATCGAAGTTGGGCCGCTGCTGCTCGATCTGCGCCGCCATGCCGCGAACCTGGGCAGCCACCCGCTGACGCTTACGCGCACCGAGTTTGCCCTGCTCACGGCGCTGGCCCAGCAGCCCGACACTGCACTGAGCTACAGCATCCTTTCCGAAGCCGTATATGGCCGCGCCCAGCCCGAAGACGAGGCTCGCGCGCTGCTCCGCCCGCATATCGCCCGGCTGCGCCACAAGCTCGAATCCACCAATGTCCAGGGGGTCGCGCTGGTGAGCATCCGCAGCATGGGCTATATGCTTCAAACCGACTGACACTGTGCGCGCCAGCGATGATGCTGGCATGCGTGGTGGCATTCTTCACAATGAGGTGAAGGTTCATGACCAGATTGCTTCCCTTGGGCGAGCTGCCCGCTCGCATTAGTCTGCGTGAAGTTGGCCCGCGCGATGGGCTGCAGAACGAAGACATCATTCTCAGCACCAGCCAGAAAGTTCAGCTCATCAACGCGCTTGCCGCCACGGGCCTCCAGCAGATCGAGGTTGGCTCGTTTGTGCACCCGCGCAATGTGCCGCAAATGGCCGATACCGCCGCAGTGTTTGCGCAGATCGAGCGGCGGCCGGGCGTGATCTACAGCGCCATCGCGCCAAACACCACTGGCGCGCAGCACGCCGTGGCGGCGCGCGTGGACGCCATCCAGGTCTTCCTCAGCGCATCAGAAAGCCATAACCGCAGCAATGTGAATATGAGCATCGCCGATTCGCTGGCGCAGGCCGCCCGTGTGGCCGCGATTGCGCGCAACGCCGGCACCAGCTTCGAGGCGGTGCTCTCGGTGGTGTTTGGCTGCCCCTTCGAGGGCGATGTGCCGCTTGACCGCGTGCTCGAGCTGTGCGACCATTTGCTGGCGCTGGGGGCCGAGCAGATCACGCTGGGCGATACCACCGGCATGGCGCATCCGCGCCTGGTGCAGGCAGTGTGCCAGGCCTTTCTTGAACGCTTCCCCGGCGTGGCGCTGCGCCTGCACCCGCACAGCGCGCGCGGCGCGGGCCTAGCAAATGTGCTGGCCGCGCTGGAAGTGGGCGTGTGGCGCTTCGATGCAAGTGTGGGCGGCATTGGCGGCTGCCCATTTGCGCCCGGTGCGCCCGGCAATATTTGCAGCGAAGACCTGGTGCATATGCTGCACGAAATGGGCATTGCCACCGGCATCGATCTGCCCGCGCTGATCGAGTGCGCGCAGTTTCTGGAAACGCTGCTGGGCCACACCGTGCCGGGGCAGACAATCAAGGCCGGGCTGTGCCGACACCTGCCACCCGGCGGCGGGCCGCGTGCTGACGCTGCGCTGGAATTTTTGAGTGAAGCGAGGGAGTAGCATGATCGAACTTGGGCGCCTGGCTGGGCTGCGGCTTACCGCCAAGCGATCGGCGGTGGTTGGGGTGCTGGTGCTGTGGATGGTGTTCGCGGCGGCGGGTCTGGCGCTGGGTTTGTCGCCCCTCGTGGCGCTGCTGGGCGGGCTGGCCGCCACAGTGCTGCACTGGCTTTCCGAGCTGATTCACCAGCTTGGCCACGCCTGGGCCGCCCGCCGCACTGGCTTCCCCATGATCGGCATTTGCTTCTGGGGTCCGCTCAGCAGCACGATCTACCCGCGCGACGAGCCGGCCCTGCCCGCGAACATCCACATTCGCCGCGCCCTCGGTGGGCCGTTCGCCAGCACGCTTCTGACGCTGCTGGGCCTGGCGCTCCTGCCGCTGTTCCGCCCGCTGGGCGGCGTGACCTGGCTGCTGGCGCAGTTCTTTATGCTTGAGAATTTGCTGGTGTTCACCGCGCAGGTGTTTGTGCCGCTGGGCTTCAACGACGGCTCGACCATCCTGTACTGGTGGCGGCGGCGCGGCGCGGCGGTTGGGCAAACGCCACCCCAATAACATACAGGAGATCGCAATGAGCGCATATTCACCCCGCTACGACGCCGCGCTCGCGCTGGCGGCGCGCGCCCACCGCGCGCAGCTGCGCAAAGGCACCGACCTGCCCTACATCGCCCACCCGGTTTATGTCGCGCTGATCCTTGAGCGGCACGGCTTTGGCGAAACACTCGCGATTGCCGGGCTGCTGCATGATGTCGTGGAAGACACGGATGTGCCACTCGATGCCATCCGCCCCGAATTTGGCGACGAGGTGGCCACGCTCGTGGCGGCTGTGACCGAAACCAAGGCCGCCAACGGCCAGGAACTGCCGTGGGAGCAGCGCAAGGCCGAAAAGCTCCAGCGCCTGCACGAAAGCGGGCCAGACGTAGCCGCGCTCAAGGCCGCCGACGCGCTGCATAATTCCCAGTCGATCATTCGCGACCTGCGGAGCGCTGGCGCGGCAGTGTGGCAGCGCTTCAAGCGCGGGCCAGAGCAAACGCTGGCGTACTATGCAGGAATTGCCGACGGCGTGCGCGCCAAGCTGGACGGTCACCCGCTCGCTGCCGAGCTGGATTCAGCCGTCGATGCGTTGCGATACGTAATTACTGAATTGGAAAGGCCCTGATATGAATCGCCAGCTCATTTCGAGCGGCGCGCCGTGGGAGCCCGTGGTTGGCTACTCGCGGGCGGTGCGGGTTGGGCCATTTGTGAGCGTCGCGGGCACTACTGCCACCAACGCGCAGGGCCAGGTTGTTGGCGCGGGCGACGCCTACGCGCAAACGCTCCAGGCGCTGCACAATATTGAGAGCGCGCTGCAACGCGCCGGCGCGCACCTCTCCGACGTGGTGCGCACGCGCATGTTTGTGACGAACATTGCCGATTGGGAAGCGATCGGGCGCGCGCACGGCGAGTTCTTCCGCGACATTCGCCCCGCCGCCAGCATGATCGAAATCAGCCGACTGATCGACCCGGCTATGCTGGTAGAGATCGAAGCCGACGCAATTATCGGCGCGGCGCTCGACCAGGCTGGAGCGTGAACGTATGGCGATTCTACACTCACAGATCGACACGCATTCCGACGAATTTGCCGCCAACGCCGCCGCCTATGCGCCGCTGGTGGATGAGCTGCGCGACGCGCTGGCTGATGTGAAAGAAGGCGGCAAGGCCGAGGCACGCGCCCGCCACGAAGGGCGCGGCAAGCTGTTTGTGCGCGAACGCATTGAGCGCCTGCTCGACCCCAACACCGCCTTTCTGGAGCTGTCGGCGCTGGCCGCCTACGAGGTCTACGACGACGCAGTTCCTGCGGCCGGGTTGGTGACGGGCATTGGGCGCGTGGCCGGCCAGGAAGTGATGATCGTCGCCAACGACGCGACGGTGAAGGGCGGAACCTACTACCCGCTCACGGTGAAAAAGCACCTGCGCGCACAGGAGATCGCCCAGGAAAACAACCTGCCCTGCGTCTACCTTGTCGATAGCGGCGGCGCGTTTCTGCCGCTCCAGGCCGATGTATTCCCCGACCGCGAGCACTTCGGGCGCATTTTCTACAACCAGGCCCAGATGTCGGCCCTGGGCATTCCGCAGATCGCTGCCGTGATGGGCAGTTGCACGGCGGGCGGCGCGTATGTGCCAGCCATGAGCGACGAAGTGGTAATTGTGAAGGGAACCGGCACGATCTTCCTGGGCGGGCCGCCGCTGGTGAAGGCCGCCACCGGCGAAGACGTGAGCGCGGAAGATCTGGGCGGCGCCGATGTGCATACGCGCCTGTCGGGCGTGGCCGACCACTTCGCCGACGACGATCTGCACGCGCTGGCGATTGTGCGTGAAATCGTGGCGAACCTGAACCGGCGCAAGCAGCCGCCCTGGGACACAGCCGCGCCCGAAGAGCCACGCTACGACGCGCGCGAGATCTACGGGATCATTCCGCAGGATGCGCGCAAGAGCTTCGACGTGCGCGAGATCATTGCGCGAATTGTGGATGGCAGCCGCCTGCACGAGTTCAAGGCGCGCTACGGCGAAACGCTGGTGTGCGGCTTTGCGCGCATTTTTGGCATGCCGGTGGGCATTATTGCCAACAACGGCATTCTGTTCAGCGAAAGCGCGCTCAAGGGCGCGCACTTCGTCGAACTGTGCGCGGCGCGTGGCGTGCCGCTGGTGTTTCTGCAAAATATTACTGGCTTTATGGTTGGGCGCGAATATGAGAACCGCGGCATTGCCCGCGACGGCGCGAAAATGGTGATGGCGGTGGCGAACGCCCGCGTGCCAAAGTTCACCGTGATGATTGGCGGCTCGTTTGGCGCGGGCAACTACGCCATGTGCGGCCGCGCCTACGGGCCGCGCCAGCTGTGGATGTGGCCGAACGCGCGGATCAGCGTGATGGGCGGGCAGCAGGCCGCCAACGTGCTGCTGACGGTGCGGCTCGACAATCTGCGCACGCGCGGCACCAACATGAACGAGCGCGAGCGCGAGGCCTTTATGGCGCCCACGCTCGAAAAATACGAGCGCGAAGGCCACCCTTTCTACTCCAGCGCGCGCCTGTGGGACGACGGCATCATCGATCCGGCCGACACACGCCAAACGCTGGCGCTGGGCCTTTCTGCCGCCGCCAACGCGCCAGTGCCGGCCACCAGCTACGGCGTTTTCCGCATGTAGGGCTGCTAGCACGCACCACGCACTATCCTGCCAGCGCGTAGTGCGTAGTGCGTATTTTAGTCAGCCTGACAATGCTTGAGGTTCTGAGCTATGCCACGTCCCCAGCGCATTCTCATTATCGGCAGCACGGGCTCGGGAAAAACCACCGCCGCGCAGACGGTTGCGGCGCGCTGCGGCCTGCCGCGTGGCGAGCTGGACGCGCTGTACTGGGATGCGGAATGGACGCCCGCGCCCGACGATCTGTTTCGCGCCCGCGTAGAGCGGCTGGTTGGCGGCCCGGCCTGGGTGATCGACGGCAACTACAGCAAAGTGCGCGACCTGACGTGGGGCCGCGCCGAGCTGATTGTGTGGCTCGATTTCGCGCTGCCAGTCATTTTCTGGCGGCTGTTCTGGCGCAGCATCCGGCGCGCCCGCACACGCGAAGTGCTGTGGAATGGCAACTACGAGCGCTTTAGCCACCAGTTTTTCAGCCGCGATTCGCTGTTTCTCTGGGCGCTCAAAACCCACGCGCGGCATCGCGCCACCTACACCGCGCTCTTTCGCAGCGCCGAATACGCCCACGCCACCAAATTGCGCCTGCCCACGCCCGCCGCAGCGAATGCCTGGCTGGCGCAATTGCCCGCTGCACTGGAACAGCCACTTGCGGTATAATCGGCCCATACGCCCTGTCGCTCCTATAGCAGGTTGCAGTCGGCAGGATGCAGAAGGCGGTTAGATTTTCCGCGCTCCAATGCGCTTCTTGCCGCGCATGAGTGGTCAATTGTTCTGCAAACCGCTATAGAACCGGGAGGAC
The DNA here is from genome assembly GCF_057073505.1 of Kouleothrix sp. 19917. Lineage (NCBI taxonomy): Bacteria > Bacillati > Chloroflexota > Chloroflexia > Chloroflexales > Roseiflexaceae > Kouleothrix > Kouleothrix sp. 19917. The sequence continues at coordinate 3,897,115 of NZ_CP097099.1, forward strand.
CGCGCCATGCACCCGATTTTGTTCCACATTGCCGGCATGCCGATCTACGCCCACGGCTTTTTCCTGCTGCTTGGCATGCTCGTCGGCCTGCTGATGCTGCTTCTGGAAGCGCGCCGCCGCCGCTGGCCAAAAGAAGAACTGGTACCAATTGCGCTGGCTGCCTTTGTGGGCGGCATGATCGGCGCACGCCTGTCGATCCTGTTTTTCCTGGGCCGCAGCACCGCGCCGGTGGTGCTGAATATGTACACACTGTTCGACCCGCGCGTTGGCCCCGGCTCGATTATGGGCGGGCTGATTGGCGCATACATCGGCGGCTATATCGCCAGCCGAATCATTGGCAAGGCCGGCTGCGCCTGCGATGCCTTTGCGCCCGCGATTGCGCTCGGCACGGCGGTTGGCCGCCTGGGTGATTTCCTTGCCGCCGAGGATGGCCTGGGCAAGGCCAGCACGCTGCCATGGGCCGTGCCCGCGCCCGGCGTCGATTACCTCGTACACCCCACACCGCTCTACGACGCGGGCTTCAACCTGATCTGGTTTGGCGTGCTGATACTGCTGCGCGACCACCCGGCCATGCAGAATGGGAACCTGCTGAAGCTTGGCCTGGCGGGCTATGCGGTTTTCCGCTTCCTGGTGGAGTTTGTGCGCAACAACCCGGTGGTGGCGCTGGGCCTGACTGGCCCGCAGCTCGCGTGCCTGCTGCTGCTTGGCGCGCTGGCGCTCTACTACGGGCGACACATGCGCGCAGCCCGGCCTGCTGCGGCGTAGGCGGGGTTTGCAGGTTTCAATTTATACGTTGCAGGTTTTCAGGTTTGAATGTTGCAGGTTGACGACCGACGGCCGACGACCAGATAATTCACCGCAAAGCGCGCAAAGAGCGCAGAGGGGTTGCAGGTTGCAGGTTTGAATGTTGCAGGTTGCACTTTCCACTGCCTACTGCCTACTGCTGACTGCATCCTGCATCCTGCATCCTGCATCCTGCCTACTGCATCCTGCCTACTGCATCCTGCCTACTGCCTACTGCCTACTGCCTACTGCCTACTGCTGACTGCGAACGGAAACTGCCATGAACTTCACACGCAAGGAATACACCACCCGCAACGAAAAGATCCTTGACTTCGTGATTGGTTTTGTGGGCTGGTACCTCGTCAACGGCCTGTTCTACGGCTGCACCGTCATGCTGCTCAGCCAGGCCACCAACATCGACTCAAATATGTCTGCGCTGATTTTGCTGGCGCTGCCGCTGCTGATCAACATCGGCGCGCTGGTGGGGCTGGGCATGTGGCGGCGCTGGATCGCCCTGGGCGCGCTGGCTGCGTTTGGCGCGGCGCTGGCGCTGGTGCTGGTGCTGGGCATCCTGATCTATGCCGTGTGCTTCAACATGAACTTCTCATAGCCGAACGGACCGAACGTGACTTCAACACAGCCCCAAAAAGCCGATCGCGACGCGATCTTCTGGGAGTTCACGCGCAGCATCTGCCCCGAGTGCAAGCGCGTGATCGACGCGCAAATTCTGCTGCGCGAGAACAAGGTGTTTATGCGCAAGCGCTGCCCCGAGCACGGCTGGTTCGAGGCGCTGGTGTTTGGCGACGCGCAGCTCTACACCGAAATTGCGCGCTACAACAAGCCCGGCACGCTTCCCCTCGAATTCGCCACCGAGGTGCGCGACGGCTGCCCACACGACTGCGGCCTGTGCCCCGAGCATCAGCAGCACGCCTGCCTGGGCATCATCGAGGTCAATCAGGCGTGCAACCTCGATTGCCCGCTGTGCTTTGCCGGTTCGGGCACGCACCTCGCGCAGAACGGCTGGCAGCTCACCCGCACGCAGGTCGAGTTCATGCTCGACAGCTTTGTGGCAGCGGAAGGCAACCCCGAGGTCATTCAGTTTTCGGGCGGCGAGCCAACCCTGCACCCGCAGATCATCGACTTTGTGGAGCTGGCGCAGGCTAAGGGCATTTCCTATGTGATGATCAACACCAATGGCATCAAAATCGCCCGCGACGACCACCTGCTGGCCGAGCTGGCGCGCACCAAGCCGCAGATTTATTTGCAGTTCGACGGCTTCGAGCCCAGCACGAACCTGGCGCTGCGCGGCCGCGCCGACCTGCTGGAAACCAAGCTGCGCGCGCTCGACCGCCTGGCCGAAGTGGATGTGCGCGTGGTGCTGGTGGCCGCAATCGAGCGCGGCGTGAACGAGCACGAAGTTGGCAAGATCGTCGAGTTTGGGCTGCGCCACCCGGCCGTGTTTGGTATTAACTTCCAGCCGGCCTTTCGCGCCCAGCGCCACCTGCCCGCCGATCCGCTCACGCGCATCACCATCCCCGATGTGCTCCACGCAATCGAGTCGCAAACCGGCGGCCTGCTGCGCACCAAGGATTTTGTGCCGGTGCCGTGCTGCATGCCAACCTGCAACTTCGTGACCTACACCATGCTCGATGGCGATACGGTCACGCCAATCACACGTCTGCTCGCCATCGACCAGTACCTCGACTACCTGAAGAATCGCACGCTGCCCGGCCTGAGCGACGAACTGCTCCACACGCTCGAACGCCTGTGGAGCTCGTCGGCGATGGTTGGCTCGGATCGCGCCGCCGCCGATGTGGCGCGCACGCTGGCTGGCCTACCCGCCACCCCGCCGCGCAGCCGCATGACCGAGCGCTGCACCGCCTGCCACAGCAGCCTGCCGCTCAGCAGCCACACGCCACGCGACCTGGCCCGCCACATTTTTATGATCAACACGCGCGATTTTATGGACCCATGGACCTTCAACGTCAAGAATGTGATGAAATGCTGCGTCGAATTCTTGCAGCCCGACGGCCGCATGATTCCGTTTTGCGCGTACAATTCGGCAGGCTACCGAGAACGATCCGAAGCGGCACGAAACTTGCCAGTTGTGATATAATGCACATTGTGATATACCAACGCGGAGGATGCGACGAAGTTCCAGTGCTGGGATGAGCCGGCAGCGTCGCGCCTTCGCGTTTTTAATGGAAGCAGACAATGGTGTTCCTGACCGTCAGCGACGAGATCGTGCCGGCGATCTACAGCCTGAACATCAAAGACCGTTTTCAGCATATCGAAGCGGTGTTCGGCTGTGGCGACCTGCCACCCTACTATCTCGAATTCATCGTCACGATGCTGGGCAGGCCGTGCTTCTATATCGATGGGAATCACAACGGTGTCGAGCACACCGAAGATGGCGAGGTTCTGAACGCGCCACGCGGCTGCATCAATCTCGAACGGCGCAGTGTCCATCATGCAGGGCTGCTGATTGCCGGGCTGGGCGGGTGCCTGCGCTACAACAACTCCGATGGCGCGCAGTACACCGAGCTGCAAATGATGGCGCATGTCTGGGCGCTGGCGCCACGGCTGCTGCTGAACAAGCTGCGCTATGGGCGCTACCTGGATGTGATGCTGACCCACGCGCCGCCGCTGGGCATTCACAACGGGCCGGATCGGCCGCATCGCGGCTTTGAGTCGCTGCTGCGGCTGATGGACTGGTTCGCGCCACGCTACCTGATCCACGGGCATATTCACCGCTCGTATGGCTTCAGCAGCGTGACGGAAACGCGCTATAAAAACACAATGGTGTTGAACACCGCCGGCTACCGCTTGCTCACCATCGACGAGCAGGCGCACAGCCCGGCCAACCACTCGGACAACTAAGCACCGCTCAACGCCGACGCTTGTGTGCCTTCTGCACACATTGCATATACGATATCAGCGCACGCACGGCAGATCAAGGAGTGACAAACCGGCGACAATGTGGTCCGCGTGCTTACGGCTTCCGCACCAGGAAGCTGTTGGAGCATATATATGAGTAGCCCATGGACCATGAATGCCTCGCGCATGCATTTCAGTGATGCGCGCCGCAAGGCTTTTCTTACCGAACTCATCAACATTCTGCGCCGCCGCCCCAGCGGCATCATCTCCTTTGAAGATGTGCGCACGCGCATCAATGTGCGCGGCCAGCGCTGGATCGGCCACCAGACCATTCCCCTGGCAAATATCATTGGCAGCGAAGGGCGCTACGGCGACTTCGACCGCCAGTTTCTCCCCCGCTCCGACTCCTTGCGCGACCGCTGGACGAGTATCGACCGCGCCATGCTCGACTCGATCACCCTGCCGCCAATCGAGCTGTACAAAATTGGCGAAATCTATTTCGTGCGCGACGGCAACCACCGCGTGTCGGTCGCCCGCCAGATCGGGCAGGTCGACATCGACGCCTATGTCACCGAGCTTGTGGTGGACGTGCCGCTGACCCCCACGCTCGCCACGCACGACCTGATGCTGAAAGAAGAGTACAGCGACTTTCTGGAGTGGACGGATTTGCACGCCCTGCGGCCCGACGAGCGGATCGAGTTCAGCGAGCTGGGCGGCTACCTCGACCTGGTGCGGCATATCAACGCGCACCGCTACTACCTCGGGCAAGAGCTTGGGCGCGACATTCCGCGTGACGAGGCTGTGGCGCACTGGTACGACGAGGTGTACATGCCGATCGTGCGGGTGATTCGCGAGCAGAATGCGCTGCGCCTTTTCCCCAACCGCACCGAGGCCGACCTGTATCGCTGGATCATCGACCACCGCTGGTACACGCGCGAGCGCACCGGCAGCGACCCTGGCCCGGCCGGCGCGACCAGCAGCTATGTCCAGCAGTTCAGCCCGCGCAACCTGCGCAGCACGGTTGGCGGTGCGCTGCGGGGTGCGCTGCTGCGCCTGGGCGTGCAGCTGTAGGGCGAAAGACCAACGACGAAGGACGAATGGCGAAAGGGATTTCTTTCGTCCTTCGTCCTTTGTCGTTGGTCGCTCTCGAACATGGCAGCAGTCATTATTGCCGCACCCTCTAGCCCCTATCCCCCAAACCCTAACCCCCGCGCCAGAGGCGCGCTACGGTGCGGCAACGCACGCCTCGGCGCTGGACTGCATGACGGCGGCGGCGTCTTCCTGGGTTTGCTGGCCAAGCAGCACGGGCGCAAGCTGCGGCTGAATGGCGTTCCACGCACAGCGCAGCGCGCCAATTGGCGGCAGGCCAGGGGCGTCCTGCGCCTGCGCGGCGGCTGCGGCCAGCGCGGGGTTGTTCGCAACAGCAGGGATATTTTGGGCGGCGCGCAGCGCGGGCAGGCGGCCAAGCTCGCCGACAATGCGCGCCTGCGCATCGGCGCCCGCCAGTGCACGCCCGAGCGCCCGAGCAGCATCGAGCTGCGCGCCGCCGAGCGAATTGCTATACATCAGGTAGGTTCCACCCAGGCCCGAAGCCGCCGTTCGCCCGGTTGCCGGCACCTGCGGCATGGGCGCAATCCCCAGATCAAGCGTGTCGGTGTAGTCGCGGTAGCTCGCCAGCGACCAGTCGCCATCAACTGCGAAAGCCGCGCGCCCCTGCCGAAACAGCCGCGCCCCGTCCTCATAGGTCGAAGGCGTAGGCGGGCCGGCGGCGCGCAGCTCCTTCAGCAGATTCAGCGCCGCAATCGCCTGCGGGGTGTTGAGCGTGGGCTGGCCGTTCGCGTCGAGCGGCGCGCCACCAAAACCGTTCAGCCAGGCAGTAAACCAGCGCGGCTCGACCCAGGCCGCCACCAGGCCGTAGGTGTCGCCGCCCGCCAGCGCGCGCGAGCGGGCGATGAGCTCGTCGGTGGTGCGAGGCGCGCTGTTCGCCAGCTTGCGGTTGAACAGGAGCAGCAGGTAGCCCTGCGCCGCCACTGGCGTTCCCCAGCGCTCGCCGCCCAGCGTGGCCCCTTCAACCACAGCCGGCAGAAATGCGTCGTCGGGCAAGCCGTCGCTGGCGGGCTGAAGCATCTCGGCGCGCTGAAGCAGGCCAAGCTCATCCTGGCTGGCCCAGACCAGCGCGGGCGGCGACAGGCCAGCCAGCGCGTCGGCGCGAATGTCGGCCACCAGCGCGTCGGCGCTTTTCCCAATCACCAGCACCGGCGCGCCCAGCGGCGCGCTCAGATCGGCCACCAGCCGCTGCAAGGCCGCCAGCTCAGGGCCTTCGGCCACGGCCCACAGCACCAGGCCGCTGGGCGGCACGGTTGGCTGCGCAACTGCCGTCACCGGCGGCACCGCTGTTGGGCGCGGCGCTGCTGTGGGCGCACTGGTTGGCGCGGCGGGCGCGGGGATTGCGGTTGGCTCAGCCGGGGCGGGCGAGCAGGCCATCAGCGCCAGGAGCAGAAGCATCCAGCCGAAGAATCGAAATCGTACTATCACAACATTCAAACTCACACAGGCGGCGCGTGCGCAGCATTGCCAGAAAATCAACCACCACCAGCCCTTCCGGCCGGGCATGGTAGCACAGAATGCGCGCGCCGTTTTCGTGCTATAGTAGCCCGCAGCGCCGCACGAGCACAGGAGCGACCGTGAGAGCTGCCCCACCCGCATACGACCTGTCCCGCATCGAATCGATCTACCCATTTGCGCAGCACCAGCTCGACGTTCCCGGCGGCACGATCAACTACGTGGACGAAGGGCGCGGGCCGGCGGTGGTGATGCTGCACGGTAATCCGACATGGTCGTTTTTCTACCGCCGCCTGATCCTGGCGCTGCGCGACACCCATCGCGTGATTGTGCCCGACCACATGGGCTGCGGGCTGTCGGATAAGCCTCAGAACTACCCGTACCGGCTCGAAAACCATATCGAAAACCTGGGCCGGCTGCTGGCACATCTTGGCATCGAGCAGTACGACATGGTGGTGCACGACTGGGGCGGCGCGATTGGCTTTGGCAATGCGGTGCGGCGCCCGGCTGGCGTGCGGCGGCTCGTGCTGTTCAACACCGCCGCGTTTCTTTCGCCGCGCATTCCCTGGCGCATTGGCGTGTGCAAAATCCCGCTCGTTGGCGACGTGGCGATTCGCGGACTGAATGGCTTTGCCGGCGGCGCGACCCTGATGGCGGTGGAGCGCCCGCTCGACCCGCAGGTGCGCGACGGCTACCTGCTGCCCTACGGTTCCTGGCACGACCGCGTGGCAAACCTGCGCTTTGTGCAGGACATCCCGCTGCGCCCGTCGCACCCAACCTGGGCCACGGTTGATGGGATTGACCAGCGGCTGGGCGCGTTTCGCAACACGCCCGCGCTGATCTTGTGGGGCGGGCGCGACTGGTGCTTCACCGACCATTTTCTGGCTGGCTGGATGCAGCGCCTGCCCAATGCGCGCGTGCTGCGCTACGACAACGCCGGCCATTACGTGCTGGAAGACGCGCACGAGGCGATTGTGCCCGAGGTAATGAACTTTTTAGCGCGGTGATGAAAGTTTTGAGTGTTGAATGTTGAGTGATGAGTTAGCAGGTTGAAGGTTGCAGGTTGGCAGCAGTAACTTGCAACATACAACCTGTAAACTTTCAACCAATTTCTCCGTGTCTCTGTGTCTCTGTGGTGAATACTCTCGTTCGCCTTTCGTCACGCCTATGCCCACAACAAGCGCCACAAATACGAATATTGCGCGCTACCTGCCGCTGATGGCACAGGAACGCCCCGCGCAGGTTGCTGTGCTGCGCCGCGCCGGCCGCGACACCCATGGCCGCGCCCACTACGAGCAAATGACCTTTGCCGAGCTGGATCGCGCCAGCGACGTCTACGCCTACGGGCTGGCGCGCTACGGCATTGGCGCGGGCACGCGCGTGCTGCTGATGGTGCCGCCCGGCCTGCCGCTGATCGCGCTGGCCTTTGCCTTGTTCAAAGCTGGCTGCGTGCCCATCCTGATCGACCCGGCGATGGGCCGCACCAACCTCGCGGCCTGCATCGCGGAAAGCCAGCCCGAGGCGCTGATCGGCGTGCCGGCCGCGCATGTGGCGCGCATGGTGTTTCGCCGCGCCACCCGCACAATCACGCGCGCGGTGACGGTTGGGCGGCGCTGGGGCTGGGGCGGGCCGACCCTCGACGAGCTGCGCGACGAGCGCGCCGAGCCATTCCCGATTGTGCAGCCGCACCCTGGCGACATGGCCGCGATCCTGTTCACCAGCGGCAGCACTGGCGTGCCGAAAGGCGTCATCTACGAGCACGCAATGTTTGAGGCGCAGGTGCGTGTGCTGCGCGAGCTGTACGGCATCGCGCCCGGCGAAGTCGAGATGCCGGCCTTTCCGCTGTTCGCCCTGTTCAATGTCGCGCTGGGCATCACATCCGCCATTCCCGAAATCAATCCCACGCGCCCGGCCTCGTGCAACCCGGCCGATGTGATTGAGCTGATCCGCGACCAGCAGGTTACCTCGTCGTTTGGCTCGCCGGCGATCTGGAACCGTGTGACGCGCTACTGCATCGACCAGCGCATCGAGCTGCCCTCGCTGCGGCGCGTGCTGATGGCCGGCGCGCCCGTGCCGCTTGCGCTCCATGAGCGTTTCGCGCACATTCTTGCGCCCAGCGCCGACACGCATACGCCCTATGGCGCGACCGAGGCGCTGCCGGTGGCATCGGCCAGCGGGCGCGAGGTGCTGGCCGCCATGCGCGAGCGCGCCGACCCGATCGCCGGGACCTGCGTGGGCAGACCGGTGCCTGCCGTCACGCTGCGCATCATCCCCATCAGCGACGAGCCGATTGCGCACTGGGACGACACACTCCCGCTGCCGGCTGGCGCAGTGGGCGAGATCGCCGTGCGCGGGCCAATGGTGACACGCGCCTACATGAACCGCCCGCAGTCGAACCAGCTCGCCAAAATTGCCGATGGCGACGCGGTGTGGCACCGCATGGGCGACCTGGGCTACCTCGATGAGCAGGGCCGGCTGTGGTTCTATGGGCGGAAAAGCCAGCGCGTGCAGCTTGCCGCGCAGTGCCTGTACACCGAGCCGTGCGAGCTGGTGTTCAGCCAGCATCCTGCCGTCTATCGCGCCGCGCTGGTGGGCATTCGGCGCGGTGGGCACGCTTCCGCTGCCATCATCATCGAGCCGCAGCCCGGCCACCTGCCGCGCAGCGCCGCCGACCGCGCCCGCTTCACCCGCGAGCTGCTGGCGCTCGGCGCGGCCCACGCGATGACACGCCCGATCCAGACGGTGCTGTTTCACCCGTCCTTCCCGGTCGATATTCGCCACAACGCCAAGATCTTCCGCGAGCGGCTGGCGGTGTGGGCGCAAAAACAGCTTGCGTAGGCGACCACCAGAAGAATAAACCGCAAAGAGCGCAAAGAGCGCAGAGATGTTGCAAAGTTACAGGTTTGAATGTTGCAGGTTGCACGTAGCGGCGAAGCTCGCCTGCCCTGAGCGAAGTCGAAGGATCTTCGCCCACGCGACGAGCAAAGAGTATTTCACCACAGGGAAAGAGGCACTGAGTTTTGCCATAATAGCGTCCTGAGTGCGGCGCAGCCGCGTATCGAAGGGCGCGTGAGCGACGCACCGAAAAGGCAATTCACCACGGAGGCACAGAGGCACGGAGTTTTGGAGGTCGCACCTAATAGCGTCCTGAGTGCGGCGCAGCCGCGTATCGAAGGGCGCGTGAGAGAAGAATAGTGGCCACAGAGCGCACGGAGAGCACTGAGTTTGAACTTTCCTCTGTGATCTCGGTGTTCTCTGTGGCTTCACATTCGTCCTTCGTCCTTCGTCCATAGGCACATATGAACGCACTCGTAACTGGCGGAAATGGCTTCCTGGGGCGCTACGTCGTTGAGCAGCTGCTGGCGCGCGGCGACAGCGTGCGCGTGCTCGGGCGCAACGACTACCCCGAGCTGCGCGCGCTTGGCGTGGCGTGCTTCCGCGCCGACCTTGCCGCCGAAGATGATGTGGGAGCCGCGCTGCGCGGCTGCGATGCGGTATTTCATGTGGCGGCGAAGGCGGGCGTGTGGGGAACGTGGGACGACTTCTACCGCAACAATGTCACGGCGACGCAGCACATTCTGCGGGCGGCGGTGCGCGCGGGCGTGCCGAAGTTCGTTTACACGTCCTCGCCCTCGGTGGCGATTGGCACAGACGATATTGCTGGCGGCGACGAGAGCTTGCCCTTCCCGGCGCGCTACTCCGCGCCCTACCCGCACACCAAAGCCCTGGCCGAGCGCTGGGTGCTGCGCCAGCGCGACATTCTCACGGTGGCGCTGCGCCCGCACCTGATCTGGGGGCCGCGCGACCCGCACATCGTTCCGCAGATTTTGGCGCGCGCGCGTGCCGGGCGGCTGCGGCGCGTTGGCGATGGCACAAATCTTGTGGATGTGACCTATGTGGAGAACGGCGCCGAAGCCCACCTGCAGGCCGCCGACAGTCTGCACGAACACGCGCCCACGCGCGGCCGGGCTTACTTCATTGGTCAGGCCGAGCCGGTGAATATGTGGAATTTTATCGACGAACTGGTGACTCTGGCCGGCCTGCCGCCTGTGCGCGGCAGCATCAGCCCGCGCGTGGCCTTGCCGCTCGCCTCGCTGACCGAATGGCTTTTCCGTGCGGCGCGCATAGATCGCGAGCCGCCGCTCACCCGTATGATGGTTGAACAAATGAGCATGTCGCACTGGTTCAGCCACGCCGCCGCCGCCCGCGATTTTGGCTATACTGCGCGCATCAGCACCGCCGAGGGGCTGCGCCGCACGGTCGCATGGTTTCAGGCCAACCCATAGGCACGCATCTGCGCCGCCTGCAACGCTTCACGCACAAAGGAGAAAACCCCAATGCTCTTCCAAAACGTCGCCATTGAAGCCATCGCCTACGAACTTGCCCCGCACCGCGTCACCTCCGACGACCTCGAAGGCCAGATGGCGGCGACCATGCAGCGGATCGGCATTCCCGCCGGCCGGCTCGAAGCGCTGTCGGGCATTCGCGAGCGCCGCTTCTGGGACCACGGCACCATGCCCAGCGATGTCGCCACGCTGGCCGCGCGCAAGCTGCTCGACAAAACCGGCATCGACCCCAAGCGGATCGGCGCCCTAATCAACACGTCCGTCTGCAAAGATTATATCGAGCCGTCGGTGGCCTGCCTGGTGCACGGCAACCTCGGCCTGCCGCCAAGCTGCATCAACTACGACATCAGCAACGCCTGCCTGGGCTTTCTGAACGGCATGACCAGCGTGGGCATGCAGATCGAAGCCGGCCTGATCGACTATGCACTGGTGGTGGATGGCGAAGGCTCGCAGGAAGCGGTGATGGCGACCGTGCGGCGGCTGCAAAGCGAAACGACCACGCCGCAGGAATTTCGCGATAATTTCGCCACGCTGACGCTCGGCTCGGGCGCGGTGGCGATGCTGCTGTGCCGCAAAGAGCTGTCGACCAGCGGGCACAGCCTGAATGGCGCGGTGACGATGGCCGCGACCCAGCACAACCGCCTGTGCGTCGGCCAGCCCGATTACATGAAGACCGACGCCAGCGCGCTGCTGATTGCGGGCGTGCAGCTGGCCGGCGAAACATGGCGCGCCGCCGCCGACGAGCTGCCGCACTGGAGCGATGCCGAGATCGCCATGTATATCCCGCATCAGGTTGGCGCGCGGCACATGGCCGCCGTGGCCGAAGCGCTGGAGATCAAGCCGAACAAGCTGCACCTGAACTTCCCGACGCTGGGCAACATCGGGCCGGCCGCGCTGCCGATCACGCTGGCAATGGCCGACGAGGCCGGGCGCATCAGCAAGGGCGACAACGTCGCGCTGCTCGGGATCGGCAGCGGGCTCAACTGCTCGATGATGAGCGTAACCTGGTAGCCATTCGGGCTGGACTAGACGCAGACGAGCGCAGAACACGTGGACAGATAATTCTGAGAAGCGTCGATCTGCGTTCGCCTGCGTCCCATCTTCAGCGTCCTGAGGACATTCGCAATCTACAAAGCCCTAAAATTTATCCACAGATGACGCAGATTTCGCAGATTATCGACCTCATTTCTGTGTAATCTGCGCAATCTGTGGATTGATCTCGTTCCCATTCCAACTTGGCATGGTCCTGACAAAGTCTTGACCCGCGCCCGCCGCTGCGCTAGAATCAGGCCATCGCAGCGATGGAGGACGCCATGACAATTGCGCTCGACAAATTGCTGGAATCGCCGCAGCTCGTGCTCTACTACGAGCAGATCCGCGATCTGCTGGCCGAAGAGCAGAAGCGCCGCGCCGAGTTCTACGCGCAGTTTGATGAAGAGCAGAAAGTCGAGTTCATCAACGGCGCGACGATCTTTCAGTCGCCGGTGAAGCTGCGCCACAGCGAGGCTGCGCAAGACCTGCTAGTGTTGCTTAGCGTGTTCAGCGCCAAGCATCAACTCGGGCTGGTGGGCTTTGAGAAGCTGCTCGTCTCGCTGACGCGCAATGACTACGAGCCCGATATCTGCTTCTTCCGGCAGGAAATCGCGGCGGCGTTCAGCCCCGACCAGATGCACTTTCCCGCGCCCGATTTTGTGGCCGAGGTGCTTTCGCCCAGCACCGAAGCGACCGATCGCGGCGTGAAGTTCACCGACTACGCGGCGCACGGCGTGAACGAGTACTGGATCATCGACCCCGACGCGCAGGTGGTGGAGCAGTATGTGCTGGCGGATGGCGTCTACACGCTGCAAACCAAGGCGCGCTCGGGCGAGATCACTAGCAGCGCCGTGGCAGGCTTCAGCATCCCCATCCGCGCCCTGTTCGACCCGGTCGAGCACCAGCGGGCGCTGCAAAATCTGGTGTAGCGGCTCCCTTTATAGCCACAAAGACACGAAGACACGAAGAGCGGCAGAAAGCCATAAACTCTTCGTGTCTTCGTGCCTTCGTGGTTATTCGGTTCGTTAGCCGTAGCTGGACGCCTGCACTAGACCTGCCGGTCGCGGCGCTTGAGCTGCCAGGCCGTGATGCCCAGGCACACCACCATGTACAGCAGCAGAATCGCCCAGCGCGAAAGCAAATGCCCAGCCGTGAACGCATATTCGTCTTTGGCGACGCGCAGCATGCCCGGCTGGAAGGGCAGATCGTTCAGGTTCACCGTGGTGCCGTAGGCATCCATCGCCCAGCGGCTGATTGTGAACCACGAAAGCAGACGCTGCACGCTGAAGCCATCGCCCAGCGTGAAGATCACGCCCGCGAACAGGATCTGCGGGATCAGCGCGAGCGGCACGATCGAGATTGCGCGGTCGGGTGTGGATGCCGAGGACGAGATTGCCAGGCCCATCGCCAGGCCCGCCAGCGAGGTAAGCAGCGTGGTGGCATACAGTTCCAGCCAGCCCGGCAGGAGCACGCCCATCGCCGGAAGCTGCACGCGCAGGCTTACCAGCCCCAGCAGCAGCGCGCTTTGAATGACCACCAGCAGCAGCAGAATGGCGATCTTCGAGAGCACATACGGGCCAATGCGCAGGTTCGCCAGCCGCTCGCGCCGGAAAATTGGCGACTCTTTGGTGATCTCGCGCGCGGCGTTGATGATGCCAAACCACACCGCCACCGTCGCCAGCATAAACAGCACCTTCTTGGCTTCGCTGGCAAAGGTCTTTTCGCCCACCAGCGCGTCGGCTTTGGCCACCAGCATCAGCAGCACGCCAATGATCGGCGCTTGCAGCAGCAGAATGCCGAGGTTGCGCCGATCCTGGATGATCAGGTCGAGGTAGCGGCGCGCAAGAATGCCGAACTGCCGCAGCGGCGACACGCGCGGCGTGCTGCCGCCCCCGCCGCCCTGCCCGCCCGCCACTGGCCCGGCGGGGGCCTGCGCCAGCCGCCCGGCAACATAGCGCGCATACTGCGGCGAGGCGCGAAACTTCATTTCCCACAGCTCGGCGAGAGTTGGAGCAGAAGCGGCTGCGCCACGTGGGTTTTTGGTTCTTGGTTCTTGGTTCTTGGCGCTCCACGCATCATTTTCAGCCTGAAGGTCGCGCTGCACCACCGCCCAGCGGTCGGCATCCTGCGGCGTGGCCACGCCTTCGAGCTTGGTGTAGATGTCGGCAAAGTCGCCGCTGCCCACGCCAAAGAACTGGAGCGCCTCGGCGGGCGGGCCAAAATAGACCATGCGCCCGTCGGACATAAAGGCCACGTGATCGCACTGGCTGATGTTTGCGGTGGCGTGCGTCACCAGCACCACCGTGCGCCCGCTATCGGCCAGGCGGCGCAGCGTGTACATCATTTTTTTCTCAAGCCCGGGGTCCAGGCCCGAGGTTGGCTCGTCGAGAAAAAAGAGCGAGGGGTCGGCCAGCAGCTCGGCGCTAATGCTCACGCGCTTGCGCTGGCCGCCAGAAAGGTTTTCCACCAGCTTGTCGCGGTGCGGCGTCATGTCCACGTCGTCGAGCACGCGTGTGATGCGCTGCGTGATCTCGGCTGGCGCGGTGTCGGCGGGCAGGCGCAGCTCGGCGGCGTAGCCCAGCGCGCGCTCGACCGGCAGCGTGCGGTGGATGATGTCGTCCTGCGGCACGTAGCCCAGCAGGGTGCGGTAGGCGTCGAAGTTGCGGTAGTAGTCGTCGCCGTTCACCAGCACGTGGCCGCTGCTGGCCTGGGCGTAGCCCGAAAGCGCGTTCATCAGCGTGCTTTTGCCGGTGCCGCTGCCGCCCACCAGCGCCACGAATTCGCGCGGCGCAATCGAGAGCGACACATCTTTCAGAATTGTGCGTGTTTTCCCATCGCGCCGCACTTCGCGGGTGAGGTTGCGCGCATCGATCCGCAGCGCGCCGCGCTGATCGTACTGGTCGAGGCTGTCGCCGTCGTACACCAGCTTGAACGCGCCGATCTGAATGACGTCGCCGGGCGCGAGGGTGTGCTGGCTGATGCGCTGGCCATTCACAAAGGTGCCGTTGGTCGAGCCAATGTCGCGCAGCACATGCTTGCCGCCCACGCGGTCGATCACGGCGTGGTTGCGCGAGACCTGCGGGTTTTCCAGCACGATCTCGCTGCCTTCGCGGCCAATCGTGATCTGCGGGTCGTTCGGGTCGAGCGGGTAGCTCTTTGCGACGGTGGCGGCCTGCGCGGCGCGGGCGGCGGCGGGGTTGTGGTAGGCCAGCGACACAAAGTTGCCGGTGGCCGGGTCGCCAATGCGCAGCACCGCGCCATCGGCCAGGGGCTGCGGCGTGTTGGGCGGCAGGCGGCGGCCTTCGAACAGAATGCCGTTGGTCGAGCCAACATCGACGATCTGGTGGGCCGTGCCGGCCGGCTCGATGCGGGCGTGGCGCGCGGACACAAAGCGCGAGTTGAGCGCGACGTCGTTGCTGGCGGCGCGGCCAATCGCGAGCGGCTGCGCGCCCAGCGCCACGTCGCGGGTCTGCCCTTCATCCTGAATGACGAGATGCGCGCCGGTGGCGAGTGGCTGCGAGCCGCCGGGCGGGGCAGGCGCTGTGGCGGGCGTGGCTGGCACGGCTGGCGCGTCGATAATGGTGGGCGGTGGCGCGGCAATTTGCGCCTGGCCGCATGTGGTGCAAAAGCGCGCGCCCAGGCGGTTGAGCGGCGCGCCACAATGAATACAAACAGTTGCAGACACCGAGAGCGCTCCTGGTTCTACACAGCAAAAAATTGCGCAAACGATACGTATGCTAGTATAGCAGCAATGCCTGCGCTCGGCCCACCCAATCTGAGCCTCAGTGCAACGAAAAATCATTGAGTTGCAGGCGCGCATCGGCTATACTAAACCTATACGTGATTGCTAATTCTTTACTATTTCAACCACGCAATCGCGCAAACACCCTCGAAACTTCCTAAGACTCGTCGCAAGTACACCTAACACTATTCATTGGCGCACCCATATGCGCTACGCTTTCATTTACCCCTGTGCCAGCCAGGGATTGGCTTTACAACTCTACGGCTCAGCCAGTGCGCGAAGGCTCCAACCTTGTCGCCGGAAACGGCCAGGAGAAACACGCCATGAACCCTCGTTCAGGCGACAAGCCGCTCATTATTACACAGCGTGCGGCGGCGCAGGCTGTGCTGGGCACACAAACCCTGTTTCTGCTGGCCGTGCTGATCGAAGCCATCTTTGACAAGACTCCCGAGCCCGGGCAATTCTGGGTGTCTGCCATTATGGTGCTGGTGAGCCTGGCGCTGCTGATTGCCTACCAGCGTGGCTGGGAGCTGGCGCGCTCGATCAACGCATTGTTGCTGAGCGCGGTAATTGGCACCTTCATGCCCGAGCCATTTGTGACCATGTACGCCCCGGTTGTGCTGGCGCTGCCGCCCGCGATCACCCTGGTGCTGGCCGGGCCCTGGTGGGTGCTCGGCAGCGGGCTGACGATACTTGCGCTGCTGCTGGCGCGCGCGGGCGGGCAGGGCGTGTACACATCGCCATTCACCCTCAGCATTTACATCACCATTCTTGTCGCGCTGGTCATTCACCAGCAGGTGCTGCAGGGCGATATTCTGCTGCGCCAGCGGGCCGAACAGCACCTGCGCGCCAGCAACGAGCTGCTGGCCAAAACATTAGCCGAGCTTGAACGCGAACGCGCGCGCCTGATCGTCACGCTTGCGAGCATTGGCGATGCCGTCATCACCACCGACACCGAAGCACGCGTAACGTTTCTGAACCCGATCGCCGAGCAGCTCACCGGCTGGGATTCGAGCGCCTACGGGCGGCCGCTCCCTGAAGTGTTCACCGTTATCGATGCCTTCACGCGCGCGCCGCTCGACGATATTGCCAGAGCCGTACTGCACAGGCAGCGCGCCACCACCAACGAAAGCTACCCGCTGCTGATCAGCCGCGACGGCCGCGAAACGCCGATCGAGGACAGCGGCGCGCCCATTCGCGACAGCGGGGGGTTGACGCATGGCGTGGTGCTGGTATTTCGCGACGTTGGCGCGCAGCGCGCCGCTGACCAGGCGCTCCGCGCCAGCGAAGAACGTTTTGCCAAAGCCTTTCATGCAAGCCCGGCTGCGCTGGCCATTCTTCGTATGCGCGATGAATGCTTTCTCGACGCGAACGAAAGCCTGTGCCAGCTGCTCGGCTTTTCGCGCACCGAACTGCTTGAGCGCAACCTGGAGGAACTTGAGCTGTATGCCAATCTTCAGCAGCGCGACGAAGTGCTCGATCAGCTGGCGATGCGCGGCCAGCTGCGCAATATCGAGCTAACGATCCGCACCCGCAGCGGCGAACGCACCATGCAATGGAGCCTGGAGCCAATTGAACTGAACGACGAAGCCGCACTGCTCAGCACGATGATCGACATCACCCCGCGCAAGCAGGCCGAAACCAAGCTGCGCGACCTGAACAACCAGCTCGAACAGCATGTGGCCACGCGCACGCGCGAGCTGCGCGCCGCCCGCGACCGGGCGCAGGCATTGTATGCCATCACCAACTCGGTCATCCGTTCCGACGATTTGCGCGAAGCCTTGCAGCAGACGGTCGATCAGGTCAGCGCGATTGTGCGGGCCAGCCGCGCCATTATTGTGATCTTCAACTGGGAAACGTCAAGTGTGCAATACAGCCTGCAGGGCAGCCCCGGCGCAACCGACACTATTCCCGAGATTGGTTTCGACGAGCTGATGGATGGGCTGACTGGCTGGGCCATCCGCCACCGCAGCCCGGCGATTTCGCCCCAAAGACGCGATCGACCCGCGCGAAAGCCCGCGCACGCTGCTCCGCCGCCAGGAAACTGATGTTGGCGCAGTGGTGGTGGTGCCGCTCTACCATCTCGGCGCGGTGTTTGGCACGCTCACCGCGCTGAATCGCACCGACGCGCCCGATTTCACCCCTGCCGATATTGAGCTGATGAATGGCATGGCCGGGCAAATCTCGATCGCCTATGCGCGCCAGGTGCTGACGGAACAGCTGCGCGCAGCCAACACCACACTGCAAGCCGAGATCACCGAGCGCACCCTGCTGGCCGAGCAGATCCGCACCAACGCCGAGCGCGCCACAGCGGTGGCCGATCTGCTGCAGGCCATTGCCGAAGCAAACCAGGAAACACAGGCCGTATTCGATATTATTGCGGGCTGGATCACGCGCCATTTCGGCGACACAACGATCATTGTGCTCTTCACCGACGATGGGCACCAGGCCGAAATAAAGGTCATTGCACAGCGGGATGCCGAGCAGGTATCCTCGCTCCAGGCGGCGTTCTCACAACGATATCTGCCAGTCACCCCGCTGATGCAACAGGTTTTGAACCGAGGCCAGGCAATTGTACTCTCGCGCAACGATAGCGTGGCTGGCATAGTCGGCTCAGAGCACCAGCCACTGATCGAGCAATTCAACCCATCGGGGCTGGCGGTGGTGCCGCTGCGGGCGCACGGGCGCATTATTGGCCTGATCTACATGACGCGCATTATTCCCAACCCACCGTATACTGCCGCCGATCAGGTATTTCTGCAAGACCTGGCCGACCGCGCCGGGCTGGCGATCAACAATGCGGCATTATTTGCCGAGGCGCACGCCGCCCGCGCCGAAGCCGAACGCGCCAACCAGGCCAAGAGCGCCTTTCTTACCAGCATGTCGCACGAGCTGCGCACGCCACTGAATGCCATTCTTGGCTTCACCGGCACGCTGCTCATGCAGATGCCCGGCCCGCTCAATGCCGCGCAAGATCACCAGCTCCGCACGATCCAGCACAGCACGCGCCAGCTGATCGCGCTGATCAACGATATTCTTGACCTGGCAAAGATCGAAGCCGGGCGTGTTGAGATTCGCCCAACAATGATACAATGCCAGAGCATGGTAGCCGCGCTCGCCGCCAGCCTGCGCCCGCTGGCCGATGCGAAACAGCTTCGGCTTTCTAGCGAAATGCCCGCCGAGCTGATTGTGCTGCGCAGCGACGAAGGCGCGCTCAATCGCATTCTGATCAACTTAGTTGGCAACGCGATTAAATTCACCGACCGGGGCGAAGTTCGGCTGGTTGTTAGCCAGTATCTGAATGCCGGGCAGGGTATGGTTGAGTTCGCCATCCACGACACTGGCATTGGCATCAAATCAGCCGACCAGATGCGCCTGTTCCAGGAATTTGGGCGCGTCGATTCGCCCGAGGTGCGCGGGCGCGAAGGCACCGGGCTGGGGCTGCGCATAGCCTACCAGCTGGCGCATGTGCTTGGCGGCACAATCACACTCGACAGTACCTATGGGCGCGGGAGCATTTTCACACTGAAATTGCCGGCAAACATCGCCACCGACGACACATAAGCGCCCAGCAAGCCCATTGCAAAGCAATCGCAGCCCACGCCAGGAGTACGCATCATGGCGACCATCCTTGTGCTCGACGATCGCGCAACCAACCGCGATGTGCTTGTGACGCTGCTTGGCTATGCGGGCCATACAGCCCTGGAAGCCCAGAATGCCGAAGTGGCGCTTGAGCTTGTGCGCGCGGCCCGCCCCAACCTGGTGATTGCCGATGTGCTGATGCCCGATATCGATGGCTTTGCCTTTGTGCGCATGCTCCGCTCGGATCCCAGCATCGCCCACACGCCCGTGATGTTCTACACCGCAACCTATATCGAATCGGAAACCCACTCGCTGGCCGCCTCGCTCGGCGTCAGCTACCTGCTCACCAAGCCGGCCGAGCCACAGGTGATTCTCGATACCATTCGCGCCGCCCTCGATCTGCCGATTGAAACGCTGGCGCCGCCGCCCCCCGAGCAATTCGAGCAGGAACATCAGCGCCTGCTGCTGCACAAGCTCTCGCAGAAAGTGGACGAGCTGGAAGCCTTCAATGCCGGGCTGGCGACGATCAATGCCGAGCTGGAAGAGCGGATCACGGCGCGCACCGCCGAGCTGGCCGAGGCCAACCAGCAGCTGCGTGAGCTGAACGCCGTGAAGGATAACCTGCTTGCCATCACCTCACACGATCTGCGCTCGCCGCTGGGCGCAATCCAAAATATGGCCGAACTTCTGCTCGACGACGACACCATGAACGACGACAACCGGCGGCTGGTGAACAGCATCGCCGGCTCGGCAAACCACCTGATCGCCATGGTCAGCACGATGCTCGATCTGTCGAAGCTGGAAGCCGGCAAAGTGCAGCTCGAACGCATCGAACTGCGCGCCAGCGCCGTCACTCACCAGGTGCTCGATAGCCTGCTGCCCAGCGCAAAAGCCAAGCACATCGATCTGCTGCTGGAAGTGCTGCCGAAAGAACCACTTATTCACGCCGATTGGGTGAAGCTGGCGCAGATCCTGAGCAACCTGATAGGAAATGCGATTAAGTTCACGCCGAACGGCGGGCAGGTGCGCGTGATCATCGCGCCCGCGCCGGGCGGCGTGCGCATCAGCGTGGCCGATACCGGGCTGGGTATCCCCGCCAGCTCTGTGCCGCACCTGTTCGAGCAGTTCCGGCAGGTGCATACCCGCGGCACGGCTGGCGAGCGCGGCAGCGGGCTGGGGCTGGCAATTGTGCGGCAGCTTGTGACCCTGCACAGCGGCACCATCGATGTGGAAAGCACCGAAGGCGCGGGCAGTGTGTTCGCTATTACCCTGCCCAACAATCAAACCGACACCTAGCGCGCTTTCAGCGCAGGGGATGGGGAATACGGATTGGCGATTGCAATACCAGGCATTCCTCGCTTATTTCCGCTTGCTGAAAGGGCAAACGACGAATCAGCGCCCTGGCTTCGTCCTTCGTCCTTCGTCTTTGGTCATAATCGGCAACAGATTTCCGCTGCGCTGCGCTAGCCAAATTGCGCGGCTGGCTTGCCTTCCGGCGCGCTGTCCTCTATAATTTTCCTCAACATCCGCCTGACTTCGCCGGAACGCCCATGACCGACGCCTGCCCATTCTGCCGTGCCCCGATTACCAAGCGCTCACGCTTCTGCCCGGCTTGCGGGCGCCCGCTCGCGCCAGCCGGCGGCGCTGCTAGCCCATCCCCTTCCGAAGCGCCAGTAGAAGTGGCCGTACATGCGCCTCGCCGTATCAATGTTCAGGGCGAAACGCTCGATCTGCGCGGCCTGATAAACGTGGTAGAATCGGGCGTACACTGGTGGCAGGAACAGCTCAGCAGCGCCGACCTGACAACCCGCGAACGCGCCGCCGACGCGATCGAAGAGCTTTCGCAGGTGCTGCACAGCCTGTCGAAACAGCTCGCCGCCGGGCGCGATACCATCCGCATCACCACGCGCCTGCCCGCCCTGCGAACCTACGACGTTGGCTGCCCAACCTGCGGGCGCGGCAATCGCGCCGGCGCGAAATATTGCCTGGGCTGTGGCGCGCCGCTCGGCGACCAGGCTCAAACACACACAACGGTGACGCTCATGCCGCTGCGTTTTACCATTGCCGCGCGAACCGACCAGGGGCGGGTGCGCGCGAACAATCAGGATACGATCTCCACCAGCACGATCAAGCTGCGCGGCGGCGCGGCGCGCCTGTGCCTCGTCGCCGACGGCATGGGCGGCGCAAAGGCCGGCGAACAGGCCAGCAAAATCGCGGCCGAAGTCACACAGGCGCAGCTTCAGCACGATGCCAGCGGCCAGCAATCGTCGCTCGATGATGCCGCGTGGCAGGCGCTGCTCAGCACCGCCGCCAAGGCCGCGAACCGCCGCGTGTACGAAGAATCGCGCAGCGACGACGAGCGCCACGGCATGGGCACCACCCTGACCATCGCCTTGATCGTCGGCGACCGCCTGCACATCGCGTCGGTGGGCGATTCGCGCGCCTACCTGCTGAATGCCAATGGCGTGACCAAGGACGGCGCAACCACCGCGCAGCTTACGTCCGACCACAGCCTGGTGGCGCGGCTGGTCGATATCGGGCAGATCACGCCCGAACAGGCGCGCACCCACCCGCAGCGCAACCTGCTCTACCGCTCAATCGGCACCGACCCGTCGGTCGAGGTCGATACGCTTTCCGAGCAGCTTGAGGCGGGCGACGTTATTTTGCTGTGCTCGGATGGCCTGTTCAACCATGTGCGCGACGAAGAGATTGCCCAAATTGCATTGCAGGAAAGCGACCCCGACCGCGCCTGCGAGCGCCTGGTGGCGCTGGCCAACGAGCGCGGCGGGCGCGATAATATCAGCGTTGTGATTGTCCGCGTCGGCCAGTAGCCGCAGGCCTGGGCGCGAGCGCGGATGGTGGGGCGTTGGGTTCGGCAGGGTACGCACCATTCACCGGCTGCCGGGGGCAGCACGCCATTTGCATAGTCGCGAGAGTCCTGATGCCAATCTGCCCATCCTGCGGCACCACCAACCGCACCGACGCACGTTTCTGCCTGCACTGCGCCGCCCGCCTGCCTCAGGCAACCGAGCTGCCCGCCCGCCCGTCGCCCGACGATCACGCCTGGCTGGCTGCAACACTTGTGCACGACTCGGCGTATTCTCACGAGACGACAACGACCGCGCCGCGCGCTGCGGTAACCAGCCGCCAGCCGCACGACAATGAGCATGAAGGAGCACGCATGGACGCGACCCAGCCGCCAACATTAGGCCAGCCCAATGGGCTGTTCGCCGGGCGTTACGAGATCGTTGCGCAGCAGGGCGACCAGGTGGAGGCGATTGACCGCCAGCCCTGGAAGCGTTGCTGGGCCTGCGGCGCTACGTCGAACGACCCGGGCGAGCTGTTCTGCACCGAATGCGGCGCAAATCTCGACAATCGCCACTATCGGGGCCAGATCAGCACGGGCACGCCAAGCGGCCTGGCGCTGGTCACCAGCATCACCGATGCTGCCACGCGCGAAGTGCTGCCGCCGATCTGGGATCAGGTGCACGCCAGCGACGCCCCCGACGCGCCCGTGCTCACCCTGGTGAGCGACAGCGGGCGGGCGCCCGTGAACACGCCGCTCGACGAATTGCAGGCGCTGTATATTGGCCGCGGGCTGGCCCACCTGCTCAGCCACCTCCACGCCGCCGGCCTTGCGCTTGGCCCAATCAGCACCAAAGATGTCGAGCTGACCGCCGCCGAAACGCCGCGCCTGCGCAATGCGCCCGGCCTGCACAGCATCGAAAAGGGCGACACCGCCGCGCGCACCGCCGACCTGCGCGCGCTGGCCGGCCTGATCGAGGCGCTGACCGCCACCGAGCGCAAAACCCGCCGCCTGAACGAAGAAAGCGTGACCGAGATCATCGAAATGCCCGGCCTGGGCGATGTGCTGCGCGACATGCGCACCGACAACATTGCCGATGCCGCCACGCTGGCCGAACGGCTGGACGACCTGATCGCCGAGCGCACGCAGCCCCGCCCGCTCTGGACACGCATTGGCGCGGCCTCGCACGCGGGCATGGTGCGCGAGCTGGACGAAGACAGCCTGCTGGCGCTCGATCTGCGCAAGGTGCAGAATTCCAACGGGCGCTCGTGGGGCCTGTTTATTGTGGCCGACGGCATGGGCGGCCACGCGGCCGGCGAAGTCGCCAGCGGGCTGGCCATTCGTGGCGCGGCCGAGGTCGTGCTGAGTTCCTACCTCACGCCCACGCTCGACGCCGACGCGCCCTACGACGAAGCCCAGCTCAAAGAGGTTGTGCACAAGGCCATTTTGCAGGCGAACCAGTATGTGCTAAACGAAGGCCGCGCGCGCGGCAACGACATGGGCACCACCATCACCATGGCGCTCACCGCCGGCGACCGCGCCGTGGTGGGCAACGTTGGCGACAGCCGCACATATCTTCTACGCAACGGGCAGCTCAAGCGCATCAGCAAGGATCACTCGCTGGTGATGCGGCTGGTCGACCTCGGGCAGATCACCGAGGACGATATTTACACCCACCCGCAGCGCAACGCCGTGCTGCGCTCGCTGGGCGACAAGCCCGATGTCGAGATCGACCTGTTCAGCGTGCGGCTCAAGCCCGGCGACGCGCTGTTTCTGTGCTGCGACGGCCAGTGGGAAATGACGCACGACCCGCAGATGAACGACATTATTGGCAGGCACGACGACCCGCAGGCGGCGTGTGAGGCGCTGGTTGCGGCCGCCAACGCCAACGGCGGCGACGACAACATCACCGCCGTGCTGGTTCGCTTTGAAGGATACGGAGAATAGCAAGCCAGCAGTTGGCAGGCGGCAGTGTGCAGCACGACGCCATTCTGCGAACTGCCCACTGCTGGCTGCCGACTGATATGCGTTGCCCAACCTGCCAACACGACAACCCCGACGGCCAGCCCTTCTGCTCGGAATGCGGCCAGCGCCTGCTGACGCCACCGGCCGCTGCCATAGCCGAGCCGGCCACTGGCGCGCTGCCCCAGCAGACCGTGCTGCAAGATCGCTATGTCATCACCACGCGGCTTGGGCAGGGCGGCATGGGCGCGGTGTATCGCGCCAGCGACCGCCGCCTGAGCACGGTGACATGGGCGGTGAAGGAAATGAGCCAGTCGGCAATCACCGGCCCGCTGGAGCGCCAGCGCGCGCGCGATCTGTTCCGCCACGAA
Organism: Kouleothrix sp. 19917; assembly: GCF_057073505.1. Classification (NCBI taxonomy): domain Bacteria; kingdom Bacillati; phylum Chloroflexota; class Chloroflexia; order Chloroflexales; family Roseiflexaceae; genus Kouleothrix; species Kouleothrix sp. 19917. Next base: position 3,921,178 of record NZ_CP097099.1, read on the forward strand.
GCCGAAATGCTGGCCGGGCTCAACCACCCCAACCTGCCGCGCGTGACCGACCACTTCGAGCAGGATGGCAAAGCCTACCTGGTGATGGAATATGTGCCGGGCGAAACGCTGCTCGGCTTCCTGATGCGCGAGGGCTTGCCGCAGCCGCAGGGCCGCGCCACAGAATGGGCGCGCCAGCTCTGCGATGTGCTGGATTATCTGCACGCGCAAAACCCGCCGATCATTTTTCGCGATCTCAAGCCGGCCAATATCATGGTGACGCCGAACGGTCAGCTCAAGCTGATCGATTTCGGCATTGCGCGCCTGTTCAAGCCCGGCCAGGCGCAAGACACACAGGCCTTTGGCACGGTGGGCTACAGCGCGCCCGAGCAGTATGGGCGCGGCCAAACCGATGGGCGCTCGGACATTTATTCGCTTGGCGTGCTGCTCCACCAGCTGCTCACCGGCCACGACCCGACGCTCACGCCCTTCCGCCTGCCAGCCGCCCGCCAGCTCAACCCGAACGTGCCGGCCGCCCTTTCCGACGCGCTGGCCCGCGCCACCGACAGCGACCCCGACCGGCGCTTTGCGACGATTGGCGATTTCCGTCAGGCGCTGCTGGGGGGCAGCGGGCAGGCACCCATAACCGGGCAGACACTGGTGCAGCCGCAGGCGAGCTACGCGCGGCCGGCTTCCACGCCCTACGCCCAGCCCGGCTCGCAGCCCTATTCGCAGCCCGGCTCGCAACCATATGATCGCCCGATTTCGCAGCCGTATGGCGAGCCAGGGACACAGCCGCTCACCACGCGCCTCGCCAACACTGCGCGCTGGATCAGCCTGGGGAGCCTGGCGCTGATGGCACTGTCGGCGCTGGTGGTGGGGCTGGCGAGTGCAACCAGCAACAGCAGCGGCACACTGGCTGGCCTGGGCTACATTCTGGCGTTTCTGCCGCTGCTGGGCGGGCCAGTGGGCGTGATTCTGGGCATCCTTGCGCTGCTGCAAACCAACACGCCGTTCACACTAAACGGGCGCAAGCACGCCGCGATTGCAATTGGCGCGGGGCTGGCAACGCTGCTGCTGTGCTGCGTGATTGGCTATATGGCTGGCACGTATAATGCATCGGGCGATTAGCGCGCCCGGCTGCAACATCGCGCGCGCCGCCAGCGTAGATCTGGCAAGAACTGTGTACGAAGCACACCGCGTGTGAGGAGATATGTTCATGGCTGATACTGTGACGCTAACATGCACCTGGGGCCGCGCCCCGCTGCCGGCCGGCGCAAGCCCGCAAGCCGCCTACCTGCTGGTCGAGGCGCAGCCCGGCGCGAAAAACGAAAGCGTGCCGCTGAACTTCTGCCTGGTGCTCGACCGCTCGGGCTCGATGCAGGGGCCGAAGCTGGCCGCAATGAAGGACGCCACCAAGCGCGTGATCGACACGCTCACGCCGCAGGATATTGTGGCGATTGTGCTGTTCGACGACACCGTGCAGGTGCTGACGCCCGCCACGCCCGCCAGCGATAAGGACGCGCTGAAAGCCCAGATCGACTCGATTGAGGAAGCCGGCGGCACTGCCATGTCGGGCGGCTTGCAGGCCGGCCTGGCCGAGCTGCAAAAAAACGCCACGCCCGACCGGGTTGGCGCGCTGCTGCTGCTGACCGACGGCCAGACCTGGGGCGACGAAGATCAGTGCCGCGCGCTGGCGAAAGACGTGAACGCGGCCGGCGTGCGCATCACCGCGCTGGGCCTGGGCGCGGAGTGGAACGAGAAGCTGCTCGACGACCTGGCCGAAACCACTGGCGGCGCTTCCGACTATGTGGCCGATCCGGCGCAGATCACCGGCTTCTTCCAGCGCGCCGTGCGCGCCGCGCAGGGCACCATCGCGCAAGACGCGCGGCTGCTGCTGCGCCTGGCGCGCGATGTTACGCCGCGCGCGGTGCATCGCGTCACGCCCGTCATCGCCAACCTGGGCTACCAGCCAATTGGCGCAAACGAAGTGGCTGTGAAGCTCGGCAACCTCGAAGCCGGCACAGCTGCCAGCGTCGTGATCGACCTGATGGTGCCGGCGCGCGCGGCTGGCTCGTTCCGCATCGCGCAGGCCGAGCTGCACTACACGCCGCTGGGCGGCAGCGAAGAAATCGTCAAGCAGGACATCCTGCTGGAATTCAGCGCCGACGCCAGCGCGCCGCAGTACGACCCACGCGTGATGAACCTGGTGGAGAAAGTCACCGCCTTCAAGCTGCAAACCCGCGCGCTTTCCGAAGCCGAAGCCGGCAATGTGGCGGGCGCAACCCAGAAGCTGCGCGCCGCTGCCACCCGCTTGCTCGACCTCGGTGAGCTCGACCTGGCGCAGAAAGCGCAGGAGCAGGCCACGCAGCTTGAGCAGGGCCAGAGCGTCAGCGCCGAAAGCCAGAAAGAGCTGCGCTACGCGACCCGCCGCCTGACCCAAAAGCTCGAGGAGCAGTAGACTTCCGGGTTTTGCACGCAAGTTGACAAACGCTATATAATTCGCACTCAGAAAGCAAAACTCAGAAGGTTTTGATATGAAGGAGCAACCATGAAATGCCCAACCTGCGGGGCCGACAACGAAGCTGGCAACCGTTTCTGCGAACAGTGTGGCTCGCGGCTTGATGTTGCGGCTGGTAGCCCAACAGCGCCAGCCAGCGTTGCCGCCCCGGCTGCGGCCGCAACCGCCACCTGCCCCTCGTGCGGGGCGACGGTTCTGCCGGGTGAGGCGTTCTGCGACGAGTGCGGCGCGTCGCTCAGCAATGTTGCGCCAGCGCCTGTTTCCCTGAACGACGCGCCAACCGTGCAGGCTCCCTCGGCCAGCAGCGCACCCAGCAACGGCCAGAGCGTGACATGCGCGGCCTGCGGCCACCAGAACCTGCCCGGCGACAGCTTCTGCGACAATTGTGGCGCATCGCTGAGCCAAGCCGCCGCTGCGCCAACCGCGCCGGCCATGCCGGTGAATGTGCCGCCGCCCGCCGAGCCCGCGCCTGCCGAGCCCGCGCCTGCCGCCCCGGCAGCGTCGGTGCCGGCCCAGGCCGACGCGCCCACTGCCGAGCACCCGATTATTGGCGGCCCAGCCGGTGACGATGCCCAGGCAGCCTACGACGCTGAAGTGGCGCGGCTGAACGACGAAATTGGCCGCCAGCAGAAGATCATCGAGCAGTTCGAGCAGATGCAGTCGATGTTTGGCGCGGCCACGCCGCCAGCCGTCACTCAGGGCCTGAGCGACGCCCGCGACGCCAAGACCCGCCTGGAAGGCGATCTGGCTGCGCTGCCGCCGCCTGCCCCGCCCGCTCCCGCCGTCGACCCGGCCGAGGTGGCGCGGCTGAACGACGAAATTGGCCGCCAGCAGAAGATCATCGAGCAGTTCGAGCAGATGCAGTCGATGTTTGGCGCGGCCACGCCACCCGCCGTCACCCAGGGCCTGAACGACGCCCGCGATGCCAAAGCCCGCCTTGAAACCGAGCTTGCTGGCCTGGGCAGTGGTGCTGCGGCTGCGCCGGTTGCTGCGCCCAGCAAGCCAGCACCGCCCGCCGAAAGCGCCCCGGTGCAGCCGGCCGAGAGCGCGCCCACGCCGCCCGCCCCCGAAAGCCCGCCGTCAACGGTTGAGGTTCCGCCCGAGCTGAATGTGCCCGCCCCGCCGCCGGTTGCGCCAGCAATGCCCGCCGAAAGCGCGCCCGCCACGACCGCGCCAGCCGCCAGCAGCGCGCCACGCCTGGTATTCGACGACGGCAAGCAGTTTATGCTGCCCACCGACAAGCGCGATCTGGTGATTGGCCGCGAAGACCCGATCAGCGGCATCTTCCCGGAGATCGACCTGACACCCTATGGCGGGGAAACCGGCGGCGTCAGCCGCCAGCATGCGCGCCTGACCAACACCAACGGCCAGTGGATGGTGACCGACCTGCACAGCACCAACTACACCCGCGTCGATGGCACGCGCGTCGAGCCCGATGTGCCGGTGCCGGTGAATAGTGGCGCGCGCCTGCAGTTCGGCCGCGTGACCATGGTCTTCCAAAGCTAAATGTAGGTGCATGGCGCATCACAAAAGGGCGAATGGCGTGCTTGCCATTCGCCCTTTTCATATTATGTTATACTACGGCCATCAATCGCCAGATTTTGATGAATGGTACGCCGTATGCCACCTGAGCGCGCCCGATCATTACGAGCAGAGGCCACCGGCAGTGTTGCCGAATCGACTGTGCGCGGTGTATTGACTGGCCGCGGTTATGTCGAGCTTTCGGTGCACGAATCGCAGCTCGCCGAGCCGGTGGCCGAACAAACTGCCATGTTCCGCGATTTTGCGCGGCGGCCGCGCCCGGCACGCCTGTTCGTGGCGCAGTACCCGATCGGGCCGAGCATTTATGGCCTGCCGCTCAACGCCGACTTCTGGATCTTTGGCGCGCCGCTGTTCCCCAGCGGGCTGGTGATCGAAGTCAAGTGGCAGCAATCGACCGGCAGCGTCGACGAAAAATTCCCCTACCTCGTCCACAACATCAAAGAATGCTACCCCTGCCCGGCGCTGGTGATTGCCGACGGCGGCGGGCAGCGCCCCGGCGCGCTGCAGTGGCTGCGCGACCAGGCCGGCGAGAACCTGCTGGCAGTGTTTTCGCTGGCCGAATTCCTGGCCTGGGCCAACCGCAAACTGTAGCGCGTGCCCCGAGACGCAGCGCATCAACGTGCCATCACGCTTGATACTCCCCTGGCTCGTACAGGCGCGATTTCCTCCTAACACCTGCACGCATCCCACACCCGCACATTCTTCACTTTGGTTGCGCAAACCAGGCATGGCTGCTATAATCGCTGCCACCCAAAGCCTCAAAGCGGATGCCTTGATGAAACACACTGATAGTGGCAGGTGCCGCCACGCGAGCACCCGCCCTTTCTATTGTTAAAGCAAGGCAGATGCCCGAGCAATGGGCCAGACTCCTGGTATGTCTTCACACAAGGAGGAAGATTCCAATGAAAAAGTCGCTGAGTGCGATGCTTCTGATGCTGGCGCTGATTGTGCCAGTGTTGGCAGCCTGCGGTGGTGCCGCCACCACAACCCCGACTGCCGCGCCGGCCGAGGCGCCAACCGCCGCTGCCGCGCCGACGGCTGCCCCTGCTGAGGCGCCGACCGCGATGGCCGAGCCGACTGCCGCGATGGCCGAGCCGACTGCGATGGCCGAGCCGACCGCGATGGCCGAGCCGACGGCTGCCACAACTGGCGGCACGGGCGCGAAGATCAAGGTTGGCCTGGTTACCGATGTTGGCAAGGTCAACGACGGCACCTTCAACCAGTACGCCTACGAGGGCCTGCAGCGCGCCGGCAAAGAGCTGGGCGTTGAGGTTGCGTTTGTTGAGACGCAGGCCCAGACCGACTATGACAAGAACCTCGAGCAGTTTGCCAGCCAGGGCTTTAACCTGATCATTGGCGTGGGCTTCCTGATGGGCGATGCCGTGAAGGCCGCCGCCGAGAAGCACCCCGACATCAACTACGCGATTGTTGACTTCGCGTACGACCCTGTGGTTAAGAACCTGCGCGGTCTGGTCTTCGCCGAGGACCAGGCGGCCTATCTGGCCGGCGTGCTGGCCGCATCGATGAGCAAGAGCAACAACATCGCCGTGGTCGGCGGCGTTGAGATCCCGCCGGTGCAGAAGTTCGTGCTGGGCTACGAGGCCGGTGCCAAGTCAGTCAAGCCCGACATCACCGTGCAGAAGGTCTACATCGACAGCTTCACCGACCGCGCGCGCGGTGGTGAGGCCGCCAAGAACTTCATCTCGCAGGGCGCGGATGTGATCTTCGGCGCGGGCGGCCAGACCGGCTCGGGCGGCATTCAGGCCGCCGCGCAGGCTGGCGTGTATGTGCTCGGCGTCGACCAGGACGAGTATGTCACGACGTTCCAGGGCGGCAAGGCCCAGGGCGCCGACAAGATCATCTCCAGCGCCACCAAGCGCGTCGACAATGCCGTGTTCCAGGCCATCAAGCTGGCCGTGGACGGCAAGTTCGAGGGCGGCACGGCGGTTGGCGATGCGTCGAACGAGGGTGTGGGCCTGGCGCCGTTCCACGACGCCGATGCCGCCATCCCGGCCGATGTCAAGGCCAAGCTTGAGGAGACCCTGAAGGGTCTGGCCGATGGCTCGATCAAGACCAACGTAACCCTGCCGTAACGGAAGGTTGCCGCGTACAGGTTCCGGGCGTGAGCCGGCATTGCGCCGGCCCGCCGGGAACCTGTACTTGCTTAGGAGACGCCGATGCCTCCCGTCCTCGAAGTGCGCGATATCACCAAGCGCTTCCCCGGCGTTCTCGCGAACGACCACATCAGCTTCACGCTCGAACCCGGCGAAATCCACGCCTTCCTGGGTGAAAACGGCGCGGGGAAGTCGACGCTGATGAACATCCTCTATGGACTGTACGACCCCGACGAAGGCCAGATTTTCATTAATGGCAAGCCCGCGACGATCACCGGCCCCAACGACGCCATCGGCCAGGGCCTCGGCATGGTGCACCAGCACTTCATGCTTGTGCCAACCCTCACTGTGGCCGAAAATGTCATGCTCGGCACCGAGATCACCAAAGGTTTGCTGCTCGACGAGCGCACCGCCAACACGCGCATCCGCGAGCTTTCCACGCGCTATGGCCTGGAAGTGCCGCCCGATGCCATGATCGAAGACCTGCCGGTAGGCGTGCAGCAGCGCGTCGAAATCATCAAGGCGCTCTATCGCGGTGCCGACCTGCTGATCCTCGACGAGCCCACCGCCGTGCTCACCCCGCAAGAAGCCGACGACCTGTTCGACGTGATGCGCTCGCTCAAGGCGCAGGGCAAATCGATTATTTTCATCAGCCACAAGCTGAAAGAAGTGCTCTCGATTGCCGACCGCATCACCGTGCTGCGGCGCGGGCGCGTGGTTGGCTCGGCCGACCCGAAAACCGCCACCGAGAACGAGCTGGCGGCGATGATGGTTGGCCGCGCTGTGACGCTGACGGTCGATAAAGAAGAAGCCACGCCCGGCGCGGCCGTGCTCGCGATCGACGACCTGGTGGTGCTCGACGACCGCCGCTCGATTGCCGTCGATCATCTTTCGCTGGAAGTGAAATCGGGCGAGGTGCTGGGCATCGCGGGCGTGCAGGGCAACGGCCAGACCGAGCTGGTGGAAGCACTGACCGGCCTGCGCGAAGTCGTATCGGGCCATGTCGAGCTGCTGGGCAAAGACGTGACGGGCGCGGTGCCGCGCACGGTGCTGGAAGCCGGCGTGGCGCACATTCCCGAAGATCGCCACCGCCACGGCCTGGTGCTGAGCTACCCGATCGCCGACAATCTGGTGCTTTCCTCCTACTACCACGAGCCATTTGCGCACGGCATTGTGACCGATGAAAGCGCGATTGACGCCAACGCCGAGCGCTTGATCAAAGAGTTCGACGTGCGCACGCCCAGCATCCGCACGCCGGCCTCATCGCTTTCGGGCGGCAACCAGCAGAAAGTCGTGATTGGCCGCGAATTTTCGCGCCCGATCAAGCTGCTGATTGCGGCGCAGCCCACGCGCGGCCTGGATGTCGGCTCGATCGAGTTTATTCACAGCAACATCATTCGCCAGCGCGACGAAGGCGCGGCCGTGCTGCTGGTTTCAGCCGAGCTGGACGAGATCCTGGCGCTTTCCGACCGCATCGCCGTGATGTTCAAAGGCAAGATCAACGCAATCGTATCGGCGGCTGAAGCCACGCGCGAAAGTGTCGGCCTGATGATGGCCGGCGTTGTTGGCGAGGATGCAGCGGCAGCCCACGTGGAGGACGCGCATGTCAACCGCGCCTAAAAATGCCCCCAGCGATGCCGCCGCGCCGCCGCGCTTTACGATCAACTGGCGCAGCCTGCTCACCGAGCTGCTGGTGCCGCTGCTGGCGATCTTCACCGCGCTGGCAATTGGCGCGCTGATCATCCTGTCCACCGGTGCAAGCGTCGTTTCAGCCTATAATGGCCTGTTCTTTGGCGCGCTGGGCAGCCCGGTGGCGCTGGCGAATACGCTGGTCGAAGCCACGCCGTATATTTTCGCCGGCCTGGCCGTGGCGCTGGGCTTTAAGTGCGGCCTGTTTAACATCGGCGTCGAAGGCCAGCTTGGCATGGGCTCGATTGCGGCGGCAGTGGCGGGCTACGCGCTGACTGGCCTGCCGCTGATCATTCATCTGCCGCTCGCGATCCTGGCTGGCGCGCTGGGCGGCGCGCTGTGGGGCGCCATCCCTGGCTACCTGCGCGCAAAAACCGGGGCGCATGAAGTCATCACGACGATCATGCTGAACTACATCTCCATCCGCCTGACCGACTACCTGATCAAAGGCCCATTCCGCGACCGCAGCTCCAGCGCGCCGCGCACGCCATTCATCCAGCCTTCGGCCGAGCTGCCCTACCTGTTCGGGCCGAACTACCGCCTGCATGCCGGTTTTATTCTGGCGCTGATTATGGTGGGCGTGATCTGGTGGCTGCTGAACAAAAGCACGATCGGCTTCGAGATTCGCACCGTGGGCGCAAACCCCAATGCCGCGCAGTATGCCGGCATGAGCATCACGCGCAACTTCGTGCTGGCGATGGCGCTGAGCGGCGGGCTGGCTGGCCTGGCCGGCGCCAGCCAGGTGCTCGGCCTGGAGCACAACCTCAAAGCCTCGTTCTCGGCGGGCTATGGCTTCGACAGTATTGCGATTGCCCTGCTGGCGAAAAGCAACCCGATCGGCATTATTCCTGCCGCGATCTTCTGGGGCGCGCTGCGCAATGGCGCGGGCCTGATGCAGCTCCAGAGCGGCATTTCGATCAGTCTGATCAACATCATCCAGGCGCTGGTGATTGTGTTTGTGGCCGCCGACGTGATTGTGCGCTGGATCTACCGGCTGCCACGCGGCAGCGGCGAGCAGGCCGTGTTCACGCGCGGCTGGGGCGGCTAGGCCTTCCGCGAGGATAAAGGACGAGTGTTATGACGGGCACATTTCAGCTTGGCCGCCACCGCATTGTCGCGATCCTGGGCATTGTCATCGCGGCAATCATGTTTCTGCTGGCGAGCGCCCGCGTGTCGGCCGGCAAAATCACCTACCTGCGCATCACCTACCCCGGCGCGGCGGTGGCTGCGCCCCCGCTGGTCGACATCCCGCTGCCAACGATCATCACCATTGGCATCATCTGCGCGCTGCTGGTTGGCGTGGGTATCTGGCTGTTTATTCGCCAGCCCGCCCACCTCACCCCGGTCTACATGGGCGCGCTGATCTTCTCGGTGATTTTTATCATCCTGATCTGGGCTGGCGCCGGCAACCGCATCGACATGGTCGATATGCTGGCGCGCATGGTGCGCCTGGCTACGCCAATCGCGCTGGGCGCCATGGCGGGCATTCTGTGCGAGCGCTCGGGCGTGACGAATATCGCCATCGAAGGCCTGATGCTGATGGGGGCGTGCGTGGGCTTTATTGCCGCCCTGCTGACAGGTAACACCTGGCTGGGCGTGATGGCGGCGATTGGGGCGGGCGGCATCACGGTGCTGCTTCACGCGCTATTATCTATTCGCTTCAAAATCGACCAGATCATCAGCGGCACGGTGATCAACATTTTGTCGATTGGCGTAACCGGCTTTTTGCGCAACAACGTCATTCTGCCGATGCAGCAGGAAGGCCGCGTTGGCAACGCATTGCCGGTGCTGCCCATCCCGGGCCTGTCGCAGATCCCGGTGATCGGCCCGCTTCTGTTCAACCACCAGCCAATTGCCTACGCTATGCTGCTGCTGGTGCCGCTGCTCAGCGTGCTGCTGTTCCGCACGCCGTGGGGTCTGCGCACGCGTTCGGTGGGCGAGCACCCGCGCGCCGCCGATACCATGGGTATCAACGTCAACCGCATGCGCTACATGAACGTCTTCCTCTCGGGCCTGGTGGCGGGTCTGGCGGGCGCGTGGTTCTCGCTTGAGGCGTCGTTCAACTTCGACGACCTGATGACCAACGGCAAGGGCTTTATTGCGCTGGCTGCGGTGATCTTCGGCAAGTGGACGCCGCTGGGCGCGCTGGGCGGCGCGCTGATCTTCAGCTCGGCCGACGCGCTCCAGATCAAGATTCAGGGTTTCAGCTTCGAGCTGCCCTCGCAGTTCCTGCAAATGCTGCCATATGTCATCACGATTGTGGTGCTGGCTGGCATCATCGGGCGGGCGCGGCCACCGGCGGCGGTTGGCAAGCCCTACGAGAAGTAGGCTGTCGGCACGCGCACCTCAGCTTTTCAAGAAAGCGTTGGCGCTACGAGCGATGTTTTCAGCACCGTAGTGCGTCATGCGCAGCCCGTGTTCTGGTAGCGTTCGAATTGAATATCAGCAAAAGCGTGGGTGGCCGGGCCGCCCGCGCTTTTTTTGTTGGGCCGCGCAGAACGGGTGTGCAAATTCCTGGCACACCTTTTGCACATGTGACAGTAGTTGTCACACAGATGTGCTACACTCGTACATAGAACCGAATGCCAGGAAAGGAATAGGGCATGGCGAGATTGCAGACCAGCGCCGCACCCAGTCGCCTCAGCGTCACTGCCGACGGGCGCGCGTTCCGCATGCTGCTGCTGGCACCCGAGGCCCCGCTGATTGTTGTGCTGATGGGCGTGTACTGGGCGATGGGCGACCCGCCGCTGGTCGGGGTGCTGCTGGCGCTCCTGATTGTGGGCTTTATTGCGCGCTGGCTGGCGCTGGAAGGCGCGCGGCGCTCGTACACCGTCGCGCACTACCGCGAGGCCAGCACGCTGGCGCAGCTGGCATTGTTTCTCAACCCCTGGTCGGCCGACGCGCTGGCGCTGCGCGGCTCGATCGCGCTGGCGCAGGGGCAGGCTGCCCGCGCCGAAGCGGCACTGCGCCGCGCCGCCCGCCTCATCCCCGACAGCGCCGGCATTCACACCGCCTTCAGCGGCGCGCTGCTGGCGAATGGTAACCCCGCCGAGGCAGCAGTTGCCGCGCACCACGCGCTGGCGCTGGCCCCAAACACGCCCCTGGCGCTGCTCTACCTGGCCGAGGCCGAGCGAGCGTTAGGCGTGCCCACGCTCGAAGTCGAGGATCGGTTGCGCGCCGGGCTGGCGCTGGAGCCCGCGCCCGAGGCCGAGGCTGCGCTGCGCTGCGCGCTGGCTGCGCTGCTGTTCGCCGAAGAGCGCGAGGCCGAGGCGATGCTGACGCTGCGCGGCGCCGAGGCGCTGCTGCCGCGCTGCCGCCCGGCCAGCCAGCTCGAGCTGCGCGTACGCCTGGGCGAGCTGATGATTGCGCAGGGCCAGCTCGAACGCGCCCGCGAGCAGTTCCGCACCGTCGCCGCGCTCGACCCGGGCGGGCGCTACAATGGCGCGGCCTGGCGCGCGAGCCACCTGCTGTAAGCTCAAAACCAGCCACAGAGCGCACAGAGGCCACTGAGGAAATACATCTCAGTGGCCTCTGTGCGCTCTGTGGCTTCTTAATAGGCCGCCAGTGCGCGGATCGCGTCAGCGATTTTGGCCGGGTTGAGCATGAAGTGCGCCTCAAGCGCGTCGTTGAAGGCCACGGCGTGCACGTCGGGCGAGGCCAGCCGCCGCACCGGGGCATCGAGCGCCTCAAAGGCGTGTTCGGCAATCAGCGCGCTGATCTCGCCGCCCAGCCCACCAGTCAGCTTGTCCTCGTGCACAATCAGCGCCTTGCCGGTTTTGCGCACCGAGCCAAGAATGGCCTCGCGGTCGAGCGGGTAGAGCGTGCGCAGGTCGATCACTTCCACATCGATGCCCTCGCCCGCCACAGTTTCAGCCGCTTCCTGGCTGTACTGCGCCATCAGCCCAAACGTGAACAGGCTCATATGCGTGCCGTCGCGCCGCACCGCCGCCTTGCCCAGCGGCTCGGTGTACGCGCCCTCGGGCACCTCGCCACGTGCGCCACGGTAGAGCTGCTTGTGCTCGAAAAACACCACCGGGTCGGGGTCGCGGATGGCGGCGATCAGCAAGCCCTTGGCGTCGTAAGGCGTCGAGGGCGCAACGACCTTGAGGCCGGGCGTGCTGGTGAACAGCGCCTCGGTGCTCTGCGAGTGGTAGAGCGCGCCATGCACGCCCGCACCAAACGGCGCGCGAATCACCAGCGGGCAGCTCCAGTCGCCATTCGAGCGGTAGCGAAAGCGCGCCGCCTCGTTCAAAATCTGGTCGATGGCGGGGTGAATATAGTCAGCGAACTGAATTTCGGCCACCGGGCGCAGGCCATGGAGCGACGCGCCAATCGCCATGCCGGCGATCCCGGCCTCGGCAATCGGCATGTCCACCACACGATCTTCGCCAAAGCGCGCCAGCAAGCCCTCGGTTGCCAGAAACACGCCGCCTTTCACGCCCACATCCTCGCCCAGCACAAACACGCGCTCGTCGGCGGCCATCTCGTCGTGGAGCGCGCTGCGAATCGCTTCGATCATATTGAGCTGGGGCATACAACCTCCCCTTGGAGTGTGCGGATACTGCGAAGAGAGCCAACGAAGGGCGTATTGCTATACGCCCAGACCAAGAACCGTAACCACCAAGACACCAAGGCACCAAGATCTGAAAGAACCGTAACCACGAAGGCACGAAGGCACGAAGAAAGAATTACATGCATTATTTGGTATATCTTAAATCAGCATGACTACTCTGGAAAATACGTTATTTCAGGCAACGGGCAAGCTTCCAGGAAGCTCATCTGGTTATCAGGTTGAAACAAAACTGGCTTTAGCTTCCTGGAAGCTGAGTACAGGGAAATTTATTTTCCAGAGTAATGACTTTCACTTGCTCAAATTACTGCTTCATTCCTTGGTGTTTTTGCGCACAGCGCAAAAACACCAAGAATAAATCGTAAAGTACCATGCTGCCGCAGGCAAGTAGCAACAAGCGAAAATGCGAAGGGAAAACTTCACTACTCACCATACAAATGATGAAGAAGTGAATCCAGCGGCGGCCCGGGCGCGCGTTCCGCTTCGTCAATTGCCACGTCAACGTCGGCCGCGACTGCCGTACGAAGATCGGCAAGCCCGGCAGAGTCGAGTAGCTCGCTGTGAAGCGCGTAGCGCTCCAGCCGCGCAATCGGGTCGCGCGCGCGCCAGCCATCGACTTCTTCGGCGCTGCGGTATTTGCGGTCGTCGTCGGCGTTGGAGTGCGGGCGCAGGCGGTAGGTTTTGCACTCCAGCAGCGTCGGTCCACCGCCGTTGCGCGCGCGCTCCATCGCCTCGTGCGCGGCGGCATACACCGCCAGCAGGTCGTTGCCATCCACAATCACGCCCGGCATGCCATAGCCGGCAGCTTTCGCCGCCACGTCGGCCACCGGCACCTCGCGCGCCTGCGGCACCGAAATGGCATACTGGTTGTTTTCGCACACAAACACCACCGGCAGCTGGTGGATGCCCGCAATCGTCATCGCCTCGTGCCACGCGCCCTCGGCAGTCGCGCCCTCGCCAAAAAACGTCATCGCCGCCACGCCCGCTTCTCGGGTGATGCGCAGCGCCCAGGCCAGCCCCACCGCGTGAATCGGGTGGCTGCCCACCGAGCTGGAGCCGCTGACGATGCGCAGGGCGCGGCTGTTGAAGTGGCCAAACATCTGCCGCCCGCCGCTGGCCGGGTCGTCGGCGCGGCCAAGCGCGTGGAGGAAAATGTCGAGCGGCGTCTGGCCGAGCGCCAGCGCCAGCGCCATGTCGCGGTAGTAGGGCACCACATAGTCGCGGCCAGCGTGTGCCGCCAGCCCGCAGCCAAACTGCGTGGCCTCGTGCCCGGCCGAGGTGATCACAAAATGTGCCTTGCCCTGGCGGCTCAGCAGCCACAGCCGGTCGTCGACAGTGCGCGACTGGATCATGCCGCGCAGGGCGGCTACTACCTGCGCGTCGCTCAGGCCCAGCGCGCCGTGGTCGCCCTGGAGGTCGTGCGGGGCGGGGGCGGGTTCATTCATCGGCGGCCTCGTATGAACAGGTGGATCGCGGCTATTGTAGCATTTCCTGCCCGCGCCGCTGCGGCGCACTTTTCCAATACAGCACGCCGCAGGGGTGGTATAGTGGCAGGGAGAAAGGAGCGGCAATGACAAAGAAGATCGAGGTCTATTTCGAGACGGGCGCGAAAAAGACGTTTGCGGGCGCGCTGGAGTGGCCGGGCTGGTGCCGGATCGGGCGCGACGCCGATGGCGCGCTCCATGCGCTGCTGGAGTACGCGCCGCGCTACGCAAACGTCGTGAAGGGCAGCGGCGTGGCATTTCACGCGCCCAAAGACGTGAGCGAGTTCACGGTGGTGGAGAAGCACCCCGGCGGCTCGGGGATCGATTTCGGCGTGCCCGAAACCGCCCTCGACGGCGACGACGCGCCGCTGAAGACCGCCGAGCTCAAGCGCATGGAGGCGATTCTGGCGGCTTGCTGGGATGCGTTCGCGGCGGCGGTGAAAGGCGCGCAGGGCAAAGAGCTGCGCAAAGGCCCACGCGGCGGCGGGCGCGATGTGGACAAAATCGTCGAGCATGTGCTGGGTGCCGAGGGTGGCTATATTTCGCGCCTGGGCATCAAGCTCGACAAGGAAGACGAGCCGGACACGCTCGCCAAACGAATCGCGCAGCTGCAAAAGCAGGCCTCGGCGGCGCTGGCGGCCAGCGCGCGCGGCGAAGCGCCGGAGCAGGGGCCGCGTGGCGGCGTGATCTGGACTCCGCGCCGCTTTGCGCGCCGCTCGGCCTGGCATATCATCGACCATGTGTGGGAGATTGAGGACCGTGTTGAGGAATAAGTGTTAAGTGTTGAGTGCTGAATGTTGAGTTACACTGGGCAGGTTGCAGTTTGCAGTTTGCAGCTGGCAGTAGACAGTAACCTGCAACGTTCTAACTTTCAACACGCAACTCAAAACCTTCGTGTCTTCGTGCCTTCGTGGTTAACGGCCTTCCAGCGGAACAATGTGCGCGCTGGCGCGGCCTTCTGTGATGTCGAGCAGCGCAACCGAGAGGCCGCCACCAAAGCGTGGCCGGCCAGCCGCGCCCGGGTTGAGGTAGAGCACGCCATCAAGTGTTTCGAGCAGGGCAGTGTGCGTGTGGCCGAAGATATACACGTCCGGGCGCGGCGTGGGTAATACGCGGGCTAGCTCGGCTGGCCGCCCGCCGATATGCGTCATGTGGATGGCGACGCCGCCGCGGGTGATGCGCTGCGTGGCCGGGTAGCGCCGGCCCATCGGCCCGTCAGCGTCGGTATTGCCGTGCACCGCAATCACGGGCGCAATGCGCTCCAGCGCCTCGATGATCGCGGCGGTGCCGATGTCGCCGGCGTGGAGGATGTGCTCGACCCCAGCGAGTGCCGTGATGGCGCGTGGATCGAGGGTTCCGTGGGTGTCGGAGATGACGCCAATACGCATGATTATTCCTTTTCCAGCACGTAGATCGTTGGGTGGCTGCCAAACAGGCTGATCACCAGCTCGCGGGCCGGGCGCAGCGCGGGCAATTCGGCCAGCGCCGCGCCGACCTCGGCCACACGGTCGGTGAGCAGCACGGCCCGCCCGCCCGGCCGCAGCACACGCGCCGCCTCGGCCAGCAGCGCGCGGTAGAACGCGCCCATGTCGGCGTCGGGCAGCACCTGCCGGCCCCACGGCGGGTTGCACACCAGCGCGTCGATGCTGCTTGCGGGCAGGGGCAGCGCGCCCGCATCCCCGTGGAAGAGCACGACGCCCGGGCTTTCTGCGGCGGGGTTGAGGGTTGCGCCCGGCGCGGCCACGCGAACCGGCGCTCCGCACGCTTCCAGGTTTGTTTTCGCCAGCTTCAAACCCTCGGCATCCACGTCGCCGCCGAGCAGCACGCCATCGGGCAGCAGGGCCAGCGCCTCGGCCAGGATCGTGCCCGCGCCGCAAGTCGGATCGAGCAGGGTCTGGCCGGGCGTGGGGCCAGCCAGCAGCGCCAGGCAGTAGGCCACTGGCGGCTTCAGCGCGCCGGGGCGCGCGGCCAGGCGGCCGGCGCGGCGGTGCAGCGGCGACTCGCCCAGGCGCAGGCCGAGCAGCGCCCAGTCGTCTTCCAGCAGCACGCGCAGATCGAGGTCGGGCTCGGGCTCGTTGGCGTCGTTCAGCACGAAGCGCCAGGGCAGCATCGGCGTCAGCGCCTGCTCGGCCGCGCCCTCGACATCGTAGCGCGAGTAGTTGCGCCGCCCGAGGTGGCTGGCGGTGACGCGGTATTTGGGATATTCGGGCAGAGCGCGGGCGGCGGCCACGGTGGCGAGCGCGGGCGCAAAATCGACCTTGCTGAGCTTGCTGCTCAGGCGCAGCAGCGTGAGGCGCGTGTGATCCAGGCCGTTCAGGCGCGCCACCAGCGCGTAGACATCATCGACACTGCGCAGATCGAGCAGCGTGGCGGGCGGCGCGGCGCAGGCGAAATCGACGCGGCGGTGGCCGATGCCGAGCAGGCGCGCGCCGGTGCGGGCGGCGATGTCGTCCCACGCCACCGACTCAAGGCCGGCGCTGACGCGCGCGAAGTAGCGGCGCTCGTGGGTGGCGGGTTGTGGCGCGTCGGTGTCGGTCATGGCTGTTATCAGGTTTGCAAGTCACAGGTCGCAGGTTGCGAGTTTGCAGGTTGCAGGTTTGCAGGTTGCAGGTTTGCAGGTTTGCAGGTTGCAGGTTTGCAGGCCGGGGCCTATTGCATAGGCCTGTTTGCGGGTTCTCTGCGTAGTATACCGCGCTTTGGCGCTTACATCAGCGCATCCTGCTTCGCTGGCTCCCGATCAGGCAGAGCAGGCATATGTCAAAACCGCTTGACAATATTCTTACGTGAGTTTATCATATTAGTACACTTATTTCAGCGAAAGAAACTGGAGGCTCCCCGATGCGGAGTATATCGGCCACGCAGGCGACGGCAAATGGGCGGGTGGATCGAACGGCACTGCGCACGAATCAGGCGTTTATTATCGCACTTCTGGCGCTGGCATTTGTTGCCGCGCAGCCCTGGCTGGTGGCGTTTGTCTGCGCTGTGATGGCGCTCGGCACCGCCGTGCCGCAGGCGGCCCTGTTCCAGCGCATCTACCGCGATGTGCTGCGCCCGGCTGGCCTGCTCAAGCCCGACGTGCACGAAGAAGACCCGGCCCCGCACCGCTTTGCGCAGGGCATGGGCGCGGCCGTGCTGCTGGCAGCCAGCGTGGCGCTGTTTGCAGGCGCAACGACGCTTGGCTGGGGACTTGCCTTTGTTGTCATCGCGCTCGCGGCCGTGAACCTGTTTTTTGGCTTCTGCGCGGGCTGCTTTGTGTATTTCCAGCTGGCGCGTCTGCGCGGCTAAAGTCGCGACTTTAATCCACAGATTTCGCAGATTGCACCGATTGGCATTCGCAAACGAAATCTAATCTGCGGCATCTGCGTAATCTGTGGATAAATGCTTTTCTCTGGTAGAATGGAAACCCCAATGATTGAACGAATGCTTATTCTTGGCGGGCTGGCGCTGGCGATTGTGGCCGGCTGGGCGATGGTGCGCGTGTGGCGGGCCTGGAAGCTGCGCGGGCTAGCGAACGACGCGCCGCTGGCGGATGTCGCGCCACTCGGCCGCCCCGCAATTGTGTCCTTTTCAACACCCAGCTGCGCCGAATGCCGCACCCGCCAGTCGCCCGCGCTGACGCGCCTGGCCGCCGCGCTTGGCGACGCCGTGACGATCCGCTCGCTTTCGGCGCTCGAACATCCCGAGCTGGTCGATCAGATCGGCATTCTGACCGTGCCCGCAACAGTTGTGCTCGACCGGCGCGGCGCAGTGCGGCACCTGAACCTGGGTTACACCAGCGACCAGAAGCTGCGCGAGCAGCTCGCGATGGTGGGCTGAGCGACGTAACCACGAAGACACGAAGGCACGAAGGTTTGAAAGCGACTGATGAAGCTCGAAACTGACTCCTGACTCCTGACTACTCGCAGAACGCGCTGGCTGGAAGGCATATGTCTTCCAGCCAGCGCTTTTTTCGCGGGTATCGTTCTTGCTTCCCCTCTATAAGCAGAACTGAGTTTTCGCGAAGGAGCATAAGAATGAGCAAAGATCTTCAGGACTTCGAGCGCTTTATGCAGCAGCGCGAGGCCGCCGCGCGTGCCTATGTTAATGGCGACCCCGCGCCGCTGGCCGAGCTTTCCGCCCGCACCGGCGACGCGACGTTTTTCAGCCCCTTAGGCAGCGTCATCAGCGGCGCAAGCACGGTATCGAAACGCTATGCGGAAGACGCCAAAGGCTTTGCGACCGGCAGCGACACGCATTTCGAGATTTTGCAGATGGCCGCCAGCGACGGCATTGCTTACTGGACCGGCTACCAGCGCGCCATGGCCAAACTGCGCGGTAAAGACGAGCCGGTGCCGTTCGACCTGCGCGTGACCGAGATTTACCGCCGCGAGGGCGACAGCTGGAAAATGGTGCACCGCCACGCCGACGCCGTCAGCGAAAAGCCTGCAAAATAAGTTCTGCGCCACGCAGCTAGAAATACGACCTTATGACAAGCGAAATGCTCGAACAAACCCGCCCCGACCCGGTTGCGTCGGCCAAAGAAGCGGGCCTGCGCTATGTGGCCGACACTGCGCCCGGCATCACGCGCAAGCGCGCCGGGAAGGGCTGGAGCTACACTGGCCCCGATGGCAGGCGCGTCACCGACGCCGCAGCGATCAAACGCATCAATAGTCTGGCGATCCCGCCGGCCTATACCGATGTGTGGATCTGCGCCGACCCGAACGGCCACCTGCAGGCCACTGGGCGCGACACGCGCGGGCGCAAGCAATACCGCTACCACCCGCGCTGGCGCGCCGCCCGCGACGACACCAAATACCACCGCATGATTGCCTTCGCCCAGGCGCTGCCAGCCATGCGCAAGCGCGTCGATCACGATCTGGCGCTGCCCGGTTTGCCACGCGAAAAGGTGCTCGCCGCCGTGCTGCGCCTGCTCGAAACCACGCTCATCCGCGTTGGCAACGACGAGTATGCGCGCACCAACAACTCCTATGGCCTGACGACCATGCGCGATCGGCACGTGGATATTGCGGGCGGCACGGTGACCTTTCATTTCGTGGGCAAGAGCGGCAAGCAGCACGAAATTACCATGAAGGACGCGCGGCTGGCGAAAATCGTGCGCCGCTGCCGCGACCTGCCCGGCTACGAGCTGTTTCAGTACCTCGACGACGACGGCAACCGCCAGGACGTGAAATCCGACGACGTGAACACCTACCTGCAAGCCATCAGCGGGCATGATTTCACCGCCAAGGATTTCCGCACCTGGGCCGGCACCATGCTTGCCTGCATTGCACTGCAAGAGTTCGAGGCGATCGACAGCGAGGCACAGCGGAAAAAGAATATTGTGCGCGCTGTCGAAAGCGTGGCCGAGCGCCTGGGCAACACGCCCGCCGTCTGCCGCAAGAGCTATGTTCACCCGGCCGTGCTCGATTGCTACCTCGACGGCACGCTGCTCGATATGTTGCAGCAGCGCGTAGAGCAGGAGTTTGCGGCTTCGGCCAGGCAGCTGCGCCCCGAAGAAGCGGCTGTGTTTGGTCTGTTGATTCGCCGCCTCGCGCAGGAGCAGGCGAAGGCGAGGTAGAACCATATATTCTGCCTTCGCCCATGTCGCTTTGCAGTTCGTGTTCCAATGAACTACATTCGTCAAAAAGTGTATATTCGCGCAGTTCTGACGCATGCGGAATATGATGGCGGTTCGTGGAAGGAATAAGCAATGACGACAAGCGAGATGGAAACCGTTGAGCAGGTTTGGCCTGCTTTAGCGCCACTGTTATTCGTACCGCATACTGAATACGAGTACGACCGCTTGGTTCAGATGCTTGACACCTTGATCGATGTGGTTGGCGAAAACGAAAGTCATCCACTTGCCTCGCTCATGGAAATTATTGGTGTCCTGATCGAGAAATACGAGGATGATCAGGTTCCCGAACTTGCATAATTTGGTTGGGGTGGCCCAATCGTTCGGATTGTGACGGCTTCATTGCTCCACCTTTCGGCGGATTGCGCACTTGCGCCGGCTGCGGTATCATACCGGGTGCCACGCCCCGGGCCACCCGCGGCCGGCTGAATTGTCCCAAGCAAGGAGCAGGCATGCTATCGATCTCTCACTAATACGCTGCGTACACGCTGCGGAGCGCCACCCCCGGCGGCTCCATTGTGAGAGGAAGATAGTATGCTTCAGGTTCAGAATCTCCAGAAATCGTACGGCATTGCCACGGTGCTTGCCGGCGCTTCTTTCATCATCAACGACGGCGAACATGTTGGGCTGATCGGCCCGAACGGCGCGGGGAAATCGACCCTGCTGCGCTGTATCGTTGGGCAGGAACAGCCCGACAGCGGCAGCGTGATCTTCTCGCCGGCCGGGCAAACGCTGGGCTATGTGCCGCAGTCGTTTGGCGAGCTGCTGGGCGGCAAAACCATTGCCGAGGTACTGGCCGGCGCGCAGGCCGCCTACAGCGCCGCCGAAGCCGCCCTGGAGCAGGCCGGCGCTGCCCTGGCCGACGCTGCCGACATGGACGCGGCGCTGGCGGCCTATGACGCGGCGCTGGCGCAGTTCGAGGCGCTGGGCGGCTACGAGCGCGAACACCGCGCCGCTGCCGTGCTGGAAGGCCTGGAGCTGGGCGCGCTCGACCCGGCCACGCCAGCGCGCACGCTCAGCGGCGGGCAGAAAACACGACTGGGACTGGCGGCACTGCTGCTGAGCGCGCCCGACCTGCTGCTGCTCGACGAGCCAACCAACCACCTGGACGTGGCCGCGCTGGAGTGGCTCGAAACGTTTGTGCGCGGCTATGGCGGCGCGGTGCTGGTGGTTTCGCACGACCGCGAGTTTCTTGATCACACCGTTGGGCGCATTCTCTACCTCGACCCGCTCGCGCGCACGGTCAAGAGCTACACCGGCAACTACAGTGATTTTGCCGACGCGCGCGATCAGGAGCGCACGAACCAGCTTGAAACCTGGAAGAAGCAGCAAGACTACATCGAACAAGTCGAGACGGATATTGCGCGCTTGAAGGGCCAAGCGCTTGGCGTGGAGTTAAGCACCACCCCGGCGCAGCCGACGATTCGCCGCTATGCAAAAAAAGTGGCAAAGAAGGCGAAATCGCGTGAGCGCAAGCTCGAACGCTACCTTGAGTCCGACGAGCGTGTGGAGAAGCCGAAAAACAGCTGGGGTCTCAAGCTCGACTTTGGGCCGCCGCCGGCTGGCGGGCGCGCTGTGCTGCGCGTGGACGATGTGCGGTTCGACTACAGGCGGCGGGCGGATGCACCGCTGCTGGCAGATGTGAGCTTCGAAGTGGCGTATGGCGAGCGCGTGGCGCTGGTGGGGCCGAATGGCGCGGGCAAAACCACGCTGCTGCGCCTGATTACGGGCCAGCTCGAACCGCAGGCTGGCGTCGTCAGGCTGGGCGCGAACGTGCGCCTGGGCGTGATGGCGCAGGAGCAGGAAACGCTCGACCCGCAGGCGACCGTGCTGGCAACCGTGCTGAACGCCCGCGCCATGAGCGAAACCGAGGCGCGCAACTTCCTGCACTTCTTCCTGTTCGGCGGCGACAGCGTGTTCCGCCCGGTGGGCGCGTGCTCGCTGGGCGAGCGGAGCCGCCTGCAACTGGCGCTGCTGGTGCTGCGCGGCTGCAACCTGCTGGTGCTCGACGAGCCGCTGAACCACCTCGACATCGAGGGGCGCGAGCACTTCGAGCAGGCGCTGGATGCCTTTGAAGGCACGGTGATCGCCGTGGCGCACGACCGCGCCTTTCTGCGCAGCTTCGCCGAGCGCGTGATAGAAGTGGCAGGCGGGGGCGTGCGCGTCTTTGCCGACGACTACGATGGGTATCTGCGGCGGCGCTAGATGCGGCAGCGGGCGCGTGGGCAATGGCTCACGCGCCCGGGCTGGCTACGCCGCACTTTTTTCTTCCTCACGGTCCTCGATCTCATCTTCCAGCGCGTCGAGATGCTTTTCGACATGCTCTTCCACATTGCCGCCCTGTTCTTCGCGCATCTGCTTGAACTGCTGCTGCAAGCGGCGCAGCTCATCGTCGGAAAGGTCTTCCAGATCGACCAGCTCGTCGCGTGCGCCTTCCACGCTGCGGATCAGCTCGTCGAGCTTGAGGTGAATGGCCTTGGCGTCGCGGTTTTGCGTGTTTTGGATGAGAAAAACCATCAGGAAGGTGATGATCGTGGTACTCGTGTTGATTATCAGCTGCCATGTGTCGGAAAAGCCGAAAATCGGGCCGCAGATCGCCCAAATGATGATAACGCCTGCAGCGATAATAAACGCCCACGGCGAACCGACGATCTCAGAGGTTTTGTTGGCAAACTTGCGGAATAGATCGTTCATTGTTGTTCCTGGCAGCGATCATGGGGTTGTGTACCCCACAATGCGCGTTGAAAGCGCTCCGCTGCGAGGATCGCTGGAAAAGGTCGCCCAGCCGTTGCCCTCGCCGCCACCGGGCAGGTAGCTAACCGAGAACTCGGCTTCTTCTGGCTCGCCGCCGCTGTCGAGCGTGACGCGAACTACCACGTCTTCGGCGGGGCCATCGCCCTGGTTGCTGACGGCAACCGGAATGCTGTAGTGCTGACTTTGCTGCACTGGCGCGCCAAGCTGCACCACCAGGTCGGGCGGGGCATCGCCCTGAGTCACGCCGGAGTAGAGCAGGTAGGCAAGCACGCCGGCAACCAGCAGCACGCTCGCGCCAAACACCGTCCATTCCAGCCAGTTTTTCTTGGGCAGATTCATGACGTTCCTTGCTCCCCGCTTGCCGCTTGAATCAGCAGCCGGCCCGCCGATGCGCCCAGCGTCGAGGCCACGCCCAGCACCACCACGGCGGCCATGCCCGTGGTGGTGCCCAGGCCCGACAGGCTATCGAAGAACCACAGCGCGCCCGCCGAGGCAAGCAGCGCGATGGCGTAGTTGACCATTGCGCCCGTAACGATGGAAAGCGGGCCTTGCTGCGGGCTCACCCGGTCGGCGGCATGAAAACCGCTAAAGAAGAGGATGAGCGCGGCCAGCAGCAGCGAGACGGCCGCCAGCCCAACGACATACCAGGGCGGCAATTCGACCGCCAGCTTGATGATTTCTTCGGTGGGCGCGACATTGCTGGCAATCAGCATGGCTCCGCAGAAGCCGAGCACGACCTGGCTGGCGAAGGTCGGCGTGGCATCTTCTTCGTCGTCGCCGCCCTGATCGTCGCCATCGGTGTCGTCGCCGCTGGTGCCAAGCTGGGCGGTGCCAATCGACACACCGATTGCCATCGTCATCGCCTCGACGACGATTTTGCCCATGATTTCATTGGCAGGCATGGCGGTGGTGATACGACCAAGCATAATCAGCAGGACGGTTGCGAGCACAAAGCCCAGCCCCAGCTCCTCAACCGAGTCGATTGCGATCTCGGTCCAGCCGGCGTCTTCGCGCAGGCCGGCGTAGCGGTTATAGCCCAGCAGAAGCACAATCGTAGCAATTACTCCGCCGAGCAGCCGCAGCGGGTGCATGGTGATGCCGGCCTGCCACATTTCCATGGTGTAGAGCAGTGGCAAACTGAACAAGAGGCCGCCAGCAATGCCGCGCCCATACTCGCGCAGCGAGTCGGCCACGCTGCGCTGGCTGGTTGCTTTCTGCCGGGAGCTTGTCTGCGCCAGAGTCGACTGCATTGTCCGCCTTCTTTGCGTGCAGGTCATACACCTGCGGAGAGGCATAAAGCAAACATCGCGCCACGAATGGTTCGGGGTGGCGACGACCGGCGACCGACGAATGACGACCGAAAGATTCACCACAGAGACACAGAGGCACAGAGGTTTTTGAGTTGCGGGTTTACAAGTTTGCAAGTTACAGGTTTTACGATTCTCTTCGTCCTTCGTGTCTTCGTGCCTTCGTGGTTACAGTTTCTGGTTCTGCGCTCACCCCTTCACCTCTTCACCCGTTCACCCACACTCTTGCCCGAAAGAACAGGTTGACACACCGCGCCTTTGCCGTGATGATCAAGCACGCATTTTGTTCTCACAGAAATTGGAGAAGCCAACATGGCAAGCGATTTCCAGGCATTTGCCGAGGATGATTTCTGCTACCTGACGACCACTGGGCGCGTCAGCGGGCGGCCACACACCATCGAGATCTGGTTTGCGCTGGAGGGCGGCGCGCTGTATATGCTGGCCGGCGGGCGCTACGACGCCGATTGGGTGAAGAACCTGCTGCGCACGCCAGCGGTGCAGGTGCGGCTGCGCGACGACGTGTTCGCTGGCACGGCGCGCGTGGTCGATGCGCCAGCGGAAGACGCGCTGGCGCGCGAGCTGGTGGTGGGCAAATACACCGCGCGCGGCGAAGGCGATCTGGACGAGTGGGGCCGCACGGCGCTGGCGGTGGCGGTGGATATGGGCGACAGGGTGACAGGTTAGCAGGTTTCAGGTTTGCAGGTTGCGCCGGGGCGTATTGCATACGCCGATTGCAGGTTGCGCTGGGGCGTATTGCATACGCCGATTGCAGGTTGCGCCGGGGCGTATTGCATACGCCGATTGCAGGTTGCGCCGGGGCGTATTGCATACGCCGATGGCAGGGTGCGCCAGGGCTGATGCATACCTACGGTTGATTACGCCGCGCCGGCCAGCACGCGCACCACAATCAGCGTCAGGTCGTCGTGCGGGGGGACGGGGCCGGTGTGCGCGCCAACGGCGGCCAGCACGCCCGTGAGGATGGCGTGCGCGTCGGCGTCGGCGGGCAAAGCGCCCACCACGCCAGCCAGGCGCTCGAAGCCATACATCTCGCGCGCGGCGTTCATCGCCTCAACCACGCCGTCGCTAAACAGCAGCAGCACATCGCCCGGGGCAAGGTGGGTGTGCTGCTCGCGCCACTGCGCGCCGGCAAAGGTGCCAAGCGGAAAGCCGGCCGTCTCGATCCAGCTACAACTGCCGTCGGCGCGGCGAAGCAGCGGTGTCACCGCGCCCGCGCCCACAGTTTGCAGCGCCCAGCCGCCCGTTTCCTGCGTGAGCAGGCAATAGCAGAACGCGATTGTCATGCGGCTGCGGCTGGTGTAGGGGTGCATAGCCTCGTGCAGCGCGCGTGCCACCTGGGCGGGCGGGGCATCGCTGGCGGCGACCGTATTGAGCGCCACAACCGTTCCACTCAATAATAATGCGGCCGCCAGACCCTTGCCCGAAATATCGCCCACGGCCACGCCCAGGCGGCGCTGCAAGCCAGCCTCGGGCTCGGCACCGCGCGGGAAATAGCCCACAAAATCGCCGCCGATCTCGGCTGCGGGGCGAACCAGGGCCGCAATGTCGAGATCGGGCATAAGCGGCGGCTGGGTAGGCAGCAGGCTTTGCTGCATCCGGCTGGCAATCGCCAGCTCGGTTTGTTCGTCTTCAGGCAGTTCGCCGGGCACGAGCGCCGCGCCCACAAAACGCTCGGCCAGCAGGCGCTGCGCCCATTCCGGCTCGATGCCGTGGCCGGCGGCGTAGACCAGCAGCGGCTCGATCGTGTCGGGCAGCCACCAGTTGCAGGTCAGCAGCTCTTGCGCGGCGGCGTGGCCCAGGAAAGCGCGCAGCCCCGCCTCAAGCAAGGCAGTGTTGCCCAGCGCCATGCCAGCGGCGGCGCGGTAGAGCTGCACGCTCACCACGGCATAGTTGAAATCGGTGGTCTGGTAGAGTTCGATTGCCTGATCGAACAGGGGCAGCGCGGCGGCGGGCTGGCCGCTGGAAAGCTCGACCAGGCCAAGCAGGAAAAAGGCATCGCCTTGCGAGCTGGCGGCCGGGCTGATGCGCTGCAGCATCTCGCAGCTCCAGCGCGCTTCGGCCAGGTGGCCCTGGCGCAGCTGGATGAAAGCCGGGCCTTCCGGGTCTTCGCCCCAGCAGTTTGCAAGCTGGTACGCCGCCAGCGCCGCCTCCAGCCGATCCTGGTCGCGCAGCACATGGCCCTGCGCGGCAACCGCCCAGCGCCACAGCTCGCGGTGCTGCCACTGCTCGGCCAGGCGGCGCGCGTGGTCGAGGGTTTCGGTGGCGGCGGCAAGCTGCCCGTAGCGCCAGCGGGCCAGCCCCAGCTCGTAGAAGCACCAGGGCTGCATGTCGGCGGTGTCGGCGTGGGAGTGGGCCAACGCGGCGGCCTGCTCGGCGGCAGCAACCGAGCGGCGGCTTTCGCCATAGTAGTGGTAGCCGGCCGCAATGTTGCGCTGCATCTGAATGCGGCCAATCCGTTGCAGCCAGGGGTCGCTTTCGCCCTCAAGCGCATCGAGCGCGGCTTCGCCGGCCGCAACCGCATCGCGCACATTCCCAAGCCCAATCGCGCACAGGAAGTGGCCGAACAGCAATTCGGCGCGCAGGTAGGGGCGCATGGGTTGGGCCAGCGCGTCGAACAATTCTTCCAGGCCAGCGGTGAAATCGCCGTTGTGGTAGCGCATCACCAGCCACTCGGCCAGCGCCCACAGCTCGCCCTCGCCGTCGCCAGCGGCGCGGAAATGCGCCAGCGCCGCGTCGATCAGGATGGTGGCTTCCGCGAAGCGACTATGCAGGCGGCACAGGCGGCGGCCCTGCAAGAGCGCGGCCCAGGGCAGCGCCAGCAGCTCGGGCTCGGCAAGCGCATCGAGACGCGCCAGCACCTCGTCGGGGTAGCGGCGTTGTTGCAGGGCTGCGCGCGCGGCGCGGCTCAGATCGTTTGGCGGCGTGTGGTGCGTCATCGTCGGAGCATTGTACCATGCCGGGGTCTACCAGTGCTCGCTGACGCGCTCGATTGTCATGCGCAGGGTCACGCGCTCCTGGCGCGAGAACTGGTTTTCGACCATCTGCGCAGCTTTTTCAGCGGGGTGGTAGCGATGCGCCAGGTGCGCGATGTCGGCCTGGGCGGTGGCCTGATCTTCGACCAGGCGCACTGTGCCCGTCACCGTGACGTACTGGTAGCCTTCTTCAAAGCACAGCGCCACGCGCGCATCGCGGCGCATGTTGCGGTCCTTCAGGCGGCCGGCGAGCGTGTTCATCATGATCTCGTCGCCCTGCAGTTCGTACCACATAGTGGTGAGCTGGGGCGAGCCGTCGGCGTTGATAGTTGCGAGCACACCAAAGCGCGGTTCGGTCAGAAAGGCGCGAGCGCGCTCGCTGAGCTGATTCGTGGGCATGGGCTTCTTTCTATTCAGTATGCGTCGAGAGCCGTGGAATCAGAATCATCCACAGATTACGCAGATTATGTACGCTGTGCTTTTGCCTGCGGCAGCAAGGTAGAAACGATCATTTTGAGTGCGATTTTCTGCGCTACGACATGGTTTCAGGCAGACCAAGCCAGCTTTACAGTCTTTCCCTGCCTGCTGACAGACAAACTCCCTAGTGGTATGGTTGAAGGGCCAACCACAACCAATCACTAGGGAGAACCCAATGGGTCGCACACATCCTAGCACGCCCGAGATGCGTGCACAATCCGCAGCGCTGCTGCTGGCACATCAAGGCGAGTATGGTATCGTGACACGCCTCAGCCGCATACATCACGTCTCGCGCCCGACCTTGTATGCTTGGCGCGAGCACGCCCGACGCGCCATCACGGCTGCCTTTTCGCCGCCGTCTGCTCACGCGCCTGCCCGCTCCAGCGCTCGCCACATTCTGACGCTGTGGATCGCGCATGCCTCTCAGCGTGGCATTCAAGCCGCGACCCAGGAATTGCTCGGACAGGGCCTCAGTTTGCCCACCATCGTCGCAGTCCTGCACCAGGCTCAGCAGCGCGCTCTGACCTGGATGCACACGCACCTTCCTTCTTCCACTCGCGCCTTGGCGCTCGACGAAATCTTTCCCGCTCACGGTCGAGCCGCCTATCTGAACGTGGTCGATGTGCACAGCGGCGCAGTTTGGGCCTCTGAAGGACCGCTGGCGGTCGATACCGAGAGTTGGACCTTGCTGTTGTGGAGCTTGCAGGAGCGTGGCCTGCGATGGGAGCGGGTTGTGATGGACGATGGCGCACCCATGCACAAGTGCCTGCCAGCACGTCACGCCCGATGTGCTGGTGCAACTCGACCACTGGCATCTGTTCCAAGCCTGCTCGCTGGTGCAGGCTCGCCTGCAGCGCCGCCTGAGCCAGATGCACGCGCGTACAGCGGCAGTTGAGCGCCAAGCTGCCTGCCTCGAGCTTGGGACACGTCAGCGCGGTCGGCCGACCAAGCGCACGCTTGAGAGCCACAGCCAGGAATTGGCGGCAGCGACCGATGGTGTCGCTGCGCTGGCCTATTTGACCGACGAGTTGCATCGATTGCTGGCGGTGGTGGTGGTCGGGCGCAAGCGGTTGCTGAGCTTGGCCGAGCGGCAAGACGAACTGGACGCGCTGCTGAGCTTGTTGGACGAATTGGCAGAAAGCAGCGCGGGAGAGCAGCAGGCCGAACTGGGGCGCCTGGCGCGCCGCATTCGGAGGCAAATGCCAAAGCTGCTGAGTTTTGGTGCCCAGGTGCAGCAGGTGCAGCAGGAGCTGAGTGGAGTGCTGGCAGCCGAGCGGCAAGCGCTGCTGGGATGGGCTTGGCTGAGGCGGAAGGAATTGGCGTGGACCGATGCGGAGGTGATAGCGGCGGTGCCAGTGGACTGGCGTGCGGCGGCGCGAGTGCTGCTGACAGCCTGGCAGGAGGCGGTGCAGGTTTCGAGCGCGGTGGAGCGGTGGCATAGCATCCTGCGCCCACATCTGGCGGTGCGGCGAAGGCTGACAAACGGTATGCTGGCGTTGCTGGCAGTTTGGCACAACCATCGTGTGTTTACTCGTGGGAAGCATAAAGGTCAGAGCCCGCTGCATCTGAGCGGGATGCGCGATGCGCCGACTGACTGGCTGGTGGCATTAGGCTATCCACCAGCCAGCACGGAGCATTCACCAGCGCATCTGATGCCTGAGTGGACGCTGGCCGCCTAATCACAAACTGTAAAGTACCTACAAACCATGTCTACGCGCAGAAAATCGCACTCAAAGAAGAAACGAGTACAGCGGTTCCCGAACTTGATGAGGGGCTAACGCCTACGCCCAAACCCTAACCCCTATTCCCTAACCCCTGCGCTGAAAGCGCACTAATGCAGCTTGGAAATGACCTGCTCGCCAAAGGCCTTGATGAACTGTTCCTGGTTACGCCCAACGTTGTGAATATGAATCTCGTCGAAGCCCAGGTCGATGAAGCGCTGAATGTACTCGCGGTGCTCATCGAGGTCGGGTGAGATCAGCATGCGGTTCTTGTAGTTCTCGGGCCGCACCAGCTTGGCGATCTCGGCAAAATCCTCGGGCGAGCGGATGTCTTGCTTCGGGAAGGGCATGCCGCCGTTCGGCCACTCGACCATGGCGTTTTGCGTGGCTTCTTCCTGCGTGTCGGCCCAGGAAAGGTGCAACTGCAAGAGCTTGGGCATCTTGGCCGGGTCTTTGCCGCCAGCGCGCGCGCCCTTCTCAAAGGCGTCGAGCAGGCCCTTGAGCTTTTCCAGCCCCGCGCCCGGCGTGATGATGCCATCGCAGTTTTCGCCGGTCCATTTCGCGGTGATCGGGCCGGCTGTGGCGACAAAGATCGGGCACGGCTCGGGCGGCAGCGTCCACAGGCGCACACGCTCCATGGTGAAATATTTGCCGTCGTCGTGCCGCGCGACCTTGCCGGTGAACAGCTTCTTGATGATGTCAATCGCTTCCTGCATCATCTTCAGGCGCACGTGCGGCTCGGGCCACACCCCGCCGACGACGTGCTCGTTCAGCGCCTCGCCACTGCCCAGGCCCAGCCAGAAGCGGCCAGGCGTCATGGCGGCCTGCGTGGCGGCGGCCTGTGCGATCACGGCCGGGTGGTAGCGGAACGAGGGGCAGTTCACGCCGGGGCCGAAGGTGACTTCTTTCGTCGTCGCGCCGAGCGCAGCCATCCAGCTCCACACAAAGCCATTGTGCCCCTGCTGCGGCACCCAGGGCTGGAAGTGGTCGGCGGCCATAATTCCCTTGAAGCCGTGCTGCTCAGCCAGCTGGCTGTATTCGAGCAGCTCGGTGGGGTGGAACTGCTCAAGCGCGGCGGCGTAGCCAATCGTTGCCATGGTTCTCTCCTTATGGAAAAACGCTAGTCGCGCACATAGCGCGGGTAGGTTTGCCTGGCGTGCTCGGCCTGCGCGAGGTCGAGCGTGGCGGTGGCGAATGGTTCGTCTTCGGATGTGAGCGCCAGCACCGCGCCGTCCGGGTCGATGATCCAACCCTGGCCGCCGAGTGTCACCAGCGGGTTGGGACGGCTGACAAGGTTGGAAGAAAGCACGAACGCGCCCGCGATCACGGCGGCGGCGCGGCCGCCCGCCAGCCACTTGTCGAGCGTTGCCAGCTCGGTGGCGCGCGGAACGGCCAGCAGGTGCGCACCGGCCTGCCCGTAGGCGCGGGCGTGCTGCGGGAACCACAGCTCGGTGCAGATTTGCATGCCAGCCAGCGCCGCGCCGCACGCGAACGGCTCGAAGCTGCCGTCGCCGCGCCCGTACCACGACGCTTCCCAGAATCCCGGCTCGTCGGGCAGGTAGTATTTTTCGTGCACGGCGCGGTAGCCACCCTCGGCGTCCCACACAAAGCCCTGGTTGCGACGCTCGGCACCCACGTCGAGCGGGCGCGTGCCAAGCACGGTGGCGGGCGCGAGGTCGCCCAGCTGGAGCATCCAGGCATCGTGCGCGGCCACCGCCGTGAACCAGACGATCATATCAAAGCGGCGGGCCACTGCGAACCAGGGCGCAAAGGCCATTTCCGGCAGCACAACCACGTCGCTCGCGTTTGCGCGCACGTGCTCGGCAAGCCGCTCCCAGTCGTCGGCAAAGTCGTCGGGCGTGTTGCGCAGCTGGCAGACCGTGGCGCGAATCTGCATGACAATGACTTTCTGCTATACCAGGCCTGCTAAAAACGTAACCACCAAGACACCAAGACACCAAGAGAATATACGCCTCTTTCTATGGAGCCTTGTCTCTTGATGTGATGGTAATCCGATTTTTCAAGACCAACGATCACCAACAGCGCTATTGGCAGTTCCCAGCAGCAATCATTCGTCCTTCGTCCTTCGTCATTCGTCCTTCGTCCCTCGGCAACCTATAACCTTCAAACCTGCGAACATTCAACCCTCATTGCCTCTGTGGTGAATCTTCCCGTGGTCGGTCGTCGGTCGTCGTTCACACACACATCACGCGCTCGGTGACGCTCAGTTCGCGCAGCAGGCGCTGCGTGGCGGTTGCGCCTTCGCGCTCGGCCAGCAGCAGCAGGTCGTCAGCATGATCGACATCAAGATTCACGCCAGCGATGTCGGCCACGACGAACGGCAGGCCACGCTCCTGCGCGGCGCGCGCGTGCTGCGCGAGGCTGCCCGGCCCAAAGCGGAACGGCAGCGCCAGCGGCGGCCGCACCAGCAGCGCATTCGTGCCGCCATCGCGCGAAGGCACAATCACCGCGCCCTGCTCTGGCGCTGCCGAAATTAGTTGCTCCAGCGCGGCAGGCGTGGCCAGCGGAACGTCGGCTGGCAGCACCAGCACGCCCTGCGCGCCCTCGGCAGCGTAGTAGCGGGCGGCCTGCGCCAGCGCGGCATTCAGGTCGGCGGCCTGGTCGCGCAATGGCTCCGCGCCAAGCGCGCGCGCCTGCGCCAGCACATCGGCGTCGGCGCTGATCACGCCCACGCGGGCGATGCCGCTGGTCGCCAGCAGGGCATGAAGCACATCGCCAAGCATGGTTTGCACCAGCGCGCGGCGCTCGGCGGGGTGCAGAACACGCGCCAACCGACCTTTGGCCTGCGGGAGCGTTTTCACCGGAACAATTGCAGCGAGCATGGGTGCCTATCGTTCAGAACCGGAGGCCAGCGCGCCCGCTTAAGCCGCGACCTGGCGCGCCGCGTCGAGGGCAGCCTGCGCCAGCGCGCGCTTCTCGGCCGGCCCACGCATGATCGTATCCGTCACCACCACCTCGATGCCCATTGCGCGAATATCGTCGGCCAGCGCCGCGTCGACCTGATCAATCACAAGCGCGTCGATCAGGCCAGCGTAGCACTGCGCCACGCCACGCGCCGAGACTTCGTAGCCCAGCGCGGTGAGCATGGGTGCGGCCGGCCCCTTGATTGCTGCGCCGCCCACAATCGGGCTGACGGCCACCACCGGCGCGGCGCTTGCCTCGATTGCGGCGC
Source organism: Kouleothrix sp. 19917 (assembly GCF_057073505.1). NCBI lineage: Bacteria > Bacillati > Chloroflexota > Chloroflexia > Chloroflexales > Roseiflexaceae > Kouleothrix > Kouleothrix sp. 19917. Next base: position 3,953,133 of record NZ_CP097099.1, read on the forward strand.
GCACACCCGGCACCGCCAGAATTGTGCCGACGCTGACGATCGGGTTGCTTGGTGCGATCAGAATCGCCTCGGCGTCGCGGATGGCTTCCAGCACGCCCGGCGCGGGCTGCGCTACATCTGCGCCAACGAACTGCACGCCACGCACGGCATCCTGCGCGCGCCGCTGCACCAGAAAGTGTTCGAAGTGCATCAGGCCCGCGTCGGTGTCGATATGCGTGCTGACTGGCTCGTTGCACATCGGGATGACCTGCGTGGCCACGCCCAGCGCGCGCCGAAATTCATCCGAAATCTCAGCCAGCGTGCGCCCGGCGCGCATTAGCTCGGTGCGGCGGATGTGCACGCCCAGGTCGCGGTCGCCCAGCAGAAACCATGTGTCAACGCCAAGCTGCTTGAGCATGCCCAGGGTGTTGGTGCTGTCGCCGGCGATGCCCCAGCCGTTCACCGGCTCGACAATCCCGGCCAGCGTGTAGGTCACAATATCGACGTCGGGCGAGATATACAGGCCGTGCAGCGTAATGTCGTCGCCCGTATTGACGATTGCCGTCACCTGCTCGGGCGGCACCACCTGCACCACGCCTTCAAGAAATCGGGCCGCGCCCACGCCGCCCGCAAGCGTCACGATCATGAAAAACTCCTCGTTCGTTGGGAGAACCAAGAACCAAGAACCACGGAACCGAGAACCAAGAACCACGGAACCGAGAACCGGCAACATGCAACCTGCCAACATTCAAACCTGCAACCTGCAACCGCAGAACCACGGAACCGAGAACCAAGAACCACGGAACCGAGAACCGGCAACATGCAACCTGCCAACATTCAAACCTGCAACCTGCAACCGCAGAACCACGGAACCGAGAACCAAGAACCAAGAACCGCAGAACCACGGAACCCGTAACCTGCAACCTTCAAACCTGCAACCTGCAACCACAGAACCAAGAACCAAGAACCAAGAACCAAGAACCAAGAACCGCAGAACCACGGAACCCGTAACCTTCAACCTTCAAACCTGCAACCCGTGACCTGCCAACATTCAACTTAAAAACATCATGCCCTGACGCGGTGAAATCGTGCCTTCGTCGGCCGTTATTCATCTTGCCACGCGCCCTTCGATACGCGGCTGCGCCGCACTCAGGACGCTATACTTGATATTCGTCCTTCGTCCTTCGTCCTTCGTCGCTAGAACATATCAGGCAGCCACGGGCGCGGGCCGGCGAATACCAGCCCGGCGGCGGCCAGCGCCTCGGGTGGTGCTTGGAGCATACCTGCCGCCACCAGTTCGTGCGATGTCAGGTAGCCGGTGTAGAGGGCCGCCAGCGCCCGCGCGTCGAGCTTGAGCGTGCCGCTGCCGCCTTTTTCCACGGTTCCACGCCCATCGGCCACGCGCAGCACGAAGTGCCCGCGATTATTCGGCAGCAGGGCATCGTCCACGTCGAGGTGCAGTTCGGCCTGCACGCCGGGCGAATAGCCGCGCGCCGTCAGCGCGCCCGCCACGTCGAGCACGCGCAGCATCAGGTCGAGCGACCAGTGCGTCTTGTGGCGCTGCTCGGGCATCAGGAACAGCAGGCCATCGTTTGCGCCGCCGGGGATGCGCATGGTCTCCAGCATCGAGCGATGGTCGGCCAGCAGCGTCAGAATGCGGCGACCGGCGGCCGGTGTGAGCGCCACGTAGTCGCGCACCTGCAAATGTTCGCCAAAGCTGGCGTGCATAAAGACCACGTAGCCCTCGGGCACGCCGTCGCGCCGCACAATGAACTTGTACGAGCGTTTGGTCTTCGGTTCGAGGAAGTTGTCCCAGTAAAACGCCGGCCGGTCGATCAGCGCCGACGACTGCGCGGCCTTCTGGGCGTAGATCTGCTTGATCAGCGCGTATTCTTCGGGCGCGGCCGGCGCGGCGTCGAGTGTGTAGTCGCGCACGCCAACCCCGCTGAGCGGCACCTCGTAGATAATGCGGTGGGCGGCGCGCTCAAAGCCCGAGCGGCGATAGAAGTTGGTGGTGGCCGGGTAGAGCGTGGTGATTGGCGCGCCCTGGCGCTGCTGCTCGATCAGCGACTGCTGGAGCATAAACAGGCCCACGCCGCTGCCGCGCTGGTCGGGCGCGACGCCCACAGCCGTGATGCCGCCAGCCGGCACGCTGCGCCCGCCAAAATAGTGGCCCATGGGAATAATGCCCATGCCCGCGACCACGCGGCCATTCCTGCGCACCACGCGCACGTTCTCGTGGCCGAGCGTGGCGAGCCACTGGCCCATATCGCCAATCGGGAAGGTCAGCGCCTGCTCAAGCAGGGCGTTGGTCGTCTCGACTTCGTCCTCGCGGATCGGGCCAAACTCAAGCCCATCGTGATGGTTCATGCTTTCTCCTTGTGCGGCCAGCCACCTACTCAAAATGCACAATCAGCTCGTCGAGCGGGCGGCGCGGCCGGCGCACCGGGTCGGCGGCGGCGTAGCCCAGCGTGATCAGCGCGTGCGGCGTGAGGCCGGGCGCAAGCCCAAGCGCCGCCGCGACCACGTCGGGGCAGAACAGCGGCGCGCACATCCAGCCGCCGTCGAGGCCCAGGCCATAGGCCATGAGCAGCATGTTCTGCACGGCGCAGCCCAGGCTCTGCACGGCCATGGTCGTCTCGGCGGCGTCGCGCTCGGCGTCGGGGTATTTGTCGAGGTCAGCCAGATACAGGCAGGGAATAATGATAGCTGGCGCGCGCAGAATGCGCTCGTGCGACTTGCGCCGCCGCAGCTCGATCACCGCCGCGTCCTGCCCGTCCATCGCCAGCTGCCGCCGCCATTCCGCGCCCATCGAATCGGCTAGGCGCTGCTTGGGCGCGGGCTGCGTCAGCACCGCAAAGCGCCAGGGCTGGCGGCCGTGCGGCGAAGGCGCCCAGCGGGCAGCTTCCAGCACCTGCTCAAGCAGCTCGCGCGGCACCGGGCGTTCCTGGTACTGGCGCACTGAGCGGCGACCGCGAATGATTTCCTGCAAAGTCAGGTCTGTACGCCCATCCGACGAAAGACGAACGACCGAGGACGAAGGGTCGCCTGACATCGGTCGTCGGTCGTCGATCGTCAGTTGTTGGTCGTCGGCCATCATCGAAAGAGATCCTTTTCGGGCGCGCGGATGAGCTGCTGCGCGCTGGCTTCGGCCGGCACATACGGGTAGCCGCGCACAATCGCCACCGGCACCGCGTCGACTTTGCCCATCACCAGCTCAGCCGCCGAGGCCAGCTCGTCGGCGACGGCGATGTTGCTGGCGTGCATCACATAGCCATAGGCGTCGGGCTGGTTGGCGTAATCGGCCAGCGGCGCGATGCCGGCCACGCCGATCGCCACATTCACCTGTCCTTCGCGCCAGGGCCGGCCAAACGTGTCGGAAATGATCACCGCCACGTCCACGCCGGCGCGCTCGCGAATAGCCGCGCGCAAGGCCCGCGCCGACGCATCCGAATCGACCGGCAAGAGCGTCACGGTGCGCCCGCCCGCCACATTCGATTCATCGACGCCCGAGTTGGCGCAGATCAGGCCGTGGTGCGTTTCCGTCACCAGCACGCCGCGATCCATCTTGACGATGCGGCGGCTTTCGCGCAGCACCACCTCGTAGTAGTTCGCGTCTTTATGGCCCTGCGCGGCGGCCATGCGCGCCATGTGCGAAGGCTCAACGTCCTGCGGGTCGACAATGCGATCTTCGGCTTTGGAGATGATTTTTTGGGTAACAACCAGCACGTCGTGGTCGGCCAGGGGCTGCTGTTCGTGCGCCAGCGCCGCGAGAACAAGCGCCGCGACATCGTCGCCGGGGCGCACTTCGCCTATGCCGCGCACCGGGATGATCCGAATCTCTGAGGGCATACGATTATGAGACTTTCTCCTGGGCAATGTTCCGAGCGCGTATTGTACCACGCAGCGCCGGGCGAGTGGGCGCGCACCACAGCGCGGGCCGCGAAATCGGCCAAAAGGCGGAGCCCCACGCCTTGACAAGCCCATGCCTATGGCTTTACACTCCCTTGCGCACCTCACCACCAATTGACGTCAGCGCCAAACCAGAATCGGGCGACCGGCGGTCGCAGAAAGGCTTGTGTATGCGCGCGCGGATGTTCCCAGCCTTTGGGGTTCTTATTGTGCTGGCTGCGCTGCTCATGGCAGCCTGCGGCCAGGGCGGCGCAACCGAGCAGCCCACGGCGGCCGGCGCGCAGCCCACCGCCGCATCAGATGCCCTGCCAACTGCCGACATGTCGAGCGTGCCAACCGTGGCCAGCGAGCCAGCCGGCAACGCCCCAGCCGACACCCTGCGCTGGCCGGTCGAGGGCCTGAGCGACCTGACCACGCTCGACCCGGCCAAGCCCGGCGATGCGCCCAACAACACCGTTATTTCGCTCATTTACGCCGGCCTGGTGCGGCTCGACCAAAACCTCGAAGTGGTGCCCGACGGCGCTGAGAAGTGGTCGGTGAGCGGCGAAGGCAAAATCTACACCTTCACCATCCGCGAGGGCCTGAAATTCGGCGACGGCTCGCCCGTCACCGCGAACGACTTTGTCTACTCGTTCAACCGCGCGCTTTCGCCCGAAATTGGCGCGTTTGGCGCGTCGGCGCACTTCGGGCATATTGTTGGCGCGCAGAATGTGATCGACGGCAAGGCCGAAACCGCCAGCGGCATCAAGGCGATTGACGACAAAACGCTTGAGATCACGCTCGATGCGCCGATCGCATACTTCCTGGCGCTGCTAACCTACTCCGACACGTTTGTGGTGCAGCAAAAGCTGGTGGAAAGCGGCGCAAACTGGCCTGACCAAACCTATGGCACTGGCCCATACATGGTGAAGGAATGGAAGCGCGGCCAGTCGATTGAGCTGGCAGCAAACCCGAACTACTGGCAGGGCACGCCCGGCGTCCCGAAGATTCTGATGCCCTTCACCAAAGACAGCGAGACGGCCTACCAGCTCTACCAGACCGGCGAGCTTGATATTCAGGGCAGCGGGCAGAACCCGGTGCCAGCCGCGCACATCCCCGACGTTCAGAGCCTGCCCGATTTCAAATCGGCCGCGCAGCTCACCACCCGCTACATTGGCTTTAACACCGAAAAGCCGCCCTTCGACAACCCCGACGTGCGCCGCGCCTTTGCGCTGGCCACCGACAAAGCCACACTCGCCAACCAGGTGCTTGTCGGCAGCGTTGTGCCGGCCGACCGCATCCTGCCCACGGGTTTGGTTGGCACGCAACTGCCGATCAAGCCGCTGGCCTACAGCCCCGACGATGCCAAGGCTGCGCTTGCGACCGCCGGCTTCGCCAACGGACAGGGCTTCCCTGAAATTACGCTCGCCTATGGCCAGGAAGGCGACAACGAAACCGTGGTGCAGGCGCTGCAAAGCATGTGGGAGCAAAACCTGGGCCTGAAGGTCAAGCTCCAGTCGTTTGAGCTGGCCACCTTCAGCAAGAACCTCGACACCACCTACTACACGCCAACCGAGGGCTTGCAGTTCTACTACAGCGTCTGGGGGGCCGACTACCCCGACCCGCAGAATTTCCTGTCGCAGCTGCTCCACACCGGCAACCCAAACAACAACGGCCACTTCTCCGACCCGCAGTTCGACCAGCTGACCGAAGAAGCCGACACCATGGGCGACCGCGCACAGATCGAGCAGCGGCTCCAGCTCTACAACCAGGCCGAGCAGATCGCGATCGACAAAGTCGCCTGGATTCCGCTGTTCTACCCCAAGCTCAACATCCTGGTGCGCCCGCGCGTCGAGGGCATGGTGCTCACGCCGCAGGGCCTGATCGTGCCCGACTGGTCGCAGCTTAAATTGAAGTAGCCGCTTGTGGGTAGGAAGGCGCGTGTGCGGCGCAGCCTTCCCGTTCGCAGGTGCACACTGTTATGGTTCGTTTTTTTGCCCGCCGCGCGGTAAGCCTTGTGTTTGTGCTGTTCAGCCTGACGTTTCTGACGTTTCTGATCGGCCATCTCGCGCCCGGCGACCCAATTCTGGTGCTGATGGGCGCGCGCCGCGACCCGGCCACCTATGCGCGCCTGGAGCACCTGTACGGCCTTGATCAGCCACTGCTGGCGCAGTATGGCAACTATGTCATGGGCCTGCTGCGCGGCGATTTCGGCCTGTCGTTCCAGTACGAAGGCCGGCCCGTGAGCGCGCTGCTGCGCCAGGGCGTGGGCATCTCGCTGATGGTGGGCGGGCTGGCGCTGATCTTGAGCATTGTTGTGGGCGTGCCGCTGGGCATGCTGGCGGCGCTGCGGCAGCACACCCTGGCCGACCGGGGCATCGTTGGTGCGGCGCTGGTGCTCTACTCGGTGCCGAGCTTTGTGCTCATCCCGGTGATCTGGTCGATCAACCTGGCAGCCTACCGCGCCGGGCTGCCAAACCTGCCGCAGGCGGGCTGGGGCCGGCCCGAACACGTCGTTCTGCCCGTGCTGGTGCTGGCCGCCGCGAACGTCGGCTATATCATCCAGCTCACGCGCGCTTCGATGCTGGAGGTGCTGCGCGAAGATTATGTGCGCACCGCACGCGCCAAGGGGTTGCCCGCCTTTCTGGTGTTCAACCGCCATGTGCTGCGTAACGCCGTGCTCCCGCTCATCACATTCGTTGGGCCAGCGGCGGCCTTTCTGGTCACTGGCGCGTTTGTGGTCGAAGTGCTGTTCAACATCCCGGGCATGGGCCGCATCGCCGTCGAAGCGGTCGGTCGGCGCGACTACCCGGTGATCCAGGGCACTACCATCATTCTTGGCATCGCCGTGGTCGTAATGAACCTGCTCAGCGACATGCTGTACCACGTGTTCGATCCGCGCATTCAGCTTTCCGAAGGCTAAGCGGGCGCAGCGAGACAAAGGGGTTTGTGACATGATGACGTTCGCCGTAATTGTTGCCGGAACCGGCGCACACCAGGCGCGCTGATGCGTGCGACCCGGCCGCAACCACATACCAGCAAGCGCAGGCGCGCCCCGCGCTGGTGGGAACTGCCCGGCCTGGCCGACATGCGCCGCCCGCAAAGCTTCTGGCGGCGGCTGCGGCGCAGCCGCACCGGCTTCGCCAGCCTGATTGTCGTCATTCTGCTGGTTGCAACCGCGCTGCTCGGCCCACTCCTCTACCCAATCTCCCCGGCGCTCACCGACTTCGGCCATATCAACGCCGCGCCCTCGCTGGCGCACCCACTCGGCACCGACCGCCTGGGCCACGACACGCTGGCGCGCCTGATGGCCGGCCTGCGTGTGTCGCTGCTGGTGGCGGGCGTGGTTGAAGCAATCAACATCACCGTTGGCGGCATACTTGGCCTGCTGGCCGGCTACTTCGGCGGCTGGGTCGATCTGGTGATTTCGCGCCTGGCCGACCTGCTGTTCGCCTTTCCCGGCCTGCTGCTTGCCATTCTGGTGGCGGCTGTGTTCGGCCAGTGGGTGACCGACCACTACGGTGGCACGGCGCGGCTGGTGCTGGTGGCCGCCTCGATCAGCCTGGTGAGCTGGCCGCTGATGGCGCGCTATGTGCGCGGCCAGACGCTCAGCCTGCGCGAGCGCGATTTCGTGCTGGCGGCGCGCGCCATGGGCCAGAGCGAGCTGGGCGTTCTGCGCTACCATCTGCTGCCGAATGTCGCTGGTCTGGTCATCACCGCCGCCACGCTCGATGTCGTGAGCGCGATTGTGGGCGAAGCGACGCTCAGTCTGCTTGGGCTCGGCATTCAGTCGCCCGCCACCAGCATCGGCAAGATGATCGTCGAAGCCACGCCGCAGATTTCGCAAAATGCCCTGCTGGTGCTGGCCCCCGCTGCCACGCTGGCGCTGCTGGTGCTGGCATTCTCCTTTCTTGGCGACGGCCTGCGCCAGGCATTCGACCCCGACGGGCGCTAGCGCGCTTTCGCGCAGGTGGTCGGCCATCTGTGGTCGTCATCATTCAGCAACCAGAATCCATTTTCGCCAGAGCCATGCCATCATTCATCCACAGATTACACAGATTGCGCAGATTATAGCTCCCATATCTGTGTAATCTGCGTAATCTGTGGATAGATCACGTTCCCATTCCAACGTTGACATGGTTCTGGTATTTCGAAAAGCTGCGCTAGAAACACGCCAGGGATGTGCTATACTCGCGGGCGCTGCAATCGCGCATCCGCGCGGCCGCTGTGTCGCGCTCTACCAGGAGGTTCTGCCGATGTCTGTTTTTAACTTCAACGCCGGCCCGGCCATTTTGCCGCAGCCCGTGCTTGAGCGCGCCCGCGCCGAGCTGCTCGACTACCAGGGGCGCGGCATGTCGATCATGGAAATGAGCCACCGCTCCAGGGAATTTGAAGCGATCAACAGCGGCGCCGAAGCCGCCTTCAAGCGGCTGATTGGCGTGGGCGACGACTACCGGGTGCTGTTTGTGCAGGGCGGCGCGAGCACGCAGTTCGCCATGCTGCCCATGAACTTCCTGCCGCCCGGCGGCGCAGCCGACTACATCGTCACTGGCGCGTGGGGCGAAAAGGCGCAGGAAGAAGCCAGCAAGTTTGGCCGCGCCAACATCGCCGCCAGCACCAAAGACAGCAACTACTCGCGCAACCCGCGCGCCGACGAAATCACGCTCAGCGACGACGCGGCCTATGTGCACATCACCTCGAACGAGACGATCCAGGGCGTGCAGTTCCCGAGCTTCCCCGACCTTGGCGCGCGCCCGCTGGTGGCCGACATGAGCAGCGACATCCTGTCGCGCCCGATCGACGCCAGCAAATTCGCGCTGATCTACGCGGGCGCGCAAAAGAACCTCGGCCCCTCGGGCGTGACGGTGGTGCTCATCCGGCAAAGCTGGCTCGACACGGCCGCGAAAACCCCGCCGACGATGCTGCGCTACAGCACGCACGCCAAGAACAATTCGCTCTACAACACGCCGCCGGTGTTTGGCGTGTATATGCTGAACCTCGTGCTGGAGTGGATCGAAGAGAATGGCGGCGTGGAAGGCATGGCCGCGCGCAATGAGCAGAAGGCCGCGCTCATCTACGGGGCGATTGACGGCAGCAATGGCTTCTACCGTGGCCACGCCGCCCCCGCCGACCGCTCACGCATGAACGTCACTTTCCGCCTGCCCAGCGAGGCGCTGGAGAAGCAGTTCGTGGCCGAGTCGGTTGCGGCGAATATGGTCGGGCTGGCGGGCCACCGCTCGGTGGGCGGCATTCGCGCCTCAATCTACAATGCCATGACGCCCGAAGGCTGCCAGGCGCTGGCCGCGTTCATGGGCGAGTTTGCGCGCAAGAACGGCTAGCGCGCCAATCGAAACCACGAAGACACGAAGGCACGGAGAGAAGGCTCTTCGTGCCTTTGTGGCTAGTGATAATCGTTTTACAATGACCCTGCGCCACAGCCCTCGCGGGCCATGCCGGCCTTACGCGCCCGCGCAATCGCCTGGGCGCGAGCAGAAACTTCGACCTTGCTGAAAATGGCAAGTGGTACCCAAGAATGAGCCACAGAGAGCGCTGAGTATTCTGGAAAATAAATTTCCCTGTACTCAGCTTCCAGGAAGCTCAAGCCAGTTTTGCTTCAATCTGATAACCAGATAAGCTTCCTGGAAGCTTGCCTGTTGTAGAAAAGAACTTTCTTTCCAGAGCACTGAGGGCGCAGAGCGAGAAACGAAACTCGGTAGCTCAATAAATTGGCCTTCGGCAGTGCTTGTACCCCTAGCGCAGCGTCAGCTCGCGCAGGTGAATATGCACATCTTCGGTGGGCTGCAATTCGCTAAACTCCAGCCGCAGCTGGCTCACAGTCTGCGCGCCATCAGGGAAGCGGAACTCCGTCACCGTATCATCAGTGATGGTGGGGTAAGTCTCAGTATAGGTTTTGGGCGGCGCAGCATTCGGGCCAGTCGCCACCACTTTCAGGCCCAGGTGCATGTTGGCGGTGCGCAGCGTAAAGCCGCTAAGCTGGCGCGGCGCGGGGAAGCGCAGCTCGACAATCAGCGGGTTGGCCTCGCGCCCGCGTATCAGCGTTTGGGCGCGGCCATCGAACAGGTCGGCAATCTGCCCAATGTCAATGGCAGAAAAGCGCACATTCACCTGCTGGCCATCCAGCTCAATCGTCTGCTCTTGCAGCGTCAGGCGGGCGGCTGCCTCAGCGGTAAAAATATCGTCGGCCCGGTCGCTGTAGCGCATGCGCTCGAAATAAAAGCCCGGCGTGCCGTCGGGGTAGGGCAGCACCTGCTGCGGCTCGAACACGAATTTACCGCTTTCCACGGCCTGCTTTTGCTCGTTCGGCGGCCAGACATACAGCGCATTCGGGTCGAGTTCGCGCCGCTTCGCCAGGTAGTAGTTGATGTCGCGCAGGGCCAGGCGCGGGCGCAGCACCTCGGGCACAAAGAAGTTCATGAGTGCGGTGGTGTTGTTGGCCCAGTTGGGCGAAATAACGATGTGCATGTCTGGATTCACCGCCAGCTCATTCGTAATCGCGCCAAACGCCTGCTCGGCACCATACTGCATGCCATACAGCCCATAGTCGGGGTACCACGTCGGCCCGTCGGCCAGCGCCGCGCGCAGCATCACCGCGCACAGCACGCACAGCGCCGCGCCACTGCCAAGCGCAAACCAGCGCTGCCGGCGCGGCGCGCGCAGCCACACCGAAATCTGCTCGAAGCCCAGCCCGATCAGCAGCGCCGCCGGCACAATCATAAACAGCACGCGCGGAATGAGAATCGCCACCAGCGAGGCCGAAAAGGGCGCGGCCAGCAGTGCGGCCAGCACCGCGCGGTATTCCGGCCCACGCCAGCGCCGCAGGCACACAATCAACCCGATCAGCACAAACGGCAGCGCCAGCACCGAAAGGTGGCCTATGCCCTTCATCTGGTGGCGCACCAGGTCGGTGGTGTTCGGCAGGAACCAGTACAGCGGGCTGATTCCCTGAAGATATGTTTGGCCGAGCAGCAGCAGCTTCTGGCTGAGCGGAAATGGTTTCAGCCAGTAGGAATCGAGGGTTTGCAGGTGATAGGCGACTGCCTCGGGGTGCAGCAAACGAAAGCGCAGATATGGCGTGGCCAGCAGCAGCACCAGCAGCGCCGCCGTGACAAGCGTGCGCCAGCTTTGCCGAAAATGGTAGCGCAGGTCGGAAAGGAGCAGCAGAATGCCGACCGCCAGCATCATGCCCTGGCCGTTGGCATAGCTATAGAAGGTTGCCGCGCCACACAGGAGCGCCAGCGGCAGCCAGCCCGGCGAGACGCAGCGATACAGCAGGTAGGCGCACAAAAAGCACGCAAAGAACGACACCGCCAGCACCGTTTCGAAGCCAGTGCGCGCATGGAGAAACCAGGCCGGCAGCGCGGCCACCACCAGCGCGCCCAGCCACCACGTGCGCGCCTTGAACACCAGCTTGAGCGCCAGCGCCACCGCCAGCGGGCAGAGCATGCTGATCAGCGCCGAGATTCCGCGCGTCACCAGCACCGATTTGCCGAACAGCGCCACGCCGATCAGCTGCGCATACACGCTCAGGCTCAGCGTCCAGCGGTCGTCGTTTTTGAAGTAGGGCGGCAGCCAGGTGCCAGTCGCGTCGCGCAGGCCGTTGCGCAGCAGTTGCTGGGCCAGCAGCGGGTTTACGGCTTCGTCGGAGAAGAAGTAGATTGGGAAGCGAGCAATGCCAACGAAGCGGGTGAGGGCGTAAACGGCCAGGCCAAACACGAGCAGCAGGGCATCCTGGCGGGTAAAGGCGGATAATACGCCCGCGACCAGCGGCTGATCAAGTGGGCGGGGAGTGGGGAGAGGAACAGATCCTGCCGCAGCCTCAGCGCCATTCGGCACCAGCTGCACGCGCACATGCGCGCCTGGCTCCAGGCTCAGCGGGGCCAGCGGCTTGAGCACGCCGTCTTCGTAGATCGCATCAAACGCGCCAGGCGCGCCGGCCGGCTCGTGGGAATCAGCAGCCATTGAACGATGACGCTCTGGCGAGCGCCAGGGCGCTCGAATGGATACGCGGTGGGGTTGCGCTCAGTATACCAAGTGCGTCAAGCCAGCGGCTCGTCTTCGGCGCTCACCACCATGTCGTCGAGCGCCTCGAGCGGCTCAGCCGGTGGGGGCGGGCCGTGCAGCACCCAGCCGTCGGCGGGGCGATAGAGGAATCCAGGGCCGTCGAGGTACATCCCACCATCAACATTGACGCAGACGCCATTTGCATAAATCATCGGCCCAAGCACTTCTTCTGGCAGGCAGCGCCGCACCGAGCTGATCGGCGTGTGGCCGTGGATGATCTGCTGCCCGCCAAAATCGAGCAGCATCTGCGCGGCGCGCAGCGGGCCGTCGGGGTCGTCGTCAAGGAACTCTTTGCGCCCGCTAAACTGGTCGAGCAGGTGATCCCAGGCGGGTGGGTCGTCGGTGTGCAGCAGGGTGCGCAGCGCGCGATTCACCTGGTCGATGGTTGCGCCGTAGCTGGTGTAGAAGGAGGAATCGGCGTGAATCAGCAGGTACTCATCGACTACTGCCATGGCGGGCAGGCTGCTAAGCCACTCGATATGCCTGGAGGTCAGCCGCGCCAGGTCGTTGTCGTCGCCGCCGTTGCGCCGCCACGACCACAAAAAGGTGCCGCTGCGCGCGGTTCGCGTTTCGCCAAAGCGCTTGGCCGCCAGGATCAGCGGCTCGTGGTTGCCCAGCAGCGCCTCGACCTGCCCGCCCGCGTCGGCGGCTTCGGCCTGCAGGCGCATCACCATGTCTACCGTCTCAATCGCGCCCGGCCCACGGTCGAAGAAATCGCCAATAAACCACAGCCGCGCCGCGCCGCCCATCCAGCTCAGCTCATCGTCCACCAGCCGGGCGTCGCGTAGCAACGTGGTCAGCTTTTCAAACTGGCCGTGAATATCGCCCATGATATACAGCGGTGCAGAAAGTGTCATAGCGCTCGGTTCTCCTTGCCGTGCCGAAACGCGGCCGTCAGCAAGAGCGGATGCAGCGCATGCAACGACGGGGCATGCGCACCCCCGGCCACTTGGTATGTACCACGCTGATTGTACACACGAAATGTGATCCAAACATAAAGATCAGTGATCCAAAAGCTGACCGATCTCTAACAAAACTCCAACTCGCGGCGGTTTGATTCGCGCACCCGGATCGTGTAAAATAGCGCAAGGTTTACAACACCAGGTTTCAGGAGGATCTCAAGGGTATGCCTACCTACGTCTACGCCTGCGATTCATGCGGGGCACAGTTCGAGCAAGTGCAGTCGTTCAAAGATGACCCACTGCGAACATGCCCATCGTGCGCGGGGCCGATTCGGCGCGTGTTTCAGCCGGTGGGCATTGTGTTCAAGGGTTCGGGCTGGTATATTACCGACAGCCGGAAGTCGAGCAGTGCCAGCGTCGCAGCCGACGATTCCGCCAAATCGGAAACCAAAAGCGACACCAAGGCCGATACCAAAGCCGACACAAAAGCCGACACCAAGACCGACAGCTCAGCGAATGGCGCGGCCGCCAAGCCCGCGCCGGCAAGCGAAACCAAGAGCAGCAGTGACACAACACCTGCCAAAGCATAAGCGCTCAACTCACCTCTTCGCCGCTCAAACCTCCCTGCCACCTCGGCGCCGCGGGGGCAAGGCGGTGGTCTGCGTCTGTCGTTAGGGGCGTCATCATCCCGATGGCGTCCCTGATCGCTGTACCACCCTTTGCACGTACCGGCACCGACTGTCACGGGAGGTTTTTCCATGTCTTTCTCCGAGCAACTGCAGGCCCTGCGCGCCGATGTGCAGGCGATTTTTCGGAACGACCCGGCCGCGCGGAATATTGCCGAGGTGCTGCTGTATCCCGGCCTGCATGCGATCACCCTGCACCGCGTGGCCCACGCGCTCTGGCTGCGGCGCGTTCCCTTCCTCCCCCGCCTGATCTCGCAGATCGGGCGCTTTTTCACCGGCATTGAAATTCACCCCGGCGCGACCGTCGGCAAGGGCTTCTTTATCGACCACGGCATGGGCGTGGTGGTGGGCGAAACCTGCGAGATCGGCGACAACGTCACGCTCTACCAGGGCGTCACGCTTGGCGGCACCGGCAAGCAGCGCGGCAAGCGCCACCCCTCGCTGGAAAATAACGTCACCGTGGGCGTGGGCGCGATTGTGCTGGGCGCGATTACGCTGGGCGAAGGCTCGCGCATTGGCGGCGGCGCAGTGGTGGTGAAAGATGTTCCGCCGCACTCCACTGCCGTGGGCGTGCCGGCGCGCATTGTCGCCACGCGCGACCCGCACACCGGCGCGGCGCGGCGCGTCGAGGATCTGCCCGACCCCGAGGGCCAGATGCTGCGCGGCCTGCGCATGAAAGTGCTGGAGCTGGAAGAGCGCATGACCGAGGTCGAGGTCGCGAACAACCAGCACCACATGGAGCACCACCTGGCCTTCGATGCGCTGCCTGCCGGCCTCTGGGCCACCCTGGGCGAGAACGGCCCCGCCGACGACGAGTTCACGCTGGGCGCAGGCATCTAGCACCGCTGCCCGAAAACCAGCCGGCCCGCGCGTTTGATCGGGTAAGCCGGCGCGCGCCGGTGCCGCCGAAATATTTGAAGGACCGAGCACATGACCATCAGCATGTATAACACCCTGAGCCGCAGCAAAGAGCCGCTCGAAACCATCGAGCCGGGCGTGGTGAAAATGTATGTCTGCGGCGTCACCGTCTACGATCAGGCCCACATCGGCCACGCCATGTCGGCGCTGGTGTTCGACATCATCCGCCGCTACCTCGAATATCGCACCTTCGAGGTGCGCCATGTCGTCAACTTCACCGACGTGGACGACAAAATCATCAACCGCGCCAACCAGCTTGGCCGCGACCCGAAAGAGCTGGCCGAGTCGTATGTGACCGAGTTCATGGATGACCTGAAGGCGCTGAATGTCCAGCCCGCGCAGGAGTATCCGCGTGCCACCGAAACCATGGGCGAAATCATTCGCTTTATTGCCGGCCTGATCGAAAGCGACCACGCCTACGAGGCCGGCGGCGATGTTTACTTCAGCGTGCCATCCGATCCCGACTACGGCAAGCTTTCGGGCCGCAACCTGCAAGACATGCTTTCGGGCACACGCTTCGAGGTCGATGAGCGCAAGAAGCACCCGGCCGACTTTGCGCTGTGGAAAGCCGCCAAGCCCGGCGAGCCTTCCTGGCCCAGCCCGTGGAGCGAAGGCCGCCCCGGCTGGCACATCGAGTGCTCGGCCATGAACCTCAAGCATCTGGGCGAGCAGATCGACATCCACGGCGGCGGCAACGACCTGGTGTTTCCGCACCACGAAAACGAGATCGCCCAAACCGAAAGCCTGACCGGCCACCCCTTTGCGCGCTTCTGGGTGCATAACGGCATGCTCCAGATCCACACGCGCGCCGAAGATGGCAGCATCAAGATCGAAAAAATGTCGAAGTCGCTCGGCAATGTCGTGACGATCCGCCAGTTCCTGAGCGAGCACGACGCCGACGTGCTGCGCCTGATTGTGCTTTCGAGCTACTACCGCAGCCCGCTGCTGTATGGCAGCGAGATCGTGGCCGACCAGGAGCGCAAGCTGGCGCGTCTGCGCGGCGCGTTCGAGCCAGCGCACGGCAGCACCAGCAGCGGCCCGCTGGCCGAGCAGCTGAACGGCATCGCCAGCAGCGCCCGCGACCGCTTCACCGAGTCGATGGACGACGACTTCAACACCTCGGGCGCGCTGGCCGCGCTGTTCGAGCTGGTGCGCGCAATCAACACTGCCCGCGATGCGGGTGTGGGCGGCACGCCCTTTGCCGAGGCACAGGCCACCCTGCGCGAGCTGACCGGCGTGCTCGGCCTGTCGATTGCCGCGCCCACGGCCAGCGCGCAAGAAGCCGCGCCCTTCATCGAGCTGCTGATCGAGCTGCGCGCCGAATTGCGCAAAGCCAAGCAGTTCGCCCTGGCCGACATGGTGCGCACGCGCCTGAGCGACCTCGACATCACGCTTGAGGACGGCCCGCAAGGCACACGGTGGAAAACCAAATAATATTTACGATTTTGGATTTGCGATTTACGATTGATAAGGCATTTGCCGCCTCGTACATCGCTACGTAGAAAGTGATTGGACCGGTTTACGATTTTGGATGTACGCTGAAACAAAGCTCGTAAATCCAAAATCGTAAATCGTAAATGCTATGACCTGGCTAGAACTTTCCGTCGACGTCGAGCCCGAAGCGGTCGAGTCGATCAGCGAGCTGCTCGCGCACTATGGCTACAACGGCGGCGTCGTCATCGACCAGCCGATCATTACGGGCGCGGACGGGCCGGACTACACCTTCGACACCAGCCGCCCGGTGACGATGCGCACCTACATCCCGCTCGACGCGCAGGCCGAAGAAACCCGCCAGCGCGTTGAGCAGGCGCTCTGGCATTTCGGGCAGATGCGCGCAGTTGGCCCGCTGACGGTGCGCTCGCTGGAAGAAGAAGACTGGGCTAACGCCTGGAAGCAGCACTACAAAGTCCAGCGCATTGGCCGACGCACCGTAATCGTGCCCTCGTGGCTGGAGTACGAGCCGCAGGACGGCGATATTGTGCTGAAGCTCGACCCGGGCATGGCTTTCGGCACCGGCCTGCATCCCACCACCCAGCTTTGCGTCGGCTTTGTCGAGGATTATGTCAAATCTGACATGCAGGTGCTCGACCTGGGCTGCGGCTCGGGCATTCTCGCCATTGCCGCCGCGCGCCTGGGCGCGCAGGTGCTTGCGCTCGACACCGACCCGATTGCCGTGACGGCCACGCAGGAAAATGTGGATCGCAACGAGGTGGCGGCACTCGTGCGCGCCGCCGAAGGCAGCCTGGGCGCGGGCGTGCAGATGGGCCACTGGCTCTACCCGAATGCCACCGAAGCGACCGCCATCCCTGCTACGCCCGCCGATCAGCCGCTGTTCGACGTGATCGTCGCCAACATCATTGCGCGCGTGCTGGCCGCGCTCGCGCCCGACATGGCCGGCGCGCTGCTGCCTGGCGGCACGCTGATTGCCTCGGGCATCATCGCCGAGCGCGAGGCCGAAGTGGCGGCCGCATTCGCCGCAGCGGGCCTGGCAGCGCGCCAGCGCCAGCAGGACGGCGACTGGGTGGCGCTGGTGTATGGGAAAGAAGCATGACAGAGACGCCAAACGATCTCAACGAAGCGTATGGCTGGGGCGGCGACGGCAGCGACCTGCACGACCCGGTGGCCGCGCACGTTCGCGCTGCCCTCGCCAGCACCGACGCGCCTTATCCCGCGCCGCTCGACCAGCTGCTGAAGCTGGGCGACCCGCGTGAGGGCAGCGGCGACAAGCTGGCTGGGTTGGAAATCACGCAGGAACACGTGCCCGATCTGGTGCGCATGGCCCGCGACCGCGCGCTCAACACCGGCCAGAGCGACAGCACCGAGGTGTGGGCGCCAGTACACGCGCTCGACGCGCTCGCCAAGCTCGACGCCAGCGCGCACGTGGACGAGCTGGTGCCGCTGTTCGATGTCGATACCGACATCTTCGGCGAGCGCCTGAGCGCGGTTCTCGTGGCTATTGGCGCGGCTGCGCTCGCGCCCTTGCGCGCCTATATTCAAGACCCAACGCGCTGGATATATGGCCGCGCCAATGCATCGGATATGCTGCCAAAGTTTGTCGAACACCACCCCGAGCTGCGTGGCGACGTTGTGCAGATCATAAGCGATACGCTCGCCCAGCAGAAGGGCGACTATCCTGAGCTCAATGGCATGATCATGGGCGACCTGCTTGAGCTCAAGGCGGTTGAGGCACTGCCGGTTATTCGCCACGCCTTTGAGCGCGACCTGATCGACGAAACGCTATCTGGCGACTGGGGAACCGCGCTCAAGGAGCTCGGCCAGCCCGTCGACAAGCACGACCCGCTGGTGCATCGCTCGCGGCGGCGCTGGGATGCGAAAAAAGCCGAAATGCGCGCCATGCTGCCGCCAGCCTGGCGGCCCGAACCCGAAGCGAAACCTGCCGCCGCTGCGCCCAAGCAGAACCCGAGCGCCGCCCGCAAAAACAAGCGCAAAATGGCGGCGTCGTCGCGCAAAGCCAACAAGAAAAAACGCAAATAACCCGCCCGGCCCAGCCGCCAGCAAAGTGGACCAGCATGCCAAAACGTTCGCGCGCCCCACAGCGCCAAACGATCAGCAGTAATACCTACCGCTTCTTTGTCGAAACCGGCGCGCTGCCGGGCCGCGAGGTCGAGATCGACGACACGGAGCTGGCCCACCAGCTTGGCACCGTGCTGCGGCTGCGCCCCGGCGAGCGCGTGGTGCTGCTCGACAACAGCGGCTGGCAGTTCACGGTGCTGCTTAGCGCGATTGAGCGCGGGCGCGTGGCTGGCACCGTCGAGCGCAAGGAACTGGCCGGCGGCGAGCCGCGCACTAAAATCACGCTTTACGCCGCACTGATGCGCCCCGAGCGCTTCGAGTGGGTGCTTCAGAAGGGAACCGAGCTGGGCGTTTCGGCCTTTGTTCCCCTGATCTGCGAGCGCAGCACTATCGCCGACGCCGACGCCCTGAGCGAGCACAAGCAGGAGCGCTGGCGGCGCATTATTCGCGAGGCCGCCGAGCAATCGCGGCGTGGCAAGCTCCCGCGTCTCGCGCCGGCTGTGTTGTTCCCGCCCGCCTGCGACCAGGCCACCAAGCGCGGCACCGCTCTGCTGCTCTGGGAAGGCGCGGGTGTGCCGTCCCTGCGCCATGTTCTCCACACCACGGTTGGCCGCGCCGCCGATGGCGTGCCCGCCACTCCGCCCGCGCAGCCTTTCTCGGTTGCGCTGTTCAGCGGGCCAGAAGGCGGTTTCAGCCAGCAGGAATTCGAAGCCGCCAGCCGGTATGGTATGATACCCGTGACGCTCGGGCCGCGCACACTGCGCGCCGAAACCGCGCCGCTGGCCGCTACGTCGGCCATCCTCTACGACATGGGCGATCTCGAATAACGCCGACACCTGGCCCCGGCACGCGCCACAGCCCTTGGTGTCGCTAGCACCGGGGCTGCGAATGCGCACACACACATTGTTGATCATCCAGCGCGGTATTTTCGCCGGTATTCTGCTGTGCGGCGGCTTTCTGGCCGGCTGGTTCAGCGCCATCCTCCTCGGCGGGCGCATCCCCTACGACGGCGATTTTGCCGCCTTGTTCGGGCCGGGCCGCGCCGCCAACCAAAGCACGCCCGCCGAGCTGCGCACGCAGTTCAATGTCTTCTGGGAAACCTGGAACCTTGTCGAAGGCGAGTTCTATCACCGTGCCCCGCTCGACCGCACCAAAATGATTCAGGGCGCGATTCGCGGCATGCTCGATTCGCTGGGCGACCGCTACACGGTCTACCAGGAGCCCGATCTGGCCGCGCAAACGCAGGATCACATGCAGGGCAAGCTTGGCGGCATTGGCACCTACCTGCGCATCACCGACGGCAAAGCTTTTCTCTACAAGCCATTTGTGAACGCGCCCGCCGCGCAGGCTGGCCTGAAGCAGGACGACGAAATCGTCAGCGTCGATGGCACCGCAATCGAGCCGCTGATCGCCGGACTGGATGTCAACCAGTCTGCCGTGAAGGTCACCGCCCTGCTGCGCGGCGACGCCGGCACAACCGTCAGGCTTGGCATCCGGCGCAGCCAGAACGCGCCGTTCGACGTCACGCTCACCCGCGCCGACATTGTGGTGCCCAGCGTCGACAGCCAGCTCTTACCGCAAAACCTCGCCTACATTCACATCAACGAGTTCAAAACTAACACTACCGCCGAGTTCGACGCCGCGCTGCGCGAGCTGCTGCCCAAACAGCCACGCGGCATCATCCTCGATCTGCGCAACAACCCGGGCGGCTTCCTGCAAAATGCCCAGGACGTGCTAGGCCACTTTTACGATGGCGTTGCGCTGTATGAAGATAAAAATGGCCAGGATTTGCTGGAACTGCGCACAAGCGGAAGCGCAAACGCCACGCGCGCCTTCGACGTGCCACTCGTGGTGCTGGTGAATACTGGCTCGGCCAGCGCCAGCGAAATTGTGGCCGGCGCGCTGCGCGACCGCCGCCCCAACACCGTCCTGATGGGCGAAACAACCTTCGGCAAAGGCTCGGTGCAGAACATTCACACGCTCAGCGACGGCGGCAATGCGCGCATCACCATTGCGCACTGGCTCACGCCCAACAAGAACGAAATTCATGGCATTGGCATCACGCCACAGTATCTTGTGCCTTATAGCGAAACACCGGCCGACGCCGCGCCCTGCGTGAGCGACCGCAAGCCCGCCGAGGGCGCCAGCACCTGCGCCGACTCGCAGCTCGCCAGCGCGATCACGCTGCTGAGTACCGGCCAGGCGCCGCCGCCCGTCACGCCCACGCCGAAGCCCTAGTGCGCTTTCAGCGCAGGGATTAGGGAGTGGGGAATAGGGTTTGGTTATTCAAAAGCGGAAGTTCTTTCCTGATTTCCGCGCCGCTTTCCTGATCATGCACTAGCCCGCGACTAGCACGGTGAGTAGAACTGTGAAAGAATCAACCATCATCGTTGGCGGCGGGCTGGGCGGGCTTGCTACCGCCATTCACCTCGCCGCCGCTGGCCAGCGCGTGATTGTGCTGGAGAAAAACGAGCGCGTGGGCGGCAAGCTCAATATTGTGGCCGAAAACGGCTACACCTTCGACACCGGGCCGTCGCTGCTGACCATGCCGTGGGTGCTGCGCGACCTCTACGCCACTGCTGGCGCGCGCCTGGAAGACGAACTCGACCTCGTGCCGGTCGAGCCGACCTGCCGCTACGCCTGGCCCGACGGCACGCGCTTCGACGCCTGGCAGACCATGCCGCTGCTGCTCAACGCCATCGGCGCGCTGGAGCCGCGCGACGTGGACGGCTTTCTGCGCTTTATGGCCTACACCTCGCGCATCTACGGCGCGGTTGTCGGCCCCTTCCTCACCGAGCCGTTCGACAGCCTGCGCGAGCTCATCACGCCCGCGCTCTTCCGCGATAGCTGGAAAATCGACCCGCTGCGCACGGTCGATCAGGCGGTGCGCAGCTTTTTCCACAACCCCTACCTGCGCCAGGTCTTCAACCGCTACGCCACCTACAACGGCTCATCGCCCTACCGCGCGCCCGCAACCTTTAACCTGATCGCCTATGTCGAGTTTGCCGAGGGCGGCTGGTACCTGCGCGGCGGCATGTACACGCTGGCGCGCGCGCTGGAAAAACTGGCCCGCAGCATGGGCGTCGAAATCCACACCAGCACGCCCGTCGAGCGCATTATGCTGCGCAACAACACCGCCTGTGGCGTGGCGCTGGCCGATGGCGAGCGCATCGATGCCGCGCGCGTGGTGGTGAACGCCGACCCACGCTACGCCTACACGCACCTGCTGCCCACCCAAACGCGCACCGCCGCCCGCCTGCGCCGGCTTGAGCCGTCGTGCAGCGGCTTTATTCTGCTGTTGGGCGTCGACCGCATCTACTCGCGGCTGGCGCACCACAATATTTTCTTCAGCGACGACTACCCGGGCGAGTTCGCGGCCATTTTCGACCACCACATCCCCGCGCCCGACCCAACGATCTACGTCTGCAACACCTCCGCCGCCGACCCCGAGCACGCGCCGCCCGGCCATAGCAACCTGTTTGTGCTGGTGAACGCGCCCGCGCTGAGCCCGGCCACCAACTGGGAACATGAGGCCGGCCCGTACCGCGACATTGTGGTGGAAAAGCTCTCACAGATGGGCCTGCCCGACCTGAACGAGCGCATCGCCTACGAGCGCATCATCACCCCCGACGACCTGCAATCGCGCTATAATGCGGCGGGCGGCGCGATCTACGGCCTCGCTTCGAACCAGCCCTTTACAGCATTTATGCGCCCGCCGCTGCGCGCGCGCGACCTGGATCGGCTGTATTTTGTGGGTGGGGGAACGCACCCCGGCGGCGGAATTCCGCTGGTGCTGCTCTCGGGCCGCGCCGTTGCCCGCCGCGTGCTGGCCGACAGCACAGGCCGCCGCGCCTAGCCAAAGGAGGCCAACCTGCGAACGCATTTCCTGCTTGTCGCCCTCGCCGGCGCGCTGGTTGCCTGCGCGCAATCCCCAGCCGAGCGCGCCACGCTCCCCACCGCCAATATCAATCTCGCCCCGGCGGCGCCAGTTGTCGCCGCGCGCGTGCAAAGCGCCGCAGCATCGCCAATCCCCGCCCAGCCCACGCCCGAGTTGCCCACACCTGTGCCCGCCACACTCCCGCCCGAAGCGCCCGCGCCGCCCGCCACCGATTTCGAGCAGTTCCGCCAGTGGATGGACGAAGCCCGCGCGCAATACCCCTACACCGAGCC
The DNA here is from genome assembly GCF_057073505.1 of Kouleothrix sp. 19917. NCBI lineage: Bacteria > Bacillati > Chloroflexota > Chloroflexia > Chloroflexales > Roseiflexaceae > Kouleothrix > Kouleothrix sp. 19917. Next base: position 3,975,295 of record NZ_CP097099.1, read on the forward strand.
AGTTGAGCGCATGTGGGACCTGATGATCTGCGAGTCGTCGGGCCAGCCCGAGGTCGTCGCGGGCGAGAACTACGGCCTGTTCCAGTACAACGCCGCCACCTGGGCCAGCGACTGGAACCCCTACCGCGACCAGTCGATCTTCGACGCCCGCGCGCAAATCTTCGCCACCGCCAAAGCCTGGCACGACGGCAATCAGGACTGGTGGGGATGTTATTAGCAGTTTTGAGTGTTGAATGTTGAGTGTTGAGTTTCAGCGAACCTTCAAACTTGCGCACCTGCAACCTGCAACTTGCGAACCTTCAAACCTGCAAACCGACGCCATGCAAATCATTACCATCCGCGCCCAGCGCACCATGAAAATTCATGCCATAGCGCTGCCACATGCGGTGGAGCGCTTGACATAGGCGGCTGGTTAATCGTTAATTTTCGATAAAAGAAGGGTTGACTCAGGCGCGCGCGCAGGCGTATGATAGCTGCGAAGCCTCACGAGAACATCGCACTCGATCCAGTACCTACACAGCCAGACGACGACCCGAGAGTAGGCAAGCGGCGCACCCCCACAGGTGTCACGATGACGGGGGCCGACCGCAAGTCAGAGGGAAATGGCGCACTTCCAGGGGGGAACCGCCAGGGATACTGACGAGCAAGCGCCGCGCTGTTGATGGAGCAGGCGGATGCTGTGTAAGCCGAAACGGGTTCTTTGAAGCAGGCTCTCACTGTGGAAGCTGTAATGCTGGTAGCCACAGAGAACGAGGGCATTGCCTGAGCGTAACAGCTGGCGCGGCCAGGGATGGCCAAGCGTTGAGCGACGCGCAGACCGCTGCAAAGTAGGAAGGCTGCACCTGTGCTGGACGCGATGTTCTCTGAGGCGTCATTGTGCCCGGAATCATTTCCGCAAGGCACTTCCCTCCCTATCCCCCATCTCCCAACCCGCGCTGCAAGCGCCCTACGTCATTCGCCAGCCGCCATCCACCGCCAGCGTCTGCCCGGTGATGTATGACGCCTCTGGTGACGCCAGAAATACCACCGCCGCCGCGACTTCTTCGGGGCGGCCGACTCGCCGCAGCGCAATAACCCTCTCGCCCCACTCGCGATCCGCCGCCGGCAGATCGGCCAGCATCTCGGTCTCGATCAGGCCGGGCGTCACTGCGTTGACCGTGATATCCCACGCGGCGGCCTCGCGCGCCAGCGCCCGCGTCAGCCCAAGCACGCCGCCCGTCGCCGCCGAATAGTCGGCCTGCTGCGGGCCGCCGCCAACGCCGTGCAGCGCGCTCACATTCACAATTCGCCCGTAGCGCCGCCGCATCATGGGGCGCAGCGCGGCCTTGCATGTGTGAAACACGCCATCCAGGTTGGTGGCGAGCATGGCGTTCCACTGCGCCATGTCGATCTGGCTGAATGGCGCGTAGGCAGCCAGACCGGCGCTGTTCACCAGCACATCGATCCGGCCCCAGCGCTCCAGCGTGCCTGCCACCAGCGCATCAACCGACTCGCGGGCGCGCACGTCGCACTGCTGCGGCACCACCGCGCCCGGCAGCTCGGCGCAGCTTGCCGCCAGCGCCTCGGCCTCGGCGGCGCGGGTGTGGAAGCCCGCCACCACGCGTGCGCCCTGCGCAGCCAGCTTGCGCACCACCGCCGCGCCAATGCCACGCGAACCGCCCACCACAATTGCCACTTGCTCAGCAAAATCCATATGCGTCACCATCAGCTTTTCTCGGTTGCGGTGCAGTTCCACCGTATGCTTGAACGCTCGGTGAAGGCGTGCGGATACGCTATTTGATGCGGCGCGTCCATGCTGGTTGGCGTCTGCCGGCTGCCAACCGCAACCGCATGAGGGTTTAGGGTCTGGGGTTTTGGGATTGAACCTGCAAACCTGCAACTGGCAGTCGTATGCAATACGCCACGACTGCAATCCTGCCAACTTGCAACCTGCAAACCTGCTACTTGCAACTAGCCCTGGCCCACAAATGCGCGCAAACTCGCAAGATCGCTGATATTCACGAGCTGCGCACTCGGCGCGATCCGCTTGATCAAGCCGGTCAGCACCGTGCCGGGGCCGATTTCAATAAAGGTATCGACGCTATTGGCGGCCATATACTGCACCGACGCGATCCAGCGCACCGGCGACGTTACCTGCGCCACTAGCTCGGCGTGAAGCTGCCTGGCCTCGCTGAGCGGGCTTGCCAGCACGTTTGAAACGACCGGCACGCGGGCGTCGGCAATCGCAGCCTCGGCAATCGCCGGGGCCAGGCCCTCGGCGGCGGCGCGCATCAGCGGCGAGTGGAACGCCGCGCTCACTTTCAGTGGCAGGGCGCGCTTGGCCCCACGCGCCTTCGCCAGCGCCGACGCGCGCTCGATTGCGGCGCTTGCCCCGCTGATCACCAGCTGGCCGGGCGAGTTGTAGTTCGCAATCACCACTGGCTCATGTGACTCCGAGGCGTCGGCGCACACTGCCTCAAGCGCATCTTCATCCATGCCAATAACCGCCGCCATGCCGCCCTGGTGCGCTTCGGCCATAAGCTCGCCGCGCCGCCGCACCAGCCGCACCCCCGTCGGGAGATCGAACGCACCAGCGGCCACCAGCGCCGAGTACTCGCCCAGACTGTGGCCGGCCACCAGCGCGGGCTCTGCGGTGTAGCCAGCTTCGCGCAGAGCCGCCAGCGCCGCAATGCTGCATGCCAGCAGCGCAGGTTGCGCGTTCTCAGTCGCAGTGAGCGCAGCTTCTGGCCCTTCAAAACACAATTGCGTCACGCCAAAGCCCAGCGCCGCGTCGGCCTGCTCAAACACTGCGCGTGCCGCCGCCGACGCCTCGTACAGGTCGCGCCCCATGCCGACGTGCTGCGAGCCCTGGCCGGGGAAGACAAAAGCAATTGCCATACGCTCCATCCTACAGAATGCGACGAGGAGACAAAGAGATGCGATCTCCTTGCCTCCTCATCACTGCGTCACCAAACAATTTCTAGTGCAATTCCAGGTGAGGTTTTCGGGCAGAGAAGGCCTTGCTGCGCATCGCAATCCCAACCCCTAACCCCCATTCCCTAAACCCTGCGCTGAAAGCGCACTCGTTACGGGCGGCCCCAGCGCACCACCGACGATGCCCAGGTCAGGCCGCCACCAAACGCCGTCAGCAGCACATAGTCGCCCGGCTTGAGCCGGCCCTGCGCAGCCGCTTCGGCCAGCGCAATCGGGATGGTGCCCGCCGACGTGTTGCCATAGCGGTCGAGGTTGACGAACACGCGCTCCATCGGCACATCCAGACGCTTGGCCGTGGCCTCGATGATGCGCAAGTTGGCCTGGTGCGGCACAACCAGCGCCAGGTCTTCTTTCGCCACGCCAGCCTCGGCCAGCGCCTGCGTCGAGGAATCGCACATGCCGCGCACCGCCAGCTTGAAGATTTCGCGCCCGTTCATGTAGACGTACTGGCGGCCCTGCTCAAGCAGCTCGGGTGTGGCAGGCATGCGCGTGCCACCGGCATCAACCGCCATCAGGTCTTCGTCCTTGCCCGAAGCGCCCAGCACGCTGGAAAGCTGGCCATACGGCTCGTCGCTCGGCTGGAGCACCACCGCGCCCGCGCCATCGCCAAACAGCACGCAGGTGTTGCGGTCATTCCAGTTGATGTAGTGCGTAAACACATCGCCCGAGATGAACAGGACGTTGCGCGCCGCGCCGCTGCGGATCATGCTCGTCGCCACGCTCAGGCCGTACACAAAGCCGCTGCACGCCGCCGCCAGGTCGAAAGCTGCCGCCTGCGGAATGCCAAGGTTGGCCTGCACCGTGCAGGCTGTCGCAGGGAAAGGCCGGTCGGGCGTGCAGGTGGCGAGGATCACAAGATCGATTGCAGACGCATCGAGGCCAGCAGTCGCAAGCGCGCGGCGGCCCGCCTCGGTCGCCAGCGTCGAGGTGCTTTCGCCCTCGCTCACCACGCGGCGCTCGCGGATGCCGGTGCGCGTTGTGATCCACTCATCGGAGGTGCTGACCATGCGCTCAAGATCGGCGTTGGTGAGCACGCGCTCGGGTACGGCCATGCCCCACCCGGTAATTGCGGCATACCTGGACATAGAGGCCCTCACAGGTCGATCGCCCGCAGCGATCGTCTACGGGATAATAAAAGATGGCGGATGAATGATGAACATAAGGGTTTCATCTTTCATCCGCCACCTTTATACGAGGCGCGCGTGGCGCTATGCGTTCTCCGACTGGTTGCGCTGCTCAACCACCTGGCGGCCACGATACGTGCCGCAGTTCTTGCACACATAGTGTGAGCGCATGAGCTGGTTGCACTGCGGGCAGGTCACCAGTGTCGGCGCGTCGAGCCGCTGATGCTGGCGGCGGTTGCCACGGCGGTGGCGCGAAACTTTTGTTTTTGGTGCGGCACCCATGATGTATCCAAATCCTTTCGTGATTGCTGGTATCACTTGATATTGCAGGTGCGCACAGCACAGCGCGCACGCATGGCCATTATTCGTTCAGCAGCGACTTCAGCACCGCAAAGCGGTCGTCGCCATCATCCGTCACGCATCCGCACTCGCCCTGATTGCGGTCGGCCCCGCAGGTCGGGCAGAGGCCCTTGCAATCGGGCTGGCAGAGCGGTTGCATCGGCATTTCAAGCAGCGCATATTCGCGCAGCGCCTCACCCAGGTCGACCAGATGACTCTCGTCGATGAAGAAAGGGTCGTCTTCGTCGGGCTTGGGCAGCGGCATTCCGGTGTTCACTTCGATGCGCGAGTGAAACTCATCCTGGAACTGGATATGCAGCTGCTCGCGGGCAGGGTTCAGGCAGCGGATGCATGGCAGCTCAACGATGCCTGCGGCATCGGCGTCGGCCAGCACCCCGGTGGTGGTGCGGGTAAAGCGCACTTTGCCATCGAGCTGCCGCAATGTCATGTCGTCGTCCAGCGGAAGGGCGTTTTCGGTGAAGGTATAATTTCGCCGTGCGCCAACTTCTTCGCGGAGCAACTGCGCGACATTGAATTTCAAGTCTGTCATTTTTTTGTCTAGGTGCATGGTTTGGTACGCTCCTGCGCACTCACAGAAGCTGCATTATAGGTGAGCCGCGCCGCGCTGTCAAGCCACAAACGCGCACGAGCCCGCCCGTGCCGCGCCAGCGCGCTGCCGAGCCACGATGCAGTTCATTCGGTTTCAGGGCTGGCCGGGCCGCCGCTAGCGCGCCGCTTCTTCGCCCTGATTCAGCGCGCGCAAGCCATTTTGCACATTGGCAATCTGGCGGGCGAGGCGCTCTTCAAGGTCTTCCAGAACCTCGCGGGCGTAGTCGTCGGCGCCTTTGCGCGTTTCTTCGGCATCGCGCTCGGCCAATTCCATCAGGCGCTGGCGCTCGGCCTCAACCGCGGCAAGCAGGCCATTTTCTTCCATGGCCTGCCGCACCTGCGCCTGGGCTTCGCCGATCAGGCGATCCTGCTCAGCGATTACGCGCCGGGCCTGCTTCAGCTCGTCGGGCACTGCCACGCGCATGCGGTCGACAATGTCGAGAATGCGCTCTTCATCGACCAGCAGGCGGCCGCTGAAGAAGACGCGGCGACCCTCGGCCAGCGCATCTTCCAGTTCGTCAATTAGTTGATCTAGCTCGATAGCCGATCACCTCCTCACCAGCGTGGCCCGCGCTAGGCGCGGTAGGCGCGTTTCAGCGCAGTGACAACATGCGGCGGCACCAGCCACGACACATCCCCGCCCAGCGAGGCGATTTCGCGCACAGTGCTGGAGCTGAAAAAGGTGTATTCGTGGCCCGCCATAAACAGAACAACGTCGATTTCGGGCGCAAGCTTGTTATTGATCTGCGCCATCTGAAATTCGTGGTCGAAATCGCGCGGGTCGCGCAGGCCGCGCACAATCACCGAGGCGCCGGCCTGGCGCACATACTCGATTGTCAGCTCGGAGTAGGTGTCGACCTTCACGCGCGGCAGATGCTGGGTCGCTTCCTTCACCATGCTGATGCGTTCGTCGGTGCTGAACAGCAGGTTCTTGTTCGGCCGGTCGAACACCGCCATAATCACGGTGTCGAACAGGCGCGCAGCGCGCGTCACAATCTCCAGGTGCCCATTCGTAATTGGGTCGAAGCTACCAGGATATACGGCAATCGTCACGACGAGCTCCTTTGCGAGTCGCGAGCGCGATCCCCACAATTATGGCTCGCTTACCGCCTGTGTTTCGCGCTCGGCAGTGTCGGTAGCTAATTCATAGATCGAAAAGCAGGAATCGCCCAGACGGCGGAATTTGCGGCGGCGAATGCCCGGATACTGGTCGGCAAGCTCCACGCGGGGCGAGTGCCCAACGATGAACAAGCCATCGTCGCCAAGCAGCCCCGAGGCGCTCACAGTGCGGATTGTGTCTTCTATCGCAGGGTCTGCGTATGGCGGATCCATCATGATTATATCATAGTTCTCTGGCGGGCGAACGCTGGCCAGAAAGCGCCCGACCTGCATCTGGTGCACGCGCGATTGCTCGGTGAAGTGGGTGTGCGCCAGGTTTTCGCGAATGATCGAGCAGACATGCGCCCGCATCTCGACGAAGTCGGCCCAGCTTGCCCCGCGCGACAAGCACTCAATGCCGATCGAGCCAGTGCCGGCATACAGGTCGAGCACGCGCCCGCGAATCGGGCCGTAGCCTTCCAGCACCGAGAATAACGCTTCCTTGACGCGATCGAGCATGGGGCGCGTTGTCATGCCTTTGGGGGCTTTTAGCCGGTGCCCCTTGGCCGAGCCAGTGATCACTCGCATAGCTACCTCGCCTCCGGCACGAACACTGCCGCCAGCACATTCAGCGCCGCCCGCGCCGTGCGCCCATCCGCGTCCTTCTCGGGGTTGACGGCGGTGAGCGACACGGCGGCCAGATTGCCCAGCCCGGCCACGTCGCGCGCTACTTCTGCCAGGTGCGCAACCGCAAGGCCGCCGCTGGTGGGGAAATCGACGCCCGGCGCAACCGCCTGATCGAGCACGTCGATGTCGATATGCAGGTAGAGCTGCGCGGCTCCGGCCAGCACTTCACGCGCTTCTGCCAGCGCCGCCGCGCCCTGCATCAGCATATCGCTGCTCAGCACCATCGCGCGCGAGTTGCGCAGCGCCTCGGCTTCCAGCGGGTCGAGGTCGCGCGCGCCCAGCAGCGCCACACGTTCTTCACTCACTGGCACAAGGTCGCACGCAGCGCGCATCTCATCCAGACCGCGCCCAACCGCGCAGGCCAGCGGCATGCCGCCCAGGTAGCCGCTGACCGAGATCGCGGGTGTGTTGAAATCGCCGTGCGCGTCGATCCATGCGATTGCGGTATCGCCCGCCCGGCCCAGACCCGCTACCGCGCCCAGCGCCACCAGGCAATCGCCGCCAAGAACAAGCGGGAAGCGCCCGTTCGCCCGCGCCGCACCTACCCGCGCAGCCAGTGCGGCGGCAAGCTCGCCAATGCGCGTTTCGCGCGGCGCAGCCGAAGGCGGGATCGTAACTGTTTCCAATACCACGCTGTGGCCTTGCGCGGCAAGCTGCTCACCCAGACCGCCGCGCAGCAGCGTTTCTGGTGCCAGGCCCTTGCCCACGCGCAGTTCGTCAAGGTCATATGGCACACCAATAATTGTTATGTCCATCTCACAGCTCGTCAAGCGTGGCCGCGAACGCCGCAACCGTCGCGTCAATATCCGCATCGGTATGCGCCGCCGACAAAAAGCCGCTGCGCCCGCGCATCAGGTCAACGCCGTGGTTGTTCAGGCCCAGGCGCAACTGCTGGAGCAGGCGCGCATCGCCGCCGCTTTTTAGCTCGGCCAGCGGCACGCCAGCGGGCAATTCGCCCGGTGCAAAATCAACGCTGCTGCCCACCAGCAAGTGAAAGATCGAGGCGTCGCCATAGGCTGCCCAGCCGCTTAGCTCACGCGAACGAAACACCTCGTTGATACCTGCGATCAGGCGCTGGGCCAGGGCCGTGGCGTGCGCGCCCGGCTTGCCATCTGCAATACGTTCAAGCATAGCCACGCCCGCCGCCGCCGACAGCGGGTTGGCGTTAAAGGTGCCGTTGTGGCGAATCTTGTGCTCACGGTTCCACGCAGCATCGCCAAAAGCCAGGTGCTCCATAATGTCGGCGCGCCCACCCACCGCGCCGCCCGGCAAGCCGCCCGCCAGCACTTTTGCCATGGTGGTCAGGTCGGCGCGCACACCCGAACGCTCCTGCACGCCACCCGGCAGCACACGAAAACCCGTCACCACTTCGTCGAAGATCAGCACGACGTTGCGGTCGTTGGCGAACTGGCGCAGCGCGCGCAAAAAGTCGTCGCTCAGCGGCACCGCGCCATACGACGCGCCGCTCGGTTCCAAAATCAGGGCGGCCACGTCATGGCGCTGGGCCAGCGTTTGCTCAATGGCGGGAAGGTCTGCGGGCAGCACCTCGGTGGCGTGAAACAGGCCGTCGGGCACGCCGGGCGGGTTGGCATCGGCGGCGGCGTCGCGCGTCAGCAGGTCGTGCCAGCCGTGGTAGTGGCCAGCCAGGCGCAGCACGGTGCTGCGGCCGGTGAAGGCCCGCGCCAGCCGCAGCGCCAGCATGGTCGCTTCGGTGCCCGAGGCGGTGAAGCGCAGACGCTCGACACTCGGGAACATGCCCATCACCAGCTCGGCCCAGCGCAATTCAAGGTCGTGCTCGGCGCCGTAGTGCGTGCCGCGCGCCATCTGCCCGGCCACGGCGGCTACAATCGCCGGGTGGGCGTGGCCCAGCATCAGCGCGCCATGCCCGGTCACATAATCGATCAGCTCGTTGCCATCGACATCCCACTTATGCGCGCCCGCGCTGCGCTCAACATACAGCGGAAAGGGCGCAACAAAGCGACCATCGTGCGTCACGCCATTCGGGAAAATGCTGCCAGCGCGGGCGTAGCGCTCGGCCGACCCAGGGTGGCGGCGCTGGTATTCGGTTTCAATTGTCATGGTTGTTCCTGGTTCAGCTGCGTCTCAGCTCCGCGCCAGCACGGCGCGTGCGAATTTCTGCGGCGGGTGGCGTTGTATTGAGTGGGGAAGAAGAAATGCCGACCTACATTCCATACTCAAGGCGGCGAATCAGCGCCGGGGGCAGGTGAGCTTCGCGCATCTGGCGCTGTGTCTGGGGCACATCGTACTCGATACGCTTGAACAACACCGTGTTTGCGTCGGTGTCGAGAATGATATAGGCCGCCCGCGGGTCCTGGTTGCGCGGCTGGCCAACGCTGCCGGGGTTGAAAAAGTAGCGAAAGCCGGGTTCAAGCTCGAACTGCGTGTCGGCCTCGCCCAGCATCGGGTCGCCACAGGTGCCATCGGGGTGCAGGCGCACTACCAGCGGCACGTGCGAATGGCCAATAAAGCACACTTGCTGCGTAAACAGCTCGAAATTATCTTCGGCCTGCGCGCGCGAAAGCAGGTATTCCCACACCGGCTCGCGTGGGCTGCCATGCGCCAGCAGAAAGCGATCATCAACTTCCATACTTGGCGCAAGGCCATCCAGCACCGCGCGGTTGTCGTCGTCGAGCTGCTTGCCGTTCCAGATATTCGCGGTGCGCGCGTCGGGGTTGAAATCGCTCAGGTCGATCTTGCCCAGGCAGGCCAGGTCGTGATTGCCGCTCAGCATCAGGTCGGCGCGCGCGCGCATCGCCAGCACGCACTCGTTAGGGCGCGGGCCATAGCCAATCGTATCGCCCAGGTTCCACAGCTGATCGTACTCACCAGCGACACTCAGAACCATATCGAGAGCTGTGTAGTTCGAATGAATGTCCGAAACAATCAACACGCGCATAGCTGTTAACTTTCAGTAATCGAGAGGCTTTGCAATCGGCGAACCCGGCACCGTATAATTATGCAAGAGCGTCGTACCACAACACCAGGGAGATCTGCTCATCATGGCCGAGCCAACCGGACACTGCCCATACCTCGGGCTGAAGCAAAATCGGGCGATTCGTTTCGCCTCGCCCACCGGCGAGCATCGCTGCTATATTAGCGGCGAACCGCTCGACATCCCTGTGGATCAATCGACATACTGTCTGTCGCAGGGCCATTTGCAATGCCCATTATACATGGGTTTAACCGTCCCCACAACGGTTGAGCCAAACGACACTGTGGTTGCTGCCGGGGCGGCGGGCGGGCTGGCCGGCTGGTATGGCTCGCTCTCGCGGCGCGATCGGCTGGTCTACACGCTGATGCTCGCCATGCTGGCGGTAATAATTGGCATTTACCTGCTGGTGGGCCTGCAATCCGTTTTGAACAACAACCCAGCGCGGCCAAGCGCAATCGCCGAGCTTTCAACCGACGCTGCCACAAACGGCGCTGCCGAGCTTGCAACGGCCGCAGCCAGCAGCGTGGCGAACGCGCCCACTGCGCAGCCCACCGACGCCCAGGCCACGCCAACCGATCTGCCAACCAGCACGCCCGAGCCGCAGCCGACGGATGAACCGACCGACGTGCCGATCATTCTGCCGCCCACCGGCGTATCCACTGCCGCGCCAACCAGCGCGCCTGTGCCGAGCGCAACAACCGCGCCAAGCCAGCAGCCAACGCAAGCGCCCGCGCCGAAGCCAACGCAAGCGCCCGCATCCAAGCCAACCCAGGCACCGGCGCCCACGCAAGCGCCCGCGCCGAAGCCAACGCAAGCGCCCGCACCCAAGCCAACTCAGGCACCGGCGCCCACGCAAGCGCCCGCGCCAACGGCGGTGCCCGTCGCCCAGGTTAGTACCGAAAATGTGACGCTGTACTTCGCCGACCCGAGCGGCACGCTACTGGTGCCGGTGCATCGCAACACGCGCGTCGAAAACAACCGCGTTGCCACGGCGGCAGTGAACGAGCTGATCGCCGGCCCACGCAACGGCCTGAACCGCATGGTCAGCGCGGAAGCCCGGCTGCTCGAGCTGCGCATCGAAAAGGGCCGCGCAATCGCCAACTTCGATCGCGACCCCGGTGGCTACGACGCGATCGTGTTCACGCTGACCGAATTTTCGACTATTAGCAGCGTGCAAATTCAGGTGAACGGGGCCAACCTGGGTGGGGTGCGCGCTCGGCCGATCCTGAACCCGCTGAACCCGCAAAACCTCGCCGTCAACTATAGCGCAACCGAGTTTCTGCCGCTGTACTTCCCATCGGCTACCAGCAACCACGACATCCGCCTGATGCGCATGGTGCCGAAAACCAAGCAAACTGCCCAGGCCACCGTGCAGGCGCTGCTGGAAGGGCCGGGCGCGTACAATGGCCTTGTGCGGCGCGTGCTGCCCGAAGGCACGCAGCTGCGCGGTATCAAGCTGAATGGCGACGTGGCGCTGGTCGATTTCACCGAGCCATTTGCCCACGCGCCCGAGCTCGACGCCGCCATGCGCACTGTGGTCGAGTCGCTCACGACGCTCAAAACCATTCGGGGCGTGCAATTCCTGGTCGAAGGCAATCCTTTCGCCGATGGCAAAATCTTCCGTCTCCCAGCGGCAATCAACCAGGAATAAGCCGCCAACGCAGCGAGGCCGCCGAGCATGGCTCGGCGGCCTCGTTTGTTATATTTCCTACCCTACCACCACGAGCCAAGCTCACGCACATGCGGCTCGGGCGGAACCACGCAGCAGCGCTCACACATCCGCAGCGGAATGCCAGTCTGCGTTTCCTCAATCAGCTTCTCGCGCCCGCCGCACGAGCGGCACACGCTCAAATTCTCAATGTCGTCGGCCCGCCAGAGCTGCGGCGAAACCATCATCTCCACGCGCTGGCTGAAATTCAGCAGGGCAACTTTCACGCATACTGCTGCGGGAAACACTTCTTCCACACGCGCAAACAGCTGGTGGCGGTAGGAATAGACTTCATCGCCAACTGCAATATCGCGCATGCGCGGGTGTTGGATTATTTTCATACGGTTTGCAGCTGCGCGATCAAGGCGCGCAGTTCCTCCTGATCCAGCCGAAAGCTCGGGTCGTCGCCAAACATCAGGGCGTCAAGCGCCTCCGCCAGCTCGTTCTCGGCGCCGGGCTGGTACGCCTCGGTGCCAAGCTCCTCGGCATAGAAGCGATCAAACGCCCAGGCGGCCAGCGCCTTTTCGCTCAGCGCGCCATCCAGAAAGGCCGCGATCTGGCTTGCAACCGCCGCGCGCGTGATCGGCGCGGGCTGGTCGTTCGTACTCACATGCTACTCCGCAAGCTCAAGCGCCTGGTCGCACTGTTCGAAAAAACCGCATCCCAGGCAGCGCCGCGCTTCGTCGTGGCTGCGCTCGCAATCAACATCAGCAAGCGCGTCGCGCATTTCGTCGAGCAGCGCCAGCACGTCTTCGCGCAACTGCTCGGTATAATCGAGCCGAAACGTGCGCGTGGCGTAGCGCAACAAGCCATAGGGCGGCGCAGCACCACTCGTTTCTTCCACCAGCACACAGTATGCGGCCAGCTGCATCAAATCCGACTCATACGGCCGCTCGGCGCGGCGCCCGGGCTTCACCTCTACCGGCACCGTCTGGCCGCGCACATTGAGCAGGTAGTCGGGCTTGCCAACCAGGCCCAGCTTACGCGCCAGCAGCGGCTTCTCGGGTGTGCTGCCGCCCGTATCCTGATACGACACCGGCACCCAGGGGAGGCCCGTGCCGCGCCGCATGCGCAGCGCCGACAGCCACACCAGAAAGGCCACCATCAGCAGCGCCAGGCCGAGCGTCACGCCCATCCGCGCCCTACGACAATCAGTAAGAGGCCCGCCAGCAACAATGCGCCCGCCACCAGCAGCAGCGCCCGGCTTCCCGCAACGGCGCGGCCATGGCGATGGTGCAGCACAGTGCCGAATTCGCGCCGCTCGTGGCCTTCCGGCTCCCAGCCGAGCGCGCGACGCAGCCACCACGCCCGCGCACAGTAGACATACTCGCCAATCTCACTGGCGCGAATAATTGGTGGCCGCTGGTTGCTCAATGCGTGTACCCGGTACTCTACCACAAATTGCTAGCCTTAGCCAACGATTGATTACTGACCGCCCAGCACTGGCGCGCCGCCGATCCAGTTTGCCACATCCGAAACGGTGATAATCAGCATCAGGCCCATCAGCATCATAAAGCCTACTGCGTGTACCATCGCTTCTTTCTCGGGCGGGATCTTCTTGCCGCGCCGCACCATCTCAATCAGCGAGAAGAGAATGTGGCTGCCGTCCAGCGCGGGAATCGGCAGCAAGTTCACCAGAAACAGGTTCAGGCTGATCAGGGCCGTCCACTGCCAGAAGCCGCTCCAGCCATCGCGCGCAATCACTTCGCCAGTGCCGCGCGCAATTCCCACCACGCCTGTCACGCCGCCGGGAGGGGCCGCATTCAAACCGATCAAGCCGCCAATCATCTGCCCCAGGCCACTAATAAAGCGACCAAGCACGTTCCAGGTATATTTGAAGCCATAGCCAAATGCCTCTGGCAGGCTTGCGCTCGCCATCTCGGTATTCTGCCCATACGAGAAGCCAAAGCCGCTCGGATGGCTGACACCCTGCTCATCCGTCCACGCGCCCGGCGTCACCGAAAGATTCAGCGTCTGGCCGTCGCGCTGCACCACAAGGGGTAGCGTTTGACCGCCGCTGTTTTGCGCCGCCTGCTTCACCAGGTCAATATTGCGGCCAATGGTCTGGTTATTCAGCGCAAGAATGACGTCGCCGGGCTGCAAACCAGCGGTGGCGGCGGGCGTACCCGCAAACACCCGGTCGATTTGCACGCCATCGGCGTCGCGCGGCACGCCCCGCACCGCGAACAGCGAGCCGAAGATCAGAAAGGCCAGCACGAGGTTCATCAGCGGGCCAGCCACCAGCACCAGAATCTTCTTCCACGGTGCCGCCTGGGCCAGGCTGCCCACGCCATACAGCGTTTCGCCTTCGCCGCCAAAGCGCACAAAACCGCCAATCGGCAGCCAGTTCAGGGTATATTTTACGCCATTGCGCTCGAACAGCGTAACGGCGCGCGGCGGGTAACCCAGGCCAAATTCATCGACCTTGATGCCAAGCCAGATCGCCGTCAAAAAATGGCCAAGCTCGTGCACCAGCACAAGGAGGCCAAGCATCACAAAAAAAGCAATCAGCGTTACCACGCCGCTCGGTATAGGCAAGTTCTCCAAGGCTCGGTACTCCTCATGATCTGGTTCGGCAGCTCCGCCCCAGCACGCCTCAGTGGCTAATGCTGGCTCTAAGTGTACCCCGCAGATTCGGGCCTGTCAACAGAATTGGCACGAATAGCAGGGCGAATATCTTTACACTTTTCGACGTTCATGAATAAAAGTATCAATACAAATGGCAAAATTTGGTTAGTTTCTCTGCGCTTCTGTAAAAGCCAATTCTCTGGATCAGTCGCTGCAACGCGCGCGGTGGCAAGCACAACAACGCCGGGATGCGTTCACCACACCCCGGCGTGCTGGGCACTCCTGCGCGCATTTTACATGAGAAACAGCTTGATCAGGTAGTACAGCACCGGGCCGGTAAACAGCAGGCTGTCAGCGCGATCAAGGATGCCGCCATGCCCTGGGATGAGATTGCCGGCGTCCTTCAGGCCCACCTGGCGCTTAATCAATGACTCGGCAAGGTCGCCCAGCGGGCCAACGATGCCGCCCACAATGCCGAGAATGACCGCCTGCGGCACGCTCAGCGGCAGCGCCAGCAGCAGCACAAACGCCACCGCCGCCACAACCGAGCCAAGCAGACCGCCAACCGCGCCTTCCCAGGTTTTTTTGGGGCTCAGGCGCGGGGCCATTTTGTGCCGGCCAAGGTATTTCCCGGCAAAATACGCGGCGGTATCCTGAATCCAGGTGATCGCCAGCACCACCACAATCCAGGCCGCGCCAGGGTCGAGCTTCAGGCCAATCGCGGCAAGCGCGCCCGTGCCGCCTGGTGTTTGCAGCGCGCGCAGCAGAATGAAATGCCCGAGCAGCCAGCCGATGTACACCGCGCCAGCCAGCGTCAGCGCCCACGAAACAAAGCCGTTCTGCTCGCTTGGGCGCGTCAGCTCGAAGATTAAGCTGCCGATCACCAGCAACGTCACCGCAGCAACAACGAGGTCGGCAATGCCAAGTGCCGCCAGCGCAAATGCCACAATCAGCAGCAGCGCCGCCACCAGGCCCACAGCCCGGCGCGGGTGGTAGCCAGCCTGCGAAAACGCGCCATACAGCTCGATCAGGCCAATGATGGCGGCAACCACCACAATCGCCACCACCGACCAGACGCTCCACCACACCGCCCCCACCACAATCGGCAGCAAAACGAGCGCGCTGATCACGCGCTGGCCCAGCGAGCTTTTATTACTTGACAAGGCCGCCGAAGCGGCGTTCGCGCTGTCCATACTCTTGAATCGCCTGGCGTAAAAGCTCAGGGCTAAAATCTGGCCAGTAGGTTGGCGTCACCCAGTATTCGCTATAGGCCGCCTGCCAGATCAGGAAGTTCGAAAGGCGCCACTCGCCGCTGGTGCGGATGATCAGGTCGGGATCGGGGATGCCGCCCGTAGACAGGCGCTCGGAGATGAGTTCTTCGGTGAGTGCGTCGGCAGAAATGCCCTCGGCCAGCAGCGTGCGCACGGCCTCGACAATATCGGCGCGGCCGCCGTAGTTGAAGGCAACGCACAGGTTGATGCGCTGGTTCTCGCGCGTGAGATCGAGCGCCTGCTGTGTTTTGCGCTGCAACGAAGGCGACACGCCTTTCATGGTGCCCAGGTGGCGGATGCGCACGCCCTCGGCGTGCAGCGAGCGCGTCTCGCGGTCGAGGAACTCGCTGAAAATACGCATGAGTCCCTCGACCTCGGCCGAAGGGCGCGACCAGTTTTCGGTGGAAAAGGCGTAGATCGTCAGGTATTGAACGCCCAGGTCGGTGCATTCGCGCAGAATTCGCCGAATATTTTCCACCCCCGCGCGATGCCCCGCAATTCGCGGCATGCCACGCTGCTTCGCCCAGCGCCCGTTGCCATCCATAATAATGGCGATATGGCAGGGCGGATGCGGCTGTGCTGGCTTATCCGGCGTCATGCTTAACCCCCAAGTGTACGATTGCAGGTTCAATTATTGCGGCGGGCAATCGCAACGGTACGCGCCGAACCTAGACTTCCATGACCTCGGCTTCTTTGGCCGCGCCGATCTGCTCGACTTCGCGGATGTACTTGTCGGTCAGCTCCTGGAGCTTTTCCTGCCCGCGCCGCTGGTCGTTTTCCGAAATCTGCTTGTCGTGCTCGAGCTTCTTCACTGCATCGAGCGCGTCGCGCCGCTGGTTGCGCACTGCCACCTTGCTTTCCTCCACCTGCGACTTGACCTGCTTGGTCAGCGCGCGGCGGCGATCTTCAGTCAGCGGCGGCACCGACAGGCGGATCACCACGCCGTCGTTCGACGGGTTGATGCCCAGCTCGGAGTTCTGGATGGCCTTCTCAATCGCCTTGATCGTCGATTTGTCGTAGGGCTGAATGACGATCATGCGCGCATCGGGCGTGGTGATGCCAGCCAGCTGGTTCAGCGGCATGTTTGAACCCCAGGCTTCCACCTGCATGTGCTCGACCAGGGCCGGCGAGGCACGGCCGGTGCGGATCGTCGTCAGGTGCTGGCGCAGCGACTCGACCGACTTCTTCATTTTCCCTTCGGTATCGCGCAATACATCGTTGATCATGCCTGTGCTCCTTTAGGCAGCAGCCGTGTCGGACACCAGTGTCCCGACGTTCTCACCGTTTACAATTCGCTCGATATTGCCCTGGCGCATGGCGTCGAAGACAACAATCGGGATTTTATTATCCATACAGAAGGTCAGCGCCGTGCGGTCCATCACTTCCAGCCCGCGCTGCAGCGCGTCCATATAGGTAATGGTATCAAAGCGCGTGGCCGATGGGTCGCGCTTGGGATCGGCGGTGTACACGCCATCGACGCCGTTTTTCGCCATCAGGATGACTTCGGCGTGAATTTCAGCTGCGCGCAGGGCCGCCGCCGAGTCGGTGGTGAAGAAAGGCCGGCCGGTGCCGCCCGCCAGAATGATCACGCGCCCCTTTTCGAGGTGGCGAATCGCCCGGCGGTGAATATACGGCTCGGCAACTTCGTCCATCTTGATCGCGCTCATGGCGCGGGTGACGATCCCACGCCCTTCCAGCGCGTCCTGCAGCGCCAGGGCGTTGATGATTGTCGCCAGCATGCCCATGTAGTGGGATTGCGCCGTGTCCATGCGGCGGGCCGATGCGCGATTGCCGCGCCAGATATTGCCGCCACCCAGCACCACAGCAACCTGCGCGCCACGCGCAAGAATGCTTTGAATTTCATGCGCATAAAACTCGAGCACAGTCGGCGAGATCGAGTCGCCCTGTTCGCCGATCAGCGCCTCGCCACTGAGCTTGAGCAATACGCGGTGATACTTTGGCTCAGTCATAGCGTGTTCCACACAAAGGCGGGGCGGTGATAAGCCGCCCCGCTTCTGCCTGGTTATCCTCCAATCTCATAGCGCACAAAGCGGCGCACAACCAGGTTTTCGCGCACTTTGGCCACTGTTTCCTTGATCTTGTCTTCGATTGTGCGCGAGCCGTCTTTGACGAAGGGCTGCGCCAGGAGCACATACTGCTCGTAGTATTTCTCGGCCGTCTCGCCGCTCTCGGCAATCACGTCGGCGGGCACGTCTTCGGCCTTGAGGTAGCGCGGGTTCATCGCGGCGATATGGAGCGCCAGGTCTTTCGACAGGGCGATGAAGTCTTCGGTGCGCGCCACAAAGTCGGTCTCGCAGTCGAGCTCGACCATCGCGGCCATGCGCGAGCCGGGGTGCACATAGATCTCGATCCGGCCTTCGTTGGCCTCGCGGCCCTGAACTTTATCGCTTACCTTCATACCCTTCTCGCGCAGGATCTCGATGGCTTTCTTCATGTCGCCTTCGGTCTGCACAAGAATATCTTTGGCTTCTTTAATGCCAGCGCCGGTACGTTCGCGCAGTTCCTTGACCATTTGCGCAGTAACTTCTGCCACGTTTCGTCTCCTTACAGGTTGGTGGCCGCGCCCAGCATAGCGGCATCGGGCCGGCGGGCGCAAGCACTCAGGTGCATTATGACATAAAAAGGGGAAGAGCGAAGGCCGCATGTGGTGCCGCCGCCTTCGTTCTTCCTCAGCTTACCGGGGGCGGGGCGCCGCGCGAATTAAACGGCTGGTTCCTCTTCGGTTTCGTCGATCATGTCGGCCTCGGGCGCGGGCTGGTCGTAGCGGCCACCGCGCATCTGGTCGGCCTGCGAGCTTTCGCGGCGCGTGGCGCCTTCAACCGCCGCGTCGGCGATCTTGCTGGTGATCAGGCGAATGCTGCGGATCGCGTCGTCGTTGGTTGGGATGACATAGTCGATCAGGTCGGGGTCGCAGTTTGTGTCGACCATGGCGACGATCGGGATGCCGACCTTGCGCGCTTCTTTCACGGCCAGGTCTTCCTTGTGCGGGTCGACAATGAACAGCGCGCCGGGCACGCGATCCATGCGCTTGATGCCGCCAAACACGCGGTTCAGCTTCTCGATTTCTTCGCCAAGCTTCATGCCCTCGGCCTTGGTCAGGCGGGCGAAGTCGCCGCGCTCGCGCTGCTCTTCCAGATCGGCCAGGTAGCGCAGCCGCTTGCGAATGGTGACGAAGTTGGTGAGCGTGCCGCCCAGCCAGCGCTGCGTAATCGCATACTGGTTGGCGCGCGCCGCTTCTTCAGCAACTGCTTCCTGCGCCTGCTTCTTGGTGCCGACAAACAGGATCTTGCCGCCAGCAGCAGCCGTTTCGACGACGAAGTTGTACGCCGCCGTCAGGCCGGTGATGGTTTTCTGCAAGTCGATGATGTGGATGCCGTTGCGGGCCGTGAAGATGTACGGCTTCATCTTCGGGTTCCAGCGCTTGGTCTGGTGGCCGAAGTGCGAGCCCGATTCGAGCAGCGACTTCATGGATACGAGCCGTTGGGTTCCCTGGGTCATAGGATTGCTATTCCTCCTTAAAAGATTGAGTTTCCGCCACCCCCCTCTGCTCATGCGCAGAACCGGCGCGCCGCCGGCAGGATTGCCACGATCAGGGGATGTGTGTACTTCGGCGCGCTGTGACGCACCGCCCCGTAGTATAGCATACAAGCCCGGCAGCGGCAAACGGATGGCGCTGTGATGCGCGCAAGCGCCCCGGCGCGCAAGCCATGAGCATTGCGTTATAATAGCGCCATTCGCTCATAAAGGCAGATCAATTCTATGCACACCATGCCGCCCCTGAATATTGTGCTGGTCGGCCCGCCCGGCTCGGGCAAAAGCACGATCGCCGAGGCGATTGCGCGCGAGTGCCAGCTTGTGAGTATTTCGACCGGCCAGCGTTTGCGCGCCGAGATGCAGGCCCGCAGCGCGATTGGCCGCGAGGTGATGCCTTACCTCGACAAGGGCAACCTTGCGCCCGATTCGCTGATGGACCGGCTGCTGCGCGCTACGCTGGAAGGGCTCGATCCCGACCAGGGCTTTTTGCTCGATGGCTACCCGCGCACGCTGCACCAGGCGCGCGGCCTGGGCGGCATGCTGGCCGACTTTGGGCGCACGCTCCACGGTGTGCTGGCGCTTGAGGTCAGCGATGAAGAGGTGGTGCGCCGCCTGAGTGGTCGCCGCATCTGCGAGGGCGTGGGCGAGCCTTTCCCGGTGCATATCGATGATCTGTCGAGTGTGCTGCGCTGCCAGGAGCGCGGCGGCCGCCTGGTGGCCCGCGACGACGACCGCCCCGAGGTCGTGCGCCAGCGCCTGGTGGTGTATCATGAGCAAACGCAGCCGCTGCTGGACTTTTACCAGTCCGGCGAGCAGCTCGTGCAAATCGATGCCACTGGCGCGCCCGCCGAGGTTGCGCGCCGCGCGCTGGCCGCGATTCAGCAGCTGCGCGCCGCAGCACCTGCCGCACGGTAGCGGAATGCCGCGCGTTCAGCACGCCTTCACGCAATGCTGCCTGAGATGAGGCCCTATGAGCAACCCGCCTTTGCGTATTCTGATCATGACGCCCGAGATGGTGCCGTTCGCCAAAACCGGCGGCCTGGCCGATGTTGCCGGCGCGCTGCCCAAAGCCCTGCGCGCGCTTGGCCACGATGTGCGCGTGGCAATGCCGCGCTACAGCCGGATCGACCCGGCGCGCTTCCCGCTTGGCGTTGCGGTGCCCGAATATACTGTACCCATGGACGACCACGATGTGAAGGCCGAGCTGCTCGAAACGGGTGTGCCCGCGCCCGGTGGCGACGTGCCGGTGTACATGGTCGACAACCAGCACTACTACGAGCGCGACGGCATCTATATGTATGAAGACGATGCCGACCGCTTTATTTTCTTCTGCCGCGCAACGCTGGAAGGCATCAAGCTGCTGGGCTGGCAGCCCGACATTATTCACTGCCACGACTGGCACACCGCGATTGTGCCGAACTGGCTGAAAACCATTTACAAAAACGACCCGTTCTACGCTCAAACCGCATGCGTTTTCACCATCCACAACCTCGCCTATCAGGGCATCTTTGGCTACCGCGTGCTCGAAATCGCGGGCGTCGATGAGTATGGCTTTATCGCCCACCCCGACATGCCGCACCTGAACGATGTCGTCGATTTTATGGGGCGCGGCATCTACTACGCCGACATTATCAACACCGTCAGCCCAACTTACGCCAGCGAAATTCTCGAACCAGACTATGGCGAAGGGCTCGACCCGCTGCTGCGCGACCGGCGCGATCGCCTGTATGGCGTGCTCAACGGCATCGACACCGATTTGCAGAACCCGGCGACCGACCCATACATTGCCGCGCACTACGATATAAACAACCTGGCCGGCAAGCGCGCCTGCAAGCTTGACTTGCAACACGACGCCGGCCTGCCGAGCAGCCCCGGCACCGTCGTCATTGGCGCAATCTCGCGGCTGGCCGATCTCAAAGGATTCGACCTGATCGAGCAGATTGCCGAGCCGCTGCTGCGCCACAACGACGTGCAGCTCGTTATTCTTGGCACCGGCGACCAGCGCCACCTCGACCGCCTGAACCAGTTGCGTGGACGTTTCCCCGAGCAGGTCGCGCTGTTCAACACCTTCAAGGCCCAGCTTGCGCAAAAAATCTATGCCGGCTCCGATATCTTCCTGATGCCTTCGCGCGTAGAACCGTGCGGCCTGGGCCAGATGATCGCCCTGCGCTATGGCACCATCCCGGTGGTGCGCGAAACGGGCGGCCTGGCCGACACCGTGCGCGACTACGAGCCGGCCACTGGCGCGGGCAATGGCTTTTCGTTCGGGGAATACGACTCCATGGCGCTGTACACGGCCTTGATCCGCGCGCTGGAAACCTATCGCCACCAGGATACGTGGTCACAGCTTATTCAGCACGCCATGGCGGCCGACCATTCGTGGCACAGCTCGGCGCGCCGCTACACCGAACTCTATGGGCGCGCGCTCGCCAACCGTCGCACGCAGGCCGCCCAAACGCCATACTGGCGTGATGCTGCGACATCGTATCGCGAAGATTAGAGCAGTTGAGCCACAAACGCATATGCTGAGATCTGGCGCTTTTCTCCGTGACCTCAGTGTTCTTTGTGGCCCAAGGCTCTGGCCTTAACCATAGGCACGCCCCGCGCCCCGACCGCGCAAACCGCCACGCAGTGCGGCCGATCACAGATTGATACGAATTGTTCGCAGGATCTCTGCTTCTGCGGAATGACAATTCGCTCATAATCAGCGCCAACACCTGCGAAAACACCGCTCACACAACGTTCTTGCCAACGACAATTGCGATGACTGGCGACCAATTCGGGCGGGAGATTGCTATGGCAACATATACGATCAATGGGCAAGTGCTGTATGTGCAAGAGGCAGGGCCAGCCCATGGACCAATTGCCATTCTGATTCACGGCTGGTCGAGCTCGTCCTTCACCTGGGCGCCAATCATCCCGATCCTGAGCAAGCGCTACCGCTGCATCGCCATCGACCTGCCGGGCTTCGGGCAATCGCCTGCGCCGGCCAGCAAGCCGACCATTGTGGGCTATGCGGACCTGATCGCGCAGATTATTGTGAAGCTGAATGGCGACCACGACCGCGCCGTGCTGGTGCTGGGCCACTCGATGGGCGGGCAGATCGCCGCCACGCTGGCGCTGCTCTACCCCGTGCTGGTCGACAAGCTGGTGCTGCTCAACCCCGCCCTGAGCGGCCGCCTTTCCACGCGCGTGAATTTGCTGATGAAGCCGCACGTTATGGCCGAACGCAGCTCGGTCATTGAATGGCTGCTCTCCATGGCCGCGAAAACCCCGCTCGACTACACCGACTACCTGCTGAAACCCTCGAACTTTGCCGAGCGCGCGCACGTTTCCGAGCAAGCCTACGCGAAAATTCGCGAAGACGCCCGCCGCCGCGGCCAGGGTCAGGTGCGGGCGGCCTGTTTTGTCGCCATGCAGCAGGGCGATCTGCGCGGCCAGCTTGGGCGCATCGAGCCGCAAACGCTGGTGTTGTGGGGCGCGGAAGACAATATTGTGCCGCTGCGCGATGCAGGCGCGGTGGCGGAAGAATGGCCGCGCGCCGATCTGCGCCTGATCCCGAACGCCGGGCACTGGCCGCAATTCGAGCAGACCGACGCCACGCTGCGGCATATTGCGCACTTCCTGGGCCTGCCGCCCGCGCTCAGCGACCGCCCGGCCGAAACCGATAACGACCTCGCGCATCTGCAAGAGATCGCCGGCTTCCTGAACAACTCGGAAATTGGCGAGCACCTGACCGAAGCGCAGCGCCTGCGGCTGTCGTCGCTGGTGCACTCAAACGGCTACGGGGCGGGCGACAAGGTTGTGTCGATGAACAGCAATGGCAACGAGATGTATATCGTCAAGGCTGGCACACTGGAAGTGTGGCTCACCACCGACAGCGGCACCACGCGCCTGGCTTCCATGAATGCCGGGCAGGTTGCAGGCGAGCTCGCGCTGCTGGAAGGCGTGTCGCGCAGCGCTGATTTGCGGGCCGGCCCGCAAGGCGCGCAACTGCTGACGCTCACCAAAGAAGCGCTCGACTCATTGGCCGAAGACGACCCCGCAATGGGCATGCGCATGATGCAGAACCTGGCAATTTCGCTTGGTAAACGCTTGCGCCTGCAAAACTGGCGGGCCGCCCGCGCCGAAGAAAATGCGCCCGGCTTGCCTCAGCGTTAGGCGTTCACTTGTTCCATAGTGCATCACAAGAGTCGGCACAGCCGGCTCTTTTATTTCGCGCAGGGCGGCGCTATGCTATAATCAGCAGCAAATCTTCTCCGCCTCCCTATTCACTTCGTGCGCTGCTTGAAGTGCAGAAAGCGACATCTATGAGCGGCAAGCTCATTTCATTCTTCCGCCTGCCAACCGCAAGCTCAGTGCGCATTGGGCAAGTGCGCATTGTGAAAGATCGCAATGGCGTGATCTACGCCGACGGCAGCAAAGTGCTGAGCGCCACCACCACCGGCGCGCATTCCGTGCTCAAGCTCACCGACGGGCGCGACTTTTACGTGCTCACCACCGAGCTGCAAAGCGTGCCTAAGGCCAAAGGGTAGCGACGCATGAGCCAGCGCCAGATCCCCAATATCGCGCGCGTGCTGGCGATTGCCAGCGGCAAAGGCGGCGTGGGCAAAACGACGGTGAGCGTGAACCTTGCGCTGGCGCTGGCCGCGCGCGGCGCGCGGGTGGGCATTTTCGACGCCGACATTTACGGGCCGAACGTGCCGCTGATGCTGGGTGTGCGGCGCACGGCCTCGGCCTCGGGCTTGCTGCCGATTGTGCGCGCCAACGCCGAGCCGTATATTCCGCCGCTGGAGCGCTTCGGCCTGAAGGTTATGTCGATTGGCTTGCTGGTTGGCGAGAACGACGCCGTCATGCCCGACCCGCACGACGCCGGGCGGATCGTCACCCAGACGTTTGGCGACGTGAAGTGGGGCGCGCTCGACTACCTGCTGATCGACCTGCCACCCGGCACCGGCGAGCCGCAGCACAGCCTGGTGCGCAGCTACCAGATCGACGGCGTGGTGGTTGTGACGACCCCGCAAGACCTTTCGCTGCTCGACACCTCGCGCTCGCTGGGCCTGTTTCGCAGTGCCCACGTGCCCATCCTCGGCCGCATCGAGAACATGAGCTATATGATCTGCCCGCACTGTGGCGAGCAGATCGAGGTGTTTCACCACAGCGAGCGCAGCTGGGCCGTGCGCGATGCCAACCTGCCGCTGCTTGGGCGCATCCCGATGGACATTGCGATCAGCCGGGGCATCGACGCCGGGCACCCGCTGGTGCAGGCCGCGCCCACCAGCGCCGATGCCGCCGCCTTTGGCGCGATTGCCGCCACGCTGGATACGATGCTGCGGGGACAGGCATAAAAAGCGCGGGCAGCTGCCAAAATGCTTGACAGCTGCCCGCGCCACGGTGGCGGGGAGGGTGGGATTTGAACCCACGAGGAGGTTGCCCCCCTACGGCATTTCCAGTGCCGCGCACTAGGCCACTATGCGACCTCCCCAAGTGTAAAGCGTTTCGTGCGCGGCTTCCATTATAGCAAAAATCACCGCTTCGTGCAATGCCGCAGCGCGCGCCCAGGCCCAATTTTCTGTTCAGATGAACAAAACCACATATCGGGAAACAGCGATATGTGGTACAATCGGGGCTGCGTGATTCCGCGCTGGAGCGCGCAAGGAGGGACCACATGCGCGATGACATCACAAACTTTGCCATCGAAGACTACCTCAGCAACCTGATGCCCCCACGTTCGGGTGTGCTGGCCGAACTTGAGCAGCGCGCCTACGAGCGCGGCCTTCCGCTCGTCGGCCCGGTTGAAGGGCAGTTGCTCTACCTGCTTGCAAAAAGCTCCGGCGCGCGCGAAGCGCTTGAAATCGGCACGGCCACCGGCTACGCGGCTACATGGCTGTTGCGCGCCGTGGTGCCCGCCGGCGGCCGCCTGACGGCGATTGAGCGCCAGCCCGAGCGCTACAAACTGGCGCAAGACTATATTACGCGCGCCGGCTATGGTGAGTGCCTGAATATTATCGAGGGCGAGTGGTTCAGCGTGCTCGAAACCGTGTCTGGCCCCTTCGACCTGATCTTTCTCGACATCCTGCGCAACCTGTCCAATGAGCACGACGCCGTCAAGGCGCTGGAGCTGTGCGTTTCGCGCCTGCGGCCCGGCGGCATGCTGATAGGCGATAATGTGCTGTGCAACGGCCTGGTGGTTGAAGAAGATGCTGCCCCAACCGTGCGCGGCATTCAGGAATTCAACCGGGCGATCATGCAGCACCCGCAGCTCGAATCGGTCATTATTCCCGTGCGCGATGGCGTTGCCATCTGCCGTAAGAAAGACGAATAATTTACGATTTATGATTTATGATTTACGATTAGAACGCGCCAAATCGTAAATCGTTAATCATAAATCGTAAATCGAACTATGCCCGCACTCACCGACGCCCAGCAGCGCATCGCCGAGCTCACCACCCTGAATGAGCTGGCGCAAACCCTCAACCGCGCGCTTGATTTGCGCGAGGCGCTTGATGCTGCCTTGCCCAAAATCGTCGAGATCATGGGCTTGCGCACCGGCTGGATCTTTCTGCACGAAGAAGGCGCGAGCTTCCGCCTGGCCGCGCGCCACGAGCTGCCGCCCGCGCTCAACTACCCCGGCCCGGCCTGGTCGGGCGAGTGCAGCTGCCAGGAAATGTGCCTGGGCGGCAAGCTCAGCAAAGCCGTCAATATGGTGCGCTGCAGCCGCCTGCGCCACGCCGTCGGCGACAAGCGCTCGCTTGCGCAGCACGCCTCGGTGCCCATCCAGGGCGAAGCCGAAGTGCTCGGCATCCTGAACGTTGCCACCTCAGAGTATGGCCGTTTCACGCCACCGCAGCTTCAGCTCCTTTCGGCAATTGGCTTTATGCTTGGCACCGCCATCACCCGCACCCGCCTGCACGATCAGGTGAAGGTGCGGCGCGTGCAGGAGCAGGCCGCGCTGCTCAAGCTCTCGCAGGAACTGCTCGGCGCCGAATCGCTTGAGCCGGCGCTGCAGCGGCTGGTGCGCGTTGGCGCGCGTCTGCTCGAAGCCGATGCCTGTGCATTTATTGAAGCCGACGAGCAGGAAGGCCGCGCGATGCTGGTGGCTGCGCACGGCTGGCACTACCTGCCCAAAGGCGCGCCGCCCGTCGTGCTCGACTCAGTCAACCCGCACCTGTGGTACCTGCCCGAAACCAGCGCCGCGCTCCATGAAGATGCGCTCGACGACCTGCCGCAGCTGCTGGAAGCCCAGCGCTTCCAGGGCCACCTCGCGCTCACCATCGAAATTGGTGGCGCGCCGGTTGGCACGCTGATGATCAACACACACACGGCGCGCCGCTTCCTGATGGACGAAGCGCAGCTGCTTGGCTTGCTCGGCAGCCAGCTCGCCCAAACGCTTGAGCGCGAGCGGCTGCATCAGGAAGCGCTCGCCCGCCAGCGCCTCGAACAGGAGCTGAACCTCGCGCGCGATATTCAAAGCACCTTCTTGCCGGCCGGCTGCCCGGTTGCGCCGGGCTACTCGATCGCGGCCTTCTACCGCGCGGCACGGCAGGTTGGCGGCGACTTCTACGACTTTATTGAGCTTGCGAGCGAGCAGCCCGGCAATGGCGTCGAAAAATCGGGCGAGCCAATGGCGCGCGGGCAGGCCCAGCCCAAGGGCGCAGCGATGAGCCGGCAAGATCGCGAGCTGGAGTTCTGGCGCACTGGCCGCATGGCCCCGCGCCCGCCCAAATCGAACCAGACCATCGCGCTGGATCAGGCTGGCCGGCTTGGCATTGTGATCGCGGACGTGACCGATAAAGGCGTGCCGGCAGCCTTGTTTATGGTGCTGTCGCGCACCATCATTCGCGCCACCGCCAGCGATGGCCATTCGCCCGTGGCGGTGCTTGAGCGCGCCAACCGCCTGATCCTTTCCGACGCGCGCTCGGGCCTGTTCGTCACGTGCTTCTACGCCATTCTGGACACGGAAAGCGGCGATCTGATTTTTGCCGACGGCGGCCACAACTACCCGCTGCACTATCGCACCGCTCAGGCCAGCATCGAGCCGCTGCAGGCGCAGGGCATTGTGCTCGGCATTGTGCCCGACGCACGTTTCGAGCAGCACGCCACCGTGGTCGAGCCCGGCGATGTGGTGGTTTTCTACACTGACGGCGTGACCGAGGCGATGAACCCGCGCCGCCAGCTGTTTGGCGAAGAGCGCCTGGCCGAAATTCTGCGCCGCAGCCACCACCTCTCGCCCGAAGAGATCATCGACCGGATCATCGACGCGGTGACGAGCTACACCGCCGGCGCGCCCCAGACCGACGATATCACGATGGTGGTGCTGAAGCGCAACGCCGCGTAAGCAAGCCCCCCACGGAACCGCCTGCCAATTTCCCGGCGAGCCTATGCGATACCGCGCCCTGATTTTCGCGCTGCCGCTGCTTTTCATGGTCTTCTTTTTCCTGTACCCCCTGGCGGCGATTCTGCGCCTGAGCTTTGGCGGCGGCGAAGGCGCAAGCGGTGCGGGTCTGGCGCAGCTCGTTGCCGACAGCTACTACCTCGAAGTGCTGTGGTTCAGCACCTGGCAGGCGCTTGTTTCCACCGCGCTGACGCTGCTGGTTGCTCTGCCGGCCACCTATGTGTTCACGCACTACGCCTTCCCCGGCAAAAGCCTGCTGCGCGCGATTGCCACCGTGCCCTTTGTGCTGCCCACGGTGGTGGTGGCGGCAGCCTTCAAGGCGCTGCTTGGCCCGCGCGACCTGCTGAATAGCACCCTGCAACACTGGCTCGGCCTTGCCACCCCGCCCATCCAGCTCGACCAGACACTGGCGATTATTCTGCTGGCGCATGTGTTTTATAACTACAGCGTCGTGCTGCGGATCGTCGGCAGCTTCTGGAGCACACTCGACACACGCGTGGAACAGGCGGCGGCAGTGCTGGGCGCGAGCCGGCTGCGCACCTTCCGCGAGGTGACGCTGCCCCTGCTGCTGCCCTCGCTCGGCGCGGCGGCGCTGCTGATCTTCATCTACACTTTTTCGAGCTTTGGCGTCATTCGCATTCTGGGCGGGCCGCGCTTCGCCACCGTCGAGGTTGAGATTTACCGCCTGACATCCGACCTGCTGCGCCTGGATGTGGCGGCTGCGCTGGCGCTGGTGCAGATCGCGGCGACGCTGCTGATGACGGTGTTCTACACGCGCCTGCAAGCGCGCGCAACCGTGCCGCTGGCCATACACGCGCGCAGCGCAGCCGCCCGCCCGATCCGCACCGGGCGCGAACGCCTGCTGGTCGGCGCGAATATTGCCATGCTGCTGCTGCTGATTGCCGCGCCGCTGCTGGCGCTGGTGCTGCGTTCGCTGGTAGAAATCGGCGCAGATGGCACGGCCGCGCCGACGCTGGATTTCTACACGCGCCTGAACCAGAACAGCACGCGCGGCGCGTTTTTTGTGCCACCGCTGACGGCAATTGGCAACTCGCTGCGCTTTGCGCTGGCCGCAACGGTGCTTGCACTGGCGGTGGGCGTGCCGGGGGCGTACCTGCTGGCCGGAAGAAGCAAGAAGCAAGAAGCAAAAACCAGGCAAATCCCGCGCAGGTTCTCGGTTCCTGGTTCCTGGCTCGCGGCTTTGCTCGACCCGCTGTTTATGCTGCCGCTCGGCACCAGCGCGATCACGCTTGGGCTGGGCTATATCATTGTCTTCAGCCGCCCGCCGCTTGCCCTGATTGCCTCGCCCTGGCTGATCCCGGCAGTACACGCGCTGCTGGCATTTCCGTTTGTGGTGCGCTCGCTGCTGCCCGCCCTGCGCGGCCTCGACCCACGGCTGCGCGAGGCGGCCGGGGCGCTGGGTGCAAGCCCCCTGCGCGTGCTGCGCGAAATCGACCTGCCGCTGCTTTTCCCGGCGCTGCTGGCGGGCGCAGTGTTCGCCTTCACCGTGTCGATTGGCGAGTTTGGCGCGGCGCTGCTGCTGGCCCGCCCGGAAAACCAGACCGTGCCGGTGGTGATCGACCGGCTGCTGGGCCTGCCCGGAGCTTTGAACTATGGCCGCGCCCTCGCGCTCAGCACCATCCTGATGCTGACTACCACGCTCAGCTTTGTGCTGCTTGAGCGCGTGCGCTTCCGCGACCTGGGCGAGTTCTAGTACCAACTCCGCTTGATTCTTCTTCTGGTACTGCGCCACGGCAAGGCCGGGGCGCAGTACCAGACAAGAAAATTCGGGGGCGGCAAAGCCGCCCCCGAACCCCCACCAAATAGAGGCTTTACCCGAGTGCTGAACATTCGTTTCAGCAATATTCGCCATCCAGGCTCTGGCAAGAAGCGTGTTGTATAGCAGAAAATGCAACTGCCTTCTGCCAACTGCAAACTGCTCTGCGGCGCTACGGCCGGTTTTCGCTGGCGCGCTTCCGGGCACGCTTGCGGCGCAGCATAGTGTGGCGCACGCGCGTCATTCCCGCGCTCACCAGGCCGGCAAACCATTCTGGCTCGGCGGGCGGCGCAAGCGGCCACGGCTCGCGGCCAAGCTCGGCCAGCAGCAGGTTCGCCGCTGCCATTCCCGTCGTTGCAGCGCGCTCAAGGTACATAGCCGGGTGCGGGTGCGCCACCCAGTCGCCGCAGGCCACCATGCCGGGCCAGGGCGTCCCTACCGCCAGCACGCGCGCGGGGTCGCCCGGCGTAAACAGGGTATGCGTGGCCGGGTTGCGCTGCAATGTCGTGTGCAGGAGCTGGCCGCGCAGCTCGGGAAAGGCGCGGTAGATGTCGAGCTGCACGCGCGCCAGCAAGGCTGCGTCGGGTTGCTCGCCCGCCGGTGGCGCGCCATACAGATGCACTTCGACCGCGCTGCCGCCGGTGGCTTCGTGCCATGCGCGGTACGCGGGCTGTAGCCGATGCAGCCAGAAAAAATTGTCGATCGCAAAATCGCCAGTGCACATCCCCGACTCGGCTACCGGGCGCGGGCAGGCGGCAAACCACATGCGGACGATCGCCGTCGCAACGCCAGCGGGGAAGCGCAATTCCCCGGCGCGCGCTGCCGTGGCCGGGCTGTTCCTCAGCAACTGCGCGGCGGCAGGCGCATCCAGCGCCAGCACCAGCCGGTCGGCCAGCAGCGCGCGCTCGCCCGCGCCATCGTCGTAGTGCACCTGCCACTGCTCGCCAATGCGGTCAATCTGCGTGGCCCGGCAGCCCAGCCGAATGCGCGCCCCGCAGGCGCGCGCCCGCTCGGCCAGCGGCTCGGCAATGCACGCGCCGCCCGTGCCGGGCAGGTAGCCAAACACCCACGAATCGCGCCGCAGAAGCGTGTAGAAGCGCAGAAACGCAATAAAGCCCGCCGCAGGCGCGGCTTCAGGGTGGGCCGCCAGCGAGTTGCGCGCCAGCCCGACAAACAAGCTGCGCAGCGTAGGCGACCAGCCGCGCGTGAAATCGGCCAGCGTCATGCCATCGAGCGCCTTGCCCTCCACCAGCGGGTCGATCGACATTGCCGAAAGCAAGCTGCCCGAAATCAGCAGCAGCGAGGCCAGATCGCGTGGCGAGAGCATGGCCCAGAAGCGCGGGCGCACAAACAGCGCAAGGTAGTGGAACGGCGCGGGCACTATGCTGGTGCGCATGGCGCTGCCAATCGCGGCGGCGCGCACCCGGCGCTCGCGCCCAAAAATCCACGTTTCCTCACGCGATGGAACCAGTTCGGGCATGATGCCGTGATGCGTGAGCAAGGCGCGCAGATTGTGGTAGGGCGACCAGATGCCATGCACGCCGTGTTCGGCTGGGAAGCGCCACGTCGCGCCGTCGGCGCCTGCAAGTTCGGCCGCGGGCGAATCGCGCAAGCGCCCGCCCACCCAGCGCGGGTCGGCTTCGAGCAGCACCGGGGCCAAACCGCGCTCGGCCAGCAGCGCCGCCGCCGTGAGCCCGGCAACGCCGCCACCAAGAATGCAAATGCTGGTCATCATCGCCTCGCACAACAGCAACGCCAGAGAGCAGTATGTCGCTCCCTGGCGTTTCGATCTGGCCCAAAACAGCCTGGTTGAAGTTTGTTTGCTAAGACGAAGGACGAATGATCAAAGCACGTTTCGTCATTCGTCTTTCGTCAGCGGCGCAAGTGTTTTAGCGCTTGGCAATCGCCACATAGTCGCGCTCGGGCTCGCCAATATACAGCTGGCGCGGCCGGGCGATCTTCTGCTCGGGGTCGTTCAGCAGCTCGACCCACTGCGCCAGCCAGCCCACCGTGCGCGGAATGGCAAACAGCACCGGGAAGAACGGCGTCGGCAGACCCATCGCCTGGTAGATCAGGCCCGAGTAGAAGTCGACATTCGGGTAGAGCTTGCGCGAGATAAAGTACTCGTCTTCCAGCGCGATGCGCTCCAGCTCCAGCGCCACATCGAGCAGCGGGTTGCGGCCCGTCACCTCGAACACTTCGTA
This sequence comes from Kouleothrix sp. 19917, assembly GCF_057073505.1. Classification (NCBI taxonomy): domain Bacteria; kingdom Bacillati; phylum Chloroflexota; class Chloroflexia; order Chloroflexales; family Roseiflexaceae; genus Kouleothrix; species Kouleothrix sp. 19917. The sequence goes on from NZ_CP097099.1 coordinate 4,006,556, forward strand.
GGCCAGCTGCTTGACGATCTTGCCGCGCGGGTCGAAGTTCTTGTACACGCGGTGGCCAAAGCCCATCAGCTTGCCCTCGCCCTTCTTGACGCTTTCAATAAAGGCGGGAATGTTCTTGGTGCTGCCGATCTTGGTGAGCATGCGCACCACCGCCTCGTTCGCGCCGCCATGGAGCGGGCCGTAGAGCGCGGCGGCGGCACCGGCCAGCGCAACATACGGGTCGGCGTGCGCCGAGCCAATCGCGCGCATGGTGTTGGTGCTGCAATTCTGCTCGTGGTCGGCGTGGAGAATGAACAGCACGTCGAGGGCGCGCTCAAGCACCGGGTTGGGCTTGTAGCGCAGCTCCGAGCGGCGGAACATCATGCTCAGGAAGTTACCGGCGTAGCTCAGCTCGTCGTCGGGGTAGACAACCGGCAGGCCGCGAATATGGCGGTACGAGAAGGCCGCAATCGTCGGCACCTCGGAGATCAGGCGCACGATCTGCTCGTTGCGAATGGCCGGGTCGAAGATCTGCGCCGACTCGGGGTGGAAGCTCGACGATGCGCCAACTGCGCTGATGAACATGCCCATCGGGTGCGCGTCGTGGCGGAAGGCGTCGATCAGGTGCTTGATGTTTTCGTGAATATACCAGTGCTTCTTGATCTGGGTTTCCCATGTCGCAAGCTCAGGCGCCGTCGGCAGATTGCCGTTCAAAATCAGGTAGGCCGTCTCAAGGTGCGTGCTTTTCTCGGCAAGCTGCTCGATCGGGTAGCCACGGTAGCGCAAAATCCCTTCATCGCCATCGAGATAGGTGATCGCGCTCTTGGTCGAGGCGGTGTTGGTGAAGGCCGGATCGTAGCTCATCAGGCCATAGTCGCTCGGTTCGATCTTCAGCTGGCGCAGGTCGCTAGCGCGGATAGCGCCATTGGCAACCGGAACCTCATAGGTCTTGCCAGTCCGATTATCGGTGATGGTCAGCGTCTCCGTTGACATTGGAGGACTCATCCTTTCTGTATACTTGCAGAATGCAATTCCAGGTTGTTCCACCTATGAACGCCGGGGCGTTCTTCAAAGCCGCAAGCGGCTGTTCAGCGATACGAGGCAGCCCACTGCGCCGCCTGGGCGCGCTGCCACATTCTAGTTTGAGATATTATACGCGGTTTCTGCCCGCACAACGCAGCCGGTAGTGCTATCATACGCGGGCAAGGATCAGTTATGTTACAGGAAATACGATGACGACCCTACCAACGCCACGGCGCGTGCTTGCCGTGATGGCTCACCCCGATGACATTGAGTTTATGGCCGGCGGCATGGTCTCGCGCTGGGCACGCCTCGGCGTCGAGCTGCACTACTGCCTGCTCACCGACGGCAACAGCGGCAGCCGCGATCCGTCGCTCACCCCCGCCGTGCTGGCAGAAATGCGCCGCGCCGAGCAGCGGGCCGCTGGCGCGCTGTTCAACGTATCGAGCTACAGCTTCCTTGGCCGCAGCGACGGACGGCTGGTGGCCGATATCGAGCTGCGCCTGGCGATTGCCCGCGAGATCCGGCGCGTGCGGCCCGACACGGTTGTGACCTGCGACCCACGCTTTTTCTACGGCCCCAATTATATCAACCATCCCGACCATCGCGCCGCCGCCGAGGCCACGCTCGCCGCCGTGATGCCAATTGCAAACACGCGCCTGGCCGCGCTTGAGCTGCTCGACGAAGGGTTCGAGCCGCACGACGTTTCGACCGTCTACCTGGCTGCGCCCGACCGCGCCACGCTCTGGCTGCCTTTGGAAGAGCAAGATCTCGACCGCAAAGTGGCCGCAATGAAGGCACACACCACCCAGATGGGCGGCTGGGATGCCGGCGCGATGCTGCGCCAGTTCGCCGCCGGTGCTGCCGAGGAAGCGCGCCGCAATGGCGTGGAGTGCGAGTTTGCCGAAGCCTACGTGCAGATCATGCTGCGCCAGCCGCCCGCAGAGGCGTAGGCAGCGCGCCATGCAGAAAGCCCGAAGGAGCGCGCTCCTTCGGGCTTTCTGCATGTTGGAATTTGTGCGCAAGCTGCGCCGGGCAGTTGCTTAACCGGCGGCCTCGGGTGGGTAGGGGGCGTGGTGCTGCAGCAGCACCCGCATCGACATGAGCAGGTCGGGCGTGTTGAAGGGCTTGGTCACGACACCGTCGGCGCCAACCTGCTGCCCGTGGTGGCTTGCCGACGCATCGTCGAGGCCCGTCAGCAAAATGATCGGGATATGCGCAGTGCCAGGGTTTTGCTTCAGCATCTGGCAGACGGTAAAGCCGTCGGGCGGCGGCATGGTGACATCGAGCAAGATCAGGTCGGGCGGGCTTTCGCGCACATATTCCAGCGCGGCCTGCCCGCTGTGCACCGCCTGGGTTGTATATCCTTCGCGCTCGATCAGCCGCGCCACCACGGCCGCAACCAGCGGTGAGTCATCTACTATCAATACCTGCGTTGGCACATCGACCTCCCGCGTGCTCGCCATCTGGCGCGCCCGATCTGTTGCCATATTCACCGATAATACACCGCCCATGCTACCACCTCATCATCGTTTGTGTGTTGCGGCACCCAGCGCCCAGGCGCGGCGTACCAATTGCTCAATTGCCTCACGCCGTTTCGCGCGGCACAATTTCAAGCGGCAGCGAAACGCGCTGCGGCGGCCGCGCCTGATTGGCCATGCGGGCCAGCAATAGCTCAACCGCCACCCGCCCCGACTCCTCGAGCGGCTGGCGCACGGTCGTCAGGCCAATATAATCAGCCACTTCCACATCATCGAAGCCAACCACCGCTACATCGCGCGGCACGCTCAGCCCGCGTTCGCGGGCGGCTTTCAGCACGCCCATGGCTTGCGTATCGCTTGGGGCGAAAATGGCAGTTGGCGGCTCGGGCGTCGAGAACACGGCATGTGCCAGGCGGCGCGCATTTTCAAGGCTGTGCGTTCCGAGCTGAATATGCTCGGGCGCAATCTGGCAGCCATTGTCGGCCAGCGCCTGCTGATAGCCCAGCAAGCGCCGCTCGCTGGTATGAATCGCATAATCGGGAACGCCGGCGTCGCCCACAAAGCCAAAACGGCGATGCCCCTGCGCCAGCAGATAGTGCGCCACCAGCGCCCCGCCCGCAATATCGTCGATCTCGACACTGCTGAACGACGGGTGCGCACACTCGATCAGCACCGTTTCCAGATTATGAGCGCGCAAGCGCTGGGCTGCCGCATCGCCAAACGGCAGAGCCATCACAATCAGGCCATCCAGGCGGCGCAGCACCGGCAAGCTGGCCAGGTAGCTGTCGCGCCGCGCCGCCGACTCGACGTTATAGATCACCATTTCATACGATGCATCCGCAATCGCCGCAACCCCGCGAAAGCGCTGAACAAACGATGGGTAGGTAATAAACGGGGCCAGCACCCCAATGCGCCGGGTGCCCTTGCGGGCGCGCGCAGTTGCTTCGGCCTTGGGCACAAAATGCAGCCGGTCGATCGCTGCCTGCACGCGCGCCCGTGTTACCTGATTAACCTGCTCGGGGGAGTTCAGCACGCGCGAAACGGTCGAGATGCTCACGCTGGCGAGTTTTGCAATATCATAGATTGTTACATCAGACATGCCATCCTCGATCGGCACTGCGTTGCACCTCTCTGCTCAGCGTCGAATAGAATTTTCGTGGCACGCAGCAGCCGTGGCAGCGCATTGGTGAAGCGATGGCGGCTGTTCGGGCCTAACGAACAGCCGCCAGAAGAATGGAAGCGCCTGTTCTGCCTAACCCTTCACCGAGCCGGCCATCAGGCCGCGCACGAAGAAGCGCTGCAGTGAGAAGAAAACAACCAGCGGCAGCAGCATCGAAACAAAGCCACCTGCCGTCAGCAAATACCAGGCCTGCCCGCGCGACCCAAGCATCTGCGCAAGCTTGATTGTCATGACTTGCTGCTCGGGCGCGGTGCCGAGGAAGATCAGCGCGTTCAGGTAGTCGTTCCAAACCCACATAAACTGGAAGATCGCGAACGACGCCAGCGCCGGTACCGACAGCGGCAGGATCAGGCGCAGGAAGATCGTAAACTGCGATGCGCCGTCGATAAACGCCGACTCAAGGATCTCGCGCGGGAGCTGGCTGATGTAGTTGTAGAGCAGATAGATCGCCAGCGAAAGGCCGAAGCCAGTGTGCACCAGCCAGAGCGCCAGAAAAGTACCGTTGATCTGCAAGCCGCTGAATGCGCGCAGCAGCGGGATCAGCGCCACCTGTCCGGGGATCACCAGCAGGCCAACCACCATCGCAAAGAGTATTTTGCGCCCCGGGAAGCGCATCCACGCGAAGGCGTAGGCCGCGAAGGTCGCCAGCAGGATCGGGATCACCGTGGCCGGGATCGTCACCGTCAGCGAGTTCAGGAAGGCCTTGCTCATGTCTTCGCCCTTTTCGGTTCGGGTGGAACCATCGGGCAGCGTGAGCGTGAACTCCTGGCCAAACAGCACGTTCTGGTAGTTGCTGGTGGTGAAATTCGCGTTCGAGGTCCATTCTTTCTGCTGAACATTCAGCAGGCGAGCGCGCCGGTTCGCCCAGATCACGCGCCGGCCGTCAGGCAGATTGTAGCCAGCAATCAGCTGGTCGTTGCTCAGTGTCACGCCCAGCTGCGGGATCTCGATCGGCTGATCGAGCGGGATGCCTTTGGTGAGCTGAATCTGGTTCGCCTGCTCGCTCACATATTCCTGGTGCGGGAACACTGTCCACCAGCCGCTGTTGATAATGTCGCTGCTGTTGCGGAACGACGATACCAGCAGGCCAAGCAGCGGCACCAGCCAGATGATGCAGATGATCGCCAGCGTGCCGTTGACAAGAATGCCATTGACGAGCTTGTTGCGGCTGGCGCTGCCGGTTGTTGTTTTTGCCATCGCTGCCATTTAGAAGCCCTCCTGTTTCCCGAGCTGGCGCAGGTTGTAGATCATCACCGGCGAGATAACGATGAAGAGCACGATCGCGATAGCCGCGCCGTAGCCAAAATTACGGTTGGTGAAGAACTGGCGGTAAAACTCAGTTCCAACCACCGAGGTGCCGTACTGGCCACCCGTCATCACAAACACCTGGTCGAAGATCTTCAGCGTGCCAATTGCGGTGGTGGTCGTCACCGTCAGGATGGTGCCCTGGATGTAGGGAATAATGATTTGGAAAAAGGCCTGAATCTCGGTCGCGCCATCGACCTGCGCGGCTTCGATGATGTCGGCTGGCACGCCCTTGAGCGCCGACGACAGCAGCACCATACAGAAGCCGGTCGACCCCCAGATCATCACCAGCACCAGAAACAGGTTGTTCCAGGGTTGCAGCGTCAGCCACGATTGCGGCTCGATACCCAGCGATGTCAGCATGGCGTTCAGCACGCCGATTTGCGGCTGGCCAAGCGGCGCATAGGCGTAAATAAAGCGCCAGATCACGCTCGAGCCCACCAGCGAGATCGCCATCGGCACAAAAATGATTGCCTTGGCAACCGTCTCGAACGCGCTGCGGTCGGCCAGCACGGCGATCAGCAGGCCCAGGATCACACAGGATGCGGTGCCGGCAAACAGCCAGATCAGGTTGTTGCGGAACGACTCAAGCATTGAGCGATCGGTGAATGTGGCAATGTAGTTCTGCAGCCCAACGAACTGAGTGGTATCGTTGTTGAAGAAGCTCTGGTACAGCGTGATCAGGGTTGGGATGGTGAGAAACAGGAAAAGAATGGTAATGCCAGGCATAAAGAACAGGAACGGCAAGATCCGATTGCGCCACGTGGTGGGCAGCGCTTCGATCATCGCATTCGTGATGCCAAAGACAGCGGCAACCCCTCCCACACCCCAGACGATCGCAATGATCGCATTGAGCACTGAGGCGGTCTTGGTTCCTCTCAGGTATAAAAACCCGAGCCAGAGCAGCACGAAAACAACAGCTAAGCCGACAAGCGCAATGACAAACTGTCCCGGGTTCCACCCATCGGACCGGGCAGATGAAGCAGGGCGCTTCTCGACTTCTTGCGTTTGTTGGATCATCTTCGACCTCCTCGTATGCAGGCCGGTCGCGGCCTGGGGCAGTTTGGACGCGCTGTGACTACTGTAGCAGAGGGAGGAGAAAGTCGGTGTGTTATGCGCGGGCGGGCGACATCACTGCCGCCCGCCCACAGAAACCTTACTTCTTGACGTTCGCCCAACCATCCTGGATGGTCTTCAGCGCTGCGTCAAGGTCGGCACTCCCGCTCACATAGTCGGTCATGCCCTTCCAGAAGCTACCAGCGCCAACCTCGGCCGGCATCAGGTCCGAGCCGTCGAAGCGCGCGCTTGAAGCACCCGCAATGATCTCGGCGGCCTTCTTGTCAACCGGGCTGACATAGTCCGACAGAACGGCATTCTTGTGGGGCGAGATCGCGCCATTGCCAATCTTGATCCACGGCGCAACCGACTCGTAGGTGGTGAAGTATTCCATCACCGCGCGAACTTCGGGGCGGTCGTTGAACATGCTGAACAGGTCGCCCGCGAACAGCACTGGCTTGCCATACTGCGGATCAATCGGCGGCAGGTAGAAGAAGTCGTAGTCGACGCCGGCCTTGATACCAGGCTTGGCCTGCTCCATGAAGGTGGTGATGAACGTACCCTGGCGGTGCAGCCAGCACTTGGGCGGGTCCTGCACCATCGGGGCCGGCGCGTTGCCAAAGTTCGTGGTGGCGATGGCCGCGCGGCCACCGTACACGTACTTATCGTTGAACCAGATGTCGCTCATTTTCTGAACGGCATTCTTAACGACCGGGTCGGTGAACGGCAGCTCGCCCTTGGTCCACTTGTCGTAGTTCTCAAGCGAGGTCGTGCGCAGCATGATGTCTTCGACCCAGTCGGTCGCCGGCCAGCCGGTCGCGCCGCCCGACTCGATGCCGATGCACCAGGGGGTGTCGCCATCGGCAACGATCTGATCCATCAGCTTGGTCATGTCGTCCCAGGTCTCGGGAATGGTGTAGCCAGCCTCGTCAAAGGCTTTCTTCGGGTAGAAGACAATGCTCTTCAGGTTGATGCGGTTGAAGACGCCACCCAGGATCATCTTGCCACTGGCATCGGGTGCCGTGTTGGTGTCGATAAAGCCCTGGTTGTAGTTCTTCTTCAGCCAGTCGGCCTTGATAAAGCCGTTGAGGTCGATCAGCTTGCCCTGCTTGGCATAGCTGGCCATCACGCCCGGCTGCGGGAAGTTGACGATATCTTCGATCGTGCCGCTCTGGGCCTTGACGGCAATCGACTCGGTCGTGCTGCCCGGAACCAGGTTCACGGTGATACCGGTCTTCTCCTGGAAATCCTTAAACTGCGCCTTGAACTTGTTTTCTTCGTCGCCCGACAGGCCGTGGAGCAAGCTGACGGTGGTGCCTTTGTACTTGCCGGTATAGGCATCGGCCAGCTCCTGGCCAATCTCAGCATAGTCAACGGTGCCAGTTTCGCCGCCGCTCGACGGGGCAGCGGTGGCCTCGGCCATTGCGGTGGGCGCTTCAGCCATCGCCGTTGGCGCTTCCGCCATCGCGGTGGGGGCCTCAGCGGCCGGGGCAGCGGTTGGTTCGGCGGCCGGTGCGGCCGTGGCCTCAGCGGCCGGTGCAGGAGCCTGTGTCGGGGTTGCCGCGGTGCTGCCACCGCAGGCCGCCAGGATCAGGCTGGCGAACATTGCCAGCAGTACGAGCGAAAAGCTCTTCCTTCGCATAGATCTGTCCTCCTAACAAACGTTGTAGACGAGGATCAACAGAATACCCGGTGCGGACTGAAAGCACTGAGATACGAACGCGACCTCCTTTCAGCGAATGCGTGAGTGAGGCGGAAGGGTACATCGACGAAAGCCGTGGGCGACAAAACGCCAGGCCCTGGCGTGGCACGATATGAAAGAAGTGGGTTATGAAAGGCGTTCCTTATCATACCGCAAAACTTCCATTTGTACAGAAAGCCCAGAACACGGCCCGAATACGCTACCCAATACCAGCCCAGTCCACTCAGGCCGGCCCGCTATCCCTCAGAACGGCGCAGAACGCCGATGAATGCATGGAGCGTAGGGATGAAATGATGATTGAAACAAACTTTTATGAAAGCACTTTCAGTATATATGACGGTGAAAAGATTGTCAAGAGGGTATGATCAAAATCTTAACAAGATTCGCCGAATTACCCCGAACTACGCAAAGCACCGCACCTTGGATCTCTGGGCGGGGTATTGACAAACCCAAAACTTTCGCGTACAATGCTTATTGTCAATTATACAATAAACTATTGAGACGCAAAGGACAATCGCAATGAGCATTTTCGACAATCAGCGCCTGACGAATGAGTCGTTCAAAATAGATGCCGAGCGCATGCGCAGCGGCTGGTATTCCGACAAATATTTCGAAAATATTGTTGGGATGCTGAGCGTGCTGGCGCAGCGCGCCTATGGCTTTCAGGGTCATTCGTACCGAATGGCAGCAGCAGGAATCGATCCGCGCAATATCGACATTGGCAACCTTGAAGTCGAAATGCAGTGGTTTACGCGCCGCCAGCCCTTTTCTGTGGTTGCCGGAGTCGACAAGGCGCTGGCAATGCTGGCGTGCTGCACCGGCTATTTCGCGCCCGACGGCTCGTTCGTGAACACCTACGACCAATTGGAAGTGGAAGCCGTGCACGACGGCGTGATGGTGCCCTACAGCGGCGACCCGCTGAACGTTCGGCCAGTGCTGCGCGTGCGCGGGCGCTACCGCGACTTCGCGCTGCTCGAAACGCCAACGCTGGGCGCGCTGACCCGCGCGACCCGGATCGCCACAAACGTGTACAATGTGCTGGGCGCGGCGCGCGGCAAGCCGGTGCTGTTCTTCCCGGCGCGCTTCGACGCGCACGAGGTGCAGGCTGCCGACGGCTATGCCTACAATATCGCGGTGCAGCGCTTCAATATGGATCACGGGCACGCGGTTGGCTCGTTTATCTCCACCGACGCGCAGGGCGACTGGTGGGGCGGGCTGGGTGGCGGCACGGTGGCACACGCGGCGATTGCGGCCTTTCTGGGCGATACGGTCGAGTGCATGCTGGCCTTCGCGGAAACGCGCCCGGTCGAGATCCCGCGCATCGCCCTGATCGATTTCGACAACGATTGTGTTGGCACCACGCTCGCCGTGATGGAAGCGATGTTCCTGCGCTACCGCGAGCTGAGCGATGCGGGCCAGCACGACGAGGCAGCGCGCTACAAACTGTTTGGCGTGCGCCCCGATACCAGCGGCACCTTGCGCGACCGCAGCGTGCCGCCGCTGGGCCAGAAAGACCTGGATATGGGCGTTGCGCCGCGGCTGGTCTTCTTCCTGCGCCAGGCGATCGACGATGCATGGCAGAGCTGGAAGCTGCCACCGGAATGGGTCGAGCGGGCGCGCGCGTGGTGCCACGATGTGAAAATTGTGGTGACGGGCGGCTTTGGCCCGCGCAAAATCCGCCGCTTCGAAGAGCTGGGCGTGCCGGCCGACATCTACGGCGTCGGCTCGTCGCTCTTCTCGAACAGCGACGAAGAAGGCACCAACAACGATTTCACCGCCGACATTGTGCGCGTGAAGATCGCCGGCGAATGGCGCGACCTGGTGAAAATTGGCCGCCGCGCCTGCGACAACCCCGATTTGCAGCCAGTGAACGCGGTGGAGGTATAACCGCGACGACCGACAACCTGCCAGCAGGCGTATGCGATACGCCCCCGGCGACAACCTGCCAGCAGGCGTATGCGATACGCCCCCGGCGACAACCTGCCAACCGTACTGCCGCTATGCGAGACGCCAAAGCTTTAGCCGAATATCTGCGCCAGCGCGCGCCGCTCACCAGCGTCGTGAGCTACCCGGGCCGCGGGCCGTGGGGCAATAACCGCTACCCCGGCAACTGCTCGGGCTACCTGCTGATCGATCTGTGCGCGACCTTTCGGCCCGGCCACGTGCTCGACCCGATGGAAGGCGGCGGCACCAGTCGCGAGGTCTGCGCCGATATGGACATTCCGTACAGCGGCTTCGACCTGCACAGCGGCACCGATAGCCTGCGCGACCCAATTGGCAAAAACTACGACCTGATCTTCTGGCACCCGCCCTACCACGACATGAAGCTGTACAGCGACGACGCGCGCGATCTCAGCCGGGCGGGCTCGCTGCCGGCCTTCACCGCACTGCTGCGGGCGGGCTACTGGCGCTTTTTCGAGCTGCTGGCACCGGGCGGGCGGCTGGTGGTGCTGATGGGCGACCTGCGGCGCGGCGGGCGCTACGAGCCGCTCACCGTCGATGTGGCGCGGCTCGACCGCCAGCACATCGAGTCGATTGTCGTCAAAATCCAGCACAATGTCAGCTCGAACAGCACGCGCTATGGCGGGGCATTCGTGCCAATTCTGCACGAGACGCTGACAATCTTCCGCCGCCCGCCCGGGTAAAGAAGCATGCAAAACCACCGGGCGCAGGGTGTGCGTCCGGTGGTTTGCGTGGTACTTCTGCCAATATTCTGACGTTTTGCTCAGCAGCTAGACAAGGTAGGCGAACAGGTGCGTTTGCAGATATTTCCAGAGCGTCGGGCGAGCCACCTGGCGCGGGGCCAGCGGCTGCGTGCGCCGGCAGCTTGGGCAGTGTTCGAGCTTGAGCTGAACCTGGGCGGTGAACAGGCCGCCACAATCGGCGCAGGCGCGGCGGTGGTTGGCTTCGGCCAGGTGGTAGGCATAGTGCGTTTCGCACCAGACCGCATCCTTGCGGCACTCGCGGCACAGGTGCTGCGGCTGGCCATTGGCATCGTTGCGCACGCGCCGCCAGTCGGGATCGAACAGCGCGCTGTAGTTCTTGCATATATCGCAGGCGACGAATGCGCCCTGGTCTTCTGACTGAATAAAGCTCATGCTAATCCTCTTCCAATTGCATCGACCGCAGCGAGTGGACAGTCGTCGTCAGCACCGCTATCATTGTCTTCGCTATACATTATATACAAAGCAAAGTTCTTTTCAATTGTATGATTCATACAAATCACTGCGCAGCGAAGCGGCTCTTTTCCCGCGTGGCGCGTGTTTGCTCTTTCTGATGCAGCGCCCAGCTCACAGCCATCGGTAGAAATACACAATGCGACGATTTTCAACCCATACGCAAACGCCAGACCCAAACAGCGCAGTCGGCTATGGGCCGTGCAGCGGCGCGTGGCTGCTGTTTGCAACGCTCGGCAATATGCTGGCGGCGCTGGTGGTGGCCGGCATTCTGGCGGGCCACGCCGGCATTCCGCTGAGTGCTGGGCTCTTGCTTGGCGCGGCGTGCGCTGCGGGCCTACCCTCGCTTGTGCCGCTGCTGCGCGGGCGGGTTGTGCCGCGCTGGCCCGAGCTGGCGGCCGCGCTGGTGGCGGCATGCGCTGTGGCCGGCGCAGGCTTCTGCGCCGCATGGCCCACGCTCCTGCCGATGGGCATTTCGGTCGACGCCGCGCATCACATGCAGCTAATCGACTGGTTAGTCGCGCAGCGCGCGCTGCCGCCGATCACGAACGCGACGCGCGGCCTGCTGGGCGAGATGAACGCCTACCCGGCTGGATTTGCGCTGCTTGTAGTGGCGGCAGCGCGCGCGGCTGGCCTGCCCGCGCTGGAAGTGATGTACCCCTGCGCGGCGATTGTCGGCGGGCTGGTGGCGGGCGTGGTGGTGGCGCTGGCCGCTGGCCCATCTGCGGCCACGCAGTCGCGCTGGTGGCAGGCGCCGCTGCTGCTGGCCGGCCCGCTGCTGCTGCTGAGCCACGCCACCTTCTTTATGGATGCCTACCTCGACCAGAGCTACTACACCATGCTGTTTGGCGTGCTGCTGACGCTGCTGGCGTTTGGCCACGCGCTGGCCCTGCCGCGCTGGCCGCTGGCAGCTGCCGCGCAGCTGGGGCTCACGCTGGCGGCGCTGGCGAGCACCTACCCACTGTGGCTGCCGCTTCCCGCCGCGTTTGCCGCGCTGGTGCTGGCACGGCGTTGGCGCAGCGCGCAGACGATCTGGCAGGCGGCGCTGGTCTTCGCGCCACCGCTGCTGATGGGCGTGCTCGATGTGCTGCCACGCAGCCGCGCCGGCCAGGCGGTGCTGGCCCATCAGGGTCTGGTGGCGCTGCCGACGTTGGCGCGGCTCGCGCCAATTGTGCTGGCGCTGCTTGGCGCTGTGGTGCTGCTGGCCGCGCGCCGTGCCCGTGGGCTGCTTGGCGCGGCGGGCGTGGTGCTGCTGGCCGCGCTGGCGCTGGCCGCGCTGGCAGGCACCGGGCGGGTGGCAAACTACCACGCCTACAAGCTGCTGTTTGTGCTGACGCCGCTGGCCTGCGCAATCGTATCTGCTGCCGCGCTGGCGCTGGCCGAACGGCCGCGCTGGGAATGGCTAGCCGGCGGCGCGGCGCTGGGCCTTGCGCTTGCAACAAGCGCCTTCACGCAGCCGCCGACGCGCATCCAGCTGGTGACGCCCGATCTGGTGGCGGCGGCGCGCTGGCTGCGCGCAAACGAGCCCGAAGCGGCGACGCGCGCGCCAGTGGTTGGAACCTCGCTGGCGCCGCTGGCCTACTGGGTGCAGATCGGCTTGCTCGGGCAGCGCCGCGACAGCGCGCCAATTGCGCAGCGCGACCTGACTGCGTCGCTGCCGCCCGCCGAAAGCTGGCTGATCGACACCGAGCAGCCGTCGGTGGCGCTGCTGGCGCGCGCCAACGAGCGCCTGCCGGGCGTGCACACGCTGGCGCAGTTTGGCGATGTGCGGGTTGTGCGGCGCGACAAGCCGCTGGACGTAGCGGCGCTCAACCCGCTGGTGCTGCGCTACCACAGCTTCTGGGAAGACGAGCGCCTGAAAACCGCGATTGAAATCCAGCACCCGCTGGCCGGCCCGCTGCCCGAGCTGGAAATCGCGCTGGAGGCCGATGGCAAGCCGGTCAATCGCTTCCTGCTCGCGCCCGACCCGCAGCGCACCCGCCCGCAGTACCTGGGCGTCGACCTCTTGCCCGCCACGCTTGGCGGCGAAGGCTACGTCAATACCAGCGACTTCCCGCGCTTCGCCGGGCCAGCCGCGCCGCCAGCCGGCAACTACACGCTTGTGCTGCGGCTGATGCTGGCCGGCCAGAGCGTCGATGAGCGCGTGCTGGCGACCTTTGTGCGCAGCGGCGATGGGCAGATTGATGCGCTTGTGCCGGGCAGCGGCGAGTTTGTGTACCTGCGCCACAAGGCAGAGACGGCGGCACTGCGCGACAGCACAACCGATTTTGGTGGCGGGCTGGTATTGTCTGGCTGGAATGGACCTGCGCGTGCTGCGGCCGGCGCTCCCCTGGCAATCGACCTGCGCTGGCAGGCGGGCGCGCACACCGCACAGGCCTTCTTTCCCGAACTCCAGCTGCTCGATTCCAGCGGCAACGTCGTCGCAAGCGAAACATCTGCGCCGCAGGGTGGCTTCTACCCAAGCTGGCTGTGGCGCGCAGGCGAAAGTGTGGACGAGCAGCGCACGCTCGCGCTGCCGCCCGACCTGCCGCCCGGCAATTACCGCCTGCGACTGCTTGTGCACGATTACGTGGCGCAGCGCGTGCTGGGGCCGGCAGAGCTTGGCGCTGTGGAAGTGGTTGCACAACGCTAGAATGCAGAGCCATGTTAATTGCCGCAGATTACACAAATATGGGCCTATAATCTGCGTAATCTGCGTAATCTGTGGATAAATTTTTTGCGACTTTGACATCGCCCTGACTAGAATGGTATCACTGCGCGTGCCCGCGCCAGATATGCTACAATAGCCGCTGCAAACCCCAATTGTGGCTTTTTAACGCGAGGAGCTGGCTCGATGCAGAGCGCAACGATCCTTGTGGTTGACGACGAACCACCGATCCTCGATCTGATCGCCAGCTACCTGCGGGCCGATGGCTTTGCCGTGCATACCGCGCTCGATGGCCCAACTGCGCTTGCGCAGGCGCGCGCCACCCGCCCCGACCTGATCGTGCTTGATGTGATGCTGCCGGGCATGGATGGCATGGAAGTGTGCCGACGCATTCAGCAGGAATTCGACGTGTATGTGCTGATGCTGACCGCCCGCGCCGAAGAAATCGACAAGATCGTTGGGCTTTCGGTTGGCGCGGACGACTACCTGACCAAGCCGTTCAGCCCGCGCGAGCTGGTGGTGCGCGTGAAGGCCATTTTGCGCCGCAGCCGCACGCTGGGGCCACGCGCCACCCAGCCCACGCCCGAGCGCCCGGCGCTGCGCTTCGACGATCTGGCGATCGACCCCGACACACGCGAGGTGTGGCACAGCAACGAGCAGATTGACCTGACGCCACGCGAGTTCGATCTGCTGTATGCGCTGGCCGAACAGCCGGGCCGCGTGTTCAACCGCGACCAGCTGCTGGAGCGTGTGTGGGGCCACGATTTCGCTGGCATCGACCGGGTAGTGGACGTGCATGTGGGCCTGCTGCGCCGCAAGCTCGAACCCGACCCGGCGAACCCAACGTTTATCCAGACGGTGCGCGGCGTGGGCTATAAGTTCGTTGGGCGCCGGAAGTAAATTTTAAGTGTTGAATGCTAAGTTTTGAGTGCTAAATTTGAAACTCAACATTTAGCACTCAACACTCAAAATTTCTTATGAGCTGGCTACGACATCTCCGCTGGAAGCTCTTTGTTTCGCACCTCTCGATCCTGGTGATCGGCGTGATCGTGCTGCTCGCCACGGCGCACTTTCTGGCTGGCACGCAGCTCGTCCCCGATTCGCAGCTCAGCCTGGGGCAATCGGCTTCGGAAACCGGGCAGCTCGACGCATCCGAACTGCCGGCCAGCCCGGCCAGCCAGCAGGAGCGCTTTCAGGCGGTGGTCGATCAGGGCCTGCTGATCTCGGCCTTTGCCGCGCTGGCCGCCGCCGTGGTCGTCAGCCTGTTTGTGTCGCGCCGCATTGTCGAGCCGCTGCAGGAGCTGACCTTCACCAGCCAGCGCCTGGCGCGCGGCCACTACCACGAGCGCACTACCACCCGCTCAGACGACGAGCTGGCCGACCTGAGCCAGAGCATCAACCAGCTGGCCGAGGCGCTGGAGCAAACCGAGCAGCGCCGCCTGGCCCTGCTGGCCGACGTGGCCCACGAGCTGCGCACCCCGCTCACCACCATCGAAGGCTACATGGAAGGGCTGATCGACGGGGTGATCGCGCCGGAAGAGCATATTTTCGCGATGATCCAGCACGAGGCTGCGCGCCTGAAGTGGCTGATCGAGGAGATGGCGGTGCTGTCGCGCGCCGAGGCCGGGCAGCTGCGCGTGACGCCGCGCCCGCTGGCGCTGAGCGGCACGATTGCGCATGTGGTCGCGCAGTTTCAGCCGCAGTTCAGCGCCAAGGGTGTGACACTGCGCACCAGCCTGCCGCCCGACCTGCCCGAGATCGTGGCCGACCCCGACCGCCTTGAGCAGATTATGATTAACCTGGTGTCGAACGCAGTGCGCTACACGCCCGCTGGCGGGAGCGTGACGATCGCTGCCGGGGCGCACGATTTCTTTGTGCAGATCAGCGTGCGCGACACTGGCATGGGCATCACCGCCGAGCATCTGCCGCACATTTTCGAGCGCTTCTACCGCGTCGATAAGTCGCGCGCGCGCCAGAGCGGCGGCACCGGCATTGGCCTGACGATCACGCGCCACCTGGTATATGCGCAGGGCGGCGAGATCTGGGTGGAGAGCGCCGGCACCGGCCAGGGCGCTACATTTTATGTCACACTGCCGGTGCACGACGCGGCGGCGGTTCCGGCGTGACGGGGCGACAAGATGACGGGTGAGCGCAGAACCGAGAACCTGCCTCCTGCCTCCTGCCCACTGCCTCCTGCCTCCTGCCGACTGCCGACTGCCTCCTGCCTCCTGCCGACTGCCGACTGCCTCCTGCCGACTGCCTCCTGCCGACTGCCGACTGCCTCCTGCCGACTGCCCACTGCCTCCTGCCTCCTGCCGACTGCCCCCTGCCTCCTGCCGACTGCCGACTGCCGACTGCCGACTGCCGTGCAACACGCCATAGCCGGTGAGAAAAGCACGCGCCCGCGCGCGCAGCATCAGCAGCAGGGGCGAGCGCGAATCCGCCGTGGGAATGAGGCGCAGCGCACCAGCACACAATCTGCGCTACAATAGTCGCGTCACACGCCATCCAATAGTCGCAGCGCCACCCCACACAGACGAGGTGGAACAATGGTGTTTAACTGGTTTGGGCTGGTTCAGCTGATCGTGCTCTGGCTCCTGGTCGTCGTTGCGGCCGTGTGGGTGCTCGACTGGCTGTTCCCACCGCTGCGCCGCGACGAAAGCGAGCTGCCGGCCACGCCGCGCCAGCCGCTGCCTGCGCCTGTGCGCATTGCCGAGCCAGCGCGCCTGGCTCCGCTGGCACCGCCGCGCGCGAACCGGGCCGCCTGGCGTGCAAATTTGCGCATCGTTGGGGCGCTGCTGGTCATCTGGGCAGTGGTGTCGTTTGTGCCGGCGATCTTCGCGCAGCAGCTCAACCAGATCCAAATCTTCACCGGCTTCCCGCTGGCCTACTACATGGGCGCGCAAGGCTCGCTGGTGGTCTTTCTGGGGCTGATCACCGCCTACGCCTGGCGCGCGGCCCGCCTTGATCGGCGGCTGACCCCGGCCCTGCGCCTGCCCGAGGGCACGCGCGCCGGTCGCGCCGCCACGCTCCGCCTGGGCCTGATCTATATCTGCTTCACCATTGGCTTTATTCTGTTTGCGCTGCTCATGGGCGTGCTCGAACAGCGCTACAACCTGCCCGCCAACGTCAGCGGCTGGGCGCTGATGATCGTCATGATCGGCCTGTACGCGGTGATTGGCGTGGCCAGCCGCACCAGCAAGCTCGACGAATATTTTGTCGCGGGGCGGCGCATCCCGGCCTTCTTCAATGGCATGGCGATCAGCGCCGACTGGATGAGCGCGGCTTCGTTTATTTCGCTGGCCGGCACGCTCTGGCTGCTGGGCTACGAAGGGCTGGCCTATATCACCGGCTGGACGGGCGGCTATGTGCTGCTGGCGCTGCTGCTCGCGCCCTACCTGCGCAAATTCGGCCAGTACACCATCCCCGATTTTGTGGCAACCCGCTACGAAGGCCACCGCCCGCGCGTGGTTGCGGCCGTGATCGGCGTGATCATCTCCTTCACCTACCTGACCGCGCAGGTCACGGGCATTGGCATTATCATGAGCCGCTTTCTGGGCGTGAACTACCTGGCCGGCGTGACGATCGGCCTGAGCGCGGTGCTGTTCTGCTCGTACCTGGGCGGCATGCGCGCAATCACGTGGACGCAGGTGGCGCAGTGCATTGTGATGCTGATCGCCTACCTCACGCCGGTGACGATCCTGTCGTACCGCTCGACGGGCGTGCCCATCCCACAGATCATGTATGGCGAGGCGCTGCAGCAGATCACGCGGCTGGAAGTGGCGCAGGGCATCAACACCAGCTACGTCGCGCCGTTCAACGATTGGAGCGTGTGGAATTTTCTGGCGCTGATGTTCTGCCTGATGGTTGGCACCGCCGGCCTGCCCCACATCCTGATCCGCTTCTACACCGTGCCGGATGTTGGCGCGTCGCGGCGCAGCGTGGGCTGGGCGCTGCTGTTCATCTGCATGCTCTACTTCACCGCGCCGGCCTACGCCGCGTTTTCGCGCTTGGAGGTAATGCAGAATGTGGTGGGAAAGCCAATCACGGCCGTGCCCGAGTGGGCAGTAAACTGGGCAAATGTTGGCCTGATCGACTACACCGACCTGACGACACTGGACGGCAAGCCCATCACATCGCTGCCCGACTGGGCCAATACCCTGGTGCAGAGTAAGGAGCTGCTGATCAGCGACCGCAACGGCGACGGGCGCGTGGCGCTGGGCGAGCTGAGTGGGCCGGCCACGCTGCCCCACGACGGCGCAAACCCCACCGATGGCATTTTGCAGTTCAGCGAGCTGAAGATCGACCCTGACGTCGTGGTGCTCGCCACGCCCGAGATCGCCGGCCTGCCGCACACGGTTGCTGCGCTCGTGGCCGCGGGCGGGCTGGCCGCCGCACTTTCCACCGCCGACGGCCTGCTGCTTGTGATCGCCTCGGCGCTTTCGCACGATCTGTATGCGCGCACGCTCTACCCTGGCAGCGCCGCCCGCGAGCGCTTGCTGCTTGGCCGCGCGATGGTCTTCCTGGTTGCGGTGGCGGCCGCCTTTGCAGCCACGCGCCGCCTGCCGCTGATCGTGCAGCTGGTGGCGTGGGCGTTTTCTTTTGCCGCCGCGACTTTTTTCCCCGTTCTGGTGCTCGGCATCTTCTGGAAGCGCGCCAACGGCCGCGGCGCAGTTGCAGGCATGATCGCCGGCCTGCTCACCACCCTGGCGTATATGCTGCTGAACTCGCGCGACCCCAGCTTCAATGTGCTGGGCATCACCAATGTCGCGGCGGGCGTGTTTGGCGTGCCAGTGAACTTTTTGGTGACAATCGTCGTCAGCAAGCTCACGCCGCCGCCCTCGCCCGAGACTCAGGCGATGGTCGAATCCTTACGCTGATTGCGCCCAGCCAGGTCGATCTTTACAGAAACTTTACAAACACTGGCCTCAGCCCTACTACAACGCCAAAAATGCCGCCGCACGGCCGCCAAAATATTTACACAAAATTCACCATAATCTTGATCGGGCTTGACAATCGGGCCCTACTATACGAGCATCACGAACTACCCTGAACTACGGCCCAATATCACCAAGTGCACACCAATGCGGTGGTGTGTTTCCCTGAACGCCAGCATGCCCGCGCCTAACGTTCGCGCGCGCACGGCCAGGTTGCCGCTGGTGTACCCCTGGCATAGCGTAAAAGGAGGAGAACAAGACCGTATTCGCCCGCCTAACGACGCAGCCCCACTACCATCGTGAGAACGCGCACTCAGCGACGCAGTGACGCACAGCCGTAAGCTCAAAGGAGAAACATCTATGGCTACGATGACAGCCGCCGCGCCCAGCACCGCAGTCGATACCAAAGGTATCTGGAAAGTCATCCTCGCTTCCGCCCTGGGCACCATGATCGAATGGTACGACTTCTACATCTTTGGTAGCCTGGCAACCGTAATCGCTCTGAAGTTCTTCCCCACCGAAAGCCCAACTGCTGCACTGCTTTCAACCCTTGCAACGTTTGGTGCCGGCTTTGCCGCCCGCCCGTTTGGCGCGCTGGTCTTTGGCCGAATTGGCGACCTGGTAGGCCGCAAGTACGCCTTCCTTGTCACCCTGCTGATCATGGGTGGCGCAACCACATTGATCGGCCTGATGCCAACCTACGCCTCAATCGGCATTTTGGCCCCGACGATCCTGGTGCTCATCCGCATCGTTCAGGGTCTGGCGCTGGGCGGCGAGTATGGCGGCGCAGCAGTGTACGTTGCCGAGCACGTGCCCGACAACCGGCGTGGCTTCTACACCAGTTTCATCCAGATCACCGCGACGCTAGGCCTGTTTGTGTCGCTGCTGGTCATCCTGATTGTGCGCGGCGCGATGCCAGCGGCTACGTTCAACGAGTGGGGCTGGCGTATTCCGTTCATCCTCTCGATCTTCCTGGTGGGCGTATCGGTCTATATCCGCTCGAAGATGAAAGAGTCGCCGCTGTTCACCAAGCTGAAGAGCGAAGGCAAAACCTCGACCTCGCCGATCAAGGATAGCTTTGGCAGCGCGCGCAGCTGGCGCACTTTCTTCCTGGTGCTGCTGGGCGCGGCGGCCGGCCAGGCGGTGGTATGGTACACTGGCCAGTTTTATGTCAATAGCTGGATGAAGAGCGCGCTTAAGATCAACGCGACTACCGCTGACACCGTCACCGCAATCGCGCTGGCGCTGGGCATGCCTTTCTTCGTAGTGATGGGTTCGCTTTCGGATCGCATTGGCCGCAAGAAGGTCATGATGGCCGGTAACCTGCTGGCAGTCATTTTCCTGTACCCGATCTTCCTGGGCATCCAGTCCGCCGCTGGCCCGATCACGCCTGCGGTCACCGATGCTGCTGGCAAAGTTGTGACGCCAGCTGTGGCGGCCACCCCCAACACCGTGATGATCACACTGCTGATCTTCCTGATGCTGCTGTTCGTCACGATGGTCTACGGCCCGATCGCTGCCTTCCTGGTCGAGTCCTTCCCGGCCAAGATCCGCTACACCTCGGTGTCGCTGCCCTACCACTTTGGCAATGGCTACTTCGGCGGCTGGCTGCCCTTTATCGCCACCGCGCTGGTCGCCAGCACTGGCAACGTCTTCGCTGGCCTGTGGTTCCCAATCGGCGTCGCCGCGATGACATTCATCATCGGTATGCTGTTCCTGAAGGAAACCAACCACATTTCGATCCACGACGAAACCGAAGAAGCATACCCAACACCGGCCTAGCGCGAACACTCGCACCGCACACAAGGACGGCGGGGCCAGATGGCCTCGCCGTCCTTGTGTGCGGTGCTCAATCGGCTAAAGAAGTACGCACTGCGCACTTAGCTTTGTAGTGCGTAGTGCGTACTTCGTAAGAGAGAAGCCGGTGTAGCAGTGCCTGGTTATATTATGGCGGTTTGCAGAACAATTGAACACTCATATGCTGGCGAGAAGGCGTTGTAGCGCGGAAAATCCAACTGCGTCCTGCCGACTGCAAACTGCTGTGGTGCAGTATCGAGAAAGCGATGTGGAAATCGGAGCAGAGTTTCTGCATTGTAATCACCAATCCCTATTCCCCATCCCGTAACCCTGCGCTGAAAGTGCATTAGGCCTGCTGCCGCCCGCGCAGAAAGCGCAGCCCCAGCGTCACCAGCACCGCCACGATCAGCACCACAAACCACGGCACCGGGATGCGGAACAGCATCGACACGCCGTAGGAAACGCCTAGCAGCACGGTAAAGATCAGCGCAAAGCTCAGCAGCAGCGCTTCCCGATTCGACTCATCCGATTGCATCGCTTTATTTCTCCTCTGTATCGGGCCTTTGTCTGGGCGTCGGTCTGGGCGTATACGATACGCCCTTCGTCAGTCTGGCCGTATACGATACGCCCTTCGTCAGTCTGGCCGTATACGATACGCCCTTCGTCAGTCTGGCCGTATACGATACGCCCTTCGTCAGTCTGGCCGTATACGATACGCCCTTCGTCAGTCTGGGCGTATCGTATACGCCCTTTGTCAGTCTGGCCGTATACGATACGCCCTTCGTCAGTCTGGCCGTATACGATACGCCCTTCGTCAGTCTGGGCGTATACGATACGCCCTTTTGATACGCCCTTCTCGCCCGGCCCAGCATAGTATACACCCAGCATCCGCCCACCGCAGCAAGGGAGTGTGGTACACTATCGCCGCACGCAACGATAGCATGCGGAGGATTGTGTGGAACAAAAATTTGAACAACTCCAGGAGCGGCTCGCCGAAGTCACCGATCTTCAGGCGGCGGCGGCAGTGCTCGGCTGGGATCAGACGACCTATATGCCTCCGGGCGGCACCGAGGCGCGCGGCCGCCAGATGGCCACGCTGGCGCGGATCGCCCACGAGAAGTTTACCGACGACGCGGTTGGCGCGCTGCTCGATGACCTGAAACCTTACGAGGCCAGCCAGCCCTACGAATCCTTCGAAGCCAGCCTGATCCGCGCCGCCCGGCACGACTACGAGCGCGCCATCAATGTGCCATCCGATTTTTTGACCAAGCTCTACACCCACGCCGCAATGTCCTACGACGCCTGGACGCGCGCGCGCCCGGCCAACGACTTCGGCGCGGTTGAGCCAATTTTGGAAAAAACACTCGAGCTGAGCCGCCAGTATGCCGAGTTCTTCCCGCACGAGCATATCGCCGACCCGCTGATCGACGATTCCGACTATGGCATGAAAGCGTCGTCGGTGCGCACGCTGTTCCGCGATCTGCGCGACCAGCTGGTGCCACTGGTGCAGGCCATCACCGCGCAGCCGCCCGCCGACGACGCGTGCCTGCGCCAGCATTACCCCGAAGATCAGCAGCGCGCCTTTGGCGAGGCGGTGATCACGCGCTATGGCTACGATTTCGGGCGCGGGCGGCAGGACAAAACCCACCACCCGTTTATGACCAAGTTCTCGATTGGCGATGTGCGCATCACCACGCGATTCAACGAGCACGACCTGGGCGACGGGCT
Source organism: Kouleothrix sp. 19917 (assembly GCF_057073505.1). Classification (NCBI taxonomy): domain Bacteria; kingdom Bacillati; phylum Chloroflexota; class Chloroflexia; order Chloroflexales; family Roseiflexaceae; genus Kouleothrix; species Kouleothrix sp. 19917. Next base: position 4,028,564 of record NZ_CP097099.1, read on the forward strand.
GTTCAGCACGCTCCACGAGGCTGGCCACGCGCTCTACGAGCAGGGCGTCAATCCCGCATTCGAGGGCACGCCGCTGGCCAGCGGCACCTCGTCGGGCGTGCACGAAAGCCAGTCGCGCATGTGGGAAAATATTGTGGGGCGCAGCCGGGGCTTCTGGCAGCACTTCTACGCGCAGCTTCAGGAAACCTTCCCGCAGCAGCTTGGCGATGTCGATCTCGACACCTTCTACCGCGCGGTGAACAAGGTGCAGCGCTCGCTCATTCGCGTCGATGCCGACGAGGTGACGTACAACCTCCACGTCATGCTGCGCTTCGATTTCGAGCTGGCGATGCTGGAAGGCAGCATGCGCGTGCGCGACCTGCCCGACGCCTGGCACGAGCGCATGGAATCCGACATTGGCGTGGCCCCGCCCGACAACCGCGACGGCGTGCTGCAAGATGTGCACTGGTACAGCGGGCAGATCGGCGGCGTGTTCCAGGGCTACACTATCGGCAATATCCTGAGCGCGCAGTTCTACGAAGCCGCCACAAAGGCGCACCCAAGCATCCCGAACGACATTGCGCGTGGTGAGTTTGGCGCATTGCACGGCTGGCTGAAAGACAATATCTACCAGTATGGCCGCACGTTCACCGCGCCCGAAATCGTCGAGCGCGCCACTGGCAGCCCGCTGAGCTTCGAGCCATACATCCGCTACCTGCGCGGCAAGTTCGGCGAGCTGTACGGCTTATAAACGCTACGGGCAGCTGCGTTAACCACCAAGACACCAAGGCACCAAGAGTTTACAGTTCTTGGTGCCTTCGTGTTTATTTTCAAATCGCTCTGTGCGTGCGCTAGTGCATTATCAAAAAAGTGATGCGGAAATCAGGGAAGAGTTTCTGCATTGCAATCACCAAACCCTATTCCCTAAACCCTAAACCCTGCGCTGAAAGCGCACTACGCCGTAAACGTCATCGTGCCGCGCGGCGAGGAAATGGTGAGCTGATTTCCGCTCACAGCATAGGTCGATTCGCCCTGCAGAATGGTCGCGAAGGTCGTTTCCTGCTGGTTCAGCGCCGGGTCAGCGCTCGCCATCAGCGTGCTCATCAGGTCGGAGGTGGTGAGCGTGCCGCCACTGGCGCGGTAGGTGCCGCCAAAACTGTTCACGCTTGAGTTGCCGCTGACCTTGCCACTTTCGAACTTCACGGTGGCGTGGCTGTTCGGCACGGCCGGCTGACCGTTGATTGCCACGAGCTGCCAGGTTTTGCCTTCCAGCTCAGGCGCGGCGGCATTTGTCCCCCACGGCACCAGCAGCCACGCGCCCAGACCCACCAGCACAATCGCGGCCAGCGCCACCAGCCACACGTTCGGGCGGCGCGGAGAATTTGCTTCACTCATTGCCCTGCTCCTTTTGCTGCGTATTGAAGCACAGACGCAATGCGGCGCGCGAAAGTTCCCCTTCACGCGCCGCAGCCCTGACAAAGAATAAGTTGTTTTAGCCACAGAGAACACAGAGGCCACGGAGTTGGATTTCTCGCCCTGTGCTCTCGGTGCGCTCTGTGGCTCGTTTCTCAGCCTGTCACGATATTCACCAGCCGGCCCGGCACCACCACCACGCGCCGCACGGCCCGCCCGCCAATCGCGGCCTGCACGCCCGGCGCGGCCAGCGCAGCCGCCCGCACCGCCGCCTCATCCGCGCCCGCCGCCACGCGGATGCGCTCGCGCACGCGCCCATCCACCTGCACGGCCAGCTCGTGCTCAGCCTCGGCGACGACGGTCGCCTCCGGCCAGGGGGCGTCGTGCACCGAGCCAGCGCCGCCCAGCCGCTCCCACAGCTCCTCGCTGGTGTGCGGGGCGAAGGGCGCCAGCAACAGCACCAGCGTGCGCCGCGCCTCGGCCGCATGTTCCGCCAGCAGGCTGTTCGCGCTGCGCAGCCAGTTGGCGAACTCCATCAGCGCGGCGATGGCCGTGTGGAAGCGGCGCGCGTGCAGCTCTTCGGTGACGCGAGCGATGCACGACGAATGGCGAATGACGAATTGCAAATTCGCTGCCTCGGCACTTGCCGCTTCATCATCGCCTGCTCGCCCTCCTTCGTCCTCCGTCGTTGGTCGTTCGCCCGTACATATATCCCACACCCGCGCCAGAAAGCGCACCATGCCCACCACGCCACGGTCGCTGAAGTCGGCGTCTTCGTCGAATGGCCCCAGGAACAGCAGCGCCATGCGCGTGGCGTCGGCGCCGTAGCGCGCAATGTACTCGTCGGGGTTGACGACATTGCCACGCGATTTGCTCATTTTGCGGCCATCGCGCGTGATGGTGCCGTGCAGGCGCAGCCGCGCAAACGGCTCGGCGTGCGGCAGCAGCCCAATGTCGTGCAGCGCCATGCTGATGAAGCGCGCATACAGGTGGTGCATGGTGGCGTGCTCGGGCCCGCCGGTGTACATGCCCACCGGCACCCAGCGCCGCACGCGCGCATCGTCCCACGGCACGTCGTCGCGCTCGGTGGAGGTGTAGCGCAGGAAGTACCACGCGCTGTCCAGAAAATTGTCCGACACATCGGTTTCGCGGGTGGCCGGGCCGCCGCACTGCGGGCAGGTCGTATTCACCCACTCGGCCACGGTTGCCAGCGGCGACACGCCCGCACCGGTGGGGCGGAATTCGTCCAGCGGCGGCAGCAGCACCGGCAGCTGCTCGTCGGGCACCGGCAGTGTGCCACAGGCCGCGCAGTAAACGATTGGGATGGGCGGCCCCCAGTAGCGCTGCCGGCTGATCAGCCAGTCGCGCAGGCGGTAGCGCACAGCGGGGCGGTAGGCAGTTGGCACTTGCCAGCCGGCCGTGGCTTCACTCGGCGTGGCATCCACTTCCGAATGAGCACTGCCTTCTGCCGGCTGCCCGCTGCCGACTGCCATCAGCCCATACGCCTCGGCAAAGCGGCGGTCGCGCTCGTCGTGCGCGGGCACGCCCATGATTGCGCCAGTGCCATAGCCAGCCAGCACGTAGTCGGCCACCCACACAGGAATGCGCTCGCCATTGGCCGGGTTGGTGACATACAGACCCGTGAATACGCCGCTTGGTACGCCCTGCTGGCGCTCCAGCTCCAGCCGCCGCGCAGCCGCCTCGGCATAGGCGCGCACCTCGGCGGCATGCGGCCCGCCCGCCGCGACAACTTCCCGCACCAGCGGATGCTCGGGTGCCAGCGCCACAAAGGTCGCACCGAAGATCGTGTCGGGGCGCGTGGTGAAGACGGTGACCTCGCTGTGGAAGGGCGAAGCATTCGCCGTGACATCAGCGCCAGCTTGCCCGCTTGGGTCGAATGCTTCGCCCATACAAATTTCCGCGCCCTCGCTGCGCCCGATCCAGGCCTGCTGGCGCTTGATCACGGCTGGCGCAAAATCGACCTGGCTGAAATCCAGCAGGCGTTCGGCGTACTGCGTGATGCGGAAGAACCACTGCGTCATCTCACGCTGGGCCATGGGCGTGTCGCAGCGCTCGCAGCGCCCGTCCACCACCTGCTCGTTCGCCAGCACGGTTTTGCACGAAGGGCACCAGTTCACGGTCGCGGCGGCGCGGTAGGCCAGCCCGGCGCGAAACAGCTGCGTGAAGATCCATTGCGTCCAGCGGTAGTAGCGCGGGTCGGTGGTATCGACCTCGCGGCCCCAGTCGAAGGCCGCGCCCAGGCGGCGCAGCTGTGCGCGGAAGCGCGCGATTGCGCGTGGGGTCAGCTCGTGCGGGTGGGCGCCAACTTTCAGCGCGTAGTTTTCGGAGTGGATGCCGAAGGCGTCGTAGCCAATTGGCTGGAAGACGTCGTAGCCCTGGCGGCGCATGAAGCGCCCGTAGGTGTCTGCGCCGCCAAAGCTGAAGACGTGACCAACATGCAGGCCCTCACCGCTTGGGTAAGGGAATTCCATCAGGTTATAGAAGGGGCGCGCAGCGCGATCCAGATCGACCGCGCCGCGCCCCTCGGCGGCCCAGCGCGCCTGCCAGCGCGACTCAATAGCGTGGGGGTTGTACTCCTCGTTCATCGTGATTCTCCCTGGTTGGCGAAACGGCAACGACCAGCGGGTGCGTATTGGCCAGCAGGCTTAGCAGGCGGCGCACGCCAGGGAGAAGGGAGCGCGATTCTTTCTTGGTACGCATGGGAAAAATCTCCAATTTATTATTTACAAATTTACGATGTGATCCATCAAATGATTGAGCCGTTCCAATAGCCTGCGGCAGCAAGGTAATCAATTTTATTTTGTCGTGCAATATTGCGATGCGCGCAACATTGCACGACAAAGAATAAAAAATACCGCTCTGCCGAAGGCAGTTGCTGCCGCGTAGGGGCAAAGCAGCCCCAGGCAACAAAAAACCTTCCCGCGCAGGGAAGGCTGTTCGTCGCGCCCGCAGTGAGCGAACCCGATTCGCGTCAGCGAATCATGTGCGCAGCCTTCCTTGCCCACAGCGAAGGAGCCCTCCCGGGTCGCGGAGAGCGAGTGGCAGATCGAGCAGGATGTTGCGCGCAATCGTCACAGCCTGGAACTCCATATCATTTCGACACACACCTATTCTACCATAGGTCTTTGCAATGCCGCAATCGGCCTTTGGGCGGACAAGCGATTTACGATTGACGATTTGCGATTGACGATTGGGGCAAGTGGCGGCCACAATCTTCCAGCGTCCTGAGTAGGCCGAAGGCCGTATCGAAGGGTGCTGGGCGCTAAACAACTAGCGAATAATTCACCGCAAAGACGCAAAGAGCGCGGAAAAGCGATTTACGATTGACGATTTGCGATTTACGATTGAGGCAAGTGGCGGCCGCAATCTTCCAGCATCCTGAGTAGGCCAAAGGCCGTATCGAAGGGTGCTGGGCGCTAAACAACAAGCAATTCACAGGAGGGCGCTGGTTTTCGAGGCGCTGGGGAGCGAGCTTTGCTGCACCCTTCGATACGCGCTCCGCGCTACTCAGGATGCCGAATGTTTTAGTAATCAACAATAACCTGCCAACTGCTCACTGCCGACCGCTAACTCAACACTCAACACTCAAAACTCAAAACTCGCTTCCCCAGAATGTGCTATGCTCCCCCGCACAGGTGCAGCAAAGGAGCAAAGCAATGTCAGAATCGATGGCGGGCAAGGTCGCGCTTGTGACGGGCGGCGGCTCGGGGATTGGGCGGGCGGCGGCGCTGGCCTTTGCGCGGGCGGGCGCAGCCGTGGCCGTGGCCGATGTCGACGCGGCGGGCGGGCAGGCCACCGCCGGGCAGGTTGCGGCGGCGGGCGGTGCGGCGCACTTCATTCGGGCCGACGTGTCGCGCGCGGCGGATGTGCAGGCAATGGTGGCGGAAACCGTGGCGCGCTTTGGGCGGCTCGACTATGCGCACAACAATGCCGGGATCGAGGGGCGCGTGGTGCCGCTGCTGGAGTGCGACGAAGCCGAGTTCGACCGCATCATCGCCGTGAATTTGAAGGGCGTGTGGCTGTGCCTCAGGCACGAGCTGCCGCAGATGATCGCCCAGGGCGGCGGCGCGATTGTCAACACTGCCTCGGTGGCCGGGCTGGTTGGCTCGGCGGGCATGGCCGCGTATGGCGCAAGCAAGCACGGCGTGGTGGGCCTGAGCAAAACCGCCGCCGTGGAATATGCGCGCGCTGGCATTCGCGTGAACGCCGTCTGCCCCGGCTTTATCCACACGCCCATGGTCGATCGTTTCACTGGCAACGAGCCCGCCGCCAACGAGCGGCTGGCGCGCAACGCCCCGCTCAAGCGGCTCGGCACGCCCGAGGAAGTGGCCGAAGCGGTGGTGTGGCTGTGCTCCGACGCGGCCGCGTTTATCACCGGGCACGCGCTCGCGATTGATGGTGGATTGATCGCTCTTTAGGTAATCCGCAGATTTCACAGATTGCGCAGATTATAGAGAAACTTGCCTGTGCACGCGAAAGCATGGTGATTGGGCCACAGAGAACACCGAGATCACCGAGCAATAGAGCTATATTTGGTCCTTTTTTTACGCACTGCGCACTATGATACAAAAACATAGTGCGTAATACTCAAACTCCTGGTGTCTCGGTGTCTTGGTGGTAAACGCCCTTATCGCGCTTATTGTGATGGTCATGCCTTTGATATTAAACACCAAACGCATCTGCGTAATCTGCGAAATCTGTGGATGGTTCCCACTTCGCAAAAGCGCCGAAATCGTGCTACACTCGCGCCCTCTGGCGCGGCACCGTCCGCCCGCGCCGCACAAGCGAAAGAGCAGACTATGAGCAGCGAACCAAGCATCCAGCAGGTGATCGACCGTATTCTTGCGACCACGCCCTTCCAGCCCGGCGTCGATACCGTCGATACTGTCAAAATCGGCAATGCCAGCCAGCCCATTCGCGGCATTGCAACAACGTTTCTGGCAACGTGCGAGGTGATCGAGCAGGCGGCGGCCAGCGGCGCAAACCTGCTGATCGCCCACGAGCCACTGTTCTACAACCACCTCGACGAAACCGACTGGCTGGCGAACGATCCGGTGTACGCCGCCAAGCGTGCGCTGATCGAGCAGCATGGCATGGTGATCTGGCGCTTCCACGATTTCTGGCACGCCCGCCGCCCCGACGGCATCTACGTCGGCGTGCTGCGCGCGCTGGGCTGGCAATCCGACGCCGACTCGCCCTTCCTGTGCACGCTGCCACCCACCACGCTGGCCGAGCTGGCCGCGCAGCTCAAGCAGCGCCTGGGCGTGGGCGTTGTGCGCATGGCCGGCGACGCCGACATGCTGGTGCGGCGCGTGGGTTTGCTGGTTGGCGCGCCGGGCGGGCGCTTCCACATCAATGTGCTGGGCCGCGACGACGTGGACGCGCTGGTGTGTGGCGAGATCGCCGAGTGGGAAACCTGCGAGTATGTGCGCGACGCAACGCGCCTGGGCATGAAGAAGGGCCTGATCGTCGTTGGGCACGAGCCAAGCGAAGAAGCTGGCATGGCCTACCTGGCCGAGTGGCTGCGCGAAAACGTGCCGGGCGTGCCGGCGGCGCACATCCCCTCGGGCAATCCGCTCTGGTATGCCTGATGCGCCTGCGGCGCGACTAATCCACAGATTTTGCAGATTTCGCAAATGAAAGACCTCATATCTGCGAAATCTGCGGATGAATCTGGGACTTTAATAGGCCCTGCGGACACATGCGCCTCTTTGCGCCAGGGCACTGTGTATGCTATGCTGTAGCGCACCAGGGGTATGTGCCGGGCGCTGGCGCGGCGGCAGCCCGTGGCTATGAGAAGGAGTTTCCGCATGACGCAGGCCAAAAACGGCGATACAGTGCAAGTTCACTATACCGGCACGCTCGACGACGGCACCCAGTTCGACAGCTCGGTTGGGCGCGAGCCGCTGGTGTTTACGCTCGGCACCGGGCAGGTAATCGCCGGTTTCGACCAGGCGATTCTGGGCATGCAGCCCGGCGAAACCAAGCGCGTGAATATTCCCGCCGACGACGCCTATGGCGAATATGAAGAAGACCTTGTGTTCGAGGTTGCGAGCGAGCAGCTGCCCAGCGGCTTCGCGCCCGCGCTTGGCGAGCAATACCAGATGCAGCAGCCCGACGGCCAGGTCGTTGTGGTGACGGTGAGCGAAATCTCGCCCGACGGCGTGACGCTCGACGCGAACCACCCGCTGGCCGGCCAGGACCTGACCTTCGAGCTGGAGCTGGTGGGCATCGAGTAGGCCCAACGTTTTGGAAAAAGGCGGGCGCAGGCAGAATTCGTTCTGCCTGCGCCCGCGTTGTTTGGTAGCAGTATTCGGTTGTCAGGATTCAGGAGCTTTTTGGTTTGCTAAAGCCTTCTGCAATGGCTCAACAGTACAAGTAGTGCAAACTGAGTCGAGCATTGGTATACTGATGGACATGGATTTCCCACTACTCACTTTGCTGGATACCGACGCTAGTGTGGCCTGGCTCGAACAGCATTTCCATCCCGACGGTTTCGGCTGCCCGCATTGCCAAGCCGCCCTGACGAACGCCCGACGCTTTCGCATCAATCGTGGCAGTGGCTTGCCAGTCTATCGCTGCCGCGTCTGCCACGGCGTCTACACGCTCTATAGCCGCACGATTTTCGAAGGCTCTCACTTGCTGCCTGCCCAGGTTGTCTTGCTGCTTCGTGGTGTGTTTCAAGGCCAATCGAGCGCTCAATTGGCGCGCGAACTTGAACTCACCGAAAAGACCACGTTAAAATGGCGCCATCGCCTTCAAGCCCAAGCCGAATGCATCCAACCGACCATACCGCTGGCGGATCGGAATACCGAGAGCGACGAGATGTTCCAGAACGCGGGCGAGAAAGGCACCGAGCACTTCGAGGCGGCTGACCCACCGCGCGTGCGGGCCAATAAGCGTCGCGGGCGCGGGACATTCGCCAACGACCGACCACCCATTCTCGGAACGGTTGGTCGCTTGACCGGTCAGGTGCGGCTGCGGGTGGTGAAGGACACCAAGCAGACGACCTTGCGGGCGCATGTGGAGCAGTTCACCGGAGAAGGTACGCACGTTTACACCGACGAATACGATAGTTATGCGACAATCGAACGCCCACATACGACGGTGTGTCATGCAGCGCGTGAATGGGCACGTGATGCGGATGGAGACGGCACGCGCGAAGCGCATACCAATACGTGCGAAGGGATGTGGACTGGGTTGCGCACGTATTTGCGTGTATTTCGAGGCGTACATAAAGCGTACCTCAGTGGCTATGTGGCGCTGCATGAGTTTCGGGTCAATCTCAAAGCGGTCACCGAGTTGTTCGTCGCCGCACTTGTCACCGTGCACTACTTGTACTGTTGAGCCTCTGCAATTTCCATTTACTTGAGCTGCAAGCTCTACTCTAGCAAGCTTCCAGGAAGCTAATCTGGCTATCAGGTTGAAGTAAAACTGGCCTGAGCTTCCTGGAAGCTGAGTGCAAGAATATGTGTTTGCCAAGGTACTTACGCCCGCACGAAATGCAGGGTCTGGAAGCCCTGCCGCAGCGCAACAACTTCGTCGCGCACGGCAGCAGGCGACTCCCCGCGCACCAGCACGCGCGCAATCAGCTCAGCCACGCGCGGCATGTCGGCGGGCTGCATGCCCCAGCGCGTAATTTCCTGCGTGCCCAGACGAATGGCGTTGAAGTCGCCCGCGATGCCCGGCAGCGGCAGCTCGATTCCACTCACCAGAATGTTCGCCCGTTCCAGCAGGCGCGCGCCAGCGGTGCCGCCGCCATAAGCGTGCGCGTGAATGGCGACGTGCTGCGAGGCCGTGTGGCCGCGCCCGGCAACTGCGTGCACCGGGCAGCCCGCTTCCGCCAGCGCGGCGGCCAGCGCCCGGGCATTGGCGATGCACATTTGGGCATAGGCACGCCCAAACTCGCGCAGATCGAGCATTGCAACCACCAGCGCAGCAGTTTTCGCCAGGTCGAAATTCGCCGTCAGGCCGGGGTAGGCAATCGCATCCAGCCGCTGCGCCAGCTCGGCGTCATTCGTGAGGATCATGCCCGACGGCGGGCCGCCAAACGACTTGTAGGTCGAACTGGTCATCAGGTGCGCGCCTTCGGCCAGCGGCTGCTGAAATTCTCCGCCCGCAATCAGGCCCGACATATGCGCGGCGTCGTACATCAGGTAGGCGCCGACCGAGTCGGCAATTGCGCGCACCTCGGCGACCGGGTAGGGGAACAGGCACATACTGCCCGCGATGATGATCAGTTTGGGGCGCAGGCGCACGGCTTCTTCGCGCAGCGCGGCCAGGTCGATTGTCATGCGCGCCGCGTCGTAGGGCACATCGTGAATATCGAGGCCATACAGCCCGGCCGCGCCCGCCGCGTGATGCGTAACATGCCCGGCGGCGCTGTCGGCAAAGGCCATGATCGTGTCGCCGGGGCGGGTGCAGGCCATGTAGGCGTACAGGTTCGCCAGCGAGCCGCTGCCCACGCGGAATTCGGCGTAGCGGCAGCCAAACAGCTCTTTCAGCAGCTCGGCCGCGATGATCTCGATCTGCTCGGCGTGCTGCATGCCCATTTCGTACTTCGCGCCGGGGTAGCCCAGGCTGGGCCGGCTGCCGACGCTGGAGGCAAGCAGGCGCGCGGCGCGCGGGTTGAGGATGTTGGTGCCGGCGTACAGGCTCAGGCACTCGCGATCCATGTAGTGCTCGTGGCGACCGAGCAGGCCGATCACTTCCTGCTCCAGCGCGTTGGAATCGAGCGCGCGGTAGGCGGCGGCGCGCTGCTGGATGGCGCTTTCAAGCTCGGCGGGCACCCAGGGCCGCGCCGCGTCGGTTGTTGTCATAGCAAACCCTTTACGAAGACACGAGACACGAGACGAAGGACCGCCGACGAAGGACGAGCGGAAATTTACCACGGAGACACGGAGATTTTGGATTTACGATTTGCGATTTACGATTGGGACGAACGACAAACAACAAACGCCGGTGGTATTCACCGCAAAGAGCGCAAAGAACGCGGAGGTTCAGGTATTGGGTACAGGTTGAATGTTAGCAAGTTGCAGGTTCTCGGTTCTGCGGTTCTGCAGTTCTGTTGCAGGTTGCAGGTTTGAAGGTTGCAAGTTGCAGGTTCTGCGGTTCTCGGTTCTGTTGCAGGTTGCAGGTTTGAAGGTTGCAAGTTGCAGGTTCTGCGGTTCTGCGGTTCTCGGTTCTGTTGCAGGTTTACAGGTTGCACGTTTCTGCCTACCGCCCACTGCCTCCTGCCCACTGCCTCCTGCCTACCGCCCACTGCCTCCTGCCTACCGCCCACTGCCTCCTGCCCACTGCCTACTGCCTACTGCCTCCTGCCCACTGCCTCCTGCCTACTGCCTACCGCCCACGGCCTCCTGCCTACCGCCCACTGCCTCCTGCCTACCGCCCACTGCCTACCGCCCACTGCCCACTGCCTCCTGCCTCCTGCCTACTGCCTACTGCCTACTGCCTACTGCCCTCCCCGCCGCCCGCAAACACCACCAGGCTCACGCCCGCGAGCATCAGCGCCGCGCCGGCCAGGAACGCCAGCCCAAGCGGTTCGCCCAGCAGCAGCCAGGCCAGCAGCACGCCCGCCACCGGCTGAAAGTACATCATTGCGGCTACCGGCGCGGCACTGGCCCGCCCGAGCGCCCAGAACAGCACCAGAAAGCCAAACACCGTCACCAGCAGGCCGGTGTAGAGCAGCGCCGCGACGCCAACCGGCGTGAACTGCGGCACCTGCCCAGTCGCCCACTCATAGCCGGCGAAGGGGATCATCGCCAGCGTGCCGACCGCGCCAGCCGCCGCGGTTGTGGGCAGGGGCGCGTGGCGGCGCATCAGGTCGCGCCCAAGCAGGTTGTAGACCGCCCAGCCCAGCGAGCCCGCCACAAAGATCGCGTCGCCCAGCGCGCGATACGCAAAGCCCGCGCCGGCATTATCGCTCGGCCAGACAATCAGGAGCAGGCCGGCAATCGCGAGCGCAAAGCCCAGCGCACCCCGCCTGCTCAGGCGCTCGCCAAGCCAGGGCCAGGCCAGCAGCGCCACCCACAGCGGCGTGGTCGTCGCAATCATCGAAACGTCGGAGGCCGGGCTAAGCTGGAGCGCGACCGTCTGGCTGAGCTGCACAAAACAGAAGCCGCACAGGCCCATCGCGGCGATGCGCAGGCCGTCGGGGCCGCGCAGCAGCCGCCAGGTCGCGCCGCGTGCCATTGGCAGCAACACGGCCAGCGCGATGATAAAGCGCAGCAGGGCAAAGGTCAGCGGCGGGATGCTGGCGAGCGCGGGCTTGGTGATCGGGAAGGCTGCACCCCAGATCACATTCACGCCGGCCATGGCGAGCACGGCCAGCTGCGCCCGGCGCACAGCGACATCCTGGGAAAGTGTTGTGGTAGTCATTGGTTTTGTTTCGTCAGCACGGCACAGTGCGCGTATGATACCGCAGATTGCGTGCGGCGCTGCGGAGGGGCGCAAGAAACGGAACCACGAAGACACGAAGGAACGAAGGGGTGAAAGGGACGGGAACCACGAAGGCACGAAGGGGCGAAAAGGGCGGAAGGAACGGGAACCACGAAGGCACGAAGGGGCGAAGGATTTAGTTATGATGCGAAATAATTCAACAGGGCGTGATGTATACATGTTATGCGAAAGTTGCTTAAATAGCCCATTACGACAATCGTTAGGCGAATCTCTCCTTCACAGTTTGGCGTTTTCATGCCAACAGAATAAGAAGGAGGGATCATGCGAAAGATTTGGATTATCGGATTTCTTGTGCTATTGATTGGTTGCAGTGCGCAAGAGGCAGCACAAGCACCGACACAGACACCATTCATTATTCGCCAGGTTGTAACGAGTGTTGTTATCCAAACTAAGGTTTTGCAGAAATAGGCGAAAGCTCAGGGTAAAGCCAAACGGAGCTTGATATCGGACAGAGTCATGCCTTGGTGCGATTGTTCGATGGCCCAAGCAAGCGTTTTGCCCAAGGTCTCGCGAGCGATGGTGCGACAGGACTCGCCAATGGTCATCAGGCGTGTGTGAGCCCATTCGAAGGCACGATCATGCTTCAATTGGCGCATCAGAGCCGTGTACGCCAGGACGACGAGGTGCATGTGCCTGGTCTGGCCCATCCCGTCCCTGAGCTGACACTCGCCCATGCCCAAATGCTGCTTCCCGTCCCGATGAAAGGTCTCCGTCCCTGTCCAGCGCTTTTTGTAGACCTTCAAAATGCGATGAGCTTCCCACTGGGTTCGGTTGCTGATCAGGATCTTGCGTGGCGTCGCAGCTTCTGCTTCTGACCACAACACCAGAATACGCACTGGGTGGTTGACATTGGGCAGACGAACGGACTTGGTGAAGTACCATTGCGTGTGACCGCCGACCGTAAACTTGGTGCGAACAAGCGGCGTGAGCGTTTTGACCCACTCAGTCACGCTGGTCTGCTTCCCGCTGACTACAATCACTCGGTTGGCTTTCAAATCACCGATGTAGCTGCGACCTTTGGCGTGGAGGGTGTTCATAATTGGCGCGTTGGTGAAGTAACTGTCGAAGGTGAAGTCGCCCGGTATGTCCTCAGCGACAACCCAATCGATCAGTTCCTTAGCGAGGTCGGTGTGATTCTTGAACGGGCGCTCGTCGTCGCACTGCTCGCGCTTGCGGAAGCGCCGGAAATCGAGCGGATAATGCTTCCCACTCGGGTTGACGTAGTTGGCAAACAGGTAATCGTGGGCGATCAGGTGGCGTTTGTCGGCATGGTCCCAGAAATAGCCGACATCCTCTATCAGTTTGCCGTCATGATCTATCAAAGTGTTATCGATCGCGATAACGCCGTCGTGACGATAGCGCGTTGCAGCGTCCTGTTGAAGCCATTCGAGCCGGTGCGCGTTGATGCGCTGGACATCCCAGGGCGCTTCAGTCAACCATCGATTGAGAGTGGATTGGTCGGGTGGGGCGGCAAACTCTCGCGTGATACCGCTCACGGTCTTGTGCTCCGCTACAAACAGCCCGGTCAGGTATTCGGCAAAGTGGCGGCGTGAAGGCTCATTTGGAAACAGGTCGGCGAACTGGACCAGCAGTTCCTCGACCACCTGTGGTATCGCGACAATTGCTGGCACCTGTGCCTCCCAACTGGTAGACCAACGCTCGCCTGATCATATGCTCAGAAGCTTGTTGCCGCAAATCTGCAAAAGTCCAGATCCAAACACAGGTTGTAACAGCGACACCGAAGCCCGCAACCGCGACACCAAAGGCCACAGCTACTCCAAAAGCTACGGTAGCATCTGAAGTGACGGCATCACCGGCAGCAGGAAAATGGGTTGTAGATAAGAGCACATCATCATTTGACGACTCTTCCACGGTTGTGCTTGCGCTAAAAGCTGAAAATGATATACCGGGTACCGTTGGAGACGTTCGCCCGAAACTCATTGTTCGATGCCAAGAGCACGTTAAAGAGGTCTATATCTATACTGGTAATCAGCCCGATGTGGAAAGCGGCAATTACGACGGTGCTACGGTGCGTATGCGTTTCGATAGCGACCCAGCTATAACACACAATGCGGGTAAATCGACAGATGGAGAAGCACTTTTTCTCGATCCGAGCGGCAAATTTATTGAATTGATGCTGAAGCATCAAAAGCTCGTTTTCGGTTTTACGCCCTATAGCAGTAGTCCAACTGAGATTAACTTCGACCTTCAAGGCTTACCTGACGCTATCGGGCCACTCAATGATGCATGTAAATAATAACCGTGAGGTTTCATCAGGTTAACGCGTGTACGGCCCGCAACTCCCCCTTTCTCCCAAACTGGAAAGGCGCCACGTAAATCCCTTCAAACCCTTCTCCCGTTCTGGGAGAAGGGTGCCGCATCGCGGCGGGATGAGGGCAAATAGCGCATTTCTCTACAGCAGCGGAACAACCAATAATACGCAAGTTGCTTAAATAGCCCATTACGACAATCGTTAGGCGAATCCCTTCATCCTCGTTAGGCGTTTTCATGCCAACGATAGAGGAGGTTCCTATGGCCCAGTTTTGCTCAGAATGTGGCGCGCCGCGTGTTGATGAAAATGTCCACTGCACTTCTTGTGGCGCAGAAATCTTGATAGCCAAGCCAAAACGTAAACGCCGCGACCTTACTGTTGATGAGTTGGTTCACCAAGGTTTAAGTCGATATGGTTCGGGGCGAACAAGTGCAGCAAGAGAGTCTTTTACGAAAGCTGTTGAGCTAGATCCCACATCAGCCGAAGCTTGGTTTGGTCTAGGAATCACTAACCCCAATGATCATATAAAGCAACAAGAATGTTTTGCACGCGTTCTAGAAATTAACCCAGAGCATGAAAAAGCTCGTCAATGGCTAGGTAATGTTGAAAGAATTTTACAAAACAAGAATGCTTTTTTTGCTCCGCAACCAAATCCGCAGCCACCGCAGCCACATCCGCAAGCAATTGTACCAACGAACACAAAAGGAAACTGGACAATTCACATTTCGAGCCAGCTTATCACTATTCCGAAGCAATGTGTCTGTTGTGGCGGGCAGCCAGACACCCAAAAGACCTTTACAGCCACACAGACACGGGGAAAGCAGGTTTCTACACGCATCAAAAATGCACAAACTAAAGGATGGGATTTTCCCTTTTGCTATCACTGTATTGAGCATGATCGGCAAGCGTCACAACTTATGGTAGGACCAAGATGGGGATATGCTGGTTCGGTCATACTGCTATTAGGGGCTGTGTTCACAATTCAAATATGGCTTATCGCTCTTATCTTGGCATGTGCCGCTATAGTGGGATTGTTCTTTGCCTCCAAACGAATGAATACTGCAAAAGCTCATGCACGTGAATTGCTTCATCCTACCTGTGTTGATACGAGCAATAAAATAGTTCAATATCTTGGCTGGTACAAATCAACGCATTCGTTTAGTATCCAGGCGCAAACATATGCGATCAATTTTATGCGCGCTAATCGGGCAAGGCTTGTAAATATGCCAATCGAGGTTTTGCGTGTTATTGATGGTCAATAAAGGTTCATAGCTGATAATGGTGACCGGTGCGCCGATGGTAGTGCGCAAATTTATAAAATAGCCCATTACTACCATCGTTAGGCGAATCCCTCTTTCTTCGTTAGGCGTTTTCATGACAAACGCTACGAAGGGAGAGGGATTTTCATGAGCGAAACAACAGTAACAAAGCAATGTCCATTTTGCGCAGAAACAATTCAGGCTGCGGCTGTCGTATGCAGGTACTGCAATCGGGATTTGAATGCGCCAATTGTTGACAGTTCAAAAGATCGGGCGCTGCTGAATACTTCGATTGCGGCGTACACAAAGGAAGGTTGGCGCATAACCAGTCAATCGGACAGTGGCTTTCAAGCCGTGAAACCACGCCAATGGTCAACCGTGGGGCTGGTGCTGTTTGTCCTTTTGCCAGGATTATTGGGTTGCGTGTGGGTTTATGGCTTTGGAATCGCGCTATTAGGTTTGTTGCTCGTGACGGTCGATTATTTGTTGAAGAAAGAACAGCAGGTGTACGTTACAGGGCAAAGCATCCGCAAGGACGTTGTTGATAAGCTCGCACCAGCGCGAATTATGACCCAGGCCGGCGGCAAGCAAACTGTATGCTCAAAGTGCGGCGGCTTCGTTCGGGCCGATGCAACTGAATGCAAGCACTGCCGAGAAGTATTTACGCCCGCGCTTGATACATCGCCAGTTTTCAAAGACTGAACAAGCCATACGCTTTCAAATAGAGAATAGTGCATAACACTGACAGGTTCTTGGTTCTCGGTTCTTGATTCTGGCAGGTTTGTTATAGCAACTTGGTGTCTTGGTGTCTTGGTGGTAAAATTTCACAGTTCGCACTACAGGAACATCCCTATGCTCTTCATTGGCCTCGACCTGGCATGGACGCCGCATAACGCCACCGGCGCGGCGCTCGTGCGCGGCGACGCGGATGGCGGCGAGCTGCTCAGTACTGCGCTGCTCGGCAGCATGGACGAGATTGTGCAGCATGTGGCCGAGGCCGCGCCGGCCGGCACGCCCGCGCTGGTGGGCGTGGATGCGCCGCTGTGGGTGCCAAACGCCACCGGGCGACGGCCGGGCGAAAGCGAGCTGGGGGCAGTGTTTGCAAAATTCCAGGCCGGCGCGCACCCGGCCAACCGGGGCATCGCGGCCTTTCGTGAGGGCGTGCGCGGCGAGGAATTAGTGGCGCGGCTGGCGGCGCATGGCTTCACGCACGATTGCGCGATTGCGCCGGGCGCGCCGGCCCGCCAGGTGATCGAGGTCTACCCGCACGCGGCCATGGTCGCGCTGTTTGGGCTGGCGCGCACGCTCAAGTACAAAGCCAAGCCGCGCCGCAGCCGCGAAACGCGCATGGCCGCCTGGGCCGAATACCAGCGCCACCTGGCCGCCCTCGCCGCCGCCGAGCCGTCGCTGCGCGGGCAGGATGCGATTGTCGCGCACGATGTGGGCGCGCTGCGCGGCCGGGCGCTGAAAGATTTCGAAGACGGGGTGGACGCGGTGATGTGCGCGTATATTGTGCTGTTTGGCTTCCGCTGGGGCGCGGCGCGCTGCCGCACCTTTGGCACGATGGAAGGCGGCTACATCTACTCGCCGGTGCCGCAGCCCGGGTAGACGAAGGACGACCGACCAAGCACAGCAAGGATTTTCTCACCACAGAGAAGCGTAATGCGTAGTGCGTAGCAGAGTGAGATTCTACGCACTACGCACAATGCACTATCTCTACAGCAGCACGATCTTTTCGCGCCCGTTCGGCACAGAGCGCGTGGCGTTGCGCGTATCCACCACCACCCGCGCACGCTCGACGATATGCGCATAGTCGAAGGCGCTATGGTCGGTGATGACGACCACGCAATCTGAATCATCCAGCAGCGCATCCGAAAGCGGCGTGGTGCTGAACGTGCGGCCGTGGTGGTCTTCGAACTGCGCCACGTGCGGATCGACCGTGGTGATCTCCGCGCCATCGCCTTCCAGCAGCTCAATCACCTTGAACACCGGCGACTCGCGGTAGTCGTCTACGTCGGGCTTGTAGGCCACGCCCAGCAGCAGCACCTTTGAGCCGTTGATCGCCTTGCGCTGGCCGTTCAGCGCGCGCGCCACCAGATCGTGAACGTGGCGCGGCATCTGCGTGTTGATCTCGCCGGCCAGCTCGATAAAGCGCGTGGTCAGGTCGAACTCGCGCGCCTTCCACGTGAGGTAGAAGGGGTCGACCGGGATGCAGTGCCCGCCCAGGCCCGGCCCCGGCGTGAACTTCATGAAGCCAAACGGCTTGGTGGCGGCGGCGTCGACGACCTCCCAGACATTCAGGCCCATGCGGTCGCACAGGAGCGCCAGCTCGTTCACCAGCGCGATATTCACCGAGCGGAAAATATTCTCGAACAGCTTGGTCAGCTCGGCCACGCGCGGCGAAGAAACCGGCACCACGCGGCTGGTGATGTGGCTGTAGAAGGCGACCGCCAGCTCGGTACAGCCGGGCGTCACGCCGCCCACGACCTTGGGCGTATTCTCGACCGTCCAGCCCTTGCTGTTGGTCTGCCCCGGGTCGATGCGCTCGGGCGAGAAGGACACAAACACATCTTCGCCGGTTTTCAGCCCGGTCGATTCCAGCTCGCGCTGAATGATTTCCTCGGTGGTGCCGGGGTAGGTTGTGCTTTCGAGAATGACAAGCTGGCCGGCGCGCAGCACACGCGCAACGTCCTGCGCGGCCCGCTCGATAAACGAGGTGTCGGGGTCGCGGGTGAGGTTGAGCGGCGTGGGCACGCAGATCACCACCACATCGCACGAGCGCAGCCGCCGGAAGTCGGTGGTGGCCTCGAAGCGGCCATTTTCGCGCAGCTCGGCCACCTCGGCGCTGGTCACGTCGCCGATATAGCTGGTGCCCGCGTTCAGGCGCGCAGCGCGCTCGGCGCTCACATCGAAGCCCAGGACATTGAAGCCAACCCGCCCGGCGCGCGTAGCCAGCGGCAGGCCGACATAGCCCAGGCCAATCACGCCCAGGCGCGCGGCGCGGCTTTGGATTTTTTGCAGAAGTTCGCTCTGGATGGACATACGAGTTCCTTTATTTGGTTGCAGGTTTATAGGTTTGCAGGTTGCACGTTATTTCGACGAAAGACGAAAGACGAATGGGATTTCACCGCAAAGAGCGCAAAGGACGCAGAGGGTTGCAAGTCGCAGGTTTGAAAGTCGCAGGTTTGAAAGTCGCAGGTTTGAAAGTCGTAAGTTCGTAGGTTGAATGTTGGAAAGTTGCAGGTTCCGCAGTTCTCGCCCTTCGATACGGCCTTCGGCCGGGGCACCCTATGGGTCCAGGACGTGGTTCTCGGTTCTGCGGTTCCTGGTTCTGCGGTTCCTGGTTCTGCGGTTCCTGGTTCCGCGCTCACCCTTTCACCCCTTCACCTTGTCACCCTTTCACCCCTTCACCCCGTCACTCCCCCAGCGCCAGCGCATAGGCACGCTCGAAACGCGCCGCCGTCTGGTCCCAGGTTAGCTCGGTGACGACGCGCTCGCGGGCAGCCGCGCCCAGCCGCGCCGCAAACTCCCGGTCGGCCAGCAGGCGGTTCACCGCCGCCGCAATTGCCGACGGGTCGCGCTCGGGCGTCAGCAGGCCATGCACACCGTCGGTAATTACGTCGGGGATGCCGGCCACGCGTGAAGCCACCAGCGGGCGCGCGGCGGCCATGCCTTCGAGCAGCGCGTTCGGCAGGCCATCGACATTGCCCTTCTGGTCGCGGATCGAGGGCACGGCATAGACGTCTGCGGCGCTAATATACTGCGCGGCGCGCTCGCGTTCGAGCTGGCCGGGAAAGCGCACGCTGGCGGCAATGCCCAGATCGTGCGCGCGGCGCTCCAGCTCGTCGCGCAGGTCGCCATAGCCGGCCAGCGCCAGCACCGCCGTAGGGTGCGCGGCCAGCACCTGCGGCCATGCTTCCAGCAGGTAGGTCAGCCCTTTTTTGTACACCAGCCGGCTCACCGTCAGCACCAGCGGCGTGGTCGGCGGCAGGCCCAGTTCGGCGCGCACGGCAGCGCCCGCGCCAGGGTCGGGCTGGAAGGCGGCTACGTCGACGCCATACGGAATGACGCTGGTGCGCTCGGCGGGCGCGCCCAGGCGCAGCGCGCGGTCGCGCAAATCGCCGCTGCACGCGGTGATCGCGCCCGCTGCGCGGTAGGTCGCGGCGGCAGTGAGCGACAGTGGCGCGGCGCGCTCGGCCAGGTAGACATCCGAGCCGTGCATGCTCACCACCAGCGGCAGCCCGCGCAGACGCGCCACCAGCGCGGCCGGCGTGCCATTCGGGATCACCCAGTGGCCGTGGATCAGGTCGAAGCGCGTGCGGGCGCTGAGTTTCAGCATTGCCAGCATGCCCGCGCCAACGGCCAGCGGCGCGGCGGCCAGCACTGCGCCTTTCAGCCCAACATCGGCCTGGAGCGACTCGGCGTAGCCCCAGACGTTCAGCGCGCGGGTGGGGCTGTAGCGAAAGAAGTGCAAATGCACGCCGCGCTCAACCGGCGCGCGCCGCACGTCGCGATGGAAAGGAGCGACAACATGGACAGTGTGGCCGCGCCGCACCAGCCCGGCGGCAATTTCCTCAATAAACGGTGCCGTCGTTTCGCCCGGGTACTTCGGGTACGACGAAGTGAGCATACAGATATTTAAGGGTCGCACAACAATTCCTATGGGGCAATCGCCGCCACGCCGCCATAATCGGCCGGCAGGCGATACACATGCGTCACCAGCTCGGTTGGCTGGCCATCGACAATCGCCGAATATGGTGGCGTCGCATACACGTCTTCAAAACCAAGCTGGTCGTCTTCCAGCATGCCGTCGAGCAGATTGCGCGTGTCGGCGCTGGGCTGCGCAAAGGTGTCGCGCACGAGGTAGCGCACGCCATAGAAGCGCGCCAGCTTCAGAAAGACCTCGCGGCTGCGGGTGTTTGGCACCATCAGCGCGGGGCGCTCGCTGACCCAGTTGAGCTGCCAGGGCAGGCGCGTCATCACCACGTCGTTGGGGTCGGTGTGCGTGCGCAGCCAGGTGTAGGCGTCGGTGTCGGCCTGGTAGAGCGCGGGCTCTTCGCGCACTTTTTTCGCGTTGTAGGGCCACGAAGGCGCAATCACCAGCGCCAGCGCCACCAGCGCCAGCACCAGCCCGGCAGGTGCCCAGCGCCCGTCGCCAATTGCCGCCACGCGATCGTAGCCGCGCCACAGCGCATAGCCGGCCAGCAGCGCCATCCAGGGCATCACCATCAGGAAATAGCGTTCTTCGTCGGCGTGCCAGTAGCCCACCAGAAACAGGAAGTAGGGGCCAAAGGCCAGCACGAGCAGCGCCAGCAGGTTGCGCCGCGAGCGCAGCGCGCCAAGCGCGCCCAGCAGCGCCAGCCACGCGCCCACGCCAAACAGCAGCGCCTTCTTCTGGCTGTCGGGGTCGCTCAGCGCGCGCGACTGGTCGAGCCACGGCGGCAGCAGGTAGTTGCGCACCGCCTGCGCCTGCGTCGCCAGCTTGAGCAGCGTCACGTCGAAGCCCCAGCGCAGCACCCAACTGCGGTCGGGCACGCCGTCGGCGCTCAGGCTGCCCTGGCGTGTAAACACACGGTAGATGTCTTCCCAATCGCCAAAACCCAGCACCCATGCGTCGTGGCTCTCGGTCGAGTAGAAGGGCTTGCCAAACAGCAGCATGTTGCGCGCGAGATAGGGCGCGAGAATCACGAGCGCGAGCCCGCCCCACAGCACCGCCGCCGCCAAAGCACGCGGCAGCGCCCGCCGGTCGCGCCAGGGCAGGCGCAGCAAGAGCCACACGCCAATGCCCGCCGCGATCAGCGCGCCGCTCGGCTTCTGCAAGAGCATCAGGCCGGTCAGAATACCAGAACCAAGCAGCGACCAGCGACCGCCGACTACTGACCACGCCACGTTTTTCTGCCGCCCATCGTCCTTCGTCGGTCGTCCTTCGTCGTCGGTCGTCAGTCGTCGGTCGTCAACTGCTCGATACAGCAGGTAGATCGCGCCAAACGAAAACACCACAAACGCCAGGTCGCTGGTGGCGTAGATCACCAGGCGGAAAAACAGGTAGTTCGTCAGGATCATCAGCGCGGCGGAAAGGCCCACGCGCCGATCCCAGATGCGCGCGCCAGCGGCATAGATCAGCGCCACCAGCAGCGCCATGAAGATCAAGTTCGGGATTTTGGCGGCCCAGTTCTGCGGGCCAAACAGCAGAAAGAAAGGCGCGATCCACACGGGCTGCATCAGCGGCCATGTTTCCTGCGGGCGCGTCACGCCGGGGCCGTAGGGGTTGAGCTGATAGAACTGCGTGACGTAGTCGACCACCCAGCCGCGCCCGCGCACGAGGTTGCGCGCCACCACGGCATTATCGGCATAGTCGGCGTGCCCAACGTAGGGCAGCTGCGCAATCAGCGTGGCCTCGTAGCCCAGCCAGATGATCGCCGCCAGCAGGAGCAGGCCAATCGCCCAGCGCCGCGCGCCCAGCCGCCGCACAATCGCGCCCGCCAGGCGGGGCAGCCCTTGCCGGCCACGCACCAGCACCAGCAGCACCAGGCCCGTGCCAAGCATGCCATACAGCAGCGAGTCGGGGAAGCTGCGGCGGAACAAGGCCACGCCCGGCAGGCCCAGCGTCGCGCTCAGCCGCCCAACCAGGTATATCAGCCAGGCGGCCACCAGCGCCACCAGCCCATAGTTCAGCGCCCGGCCGCGCGCGTAGCGCCGCAGCAGCGCCACGCCCAGCGCCAGCAGCTCGCGCCGGTAGGCCAGCAGCATCAGCACAAGCAGCAGCGCCGCCAGCCAGGGCAGCAGCGCGGCCGCCCACACCCGCGCCAGCGCCAGCACGATCGCCACTGCGCTGATCAGGAGTGTGGCCAGCACAAACGAAACGTTGGGCCGCCGCGTGAGCGCCAGCAGCGCCAGCATGCTCAGGCCGCTGCACACAATCAGCCACAGCAGCGGCAAGAGCGCCGGCCGCACAAAATACGCTGGCGCGGTGCCGCGCAGCTCAAGCGCGTCGATGCGAATGCCTTTGGGGCGCGGGTCGCCGCCGGTGAAGGTAGCGGAGGTGTGAAGATGCAGCGTTAGCGTGTCGCGGGTATTTGCAGATGCGGGGATGGTAAATTCGTGGCTGGCCCACTCCGCGCCGGGCTGAAATGTGAATACTGGCACGCCATTTGCTGTTATTTCCGCCGTTGGCTGGCCATTCCCGGCAGCATCTTGCGGCCAGCCCTGCGCGCGCAAGTTCACAAGAACGTCGCCGCCGCCCAGCCCGGGCAAATTGATATCGGCATCCTGTCTTGTCCAGCGGCTGCGGTCGCCAGCGTTCCCCGTAATTTCATCGCTGTAAAACGTAAATGCGTCGCCTGCGCCCAGGCCCTGGCTTGCATCGAGAAACAGGCGGTCGCCCAGCCAGCCAATTGCAATCCGCGAATCGAGCGGCGCCTGGTAGGCCAGGAAGCCCGCCAGCAGCGCCAGCAGCAACACCAGCACCAGCCGCAGATCGCGCAGATACGCAAAAATACCCCGGCGTGCCGGGGAGCGCGCAGGCCAGATCTTCGGTTGTTGGCTCGCCGTTTCGGTACTCACGCAGCCTATTATACCGCGACTTCAGCTGACGAAACAATGCGCCGCAGCTGATGGGCATGCAGGATACGGCCTACTAGACACAGGTACAAATTGTGTTAAAATAGACCGGATTTCTGTGTTGCGTTTTACAATTGTTATAGTTTGGCGGGCAACGTCGCCTGCATCGTTGCGAGAGGAAGCACCCTATGTCTGTTGTTGAGCTGGACGTATTGATTGACCGGCTCCTTCCGCAGATTCTGGCTGACCGCGAGCTGGGCGATGGTCGCATTTTTACCCGGCTTCATCTCAATCATCTTTGGGCACTCAGCTGCCTCCATGCCGGCGAATGTTTCGACGAAGAGATTTTAGCCCGGCAGGTCGCCAATCATCTTCCTCCGCGCGTGCTGATGTCTCGGGAAGTTGGCGCGTAAGCCAAAAAACAAAACACAAGGCGGGCGATCCACACTAGGATCCCCGCCTCTTTTTTTTTGGCCCTGAAATACCTGCGCGTCACGCACTCACAAATCGCTCGCGCAAACCCTCGTACACTGGCACGTCATCCAGGCTGGCAGCAGGAATAGCCACACAGATCGTCGAACCGTGCGGGCTGCTTTCTTCCAGCCAGATCCGCCCGCCCAACGCCTCAATATCGCGCCGCGCAATGCTCAAACCCAGGCCCGTGCCCGGCGTGGCCGAAAGCGCCCGCGCCCCACTTCCGCGATAAAACGCCTCGAACAGCCGGTCGCGCTCTTCATACGGAATGCCCGGCCCTTCGTCGGAAATACGGAGCAGGACATTCCCGTCGTGCAGATGCGCGGCCAGCGTCACCTGCCCGCCCTCGCTGTAGCGCACCGCATTATCGACTACTTCGTGCAGCGCACGGCCCAGGCTGGGAATATGCGCAACCCCGGTCAGCTCAGGCGACACGTGGATATCGAAATATACGCCCTTTGCCGCCGCAATCGGCTGGTACGATTCGATGATTTCTTCGAGCAGTGGCAGCACGCGCACCGGCATGATCGGCGGCGACTGCTCGGCGGCAGGCGGGGCCAGCCCAAGATCAAAGGCCAGCACGCGATCAACCAGCGCCTGGAGCTGCGCAATACCAGTGCGCGTAATATCGGCCAGCGCCGGCGTCATGCTCGCCTGCCGGTCGTAGAGCTGAATGGCAAGACTGAGTGTTGTGAGCGGGGTGCGCAGCTCGTGGCCCACGCTCTGGATGAACTCGGCCTTGAGCTGGTCGAGTTCGCGCAGCTCGTAGTTCAGGCGCGCAATTTTGCTGTAGGCGCGCGCATTCTCAAGCGCGCTGCTCACGGCGGGGGCCAGCATCAGCAGCACATTGATCACGCGCTCGGGGTAGAACTGGCCGCGCAGCGACGGGCCGCAGCCGTAGATGCCGATCAGCTGGTTGCCAACTCGCAGCGGCAGCACCAGGCGCACGCCCTGGCTGGTTAAGGGCGACCAATCCAGCTCGGGCTCGTTGGTGGGGATAATGAGGTAAGAAGCATTGGCGAGGCGGCGCGCGATCACGCCATTGCTCAGCAGCGGTTGCCCCGGGCCTGGCCCCGACGCGCTCACCATCACAAAGGCGCGCTCGTCCGGCGGCTCCAGCATCCACAGCCGCGCGCCCTGCACGCGCAAGCGCAGCGGCAGATCTTCAAGCAAAATAAAGGCCAGGCCCTCGGGCGTGAGTGTGTGGCTGAGCTTTGCGCCAATATCGCGCAGCATCACCTGGCTGGTTTGCCAGTTGCGGTGCAGCAGGCGGTTAAATCCCACCGCCAGCCGGTTCCGCAGCGGCACCACCAGCGTTGCCACAAACACCGTCACAAGGACGTGGCCAAGCGGCATGGCAGAAGTGTCGAGAAGTGGCGCCAGAGTGCTGATCAGCACGAAATAAAGAACGCTCAGCAGCACGATCAGCGTACTGATGGTGAGCGCTTTTCCCGTGAGACGAGCGCGCCGATCCGACCCGACTAGCGTCGTTCTGCTATCCACGGCCCCCCCTTAGCGTGATCGCTCTATTGTAGAGAACGCCAGAATAGGGGGGAAAAGATACGCGAGGGGCCAAAAAACTTTATGATAGGCCGGTAGCAGAAACCTAGCAATAGATTATTGTAATTTACGCAGGCGTCAGCGAAGCCACGAATATGGCAATACTAGCATCTGTATCAAATATTTTTCAGAAGAATCATGTAAATTCGGTTGAAATAACTATACAATGCCAACAACCGATCCGCCCATATGTTCGCCCAACCAGCGCTACCAGGCGGCGTGTAGGATGTCGGCAAGCTGCTCGGCGGCCAGCGCGCGCGGGTTATTTTGCAGCGCCGGGTTCGCCAGCGCCACCTCGGCCACGCCGCCAAGCGAATCCTCGGGCAGATTCAGGTCGCGCAGGTGCGCGGGCAGCCCGCAATCGGCGGCCAGCAGGCGCACCGCGTCGATGCCGTCGGCGATCACGTCTTCCTCGGGGCGGCCGCCCGAGTTCACGCCCATGTAGCGGGCGATTCGCGCAAAGCGGTTAGGCACCGCCACGCTGTTGAATTGCATGCCATACGGCAGTACAACAGAGCTAAGCATGCTATGCGGCAAGCCAAACGCGCCATCAATTGCCTGCGCGGCGGCGTGGACCATGCCGAGGCTCGCGCCGCCACTGCTCGAAAAGGCCATGCCGGCGATGCAGGCGGCAATCAGCAGCGCGCCGCGTGCGCCCATGTCGTCGCCGTCGTAGGTGGCGTCGCGCAGGTTGTTGGAAATCATGTCGATCGCCTGGAGCGCCAGAATATCGCTGATTGGGTTGGCATCCGCGCCGGCCAGCGCCTCGATGGCGTGGGCCAGGGCCTGCATGCCAGTGGCGGCGGTGAGCTGTGGGGGCAGGCTGCGCAGCAGCTCGGGGTCGAGGATCGCCAGATCGGGCGCGAGCGCGGGGTGTGCAAACGAGAGTTTTTCGCGCGCTGCTTCATCGCGTATCAGCGCCCAGCCCGAGACTTCGCTGCCCGAGCCGGCGGTGGTGGGGATGGCGATCAGGGGCAGCAGCGGGCGGCTCAGGCGTGGCGCGCCCATATGATCGCGCAGCGCGCCGCCTTCGGCCAGCAGCAGGCGGATGGCTTTGGCAGTGTCGATTGCCGAGCCGCCGCCAAGCGCCACCAGCACATCGGCACCCTGCGCGGCAGCCGCGCCCTGCGCCACCGCAAGGACTGAGCCGCCCGCCGGGACGTCGCAAAATGTGCCCGCCACCTTGCCAGCAATGTTCGCCTGCACCCGCTCGACCAGGCCGGCGGCATCCACGCCCGCGTCGGCCACAATCAGGGCGCGGCGGGCGCCCAGGCGCCCCAGCTCAGCATCGAGCTGGCCCAGCGCGCCAGCCCGAAAAAGGACGCGTGGCCGCACCTGAAACGAGAAAAAATCTAGCATGCTCTGCTCCCGCTCGGGCTAGTGCGCTTTCAGCGCAGGGTTTAGGGAATGGGGTATAGGGTTTCGTGATTCCAATGCGCTGAGGTGGCATTCGCCACCACCTGTTCGCATTCTGTGTGTACTGGTTTCTTCGAAAATTCGCTGCTGGTTATGACTGAAGACGAATGACCAAGTTGCGCTTTGTCGTTCGTCTTTCGTCTCGGCACCAAGAAACCAACATCACCCGAACTGCCCTACTGTTCTTCCAGGCCGGCGCGCACAGTGCGCAGCAGCTCGCGGCTGGCGGCGGCATTGCTGGCAAGCTGCGCGTTCCCCTGCCGCTCGGCCTGCTGCGCCAGCGATTGCAAAGCCGCCTGGGCGCGCTCAGTCAGCACAATCGGATAGGCGGCCAGCACCTCGGCGCGCGCGTCGTCGCCCTGGGCGGCCAGCAGCGCATCGAGCGCGGCCTGGAGTGCGGCCGGGCTGCCAAGCTCCTCGCGCAGAGTCGCCAGCTCTTCGCGCCGGTCGTCGATCGCCTGGGCCAGGCGCTCGTTGCCTTCTTCCAGCGCGGCTTCCATGCGCGCAAACAGCTCGCCGTCGGCCCAGTGCTCCAGCAGCTGCGGGTAATCGCGCGCGGCGTCGGCCAGCGTTTCGGGCGAACTGGCCTGGAGCAGCGCCTGAAAGGCCAGCGGCGCAAGGCGCGCGGCAGCAATCGCTTCGGCTTCCGGTTCGGCAATCGGCGCGGGCTGCGGCTCGGGCAGGGCCGGGCCACCGCTGCGCATGCGCGCCAGCGTTGCGCGCAGCTCACGCAGCGCGTCGGAAACGGCGCGATCGTCGCCATAGGCGGCTTCGGCCAGCTGGCGCACCAGCGCGTCGCCATCATCGGTCAGCAGCGTGGGGTTCGCGGCAAGAATCGCGTCAAACTCGGCCTCGTCGTCGGCGGCAAGCAGATCGCGCACAGCGTCGGCCAGCTCGCTATCCACGGGCGCGGGCGCTGGCGCAGCAGGGGCCGGGGGCGGAGGTGGCGCAACAGGCTCGCGAGCCGATGGCTTGAGCGCGCCAATTACGGTTTCAACCGATTTGCCAAAGCTGGGCTGCGCCGGGCCTTCGCCGCGCCGCACGCGCTCGCGGCGCATCACTGCGCGCCGCACGCCCGCCACTTCCTGTTCCAGCTGCACATCGCCGAGGTAGGGCAGGCGCTGATCTTCGGGCAGCTCGCCCACCAGCGCATACAGCAATTCCTGGGCGCGCTCGCGCCACTGGTGCTCCTCGGTGTCGGCCGGCACCGCGAAGTAGACACGGCGGTTGGCCGGGTCGTGGTAGAGCATGGGAACCGAGGCGGGCCACTGCTGGCCGCAGGCCGGACAGACCGCAATATTGAGTGTTTCGTCGCGCAGCGAGGCCGCCAGGTCGGGTCGCTCAGCGGCGTCGACCAGCGTCCACACGCCTGCATCGACGGCGCGCTGGCAGTTCGGGCAGCGCAGGCGAATGATTTCCTGTGATGATACAGCCATATTCTCTCGCGGCGCCGCGCCCGTGGCTGCGGCGGCATGGCGGAAGCTCAGCAGCCGCGCTTGCGACTGCCTTCACATTGTAGCGTATGGATCGGGTGAGTCAAGGGGGGTAAGCACGAAGCACATCACCGTTGAAATGGGGGCGATAGCTATCCACAGATTACGCAGATTACACCGATGCGAGGTCGATAATTTGAATCAGTGTGAGGTTTTTCCGCGAATAGTGCGGAAAAACCTCACAGATGAATAGCGTAACCAAAGGCAGAAGGGCGCAAGCTCACGAGCTGAAAGCCCCACCATCCCCTATTCCCTATCTCCCATGCCCTACGCCGGCGTGGGCTGCTCGGGCGATTTGGGCGCGGATTTGGCGGCCTGTTTCTGCTTTTCTTCCTCGACCAGCACGCGCCGCAGCACCTTGCCAACCATCGTCTTGGGCAGCTCGGTGCGGAACTCAATGTCGCGCGGCACCTTGTAGGGCGCGAGGTGCTGCTTGCAGAACTGCTTGATCTCGTCGGCGCTGGGCTGCTGGCCTTCTTTCGCCACCACATACGCCTTCACGGTGTCGTCGCCGCGCGTGGGGTGGCGAATGCCGACCACAACTGCTTCAAGCACCTGCGGGTGCATAAACAGCACTTCCTCGACATCGCGCGGCAGCACTTTAAAGCCGGAAGCGATGATCATGTCCTTCTTGCGGTCGACAATAAAGAAGTAGCCGTCGGAGTCGGTTTTGCAGATGTCGCCGGTATGCAGCCAGCCGTCGGCGTCCACCGTTTCGCTGGTTTCGCCGGGCTGGTTCCAGTAGCCCGCCATCACCTGCGGGCCGCGCACGCACAGCTCGCCTTCTTTTTCGCCGCCAATCGGCAGCTCTTCGCCATTGTCGAGGTCAATGATCTTGGCCTCGGTGCTGGGCATGGGGATGCCAATCGAGCCATTCTTGCGCGTGCCAAACACTGGGTTGCAGTGCGTCACTGGCGAAGCCTCGGTCATGCCAAAGCCCTCGACCAGCCGCCCGCCGGTGATCTGGCCAAACTTCTCCTGAATTTCCATCGGCAGCGGGGCCGAGCCGCTGATGCAGGCCTTCACCGACTTCAGGTCGTAGTCCGCAACGCGCGGGTGGTTGACGATGCCGATATACATGGCCGGCACGCCCGGGAAGAGCGAGGCGCGCTCTTTCTGGATGATGTTCATGACGTTGTCGATCGGGCGTGGGTTCGGCACGATCACCATTTCCGCGCCGATCGAGATCGCAAACAGCATGCTCACCGTCATGCCATACACATGGAAGAACGGGATCGCCGCCATCATCTTTTCCGCGCCGGGCTGCGTGTTGGTTAGCCAGCTCGCCACCTGCGCGGTGTTCGCCACCAGGTTGCGGTGGGTAAGCATGGCCGCTTTTGGCAGGCCAGTCGTGCCGCCCGTGTACTGAAACAGCGCGGTGTCGTCGGGCGAGATGCCGACCTGCGGCAGGTTCGGGCCGTATTTGCTCACCAGGTCGCTGTAGAAGAACAGGTTCGGCCCGGCCGGCACATCGACCCAGGCCGGGTCTTTGCGCTGTTTGGCCTTCACCAGCATGCTCGACGGAAAGCCCAGCGTGTCGAAAATGTGCGTCACGATCACGCGCTTCACGGGCGTTTCGGCCTGCACTTCTTTCAGGCGCGGCCAGAACAGGTTGAGGATGATAATCGTTTCGGCGCCCGAGTCTTCGAGCTGGTGCTTCAGCTCGCGGGCGGTGTAGGTCGGGTTGTTGTTCACCACCACCGCGCCAAGCTTGGCCGTGGCGAAAAACGCAATCACGAACTGCGGCGAGTTGGGCAGCATCAGCGCCACACGGTCGCCCTTGCGCACGCCCAGCTGGTACAGCGCGTTGGCAAAACGGTCGACCTGCTCGTTCAGCTGGCGGTAGGTCATCTGCCCGCCAACAGTGTAGCGCCCGCCGAGCAGGTAGCTCAGCACAAAGTTGGTGGCAGTGTTGTAGGGGTATTTGCGCGCACTCTCGGTCAGAAAGGTGTCGAGCGTGGTGGCGGGAACATCGACCGTGTGCGGCACGCGCGCTTCATAGCTCGAAAACCAGGGCTGCTGCATCTCATGCTCCTTCGCATATGGATCAAGGGCGGCTGCCTGGGCATGGCAAGCGCCCTTGATCCAGCCCTCATACAATTGTGGGCGCTACACTTCTTCTTTGAGCCAGCCGCGCTCGCGGGCAATGAACTTGATAGTCGCGTCGTCGGGCGGGTAGAGGCCAGCCGCCTGGTAGGCGTAGGCCAGCAGCGCCGCGCCGCCAACCATGCCCAGGCCCAGCCCAATTAAAAAGGTCATTATTCCCAGAATTTTACGCATTTTCGGCACTCCTCGTATCGCGTGAAGCGTATGGATGCTGTTTGTGTGGCGGTATGATACCGCAGGGCGGCAGCAACCGTCAACTCTATCGGGCAGCGGGAAGGAAAAAGGAAAGAGCGCCGGGGGGCAATTGGGCGTGGCAGCCGCATGCCCCCGCCGAACGCAGGGGCGGCTAGCCGCGCCGGGGCGGGCGCAGCGCGCTGGCAAGCGTGCCGCTCAGCACGACGGCTGTGCTGGGCTGCTGGCTGCCGCCGCTGGCTTCAACCGTCACCATCACCTGCTCATACTCGGCCACGGGTGCGGGTGCTTCGAGCGCCAGGGTGGCGCTGCCATCGGCCGCAACGGCAAAGGTTGCCGAGGGCACCTGCTCGCCCGCGCGCGCAAACCAGAACTGGTAGGTGGTGCCGGCAGCCGCCACGGGCAAGCCCTGCACCACCAGCACAGCGCGCTCGCTGCCGGGCTGCATATACATTGTGGCGCTGGCCCCGCGCCGCGGGCTTGTCAGGTGGCGCGCCAGCGTTTGTGGCGCGGCGGCGAACAAGGCTTGCTGCTGTTGTTGGGCAAGCTCGCCGCGCAGCGTGGCGGCTTCGCGCTGGCTTTGCGCCAGAGCATCGGCAGTGCTGTACAGGCGGGTGCGCGTGTAGGCGGCCAGCGTGCCAAGCGCCAGCGCGCACACCAGCAGCATTGCCAGCGCCAGGTGCAGCGCGCGCGCCTGCTGCCGCAAACGCGCAATATCCTGGTCGAGCCCAATCCGCTCGAACACGCGCCGCTTCACGCGCTCAGGCGGCAGATCGGGGGCGGCAAGCGCGTCGAGCGTGGCGCGGTAGCTTGCGGCTTCGGCCTGGCACAGCGGGCAGGCGGCCAGGTGCTCGGCCACTTCGGCGGCTTCGCCAGGGCTGAGCGCGCCAAGCACATAGGCCGGGAGCGAATCGGTTGGGTGGGCATTCATCAGCAAAACTCGCACTAGGGCTTCAGGGAAGGGCAGCGTGGCGGGGTGCGGGTGGCTTCTGGCAGTGAATACGCAGGCATAGCGTGTATGGATGTGCGGCAGGTTTGCGCGCCCTGCCACCAAATGCAGTACAATATCCCAGATCCATGCCCGATATCTTCAAATTCGCTTCACAATCTTTGGCTATACTTCAGTTGTCGCGAAGCAATGAATGCACACGACATCGACTATAGACGAGGAGAATACAATGGAAGGTAATGGGCGCAAACTTGCATGGATCGCAATCGCGCTAAGCGCGGTGGCGCTGGTTGTTTCGCTTGGCGGCCGGGCGCAGTCCTGGCGCAGCTTCAACGGCCCGGCTGGCTATACACAGCAATACGAGCAGCAAGGCCCGATGATGGGGCCCGGCCAGGGGCAGGGGATGGGTCGCGGCCACGGGCGCGGCCAGTGGCAGCAGGGGCCGCAGGCACCGCAAGCGCCACAGGCCCCCCAGGCGCCGAACCAGCAGCAGTTCGGGCGTGGCCCGCAGGGCGGCATGATGGGGCGCGGCCCCGGCCATATGCCCTTCTTCTTCCTGCCGTTTCTGCTGATCGGCAAGCTGATCAAGCTGCTGTTCGTGGTCGGTCTGATCTGGCTGGGCTTCCGCCTGATCCGTGGCCGCAACCGCCCGGCCGCGCCAGCCGCCTATGGCAGCACGCCGCAGCGGCCCGGCCCCGAGCAGCCGCCCTACCCCGACGACACGCCGCAGGAGTAAGAACGGAGCGCGTAGTGCCAGGGGCGTAGCGTAACCACGCTGCGCCCCTGGCATTACCGGAACGACTATGGCAACACGCACAATTCTGGTGGTAGACGACGAGCCGGGCATCGTGGCAATCGCGCGCGATTACCTCGATCGCGCCGGCTTTCGCGTGGTGACGGCTGGCGACGGGCCGAACGCCCTGCGGCTGGCGCGCAGCGAGCGCCCCAGCCTGCTGGTGCTCGACCTGATGCTGCCGGGCATGGATGGCCTGGACGTGACGCGGGCGCTGCGCAGCGAGCCGGCCACCCGCACGCTGCCGATCATTATGCTCACCGCGCGCGTGGACGAGACCGACCGCCTGATCGGCCTGGAGCTGGGGGCCGACGACTATATCACCAAGCCGTTCAGCCCGCGCGAGCTGGTGGCCCGCGTGCGCGCTGTGCTGCGCCGCGCCGAGGGTGAGCGCGACGCCGACACCATTCTGCGCGTTGGCGAATTGCAGATCGACTTCCAGCGCCGCAGCGTGCGCGTCGAGGGCGCGCCCGTGGATCTCACCGCCACCGAGTTCGAGCTATTATCGATCCTGGCGCGCGAGCCGGGCCGGCCCTTCACCCGCGCCCAGCTGCTCGACATGGCCTACGACGTGAGCTACTCGGGTTTCGACCGCACCGTGGACGCGCATATCAAAAACCTGCGCCGCAAGATCGAGCCCGACCCGCGCAACCCGCGCTATGTGCAAACGATCTATGGCGTGGGCTACAAGTTTGCCGAAGATGGCGAGTGAAGGGATACAGACAAGAGACAAGAGACAGGAAAAGCCAAACAGTGTGTGTCTCTCTGACTCCTGGCTCCTGACTCCTGACTTCTGAATACCGCTATGAAACCACGCCTGTTCTGGACAATGCTGCTGGCCTTTGCGCTGGTAATCGTGCTGAGCGTCTGCGGAATGCTCGGCTTTGTGGCGCTGGCCGTGTCGGGGCAGTGGCAGCCGGCCGCCGTGCGCGAAACATTCCGTGAATTCCAGCAGACCTACGCGCTTTCGCTGGGCGACTACTATGTGGCGAATGGCGAATCGTGGGCCGGCGTCGAGCAGCGCTTCGAAACGCTGCCCTCGTTTGGGCCGGGCGGGCTGTTCGACTACGCGCTGGCCGACGCGAACGGGCAGATTATTGCCAGCACCGACACCAGATACCCTACCGGCACGGTGCTTTCAGCAAAAGACCTGAAGGGCGGGATTGTGGTGCGGGCGCGCAACCAGGAGGTTGGCACGCTCCTGTTCGACAACGGCCCGCGTGGCATGATGCAAAACCCGCCCACAGCGCCCAACCCGCCCACAGCGCCAGCACGTGGCCCGCGCGCCGTGTTCTGGCCGATCCTGCGCAGCTTCCTGATCGCCGCCGCCGTGCTGGTAACGGGCCTGCTGCTGCTGGCGCTGTTTTTTGTACAGCGCATCAGCCGCCCGCTGCGCACGCTCACCGCTGCCGCCCAGCAGCTCGCCACCGGCGCGCTCGACGTAGAGGTCAAGCCCGCGCCCATCCGCGAAGTAAACGAGCTGACGCAGGCATTCAATTCCATGGCGCGCTCGCTCTCCGCCGCCGACCGCCAGCGCCGCCAGATGACTGCCGACATCGCGCACGAGCTGCGCACGCCGCTAACGATCATCAAAGGGCGGCTGGAAGGCATGCAGGATGGCGTCTACGAGCCCAGGCCCGAGGAGCTGGAGCGGCTGCTGGGCGAAACTGCGCTGCTGGAGCGCCTGATCGAAGATCTGCGCCTGCTTGCGCTGGCCGAAAACGGGCAGCTCCCGCTCTACCGCGAGCCAATCGACCCGCGCGATCTGCTCGACAACGCGCATAACGCCTTTGCGCGCCAGGCCGCCGAGCAGCATGTCGCGCTCGCCGTCGACGCGCCCGACGACCTGCCCGCGCTCGATGCCGACCCGCAACGCCTGGCGCAGGTGCTGGCAAACCTGGTGGCGAACGCGCTGCGCT
Organism: Kouleothrix sp. 19917; assembly: GCF_057073505.1. Taxonomy (NCBI): domain Bacteria; kingdom Bacillati; phylum Chloroflexota; class Chloroflexia; order Chloroflexales; family Roseiflexaceae; genus Kouleothrix; species Kouleothrix sp. 19917. The sequence goes on from NZ_CP097099.1 coordinate 4,062,431, forward strand.
ACACGCCCGAAGGCGGCAGCATCACGCTCGGCGCGCACACTGCCGGGCAGGAAGGGGCCAACGCCGTGGTGCTCGAAGTGCGCGACACCGGCGCGGGCATCCCCGCCGACGACCTGCCGCACGTCTTCGATCGCTTCTACCGCGCGGATCGCTCGCGAACGCGCAGCAGCGGCGGCACCGGCCTGGGCCTGGCCATCGCGCGCCAGATCATCCTCTCGCACGGCGGCACCATTCAGGCCAGCAGCACCGAAGGCCAGGGCACGACCATCACCATGACGCTGCCGCTTGAGGGCAGTGCAGTGCTAGTGGTGTAATACGCTAGAACTATAGCAGGTGCGCCATTTTGCCTGCCTCTTAGCCTCTGCCTCACCTCCCAAGCTGTTCTGGTATAATATAATTCTTCGACAGAGGGCTGAGAGCGAAGTATCTATGCTGCCGTTTGAGTTCATCGTTGATGGCCCACCCGTCTCGCATCAAACACGGCATGCTGCCCGCTTGCATGCATGGCAACACACTGTGCGAGCCGCAGCAGTACAGCGCTGGCCCGCCAATACACCACCCACTCAGGCACGACTCAGCTTTACAGTAACGTACTATCACGATGGTGTTTCGGTGCGCATCGACAATGATAATTTGGTCAAACCAATTCAAGATGCGCTGAATGGCTTCATTTATGAGGATGACAGCCAGATCACGGATACCTATGTTCGCAAGACTGATTTGAATGGGAGTTTTCGCGTTCGTGGCATGTCACCAGTCCTTGCAGAGGGCTTCTGTCGCGGTAACGAATTCCTGTATATCCGCATTGATGTGGCTCCTGACCATGGGGAGTTGATTTGATGACTCTAGATACAACCGCACGTGAGCATCAACGCCTGCTCGAAGTCGCTCGCGAATATCGCCAGCGCGGCTATGATGTTATTATTGAACCGCCACCTGACCAACTGCCAGATTTCCTTGCCCGCTTTCGTATTGACATGGTAGCGCGTAGTTCCGAAGAAAATGTAATTGTTGAAGTGCGAACGCAAGAGTCGCTTGGAAGCGCTCCAGAACTTGACGCAGTTGCCCAAGCACTTCACGATCAGCCAACTTGGCGATTCGAGCTTGTGGTGACGAACCCGAAGGAACGTTCATCACTTCAATTAAAATATGCAACTTCGCTCACTGATCGTGACATTACATACCGCCTTCGTGAAGCACAGCAGTTATCAGATCAGGAGCACGGGGAGGCTGCTCTGATGCTTGCCTGGTCCGCAATTGAGGCATTACTGCGCGCTATTGCGAGTGAGGAATCTGTCTCTGTTACACGCAATAATCCAGGCCAACTGACGAAAAGCCTATTCACCTATGGGGTACTTGATAAGGAACAATACCAGATCTTAGAGAAGGCATTTCAAGCACGAAACAATATTGTACATGGATACAAAGATCACCAATCGCTCGCAAGTACATTGCAGAAGATGCTACACGTCGCAGATCAGCTGCTACAACAGCATATAGCTCTGTAGTTTCTGTAATATCGCCAATAATCACTTGCCCAAATGAGCTTTCCAGCCAACCTCTGCGCCTCGCTGCGCACCGAGCGGTACAAAACAACGGACGGCGAGCATATGCTCGCCGTCCGCTACTTTCCACTATCCCCTATTCCCACCAGTCCTAGCTCGCCAAGCCCGCCAGAAACTCTGTGATGATCGGCCCCTGCGGCTGGTAATCGACCAGGAAGGCGTCGTGGCCGGCGCTCGACGGCAGCACTACATGCTCCGATGGGCGGCCAATCCGCGCCAGCGCGTCGGCGATCTGCTGCGACTCATCGACCGGGTAGAGCCAGTCGCTGGTGAACGAGAGCAGCAGGAATTCCGACTGGCTGCGCGCCAGCGCGGCGTCGAGCGAGCCATAGCGCGCCGGCAGGTCCCAGTAGTCCATCGCCTTGGTGATATACAGGTAGGAATTGGCGTCGAAGCGCGCGTTGAAGCTCGCGCCCTGGTATTCCAGGTAGCTTTCGATTGCGAACTCGCGCTCCAGCGAGAAGGCCGGCCCGCCGCCCTGCTGAAACGCCCGCCCGAACTTGCGCTCCAGCGAGGGCTCGCTCAGGTAGGTGATGTGGCCGATCATGCGCGCCACCGCCAGCCCATCGGCGGGCGCCTGGCCGTCGTAGTAGTCGCCACCGCGCCAGTTCGGGTCGCTCATGATTGCGCGCCGGCCAATGGCGTTCCAGGCGATCGTCTGGGGCGAGGAGCGCGCGCTGGTGGCCAGCAGCAGGGTGCCGCGCACGCGCTCGGGCAGGGTTGTGGCCCATTCCAGCGCCTGAAAGCCGCCCATCGAGCCGCCCGCCACTGCCAGCAGCTGGTCGATGCCCAGGCGATCGAGCAGGCGTGCCTGCGCGCGCACCATGTCGCCAATCGTGATCACCGGGAAGCGCGCGCCGTAGGGCTTGCCCGTGCTGAGATCGACGCTGCCGGGGCCGGTGCTGCCCTGGCAGCCGCCCAGCACATTCGAGCAGATCACAAAATATTTATTGGTATCGAATGGTCGCCCCGGCCCCACCATTGCATCCCACCAGCCCGGTTTAGCCGCGCCAGCGTACCAGCCCGCCGCGTGCGCGTCGCCGGAAAGCGCGTGCAGCAGCAGGATGGCGTTGTCGCGCGCCGCGTTGAGCGTGCCGTAGGTTTCGTAGGCCAGCGTCACTGGCCCGAGCCGCGCGCCACTTTCGAGCTGCAGCGGTTCGAGCCAGGTCATGCTGCGGCGTTCGACCACACCCACATTATCAGTCTGTCGATCGAGTGTCATAGCGATCATCGTCTCGACTCCACACTGTAAGGGCGATGCATCGCCCGCGTTAGCGGTGATTCACAACACATCAGGGGCGATGCATCGCCCTTACGCCATGGTGCCGCCTAGACCTTCGCCAGGGCCTGATCCAGGTCGGCAATGATGTCGTCAACCGTCTCGATACCGATCGACAGACGCACGTAGTCGTCGGTCACGCCCGTCAGGCCCTGCTCCTCAACCGTCAGCTGGCTATGGGTTGTCGACGCCGGGTGGATCGCCAGGCTCTTGGCGTCGCCAATGTTGGCCAGGTGCGAGAACAGCTTCAGGCTGTTGATAAACGTCGCGCCAGATGCACGCCCGCCCTTGATGCCAAAGCCCAGGATGCCGCTCTGGCCTTTGGGCATCATCCGCTTGGCCAGCTCGTAGGTGGGGTGGTCGGGCAGGCCCGGGTAGTTCACCCACTCGACCTTGCTGTGCTCTTGCAGATATTTCGCCACAGCCAGCGCGTTCTGCGAGTGGCGCTCCATGCGCAGCGGCAGCGTCTCGATGCCCTGCAGCAGCAGGAAGGAGTTGAACGGGCTGATCGCCGCGCCCAGGTCGCGCAGCAGCTGCACGCGTGCCTTGATGATGTAGGCCAGCGGGCCAAGCGCCTGCGTGTACACCAGGCCGTGGTACGACTCGTCGGGCTGGGTCAGGCCGGGGAAGCGCCCGCTTGCCGCCCAGTCGAACTTGCCGCTGTCGACCAGCAGACCGCCGATGCTGGTGCCGTGGCCGCCGATGTACTTGGTGGCCGAGTGCACCACAATATCCGCGCCGAAATCGAACGGCTTGCACAGGTACGGCGTCGCCGTGGTCGAGTCGACAATCACCGGCACGCCGGCCTCGTGGGCAATCGCCGAGATCGCCTCAAGGTTCAGCACGTCGAGCTTGGGGTTGCCGATCAGCTCCAGGAAGAACGCCTTGGTGTTGCCGTCGATTGCGCTGCGGAAGCCATCCAGGTCGCGCGCATCGACAAAGCGGGTGGTGATGCCCAGCTTTGGCAGGGTGTGCTTGAACAGGTTATACGTGCCGCCGTACAGGTCGGTCGACGACACGATGTTGTCGCCCGCGCCAGCAATATTCAGCACCGCAAACGTCTCGGCGGCCTGGCCCGAAGCCAGCGCCAGCGCGGCCACGCCACCCTCCAGCGCGGCGATTCGCTGCTCGAGCACATCCTGCGTCGGGTTCATGATGCGGGTGTAGATATTGCCGAATTCCTGCAGGCCGAACAGGCGCGCGGCGTGGTCGGTGTCCTTGAACTGGTACGACGTCGTCTGGTAGATCGGCACCGCGCGCGCGCCAGTGGTCGGGTCGGCCTGCTGGCCGGCGTGGAGCGCAAGGGTTTCAAAGCCGGTGAATTTCGTTTCGTCCGCCATCGGGAATGCCTCCTTACAACGAGAACAAGCCACGTGCCACAGGTGAGGCGCTGCGCGATGGGGCTGGCAACAACAAAGCCCTCATCGCGCAGATGAGGGCCATGGAAACGCTGAAACAAAAAGCCCTTCCAAAACCATAGGAAGGGGCTTACGTCCGACGTATGCCTCTCATCTTCCAGTCGCGCTGCCGGATTTGGCACCCTAATGATCAAGCTGCGCATGCCTCGTGTACTAAACGTTGCACGCCTACGCTTTTTCCAGGGTTGCCGAGGTTTCATCGGGCCGGTCCCTCCACCTCTCTGGATAAGAGTTGCGCTATTCAATTGTTGCGCCGAATAATACGTGAGTTGCGCAGAAATGTCAAATAGCCATTCGGCGGATTGGCGCTCGTCCGAAAGGCGGATGAGGCCAGGCCGGGGAACTTCTTAAGCAGCCGCGAAGCATTGGAACGCACAGAGATTAACGATCTATAGAACCAAACTCAGTACTTTGGAAAATACGTTATTTCATACAACGGGCAAGCTTCCAGGAAGCTCATCTGATTATCAGGTTGAAGCAAAACTGGCCTGAGCTTCCTGGAAGCTGAGTACAAGGAAACTTCGTTGACAGAGTACTCAATATCCTCTGTACGCTCTGTGGCTCAATTCATTTGCTCTTCGCTGTAGTGAGGGGGTGTCGCTCAGCGCTCGCGGGGCGACAGATCGAACGCGAGCAGCACATGCCGCACGCCGGGTCGGTTCAACGTCAGCTCGAAGTGGCGTTCCATCTGCAAGCGGTAGGCTTCGCAGATATCGATTGGTACTTCGGCCGGGCAGCCCTCCAGAATGCCCAGCGAGAGGCGTGCTCCGTTGTGCACATTGACATCATAGCGGAAGGCCGGCGCGCTGCTGAGCAGCGCGCCAAGCCCCAGCACCAGCGCCACCACCAGCCCACCAGCCCACAGCCCCACCTGCGCCGCCACGTTTGGCTTCGCCCTCTGGCGCAGTAGCTCGTTCGCTCGTGCCATTCCGCCCTCCCTGCGCCTACCACATTTCCAGCGCTGGCGCCCTTCTGCCGGCCCTAGCCGCCAATTGGCCGCAAAGCATGCCCAAAGGCCCATTCGGCTACCAGCCGGCCCTGCGCACGGGCCACTTCATCGGCGCTGCGGAAGTGGAGGCCCTGGTAGATGCGCACGTTCACGGTATCCCACGCCAAGTCCGAGAACCGAGTGTATGTGCGCATCTTCGGCTTGGCATTTGCATTGGTGCTGACAACCGTGAAGACCACGCGATCCGTGCCGAAGTACAGTTCCAGCATACGGGTCAGCGCGCCGACTGCACCATTCGCGCCCGATGTATACTCGGGATAATTTGGCGTATTGAGAAATGGTTGCCAGCTCGGGTCGCCCTGTGTCTGCGGGTTGCCGTCATTCTCGCCCTCGTTGATCGCCGTGACCGGTCGCCAGTAGACGTAGGCCGACTTGCTATCCCACGTGACAATAAATGAGTCAGCAATTGCCAGCGCGCCGAGCGCCAGCAGCCGCGCATTATCGCCAATGTTGTCTGTGCGCCACGCCGCAACATCGCGCAGCGTTTGGTGCAGAAGAATGAAATAGTTACTGGCGTAGAACGTTGCAAGTTGGGTCTGGTCGGGTCGTCGGCTGCCATCTGCAAGACCACCCAACGCCTTCACCTCGTTGTATTCCCTGGCATACTGGTCGCTGCTCAGCGCGGGGGGCGGCGGCGCGCGAAACTGGTCGCCACGCTGCAATGTAAACGGCGGAACCGTGCCAAGCAAGGGGCTCGCCATTGGCGCCAGCGTTGGCGGCGGCCCCGGCAGCAAAGACGGCGTCGGGCGCCACTGGCCAGGCGCGGTGCCACCAGTGAACGGTGCCGGGGGCGGGTTCGGCACGCGCCCATCATTCGCCCGCAGCGCCAGAATGCCCGCCGCAGCCGTCGCGCCAACCTGCACGCCCGGGTCGCTTTCGGCCAGGCCGTGGGCAGTAAAGTACTCGTTGTACATCGAATCGAGCGCGGCTTGCTGGCCGGGCAAAATGCCAACGAGCACATCGTGCGCGGCCTTGGCGGCGGCGGCCTCGGGCGAGCCAGACGTACCAGCCGGGAACGCTACGTGATATGGCGCATAGCGTCGATCGATCGCCTGGACGGCATCGTGAACCGCGGCCTGCACGACCGCCAGATCAAGGAATGGAATGGGAGTTGGGCGCGGTGGTGTGGCCGTGGCCAAAAACTGCACAGCAATGTTATGCCAGGCAGTTGCCGCATCGGGCTCTGCGCTGGCGGTTTGGCCGATTGCGCGTGCCCCCGCCACTGCGCGCGTGCTGCTTGCCCCATTCAGGATCGCGGACATTGCTAGAACAGCCACAGCCAGTGCGCGCCAAGTGCGCCAGGTATTCCTGCACATACCGAACATTTCGTCCCCCTTTCATAGAATTCCTCATCGTGATGTCTCAGGCGACTGCGTAGTGTCCTCAGTCTCGTCAGCCGTTAGTGCTTGGAGAAAGGCGCACAGTCGCGCCACGTCGGCAAAGCCTTTCCGCTCTCCAGTGGGCGCATCTTCGAGCGCTGCCCGCCAGACCATGCCGCCTTCCTCGCTTTCGGCTTGCCACAGGCGCAGGAGGTAGACACGATACCGCCGCGGTTCGGTCATCGTTTCACCTCTTGGGCGCCGTTGACAGCGAGTGAACTAGTGCATAATCAAGAAAGCGATGCGGAAATCAGGGAAGAGTTTCTCATTGCAATCGCCAAACCCTATTCCCCAAACCCTAAACCCTGCGCTGAAAGCGCACGAGGGCTATTTCTCGATAAGGCGCTGCAAGGGAACGTGCGTGCCAGCATAGCAGGCGAGCGTCAGAGAAACGTCACAGAATGTGCCAATACCTGTTGTTTCGCACCACCGGGAGCGATATAATGGCGCTATCGCATTCCTGAGTCAGCTACTGTCGCGGTGGGGGTGGGTGGAGGTGGTTCGCCATGGCTCGACTATCGCTTACGCTGCTTGGCCCAATGCAGCTCACGCTTGGTGGCCAGCCGGCTGGTGGCTTTGCCTACCACAAAGCGCGGGCGCTGCTTGCCTACCTGGCAGTTGAAGCCGGCCAAACGCACCAGCGCGACACACTGGCCGCCCTGCTGTGGCCCGAACTGCCCGACGAAGCGGCGCGGCATAATTTGCGCCAGGCGCTCGCCAACCTCCGCACGGTGCTCGGCGATGCCAGCGCTATTCCACCATTCCTGCTCATCACCCGCGACACCATCCAGCTCAACGTAAGCGATAGTGACAACCTGGATTGTTCAGCTTTTGCCGCTTTGCTGAAAGAATGCGAGCGGCATGCGCATCGCCACCCCGAACGCTGCTTCAGCTGCGCCACTCGGCTTGAACAGGCCGTTAGTCTGTACCACGGCGATTTTCTGGCCGGCTTCAGCGTGGGCGACAGCGCGCCATTCGAGGAGTGGCTGCTGCGCAAGCGCGAACGGCTGCATCAGCAAGCGCTTGGCGCGCTCACGCGCCTGGCCGTCTTTCACGAGCGGCGTGGCAACCACGACCAGGCTCGCGACTGCGCCCAGCGCCAGATTGAGCTGGAACCCTGGCGCGAAGAAGCTCACCGCCAGCTCATGCGGTTGCTGGCGCACAGCGGGCAGCGCAGCTCCGCCCTCGCGCAGTACGAAAGCTGCCGCCGCATCCTGGCGCGCGACCTGGGCATCGAGCCAGAAGCTAGGACGACCGCGCTGTATGAGCAAATCCGCGACGGGACCCCGCAAACCGAGAATGAACTAAGGGCGTATAGCAATACGCCCAAACCAGGCACCCCTCAGATCCGCCACGCGCAGCTACCCACCGCGCCAACGCCACTGATCGGGCGCGAGCGCGATCTGGCGGAACTGGGCGCGCTGCTGGAGAATCCGGCCTGCCGCCTGATCACAATCGTCGGGCCGGGCGGCATTGGCAAAACCCGCCTGGCGCTGGCTGCGGCGGCTGAGCAGGCCGACATGTTCACCGATGGCGCGGCGTTTGTTCCGCTCCAGCCGATCAGTTCGGCCGCGTTTCTGGCGCCGGCAATCCTCTCGGCGCTGAATATCCAGCCTCAGGGCCAGCGCGACCCGCACGAGCACGTGCTGGCGTATCTGCGCGACAAGGAGCTGCTGCTCGTTCTCGACAACTTTGAGCATTTGCTTGCGCCTGAGCTGAGCGACGGCGACGGTGCACCAGTGCTGCTGGCGGACATTCTTCGGCGCGCGCCCGGCGTGACATTCCTTGTCACATCACGCGAGCGCCTGGCAATGAGCGACGAATGGCTGTTTGACCTGCCCAGCCTCGCGTACCCGCCGGGCGAAACGGTCAGCGCGATTGAAAGCTACAGCGCGGTGCAACTGTTCCTGCGACGCGCCAGCCAGGTGCGGCGGAATTTTGCGCCTGCCGAAGACGAAGCACGCGCAGTGGCGCGGATCTGCCGGCTGGTCGAGGGGCTGCCGCTGGCGATTGAGCTGGCGGCGGCCGCGCTGCACACGCGCTCGTGCACAGCAATCGCGGATGCGATTGAGCGCAGCAGTATGGGGCTATCGAGCGAACTGCGGGCCACGCCGCAGCGCCACCGCAGCATCCGGGCAGCGTTCGAGCACTCGTGGCGCTTGCTCTCCAGCGAAGAGCAGCGGGTTTTTCCGCGCCTGTCGGTATTTCGCGGCGGATTCGGTCAGGATGCCGCTGCTGAGGTTGCCGGGGCAACGCCACAGCTTCTTGCCGCCCTGATCGACAAATCACTGCTGCGCTGGGATGGCGTGGCGCGCTACGACATGCACGAGCTCCTTCGGCAGTTTGCCGCCGAGAAGCTTGAGCAGGCCGACGATACCAGGCAGGCGCACAATCAACATCTCGCGCATTACCTGGCGCTTGCCGAGTCAGCCGAAGCTCAGCTTGCCGGATCGGAAGTAGGACGAGAGCTGAATCGAATTGATGTTGAACATGACAACACGCGGGCTGGATTACGTTGGGCGCTTGAACAGGGTGATAGCGCATCTGCACTGCGATTAAGTGCGGCGATGAGCAAGTTCTGGGAAGTGCGCGGGTACTGGAGTGAAGCACGGCAATGGCTGGAACAGGCATTGACCGTGAGTCGTGAGCGTGGGGCACACACGAATGCAGACCCCGCGCTGCCCCGTTGGTCGGCACGAGCGTTAACCCAGGCAGGCAGGCTGGCATGGTGCCAGGCAGATTTCACCAGGGCACACGATTTACTTGAAGAAAGCCTCAACGTACATCGGAGGCTCAACGACCAGGACGGCTTCAACTTTGTTCTTGGCATCCTGGGTGGCCTGGCCTTTGACCAAGGCGATTATGTCACGGCGCGGGCGCGCTATGAGCAATACCTCGCTTCCTTGCGAGCAGAAGGAGATCCTCGCTGGGTCGGCGACGCGCTTTTCTGCGTGGGCCTTGTGGCATATAACCAGGGAGAGTACGCAACAGCACAGGTGCTGCTTGAAGAAAGCCTGACGCTTATCCGGGTTTCGGAACATGAGCTTGGCGTCACCTACCCACTCAACGCCTTGGGCAATCTGGCTAATCTGCAGGGCGATTATGCCGCAGCGCAGGCGTTTTACCAAGAATGCCTGACAATCCGGCGCAAGCTCGCCTACAAACGTGGCACTGCAGCAACGCTCGCCGACATGGGCAATGTGCAGACCAAGCTTGCGCAATACCCAATGGCCTGGGCACTTTACCAGGAAAGTCTTGCGCTGTATCGCGAGCTTGGAAATAAACGTGGCTTGCTGATCGCGCTCTCGGGCTTGGCGTGCCTTGTCCAGAACCAGGGGCAGCCGCTCGCCGCTATGCGCTTGCTGGGCGCAGTTGAAGCGCTGCTTGTTCAGGAAAGCACGCGACTTGACGAGCCTCAACGCTCGCACATGCAACACACGATTACGGCGGCACGCGCCCAGCTCGACGAAGCGAGTTTCGCAGCCGCATGGGCCGAAGGGCAGCACATGCCGCTTGAGCAAGCGATTGCGTATGCGCTGGAAATGAGCTGCGTGCAGATCGAGCACGCAGCCTGATCGCTTTGATACGAGCCCTTCGTGTCTTCGTGGTACATGCCGCTGGCGTCGTTATGTGAACCGTGTTGACCCTAACCGCCGCCCAGCTCGCCCAGCGCGGCCGGTCGCCGCTCGGCCTGCCCAAGCCACCAGAAGATTGCCACAATCGCCAGGAACAGCGCCGCCGGGCTGATCATCGCGGCGCGGATGGTAGCCCGCTCGCCGATCAGGCCCATCAGGTAGGGCACGACGGTGGTGCCAAGCCCGCCGCTGCCAACCAGCAGCGCAAACACTGTTCCCGACGACGCGGTGTAGCGCTCGCTGCCATAGGCGGCAATCAGCGGCCACTGGCTCGAATAGGTCAGCCCAAGCGCCGCAATCACGGCCCACACCGCCGCGCGCGCCTCGACCAGGCCGGATGCCAGCGTCGCCAGTGCGGCCAGCCCGGCCAGGCCGATCACAATCGTGCGCAGCTCGTAGCGCAGCGTGAGCTGGCCGCACAGCAGCCGCCCAACCGTCATTGCCGCCCAGAACAGCCCCACCGCCACGCTCGACTCAATGATCGAAAAGCCCAGGCTGCGCGTCAGGAAGGTCGACATCCAGCCCCAGCTGCCAACCTCGGCACCGGTGTAGAGCATCATGCACAGGCAGATCAGCAGGAAGCGCCGATTGCGAACCAGCGCGGCAAACGCCGCCCAGCTAATCCGGTCGGTGCTGGCAAGTTCCGGCACGCGAATCGCAACAAACAGCACAACCAGCGCGAGCGCCAGCACCCCCAGCGCGGCATAGCAGAGCCGCCAGTCGAAGCCAGCCGCCAGCAGCATGCCCGCCCCAATCGGCCCGACCAGCGCGCCAACGCCGAAGAAGACCTGCGCCATGTTCAGGGAGTAGCTGGGGCGTTCGGGGTTCAGCGCCACCACCAGCGCGCCGATCTGGCTTTCGAGAATGCCGCCAAACCCGCCGATGAAAAACGTCACCGCGCATACGGCCGCGAACGAAGGCGCCAGCGGCATCGCCAGCAGCGCAAGCGTGAAGCCGGCCAGCGCCACCGCCAGCACCCGCCGCTTGCCCCAGCGGTCGGCCAGCACCCCGCCAGCCAGAATGAACGCCACCAGGCCGAGAAAGCTGACCGTGAAGATCACGCCCGACTCGGCCATGCTCAGCGCGAACGAGGCGGCAATGGCCGGCAGCAGCGGGCTGGTGATCGTCAGCGCAACCGCAAAGAGCGCCATAACCGCGTAGCAAACGAATGTGAGGAGCCTGGTGTGCATTGTGTGGTTCTCTTCTGTTGATGCAGCGATCAGGGCTGCGTGAGCCGCTTGTAATAGCGTATTCGGTTCCGCTGAGTGACCGTGCGATTGTATCACGCTTGCGCTTCCGCGCTGACGCCCACTGGCCCGGAAGCAAGGCCGTGTCAAGGTCCCAAACATCATCCACAGATTACGCAGATGACGCAGATATGAGGTCGCTAATACCAAGTCCGAGTAAACACTTCTTCTTTGTCATTCTGAACGGAGCGGCAGCGAAGTGAAGAATCTCCTATTCACATGAGCGAGAGATGCTTCGCTTCGCTCAGCATGACAATTCCGAAGTAATCATCGGTATTGGTATAATCTGCATCATCTGCGGAATCTGTGGATAGATCGCATTCCATCCAACGTGAATATGCCCTGGCCTCAAAAGGCGGTCCCACACGCGAAAATCAGCCCTGCGATGGACACCGCCCGCACGCCAGTGTGCTACACTGCGCGCAGATATTTTCTGAAAGGCACGATCATGCGCTGGAACGCCGTCACAACCTGCTGGAACTCAACCCGTGGCGGCACACTGCGCGCTGGACATAGGATTACTGTGCCCAGCGACAGGTTGCGTGTGTAAACACTTTCACTGAGAAAGAACCGAACGTCGTGGGCCAGGTGCGGCTCGCGGCGTTTTTTATTGCCTACACCCAGCTCGCCTGGCCCGGAATACAGGAGGCCCTTGTGATTATTGCAGACATCAACAACATTGCGCGCGTCCATGGCGGGCGCACAATCTTCAAAGAGCTCAGCTGGACGATTCAGGACGGCGAGCGCATCGGGCTGGTCGGGCCGAACGGCGTGGGCAAATCGACATTGCTGCGCACGCTGGCCGGGCTGGAAGCGCCCGAGGCCGGCGCGGTGACGCTGCGGCGCGGCGCGCGCGTGGCCTACCTGCCGCAGGAATACAGCGGCGAGGCCGGGCGCGGCGTGCTGGCCGAGCTGCTGGCCGCCCGCGACGACCTGGCCGCGCTTGAGGCACGCATCGCCGCCGCCGAGGCGCGCATGGGCGAGCCCGAGGTCGCGGGCGATATGGACGCGCTTGGGCGCGTGCTGGCCGAGCACGAGCGCCTGCTCGAACAGTTCGACGAGCTGGGCGGCCCGCGCCTGCATAGCCGCGCCGAAACGCTGCTGCGCGACATGGGCATGCCCGAAGCGCAGTGGCAGCGCCCAATGGAGCTGCTCAGCGGCGGGCAGCGCAAGCTGGTGGGCCTGGCGCGCTGCCTGCTGGCCGATCCCGACCTGCTGCTGCTCGACGAGCCCGACAACCACCTCGATCTGGAGCGCAAAACCATGCTCGAGCGAATTGTGCGGCAGTTCGCCGGCGCGGTTGTGATCATCTCGCACGACCGCTACCTGCTCGACGAAACCGTCACGCAGATTGCCGAGATCGAGCCTGCGCCGGGCGTGATTGCGCGCCTGAAGCAGTGGGAAGGCAACTACTCGGCCTTCGTCACGCAGAAAGAGCTTGCGCTGCTGCGCCAGCAGCAGAGTTATACCGCGCAGCAGAAAGAGATCGAGCATCTGGAAGCGGCAATTGCGCGCTTCAAGGTCTGGATGAGCGTAAGCCTTGACCCGCGCCTCAAGCGCCAGATCAACAACAAGCAGCGCCAGATCGACAGCATGGACAAGATCGAGCGGCCGGTGCTGGAGCGCCGCAAAATGGCGCTGCAATTCCGCCCGCACGCGCGCGGCGGCGCCAAAGCCATCGAGCTGCGCCGCGTTGATAAGACCTTTGGCGACACGATCATTCTGCTGGACGCCGCCGCGACAATCATGAATGGCGAGCGGATCGGCATCGTGGGGCCGAATGGCGCGGGCAAGTCGGTGCTGCTGCGCATGATCCTGGGCCAGCTCGCGCCCGACGCTTCATCCAATCGCGGGCAGGTGCACGACGCAATCTGGATCGGGCCAAGCATTCAGGTGGGTTTTTACGCGCAGCAGCACGAAACGCTCGACATGAGCCGCACGCCAATCGAGGCGCTGCGCGACGTGCGCCCGATGTACGAGGCCGAGGCAGTCGCCAAGCTGGGGCGCTTCCTAATCCCTTACGCCGCCGCGTCGCAGCCGATCGCCAAGCTCAGCGGCGGCGAAAAAAGCCGCGTGCAGCTGGCCCGCCTGATGCTGACCGGCGCGAACTGTCTGCTGCTCGACGAGCCAACCAACAACCTCGACATCGCTTCGGCCGAGGTGCTTGAGCAGTCGCTCGACGAGTTCGCTGGCACGGTCGTGGTGGTTTCGCACGACCGCTACTTCCTCGACCGGGTGGTGGATCGCATCTTCGAGGTGCGCGACGGCGAGCTGCGCGTGTACGAGGGCGGCTATAGCTACTACGCCGAAGAAAGTGCGCGTCGCAGCCAGCCAGAAGCATCGATTTCACCACCAAGACACCAAGACACCAAGGATCAAAAGTCTGTTTCAGCGCAAAAAGCCACGCCTAAACAAAAATAGTCTCAATCCTGGTTCCGTTGTTTGAGTTTCGGCGCTACGCGCCGAAACTCAAACAACAATAAAATCAGAAGAACCTTGCTGCCGCAGGCTCGAAGCGTGTTGCGCAACACAAGAGCAGATAAACAACAATGAACAAAACAATCCACAAATACTGGAAAACCGCCGCCATGGCTGCTTCCAGCTATATTGGCGACAGCCCGCTCTTCCTGATCGACTACCTGCTGCGCCTCTTGCGCGTGCTGGTGCTGCTCTCGATCTGGCGCGCAATCCTCGCCGGGCGCGGCCCCGTCGCGGGAATGACGCTTGGCGCGGTGCTGACCTACACGCTGATCGCGGAGGTGTTTGCCGCCCAGCTCGCGCCACGCACCGAGCTCGACAGCGAGTTCTGGAATGGCGGCATCGCCACGCGCCTCTTGCAGCCGCTGGGTATCTTCGGCCACTTTTCGGCGGATATGTTTGGGCGCTGGATGTTCGAAGGGGCGGTGTTTGGCTTGCCGCTGCTGCTGATCGCGCCCTTGCTGGGCGTCGATCCGCGCCCGGCCAGCGTGGGTGCGGGGCTGCTGTTCGTGCCAAGCCTGCTGCTGGCAATCAGTGTCGGGCTGGCGGTGGAATATATTTTTGGCGGGCTGCTCATCCTGCTGGAGATGCCGCACTGGGCGGTGCGCCAGATGCGCAACGCAGTCACTACGCTGCTGTCGGGCGCGCTGATCCCGCTGGCGCTGCTGCCGCCCGCCGTGGGCGCGGCGTTTGCGTGGCTGCCCTTCGCGGCAATGGCCTCGGCCCCGCTGCAGATCTACACTGGCACGGGCGCGCCCTTCGCGCTGCTCCTCTCGCAGGCGGCGTGGTCGCTGGCGCTGTGGCCGCTGGCGCACTGGCTGTGGCACATCGGCCGCGAGCGCATGGTGTCGTATGGCGGGTGACGAGGTGACACGAGCAGTAAGCAGCCGGCAGTAGGCAGTTGGCAGTAGGCAGTTGGCAGTAACCTGCAAATCTGCAAACCTGCAAACCTGCAACCTTCAAACTTGGAACTTGGAACCTGAAACTTTCAAACCTTTGTGCCCTTTGCGCCTCCGTGGTTCATGCCCGGTCGTCCGTCGGTGTCGGCGGTGAGCAAGAAAATAATGCACAAGAAGTGAGTCAGTAGCGTCCTGAGTAGCGCGTAGCGCGTATCGAAGGGCGCGGCTAGACGGCACCCTTCGATACGCGCTACGCGCTACTCAGGATGCCGCAGTGAGTCGTCGGTCGTCTGTGGTCGTTCGTCGTTCGTCCCAATCGTAAATCGTCAATCGTAAATCCAAAATCTCCGTGCCTCTGTGCCTCCGTGGTGAATTATTCGGTCGTCGTTCGTCCCAATCGCAAATCGTCAATCGTCAATCGTAAATGGAAACGATATGCCTATTACTCACACCATCCGGCGCATTCTGCAGCTGTGGCGCATGTATGCCGCGCTGGATTTCACCTTTCTTATGTCCGACATTCGCCTGGCGCTGACATGGTACGTGTCGGATGGAATCGTCAATTTCGCGACGGTCACGGCGACGCTGCTGCTGGCCGAGCGCTTTGCCGGCATTGGCGGCTGGTCGCGCGACCAGATTGTGTTTATGCTCGGCTACGCCACTGTGGTCACCGGGCTGATGCACACCTTTTTCGGCTACAACGTGCTGATGATCAGCCGCCGGCTCGGGCGCGGCCAGCTCGACCACACGCTGGCGCAGCCGCAGCCGATCTGGCTGGCGCTGCTCACCGAGGGCTTTATGCCCTTCTCGGGCGCGCCGATGATTCTGCCGGGGCTGGGCCTGCTGCTGTGGGCCGGGGCGCGCCTGCCGCTGGCGATCGGGCCGGGCTGGCTGGCGCTGTTTGCGCTGAACCTGGCGGCTTCGGCGGCAATTGTGCTGGCCTTCGCCTTTCTGTGGGGCAGCCTGGCCTTCTGGGCGCCGCGCTCCGCCGAAGAAATCAGCAGCTCGGCGATTCGCCTGCTCGATCAGCTCAAGGGCTTCCCGCTCGACGGCATTGCGCCGCTGCTGCTGGGCAGCATGCTGGGCGCGCTGCCGGTCGGTTTTGTCGCCTGGTACCCCTGCCGCGCGCTGCTCGGGCTGGGCGCGTCGCCCGCCGACCTGTGGGTCACGCCGCTGGCCGCGATTTTGTTTGTGCTCGCCGCAATCGCCCTGTTTCTGAAAGGAATGCACCACTATGAACGGATTGGCTCCCAGCGCTACAGCAGCTTCGGGCATCGCGGTTGAGCTGCGCGGCGTTTCCAAAACCTTTCGCCAGAAGCAGCGCTCCGAGCGCCTGCGCGATGCCGTGCGCGGCATGTTCCGCCCGCCCGTGCGCGAAGTTCATGCGCTGCAAAATATCGACCTGACCATTCGGCGCGGCGAGATCGTGGCCTACGCAGGCCCGAATGGCGCGGGCAAAAGCACTACCGTGAAAATGCTTTCGGGCATGCTCGCGCCCGACGCCGGCACAGTGCGCTCGCTGGGCATGGACCCGGTGCGCGAGCGGGTGCGCTATGTCAGCAAGATCGGCGTGGTGTTCGGCCAGCGCACCGAGCTGTGGTCCGATCACCCGGTGGCGGCCAGCTTTGAGTGGAAGCGCGTGGTGTGGGACATCCCGCGACCGCGCTACGAGCGCATGCGCGATTTGGTGAAGGAAGTGCTCGGCCTGGGCGAGTTTTTCCACAGCCTCACGCGCGAGCTGAGCCTGGGCCAGAAGATGCGCGCCGAGCTGGGCATGGCGCTGCTCCATGAGCCCGAGCTGCTGTTCCTCGACGAGCCAACCATTGGGCTGGATGTGCTGGCCAAGCGCACGATCCTCGGCTTCATCAAGGAGCTGAACCGCGAGCAGGGCGTGACGATTATGATCACCAGCCACGACATGGCCGAGCTGGAGCAGCTGGCCGGGCGGATCGTGATGATCGACCACGGGCGGCTGGCCTTTGACGGGCCGTTCGAGCGGCTGCGGCGCGAAGTTTCCGACCAGCGGCGGCTGCTGCTGGAAACGCCGCCCGGCCCCGCACCCGAGCTGGCACACGCCGAGCTGGTGCGCAGCGCCGACGGCCGCCACGAGTATGTGTTCGACGCAACGCGCACCGGGCTGGCCGCGCTGCTGGCACAGGCCGCCGCCCAGACGCAGGTGCTCGACGCCGAAACGCACCGCGCGCCAATCGACGAGGTGATTGCCGACATTTACCGGCAGTGGCAGCGTTAGCGCATTTTCGATTTACGATTTTCGATTTCCGATTGCGCTGGCACGATACTCATGCTGAACGAGCGCCACCGAAATCCGCACAGGTCGTTTGCAAATGCGCTAGCGCGTGAGCGCACGAGCCTGCGTTGCACACGCTCAGCTGGTGTACAATCAAAGGCGTGAGCACTGCCATGTCCGAATCACTCATCGCCATCGACGGCGCGCACTACACCTACCCGGCGCAAAGCGGTCGCTTCAGCGCCAGCCCGGCTGTGCCCGCGCTGCGCGGCGTGAGCATGCGCGTGGCGGCAGGCGAATATCTCGCGCTGCTGGGCCACAACGGCAGCGGCAAAAGCACGCTGGCGCGGCTGTGCAACGGGCTGCTTCTGCCCGAGCGCGGCAGTGTGCGCGTAGCAGGGCACGATACGGCCGACCCCGCAGCGCGCGCCGCTGTGCGCGACGTGGTGGGCATGGTCTTTCAAAACCCCGACAACCAGATCATTGCGACGCTGGTGGAAGATGATGCCGCCTGGGCGCTGGCAGCGCGCGGCTGGCCCGCCGAGCGTATTCGCGAGCGGGTGGCGTGGGCGCTCGAAACCTGCGGCATTGCCGACCTGCGCGGGCAGGCGCCGCACCGGCTTTCGGGCGGGCAGCGCCAGCGGCTGGCGGTGGCGGGGGTGCTGGCGCTGCGCCCGCAGGTGCTGATCGCCGACGAGGCCACCGCCATGCTCGACCCGCTGAGCCGCGCCGCGCTGGTGGGCTTGCTGCGCGAGCTCAACCGCGCCCACGGCCTGACGATTATTCACGTGACGCATTTGCTGGAAGAAGCCGCGCTGGCGGATCGCGTGCTGGTGCTGGAAGCGGGGCGCGTCGCGCTGGATGGCACGCCCGCCGCGATCTTTGCCAATTTGGGCGAGCTGGCGCGCTTGCGTCTGGAGGTGCCCGCGCCAATCGAGCTGGCGGCGCGCTTGCGCGCGGCTGGTCGGCGCATCAGCCCGGCCGCGCTGAGCGTGGAAGCGATTGCCGAGGAAATTGTGCGCACGCAGCGGCGGCGCTAGCGGAGAAATACAAACGAGCCACAGAGAGCAGCGAGATCAGTGAGGAAGAGTATCAAACTCCATGTTCTCGGCAGACCATATCAACGTGGAATAGGAAATGATATCTATCCACAGATGACGCAGATTTCACAGATTATAGACTTCATATCTGCGTAATCTGCGCAATCTGTGGATGTGTTACTCTACCCGCGCGCAATCATCACGTCGCCATTGCTGTACAGCGCATACAGCAGCCCCATGATGTTGTGCTTGTCGCGCGCGTACTCCACGCGCAGGTCGCGCAGCAGCTCACCCAGCGCCACGTCGCCGGCCGTAAAGCGTTTCACAAACTCCTTGGCGAACTCGGCCGCGAAAAATGCCGGCGTCTCGACCTCGGTGCCAAGCACGCCGCGCGCGCCGCGCGAGAGCAGGAACGGCACCCAGCCATCGTACAGGAACGGGCTGAGTTCGGCGCTCTCGCAGGCGTTCAGGAACACCAGCGGCGCCTGGCGCAGCCGCTCCACCGCCGAGCGCGTCTTGAGCTTCATTTCGGCAATTGTGGTTTTTGCGTCGCTGAGCGAAATGCGCGAGAAATCCACGCCGCCGTCCTCGCCGGTTTGCTTGCTGATCGCGTGGCAGTAGAAATAGATCAGCGGCGGGCTGTCCGGGCCGCGCATCAGGCGCACCAGGTCGGCCACGTTCGGGTACTCCTGGACGCTAATGCCGGGCAGGGTGCTGAAGTAGTCGCGCTGGCCCTGCACCACCGGCTCGCCAAACTGCGCGTCGATGGTGTTGTTGCACACAAACGCCATATCAACCGTGTCGCCCACGCTGATCGTTGGGTCGAAGTTGATCAGGTTGCCGGCGGTGAACTCGGGCAGGTACTCGATCACATGCTTGAAGCCCCAGAATTGATCGTAGCTGGGGTTTGCCAGCGCATCGTCGTCGCCGTCGAACAGAAACGACCAGGGGAAGAAAAAGCGCTCGGCGACCACCTGAATGTTGAGCTGGCGCGTGCGCGACAGGCTGGTCAGCAGGTCGCCCATGGCGCGGGCATCGTCGCGATTGTTGTTATAGAACAGGTTGTAGTACAGCAGCGCGCCGGCCTCGGCCAGCTTCTTCATGCCGTCCAGCCCCGCCTCGGCCGCAATCTTCGTGTCGAGGTTCTGGTACACCAGGTTGCCCTGCGCATCTTGCGCATGCACCACCTCATACAGCGTTTTGCGCGCGCTGGCGACCCAGTCGGCAATCGCCTCGGTGCTGATGTCGAGGTAGGCGCGCGCCACGCCGCCGCCCTGCACGCTAATGGTGTAGCCAGGGTCTTTGCGCATGATCACGACGTTGACGCTGGTCTGGCGCGGGCGCGGGCGCAGTGCCGCCGCGCTGGCGACCGTCAGGCCAGCGGCGGCGGTTTCGACGGCGGGCGTGCCGGGCGGCAGCTTCTCGCCCACATTCACGCTGATTTCAATCTGCTGGAACAGGTTGCTGTTGATGTAGAGCGTGGCATGCAGTGTGTTCTTGCCGGTCTTGCTGGCCTCGATCGTGAAGGTGACGGTGTTCTTCGAGGGGATGTTCGCCTCGACTGGGACAACAATTTCCTGCGCGTCGACGCCGTAGAGCGTGAAATCGCCCGCGTCGACCGTCACCATAATTGTGGCCGTGACCTTGCCTGCGGCGAATTTTTTGATCGCGATGCCTAACGCGCCGCCACTGCCAGCCTGCACCACCGCATCATCGCGCGGCTGGTCGACGTTGAATTTCAGCTCGTAGGGAACATCAACCTGCATGGGCGTTTGCTTGCTCACGCCCGGCAGCCAGCCATTCACCACGCGCGTGTCGGCGGCCGGGGGCGCATCCTCGGCGGGCAGCGCCTCGGGCACGGGCATGGCGGCAGGGATGGGTTCGTCGCTGAGCGTGCGCGGGCGGGCAGGCGCTTTGGCAATGAATGGGTCGGGCGGCAGGTCCTCAGCGCCGCGCAGCTCGCGGGTGAACAGGCCAAGCACCGCGCCCTTGCGCAGCACCACCAGCCGCTTGCCGGGCTGCGCATCGCGCTGATCGCGCGCGCCACTCAGGCCCATGCTGTCCTGCTCAACGGCGGCGACGGGCATCGGCAGACCGGGCACGCTGCCGATCACGCTCGTCAGCGTGATCTGGGAATTGGCGCCCGCCAGCGCTTCGATCTCCAGCCAGCGCACCACCTGGTACAGGCCGCTCGGCAGGGGCCAAACGACATAGGTGTAGGCGCGTGTCCCGGCGTTCGCTGGCAGCCGGTCGCGCACCTGGCCGACCTGATCGCTCGCCGCGACCAGAATGTAGCCTTTGTTCAGCTCTACCTCAGGGATGGGCATGGCCGTCCTCCTGGCTGATTTCGTACGGTTCGCAAGTTATAGGTTTTCAGGTTGCAGGTTTGCAGGTTGTCGCCGGGGCGTATCGCATACGCCTGCTGGCAGGTTGTCGCCGGGGCGTATCGCATACGCCTGCTGGCAGGTTGTCGCCGGGGCGTATCGCATACGCCTGCTGGCAAGTTGTCGCCGGGGCGTATGCGATACGCCCGTTCGTCATTCGTCTATCTCCGGGGCTACTTCATGCGCTTGCGAAAGGCTTCCCACGGGAATGCATCAGGGTCGCTCGGATGGTCGGGCGCGAGGTCGCTCCAGCGCAGCACGGCGTCGGCGGGCAGCTCGTAGCGTGCGCGCAGGGTGTTCGCCAGCCACGCCAGCGCGGCCAGCTGCGCGGCCGGGTAGTTGCCGGCCTGCTCGGCAGTGATGCCCAGGCTGATCCGGTTGATGTTCTGGCGGCGGCCGTTCCAATCGGCCATGCCCGAATGCCAGGCCGCGCAGTCGTCGTTCACCAGTTGATAAATAGCGCCATCGGCAGCGACAACGTAGTGGCTCATGCCCTGCGTGTCGAGCGCGGTCATGGCGGCCAGGATCTGGGCAAGCGGGCCAGGCGCGCTATGCAGCACCAGCAGGTTGATCTTCGAGCCGCTGCGGTCGCCAAACGCCACCGCCAGCGCCTGCGGTGAGCTGTACTGCACAATGTGGAAGGCGGCCGGCGCGGGTTCGAGCTGGGCACCGGCTGGCAATTTGGGCGCTGGCGCGGCCGCAGGTGCCTCGCGCGCCGACAGCACCGCCGGGCGCGGCGCATTGGCAAGCTGGCTCAGGCGACGCACATCCGCCCAGTTCGGTATGACGTTATACAGCGTATCGGTGGCATAGACCTGAATGGCATACTGCGCGCTGCCCGACGCAACCCGGTACGAGTCCGAGAGCGCCGCGCCCAGGTTCCACGAACGCGCAAGCTGGTGGAAGGCCCAGTCGGGGTGGTAGATCGCCCCGCCACGCGCATAGGTCTGCGTCAGCAGGGTGTCGCGCAGGCGCACGCTTGGCGCGTCGGCGGAATTAGCGAGCTGGCTCAGGCGGCGCACGTCGCTCCAGTTCGGCACTTTGTTGTAGAGCGTGTCGAGCGCAAACGGCTGGAAGGCGTATTGCGCGCCGTCGATGGTGATGGTCGCGCTTTCGCCAATCGGCGGGCCGAGCTTGCTGGCCAGCGCAAACTGGTGAAACGCCCAGTCCGGGTGGAAGGTCGCCCCGCCAGCACGATAGGTTGCTTCGAGCAGGGCGCGGCCCAGACCGCTGGGGGGAATACTGCCGCCGAGCAGCTCAGACAGGCGGCGCACATCGCCCCAGTTCGGCACTTCGCTGTAGAGCGTGTCGCGCGCAAAGGGTTGAAAGGCGTAGGTTTTCCCACCATCTTGCAGCGTTGTGTTGCGGCCAATTGGGAAGCCCAGCGCATTCTGCACGGCAAACTGGTGAAAGGCCCAGTCGCTGTTGTAGCCTTCGCCGCGCCGCTTGTAGCTTTCTTCCATCAGGGTTTCGAGCAGCGCCTCATTGTCGGGTGTGGGCGTGCCAATCGGGCCGGGCGGCGGCGGTGGCGGCGTGCGGTTCGCCAGCCAGGCGTCGATCTCGCCAATCACCCAGTCTTTGGTCACCGCCCAGCCGGGGCAGCTCTTCTGGTTGGTGTAGTCGCGGTGAAACGAGATCAGCTGGCGCGGGGCGATGCCGAGGCGTCTGGCAAGGCCACCGATCACGGCTTTGGCGTTTTCCCACACCGCGCCGCCGGGCCGCACGCCGTCGTAGTTGCCCACCATCTCCAGGCCAATCGAGTACCAGAACTTGCCGCTGCTGACGCCCGAGTTGCCGGTGCCGGCGTGAATGCCAACATCTTTCATCGGCGTGAACAGCCAGATCCCGTCGGGCGCGGCATACACATGCGGCGCGGCCGTCCAGCCTTTGCCGCCATAGAAGCGTTGCATGCCCTGCATCGAGCGCAGGCCGGCCCACTGCTCGACGGTTGGCACAAAGGTATGGTGCAGCACCAGCCGCGACGGCGCGATTGGGCCGAAATCGTAGCCTGCCACGTAGCTGAGCCATTCGGGGATGTTCAGGCGGCGGCCGATCATCGGCGGCACGCCTGTGGTGGGGTCGTTGGTTGGCACAGGCCACCTCCATCAGTTGCCGCGCGCGGGAGCGCAACGGCGGAGGGTACGCCCGATCCTAGCACGCCGATCAGGCAGAGTCAAGCTATTTGCCTTTGCACGGGGCAGTTTGGTAGAATGGCGGGCCGGTAATTAGAGTTCGCAGGTTGCAGGTTTGAAGGCTGCAGCTTGGGCGACGACCGAGACTTCGTCCTGGACCCAAAGGGTACCCCGCGGCGTCAGCCGCGTATCGAAGGGCGACGACCGAGTTACTTCACCACGGAGGCACAGAGACACGGAGTTTTACTGTTGCATGGTGAATGTTTGCAAGTTGCAGATTTGTGCAAACTCAAAACTCAACATTCAACATTCAAAACGTGCAATCTGCGACCCGCTAACGAAATCCTCTCATCAAGGAGCACCTATGGAGACCCAACGACGCGATCTCGCCGCGCAGGCGCGCGAATTTATTGACGCAATGGTGGCGCGCATCCACCCGGTTGTGCGGGCCTACAACACCGCCCAGTGGGATCTGGCGACCACGGGCGCGCCCGAGCACCGCGACGCGCTGGAGCACCTGGGAGCAGAGCACACCCGCGTCTACACCAGCAATCCAGCCGAGTGGGACGCCATTCAGCAGCTCTACGCCGGGCGCGACGCGCTAGCCGACGCCGGGCTGCGCCGCGAGGTCGAGCTGCTGTACCGCAGCTTTGCCGCCGCGCAGATCGCGCCCGACCAGATCGACCGCATCGCCGCGCTG
Organism: Kouleothrix sp. 19917; assembly: GCF_057073505.1. Taxonomy (NCBI): domain Bacteria; kingdom Bacillati; phylum Chloroflexota; class Chloroflexia; order Chloroflexales; family Roseiflexaceae; genus Kouleothrix; species Kouleothrix sp. 19917. Next base: position 4,085,844 of record NZ_CP097099.1, read on the forward strand.
GAGGCCGGGCTGACCGACCTGTACACGAACTTCCGCGGCACCGTCGACGGCGCGCCAATCGCCAACAACGAGATCACCACCGTGCTGCGCGAATCGGACGACTCGGAGGAGCGGCGCGAAGCCTGGGAGGCCGGCAAGCAGATTGGCGCAGCTGCGCGCGACCCGCTGCTGGAGCTGGTGCGCCTGCGCAATGCCAGCGCCCGCGCGCTTGGCTTCCGCGATTATTACGCCAAATCACTGGAGCTTCAGGAAGTTGATGAGGGCGAGCTGTTTGCGCTGCTCGACGATCTTGAGGAGCGCACGCGCGAGCCGTTCCGCGCGCTCAAGGCCGAGCTCGACGCCGCGCTTGCGGCGCGCTGCCGCGTGCCGGTGGAGGAGCTGCGGCCCTGGCACTACAGCGACCCCTTCTTTCAGGAAGCGCCCCGCACCGGTGCGGCCGATTTCGACAGCATGTTTGCCGACGAAGATATTGTGGCGCTCGCCACCCGCACCTTCGACGGCATCGGGCTGGAGGTGCGCGACATTCTGGCGCGTTCCGACCTGTTCGAGCGCGAGAACAAAGACCAGCACGCCTTCTGCACGCATATCGACCGGCTCAGCGACGACGTGCGCGTGCTGTGCAATATCCGCCCCGACGCACGCTGGATGGACACCACGCTCCACGAGCTGGGCCACGCGATCTACGACAAATATCTGGGCGAACAGCTGCCCTACCTGCTGCGCGTGGCGGCGCACATCAACACCACCGAGGCGATTGCAATGCTGATGGGCCGGCAGGCGATTCGGCCCGACTGGCTGGTGCGCGTGCGGGGCCTGAGCGAAGAAGAAGTGCAGGCCATGGCCGCGCCAGCGCATGCCGAGCAGCGCATCGCCCAGCTTGTGTTCCTGCGCTGGGGCCTGGTGATGGTGCACTTCGAGCGTGCGCTCTACGCCGACCCCGACCGCGCCGACCTGAACGCGCTGTGGTGGGAGCTGGCCGAGCGCTTCCAGATGCTGACCCGGCCCGAGGGGCGCGACGAGCCCGACTGGGCGGCGAAGATCCACCTGGCGATTGCGCCCGTCTACTACCACAACTACATCCTGGGCGAACTCACCGCCAGCCAGCTTGGCTCGGCCATCGCCGCGCGCACGCCCGAGCGCCGACTGGTCGATAGCCCAGCCACTGGCGCATTCCTGCGCGACGAGCTGTTTGCGCTGGGCGCGCAGCTGCCCTGGAACGAAACCCTCGCCCGCGTCACCGGCGAGCGCCTGAATGCGCGCTATTTCGTCGAAGAGTTTGTGTAAAAGAATTTCGTCAGGGCGGACCTTTCTGGGCGGACCTGTCTGGGCGGACCTGCGTGTCCGCCCCCTATCTGTCTGGGCGGACCTACGTGTCCGCCCTCACATCCCAAACCGCCCCACCCGAAACCGCGAAATATCGTGGCGCGTCTGACCGTGAGTCGCCAGCTCGGCCAGCACCTGCCCAATCGCCACGCCGAACTTAAAGCCATGCCCCGAGCAGGGCGAGCCGATCAGCACCTGCGGGTGGGCCGGGTGGAAATCGAGCACAAAATCTTCGTCGGGCGTCATCGTGTAGCGGCAGCTCACCGCCTCGATGATCTCGCCCGTCAGGCCGGGCAGCAGGTCGGTGGCATAGGCGTGCAGCCGCGCCAGCCGCTCCTGATCGATCGAGCGGTCGGGGTCGTCGGGCGCGACCTCGGGGCCAATCCGGTCGACCATCAGCTTCACGCCCGTGTGGTCGAAGATCGGAAAGCCCGAGCCAAGCACGGTTGTGGCGGGGTAGCGATGGATGAACAGCGGGAAGCGACCGGGCATATATGCGGCCGGGTCGTGCGCGGCGAAAAAGGCCAGCTGCTCCTTCAGCACCACCAGCGGCAGGTTCAGCCCAAGCTGGTTGAGCAGCGGCAGCGCCCACGAGCCCGCGCAAATCACCAGCTGGTCGGCGCGGAAGATCGTGTCGTCGCTGCGCACTTCTACTCCCGCGCCCGACACCGCAACACTGCGCGCCGCCGTATGCTCGAACAGTTGCGCGCCATTGCGCACCGCCTCGCGCGCCAGCGCGGCCACGCAGCGCCCGGCCGCCAGCAGGCTGTAGTCGGGTTGGAAAAAACCGATCGTGCCTTCGGGCAGGCGAAACTGCGGGTAGCGGCGCATGATCTCGTCGGCGTCGAGCGCCTCGAAGGGCACGCCAGCCGCCTGATAGGTTGAGCCAATGCCCTCCAGGCCAAGCGCGTCGGGCGCGCCAAAATCGAGCCCGCCGCACTGCAGCATCAGGCGCTCGCCGCATTCTTCCTCAAGCTGGTGCCACAGCGCATAGGCAGCCTGCGCCAGCCGCACATAGTCGATGCTGTCGTAGGCCAGGCGAATGATGCGCGACGGGCCGTGCGAGCTGCCCAGGCTATGGCCGATGCCAAACTGCTCCAGCAGCGCGACCCGCCGGCCGGATTTCGCCAGATGGTACGCGGTTGCGCTGCCCATCACGCCCCCGCCAAGCACGATCACATCCGTGGTGTGGGTATTCATGACGCCTCCGATGAACCGGTGACAAGATGACAAGGTGAAAGGGTGAGCGTAGAATCAAGAACCGCAGAACCAAGAACCGCAGAACCAAGAACCGCAGAACCGCGTCCTGAGTAGCGCGCAGCGCGTATCGAAGGGCGAGAACCAAGAACCTATAGCACAAAGCTTCGCGCTCTTTGCGCTCTTTGCGGTTCATTCCCCGGTCGTCCTTCGTCGGTTGTCAGGCGTCGCTCACCTAACCTGCAACCTTCAACTTTCAAACCTGCAACCTCAGGTGGTCAGCCACACGCCCACCAGCGTCAGCGCGCCGCCCGCGAGCTGCCAGCCCAGCAGCGGCTCGCCCAGAAACAGCACCGCCACCGCTACGCCCACAATCGGCACGAGGTTGATGAACGTCGCGGCCTGGCTGGCGTCGAGATGCGTCAGCGAGCGGTTGTACAGCAGGTTGGCCGTGGCCGACGAGATCAGGCCCAGGTAGGCGATGCTCAGCCAGCCCGCCGCCGAAATTGCTGGCGGCAAGGCCCCACCCGACTCAATCAGCGCCAGTGGCACCAGGCCGAGCGCGCCAATCGCCGTGCTGTAGGCCGTCACCGTGAGCTGGTCGACGGCGGCGACGCGCTTGGCGAGGATGGTATACACCGGCCACAGCACCATTGCCGCCAGCATCAGCAAGCCACCGAACAGCGGGTCGCTGGCATTGTCGCTCGGCGCGGCCACCAGCACCACCAGCGCAACCCCCAGCAGCGACAGCACGATCCCACCAATGCGCCGGCTGCTTGGGCGCTCGCGCAGCAGCAGCGTCGCCAGAATGATCGTCACGACGGGAATGGCGCTCTGGATGATCGAGGCCAGCGCGGCGCTGGTGTAGGCCAGCGCCAGGTTCGAGCCAGCCTGGTAGAGCGAAAAGCCGCACAGACCCATGCCGGCAATCGCGGCCCACTCGCCCGGCCGCAGGCGCGGCGCGTCGGCGCGTCGGCGCAGCAGCGCGAATGGCAGCAGCACCAGCGCGGCCAGCACAAAACGCAGCAGCGCGATCCACACTGGCGGCACCTCGGCGATTGCCGCTTTGGTGACGGTAAACGCACTGCCCCAGACGCTCATCACCAGCAGCAGCGAGGCAATGGCCAGGGCGCGGCCAGATTTCATCTACTCGCTCCACTGCTCAAGCAGGCGTGCTTCAGAACGGGCCAGATGTGCGCGCACCGCCGCGCTGGCCGCATCGCCATCGTGGGCGCGGCAGGCGGCCAATATTGCGCGATGGTCGGCGTGGAGCGATTCGACCGCGCCGCTGGCCGAGGCGCTTGCCACCATGTAGCGGCGGCTGCGCTGCCAGAGCGTTTCGATGGTTTCGAGCCAGCGCGGGCTGCCAGCGGCGTGGTACAGCACCCGGTGAAACTGCTTGTCGATTTCGAGAAAGGCTTCCCACGGCCCGGCAAAGCCTTCAAGCTGCGCCAGGAGCCCCGCCATCTCGCTCAGGTCGGCGTCATCCAGGCGCGGAGCGCCGTGGCGGGCGGCCAGCTCCTCAATCGCGCCTCGGATGGCATACAGCTCAAGCAGCTCGTCGCGGCCGGGCGTGGTGACAATCGCGCCACGATGGGGCAGCTGCGCAATCAACCCTTCGCTTTCGAGAATCGAAAACGCCTCGCGAATGGGCGTCATGCTGACGGCATAGCGACGGCTCAGGTCTTCGAGCACCAGGCGCGTGCCGGGCTCCAGCTCGCCGCGCAGAATCGCCTCGCGCAGCAGGTCGGCGGCAACGTCGCGCTTGGTGCGGTAGCTTGCAAGTGTCATAGCGCTATTCCATAAAAACCAAGAACCGCAGAACCGCAGAACCGCAGAACCACAGAACCGCAGAACCGAGAACTGAGAACCGCAGAACCGCAGAACCGAGAACCACAGAACCACAGAACCAGCCAGCGCATCTACGGGCGTGAGCGCCGATAGAAAGTGTGACTGGCGATTTAGGATTTGATATTTTATAAAATAGTAGGAGAGAAGCGCGATTTTGTCAATCTGTGTGCAGCAGCAAGACAGGCGACAGGCAACTGCGCGCCGAGCGCATCAGGATGCGAATCGCGTCAATCGCAAATCGCAAATCGTCAATCGTAAATATGCTAGGGTGTGGCAATCGCGCGCGGGGGGCGCTCAGCTTCGGCGGCCTGGCGCAGCGCCGCCAGCAGAAACGCATCGATCTGGCCGTCGCGCAGAACAGCCTGCACATCGGGCACGCGCACGCCTGTGCGGGGGTCGCGCACGGCGCGGTGGCGGCCTTGCGTGGTATACACGCGCGCCACGGCATCGCCCGCGTCGTCGGTTTCGCCGCCGAGCGCCACGCGCTGCAAGGCCGCCGCCAGCGCCTCGGGGTCGTCGTCGGCGGGCAGCTCGCCCACCGGCAAGATGCTCACGCGTGCCAGGTCGCGCTGGCGGTCGTCGGCCGGGCCGCTGTGGAGCTTGTGCAGGCCCGTTTCGCCGCGCAGAAACTCGTAGACATTGCTGCCGCGCACGAACAGCGCCAGCGGGCCGGGTTCGACCAGCTCGTAGCCCTTGCGCGCGGCCCAGGCCGCATACATCGCCAGCAGCTGCGCGGCCCATGCGTCGCTGTCGCGGCCAAGCGGCACCACGCGTAGCAGCGCCTGATCGTGGCCCGCGCCCGCGCCAATGCCGGCCAGCTCCATCTGCACATACGCAAACTCAGCCCCGAGCTGATCGAGATCGCGCGCCAGCTCGGGGATGCCGCGCCGGTCGCGGCGCAGGCGGATCTGGCGGCCTTTTTCTTCTAGGTACTCGGCGCGCTCGGCCAGCTCGTCAAAGCGCTTCAGCACGCGCTCAAGGTGGTACACCCGGCTGAGCACCTCGCGGGCGGCGGCAGGCTCATCCCAGAAGCTCGGCTCGGCGGTGCGGCGCAGCAGGCTCGAAACTTCGCGACGCAGCGATTTCACCACCGGGCTGGCCGATTCGTCGGCCGTGCGGGCGCGCAGATCGCGAATGCCGCGCAGCACCGCCTGGATGTCGGTTTCCAGCCGCCGGTCGGGCGCGGGCGCGAGGGCCGCCAAATCGGGCTGCTCGTCGGGGATGTCGAGCGACACCAGGCTCAGCGCGATCTGGCCCTCGCGCACGCCAAAGCGCAGCAGGTGGCCCGCGGAATCACGCGCCTGCGCGGGGCCGGGGTCGCGCTCGACCACCAGCCGCGCCAGCGGCAGAATGACCATGCGCTCGATCTCGCGCTGGAGCGGGCGCGCGCCATAGAGCGGGTGGAAGCCCTGCGCCAGCAGCCGCTCGATCACCGCGTCGTCGATTTCGACCAGCAGATTGCGGCCAACCACACCTTCGCGCATCAGCAGCTTGCCCAGCTCGCGCCGCGTGATCAGGCGCATCGCGTCGAGCGTGAGCGGGCGAAACGCAATGATTCGGTCGATGCGGTTGAAGAACTCGGGCCGGAAGAACTGCTCGGCCTGCTTGGTGAAATGCGCGCGCAGCCGCTCGTCGCTGCCGGCCGGGTCGGCGCGACCAGCCGCGCCAAAGCCAATATCCTGCATCTCGCGCCGGCTCGCGCCCAGGTTCGAGGTCATGATAATAATGGCGTTGCGGAAATCGGCGGTGCGCCCGCTTGCGTCGGTCAGGCGGCCTTCGCCCAGCACGCCCAGCAGCGCGTCGAAGACCTCGCGGTGGGCTTTTTCCAGCTCATCGAACAGCACCACGCAGAAGGGCTGGGCGCGCACCTGCCGCGTCAGCTCGCCCTCGCTGTCGGGCTTCCAGGCCGTGCCAATCAGGCGCGGCAGCGCGTCGGCCGAGGCATACTCGCTCATATCGAAGCGCAGCAGCCGGTCGCGCCCGCCGAACAGGAACTCGGCCAGCACTTTCGCCAGCTCGGTTTTGCCCACGCCCGTCGGCCCAACAAAGAAGAAGCTGCCCAGCGGCTTGTGCGGGTCGTTCAGCCCGGCCTTGATCACCGTCACAAGGTCGACCATTGCGCCGACCGCGTCGGGCTGGCCGAGCAGGCGTTCTTCGAAGTAGGCGCGCACGTCGGGCACGCGCATGGCCTGTTCATCGGAAAGAATGAACTCGGGCAGGCCAGTGGCGCGCGTAAAGGCGCGAATGGCGTCGGCGCGGCCAAGGGCGCGCAAAGGTTGAGCGCGCTCAATTCCTGCGGCGCCGGTCGTGTCGCGGGCGAGGTCTTCCAGAAAGCGCACGGCCTTGCCGGGAAAGGCGCGGTAGGGCATGAAACGCCGCGTCAGGTTGAGCGCCGCCGCGACTGCTGCCGGGTCGATGCTCAGGTTGCGGGTGGCTTCGAGCCGGCGCGCGGTTGCGTGCGCAATCGCCTGGGTGTCGGCCTCATTGGTTTCGCCCACGTCGATGCGGCGGAAGGCGTTCATAAAGCTCGGCTCGACCCGCATGCCCGCGTCGAATCCCTCGGGCGCACACTCGCAGATGATGGTCAGCTCGCCGCTTTCGAGGTAGGGGCGCAGAAACCGGCCCATGTTGTTGTCGCTGCCGCTCCAGCGCCCAGCGTCCAGGATCTCGTTCGGATCGGCCATGTACAGGATCTGGCGGCCCCGGCGCACCTGCTGGATCAGGCGCTGGGTGCGGCCCTGCCACTCGCCGGTGTATTTCATGCCGGCGATCAGGTTGTTGGCCGTCACCGCCCAGACCTCGCGGTCGCGCAGCGCGGCCGGCACATTGCCCTGCCGAATACGCTCGACGATTTCGTGCAGCAGCGCGGTTTTGCCCACGTCGGCGCGGCCCACCAGCATGATACTGCTGAGCTTGTCGCCCGCCAGCGCGGTCAGCACCTGCTCCACCAGCGCGTCGCGGCGGTCGGCGCGGCCGAGTTTGCCACGCGCAGCCTGTTCGCTCAGGTTCATGCCGCACAGCGCGAGGACGTTTTCCTGATTATGGGTGTTGCTCAGCTCAACCGGCTCGGGCTCGGCGAGTGTGGGCGCGGGGATCGTCAGCACTTCCAGCGTTTCGCTGCCGTCGAGATCGGCCTCGACAATCGCGGGCGATTTCCACTTGCGCATGTGGTGCAGCAGGGCGGCGCGGGCCTGCGCTTCCAGCTCGCCCGGCTCGTTCACCACCAGATGAAAGCCTTCCAGACGCGGCGCAGTCACCACCAGGTAGCGGGCGTTGCGCGTCACCTGCGCGTCGGTGACGAGCACATTCACCGTGACGGGGATGGCGGCGTCGCTGCCCTTGGGCGGCACATCCAGCGCGATTGGCCGCAGCTCCTGCTGCTCCTGAAAGGCATATTTGCCCCACGCGCGCCGGCCCGCATCCTTGAGATGCTCGGCAAGCTGCTGGCGAATGTCGGCAAGCGCCTCGTCGCGGGTTTCGGCGTAGCTGGAAACGGTGGGGACAGCCGGCACCAGCACCGTCCAGGCGCCGTAGCTGTGCTGCTGTACAAACAGGCGGAAACGCATCTGCATAGCGAGAGTATAGTCACAAGCGAGAAGGGCGTCAAACCAGGCGGGCTGCGCGGGGCTGCCACGTTGCGCCCGGCCGCTCAAGCGGCGGGCTACAAAAGCAAAGCCTGCCTCCGCAGGCTGCACAAGGCCGCGCAGGCGGCCTTCGCTATTCAAGCCGAGGGCTTCAGCCCCACGGCAAACCAGACGCGCCCGCGTGCCTACCAATAAGAACGCAGCACACCGCCCGATTCGCTGCTGCGCCGCGCGCGAATCACGCTATAATGGCGTCCCACAAGCATACTCATAGGGGAGGTTGCCGGATGCCTGACGCAAACTGGCTGCGCCAGCAGGCTACATTGTCGCTCGGCCGGCTGTGGCCGCGCATCGAGGCGCATTTCGCCGGGCAGCGCGCCGCCCAGCCAGCCGAATGGGACGCCTTCGAGGTGCGCGTGCGCCGCGAGTGGCCGCGGCTGTTTGGGCTGCTATACGAGCTGTACGCCGCGAATTACGATTTCTTCTACCAGATCGAGCAGCTGCTGATCGACACTGCGCAAAGCTGGTTCGACCGGCCCGCCTGGCTCAAGCAGCTCGACGCGCGGCGCGAAGCCGACCCCGAGTGGTTCCAGTCGCAGCAAATGGTCGGCGGCGTGTGTTATGTCGACCTTTTCGCCGGCAATCTGAACGGTGTGCGCGAGCGGCTGTCCTACTTCAAAGAGCTGGGGCTGACCTACCTGCACCTGATGCCGCTGTTCGCCGCGCCAGAAAATGAGAGCGACGGCGGCTACGCCGTCAGCAGCTACCGCGACATCAACCCGGCGCTTGGCACCTTTGCCGAGCTGCGCGCGCTGGCCGAAGAATTTCAGGCCCACGGCATCAGCCTGGTGGTTGATTTTGTGTTCAACCACACCTCCGACGAGCATGGCTGGGCGCGCAAGGCGCAGGCCGGCGACCCCGAGTTCGAAAATTACTACTTCATTTTTCCCGACCGCACCATGCCCAACGCCTACGAGCGCACGCTGCGCGAAATCTTCCCGACCGTGCGGCGCGGCAGCTTCACGTGGCGCGAAGATATGCAGCGCTGGGTGTGGACGACCTTTAACAACTTCCAGTGGGATTTGAACTACGCCAACCCGGCGGTGTTCCGCGCAATGGCCGGCGAAATGCTGTTTATCGCGAACGCGGGCGTGGAGTTTTTGCGCCTCGACGCGGTCGCGTTCATCTGGAAGCGCATGGGCACCAGCTGCGAAAACCAGCCCGAGGCCCACACTGTCATTCAGGCCTACAACGCCCTGGCGCGCATTGCCGCGCCGGCCATGCTCTTTAAGTCGGAAGCAATCGTGCACCCCGACGACGTGATGCGCTACATCAGCCCGCAGGAATGCCAGATTTCGTACAACCCGCTGCTCATGGCGCTGATCTGGGAAGCGCTGGCGACCCGCGAGGTCAAGCTGCTGGCGCACTCGATGATCACGCGCTTCAGGCTGCCGCCCGGCTGCGCCTGGGTGAATTACCTGCGCTCGCACGACGACATCGGCTGGACCTTCGACGACGGCGACGCCTGGCACGTTGGCATCAATCCGTCCGATCACCGCCGCTTCCTGAATAATTTCTACATCGGGCGCTTTGAAGGCTCGTTTGCGCGTGGCGTGCCCTTTCAGGAAAACCCCGACACTGGCGACGCACGGGTTTCTGGCACCCTGGCTTCGCTGGCCGGGCTGGAGCAAGCCCTGCAACGCGGCGACGAGCGCCTGATCGATCTGGCCGTGCGCCGCATTCTGATGGTCCACAGCCTGATCCTGAGTATTGGCGGCATCCCGCTGCTCTACCTGGGCGATGAAGTGGCGACGCTGAACGACTACTCTTTCGCCAACGACCCCGCCAAGGCCAGCGACAGCCGCTGGGTGCACCGCCCGGTGGCCTCGCAGGAGCGCTATGCGCGCCGCAACGAGCGGATCGCGCGCGAAGACGATGTGTTTGCCGAGCTGTCGCGCCTGATCCAGCTGCGCAAGCAGCAGCCCGCAGTCTGGGATGGCGCAATGGAAGTGATCGACAGCGGCAACCGCCATGTGTTCAGCTTTGTGCGCAACCACGGCGGCCAGCGTCTGCTGGTGGTCGCGAACTTTTCCGAGCACATGCAGCAGATGGATGCCAACCAGCTGCGCGTGTACGGCCCCGGCTACCGCTTCACCGACCTTGTTTCGGGCGAAGAATTCAGCGCCGACGAGCCATTGCCACTCGGGCCCTACCAGTTCGCCTGGCTCACTGCAAGCGGCTAATTTGCGTGGAAGGAAAGGCCCATGCCCGTCTCGATGACCAACTCGCGCGTGATCTACGACGCGCTGCGCGCCTGCGACGTGCGGATTATGTCGGCGCTGCCCGAAACCTGGCTGGTGCATCTTATTCGCATGGCCGAAGACGACCCGGCGGTGCAACTGGTGCGGCTGGCGAAGGAAGAAGAAGGCATTGGCATCTCGGCTGGCGCGCACCTGGCTGGCGTGAAATCGGCGCTGCTGATGCAGAATCACGGCTTTCTGCAAAGCGTGAACGGCATTGTGTCGCTGGCGCAGCTTTACCGCATCCCGCTGCTCATGCTGATCAGCTATCGCGGCGAGTTTGGCGAGCGCGACCCCTGGCAGACCGAGGGCGGCGGCGCGACGGAGTCGGTCTTGCAGGCGCTGCGCATTCCCTACCAGCGGCTCGACGACCCTTCGCACGTGGCGCGGCGCATCCAGAAGGCGCAAACCCTGGCCGAGGCCGCGCTGCGCCCGGTGGCGCTGCTGCTCTGCCGCGACCTGATGTGGGAAGAAGTGAGTTAGCGGGTTTGCACGTTGCAGGTGGCATGTTCGCAGGTTGCGGGCGGGGCGTATTGCATACGCCTGTTTCAGGTTCGAAAGTTTGCAGATTGCAGGTTGGAATGTTCAACCTGATAACCTGCAACTTGTAAACATGCAACTCATCCAAAAACCTTTGCGTTCTTTGCGCTCTTTGCGGTTAAATATCGCGTCGTCACTCAGCCCGACAACCTGCAACTTGTAAACATGCAACTCATCCAAAAACCTTCGCGTTCTTTGCGCTCTTTGCGGTTGAAACATCTCGTCGTCCGAGAAGCAGGGAGGCCCAATGCTCAGAATCGATGCAATGCAGGCGATCTACGACCGGCTGGAGCGCTGCGTGGTGGTAACGATCATGGGCGCGGTGTCGGCTGAGCTGCAATCGCTGGGCCACCGCCCGAACTTCTTTTACCTGCAACACGCTATGGGTCTGGCCTCCTCGATGGGCCTGGGCATCGCACTCAGCCGCCCCGACTTGCAGGTGATTGTGCTCGACGGCGACGGCTCGGTGCTAATGAACCTGGGCGGCCTGACCACCCTGGCGCGCTACCGCCCGCCGAACCTGCTGCACATTGTGTTCGACAACGAAAGCCTCCTGTCGGTCGGCGGCTTCCCAACCGCCACATCCACTGGCAGCGACCTGGCCGGGATCGCGCAGGCGGCTGGCGTGCCGCGCACCGCTACCGTGCGCGAGCTGGACGAATTCACCGCCGCCGTGGATGCCGCGCTGGACGCCAACGAACTCACCACGCTGGTCGCCAAGGTCGAGGCGAAAGGCCCGCCCGTGTTCCTGACCGACCTGCCCATGCTGGAGAATCGCTTCCAGTTCGCGCGGCACTTGAAGACACTATAGGAAAGGGCTGAAATAGTGGGCCACAGAGAACACGAAGGACACCGAGTTTTGACTGTCCTGCTCAGTGGCCGTTCGGCTGAGCTCACGACGAAGCCTCTGTGCACTCTGTGGCTCAGCCGCTTGCTGTCGGCTATAAGGAGTTAGCCGTTTGGCAGGTTCAAGCATTCAAACATCACAACCTGCCAACCTGCAACACAGAAGGAGCTTAACGATGTCAACCGTCCTCACGCAGCTCGTCGAAGAGCTGAACGCCGGCACGCTCAAAGTCGTCGACCTGACGCAGCCGCTCGGCCCAAACACGCCGGTGATCGGCCTGCCGCCGATCTTCGCCTCGTCGCCGGGCGTGACGATCGAGCAGATTTCGCGCTACGACGCGCCGGGGCCGGGCTGGTACTGGAACACGCTCCATCTGGGCGAGCACACCGGCACACACTTCGACGCGCCCGTGCACTGGATCACCGGCAAAGAGCTGGCCGACAACCGCTGCGACACCATCCCGGCGCGGCGCTTTGTTGGCCCGGCCTGCGTGATCGACGTGAGCGCCGACGTGGCCGCCAACCCCGATTTCCTGCTGACGCCCGAGCGCATCGAAGCCTGGGAGGCCGAACACGGCCGCATCCCGGCGGGCGCGTGGGTGCTGCTGCGCACCGACTGGAGCCAGCGCAGCGACCCGGCCGATTTCCTGAACGTCGGCGCGGATGGCCCGCACAGCCCCGGCTTCCACAAGAGCGCGTCGGAGTTTCTGGCCCACCAGCGCGACGTGCTGGGCGTTGGCGTCGAGACGGTTGGCACCGACGCCGGGCAGGCCGGCACCTTCGACCCGCCCTTCCCCAACCACGCCACCATGCACGGCGCGGGCAAGTTCGGGCTGGCCAGCCTGTGCAACCTCGACCAGCTACCGCCCACGGGCGCAATCGTCGTCGCCGCGCCGCTCAAGATCGTCGATGGCAGCGGCAGCCCGCTGCGCGTGCTGGCAATCGCGCCTGCGTAGAGAATAGAAATCCACAGATTTCGCAGATAAAGCTACTTTAAATAACCACGAAAGCACGAAGGCACCAAGATTGCCTATTTTCTGAAACCTTGGTGTCTTGGTGTCTTGGTGGTAATCGTTCCCAGCACTCTTATTTGAAAAGTCCTGAACCCAATCTGCGTAATCTGTGTAATCTGTGGATATATTCGTCTTTGTTTGGAGTTCAGTTATGTCCCACCCTTCTGCGGAAAAAACACTGCTCGAGCTGCTCGCCGGCGCGGATGACCATATTGCCCTGCGCGCGCCCGGCCACCCCGACCTCTGCTACGCCCAACTGCGTGCGAATGTCACCGCGCTGGCCGCGCAGCTCAACAGCTTCGGGCTCGGGCGCGGCGACCGGATCGCGCTGGCGATGGGCAACGGCCCCGAGGTCATTCTGGCCTTTCTGGCCGCCGCAACATGCGGCACAGCCGCGCCGCTCAACCCCAAGTATAAGCAGGATGAGTTCGCCTTTTACTTCGACGACATTCACGCCCGGGCGCTGATCACCCTGCCTGGCAGCATGCCGCTGGCGCACGCCGCTGCCACGCCCGCCATGCAGATCATCAGCGCGCTGCCGCAGGACGATGGCACGCTGGCGTTTGTGTGCGAGCGCGGCGCTGGCGCGGCCCGCCCAACCGAGCGCGCCCAGCCCGACGACATCGCGATGATTCTGCACACCAGCGGCACCACCAGCCGGCCCAAGCGCGTGCCGCTGCGCCACCGCAACCTGGCCGCCTCGGCCGACAACATCATCGCCACCTACCAGCTCAACCCGGCTGACACGGCCCTGTGCGTGATGCCACTGTTCCACATCCACGGCATCGTTGCCTCGATGCTCAGCACACTCGCCTCGGGCGGCACGGTCATCTGCCCCGAGGGCTTTAGCGCGCTGGAGTTCTGGCGCTGGGTGGAAAGCTACCGCCCAAGCTGGTACTCGGCCGTGCCGACGATGCACCAGATGCTGCTGGCCCGCGCCGAGCGCAACCAGGAAATCATTCGCGCGCACCCGTTCCGCTTCATTCGCTCCAGCAGCGCGCCGCTGCCACCGGTGGTGCTGGAACGGCTGGAAGCGGTGTTTGGCGCGCCCGTGCTCGAAGCTTATGGCATGACCGAAGCCGCGCACCAGATGGCCTCAAACCCGCTGCCGCCGCGCGCGCACAAGGCTGGCACAGTGGGCTATGGCGTGGGCGTGGATGTGGCGGTTATGGACGAGAGCGGCGCGCTGCTGCCGGCTGGCGAGCGCGGCGAGGTGGTGATTCGCGGGCCGAATGTAATCGACGGCTACGAGAATAATCCCGACGCCAATGCCACCGCCTTCACCGATGGCTGGTTCCGCACCGGCGACCAGGGCGCGATTGATGCGGATGGCTACCTGGCGCTCACTGGCCGCCTGAAGGAGCTGATCAACCGGGGTGGGGAAAAAATCTCGCCGCTGGAGATCGACGACGTGCTGCTGCGCCACCCGGCCGTGGCCGAGGCGCTGGCCTTTGCGGTGCCGCACAAAACCCTGGGCGAAGACATTCATGCGGCTGTGGTGCTGAAAGCGCCCGCCACCGAAGCCGATCTGCGCGAGCACTGCGCGGCGCGACTGGCCGAGTTCAAGGTGCCGCGCCAGTTCCATATTCTTGAGGAAATCCCGCGCGGCGCGACCGGCAAGCCACAGCGGATCAACCTGGCGAAGCAGCTTGGGTTGGCAGGTTCGTAGTGCGCTTTCAACGCAGGGCGTTGTAGCCCGGAAAAAGCAATTGCCTTCTGCATCCTGCCAACTGCAAACTGCTACGCGCGCCAGCGATCAGAAACCAACCTTGACGATCGTGCGGCCGGTGCGATCCTGGAAGAAGCCCACGCCATCCTGAATCAGGCCGACATAGAAGCTCATTTTGGTTTCGGGCTGATCGACGCGGATACGCCCGGTGATTTCGGCTTCCTCGCCCGGCATCAGCACGTCTTCTTCGTTCGGCACTTTCCACTGGTCGGGCGGGCGCGGCGTGACTGCCCAGCGGTAGGGGTAGCGCTTGGCCGCGCCGCCGCTGTTGGCGTCCCAGTCCACCCCAATGCGCCAGAAGCCGCCCGGCTTCACCACATATTTCCCGCCATCCACCGAAGAAAAGACATCGTCAGTGCTGTATTCATAGCCCGAGGCCGGGCCATAGGTGCGGATCGGCACATCGCCGGTATTCTGCACGCGCATCGTCACCGTGATCGTATCGCCCTTCATAATCGCTTCGGGCGCGATGTTCGTGAAGGTAATTTTCACCTCGGGCTGGCCGCCACCGCCAATGGTGATTGGCGTTTGCCGCTCCACAAGGTTGCCGAACCGATCCTGGGCGCTGAGCGTCAGGGTGTACACGCCATCGGCCAGCAGCGCATTATCGACGGTTTTACCATTCCAGATATGGCGCTGCGGGATCGGGCCTTCTTTGTCGTCGGCAACAAACGGGTAGGTCGCACCATCCGGCCCGGTCAGCACAAGGTCAACCGTGGCCGAGACGGGCAGCTGGTAGGTGATCTCGGTGATGTCGTCGATGCCATCGGCGTTTGGCGAAATTGTGTCGGGGAAGACGACCAGATTCTCAATCAGTGGCGGCGGCGAGTCGGTGCCAGCGATGGTGATGGTGCCCTGCGCCTGCGCCTGCGCGCCGTCGGTGGCGACCGCCTGCACCGTGTAGGTGTACGCGCCGCTCGGCAGCGCCCGCCGCTTCAGCACCGGGTCGGTGGTGGGCGTGGTGCCATCAAACGACAGCGAATAGGGGTCGGGCGAGGCCGTGCGCAGCTCGTTTTCGCGCAGGGCATAGCGTGTGCCGGCAGCGTCTTGCAGAAACACCGACACCTTCGCGTCGCGGCCGATCGTGTAGCGAATCGTCGCGTGTTCGCCATTGCCGGTGGGCCGCAGCTCCACGCTGGCCGGGCCAACATCCGACAGCACAGTATTCGTGCCACAGGCCGCCAGCGCGCCGCTGAGCAGCAGCAGAATGACGAGCACAGAAACGAATCGCAAGGTTCTCACACAGCACCAGATAAAGCGGAATTCATTATGTCTATAGCAGTTTGCAGTTGGCAGAGACCAGCAAGCTAAACCATTTGTAGCCGAGAGCGAACGATTAAGCCACAGAGCGCACAGAGGCTTCGTCGTGAGCTCAGCCGAACGGCCACTGAGCAGGACAGTCAAAACTCGGTGTCCTCCGTGTTCTCTGTGGCTCCGTACTTCTGCGCGCTAGCGTGCCAGCGGCTCGCCCGCGCCGGCCTCAAGCGGCTGGCGTTCTTCGCCATAGCGCCGGCTGAACAGCCACAGCGCAACCGCGCCCAGCGCCACGCCAAACCAGAGCGTACAAAAGCGAATAATGATTGTGGCTGTGGTGGCCGGGCCAGCCGCGAGCGGGATCAGGCGCTCAAGCATGAGGGTGCTGGAGCCTTCCGACACACCCAGGCCGCCGGGCAGAAACGACACCAGCCCAAACAGCGTCGACGCCGCAAAAACAAACGTCGCCTGCTGGAGCAGCAGAAACGACGCCGGCACGCCCAGGCCGCGCAGCACATAGAACATGGCCACGCACTCGCCAAACCACGACACCACGCTGATTATGGTGGAGATCAATAGAATGCGCCACGACAGCAGCTCACGCATGCTTTCGTAGGCGGTGCGCAGGCGCGGGGCAATGCGCGTGCCCAGCGGCAAACGCTCGACCAGCGCGAGAATGCGTTCGACCAGCGCCCGCGACTGCGCGATCAGCAAGCCCGCCGCCGTCGCAACCAGCAGAATGTAGAACAGCGGGCGCGCGGGGGCGTAGAGCGTCAGGCCAAAGCCCATCAGCAGCAGCATCGCCAGCCCGTCGGTGATGCGCTCGGCCAGCACAATCGGCGCTGAGGCGCTGATCGGCGTGCCATTCAGCCGCTTGAGCAGGTAGGATTTCAGCACCTCGCCGACTTTGCCGGGCGTCACCGCCATCACCATGCCGCTGGTGAACAGCAGCGCGCTATCGGCCCGGCTGACGCCCTGGCCCATGCCCATGCGGCGCAGGTAGAAATCCCATTTCAGCCAGCGCAGCACGTAATTCGCCACCGTAAAGCCCAGAATAGCCGGCAGCGCCGCCCACCCAAAGGTGCTGAAGCTTTGCCCGACCTGCCGCATATCGCTGAGCAGGCCAAGCACCACCACCACCGCCAGGCCAAGCAGCGCCGAAAGAATGATTTTGCCGCGAAGTTGTGCTATCAAGGCTTACTGACCACCGACCGCCGGCCACGCGCGAACAACGAGTGTCGCCGGTCGCCCACTAATGCTGATGCTGCACCAATTCCACAAGCACACCCTGGCAGCTCTTTGGGTGCAGAAACGCGACCAGCGTATCGTGCAGGCCGGGGCGCGGCGTCTCGTCGATTAACTGCACGCCGCGCGCCTTCGCATCGGCCAGCGCCGCGACAATATCTTCGACCCGGTAGGCAACATGGTGCATGCCCGGCCCGCGCTCGCTCAGGTACTTCGCGAAGGACGCCTCGTCCGAAGTTGGCGCGATCAGCTCCAGCAGCATGCCGCCAACATGCGTCGCCGCCACGGCCATATGCCGCTCGGGCATGGCAATACGCTCCCACTCGCTGACGCCAAACGTCTGCGAGTAGAAGGCCACTGCATCGTCGATATTGCGCACGGCGAAGCCGATATGATCCACTGCCGTAAACATCGTAAACCTCCTGCTAATGCCATTGCTCTGGGCATGACTGTAGCAGTAACCAAGGCGGGCGCAGTGTACCATTCGCAACCAAAAGCGTCAATTACGCAAGCCGGCGTCGCTGTATCAGGGAGTGTGAAATAGGACGCGGACAAACGCCGACGAGTGCCGAAAAACGGTTCCATGCCTATCAATCCGCGTTCTCCGCGTGCGTCTGCGTCCAATACCCCCAAACGCGCGCCGCATTTGGCGGCCCCGCCAACATCCATTATCATGGCGCGGCGTTTGAGCGAAAGAGTGAGCAGAGCGTATGACCATCCTCGTTGTCGGTGACGCAAATGCCGACGTAAGCGCCGCGCTGGTGCGCTTCCCCGCCGAAGGCGACGACACCCAGATCACCGCGCTGGAATGGGGCAGCGGCGGCTCGGCCACGAATGTCGCCGCCGCGCTTGGGCGGCTGGGCGTGCCGGCCCGCCTGTTCGCCCGCGTCGGTGCCGACCCCGCCGCCGAGATCGCGCTACGTGTGGCGCGCGCCGCTGGCGTTGATTTGCGGGACGTGCAGGTTGACCCGAACATCGCCACCGGGCTGTGCTATGCGGCAGTGTCGCCAGGCGGCGAGCGCACGTTTTTCAGCTTTCGCGGGGCGAATGTCGCGCTTGCGCCCGCGCCCGCCACGCTGCTGGATGGTGCGCGCTGGCTGCACATTTCGGCCTATGCGCTGTTTGAAGGGTCGCAGCGCCGCAGCACGCTGGAACTGCTCGACGCGGCATTGGCGCGCAACCTGCCAATCTCGCTCGACCTGTGCCTGCCGGTGCTGCGCGCCTGGCACCACGAGATCGAGGCATTGCTGCCACGCCTGGCGATTCTGTTCGCCAACGAGCACGAGCTGGTCGCGCTTTGCCCCGCGCCAACGCAGGATGAAGCAGCGGCGCAGCTGCTCGGCACCGGTCTGCCATTGGCGGTGATCAAGCTCGGGCCGCGCGGCTGCCTGCTGGCCGCGCCCGACCTGAACCAGCAGTTCCCAACCTTCCCGGTGGCCGCGCTCGACACCAACGGCTGCGGCGATGCCTTTGTGGCCGGATTTCTGGCGGCGCACCTGGGCGGCGCAACACTTGAGCACAGTGTCGGGCTTGCCAACGCCATGGGCGCGCTCACCGCCACGCGCTACGGCGCGGCCGAGGCGCTGCCCACGCGCGCAGAGCTGGAATCATTTTTGCACGCGCAAGCCGACGGCGAGCCAATCGCCCGGCTGCTCGACCGACCCTCAACCTAATTCTTTAAATAACCACCAAGACACCAAGACACCAAGATTTTAGAATATTCTGGAGCTTTTCGTGTCTTCGTGGCAAACGTTCGCCACACTTTTTGAAAGATATTGACCCTAAACCAAGGAGCAAGCAATATGACTACGCCACTACCTGCCTGGAAAACGCGCCTCGACGCGCTCCAGATCAACGATCTCAAGCAAATTTTCCGCACCTCGAAGCCCGTAATTGGCATGGTGCACTGCTGGCCGCTGCCCGGCGCGCCGGGCTACACCGGCTACGGCATGCAAACGATCATCGACAATGCCCTGCGCGACGCGCACGCGCTGGCCGAGGGCGGCTGCGACGGCATTATTGTCGAAAATATGTGGGACATCCCCTTCCGCGCCGGGCCGAACATCCAGCCCGAAAGCATTGCCGCGCAGGCCGTGGTGGCCGCGGCGGTGAAGCGCGAAATCGCCCTGCCAATGGGCATCAACCTTGTGCATAATGGCGGGGTATCTTTGCTGGGCATTGCCATCGCCAGCGGCGCGGAGTTCATTCGCGTGTGCATGTTTACCGGCGCGGGCGTGTGGGATGCCGGCGAGTGGGACGAAGGCTGCGCCGCCGACCTGATGCGCCGCCGCAAGGAGCTGCACGCCGAGCACATCAAGCTCTTCGCGGATGTGGACAAGAAGCACTCGGTGCGCTTCCCCGGCATCGACCTTGCCACGCATATCGAGTGGACGCGCTTTTTCGGCGCCGACGCGCTAATCGTCTCAGGGCGCATGACCGGCGACGCGCCCGACCTGGGCAAGGTGCGCGAGGCCAAGGCCATGGCTGGCGACCGCCCGGTGCTGATCGGCAGCGGCGGCGACGAGCGCAATATTGGCGCATTTCTACAAGTGATTGACGGCGTGATTGTTGGCTCGAGCATCAAGATTGATGGCCGCTGCGAGAACCCGGTCGACCTGGAACGAGTGCGCCGTTTTGTAGGCGCGGCACGGAGCTAGCGAATAGTACTTTGGTGGGGCGTGGTACCGTTGAACAAGCCATTGAACAACACGCTTTCGTTTTATTCATCTTCGTGATACGTGATACGAAGGCAATTTTACCGCATCAGGAAGGCAAGCGACTTTGTGGCGATTTCCACAAGTTGAAAATTTTGTAAGCAGAACATAGTACTTTCGCACCCGAAGCCACTGGTACCTGTGGTGCGCTCAGACCCTTACCCATGGTGCATTGAGATGTGCGCGTGGCCGTGCTATGCTTATGCCATCGAAAGCCACACGCACTCAACCATACACGCTCTTCGAAAGCTGTCGGACCGGCTTGTAACGGCCAGGCATTCTTTCAGCATTGCACAACATTTCATCGTCGCTGAAGAACGTCCCAAACACATTCTTGCCCATCGCAGATACATCGCAGCACCACGCATTACTCGCATCGCAGCACACAACGCCGCAGCATCGCAGCCCACGTTCACTGAACATCGCAGCACACAACGCCGCACATCGCAGCACACTGGCCGGCAACGCAGCAATCAACCCAGCCCAACACAGCGCGGTACCTGACTGACAGCCAACCACACCCCGTCTTCGCAGGCCCTGGCATTATGCCAGGGCCGCTGTCGTTGGTGGGGCGCATTTCTCTGGTATGATACGCGCAGCGCGCCACAAGCGCAGGATTCGACAAGCTGCTGAGGAATTGTATGGCAGAAACGACCACGTATCGCCTGATCCTGGTGGGCTTTGGTTCGGCCGGGCAGGGGCTGGCCCAGATTTTGCGCGACCGCAGCGGCTGGCTGCTGCGCCGCTATGGCGTCGACGTGCAGATCGTCGCGGTGTGCACGCGCAATCGCGGCACGGTGTATAACCCCGAGGGACTCGACCCGGCCGCGCTGCTCGACGCCGTGGCGCAGGATGGTCACCTGCTCAACCTGCCCGGCCAGCGCGACTGGACGCCCGAAGACGCGATTGACCAGGCCGACGCCGATGTGCTGGTGGAGCTGAGCACCACCGATCTGACGACGGGTGAGCCGGCTACGGGCTTCATCCGCCTCGCGCTGGCCAACTCGCTCCATGTCATCACTGCCAACAAAGGCCCCATCGCCCTGCACCTGACCGACATCCGGCGGCTGGCGGCCGAGGCGCAGCTTTACCTGGGCTACGAAGGCACCGTGATGTCGGGCACGCCCGCGCTGCGCATGGGCTGGAGCAACCTGGCCGGCTGCGAGCTGAGCGAGATGCGCGGCATTGTGAATGGTACGACGAACTACATCCTGACCCAGATGGAGCAGGGCATGTCGTATGCCGACGCGCTGGCCGAGGCGCAGCGCCTGGGCTATGCCGAAGCCGACCCGACTGGCGATGTCGAGGGTTTCGACGCGGCGGCCAAGGCCGTGATCCTGGCGAATGTGCTGATGAACGCGCGCATCGATCTTGCGGATGTCGAGCGCATGGGCATTACCACGCTCACGCGCGACACGATTGAAGCGGCGCGCGCCTCGGGCGACCGCTGGAAGCTGATTGCGCGCGTGTGGCGCGACGGCGGGGCGGTGCGCGCCAGCGTGCAGCCCACGCGCCTGCCCGCCACGCACCCGCTGGCAGGAGTGAGTGGCGCGACCAACGCCATCACCTTCACCACCGACATGCTGGGCGACGTGACGCTGATCGGGCCGGGCGCGGGTGGGCTGGCAACCGGCTTTGCGGTGCTGTCTGACCTGCTGGAAATGCATATGCTGTGGGCGCGGTAATACGTATAGCGAAGAGCAGATTAGTTGAGCCACAGAGCGCACAGAGGGCACTGAGTTTGGTTTTACTGCTCGGTGTTCTCCGTGTTCTGTGTGGCTTAATTGCTTGACTCTCGGCTATAGGTGGTTGGACACCAGGCATTCTTTATGGATGCTTGGTGTCTTTGTGTCTTCGTGGCAAAATTTGCGCTTATGGGGCGGCAATCGCGCGCCGGGCGATCTGCGCGGCGGCATCGCCCAGGCCGTAGAGCACATACTCGGGGTTGCCGGTGAGCGGCGAGCGCGGGCCAAGCGCCAGCTGCTGCGCGCCGGGGCCAAGCGCCTGCGCGGCGCGCTCGGGCGGCGCTTTGGGGTTATCGCCATACGCGATCAGCAGCGTGCTCGGGCCAGGCGCGGGCGTGAGTGTCGCGCCGTCGAAGCCGCCGACCGGCAGTTCGGCCGTGAGATATTGCATCATTTCGTCGGTGCTGGGGCCGGTGGGCACGTACAGGCGCGTGGCCTGCGACTGCACTGCCGGGTCGCGCGCGAGGCGCTGCGCCAGGTCGCCAATGTGCGTTTCGGCGATGTAGAACTGCTCGTAGGTGGAAGGCAGCGCGGGCCAGATGACGAAGTAGCGCACGCCGTTCAGCGCGAGGATGCCCGCCAGCACAGCCGGCGCGGCCCAGCGCAGCGCCCAATCGAAACGCGTGACGCGCAGCCGTTCGAGCAGCGCAACGCCACCAATGCCCGCCAGCAGCATGCTCGGCGCGATTACCTCGACGGTGCGGACGGCGTGGGGCGCCTCGATGGCGAACATGCCCGGAATGAGCGCCACCGCAATCCACAGGAACAGCAAGCGCACCCGCCGGTCGCGCCACCACGCCAGCGCCAGCGCCACGCCCAGAGCAAACAAAAAGCCGGTTGGCGAGTCGAGCTGAGGCGCATCGGGCAGGTTGTGCCGCCCAATATGGTCGCCGCGCTCGAGCCAGATACCCAGGTGCAGCGCGAGGTTTTCTTCCAGCCGGCCCAGCGGCGCGCGAATCTCCAGCGAATCGGGGTTGAACACCGAGGTCTGCCCGACGCGGCGGCTGAAGCCATCGCGATTCTCAATTGCGTAGCGCGCCAGCGGCCAGCCCACCGCGCAGGCGATTAAGACTGCCAGCGTCGCGGCGGGCAGGGCAGCGCGCCAGCGCCCCCAGGCGCGGCCAAGCAACACCGGCAGGGCCAGCGCCACCAGCAGCGGCGTCAGGCGTGAGGGGTGGTAGGCGTAGACAGACAATCCAGTCGCCGCGCCAGCCAGCACCGCCCAGCCCAGCCGGGCCGCCGGGCGCGGCGCATGGAGCGCGCGCCAGACCGCGCCGAGCGCGAGCAGCGTGAACGGCGGGCCGAGTGTGGCGGCAAAAGCCAGGCGGCTGAGCGCAATGTGCCAGAGCGCGACGGCCAGCAGCGCCGCCGACAGGAGCGCCACGCGCCAGCCCCACAGCGGGCGTGCCATCCAGAACAGCGCCAGCGGTGTCAGCGCGCCGGCCAGCGCCGGCACCAGCCGCACCGTCCATTCGTGCGCGCCCCACAGGCCGATTGGCACGGCAGCGAGGTAGAACAGCAGCGCCGGAATGTCAGCGACGTTGGGGACGTACACCGGGCGGTAGGTCGGGTCGTGCAGGATGCGCAGGGCCAGCAAGCCGTGGCGGGCTTCGTCGCGCCAGAGGCCGGGCGGCAAGCTGCCGAGCGCGACTAGCCGCAACGCCAGCGCCACCAGCGTGATGCCCAGCAGCGCAGGAACGAGCCAGCGCGGCGCGGCCTCGGCTGCCTCAGCTTCGGGTGGGGGAGCGGGCGGCAGCGCGGCGGCGCATAGGATCATTGCGGCGACCAGCGCGGGCCAGCCCAGCAGATTCGACCAGCCTTGCTGGAAGGGCAGCAGCAGCACCGCCGCCGCGAGCAGCCCCAGCCCAGCGGCGGGCGCCCGCCCGTCGCCAGCGAAACGCGCGCGCAAGGCGCGGGTGATGGGCGGGGCCAGCAGCACCAGCCAGATCAGCGCCAGCACAACCCACAGGTTGGGCAGCCAGTAGCCCGCCGCCATCGGCAGGAACAGCAGCCACGCGCCCAGCGCCAGCGCGCCCAGGAGCGTCAGCGCCAGCGCCAGCCCGCGCGCGAGGCGGCGGCGCAGCGCCACAAACACGGCGTCGCACAGCAGCACCAGAAAGGCGAGTCGCCCCGGATCGGGCAGGCGATCTGCGAAGGAAAGCGGGTTGGGCGTGACGACCAGCGAGGTGAGTGCGAAGCCGAGCTTGCGCTTCTCGGGGTAGGGCGGGCTGGGCAGGGCCGCGAGCGCGACCAGGCGGCCTTCGGCGTCGTGGGGCGGGGCGGGCAGCAGCAGGGTGTACTCGCGCCACTCGCGGGCGAGCGGGAAGCTCAGCGACACACCGGGAAGCGTGAGCGGCACCAGCGGCTGATCGGCGGGGCGCGAGGCGCTGACGCGCATGCGCAGGAGCACGGGCGCGCGCTGCTCGAAGCCAAACAAGCGCAGGCGCGAATCGGGCTGCGCCCAGCGATACGTCTCGGTGGCGTTTTGCTCTTGCGCCCAGAACATACCCAGCGTGCGGCGCGCATCGGCGTCGGCGGCGCTCAGGCGCAACTCGGGCCGGGCCAGCGCCACAGCCCCACACACGATCAGCGCCACCAGCAGGCTCAGCAGTGCCAGATCGACCAGCCAGCGACGCCACTGCGGCACAGCAACTACCCTCACACACATCCCTTTAGCGTTTGAAGGGCGGGGCATCCTGGCACAGCGTGCGCCCGAACCGGCTCCTTTTTCCCTTCCCGAACCGGCGGCGATTATAGCACAGCGCCGCCGCCCCGGCACAGCACTTGCAAGCGATTCGGCAGATATATGAGGGAAAGAGGTATGGCATGAACCCAAAAGCTGTGTGGAGCTTGCTCCGCGAGACGTTTAGCGACTGGAGCGAGGACCGCGCGCCGCGCCTGGCCGCCGCGCTGGCCTACTATACGGTGTTTGCGCTGGCCCCGCTGCTGATTATTGTGATCGCAATTGCCGGGCTGTTTTTTGGCGAGGCGCAGGTGCGCGACAGCATTCTCAGCCAGGTGGGCGGCCTGATCGGGCAGAATGGCCGCGAGGCAATTGATGCAATGATCCAGGGCGCGCGCAAGCCGGCGGCGGGCATTATTGCCACGGTGCTTGGCGTGATCACGCTGATTGTGGCGGCTGGCGGGCTGTTTGGGCAGCTGCAAGACGCGCTGAACACGATCTGGGAGGTGCAGCCGAAGCCGGGGCGCGGTATCTGGGGTACGATTCAGGATCGCTTTCTTTCGTTTGCAATGGTGCTGGGCGTGGGCTTTCTGCTGCTTGTTTCGCTGGTTGTGAGCGCGGCGCTTTCGGCGCTTGGCACATTTGTGGCCGGCGAGGCCTACGCCGAGACGCTGCTGTGGCAAGGTGTGAATTTCGTGGTGTCGTTTGCCGTCACGACTCTGCTGTTTGCGATGATCTTCAAAATTCTGCCCGATGTGAAGATTGCCTGGCGCGATGTGACGATTGGCGCGCTGGCGACGGCGGCGCTATTCGCGCTGGGGCGTTTTGCAATCAGCCTGTACCTGGGCCGCGCCGCGCCCGAATCGACCTATGGCGCGGCGGGGTCGCTGGTGGCGCTGCTGCTGTGGGTGTACTACTCGGCGCAGATTTTGTTTATGGGCGCGGAGTTCACGCAGGTATATGCGAAGACCTATGGCTCGCGCATTCAGCCATCGGAGAATGCTGTGCCAGTGACCGAGGACGCGCGCGCCGAGCAGGGGATGCCGCGCAAGGAAGTGGTGGATGCGACGGCGGCGCTGGCCGATGGCAAGGCCGCGACACCGGCGGCTGCGGCGGCGCTGGCACAGGGCAAAGCCGACCCAGCAGCGCAGCCGGCCAGCCTGGCAGGCGAAAGCGTGCCGAAGATAGCGACGGCGGGCGCGGCGGTGGCGTTTGTGATTGGCTTGCTGGTGGGGCGGCGGTATAAGGCTTCGGGCTAGCGCGCCGGGAAGATTCACCACGGAGGCACGGGCTGTGTCACCGCAAAGAACGCAAAGAACGCAGAGGGCGCGAAGGACGAATGACGAAGGACGAACCGGGCGGTTTGCACCACGGAGGCGCAGAGGCACGGAGATGCTGAAGAGGGCGACGGCTGCTGTAAACCGCAAAGCGCGCAAAGGGCGCAGAGGGCGCGAAGTGGTGAAGGGCGAAACGGCGTAAGCTGCTTCGTCCTTTTCTGTTTGAAGACAGGTAGGAATTACTGGGGAATGTCAGGCCGCCGCTTTCGATAAACCATAAGGTTGAATCAAGACTTCAGCCGGAATGCCTAAACTGGCGTGAAGCCGCCGAATCATCTCCAGGCTGAGCGCACGCTTTCGGTTCAAGACTTCCGACACGCGCGCTCGACCACCAATATATGGTTCTAAATCGCGCCGTGTAAGACCCCGGCTTTCCAGGTGGTAGAGAATAGCCTCAATTGGATCAGGCGCTGCAATAGCTTCGTGCTCGGCCTCGTAAGCTTCCACCAATGTTGTAAGCACGTCCAGGCGGTCACCATCGGGAGTATCTGGCTGGGCATCAAAAAGCCGTTCAATTTCAGACAGAGCTGCGAGATGGTCTGCCTCGCTTTTAATTGGGCGAATATCCATTCGTACTCCTTGGTTATATGCTTGACGCATCGACGCGATCATATTCAGCGTGAGTACCAATAAAACGAACGTAGACAATCTGGTAAGGATAATTGATAAGAACGATCAGGCGGTAGTTATTGCCACGGATATTAAAAACGACCCGATTATTGGCAATGAAGCTCGCACTGGCATAGGCTTGAAGAATATCGTCGGGGGAATTCCAGGCAGCTAACTGCGTATCGTGGAACCAGGCTTTGAGCGCTTGTTCAGCATCAGGATGGCGCTCCCAAAAGAGCCGTAATGTTTTGCGGGCAATGATGCGCATGCCAAGAGTATACTACGATCCCATAATGGGATCAAGAGGCGCAACCTTATCGGGTGTGACAGATATTTCTGCAGGGCGGGCTGAAGCCGCTGGAAACAAGCCGCCACGCTCCATTCACCAGCTCACCCGACCGTGAACGGTCGGGCTGAAGCCACCAAGCCCTTGCAGGGCTGCTGCTCGCCAGCCTCGCAGAGGCTTTGTACGATCAGACCGGTCGTTTACGGCCGGGCGCAGCGCGAGGCCCAATTGCAATGCCGCACCATCGTTCATCCGTGCCACACTGTCGTTCATCCACGCCGCATTGTCTTTTATCCACGCCGCACTGTCTTCCAGACGTGCCGCAGCGTCGTTCATCCGTGCCGCACTGTCTTTCATCCGTGCCGCACTGTCTTTCATCCACGCCGCACTGTCTTTCAGATGTGCCGCACTGTCGTTCATACGTGCCGCAGCGCCTTTCAGCCGGAAATTATACGCACTACGCACCACGCACTATGAGACAGGCGCACGTGAAATATATCTCCTCCCGACTTCTGATTCCTCGCTCCTGGCTCCTCCAACGCAACACCCCACCAGCCGCGTGGCCAGTGGGGTGTTGTGTTACGGAGTAAGAAGCAAGCGACTAGCGCAGCGCCAGCACGCGCTCGCGCAGCGTGATCCAGGTCTTGGTCTGATCGACCTTGATGCCACGCGGAGCCACGCGCACGAACTGGCCGCGCACCGTTTCCCAGCGCGCCAGCAAGTCGGCGGCGCGCGGGCTGCCCGTCAGGTCGAGGTGGCGCTGCAGCAGGCCGCGAATGTTGATTTCGTCCTCGGCGTCGAGCCGCCCAAGCTCGACCATTTCGCCATTGCAGCGCGACGCGAAGTTAGCCTCCTCGTCGAGCACATAGGCGATGCCGCCCGTCATGCCCGCCGCGAAGTTGCGGCCCGTCGCGCCCAGCACCAGCACCACGCCACCGGTCATATACTCGCAGCCGTGGTCGCCCAGGCCCTCGACCACCGCGACCGCGCCCGAGTTGCGCACTGCGAAGCGCTCGCCGCCGCGCCCGGCCGCGAACAGCGCGCCGCCAGTAGCGCCATACAGCACAGTGTTGCCGATGATCGTGTTCTCGTGGGTGGCGAAGCGCGCCGCCGCCGAGGGCCGCACGATAATCGAGCCGCCGCCCATGCCCTTGCCAACATAGTCGTTGGCCTCGCCTTCGAGCAGGAACTGCACGCCCGGCGCCTGGAATGCGCCAAAGCTCTGGCCCGCGCTGCCGGTGAAGCGAACCGTCACGGTGCCATCGGGCAGGCCGGCCTCGCCGTAGCGCCCGCCAATCGCGCCCGACAGCGTCGCGCCGACGGTGCGGTCGCAGTTGCCAATCGGGAAGGCCAGCTCGACGCTTGCGCCGCTCTCAACAGCCGCACGCGCGCCGGCAAAAATCTCGGCGTTCAGGTCGCTGGTGGCGACATAGCCGTTCCATTCCTGCGTGTTGCGAATGTCCTCGCCGTCGTCGTCCAGCCGCTCCAGCAGCGCCGCCATATTCAGCAGGTCGCCTTCGCCGCCGCGCTTCACCTGCTCAAGCAGGTCGGTGCGGCCAACGATCTCGCTCAGGGTGCGTGCGCCAAGTGAGGCCAGAACCTCGCGCACTTCCTGCGCCAAGTGCAGGAAGAAGTGCATCACCTGCTCGGGCGTGCCCTTGAACTTGGCGCGCAGCTCGGGGCGCTGCGTGGCAATGCCGACCGGGCAGTTGTTCGAGTGGCAGGTGCGCGCCATCACGCAGCCCTCGGCCACCAGCGCGGCTGTGCCGAATGAGAACTCGTCGGCACCCAGCAGCGCGGCCATCACCACGTCGCGGCCGGTCTTCAAACCGCCGTCGGCGCGCAGGCGTACGCGGCCGCGCAGGCCGTTCAGCACCAGCGTCTGCTGGGCTTCGGCCAGGCCAAGCTCCCAGTTCACGCCAGCATTCTTGATGGACGAAAGTGGCGACGCGCCGGTGCCGCCCGAGTGCCCGCTGATCAGAATGACATCCGCGCCGCCCTTGGCCACGCCCGCCGCAATCGTGCCGACGCCGGCCTCGGCCACCAGCTTCACCGACACCGCCGCCGCTGGGTTGACCTGCTTGAGGTCGTAGATCAGCTGCGACAGGTCTTCGATGCTATAGATGTCGTGGTGCGGCGGCGGCGAAATGAGCTGCACGCCGGGAGTGGTGTGCCGCACGCGCGCAATTTCCTCGGTAACTTTGTGGCCAGGCAGCTGGCCGCCCTCGCCGGGCTTGGAGCCCTGCGCCATCTTGATTTGCAGCTCACGCGCCGAGGCCAGGTAGGCGGGCGTGACGCCAAAGCGCCCCGAAGCCACCTGCTTGATCGGGCTGTTGCCCTCGGTGCCATAGCGCTCCGGCGACTCGCCGCCTTCGCCCGAGTTGCTCAGGCCGCCCAGGCGGTTCATCGCAATTGCCAGCGTCTCGTGCGCTTCGCTGCTGGTCGAACCCAGCGACATCGCGGCGGTGGAGAAGCGCGTGACAATCGCCTCGACCGGCTCGACATCATCAACTGCGATGGGCGCGCTGGTGGCTGAATCGCGCAGCGCCAGCAGGTCGCGCAGTTCCGTGGGCGGGCGCTTGTGCACGAGGTCGCTGTAGCTCTTGTAGACGCCATAGTCGCCGCCGCCCGAGGCTTTCTGCAAGGCGTGGACGACAGCCGGCGCGAAGGAGTGGTACTCGCCATCCTTCTTGAACTTGTAGAAGCCGGGGTGCGGCAGCGAGGCGCGCGAGGCGACCAGCGGCAGGCGGCTGGCAAATGCCTCGTCGTGGTGGTTCAGCACGTCGGCGGCGAGCTTGCCGAAGCTCACGCCACCCAGGCGGGCGGGCGTGCCCTCGAAGCAGCGCGCCACCACCGCGTCGGCCAAACCAAAGGTCTCGAAGATCTGCGCGCCGCAGTAGCTATCGACCGTGGCGATGCCGATCTTCGACATGATCTTGAGCAGGCCTTTTTCCAGCGCGTGGATGTAGTTGTGCTCGGCTTCTTCCGACAGCTCGGCCGGCGTGCGGCGATCTTCTTCGGCGGTTTCCTGCGCCTTGCCCTTCACTTCGTCGCGCTCAATCGCCAGGTTGCGCACGGTCGCCAGCGCCAGGTAAGGGTTCACCGCCTCGGCGCCCATGCCCACCAGACAGGCCAGGTGGTGCACTTCGCGCGGCTCGCCGCTTTCCACAATCAGGCTCACGGCGGTGCGCAGGCCGCGGCGGATCAGGTGCTGGTGCACCGCGCCAAGCGCGAGCAGCGCTGGAATGGGCGCGCTGCGCTCATCGACGCCACGGTCGCTGATGATCAGCAGCACCTTGCTGGCGGCGACCGCATCCTCGGCCTGGCGACAAAGCCGGTCGAGCGCCGCGTTCATGCCCTGCGCGCCTTCGGCGGCGGGGAAGAGTGCCGGCAGCGTCGCGCTGGCAAAGGCCGGGTCGGCAAGGTTGCGGATCGTCGCAAGATGCTCGTCGGTCAGCACCGGGCTGGCGAGGCGCAGCAGGTGCGCGTGCTGCGGGCCGGCTTCGAGAAAGTTGCCGCGCCGCCCCAGCGCAAACGAGAGCGACATTACCAGTTCTTCGCGCAGCGGGTCGATTGGCGGGTTGGTCACTTCCGCGAAGCGCTGCTTGAAGTAGGCATAGAGCGGGCGGGCGCGCTCGGCCAGCACAGCGGCGGGCGTGTCGTCGCCCATCGAGCCAACCGGCTCCTGGCCGTCGCGCAGCATGGGCCGCAGCACAACCGCCAGTTCCTCGGCAGTGTAGCCAAAGGCGTGCTGCAATTCGCCCAGCAGCGCCGACTTCGACGCGCGCGAGGCGGATGTTTCCGGCTGATGGCCCTCAGCGATATGCGCCACGCCAGCCGGGGGCAGCACTTCCATCTGGCCGGCCAGCCACTGCGCATAGGGCTCGGCGGCGGCCAGGCGGCTCTTGATCGTGGCATTATCTTCGAACTGACCGGTGCGCAGGTCGGCGGCGATCATCTGGCCGGGGCCGACCTTGCCCTTCTTGATCACGCGGGCGTCGTCAACCACCACCGCGCCCACTTCGGAGCCAACCACCACCAGGCCATCGTCGGTGATCAGGTAGCGCGCCGGGCGCAGGCCGTTGCGGTCGAGCGCGAGGCCGACGGTCTGGCCGTCGCTGAAGCACAGCGCCGCCGGGCCGTCCCACGGCTCGGTCAGGCCCGAGTGGTACTGGTAGAACGCGCGCCAGCTCGAGTCCATATCCTGCACGCGCTCCCAGGCCTCGGGCACCAGCATCGTCAGCGCGTGGCGCACATCGCGCCCGCCCAGCACCAGCAGCTCCAGCACATTGTCGAGCATGCCCGAGTCCGAGCCGGTGGTATCGACAATCGGCCCCTGCTGCGCGACAAAGTTGCCCAGCGCCGCGCCGCCCTCAGCAATCGGCTCGGCCGCGCCATCGGGCTGGGCGTTCAGCCGCCACTCGGCCTCGCGCGCCTTCATCCAGGTGATGTTGCCGCGCAGCGTGTTGATCTCGCCGTTGTGCGACACCATGCGGAAGGGCTGGGCGCGCTCCCAGGTTGGGAAGGTGTTGGTGGAATAGCGCTGGTGGAAGACCGCAATCGCCGTGGTGTAGGCCGGGTCGGCCAGGTCGGTGTAAAAGTGCGGCAGCACTGGCGCGACCATCAGGCCCTTGTAGACAATCGTGCGCGCCGAGAGCGACGAAAGGTAGAAGCCTTCCAGCCCCTGCTGAATGGCGGCGGCTTCCATCTGCTTGCGGGCGAGGTACAGCGCGCGCTCGCGGGCGTCGCCGTCGAGTCCCGATTCGGCGCAGCCCACCAGGGCCTGCTCGATATCGGGCTGCGTGGCGCGGGCGCGCTCGCCCAGGGCCTCGCTATCGACTGGCACAGCGCGCCAGCCCAGCAGCCGGAGGTTGTAGCTCGCCAGCGCCGCCGCCACAAGCTCGCGCGCGGCATCGCGGGCGGCCGCATCGCGCGGCAGGAAGACCATGCCCACCGCAAGGTCGGCCACGTTGTACGAAATGCCCAGGCGCTGGAGCTCGCGGGCGAAAAACGCCTGCGGGATCTGCGTCAGCACGCCCGCGCCGTCGCCGCTCTTGCCGTCGGCGGCCACGCCGCCACGGTGGGCCATATTGCCCACGGCTGTCAGCGCCATCTGAATAATCTCGTGGCTCGGCGCGCCCGACAGGCGGGCCACAAAACCGATGCCACAGGCGTCGTGCTCGAACTGGGGGTGGTACAAACCGCGTTGCGACAATTTCTTGCTGGTGTGCATCTTTGTCATCCCTCTACTGCGTGAGTAGGTGCGAACGGCCGGGCCGCGAAGTGTGCGCCCGGCCAGGTTCCATCGATGGTATAAGACATACCTGCTGCGAGGTACCACACGAGGCGGAGCCACCGCGGGGGAAGAGGCGTTGCGGTGCCTTCGCCGGTGCTCCGTCGTGGAGCGTGTAAGAGTCAGGTTCGTGCGCTTGCGAGCGATGGGTACGAAGAAGATACAGCGCGACCGGCATTTTGGGGTGCCGGGTAAACAAAAACCCACAGCCAGATCTCGTACGACGAGATCGCTGCGGGCGTCATTGCAATCCGCTAAAACTTGGTTAATGGTTAAAAGGCACTATACAAGATAGGGGTACCTTTGTCAAGGGGCTTTGTGCAAGATTTCTCATTCTGATGCGGAAATTTGTACTTTTCATACAATCACGGAAATGGGCATGGAAGAAAAAGACGTGGTGCTTTCCCCAAAATCAGCTGAAATAGTCCAAATTTGTATAAATCCAACGAGGCGCTGATACCCACGTCCTGCTGTGCGCATGGGAAGCCGTGCTATACTCGTGGCTCGAACCGCCAGCAACCAGAAAAGCACCAGAAAAGAGGGAAGCCATGAGCGAGGAAACGCTGGGAACCACTACCGTCACGCAGGTCGCGATTATTGTGCGCGACATCGAGGCCAAGAGCGCCGCCTGGGCTGGCATGCTGGGCGTCCCCGTGCCCAATATCATCGTCACCGACGGCTACGATCTGGCGCGCACCGAGTACAACGGCGAGCCGTCGCACGCGCGCGCCAAGCTGGCATTCTTCAACCTCGGGCAGGTGTCGCTGGAGCTAATTGAGCCAATTGGCGAGCCAAGCACCTGGCGCGACCAGCTCGACGCGCATGGCGAGAGTTTGCACCACATCGCCTTTGGCGTCAAGGGCATGCAGGATCGCCTGGCATATCTGGCGGGCAAAGGCGCGCCGCTCATCCAGCGCGGCGAATACACCGGCGGGCGCTACGCCTATGTCGATAGCACCGAGCAATTTGGCGCAGTGATCGAGCTGCTGGAAAATGACTAATTTCTCTGGAAAATAAATTCCCTTACACTCAGCTTCCAGGAAGCTCAGGACAGTTTCAATCTGGTAGCCAGATGAGCTTCCTGGAAGCTTGCCCGTTGTATGAAATAACGTATTTTCCAGAATACTAATATGGTTCGCCCGAAAAAGCTACGCACTATATCCTAACCACATAGTGCGTAGTCCGTAGTTGCCTCAACAGATCGGCCGTGTGCCGTTTCTATCTGTAAAAACCTACAGCCCCAGCATCGCCTTCGCGATCATCAGGTAAATCGCCAGCCCAGTCGCATCGACCAGCGTGGTGATCAGCGGGGCCGACACCGTGGCCGGGTCGATGCCCACGCGCCGCGCAATCAGCGGCACGAGCGAGCCGATCACATTTGCCCACACGCAGATCGCCAGGATGGTGAGCGCCACCACGCCTGAGAGCGCGAACGTATTCCCCCACAGGAGCGTCCACGCCAGCGCCACGCAGCCCAACAGCGTGCCGAGCAGCAAGCCACTGAGCAGCTCGCGCAGCACCACGCGCCCGGTGTCGCGCGCGCGAATTTCGCCCAGCGCCAGCCCGCGAATCACGGTCGAAACCGTTTGCGCGCCCGTGTTGCCGCCCGTGCCAATCAGCAGGGGAATGAACACCGAGAGCATGACCATGCGCTCCAGCTCATTTTCAAAGAAGCTGAGCACGCTGCCGGTGAGCGTGCCGGCCAGAAACAAGAGCAGCAGCCAGACAATCCGCTTCCGCACTACCTGCGGGATGGGGATGGTGAAATACGGCTGATCCATGCCATCGTCGCTGACGCCGCCAAAGCGCAGCACGTCTTCGGTGCCTTCCGACACCAGCACGTCAATCACGTCGTCAACGGTGATGATGCCCAGCATTCGGCCACCTTCCGCCACCACTGGCACCGCCATAATGTCGTAGCGCGCCACCAGCCGCGCCGCCTCTTCCTGGTCGGTGGTGGGCGGGATGGTCACGACCTCGCGCACCATCAGGTCGGCGAGGCGGCGCTCGGAAGGCGCGGTGACAACCGTGTGCAGCGGCACAATGCCCAGCAGCTGCTGCTGCGGCCCGAGCACATACAGGTCGGTGAACGACTCGGTTTCGGGGTCGCTGTGGCGCAGGTGCGCAAGCGTTTCCTTGGCCGTCATCTCCGGCCGCACGCGCACGAATTTCTCGGTCATCAGGCGGCCGGCGCTTTGTGGCGGGTAGCTCAGCAGCGCGCGCACCTCGGCGGCGTCGCGTGGCTCCATGGCTGCGAGCAGGGCTTGCTGGCGCTCGGGCACGTCTTCGCTGAGAATTTCGGCCACGTCGTCCATCGGCAGACGATCGAGCAGATCGCCGGCTTCTTCGGCGGGCAGGTATTCCAGCAGCTCGCGCGTGGCGTCGCGGCTGGTTTCGCCCAGCACGTCGGCGGCCTGCGCGGGCGCAAGCGTGCGAAACACACGGACTTTGTCGTCGTCGTCGAGCCGATCGATCACCTCGGCGATATCGGCCGGGTGCCGGCCGGCCAGCAGCATGCGCAGCGCGTCGTCGTCGGCGGCGGCAAGCACATTCCGCACGCGCTGCTCAAGTGCTTCCACCCAGGTGATCGTGGCGTTGCTCATGCGCGCACCTCGTGGGCCGCCAGCCAGGGCTGCACAATGCCCAGCAGCTCGTCGGTGTGCGTGGCGACCAGCCAGTGGCCGGCGCGCGGCAGGGTGCGAAGCTCGGCATGCGGCAACAGGGCTTGCAGCTCGCGCGCGTGATGCGCCGGGGTGGTTGCATCGCGCCCGCCATTCACAATCAGTGCCGGGCAGCGCAGCTGCGGCAGCCAGGCGCGGCTATCGAAAGCCAGCAGCGCGCGCGCAACCGGCGCAACCCGCCCGCCACGGTTGGCGTCGAGCGTGGCATGCACGGCGCGGGGCGTGCTGCCCTCGGCAAAGGTGCTGGCGCGGCGCGGGCCAAGCAGGCGATACAGCTCGGGGCGCAGGCGGGCGTTAATCTGCTCGCGCAGCGTGGCCGCGCCACGGGCGTAGGCGCATACGAGCGCCAGCGCGCGCACGCGCGCCGGGTAGGCGCGGGCGAGTTGCTGCGCTACCGCACCGCCCGAGGCGTAGCCCAGCACAATGCAGGAATCGATATGGAGCAGATCGAGCAGAGTGTTCAGGTCGTCGGCCAGGCGCTCGATGCTGTCGGGGCCGGGCAGGCAGCTGCTCTGGCCGTGGCCGCGCAGGTCGGGAACAATGACCTGAAACGCGCGGGCCAGCGCTGGAATAATTGGCGCGAAAATTTCGCCAGTGGTGCCGAGACCGTGCAGCAACAGCACAGGGGTGCCGCTGCCGTGGACAGCGCAGTAGAGCGCGGAGGCGCGACGGCGTGCGGAGCGCACGCGCGGTGCCAAAGTGTTCATGATGTCCTCCCAGGATCGATGCGGCAAGCAGGGCCGCCGGAGTTTTAGCGGCGCGCCGTGGGCCGCGCCAGTGGAAGGGAGGACAAAAACGCCCCCACACCTCGCAGTGTGAGGGCAGCGCAGGGTTTGGCTAGTCGCTATGGGCTATGCCATAGCATCGCCAACCGCTGGCAGCAAGCGCATCACAAAACGAGGCCACCGGCGCAGCGCGACCAGACGCACCGCGCACAAGAATGACTGGCGTCCATACAACTCCATAAAAAGCCCCCTCGGGCAAGCCCAAGGGGTTATAAAGCACAACGACGCGCGTTCACACGAACGCCCGTTTTGGCTTCTCCCCAACTTGAGCTTTGGCACTGCACAGCGTAGCTTTCGCAGTCGTGTTAGAGCGAGCCTTAGCTCGGACCGCCCTGGTCTACCCCTGAGCGTCTTTCGACGGGCCGGGGCAACGACTTGTGTCTGTGCAGACGCCGCACCTAACGAGAGAGCACGTACGCCTTGCCGGAAGCCTTCCGACATGCCCGAGTATACACCCCCGGCAGAGGAGTGTCAAGCTTGTTGTGAAAATTGTAACCTTTGCGCACGGCATCGGGAAGCCATAAGCCGCCAACAAGAAACCGGGCGGATGGCACATGCCACCCGCCCGACCAGTGATGCTCAAGGATGTGTACGAAGCTAGCTGGCGGGGGCTGTCACGCCCACTGCCACAGGCTCTTCGACCTGCCCACCCGGCACAGCCACGCCATCGGTGAGGTAGCCAATCTCGCCCATCTCGGGCATATCCAGGCCGTTGATCTCGTCCTCGGCGCGGCTGCGCAGCAGGCCAGCGCGCTTCAGAACGGTGAAGAAGACGTATGACAGGCCGAAACCCCAGATCGCGATCGCGGCGGCTTCGAGCACCTGCGGCAGGATCTGTGCGAAGCTGCCACCCACAATGCCCGTCACTGGCGACTCGACACCATTCCAGGCGGCGGTATCGGGGTTGCCCACTGCGAAGATACCGACGGCCAGCACGCCCCACATACCATTGACGAAGTGCACCGGCACCGCGCCAACCGGGTCGTCGATCTTGGCCTTCTCAAGCCAGCCAGTCGCCAGCACCACCAGCACGCCAGCCACCAGGCCAATAATCACCGCGCCCCACGGGTCGACAAATGCGCACGGTGCGGTAATCGCTACCAGGCCGGCCAGGATGCCGTTCACCGACATGGAAGGCGACGGCTTCTTGGCGCCCGTCAGCCAGGTGTACGTCATGGTGCTGACACCACCCGCCGCGCCGGCCAGCAGCGTGTTGATGGCTGCAATAACCGTCAGGTTGATCGGCCACATCGAGGCGGCGGTTGTGACATTGCCGCTCGCATCGGCCACGGCCGGGGTGATCAAGCCCAGCGAGGAGCCCGGGTTGAAGCCGAACCAGCCAAAGTACAGGATGATCGTACCCAGAATACCCATCGGGATGTTATGGCCGGGGATGGTATTTGCGCTGCCATCCTTATTGAACTTGCCAATGCGCGGGCCAAGCACGATTGCAATCGCCAGGCCAACCGCGCCACCGGTCATGTGCACCACACCCGAGCCGGCGAAGTCGACCGCGCCGTTGCCAAGGCCCAGCGAACGGCCCAGGTTGGCCAGCCAGCCGCCGCCCCACACCCAGTTGCCGGCAATCGGGTAGATGATCATGCTGACCCAGAAGCTCATGATCACAAAGCCCAGGAACTTGATACGCTCAGCGCCCGAACCAGTCGGGATCGTCGCCGCCGTGTCCATGAAGACCATCTGGAAGAGGAAGAAGGCGAAGATGCCGGCCGCGCTCAGGCCAATGCCCTGCAGGAAAAAGCCGGTGGTACCGAGCACGCCGAACTGATCGCCCAGGCGAATGCCGCTGCTCAGGTTATCGCCCCAGGCGCCCAGCGTCAGCGGCGAGAAAGCCCACGGCCCGGCGATTGCGCCCGCGGTCGTCACCTCGGGGTAGGCCAGGTTCAGGGCGCCAAACTGGAAGGCGAAGCCGCAGATCCAGTAGCCAATCGCACCGAGACAGAACACCATCATGTTCATCAGCATGGTGTGTGCAACATTCTTGGCGCGCGTGAAGCCCGTTTCGACGAGCGCGAAACCTGCCTGCATGAAGAACACGAGGAAAGCAGCGAGGATAAGCCAGAGGATGTTTGCTGCCGTAGTCAGCAGCTGAATTTGGTCGTTCATGATAACGACAGTCCTTTCTTGAAATCTTTAACCTCGTCGTAGCTTGGCGCGTGTGCTGCGATAGTCGATCACAGCTGAATCACGCTTTCCGCCAGATACGCCGACCC
Source organism: Kouleothrix sp. 19917 (assembly GCF_057073505.1). Classification (NCBI taxonomy): domain Bacteria; kingdom Bacillati; phylum Chloroflexota; class Chloroflexia; order Chloroflexales; family Roseiflexaceae; genus Kouleothrix; species Kouleothrix sp. 19917. The sequence goes on from NZ_CP097099.1 coordinate 4,123,090, forward strand.
TTTGGCACCATGGCCGCCCATCGAACGTGGATGGGTGCGGCGGTGGCCCGACCGCCGCAATTTAGTTTTTTTAGCTGCGGAACACCTCCTTTAGTCCAGTGAAAACGCTTGATCCTGAGTACAAGGGAAGGGTTTCAGCGCGCCGAGCGTATTCGGCCAGCGGCGCGCTGCGTGAGATTCTTAGTCGGCCGCGCCCTCAACCGCCAGCGTCGCCACTGGCTCTGAAGTAGGGTCGGCGGCGGCCTGCTTCCCAAATGCAAGCCGCAGCAGCGGCGGCGTGACCAGCGTGGTTGCCAGCGTCACCACCACCAGCACCGAGAACAAGTTGGCATCGACGAGGCCAGCCGCCAGGCCCGCGCCGGCAATCACCAGCGCAACCTCGCCGCGCGACACCATTCCGACGCCAATCTGGAAGGCCGAGCGATTGCCAAAGCCGCCCAGGCGCGCGCCCAGGCCGCCGCCCACAATCTTGGTGAGCACGGCAATGATGATAATAGCGACCGTGAAGAGCGGCGCGGCGATCAGGCCGGCGGCTTGCGCCTGCAGGCCGATGTTGATAAAGAAGATCGGGATGAAGAAGCCATAGCCCAGCGACGCGGTGCCGTCGTGCACGATATGGCCTTCGTCGGCGTGGCGCGCCACCACAACACCCAGCAGATATGCGCCGGTAATGGTTGCGACGCTGCCCAGCGCCTCTGCCGCCCAGGCATACACCAGCACCAGGCCCAGAAGCAGCGCCAGGCTGGCTTCGCGGTGGTGCAGGTGGCGCTCCCAGCGCACCAGCAGCGGCACCACTTTATCGCCAATCACCCAGGCAATCGGGAAGAACAGGATCATCTTGCCGAGCGTCCAGTAGATATTGCCCTCGCCGGAAAGGCTCATCACCAGCGCAAACACCAGCACGCCCAGCACGTCGTCGATGATCGCCGCGCCGAGGATGGTCGAGCCTTCGCGCGAGCGCAGCCGGCCGAGTTCGCGCAGCGTTTGCGCCGAAATGCTCACACTGGTGGCCGTCAGCACTGCGCCCAGGAAGAGCGCGTGGTGCCATTCCATCCCCACCGCCTCACCGATCAGCAGGCCAGCCGCCAGCGGCAGCACCACCCCGCCGATTGCCGTGAGCATGGACACCTTGCCAGCCTGGCGCAGCGCCACGGTGTCGGTTTCCAGGCCAGCCATAAACATCAGCAGAATAACGCCAATATCGGCCAGGAGCTGCAGCGTTTCGTTCGGGGCCAGCCAGCCCAGCAGCGACGGGCCGAGGATCAGGCCCAGCAGCAGCTCGCCAAATACCGCCGGCATTCCCACCCGGTAGCTGATCTGGGCGGCGATCTTGGCGCCCACCAGAATGCCTGCCAGCGGAAGGAGCATACTCAATGTTTCGTGCATCGCGCGCCTCGTTCATAACACAGTGACGCCGGCTTGATCGGCCCTCGATCAATCCGGCATCGCATCATCGCACTTATTTAAGCAGGGTTAAACTTGAGTAGCCATATGATAGACGCTTCGCGACGATACGCATACGGCTACATTGTATGAAACGCCCTAATAATATTATGGATGTTTTGTATAAAGAGATACAGCTCATTTCCCGCAGGTCGGTGTATAGTGGTGTTCGAACAGCTCAGGCAGCAGCTGCCTGGTGGCTCGGCCAGCTTGCATTCTGTACAAAGCGCATAAAGCGACGGGCGAAATAGCATATAATAGGCGCGTGTACATCGTTGTGCCCCGTCAGTTTCACACCGGCGAAAGGCAGGCGCAGCGATGATTGATGAACACACCCTCCGCCATCTTTACCTCGTCGAGAAACACTCGATCCAGGCGATCGCCGCGCAGGTTGGTCTTTCTATCCAAAGCGTGCGCGATCTGCTGGGGCGCTACCACATTCCGCGCCGGCTGGCCGGTTTCCAGCCCAGCAGCGCGGCCCACGCCGCCCCGGCGCTCGACGAGCCAACCCTGCGGCAGCTCTACCTCGCTGAAGAACGCTCGATTCGTGATATTGCCGGGCACTACAGTATTTCCACCCGCAGCGTCTACGACGCGCTGGTGCGCTTTCGCATTCCCCGGCGCAGCGGCGGCTACCGCAAGCCCGCAGCGCCCGCGCCCGCCGACGACAACCCTTTGGATGAAATAACCCTCCGCCGCCTGTACGAGCAGGAAGGCGCGACAATTGCGGCGATTGCGCAGGCAATGGCGTGCTCGCCTTCGCGGGTGCGCCACGCGCTGGTGCGTTTGGGCATCCCACGGCGGCGGCGCGGCCGGCGCGATAACACTTCGCACGGTGCTTGACTTTTAAAATGAGCGGTGCTATACTCGCGCCGTTCCGAACCCGATAACCCATTTTTAAAGACATGAACTACGCGTTTTCGAAGCAGGGTAAGCAGAGCAAAAAGCCGGCCGCACGGTCTGGTTAAGCTCGCTTGTCCCCCGAACGCGAACGACAAGCCCGCTTCACCAGACTGGTGAAGCGGGCGTTTTTGTGTACTTGTTCAGGAGGCTTCCGTATGAAACAGCTCGTGATCCAGCAGCTGCGCGCAATGCAGCGCCACGCTTCCGTTCGCCGGTCAATGACATGCTGGAGCAGTGAGAGGCGCGGAAATGAGCCACCTGAACGGTCACGCTAGCACGTGGCGCGCGTGCGCGCCTGCCCGCTCGTTCAGTGCTGAACGCCCTGCCATGAATGGCAACGCCGCACCGCTACGCGGCCGATTCTCTGTTTTCACTCCTGGTTCCAGCTCATACTGTGTTTCACGCCACGACGCGCACGCCTGCACAGGCGGGCTTTGCTATGCCCTGCGCGCGCCGACCGTACCGTTTTTGTGTTGCGCAGCGCACTGCGCCTAGCCGAGGAGCAAGCCCAACATGGCACAAACACTCGCGGAACAGATCCTGTCGAACGCCGCCGGCCGCCCGGTGCAGGCTGGCGAAAATGTGGTGGTGAATGTCGACCTGGCGATGATGCACGACAGCATTTCGCCCAGCATCATCAAGGTGCTGCACGGCGAGCTGGGTGCCGAGCGCGTGTGGGACCCCGAGCGGATTGCGGTGGTGGTCGATCATGTCGCGCCGGCCGCGACCATTCAGAACGCCGAGCACCAGGCCAACCTGCGGCGCTGGGTGCGCGAGCAGGGCATCAGCCACCTCTACGACGTTGGGCGTGGCATTTCGCACCCGGTGCTGGTGGAAGAAAACATGGCGCGGCCGGGCATGCTGATCATCGGCAGCGACTCGCACTCGACTGGCTATGGCAGCGTGGGCGCGTTTGGCACCGGCATGGGCACCACCGACATGGCGCTGGCGCTGGCCACCGGCCAAACATGGCTGCGCGTGCCCGAGACGGTGCGCGTCGTGGCGCGCGGGCGCTTCCAGCCCGGCGTCAGCGCGAAAGACCTGGGCCTGCGTGTGGCGCGCGAGATCGGCGCCGACGGCGCAACCTATCAGTCGGTTGAGTGGCACGGCGTGGAGTTCCTGCCCACCGGCGACCGCATGACCCTGGCGACACTTTCGATTGAGGTTGGCGCAAAGGCCGGCATCGTGCCGCCCGTGTTCGACCTGCCGGCCGACGCCGTGCTTGCGCCAATCGACCGGGCGGCGCTGGCGAACAGCGTGCCGGAATGGCTCCGCGTCGAGGAAGGCGCGCGCTACAGCCGCAGCGTAGAGATCGATCTCGACACGCTCGCGCCGCAGATCAGCGTGCCGCATTATGTCGACAATGTGGTGGATCTGCCCGAGGTTGGCCGCGTGGCGGTGGATGTGGTGTATTTGGGCACATGCACCAACGGCCACCATGCCGACATGGCCGCCGCCGCGCGCATCCTGCAGGGCAAGCGCGTGGCCAGGGGCGTGCGCCTGATTGTGGTGCCGGCCACCAGCGAGGCGCTGCGCCAGGCCACCGAAGATGGCACGCTGGCAACACTGCTCGCGGCTGGCGCGGCGCTGGGCACGCCTGGCTGTGGCGCGTGCATTGGCCGCCACATGGGCGTGCTTGCGCCGGGCGAGGTGTGTTTGTTCACTGGCAATCGCAACTTCCGCGGGCGCATGGGCTCGCCACAGGCGAATATCTACCTAGGCTCGCCCGAGGTGGCCGCCGCAACCGCGCTGACCGGCTATATCACGCACCCGGCGGAAATCAGTTAGTACTCTGGAAAGAAAGTTCTTTTATACAACGGGCAAGCTTCCAGGAAGCTAATCTGAGTATCAGCTTGAAGGAAAACTGGCTTCAGCTTCCTGGAAGCTGAGTACAAGGAAATTTATTTTCCAGAGTAGTTCGTAGGTTTGCAGGTTTTCGTACGCGTCGTCAGGAGCATATGATGGACACCACACTGCTGCTGAAGGGCTTGCTGATCGGCTTTTCCATTGCCGCGCCGGTGGGGCCGATCGGGGCGCTGTGCATCCGCCGCACACTGGCGAGCGGGCGGGCGGCCGGGCTGGTTTCGGGGCTGGGCGCGGCCACGGCCGACGCGATCTACGGCTGTATTGCCGGCTTCGGGCTGACCTTTATTTCAAGCCTGCTGATCAGCCAGCAGCTGTGGTTGAAGCTGATCGGCGGCGCGTTTCTGTGCTACCTGGGCGTGCGAACTTTGCTGGCGCGCCCGGCCGCGCAGGCGGCGAACGCCAGCGGCGCGGGCCTGCTTGGCGCATATGCGTCCACCTTCTTCCTGACACTGACCAACCCCACCACGATCCTGTCGTTTCTGGCGGTGTTTGCGGGCCTGGGGCTGGCGAGCGCGGTGGGCAGCTACGGCGCGGCCGGGCTGCTGGTGCTGGGCGTGTTCATTGGCTCGGCGCTGTGGTGGCTGCTGCTGAGCGGCGGGGTTGGGCTGCTGCGCGCGCGCGTCACGCCGGCGACGCTGGTGTGGGTCAATCGCGTATCGGGGATGGTCATTCTGGTGTTTGGCGTCGCTGCGCTGGCAAGCCTCTTTGTCGGTTAGCAGGTTACAAGTTGGCAGGTTAGCAGGTTACAAGTTGGCAGGTTACAAGTTGGCAGGTTGGCAGGTTAGCGGGTTAGCAGGTTGCAAGTTGGAAAGTTAGCAGGTTAGCAGGTCGCACGTCGAAGGTCTAACCTGAAACCTTTAAACCTGCCAACCTGTAACTATCGGGGGTGGTATGAATCTCGAAACACTTGCTATTCACGCCGGGCAGGCGCCCGACCCCGCCAGCGGCGCGGTGATGCCGCCAATCGTGCTTTCGACGACGTTTGAGCGCGCCGCCGACGGCAGCTTCCCCAGCGGCTATATCTACACGCGCTCGGGCAACCCCAACCGCACCGCGCTGGAAGAATGCCTGGCCGCGCTGGAAGGCGGCGCTGCCTGCGCGGCGTTCGGCTCGGGGCTGGCGGCGGCGATGGCGGTGTTTCAGGCGCTCGCGCCGGGCGACCACGTAATTATTCCCGACGACGCCTACCACGGCGTGTCGCGGCTGGTGCGCGAGATCATGACGCCGTGGGGCTTGCAGGCCAGCGTGGTGGATATGACCAATCTCGACGCGGTGCGCGCGGCGCTGCGGCCGAACACGCGGCTGGTGTGGCTGGAAACGCCTTCCAACCCGCTGCTGAAAATTTCCGACATTGCCGCGCTGGCCGCGATTGCGCACGAAGCCGGGGCGCGCTGCGCGGTCGATAACACCTGGGCCACGCCGGTGCTCCAGCAGCCGCTCGCGCTCGGCGCGGATCTGGTGATGCACTCCACCACCAAGTACCTCGGCGGGCACAGCGACGTACTGGGCGGCGCAATCGTGGCGCGCGAGTCCGACGCATTCTTCGAGCGGGTGCGCTTCATCCAGGGAAATGGCGGCGCGGTGCCGTCGCCGTTCGACTGCTGGCTGATTGTGCGCGGCATTCGCTCGCTGGCCTACCGCATGCGCGGGCACGCCGAAAACGCCGCCCGCGTGGCCGAATTCCTGAGCGCACAGCCCGAGATCGAGCGCGTGTACTACCCCGGCCTTGCGTCGCACCCCGGCCACGCGGTTGCGGCGCGCCAGATGCGCAGCGGCGGCGGCATGCTCTCGGTCGAGGTGCGCGGCGGCGAGCCGGCCGCGATGGCGCTGGCCGCACGCGTGCGCTTGTTCACCCGCGCCACCAGCCTGGGCGGCGTGGAAAGCCTGATCGAGCACCGCGCCTCGGTGGAAGGGCCGGAAAGCCGCACGCCGCCCGGCCTGCTGCGCATTTCGGTTGGCCTGGAACACCCCGACGACCTGATTGAAGACTTGCGGCAAGCCCTGAAGTAAGGGCGAAGCGTTCGCCTACACCTGATTGCGAATGATAGACACGTATGCGGCGAATGCTTCGCCGATACGCCTGAAGAAAGGTTGTAAGCAATGGCCCGCGTATGGATTTTTGGCCCGAACGTCAACACCGACCAGATCGTCCCTGGCCGCTACGCGCCGTATATGCTGAAGGACGACTCCGAGCTGCGCAAGTACCCCTTTGTCGAGGCGCGGCCCGAGTTCGCCTCGACCGTGCAGCCGGGCGATTTGCTGGTGGCCGGGCCGAATTTTGGCTGCGGCTCGTCGCGCGAGTATGCCCCGCTGGCGCTGCGTATGGCTGGCGTGGGCGCGATCATTGCGCCGCTGTTTGCGCGTATCTTCTATCGCAACGCGCTGAACCTCGGCATTCCCTGCTTCGAGGCCGACCTAACGGGTGTGCTGCATGACGGCCAGAACGTCGAGTTCGACCTGACGAGCGGGCAACTGGTCGCTGACGGTCAGACCATCCAGCTGCCGCCGCCGCCGGCCTTCTTGCAGGAAGTCTGGGCTGCTGGCGGGATTGTGCCGTTCTACAAGGCGCACGGCCGCTTTCCGGGGCAGGGAGCGTAGGCAGGGAGACTGGGAGACAAGGAGACGGGGAGACAAGAGCAGTAGCCAGTTGGCACTACGCAGTATGCAGCAGCCTTCAACGTGCGAACGTAGAACCTGAAACTTGTTAACCTGCAAACTTTCAACCCTTTGCGCCTTTTGCGCTCTTTGCGGTGAAAATCGCGTCGTCTTGCGCCCTTCGATACGCGCTCTGCGCTACTCAGGACGCTGTCCCGTGTCTCGCATTTCTTGTCTCGCGCCTTGTGTCTCGCGCTGAATGAGGTTCTGGCATGATCACACAGCTTGCCGCGATTGCCGACGTGCATGGCAACACATGGGCGCTTGACGCCGTGCTGGCCGACATTGCGCGGCGCGGCATTGGCACAATCGTCAACCTGGGCGACTGCGTGTACGGCTCGCTCGACCCGGCCGGCACGATGGCGCGGCTGATTCAGCCCAATATCACGACGCTGGCCGGCAATCAGGATCGCGACGTGTTCGCGCCTTCCGAGCGCGTGCGCGCCGCGCCCGACCACGCCTTTGTGACGGGCGCGCTGAGCGCGGAGCAGATCGCGTGGTTATCTAGCCGCCCGCCAACGCTTACGCTGGGCGAGGTGTTCTGCTGCCACGGCACGCCCGCTTCCGACGAAACCTACCTGCTGGAACGGGTGACGGCGCACGGCGTTTCGCTGGAAACCGGCGACGTGATTGCCGGGCGGCTGGCCGGCATGGCCGAGCCAGTGGTGCTGTGCGCGCACAGCCACGTGCCGCGGATCGTATGGCTGCCGAGCGGCACGCTGGTCGTGAATCCCGGCAGTGTCGGCATGCCCGCCTACGACGAAGACACGCCTTTCCCGCATGTGATGGAGGCTGGCAGCCCGCATGCGCGCTACGCCATTCTGACGCGCACGGCGGCTGGCTGGCAGCCCGAACTCGTCGCCGTGCCCTACGACTGGGATGCGGCGGCAGAAGTTGCGCGCCGCAACGGCCGCGCCGACCGCGCGCGCTGGATCGCGACTGGCCGCGCCGTAATTGGTGATAGTATTCCGCTAAAGGACGCCTGATGACGACATCGTCTGTTCAACCGCTCCAAGTGCTGGCCATCCCCGGCGACGGAATTGGCCGCGAGGTGGTGCCGGCCGCGCTCGACGTACTGCGCGCCACCGGCCTGCCGCTCCACATCAGCGAAGCCGAAGCCGGCTGGGATTGCTTCCAGCGCACCGGCGCGGCCCTGCCCGACGCGACGCTGCAAGCCGCCCGCGCCGCCGATGCCGTGCTGTTTGGCGCGGTTGGTTCGCCCAGCTTCCCGGTGCCGGGCTACCGCAGCCCGATTGTCGCCCTGCGGCGCGCGCTGGATCTGTACGCGAATATCCGCCCCGTGAGCGGGGGTGGGGAGATAGGGGATGGGGAAGGGAAAAATCCTTCTACTCCCCATCCTCCATCGCCCATCTCCCTGGTTGTCGTTCGCGAGAACACCGAGGGCATGTACGCCGGGCGCGAGCGCGTGGAAAACGGCGGCGACACCGCCATTGCCGAGCGCGTAATCACGCGGCGGGCCAGCGAGCGGATTGTGCGGGCGGCGTTTGAGCTGGCACGGGCGCGTTCGAATGTTCGCACGTTGCAGGTTGAAGGTTCGCAGGGAGCAAGCCAACCTGCAAACCTGGAACCTGCAACCCGCCAACCCAGGGTAACTATCGTCCACAAAGCCAACGTGCTGCGCGAAACGTGCGGGCTGTTCCGCAGCGCGGCACTCGCGGTCGCGGCCGAGTACCCCGACATCGCGCACGAAGAAATGCTGGTCGATAACTGCGCGCTCCAGCTTGTGCAGCGGCCCGCCCACTTCGACGTGATTGTGACAACCAACCTGTTTGGCGATATTCTGTCGGATGTGGCGAGCTACTGGGGCGGCGGGCTGGGGCTGGCCGTGTCGGCCAACCTGGGCGAAACGCGCGCCCTGTTCGAGCCGGTGCACGGCTCGGCGCCCGACATCGCGGGCAAGGGCGTGGCGAACCCGCTGGCAGCAATCGGCTGCGCGGCGCAGCTGCTGGAATGGCTGTCGGCCCGCCCTTCTGCCGCCAACCCGGCCGCGCTCAAAACCGCTGCCGGGCGCATCAGCGCCGCTGTGGCGCAGGTGCAGGCCAGTGGCCCGCACACGCCCGACATGGGCGGCAGCGCCACCACCGCCGACGTCACCCGCGCCGTGCTGGCTGCGCTGGCGTCGTAGGGCGCAGCAGCACAGCATCGTAAGGGCGCAGCACGCGCAGTAAGGTCGAAGCACGCGCCCCAGCCACTGTAAGGGCGCAGCACGCGCAGTAAGGGCGAAGCACGCGCCCCAGCCACTGTAAGGGCGAAGCACGCGCCCCAGCCACTGTAAGGGCGCAGCAGCAGCACCAGCCTTTCTCAAGCGGAGCAGTTTCAGGCTGCTGCGCCCCAACATCGTAACGGCGGAGCAGCGCGCTTCGCCCAATAGAGGAGCAAACCAATGAACGCCACATGCCCCGAATGCGACGCCGAGATCACCCTGGCCGCCGGCACCGTCGAAGGCGAGATCATCACCTGCCCCGACTGCGCGGCCGAGCTGGAAGTCGTGAGCGTCAACCCGCCCGAGCTGGCGCTGGCCCCCGAAGTCGGTGAAGACTGGGGCGAGTAGATCACGCGTAAGGGCGAAGCATTCGCCCGACAAACACCTGACATCAACACCGGCGAATGCTTCGCCCATTACACGGAGTGTACAGAATGAAAATCGGCGTGCTCTGCTCGCGCATCCGGGTCGAGGAAAAGCTGCTGCTGCAGGAGATGGACCGGCGCGGGCTCGACTATGTGCGGATCAACGACGACGAGGTGATCTTTCACCTGAACCAAGGCACCTACCCCTACGACGTGGTGCTGGAGCGCAGCATCCACCACTCGCGCGCGCTCTACGCGCTCAAGGCGCTGAACGACGCGGGCGTGCCGACGGTGAATACGGCGGCGGTGGCGGATGTGTGCGGCGACAAGTTCAAAACCACGCAGGCGCTGATCAAGCACGGCGTGCCAACGCCGCGCACGCTCATGGCCTTCACGCCCGAGTCGGCGCTGCGGGCGATTGAGGAAATGGGCTACCCGGTGGTGCTGAAGCCGGCGATTGGCTCGTGGGGCCGCCTGATCGCCAAAGTCAACGACCGCGAGGCCGCCGAGGCGCTGCTGGAGCATAAAGAGGTGCTTGGGTCGTACCACCATTCGATTTTCTACATCCAGGAGTATGTGCCCAAGGCCAGGGGCCGCGACATCCGCGCCTTTGTGATTGGCGACGAGTGCATCTGCGCAATTTACCGCAGCAGCGCGCACTGGATCACCAATACCGCGCGCGGCGGCCAGGCCACCAACTGCCCGGTTACGCCCGCGCTGGCGGATGTATGCGTGGGCGCGGCGCACGCGGTTGGCGGCGGCGTGGTGGCGATCGACGTGTTCGAGACCGAGGATGGCCACCTGACGATCAACGAAGTGAACTACACCATGGAGTTCCGCAACAGCATCGACACCACCGGCGTGAACATCCCCGCGCGCGTGATCGATTATGTTGAAGCCGTCGGGCGCGGGGAAAAGTAAACCACAGAGACACAGAGAGCGCAGAGATTTGGATTTTTCTCTCTCACTCCGTGAACTCTGTGCCTCTGTGGTGAAAAAATTTGAGGCTTTATGACCATTCGAGCATCCATCATCGGGGCTTCGGGCTATGTGGGCGGCGAGCTGGCGCGGCTGCTGCTGTTTCACCCCGAGGTCGAGCTGGCGCAGGTCACGTCCGAGCGGCTGGCCGGCAAGCCCTTCACCAGCACCCACCCGAACCTGCGCGGCCACACGGCCCTGCAGTACGTGCCAATGAGCAAGGTCGAGCCGTGCGACGTGCTGTTTCTGGCGCTGCCGCACGGCGAGGCGGCCAGCCGGATCGAGCAGTTTGCCGCGCTCGCGCCACGCATCGTCGATTGCTCGGCCGATTTCCGCCTGCGCGACCCGGCCGCCTACGAGCGCTGGTATGGCGCGCCGCACCCTGCGCCGTCCTGGCTGGAGAAGTTCACCTACGGCCTGCCCGAGCTGAACCGCGCCGCGATTCAGGCGGCCAGCTACGTCAGCGGCGTGGGCTGCAATGCCACCGCCACCAATCTGGCGCTCTTGCCGCTGGTGCGCGCCGGCCTGCTCGATTCCGCGCGCGATGTTGTGGTAGAAGTGAAGGTCGGGTCGAGCGAGGGCGGCGCATCGAGCGGCGACTCGTCGCACCACCCCGAGCGCAGCCACGCAGTGCGCTCGTTCGCGCCGGTGGGCCACCGCCACACCGCCGAGGTGCTGCAGGCCACCGGGCTGGAGCGCGTGCACCTGTCGATCACCAGCGTCGAGCTGGTGCGCGGCGCACTGGCGACCGCCCACATATTCCCAGCTAGCGCGGTAGCGGAAAAAGACCTGTGGCGCGCGTATCGCTCGGCCTACAACAGCGAGCCCTTTGTGCGAATCGTGCGCGAGCGGCAGGGCAACTACCGCCTGCCCGAGCCGAAAATCCTGGCCGGCAGCAACTTCGCCGAAGTGGGTTTTGCGCTGGACGAGGCGAGCGGGCGGGTGGTCAGCATCTGCGCGCTCGACAATCTGATGAAGGGCGCGGCCGGCACCGCCGTGCAGTGCATGAACCTGATGTGCGGCTTCGACGAGCGCGCCGGGCTGGGCTTCCCCGGCCTGCACCCGGTATGATCGCGAGTTAACACGTTGCATGTTAGAAGGTTGCAGGTTGGCGACTGGCAAAAGCTCGCGTCCTGAGTAGCGACGACCGACGAACGGAAGATTCACCACTGAGGCACAGAGGCACGGAGGTTTTGGGGCAAAGCGATGGCCGACGACTGACGACCGACGAAGGACCAGAAGACTGAACCGCAAAGGCGCAAAGAGCGCAGAGGTTTTGAGATCAAGCCTGCACACCTGCAACTTCAAACCTTCGTGTCTTCGTGTCTTCGTGGTTTGGTAACCTTCGTCGTCACAACCTGCAACTAGAGGGAACAATGACCGACATCACGCTGCGTGACGCCACCGAAGGCGACATTCCGGCGATTGTCGCGATCACACAGGCGGCGTTTGGCGAATACGAAGGGCTGCTCGACCCGCCGTCGAGCGTGCGCGACGAGACGCCCGAGAAGGTGCGCGCCAAGCTCCGCGAAGGCGTGACGGTGCTGGCGCTGCGCGATGACGTGCCGGTTGGCGCGGTCTACTTCAGCCCGCGCGGCGAGTACGCCTACATGGGCCGGCTGTCGGTGCTGCCGGCGCAGCGCGGCCAGGGCATTGGCGCGGCGCTGGTTGCGCATGTCGAGCAGCGCGCGCGGGCGCTGGGCCTCGGCCGCATCGAGCTGGGCGTGCGCGTGGCGCTGCCGCACCTGATCGCCATGTACACGCGCCTGGGCTACCAGATCGCCGAAGAGCGCAGCCACCCCGGCTACAGCGTGCCGACCTTTGTGATGATGGAAAAGCACCTATGACACGATCGAGGAGATGGCATTGAACGCTGGAAATAGCGCGGATCAACGAACCAGCGCCCCGCCCTTTCTGGCCGGCGAAAACCCGGCGCAGGAGCGCTACCACGAGGCCAGCGAGCTGTTCGCGCTGTTCGATTACCTGAAAGGGCTGGGCTTTGGCGTCTTTAGCATCCGCGAGTCGCTTCAGGCCGTGGGCGAGCGGATCGACGGCACGCTGCAAGGCTTCCACCTCAGCGCCGACGAAGCGCGCCAGTGCATTGCGTATATGGACTCGCTGGGCGTGGGCGTGGTCGAGCTGCCGGCCTACCCGGCCAACCGCTACGGCCAGGCGCTCAACCACACGCTTCTTGCCGAGGCGCGCGCGGCCGGGCTGGCGATTGAGTTTGCCGCCCACGCCCGCTGCGTCGAAGGCGACATTCGTGCCGCCTGGGAGGCCGGCTTCCGCCGCGTGCACCTGTACATCGGCACCAGCAAGATCAAGCAGGCCACGGCGCGCAAAACCATCGAGCAGATCGCCGCGACTGCCGCCCGGAGCATTGTGTTCGCGCGCGGCCTGGGCTTTAGCAGCGTGCGCATCAGCACCGAAGACGCCTTTCGCACTACGCTCGACGACTACGAAGCCTTCTACACGCACCTGGCCGGCGCGCTCGACGCGGCGGGCGTGCAGGTCGAGGGCATCGGCATCCCCGACACGGTCGGCCTTTCGACCCTGCGCGAGCTGGGCGACCGCATCGCAGTGCTGCGGCGCGTCGGGCTGCCGTTTCAGTTCCTCGAATGCCACATCCACAACGACATCGGCAACGCCGACCGCACCTATGTGGACACGCTCATGCTGTGTATGCGCCTGGGAATCACCATGCTGCCCGATTTCTCGATTTTGGGCATTGGCGAGCGCAACGGCACCATCGGCCTCAGCTCGCTGCTCGAATCGATCTACCGCCGCCTGATTGTGCTGTACCCGCGCAAAATGCCGCAGATCCGCCAGGCCATGCGCGAAAAGCTCGGCACCCTGCCCAGCGGCGAGCTGTTCGTCAACCGCTACCGCGACATGGATGCCTTTTTCTACCGTATCATGGCGCGCACCGGCTTTGTGTTCGACCGCAGCCCCTTCTCGGCCAACACCGAGTTCGACGGCTCGGGCGTGCACGCCGACACGACCATGCGCGCCTTTCTGCTGGCGCAGACCGAAGGGATGGATGGGCAGGACGCGATCGACCAGGGCAACAGTGCCTATGCCGGCGCGCTGCCGCCCTACGACATGCCGCTGCGCACGCCAGTGTTGGCCTGTTTTGGCTGTGGAAAGAGCAATGTGCGCTACTGGCGCGAGCGCTCGGGGCTGGCGCTGCGGCCCGAGCCAGAGCTGCGCGCGCATATGCATGGCCTCGACGACCTGGAAGATTTCGACGCCAGCCAGCCGCTCACCGAATCCGCGATTGACGAGCTGATCGCGCAACTGATTCGCTGCTACAGCATCAAGCAGAACGGCATTTCGCACCAGGACGCGATGGAGCTGGTGGGCATGTTTTATGCGCCGATTGATGAAACAGTGCCCGTGGCGGCGAGCGCAGCGTGGCCAGATTGAGAAGGAGTTACAATTCCTGGCGGGCACACTTGGAGAGAAGAGAGAAGGAATGGCGGAACATTCTGCGGCAGCCAGCCACCCGGCCTACACGCACTGGGGCTTTCTGCGCGCCTGGTTCAACATCGGAATTCAATCGTTTGGCGGCGGCGCGGCCACGCTCTACCTCATTCGCCGTACGGCGGTCGAGCGGCACGGCTGGCTGACCGACCAGGAATTTCTGCGCGACTGGGGCATCTGCCAGATCGCGCCGGGAGTCAACCTGATCGGTATGACGATCCTGATCGGCTGGCGCGTGGCGGGCGCGCTGGGCATTGCGCTGGCGCTCGCTGGTCTGCTCCTGCCGAGCGTGCCAATCACCGTCGCGCTCACCGCCGCCTACACAGGCGTGCGGCAGGTGCCGCTGGTGCAATCGGCCTTGCACGGCGTGGTGCCAGCCACTGTCGGGCTGGGCTTGCTGCTCAGCTACACGCTGGTGATGCCGCTGCTGCGCGCCAGCCTGAGCGAAAGCCGCGCCAGCCTGGCGCTGAGCGTGGCGCTGTTTCTGGGCAGCGGGCTGGGCGTGGCGCTGGGCGGCCTGTCGGTGCTGGCGGTGCTGTGGGGCGCGGGCCTGATCTGCGCGCTTGTGCAGTGGTGGTGGGCCGCCCGAACCGAGCGCGCGCTATGAATGTGCTTGTTTTTTTCTGGCTGCTGCTGAAAGCGTCGCTGTTTTCGACTACCGGCAGCGGGAACCTGCCCATTCTGCACCAGGATCTGCTGGCGCGTGGCTGGGCGACCGACCACCAGTTTGCCGAGGCGCTGGCGATTGGGCAGGTCAGCCCCGGCCCAACCGGTCTGTGGGTGATCAGCCTGGGCTACCTGATCGACGGGCTGCGCGGCGCGGTGCTGGCGCTAATCGCGGTGGTGGTGCCGCCGCTGGTGGTGCTGGCGATTGCGGGCTTCTACCAGCGTGCCGGCGACCACCCGGCCATGCGCGGCTTTGTGCGCGGCCTGAGCCTGGCAGTGGCAGGCATTTTTCTGGTGGTGCTGTATGGCATCATGCGCACGGCGGGCTTCGAGCCGCGCAGCTTTCTGCTGGCGGCGTGCGCGCTGGCGCTGGGCGCGACCCGCCGCGTGCCGGTGATTGGCGTGGTGCTGCTGGCCGCGCTGGCAGGCATTGCCTTGTATCAATGAATTTCTTTTCGCTATTCCACGAAGCAGGCACGCACCTGCAAGCGTCGTCTTGTTCGCCTGCGGCAGCAAGGAATAATCCATTATGTTTATATGCAATTTCGCGCTGTGCGCGAAATTGCATATAAAGCCATGGCTCTGGTAATTCGCACTTTGTGCGAATTACCAGAGATAAAAGATAAATACCTTGCTGCCGCAGGCAAAAACGGCACGTATCGAAAGCAGCACAGCGCAACTTCGCAAGCCAAATAAGGAGAACTTATCAATGATTGTTGTCAAGGTGGGCGGCGGCGCAGGCATGGACTACGACGCGCTGTGCGCCGATATTGCCGAGCTGTGGCGAGCCGGCCAGCGCCTGGTGCTGGTGCACGGCGGCTCGGACGAAACCAACAAGCTCGCCGAGCAGCTTGGCCACCCGCCGCGCTTTGTGACCTCGCCCTCGGGCTACACCAGCCGCTACACCGACCGCGCCACGCTGGAGATTTTCGTGATGGCGGTGGCGGGCAAGGTCAACAAGTTATTAGTCGAGCGTTTGCAGCGCCTGGGGATCAACGCCGTGGGCCTGGCCGGCCTGGATGGCCGCGTGCTGGAAGGCCAGCGCAAGGCCGCCATCCGAATCATCGAGGATGGCAAGCAGAAGATTTTGCGCGACGACTGGACTGGCACGATTGAGCGCACCAACGCCGGCCTGCTGCGCCTGCTGCTCGACGCGGGCTACCTGCCGGTGGTCGCGCCAATTGCGGCCAGCGCGCAGGGCGATGCTGTGAATGTCGATGGCGACCGCGCCGCCGCCGCCGTGGCCGAGGGCCTGAACGCGAGCACATTGCTGCTGCTCTCGAATGTGCCGGGCCTGCTGCGCAACTTCCCCGACGAAACGAGCCTGATTACGCGCATCCCGCGCGCCGCAATCGATGACTACGCGGGCGTGGCGCAGGGCCGCATGAAGAAAAAGGTGCTGGGCGCGGCCGAAGCGCTCCAGGGCGGGGTCGGCCGCGTCATTCTGGGCGACGCGCGCGTGGCTCAGCCGATCACGCGGGCGCTAGGCGGCGCGGGCACGGTGATTGAGTGACACGGTTAGCAGGTTGAACGTTTGCACGTTGCAGGTTGTTGCGGGCGACGAACGACGAACGAAAGAACAAACCGCAAAGAGCGCAAAGAGCGCGGAGGGTTGAAAGGTGCAGGTTTGCAGGTTGCACGTTCGCGCGCTGCATACTGCCGACTGCCGACTGCCAACTGGAAGAACAAACCGCAAAGAGCGCAAAGAGCGCGGAGGGTTGAAAGGTGCAGGTTTGCAGGTTGCACGTTCGCGCGCTGCATAGTGCCGACTGCCGACTGCCAACTGGAAGAACAAACCGCAAAGAGCGCGAAGGGCGCAAAGGGTTGAAAGTTGCAGGTTTGCAGGTTGCACGTTCGCGCGCTGCATACTGCCGACTGCCAGCTGGAAGAACAAACCGCAAAGAGCGCGAAGGGCGCAAAGGGTTGAAAGTTGCAGGTTTGCAGGTTGCACGTTCGCGCGCTGCATACTGCCGACTGCCGACTGCCAGCTGGAAGAACAAACCGCAAAGAGCGCGAAGGGCGCGGAGGGTTGAAAGTTGCAGGTTTGCAGGTTGCACGTTCGCGCGCTGCATACTGCCGACTGCCAGCTGGAAGAACAAACCGCAAAGAGCGCGAAGGGCGCGGAGGGTTGAAAGTTGCAGGTTTGCAGGTTGCACGTTGGTGGCAGAGGCGAGCACGAGGTTCGCCCCTCCATAGTAGTAGCCAGTTGCAAGCCTAATCCCAAAACCCCAAACCCTAGACCCTCAGGTGGTTCTGCGATTCTTGGTTGTGCTCACTCGCTGCCGATTGCAAACTCAAAACTCAGCACTCAACATTCAACATTTTTCCTTCGTCATTCGTCCTCGGTCCTATTCAGTCGAGGCCGCGAATCGCCGGGTGCGCGAGGCCAAGCAGCGCCAGCACAACGGTGCCAATGCCACCAACGATAAAGACCAGCGGCGCGCCGACGAGGTCGGTGGCCCAGCCGGCCAGGCCGTAGCCAATCGGCAGGAGCACAAACGAGCCGAGGTAGTCGATGCTCGACACGCGACCGAGGAGCGCGCTTGGCACCATTTCTTGCAGCGTGCTGGTCCAAATCAGGCCAAAGGCGGCCAGGCTCGCGCCAAAGATCAGCGCGCCGACGGCGATGCCCGGAATGCCGCCCGGCAGCACGTACAGCAGCACGGCAACGCCACTGGCGAGCAGCCCGCCATACGCGATCAGGCCACGCCGCCGCAGCCGCGCGATGCGCCCAAGCCAGATCGAGCCGAGCACCTGCCCGAGCGAGATCAGCGAGCCGGAAAGGCCCAGCAGCCCAACATTGGCGTTGAGCGTGTTCTTGATCAGGAAGGGCAGCGCCACGGCCAGCGGGCCGCCCGAGGTGACATTGCCCAGCGCGGCCAGCGTAATGGTGACCCACAGCCAGGGGTTCGCCAGCACGGCCTGCATGCCTTCGCGCAGGTCGCGCACAATGCTTCGGCGTTCGGTGGCTGGCGCGTCAGCACGCGGCGGAGCCAGTGGCGGAATGGGCAAAAGGCACAGCGCCGAAAGAAAGAACGAGGCCGAATCTAACGCAAATGCCAGCGGCGTTCCACCCAGCGCCACAATTGTCGCGCCGATGGCCGGGCCGACGGTGCCGGTGAGCTGGCGGCTCAGGCTGGTGAGCGCGTTGGCGCTGTTGAGCGACTCGCGCGGCGTAATTTCGGGGACGGTTGCCACGTAGGCGGGCTGGAAGAATGCGTCGACAAAGCCAAACAGAATGCTTGCGACATAGATATGCCAGACTTCGAGCACATTTGCAAAGGCCATGGCTGCCACCGCGCCCGACACAATGCCGCGCAGCGCGTCGGAGCCGAGCATCAGGCGGATGCGCGGCAGGCGGTCGACGGCGACGCCGCCCAGGAGCAGGAAGATCAGCATGGGGGTCATGGAGAAGATCAGCACGGTGCCCATCGCGGTGGCCGAGCCGGTTTTTTCGAGCACCCACCAGGCCAGCGCCACGCGGTACAGGCTGTCGCCCAGGCTTGAGATGGTTTGGCCGCTCCACAGCAGCGCAAACGAGCGGTGGCGCAACGAGGAAAACAGTTTCATGCGTAATAAGCCACAGAGGGCACAGAGTACACGGAGATTAGAGCGAAATGCGCTTGAGGCCATCGCACAGGCGTGGCAGCCCAAAGTTTATGAGCAAGCCACGCCGCATCCCGGTTGCTTTGAGATACGACAGCACTTGCGCGATGGCAGTTTCGGGCGATTTCGCCTGTGATTTCAACTCGACAACGACCTGGCCCTCTACTAACAGGTCGAGCCGCTGACCTTTGATGATATGACCTTTGTACAGAACGTCGATATTCACCTGGCGCTCGAATGCAATGCCGCGCAGCTGAAGCTCGACGCAGAGCGCTTCTTCATAGATGGATTCGAGCAAACCAGGGCCAAGCAAACGATGAACCTCAATCGCCGCACCGATAACGTGTTCCGTGAGCTGGTCGTTCAAGCGACACATCCTTTCGACATGCATGCAATAGCGCAATTGGCAAAAGAATTGTATCGGGCGATATTACCAATCTCTCGGTGCTCTCTGTGGCAGAAAATTCTACGGCTCCATTGTATCGGCTTTCACAGAGGCTTCGGACGCCTGGCGAAGCTGCGCAGGCGTGAGCGTGTAGGCGCGCGCGAAGCCACCGACATAGCGCGCCTCGCGTGGCGTGAAGCGAAACAGGAGGAAATCGGGAAAGCTGAACAGCATCTCGGCGGCGGGCAGGCGCGCCAGGTAGCACGCCCGCGCGGCCGCATACTCGCTGCCGGCGGGGTCGAGCGGCCGGGCCGCGCCGGCAAGGCTGATGCGCGCCAGGGTCTGCACATCGTCGCGCCCGTCGTCGGGCTCGGCAATCAGCAGCGCGGCCTCTGGCGCGGCCAGCAGGTCGGCGGTGTGCGCGGCCAGCCGGCTGAGGTGCAGCAGCATGCCGGCGAAACCGGGCTCGGGCGCGTAGGCGACCATCGACACGGCTGGCGCGCCGTTGTGGGTGGTAGCGAGCGCAGCCTGGCGCTGGCCGCGAATGAGCTGGGCCAGCAGGGGCAGTTCTTCAGCGAGCATTCCGTATCCTTTACCAGTGGGCCAAAGGGCAGCCGGGAAAGTACTTCGTTGAAATAGTAGGATGTTTGGGAAACAGCAATGACCGAATTCTGGTTGATTCGCCACGGCGAAAGCGAATCGAACGCCGGGCTGAGCACCGGGCTCACCGCCGCAATCGGCCTCACGCCGCGCGGCCACGCGCAGGCGCAGGCGCTCCCCGCCAGCGTCACGCGCGCGCCCGACTTGATCGCCGTGTCGGGCTACCGCCGCGCTCAGGAGACAGCCGCGCCGCTGCGCGAACGCTTCCCGGCCGCGCGAGTTGAAGAATGGGCCATTCACGAGTGCGCGGCCCTTTCGGACGCGAACCGCGAAGGCACCACGCCCGCGCAGCGCCGCCCGCTGGTGGCGGCCTACTGGGAGCGCTGCGACCCCGAGTACGTCGACGGCGAGGGCGCGGAGTCGTTTGTGCAGCTGATCGCCCGCGCCGACGCATTTCGCCAGCAGCTACGCGAAGTTCCTGCCGAATTCGCACTGTTTGTTGGGCACGGGCTATTTACGCGCACACTGCTCTGGTTGCACTTCGCCCGCCCAACCACGCTCGATGCCCAGCAGATGCGCGCGTATCGCGGCTTTATCTCGGGCTTCCAGATCCCCAACGCATCGGTGCTGAAAGTATACCGCAATTCTGCGCGCGAGCTGTTGTTTGGCGCGCCCAGCGTTGCCCACCTGCCGCCCGAGCTGCGCCCAGCCGTGGCCGCGCCCACGCCGCGCACGCAGGAGGATTGATTCACTTCTTGCATTTAGTATCGTTCAAGCGAGCCGGCTCGTGCGATTTTGGGTCTCAATGCCATACTTTTTTTGCCTGCGGCAGCAAGGTATTTTCGATCAAATTGTGTCATATTTTTCGCGCTATGCGCGAAAAATATGACACAAAGAAAAGAACGAGTACCGCTCTGCCGAAGGCAAATGACGCAAGCTAGGTAACTGGTGAATTACAGGCAGCCGCAGGCAACAGGAGGAATATCTATGACTATTCAGCTCGGCAACGCCGACATCATCGCCGCCGAAAGCGCGCACACCAGCGGAGTCTACCCCAAGCGCCCGCTGGCGATTGTGCGCGGCGAAGGCGCGCGGCTGTGGGACGCCGACGGGCGCGAGTATATCGATTGCGTGGGTGGGCAGGGCGCGGCCAACCTGGGCCACGCGAACCCGGCGGTGGTGGCCGCCATCCGCGAGCAGGCCGGCACGCTGATTAGCTGCCCCGAAATCTTTCACAACGACCGGCGCGCCGCCTACCTGAACGAATTAGTCGCCGCGCTGCCGGCCGGCCTGGATCGCGCATTTCTGTGCAACTCGGGTGCCGAGGCGATTGAGGGCGCGCTGAAGCTGGCGCGACTGCTGACCGGCCGCCTGGGCGTGGTCGCCACGGTGCGCGGCTTTCACGGCCGCACCATGGGCGCGCTTTCGGCCACCTGGGAGCCGAAGTACCGCGAGCCGTTTCTGCCCCTGATCGACGGCTTCGCGCACGTGCCCTACGACAAGCTGGCCGCGCTCGACGCTGCCGTGACCGACCAGACGGCTGCGGTGCTGATTGAGCTGGTGCAGGGCGAGGGTGGCGTGCGGCCAGCCAGCGCCGACTATGTGGCCGGCGTGGCGCAGATCTGTCGCGAGCGCGGCGCGCTGCTGATTGTGGACGAAGTGCAAACCGGCTTTGGCCGCGTTGGGGCGATGTGGGCCAGCCAGATCTACGGCATCACGCCCGACATCATGGCGCTGGCGAAGTCGATTGCGGGCGGCCTGCCGATGGGCGCGGTCGCCTTCCACGAGCGCTTTGGCCCGATGCCGCCCGCCAGCCACGGCAGCACCTTTGGCGGCGGGCCGCTGGTGTGCGCCGCCGCGCGCGCCGCCCTGCGCGAGCTGACCGAGCGCGACCTGCCCGGGCAAGCCGCCGCCAAGGGCGCATATGTGATCGAGCATCTGCGCGGGCTGAAACTGGCGCGCGTGCGCGAGGTGCGCGGCATGGGACTGCTGATTGGTTTGGAGCTAAAGGAGCGCGTGCAGCCCTTCCTGACGGCGCTGATGGAGCGCGGCGTGCTGGCGCTGCCCGCCGGCCCGAATGTGCTGCGCCTGCTCCCGCCGCTGGTGATCGAGTACGACGAGCTGGATCGCGTGGTGGCGGCGATAGGCGAGGTGCTGGCGTAGCCAGCGGGGAAATTTTGAGTGTTGAATGTTGAATGCTGAGTTCCGCTACATTGCAACACTCAAATGTGCAACCTCAAATCTCCGTGTCTCTGTGCCTCCGTGGTGAAACATTTCGTTCGTCATTCGTCTGTCGTCGTTCGTCGCCCAAGACAACCTGTAACCTGTAAACCTGCAAACCTGCAACACATAAAGAGGAAGGCATGACCCACCCCGATTTCAACCCGGTCGAATTTCTGGCGGGCGCGCTGCAAATCCCCAGCATCTCCGGCGAGGAGCGCGCCGTCGCCGAGTATTTTGTCGCGCAGATGCAGGCGCTTGGCTTTGCGGCGCACGTCGATGCGGCGGGCAACGCCGTGGGCGCGCTGGGCGAAGGCCCCGAGATTGTGCTGCTCGGTCACATCGACACCGTGCCGGGCGACATTCCCGTGCGCGTGGAAGACGGCAAGCTCTACGGGCGCGGCGCGGTCGATGCCAAGGGACCATTCGCCACGTTTGTGGCCGCCGCCGCCCGGCTGGCTGGCGCGCCGCTTCGCGCGCGGCTGGTGCTGGTTGGCGCGGTCGAGGAAGAAGCCGCCTCGTCGAAAGGCGCGCACTACATTGTGGACAGGCACGCGCCCACGGCCTGCATTATTGGCGAGCCAAGCGGCTGGGATCGGCTGACGCTCGGCTACAAGGGGCGGCTGCTGGCGGAAGGGCGCTGGGAGCAGCCAATGGCCCACACGGCCGGGCGCGAGATCGCCGTGGCCGAGCGGGCGGTCGCCTTCTGGAATGCGGTCGCGGCCTACTGCGCCGAGCATAACGCCGGCAAAACGCGCCTGTTCGACCAGCTGATTCCTTCGATTCGCACGATCCAGAACGGCAGCGATGGCCTGACCGACTGGGCCGAACTAACTGTCGGCTTGCGCTTGCCGCCCGGCATCGCGCCCGATGCGCTGGCCGCCACGCTGCGCGAGTTCGCCCAGGGCGGAGAGTTGTCCTTCCGTGGCGGCTGCGAAGCCTACCAGGGCGACAAAAACAACCCGCTGGTGCGCGCCATGCTGCGCGGGGTGCGCGCGTCCGGTGGCACGCCCGGCTTTCTGCTCAAAACCGGCACCGCCGACATGAACGTGGTTGGCCCGGCGTGGCGCTGCCCGATTCTGGCCTATGGGCCGGGCGACTCCACGCTCGACCACACGCCCGAGGAGCATGTCGAAGTGGACGAGTACCTGCGCGCCATCGACGCGCTGGAGACGGCGCTGCGCGCGCTGGCGATGGCAGAAACCTCTGCCCAAAGTTGAGCGCATATGACTCAGAGTTTATGCTGAATGACAAAAAAGGCATTGTAGTTCTCAAAATTTCGTGGTAAAATGGCGGGCGATCGGCGTGCAATTGGGCACGCCAATCATTTAGGCTCAGCTCTTAGCACTCGGGGTGCCTGAGTGCTAAACTGTGAAACGCTGAACAGCATCCAGGTTTGCTGCTATGGCCGCCGAAATGACAGAACGTCGCCAGCTCATTCTGAAGCTGGTGATTCAAGAGTTTATCGAAACATCCACGCCCGTCGCCTCGGAGCTGCTGGTGCGCAAATACGCGCTGACCTACTCGTCGGCAACCATCCGCAACGAGCTGGCTGCGCTGGAAGATCTGGGCTACCTGACGCACTGGCACACCTCGGCAGGGCGCGCCCCCACCGACGCGGGCTACCGCTACTACGTCGAAAACCTGATGGATCGGACGCCGCTCTCGGCCACCGAGCAGCGCACCATCCGCCATCAGTTCTACCAGGTGCGCTCCGAGCTCGACCAGTGGATTCAGCTTGCCGGCGCGGTGCTGGCGCGCACAGCCCAGAACGCTTCGGTGGTGACGGCACCGCGTGCCTATCAGGCGCGTTTCAAGCACCTTGAGCTGATCGCCATTCACGACACGACGGTGCTGCTGGTGCTGGTGCTGCACGACGGCACGATTCGCCAGCAAAGCTTCACGCTCGAAACCGCGCGCCCGCAGGAAGAACTGAGCCGCAGCGCGGGCAAGCTGAACGACCGCTGCCACGACGCGCCAATTGCGCGCATCGAAGAAACGCTGCAGGGCGAGCGCAGCGCCGAAGCACCCCAGCTCGACGATATGGAGCTGCTCGTGCTTGACCTGATCGTCAAAGCGATGGGCCAGCTCGAAGACCAGCTCAACAGCCAGTTCTACAGCAACGGCCTGATCGAAATGCTCAACCAGCCCGAGTTCGCGCAGGTGGCCCGTGTGCGCCAGGTGCTCGAAATGCTGCAAAGCGGCAAGGGCCTTGGCCCGCTCATCCCGCGCGTGCTCGCCAGCAATGGCGTGCAGGTGATCATTGGCGGCGAGCACAGCCGCGACGAAATGCGCGAATACAGCGTGGTGCTGTCGCGCTATGGCGTGGCCGACGAAGTGGTGGGCATTCTGGGCGTGATTGGCCCGACGCGCATGGCCTACCCGCGCACGATCTCGACGGTGCGCTATATCTCAACCGTTATGAGCGACATGCTGAACAATATGTATGGCGGCGAGAGCAACCGCGCCTAGCGCAATGTCAGGAAACACGATTTAATCCACAGATTACGCCGATTACGCAGATACGTCTCGCAAAAGCAAACAACAATCTGCGGCATCTGTGAAATCTGTGGATGAATTTGCGCTTGTGTGTCGGCGAGAACAGCCGAAGTTCAAAACACCCAACTGGAGGATATTGATCATGACCGATACATCGAAGAATGAGACAAACGCAACAGGAGCACCCGTGACCGACGAAGCCCCCAACACCGCCAGCGCCGATGCCGAAGCCCTGCAGGCCCGCGTCGCCCAGCTGGAAAAAGAAGCCGCCGAGTACAAAGATCAGTGGCTGCGCGCCGTGGCCGACTATAAGAACTTCAAGCGCCGCACCGACCAGGAGCGCGCCGACCTGATTCGCGGCGCCAGCGCGGGCCTGATCCTCAAGCTGCTGCCGGTGGTCGACGACCTTGAGCGCGCCATGAACAGCGTCACGCCCGAGGTCTACGCCTCGCAGTGGTACAGCGGCTTCAAGCTCATCCCGCAGAAGCTGCAAACCGTCCTCGACAGCGAGGGCGTCACGCCAATCGCCGCGGTCGGCGCGGATTTCGACCCGAACTTCCACGAAGCCGTGATCTACGAAGCCGCGGGCGAAGGGCAGGGCGGCAAGGTCGTGGCCGAGCTGCAGAAGGGCTACATGCAGCGCGAGCGCGTGCTGCGGCCGTCGATGGTCAAGGTCGGGCAGGAATAAGTTTCAGGTTGAATGTTTGCAGGTTCCAGGTTGCCGTGTCTATGCACCCTGAAACCTGCAACGTGTAACGTTTCAACCGTTTAGGAGTATGTAATGGGCAAAGTAATCGGCATCGACCTCGGAACGACGAACTCGGTGGTCGCGGTGATGGAAGGCGGCGAGCCAGTTGTGATCTCGAACGCCGAGGGCAACCGCCTGACGCCGTCGGTGGTGTCGGTCAATAAATCGGGTGAGCGGCTGGTTGGCCAGGTTGCCAAGCGCCAGGCCGTCACCAACCCCGAGAACACGATCTTCTCGGTGAAGCGTTTCATGGGCCGCAAGCTGAACGACCCGGTCGTCCAGCGCGACCGCGACCTGATTCCCTACAAGCTCGCCAGCGCGCCGAATGGCGACGTGCGCGTGCTGCTCAGCGGCAACGAGCACTCGCCGCAGGAAGTTTCGGCCATGGTGCTGCAGAAGCTCAAGGCCGACGCCGAAGCCTACCTGGGCGAAACCGTCACGCAGGCCGTGATCACCGTGCCGGCCTACTTCAACGACACCCAGCGCCAGGCCACCAAGGACGCGGGCAAGATCGCCGGGCTGGAAGTGCTGCGCATCATCAACGAGCCAACCGCCTCGGCGCTGGCCTACGGCCTCGACAAGCAGGGCAAAGACGAGACGATCGCCGTCTACGACCTGGGCGGCGGCACCTTCGACATTTCGATCCTTGAGCTGGGCGATGGCGTGTTCGAGGTCAAAGCTACCAATGGCGACACCCACCTCGGCGGCGACGACTTCGACCAGCGGATCATCGACTGGCTGGCGAGCGAGTTCAAGCGCGAAACCGGGATCGACCTGCGCAGCGACCGCACCGCGCTGCAGCGCCTGAAAGAGGCTGGTGAGAAAGCCAAGATGGAGCTTTCGACCGTGCTGCAGACCGAGGTCAACCTGCCGTTCATCACCGCCGACTCGAGCGGCCCGCGCCACCTGAACATCAACCTGACGCGCGCCAAGCTCGAACAGCTCACCGGCGACCTGATCGACCGGACGATTGCGCCGGTGAAGCAGGCCCTGGCCGACGCCGGACTGCGCCCGAACGACATCGACGAAGTCATTCTGGTGGGCGGGCAGACGCGCATGCCGGCGGTGCAGGAAGCCGTGCGCAAGTACTTCAACCGCGACCCGCACAAGGGCGTGAACCCCGACGAGGTTGTGGCGATTGGCGCGGCCATTCAGGCCGGCGTGCTGGCCGGCGACGTGAAGGACGTGCTGCTGCTTGATGTCACGCCGCTGACGCTGGGCATCGAGACGCTGGGCGGCGTGATGACGCCGCTGATTGAGCGCAACACGACCATTCCCACGCGCAAGAGCCAGGTCTTCTCAACCGCCAGCGACAGCCAGCACAGCGTCGAGGTGCATGTGCTGCAGGGCGAGCGCGCCGAGGCACGGCTGAACAAGTCGCTCAGCAAGTTCGTGCTCGACGGCATCCCGCCCGCGCCGCGCGGTGTGCCCCAGATCGAGGTTACCTTCGACATCGACGCCAACGGCATTCTGAACGTGCATGCCAAAGACAAGGCCACCGGCAAGGAGCAGCACATCACGATCACCGCGTCGTCGGGCCTGAGCGATGACGAGATCTCGCAGATGGTGCAGGACGCCGAGGCCCACGCCGAGGACGACAAGCGCCGCCGCGAGCTGATTGGCGCGCGCAACCAGGCGGACAGCCTGATCTACACGGCCGAGAAAACCCTGCGCGACGCGGGCGACAAGGTCGATGGCGCGCTGCGCACCGATGTCGAGGATAAAGTTCGCGCGCTGCGCAACAGGCTTGAGAATGACGACGTCACAGAGATGCAGAATCGCATCGCCGAGCTGAATGTTGCGCTGCAGCAGGTGGGCCAGGCGATGTACCAGAACAGCGACGACGGCAGCGCATCTCCGGATGATGAGGACGTGGTCGAGGGCGAATACAAAACCGATTAGTTTTGAGTTTTAAGTGCTGAGGTATGAGTTACCGACTTTGGTCGCTCATACCTCAAAACTCAAACTCAAAACTCAACACTGAGGAATATATGGCGGCAAAGCGTGACTACTACGAGGTCCTGGGTGTAGCGCGGGGAGCCTCGCAAGACGAGATCAAAAAGGCATTTCGCCGACTGGCCCGGCAGTATCACCCCGACATCAACCGCGAAGCCGGCGCCGACGCGATGTTCAAAGAGATCAACGAGGCCAACGAGGTGCTCTCGGATCCTGAGAAGCGCGCGATGTACGACCGTTTCGGGCACAGCGGCATGAGCGGCCAGCCGGGTTTCGACCCGTTCAGCGGCGGTGGGGCCGACGCCTTTGGCAGCATCTTCGAGGCATTTTTCGGCGGGGCGGCCGGCCAGCGCCAGGGCCAGCGCGGCCCGCAGCGCGGTGCCGATTTGCGCTACACCATGCCGATCAGCTTTGAAGAAGCGATTTTCGGCGTGGAAAAAGAGATCGAGTTTCGGCGGCTGGAAGGCTGCCCAACCTGCCACGGCAGCGGCGCCGAGCCCGGCACCGAGCCGGTGCGCTGCCCAAAGTGCGGCGGCCTGGGCGAGGTGCGCCAGCGCGCCCCGATCTTCAACATGGTGACGGTAATGACCTGCGACCAGTGTCGCGGCGAAGGCACGGTGATCGCCATCCCCTGCAAGGAGTGCCGTGGCGACGGGCGCATTCGCCAGCCGCGCTCGCTCAAGGTGAAGGTGCCGGCCGGCGTCGATGGCGCGTCGCAGATTCGCATCACTGGCGAGGGCGAGGCCGGCCCGCGCGGCGGCCCGCACGGCAACCTGTATGTGGCGCTCGATGTCCAGCCGCACGAGTTCTTCGTGCGCGAGGGCAACGACATCCTGCTGGAGCTGCCGCTGAATATCGCGCAGGCCGCGCTCGGCGCCGATCTGGATGTTCCTACGGTTGATGGCGAGGAGCGGCTGCGGGTGCCGCCCGGCACGCAGAACGGCGCGACCTTCCGCATTGCCAAGAAGGGCGTTCCCTTCCTGCGCGGCAATGGCCGCGGCGACCAGATCGTTGTGGCGCGGGTGGTGGTGCCAACGCGCCTGAACGAACAGCAGCGCCGCCTGTTCCAGGAGCTTGAGCGCACCATGGAGCCCGAGCAGATCGGCGGCCAGCAGGACGAAGGCTTCTTCGGGCGGCTGCGCAGCGCGCTGGGGCTGTAGCGCCTTTCCGCAAGCACAAGAAAGAGCGCGCCTGCACGGGTGCGCTCTTTCTTGTGCCAAACTCTGGCAAGAAGTACGCACTACGCACTATGGCTTTGTAGAGCGTAATGCGTAGTGCGTACCTCGTAATTGTTCGCCCAGATTTGTATTCGCCGCGCCCCGTTTACGGCATCATCCGCTCTTGCTTCATCCCACGCACGCCCGCCGCCTGGCTGATCATCTCGACAATCTCGCGGCGCGCCGCTACGTCGTGCGCAAAATCAAGCTGGTCGGTTTCAATCGACAGCACCGGGCACAGCTCGAAGCGGCGCAGCCATTCTTCGTAGCGGCGGTTGAGCTGTTCGAGGTAGGCGGCGGGGATGGCCTGCTCGTAGGGCCGCGAGCGGCCGTTGATGCGCGCCAGCAGCGTTGGCACGCTGGCGTGAAGGTAGACCAGCAGCGTCGGCGGGGTGATGCTGCGCGTCAGCGATTGAAACAGCCGCCGGTAGGTGCGGAAATCGCGGTGCGAGAAGATGCCCTGCTCCAGCAGGCCCTTCACAAACACCTCGTAATCTTCGTAAATGCTGCGATCCTGGCACACCGCAATGGGAGTGTCGGCAATTTCGAGGTGCTGCTCGTAGCGCTGCGAAAGAAACCAGATCTGCGAGTGAAAGCCCCAGCGCTCGCGGTCGGCGTAGTAGTCGTCGAGGTAGGGGTGATCGGCCACCAGCTCGTAGCAGGGCTGCCAGCCAAATTCTTCTGCCAGAATGCCCACCAGGGTGCTTTTGCCAACGCCAATGTTGCCCGCGATTGTGACGTGCTGGCGGCGGGCCGGGCGCGAATGTTCCACGAAAATTTCTCCCTTCCGAATAGGCAGCGCGCCGCGCCGCCCGGTGATCTGCGCAGGAGACAGGGGTCAGGAGTCAGGAGTCAGGAGTCAGCATTCGCAGACGCATTCCTTTTCCCAACCCCTATCTCCCATTCCCATTATCCCGCAATGTGCTGCGCCTGGCCGGTTTCGGCGGCGGCGATGGTGGCGAACATGAGCCGCAGGCTGCCCAGGTTATCGCGGCCACTGGCGGGCGGCTCGGCTCCGTCGCGGATGGCGGCGGCAAAGGCCGCCAGCGAACCCGCGCGATCCCAGCACGGCATGGCCGGCAGCTTCAGGCCACGGGCGCGCTTGCCACGCCGCCGAATCGTCACCGCGTCGGCGTCGGTCGAGTCGTCGTTGCGGCCGGTCCAGGCAATCACGCCCTCGGCGCACTCGATCTCCCACGCGCCGCCCCAGATGGTGGGCGTGCCAGTGCTCACCCAGCTGCCCTGGTAATCCACCACCGCGCCGCCGTCGAACACAATTGTGGCCGAAGCGGCGGCCGGCTCGACGAAATGGCTCCACGATGGGTTCCAGGCGTGGCAGCTCACGGTGGCCGGCTCCTGGTTCAGCACAAAGCGCATCATGTCGAAGTGGTGGATCGACATGTCCATCAGCAGCGGGTGCGCCAGCGTGTAGTGGCGATGGTTGCCGGGCGGCTGCGTGTTCGCGTACTTGCGAAACTGGATGTGCACCGCGCCCACTGGCCCAAGCGCCTCCGCGCGAACCAGCGCGGCAACGGCCTGCACGGCAGGGTAGAAGCGGTAGTTCTGGCTGACCATCAGCACACGGCCCTGCGCCGCCGCAAAGTCTACCAATTCCTGCGCCTCGGCCACCGAAGGCGCGAAGGGTTTTTCGACCAGCACATGCTTGCCGGCTGCCAGCGCGGCGCGCGCCACCGGCACATGGCCCGGCAGCGCCGTCGTCACCAGCACGGCCTCGGCGTCGGTGGCGGCCAGCGCCGCGTCGAGCGTGGGGAAGCACAGCTTGGGCGCAACGCCGTTGTTCTGCTGAAGCGCCTCGAGCATGGCCGGCTGGACATCAACATACGCCACCGGCGTGGCCACATCGGGGTTGCGCGCCATCATACGCGCCCAATCGCGGCCCCAGCCGCCCATTCCCACCTGAATAAGTCGCACGGTGTTTCTCCTGCTCTTCGACGGTGCAGCGGCGGATGATAGCGCAACATGCGCCTGGCTGCAACGTCGGCAGTTTGCCAGAGAAACGCAAAAAAGCCTGCGGAATAGCGTTTATGTTAACCCATGCGATATTTTGCATGGCAAAATTCATGGGCGAGAGTCATCGTGCTGTCATCTACCATGGCTATTCGGATGTGACTTTTAGTGCTAGACTGCCTGTCCTTTTCTCTGGAATCTGGTGGCGCCCTGCCCGCTCAACGCAGCCGCCAGCGACCCGGAATGGCTATATTCAGGGGTGTGTGTATGAAGCATCGTCTTTGCCAGCGGCTGGCGCTCATGCCGCGCGTTCGGGCCGTCGCATGGCCTTTGTGGGCGATCCTGGCTCTCCTCGTCGGCGCGCTGGCGTGCGCACTTGTTCTGCCTGCTATGGCCACCCAGCTGCTTCTCGCCAATCTGGCGCTGGCAAGCCTGCTCATTCTGGCAAGTTTTACCCTGATGTCAGGCAAATTGTCGGCAGCACCCGCGCCGGCCTACGCCACAATGCATATGCGTGAACTGGGCGCACTCACATCGTCCACCGGGCAAGAGCCACCTGCCGCCGCGATCACACTCGATGCCCAGCGCATTGCCGAGCTGGTGGCGGTGAGCGGCGACCCCGCGCAGCTGCCCGAGCTGGCTGGGCGCGGCGGCGCGCTGCTGAACGCATCCCTGGTGCTGATCGCCAGCTACGACGCAGCCACCGCCGAGCTGCAGATTCGCGCGGCGCACGGCCCGCAGGCCAGCGAATGGGTTGGCCAGCGCCTGCTCTGGCCCGGCCTGGAAGCAATCGGCGCGCCGCTGCTCAGCGCAGACGCCCAATCCGAGCCGCAATTCGCGCCGGCCCACGCGCTGCTGGCAAGCACCGGGGCTTCTGCCGCCGCGCTTGTGCCACTGCGCACGCCCGAGGGCCTGGTTGGCGCGCTGCTGGTGGCCGGCCCGCCCAGCGTGGTAGACGCGGCGGCGCAGCCCGCCACCGAGGTGCTGGCCGGGCTGGCGCGCATCAGCCTGGTGCAAACCCTGCTGCACGACGAAGCCAGCCGCGCCGCCCGCACGCGCGCCGCCATCCTCGACACAATCAGCCACGAGTTTCGCACGCCAATCACGGTGATTCTGGGCTTCACCGAGCTGTATGAAGAAGGGGTGCTGGGGCCAGTTGCCAGCGAAGAGCAGCACGAAGCGTTGGGTGCCATCCACCGCAATACCTACCGGCTGCTGCGCCTGGTGGATGGCATGCTCGACCTGGCGCGAATCGAAACCGGCGAGATCGAATTGCACTGCGGCGCGGTACGATCCGCGCCCTGCCTGCAAGAAGCGCTGCTGCCCTTTGAAGAGCTCATCACCAGCGGGCAACTCCTGGCCGATGTGTCCAGCACCGCGCTGCCCGCCGTCTGGGCCGACCCGCAGTGGCTGCGGCGCGCTGTGGCCGGCATGCTGATCTTTGGCCTGGAAATGGCACCAGCGCAGGTGCTGCGCTTCGCCGCCTACCCCACCGCCGACACGCTGACCCTGACGCTGGATCTGCCAGGAGTTGCGCTTGGCGCAACCACGCAGGCCGGCCTGTTCACGCTCGCGCAGCCCGGCGACGAGATCTGGCGTGGCAGCGCGCTGGCGCGGCTCGGGCTGGAACTGAGCCGCCGCACGCTGGAGCTGCTGGGCGGCAGCCTGTGCATCGATCAGGTTGTGGGCGGCGCGCGCCTGGTGGCCGAGCTGCGCACCGCAGAATAATGACGCAGGGGTCAGAAGTCAGAAGTCAGGAGTCAGAAGTTTTAGCTTCCTGACTCCTGACTTCTGACTCTTGGCTTCTTTTCTCCCTACTGCGCCCACGAGGGCCAGCGGTCGTCGGCGCTGCCGCCCGTGAGCGGGGCCTGCCCGCTGCCGTCGGCATTCATGATGAAAATGTCGTAGTCGCCGTCGCGATTGCTGGCAAAAGCGATCTGGCTGCCATTGGCATTCCAGGTCGGCGCTTCATCCTCGGCAGCGTTGCTCGTTAGCCGCCGCACCGCCCCGCCATTCGTGTCCATGGTGTAAATTTCCGCATTGCCATCGCGATACGACGTGAAGGCTATCGCCCGCCCGCCCGGCGCAACGCGTGGGAAGCGATTATCTGCCGCAGGGTCGGTCAGCTCGCGCACGTTCACCAGAGCGGCGCGCAGGCTGGTGCTGCCGTCGTCGGCATAGCGCAGGTCGCCGCGCATCAGGGTGGCGTGGCTGCCGCTGCACTGCCGCTCCCAGAACAGCGTGCGACCGTCAGGGCTCCAGCCGGGGTGCGCGCTCACGCAGCGGTCGTCCGTCAGGCGCGTGGCGGCCGTGCCGCCAACCGGCGCAAGAAACAGCTCGGCCACGCTAAAACGGTCGGAGATGAACGCCAGCTTCGTGCCGTCGGGCGCAAGGCTTGGGCTGGTGTCGTTGCCCGGCTGGGCGGCAATATCCGGCGGCGCGTTGATCGACGGCTCGGGGTAGGCAAGCTCCATTGGCTGGCAGGTATTCAGCCCCTCCCCGTTCGAGCCCGAACTCAGTATCGGCAGCTGGTACATTTTGCGAACCTGCCCGCCAATCACCGGCGAGTCGTACAGCAGGCACTGGCGCGTCGGCTCGAAGCTGCGGCGGAACGAGTAGGCGGTGCTGTTCGTGCCGGGGATTGTCGCCGGGTGGATGGGGTTGCCGGTCAGCTGGATGTTGCCGCCCGGCTGGTAGGCGAACAGCTCGTAATACTGGCGGTTCGAGAAATTCGAGCTGAAGATCAGCGGCGGCTGCGGGTCGCTGGCGGCCCAGGGCTGGCCGAGGTTTGGGTAGCGCCACTGGAAGTAGTGCTGGCCGACATTGCCCATTTCCACCTGAAAGCCAGCCGGGTTGTCGGGCACGTAGGTCAGCACGCGCCGCTCGAACAGCTGCACCAGCACGTCTTTCTCAGCCCCGCCGATTTTGGCGCGCACCCAGTAGGCGTCGCTGATTGGCAGGCCCATGGCGAACAGCCAGTCGGCCAGCGGGCGCGTGCGCGCCACCCCGCCCTCCAGCACCGTCCCCGACTGATTCATGAAGTTCCAGAAGATCTGCGGAATGTTGTGCCCGGTGTTGCTGTTGTACTGCGCAATCGCCGTCTCGGGGTGCGCGCCGGCCAGGTCTTGCCGGAAGGCAATGTTTGCCGCGCTGTCGAGCGAGGCGCTGACGGGCTGGCCCAGGCGGCTGGCGTCGCGGTAGCCGTTGTTGTCGTAGGTGGCGATATTCGCGAAGGCGGCGTAGGTCGGGCCGTTCGGGTTGTCGGCAGCGGGGTTGCCAGCCACCGGCACGGCTGCGGGCGGGCGCGTTTCGAAATCGGCGGGGTCGTTGCCCTTCTTCAGGTGGCCCGACACCAGCTCGACCACCAGCAGGCCGTTGGTTGCGCCGCCCTGCACGCTGCGCTCGTTCGGGTTGTTGATCTCCATGCGCGCTTTGTCGAAATACTGCACGGTGCGCAGGCCGTTCACGCCCTCGCGGTAGAACTCGGCGTAGTCGAACCAGGGCTGCGGGCCCCAGTACCAGCTGCGCCCGCCGCGCACGCTCGCGTCGTCGGTGCGCGCCCACACGCTGCGAAACGCGGCATCGGCAAACTCGCCGCGCCGCCCGTCGAACGGCGCAGCATGGGCAGACTGCGCCGCCAGCGTGAGCGCGGCCAGGGCGGCGGCAGCGCGCGCCCCAAAGCCAGGTAGTCTCATAGCATCTCCTTTCAATCCCAATGCTACTGAGACGATTGTATGCCTGTGTTTGCTTCAGCAGAATGGCCGTATGCTGAACGTATGGTGAAGAAGCGCCTAACGTATTGCTGCGTACTATCAGCTTGCGCTCAGTTTAGGGTTCATAAAAGAATACGCTGGCCAGCCGCACCCTTCGATACAGCCTTACGGCTTACTCAGGATGCGGCGCTGAGGCAGTGATTTCTTTATGAACTCTTATAGTTCGGGAAAAAGCACCGCCATCACCGCGTCGGTGTCGGTCAGATCGGGCAGCACAGCGTCAGGCGCGTGCGTGCGCAGGTCGTCGACGCTGAACGGGCCGGTGGCGACGGCCAGCGTGCGCGCGCCGGCCACGCGCCCGCAATCGATGTCGTTGGGCGTGTCGCCAACCACTACGACATTGCCGCCCGTGAACGTGTGACCATAGCGCTGGGCGGCGCGCTGCACCGCAAACGGCACCAGCTCGGCGCGGCGGTGATGGTCGCTGCCATATGCGCCCACGCTCAGGTCGAGTTTGTCTGAGAGGCCCATCAGGTCAAGCTTGATCTTCGCGATTGGCTGCAAGTTGCCGGTGAGCACCGACTGCACCGCGCCGGTTGCGGCCACGCGCTCCAGCGCCTCGAGCACGCCCGGCAGCACCCGGCAGCGCGCCAGAAATTCGTCGCGGCGCGTGCTTAGCTCGTCGATATATGCCTCGGTGAAACGATCAACCGATGCATTTACCGCGTCGTCGCCCAGGTCGGCAAAGGTTTCGAGCAGGATCTGGCGGTCGGTTTTGCCGGCGTAGGAATGGCGCTGCTCGGTCGATTCGCGGCCATACACGCGGCCCATTGCGGCGCGCATGGCCTCGCCGGCCACGCCGCCGCTATACAGCAGCGTGCCGTCAATATCCCAGAGAATGAGTTTCTGCATGATCGTTTCTCCCTGTCATGGTGGCAAGGCCCGCATTATAGCGCAGGAGTCAGGGGCCAGGAGTCAGGAGTCAGCAGGTTTTTGCTCCCTAACGTTCCTCTCTCCCATCAATTCAGCATACACCGCGCAGGATAAAATGGTTGCACAGAAGCTTCGTCGTGAACTCAGCCGAACTGCCGCTGAGTATGGAACTCAAACTCAGTGTTCTCGGTGTACTCTGTGGCTAATCCTTCTGCACTTCGCTACAAAAAAAGTTCGGGGGCGGCAGTGCCACCCCCGAACGTTCGCGCATTTACGGCTCTGTCACGCCCTATTTTGGAACTTGCGGCGGCGCGGGCTTGTCAACATCAGGCAGGTCAACGACATCGCGCACTGGGTAGACCAACCGATCGACCACGTTGCCCAGGCGCTTGAACTGCGGGGCCAGCTCGGTGTCGGCCATCGCAATATCGACTGGCACATCCAGCCGAATGGGAATCGTGACATTATCGAGTGGAATATCCATCTTCAGCGCAATATTCAGCGGCGTGCCGGCCGGCAGCACCAGGCTGATATTCTGCGCGCGCAGGCGGTTGCCCGCCCCCAGGTCGATATCCGCACCGGCCAGGTTCAGCGGCACATCGCTCGTGAGCGTCACCTGCGTCTGCTGATCGACTGGCACGACCACGCCCTTGCCCTTCAGCGGCAATTGCTGGTCGAGCGGGATGGTGGTTTTGATATGCGCGGCCTGCAGCTGCTGCACCACATCACGCAGCTCGGCGACATTGCCGCGCGCAAAGCCCTGCGCGTTCAGCAGTGTATTGCCCAGCTCGGGCTGCCACTTCCACACAAAAAAGAGCCCGCCGACGATCACGCCGATCAGGATCAAATTGATCAGGAATGACGTCAGAATCATCGCCTTCCACAGGAGCGGCAGCTGCACAAACAGCGGCCTTGTGTCGCGCGGGCCGTCGGCGCTGCGCGAAAGCCAGCCAGTTGATACGCGGCGCGCTTCTGAGTTCGCCATGCCGGTCTCCTTTTTCTGCAATGCGCTTGTGTGGTACACCGAGATGCGTACGCGGGCAGTATATACCACGCCTGCTCGTAATGCAAGACACTCTTTATTGCGAAATGGCTTCAGAAAGACCGGCGCGGCTTTGGGTTGTCAGGCGAGTGCAGCTATGCGCCACCAAAATAGCGCAGCGCGAGCCGCAGGCGATCTTCCACGGCGGGCGGGGCGTCGGCGGGCAGGGCGGCGATGGCGGCATTCGCTTCGGCGGCGCTGAAGCCCAGGCTCACCAGCATTTCGGCCAGCTCGGCGTTGGCGGCCATGACCGCCGGGGTTGCGCCCACAATCGGCGCGCCGCCCTTGACTTCGAGCTTGCCGCGCAGCTCCAGCACCAGGCGCTCGGCGGTTTTCTTGCCAATGCCGGGCACGCGCGAAAGGCGGGCGGTGTCGCCGCCGGCAATCGCAGCACGCAGCTCGTCGGAAGAGGAGGAGGAAAGCAAGCTCAGCGCGACTTTTGGGCCAATGCCGCTGACGCCCAAAAGCGTCTCGAACAGGTGGCGCTGGTCGGTGGATGCGAAACCATAGAGGGCCAGCAGGTCTTCGCGGATGTGCAGGTATGTGTAGAAGCGCACCTCGCTGCCGATCTCGCCCAGGCTGCCCAGCACATTGCGCGGCGCAAAGATCTGAAAGCCCACGCCGCCCGTCTCAACGACGGCGTGATCCACGCTCACAAACAGCAGCGTGCCGCGAATTGATGCGATCATTGGGAAATCTCCGCTGGGCGGGCTGGAAGAATGCGGGGATTATAGCATAAAGGACAAGGGATTTACGATTGCCGATTTGCGATTGACGATTGCGGCAAATGACAAGTGGCAGGCATTCTATTCAACCACAAAGAACGCAAAGGGCGCAAAGGTTTTCGAGTTGCAGGTTGCCGGCTGCAAGATACAGCCAGCTGCCGACCGAATATTTCACCACGGAGGCACAGAGGGTTACGGGTCTGCAGGTTGAAAGTTGGAACGTTGCAGGTTCGCAGGTTGCAAGCCTAATCCCCAGCCCCAGACCCTCTTTTGAGCTGCAAGTTCAGCAAAACTCAACATTCAACATTCAGCACTCAAAACTACTTGCTCACCCTGTCACCCCGCGACGGGCGCGGCGTGCGGCGCGTCTTCGGCAATCACGCCGTCGCGCACGTGAATGACGCGGCGGGCGTGCGCGGCGATGTCGGGCTCGTGCGTCACCAGAATGATCGTCATGCCCTGCTCGCGGTTCAGGCGCTCGAAGATGCCCATAATTTCTTCGCCGGTCGTGGTGTCAAGCGCGCCGGTCGGCTCGTCGGCCATGATAATGCGCGGGTTGGTCACCAGCGCGCGGGCGATTGCGACGCGCTGCTGCTGGCCGCCAGAAAGCTCGTTGGGCTTGTGGTGCAGACGTTCGCCCATGCCCACCGCCTCCAGCGCGGCGCGCGCGCGTGCGGCGCGGTCGCGGCCATCGCCGTAGAGCAGCGGCATCTCAACATTGCGCAGGGCGTCGGTGCGCTGCAGCAGCATGTACTGCTGGAACACAAAGCCGACCTTGCGATTGCGAATCGCGGCGAGCTGGTCGTCGTTCAGGCTGCCAACATCCACATCGTCGAGCAGGTAGGTGCCGCTGGACGGCTGATCGAGGCAGCCCATGATATTCATCAGGGTGCTCTTGCCGCTGCCCGACGGCCCCATAATCGCCACCATCTCGCCTTCCTCAATCGTCAGCGACACGCCGCGCAGGGCGTGTACTTCGACATCGCCCATTTTGTAGACTTTCGCGACGTTTTGAATATCGATCAGCGGCATATTTTCTCCCATAGCACGACACCAGAGTAAAATAATCCACAGATTACGCAGATGCAGCAGATTGTGATTTAAGCGTTCTTCATCTGCGTAATCTGCGTAATCTGTGGATATCCTCGATTTTCGAGCTTCTCACATCATAGAAATGTGCTACCGCAGTGCGTTGAGCACCAGATACGCCACGACCGCTATCACGCCCAGCGTCAGCACCAGGCGGATAGTACCCTTGATGATGCGAAACACAAGCACAATCAGTAGAAGGCCGATAATTATTATAACCAGCGGCTGCTGGCTCAACCCAGCGAATGACA
This sequence comes from Kouleothrix sp. 19917, assembly GCF_057073505.1. Classification (NCBI taxonomy): domain Bacteria; kingdom Bacillati; phylum Chloroflexota; class Chloroflexia; order Chloroflexales; family Roseiflexaceae; genus Kouleothrix; species Kouleothrix sp. 19917. The sequence goes on from NZ_CP097099.1 coordinate 4,160,625, forward strand.
TAGCGTCTCTCTCCTTGTTGTATGGCGCTGCCCAAGTATAGCATGGGCCTCACTCATAGCGCAGCGCCTCGATCGGGCGCAGACGCGCCGCCCGCCGCGCCGGGTAGATGCCAAAGAACAGGCCCACCGCCATCGAAAAGCCCAGCGCCAGCAGCATCGCTCCGGGCGTCACCACCGGCGTGATTAAGCCGGTGAGGCCCACCGCAAACGAGATACTGACGCCGATCAGCAGGCCAACGATGCCACCCATCAGGCTCACCACCAGCGCCTCGATTAGGAACTGCTGCAGAATATCGCGGCGGCGCGCGCCCACCGCCTTGCGCAGGCCAATTTCCTTGGTGCGCTCGGTGACGCTCACCAGCATAATATTCATCACGCCAATGCCGCCCACCAGCAGCGAGATGCCGGCAATCGAGCCAAGAAAGGCCGTCAGCACCGAGGTGATCTGGTTTAGCGACGACAGCACGTCGGCCTGATTGAAGACGGTGAAATCATCTTCCGTGCCGTCGGCTTTGAGCCGGTGGCGCTGACGCAGCACGCGCGCGATCTGGTCGGAAACTGCCGTCATCTGGTCGGCGGTATCGACTTGCAGGCTGATATTCGAGATGCGCGGGCTGGCGTTGTCGGCGCTGCGCGCGCCAAACAGCTTTTGCTGGGCCACGCCAATTGGCACAAACAGCTGGTCGTCGATCGAGCCGAAGCCGCCGCCGCCCTTGGATTCGAGCACGCCAATGATCTGGAAGGTTTGGCCCTTGATACGCAGTGTGCGCCCAACCGGGTTCGCCAGCCCAAACAGGTCTTCCGCGACATTGCTGCCGATCACCGTCACCGAGCGCTGGCCGCGCACCTGCGCGTCGCTAATAAAGTCGCCGCGCGTAAGCGTGAGGTTGCGCACCGTGAAGTAGCTGGGCGTAATGCCTACCACATTCGACTGGGTGTTGTTCGCGCCAGCCACAATCTGCGCCGAGCCCTGGAACGAGGGCGCAATTGCCACCACGCCGCGCAGCACACCGGGCTTCATCATTGCATCGGCGTCGGCCAGGGTCAGCGATTGGGCGGGCGCGCCCGGCCCGGGGCCGCGCTGCCGACCGGGAAAGACCGTCAGGATGTTGCTGCCAATGCTGGCGATCTGGCTGGTGATCGCGGCCTGCGCGCCATTACCAATTGCAAGCAGTGCCACGACTGAGGCCACGCCAATAATGATGCCAAGCATGGTCAGCACCGTGCGCAGCTTGTTGGCGCGCAGGCTGGTCAGCGCGATGCGCAGGCTTTCCCACAGGCTGCTGCCCGACACAAGCCGAAAGCCGCGCCGTGGGGCGGCCACTGCCGGAATATGTTCAGCTTTTTGCATGAAATTCTCCAACGTTTGCCGGGCGAACGATCACAGCGACAGCATCTAGCCGCCCGGCCCAAATCCGCCGGTACGCTGGCGCGGCCCGGGCAGAATGACCTCGTCGCCTTCATTCAAGCCCGAAATCACTTCGGTGTCGCTGTCGCCAATCAGGCCGATCTTCACCGGCACGAGCGCCGTGTCGTTGCCACGCTTGACCTGCACCTGCGGGCCGCTGTCGGTTTCGCGCACCGCGCCGCTCGGCACCAGAATGACGTTCGCACGCTTGTCGATGATGATCGACACGGCCGCGCTCAGGCCCACGCGCAGCAGCTGCTCGGTGGGCTTAAGCGTCACCCGCGTCAGGTAGGTCGTGACATTCTGCTCGGTGGTGCCGGTCGGCGCGATATAGTCGAGCGTGCCTTCCAGCCGCTGGCCGGGCAGCGCATCCAGCTCGACCTCGGCGGCCTGGCCGACTTTGAGCTTGCCCAGGTCGGCCTCGCTGATGCTCACATCCACATGAAAGGCCGAGTCATCCACCAGTGAAATTGCGGCGCTGGCACCACTGCCGGCCGTGTCGCCGGGCTTGATAGTCACCGTGGCGATTGTGCCGGCGAAGGGCGCGCTCAGCTCGGCGTGCTGGCGGCTCAGGCGCGCTTTGGCCAGGCTGGCAGCGGCTTGCGCCACGTTCGCTTCAGCCTGGGCGAGGTTCGCCTCAGTGGGCGGCGCTTTCAGCGCGTCGAGCGCGGCCTGGCGCTGCTCAAGCGTCGATTGCGCAATCGCGGCGTCGTTTTTGGTGCCGCCCAGCAGCTGCGTGAGCTGCGCGCGCGCCTGGGCCACTTTTGCCTCGGCGGCGGCGAGCTTTTGCGGCGTGGGGCTGGTCAGCGCGTCGAGCTGGCGCTGGGCATCGGCCACCTGCGCCTCGGCCAGCGGAATGTCGGCGACTTCTTTCTGGCGGGCATTGTCGAAAGCCACCTGCGCCTGGCGCACGGCTTCTTCCGCGCTATGAAGCGATGCCTCGGCCTGCACAAAGGTATCGTAATACTGGCGGCGCTGGGCGTCGTTCAGGGTGTTCGCCACGGCCTTGCCCTGCGCGTTGGTGCGCGTGGGTTGCACCGGGTCGTTGCCGGTGTCCTGCACATACTGCCAGTTTTGCAGCGCGCTGGAATAGCGCGATTGCGCTTGCGTCAGCGCATCGACGGCCTTGCTCAGGTCGCCCTCGGCGCGCGTTTTGGCGGCCGAGTCGTTGTCGCGCGTGCTTTGCAGGCTGGATTGCGCCTGCGTCAGCCGAAGCTGCGCCGCGCTCAGGTCGGCGGCGGTGGGGTTTTTCAGCGCGGCCAGATCGGCCTGGGCGGCTCGGAGCTGCGCCTGCGCGCTGGCAACGTCGGTACCACGCGCATTGCCTTTCAGCGCCTGATCGAGCTGCACCTGGGCGGCCGCAAGCTGTGCCTCAGCGCTGCGCAGGTCGGTATCTTTCGGGCCGTCGTTCAGGCTTTGCAGCGATGCCTGCGCGCTTTTCAGGTTAGCTTCGGCCTGCAGCACCTGCTGATCGAGGTCGCTGGTTTCCAGCACCGCCAGCCGCGCGCCCTGCTGCACGGTGTCGCCTTCTTTCACCAGCACCTGCGCAACCGTGCCGGCGGTGCCAAAGCTCAGGTCGATATCCTGCGCCGGTTTGATCTGGCCGCTGCCACTCACGCTCTGGGTCAAGTCGCCGCGCTGCACCGTCGCCGTAGTCGTGGTGGTGGTGGTCGTGCCACCGCACGCTGCGAGCGCCAGCGCAGCTACCAGCAGCGCCGCCCAAAATCGATGACGCATGGTGTCCTTCTTCTATATTCCTCGGCTGGCAGGCACCAGCCAAACGTGCATCACGGCTGAAGTTTCGCGGGTTGCATCTATTATACTCATGTAGCGAGGAAAAATGTTGCACAAACGTGTATGCGCAGCAGCTCTCGCATAACGCGCATGTCTCACTACAAAAGGGAATATCGCCATTCGCAGAGCCGCCGCCAAACTTGACAGAAGCGCGGCTTCCCGCTATGCTGTGGCCGCATCCAAATCCACAAAGGCGTGCTTCCGCCTTGCTGTTTTCCATCAATCATCGCTCGAGGTATGTGCCATGCACCAAGAAACCTGGTCACCATTAGCGGAACCCGCGCTTGGTTCCGACGAGCGCCTGAGCTTCACCACGGCCGGCGACGCAACCGCTCCTTTTGTTCACTGGTTTGCCACGCAGCTTCAGGCTGTGCTGGCCCAGCAGGGGCACCAGCTCCGCTCTGGCGAGGGCGAAGCCAGCGCGGCCGACAGCCCGGTGCGGCTGGTGCTTAATCTGTGCGACATCGACCGCCCGCGCCCGGTGCACCGGCGCGGGCAGGGCACCTTTGTCGCCACCATCGTCGAAGGGCCCAACAATGAGCGCCAGGTGATGAAGGCGGCCTACCCCGTACTGGTGCGCTCGCTGTCGAATATGGTGGTGTTCAACACGCGCATCGATGGCGTGCTCGAAAGCCATTTTATCACCATTGAGCAGGGCCACTATGTGGTGCGCGACACTGGCGACGAAGAAATGTTTTTTGAACAGATCTACGAGCGCATCCAGCCGCTGGCATGCAGCCACCTCGTGATCAACAACGATTATGTGCCCGATCTGCCCGAGTCGCTGTGGAACGGCGACGAGCAGACGCGCCAGATTAGCTGGGCCGGCACGCAGCTCGACGCAATGGGCCTGCTGCCCGCCGCCTTCCCGATCCACGAGTTCCTGAACGAGCGCGATCTGCGCCATGTCAAGCGGCTGTATGGCATCGGCGGCCTGAGCTACGGCAACCTGAGCGCGCGCGCCGCGCACGACGCGTCGAAATTCTGGATGTCGGCGTCGGGCGTGGATAAGAGCAAGCTCGAAACGATTGGGCGCGATATTCTGCTGGTGACGGGCTACGAGCCCGAGACGCTGACGATGCGCCTGAGCGTGCCGCCCGCGATCGAGCCGCGCCGCGTCTCGGTCGATGCGATCGAGCACTTTATGATCTATCGCGAGCACCCGAGCGTTGGCGCAATTGTGCACATCCACGCCTGGTGGCGCGACCCGATCCCTTCCACGCAGGTGAACTACCCGTGCGGCACCTACGAGCTGGCCAGCGAAGTGGCCGAGCTGGTGCGCCAGGCGCCCGATCCGTCGCGCGCGGTGATTGGCCTGAAAAATCATGGCCTGACGATCACCGGCCACTCGATCCGGGAAATTTTCGCGCGCATCGCGGGCATGATCGTCCCGCAGGTGCCGATGTCGTAGAAGCAGGAGACAGGAGTCAGAATTGTTGTTTCTGATGCCTGTCTTCTGATTCTTGAATACTATGGAGAATGCTATGGGCGCACTCGACGGCAAGGTCGCGATTGTGACGGGCGGAACCGGCGGGCTGGGTGCGGCTGTCGTTGCGGCGCTGATCGGGGCGGGCGCGGCAGTGTTCGTGCCGCATCGCAAAGCCGGCGACCTCGACGCGCTGCGCGGGTCGCTTGGCCTTGGCGCAGATGCGCCGCTCAGCGGGGATGTGCTCGACCTGGCCGACGAAGCGGCAGTGGCGCGGGCGTATGCTGGCGCGGCCGAGCAGCTTGGCGGCATCGACATTCTGGTGAACGTGGCGGGCGGCTTTGGCGGCGGCAAGCCCGTGCACGAAACCGCCTGGTCGCTGTGGCAGCAGCAGCTCGACACCAACCTCAAAACCGCGGTGCTTTCGTGCGCTGCCGCCGTGCCGCACATGCTGGCGCGTGGTGGCGGCGCGATCATCAACGTTGGCACGCGCACTGCCACGCAGCCGGGCAAGAACCTGGCCGCCTACGCTGCTTCCAAACGCGCCGTGGTGCAGCTCACCGAGGCGCTGGCCGCCGAGCTGCGCGACCAGAATATCACAGCCAACCTTGTGCTGCCCAGCACGATCGACACCCCGAGCAACCGCAAAAACGACCCAACCGCTGGCGACGGGCGCTGGGTCAAGCCCGAAGCAATTGCCGATGTGATCGTGTTTCTGGCCGGCCCGGCCGCGCGCATCATCAGCGGCGCGAGCATCCCGGTGTACGGGCGCGCCTAGCCACACGCAGCTCCACGCTTGAGCGGCGGCACCCGGGTTCGGGCTGCCGCCGCTCGGTTTCTTGGTACACATCTTGTACACAGCCCTGGAAGAACGCTCTTTCGCTGGGAAGAGCCATAGCGCAAAGACGCGGAGGTCGTATGATCATCTTCGGCATCGACATTGGCGGGTCGGGCATTAAAGGGGCGCCGGTTGACATCACGCAGGGCGAGCTGATCAGCCCCTACCATCGCATTCCCACGCCACAGCCCTCGTCGCCGGATGCGGTGGCGCAGGTGGTTGGCGAACTGGTGCGCCATTTCGACTGGCACGGGCCGGTTGGCTGCACCTTCCCGGCGATCATCAAGAATGGCGTGGCCTACAGCGCGGCCAATGTCGATCAAGCCTGGATCGGCACCAACGCCGACGAGCTGTTCGAGAAGGCGACCAATTGCCCGGCGGTGGTGCTGAACGACGCCGACGCGGCTGGCCTGGCCGAGGTGGAATATGGCGCGGGGCGCGGCGTGAAGGGCGTGGTGATGCTGCTGACCATTGGCACGGGCATTGGCAGCGCGCTATTTGTGGACGGCAAGCTGGTGCCCAACACCGAGCTCGGGCATATGGACATTCGCGGCAAGGAAGCCGAGCACCGCGCCTCGGATCGCACGCGCTCGAAGAAGAAACTCAACTGGAAACAGTGGGCCGGCCGCTTCGACGAAGTGTTGCAGCGCATGGACGCGCTCTTCTCGCCAAACCTGTTTATTATTGGCGGCGGCATCAGCAAGAAGCACGCGAAGTTCCTGCCCTTGCTCACCGTGCGCACGCCGGTTGTGCCCGCCCAGCTGCTGAACGAGGCTGGCATTATTGGCGCGGCGCTGGCGGCCCGCACGCTGGCCGACGAGCCGGTGGCAGTGTAAAGCCTTTTCCTTCGATCCGTCAGAGGGGCACGAATGAAGATCTGCATCGTCGGGGCGGGCGCGATTGGCGGCTACGTGGGCGCGCGGCTGGCCCTGGCCGGCGAGCACGTGACACTGATTGCGCGTGGCGCGCATCTCGCCGCCATTCAGGCGCACGGCCTGCGCCTCGACCATGCCGACGGCAGCAGTGAAATAGCCCACCCCGCGCTTGCCACCAGCGACATGGCCGCCGCCGGCCCGCACGACCTCGTGATCGCGGCGGTGAAGGCGCAAAGCCTGCCCGCGCTCGCGACCGCCATGCGCGCGCTTTACCACGACGGCACGGTTGTGCTGCCGATGCAGAATGGCATTCCGTGGTGGTATTTCCAGCGCCACGGCGGTCCCTACGACGGTCGGATGGTCGAGTCGGTCGATCCGGGCGGCGCGCTGCTGGCGAACATCGAAACCGAGCGCGTGATTGGCTGCGTGGTTTACCCCGCCGCCGAGCTGGCCGGGCCGGGCGTGGTGCGTCATATCGAGGGTAACCGCTTTTCGCTGGGCGAGCTCGATGGCGCAAAGACGGCGCGCTTGGAACAGATTGCGCAGATGTTCAACCGCGCCGGGCTGAAAGCGCCCATTCGCAATCGCATCCGCAACGAGATCTGGGTAAAGCTGTGGGGCAACTTGGCCTTCAACCCGATCAGCGCGCTCACTCGCGCCACGCTTGAGCAGATTGGCGCGCACCCGGCGGTGCGCGCGCTGGCGGCGGCGGCAATGGCCGAGGCGCAAACTGTAGCCGAGCGACTGGGCGTCGAGTTCGGCATCAGCATCGAGCAGCGCATTGCCGGGGCGGTGGACGTTGGCGCGCACCGAACCTCGATGCTGCAAGATATCGAGGCTGGCCGCCGCACCGAGATCGACGCGCTGGTGGGCGCAGTGGCCGAGCTGGGGCGGCTGGTGGGCGTGCCAACGCCGCATATCAACGCGCTCTACGCCTGCGTCACGCTGCTCGAGCAGCAGGCCGCCGCTACCACGGGTTAGCGTATCGCCACCAAGTTCGCCTTGCATGTCGCCCCGCAGCATAGTACAATGGCGGTGCATGAAACCATGAGCGGCTGGCGAGGGCAACCCGCAGCCGCCGCGAGAGAAAGGCGAACGTATGGCACACAGCGTTTGCATCAATCGTGGGTACTGCGTGCGGGTAATCGCTCCTTCTCGCTAGTCGCTTCAGGCCCTCGGTCGCATTTGCGCGGCTGGGGGCTTCGTGCATTCAGCAGGCAACGGCGCCGCTGCAACCTCACAGTATCGGCTGGCTCCCCGCCGGCCGGTTGGGAAGGAAAGCACCATGGAGTTGATCGTCAAGAGCCGCACTGGCAAAGTCTCGGATCGCCACCAGACCTACATCAAGGAGAAGCTGGGCAAGCTCGAACGCTACCTCGACACTATCAGCAAAGTGACGGTGGAGGTAGCTGAAGAGCAGCGCCGCACCGATAATAACACCCACCGCGCCCAGGTGACGCTGGTGGGCGATCACGGCATTCTGCTGCGCGCCGAGCAGCGCGCCTCCGACCTCACAACCGCCATCGACGTTGTTTCCGACAACCTCCAGCGCCAGATCCAGCGCTACAAGGACAAGCACTGGCGGCGCGGCAAGCTGCGCCGTCAGGGCGGCGAGATCATCGAGGCGCAGCCCGAAACCAATGGTGTGGCCGAAGACACCCGCAACCCGCGGATTGTGCGCACCAAGGAGTTTCAGGTCAAGCCCATGTTCAGCGACGAGGCGGTTGAGCAGATGGAGCTGCTGGGCCACGATTTCTTTGTGTTTCGCGATGCCAGCTCAAGCGAGATCAACGTGCTGTACCGCCGCGAGGACGGCAACTACGGCCTGATCGTGCCAAGCGAGTCGAATGGCTAAGTGCGCCTTCAGCGCAGGGGTTGGGGGTTAGGGGTTAGGGTTTGCGATGCGCACCGATGCCTTTCACTACCCTAAAACCTCAATAAACAGGCCGAAAGACGAAGGGCGAACACGTTCGTCCTTCGTCTTTCGTATTTCGCCAAAAAAACATTCTGCTTTTCGCAGTACAATACTGTGCCATTTTGCCTGCGGCAGCATTCATGTTGTGTGCATTTTCCGCGCTACGACATGGTTTCAGGCAGACCAAGCCAGCTTTACAGTCTTTCCCTGCCTGCTGACAGACAAACTCCCTAGTGGTATGGTTGAAGGGCCAACCACAACCAATCACTAGGGAGAACCCAATGGGTCGCACACATCCTAGCACGCCCGAGATGCGTGCACAATCCGCAGCGCTGCTGCTGGCACATCAAGGCGAGTATGGTATCGTGACACGCCTCAGCCGCATACATCACGTCTCGCGCCCGACCTTGTATGCTTGGCGCGAGCACGCCCGACGCGCCATCACGGCTGCCTTTTTCGCCGCCGTCTGCTCACGCGCCTGCCCGCTCCAGCGCTCGCCACATTCTGACGCTGTGGATCGCGCATGCCTCTCAGCGTGGCATTCAAGCCGCGACCCAGGAATTGCTCGGACAGGGCCTCAGTTTGCCCACCATCGTCGCAGTCCTGCACCAGGCTCAGCAGCGCGCTCTGACCTGGATGCACACGCACCTTCCTTCTTCCACTCGCGCCTTGGCGCTCGACGAAATCTTTCCCGCTCACGGTCGAGCCGCCTATCTGAACGTGGTCGATGTGCACAGCGGCGCAGTTTGGGCCTCTGAAGGACCGCTGGCGGTCGATACCGAGAGTTGGACCTTGCTGTTGTGGAGCTTGCAGGAGCGTGGCCTGCGATGGGAGCGGGTTGTGATGGACGATGGCGCACCCATGCACAGTGCCTGCCAGCACGTCACGCCCGATGTGCTGGTGCAACTCGACCACTGGCATCTGTTCCAAGCCTGCTCGCTGGTGCAGGCTCGCCTGCAGCGCCGCCTGAGCCAGATGCACGCGCGTACAGCGGCAGTTGAGCGCCAAGCTGCCTGCCTCGAGCTTGGGACACGTCAGCGCGGTCGGCCGACCAAGCGCACGCTTGAGAGCCACAGCCAGGAATTGGCGGCAGCGACCGATGGTGTCGCTGCGCTGGCCTATTTGACCGACGAGTTGCATCGATTGCTGGCGGTGGTGGTGGTCGGGCGCAAGCGGTTGCTGAGCTTGGCCGAGCGGCAAGACGAACTGGACGCGCTGCTGAGCTTGTTGGACGAATTGGCAGAAAGCAGCGCGGGAGAGCAGCAGGCCGAACTGGGGCGCCTGGCGCGCCGCATTCGGAGGCAAATGCCAAAGCTGCTGAGTTTTGGTGCCCAGGTGCAGCAGGTGCAGCAGGAGCTGAGTGGAGTGCTGGCAGCCGAGCGGCAAGCGCTGCTGGGATGGGCTTGGCTGAGGCGGAAGGAATTGGCGTGGACCGATGCGGAGGTGATAGCGGCGGTGCCAGTGGACTGGCGTGCGGCGGCGCGAGTGCTGCTGACAGCCTGGCAGGAGGCGGTGCAGGTTTCGAGCGCGGTGGAGCGGTGGCATAGCATCCTGCGCCCACATCTGGCGGTGCGGCGAAGGCTGACAAACGGTATGCTGGCGTTGCTGGCAGTTTGGCACAACCATCGTGTGTTTACTCGTGGGAAGCATAAAGGTCAGAGCCCGCTGCATCTGAGCGGGATGCGCGATGCGCCGACTGACTGGCTGGTGGCATTAGGCTATCCACCAGCCAGCACGGAGCATTCACCAGCGCATCTGATGCCTGAGTGGACGCTGGCCGCCTAATCACAAACTGTAAAGTACCTACAAACCATGTCTACGCGCGGAAAATGCACACAAAATAAAGTTTGAGCACTCTGTTCCGCACGCATTGCGGAACAGAGTGCTCAAAAAAGAAATTGTATGGCCCGCCCATTCACCCCAATCGAAATAGCCGAGGGCGCGCTGCTGGCCGACATGGCCGTGCTGGCGCAGCTTGTGGCGGTCTACCTGCCGATCTTCGATATTCTGGCGCGGCTGGGGATTGCGATTATTTTCGCGGTGCTGGTGCTGCGGCGCGGCTTGCGCGTGGGCATCCTGAGCGCAATAGTGGCGGGCTTTATCATTACCGCGCTCACCGGGCTGACCTACGCTGTGCCGCTGGTGCTGACATGCGGGGCCGGGCTGTTTCTTGGCACGACCATGCGCCTGCGCCTGCCGCACGTCCCGCTCATCCTGCTGGGCATGACCGGCGGCGGGCTGGTGTTTGTGCTGCTGATTGTGCTGTTCACGCTGGCAGCCGGCCTGCCGCTTAGCTCTTTCGCCACCCAGCTGCGCAACAGCTACAATGGCGCAATGGCGCTGGCGAGCTGGCTGGCCGGCCTGCTTGGGATGGCAGGCTGGTGGGGCAGCCGCGCGCGCCCCGCGCTCGACCCGCTGGCGCAGTGGATGCTGGCGCGCTGGTGGCTGCTGTTCCCGCTGGCCGTCTGGCTCGGGCTTGCGCCAATCGTGACGCTGATGTACAGCACGACGAATCTGGCGGTGCGCCTGCTGGGCTACGACGTGCGCGCGTTCCCCGGCCGGCGTGCCGAGCGCGCAATTGCCTGGGTGGCGCGCCTGCCGCTGCACCTGCGCCGCCCGGCGCGGCACCGTTCTTGATGCATGAGTCTGGCGGAAGTTCTGGTATCATAGCGCGGCGCAGCGCCGCAACAATTTATTAACAGCTACCGTCCAATCGCCAGAATGTGAAGATACCCTGGCCGCCGATGTCGGCGGCCGAAAGCGAGGTTTGTTATGCAGCCACGACTGATGCGCAGCCGCACTGAAGTCATCGTCGCAGGCGTCTGTGGTGGCCTGGCCGAATATTTTGCGATCGACCCGGTGATTGTGCGCCTGATCTTCGTGCTGGTGACGCTCACCAGCGGGCTGGGCTTGGTAATCTACCCGATTCTCTGGATTGTGATGCCAAAAGCGGGCGCAGCCCCGGCGGGCACACTGTTCCCGCACGACGCCGAAGAATGGCGGCGGCGCGCCCAAACATTTGGCGAAGAAGCATCACAGGTGGGCCAGCAGTTCAGCCGCGAGGTGCGCGAGGTACTGCGCCAGGGGCAGGCAAGCTCCAGCCAGGGGCGCACGGCCGCGCCGCCGCGCTATGGCGATGTGCCGCCGCCCGAGGCCTACCGCTACGATCCGCTGACCGGCCAGCCGATCAACCCGGCCGACCCGGCGGCGACCGGCAAGACCGTGAACCTGCGGATCGACCCGACCGAGGCCAACCTGGCGGTGCCGCCAGCCGTGCCGGGCGCGTATGGGCCGGTGCCGCAGCGCAAGCGCGGGCGCACCATGGGCTTTGTTCTGCTCGGCATTGGCATCCTGATCCTGGCGAATATTTTCAATATCGACCAGTTCATCTTTCCGCTGCTGCTGATCGGCGCTGGCTTTATGCTGCTGCGCAAGCGCTAGGCGGAACCTGACGGAATCAAACAGCGCGGCTGCGTTCGCAGCCGCGCTGTTTGATTCTTATGCTGTGCTACTGGCCCTTTGCCGCCGCCAGCGCCGCTGCAATCTGGCGGTCGGTTTCGTCGTAGGCGCCCTCGCCTATGCGGTTGTAGATGATCTGCCCGCGATGATCGACGAGGTAGAAGTGCGGCCAGTAGTGGTTGCCGTAGGCCCGCCAGATCGTGTAGTCGTTGTCCTGCACCACCGGCCAGCTGATCTCCTGCTCCTTGACGGCGGCCTGCACATTTTCCAGCTTGTATTCGGATTGGAATTCGGGCGTGTGGACGCCGACGATGACCAGCCCCTGATCTTTGTACTTCTGCCACCACTGCTTGATGTAGGGCAGCGTGTTCGCGCAGTTGTAGCATCCGTAGGTCCAAAAATCGACCAGCACGACCTTGCCCTGCTTGTTCAGGTCGGCCAGCGCCAGCGGCTCGGAGTTTATCCACGTGCCGCCGCCATCAAAGCCGGGCGCGACCGGGCCTTCGGGCAGTGCGGGTGCAGCCGTCGGCTCAGGCATCGCCGCAGGTTCGGCCATTGCTGCTGTTGGCGCAGCCGCCGCGCCGGCCACGGTGGGCGCGGGCGCAGCCGCCTCTGGCGCGGGCACATCCGAGGCCACTGGCGCGCGCCGAAACACCGAAACGGCCAGCACAACCCCCACCACAATTACCACCAGCGCCAGGGCCGGCACTATCCGCTGAAGCATCTTCTCCCCCCTTCTGGATTTACGATTTATGATTGACGATTTACGATTAGGGTGCCAACGATTCGATCATTCACCGCAATGATTTGATTATTCACCGCAGAGAGCGCAAAGAACGCGAAGTTTTCGAGAAAATCGCAGGCCTGACGAATGACGACCGACGAACGCCAAGCTGCGGCATCCTGAGTGGCCGCAGGCCATATCGAAGGGTGCCGCCTGCGTGCTACCAACCTGCAACCTGCAACTCGCAAACTCAACACTCAGCATTCAGCACTCAAAACTTGCTCCCCTACTCTACCCCGCTCGGCTTATCCAATTCTTACGAAAGACTTACGCGATGTGAACGGGCCGTTATTCGCGGTTGCGCATTCTTCACGCCCGGTCGGCGGCGGCTCGCTATACTGCCGGTAGCGCCCATTTCTGCAAAAGGAGCACCCATATGCACGATCTTATTGTCGTTGGCGGGGGCGCAGCCGCGATGTCGGCGGCTGTGTATGCCTTTGGGAAGCAGCTCGACGCTGTGATGGTTTATGAAAAAATTGGTGGCAAGGCTGGCACCCGGCAGCATCTCCAGGGCCAGGCGAGCGAAGAGTATGTCGCCGGGGCCGAGGCGGCGCGCGCGCTGGAGCGGCAGCTTGCCACCAGCGCGGGCCAGCTGATCTGCGACCGCGTCACTGCGATTCACAAGCACAACGGCGTGTTTTCGGTTGCGACCGAGCAGCACGGCACGCTGGAAGGCTTGGCGGTGCTGATTGCCACCGGTGCCAGCCCGGTGCGGCTCGATGCACCCGGCGCGGCCGAGCTGCTGAACCAGGGCCTGGGCTACTCAGCGACAACGCACGCGCACATGGTGGCAGGCAAGCCCGTGGCCGTGGTTGGCGCGACGGTGCGTGCCCTGCGTGGCGCGGCCGAGCTGGCCCGCAATGCTGCGCATGTCTATGTGGTCGTGCCGGGCGAGGGCGAGCTTGAAACGCCGCTTGGCCGCGCGCTGCGCCAGCGCCCGAATGTCGAGGTGCTGGAAGGTTTCCAAGTGAAAGCGGTAGTTGGGCCGTTCAACGTCGCGGCGCTGGTGGTCGAGCGCGGCGCAGATCACCGGCGGCTGCGCGTGAATGCCGCGTTTGTCGATTTGGGGCTGCGCCCGAACAGCGCGCTGGTGCAGCAGATCGCGCAGACCGACGCCGAGGGTTTCGTCTGGGTCGATGAGTGCTATGCGACGACGCTGCCGGGCCTGTTTGCGGCTGGCGATGTTACCACGTCGTTTGGCGAGCAGATCCTGATCGCGATTGGCGATGGCGCGCGGGCGGCACTCAGCGCCTACGATTACATCCTGGCGAACACGCAAATGCTTGCCCACGCCTCAATCAAGTAGACAGAAATCCACAGATTACACAGATGACGCAGATTAGGTTTCTATATCTGCGTCATCTGCGTAATCTGTGGATGATTTCGCTATTTCCCTGCAATGCGCAGGAGCTGCCCGTCGGCGCGGCCATAGACCTCGGGGAAGTATTGCTCGTGCGCGGTGGTGGGAATGACGCGGAACTCGCCGGCCTGGGTAGCGCGCATGGTGTAGCTGTACAGGTAGGCGCCACGTGGCAGGTAGTCGGCGAACAGCGCTACCTTTTCGTCGCGCAGCTCGCTGCGGCTGTACCAGCGCCACCAGCCCCACCACGGGTCGATGATTGGCGCGCTTGCCGCAACGCCCGGGGCTGCTACGCCCACATCCGACGCGGGCGCGATTGGCCCTTCTGGCAGGGTGGGGCGCTGCAAATCGGGTGGTGGCGCGAGCACGCTGGTGGTGGCGAGCGTGGTGTCGACGGCTTCCGCGCCAGCGGGCAGCGGGTCTTCGACCTGCAGGTAGTACAGGTTGTTGGGCGCGATGATCTCCAGCTCGACGCGGATAACGTCGCCCACCTTCACCTCGCTCACCGTTGGGCATTTCGGGCCATCGGTGCAGCTTGCGAGCGTGTAGCGCCGCCGCACACTCATGCCCCGGTCGAGCGCCTGAATCTGCTCGACTGGCAGGAATGCGCGCAGGTGCGCAGTGTAGTAGAGCCGGCCCCCTCCCGCGCCGCGCCCAATCGTCAGGCGGTTGCTGGCGTCTTGCAGCAGCTCGGCCACGCGCACCCGCAGGATGATTGGCGTCTGCGCGTCGGCAGGGGCGATGTGCCCACTGGATTGCGCGGCGTTGTTGAGCCACACGCCATAATCGTAGTTGGGCGCAAGCTCGCCGGTCGCGGCCATCCACTCGGTCAGCGCCATCAGCGACCAGGCGGTTTCCTGCGTGCTTTCCCACACGCCGTCCTTGCGCGCCACCATCAGCCAGCGCACGACATTGGGGTTGAGCTGGTTTTGCGCATCAAGGCGCGTCAGCGCCAGCAGCACAATCGCGGTGGTGCGCGTGTCGCTGTTCATGCTCCACCAGTCGCGCTCGTTTTCTTCCCAGTGCGCGCCGGTTGCGCTCATAATCGCGCTGCTGTTGAAATCGGCCAGCAGCGTTTTGATGCGCGCGTCGCTGGCGGCCACCCCGGCGCGATTGAGCGCCAGCGCCAGGAAGCCACGCCCGTAGACGCCCAGCTTGGTGCGGTTGCCGTACAGGTCGTCGAGGCGGGCGCTGTCGGCGCGGCCAGCGTCGGCCAGCACAAACAACATCCACGCCTGACGATTCGCGTCGGCGCTGGCGAGCTGGTCGGGGCGCTGGCCGGTGGGCAGCAGCTGCGTGGCGAGGTAGTCGAGGCCGCGGGCGAGCATGTCGGCGGGAACATCGAAGCCGGCTTCTTTGGCGCGCTGCAGCCCAAACACCACATATGCAGTGACGTGCGGGTTGCTGGCAACCGTGCGCCCATCGGCGGCGGGCGCCCACCAGCCCCAGCCGCCGTCGGGAAGCTGCTGGCCTGCTAATTTCACCAGCGCTGTTTTTACCAGATCCGGCAGCGTTGCTTCTAAGTCGGCGTTCGTGATGTTGAGCTGCTTGAGGGCGCGCAGGGTCAGGATGTTCGGCAGGAAGCTCGAAACCAGCGCCTCGGTGCTTTCGAACTCGGGGTTGTCGAGCGCCTTCAGGCCGTCGCGCAGGCCCGCCGCCAGCGACGGGTCGAGCCGCACGGTCAGCTCGCCGCTGCGCGGGTCGATGTTCGGCGGCAGGCCAATCGCCTCGGTGCGCGCGCCATCGCCGTCGAGCTGCCCGCCCGTACCAACGATTTCGGGCGCGCTGTAGCGGTAGACCGGCAGCGAGCCACCCGGACCAGTGCCCAGGCGCGGGCGGGCGGCGTCGGCGTATGCGCCCGACACGGCGCTGAACACCAGATCGGCGGAAGTGACATCCTGCACCTCGGCGCGCCAGCTGGCCTGCACCTCGCCATTGGCGGGAATTGTGAGGGTTTGCGTCAGCTCGCCGGTGACGGTAATGCCGTGCGCCGTCAGACCAACCGCCGTGGTGAGCGGGCTGGCGGTGTTGTTGCTGACGTTCGCGGCCAGCTCGACGGTGTCGCCCACGGTCAGGAAGCGCGGCGCGACCGGGCGCACCAGCAGCGGCTTGGTGACCACGAGGTTGGCGGTGCCTTCGCCCACGCGCGTATCGGCGGTGAGCGCCACGCCACGCAGCGTCCAGGTGGTCAGGTTGTCGGGCAGGGCGATGTCGACGCTGGCGCTGCCGCTCGCGTCGGTGCTGATGCGCGCGTTCCAGTAGGCCGTGTCGGCAAACTGCTCACGCACGGTCGGCGCAGCGCCCTGCTGCTCGTTCTTGGCGTCCGAGCGCTGGGCAGCGGGCGCTTCGGCGGCCAGGGGCGCGCCGCCTGCGGCTGGCATAGCGGTAGCGGCGGGCTGGGCCGTGCCACCGGCTGTGTCGGCGGCGGTGTTGGGCAGGGAGTTGGGCGGGGCTTGCTGCCGCTCGCGCTGCTGGCGTTCGAGGTCTTTTTCAAACTGCTGCAGGAAGCGGTCGCCCGAGATGCTCAGCCCGCTCGCCGTGTTGATCGCCAGCGGGCGGCGGCTGTAGAAGGCCGCGCCGATCGCGTCGGGCGTGCGCGGCATGAGGCTCAGCACGGCCTGATCGACAAGATCGAGCGAGAGTTCGGCGGCAACCGGCTGGCCCTGCGTGTCGGCCACCTTGACGGTGTAGC
This sequence comes from Kouleothrix sp. 19917, assembly GCF_057073505.1. NCBI lineage: Bacteria > Bacillati > Chloroflexota > Chloroflexia > Chloroflexales > Roseiflexaceae > Kouleothrix > Kouleothrix sp. 19917. Next base: position 4,177,176 of record NZ_CP097099.1, read on the forward strand.
GCACGGTTTCGCCGGGCTGGGCGGGCGCGTGGTCGGGCGTTGCGGTCACGCGCAGGGTTTGCGGGTCGGGCGCGACCGCCAGCGGCAGCACGCCAACCTTGTAGTCGGCGGGGCGGCCGGGCGCGTCGGGCGGGCTGAACAGCGTGACGCTGACATACACGTTCGGCACGTGCGCGGCGGTGATCGGCAGGCGGAACACCGCGCTGTTGCCGTCCATCTTGCGCACTTCGTGGCTCAAAATCCCGCCGCGCTCGACCGTGATCAGCGCCCAGTGCGGCTGCGTGAAGGGCGAGGGGATCAGCACCTCGGCGGTTTCGCCGGGGCGGTAGCTGGTTTTGTCGGAAACAAGCGAAATCTGGTCGTTGTTGTCGCGCCGCCAGGGCGCGTAGCCATCGCCCGCCACCCACAGGAAGATCGACGACTCGACGGTTCGGCCGCCGCTGTCGCGCCCGCGCGCCACCACGCGGTACGAGCCGGCCTCGGGCGGCGTGAAGCTCGCCACGGCCTCGCCCTTCGCGTCGGTGGTGAGCTGCTGGCTGCCGGCTGATGTGCGTGTTTCACGCCATTCCCACTGCCCGCCACCATTCGCATCGACAACGAACTGGTTGTCCCACGTATAGCGCACCAGCTCGACCTCAATCGGCTGGTTGGGCTGGCGCTGCCCGGCGGTGTCGCTCGCCACAAGGTCAATCGACTGCGCCTCGCCGGCCTGCGCGACGTAGGCGCGCGGTGCCAGGCCGAGATAGAGGCTGCCACGGTGCGAAACAACCGTCGCGCGCCCGCTGATCACCTGATTATCGCGCCCGGTTGCGGTGGCCTCAATCGTGAGCTGCACGCTGTCGGTGATTGGCACGCCCTGCGCGTCTTTCAGGTCGGCGGGGATGGTGATCAGCAGGTTGCCCTGCGCGTCGGTGGTGCCGCTGCCGCTCAGGATGGGCTGCGGCGGCGCGGCTGGCCGCCACCAGCATTCCCAGCAGCGCCACGGGTCGTCGGTGTCGCCAAACTGGTAGCGGCCACCCCACGGCGGGCTGAAGCGGTAGCTGTCGGCCAGCACGTTCCACTGCACCGGCGCATTCGCCACCGGCCCGCCAAAGAAATAGCGCACCTCGGCGGTGGCGGCCAGCGGCGTGCCACGCACCACCTCGTCGGGCGCGCCTACATTCACCGCGAACTCGGGCGCGCGGTAGGCCGCCACAGTGAACGGGAAACCCATTGTCTGCTCGCCCACCGTGACGTTGATGCTGTACCCACCCAGCGCCGCGCCCGCGGCCAGCGTCAGGCTGCCATCGAAGGTGCCATTCGGGCCGAGCGCGAGCTGCTGCTGGTAGATCTGCTCGCCGTTGGTGTTGTTAATTGTGACATTGGCGCTCGCGCCCTGTGGCAGCGTAAAGCTCGCGTCGCGCTCGGCGCGCACCACGCCCTTGAAATGGACCTCCTGGCCGGGCCGGTAGATTGGCCGGTCGGTGTAGACGTGCATTGCCAGCGTGGGCAGCTGGTACGCGCCTTCCAGGCCAAAATCCCACGGCGCAATGCCACGCGACCAGTTCGCCGAGGCGGCGGCAAAGGGCTGCCGCGCAATCGCCAGCACCTGCAAGCCTTCGTTGCGGTTGTGCTGCAAACGCGCCGCGCCATCGGCGTCGGTGGTGGCGCGGCCAAGCGTGCCGCCCTGCCCGTCGTACAGCTCGAATTCCAGCCCATTCACTGGCGCGCCGCTGGCCAGATCGTTGGCCCACAGCAGCACCTCGTTCGGGCTGCTTTTCAGCGTCACATTCACGCCCGAAACGACCATGATGTGCTGCTGCGGCGGCCCGCCCGGCTGGTCGAGCGTGAGCAGGTAGACGCCCGGATCGAGCGCGGCGTTGTTTTCCAGCAGGTTGACCATGCTGAGCGTGGGCTTGTCGAGCGGGGTGTTGAGCGGCACCTGCCACTGGCGGACGAGCGTGTTGACGGGCAGCGGCTGCGACGGATCGCGATACGGGTTGAGCAGGTCGTCGGGCGCAAGGCGATACAGCGCCAGCGCGGCCTGGCTGACATTCACCGAGCTAATGCCCACGCGCGCCACGCCGCCAGCGCGGTAGGTGGCAATATAATCGGGCATGACGATCTGCATGGATGGCGGCAGCGGCGCGGTGCGGAAGCGAATGTCGCGGCCCTGGCCGATGCGGTTGCCATACGGGTCGGCAATGTTCGGGCCGATGCGCGCCGCGTAATCGCTTGAGGGCTTCGCGCCAAAGCTGATGTGGAAGGCATAGCCCGCCCCGGCCGGCGCGCTGGTGTCGCCGGGATAGATGGTTGAGCCGTAGGTGTAGACCTGCGTGGGCGAGATCGGCGGCGTCATCTGGAGGTTGGGCATCACGCTGTCGGGGTCGATTGGCGTGTTGAAGAACAACGTCAGGTCAGTATAGGGCTGGGCGGCCGTGTCGCCGTCGGCCGGCAGCGTGCCAAGCAGCACCGGCAGCGGCACAGTGTGGAAGCTGGTGCGGAACTCGCTCGCCAGCCCGTTGCCGCCAGCCGCGCTGCCCAGCCCGGCATCCAGCACCACCTGATAGTCGCTATCAAAGGCCAAACGCGCGCTGGGCGTGAACAGAATCGTGTCGCGGATGACCTGCAGCGCACCCGGCACATCGCCGCCCACGGCGCGCAGGTGAAATGCGCCCTGCGCGCTGGCCGGGTCGATTGGCTGGTTGAGCTGCACGCTGATGCTGCGCTCGATCCCCACCAGGCGCTCGCCATCCTGCGGCGACACGCTCAGCACCTGCGGGCGCGCGGTGCCGAAGCTCCATTGATAATTCGCCTGCAATGGGCTGCCATCCACGCCCTGCAGGCCGGCCGCAATCTGCGCGGTGTAGGTTGTTCCGCCGGCCAGCGGCGCGTCGGGATGAAATACGTAGACGGCAGTGTTCAGCCACTCGCCGCGCCCGGCCAGCGCGGGCGTGAAGCTCAGCGGCTGCGGCAGAGTACTCTGCTGCTCGGCCACCAGCAGCGGCACCACCGGGCGGTTGAACAGCACCGTAATCGTTGCGTCGGGCTGCACATCGGTCGCGCCGTCGGCGGGAATGACCTGGCCAACTTCCAGAAAGCCAGCGGTGCTGAAGCGGAACTGGAAGGGCTCGCGCAGCGGCGCGCCGTCGGCGGCTTTCGCGCCCTGCCCAAGCGCCACGTCGAACAGGCGCGCGCGCGGCAGCGGCTGGCTGGGGCGGAAGCGCAGTGTGCGCGCGTCGGCCCACTCGATTGCGCCGGCCACGGCGGGCGCGACCTTGAACGCCGCTTCGACGGCGGGCTTGTCCATCGCCCGATCGAACACCAGCTCGATCGCGCCGCCGGGCTGAAGTTCTTCGCCGCGCGCGGGCGTGCGCTGCACCACCAGTGGCGCAACGGTGCCTTCAGGAACAGGAGTGTAGGGCAGGCGCTCGGGCGGCGGCGCGGGCGAAGCCGAGGGTGTCGGCAGCACCACCACCGGCGGCGTTGTGCGGCCCCGCAGCGCAAACAGCAGCCCACCCACCAACGCCAGCCCCACCACGGCAGCGACCACCCGAACAGCGCGACGATTCATAAGCCCGCTCCTGGCTCGCTAGTGCGTCATTGCGTCCTGCGCACGTTTTAGTACTCTGGAAAATACGTTATTTCATACAACGGGCAAGCTTCCAGGAAGCTCCTCTGAGTATCAGGTTCAGAGAAAACTGGCTTCAGCTTCCTGGAAGCTGAGTACAGGGAAAGGTATTTTCCAGCGTTTTTAGCCACATTGAATATTAGCAATCATAGCGTATGTATGAGGATGACGCACCATGCGGCCCATAAGTTCCGGCCCGGCGCAACAAAAAAGGGCGGCACCTGCCACCCCCAGACCTCATCTTTGCGCGAATGATCAACGAAGCCGGAAATATTGGCAAGCCCGCTGACAAAACTACGCACTACGTACTACGAAGCCAAGATCGTAGTGCGTAGTGCGTAGTGAAGAAAACTTGATCGCTCAGCGGCTTTGGTATTAAATCTCTACCCCCAGCTTCGCCAGCGCATCGACCGCAATTGCGCCAGCATTCATCGCCTCGACACGGTGGCGCAGGTAGTCGAGGTCGAGCTTCTGGCGGCGGATGATGCCGGCCGAGTCGGCAAGGTCGTGTTTGCCCTGCTCGGCGCCGCGCCCCAGCACGACTTTATGGGCCAGCACATCTTCCGGAGCAAGCACCGCCACCTGCGAGCCAAGCAGCGGGATGCGCCGCAGGTGCGACAAGACCAGATCGTCCAGCACAAATGGGTGGACGCGCGCAGGGCGGCGGATGGTCAGATCGTCGAAGACCTTGATGCCGCGCCACAGAATGCGCTGGCCGTCGAACTGCACGGCTTTCTGCTGCTGCTGCAACAGCTTGACGACATCGCCAAGCTCGCCGGTGGCCACCAGAATATCGACATCCTGAATTGGTCGCCGGTCGCCATACAGGTGGGCGGCACAGCCCGCGCACACGGCCCAGCGCTTCTGGTTGGCGTCCAGCAGGCGTTGCACGACGCCCAGGTTCCCGGCGATCAGCGACATAATTGGCTCCAATGCAAACAAAACGTTTCTAATGAAACGTATCATAGCATAGGAGCGCGGGCAAACAAGGCGGCAAATGGTCCTGTTGCGGGGTGGGACACTACTACACTGCTACGTGCTGGGGTGGTTGCGAAGCCAGTCGTCCTTGTGGAGCTGCATCTCGTAGAATTCGACATACAGGCCGTGCTGCCCGCGCCGGAAGAAACGCTGCAAGGGCGCATATGCAGGTGCGTCAAGGATGCGCTGGTTGAAACGGCTGTCGGCAATGCGCCAGTCGCCGCCAACGAAACTGAAACCCAGGCGCTCGTACGAGCGCACTGCGCGCTGGTTGGGCGCGGCCACGTCGAGCACCATGATCTGAAATCCCAGCTCGGTGAAGTAGTAGGTGAGGAACAGCGCCAGCGCCTCGGTGCCGAGGCCGCGGCCAATATAGGGCGCGCCAAAGGTGATGCCCAGCCGCGCCTGCGATTTGCGCGTGTCGATGTCGCGCAGGGAGATCCGGCCAATCAGGTGGCCAGTGCGTTCTTCCACTGCCCAGGTGCGGCGCATTGCCGAGCTTTCGAAAAACGACCAGACATCGCCCGACAGGCCGACCTGGCGCGGCAGGTTCCAGAGCGGCTCAAGTGGATCGTTATAGGAAGGCCAGTCGTCGGCCAGCTCGTCGTCGTGGAACGTCCAGGAACGGAGCGAAAGCCGCTCACTGCGGAGCACCATCGGGCCTCCAGGCATACATGCTGCCATCGAACGGAAATACGCGGCCCGCAATCATCTCGCGCACCTCGGCGCTGCTGCGCAGGCATTCCGCGATCAGCTCGGTTGGGTAGCCAAAGCGCACCTGATGGAGCGCGAATTCGTCTTCGTCGTCAAGAATGACCTCACCCGTCTGCGCCCGCCAGATCACATCCAGGTCGAGGTCGATGAAGTGCAGCGTGCCATCGGGCCAGCTGGCTGGCGAGGCAATATTCACATAGTGCGAGCGCGGCCGCCAGTCGCTGTACCAGTTGATATGCACGTTATACGAGCGATCAGCCCAGTAGAGCTGCAAGCTATGGTGGGTAGCAAGCATCGCGCCACGGTAGCTCTCGATGCGCGTTCCCGGCATCACATACAGCACAATGTGGCCGGGTTCTTCGCGCACCAGTTGGGCGTTGTAGCGATAGTGCAGGCTGCGATCATATTTTGTGGAATGCAGCGCGATCGTTTTCATTGATCGAGTTCAAGTGTTGCCAGATCGCCCACGTCGCCCACCACCAGGCGCACCAGCTCGGGCAGCGCCTCGCGCAGCGGCATGTCGATGACATGATCGGCCATCAGCGTGTAGATCGAGTTTTCAGCGTCGATCGCCAGCACCAGCGCGCCAACGCGCTTGGCGGTAAATGGGAACGAGGCCACCGGCTCGATCGCGCCCACATCGCCGGCGCAAATAAACACCTCACACTGCTCGACGGCGGCGCGCGCGCTGCGCAGCTCCCACTCGGGCAGGCCCTCGCCAAACATCACCACGCCGGGGCGCAGCATGCTGCCACAGTGCGGGCAGCGCGGCGGCGATTCGCCCACGTCTTCCCAGCCCGAAATGATATGCCCGGCCTCGTAGCAGCGGCTGCGGCGCAAACACCCATTCAGCTCGATCAGGTCGCGCGAGCCGGCCCGCCAGTGCAGGCCATCTATCGTCTGCGTGATCAGCGAGAACACCGGGTAGTGCTGCTCAAGATCGACCAGCGCGTAGTGCGCCGGGCTGGGCTCGGCGGCCTCGGCGGTGTGGCGGCGATGCTCGTACCACTCCCAGACCATGCGCGGGTTGCGCATGTAGGCCTGCACGGTCGCCAGCTCGCTGACGTCGTACTGCGCCCACTCGCCGGTGTGCGCTTCGCGAAACGAAGGAACATTGCTGGCGGCCGCCATCCCGCCGCCGGTGATCACCACCACACGCGTGGCCTGTTTCAGGCGCTGGACCACCGCTTCGGGAAGGTTGAGCGGCATGCGTCACTCCTTTATTCTGACTAAAAGCAAACCAAGCAGAACCAAGAACCAAGAACCCGCCAGCGTAGCAGCAAATTCTCTGTTTACACATCTCTTGGTATGGGACTCTATGCTCTCTTAAGCGAGCTATTCCGTGCCTTCGCGGCGGAGCGGCACGCCCAACGCATCGCACAGGGCCGGCAGCACCACGCCCGCCGGGCCAATGATCTGTTCATCGAACAGGGCCGCGTCGCCGGGCGCGATATTGATGGCGACGACATATGCGCCACCCTCGCGCGCCAGCAGCGGCAGGCCAGCAGCCGGGTACACCAGCCCCGATGTGCCAACCGAAAGAAAGACCTCGGCGCGCTCAGCGGCGGCGCGGGCGGCCTGCAACGCGGCGGGCGGCAAGGCCTCGCCAAACCAGACCACCCCGGGCCGCAGCGGGCTGCCGCAGCGCGGGCACCGTGGCGGGACTTCGTCCGTGGCGTCCCAATGCGCCACCGGCACCATTTCTTCCGAGCACAGTGTTTGGGCCAGGTTGCCGTGTAATTCTACCACGTTCTGGCTGCCGGCTGTGCGGTGCAGGTTGTCGACGTTCTGCGTGGCAAGCGTGAAATCGGGGTAGCGCGCCTCAAGTGCCGCCAGCGCGATGTGGCCGGGGTTTGGGCGGGCAGCGGCCACCAGCCCGCGCCGGAATTCGTACCATTCCCACACCAGGCGCGGGTTGGCGCGAAATGCCTCGGGCGTGGCCAGCTCGTGCGGATTGTAGCGCGCCCACAGGCCGGTTTGCGCGTCGCGAAAGGTTGGCACGCCGCTTTCCGCCGAAACGCCCGCGCCCGTCAGCACCGCCACCCGCGACGCATCCACCAGCCGTCGCAGCAGGGCCGGGCTAAAGGCATCCATCGCGCTACTCCGGCTTGAGGTACAGGCTCGACACCCAGCCCTCGACCACCTGCCCGTTGAGGTCGGCGCGCACCTGCAGCCACGGCGTGCTGTCCACCGTGCTTGGCCCGCCGATCTCGCGCACATGCGTGCCGCTCGGCAGGAAGGTGATGATGTCGGCCTGAATGCCGGGCGCGCTGCGCAGGTTCAAACCCTCGGTGCCGTCGATGTTCACCACCCACACGCGCCCGCCGCCGCTGATCACGCCAGTGAGCCAGCCGGGCAGCTCCACGCCCAGGTCGGGCAAGTTCACGCCCAGGCTCGGCAGGTCGATCTGCGGGCGCGGCAGCTCGATGTTCGCCAGCCGGTCGACCACGACGGTGATGCCATAGTACGCGCCACAGGCAAACACAAACAGCATCAGCAGCAGCACCACCATACCGATGATCGAGCGACTCGCGCCGGCGCGAGCGCGCACTGGCGGGGCGGGTTCTTCATAGGGCTGAGCAACCGGCGCTGCGGCAGGTGCTGCGGCAGCGCGCGCCGGGGCTGGCGCAGGCGCGGGGCGCTGGGGCTGGGCGCGCCACTGCCCCGTTGTGCGGTTGATCCGCTCGCGCACACCCATTGGCGCGACGGGTGGGCGCTCCAGGCGCTGCGTATCACCGCTCAGCGCGCGCCGCAGGTCGTCAAGCGCGCGGCCAAGCGCGGCGGCGTCGGGCAGGCGCTGCTCGGGCAGGCGGGCAGTGGCGCGCTTGAGCAGGCCATCCAGCGCGGGCGCGAACAAGAGCGGGCGGATCTCGGCCAGCGGCGGGATGCGCAGGTTCAGGTGCATCTGCGCCACGGCGCGCGGGTCGTCGCCGCTGGCCAGGCGCTTGCCGGTGAGCATTTCGACCAGCAGGAGGCCCAGCGCGTAGACGGTGGCGGCGTGCGTGATCGGGCCGCCGGCCACGCGCTCGGGCGCGCGGTAGGCCGCCAGGTCGAGCGCCTGCTCGGCGGCGGGCGTGCGCCAGTTTTCCAGCAGCTCGACATGGCCGTCGGCCACCAGCACCACGTTGTTGCTCGAAATCGGCGGGTGCGGCACGCCGGCCGCCTGGCACACCGCCACCGCGCCAACCAGCTGGCGGAAGTAGAGCAGCGCTTCTTCCAGCGCCATCGCCCCGATCTCGCGCAGCGTGCGGCCGGCCACAAACTCGGTGATCATATAGGGCCGGCCCGCGATCTCGCCGCTGTCGAACACTTCCAGCAGCGACTGATGCGAGCGGCGCGCGCTGTTGTGCGCTTCCTGCACAAAACGCTGGCGCAGCGCTTCCTGGTCGCTCAGCTCGCGGCGCAGCATATGCACCAGCACTTGCCGCTGCAAGCGCTCGTCGTAGGCGCGATACACCACCGCGAGGCGGCCAGTGCCCAGCAGCTCCTCGATGCGGTAGCGCCCGTGCAGCAGCGGTATGGATGGCGGGTTAGCCTGTGTCATAGTCGATTTACGATTGCAGATTTACGATTTACGATTATTTCCGGCCCATTCCAATCTGGTCGTTCAGACGAAGGGCGAGGGACGAATGACCAGACTGGCTTCGTCGTTCGTCATTCGTCGTTCGTCATTCGTCGTTCGTTTTTAGTCATAATCTACTGTTTGCGCGCGATTGTTAGCTCATAATGGCCGGGTTGCCAGGTGCGAAATTCCAGCACCTCAACGCCCACGCAGGCCAGCGTGCGCCGCATGTGCCGTCGCGTCAGCCCTTTGAGGGGCAGCGTGCGCGCCCAGGCGTCGGGATATTTGCTCACCAGCAGCGTGCCGCCCGGCCGCAGCGTGCGCGCCATTTCGGCCAGGGCGCGGCGCGGGCGCGGGAAGAACTCAAGCGCCTCCAGCGACACCACCATGTCAAAGCTGGCGTCGGGCCAGGGCAGCGCGCCGGCATCGCCCAGGCGCAGTTCCACCCGCGCGCTCAAGCCAGCCGCCGCGATCTTCGCCCGCGCGCGCACCAGCATGGCCGGCGCAATATCAATCCCGCAGACTGTGCCACCGAACCACGGTTCCCTGCCCAGCAGCAGCGGCACGCGGCCAGTGCCAGTGGCCACATCCAGCACGCGCGCCGCGGCTATTCCTGCCAGCGCACCCTGAAGCAGCGGAACGAGCGTGATCGCATCGCTGGCGACCACCGGCTGGCGCACGTCGTCGTAAAAACTGGCCCCGCGCTGGTAGATAAAGCGCACCGCACCGCGGCCCAGGTAGGTGCCTTCGCCCACAATGATCAGCCAGTAGAGCAGCAGGGCCAGCGCCAGCACAGCCGCGCCAAACCCGAGCCACCAGCTCATCAAAGCTCCCTTCTTGCCACCAGTGTGCGCATTGCGAGGCATTATAGCACATTGCCACGCGCCGCTTCCCCTGTTCGGGCCGACCTGCGTGTCGGCAAGGCCTTGTCTACGTTGGAATAGAAAACGAGATCGATCCACAGATTGCGCAGATTACGCAGATATGAGGTTTCCAATCTGCGCAATCTGCGTAATCTGTGGATGAATTTTTTGGCCTTTAACCTGGCCCTTGCGACCTACCATACACTGTTCGGGCCGACCTGCGTGCATCTTGTTCGGGCCGACCTGCGTGCATCTTGTTCGGGCCGACCTGCGTGCTTTTGTTCGGGCCGACCTGCGTGCCGGGCCCCCCCACGCGAGCATTTGCGTTCTGTGCTATCCTAATAATACCGGCCAGGTGGCGACGGAAAGCGAACGCAATGCACCATTCAATCGAAGTGCAAGCCAACGATGCCGGCTTGATTCAACTTTCCCGCTTTGTTGATGAGGCCGAGCGCGAGCTTGCGCTCCAGTCCGAGCAGGAATACCTGCTGCGCCTTGCCATCGAAGAAATCGCCACAAACCTGATTAAATACGGCTACGGCGCGGGCGAAAACGGCCCGGTGCGCGTGACATGCCTGCTGGAAGCGGGCGTGCTGCGCATGGAAATTTGCGACCGCAGCGCCCCCTTCGACCCGCGCACCGCCCCGCCGCCCGACCTTTCTTCCGATCTTGCGCACCGGCGCGTGGGCGGGCTGGGCCTGTTTCTGGTGCGCGAGCTGGCCGACGAGCTGAGCTACCGGCACGACGCCGCGACGGGCTGGAATGCGCTGACGATTGTGAAGCGGGCGGAGCATCACCGTGTTTGAGCGTATGCGCGGCCTGGCGCTGTTCCAGGGCATGGCCGACGAGCGGCTGGCGCAGCTGGCCGCCCGCGTGACCGAGCAGCAGCTTGCGGCTGGCGAGCTGCTGTTCGCGCAGGGCGACGTTGCTGAAACATGTTATGTCGTGCTCGGCGGCGAGCTGGATGTGGTAGCGCACCTGGGCGATTTCGAGCTGCAGCTTGAGATCTGCCGGCCCGGCCAGATCATCGGCGAAATGGCGCTGATCGACGGCAGCCCGCGCTCGGCAACCGCGCGCGCCCGCGCCGCAACCCACGTGGCCGTGCTCGACAAAGGCGCGTTTGTGGCCCTGCTGCACAGCAACCCCGCGCTCACGCTCGACCTGCTGCGCAGCACGACTACGCGCCTGCGCCGCACCAGCCAGAACATGATCGACGACATGGCCGCCAAGCACGCCGAGCTGGCGCGCGCCTACGACGAGCTTCAGGCCGCGCAGGCCGAGCGCATTCGCCTGAGCCGGATCGAGGAAGAGCTGGCAGTTGCGCGCCGCATCCAGAAGCTTTTTCTGCCCCGCCAGCTGCCGCAGCCGGCTGGCTGGCAGCTCGCGGCCTACAATCGCGGCGCGCATGAGGTCGGCGGCGATTTCTTCGACTGCATCCCGCTGCCGGGCGGCGACCTCGGGCTGGTAGTAGCCGACGCCTGCGGAAAGGGCGTGCCGGCCGCGCTGTTTGTGGCGCTGACGCGCAGCCTGGTGCGCGCGGCCTCGCTTGCGCCGGCAGCATTTCAGCATGGCGGCAGCGCGCAGGCCGCACCGCTGGCCGACACGATTGGCCTGACCAACGACTATATCGCCACCGAGCACGGCGCCAGCCATATGTTCATCACGCTGTTCTACGGGCAGCTCAACACCCACAGCGGCGCATTGCGCTATGTCAACGCCGGCCACAACTCGCCCATGCTGTTTGGGCCGGGTGGCGTGCTGCGCAGCGAACTCGAAAGCAGCTCCTTGCCGCTGGGCATTGTGCCGCAGCAGCACTACGAGATGCGCGACACCACGATCGCGCGCGGCGACATGCTTCTGTGCTTTAGCGACGGCATCACCGAGGCGATGGACGCCAGCGGCACGCTGTTCGACGATCAGCGCCTGCTGGATGCCGTGCGCGCCCATGCGGATCTGCCCGCCGCCGCGCTGGTCGAGCGGCTGGTCGAGGTGGTTGACGCCTTTGTGGGCGGCGCGCCCCAATCTGACGACATGACCCTGCTGCTGATCAAGCGCGAGCCATAGGCACAGCAGGCGAACGCCCGTGTTATAATAGCGCCGCGCCAGCACGAAGAAGCGGCGCAGTTCAGCCACTGCATCAAGAACACTATGCCAACACGTATCGGCGAAGTCATCGAATCAACTACCACCAGCTTCACCGCCGGTGCCTACGAACTGCTGGCCGCGCCGCCGTTTGGCGCGCTGGTGCGCGCACAGGCGCGCTCGGAGGGCATGGCCGTAATTGGCCTGGTGTACGAAATTCGCACGGGCAGCAAAGAGCCGGGCGGGCGCGCGCTGGTGCGCGGGCGCACCTACAGCGGGCGCGAGCTGTACGACGCCGAGATCTACCAGGAGCACCCCGACCTGGCCGAGGTGCTGCAAACCGAGTTTTCGGCCATTACCGTGGGCTTTGTGGAAGGCGGGCGCACCTACCAGTACCTGCCGCCGCAGCCGCCGCCGGTGCACTACAGCGTCTACGAGTGCGATTCCGCCGAGCTGGCGGCCTTCACCGAAACCACCGATTTCTTCCGCACAATTCTGTTCGCCTACCAGATCCCCAGCGACGAGCTGCTGGCCGCCGTGATCCGCGCCGCCGCCCGCGCCCGCCCGCCCGGCGACGCCGAGCGCGCCTACCTGGTGTATGCCGGCCGCGAAGTCGCCTCGCTGCTGAAAGACGACTACGACCGGCTTACGGCGATCCTGCGCCGCATCCGGCCGTAACGCTGACAGCGCAGGGGTTAGGGGATGGGAGATGGGAGCTTCGGCAGGGAACTTGTGCAAAGCCTGAGCGATATTTGAATATACGCACTACGCATTACGCACTATGACGCAGCACAAGCTCCTGCCGACTGCCAACTGCCCGCTGCCTGCTGCTTTCTGCCTGCTGCCTAACTGGTATAAATGAACGCCGCAATTCTTCTGCCCCTGCTGATGATTCTGATCTGCACTGCCACACTGTATGGCTGCTATGTCGCATTCGACCGCTTGCAGACGCGGATTGAGCAGACGCATGGTCGCGCGCGCTGGCTGCCGATTCTGCTGGCCGCCGGCATTGGCCTGGTCGCGCTGCTGACCTTCTGGTGCTGCTTTACCTTTAGCGTCGGCCTAATGCAGGCGCTGGGTCTCAACCTCTAGCCGCGACCGCCGGACGACCGAGTTGCTCACCACAGAGGCGCAGAGGCACGGAGAGCTAAGTTGAAGGTTTATAGGTTGCAAGTTTGAAGGTTGCAGACCCAATCCCAAAACCCCAGACCCTAAACCCTCGTGTGGTTGCAGGTTGCTCGTCATTCCTCCTGCCTCCTGCCAACTGCCCCCTGCCCCCTGCCAACTGCCCCCTGCCCCCTGCCCCCTGCCCCCTGCCCCCTGCCAACTGCCAACTGCCTCCTGCCTCCTGCCCCCTGCCCCCTGCCCCCCTGCCCCCTGCCTCCTGCCCCCTGCCAACTGCCAACTGCCCGCTCCTTCGCGCCTTTTGCGTTCTTTGCGGTGAATATTCCCGCCGCTTCCACCCCACGCCCTGCCGTTTCGTGGTACGATCGCGCCCATGCACAACGCTTCGCTGAAGAACCTGTGGGCGCGCGCGTGGCGCTGGCTCAGCATGGATGGGCGGCTACGACCGGCCCAGCCGCTGGCGCTGCTGCTCGGCCCGCTTGCCCTGGCGCTGGCGCTCGTCGCGCCCTACCAGGGCCTGTTTGTGCTGGCCTACGGCTGGCTGCTGCTGGCGCTGACGATGTACTGCTGGGTGCGCGTGCTGGGGCCGCGGGTGGCGCTGCGCCGGCAGCTGCTGGCCGAGTGGGCGCAGGTGGGCGACGAGCTGGCCGAGGCGTGGCTGGTTGAAAATCGCGCGCCGCTGCCGCTGCTCTGGCTCGAGCTCGACGACGCCTCGACCTTGCCGGGCTACACTGGCCGGCGCGTGGTGGCCGCCGCTGCCGGGGCCACGCAGCAGTGGCAGACCACGGCGAACTGCACGCAGCGCGGGGTCTACACGCTTGGCCCGCTCACCGCAACGCTGGGCGACCCATTCGGGCTGTTCCGCTACTCGTGGCGCGACACGCATGCCCGCCAGATTGTGATCTACCCGCCGCTGGTACGCCTGCCGCCGCTGCTGGTGCCGCAAGGGCGGCGCGGTGGCCTGGCCCACGCCGACCTGCTTCAGCTCAATGTCACGCCCAGCGTTGGCGGCCTGCGCGAGTACGCGCCCGGCGACCCGCCCAGCCGCATCCACTGGCCCACAGTAGCGCGCACCGACAAGCTGATGATCAAGGAGTTCGATCAGGAGCGCGCCGGGGCGTTCTGGATCGCGCTCGACCTGCATGCGCCTGCCTACGCCGCCGCCGACGCCGCGCCCCGGCCCAGCGCAGCCACGCACGCGCCGCGCGGCGACGACGCAGTGTACGACGTGCGCAACCGCCTGGGCGCATTCCAGCGCAGCGTCGTCGAGGCCAGCCTGACGCTGGCACCGGCTGCGTCGGCGCTGGAGCTGGCGGTGGTGCTGGCCTGCTCGCTGGCGGCGCAGGCGCTGGCCGAGGGCCGGGCTGTGGGCTTGCTGGCCGACGACGGGCAGCGCCGGCTGGTGATGCCGGGCCTGGGGCCGCGCCAGCTCTGGCGCATCCTGGGCGCGCTGGTCGATGCCCGCGCCACGGGTGCATTACCGCTGGCCGAGCTGCTGCGCCAGGGGCATGCCGCCCGCGCCAGCGAAACAGCCGGCGCGGCGCTGGCGGTGATCACCCCGGCGCTGGATGGCGCGTGGCTGCCCGCGCTGGCAAGCTGGCAGGGGCACCATAGTGGCGGCGCGCTGGCCTTGCTGCTCACGCCCGCCGCAACGCAGGCCGCGCCGCTCGCCGCGCGTCTGGCCGCCAGTGGCGTCGCCTCGCACAGCTTCGAGCTGGGCGTGCCGCTGCCGCTGCTCAACCCGCCCAAGCCGCGCAGCAGCGCGCGCATGTCGCCGCTGGGCAAGGTGGTGCGGGAGTAGATGCGCGTGGGAAGGGTTGCGGGTTGCTGCCAGGGCGTATGCGATACGCCCGTTCGCAGGGTGCTGCCAGGGCGTATGCGATACGCCCGTTCGCAGGGTGCTGCCAGGGCGTATGCGATACGCCCGTTCGCAGGGTGCTGCCAGGGCGTATGCGATACGCCCGTTCGCAGGGTGCTGCCAGGGCGTATGCGATACGCTCGTTCGCAGGGTGCTGCCAGGGCGTATGCGCTACGCCCGTTCGCAGGGTGCTGCTGGGGGCGAATGCGATACGCCCGTTCGCAGGGTGCTGCCAGGGCGTATGCGATACGCCCGTTCGCAGGGTGCTGCCGGGCCGTATGCGATACGCCCGTTCGCAGGGTGCTGCCAGGGCGTATGCGATGCGTCCGTTCGCAGGGTGCTGCCAGGGCGTATGCGATACGCCCGTGCGCAGGGTGCTGCCAGGGCGTATGCGATACGCCCGTTCGCAGGGTGCTTCTGGGGGCGAATGCGATGCGCCCGTTCGTTCGTCCTTCGTCCTCGGTCCTTCGTCGGCAGCTACGGCAGCGGGTGCCACAGCAGCGCCAGCCCAATCGCCAGCGCGGCCAGCAGCGCGCCCGCAGCGGTGAAGAACACGCTCAGCTCGGTCAATTCGGTGCGCATGATCAGCGAGGTTGGCAGATCCTGCAGCACAGTTTGCAGCTCGTTCGCGCTTTCGGCGGAATAATACTCGCCGCCAGTCATGTCGGCTATTTCGCGCAGGGTGTCTTCGTCGATGCCGCGTCGGAAGCCGCCAAAGTTCCCGCCACCACCGCCACCACCTCCGCCCTGCAGGTCGCGCCCCGGCCCGCCAAATGGGATACCGCCATTCTCGGTGCCAAAGCCAATCGTATACACCTTCAAGCCACGGTCGAGCGCCTGCTGCGCGGCTTCCAGCGGCGGCGGGCCAGTGGTGCTTACGCCATCGGTCAGCACCACCACAATGGCGGGGGCATACGCGCCTTTCGGCACTGGCGCGGGCGGCGGGCCAACCGAGTCGTCGCGCACAGTGGGCGGAACGGACGGATCGATCTGCGAGATCACGTCGATCGCTTCAAGCAGGCCGCTGCCGACAGCCGTGCCGCGCCCGGTGGTCAGGCTTGTGATCGCCAGCTCCAGCGATTCCTGGTCGGTGGTCGGTGGCTGGATCATTTCGGCAAAGCCGGCAAAGGCCACGATCCCAATCTGCGTCGTGGTTGTCTGGCTTTGCACAAACGAGAGCGCGGCGGCCTCGGCGGCCTCCAGGCGGCTGGGCGCGATGTCGGTGGCGCGCATGCTGCGCGACACATCGATCGCAAGGATCACGGTTGTCTTGCCGGCCGGCACGCTCACAACCGCCACAGGCCGCGCCAGCGCCACCAGCAGCGCCGTGAGCGCCAGCACAAACAGCGCAAAGGGCACGTGCCGCCGCCAGCGCGAGCTTTTGGGCAGGGCGTCGCGCAGCAGCGAGAGGCTTGAGAAGCGCACCGCCACGCGCTTGCGCCGCCGCAGCATCCAGACGTAGCCGGCGATCAGCAGCGGAATGATGCCCAGCAGAAACAGAAATCCGGGCCAAAGCCATGCCATCGCGAACCTCCAGAATGTGGAGCCGAGAGCCGAGAACCACGGAACTGCAGAACCACAGAACCACAGAACCACGGAACCGCAGAACCGCGTCCTGAGTAGCGCGTATCGAAGGGCGAGAACCGCAGAACCTGCAACTTGCAACCTGTAAACCTGCAACTGCAACAGAACCACGGAACCGCAGAACCGAGAACCGCAGAACCACAGAACCACGGAACCGCAGAACCGCAGAACCGAGAACCGCGTCCTGAGTAGCGCGCAGCGCGTATCGAAGGGCGAGAACCGCAGAACCTGCAACTTGCAACCTGTAAACCTGCAACTGCAACAGAACCACGGAACCGCAGAACCGAGAACCGCAGAACCGCGTCCTGAGTAGCGCGCAGCGCGTATCGAAGGGCGAGAACCGCAGAACCTGCAACTTGCAACCTGTAAACCTGCAACTGCAACAGAACCACGGAACCGCAGAACCACAGAACCACAGAACCACGGAACCGCAGAATCGCAGAACCTGCAACTTGCAACCTGTAAACCTGCAACTGCAACAGAACTACGCACTACGCACTACGCACCACGCACCACGCACCACGCACTACGCACCACGCACTACGCACTACGCACTACGCACTACTCTACGGCACGCGGCCAAACCACAGCATCGAAAGCAGCCCGCCGGCAAGCAGCAGCACAACACCAGCCGCCGCAAACAGTGCCGTGATCTCGATCTTCTCGGGCCGTACCACCAGCTGCAAGTCGATATCGTCGTACACCGCGCGCAGGTCGTCCTGTTGCTGGGCGTTGTAATAGTTCCCGGCAGTCGTTTCGGCGATCTGCTGGAGCAGCGCCGCGTCGAGCTGGGTGTGCACGGTGAAGCCGTTCACATGCAGGTCGGTGCCAGCGGGATTGCCCAGCCCAACCGCGTAGATACGCACGCCCCGGTCGGCAGCGGCCAGCGCGACTTCCAGCGGATCGGGGTTGGCGTTGTTCTCGCCATCCGTCAGCAGCACAATCGCGGTCGATTTTTCCGAACCGGCCGGCACCGGCGCGGGCGTTGGTGTGGTTTCGAGCGTGCTGTACAGGCGCTGCGCCGGCTTCTTGGTAGCATCGAGCACGTTGAGCGAGGTCGCCATGCCCTGGCCGAGCGACGTTCCGCGCTGTGGGGCCAGCCGGTCGATTGCCGCCAGAATAGCAGCCTGATCGGTGGAAGGCGCCTGCACCGCAAAGCCGCTGTCGCTGAACGCCACCACGCCAATGCGCACGGTTGTGGGCTGGTGCTGCACAAACTCGCGCGCGGCGGCTTTGGCTGCTTCCATGCGCGTAGGCGTCATGTCTTCGGCGGCCATGCTGCCCGACACATCGAAGGCCAAGATGACAGTACCTTCGATGCGTGGCAGAGAAATTGGCGCTTCGGGGCGGGCCAGCGCAGCCAGCAGGATCGTCAGGCCGAGCAGAAATAGCGTGGGCGGGATGGCGCGCCGTCGCCCGCCGCGCTGGCTGGCGGCCTGAGCCAGCCCCAGCGCGCCAAAGCTGCTGATTGCGCGCTCGCGGCGGCGCAGCAGGCGCCGGTAGAACAGCGCGGCCAGCGGGGCGAGCGCGATAAGAATGAGCATTGCGGGCCAGATAAACGACATAGGCCGGTCCATTTCCAGTGCGCCAGGCACCGCTTTCTACCGGGTCAAGGAGCCATCAGACAGGCGCATCCTGTTAAGCCCGAAGGGCTGTATCGAAGGGTGCGCATTTCCTGGTTTATGCGGTTTGCAGACCAATTGACCACGCACCGAGCGGCGAGAAACGCCTTCCAGCGTGGAAAACGCAACTGCCCACTGCATACTGCCGACTGCAAACTGTTCTAAAACTTGCGCCGCCGCCGCAGCGCCGCGAAGCGCACAATCGCGTGCACCAAATCTTCTTCGGTCGAAAGGGCCAGTGCATCCGCGCCGGCACGCTTGAAGCTGGTTTGCAGCACGGCTTCACGCTGCTGCGCCGCCTCGGCGTAGCGCTGGCGGAAGCGCTTGTCGTGCGTGTCGACGTAGAGCTGCTCGCCGGTTTCGGCATCTTCCAGAATGATCGGGCCGACATCGGGCAGCTCGCGCTCGCGTGGATCCCACAGGCGAATACTCACCACGTCGTGCTTCTGGCCGAGCAGGCGCAGCGGGCGCTCCCAGCCCTGCTCGCTAATGAAATCGGAGATCACAAACACCAGCGAGCGCCGCCGGATGGTGCGCAGCCCGGCTTCCAGCAGCGGCGCAAGGCTGGTAAAGGGCGCGCGCGGCAGCTGCGGCTGCCTGATCATATCGTTCACCAGGCGCAGCACCTGCTGGCGGCCCGTGCGCGCCGGGATGGTTTGCGCAACCTGGCTGCCATAGAAGATCGCGCCAACGCGATTGCCCTGGCGCGTCAGCAGGCGCGCAAGCGTCGCGGTGAAATCGACCAGCATGCTGCGCTTGTGGCTGTGCAGCGGGCCAAAGTCCATCGAGGGGCTCATGTCGAGCAGGAACCACGCGCTGATCTCGCGATCTTCGACGTACTCGCGCACATAGGGCGTGTCCATGCGCGCAGTCACATTCCAGTCGATGTAGCGAATGTCATCGGCTGGCTGGTATTCGCGCAGGTCGGCAAAATCGATGCCGTGGCCGCGAAAGAGTGTGCGATAGTCGCCCTGCAGCAGCCCGTCGAGCCGGCGAATCACCTGCCAGTCGAGCCGCTGGAGGATGCGCTCAGGCGAGGGTGCGGAAGCGGGCGCGCTCATGCAGGGGTACCTCCGGCACTGGAATGCGATCCAGAATCTTGTGCAGCACATCGTCGGCGCTGACGTTGTCGGAAAGCGCTTCGTAGGAAAGCACCAGGCGGTGGCGGATCACGTCGAACGCGAGGTCGCGCACGTCTTGCGGCAGGGCGTAGCCGCGCCCGCGCACAAAGGCCAGCGCGCGCGCCGCCAGAATGAGGTTGATCGAGGCGCGCGGGCTTGCGCCAAACATCAGGTAGTGCGCCACTTCTTTCGCGCCATGCTCCTGCGGCGCGCGCGTGGCGGCAACCATGCGCACGGCATACTCGATCAGCGCCGGGTCGACATACACGGCGGCAGTTTCTTTTTGCAGCGCCACAAGCTGGTCGGTGCTGAGCACGCGCTGCACCGCCTGAAGCACGCCGGTCATGCGCTCCACAATCACGAATTCTTCGGTGGTGGAAGGGTAGCCCACCAGCACCTTGAGCATGAAGCGGTCGACCTGCGCCTCGGGCAGCGGGTAGGTGCCTTCGGTCTCGATTGGGTTTTGCGTGGCCAGCACCAGGAAGGGATTCGGCACCTGGAAGGTTTCGCGCCCGATCGTCACCTGGCGCTCCTGCATCACTTCGAGCAGCGCGCTCTGCACCTTGGCCGGCGCGCGGTTGATCTCGTCGGCCAGCAGCAGGTTGGTGAAGACGGGGCCAAGCGCGGTGTTGAACTCGCCGCTTTTCTGGTTGTAAATGCGCGTGCCAACCAGGTCGGCCGGCACCAGATCGGGCGTGAACTGGATGCGCTTGAACTCGCCGCCGATCGCTTCCGCCAGCGTTTTGATCGCCATGGTTTTCGCCAGGCCGGGCACGCCTTCTACCAGGATGTGCCCGCGCGCCAGCAGCGCCACAATCAGCCGCTCCAGCAGGTTGTCCTGCCCGACGATCACCTTTTTGACCTCGTACAGCAGCTGTTCCATCATCCGGCGGCTTTCGGGGTTGGTGCGTTGCTCCATCAGTCATCCCTTCTGTGTAGGGCTAGTGTTGAGTTTGCAGGTTGGCAGCCGGGGCGTATGCGATACGCCCGTTCGCAGGTTGCAGCCGGGGCGTATGCGATACGCCTGTTCGCAGGTTGCAGGTTGCAAGTTTGAATGTTGCAGGTTGCAAGTTTGAATGTTGCAGGTTGCAAGTTTGAATGTTGCAGGTTACAGGTTGCAGGTTGCAGGTTGCAGGTTGCAAGTTTGAATGTTGCAGGTTGCAAGTTTGAATGTTGCAGGTTACAGGTTGCAGGTTGCAGGTTGCAGGTTACGGGTTTGAATGTTGCAGGTTTCAATGTTGCAGGTTCAATCCCAAAACCCCAGACCCTAAACCCTCGGGCGGTCGCCACCGCCAACCTGCAACCTTCCAACTTTCTAACTTTCCAACCGTTAGTACGGTGGCGCGCCGGCCGCCCCGCCCGCCACGTCGATCGGCACCGCGAAGCCAATGCCAATAAACACATCCTGGTCGGTTGGGTTGACAATGCCGGCCACAATGCCGATGACCTGCCCGTAGCGGTTGAGCAGCGGCCCGCCCGAGTTGCCGGGGTTGATCGCAGCGTCGACCTGAATCAGGCCACGCAGGGGTTCGCCGCCGTTGGGTGGGCGAAACGCGCGGTCGAAGCCCGAGATGACACCCGCGCTCATCGAGCCGTACAGGCCGAGCGGGTGGCCGACCGCGTAGGCTTCGTCGCCGACGTGCATGGCGTTGGGGTTGCCCAGCGTGGCCGGCACGAGCTGCGCGGGCGGTTTGGTGGCGCGCAGCACGGCAATATCGTGCTCGGGCTGCTCGGCCATCACAATCGCGCCCGACTCGGTGCCATCGGGGAAGGTGAGCTTGATCGCGTCGGCGTCGGCAATGACATGCAGGCTGGTCAGAATGTCGCCCTGGTCGCTCACGACTACGCCGCTGCCAAAGCCGTTGCTGGTGCCATCCGCGCCGGTTTCGATCAGCACCAGCGACGGGCGGATGACCTGGTAGACCAGCGCGGAGTAGGCCGGCGCGGGCGTGGCCGAGGCCATGGTGTTCATGATGTCGGTGTGGACGTCCTGGGCGGAGAGCGGCGCGGGCGGGGGCAGTAGCACACGGTACACCAGCAGCGCCACGAAGGCAGCAACAACGCCGCCGAGGAAAGGCACGGCACGACGCGCCTGAGTGCGCGCGCGGCCGAGGCGCTCGCGAAAGGATGCGCGTGGTGCGGGTGGTTCACTCATAGCGTTCCCCATGCTACGGAACGGCTAGCGACAGCGGAGGGCGAGTGGTGCGAGAATGGAACAGCCCTCGTGGAGATTGGGCGGTATTATAGACCACCACTCCCCGGCGTGCATGGCTTTTGGTGGCAATTTTCATTAGAGGGTGATGAATGCCGCGCCAACGCAGCGGCGCCGCCAGTTTCTGGCGGCGCCGTGTATGACCTTGCGTAAGACGATGCAAGCGGAAAAGTGGGGATTTCAGAAGCGAATGGGGCGGGCCGGGGCAAGTGCCGAAGTTCGTTTTGGCGCGCTGGCCTCTTACGCAGGGCGGGCTGTGTGTGGCTGGCGCGGCAGTGTGGGCTGCCGCGCCGGCGTTTGTCTGTGTTCTGCCAGGAGTATAGCAAGCTATTTTTAAGAAACGATGAGGATGTGCTATAGAAAGTATGAGCGTTGTGTGAAACTACTGAAATCCAAGCACCGGGTGCGGCTGGTAGGGCGCTTCCAGCACGGCCAGCTCGTCGTCGCTGAGCTTGAGCTCAAGCGCGGCCACGGCATCGTCGAGGTGCTGCATCTTGCTTGCGCCAATGATCGGCGCGGTTACGCCCGGTTTGTGCGCCACCCAGGCCAGCGCCACCTGCGCGCGCGGCACGCCCCGCGCCGCCGCCACCGCCGCCACCTGCTCGACAACCTGGCGGTCGGCGGTTTCCGTCACGGCGTACAATCGTTTCGCCACTTCGTCGGTTTCCAGCCGCGCGCTGCCTGCGTCCCAGTCGCGGGTGAGCTTGCCGCGCGCCATGGGCGACCAGGGGATGACGGCGATGTTCTGGCTGCGGCAGAAGGGCAGCATCTCGCGCTCTTCCTCGCGGTACAGCAGGTTGTAGTAATCCTGCATCGAGACAAAGCGCGTCCAGCCGTGCTTGTCGGCGGTGAACAGGGCCTGCGCGAACTGCCACGCATACATGCTCGACGCGCCGATGTAGCGGGCTTTGCCAGCCTTCACAATGTCGTGCAGCGCCTCAAGCGTTTCTTCCAGCGGCGTCTCGTAGTCCCAGCGATGAATCTGGTAGAGGTCCACATAGTCGGTGCCGAGGCGCTGCAAGCTCGCGTCGATGGCGGCGAACAATGCCTTGCGCGAGAGCCCGCCCTGGTTCGGGCGCCCGCCCCACGGGAAGAAGCCCTTGGTCGCAATCACAACCTCGTCGCGCCGGGCAAAATCGCGCAGCGCCCGCCCGACGATCTCTTCGCTGGTGCCGTCGGAGTAGCTGTTGGCGGTGTCGAAGAAGGTGATGCCCAGCTCGAGCGCGCGCTTGATGAACGGGCGGCTCTGCTCTTCGTCGAGCGTCCACGGGTGGGTGCCGCGCTCGGGCACGCCATAGGTCATGCAGCCCAGGCACAGCTTCGAGACTTTCAGGCCGGTTCCGCCGAAACGAACGTATTCCATGGTGCACCTCCGTCTATTGGTTTCGGCGGCATGATAGCAAACATATGTGTGTTTGTTTTTCGGGGCGCTTCGACCCTACTTCTTCTTTTCGCGGTGCTTCGCTCCCGTATTCCGCATCCTGAGTAGCGGCGCAGTCGCGTATCGAAGGGTGCGGGGCGCTTCGCCCCCGAACCCCGCTCTCTTGCCTCGGCGGAGGCTTGTTTGGCTTTTTGTCGGGGCGCTTCGCCCCCGTGCCCCGATCTTTTGCCTCGACGGAGGCTTGTTTGGCTTTTTGTCGGGGCGCTTCGCCCTCGTGCCCCGCTCTCTTGCCTCGGCGGAGGCTTGTTTGGCTTTTTGTCGGGGCGCTTCGCTCCCGTGTTCCCGATGTGGATGTTTGGAGATCATATCGGGGGCTACGCGCCCCCGAACCCCGCGGCAAGAGGCTGCCGCCAGCCTCCTGCACCTCGCCGTCGGGGCCTTGCCCCGAACCCCAAAAAGAGCGTGATTGGCTGGCAAAATGGCGTACAGTCATGCCTCCGTGGTGCTCGCCGCCGGCATCATACGATTCAAGAAGTGCCAGTTTGAAACACTTCCAAAATTGGAATTCTTTGCTCTTTCGCTGCCGGATTTTTGGCACAACGGAGGCATGACCGCGCAGCTTTTCAATAGCTACCCACATTCATTTCGGGTCCAGGGGCGAAGCTCCTGGCCGGGGTGCTGGGGCGGGAGCCCTAGCGGCCTTGCGGCCTGAGCAAGCTGCGCTTAGGGCTGGTACTGCTTGGATACAAAAGCGCCTTGCGGCCCGAGCAGCAGGTGCTCGAATTGTCATGCCTTGCGGCAGAACTAGAAGCAAGTACCAATTCATTTGGCAGATGCCAGCGGCAGGCACAACGGAGGCATGACCGCGCAGCTTTGCAATAGCTACCCACATTCATTTCGGGTCCAGGGGCGAAGCTCCTGGCCGGGGTGCTGGGGCGGGAAGCCCCAGCGGCCTTGCGGCCTGAGCAAGCTGGTTTGAAGGTGGCACTGCTTGGATACAAAAGCGCCTTGCGGCCCGAGCAGCATGTGCTCGAATTGTCATGCCTTGCGGCAGAACTGCAAACCAGTACACGATTGATCGTCAGATGCCAGCGGCAGGCACAACGGAGGCATGAGCAATTGTCGTTGAACCTGGTATGGCTTCCCTTTCGGGTCCAGGGGCGAAGCTCCTGGCCGGGGTGCTGGGGCGGGAAGCCCCAGCGGCCTTGCGGCCTGAGCAAGCTGCGCTTAGGGCTAGTACTGCCTTGAAAATACAAACCCCAGCGGCCTTGCGGCCCGAGCAGCATGTGCTGAAATGAGGAACAGGGGCGGAGGGGCGGACACACAGGTCCGCCCAGACAGGTCCGCCCAGACAAGTCCGCCCAGACAGGTCCGCCCAGACGAGCGAAGCCCCTAATCGAAGCGCAGCGCCTCGATCGGGTCGAGGCGGGCAGCGCTGCGCGCAGGCGCAATGCCAAAGCCCAGCCCCACCGCCACCGCAAAGCCCACCGCCATCAGCGCCGAGCTTGCGCTGGGCACCGCGCTGATCAGCCCGCTGATATTCACGCCAAACGCAATCAGCAGGCCCGCCGTCAGGCCGATCAGCGCGCCCACCAGGCTGATCGTCAGCGCCTCGAGCATAAACTGCTTGAGGATATCGGCCTCGCGCGCGCCCAGCGCCTTGCGCAGACCGATCTCGCGGGTGCGCTCGCGCACCGACACCAGCATGATATTCATAATGCCAATGCCACCCACCAGCAGGGAGATCGCCGCGATTGCGCCCAGGAACAGCGTCAGCGTGCGGGTCGTCGAGGTCAGACTGTCGAGCTGATCCTGCTGATTGATCACGCTGAAGTCGTCGGCGCTGCCATCTTCCGCCAGGTTGTGCTGCGTGCGCAGGGTCTGCTGAATTTCGCCCAGCGCCGCGTCAACGCTCTCGGAATCTTTTGCCTGAATGGCAATGCTCGACACCAGCGCGGAGCCGCCGCTGATCGCGCGCCCGCCGAACAAGGTGCGCTGCGCCGTGCTCAGCGGCACAATCACGCCGTCGTCGGTCGAGCCGAAGCCGCTGCCGCCCTTCGAGGCCAGCACGCCCACAACCGTGAACTTCAGGCCGCTGATGCGGATCGACTGGCCGACCGCGTCGCCGTCGGGGAAGAGCGTGGTGGCGACATTCGCGCCCAGCACCACCACGCTGGCGCGGCTGCTTTCGTTTTCGTCGGTGATGAAGTCGCCCGTGGCGACGCTGGCGTTATGCACTTCCAGGTAGCTGGGCGTCGCGCCGACGATCTGGGCGCTGGTGTTCAGGCTGCCCGCCACAAGCTGGCCGTTGCCATTGTACTCGGGCGAAACCAGGCTGGCATCGGGAACATTATTCACGTCGGCCAGCGCCTCGGCATCGGCGGTGGTGAGCGTCTGGCTGCTGCCAACGCCGCCGCCAACGCCGCCAGAGTTGCTCGCGCCCGAGCGCACGGTCAGCAGATTTGCGCCATTCGCGGTGATGGTGGACGTGATCGAGGCCTGCGAGCCCTGGCCGATTGCCATCAGGGCGACAACTGCCGCCACGCCGATGATGATGCCGAGAGCAGTGAGCAGCGAGCGCAGTTTGTTCGCCACCAGGCTGCGCAGGGCGATGCGCGCGGTTTCGCCGGTGCTGATGCCACCCGACTCAAGATCGACCAACTGTTCGTCCTGCGAGGCGCTGGCGTCGCCGGCCGCGCCAAAAATATTCTCAACTGTGCTCATGATGTTCTCCGCATTGCAAAGGCCGGCGCGCGATTGGTGATCGAGGGCCGCCGCGTGATTCGAAGGGCTGGCGCGCTGTGGGGCACGCCTGGGGCAGCGGGCGTGTCGTGCGGCGTATTCTGCACATCGCTGTCGAGCAGGCCGTCGCGCACGGTCAGCACGCGGCGCGCGTGCGCTGCGATGTCGGGCTCGTGCGTCACCAGCACCACGGTGATGCCCTGGTCATTCAGCTCTTTGAACAGCGCCATGATCTCGATGCTCGATTTCGAATCGAGGTTGCCGGTTGGCTCGTCGGCCAGCAAGAGCGCCGGGCGGGTGACCAGCGCGCGGGCAATCGCGACGCGCTGCTGCTGGCCGCCGGAAAGCTGCTTGGGCCGGTGATCGAGCCGCTCGCCCAGGCCCACCAGCTCCAGCACTTCCTGCGCGCGCGCTTCGCGCTCTTCGGCGCTTACGCCGCCGAGGTAGATCAGCGGCAGCGCGACATTTTCCAGCGCAGTCTGGCGCGGCAGCAGGTTGAACTGCTGGAACACAAAGCCGATTTTGCGGTTGCGCACCGCCGCCAGCAGGTCGCGGTCGATCTGGTCGACCGGCAGACCGTCGAGGATGTACTGGCCGCTTTCGGGCGTGTCGAGGCAGCCGAGCAGGTTCATCAGGGTGGATTTGCCCGAGCCCGACGGGCCCATAATCGCCACAAACTCGCCGCGCGCAATATCAAAGCTCACGCCGCGCAGCGCAGGCACGGTGATGTCGCCCATCTGGTAGGTTTTGCGCAGGTCGCGCACCTGGATCATTGTCTGCATGGTCTTTCTCCTCCGTTGTTGACCTGCTGCTAGGGTAGCAAGAACTTATTCAAAGATTGTTAGGGAGCGATGTGTTCGGTATGTAGAAACGACAAAGCGCGCGTGGCATGCACGCGCGCTTCGCTTTGGATGGACTATAGCGATTTGCAGAACGATTGAACATTCAGGTGCTGGAGATAAACGCATTGTAAAGCGGAAAAATCACTGCCTCCTGCATCCTGCCGACTGCAAACTGCTATAGATTATTGTCCGGGCGGCGGTCCACTCGGCCCACCAGTCAGGCCGCCCAGGTTGGTCGAACGGGTGGACGTCGTCGAGCTGCTTGTGGTGGTCGTCGTACCGCCAATCACCAGCACGTCGCCGGCCTTCAGCGCCGCCACACCATTCCCGCCGCTGCTGACGATCTGGGTTTTGCCGTTGCTCACCAGTCCGGTGGTCACCGGCACGCTGATGGTGGTGTTGCCCTGCTGCAGCGTCACGGTCTTGCTTTCGCCGCTGGTCGTGATTGCGCGGGTTGGCACTTGCAGCGCGCCCGCAGCCTGCTCGACCTGGATGTCCGCCGTCGTGCTCATGCCCACCTTCACCGCTGCGTCGCCGGGGTTGAACTCAATCTGCACGGCGTAGGTCACCACATTTTGCGATGTCGTGGCCACCGGCGCGATTGAGGTGACTTTGCCCTGCAAGGTCGTGTCGGTCAGGGCGTCGAAGCTCAGCGTGACGGGCTGGCCCACCTGCACTTTGGCGGCGTCGCTTTCGCTCAGGCTCACTTCCACGTGCATCGTACTCTGGTCGACAACCGTCACTGCGCTGGTGCCGGAGCTGATTGTGCTGCCCTCGACGACATTCACTGCCGAGACCACGCCATCGAACGGAGCAGTGAGCGTGGCCGCAGCCAGGTTGCGCTCGGCCGTGTCGGCAGTAACTTGCGCCTGGAGCACGCTGGCCTCTGCTGAGGTCAGGTCGGCGTCGGTGGCGGGCGCGGTCAGGCTGTCGAGGTTCGATTGCGCCTGCGTCACGCTCGCCTGCGACTGGGCGATAGCGGCGGCGGTGCCACCCTGCGTCAGGTTGGTCAGGTTAGCCTGCGCCTGTGTCACGGTCGCCTGCGCCTGGATCAGATCGCTCTGGCTGGGGTTCTTCAGCACGTTCAGGTCGGCCTGCGCGCTGGCAAGCGTTTGCTCGGCCTGCTGCACCGACGTCACCTCGCTCTGGCGGGCGCTGTCGTAGGACAGTTGCGCCTGCTGCACGCTGTTCTGCGCGCTGTCAAGCGATGCCTGCGCCTGCACAAACGCGTCGTAGTACTGCTGGCGCTGGGCGTCGTTCAGGGTGTTCGCCACCGCCTTGCCCTGCGAATTGGTCTTGGTGGGCGTAACCGGGTCGTTGCCAGTGGATTGCACATACTGCCAGTTCTGCAGCGCCACCGAGTACTTCGACTGGGCCTGCGTGAGCGAGTTTACCGCATTCTGAAGCTGTATCTCCGCGCTGGTTTTGGCCTGTGAGGCGCTGTTGCGCGTGCTTTCCAGGCTGGTTTGCGCCTGGTCAACTTTCGACTGGGCGGCCTGCAGGCTGGCTGCGTCGGGGTTCTTCAGCGCGTCGAGCTTGGCCTGCGCGCTGGCGAGTGAGGCCTTGGCGCTGGCGATGTCGGCGGCAGTGGCGGTGCCACTTTTGGTCTGCTGAAGCTGCGCCTCGGCGCTGGTGAGCGAGGCCTGCGCGCTGGCGATGTCGGCGGCGGTGGCGCTGCCGTCTTGCACCTTGGCGTAGCTGGCCTGCGCGGCCTTGAGGTTGGCCTGCGCCTGCTGAAGTGCAAGCTTCAGGGTTGTGGTATCGATGGTGGCTAGCTGCTGCCCGGCGGTCACCTGCTGGCCGATGGCGACATCGACCGAGGTGACGGTGCCGGCCTGCTGAAACGGCACTTCAACGGTGCGGGCCGCTGCGACGGTGCCGCTGCCGCTGACCGTCACGGCCAGATCGCCCTGGGTGACCTGCCCGGTGCTGGTGGTGGTGGTGCTGCTCTGCTGCGACGAGCGCCACCAGAGCGCGCCGCCGGCCAGAAGCGCAACCAGCACCGGCGCGATTAGCCAGCGAACCCAGCGCCGCTTGGGGCGCTGTGCGCCCGCAGGAGTGCGCGTGCGTGGAAATGGAACTGATGTTTGCATAACCTTCTCCATCGTTACTGTCGTGCCAGATGGCGCGTGTTTCGTTTGATGGAGCTATGGTAGCAAACAGGTGTTTAGAGATTGTGAGGAAGCGATTGAGAAAGTTTGTGGATGCTGCAGTTGCGGCAAGCAACGCAAAGGGCCGGCAGACGCGCTGCCGGCCCCGAGGAATCGCCTGTGCCGTCTATGCGCTTATGGCAAGCGCAGCCGTGCTGGCGTCGGCGTGTTGCGCAACCTGAAGCGGTTTGACCAGGATGCCATCGAACAAGCCGCGCTGAATACCTTCGTGAATTGTCGGGGTTGCCAGGGCGGTCAGCACGATCACCGGCAGGCGTGGGCGCGCGCCCTTGATCGCCTGGCCGAGATCATAGGCATTCATGTCGCTCAGCCACTCGTCGGTGATGATCAGGTCAATGTCCAGGCGCGCCATGCTATCCAGCACATCAACACCCGAGGTGTGGATCAGGCACGTCGTGGCCTTGAGGTATTGATTGAGGAATTTACTAACGAGAAGACCAATGGTGTGGGTGGCTGCCGCAATTACAATCGTGCGGCGTTGAGTTTCACGGGCCATCGTGGGCTGTTCCTGCTCTGCTGGCGGCGCATTCAGGCGCAATTGCCACCACGATCGTGCGCGGAAAGTGGTAAAGAAAATATACAGCGCGGGTATTACCAAAAACGGCTGGCGCGGCGGCTAGCGTGTGGGCAGTTCATCGCTTTCTGCTGCGTAGGCGCGCTCGATCGTGCCGCCGGGCGCGAAGTTCGATTGCGTGTAAAGCAGTGCCTGCGCGCGGTCGGCCCCGCCAGCGCCGCTGGTGAGCAGATCGCCGCAGTAGATCGCCAGATCCTGCACGATTCGGTCGTAGCGGTAGTAGGCCAGCGCGCGCGTGTCGATTGGCGCGGGGCCGTAGCCTTCGTAGAAATATTCCGCTTCTTCGGCGGGCGTGTGGCCGCGAAAACCCAGCCCGCCACCAACAAACATCAGGTCGCGCTCTTTGGGCGCACCGATCAGCGTGTCCCAGTCGATGATATAGAGCTCGCCGTCCGGCGTGATATGCACATTGCCGGCATGCAGGTCGGCGTGGCACAGCACGGGCGCGGGCGGGCTGGCGCGCAGGGCCTGGGCGTGGCGCTCGGCCCGCTCAACCAGATCCTGCACCACAGCGCGGCGCGGGCGCAGAAAGGCCAGCAGCGCGGCGGCTACGTCGTCGGGCGGGACGATGGTAGCGAGCTGATCGAGCAAGGCGGTCAGGCGGTCGCGGGCGGCGGCGGGGTACGTTTCCACCGGAATGCGCGCCACGAGCGCGGGCGGCAATTCGGCGGTATGGATGCGCCGGAGTGTCGCGCCAAGCGTGCGCCAGTGCTGCGCGGTGAAGTCGCGCCTGTAGGCGTTTTCGCCCGCCACAAAAGGGTAGACGATCACGGCGAACGCGCCCAGGCGGGTGTGTGCCACGCCGCTGCGCGCCGCAATTGGCGCGAGCAGGTGCTCGATGCCCTGCGCGGCGAGGGCTTGCGGCACCGCCACAACAATGTCGTCAAACACGCCGCTGCGCAGCTTCACGAAATAAGCCCGCCCGTCGACGGCTTCGGCGCGAAAAATCGCGGTGTCGGGGTCGGCGCCAAGCGGCAGAAACGCGATCTCCGCGATGTTCAAGCCGTATTCGCCGCGCACAGCAGCCGCGAGTGTTGCAATTGGCAGGTTGGGCGGTTCAAGCATTGGTTACTCGGCTTGCTGGGCGCGGGCCGCCGCGTCTGCCGCCATTTCTGGCGTGATGCTCAGCAATTGCTCCTTGATCTTAGGCACGTCGGGCGGGCTCATGCTCAGCTCGTCGATACCCAGGCCCGCAAAGGCAGCGGCGGCGGCGGGAGATCCGGCCAGGTCGCCGCACACGCCAATCGGGATGCCGGCGCGGTGCGCGGCCTCGGCGGCCATAGCAATCAGGCGAAACACCGCTGGCGAGTCGTGCGGGTAGCGCCGCGCCAGGTCGGGCTGGCCGCGGTCGGCAGCCATGGCATATTGCGTCAGGTCGTTTGTGCCAATGCTGAAAAAGGCGGCTTCACGCGCCAGCGCATCGGCGGTGACGGCGGCGGCGGGCGTTTCAATCATGATGCCCACGCGCACGTCGGCGCGGTGCGGCACGCCCTCGGCGGCGAGCGCGGCGGCGGCGTGTTGAAGCTGCGCACGGCCCCAGCGCAGGTCGTCGAGCGTGGCAACCATCGGCAGCATCACCCACAGATCGCCATGCACGGCCGCGCGCAGCAGCGCCCGCAACTGGGTGGTGAACAGGTCGGGCCGCTGCATGCACAGCCGGAGCGAGCGGATGCCGAGAAAGGGGTTGGCTTCGTGCGGCATGTCGATGTAGGGCACGGGTTTGTCGCCGCCAATGTCAATCGTGCGAATGACCACCGGGCGCGTGCCCAGGGCTTCCAGCACGGCGCGGTAGGCGGCGTACTGCTCGTCTTCGGTGGGGGCGGCGCTGCGCTGAAAGAACAAAAACTCGGTGCGGAACAGGCCAATGCCCTCGGCGCCATTGTCGGCGGCGGCCTGCGCTTCGTCGGGGCTGCCGATGTTGGCCCACACGCCCAGCGCGCGCCCGTCGGCCAGGCGGCCGGGCTGGTCGCGGAAGGCCAGGCGGCGCTGCTCGTCGGCGGCGCGCTCGCCGCTGGCGCGAGCCTGGTAGGCGGCGAGGGTATCGGCGTCGGGCGCGGCGATCAGCAGGGCGCTGCCGCCATCGAGAATGATCACAGTGTCGTCGGCAATGTCGAGCGCGCCCGCGCCCAGCCCGACCACTGCCGGGATGCCGAGCGCCTTGGCCAGAATCGCGGTGTGCCCGGTTGGCCCGCCATACGCGGTGGCGAAACCGGCAACCGTGCCGCTGCGCAGACCGGCGGTTTCAGCCGGCGTCAGGTCGGGCGCGACGATGATCGCGCCGGGCGGCAGGTCGCCCAGGCCGCCCGTGTCGCCACGCAGCGCGCCAAGCAGGGCGTGGCCGAGCGCATCCATATCGGCGGCGCGCTCGCGCATGTACGGGTCGTCGAGCGCTTCCATGGCGGCGCGCATCTGCCCGGTGGTGGCGCTGATCGCGTCTTCCAGCGGCGTGCCTTCTTCCTGCACCATCCGCCCAACTTCCTCGGTCAGAAACGGGTCGTCGAGCAGCAGCGCCTGGGCCTCGAAAATGCCCGCCTCGTCGGGGCGGCCTTCGGCGCGCAGGCGCTCGCCCAATGCGTTGAACGAGTCGATTGCGCGGGCCTGGGCTTCGGCAAAGCGTTCGAGCGCGGCGGCGGGGCTGGCGTCGGCAGTAGCGGGCGCGGGGGCGGCCGGAAGATAGCGAACGGCGCGCCCGATCGCGATGCCGGGCGCGCCGCCGGCCCCATGGAGCTGGGTTGGCATTGCGGGTACCTCGTTGGATAGTGTTTGTGGGGTGTTATTCTTCGCCGAAATTATCGGCAATTATCTGCGTCAGCGCGTCGATTGCGGCTTGCTCGTCGTCGCCCTCGGCACGCAGGCGCACCTGATGGCCTTGCAGCACGCCCATTTGCAGCAGGTTGAATGGGCTGACGGGCAATTCTTTGCCGCCTTCGCGGCTCAGGTTCTGGATGGTAATTTTGCTTTTGAACTCGCGGGTTTTCTTGTAGAACATGGCTGCTGGCCGCGCATGGAGCCCGACCGCGTTGGTGATGGTGAGCGTTGCTTCGGTCATTGTGTGGGTTCCTTCGCATGAATTGGGCGAGTGCGATTGCGCGGAAGCGTGGTTTTGGTTAACTAGAGCGGAACTTCGGAACCGCAGAACCGCAGAACTGCGGCATCGAGAAAGGCGTATTGCGTAGGTCAGAACCCAGAACTGAGGTCTCCACAGATTACACAGAGAGCGGTCGGTCGCGACATACAATCTGTGCAATCTGTGGATTTCCTGAGCGTGAAATGTTCTAGTGCATGAGCAAAAAGCGATGCGGAAATCAGGGAAGAGTTTCTGCATTGCAATCACCAAACCCTATTCCCTAACCCCTAATCCCCGCGCTGAAAGTGCCCTAGCTGTGAATTTTGACCATCTCGCGCGCCTGAAGCGCGGCGGCGGCGGTTTCGTCCAGGCTGGCCTCGGCGGCGGCCTCGAGCGCGGCGAGGTAGGCTCCCTCCACCAGTGGCGCGTCGCTGATCTGCACCTTTGCGTCGGCCCCAAGCGCCTCGATCGCCATCTCCACGCTCAGCACGGCGCTGCCCAGGTCCACCAGCACAAGCGTGCCATCGGGCGATGCGATCTGTTCCAGCGCCTGCTGGATGCGGCCAATGCTGGTGCCGAGCGCGCCATCGTCGGTGCCGCCAGCATCCATTATCTGGACGCCCGCGCCCGCGACCTGGCTGGTGAATTCCCGAACTCCGGCGGCGAGCTGTGCGCTGTGCGAAACGATAAGCAGGCTGACCATCGCTCACCCCATGGCAATGTACGATTGGGGGTTGCGATGGACGATTAGCAGCAAGAAACTACCAGATCGCCCACCGTAAACCGCAAACGCAAATCCTACTCAACCCAATCGAACGTGCGCGTGACCGCCTTCTTCCACATCTTGTACTGCTCGTCGCGGGTTGCGTCGTCCATCTTCGGCTCCCAGGTATGGTCGACCTGCCAGTTCTGCTTCAGGTCTTCCAGGTTGCTCCAGAAGCCCGTCGCCAGGCCGGCGGCGTAGGCTGCGCCGAGGGCGGTTGTTTCGGCCACCACCGGGCGAATGACCGGCACGCCCAGCACGTCGCTTTGGAACTGCATCAGGGTGTTGTTGAACACCATGCCGCCGTCGACCTTGAGCGCGGTGAGCTTCACGCCCGAGTCTTTCTCCATCGCGTCGAGCACTTCGCGCGTCTGCCAGGCAGTCGCTTCCAGCACGGCGCGGGCGATGTGGCCACGGTTGACGTAGCGCGTCAGGCCGACGATTGCGCCGCGCGCGCTCGACTTCCAGTAGGGCGCGAACAGGCCCGAGAAGGCCGGCACGAAGTAGATGCCGCCATTGTCCTGCACGGTGCCGGCAAGCGCCTCGACCTCGGCGCTGTTCGAGATCATGCCCAGGTTGTCGCGCAGCCACTGCACCAGCGCGCCGGTGATGGCGATCGAGCCTTCCAGCGCGTAGACTGGCTTGGCGTCGCCCATCTTGTAGCACAGCGTGGTGAGCAGGCCACTGTTCGAGGGCACCATTTCTTCGCCGGTGTTGAGGATCATGAAGCAGCCGGTGCCGTAGGTGTTCTTGGCCTCACCGACGCCGAAGCAGGTCTGGCCGACAGTGGCGGCCTGCTGGTCGCCCAGGATGCCAGCCACGGGCACGCCCGCCAGCGCGCCGACCGCTTCGCCGTACACTTCGCTGCACGAGTGAATTTCGGGCAGCATCGAGCGCGGGATGCCCATGATCTTCATGATCTCTTCGTCCCAGTCGAGGGTCTTGAGATCCATCAGCATGGTGCGGCTGGCGTTGGTCACGTCGGTGTAGTGCTTGCCGCCGTTCACGCCGCCGGTCAGGTTCCACAGCACCCAGGTGTCGATATTGCCAAACACCGCGTCGCCACGGTCGGCGGCTGCACGCGCGCCATCGACATTGTCGAGAATCCACTTGACCTTCGGGCCGGAGAAGTAGGTTGCCAGCGGCAGGCCGACTTTCTCGCGGAAGCGATCCTGCCCGCCGTCCTTGGCGAACTCATTGATGATTGTGTCGGTGCGGGTGTCCTGCCAGACAATTGCGTTATACAGCGGCTTGCCGGTGGTTTTGTCCCACACCACGGCGGTTTCGCGCTGGTTGGTGATGCCGACGGCGGCGATGTCCTTGGGGTCGATATTGCCCTTGGACAACGCGCCACGGATCACGCTCTGCGTGCGCTCCCAGATCTCCATCGGGTCGTGCTCGACCCAGCCGGGCTTGGGAAAGATCTGCTCGTGCTCTTTCTGGTCGAAACATACGACGCGGCCTTCATGATCGAAAATCATGCAGCGCGTGCTGGTGGTTCCCTGGTCGATAGCGGCGGCATACTTTGCCATGAGTGTGACCTCCTTGTCGATTTACGATTGACGATTTGCGATTTACGATTGCCGTAGCAACGAAAAATCGTAAATCCAAAATCTGAAATCGTAAATTATTCCTCAATGCCTTCGATTGTTTCCAGCATAACCTGGGCCATGTAAAATGCCGAGGTCGCGCCGGGGTCCTGGTGGCCAATGCTGCGCTGGCCGAGGTACGATGCGCGGCCCTTGGTTGCCAGCATGGGGATGGTGCCCTTCATGCCAGCCTCGACGGCGGCGACCGAGCGGCGCATGGCGGAATGGAAATCCTCGCCGCTGGCCTGTGCCTCCTTCAGCACATCGATGCCCGGCGCAATCGCGTCGATCATGGTTTTTTCGCCGCGCTGCGCCTTGCCGCGCGCCTGAATGCCTTCCAGCGCGGCTTCCAGCGCGGCCACCACCTCGGCGGGCGTCAGCTCGTAGCGGTCGGCCAGCGCCATGCCCGCGCGAATAAACGCCGTGCCGTAGAGCGGGCCGGATGCGCCGCCAACCGTGGACACCAGCGTCATGCCAACCGTTTTCAGGATCGTGCCGATGTCTTTATCAGCCACGGTTGGCAGCTTGTCGAGCACGGTGGTAAAGCCGCGATCCATGTTGACGCCGTGATCCGAGTCGCCAATCGGCTGGTCGAGCTGCACCAGCTCGTCGCGGTGCTCTTTGATTCGCGCGGCGACGCCTTCGATGAATTTAATGACATTTTCGGCTGTGATGCGCATCCTTCGCCTCCAGTATGCAGTTCGCAGTATGCAGTTCGCAGTAGTATGGCACTGCCGACTGCATACTGCAAGCCGCTACCTGCTTATTCGCCCCAGCGGAGCGCTGGCGTGTTCACCGGCGCATCCCACAGCGTGGTGAGCTCGTCGTCGAGCTTGAGCAGCGTAAACGAGCAGCCCGCCATTTCGAGCGAGGTGATGTAGCTGCCAATCAGGTTGCGCGTGATCGTGATGCCGCGCTCGCCCAGGATCTTGGCCAGCTCGTTGTACATGATGTACAGCTCGATCTGGGGCGTGCCGCCCATGCCATTCACAAAGGCCAGCACATTGTCGCCGCTCTGGAAGGGCAGGTCGTCGACGATTGGGCCGGCCAGCATGCCCGCGATTTCGGCGGCGCTGGCGAGCTTTTCTTTGCGGCGTCCCGGTTCGCCGTGGATGCCAATGCCAACTTCCATCTCGTCGTCGCCAAGCTCGAAGCCGGGCTTGCCGGCGTGCGGCACGGTGCAGGCGGTGAGCGCCATACCCATCGAGCGCCCCTGCGCGTTGACCTTCTCGGCAATGCGCTTGCACTCGGCCAGGTTTGCGCCGCCCTGAGCCGCCGCGCCAACGATCTTCTCCAGCAGCACCGTCACGCCCACGCCACGGCGTCCGGCCGTCCAGGTGCTATTCTCCACCGCCACATCGTCGTCGGTCACAACAGCAGCAACCTCGATTCCTTCGGCGGCGGCCAATTCTGCCGCCATCTCGAAGTTCATCACGTCGCCGGTGTAGTTCTTCACGATATGCAGCACGCCCGCGCCGCCATCGACCGCCTTGGTAGCCGCCAGCATCTGGTCGGGCACGGGCGAGGTAAATACCGCGCCGGGGCAGGCGGCGTCGAGCATACCTTTGCCAACGAACCCGCCGTGCATTGGCTCGTGGCCGCTGCCACCGCCGGAAATAATGCCGACTTTGCCCTTCACCGGGGCGTCGGCGCGCACAATGTAGTCGGGGTCGTAGTGCACCGTGACCACATTGCCGTGGGCGGCGGCGATGCCTGCCAGCGCGTCTTTGACCACGCCTTCGGGCGAGTTGATCAGCTTCTTCACTGCAAGTATCTCCTTTGAGCGGAAGAGGCACCGACGCGAACGCATCGGGCGGTCGCGCCGCGCCCCTACAGTTTTAGCCTGCCAGCGCCTTGAACAGAATCAGGCCGACGATCGCGCCAATGATCGGGCCGACGACCGGAATCCACGAGTAGCTCCAGTCGGAGTCGCCCTTGCCGGGGATCGGCAGCACAAAGTGCGCGATGCGCGGGCCGAGGTCGCGGGCCGGGTTCAGGGCGTACCCGGTTGGGCCGCCGAGGCTCAGGCCCAGGCCCCAGATCAGCGCGCCGACCAGATACGGTCCCAAACCACCCGGCAGCGTCGAGCCAGCCGCCTTGAAGATCGAGTTGACGATGAAGATCAGGGCGAAGGTGGCGATTGCCTCGGTGAGCAAGTTCGCGCCGGTGTTGCGGATGGCCGGGCCGGTGCTGAACACGGCCAGCTTCAGGCCCTTATCCTGCGTTTCGGCCCAGTGGGGCAGATACACCAGGTAGACCAGCACAGCACCAACAAAAGCGCCAACGAACTGCCCCAGAATGTTCATAATCGCGACGGCCGGATCCGCGCCGCCTGCCACAATACCGGCGATCTCGCCGGCCGGATTGAGCGAGCCAGGCCCGCCCAGCGCCGAAGACGTGAAGACACCGCACATAACGGCAAACGCCCAACCGGCCGTGATGACGATCCAGCCGCCGTTCTGGCCCTTCGACTTGTTCAGCAGCACGTTGGCGACAACGCCATCACCGAGCAGAATGAGCACCATTGTACCGAACATCTCGGCGAGGAACATACTGTTTCTCCTTTAAAAGTGACACGAAAACCTGTGTGTCCATGCAGATCATCGCTGATCTGTCCGCGCAGCATGGCGCGGCGAGGTGCAGAGCTTTGCTGCGCCTTCAGTCTGTCGCGCGCAGCACCGCGATGCCTCCTTTCTGTACGACTTCAGTGCGGCAGTGTTGGCCGTCGGCTTCGCCATTCGGGCACGGCAACGCTCATGTGTAAAGAATACACATGGCATACGCCCGGGCTATTCACCCCAGGGGCGCATCAAAACCACGCCTGGCCGAGTGCTCGGATGGCGAGGAACGAGTTGTTCTCTAGGCGCAAAACAGGTGCTGGTGTGAGGGCATTGCTACATGTGGATGCCAGCGCGAGTACCGACAGCGCCCCGTTGCACGTCAAACCCACCTGGATAATTCAGACACAGCCACGCCGATTAGCGCATTTCAATGCACCGCAAGGTGCTTCGGGCTATATGGCTAGGTCGCATCTGTGGTGAAATCGTATCACATGTTTAAATAAAGTCAAGGGCAGATTCCGCAGTGGTATGAAATAAATGTATTGCAATACTGAAACATTTTGTTTCAAGCACAGGCCTGATGCTGGCGCAAACCCCGCCGCCCGTGCCGGAGGTACTATGCGCCCGTGGCATAAAAAACGCTTAACAGTTGGGGATGTGGCGCGTCTAGCGGGGCGGGGTGCTGGCCGCCTGCCAGAAGTGATCTTTGGTCAGGCCATACAGCTTCATCTTGCGCCACAGCGTCGCCCGGCTGATGCCCAGGCGCTCGGCCATGTGCCCGAGGTGCCCGGCCGACTCGCGGCCCGCCCGCACAATTGCTTCGCGCTCGGCGGCGGCGTGGCGGTCGTACAGGCGGCTGTCGGGCAGCGGGGCCAGCCCGGCGGGCAGCGCCTGCGCAATTGCCGGCGGCAGGTCGGCCAGCGCCAGCACGCTTTTCTCGCTCAGGTGCAGCGTGCGCTCAATCACCGACTCCAGCTCGCGCACATTGCCGGGCCAGGGGTAGGCGCACAGCGCGCTCAGCGCCTCGGGCGCGAACAACACCTGCCGGCCCAGGCGGCGCGCCAGCCCGGCCAAAATCTGGTCGAGCAGCAGCAGCACGTCGTCGCCGCGCGCACGCAAGGGCGGGATCTCAATCGACAGCACGCTCAGGCGGTAGAACAATTCGTGGCGGAAGCGGCCGTCGGCCACGGCGCGCTCAAGATCGCTGCTGCTGGTGGCGATCAGGCGCACGTCCACGGGCACCACGCGCTGGCCAGCCATGCGGATGAGGTGCTGCGTTTCGATCACGCGCAGCAGGCTGGTTTGCGCCTCCACCGTCAGCGCGCCAACATCTTCCAGCATCAGCGTGCCGCCGTGCGCCAGCTCCAGCTTGCCGGGCCGGCCTTCCGGCGAGCTGGCGTGCCCGCCTTCATAGCCAAATAATTCGCCCATCAGCAGCGTGCGCGGCACCGCCGAGCAGTTGAGCACCACCAGCGGCTCTTCGGCGCGGGCGCTGGCATTGTGGATGGCATGGGCAAATAATTCCTTGCCCACGCCAGTTTCGCCCATCAGCAGCACCGGCGCGGGCGAATTCGCGGCCACGCGCGCGTGCCGCACGGCCACCTGCATGGTATTGCTTTCGCCCACAATGTCGGCAAACGAGAAGCGCGCCTGCGCGCCAACCACGCGCTGCACCAGGCGCTGCACGCTGTCGGATGGGCGCAGGGTGATCAGCGCGCCCAGGTAGCGCCGGCTGCGATCCCACACGGGCCGCACGCTGCACAGCGCCGCCACCGATCCTTTGCGGCCGGGAAACAGCAGCTCGTGGTCGCTGATCTCGCGGCGGCGCTCAAGCGCGGCCGCCAGTGGCGCGGGCAGCTCGATCAGCTCGTCGAGCATGCGCCCGGCCGCGCTGCGCGGCGAGAGCCCCAGCAGCTGGCCGGCGCGCGAGTTGATTTTGCTCAGGTGGCCCTGCGCGTCGAGCAGGATCAATCCTTCGCTCATGGCCTCGATTGCGGCATTCAGCTCGGCCAGGTGGTCATTCGTTTCGGCCAGCAGCATGTTGTTGCGCAGTTGCGCCTGAATCGCCTGCGTGACGGCAATGACCATGCCAAGCGTGTGGGCGTGCGCGGCGTCATTCGGCCCCAGCACGCCGATCAGGCCAATCGCCTGCCCGCCCACGTCGAAGATGGGCGCGGCCGAGCAGGCAAAGCTGTGGAATGCCGCGCAGAAGTGTTCGGCCCCGCGCGTCTGCCAGGGCAGCGCTTCGTGCAAGGCCAGGTTCAGCGCCAGCGTGCCGATCTGGTCTTCGCGCAGGCTTGCGCCGCGCAGCAGGCCGTGGTCGCGCAGCGCCGCCAGCATCGGCGCGTCGCCCAGCGCTTCCACCACCAGCGGGCTGGCGTCGGCCAGCAGCACGGCCAGGCCCGAGCCTTCGACAAACTGGTACAAATCTTCCATGTAGGGCCGCACCAGCGTGAGCAGCGCCTGCTGGGCCGGGCTGAGCGCCCAGGCGGCCGGCGAGCTGGCGGCGCTGCGCTCGGGGTTCACGCGCGCGGCCACGCTGCGCTGCCACGAGCGCACAATCGGCGGCGCAATCACCGTTTCGTCACACGCGCCACTGTGCAGAAAGGCGCGCCATTCCTGGAAAATCTGGTCGTTTGCTGTCATAGGTGTGGGTCGGCGGTTTCGCGCACATTATAGCGCGAAGTGCGGGGCAGTGGGGGCGAGGGAGCCACACGCCGTTGTGTGGGGAAGCAATGGCGCAGCGGCGCGCCGGGTCGCGTTCCGTCAGGATGCGCCGTCGTCGAGCCGTGTGCGGAGCCAGTTGGTCACGTCCTGCAGGCTTTCCGAGCTGACCTCGTGGGCCATCGGGTATTCCTTATAGGTCAGGTCGACTGGCAACTTCTCAAGGATGGCGCGGCTGGCGCGGCCATTCTGAATCGGCAGCACCGTGTCGCGCACGCCATGCACCACCAGGAAGGGTTTGCCTGCCAGGCGCTCGGGCGGCGCGATCAGCGGCTTCAGCTCGTCGGGCACGCGCCCGCTCATCAGCACCGCGCCGGCCACCAGCTCGGGCTGGGTCAGCGCCACGCTCGCGCTCAAAATCGCGCCCTGCGAAAAGCCGCACAGGTAGACCTGCCTGGGGTCGGCGCCATAGGTGTCGATTGCCGCGCCCAGGAATTCAAGCACCAGCTTGCGGCTGGCCTCGGCCTGGCGCGCGTCGATGGTGATTCCGCTGTTCGTCCAGCCAATTTCGAACCACGCATAGCTGCCGTAGGTGAGCGTGTAGGGCGCGCGCGCGCTGACAACCAGAAAGCGCGGGTCGACGTAGGGGGCCAGCCCGAACAGGTCGGCCTCGTTGCTGCCATAGCCGTGGAGGAGCAGGAGCAGTGGCGGCGGCCCGTCGCCGCGGCGGCGCGGCTGTTGCGTGAGGTGGACCAGCGCCAGCGTTGATTTGGTGGTCATGCCTTTCTTTCACCATTACAAGCGGCGAATGGCACCAGGCGCGCGGCCTGATGCCCACAAAGGTTAAAAAATTGTAGCGGAGAAGTGCGCCGCTATTGTACCACAGCTCCCGGCGGCATTTCCCACAGCAGCAGGTCGTCGCGCTGGCCGCTGCGCTGGAAGCCGGCCTTCTCAAGCACGCGGGCTGAGGCGGGGTTGTCGGCCAGACACTCGGCCACCACGCGCCGCACGCGCGGCTGCGCCTGCGCCCAGGCCACCAGCGCGCGCGCCGCCTCGGTTGCCAGCCCACGCCCCTGCCACGCCGGCAGCACGCTATAGCCGATCTCGACGGTGCCATTCGCGTCGGGCGGGCCTTTAAAGCCAATGTCGCCGGCCAGCGTGCCTTCGGCGGGCAGCAGAATCAGCCAGATGCCCCAGCCGGCATTGGCGGCGGCTTCGCCCACCATCTGGCCGTAGACCGGCAGGAAATCTTGCAGATCGATGGCGGGCCATTCTTCTGGCACCCGCACGCCAAGCTGCGCTTCAAGGGCGGCGCGGTCGGTGCTGGCGGCCTGCGCCGCAGCCACGGTGCAGGGGTGTAAGTGCAGGCGTGCGGTATCGATAGTGAGCATAGCGGGTTCCTTGTTATCAGGTTTGAAAGTTTCAGGTTGCAGGTTTGAAAGTTTCAGGTTGCAAACGAACGAAGGCCAGTATTATTCACCGCAAAGAACGCAAAGAACGCAAAGGGTTGCAGGTTTGAAAGTTTGAAGGTTGCAGGTTCAAGGTTGCCGGCGAACGACGAACGACGACAACCACGTTAGAAGTTACAGGTTGCAGGTTTGAAGGTTTCAGGTTGCCAACGAACGGCGAACGACGACGACCACGTTAGAAGTTGCAGGTTGCAGGTTTGAAGGTTTCAGGTTGCCAACGAACGGCGAACGACGACAACCACGTTAGAAGTTCCAGGTTGCAGGTTTGAAGGTTTCAGGTTGCCTGCGAACGACGAACGACGACCACCACCGGCGAAGGACGACGAATAAACACGACTATGGCATCCTGAGTAGCGCGCAGCGCGTATCGAAGGACGCTATCTGGCTATTTCTCATCTCTCAAGCTGCCCGCCAACTGCAAACTGCCGACTGTCATACGCTCTGCGCTCGCTCCTTCACCCTTTCACCCTTTCACCCTTTCACCCTTTCACCCTTTCACCCTTTCATCCCGTCATCGTGTCACCCTCTCACCCGCCGCCCAGGATGCGCCACCCGAACAGGCCGAGCAGCACGTCGAACGGGGCGGGGTTTTCGGGGTGGTGTTCAAAGCGCGCCCGCTCGAAATACTGCACCACATAGGGCTGGCCGTCTTCCAGCGTCTCGGTGAACTCTTCGCTCAGCGGGTAGCCGAACTGCGCCAGGCCGCCATTGCGCTGCCAGTAGCGCAGGAAGCTCGTGCGCACATTGTGGCCGGTTTCGGGGAAGTAGGTTGCGCCGGCCATTTGTGGCGCGGGCGGGTCGGCCGGGTGCAGGCGGCGACCAAACTGCCCAAGCAAAATGTCGAAGGGCGGCGCGTTGTTCGGGTGGTATTCCATGCGCACGCGCTCGAAATATTGCACGGTGTAGGCGTTGCCGTCTTCCAGCACCTGCGTGAACTCATTGCTGATCGGGTAGCCGTTGATCGCCAGCGCGCCATGCGCCTGCCAGTAGCGCAGGAATGGCCCGCGCGCGCAGAAGTTCGTTTCGCTGAAGCACTGTTCGGGCGCGGCGATGTCGCCATACAGCTCGGCGCTGGTCAGGTCGACGCCGTTTGCGCCACCGGGCAGCGGGCCACGCCCGCCGTCGCTGTAGCCGCCAGCCACCAGCAGCAGGGCGTTGGGCAGCGAAAGGGCGATATGCCCGGCGCGCGGCGTGCGGAGCGGCGTAGTCACGACCCAGCGGTCGATCTGCCAGTCGTACAATTCTGCATTGGCGAGGATGTGCAACTGCGCGCCGCCATTGCTTTGCAGCCAGCCGCCGGCCACCAGCACCTGCCCGCTGGGCAGCAGCGTGGCGCTGTGCTGCGCGCCCGTGCGTGCCGTCAGCATTGGGGCAGCTGCGCGCCATGTGTTATTGGCCGGGTCGTAGATGTCGGCTGTGCCATCGCCAACCACCAGCACGGTGTTATTTGGCAGCCATGTCGCAGTGTGCTCGGCGCGCGAGCGTGGCGGCGCGGCGGCGGGCGCAAAGCTGTTGCTGGCCGGGGTGTAAATTTCGGCCGTGCTGTCGCCATCATCGCCGCCAACGAACAGGAATCGCCCATCGGCCAGGAAGGTGGCGGTGTGGCCGGCGCGCGCCTGCCCCATCGCCGGACCGGGGCTCCAGCTATTGCTCGCCGGGTCGTAGATTTCGGTGCTGTTGGTGCGAATGCCCGTGTCGGCAATCTGGTCGATGCCGCCAGCGGCGAGCACGCGCCCATCGGGCAGCAGTGTGAGCGTGTGGCCGGCACGCGGGTGGCCCATTGGCGCAGCGGGCTGCCAGGTATTGCTCGCCGGGATGAAGCGCAGCGCGCTGGCAAAAACGCCGTGCGGGCTAAGCAGCGGACGCCCGCCCGACACCAGCACGCTGCCATCGCGCAGCACAACTGGCGTGCCCAGGCTGTTTTCAATATCGCCGGCCGAAGTCCAGCTATTGGCGCGTGGGTCGTAGACTTCGGTGGCGGCGGTGTTTGCGCCGCCAAGGATGAGTGCGCGGCCATCGGGAAGAACAACTGCTTTCGCAAAGGAATGCTGGCCGCGCATGGCAGCGGCGGGCTGCCAGCCGCCCAGCGCGCGTGCGGAGTGCGGGA
The DNA here is from genome assembly GCF_057073505.1 of Kouleothrix sp. 19917. Taxonomy (NCBI): domain Bacteria; kingdom Bacillati; phylum Chloroflexota; class Chloroflexia; order Chloroflexales; family Roseiflexaceae; genus Kouleothrix; species Kouleothrix sp. 19917. The sequence goes on from NZ_CP097099.1 coordinate 4,220,437, forward strand.
GCGCGAGCAGCATCAGAAGGATCGTGCCAGGCAGCAGCCATTGGCGCTTGCGCATGGGTGCCTCCTCCAGTCAGGGCATGGCTCTGCGCCCTGGCGCTATTCTTCGCCAGCCCAGGCCGGCCGGTAGTCTTGCCCGACGATCAGCACAATGTCGGTGCGCGCGAGCGGGGTTGGCGCATCGGCGGGGGGCGAGGATGTGATGTAGCGCGGGTCGATGCCGAGCACGTCGGCGAGGTGCTGGCGCGTTTCGGGCTGGCCAGTGTAGTCGATGATCATGGAATGCGCGTAAGTTTGTTCAGCCTGGCCGGGCGTGGCGAGCACAAAGCCCTTATCTTTCAGGAAGGTGCTGACGCGCCCGGCGATGCCCTGCACGGCTGCGCCATTCAGCACCTGAATGCGGCCGCGCAGCTCGGCGGACTGCGGGCCAGCCAGCCACTGAGCCACCAGCGCAGCCACGTCATTCTCATCCCAGTAGATATCGGAGCTGTCTTCCTGTGCAATAGCGACATCGAGCGGGTTGATGCTGAATTGCAGCACGCGGTCGCCGCGCAGCTCGCGCGCCAGCCCGGCCAGCCCGTTGATCATTCCCAGATCGCCGATTGGCAGGGTGGTGCGGACGTTGTCTTCCAGCACCGCCGCCCACTCGGGCAGCGCGGCCACATTATTCAGCAGGCCACGCGCGCGCACCTGGTCGAGCACCGAGCGCAGCACGAGCTGCTGGCGCTTGCTGCGGTCGAAGTCGTTGCTGGAATGGCGCGAGCGGGCGTAGATCAGCGCGTTGCGGCCATTCAGCACCTGCACGCCAGCGGGGATGTAGACGCGCTCGACGCCGTAGTCTTCGGTCGGGTACTCGGGGTCGAGCAGCGTCCGGGGCACATCCACCAGCACCCCGCCAATCGAGTCGACCAGCGCCTCGAAGCCGTGGAAATCGACCTGCGCGGTGTAGTCGATCTTCACGCCCAGGAATTTTTCCACGGTTTCGGCCGCCAGCGCCGAGCCGCCAGCCTCAGGCGTGGTGCCATCGCCATACAGCTCGGCGGCGTTTGCGTAGCCATGCCCATAGGCCGAATTGATTTTGGCGTAGCCCAGGTGCGGCACATAGACCACCGAGTCGCGCGGGATGGACAGCATCGAGGCCCATTTCGCCACCGGGTCGACATGCACCGCGATCAGGGTGTCGCTGCGCACGCCTTCGGTGGGGTCGGGGCGCAGATCGACGCCGATCAGCAGCATGGTGAATGGCTCGCGCAGCGCGTCGGGCAGGGGCGGCTGGGTAGGGTAGAGCTCGCCGCCGCCAATAATCCGGTCGATAATTCCACGCGGCGTTGGCGTCGGCAGGCGGCGCGCGTCGGGCTGCTGAATATGATCAAGCGCCTGGTTGGTGCGCAGGTAGAATATCCCTGCGCCGCACAGCACCAGCCCAATAGCCATGCCAATGGCGAATGGCAGCCATTTGCGCCAGCTGCGGGCAGGGCGGCGCGGCGCGGGGTGCGGTGTTGCCACGTGTAGTCCTTTGACGTGCGTTGATGTCGTGTCGCGTGCGATTATACCAGCCGCGCGCGGCGCTTTCAACTGGGGCGCGGCGCAAGGTATGGTGCGTGGTTGGCATTCGCGCCTGCCCGGCCGTAAACGACCGGGCTTCGAAGCGACGCCCGCTGAAGCGGGCTTGTACGGCATGTGGCAAGCCCGCTTCAGCGGGCGTCGCTCCATAGCGCGGGGCTTCAGCCCCGCGTGCTTGGAAAGGTTCATCACATCCGTTTCAACTGGGGCGCGGCGCAAGCTATGGTATACTCTGCGCTGCGAACCACAAGCACGCGGAGGAGCCGATTTTGTGACCACCTACCAACAGGCTGGCGTCGATATCGCCGCCGGCACGCGCGCCACGCAACTGATGGCCGATGCTGTCCGCTCAACGCATACCAGCGCCGTTCTCGCCGGCCTGGGGGCGTTCGGCGGATGTTTTGATCTTGGGGCCGCGCTGGGTCAGGGCACGCCCGGCCCGGTGCTGGTCGCTTCCACCGACGGCGTTGGCACGAAGACGCTGGTGGCTGGCGCGCTGGGCCGCTACGACACGGTCGGCCAGGATCTGGTCAACCATTGCGTGAACGACATTCTGGTGCAGGGCGCGCGCCCGCTGTTCTTTATGGATTATGTCGCGGTCGCGCAGCTCGACCCGGCGCAGGTGGCCGAGCTGGTGGGCGGCGTGGCGGCGGCCTGCCGGGCGGCTGGCTGCGCGCTGCTTGGCGGCGAAACCGCCGAGATGCCGGATGTCTACCACGCTGGCGCGTTCGATCTGGCCGGCACAATCGTTGGCGTGGTCGAGCGCGAGCGCCTGCTGCCGCGCGATGTTGCGGCTGGCGACGCAATTCTGGCGCTGCCGTCGAGCGGGCTGCACACCAACGGCTTCTCGCTGGCACGGCGCGTGTTTGCCACCCGCTACGACGAGCGTCCGCCCGAGCTGGGCGGGGCTACCATTGGCGAGGCGCTGCTGGCGGTCCACCGCCCGTATGGGCGCGAAGTCGCGGCGCTGTGGGATGCGGGCGTGCCGATCCACGCGCTGGCGCACATCACTGGCGGCGGCGTGTACGACAACCTGCCGCGCGTGCTGCCCGCTGGCCTGGGCGCGCTGATCCGCCGCGAATCGTGGGATGTGCCGCCGATCTGCGAGCTGCTGATGCGCGACGGCGGGCTGGCCGAGCGCGAAGCCTTCCACGCGCTGAACATGGGCCTGGGCATGCTGGTGGTGCTGCCCAAGGCCGCCGCCGACGCCGCGCTGGCGCTCCTGCCCGAGGCGCGCCTCGTCGGTGAAGTCGTGCTGGGCTCTGAGGTACAACTTGTATAACCACCAAGACACCAAGGCACCAAGTTTTTCTTTTCTTGGTGCCTTGGTGTCTTGGTGGTGAAAGAAGGGCAAGATGGATATGGGTTCGAAACTTGCCGAGGGCAAGACCAAAATCATCTACGCGCACCCGAGCGACGACGCGCTGGCGGTGATGGTGCAGAAAGACAGCATCAGCGCCGGGGATGGCGCGCGCCGCAACACCATCGACGGCAAGGGCGCGCTGAGCGGGCGCACCGCCGCGAACGTCTTTGCGCTGCTCAACCGCAGCGGCATCCGCACGCATCTGGTCGAATCGCCCGAGCCCGGCACTATGGTCGTGCAGCGCTGCGCCATGATCCCGCTTGAGGTCGTGATGCGCCGTATGGCGACCGGCTCGTTTCTGAAGCGCAACCCCGCCACCGCCGAAGGCACGCGCTTCGACCCGCCGCTGGTCGAGTTCTTCCTGAAGGACGATGCGCGCCACGACCCGCAGATCAGCGAGGGCGAGATCGCCGCACAGGGCATTGCCAGCGCCGCCGAGGTCGAGCAGATGATCAGTGATGGGCGGCGCGTGTTTGCCGCATTGGAAGCGGCCTGGGCCGCGCAGGATGTTGCGCTGGTCGATCTCAAGATCGAGTTTGGGCGCGACGCGGGCGGGGCGCTGATCGTGGCCGACATGATCGACAACGATTCGTGGCGGCTGTGGCCGGGCGGCGAGAAAGATCGCATGCTCGACAAGCAGGTCTACCGCAACATGCAGCAGGTCGACGAGGCCGGGCTGGCGCAGGTGCGCGACCTGTACGAAACCGTGGCGGGCCTGACGGACGGGTGGCGTGCCTAAAGCTGAGTGCCAAAGATTGAGCCACAGAGCGCACAGAGCGCACAGAGTTGGATGGTCAAAATTCGGTGTTCTCTGTGGCTAACGTATTCCGCATGATTCAAGCGTTTTTGGTTCTGCGGTTCCGTAGTTCTGTGGTTCTCGGTTCTCGGCTCCCTTCGTGCCTTCGTGGTTCCCGGGGCGTATGCAATACGCCGGTTCCGCAGTTCTGTGGTTCTTGGCTCTTGGTTCTCCCTGACGGAGACAGCGAATTTATGCAAGCACTTGTCGGCATCATCATGGGCTCGAAGTCGGATTGGGAGACGATGGCGCACGCCGCGCAGACGCTCGAAGACCTGGGCGTGCCGTTCGAAGTGCGCGTGGTGTCGGCGCACCGCACGCCCGAGCTGCTGTTCGAGTATGCGGGCGGCGCGGAGGCGCGCGGCATCGAGGTGATCATCGCGGGGGCGGGCGGCGCGGCGCACCTGCCGGGCATGGCCGCCGCCAAAACCGCGCTGCCCGTGCTGGGCGTGCCGGTCGAGTCGAAGGCGCTGAAGGGGATGGACTCGCTCTTGTCGATTGTGCAGATGCCGGCTGGCATTCCGGTTGGCACGCTGGCGATTGGCCGCGCCGGGGCGATCAACGCTGCGCTGCTGGCAGCCGCCATCCTGGCGAACAAGTACCCGCCCATCCGCGCGGCCCTGCACGAATTCCGTGCCCGGCAAACGCAGCGCGTGCTCGATCAGCCCGACCCGCGCGATGGTTAGGAAATGTTGAGTGCTAAATGCTAAATGTTGAGTTTTGATTATTGGAACTCAAAACTTAGCATTCAACACTCCCTACAGATCGCTTTCGCCCGCCAGCACGCCCGTCGCTTCATACTGCGCCAGCGCGCGCGTGGCCACTTCGAAGCTGTAGTAATAATCGTGATTGCGCCATGCGCCAGTGGCCGGGTTGTAGCCAACCGACACCTCGATCTCGGCCGCGCCATCGGAATACACTGTCGCCGTCGCCAGCCAGTCGTTGCCGCAGCGCACCTCGTGCGCGCTCAGCAGCTCGCCGCGCAGCTTGTCGGCCCCGGCGGGTGTGGCGATCTGGCCGCGCGCCAGCTCGGTGCTTGTTGCCATGCTGTTTTCTCCCTGTGTGAAGCTCGCCCGTATCATAGCACACCGCGGCGAGCCAGAAGGAGTTGTTCCAATGACGGAAACGCCCGGCACGATGCCCGACATTATTGCGCGAAACGAGCAGGCCGTGCAGCGCGCTCTGAAAGCGCTTGGACGCCTTTCGCCCGCGCAGATGGTTGCGCCGCTGCTGACGGATGGCCGCACGGTGAAGGACGTGCTGGCGCATATGACATGGTGGGATCTCTGGCTGCTGGCGACTCTGCCGGCCGTTCCGGGCGCACCGCCAATCGTGCTGCCGCTGGCCGACCAGATCCCGGCAAGCGGGCAGTGGGCCGACGAGATGAACGCCAAAGTCTTTTCCTACAACCAGTCGCGCCCGCTGAGCGAGATTCTGGTGGAGTTCGCGACCACGCTGGAGCGCCTGCTCGACCGCGTGGCGCTGCTGACGCTCGATGACCTGTACGCGCCCGATGGCATGTCGGCCGTGGTGGGCCAGCCAGTCGCCCCGCTCATTCTGGGCATCTACGAGCACTACGAGGAGCACGCCCACGAGTTCGAGCAGCTTTGTGCTTCGTTGGGTGTGTGAGCAGAAAAGACGGAACCACGAAGGCGCGAAGACACGAAGAGAACGGAACCACGAAGGCACGAAGACACGAAGGGCGAGAAGAACGGAACCACCAAGACACCAAGACACCAAGTTTCGAAAAGACGGAACCACGAAGGCGCGAAGACACGAAGAGAACGGAACCACGAAGGCACGAAGGCGCGAAGGCACGAAGAGAACGGAACCACGAAGGCGCGAAGACACGAAGAGAACGGAACCACGAAGGCGCGAAGGCACGAAGAGAACGGAACCACGAAGGCACGAAGACACGAAGGGCGAGAAGAACGGAACCACCAAGACACCAAGACACCAAGTTTCGAAAAGACGGAACCACGAAGGCGCGAAGGCACGAAGGGCCAAGAGAACGGAATAACGCACTACGCACTACGCACCACGCACTACGCATTAGGTCGCCAGTTTTGGCGAAAGGAACAGCGAACGCCATGCGGCAGACAACCATTGGCATTCTTGGCGCGGGGCAGCTCGGGCGCATGCTGGCGCTGGCGGGTTACCCGCTTGGGCTGCGCTTCCGTCTGCTCGACCCGGCAGCCGACGCGCCGGCCGGGCAGCTTGCCGAGCACCAAGCTGCCGGCTACGACGATGCCGCGACGCTGGAGCAGTTCGCCGCCGGGCTGGACGTGGTGACCTACGAGTTCGAGAATGTGCCGGTGGCGGCGGCGCGCGCGCTGGCCGAGCACGTGTCGGTCTTCCCACCACCCGCCGCGCTTGAGGCCGCGCAGGATCGCCTCGCCGAAAAGACTTTTTTCCAGAATTTGGGCATTGCCACGCCGCCCTTCGCCCCGGTCGATTCGCGCACCAACCTCGACGCGGCGATTGCGCAGATTGGGCTGTCCGCCGTGCTGAAAACGCGCCGCCTCGGCTACGACGGCAAGGGCCAGCAGGTGCTGCGCGCCCCCGCCGACGCCGACGCAGCCTGGGATGCGCTCGGCGGCGCGCCGCTCATTCTTGAGGGGTTTGTGCCGTTTGTGCGCGAGCTGTCAATCCTGGCGGCGCGCGGTCGCGACGGACGTGTGGCCTGCTTTCCGCTGGTCGAAAATCACCACCGCGACGGCATCCTGCGCCTGTCGCTTGCGCCAGCGCCGGGGCTCACGCCCGCGCTGCAAGCCGCCGCTGAGCGTATCGCGCACGCCGCACTCGACGCGCTTGGCTATGTGGGTCTGCTGGCGATTGAGCTGTTCGAGACGGCGGGGGATGGGGGATGGGGGAACGGGAATGGTGGGACAGACCCGCATCTCCTTGTCAATGAAATGGCCCCGCGCGTCCACAACTCGGGCCACTGGTCGATTGAGGGCGCGGAAACGAGCCAGTTCGAGCAGCACCTGCGGGCGGTGCTGGGCCTGCCGCTCGGCCCCACGGCGGTGCGCGGCGCGGCGGCGATGGTCAATCTCATCGGCGGCTGGCCCGACCCGGCGGCGGTGCTGGCAGTGCCGGGCGCGCACCTGCACCTGTACGGCAAAGCGCCGCGCCGCGCCCGCAAGGTCGGCCACATCACCGTGCGCGCCGACAGCCCGGCCGCGCTCCATGCGCCGCTCCATGCCATTCAGGCGCTGGTCGCGGCGAGCGAGGATGGGTGACGGTGAAAAGGTGAAAGGGTGAGCGTAGAGCGTAGAGCGTTCACCCTAATCGTCAATCGTAAATCGCAAATCTTCGCGCTCTTCGCGCGCTTTGCGGTGAAATAAACTGGTCATCATTCGTCGGAGGTCGGTCGTCGCAACCTGCAACCCGCAACCTTCCAACCTGCAACCTGCAACCCATCCCCTAGCCGCACCCATACACCCAGTCGGTCCAGCCGAGGTTTTTGCCCGGCCGCGCCGGCAGCGCCACGCGGAACTGCTGCTGGTAGGCGTGGTTGACCACCCAGGGCATCCACTCGTCGTCGCCGGCGGCCCACCAGCGCCCCTGCTCGCGATCCAGCTCATCCAGAAACTGCGTTGCCCGCAGCAGCGCCCGGTCCGACCAGTTCCAGGCGTCGTAGCCCGCGCGCGCGAGCAGTTCGGCCTGCACCAGCGCGCCTTCCATCGCGCCCCACGGATAGTTGGTGCGCTTGGGCGGCCAGCGAAACGAGTCGCCGCGCCGCATGTCGTCGGGGATAGCGCCGTCGAGGCGGTGGCCGTCGCGCGCTGCGCCGGGCGGGTTGATCCCCACCGGGTTGGCCGGGTCGGCCTGCCACGACAGGTCGCCGTCGTAGATGAAATCGGCGTAGGTGGCGCGGTCGCCCAGCCAGCCGCGAAACACCTGCGCGGCGCGATCCAGGTCGGCGCGGTCGCCCAGGTACAGGTCGGCAGCGATGCGCCCCGCGCCAGCGTGCGTGCCCCAGTTGTTCGGGCGCTGCTCGTGCGTGCTGATCAGCGTGCGCCCATCCAGCACGGTGAAGCGCACCGCATTCAGCCAGCCGCTGAACTGCTGCTCGCGTGCCGGGTCGTACGTGCGAAAGTCGATCAGGTCGGCGGCGAGCACATACGACACCAGATTGCGCCCGAGCGCCAGCGTGCGGTCGCCCTGCTCGGTGCCAATCGCCGCCATAATGCCGTCGGCGGCTTTGGCTCGGAAGCGCTCGTCGCCACTGCGGGCATACACCAGCGCGGCGGCCAGCGTGTTCACGTCGTGGTTGCTGTCCTGGTCGGAAATATCGGCCTTGCCGGGCTTGCCCTCGGCGGCGGCGCGCAGCTGCTCCCAGGCCGGCCCGGCCATCGGCAGCCGCGCCAGCTCGGCGCGCGAGGTCCAGATCCCGCCGCTTGGCGGCACGGGCGGGCCGCACACCGCCGCGCCAGTTTCGCGCCCAAGCAGGCCAAGCAGCACATTGTAGGGTGGCGCGTTTTCGGGGTGCAGCTCGAAGCGCGCGCGCTCGAACCACTGCACAGTGTACTCTTTTCCCTCGATCTGCTCGGTCTGCGGCTCGCTCAGCGGCAGGCCAAACAGCGCCAGATTTTCGGCCTCACTCTTGCCGCGCCGGCCGTCGAACTCAAGCCCGCTGGCGCGCCACGCCTGCAAAATCTCGCCGCAGACGTTGTGCTGCGTTTCGGGGAAGTAGCGGCAGCCGGGCTGCGCCGCGTCGCTGCGCGCAAAGGTGAAGGGGTCGCGCCCCTGCTGCGCCAGCACGTCGGCGCCAAGCCGGCCAAGCAGGACATCATACGGGCGCGGGTTTTCGGGGTGAATTTCAAGCCGGTTGCGCTCGAAGCGCTGTGCCAGGATGCCCCGCCCTTCAATCATTTCTTCCTGCTGGGGCGCGAGCGGCAGACCAAACACGGGCAATCCGCCATTCTGCTCCCAGAACTCGCGGATGCGCCCTTCGATACAAAAGCCAGTTTCGGGAAAGCAGCGCTGGCCGGATTGCGCCAGTGCGGCGGGTGGCGCCAGCGCGCCGGCCAGCACAATACTGCCGGCCAGCAGCGCAAAGAGTGCGTGAATATGTCGTTTCATTGCTGCGGAACTTCTCCTGTGGCCATGCGCGGTCGTCGGCGGAGCAGGGGCAATCGCATGGCGGTGCGGCGGCGCGCGCCTGAGGGGTGGACGGCGCGCGGCCGGGTGCGGCCCACGCACCATTCCTCTCACCTTGGAGAACGTTCGAGGCGGCGTAGGAGATTCGCGCGGAAAAAGCGAGGAGCAACCAGTACGCAGTTGGCAGTTGGCAGGAGGCAGTTTTGAGTGCTGAATGTTGAGTTTTGCGTTTTCGCGAACACGCAACCTGTAACCTGCAAAACCTTTGCGTCCTTCGCGCCCTTTGCGGTAAAAGCTATTGTCATCTCGTGTCCCGTGTTTTCTTCGCTGCGCCCTGCTCACTGCCTCCTGCCTTCCGCCGCCCGTCTCGTGTCTCGTCGTCGGTCGTTCGTCACGCGCCGCCAGCAATGTTGCCCAGCAGCGCGGCGAGGTCGTGCGGGCGCGAAAACATGGGCCAGTGGCCGGTGGGCAAATCGACAAACTGCCACTGCGGGCCGGCCAGCTCGGCAAACAGCGGCCCGCCGGAAGCCACCATGGCGCGCACCTGCTCGGAGCTGAGCGTACACCAGATTGCAGTGCTTGGGATTGCGCGCCGCTGCGGGTTGTGCAGCCGGCCCGGCTGCCGCGCTGCGTTGAATGGCTCGTCGGTGGCGCGCTCGCGCATCAGTGCGCGGTCGGCATCGCTCAGGCCCGCCAGCGCGCCGTTCTGCCCCAGATCCTCCCACGAAGGCATGGGCCAGCGCCAGCCTTCGCCCGTCGCTTCCACCTGCTGCTCATAGGCGGCGCGCTGCTCGGGCGGGTAGAACTCGATCTGCGCAACGCCATCGGGCAGCGGCGCAGTGTCAACATACACCAGCCGCGCAATTCGCTCGGGGATGCGGTCGGCCGCGCCCGTGACCGACATATTGCCGCCGCTGTGGCCCACCAGCACGACTTCGCGCAGGTCTTCGTACGTAATCAGGTTCACCACGTCGTCGATGTGCGTGTCGAGGTTGACGTGCGGGCCGGCCAGGTGCACGCGCTCGCCCAGCCCGGTGAGAGTGACCGCATAAACTGTGTGCCCGGCCGCGCGCAGATCGTCGGCCACGGCACGCCAGGCCCAGCCGCCGAGCCAGTAGCCCGGCACAAGAATAAATGTTGCCATTCGATGGTTCTCCTTTTTAGAGCGCCAGCGCCTGCGCGCCAACAAACGCGCGATACTGCTCGGCGGCGGCGGCGCAGGATTCGCGCTGCGCCGGGCTGAGCGTGCCAAACGGCGCAAAGCTGATCTCCACGTCCTTCTTCCTGAATGTGCGCTTCCAGGTGCCCAGCACTTCGCCATCGATCACAATGATTGGGTTGAAAATGCCATTGCCGCCCGGCATCACCAAGTCCTTATGTGCTGGGTCGAGCGAGGCACTGCGGTCGCGGTAGGCCACCAGAAATTCGTCGAAGGGCGGCAGCAGAAAGGCCTGCGCCGGGTCGATCGTCACGTCCTGCACGTCGTGCGAGAAGAAATATTCCTGCCCGCCAATAGTCTCGCTCGCAAGCTCGCCGCCCACCGCACCCAAACCCTGCCGCACCTCAGCGGTCGTCAGCCCCGACCACCACATAAAATCCTTGATCGTGGCCGGGCCGTGGCTGCGGAAGTAGCGCAGCGTCAGCCGCGCCAGCGCTTCGTCTTTGGGCAGCGATTGCGCGCCCGGTGCGTACCGTTCGAGCAGCGCAAACGTCGGCTGTTTGCCCGCCCGCGACCCAAAGCACAGCAGCCCCTGCATGGAAAGCTGGCCGAGAATGTGCAGCCCGCGCGAGCCACTTGCCACGATGCCAACCTCCCCCAGCACGTCATACAATGCAGCGCGTGTTAGTTGCTCGTGTTTCTCAAGCGCCTTCGAAAGCGCTTTGGCGCTGGTCGCCAGCACCGCGTCATCGATTTCCAGCCCGCGCAGGCGGCTTTGCGTGCCACGAATCACGCGTGGCGCGAGCAGTTCGAGCATCCAGCGCGCATCTTCCGGCGCAACAAAATGGATCGTGCCGCGCATCGGCCAGGTGCGCACGATCTGGTGGGCCGCGATTGCCGCCTCGACATCCTGCTCGGTTGCGCCGGGCGTGCGCAGCGCCACCGCCCACAGCGCGCCCAGGAAATCCTGCGCCTGCACGGCACCCAGCCAGCGCACCACCTCGGCGGGCGTTTCGCCCACTGGGCGCGCAATCTGCTGGCTGACGAGGCGGCGGTGGGCAATTGCTTCTCGGCTCATCGAGGCTCCTCTTTATTTTTCTTGCTGGCCGCCACAGCCGTGGCGGCCAGCAAGAATTTATATATCTTTGGGAAGGCTCCGCCTACCCAAACCCCACCGCGCAATATGTGTAATGTAGCCATTCTAGCAGCAGTAGTGGACAGAAACGGTCCTCGTTGTTTGCGAGATTATTCGGCCTCCGCCGCGACGGACGCCTCAATTGCGGCAATCGCATGAGCAGTGTCGGTGGGGTGAAAATACCAGAGCGAACGCAGGCTGCTAGCCATGCCATGCAGGCAACCGCATAAGGCTTGCCGTATTATAGGGCGATCATAGGGGCTTGCAGATGCCAGCTGCCAACTGCAATAGGGCATTCAGCGCGTGTGCCGCTAGCCGCGCAGGGTGCGGAAGAAATCGCGCATGTCTTCGGCCAGCAGCGCGGGCTGCTCCATCGCAGCGAAATGCCCGCCACGCGGCATCTCGGTCCAGTGCTGCAGGTTCACGCGGCGGGCCACCCACTCGCGCGGCGGCGGGTTGATGTCTTTGGGGAATGACGCGAACGCGGCTGGCACGTCGGGCAGGCGCTCGAACGGCTGCATGCGATTTTCCTTGTAGGTGCGCATCGACGAGTTGATCGTCTCGGTCAGCCAGTAGATCATGATGTTAGTGAGCAGCTCGTCCGTGCTGACCGCGCCATCGAGCCGGCCGCCGTTGTCAGTCCAGGCATAAAATTTCTCGGCCAGCCAGGCCGCCAGCCCCGCCGGCGAGTCGTTCAGGGCGTAGGCCAGCGTTTGCGGCTTGGTCGATTGGATCATGAAGTAGCCGCCCTCGCGCATGCGCCACTCCTGATTGCGCTGCATATAGGCGCGCTCGGCGGCGCTGAGCGTGGCAGGGTCGGGCGCGCCGGCGTAGAAGCCGATGTAGGTCGGGTGCATGCCAATCAGCAGTTCGGGGCGCGTCGCCGCGAGGTGCTGCGAAACAATCGCGCCGAAATCGCCGCCGGCCGCGCCAAAGCGCCGGTAGCCCAGCACGTCGGTCATCAGCGTGGCAAGCATGCTCGCGGCGCGCTCGGTCGATGCGCCGGGCTGGCTCGGGCGGTCGGAAAAGCCATAGCCCGGCAGCGAAGGAATCACGACATCGAAGGAGTCGGCCGGGTCGCCGCCATGCGCGGCCGGGTCGGTCAGCGGGCCGATCAGCTTCACGATTTCGTAGAACGAGCCGGGCCAGCCGTGCGAAATCACGATTGGCGTGGGATTTGGGCCTTTGCCGCGCGCATGGATGAAGTGCATGCCAAGGCCGTCGATCTCGGCGCGAAAGTGCGGGATCTGGTTGAGCTTCGCTTCCTGCGCCCGCCAGTCGTAGCCGTGCTGCCAGTACTCCACCAGCTCGCGCATCACCGCGCGGTTTGCGCCATATTCCCACCCCGAATTTTCGATCTCGTCGGGCCAGCATGTGCGCGCCAGCCGCGCCTGCACGTCGTCGAGCGCCGCTTGCGGAATGGCGATGGTAAATGGTGTTGCTGCCATTGTTTCCTCCTGTTTTCCTGCTCATTTGCAGTGTAGCACCAGAAGCGGTTACAATTGGTCCGCTATTGTGCTGGTGGAGCAAAACGATGTACAACCCAACCACGCGGCTGCTGACCATTCTGGAGCTGCTGCAAACGCACGCCTCGCTCAGCGGCGACGCGCTGGCGCGCCGGCTGGAAGTCGAGCCGCGCAGTGTGCGGCGCTATATCACCATGCTGCAAGATATGGGCATGCCGATCGAGGCGGTGCGCGGGCCGGGCGGCGGCTACCAGTTGCGGCCGGGCTTCAAGCTGCCGCCGCTCTTGTTTTCCGAGGAAGAAGCGACCGCAATTGTGCTGGGCTTGCTCAGCACCTCGTGGCTGGCGCTTGGGCAGCCCACTGTGGCGGTGGAGGGCGCACTGGCGAAGGTGATGCGCGTGCTGCCAATGCGCGCGCGCGAGCGATTGAATGCCATGACCAACAATCTGGTGCTGTCGCCCAACGAGCGCGACAACACGCCACCCGCTGCGCGCCTGCTCGACCTGAGCGAGGCGATTCAGCAGCGCCGCCGCCTTGCGATCAGCTATCGCTCGCTGCAAGATGAAGTGACGGCGCGGGTGGTCGAGCCCTACGGACTGGCGGGCTGGTGGTCGCAGTGGTATCTTGTAGCGTACTGTTGCCTGCGCAAGGGCTTTCGCCTGTTTCGGCTGGATCGCATTGAGTCGCTGGAGCTGCGCGCCGACACCTTCACCCGCGCCGAGGATTTCGATGTCGCGGCCTATGTGCACGACAGCCTGGCGCGCACTGCGCCGCGCTGGCGCATCAAAATCCTGTTTCACGCGCCATTGCGTGCCCTGCGCGAGAAGATCCCGGCCAGCTATGGCACGCTCACCGAGCAGCCCGACGGCGTGCTGTTTGAAAGCGAGCACGGCGACCTGAGCGATGTGGTTCGCCTGCTGGTGACGCGCAATTTCCCGTTCGAGGCGCTGGAGCCGCCCGAGCTGCGCGCCGAGCTGCGGCGTCTTGCGGCTGAGCTGGTGCGCAGCGCCGGGGGCGAATATGTGGCCGATTCATAGCGCAGGAGTTAGGGAAGGGGGATCGGGACTGGTGAATACAATGCATCTCCCCTGATTTCTGCATGGCTTTTTTGATAATACAATAGGCACGACACTCGGGCCTCTCCATACCCCATCGCGCGATAGAACGCAGCCGCTTTTGGTCGTTCGTCGTTCGCCCGAAAAAGGAGCACCGCATGAAACAGCCGCCTGTGCGCTGGGCACCGCGCCTGCAACCGCAAAAGCTGCGCCGCCTGTACGAGCGCGACGCGCACGGGATTGTCGACGCCGAGCTGATTGACGATGTGGGCTACACGCTGTATGCGCGCTGCCGCAGCATTCTGCAGGTTGCTGACGCCATGCAGGGGCGCGTGCACTGCCCCGAGTGCGACACAATCATTACGCTCGGCGCGCCGCAGCCCGACGACCCTGTGCGCTGCCCGCAGTGCGGCTGGGAAACGACGTGGCATGCCTACGCAAGCACCTACCGCACGCAGGAGCTTGGCGCGGGCGGCGCGGCCGACATCTTCAGCGATTTTGTGCGCGATTGGGAGCAGGCCGGCGACCCACGCAGCCGCATGCTGCTGATCGACCAGCTCATTCACCGCTGGCACTGGGAAACTGCCAGCACGCCGCAGCCGTTTGGCCTGGGCCGGCCAACCGGGCTCAACCTGATTGAGGGGAACCGCGCGCAGGTGCTCGAATTGCTGGACACGCTGACCTATGGCACGGGCAGCACCGCCGACCCGGCCGCGCAGGCGGCATGGCGCGCCCGCCGCGAAGAGGTGCGCCAGCGCAGCCGGGGCGATGGCTAAACACAGGACGTGATAATCTGCAACAAAAGCCGCATACGGAAGCCACGGAGGACACGGAGGGCACTGAGTTTAGTATCATCCTCCTCTGTGATCTCTGTGGGCTCTGTGGCTCAATCGTATTGCATTCAGGCGGTGGGAGCCATCACCGACGCGTGCTCGGCGTAGGCTGCCTCGGTCAGCGCACGCACGGCGTCGCGCTCGGCTGGGCGCGCATCACGTATCACCAGAGCGGCGCTCATTTTTCCAGCACCTCGCGGCCATGCGGCGCGTCCCAGTCGCTGTGCGGCCCTTTCGGCACGATCCGCGAAGGGTTGAGCTTGTCGTGCGTCATGTAGTAGTGGCGCTTGATATGGTCGAAGTTCACGGTGTCGCCAAAGCCGGGGCGCTGGTAGAGGTCGCGCGCATAGGCCCACAGGTTCGGGTACTCGATCAGGCGGCGCAGGTTGCATTTGAAGTGACCGTGGTAGACCGCGTCGAAGCGCGCCAGCGTGGTGAACAGGCGGATGTCGGCTTCGGTGAGCTGCCCGCCGACCAGGTAGCGCTGCGTGGCGAGCCGCTCGTCCAGCCAATCGAGCCGGGCGAACAGCGCGTCGAACGCGGCTTCGTAGGCTTCCTGCGCGGTGGCGAATCCAGCTTTGTAGACGCCATTATTGACGTCGTGATAGACAAGTTTGTTCACCGCGTCGATCTCGTCGCGCAGCGCGGGCGGGTAGAGGTCGGGCGCGCCGGGGCGGTGGAAGGCGCTGAACTGCGTTTCGAAGTCGATGGTGATGTCGGGGTAGTTGTTGGTGACCAGCCGGCCGCGCACGCGATCCCACAGGCAGGGCACGGTGTAGCGCCCGGTGAACTCGGGGTCGGTGGCGAGGTAGGCTTCGGAAAGAAACGCGAAGCCGTTGATCGGGTCGGGGCTGTAGCCGGGGCCATCACGAAACGCCCAGCCGCGCTCGTCGCGGATCGGGTCGACCACCGACATGGAAATCACGTCTTCCAGCCCAAGCAGGCGCCGCACAATGATCGAGCGGTGCGCCCACGGGCAGGCCAGCGAGACGTACAGGTGGTAGCGGCCCGGCTCGGCCGGAAAGCCCGACGAGCCGTCGGCGGTGATGCGGTCGCGGATCGAATATTCCTGGCGAACGAACTCGCCGCGGGCGCTGGTTTCGGCCTGGAATTGTGGCGTGCTGACCATGGGCTGCCTTCCTGCTGGGGCGCGAATGCTGCGGGCATTCTACGTCGCGCAGCGGGAAGGCGCAACTGCGCTGAAAGCGCGCTACGCCTCGGCCTGCCATTCGGCCAGCGGGCGCACAGGCGCGTCGCCAGCGTCGGGGCCGGGCGCAAACAGCACGGTGATGCGCAGGTTAGTTGCCGGGGCTGCCAGCTTCACGCTGAGCTTGCTGATGCCTTTGGTGGGTTTCTGGGGCGCTTCGAGCTTTACTGGCTCAGCCACGAACTGCGCGCCGGCTGGCGAAAGAATGCGCGCGCTCAGGGTCGTGCCTTCAATGGTCAGCGTCGCGCGCTCGCCAGCGGCCTGCACCTCGGCGGCGGTGTGCATGGCCCAGGTGGGCGCAAGCGCGGATGTTCCGGTCACTTCATCCTGTAGGAGCACGCGCCGCCGTCGGTCGAACAGCATCACGCCGCGCCGCGCACGCTCCACACCATCCAGCTTGTAGGCTGCGGAAAGATCGGCCACGGCGAAGCCGCCGCCCGCCGCCGAGCCAAACGCCACCAGCGGCGCGACGGCGGTTTCGTCCTGGTTCGCGTTTTCGAACGCGAGCGTGTTGTGGCCCTCGGTGCGCAGGCGGTAGTAGCTCCAGCGGCGCGCGCCAAAATAGCCCGGCAGGGTATAGCCGTCGCGCCCGAGATCGAGCGCCCAGCGCTGGCCCTGCGCGTCGAGCACAAAGGTGCCCAGGTCGAGGTGCGCGTGCGACACGCGATTGTCGCCACCCTTGAAGGCGAGGTAGAGCGCGTTGGGGTCGTCCCACGCCGAGCGGAAAAAGGCCAGGTGCGCGCCGGTGAACTGGCGGTCGAGCGGCAGCTTGGCCAGGTCGGCGCCGCCCCCGTTGGCCTCGTACCAGAGCAGATCGCGGGCGGAAGGGTTGCGGGCAGCGGCGCGGCCAGCCGCCGCGAAGGCGGGCTGCCCATAGGCGCGGGCCAGCCAGAACAGCGCCGGGTCGTCGCCAACCTTTTCTTCGGAGTCGGCATAGTTGAAATACGCTTTCGTCGGCCCAACCACATGCAGGCGATAGTCGCCGGTTGCCGCCAGGCCGGGCGAGCTGCCCAGCCCCAGGTCGCTGCCGAGCGCGCTGTGCAGCGCGGCCAGGGCAACCGTGGTATAGCGCGTGGCGTAGCTCCAGTAGCTCGGGCCTTCGGCCCATGCGCCGTCGGGCGCGTAGGCGGCCAGCGAGTGCGGCAGGCTGTTGAGCGCGTGTTTCAGCACCGCGCCGGCCGGGTCGGGCTCTTCGTCGGCCACGGCCAGCGCGCCGCAAATCAGGCCGCCATTGCAGACGTTGTTCCAGTTCGAGGGCGAAGCGACCCAGTCGGCGTTATTCTCATACTCGCTCAGGCCCGGGCGCAAACCCTTTTCGACCAGCGCGCTGCGCAGGAGGGCACGGTCGGCGGGCGCGAGCGCATCGTAGAGCCAATCATAGCCAATCGCCACGGCGTGCGTCATTTCCGCAGTGTCGAGAAAGTGGCCGGGGCTCCAGTCGGGGAAATTAGCAACCGCGCGCAATTCGGCGATGGCGCGCTCGGCGTTGGCTTGCCCGCCGTCGAGGCGATACAGCAGCGCCAGCGCATACACCCGGTCGACCGTTTCGCGGCTAACGCCCAGCAGGTCATCGGCCTCGGCCAGCTCGTAGCGCGCGGGCGGCTGCGCATGCACGTCGGCGGCATCTTTCGCCAGCGCGTCTTTGTACTTGCGCAGGGTTTTATCGGTGGCGAAGAGCGACTGCACGCGCGCAATATCGTCGGGCAGGGCCAGCAGGCGCGGGTGGCTGGCGCGCAAATTCGCCAGCGGGTTGGCCGGCAGCGGGCTGGGCAGGGTGGTGGGCAGCGCGGGCGGGTCGGGCGGGCCAAACACGCGCGAAGAACTGCACGCCGCCAGAATTCCGCTTGCCAGCGCCATTCCGCCAGCGCGCAGCACACGCCGGCGGCTGAAGCCAGGGTATTTCACATTCGCTCCTTCCACACGCCCATATTGTAGCATCGCGCCTGGGCCGGCAACATGAACAATTGATGAATCATGCGCCAAACGCCCGGCCAGGAAGCGCGTGTTCTGGCATACATCCTGCATTTATAGCGAAGAGCAGATCAGTTGAGCCACAGAGCGCACAGAGGCCACTGAGTTTGGTTTTACCGCTCGGTGATCTCGGTGTTCTCCGTGGCTCAACCGTTTGGCCCTCGGCTTTAATGCTGCGCACCATGTCGCGAGGTTTGGGCTATCGGGAAGCATTCTGGGGAGGAAGGTCGTTGGAAGAACGTTTGGGGAAGCGCGAAGGGGATGCGCGTAAAAGCTCGCCACCCGCCCCGCTCAGCCGCCTGATCGGGCAAAGCCGCTATATCGTCCTGCTGGCGGTGCTGGCAGTGATCCTGGTCGCGCTCTCGCTGTTTGTGCTGGGCGCGCTGCAGGCCGTCACGGCGGTATGGCATGCGTGGGCGGCCTTGTTCGGCGCACAGCTCGATTCCACCAACCTGACGGTCGAGTTTCTTGAGATCGTCAGCGTCATGCTCAAGGCCGTCGTTTTTTACATCATCGGCCTGGGCCTGTACAGCCTGTTCATCACCCCGCTGAACCTGACAACGGCGCTGGGCGTGCAGACGCTCAACGATCTGGAAAGCAAGGTCGTCAGCGTGGTGATTGTGATCATGGCGGTCACGTTCCTTGAGCACTTCATCCGCTGGGAAAAACCTGAGGAGATTTTGTGGTACGCTGGCGCGCTGGCGCTGGTGGTGGTGCCAATGGTTGCGTTCCAGGTGCACAGCCACATGGTCAAGCGCGACGAGCAGCCGGTTGATGCCACTCAGCAGACGCGCGCGCAGGACGAGCTGTTCAATAAAGACCACGACGAGCAACGGGTTGATGGCGAAGAGCAGGCCGCGCCGGCGCGTTAGGACGGCATAGTTGGCTTTCATTTGCCTTTGCTGAGACGAAGGACGGAGGACGAGTGACCAATGAGGCTTCGTCATTCGTCCTTCGTCCTTCGTCGTTAATCAGAACCGGCAACGGATTTTCGAAAAACTGCACCAGCACTTGCCTTCCTGCCAAGTTGCGCTATCATCCCGCCAGATCATCGCCACGGGCAATTGCCCGAGTAACACATCCCAAGGAGCAATCTGTGGCACGTTTGGCGCGGCCGGCACGCTACCCGGCCTTGCAGCACCGCAACTTCTCGCTGATCTGGGGCGGTCTGCTGGTTTCGAACATGGGCACATGGATGCAGAACGTCGCCCAAAGCTGGCTAATCTACAAGCTCACCGGCAACAACCCGCTCTACCTGGGCTGGCTGGGCCTAAGCTTCGCCATCCCGATGGTGCTGTTTCCACCAATTGGCGGCGCAGTGGTGGATCGGGTTGACCGCATCAAGCTCCTGTACGTCACGCAAACGTGCTCGCTGCTGCTGGCCGCGCTGCTGGCGCTGCTCAGCTGGAGCGGCGCGATTCAGCCGGCGCATATTCTGGTCGCTTCGTTTGTTGGCGCGCTCCTGCTGGCCTTCGATAACCCCGCCCGCCAGTCGCTCATTCCCGAACTGGTGCCGCGTGAGCACCTGCTCAACGCCATCTCGCTCAACTCGGCCACCTACACCGGCGCGGCGCTGATCGGCCCGGCGCTGGCTGGCCTGCTGCTGGATGTGGTGGGCGCGGGCTGGCTGTTTATGCTCAACGCGCTGAGCTTTCTGGCGGTGATCGGCGCGCTGCTGGCCATGCGCAATCTGCCAGTGCGCCCGCGCCGCCCGGTTTCGCTGCGCGACGCCTTGTTTGGCGGCTTTGCCTACGCCGGGCGCGACCGCATTACGCTGCTGCTGCTGCTGCTTTCGGCGCTGGCGGCAGTGTTTGGGCGTTCGTACCAGCAGCTGCTGCCGATCTTTGCCGACGACATCTGGCGCGTGGGTTCGGGCGGCTATGGCGTGCTGCTTGGCGCGGGCGGCGCGGGCGCGCTGGCGGGGGCGTTTGCGATGGCCTCGGTGCGCCAGCTCGACCGCTACGGGCGCGGGATGATCATTAGCGGAATAGCGTTTTGCGCGCTGCTGACGGCCTTTGCGCTGTGCCCATTCTTCCCGCTGGGCGTGGTGCTGCTGGTGCTGGTCGGCATCGCCTCGACGGTCTTCACCACGCTGATCGCCACGGTCATTCAACTGCGCGTGCCGGGTGAGCTGCGCGGCCGGGTGATGAGCCTGTACGCCATTACGCTAATTGGCCTGCCTTCGCTGGGCGCGCTTGGCGTGGCGGCCGTAGCAAATGGGCTGGCCGCACCCGCACCAGCTGGTTGGGCGCGCGCACTGCTGGCCCTGCTGGGCGCGCTCGGCGTCGACGCGCTCACGGCCGAGCTGGGCAACGCGGCCGGCGCCCCGCGCGCGATTGTTGCGGGCGTGCTCGTGCTTGTGCTGGTGCTGGCGGCGGTGACGCCGCGACTGTTTGCGCGCCGCACCTCGGAAGAAGCGCCCGTGGCAGCAGAATAAGGAGTTTGCTATGCAATTGCGCAATGGTACATCGGCCAGGAGCATTCGCAGCCGGGCGAGCTACCGCAGCATTTTGAGCATCGGGAGCACGCACAGCATTTTGAGTATCGGCAGCGCGGGCAGCATTCTCAGCATTGGCAGCGCCGGCAGCATTCTCAGCATTGGCAGCGCAGGAAGCATTTTGTCGGTGCTGAGTGCGGGTAGCATTCTGGCGGTGCTGAGCGCCGGACGGATTCTGGGCAAAGGCCGAAAATAGCGTCTTTGGCGCAGGGGTTTGGGGAATAGTCGGAGTCGTCTCAGCCTACAGGCCTTGCTTGACAAAGATAAGAACGAGAACCGGCCAGACGCAATCGCACTGGCCGGTTCTCTTAGTCTGGGCGTATCGCATACGCCCTTCGCTTAGTCTGGGCGTATCGCATACGCCCTTCGCTTAGTCTGGGCCTATCGCATACGCCCTTTAGTCTGGGCGTATCGCATACGCCCTTCGCTTAGTCTGGGCGTATCGCATACGCCCTTCGCTTAGTCTGGGCCTATCGCATACGCCCTTTAGTCTGGGCGTATCGCATACCGCAGCTCAAGATTTGACGCGCTGCACGCCAAACTCGGCGCGCGCCGCGCCCGTGTCGTAATCGGGCAGGTGCTGCCCGACCAGCGCGAACACCTCTTCGATCAGCGCATGCAGCTGCGCCACGCTTGCTTCGGGCGCGGCGCGCAGGAGGCTGCGCAACCGCTCCGCCAGCGCGGGCGGGGCGATGGCCATGCGCGCAATCTCCCAGTCCAGCCACTTGTGGTAGGGGTGTGGCAGGTACAGCTCATTCAGCGCGTGGAGCACGTCCATGATGCGCTGGCTCCCGTCGTGTAAGTTACGGTGCAGCAAGAGGGCGTTGTCGCGCGCGGCCAGCATTTCCAGCTCCATGCGCGGCTTGAACCACAGGTGCTCGGCCAGCATGGCGTGCTGGAGCGCGGCAGGATAGTGCTCGGCCTGCGCGCGCCAGTGTTCGATCAGCGCCGGGTTGGCGAGCGGCTGGCCGTGCTGCAGCGCCGTGATGCGGATCTGCTTCTCGACCTCCATGTCGGCGCGCTCGACCACATCGGCAATCCACTGGTCGAGCGTGGAAACCAGAAACTGGCTGGTGTCGACCTTCACGCCCGCGATGTAGAAGCCATCGGCCCACTCGTAGTCGTCGACATGCTGGTACAGCAAATCCCAGCCGTTCGCCAGAATTGGCGCCATGCGGTCGGCCTCGCTGGGCGGCTGGTGCCAGTAGACATCGATCTCGATATCGGAAAAACGGTCGGCGGTGCCGCGCGCAACCGAGCCGGCCAGCAGCACAGCCGCGACCTTTGGGTTCGCAGCGTAGGCGGGCGCAATTTGCTCGGCCAGCTGCCGCCGGCGCGAAACTTCATCCATGATTATGCTCCTTTCACAACAATAGACGCTTCGGGCGCGGCGTCGGCTTCTTCATGGAACCACAGCTGCCGCAACTCCTCGCTGGTGGCAAGCAGCTCGTCAAGCGTGCCGCGCGCCTCGATCCGCCCTTCCTTCAGCACAATGATCTGGTCGGCGCGGCGCAGCGCAGCGCGGCGGTGCGAGACGGCGAGGATGGTGGGCAGTTGGCGGTCGGCAGTGGGCAGTGCGCCATTCTCTCCCTGCTGACTGCTGGCTGCTGACTGCTGACTGCTCAACCGTTCCCACAATGTCTTTTCCGTCTCGACATCCAGCGCGCTCGACAGGTCGTCGAACACCAGCAGCGCGGGCTGGCGCACAAACATGCGCGCGGCGGCGCTGCGCTGCACCTGCCCGCCCGAAAGGCGCACGCCGCGCGGCCCCACCACTGTGTCAAGGCCGTGTTCGAGCTGCGGCAAATCGGCTTCAAGCACGCTGGCGTGGAGCGCGCCTTCGAGCGCGGTGGGGGTGGCCGGCGCGCCCAGCAGAATGTTTTCGCGCAAGGTCTCGCTGAACAGGCGCGGCGTCTGCGGGGTATAGGCGCAGCGCGGCGGCACCATCCACGCAGCCACGTCGGCGACGGGCGCACCATCCCACAGCAGCGCGCCAGCATCGGCGGGCAGCAAGCCCAGCAGCGCGCGCAGCAAAGTGCTTTTGCCCGCGCCAATGCGCCCGGTCACCACGGTGAACGAGCCGGGCGGCAGCGCCATGTCGATCTCCGCGATGCCATTCGTGCTGCCGGGGTAGCGGTAGCTCAGCCCATGCGCGGCAAGCGTGGGGGTTGGGAGTTGGGAATTGAACCGCAGAGGCGCAGAGGGCGCAGAGTTTATTCCTGTTTCCCATTCTGTTCTGTCGCCTGTCTCGCGTCTCGCGTCTCGCGTTTTCTGCCGCTGACCCTCGGCATCGCCCACCGGCAGCGGCTGCACCAACGCCTCCGGCGGCTCGTCGGGCAGCAGCTCGGTCAGGCGGCGAATCGCGACCGCCTGCTGATTGTAATCGCCAATAAAGCCGCCAATCGTGGACGGCAGGCGCGTGGTGAACCACATATAGTACACAAACAGCGCGAAATCGCCCACGCTGAAGCTGCCCGCCGCCAGCGCGCGCCCGGCCAGCAGCAGCACCACGCCAATGCCCACGGTGCCGGCCACATCGGCAAAGGTGAAGAAAATGCCATACAGCATATGCACGCGCAGCGCCGCCCGCCCGCGTGTGGCGTTCAGGGCGTCGTAGTGGCCCAGCACGGCCTCTTCCGCGCCAGCAACCTTGACCGCCTGCACCGCGCCGAACAGCTCACCGACAAAGCCCGTGACATGATCGACGGCGGCGCGCTCGGCTTCCTGCGCACGCATAAACCGCGCCCACACCAGCCGAATCACCCACACCAGGCTGAACAGCGGCACGAAAATGATGAGCGTGATCAGCAGGTTGATGCGCGCCATGATAATCACGGCCAGCGCAAAGGCCAGGCCCTCGCCCACTACCTGTGGCAGCCAGGTCGGGAAATCGGACACCTCGCCAACGTCGTCGCGGTAGCGGCTAATTGCCTCGCCGGTGGAGACGGGCATGGGCAGCGCGCCGGGGCGGCGCAGCAGCGCGGCCAGCATGTTGTGGCGCAGCCAGCCGCCCACGCGGTAGCGAAAGGTCACATCGCCCCAGATCGCCACGAATGAGCTGGCCAGCCGCGCCAGCCCAACCGTCACATACAGCGCGATCAGCGTCCACAGGCCAACCGTGGCCGGTTCCGCGCCAGAAAGTGTATCGAACACCGTTTTTTCGATCAGGCCCAGCGCCACCGGCAAGCCGAGGAACAGCGCCTGGAACAGGCAGTGGATGGCGAACACCAGCGGCTCGCGCCGCATCAGCGCGCCGTTGAACGGCCAGATTTTAAGCCCTTCGCGTTGGGCGTTCGGTTCAATCATGAATGACCTCCGTGGCGATTATTGACGAACGACGAATGACGGCCAGATATTCACCGCAAAGGACGCAAAGAGCGCAAAGGATTTGGAAACAGATGACCGACCACCTACGAAAACTTGCGTCCTGAGTAGCGCGCAGCGCGTATCGAAGGGCGGCGGTTTTACAACCTGCCAACCTGCAACAGGCGTATGCAATACGCCCCGCCCGGCAATCAAGAACGGGCGTATCGCATACGCCCGCACCGCATACGCCCGCACCGCATACGCCCGCACCGCATACGCCCGCACCGCATACGCCCGCACCGCATACGCCCGCACCGCATACGCCCGCACCGCATACGCCCGCACCGCATACGCCCGCACCGCAACTCTTCCTCACGCCAGCACCTCCTCCATGCCGGTGCGCAGCAGCCCGGCGAAGCGTGAATCGGCGTCGGCGGCGAGCGCGGCGCGCGGGCCATGCTCGGCCACGCGCCCGCCGTCGAGGATCATGATCTCGTCGGCGCGCTGCACCGTGCCCAGGCGGTGCGCGATCACAATCGCGGTGCGGCCTTGCAGCAGGCGGCCAATTGCGCGCTCCAGCAGGCGCTCGGTGGCGGGGTCGAGCCGCGACGACGCTTCGTCGAGGATGACCAGCCCGGGGTCGCGCAGAAACACGCGCGCAAAGGCCAGCAATTGCGCCTCGCCGGCCGAAAGGCCCAGGCCGCCCGCGCCAATGCGGGTGTCGAGGCCGGCGGGCAGCGCGGCGGCCCACTCGCGCAGGCCCAGCTCGCCCAGTGCGCGCTCGATCCGCGCGTCGTCAATCGTGCGGTCGAACAAGGTCAGGTTGTCGCGAATGCTGGCGGCGAACAGCTGCACATCCTGCGTCACCATGCCCACCCGCGCGCGCAGATCGGCCAGCGCCAGCTCGCGCAGGTCGCTGCCGCCGAGCAGCACGCGCCCAAGCTGCGGGTCGTACAAGCGGAACAGCAGGCGCGTCAGCGTGGTTTTGCCGCTGCCGGTGCGGCCAAGCAGGCCCAGAATGCGCCCGGCCGGCAGCTCGAATGTGATGTCCGAGAGCACAGCGTTCGACGAATGACCAACGACGGTGGACGAATCGCTTTCTCCTTCGTCGTTCGTCGTTGGTCCTTCGTCGTCGTAGGCAAAGGTCACGCGCTCGAAGGCGACGTGGAGCGCGCCAGCTGGCAGCGCAGCGCGCACGCGCTCGGTCACGCGCGGCTGGAGCGCGAACAGCTCGCCAATCCGGCCCATGCCCGCGCTGGCCTGCTGCAGCTCCTGCGCCTGCCCGCGAATATTTTCGATCGGCGAGGACAGCATGCCAATGTAGTACACGATCACAAACGCGCCGCCCAGGCTGACGCTGCCCTGTGTGTACAGGTAGGCGCCCAGCGCCAGACCCAGGCCGTAGCCCAGCACAAACAGGAAATTCGTGATCACAAAGGCGATGTTGCTGGCCAGGCGCGCGGCCCGGTTGCTCAGCATCGCCCGGTGCATCAGCGCGTCGAGCTGGCCGAGCGTGTAGGCTTCCGCGCCGCTGGAACGAATGTCTTCGGTGCCCGCCAGGCGCTCTTCCAGAAAACCGAACAGCTCGGCGTCGGCCTGGCGATACGCGGCCCAGCGGCTGGTGCCAAGTGCCTGCAGACGGCCCAGCCCAAAGAAGGCCAGCAGCGTGTAGATGGTGAGCGCCAGCCCGGCCCGCCAGTCTTCGCGGAACAGCAGCGCCAGAATGCCCACGATCAGAATGAGATTGCCGACCAGCCACACGACGAACTGCGCGAAAAACTCGCTCAGCGTGGTCACATCGCCGTCGATACGCTCGATCAGTTCGCCGGGGGTGTGGCGCTTGTGGAAGCTCATGTCGAGGCGCAGGCAGTGGCGCGCCAGGTCGCGGCGCAGGGCGTTGGTCGCCACCCAGCCGGTTTGTTCGCCCACATAAAGCGCGCCCTGAAGCGCGGCGCGCTGCGTTAGCCCGGCCGCGATGAACACAAGCCCCGCCAGCGCCAGCGTGCCGCCGCCCGCCGTCTGCGCGGAGTCGATGAAAAAGCGAATGATCTGCGGGTTCAGCAGTTCCAGCGCGATGCTGGTGAACAGCAAGAGCGCCAGCAGGCCGACGCGGCGGCGCTGCGGGCCAAGATAGGTCGCGAGAAGATTCCGATATGGGTTCAGTGAGCTAAGCATATGGCTCCTTTTCAGAAACAAAAAACACCACGGGCGTACCCGTGGCGGCGTGGTGCGGCCAGGCAGGCACATATGGGGCCGCCTGGGCAACAAAAAACCAGGCGGCGCACTGCGCCCCTGGCGGGAACAGGCTCTGAAATGCTTTCTACACTTTCTACACAATGCACGCGCCACCAGCACATAGCTGGCGCGCGGCGCACCTGCAGGAAAGCATGCTCGGCGGGCTGGCGCGCAAAAGCTGCGGCGCAGCGCCGAGAGATCAGAGCAAGGCTTTAGTTATGGGGCGCACTCAAACGCGGATCGCACCACCGTTCTGGCGATTCGACCCGAACAAATTGTTGAGTGGTGTTGTCATGGTGCGCGCCTCCTGTGTGTGTTTGTGTTTTCCTGAGGCTACCACGCGGGGAAGGGCGGGTCAAGTCGGTCTTTCGCCCGATATAGAGCAGGAGTCAGGAGCCAGGAGCCAGGAGTCAGGAGTCAGGAGTCAGGAGCCAGGAGTCAGTATATTTTCGCGTTCCGAAGCTTTCGTACAGTGTGAATACTGACTTCTGAATCTTGACTCCTGACTTCTCGTAAACGACGTAGAAACGGCTGCCCAATTGCTTGGGCAGCCGTGAGGAGAATATGGGGTGCGGCTGAGGCCGTGCATCAGCGCGGTGCGGCGCGCTGGGAACGACTACCGCTGTCGTTCCTGTATTTCACTTGTGCTCGTTGTTTCGAGGTGATGCTATTGTGCCATGCAAAAATGAGCCTGGCATTAGTTCGCCGTGAGCGGAGCGTTAAGATTGGCCAGCGGCACTCTGCGCAAAAAAAACGGCTGCCCGCAGGCAGCCGTGAAAGAGAAGGTTGGCGGCGTATGGAGGTGAAGGATGTGCTAGCTTCACGTCGTGCGGGGCAACCGCCGGTATTGTTCCTGCACGCGCATCGTCAAGCACTGGGACGATTGAGCTACCTGTATTGTTGCATAGCGAAATGAACGGCACTTGAATAGCGCGTGAGAGCAGAATGAACGTTTTGCGAACCACACGGGCCGCCAAACGTGCCAGAGACCGCTCCAATGCCGAAAGAAGGTGCTACAATGCCGCTGCGTTTTTTGTCACAATAAGGAGAGCGGCGGTGGACTACCAGCAGGCAATCGATTACCTTTACTCATTCCCCGACAGCGAGTCGCGGCTGCCACGCACGCCGGCCGAGTTTAATTTGCCGCAGACGGCCGCGCTCTTGCGCGCTTTCGGCGAGCCGCAGAAAGAACTGCGCTGCGTGGTGGTGGCCGGAACCAAAGGCAAAGGCTCGACCTCGGTGTTTCTGGAAGCGATTGCGCGCGCGGGCGGCCTGCGCACCGGCCTGTGGACCTCGCCGCACCTGCATTCCTACCGCGAGCGCATCCAGGTGAGCCGTCAGCCAATCAGCCAGGCCAATTTCATTGCCGCGATTGAGCGCCTGCCGGGCGTGCTGGAAGGCTACAACCGCGCCGAGTTTGGCGAGCCGACCATCTTCCAGCTTGGTTTCGCGCTGGCGCTGCGCTACTTCGCAGATCAGAAAGTTGATCTGGCGATCTTGGAAGTCGGGCTGGGCGGGCGCTACGACAGCGCCAATGTCGTCACGCCGATGCTGTCGATCATTACTTCGATCAGCTACGACCATATGGCGATTCTGGGCGACACGCTCACCAAAATTGCCACCGAGAAGGCCGGCATCATCAAGCCCGATGTACCCGCCATCACCATCGCGCAGGACCCCGAGGCGATGAATGTGATCGTGCGCACGGCTGCGCGGGTGGGCGCGCCGCTGTATGTTGCGGCTGCGGGCGACCACGCGCTGGTGCTCGATGGCGTGCTGCCGGCCGGCGCGGCGCTGCCCACGCAGTTCGACCCATACGAGCGCTACTCCGGCCCAACGAAAACCGCTCTGCGCGGCAGCTTCCAACGCGAAAACGCCCGGCTCGCTACCGGCGCGGCGCTGCTGCTGCGCGACGCCGGCCTGCCGCTTGGCGACGACGCGATTGCGGCCGGGCTGGCCGGCGCGCAGTGGCCGGGGCGCATGGAAGTGGTGGAAGGCGCGCCGCCAATCGTGCTGGATGGCGCGCACAACGGCGACTCGGCCGCCAAGCTGCTGGCCTCGCTGGAAGCGGCATACCCTGGCCGGCCAATCGTTTTTGTGCTGGGCGTGTCGCAGGGCCACAGCGCCGACCATATTCTCGAAACGCTGCTGCCCCGCGCCCGCGCCGCGGTGCTGACGCAATCCACGCACCCACGCGCGATGGACACGGCGGCGCTGGCCGAACTGGCCCGCCCGCTCCTGCCGCCCGGCGCGCCACTGGATGTGGCGTTCACCCCAACTGAGGCGCTGGCGCGCGCCCGCGAACTGGCCGGTGCTGATGGATTAGTGTGCGTCACCGGCTCGCTGTTTGTGGTGGCCGGCGCGCGCGAGGCGCTGCATATTCCGCTGGAAAAGGATTAGCACGTGCGCGTGAACGCGCAGGGGATTGGGAAAAATTTTATCCACAGATTACGCAGATTACACAGATATGAGGTCGTGCATCTGCGTAATCTGCGTAATCTGTGGACAGATATATTGGCTCTGGCTCAGTGCGATCTATCGCCTAGCTGGCCGTTAGGCCTCGTTCAAAGCGCGCCACACCGCCTCTGAGCGAATGGGTGCCTCGGTGATGCGCGCGCCGACTGCTGCCCGCACCGCGTTGGCAAGCGCCGCCGCGCCCGCCGTGATTGGTGGTTCGCCAATGCCGCGCGCGCCAAACGGCCCGTTCGGCGATGGGTTCTCAATCAGAATGGCCTCGACGTTAGGCACCGTGTCGATCTTCGGCAGGTCGTAGTCCATAAAGCTGCCGGTCAGCAGCTGGCCGTACTCGTCGTAGATCATCGCTTCGTGCAGGCCCCAGCCCACGCCCTGAATCACGCCGCCGTGGATCTGCCCCTCCACCATCATCGGGTTGAGCGCGAAGCCCACATCCTGCACGGCCACGTAGTCCAGCGGCGTCACCTGCCCGGTGCTGCGATCCACGCGCACGCGCGCCAGGTGCACCACAAAGCCGGCGGTGCCGCTTTCCACCGCCGCAGTGCCTTCGCCCACAATCGGGCCAGCGCCACCCGATTTGCTTTCGGAAACCTCGACCAGGTCGCCAATCGGCATGGCGCTGGCGGGCACGCCCTTGACCTGCACCTTGCCGTCGGCAATTTCCAGGTCGTCCACCGCCGCCTCAAGCTGGTCGGAGGCGAGTTCAATCAGTTTGCGGCGCACCTCGCGGGCGGCATTCGCCACTGCGCCCGAGACGCTGTAGGTCGTCTGGCTGCCGCCGCTCGGCCCGGCGAACGGGCCGGATTGCGTGTCGCCCTGAATGAGCTCGACGCTATCGGGCGAAACGCCGATGATCTCGGCAGCTACCAGCACCAGGCTGCTGTTCACGCCCGAAATATCGACCGAGCCGACATGCACGCGAATGGTGCCGTCGGTGTCGGCGCGGCACACCGCTGCGGCCGGCGTTGAGCCAACCGGCCAGCCGCCCACCGCAATGCCAATGCCCTCGGCCACGCCATTGCTCGCGCCATTGCCGTTCGCGCGGCCCTGCCACAGCGGGTGCTCGCGCACGCGCTCCAGGCACTGCCGCAGGCCGATATTCGGCCACTTGCCGTTGTTGCCCATCGCGTCGCCGCTTTCCACCGCATTCTGCATGCGGAACTCCAGCGGGTCGAGGCCCAGCTCCAGCGCCATCTCGTCCATGTTCGACTCAATCGCGAAGGTGGCCGAAGGTGCGCCGGGCGCGCGGTAGGCACCAGCCTGCGGCTTGTTCGTGAAGACCTCGTAGCAGTCGATCTGCACGTTCTCGCACTTGTAGTAGCCGCCCAGCAGAATGCCCAGAATGCCGCCGACAGTGAAGGGAAACACGCCGTTGTCGAGCATCACGCGCGCCTGGATGGCGGTGAGCGTGCCGTCGCGCGTTGCGCCCGTTTTCAGCTCGATGATCGTGGCAGGGGCGGGCGTGGTGGTCAGGAAATCTTCCGAGCGCGTGAGCACCATGCGCACCGGCCGGCCCGACTGAAGCGCGGCCGCGCCGGCCAGCGCCTCGATGATGCCATACTTCGCGCCAAAGCCGCCGCCCACCGTCATCGGCACCACGCGCACCTTGCGCTTGGGCAGGCCAACAATGCGCGCAACCTCGTCGCGCACGCTGAACTGGCCCTGCGTGCTGACATACATCGTCAGGCCATCGCTCAGCGGCGTGGGCTCGGCCAGCACCGCGCATGGCTCCAGGTAGCTCTGGTGCACGATTGGCGTGCGGTAGGTGCGCTCGAACACCACGTCGGCGACGGCCAGCGCGGCAGCGGCGTCGCCACGCGAAAAGTGGTTTTCGGCATGGACGTTGGAAGGCGTGCGCTCTTGTTCCTCGGTGCCTTTATCCACCTGCGCGTGCGCGGCGGTCATGTCCACGCCTTCTTTTGGCAGGCCATTCGGCCAGATCAGCGGCGCACCCGCGGCGGCGGCCTGCTCCATATCGACCACCGGGTCGAGCGGGGTGTAGTTCACCTCCACGAGGTCGGCCGCGTCGCGGGCAATTGCTTCGCTTTCGGCCAGCACCACCGCCACCGGCTGCCCGCGAAAGAAGACCTTGCCACGCGCCAGCACTGCGCTGTGGCGCGAATTAATTGCGCGGTTGCGCGTCGGCAGGTCGTCGGCAGTGTATACGGCCACGACACCGGGCAGTTGCGCGGCTGCGCTGGTGTCGATCGACTCAATGTCGGCGTGCGCATATGGGCTCAGGATCGGGCGGGCATGCACCATGCCAGGGAGCTTGAGATCCGACACATAGCGCGCGCTGCCGGTCAGTTTTTCCAGGCCGTCGATTGCTTTGCGGCCCTTGCCAAGGTACTGGTAGTTCGCCATACCCTCTCTTTTCTTGTCTCGCTACGGGATACCCGCTATTGTACCCGATACCAGCTTCGGCTGCATGGCAATCATTTCGGATGATGTGCAAAATATTGTAAACCTTTTGTTAACTTGAAAGTGGGCGCAGGTATGAGTATAATGCAGAAGATAATCAGCTATACGTTTAAGCGGGGAAGCACTTTCTGGCAACCATGTCGTCCGCGGCTGGTGCTTTTGTTTATTTTTGTTGGCACTTGTTCAGTTCCTGAGCTTCCCCGCCTTCGCGTCACACAGCACCAGTGTAGGTCTGCGCGCCGGCCCAAAGCCGGCCACCATGCAGCGCCTGCTGAGTAGTTGTGTGCTGCGCGAGGAGTTGTTGCATGGCCACGCAGCGCCACACCACCACGGGCAGCACCCGCTGGGCGTTGCTTGTGGGTGTGCTGTTTCTCGCAATACAATCGGCAGTGCTGCCCCCCACAACCTTGCTGGCCATGCCCGCCCGCCCCGATGTCGCTGCGCCCGATCCCGCCCCCGACAGCATTGCTGTCACCACCACGTCCGACGCTGCCGACGGCAACACGGCGTCGTTTGCTGCGCTGCTGAGCCAGCCCGGCGCGGATGGCGCGGTTTCGCTGCGCGAGGCGCTGCTTGCCAGCGTCACAATGACTACGCCAGCCGCGCTCACAATCACCTTCGATATTCCGGCCAGCGGCGCGGGCTACAGCAGCGCGCAAAACACCTGGACAATCACGCTTGGCATCCAGGCGCTGCCGACCCTGGCGCGCGGCCATGTCACGATTGACGGCACCAGCCAGCCCGGCCCGGCCACGCGCCCGCGCATTGTGCTCGACGGCGCGGGTGTGTACGAGGCACCCGGGTTCAGCAATGGCTTTACAATCACCTCGGGGCATAACACCATTCGCGGCCTGACACTGATGAATTTTTACGACGACGGCGTGCTGCTGGATGGGCCGAGCGCCGCGTTCAACCGCATCGCCGGCTGCTCGATTGGCGTGGGGCCAACTGGCAGCGCCGCGCCAAGCGCAAATTACTTTGGCGTCGAAATCCGCAATGGCGCGCACGACAACATCATCGGCGGTGCCGGCGCGAGTGAGCGCAACCTGATCGGCGGCGCGGAGCACTCGGGCCTGCTGATTAGCGGCGCGGCGACAAGCGGCAACATTGTGGCGGGCAACTGGATCGGCGTCGACGGGAGCGGGCAAGCCGCGCTGCGCAACAAGGTCGCGGGCGTGGTGCTGAGCGATGGCGCACAGGCGAACACCATTGGCGGCGCGGGCCAGGGCAATGTTATTTCTGGCAATGATATTGGCATCTACCTCGACAGTGCTGCTGGCAACCAGATCAGCGGCAACATCATCGGGCTGGCCGCCGACGGCAAAACCCGGCTGGGCAACAGCACTGGCGGCATTTTCGCTATCAATGCCGCGCAGAACAACCAGATCGGCGGCACGACGCCCGCGCTGCGCAACGTCATCTCGGGCAATGGCGCGCCCGGCACAACCTTCGGCCAGGGCATCTATATTTCCGACACCAACAGCGCGGCGAATGTCATTCTTGGCAACTATATCGGCACCGACAGCAGCGGCATTGCGCCGGCCGGCAACTACCGCCAGGGCATCCTGATTGCGGCTGGTGCGCAGAATAACCAGATCGGCGGCACAGCGGCGGGCGCGGGCAATGTGATCGCCTATAACGGCCTGGGCGGCATCCGCATCGATTCGGCCTATAACCGCGTGCAGGGCAACCTTGTGGGCGTGGGCGCCGACGGCCGAACGCGCATTGGCAACCAATCGAATGGTCTGCGCATTGGCGGCAACAACAACACCGTCGGCCCGAATAATATTATTTCGAACAACCAGCACTCGGGCCTGCTGCTGCTCGGCAGCTACACCACCGTGCAAGGCAATACCTTTGAGCAGAATGGCCGCTCAGGCATCTGCGTGGCCGGGCCGAACACCACCCTCGAGGCCAACGCCGTCCGTGGCAACGGCACCGCCAGCGGCCCCTGGCCCGAGTGTTCCATTCGCGGCGGCATTGTCATCACCGAGACGAACAACACGCTGGTGACTAATAACACCATCACCGGCAATGCCGATGCGGGCATAACCGTGTATGGCGGGCAGTCGAACAGTCTGCTCGGCAACAGCATCAGCGGCAACCCCGGGCTGGGCATTCGGCTGCTGAGCGGCGGCAACAATAATGTGAACGCGCCATTGCTGCGCAGCACCGCCAACGACACCCTGCGCGGCCAAAGCTGCGCCGCCTGCCGCGTCGAGGTCTTTACCGACACAAACAACCAGGGCCGCGATTTTGTGGGCGCAACCGTGGCGGGCAGCGACGGCAGCTTTACGCTCGCGCTCGACCCCGAAAAGCTCAGCGGCCCGCGCCTGACGGCAACCCAGACCGACTCGCTTGGCAACACGTCCCCATTTGCCGCCGCCGTCGCTGCGCCAAAGCCTGCCCCACCACCACCACCGGCCACAAGCTGGCTGTACCTGCCCGTCGCCCGGCGCTAGGCGCAGACAGCAGTTCGCAGTTGGCAGGAAGCAGACGGCAGGAACATTTTCCGCTCCACAACGCGCTCTCGCTGGCACATACCAGGTCAGTTGTTCTGCAAATCGCTATGCGCTTGCTGGAACGAGCTTCAGCGACAGCGCACAAGTGGCAGCTGCGGTACAATCCGTTCAGGTGTGATTCCATATCGGCGTGAATAGGTACGGTTTACGCACTACGCACTACACAGCCAAATACAAGTGCATGGTGTGTAATCAGCGAACCCGGTATACAGTCAAAACAAGCCCATGCCACAATCGCCAAAAACTCGCCCGCCCGCGCTGCGCCACGCCTACCAAGAACACGGCGCGCAGGGCTACTACGAGCGCTATGGCGCCGAGTATCGCAACCCGCACGAGCCGATCGTCGCGGCGCTGCTGGCGCAGGCGGTTGCGCACTGGCAGCCGCCACTCGGGCGCGTGCTCGACCTTGCGTGCGGCAGCGGCGAGGCCACCCTGGCGCTGCGGGCGCTTGGCGCAGGCCAGATCGAGGGCATCGACCCCTACACGCATGCCGCCTACCTGGCGCGCACCGGCCAGCCCGCCGAGCGCCTGAGCTTCGAGCAGATTGCGGGCGGCGCACTGGCTGGCCGAGGCTACGACACAATTGTGTGCAGCTTTGCGCTGCATCTCGCGCCGCTTTCGCGCCTGCCCGCGCTGGCTATTCAGCTGAGCCTGCTGGCCGGCACGCTGCTGGTGCTCACGCCACACAAGCGGCCAGAGATCCGCGCCGCCTGGGGCTGGGTGCTGGAAGGCGAGCTGCTGCACGAGCGCGTGCGCGCGCGTTGCTATCGCAGCGGCGCAGAACTGAGCAGTTAGCAGTGGGCAGTGGGCAGCTACCTGCAACCGCACGCGGGTTTAGGGTCTGGGGTTTTGGGATTGGGCCTGCAACACGCTTCGCGTTCTTTGCGCTCTTTGCGGTGCGATATCTCGTCGTCAATCGTCAATCGCCAATCGTAAATCGTTCGGGGGTTTACCGCATGGCCCAGCGCAGCTTTGAGCAATCGATCACTATCGCCGCCGCGCCCGCGCAGGTCGCGCCCTTCTTCGCCAGCTACGATCAGCACACCGCGCTGCACCCGCTGATCGTCGCCATCCGCCCGATTGCGGTGCGGCCGGCCGCGCCCGACGCGCAGTGGTACGCGATCACCGACCGCATGCAGCTTGGGCCGCTGCGCTTCCGCTTCACCTACACCGCCGCGCTGCGCGACGCCGACAACGGCACGTTTATTTCCGACGCCTTTCAGTTCCCGCGTGTGCACCTCCATAATGTCACGCGCTGCCAGCCCGCAGGCAGCGGCACCCATGTCCACGAACAGATCACCATCGACGCGCCGCGCCTGCTGATCGGCTATGTGTACCAGCAGGCCTTCGCCGCGCACCGCGAGCTGCTGTCACGCCTTAAACAGCACGTCGAAGCGGCGCAGGGTGCTGGCATGGTATAATCTCGGCCGGCGGATCAACGAATTACGGACGGATGGCCATGCCCAAAACCTGGCGCGACTACAACTACTTTCTGCTCACCTGCGTGATCGTGCTCACCGGCTTCAGCCTGGCGATGATCTATACCACCACGCTCACCAACTCCAGCACACACGGCTACTTCGCGCGCCACCTCGTCAACCTGATCGTTGGCGCAGTGGCAATGGTGCTGCTCACCACGCTCGACTACCACGCGCTGCAGGCATGGTCGCGCCCGCTCTATCTGGGCGCAATCGCCATTCTCGCCGTCGTGATGGTGCTCGGCCACACGCGTGGCGGCGCGCAAAGCTGGCTCGAACTGCGCACGCGCACCTTTCAGCCTTCCGAGCCGGCCAAGCTCGCCATCATCATCGCGCTGGCCGCCTACTGGGAGCGCTTTTCGAAAATTGGCGGCGACTGGCGCGTGCAGCTTGGCGGCCTGATCCTCGCCGGAATCCCAATGGGCCTGGTGTTTATTCAGCCCGACTTCGGCACCGCGCTGGTGTTTGCCACGATCTGGATTATGATGGCGTGGACGGCTGGCATGCGCTGGTGGCAGATCCTGCTGATCGCGTTGGCCGCTGCGCCACTGGCCTACTATGGCTGGACGCATGTGCTGGAGACGTATCAGAAAAACCGCATCCTGATCTTCATCGACCCGCTCAAATACGACCCCAAGCTCGAAAATGGCGCGTGGAACATCCTCCAGTCGCTGAATGCGATCGGCTCGGGCGGCGTCACCGGGCAGGGCTGGACGCACGGCCCGCTCACGCAGGGCAACTACATCCCGGTGCAATATTCCGACTTCATTTTTGCGGCGGCTGGCGAAGAGCTGGGCTTTATTGGAACCACCATTCTGGTGCTGTTCGAAGGCCTGCTGATCTGGCAGGCGCTTTCGGTGGCCAGCGCCGCGCGCGACATGCTGGGGCGGCTGATTGCGGTGGGCATCGCCGCAATGTTTATGTGCCATCTGCTCGTCAACGCCGGCATGAACCTGAGCATCATGCCGATCACCGGCATTCCGCTGCCGTTCATCTCCTACGGCGGCAGCTTCAACATGACCGCGCTCGCTGCGGTTGGGCTGCTGCAAAGCGTGGCCCTGCGCCGCCGCCGAATCGTGTTCTAGCAGCAAATAGATCGAAATGGTAAAGACCACCACAAAACGCGGCGCGGCGCTCGCCTCGGTTGGATCGGGCGCGCTGCTCACCGTGCTCAAGCTCACGGTTGGCTTTAGCACGGGCAGCCTGGCGATCCTGGCCGAAGCGGCGCACTCCGCGCTCGACCTGCTGGCCGCTGGCATCACCTTTCTTGTCGTGCACATCGCCGATATTCCGCCCGACGACAACCACCCCTACGGGCACGCGCGCGCCGAACACCTGGGCGCGCTTGCCGAAGCCGTGCTGCTGGTTGTCACGGCGCTGCTGGTGCTCCGCGAGTCGTTTCTGCGCGTGTTTGTGCACACCGAAATGCCCGAAACCAGTGTGTGGGCCTTTGCGGTCATGCTGATCTCACTCGTCGTCGATTGGCGGCGCTCGCGCGCGCTGCGGCAGGCCGCCGCAGAGTTCAAAAGCCAGGCGCTGGCCGCCGACGCAGCCCACTTCACCAACGACATGATTTCCACCGCAGTGGTGCTGGCCAGCCTGACGCTAATCGCCATCGCGCAACGGATGACACTGGTGCCGGAATGGCTGCTGCTGCGCATCGACTCGGTGGCCGCCGCGATTGTCGCCCTGATCGCGCTGTGGGTCTCGTGGGGGATGAGCGTCCACGCCGTGCGCGCGCTGATGGACGACGTGCCAGCCGACCTGAGCCGCCGCCTGGTGCGGCAGGTCACCGCGCTGCCCCACGTCATCCCCGAGAGCGTGCAGATGCGCACGCGCTTTGTCGGCCACCAGCCCTATGTCGAAGTGTCGCTCGGCACGCCGCGCGGCGGTTCGCTTGAGCAGGCGCACCAGCTTACCGAGGCAGTCGAGCGCGTGGTTCAGGAAGAGCTGGAAGGCGCGAATGTGCTGGTGCATGTTGTGCCGGCGCGCACCGCCACCGAGCCCTACGCCACGGCGGTGTATGCCTCGGCCAACCGCCTGGGCCTGCATGTCCACAACCTCGACATCTACCAGCTTGCCGATGTGGTGCGCGTGGATATGGACCTGGAGCTGCCAACCGACCTGACGCTGGGCGAGGCGCACACCTCCTCGGAGCGGCTGGAGCGCGCGATCTGCGAGGAGCTGGGCGGCGCGACGGTGGTGGCGGTGCATCTGGAGCCGCGCCGCGACCATGTGCAGCCAGCGGTGCGCTATGCCCCGCTCAACTCGACCATCCGCGATGTGGTGGCGCAGCTGCCCGGCGCGGCCACCGTCGCCCAGGTCGAAACGCTGCTCACCGACGCCGGCACGATTGTGACGCTGCGCTGCGCCTTTGCGCCCAGCACGCCGCTGAGCGAAGTGCACACGGCTATGGCCGCGATGGAGCGCGAACTGCGCCGCGCCGTGCCCGACATTGTGCGCGTGCAGATCGACCCCGAGCCAGCTAGCGGGCCATGATTGGCAGAGTCATTTCAACGTTGGGATAGGACGCGATCTATCCACAGATTACGCCGATTACACAGATAAGGGTCGCAAATCTGCGTCATCAGCGTCATCTGTGATAAATTTTCGGACTTTGACATAGCCCTGAATCGATTGCTGAGCGCAAGCACTTCCGAGACAGCTATGCTACACTTATCCTGAAATGAGCGGGCTACTGTGTTACTGAGGATTGGGCATATGACCACACAGATCATACGTCGCCTCTTCACCACCAGCGAGTATGAACGCATGGTTCAAAGCGGCATTCTGCAGGAACACGAGCGCGTCGAACTCCTGGCAGGAGAGGTGCGTGAAATGAGCCCGATTGGTAGCCGGCATGTCGCCTGTGTCAACCGTCTCAACACTATTTTCAATATGCACATCGCCGGCCAGGCGATTGTGAGCGTGCAAAACCCCATTCGCCTGTCCGATTACTCTGAGCCAGAACCAGATATTGCCGTGCTTCACGCCCGCTCAGATTATTATGCGGCATCACTTCCCACCCCCGAAGACATCATTCTTGTTGCAGAAGTTGCCGACGCGTCGCTGGAATACGATCGCGACGAAAAGCTGCCGCGCTATGCAGAAGCAATGATCCCAGAAGTGTGGGTTATCGACCTCAGCCACGATACAATTGAGCGCTACGTTCGGCCCATTCGCGGGCGCTTTGCCGAGGCGATTACGTATCAGCGTGGCGAACAGTTCACCACCACTGTACTCACACCCCTGACGGTCAGCATCGACACTATCCTCGGGTAGCGCTTTCTGTAGCCACCACCTGCCCCGCATCAGCGGACAGCGCACGCCGGCGCAGCAGCACCAGCACCATCAGCACCAGCCCCAGCGCCACAATTTGCGCACCGCGCATGCCACCCACCAGCAGCCAGCTATCCCCACGAAATGCTTCGAGCAGCAGGCGTGTGACGGCTGCGCCGCCCAGCACCAGCAGAAAGGCCGCGCCCGCGAAGGGCAGCCAGTCGCGCAGCCGCCACCACGCCAGGAGCAACAGCAGCGCCGCAGCAATCTCGTAGAGCTGCGAGGGGTGGCGGCGCGCGCCCCACAGCGTGATGCTCCAGGGCAGGTCGGCTGGCGCGCCAAAGGCATCGCCGCTGGCGAGGTGCGCCACGCCCAGCGCCAGCAGCAGCGCGGCCAGCCCGGGCGCAAGCGCGTCGAGCGTGGGCCAGAGCGGCAGGGCGCGCCGCCAGCCAAAGACCAGCCCGGCCAGCGCGGCAAGCAGCAGGCCGGCGCGCGGATCGAGGGTGGCGGGGTTGGGCGACAGGAGGCTGAGTGGATCGGCGGCGTAGGTGGCGGCGAACTGCGCGGCGTAGCCCAGCCTCGCGCCGACTACCCAGCCGGCCAGCAGCACCAGCGTGAGCGTGCTGATCGTGTCGGCGGGGAGTGCAAGACGCGCCGCCTCGCGCTCGGCCAGCCAGGCCGCCAGCCACGCGCCCAGCATGATCGCCAGCGGCGCGGCGGGCAGCGCGAGCCGCCAAATTTGCAGCACGGGCAGCATCAGGGCGCCTCGTCGAGCAGCGCGCCCACTTTGGTTTCCAGCACCGCCGCGCTGATCGGCCCGCCAAAAATCACCGAGCGAATCACGCCCTTGCGATCGACAATAAACGTATTGGGCAGGGCGCGCACCATGTAGGCGCGTGTGACTGCGCCGTCGGTGTCGAGCAGGATGGGGAAGCTCAGGCCAAGCTCACTGATGAATGCCTCGGCATGGGCGGCGGTGTCCTGCACGGTGCTGTTGACGGCCAGCACCTGCAGGCCGCGCTCGCGCTCGGCGTCGTAGATCTGCTGGATGGCGGGCATCTCGGCGCGGCAGGGGCCACACCAGCTCGCCCAGACATTGATGATCACGACCTTGCCGCGCTGGCTACTCAGGGCGAGGGCAGCGCCATCGGGGGTGCTGAGCGTGAAATCGGGCGCGGCGAAACCTTCGCGCGGGCTGGCGCTGGCGACGGTGGGCGGCGCGGGTGTGGCCGACAGCGCGATCCACGTGCCGCCCAGCAGCAGGGTTGCAAGCACGAGCGCGCGCCAGCGCCGGGCATCACGCAGCCATTCGAGCATGGGTATTCCTCGCAGCAAAGAGCAGAAATAAAGCCACAGAGCGCACTGAGGGCACGGAGTTCAGCTGAGAAATTATTGCCAGCATGCCGCCCGGGTATCGGCGGCGGGGTGTGAAAAAGCGCCAGGCACAGCACGGGCGCTGCGGCGCTGCCAAGCATCTGGCTCGCTTTTTTCCAAATCATAACCACCAAGACACCAAGGCACCAAGGCTTCAGAATGCTCTTCTTGGTGTCGTGGTGTCTTGGTGGTAAATCTTTCTGGTATCTCGTATTTGAAGCGCTGCGCCTAGCCCAGAATACGCGCCCGCACCGTAGATACCACCGCTGCCACGCCTTCGTCAAGCCCTTCCAATAGCTCGGCGGCGCGGGCGCGGGCCTGCTCGGCAAAGGCGGCATCCTCAATCGCGCCGAGGTTGATGTCGACGTTCAGCAGCGCGGTTGGCACCGCCGCGCGCACGGCCAGCGCCGCCGCGCCAACATCGCTTACGGCGCTGCGGTTGCCGCTTCTGGCCAGCGGGGCGCACAGCGGCAGCACGGCGCGGGCGGCAGCGGCCATGGCCAGCGGCACTTCGGTGGCCTTGATCGTGGCCGCCTGCACGGCCGCCTTGCGCGCAGCCTGCTCGCTCTCGGTGGCCTTGGGCAGCTTGTAGGCGGCCATCAGCGCGTCGAAGGCGTCGGTGTCGGCCTGAATGAAATCCTGCAGCTGGGTGCGCAGCACTTCGGCCTGGGCCAGCAGCGCGCGCGCTTCGGGCTCGAAGGCGGCGTAGGCCTTTTTGCCAATCGTCAGGTTGCAGACCATCGCCACCAGCGCGGCGGCCTGCGCGCCCGCCAGCGCCGCCACCGAGCCGCCACCGGGCGTGGCACTGCCGCTGGCCAGCGCGTCGAGGAAGCCGCCCAGCGGGCTTTCGAGAAATGACTCGCTCATGCTTCTTTGCCTTTATTTTTCATCAAAAACGGTAGCTACCGCAACCTGAAACCCGGCCAGCAACGCCGATGGCACAACGTCGCCGCGGCGATACTCGCCTTGCGGCTGATACGCCGCGCCCTGGAGGCGCAGCACGTTTATCTGCTCTATGCGCGGGTCCACAATCCAATATTCGGGAATACCGCCTTGCGCATACTCCTGGCGTTTGGTCACAATATCGCGCTCGGGCGCGTCGTCGCTCACCACTTCAACGACAAGATCAGCGCCATCGAAAAACGCCTCATGCTCGCGGCTGCGATGGTCGGCCAGCATCACCACCAAGTCGGGCTCGCGAAATTTGCCTTCCCAGAGGCGTACACGCAAAGGGGCGCAGAGCACCGTGCCTAAGCTATTGGCGGCCATAAACTCATAGATCAGGCGATACAAGAGCAGCACGATCTTCTGGTGGCGGCGCGTTGGCATAGGCAGCACCTCGACATAGCCATCCGACAGCTCGACAAGATGGTTGGTGTGTTCGGTGAGGTTGAGGTAGTCGCTTTCCGACCAGCGACCCTGCACCGGAAAAAGGTGTGCGACTTCCCAGCTTGGCGCAAGAAATCCGCGCGATGGTTCGGTTGTTGTCGTCATAACAGGCCTCCTGCCCGCGCTACTCGCCCGAGCGCAGCGCCGCCGCAACGTCATTGCGTGCCACGCTGCGCTGCTCGCCGCTGCGCAGGTTTTTCACCACCACCTCGCCACGCGCCAGGTCGTCGGGGCCAAGCACGAGCGCGAAAGGAATGCCGCGCTGGTCGGCATACTTGAACTGCTTGCCGAGCTTGTCGCCCGCGTCGAGCGCGGTTTCGACCTTGAAGCCGGCCGCGCGCAGATCGTGCGCCAGCGCCAGGCTGGCCGGGGCGCGCTCGCGGTCGAACAGCGTCACAAACACCTGCGCGACGGTGCGGCTGGCCGGGCCCATGCCCAATTCTTCCATCAGGTCGTGCAGGCGCTCGATGCCAAAGGCCAGCCCGACGGTTGGGATGGGCCGGCCGGCAAACGCGCCCACCAGCTCGTCGTAGCGCCCGCCGCCCAGCAGCGAGCCCATTGGCGGCGACTCAAGCACGCTTTCGAACACCACGCCGGTGTAGTAGGACAGGCCACGCGCCAGCTGCGGCGAGACGGCGTAGGTGTTGGCTGGCACGCCTAGCTCGGGCAGGTAGGCCAGAATGGCGCGCAGGTTTTCCAGCGCGCTTTGCGCCCGCTCGTCGCCAGATAGCTGCTCGGAAAGCTCTTCGAGCACATCGCCGGGCGCGCCATGGAGCAGCACCATCTCAAGAATGCGCGCGGCCGCGTCGGCGGCGACACCGCTTTTCAGCAGTTCTTCGCGCACGCCATCTGGCCCGATCTTGTCGAGCTTGTCGATGGCGCGATACACCCCGCCAGCCGCCGCCTCGTCCAGGCCCGAGGCACGCGCCACGCCAGCGAGAATCTGCCGGTGGTTGATCTGCGTGGTGAAGCCGCTGAAGCCCAGCGCCTGCAGCGACTCAGTCAGCACCGCGATGATCTCGGCGTCGGCAATCGGCGAGGCCGAGCCGATGATGTCGATGTCGGCCTGCCAGAACTCGCGGTAGCGCCCGCGCTGCTGGCGCTCGCCACGGTACGATTGCCCGATCGCATAGCGCCGCCACGGAAACACCAGCTGCCCCTGATACTGCGCAATCACGCGCGCCAGCGGCACCGTCTGATCGTAGCGCAGGGCGACCTTATCACCGCCCGCCGTTTCGAAGTGATAGATCAGCTTTTCCTCGTCGCCGATCTTGCCTTCGAGCGTGCGCGCATATTCGATAATCGGCGTCTGGAGCGGCTCGAAGCCATGGCGCTCGAACACGCTGCTCAGCGTTGCGATGATATGCTGGCGCAGGATCATCGCCGCCGGTAGGTGATCGCGCATCCCTTTGAAATTTTGTGGCTTGTTGCTCATACCGCTCCTCCATACGTGCTGGAATGTGCCAGCTATGATACCATACGTCGTTCGCAGTATGGTCGGCCAAATGGCGGGTGCAGTGCGGCGCGTATCTGGTATACTGGCAGCAGCGTGACGAATTGCCAGCGCCGGCAAGTCAGCGAAATGCGCACGATCGCGGCATTCGTCCGATCGTTTCGCCGCCCACTGCATATGAGGCACGCCATGCACCTGAAAGACCACGCCGTTCGCGCGCCGCTCGATCTGTTCCACCGCACCTACCACTCGCTTCTGCGCAGCAGCGGCGAGATACAGATTCAAGCTCTGGTTGAACAATACGCGGCCTTCGAGCCAAGCCTGCACCACCAGCTCCGCCAGCCCACGCCCGACCCCGCCGCGCTGACCTATACCTCCCTGCGCCTGCCCGCCTGCATCGACGCGGTGCGCCTGGTGCTGATGGGCCAGTCGCACGAAGTATTTGCGCGCCACGGCTACGGCGATGTGCTCACCTGGCAGCCGGTCAGCGCGCCGGGCCGCCGCCGCAAAATGTTCTTCGATGGCAAAGAAACCCTGGCCGTGCTGATCGCCAGCCCGTCCGATGTCGACGACCTCATTCCCATCCTGGTCGCCTTCCAGATCGAGTGGAACAAAATCCACACCCTGCTGACCGACCACCACCTGCTTGGCGCGCTTGAGCGCCTGCGCGACCATGTCGACATTCCCGCCGACGAGCAGGCCACCCTGCTGGCGCGCGCCGGCATCGAGCGCGACGACGTGGCGCGCCTGCGCACGATCTGGGGCGACCAGATGCCCGCGCGGCTGCTGCGCATTGGCACCTGGAAAAAGCGCTTCGCCGTGCGGATGCTGGGCGGCTCGATCATGGACTACGAGCGCGCCACGCTGCGCTGGTGGTGGAAAATCGAGCACGAGCTGGAACCGATCCGCCTCAGCCAGCGCCCGGTCTACTTTGTGTCGAGCAACACCCACAGCCTGATCAACCTGCTGTCGGGCTTTGCGCTGCGCAACACCGACGAGCTGCTAAGCTTTATTCGCGAGCGCGAGCACGGCGGGCTGCTGGCCGAGTACGAGAAGATTGTTGACGAGCAGGTGCCGTCGTCGCTGGAAAACTTCTTCTACTACGTGCAGAAAAAATACCAGTCCGAACCCTCCAGCGCAGCCTATTTCGCCCGCCGCGCCGCCGAAGAGCAGGAGCTTGGCATTCATCGCGTGCCGAGCAAATTTTATGTCGATGTCGATGCCCAGGTGATCGAGCTGAACAAGCTTGAGCCATCCTGCCTCGACCCGCGCATCCGCGTGGATGGGGTCGAGGCGCTGCGTGAGAGCAACGCCATTCTGATCAACATCGACTACCCGCTCGGGCTGGCGGCCTACCACATTCTGAAGATCGTTGGCCGCACCGTGGGCGAGCTGCGCGGCGTGTATGTGCTGGGCAAGGCCGCCACGCTCAACGGCAAGATCGGCGACGTGCTTATTCCCAACATCATCTACGACGAGCACACCGACAACACCTACAGCTTCGCGCCCGCGTTCAGCGCCGCCGATGTCGAGCCCTACCTGGCGCACGGCAGCGTGCTCGACAACCAGAAGGCCGTCACGTCGCGCGGCACCTTTCTGCAAAACACCGCCTTCCTCGACGCGCTGTACCGCGATTTCTTCACCGACGTGGAGATGGAAGGCGGGCCGTACCTGAACGCGATCTACGAGCACACATTTGCCGAGCGCTACCCGAGCGACCAGAACGTCAGCTTTCTGCGCCCGCCCTTCGACCTGGGCTTTCTGCACTACGCATCGGATACGCCCTACAGCAAAGGCCTCAACCTCGGCTCGCGC
Source organism: Kouleothrix sp. 19917 (assembly GCF_057073505.1). Lineage (NCBI taxonomy): Bacteria > Bacillati > Chloroflexota > Chloroflexia > Chloroflexales > Roseiflexaceae > Kouleothrix > Kouleothrix sp. 19917. The sequence continues at coordinate 4,264,332 of NZ_CP097099.1, forward strand.
AACCTGTCCTACTTCGGCATGGACCCGACCTACGCCACGTCGCTGGCAATTGCGCGGCGCATTTTGCAGCAGGAAGTCGGCCACCTGAAGGGGTGAGCAGGGAAGTTTTGAGTGTTGAGTGTTGAGTTTCAGTGGCGATGAACCGCAGAACCGCAGAACCGAGAACCGTAAAACCTTCGCGCCCTTTGCTTTCTTTGCGGTAAATATTTACTCTTTCCAGTATCGGCAACCTGCAACCTGAAAACCTGCAACTTGAAAACCCATCCTCTCGTACCCAATAGCAAAGGAGCGTAGCCCCGCGACAATCGCGCCCAAACGTTGTAAAAGCGAAAGGAACGCATATGGTCTTTGCAGGAATGATCTTTGGTTTTGTGGCCTGGTTTCTGGTGCGCTACCTGATCGGCGGCTTCTACACCGTCAACCAGAACGAGCGCGCCGTGAAAACGATCTTTGGCCGCGCCGAGCGCATTGGCAAATCCACGCTCGAAGACCCGTTTGTCGAATATCTGCGGCCCGAAGAGCGCGACCGCTACGCCTACCCGCAGGTGCGCGTGATTCAGCCCGGCGGCCCCTACTGGAAATGGCCCTGGGAGCGCATCTACAAGGTCTCGATTGCCACGCAGACTGTCAACATGGCCTTCGACCCGGAAGACCCGGCTGCCAACCGTGGCGGCACCGAGCTTGCCGCCGTCACCAAAGACCAGCTGAATATCAACCTGACCGGCCAGATCCGCTACCGCGCCTGCGAGCGCAATCTCTACGCCTACCTGTTTGGCGTCAAGCAGCCGGTAGTGCATGTGCTGGCCTACTTCATCTCCATCCTGCGCGAGCGCATCGCCAACTTCGAAGCGCCACGCGTCGGCAACCCGCTCGACACCGTCCAGCTCGACAATAATATCGTTACGGGCGTGTCGATAAACGACTTGCGCAAAAACCTGCGCGACCTGAACGAGCTGATGGACCGCGAGTGCCTTTCTTCGGAAGCGCGCTACGGCATCACCTTCGACGCCTCGCTGATCACCGGCATCGACCCGCCGCCCGAGGTCGAGTCGGCGCTGGCCGCAATCAACACTGCCCACAACCAGGTGTCGTCCGACATCAGCCTTGCGCAGGCCGCCGCCGACCAGAAGATCGTGCAGTCGCGCCGCGCCGTGGAGATCGAAACGCTCAAAGCCCAGGCCGAAGTCGAACCGCTGCGCGCCATGGCGGCGCAGCTGACCGAGCTGAAGCGCAACGGCCCGCGTGCGCTGGAGCTCTACCTGCGCAACGTCCGGCTGCGGCTCTACAACCTGGCCCAGCGTGCTATTCTGGAGGTGCGGGAATGAGCTTTATTATTGCCGCCTTTATCACGTTCGTTCTGAGCTTCCTGATCGTTCCGATCATTCTGGCCTTTGCGCGCATGTTCGGGCTGTACGCAATCGTCAGCGAAGGCACCTGCCACGTCTATGTGCTGTTTGGCAAAGTCGTGGCCGTGCTGCGCGAGCCGGGGCTGTACTTCCTGCCCCTGAAACTCGGCCCGGCCGCCTTTTTCATCAACTTCGCCGGCCGCCGCCACGTGCTCGACATGCGGCGCGACCAGATCTACCTGCGCTCGCAGCCGGTCAACTCCGAAGAAGGCGCGCCAATGGGCATTGGCATCTGGTACGAAATGTACATCAGCGACCCGGTTGCGTTTCTGTTCAAAAACGCCGACCCACGCGGCTCGCTGGCGGCGAACGTCAGCAACGCCGTGGTGCGCAACCTCAGCAATATGCCGCTCGCCGACATGCTCGAAACGCGCCACACCATGAGCCAGGCCGTGCGCTCCGAAGTGTCGCCCAAATCGCACGAGTGGGGCTACCAGCTTGGGTCGATCTACATTCGCAAGGTTCACTTCCGCGACGAAGGCATGATTCGCCAGATCGAGGCCAAGGTCGTCAACCGCCTGCGCCAGGTCACCTCGGCGATCCGGCAGGACGGCGCGAACCAGGTCAGCATCATCACCAGCACCGCCGAGCGCCAGGCCGCGATTGAGTTCGCCAAAGCCGAGGCGATGCGCCCCTCCATCGTTGGCGCGGCGCTGAACGAAATTGCGCGCGACCCCGAGGTGGCGCAGGCACTGTTCGAAATTCTGGAAAACCAGCGCCTGGCCGATGGTAAGGTGCCAATCACGCTGGTGCCGCCGCGCAGCGAGATCATGACGCAGCTGCTGGCCAGCCAGCCAACGCCACCCGCCACGCCGCGCCTGCCCGACGGGCGCTAGCGCAGGGTCGCACGACGACTGTCAAAACAGCGAGCATACAAAAAACAGGCGCGGATGGAGTTTCCATCCGCGCCTGCCGCTTTTCGCGAGCCAGCCTTACTGCACAATATTGATCGCATAGACACCTGTGTCCACCGAGCCATTGCTAAACGCCCCGGCCATATGCGTTCCCATGGCTACATGTCAAAGTTGTGTGACTGTGAACCAACGCTGTATCAACGACTGCCGGCAAGCGGGAATGGCATACTTCAATACCCCTCACCCATCGAACCTGCAACGTCTTGGTGGCACTCCGTTCAATACATCTCATGGTATGATTTGTCGATATAACAGCGTTACAGAAAGGCGCTATTACTCATGGAGATTAAATTCACGCCCTGGCGCATGGCCTATATCAGCAATGCCGATTCGCCCAACACACCTGGCTGCGTGCTCTGCGCGCGCGGCGCGGAAGAACCTTCCTCCGAAAATTTGGTCCTCTTTCGTGGCGCGCATTGCTATGTACTAATGAATCTCTACCCCTACAATACCGGCCATCTGATGGTGGTTCCCTATCAGCATACAGCCGACCTGTCTGGCCTCGCTATAGAAATCGCCACCGAGCTTTTCGAATTAACAAGAAAGAGCACAGCCCTGCTTCATGCTGCATTTCAGCCCCACGGTTTCAACCTGGGCATGAATCTCGGCCGTACTGCCGGTGCCGGTATCGATGAGCATCTCCATATGCATATCGTCCCGCGATGGACGGGTGATGCGAACTTTATGCCAATCGTTGGCGGCACCAAGCTCGTCCCAGAAGCACTGGATCAAACCTACGGGCGCCTACGGCCCTTGTTCGACGCATTATAAAGAAGATTCGGGGGCGGCGAAGCCGCCCCCGAACCCCCACGGCGTGCAAATATTCTTGCGGATGTGGTATCACATAGGCTTCCTGGAAGTTTCCGTTATATAGACTTATTTCCAGAGTAATTAGCACCAACACAAAAAACCAGCCGTTTGGCGGCTGGTTTTTCGTATACGGGCAGCGCTGGGACAAAAGCTGAAACAGTGCAGAGAACGTGTGTCGCCCGATTACAGCACGGGAAAAGCTACAAATCTTACAGAAGCATATCGTTGACAAGGCGGACGAACTGATCAACCTCGAAAGGCTTCTGGAGAATTACAGCCCCATCGGCTTCCATGTCGGCAAACCAGGGCTTTCGGTTCAGCGCCGTCATGATGAATACCGGAATGCCTTCATCCTGCAGCTCTTCCTTGATCAGGTGGAATGCTTCGACGCCATCCATCTGGGGCATCATAATATCGGAAACGACCAAGTCAGGTTTGAGCGCACGGATTTTCTCGATCCCTTCCTGGCCATCGTTCGCCAGGATGACTTGATACCCCGCCTCGCGCAGCGCAATTTCGAGCACTGTCTGCATGGCAAGATCGTCGTCCATAATTAAAATTGTGCGTTTTTGCTCCATGCTCACGACACTCCTACGTCGTCTAGACCAAGGCGGCGGTCTCGGTTATTATACCAGAAGATGCAGACTTACCATACGTTCGGGCTGCAACAGCCTGAGATGTGACAAACTCGTTATCTAAGAGCGTAGCATCACACGGCCCATCGGCGTTTACTACATAAAGCGTATCAAATATCTTCTTAATATTTTGAGCACAGGAGGAATATGTATGCAGCGAAATTCCATTATTGGTGTTGCGGTTGTCTTTTGTGTGATTGCTGCTCTCGCCGGCTATCTTGTCACAGGTATGTCATCTTCGGGTGGCGCAACGATTAGCGCGCTGCCCGGGGTTCCAACCGTAGCAGGCCAACCCACTGAGGTGATTGAAGAGCTGCCCAGCGCAATTCCAACCGATGAACCAACGCCAACGGCAGGCAGCGCCGCCGAGCCCGAGCAGCCCACCGCCGCAGCCGAACCAGCCACTGCTGCGCCCGAAGCGACCGCCGCGCCGGCGGAACCCACTGCCGCGCCCGAGCCACCAACTGCCGCGCCAGCCGGCCCTGCGTTTGTTGAGTATACGGTAAAGAAAGGCGATGTGCTGCAAGTAATTGCCAAGCAATATAACGTCACAGTTCGCGATATTATTGCCAATAACACAATCGCAAACCCCGATAGCCTGATTGTCGGTCAGGTGCTGCGCATTCCTCAATAAGAAACGAATCAGCAACGCAATTTTTGGCAGGGCGGCGCAGGCCGCCCTTTTTGTTTTTCGGCCCGATCACACACGCGGCAAAACGTGCTACCATGGCCGCATTGTTTCCCCGCACGGCTGAAGCTAGCAGCAAGGAGCCAGCATGGAACGCGCGAATCTCAATGCCGAGCTACGGCGAATTGTTGGCGACCGTGCCGTCGTCGATGATGCCGCCGCGCTGATGACATACGAGGCCGATGGCTGTGTGATGGACCTGCACGCGCCAAACCTGGTGGTGCTGCCCAACACCACCGAGCAGGTTGCTGCGGTGGTGAAGCTGGCAGTGCGTGCCGGCGTGCCGATTGTGCCGCGTGGCGCGGGTACCGGCCTGGCTGGCGGCGCAACGCCGATGCAGGGCGGCATTGTGATCGCCACCACGCGCATGGATAAAGTTCTTGAAGTCGATCCGCGTAACCGCCGCGCACGCGTGCAGCCCGGCGTGATCAACTGGGAGTTGTCGCAGCACCTCGCGCCGTTTGGCTACCAGTTCGTGCCCGACCCGTCGTCGCAGCGCGCGTGCACCGTGGGCGGAAATATTGCAAATAACAGCGGCGGCCCGCACTGCCTGAAATATGGCACTACCACCGACCATGTGCTGGGCCTGCGCGTGGTGCTGCCCGATGGCAGCGTGGTGTGGACGGGCGAGGGCAGTGCCGACCGGATCGGCTACGATGTGCAGGGCGTGCTGACGGGCAGCGAGGGCATGTGCGGCGTGATCACCGAGGCGTGGGTGCGCCTGACGCGCCTGCCCGAGGCGCAGCGCGTGGTGCTGGCCTTGTTCCCCGACATTCCTTCCGCCTCGCAGACAGTTTCGACGGTGATTGCGCGTGGCTTGCTGCCCGCCGCGCTGGAGATGATGGACCAACTGGCGATCAAGGCCGTGAATGGCATGTACCGGCTGGGCCTGCCCGAAAGCGCGGGCGCGGCGCTCTTGATCGAGCTGGATGGCGTCAGCGACGGAATTGACGACCTGCTGGCCGAAATAACCGGCACCTGCCGCGATTTCGGCGCGATGGAGGTACGGCCCGCAAAGACTGCCGAGGAGCAGGCGCAGGTGTGGGCGGCGCGCAAAAATGCGTTCGGCGCAATGGGCCGCCTTTCGCCCAGCTACTACCTGGTCGATACGGTGGTGCCGCGCACGCGCCTGCCCGCCACGCTGGCTCGCGTCAGCGAGGTGTCGCGCGAGTTCAAGCTGCCGATTGCGAATGTATTTCACGCTGGCGATGGCAACCTGCACCCGCTGATCTTGTTCGACCGACGCGACAAGAGCGAGCTTGAGCGCGCGCTGCTGGCGGCCAGCGCCGTGCTGCACGAGTCGATCGAGCAGGGCGGGGTGATTAGCGGCGAGCACGGCATTGGCGTCGAGAAGCGCGATTATATGACGCTGCTGTTCTCCACCGACGACCTGGCAGCCATGGCCGGCCTGAAGCAATGCTTCGACCCGCACGAGCTGTTCAACCCCGGCAAGGTTTTCCCGGCCGGGCGCGGCTGCGGCGAGCTGGCGGCCCTGCGCCGCACCGGGCTGCGCCCCGCCGACGTGGCTGGCGCGCCAGCGGGCGCGTGGCTGTAACGCTTTTCCTCGTGGCCCATGCACGACGGCTAGCCTTTGCGCTAGCCGTTCTGGCCCCATCAAGCACTAGCACAAGGACGTGATATGACTCAGCACGATCGGCTCGGCGCTGCCCTCGCCGCCATACTTTCGCCCGAGCACGTTCTGGCAGGCCCTGAAGCATGTGCAGCCTACGCCGTGCAGGGCGTCGTTCCTGGCTGTGTGGCCGCGCCGGGCAGCCTGGAAGAGCTTGCCGCGACCATGCGCGTGGCGCACGAACATGGCGCGGCAATCGTGCCGTGGGGCGGCGGCACGCAGCAAAGCCTGGGGCACCCTCCGCGCCAGCTCGACCTCGTGATTCACACGACGCGGTTGAACCAGGTGCTGCAGCACGAACCCGACGACCTGACGATCTCGGTTGGCGCGGGCATGACAATTGGCGCGCTAAACGACTACCTCAGCACCCACCGCCAGATGCTGCCGCTCGACCCGCCGCGCCCGGCCCGCGCCACGCTGGGCGGCCTGCTCGCCACTGCCGCCGACGGCCCGCGCCGGCTGGGCTATGGCACGCTGCGCGAGCTGCTGATTGGCATCACGGTTGTGGAAGTGGGCGGGCGCGTCTCGCGTGGCGGCGGCATGGTGGTGAAGAATGTCAGCGGCTTTGACATGATGAAGCTGTACCACGGCAGCTTTGGCACGCTGGCCGTTATCGCCACGGCAAACTTCAAGCTGCTGCCCATCCCCCGGGCGGCCGCCACGTTCCTGTGCCGCTTTGCGCGCCCCGGCGCGGCCTTCGCCATGCTCGACGCCGTGCACGCCACCCAGCTCACGCCTACCGCCGCCGAGTACCTCAACCGCGCCGCGCTGGCCGAGCTGGGCTTTGAAGGCGGCTGCGCGCTGGTTTTGCGCGCCGAAGGGCTGCCCGCCGCCGTCGAGCGCCATATGAACGACCTGGCCGCGCTGGCCGAAGATCAGCGCGCCAGTGGCGCGGCGCGGCTCGATCACGAGCAGGAAGCCGAGCTGTGGCTGCGGATTGCCGACCTGCCGCAGCTCGACACCTTGCCCGCTGGCACCGCACTGCTGAAGTTGGCTGTGCTACCGGGCGACGTTGCGCGCACAATCGAGCAGATCGAGCAGCAGGCCGGCGGGCAGGCACTGATCAGCGCGCGCGCGCTCAACGGCGTGATCTATGCGCGCCTGCCTGCCCCCGCCGACCCACGCGCGCTGGCGGCGCTGCCCGGCCTGCAATGGGCCGCCAGCGACGCGAACCTGCCGCACTGGGGCGCGCTTCCGGCTGGCTTCGAGCTGATGCAGCGCATCAAGGCCGAGTTCGACCCCGGCGGGCAGCTCAACCCTGGTCGCTTTCTCGAAGGCCTGTAAAGTTTACATTCTGAAAGAACATACGAGCCGTTTTTATGACAAGCAACGACCTGGTTGGCCTGCTTGCCTCTTACGCCTATGCGATTGGCCTGATCGCGCTGGCCGAAGTTTTGCGCCGCGCAGTGGGTGTTTCGCAGGAACTCACGCGCAAGCTTGTGCATATTGGCGCGGGCATGTGGGTGTTTGGCACGCTGGCGCTGTTCGATCACTGGCAGTGGGGCGTGCTGCCATTTGCAACGTTTATCGCGGGGAATTATTTCTTTTACCGCTACCGCATGTTTGGCTCGATGGATAGTGAGCATGGCACGCCCGGCACGGTGTATTTCGCGCTCGCCATCACGGTGCTGTTTGCGCTGCTGTGGCGGCCGCAAGGCCCAATCGACCGCGCGCCGGTGGCGGTGGCGGGTGCAATGGCGCTGACCTGGGGCGACGCGCTGGCGGCGCTGGTGGGCTTGCGCTATGGCTGGCACCGCTACCGCGTCGGGCGCAGCCAGCGCTCGTGGGAAGGCTCGGCGGCGCTGGTGGTGGCGGCGGTGCTGGCGATCTGGCTGGTGCTGGTGCTGCTGCCCGGCTCGCCGCTTAGCCCGCTGGCCGCGCCTGTTTCGCCGGGGCGCGCCGCGCTGGCAGCCACGTTCGCCGCACTGGTCGCCGCCGCTGCCGAGGCAATGTCGCCGCGCGGCACCGATAACCTGAGCGTGCCGTTTGCCGCCGCGCTGGCGGTGTTTCTGGTGGTGGGCTAGCAGAATTTCGGGCTAGCCGCCCGAAATGGGGATGGTGAGCGTGAAGGTCGTGCCGGCACCTTCGGTGCTGGTGAAGGCAAGATCGCCGCCGTGCAGCTGCGCAATGCGCTGCGCGATCACCAGGCTCAGGCCGCCGTAGCGCCCTTCTTTCAGTGGGTTGTCGCCCCGGAAGAAGGGCGTGAAAATTTTGGGCTGGTCGGCGGCGCGGATGCCCACGCCCGTGTCGGCCACATCGACGCGGATGGCATTGCCGTCGCGCGCGGCGCGCAGCGCAACGCTGCCGCCGGGCTGGGTGTAGCGCAGCGCATTATCGAGCAGGGCCAGCAGCAACTGGCGCAGGCGCGTGCGGTCGGCGGCAATGTTGGGCAGGCCATCTTCCAGCTCGACCGAAAACGTCAGCGGGCGGGCGGCAAAGTGCTTCTCACGCTCGTGCTCGATTTCGTGCAGCACGCCAGCGATGCTGATTGGTTCGGGGTGCATCTGGGCAATATCGTTGCTGAGAACATAGGCGTCGTAGATCAGCGAAAAAAGCGCGCCCTGGTGGCTGGCATTTTCCTTGATCATGGTCGCGAACTCGAGCTGCTCGTCGTTGAGCGGGCCAAACCAGCCGCGCATGAGCCCTTCGGCCGCGCCGCCAATTGCCTGGAGCGGCACGCGCACATCGTGCAGGGCGCGGTTAAGATATTCGTACTGGCGGCGCTGCGTTTCGACATCGGCGCTCAAATCGCGCAGCAGCAATAGTTCGCCTTCGGGCTTGCCATCTTCATCGAGCAAGGTCTGGCGCTGCACGGCAAGTGGCCGCCCCGCAACTTCGCACGCCACGCCCGCGCCAATTTCAATCGCCGCAAACTGCTCGGCACCCGGCAGCGCCGCCACCGGCTGGTCGATCACCCGCCCGGCCTGCACGCCGAGCAGCTGCTCGGCGCGCGCGTTGATCTGGCGCACTTTGCCGGCCATGTCGATCAGCAGCGCACCACTTGGCAGCGCGCGCAGCACGCTGGCACTGGTGGCGAAGAGGTGTTCGCGTTCGGTTTGTGTGGCGGAAGCGGACATTGCGATCTCCTCAGCACATACTTCAATATCGCTGGGCCGGAACATAGGGAGTGAGCTAGCGCGCTGCGTGGCGAAGGCTGTACTTAACTATAATCAAAAAATCCGATTTCCGCTATAAGAATTTGATTACAAAGATGTCAGCTACTGCGCCCGCCGCAGATCCTTGATGTTCAGCTGAAGCGTGCGGTTGCCGTTCCACTCGTGCGCTTCGAGCACATAGGCAATATCGATCCAGGGGTATTTCGCGAAATAGCCTGCCAGGTTGCCCAGCCGGAAGGCAATTGCGTCGAATGAAGGGCCGCCGCGCCCGTCGTCGATGCGCAGCTTGAGATGCTGGCCTTCCGCGCCGCGCGGCCACGCGCCCGAAACATGCACGCGCCGGCTCATCAGCACGGGCTGTGGGTTGGCCTGGCCGAACGGTTCCAGCACAGCAATCTGCGCCAGCAGTTCCCAGCTCAGGTGCGCCAGCGGCACCTCGGCGTCGATATCGAGCGGCGGCAGCTGCTCCGTGTCGGGCAGGTGCTCGGCGGCGTAGGCCAGCAGACGCTCTTCCAGCTTGGGCAGCTTTTCGGTTTCGATGGTGAAGCCCGCCGCCGCCGAGTGCCCGCCATAGCGCACAAACAGGTCGTCGCAGCTGGTGAGCGCCTCGATGATATTGAAATCGGGCACCGAGCGCGCCGAACCGCGCGACGTCGTTTCGCCGCGCTCAAGCATCAGCACGGGCCGACCGAGATCTTCGACCAGGCGGGCGGCCACCAGCCCAACCAGACCGGCCGGGAAGTCGGCGCTGTCGAGGATGACGATCGGGCGCTCGGCTTTGCCCAGGTCGTCGGCCTGCTGGCGCGCAACCTGCTGAATTTCCTTGGTCATTTCCTGGCGGCGGCGGTTGGCTTTGTTGAGCTCTTCGGCAAAGCCCTGCGCGGCGGCCGGGTCGTCGGCCAGCAGGAGCTTGTAGGCCAGCACGGCATCGTCGAGGCGGCCGGCGGCATTCAGGCGCGGACCAAGCATGAAGCTAATGTCGGTGGAGGTGACTTTGCCCTGCACCAGCCCGGCCGCGAGGATCAGCGCCTTGAGGCCGGCGCGCTGGGTGGCGTTGATCGACTCAAGGCCGGCGCGCACCAGGATGCGATTTTCGCCTTGCAAGGGGCCCATGTCGGTGACGGTGCCAAGCGCCACGACATCCAGCAGGTCGCGCCCGCGCAGCGGCATTTTCAGGCCCAGCCGCGCCAGCGCCTGCACGAGCTTGTAGGCGATGCCAACGCCAACCAGCTGCTTGAATGGGTATTCGCAGCCGGGCTGCTTGGGGTTCACAATCGCGAAGGCGTCGGGCAAAATTTCGGGCGGGGTGTGATGGTCGGTCACGATTACGTCGAGGCCCTGCTCGCGGGCGTAGGCGACTTCGCGCACGTTGCTGATGCCGCAATCGACGGTGAGCAGCACGCGCACGCCTTCGGCGGCAAGCTGGTCGATCGCTTCGGTGTTGAGGCCATAGCCTTCGCGCAGGCGGTGCGGGATGTAGGGCCGAATCTCGCCGCCCATTGCGGTAATAGCCTGCACCAGCAGCGTCACAGCCGTCACGCCGTCGGTGTCGAAGTCGCCATACACGACAATCGGCTCGCGTTCGGCAATAGCGGCGGCAACCCGGCGCGCGGCGGCATCCATGCCTTTCAGCAGGAATGGGTCGTGCAAGCCGCTCTTGTAGTCGGAAGACAGAAATGCGTCGACGCTGGCTTTGTCGCGAATGCCGCGCTGGTAGAGCAGGGTGGCGACAACCGGCGCGAGATGCCGCATGGACGACAGAACAGCGGGCGGGGCCGGGTCGCGCAGCACCCAGCGCTTTTTACGAGCGGACATGCAGCCTCATAGTGTTGCAGATTGGAGATCGCTAGGCGCGCATTGAAGATGTGGCCTGTATCGGGTGAGTATAGCATCTGCCACACGGCGGCGCAAACCCTGGGAGTGGGTTTTCACCACGAGGGCACGAAGGCACGAAGGACGAAAGAGACCGAGAAGCGCAGAACCACAGAACCACAGAACCACAGAACCGCAGAAGCACAGAAGCACAGAAGCACAGAAGCACAGAAGCACAGAAGCACAGAAGCACAGAAGCACAGAAGCACAGAAGCACAGAAGCACAGAACCACAGAACCGAAGAACCTGCAACTCGCAACTTTCAAACCTGCAACATGTAAACCCGCAACTTGAATCTTCTGTGGTGAATCTTTCGTCCTCGGTCCTCGGTCCTTCGTCATCAAGCTAGCGATCAAAGCGGAAGATCGCCACGTCGGGGTTGGGCGTGCCGGTGAAAAGGTCGCGGATGATCTCAGCGGCGATCAGGCTGTAGGTGATGCCATTGCCGCCATAGCCCAGCGCGAAGTAGCCATTCGGCCACTCGGGGGTTTCGCCAATGTAGGCCAGCCCATCCTTGGTTTCGCCAAAGGTGCCGACCCAGGCGTAGGCCACCTCGATTGGGCCACGCGGGAACATGGCGTTGTAGCGCTTCAGCAGGCGCTCGGTCTTTTTGGGCAGGCGGTGGTCGCGCTTGGCATCGCTGTCGAACAGGTCGTCTTCGCCGCCCACGAGCACGCGCCCGTCGTCGGTGGTGCGCATGTAGAGGTAGGGCCGCGCGCTTTCCCAGATCAGGCAGCCATCCTCGCCCCAGCCCTCGACCGGGCTGGTTGGCTCGCTGATGAATGCGTAGGTGCTTTTGAACGAAACGACTTTCTGCTTAAGGTATTGCTGCGTCTCGAAGCCAGCGGCAACGGCCACGCGGCGCGCCTGCACGCGGCATCCCCGCTCGGTGGTGAGCGTCACGCCGTCGGCTTCGTGCTCGTACTTCTCAATGGTGGTGCGGTCGTAGATGCGTGCGCCCATGCCTGCGGCGGCATGGAGCAGGGCGTGCGTGAGGCGGTAGGCATCCACCTGCGCGGCGTCGTAGGACAGCAGCGCAGCGGGGTAGTCGAACGAGAAGCGACTGGTGATGTCGCTGCGTTCGAGGAAATCGAGCCGGATGCCGGCGGCGCGGCGGGCTTCGTACTCGTCGCGCAGGGCGGGAACGTCGCGCCTGGTGCTGGCGAGGTAGAGGCTTTTTTTCGGCATGTAGCCGCAGTCGTCGCCCAGCTCTTCGGTCAGCTTGCCGATTTTGTGGATGGCTTCGAGGCAGAGGTGGTAGCTGCGCACGGCGTGTTCGCGCCCAACCATGCCGATCAGGTCGGCCAGGTGCGTATCGACTTCATATTGCAGCAGGGCGGTGCTGGCGCTGGTGCTGCCGGTGCCGATGTCGCGCCGGTCGAGCACAACCACGCCAACGCCGGCTTTCGCGAGATGATAGGCAACCAGCGCGCCGGTGATGCCGCCGCCGATCACGGCCACGTCGCAGCGCAGATCTTCGGCCAGGGTGGGGTAGCTGCGGATTAGGCCATTTTTAATCGGCCAGAACGGGTAGCCCGATTTGAGATCCATGAAAGCTCCATTGCAACAACAGGTGAACAAGGCAGCCGCCAGGCGCCCGCGTCGTCAGCATCCTTCACAACAATGGCCCCAACCCCGCCCCATCCCCGCACCTGGCGGCTCCATGTCCTACGAAATCGTATGCGCCGGGGATGCACGCTGCGGGCGGCAAAAGGGCTTCTGCTATAATAGCCGCGCCGCCCGGCGGCATTGTTGAGCGCATAAGGAGAAAACCAATGGCCTATGGTGTGAAACTCGATCCGCGGCCAATCGGGCCGGGGCTGAGCGTGCGCGACCTCGTCGACCAGCACCTGTATGCCTATAACGGGGCGCGGCTGCGCGAAGCCTGCCAGCTCTTCGCCCGCAAAATCGCCCAGCCCGACGTGACCGTGGGCGTGACGCTTTCGGGCGCGCTGACGCCAACCGGCCTGGGCACGTCGGCAATTGTACCGCTGATCCGCGCCGGCCTGATCGACTGGGTGGTGAGCACGGGCGCAAACCTCTACCACGACATGCACCGCTCGCTGGGCTTCGAGCTGTTCAACACCACGCCCTTCACCGACGACCGCGAGCTGCGCGACAAGCATATTATTCGCATCTACGACATTCTGTTCGACCAGGACGTGCTGCTGGAGTCGGATGAATTTCTGCGCCAGTGCATTCGCGGCCCCGAGTTCCAGCGCACCATGGGCACGGCCGAGCTGCACTACCTGCTGGGGCGCTACACGCAGGCGCGCGAAAAAGCGATCGGCACCGAGTATGTGTCGATCCTGACGGCGGCGCACGAATGCGGCGTGCCGCTCTATACCTCCAGCCCGGGCGACTCGACGATTGGCATGAATGTGGCGGCGCTGGCGCTAGCTGGCAACCAGCTCAAGTTCGATGTCGAGCGCGATGTGAACGAAACGACTGCAATTGTCCACCGCGCCAAAAAGGGCGGCGGCCAGAGCGCCGTGATGATCTTTGGCGGCGGCTCGCCCAAGAACTTCATTCTGCAAACCGAGCCGCAGCTTCAGGAAATCATGGGCATCTCGGAAAAGGGCCACGACTACTTCATCCAGTTCACCGACGCGCGCCCCGACACGGGCGGCCTGAGCGGCGCAACGCCCAGCGAGGCAATGACGTGGGGCAAAGTCGACCCCGACCAGCTGCCCGACACGATTGTGTGCTACGCCGACAGCACGATTGTGATGCCAATTCTCACCGCTTACGCGCTGGAATGTGTGGGCGCGCGCCCGCTGAAGCGCCTGTACGACCAGCGCGACTCGCTGCTGCAAGATTTGCAGGACGACTACGCCAAGGCCAGCACGCCCCACCACAGCGACGACATTCTGGGCGGCGGTGGCGGCACGGCCATCGGGCGCGGCACGCCGGACGCGGGGCATTAGGGCGCTGCTTTGTGCGCAGTTTTCGCGCGTAGCGCGAAAACTGCGCACAACAATAATCGAAATACCATGCTGCCGCAGGCTATAAATCAGTTCTTTCCCAAGCAGCTTAGAGAAGAAATGCAATGACCATCATCGACCGAAACGTCGACGTGGCAATGCGCCGCGCCAACATGGACAACCTGCCCAATTTCGCGCTGCCGCCCGGCTTCAGCGCGACATACTACCATCACGGCGACGTCGCGGCATGGCTGGCGGTGCAGCAGGCCGCCGAGCGCCACTTCCCAATCGACGAAGCGCGCTTCTGGCGGGCGTTCGGCTCGCACCCTGAGGAGCTGCCGCGCCGCCAGATCTTCATTCGCAATGATGCGGGCGCACCGATTGGCACAATCACCGCCTGGTTTGGCAACGATAAAGACGATGACGAGATCGGCCGCATTCACTGGGTGGCGATTGTGCCCGACTACCAGGGGCGCGGCCTGGCCAAGCCGATGCTGGCGCTGGCCTGCTGGCGGCTGCGCGAGCTGGGCCACACCCACGCTTTCCTCGACACATCGAGCGCGCGTGTGCCGGCGATCAATCTGTATCGCTCGTTTGGCTTCGCGCCCGACATCGCGACGCCCGAGGACGCGGCGAACTGGCAGGAGTTGATGCCGTTTTTGAAGTGAATCGCTTCGGGAAAAAGCCACAGAGCGCACAGAGGCCACCGAGTTTTCTTCTCTGTGACCTCGGTGCGCTCGGTGGCTCTTTTGCGTGTGGGATCACATCGGCAGAAGCAGCGCGCCCAGGCTCGCGCCCACCACCAGCGCCAGACAGAAGTAGTCGGCGCGGGCGAGCGGGCGCTCGTAGAGCAGGGTGGCGGGCTGTTCTGCCGTGAAGCCACGCGCCTCCAGCGCGGTTGCCAGCTCGCCCGCGCGGCGCAGCGCCCCGGCGTAGGCAGGAACCAGCAGCGCGGCCAGGCTGTCGCGGCGGGCGCGCAGCGAGCCGTGCCGGAAGTCGGCACCGCGCGCAAGCTGCGCCTTGACCAGCAGCTCCAGCTCGTTCGCCAGCGTGGGAATGAAGCGCAGCGCCAGGAGCGCCATCAGCGCAAAGGCATCGACGGGCAGGCGCAGGCGGCGCAGCGGCCCGAGCAGAATCGTCACCCCTTCGATCAGCGCCACCGGCGAGGTCGTCATCGTCAGCAACAACGCCAGCAAGTACAGCGCGAGAAACGACACCGCCAGTTGCGCGGCCACCCGCACGGACTCATAGGTCACTACCAGCGGGCCGAGCGCGAACCAGGTCGTTCCTTCCACGCCCAGCAGCAGAATCGCCGGGATGGTGCCGAGCAGCGTCAGCAGCGTGAGCCAGCGCATGCGCCGCCACAGCGCCCGTGCGCCCACGCGCGCCAGCGCCGCGCCAAGCAGGGCCAGCAGCACCAGCGCGGCGTAGGGCGCAACGCGGCCAAGCTGATTTGCCGCCGTGGTGTAGCCAACCAGCCAGACCAGCGCCAGCAGCTTGGTACGCGCACGCAGGCGATGGAGCGGGCTGTCGATTGGGAAGTAGGTGCCGGGCGCAAACTGCTCGAACATCAGCGCCCTCGCAGCGCGGCAACGGCCTGCGCAACTGTGGAAATGCCGTCAGGAAGCGCAATCCCCTCCATACGCAGCAGCGCCAGCAGCTCGAACAGCGGCGGCGCGGCCAGCCCCCAGCCACGCAGCGCGGCCGGGTCGGCAAAAATCGCGGCGGGCGGGCCCTGCGCCACCAGCCGCCCGCCTTGCAGCACCACCACCCAATCGGCCAGCGCGGCCACTTCGGCCATGTCGTGCGACACCAGCACCACGGTGACGCCACGCGCCTGCCGCGCCGCCCCAATCGCGCGGAGCAGCTCGGCGCGACCAGCCGCATCCAGCCCAACCGTCGGCTCGTCCAGCACCAGCACCTGCGGGTCGAGCGCAAGCACGCCAGCCAGCGCGGCGCGGCGCTGCTGCCCGCCCGAAAGACTGAATGGCGAGCGCAGGGCGTAGTCGTGCGGCGGCAGGCCCACCAGCGCCAGCGCGTCGGCGGCGCGGGCGGCGGCGGCAGCCGAAGGGAGGCCGGCGCGCTGCGGGCCAAACATCACGTCGGCAAACAGCGTTGGCGCGAACAGCTGCGCCTCGGGGAACTGGAACAGCATGCCCACCGCGCGCCGCACCGCCCGCATATCTGCCCCGGCGAGGTCGGCGCCGTTCAGCAGCACGCGCCCGGCAGCGGGCCGCAGCAAGCCATTAAAATGCTGCACCAGCGTCGATTTGCCCGAGCCGGTGACGCCCACAATCGCGGTGCAGCCGCCACGCGCGATCTGCACGCTGATATTTTCCAGCGCAAATCGGCCGGGCGGGCCGGATTGGTAGCGGTAGGCGAGGTTTTCGACGCTGATGATCGGGTCGGTCATTCGGGCGCGCCCTGAGCGGTTGCGGCGTGTTCCACCAGCGTATCGGAAAAGTGGATGAAGGGAAAGCACTCGGGGATGTGCGAATCCCACACGCCGTGCGGGCTCCAGGCCCAGCCGCTCGAGTCCTCGGCGGGCGGCGCGGCGCGATACTGGTTGAAGCGCGAAAAATCCATGCGCCAGGTGTCGCCGTGGCGTGGCGGCAGCGCGCGACCATCGCCATGCGCCAGCCAGCCCATTCCCGCCCACGGAAAAGCCAGCTCGACCGTCCAGCCGCGGTCGCGGTCGCTGTCGTCGTTGAGCGTGCCGTCCACATGCACGGCCGAGCGCAGGCCAGGGAAATCCCAGTTCCAGAAGCCAATACGCGGCCCGCGAGGGTGCCTGGTGAAGCCCACGCCGTTGAACGGCAGCACCTGCGGATGGTCGCGCCCGAACTCGGGCGCTTGCGCGTAGCCGCCGCGCGCATAGGCTTCTTCCCAGATGAAGAACACTTCGTAGATCGTGCCAAGCGCGTTGATCTCGAACTCGTAGTAGGCATCCTGGCCGGCAATAAAGACCTCGACGTCGTTGTTGGTGTAGATCAGCGAGTCGCGCTCGGTGAGCGTGGCGGCGACGTGCGGCTCTTCGACCCAGAAGCCAACGTAGAGGTTTTCGTCATCCCACAGCACGGCGGCGCGGGTGTCGTGCACGGCGCGCGCGCCGCTGATCAGGTCAGCAAAGCGCGGCGAACGCGGCGCAGCCTGCCAGCATGCTTCATCCAGCTTGCCATCGACGGTGGGCGGCGCGCCGACGCGGTAGGCGGTGTAATGGGCGATTTTGTCTTCGGGCCAGGGAAATGCGGCCATGCGCAAACCTCGCTTTGCTGTGGCGGTGGTGCATGGCGCGTATTGTAGCAGGAGTCAGGAGCCAGAAGTCAGGAGTCAGCAAGGCGGCACCCTTCTGCCACTCAGAGTGCCGCCTTTCGTCGTTCATCATTCGTCATTCGTCATTTGTCGTTCGTTGTTCGCCGGCAGAAGCGGGACGCTACGCGCCCTTGAGCAGCGCGCTTATGCGGCTCGCGAGCGCCTCGTCGGCGCGCACGATAAGGACCACTGCGGCGTCGTGCATCTGCTCCACGATGCGCTGCGCAGCATCAGCGTCGAGCCCGGCGTCAGCCAGCTCGCCAGCAAATGCGCCGGTGGCGAAGCTGCCAACCCGGTCGCGCTCGGCGTTATGCGCGTGCGCGCCCGCGTCGGCAAAACTGCCCATGTGCTCGCGCGAGGTGTCACTCGCGCTCTGGCCGCTGGCGAAGCTGCCAACCCGGTCGCGCTCGGCGCTGTGCTGGTGGCCGCCGCTGTCGGCAAAGCTACCCGTATGTGCGCTGCCGCCCGGCGCGAGCATGCGGATGGCCGCGCGCGGCACTCCTGCGCCCTCAAGCTGTTTGGCGGCTTCCTCGGCGGCGTGGGCGTCGGCGTAGACCTGGTACAGCGTTGTTTCCATGGGTCGCTCCTTTCGTCGATCACAAAACCAATCGGCTGTGAGCGATTGCGGTGCGATGAAGGCGCACTTTCAATTCGCTCTCTGCACCTATGGTCTCGGCAGGCGGCGTTGTGTTACACGACTGTTTGGATCAACAGATACCACCCGCGCGCATCCTGTATAATAGGGGCATGAGCAACCAACAAACCATCTATGAGCTTGCCGGCGGTGATCCGCCGTTTCGCGCGCTGGTCGAGCGCTTCTACGCCCGCGTCGAGGCCGACCCGCTGCTGCGCCCGCTATTCCCCGACGATCTTGAGCCGGGGAAAGAAGGTCAGTTCCTGTTTATTGCGCAGTATTTTGGCGGCCCGCCGCGCTATAATGCCCAGCGCGGGCATCCACGCCTGCGCATGCGCCACATGCCCTTTGCGATCGGTCAGGCGGAACGCGACGCCTGGGTGGGGCATATGCTCGCCGCCGTCGACGAGGTGGGCTTTGCCGAGCCGGTGCGCAGCGCCCTGCGCGAGTATTTCGAGCGCGCCGGGACGTTTATGATCAACCAGCAGGGTCAGGCCGGCATCGAGCTGCGCGGCTGAGAGAACATCCACAGATTACACAGATTACACAGATTTTGGCACACGCAAAAGGACGAGGGAAAATCCCTCGTCCTTTTGCTGCTCCCCCTCGGCAGGTGCTAGTGCGTTTGCGGCACGTCGTCGCCGCCCCACCAGTCCTGATACCAGCGCGCAACTTCGCTGATCTCATACGAGCTGCCGTCGCTGAAGCCGTAGACGTGCAGCTTCCACTCGCCCCAGCCGCCCCAGGCGTACACACTTTCGTTGAAGCCGGCGCCATTCGTGCTGCGCGCCATCTCAGAAAAGCCGCGATACAGGTAAAGATCGGGGTCGCCGCCGGTCCACGCCAGGTTAGCCCAGGTTTCGATCACACTGCTGTCGAACATGCTCCAGATGTCGCAGGTGCCGCGCGCCACCGACGGGTCGATGGTGAACTTCAGGAAGTAAGGCGTGCGCGGCTTGCGCTCGTCGAGCACCTCGATCTGGATCAGGCGGTCGCGCTGCAGGTTGGGCTTGTCGTGATCGTGCTCGGGCAGCGGGTCGGATGCTTCGCGCAGCAGCTCGGCACGATCTTCCTCCGACATTTCCTTCACGGCGGCGGGGTCGGAAAGCTTGTGCAGCGCTTCGAGCTGGCGCTGGAGCCGTTCGCTCTGGAGCTTGCACGCTTCGGCCTGGCGCTCGCGCATAAAGGCGAAATCGGCGTCGGTGCCGGGCGCAAACTCCATGGAGATGATGCTGGCCTCGGCGGCAAACTTATCGACGGCCTCGGGCTGGCCGTGCACGTAGATGCGGAAGTTGCCCTGGCCCTGCGGGTTCGAGTAGTAGGCGATGCCGGTCACATAGCCGTCATGCTTCAAATACTCTTTGAACTCAACCGGGGTGCCCTTGCGCGACGTGTCGGTTGTGCTTGGGTAGATTTTGCGTGGCTGCCACCTTGCTTCATCACTCATTGCATCCTCCCATTGTGTGTCAGTTTCTTATCTAAACGCGGCCTTGCCGGGTTTTCGCGGATGGCACGCGATTACAGGGTGTCGTTTTCTTGCATTGGCAGTGGGGATTGTGGAGAAAGCAGACGATGCGCAACGAAAATACGCACCACGCATTACGCACTATGCTCTTGGCTCTGTAGTGCATAGTGCATAGTGCGTGGCGTAGTGCGTAATGGTTTACTGGGCGCCAAGCGTGCTGCGCAGCTGCTCAAGCGGCACGCCGTCGAGGCAGCGAAAGCCGAGGTAGCTGTAGGCCTGATTGGCGAGCAGCGGGTAGCGGCGCGTGGCGTCGGCGCCGTCGGCGGTGGTGTAGAAGCTGCCGCCGCGCACCACTGCGGGCGCGGGCTTCTGGCCGGCGTCGGCGGGAGCGGGCCAGGTGGCGGCCAGCGCGCCCGGCTGCGTGTAGGGAAGGTAGAGCGAGCTGGTCCACTCCTGTACGTTGCCAGCCATGTCGGCCACGCCGTCGGGCGTGCGATCAGCGGGGAGGCTTGCAACCGGCTGGGACGCGCCGCCGCCACTGCTCGCGCCGACATTGACCGCGCCGGGGATGGGCGGGCTGTCGCCGGTGGGGAAGCGCCGCCCATCCGGCCCGCGCGCGGCCCACTCCCATTCCACCTCAGTAGGCAGGCGGCGACCCAGCCAGCCGCAGAACTGGCTGGCCTGCGGCAGCGTCACGTTGGTGACCGGCAGGTCGGCAATCGCGGCCTCGCAGACCTGCTGCGCGGCGTAGGCCGGGTCGTTGCCGCAGCCGCCCGCCTCGCGGCACAGGCAGAACTGCGCGTTCGATACTTCGTGCGCGTCGATGGCGAAGGGCGGCAAGGCAACCGTGCGGGCCGGGCGGCTGGGCGGCGCGGCAAAGGCGTCATTCGAACCGATGGTGGCGCGGCCACCGGGCACGGCAACGGCGACCGTGGGGCTAGCCCAGATTGCCTGCTGACGCAGCCACAGCGGGCGGGCCAGAACGGTGGCGCTGGCAAGCACCAGCACACTAAGCAAAACTACCAGTGCGCGCAGGTTGCGCACGGCGCGGCTTTGCGCCCGGGCGAGGGCCTGAGCCTGTGCCAGCGCAGCCGCCTGGGCTTCAGCGCGGGCCTGCTCGGCGGCAAGCAGGGCATCGCGGCTGGCTTGCGCCAGGGCTGGCAGGGCTTCCTCAAACCCTAATTCAAGGGCGTCGGGGCCAGATAACCAGCGCTCGGCCTCGGCCAGCTCCAGATCGTCGAGCAGACCGTTTGCGCCGCGCCCGAGGCGCAGCCATTCGTCCGCCTTGCTTTCCAGGCGGCGGCGCTCCAGCTCGGCCTCGCGGCGCTCGGCCAGCCAGGTTTGCAGCGTCGGCCAGCTGGTGATCAGCGTTTCGTGGGCGATGTCGGCGTGGCGCGGGCCGCCCTGCGCGCCGCTGAGCGTCAGCAGGCGCTGTTCGGCAAGGTGCAACACGGCGCGCTCGAACGCCCGTGGGTCGTCGGCGTGCGCGCGCAGGGCGTCGAGCGACTGCTGGCGGCGGGTGTCGGCCCGGCCCGCGCCAAACTGCACCAGGCGCAGAAAGACGCGCCGCGCAATCGCCTGACCGGCGAGGTCGAGCGCGGCCAGCGCGGCGTCGGCGCGGCGCGCCAGCACCACGTGCAGGCCGGCACGCGCGCCCGCACCCGGCAGCACAATCGCTTCGTAGGCAGCCAGCGGCAGGCTGCGCGCATCGAGCCGATCCCAAAGCAGGCGCAGCGTTTCCTGCACAATCGGCAGCACGCCCGGCTCACCAGCGGCGTCGGCCACCAGCCGCTCGGCCAGCGCCGGCTCGACTTGCACGCCAACCGCCTGGGCGGGCTGCACAATCGCGGCGCGCAGGCCGCGCGCATCGAGCGGCACGACCTCGGCGCGCTGGCGCTGGATCAAGGGCCACAGCGGCGCAAGCATCAGGTCGGGGTAGAAATCGGCGCGCACCGTCAGCGCCACGTAGCAGCCCGGCTGCGCCACCAGCGCCAGAACGGCCCCCTGGAACTGCGCGGCGTCGGGTGGCGCGGCGGCAAACACTTCCTCGAACTGGTCGATCACCAAGAGCAGGCGGGCGTGCGCGGTGCGCGCCAGCAGCGCGGCGGCGTCGTTCCCGGTTGCTTCGGCCAGGGCCGCCAGCGGCGCGCTGCCCGGTCGCATGGTGCGAACCAGCCACTCGCCCTCGCCAAACAGCGTGCTGCGGCGCAGCGCGGGGATGAGCCCAGCGAAGACGAGCGACGACTTGCCGCTGCCCGATGGGCCGATCAGCGCCAGGAACGGGTGCAGGTGCAGCCGCGCCACAAGATCCTGCACCTCGGCCTCGCGCCCGAAAAAGAGCTCGCTGGTGTATTCGCTGAAGGGCACCATGCCGGGGTAGGGGCAGGGCGGGCGCGGCGCGGGCGCGGCCGGGGTGCGGCGCGGCGGAACCAGCGCGTCGAGGTTGGGTGGGGGCAGGCGACCGACCCGCAGCGTGCCACGCGCCACCTGCACAAAGGTTTCGCGCTCGTCGGGCGCGAGGCGCAGCGGCTCGGCCAGCTTCTGCGCAAGGTCGCGCGAAGGGCGCTGCCCATCCGACTCGATCTTGCGGATGGTGGCGACGCTGTAGGCCACGCGCTGCGCCAGCTCTTCCTGCGAGAGATCGAGCGCCCGACGGCGCAGGCGCACCCACTCGCCAAACGAGAATACTTCCTCAATCACCTCGTCGTTCACTGCCACGCGCCACCTCTGCGATTTGCCGCTGTTCATGCGAGAGCGGCGCGGTTCCCCCCAAGACCATCGCCTCCCCGCCGCACCGCTCTCATAGATATAAACGGGCAAAAACGCCAATTATCGCTTTTTATCTCACTTTTTGTAGCGCAAAGTCATACTCCTGCGCGGGGCCGCCATGCTTCACTGTGGCCACGAACACAAGCACGGCAACACAGGAGGAAAGCGATGAACACCCCGACTATTGAACTGACCGACCACGAGGGCTACGACATGTTCCGGCGCGCAATCGTCGGGCGCGACGGCCAGGCATGGGCTGTGATCTACACGCGCTACCGCGGGCTGCTGCTGGCCTGGGCGCGCCGCTTCAGCGTGCGCCTGTCGGTCGATGAGCGCGCCGACGACGTGGCCGATCAGGCGTTTGCGCGGGCGTGGTCGGCGCTGACGCCCGAGCGCTTCGGCCAGTTCCCAACGCTGGCGAGCCTGCTGGCCTACCTGCGCAGCTGCGTTTCCAGCACGGTGATCGATATCGCCCGCGCACAGCTGGCGCACGAGCGGCGCATCCAGCCCGCCACCGAGCGGAGCGGCGCGTCGGCAGAGCAGCTGGTGATTGGCGACCTGGAGCGCGGCGAGCTGTGGCAGCTGGTGAACGCCGTGGCGCACAGCGCCGCCGAGCGCACGCTGCTGGTCGAGAGCTTTGTGCACGACCAGCCGCCGCGCGCCATACAGGCCCGCCACCCCGACCTGTTCCCAAGCATCGACGCGATCTACCGCACCAAGCGCAACTTGCTGGAGCGGCTGCAGCGCAACCCGGCGCTGCAAGGGCTCGCCGTCGGGTAAGAAACGAGTTGCAGGTCAGAAGGTTGAACGTTCGCATGTTTCCGTCAACCTGCAACTTGCCAACTGGCTACTGCCTACTATCGCTGGGGAGGATGTGATGAAGATCGTGAAACATGTGGAAACAGCGCCGCCCGCGCGCTACCCCGGCGATGCAAACGCGCACGGCGTGCCGCTGGTGGGGCAGAATGGCGAGCAGGCGATCAAAAACTTCCAGCTGATTCTGAGCCGTCTGTCGCCGGCCGAGCGCGCCGCCTTCGAGCAGCTGCGCGCCCAGGCGCTGGCCGAGCTTGCCGCCGACGAAGAGCCGCCGCTGCTGGAGCGCGCCGTGGGCGGCTAGCGCGTCCTGATGCGGCGAACTGACTTGTACCTGCGCATGCTATACTGGATCATCCGTGAGCGCCGCGCCCGCGCCCGCCGCCATAGCGTGAAGAAACAGCCGTGTAAGGAGAACAAAGATGTACACCATTTCCGGCCGCTTCAACGGGCAAACGATTGAACTTCTCGAAGACCCGCCAACCGGCGGCGAGGCCTATGTGCTGGTCACGTTTCTGGAAGGCAGCATGGAAGTGGCCGCCGCGCGCGGGCAGCGCCGCTCGGTCAGCGTCGCCATGTACAACCTCGACGCCTACCGCCAGTCGCTGGCGAAAAGCATGTCTAAGCCCTCGCCCGCCGTCGACCGCCAGCGGCCCTTCAGCGTTGGCGAGGTGATGACGCGCAAGGTGATCTCGATTTCGCCGGGCGAAAACGTGATGAACGCCATGCACCTGATGCACCAGCAAGGCATTACCAGTGTGCTGGTCGAGCCGGGCGACGAGGGCGACTGGGGGATTATGACCATGCGCGACGTGCTGAAGCGCATTGTGAACGCCAATCGCGCGCCCGAAGAGGTGAAAGTTGGTGAGATCGCCACCCGCCCGCTGATCGATGTCACCGCCGAAACCAGCCTGCGCGATTGCAGTCAGCTCATGATCGACAAGAACATTCGGCGCGCGGTGGTGAGCCAGGGCGGCGAGCCGGTGGGCATCATCAGCGACACCGACCTGTTCCAGGTGGTCGAGGAGCGCGGCTGGGGGCCGCCCGAGCCAGTTGAGGAAGATCACCTGTAGGAGTTTTGAATGATAAGTGTTGAGTTTTGAGTTGATGTCTTTTCAACTCAAAACTCAACACTCAAAACTCAAACCTACATATGGCTAATCATCGCGTCGGCAAAGCCCGAGCAGCTCACCTCGGTCGCGCCGTTCATCAGGCGCGCGAAGTCGTAGGTCACGGTCTTGGCGGCGATGGCGCTTTCCAGCCCCTTGATGATCAGGTCGGCCGCTTCGCTCCAGCCCATGTAGCGCAGCATCATGTCGCCCGACAGGATGACCGAGCCGGGGTTGACTTTGTCGAGGTTGGCGTACTTCGGCGCGGTGCCGTGCGTGGCCTCGAAGATCGCGTGCCCGGTGACATAGTTGATGTTCGCGCCCGGCGCAATGCCGATGCCGCCCACCTGCGCCGCCAGCGCGTCGCTCAGGTAGTCGCCATTCAGGTTCAGCGTCGCAATCACATCGAAGTCGTCGGGGCGCGTCAGCACCTGCTGCAAGGTAATGTCGGCAATCGCGTCCTTCACCAGAATTTTGCCGCTGGCCAGTGCTTCTTTCTGCTCGGCGTTGGCGGCTGCCTCGCCGCGCGCGGCCTTGGTGCGCTCCCACTGGCTCCAGGTGTAGCACTGGTCGCCAAACGCGCCTTCGGCCAGGTCGTAGCCCCAGTCGCGGAACGCGCCCTCGGTGAACTTCATGATATTGCCCTTGTGGACAAACGTGACATTGCGGCGCTGGTGCGTGATCGCGTACTGGATGGCGGCGGCGATCAGGCGCTGCGCGCCCAGCTTGCTCACCGGCTTGATGCCAATGCCCACCTCCACCGACGAGTCGGCGTCCTGCCCGATCAGCTGCCGCCAGTCGGATGACTTCGCGGCGTCGCCAAAACGCACCTTGGCGAAGTCTTTCGGGAAGGTCGCGCTTAGGAAATCGAGCACCTGCTGCGCCTCGGGCGTGCCGGCGCGGTACTCAACACCCGCGTAGATGTCTTCGGTGTTCTCGCGGAAAATCACCATATCGACCAGCTCGGGCCGCTTGACTGGCGAAGGCACGCCGGTGAAGTAGCGCACCGGGCGCAGGCACACATACAGGTCGAGCAGTTGGCGCAGCGCGACGTTCAGCGAGCGGATGCCGCCGCCGACCGGCGTGGTGAGCGGGCCTTTGATGCCGACCAGGTACTTCTGGAAATCCGCCACCGTCTCGTCGGGCAGCCAGTTGCCGGTCTGCTTGAACGCCTTCTCGCCCGCCAGCACCTCGTGCCACATCAGCTTGCGCTTGCCGCCGTAGGCTTTCTCAACCGCCGCATCGAACACGCGCACGCTGGCGCGCCAGATATCGGGGCCGGTGCCATCGCCCTCCACAAACGGGATGATCGGAAAATCGGGCACTTGCAGGCTGCCATTCTGGATCGTGATGATCTCACCCGCTGGAGCCTGTGAGCTTGTCGCGGTCATTGTGTCTCCTTAAGCTGTTCTAGATTGCACCCGCCAGGCGCGGCGCGGCACGCCGGGGCACGAACCGCCCGCTATTATACCATCACGCGGGGCGCTGCATTCCAATCGGGCACTTCGGCCATGGGGCTACACCAAAAATGTACAGGAAACGGCAAGTATCCACAGATTACGCAGATTACGCAGATGAGAGACCTGATATCTGCGTAATCTGCGTAATCTGTGGATACATTTTGGAACCTTGACCTGGCCCTGCTTTAACATCCTTAATCTTTGACACTGCCTACCCGCTATGCTACACTGCCGCCGCACCACACCCCGCCCCATTGCTGGCCGCCTCCATGGCGGCGCGATTGCTTGAAGGAGCACTGCGTGACTGTTGCTGCCGCATCGGCGGTTCGCGAAATGGCCGACCGCATTCGCGCCAATATCGCGCGCGTGATCATCGGGAAAGAAAGCTGTGTCGACCTGATGCTGGTGGCGCTGCTGTGCGAGGGCCACGTGCTGCTGGAGGATGTGCCCGGCACTGGCAAAACCACCCTGGCGCGCGCGCTGGCCCGCTCGATCGCTGGCGAGTTCCGCCGCATCCAGTTCACGCCCGACCTGCTGCCCACCGATATTACCGGCCTGTCCTACTTCAACCAGAAGCTGGGCGAGTTTCAGTTCCGCGCCGGCGCGATTTTCACCAATGTGCTGCTCACCGACGAGATCAACCGGGCGACGCCGCGCACGCAAAGCGCGCTGCTGGAAGCCATGCAGGAGCGGCAGGTGACGATCGACGGCGCGACGCACGCGCTGCCGCGGCCGTTTCTGGTGCTGGCGACGCAAAACCCGGTTGAGCTGGAAGGCACCTTTCCGCTGCCCGAAGCGCAGCTCGACCGCTTTATGCTGCGCCTGGAGCTGGGCTACCCCGCCGCCGAAGAAGAAGTCGCAATTCTGGAGCGCTACGAACAATCCGAGCCGCTGGAAGGCATCGCGCCCGTGGCCGACGCCGCCGCCGTGCTGGAGCAGCAGCACGCCATCCGCAGCGTGCCCGTTTCCGACCCGGTGCGGCGCTACCTTGTCGATGTTGTGCGCGCCACCCGCGCCAGCGACGACGTGCAGCTTGGCGCGTCGCCACGCGCCTCATTGGCGCTGCACCGTGGCGCGCAGGCGCTGGCCGCGTTGCGCGGGCGCGATTTCGTGCGGCCCGACGACGTGAAGGAGCTGGCCGTGCCCGTACTGGCGCACCGCCTGATCCTGGCGCCCGAGGCGCGGCTGCGCGGCCGCTCGCCCGCCGAGGTCGTGCGCAATGCCGTTGCGAAAGTGCCCGCGCCGGTTGAGTAAAGCGCGAGACGCAAGCGACAAACCGCAAAGAGCGCAAAGAACGCGAAGTGCGTATTGAATACGCAACCACGAAGGCACAAAGACACGAAGGTTTCACGAAACAGCTACTCATATTTCGCAGTATGCATAATAAAAATATCTTGGTGTCTTCGTGTCTTGGTGGTAAACGGTTTCGCTCGCCGTTTGCGGGCAAGAGTTTCCTGAAGGACGCGGATGTTCCGTCGCCAAACCATCCAGGGCCTGATCGTCCTGACCTTTCTGTCGCTGCTCACCGGGCAGGGCCTGCTGGCGCTGATCTGCATTCTGCTGCTCACCACCGCGTGGCTGGCCTGGCAGTGGGATCGCTGGTCGCTCTTGCGCCTGAGCTACAGCCGCGAACTCAGCCAGCCACGCGCCTTCCCCGACGACGAGGTTGAGCTGACCATCCGCATCGCCAATCGCAAGCCGCTGCCGCTGGTGGCGCTGGTGGTGCGCGACATTGTGCCCGCCCCGCTCGCCATCATCGGGCACGACCGCCGGCTCGACACCGAGGGGCGGCAGGTGATCAATCGCATCACCAGCCTGCGCTGGTACGAAAGCGTGGTCTGGCGCTACCGCCTGCGCTGCACCGCGCGCGGCGCGTACCGGCTCGGCCCGGCCAGCCTGGAAGGCGGCGACCCGTTTGGCTTCTACCGCAGCGAGATGCAGCAGCCCGCCCAGACGAGCATTATTGTCTACCCGCGCCTGCTGCCGCTCGACGAACTGGGCCTGCCGCCGCGCAACCCGCTTGGCGAACTGCGCGCCCGCCAGCTCATCCGCGACCCCATGCGCACCGTCGGCGTGCGCGACTACCACCCCGACGACCCGCTGAAAGACGTGCACTGGACGGCGACCGCGCGCACGGGCACGCTGCAAACCCGCATCTACGAGCCAACCACCTCGCGTGAGCTGGCAATTTTTCTCGACCTCGACTCGTTTGAGTTCTACTGGCAGGGCATCGACGAAGCGCAGATCGAGCGACTGATCAGCGCGGCGGCTACGCTGGCGCAGGTCGGGCTGCGCGAGGGCTACGCCGTCGGCCTGTATGTGAATGGTGCGCCCGCCGAGTTCGAGCGCTTTGTGAGCCTGCCGCCCGGCCGCAGCCCGGCCCAGCTTGAACGAATCATGGAAACACTGGCCCGCCTGACGCACTATTCCGTCACGCCCATGGCGCGGCTGCTGCGCACCACCGCCAGCACGCTGCCCTGGGGCGCAACGATCCTGCTGCTCAGTGGCATCGCGCCCGAAGGCACGCGCGCCGCGCTGCTGCGCCAGCGTGAGGCTGGCCGCTCGGTGGCGTGGCTGTACCTGGGCGAAGACGCGCCGCCCACCGTGCCGGGCGTGCTGGTGAAACACGCGCCGCCGCACACCGACTTTCGCGGCAATGGGCGCGCTTCCGCCCGCAGGCCCGCCACCAACGGCGCGCAGCCGCACGCCGCGCAGGAGGCGCTATGAACTTCCCTACGCCACTCCATGTCGCGGTCGGCTCGCTCAACCCGATCAAGGTCAACGCCGTGCGCTCGGCGCTTGAGCGCGCCAGCATCCCCGCCGAGGTGCATGCTATTGATGTGCCTTCGGGCGTGCCTGCCATGCCACTCGGCTACGGCGAAATGGCGCGCGGGGCGCGTCAGCGCGCCCTGGCCGCCTGCGCTGCCCTCGGCGCGCACTGGGGCGTTGGGCTGGAAGGTGGCGTGGAGTTCGACGCCGATGGCGCGGCCTGGCTGTACAGCGTGGTCGCGATTGTGGATGGGCAGCGCGAGTCGCTTGCGCGGGGCGGGCAGATTCTGGTGCCGCCGCGCTTTGTCGCGCAGTTGCGCGCCGGTGCCGAGCTGGGCACGCTGATGGACGGGCTGCTTGGCACCAGCAACATCAAGCAGAAGCAGGGCGCAATTGGCTACCTCACCGGCGGCCTGATCACCCGCGAGTCCGCACTGAACGATGTGTTTTGCCGCGCGCTCGCGCCGTTTCTGCACGCCGAGCTGTATGAAGAAAGATGACGAAGGACCAATGACAAAGGACGAAACAGCCAGCCCAGTCATTCGTCCTGTCTCTGTCAAGGTTTCTCACGATGGGACGCAGATGAACGCCGACACACACGGACAAATAGCGTTATGCACTGATCCGCGTTCTCCGCGTGCGTCAGCGTCCACTCACTCCCGACTCCTGACTCCTGAATCCTGGTAAAGGTCCCGCCCATGCTTTCATGGCAGCGCATCATCTACTACCTGAGTCTGGCGGTGGTCGAGGCCACCCCACCAACGCTGCTGCTCGCCATCACCGGGCACGACGCCTGGGGCGCCCTGCTGCTGGTGGTGCTGGCCGGCGCGCTGGCCGACTGGGTGGTGCTGCGGCGGCTGCGCCCCGAGCGCCAGGGCCTTGCGCTGGCCGGGCTGGGTTTGCTGGCCGCGCTGTGGGCCGCCAAAGTCTCGGCCTTCGATAATGCCAGCCTGCTCAGCGGCTGGGGCGACGCGCTGGGCGCGCTCGTCACCTTCAGCGACCCACGCGCCGGCGCGGCCTACCTCGCGCTGCTGGTCGGCCTGTACTGCTTCTGGCGGGGCACGCGCCTGGCCCTGCACGACAGCGTCAGCCTGCACCGCCTGTTCCGCCTCGCCACCGTCATGCTTATGCTGATTGTTGGCGTGGGCTTTCTGGGCAGCGGCGGGCGGCCCGGCCTGAGCGAGCTGGCCTCCACCGAGGTGCTGAGCTTCTTCGCGGTTGGCCTGCTGGCGATTGCGCTGGCCGCCGCCAGCGACGAGCGCGAAGCCGAGTTGCAGCGCATGGGCTGGCGCGGCCTCCTCACGCTAGCTGGCGCGATTGTGCTGGTGCTCAGTCTGGGTGTGCTGGTCAGCGCGCTGTTCGGCCACGAGGCCGCGCAGATCGTGCGCGTGGCCTGGCAGGCGTTTATTTTCCTGATCGCGCTGATCATCGCGCCGCTGCTCTACCTGCTTGCCACCGCCTTCGAGTGGCTGTTTCGCCTGCTGCACCTTGAGCGCATTTTCGACATCGCGCCGCCGCCAGTGCAGCCGCCCGCCACCGATCTGCCGCCAGCTGCCCAGGGCGTGCTCGGCATTTTTCCGCCGTGGGTTCAGGTACTCATTCAGGCAGTGCTGGCGATCGTGCCAGTGCTGATTATTCTGTTGCTGCTCTATTTTCTGCGCAGCCGCAGACGCCGAAGCACAAGCCCCGACGAGGAGCGCGTTTCGCTGTGGAGCTGGAGTGGCCTGGCCGACGATTTGCTTAGCCTGCTGGGCAAGCTGCGCCCAGCCGCGTCTGCCGGCGGCCTCCGCGATGCCCTGGCCCGCCTGCGCGGCACCGACCCGGCCAGCCGCATTCGGCGCAGCTACATTCGCCTGCTGCTGCTTGGCGAGGCCCGCGATCAGCCGCGCAACGCCCCACAGACCGCGCGCGAGTATGGGCCAGTCGCCAAGGCAATCGTGCCCGGCGCGGCGCAACCCGTCGCCACCCTCACCGACGCCTACGAGCGCGCGCGCTACAACCCGGCCGGCGCATCCCCCGCCGACGCCGACGCCGCCGAGCGCGCCTGGGCCGCAATCGAGCAAGCCAGCGCCCGCAAGGAGACATGATGAAAGGGTGACGGGGTGACAAGGTGACGGGTAAGCGTAAACCGCAGAACCGCAGAACCGAGAACCAAGAACCCGCCAACCCTAACCCTCAGATCTTTGCGCTCTTTGCGGTTTATCTTCTGGTGGTTGATGGTTGAGTATCGGTCGCCCAACCTGCAACCTCCAACTTTCAAACATGCAACTCAAACCTCCGTGCCTCCGTGCCTCCGTGCCTCCGTGGTAAAATCTTCGTCGCAACTCGCAAAACTGCAAACGAGGAACCTATGAGCGACAGCCTGCTCGCCCGCCGCGACGGCGCGGTGACAACCATCACCATCAACCGCGCCGCCGTGCGCAACGCCGTCGATGGCCCGACCATGCTGGCCCTGCGCGACGCCGTCGAAGCCTGCAACGACGACGGCAGCACCCGCGTGATTGTGATCACCGGCGCGGGCGGGGCGTTCTGCTCCGGCGCCGACATCACCATGATCGCCGGGGCCGAGCTTTCTGCCGATGCAGCCTGGCGCGTGCTGACCGACGCCTACCACCCGGCGCTGCTGGCAATTCACAACGCCCGCTGGCCGGTGATCGCCGCCGTGGATGGCGTGGCGGCCGGCCTGGGCTGCGATCTCGCGCTGGCCTGCGATATTCGGCTGGCCTCGGCGCGCGCCCAGTTTGCCGAGCTGTTCATCCGCGTCGGCCTGATCCCCGACGGCGGCGGCACATGGAACCTGCCGCGCCTCGTCGGCATGGGCCGCGCGCTCGAACTGTTCTACAGTGGCGCAAGCGTGCCCGCCGACGAAGCGCGCGCCATCGGCCTCGCCAGCTACGTCTACCCAACCGAAGACTTTGCCGCGTCGGTGGCGGCCTACGCCAGCCGCCTGGCCGCGCAGGCTCCCCTCGCGCTCACGCGCATCCGCCGCGCCGTGCGCGACGCGCAAGACAGCAGCTTTGCCGAGGCGCTCGCCCGCGAAGCCGCCTTGCAGCGCGAAATCCTCAGCAGCGCCGATGGCTTCGAGGGTTTTCGCGCCTTTCTCGAAAAGCGCCCGCCCGTCTGGCGTGGCGAGTAGGCCTGCACTAAAATGTAACTCCCTCGCGCTATGATCGCGCCAGAGCACAGCACCGCGACCCAGGGCCATGTCAACGATGGAAAAAGAACGAGATCGATCCACAGATTACGCAGATGAGCGGTCTCATATCTGTGTAATCTGTGGATAAAGTTTGGGAACTGTGACATAGCCCTGGCCGCTGCCAGCCGAGCGTTGACACCCTCCCCCCTGCGTGTTAGATTATCGCTACGCTCTGTGCAACCTATCACAAGGGCGCCCGCCACGCGGGCGCTTTTGGCTAGCGAAAGGGATAACACGCTGTGGCAGAACCACTTGGAAGCGCTGCGCGGCCGCTGCGCGTCGCAATTATTGGCGCGGGGCCGGCCGGCTTCTACGCCGCCGAAGCGCTGCTCAAGCAAGCGAATCTGAACCTCTCAATCGATTTCTTCAACCGCTTCCCCACCCCCTTCGGCCTGGTGCGCGAAGGCGTCGCGCCCGACCACCAGTCGATCAAGGCCGTCACCCGCATCTACGACCGCATTGCCGGCGACCCGCGCGTGCGCTATTTCGGCAATGTAACCTTTGGCGTAGACCTGATGCACGAGGACCTGAAGCCCTTCTACGACCAGATCATCTACGCGGTCGGCGCGCAAACCGACCGGCGCATGAACATTCCCGGCGAAGATCTGGTGGGCAGCTACCCGGCCACCGCCTTTGTCGGCTGGTACAACGGCCACCCCGATTACCGCGACTACGAGTTCGACCTGAGCACCGAGTGCGTGGTGGTGATCGGCAACGGCAATGTCGCGATGGACGTGACGCGCATTCTGGTGACCAACCCCGACGAGCTGGCGAAAACCGACATTGCCGACCACGCGCTGGCGGCGCTGCGCGCGAGCAAGGTGCGCGAGGTTGTGATGCTTGGCCGGCGCGGCCCGGCCCAGGCGGCCTTCACCAACGCCGAGCTGAAGGAGTTTGGCGAGCTGGAAGACGTGCAGGTCGCGCTCGACCCGGCTGAGCTGCAGCTCGACCCCGACAGCGAGGCGGCGCTGGCCGAAGACAAAATCGCGGCCAAGAATGTCGAGCTGATGCGCGCCTACGCCGCCCGCACCGACTGGGCTGGCTCGAAGACGATCCGCATGCGCTTTCTGGCCTCGCCCGTCGAGATCCTTGGCGCGGATGGGCATGTCGCGGGCGTGAAGATCGAGCGCAACCTGCTTGTGTCCGACGGGCGCGGTGGCCTGCGCGCCAAAGGCACCGGCGAGTTCGAAACGCTCGACTGCGGCATGGTGCTGCGCTCGGTCGGCTACCGGGGTGTGCCGCTCAAAGGCGTGCCCTTCGACGAAGCCTCCTACACGATTATGAATGTCGTTGGGCGCGTGACACACGCCAGCAGCGGCGAAAGCATCCCCGGCGAGTATGTGGTGGGCTGGGCCAAGCGCGGTCCCTCCGGCGTGATCGGCACCAACAAGCCCGACGCCGTTTCGACTGTGGCGGCGATGGTAGAAGATGTGCCGACGCTCGATGGAATTGATGATGCGAAGCGCGACCCCGACGCCGTGCTGGCGCTGCTCAAGGCGCGCAAACCCGATTATGTCACCTATGCCGACTGGAAGAAGCTCGACGCCCACGAGCTGGCGTCGGGCGCGGCGCAGGGCCGCCCGCGCGTCAAGGTCACCCGCGTGGCCGAGATGCTGGATGTGATCAAGGGCTAAACCAGCACATTTCAAAATGGGTGTTGGGAACGTTTACCACCAAGACACCAAGACACCAAGGGCTTCGTATGCAATATAACCTCGGTGCCTTTGTGCCTTGGTGGTTACTATAAAAAAGGTATTGGGGCTAGAACACTAAACGATGGAGGCACGGAGAAAATTCAACTTCTCCGTGCCTCTGTGTCTTGTCTAAAAAGCCGCCAAGTGGGGCGGGTCAACAAAAGACCAATGAAGGCTCGCAGAAGTGGCTTGGCTCTGCTATCCTATGCCTTGATGCATCTCAAGGCCGCAAAAGACCGATGCGCTCGACGCTGTCACAGAGAATGGCTTTCGATGCATCGTATCGCTTGTTTCACAAGACCGTGTAAGATCCCAGTGCCCACGAGCACGTAGCCTCAAGACTGGTCCGAAACAAGCTCCTTTTCTTGTCCTTTGGAGAGCTATCATGCACATTCTCGGCATTGACCTCGCCAAACTCACCTTCGATGTCACCCTGCTGCGTGAGGGTGGCGACCGTCGCCACAAGCAGTTTCCGAACACCTCCGCTGGTTTTGAGCAGCTCCAGCAGTGGCTTCGCTCCCAGCACATTGAGCACGTGCATGCCTGTATGGAGGCAACCAATGTCTATTGGGAAGCGCTGGCTGCCTTCCTCGCCGATGCTCAGCACATCGTCAGTGTGGTTAACCCTGCCCGTATCAAGGGTTTTGCCCAAAGCCAGATGATGCGCACCAAGACCGACAAACAGGATAGCCGCATCATTGCGTTGTTCTGCTTGCAATGCCAGCCCGAAGCCTGGACACCACCCTCTGCCGCCCAGCGCCGCTTGCGTGCGCTCACACGCCATCGCGACGACTTGCTCCAAACGCGCACGCAACTGTCCAATCGCTTGGGCGATACCAGCGACACGGTGGTGCGCACGTCGCTTGAAACGGTTCTGGCAAGCGTAGAGGAGCAGATCACAAGCGTCGAGGCACAACTCAAACAGCATCTCAAAGACGAGCGTGACCTGGGCGAGCAAGCTGCGCTTCTCACGGCGATTGTCGGAATAGGTACAATCACTGCCGCTAAGTTGCTGGGGGAGTTCTGCGATATCGACGCGTATACATCGGCCAAGGCGCTGGCGGCAGACGCGGGAGTAACACCGGCGCAGCACGAATCGGGAACGAGTGTGCGGCGGCGAACACACCTCTCGAAAGTGGGCAAGGCGAGCGTGCGAGCGGCGCTGTACTGGCCGGCAATTGTGGCGATGCGACGATGCGAAGGGTTCAAGGCGTTTGCGGAACGGCTGGCAGCGCGCGGCAAAGCCAAGGGTGTGATCATCGGTGCGGTGATGCGCAAGTTGTTGCACGTGGTCTATGGTGTACTCAAGCATAAAACGCCCTTTGACCCAAACAAAGTCCTTGGCCCGACCCGTTCTTCAACGTAATATCTCT
The DNA here is from genome assembly GCF_057073505.1 of Kouleothrix sp. 19917. Lineage (NCBI taxonomy): Bacteria > Bacillati > Chloroflexota > Chloroflexia > Chloroflexales > Roseiflexaceae > Kouleothrix > Kouleothrix sp. 19917. Next base: position 4,298,921 of record NZ_CP097099.1, read on the forward strand.
GTGGTTCAAAATCTGGCGCTAGCGCAGGCCCGCGAACAGGTCGCTTTCGTAGCCCTCGCGCGGCGGCAGCGGCACCCGCGATTGGAGCAGCGTAAAGTACTCGGTGCCGAACCAGGTGCGCCCAATGTCGTCGGGCATGCTCAGAAACGGGCCGTCGGTGGCGATCTGCGTGCGGTGCTCCAGCAGCGCGGCGCGCTTCAAAGGCATATACTCGGCCACGTCAATCGCGGTGGTAATCACGTCGTCGGGCGCGGTGTAGTTTTCGATCTTATAGTCGGGGTTGTCGAGCGGGGTTTTGATGCCCTGCGCGCGCATCGCTTCCCACGCCTGGCGCGAACGCTCGCGCGGGCGGTTCATTTCGTAGAGCTTGTCAACCGCCCAGGCCGGCCCGGCCTCGGGGTAGCGCGCCGGGTCAGCAGCGGCCTCGAAGGCTTCCTGGGTGGTCTTGTAGCAGGCAATATGGTCAGGGTGGCCGTAGCCGCCGTGCGCGTTGTAGGAAATCAGCACCTGCGGGCGGTAGGCGCGGATCAGCTTCACCAGGCGCTCGGTCGCTTCGTCGGGGTCGGCGCAATGGAAGCACTCGGGGTGCGCGTTCGACTCGCGCCCATCCATGCCCGAGTCGCGGTAGCCCAGAAACTCCTGGTGCGCAATGCCCAGAATATCGGTCGCGGCGCGCAATTCTTCGCGGCGAATCTCGGCCAGGCGCGCGTGATTCTCGGGCGTGTCGATCTCCTTCACCACAATCTCGCCTTCTTCGCCCAGCGTTGCCGTCACCAGCACGGTTTGAACGCCTGCTTTCGCATAATGTGCAAACGTGCCGCCCGAGCCAATCACCTCGTCATCGGGGTGCGCATGAACAATCATCAAGGTCAGCGGGTTTTCCATGGGTTCGCGTTCTCCTGTTCCACCGGTCGATACCAGGCGTTTGGCGCAACAACACGGCCATTCGCGCGTCTTATAAAATGAGATGAATCGTATGCACGTCGCAGATAAAGCCACACGTACGTGCCTTCCTCCGTGTTCTCGGTGCTCTCTGTGGCTTTTGTACGAAACACCGCATCGGGCCGGGCAAAATGAGAGCCCGATGATAGTTGCGCGCCGCCAGTTGCCGCCAACGCCTGCCGCGTGATACTATACACCCAGACGATGTATTGTGCTGGAAACAATACACAGTATTGAGCCGAATATGACAGAGTTACCAATCACCGATATCCACCAGCTCATTCAGGACGGGCGCGCTGCCGCCCTGGCCGGCGACACGCTGGCCGCGCGTGCGTCATTCCGCCGCGCCACCGAGCTCGACGCGAGCAGCGTTGAGGCGTGGGTGGGCCTGAGCAGCGTCGTGCCAATTCTGGCCGAAAAGCGCGAATACCTGCAAAAGGCGCTGGCCTTGCAGCCCGACAACGCCGACGCCGCCGCCAGCCTGCGCTATGTCGAGCAGCTGATCGCGCAGGGCATGCAGCTCGAACCCTCGCGGCGGCGCGAGGAGCGCAACAGCTCGGGCGATGCCTCGCCGCTGCTGAGCGCGCCCGACACAGCCGCGCCCGCCACCGCCATCGAGTTCTGCTACCGCCACCCCGACCGCGAAACTGGGCTGCATTGTACTCAGTGCGGCCGGCCGATCTGCGCCGAGTGCGCGACCATGACGGCGGTGGGCCAGCTTTGCCCCGACGACCGCCGCGCGCGCCGGCCAAGCAACTACAAGGTCGCCCCGCGCGACGTGGTGGTGGCGGCGATTGTGGCGCTGCTGGCGGCGGCGCTGGTGGCGGTGCCGGTAGCATTCTTCGCGCGCGGGCTGTTTGGCTTCTTCATTGTGTTTATGGCCGGGCCGGCGATTGCCGAGTTCATTGTGCGGATCGTCGACAACGTCACCAAGCTCAAGCGCGGCCGCCCGATGCAGATTACGGTTGGCACGGCTATGGCGCTCGGCACCCTGCCGATGATGCTCGTCAACCCACTGATGGTGCTGATCTACCTGGGCATCAGTATTTCGACGGCAGTGGCGCGGCTGCGATAGGACGGGAACAATCCGCAGATGACACAGATTGCCCAGACTATGGTGCTTGACCTTCTGTGCAATCTGCGTAATCTGTGGATACATGACGCACTTGGGCGGCAGGCACCCGGCAGCGGGCGGCTCGCCGCCTTACGATTCTTCCCACGGAATCGGGCTGACGTCGTCGTGGCGCAGCGTACGCGTGCCAACCCGCTCGATGTGCATAATCAGGCGGCAGGCCGGGTCGGGGCAGGTCACGCGCGCGTCGGTTTCCATCCAGTCGGCCGGGTGGTTGCGGCGCTGCTTGGCGGGCAGCAGCGGAATCGCCGCCTGGAGCGCGTACAGGCAGAAATCACGGCCGTCGGGCAGCGCGAGCTTGCCACCGCGCAGAAAGAAGCAGTCGCCAACCTGCATGGCGCAGGTGCAGTTCCCCGCAATCGCCTCGACCGACACCTTCAGATCATAGAGTTCGAACTCATCACTGCGCGCCATGCTGGCTTCCTTTCAGTCGTGGCAGCACCTGCTCGCCCAGCAGGCGCAGACCGCTCGCCTCGCTCAGACCGTGCGGCGTGCCGAACTCCACGCGGTTGCAGCCGGCCGCAAACAGCGCCTCGGCCTGGGCGGCGACCTCGGCGGGTGTGCCAGCAAAGGCCAGCCGCGCCAGCAGCTCGTCAGAAATACAGGCCGCCGCAGCGTCGAAGTCGTAGGCAGCAGCAGCGGCGTTCACGCGTGCCAGCAGCTCCGGCTCGATCCCCAGGGTCGGGTCGAGCGGCGCGATCACGGGCAGGTAGAGCGCAGCCTGGCGGCGGGCCAGCGCGCGCGCCGCTGCGCCATCCTCGTCCACCACGGTCACTGCGCCCACGCAGATGCGTAACGCGCCCGGGTCACGGCCAGCGGCGCGCGCGGCAGCATCGGCAGCCTGGCGGACATGCGGCAGCACAGCCGGGTTGGCGGTGCCGCCGATCTTGATCTCGTTCACCAGCGGCGCGCAGGCGCGCATGGCTGCCGGCCCCCAGCTTCCCAGCAGAAACGGTATGTCGGGCCGCAGAATGCGCCAGCGCAGCGCGTCGCCGCCGACTAGCGGGAATATTGTGCTCTCGAACGGCTCGCGGCGCTGCTCCAGCAGGTGGCGCACACATGCAAAGGCCTCGCGCAGCGCCGCGACTGGGCGCTCGGGCGCAAGGCTCACAAAATCGAGCCACGCGCCGCGCGCCAGCCCGAGGTAGGCGCGCCCGCCCGATGCTTCGTCGAGCAGCGCGATGTTGCCCGCGATGTTGATTGGGTGGCAGGTGAAGGGGTTGACCGCCGCTGGCCCCAGGCGCACCCGCCGCGTGGCGCGCGCGATCTCAAGCAGCGGCAGCCAGGCCGGCTGGTACAGCATGTCGTTGTAGACCGTCACGCCGTCGAAGCCATACTGCTCGCACTGCGCGGCCATTGGGCCATACGCGCTGAGCGGGTGGTCGGTCTGGAAGGCGATTGTGATGCTGTGCGGCGCTGTCATGGGCGCAGGTAGCGGTCGAAGAATTCGGCCATGTCGCTGTACATACGGCGCAGGTTGGCGCGCGTGCGCACGTAGTAGCACTCGCCGGGGTAGGTTTTGTACTCCACAGTTTTGTACTCGCGGCGCATGGCCTCCACAAAGCGGCGCGAGTCGTCCGAGCGCGGCAGCAGCCCTTCGCCATGCAGCACCAGCGTGGGTGTCTGCGCCCGGCGCACATTGTATACGGGCGAACAGTGGCGGTACACCGCCCGGTTCTGCTCGAAGTCGCCAAATTCATAATGCATAAGCTGCAGGTGGCGGCGCTCCTGCTCGCCCATCACAAACACCCAGTCGGCATAGCCGGCGTGCGGCGCGGCGGCCTGAAACTCGCCCGGCGCGTTGCACACTGCCGACATGCTCAGGCAGCCGCCGTAGCTCGTGCCAGTGATGCCGATGTGCGCGCCGTCGGCCCACTCCTGGGCGCGCAGCCAGTTCGCGCCCGCAATCGCGTCGTGCAGGTCGCCGTGACCCCAGTCGCCGTTGTTCAGGTCTTCAAACTCTTTGCCATAGCCCGAGCTGCCGCGAATATTCGGCATCAGCACGGCATAGCCACGCGCCGCCAGAAACTGCGCCAGCGGGTCGAGCGCGTCGTAGAACTGGCTGGTTGGCCCACCGTGAATGTGCAGCACCGCCGGGGCGCGCGTGCCGGGCGGCAGGGTCGGCGGGCGGTACAGGTAGGCGTGAATCGTGCGCCCGTCGAAACTGGGGTAGCTGATTTTCTCGGGGCGAACCAGCTGGCCGCGCAGCCCCACCGGCAGCGTGTCGGTCACGCGCCGCGCCACGCCGCTGGCCGCATTCACCAGCCACAGGTCTTGCGTGTCGTCGGGCGCGGCAAGGAAAAAGGCGATTGTGCTGCCGTCGGGCGACCAGACCGGCGCGGCGCACACGCCCTGCTCGGGCGCGACCAGCGCGCGGGCGTTGCCGCCGTCGGCGTCGCACAGCCACAGCGCCAGCGTGCCGTTCGTGTTCGAAAGGAATGCCACCTGCCGGCCATCGGGCGACCATGTTGCGCCACTTTGGTCGGCGGCTTGCGGGCAGAACTGGCGCGGCTCGCCGTTCGCTTCCAGCGGCGCGGCCCAGTAGTTGATCCAGCCGCTGCGGTGCGAACGAAACAGCAGCGCGCTGCCATCCGGCGCGACGGCTGGCACGCCAAAGGTGCGCCCGTAGTGGTAGTCGAACAGGTCGCTGTCGGTGGCGATCACGCGCTCGTCGCCGCCGCCCGGCGCAATGCTCACAATCTCGTGGTCGGTCCAGCCTTCGCTGAGGCGCACATACAGCACGCGCGCGTCGCCCGGCGTCTCCACCGGCGAAACCTCGTAGCGCTCATCGCCGGTCAGGCACTGGGTTGCGCCATCCGCCACGCCCACACGATAAATGTCGTAGCCGCCGCGCGTGTTCGCGGCCACCAGCAGGCTCTGCCCATCGCGCGCCCAGCTATAGCCCGCAATATGGTTACCCAGGCGCGTGAGCTGGCGCTGGCGGCCAGTTTCCGCTTCCCACAGCCATAGCTCGGTCGCGCCGTTCGCTTCAGAAAGAAACGCAATCAGCCGGCCATCGGGCGAAAAGCTCTGCATCGGGCTGGCCAGAAACTGCAGCGCAATCGGCATGGTGGTGACACGGCGCGGGAAGCCGCCCGCCGCTGGCACCAGCCACAGCGCCAGCTCGCCGCCCAGACGCGCCGCCACCAGCAGCTCGCGGCCATCGGGCGACCAGCGCGCCACGTCGCCGCCGCCATAGGGGCCGCTGCCCAGCCCCTCAATCGCCAGAAGCTGGTCGAGCGTGAGTGCAGTATCCGAAGTATCCATCGAAATCTCCCTGTAAGGGCGAAGCATTCTGCTGACCGATGGCCATCGGTCAGCAGAATGCTTCGCCCCACGAACGCCAACCATCGCGCAACATCCTGCCCGCCCCAACGAATCGCACCGGCGTCACCGATCCCGAAAATGCGGCAGCACCTCGCGGCCCAGCACATCGAGCGCGGCCAGCGGCTCGGGCCCGATCGGCGGGCCAAAGCTCAGGTGCGTCGCGCCGAGCGCGGCAAGATGTTCCAAACGCGGGATCAAGTCGCGCGCATCGCCAGCCACGCCCACGCTCAGCATGGCGTCAGTAACAAGACTTTTCGCTCTGGCAAGATTATTTTCCACCTGCACCGCGTGGGCGATTGGGGCAAACTCGGCGCGCGCCACGCCCAGCCGCGCCAGGATCTGGTCGCTAAAGGCGTGGCCGTAAAAAGCCACTTTTTCGCGCAGGGCATCTTCGGCGGCGGCGCGGTCGGCGCTCACCGACACCCAAACGCAGGCGGCCACATCGATCGCGCCCATATCGCGCCCAGCCGCCGCCGCGCCAGCGCGCACCTGCGCAATCACGTCGGCGTACAGCTCGGGCGGGAACAAGAGCGGCAACCCGCCATCGGCCGCCTGCCCGATCAGCCGCTGCATGCGCGGGCTCATCGCGCCCAGGTAGAGCGGGATCGGGCGCGCGAGGAAGCGCAGGTAGGCTTCGTCGGTCCAGCCGCGCAGTTCCTGCCCGTCGAAGCGCACGCGCTCGCCGGCAAAGAGCTGCCGCAAGGCGGCGAGCGTTTCAGCCATGCGCGCCAGCGGGCGCTCCTGCGCCAGCCCAACCCAGCCCAGGAAATCGCCGGCGCCCGCGCCCAGCCCCAGCAGCATGCGCCCGCCGCTCAGCTCATCCAGCGCGGCGGCCTGCATGGCGATCTCGACCGGGTGCATGGTGTAGGGATTAACGATGCATGTGCCGATTTCGATGCGCTCGGTCGCCAGCGCGCAGGCCGTCAGGATCGGCCAGACGCCGCGCAGAAACAGGTCGTCGCTCACCCAGAACTGGCTGAAACCGGCGGCCTCGGCGGCGCGCGCCAGGCGCGGGTAGTCCTGCGCAGGCAAGTCGTTGTTGAAGCGAACAGAAAATCGCATACTTCCTCGGTCGGCAGTTTGCAGTTGGCAGTAAGAACGCAAGCGCGACTGCCGACTGCACACCGCCTACTGAATGATCGCGACGGCTTCGATCTCAACCAGCATCTCGGGTTCGATCATCTCGGCGCGCACCAGCGTGTTGGCCGGGCGGATCGCGCCAAAGACCTCGCCATGCACGCGCGCAACCGCTTCCCAATCAGCCAGGTTGCGCACGAAAATGCGCGTCCGCACGACATCTTCCGGCGTTGCGCCGGCCTCGGCCAGCGCGGCGGCGATTTTGTTCAGCACATAGCGCGCCTGCCCAGCCGCGTCGCCGGGGTGCTGCACCGCGCCGCTTGCGTCCGAGGCGGTGGTTCCCGAAACATACACCTGCTGGCCCACCCGCACTGCGCGCGAGTAGCCGGCCATGGCTTCCCACGGCGTGCCGCTCGAAACATTCTGGCGTGGCATCAATGCTCCCTTCGCAGAACCAAGAACCAAGAACCGAGAGGCATGGTTCTCGGTTCTCAGTTCTTCGCTGCGCTACTCCACCACGTACAAAGGCTGGAAGCCGGTGGTCAGCGGCTCGCCGCCATCGTCGCGCACCACCACCACGTCTTCGACACGGCAGCCAAGCTGGTGCGGTATGAAGATGCTCGGCTCAACGGTGAAGCACATGCCGGGCCGCAGCACCGTCTTGTCGCCAGCGGTCAGGAAGGGCGGCTCGTGCACATCCATGCCGATGCCGTGGCCCAGCCGGTGGCGGAAGGCCTCGCCATAGCCCGCGTCGGTGATCACGGCGCGCGCGGCGGCATCGGCCTGCTCGCATGTGTTGCCGGCCCGCAGCGCGGCAATGCCAGCGGCCTGCGCGCCCATCACCAGACCGTACACCTTGCGGTATTCGTCGCCCGGCTCGCCAAAGAAGACCGAGCGCCCAAAGTCGTAGCAATAGCCGTCGAGCACGCCGCCAAAGTCGAACGATACCGACACCGGCGCGTCGAGCGGCAGCAGCAGGGTTTCTTCGCGGTTATGGAAGTCGAAGGGGAAGTTCACGCCCATATTGTAGAAGGCCGTCACAAACGAGGGCGCGAGCGAGCCGTGCCGCCGGAGCTGGTAGTTCACCTCGGTAATCAGGTCGAGCGTCGTCATGCCGTGGCGCAGGCGGGGCAGCACATCCGCAAAGGCCGCCTCAGTGATCGCGCCGGCCTGCCGCATAATCGCCAGCTCGTCTTCGCCCTTGATCAGCCGCAGCGGGCGCATGATCGGCGCGGCGGAAACAAAGCGCGCGGCCGGGCGCAGCGCCTGCAGGCCCATCAGCGTCTCGGCCCAGGCGCGGTCGTCGAGCGCGATTGTGGCGCTGGCCGGCGCGCCCAGCGCGTCGAGCACCTCACGCGCCAGCGCGGCTGGGTCGCCAGCATCGGGCAGCACGCGCACGTCGTAACCTGTGATGTCGAGATGGAAGGCCGCCAGCATGCGCGGGATCGTCAGGATGGGCGCGCGGCCCGGCGCGATCCACGCGCCAGTCAGCCACTCGCCCGGGTACATCGTGTTGCCGAAATTCTGCTCCTCGCGCTCGATGCCGGTGAGGTAGTGCAGGTTGGCCGAGCGCTGCAGAAACAGCAGGTCGATGTTTTGCGCGGCCATCAGCTCCTGCACGCGCTGGAGGCGGGCGGTGTAGTCTGGCATGATTGGTCATCCTTTTTAGCCGAGAAGAAAACGGTTGCGCCAGCGAGGCCACCGAGACACTGAGGAAGAGTATTAAACTCGGTGGCCTTGGTGTTCTCTGTGGCTTCATATACCTCAATGGTCTGGCAAACGGCCTACTGCACACTGTTCCGCAGCTGCGGGTCGAGCGCGTCGCGAATGCTGTCGCCCACGAAGTTGAATGCCATCACCACAAGAAAGATCGCCAGCCCCGGAAAGGCCGACATCCACCACTGGTCGAAGAACTCGATGCCGTCGGCGATCATGCGCCCCCACTCGGGCGTGGCCGGGTCGGGCCCGAGGCCCAGAAAGCTCAGGCCGGCGAACACCAGCACCGCGTTGCCCAGGTCGATTGTGGCGACCACCACCGCAGGCGCAAGGCAGTTCGGCAGCACCGTGCGCCACAGGATGCGGCCCTCGGGTACGCCCAGCGCGCGGGCAGCCTGCACGTAGTCGTTCGCCTTCACCGAGAGCACCAGGCCGCGCACCACACGCGCGTAGCTCGGCCACCACACCACCACCATCGCCAGGATGGCGTTGATCAGGCTTGGCCCAAGCGCGCTGGCAATCGCCATGGCCAGAATGATCGTTGGGAAGGCCATAAACACTTCGGTGATGCGCATCATCAGCTCGTCGAGCCAGCCACCCGCAAAGCCCGAGATCGCGCCAATTGCGGTGCCAACAATGCCCGCCAGCAGCACCACCGACAAGCCGGCTGGCAGCGAAAGCCGCCCGCCGTACAGCACGCGCGTCAGCACATCGCGGCCAAGCTGGTCGGTGCCAAACCAGTGCGCCGCCGAGGGTGGCTTGAGGCGCTGCACGATTTTCTGTTCCAGCGGGCCATAGGGCGCGATCAGCGGCGCCAGCAGACTGATCAGCACCCACGCAATCACCAGCGCCAGACCCACCAGCGCCACCGGGTTTGCGCGCAGAAAGCGCCACGCCCGCGTCAGGCGCGTGGGCCGCACGGGCCGAAGTTCAATTGTTGGTGCGAGTGTTGCCATAGGCGTGTTTCAGTTGGCAGTTGGCAGTTAGCAGGTTGCAGGTTGCAGGTTGCAGGTTGCAGGTTGCCGCCGGGGCGTATCGCATACGCCTGCGGCGGGCAAGTTGCAGGTTGCAGGTTGCAGGTTGCAGGTTGCCGCTGGGGCGTATCGCATACGCCTGCGGTTGGCAGTTGGCAGTTAGCAGGTTACAGGTTACAGGTTGCCGCCGGGGCGTATCGCATACGCCTGCGGCGGGCAGGTTGACGGAAACTTTCGAACCTTCTAACCTTTAACCCACCCCAACCGTCAGGCCATCCGCAGGCGCGGATCGAGCACAAAGTACAGCACATCGACGATCAGGTTGGTCAGCACAAAGATCAGCGCGATCAGCAGGCTCACGCCCATGATCGCCGGGAAATCAAGCGAGGTCGAGGCGCGAAAGGCGTACTGCCCGATGCCCGGCCACGCAAAGATGCTTTCGGTCAGCACCGCGCCGGCCAGCAGCCCACCATACGAAAAGCCGATCACGGTGACCACCGGGATGAGCGCGTTGCGCAGGGCGTGGCGCAGCACCACCGTGCGCTCGCGCAGGCCCTTGGCCTGGGCGGTGCGCACATAGCCCTGCCCGAGCACCTCCAGCATCGACGAGCGCGTGACGCGGGCGATCAGGCCGGTGGTGTAGCTGCCCAGCACGATGGCCGGCAGCACCAGGTGGCGCAGCGCGTTCACAAACGCTGGCCAGTTGCCACTTGCCAGCGCGTCGATGGTGAAAAAGCCGGTCAGGCGCGTGGGCGGCTTCATGCCGGCGTCGAGACGGCCCGGCCCGGCGGCCCAGCGCAGCCGCGCATAGAAGATGAACAGCAGCACCAGCGCCAGCCAGAACACCGGCACGCTCACGCCAATCAGCGAGAAAAAGCGCACCAGCTGATCCAGCCAGCTATTCCGCCGCACCGCCGAGAGCACGCCAAAGAGCACGCCCGACAATACGCCCAGCACAATCGACGCGGTCGCCAGCTCGATTGTAGCGGGCAGGTATGCGCGCAGGTCGTCGAGCACCGGGCGGCGGCTTTTGATCGAGCGCCCCAGGTCGCCTTGCAGCAGCTTGCCGACGTAGATCACATACTGCTCGTAGGCGGGTTTGTCCAGCCCCCACTCGGCGCGAAACGCCGCGACGATCTGCGGGTCGGACATGGCCTTTTGCCCGAGGTTAGCGGTCACCGGGTCGCCGGGCACGGCGCGCGCGATTGCAAACGCAATCAGCGTAATGCCGACCAGCAGCGGCAGCGTGACTACCAGCCGGCGCAGAATGTAGGTGAGTATGTTCATAGTGCCTGCGCGCCTCTCCCTTTTGGTGGCTGTCGGTCACATTCGTGGCCGACAGCCACCAAAAGAGGGAATTCTTTGGAGGGCGAATGCCCTCCAAACCTCCCAAGCTCTGCAAACGTCGTGCTACTCGCCCATGCCGAGCTGCGCCAGGTCGACGCGCCACTGCGGGTTGTAGGCGAAGTTCTGTACCTTGCTGCTCAGGCCGATCTGCACGCTTGGCTGCACCAGTGCGGCATACGGGCCTTTGCTCAGCAGGTAGTCCTGCATCTGGCCAAAGAGCTGGTTGCGCGCATCGACGTTCGTTTCGACCTTGACCTTGTCGCGCAGCGAAATCACGTCCGCCTCGGCCTTGTCGCCCAGCCAGTTGGCGCGCTTGCCCACCACGCCATCGGGCAGGAACTCGACGTAGTCGAGCGAGTCGCGGTAGTCGGGCAGCCACAGCCACAGGCCAAACGCTTCCTTGCCCTGGCGGTAGTTTTCCAGCGCCACCTGCAGCTCGGCCGGCTTGAGGTTGACGGTGATGCCCGCCTCGGCCAGGTCGGCCTGCACCTTCTGCGCCATGGTGCCGAAGCTCACGCCGCCAAAGGTGAAGTCGGGATACTCCAGGTCGATTGTTGGCGCGGTCTGGCCGGCATCGGCCAGCAGCTTCTTGGCGGCCTCGACATCGCGCTTGAGCGATTTGTCCTCGCCATACGCGCCCGCAAAGCCCACCGGCAGGATCGTTGGCGGCGTGACCGCCTGCCCGCCCGCCAGCGCCTTGAAGCCCTCGTAGTCGAGCGCCAGGCGCACGGCCTGCTGCACCTTCGGATCACTCATCGGCCCGCCAATCGTCTTGTCCTGGTTCATCAGCAGGAAGAACATCGTGTCGCTGAGCGTCTGGAAGATTGTTACATCAGGGTTGTTCTGCAGCGAGCCAAGCTGGTCGGCGCTCAGGTCCATCGCGATCTGCACGTCGCCAGCCTCAAGCTGGAGCTTCTGCGTCGCCGCCTCGGGGATGTTGCGAATGATCACGCGCTCGATCTTGGGCGCGGTGCCAGTGTACTTCGGGTTGCGCTCCAGCACGGTCTCAACGCCCTTTTCCCACTTGGTGAGCATGTAGGGGCCACTGCCGGCCGAGTTGCTGTTGAACCAGGTTTCGGCCTTGTCGCCCTTGTCGGCGTCGGCCGCGTCGGTGGCGCCATTGGCCTGCGCCACTTTCGAATTTACGACACTAAAGGCCGAAAATACCAGCTTAGAAAGAATGGCCGGATCGGGCGCTTTCAGCTTCAGCTCGACGGTTGTGTCGTTGGTCGCGCTGACGCTGTCGATCGTTTCGGCCAGGAATGACGGGTTGCCCTTGATGTTCTTCATGCGATTGAACGAGAACACGACGTCGGCGGCAGTGACCGGGCTGCCATCCGAGAACATCGCGCCGTCGCGCAGCGTGAAGGTGTAGGTCTTGCCGTCGTCGCTGATCTTCCATTCCTTGGCCAGCAGTGGCTCGATCTTATCGACCGAGGCGGCCGGGAAGGTCACCAGCGTTTCGTAGGTGGCCTTGTGCACAATCGAGGGCGTGGTTTCAAACGCGCGGCCCGGGTCGAGCGAGGCCGAGTCTTCGGCAATCGCCATCACCAGCGTGCCGGGCTCGGCACCCGTGGCTGGCGCGGCGGTCGCTTCCGCTGCGGCGGTGGGCTCGGGCGCGGCAGTGGCCTCGGCGGCGGGCGCGGCCGTCGTCGGGGCGGGGGCAGCGGTAGCCTCGGCGGCAGGGGCTGCTGTGGGGGCGGCAGCCGGGGCCGCGCCACCGCAGGCGGCCAGGCTCAGCAGCATAATCGCTGCTACGAGCGCGGCCAGGAGCTTGTGTCGAGCGAACATGGCTTCTCCTTTATTGGGGTTGGAAACGGTCAGCGGCGCGTGCTCGGCCGGGCCGAACGAGAGCGCCACGGGCAGATCAGTGGGAGCAGCACGTCGTTGTGGGATTTAGCGCCCGAGTGAGCCGGGCAGTGTTTCGCCAAAGCTGGTGATGTGGTGCAGCATTGCGTGCGCGGCCTCCGCGCTGTTGCCCACGCGCAGCGCCGCAATCAGCGCAAACAGCTCGTCGATCACAGTATCAAAGCGGCGCTCAAGCGCGAAGCTCAGGTGGTCGCACAGGCTGCGCATGGTTTCGACCATGTCGTACATGCGGCGGTTGCCCGCCACAGCCAGGATCTCGCGGTGCAGCGCGTTGTCGATCTGGTTGAGCTGGTCGATCGCGGCAGCCGTTGGCGGCGCGTGGTACAGGTCGCGCAGCTGCGCCTCAAAATCGTCGAGCCTGGCGGGCGACATGCGGCCAGCGGCCATGCGCGCCGCAAACGGTTCGAGCTGCGCCAGAATCTGGCCGATTTCGAGGTAGTCGTGCAGATCGAGCTTGGCGACAATCGTGCCACGGTGCGGGATTGTCGTCACCAGCCCCAGCCCCTCCAGGCGCGAGAGCGCCTCGCGCACGGGCGTGCGGCTGGTCTGCAAATCGCGGCAGAGCTGCGAGTGACTGAGCGGCGTACCCGAGGCCAGCTCGTTCCTCAGAATGCGGGCCTTCAACGTTTCGAAGATGCGCTGCGTTTCGGTTTCGCGCGGCTCACTCATGCGCTCGCTACCTTTGCTGCCCGGCTCGTCTGTGAAATTAGTGTATACAAGCTGTATACAGTCTGTGTGCGCGGAGTATACCGAAAAGCGCGGGCGCTGTCAATTATGGCTTGCGCAGCCAGCGTTTTAGCCTTCGGCAGAGCGGTACTCAATTTTTTCTTTGTGTGCGATTTTTGCGCGCTACGCGCGCAAAAATCGCACACCATAATAATCGTTTGTACCTTGCTGCCGCAGGCGAAGAGTACAGCGTCGGGTACCCGCTGAGTGATGCCAATTCGCAAAAAAGGAAAAAATAACGCCCGGCGAGCGTTTCCGCTGCGGGCGTGGGGTGGGATGCTGTGGAAATTACACCGGCGGCCAGGGCACATTGCGGCCGGGGCCGGGGTCGGGGTAGATGCCGGTGTTGATCAGGCGGTCGAGGCGGCGGCGCAGCGCGCGCATTTCGTCGGTGTCGAGCAGATTTTCGAGCAGGCGGGCCATGTCGCCGGTGAGGTTAGCGCGAAACGCCCGCAGGTCGGCCAGAATGTCGGGGCGCATTGGCTGGCCGGCATAATCCCACAGCACGGTGCGCAGCTTCATTTCGGCGTGGAAGCAGATGCCGTGGTCGATCGCCCACAGCCGGCCGTCATTGCCTTTCAGGCAGTGGCCGCTCTTGCGGTCGGCGTTGTTTGCCAGCACATCGAAGACCGCCAGCTGCTCGATCGCCGCGTCGAAGCCGCCTTCCTTCTGCATGGTAAACAGGTGCGACTCGTGGTCGGCGTCGATGAACAGTTGCAGCGAGCCCACGCCATACGGGCCGTCGCGCAGCACCGTGGGCGGAACAAGATTCCAGCCCAGCGCGGCGTTTAGCACATAGGCGGCCACCTCGCGCTGGCAAAGCGTGCCACGCGGGAAATCCCACAGCGGGCGCTCGCCGCGGCGCGGCTTGTAGACGGCCAGGCCCTGCAGGTTGCCGTGGCGCACAGCGGTGAGCAGGGTGTAGTTGCTGCTCCACGGCAGCACGCCCTGCACATCCAGGTCGCCCTGGGCCAGCAGTGTCAGCACATCAGCGACGTTCAACTCGGAAGATGGTGTTTCTGGCATGGTGTCTGTGTCATTCAGAACGAGTGTGAGCGGTCGCCTCGTTCCAGTTACTATTCAGCTCGCCACAAAAGCTCGGCGTTTACAGATTTCCAAAGCCCTTCGTGCCTTTGTGCCTTCGTGGTATTCGCTCCTCGCAACCTCGATTGAGCGCTTAGTTCATCTGCGGGCAGAAATGACCAGTTGGGTCGATTGGCCGGCCGCAGTTGCCACAAATGCGCCGCCCGCGCGAGACCACCTGCGCGGCGTGCTCGCTCAGGGCGCGCATCTGCTGGCGCGTGGCGGCAAAGCGGGCAGTTGGCGCGTCCTCGCCTTCTTCTTCGGCGCTGCCCTGCATCAGCAGGATGATCAGGTCGCGGTCGGCGTCGTAGCCAATGCCCATCTGGGCAATGCGGAAGCGCGACTCAAGCGGCTCTTCCAGGCTCATGTCGGCGGCCAGCACCAGCATGTCGTCGCTGGACGACAGGAGCGGGTTTTTCTCGGTCAGGTCTTCGAGCAGCTGGGTAATATGCTGGGCCAGCGCGCGCACCTGCTCTTTCTCGCAGATCAGCGACACCAGCTGGCGGTCGCGGCGCGCCTGGATGTAGAACACGCGCTTGCCCGGCTCGCCAACCGCGTTGGCGGTGATGCGCGAGACTGGGTCGAGCTCGTAGGTATAATCGGGCATGAACTCTTACGTCCTCACTGGTTCAGGGCTTAAAACGTGGCCTGGAATTCGTGCGCCGCATCGGGCGACGCGCCATTGCCAGGCATTTCGGGCAGCACCGGCGCGGCGGGGCTGCTGGCGGCTTCGGCGGCAACCGGCTCGGCAGCGGGCAGTTCCGCCACTGGCGGCTCAGCGGCTGGCGCGGCTGGCGCTTCTTCGGTCGTTGTTATTTCTGCGGCCGGCTCGGCGGCGGGCATATCTGCTGCGACTGGCGCAACTTCGGCCACTGGCGCATCTTCCGGCTTCGGCGCATCGGCGGCGGGCTCAGCGCCATTGGCCGGCGCGTCTTCAGCCTTAGGCGGCTCTTCGGGCTTGGGCTTCAGGTATTCCAGCGTGCCAACATCGTTGTAGGCCAGCAGGCGCGGCCCCATGTTGGTGAAGCGAATGGCAGTCAGCGCGCAGGGCATAATTTCCAGCCGCTGGAACAAATCCATGTGCATGCCGACGTAGTAGGCAATCGCCAGCTTGATAATATCGGCGTGTGAAACTACTGCAATGATGCCTTTCGGGTGCTGAGCGCGCAGGTTGTCGAGCGTGGCGACCATGCGCATCTGCGCCTCGCCCAGCGTTTCGCCGCCAGGGAAGCGCGTGCCGCTGGGGTAGAACTGCACGCCCGGCCACAGCTCGTGCTTGTACAGTTCTTTCAGCTCGGCGCCCTGCCACTCGCCATATTTCACTTCGCCCAGGCTTTCGACCAGGCGCAGCGGCATGGTGCGCGGCCCGGCAATCGCCTGCGCCGTTTCGACCGTGCGGTCGAGCGGGCTGGCGTAGATCGCGTCGATTGGCAGAAATGCCAGCCGCTCGGCCAGCGCTGCGGCCTGCCTGCGGCCTTCCTCGTTCAAGTGCACGCCCGGCGTCCAGCCGGCAAGGCGGCCATGCACCCAGTCGTTGGTTCCATGGCGAATCAGCAGCAGCAGTGTCACGGGTGCTCCTTTGGCGTTCGGTCGGTGCAGCGCGTATGATACCACATCTTCCCGGCGCATGGCGGTTTCGGCGGGCATCACGGCGCTATGGTATAATCCCCCGCGCACCCGAACGAGCGGCGCGCACCGCCGCAACAGTATGCGTGGCCAGGCTTATGCAACGCTTCGACTACAAGACCTTTCTGCTGATCGTTGGCGCAGCTGCCCTCGGCGCGGCCTGGGCAGTGTACAACCGTGGGCTGGTGCCCGATCTCAGCGCCGACGAGCGTTTGCGCGCGCAAACCTGGGTGATTTTCGCCACGCCATTCGCCACCTTCTGGGGCTGGTTTTTCGCGCGCCGTGGCGAGCGCCTGTGGGCGGCGGCGGTGTGCTTCTGCATCTACTTCTTTGCGCCATTCATCGCTGCGCGCTACGAGTCGTGCGCGGTGGTGTGGGGGCAGTATGGCCCGGCCGGCTGCTTTACGGCCACCGCCGAGGCCCGCCAGCTCGCCAACGAGGCCAGGCACGCGCTCTACTTCCAGGCAATTGTGATCGTGCATCTGCTGGCCGCGCTGGCCGTGGCTTTGCAGCGCGCCCTGAGTCGTAGTACAATTTCAGTGCGGCCCCCCCACCCCGAAATCGAACCATCCAACGTGTAACGCGCATTTGTCAATTGCGGCAACTACCACCCGCCAGCCAATTGGCAGATGCATTTCATACCGCCACCCACGCATGCTGGCGCCAGGGAGGAATGACTCTATGTCACGCCCGACACACGCCGGCATTCGCGAGCGCGCTGAAGCAGACGAGCACGAGCGGCTTTCGCCACTGGCGGCCATGAGCGGCGCGGCCGTGCGCGACCGGCCCGAAGACGAGTCGCCGGTGCGCACCAGCTTTCAGCGCGACCGCGACCGCATCTTGCATTCCAAGCCGTTTCGCCGGCTGAAACATAAGACGCAGGTATTTATCGCACCGCTTGGCGATCACTACCGCACGCGCCTCACGCACACGCTCGAGGTCACGCAGATTGCCCGCACCGTTGCGCGCGCGCTGCGCCTGAACGAAGACTTAGTGGAAGCGATTGGCCTGGGGCACGACCTCGGCCACGCGCCCTTCGGCCACGCCGGCGAGGCGGCGATCTCGCACGCGCAAGGCCACTCGTTCCGCCACAACGAGCAAAGCCGCCGCGTGGTGGAGGTGCTGGAGAAAGACGGCCAGGGCCTGAACCTGACCTACGCCGTGCGCGAGGGCATCTACCTGCATTCCAAAGCCCGCCGTGACATCATGGCGACGGCCTGGGGCGTGGCGAGCACGCTGGAAGGGCAGATCATCAAAATCGCCGACTCAATCGCCTACATCAACCACGACATCGACGACGCCCTGCGCGCGGGCTTGCTCCAGCCGAGCGACCTGCCCGCCGATGCGGTGGCGGTGCTGGGCGACACGCACGCGCTGCGTATCAACACCATGGTGTGCGACCTGATCGACTATAACTGGTGGGCCAGTGGCACAGGCGCGCCGCCCGACCCGCCGCTGCTGGCGATGAGCCCGCACACGCTGGCAGCCACCAACGCCCTGCGCGAGTTTATGTACCAGAACGTGTACCTCGACTCGCGCGCCAAAGCCGACGACCAGAAAGTGCGCCAGCTGATCGACCTGCTGTACCGCCATTTTGTCGCGCATCCCGATCAGCTCCCGCCCGACCTGCTGCGCATCAACGCCGAGCGCAGCGAGCCAATCGAGCGCGCCGTGGTCGATTACGTCGCCGGCATGACCGACCGCTACGCGATCAAAATTTTCAACGACCTGTATGTGCCGCGCACGTGGGGAGCCTAGCGATTTACGATTGCCGATTTTGGATTTACGATTTTGGGCGTGCAATCAATCATTTACGATTGAAGATTTGGCGCAATGAATGAGGAAGAATTCAAAGAACGAACCAAGCAGCTTGGAGTGCGGATCGTTCGATTAGTTGAAGCTTTGCCTCCAACACGCTCAGCAGATGTACTGGGTCGCCAGATCCTTCGGTCCGCAACATCAGTCGGGGCAAACTATCGGGCAGCGTGCCGCGCAAAATCTACTGCCGATATCATCAACAAGCTCAAAATCGTCGAGGAAGAAGCCGACGAAACATTATTCTGGCAAGAGCTTTTGATCGAGGCTGGTCTGGTTCCAGCACAGCGCCTGAGCGAACTGATGCAGGAAACCAACGAAATCATTGCTATGACGGTTGCTTCTATCAAGACACTGCGCAATCGCAAATCGTAAATCGCCAGTGATGAGTTGCTAATCGTAAATCGTAAATCATAAATCGTAAATCAATATGTCAACAGTCATCGACACAATCAAAGAGCGCATCGACGTTGTCGATTTCATTTCGGGCTACGTGAACCTGCGCAAGTCGGGCCGGAACTTTGTGGGCTTCTGCCCCTTCCACCCGAACACCAAGTCGCCGGCGTTCTACGTCTTTCCCGAAACGCAGAGCTACCACTGCTTTGGCTGCAAAGCCTCGGGCACGGTGTTCGACTTCCTGATGCAGCGCGAAGGGCTCGATTTTCGTGGCGCGCTTGAGCAGCTGGCCCAGCGTGCCGGCGTGCAGCTCCACGACCGCACCGAGGAAGAAACCCAGCAGGAACATCAGCTCACGCGCATGCTGGAGATCAACGCCGCCGCGGCCACCTTCTTCCAGCACATGCTGCAAAAATCGCCGCGTGGCGAGGCAGCGCGCGCCTATGTCGCCAAGCGCGCCATCGACGCCGAAACGCAGGAAGCCTTTCAGCTTGGCTACAGCCCCGACGAGTGGAGCGCGCTGCTGGGCTACCTGACCGACCGCAAGGGCTTCGAGCCGGAAGAAATCGAGGCGGCCGGGCTGGCGATCAAGCGCGACCAGGGCGGCTACTATGATCGCTTTCGCGGGCGGCTGATGTTCCCAATCCGCAACGTCAAGGGCGAGATCATCGCCTTTGGTGGCCGCGCGCTTGGCGACGCCCAGCCGAAATACCTGAACTCGCCGCAGACGCCACTGTTCGACAAGAGCCGCGTGCTGTACGGGCTCGATCTCGGGCGCGAGGCGATTCGCGCATCGCAGGCAATTGTGATCGTTGAAGGCTATGTCGATGTCATTATTGCGCACCAGTACGGCTTCCGCAATGTCGTCGCGCCACTCGGCACCGCGCTCACCAGCGAGCATGTTGGAGTCGTCAAAAAATTGCAGGCCAAACACGTCTACCTCGCGCTCGATGCCGACGCGGCCGGCGTGCGCGCCACGCTGAAGGGCTTGCAGACGCTGCGCGACAATCTCGACGGCCACGAAGTACCCGTGCCAACGCCGCAGGGCTACATTCGCTGGGAGCGTGATGTCGACGCCGAGGTGCGCATCATCGCCATGCCCGATGGCAAAGACCCCGACGAGGTGATTGGCGCCGACCCCGAGCAGTGGCGCGCGCTGGTGGCGGCCGCCCGCCCAGCCATGGACTTCTATATCGACGCGCTGACCGCCGACCTCGACCTGAACAGCGCGCGCGGCAAAGCCGAAGCCGTCAACCGGCTCGGGCCATTGCTGGCCCAGGTTGTAAATCCGGTCGAACAAGCACACCATATTCAGCAGATCGCGCGTTTAGTACAAGTAGAGGATCATATTATTCGGCAGGGGCTGCCGCGCCCCGAGCGCAAAGCCGCCCCGGCCAAGGCAATCGTCGGGCTGACGAGCAGCGCCCCCAGCCAGGAAGACCATATGCTGGGCTGGCTGCTGCGTTACCCTTCGGTTTGCACAGCGGTACAAGAGAAGATCCGCCGTGACCTTTTACCATTCTCGTTCGTCGGAGAGTTCATCCAGGGTTCGCTGCTTGAACTGTTCGCGCGCATCGAAAACCGCGCCATCTGGCAGGCCTGGCACGAGCAGCCCACCGGCACCGATCCACAGGCGTGGGTCGAAACGCTCGACGACAGCCTGCGCGACCATGCGCGGCGCGTGCTGGCGCTGGAGCTGCCGCAGCCACAGGCCTACCGCCTTGTGAACGATGCGCTGGAATGTGCTAGAATGCTGCAACTCGATCTGGCACGCCGTTGGAAGAACCAGGCCAAGCATCAGGCCGTCGCCGCCACCAGCGAGGACGAGCAGCTCGCCGCCTACGAGCGCCTGGCGCAGATTATTGAATACATCGACGCAATCAGTGTCCCCAAACGCAGTTCGGCCTACGATGATCTTCACAATTTGCGCGCGGTGTAAGGGAGCGCTGCTATGGAAAAATACAAGGACGCTATGATCGACGACGATACCTCCTTCGAAGACCTGGGGCCGGAAGAACCCGAAACCACGCGCCCGCAGGAACCTGAAGAAGAAACAAATACAATCACCAGCATGCAAGAGCTGATCGCCCACGGCAAGCAGCGTGGCTTTGTCACCGAGGGCGAAATTCTGCAGCTGGTGCCCAACCCCGAAACCGACATCGACAAGCTGGAAGAGATCCAGCGCGCGCTGGCGCAGGCTGGCATCGGCACCCGCGACGAAATGATCGCTGGCGGTGCCGAGGTCGAGGGCATGTTCGACGAAGAAGCCGATCTTGAGGACGGCCTGAACGTCGATGGCATCAGCGTGAACGATACCGTGCGCATGTACCTGCGCGAGATCGGCCGCGTGCCGCTGCTGACGGGCCGGCAGGAAACCGACCTGGCGCAGCGCATCGAGGTGGGCGAGTATATCAACACCTACAAAGTGCAGTACGGCCCCGACTGGAAAGCTGCGGCGGTGCCTGAGATCGGCGCGATCATGTATGGTCGCTTCCAGAAAAACTGGCCCGTGGTCGAAGAAGGCATTCATCTGCTCTACGCGGTGGCCGAAAACCCTGCGCCCGACCCAGTGACCTATGGCATGGTGCGCGACATTCTGAGCCTGCAGGACAAGCTGAACTTTGAGCTGCGCCAGAACTACGAGCGTCGCCGCCTCGAAATCACCAAGCGCCGCGGCATCACCGCCGAGCAGTACGATCAGTCGATTGCGCACGGCATGGTCATCCACGGCCTGCTGCCGAAAGACATTCAGCAGCGCCTGCTCGAGGGCGGCGAGTGGCCCACAGTCGAAGACGTGATAGCGTCGTTCACCGCCCAGCGCGACCAGATCTGGCGCGAGTGGCAGGCCGCGATCGACTCGGGCGAGATGGCGCGCAAATACCTGACCGAAGCGAACCTACGTCTGGTCGTATCGGTGGCGAAAAAGTACATTGGGCGCGGCCTGCAGCTGCTCGATCTCATTCAGGAAGGCAATGTCGGCCTGATCCGCGCCGTCGAAAAGTTCGACTACCGCAAGGGCTTTAAGTTCAGCACGTACGCCACCTGGTGGATCCGCCAGGCGATCACCCGCGCAATTGCCGACCAGGCGCGCACCATCCGCATCCCGGTGCACATGGTCGAAACGATCAACCGCCTGATGCGCGAAAGCCGGCGCATGCTGCAGGAGCTGGGGCGCGACCCAACCGACGACGAGCTGGGCAAGGTGATGGGCATGCCGGTCGAGAAGGTGCGCTCCATCCGCAAAACCTCGCTCGAGCCGGTGTCGCTGGAAACGCCGGTGGGCCAGGAAGAAGACAGCCAGCTGGGCGACTTCATCGAAGACTCGAAGGTGCTTGCGCCTTCCGACGCGGCCAGCCACCAGATGCTGCGCGAACAGGTCGAGCAGGTGCTCAACCAGCTCACCGAGCGCGAGCGGCGCGTGCTGCAGCTGCGCTTTGGCCTGGAAGACGGCCACAGCCGCACGCTGGAAGAAGTGGGCAAGGAATTCGGCGTCACCCGCGAGCGCATCCGCCAGATCGAAGTGAAAGCCCTGCGCAAGCTGCGCCACCCGCGCCTGGGCAAAAAACTACGCGACTATCTTGAGTAGTCAGAATTGAGAAGTCAGGATTCAGAATAGCCCAAAATATGCGTATACTGTAGAGTGATGGGCTATTCTTGCTTCTGGCTTCTGTCTCCTGAATTCTGGCGGAGTATTTTGTGTCGGATTTCGAGAACCTCGACTACTACGAACTGCTCGGTGTTTCGCGCACGTCGTCCTTCGAAGAGATCAAGCGCGCCTACCGGCGAGAAATTTCGAAATACCACCCCGATCGGTTTGTGAACGCCCAAGCCGACCAGCAAGCCTACGCCAGCGAGCGCAGCCAGCGCCTCACGGAGGCGTATAGCGTTCTCGGCGACCTTGCGGCACGGAATGCCTACAATCGCGGGCAATCGCCCGACCGCAACGGCCGCGCCCCGCGCCCAACCGCCCCGCCGCAGCAGCGCGACCACCAGGCCGAGCTGTATGCCCAGGCGCTGGCGCACCTGAGCGCCGGCCGTTTGCTGCAGGCGGTTGGCGCGCTGCGGCAGCTCCAGCAGATCAATCCCTTCTACCGCAACAGCGCCGAGCTGCTGGCGCAAACCGAAGAGCAGCTCAACCGCCGCGCCGAGCGCCCGTCGCGCAAGCTCAGCCCGCTGCTGATTGGCGGCAGCATTGCAGGCGGCGTGCTTGTGGTTGCAGCCCTGGGCTGGGCGCTCGGCGTCGGGCGCACGCCCAGCACTGCGCGCCTGGCCACCAGCACCGCAGCCCCGATTGCCGCTGGCGCAACTGCCGTCGCTGCGCCAACCGCCGCTCCCGAGCCAACCGCCGCGCCACAGCCGACTCTTGCTCAGGCAACCGAACCGCCAGCAACCGAACCGCCAGCGACCGAGCCGCCGCCGACTGCCGCGCCCCCAACCGCCGAGCCGGCTACTGCCGCGCCCACAGCCCTGCCAACCGCTGCCGCCGAAGTTGGGCAGGTGCTGGTTTCCGACTCGTTTGGCGGGCCGGGCTGGGCAACGCTGAGCGGCGCGGCCTGGGAAGTTGGCTACCGGGGCGGGCGCTACCACGTGCAGGGCAGTGCCGGCAGCGGCCCGATCTGGAGCTACCGCGCCGCGCCGCAGGCCGACGCCAGCATCGGCATCGATATGCAGGTCACCAGCGGCGAAGGCGGCCTGATCCTGCGCTTTCTGGACGCCAATAACTATGTGAGTGTCGTGCTCAACCCCGCGCAAACGAGCTACCGTGTCGAACAAGTGCGGCGCGGCCGCACGAGCGTGCTGGCTGGCGGGCAAAGCGCCGCAATCAACGCCGGCCCCGACGCGATCAACCGACTGGTGGCGCGGCTGCGCGGCCCAAGCCTGCAGGTTTATGTCAACGACCAGCTCCTTGCCGATGTGACTGCAACCGAGCCGCCTGACACCGACCGCTACGGCCTGCTGGTGCTGGCGCGCGACAGCGACTCGGAAGCCTTCTTCGATAACCTCGCCATCCGTACCCTCGAATAGCGCCGTATAACCTGTGGTATGATGCTTCGCCAGAAGCACGCAGCGAGGGAGCGGCAGCATGAGCACCCGAATTATTGCGACCTTCTCGATCGTCGCGCGCGACCCCGCGAATGGCGACCTGGGCGTCGCTGTGGCCTCGAAGTTCCTGGCGGTTGGCTCGGTGGTGCCCTGGGCGCAGGCTGGTGCGGGCGCGGTTGCTACGCAGGCGCTGGCCAACATTGGCTTTGGGCCGCGCGGCCTGGCGCTGATGGCGGAAGGTCAGCCGGCAGACGCCGCGCTCGCCGCGCTGCTGGCCGACGACCCCGACCGCGAGCAGCGCCAGGTTGGGCTGGTCGATGCGCAGGGCCGCGCAGCTGCTCACACCGGCGCGGCCTGTTTCGACTGGGCTGGGCACAGGGTTGGCGCGGGCTTCGCGGCGCAGGGCAACATCCTGGCCGGGCCAGAGGTGGTTGATGCCATCGCGCACACCTTCGCCAACGCCGATGGCGAGCTGGCCGAGCGCCTGCTGGCAGCGCTGGCGGCTGGCGATGCCGCTGGCGGCGACCGGCGCGGGCGGCAAAGCGCCGCGCTCTACGTGGCGCGGGCGGGTGGCTCCTACGGCGGCACGCTCGACCGCTACATCGACCTGCGCGCCGACGACCACCCCACGCCGGTGAACGAGCTGGCGCGTCTGCTGAAGCTGCACCGCTTCTACCTGACCCCGCCGCGCGAAGACGATCTCCTGCCAATCGATGCCACGCTGGCGAACGAGCTGCAGACCCTGCTGGCGCGCGCCGGTTTCTTCCACGGCCCG
Organism: Kouleothrix sp. 19917; assembly: GCF_057073505.1. NCBI lineage: Bacteria > Bacillati > Chloroflexota > Chloroflexia > Chloroflexales > Roseiflexaceae > Kouleothrix > Kouleothrix sp. 19917. The sequence continues at coordinate 4,322,769 of NZ_CP097099.1, forward strand.
CCCACCGGCCAGCTCGACACGGCGACGCGCACGGCGCTGGAGCAGTATGGCGGCGTGGAAAACCTCGAAGAGCGCCTGATCAGCCCCGACAAGATCGACCCGCAGGTGCTGGCTTATATGCGCGAAAAGCTGAACGTGGGGCAGTAGGGTTTGCAGGTTGCAGGTTGGCAGGTTGGCAGGTTGACGCCGGGGCGTATCGCATACGCCTGTTCGCAGGTTGACGCCGGGGCGTATCGCATACGCCTGTTCGCAGGTTGACGCCGGGGCGTATCGCATACGCCTGTTCGCAGGTTCGCAGGTTGACGCCAGGGCGATCGCATACGCCTGTTCGCAGGTTGGCAGGATGACGCCAGGGCGATCGCATACGCCTGTTCGCAGATTCGCAGTTTGACGCCAGGGCGATCGCATACGCCTGTTCGCATACATTCACGCAGGAGCATTGGTTGAGCAGGAAACGCACGTCACGGTTCGCATGCTGGCTGTTCCTGCTCGCGCTGCTGGTGGCCTGTGGCGCGCAAACGCCCGCCGGCCCGCTCCCCACGCCCACGGCTGCAAAGAATCAACTGCTGGTGGGCGGGCGGGCCTTTGAAGTACGCGGCCTGAACTACATTCACCCCAGCACCGCGCGCCTGCCCGACTGCGCGGCCCTGCAGTTCGGTGCCGACGCCAGCTGCCCCTGGGATCAGTCGCCAATCAACGCCGACCTCGACCGCCTGCGGGCGCAGGGCGTGAATACGGTGCGCATTTTCCTCAACTACTATGTGTTTGGCGGCGCACGCGCAGCCGACCCGAACTACTCGATGGACGCGGCGCTCGCCCACCTCGACACCTTTCTGACCGAGGCCACCAGGCGCGACATCTATGTGCTGCCGGTGCTGCTGGCGAAATACCCGCAAGATCGCTTTCGGGCGGAAGATGTGGCGGGCGCGATTGAGCTGCATGTTCGCCCGCTTGTGCAGCACCTGGCCGGCAAACCCGGCCTGCTCGGCTGGGATCTGTTCAACGAAATCGATCTGGGCGGGCCGGTCGATCAGCGCTGCTGGGATTGGGACAATGCCGACTTCCCGCTCTGCTTCCCGCTGGCGAACGAGCGATTGCACTTCATCAAGGCCATTCACGACGAGGTCAAGCGCCTCGACCCTGCGCACCTCACAACCGTGAGCCTGGGCTTTGGCAAGAACTACTTCCGCCCCGAAAAGGCCGACCTGCGCCTGGCCGATGTGGTTGATTTCTTCTCGTTCCACTACTACGATAACGACCCCTACGACAGCGGGCGCTATGCCGCGCACTGGTACTATGGCCAAGGCTTCCCGGCCGACTTGCAGCGCGCGATTGACGAACTCCACGCCTTGCAGCTCGGCAAGCCAATCGTCGTCAGCGAGCTTGGCTTCCCCACCGGCGACGGCGCGACCCGTGACACCGCCGCGCTCGCCCGCGATTTACAGGCCAGCCTGCAAGTCGTGCGCGACACCAGCGCGAATGGCGTGATCCTCTGGCCATTCCAGACCGACTATACCACGCTGCCCGGCGACCTGTTCACACGCTAGAATATTTGGTTGATCTCGCAAAGTATGTGGATTATACTGTGGATAACTATCCACATTGCGAGGTGTGCCATGAAGACGATTCAAATGACAATCGACGACGACCTGCTTGCTGAAGTCGATCACCTCACGGCAGCGCTCCAGACCACCCGTTCGGCCTTTATTCGTTCCGCCCTCCAGCTCGCACTGCGCCATCACGCGATGCTCGAAAAAGAGCAACAGCACGCCAAAGGCTATGCCCAGCACCCGATCGCGCCCGGTGAATTCGATATCTGGGAAGCTGAGCAATCGTGGGGCGAGGAATGAATCAGGGTGATGTGTACTGGTACACCTTCAAAGAGCCCGATAAGCGGCGGCCCGTGATCATTCTGACGCGTGATTCGGCGCTTCCCTACCTCACTGCAGTGACAATTGCACCGATTACCACAACCATACGCGCTATTCCTTCGGAGGTCGTTTTGTCAGAAACCGATGGTTTACTGGCGGAATGTGCGGCAAATTGCGATAATCTTCAAACAATCGCAAAATCAAAGCTCGGCGGGTATATTACACACCTTGCGCCCGAGAAAATGCAAGAACTGCGAGAAGCGATCAGTTTTGCGCTTGGCTTTGATACGCTTGAGTAAGAGCAACTCGGCACGGCCTATTCTCACAAACTCCCACTTATAACCTCTTCACAAACGCCGCATGTCCTTGTAGGATACAGGCAGCGCAGACGTATAGAGCGAGAGCATCATGGAATACATCCTGTTTGATCTGCAGTTCTTTCCGCCGGCCCAGGGGCGCTACAGCGTTGCAGTGAATTGCCCGCTGCTACAGGGCGACGCGCTGGGCGATTTTGTGTCGCCAGCCAGCGACCCTGCCTACGCCGCGCGGTATGCGCGCTTGCAGGCACTGGATACCGACGAGGATTTGCTTATCGCGCTTGGGCGCCAGCTCTTTGCTGCCTTATTCCAGGGGCAAATCCGCGACGCCTATACCGCCGCCCGCTCGGCGCTGAAGAACGACCAGGGCTTGCGGCTGCGTTTCAATATCGACCCGCGCCAGCTGCCCGAGGTGGCCGGGCTCCCCTGGGAGTTTTTGTGCGACGACGAGGAGCAGCCGCTGGTACTGTATGACACGCCAATCGTGCGCTACCTGCCGCGCTTCACGGCTCCTCCGACGATCAAAACGCCGCGCCCGCTCAGGCTGCTGCTGTCTGCCGCTGTCACCGAACCCACGTTCGACGTTACGCGCGAGCTTGAGCAGGTACGTTTGACTCTGGGAGAATTCGAGCAGTCCGGCGCGATTGAGGTCGTGGTAGAAGAGCACCTGACCATCGACCGGCTGGAAGCGCGGCTGCGCGAAGGCTTCCATCTGTGGCATTTCATTGGGCATGGCAAGCTGAACAGCGACGGCAGCAGCGGCATGCTGGTGTTCGAGGATACTGATGGCGAGGCGGCCGATTTCGGCGCGCGCGACCTGCGGGTGATGCTGAACGACAGCAAACTGCAGGTGATCATTCTTGATGCTTGTAACAGCGCCCAGCTCACCACCCGCCCCTACCGCAGCATCGCGCCGTCGCTGATGCTTGCCAATATCGGCGTGGTGATTGCCATGCAGTTTGGCTCGCCGCAGGAAAATACCAGGCCGTTTGCCCGCGATTTCTATCGCGCACTCGCGGCAGGCGAGCCGCTTGACAGCTGCGTAATGCGTGGGCGCAAAGCCGTGCAGCGCGTATCGCGCCTGCGCAACCCCGACTGGGGCATTCCCACCGTGTACTCGCGCGCGCCCGACGCGCAGCTCTTCCTGCCTGGAGAAACGCCCGCCCCAACAAGCGCGCCCGCCAACACCACACAGCCGCCAACCAACAATCAGGCGGGCGGCATCAACATCAATATTGGGAACAACAATGCGCTGAGCAACTCGCCGATTAGTGTGAGCGCGGGCGGTGCGCCGCAGCCCAGCAGCCGCGAGCAGGCCGAAGATGCCAGTTACCATGAGCAGGCTGACGCTCTCGGCGGGGAAGTGGCGGTGCTGCGCCAGAAGCTGAGGATTTTGCAGCTAAAAAAAGCCAGGGGCCAGCTCACCACTGGCGATATGGTCGAGCTGGAAGATAGCAAAAAAGAACTCGATGCGAAAGCTGTGGATCTGCTAGTTGTGCGGCAAGATCGGCTCGCCCAGCTCGAACGGCGGGCGGCGCAACCCGGCCGCGCCAGCGACGCCGCGCTCGCCGCCGACCTGGCCGACATGCGCGCAATCGTGGTTGAGGAAACCCTGGCAGTGCGCCAGCGCGAGCTTGAAAAGCAGCAGGCGCTGTTCCGCATCCAGCCCAGCGACCGTGGGCGCGCGCAGGTGCAGCAAAAGATCGACGCGCTCCAGGCCGAGATTGCCGACCTCAAAAAGCGTCGCGACAGCTAAATAGGACGTAATGCGTAGCCATAGGTTTCTACGCACTACGTCCTACGCACTATTTCTCACTTCACCACATCTTCGCCCAGCACCACCACAATATCGGCCCCAACTTCCTCGCCGGGGGGAGCGCCCTGCTGCACGGTTGCGTGAAGCTGGCTGGCCACGCGCTGTGCCGTGCGCGGCTTGTTATTCACGTTGTATACGACGGTTTTCGCCACGCCACTGGCCGCCGCATTGCCCGCCGGGATCATCGTGAAGCCAGCCTGCTCGAGCTCCAGCGAAATGCGCCCGGCCAGCCCACCCGTCTCGGTGGCGTTCAGCACCTGCACCGTGGCCGATTCGCTGGCCTCGCTTGGGCGCGTGAGAAATGAATCGACCACCTTCTGCACGTCGTTGGGGTCCCAGATCAGGTCGGAACCTTCTTCGCGGTAGTTCGGCGCCGACTCGGGGCTAAGCCGCACCTGCCCGATGGCGTCGGGGCTGATGCCGCTGGCGACCCAGCCCAGGCCAGCCAGCACATCCAGCCGCGCAATCGGCAGTGTTGTTTTCACTGCGCCTTCGAGGCTGCCAAGCAGCGTGGGCGCAAACAAAAGCTGCCCAAGCGTGCCTCGCGCGCGGATCTTCGCCACAATCGCCTGCATCACCTGCTGCTGGCGCTCGGCGCGCCCAAAATCGCTGTCGGCGTGGCGCGTGCGCGCATAGATCAGCGCGCGCTGGCCATCCATTTCCTGCACACCGGGCTGAAACTCCACCCGCGTAATGCCGAAATCGGGCGTGGGGTATTCGTCGTCCACAATCGCGCGCGGCACGTCGATCGTCACGCCGCCGAGCGCATCAATCAGGCGGGCAAAGCCATCAAAATTGATCTGGGCGACGGCGTCGATCTGCTGGCCACGCTGGCGCAATTGCAGGAATTGCTCTACTGTTTGCGCGGCCAGCGACATACCGCCCTGCTGCGGCGTGGTGCCGGGGCCGAAATACTGCTCGGCGGCGGCATAGCCCTGCCCATAGGCGACATTGATCTTGGTTTCGCCCAGGTCGCGAATGGTCGCGCGAGTGTCGCGCGGGATGGAAAGCAGGCTGGCCCAGCGCCCGTTCGGGTCGAGATGCACGACGATCAGGGTGTCGCTGCGCACGCCTTCTTCGGGGTGGTCGGGCCGCTCATCGACGCCAACCAGCAGGATGTTGGTGCCGCTGACCAGAGGGGCCACCAGCGGCGCGTTCGGGCGCGCATCGCTCACCACAATCTGCCCGGCGGCGGAGCGAATGCGCAGGTAGAAGATCACTGCCAGCACCAGCAGGAGCGCCAGGAGGCCGAGCAGCACGCGCAGAATGATTTTGCCGGGTGAGCGGCGCGGGCGGCGCAGGGCGCGGCGCGGTGGCGCGGGCGGCGGTTCGTTTGCGGGCAGGCGGCGCGGTCGTGGGGCGATGGGAGGCTCGCCCGGCGGCGCGCCGCGCGGCATCGGGATGGTTTCGCCGGTATATGCTTCGTCGTTGGGCAGTTCATACTGAGGGCGCGGCACCGGGCGGCGCGGGCGCTGAGGGTCGCTCATGATCATCACTTTCTGGCGTGCCAGTGGTCTGCGCGCAGTATAGCACAGCCCCCGCCCGCCCCGGTGACAGGCGGCTGCAACGCTGCTGAGAGCGGGTGATGTGAAGGGGCAACGGGGTGAGCGCAGAACCACGTGAGGGTTTAGGGTCTGGGGTTTTGGGATTTGGTTTGCAAACCCGCAACCTGCAAACCTGCGACCTTCAAAATCTCCGTGCCTCCGTGCCTCTGTGTTTCATCTTTCTTGTCGTTCGTCCTTCGTCCTTCGTCGCTCGCAACCTGCGAACCTGTAACATTCAAACTTTTAAATTCTTCGCGCCCTTTGCGCGCTTTGCGGTGGAATATTTCGCGGTCGGTCGTCCTTCGTCGCTCGCAACCTGCAACATGCAAACCTTCAAACCTGCAAACACACTCGTGGCACGCAGTTTGCTTTCACTGTGGCATACGCACACTGACAAGCGAACAGCTGGCGCGGCAGGGAACGAAAACCGTGGCACGCGAGTTGCATTACCAGTTCAGTGTGAACTCATTACAAGCTGCCGGCGGCAAAGCGCCAATGGCAAACTGATACACTCAATAGGAGAGGAATACCATGATCAACTTCATTCTGTGGCTGCTGTTCGGCGCGCTGGTGGGCTGGTTGGCGAGCATCGTGATGCGGACGGACGCGCAGCAGGGTGCCCTGCTCAACATCGTTGTCGGTATCGTGGGTGCGTTCCTGGGCGGCTTCCTGTTCAACCTGTTTGGCGCGGGCGGCTCGAACATCAACAACAGCGACTTCAGCCTGGGCGCGCTGGTTGTTTCGTTCATCGGCGCGGTTGTGCTGCTGGGCATCATCAACCTGTTCCGCCGCGGCTCGGTTCGTTAACCGAATTACGCAATTTCACGAACGACGCGCGGGGGCTTTATTGCCTCCGCGCGTTTTACGTGGCTGTGTAGCAGAGTTCTTGCAGTTTGTTATACGTTTTCGCCCGTTTTGCTCATTTCTTTGTCATCTTCATTTTCTATACTACCCCTGCGACAAAGGCGCCGCTCGAACAGAGGGCGCGTTTGCTTTGTTTAGCGGCAAGGAGCCGAGCATATGGCAACCATCGAACCACAACACTACACCCCGCAGCTCGACCTCGTCACTGAGCGGGAAACAACGTTTACCACCATTGATGAGCTTTCGGGCGGGCTCGGGCGGCTGACCACCGAGCGACCTGAGCGGCACCCGCTCGACCCGGCGCGGCTGGTGAACAACCCGGCCTGGCTGGGCGTGGGCGCCGCCGCCGCTGGCGTGGGCGCGCTGGCGCTGAAAGTGGCTGGCCGCCGCGCCGCCGCTGGCATGGGCGCGCTCGGCCTGGCTGGCGCGATCTACTCCAAAGTCTGGGAGCCCTCGCACCCAACGCTCGAGCAGGTCACGCTGCGCTTCCCAACGCTGCCGCCCGCGCTGGATGGCCTGCGCATCGGGCAGATCACCGACACACACCTGGGCCTGCGCTACACCGCCGAAAATCTGCGCTGGGCGGTGGGCGAAATGCAGCGTGCGCAGCCCGACCTGATCGCGGTGACGGGCGACCTGGCTGGCCTCAAAGCCGGCGTGCCGCTGATCACGCCGCTGCTGCGCGATTTGCGCGCCCCGCTGGGCGTGTATGCCGTGCCGGGCAACCACGATTACTGGGAAGGGCTGGGCGATGTTCAGGGCGCGCTGGCGCTGGCGGGCATCCCGCTGCTGATGAACCAGAACCTGCGCATGTCGTGGCGTGGCGCCGATTTCTGGCTGGCGGGCGTTGACGATGTGTTCGACGGCCGGCCCGATTTTGTGGCGGCCAGCGCTGGCATTCCGGCCGGCGCGTTCAGCATCCTGCTTGCGCACGCGCCCGACCTGGCCGACAATGCGCTGGGCCACGGCTTTGCGCTGCAGCTTTCGGGCCACTCGCACGGCGGCCACCTGCGCCTGCCGCAGCTTGGCGCGTACACACACCCGCGCTATGGCGCACGCTATGTGATGGGGCACTACACCGTCGGCAACATGCAGGTGTATGTGTCGCGCGGGCTGGGCGGCGCGCCGCTGCGCTGGCTGTGCCGGCCCGAAGCAACGATTTTCACCCTGCGGCGCGGCGGCTAGATGACCCCACCAATAGATCTCCAAGAACGGCGCTGGCTTCGGCTGGCGCTGTTTCTTTTGCGCGCCGCTTCTCAAGCGCGTGTATGGTATACTGCACCGCATTACACGTACACCACAAGGAGGCGCACATGGCGCTGACTGACCGCACGCAGGCCGCACCCGATCTTCGCCAGATCGGCACGCTGGTGGCCGGCGATTACATTGCGTTTAATATTGTTACGGCAATTGGTCTGCTGAGCCACGGCGAGCTAACCGGGCTTGGGCGCATTGGCGAAATCCTAACGATTGCCACGCCCTTCGCGGCCGGCTGGTTTGCCGTTGCGCCGTGGCTGGGCGCGTTTCGCGCCGACGTGGCGACACAGCCGAAACGCACGCTGGCGCGCTCGGCGCTGGCCTGGCTGATTGCCCTGCCAATCGGGCTCCTGCTGTGGTCGCTGGTGCGGCAGAAAAGCGTGCAGCCAGCCTTTGCGATTGTCACATTCATTACCAATCTGATTGTGCTGCTGGGCTGGCGCGGAACCTTTGCGTGGCTGGCCGGCCGCGTGCGCAGCCGCTAGGGCCAGCGATGGCGCGGGCAGCAGCCGGCAAGCGCAGGCGAGCCAGCCGGCCAGACGTGCCAGCCGGCCAGATCGCGCCATCGCGCATTCGGAGCGCTGCGCTGGGCAACGAGCGGGCGATCTGGGTATACGCGCCGCCGGGCTACAGCGAAGCCGGCCCGCCTGCGCAGCTGCTGTTCCTGTTCGATGGCGCTGCTTACCTGCAAGCCATCCCTGCGCCCGCCACGCTCGACGCGCTGCTGGCGAACGGACGCATCGCGCCCACACTGGCCGTGCTGATCGACAGCCTGGATGAAGACACGCGCGACCGCGAGCTGCCGTGCTACGCGCCCACGGTGGAGTTTCTGGCGGGCGAGCTGCTGCCGTGGGTGCGCGCACGCTGGAACGTGAGTGCCGCGCCCGCGACCATTGGCGGATCGAGCTATGGCGGGCTGGCGGCGGCCTTTGCCGCGTTTCGCGCGCCCGAGCTGTTCGGCCAGGTGCTGGCGCAGTCGGGCTCGTTCTGGTGGCGGCCACCCGGCGAAGCCGAGCACGAATGGTTGACGCGCCAGTTTGTAGCCAGCCCGCGCCTGCCATTGCGCTTTTACCTGAGCGTTGGCCGCGGCGAGGCGCGCGCGCGCATCCGGCCCAACCAGCTGATCGCCAGCCGGCACATGCGCGACGTGCTGCTGGCCAAAGGCTACCCGGTGCGCTATGCCGAAACCGACGGCAAGCACGACCATGCCGCCTGGCGCGCAACGCTTGCGGATGCGCTGGCCGCGCTGCTGGGGCCGGCCACGGAAAGAAATAGCGATGATCCTGGTTTCACCCAGTAACGCCGGAGCACCCGCGTGAGCGAACCGTCCACCCCGCTATCGCCACTTGCTGCCTATACCTTCGCCGACGAGTCATTGTGGAGCGATCTGCCCGCCGCCGAGCACGCCCGGCTCGAAGCGCGCATTACCAGCGAAACCTTTCCGTCGGGGCATATTTTCTATGCGCCCGAAGAAGGCGGCGACCGCCTGTTCATTCTGCGCAGCGGGCGGGTACGCATCTACAAGCTCTCGCCCGAGGGTCGCGCGCTGACGCTGCTGATCCTTGAGCCGCACGCGATCTTTGGCGAAATGGCGCTGAACGCCGACTGGGTGCACGACAGCTTTGCCGAATCGATGAGCGAGTGCACGGTCGGCGCCATCCCGCGCGACGAGATGCGGCGCATTCTGAACAGCAACCCGGCGCTGGCGCTGCGCTTCATGACGATTATCAGCCAGCGGCTGCGCGCGCTGGAGCAACGCCTGGCCGATATTGCCTTCAAAAGCGTGCCGCAGCGACTCGCAACTGTGCTGATCAACCTCGCGCAGCAGCCTGCCAGCGACGAAACGCCGCTGGTGACGCGCTATACCCACCAGCAGCTTGCCGAGATGATCGGCTCGTACCGCGAAACCGTTACCAAGGCAATTGGCGAATTTCGCGAGGCCGGGCTCATTCGCGTGGAAGAAGACAGCATCTCGCTCACCAATATGCCGCGCCTGCGCGAGCTGATGGCCGGCAAGTCGTAGGGCGTAAGCGCTTGTTCCGAAAGCTGTAATACTTTTCACTTGCACCGCTTGCGACGGATCGTGTACAATGGCGCCGATTTAGGCCGTTTCTGTGCGGCCCCAGCTAATGCGGCGGCCAGCGCCCACGCCGGCCACGCGCGACTCACCAATCACCATGTCTGTTGCTGAACTACCCCCACCAGCCGCGCCGCTGCGCGCAACGCCCACGACTGTTGCCGCGCAGCGGGCGCGCTTCGCCCCCACCTACGAGCAGCTTGCCTACGCCGGGCTGCTGATCTTTGCGCTGCTGATTCGGCTGTGGGGGCTGGGCGACCGCTCGCTGCACCACGACGAAACGCTCCACGCCGCGTATTCCTGGCAGGTCTACACCGGCCAGGGCTTTATTCACGACCCGCTGCTGCATGGCCCGTTTCTCTACCATATCGTCGCGCTGATGTACTTTCTGTTCGGCGATAGCGATTTTACGGCGCGGCTGAGCGTGGCGCTGTTCGGCACCGCGCTGGTGGGGCTGCCTTTCCTAATCCGCCGCGAGCTGGGTCGCAGCGCCGCGCTGATGGCTGCCTGCTATCTGGCGATCTCGCCGGTGTTCCTGTATATCAGCCGCTTCATCCGCCACGACATGTACAGCGTGGTGTTCGAGCTGCTGACGATCATCAGCATTGTGCGCTACGCAAGCACGCGCCAGGCGCGCTGGCTGTACATTGGCGCGGCTGCGCTGGGCCTGATGATCAGCAACATGGAAACCTTCTACCTCTTCATGGCGATCATCGGCTCGCTGCTGGGGCTGGTGCTGCTGTGGCGGCTGTGGCGGCCGGGCCTGGTGATTGGCGGGATTGTTGGGGTGCTGGTGGTGGCGCTGGTGTTTGTGCTGCCCGGCAAGCCACTCGCGGGCGCGGGTGAAAGCGCAGGCCGCGCGAATGGCCCATATGTCTGCCCGACGGCGGGCCAGCCCTTGCCGCCCGATAACCCGATGCTGTTCACGCCCGGCCCGATCTTCGGCTGGGCGCCGCTGGCAACCGCCGACAACGACTACGCGCTGTGCGTGCGCAACCAGTACGACGACAACCTGCCGATCTATTTCGTGAAGCTCGGCCAGTTCTTCGGCCACCCCGCCATTCTGCTGGGAATAGTGGTGGCGCTGGGCGGCATGGCTGCGCTGTACTGGCTGATTGGCCGGCAAAAAGGGCGCGATGGCCTGACGCCCTGGCAGCGCGCGCGCGCCAACAGCGACGATTTTGTGGACGTTGCCGCCAGCCTGGGCCAGGATCGGCGGGTGTGGGTGGCGCTGGCAACCTTTCTGGTGCCGTACACGCTCTTATTCACCGCGTTTTTTGGCCGGCCCTCGGGCGTGGTCAGCGGCGCAACCGGTTCGCTGCTGTACTGGCTGGCGCAACATGGCGTGCAGCGCGGCAGCCAGCCGAACTACTACTACCTCGTGCAACTGGTTGTGTACGAGCCGCTGCTGCTGCTCTGGGGTGGGCTGGGTCTGCTCTTCACCGTTGGCATGGCAGTGCGGCGTTTGCGCCGCGCAACCTGGACGCCCGGCGTGCTCGACTGGTCGATTGCGATGCCGCTGCTGCTGAGTTGGTGGGCGCTCACGACTTTTGCGCTGTACTCGTGGGCGGGCGAAAAAATGCCGTGGCTGACGGTGCATGTTGCGCTGCCGCTGGTGCTGCTGGGCGCGTGGGCATTTGCGCGCGTGCTGCGCTGGTGGCAGCGGCGCGCCTTCCCGCTGACCCTCCAGCCCGACGATGCCGCCAACGGCGCGGAGCCGCTGCGCATGCATGCCGTTAAGCCGCCCATGTGGGATGGCGCGCTACGGCTCTACCTGGCGCTGTTTGGCGTGATCGGCGTCTTGTTCTTCCTGATGGTGGCGATTGTCAGCGGGGCCGAGGCCCAGCAAGCGATTGCGCCATATATCTTCCCCGGCGCGCTGCTGCTGGTTGGCGTGCTGACGCTGTTTGGCGGGCTGCTGCGCGGCTGGCACTGGGCGGTGGGCGCGCTGGCGCTGGCGCTGACCCTGTTTGGCACGGTCGCTGCGACGCGCAACGCCTACCAGCTAAGCTACCGCTATGGCGACGATGCGCGCGAGCTGATGATCTTCGTGCAAACCTCGCCCGACGTGTCGCGGGTGGTGCGCGCGCTCGACGACGCGGCCACGCGACGCAGCGGCAAGCTCAAAATCTGGTACGACAACGAAACCGTCTGGCAGTGGTATATGCGCAACTTCAAGCAGGCCGAGCGCCAGTCGCCCAGCCTGCCCGCGCCCGGCGACGACGTGATGGCCGTGCTGATGCTGCAGGAAAATATCGACAATAATTCGCAGAATCTACAGGCGCTGCAAGGCTTCCGCATCCAGCGCTACCCGTTGCGCTGGTGGAACCCCGAGTATGAGCTGTATCGCCTGCCGCAGGATTGGACCACCGCCGAAGTGCAGCCCAACTCCTCGCTGCTGATGCGCCTGCTGCGCACGCCGCTCGACGGCAAGACGGCCAGCGAGTTCTGGCAGTACATGCTGTTCCGCCGCCTGCCTGCGCCGCTCGGCTCGACGGATTTTGTGGTGGCGGTGCGGCCTGAGCTTGGCGACGAAATGGGCCTGGGCACTGGCACAATCCAGAAATAAAATTCTTCTATTTGAGGACGCTATGGCCGCCATCCCCCGCGAAACCCGTGATTACCGCGCGCCGCGCTTGCTCGACCGGGCGCTTGATTTTTCGTGGCTGAACCTCGAAGTGCTGGCCTTTGGTCTGCTGGTGGTGCTGAGCATCGTTGCACACCTGTGGGCGCTGGACCATATGGCCATGCACCACGACGAATCGGTGACGAGCTGGACGAGCTGGCGCTACTATACCGGCGCGACGGGTTTCAACTGCGCGGGCCAGCGCACCGCCCCGAGCTACTGCTACGACCCGGTGTACCACGGGCCGGCCTACTACGTCCTCACGCTGATCTCGTTCTTTCTGTTTGGCGATGGCGAAGCCCAGGCGCGCCTGCCCGAAGCGCTGGCCGGCATTCTGCTGACTGTGTCGGCGTGGATGCTGCGCCCCTACTTTGGCCGCACCGGCACGCTGGTCGCCGCCGCGCTGCTGACATTCGCGCCGTCGCTGCTCTACTTCACGCGCTTTTCGCGCCACGACGCACTGATCGTCCTGTGGGCATTCTGGATGGTGATTGGCATGTTCCGCTATATCGACAGCGGGCGGCCACGCTACCTCTACCTCACGGCGGCGGCGACGGCGCTGGCGATGGCGACGCACGAGCTGTATTACATTCTGTTCTTCCTGTTTGGCTCTTTCCTGCTCATTCGCGTTGGCGCTGAGCGCCTGCCGCGCCGCACGCTGATGATTGGCCTGGGCGTGGCGCTGGCGGTGACGCTCGCGCTCACTGCGCTCAACCCGCAGATCACCGCGAACCTGCGCGGCGGCGGTCTGGGCCTGCTGTTTAGCACGGTTCTCGCCGTGGGCCTGCTCTCCATGCGCATCTGGGATTCTGAGCCGACCGTGAGCACGCGCCTGCTGGCGCTGTGGCGCGACGAGCGATCGGTGCTGTGGACGGCGCTGGGCATTCTGGTCGGCATTTTCGTGCTGTTGTTCAGCAACTTCTTCACCGACCTGCGCGGCGTGCTGGATGGCTTATACCAGGGCCTGGCCTACTGGCTTGGCTCGCAGCACGAATACGCGCGCGGCAAGCAGCCCTGGTACTACTACCTGATGCTGCTGCCGGTGTACGAACCGATTGCGCTGCTTGGCGCGGTTGGCGCGGCCTCGGTGCTGCTGGCCTGGGGCCGGGCGCGCATTGCTGCGCTGGCGTGGATTGTTGTGGGCGCGCTGCTGATCTACGCGGCTGGGCTGTTTGGCGGCGTGGGCGTGCTGATCAGCGCGGCGCTAACGGGTCTGGTGGTGTATCTGGTGATCAGCGGCTGGTGGCGCGGCCCGCAGCCCCTTGCCGAGCCTGCCGCGCTGGTGCTGCCCGAAAGTGAAGCAGTTGCCGACGGCGCAACCACCGAGCTGGCCGAAACCGAGCTGAATGGCACCGAACACGCCCCGCTGCCGGAAGCCGTGGCGGTTGCGCCCAGGCCCGCATTCGCGCCCGCACCGCTGTTCCCACTGTTTCTGGCCTTCTGGTTCGTTGGCGCGCTGGTGGCCTTCTCGTGGGCCGGCGAAAAAATGCCCTGGCTGCTCACACACATCGCTCTGCCCGGCAACCTGCTGGCCGCATGGGCGATTGGCCGCCTGATCGACTCGGTGGAGTGGCGCGACCTGCCCGACCGGCGCGCTGGCCTGATCCCGATCGCGCTGACGCTGGCGCTGGTGGCGATTGGCGTGGCGCTGTGGCGCTTCTCCTCGGCGGGCGAGGGCCAGGCCGGCCAGGCGGCGATGCTCCAGGCGCTGGTGCCATTGCTGATTGCCGGCTTGCTGATCTTTGGCCTGCTGACGATTGGGCAGCACCTGGGGGGCCGCGCCACGCTTACGATCTGCGCGCTGACGATTTTCGGCTTACTGACGGCCTATAGTGTGCGCGCAAGCTGGATGGTGGTGTACGACCACCCCGACACGCCGATCGAGATGCTGATCTATGTGCAAAGCCCGCCCGACGTGCCGCTGATTGTGAACGACATTCGCACCCTGGCGATCAACCAGACGCGCAACCAGCGCAACGCCGAGGACCCGACCGGCGGCCACACCATGCCGGTGATTATGGACTCGGGCGACGCGGGCGGCGAAGGCAGCCTGGCCTGGCCGTACCAGTGGTATCTGCGCGATTTCCAGCGCATCGAAAGCCGCAAGGCCGATTTCTTCCAGAACGCTACTGCCGACTCCTTCCAGGTGCCGGTGGATCGCAACCAGCCCGACGGCGAGAAAGAATTCGCGCCAGTGGTGCTGGCGTACGTGCCGCACATCACCGAGATGACGCGGCAGGCCCTGGAAGAAAATTATGTCAAAAAATATAGCTCCAAGCTGAACTGGTATTTCCCCGAAGGCGACCTGAGCGGCTGCGACCCCAGCCAGCCTGGCTACAAGCGCTTCTACTACAGCAGCGCCACCGTGGCCAACGCCAAGGCCGACCCACAATGCAAGAACCTGAATGTCGATGGCTTCTCCTACGCGCCGGTGTATGCGCCGCTGGTGTGGCCCTTCCAGCCGGAAAACTGGAACACGGTGAAGAACTACCTGCTCTACCGTGAGCTGCCCGACCCGCTGCAGGTGTATGGCCGCGAGATGGAAGTCTGGGTGCGCAAAGACCTGGTGGCGAGCGGCGAGGCAACTGGCGGCACCGGCACCAGCAGCGAAACGGTGAAGCTGGTGTCCGAGCAGGTGTTTGGCAGCCCGGGTAATGGCGAAGGGCAATTTGCCGACCCACGTGGCCTGGCGATCGACCCGCAGGGCAATGTGTATGTGGCCGACACTGGCAACCACCGCATTCAGGTATTCGACGCGCAGGGCGAGCCCAAGTTTGCGGTCGGTTCGCTCGGCAGTGGCGAGGGCCAGTTCAACGAGCCGCACGGCGTTGCAGCCGACGCGCAGGGCAATATGTACGTGGCCGACACCTGGAATGCGCGCGTGGTCAAGTTCGACTCGACCGGCACATTTGTGAAGAGCTGGGGCACCGGCAACGACATCGGCAATGGCCGCAGCGCAATGATGACCGACGGCACCGAGGCGGGGAATAATGCCGCGCCGCTCGGCTTCTATGGCCCGCGTGGCATTGCGGTAGACGCGCAGGGCAATGTGTATGTGGCCGACACCGGCAACAAGCGCATTGTGGTGACCGACAGCGAGGGCAAGTTCCTGTTCCAGTGGGGCCACGCCGGCAACGAGCCGGGCGCGTTCAACGAGCCGATTGGCGTGGCGGTCGATGCGCAGGGCGATGTGTATGTGGCCGACACCTGGAATGGCCGCGTGCAGGTCTTCGGCAAGGGCGAAAACGGCACAATCAGCCCGACGCCCACGGCGACGTGGCGCGTGCAGGGCTGGCAGCCCAGCACCTACGACGACCCGTTTATTGCGGTGGGCGCGAACGGGCAGGTGTTTGTAAGCGTGCCAGGCCGCAACCAGCTGCTGTACACCACCACCGCCGGCGACGCATTGTTGCGCTGGGGCGGCAAGGGCAACGACTTTGCGTCGATCACGCTGCCGAGTGGCGTGGCTGTCGCGCCCAACGGAAATGTCTATGTCGTCGACCGGGGCAACAGCCGGGTGATGAGCTTCAAGCTGCCAGCCTCGGGGCGCTAGCGCCTGCCGAGCGGGGCACGGGGGATGGGAGATAGGCGTTGGAAGGCGCGCTGAGTGCATAGCGGCATCGCGCGCCCGAAAGGCGAGATCTTGACTCTTTCAACGGGAACGGTTATGCGCAAAATCATTGTCTACAACGTCATCTCCCTCGATGGCTATCACACCGGTCTCGGGAATGATGTTACGGTCATGTTCCCAATGATGGGCGATGTCTTCGATTCGTATAATACCGAACTGCTAGGTACCGCCGACATACATCTCATGGGCCGCGTTTCCTTCGAGCTTTTCCAGAGTTTCTGGCCCAAAGTCGCTGATAATCCTTCCTCGGAAGAGTGGACCGACGCGCAACGTGATCTTTCCCAGGCGGGCAAGTCCATTCAGGGCATCGTCGTCTCGGATACGTTGACGGGGAAATGGCAGAATGTAACCATTATCGGGCGGCAAGACATCTACGAGCAGCTTGCCGAGCTCAAGCGCCAGCAGGGCAAAGATATTTTGATCACTGGCAGCAGCACGCTCTGGAACGATCTGCTGGCACACGACCTGATCGATGAGATCCATTTGCTGATTGGCAATCGTGTTTTAGGGCAGGGTGTCCCGGTTTTCGTGGGCAAGGCAGCCACATCGCTGCGGCTCATCGGCACCCGCAGGTGGGAAGGCTCCAACAACATCTTGCTGCGCTACGACGTTGTTCACAAACGCGTGTAATGCCCAGCAAAAGGATACAATAGCCGCTGCAAAGATGCACGAAAGGCGCCGAGCGATGTTTGCTCGGCGCCTTTGGTATGCCTGACTTCTGAAGCCTGACGACTGACTCCTGCGCCTTAGCGCGTCAGCACTGTCACGCACTCGATGTGCGCGGTTTGCGGGAACAGATCGACCGGCTGCACGCCTGTGATTGCATAGCCGCCTTCGGCCAGCAGCTTCAGGTCGCGGGCGAGGGTGGCCGGCTGGCACGACACATACACAATTCGCGCAGGCGCGAGCCGCAGCAGCTCCGCGATTGCCTGCGGGTGGCAGCCGCGCCGGGGCGGGTCGAGCACCACCGCGTCGGCTGGGCCATCGGCCAGCGCCAGCATAGCCTCGACGCGCCCGGCCAGAAACTGGACATTCGCCACGCCATTCAGCTCGGCGCTGGCGCGGCCATCTTCGACTGCGCCGGCAAACTCCTCGATGCCAACCACCTCGCGAGCGTGCGCCGCCAGCGGCAGGGCAAACGCGCCCGCGCCGCAGTACAGGTCGAGCGTGCGCTCTTCGCCCGTAAGCGCCAGGCCCTGGCTTGCCAGCGCCAGCAAGCGCTCAGCCGAGGCGCGATTCACCTGAAAAAAGGTGCCGGGCCGCAGCTGGAAGTTGATCTCGCCCAATTCTTCGATCAGGTTGGCCGCGCCGAGTGGCAAGTCGGGCTGGCCGGGCGCGCGCACCGTAACGCCTGCCAGCGCGGGGCAGTTTGCGCGCCAGCGCTGCACCAGCAGCAGCGGGTTGGTGTTGGCGGCCGGCCGCAGCGCCGCGAGCGCATAGCCATGCGTTTCGCTTGCGCGCAGCACCAGCTCGGCCGGGGCGTCGTCGCGCAGCACGGCGCGCAGGGCCGCCAGCGCCTCGTTCAGCACCGGCAGCAGCAGCCGGTCGCTCTCGATCGGCTGGAGGTCGCGCGAGTCGGCGGCGTAGTAGCCTAGCGCGTTGCCCGCGCCGTGCAGGCGCGCGCTGTTGCGGTAGGCCCATGGTTCGGGCGCGGGCAGGGTTTCGGCCACCGGCAGGTCGGGCATGCCGCCAATTTTCGCTAGCTGGTCGGCCACGATTTGCTGCTTGAAACGCAGCTGCGCCGCGTAGTCGATATGCTGCCACGGAATATGATCTGCGCCGGGCAAACGCGGCTCGACGCGCTCTGGCGCAACTTCGAGCACCTCGGTGACCGTGCCGCGCGCGTAGCTGTCGTGGCGCTCGCTCAGGCGCACCTGCACGCGCTCGCCGGGCAGGCCGCCGCCCGCAAAAACCACGCGCTCGTTCCAGCGGCCCACGCCCTCGCCGCCCTGCGCAATGCCGTCGAGCGTTATTTCCAGTGTTTCCGGCCAATTACTTGTCATGCTATCCATCTACTTGCTGTGTGAACCGCCGGGCAGTATAGCACGGATCAGCGCGGGTGCGGGCGCTTCGGCGTGGGCCGCGCGGGGCTCAAGCCACCGCGCTACTGAGCGACGCCCCGTGAACGGGGCTTGGTGTGTTGCACTTCAAGCCCGCGAGGCGGGCGCACGGATGCGGCGGAATCGCGTATAATCCCCGCATCGCCGCAAACGAAAGCGAGGAGCATATGGCGCGGAAACGCCTGTTGGCCGGGGCCGCCGGGTTGGGTATTGCCGCCGCGCTGGGCGTGCCAGCCGTGCGCCAGCGCATCTGGTCGCGCGTGCTGAAATTGCCGCCAGCGCAGAATGCTGTGCGCGCCCAGCGCAACATCCCGGTGCCGGTGGGCGATGGCGTGACGCTGACCGCCGACCACTACGCGCCACGCGGGCCGGGTGCCTTCCCAACGATTTTGATCCGCTCGCCCTACGGGAAATGGGCCGAGGCCGGCATTGCGGGGATGATCTGGGGCCTGCTGGCGCAGCGCATGGCCGAGCGCGGCTACCATGTGGTCGTTCAGCTCACGCGTGGGCGCTTTGGCTCGGGCGGCACCTTCGAGCCGCTGGTGGACGAGGCCGCCGACGGCATGGCGACACTCGAATGGCTGCGGGCGCAGCGCTGGTTTGATGGGCGGCTGGGCACATGGGGGCCGAGCTACCTGGGCTATGTCCAGTGGGCGCTTGCCGCCGCCGCGCCGCCCGAGCTTCAGGCTATGGTGCCCATGGTCACAGGCGCGCAGCTTGGCTCGCTCACGCACATGGATGGCGCGTTTGGCCTCGACACGCTGCTGACCTGGGTGGGCATCACCGAAACGCAGAGCACTCCCGAAAACCCCACGCCCTCGTGGCCTGCGCTGTTCCTCGCCGTTGCGGGCATGGAAAAACGGCTGGAGCGCGGTTTTCGGCAACTGCCGCTGGGCGCGGCCGACGCGCAGGTAGTTGGGCATAGCGTCGGGTTCTACCAGGATTGGCTGCGCCACACCGACCTGCACGCGCCCTACTGGCAGCAGCGCGACCACACCGCGAAGGTGCCGAACGTGGCCGTGCCGATGCATTTCTTTGGCGGCTGGTACGACCTCATTCAGCGCGAGATGCTGGCCGACTACAGCGCGCAGGTGGCGGCTGGGCGCGCGCCCTTCCTGACGATCGGGCCGTGGATTCATGCCGACGACGAGATGGTGCTGGAGGCATTGCGCGGCGGCCTGCGCTGGTTCGACCGGCACCTGAAAGATGCGCCGCCCGAAGCGAGGGAACCAGTGCGCGTGTTCCAGATGGGCGCAGACGAATGGCGCGAATACCCGGCCTGGCCGCCGCCCGCGCAGATCACGCCCTTTTTCCTGCACGGTGGCTTTGCGCTGGGCCGCGAGCAGCCCGCCGACGCCCTGCCCGACCGCTTTCGCTACGACCCAAGCGACCCCACGCCCGTGATTGGCGGGGCGCGCCTGAACAGCCCGATAAACGGCCCACAGGATCAGCGCCCGCTGGAAGCGCGTGCCGATGTGCTGTGCTACACCAGCGCCCCGCTCGACCGCGACGTGGATGTGATTGGCCCGGTGCGGCTGGTGCTGTATGTGCGTTCCAGCCTGCCCCACACCGATTTCCTCGGGCGGCTGTGCGATGTGCATCCCGACGGGCGCTCGGTCAACCTCTGCGAGGGCTTGCTGCGCCTGGTGCCCGGCAGCGGCGCACCCCAGCCCGACGGCAGCCTGCGCATCGAGATCGACATGTGGAACACAGCAGTGCGCTTTCGGCGCGGCCACCGCATTCGTTTGCATGTGGCGAGTGGCGCGCACCCGCGCTGGAATCGCAATCTCGGCACCGGGGAGCCGCTGGTCAGCGGCACGGCCATGCGCGCCGCCGACCAGACGATCTTCCACGATGCCGAGCATCCTTCGGCCCTGATGCTGCCGCTCGTTTAGCGGAAGCTGAGCGCGCGCGTGTTGCCGGGGCGCGTGTCGAGTACATATACGGCGCTATCGCCCGGCATCCACAGCACCGTCGCGCCGCTGCTGAACTGCTGCACCACCGCGCTGCCGCCCTGCTCGGGCGCGAGCGGCCAGCCCAGCGCCTCGCGCACAAACTTGTTGCTGACCCACAGCTTGCCAAAGCCCCGCACCGGCGCAACATGCCCGGCTGGCGGCGTCAGGCCATACTCAGCCGGCTCAGCTTCGGTCCAGGTGTCGTCGTTCACCTGGAAGGTTAGCGGGCGGCCCGGCGCAACCGGCGAGTTGTAGATGCTGTAGATTTTCTTGCCGCCCGCGCCCAGGTCTGCCCAGATCATGCGGCCGTTGTCGTAGGGCTGGAAGGCCGCCGGCACATTGACGAGCGCCTGCGCGGGGCAGCCCAGGTTTTCGATCAGGCCCGCTGCCTGCTCGAGCGAAGGGCGCAATACTGGCTCAATCGCTGTGACGCAGAGCTGCGGCGGCGCAGCCGCATACACATCTGCCCCAAGCCGGCCCAGCAGCACCTCATGCGGCGTGCCGCGCAGCTCGGTGTGGTGCTCCAGCCGTCGTCGTTCGAAATACTGCACCGTGCCCGTCCAGCCGCCAATCGTCTCGGTCATTGGCTCGCTCAGCGGGTAGCCAAAGCGCTCAAGCCCGCCATTGCGCTGCCAGTAGCCCAGGAACGGCTGGCACACGCTGTGGCGCGTCTGGTCGAAGTACACGCAGCCAGCGGGCAAGCCACCCGCAAAGGGCGGGAAATCGAACCACGAGCGGCCCTGCAATTCCAGCACGCGCGCGCCCATGCGCCCGGCCAATACGCCTTCGCTGTGCAGCTCCAGCCGGTCGCGCTCGAACCACTGCGTGTGGCCGACCCACGTTCCTTCCACCGTTTCGTTTGGTAGCTCGTCGCTGATTGGGTAGCCAAAAACGGCCAGCCCGCCATTGCGCTCCCAGTATTCGAGCAGCGCGCCCGACACGCAATGGCCGGTTTCGGGGAAGCAGCGCTGACGCGCTTGCGCGCCCGCCGCCGCAGCCGGCAGCAGGGCGAGAAGAAGAATCAAACCTATCCATAAAACACGCTTCATCGCGGAAAAACCCCTTTCGTAGAGCAAACTGTATGGAGAAAGTTGTTTCAAAACCACCAGGGGAGAAGAAGCCAGCGGATTCTGTGAACGCTATTCCTGACGCCTGGCGGCCTTGACAAGTTACAGTGTAGCGCGGCGCGGCGCGGCACGCCCATATACGCCATTCACAGGGAGATTATGCGAGGATGATAGGAAGCTGCGCGTGATATCAGGCAGCGCAGACTCGTGAGGGAGAAAATAAAACCGCAAAGTGCGCGAGGGGTTAACAGGTTGGCAGGTCTCAGGTTGGAAGGTTCGCGCGTCCGGGCTGGAACTTGCGACCCGCAACGTTCAAACCTGCAACGTTCAAACCTGCAACCCTTCCCGCCGCCAGAGCAGCAGCGCCAGCAGGGGCAGGTAGGCCGTCACAACGACGGCAAGCGCGACATGCGGCTGAGTATCGCCCAGCCAGAGGAGCAGCGGCCAGTAGAGCCAGCTCGCACCAGCCCACACCAGCATCTCGGTTCGGGTGCGCAGCGCCGCCGCCAGAATCGGCGCGTCGTAGAGGGCGCGCTGCGGCACAAGCGCACACAGCAGCAAAAAGCGCGCGTCGGGGTCGCGCCAGCGCACGAGCGCCAGCACGAGCAGCGCGCCCGGCACTGTCAGCAGCGGCACAAAGCCATTGAAGCCGCCCACCTGCGCCAGCCAGCGCCACGGCCAGTCGGGCAGGAACAGCAGCGAAAGCAGCACAAAGGCCGCGCAGGCCAGCGCGCGCCGCCAGGTCAGGCGGGTGAGCGCGACGGGCAGGCCAATGTGCGGCTTCGCCAGCGTGAGCGGCAGCAGCGCGGGCAGAAATGCCACCGCCAGCAGCAGCACCGCCCATTGCGCGAACCACAGCGCATACACGGCCGGCGCGGAGGCCAGCGCCAGCAAGCGCCACGGTGCCCCGCCGCGCAGCAGGCCAAACGCCGCCAGCCCGCCGCTCAGCGCCGCCACCAGCGCGGCGGTGTGCGCCTGCGAAAGGGGCGCGAAGGGCAGCAGCAGCACGGCAGTGGTGAGCGGGTTGGCTGGGTAGAGCCGGCCCGTTCCCGGCTCATAGTACTGGCAAACCGGCCCGTAGGGGTCGCGCCCGGCCAGCACCTCGCGGGCATAGCAATGCGGCCACGCGGTGTCGTTGCCGAAGCGCGCAATCGGCAGGAGGCGAATGAGCAGGATGGCGAGGCCGATCGCCACGCTGATGTAGATGCGGGTGCGCAGGCTCATTGCGCAAGTGTAGCAGAACTGCGCGGGCGCGGGCAATATCATTCCTGCGGCGGTTTGCTGCCGATTGCGCTGCTGCTACACTCTTTTCTTGGCGGCACGACAGAAACGACCAGGCCACAGAGCGCACAGAGGACACCGAGTTTTAGTTCCCGACTCAGTGATCTCTGTGTACTCTGTGGCTCAAATGCATCACGCTTGGCTATTTCGTGTCTTCGTGGTTGCTGTTTTACCCATTCTGAAAGGAAATTATTAATGAGCCAGTCACCACTGATGATCCTGGTTGCCGGGCCATACCGCTCGGGCACCAACGACGACCCGACCCTGATCGCCGCCAATGTCGCGGCCATGAACCAGGCCGCGCTCGCACTCTTCCGCGCCGGGCACATCCCCGTGCTGGGCGAGTGGTTCGCGCTGCCGCTGATCGAAACCGCTGGCGGCCACCACGGCGACGCAATCTTCAACGAAATTTTCCACCCGGTTGCGCACGCCATCGCCACGCGCTGCGACGCCTGTTTGCGCATTGGCGGGCCATCCGCCGGTGCCGACGGCATGGTCGAGCTGGCGCGCTCGCTGGGGCAGCAGGTGTTCCGCGGCATCGACAAGGTGCCAGCGGCCGGGGCATAGGCATGCAACTTCAGCCACTGCTTCAGCGTACATTCTAGCAACGACACAGCGGTGCCGGTCGGCTTGCCGATTCAGCAGCCATATGCTACGCTACCGCAGGAGAATGACTATGGCGAGCGTTATGCCGCCGCCCACGAGGAAACCCATGGCCGAGGTGCAGCAAATCCTCTGCCCAATTTGCCATAAGCCCAACCCGCCGCGGGCGAAATTCTGCATGCACTGCCAGTCCGACGTGATTTTGAACAACGACGGCCCGCTGTCGTTCAAAATTACGAAGGTGATCAAGGAAGGCGGGCAGGGCGCGGTCTACCAGGCGGTTGCGGCCGACACAAACGGTCAGCCGCATGGCGACCCGGTGTATGCCGTAAAGGAAATGCTCGACCGCTTCACCGACCCGAAAGAGGAGAAGGAAGCAATCGAGCGCTTCAACGAAGAAGCCCAGCTGCTCAAGCGGCTGTCGCATCCGCGCATTCCGCGCATCTACGCCAGCTTCAAGGACGAAGAGCGCCAGTATCTGGTGATGGATTTTGTGCGCGGCAAGGATATGGAAGACATTATTCACGAGCGCGGCGCGCTGCCCGAGGACGAAGTGCTGGCCTGGGCCGACCAGCTCTGCGATGTGCTGAACTACCTGCACAACCAGCGCCCCGAGCCGATCATCTTCCGCGATATGAAGCCTTCGAACATCATGGTCGAGCCGGATGGCAATGTCAAGCTGATCGACTTTGGCATTGCCAAGGTCTTCCAGCGCGCCCAGCGCGGCACGCAGATCGGCACGCCCGGCTATGCGCCGCCCGAGCAGTACCAGGGCCTGGCCGCGCCCACATCCGACATCTACGCGCTGGCGGCGACGCTGCACCACATGATCACCGGGCGCGACCCGCGCGACGAGCCGCCCTTCTCGTTTCCGCCCGCCTACGGCCTGAATCCTGTGATCTCGAAGCGCACTTCCGAGGCGCTGCAAAAGGCGCTGCAGATGAAGCCCGAAGATCGCTTTCAGTCGGTGGCGGAATTCCGCGCCGCGCTGCGCCCCTTGCCGGCCGCCCCGCCGCAGGTGCGCGTTGCGCAATCGACGCGCGTGCTGCCGCCCCAGCCGCAGGTGCAGGCTCCGCCGGCAGCCAGCGCCGCGCGCCCGGCCGCGCCGGCTGCTTCGGCTACGCCCGCCGCAGCACCGCCCGTTGCCACGCCCGCGAAGCCTCCGGTGGCGCAGCCGCGCCGACGCGGCGGCTTTCTGCGCGGCCTGATGTCGGTGCTGGTGCTGGTGCTGGTGCTCGGCTGCGTCGGCGGGGGCGTGTACCTGTTCTCCGACCAGCTGGGCGCGCTGGTGGGGCAGTACATCCCCGGCGCGCAGGCAGCGCCAACGGCTGCGCCGCAGCGCGTGTATGTGCCGAAAGGTACGTTCACCCTGCGCGACCAGGAGATCATCGTGCCGACCGGGCAGGACGTGCGGGCAGCCTTTCTGGAAACGTTTATCAAAGTTGCGCGCACCGACCCGCAGTACGGCCCCGATGCGATCACCAGCCAGAATGCGCCGCCAGCTTTTATTGGCGACCCGGTGAAGGTTGCCGACGAAGCGAACGGCACGCGCTACCGCGCCACGGTGCAGGGTCTCATATTTGTGCCGCAGTAGGCCCACCCAAGAACGACCCTCGACGCCGCCCCGCATTGCTGCGGGGCGGCGTTCGCGTTCCTGCTCCCGATTTGCGCGCATCCTGCCACAGTCGCCGCGCCCCGGCGGGCGTATGCTGTGCGAAAACCGCTAGCATGGAGCACACTGCATGACCCGCTTCGATATCGTTCTGTTTGTCGCTGGCGCGCTGCTGCTGCTGCTGGGCATCGCATGCGCGCTGCTCGCAACCAACCGCGAAGATCGCATGCTCGCCAGCACCGATACGCCCACCTCGCCCATCGCCGACCTGCCCGCAATCGCGCGGGCGCAGGGCGCGCTCGGCCAGCGCTGCGAAATCACGGGCGTGCTCGAAGCCGACAACTACTCGCTGACCAGCCCGATCAGCGGGCAGCTCTGCGCGGCCTTCACGCTCACCACCGCCTGGGAAGAATGGGGGCCACCGCGTTTTGTTGACGTGAAAAAGAGCCGCGACATGAATGGGCAGGTTTGCCGCGACACCGGCACGAACTTCGACGACCAGCGCGTGCCGAGCTTCTGGGTGCGCGACGCGAGCGGGCGCGTGCAGGTTGAGCCGCCAAACGCCACGCTCGACATGGCGCAGACCGAGCGGCGCTACGAGGTGATGACCGCCAGCTTCGGCGATAGCGAGCGGCGCAGCTGGCGCACCGAACACAGCCTGCCGCTCGGGCAGCAGGTGTATGTGCTTGGCTACCTGGGCGAGCGCAATGGCGAGCCGGTGCTGCGCTGCCACCCGCGCGACGGCAAGCAGCCCTTTCTGATCAGCCACCGCAGCGAGCGCCAGCTGGTGAGCGCAAACCGCTGGGCCGCGTATGGCTACTATTTCGCGGCTGGCATCAGCGGCAGCCTAGGGCTGGTGCTGATCGCGTGGCGCGTGCTGCTCCTGCGCGGAATGATTTAGCCATCCTTACGCTTAAAATTAACCACCAAGACACCAAGGCACCAAGGTTTTATAGCTTCATGCTGACCTTGGTGTCTTGGTGTCTTGGTGGTAAACGTTCTTCGTACTTTCTTTAGCTGGTGAATTCGTCGAGCTGGTCGAGTGGCAGGGTGGCGAAATAATCCTCGACGGTCTCGGCGCGGCGGATGGGCAGCACGGTGCCGTCGGCGCGCAGCAGCAGCTCGGCCGAGCGCAATTTGCCGTTGTAGTTGAAGCCCATGGCGTGGCCGTGCGCGCCCGCGTCGTGAAGCACCAGCAGGTCGCCCACCGCCACTGCCGGCAGCGCCCGGTCGATTGCGAACTTGTCGTTGTTCTCGCACAGCGAGCCGGTCACGTCGTAGAGCGTATCAGCGGGAATATCTTCTTTCCCCACCACGCTGACATGGTGGTACGCGCCATACATCCCCGGCCGCATCAGGTTCGCCATGCAGGCATCGGTGCCAACAAAGCGCTTGTAGCCTTCTTTCATGTGCCGCACGCGCGTGACGAGGTAGCCATACGGCCCGGTAACGACGCGCCCGCACTCCATCAGCAGCGCCAGCGGGGCCAGCCCGCGCGCGGCAATCATCGCCTCATAGGCCGCGCGAATGCCTGCCGACACGCGCGCCAGATCGACCGGCTGCTGCTCGGGGCGGTAGGGAATGCCAATGCCGCCACCAATATTCACGAACACGCAACGGATGCCCAGCCGTTCGTGCAGCTCGCCCACCAGCGCAAACAGCATGGCCGCCGTATCGACAAAATACTGCGGGTCGAGCTCGTTCGAGGCGACCATGGCATGCAGCCCGAAGCGGCGCACACCACGCGCCTGTGCATCGGCGTAGGCTCGAAACAGCTGCGCGCGCGTCAGCCCAAACTTGGCTTCTTCGGGGTGGCCGATGATGGTGTTGCCAGCGCGCTCCGCCCCCGGGTTGTAGCGGAAGCTCAGCGGCTCGGGCAGGCCCGCGCCCGCCGCGAGGTAGGCAATATGCCCGATGTCGTCGAGATTGATCACCGCGCCGAGCGCGCGCGCCAGCCGGAATTCCTCGATTGGCGTGTCGTTCGAGGTGAACATGATTGCGTCGCCGCGCAAGCCGGCGCGCTCGGCCAGCAGTAGCTCGGGCAGCGAGCTGCAATCCGCGCCCAGACCCTCGGCGGCCAGCAGCTTGAGGATGAACGGGTTTGGCGTGGCTTTCACCGCAAAGTACTCGCGAAAGCCGGGGTTCCAGCGAAAGGCGTGCAGCAGGGCGCGGGCGTTTGCGCGGATGGCCGCCTCGTCGTAGAGGTAGAAGGGCGTGGGAAAGTCGGCCGCGATTGCCTCAAGCTGCGCGCGGCTGAAGGGCAGGGTTTTCTCGGGCATGCAAAGTCCTCATGAGTTGCAGGTTTTCAGGTTTGAATGTTGCAGGTTGACGACCGACGACCAGATATTTCACCGCAAAGGGCGCAAAAGAATAAACCGCAAAGAGCGCAGAGGGCGCAAAGAGTTGCAGGTTCGCAATACGTTCACCCCGTCACCCCGTCACCCCGTCACTCATCATCTGCGCCATCGCAATCGCGTCCTGCCAGCCATCGCCGCCATCCTCAATCGACCACCAGGCCGAGAGGACGTTTTGCGCACAGCCCCAGGCCAGCAGCCGCGCTCGCTCAATTCCTAGCGCATCAGCGAAAATATCGACGCGGCGGGCGAGCAGGCGCGCAGGGTCCGCAGCGCGGAGCACGCGCCCGTGCGGGTTGCGCAGAAAGGCCGCCACCTCGAAGGCCGGCTCGCCAACCACGCCCTTCGGGTCGATTGCCAGCCAGGGCGCGCGCCCCGCCGAGAGAATATTGTCGTGATGCAGGTCGCCGTGGAGCAGAGTGGGCGGCCCGGCCGACGCCAGCAACTCCGCGAACAGCGCCTCGGCGCGGCCAACCAGCGCGGCCGGCAGCGGGCCAGTGCCGCCGCCAAAGCGCGCCCGCATACGCGCAAAGCCCTGCCCCCAGCGCGCCACGGTCGGGAAATCGTGCTCGGTGGGCGCGGGCTGCCAGAGCGCACGCATGACCCCGGCGGCGAGCGCAGTGGCTTCCTCGTCGTTGGAAAGCTGCGCCAGCGGCACGCCAGGCGCCAGCCGCTCGATCAGCAGCGCGCCCGCATCTGCGTCGGCATCGAGCAGGCGCACAATGCCGCGCCCGCCGTAGTGGCGCAGCGCGGCGATCTCGCTCAGCAGCTCGGGGTTGGGCACGCCCACTTTCAGCACCGCCGCCGTGCCGTCGGCGCGGGTGGCGGGCGCGACATAGTTGTACGAAAGCGTGAAGGGCGCGCCAAGCGCCAGCCCCCAGCGCTGCGCAAACGTGCCGAGCAGGGCCGGCAATTCGGCCAGCCAGCGCTGCCCGCGCTCGCCATAAAGCTGCGTGATGGTGCGCGAAAATTCGGCAGGAAGCTGCATGGTTCCTCCAGAGCAAAACAACAGCAAGTACTACACCCTATGGCAGCCGATTCAATGGTATAATCAGAATTCGCACACGTGTTTTGAGCTTAGTGCAGCACTATGTCCAACGTTCCTACGCGAATCGGCAACTACAAACTTGAGCGCCAGATCGGCAAAGGCGGCACCGGCGAGGTCTGGCTTGGCCGCCACCAGACGCTGGAAAACCGCCTGAGCGCGATCAAGCTGCTGATGTCGCAAGACCCCGAGTGGGTCGACCGCTTTGGCCGCGAGGCCAGCATCACCAGCCGCCTGCGCCACGACCATATCATCCAGATCTTCGACCACGGCTACCAGCCGCCATTCTACTATACGATCATGGAATATGTGACGGGCGGGGCGCTGCGCAGCCTGCTGAAGCCCGGCCGCCCGC
Organism: Kouleothrix sp. 19917; assembly: GCF_057073505.1. NCBI lineage: Bacteria > Bacillati > Chloroflexota > Chloroflexia > Chloroflexales > Roseiflexaceae > Kouleothrix > Kouleothrix sp. 19917. The sequence goes on from NZ_CP097099.1 coordinate 4,351,104, forward strand.
TGCCGCTCGAGCTCACGATGCGCATTTTCACCGACGCTGGGGTGGCGCTCGACTACGCGCACGCGAACGGTGTGATTCACCGCGATATTTCGCCCGGCAATATTCTGGTCGAGCAGCAGACCGGGCGCGTGCTGCTGACCGACTTCGGCATTGCGCGCGAGTCGGGGCGCACGGGCATGACCACCACCAGCAAGGTCATGGGCACGCCGGGCTACCTCTCGCCCGAGCACGCCTCTTCGGCCACCGCGGTCACGCACCTGTCCGACATTTACAGCATTGGCGTGGTGCTCTACGAGATGCTGAGCGGCACGCTGCCCTGGGATCACACGCCCGGCATGCCCGACCAGACTGGCGGGCCGTTTACCGTGCCGCCCAAGCTGCGCGAGCGCGGCGTGCAGGGCCTGCCGCCCGATGTCGACCGCGTGCTGCAGTCGCTGCTGGCGATTGACCCGGCCAAGCGCTACCCAAGCGTGCGCGCCGCCATCGACGACCTCGACCAGGTGCTGGCCCGCCATACCGGCCCGACGCAGGTGGTTGGCGGCGTGCCAGCGCCCATGCCGCTGGTTGTGCCAGGATTCAGCCCGCCCGCCGGTGCGCCGCAGACGGTGCCAGCCAAGCCCGCCGAGCCGCACCCGGTTGAAAAAGTGCTTGGCCCCGACCTGATCAAAGGCCCGATGCAAAAGGCCCGCGAGCGCGCTGAGGCGCTGTCACAGGCGCACGTGCTCACCGAGCTGCTCAACAAGTGGAGTGTGTCTGGCCTGTTTCGCACGCCGCTGCTGGGCCGCCAGGCCGCTCTCCACCGCGCCACCAGCAACAACGTCTACTTCTACACCCTGAATGTGCTGTACGAAACGCGCGAGCCGGTGCAAACAAGCGAAGAGCCCGACCACCAGGCCCATCCGCCGCAGCTGGAGCGCGAGCAGGATCGCTGGGGCGTGCAGTTGCCAACGCCCAAAGGCTTCCAGCCCGAGCGCGATACTGTGCTGACGCTGCCTGGCTCGACACGCATTTTGCTGTGCGACGTATGCACCGGCAATGGCCGCATCACCTGCCCGCGCTGCAAAGGCTCGGCGCGCGTGCTGGTGAAGCGCGAAACGCCCAGCAGTCGGCGTGGCGACGCCCAGGCCGATGCAACCAGCAGCCAGGCCGCGACGGCGGTTGCGCGCCCGGCCGAGACGCTGATGCCCTGCCCGGAATGCGCCGGCTCGGGCAGCCTTAAGTGCGATCGCTGCGACGGCGTGGGCCGCCTGATTCAGCGCAAAACCACCACCTGGCGCCGCCGCCCTGAAGCGTTTGAAGGCAACGACGACCTGCCGCTGATCGACGAGAAATGGCTGCAGCGCACCTGCAAGCTCACCACGATCTACCACGAGCAGATGGCTGGCGATGTTCGGCCGGAGTGGAAGCTGGTGCCCGAGCTGGCCGGCCTGATCAGCAAGGCGCAGGGCAGCACCAATGCCGATACACGCATTATGCTCAGCGAAGTGGTGATCAAATTCATTCCCGTCACCGAGCTGCTGTTCGACCTCGGCACGGTGCCGCCGCCCGCCCCACCGCCTGCACCAGCCAAAAACGGCAAGCCCGCCAGGGCAGCCAAGCCCGCACCCGACGACGAGGGTTTGTTTCGGATGCACATCTATGGCTTCGAGCGCGCCTTGCCCGGCGACTGGCGCTTCCTGAACTGGGATCGCGTGCTGATGTATGTGTTCCTGGCCCTGCTGGTTGTGCTGCTGGTCTCGCTGCTGGCGATCTCGCTGCTGCGCGGCTAGCAAGAGCAGGTTTCAGAAGTCAGCAGCTTTTGGCTTTGCACGAAAAAGCACGGCATCGCGCGATGCCGTGCTTTTTCGTGCCTTTGCGCCAGAAAATTACACCAGCGGAATGACCATGTGGTCGGCGGGGACGAACAGGCTGCCCTCGGTGACGCCCTGCGGCGCAACGCGCTGGAGCTGGCGGCTCAGCTCGGCGCTGCTTGTGCGGCCCTCAAGCGTGTCGCGGAAGGCGCGGGCCACGCGCGTGACCTGCTCGCCGCTTTCGTGCACAAACTCCAGGCGGAAATGCGCCACGCCCGCCGCGCGCCATGCGTCGAGGTGGCGGCTGGCTTCCTGGGCCTGCGCGCCAAACACCGTGTTGCGGCAGCCCACATCGGCCATAACCGGGTGGGCGCGCCCGCTTACGTCGCGCAGCGCGACGCGGTGCTGCTCGCAGGGGTGGCCGCAATCCTTGTAGCTGGTGCCATCCGAGAGGAAGCGGCAGAACACGCAGTGCTCGGTGTGGAAGACTGGCAGGTGCTGGTAGGCCACCACTTCCACGCGCTCGGGCCCAAGCGCGGCGGCAAGGTCGGCCACCTGCGCGGCGTTGAGATCGTGCGTGGGCGTGATGCGCTCCAAGCCCATGTCGAGCAGGAGATTGGCCGAAAGGGTGTTGGCCGCGTTCAGGCTGAAATCGCCAATCAGCGCGGGCGCGTCTTCGGCGCGCAGGGCGTGTAACAGGCCGCCCGAGCGCACCACAATCGCGCAGCCGAGCTTGAGCAAGAAGCGAATAATGCGCTGCTCGCTGGGCTTGAGCACGCGCGGGCTGGCCACACGCGCCTCGATGCCGGCTTCCTGCACGCGCTCGACCGCCGGGCGCAGGCCGTACAGCTCAAGATAATCGAGGGTGATGCTGGCGGGGCGCAGCGCGATTGCGGCCTCAAGCTGCTCGGGCGTGCGCACCAGCAGGTGCAGCTGCGGCGCGAGCGGCGTGGGAACTTCGACGGCGGGCGCGGGCAAAACCTCGGCCAGCGCGTCGAGCGGATTGCGCAGCTCGGAAGTGCGCGGCTGGCTTTGCACTGTTTGAAGCTGCTCCACGGCGGCGCGGCGCAGGGTGTTGAGCAGCGAGCTGGGCGCGAAGGGGCTGCCCTGCACGTCAAGTGTCAGCTCGGCCAGCTCATAAGGCGTGTTACCCAGGCGGCCAAGCTGTTCGCGCAGGAACGAAACGTCAAGCGGGCGATTCTGCGACACGACCAGCGGGGCATCCGAGCACACCGTTACGCACGCATCCGGCCTCTCTTCCAACTCCCACACCAGCTCCAAAGGCTGGCCAGCGTGTGCCGTCGCCCGCACGCGCACGGGCTGCTTCGCCACCGGCGCGCCCGCCTCGGTGAATGGCCGCGCCGCCCGGTCGAGGTCGGGGTCGTGCGTGCGCCAGACCCAGTCGCCGGGGCGGATACGCGCCGGGGAGATCGCGCCCGCGCCAAAGCGCAGCTCAAGCTGGCCGCCGCGCGCCGGCAGCACCCCGTAGACATGCCCGCCTTCCTCGCGCTCTTCGGGGCTGCGCCAGCCGGCCGCGTCGAACACCAGGCCATCGCCGGGCTTGAGCGGCGCGGCCTCGGCCGATGGCTCGGGCGCGATGATGATCGCGTCGGCCAGCACGCGCGCCACGCGACCCACCAGCACGCCCCGGTGGCGCGGCGAGCGCCCGCGCACGACGGTCTGGTGGTTGGTGCCACCGACGAAGAACGAACCCAGCCCGCGCGAGTAGACTTGCTCAAGCTGCAACTCTTCGGCGCGGCTGATGCTGAGCGGCCGCCCGGCCCAGGCTTCGTCCACGGCCTTGCGGTAGGCAGCCGTGGTGAGCGCCACGTAGTTCGCGTCTTTGTAGCGGCCCTCGATTTTCAGCGCCGAGACGCCAAGCTGGACGATTTCGGGCACCAGCGGCAGCGCGTACAAGTCGCCGGGCGACAGCAGGTAGCGCGCGTCGCCCAGCGGGCGGTGCTGGCCGTCGACAAACAGCTCGTAGGGCAGGCGGCAGGCCTGCGCGCACTGGCCGCGGTTGGCGCTGCGCCCGCCCCACGCCTCGGACGAGAAGCACTGGCCCGAGTAGGAAACGCACAGCGCGCCGTGGACAAACATCTCCAGCTCGCAATCGGTCTGCTTGCGGATCGCGCCGATCTCGTCGAGCGACAGCTCGCGCGCCAGCACCACCCGCGTCACGCCCTGCTGCTGCGCCAGCGCCACGCCCTCGGCGGATGTGATGCTCATCTGCGTCGAGCCGTGGATTTCGAGGTCGGGCGCAATCTGGCGGGCCAGGCGCGCCACACCCAGATCCTGCACAATAATCGCATCGGTGCCGGCTGCGGCAATGCCAGCCAGCGCGCGCGCCGCCTCGGGAAGCTCGTGCTCGAACACCAGCGTGTTAAAGGTGACATAGCCCTTCACGCCACGCGCATGCAGGGTGCGAAAGACCTCGGGCAGCTCTTCGAGCGTGAAGCCGACCTTGGCGCGGGCGGTGAAGTGCGTCAGCCCAAAGTAGACCGCGTCGGCGCCGGCCTCGATGGCGGCGCGCAGTTGCGGCCAGTAGCCGGCCGGGCTCATGATTTCTGGTTTGGGAAATGTTTTGGTTTCGTGTTTCATGGCTTTATGTATAAATATTTGGCGGGAGTCTAGCTGTAGCGCGTTGTGCGTAGTAATCCCGCGTTTCTGGGCCGCAACTTGCAACTTTCAAACCTGCAACCTGCCAACCTTCCAACCCGCATAGGATACCACAAACTGCCGCGCACTGACGTGGTCCCCTTCTTGCTATAGTTTCTGGCGACACGCCGGTTCAGCCGGCACACAGAGGATTTAGGAGGAACGCGATGCGAAAACTTCTTGCAACCACGATGCTGGGCGGCGCGCTGCTGCTCGGCGCGTGTGGTGGTACACCCACAACCGTCAACGATGCTGCCAACCAGGCCGGCACCGCCGTGAGCGACCCCACGGCCGGCTCGCTGGTGAATGACGCCGCCACCGCCGTGAGCGACCCCAGCACCGCCACTGACGTGGCTGGCACCCTGAACGAGGCCGGCACCGCGCTGGCCGACCCGACCAACGCCGCAATGATCAACGAGGCCGCCACCGCCATCACCGGCCCCGAGGCCGCCACCGCCGTCACCGACGTGGCCGGCGCGCTTGCCGCCGCCGCCGACGATGTGACACTGGCGCAGGGCCAGGCGCTGGTGCTCGACGCCACCAAGTCGGCCGGCGACATCAAGGACTACAAGTGGACGATCACCAAGGCCCCCGCTGGCGCCGAGAGCGTGGTGGGACAGATCATCAAGGAAAACTCGAACGGCAACGTGTCGATCGACCCGGCCGACTACAACAAATACTTCCCACAGGCCGGCACCTACACGGTGCAGCTGGCCGTGACCGATAACGCCGGCAAGACGGCCACCGACGACTTCGACGTGATGGTGCCGTAAGGCAAGCTCGCTATCGAGAACAACAGCGCGGGCCGGGAGCAATCCTGGCCCGCGTTTTTGCGCCCTGCCCATCCGATCAGCACGCCGCCCGCCCTGCGGGTGATCCATATGCGCCCGAAAGCGGGTATAGTATCTGAGATAATGCGAAATCTTCCGTTCAGGAGAGGCAGAGGCAATGGTGCAAGACGTTACCCAAAACTCGCCGGCCACGGCGCCGGCTGCGCCCAGCGTCTGGGATCGCGCACACTGGCAGATCACGCTTGGCTTGCTGCTCGTCATCTCGGGCGCGGCCTTTGAGGCGCTGGCAGTGGCAACGACCCTGCCCGCCACCGTGCGCGATCTTGGTGGTTTGAATTTATATGGCTGGGCTTTCAGCGCCTTTATGCTCGCCAACCTCGTTGGCATTACCATCGCCGGCGCAGAAGCCGACCGGCAGGGGCCAGCGCGCCCGCTGCTGCTGGGGGCAGGCGTGTTTGTGGTGGGCTTGCTGATCGTTGGCTTTGCGCCCTCGATGCTGGTGGTGATCGCCGGGCGCGCGGTGCAGGGCTTCGGCTCGGGCGTGATCTCGTCGGTGGCGTATGTCAGCATTGGGCGCGGCTACCCCGAATCGCTCAAGCCGCGCATGCTCGCCATGTCGGCCAGCGCCTGGGTCATCCCCGGCCTGATCGGGCCGGCGCTGGCGGGCTTTATTGCCGATATGCTGGGCTGGCGCTGGGTGTTTCTCGGGCTGGTGCCGTTTATTCTGCTTGGCGCCGGCCTTGCGCTGCCGGGTCTGCGTCCGCTGGGCGGCAATAGCGACCGCCCGCGCGAGTGGCGCACTGCCCGCCTTGCCGTGATGCTGGCTGCGGGCGCGGGCATGGCGCTGGCCGCGCTGACAACACCCAACACCCTGCTGGCAGTCGCGCTTGGCGCGGCGGGGCTGGCAATTGGCATTCCTTCCTTGCTGCAGCTTCTGCCTGCGGGAACCCTGCGCCTCGCGCCGGGTCTGCCCGCCGCGATTGCCACGCAGGGCTTGCTCAATCTGGCCTTTTTCGGCGTCGACTCGTTTGTGCCGCTGGCGCTCACCAGTGGGCGCGGCCAAAGCGCCTCGGTGGCTGGCCTGGCACTTACTGCCGCCACGATCTTCTGGACCACCGGCTCGTGGGTGCAGGCGCACCTGGCCGCGCGTCAGAGCCGCCGCCTGGTCGCAAGCGCGGGCCTGGTGCTGATCGGCGTGGGCATTGCGGGCGTGGCGGCTGCGCTTTCCCCGGCAGTGCCATTCGCGCTGGCGATTGTCGCCTGGGGCGTGGCTGGTCTCGGCATGGGTCTGGCCTTTTCGACCATGCAGCTGGTGGTGCTCGAAACAGCTGAGCCCGGCCAGGAAGGCAGCGCCTCGGCCGCCCTGCAGCTTGGCAATGTGCTGGGCGTGGCGCTGGGCGCGGGGCTGGGCGGCGCGCTGGCGGGCAACGCCGGCACAGGCAGCGTTTCGATGGGCGGCTTGCTCACCCACGACCTGATTATGATCGGCGTGGCGGTTGCGGCGCTGCTGGCGGCACAACGCCTGCCGGGCAAAAAGCAGGCGCAGTAGCGCGTGTCAGCGGCGTGCCACAGGATTACGCACTACAAGCTACGAACTATCGGCGAGGGCCAAACGGTTGAGGCACAGAGAACACCGAGATCACCGAGCAGTACAACCAAACTCAGTGGCCTCTGTGCGCTCTATGGCTCAATTAATCTGCTCTTCGCTATATTCATGCAGCAGGGCCGGGGCAACAATTGCCGCCGGCCCTGCGTCTTTCCTGTGCACGCTGACGCGCAGATTGTATGGTACACTAGCGCCGTTTATCGGAACACAACCCACGTTAAAGGAAGGGCAAGTATGCGACGGATTTCCCTGTTTCTTCTGCTGTTTGCGCTCGTGCTGGCCGGCTGCGGCGGTAGCTCGGGCGATGTGACGGTTCCCGAACCGCCCAATACAACGGCATTCGAGAAATCGGATAGCGACCAGATCAACAAGATTATTGAGGGCTGGCAGGCGCAGGTGCCCACGACCCTGACCCAGAACCAGATCAAGCAGGAAACGATTGAGCAGAAGGTCTACGACTCCACGGCGTCGCTGCAGGAAGTCGTCGATTTCTACACCCAGCAGATCAGCAGCGCCAACGGCTGGACCGAAGTGCGCAACATGCCGGGCCTGCAGAACAACCTGTTCCTGAAGGCCTACGACCACGGCAATGTCAGCCTGGTGGTGGGGGCGCTCGACGCCAAGCAGTTTGGCGGGACGGGGACGGTGATTTACACCGCGAAGGGAAGCAAGTAATTCTGAATTTTAAATGCTGAGTGTTGAGTTGCGGGTTAACCGAAACTCAACACTCAGCATTTAGCATTTTGCCCTGAGATTTAGCGCCCCAGCGCCAGCACCGAGCTTTGCACCAGGTCGATCACTGGCGTCGGGATGATGCCAAACACAATCACCCCCAGCGCGGCCAGGCCCACGCCAATCGCCAGCGTGCGATCCAGCGCGGGCGTCACTTCACGCACCGGCTCGCGCATAAACATCTGCACGATGATCCGCAGATAGAAGAATGCCGCAATCGCCGAAGTGATCACGCCGACGATCGCCAGCCACTGCAGGCCAGCCTCCCACGCCGCCGCAAAGACATAGAACTTACCCCAGAAGCCCGCCGTTGGCGGCACACCCGCGAGCGAGAACATACACAGCGCCATGGCCACCGCCAGGAACGGGCGGCGGTACCACAGGCCCGCGAAATCGTCCATGCTCCAGGCCGCCTCGCCGCGCTGCTCCAGCGCGATCAGCACGGCAAACGCGCCCAGGTTGGTCAGCGAGTAGGCCAGCAGGTAGAACAGAAAGCCCTCGATGCCGCGATTTGCGCCGGCCGGGCCGCCCGCCGCCAGCACGCCCATCAGGATGTAGCCGGCGTGGCCAATGCTCGAATAGGCCAGCATGCGCTTCACATTCGTCTGCGCAACGGCCGAGATATTGCCCACAAACATGGTCACGGCGGCCAGCAGCGCCAGGATGATGCTCCAGGTGGCGAACTGCGAGCCAAGCCCCACCAGCAGCAGCCGGGCCAGCGCGGCAAAGCCCGCGCCCTTGGTGCCAACCGACATAAACGCCGCCACCGGCGTCGGCGAACCCTCATAGACATCGGGCGTCCACATATGGAAGGGCGCCATCGAGATCTTGTAGCCAAAGCCGATAATCACCAGCGCCGCGCCAGCCAGCATAAAGGCCACATCGTCGGCGGCCAGCCCGCTGCCAAGCTTCTCGGCAATGCCCGCCAGGCTCGATGTGCCGGTCGCGCCATACAGCAGCGCAATGCCAAACACCAGGAAGCCAGCCGCAAACGCGCCGATCAGCAGGTACTTCATCGCCGCCTCTTCCGAGGCGAGGCGCGGGTAGGCGAAGCCAGCCAGCACATACAGCGTGATCGACAGCAGCTCCAGGCCCAGGAACAGCACAATCAGGTCGGTGCCCTGCGCCAGCAGCATCATGCCGCCGAGCGCGAACAGAAGCAGCGCGTAGTACTCGCCGCGCTCGATGCCCTGGCGCGGCAGGTAGTCGAGCGAGATGATGATCGTGATCGCAGTGCTCAGCAGGAAGATCCAGTTCAGCACCAGCGCGAAGTTGTCGAGCACCAGCATGCCATTAAAGGTGCTGCCGTTGCTGCCCCAGGAAGGAATGCCAGCCGCAGCCGCCACCACCACGCCGGCCAGCGCCAGGTAGCCAATGATGCGCTTGCTGCCCGCGCCCACAAACAGGTCGACCAGCAGCAGCAGCATGGCCCAGCCAAACACGATCAGCAGCTGGAGCGACACGCCAAGGTCAATCGGGGGAATTTGAATAGGAGGCATAAGGAAACCTTCTCAATTGGCTTAGCGTACTGCCGCGACCACTGCCGTCAGGTGCTGCGCGATCTGCTCAACCGCCGGCTGCATTGGCGCAAACATAAAGTTCGGGTACAGGCCAATCGCCACAATCGGCACCAGCAGCAGCGCCAGCAGCGCGATCTCGCGCGGCGTAATATCGGCCAGCGCAGCATTCTCCGGGTTCGTCACGTCGCCCATAAAGGTCAGGCGGAACATGCGCAGCAGGTAGGTTGCCGCGAAGATCACGCCAATCACCGCAAAGGCCACAAACCCGCCGCCGAGCGCATCCGACAGGTAGGCGCCCTGCATAATCGTGTATTCGCCAATGAAGCCGTTCAGGCCCGGCAGGCCCACCGACGACATCACCATCGCCAGCGCGAGGCCGCTATAGATCGGCATCACCTTCCACAGCCCGCCAAACGCCGCCATCTCGCGCGTGTGCCGCCGCTCGTAGATATAACCGACGACCAGGAACAGCGCGCCGGTCGAAAGGCCGTGGTTGATCATCTGGATGATCGCGCCCGAGATGCCGGTCTGGTTCAGCGCGAAGATGCCCAGCACCACAAAGCCCAGGTGGCTCACCGACGAGTAGGCCACCAGCTTCTTCATGTCGGTCTGCGCAAACGAAACCATCGCGCCATACAGAATGCCAATTACGGCCAGCACGCCAATCGCCGGCGCGGCCCAGCGCGACGCTTCGGGGAAAAGTTGCAGGTTGAAGCGGATCAGGCCGTAGCCGCCGAGCTTCAGCATCACGCCGGCCAGGATCACCGAGCCAGCGGTTGGCGCTTCGGTGTGCGCCAGCGGCAGCCAGGTGTGGAACGGCCACAGCGGCACCTTGATCGCAAAGGCCAGGAAGAACGAGGCGAACAAGAGCCGCCCAACTGTCGGGTCGATCTTCAGCGTGCCATTCGCAACATTCTGCTGCAGGGTAGCGATGTCGAAGGTGCGGGACGCTGCGGGTTGCAGCAGGTACAGGGCAATAATGCCCAGCAGCATAAACACCGAGCCGGCAAAGGTGTACAGGAAGAACTTCACCGCCGCGCGCACGCGATTGCTGCTGCCCCAGATGCCAATCAGCAGCGCCATCGGGATGAGCGTGAACTCCCAGAAGATGTAGAACAGGAACAAATCCTGCGCCACAAACACGCCGAGCATGCCGGTTTCCAGCAGCAGCAGCAGCAGTTGGAAGGTGCGGAAATCCTTGTGCACCGAATCCCAGGTCGAGATCAGCGTGATCGGCGTGAGGAAGGTGGTCAGCAACACCAGCCACAGGCTCACGCCATCGATTGAGATGCGGTAGCCGATGCCCCACGACGGCACCCAGGCCATGCTTTCGGCGAACTGGTAGCCCTGCGCGCCATCAAACAGGAAGTACAGCGGCAGCGACACCGCCAGCGATGCCAGCGCAAACAGGAGCGCCACCATACGCTGCGCGCCGATGCTTTCGCGCGGCACAAACAGCAGCGCCAGCGCACCGAGCGTCGGCAGCCACAGCACAAGCGAAAGCAGAGGAAAGCCTAGCTGATTCACATCAGTCCCCAGTTGGCAGATGGCAGTTTGCAGCTTGCAGTAGCACGAATGTGAACTGCGGACTGCGGGCTGCGGACTGCCTACTAACTTACACGAACGCGAAATACCCGACCAGCACGACCACGCCGACAAAGAACACCCAGGCGTAGTTGCGGATGTAGCCCGTCTGGCCGCGCCGGAAGATGCCCGCCAGCCCGCCAAAGGCGCGCCCCACGCCATCCACCAGCGTGTTGTCGATGCCCTGCTGGTCGAACACAGTCGCCAGGAAGCCGCCAATCATATGGTAGCCGCGCACCAGCACCCGGTTGTAGAACCAGTCGAAGCCCCAGGCCAGCTCAGCGCCGCGCCAGATGTCGCCGGCATAGTAGTAGCCCGGGTCTTCCTTGGCTGGCTTGATCTTGCTTTCCAGCACCCGCGCATACAGGTACCAGCCGCCATACATCGAGGCACCGGCCAGCAGCGTCACCACGGTGGCCAGCACGCCCTTGCCCACCGTGTAGGGGGCGGCTTCTTCGCCCAGCACCGGGTGCAGGAAGGTTTCAAGCCAGTGGAGGCCTGGCAGGTTCATCACGCCGGCAATCGCCGCGCCAATGCCCAGGATGATCAGCACATTCTTCATGCTGCCGGTGCTTTCGTGGGCGTGCGCGGCGTGGTCGTCGCGCGGCTTGCCCCAGAAGACCAGCGCCACCTGGCGGCCCATATAGAAGGCCGTCATCAGCGAGGCGAGGATCAGGATCACGCCAGCGAAGGGATTGCCAACATCAAAGGCGTGCGCAATGATCTCGTCCTTGCTCCAGAAGCCAGCGAAGGGGAAAATACCCGCCAGCGCCAGCGAGCCGACCATATAGGTCCAGAAGGTGGTTGGCATGCGCGTGCGCAGGCCGCCCATGCGGCGCATGTCCTGCGTTTCGTGCGTGCCGTGGATGATCGAGGCCGAGCCCAGGAACAGAAGCGCCTTGAACACGCCGTGCGTGAGCAGATGGAACATACCGGCGACATACGCGCCCATGCCCACCGCCGCGACCATATAGCCCAGCTGCGAAACGGTTGAGTAGGCCAGCACGCGCTTGATATCCCACTGCGTCACTGCCGCCGTGGCCGCCAGCAAAGCCGTCAGCACGCCAATGCCCGCCACCCAGCCATTCACGCCATTGCTGGCCTCGAACAGTGTGTGGTTGCGCGCAATCAGGTAGACGCCCGAGGTGACCATGGTGGCGGCGTGAATGAGCGCCGAAACCGGCGTAGGGCCGGCCATTGCGTCGGGCAGCCACACAAACAGCGGGATCTGCGCCGACTTGCCAGTCACACCAATCAGCATCAGGAAGGTGATCAGCGTCACCATGCTCATCGCGCCAAAGATGCCAACATTCACCACCTGTGCGCGCGCTTGCTCGGCGCCCTCAAGGTAGCCGCCAACGCCGCCCGCCTGGTTGTAGAAGGTCAGCGTGCCAAAGGTGGCGAAAATCGCCATCATGGCCAGCAGCATGCCGGCGTCGCCAACGCGGTTGGCAACAAACGCCTTCACCGCCGCTTCCGAAGGCACAATGCCGGGCGGCACGCTCTTCCGGTCGAACCAGTGGCTGATCAGCAGGAACGAGCACAGGCCCACGCCTTCCCAGCCGAGGAACAGCAGCAGCATGTTGTCGCCCATAATCAGGAAGAGCATGGCGACAATGAACAGGTTCAGGTAGGCGAAGTAGCGCACCGGGCGGGCATCGCCGTGCATGTAGCCAATCGAGAAGAAGTGGATCAGGCCGCCCACGCCCGTCACCAGCAGCGCCATCACCGCCGTGAGCTGATCGAACAGAAAGCCGAACGGCACGCGGAACGCGCCAATCGTCATCCATTCCCACAGCACAAAGTCGATATGCTGCGACGCGCCCTCGGCACCTTCGGCCCCGGCAACCTGCAGCGACTGCAGCACCACAATCGAGGCGATCGTGGCGATGAATGAAAGCGCGACCATTGCGCTCGCCAGCAGCCCGGCCTGGCGCTCGTTGCGGATCACAAAGGTGTTCAGCAAAAAGCCCAGAAACGGGAACAGCGGGATGAGCACGACAATCCAGGTCAGGTCAGACATCTGCGTTCCTCGACAATACCGACCACTAAGCCCCGCCACCCGGCCGCACATGTCGCGGTCGCTGGCCGTCGGCGTCGGTCGTCATTACCCTTTGAGCGTATTAATCTCGTCGATATCGGTGGTGCGCTTGGAGCGGAAGATCGTCACCAGCAGCGCCAGGCCCACGGCCACTTCGGCGGCGGCAACAGTGATCACGAAAAACACCAGGATCTGGCCATTTGCCGACTGCCAGCGCTGCGCAAACGCCACCAGCGCGAGGTTGGCCGAGTTGAGCATCATCTCAACCGACATAAACACGATCAGCGCATTGCGGCGGGTTAGCACGCCCACCACGCCAAGCGTGAACAGCACCGCGCTCAGCAGCACATAGTAGCTCACAGGAACCATTGCTCTCTCCCGAACGTTGCTTGCCGACTAGGGCTTCGGATTCTCGACCTGGTGCTGGTGCAGCACCACCACGCCCACCAGCGCCGCCAGCAGGATCACCGAGGTGATCTCGAAGGGCAGCAGGTAGGTGCTGAACAGTGCTTCGCCAATCTTCACCGGCGTGGCGAAATCGGCCACCTGGTTGGCGGCATCGGCCAGGTTGGTGTTGGCGCGGGCAAAGAACACATACAGCGCCTCGGCCAGCAGCAGCGCAGCCATCAGCAGCGCCAGCGGCCGCTGCCAGCCCAGCCGATCCTGCTCGTCTTCGGCGCGCTCGGCGCCCAGCAGCATCACCACAAACAGGAACAGCACAATGATCGCGCCAGCATAGACGATCAGCTGCACCGCAAACAGGAAGGGCGCGTTCAGCAGCAGGTACAGCACCGCAATCGAGCTGAAGTTCAGCAGCATAAACAGCGCGCTATGCACCGCGTTGCGGCTCAGCAGCATCGCCACCGCGCCAATGATCGCAACCAGCGCCGTGATGACAAAGACAACGAATTCCATACGTTCTCCGATTTACGATTTTGGATTTACGATTGTGGATTTCGGCTTTACGGCTGGTTCAGCGCACTCGTAAATCGTAAATCGTCAATCGTAAATGGCAATCGGCAATCTACAAATCGATCTGGGCGGGCGGGCTTGGCCGGCGGTTGAGCTGCTGCAGAATCGGCGGGATCTCGCCATGGCCCTTGTCGGCCGGCACCAGGAGCATGTCCTTGGTATAGATCGACGATTTGCGGTCGTAGAACGACAGCTCATACTGGTGCTCAAGCACAATCGCGTTGGTTGGGCAGGCATCTTCGCAGTAGCCGCAGAAGATGCAGCGCAGCATGTTGATCTCATACGTGGCGGCAAAGCGTTCGCCCGGCGAGTTCGGCTGCTCGGGGTTGTTTTCGGCCGGCACCACCAGGATCGCGTCGGCCGGGCATGCCGCCGCGCACAGCGCGCAGCCGATACAGCGCTCCATGCCGTTCTCAAAGCGCTTCAGCTCGTGGCGGCCACGGAAGCGCTCGCGCACCGGGCGCTTGACTTCCGGGTACTGCACGGTGACGGGCTTCTTGAAGAGATATTTCAGGGTTGTGCCCAGACCTTTGACAATTTCGCCGAGCATAGATTTCTCCGTAGTAGCTTGTTCGCTTGCCGCGCGGGCTTACTTGGCGGTAGGGGCGCTCTTCTTCACCAGCGTAACCTGGCCGACGGCGGGCTTGCGCGGGCCATTCACCACCGACACGCCCACCACCACGGCCACGCCAATCACAAAGGCGATAATGCCAGCAATGATCTTGTCGGGAACGAGCACATTCACCACGGCGGTCATCGCCACGTTGAACAGCGCCATCGGCAGCAGGATCTTCCAGCCCAGGTTCATCAGCTGGTCGTAGCGCACGCGCGGCACGGTGGCGCGCACCCACACCGACAGGAACGACAGCAGCGTGACTTTCAGCAGGAAGGCACCCAGCGACAGCAGGCCGAACACGGCGTTGCCGGCAAACTGCCCGACGTTCGCGCTGACGAACTGCGACAGCGTGTACAGGCCGGGAAAGTGCCAGCCGCCCAGGAACAGCGTCACGGCGATGGCGTTCATCGCCACAAGCTTGATATATTCCGACATAAAGAACAGCGCGAATTTCATCGAGCCGAACTCGGTGTTGTAGCCGCCAACCAGCTCCTGCTCGGCCTCGACCAGGTCGAAGGGCGCGCGCACCACCTCGGCGGTGGACGACAGCAGGAAGATAATAAAGCCCAGGAACTGCGGCACAATGAACCACCAGCCCCACTGCTTGTTGACGATCTCGGCGGTGCTGAAGCTCTCGGCCTGCATCACCACGGCCAGCACCGAAAGGCCCAGCGCCAGCTCGTAGGAAATGACCTGGGCCGAGGCGCGCACGCCACCCAGCATCGAGTACTTGTTGTTCGACGACCAGCCCGCAATCGCGATGCCATACACGCCAACCGAGGTAACGGCCAGCAGGTACAGAATGCCAATGCTGATTTCGGCCAGCTGCAGGAAGTTGCTGCCACCTGCCGGCGCGCAGCCGCCCAGCGGCAGCACACCATCGCCGCCCACCGGCCAGCAGCCGAGCGGGATCGTCGCCCAGATGATCAGCGCGGGGATGGTGGCGAAGGCCGGCGAGATCAGGTACACCCACTTGTCGGCCAGCGCGGGCGTGACATCTTCCTTGAAGAAGAGCTTCACGGCGTCGGCGGCGGGCTGCAGAAAGCCGCCAAGCAGCTTGCGCCCACCCGGCAGCGGGATGTAGCCGGCGCGGTTCGGCCCAACGCGGTTCTGCAAGCGCGCCAGCAGGATGCGCTCGAACAGCGTGAAGTAGGCGAACAGCGTCGTCGTCGCCAGCGCCAGCACCAGGCACTTGACGATCAGGATGATGATGTCGAGGAAGGACATTTCCCCTCCGTTAGCAGGTTTGCAGGTTTGAACGGTGCAGAAGCGCGCTGCCAGCACAGGCCATTCGTGGCGAGCACAGGCGCGGCTGCTCGCTACTCCGTTTTGCCAACACTCACGCGCGTCTGCGGGCCAGTCAGCAGGCTCCCCAGGTCGGCGCCCTTCACCAGCGGCAGCAGCACCACGCCCGCGCCCAGGCCCGAGTCGATCTGCGCCCGCAGGTCGAGCGCGCCGGCCGCCGAGCTTACGCGCACGGTTTCGCCAATACCCACGCCCAGGCGCTGCGCGTCGGCCACGCTCAGAATAACGTGCGCCGGCACAGCGCGGGCCGCCAGCTTCGAGTCGCGCATCCACTCGCCGCCGTCGTAGGCGCGCACCGCCGTGATCAGCGTCAGCGGGAACTGCTCGTCGGCGGCGGGCGCAGCTGGCTCGCGGTAGGCAAGCTGGAACACGCTCCTGCCATCGTCGGCCAGGGTCGGCAGCTGCACACCCACGCCTTCGGTGTTCTCGTAGGATGTGCCGTCGTAGTAGAAAGCTTCGTTCGGCTGGCGGCCCCACGATTTGCGCGTCAGCTCCAGGCTGGTGTAGCTGGTGCCCTTGTAGCCGGCCACCGTGCTGCTGATCTCGTCGGCCACGTCGCTGGCGACGACGTAGCCCCAGCCCGAGGGCGGGGCAGCCACGGCAACGGCAGTGTTCGATTCGGCGGCGCGGGCTTTGGCGCTTTTCTTGGCGGGCGCGACAACCGCCGGTGAGGCCGGCTCCATCGCCAGCACGGCGCGGGCAACATCCTGGAACAGCGCCCAGTCGGCCGGGGCATCGCCCTCGGCGCGGCGGGCCTGCCGGAAACGCTGCACGCGGCGCTCGGCATTCGTGAAGGTACCATCGCGCTCGATAAAAGTCGCGGCCGGCAGCACCACATCGGCCAGTTCGGCCGTCTCGGTCATAAACAGGTCTTGCACCACCAGGAACTCCAGCTTGCCAAGCGCGTCGGCAACCGCCTTGCTCGACTTGGCCGGGTTCATGCCAGCGATGTACATACCTTTCAGCGTATCGGCGCGGGCGGCGTCCCACATTTCGCGGGCGCCCATGCCGGCGGCAACCACCGCGCCACCTGCGCCACGGTCGGGCCGCACGCCCATGTCGAGCGCGCCGCGCGTATTGCCTTCGGCAGTCAGCGCGATCAGGCCGTTGTTGGCGCGGCCGGCTTTGCCGCCCACCAGCGCCAGGTTCGCCAGCGCCTGCGTGAAGGCCGGGCCAGCGCCCAGCGCCGCGCGACCATAGACGATGATGCCGTTTTCGGCGGCGACGAAGCTGCCGGCAATTGCGCGAATGGCGTCTTCGGCCACGCCAGCAGCGGCAGCCAGCTCGCTCAGCGGCTTGCCGCTCACGCTGCGCTTCAGCTCGTCGGTGCCGCGCAGGCGTGCCGCCAGGGCTTCGTTCGCGCTGCCTTCGCTCAGGATGGCGCTCAGCAATGCCTGCACAAACGCGATCTCCGCGCCGGCCTTTACCGTCACGGCATTCTTGGCGAAGCGCGCCAGCTTGGTCGGGTAGGGGTTTACCACCGTCAGGTCGCCGCCACGGTCGGCAATGCCGCGCAGACGCAGCACATACAGCGGCGCTTCTTCCTCGGGGTCGGCCCCGATCACCAGCACCGCCGTGCCTTTGCCCAGCGTCATCAGGTTGGTGCCCGCGCCGACGCCCAGGATGTTCGGCAGGTCGTCGAGGCCGGCTGGCTCGTCGGGCGTGCCGCGCCGGTGGTCGATATTGTTCGAGCCAAGCACTTCGCGGAACAGCTTGCCAAACAGGAACAGGTCTTCGTTGGCGAGCTGCGCACCGGCCAGGCCGCCGAGCGCGTTCGCGCCATAGTTCGCGCGGATCAGCGTCAGCCGGTCGGCAACATAGCGCGCCGCTTCGTCCCAGGTTGCCGCCGCCCAGTTGTTGCCACGGCGGATCATCGGGGTTTTCAGGCGTTCGCCGCTGGCGATGTAGCGCATGCCATAGCGGCCTTTGTCGCAGTTCCAGATCTCGTTGACGAAGTCGTTCTCACGCGGCATCACGCGCATCAGGTCGTTGTAGCGCATATCAATCGAGATATCGCAGCCAACCGAGCAGTGGTTGCAGACGCTCGGGGTCGAGCGCAGTTCCCACACGCGTGCCTTGAAGCGGAAGTCGGAGCTGGTGAGCGCGCCCACCGGGCAGATGTCGGTGGTGTTGCCCGAGAACTTCGAGTCGAAGCCCGGCTCGCTCTTCGAGATGATTTCCCAGTTGCGCCCGCGATTATCGAAACCCAGCACCGGGTCGCCGGCGATCTCGTCCTGAAAGCGCACGCAGCGCGCACACAGGATGCAGCGCTCGCGGTCGAGGTAGATCAGGTCGCCCAGCGGCACGGGCTTGACGTTGTGGTGCTTGTCGGAATAATCGAAGCGCGAGTTGCCGGGGCCCCATTCCATCGTCAGGTTCTGGAGCGGGCACTCGCCGCCTTTGTCGCACACTGGGCAGTCGAGCGGGTGCGAGGTCAGCAGGAATTCCAGCACGCCGCGCTGCGCGAACTCAACGCGCTCGCCCACCGTCTTCACCACCATGCCCTCGCTGACGGGCGTGACGCAGCCGGCCTGCAGCTTGTTCGCCATCAGCGCCAGCTCGGGCTTGCCGTCGGCGCCAATCACCGGCTGGCGGGTCGCAGGGTCCATCTTCGGGGTATAAACCTCGACCAGGCACATGCGGCACATGCCAACCGGCTTCATTTTGGGGTGGTAGCAGAACACCGGGATCGCCACCCCGCCCACGCGCGCCGCGTCCACCACGTTCGTGCCAGCTGGGACGCTCACCGTCTGGCCATCTATCGTTAGGGTCACATCAGGCATAGTTTCCCGCCTTTATGGGTCGAAATCGAGTCAACCGTGCGTTCGAAAGCTTCGGGCTAGTGCCGCGACGAAACAAGCGGAATGGCGTTGCGGCCATTGCCGGCCGGTGCCGCGCCAATCTTGCCTTCAAACTCTTCGGGGAAGAGCTTCAGCGCGCTCTTGATCGGCATCACTGCGCTTTCGCCCAGCAGGCAGAAGCAGTTGCCGGCCATCTGGTTGTAGATATCGTGAAGCGTCGGGATGTCGCTGGCGCGACCGTGGCCCGCGTTCATGCGGTGCAGCACGCTCACCAGCCAGGTGGTGCCTTCGCGGCAGGGCGTGCACTTGCCACACGACTCGTGCTTGAAGAATTCGTCCATCTTGTAGGCCGTCTCAACCGCGCTGGTTGTTTCGTCCAGCACAATCACCGCGCCCGAGCCAAGCATCGAGCCAGCCGCCGCCACGCCTTCGTAGTCGAGCGTGACATCAAGGTGCTGCTCGGTCAGCCACGGGGCCGACGCGCCGCCCGGAATGATGATCTTGACCTTGCGGTCGCCGCGCATGCCCGCGCCATAGGCCGGGTCGTAGATCAGCTCACGTAGCGTGCGGCCAAAAGGCAATTCGTAGTTACCGGGCTTGTTCACGTGGCCCGAAAGCGAAAACGCCTTGGTGCCCGGGCTTTTCTCGGTGCCGAAAGTGCGGTACCACGCCACGCCCTTTTCGATGATGCGCGGCACGTTCGCCAGCGTTTCGACGTTGTTGATGATCGTCGGCTTGGCGTACAGACCGGCCACGGCGGGGAAGGGCGGCTTCAGGCGCGGCTGGCCGATCTTGCCTTCGAGCGACTCCATCAGCGCGGTTTCTTCGCCGCAGATATACGCGCCCGCGCCGCGATGGACGTAGATGTCGAGGTCGTAGCCGGTGCCAAGAATATCTTTGCCAAGAAAGCCTTTGTCGTAGGCCGACTTGATTGCGCGCTCCAGCGTGCGCGCGCCGTGCGCGAACTCGCCGCGAATGTAGATATAGGCGGTGTGCGCCTCGATCGCATAGGCCGAGATCGCCACGCCTTCGATAAGCTGGTGCGGGTTTTTATCGATGATCTGGTGGTTGTTGAAGGTGCCCGGCTCGCTTTCGTCGGCGTTGCAGAGCAGGTAGCGCGGGTAGACACCCTTGGGCAGGAAGCTCCACTTCACGCCGGTGGGGAAGCCAGCGCCGCCGCGACCGCGCAGACCCGCGTCTTTCACCATCTGCATCACGTCGGCTGGCGTTTTTTCCTTCAGCGCTGCTCGCAGCGACTCGTAGCCGCCGTGCTTCAGGTAGACCTCAAAATCCCCGATGTCGGGGATGTCGAGGTCGCGCATCACGATATGTTCAGTCATCGGGGGCATGGCACACACTTTCCAGGCCGATCGACAGGCACTCGTCTATGGCGATAAACAGGCATATAAAAGGGGCCTCTTTGCGGACGCTAATGTACCATTTCCGTTCCTTCGTGTCAAATCGCACAAACCTTACAGATGCGCTAGAGCGCGATCGAATCGACGCTTATTTCGAAAGTTTCCGCTTGACAAAGTTTCTTTATTAGCATATGCTAACCCGCGCTCGAAGATGATGCTAATACGCACTGTATCAACCGCAAACCTCGAGGAGCCCTGTATGCGAATCGCCCCCCGCAGATCACTCGTCGCCGCTGGCGCCACTGCCCTGGCGCTCGCACTCGCCGCCTGTGGCGGCCAGCCCGCCGCCGTTGCGCCCACTGCCGCGTCCGCCGCCCTTCCTACCGCCGCGCCCGCCGCTGTTGCGCCCACCACCGGCACGGCCGCCAGGCTCGACGGCATTAAAACCTACCTGCTTGGCAAAGTTGCCGACCTGAAGGCCAGCAGCGCCGCGCTCAAGGCCTCATCCGACAGCTACTACGCGCTGGCTAAAGAAGCCAACTTCGACTATGCCGCGCTGCGCGACCAGCACGGCGCTGAGGTTGCCACCACGCTTCAAGCGGCGCGCAGCCAGTGGAAAACTGCCAGCCCGCTCTACGAGCAGGTCGAAGGCGTGGTGGCCGGCGTGCCCAGCCTGGCCGAGTACGACCTGATCCTCGACGCGGGCGCATCCGGCGCAGAAGGTGGCGACTCGGTCGTGCCGTTCGACCTGACGCTGCCCGACGGGCGCGTGCTGCCCAAGCCCGGCAACCTGTTTGGCGTCACCGAAAGCACGCTGTGGGGCACCTACGCCGACTTCACCGCCAAAGACGTGACCATGGACGTGGATGGCGACGGCAAGGACAGCCTGGGCGATGTGCTGCCCGACGCAAACGTGCTCAAGGCCGCCGCCGACGCGCTCGACAGCTATGTCGGCCAGCTCGAAGGCAGCGCGCAAACATGGCAGCCCACCGACTCGGATGCCTTCACCGCGCTGGTGGTAATGGTGCCAACCATGAACGAATATTTCGACTCGTGGAAGAACTCGCGCTTTGTCGCGGGCGACACGAGCACCCAGCGCGACTTCGTGGCGATTTCGCGCCTAGCCGATATTCAGGACATTCTTTCGGGTTTGCAGGTCGTGTATGGCGAGGTCAGCCCGCAAGTGGCGAATGTCGATGCCGCGCAGGCTGCGCAGGCCGGCCAGCGCCTGAACGACCTCAAGGCGTTTGTGGCCGATGTCTACCAGCAGGAGCAGGGCGGCAAGCGCTTCTCGCCCGAAGAAGCCGACCTGCTTGGCGCTGAGGCGCAGAACCGCGCGACCGCAATTGCCGGCCAGCTCACCCAGCTTTCGGCCCAGCTCAATGTGCCGCTGCAAGGACAATAAGCCATGCGCCGCTTGCCACTGATTCTGCTCGCGCTCCTGCTGCTGCTGGCCTACGCGCCCATCACCAGCGCGGCAACAATCGCGCCCGCCCAGGCCGCCGAAACCGTGCGCGCCGAGCTGGTGCGCGCCCAGCTTGCGCTCGCCAGCGACCCGGCCCGCGCCCAAAGCGCGCTCGATGCCGCCCAGAGCGCCTACGCCGCCACGCTGGCCGATCCGTTCGGGAGCACCCTGCCCGCAATCGACGAACGCGCCCGCGCTGGCTTTGCCGCCGCGCAAAGCGCGCTCGAATCTGCCGACGCACCGGCCTTTGCGGCAGCGCGCGCCAGCACATGGGCTGCGCTGCTGGCTGGCGGCTACGGCATGGTCGAACACGCGCTGGCCGCCAACGACGCCGCGAGTGCCCAAAGCTGGCTGCCACTGCGCGAGTTCCGCCACGCCACGCGCTTTTCGCGTCCCGACTCCGACGCAACGCTGGCGGTGGCTGCCGCCGCCGCTGGCACGCGTCCGGCCGCCGAAGCGCTCGACGCCGTGCGCGCCGACCTGCTCGATACCTATCAGGCACGCCTGACCGAGGCCATTCACGACCTGAGCACCGCCGACGCCCAGGGCTTTGCCACCCGCCGCAGCGAGGCCGCCGCCCTGGCCGACGGCTATTTCGCCATTCTTGCGCCGGCCTACGCCGCGCAGCGCGGCGACGCGGCCCTGCAAACCGCTCAGGCGGCGTTTGCCGCATTGGGGCGCGCCGCCCACGATGGCAGCGCCCTTGCGCCCGCGCTCGCGCCAGTGGAAAACGCCCTGCGCGGCTTCCGCGCCGCGCCACTGAGCGCCGCCGACCAGGCCCGCCGGGCCGGGCAGCTCCAGCGCTTCCTGGCGCTGGTGCCGGTGGAATACGGGCGCGGCGTCAGCAACGGCCAGGTCACACAAGACCTCGAAATCCGCGAAGCAACCACCTTCCGCGATGGCGCAGCCGCCGCCTTTGCCGACCTGCAAACCGCGCTCGACGCCCGCGACCCCGCCGCGACCACACGTGCCGCCGCGCTGTTCGGCACACTTGAGCAGCAGCTTGCCGGCGCCAGCGCGAACAAAGATGTTCCCGACCCCGACGACGTGCAGGCCACAGTCGACGAACTCACCACCACGCTGCACGGCGTTATGCCTGCCGAGTGGCAGAAACGCGACACTGCCGGCGACTTCGACGTGATCAGCACCATGCTCGACCAGATGGTCGCGGCAGCCAGCGCCGGCCAGTATGAGCTGGCCGAATCGGCGCGGCTGGAATCCTATGCGGTGCTGGAAAGCGGCCCCGAGGCGCGGCTGGTTGTATTCGCACCGCAGTTCAAGGCCCCGCTGGAAGACCTGTTCTGGTACGGTCAGGGCGACAACAAAGGGCTCGCCTACCTGATCGAGCAGCGCGCCCCCCTGAGCGACATTCAGGTCAGCCGCGCCGCCCTCGACCGCGAGCTGGCCGCCGCGCAGGCCGCGCTCGGCTCGACCAACGCGCCCGTGGCAGTCGCCTCGAACGCGGCGATCATTGTCTTCCGCGAAGGGCTGGAAGCCGTACTGATTCTTGCCTCGCTGATGGGCAGCCTGAAGCAGGGCGAGCAGCGGCGCTACCGCCGGCCATTGTGGTGGGGCGCAGCGGCGGCGTTTGGCGTCACCGTGCTGACATGGCTGCTGGCGCGTGGCGTGCTGGCCTCGCTGGCGCGCTATGGCGAGCGGCTGGAAGCGATCGTTTCGCTGATTGCGATTGCGGTGCTGCTGCTGATCACCAACTGGTTCTTCCACAAGGTCTACTGGACTGGCTGGATGGCGAATTTCCACACCCGCAAGCGCCGCATCATCGGCGGCGAGATGGGCCAGTGGCTGGGCCTGGCAACGCTGGGCTTCACCAGCATCTACCGCGAAGGCTTTGAAACCGTGCTGTTTCTGCAGGCGCTGGTGCTCGAAGCCGGCACCCCCGTGGTGCTGGGCGGCGTGGCGCTTGGCCTGGGCGGCACTGCGCTGGTGGGGCTGGTGGTGTTTGCGCTGCAGGCGCGGCTGCCCTACAAGCGCATGCTAATCGTCACCGGCATTATGATCGGCGGCGTGCTGCTGCAAATGGTTGGCAACACTGCGCATGTCATGCAGGTGGTTGGCTGGCTGTCCATCCACCCGATCCGCTCACTGGAGCTGCCCTACTGGACGGGTATGTGGTTTGGGCTGTATGCCACCTGGGAAGGCATTGGCTTGCAGGTGGCGGCAGCAGTGTTTGTGATCGGCAGCTACTTCCTGGCCGAACACATGCAGCGCCAGCGCCCGGCCCCGGCCCGCGCCGCGCAGCCCACCCGCAAGGTGGCCTGATGCGCTTTCAGCGCAGGGGTTAGGGGATGGGGAATAGGGATTGGCTATTGCAACGCGAATGTTCTTCCCTGATTTCCGCAGCGCTTTCTTGAAGGCACGCATTCTTGGAATAATGACGCGGGAGACGCAGAAGCCGGCGGGAATTTTCCCGCCAGCTTCTGCGTTGGTTGGTGCCGTATTCAGAAACCAGGATTCGGAAGCCAGTATGTTTTGGCTTTCTAAAGCCAAAGGAGAATAATCAAGCTAAACAGAACACAGAAATCGCGCAGCAAGAAAGCAAACTCAGTGCCCTCTGTGTTCTCTGTGGCTCAATCAGGTCGTTCTCTTCTTCGTGCCTTCGTGGTAAAGAATGCACGCTGCCTAGAAGAAAACCTTGAGCACTTTCAGCACGCCCTGGCTCCACGGCACGCGGTGCGATACGCCCGAGGCATTTTCGAACTCGTGCATGTGCGCGATATACCAGTCGTAGTTGCGCACCATGGCGTCGGCAGTCGAGTATTTGGGCTTGTAGCCCAGCACGCGCTCGGCCTTCTCAATCGACACAAACGAGTCGGTGCTGGCCGTTTCGTACACCCACTTGTACAGCGGCGAAAGTTTCATGGCTTCCAGCACGCGCAGCGCCAGGATCACCGGCTTGGCCGGAAAGCCAAGAATTTTCTTGCCCTTGCCGGCGCGGTCGAGCACTGCCTGATAGTCCTGCTTCATGGTTGTGAAGATCTTCGCGCCGATGTTGAACGTATCGTTGACCTTCTCGCGATCAAGCGTGGCGCACAGGTAAATCGCCTCGCACAGGTCTTCCACATCGAGCAGCTGGTAGCGGTTTTTGCCGTTGCCGATCATCGGGAAGTTCTTGCCGTCTTTCGCCCAGTCGTACAGCAGCGCAAACACGCCCAGCCGCTCGGGGCCAACAAACGACTTCGGGCGCACGATTGGCACGCACATGCCCTTTTTGCGGAAATCGAGGCAAACCTGCTCGGCCTTGACTTTGGCCTCGCCATACGGCCCGACGCCCTCAAGCTTGTCGTCTTCCAGCAGCGGGTGGTGGTCGGGAATGCCATACACCGCCGTCGACGAGACATGGATGAAGCGCTCGACCTTGTGGTCCATTGCCGATTGCAGCAGGTTGCGCGTGCCGTCAATGTCGGTCGAGTAGATGTCGGCGGGCTTGTACAGCGGCAGCGCGGCGGCGGTGTGAATGACGATATTCACGCCTTCCATCGCCCGGTCGACCGCCGATTTGTCGCGAATGTCGCCGCGCACCTCTTTGATGCGATTCTTCTCGGGGTAGTCGAATGGCGCAATGTCGAGCGAAACGACGTTGTGGCCGCGATCGAGCAAGTAGCGCACCATGTTTATGCCCAGAAAGCCTGCGCCACCGGTAATAAGATAGGTTTGTGCCATACGTTTCACCTTATTCGTTTACTATCCGGCTGACACATAGGTCAGCCGTTACATGCATAACTAAGCTAATAATAAATCAAGTTCTGCCCGACCCTTGTCTCGTCCGACCTACGTGTCGGACGTGCACGACCTACGTGTCGGACGTGCACGACCTACGTGTCGAACGGCAGACTATACGTGCCGGGCCAACGCGCCACCAGCGCGCGAAACTCGCCCGCGCCAGTGCCCGGCGTGTTGGGCGCGGCGATGTGCTGCGCAAACCACTCGTCCAGGCGGCGCAACAGCTCGGCGTGCTGCTCATCGCTGAGCGACCAGTCGGCGCTGTACATGCGCGCGCTCAGGCGTTCGCGCATCTCGCGGTGCGTCATTGGCGGGCGCTCGAACGGCGTCAGCGCCACCTGTTCGACATGCGCGCCCAGCGATGTGAGATATTCTGTGATGCGCTCATCGCCGCCCCACAGGTTCGAGCGCCCGCTCGGCCGGCCCACGCCCAATTCTTCGCGCAGGCGCAGCCAGCGGTCGCGCACCTGCACCGCCTCGGGCACGCTTTCGCCCGCGATTGGCCGGCCGTCGCCGGGCGCGCTGTCGTAGCCCAGCACCAGCGCGCCGCCGGGCCGCAGCACGCGCCGCGCCTCGCGCAGCATCGCCTGCCAGTCGTCCACCAGATGCACGACATGCACGCTCACAACCAGGTCGAACGACGCGTCGGGGAAGGGCAGCGCCGTCACGTCGCCCTGCCGCAGATCGAGCCGGTAGGTTGCGCGTCCCGCGTCGCCAGCAAGTTGCGCCCGCAGCCGATCCATCATCGCCTGCGAGAGATCAATGCCGGTGAAGTCGTAGCCAGCACGAATGAACGGAAGCGCGATTCGTCCCGTTCCAACGCCAAGTTCCAGCACCCGCGCATCCGGCCCAATGCAGGTGTGCGCCACAATCGCGTCGCGGATGCGCTCGGCCGAGCCGGCCGCGTAGCCGCGCGTCGCGTCATAATACTCGGCCGCCCGGTCGAACGAAACTCCTGGCATGCTTCGCCTCCTACGCCTGCTCGCGGCTGCGCGCCGCGCCATAGCCAGCGGCAGCGCGCGCTACATCGCGCCCGAGTTCCACGGCGAAGTTCGTGCCACGATCCCACGGATACACCTGGCTCATGCTGGCCCAGAACAAGCCCGGCAGCGGCGTCGCCAGCGGCGGGATGTTGCGCGAATGGTTCACCGGCACGATTGGCTGGGCGTAGCGCTCGCGATGCACCCAGAAATCGCGCACCCAGCCGCGCTCGAAGCGCGGATTGACCCGTTGCAGCGCGGGCAGAAAACGCTCCAGCAGCGCGTCGTTGCTGAGCTGGAAGTACTCGTGCGACGGGTCAAGATAATCGCCGCAGTAGATCAGGGTGTCGCCGCCATAGTGCGCCCGGTCGACGAAATTCGTGTGCTCCACCAGCGCCAGAAACGGGAACTGATCTTTGGGCATGTTGATCCAGTACAGCCCGCCGGTCAGCGGTTGATTGAGCGCCAGCGTCATCACCACCGCGCCCATCGAGCGCAGGTTGTCGAGCCGGCTCAGGTAGCTCGCTGGCAGCTCGGGCGCGAGCTTGCGCAGCAGGCCCGGCGCGCCGGTCACAATCACCGCGTCGGCCTCGTAAGGCGCGCCATCGGCAAGCGCCACGCGCCAGCCGCCACCCGGCTGCGCTGCCACGCCGCTCACCGGCGCGCCGAGCGCCACAGTCGCGCCACGTTTCTGCACCGCCGCGACCATTGCGTCGGCCAGGCCCTGAAAGCCGCCCGCGAAATAGCCCAACTGCACCGAGCGCGCCTTGAAGCGCGACCACAGCCAGGCCATGTTCACCTGCTCGGCGTAGGGGCCAAATTTCCCTTCCAGCAGCGGTTCGAAAAAGCCACGGTAGAGCGTTTCGCCGCCCCAGCGCCGCGTCCAGGCCGCCGCCGTCTGGCGCTCCAGCGGCCGCCAGTCGCGCACGCCCAGCTTCAGGTAGGCCATCAGCGCGTTCAGGCGCACCCGGTCGAGCGGCGGCAGGCCCGGGTAGCCCAGCACCGTCAGCGCGCCAGCCGCCAGATCGGGCACGGGCAGCTCGCGCGGGGCCGCCATGCCGGGCAGGCGCACAGTGGGCTTCGAGCCGGTCAGCGCATAGCCGCGATTGCCCCACCACTGCGCGGTGAGCGGGCGGCGGAAAAACATCTGGTCGCCAAAGCCAATCTCGCGCACCAGCTCGATGATTGCGGCGTCGGTGGTAAAAATATGGTGGTAGAAGCGCTCCAGCGGCCAATCCCAGCGCGCGTCGCGAAAACCCGAGGCCAGGCCGCCCGCCTGCGCGCCCGCCTCGAATACGGCAACTGAGTGGCCCGCCTTCGCCAGATCATAGGCGGCTGTCAGCCCGGCAATGCCCGCGCCAACAATAGCAATTTTCATAGAAAACCTTTTAATATCACAAAAACAAACTCTTTACACTTTGCGCTCTTGGCTGTTCAATTCATGCTGCCCCTTACGGCGCAGCTTCGACATTGCGTTCTTCCACTGCGCGGCCAAAATCGCGCCAGCCAACATGTTCCAGCAGCATAAACACCGCGCCCAGCAGCGTAATCGGCAGCCACAATGCGATATGCAGCACCAGCGTGTAGCCAGTGGCGATCGCCTTCGGCACGCCATAGGCCGCCAGAATCGCAATGCCCGGCGCGTCGAAGGTGCCAACATAGCCGGGTGTGGAGGGCAAGGTCGTCGCCAGATTCACCACCGCGGTCATGAGCATCAGCACCAGGAACGAGACGTGGAAGGGGAATGCCTGCATCACAAACCAGTATTTCGTGGTTTCGGTGAGCCAGATCAGTGTGGAGGAAAGAAAGATCAGCAGCAGGTCGCGCGGGCTGCGCAGCGATTGCAAACCCACCACAAAGCGATCAAACACGCCATGCACGCGCGGCCGCAGCCCGGCCGGCACAACATGATCAACTACCCAGGCATACACGCGGCTCATGCGCGCCGGGCGCAGCGCCAGCGCCAGAAAGACGATCAGGGCGGCAAAAAACACCACGCTGAATACCGTAACCAGCACGGCATAGCCGGCCGGCAGCGGCGCGAACGGCAGCGTCAGAAACACGAACAGCAGCATCACCAGGCCATCGAACAGCCGCTCCAGCACCACCGTTGCCAGCGACGCGCTGACCGGCACGCCTTCTTTGCGCCGCAGCACATACGAGCGCAGCACTTCGCCGGCGCGCGCGGGGTAGACATTGTTGCCCATGTAGCCGATCACAACCACGGGGAACAGGCGCGTCAGCGAGACCGGCTTGATGTGGCGCAGCATATAGTGCCAGCGCCAGGTGCGCGCCCACACCGCGCCAAAATACACCGCCACGCCGGGGATGAGCCACCAGTAGTTCGCGTGGCGCACCGTCGTCCAGAAGCCGGCAAAATCCAGGCCGCGCAGCGCGAGGGCGAGAAAGATGATGCTAACAACTACCCCGAGCCAGAATTTCCAGCTTCGCAACGAACGTACCTCCATTGGATGGCGCGCACGCCAATGCCTTGGCTACATCTCGGCAGCCAGCGGCTATCATACTCGCGGGCCTAGTGCCTGTCAACGAACGGCGCGGAATTATGTACCACAGAGACACAGAGAACACTGAGATTTGGCAGTTGAAGGTTGAATGTTTACAGGTTGCAGGTTACTGTCCTCTGCTTACTGCCTACTGCCTACTGCTCACCCCGTCACCGCTCCCAGCGCGGCCAGAGTGTCCAGATCACCACCAGCACGGCAGCGATCCAGGCCCAGCGCGTTTCGCTGGCGAAGCCATTGATGCGCAGAAACACCCCGCCCAGAAACAGGCCCGTTGCAATGATACCGCCCGCCAGCCGCCCAGTGGCCCGCTCGACGCGGCGCATGCTGCGCTCCAGCCGGCTGAGATCGACGCGCAGCTGCAAATCGCCGCGGTTGGCCGCCTTGTAGAACTCATCCATCTGGCGTGGCAGCGTGGCGAGCAACTGCCCCGCGCCGGTCAGCTCCTTGCGCGCGCGGTCAATCCAGTCGCCGTCGCGCGACTCGCGGGCAACGAGTTCTTCGGCAAAGGGGCGCAGCGTGTCGAACAGGTTGATGTCGGGGTCGATAGCCGTGGTCATGCCGCTTACCATGCTCACCGCACGACCCATGTAGATCAAATCCTGTGGCATCTGGAAGGGCAGATCGCGCACAAGGTGCTCGACCTCGCCAAACACATTTTCGGCCACTTCGGCGCTGGTCAGCTCGCGGATGCTGCGGTCGTAGGTGTGGCGGAACAGGATTGTCGCGGCCTGGATAATGGGCCGCCGGTCGGCGTGGGGCAAAATCACGCCCAGGCGATCGAGCGCGCCAACAAAGCGCGCCGGGTCGTTGGTGGCGACCGCCACGGTGCCTTCGCGCAGCGCCTCGGTGGCGCGCGGGCCAAGCCGCCCAACCATCCCAAAGTCGATAAAGATCAGTGTGTAGGGCGCAGCATCGGGCATTGGCGGGGCATGATCCACCGGCGTTGGCTCTGCCCCATTGGCGTTTTCAGCCACCATCACCAGCGGCGCGGGTGCCAGCACGGCCGGCTCGGGGCGCACAAACAGGTTGCCAGGGTGCGGATCGGCGTGAAACACACCGTCGAGAAACCACTGCTGCAAATAAGCGCGATAAAAGCGCTGCGCAAGATCGCTGCGGTCGATCCCGGCGCGATCCAGCGCGGCAATATCGGTGATCTTGATGCCGCTGATGCGCTCCATCACCAGCACGCGCCGCGTCGACATTTCCTGGTAGGGTTCGGGAATGTATACACCCGGCATCTGCGCGAGGTTGGCGCGCACGGCGAGGGCGTTTTGCGCTTCCAGAAGGTAATCAAGCTCTTCGATCAGCACGCGCTTGAACTCTTCAAACAGCGCCAGCAGGTCGGCGCGGCGCTTGATCGCGGGGTAGTGGCGGATGATGCGCACGGCCCATTCCACTGCGCGCAGGTCGATCTGCACGATCTCGTCGATGCGCGGGCGCTGCACTTTGATCGCGACCTCGCGCCCGTCGCGCAGGCGGCCAAAAAACACCTGCCCAAGCGAAGCCGCCGCAACCGGCGTGGGCGTAAACTCGGCAAACAGCTCGTCGGGCGCTGCGCCGAGGTCTTCCATAATAGTTGCAAGAATGTAGGGCAGCGGCGCGGGCGGCACTTCGTCCTGCAGGCCGGCAAGCTCGTCGGTGATCTGCACGGGCAGAATGTCGGCGCGCGAGCTAAGGAACTGGCCGAGCTTGATCAGCACGCCGCCCATCTGCACGGCCAGCCCGCGAAAGCGGCGCGCAATGCCCACCCAGCGGCGCATGCCGGTGCGGCGCGGGTACCAGCGCGTCAGGCGCGAGCGGCTGAGCAAAATGTCGATTAGGAAGACGTGAATAATCACCCCGAGGAAATACCACGAGATGCGCAAAAAACGACGGCGCGGGCGGATGTTGAGCGGCGGCAGGTTGGTGGGTGGCCGGGCCGGCGCTGTTTGTGGGGCATTCGTGATAGTTTGCACATGCCTATTATACACGACGGAACCGATTGACGCGGCCCGCCTCGCGTGCTAGCATCTCTACGACATGGCCTTCCGCTGCCGCACGCTTGCACAAAGGTCGCTATGCGCACCAGCATCTGGCTCGTTCGCCACGGGCAAACCGAGCTGAACCGGGCCCGCCGCTACCAGAGCCGCACCAACAGCCCGCTTACGCCCTTTGGCGAGCGCCAGGCCGCCGCGCTGGCCGGGCGTCTGCGGCGCATCCCCTTCCGCGCCTGCGTGCTCAGCCCCGAGCTGCGCGCGCAAACCACCGCCGAAACGATCATTGGCGAGCGGGCGGCAACGTTTTTTGAAGATGCGCGCTGGGCCGAAACCGCGCAGGGCGTGTGGGAAGGCATGACCTACGCCGAAGTGCGCGCGCAGTTCCCACGCGAGGCGGCCGCCCGCTTTGCCGACCCGCTCCACGGTCGCGCGGCTGGCGGCGAAAGCCTGGCCGAAGTGGCGGCGCGCGTGGTGGAAGCCTGGCGGAGCTTGCTGGGCCAATTCCCTGGAGGTCGCGTGCTGGTCGTCACCAACGCCACGCCCATCCAGCTGGTGCTGTGCATGCTCAGCGGCATGCCGCCCACGCTGCACTGGCGCTGGCGGGCCGACCTGGGCAGCGTGACGGCCGTCGACGTGTATGGCACCAGCGCGATTATTCGGATGGTCAACGAGGTCCCACGTCTATGAATACATCTGACGAAATCGCGCTGCGCGACCTGTGCGCGCGCGTGCGCGGCCCGAACAGCGCGGCCCAGTCGGCGGCGCGCACGCGGCTGGAGCGCCTGAGCCGGCAGCCCGGCGCGCTGGGCGCGCTTGAGCCGCTGATCATTCGTTTGGCCGCGATCACCGGGCAGGTGCGGCCCGAGTTCAGCGCGCCCGCCGTGCTGCTTGCCGCCGCCGACCACGGCATTGTGGCCGAGCGGGTGAGCCCACAGCCGCCCGGCGCAACTGCCCAGATGCTGCACAACGTGCTGCGCGGCGGCGCAGCGATCAATGCGCTGGCGGCGGCTGCTGGCGCGCGCATTGTTGCGGTGGATGCTGGCCTGGCGAATACGCTGCCCGACCACCCGCGTTTGCGGCGGGTTGCGATTGGGCCGGGCACGCGCAACATCGCCCGCGAAGGGGCCATGACGCGGGCGCAGGCCGCCGCCGCGCTGCTGGCTGGCGCGCGCATTGTCACGGCTGAGGCGCAGGCCGGGCTGGATCTGCTGCTGCTTGGCGAGCTTGGCGCGGGCAATACGACAGCCGCCGCCTGCCTCACGAGTGTGTTCACAGGCGTTGCGCCCGAACTGACCACCGGGCGCGGCGCGGGCCTCGACGAAGCGCGCCTGCCGCACAAGCGCAGCGTCGTTGCCGGGGCGCTGCGCCGCGCCCGCGCCCGCCCGGCCGACCCAATCGGCGTGCTGAGCGAGCTGGGCGGCTTTGAAATTGGCGTGCTGGCTGGCGCGGCAATTGCGGCCGCCGAGCGGCGCATTCCGGTCGTGCTCGACGGATTCACCAGCGCGAGCGCCGCGCTTGTGGCACTCGCACTCGCTCCCGAGCTGCGCCACGGCCTGCTGGCCGCGCACCGCACCGCCGAGCCGGGGCACCGCGTCGCGCTGGAGTTTCTGGGCCTGCAGCCGCTGCTCGCGCTCGACATGCGCCTGGGCGAAGGCTGCGGTGCGGCGCTGGCGCTGCCGCTCATCCACGCAGCCACGCGCCTCATGCGCGACATGGCAGCGCCCGAGCAGCCCGCCAGCGAAGACAGATCGGCGCGCTGAGCGACTTTGGGCCGAGGAGATGTAAAGCGCTCAGGGTGATATTCTATGACAAAGCAATCGCATTATTGCCACAAACATCGATAAATCGTTTATACTAGGGGCAGTCATACCGTTTGCGCTCATCGCCACATGCAGCCGTACGGCCGCCAGCCGCTGGCACGTACATGCCGTCATACAGGCGTTTAGCGCCAAATCAAACGCGCGTCTCTGTCGCAACATTGATTACGTTTTGATCAGGTATAATCAGAGCCGACCGTTTAGACTCTGTAGTAAGTGCCGCACGAATCGGCGCCAGTTCGATTCGTGGTCGCTCGTAGGCGATGAGCATCACCAGTCCGTGTACCTGTAAGGAGCCAACTCATGCCAGAGGAACGTGGCACCGCAACTGACCTTGAGCCGCGCTTTTACCCGAACCTGATCGGGCGCTTGTATTTGATCAGCCTTGAGGACGTGATGGGCCGCAACGGCGTCAACGCCTTGCTTAACCTGGCTGGCGCGCGCCACCTGGTCAACACCTACCCGCCCTCCAACCTCAAGCGCGAGTTTCCTTTTGCCGACCTGACCACCATCTCCAAATCGACCGAGACGATGTATGGCCCGCGCGGCGCACGCGGCATGGAGCTGCGCGCCGGTCGCTACGCTTTCAACCTCGGCCTGAAGGAGTTTGGCCCGCTGCTCGGCATGGCCGACCTGGCGCTCAAGCTCATGCCGATGACCATGAAAATGAAGATCGCGCTGAACGCGACCGCGCAGACCTTCGACCGTTTTTCGGATCAGCCGACGCGGGTGGAAGAGCGCAAGGGGCAGTTTCTCTACATCATCGAGAAGTGCCCGGTGTGCTGGGGCCGGCACAGCGACAAGCCGTGCTGCCACCTGGCGCAGGGTATTCTGGAAGAAGCGCTGACCTGGGTGACGGGCGGGCATTCCTTCCACATGGAAGAGATCGAGTGCCGCGCGATGGGTGGCACCACCTGCACCTTCGCCATCGACAAAGACGCCATCGACTAAGCAAGATACTTTCTTCCGACGCACCCCGGGCCGAGAGCTACATCGCTCTCGGCTCTTTGTTCTTCCCCCGGTGCTATAATGCCAGCTCGATGATGAGCAAAAAAGGACACAACGATGAGTGATTCATACGGTTTTGCGACCCGCGCCATTCACGCCGGGCAAGAGCCCGAAGCCACAACTGGCGCGGTGATCGTGCCGATCTACCAGACCTCGACCTTTGCCCAGGAGGCGGTGGGCGTGCACAAGGGCTACGACTATGCGCGCTCGGGCAACCCTACCCGCACCGCGCTGGAAACTGCGCTGGCCGCGCTCGACGGCGGCGCGCACGCGCTGGCCTTTGCGTCGGGCCTGGCTGCCGAAACGGCGGTGCTGCTGGCGCTTTCGGCGGGCGATCATGTCATTGGCGGGGATGACTGCTACGGCGGCACCTACCGCCTGTTCGACAAAGTGTTTGCGCGCCACGGCATCAGCTTCGACTTTGTCGACACGCGCGACCCCGAAGAAGTCGCCGAGGCCATCCGCCCCGAAACCCGGCTGGTCTGGCTCGAAACGCCAACCAACCCCATGCTCAAGCTGGCCGACATTGCGCGCATTGCCGAGCTGGCGCGCGCGCGCGGCGTGCTGACGCTGGTCGATAATACGTTCGCCTCGCCCTACCTGCAGCGCCCGCTGGAGCTGGGTGCCGACATTGTGCTGTACAGCACCACGAAGTATATGGGTGGGCACAGCGATGTGGTTGGCGGCGCGCTGGTGCTGAATGACGACGATCTGTATGCGCGGCTGAAATTCTTGCAGAACGCGGCTGGTGGCGTGCCGGGGCCGTTCGACTCGTGGCTGGTGCTGCGCGGCCTGAAAACGCTGGCGCTGCGTATGCGCGCCCATAGCGCCAACGCAATGGCCGTGGCACAGTTTCTGGAAACACACCCGGCCGTCGCCCAGGTGATCTATCCGGGCCTGCCCAGCCACCCGCAGCACGCGCTCGCCAAGCGCCAGATGCGCGATTTTGGCGGCATGATCTCGCTCATTCTGCATGGCGGCGAGGCGGCGGCCAACGCCCTGGTAACGCGCACACACCTGTTTACGCTGGCCGAAAGTCTGGGTGGTGTCGAGAGTTTAATCGAGGTGCCGGCGGGCATGACGCACGCCAGCGTGGCTGGCTCGAAGCTGGAAGTGCCGGGCGGGCTGGTGCGCCTGTCGGTTGGCATCGAAGAGGCCGAGGATTTGATTGCCGACCTGGCGCAGGCGCTGGGGTAAAAGCAAGGGCCGGGGCCAGCAGTGCTGGCTCCGGCCCTCATCACCATACAATGCGGAAAGTGCTGTCTTGCTCGGTGGGCGCTTCCCACTGGACATCAACCTTTTCAACGCGGGCGTAGCGCGGCCCGCCGTAGCACCAGCTCACCATGCGGCTCACCGCTGCGCGCGGCCCTTCAAACACTGCCTCAACGCGCCCATCGTCGAGGTTGCGCACCCAGCCGCTCACACCCGTGGTAGCAGCCTGCTGCTGCGTCGATGCGCGGAAATTGACCCCCTGGACGCGCCCGTTAATCGTGACATGCGCCCGCACCCGTTCCATAGCCGCCCCCTCCGCAGTTTCGTGCGTATCTGCCATCGAGCCAACCTACCAAGAACCAAGAACCCGCCAGCGTAACAACCCATTTTCTTTTTACAAATCATCTGGGATTGTTGTAGCTTCTCAACACGAGCTGGGCTAGCCCCAGTATCGTTCAAATAACCACCACGAAACCAAAACACCAAGGAGGTTGGAGCATCCTAAAGCTCTCTATGCCGCCGTATCTGTTTGGTATAACTTCCTGGCGTTCTTATTCTTATGTGGATGGTATTGGGGTTAGAAGCAAAGCCCAACACGGGCGAAATTTGTGGAGGACATTATAGCAGTTTTCAGAAAAGAAGGCGTGAAGGGGCAGGAGGTTTAGGGCATTCTGAAGCGTACTACGCATTACGCACTACACACTAAGATTCATAGTGCGTAGTGCGTAGGGTGGCGTTTGTTCGTATTTGCCCGAGCTGGGTTTCAGGTGTTGAGCTGCTCGGTGACGTTGGTGGCGATGAAAATCACCCGCTCGGCGATGTTGGTGGTGCGGTCGGCCAGGCGCTCAAGCGTGCGCGCCACATCGAGCATGTAGATCACGCTGTCGAGCTTGGTGGGGTCTTTGCGCGCTACCGCCATCAGCTCGGCCACCACGCTATCTTCCAGCTCGTCCACGCGCTCATCTTCGCGGGCGAGCGAGCGCGCCAGCCCAACGTCCAGCCGCACAAAGGCATCCTGGCAGGTATGCAGCATTTCCTGCGCGAGCGCGCCCATGCGGTGCAGGCCGGGCGGGGTTTCGATCAGCGAAGGGGCGCGCAGGCAGCGATCGACACGCTTGGCGATGCCCTTGGCATAATCGCCAGCGCGCTCAAGCTCGCCCGCAATCGCGATCGTCGCGTTCAGCGTGCGCAGGTCGGTGGCAAGCACGGGCTGCTGGGTGGCGAGCAGCTCAAGGGTCGCTTCTTCAATCGCGTTGCGCGCATCGTCGATCTCGCGATCGCCCTGGATCACCTGATTGGCAAGGCCAGTGTCCCAGGTGGCAAGCGCGCGCATGGCGTCGGCAAGCGCATGCTCGACCCGGCTGCCCATGCGCAGAAGGTCATCGTGAACAAGTTTGAGCTGCCGGAGGTAACGATCGCGCATGGAAAGGCTCCTTCAATATTACCAGCGCCTGGTCGGCACGAGTGCGAGTATTCAACGGCTCAGCGCGGTAGCGACATGCTATCATAGCTGCCCATGCACCGCAACAGGCTTCAGGCACTGTGGCACATCATTTCACACCATGCTATGCGCGCAATGCTAAGGGTGTGTTAAGGATTGGTAAGAGTTTCCTCATCCGCGCAGCTTTGCGTTCCCCGCTTGATGCTGCTATACTGAGCCGAAGCGCATCATGCCACTGGCGCGCTGTGCCTTTTGTTCGTGCCTGCCACGCCTGTCACTTGCCGCGCGTGCTATCGCGTCCTCCCGACGCTATTCAATACAAACCCTATGCAAGATCAACAGCGGATTCGGAACTTTTCTATTATTGCGCATATCGACCACGGCAAAACCACCTTGTCGGATCGCCTGCTTGAAACGACCGGCACGATCAGCTCGCGTGAGCGGCGCGACCAGCTGCTCGACGGCATGGACCTTGAGCGCGAAAAAGGCATCACCATCAAGGCCAAGGCTGTGCGCATGGCCTACCGCGCCAACGATGGCGAGACATACGAGCTGAATTTGATCGATTGCCCTGGGCATGTCGATTTTACCTACGAAGTGTCGCGCGCGCTGGCCGCCTGCGAAGGCGCGATCCTGGTGGTCGACGCGGCGCAGGGTATTGAAGCGCAGACGCTGGCGAATGTGTACCTGGCGCTGGAGCACGACCTGACGATTGTGCCGGTGCTGAACAAGATCGACCTGCCTGGTGCCGAGCCGAAGATGGTGGCGCAGGAAATCGAAGATGTGCTGGGCATGCCAAAAGAAGAAGTGCTCCATACCTCGGCCAAAGCCGGCATCGGCATCACCGAAATCCTGGAAGCAGTCGTTGAGCGTATGCCGCCGCCGAGCGGCCAGCGCGACCAGCCGCTGCGCGCGCTGATCTTCGACTCACACTACGATGCCTATAAAGGCGTCATCGCCTACGTGCGCGTGCTGGATGGCGTGCTGGCGAGCGGCGCGCGCATCCTGCTGATGGGCACGCAGGTGGAAGCCGATACGCTGGAGCTTGGCGCGTTCCGGCCCGGTATGACGCCACTGCCCGAGCTTGGCCCTGGCGAAGTTGGCTATATCGCCACCGGGCTGAAGTCGGTAGTCGACTGCCAGGTGGGCGATACCGTCACCCTGGCGAGCCGGCCAGCCGCGACGCCAATGGAAGGCTACCGCCCCGCCAAGCCCATGGTCTTCGCCGGCCTGTACCCCGTCGAGTCGAACGCCTATATCGACCTGCGCGAAGCACTGGAAAAGCTCAAGCTTAACGATGCCGCGCTTGCCTACCAGCCGGAAACATCGGCCGCGCTGGGTTTTGGTTTCCGCTGCGGCTTTCTTGGCTTGCTGCATATGGAAATTGTGCGTGAGCGGCTGGAGCGCGAATACAACCTCGATCTGCTGATTACCGCGCCCAGCGTCGAGTATCAGGTGCTGCTCACCGACGGCGAGGTCGTTGCCGTGGATAATCCCTCGGATATGCCCGAAGTTGTGCGGATCGCCAGCATCGAAGAGCCGGTCATGCAGATCAGCGTGTTTACGCCCACGCGCTACATCGGCACGATTATGGATCTGGTGACGAACAAGCGCGGCGCATTTGAAACCATGGATTATCTCGACCCGCAGCGCGTGCTGCTCAAGTACAAAATCCCGCTGGCCGAGGTTGTGATCGATTTCTACGATCAGCTCAAATCGCGCACGCAGGGCTATGCTTCGCTCGATTACGCGCTGGCCGGGTATCAGGAAGCCGATCTGGTCAAGCTCGACATTCTTGTCAATGGCACGCCTGTCGACGCGCTTTCGCTGATTGCACACCGCGATTTCGCTTTTGCCAACGGCCGCACACTGGTGGAGAAGTTGCGCAAGCTCATTCCGCGCCAGCAGTTCGAGGTGCCCATCCAGGCCGCCATTGGGAATAAAATCGTAGCCCGCGAGACCGTCAAGGCCATGCGCAAGGACGTGCTCAGCAAGTGTTACGGCGGCGACATCACGCGCAAGCGCAAGCTGCTGGAAAAGCAAAAAGAAGGCAAGAAGCGCATGAAGATGGTTGGCAGCGTCGAGATCCCGCAGGAAGCATTTATGGCGATTCTGTCGCTGAACGACGACTAAAACAGCGTTTCAGGAATAAGATTTCTGGCTCGGCCGTTCGGCTGCCAAAGAACTGCAGAGCCGCCGAGCTGGCAACAAAATCCACTTTTAACAGCGTCATTGGCACGGTACCATATAAGGAGCAATGTAGTGTTCAAACGATGGATGGTTGGCCTGGTTGCGGCCCTGGCCCTGGTAGCCTGTGGCAGCCCGGCCGCCCAAACGGTGGCGCGCGTCGATAACGTCACGCTTTCACGCCAGGATCTCGACAAGCGAATTGACCGCATTCTGGACGCGTTTGCCAAGCAGCCGCAGAGTGGCAGCCCAACGCCTTCGCGCCAGGATGTCGAGAAAGAGCTTGTCGACGGCACCAATGGTTTTATTAATCAGAATCTTGTGCTGGCGCTGGCCAAGCAAAAAGGCGTGGCGGTGAGCGATGCCGAGGTTGAGAACCTGATCAACCAGTTTCGCCAGCAGATCAGCCAGAGCGGCCAGAACACCACCTTCGACGAAGTAGTGCAGGGCGCGCTGGGCTTGCCCGGCGGCGACTCGCCCGAGTTCCGCACGTTTGCTTCGTTCTTTGTGGCCCGCCAGAAGCTCTCGGAGACGCTGGTGACGACCGACACTGTGCGCGCGCAGATCGAGCCGCAGGTGCAGGCGCAGGCCTCGCAGAAGGTGAAGGAGTTCCACTCGGCGCATATTCTGTTCGCGGCGGGCGACCCGCAGAGCGGCGCGACCCCCACCGACGGCGATTTTGCGGCGGCGCTGGAAAAGGCCAATGCTGCGCTGGCACGCCTGCAAAAAGGCGAGGACTTTGCCGCGCTGGCGAAGGAGCTTTCCGACGACCCCGGCTCGAAGGATAATGGCGGCGAGTACGACTGGACGCGCGTGGGCTCATTCGTGCCCGAGTACGAGCAGGCCGTCGAGGCGCTCAAGCCGGGCGAGTACACCACCACGCCAGTGAAAAGCCAGTTTGGCTACCATATCATCAAGCTGCTCGAGCCGCTGCGCGAGGTGCCTGCGATGTCCGCCGACCAGGTAACCACGCAGATCGACCAGCAGGTGCTGCAAGAGCTGAACACGCAGCGCAACGCGGCCTTCGAGAAGCTGCTGAGCGATGAGCGCGCCAAGGCGCAGCAGTCTGGCCGCATCGTGGTGCCAACCTACCCCGACCCGACGGCCGCGCCGGTTCCGCCGGCCCAGGAGCAGCCGGCACCCACTGCCGCACCGTAAGGCCATGCAAGTCGGGTCGGGGCGTATGCAATACGCCCCGACCCGACCCCGACCCTGACCCCGACCCGACCCGACTTGCTCTCTACGCCCCGACTTGCATCACAAACTCTGATTTGCTCAACACGCCCCGACCCCTTGATTTCCCATCAGCAAAGCACTGACTCCTGAATTCTTCCTTCTGACTCCTCGCTCAGCACAGCACTTCGAGCACAAAGCCGCCCGGCGCAGTGAAATAGAAGGTCCACGAGCCGTGCTGCTTGCTGGGCGGCGCGACATCGTAGCCGTCGTCCTTCAGGCGCTGATTGATGGCGTTGACCTGCTCCTCGTTCGGCTGCATAAAGCCGACGTGGAAGGTGGCCGGGTAGCGCACCTCGTCTTCCTTCCCAATCTTGACGTTGGTGAGCGAAATCACTGCGCCGTCGTCGTCGGCCAGAAAGGCCATGTTTTTGTTGCCGCCCAGGCTGCGCAGGCCAAAATATTTTGCCAGAAAATCGTGCGTCTCCATCGGGTCAGTGACCGTCAGGTTCAGGTGGTTCAGTTTCATTGGTTTTCCTCCTTTTGCTGGCAGGACGTGAGGGGTTACATTCCAGGCGCTCACGAATCGCACGCAGCACGCCGAGCGCCGCTTCCAGGTCTTCGGGCGCCTGCCCGCCGCTGATCTGCTCGGCCCACGCCTGCTGCTGCGCCTGCACGTATTCAAGCGCCCGCGTTCCCTGCGCGGTGATCTGCATGAGCTTGGCGCGACGGTGGTGCGGGTTTTCGCGGTAGGTGATGAAGCCGTCGCGCGCCAGACCGTCGGCGGTTTGCTGCACAGTCTGGCGGCTCAGGCCCAGATTGCGCGCAACATGCGCCACCGGCACCGCGCCGTGCTCGACAATGCCAAGCACCTGCCAGCGCGCGCTGGTGAGGCCAACCGGCTGCGTGATGCGGTCGCCGTCCTCAAGAATGAGGTTGTTGAGGCGAAAGATTTCGATGATGATGGCGGTGAAGGCATCATCGTGCTGCTGCGGCTCGTCCATATGACAGTATATTACCAATATGACAATACCCTGTCAATACATCGCTGGGCGGAGCAGTCGGCAGTCGGCAGTTGGCAGTTGGCAGGAAGCAGTTGGCAGTTGGCAGTGGGCAGTTGGCGGTTGGCAGTTGGCAGTTGGCAGTTGGCGGCATCTCAAGCCCTCGTGTCTTCGTGCCTTCGTGCCTTCGTGGTGAAATCTCCCGCCTCCGGTCGTCAGTCGTCGGTAGTTGGTCGTTCGCCAAACCTTTGCGGTTAGATAAGCGTACCGCCACACGCATTCGTTGACGCGCGGCGCATGCCTCACCTATAATGACGCCGATTCCATTACCAGGCACAATCGCCCGCCTGTTTGCCCCATTGCCCTGTTCTTGCGCAACTGTCGAACCCATTCAATGGCATACGTTAGGCAATCGACCGATATCCAGCTTATAATGGCGCATTGGCAAAATACGCTGGTGCCCGGCTCGTAAACGAGCGGGCTAGGCATTGCAAAGCCCGCCTACGCGGGCTGCTTTCTATATTTGCACAACATCATCATTAGGCGGAGTTATGCTACAAAACCAACGCCCAGGGCATTTCCAGCCGGCAACACGAGGCCGCGCAGGCGGCCTTCGCAAATGGAGCCGAGGGCTTTAGCCCCACGGCAGGTACCACCACCTAGCGCGAGACATTGCAGCTATGAGCGACGACGAGATTCTATTCAACTTAAAGCGCCGCCTAATCTTGTTAAGGCAGCAGCAGGCACGCGCCGGCTTTGACACGCGGCCGCAAATCACAATGGAAATCGAAGAGCTGGAAGCTGAGATCGCGCGGCTGGAAGAAGCGGCTGCGCGTGCCGGTCTGCCCAGCCCACCCGATCCCGATTTTGTGCATCCCTACCCGATCCAGTCGGGTTTTACCGGGCGCGTGGCCGAGCGCACGATGCTGAGCGCGTGGCTCGCCAGTGGCGCGCAGCCAGTGCTGGTGCTGATTGGCATTGGTGGCATGGGCAAATCGGCGCTGAGCTGGGCTTGGCTGCAACGCGATGTGCTCGGCCTGCCGCTGCCCGGCGCAAGCACAGACACACCCGATGCTGCGGCGGCCTGCCGCCTGCCCGAGAACGCCCGCCCAACCGGCGTGCTGTGGTGGTCGTTCTACGAAACGGGTGCTGGCTTTGAGAATTTTCTAGACGAAGCAATTAGCTACGCCAGCGAGCGACGCACCAATGCACGCGACATCGCATCCACCTACGACAAAGTGCGCATGCTGCTGAGCATGTTGCAGAGCCAGCGCCTGCTGCTGGTGCTGGATGGCTTTGAGCGCGAGCTGCGCGCCTATGCCAGCCTGGGCGCGGTCTACCAGGGCGATGACGTAGAGAAAGAAAAACAGGGCGAGCATCGCGCCTGCATCAGCCCGCACACCGCGCGCTTTCTGCGCGACGCCGCCACGCTGCCGCTCAAGAGTCGCATCCTGATGACCAGCCGCCTGTTCCCGCGCGAGCTGGACGAACTGGCCGGCTGCGAGCGCAAGGATTTGGCACGAATCAATCCTGACGATGCAGTGGCCTTTTTCCATGGGCAGGGCATTCGCGGCACACGCGCCGAGATCCAGGCCGCCTGCGCACCCTATGGCTACCACGGGCTATCGCTGCGCCTGCTGGCCGGCGTGGTGAAGAAGAACAAGCGCATGCCCGGCGACATCAAGGCGGCGGCGCAATATCCCATCCTGCCCGAGCTGAAAGGGCAGGCGCAGCACCACATTCTGCAAGTCGCCTATGATCAGCTCGACGCGCCAAAGCGCGGGCTGCTGAGCCGCCTGGCTGCTTTTCGTAGCCCAATGACCTACGATGCGCTGCTGGCAATGAACAACTACACCGACACTGTGCGATTTGACCAGGCGCTGGAGGAGCTTGAAGATCGCGGTCTACTGTTTTTCGACCCAGAGCAAGAACGCTACGACTTGCACCCGGTGGTACGCGGCTATCCCTATGAGCGCTTGGTCGATAAATTGCGCGTGCACGTCCGCTTGTACGATTATTTTGTGGTCTTTTCCGCGCCAGAAAAAGACAGAATACA
The DNA here is from genome assembly GCF_057073505.1 of Kouleothrix sp. 19917. Lineage (NCBI taxonomy): Bacteria > Bacillati > Chloroflexota > Chloroflexia > Chloroflexales > Roseiflexaceae > Kouleothrix > Kouleothrix sp. 19917. The sequence continues at coordinate 4,393,460 of NZ_CP097099.1, forward strand.
GAGCCTGGACGACCTGCTGCCGGTGATTGAGCTTTACCACCATAGTGTACGCGCCGGACGCTACGAACAGGCGTTTGAGCTATTCCGAGACCGTCTTATAATTCCGCTCTACTTCCGCCTGGGCGCATATCAGACCTGCATTGACCTGCTGATTGCCTTATTCCCCGACGGCGAATCACAGCCTCCCCGGCTAAAGGATGAAAGCGATCAAGCATGGACGCTGAATTCATTGGCAAACGCCTACAGCATGGCCGGCCAGCCGCGCCGAGCCGTGCTGCTGTTTGAGCAACAGAATGCAATTCAGGAAGCAGTAGATGACAAGCAAAATCTCGCCATTGGCTTGGGCAACATTGCTTATATGGCTCAAATCATCCTTGGCGAACAGGCCGCCGCCGAGCAGAACCTGCGCCACAGCATCGCGCTGTGCCGCGAGATCGAAGATGAGCCTTGGGAAGCTGTTGGACACCAGGAGCTTGGGCGACTGCTGGCTTATCAGGGCATGTTTGAGGAAGCTGCGACGGAACTGGACATTGCACAAGCAACATTTCAGAAACAAAGCGAGCAACAAAGTGAGGGTGTCCTGTCGGCCAATCGCTCCCTGCGAGCTTTACTCGTTAACGAGCCAAAAGCTGCTTTGGCAGGCGCACGCCGGGCGCGCGAGCTTGCCGATGTCGCGAAATATGAGCGCGACATTATTCGTACCGAGTGGTTGCTTGGCGCGGCGCTACTGACAGGAATTGATGAAGTTGAAAGCAAAGCTAATATATTGACCGAGGCTGAAATTCACCTCTCCGATGCACTCACGCGCTGCCGTAAGATTAATTTGATTTATCATGAACCAGATATTTTGCTAGCGTGGGCACGCTGGCATCAACTCAGTGGCAACGTGGCCCAGGCGCGCGGATGCGAATGAGGCGCTCCAAATTGCGGACCGCTGCGAGTACCGGCTTGTGCAGGCCGACGCGCACCTGTTTCTGGCACGGCTGGAGATGGCGGAGAACCAGCGCACCGCCGCACGCCAGCACGCGGAGAAGGCGCGCGAGCGCGCGTGGTGCGATGGCCCGCCGCACTGCTACAAGCCCGCGCTCGATGCGGCCGAGCGGCTGCTGGGGGAGTTGGGTGGGTGAGTTTTGAATGTTGAGTGCTGAATGCTGAGTTTGCAGATGGCAGTAGGCAGTCGGCAGCAGCAAGTCGTTTTCCTAGACCTCCGCGCCCTCTGCGCTCTTTGCGGTTAAATACCCTAGCGGGTGAGTGCTGAGTTTTGAGTGCTGAATGCTGAATTTGCAGTTGGCAGTATGCGGTAGGCAGCAGCAAATCGTTTTCCTAAACCTCCGCGCCCTCTGCGCTCTTTGCGGTTAAATACCCCATCGGCGCTCGTTTGCTGGCACCTCCTTCGGCAAGCCATACGATCCATTTCTTCAAAACCTTCGTGCCTTCGTGTCTTGGTGGTAAATCTCCCCCTCTGCGGTAAATTCGCCGCCCTCACGGCAAACCTGCAACCTGCAACCCGCAAACCTGCGAACCCGGCACCGTTCGCGGTATAATGGGGAGCCACCGGCCGCACGCATGCATGGAAGAGGTTTTGCTTGGCAACGATTACTATTCTGGGCCTTGGCCCCGGCGACGCCGGGCTGCTGACGCGCCAGGCCTGGGATCTGCTCGAACACACGCCGCTGCTCTACCTGCGCACAGCCATCCATCCCACCGTCGCCGCGCTGCCGCCGCAGATCGAGCTGCGACCCTTCGATGCGCGCTACGAGCAGGCCGGCGCGTTTGGCGATGTGTATGCGCAGATCGTTGGCGAGCTGATCGAGCGCGCGGCGGGCGGCGAAAGCCTGGTCTACGCCGTGCCGGGGCACCCGCTGGTGGCCGAGGCAACCACGCGCCTCCTGCTGGCGCAGGCGCGGGCGCGCGGCATCGAGACACGCATTGTCGGTGGGCTGAGCTTTATCGAGCCGGTGTGCGCCGCGCTGGGGCGCGACCCGCTGGAGCACGGCATGCAGCTGATCGACGCGCTGGACATGGTGCCCAGTGTTGAGTTCACAGTGTTGAATTCTGAGTTATCCGAGGCAAGCACAACTCAACACTCAACACTCAACACTCAAAACTCACAAGCGGCGTGGTCCGAAATTCAAGGTGTTGGCCCATATCAACCGCCATTACTGCCTTTCCCGCTGCTGCCCACGCGCCCGGCCCTGATCTGCCAGATCTACAACCGGCGCGTCGCCTCGGAGGTGAAAATCTCGCTGATGGAGCGCTACCCGGCCAGCCACCCGATCACGCTGGTGCGCGCGGCTGGCGTGGATGGCGACGAGCAGGTGTGGACGGTGCCGCTGCATGAGATCGACCATCAGGACGCGCTGGATCACCTGAGCTGCGCATTTGTGCCCGCGCTCGACCCACTGGCCGACCGGCGCAGCCCCGAGGGGATTGGCTACGTGGTGGCACGCCTGCTGGGGCCGGGCGGCTGCCCGTGGGATCGCGAGCAGACCCACCAGTCGCTGCGGCCCGAACTGCTGGAAGAAACCTACGAAGTGCTGGAGGCGCTCGACGCCGACGACAGCGACGCCCTTTCGGAAGAGCTGGGCGACGTGCTGCTGAGCGTGCTGATGCACAGCGAGATTGCGCGCCAGGCCGGCGAGTTCGACATTGGCGACGTGTATGAGCAGATCGCTTCCAAGCTCATTCGCCGGCACCCGCATGTGTTTGGCGATGTGACGGTGAGCGGCAGCGGCGAGGTGCTGGTGAACTGGGACGCGATCAAGCAGGCCGAGCGCGAAGCTGGTGGAAAAGCGCCACGCGGCTTGTTCGACGGCATCCCGCCCGGCTTGCCCGCGCTGATGGCCGCGCAGGAAACCGTGCGCAAGGCCGCCAAGGCCGGCTTCGACTCGGACGACCCGCAGTGGGCCTGGGAGAAGCTGCACGAGGAGCTGAACGAAGTGCGCGCCGCGGCGACGACCGAGCCCTACCCCGACGATGCGGCCCGCGCCGAGCGCGTGGCGGAGGAGTTTGGCGACCTGCTGCTGGCGATTGCCAAGCTGAGCATGCGCTTGAAGCTCGACGCCGAAAGCGCGCTGCGCGGGGCGATTGCCAAGTTCCGCCGCCGCTTCGCCGCCATGCAGCGCGTGCTCGCGGAGCAAGGGCGCGACTTCACGGCGCTGAGCGTGCCCGAAAAGGAAGCGCTGTGGGCACAGGCGAAAGACGAGAGCGCGGCGGAGTGAGGGACAAATGCCGCGTGGTGAGTTGGCCTTATTTATCCACAGATTACGCAGATTACGCAGAGAGGACCAAGAACCACAGAACCACAGAACCGAGAACCACAGAACCGAGAACCAAAGAACCGAGAACTAGGAGCCAGCTCGTTAGAAATGACGCTAACGAATACTCAAACCCTTAATCTGCGTCATCTGTGAAATCTGTGGATACTGAATCTACGAAATCTGTGGACACAGATAGAAAGACCCATGCCAAAGCCGCCGATTGAACTGTATATTGGCGATGTCGTGCAGACGCGCAAGCCGCACCCGTGCGGAGGCAGCACCTGGCGCGTGGTGCGCCTGGGCGCCGAGATCGGGATGCGCTGCGAGCAGTGCGGGCGGCGCGTGCTGCTGCCGCGCTCTACGTTCGAGCGCCGGATCAAGAAGTTTGTGGCGCGTGGCACGCCCGGCGCTGCGCCCGAGCCGGATGCCGCCGATGCCTAGCGCCCGCCGTTTCTTGCTGGCTTTGCTGCTGCTGCTTGTGCTCATTGGCGCGCAACCCGCCGGTGCGCAGCAGCCCGCCGCCGCTGGCCCGATCTATCGCGCAGCCGTCGGCGGCACAATCACATCGGTCAGCACCGGCTACCTGCGGCGCGCGTTGCAGCTGGCCGAGGCCGCCAACGCCAGCGCGCTCCTTATCGAGCTGAGCAACCACGGCGCGGTGCTGAGCGAGGCGCGCGCCTTTGCGGGCGAGATCGCCGCCGCGCATGTGCCGGTGGTGGTGTATGTCACGCCGGGCGGCACGCACGCGGGCGCGGCTGGCGCGCTGTTCCTGAGCGCCGCGCACATTTCGGCGCTCGCGCCCGGCACCAGCTTTGGCAGCCCCGCGCCGCTGGCCGATGTCGATGCGGCACTGAGCGAGCAAACCCGCGATATGCTGCTCGACAGCGTGGCTGGGCAGCTGCGCGAGTGGAACGCCACGCATGGCCGCAACCTGGCCTGGATCGAGCAGGCCGTGCGCGCGGGCGTAGTGCTCGACAACCAGCAGGCCAGCGTGTTGAAACCGCCCGCCGTCGATCTGGTTGCCGCAAATGATGGCGAGCTGCTGACGCTGCTTGAAGGCCGGCGCGTGGCCGTGCAGGGTGGCGGCAGTGTGACGATCAGCGCGTTAGGGCGCAACGTAGTCGATGTGCCGCCGACCGCGTGGGAAAGCCTGCGCCTGGCGCTGGCCGACCCAACCGTGGCGTTTGTGCTGCTGGTGCTGGGCGTGATTGCGATTGGGCTGGAGTTTGCCGCGCCGGGAACGAGCCTGTTTGCGGGCGCGGGCGTTGTGCTGCTGGCCGGGGCCGCGCTGGGCTTGTTCGTGCTGCCGCTCCAGCTTTGGGCGCTGGGCCTGCTCGTGCTGGCGCTGCTGCTGCTGGTGGCCGAGTTCATTGCCCACGCGCACGGCGCGCTGGCCGTGGCGGGCGTGGCGCTGCTGGCCGTCAGCGCGCTGAATATCATCGACCCGGCCCAGGCTCCCGGCGCAGTGGTGGCCGTCTGGGCAATTGTGCTGGTGGGCGTGGCGCTGGCGGCCTTCGCGGCGCTGGCGCTCTGGCTGGCCCTCCGCAGCCGCGAGCGGCCGATTTCCACCGGCCAGGAAGCGATGGTTGGCAAGCTGGCCGAAGTGCGCCAGCGGCTCGCGCCCGACGGCATGGTATTTGTGGAAGGCGCGCTCTGGCAGGCGATCATCGACGGCGAGCCGGCCGAGGCGGGCGAGTGGGTGCGCGTGGTCGCAACGCACGATCTGCGGCTGATTGTGCGCCGCCTCGACGCGCCGGCTGCGGCGAGCTAGCAATCGAGGTAAGGTAATCCACAGATTACGCAGATTACGCAGATACCGAGAGAACCAAAGAACCAAAGAACCAAAGAACCGAGAACCGAGAACCAAAGAGCGAGAACTTGCAAACCCGCAACTTTCAAACCTGCAACTCAGTTCAGCAGTTTTCGTCATTCGTCCCTGGTCATTCGTCGTAGAAGGAGCTTCCCTATGAACGGTGCCATTTTACTGCTTTGTATTGCGGTCATTCTCTTTCTGGTGCTGATGGTTGTGCTGTCGGCGGTGAAGATTGTGCCCGAGTACGAGCGCGGCGTGGTCTTCCGCCTGGGCCGCCTGGTTGGCGCGCGCGGGCCGGGCCTGTTCTTCCTCATCCCGGTGTTCGAGCGCATGGTGCGCGTCGATACGCGCGTGATCACGATGGACGTGCCGGCGCAGGAGGTCATCACGCTCGACAACGTGACGATCAAGGTCAATGCGGTGCTCTACTTCATGGTCGTCAACCCGAACTACGCGGTGGTCAAGGTGATGGACTACATCCGCGCGACGATGCAGATCGCCCAGACGACGCTGCGCAGCGCGGTTGGTCAGGTCGATCTCGACACGCTGCTGGCGCACCGCGAAAAGCTCAACGAGCGCCTGCAAAAGATCATCGACGAGCAAACCGAGCCGTGGGGCGTGAAGGTCACGATTGTCGAGGTCAAGGATGTCGAGCTGCCGCAGAGCATGCAGCGCGCCATGGCCAAGCAGGCCGAGGCCGAGCGCGAGAAGCGCGCCAAGATCATTCACGCCGACGGCGAGTTCGAGGCTTCCAAGAAGCTGGCCGAGGCCGCCGACATCATCGCCCGCGAGCCGGTGACGCTGCAACTGCGCTACCTGCAAACGCTGACGGAGATTGCGGTGGAGAAAAATAGCACGATCATCTTCCCATTGCCCGTCGACACGATCAAGGTCTTCACCGATATGGCCAACTACGCCGGCGTGAATGGTGCGCCTGGCAATCGCCCCACCCCGGTGGTCGCGCCCCCCACCGACCAGCCGCCGCAGTCCGGCGACACTCGCCGCCTCGACGGCTAAGCGCACCCACCGTTTCGTACAGAACACACGGCGCCTTGCACAGTGCAGGGCGTCGTGTGGCGTTGGGGCGCGTTGTGACGACCGACGACAAGATGTTTCACCACAGAGACACAGAGGCACGGAGGTTTTGAGTTACAAGTTTGCAGGTTGGCAGGTTGCAGGTTGAGCGACGACCGACGACAGACAACTGACGACCAATAGCGGAATAGTCAACCGCAAAGCGCGCAAAGAACGCAGAGAAGTTGCAGGTTGGCAGGATGCAGCCGGGGCGTATCGCATACGCCTGTTGCAGGTTTGAAAGGAATGCACCACCCGGCAATGGCAATGCACCAGCCGGGAATGGCACTGTACCGCCCGGCAATGGCAATGCACCGCCCGGCAACGACACTGCACCACCCGGCAACGACACTGCACCAGCCGTCAACGGCACTGTACCGCCCGTCAATGGCAATGCACCGCCCGGCAACGGCACTGTAGCGTCCGGCAACGACAATGTACCGGACGAAGACAAGCTTCTCCTTGTCTCCTGTCTCCTGTCTCCTTGTCTCCTGTCTCCTGTCTCCTGTCTCCTGTCTCCTGTCTCCTGTCTCCCGGCATGGTACAATGCCGCCCATGAACAATGCACGACGACGCGCCGGCTGGCTGATGCTGGCGCTGCTGCTGGCCGGCTGCGACGTGGTCGCGCTTGCGCCGCCGGCCGCCACCACCGGCCCGGCCACCGCCGCGCCCACGCCAGCCGCCACTGCCACACCCGCCCTCACCGCCCTGCCCGCCCCCGAGCTGCTGAACCGCGCGCTCGCGGCCCGCAGCGTGGGCGACTACGATGCCGCCGCCATTGATCTGCGCGCGCTGCTCGACGCCCACCCCGCCAGCGCCGAAGCGCGCCCGGCCAGCTTCTACCTGGCCGAAAGCTTTGTGCTGCGCGAGCGCTGGACCTCGGCAATCGAGGCGTTGCGCGCATTTCTCGCCAGCGAGGCGCAGCCCGCCGCCGGCCAGCCGCCCGACGACCTGTACGCGCGGGCGGTCTTCCTGCTGGCGCGCGGCTACGAGCAGGCCGGCGACTGGACCAGCGCCGTCGCCCAGTACGAGCGCTACCGCAGCTTTGCCACCGTGCTGGAGCCATATGCGCGCCTGCGCCAGGCCGCCCAGCAGCAGGCGCTTGGGCAGAACGACGCCGCCGCGCAGAGCTACGAGGCCGCCGCGCAAACCGACATCGTGGCGGGCGAGCGCGCCGGGGCCTATGAAAAAGCCATCGCGCTGCGCAAACAGCTTGGGCAGAACGACGCGGCGCTTGCGCGTTACCGCACGCTGCTCGGCTTTGCCGAATCGCCCGACTATCGCGCGCGCATTCTCTTCGACGCGGCGGCGCTGGCCGACACACAAAACGCGCCCGACGACGCGCGCACCTGGCGGCGCGAGATCGCCGCGGAGCTGCCCGCCACGCCCCAGGCGCTCGACGCCGCTAACGCGCTCGCCGCCGACCCACAGGGCGGTCTGTCTCCTGCTGATGCCGCGCAGGTCTACGCCACGCACGAGCAGTGGGCCACTGCGCTGCCGCTCTACGATGCCGCGATTGCCGCAGCCAGCGGCGACGGCGCGCTGGAGCTGCGGCGGCTGCGGGCGCTGGCGCAGCGCGCCACCGGCGATTTCGCCGGCGCGCTCGATGCCCTCGCCGCAATTGGCGCTGAATCGCCCAACAGCGAGCCCGGTCGCCAGGCGCAGCTCGATTGGGTGCAGACGGGTGGGCAGAACGGCGACACCCAGGGCGCGATCGACGGCTACCGCCAGTTCGCCGCCGCCTACCCCGACGACGCGCGCGCCCCCGAGGCACTTAGTCGCGTCGCCACGCTGCTGGGGCGCTTGAACGACGCCGAAGGCGTGATTCGCCAGCAGCTTGAGCTGGGCCAGCGCTACCCCGACAGCGAGCAGGCCCACGACGCGCTGTATGTCGCTGGCTGGTCGCTCTTCAACACCGGGCGCGGCGACGAAGCACGCGCAGCCTGGGAAACCCTGCGCCAGCACAGCCGTGGCGTGGCCGCCGCGCAGGCCGCCTTCTGGGCCGCGCAAACCCTTGGCGCAGAATCGCCCGAGCGGCGCACGATGCTCACCGCCGCGCGTGACGCCGCGCCCGACTCTTACTACGCGGCCCGCGCCGACGAGCTGCTCGGTACCCCAATCACTGGCACGGTCGCGCTCGACACGCCAATCAGCGCCGAAAGCTGGCGCGCCGCCGAAGACTGGATCGCCTCGTGGTCAAAGGAGCCAGCCGTGCACCTTGCCGACCAGGGCTACCCGCCCGAGGTCGTGCAGGCGCCGTCGGTGCTGCGCGCAATCGCTCTGAGCGATGTTGGCTTGCAGCCCGAAGCAATCGCCGAGTGGAATAGCGCCCGCGCCGCCTGGCACGACGACCCGGGCAAGCTCTACCTGCTGGCGCGGCTGGCGCACGACCACGGCGTGCCCTACATCGCGCTCAAAGCCGCCGAAGATGTAGCGCACGCGGGGCCAGACGCGAGCTTCGCGCACGCGCCCGAGGCACTGCGCCGCCTGATCTTTCCCACGCCCTACAGCGATGTCCTGCTTGCCCAGGCCCGCGAGCATGGCCTCGACCCGCTGGCGCTCTACGCCATGCTGCGGCAGGAAAGCCTGTTCAACCCCGGCGCAACTTCGTGGGTTGGCGCGCGCGGTCTGGCCCAGGTCATGCCTTCCACCGCGCAGGGCATCGCGCAAAACCTGCAAGTGGCCGATTTCCACGAAGACGACCTGTATCGCCCGGCGGTGAGCATTCGCTTTGGCGCGTTCTACCTGGGCCACCAGATCGAAACCATGGAAGGCAGCTTGCAGGCCGCGCTGTCCGCCTATAACGGTGGGCCGGGCAACGCCCAGCGCTGGGCCGGCGGCACACGCGTCGCCGACCCCGATCGCTTCACCGAGGCGATTGACTACGACGAGACACGCAATTACGTCAAGCTGGTGTATGGCTACTATGGCGCATACCAGCGGCTGTATGCCGTGCCGAGCAGCACAGGCTAGCGCGAGCGCGGGGATGGGTTTTTTGAAACCCGCATAACGCAAAAGGCGAAGCCGGCTGGCTTCGCCTTTTGCGTTATAGAAACGAAACTTACTTCGAGCGGCGCTTGCGGTCGCGGCGCGAATCGCGGCGGGTCGTCATCGCGGGCGGGCGCGGCGCGCTAATCGCTGGCGTGCTGTTTGCGCCATTTGCCTGAAGCGCGGGCTGAGGCCGGCTGGGGCCGCGGCGGCCACCTTTACGATTCGAAGCATCGTAGGCAGCAACCCGGCCGGGCAGCACTGAAAACAGGAAATAGGCCGCGTAGATCGCGAGCACAAGCTCGAGCACCGTCGCAATCGTGAACCAGATCGGCATGGTAAAGAGCTGCACCGGAACCAGGCGCAGGATGCCGAAGAGCAGACCCAGCACACCAACCGCCAGCAGCGCGTAGCCCAACATGCGCGATGCTTCGCGGCGCACCGGGTGTGGCTCGGCGCGCAAGAAAACAAGGTACGCCCCGGCACCTGCCAGCACCACCTGTGCAACCAGGTAGAGCCATTCAAGCGCTCCAAAATCGGAGGAAAAGGTCGTTAGGTAGGTAACCGGGTCCATCGTACTGGCCTCCTGGCGCGTAATCTGTGAAAAAACGAACGGTTACGCCGATTATACCAATCTCCTGCCTGCGAGTCAAACTGGCACGCCGCCCATCGGCGGAGCGGATAGGGCTTTCTATCGCAAGATTCGCCTGCCAGTCATTCGCGCCGAAGTTGTTTTTCGGGTTTTGATTTTTTTGACCGGCGAGAGTTGCAGGGATGCCCACGCAACCGCACAAACTGGCACAACGTCACTTCCTCGCCCTCCAAAAACGACATACGTTCGCACATAGCGCCGCCGAATATTTAAAACTTTTTACAAAATCACTAAAAACCTTTGTCAAAGACTGGTAAATCTGGTAAGATGAAAACCCTATATTTACCGAGCGCATCCGGCCCGGAGCCACAATGGCACATGCCACAGCAGCCGATATGGAGCTGAGCCAGCTTAACCAGCAATTTACCGTTGCCCTGGCCCAGGCTCGCACGCTGGGCGAGGCGGCGCGCCTGTGCCTGCCTGCCATCGAAAGTATCACCGGCGCACGGCAAACGCAGGTTGTCTGGCTCGCTGGTGAAGCGCATCAGCTTCTTGCCGGCAGCGGCGAGCCTGTTCAAATTCCCACAGCTGGCGAACAGCACGAACTCGTCGCCGGGCAGCCCGTTGTGCGCTGGCAGGCCGGCCAGGCGCTGGCGTGTTTTGTTCCGCTGCATGCTCGTGCCGACCTGCTTGGCTGGTTCTACCTCGAACAGCCGCATTGGAGCGACGAAAGCGCCAGCGCGCTCGCCATGCTGGCCAGCCAGGCCGCTGCCCCACTCGCGCTGATCGATATGGCCGCGCGCCGCGACGACCGGGTCGCGCAGCTTCACACCCTGAACGATATTGGCCGCCTGCTCAATGGCGTGCTCGATCCCGATACGCTGCTGGAGTCGATCTACACCGCCACGCGCCAGCTTGTCGATGCGCCAGTGTTCTTTCTGGCCTTCTACAACGAAACCACCAGCGATCTCGATCTGGCCTACCTCGTCTACGATGGCGTGCGGCAGAACCAGGAACTGCGCTGGTCGTCGCAGGTGGGTCTGGCGGGCGTGGTCGTGCGCGAGCGCCAGCCGCTCCACACCGCCGACTATGGCGAAGAATGCCGGCGGCGTGGCGTTCAGCCGCGCCCCTTCGATGGCTACCACAACTCGCGCGCCTGGCTTGGCGTGCCGCTGCTGTCGCGCGACCGGCTGCTCGGCGTGATGTCGATCAGCAGCTACCGCCCCGGCTACCAGTATAGTGTCGAGCAGATCGAGGTGCTCACCACCATCGCCGCGCAGGCGGCGGTGGCGCTCGAAAACGCGCGGCTCTACCAGCAGAGCGAGCGTCAGGCCCGCCAGCTTGCCACCCTCAACCGCATTGGCCGCACCCTCACGTCCTCGCTCGACCCCGAGCGCGTTCCCGCGCTGATTATCGAGCAGGTCACCGAGCTGCTGGAAGCTGAAGAGTCGTCGCTCCTGCTGGTCGACGAAGAAACTGGCGAGCTGGTATTCACCTACACCACTGGCACGGTTGGCGAGCAGCTGCTCGGCCAGCGGCTGCCACGCGGTGCCGGGCTGGCCGGCTATGTCGTGGAAAACGGTCGCTCCGTGATTGTGAACGATGTCCAGCAGGACACGCGCTTCGATGACCGCACCGACAAAAATACCGGCTACAAAACGCGCACCCTGCTGGCCGTGCCGCTGCGCGGCGTGGGCGGCGTGCAGGGCGTGATCGAAGCGCTTAACCCGCGCAGCGGCGGCCATTTCACCCTTGAAGACCAGCACCTGCTCGAAGCCCTGGCCGACCAGGCGGTGATTGCGCTGGAAAATGCGCGCCGCTTCGCAAAAGTCGATCAGGCGCTGGCCCGCCGCGCCCAGGAGCTGGTTGGCATCAATGCCGAGCTTCAGCACAACCTGCGCAGCCTGACGGCGCTGAACGGGCTGGGCATGGCGATCAACACCACGCTGCGCAGCGCCGACGAAATTTTTGGTATGACCACCCATGGCGTGGTTGAAATCGCGGGCGGGCTGGGCGCGGCCGTGCTGCTGCGCGAAGCCGAAGGCCTGCGCACCGCCGTGCAGATCGGGCCGACGCTGCCACAAACGCCCGAGGTCGCCGACATTGTGCAGCACGTGATTAGCAGCGGGCGCACCGAAATTCTGGCCATCCCGCCCCCGGCGCTGGCGCGTGCTGGCGTGCGCTGGATGCTGTTTGTGCCGCTGCGCGCCACCCAGCGCACGCTTGGCAGCATTTGCGTTTACTATGGCGAAGAAGCGCCCAGCGCATCGGATCGCGAGGCCGTAGTGCTGTTCGCCACCCAGGCGGCCGTCGCCGTCGAGAGCATCGAGCTGTTCAACGCCGTGCGCAATGGCCGCGACCAGATGGCGTCCATCCTCGCCTCCACCCGCGACGGTATTATGCTCGTCACGTCCGACGCCGAGGTTGCGATTGTGAACAGCGCGCTGGCGCAGCACGGGCGCCTGCCCGCCGAACGGGCTGCAAAACAAAACCTCCAGGAATTTCTGGCGATGTGGGAGCAGGCCGCCAGCTATGTGCCCGAAGAATGGCAGTCGCTGCGCCGCGAGCTTGCGCATGTCGTGGCGGGCGAGGTGTCGTTTGCCAGCGGTGAGCTGAACGAAGGCGGTGCCGCGCCGCGCGCATTCGAGTGGGCCGCCCTCACCGCCCAGCGCAGCGGTGGCAGCACCGGCGGGGCGCTGCTCGTCGTGCGCGACATCACCGAAGACAAAGAGTCGGCCCGCCTGCGCCACGACCTCACCAACATGATTGTGCACGACCTGCGCAGCCCGCTGTCGAGTGTCATGGCCTCGATCGAGCTGATGCAGAAAGGCGTGGCCGGCGAGCTTGCGAAAATGCAGCAAACCGTGATGGGCATCGCCTATAACAGCGCCGTGCAGATGCTCGACATGATCAATGCCCTGCTGGACGTAAGCCGCCTTGAGTCGGGGCGCATGCCCGTCAACCAGCGCGCCACCGCGCTGCGCCCGCTGATCGAGCACGCCACCGAAAGCTTGTCGTCGCTGGCAAACGAGCAGCGCGTGAAGATCAGTTTCTCACTTCCCGCTCAGCTGCCCCTGGTGCACGCCGACGGCGAGCTGATTATGCGCGTGATCCAAAATCTGCTGGGCAATGCCTTGAAGTTCAGCGGTCGCAGTTCCTCAATCACCCTGCGCGCCGAAGCCAGCCCGCCCGACAGCGCAAAAACCGCACCCATTACGATCTCGGTTGCCGATCAGGGGATTGGGATTGCCCCGCAGGATCAGGAGAAGATTTTTGCGAAGTTCAGCCAGGTTGGCGAGCGCCGTGGCGGCACTGGCCTGGGCCTGACCTTCTGCAAGCTCGTGGTCGAGGCACACGGCGGCCGCATCTGGGTGCAGAGCACGCCCGGCCAGGGCAGCACGTTTTTCTTCACACTGCCAACAACCTGAACAAAATACAAATCTGAGTAAACACATAAAACTACGCACGACGCACTATTGAGATAGATAATAGTGCGTCGTGCGTAGTTTTATGCGCGAACTGAGGGTAACTTCGCCCAGCCCAGCTAGATAATTATTTCCAGACCTTCGTATGCCGCGCACACGTTGGGGAATGTTTTCCGAGCATTTTCCTCGATCGCCGTCACGGTGTCGTCGGCATAGGTTGGCTCGTGGTGGAACAGCACAAGCTGCTTGGCGTTACACGCCTGCGCCACTGCCATCGCCATTTCGGGCGTGCTGTGGCCCCAGCCCTGCTTCGGCTTGGAAGGGTTGGTATAATCCTCGATCTGGTACTGGGCGTCGTGAATCAGCACGTCGGCGTCCTTGGCAAACTTCACCAGCCGCTGATCGCTCTGCACATAGCCTTCTGTATCAGTCGCGTACACCACCGTCTTGCCGCGCCACGAAATACTATACACATTCACGCCGCTTTTGGGGTGGGCATAGCTGTGGTAGGTGCGCACGCGCACTAAATCTGGCGAAGGGTCAATTTCATTGTGGTAAATATTAAGCACTTGCACATCGGCTGGGCGCGGGCCGATCAAGACAATATCGGTTTCGTTGACATTGCGCAGAATTTTGAGTGAAGGCAAATCTTCTAAAGCCACCGGGAAGCTGGGCGGCAGCATGGCGTGCGAAAGGGTTTCTTCTAAATCGCTTTCAAACACTTTTGGGCCAAGGATGTGCAGCGTGCTCGCGCCCACATACGCCGGGTCGAAGAAAGGAAAGCCCTGCGTGTGGTCGTTGTGCATATGGCTGAACAAAATCGTTGCCGTCACAGGCGCGCCATTCGCACGCGAGCGGCGCATGAGCTCGGCGCCCAGGTTGACAATGCCAGTGCCAGCATCAAGAATCAAGGTGTGCTGGCCGGCCTGGATTTCGACACAGGCTGTATTGCCGCCAATGCGAACAGTGCGCGGGCCGGGCACGGGGTAGCTCCCGCGCACGCCCCAGAAACGAATGATTAGGTTGTCGTCCGGCATGTGACAGCCCCTCCTCGTGAGCGCGCCTCATTACGCGCTGGCTTTGCAAGATTGTGTGAGTAAAATAGCAGCCTGCTGGCATGCCTGGCGCCACTGCTCGGGCGGCCCCGCACCCCAGCTCACCTGGCCCGCAAATAAAACCCCCGGCTGCCCGCGCCCTTTGGAGCGCCCACAGCTGCCGGCGGCCATACGCTTGCGCTGCCAACAAGGCTCAGCGCAAGACACTGTGCATGAATGAACGCATTCACACCGCAAATTTACCATGCGCCGGGCGATGATTTTTTGTATTTGTTCACAGCACTCGCGCCGGCTGCCCAGGCGATCCGTACGCGCCAGGCATGCTTATCGGGGCACTCGGACCGTGTGGCCGAGAGCATATGAACGCAGCAAAAGCCGTGTGAACCGAGTGATCGAAAGCCGCGGCGGAGCGGTCAAAATGCATTATATCATGGTGAGCAAGTATTTCAGACCTACTATACAGCCGCGCAGAGCAACAATTTGGCGTTGAAACGGGCAATCCTTTGTTCAGGGAAATGCGAACATTTGTTTTAATATCACCGTCGTGCTATAATGCCGGCTACCAAGAGTCGTAACGTGTGAATGGAGTATGGTCCAATGAGCCAGCTCGACCGCCGCCTCCAGCAGCGCCAGCTGCGCGATCGGCTTGCCGCCGAATTCCCCGAATTTGAGCTTCTCAACTGGTATATTCAATACCGCGAGCTCAAAGCCGCCCACCCCGATACCGTGCTGCTGTATCGCCTGGGCGACTTCTACGAGACCTTTGACGACGACGCCAAGCTGATCGCTGAGCTGCTCGAAGTCACGCTCACCTACAAGAAATTCGCCAACCACAAGAAATCCAAAACCGAGCAGCGTGCGCCCATGGCTGGCATGCCCTACCACGCAATCGAGCGCTATGTTACCGCGCTGGTGAATGCGGGCTACCGCGTGGCGATTGCCGAGCAGGTTTCAGAAACCGCCTCCAGCAAATCGGACACCCGGCCGCGCTCGGTGTTTGCCGCTGGCATCGAGCAGGGCGAGCGCCGCCGCGATATTGTCGACCGCGAGGTGGTGCGCGTGATCACGCCCGGCACCGTGATCGACAGCGGCATGCTTGCGCCCACGCAAAATAATTACCTCGTGGCGGTACTGGCCGACGGCGAAGTCGTGGGCGTGGCCTATGCCGACCTGAGCACCGGCGAGTTTTGCTGCACCGAGTTCAGCGGGCCGCGCGCCGCCCACCAGGCCCATGGCGAGCTGGCGCGTCTGCAAGCCAGCGAGGTGCTGGTGCCCGACGACCCGGCGCTGCGCCTGCCCGGCCTCGATCCTTCCAGCGCGCAGCTTGAGCACGACCTTGAGTTTATGACCAAGGGCGAGCGCGAAAAGCTCCTGCCCGGCGAGCGCGTGGCCCGCCGCGTCGAGCGCGAAAATGTAGCGCGCTGGGCGCACGGCCATGTGACTGGCTGGCCCGGCTGGCGCTGGAAGCTCAACAACGCCGCCGAGGCGCTGCAACTCCAGCTGCGCGTGCACTCGCTCGATGGCTTTGGGCTGCGCGGCAAGCCATTAGCCGTGCGCGCGGCTGGCGCAATCATCCAGTATATTCACGAAACCCAGCGCAACGCCGCCAGCCAGATCACCTCGCTGCGCACCTACACCAATGGCGGCACCATGTTCCTCGACCCGCAGACGCGCCGCAACCTTGAGCTGCTCGAAGGATCAAGCGGCAAAGCCAAAGACGCGCTGGTTGGCGTGCTCGACCACACGCGCACGCCAATGGGTGGCCGCCTGCTGCGCCGCTGGATCTCGCAGCCGCTGATCGACCTGCCGCAGCTCCAGGCGCGCCAGGACGGCGTGCAGCACTTCTTCGACGATACTTTGCTGCGCGCCAGCGTGCGCGATGCGCTGAAACTTTCTGGCGATCTTGAGCGCGTGGTGAATCGCGTGCTGCAGGGCATCACCGTGGCCACGCCGCGCGATATGGTGCGCCTGCGCGATGGCCTGCGCGCCCTGCCCGCCCTGGCCGATGCGCTCAATGGCTGGCTGCCGCCCCAGGCCGAAGCGCCCGCCGCCGAGCCCGCGCCAGCCGCCCCCGAAGACAACGGCGCGGCGTGGGAGTGGGAAGCCGAAGACGACACAGCCCCGCCCGATGCAGCCCCCGCCAAGCAACCAAGCCTGCGCGAGCAGCGCGAAGCCCGCACCACCGTTGCGCCGCGCTACGACGACGACGACCTGTTTGGCGAAGACGATTGGGACGATACGCCAGCGCCAGCCCCCGCCCCGCGTCCGGCGGCGGTTGCGCCTGCGCGCCGCGCCCCCGCAGCGGCGGCGGCTGTGGCCGCGCCCGCGCCACAAACCGCGCTCGATACCTGCGCCGAGGTGCTGGCCTTTCTCGAAGAAGCGCTCGACGACGACCCACCAGCGCTGCTTGGCGCCTCGAACTACCTGCGCGCCGCCGAAGAAAATGGCGAGCAGCCGCGCCGCGTGATTCGCCCCGGTTTCGACCAGCATATGGACGAGATCATCGAGCGCAGCCTGAGCGCGCAAACGTGGATCAACGACCTCGAGCCGATCGAGCAGGAGCGTACCGGCATTAAATCCCTGCGGGTGGGCTATAACAAGGTGTTTGGCTACTACATCGAAGTAGCGCGCAGCTTTGCCGACAAAGTGCCCAGCGACTACATCCGCAAGCAGACGCTGACGACCGGCGAGCGCTATATCACGCCCGCGCTGAAAGAGCACGAAGACGTGGTGCTGCGCGCCAAAGAAAAGCTCAACGAGCTTGAGCTGGATGTGTTTCGGCGCGTCTGCGCGGCGGTGGCAAAGCACGGCCCGCGCCTGCTGGCAACTGCCCGCACCCTGGCCGCCATCGACGTGTATGCCGCCCTGGCCGAAGCCGCTGTGCGCGGGCGCTATATTCGCCCCGAGCTGAACGAGGGTACCGCGCTGGAGATTAGCGGCGGGCGACACCCGGTGGTCGAGCAGCGGCTCGACGAGTCGTTTATTGCCAACGACACCACGCTCGACACGGCTGCCACACAAATTATGCTCATTACCGGCCCAAACATGGCCGGCAAAAGCACCGTGATGCGCCAGGTCGCGTTGATTGTGCTGATGGCCCAAATCGGCTCGTTTGTGCCAGCCGACAGCGCCGCGATTGGCCTGGTTGATCGCATTTTTACGCGTATTGGCGCGCAGGACGACATTGCCACCGGCCAAAGCACCTTTATGGTCGAAATGACCGAAACCGCCGCGCTGCTGGTGCAAAGCAGCCCGCGCAGCCTGATCGTGCTCGACGAAGTTGGGCGCGGCACCAGCACCTACGACGGCATGGCCATCGCCCGCGCCGTGGTCGAGTATATCCATAACGAGCCGCGCCTGGGCTGCCGCACACTGTTCGCCACGCACTACCACGAGCTGACCGAGCTGGAACAAACCCTGCCGCGCGTGAAAAACTACCACATGGCGGCGGTCGAGCACGACGAAGGCGTGGTCTTCCTGCACGAACTGCGCCCCGGCGGCGTCGATCGCTCCTATGGCATCCATGTTGCCGAGCTGGCCGGCATCCCGCGCTCCGTCATCCGCCGCGCCAACGAGCTGCTGGCCGAGCTCGAACAGCCGGGCCGCAGCGCGCCGCCCGCCAGCGCACGCCAGCCCGAGCCGCGCCCACAGCGCGCCGCCCGCAACGCGCCGCCCGCCGAGCAGATCGGCCAGCTTGGCCTGTTCGACATGGCGCCAAGCCCGGTGCTGGAAATGCTGCGCCGCCTGAACGTCAACGAGCTGACGCCAATCGAAGCGCTCAACAAGCTCAACGAACTACAGAAGCTCGCCAAATAGCAAATGGGTTTTCGCGGCCTATGAACACACTGCGCGACGACATTTTTACGTCGGTGCATAGCGCCAACCCGCTTGAAGAAACCATGGAGCGCATTGTCGGGGCGATCAAGGCGCGCCTGCTCAGCCCCGGCGACCGCTTGCCGGCCGAGCGCGAGCTGGCGGTGCAGCTTGGCGTCAGCCGCTCGACACTGCGGGTGGCGCTGCAAAACCTGGTGCAGGCCGGCTGGCTGGAGGTGCGGCGCGGGCGCAGTGGCGGGGCCTTTGTGGCGCGCTGGCCGCTGATGCCCGGGCCGCGCCGCCTGCCCGAAGTGCTCACGCGCTACCGCGAAGGCTTGCCGGCCCTGCTCGACTACCGTCGCGCCGTGGAAAGCGCCGCCGCCGCCTTTGCCGCCGAGCGCGCCAACGCCGACGAGCTGGCCGAGCTCGAAACGCTCACCGGCGCAATCGACGGCCACGAGCGCGATTTCGAAGCCTACCGCGCTGGCGACGCGCGCTTCCACATCGGCATTGCGCGCGCGGCCCACAGCCCGCGCCTGCTCGAAGCCGTCACCGAGGTGCAGGCCGCAATGACCGAAGTGCTCGACGCGATTATCTACCACTCCGTCGAGGTGCTCGGCCACTCAACCGACTACCACTGGCGCATTCTCGACGCCATTCGCACCCACGACAGCGAAGGCGCGCGCCGCTCCATGCTCGATCACGTTATGGCCACCGAAAATGTGATCTACGGCCTGGTTCCCGAGATCATTGCCAACCCCAACCATCAGCCGGAAGAATAGCCGCGCCAAAACAAAAACTACGCAATGCGCACTCTAAAGCCAAGTGCGTATTGCGTAGTGCACGCCAGGAAATTTGCCCAAACACAGCTTCGCTGCTCAGCGAACAGCTATTGCTTCTGCTTCTGCTTGATGTGCAATTCTTCGGTGCGGCCAGTGCGCTCGCTTGAGCGGGCGCGGTCGTCGTTGAGGTAGGGCAGCAAGATCAGGGTAAGAATAATCATGGCCACAAGCAGCAGGCCCGGAAACGATTCCATCATGCGCAGCTCCACTCATCCTGCGCATTCTGATTGCGCATGACTAGAGCTTAGCAATTTGTGCATTCGTACACAATGACAACTGCCTGAAACACGACTGATTCGGCGCGAGCTAGCGGAGCACGTCGCGCACAATCTGCTCAAGCCGATCGAGGGGAAATGGCTTAGGGAGGTAGTGATCAACGCGATGCTCGCGCGCGCGCTTTTCGAGCTCGGGGGTGGCGTAGGCTGTGATCAGCACCACCCGCGTCTCGGGCGAGGTTTCTTTGATCGCGTCGGTAAGCTGCAGGCCGTTCATGCCTGGCATGTTGTAGTCGGTAATTACCAGCGGCACTTCGCGCAATGCAATCTGCGCCAGCGCCTGCGCCCCGCCATTGACCGTCACAATATCGTACCCGCCGGTCAGATCGCGCATCAGCCGATGGAGAATAATGAGAATATCCGGCTCGTCTTCCACAAGAATAATCGCCGGATTTCGGACGGGTTGGTCGGGCATACAATTACTCCTCAAGCGGCGCGCTGCAGGCGCGGCTCTTCCTGCGCATCCATTCTATCATACAGCGCAATCACGGGCAACCACGCAAGGCAAAGCAATCGCGCATGCTGCGCTGCCGACTATCGTTTTCTGTTCACGCAGCATGCCCATGCCAAAAAACTATACTGTCGATAGCATTCTGTTGCGGATCTGTTCGGAAGCAGAATGCCCCGGCATACTATAATGTGGGGCACACTTTACGCCGAGCAGAGCACCGTGGGCGCTGTTTGCCCGCGCAATGCAACATATACTACCCCGGTGAAAGCAAACACATGAAAGTACTCATTGCCGACGACGACCCCGTTTCGCGCATTATGGTGCGCGTGCCGCTGCTGCGTTTAGGGTATGACGTTCGCGAAGTAGCCGATGGCGAGCAAGCCTGGTCGCTGCTGCAAAGCGAACCCTTCTCGATTATGATCACCGACTGGCTGATGCCACGCCTGGATGGCCCTGGGCTGATTCAGCGCATCCGCAATGCCGACTTCCCCAACTATGTTTACAGCATTCTGCTCACCAGCAAAGATGCGAAAGACGACATTATCGCCGGGCTCGACGCGGGTGCCGACGACTACCTGAGCAAGCCGCTCCACCCGAACGAGCTTCGCGCGCGCATCTCAATCGCCACGCGCATCATCGACCTGGAAACGCGCCTGCGCGCCGAGCGCGACACGGATGCGCTGACCAGCCTGCGCAACCGGCGCGCAATTTCCGTCGCCGCCCATGCCGAGCTGTCGCGCGCCGCGCGCGAGCATACCGCCCTGAGCGTTGTGCTGATCGATATCGATCATTTCAAGCAGGTGAACGACCGCCATGGCCACCAGGCCGGCGATCAGGCCCTGCGCCTGGTGGCAGCAACAATTACCCAAAATTTGCGCCCGTACGACAGCGTGGGGCGCTGGGGCGGCGAAGAAATTCTGCTCCTGCTGCCCAGCACCACCTCTGAGCACGCCGCATCGGTGGCCGAGCGTGTGCGCGCCGCCATTGCTGCCACGCCCTTGCTGCTCGAAACCGGCCAAGCCGTGCCACTGAGCGTGAGCATGGGCCTTGCCAGTACCGATTCAGTGGATCTCAATCAGTTCGAGCCATTGCTCCAGTGTGCCGATTCTGCGCTCTACCAGGCCAAGCAGCACGGGCGCGATCAGGTGGCGATCTACCAGCCTGCCCCGGCTTCGTCACCATAGTAAACACGTCGCAATCCCACACGTACTTCTAAAACAGTCGCGTTTCCGCGTATGCCCATGATATACTGAAGCCATGCCAGAGTGTCTTCTGTGACGAGAATGGAGCAGCGCAATGGCCTCCCTCACCGAACGACTTGCCGACGTAATCAAGCGCAAACGCCAGCGCGATCGCTTTACCCAATCCGACCTTGGGGCGCGTATTGGCGCGAGCGGCTCGTATATCAGCGCGCTTGAGGGCGCGACAACCAGCCCGCGCATCAGCGATATCGAAGGGCTGGCGACCGCTTTCCGCACCACTGGCTTCGACCTGATCTGCGAGGCGGCGAAGCAGGACGGCTATACCTTTTCCACATCGAACCGCGAGCGCGACGCATTTCTTTCGCTTTACGATGCGCTTTCCCCCGAAAACAAGCAGCAGGCGCGCACGTATTTGCTGTTTCTGCGCGAACTACAAGATCGCCCACCGCAGGAGTAAGTGCAGCGAGTGAGTTTGTGATACAATACACAAGCACCTATTCAGTCGCTACTGCCACGAATGAACCAAGCTCCCGGCCTGGGTGAAAGGAACAGCAATGAAACAGGGCGATCAAAAGGGCAAGCCGAAACTCGGCCCGCCCGCGCCGCGCAAACCATACCACGACCTGCTGGACGAGATTTTTGCCAAGGCTCAGGCTGATGGCCATTTCACCAACTTGCCGGGCGAAGGCAAGCCGCTCAAGCTCGATGACGATGACCTGGTGCCAAACGATGACCGCCTGGGCTACCGGATGCTCAAAACAGCTGGCTTCGCGCCACCCTGGGTCGAAGCGCGCCGCTCGATCGACCAGGAGCGCAGCGAGATCGCCCGCTGGCTGGCCGACGCGCAACGGCGCCTGCGGCACCTCGATGCCAAAGGGCAGGCAGCGCTCCAGGTGTCGTACAAGCGCAAACTCACCGCCCTGCAGGGCATGATTACAAACTTCAACCTGACGGCACCGCCCGGCGTCGAGCACCTTGAAGGCCTGCGCATGGCCGAAGAGCTTGCCAAACTCAGTATGTAGTACCGCGCTGTTCCAGCCAAAAAAAGCACTGTGGTATAATGGCCTTGATTCAGCAGCCCTCCCCAATGGACACCAGCGTCTTCGGAGCGGCCAATCTACTTACCACTATGCTGTTGCAACTTAACGACTTGCTGTCGGCTGCAGTGCTGATCGTTGGCTTTTCGCTCCTTGCCTATATTGCGCTTCAGAACTGGCAAACGGCTATTGCGCGCGCATTATGCGTGTTGTTGCTGGGGGTAGTCGTTGTTTTCGGCGGCGATGTGCTGCTGGGCCAGGCCGAGCGTGAGACAACGATCCAGTTTCTGCTTCGCGCGCAGTGGCTTGGCATTACCCTGGTCCCGGCGGGGTATGTCCACTTATCCGACGCGCTGCTAACGTACAGCGGCCTGCCAAGCAAAGGGCGGCGCTGGCTGGTAGCCTTGGGCTACCTGATCAGCCTGGTATTTTTTG
The DNA here is from genome assembly GCF_057073505.1 of Kouleothrix sp. 19917. Taxonomy (NCBI): domain Bacteria; kingdom Bacillati; phylum Chloroflexota; class Chloroflexia; order Chloroflexales; family Roseiflexaceae; genus Kouleothrix; species Kouleothrix sp. 19917. Next base: position 4,415,722 of record NZ_CP097099.1, read on the forward strand.
GCCTGGCGCTTGGCAGCAACCTCTTGCTCTCGGGCGGCATCGCGCGCGGCTCGCTCGCACAGTTTGGCGCAGGCCCGCTGTTTGGCCTGTTTGTTCTGTATTTTGCAGCAACCAGTGTCTGGGGACTGTGGGTGGTCTGGCAGGTGCGCCATATTGCCCTCACACCAACCCTGCGGCGCCGCCTGACCTACCTTGGCGCAACATTTCTCGCGCCTGGCCTGGCGGTCTTTCCTTACCTGATCATTGCCGGCACATATCGCGTCCTTTCGGATAATATTATTTTGCTGCTGGCGGCATTAGGCAACATTGGCGTTGCTGTGATGATCACGATCATGGTCTACAGCATCGCATTTCAGGGCTTGCTGCTGCCCGATCGCCTGATCAAGCAGGATTTCATTCGCTGGGGGCTGTATGGCCCGTTCATTGGCGTCACGATCATCTTGTTTTTGCGCAGCACGCCGGTGCTGGCGCGCTGGTTCGGGCTCCCTGCCGCAACACTCGTCATTTTTGGTGTGATGATTATGACGGTGCTGATGCCGATTTTTGTGAGCAAGATCAAACCGTACCTCGACGCGCTGGTCTACCGGCAGGATCGTGCCGAGATCGCGTATTTGCGCACGCTGCCGCGCAATACGTTTACCTATGCCGATCTGCGCAGCCTGCTGGAAAATACGCTGGTGGTGATCTGCGGCGCGCTGCGCGTCGATACGGGCTTTGTGGCCGCGCCCGACGATGGCCCAAACTATACGATCAAGACGATGGTGGGCGCGCGACGCGAGGTCAAGCGCTTTGTTGCCGAGCACCCGCTGGCCGAGGTGATGCCGCAGATTGCCGCGCTGCCGCCAAACAGCCCGGGCGAAGTGCCGCCGATCGAGTCGTTTCTGCGCTACGATGGCTTTTGCATGCTGTCGCTGCACGGGCCGGAAGGCGATTTCCTTGGCGCGCTCGGCGTGGCCTACCCATCGGGCGGGCTGACGGTGGAAGCGCGGCGGCTGATTGGCGTGCTGGCACACCAGATGGAACTGGCGCTGGCAACCGTGCATATGCAGCAGCGCCTGTTCGACACGCTGCGCGGCATGGGGCCGGAAATGCAGTCGCTGCAAGCGCTGAACACCCGGCTCGAACAGGCCACGCCTGCCTCGCTGGAAACGCTTGAGTCGGATGTGGCCCTGCTGCCCGAGTTTCCACAGCTGGTGAAAGACGCGCTGACGCACTACTGGGGCGGCCCCAAGCTTTCCGACAGCCCGCTGCTGAAGCTGCGCACCGTGCGCCGCCTGCTGATCGAGCAGGGCGGCAGCCCAACCCGCGCGCTGCAAACCGTGCTGCGCCAGGCGATTGAAAACCTGCGCCCCGACGAACAGCTCGACCCGACCGCGCAAGAGTGGTTGCTCTACAATATTCTGGAACTACGCTTTCTTCAGGGCAAACGCACCCGCGACATCGCCGAACGGCTGGCTATGAGCGAATCCGATTTTTACCGCAAGCAGCGCATCGCGGTGGAAGAAGTCGTTCGCCAGCTCGCGCTGATGGAAGAGTCGGAGTCGTCATGAAAATTCTGCTGGCGGAGGATGAACCCGATATTCAATTCGTTACGCGCCTGGCGCTGGAAGATGCCGGGCATGAGGTAGTGCTTGCCGATGATGGTATGGCAGCACTTGAACACGCCCAGGCAGAGCTGTTTGACGTGATTCTGCTGGATGTCATGATGCCGCGCCTCGATGGTTTGGCGGTGTGCCACAAGCTAAAAACCGACCCGCAGCTCTGCCACATGCCAGTGATTTTCCTGACTGCGCGCTCGCAGCAGTATGAAGTCGAAGCCGGCTTGCAAATGGGCGCAGTTGGGTATATTGTAAAGCCCTTCGATATGTTTGGCCTGAGCCGCGAGATCAACGCGATTTTAGCCCAGCATGGCAGTTCATGAGTGGAATCCAGCGAGATGCACATCAACGCCTTCTGGCCGCAGTCGATGCGTTTGACGCGATCGCTCATGTTCCCGGGCGGCCATCGCCACTGGTGTGTGCCCACGCGCTGGCTAGCATGCTGAACGTGCTGGAGGTTCCCGAAGGCGCGATTTTCCTCTACCAGCCTCAGCTGCGCCGCATCGATCTGGTAGCGCACAGCCCCGCCGATAGCATTCTGTCCCAGCACACTCCCCAGCGCGTGTTCACCGCCGATAGCCCCAACCTCGCCGCGCTGGCTGCGCTGCATAGCTCGGTGCAGGTTGGCGAGCTGGCAAGCGGCCTAGTTCCCCGGCGCTCAATGGCCGCGCCCATGTACGATGGTGCCACACTGTTTGGCGTGGTGCAGATTGTGGCTGGCCCTGAGCAAACCCTGAGCGCTGAGCAGCGCTGGCTGCTGGAAACACTGACGCAGCGCCTGGCCGCCGCCATGTGCTATGCCCAGCACGACCCCAGTACCCAGCTGGCGCAAGAACACACCCGCGCATTGGTCGATGCCAGCAACGATGCCATTCTGATGCTCGATTCGCTTGGCGTGGTGACGATGATTAACCGGCGCGCCAAGTATTTTTTTGGGCTGGCCGAGCGCGACGTGGTTGGGCGGAACCAGGCGCAGCTGCGCGCCGTGTTTGAGCGCATTTTTGAAGACAGCCGGGCATTCGAAGCGTGGCTTGCGCCGCTGCTGGCCTCGGCAGAAGAGCGGGCCGTTACCGAGCTGCGCGTGCTGCGCGCCGCCCCGCGCCTGCTGCAATGCTTTAGTGCGCCAGTCCTCGATCATCGCGAGCAGCTGCTGGGGCGCATGCTCGTGTTCCGCGACATTACGCGCGAGCGCGCCGTCGAGCAGATGAAAACCGACTTTGTTTCGACCGTCTCGCACGAGCTGCGCACGCCGCTCACCTCGATCCGCGGCGCGCTCCAGCTCGTGGTGGGGCGGCCGCAGCAGCCCGAATTGGGCCATCGAACGCGCGAGCTGCTGGAAATTTCGCTGAAGAACAGCGAGCGCCTGATTCGCCTGATCAACGATATTCTCGATATTTCGAAAATTGAACAAGGCTCGCTGCAGCTTCGCCGCACCGCACTCGATCCACTGACGCTCTGCCAAAATGCCGTGCAGGAGGTCGAGGCTATCGCCGCCGGGCGCAATGTTGCGCTGCACATTCAGGCGCCGAACACCCTGCCGCCAGTCAGCGCCGACCAGGATCGCGCGCTGCAAGTGCTGACAAACCTGCTCTCCAACGCGATCAAATTCTCTGAACCTGGCCAGCAGGTTGAGCTTTCGGCGGTGCAGGGCGGGGCGATGATGTATTTTGCGGTGCGCGACCACGGGCGGGGTATTGCGCTGGAAGATCATGAGCGGATCTTCGAAAAATTCTCTCAGCTCGACAGCTCGCTGACGCGCAACGCCAGCGGCACCGGCCTGGGCCTGGCGATCTGCCGGGCGCTCGTGGCCGAGCAGGGCGGCCGTATCTGGCTCGATAGCGCGCTGGGCAAAGGCGCAACCTTCACATTCACGCTGCCACTGGCCGGCCAGGAAAATCAGTTGTCCGCGCACAGTGATTTCAACCAGCCCACAATTCTTGTCGCCGACGATAATAGCGCGACACGACAGATCATCCGCGCGATGCTCGAGCACGCTGGCTACCAGGTGGCCGAAGCCGACGGCGGCACAGCGGCCTTGCAGCTGGCGCGCTTTCTGCAACCCGCGCTGATAACGCTCGACGTCATGATGCCCGATCTCGACGGCTTCGACGTGGCACAGCTTCTGCATACCGATTTGCTGACACAGGCAATTCCGGTACTGTTTGTATCGGCCAGCGGCGAGGAAGACCGTGCAAAAACACTGGGAACGTATCTTTCCAAACCTTTTACAGCCGACGAACTGCTGCGCGAGATTCGCCGGCTCACCGGGACGCCGCGCCGCCATGTGCTGGTAATGGACGATGACTACCATGTTCGTCCAACCCTTGTTCAGCTTCTGCAACGAGGTGGCTTTGTTGCAAGCGAGGCTGGGGATGCCCGCAGCGGGCTGGCAATGCTCGAGAATAACCCGCCCGATCTTGTGCTGCTCGATCTGCGCATGCCCGATGCCGATGGCTTCGAGCTTATTTATAAGCTGAAACATGACCCGCGCTTCAGCCATATCCCAATTGTCGTGCTGACCGTGCGCGATGGGCATCCCGACGCTGAAATGCGCGCCATGGCCCTTGGTGCGGTACGCTACCTTGAAAAACCGATTTCGGCAGACGAGCTGCTGGCCGAAATCGAGCGACTGCTGCCCTGAGCCGCGCGCAGCCACGCGATTGCGGTGCTAGGCTATTGAGACACTATGAACGAACATTCTTCAGAATACGATAGCGATGCGTATTTCATCCACGCATTCACCTCGCCGATCACTGCCATGCGCGGCGCGCTTGACCTGCTGCACAGCCCCGCCCGCACGCCCGACGACCCGCTGACCCAAAGTTTGCTCGCGACTGTCGAGCGCAACCTGCTGCGCCTGAGCGGCTACCTCGATATTCTGCTCAAGCATCATTCGCTGCGCGGCCAGCAGATCGAAATTATGGTGCCGCTCGGCCTGCTTGGCATTGGCGCGCACGCTACGCCGGCAGCGGCCCCCGCCAGCACCGCCGCGCCCGCCGCAGCACTGGCCGCCCCGGCGCTGGAAGCAGCCCACGCCGCTGCGAACAATCCGCCGCCGGCCGACACCAGCCTGCTGCTGATCGGTGCCTTTCGGGCCACAGCACCCTCTGTCGTGGCGCAATTGCAGCAGCTTGGCTACCACCTTAGCGAAGTCGAAGATGGCGTGGCGGGCATCGACAGCGCGCGCGATTTGCGCCCCGACATGATCCTGGTGGAAAGCGAGCTGCCGAATATTGGCGCGCAGCAGATCGTTCGCGTGCTGCGGGAAGATCCGGATACCAAAACGATCCCGCTGCTGCTGGCCTCGCCACACCTGCCCGCCGAACAGCATAACGACACGCTCTGGCTTGGCGCGCCGGTTCAATCCACCATTCGGCGCATCGAGCAGGCGCTGGCGGCGGCGCGCGCAGCCGACTCGCAAACACCAACCCTGCTGATTATCGACGACGATGCCGACATCCAGCGCATTCTGATGCTACGACTACAGCAGGATGGCTTTCGGGTGGTGCAGGCGATGAATGGCGCGCAGGGCCTGATGGCCGCGCAGAAGCAAACATTCGACCTGATTATTCTCGATCTGCTCCTGCCCGACATCGACGGCTTTTCGGTGCTGGGCGCACTGCGGGCGCGCAACGCCACCGCAACCACGCCCATTCTGCTGCTTTCGGCGCGCGACAGCGCCCCCGAGAAAGTGCGTGGCCTGCAGCTCGGTGCCGACGATTATGTCACCAAGCCTTTCAGCCCAGCCGAGCTGCAGGCGCGCGTGCGCGCAACGCTGCGCCGCTTCGAGCGCGAGGCCGGCGCGAACCCTTCCACCCGCCTGCCGGGCAACACCGCAATCGAGCGGACGCTGCGCCGGCGCATCGAGCTGGGCATTCCCTTTGCGGTGTGCTACGCCGATATCGACAACTTCAAGGCCTATAACGACACCTACAGCTTCCTGAAGGGCGATGCCGTGATTCACCAGACGGCCAATGTGCTGATGGAAGCGGTGGCGCAGCAGGGCAATTACGACGATTTTGTGGGGCATATTGGTGGCGACGATTTTGTGGTGATCACCACGCCCGAGCGCGCCGCAGCCGTGGCCGGCTACGCCATTCGCACTTTCGATCTGCTCAGCCCACTGTTCTACGACGCAGCCACGCGCGCGCGCGGTTATATCGATGCGAAAGATCGGCAGGGCCGGCCAATGCGCTTCCCGTTTGTGAGCTTATCGATCGGAATCGTGAGCACGGATCGCTACCCGATCCAGCATGTGGCCGAGGTTGCCCAGCGCTCGGTTGAGCCCAAGAAGCTGGCCAAAGAGCACGAGGGGAGCGTCTTCATCTTTGAAGAGTGAAAGTGTGGAAGAGGTTTACGCGGCAGCGGCGTGCTGGTGCAGAAGGTGGGGCGCAACCGCGCGCCGCAGCTGCTCGGTGGCAAGCGGGCGCTCGATATAGCCATCTGCGCCAAGGATTTCGGCCTGCTGGGCCAGCGGCTTGCCGGCCGTCGATACCAGAATGATTGGTGTGTTGCGGGTGACACTGTCGGCGCGCAGGAAGAAGTACAGGTGTGGGTTATCGGTGGCGTGCGACAGCTCGAGCAAAATAATGTCGGGCGCAATATTCTGCACTGTTTGCCGGAGCGAACTCGTCAGCTGCGAGGCCGACAGCAGGTGAATCGTGTGGTTGCCTTCGCCCAGCCCCTGCTGAACCGCATTGACCACGGCAGCGTTGTCGGCAAAACAAATGATCCGTGCCATTTCAGCATTCCTTTACGGTCACAAACCTCTCTACTTTCTAATAATGCGTTAACATGGGCACAAGTTACGCGCCGGCTCGATTGTGAATTCTGGCTTTACTACTTATTCTCGTAAAACCGCTGGCTCAGATCAGCACCTCGAGCCCGGCCGGCAGCAGCTCCACGCGCACCTCGCGCGCCGAGGTCGAAACCACCTCGCCGTCGGTGGCCACGGGCATTGCCGCCGGGCAGCGCACCATCACGCTGCGCGCCCGCCCGATCCACACCTGCTTCAGGCGCGTGTGCGTGCCCTTCATCACCAGCGGCACCGCGCGCACAATCTGATCCATGCGCATGTTATCAACCAGGCACAGATCAAACATGCCGTCGTCGATGATCGCTTCGGGCGTGAGCCAGAAGCCACCGCCCTGGCATTGCGCATTGGCCACGCTGGCGAAGAGCAGCCGCCCTTCGCGCCGCTGCCCGTCGTATTCCACGCTCATGGGGTGGGCTTTGTAGCGTGTCAGCGCGCGCAGCACCGCCACGATATAGACCACAAAGCCCTTGAGGCGCGTAAGCTTGAGCGACTCAACCGCGACCTGCGCATCGAAGCCCATGCCCAGCGCATTAATGAAATAGCGCGGCGGCAGGGTATCCACATAAATGCGGCCAATATCGACCGGGCGCGTGCGTTCGCCTAGCGCGCGCGCGACACCGCCCGGAATATCGTTTGCCACCACGCCATCGAGCATTTTAATAAAATCGCTGCCGGTGCCAAGCGGAATGATGCCCATGCGCGGGCGCGGGCCGCCGGCTGCCTCGGCCTGCTTGATGCCATTCACCACCTCGTTGATCGTGCCGTCGCCGCCAACCGCGACGATGCGCTCGAAACCGCGCTCTGCTCCCTGCCGCGCCAGCTCGATCGCGCCGCCCCGCCCGGTGGTGAGCGCCAGCTCGTACTCGACGCCCGACTGGCGCAGCGCGGCTTCCAGATCGGCACGATGGCGGCCAGCATTGCCCCGGCCCGCCCACGGGTTGAGAACGATCAACAGCTTGGTCATGCAGCACTGCCTTTATATTGTTGCGTAACGCTTCGGTGCAGCGATAATACCATTTGGCGTGCGTATGGGCAAATCGCAAGCTTTTGCGCCCGATTCGCTCCCAATTCGTTCGGTCAGCGGCGCGCCTACCACGTAGACTGAGGGCATTGCAAAAGCCGAACGCACGCCATCACTTCGCGAGCGTACCAAAAAGGCTCCTGGCCAGCGTTTGCTTTAGTGATACTATCTTTCGCATAAAACGCAGGGAACGTTTGCCACGAAGACTCGAAGAGCGGAAGAACGCCTTTGTGGCTATTTGAAAAGTTTTAGCCCTGGCAGAACCTTGTGTGGAGCCGAGCATGGCGTCCGAATTAGCCACAATTCTTGCTTCCCTGACCAGCGCAATCGATCAGCAACTGCACCCCGACGACAACGACTTCGTTGGGCGAGCGTATGTGCGCGACGAAATAGCGAAATTTCTGGCGGTGCGCAACCGTATGTTCGTGCTGGTTGGCCCGCCCGGCATTGGCAAAACCGCGCTGGCGGCGCAGCTTGTGCGCGAAAACATGGCCGCCGACACGCCCTACCTTGCACACTTTTGCAGCCTGAGCGGCGACGACAATCCCTACACTTTCTGCGACGCGCTGGCCCAGCAGCTTCAGGCGCTGCTGGGCGAAGGCTACAGCCTGCCCGACACCGTGCGCAAGCAGCAGGTGACAATTCAGGCCAGCGCGAATATTGCGCAGGCCAGCGGCCAGACCAACGTCAAAGTGCTGACGCTGAACATTGGCGGCATGCATCCGCGCGAAGCATTTCGGCAGGCAGTGCGCGAGCCGCTGCGCGCCTTTCACGAACAGCACGGCGGCCTGCCAAACAAAGCCCAGCTGCTGATTGTGATCGATGGCCTGGATCGCGCCTGGGACTGGGATGGCGGGCAGGATGGCAACATTGTGAGCGTGCTGGCCGACGCGCAAGACCTGCCGCCGTGGATCAACCTGCTGTGTACGGCGCGGCCCGGCCCGGCTGTGCAAACCCTGCGGGCGCAGGCGGGCGTGCGCGTGATCGACCTGCAAGGGCCGGCCAACCTCGATGACATTGCCACTTTTTTTCGCGAGCGCTTTCTCGGCACGCTGCCCGCCGAGCTGCGCAGCCAGTTCGAGCAGCTGGTGGCCGTGGCACGCCCAGGCGCGGGCAACCCCGCCGAGGCATTTGTGGCGCAGGCCGTGGCCGCCAGCCAGGGCAACTTCCTGTTTGTGCGGCGCTATGCGGCCGCGCTGCGGGCTGCACTACTCCCCGGCGACACGCAGCCCACCACCGATCCCTCGGCACTATTACGCTTCGAGAATACGAGCCTGGCCAGCGTGCTCGACGCTACCTACGCCGCAACGCTCGATCAGCTGCGCCGCTCGCTCGAAGCCACGCCCAACGACGCCGACGAGGACGTGCTGGCGGCGCTGGCGATTGCATTCGAGCCGCTGAGCCTGCCCGTGCTGGGCTGCATCAGCGGGCTGCCGGCCAGTAGCATTGCCGAATCGCTCAACCAGCGCCTGAAGGCCGTGCTTGTAGCCGAAGGCAGCGACGAAGCGCGCACCTACGCCTTCTACCATCACGCCTTTGGCGACTATGTGCGCCGCCAGCTCAGCCAGCAGGGCCGCCCAACCGACGTGCTGGCCGCGCAGCGCCTGGAACTGGCCGACGACAACAACCCGCAGTTGCGCGGGTATCGCGACCGTTTCCGCTGGCCGCACCTGCTGCGCGGGCTCGACCTGGCCGACGCCGCGCGCGACCAGAACGCCGAGCAGGAAGCTGCGCCGGCCCCGGCTGCCACGCCCACCGCCATCACTGCCGACAGCGTTGCACAGATTCGCGAACATGTGCACGACCCGATTATTCAGGCCCAGCTGCTGCGCGGCCTCGCCACCCGCGCGCTCGATCCCTCGCAATCGAATGCGATGGGCAGCTGGCGCTCGGCGCTGAGCTGCCTGCGCGCAGCCGAATATGCGCTGCGCCACAGCCGCGCGCTGAGCTACCTGCGCCAGCGCGGCTGGCAGCTCGACGGCAGCACGCCGGCCTCGGCCGAGCTGATTGAGATGGAGCGCACGCTGATGGCGCTGGGCGACGCCTACAGCACTGTTGCGCGGCGGATGGACCCCAGCACCACGCGCCCGCGCCGGCCCAGCGGCATTGTGCTCTGGCTGCACCTGATCTGGGATACGCTGGCACGCCTGCCACTCACGCTCTACCTGCTGTTTGTGCTGATCCAGCAGGGCGTGCGCGAAGTACATATCCCTGGCGCGCTGCAAAACCTCGGGCGCGGCCAGGATTGGACGGTGGCGCGCCTGTGCGTGCTGAGCGTCAGCGCCTACCGCCGCGCCCGCGCCCTGGCGCGCGCCCGCAACGACGACGACAGCTATGGCGAAGTGACGCAGCGCCTGGCGCGCCTGTACCGGCTGATGGGTGCCTACGACGCCGCCGCCGCCACCTACGACTCGCTGCTGGCACGCCCAAGCACCCTGACACGTGTGTGGCGGCAGGCGATGTGGCGGCTCGAGCTGGGCGAAGTGCTGGTGGCGCAGGAGCGCGCCGAGCAGGCCGTGGAAGTGCTGAACAGCGCGCTGCCGGTGTTCATGCGCCAGGAAGCACCCACCCAGCAGGCGCGCGCCCTGAGCGCGCTGGCCGCCGCCAACAGCCTGCGCGCCGATGCCGCCGACAGCCGCCGCGACGGGCAGATTGCCGCCGCGCTCGACGACCTGACCATTCGCAACTCGCGCGAGGCGCTGGACGCCTGGGCCAATGTGACCACGCTCCAGGGCGACGAAACCGCGAGTGTCGACCCGGCGCTGGCGGTCAGCACGATCTCGCACCAGCTCTGGCGTGCCGCCCGCCAGCCGCGCATGAGCGACGAACAGCGCTACCGCATCCGCGCCATGCTCGACGGAATTGGCGAACGCCACTTCCCCCAGCGCTTTGAGCACCCGTTTCTGCGTTTGTTCCGGGTATCGGCGGCGGTGTTTCTACCAGCCTACCTGCTGTTCGGTTTGCTGATGGCGGTGCAGTTGCCAACCGATGTGACGATTCAAACCCAAACCCAGCTCACCTTTCCGCCGCCGCTGATCGATATGGCACGCTTCCCGAATGACCTGGTGAACGGCAGCAGCAACGCCTCGACCACCAACGACCTGGTGGCTGGCCGCCTGTCGGGCCGCACCGCGCTCGACATCGGCTCGTTCGACGTGCTTTCGCTCACGCAGCTCGCCAGCAGCCGCGTAACGCTGCAACCCAGCCCGCCGCTGCTCGACCCGCTTGGCACGACGCGGCGGCTGCTGTGGATCATGGGCCTGTACCTGCTGACCTACACGGTGCTTGGCATCACGGTCATCAGCTTGTCGTCGCCCGCGCAATTCCAGAACCGCCGTCCCGGCCGCCTGATCCTCGGTCGCGCCAACCTTGCGTGGCATGGGCCAGCCGGGCAGGGCTCGCTGATGGATGCGGTGATCTGGTTGCGACAAGATCTGCGCAGCCTTCTGAAGCGTCTGCTCCAGCCGGTTATGCGCCTGCTGCGTGCCGAAACCCCGCAGCCCGCGCCGAAGGGGCCATCCATCCGCGCGCTCGGCTTTGCCGAAATCGGCGCGATGATCAGCGTCGACCGGCGCGCGTTTGGCTACCTGCTGCCCGATTTCTCGATGACGCTCATTCAGCCGCACGACGCCACGCGCCGCGCCCTGATCATCCCCGGCACGCTCACCAACTACCCCGAGCTGTGCGACGAGCTGGAAATGCGCCTGCGCCGGCCGCGCCGCTTTTTCAGCGTCGAGATCATTCGCAGCGTGTGGGGTATGTGCTTTCTGGCTACGCTGCTGTATGCGCTGGCGCTGGTGCTGCTGCTCGCGCTGCGCCCCGCGCCGGTGAACCAGCCCATGCTGCTGGGCTACTCGCTGGTGAACCTCTATATTGTCGCCACGCCCGGCCTGCTCATCCCGCTGCTGTGGTGGTTTGTGGCCCAGCCGCTTGGCGCGAACAGCTTCACGGCGGGCGCGCCCACGCCGCTGATTGCCACGGCAATTGTTGGCGGCGGCCTGACGGCGGGCGTGCTGGCGAACCAGATCGATCTTTCCTTGCTGGGGCTGCGGCCCGACCTGGCGACGCCGGTGCTGGCGGGCGGATTTATGCTGGCAATTGCCTGCTACGCGCCGCCACGCCCGTTCCGCCTGATGTTTTCGCCCCGGCTGCCGCACCTGCTGCGCAACCTGCTGGCGCTTGCCGCGCTGGCTGGCCTGCTGCTGCTGTGCTGGCACACCGGCACCACGCTGCGCTGGTACGATGCGCTGGTGCGCGGCAATCGCTTCACCGAGCAGGCGCTGGCCTCGCCCGAGTGTGCTGCCAACCCAGGCGGCTGCGCGCCGATTGCCGAGGCAATTGCGAGCTACAGCCAGGTGATCTGCCTGCGCCCGCGCGACAGCGACGGCTATGCGTTTCGCGGCTTTGCCTACCTCGTGCAGGGCGAATACGCGCAATCGCGCGACGATTTTGCGCGCGCGCTGGGCGAGGCTGCCCCACGCGATGCCTGCACGCATGGCGCGCAGCCCGCGCCAAGCGCGGCGCAGCAAGTCGGCCTTTACGCCAACCTCGGCGCGGTCGATACCCTGCTGGCGCGCAGCCAGAGCCAGCTCGCCGCCGAAACGCACTACACCAGCGCGCTTGGCAACTACGCCCGCGCCCTGCATCTCGACACGCCCAGTGTCGTGCCCGACTGCAGCCTGCTCGCCGCGTCGCTGGCTGGCGACTCGGCCGTGCTCGATCTCCAGCAGCTTCCGTCCTTGCACCTGGCGGCAGGCCAATCGCAGATCGTGCTGCAGCTGGCCGACACCTGCTACAGCCGTGGTTCGGGCCTGGCCGGCGCGCCCACCCGCGACGCCCGCGACATGGCCTGGCGCGACCTGGCCGCCGCGATTGCCGAGTACCGCGCCGCTGCCGACGCGAGCGATGGCCATATTCGCGACATAGCGCAGCGCGGCGAGGCCGCCGCCTGGCTGGCAATCGGCCAGATCGACCAGCCGCCGCCCGGCCAGCCCAACCGCGCCACCGCGCTGCTGCACGCGCTGGCCGCCTATGGTGCGCTTGCGGCGGCCAGCGCCGACCCGGCGGCCTACACCGGGCAGGCGTGGAGCAGCATCCAGCTTGGCGCGTGGGGCAATGCGCGCGCGCCGCTGGCCGCCGCCGCCGAACTCAACCCCACCGACCCGACCTACCCCGCCCTGCAAGGTTTAACCTACTGGCTCGACAGCACCCAGTACGACGCCGCCCGCAAAGGCGCGCCCTCGCTTGGCTACACAATTGCAATCAACAATGCGCTTGAGCGCTACACCCGCGTGATCGACATGGGCGGGGCCGACATGACCCGCGCCTACGCCACGCGCTCGCTGCTCAACTTCAGCCTGCGCAACAGCCCGCGCCCCGGCGCCGCCCCCGACGCGCCCTACCAGGACGCCGACTACAGCATCTGGATGCGGCACGCCATTGCCGACGCTGGCAGCGCGCTTCAGGCCGCCGAGCGCCAGAACGTGCCGCCCGAGCAGCAGGCTGGCTACCGCTACTGGCGCGCGCGCATGCAGCTTGTGCTGGCGCTGACCCTGCAGGAAAAAGGGCGCGGTCTGCACGATTGGAATGAGCTGGCCGCGCTCTACAGTGGCGCATATGCCGACTACAGCACAGCCGCCAGCGCCGACACGCTCGACCGCCGCCGCGCGATTTTCACCAGCTTCTGGATTCCCTGGACACACGCGCTGCTCACCAACGCCAACCACCTCCAGCTTGCGCAGGAAGCGCTGCGCAGCGGCAAATACGCCACCGCGCGCGCTGAGCTGGCGCTGGTCGATATGCGCGTTTCGACCTTCCAGAAGTGGGACAAGCTGTCTGCGCCGCTGCCCGACGCGCTGTATATGCAGGGGCTGGTCGCGCTGGGCCTGGGCGACACAAGCAGCGCCGCCAGCAGCTACGCCGCCGCAGTCGCCGCCACCGAAAACCAGGCGATTGTGCCGCAGCGCGGGCCAGCCTACCCCGACGACGCGCGCCCGGCGATCTACCATGCCGAAATCGCCAGCCTCGACCGGCTGCTCGCGAACCCGCCGCGCAACTGGCCCGCCACCGCCCGCGCCGCCGCCGAGCGCACACGCGCGCAGCTTGCCGAACGCCTCGACGCTGCACAAAACGGCAGCGGCGGGCTGGCCGGCGTGCCCGCGCCCGACGACACCGCCAGCCCGTTCGCCAACCGTTAACGCCGCCCTTCCATCTGCTATCTGCCCGCTATCTGCACAAGGAGCGCGTATGGACGATGCCGACTGGACCTGGATGATCTACCTCGCCACCCATAACGATGCCGCTGAGGTTGGGGAAGCAAGCGTGGTGCGCATGGGCCGCGCCGTGCTGAACGATCGGGTGCGGGTGCTGGTTCAGCAGGCCACGCCTGCGCGCACAGTGCGGCGCGCGATTGGCACGGCGGCGCCCGACACCGATCTTGGGCCAATCGACTCGGGCGCGCCGGAAACGCTGCTCGATTTCATTGGCTGGGCTGCGCAGACGGCCCCGGCGCGGCGCTACGCGCTGGTGCTGTGGAGCCACGGCAGCGGCTGGGAGCCGCGCGAGATCGAGCGCATGGCGCAGCAAAACCCCGCCGCCGTGCCCGTCACCCCCGGCGAGCTGCAGCAGCGCGGCCCGGAAGACACGGGCGGGCAGGTCTTTTTTTCCTCCACGCTACGCGAGCTGATCACGCGGCCCACACCCAGCGAGCGCGCCATCGCCCGCGACGACGGCAGCGGCCACTCGCTCGACACGATCGAGCTGGGGCGCGTGGTGGCGCAGGCCGCGCGCGCGCTGGGCCGCCCACTCGATTTCGTGGGCATGAATGCCTGCCAGATGAGCTGTGCCGAGGTGGCCTATCAGCTGCGCGGCAACGCCGAAGTGTATGTTGCTTCCGCCGAAGACATGCCCGCCGAGGGTTGGCCCTTCGACGACCTGCTGACGCGCCTGGCCGCCGCACCCGACTTGGATGCCGCCGCGCTCGGCCAGCTTGTGGTCGAGCGTTACTGCGCCACTTTTCGCGAGAGTACCTTGCCCTGGGGCAGCGAGGGTTTGCCCGAGGGCGTCACGCTCACCGCCCTCAAGCTCGACGGCATCCCGCTGCTGGCAAGCGCGGCTGGCGCGCTGGCAGACACCTTGCGCGAGCACATCACCGAGCTGAGCGATGCGGTGTGGGCGGCGCATCGCAAAGCCCACAAGTTCAAATTCCAGCTCTATGATCTCGCCAGCTTCTGCCAGGTGCTCGCCACCGAGCCCGGCGCGGAGCTGGCTGGCGAGGCCGCCCGCGCCGTGCTTGCCGCCCTCGCCAACCCTGCCCTCACCCTGGCGAGCGAGCATGTCGGCACGGCCTACGCCACCGTCGGCGGCCTGACGACCTACCTGCTGCCGCCCGGCGCGGGCCTGCCGATTTCGCCCTACTACGCCGCCACCGCCTACGCAAAAAACACCGGCTGGGGCGATTTCCTGGCCGCCTACCACACCAGCGTTGGCTAGTGCACGCGACGCGCAGGGCTTAGGGGTTATAGCAGTTTGCCGTCGGCAGGATACAGTTAGCAGTTTGCAGTTGGCAAACCACGAATTGCAGATCAATCGAGCTGCAAAGAACACCGAAGCTGGTTTTATACTCTGTGATCTCTGTGTTCTCTGTGGCTCAGCATATTTGCAGTCTGCCATATGAAGATAGCAAGCGAGGAATTGCAATGCGCTACCACGACATGACCATCGAGGCGGCCAGCGCCACGCTGGAGCGCACGCCCGACAAGCGCCGCGTGGGCGGCTTCAGCGTGCGCGTGCTAGCATCGCCAGCGGGCGAAATGCGCCCCGAAGACGCCGCCGCCGTTTCTTACGACGACAAGGCGCTGCAGCTGAGCTTGCAGCAGCTCGAAACCCGCGCGCTCGATCACGCCGGCATGGTGGCGCTGGGCCGCACTCTTGCAAGTTTGCTGCTGCCGCCCAAGGCGGCGGGCGCGCTAGCTGGCGCGGGCGACCTGCTGGCAGGCAGCCTGCTCACTATCGGCCCCGACGAGGGCTTGCGCCTGCGATTGCGCCTGCCGCCGCAGCTGGCGGTGCTACCGTGGGAATATGTGTATGTCGAGCGGGTGGGCGGCGGCGATGGCATGGATGGCTTTCTGGCGCTCGACCCGCGCGTGGCGATTGTGCGCCACGAGGCGCTGGCCGCGCCCGATTCGCAGCCGCTGGCGCAAGAGCCGCTGCGCGTGTTGGCGGCGCTGGCCTCGGCCGAGGGGTTGCCGCCGCTCGACCTGGCGCGCGAGCAGGCTGATCTGCAGGCGGCGTTTGCGAGCCAGCCCGGCATCGCGCCGGTGTGGCTACCCGACGCTACGCTCGACGAACTACTGGCCGCGCTGCCCGGCACCGCAATCTTCCACTTCGCCGGTCATGGCGTTTTCACGCGCCAGATGGCCGACCAACCCGGCACCTACACTGGCACCGGCGCGCTGGCCTTCTACGATCAATCGGTTGATGCCGAGCAGCTTGGCATTAACCTGCGCGGGCAGGGCGTGCGCCTGGCGGTGCTGGGCGGCTGCGAAACGGGCCGCCGCGATGGCGTGAATGTGTGGAGCGGCGTTGCGCCCGCGCTCGTGAAGCAGCAGATCCCGGCGGTGATTGCCAACCAGCTGCCGATCAAGGATGCCTGCGCGATTGCGTTCAGCAAGCAGCTGTATGGCGCGCTGGCCGGCGGTCTGCCGATCGAGCAGGCGCTGGCGGCCGGGCGCGTGGCTGCCTACAATGCCGACAAGGATGGGCGCGACTGGGGCGTGCCGGTGCTGTATATGCGCGACGCCGACGGCGTGCTGTTTGCCGCTTCCGGCGCGGGCGCGCAGGCCGCCGCCGCGGCGCATGCCGTGCTCAACATCCGCGTGGGCGAGCTGGCGGCGGGTGGGCATGTCGTTGGCCCCAAGGCGACAATCAAGCAAGGTACGCTCGACAGCACCATCACGGTCGAAACGGCCGCCGACAGCAGCATCGAAGCGGCGCAGCTCGACATGAGCGGCGGCACGGCACATATCAACGTCGACGTGGGGAAGACCAGCGGCAACACCACAATCGAGGGCGGGGAGATTACGCTGGGGTAGGTGGCAGTGAAGGAGTGAGCGGGTGACAAGATGAAGGGGTGAAAGGGTGAAAGGGTGACAACCTGCAACGCGCAAACACGCAACTTCGCGCCCTTTGCGGCGAACGATCTGGTCGTCGCCCTTCGATACGCGCTTCGCGCTACTCAGGACGAAATTGCTGGTCGTCGCTCAACCTGCAACCTTCAACCCGCAAACCTGCACCGTGCAAACACGCAACTTCGCGCCCTTTGCGGTGAATTATCTGGTCGTCGCCCTTCGATACGCGCTTCGCGCTACTCAGGACGAAATTGCTGGTCGTCGCTCAACCCGCGACCTGCAACCTTCAAACCTGCAACACGCAACTCGCACCCTTTGCGCCCTTTGCGGCGAACGATCTGGTCGTCGCCCTTCGATACGCGCTACGCGCTACTCAGGACGAAATTGTTGGTCGTCGCTCAACCTGCAACCTTCAACCCGCAAACCTTCCACCCAAGACCTGCAACCTCTCATACCTTCGTGTCTTCGTGCCTTCGTGGTAAAATTCGGTCGTCGGTCGTCAGTTGTCGGGCTACGAATTGCCGGCCCTGGCGCGCTTCCAGTTGCGGAACACATCCAGCAGCGTATCGCGCGCTTCCGGCTCAATCGACTCTTCGGTGAGATGGCCAGTCATGCGAATCGTGGCGCGCATCTGCTCGAAGTAGGCGGTGCAGCCCGGGCACACGGCCAGGTGCGCCTCGAAGATCGCGCGCTCACGCGGCGGCATTGCGCCCTCAAGATATTCGGTCACCAGCTCGACCATTTCGCGGCAGGTTAAATATTCTCGAATCATACTATATCTGCATTCAGGTATTGATCGACTTCCTTGCGCACTTTTGCCCGCGCGCGATGCAGCAATACCCGTTGGTTGGTCTCAGTTATTTCCAAAATGTTACAAACTTCTTCCGAACTCCAGCCGTCGATGTCGCGCAGCGTAATAACTTCGCGCTGGGTGGGCGGCAGCGCCGCGATTGCCGCGCGCACGCGCTCCATCACTTCCCGCGAAAGCAGGCGATCTTCGGGCAGCTCGTTCCAGTTGCGCGGGTAGGAAACCCAGATATTCGCCCAGGACGGGTGATCGGCCGGCCAGAACTGGTCGGCGTCGACACTGGTTTCAGATGCGCTGGCGTCGGCGGAGGCAAGATCGGAAAAGGGGACAGTGCGTCCTTCGCGCTGGCCGCGTGTTTTGGCGCGATTGGTGAGAATGCGGAAGATCCAGGTTTTCAGCGACGAGCGGCCTTCGAAACGCGCCAGCCCCTGCAGCACGCCCAGCCAGGTTTCCTGCACCACATCCTCAGCCACGGCGCGGCTTGGCACATACATCATTGCCAGGCGCAGCAGCGGCGCGTTGTAGCGCTCGACCAGCGTCATAAAGGCAGCTTCGTCGCCCGCGCGCAGCGCCGCAACCAGCTGCAGATCGTCGTCGCTGGCCGGTGGGCCGGAATTCGTCGGTTCCTGTTCGATCTCGGCCATAAAAATGGCGCCTCCAATCAGCCAACCACGCCGCCAGACCCGCGCTCGCGCCACATCCATGCGGTTTGCTCTCGGCACGCGCAGTATAATACAAAACCCGCCTGCGCGGAAATAGCAGCGCCTATTGCCGAAGGCCACACTATTATGCCACAGAGCGCACAGAGGCCACCGAGCGATAAACCAAAACGCTGTGCCCCAACTGATCTGCTCTTGGTTCACCGCCTGTAACAAATCCGCCGCGCCGCAGACTACACTCGCAGAACCGCATGCGAGAACAAAGGAGACATTCCCCATGTCCCACACAAACCTAACGGTGTATGGCGCAACCTGGTGCAGCGACTGCAAGCGCGCCAAGAAGTTTCTGGGCGAGCAGCGCGTGCACTACAACTGGGTCGATGTCGAGCAGGACGCCGACGGCCTGGCGCTGGTCGAGCGCGCCAACAACGGCAAGCGCATCATCCCGACGATTGTGTTCGACGACGGCAGCATGCTGATCGAGCCGAGCAACGCCGAGCTGGCCGCCAAGCTGGGCCTGCAGACGCGCGCCAAGATGGATTACTACGACCTGATCTGCATTGGCGGCGGCCCAACCAGCCTGACGGCCGCGCTGTATGGCGCGCGCGAGGGCCTGGATGTGCTGGTGATCGAGCGGAGTGGCTTGGGCGGGCAGGCCGGCGTGACCGAGCGGCTCGACAATTTCCCCGGCTTCCCCGATGGCATTGGCGGCGCGGAATTTGCCGACCGCCTGACCTTGCAGGCGCGCCGCTTCGGCGTGGAGCTGCTGCAGGCGCAGGAAGTGACCGCGCTGCGCAGCGAGGAAGAATCGCACTACGTGACAACCGCCGACGGCAACAGCTATGGCGCGCGCGCCGTGCTGATCGCCACCGGCTCGACCTACAAGCGCCTGGGCGTGCCCGGCGAAGACGACCTGATCGGCGCGGGCGTGCATTTCTGCGCCACCTGCGACGGCCCCTTCTACAAGGGCAAGCAGGTCGCGGTGATTGGCGGCGGCAACAGCGCGGGCGAAGAAAGCCTGTTCCTGACGCGCTTTGTCGATAAGGTGACCATCCTGGCGCGCGGCGACCGCCTGACCGCCAGCAAGGTTGTGATCGACAAAATCGAAGAGACGCCCAAGGTCGAGGTGCGCTACAACACCGAGGTGACGGCGCTGCACGGCGAGAGCAAGCTCAGCGGCATCAGCATCCGCAACCGCGCCACTGGCGCGAGCGAGGAACTGGAGCCGGCGGGCGTGTTTGTGTTCATCGGGCTGACGCCGAACAGCGGCTGGCTGCCGCCCGCAATCGAGCGCGACAAGTACGGCTTTATCGTCACCACGCCCACGCTCGAAACCAGCGTGCCGGGCATTTTCGCGGCCGGCGACGTGCGGCTGGGCAGCACCAAGCAGGCGGCCAGCGCTGCCGGCGAAGGCGCCACCGCCGCGCTGATGATCCGCGAATACCTGAAGAACGTGTAGCGGGCAGGACGAAAGACGAAGGACGAAGGGGGCAGAGAACCACAGAACCAAGAACCACAGAACCAAGCACTTGCAAACCTGCAAACCTGCAAACCTGCAAACCTGTAACTCTTCGCGCCCTTTGCGTCCTTCGTGGTTCACTCTTTCGTCGTCGGTCGCCTGCCCTGAGCTTGTCGAAGGGTCGGTCGCCTGCCCTGAGCTTGTCGAAGGGTCAATCGTACACCCTTCGTCGTCATTGCAGACAGGAAGCCTGAGCCATGCCAGAGTTCACTTCAGCCGAGCACGAGCGCCTGAAAAACGCGCACTGGAAACTGTGGGGGCCATACCTGGCGGATCGCGCCTGGGGCACTGTGCGCGAAGACTACAGCCCCGGCGGCAGCGCCTGGGACTACTTCCCCCACGACCATGCGCGCTCGCGGGCCTTTCGCTGGAGCGAAGATGGCATTGGCGGCATGTGCGACGACCAGCAGCGCCTGTGTTTCGCGCTGGCGCTGTGGAACGGGCGCGACCCGATTTTGAAGGAGCGGCTGTTTGGCCTGACCGGCCCGGAAGGCAACCACGGCGAAGATGTCAAGGAATACTACTTCTACCTCGACTCGACGCCAACGCATTCGTATATGCGTATGCTCTACAAGTACCCGCAGGCCGCCTTTCCCTACGACGAACTGCTGGCTGCCAGCCGCGCCCGCACCAAAGCCGACCCCGAGTTCGAGCTGATCGACACGGGCGTGTTTGCCGAAGATCGCTACTTCGATGTCGAAATAGAATATGCGAAATCAAGCACGCACGCCATGCTCATCCGCATCAGCGCCACCAATCGCGGGCCAGAGCCCGCCGAGCTGCACCTGCTGCCGACGCTGTGGTTCCGCAACACCTGGGCCTGGGGCGATGAACACGACGGCGCAGATCGCCGCCCGGTCATCCGCCGCGCCGCGCCCGACAATGATGCCTCACACGCCTGCATGCTGGCCGAACACTGGAGCCTGGGTTCCTACACGCTGGTAGCCGAGGGCGGCCCGGCGCTGCTGTTCACCGAAAACGACACCAACGCCGCGCGCTTGTTTGGCACGCCCAACCCCACGCCCTACGTCAAGGATGGCATCAACGACGCGGTGGTGAATAGCCGCGCCGAAGCCGTGAACCCGGCCCAGACCGGCACCAAAGCCGCCGCGCACTACCGCCTGAGCATCGACGCGGGCGAGACGGCCACGATTCGCCTGAACCTGATCCACGCCCGCGCTGAGCCGCAGCCCGCCGCCACCGACGGCGCGGCCGACACGCCCGCGATCCACCTGCCGCCCTCGGCCTTCGCCGACTTTGACACGATCTTCGCCCAGCGCAAGGCCGAGGCCGACGCCTTCTACGCCGAGATTCAGCCCGGCGCGCTCAGCGACGACGAGCGCATGATCCAGCGCCAGGCCTTCGCGGGCATGCTCTGGTCGAAACAGTATTACCACTACGATGTGGACGTGTGGCTGCGCGGCGACCCCGGCCAGCCCACGCCGCCCGCCGAGCGCTGGGACGGGCGTAACCGCGATTGGATGCATCTCAACAGCGCCGACATTCTTTCCATGCCCGACACCTGGGAATACCCCTGGTTTGCGGCCTGGGATCTTGCCTTTCACTGCATCCCGCTGGCGCTGCTCGACACCGAGTTTGCGAAAAACCAGCTGGTGCTGCTTGGCCGCGAGTGGTTTCAGCACCCCAACGGCCAGCTTCCCGCCTACGAATGGGCCTTTGGTGATGTCAACCCGCCCGTGCAGGCGTGGGCGGCCTGGCGCGTGTACAAGATCGAGCAGAAATGCACTGGCGAAGGCGATGTGGCGTTTCTGGAGCGCATCTTCCACAAGCTGCTGCTGAACTTCACATGGTGGGTCAACCGCAAGGACACCGAGGGCAAGAACGTCTTTCAGGGCGGCTTTCTCGGCCTCGACAACATTGGCGTGTTCGACCGGAGCGCGCCGCTGCCGACCGGCGGGCATATCGAGCAGAGCGACGGCACCAGCTGGATGGGCATGTTCTGCCTGAATATGCTCACGATCGCGCTGGAGCTGGCAACCAAAAATCAGGTCTACGAGGACATTGCCACCAAGTTCTTCGAGCATTTCCTGTATATTGCCGAAGCGATGAATAATATTGGCGGCGAGGGTATTCCGCTCTGGGACGAGGAAGACGAGTTTTTCTACGATGTGCTGCACCTCGGCCCGCACCAGAACATCCCGCTGAAAATCCGCTCGATGGTCGGCGTCATCCCGCTTTTCGCAGTCACAACAATCGAGCCGGCGATGCTGGCGAAGCTGCCCGAGTTCGCTACGCGCATGGAGTGGTTTCTTGAACATCGCCCGCATCTCGCTGATCTGGTTTCGCACTGGCAGGTGCCGGGCGCGGGCGAGCGCCGCCTGCTGGCGATCTGTCGCGGCCACCGCATGAAGCGCGTGATTGCGCGCGTGCTCAACGAAGCCGAGTTTTTGTCGCCCTACGGCGTTCGCGCCCTGTCGCGCATCCACGCCGAGCATCCCTACCAGCTGGAGCTTGACGGCACGACCTACGAGGTGCATTACGAGCCAGCCGAATCGCGCAGCGGCTTGTTCGGCGGCAACTCGAACTGGCGCGGGCCGATCTGGTTCCCGGTCAATTTCCTGATCATCGAGGCCTTGCAGCAGTTCCACCACTACTACAGCGACGATTTCCAGATCGAGTGCCCGGCCGGCTCGGGCCAGCTGCTTTCGCTCACCCAGATCGCCGACGAGCTGTCGCGCCGCCTGATCAGCCTGTTCACGCGCGGCGATGCCGGCCAGCGCGCGGTGTTTGGCGACACAGCGCTGTTCCAGAACGACCCGCACTGGCGCGATTACATTCCGTTCTACGAGTACTTCCACGGCGACACGGGCGCGGGCCTGGGCGCAAGCCACCAGACCGGCTGGACCGGGCTGGTCGCCAAGCTCATTCAGCAGCAGGGGCTGCACCGCGTCACCCCGCAGCCCGCCGACCAGAGCAGCGCGCCTTCCAGCACGCAGGCCAACGCCGAAGACATGGCGCATGTGCCAGGCTAGCGGCGTGGGACCGAGGGTTAGGATCAATTCAAATAAAGACGACAGAAACGTTTACCACAGAGACACAGAGGCACAGAGGGCTTGAGAATCACACAAAAACTTGCTGCCTCGGTGTCTTGGTGCTTATTTGAATGATATTGGCTTTATAGCGGTTTCCAGAACGATTGACCATGTATGTGCTGGCGAGAAACGCAATGCAAAGCGGAAAGACCACTGCCTCCTGCATCCTGCCAACTGCAAACTGCTATAGGGTTGGCGTTTCTGCAATTTCGCGCTTCGTGTCTTCGTGCCTTCGTGGCAATCGTTCTTCACAATTTCGTGGAATGGTATTGAATTTGAAATAGCTCGAAAGGAGCACCCCAATGCGATTTCTGGTCGAATCAGCATTTACCCAGGCGCCCACGCCCGAGCTGCTGGCGCTCATCCCCGCCGAGATCGAGCACGGCATGAAGCTCGACGCTGCCGGCGTGCGCGAGGGATTGTTCGTCGCCGCCGACAACTCGCGCGCCTGGCAGGTGCTGCGCGCCGGCTCGCTGAATGAGGCGCAGGAAATCAGCAATTCCTTCCCGCTTGCGCCATTCGTTGCGGTGACAATCACGCCGCTGGCCGAGCCACAAATGTAGCGCGGCGCGCACATCAGTTCCCGCACACCAGCGCCAGGGCCTAACCAACCCTGGCGCTGGTGTGTTCAATTTTGTTCAAAACAGGAGGCATGGCACGCTGACGGCGACTTTGTGCTCTTTTCTGCCAGAAGAAGGAAAAATGGCAGCAATCGCAATCAATGGCACAGTTTTTGAAGAGAAGGCGCTGCCTGAAGTGAAGCATCTGCACAGAAATATCGGCAAAGCGGTTGAAAGGAGCGATTATGCCACAGGTACGCAAACTCAGCGACCAGGAAGTAACGGCGCTACAGAACAAAGGCAAAGGCAAACGGCAGCTGGCCGAAGAAGCATACGATACCATGCTCAGCGAATACGAAACGGGCGATTACGGCGAGGCATCGCTTGACCCGGGCGAAAAACGCCTGACCGTGCGCAACCGCATGAAAGCTGCTGCCAAACGGCGCGGCATTGGCCTTCTGTTCCAGCGCACCTCCGGCGACATGGTGCGCTTCAAGGTTGTGCCCGCCGCCGAGATGCGCGATAACGAAGGCGACCTCGAAACGGCGGTTGCCTCGGATGCGCCGCCAGCCCGCCGCAAAAAAGCGCGGGCTAAATAAGGCGGGCCGCGCCAGCATCGAAGCCGCCCGGCAATTGGGCGGCTTCGATGCTGGCGCGGCGTTTCGCGCTCGTGCAGTATCAAAAAAAGCGATGCGGAAACGGGGGAGCGTTTCTGCTTTGTAATCACCAACACCCCATTCCCCACGCGCTAACCCCTGCGCTGAAAGCGCGCTAGCCAGCGTTCGCGGGCAGCGCTTCGCCATGTTCCTGCCACTGCTCGTAGAGCGCGGGCAAAAAGCGCTCGAAGTTGCCAACTTCTTCGACATTATGCTGCAGCCAGGCCCGCCCCATGTCGTCGGGCATCACCAGCCAGGGCAGAATGCGCCGGTTCAGCAGCAGCCGGCCAAACAAGCTGTCGCGGCCAACCAGCATGCGCGATTCGTAGCGCGTGCCAGCGGGCGCAGCAATGAAATCGTGCTGCAGCGTCGAAACATCGACGCCGAGCGGCAGCAGCGGCGTGTGCACGCGCCCAAAAGTCAGCGCGGCCTGCTCAGTCGAAAGCAGAATGCCGGTTTCGTCGAGCTTCACCACCCGGTCGATAATATCCACCATATAGCGCCGCTGGCGATCAAATGCCTCGACAATGCGGCGCAGCGTCCCGGCGCTGCCGGTGCCGTCGGCGGCGCGCGTGACATCGCGGTAGAAAATATGATCGCGCGGGTGCCAGACACGGTAGCGCGGCACGATCTGCCCGCTATACTCCATCGTCCCGTCGATCCGGCAGAACCACCACGCCAGCATCTCGCGGCTTACGCCACGCAGCAAATCGTGCTTGATCGTCAGCTCCAGCTGCCCATTCGGCAGGTGCGCCAGCCGCGTTTGCGCGCTGCTGACCGATTTGAACTGCCACGGCATCGGCAGCGGCGCGGGAAGTGTATAATGCATTGCGTCCGATCCTCATTAAAGCTCATTCATCACCATTTCCATGCATACAGACGCGCAAGGCAGCGCCCGAGGTTACAGCCATGCCAGAACATGCCGAGGCAATCCTTAGCCGCCCGCTGGTGGCATTTGGCCGCGAGGTCTGCGGCGACCTGCTGGCCGGGCTGCGCCGCGAGTGGCTGGTGACCAACGGCCTGGGCGGCTACGCCTCGGGCACGCTGGCCGGCCCGAACACGCGCCGCTACCACGGCTTGCTGGTGGCCGCGCTGGAGCCGCCAGTGGCGCGCACCGTGCTGGTGGGCGCGGCGGTCGAGTGGGCCGAGTATGCCGGCACGCGCACGCCCCTGTTCGCCTTTGAGTATGCGGGCGGCACAATCGACCAGCACGGCTTTGCCTTTTGCGAGTCGTTTGCGCTGGAAGGTATGCTGCCGGTGTGGCGCTACGCGCTGGGCGATGCGATACTGGAAAAACGAGTGTGGATGCCCGATGGCGCCAATACCACCTATCTGCGCTACCGGCTCATCCGGGGCAGCACGCCGATCGCCCTGGCGATTACGCCACTGGTGACGTATCGCGATTTCCACACGCTCAGCCGCCGCGCCGACCACGCGTTTCATGTCGATGCTGGCCCGCAGGGCGCGACGATCCTGGCCGCGCCGGGCGCGCGCCCGCTCCACATGCATGCCAGCGCAGGCAGCTTCACGCCACAAAACGACTGGTTCGAAAACTTCTTTCACCGGGTCGAGCACGAGCGCGGCTTCGACGACACCGAATCCGACATGTTTGCGCCTGGTACGTTCCGCGCTACCATCCAGCCCGGCGAGGCGTGGACGCTGGTGTTTTCCGCCGAAGCCCAGCCCGACACCGACGCCGAGCGCGCGCTCTTCGCCGCCCAATCGCGCCAGGGCGCGCTGCTGCGCCAGGCCCGCGCCGACCATGCCGACCCGGTGGTGCAGCAGCTTGTGCTCGCCGCCGACCAGTTCGTTGTGCAGCGCGGCGAGCCGCCCACAGCCGCCAAGCCCGCGCAGCCCGGCAAAACCGTGATCGCCGGCTACCACTGGTTCAACGACTGGGGGCGCGACACCATGATCGCCCTGCCTGGCCTCGCGCTGGCGACTGGCCGCCCCGCCGACGCGGCCGGCATTCTGCGCACCTTTGCGCGCTATGTCGCCGATGGCTTGCTGCCCAACAATTTCCCCGACAGCGCGGGCGTCATCCCTGGCTACAACACCGTCGACGCGACCTTATGGTACGTCGAGGCCATCCGCGCCTACGAGCACGCCACCGGCGACGCCGCGCTGGTGGACGAGCTGCTTCCCACACTGCACGACATTGCCGAAAAGCACATTGCCGGCACGCGCTTTGGCATTGGCGTGGATGCGCGCGACGGGCTGCTGCGCGCGGGCGAGCCGGGCCTGCAGCTGACATGGATGGACGCCAAGATCGGCGACTGGGTGGTGACGCCGCGCATTGGCAAGCCGGTTGAGATCAACGCGCTGTGGTACAACCTGCTGCGCACGCTGGGCGGCTGGCTGGCGGCGCGCGGCGACGCGGGCGCGGCACGCTACCACGCCCTGGCCGAGCAGGCGCGCGATTCCTTCGCCCGCCGCTTTGTGCGCGCAGACCGCGTCCATCTTGCCGATGTGGTCGACGGGCCGGGCGGCGACGACTGGACGCTGCGGCCCAACCAGATTTTCGCGGCATCGCTGCACCACCCGATTGTGGCGGGCGAGGCCGCCCGGCGCGCAGTCGACTCGACGGCGGGCGCGCTGCTCACCAGCTATGGCCTGCGCTCGCTCGACCCCGCCGACCCGGCCTACTGCGGGACATTTGTTGGCACGCCAAAAGCGCGCGACAGTGTGTACCACCAGGGGCCGGTGTGGAGCTGGCCGATTGGCGCGTTTGCCGAGGCGCACTTCCGCACCTACGGCGATGCTGCGGCGGCACTGGCCTTTCTGCGCCCGTTCGAGCACCACCTGCGCGACGCGTGCCTGGGCAGCGTGTCGGAAATCCTCGAAGGCGACCCGCCGCACCTGCCGCGTGGCGCGGTGGCGCAAGCCTGGGGCGTGGCCGAGGTGCTGCGCGTGTGGCGGCTGCTGGCGAGCGCGGGCGACAAGATGACGGGGTGAGGGGGTGAAAGGGTGAGCGGCGGTACATTGTCATTCCCGGCTGGTACATTGCCTTTGCCAGGCGGTGCAGTGCCTTTGTCGGCTGGTGCATCGTCGTTGCCGCCTGGTACATTGTCATTGCCGGGCGGTACATTGTCGTTGCCGGCAGGTGCAGTGCCTTTGTCGGCTGGTGCATCGTCGTTGCCGCCTGGTACATTGTCTTTGCCGACAGGTACAGTGTCTTTGCCGACTAGTACATTGTCGTTGTCGGCTGGTACATCGCCTTTGCCGGCTGGTGCAGCGCCTTTGCAGGCTGGTACAGTGCCCTTCGCAAACCTGCAACCTGTAAACCTGCAACTCTTGTCGATCGTCGCTGGCACCCCTCGATACGGCCTGCGGCCTACTCGGGATGCCATAGATTTTTGGTTCTTCTCAAAACCTTTGCGCTCTTTGCGGTGAGTTTTTCCGATCGTCAGTTGTCGCAGCCTGCAACCTGCAACATTCAAACCTGCAGACCTGCAACCCCTCCGTGACGAATTGTATAAGGAGCGAATCGTGCGTATCATCGATCTGCGCGCCACCGACACGGCACTGATTGAGCAAATCGCGGACCTGCTGGTGGCTGCCTTTGCCGAGCACTGGCCCGATGCCTGGCCCACGCTGGAAGAAGCGCGTGCCGAAGTACACGAATCCTTTGCGCCAGAGCGACTCAGCCGTGTGGCGCTCGATGACGACGGCGCGGTGATGGGCTGGGTTGGCGGGATCAGCGGCTACAGCGGCCTGGTGTGGGAGCTGCACCCGCTGGCAGTGCAGCCGCACCTGCACGGGCGCGGTGTGGGCCGCGCGCTGGTGGCCGACCTCGAGGCGCGCGTGCGCGAGCGCGGCGGCCTGACGCTCACCGTCGGCACCGACGACGAGGACGACATGACCAGCCTCTCGGGTATCGACCTTTACCCGAACGTTTGGGAGCACATCGCCAGCATCCGCAACCTGCGCGGCCACCCCTACGAGTTCTACCAGCGCTGCGGCTTTGTGATCACGGGCGTGGTGCCCGACGCAAACGGGCGCGGCAAGCCCGATATTCTGATGGCGAAGCGGGTGTAGGGTATGGGGAATAGGGTTTGGGGGTTGGGGTTTGGGGGTTGGGAGAAAACGAACGACCAGGGAAACTTGCCCCCGGTCGTTCGCCTCTCAAAACCTTTGCGCCCTTTGCGCTCTTTGCGGTGAATCATCCCGTCGTCAGTCGTTCGGGCACGATGCATCGTGCCCTGACGGGCGACATGCTACTAATCGTCGTCATCACCCCGCCAGCGCGGCCAGCCGCGCGCGCGCGCTTTGCTCAAGCTCGGCAATCGCCGCGTTCATGCGCGTTTCCTCCGCGCCCAGCGCCGCCAGCCGATCCTCAAGGCCGCCGAGCGTGGCGACATAGCGCGAGCGCAGGGCACCTTCTTCGCCCTCGCGGCCAAGCGGGGCCAGACTGCCCTGAATTTGCTGCTGCTGGCGGTAGGCAGCCTCGCGTTCGCGCGCGATCTCTTCCAGGCGGCGCTGGTGCGCCTCGATCTGGCCGTAGATCTCCAGCACGCCCGACAGCTCGCGGTAGGTCGCTTCGTCCAGAAAGCGCTGCTTGAGGAATTCTTGCAGCGTGCTGGGCGCCAGGCTGCGCACCTGCTCCCAGCGGCTGGTTTCGGCGCGCTGGCGCACCTCGAACGTCGTTTCGGCATTGGCAGCGCACGCCACCGCCCAGCGCGCCTGGCCCTGTGCCTGCTCCTGCGGCGCGGCTGTATCGTGCAGCGCGTAGCCGGGAATCAGCCCCAGCTCGATTGTGACCGTGGCGGGCGCGACGAGCGAGTTATGGATGCGGAAGCGCGTGGTGTGCACATCCCACTCCTGAATGAGCAGGTATTCGTCGCGCACCTGCATGCTGCTGGTGATGCGCGTGCTGTCGTATTCTTCCAGCACATTGATCCCAAGCTCAACCGCGTAGGGCACAATCAGCTCGCCGCCCGCCCGCGTGAATGGCAGCACCGCCTCGCCGGCATAATCGCCCATGTCGAGCACCGTCACCGGCCCGCGCTCCAGCGTCAGCCCGGTTTCGTTGCGCAGGCGCAGGCTGGCGACCGGGTGCTTGGGCAGCTTGGCGTTGTTGTACAGCAGCTCTTTGCTGCCACCCAGACGCTGGCTCACAATCGGCACCATGGCCGACTGCCCGCGCGCCACGCTGACCGGGTGGGCAACGCGGTACTGGAACAGCGCGCCACGCTCTTCGCCCGTGCTGGCCGCCGCCGTGGAGGCCTCCAGCGCGCCAGCCGAAAAGCGCTCGGTCGCAACAGAATCGGCCGCCATGTTGATGGCGCGCGCGCGCTTCATCATGGGCGCGGGCGCGGCCATGGCCATTGGCGCGGCGGCAGCGGGTGGCGGCATGCCCGCAAACTCGATTGGCGCGTTGACCGTGCGCTCCTCGTCGGCAATCAGCGGGCGCTCGGGCGTGTGCGGCTCGTACAGGCGGTAGCGGAACGACACCGGCATGCCTGCCACCAGCGTCAGCTCCACATCCTCCAAATCTTCGTCGAGCTGGTTGTCGAACAAGCCCCAACCTTGCAGCAGGCAGGTTGCAGCTTGCAGTTTGTTCTTGTCAGCATCAGACTGCTGACTGCTATCTGCTGACTGCTCGCTTTCTTCGAAGAGAATGCGGTAGCTCACCCGCCATGCCGGCGCGGGCGCGATGTAGCCCACCAGCAGGGCGTGCTCGCCGTCGGAAAGGCGCAGGGTCGCGGCGCGGCGGTCTTCTTCGCTCTGGGCGGCGCGCAGGAAGTAGCTCAAATCCTCGGCCGAGCGGTCGTCGAGAATTTCGACGCGCTGAATGTCGCGCACGGCGAACGAGCGCACCTGGCGCGTGTCGGGCTGGTAGATCGACACCAGCGGAATGCGCAGCGGCTCCTTGTCTTCCACATCCACACCCACCACCAGCCCCTCGGCCTGCGTGCGCCCGCCAGCGGCGGGATCGGCCGGCGGCGGCGCGGGCGGCGCGTTGCGCGAGCCGCCCAGGCCAAAACCCGGCCGCTCGGCCGGGCGCTCGTCGCTCAGGTGCAGGCGCACGCGCCGCCCGCGCAAATCGCGCAGCAGATCGAGCAGGCTGCGCTGGTCGGAAAGGTGGATCGAGCCACGCGCAATCTGTGCCGCGCGATCTTCGGGCGTTTCGAAATCGATGCCGCGCACCTGCCCCGCGCCCGTGTCGAGCGCCACCAGGCTTTTTAGCACATCGTCCATGGCGGCGCGCGGAAAGCTGAGCCGCAGCTCGGTGCCGCTCACGTCGCCACGGCGCTCGAAGTAGCCAACCCCGTGCTTGTAGAGGATCATGCGGCGAATAGGAAGATCGGGCATGGGCGCGCTCCTTCTGGCTAGCGGCACAAACAGCGGGCCGCGCAAGCGAGTTCAGCATTCACAGGGGCAGCGGGTGGTGCGCGCAGCAGCCGGTCATTCTGCGCGCTGCTGTATAGACGCAGCGATGGGCGCGGCAGTTGCATTGCGCGAGCATGATTTACAGCCCACGCCGCAAAAGAACCGAGCCACAGAGCACACGGAGGTCACGGAGGAGAATGCGCGCTGGCTTCAGCCAATTCTGCTTTTCTCTCTCGCACCTTCGTGTCTTCGTGCCTTCGTGGCAAAAATAGGCCCGCGCCGCAGGCGCATCACTTCGGAGCGATTGGCACCGGGTTGTAGTAGGTATAGACCAGCCGCGTAAACGCTCCCAAATAGGGCGCGAACACCTTGTCGGCCAGCGGCACGCCTGGCTTGGTGGCGCGGTACAGGTAGGTTGCAATCACGAAATCGCCGCCGGGCGAGCGCACAATGCCCGCGTCGGCCTGCATGTCGTCGATCCAGCCGCTCTTGTGCTCAACGCGCACGCTCTTGTCGAGCCCGGAGCGCATGCGGCTGCGGTCGGCATTTTCAAACAGCCGGTCGAGCATTTCGCCGCAGCGTTTGGCGTTGAGCTTGGGGAATTTCTCGATCAGCGGGCCTTCGCCCTGGCTGCACTGATCGATGTAGAGGTAGATTGTCGCCATCTCGCCCGGGGCGGTGCGCAGCGCGCGGCCCGAGTCGGTGTAGGGCGCTTCGCCAGCGCGTTTGGGGCCAAGCTGGAACTTGAGCTTCTTCTGCGCCAGGTAGTCGGTTGCCTCGAAGGGCACGTACAGGTAGGTATTTTCCAGCCCCAGGCCCTTCAGCATCGCGCTCATCTGCTCGGCACCCTTGAGCGCATCCTCGGTGCCCGCGCCCTCGACCGCCGCCGCCAGCACGGTGTTGGCCGCGATGTTGTCGCTGTTGATGATCATCTTCTTCATCGCAGCGTCGAGCTTGGACGAGATCGTGTCGAGGTGGGCGTAGGCGTTGAGCATGATCGCGACTTTGATCGTGCTGGCGGCCGAAAAGACCGTGTTCTTGTGAATGCTGGCGAGTTCCTTGCCGGTGGCCAGGTCGTAGACCATCACGCCCGCGATGTCGCTCCAGTCGTCGGCGATGATCTCAAGCTGCGCTTGCAGCTGCTCGGGGGTGGGGCGCACGGCGCTGGCGGCCAGGGGCAGCTCCAGCGTGCGCGTGCCGGTGATCGTGCGCAGCTGCGTGTCAATTGCCGCCAGCGCCGCATCGACATCGATTGCCTGCCCGCCGCTGAGCGCAAAGCTGCGCGAAATCGTTTTGGTGCTGCTGATCACCGAGATCGCGGGCGGCTCGCCCATGCCGGCGGCCAGCTCGTCGAGCGCATCCTGCACTTTAGCCTTGTCGTAGGAAAGCTGCAGGTCGATGTCATCCCCGGCGCTGGCGTCTTCAGCGGCCTTCAGCATCGCATCGAGCGGCAGTTCCAGCCCAATATCGGCCGGCTTGAGCGTGGCGCGCTCGCTGCCAGCGCGCAGTTCCAGCGGCTCTTGCAGTGGCGCAAGCTCAGTGGTGAGCTTCTGCAGCGCAGCTTCGGCCGTCAGCCCGCCAAGATCGATTCCGCCAACCATCAGCGGCTTGGGCAGGGTTGGCACGGCTGTGGGCGGCACGGCGGTGGGGGCAGCTGTTGGCGCGGCGGTGGGGGCGGCGGTGCCCGCAAGGGTGGGTTGTGGCGCGGTTGCCTGGGCCTGCGGGCTGGCGCACGCGGCCAGCAGTACAATCAGGCAGGCGAGCGCGGTTGCGGCACGCAAGCGGTGAACCATAGCGCGATCTGTTCCTTGTGTGTTAAGAATTGGCGCATCCTGCGCGCCGCGTAGTATAGTCGAAGTGCAGCGGTTGAACAAATTGCGTTGCGCGCCGCCCGCGCCTGTGGTATCATAGCCCGCGCTGTCATTCGCGCAGCCACTGTGGCTGCTATCCCTCTGAGCCGGTAGCGGCACCGCCGCTACGTCGTGGGTTGATGAAGGAATTTCACACCAATGGGAACCAAAATGAAGGTCCTGCTGACGCAGGACGTTGAGAAGCTGGGCAAGACCGGCGAGGTCAAGGAAGTGTCGGGTGGCTATGGCCGCAACTTCCTGCTGCCCAAGGGCTTTGCAGTGCTGGCCACGCGCGGCCAGGTCAAGCAGGCCGAAGAGCGCATCGCCGCCAACCAGAAGCGCGTGCAGGCCGCCCGCAAGGACGCCGAGGCGCTGGCGGCGCGCATTTCCGGCCAGACGCTGCGCTTTGTGGCGCGCGTCGGCGAGCTCGACCGGCTGTATGGCTCGGTCACCAGCGCCGACATTGCCGAGAAACTGCAGCAGCAGACTGGCGTGGAAGTTGATCGCCGCCGCATCGACCTCGATGAGCCGATCAAGCGCATTGGCATCTACCCGATCAAGGTGCAGCTGATGGCCGGCCTTGAGCCGGTGCTGAATGTCGTCGTCGAGGGCGAGGCCGGCTCGCTCGAGCTGCCCGCCGACCCCGACGCGGCCGAGTAGGTTGCGGTTAGAAAGTTACAGGCTAGCAGGTTCGCGGCGCTACATTCGTAGAACAGCAACCTGCAAACATTCAAACCTGTAACCTGCGAACCAACGTTGAAACATTCAAACCTGTAACCTGCAAACCGTTTAATTCATAGCACAGACATGCGATAATGTGTCACACCCACGGCGCGGTGTGGCACATTATCGCGTCTATGGGGCATGTGGATAACTTTGGGGAAGAGTTGTCAATGAGCTGCGTAGACATTGGGCATAATTCCAAGAGGCACGGATATGACGCACCCTGAGCTGCCGCACAACCTGGAGGCCGAAAAAGCCACGCTGGGCTCGATTCTGCTGAACCGCGAGGCGATCGTGGCAGTGGCGCCCTGGCTCATGTCCGAGTTTTTCTATATGGAACGGCACGCCCAGATCTACGAGGCGATGCTGGCCTGCTACAACGCGCGCATCCCGCCCGACACCCGCACCGTGGCGGAGGAACTGCGCCGCCGCAACCGCCTCGACACCGTCGGCGGCGTGGCCTACCTGAGCGACCTCGTCGACACCGTGCCAACCTCGTACCACGTCGAGTACTACGCGCGCATCATCGAGCGCACCGCGCTGCTGCGCAAGCTGATCAACGCGGGCGGCAAGATCGCCGCGCTGGGCTATAACGAAGAAGACGAGCTGGAAGACACGCTCGACAAGGCCGAGCAGACCCTGTTCGACATTTCGCAGCGCCGCGCCACCCAGGATTTTGTGCCGATCAGCCAGGTGATCGACAACTACTACGAGCAGATCAACTACCTGCAAGAGCATCGCGGCGAGGTGGTGGGCGTGCCAACCGGCTTCCGCGACCTGGATGAGATCACCGGCGGCCTGCAGCAGTCCGACCTGATCATTCTGGCTGCGCGGCCTAGCGTGGGAAAGTGCGTAGCCGCCTGGACGCTGATCGACGACCCTGTGAGTGGCGAGCGCATCACCATCGAAGAATGCGTGCGCCGCAAGCTGCCCAGCGTCCACGGGATCGACGCTTTCGGGCGCGTGCGGCCGGCGCTGATCGGCGCGTGGATCGATAGCGGCGTGAAGCCCTGCTTTCGCGTCCGCACCTGGAGTGGACGCACGCTCGATGTGACGGGCAATCACCCGCTGCTCACCGCCAGCGGCTGGCGGCCAGTGAGCGAGCTTGCGCCCGGCCAGGCGATCGCTGTGCCGCGCGCTGTTCCAGCCTTCGGGCACCGCGAAGACTGGTCGCTCGCGCAGGTGCGTCTGCTGGCGTATTTCATTGCCGAAGGCAGCCTGACGGGCTCATCGCCCGCATTTACAAACACCGATCCGGTCATTATCGACGATTTCACGCGCACGGTTGGCGAGCTATTCCCGACCTGCCACATCCGCCAGCACGGCATTTCCTATGCAGTGTCGCGGCCAGGGCGCGGCGGCGTCCCCACTACGAACCCGGTCTACGCCTGGCTTGAGCAGCTGGGCCTGCGCGGCAAACTTGCCCACGAGAAGCGCTTCCCCGATTGTGTGTGGATGTGGAGCAAGGGCTACCTGGCTGAGTTTGTGCGCGCCCTGATGAGCTGCGACGGCTCGATCTACCAGGTGAGCGGCATTCCGCGCATTGAGTTTACCGTCGCCTCGCAGCACCTCGCCGCCGACCTGCACCACGCCTTTGTGCGCTTCGGTTTGATTACGCGGCTCTACCAAACCAAGGCCGGCGCATGGCGCGTGCAGATGACTGACCCGGACTCTGTAGCGCGCTACCAGCGCGAGATCGGCTGGATTGGCGAGAAAGCCGCGCGCTTTGCCGAACACACGTATAGCTTGCCGCAGCGCCTGAGCAATGTTGGCCACCCGCCGCCGGAAACATGGACCTTGGTACGCCACGAACTGCAGCGCCAAGGCCTATCGTTTGCTGAACTGGCGCGACGCAGCGGTGAAACCGTGAAAACGGGCAAATACGCCGGCTACAACCCACATACACAGCGCAGTGTGCCGCGCACGCGTCTCGCCCGCTATGCCGATGTACTGGGCAACCAGGCGCTGGCCCAAATTGCCAGCCCAGATATTTTCTGGGATCCGATCGTTGCAATTGAACCGCTGGGTGAACATCAGGTGTATGACCTGACTGTGCCCGAAGGGTCGAACTTTATTGCGCAGGACATTTGCGCGCACAATACGTCGTTTGTGCTCAGCCTGGCCTACAACATCGCGCTGCGCAACCAGCGCAACGTCGGCATTTTCAGCCTGGAAATGAGCCGCGACCAGCTGGTGCAGCGCCTGCTGGCGATGGACTCGCGCATCGACACGCACCGCCTGCGCACCGGGCACGTGGGTGAAACCGAGCTGCAGGTGGTGATGAGCTCGATGGCGCGGCTGGCGGCGGTGCCGATTTATATCGAAGACACGCCCGGCCAGAGCATCATGGAAGTGCGCAGCAAAGCCCGCCGCCTGCAATCGCAATATGGCGTCGACATTATTATCATCGACTACCTGCAGCTCATGGCTGGCAAGCGCAGCGAAAACCGTGTGCAGGAAGTCAGCGAGATCTCGCGCGGGCTCAAGGCGCTGGCGCGCGAACTGAACGTGCCGGTGATCGCGCTCTCGCAGCTTTCGCGCGCGGTGGAAGGCCGCACCTCGCACGTGCCCATGCTCAGCGACTTGCGTGAGTCGGGGTGCCTGACCGGCGAAACGCAGGTTTACCTGCCCGATAATGGTGGCTATCGGCGGATCGACGAGCTCGTAGGGCAGCGCGATTTCAATGTTCTCGCGCTGAATACCGAAACATGGAAACTCGAGCCGCGCCGTGTGCTGAACGCATTTGCAACCGGCACAAAACCCGTCTATCGACTGACGACCCGGCTTGGCCGAACACTGCGCGCAACCGCGAACCACAAATTTCTTACCATCCAGGGCTGGAAGCGGCTCGACGAGCTTTCGCCAAAGATGCGGCTGGCCTTACCACGTACACTGCCCAGCCCAGCAGTGGCAACAATGGCGGAAGCCGAACTCGCACTGCTTGGGCACCTGATCGGCGACGGCTGCACGCTGCCGCGTCAGCCCATTCATTACACTACGAATGATATAACGCTGGCTGAAACAGTGGCAGCGCTCGCCATCGAGCAATTCGGCGATGCGATTCGGCCACGCATCAACCGAGAGCGGCAGTGGTATCACGTCTATCTCGCCGCTGGATATCGCCTGACACACGGCGTGCGCAACCCGATTGCACAATGGCTCGACGAGATGGGCGTGTTCGGGTTACGCTCGCATGAAAAGCACGTTCCACAACGCGTGTTTGCACAGCCTGCCAAGAGCATTGCGCGCTTTCTACGCCATTTATGGGCAACCGATGGGTGCGTCCATCACAGCAGCGGTGCCAAACATTACATGGGTATCTATTACGCTTCCAGCAGCTTGCAGCTAGCGCGTGATGTTCAGTCGCTATTGCTCCGGCTTAGTATTAATGCCGTGCTGGCGCGCCGCTCCCAGGGTGCAAAGGGCCGCGACCAATACCATGTCATTGTCAGTGGCAAGGGCGATATTGAGCGTTTCTTTGCACAGGTCGGCGTCATAGGGCAGAACAAAATCACTCACGGTGCAGCTATTGTCGATGCGCTTGACGGCAAAATTGCCAATACTAACCGCGACGTGTTGCCGCGCGAGATCTGGCGCCAACATGCAGTTCCCGCTATGCAGGTAGCTGGTATGTCTGCCCGCAATATGCAGGCGCAGTTGGGCACTGCCTATTGCGGTACAGCCCTCTATAAACAGAACGTGAGCCGTGAGCGCGCGCTGCACCTTGCGCAGGTGGTAGGTTCTCCCGACCTGCTGAAGCTGGCAGACAGCGACGTCTATTGGGATGAGATCATTGCGATCGAGCCGGACGGTGATGCCGAAGTCTACGATCTCACTGTGGAAGGGCTTCATAACTTTGTTGCAGGCGATATTGTCGCGCACAATAGCATCGAGCAGGATGCCGACATCGTCATGTTCATCTACCGCGAAGAGCTGTACGACAAGGAAACCGACAAGAAGGGCATTGCCGAGCTGCATATCGCCAAGCACCGCAACGGCCCGATTGGCGTGGTGCCAATGCGCTTTGATGCAGCGACCACGCGCTTCGACGACCTGACCTACCGCACGCCTGAGGGATATTAGCTGGTTGGCGGGTTGCAGGTTTGCAGGTTGCAAGTTGCGGGTTTGAATGTTGCAAGTTGCAGGTTTGCAGGTTGCAAGTTGCGGGTTTGCAGGTTGCAAGTTGCGGGTTTGCAGGTTTACAGAGGCGGGGCGTATCGCATACGCCTGTGCAGGTTGACGGGTTTGCGAGTCGGCACGGGCAACTTGTAAGGTATCGCTCTGTCAGTTCGGCCCGAACAGGCGTATAATGATAGTGACCGCCCAAACGAAAGCACCATCTTCGATGACCAGCGCACCTGCTACAACCTACGCAGCTGCCACGCCCGCGCGCCTGCCCGAAGAGGCGCTGCGTGTGACTGGCGCGGCGCGGCTGGTGTTGGTCATCAATCTTGGCAGCTTTGTCGCGCCCGCCGACGCCGACGCCTTCCGCCACCTGCGCGGCTCCGAAGCATTCGCCGCCGCGCTGCGCGCGCTGCGCCCAAGCGCGCCTTTCGGCATCGACACCGCCACGCAGGCGATTGAGAAAAATGCCTACACGCTGCGGATCTTCCGCTCGCGCCTGATCGCAAATCACTTCTTCCCAACCTATAAAATCGCCTGGGACGCAACCATGCGCGAGCGCATGCAGCAGCTTGGCTGCGACGACATCGAGCACTGGCAGCGCTGGTCGGCCCGCATTCGCCTGACGCGCAACGGCCTGGCGCAGATCACCCTCGATCAGCCGTTTGAAGATATTTCGCTGATCGAGTGCACCGAGCATATTCTTGAGCTGCCGGCCCACGGCCAACACTCGCACGCCCACGACCAGTGGACGATCGCGATGAGCGTGCTCGAAGCCTTTCTCGACGCAATTGGCCGCACGCTGACCTTGCAGATTGGCGATCAGCCACGCGCGATCAGGTTTGAAACGCCCAAGCAGCCCGAGCATACGCTGCGCCTCGACCGTTATGTCATCTATGCCTTCCGCAAGATCACCCGCGACGGCGCGCTGCTGATGCCGCCCGAGCTCAAGCGCGACTACCCGCAGACGCTTTCGGCCTTCATGGAAAACATGCTGATCGAGTACGACGGCGTGCGGCGCTTTTCGCACCACGCCCTGCATGAAGCGAACGAGCTGGTCGCGGCCGATGTCTCGTCGTGGGAGGATGAGCTGTGCCTGCTGCGCGGCGAAAGCGCGCTGCTCTATTTCCCGCTGATCGGGCGCGGGGTTGCGTATGTTGGCGGGCCGCTCGGGCTCGACGCGCGCGCCTATGGCGCCTACTGGGACGGCATCATGCGCGGCATTGAGCACCTGGTGGCATTTCGCGCCGAGGCGCAGCAGGCCGAGCGCCGCACCACTGGCCTGCTCAGCCAGGTGCCAAGCCTGACCCATAAAGTGAATGACGGCCACCTCAGCACCGAGGATCTGGAGCTGCTCGATCACCTCGCCGCTGGCCTGTCGGACATTTTCGACAGCCTGCCCGAGCTGCGCAGCCTGGCGGTTTCCACCACCGCCGTTCGTGCCGATTTCGCGCGCCGCAAGTTCGATGCGCTCCTGCGCGAGCTGGCCATTCACGAAACGCTGGAGCTGGTGAACACCAACGTCGAGCAGCTCAACTTCTTTCTTTCCTACTACAACGACATGCGCCTGCAATGGCAGGGCATGCGCAGCAACAACCTGGGCATCATCCTCGGCACGGTGGTGCTGTTTATGGCGATCTCGTCGTTTCTGGCCGACACCTTCAACGTTGTCGACCGGCTGGGCGGGCCGCAACAGGATGGCTGGGATATTCTGGCCTGGGTTGTGGTGGTGGTAGTTGGCCTGGTGATGTTTGTGGTGCTGATGGGTTCGGCGCGGCGGGTGTTCAACCGTTTGCTTGGGCGGCTTGCGCGCAAACAGGCGCAGATGCACGAGCACGATCCGCACGCCGAGCGAATGTAGCAGGCCGCCCTGAAATCATTGCAGCGCAACACTATGCCTTTTACTGGCTTCACAACCGATAAACTGGTGGGTCTGCCGCCCGAGCTGTTCACCGAGGTGCTGCCGCAGATCACCCTGCCCAGCGAGCTGAAGGTCACACTGCACGTGTTTTATCGCATGAGCCGGCAGCGTGGCAGCGCGCCGCGCCGCGTGAACTGGGACGAGCTGGCCGCCGACAAAACGCTGCGGCGCGGCCTGCGCGCGATCTCCAAGCTGCGCGCGCCCGACGAGCTGCTGGCCGAAGGGTTGGAAGCCGCCGTGCAGCGCGGATCGCTGCTGCACGTTGTGCTGCCGGACGACGGGCGCTCGGTCAACTGGTATGTGATTAACACCAGCGCCAACCGCCTGTGGGCCGAGCGCATTGGCCTCGCTGGCGCGGCCATTGCACCCAACGCCGCCGCGCCCGACGAGCGCCCGGCGCTGATCACCCTGTACGAACACAACATCGGGCTGGTGACGCCGCTGCTGCTCGACGAGCTGCGCGAAGCCGAAGACCGCTACCCGATGCACTGGATCGAAGACGCTATCCGCGAAGCGGTGCGTGCCAACGCCCGCTCGTGGCGCTATATCAGCAAGGTTCTTGAGAGGTGGGCCGCCCATGGACGACAAGATGCGCCGAATCGGGCCGAACGACCTATTGATGTTGACAAATACACGAATGGATCCTATGGCGACCTTTTCCGACGCGGCAGCGACACCTCCGACCTCTGAGCCGGTCTGCCCGCACTGCGGCGACGCAGGGTACTTCAAAGAAGCGGTGCCGTTCGGCCACCCGCACTTTGGCGTGCTGTTCCCCTGTGAGTGCAAGCTGGCCGAAAAAGAACAGCGCCGCGTCGAAGAGCTTGATCGCCTGAGCAACCTCGAAGTGCTGCGCGACAAAACCTTCGAGGCGTTTGTGGCCGACGTGCCGGGCGTGCGCCGCGCCTACCTGCGCGCGGTCGAGTACGCCAAGCGCCCGCAGGGCTGGCTGGTGTTCTTTGGCAACTATGGCGTTGGCAAAACCCACCTGGCCGCCGCAATCGCCAACCACGCGCTGCGCCGCCAGATCCAGGTGCTGTTCACGATCGTGCCCGACCTGCTCGACCACCTGCGCTCGACCTTCGGGCCCTCCAGCGAGGTCGAGTACGACGAGCGCTTTGAAATGATCCGCACCGTGCCCCTGCTCGTGCTCGACGACCTCGGCACCGAGAACACCACGCCTTGGGCGCGCGAAAAGCTCTTCCAGATCATGAACTACCGCTACAACGACGCGCTGCCCACCGTCATCACCAGCAACCGCAAGCCCGAAGACATCGACCCGCGCATCTTCTCGCGCATGAGCGACCGGGCGCTCTGCGAAGAGCATATCATCATCGACGCGGCCGACTACCGGCGGCTGACCATCCAGCAGCGCTACCCCTTCAACAGCAACGTGCGGCGACGCATGCAGGGCTAACACAACCATTTACACTCTCCACAGTGGCGGGGCGGCGCGGGCTGCCCCGCTTGCGCTCCGTGCGGCAATCGCTGCGCCACAGCATCGCACACCGTTTGTTCCTCATTTCTTGCCATTCTGTGCTATGATAGAGCACATGTCACGTTCTGGTTCCGATTCATGTTCGCGACTTCCTTGCTGCCGACACCGGGAGGCAATCGATGCCAGGCAACCGAGCTCTGTTCGACCGCGCCATGGAGCAAAGCCGCGAGGCGGCGCGTCAGAAACAATGGGATGAAGCGCTGAAGCAGGCCGCTCGCGCGCTGCAGGAGTTCCCAACCGACCTCGACGCGCGCTCGTCGATTGCGGTTGCGCTGTTTAACACCGGGAAACACCCGCAGGCCCTGCAAATACTTGAAGAGCTCCGCGCCGCCGATGCCACGAATCCGTTCTTTCTGGAATACATCGCCCGCACCCACGAGCGCATGGGCAGCGTCCCCGCCGCCGTGGCCGCCTACACGCAGCTTGCCGAGCTGCAGCAGGGCCGCCGCCTGACGGCGCGCGCGGTCGAGGCGCTGCGCGAGGTGCTGCGCCTGCGCCCCGGCGCCGACGACCAGCGCCTGCAACTGGCCCGCCTGCTCGAAGAAACCAACAGCCCGGCCGAAGCCGCCGCCGAATATCTGGTGCTGGCGCAAAACTTCCAGCTTCAGGGCCGCATCGAAGAAGCGACCACCCACGCCGAAACTGCCCTGCGGCTCGACCCAGGCAGCCGCGAGGCGAAGGAACAGATCGCCGCCCTGCACGAAAGCCTGGCCAGCGCCGCGCAGATTGCCGTCACCAGCGCCCCGCCCGCCACCGAAGCCGCGCCCGCACCCAGCTTTGTGCCCCCCGGCGCCACCGGCGCGCTGCGCTCGCAGCAGTTCGCGATCGAGCAGATTGTGGCGCTGGCGCAGAAGCACCAGGAAGCTGGCGACTCCGACGGTGCGATTGCGCAGTACGAGCGCGCGCTTGGCATGGGGCTGGAACGCAGCGACGTTTTCTACAGTCTGGGCTTGCTCTACCAGGAGCGCGGCGACCACGCCCGCGCCGCCGATGTGCTGGCGCGCTCGACCCACGACTCCGAGTATGCCCTTTCGGCGCACTATGCGCTCGGCTCCTCGTACCAGGAGCTGGGCCGCCTGAAAGAAGCCGCCCAGGAATACGAGCAGACGATTCGCCTGGTTGATCTGCAAACCATCGG
The DNA here is from genome assembly GCF_057073505.1 of Kouleothrix sp. 19917. Lineage (NCBI taxonomy): Bacteria > Bacillati > Chloroflexota > Chloroflexia > Chloroflexales > Roseiflexaceae > Kouleothrix > Kouleothrix sp. 19917. The sequence goes on from NZ_CP097099.1 coordinate 4,457,122, forward strand.
CAAGGCCGAATCCGACGACCTGATCCAGATGTACGAAAGCACGTCGCAGATCTACTCGCAGCTCGGCGACATTGCGCGCGCGGCCTCGCTCTACTCGACGCTGGCGAATTTCCTCAACAGCAAGCGCTGGGGCAAAGAGCGCGCAGAGGAGTTCCGCCAGCGCGCCAAAGAGCTGACCGAGCGCAACATGTTCGCCAAGCTGCGCACGCTCGGCACTGGCGCGCTGACCATGCCCGAACCGCCGCCGGAAGCGCCCACGCAGCCCGAAGCACCCATGCCCGAGACATGGGGCAAAATCCGGCCGATCACCGACTTCCTGCGCCCCGAGCGCCAGGCCGAATCGAGCAGCATCGATATTTTTGCCGTCACCGCCTCGCCCGAGCAGGCCACGTCGATCGACCCGCTCGACGAGCTCGACGCGCTGCCCAGCGCCGAGCGCCCAGCATTCGAGCCGCTCACCCCGCTCGATACCACTGGCCTCGACGAGCTGTGCGAGCGCTACGTGATCGCCAGCGAGAAATATATCGAGCAGCGCCTGATGCTGAGCGCGGTTGACGCCTGCATGGAAGTGATTCACCTCAACCCCGATTACCTGCCCATTCACCTGCGCATGGGCGAGATCTATGAGCGCGAAGGCCGCCCCGACGAAGCGCTGACGAAATATCAGCTTCTGATCGATACCTTTCTGGTGCGCAACGAGCCGTCGCGCGCGATCGACGTGTACCGGCGCCTGATCAATCTTTCGCCCGACACGATCAGCGCGCGCTCGCGCCTGGCCGACCTGCTGAAGAACGACGGGCGCAACGAGGAAGCTGCCGAACAGATCGCGCTGGTCGCCTCAACCTATTTCCGCATGGGGCAGACCAACAAAGCGCTGGAAGAATACCGCCGCGGCGTGCAGCTTGCGCCAAACAATGCAACCCTGCGCGCGCAGTACGGCGAGGCCCTGCTCAAGCTCGAACGCTACGAAGCCGCGCTCAGCGAATTTGGCCGCGCGCTCGACCAGAACAAGGACGACGCGCTGGGCATTTCGCGCGTCAACATGACCCTGGCGCTGATGCACGACCAGGCCGCGCCGATCTGGCAATCGCTGGCGACGCTGCTCGATCAGCTGAAGCACCAGCCGCAACAAGTGTCGCCAGTGCAGGCCGAATATCGCTCGGCGCTGATGGTTTCCGACGACCCGCTGCTGCACTATATTCTGGGCATTATTCAGCAGCAGGCCGGCCAACATCCTTCGGCCCTGCTGGAATTCGAGCAGGCCGAGGCGCTGCTGAACGACGATGCCGACCCGCTGCTGCCGCTGGTGCTGGTGCACCAGATGATGGCCGACAGCCATATCGCCATGGGCCAGCCCGACGAGGCGCTGGAGCAGCTGCAAAAGGGCCAGGCCGTGGCCGACCGCGCCGCGCTGCCCGAGCCAGCCGCCCGCTACCCCTTCTCGTCGCCGCTCTCGCAGGGCGACCTGGTGCGCCGCATGGCCGAGGCATACGCGGCATCGGGAAATATGCCGGGCGCAGAGCAGGCACTCCAGGCCGCCAAGAAGCATCTGCCCTACGACCGCGCGATCTACACCAAGCTCGCCGATGTCTACTTTCAGCAGGGCAAGCTGAACGAGGCGCTGGCGCAGCTCGACGAGCTGGCGACGCACTACGAAAATCGGCAGGATCTCGACCGGGCGATTGAGTCACTGGAATATGGCGAGCAGATCGCGCCCAACAACATCCCAATTGTCAACCGGCTCGCCAAGCTGCAAATCCGGCGCGGCTACCTCGACAAAGGCGTCGATGGTCTGATTCGCTCGGCTGAGCTGCAGCGCAAAGCCGGCCAGCTAAAAGATGCCGTTGCCAGCCTGCAGCAAGCCGCCGAGGTGCACTGGACACTTGGCCAGCAGGACAAGGCCCGCGCCCTGTACGACAAAATCGTCCAGATCGCGCCCAACGACATCGAGGCGCGCCAGTGGCTTTCGTTTATGTATACACTGGCCGGGCGCACCGCCGACGCGATCAACGAAAAAAAGCAGATCGTGCGCGTGCTCCTGCAGATGCGCGATTTCGACAACGCCATTGCTGAAATGCACCAGATCTACGGGCTCGACCAGAACGACGTCGACAACCTGTACGCGCTTGGCGACGCCCTGATGCGGCGCAGTGAGTTCGAGCAGGCCGTGCGCATTTATGGCCGCCTGGCGAAAATGCCGAATGTCGAAGCCGAGCGCATCGAAGCACTTCAGGCGGCCGCGCGGCGCATGTACGAACAACAACGGGCCAAGGCTTAGCCAAAATTCTTGTATGCCACCGCCCGGGCTTGGGGCGCGCCGTGCGCCCGCCTGCGGCGGTGGCATTCTGATGCAATCGCTTTATGTCTGAGATACAAACGCTGCTGGAAAGCCTGAACCGCGTTTTTGCGCGGCTCAATCCACTAAGCGACCCCAAGCCGCTGATCGATATTCTGATCGTCGCGCTGATCTTCTACTGGCTGCTGGGCGTGATTCGCGGGACGCGCGCAGTGCAGCTGCTGCGCGGCATTGGCGTTCTGCTGGCACTCTCGATCCTGCTCAGCTCGGTGCTGCCGCTCGACACCCTGCGCTGGCTGCTCACCAATGCCATCCAGCCCGCCCTGTTCGTCGCCATCCCAGTGCTGTTTCAGCCCGAGCTGCGCCGCGCGCTCGAAAGCCTGGGCCGCACCAACGACCTGTTCGGGCGCGGCTTTGGGCGCGCAAACCGCTCGGAGCTGCTGGAAACGATCAACGGCGTGTCGCGCGCGGCGCAGCAGCTTTCGCAGCAGGGCGTGGGCGCGCTGATGGTGCTGGAGCGCGAAGTTGGCCTGCAGGATTATGCCGACCGCGGCGTGATCATCGACGCGCGGCTGGCCATCCCGCTGCTGCTGAATATTTTCTACCCGAACTCGCCGCTGCACGACATGGCGGTGATCTTGCGCGGCAACCGCATTCTGGCGGCTAATGTCGTGCTGCCGCTGAGCGAAGACGTGGGCGGGTCGCGCCGCTATGGCACGCGCCACCGCGCCGCCAAAGGCATTTCCGAGCAGTCGGATGCGATTGCGGTGGTTGTTTCCGAAGAAACTGGCGCGATCTCACTGATGAATGACGGGCGCATGGTCAGCTACCTCAACGAGGCCCGGCTGCGCAGCATGCTGGCGGGGCTGCTGAAAGTCTCGCTTGAGGAGAACGAGAAGTGAGCTGGCTACGCACCTTTGGTCTGCGGCTCACGCTGGCGCTGGGCCTGGCGTTTGCGCTGTGGGTGTTTGTATCCTACACGCAAAACCCCGACCGCGACACATCCTATGATAGCGTGCCGGTCGATATTGTTGGCCGGGCGTCGGAGCTTGTGCTGGTGGATCAGGACGGCTTGCCGCGCACGAGCCTGCCCACGGTGGATGTGACGGTGGAGGGCGACACCGAGACGCTGACAAAACTTCAGCTTAGCTCGCTCCGCGCCCTGGTCGATCTGAGCGCGCTTGGCCCAGGCGAGCATCAGGTGCCTGTGGATGTCGAAACAACACGTTCCGATCTCAAGCGGCTGACTTTTTCTACCAGCCCCAACTTCCTGCCGATCCGCCTGGAGCAAGAAATCACGCGCACTGTGCCGCTGACGGTGGAACTCGAAGGCAGCGTGCCGTTCAGCTTCGAGGCCGGAACCGCACGCCTCGCTGTGCGAAACCAGGAAATCAAAGAAGTGCAGGTGCGTGGCCCGCAAAGCCGCGTCGAGCGCGTGACTTTGGTGCGCGTGACCGCGAATATCGACCGGCTCACCGCAAACTACAGCTCGCCGCGCCCGGTGCAGGCAATTGCCAGCGACGGCCAGCCCGTTGCGGGTGTAACAGCCGAGCCGGGCAATATCGACGTGCTGGTGCCAATTGTGTCGAGCGCGGGCATCAAGCGCGTGCCAGTGGTGCCACAGATCGTTGGCCAGCCAGCGAGCGGCTTTATTGTCACGAACATTTCCGTCGCGCCACAGTTTGTGCGCCTGACGGGCAGCTCGGGCCCGCTCGACGCGGTGCAAAGCCTCGCAACCGAAAATGTTGACATTACTGGCGCGGCGCAAACAGTGGAGCGCACGGCCGCCCTTCGCACGCCGCTCAATATTGGCCTGGCGTCGGGTGAGCCAAGCGTGGTAACAGTCACGATTACCGTCGCCCCGATTGATCGCCCTTTTGAGGTTACGCTGCCTGTGCCAATTGTGGCGGTCGATATTCCAAACGGTCTGAGCGTTTCGTTCAGCCCTTCGATTGTTCAACTCGCGCTCACCGGCTCGGCCGGGCGCCTCGCGGGAATAAACGCAAGCGCGCTGCAAGGGGTGGTGAGCTTGCGCGGGCACAGCGCCGGCACGAGCCCATTCACGCCCGAGTTCAACTTGCCGGAAGGCGTTAGCATCGCTGGCGAGCCGCCCCGTGTCACGGTGACGCTGCGCGTGATCGAGCAGCCCACCGAGGCAGCAACCGAAACGCCAACCGCAGAAGGCACGCCAGCTGAAGCCACGCCCCGCCCTGCCGAGACGCCCGAGCCGCCCACGCCCGAGCCGCCCACGCCCGAGGCACAGGCCAACCCGACTGCGGTGCCATAGCGCGCTTTCAGCGCCGGGTATACCAAATTCGAGTAAATACTTTGGTTTTGTCATTGCTTGCTTCTGAAGCATGACCCCTGAATACTGGCAGTATTGACAGCCCGCGCAAGGCGCTGTACTGTATGCCGCAAGCATAGAAGGAGTTCCCACATGGCGCTGACGATTGAAGAAGTGCAGCACGTTGCGCATCTGGCGCGCCTGCGGCTTTCCGATGAAGAACTGGCCAAGCTCCAGGGCGAGCTTTCGCATATTCTCGGCTACATCGACATGCTCTCGGAAGTGGATGTGAGCGATGTTGCGCCAACCGCGCAAGTGACCGACCTTGCCAACGTGATGCGCGAGGACGAAGTGCGCCCCTCGCTGCCGCGCGAGGATGTGCTGGCCAACGCGCCCGACCAGCGCGACGGCATGTTCCGCGTGAAAGAAATCTTCTAGCGCCCGCCGCAACAATTGCCGCACCACCAGCGTCACACCCTCACAAGCCAGAACATGGTGCAACAAAGGGGGCAGTAATGTATAACGGAAATGGCAATTCGTATAGCGGCGGGCCGTACCGGCGGCGAACCGGCATCCCGCCGCTGTACCTGTATATCGGGATTGGCGTGCTGGCGCTGTTTGGCATCTGGGCGCTGCTCAGCTTCTTCCGCGTCGGCATCGACGGTTACTTCGCGCTGGTGGCGGGCATCCTGCTGGTGCTGGGCAATCTGCGCGACCTGATCGCCAACCCGTACATGCAGCGCGGCAACGTTTCGCTGCTGAACACGCTGATCGGTGGCGGGCTGATCTTCTTCTTCCTGGGTAAGGGTGGCTTCCCACCGATTGGCTGGGGCTGGTATGTGCCGGCGATTGTGCTGATGCTGATCGCTGCGCCGCTGATGCTGGGCCGGGCAGTCGTGTACACGGCCTACCTCAACACCGCTCGCCGCGCCATCGGCACGGTGAAAAGTGCAGTCGGCAGCCGGATCAAAACTTACTGAGTTTTAAGTCTTGAATGCTGAGTGCTGAGTGCTAAGTTCTGAGTTCATAACTCAAAACTTAGCACTCAGCATTTTGCATTTTTATGGATAAATCCGGTACAGCATGCGCGGGAACGGGATGGTCTCGCGAATGTGATGCGTGCCGGCGATCCAGGCTGTGCAGCGCTCGATGCCCATGCCGAAGCCCGAGTGCGGCACGCTGCCGTAGCGCCGCAGGTCGAGATACCACTGGTAGTTTTCGACCGGCAGGCCATGCTCCCTGATACGCCGCTCAAGCATATCGGCGTTGTGGATGCGCTGCGAGCCGCCAATGATCTCGCCATAGCCTTCGGGCGCGAGCAGGTCGGCGCAGAGCGCAACCTCGGGGCGCTGCGGGTCGGGCTCCATGTAGAAGGCCTTCACCACGCTCGGGTATTTTTCCACAAACACCGGCTTGTCGAACTTGCTGGCGATCAGCGTTTCGTGCGGCGCGCCAAAATCCTCGCCCCAGGGGATGGGCGTGGCGTTTTCGACCTGCCCCTGATTGTCGGCAATCAGCTGGAGCGCGTCGTCGTAGGTGATGCGCGGGAAGGGCGGCAGGCAGCGCTCCAGCGTGGTGGTGTCGCGCTCCAGCACCTTCAGGTCTTCGCTGCGCCGCTCCAGGCAGCGCTGCACAATCGCGCTCACGAAATTTTCCTGCAGCACCATATTGTCGGCGTGCGACGCAAAGGCCACCTCGGGCTCGATCATCCAGAACTCGGTGAGGTGGCGACGCGTTTTGCTCTTCTCGGCGCGGAACGTTGGGCCAAAGCAGTAGACCTTGCCGAAGCTCATCATGCCGCTTTCGACATAGAGCTGGCCAGTTTGCGCCAGGTAGGCCTCGCCTAATTCGAAGTACTTGGTGGCGAACAGATTCGTCGTTCCCTCAGCGGCGGTGGGCGTAAGAATGGGCGTGTCGTAGCGCACAAAGCCCTGGTCGTTCAGCCACTCCTGCGCGGCGGCGATCACCTCGGCGCGAATGCGCAGCAGCGCGTGCTGCTTGGCCGAGCGCACCCACAGGTGGCGGTGTTCCATCAGGAACTCAGTGCCATGATCCTTCGGCTGGATGGGGTATTCCTGCGCCGGAACCTGCACCACGTCCACATCATTCACATCCAGCTCGTAGCCGCCGGGCGCGCGCTCGTCGGCGCGCACCGTGCCAGTGACGCGGCACGAGCTTTCGAGCGTGAGCTGCTGCGCGGCAGCAAATGCCTCCTCAGACACATTCTTCTTAAACACCACACACTGAATGGTTCCGCTGCCATCGCGCAGGCGAATGAAGATCAGCTTGCCTTTGGCAGTTTTATTGGCCACCCAGCCCGCCAGCGTGACCGTCTGGCCGTCGTGGCCAGCGATCTGGGCAATGGTGGCAGTTGGGAGAAGCGACATAGCGCAACCTTTCCAATGCAGAATTGGCGATTCTGCCGGGCAGTATAGCATAAAACGCTGCTGCGCCCACGCCATTCCGCAGGCTGGTAGTAGGAAATTTTGCCCCGGCCAGACGTTTACTGTGTATGAGGGAATGCCGCTGCGGAGTACCGCCGGCAGAATAGGAAGCATGGCCGATTGCCGCCCGGCGGCAGCATTGCTACACTCGCACTATGGCCTGGGAAATCGCAGCCCTGCCCGCGCTGCCCCAGTCGCTGGTCTTGCTCTCGCCCTCCACATTTGCCAAACACTTTTTGTTTCGTTCAACTCACATCCAAACAGGGAGGAATCGCATGCGTATTTTTCGAGCACTCGGGTTTCGGCTGGTCATCGTCGTGGTGGTGCTGCTGGTGATGGGTGTTGGCTGGGCAGTCAACAGTGTTATGCGCTCGCAGGCGCGCGGCGACGCCCAGAAGACCGTGAGCTGGTTTTACGACGATGCGCGCTTCGAGGATTTTTCGCAGTTCGTTTCGAGCAACAGCGACTACCTGGCCGAAGCCGAGCGCGCCCAGGGGCAGGATATTGAGACGGCGTTTAGCTGGCTCGACCGCGATGATTTTGCCAATGAGTTTCAGAGCACGGGCCTGATGTCGCCCGAGCAGCTTGTGTTCAAGGTCGATAAGCTGACCGAGCAGGACAACGACGGCAACACGGCGCATGTGCTGGTGAATGGCGCGATCCGCCCGGCTGACGTGAAGCGCGGCAAAACCAACTACCAGTTTTCCGACGACACCTTCGAGCCGTTTACGCACATAGTCACGCTGACCAAAAACGGCGGCAGCTGGTATATCGCCAGCGTCGAGCCGCGCAACTAATGCGCGTGAACGCGCAGGGGTTAGGGGATGGGGAATAGGGTTTGGGTATTGCAATTACACCAACACAAAGCCCGAGCAGCTTGGCTGCTCGGGCTTTGTGTTGACGCGTGAAAATTAGGCCAGCGCGTCCAGCAGCATGTCGCCTTCCTCGGGTGAGATGCGGCCTTCGGCAACCATCTGCAGGATGGCGGCGCGCTCGGTTTCGATGTCGCGCGGGGCGGCGGGCGCGATGTCGGGCACGTCCAGCGGCGCGGGCGCCGTGTCGATGCGGATGGTCTGCCCGGTCATGGGCGTGGGCGGCGCGGGCGGTGCAGGCGGAACCGGCGCGCCGGGCACCGGCGGCTCGGGCGGCACACCCAGCCCGGCCAGCGCCCGCTCAACTGCGGAAAGTGCGCCGCTGATGCCTTCCTGCGCGGCGTCGCGGGCCTGCTGCTTCAGGCGCTCCAGCCGCTCGGCGTCGAAGCGCCACTCGCGGTCGTTGATACGCACCTGCATGCGGCCCGGCCCGCCCGTGCGGCGCTCGGCTTCTTCGGCGGCGCGGCGGGCCTGGCGCTCGGCGCGGCGCACCTGCTCTTCGGCGTTGCGCACCTGCTCCTCCACGCGCCGCTCGACCTTGCGCTCCCACTTTTCGCGCCCGGCGACATCCTCGGGGCCAAACGCGCCGCTCAGATCGTGTGCCAGCTTCTGGCCGAACTGGCTGAACTCCTGGCCGATGTCTTTGCCGAGGCGGCCCATGTCCTGCCCGAAACGGCCCCAATCCCAGCCGACGCTGGATGTGCGTGGCGCGCCGCCGCCGTCGAGCGAAAGATCGCCGCCGACCAGCAGATCGAGCCGGGCCGCGCCTTCGCCATACACAGCCGTGAACATGCCGCCGTCGCTGGCCACCAGCCGCTCGCCGTGGATGTCGCCGCCGACGGTGGCGCGCAGCGTCAGGTTGGCGTCGCGCGGCAATTCAATGCTGGCGTCGCCACCAACCGTCGCGCCGGTGGTGCTGTCGGGCGGGAAATCGGCGCGCAGCTGCAGGTCGCCGCCAATGTTGCCCAAGCGCACGCTGCTGCCCTCAGCGTCGATATGCGCGTCGCCGCCGACGCTGCCCAGGCGCAGCTCGCCACCAATATGGTTAAGGGCACAATCGCCGCCAATGCTGCCCATGGAGAGCGCGCCCTGGATGTTGTTAGCGGCGCAGTCGCCGCCGATGCTGCCAAGCTGCGTATCGCCGCGAATCTCGTTGATCGCGCAGTCGCCGCCAATGTCGCCAAGCTGCGCACTGCCGTTGTTATGCAGCGCGGCATCGCCGCCAACCTGGCGGCAGCGCAGCTCGTTCACGCCCTGCGCGCTGAAGTCGCCGCCGACGTTGCCAAGCGTCGCGCTGTCCACATCGTCCACATCGGCGTCGCCATCGACGCGCTCGACCTGCAGTTGCTTGATCGACTCGACGCGCAGATCGCCGTCTACCCGGTTGCTCACCTGCAGCGCCGCGAGGTCGCTTGCGCTCAGGTCGCCGCCCACGCGCCCAAGCTGCGCCGCGCCGCTCAGCTCGTTCAGCTCAGCATCGCCGCCAACCGACTGCGCCGCCAGCGCGGCGAAATCGCGCGCCCGCAGATCGCCGCCAACGCGCTCGATCACAATCTCGGCGTCGGACGGTACGCTCAGCTCCAGGTCACGGGCGGCGCGCTCGATCACCAGCGCTTCGTCGGTCTGCTGCATGCGGTCGGGCATCTGCGATGAGCCAATCTCGACCACGCCATTCTCGCCCACAGTGATCTCCAGATCGCCGCGGCAATCGCCAATGACGATGCGCGGGGCGCTGCCCACCGAAAAAGTTCGCGTTTCCATTCGTGTTTCTCCATTATCTTCAGGGTGCGGAACGTGCCAAACGGTGGCGCGCCCTCACTCGACAAAAATCTCGATCCGTTCGTTTTCGTCCAGATCCTGCAGCTCGAAAATGCGCCCGGTCGCGCCGGTTTCGAGCGCGCGCAGGATGTCGCTGGGGTTGGCGTTCGCCACACGCGGGGCCAGCCGCGCGCCCAGCTTCAGGCCAACTTCCACCAGGCTCACCGGAATAGTCACGTTGATCGTCTGGCGGCGCGTGGCCAGGTTGGTCACTCGCACGCGCAGGGTGCGCGAGACGGTTGGGCGCGAGCGTTCGCGCGATTCGCCCAGCGCGTCGATCAGCTGCGCGCCTTCTTCTGCGTTGACCTGCCCGTCCTCGATCAGCTTCAGGATGCGCAGACGCTCATCTGCATTCGGCATGGCTTGCTCCCATTGCGCGCTAGCTGCGCAGCAGTTTCATCGCTTCCTCAACCGAAATTTCCTTGGCGGCCAGTCGATCCAGCACGGCGCGGCGGTCGGGCCGGCCATTTTCTTCGGCGGGCGGCGCAGAATAACCCAGCGCAGCGACCACATCGTCCAGGCGGTTACGGGCGGTATTGTAAGCCACGCGCAGGTCGCCCGCCACGCCGTTGATGTTGCCGCGATTCTTCACCAGCAGCTCAACGAACTCAAGCTGCTCGCGGGTGAGCCGGCCGATCCAGCCCAGCGTGAACTGCCCATCGATGCCACTATGGCAGTCGTTGCAGGCCAGCCGCACGGCGTGCAGCTCGCCGCCGCAAACCGGGCATGTGGTCAGAAGTGGGTACATTGTGTTTCTCCTTTATTTGTAATGGAAGCGAATAATGGTTAGAGTTGCGGGGCTGCCTGCGCCGGCGCGGCCTCGTGGCGGGTGATTGCGCGCCCGCCCAGCAGCACGAGCACTGCCAGCCCGGCCAGCACATACGCCAGCCCCTGAATATTCAGCACCGCCACCACTGGCACGCGGTCGCCCAGCGCGCCAGCCAGCACCGTGCCAGCGATCGCCAGCAGCGCGCCGGTGGTGCCGTAGGTGCCGAACACGCGCCCACGGTACTCATCGGCCACCGCCAGTTGCAGCAGCGCGTTCATGCTGGTGAACATGACCACGCCAGGAATGCCCACCAGCACAAACAGCAGCACAATCGGCAAAAAGCCCGGAAAGAACAAAGGGTAGTTGAAAATAGCCAGATCGATCAGCCCGAACAGGATTCCGGCCACGCCAATCATCAGCGCCGGCCGCCCGCCGCCCAGCCGCCCAACCAGCAGCGCGCCCAGCAAGCCGCCCACCGCCTGCGCCGACATCAGCCAGCCGATCTCCTGCGCGCCGCCGCCCAATATCTTATTGACAAACAGCACGAACATCACGCCCATCACACCTTCGCCAAGAGAAGTAATTGCGATCAAGGCGAACAGCACGGCCACCGGGCGGCTGCGGGCGATCACGCGCAGGCCCGCCAGCCACTCGCTGCCGAGGGCGCGCAATGCGCCGAGCGGGGTGGCAGGCGCGTCGGCGGCGGGCGTGGCGCGGTAGTTCCCACGGATCAACCAGACCAGCAGCGCGGCGATCAGGAAGGAAGCTGCGTCGAACAGGGCCACGCCACCCAGGCCGAGCGTCACTGCCGCGAGCCCGCCCAGCGCCGGGCCAATCAGCCGCGCAATATTGTTGTTCAAGCTGTTCAGCGCGTTGGCCGGCACAATATATTCTTCGCCCACCAGTTGCGGCAGCAGCGCATTTTCGGCCGGGCTAAAGAACTGAATGATTGTCGACTCGATCAGCGCCACGAGGTAGACGATCCAGACCTGCTCGGCCGAGCGCACCGCCAGCAGAGGCAGCAGCGTCAGCGCCAGCAGCAGGTTTGCCACCAGCATGGTTCGCCGCCGGTCCCAGCGATCGATAAACACGCCCGCCAGCGAGCCAAACAGCACGCTTGGCGCCCGGCTCGCAATGAACATGATGCTCACCGCCGCCGCCGAACCCGTGAGCTGGTAGATATAGATTGGCAGCGCAATCATCAGCATCCAGTCGCCAGCCAGCGATATCAGCCCGGCAAACCAGAGCAGCGCAAAGTTCCGTTGGCGAAGCGTGGCAATCATGATCCTCCTCGTTTCTCGCGTCTGCGAAGCCCTTGCTGGTGCGCTTTCAGCGCAGGGTTTAGGGAATAGGGTATAGGGTTTAGTGATTACAATGCAGAAACTCTACGCTGAATTCCGTATCGCTTTCCTGATAATGCACTGGGAACGTTTGCCACAAAGGCTCGAAGACTCAAAGCGCGTACGAGTGTCATTCAATTCTTCGTGCCTTTGTGTCTTCGTGGCTATTTGAAGGGTAGTATTCCCCATCCTCCATCTCCCACCCCCACGCTAATGCATGCTCAGCGTGCCGCGCACCTGGCAGTAGCGCTCGACGCGCTTGAAGACGAAATAGCCCAGCGGCGTCATCACGAGCATAAAGGCCAGCAGAATGCCGATTTCATACGGCACGGCCAGCAGCGGCGTGACGCCCAGCAGCATCGCCCGCACGGCGTCGAAGCCGTAAGTGAGGGGGATGGCCAGCGAGAGCGGCAGCAGCAGCCGTGGCAGCGCCTGCACCGGGAACTGGCTGCCCGACAGGATCGACACCACGTAGTTCGAAACATCGACCAGCGTATTCGATTCACGCATCAGCAGCACGATGGCGGCAAAGGCGAAACCGAAGCCGTAGAGTGCGACCAGCATGGGCACGAGCGTCAGCGCCGCTGCGAGCACATTGCCCGAAATCTGGAAGCCAAAGATCAGCCAGCCCAGGAAGAGCATGCCCGCGCTGTTGAAAGTCGTGATCGCCAGGCTCGCCAGCGTCTGCCCGACCAGCAGCAGCGCGCGCGGGATGGGCGTCATCCAGTTGCTTTCGAGCACGCCCGAGTCCATTTCCGATTTCAGCGCGTAGCCCATGCCCCAGAACACGGCGGCGATGTAGTTCGCCAGCACCGCGCCCAGCAGAATGAACGACATATAGTCATTCGTGCCGGTGTAGGCTGCGAAGCCGCTGTTGCCAGCCGGCCCGGCGAAGCTTTTGCCCAGGAAGTACACAGGCGTCAGCCAGGCGATTGGCTCGATCACGCGGAACAGCGCATTGGCCGGGTAGCGAAAGAACACCAGAATATCTTTGCGGGCAATCGCCAGCGCGGCGCGCACAGTGGAGCGCCAGCTTGGTTGCGCGAGGCTTGTGAGTGCCATGAGCTTCTCCTTAATACTGCCCGAGGTCGCCGCGCCGGCGCGCGCCGCGCTCGACAAGCCCAAACAGCGTGTAGCCCAGCAGCGGCGCAGCCACCGCAAAGCCCGCCAGCACCAGCAGATCGCCCGACAGCTCGGCCCAGCCGGCATTGGCCAGCAGCGCGCCGCGCACCGCGTGGATGCTGTAGGTGATCGGCAGCACGGCGGCGACCGATTGCATCCAGCCGGGCAGAATCGCCACCGGGAAGGTGATGCCACAGAAGATCATCACAATACCGCGCACCAGAAAAACCATTGCGTTGGCTTCTTTGAAGCGCAGCACCAGGCTGGCGAAGGCGATGCCGATGCCGTGAATAATCGGGATGGTCAGCAGAAAGGCCAGCAGCGCCGGGCCAAAGTTGCCGTACAGTACATTCACGCCCAGCAGCAGGCGAAATTCGAGCAGCCCCACAAAAATGAACACAACCGATATCAGCATTTTGGTCAGCGCGCCGCCCAGCATGATCGAGACGCGCCAGGTCGGGCAGAGCCAGTTCGACTCAAGCGTGCCGTGCATTTGCTCGTTGCGCAGGTACATGCCCACGTCCCAGAGCGTCATATTCAGCCACATCCACATCACGCTGCCCAGCACAATAAAGCTCACGTAGTCGCTTGTGCCGGCGATGCGCTGGAAGCTGGCGACCGCCGCGCCATCCGGGCCGCCGAGCGCCCGCGCCGTGAAGATATAGCCCAGCGGCAGCAGCACCGGCCAGATGAACATCGCGATCACCCAGCTTGGGTAGCGGCGGAAAATCGTCCATTCTTTGCGGGCGATCATCAGGATGGCGCGTACTTCGGCGGCAAGCGAGCGGCCCGCGCGCCAGGGTTCGGCAATTGGCGCGTGCATGGCTAGTCCCTCAGCTGCTTGCCCGTCAGGGCGATGAATACGTCTTCCAGCGACGGCTCGGCCACGGCCATGTGGCGAATGCGCCCGCCGCTGGCGGTGATCAGCGCAATGGCCTGCGGCAGCACGGCGCGGCTGTCGGCGCTGTGGAGCGCCAGCGCCCAGGCGCGTTCGTCGTCGCGGTAGCGCGCGGCGCAGTGCTCCACGCCGGGCAGCGCTTCCAGACCGGGCAGCAGCACCTCGTCAAAGGCTTCGACTTCGAGCTGCATCACGTCGAGCTGGCGAATTGAGCGCTTGAGCGCGGCGGGCGTGTCGAGCGCGATGATTGTGCCCAGGTCGATGATGCCCACGCGGTCGCACAGCAGGTCGGCTTCTTCCATGTAGTGGGTGGTAAGCAGCACCGTGCGCCCTTCACTCTTGATTTCCAAAATCAGCTCGCGCAGGTTGCGCGCCGACTGCGGGTCGAGGCCGATGGTGGGTTCGTCGAGCAGCACGACCGGCGGGCTGGCGAGCAGCGCCTTGGCGATGGCAATGCGCTGCTTCATGCCCGAGGAATAGCCTTCGACCGGGTCGTTGGCGCGATTAGCCAGGCCCAGGCGCTCAAGCAGCTCGGCAACGCGGCGGCGCGCCACGTCGGGCGGCAGGTGGTAGAGCGCGGCGAAGTACTCGAGGTTTTCGCGGCCCGTCAGCTTCCAGTAGATGCTGCGCTCGCCAGTGAGCACCGCGCCCAGGTTGCGGCGCACCATGTCGGGCTGGGTCGCGAGGTCGTAGCCGTTGATGGTGGCGTGGCCGGCGCTGGGCTGCAAGAGTGTCGAGAGCATGCGGATGGTGGTGGTTTTGCCCGCGCCATTCGGCCCGAGCAGGCCAAAAATCTCGCCCTCGGCAATGCCAAAGCTCACGCCCGCGACGGCCACGCGCTCCTCGGTGGGGCGCGCGCGGAAGGGCAGCCGCTGCCAGAAGCTGGCGTCGGGCGGGGTGGTGGCGCGCTTGGCGAAGACCTTGCGCAGATCGCGCACATCGACGATCAGGCGCGTGGCGGGGGCAGCCGTGTGCCCATTCGCGGCCGGCGCCAGGGTTGGCTCGTGCGGCGGAAGTTCGAGTAGGGTTGAAGGGCTGGCCATTGCTTCTTTTTCCTTTAATAACTGAGCCACAGAGCGCACCGAGACTACTGAGGAGAAATATCAAACTCGGAGTGCTCCGTGTTCTCTGTGGCACAATACGTCTTGGTATCTCAGGCAAGCTCGGCGGCGGGGCGCGGATCGGCGGCGCGCAGCTGGTAGCTATGCAGCAGCGCCAGCGCGAGCAGGCCACAGCCCATGTAGAGCAAACCGACGAGATCGACCATTGTGACAAGATTGATGTGGTCGCCCAGCGCGCTGGCAAGCACCTGCCCGACGAGAGTCGCCAGCCCGACCGCCGCGCCATATGCGCCAAACACGCGCCCGCGAAAACGGTCAGCCACGCTTTGCTGCAAGAGCGTATCGACGCTGACAAACATGCCCATCACCGGCAGGCCCTGCAAAACCTTGATGAACAGCGCGGCGGGCAGCCACAGCGCGGGCGCAATAGGCAGACTGGTGACATTGGCGTAGGCCAGTGTCAGCAAGCCCAGAATGACGCCGCTCGCGCCGATCAGGTGGGAGGTGCGCACCTGCCGCGCCAAACGGCCGACCAGCAGGCCGCCAAGCAGACCACCCACGGCCTGGGCGCTGGTGAGCCAGCCGCGCTCAAGCGCGCCGCCGTGCAGCACCTGCTTGAGCCATGGAAAGCCCAGCACGTTCAGAATGCCTTCGGAGATCATCGCCACGCCGACGACGATAAAGATTGCGCGGATCGGGCCGCTGCGCCGCACCAGCGCTGCGCCCTCGCCAAGCTCGCGCACCACGCGGCCCAGCGCGCCAGCCTCGCCCGCCTCGGCAGGGATGGGGCGCTCGCCCGGCGCAAGCAGCGCAAACAGCGCCGCCGCAGCCAGAAAGGAAATTGCGTCGATCACCACCGCGCTGTGGAAGCCGAGCGCGACCATTGCCAGGCCGCCCAGCGGCGGCGCGATCAGGCGCATCAGCTCCCAGTTCAGCGCCAGCAGGGCGTTGGCCTGCAGCAGTTCGGGCTCGGGTACCAGGGACGGCACCAGCGCGCTTTCGGCGGGCATAAAGAATAAGGAAAGCGTGGTATGCAGGAATGCCACTGCGTAGACCAGCCAGAGCTGGCTGGCGTCGTTCACTGGCAGAAGCAGCAGCAGCACCGCCGCCGAGAGCAGGTTCGCGACGATCATGGTGCGGCGGCGATCCCAGCGATCGACAAACACGCCCGCCAGCGAGGCGAACAGCAGGCGCGGCAGCGACAGCGCGATAAACGCGCCGCCCGTCGCCATAGCCGAGCCGGTCAGGTCGTAGATGAACACCGGCAGCGCGATCAGCATGGCCCAGTCGCCAGCGAAGGAGATCATGCCGCCGAGCCAGAGCAGCGCGAAGTTTCGGTTGCGAAGCGGTGCAAGCATTGCGTCCTCGCTAGTTCAGCTCGGCGCTGCGGGCGGGCACATAGGCGGCGGGCTCGGGGTTGGCGTAGCGGGCCAGGCGCGCGCCCAGGCTCAGCAGCGCGCGGGCGATTGGCCGCGCCACGCGGTGCAGGCCATCTGGCGCGCAGCTGGCGACCAGACGGCGGCGGGCGGCATTGGCGCGCTCGTTGCGCAGTTGTTCGGCAATATAGTTCTGCTCAAGCTCGATTCGGCTATTCATGGCGGGCCTCCTTGTGAGAAGTGACATTCGACATGGCACTTTCAATCAACTTGGTGGCGATAATATCATAGCGCTTGTAGAATGTCAATACATGAATAGCAATATTTGCCATATTCATTGAAAAATTTAATATCGGCTTGCAAATCTCTTGCAGCCAGCTGGTGATTATTACCATGCGCGTGAAACACAAGCTGCGCAGGCGCGCATAGTTCGCCGAGGATAGGGGATGGGGTTTAGGGGTTGGGGTTGCGATGCGCAAATGTGGAACGGATTGGCCACTGCGCCAGCGCCGCGTAGGGAAGCACCCCGCTGCCGCAGGCGAGCAGAATGTGCTATTATGCGCATAGCATCGAGGAATGGAGCATACCGTATGAGCGAACGCGAGCAGCTGCGGCCGCACGCCTTGCCGGCCAGCGCCGCGCCTTTCGTTGGGCGCGAGCAGGAATACGCGCATATTCTGGAGCATCTGCGCGCGCCTGAACGCCGGCTGATCTCGGTGGTTGGGCCGGGCGGCGCAGGTAAAACGCGCCTGGCGATTGAGTGCGCGCGCGCCTACGCCGCCGAGCGCGGCCCGCGCTTCCCCGATGGCATCGCGCTTGTGCCGCTGGCCAGCCTTGCGCCGAGCGAACAGTTGCCTGCACAGCTTGCCACCGCCATCGCCAGCGCGCTTGGGCTGGCGCCTGCGCCCGTCCAGCCCGCCATCGGCCAGCTGATCGACCAGCTTGCGGGCAGCGCGCTGCTGCTCATTCTCGATAATGTCGAGCAGGTGTTGCCCGCCGCCCCGGCCCTGGCCGAACTGCTGCAGGGCATTCCCGGCCTGGCCATCCTCGCTACCTCGCGCGCGCCGCTGCACCTGCGCGGCGAATGGTGCGTGACGCTGGCGGGCCTGCCCTTTCTGCCGGTTTCAGGCCAGAGCGACCAGCCCCTCACGCCGGCCGCGCTGGAGCCATTTGCCGCCAGCCAGCTCTTTGTGCAAATTGCGCGCATGGCCTCGCCCGATTTCGCGCTGACCGACGCAACCGCGCCAGCGGTGGCGCAGATCTGCCAGTTGCTGGAAGGGCTGCCGCTTGGCATCGAGCTGGCCGCGAACTGGCTGCGCACGCTTTCGTGCGGCGAGCTGGCCGCCATGCTTGCCGACGACCTCGACCTCGCCGCCAGCACCACCCTCGACCTCGACGAGCGCCAGCGCAGCCTGCGCGCCGTGTTCGATACCTCGTGGCGCCTGCTCAGCACCGACAAGCAAGCCGCCTTGCGCAAGCTGGCAATCTTTCGCGGCGCATTCACGCGCCAGGCCGCCAGCGAGGTGGCACAGGTTTCGCTGCCCGAACTGGCCGCGCTGATCGACACCTCGCTGCTGCGCCGCGAGACGGGCAGCGCCGCCGTTGCGCCGGGGCGCTTCCTGATGCCCGAGCTGGTGCGCCAGTATGCCGCCGAGCACCTCGCGCAGTCGGGCGAGCAGCCCGCGCTGGCCGCAAGCCACGCCCGCTTCTACGCCGACATGCTGGCCGCCCAGGTTCCCGAGCTGCGCGGCAGCGGCCAGCGCGCCGCTCTGGCGCTCCTTACCGCTGAAATGCCCCAGCTGCGTGCCGCCTGGCAAACCGCCTGCGCCGCCGCCGACGCCAGCACAATCGGCCGCGCTGCCAATGGACTGTTCCACTGCTACGACATGCTGAGCTGGTTTCAGGAAGGCGCAACCGCCTTTGCCGCCGCCGCCGATGCGCTGGCCCCGCAGCAAAGCGACCCGGCCGCTGGCCCGGTGTGGGCGCACGCCCTCGCGCGCCAGGGCTGGTTCACCTTCCATATCGGCCAGCAGCGCGAGGCCCAGGCGGTCATGCAGCGCGCGCTCAACGCCCTGCGCGCGCTGGGCGCGCGCGCCGAAATGCTGTTCCCACTGAGCTATGGCGGCGCGGTGAGCGCCTACCTCGGCGAGTATGCCACCACCGAGGCGCTCTGCCACGAGGCGCTGGCGCTCGGGCAAGAGCTGGGCGACCGCTACAACCAGGCGATTGCGTGCAACATTCTCGGCCAGGCCGCCTATGATCAGGGCCAGTACGCCACCGCGCAAGGGTGGTCGCAGCAAAGCCTGGCGCTGGAGCAACAGCTTGGCAACCGCTGGAGCATGGCCTACTCGCTCACCAACCTCGGCAAGGTCGCCTACATCACTGGCGCCTACCCCGAGGCGCGGCGCATGTTTGAAGAAAGCCTGCGCATCCGCCAGTCGATGGGCGACACACGCGGCGTGGCGGTGTGCAACGTGCGCCTGGGCGAAACTGCCGTCGCGCTGGGCGCGCTCGACGAGGCGCGCGAGCAGTACGACCAGAGCCTGCAGCTGTTCCGCGCAATCGGCAACCGCTGGGGCGAGGCCGCCACCCAGATCAGCCGCATGCAGCTGGCGCTGGCGCAGCACAATACCACTCAGGCGCTCGACCCCATGCAGGAAGCGCTTCAGATCGCGCTCGACCTCGAATCGCTGCCGCAGCTGGTGACACTGCTTGCCACTGCCGCGCCGCTCATCCGCCAGGGCGGCGACGAAAGCTGGGCCGCCGCGCTCGACCAGCTGCTGGCCGCCGCGCCCACCTCGCTGCTCGACTATCAGTCCGACGCCTACCGGCTGCTGGCATGGATCAAGCGCGGCGGCGCGCAATTGCTTGTTGCTGCGCCCGCCAAGCCCGCCGCCGAAGCCCCAGGCGAACAGCCCGCCGCCCGCCGCCAGGGCAACCCCGGCGGCCTCACCGCCCGCGAAGTCGATGTGCTGCGTCTGGTCGCGCAGGGCCTCACCGACGCCGAAGTCGCCGAGCGCCTGGTCGTTAGCCGCCGCACCGTCAGCACGCACCTTTCCGCGATCTACGGCAAGCTGCAGGTCAACTCGCGCAGCGCCGCCACCCGCTTCGCCATCGAGCACGGCCTGGGGTAGGTTTGCAGGTTGCAGGTTTGCAGGTTGCAGGTTTGCAGGTTGCAGGTTGCAGGTTTGAAGGTTTGCAGGTTGCGACGACCGACAACTGACGACTGAACACCCCTCGCCAGCGACAGCACCCAGCAACGGCAATGCACCAATCCCCAATGACAAAGCGCCTTGTCATCCCCTTGTGATACCAATTACGGATGATTACTTCCGAATTGTTATGCTTCGATTCGCTGAGCGTGCCTCGGCGCTTGGGATAGAAGCTTCTTCATTCCGCTATCGCTCCGTTCATAATGACAAAGCGAAACTGATCATTTTCGACCGGTGTATTTCAAACGCAAAGGACGTACATCCATGCCTCGCCGAACATCGCACACTGCATTGCTGCAACTTACAGGCTTTTCTCGTCTGTCGTCCTGCTTGCCGTGGCGCTTGCGCTGCTGGCCGGGATACTTGCGCCTGCCCCGGCGCAGGCCGCTGCACCACCATCCTCCACCGCCATCGCGGCAGTCAGCGTTCACACCTGTGCGCTGCTGAGCAGTGGCGCGGTCATGTGCTGGCATGAACTGGGAGGGTCAGCTCGGCGGCGGGACCATGACGGATAGAAACACGCCAGTGGCGGTGGCGTGGCCCAGTCCTCCCGCGTTCACCAGTGGCACGCCGGCCGCTGGCTCCTTCGGCACCAGCTTCAGCCAGCTCTACGACCTCGCCACCAAAGAGCCAGCGCCGCCCAGGCCCGAGCCAATGACTCGTCGCAGAAACACATAGCACTGCATTGCATTGTTGCTGTTGGACCGACCTACGTGTCGGCCCTTAGCTTGTGCGCCTCCTATCTTCCTACGTTCTGCAATCCAACCGATCCACAATCGAAAGCTCCTCAGGTGTATCGTACGAACAAATACAACAAAGGAGCTGCCATGCCATCTTTCACCCGCTCTACTTGCACACCAACTCCGGGCCGACACGTATGCCGGGCCTAAACCGTCCCGGCGAACCGGAGCTTGCCCTGAGCGCAGGGCAGGGTGTTCGCTGTTGTATGTTCTATGTAACGCAGTTCGCCGCAGTTATTGAAAATCAGGTACAGCTTGAAGCCAAAAAACCAGTCAACCGATTTGCTACGCTTTGGCTTCAGCATCCACAGTGTAGCCGATTTGGAGCCTTCCTCCTCTGTTTATCCCGCACTGACGTAAATCATGTAGCTCAGCAAACAGAAAGGTTCATTGACGTATGCGTAGCCAATTGCACACTTCTGTATCCCGCCGTACCCTGCTCCTCATGCTCCTGATCCTCAACGCCCTCTTTCTCTCGACCATACCACCTATTCACCTCACAAACGCAGCCGACCATACCCAACAATCAACCGCACGGGTGTGGCTCCCGTATGCTGCTATGCATCCGCCTTTCAACCCCAGCGTGAATGGATTCAGCTTCGCTAACTACGGCGGCTCGCAATACAGCGGTATCACCTCGGTTGAAATGCGCCGCCTCTTCGGCAAGAACGTATGTTCCTCTGCTGTTCAGACGGACGGGAGTTGTACACTCACTCCGGGGGGCCAACGTTGGATGGAGGAGACCAACAGCTATATGCTGTTCGGACGGTGCGAGGGCATGGCAGTGCTGAGTGTCTTGATGTTTAACGGACAACTCAAGCCCCAGGATTTCGGGGCTGCACGGGTCAGTGATCTCGTATTAGAAGGCAACACCAAGCTGCAACGCGAGATCGCCTACTGGTTCACCACGACGCGTGTGCAGAAAACGGCGACGGTGAAACGTTCCCCCAACGATGTGTTAGCCGCGCTACGGGCAAGTATTGCTCGCAACGGCAGTCCATTTGGCACACTGCGTTTCTCCAAGGTCGATCACTCTGGTGCCCATTCTGTGACACCAATCAGCATCGTTGAACGACCGAATAATCAGGTTGCTATCAGCGTGTACGATAGCAACTACCCAGGGGAGACTCGTGAGATCACGATTGATACAGCAGCCAATACCTGGTTTTATTCGCCGGAAGCGAACTTGATCGAGGACAACTACACCGGTGATGCACAAAGCCAGACGCTTGGCTTCGCCCCGATTCAGCCTCGAATAGGCACACAAGCGTGTCCATTCTGCCAAAGTACGCCAACCACAACACAGTTATTGCTGCCTGCACAAACCTCAAATACTTCTACTGCTGATAGTCTAGTCTGGCCGAGTGATTCTTCACATTATTCAGGTGTCGGCGTTAGTGGTAATAAGCCTATGGACTTTGAGATGGCCCCAAGCAGTAATCAGGTGCTTCGTTCATGGGAGACGCCAGCGATCCCACACTATACTGTTGTCCCCACAGAGACAATAACATTTGATCTGTTCGGAAAAAGTGACGCAACCACAGCGGACGCTTGGAACTTTGATTACATTGGTCACGGGTACGTCTTCGAGATCAGTGAGTTACGCTTCGAGCCAGGCGAGAAGGATAGGGTAGAGATCGCTGATGGTGGCACAACGATCACCTATACAACAGGTTCCGGTAGCGTGCCAGAACTCTTCGTCGGCTTTGAACGGCCCGACGCCGACTTTGGTTTCTCGTTCTTTGATTTCGATATGCTGCCCACCGATAAAGTACAGTTGCAGATCGATACAGTCAACAATCTGCTTGATGTACAAATTGATACCGTTGCAGCTTCGGGTCAAGTCGTCTTCGACTTTGAAATGTCTCGCGTCAATGAAACCAGCGCAGAGATTTTTCATTCACCCGAGGGAGGGTTCGATCTCCGCAACGGTGAAACCTTGCTGATCGACTATAGCTCCTGGCACGGTGGCACTAATCCGCTACGAGTAGGCTACGACGCCAACAACAACGGTTTGCTCGATCCTGACGAAGTATTTACCTGGGAAGAAACCCCTTAAAAGACCTTACAAGTGCAGTCTTGAAGGTAGCCTGAAAGCACATCGTTCGCCCACCATCACAAAGCCTGCGAACAACACGCCGCCATAGGCAAACGTATTGCTCACCTAACACTTCCCGCTGGCGGTCGGCTAGCGACGCTGCCCGGCCTTAGCCCACCAAACAGATGCCCTGCCGATTGGCAGGGCATCTGTTTTATATTGCACAGCAACAGCATCGTGTCGTCGCCGAAGTTGCCGAGCGCCTGGTCGTCAGCCGCCGCACCGTCAGCACGCACCTTTCCGCGATCTACGGCAAGCTGCAGGTCAACTCGCGCAGCGCCGCCACCCGCTTCGCCATTGAGCACGGCCTGGGGTAGGTTTGCAGGTTGCAGGTTGCAGGTTGCATGTTTGAAGGTTTGAAGGTTTGCAGGTTGCAGGTTGCGACGACCGACAACTGACGACCGACGACCAGGAATTTCACCGCAAAGCGTGCAGAGAGTTGCAGGTTGCAGGTTTGCAGGTTGCAGGTTGCGACGACCGACAACTGACGACCGACGACCGGGAAATTCACCACTGAGGCACAGAGGCACGGAGGGTTTGCAAGGGAAATGGCGTATGGCACCCTTCGATACGGCCTGCGGCCTACTCAGGATGCCCGTGACGACCGACCCTTCGATAAGCTCAGGACAGACAGACTGGCAATCAAACTCCACCCGTCAACGACAATGTACCAGTTGCCTCCTGCCAACTGCCGACTGCTAACTGCCTCCTGCCGACTGCTAACTGCCTCCTGCCAACTGCCAACTGCCAACTGCCCCCTTCACCCCGTCTCCCCTTCACCCCCTCGCTTCCGCTGATCGGGTATAATGCCCAGGTTAGCAAAACAAATGAGCGAGGATCGTTGATGGACCGGACCTTTGTCGCGATTGACGTCGAAACCACCGGGCTGGAAGCCGGCACCGACGAAATAATTGAAGTCGCCGCAGTGAAATTTAACGGCGACCAGGTGCTCGAAACCTTCCAGCAGCTCGTCAAACCGCGCCACGCGCTGCCGCTCAAAATCACGCGGCTCACCGGCATCAGCGACGACATGCTGAAAGACGCCCCGCGCTTTTCCGAGATCGCGCCCGATCTGGTGCGCTTTGTAAAGAGCTACCCGCTGATCGGCCACTCGGTCGGCTTCGACCTGAAGATGCTCCAGGCCCAGGGCATGCGCTTCGGCCAGGCCTCCTACGACACCTTCGACATGGCCACGCTGCTCATCCCGCAGGCGCCCGCCTACCGCCTGAGCGCGCTCGCCGCCACGCTCGGCGTCACGCACGACGACGCCCACCGCGCGCTCAGCGACGCCGACGTGACGCGGCAGATCTTCCTGCACATGCTGCGCCGCATCGAGTCGCTCGATCTCGCCACGCTTGGCGAAATCAGCCGGCTCACCGCCAAGCTCGAATGGCCGCTGCGCGACCTGTTTGGCGAAGTCGAGCGCAGCAAAGCCAAAAACATCTTTGTCGAGCTTGGGCAGAAGAAGGATGAAGAAACAAGCGCGCCGGCTGATGGAGCGCCCGAAACGTCCCTGCGCGCCACGGCAAATGAGCCCACGCCGCTGAAACCCACAGGCGACACCAACCCAATCGATCTTGGCGCGGTGCGGCGCTTTTTCGCGCCCGATGGCGCGCTGGGCAGCACCTTCGACGGCTACGAGCAGCGCGAGCAGCAGGTCGAAATGTCCGAGCAGGTCGCCGCCGCCTTCAACAACAGCGACGCCGTCATGGTCGAGGCTGGCACCGGCACCGGCAAAGGCATGGCCTACCTGGTTCCCGCAGCCATGTTTGCAGCCCAGCGCGGCGAGCGCGTGGTCATCTCCACCAACACGCTCAACCTGCAAGATCAGCTTTTCTTCAAAGACATTCCGGCGCTCCAGCGCATCATGGCCGCCGACGGCACGCTGCCCGCCAACAAAAAGCGCAAAAGCGCCGCCGAGCCGCCCTTCACCGCTGCGCTGCTCAAGGGGCGCGGCAACTACCTGTGTTTGCGCCGCTACAAAGACCTGCGGCGCGACGGGCGGCTGCTTTCCGAAGAGATTAAAACCCTGCTGAAAGTGCAGCTCTGGCTGCCCAGCACCAACAGCGGCGACAAGGCCGAGCTGCTGCTGATGGACAAGGAAAATGCCGCCTGGGGGCGCATCAACGCCACGCCCGAAACTTGCACTGGCGCGCGCTGCCCCGATTTCAAAGAGTGCTATTTCTTCAAAGCCCGCCGCGCCGCCGAGGCCGCCCACCTGATCGTCGTCAACCACGCGCTCATGCTCGCCGACATGGCCACCGAGGCGCAGGTGCTGCCCGAGTACGATCACATCATCATCGACGAGGCGCACAACCTCGAAGACGTGGCGACCGACCAGTTTGGCTTTTCTGTCAATCAAACCCAGCTGCTCGATTTCCTCGACAGTCTGTTTGAAACTGGCGGCGCGCAAACCAGCGCGGGCCTGTTTGCCGAGCTGCCGCGCCACTTCCAGCACAGCGCCGCCGGCTCGGGCGACATGGACAAGACCAACGCCATTGCCCAGGCCGCCGGCCCGGCCGTCACGCGTGCGCGCCAGAGCGTCTACGATTGTTTCAACCTGCTCACGGCATTCATGGCCCAGTCGCCCGATTCTTCGGCCTACGACGCGCGCCTGCGCATCACCGACGGCGTGCGCAAAAGCGAAAACTGGGGCGTGGTCGAGCGCGCATGGGACAACCTGTCCGTCCAGCTCACCGCCATTGGCGACGCGCTCGGCAAGCTCGACACGCTGCTGGGCGAGCTGAAAGACGCCGAGCTGCTCGACTACGACATGCTGCTGCTGCGTGTGCAGTCGCTGCGCCGCTACGCCACCGAAGTGCGCATCAACATCGGCTACGTCGTCAACGGCGGCGACGAGCAGAAAATCACCTGGCTGGTGTACGAGCGCGCCCGCGACACGCTAGCCCTGCACGCCGCGCCGCTTTCCGTGGCCGAGCTGCTGGAAGCCAACCTTTTCTCGCAAAAAGCCACGGTCGCGCTGGCCTCGGCCACCATGGCCGTCGGCGGCGATTTCACCTACATCAAAGATCGCATTGGCCTGCGCGAACCCGAAGAATTGCAGCTCGAATCGCCCTTCGACTACCAGAAGCAGGCGCTGGTCTACATCCCGAACGACATCCCCGAGCCCAATCAGCGCGGCTACCAGCAGGCGCTCGAAGAAACCCTGATCGGCCTGTGCACCGCCACGGGCGGGCGCGCGCTGGTGCTGTTCACGGCCAATAGCGCCTTGCGGATGACCTACAAGGCCATTCAGGAGCCGCTTGAAGAGCAGGGGATCGCCGTTCTCGGCCAGGGCATCGACGGCTCGCGGCGCAATCTGCTCGATCGCTTCAAGGAGTTCCCGCGCACGGTGCTGCTTGGCACCACCAGTTTCTGGGAAGGCGTGGACGTGGTGGGCGACGCGCTGAGCGTGCTGGTGATCGCCAAGCTGCCCTTTAGTGTGCCGAACGACCCGATCTACACGGCGCGCTCGGAAGGCTTTGACGACGCCTTCAACGAGTATGCCGTGCCGCAGGCGATCCTGCGCTTCAAGCAGGGCTTTGGCCGGCTCATCCGCTCGCGCGAGGATCGCGGCATTGTGGCCGTGCTCGACAAGCGCCTGCTCAGCAAGAAGTATGGGCAAGTCTTTCTCGACTCGTTGCCGCACACCACTGTGCGCAGTGGGCCGGGCAAGCACCTGCCGCTGCTGGCCGCGCGCTTTCTGGTGTGATACTTCGGCACTAATGTCATGCACTGCGAACTATGTTCTTGGCGTCATAGTGCGTACTGCGCATCGCGGAAAGTGCTTCACGACAAAAAACGCAGCACCCATTTCGTTTGAAGGCGAAATGGGTGCTGCGTTCGTTTTCTGGCAAAGCCACGATTATGTCGTGTTCAGCACCTGAAGCGCGAAATAGAGTTCGTTGGGCGTGAACGGCTTGGCCAGCAGTGGGCGGCCAGATTCGCCCAGAAAATCATACGACGCGATGTTGCTGGTGTCTCCACTGATAAAGATCAGCCGCTCGACATACTCGGGCGCGGCAGCCTGAATCTCGGCATACAGCTCGTTGCCGCGCATGCCCGGCATTTTCAGGTCGCACAACACCACATCGAAGGTACTCTGCCCGAGAAGTTCCATGCCCTCGTAGCCGTTCTGCACGATTGTGACGGCATTTTCCGGGCTGAGCGCATCGTGCACCAGGCGCTGCACCAGCTCGTCGTCGTCGATCACCAGTACGCGCCGGCCAGCTGGTCGCTCCTGCGCCGCCGGGCGTTTCGTGTTTGCAAGGTGCTGTGGCAGCGGCAGCTCGGCAAACAGCGACGCGCCCTGCCCCTCAGCCGACTCCGCCCAGATCCGCCCGCCATGTTCACCAACAATGCCATAGCAGACACTCAGGCCCAGGCCCGAACCTTGCCCCTGTGGCTTGGTGGTGAAAAACGGCTCGAAAATTCGGCTCAGCACATGCGGCGGCATGCCCGGCCCATTGTCGGACACCGCGACCTGAATGCAATTGGCTTCGGGGCGGTGCTGCACCTGAATGAGCAAACGGCGCCCGTGCGTCCGGCTGCGCAAGGCATACTGTGCATTGTGCACCAGGTGAAGCAGCACCTGGCTGAGCGCCCCGCCATCCCCCCAGATATTGGGCAAATCGATGGGCAAATCGCGCTCAACATCGATCTGGTCGATCATCAGTTCGCCCTGTTTCAGCGCCAGCACCTGATTGATCAGCAGCAGAATGTCGACTTCGCCCTGGCCGTGGCGCTGCTGGCGGGCAAACATTTGCAGGTTGCGCACCACCTCGCGCATGCGGTTTGCGCCCGAGCGAATATGCAGCAGTGCGTCCATCGCGTCGTCGGAAAGCTCTTCGAGCTGCAACAGCTCGGTGTAGCCAATCACCGCCGTGAGGGGGTTGTTGATTTCGTGCG
Organism: Kouleothrix sp. 19917; assembly: GCF_057073505.1. Classification (NCBI taxonomy): domain Bacteria; kingdom Bacillati; phylum Chloroflexota; class Chloroflexia; order Chloroflexales; family Roseiflexaceae; genus Kouleothrix; species Kouleothrix sp. 19917. The sequence continues at coordinate 4,484,360 of NZ_CP097099.1, forward strand.
CGACGCCGGCCACCAGCCGCCCAAGCGACGCAAGCTTTTCGTTTTCGGCCAGCTGCGAGTGTGTGCGCCGCAAATCCTCAAGCAGCTGGGCGTGCTCGATCACCGCGCCAGCCTGCTCAGCCAGCAGCATAGCAGTCGCTTCGGCGGCGGGCGGGAAAGCATCGTAGCTTTCCAGATTGTCGAGCACAAGCGTGCCAAAGAAGTTGCCCGAAACAAAAATTGAGCTGACCATCGAGCGGCGAATCAGGTGGATATCGCCGTGCATACGGAGGGTGCGGTTGGATTCCGTATCAAGAAATTCGGAATTCCACTCATCGTAGCTCAGCACTTGCGTGCCGCGCTGGCCGGCTGGCAGCAGCTGTAAAATCTGCTCGATCGGGAAGCGCACATTTTGCAGCTTTTCGAAATCGTAGCCGTGCAGCGCACGATAGCGGAAAAATGCGCCTTCGCGCACCACCAGGCTGCCACGCTGCGCGCCCGGCACGCACTCCACCGCAGCATCAAGAATGGCTTGCAGCAGGGTGTCGAGCGATTGGGGGGTTCGCAGCAACTGGTAGAAAGAAAGCAGCGATTGCAGTAGTTTCTGCGTTTGCTGATTGGGGCCGCGCCAACGGCGGTGCATTGTATATGGACGCCGAACCAAGCACGTTTCCTTTAGCGATATGTACGTTGTATGCCAGGCAGGCAGCATAAAATTCTGCCATCACCATACACGATCGCCAGGGATGGTGGGGTGCAGAGACGGCGACGGAACATTGCCAAAATGGCAGCAATTCAACCGGCGCTTAACCGGCGGCGCTGCGCTGCGCCAGGATTTTGGCGATCTGTTCAAGGTGGGTTACGTCGTGATGCCCGACCTGGATGGCTGCGTCGGTGAGGGTGAAGTGGCCGCGCTCGGGGTGTATGCCAGCCCGCTCCCACTGCTCGGGCGCGAGGTCGCTGAAGAAGCCGCGGGTTTGCTCGCGCGAGGCGTTGAATTCTTCAAGCATGGCGCGCAGGTCGCCCGCGTTGTAGGCGCGCTCGATCGCCAGGGCCTCGTGGTCGTAGGCGGGCAGGGTGGGGTAGTGCTGCGCGCAGATCTGTTCGGCACGCCCGCGAAAAAAGCCGTCGAAGTCGCGCAGGTGGCCCAGCACGTCGAGGAGCGTCCAGCCGTCGCCGCCGTCGCGCAGGGTGGAAGCGTCGCGCTGGCTCACGCTTTCGAGCAGGAGCGTGATGGTTGCGGCGGTGGTGCGCATCAGGCCAAGGTGGCGCGCGCGAATTTCGTGCAGTTGGTCGTACATGGACCGAGGCTCCATTCTTTCAGAAAAGCGAATTTATTCCCACAGCAGCGTATCGCTGGCTTCGCGCCAGCGCGCCAGGTCGGGCGCGGCCGCCCCGCGCGCCCACACGCCCGCGCCGCCAGCGGCGGCCCAGGCACGCAGCGGCGGTTCGTCGCCGGGTGCCAGCTCGTAGGCCCAGATGATTTCGGCGGCGGCGCGATAGGCTTCTGGCTCGGCCTGCGCGACCCAGGGCAGCACCAGCCACAGGCGCGGGCTGGCGCGCTGATATGCCGGCGCAGACTGTTCGGCCCGGTACACCGCCACCCGGTCGAGGTAGCCGGGCGTGAAGGGCAGCGCATCGCGCCACGATTGCAGCGCGGCTGGCGCGGGCGGCTGCATGCCGGCCAGCAGGTAGCAGTCGAACAAGGTGCTGGGGTTGGCGGCGATGGCCGTTTCCAGCCATGCGGCCAGCCGCTCGGCATCGGCCCAGCGCGCAATCACATCGACATGGCGCGCCAGCCGATTCGCGCTGCGCACCGCCTCCCAATCGGCTGCTTCGCCCGACAGGTCGACCCGCGTGACGGCTGGCCCGTCATCTGCGCGCCCGGCGAGCGCATCCGGGCGCGGCGCGGGGCAGCCCTCGATCTCGTCCGGGTCGAGGCCGGCGCCGCGCTTGAGCGTGTGGCGCAGCCGGCGCAGCTCGGCGTAGGGCAGGCGGTCGGTGCCGAGCACGTAGTAGGGCGGGCGCGCCTGATATTCCAGCGCGTACTCGGCGGCCTGCTGGCGCGTGGCCGTGCCGGGCAGCACCTGCAACGTGAAAATATCGTACGACCCCAGGTCTTCGCGGGCAATGAAATCGAGTGTTTCGGCCACGCCAGCGGCATCGTCGGCGGGCAAGCCCAGAATGACATCGAGGAAGATCGCGACCCCGGCGCGCTGCAAGCGGCGCGTGCCGGCCGCCCATTTGCGCAGGTCGGTGCGGCGATGCGCTACCTGCAAGGCCAGCGGGTTGGCCGTCTGCAAGCCCACTTCTGCTACCTGCAGGCCGGCGCGGCGCAGCATACTCACCGCTTCGTCGGTCAGGTGCTCGCCGCGCAGCTCGGCGTAAAGCGCCAGCGCGCCGTCGGCATTCAGGTCGGCCAGCGCGGCCATGAGCGGGCGAAACAGTGGCACCAGGTTCAGGTTGGCTTCGATGAAATGCACCTGCGTCGCGCCGCGCTCGCGCCCCCACGCGATTTCGGCCAGCACGCGTTCGAGCGGGAAATAGCGATTGCCCAGGCGCGGCCCCATGTTGCGGCCATACAGGCAGAAGGCGCAGGCGTAGGGGCACCAGCGCGAAATTTCGACCATGAGCATGGACGCGGGTTCGAGAAAGCCCAGCAGGTAGGGCGACGGCACGGCCGCAAGATCGTTCAGCGCCACGCGCTCGGCAGTGAAGCATATTTTGCCAGAAGCATCGCGCAGGGCCAGGCCAGGGATGGCTTCCAGCTCGCGCAGATCGCGCGGAATGCCGTTTTTCGTAAGGTGTTGCAGCAGCTCGCAAAAGGTCTGCTCGCCCTCGCCGATCACCGCAATATCGACGGCGGGGTGACGCAGCACCCAGTCGTTGTCGCGCTGCACCTCGGGGCCGCCAACCAGCACCAGCAGGCCGGGCAGGCGCGCGCGGGCACGCTCGGCCACCAGCAGGCTGCGCTCGCTGTTCCAGGTATACAGCGAAATGCCGAGCACCTGCGGGCGGCGCGCTACAATCGCATCCACCAGCATGGCATCGCCAGCGTGGTCGGCCAGCGCGCGCGGCAGAATATCAACCTGCACGCGTTCGAGCAGGCCCTGAGCGTGGGCATAGGCTTTGAGGTAGCCAGCCGCCAGCGGCACATTTGTGGCCGGGTTGTTTGGCACCGGCAGCTGCATCAGCAGGACGTTGAGCGTTTCCATAGACACAGTATTATACCCGCTTGAAGCGCAAACAAAAAGCAGAGGCGGATTGCCCGCCCCTGCCCAGGTTTAGTGCGTCATGCGTAAATATTTCAACGGATTTTTCATTCGCATCAGCCACAAATCTGCGTCATCTGCGGATGTCGCTCTTCCTTACCCCCCATACAGCGCGCGAATGACCTGCGGCGTGAGCAGCCCTTCGATCAGGCCGGCGAGCAGGAACAGCGGCACCAGCACATACAGCCAGACCTTCGCCAGCTGCGCCAGCGCCCACAGAATATTCTGCCCGACGGTGAAGCCCTTCGGCGGCGACATCAGCGCCGCGCCCACGCGCAGGCCCATGGCCGAGCCCAGGATGGCCGTGGGCAGCTCGATGATTCCGTGCGGCACAATATAGCCCAGCAGAAACTGCAGCGGGCTGGTGTGACCAAGCGCGAACCAGCTGCCGCCGCGCTCGGCCAGCGTGCTGGCCACAAAGCCAATTTGCGCAAACGCCACCGCCGGCACCAGAAACGCGAATATGCCAAACACAAACAGCGAAAACACGCCCGACAGCAGCGCCACGCGAATGTTATTCAGCGCAATGCCGATGCCCAGGCCAAAGCTTGGCGCGGGCGGTGCGCCAATATTCGAAAGGTAGGCATCAAGAAAGCGTACGCGGTAGGTGCTGCCGATATAGCCGCCGCTCAGCAATCCGCTCAGCGCGGCGACAAGCGCCACCCCGATTGGCAGCCGGTAGTCGCGCAGCAGGGCGGGCAGCTCGCTGCGGTAGAAGCGCGCCACCGAAAAGCGGCGCTGTGTGTACTGGTCGGGTGGCACGCCAGCGGGCCGGTATTCGTGGAAAAAGGTCATAAACGTGCGGCCAACTTGCCGGATGTTGAGCTGCTCGTGCTCGCGCGAAAGAATTTCTTCGCGGTTGAACGCGCCCATACCCGTGCGGATCAATGTAATCGCAATCACCGAGAGAAGCAGCACAATAATCCATAGCACGCTCCAGGCGCGCGCCGTTCGCCCGATGATCAGAATCGCTTCGAGCTGAACCACCGAAGCGGTTGGCAGCAGCACAAAGCTCGCCAGCAGGTTGGCGGCGCGCACGCTGGTGGTGTGGCTCGAAATAATCACCGCGCTGGCAACCATCACAATCGCTTTGGTGGTGATCAGCAGGAAGATCACCAAGATGTACTCGGGCGTCAGGCCGCGCGCAAAAAGCTGCGGGTAGCCCAACGCCAGCGCGCCGCAAAACACGCCCATCGCGGTGAAGGCCGAAAACAGCGGCGGCAGCAGCGACGAGGCCAGTTTGCCCAGGTACAGCGCGCCATCCGAGATCGGCATGGCCAGCAGCGCTTCCAGGCTGTTGCGCTCGCGCTCGCCCACAAAGGTTTCGAGCGCGGTGATCAGCGAGAATGATGCAGGTATGAAACCAACCAGCAGCATCACAAACGGCACCAGCAGCGGCACGGTATTTTCGTCGGCAATGAAGCGAATGGCGAAGTTAGCCGCGCTGACCAGCAGAAGCGGCAGGATGAAGGCGAGAATGAACATCGGCGCAAGGATGCGCCAGTCGGTCAGCGTGTCGCCGACTTCGCGGCGGGTGATGGTGCGGATCGCGCTGATGCTCATGGCTGCACCTCCTCGACTTCGGGAAGCGGCTCGCCCGGTGCGGGCGGCGCATCGCCTGCGCTCCAGGTGCGCTCGTTTTCGTCGGCCACAATGCTGAGGTAGACATCTTCCAGGCTGCGCGGCAGCTCGGCCAGCGCAACCACCGGCACGCCGCGCGCGGCCAGCCGCCCGAGGATCTGCGGGTTCAGCGCGCGCGGGTCGGCGCAGCGGAATTGCAGCCAGTCGTCGCCAACCGCCTCAACGGGTGCAAGATCGGCCAGCACGCCGGCCGCCACGTCGGAGGGCGCGGCCAGCCGCAATTCCCAGATCGGGTCGCCCAGCAGCTGGCGGGTGAGCTGGGCGCGCGTGCCCTCCGCGACGATCCGGCCGCCGCGCACCACCACGATGCGGTCGGCCAGCGTTTCGGCCTCGACGAGGTTGTGGGTGGTGAGCAGAATGGTGCGGCGGGCGGCACGCAGCTCGGCAATCGCGTCGCGCACGGTTCGCGCGCTATGCGGGTCCATTGCAGTGGTCGGCTCATCCAGAAACAGCACCGGCGGGTCGTGAATCAGCGCACGAATCAGCGCGATCTTCTGCTTCATGCCTTTCGAGTAGCTGTCGAGCCGCTTCTCACGCGCTTCCCACAGCCCAAACTGCTGAAGCAGCGCCTCGCCGCGCCGGGCGCACTCGCGCGCGCTCATGCCTTGCAGCGCGCCAAAAAATGCCAGGTACTCCTGGGCGCGCATGCGATGGTACAGGCCGGGAAACTCAGTCAGCAAGCCCACAACGTGCCGCACCTCGCGCGCCTGCTCGACCACATCGTAGCCTGCGATGCGCGCCGAGCCGCTGCTGGGTTTGAGAATAGCGCCCAGCATGCGCACCGTGGTGGTTTTGCCCGCGCCGTTTGGGCCAAGCAGTGCCACCACTTCGCCTTCGTCAACCTGCAGTGAAATCTCGCGAACCGCTTGAAAGGTGCCAAATTCTTTATGGAGTTGGACGGCTTCGATCATGCAATGCTCCATGGGCGTACAATTGTCGCACAGGCAGTATAGCAGGATGCTTCGTGCCGCGGCAATGGCAGAAGGTGTGCGTTTCGCCAACGATTGGGCAAACGTGGCGCATGAATGAGCCGGGCAAGGCGCGCGGGCGTAGTATAATTGACCGCTACCATCGCTTTCAGCAAAAGGCCGGCCGCACGCATGCCAAGCCGCGAGGACATCGAGCAAACCATCGCCGCGATCGAGCAGCGCCGCGCCACCCTGGGCGATGCGCTCACCGATGCGGCGCTGGCACCGCTGCGCCAGCAGCTGGCCGCGCTCGACGAGCAGCGCAAGCAGGTGACGGTGCTGTTTGCCGATATGGCGGGCTTCACCGCCACCGCCGAGACAATGGACCCCGAAGACGTGCGCGACGTGATTCGGGCCTATTTTGGCCGCCTGTCGAAAGCGATCACGCACTACGGCGGCTGGATCGAGAAGTTCATTGGCGACGCAGTGATGGCGATCTTTGGCATCCCCACCGCCAACGAGCGCGACCCCGAGCACGCCCTGCGCGCGGCGCTCGACATGCACGCCTCGCTGGCCGAGCTGAACGCCGAGCTGGAGCGCGAGCGCGGCATTCGCCTGGCAATGCGGATCGGCATCAATACCGGGCCGGTGGTGGTGAGCTTTCTGGGCGGGCGGCAGGGCGAAGATTTCTCGATTGTGGGCGATACTGTCAACCTCGCCAGCCGGCTTGAGCACGCCGCGCCGGTTGGCGGCATCCTGATTTCGCACGCAACCTATCGGCATATACGCGGCCTGTTCGATGTGCAGCCGCAGCCGCCACTGGCAGTGAAAGGCAAAGTCGAGCCGATCCAGGTCTACGAGGTGCGGCGCGCCCGCCCGCGCACGCAGGAAACGCAACTGCGCGGCGTGCAGGGCGTGGCCACGCCGATGATCGGGCGCGATGCCGATCTGGCCGCCTTGCAGGATGCCTTGCGCGCTTGCGGGGCGCAACAGCGCGCCCAGGTGGTGACGCTGCTGGGCGACGCAGGAGTCGGCAAGTCGCGCCTGGTCGAAGAATTTCTCGAATGGGGCGGCCAGCAGCCCGAGCATGTCTGGCTGTTTCGCGGGCGCGGCGGCCAGGAGCCGGGTCGGCGGCCCTACGCGCTCATCCGCGACCTGTTCGCCTTCCGCTTCCAGATCCACGACAGCGACCGCGCCGCCGAGGCGCGCCAGAAACTCGAACGCGGCATTGTGAGCTTTATGGGCGCGGCCGGTGCCGAGCGCGCGCCCTTCATCGGCCACCTAATCGGCTTCGACTTCTCGGCCAGCCCGGCGCTGCACGGCATTCTCGACAACGCCCGCCAGCTGCGCGACCGCGCCTACCACTACCTGGCGCAATTCTTTGAAGCCGCCACCGAAGTGCAGCCGGCGCTGATCTGCCTGGAAGATATTCACTGGGCCGACGACAGCTCGCTGGAAGTGATCGACTACCTGGCGCGGGCCTGCGAGCGCCTGCCGCTGATGCTGCTGGCCGTGACGCGGCCAGTGCTGTTCGAGCGGCGGCCTGCCTGGGGCAGCGAGCACCCGAACCCCACACGCATCGCGCTGCGCCCGCTGAACGAAACCGACAGCCGCAGCCTGGTCGCCCAGATTCTGCGCCAGATTCCCAACACCCCGCCCGAATTGGTTGATCTGATCGTCAGCCGCTCGGAAGGCAACCCGTTCTACCTTGAAGAGCTGATCAAAATGCTGGTGGAAGATGGCGTGATCGTGGCCGAAGGCGAGCAGTGGCGCGTGGAGGTGGCGCGCCTGGCCGAGACGCGCGTGCCGCCCACGCTGACTGGCGTGCTTCAGGCGCGCATCGACGCGCTGGCGCCCGAGCAGCGCGCAACCCTGCAGCGCGCTTCGGTGATCGGGCGCGTGTTCTGGGATGCCGCCGCCGAGCGGCTGGCCTCCGACGGGCGGGCCGGGCGCAGCGCACGCGTTCAGAACGACATGCGCGCCACCCGCGACATGGCCAGCATCATGCGCACACTCACCGACCTTGAAACGCTGCACACCAAAGGGCTGACGGTCGCGCGCCCGGTGTCGTCGTTCGCCGGCACACAGGAATTTATGTTCAAGCACGCCCTGCTGCACCAGGTGACCTACGACAGCGTGCTGAAGCGCCAGCGCCGCCAGTACCACACGCAGGCGGGCGAATGGCTGATCGAGCGCAGTGGCGAGCGCGTGGCCGAGTATGCTGGGCTGATTGCCGAGCATTTCGAGCGCGCTGGCGACGCCGACCGCGCCGCCGACTGGTATGCGCGCGCGGCTGGGCAGGCGCAGGAAATCTATGCGTCGGATGTAGCCGCCGAACACTTCCGCAAGGTGCTGCGCCTGCTTCCCACTACCGAAGAGCGCGATGTAGCTGGCGCAATGCGCAAAGCTGCTGCTTACGAAGGGCTGGGCGAGATGCTGCTGTGGCAGGGGCGCTACAGCGATGCAGCCGCCAGCTACACCGCCATGCGCTCGGCCGCTGAGCTGGCCGGCGACGGCATTGCCCAGGCGCGCGCGTGGTATGGGCTGGCCGAAGTGCGCGAGCGGCAGGCCGACTACCCGGCTGCCCAGGCCAGCGCCGCCCAGGCCGAACAAATCGCCGAGCAGGTCGGCGCGCATGTCGAGCGCGCCATGGCCCAGCAGCTCCAGGCCTGGTGCCTGTTCCAGCAGGGCGATGCAGCCGCCGCGCAGGAGCGCGCCGAAGAGGTGCTGCTGCTCGCCACCGAGCACGACGCGCTGCGCGAAATGGGCCGGGCGCTCAACCTGCTTGGCGCGATCCACAAAGCTGCCGCCAACTTCCCGCAGGCCAGCCGCGCCATGCGCAGCGCGCTGGAGCTGCACCGCGAACTGGGTGATCGCCTGCGCGTCGGCGGCACGCTGAACAACCTTGGTCTCACCGCCGAAAGCAGCGGCGATTACGCTGCCGCCGCGCAGCATTACGACGAGGCGCTGGCAATTGCGCGCGAGATCAACGACCCCGAGCTGGAATGCCAGTCGCTGGCAAACCTGGGCGGCACGCAGGTGGCGCTGGCGCGCTTCGCCGAGGGCGAGCAGAACTTGCGGCAGGCGCTGCGCATCGCTGCCCCGAATAACCCCGGCCTGCCGCGCGTTCACTGCCGCCTGGCAGCGGCATGCCTGGGCCAGAATGATATTCCCGGCGCACTGGCCGCTGTGCAGCAAGCTTTTGAGCTGGCCCAGGCCCTGCGCGATCGCCCGGCCCTCGGGCTGGCGTGGCGCGTGCTGGGCCAGCTTGCCGCCCAGCCGCAAGGCGCAATGGCGCTGCGCGAGGCGGCGACCCAGTTGCCCGCGCCAATGCGCCAGCCACACGCCGCAGCCTGCTTCGCCGAAAGCACGCGTATCTTTGCCGAGCTGGGCATGCCATACGAGCGCGCACTCACCCAGCGCGAGCTGGCTCGCTATGAGCTGGCGCGTGGCAACCGCCTGGCCGGCCTGGCGCTCTGGCGCGAGGTGCGCGCGGTTTTCACGCGCCTGGGCATGCGGAGCGACCTTGCTCAGATGGATGGGCACAGTGGGGAGGAAGGGCAATGACCACTCCCGTGACACACCAGCAGCGTGCCGGCAGGGAAACTATCCGCAATGCTGTAAACAAATTCTTATTTCCTTATGACAAGTAAGCAACGCGCTGCATGGCGCTGACGCTTCGCGGCGCGGCATGTCATGGCGCGACTGTCAGCATCCTGTCAGAAAGGCGCGACAGCAACCTATGGTATAATGGCGCCATATTCGCTTGACATATCGGCAACACCGCCCCGATCCCTGCTCGACGCGGGTCGCGGTTGGAGGAATACACACGTGGCGATTAACCCGCTGAACTCACTTTTTGGCGCATTCAGTCGCGATCTCGGCATCGACCTCGGCACCGCCAACACCCTCGTGCATGTGCGCGGCAAGGGCATCGTCATCAGCGAGCCTTCGGTTGTCGCCATCGATAAAAAAAGCAAAGAAGTAAAAGCCGTCGGCGCGGAGGCCAAGGCGATGGTGGGCAAAACGCCTGCCAATATCATCGCCGTGCGCCCGCTGAAAGATGGCGTGATCGCCGACTTCGACGTCGTCGAGAAGATGATCACGCACTTCATCAAGAAAGCGCACGATCGCTCGTTTGGCGTGATCTCGCCGCGCCCGCGCGTGGTGGTGGGCGTGCCCTCGGGCGTGACGCAGGTGGAAATGCGCGCCGCCCGCGATGCCGCGCTGAACGCCAACGCCCGCGATGCCTATGTCGTCGAAGAGCCAATGGCCGCCGCGATTGGCGCTGGCCTGCCCGTCGACGAACCAATGGGCTCGATGATTGTCGACATTGGCGGCGGCACCACTGAGGTGGCTGTGATCTCGCTGGGCGGCATTGTGATCAACCACTCGATCCGCACCGCTGGCGACGAGATCGACGAGGCGATTGTCAACTTCGCCCGCCGCGAGTACAACCTGCTGATTGGCGAGCGCATGGCCGAGAAGGTCAAGATCGCCGCCGGCAGCGCCTACCCGCTCGACGAAGAAATTCGCGTGGTGCTGCGCGGCCGCGACATGCTGACCGGCCTGCCCAAAGCCGTCGAGGTATCCAGCGTCGAGCTGCGCGAAGGCATTTCTGGCCCCGTCAACACGATTGTGGCCGAGGTGCGCGCCGCCCTGGAAGAAACACCGCCCGAGCTGGTGGCCGACGTGATGGAGCACGGCATTATGCTGGCTGGCGGCGGCGCGCTGCTGCACGGCCTCGACCGGCGCATCGCCGCCGAGACGAAAATGCCCGTGCATATCGCCGAAGACCCACTTTCATGCGTGGCGCGCGGTGCCGGCAAAATGGTCGAAGAATTCCACAACCCGGTGTACCGCGACATTCTGAACAGCACGCAGCGCACCCGGCGCGTTCGCTACAAGTAGTTGCCGATTGGGGAGCGCTGAACCCGGCGCTTCTCCAATTCGCAATGTGCCTTCTGACTATGCGTGACTCCGTTCGCAATCGCTCCATGCGGCTCCCCCGCCCATCGCCCTACCGCTCGCTGACCCTGATCGTTTCACTGCTGGTGCTGGCTCTGCTGCTGGTAGTGCTCGACCAGGGCGGCATGCTTGGGCCGCTGCGCGCGCGGGTGCAAACCTACCTTACCCCGCTGATGCAGCCCCTGCGCCAGTTCGGCGACCGCGTTGGCGGCATCGGGCAGAGCATCAGCGAGGTGCAGCAACTGCGCGACCGCGTGGCTGCGCTGGAGCAGGAAAACGGCAGCCTGAAGGCCGAAAACATTAAGATCCAGGAAATGCAGCAGCGGCTTGACCAGCTCGAAACGCAGCTTCGCATTGAGCGCGAGCGCAAATGGCAGCTACTTGGCGCCGATGTCAGCGCGCGCTCGCCCGACGGCGGCCGCCGCATGCTGATGCTGAATGCCGGCGAAGAAAAGGGCATCAGGCCCGGCATGGCGGTGCTGGGGCAGGAAGGCAGCAGCCCGCCCGCCCTGATCGGCGTGGTCGATTCGGTTGGCCCCCGCAGCGCCAGCGTCCTGCTGATCACCGACTATAGCAGCGCGGTGAGCGCCAAGATCTACCACAATAATGTCGCTTCCACCGGCGTAGTGCAGGGCCAGTGGCAGGTTGGCTCGCGGCTCAGGCTCGAAGCGATTGATCGCTCGCTGCCGCTGACGGCTGGCGATATTGTCTTCACCGCTGGCCTGACGGCTCAGTTCGACACCGAGCTGCCCCGCGCCGCGATTCTGAAAGACATCCCGATTGGCACCGTCGAGGAGATCGAAATCGACGGCCACAACCAGAACGCCGACGTGCGGCCGTATGTCGATCCCGACCGTGTGACGTATGCATGGGTTCTGCTGAACCAAAACGACTAGAAGAGCGCATTGTGCGCGAGCTGTGGCTGGCGCTGGTGCTGCTGGCCGCCGCAATGCTGCAGGCTACTGTGCTGCCCAAACTGTTTGGCAGCACGCCCAACCTGCTGCTGCTCATCATTATCTGCCGGGCGCTGCTGAATGGCCCGCGTAACGCCGCCCGCTGGGCTTTCTATGCAGGCCTCGGCCTCGATCTGTTCGCCGACACAGCGTTAGGCTCGCACGCGCTGGCGCTGCTCTTGGCAGTGTTACTGGGCACGCTGCCACTGGCCTGGCTTAGCCGCAGCAACTGGCTGCTGCCACTGCTGGGTATTATGCTTGGCACGGTTGGCTACCATGCCATGATGATTCTGCTCAGCACACTGCTCACCGCGCCAGTTGATGTGCGCACCTACCTGACCGTGGTGGCACTCCCTGGCACCTTGCTGCTGCTCATTCCGGCGCTGCCGCTGTTTCTGCTGATGCGCTGGCTGGAAGGTCGCCGCCGTGGCGAAGTCGCGCTCGATGTGTATTAGTGCGCGTGAACGCGCGGGGGTTAGGGCCTGGGGAATAGGGATTGGTGATTGCAATGCGTAGTGAAGCCCTTCACTACCCTATAACCTCACTTGGAATTACACCAGAGCAGGGGAGGGAGAATAGTGGTTAGTGTTCGTTTGCTCAGGCTGCAAATCGAATGACCGACCACGCCACATCGTCAGGAGTTTTGAGTGCTGAATGTTGAGTGTTGAGTTGCATCGCACCAACCCTCAATCGCACCATCTCCGTGTTCTCTGCGCCTCTGTGGTGAATTTTTCCGGTCGTTTGTCCGCGGTCGGGCGTCACAATCGTAAATCGTAAATCCAAAATCGCAAATCGTGAACCGTATTATTCTGCCAAAACTGATCGTGCTGGCCATTCTGGTTGCCCTGGTTGGGCGGCTCTACCAGCTGCAGGTCGTGCCCGACGAAGCCGAACGCTACAGCGCCTCGTCGCGCGCGCGCACACTGCGCTACCTGCCGGTGCGGCCAACTCGCGGCGAAATTTTTGCGGCCGATGGCAAAACGCTGCTGGCCGAAAGTGTGCCGATCTACACGGTTTCGATCCGCCCGGCCGACCTGCCCTCGCTGATCAGCGAGCCAGAAGCGCGCGCCGAGGTGTTCAGCCGCCTGAGCCAGCTGCTTGGCATCTCGAACACGCTCACGATCTCGCCCGCCGCCGCGCTCGACGAGAGCGTGCTGCACAACGACCTGCTGCAAGGGCTTGGCGCGCCCAGCTTAGCCACTGCCCAGCGCCTCGAATCGCACCCGCCCGCCACGCTCCAGCTCGCGCCCGAGCTGCGGCCCGGCGCGGCGCAGCTGGTTGCGCAATACCGCCCGGTGGCCGAGTTTGGCCCGCCGCGCCGCACACCCAGCAGCGGCGGCACGCCCGTGCCCGACCTGGTGCCCGTCACGCTTGATGGCGGCACGGTTGTCACCACCACCAGCACGCTCGTCATCTCGCCCGCGAGCAGCCTCGACACCAGTTCCACCCTGCGCGACGATATTGCGCGCCTGCTTGGCACGCCTGCGCTCAGCGCAATCAGCCGCCCCGCCGACACCGACTGGATCGAGCTGACTGTGCCGCCGAAACAGCTTCGCAATGCGCTTACGCTCAGCGCCGCCTACACGCAGACATTGGCGCTCACCAACCCGCTGGCCGTGAAAGTTGCGCAGGCCGACGTGCCGGGCTACCAGACCGTGCCAATCAAGCAGGATATTCCGCGCGAGCTGGCGCTGATTCTGCGCGAAAACGCCACCAGCCTGCCCGGCGTTGTGATCGAGCAAGACTATCGGCGCAACTACCCACTCAGCGGCCAGATTCAGTCGTTTTCGCACCTGCTTGGCTATATTGGCAGCGTGACGGAATGCGAACTGGTGCGCAAAAACAGCGCGCGCTCGTGGGTGGGCAGCCTGCTCGAGTCGCTCGGCCACGCCGAAGAATGTGGCATTGTCACCAAACAGCTGCGCCCCGACGAGCTAGGTGTGCCGCGCTACCTTGAAAACCAGGACCGGATTGGCAAGGACGGGCTGGAAGCGAGCTACGAAGACGAACTGCGTGGCCAGCTCGGCTGGAACAGCCTGCTGGTCGATGCCGCCGGCCGGCCCGTGCAGGCGCCCACCGAGATGAAGGCCACGCACGATGGTAATAACCTTGTGCTCACGATCGACGCGCCTTTCCAGCAGCAGGTCGAGCAGATTTTGCGCAACTGGATCGACATTGCCGAAAAGCGCCGCCTGGCGCAAAGCGGCCAGTTCGCCTTTAAGCGCGACTACAAACCGCTGCGCTCGGGCGTTGCAATTGCCATGGAAGTGAAAACCGGGCGGATTCTGGCCATGGCCAGCTGGCCAGGCTACGACAATAATGTCTGGTCCGATCCCAAGCGCACCAGCGACCTGAGCGCACTGCTCGATCTTTCCAACCCCGAAAATCGCCGCCTGACGCCGCTGCTGAACCGCGCCGTGCAGCTGCAATACCCGCCCGGCTCGACACTCAAGCAGTTCGACGCGCTGGTGGCGCTGCAGGATGGCGTCATTACGCCGCAAACGCGCGTCCACGACCCAGGCACGCTGGTGGTGGAAAACCGCTTCGCGCCGGGCGTCACCACCACCTTCCGCAACGCCGGCTCGCGCGGCTATGGCGACATCAACGTTTCCGATGCACTGCTGCACTCGTCGAACATTTTCTTTATGTCGGTGGTGGGCGGCAACAAAGAGCAGGTGGTCAACCTCAGCGACCCGCAGAAAAACATCCCGCAGGGTTTGAACGACCAGCGCTTTGCCGCTGGCATGGGCTTGTTCGGCCTGGGCCAGAAAACCGGCGTGATGCTGGCCGGCGAATTGCCCGGGCGCGTGCCAACGCCCGAGTGGAAGCAAAAAGCCAAGCTCGAAGCATGGACTACCGGCGACCTGTACAACGCCGCGATCGGCCAGGGCGACCTTGAAGTGACGCCTTTGCAGCTCATCACGGGTGGCGTGGCGGTGGCGAATGGCGGCACGCTCCTGCGCCCGCAGATCGTTCAGGCTATCACTGATTCGCGCGGCAATGTGGTGCGCACGGTCGCGCCCGAAGTGCTGCGCAACGTCCCGGTCGACCCGGTGTATTTTCAGGTGGTGCACGACGGCATGCGCCGCTCGGTAACCGAGGGCGCGAACGTCGCCGCGCGCGACCAGTGCTCGGGCCTGCAGATCGCCGGCAAAACTGGCACCGCCGAGTTCGGCCCCGAGATCCAGCCGCCGCCAGTAAACGGCCGTGCGCGCCTGGCTGTGCGCCAGAGCCATTCGTGGTTCGTTGGCTTCGCGCCCGCCAACGACCCGCAGATCGAAGTGCTCGCTCTGGTCGAGGGTTCGGGCGACCTGGGCGACGGCTCGGCCACCATTGCCGTGCCAGCCGTCACGCAAATCATGCAAGCCTACTTCGGCACCACCCCGCCCAACCCGCTGCCACGCGGCTGCCAGACCGACATGCCGCCGCTGCCGCCGCGCCCAACCATCGGCGCAGTCGCGCCGCCACTGGTTGGCCCTACGTCGCGCTAGCCTGCTGCGGTAAATGAACTACAAAACTGCAAAACCACGGAACCACAACGCATAAACGCCAGCCATTCTCAGTTCCACGGTTCTTGGTCCACGGTTCTTGGTTCTTGGTCCTCGGTTCTTGGTTCTCACTGCATGGGTTTTCCACAATTGCGCCGCACGACTCGTGATAAGAGCGGAACATGCTTGTGTGTAGTTTTCTGAAATACTTGACAACATATGGTATTATGGTGAGTACCAACTGCAACATGTGTGCGACGAACCAGCCATGGCGAACCTGATCGCAATCAAAGGCAACAAAGACGGCCTGCGCCTCCAGCTTGACGAAGCGGCGGCATGGGATGAGCTTGTGGCAGCGCTCCGTGGGCAATTCAGCCAGGGGGCGAACTTTTTTCATGGCGCACACATTATTATCGACATTGGCGAGCGCACACTGAGCGATAATCAGCTCACCACCCTGCTGGATCTGATGAAGCAGCACGGCGTGCGGCCCGAGTCGCTCGCCTCGACCACGCGCGAAAGCCGCAATGCCGCCCGCAATGCTGGCATTACTGCGCGGGCACTGGCGCGCACCCCCGAGCCCGAAGAGCGCGGCGACGCCGGCTTTATCACCCGCACCGTGCGCTCGGGCCAGGTCATTCGCCACCACGGGCATGTCACCGTTCTGGGCGATATCAACGCCGGGGGCGAGATCATCGCCGCCGGCAATGTGATCGTGTGGGGGCGGCTGCGCGGGATCGTGCATGCCGGCGCGCTGGGCGACCGCAGCGCAATTATTGGCGCGCTGGAGCTGGCACCCATGCAGCTGCGCATCGCCGACCTGATTGCACGCTCGCCGGAAGGCGGCAGCAATAGCTACCCGGAAGTCGCATTTGTCGATAACGACCAGATCAACGTCGAGGCATGGGATGCCTATCGAAAGTAAGTATGGGTTTTGAGTTTTGCGTTTTGCGTTGAATCCTGTTTCAATTCAAAACTCAGCACTGAAAACTCAAAACTTCGGAGGGAATATGTCGCGCGTCATCACCATCACATCCGGCAAAGGCGGCGTCGGAAAGACGACCACAACCGCCAACCTGGGCACCGCACTGGCCATGCAGGGCCTGCGCGTGGCTGTTGTCGATGCCGATATCGGCCTGCGCAACCTCGACGTTGTAATGGGCCTGGAAAATCGGATCGTCTACGACCTGGTTGATGTGGTGGAAGGGCGCTGCCGGCTGCGCCAGGCGCTGATCAAAGACAAGCACCTGCCCGACCTGTGCCTGCTGCCCGCCGCCCAGACCCGCGACAAAGACGCCGTGAACCCCGACGACATGATCGCGCTGGCGAACCAGCTGCGCGCCGAGTTCGATTACGTTCTGTTCGACAGCCCGGCCGGCATCGAAGCGGGCTTTCGCAACGCCATCGCTGGCGCGGATGAGGTGCTGATCGTCACCACGCCCGAGGTTTCGGCCGTGCGCGACGCCGACCGGATTATTGGCCTGGTCGAAGCCTTTGAGAAGGGCCACCCGCGCCTGATCCTCAACCGCCTCAAGCCACGCATGGTCAGCCGCGGCGATATGATGAGCGTCGACGATGTGCTGCAAATTCTGGCGATCGACCTGATTGGCGTGGTGCCCGACGACGAAGCGATTGTGACGGCAACCAACCGCGGCGAGGTGGCCGTGCTTGAGCGCGCGTCGCTGGCCGGGCGCGCCTTCTTCGACATTGCCCGCCGCCTCAAAGGCGAAAAAGTGCCCTTTATGGTGCTCGAAGAGCAGCAAGGCATGATGGATCGGCTGTTTGGCATGTTTGGGCGGCGGCCACGCGGCAGCGAGCGCTAACCACCGGGTGGCGCAACATTCGCGTATAACCATTCGTCCTAACGAAGGAGACGAGCGTGAGTTTTTTCAACTCTCTTTTCGGCGGAAAGCGCGAGCGCAGCTCGGATGTGGCCCGCGAGCGGCTGCTGACCGTGCTGGTGCACGATCGCGTCAAGCTGACCCCCGAGATGCTCGATCAGCTGAAAGCCGAGCTGTCTGCTGTGATCGCGAAATATGTGCCTTCCGTCGAGCCTGGCGAAATCGAAGTCTCGATATTGCGCGGCGAAGCCAACGATCACATCAAAGCCGATATCCCGCTGCGCCGCACAACCTGAACAATCATTCAACCCAGGCTGCCTGTTCCTGACATAATTGCCATCCGTAGCAGGCGCGCGGTCGCTTCTCTTTCGGCCCGTCATGCAGTACAATAAGGGTATTATATACAACGCCGCTCGGTATCAGCCGGGGGCGTTGTCGTATCACACACCTGAGGTATCGCTGTGAGCGTCGAACCAAAACCAATCCGGCTTTCCTCTGCAGGCAAGTTCATAACCGTGCTGCTGATTGTGACCATGAGCCTGCTCCTGATCTGGCTGGCACAATCGATCCTGGCCCCTTTTATTGCAGCGCTGATCACTGCATATCTGTTCAACCCGCTGATTAGCTGGCTCAACCGCCGCACCAGCATTGGGCGCGCGGTCTGGATCCTGGTGCTGTATGTGCTCGTGGGCATTGTTGTCTACGGCCTGATCCAAACCTTTGGCCCGCGCCTGGCCGCACAGTATGGCGAAATGGTGGCGCAGCTCCCAGCCATGCGCGCTCAGATCGAAAAGTTGCTGGCCGACAATCAGATCTGGGATCTGGGTGGCGTTACCTTCGATCTGCGCGAGCTGGAAGCGCCGATCTACTCCTTTGTCAGCGATCTTGCGACGACCTTGCCCGCCACCGTGCCGCATCTGGTCGTGTCAGCGCTCGAAAGCGTGGTGCTGTTCGTCACCTACCTGATCGTCACCTTCTATCTGCTGCTGCAAGCCGAGCAGCTTACCGACTGGATGTATGGGCTGGTGCCCGCGCCCTACCGCGCTGAGATCCGCACGCTTGGCCAGCAGGTCGATGCCACACTCAATGGCTATATTCGCGGCACACTTATGCTCATCCCAATTATGTCGGTGCTGACGTATATTATGCTCACCTTCCTGCAGGTGCGCTATGCATTGGTGATCGCAATCGCCAGCGGCGTGCTTGAGATCATCCCGCTGATCGGCCCGTGGTCGGCGGCTGGCCTGGCGGTTTCGGTGTCGCTGCTGCAACCCACGACGCCTTTCGGCTGGAGCCACCTGCTGCTCGCAGTGGTGATTGGCGTCGGCTATTTCGTGCTGCGTATGGCCGAAGATAATTTTATTATTCCGCAGGTGATGGGCCACGCGGTGCATCTGCACCCGGTGCTGGTGCTGTTCGCCATTCTGGCCGGCGGCGCGATTGGCGGGCCGTTTGGCCTGCTGATCGGTATTCCCGCTGTGGCTGTTGGCCGGCTGCTGCTGCGCTATCTCTACCGCAAGCTGATCGACGCGCCCGAGCCGCCGCACGACGTCACCACACCACCTCCCGAAACGCGCCCGCTCACCAAGCCGCTGAAAAAGCCAGCGCAGCCGCTTGCGCCGCAGCAACTGCGCAAGCGCCGCTCATAACGTTCAGGGCAAAAAAATGGGGCCGGCCGGTACGATGTACCAGCCGGCCCCGTGTATTGCTTGGCTAATCCTGCAGCGTCACGCTGATATTGTGGAAGCCGCCATCCACATAGATCGTCTCGCTCGTCACGCCCGCCGACCAGTCGCTGCACAGCCACAGCGCGGCCTTGCCCACATCGTCAATCGTAATATTGCGGCGCAGCGGCGCGACACTGGCAAACTGCTTGTGCAGGTTGCGGAAGCCCGCAATGCCGCTGGCGGCCAGCGTGCGGATGGGGCCAGCGCTGATCGCATTTACGCGAATGCCCTCTGGCCCCAGGTCGTTCGCCAGGTAGCGCACACTGGCCTCGAGCGCGGCCTTGGCTACGCCCATCACATTATAGTTCTGCGCAACCTGCTGCGATCCGTGGTAGGTGAGCGTAAGAATCGACGCGCCCGGGTTGAGCAGGCCGCGCGCAGCTTTGACAAGGGCAGTGAGTGAGTAGGCGCTTACTTCGAGCGCAAGCCGGAAGCCTTCGCGGGTCGTGTTCAGATAGTCGCCGCTCAGCTCATCCTTATTCGCAAACGCAATGCCGTGGATCAAAATATCGAGTGACCCGAACTGCTCGCGCACGCGCCCCATCAGCGTGTCGATCTGCTCATCACTCTGCACATCGCACGGCTCGATCAGTGTCGCGCCCAAGCTGGTGGCCAGCGGGCGCACACGCCGCTCCAGCGCCTCGCCCACATAAGTAAAGCCTAGCTCGGCACCTTCGGCGTGCAGCGCCTGCGCGATGCCCCAGGCGATCGAGTGATCGTTCGCCACCCCCAGAATCAAGGCTTTCTTGCCATCGAGCAGACCCATAGTGCAATCCCTTCTGTTCGGGCGCGGCGCGCCCACTCCATACGCATGCCACGCCCGGCGGCCAGCAGCCGCCCGCAGCCGGCACAATGCGTTGCCAGGGCAGAATGGGCGCTATAATACACCGAATGCGAAATCAGGACAAATATCGCAGGAGTCAAGGGTCAGAAGTCAGGGGTCAGTTTATTCTTGGCTTTTTGAAGCCTTTATCGAGATATGAAATCGCTTCGTTGATCTGAAAAGCGCAATACGGAATGAAAACATTTTCGGCACTGGGGCGCGCGCTGCTGTTCTGGCTGGGCGCGCTGGAATGGCTGGCTGGCCGGCAGGGCTGGTGGGGCCTGAGCTGGCTTGGGCGCGGATCGCAGCGCACACTGGTCGGGGCCTTGCTGGCCGCGCCACTGGGCATGCCGGCTGGGCGCTGGCGGCGGGCGCTGAGCTTCGTGCTGGCCGCGCCGCTCGCGCTCGCCCTCCAGGTCGGCGCAAGCAGTTTGCGCAACCGCCGCGCCGACCCGCGCAGCGGCTTGCGGCCCGGCGCGCATCCCGGCCGGCAGGTCGAGCACCTCCACATCGCGATGGAGCAGGGTTTTCTGCCGGGGATTGTGGCCGCCCCAGAGGAAGAAACCAGCGCCGCCGTGTGCATTCTGCACGGCTCGGGCGACCACAAGGGCGCGTATACATGGTGGATGGTCGATGCGCTGCTGGCGGAAAATATTGCCGTGCTGCTGGTTGATCTCGACGGGCATGGCGAGAACCCGCGCACGCAGCAGTTCCCGGCCATTCTGGAAGACGTGAGCGCGGCGACCGACTATTTGCGCGAACGCTACCGGCGCGTGGGCGTGTTAGGCATTAGCCTGGGCGGCTGCATTGCCGCGCGCGCCGTCGCCGATGGCACCCCCGTCGATGCGCTGGTGCTGATGGAAGCGCCGCCCCTGCTGCACTTCACCCGCGCCGACATGCGCCGCGAGGCGCTTGCGCTGGCCCACTGGCCGGCCATGCAGGTCTTCCGCAACACCAGCGTTCACCAGATCGCCGACACATGGTCAACCGCGCCAATTCGCGCGGCGATCAGCACCTGGGATTTAATTGCCGCGCTCGATCTGCTGGCTAGTGTGAAGCGCATCCAGGCACCGCTTTTTCTGCTGTACGGCGGGCGCGACGCGATTGTGAAGCCCGCGCAGGCTGCTGAGGTGCAGGCTGCTGCGCCACCACACGCGACGTTCTGGACGGTGCCGGGCGCGAGCCACCTCACGCTGTTTCTGCGGCGCGATGTGCAGGAGCGGATTGCGAGGTGGTTTGCCAGCCAGCTGCACAGCTAGAACAAACACCCTTCTCATAGGGCAGCCAGGAACGTTTACCACGAAGACACGAAGGCACGAAGGGCTTTCGAAAGCTATCGAACTTCGATTCTTCGAGCCTTTGTGGCAATCTGAATAGTATTTTTTAGAGCAGAGTGTAAACAGATCTATTTACTAAGATCATCACCTTTCGTAAAAATCTGCATAATCTGCGTAATCTGCGGATAGTACTTCTTCCCCGTTTGCATTCAGTTTACACAAGCGGTGTATCTTCTGCCGGTGCAGCAGAAAGGAAACCCGGCGCTATGAGTGCCATTCTGGTTGTAGACGACGACCCGCATATTCGCGAGCTGGTGCGCGTGTTTTTGCATAACGAGGGCTTCGCCGTGTTTGAAGCCGCCGATGGCCGCGCCGCGCTCGATCTGCTCGAAACTGAGCGCGCCGATCTCGCCATCCTCGACGTGATGATGCCGCGCATGGACGGCTGGGAGCTATGCGCCGAGCTGCGCGCCAGCTACGACATGCCGGTGCTGATGCTCACCGCAAAGGGCGAAACTGCCCAGAAGATCAAGGGCTTTCAGCTTGGCGCGGACGACTACCTGGTCAAGCCCTTCGAGCCGCTGGAGCTGGTAATGCGCGTGCGCGCGCTGCTCAAGCGCTACCGCATCGCATCGTCGCAAACGGTCCAGCTTGGCGAGCTACGCATCGACCGCGCGACGTTTGTAGTGACGGCGCGCGGCCAGGATCTGACGCTGCCGCGCAAGGAGTTCGATCTGCTGTTCAAGCTGGCCAGCTACCCGGGCCAAACGCTTTCGCGCGACCAGCTGATTGAAGATGTGTGGGGCTACGATTTCGCGGGCAACGAGCGCACGCTCGACGTGCATATCAACCGCTTGCGCGAGCGCTTCCCCGAAGCGCAGTTCGCCTTCAGGATTCGCACAATTCGCGGGCTGGGCTACCGCGCCGAGGCCAGCCGATGAAGCGCCGCAGCAAAACGCGCGAAATTGGGCGCGGCATTCTCGCCACGCTGGCTGCCTTCGGCTTTCTGCTGGCGATGATTGCAGTCGCTTTTTTCATCACGGGCTGGCTGTATGGCCAGATCGGCTACACGCCGCCCGCGCTGGCCGCGCAGCTGCTGAACGCGCTGCTGGGTTTGCTGCTTGCTGTCGCCGTGGTGTACGTGCTGGTGCAACTGTCGGGCGCGGCGCGGCGCAGCCAGGAACTGGGCATGTTCCGCCCGATTGTCGAGGCGCTGGAACGGATTGCCAAGGGCGATTTCAGCGTGCGGCTCGAGAACGACCAGCCGATGGGTGTGGTTGGCACGCTGGCGCAAAGCGTGAACGCCGTGGCGCTGGAGCTCGACCAGCTTGAGAAAATGCGCCAGGAGTTCATTTCAAATGTCTCGCACGAAATCCAGTCGCCGCTGACCTCGATTCGCGGCTTTGCGCGCGCGCTGCGCGACGAGCAGCTCGCGCCGGGCGACCGCGAGCGCTACCTGACGATCATCGAGGACGAGAGCGTGCGCCTTTCCAAGCTCAGCGACAACCTGCTGAAGCTGGCCGCGCTCGAAGCCGAGAACATGCACTTCGCGCCGCACGCCTACCGCCTCGACCGCCAGATCCGCAGCGTGCTGCTGGCCTGCGAGCCACAGTGGAGCGCCAAATCGCTGGATGTCGACATCGCGCTCGACGAGCTGAGCGTCACTGCCGACGCCGACCTGCTCAGCCAGGTGTGGACCAACCTGATCCACAACAGTATCAAGTTCACGCCCGAGGGTGGCAGCGTGCGGGTCGAGCTGCACCGCCGCCTGAGCGAGGTCGTATTCCGCATTACCGACACCGGCATCGGCATTGCCGAGTGCGACCTGGCGCATATTTTCGAGCGCTTTTTCAAAGCCGACCTGGCGCGCGACCGCTCGCAGGGCGGCAGCGGCCTGGGCCTGGCAATCGCCCAGAAGATCGTGGCGCTGCACAATGGCACCATCGGTGTCGCGAGCGCGCTGGGCATGGGTACGACGTTTACGGTTTCGCTGCCGGCCGAATAGCTGCACCGGCCGGTTTCTTTCCCTTTTGCACGTTGAAGCGATGCATGGCGCCCACATGCGCCAGCATAGCATTGCCCTGCCTGCGAAACATCGTTAGGCGGCTACAAGGAGATCCCTCATGGTTCGCGATATTGAGGCCGAGCGCGCGGAAATGCTGCGCAACCGGCAGGAAAACCCGCCCGCGCCCCTGCAATCGATCAGCTGGCGGCGCTTGCTCGCCTACCTGCGGCCCTACGCCGGGCGCATGGCCGTGGCCGTGCTGGCGCTGCTGCTGTCCAGCGGGTTGGGGCTGGCCTTCCCAATGGTGATCGTGCGCCTGCTCGATTCGGTCACGCAAAGCCAGAGCTATGGCCCGCTCAACACGCTGGCCGCCGCGCTGGTCGGCCTGTTCCTGCTGCAAGCCGTGTTCACTTTTGCGCAATCGTACCTGCTGACCTACATTGGCGAGCATATTGTGTACGACCTGCGCGTGGCTTTGTACACGCACCTGCAGCGCCTCTCGCTCGATTTCTTCGCGGCGCGGCGCGTGGGCGAGCTGGTATCGCGCCTTTCGAGCGATGTGACGCAGATGCGAACGATGCTGACCACCAACATCACCTCGCTGCTCAGCCAGATCATCACACTGGTGGGCGCGGTCGTCATCATTCTGTCGCTCAACACCAGCCTGACGCTGCTGATCGCGGGGATGCTGCCGGTGCTGCTGCTGGTGGCGTTCACCTTTGGCCGCCGCCTGCAGGGAATGAGCGTGCGCGTGCAGGACGACCTGGCAAGCTCGACCGTGATGGCCGAAGAAGGCTTGCAGGGCGTGAGGATTGTCAAGAGTTTTGGGCGCGAGAACTACGAAACTGGCCGCTACAGTGCCGCCATGCAGCGGACCTTCCGTTCATCGCTGAGCGTGGCGCTGTTCAACTCGATCTTTATGGCGGTGATGATGTTTCTCGGCTTTGGCGCGATAGCCGCGCTGGTGTGGTATGGCGGGCGCGAGGTCATTGCTGGCCGGCTGACGCTGGCGATGATCACGGGCTTTTTGATTTACGGCGTGACGATTGCGATGACGCTGGGCGGGCTCGGCGGCCTGTATGCGCAACTGCGCATGGCGGTGGGCGGCATTCAGCGCGTGTTCGAATTGCTTGACACGGAGCCCACAGTTCAGGATGCGTCAGCCGCCGCCGCGCTGCCGCCCGCCGAGGGGCGCATCAGCTTTGAAGACGTGGCGTTCAGCTACGAAGATGGCGCGCCCGTGCTGCGGGGCGTTTCGCTTGAGCTGCATGCTGGCGAGATTGTGGCGCTGGTTGGGCCGAGCGGCGCGGGCAAAAGCACGCTGCTCAACCTCATCCCACGCTTCTACGACCCTGCGGGCGGGCGCGTGCGCATCGACGGGCGCGACCTGCGCGGCGTGACGCAGGCCAGCCTGCGCGCCCAGATGGCAATCGTGCCGCAGGATACGATGCTGTTTGGTGGCAGCATCCGCGAAAATATTCTGTACGGCCGGCTCGATGCCAGCGAGGCCGAGGTACAAGCCGCCGCGCAGGCCGCCAACGCCCACGATTTCATTATGGCGCTGCCGCAAGGGTACGACACGCTGGTGGGCGAGCGCGGCACCAAGCTCAGCGGCGGCCAGCGCCAGCGCGTCGCCATCGCCCGCGCAATTTTGAAGGACCCGCGCATTCTGCTGCTGGACGAGGCCACCAGCGCGCTCGACAATCAATCGGAAGGATTGGTGCAGGAGGCGCTCAATCGCCTGATGCAGGGCCGCACGACCCTGATCATCGCGCACCGGCTCAGCACGATTAAGGTCGCGCACCGCATCGCCGTGATGGACGCGGGCAGGATTGCCGAGCTTGGCACGCACGCCGAGCTGATGCAGCAGAATGGGCTGTATGCGCGGCTGTATGCGATGCAGTTCAAGGAGGCGCTGCACGCTGAAGCAGTTTTATAAGCATTATTCTACTCGGGGCGCTTCGCCCCCGTGCCCCCGATTAGGGAAACCCTTCCGGCAAAGGGCGCTGGTATCAAATAAACGCTCGTTGTCATGCTTTGCGACGAACATACAAGCTTGTACTGGCTCGCTCGGCAGATGCCTGATTTCGGCATAACGGAGGCATGACACGCTAACTTTTAGTTTGCCAGCTAGCTAAAATTTGGGGTTCGGGGCGCGAGCCCCGACGCCGGGTGCCGGGCGGCGCGAGCCCCGGCGGCCCTGCGGCCTGAGCAACACACCTTCAATACCAGCATATCTTTAAGCCAAAGGCGTAAATAAAGCACCGACGACATTCTGCTTGAGAATATCGTCGGTGCTATCTGAATGTCAGGATATTGCGAAAAGTAACCTAGCCAGCCGAGCGATCAAGAATATGGTCGATCAGGCCGTATTCTTTGGCTTCCTGCGCGGTCAGAAACTTATCGCGGTTGAAATCACGCTCGATCTGCTCGGCAGTTTTGCCCGCGCCCTTGCCCACCAGCTCGCTCGTCACGCGCTGCAGGCGCAGCAGCTCGTTCACGGCGCGCTCAACGTCCGGTGCTGAGCCTTCCATACCCGACGAAGCCGGGTGAAAGTGGACGGTCGAATTCGGCAGTGCATAGCGCTTGCCCGGCGCGCCGCCCGCCAGCAGCACCGTTGCCATGCTGCCAGCCATACCAATGCAGACGGTGTTGACGTCGGGCGCGATCAGCTGCATGGTGTCGTAGATCGCCAGGCCATCGCGCACGCTGCCGCCCGGGCTGTTGATATAAAACCAGATATCGCGCTCGGGGTCGCTGTGCTGCAGAAACAGCAGCTGGGCCACAATCGGCACCGCCACTTCATCATCGATGGGCGTGCCAAGCATAATTACCCGCTCCTGGAGCAGACGTGAGAACAAATCCCACGCTCGCTCGCCACGGGGTGTTCGTTCGATAATCGTTGGAATGCGAACCGATGGCATAGCGGTTTCTCCTCGCGACGAGCCATTCTTTGTGGGCCTAAGTATAGCACATTCATCCGCGATTCAGAGGTGCCCAGATCACACGCGCCAACCTGCCCATACCGAGATAGTACCATGGGTTCATTGAGGCGCCCGCGCCGCCGATTTATCATAGAGCTACTCGCGGTTTTTAACCCCCAATCCAAAGAAGGAGGCCCCGATGGCAGTCGCAGAGATGGTTCAGCCAAGCAAAATTCGCGTGCCGTGGTCGCTGCGGGGCAAGGTCGAAATCAGCCATCTGCAGTTTGTTGGTCAGAATCAACTTGGCCTGCCCTACATTCAGGGCGCGATACGGAATCGTTCGGGGCGGCCGCTGAGCCTGCGCATCGTGATGCGTGTGCTGAACGAGCAGCGCCAGCCGATTTTCAGTGGCACACCGGGCGTGCTCGAAACCATCACGCTCGACTCGCAGCAGCAGCGCGCCTTCCGCATTAGTTTGCGCGACGACGGGCAGGCCGGCCAGCGCGACCGCCAGCGCCTGTGGCTCACGCGCGCGGGGCTTGAGGTCAGCATCGAGGAGTAGGGTCCGGGGGAATAGCCATAGATGCAGGGGCGGCGCACACACGCCGCCTCTTTTTTATGACCGCTTCGTGGCATGTTAGCCCAGCAGGCCGCCATGCCCCAGCGCCACAATATCGGCGCGGCGGATGTGCTCGCCAGCGAGCAGGCGCGGCAGCAACAGATCAACGATGTTGGTGTCGCGTGAGCGCACGCAGCCGGGCGCGCCCAGCACCGCCAGCTCGCCGCCCGCTTCTTCGAGGTAGGCCAGCAGCAGGAGGTTGCCCGGCTCGACCGGCGCGCCATAGTGCTCGACGCGCCCACCCGCCAGGCGAATGCCCTGCGGTGTGACATCATCACGGTCCATGATCGAGGTTTCGCCCGCGATAATCAGCAGGCGCGCGCCCGCCGCCCGCAGTTCGCCAATTGCCGCCGCCACAGCAGCCTCGTCGGTTGGCACATAGCGCGTCGCGCACACCGCCGACCCCAGCTCAGCGACACGCGCCGCAATTGCGGGGAACACGCCATCCATGATCCGCTCGCGCGCGGCTGCGCTGCCCACCAGCGCCACGCCCACCTGCGTTGGCCGCAGCGGCGCAAGCGCCACCACCGGCGCGCCGGCCAGCGCAATCGCCTCAGCCGCACACAGGTCGGTTTCCAGCACCGCGAAGGGAATAATCTTGATTGTGGCGACGCGCTTGCGTGCGCGCACCAGCGCGTGGTTCGGCAGCGTGGCAATCGTCAGCCCGTCGATCTGGTTGATCTCCAGCAGGCGCGCCACGTCGATCTGCACCACGCCATCGGCCTCGGCCAGCAGGTTGACGCGACTGGCAGCCGGGCGACCAGCCAGCACGCCCGCGCCGCACACTGCCGCCGCCAGCCGCCGCGCCGCCTCGTCTTCGTGTACGTCGCCCGGCTCCAGCACCGCCACGCGCACTTGCGCAATGCCCAGCTCGCGCAGGCGCGGCAGGTCGGTTTCGGCGATGCGATGCCCCTTGGCGAAGGCTTTGCGCCCCTGCGCGTCGGCAAGGTTGTGGCGCAAAATGTGGCCGATGGCTTGTTCGGGCGGCAGAATTGTTTGGTACATAATGCAGTTGGCAGTAGCCAGTCGGCAGTAACAGTTTGCAGTCAATCCACTTCCGGCGACTGCGTACTGCTGACCGCCGACTGCCGTAGTCGCTCATATTCTTCGGGCGTGTCGATGTCGGCCAGCGGGCGGGAATCCTCGAACGGCACCAGCGTCACGCGCTCGCGATTGGCGGCGAGCACGCTGCGCGCGCCCTGGTCGCCCTGCACCGCCAGCAGTTCGGAAAACACCGTTCGCGCAAATAATACCGGGTTGCCGCGCTGGCCCGCATACACCGGGGCAACAATCGCGCCATCGCCGTTCTGCCACGCTGCCAGCAAGCGCCCCACAATCGCGGGCGTGACAAAGGGCTGATCGCCCAGCAAAACCACTGCCGCCGCAACCGAGTGCCCAAGCGCGGCAATACCCGCCCGCAGCGAGGTGCTTTGCCCCTGCGCATACGCCTCATTCACCACAAGATGCACCGGCAGATCGGCCAGCGCTTCGGCCACGGCGCTGCGGGCGTGACCAACCACCACCAGCACGGGAAACAGCCCGGCGGCCAGTGCTGTCGTGGCGGCGGCGCGCACCAGTGGCTGCCCATCCCAGTCGAGCAACTGCTTGGGCTGGCCCATGCGCGAGGCCGCGCCCGCCGCCAGCACCACGCCCGCCACCACCGGAGCAGCCGTCGCGCCATTCGCAACTGTGCGTTCGGCCACAATCTCGCCGTCGGGCAGGGTGCTGGTGGGGCGAAAACCAACCCCGGCGTAGGTGAATGCCGCCGCGAGGTCTTCGGGGCGATAACTCACGAAAGTGCCGTTGCCGCCCGGCTCTTGCGCCAGTGCGTCGAGGGCGGCAAGCAGCCCGGCGTGGCCGTAGCCGCGCCCCTGGTAGCGCGCGTCGATCATCAGGCGCACAATCCAGTCCTGCCCGCTTGCAGGGTCGCGCCCATACATCACAAAGCCAACCATGCGGTCGCCGGCGTAGATTGCGCGCGGGACAAAGGCCGGCTCGACCAGCGACTGGATCAGCGACACGGTGTTCGAGGCGACAAAGTGCTTCTGGTGCGGCGCGACATGCAGGCGCAGGCAGTCGCCAATGTTCTGCGCGGTGATTGGTTCAAGATGAATGTGCATGTTGGTTGCAGGTTACACGGGGCGTATGCGATACGCCCGTTCGCAGGTTGAGCGACGATCAGCAATTTCGTCCTGAGTAGCGCGAAGCGCGTATCGAAGGGCGACGACCAGATTATTCACCGCAAAGAGCGCAAATGTTTTGGGTGCAGCTTATCGCTTCCGCCTTCGTGTCTTCGAGTCTTCGTGGCAAACACTCGCCCGCACCGCGCTAGCCCTTGCCGGTGTGGCCGTGCCGCGCCGCGACGATCTCGGCGATGATGCTGACGGCAATTTCTTCGGGGGTGTTGCCGCCGATCTTCAGGCCGATTGGCGCGTGGAGGCGCGCAAGCTGCTCTTCGGGCATGCCTTCGTCGCGCAGGCGCACGAGGCGCTTGGCGTGCGTGTTCGGGCTGCCGAGCGCGCCGACATAGCGCGCCGGGCTGGGCAGCGCCACTTTGAGCGCCGGGTCGTCGAGCTTGGGGTCGTGCGTGAGCAGCACCACAAAGCTGTTGCTGTTGAGCCGCCCTTCCAGCGCCTCGTCGGGCCACTGGTTCACCAGCTCGTCGGCGTGGGCGAAGCGCTCGGGCGTGGCGAAGGCACCACGCGCATCCACCACCACGGTGCGGAAGCCCAGCACTTTGGCGAAGGTCACGAGCGGGATGGCGATGTGCACCGCGCCAACAATAAACATCGTTGGCGGGGGCGGGTAGGCTTCGATAAAGACCTCGGCCTCGCCGGCGGGGGTGGCGTAGCGCCGCGTGCCGCTTTCCGCGCGCGCCAGCATGGCGAGCATTTCCTGCACAACCGGCTGCTCGGGCAGGCCCGCGCCCAAACTGCCAATCGTTTCGCCGCCGGGCCGCGCCAGCAGCTTCGCGCCCACCTCGCCCGCGCCGCCAATGACTGTCGCCACAGCGACCGGCTGCTCGGCGGCGAGCGCGGCGGTCAGGGCCTCGTAGATGCTCATATGTGCCTCAGATAGCGCTGCGGATTTGCAAGAAACTCCCGGGTGACGCTGACGTGTTCAAGCTCGTGGTAGGCAACCGCCCGCACCGGCGCGGCGTCGAAGCTGTAGATCGTCGCGTCGGGGTAGGCCATCAGGATGGGCGAGTGCGTGGCGATGATGAACTGCGCGTTGTGCTCTTCGACCATCATTTTGATCATGGCGAGCAGGCCGATCTGGCGCATGGGCGAAAGCGGCGCTTCCGGTTCGTCGAGCAGGTAGAGGCCGTTGGGCACAAAGCGCGAGCGAAACAGGCGGAAGTAGCTTTCGCCATGCGAGTTGGCGTCCAGATCCGCGCCGTAGCGCTGCTCCATGTCGTGCAGCTCGCGCAGGAAAGGCATGCGCGCCAGGCCGCGCGCTTCTTCCGAGCGGTTCTTATATTCTTCCTCGATGGCGGCCAGGTCGCGCTCGAAGCCTTCGCGCGTGGCGCGCAGCCACTTCACATAGCCGAAGAAATCTTCCGAGCGCATGAAGAAGCCAGCGTGCCGGCGCGCAGCCCACGAGAGCTTCAGCCGGCGGGCCAGCGCCCGCGCCGACTCGAGCGTGATGTCGTGCTCGGCCCCGGCGCTGCCCACGGTGATCGAGCGCGCGGCGCAGGCCAGCCCTTCCAGCAGCGTCGATTTGCCCGAGCCGTTTTCGCCCACAAAGAATGTGACGGGCGTGCCGAACTCAAGCTGCGCGCCTGCCAGCGCGGCGATGGCCGGGACGCTGAACGGGTAGCGCGCGGCCTCGCCTTCGGGCAGCGTCGGCAGGCTGATTGTGCACAGATGCGGCACCTACGGGCCTAGCGGCTCGACAAAGACATCGATCATGCCGCCGCAGGCCAGGCCGACATCCCAGGCGTCGTCGTCGGCGACGCCGAAGTGCAGCAGGCGCGCCGTGCCGGTGGCGAGCGCTTCCTGGCAGGCGTCGAACACTGCGCCCTCGATGCAGCCTCCGCTGACCGAGCCGGCCATGCTGCCGCCCGACGAGACGGCCATCTTTGCGCCGATGCCGCGCGGCGCGGAGCCAAGCGTTTTCACAACCGTGGCAATTGCCACGCGCTCGCCGCGCGCGCGCCACTGCTCGATCGCGGGCAGTACGTCGTTCATAGGGGTTCTCCTCGCTGTTGGTGTGGGCGCATGGTAGCACAGTTTGGGGCTTTGCGGTTGGAGTTTATATTGGGGGCTGCGCGCCCCCAAACCCCGCGGCAAAGGGGGCGGGCTGCAGCTATCTTCATTGGGGGCTACGCGCCCCCAAACCCTGCGGCAAGAGGCTGCCGCCAGCCTCCTGCACCTCGCCGTCGGGGCGCTGCCCCGAACCCCAAAAAGAGCGTGGCCGGCTTGCGAGATGCGGGTGTGCCATGCCTCCGTTATGCGATTAGGCCGGCAACAATCGATTGATGGTGTACCAGCTTTCTAACTAATTCCTTTCACTCATCGTTTGATACCAGCGGACGGCACAACGGAGGCAGGACAGATAGATTTTGTTTTGTCGATCACATCAAATTTGGGATTCGGGGCGATAGCCCCGACGCCGGGCGGGTACCCACAAAGTGGGTGGGGCGGCGCGAGCCCCGGCGGCCCTGCGGCCTGAGCAAGCTGGTTTGAAGCTGGTACTGCCTGCGATTATGCGAATTATAATGAGCGTGGTGAGTCTATGCGATGCTGTGCGCTCATGCCCCCGTCACGGCAGGGCTTGGCAAGCGAGGGGTTGGTATTTTTCCTTTGCTCAGAATTGTTCTTGCTTCAGTCGTCGGTGGTTCCCGGTCATTCGTCGGTGGTGTGCGGTCGCTCGTCGGCAGTGCTCGGTCATTCGTCGGTGATGCGCAGTCACTCGGCGGCGGTGCGCGGTAGCTCGGCGGTGGTGCGCGGTGGCTCGTTGGTGGTGCGCAGTCTGGGCGTATAGCAATACGCCCTTCCGGTGGTGGTGCGCGGTGACTCGTCGGTGGTGCGCGGTGGCTCGTTGGTGGTGCGCGGTGGCTCGTCGGCGGTGCGCAGTGGCTCGTCGGTGGTGCGCGGTGACTCGTCGGCGGTGCGCAGTGGCTCGGCGGCGGTGCGCAGTCTGGGCGTATAGCAATACGCCCTTCCGTCGGCGGTGCGCGGTCGCTCGTCGGCGGGGCGGACACGTAGGTCCGCCCAGACAGGTCCGCCCAGACAGGTCCGTCCTGACAGGTCCGTCCTGACAGGGATGAGGGAGCGGCCGAGCACACCTAGCTCGCCACCCGCAGGGCCTGAATGCGATCGAGCCGGAAGGTGCGCTCGGCCTGCTGCCGCTGGCACGTGCCGCGCAGGTACCAGTGCTCGTCGCGCGCTTCCAGCGCCAGCGGCTGCACCTGCCGCCGTTCCGCTACCCCGCGCCCGCCCGTGTCGTACTCCAGCTCCAGCAGCTGCGCCCCCGCCAGCGCCGCCCGCACCACCGCCAGCGCCTGCTCGGTTTGCACAGGCGGCACCGCGCTCGTTTGCGCGTGGGCGCGGGCCAGCGCGGCCAGTGCCTCGGCGACGGCGCGACCGAGCGCGGACGACAGGCCGGTGCACAGCCGTTCGCTCAGGGCGGCGTGGGGAAGCAGCGGCGCATCGGGTGGGGCGTGCTGCCCGTAGAACGCGCACGCCACCGCCAGCGCGGCCCGCTCGCCCGCTGCCAGCGCGCCCGGCTCGTTTGCTGCGCGTGGAGCCTGCTCGGCGGGCGGCGCGGTGCCTTCCCAGCCGATGCCGGCGCGGTCGAGGGTGCGCGCCAGCCGCGATGCCTCGCCCGTGCGGAGGCGCGCCACCGCTGGCCCGAGCCGCTCGACGGCGCGCCGCACACTGCGCTGCCCGAGCAGCTGCGTGAGCTGCGCGGGCGTACGCGTGAGCAGCAGCGGCCCCTGTACCAGCCGCACATCTGGCGCGGCGCTGTGGAAAAGCTCCTGCCACTCGGGCGGCAGCGGCCCGGCCTGCCCTTCGAGCAGAGCGACGCACGCGGCGAGATTGTGCCCCTGCCGCGCTGCCCGCGCCAGCGTGGCACGGCTCAGCTGGTAGCGGCTGCCACGCGCGTCGGAACCCTGCCAGCGCGCATAGGGCAGCAGGCGCGCAACGGCCGCGCCAGGGGCGCGGTGCGGGATGCGCACGATGCCCGGCGCGTCGTATTCCCAACACGCTGCTGTATCCGTGGTGCGGTGTGGCAGGCCCGGCGCGGGCGCTCCTTCCTGCCAGCGTGTTGCGCGCGCGGAGTGTTTGGGCCGCCCAGCCGTTCCCCAGCTGCGGCGCATGCGGAACGGGTGCGTCGGCGCTGCTGTCGCCAGCCGGCCTTCCACCGAGCCGCCACCTTCTTTATTATCATTATCATCCGACGGCTCGGGCGTGTCGCCAATCGCGCCCAGCCAGCCGAGCGGGCCAGCGAGCGCGGCCGCCCAGACCTCGGCGGCGCGGCGCGGGTGCCAGGGCGCGCGGCTGCGCGTGCGCAGGCCGTGGGTTTGGGCGTTGCCCAGCGGGCCGAAGGCGGCCGCCAGCGGCGCATAGCTCGCGAGCCCCTCAGCCTTGGGCGCGGCGTGCGCGGCCCAGTCGAGCAGGCGGCGGCGCAGCGCCGGCCAGTCCACCCCATCCATGGCCACGCGCAGGCGCAGCAGCCAGGCGTCGGGCGTGGGCGCGGCGACCCACAGGCGGCGCAGGGTGGCAAGCTGCTCCGTCGCATCGGCGGCCAGCCAGCGCTCGCCAGCCGGGGTGATCTGGGCGCGGCCCGCGTGCGCTTCGAGCAGCGCGCCATCGACCAGGATGGGCAGCAGCCAGCTGATCTGCGCGGCGGCTTCGGCGCCATCGAGCGGGGCGAGGCGGGCGGCCAGCGCGTGGAGGAGTGGGCGCGGGAAGGCGCAGGCGCGGTTGAGCAGGCGGCGCGGCCGTTCGGCACAGGCGAGTAGGAGCATTGTGGCGGCGCGCAGGGCCGGCGCGGGCGGTCGTTCGGCAGCAGGAAGGCGCGGCCGGGCGGGCAGGGGCGTGGGCAGGGCGCGGCGCAGCTCGGGCGGCACGAGAAAGTGGGCCGGGTTGTTCGGGCGGGCCGGGCGCAGAAACAGCCAGCCGAGCAGCACGAGCTGTTCGCTGACGGACTGGGGCGCGCGGTGGGCGGCGAGCGCGGGCCAGGGGCGCACGGGGCCGTAGCGGCTCAGCACATAGTTGGTCGGGATGACGCCACGAAAGGCGCGCAGGTCGTGCAGGGCGGCCTGCACCTCGGGCGGCAGGACGGCGTACACGGCGCGGACGGACGGGGCCGGGCAGAGCGCGTGGCGCAGGCGCAGCAGGCGGGTGGCGGCATCGGTGCCGTGGGGCAGCGAGATGCGGTGCGCGCGGGCGATGGTGCGCTGAGCGAGCGCGGGCGCGGCGGCAAGCAAA
This sequence comes from Kouleothrix sp. 19917, assembly GCF_057073505.1. Classification (NCBI taxonomy): domain Bacteria; kingdom Bacillati; phylum Chloroflexota; class Chloroflexia; order Chloroflexales; family Roseiflexaceae; genus Kouleothrix; species Kouleothrix sp. 19917. Next base: position 4,518,224 of record NZ_CP097099.1, read on the forward strand.
CGAGCCCAATGATTCATGGTTGACCTCCGGCGCGTAACCGCGTATACTGAGCAAGCGAGCACATGATAGCAAGATGTGGCCAGAAGCGCAAAACGGCGCAGCGAAGGCCGGCAGGCGCAGAACAGCGCGAGCTGCCAGCAGCGGCACAGGCGCGGCGGCCACTGGCACGACGGACTGAGGAACCCTGCCCCGCTATGAAGGGGTTTGAAACCCCTCTGACTTCGATCTTGTCATCCTCCTTCTTTCGCTGAGGAACCCTGCCCCGCTATGAAGGGGTTTGAAACAACGTCCCCCCGACCGGTGCCCGATGAGGGCACCTTACTGAGGAACCCTGCCCCGCTATGAAGGGGTTTGAAACTCGGGCCGCACGACGTCGATCTCCACCCACTTTGCACTGAGGAACCCTGCCCCGCTATGAAGGGGTTTGAAACTCGAGACCACCAAAAGCTCGACCGAAGTCGTGCTGGTCTGAGGAACCCTGCCCCGCTATGAAGGGGTTTGAAACACGTCGACGCTTATGACGTCGACGGACACTGGCCTGCTGAGGAACCCTGCCCCGCTATGAAGGGGTTTGAAACCGAGATCGCCTTTGATTTCGTCTGCTATATCCCTATCCTGAGGAACCCTGCCCCGCTATGAAGGGGTTTGAAACTCTGTTGTTCCATGAACGGAGTCCTGCTGCTTTCTTCTGAGGAACCCTGCCCCGCTATGAAGGGGTTTGAAACAGTGTTAAGGTTCTGTTCAATTCGTAGTACCCCCTTTCTGAGGAACCCTGCCCCGCTATGAAGGGGTTTGAAACCCCAACAGACAAAGCAGGTCGGTCATGTGCGTGGGCTGAGGAACCCTGCCCCGCTATGAAGGGGTTTGAAACATCACGCCCTGGAGGGCTTCGGTGAAGATCGCCTTGCTGAGGAACCCTGCCCCGCTATGAAGGGGTTTGAAACTCGTACCCGGGCGTGAGGAAGTTCACCGAGAAGATGCTGAGGAACCCTGCCCCGCTATGAAGGGGTTTGAAACCTGTAGCCGCCCTTGCCGCCGGAGCTGCTGCTACCGCCCTGAGGAACCCTGCCCCGCTATGAAGGGGTTTGAAACGTGATCCGATTGTTCTGCTTCATCGTGGTCCTGCACCTGAGGAACCCTGCCCCGCTATGAAGGGGTTTGAAACAAGAGTGTGACTCGCCAATGCTCTCCATTGGCATCGTCACTGAGGAACCCTGCCCCGCTATGAAGGGGTTTGAAACTTCTCGGATACGAGGCTTTGGCGGGAAACCCGCCTCCTGAGGAACCCTGCCCCGCTATGAAGGGGTTTGAAACAATCCGCCTTTCTCGGATACGAGGCTTTGGCGGGAACTGAGGAACCCTGCCCCGCTATGAAGGGGTTTGAAACTCGCTCCAGAACTGTGAGAACTGGTTGTAGCCAACGTCTGAGGAACCCTGCCCCGCTATGAAGGGGTTTGAAACACTGTGATCCGTCTTAAAATGCAGTGCTGCGATGTGTCTGAGGAACCCTGCCCCGCTATGAAGGGGTTTGAAACCCAGCTCCAGCTTCCAGCTGGTTTCGAGGCTGACTCCTGAGGAACCCTGCCCCGCTATGAAGGGGTTTGAAACACTTGTCGCTCGAGTTGCTGATCTCCAGAGTGTAGTCTGAGGAACCCTGCCCCGCTATGAAGGGGTTTGAAACTGGCGGCCGTCGGGGCGACGAGCTCGATCAGGTTGCCTGAGGAACCCTGCCCCGCTATGAAGGGGTTTGAAACATAGCGCCTTTGGTGTCAACAGCGGTCTGGCGCATCCTGAGGAACCCTGCCCCGCTATGAAGGGGTTTGAAACACAACGCCAGGGTACGTGTGGTCTCCGGCGTCCGCCACTGAGGAACCCTGCCCCGCTATGAAGGGGTTTGAAACGATAATATTGGGCAACTCCTTAGGCTGCGAGTATGTTCTGAGGAACCCTGCCCCGCTATGAAGGGGTTTGAAACATGGCAACCTGAATGGCTGCAACACAACACTGTGTCTGAGGAACCCTGCCCCGCTATGAAGGGGTTTGAAACTTGGCCGTACGCCCGTTTCCTATCCTGTCGAACCGCCTGAGGAACCCTGCCCCGCTATGAAGGGGTTTGAAACATGCAAATGACGGTATTCCTACTGTTGAGCTGAGTCGCTGAGGAACCCTGCCCCGCTATGAAGGGGTTTGAAACTAGAAATAAACCGTAAGGTCGGTAGCAAAAGATGTGTCCTGAGGAACCCTGCCCCGCTATGAAGGGGTTTGAAACAGAGCTTACCGTCAGAAGAACGGTGGACTAGCCACTCTGAGGAACCCTGCCCCGCTATGAAGGGGTTTGAAACCATGGAGACCCGCTTGAAACCTTTATCTGGGTCGAACTGAGGAACCCTGCCCCGCTATGAAGGGGTTTGAAACACGCTTATCACGACTGGTCTGATGGTAGTCACCTTCCTGAGGAACCCTGCCCCGCTATGAAGGGGTTTGAAACATGGCCGGGACCTGCCCTGGTTGTGCATCGGGCGCGACTGAGGAACCCTGCCCCGCTATGAAGGGGTTTGAAACCTCTATATTCATATCTGCGTCCGAAAGACTCGGCCGCTGAGGAACCCTGCCCCGCTATGAAGGGGTTTGAAACGCGGGGCGGAACGCTTGGTTTGTGACTTTGTGTTCGCAACTGAGGAACCCTGCCCCGCTATGAAGGGGTTTGAAACACCTCGACTGGGCCCTGCGGGATGATGCGAATGGCTTCTGAGGAACCCTGCCCCGCTATGAAGGGGTTTGAAACGGGTTAGCCGCGTCCGTGGGTGTTGGCTGCGCCTGCCTGAGGAACCCTGCCCCGCTATGAAGGGGTTTGAAACCCCAGTTGGGGACGAATGCCTTATCCTTCACAAAGCTGAGGAACCCTGCCCCGCTATGAAGGGGTTTGAAACATCTCGCCGCCTGCGCAGTCATCGCAGGGGCGGGCGACTGAGGAACCCTGCCCCGCTATGAAGGGGTTTGAAACTCCACCTTGCCGACCTTGTACAGGTTGTACTGCTCGTACTGAGGAACCCTGCCCCGCTATGAAGGGGTTTGAAACCCGCTGATGTGCGGCGTGCCATGGTTCGTGTCTTGAACTGAGGAACCCTGCCCCGCTATGAAGGGGTTTGAAACGGTGAGGAGCCTTGTGGCGCCTCACAATGCACCGACTGAGGAACCCTGCCCCGCTATGAAGGGGTTTGAAACATGTGTGTCCCTTCGGGTGCGTTATGGGACGCCTGAGGAACCCTGCCCCGCTATGAAGGGGTTTGAAACAAAAGGGGTGTAGTTTTTACCATCCAAGGAATAGCCCTGAGGAACCCTGCCCCGCTATGAAGGGGTTTGAAACTTGAATGTTATCATCAGCGCCAGAGCGGCGCCGATGCTGAGGAACCCTGCCCCGCTATGAAGGGGTTTGAAACACCACGTTGGTGTCTGGATCAATTGGGTTGAACAACCTGAGGAACCCTGCCCCGCTATGAAGGGGTTTGAAACAACCACCAAATGGATCAGTCTCAATCCATGCAACCTTCTGAGGAACCCTGCCCCGCTATGAAGGGGTTTGAAACTTGCCGAGAGGCGGCACCGCCTTTCGGCAAATGCCTTCTGAGGAACCCTGCCCCGCTATGAAGGGGTTTGAAACTGGAACGTGACCTTACCCGCGATGGGCTGGCACTTCCTGAGGAACCCTGCCCCGCTATGAAGGGGTTTGAAACAGGCCAGGCTCGCACTCGAGGCTAATGGTGCCGCTGACTGAGGAACCCTGCCCCGCTATGAAGGGGTTTGAAACACGAAGTTCTTGAACATGCGTTCAAGGAGCTCTCCCTGAGGAACCCTGCCCCGCTATGAAGGGGTTTGAAACCCGATGATCAACAACGCCACGAACGCGAGGCCCCCCTGAGGAACCCTGCCCCGCTATGAAGGGGTTTGAAACCTGGCAGGCCGCCGTTCTGTTCCCAGAACTCACGGATTCTGAGGAACCCTGCCCCGCTATGAAGGGGTTTGAAACCCGAACGGCTCACTGGCTGTGGAACAGAGCGTGGGCACCTGAGGAACCCTGCCCCGCTATGAAGGGGTTTGAAACGCAGCCATGCTTATTGGCGCACCGTTTAACCTGGCGACTGAGGAACCCTGCCCCGCTATGAAGGGGTTTGAAACAAATATAGCCCAAAGAGCCCCACTATTATCGCCACTGAGGAACCCTGCCCCGCTATGAAGGGGTTTGAAACAGCAAACCATTCCGCGATCCGGCTTAATACGAGAAGAACTGAGGAACCCTGCCCCGCTATGAAGGGGTTTGAAACGGGTTGATGAGCAACCAGACACTCTTACGGCCATGCGCTGAGGAACCCTGCCCCGCTATGAAGGGGTTTGAAACTTTGTTCAGAAGCAATATACGCTACAGCAACCAATGTCTGAGGAACCCTGCCCCGCTATGAAGGGGTTTGAAACAAAAATGCCTGTACCACCAATCAGCAATGCCACACCACTGAGGAACCCTGCCCCGCTATGAAGGGGTTTGAAACAAATAAGCATAGCGTACAGGTTTGATCACAACATGGCTGAGGAACCCTGCCCCGCTATGAAGGGGTTTGAAACCAGAAGCCAGGTAATAACACCGCCAAGCCCACATCCTGTCTGAGGAACCCTGCCCCGCTATGAAGGGGTTTGAAACCAGCGTATGCGTGCCCGAGATTGGCTTGGAAACTCTGAGGAACCCTGCCCCGCTATGAAGGGGTTTGAAACAGGGCCAGGAACCATGTTCCCAGTCACCTGGTGGAAATACTGAGGAACCCTGCCCCGCTATGAAGGGGTTTGAAACTTGGATCTGGAACACTGGTCGCGGCCTGGGTAGCCGTCTGAGGAACCCTGCCCCGCTATGAAGGGGTTTGAAACCTGCAACCTAAACTACTTAGATTGCTGTAGGGACCTACTGAGGAACCCTGCCCCGCTATGAAGGGGTTTGAAACGCGACGATGTTCTGCTGCGCGCGGGCCGCGGAAACGCTGAGGAACCCTGCCCCGCTATGAAGGGGTTTGAAACAGGCAAGTCCACCGTTGGTGAACTCCATGATATATTCTGAGGAACCCTGCCCCGCTATGAAGGGGTTTGAAACGTGGCGCCAAGAGAGGTAAGTAATTGTTGGACAGATGCTGAGGAACCCTGCCCCGCTATGAAGGGGTTTGAAACATGGGGTTGGGCTGATTTCCAGCCAACCACTGAATGAACTGAGGAACCCTGCCCCGCTATGAAGGGGTTTGAAACCGGTGGCGTCCCTTGCGGGACGCCACGATGACCTGACTGAGGAACCCTGCCCCGCTATGAAGGGGTTTGAAACGACGAATAAGGGCCGGGAGTGCGCGCATTGCGCACTCCTGAGGAACCCTGCCCCGCTATGAAGGGGTTTGAAACGATCAACAGCGTGCTGTCACCGTTCGCGTCCATCGCCTGAGGAACCCTGCCCCGCTATGAAGGGGTTTGAAACACCGAGGTATTGGTGGCAGTTGCAGTGGGAGTTGGCTGAGGAACCCTGCCCCGCTATGAAGGGGTTTGAAACTTAGCCACGTCCGACTCCAGTGAAACCCGGTCACCCGCTGAGGAACCCTGCCCCGCTATGAAGGGGTTTGAAACCAGAATATTCACATGAACCGTAGCCACGAGGTACGAACTGAGGAACCCTGCCCCGCTATGAAGGGGTTTGAAACAGGCCGAGCATGAGCAGAGTGAGCAGTGTCGCTACTCCTGAGGAACCCTGCCCCGCTATGAAGGGGTTTGAAACGCCAAGGTACTACATTCGCTTGGCTCAACGAAGACCTGAGGAACCCTGCCCCGCTATGAAGGGGTTTGAAACACTGCCAGCCGAGCTGAGAATACACAGCCGCCCGGCTCTGAGGAACCCTGCCCCGCTATGAAGGAGGGGTGCGCGAAACATAAGGAGGTGGATTTCTTGGCGCGCTGAACATAAGAAAGTGCGCACAGTCGTGGTGCCTGTATTTGCCGGCTGACGGCAGATCCAGCGCCGCATTCCGCCCGCGCCTGGCGACACACGCACTGGCAGATGCCCGTTTCTGGCGCATCACAGCGCTGATGTGCCCTTTCACGCACACGCGCTCTCGACCCGCTCTCGCAACTGTGCGAGCAGGTGCTCGAGCTGTCTGGGTTGTCGTCCCTGGCTGTGGCGTCTGTCTCGGCGACCTGCTGCTATCAACCTACCCACCTTCGTGTACTGTGCAGGCCGCCTCTTGAGCTATGCCGCCAGGGCTGTCCTGCTCGCGCTCGGCCGCGCCTCCTGTGCGGCTCGGATGCGCTGCAAAGCACGCAGGTTGATCAGCACGTAGCTCACGCTGTTCTGGTTCGCAATCGCCCGACCACGCCGCAGCTTCGGCTGCAGCATGCCCAGCGCCTCTGCTTGCGAATTGACCCGCTCGACCATCGTGCGCTTGGCGTAGAGTTGCTTGTACCCCTCACTCTCGCGGTCGAGCGTGTGGCGCAGGCGTGAGCCGGCATCGGCTGCCAGCGTCGTCGTGCAGCCGCCCTTCGCGAAATGCGCGTCATCAATCGGGCAGGGCTGGCCGTTCGGCTGTGGAAACAGCAGCGCGCAGCCGCACTTCTCACGCCGGTGTGGAATCAGACCGCTCGTACGGTCGAGATAGGTAAACAGCTGTGGCATGGGCAGACCAGCCGCGCACAGCGGCCAACCATCGACGTCGAACAGGCGCTTGCCGCCTTTCTTGCCGGGGTTGAACGGCACCGCCGCGAAGCCGCCAGCCTGGTGAAAGTAGTCGTAGACGTAGTGCGCGTCGAAGGCACAATCCCAGGCGCCAAAGCGCGGCTTGCGACCGAGGCGGCGCTCGACCTGCTGCATCAGCGGGAAGAAGTAGGACGGGTCGCTCTCGTTGAATGGGCGAGTGCGCTCGGCCAGCACGACTTCGCTGCCATCAGGCATTCTGGTGACTACAATGCCACTTGCGTAGCCCCAGAAGATCTCGACGCCAAGCTGCACGTCGCGAGCGGGTTTGGCGTCGCTGGTGGGAGCAGGAGGGTCATCGCCGTCGGCATCGGCAGGAGCGGTGTTTCGGGCTTTCTTGATGCCAAGCTTGCAGTCCGGGTCGGCCTTGGGCTGCTTGGTCTTGTCCAGACGTCCTTCCTTGATATATTGCTTGGGGTTGTTTTCCTTGACCCAGGCGAGCAGGGCTTGGGTATCGCCGGCGATGGTGTCGCCAAAGCTGGCGTGCTCGTCGGGCGGGAGCGTGGCGCGGAGCAACTCGACCGATGCAGACAGCAGCCACTGCAGGGCCTCATTGGGCAGAGTGCGCAAGACACGACTGAGCTGACGGCGGTCGGGGACGGTTTGGGTGACGGCAAAGCCGTGGAGGCTGGAGGGGTCGGGCACGCGCTCGAAGCCGAGCCAGTACACCAGCGCAGGATGCTCGAGGAGGAACGAGCGCAGTTCAGACATAAAGCGCTTGCCTTCGTGGAGTTTGACCAGATAGGCGGCGACGAAGGGCGCGCGCGGGTCGGGGGAGGGACCGGGCCAATTTCGGTCGGAGGAACGCTCGGGGAAGCACTCCCAGGGCAGGTCGCCGATGAGCGCGCGATACTTTTGGACGATGGGGTCGGTCGCGACCCAGGCGGGCAGCGGGGCGGAGGGCTGTTTGAGCGGGCAGGCAGGCTCGGGGTGGACAGGCGGACAGGGCGGCTGGCGCCAGAGGGTAGCGCCGAGGCGCTTGAACGAGGCGAGAAAATCGAGTAGCATGGCAGTGTCTCTCACAGGTGGTGGGTGGGTTGTTAGCGCTTCCATGCTACCACTGGTGGGCGGCACAGCGACGCCGGATGAAGATCCGGCGTCGCTGGGAGACACGAGCGCGACACCAAATGGGAACTGGCGTCGGCGAGTGATGCCGATCTTATGTTTAGCGCTCCCCTCATGAAGGGGTTTGAAACCCGCACCCGCGCCTTCGAGGGCCTGGATAGTGCATTCCTGAGGAACCCTGCCCCGCTATGAAGGGGTTTGAAACTTCGGTTTGATGTGGGTGGTCCGGTGTTGCTGTCGGATACTGAGGAACCCTGCCCCGCTATGAAGGGGTTTGAAACAATGTGGATGTGTTCCAGGGGTTGAAACGTCATTTCTGAGGAACCCTGCCCCGCTATGAAGGGGTTTGAAACTGCGTCATTGCTTGGCGTGGCCGTGTCATCGAACAGAGCTGAGGAACCCTGCCCCGCTATGAAGGGGTTTGAAACAAGGGGTTGGATGGTTCCGAACTGTTGAAGGTCAAGCTCTGAGGAACCCTGCCCCGCTATGAAGGGGTTTGAAACTTAGACACCTACGATGTCTAGGGACGTCCAGTCGCTCTCTGAGGAACCCTGCCCCGCTATGAAGGGGTTTGAAACCTGAATCAGTAACACCGTGTTGCTGACCGTCGCGCTTCGCTGAGGAACCCTGCCCCGCTATGAAGGGGTTTGAAACGCCTAAAAACACGCCTGCAGTCACAAACACACCTCGCTGAGGAACCCTGCCCCGCTATGAAGGGGTTTGAAACTCGGCGTTTCAAGCGTCATCGCGGTCGGCGTGGCAGTCTGAGGAACCCTGCCCCGCTATGAAGGGGTTTGAAACCCTCTCCTTTCCCGCCATCCGGCGGGACACAAATTTCCTGAGGAACCCTGCCCCGCTATGAAGGGGTTTGAAACCAGGGGACCAAGTTCGTTCCGGCAGAGCAGGTTGAGCCTGAGGAACCCTGCCCCGCTATGAAGGGGTTTGAAACTATTTACCGCGCTTACAATATGTAATCTTCGAGGAGACTGAGGAACCCTGCCCCGCTATGAAGGGGTTTGAAACCCTTCTGTATTAGATCACACTTTAATCAACAAGAACTGAGGAACCCTGCCCCGCTATGAAGGGGTTTGAAACTTTTAGCGTTTGCTCCTGGCCCCACGCGGGACGTTACCTGAGGAACCCTGCCCCGCTATGAAGGGGTTTGAAACCACGTCGTGCTGCCCAAGGACTGGCACACATGGGGCAGGGCTGAGGAACCCTGCCCCGCTATGAAGGGGTTTGAAACAGCAGCGCCGCCGCGTACCACAGTTCCATTGACTTCCTCCCTGAGGAACCCTGCCCCGCTATGAAGGGGTTTGAAACTTTCCGCAAGATGCAGAGCGCCATCATGTCAGGGTTCTGAGGAACCCTGCCCCGCTATGAAGGGGTTTGAAACAGCGGTCAGCTGCTCGAACTCGGCACGCTCACCCAGCCTGAGGAACCCTGCCCCGCTATGAAGGGGTTTGAAACTTGACATCCCTGCGATACCGGCTATCGCTTTTTTTTCTGAGGAACCCTGCCCCGCTATGAAGGGGTTTGAAACGCGATGAAGCAATCGCCTTCCCAACCTGTAATCTCCAGCTGAGGAACCCTGCCCCGCTATGAAGGGGTTTGAAACAAGGCGGCAACTTGGGGAACAGCTGCTCCATGTCCAACTGAGGAACCCTGCCCCGCTATGAAGGGGTTTGAAACTTCCCCAGCTCGGCTGGGGTCTGGTTCTCGCCTTTTCCTGAGGAACCCTGCCCCGCTATGAAGGGGTTTGAAACTCAGCGTTTCAGCTTCCGGTCGGGTTTGGGCCCAATCTGAGGAACCCTGCCCCGCTATGAAGGGGTTTGAAACTTGCTTGGCTGATGCCCAAGGCAACGTTGATCGCGTTACTGAGGAACCCTGCCCCGCTATGAAGGGGTTTGAAACACAGCCCGTTTGTCCTGTGACAGAGACGGGCAAGCGATCTGAGGAACCCTGCCCCGCTATGAAGGGGTTTGAAACTGGTGAGGGCAAACCAAAGTACAGTGGCAGTCAGGGTCTGAGGAACCCTGCCCCGCTATGAAGGGGTTTGAAACCCTGCTGCAAATGCAAACAGGGTGATCAGTGCCAAAAGCTGAGGAACCCTGCCCCGCTATGAAGGGGTTTGAAACCTTTCGACTATAGCGCGCGAGTCTGTATATGATAAACTGAGGAACCCTGCCCCGCTATGAAGGGGTTTGAAACGAGTCCAGGACTCATGGTTGTCTTTATGTAAGCTGCATCTGAGGAACCCTGCCCCGCTATGAAGGGGTTTGAAACAAGCCCCGACACCCAAAAGCTTACGCATGACATCCTCCTGAGGAACCCTGCCCCGCTATGAAGGGGTTTGAAACTCGACTCCAAGAATCGTTTCGTCCGAGATGTCTAGCTGAGGAATCCTGCCCCGCTATGAAGGGGTTTGAAACATTTTTTTAATTTCTACCTCAAAACGGTAGAAAGTTACTGAGGAATCCTGCCCCGCTATGAAGGGGTTTGAAACTACACAGGATTTTCGGGGTAAATGGGTTGACTTCTCGCTGAGGAATCCTGCCCCGCTATGAAGGGGTTACAAGTTGTTTGGTGCTTTTCTCGGGCGCTTCGCTCCCGTGTTCCCGATTAGGGAAACCCCTGCCGGTTTCCCTAAAACCCTTCCGGCAAAGAATGCCGGTATCACCCGAACGCTCGTTGTCATGCCTTGCGGCGATAGTGCAAGCCAGTACTACATTATTGGCCGATGCCAGCGGTCGGCACAACGGAGGCATGAGCGCGCAGCTTCGCAATTGTTCGCCACATCAAATTTGGGGTTCGGGGCGATAGCCCCGACGCCGGGTGCCGGGGCGGCGCGAGCCCCGGCGGCCCTGCGGCCTGAGCAAACTGGTTTGAAGTTGGCACTGCCACGGCCCTGCGGCCTGAGCAAACTGCACTCAAACAGGCGCAAGCCTCCCTACCCTGCCCCGCTATGAAGGGGTTTGAAACGTGGCTGGACAGCTTGCCTGACTTGATTGTCCTGCGGCTGAGGAACCCTGCCCCGCTATGAAGGGGTTTGAAACACCTTTACAAAAGTCGACAATTCTCCGGTCTCCAAACCTGAGGAACCCTGCCCCGCTATGAAGGGGTTTGAAACCAGGGAACTCCCGCATGATGCCACGCTCGAAATACTGCGTCTGAGGAACCCTGCCCCGCTATGAAGGGGTTTGAAACTTGGTATCAGCCACCAGGTCGTTGGCGAGTGTTCTGTCTGAGGAACCCTGCCCCGCTATGAAGGGGTTTGAAACCAGAAGATCGAGTTGGACGTCATAGGGAGCCTGGTCTGAGGAACCCTGCCCCGCTATGAAGGGGTTTGAAACTTGTTGGTTGCTGTTGGGGTTGGGGCGCAGGCGGGCTGAGGAACCCTGCCCCGCTATGAAGGGGTTACAAGTTGTTTGGTGCTTTTCTCGGGGCGCTTCGCTCCCGTGTTCCCGATTAGGGAAACCCCTGCCGGTTTCCCTAAAACCCTTCCGGCAAAGAATGCCGGTATCACCCGAACGCTCGTTGTCATGCCTTGCGGCGATAGTGCAAGCCAGTACTACATTATTGGCCGATGCCAGCGGTCGGCACAACGGAGGCATGAGCGCGCAGCTTCGCAATTGTTCGCCACATCAAATTTGGGGTTCGGGGCGATAGCCCCGACGCCGGGTGCCGGGGCGGCGCGAGCCCCGGCGGCCCTGCGGCCTGAGCAAACTGGTTTGAAGTTGGCACTGCCACGGCCCTGCGGCCTGAGCAAACTGCATAACGGGCTGGCACAGCCACGGCCCTGCGGCCCGAGCAACCCACAAAGCTCCCATCTGTCACCGAACCGCCCCCAAATTGCACACAAAGCCCTCTATCCTTCTGCGCTCTGCGCCCCGTATAATCGCCCAAACATTATTCACCGTTGGGCGACACTCGCCGCCCGACCATACACCAGCAGGTGAGGAGCATTTATGCACCGAAACGGAAAAACCTCCCCATCGACCAATGGCGCGCTGCTGAGCGAGCCGCTGCCGCCGCGCAAAACCCCGGCTACGCTGCTCGACACCGATGCGCCCACGCCCACAACCGCAGCGCCCTCCGGCGACACAGCGGCGCGCACCTTCGGCCCCAGCGCAAACCACTCGATTGCCGGCCAGCTCTTTGCCGCGCGCATGGTGATCGAGACCGTGCTGAACAACGCGGATGTGCAGGCAGCGCTGGAGCCATACGGCTACGACGCAGCGCGCATGCGCGAGGGCCGGGCGCTGTTCGAGCAGGCGTTGGCGCTCCATCAGCAGCAGCAGGCCGGACGCGGCGAGCGCTATGCCGCCACCGATGCCCGCGACGCCGCCCAGGCCCATGCCCACGCGGTGTACATCCGCCACTTGGCGGTTGCGCGCGTGGCGCTGCGCGGCGACCGTGGCGCGGCCCAGGCGCTTGGCCTGGCGTCGCGGCGCAAGAAGAGCCACGCCGACTGGCTGGCGCAGGCGCAGCAGTTCTACACCAACGCCCTGGCCAGCAGCGCGATCTGGCAGCGGCTGGCGCCGTTTGGCGCTGGCATGGCGCAGCTGATGGATGCGCAGGCGCTGGTGGCCGGGGTGGCGGCATCGCTGGTGGCGCAGGGGGCGGCGCGCGAGGCGGCGCAGGCACTGACCGAGCAGCGCGATGCGGCATTGGCGGCGCTGCGGGCGTGGATGCGCGACTTCCGGGCGATTGCGCGCGTTGCGCTTGGGTAGGGGTTTCTCTTTTTTCGCTCGCGCCGGGGTGTATTGCATAGGCTCCGGCGCGTTTGTTGTTGGGGCTACACTATCTTTATTGGGGCTGCGCGCCCTAAACCCTGCCCTTCGACAAGCTCAGGATAGACGGCAAAGCGGCGGCTGCAACTATCTTCATTGGGGGCTACACGCCCCCAAACCCTGCGGCAAGAGGCTGCCGCCAGCCTCCTGCACCTCGCCGTCGGGGCGCTGCCCCGAACCCCAAAAAGAGCGTGGCTGGTCTGCGAGAAGCTCGTGGTCATGCCTCCGTTGTGGATGGAGCCAAGGCATCGAACGACATAATCATCGTCAGTTAAAGAGCGCCGCGAACTGGTTTGACATCTATCGGTCGCTGCCAGCGATCGGCACAACAGAGGCATGACAGACTAACGTTAACCAAGATTACCACATCAAATTCGGGGTTCGGGGCGATAGCCCCGACGCCGGGTGCCGGGGCGGCGCGAGCCCCGGCGGCCCTGCGGCCTGAGCAAGCTGACCTGAAACTGGCACTGGCATAGATGCAAAAGAAGGCCCTGCGGCCTGAGCAGGCTGGTTTGAAGCTGGTACTGGCCTGAAGGCAAAAGAAGGCCCTGCGGCCTGAGCAGGCTGGTTTGAAGCTGGCACTGGCTTACAATCGCACAAGTATGGGGCGGACACATAGGTCCGCCCAGACAGGTCCGCCCAGACAGGTCCGCCCAGACAGGTCCGCCCAGACAGGCCCATCAAACTGGCAGAGTTTGGTATACTACGCCCCGTGCAACGGCATCATCGCCCGCGCAGCGGGCCAGCGAGGAATACAGTGAACTACGAAACTCTGCCGCCCCAGAACTTCCTGGGGCTCGATGACGAGCACAGCGCCTACGAAACCAGCGCCGCCCTGATCCTGCCCATCCCCTACGAGGGCACGGTCAGCTACGGCCAGGGCACCCGCGAAGGCCCGCGCGCCATTCTGGAGGCGTCGCGCCAGGTGGAATTGTACGACCGCGAGCTGGACGACGAGCCGGCGCTGACCTATGGCATCCACACGCTGCCCGCGCTTGCGCCGGTCGTCAGCGGGCCGGCCGGCATGGTCGATGCGATTGCGGCCTGCGCCGAGGAGCAGCTGCGCAGCGGCAAGCTGCTGGTGGGTTTGGGCGGCGAGCACACCGTCTCGGCGGGGATGGCGCGCGCGGTGCAGGCCGTGCACGGCGACTTTGTGCTGGTGCAGATCGACGCGCACAGCGACCTGCGCGACGAGTACGAGGGCAGCCCCTACAGCCACGCCAGCGTCGCGCGCCGCGTGTTCGACCAGGGGATGGCGATTGTGCAGTTTGGCATTCGCTCGATCTGCCGCGAGGAGATTGACCTGATCCGCGCTGAGCCCGAGCGCATCCACGTCTGGTTTGCCGAGGATGTGCATGCCGGCGGCCACCTGCCCCGGCTGGCCGAGCTGGTGCGCGGCAGGAAGGTCTTTCTGACGATTGACCTGGATGGCTTCGACCCGGCGCTGGTGGGCGCGACCGGCACGCCCGAGCCGAATGGGCTGAGCTGGAACCAGGGGCTGGAGATCGTTCGCACGGTGACGCGCGAGGCGCAGGTGGTGGCGATCGACTGCGTGGAGCTGGCACCCTTGCCCGGCCAGCACGCCAGCGATTTCCTGGCGGCCAAGCTCGTGTACAAGGCGATTAGTCTCACACTGGCGAGCAAGGCAACTAGCAATTAACCACGAAGAATAGAAGACACGAAGGGGCACGAAGTTTATAATTCTTCGTGCCCCTTCAAACTATTACATTTTCAGTTCTTCGTGTCTTCGTGCCTTCGTGGTTACGTTCTCTCTCGTGTCTTCGTGTCTTCGTGCCTTCGTGGTTACGTTCTCTCTCGTGTCTTCGTGTCTTCGTGCCTTCGTGGTTATGTTCTCTCTTCGTTTCTTCGCAGTATAAATCACGCGCTTGGCGCAAGGCCACTGTTCTCGCGGCGGGCCTCGATCACATCCGGCAGGCGGTTAAGCTTGTCGAGGATGTTCGAGAGCTGCGAAATACTCTGGATCAGCATGGTCACATTCAGCACGGCGCGGTCGGGCTTGCGCGTGGGGATCTGCTGCACTTCCTGAATGTTGATGCCCGCGTCGGCCACGCTGCCCGAGATGTCGCGCCACAGGCCCACGCGATCCCACGCCTCGACACGCACCAGAACCGGGTGACCGTGCTGCGGGCTGGCTTCGCCCCAGGTCACTTCCACCAGCCGCGCGGTGTCGCGCTCGTTGATTACCGTCCGGCAATCGGCGCGGTGGACGGTTATGCCCTTGCCGCGCGTCACAAAGCCCAGGATGGGCTCGCCCACTACTGGATGGCAGCACTTCGCCAGGCGCGTCAGCACGCCATCGACGCCGCGCACCGAGATGCCCTTGGGGTCGGTTTTGCGCTCGGGCGGCGGCGTGATCTGCGGCAGGCCGGCCAGGTCTTCTTCGTGGCGGGTGCGCTGTGCGACAATCCGCTGCACCAGCGTGCGGGCGGTGATGTCGCCGCTGCCAATATTGGCGAACAGATCCTCGATCGAGCGCACGCCCGCGAGCTGGGCGATTTCTTCAAAGGCAATGCTCAGGCCCAGGCGCTTCAGCTCTTTTTCCAGCAGGTCGCGTCCGGCGGCCTCGTTTTCGTCGCGGCGCAGGCGCTTGAAGTAGCGACGGATGTGGTTGCGCGCGCCCGAGGTCTGCACGAAGTTCAGCCAGTCGCGGCTGGGGCCACGCGCGTTCTTGGTCGTCATCACCTGCACGATTTCGCCGCTCTGCAGCTGGTAGTCGAGCGGCACCAGCCGGTTGTTGACTTTCGCGCCCACGCAGCGGTTGCCAACCTCGGAGTGAATGCGGAAGGCGAAATCGACCGGCGTAGAGCCAACCGGCAGGTCGATGATCTTGCCCTTGGGCGTAAAGACGTAGACCTGCTCTTCCAGCACGTCCGACTTGAGCGACTCCACGAACTCGCGCGCGTCGGTCAGGTCGCGCCGCCATTCGATCAGGCCGCGCAGCCAGGCCAGCTTGGCTTCGAACGATGCGTCGGAGCGGCCAAAGCCTTCTTTATAGCGCCAGTGCGCGGCAATGCCATGCTCGGCAACTTCGTGCATTTGCTGGGTGCGGATCTGGATTTCGCAGGGCTGCCCGCCGGGGATGAGCACCGTGGTGTGGAGCGACTGGTACATGCTTTCCTTGGGGTTGGCGATATAGTCGTCGAACTCGCCCGGCACCGGCGGCCACATGCCGTGCGCGATGCCCAGCGCCTGGTAGCAGTCGCCCACGCTTTTGACGATCACACGCACCGCAAGCTGGTCGTAGATCTGGTCGAGGCTGACGCCCTTGCGCTCCATCTTGCGATAGATCGAGTAGATGTGCTTGGGCCGGCCCGTGATGTCGGCCTTGATGCCTTCTTTGTCGAGCGCCTGGCGCAGCCGGCTAATCACGCGGTGGATGATCTTCTCGCGGGCGTCGCGGCGCAGCGCCAGCGCCCGGCTGATCTCCTGATACTTGTCGGGGTTCAGCAGCGCGAACGAGCGATCTTCCAGCTCCCACTTGATCTGCCAGATGCCGAGGCGGTGCGCAAGCGGCGCGTAGATGTCGAGCGTTTCTCGGGCGTTGCGCTGCTGGCTTTCGGTCTTCATCGCGGCGATCGTGCGCATGTTGTGCATGCGGTCGGCCAGCTTCACCAGCACCACGCGCGGGTCGTCGGCCATGGCGATGAACATCTTGCGGTAGGTGCCAACCTGCGCTTCTTCTTTGGTCTGCGCTTCGAGCGCCGAAAGCTTGGTGACGCCATCCACAAGGTGCGCGACCTCGCCGCCAAACGCCTGCGCCACCTGCTCTTTCGTGACCGAGGTGTCTTCCACCACGTCGTGCAGCAGCGCGGCGGCGATCGAGTTCACGTCGAGCCGCAGCTCCAGCAGCAGGTTAGCGACTGCCACAGGATGATCGATATAGGGCTCGCCGGAAGCGCGCTTCTGCGTTTTGTGGGCCTCGTGCGCAATCGCGTAGGCCGCGCGGATGGTGGATGTGTCGCGCGCAAGCTCGGCGTTATGCTGCTGGTAGGCGCTGAAACGCTGCACAAGATCGTCGGCAACCGGGCTGGACATTTTTTCGGGGTCGGGGCGCAGCGGCTGAACCTGTGGCGTGGCGCTGACGCGACGGGGCGGGCGGGCGGGGTCGGTCGTGGTATCGCTCGCGACCGGTGCCGGTGTGAGTCTCGTATCCATAATACTACGTTCTGCCGCAGCGTTGCGAGCCGATTGCGCGTGGTGGCGGGGTCACGCGTTGTTGGGTGCGGTTTAGGTAGCGCGTAGGATAGCACGGAGGGTGGGGGCTGTCAAGGAATTTTGTGTGGGGCAGTAAGGGCCGACACATAGGCAGCAAGGGCCGACACATAGGTCGGCCCGAACAATCTATTATATTTGTTCGGGCCGACCTGCTATGTCAGGGCCGACCTGCGTGTTCGGGCCGACCTGCGTGTCGGCCCCCCTACGCCTCGGGCACGTACACGATCAGGGCATTGGAAGAAGCGGTGATCTGCCCCTCGTAGGCGGCGCGCGCCTGCAGGGCGTCGGCGGTGAAGCTGCCAATCGAGAGTGTCGAAAGGTGGATGTAGCCGTCGTCCTTCGCCATCAGCAGCAGTGCGGTTTGCTCATCCTGCCAGGCGATATCGGCGTAGATGCCCGGCGCGGTGGCCCCGCCAAGCGTGAGCGACTGCTCGTCGAGGCCGTTCGCCTTGAAGGTTTGCAGCGTGGTCTCGTTCAGCGAGTAATCGCTCGACGAGGCGATCAGCAGCTGGCTGCCGCTGGGCGACCAGCGCAGGTGGCGCACATAGCCCTGGCGCTCGGGGATGATCACCTGCTCGCCGGGCGCGCTGGCCGACACGACCTTGACGTTCATCGTCGGAACCGAACCCATGCCCGGGTTGCCGGTAATGATCGCGACATGCGCGCCATCGGGCGCAGGCACCGCCCCCAGGAAATCGCCCTCGTAGACCATGCGCTGCGAGCCGTCTTCCGTATTCACCAGCGTGACATTGCGCGGCGGGGCGTCGGTGGCCCACATGATGTCGGCGGTAAACAGGCCACCCCGGGTCCATTCCATCGGGCGCGCAATCAGCGGCAGCGGGCCGTTTGGCGAGGCGACGGTGGTAGTGCCTTGTTGCACTTCGTGCATGGTGCCGGCGGCCAGATCGTGCACCTGCAGCGACCACGCCGGTTCGTTCAGCATGGTCAGCGCCAGCGAGTGGCCGTCGGGCGCGAAGGCAAAGCCCACCGTCATACCGCTGAGTTCCTTTTCGAGAATGCGCGTGAACGTGCTCATATCGACAACGACGAGCTTGCCATCGGGGCCGTTGTAGGCGATATACGCGCCACCAGGCGCGCTTTGAATAATGCCAGCCGGCGCGGGCAGGCCACGGGCTTCAAGGCTGAGCTGTTCGTCATCACCGTTGAGCGCGCCATTGGCAAAGACCCACGGCACGTCGCGTGGCAGGGCGCTATTCAGGGCCGGGGCAGCTGTTGGCGCGGGCGCGCTCGTCGGCGCGGGCGCGTCGGTCGGAACAGGCGCGTCGGTCGGAACAGGCGCGCTGGTTGGGGCTGGCGCGCTGGTTGGGGCGGGCGCGCTGGTTGGGGCTGGCGCGCTGGTTGGCATGCCTGCGCCGGGCGACGACGTGCTGCACGCGGCCAGCGACAGCGCGATCAGCAGCATGCCCAGCGAACGCCGATCTATATGAAGCTTTCGCATGAATTCCTCCTGCACGATGAAACAAAGGTCGCAAACCCAGACGTTGTTTGGGCGTCGCAGGTTTCAACACAATGCTAGCGTGCAAGCGGGCACAAAACGATGATCGCCTGATGATCGGCGCGTGATAGGGGAATTGTGAGGGTATCAGGTTGGTAGAGGGAGAAGGGCGTATTGCTATACGCCCGAACGCACAACCAAGGGCGTATTGCTATACGCCCAGACTGAGGCACAACCAAGGGCGTATTGCTATACGCCCAGACTGTCTGCGTGATCTACCTTAACCACCCACATCGCCAGCGAACACGGTGTGGAGCGTGCCGTCGGCATCACGCACGCGCAGCGCGCCGCTCGGCTCGACATCTTCGGCGGTGCCGTGCAGCTCGCCAGCGGGCATGCGCACCTGCACCGGCAAGCCCAGTGTTGCCAGCCGCGCCCGCCAGCGTTCGAACAGGCGCTGGCGCTGGCCCTGCCGCAGCGCGCTGTATTCCTGGTCGATTTGCACCAGCAGGGCGCGCAGCAGCGCAAGGCGCTCGACGGGCTGGCCGAGCGCTGCGCTCAGGCTGGTGGCTTGCTGCCCGAGGTCGCGGCCATCTACCACGCCCTGCGGCGCCCAGTTGACGTTGATTCCCATGCCCAGCACCACCCAGCCGATCCGGTTGCCGTCCAGCTCAAGCTCGCTGAGCACGCCAGCCGCTTTGCGCGGCCCGGCCGGTGTGGGCAGCAGCAGGTCGTTCGGCCATTTCAGGGCGGCGTGCATGGGCGCGGCCTGCTCGACTGCCGCGCACAGCGCCACGCCCGCCAGCATGGTCAGCAGAAAGGCGTCGGCGGGCGCGAGCCACGCGGGGCGCAGCAGCACCGAGAGCAAGAGGCTGGTGCCCGGCGGCGCGGCCCAGCCCCGCCCCAGCCGACCACGCCCGGCCACCTGCTCGTCGGCCAGCACCACCAAACCTTCGGGCTGGCCGGCGCGCGCCCGCTCGCGCGCGATGTCGTTGGTGGAGCCAAGCTGCGCGTAGCACTCCACTGCGGAGCCAACCACCGTGGCGGGCAGATCGCGCTGAATGAGGGCAGGGCTCAGATCCATGCGTTGGCCTCAGAATAGAAAGCCAGCAGGAAGAAATGCAACTGCTCTCTGCATCCTGCCGACTGCTGTAGTGCGTTGTGCGTATCTCCATGCCTGGCAGTTGTATCTGTGTAATCTGCGTAATCTGTGGATTAACTCGCGCTCACCAGCCGATCAAAGGCGTCGTCGTCGAGCTCGGCCAGCGTATCGACCACAACGTCGGCGTGGAGCTCGGCGTGCGAGGAGCGAATGCCCACCGTGCGCATGCCGCCGCGCCGCCCACCTTCCAGCCCGGCCGGCGCATCTTCCAGCACCACGCAGCGCGCGGGTGGCACGCCCAGGCGCTCGGCGGCCAGCAGAAACACCTGCGGGTCGGGCTTGCCGCGCTGCACATCTTCGGCGCTGGCAATCGCCCCGAAGAAGTCGGCAATGCCAAGCGCTTCCACAATCGCCTCGACATTCGCGCGCGGCGCGGCCGACGCAATCGCCTGCCGCCAGCCTGTGTCGCGCAGACGGTGGAGCCAGCGCTCGACGCCTGGCAGCAGCACAATGCCGCGCTCGCGCACAAACTCGCGGTAGCGCTGTTCCTTGGCGTCGCCAATGCGCGCCATCTCGCTGAGCGCCAGGTCGTCGCCCAGCCAGCCGCGCAGGATCGTGTCGTTGCGCTGGCCGAACGAGGCAAGGAATCGCTCGTGGGTCAGGTCGACGCCCTCGCCCGCCACGATCTCGCGCCAGGCCAGCCAGTGATACTCTGCCGAATCGAGCAGCGTGCCGTCCATATCCCACAGCGCCCCGCGCAGCTGGTGTGTTTCGCTTGTCATGAAATGCTCCTCGTGCAGTGCTATTACAGGCGGTTTATTAGAACGTACGTTGTGCGCAATTCTTCATTCCAACGCCGTACTTCTTGCCTGCCCTTCGACTTCACTCAGGAAGTTCGGCAGCAAGGTATTTCCAATTATTATAGTGTGGGTTTCCCGCGCTACGCACGGAAAAACCCACACAAAGAAAAGATGAAGACTGCAAATTCCAAACGTAATAAGAAGCTACTTTTCGTCCCGGGCATGGCAAAGGGAACACGCAAGAGGCCAGGTGCGTAACTCCCATTCTGCGTAATCTGCGTAATCTCTGGATTGCTTTACGCTCCCAGAAATGGCACTACGGCGAAGAAGGCGTCAGCGTCGGCGTCAGCGTGTCGGTTGCGGTCAGCACGGCGGTGCCGATTGGCGCGGGCGTTTCCAGCTCGAGTGTCCCGCTGATCAGCGAGGGGATGAGCAGCGTCTGGCCAACCTGAATGGCGTTGGCGTCGGTCAGGTTGTTGGCTGCCATCAGCTCTTCCACGGTGGTGCCGAAATCTTCGGCCAGCTTGCTCAATGTGTCGTTTGGCTGCACCACATACAGGCCGGCGGGCGTCGGCGTGGGCACCAGGCGCACGGCATAGGCCGTGGCAGTGGCGTCGATGTCCTGCGTTGGTGCGGGCGTGATCTCAATAATCGTGGCAGCGGTGGGCCGGGGCGAGCTTGGCTGCGGCGGCGCGCAGGCCGCCAGGAAAAGGGCGGCGGCCAAAAGCAGATGGCGCGCGGCCCGCGAATTCAGATGGTAGGGCATGCAGATCAACCTTGTTTCCAAACCTCAAAGCGGCGCGGATTGTAGCAGCAGGATCTGGCTCTGTCAATGGCTGCGCGTGGCCGCCGAGCGCGCCACAAACGAGAAGGGCGCGCCCGATCGTCGATCAGAGCGCGCCCCCAGGCAAGAATGGAGCTACACCAGAAGTTTACTTCTTTGGCGTTTTCTTGGCTTCTTTTTGCTTGTTCTGCTTCTGGTTGTTTTTCGGACTTTTGTCGCCCATGGTGCTCCTCCTTTAACGGACTTACAAGGCCATCTTTGTTCCCAATTCGTCCGGTGTCTGGATTATAGCATGCCATGCAAGAGGAAGACTACCCCCTGCACCCTGGGGAAAATTCCTACTCCTCGGCCACAACTTCGTCTGCTTCATCCAGGTCTGCGACACTTTCCGC
Source organism: Kouleothrix sp. 19917 (assembly GCF_057073505.1). Lineage (NCBI taxonomy): Bacteria > Bacillati > Chloroflexota > Chloroflexia > Chloroflexales > Roseiflexaceae > Kouleothrix > Kouleothrix sp. 19917. Next base: position 4,539,618 of record NZ_CP097099.1, read on the forward strand.
CCCGTTGCTATGCGGTTCGGCGTGTGTGTCGGCCCCAGCAACGGCGCGGCGCGTCTGGCCGTCGCCATTATTCAGCTGCGTGTAGATCTGCGTGGTCGAGATCGAGGCGTGCCCAAGCAGCGCCTGCACCGAGCGAATGTCGGCGCCGCTGTTGAGCATGTGCGTGGCGAACGAGTGCCGCAGCGTGTGTGGCGTCAGGTCGCCAATGCCCAGGTCTTCGGCATAGCCCTTGAGGATGAGCCAGAAGCCCTGGCGCGTCAGGCGCTTGCCGCGATGGTTCAGGAACAGCGCGTCGGTCTTCTGGGCCGCGCCGCGCGCGAGCTGCGTGCGGGCGATGTCGAGGTACTCTTCCAGCGCGGTCGTCGTCGAGCCGCTAATCGGCAGGATGCGCTCGCGCCCGCCCTTGCCAACGCAGCGCACGCTTTCCGACTCCATGTTCAGGTCGCGCAGGTTCAGCGCCACCAGCTCGCTCACGCGCATGCCCGTGGCATACAGCAATTCGAGCATGCCCTTGTCGCGCAGGCGCTCGGGCGTGGGCTCGCGCAGCGGCAGCTCCAGCAGCTCATCGACCTGGGTGGGCGTGAGCGACTTGGGCAGGTAGCGGTCGACCTTGGGCGAGTCGATCTGCTCGGTCGGGTCGGCGGCGATGATGTTCTCGTTTTTCAGAAAGCCATAGAACGATTTCACGGCTGCGGTGCGGCGCGCCACGGTTGAGTTGGCGTAGCGGCGCTCGCGCAGGAACAGGAGAAATGCCAGGATATCGCCGTGCGACACCGACACCCAGTCGGGCACCTGGCGCTCGCGAATAAACTCGCCAAACTGCTCGAGATCGGTGCGATACGCTGCGGTAGTATTTGCCGACAGGCCCCGTTTTTCAGCCAGGTTTGAAAGAAATAGTTCGACTTGCTCGTCCATACCTACTCCATAACGCGGGCGGACCGCGTCGCCGACCGCACGGATGGTAGCACGCAAATGCTGGTCGCACAGATGCCAAACGGCCCCATGCAGCCAGGGGCTATAGATGATGTGTTGCGTAACTTAGGGAAATGCTCGTAGTTTGTCGTGGTGACCCGTAAACCGTTGGCGTATGTTACCGCAAGCCTTGCGCTATGTCAACCGAATCGGCGGCGTTTTTGCGGCTGGCGCGGCCGTTCGATTCGCCCGACACCTCAGGCAATAGCTGCGTTCCCGCAAGCCCATGATACGCATTGTAACATCAATTCGTTTGCCATTCCAAAGGCATGCGTGCCTCACCGCACTCGATACATCACCTGCCGAAGGAATACGCCCTGCTCACATGCAACGGCGCGTGGGAAACGCGCCCGCGAAGAGAAGAGAACGGAGAGGATCATGGCAAAGAATAGCAATGGCAATGGCCAAAATAAAGATCACGACCTGGCCCGCGCTACCACCGAAGCGGCCAGCTACCTGACCGACAACCAGGGCCACCCGGTTGGCGACGACCAGAACTCGCTGCGGGCCGGGCCACGCGGCCCAACGCTGCTGGAAGACTATATTCTGCGCGAGAAGCTCCAGCACTTCGACCACGAGCGCATCCCCGAGCGGGTGGTGCATGCGCGTGGCGCGGCGGCGCATGGCTACTTCCAGGTCTACGAATCGCTGGCCGAGTACACCACCGCCAACGTGCTGCAAGACCCATCCAAGAAAACGCCGGTCTTTGTGCGCTTCTCCACCGTCGCCGGCTCGCGCGGCTCGGCCGACACCGCCCGCGACGTGCGCGGCTTCGCGGTGAAAATGTACACCGAAGATGGCAACTGGGACATTGTGGGCAACAACATCCCGGTCTTTTTCATTCAGGACGCGATCAAATTCCCCGACCTGATCCACGCCGTCAAGCCCGAGCCGCATAACGAAATCCCGCAGGCGGCCAGCGCCCACGACACCTTCTACGATTTCATCTCGCTCACACCCGAGTCGATGCATATGCTCATGTGGGTGATGAGCGACCGCGCCATTCCGCGCAGCTTCGCCACGATGGACGGCTTTGGCGTGCACACGTTTCGCCTGATCAACGCGCAGGGCAAATCACACTTCGTGAAATTCCACTGGAAGGCCGTGCTGGGCGCGCACTCGCTGGTGTGGGACGAAGCCGTGAAGATCGCCGGCCAGGATGCCGACTTCCATCGCCGCGCCATGTGGGAATCGATTGAGCAGGGCAACCCGTTCGAGTGGGAACTGGGCATCCAGCTCATCCCCGAGGGCGAAGAAGGCAAGTACGACTTCGACGTGCTCGACGCGACCAAGCTCTGGCCGGAAGATCTCATCCCGGTCAAGATCGTCGGCAAGATGACGCTCGACCGCAACCCCGACAACTACTTTGCCGAAACCGAGCAGGTTGCGTTTATGACCACCAATATCGTGCCGGGCATCGACTTCACCGACGACCCGCTCCTGCAGGGGCGCAATTTCTCCTACCTCGACACGCAGCTGAGCCGGCTGGGCAGCCCGAATTTCTCCGAGCTGCCGATCAACCGCCCGGTGGCGCAGGTTTCGAACAACCAGCGCGACGCGCATATGCGCTACACAATCAACAAGGGCCGCGTGTCCTACGCGCCCGCCACGCTCGACGGCCACTCGCCCGACGAAACGACCTCGGCGCGCGGCTTTCACAGCTACCCGCAGGATGTGAGCGGCCAGAAGGTGCGCGTGCGCAGCGAGAGCTTTGGCGACCACTACGGCCAGGCGCGCTTGTTCTGGAACAGCATGGCCCCGGTGGAAAAAGAACATATCGTCAAGGCGCTGCAGTTCGAGCTGAGCAAGGTCGAAACCCGCGACATCCGCGTGCGCATGCTCGGGCATCTCGCGCAGATCAACGAGGTGCTGGCCGCGCAGGTGGGTTTGGCGCTGGGCGAGAACGTGCAGACCAGTGCGAAAACCGCCAAGCCCAATGGCACCGCCGACTCGGCGGATGAGATCGCGGCGCTGGCGAACGCAAGCTCGCCCACCAGCGCGTCGGGCGGCGTGCAGCGCACGGGCGGCCTGAGCCTGGAAGCGGGCCAGCCGCAAACCGCCACGGGCCGCAAGGTCGCCATCCTGGCTGCGCCGGGTGTGGCTGCCGCGCAGGTGAAAGCCATGCAGGACGCGCTCAAGGCCGCGGGCGCAATGGGCGAGGTGGTTGGCCCCTACCTGGGCGCGCTTGGCGACTCGGGCGTGGAAGCGGCCAAGACCTTCGCCAACAGCAGCTCGGTGCTGTTCGACGCGGTGTATGTGCCGGGCGGCGCGGAGGGCGTGGCAATGCTGCAAAAGCAGGCCGACGCGCGCAAGTTCATCGACGAGGCCTACAAGCACGGTAAGGCAATTGCCGCCTCAGCCGAGGGCGCCGACCTGGTGATGGCGACCGAGCTGGGACGTTTTGCGCAGGGCAATGGCGGCGCGGGCGGCTTGGCCGAGCAGGGCGTGCTGCTGGGCAAGGACGGCGCGGCGCTCGCCAAACAGTTTGTCGCCGCGATTGCGCAGCACCGCTTCCGCAACCGCACCTACGCCGAGATGGTGGCGGCGTAGAGCGTTTCGAATGATTTTATCCACAGATTACGCAGATTACACAGCTATATGAGGGCGCAGAACTACGCACTACGCACTCTTTATGGTAGTGCGTAGTGCGTAACCGTAAAGCTAAACTCGGCTAATCTGTGAAATCTGTGGATATATAAAAGGGTGCTTCTGCATTGCGCGGAAACACCCTTTCGCTTTACCCGCGCTCGCGGGCGCGCAGCGGCTCGGCGCGCGGGCGGAAATGCGGCGTCGGCAGATCCAGCACCGTCATCAGGCCCGGCGCGGCGGCCAGCACCTGCGGAATGGCGTGCACGATCAGCGCGGCGGTGGCATGCTCGCCGTGCAATCCCCCCTGAATGAGCACATCCAGCGGCGGCGTCGCATCAATATAGATCGCGTCGTGGGCCTTGCGCGAGCCAACCGCCTGCTCCCACGTCAGCGAGATCACGTCGCGCCCGTGCATCCAGCCGCGCGCATTCTGGCGCACACCGGCCACCTGCCCCGGCGCAATCGTGCCGTAGGGCGTCGTCAGCCACTCGCTGGCAAGAATCGGGTCGATCTGCTCGGTGATGCGGTAGAGCTGCCACCCCAGCCCATCGGCAATCAGCCCAATCGACTCGGGCAGGCCAACGTGGCGCACATCGCCGCGCGCCACATGCTCGCGAAACTGGTCGAGCGACAGGCCCGCGCCAATGCGCTGGTGCACGCCCACCCGGCGCTTGGTCGCGTCGATCACGCGCGTGACGCTGATGCGCTTGACGTTCACGCACGGCGCGGTCAGCATCAGCGGCAGCAGGTCCATCACAAAGCCGGGGTTGACGCCCGCGCCCACTACGGTTGCGCCCGCCTGTGTTGCGGCGCGGTGCAGCTCCTGGGCGGCGGCTGGCTCTTTGCCAAAGGGGTAAACCAGCTCTTCGCAGGTGGAAATGACATTGGCGCGGGCGTTCAGGCAGGCCCGCAGCTGGGGGTAGACGTTGTGGAAGCGCGGGCCGGTGGCGTGAATAACCAGATGCGGCTGGGCATGGCGCAGCGCCTCGTTTGCATCACCCGAGACAGCCACGCCAAGCGGCTCGCCCAGCCCGATCACGTCGCCCAGGTCGCGGCCAATCTTCTGCGGGTCGTGGTCGATGCCGCCCACCAGCTCAAGGCCGCGCTGCGTGGCGGTCAGCAGCGCCACCGCGCTGCCAATCGCGCCAAGGCCATAATGAAGCACACGAATCGCTTCCATCACCTACCTCCCATTCCGCATGTGCAAGGTGACGGGCGGGCAGCGACACGATGCCGGTACGCGCCTGGGTATAACGATCGCGCGCCACTGAGCGATCGGGCCATTGTCCGCCGGTTCAGACGGCGACAAGCTCCAGATACGGTGCGAAGAAGCGCTCGATATGCTCGCGCGCTTCGTCGGGTGTTGCCGAGCGCTGCACCGCCGAGCGCAAAACCGCGCTGCCGGGAAGCGCCACCGAAAACTGCCCGATCAGCTGTTTCAGCTTGTTCAGCGCCAGCCGCTCGCCCATGTCTTCCTGGCAGATCGCCAGGTAGCGCAGCAGCCAGGCACGCTTGTCGGCGGGGCTGGGCTCGAAGGGCAGCTCGCCGCGCCGCACCTGCGCAATCTGCTGGAAGATCCACGGGTTGCTCATTGCGCCGCGCCCGATCATCACGCCGTCCGCGCCGCTGGCGCGCAGCTTGGCCAGCGCCTCGGCTGGCTCGCGCGCGTCGCCATTGCCAATGACGGGAATGCCCACCACCTGCTTCACTTCGGCAATATGGTCCCAGTTCGCCAGCCCGCTGTAGGCCTGCGCGCGCGTGCGGGCGTGCAGCGCCAGCGCGGCCACGCCAACCGACTCGGCCATGCGCGCCGTGTCGAGGTAGTTCAGGCTGGTTTCGTCCCAGCCCGAGCGGAACTTCAGCGTCACCGGGATCTGCACCGCCGCCTTCACGGCGCGCAGCAGCCGCTCCATCTTCGGCAGGTCGCGCAGCAGCGCCGAGCCATGCCCGCCGCCCGTGACCTTGGGCGAGGGACAGCCGCAGTTGATGTCGAGAATATCGGCGCCAAGCTGCTCGACCATGCGGGCGGCGTTGGCCACCAGCTCGGGCTCGTTGCCGCTGAGCTGCATGGTGATCGGCCGCTCTTCGGGCAGAAAATCGAGCTGGTGATGATGCTTGATCGCGCGCGCGCTGACGCTGGCGGCGTTGGTCATCTCGCTGCTCACCAGGCCGCAGCCGCCCTGCCCGAGGATCATGCGCCGGAACACGCTGTCCGTCACGCCCACCATTGGCGCGAGCGTGATATTCGGCTGAATAAGAATATGCCCAACCATGTAACTGGTGGGCAGGTCGTCATACTGATTCATTCGCCCATACCTTATGTTGACAGGCACCTATTATAGCACGCCCTGCCAGCAACGGTCGTTTGCATGGCGCAACTTCGTTCGCGATTTCGATCACAGAATTTAACATGCCGCTAACTTGCCATTGATGTGCGGCGGCTAGTCTTGATACATCCACATTGCCTGAGGCATGGCTGCGATGCGTGCCCATGCCGGGCCGCCAACCACCACTGAAGGAGGAGTTTGCCCATGATTCGCCTGCCAAAATCGCTGGCATCAACTGCCGCTGCTGCGCTGGCCGCGCTGGCAATCGGCACGGCTGGCGCGGCCAGTGTCGGTGGCCCAGTCGGGCCAAGCACCAGCACCACGCCCTATGTTGTGCCAACCGAGCCCGGCGTCGCCACCAAATCGATCCTGACCGTCGGCGACTCGGTCAACGCCAAGCCCGACGGCACGCCCTACCGCATGGTCGGCATCCCCGACGGCCTGGGCGCGTTCGACAATGGCGACGGCACCTTCACCGTGCTGATGCACCACGAGCTTGGCAACACCGCCGGCGTTGTGCGCGCGCACGGCGCTGCCGGCTCGTTCGTTTCGAAATGGACGATTCGCAAGCGAGACCTGACGGTGCTGCACGGCGAAGACCTCATCCAGCAAATCGCAACCTGGAGCACCGCCAGCAGCAGCTACAACGCCCCGGCCAAGGGCATCGCGCTGAACCGCCTGTGCTCGGCCGACCTGCCCGCGAAATCGGCATTTTATGACGATGGGCGCGGCTACAACGGGCGCATCTTCATGGATGGCGAGGAAGCGGGGGCCGAGGGCCGCGCCTTCGCCCACCTGATGAACGGCACCAGCTACGAGCTGCCGCGCCTGGGCAAGTTCAGCCGCGAGAACTCGCTGGCGAACCCCGAAAGCGGCGACAAGACCGTGGTCGTCGGCACCGACGACAGCAACGGCGGCCAGATCTACATCTATGTCGGCACGAAAAGCAACAGCGGCAGCCCGATCGAGCGCGCGGGCCTGACGAATGGCTCGCTGTTTGGCCTGGCCGTAAGCGGCTTCCCTGCCGAAAACGCCGCCAGCGGCATCCCCTCGGGCACGGCGTTTACGCTTGCCAGCCTGGGCAATGTCGAAAACAAAACTGGCGCGCAGCTTGAAAGCATGAGCGTCGCTGCCGGCGTAACGGCCTTCCAGCGCCCTGAAGATGGCGCGTGGGACCCCAAGCACCCGAACGACTTCTACTTCGTCACCACCGCCAGCTTCACCGGCAACAGCCGCCTGTGGCGCCTGCGCTTCGTGGATGCTGAGCAGCCCGAGCGTGGCGGCACCATCGCCATGCTGCTCGACGGCAGCGAAGGCCAGAAGATGATGGACAACCTGACCATCAGCGAGCGCGGCCAGATCATTATTCAGGAAGACCCGGGCGGCAACGACTACCTGGCGAAGCTGCGGCGCTACAGCATCAGGAACGACACGCTGGCCGAGATCGCGCAGCACGACCCCGCGCGCTTTCTGCCGGGCGCGCCAAACTTCCTGACCATCGACGAAGAGTCCTCGGGTGTGATCGACGCGTCGGGCATCCTGGGCGAGGGCTGGTACCTGTTCGACGTGCAGGCGCACTACAGCGCCGGCGACGCCGAGCTGGTGGAAGGCGGCCAGCTGCTGGCGCTGCACATCCCGCCCGGCCGCCAGTAAGAGCTGCTTCGACCAGCAGCTTTTGGAGTTACCAATAACCACCAAGACACGAAGACACCAAGATTTAGCAGGTACTCGAAATAAAGATTCTTGGTGCCTTGGTGCCTTGGTGGTTTATGCAAACACTCCCCAACTGGAGCGGGCGCAAGTATGCGCCCGCTCCGGCTTGCCAAAAGCCGCCCCCGGCAGTACCATAGCGTCACATCCACATGCTGCGCCGGGAGGCACCGCTATGCCCGACCCATGGCTCCGTGATGCGATTGCGGCAATCAACGCCGACTTCACGCGCTCGGCCGACACGCACCTCGTGCCGGTGCCGCTGCATGCGCTGCCGCAGATCAAGCTCTACATCAAAGACGAATCGACCCATGTGACTGGCAGCCTGAAGCACCGCCTGGCGCGCTCGCTCTTCCTGTACGCGCTCTGCAACGGCTGGATCACGCGCGACACGCCGGTGATCGAGGCGTCGTCCGGCAGCACCGCCATCTCCGAGGCCTACTATGCGCGCCTGCTGGGCCTGCGCTTTATTGCGGTGGTGGCGCGCAGCACCTCGCCCGAGAAGCTGCGCCGCATCACGCAATACGGCGGCGAGTGCGTGCTGGTGGACGACCCGCGCCAGGATCGCGCGCACGCCCGCGCGCTGGCCGCCGAGCTGGGCGGGCATTTCATGGATCAGTTTACGTTTGCCGAGCGCGCCACCGACTGGCGTGGCAACAATAATATTGCCGAGTCGGTGTTCAAGCAGCTCGCCGACGAAGCGCACCCCTGCCCGCGCTGGATCGTGTGTGGCGCGGGCACCGGTGGCACCGCCGCGACGTTTGGGCGCTACATCCGCTACCGCAGCTACACCACCGAGGTCTGCGTGGTCGATCCCGAGCGCTCGGTCTTTTACGAATATTTTCGCACCGGCGAAGCTGGCGCAAGCCCGCCCGGTGGCTCGGGCGTCGAAGGCATTGGCCGCCCGCAGGTCGAGCCCTCATTCATGCCCGAGCTGGTCGATCATATGATTCGCGTGCCAAATGTGGCTTCTTACGCGGCGATTCATGTGCTGGAATCGCTGGTGGGCCGGCGCTACGGCGGCTCGACCGGCACGATCTTCTTTGGCGCGTGCTGCCTGATTGCCGACATGGCCGCGCGCGGCGAGGCGGGCGCGCTGGTGATGCTGGGCTGCGACGCGGGCGAGCTGTATCGCGACACCTACTATAATGCGGAATGGCTGCGCCAGCAGGGCATCGACATCGAACCTGCCTGCGAGCAGATGCGCGCCTTGCTGAAGCACGGCGTGTGGACGCCCGGCCCGGTTGAGCGTGCCGACGCAATGGCACGCAAGTTGCCTGCCGTGTAGCAGAAGTATTTTCTTTCTTTGTTTCGTATAGTTTTCGAACTTTACCGTTCGGTGGGGGTGTGGGGGCGGCGAAGCCGCCCCCACAAAGAACCCTTTTCTGGCACTGCCAGAGCCGTAGCTCTGGCAGTGCCAGAAAAGTATATTCTTTTAAGGAGGCACAGCTATGGCGCTTGACCGACTTCAGGAAATGTTGGGCGGCAGCCCGCAGCAGCAGCAAGATGCGGCCGACTTCCTGCGGCGCTACCAGGACCAGGGCCAACGCATTATGAATGAAGCATAAAACGACGTTTTGTCTGTCAAACGCTTTCAGTATGGGCGAAACAAAGCAATGTGGTTCTTTATGCTGTTTTTCGTGCACTCGTGCATCAGAGTGAGCAACTCGCCATCGCGTTTCTGATGCTATAATCACCTCTCTGAATGGTTTCCAGCAGCAGGAGGTGTGTGGTGGAATTACCGACGTCGCTTTCTCGCCATTTTGGCGATCTGCCCGACCCGCGTATCGACCGCTGTAAACACCACAAACTGATCGACATCATCTCGATTGCCATTTGCGCGGTTTTGAGCAGTGCTGATGGCTGGACCGACATCGAAGCCTATGGCCACGCCAAACACGCCTTGCTGGAGCAGTTTCTCGAGTTGCCCGCTGGCATTCCGTCGCACGACACCTTCGCCCGTGTCTTTGCGCGTCTTAATCCCACCGCGTTCCAATCCGCCTTTCTCGCCTGGGTCGACACCATTCGTGCCAAACTGCCCGGCGATGTGATTGCGATTGACGGCAAAACCGAACGTCGTACCCACGACCGTGCGATCGACCTGTCGCCACTGCATATCGTCAGCGCGTTCTCGGCGGCCAATCACCTGGTTCTCGGTCAGGTTCGCGTGAACAGCAAATCGAATGAGATCACCGCCATCCCGCTGCTGCTCTCGCTGCTCGACATCAACGATTGCATCGTGACGATTGATGCGATGGGCTGCCAGGTGGCGATTGCCGAACAGATTGTGGCGCAGGGTGGTGACTATGTGCTGGCGTGTAAAGACAACCAGCCGCAACTGGCGCGCGACATTGCACGCATCTTTGCCGAGCCGATTGAAGAGGAACACCTGGATCGATGCATCATCACAATGGAAGGTCACGGACGGAGCGAACGGCGCGAATATCGCAGCTGTGACCAAGTGGAGAGCATCGTCGACCGCGCGCGCTGGTCGCAGTTGCGCTCGGTTGTAAGGGTGCATTCGACGCGCACGTGTGATGGTGTGACGAGCGAGGAGACACATTCGTACATATCAAGTTTGCCGCTGGGAGCCGAGCGGGTTGCAGACGCCATTCGGCAGCATTGGGGGATCGAAAACCGGCTGCATTGGGTGCTGGATGTGGTGTTTGCCGCCGATGACAGCCGCGCGCGAATTGGTCACTCAGCGCATAATCTGGCAATTATTCGGCACTTGGTGTTGAACCTGCTGCGCGAGGAAACGACGTTGAAGGCGAGTGTACGTCAGAAGCGGCTGCGTGCGACTTGGGACGATGCCTATGCGATGAAAGTGCTTCAGGTTGAGCCACGTCTGTAGAACATTTGTAATGCGTTGGCCCTGCTACCAGGACGACCCGGGCAGCATTTCCGACGCCGAGGCGGCCCGCCGCTACCGCGAGATGATGCGCAATGCCCCTGCCGACATGGCCGCCGACGCGCACAGTTCCGCGCTCGACCAGCTTTCGGCCGAAGAGCGCGCCAAGCTCGCCGATCAGTACAAGCAGGCGCACAACGACCCGAACAGCCCCTTCGACGGCTACCAGCACGACGACCCCTCGCAGGCCGCCGACCCGAGCAACATTGGGCGCATGGCCCACCAGGCCGAGCAGCAGGACCCCGACCTGTTCGACAAGATTTTCGGCCAGGGCTCGCCGCTGGGCAGCACACTGGGCAAGCTGGCGATGGCTGGCGTGGCCGCGTACATGGCCAGCCGCGTGCTGGGCGGGCAGAATCAGCAGGGCGGCGGCTTCCCGGCCGGCGGCGGGCTGGGCGGCCTGTTCGGCGGCGCGGGCAGCAATGCCCCCACGCCCGCGCCCCAGGCCGAGCCGGGCCTGCATGTCAAGGGCAGCAAGCGCGGCTAGAAGCGGCGCGAGAAAACAGCAAAGGGCGCGGCAAGCGTTTGCCGCGCCCTTCTGCATGCCTAATTGTTGCCTAGCCCAGCAAATCCTCGAAAAACACATTCGCTGCTGTGGCCGTCAGGAAAAACAGCGTCAGGCTGGCGATGCTGATCAGCAGCCACACAAGCCGCTCGGCGCGCGAAAGCGGCAGCCGCGCATTGGAAGCGGCAAACGCCAGGCCCACCGCCGCAGGCAGCGCCAGAAACGCCATTGCCAGCGCGCTCCAGCCGCCCGCCTGCGAGCCCAGGCCTTCGCCAATGGTATCGGCCCCTCCGTCGGCGCGCGGCCCGTCGGCGCTGGCCGCCACCGACACGCCGATACGATGCGTTTGCAGGGGAATAACCACATTTGCGAGGTAGAAGGCGGTGATCGCAATCACCAGCACGCTCATGGCGAGCAACGGAAGACGCGAGTTGAATGCAGTGCTCATATCGACCTCCTGTGCAGAAACGCTCCCATGCATTATACCGCCCAGGTTCGCCAACAGACCTAACAATTTGCTTATGTCTACGGCAGGAGTCACGAGTCAGGAGTCAGGAGTCAGCATAGTACTCTGGCAAGAAAGTTCGTGTATACAACGGGCAAGCTTCCAGGAAGCTACTCTGGCTACCAGATTGAAGGAAAACTGGCTTGAGCTTCCTGAAAGCTGAGTACAGGGAAATTTATTTTCCAGCGTAATGGTGGCTCTCCGCATACATCAGAAGCACGCTACACCGCGCCTGCAGGTGACCGCGCCGAACGCTCCACACGCTCGCTCAGCAGCACGGTCGGGAATGTGCCGGCGCGTGGGGAGTCTTCGGCGCTGCCGCTGCGGTACTGCACCTGCACGGCCCACACCAGGCGCGTGCGCACGCCATCGCGATCGACCAGCGCGCCCTGCTGGACTGCTGCCACAATTGCCCCTACGTTCCAGCCAGTGTCCTGCAAGTAGGCAAGCAGCGCCAGGGTGCGGGTTTTGGCGCGCTGCAATGCCACGCCTTCCAGCACATAGCGGTAGCGCACGCTGGTAAGCTCGCCGCGCGAGTAATCTTCGGCCTGCAAGGTTAGCGGGCCACGATACACCTGGTGCGCGCGGGACTCGCCGCCCTGCACCGGCACCCACGCGGCGCTCAGGATGCCCTCGGCGCTGTCCGGCCAGCGCGCGCCCGATGCATCCGGGCGATCCAGTGTTACGACAGCATCGAGCTGGATCGAAAAAGCAATCTGCTCCACTCTCGCTCCTTTCGCGGCCCGAGGCAGCGCTGCCTCCGTGGCACGCTCAGTTCATTCTCGGCACTATAGCACATGGGCGTGCTGCTTGCGCAGGCTGCTTTTACCTGCGGAGCAGTGGCTTGTTTGGCTTGGGCCGCAGGGCTTGCCTGTCGGCAGGGCTTTGTTCTCACAGTGAAGCGCAGTGCCAGTTTCAAGCCAGCTTGCTCGGGCCGCAGGGCCGCTGTTTTTATCTGTGGGCCAGTGCCAGTTTCAAGCCAGCTTGCTCAGGTCGCAAGCAGTGCCAGTTTCAAGCCAGCTTGCTCGGGCCGCAGGGCCGCTGTTTTTATCTGTGGGCCAGTGCCAGTTTCAAGCCAGCTTGCTCAGGCCGCAAGGCCGCTGGGGTTCCCACCCCAGCACCCCGGTCGGGGCTATCGCCCCGAACCCCAAATTTGATGTAGTCGGCATCTTCAGCGTTTGTCTGTCATGCCTCCGTTGTGCCAAAAAGCTGGCAACGAACGATGAAAGTATCGTTGTGTATGAAAGCATTCAAGCTGACGCGCACTCTATTGCCGCGCAGCCCTCGCACAAAAGCACAAACAGTCGTTCACGGGTGCTCTGCGCTTACTCCCGAGTGCTCTGCGCTTACTCCCGAGCGCCTTGCGCTTACTCATGAGTGCTCTGCACTTACTCCCGAGCGCCTTGCACTTACTCATGAGTGCTCTGCACTTACTCCCGAGTGCTCGTCAGTTACTCATGAGTACTTGGCGCTTGTTCATGAGCGCTTGGCAGTCGTTCCGAAGTGGTCTGCGGCCAGCCGCAGAGGTTATGAGTTTGTTCGCAGAGGTCGAATAGTCATTTGGAGGAGTCATGCGGTTGTTCGTGAAGCTTGCATGCTTGCTCGCAGGGTTCGAATGCTCATTCGAGAGGGTCATGTGGCCGTCTGGAAGGCGTGCCGCGTCGTGTGCAGAGTTTCTCCGTTCAGCCGCGAGGCTCACATGGTTAGCCATAGTGGTCACAAGGTCGTTCGCAGGGGTTGAATGCAGTTCCCACGCTGCACGCGGGGCACTTGCGCCGCAGCCATAGTTCCCAAAGATTGCCCACCACGGGCGAACACGCAGGTTCGCCCTGACATTCTTTTCCCAAAATTCGTGCGGGTCACCCTGTCCGCGCTGACCGTGCGCGCCGACCTATGTGTGAGTGCGTCAGCGCACACCCCTGCGAGGATTGGCCAGCACGGGCGAACACACAGGTTCGCCCTGACATTCTTTTCCCACGAATTCGTGCGCGTCCCTGTCCGCGCTGACCGTGCGCGCCGACCTATGTGTGAGTGCGTCAGCGCGTGCCCCTGCGAGAATTGGCTACCACGGGCGAACACGCAGGTTCGCCCTGACATTCTTTTCCCAAAATTCGTGCGGGTCACCCTGTCCGCGCTGACCGTGCGCGCCGACCTATGTGTGAGCGCGTCAGCGCGTGCCCCTGCGAGGATTGGCCACCACGGGCGAACACGCAGGTTCGCCCTGACATTCTTTTCCCACGAATTCGTGCGCGTCCCTGTCCGCGCTGACCTACGTGTCAGCGCGAACCCCTGCGAGGATTGGCCACCACGGGCGAACACGCAGGTTCGCCCTGACATTCTTTTCCCACGAATTCGTGCGCGTCCCTGTCCGCGCTGACCTACGTGTCAGCGCGAACCCCTGCGAGGATTGGCCCCTTCGTTACCTGATCGCGCAAAACGACCCGAGCATCGCCGCAGGAGGTCACAGTCCCCCTGCGAGGATTGGCCCCTTCGTTACGGATGCGTTCACCTGGGGAATTAAGGCTAAGGCTGGTGTCACAGTCCCCCTGCGAGGATTGGCCCCTTCGTTACCTGGCCATTCTAATCTATTCGACGGGAAGCTGTCGCTACGTCACAGTCCCCCTGCGAGGATTGGCCCCTTCGTTACCTGATCGCGCAAAACGACCCGAGCATCGCCGCAGGAGGTCACAGTCCCCCTGCGAGGATTGGCCCCTTCGTTACGGATGCGTTCACCTGGGGAATTAAGGCTAAGGCTGGTGTCACAGTCCCCCTGCGAGGATTGGCCCCTTCGTTACGGAGCAGCCATGGTCTGTGCTGCCCCCATAAACACTACAAGCAACATCATCCATTCCCCAACTCCCATCCCCCATCCCCTCCGTCATGGCGTCAGCGTCAGCTGGTCTGCAGCAGCCGCATCGACGCTACTTTGCGCAAAGCGCATGGGCAGGTACTCCACCCGCTGCCAGCGCGCGATCAGGTCGGCGTAGTGGCCGCTGAGCACATAGCCCGACTGCCCAACCGTGTGCATGAAGCGCGACGAATCGAGCGCGCTCAGGTCGATGATCTCGCGATAGGACGGCACGTGCGTCTGGTTATACACATTGCCCTGCGCGATCGGCGCAACATCGACGGTGAAGCCATCGCCGCCATTCGGCACGCTGCGGCTGAAGACCGGCTTGAGCGCGCCCACGCCGTCGAAGACGTTGTGCGGGAACAAGGTGTGGTGGGCGGCATCCCAGCGCCAGCGCGTCATGTCATCGCTGCCCTGCACCTGCGCCATGCGCGCCAGCCCGTCGTCGAGCGCGCGGGCAAGCTGCGTGGGGCAATCTTCCTTCGCCGGGGTTGTCACGTCGTCGCACCAGGGGTCGTTGGCGTTTTGCAGCAGCGTGGGCAGAATAATCGCGTGGTAGTTGCGCTCGTCGGAATAATCGTCCCAGATTTCGCCGCCAACTTCATCCTGGAAGACGCGCGCCGGCACTTCCTGATACCAGGCCTGGAACACCGCCGCCGCCGCGCTATCGCCGCTGGTGGTGCCATCCCAGTCGCGCAGCAGCGCCAGCGCCTGCTTCTGCCGGTCGTTTGCGGGCGGCGTGGCGAGCATGGCGGGCAGCACCGCGCGCGCCAGCGCCGAGCGTTGGTCGGCCTGCATGGCCGCGATGTCGTCGGGGGCGAGCCTGGGCTTGGCTTCGATCAGCTCGACAATCCGTTGGGCGCGGTAGGGCGCGGCCCAGTCACTGCTGATCAGATACGGGTAGCTGTCGTCCACCACTTTATTATTCGCGGTGGCGATGTAGCCTTGCGGCGGGTTGAAGGCGTGCGGCAGCTCGGCAAACGGCACATAGCCAGTCCAGTCGTTTGCGCCCGTCCAGCCCTCGGCGGGCGCGCGGCCATCGCCGCCGGCGCGGATGGGCAGCTTGCCCGGCGCGTAGTAGCCGATATTGCCATCCACGTCGGCGTACACGAAATTCTGCATGGGCGCGCCATACACCTGCAACGCGCCAGTGAACTCATCCCAGCTCTGCGCCATGTCGATGTTCAGGAATGCCTCAAAGGTGCGATCCTCGGGGTCGAGCGCGGTCCAGCGGAAGGCCAGCGGCTGGCCGGTGCCGTCGATCACATCCGAGATCAGCGGGCCATGGCGCGACACGCGCACCTGCAGGGTGACGTCGGGCTGGCCTTTGACTTTGATCGTCTCGGGGATGATCTGCAGCGGTTCCCACGCGCCTTTATACTCGGCCTGATTCTGGTCGTTGACATGCTCGACGAACAGATCCTGCACATCCGGCCCGGTGTTCGTCACGCCCCAGGCGATGCGCTGGTTGTGGCCGATCACGATGCCGGGCACGCCGGGCAAGGTCGCGCCAATTGCGTCGAGCTTGCCGCCGGTGATGTGCGCGAGATACCAGATCGAGGGGATGCGCGCGCCGAGGTGCGGGTCGTTCGCCAGCAGCGGCTTGCCCGTGGTGGTGCGCGCCCCGCCGATCACCCAGTTGTTGCTGCCCACCATCGTGCCGCCCAGGTCGAGTTCGTTTTTCAGGGTGCGGTTGATGGCCAAGAGGGGGGAAGCATTCGCGGCGGCGTTCGCAAGCACTGTGCTTGTTGTGGCGAATGCTTCCCCCTTACGAGGCGAGGATCCCTCGGCGGCGTTCGCAAGCACTGTGCTTGTTGTGGCGAATGCTTCCCCCTTACCAGGCGAGGATTCCGCGGCGGCGTTCGCAAGCACTGTGCTTGTTGTGGCGAATGCTTCACCCTTACGAGGCGAGGATAGTGGATTGCTTGCACTCCCCCCCGGCAGGATCAGCGGGCCGTCGGCGGTGTAGGCGGGCATGAGCGCGGCGGCCTTTTCGGGGCCAAGCTTGGTGGCAAGGTGGGCGAACATCAGCTCGTTGCTCCAGTTGCCGCCCAGATCCCACGACATCATCTTGCTCCAGGCCAGCACGTCTTCCGGCCGCCAGGGCTCGGGGGTGATGCCGAGGATGGTGAACTCGACGGGCAGCTCGCGGCCGCTGTGTGTGCTCACAAAGGCGTTCACGCCCGCCACATAGGCCTCAATCAGCGTGCGCGCCTCGGGGCTCATGCTGGCCCAGGCGGTTTTGGCGGCGCGTGCCACGCCCAGCGTGCGCAGGAACTTGTCGGTGTCGAGCTGCGAGGGGCCGGCGAACTCGGACAGGCGGGCGTTGCCGATGCGGCGCTGGAATTCCATCTGCCACAGGCGATCCTGCGCGTGCACATAGCCCAGGCCGAACAAGGCGTCGGTTTCGCTTTGCGCGCGAATATGCGGCACGGCGTCGGAGTCGCGCACGATCTCAACCGGCGCGCTCAGCCCCTGCACCTTGATGCTGCCCGTGGTTTGCGGCAACGCGCCGCGCAGCCACAGGTAGCCCCCGCCGCCGACGAGGAGCAGCAGCACCACCAGCACAACCAGCACCCAGCGCAGAATTCGCAGCAGCAACCGCATTGTCGCCCCCTCTGTGGTCAGGAGTCAGGAGTCAGAAGACAGGATTCAGGAAGAAAGAGCATCGGCAGATTTCGCAGATTGCACAGATGAAACGCTCTGCGCTCTTACGCTTTATGTCGTTCGGCCAAGAATGTCGCGCAGCGTTGCGTAGAGTGGGCTTTCGCGCAACTGCGCCTCGGTGGCGTCGCCGCGATACACGCGATTCGCCAGGTCGCGGTTGAGGCGGGCCATATGCACGCGCCCCTGCACGGCATCGCGGAAGGCGGTGTGCTTGAGCAGCAGCGCGGCTTCGTTCTGCGGGCGCAGCTTGCCAGCGTAGAGCGAATAGGGCGCGCGCACCGGCAGGTTGAGCGTGTCGCAGCGCGCCAGCAGCTCGCGGTCGCGGTTAGCGCGGTAGCTGGCGTCGGGCAGCGGCTGCGTGCCATACAGGTCGCGGTAGTAGCTCGGCGGGTAGCTGCCAATGCGCGCCAGCATCTCGCCAATGCGCGCGCGATGGCGCTCGCTCGGGATGTTCAGAAAATCCCACACCACGAAATCCGCGCCGGCATCGCGCACGGAATGGAGCGTCGTGCTGAGCATGTAGTCGGTGTCGGTGACGTAGGGAATGACCGGCAGGTAGGCCACGCCCACCGGGATGCCGGCGCGCTTCAGCTCGGCAATCGCGTCCAGGCGCAGCGCGGGCGCGGGGGCTTTGTCTTCGAGCTTGGCCGAAAGATAGGGATCGGTCGTCAGCAGCGTGAACATGACAATCGCCAGGCTCTGCTTGTTGATCCGCTCCAGCAGCACCAGATCTTCAAGGATTGTGTGACTCTTGGTCAGGATCAAACAGGGCTGACCCCGGTCGGCCATGCGCTGGAGCAACTGCCGCGTCAGGCGGTAGCTCGCCTCGGCAGGCTGGTAGGGGTCGGTCAGCGCGGTGATGCCAATCAGGTCGCCGCGATCGACGTTTTCCAGCTCTTTCTCGGCCAGCAGCGGCAGGTCGGTATCGATCCGCACCGTCTCGTTGAATGGGCGCAGCCGCGCGGCCCAGCCATCGCAGTACGGGCAGCCGAACTCACAGCCGTCGTACACGGCCATGCTGTAGGAAGAAAGAAAATATTCGTTGATCGTTGGGCGCCGCTCGCCAAGCGCTGGCCCTTCGATCTGATCTTCGAGGTAATAGGCCATGGGAACATTCCGCTAGGTGAGAACCGGGAACCGACAGTATGCAGTTGGCAGTTGGCAGTTGGCAGTTTTGAGTGTTGAGTGTTGAGTTTCAGTAACTTGCAACCACACAAGGGTTTAGGGTCTGGGGTTTTGGGATTGGGCCTCAACCTTATACACCTTTGCGACCTCTGCGCCCTTTGCGGTTCATTTATCTGGTCGGCAGTTTTGAATGTTGAGTGTTGAGTTTCAGTAACTTGCAACCGCGTGAGGGTCTAGGGTCTGGGGTTTTGGCATTGGGCCTCAACCTTATACACCTTTGCGACCTCTGCGCCCTTTGCGGTTCATTTATCTGGTCGGCAGTTTTGAATGTTGAGTGTTGAGTGTTGAGTTTCAGGTAACTTGCAAACCTGCGAACTTGCAACCTCAAAATCGCAAACTCTCCGTGCCTCCGTGGTGAACTATTCCGTTCGTCCTTCGCCTGCCCTGAGCTTGTCGAAGGGTCGGTCGCCCCAATCGTAAATCGTCAATCGGCAATCGAAAATCACTCGCCGCCCAGCACGCCAATCAGCTCGTCGTGGATCAGGCCGTTCGAGGCCAGCGCGGTTTTGCTCCACAGCGACCACGCGCCGCCCTGGGTGTCGGTCAGGCGGCCACCGGCCTCGCGCACAATCAGCGCCGCCGCGCCAGTGTCCCACGGCTTCAGCCCGATCTCCCAGTGCGCGTCGAGCCGGCCCATCGCCACGTAGCAAAGGTCGAGCGCGGCGGCACCGGCGCGGCGCACGCCCTGGCAGCGCGCCTGCACGCGCGCAAAATCGGCCAGGTTGTTGTCCGCGCGCGAGCCGAAGTCGTAGGGGAAACCGGTCGAGGCCAGCGCGCCCGCCAGCGTCGCCACCCGCGACACGCGAATTGGCTGGTCGTTGCATGTCGCGCCCGCGCCCGCCTCGGCGGCGAACATCTCGTCGCGCAGCGGGTCGTAGATCACGCCCAGGCGCGGCTGGTCGTCTTCCCACAGCGCGATCGACACCGCAAAGTAGGGGAAGCCGTGCGCGTAGTTATTTGTGCCGTCCACCGGGTCGATCAGCCATGTGGGCCGGTCGATGCCCATCGCGCCGCCGCTTTCTTCGGCCAGAATTGCGTGGCCGGGAAAATGCTGGTGGATCGCCTGGACAATCAGCGCCTCGCTGGCGTGGTCGACATCCGTCACCAGCTCGTAGGGGCTTTTCAGGTCGATGCTGCGCTCCTGGCGCAGCCCGTCGCGGAGCAGAGCGCCAGCGCGGCGCGCAATATCGAGTGCAATTTCTCGCATGGTAGTCGCATTCGGCAGCGTGGAACTGCGGCCGCGCGCGCAACGTCCTTCCTGTGTACAATGCACACTGGCGGGGCGCAGCGCCCGCACCAGACATTTAGGAACAATAGCCGGACGCGCGCTATTGTAACAGGGAGTTTCCGATGCGTAAAATATTCTTGCCGCTGCTGCTGGGCGCATTTGCGCTGGCCGCGTGCGGCACGCCAGCCACGGGTGGCACGGCCAGCACGCCAGCAGCGAGCACCCAGCCCACCGCGAACACGCCGCCCACGGCCGCGCCCGAGCCTACCGGCGCGCCAACCGATGCGCCCGCAGCCGCGCCAACCGATGCCCCGACCATCCCGCCCGCGCCAACCCACACGCCCGCGCCCAGCGCCGCGCCGGGTGGCCCGAAGCCGGGAGTTGGCGCAGGCGGCACCTCGGTGCGCCCGCCCGACACGCTAATCCAGGCCGCGCAGCAGCAGCTCGCCGCCTTTCTCAAACGCCCGTTGAACGAAGTTGTGCTGCAAAGCGCCAACAAGCAGGAATGGCCCGACGGCTCGCTGGGCTGTCCGGTGGAAGGCATGCTCTACCCACAGGTCGTTACGGACGGCTTTTTGCTCGTTTTCACCACCGATAGCCAGGCGCAGCAGTACGAAGTGCACACGGGAATGACGCCCGCGCAGATGCTTCTGTGCGCGAACGGCAAAGCCACCACCATTTCCGCCGCCAGCAACGCCGAGCCGGGCGCGGCCAACCCGCCCGCGCTTGATGCGCAGGGGCAGGCCATGCTGGCGCTGGCGCGCGCCACGCTGGCAAAGGATCTTGGTGTGCATGAAACGGCGGTTCAGGTGCTGAGTGGCGAGCCGGTGGAGTGGAACGACAGCTCGCTTGGCTGCCCGACGCCCGACCAGATGGCGCTACAAGTCGTCACGCCGGGCTATCGCTTTGTGCTGCAGTCGGGCGGGCAGAGCTACGAGCTGCACACCGACGCGGGCAAGCGCGTGGTGCGCTGCGACGCGCTGAAGTAAAACATCAGGCCACAGAGAACACAGAACGCACTACGGACTACGCACTATACTGCCAAGTGCGTAGTCCGTAGTGCGTAAGCCTATATGATATCTGGTGGTGCGCAGCCGCCCGTTGCTATTTCTTGGGGCGCTTGCGGAAGAACTCAAGCCATTCTTCGACCTCGGCCTCGCTCAGGGGCTTTTCGCGCTTTTCCTCGGCAGTAGGGGCGGCCGGGCGCTGCTGGCCGGCCTGAAGCTGCTGGGCAAACTCGCGCGAGCCAATCACGCGCACGCCCCGGTCGTTTGCCTCGCGAATGATCGCCCGGTCGGAAGTGACCAGCGTCCAGTCGCGCGGGCGCTTTAATGCGCGCAGCCGCTTGATCAGCTCGGCGTCGGCATCCTGCGGCGAGCGCGCAAAGTGGCATGTAATGCCGTAGCCATTCAGCTGCTGCGGGTGCCCGTACACCCCCCGGTCGAACACCACCACCACCTGCCGCCCGCGCTTGGCCGTGCTATAACGCCGCAGCAGCATCACCAGCTGCGCCTCGTCGTCGGCGTCGGCCAGGCTCAGCCCCGGCACCTGCCCAATCAAATTATGTCCATCGACCAACAGCGGCATTGTTTCGTCCCCGGCGCAAACGCGCCCACCCGGCATTATACCGTACCCTGCTGCGCTTTTTCCATTACGCAACACTGCCCTGAATCAGATGCAAACCTTTGCGCTTTCAGCGCAGGGGATAGGGGTTAGGGAATAGGGTTTGGCGATTGCGATTTTTATGCTAAGAAACACGAAAACACCAGGACATCAAGAGCCGCGAAACACTCTTGGTGCCTTGGTGTCTTGGTAGTGAAATTTCTGGCACTCGTTTTTGAAATGTATCGAATGTAAAACGTTTGCCCAACCTATTGACAGGTGACATCGCGCTTGCTATACTCTATCTAAATTATTCACTTAAGTGAGTAATTTAGATAATTGCATTAGACGAGAAACCAATGCCAGCGACACTCACCGCCGACCTGATGCGGCGCAGCTCCGAGGCCAAGCTCAGCCTCGGCATCGAACCCGCGCCAAATATCTTAACCAGCATGCAATTCATCAACTCGGTCGAGGCGCTTTCGGGCCTGGGCGAGTGGGTGACGCGCACGGCCGCGCAGCTCACGCGCGCGCAGCTGCACCGCAACCGGCTGGTGTTCGATGGCATCTACTACGCGGTGCAGCCGGTGCAGCGCTGGCCGAGCTTCACGACCTATCTCGATAATCTGGGAAGCATCGATCCCGCCATTCTGCGCGACCGGCTGCTGGCCCAGATCGCCTGCCCGCTTACGCCCAGCAACCCCGAGCGGCGCGTACTGATCTCGCATGCCGAATTGCTCTCAAGTGCAGAGACCTACCTGAATTTCGTGCGGGCGCACTTCGAAACGATTGACGAAACGATTGAGCGTGAAGCGCACGCCCTGCTGTGCGACCCGCCCGCACTCCAGCGCGTTGCGACCGGCCATATCCGCGAGCTGTGGGACAGCAGCATGGCCGCCGAGTGGGAGCGCGTGCTGCCGATGCTGCACGAGTCGGTCGCGGCCTTTGAGCGGCTCGACCTGGCGGGCAAGAGCAGCAGCGAAGTGGTGCGGCTGGTGACTGGGCAGGAACCCGACGAAAAGTGGGAGCGGCTGGTGGCCGAAGCGCAGCAGATCGTGTTCGTGCCGTCGGCGCATATTGGCCCCTACCTGCGCAAATGCCTGGCGCGCCCGGTGATGTGGCTGGTGTTTGGCGCGCGCCTGCCCGACGGCGCGCCCGCCAGCGGCTCGGCGCTCAGCCGCTCCGACCTGCTGGTGCGCCTGGGCGCACTCACCGACGACACGCGCCTGCGCGTGCTGGCGCTGCTGGCCCAGCACGACGAGCTGTGCGCGCAGGACATTATGACCATGCTGGATCTTACGCAGTCGGCTACGTCGCGCCACCTGCGCCAGCTCAGCGCCACCGGCTACATCACCGAGCGGCGGCGCGAAATCGCCAAATGCTACACGCTCAACCGCGCGCGCCTGGGCGATACCTTTCGCGCCGTCGAGCAGTTTCTTGCGCAGCCAGAACCGTAGGCGCAGGGGATGGAGCATAGGAACTGGTCATTACAATGGCGAAATTTTCCCATACTGGTCATGACCAAAGACGAATGACGAACGACGAAGGCAATCTGGTCATTCAGCAACCGGAACGAATCCGACCGACCTCGGACTATCCAAGCGCACAGGAGGGAACCATGAGCACGCAAACACAGTTTGACGCCATGCCCGCATTGCAGGGCGGCATCGCCACGCTTGCCACCCGCTATCTGGACGCGCTCCAGCAGGCGCAGGCGCAGTTCAGCATCGACGGACCCAAGCTGCATATTCTGCTGAGCGCGCAATCGGCTGCGCCGCTGGGAATCAGCATTGCGCAGCAGCGCCGCCAGATGCCCTACGGCTCGGCGGCTGTGCTGCAAGGCCACTTCGATGCGCTGGCCGAAAACGGGCTGCTGCGCCTGACGGATGGGCTGTACTACCTGACCGAACGGGGAAGCGCGGCGCTTGAAGGCGGCTTCGCTGTGGTACACCAGTCGCTGGCGGGCTACACGCCCATTCCCGCCCTGGATCGCCTGCTCGCCCTCGCGCAGCGTCTGGTCGAGTCCGCGCTGGCCGCACCAGCGCCCGCCGCCAAACCCGACCTGCTGGCCAGCCGGCGCACCGATCCCGGCGCATCCGGGTCGGCGGCGGCGCGGCTCGACCAATACCTGACCGATCTGTTCTACTTCCGCGACGACGCCCACCGCGCGTCGTGGCAGGGTCTGGGCGTGGATGGCGGCGCGTGGGAAATGCTGACCGTGCTCTGGCGGGGCGAAGCCAGCACCCTGCCCGAGCTTCAGCAGCGGCTGGAGCGCCACGCCTACACACATGCCGAGTACGACCAGGGGCTGGCCGAGCTGACCGAGCGCGGCTGGCTGGCGCGCGACGGCGAACGCTACCACCTCACGCCAGCCGGGCAGGCCGTGCGCGACAGGAGCGAAACCACCACCAACCAGCTGTTCTACGCACCCTGGGCCGCGCTCAGCGCCGACGAAACCGCCGAATTTCTTGCGCTGCTTGAGCAGCTACGCGATGCCGCACCACCTTCTTCACACCAAACCGCTGGATAGCACCCGGAAAGGAGCACCCCATGATCACCTGGCTCGATGAAACCGTCGCCCGCGCGCGCTATGCCGATATGCAGGCCAGCGAACGCCAGCGCGCGCTCGTTCGCGCCGCCGCCAGCTATCGCCCGGCTGCGCCACACTTCTACAACCCGGCGCTGGCGTGGCTTGGCCGGCGCATGGCCAGCTGGGGCAGCAGCATCGAAGCGCGCTACACACCCGCCGCACTCGGGCCGTGCGAAGGCTGCTAAAACCCTGGTACAAAACCTGCCACACGCTCGCTGGGGCCACCCGGCGGGCGTTTTTTTTGTGCCGCAACACCGCCCGCCCGGCAAGCGTCTTAGCAGCAGAACGATGAACCGTATGAACGCAGCCATGCGAGGGATAACGATATGACCGATCAGGAAACCTACCAGGCCCGGCCCGACGCGCCACCCGCCCCCACCATGCCGACGCTGCCTAACGAGCCCTATTACCAGAACCCGCCAGCCCCGCTGCGGCGCGGGCGCAACGCCGGCCTGGGCATTGCGCTGGTCGTCGTTGGGCTGGTGCTGCTGGCCTTTCAGGCATTTGGCCGCACGGTGCCGTTTGGCGGAACATATAAGCTGGTTGATCAGGAGCTGCCCGGCAAGCACCTTGAGCTGGTGGCCGGCAATTCCGATGTTGAAGTGCGCAGCTGGGATGGCGATACGATCAAGATCGAAGCGATTCAGCACGGCGGCGCGCGCGGCGACTATCAGGTGAATGTCGAGCAGATGGGCGATGTCATACGCATCGACGAAAGCTCCGGCAACTGGTTCTGCTTTTTCTGCTCGCGCGGCATCTCCTACCGCATCGACGTGCCAAAATCGGCGGATGCTTCGTTGCAGACCACCAGCGGCACTATTGATGTGAATGGCCTGGCCGGCGCTGTCACGCTTGCAAGCACCAGCGGCGATATTCACGCCGACGAGCTTGATGGTGGCCTGACCGTCAACACCACCAGCGGCGAAGTACGCCTGAGTTCGATCAATGGTCGCTTGCAGGTCGAGACAATCAGCGGCGATGTGCAGCTGGGCGATGGCGCCGTGGATGGGGCGACGGTGAACACGACCAGCGGCGAGATCAACCTGGACGGCGTGGGCGGCGAGCTGCAGATCGGCACCGTATCGGGCGATATCAGCGTGCGCGATGGCAATGCCTCGCAGCTTGATATTTCCACCACCAGCGGCGAAATCAGCTACGACGGCGCGTTCCGGGCCGGCAGCGACAGCAAGGTTTCGACGATTTCGGGCGATGTGGGTCTCAAGATGCCCGAAGACAGCAGCTTCTCGCTGAACGCCAGCACCGTCAGTGGCGACATCAGCAACGAGTTCGAGCTGGCCGGCGCGCAAGATGACCAGCGCAGCCTGACGGGCACGATTGGCAGCGGCGGCCCGACCCTCACGGTCGAGACGACCAGCGGCGATATTAGCCTGGACCAGCGGTAGTCGCCATTTTCCGCATAGCAAACGGCCGCGCCTGAGCGTGCTCAGGCGCGGCCTTCGTGTGTATATTGGTTGCGCTACGGCGCGATCGTGATCTGCGCGTCGTCGGCCTCGCGCCAGGGCTGCTGGTGGCCCAGCCAGTCGGTGGCGCGTGCGCGGAAGGCGTAGCTGCCCGGGCCGGGCGGCACAAACGCCGCTTCGAGCGTGGTTGCGCCGGTCTGCCAGTCGCTCCACCCGCCGTCGGGCAAGGCGCGCGCCTGCACATCGTAGGACGCCACGCCGGCCACGTCGTCGCTGCCGGCCCAGCGCACCAGCACGCTGCCGTCGGGCTGGCGCGCGGCCTCGGTCACGCGCGCATCGGGCGCGGCGGTGTCGGCGCGCGGCCGCCACTTGATCGCGTCGAAGCGCACGGCCTGGCCGTCGTCGCCGGTCACGTCGGTGAGCTCAATCGCCACCCCTGGGTCGTTCACCTGGTACACACCCAGCGACACCCAGGTGCCAGCCGCGGCGGCCTGGTTCACCGCCACCTCGTTTGTTTGGCCGTCGTGCAGCACATGGTAGCGTGCGGCTTGCGTGGCTGGCTGGCCGCAGGGCGGGATGAAGGCAAAAGCCTCGTAGAAGCCGCCGCCCGGCAGCTGCGCACCCCAGCGCGACCGATTTTCGCCCTGCGCGGCGTCGGCGGTGCCGTAGGTCCAGGCGTGCCGGCCGTTCTGGCCGCAATCCTCGCTGTACCACTTCACCGCCGCCTCGCCGCTGTAGCCAGCCGCGCCATCGTCCACCACAATCGCGTCCGGCTCGGGCGCGGCAGTGGGCGGCGGCGGTGGTGGTGGCGGCGCGCCGGCATCCTGGCCCAGCCACAGAAACGTCACATCCACCCAGTCGGCCTGGTTCATCCCCAGGTCGTCCCAGAATGCGCCGTCGGCAATATCAATACCGTTCGGCATCCGAATGCGGCGGCCAAACTCATCGCGCCCGCCGTTGTAGCCATCCTGGTAGGCGGCCTGCGCCATTGGCCGGCCAACCGGCAGGTCGCCATAGCGGCGCTGCGGTGCCCAGTAATTGTCGCGCGTGTTCCAGGGGCCAACATCCCACACAGGCAGCACCACGCTGCGGCCCCGGTATGTCACGCGCACCTGAAATTCATTTCCGCCATTGCTGGCCACTACGCTGGCCGAGGGGAGCGCCACAAAGCGATCGCGCGGGCGAATGCGGTGGCCGTTGGCGGTACGGTGGCCCACCAGCCCTTCGCGCGTGGCAAAAACGGTGTAGGTTGGCGCAGTCGGCGGCTCTTCCGCGCGCGCAGGAACGGCCGGCAGCGCCAGAACAGCGCCCAGCAGCACCAGCGACGCCGCAGCCAAGAGGCGTCGATTCACACAGGTTTCCTTTCACGAAGCCAATACAAAAGTGCGCCGCCAGCGAACACACCGCTGGGCGCAGACGCGATCGGCCGGGGAAAGTTGCGGGTAGGGGGAAATACGCCGGAGAAAAAGGCATCCCGCTGGGGAATGCCACCGGAGAAGCCGATGCGGGCAGGAAAACGAATTGTTCGGGCGCGCGCACGCAGGCTGGCCGGCACCCACTCACACCGTGTGGTACCGCGTTGCACTGCGTCGCGCCCGGGTCTATGCGTTTGCTCCATGCTGGCGGGCAATTATAGGCAGGCGCACCGAATTGTCAAGAAATGTTAATCTTCCCGCCGCACCAAGCGCCCGCATTTCCGCCGCATTGCTGCGTTTCGGCTAGCGTTTTATCCCGTTCCAATGCCATATTCGCAAACACGCCATTTACTACAAATAATAGCAATACGTATATCTATGCCAACACACAAACATGGTGTTCGACAGCGCGTGAGGAACTGCCCGGACCGTGCGTCATGAATAACAAGCGCGTGAGAATCACAGGAAAGCTGGCCAGCTATTCGAACACGCGGCATGCAAGCGTTGCACGCCGATGCACACACAATAGGAGAACCACAATGGGCAAACGCACATGGGCATGTCTCGCTGTCACCCTGCTCGCACTCCTCGCGGGCGCGGCGCCGGCATTCGCGGGCGGCTGGGCAATCATCTCGCTCGACGCGCTGCCAGCCGATGTTCGCGCCGGCCAAACGCAGCAGATCGGCTTCACCGTGCGCCAGCATGGCATCACCCCCACCAGCCGCGATCTCGACGGGAACACGCTCGTGCCGGTGCTCACCATCACGCCGCTCGACGCGGCGGCCGGCAAGGCGCAAGAGTTCACCGCCCGCCCCGAAGGCAGCACCGGGCACTTCATCGCCGACGTGACCTTCCCCGCCGCCGGCCGCTGGGCCTGGTCGATCCAACTGCCCACCTACATGGTGCAGACCAACGGCACCAGCAGCAAGGGCGCGGAGTTCGAGCCGCTGACGGTTCTGTCGCCCACGCCAGCCGCTGCGCCAGCGCCCGCGCCAGGCATGCTCCCCGCTGCGCTGCGCTGGGGTGGCGTCGCTCTGCTGCTGGCCGCGCTCGGCGCGCTGCTGCTTGGCCGGCGCGCCCGCCCCGTCGCCACTCGCGGGAGCGAGCGGGTGGCGGGATGAGCGAGTTTGCAGGTTGCACGTTTTGAATGTTGAATGTTGACTTTCGATCAACATGCAAACCTTCTAACCTGCAAACCTCTGCGCTCTTTGCGCCCTTTGCGGTTCACATTTTCGTCGTCGGTCGTCGTTTGCGCGTATGCGATACGCTGGTACTTCACCGTGTTCGGGCGTATCGCATACGCCCGCGCCGTCGTCCTAATCGCAAAGGCCACCCACTATGTACCGAATCAGCGCCATCCTCGCCACAGCCGGCCTGCTCTTGCTGGCAGGCTCGGCATTCGCCGCGCCACCCGCAACCGTTCCACCACCTGCCGCTACGCCGGCCGTCGATCTGGTTGCGCAGGGGCGCGCGCTCTTTGTCGCTAAAGGCTGCGTTTCGTGCCACAGCCACGCCGCCCTGCCCGGCTCGGGGCCATTCCGCGGCGACGACGTTCCCGACCTCAGCACGCCCCGCAGCGACGCCGATTTCCTGCGGGGCTGGCTTGCCAACCCGGCGGCGATGAAGCCCGGCACGTACATGCCCAAGCTGGGCCTGAGCGACGCCGAGATCGACGCGCTGATCGCATTTCTGGGCCACGGCTAGCCGTGCGTGCTATGATACCGAGCTGCCGGAACCGCCCCACAGGAGCTGCCCACCGTGAGCGAAGCCAGCGCGAGCCGGGACGAGCGCAGCGCGGATGCCGCCCTGGTGGCGCGCATCCGCGTTGGCGACGCCGACGCCTTCGAGCTGCTGGTTGCGCGCTTTCAGGCGCCGCTGTTTCGCTACCTGCACGGCCTGGTCGGCAGCCACGAGCAGGCGCAGGATCTGCTGCAAGAAACATTTCTGCGCGCCTACCGGGCGCTCGCCAGCCTCGACGACCCGGCCCTGCTGCGCGGCTGGCTGTACCGCATTGCGCACAATCAGGCCGTGTCGGCGCTGCGACGGCGCCGCCTGATCAGCTGGCTGCCACTGAGCCTGGGCCAGCCGCTGGCCGCGCCCGAGCGCAGCAGCATCGAAGCGCTGCATGTGAACGATGCGCTGGCGCGTGTGCCAGTACATCAGCGTGAGCCGCTGCTTCTGCACCTGGTTGGCGGCTTTTCCTACACCGAAATCGCCACCCTGCTCGGCCAAAGCGAGGGCACCGTGCGCATGCGTATCAGCCGGGCGCGGGCGGCCTTTCGCGCAGCCTACGGCGGCGAGGAGAACGACAATGCATCCTGACACTGCGCGCCTGGCCGCCTATCTCGACGGCGCGCTGCCCAGTGCTGAGCTGGCCGACGTGCGCGCCCACCTGCTGACATGCGCCGCCTGCACCGCGCAGCTTGCGCGCCTCCGCGCCGACGCGCAACGCATCGAGCGCGCTCTCGCCGGCCCCACGCCCGACGTTCGCGCCGCTGTGCGCGCGCGCCTGCGCGCAAACCCGGCGCGCTGGTTCGCGCCAGCATTAGGCATTGTGGCGGGGCTGGCGGCGCTGCTGGTGTTTGCTTTGCTGCTTAGCGCGGGCGAATTCCGCACGGCGGCCAGCCCGCCCGCCCGCCTGTTCATCACCGAGCGCAGCCGCGCGCAGGTGCTGGCGCTCGATCCCGCCACTGGCGCGCAGCTTGCCGTCGGCCCACTTGGCGAAACGCCCGCCGCAATTGTGTACGACCCAACGCGCGCGCAGCTGTATGTCGCCCTGCCGCACGCCATCGCCGCGCTCGACCCGGCCACGCTGGCGGTGCGCTGGCGCTGGCAAGCTCCGCAGGAGATTTCCGCAAATGCGAACATTGCGCTCCAAGCGGCGGGCGGGCGGCTGTACCTGCCGCAGCCCGATGGCGTGCTCGCGCTCGATGTGGGCGGCGACGCGCCCGCCGTTGCGCATGTATTCACGCTAGGCGCAGCCCCGCAGGCGCTTGCGCTCACGCCCGACGGCGCAACACTGCTGGCGCTTGCGCCGACCGAGGCGCGTCTGTGGAGCATCGGCACAGGCGAAGGAACCGCCAGCTCGCAGCAGCTCGCCCAGCCCGACGCCACGCGCAGCGGCTGGCTCGCACTCAGCCCCGACGGCGCAACATGCTACGTGCTGCTGACGCGCGCCAGCCCCTCAACCACCCCGATGGTCTGGCAGATCAACCGGCGCGACGGCGCGAGCACCACGCTGGCGCTGGGCAGCGCGCCCGCGCCGTGGGATTTCGCGCCGCTGGCAGGCGGGCTGCTGGCCGTGCCACGTGGCAATGGCACGCGTGGCGGCATCGAGCTACTGTCTACCGCGCCGCTCAGCAGCGCCGCCCAGCTCGACGCGAACTACGACCAGCACCACATCGTTGTGGGGGCAAACGGCGCGCTGTTCGGCCTGAACTTCTCGCACGGCACTGTCACCCGCTACGACGTGGCGGCGCGGCGCGTGCTGTGGCGCACGCCCGCCGATACCGGCATGTCGCCCTGGGATGGCGTGCTCGTGCCATAAAGTATATGTTGACCAGCCGCGCCCTTCGATACAGCCTTGCGGCTTACTCAGGACGCGGCGCCGAAGAAGTTATTTTTAGAACAAGCAAACTATGCAGATGAGCGACCTCATATCTGTGTCATCTGCTTCATCTGTGGATTGATCGCGTTCTCATTCCAACGTTGAGATGACCCTGTTCTGCTACAATCGCTCGTTGACATGCGGCGCGCGGGCGTGCCATAATGCGCTTCTTTACGCGAAAGGAAGCGCGCCATGGCCGAAGCAAGCGACCTGCTCACACTCTACACCCGCCTTGCAACGCTCAAGCTGCTGCCGCGCGCCGGATGGCTGCAACGCGGCGTCGCCCAGCCCGAAAGCGTGGCCGAGCACACTTTTGGCGTGGCGGCGCTGGCGCTGCTGGTGGGCGACATGCTGCCCGACCTGGATCGCGGGCGGCTGCTGGCGCTGGCGCTCGTGCACGACATGGCCGAGGCGCTGCTGGGTGATCTGCCCGCTTCGGCGCGGCGCCTCCTGGGCGCAGATGTGAAACATGCCGCCGAGCGGCGCGCAGCCGATGAGCTGTTCGGGGCGCTGCCGCAGGGCGCGAATTACCTGGCGCTGTGGGAAGAATATGCCAGCGCCGCCACACCCGAGGCGCGGCTTGTCAAAGGGCTCGACCGCATTGAGATGCTGGCGCAGGCGCTGGCCTACGAGCGCGCTGGCAGCCGCGCCCTGGCCGAGTTCTGGGAAGGCGCAGAGCGGGGCTGGGGCGAAGAATTCCCGATACTGGCGCAGCTTGCCGCAATGCTGCTGGAACGGCGCTAAACGCGCCAAACAGAAAGACGCCCCGGCGTGATGCCGGGGCGTCTTTCTGTTTGGCGTACCAACCGTGCAACTTCACAGAGCAACGTGCTGGTAGTATGTGGTTCCCCACTGCTCGGCGAAAGTGTGGCGACGTGTGCAAAAACGCGAGTGTGATGTGTGCGAAAGCGTAGTGCAGCGATGTCGAGTACGACGCAAGTGCGATGTCGGGTTGAATTTTTCGCGAGCAAGATTGCGTTGATACGCCAGCCTGTGGTTCGGGTGTTCAAAATGGAATTCACATTGCCGCCCCACGTGCATACTCTAGCACGCGTGGGCAGCAACGGCAATCCGCCATTGGTCATCCCTGGCGCAACCCACAGTACTAGCCGCACCCCTGCCGCAAAGTACTACCGCGCCCGCGCTTGCGCCCCCCCGCGACTTCGGCTATACTACGGGCGTGGCGCAAGCCAATGGGGCGGTAGCTCAGTTGGGAGAGCATCTGCTTTGCAAGCAGAGGGTCCGGGGTTCGAGTCCCCGTCGCTCCACCAGTCTCTGACGCGGTTTTCCGAAATGGAAGCCGCGTCTTTTTCGTTGGCCGGGAGAGGTTACGGCGTTAGAACGGAATGCGCCCTATCCGAAAGCCTACTCGCCCGCCATTAGCTCCTCGGCGTCGAGGATGGAGTAGGCGTAGCCCTGCTCGGCCAGGAAGAGCTGGCGATTGTGGGCAAACTCCAGCTCCTGCGTGTCGCGGGTGACGAGGGTGTAGAAGTGCGCCGCGCCGCCGGCCTTGGGGCGCAGCACGCGGCCCAGGCGCTGGGCTTCTTCCTGGCGCGAGCCAAACGCGCCCGACACCTGAATGAGCAGCTCGGCGTCGGGCAGGTCGAGCGCGAAGTTGCCGACTTTGGAGATCACCAGCGCGGGGGCTTCGCCGCGCCGGAACCGATCGAACCAGCGCTCGCGCTCGCGCTGTGGCATTTTCCCACTGATCAGCGGCGCGGCCAGATTGTCGGCAATATATTCGAGCTGGGCCAGATACTGCCCGATGATCAGCGTGGGCGCGCCCGGGTGCCGCGCCATGATGGCGCGCAGCAGCGGCAGCTTGCGCGGGTTCTCGGCGGCGATGCGATACATGTCGCGTGGCTCGGCGCGGGCAAAGCGTTCGCGCTCGGCGGGCGGCAGGCCCACCCGTACCTCGGCGCAGGTGGCTGCGGCGATCCAGCCGCGCGCCTCAAGCTCGCGCCAGGGCGCTTCGTACTTCTTTGGGCCAATCAGCGAAAATACGTCGGCCTCGCGGCCGTCTTCGCGCACCAGCGTGGCGGTGAGGCCAAGCCGGCGGCGGGCCTGGATGGCGGCGGTGGCGCGGAACACCGGCGCGGGCAGGGCGTGCACTTCGTCGTAGATGATCAGGCCCCACGCGCGCGCGTCGAACAGGCGCAGGTGCGGCAGCTCGCCCGCCGCGTCGCGGTAGGTCAGCATCTGGTAGGTGGAAAGCGTGACTGGCGCGATGCCCTTTGCGCCGCCGGTATACTCGGCCACCTGCTCGGGC
The DNA here is from genome assembly GCF_057073505.1 of Kouleothrix sp. 19917. Classification (NCBI taxonomy): domain Bacteria; kingdom Bacillati; phylum Chloroflexota; class Chloroflexia; order Chloroflexales; family Roseiflexaceae; genus Kouleothrix; species Kouleothrix sp. 19917. The sequence goes on from NZ_CP097099.1 coordinate 4,571,972, forward strand.
CGCGCCCCTGTGCGCGCCAGGATTTCGCGCCGCCACTGGTTTACCGAGGTGCGGTTGGTGGTGAGCACCAGCGTCGATTGGCCGACCAGCGCCATGGCTGCCAGACCAACCACGGTTTTCCCCGCGCCGGGCGGCAGCACCACCACGCCCGAGCCGCCGCGCGCCGCGCCCCCGGCGTAGAAGGCCTCGGCGGCGGCGCGCTGGTAGTCGCGCAATTGCACACGATCTTCGCGCAAAGCCAGCGCAAAGGCCTCGCCCTCGACATAGCCCGCCACATCATCGACCGGCCAGCCGGCCGCGAGCAGGGCTTGCTTGAGCAGGCCGCGATGCGCGTCGGGCACGGCATAGCCGGCGGGCGCGGCCTCGCCCACGAGCGCGGCAATATCGGGGCGGGCCGCCAGCTCGGCCAGCAGCGCGCCATCGCCGGTGAGAACGAGCGCGCCAGCGGCACCGGCCAGGCGCAAGCGACCCCAGCGCCCAGCCAGATCGCGCAGCCGGGTTTCGGCCTCGGGCGGCACGGGGTAGCGCGCCAGCGCGTGCATCGCAGCAAGGAGCGATTCCACATCCAGCCCGGCGGCAATCGCGCTCCACAGCGAGAAGGGCGTGACGCGGTAGGTATGCAGGTAGGCGGGGCTTTTCGCCAATTCAGCGAAGGGCGCAACAGCGGCGCGCGCCTCGGCGTAGCGCGGGTGCTGGGTTTCAAGCAGCAGCGTGCCGTCGGCCTGGGCGATCAGGGGCTGCGCTGGGTCGTAGCTGGTCATGCGCATATTGTAGCGCGAATTTACGATTGACGAACGAGGCAGGCGTATGCGATACGCCCCGTCCACCCTTTCGCCCTGTTCACCCTTTCGCCCCGTCCACCCTTTCACGTCCCTTTCGCTGCGTCGTTTATAATCGCGCGAAACGCAGATGCCGCGAAAGAGGAAACGAATGACTGAACAGTTCCGCCCGGCCTATCACTTCACGCCGCCGCGCATGTGGATGAACGACCCGAACGGCTTGGTGTATGCCAATGGGCAGTATCACATGTTCTACCAGCACCACCCGCATTCAACCGTGTGGGGGCCGATGCACTGGGGCCACGCCACCAGCCGCGACCTTGTGAACTGGCAGCATCGGCCCATCGCGCTCGCGCCCGACGAGCACGGCACCATGTTCTCGGGCAGCGCCGTGGTCGATTGGCAGAACACCGCCGGCTTTGGCGCGGGCGCGCTGGTGGCGATCTTCACGCACGATAACGATGCAGGCGAGTACCAGAGCCTGGCCTACAGCACCGACGATGGCGCAACATGGCAGAAATACGCCGGTAACCCGGTGCTGCGCCCGGCTGGCGCGTGGCGCGACTTCCGCGATCCCAAGGTCTTCTGGTTTGCGGAAGGCGGCGCTGGCCACTGGGCTATGGTGCTTGCTGTCGGGGCGGGCCTGCGTTTCTACACCTCGCCCAACCTGATCGACTGGACGGCGGGCGGCAGCATTGGCTACACCGAAGGCGAGAACATCACCTGGGAAACGCCCGACCTGTTTCGCCTGCACGCCAACGACGGCACGGCGCGCTGGGTGCTGACGGCTGGCATGTCGCGTGGCGGGCCGGGCGGCGGCTCGGGTACGCGCTACTTTGTGGGCGAATTCGACGGGCGCGCGTTTCATGCCGAAACGCCGGCCGAGCCACCGCTGTGGGCCGATTTCGGTGGCGATTTCTATGCCGCGCAGTCGTGGAGCGACGAGCCGCAGGGTCGGCGCATCTGGGTGGGCTGGATGAGCAACCTGGCCTACTCGGGCGCAACGCCCACCGACGATGAAGGCTGGCGCAGTGTCTACTCGGTTCCGCGCGTGCTTGCGCTGGCACACACGCCCGCGGGCTTGCGCCTGCGCCAGCAACCCATTCCCGAGCTGGAGTCGCTGCGTGGCCCGGCGCAATCGTGGCGCGATGTGCGGGTGGAACCGGGCGCGAACCTGCTGGCGGGCATGGGCGGCACGGCGCTGGAAATTGTGGCCGAGTTCGAGCTGAACGCAGACAGTGAGCGTTGCGGCGTGCGCGTGCTGGCCGGCGCGGGCGAATACACCGAGATCGGCTACGACGTGCAGGCGGGCGAGCTGTACCTTGATCGCACGCGCTCGGGGCAGGCCGATTTCCACGCGATCTTCGCCGCCCGCCATGCCGCGCCACTCGCGCTTGAAGGCGGCGTGCTGCGGCTGCGCATCCTGGTCGATCATTGCTCGGTGGAGGCGTTTGGCGCGGATGGGGTGGCGGTATTCAGCGAGCAGGTCTTCCCCGCGCCGGGCAGCGACGGGCTGGAACTGTTTGCGGAAGGCGCGCCCGTGCAACTACGCGCGCTCGATCTTTACCCACTTGGCGCGGCGCAGTTTCTGCCGGTAGCCGGTGGCAGCGGGTAGCGGGCGAGAGGTTTGAAGTTACTCGCCCAGCAGCGCGGCGATCCGGGCCAGCGCGCCGGCTGCATCTGGCCCAACCTGGGGATGCGGGCCCTGGAGCGCATCGAGCGCCGGGGCGGCCAGCGCGTCGAGCGTAGCACGCGCCTGCGCATAATCGTCGATACTGGCGAGCGCAGGCACTTCGGGCGGGGCAGGCAGCACCTCGAGGCCAAGCGCGAGCCCGTGCCGGCATGCCAGCTCGGCGGCGCTGTGCAGCGCCGAGGCGCGCGCCCGCAGCATAGCTGCAAGGTAGAAAGCAATCCGGGCGGGCAGGGTGGCGCTGGCCGAGCCAACCAGGTAGCAATCGGTCTGGCCAAGCGTATCTTCCGCGACATAGGGCAGCGCAAGGTGCTTGCCTTCGATCAGAAGCGGGGCGGGCACAAGCGCGCCGCCAAGCAGCAGGCGAAATGCGAGAAGCTCGCTCCACGGCGAGCGGGCACGCACCTGGAAGCGGCTGTTCTGGGGCGCAAAGGCCAGCAGCGTGCCTTCGCAATCGACAATGCCAGCCGAGCCGTGGCTGAAGACCACGCTGGAGTACATGCCGCGCACCAGCCAGCCGCCCTCGGCGCCATCGCCCTCCACCGCCGCGCCAAGCACATCGTCGTCGCGCATCATCAGCACGCCGCCGCGCCCGGCGCCCAGCGCCACATGGGCATGGAGCACCGCGCCATCGGCGGCGCGGTAGGCGAGCGTGCCGTTGTATGCGTGCGGCTGGCGGTTCTCGACGAACAGGTAGGCATTGGCCACGCCATACAGCACGCGCAAAGCCACGCCCGGCGCGTCGGCCCAGGCGTAGCGCGCGCGCCCGCCGCGCAGTTCCAGCGCCTCGTAGAGCTGTTCCACCGCCAGCGGCCAGGGCAGGTGCGCGCCGCTGCCAGCGGCGGCACCGGGCGGGCCGGCGAGCATGGCATTGCCATTCGGCGCGAGCAACTGCTGGGCAGCCAGGCGCCCGGCCAGCGCGGCGGGCGCAAGCACCAGCGCGTAGCTGGCGAGCTGCTGTGGCGTGGCGGCCGCAATATCGAATGCGTGAAAGGCGGCCCCATCGGTGGCGAGCTGCGCGAACAGGCTGCCCAGCGTGGGATCGTTTTCGGGTGGGCCATCGGCAAGCAGCGCAAGATCGGCTGGCGGCGTGGCGGTGGCGAAATCGGGGGTGGCGAGCAGGGCGCGGATGCTGCGCGCGCGCCAGAACTCGGCGCGGGCGCTGCCGTCGGCGCGCAGTAGCGGCGGGCCGGCAGGGGTGGGCCGCGCCGACAAGTGCGGAAACACTGCCGACAGGAGCACGGGCGGGAAATCAGGGCCGGCGGCGGCAGTGCCAAGCGGGTGCGGCCAGCCGCCAGCGCGCAGCCACTCGGCAGCGAGGGCGGGCACATGCAAGGCAGCAAGCGACCCGTGTGGGGCGTAGCATGGCGCGAGGGCCGTGGCAAGCGCGGCAGCCCACTGTGCAGGCAGGCGTTCGGCGCCGGGGCTGGCTGGCAGCTCAAGCGCAAGCACCAGCGCCAGATCGAGCCGGCCACATTCTTCCACAAAACCCAGCAGATCGCGCTCGGGCAGCGTCGCGCCCGCAAGATCAAGATCGCCACCCGCCGCAGTGTGATGCGCAAGCGAGAATGGCGCAATAATGGTGGTAGCGCCAAGCTGGCGCGCCCGCAGCAGCACCACACCCCACACAGCCCGCGGGAATGCGCGGTAGTGGACAGTGGCGGCCTCCAGCGCGCCGGCAGACTGTTGGGCTGAAGCCATGGCTTGCTTTCACGCGGGAGCGAGGGAACGAACGATGCAATGGAACGACTATACCATAAAAACGTTGAAAGAACGTTATCCGGATGTCACAGCCAGATGACAGTTTCTGCATCCCAGGGCCGCCGCTTGCGAGTATAATGGGAAGGAGAAGACGCGCCTTCGCCGGCCATTCGGCTGGCGCATAATACAATGGAGGGGCCAATGAAGGTAAACCCTGGAATTTTCAAAGCATACGACATTCGCGGCATCTACCCAACCGACCTGAACGAAGAGGCGGCTTACGCAATTGGGCGGGCGTTTGTGTCGTTTTTGAAGGTGGACAAAGTGCTGGTGGGGCGCGACATGCGCACCTCAGGCCCGCAGATCTTCGAGGCCGTGACACGCGGCATTATGGATCAGGGCGCCGACGTCGTGAATATTGGCATGGTCAGCACCGACCAGTATTATTTCGCCTGCGCGCAAACCAGGCTGCCCGGCATGATGGTGACGGCCTCGCACAACCCCAAGGCCTACAACGGCTTCAAGATGGTGCGGCAGATGCCCTACCTGCTCAGCGGCGACGAGGGCATTCAGGATCTGCGGCGGATTGTCGAGAACGACGACTTTGCCCCGGCCAGCGGCAAAGGCAGCATGAGCGAGCTCGATCTGTCGGAGAAGTTTATTGAGGCGGTGCTGGGCCTGATCGACATCGAGGCATTGCGCGCGCACCCGATGAAAGTGGTGGCCGACACCGGCAACGGCATGGTTGGCCCGATCCTCCAGCGCGTGTACGCACGCCTGCCGGTGGAACTGACTGGCCTGTACCTCGACCCGGATGGCACGCTGCCGAACCACGGCCTCGACCCGCTGCAGCCCGAGAACCGCGCCGAGCTGGAGCAGCGCGTGCTGAGCGAGGGCGCGGCGGCTGGCTTCGCCTTCGACGGCGACGGCGACCGCTTCTTCACGATCGACGACCGCGGCGAGTTTGTGGCCGGCGACTACATGACCGCGCTGCTGGGGCGCTACCTGCTGGCGAAAAAACCCGGCAGCAAGATCGTCTACGACGTGCGCGCTTCGTGGGCCGTGCCCGACCTGATCACCGACGCGGGCGGCACGCCGCTGATCGAGCGCGTGGGCCACGCCTTTATCAAGCGGCGCATGGCAGCGGAAAGTGTGCTGTTTGGCGGCGAGGTTTCCGGCCACTACTACTTCCAGGATTTCAACTACGCCGACTCGGGCCTGATCCCGTCGCTGCTGATCATGGAAATGATCGCCAAAACTGGCACCAAGATGTCCGACCTGCTGGCCCCGCTGGAGGCGAAGTACTTCATCTCGGGCGAGATCAACTCGCAGGTGGCCGACTCGAAGGCCAAGATGGCCGAGATCGCCGAGCGCTACAGCGACGGCACGATCGAGCGGCTGGATGGCATTTCGGTGAGCTACGACACCTGGCACTTCAACGTGCGCGGCTCGAACACCGAGCCGCTGCTGCGCCTGAACCTCGAGTCGGTGGCGAGCCGCGAGGAGATGGAGCAGAAGCGCGACGAGGTGCTGGCGCTGATTCGCGGCTAGGGTTGGTTCAACTTGGTGGGGTGCAGGGGCGGCTTCGCCGCCCCTGCAAAAAATCCTTTCTGGGTTTGTCAGTGCCGTGGCACTGACAAACCCAGAAAGGATTTTTCTTTGGAGGGCTCCCGCCGGGCAGGCGAGCGCGAGCCGCGCTAGCGTGCGAACGGCGCGTAGACCTTGTAGTCGGTCGGCAGCTCGTGCGTGACGCTGGGCGCGGGGTTGTAGTTCAGGTCGCCCGGCTGCTCGGCAGTGACATAGCACTTCTGCGGGCCAGTCAGCGTCAGCAGGTTGTCGTCGGTGATTGTGCATGCGCCCGATGTGCTGAAGATGATCGCCAGACCCGACGTTGCGCTGCCGTTGATGCGGAACGGCGGATCGCCGTAGCGATTGTCGGGCGGCAGATTGAACGAAATATTCTGGAAGGCCTTCAGAATCGTGAAGCTCTGCGTCACTGGCGTGGCCGCGTCGAAATCGGCATTGCCAACCTGGCTGGCCGTAACCGAGCAGGTGCCCGCGCCGACAGTGGTGATCACCGCGCCGCTGACGGCACAGGCATCGTTCGGGTTGGTGTCGCTGTAGCTCACGGCCAGCCCCGACGAAGAGGTGGCGCTGATGGTGAACGGCGCGTCGAGGTAGCGCTTGCCCACGGGGGCCGGCGCAAAGGTGATCGCCTGGCTGGCCTTGCTGATGTTGAATGCCGCGCTTTCGATGGCCTGGAAGCCGGCGCTGCTGGCGGTGAGCTGGTAGGCTGTGCCGGCCTTGTTGACTGCCAGGCCGCTGAAGCTCGCCACGCCCGCGACAGCATTCACGGTGGCGGTGCCGGTGAGCGCCGCGCCCGAGGTGCCAGTGCCGCTCTTGATCGCCAGCGTCACCGGGCCATTAAAGGTCGTGTCGGTCTGGCCCTTGTTGTTCAGCACCGTCACGACCGGCTGCATGGCCAGCGGCTTGTTGATCTCGGCGCCGTCGGGCTGGCCGTTGAAGATCAGGCGTGGCGTTGGCGTGCCCAGGTCGAGCACGTTGTGCAGGTACACGCGCTTGCTTTCATCGCTCGCCATCACCACCAGGTCGCTCACCGCATCGACGGTTTGCTTGGTGCCGGTGACGTTGTTGATGCAGGTGTAGGTGCTGCTGCTGATGAACGGCGTACCCTTGCCGGTTGGGAAGCTCAGGTTGTCCATGCTGGTCGATTTCATGTAGATCACGCCGCAGCTTGTGGGGGCGGTGGCGAACATATACACTTTGCGATTGGTCGTGTCGAGCAGCACCAGCGGGCGGGTGTGCTGATCGGTGGTCGTGCCAAACGTTGCCCAGTCCCATGTGTTATTCGGTCGGCGCACCACCAGCCGCAGCAGGTCTTTGCCGCCGGTGCAGCTCCCACTATCACCAGTGGAGGTCTTGAGGGCAGCATAGAGCGAGCCGCTTGGATCGGCCTGAAGCGACTTGATATTGAGGTGGTCGTCGGCAAGGCAGGTGCCAGAGCCGGTGCCGCCATAAATGGATTCGATTGGTTGCCATGCGCCGGGGGCATCGGCGTCGCGGTGGAAGGCGAAATTCATCATGGCTGGCGCAGATGCGGATGTGTGGTTGCTCCAGATCACGCCGATGCTGGGGCCGGTCTGATCCTTATACGCGACGATTGAGGCAATATCGTCGGAGCCGATGGTGGTTGAGCCAGGCAGCTGGAATGGCGTGGCCCAGACAGTATCGGCGGTGGTGCTGTGATTGACGAACACCTTGCTCGACTGGGTATAGGCAATCCACAGGCGTCCGGTCGAGTCTTTATCCATCGCCAGCGTTTCCGAGCTGCCGGTCATAATCGTCGCCGGGAAGCCGGTGTCGAGCGTGTACGACTTGCTGGTGCTGTTGTAGGAATAGCGCGAGAGCTTGGCCTGGTTGCTGGCCGAGAAGCGCACCAGCGAGGAAATGTACAGGTGCCGGCCATCCCACAGTGCGTCGGCGCGTGAGGTGGCGCGGGTGTCGACGACGGTGCTGGTCGGCGTCCATTTATCTGGCCAGGTCAGCTTGTAAATCAGCCAGGTGTTGGCGGGTTTGGTCGGGTCGACATTCGTGTGGAACATCACTGCCCACCACGAGCCGTCGTTGAACCACAGCTTGCTCTGGGGCTTGTCGGCAGTCGGGTCGGTGCCGGGGGCGGTGCTGAAGGGGTCGTCAACAAAACCGACATTCGCGTTGGCGCCGCTAGCCGTGGGGATGGCGCCGGAAGTAGGAATAAAAACCGCGAGCAGAATACTTGCTACAAGCCCAAGGACTGCAATGTGATAGCGCCGCATAGCCCACACTCTCCATCTTCTTTAAAACTGAAAGCTTTGCTGCAGTTCATCTACGCATTCTCCGCACCAGCCCAAAAGCCGCTTTCGCCCGGGCACGCGCTGCTGTCATCGCAGTATTTTCTCTCGAAGGGCAACGAGAGGGTTATGGCAATACCTGGCTGGTGCAAACATTAGGGCCAAGTATACGGCACGCAAACATCAAGATGAAGTGACACTTTTGTTAAGCGCAGGGTCAATAATCGTAAAACGAGCTTTAACGATTGGGCTTTGCGGTGCGGTATACGGAGATTATTCGCACGCAGGATCCAGCGCGCTCAAGATGACAATCCTTTGTAATAGAAGCATTCGCGGCGGCGATGCAGGCGGTGTATAATTGCCGCCGGAGCCGCGCGGGCCAGCCCGCACCAAAGGCGAGCAAACACATGCCCCCCACCCTTGTTCTGCCGGCCGAGCGCAAACGCCGCGAACCCGCGCCGGCTGAGTCGCGCCGCACGGTTGTGTGTTCGCGTGGCGGCGAGTGCCGGCCCTCGGTCGATGCCGCAGAGATCAGCGATTTGCTGCAGCAGGCCGACACCTTTGTCTGGCTCGATCTGCAAAACCCGCTCAGCGCCGACCTGCAGCTGCTGCACGACGAATTCCACTTCCACCCACTTTCAATCGAAGACGCCACGCGCCACCACGAGCGCCCCAAGCTCGAAGCCTTTGAGAAGTACTATTTCATGGTCTTCTACGAGCTGGGCTACAACAGCCAGGATCAGCGGCTGACCAGCCAGCCCATTGGCCTGTTCATCGGCCCGAACTATATTGTGAGCGTGCACAACCAGCCGATCAAAACAATCGACGAGACAATCACGCGCTGGCAGAACAACACGGCCGAGTTTGGGAATGATGCGGGCGCGCTGCTCTACTCGCTGCTCGACTCGATTGTGGACGATTATTTCCCGGTGATCGACGAGCTGGCCGAGCGGGTGGAAGATATCGAGCAGCAGATTTTCGAGCACTTCCAGGAAGAAGCCCTGCAGCAGGTATTTGCGCTCAAGCGCGACCTGCTGGGCGTGCGGCGGGTGGTTTCGCCCGAGCGCGATGTGCTGAATGTGCTGATCCGCCGCGAAGTGCCAATCTTCGAGCGCAACACGATTTTGTACCTGCAAGACGTGTACGACCACATCGTGCGCATCACCGACAGCATCGACACCTACCGCGACCTGCTGTCGAGCGCGCTGGATGCGTTTCTGTCGCTGCAATCCAACCAGCTCAACCAGATCGTCAAGGTGCTGACGATCACCTCGATTGTGCTGATGTGCGACGCCCTGATTGCCGGCATTTATGGCATGAACTTCGAGTTCATGCCCGAGCTGCACTGGCGCTATGGCTACCCGTTCGCGCTGGGGCTGATGGTGGTAATCAGCGTCGGCCTGGTGTTGTTTTTGCGGCGGCGCAAGTGGTTGTAACACCAAAAGCTTTCACATAACCACCAAGACACCAAGGCACCAAGATTCAGTAGATTCTTGGTGCCTTGGTGTCTTGGTGGTAAATTTTGGTGACCTAAGGGCAATAGGGAGGAAGTCAAGAGGCTTGGTGATGCATTAGCTTCGCGAACAAACAAAAAAAGGCGCGGGCGCACTGCCCGCGCCTTTTGCTTTTTTGTGCGCGGCTAATCGCGCGGCAGGCTGATCTTGCGCTTTTCGGCGTCGGGCTGGCGGCGGAAGAGGATCGCGGTGTTGCCAATCACGTAGATCAGCTCAGCGCGGGTCTGGTCGGCCAGCTCCTGCGCGACTTCGCGCTTCTGGTCTTTGAAATCGATGAACTTGACCTTGATCAGCTCGTGCGAATCGAGCGCGATCTCGGTGGAGCTGAGCAGGTTCTCGCTCAGGCCGTTTTTGCCAATATGCACAATCGGCGCGAGGCCGTGCGCGGTTTTGCGCAGAAATTGTCGCTGGCTTTGCGAAAGGGTTGTTGCCACGGGTTAAACTTCCTTGAATAACGAACGCAGCGCCAGGCATTCCCGGCGCTGCCCCAAGTATACACGATCCGCGCCGGGGCGCAATTTTCCCGATTCTCGCGCACCCTTCGATACGGCCTTTGGCCTACCCAGGATGCGCATATGCTTGATTCACGGGCGCAATTACGCGGTGCCGAGCTGCCAGCCCTGCGCGTAGCGGATTTGCGCGCCGTCGAGCGCGTCGAGCTGCACGCCCAGCGCGGCCAGCTTGAGCTGCGCCACCCGCTCGTCGATCTGCGGCGGCACATCGTACACGCCTGCCGGCAACTGCTGGCCCACCTCGAACAGGTAGGCGGTGCTGAGCGCCTGGTCGGCAAAGCTCATGTCCATCACGGCGGCGGGGCTGGCTTCGGCGGCGGCCTGCCCAACCAGCCGGCCCTCGGCCAGCAGGTAGAGCGCGTTGCCGTTCGGCAGGCGATATTCGACCATGTTGTCGCGGGTGGGAATGGCGGCGACGGCCAGCTTCTGCAAGCCCGCCACATCCACCTCCACATCGAAGTGGCCCGAGTTCGCCAGAATCGCGCCATCCTTCATGGCCTGCATGTGCTCGGTGCGAATCACGCCGGCCATGCCCGTCGCCGTCACAAACAGGTCGCCCAGCGGCGCGGCGGCGGCCAGCGGCATCACGCGGTAGCCTTCCATCACCGCTTCCAGCGCACGAGTGGCGTTGATCTCACTCACAATGACATTCGCGCCCATGCCGCGCAGGCGCATGGCAATGCCGCGCCCGCACCAGCCAAAGCCGGCCACAACGGCGGTGGCACCGGCCAGCAGCATGTTGGTGGCGCGCAAAATTCCGTCGATGGTGTTTTGCCCGGTGCCGTAGCGGTTGTCGAAGAGGTGCTTGGTGGGCGTGTCGTTCACGGCAATCACCGGGAAGGCCAGATCGCCGTTGGCGGCCATTGCCCGCACGCGCGTGACGCCGGTGGTGGTTTCTTCAATGCCCAGGTATGTCGAGCCGCGACTCGGGCGGGTGTGCAGCGCCACAATCAGGTCGGCACCGTCGTCCATCACCAGGTGCGGGTCGGTGGCGAGGGTTTGCTCGATGTGGCGATTGTAGGTCGGCAGGTCTTCGCCGTGGAAGGCAAACACGTCCATGCCATCGACCACCAGCGCGGCGCAGATGTCGTCGCGGGTGGAAAGCGGGTTGGACGCGCACAGGGCGATCTGCGCGCCGCCAGCCTGCAAGGCCCGCATCAGCACCGCCGTCTCGGGCGTGATGTGCAGCGCGGCGGCGATGCGGCGACCCTCGAAGGGGCGGCTGGCGGCAAACTCAGCAGTGACCTGGCGTAGCACGGGCATGTTGCGCGCGGCCCAGGCAATCCGGTGCTGGCCGCGGTCGGCCAGGGCAAGGTCGCGAATTTCGTGTGCCATGAGAATTCCTCCTGTATATAAGCAGTGTTAAGTGTTGAATGCTGAGTGTTGAGTTGGCGAGACACGAGGCGCGAAACACGAGAACCGCAGAACCGCAGAACCGCAGAACCGCAGAACCGCAGAACCGCAGAACCGCAGAACCGCAGAACCGCAGAACCGCAGAACCGCAGAACCAAGAACCAAGAACCACAGAACCAAAAACCAAAACTCTGCGTCCTTTGCGCTCTTTGCGGTTCAAATTTTCGCCATTCGTCGTTTGTCAAGCGTATGCGATACGCCAGTACGGTCGGCGGCGATACGCCAGTACGGTCGGCGGCGATACGCCAGTACGGTCGGCGGCGATACGCCAGTACGGTCGGCGGCGATACGCCAGTACGGTCGGCGGCGATACGCCAGTACGGTCGGCGGCGCTACGCCAGTACGGTCGGCGGCGCTACGCTGCGCTTTGCTCGGAGCCGCTGCTGAGCAGGCCGCGCTGTTTGCGCTGCTCCCAGTCGAGCCATGCCAGCGACTGCGCGTCGCGCGCGGGCAGGGTGGGCGCGCTGTTGCGCAAGGCGGGCGCGGCGGGCTGGAGGGCATGGCGCAGCGGCGCGACAAAGCCCGGGTTGCTGCTCGCAACAGCCTGGCAGTGTTCGGCGGGGGCGAGCGTGCCCGCCAGCCCGTCCCGGTCGTCGGCAAGAAGCTGGATAGTAGTTGCGCTTGCGGCCAGCGGCTGCAGGGTAACGCGGCAGCCGCGCGCGCGGGCTTCGGCCAGCACCGGCTCAAGCTCGGCAAGAACGGCTGGCGCGGCGCTGAGCGCGACAATGCGTTGCGCCTGGGTGATCGCCGTGCGGGTGTGCGCAAGGATGGGCGCGCGCCCACGCAGCACCCAGAAGCCGTCGGCGGGGGCAGGGCGGGCAAGCTCGGCCAGGGCGGTGCCAAGCGCGTCGAGAGTGGTGAGGGTGGCGGCACGCGTGCGCGCAACAAACTGCTCGGGCGGCTCGGCGCGGTAGCGCGGTGGGTCGCCCGGCTGCTGAAGCGCCAGCCCCTGCGCAAGCAGCCGCTCCAGGATCTCATAGCTGCGCGAAAGGGGCACACCCGACTTTTTGCCCAGCTCGTACCCGGTCAGCGGGCCATGCAGCACCAGCGCCGCATATGCCTCGGCCTCATATTTATTCAATCCAACCTGCTGCAATAGCTCGGTAACCATACGCCCTCGTTAGTAACCACTCCAGTGGTTACTATAGTACGACGCGAATCAGGTGGCGTCAAGTGCGACTTTTGGAGGAGCAGAAGAAGCGAGGTGTCTAGGATGCGGGAGTGTGCTGCTCCTGCTGCCAGAGAGCGCGCATGGCTTCGGAATGGGTCAGCAGCTCGCTGAGCGTGCCCTGTGCGGCGACCCGGCCATCTTCCAGCACAATAATTTGGTCGGCACGGCGCAATGCGGCCGGGCGGTGCGAAACGGCGAGAATCGTCGGGGTTTGGGGTCTGGGGTCTGGGGTCTGGGGGGTATCGTCGCTCCCAATCCCTAAACCCCATACCCCACACCCCTCGCTAAGGCGTTCCCACAGCAGCTGCTCGGTTTCGACATCCAGCGCGCTTGAGACGTCGTCGATGGCGAGCAGCGCGGCGTCACGCAGAAGCATCCGCGCCACGGCGGCGCGCTGCACCTGCCCGCCCGACAGGCGCACGCCGCGTGGGCCAACCAGCGTGTCGAGGCTGTTGGGCAGCGCATGGAGATCGGCATCCAGCACGGCGCGGTGCGCGGCGCGTGCCAGCGCGCCCGGTTCGTCGGGCAGGCCAACCAGCAGGTTTGCGCGCAACGATTCGCTGAACAGGCGCGGGGCCTGCGCGGTGTAGGCGCAGCGCGGCGGCACCATGAACGCGGCAGGATCGGCCACGGGCGCACCATCCCAGAAGATTGTGCCGGCGTCGACGGGCAGCAGGCCGAGCAGCGCGCGCAGCAGCGTGGTTTTGCCCGCGCCCACCCGCCCGGTAATCACTGTGAACGAGCCTCGCGCAATCGCGAGATCAAGTGGGCCGACGCCGCGCCCGCTGGCGGGGTAGTGGTAGCGCAGCCCGCGCGCTTCGAGCAATGCGGCGGGTTGTGGCTCGAACCGCAGAGGCGCAGAGGGCGCAGAGATTTCTGCCGTTGGGCGTATGCGATATGCCTGCTGCGGCTGGCTATCGTCGGATTCGCGCGCCAGGAACTCGCGCAGCGGGCGCGGCTGTACCAGCGCGGCGGCTGGCTCGCCGGGCAGCGTGGCCAGCAGCCGACCCAGCGCCACCTCGCTCTGGCGGTAAATCGCCAGCAGGCGGCCAGTCCACATCGTGCAATCGCTGATGCGCGGCAGCAGAAAAACAAACAGCGCGAAATCGCCCACGCTGAACGTGCCGGCGCGCATGGAGCGGCCGACCATCAGCAGCACAATTGCCGCGCCAACCTGGGCAATGTTGTTCACCAGCGTGAAAATCAGCGTGTAGCTGACCAGCGTGTCGCGCAGCGCGGCGCGGCGGCGTTGCTCGTTCAGCCCGCGCAGGCGCGCAACCACGTGCGGTTCCGCGCCGGCAACCTGCAACGCCTGCGCCGCGCCAAGCGCCTCGCCCAGAAACGCGCTCACCCGGCCGTCGGCGGCGCGGCTGGCCTGGTTGAAGGCAAACAGGTGCCGGCTGGCAAGCTGTGCCAGCGCCGTGGTGAGCAGCAGCGGCACCAGCACCACCGCCGTCACCAGCGCGTCGATGCGCAGCATCAGAATTACCGCCACCAGCGCACCGGCCAGCGAACCGACCTGGATGTTTAGCTGTGCAATGCAGGTTGCGAGCGTGCCGGCGTCTTTTTCCAGCCGGTTGACAATATCGCCGGCCGGCACCGCCAGCGCCCGCACATCGGGGCGGGCCAGCAGGCGCGCAAAGGCGTTGGTGCGCAGCAGCCCGGCGCTCGTCAGGTAGCCGGTCAGCTCGGCAAAGATTGCGCTCAGCAGCACGGCCACGCGCGCCAGCGCCACGCCTACCAGCAGCGCAATCAGGCCCCACAACCCCCAGCCGAAGCGATCCGCGCCGGCCAGCGTGTCGAAGATGCGCTGGATGACCAGGCCGGGCAGCACCAGAATGCCGAGCCGACCGATCTGGAGCAGCAAACTCCCGGCGTAGAGCCAGGGCGTGAAACGTAGCAGCCGCCAGAGCAGCGTTCGTGCGCTCATGCCAGCACCTCTGCGAGGCCAGCGCGGCGCAGGCGCGCAAAGCGCGAAGCCGGGTTGGCGGCCAGCGCGGCACGCGGGCCAAACTCAGCCACGCGCCCGCCGTCGAGCAGCAAAATCTGGTCGACCTGTTCGACCGTGGCGAGCCGGTGCGCGATCACAATCGCGGTGCGGCCAGCGAGCAGGCGCGCGGTGGCGCGGGCGATCAATTGTTCGGTGGCGGGGTCGAGCCGCGACGAGGCTTCGTCCAGAATCACCAGCGCGGGGTTTTGCAGAAACACGCGCGCAAAGGCCAGCAGCTGCGCCTCACCCGCCGAAAGACCGCCGCCGCCTGGCGCAAGCTCGGCATCCAGCCCGCCCGGCAGGCGGCCGAGCCAGGGCAGCAGCTCCAGCGCGGCCAGCGCCGCCATGATCCGCTCGTCGGAAATCGCCGGGTCGAACAGGGTCAGGTTGTCGCGCACGCTGGCGTGAAACAGCTGCACCTCCTGCGTGACCATGCCAATCTGGCGGCGCAGCACCGCCAACGGCAGCGACCGCAGATCGGCGTCGTGCAGCAAAACCTGGCCGGCCTGTGGATCGTAGAAGCGGAACAGCAGCCGGGCAAGCGTGCTTTTCCCGCTGCCAGTGCGGCCAAGCAGGCCAAGCGAGCAGCCCGCGCCCAGCGTGAAGGAAACATCGCGCAGCACGCGCCTTTGCTCGCCATCGCCCGTCGTTTCATAGGCGAATGACACCTTTTCGAAGGCCAGCGCGGGCGGGCCGGACGGCACCATTGCAGAACCAGTATCGGGTACGGCGCTGCGCAGTGCGCGCAGCTCGCTAATGCGCTGGATGCCAGCAGTGGCCTGCTGAAGATCGTCGAGCTGCTGGGCGATCAGGAGGACGTTCCATGCCACCAGATCGGCGTAGGCGAAGGCCAGGTAGACCGTGCCAAGCGTGATGCTGCCGCGAAACAGCAGCCATGCGCCAAGCGCAAACATAGCCGCAGTTGCAACGGCCACCAGCAGCTCGCCCGCACTCTGCATGATTCGGCCAGCGGTGTTGCCGAGCCGCGCACGCACCAGGTGCGCGCCCAGCAGCAGGGCGTGGCGGCGCATCGTGAAAGGGAGCGCGCCAATGCCGCGCAGGTCTTCGGTGCCGAGCAGGCGCTCTTCCCAAAAGCCGCTCAGCGTCGCAAAGCTTTGGCGGTGCGACTTCATGATCGGCACGGCAAAGCCTTGCAAGCGGTAGAACCCCAGCGCGCCGATTAGTGCGAGCGCCAGCATCGCCATGCCCAGCCGCCAGTCGTCGCGCAGCAGCAGCGCCACAATCCCCACAATCAGCAGCAGGCTGCCGAGCACGCGCACCACAAACTGCGAGAAGAAATTCGCCAGCGCCGCCACGTCGCCATCCACGCGCTGGATCAGCTCGCCGGGCGTGTGCGCGCTATGAAAGCGCAGATCGAGGCCGAGCACATGGGCCAGCAGGTCGGCGCGCAGCAGGTTCGTCGCCACCCAGCCCACATCCGTGCCGAGGTAGACCACGCCGGTTTCGAGCGCCTGGCCGAGCAGAACCACCAGCAGGTAGATCAGCGCGATGGTAGTGAGCGTTTCGAGTGGGCCGCTGCTGCGCGCGGTGTCGATAAACTGGCGCAGCACGCGCGGCCCGCCCAGCTGAAAGGCCGTGCTGCCAAGCAGCAGCAGCGCAAGCAGCGCCGCGCGCCCGCGCTGCGGGCGCAGGTAGGTGGCGAGCAGCTGCCATATCGGGTGGGACGCGAACGTCATTGGCGCTCCCTTTCGCTGGGTCGGTGGAAATATGTGAAATATATCACGATATAGGGATAGTGTCAATGGAAAAGGGAAGGGCGTATTGCTATACGCCCAGACCGAGAGCCTGCAACAGGCGTATTGCTATACGCCCCGGCTGCAAACCTGAACAGGCGTATGCTATACGCCCCGGCTGCAAACCTGCAACCCGGCAATCGCCTGCGCGACGAACCAATCGTAGTGATCGCGAATGTGCTGCGCGGTGATGTCGGTGCGGCCAAAGGGGTGGAAGAATGCCGCCCAGCCCTGGAGATCATCGCCGACAAGGCGCGCAAGACGCAGCGCGGCAAGCGCATCCCAGCGCGCGAGGCGCGGCACATCGAGCGGGGCGTGCTCGCGGTAGTGCGCGGTGAAGGCCAGCATGGCGTCGCGCCCATAGATCCACAGGAGGTCGAGCCGACTGATCGCCAGATCGCGCAGTGGGTCGCCCAGCGCGGCGTCCTCCCAATCGATCACTGCGGCGAGCCGCCCGCCACTCCAGAGCACATTGCCGGGCCAGAAGTCGCCATGGAGCAGCACGGGCGCAGCCAGCGGCAGCGGCGGCGCAGCAGCGAGCGCGGCGCGAATGTGCGCAGTTGGCAGCGTGGCGCTGGTGGGCGGCCCTGGCTCGGCGGGCGGCGCGGGCAGAAACGCCAGCCCCGGCGAGCCAGCGTCGATCTGGTGGATTGACGCAAGCTGCGTGGCAAGCTGGCGCGCGGCATCGACAGGATCGGCGGGCACAAAGTCAATCGCGCCGTCGATGTATTCCATCGTCAGAAAAGGTTCCGGGAAGATCGCGCCCGAGGCGTCGAGCAGCAGCGGGCGCGGCACGAGGACGCCGTGGGTGTGCAGCAAGCCGAGCAGCACATGCTCGTCGTGGGCGGCGCGTGGGTTACGTGCCAGCGCCGCAGCACCGGGCTGGCGCACCACGGCGCGCATGCTTTCGCCAGCGGACAACGCGATCTCCAGCGCGGTCATTCGTGCCGAGATGCCGCCATCGAGCGTCCAGGCGCGCAGCAACTCCCCGTGCGGTGCAAGCTGCGCGGCAATGCGTGTGTAGGCGAGCTTATCGGCTGGTGGAGGCATAGCAGCGGTAAGGAGTTTTGAGTGCTGAATGTTGAGTGTTAAGTTTCAGCTAACTTGCAACCGCGTAGGGGTTTGGGTCTGGGGTTTTGGGATTGGACCTGCAACCTATGACCTCAAACACCTTTGCGCCCTCTGCGTCCTTTGCGGTTCATTCTTCAGTCGGCAGTTGGCAGAAACCTGCAACAGGCGTATGCGATACGCCCCGGCTCTGCAACCTGCAACTTCCGTGTCGCTGTGGTTTGGTCGTCGGTTGTCAGTCGTCGGTCGTCGCCTACGAAGGATACAGCCGCCCGTTTTCCACGCGCACCTTTTTGGCGCGCTCCAGAAACGCCGCGTCGAAATCTTCCATGCCCGTGGCCGTTACCAGCGTCTGCTGGCCGGGCTGCGCAAGCGTGGCAAGCAGGTGGCTGCGCCGCTCGGCATCCAGCTCGGAAAGCAGGTCGTCGAGCAGCAGCACCGGCGCGTCGCCAGCGCGATTACGCATCAGCTCGGCCTCGCCCAGCTTGAGCGCGAGGGTGGCGCTGCGCTGCTGCCCGCGCGATCCATACGTGCCAACGCTGATCGTGCCCATGCTCAGCAGCAGGTCGTCGCGATGCGGGCCAACCAGCGTCTGCCCACGCCCAATCTCGTCGTCGCGGATGCGGGCGAGGTGCGCCAGAAATGCCGCTTCGATGCTGCGCTCGTCGGGCGTGCCGCTCAGGCCGGTCACGCTGCTCTGGTAGGCCGCCAGCAGCGGCGTGTCGCCAGCGGTGACGCGGCAGAAAATCGGCCCAAGCAGCGTATTCAGCTCGGCTACGGCGACCAGGCGCTCGTGGAGCACATACGCGCCCGAAAGCGTCAGCTCGCGATCCCAGAAGGCCAGCTCGTCGTCGGCGCCGCGCAGCGGGCGGCGGCGCTCGCGCCAGGCGCGCAGCAGGCTGTTACGCTGCTGCACAACTTTGTTGTAGTGCGAGAGCGTGCGGACATAGCGGCCATTCAGCTGCGACAGCGTGACATCCAGGTAGCGCCGGCGCTCGGATGGCGCGCCCGTCACCAGCGCGAGGTCGGCCGGCGTAAACAGCACCACGCGCAGGTTACCCACCAGATCGAGCGCGCGCACGGCCTTGCGGTCGATCCGCACGGTTTTCAGCGATGCGGCGGTGAGCTGGCCTTCGTCGTCGGCGCGGCGCTGCACCACCACTTCCAGCCGCACCTTGCCGTCGGTGCGCTTCACGTCGCACAGCAGGCGCGCAAAGGGTGGCGTGCCAATATCGCCCTGCGCGTCCCAGCGCACCAGCTCACGGTCCGCGCCCGCGCGCGGCGAGCGCGTGGTGGCGAGGTAGAACAGCGCTTCGAGAATGGTAGTTTTGCCGGCGGCGTTTGGCCCGTAGAACAGCGTCGTGCCCGGCTCCAGCGCCAGGTCGAGCCGGTCGTACGAGCGGAAATCGCGCAGACTCAGGCTTGTAACAAGCATAGTATTCAGAAGTCCGGAGTCAGGAATCAGAAGTCGCGGCGTGATGCGATGGAGCGAGCCACAGCCAGGGATGCGAGGTCAACTTCTGTTCGTCTTCTACATTCGTTCCAGCGGGAGCGCGCGCAGGGCCTGCAAGTCGCCGCAGCCGCTACAGAACATTGCCACGCGCAGCTCGTCGATATACGCCTGCAGACCAGCAATGACCGCTTCGGTTTTGCCGGTGTTGGCAGGCTCCAGCGCGGGCTTAGCCGTCGCGCCCAGGTCGGCGCCCAGCGCAATCGCTTTTGCAATATCCACGCCGCTGCGCACGCCGCCGCTACCGATCAGCGGCACGTCGGGCAGGGCTGCGCGCACCTGCCGGATCGCCTCGGTGGTAGGCAGGCCCCAGCCGGCGAACGCGCCCGCAACGCGCCCGCCCTGCGCGGTGGTGTGGCGGAATCGCTCGACCTCGCTCCAGCTTGTTCCGCCCGCGCCGGCCACATCGATGCCCCACACGCCCGCTTCCACCAGCCGTTGCGCGGCGGCGGCGCTGATGCCGTTGCCAACTTCTTTTGCGATCACCGGCACGGGCAGCGCGCGGCAGACCTGCGCGATTTTGCCGAGCAGCCCCTTGAAGTTGGTGTTGCCTTCGGGCTGAACGGCTTCCTGAAGCGGGTTGAAATGCAGGATCAGCGCGTCGGCCTCGATCATCTCAACTGCGCGGCGGCACTCGTCCACGCCGTAGCCATAGTTGAGCTGCACCGCGCCAAGATTCGCCAGCAGCGGAATATTGGGCGCGACTTTGCGCACCTGATAGGTGTAGGCCAGCCGTTCGTCGCGAATGGCCGAGCGCTGCGAACCAACGCCCATCGCCAGCCCAAGTGTTTGCGCGGCTTCGGCCAGCGCGAGGTTGATACGGGCGACATCTTGCGCGCCGCCCGTCATGGAACTGATCAGCAGCGGGGCGCGCATGGCTTTGCCAAGAAACGTTGTGCAGGTGTCGATCTCGGCCAGGTCGAGGTCGGGCAGGGCATCGTGCGGCAGGCGGTAGGCCCCGAAGCCGGTATAGACGCCCTTGGCGGCGACGTCTTCGCCCAGCACAATACGAACGTGATCGAGCTTGCGGCTACTGGTTGGGTCGTTTTCTGTCATGGTGTTGTGTGTGTCGGCAGTGCGCGGCTATCGGCAGCGATGATACGAATATACGCATGGCGTGTCAAATTGGCTTTCGGCGCTCTCAGCATTTCTTTAGATCGCCGCCGAACGCGATCGAGTATAATAGCCGCTGGTTCTGCGTTCAAACCAACTATTTAAGGAGTGTTCTTCGTGAGCCAAGCAAATCGCCCCAAGCGCGTGGCGCCGCCGCCGCGCCAGAATCCTTTGCCCGGCATCATTTCGGCCCTGGTGGTCGTGCTGCTGCTGGCCGGCCTGATCATTATGCTGGTGACGAACCGTGGTGGCGGTTCCACCGCTGCCGCGCCCACCGCCGCGCCCTTCGCTGCCGAGCCGACCGCCGCAGCGCCTGCGGCTGCTGCCGGCGGGGCCGACGGTGTGGCCGCCCGCAACGATAAGTATGCCGCTCAGGGCGCGCCGCCGATGACAATCGACCCGAGCAAAAACTACACCGCGACGATCACCACGCCGCGCGGTGATATTGTGATCAAGCTGCGCCCCGACATTGCGCCCAAAACCGTCAACAGCTTTGTGTTTCTCTCAAAAGAAGGCTTCTACAACGGCGTGACGTGGCACCGCGTGCTGTCGGGCTTCATGGCGCAGGGCGGCGACCCGACCGGCACCGGCACCGGCGGCCCCGGCTACACCGTCCCGGGCGAATTCACCGACAAGGTGCTGTTCGACAAGCCCGGCATTGTGGCGATGGCGCGCCCCGGCAACGACGTGAATGGCAACGGCTCGCAGTTCTTTATCACCACCGCGCCAGCGACCAGCCTGAACAACCAGTATACCGTATTTGGCGAGGTTCAGAGCGGCCAGGATATTGTAAATGGTATCCCGCTGCGCGACCCCGACCAGAACCCAACCACGCCCGGCGAGCAGATTGTGAAGATCACAATCAGCGAATCGTAGCGCAAAGCATTGTTCTAACCGAAAACCAAACGATTAGGCCACAGAGAACACCGAGGACACCGAGTTAGGATTTCCACGCTCAGTGCTCTCCGTGCGCTCTGTGGCCCGATCATTCTGCGCCGCACGCTTGAAATCGAAAATCGTAAATCGTCAATCGTACATGCACTAGCCCAGACTCACACCAAACCAGCCCAGCACCGTGATGCCAATCAGCCCCACCGACAGCACGCTGACGATAATCGCAATCGCCCAGGCCAGCGTGTTGTAGCCGCCGCGATTCGTGTACTTCCCCATCAGCTCGTGGTTGTTGACCAGCGCCAGAATCGCGAATAGCTCAATCGGCAGCAGCACGCCATTCAGCACATACACGCCCACCAGCACCTGAAACAGCGGCAGGCCGGGAATCAGCGCGATCAGTGCGCCGAGCGCCACCAGGCCCGTGAACAAGCCCATAAAGATCGGTGCTTCGCTCCACGAGCGCGACACGCCACGCTCAAATCCCAGCGCCTCGCTCATCACATAGGTCGTCGCCAGCGGCAGCACGCCCGCCGCCAGCAGCGACGCGCCCAGCAGGCCCATGCCAAACAAGAGGCGCGCATACGGCCCGGCCACCGGCTCCAGCGCCGTGGCGGCGTCGGCGGCAGTTTCGACGGCAATGCCGCGCGGGAACAGCGTAGCCGCCGTGGCGATGATGATGAACGCGGCCACGATGCCGGCGAACAGCGTGCCGGCAAACACATCAAAGCGCGTGTAGGGGTATTCTTCCGGCGTCACGCCCTTTTCCACCACCGACGACTGGACATACAGCTGCATGTAGGGCGAGATCGTCGTGCCGATCAGCGCGATCAGCAGTTGCAGGTAGCCCACTTCCAGGCGCGGCATGGGCCGCACGGTTTGCAGCAGCACATCGCCCCAGTCGGGCCGCGCCAGCACCGCCGCGCCGATGTAGGCAAAAAAACCCAGCGTCAGCACCAGAAAGATTTTTTCCACCCGCTCGTACGAGCCGCGCGTGATCAGTGCCCAGACCAGCGCCGCCGCAATTGGCACGGCGATGTAGCGGCTCACGCCAAAGAGCTCGGCGGCGGCGGCGATGCCAACAAACTCCGAGACGATAATGCCGAAATTGGCGACGAACAATGTCATCAGGATCAGCGCGGTGACGCGCAGCGAGAAGTTTTCGCGCACCAGGTCGGAAAAGCCTTTGCCCGTCACTGCGCCGAGCCGGGCGCTCATTTCCTGCACCACGCCCACAAACAGCGTAACGATTACCATGGCCCAGAGCATTCCATAGCCATAGGAAGCGCCCGCCGAGGCGTAGGTTGCGATGCCACCGGCGTCGTTGCCCGCGCTGGCCGCCAGCAAGCCGGGGCCGAGTGCCATCAGGTAGGGCCAGATCCGCCGCCGCCGCGCCCGAATGCGCTCGCGCACGGTGCCGCTGCTGGCCGTATTGCGTGTCGTCATAATCGTGATTCCTTGTCGTAACGCTTGTCGCCAGCGATCTCGCGCAATTCCCAGTGAGGTTTTATAGCGGTAAAAGGCTTCGTTGCGCATCGCAATCCCCAAACCCTAAACCCCAACCCCTGCGCTGAAAGCGCACTAGCCAAAAGCCCGCGCGCCGCGCCGCTGCCAGATCTCGGGCAGCAGAACTGCCAGCGCGTCGTCAACCGTCACAATGCCAATCATGCGTCCGTCGTCGTCGAGCACTGGCACAGCCAGCAGGTTATACTCGGCCAGCACGCGCGCCGCGTCTTCCGCGCGGTCTTCCGGCCCGACGGTCGGCACGTCGTCGTCCATCAGCTCGGCCAGCGGCGTGGCCGGGTCGGCCAGAATGAGGTTGCGCAGCCGCACAATGCCGTGCAGAAATGCGGGCGCGTCGTCGTCGGGCGGGAGGTCGGGTGGCGTTTCGACGATATAAACCGCTAGCAGCGGGTCGGGCGCTTCTTCCAGCCCGCGCACAATCGCCAGCGCGTCGCCTACCGATGCGCCCACCGGCACGCGCACGAAATCGGTGGTCATGATGCGGCCAGTGCTGTCTTCGTCGTAGGCCAGTAACTGCTGAACATCGGCGGCTTCTTCCGGTTCCATGCGCGCCAGCAGCTGCTCGGCCACTTCGTCGTCGAGGTCTTCCAGCGCGTCGGCGGCCGCGCCAGGCGTCATTTCTTCCAGAATATCGGCGGCGCGCTCCTGATCCATGCCTTCCAGCAGGTCGGCCAGGCGCTCGTCGCTGACTTCTTCCAGCGTCTCGGCGGCGGTTTCGTCATCCAGCGCGGCCACGATCTCGGCGCTCTCGCGGTACGAAAGCGCATCAACAATCCGCGCCAGGTCGACCGGGTTGATCTCGGAAAGGCGATCGTAGGAAACCCGGAGCTGCACGGGTGCGGCGCTGGCGAGGTACTGCGCCTCGCGCCAGTCGATGATCTGCCGGCCGATGATTCGGTCGGACAGGCGGCGCGGCCCGAGCCGGCGCACCAGCGCCTGCGGGCTGACATCCACGCCAATCAGGCGGTATGCGCCTTCGACGCGGGCGAGCTGCACGTCGTTGACGCGCACAATCCGCCGGCCAGTTATGTCGATAATCTGGTGGTCGAGCACGTCTTTGCGCAGCAGCACTTCGCCGTCGCGGCGGCTGAACGGGCGCAGATTAACGGTGGAACTTAAGAGCTTGGCGACGCCGTTGATCGACTCAAGCTGTGCGGCGGGCACAAAAAACAGCCGCCGCCGATCGCGCACCACCAGGCCGCTGATCGGGGGGTACAGATCGTCGCCGATGCGCACGATCACATCTTCCAGCCGGCCAAGCGGCTCGCCGCGCTTGCCATGCACGGCGCCATCAAGAATCGTTGCGAGAAACAGCATGGCGTGCCTCCGGTTGCCGCAAACTGGCAGCAAACCGCGGGCCTGCCGCCGCGCGTGGTGCGCGGCTTAGCGCCTGCCGCTACGGGGTGGCAGGAACGGGCCGGCGCAGCACGCTGGGGAAGGAGCGCTGCCGACAGATTGCGGATGCACATTGCACCGTCGCGGAATGACCGTCGTCCATATACCATCCATCAAAACGCCCCCTCGCAGATGCAAGGGGGCGGAAAACGCAGACGCTGCGTCGTCCTCTCCCCCCTGGTTGAGCTTAAGCCCCCACACAACGTAGCAATCGCTGCAGTCACCTTGACATGACCCTTAGGCCGGGCCGCGCCGTGTGCCCCTTAGCGTCTTTCGACGGTTCGGGACAGTGACCTGTGTTTGTGTGAGCGCCGCGCCTAACGAAGGAGCGACCAACTCCGTGATTTTTGTCACCGCGGCTAGTATACGCCGGGGGCGGGGGGCTGTCAAGGCGCACAAAAAACCGGGGTGTAGCGCGGGCCGTGGGGCTTAAGCCCTCGGCTGCAATTGCAAAGGCCGCCTTCGCGGCCTGCTCCAGCCCGCGAAGGCGGGCTTCGCCGCAATTTAGCCCGCTGCTTTAGCGGCCAGGGCAAAATGTTTGCCGGATTATTTTGTACATCTTCATCCCGGGCCGGGCGTGCCCACACAAAAAACCGAGGCCCGGTGCAAACCGGAACCTCGGCGTTTGGTGGGCGTACCTGGACTCGAACCAGGGACCTCGATCTTATCAGGATCGCGCTCTAACCAACTGAGCTATACGCCCGTGCCCGTATTATAGCATAACTTTACCACAGGAATGCAAGCCAGACGATGCAGGCAAGGAAGAGTGCCTGAGCTCCCTAGAAAGGAGGTGATCCAGCCGCACCTTCCGGTACGGCTACCTTGTTACGACTTCGTCCCAGTCGCTGCCCCTGCCCTCGGCCGCTGCCTCCGCCGAAACGGTTGGCCCACGGACTTCAAGCATTGACAACTCCCATGACGTGACGGGCGGTGTGTACAAGGCCCGGGTACGTATTCACCGCGCCATGGCTGATACGCGGTTACTAGCAACTCCGCCTTCATGGGGGCGAGTTGCAGCCCCCAATCTGCACTGGGTCGGTGATTGGCGATTTGCTCCCTGTTGCCAGGTCGCTGCGCATTGCCACCGACATTGTAGCGTGTGTGTCGCCCCAGGCGTAAGAGCCATGCGGACTTGACGTCATCCCCGCCTTCCTCCCAAGATGGGCAGTCCGGCCAGACACAGGTAACTGACCGTAGGGGTTGCGCTCGTTGCGGGACTTAACCCAACATCTCACGACACGAGCTGACGACAGCCATGCAGCATCTGTGGCACACCCTCGAAGGCGACCGGCTTTCACCGGCTTGCAGTGCCATGTCAAACCTGGGTAAGGTTCTGCGCGTTGCGTCGAATTAAACCACACGCTCCGCTGCTTGTGCGGGCCCCCGTCAATTCCTTTGAGTTTTAAGCTTGCGCTCGTAGTTCCCAGGCGGAATACTTACCGCGTTAGCTGGGGCACCCGGCGGACGAATATCGCCCCCCAGATGCCGAGTATTCATCGTTTACGGCGTGGACTACCCGGGTATCTAATCCGGTTCGCTCCCCACGCTTTCGCACCTGAGCGTCAGCTCTGGCCCAGTTCGCTGGTTTCCCCCTTGGTGTTCCTGCCGATCTCTACGCATTTCACCACTACACCGGCAATTCCACGAACCTCTGCCAGGCTCAAGTCGGGCCGTATGGGATGGCCTCGGCCCGTTAAGCGGGCCGCTTTCACACCCCACGTGCCCAACCGCCTGCGTGCGCTTTACGCCCAGATCAATCCGGACAACGCTTGGCTCCTCTGTCTTACCGCGGCTGCTGGCACAGAGTTAGCCGAGCCTTATTCCCGGGGTACGGTCACAATCATCCCCCGGAAAAGGAGTTTACAACCCGAAGGCCGTCATCCTCCACGCGGCGTTGCTCGTTCAGGCTTGCGCCCATTGACGAAAATTCCTTGCTGCTGCCTCCCGTAGGAGTCTGGGCCGTGTCTCAGTCCCAGTCTGGCTGGTTGTCCTCACAGACCAGCTACCCGTCAGTGGCTTGGTGGGCCGTTACCCCGCCAACTACCTGATGGGCCGCAGGCTCCTCCGACCGCGCATTACTGCTTTCCTCTTGCGAGCGTATGCGGGATTAGCACGCCTTTCGGCGCGTTATCCCCCACGGTCGGGCAGATTCCCACGTGTTCCTCAGCCGTGCGCCACTCAGAGCCCGAAGGCTCTCCGTGCGACTTGCATGCATTAGGCACGCCGCCAGCGTTCGTCCTGAGCCAGGATCAAACTCTTCATAAAATGGTTTTCCGATCATAATGATCGGGTTCACCGCACTGACTTGCATTTCTGTGTTGGTAAAGTGCAGACGCAAGGCCCTTGGCAAATAAAAACCAGCACGCCAGAGGCTGTGCTAGCTGTATTGCCTTGTAAAATGTTTACCTCGGGGAGGTGAAACAGGTTGCCTCACGTCAACGCCCGCGGATTATACTACAGCGGCGCGGCCTTGTCAAACGCGATTCACGCTAGCGCGGCTTTGCGGAAAGCCATTATGTTTTTCATAGTTGTGATGCGCTTTTGCCTGCGGCAGCAAGGTATGTACGATTAATTTGTGCAGGATTTTTGCGCGTTGCGCAAAAATCCTGCACAAAGGAAATTGATCATGCTTTCCGCAATAGCACCCTGAGTAGCGCGCAGAACCTATCAAAGGGTGCAGCCCAAGAAGTATGCTATAATGCCGCCCGCAATCGTGCCTTTCTGCCCACCAGAATAGCTTGCGCTGTGTATCTCAAACGCCTCGACATCCAGGGCTTCAAGACGTTTGCCACCCGCACGATCCTTGAGTTCCGCCCCGGCATTACCGCGATCATTGGCCCGAACGGCTCGGGAAAGTCGAACGTGGCCGACGCGGTGCGCTGGGTGCTGGGCGAGCAAAGCTTCAGCGCGCTCCGCTCGAAACGCACCGAAGATCTGCTGTTTTCGGGCGGCAGCAAGCGCGCGCCCGCCGGCCTGGCCGAAGTTTCCCTCACGATCGATAACGCCGACCGGCTGCTGCCCCTGCCCTACGGCGAGGTGACGATCACGCGCCGCGCCACGCGGGCTGGCGACAACGAGTATTACATCAACCGCAACCGCGTGCGCCTGCGCGACCTGCAAGAGGCGGTTGGCCCGCTGGGCGGCTCATACACGATCATCAACCAGGGTCTGGTCGACGCGGCGCTGACGCTGCGCCCGGAAGAGCGCCGCCGCCTGTTCGAAGATGCGGCCGAGATCAGCGTGTTCGAAACACGCAAGCACGACGCCGAGCGCCGCCTGCGCGAAACGGGCACGAACCTGGAGCGCAGCGAAGATGTGCTGGCCGAGCTTGAGCCGCGCCTGCGCTCGCTGAAGCGCCAGGCCAGCCTGGCCCGCACGCACCGCGAATATTCCACCGAGCTGCGCGCCCTGCAACTGCGCCAGTATGCCGCACAATGGCACGCTGCCCAGGCCGCCCGCGCCGCCGCCGAAATCGCCGCCGCCGAGCACGAGCACGCCCTGGCTGCGCGCCGCGCCGCCCAGGCCGCCGCCACCGCCGAACTGCACAGCACCCGCGAACAGCTGCGCGCCCTGCGTGAGCGGCTTGGCGCGCTCCATGCCGAGTCGAGCGCGCTCCATACCCGCGCCGAGGCCGCCCAGCGCGACCTTGCGGTGGGCACCGAGCGGCAGGCCGCATTGCTGCGCCGGGGCGAAGAGTTTGCCCGCAGCCTGGGAGAGTTCGATCTGCGCCGCGAGGAGCTGGAACGCGAGCGCGCCACCGTGGCCGAGCGCCTGGCCGCCGCCGAAGCGCGCCTGGCTGAACAGCGCGCCGCCGTCGCTGCGGTCGAGCAGGAGCTGGCCGCGCGCGAGGCCGAGCGCCGCGCCGCCCAGCGCACCCTGGATGCCGCTCAGCGCGCCGAGATGGAAGCCACCGCCGCGCTGGCCGAGCGCCGCCGCCGCGCCGAGGGCTTGCAGGCGCAGCGCGCCCGCCTGCTGGCCGAAGAAGCCAGCGCCGCCGAAGGCTTGCAAGCTGCCGAGCGCGTTCTGGCCGAGCGCCGCTTGGCACTTGAAGCCGCGCAGACGCAGTTCAGCAGCGCCGAGCAGGCCCAGCAAGCCGCCGCCAGCGCAGCCGAGCAGGCCCGCGCCGCGCTCGATCAATCCCGCGCCAAGCGCGCCAGCGCCGACGAAGCGCTGGCCCAGGCTCGCCGCGCCGTGGCCGATTCCGAAGCGCGCCTGGAAACGCTCACCCGCCTGCAGCGCAGCTATGCCGGCGCCTTTGCTGGCGTGAAAGCTGCCATGCAGTGGGCCGAAACGCAGGGGCGCGACGGCTTTGTGCTGGTGTCGTCAATCATTCGCACGCCCGCCAACCTCGAAACCGCAATCGAAGTCGCACTCGGCTCGCGCCTGCAAAATGTGGTTGTCGAGCAGTGGGCCGACGCCGAAGACGCGATTGCGGCGCTCAAGCGCGGCGGGCAGGGTCGCGCCACCTTTCTGCCGCTCGACACCATCCGCCGGGGCGACGACCGGCGCGCTTCGGTGAATATTGCTGGCGTGCTGGGCGTCGCCACCGACCTGATCGATTTCGACGAGCACTACCGCCCGGTCGTGCAAAATCTGCTTGGCCGCACCCTCGTGGTAGAAGATTTGCCGACTGCACGCCAGGCGCTGCGCCAGCTCACGGGCGGGTGGACGCTGGTGACGCTGGCGGGCGAGCAGGTCAGCAGCGGCGGGGCGGTGACGGGCGGCGCGCAGGTAAAAGAAACTGGCACGCTGCGCCGCGAGCGCGAGCTGCGCGAGCTGCCCGAGCAGGTGTCGCAGGCGCGCGCCACCGCCGAGCGCGCGGCCCAGGTGCGCGCCACGCTGGAAGCACAAACCGCTCAGGCCGAGCGTGCCTTGCGCGAAGCCGAAGGCGCACGCCAGCGCGCCGGACAGGATCTCGACGTGCAGCGCGGCGTGATCGAGCGCGCGCGCCGCGCCGCCGCCCAGGCCGAAGCCGACCTCGACCTGCAAACGCGCCGCCACGCCCAGCACGCCAGCACACTGGCCGACATTGGCGAGCAGCAAGGCGCGCTGGCGCAGGAACAGGCTGCGCTGGAAGCCCGCGCCGCCGAGGCCCACGCTCATCTTGAGCAGCTACGCACCGACGATCAGGGCCGCGCCGAGGCCGAGCGTGGCGATCAGGCGCGGGCGGGTGCCTTACGCACCGCCGCCGCCACTGCCGAAGGCGAAGCGCGTGCCGAGCGCGCCCTGCTGCAATCAAGCGCGCAAAACCTTGCGCGTCTGGCCGAGCAGCGTGCCGCCGGCGAGCACCGCGTCGATGAACTCGCCAGCGAGCGCGCCGCTCTCGACGCCGAGCTGGCGGCTTTGCACAGCGCGCACACCAGCCTGCTGGCCCAGATCGACGCCTTGCGCGCGCAGATCAGCCCTTCCGAAGCCGAGCAGAGCGCACTGGAGCGGAGCCAGGCCGAGCTTGAGCGCGCCGAAACCGAGGCAACAAGTGCCCTGCTGGCGGCCGAATCGGCGCATGGCCGCGCCGCCCTGGAGCTGCAGCGCACCCGCGACCGCATCGACGCGCTGTGGGAGCGCGCCGCCGCCGACGACATCGATATTGAGAGCGCGACGACCGATGACCAACCACTGACGACTGACGACAAGCCACACGATCCTGATGCCGTTCCATCTTCGCCCGATGCGGAAAACACAGAGTCGCTCGAAACCAAAATTCAAAATCTCAAATCCAAAATCCAGCGCCTCGGCACCATCAATCCGCTGGCGCTGGAAGAGTTCGAGGAAGAGTCGCAGCGCCACACCTTTCTGACCGGGCAGATCGCCGATCTGCGCGCGGCCGAAGGTTCCCTGCGCGAGCTGATCGCCGAGCTCGACAGCTCGATGCAGATGCGTTTCGAGGCGACATTTCGCGCCGTCGCCGCCGAGTTCGAGCGCAGTTTCACGCGCTTGTTTGGCGGCGGGCAGGCCCAGCTGCTGCTCACCCGCCCCGGCAGCGCGGCCGCAGCAACTAATGGCGACGGCAATGGCGAAGAGCACGAAACCGTCGCTGGCCTGGGCGTGGAAATTCTGGCCCGCCCACCCGGCAAGCGCCAGCAAACCCTGTCGCTGCTTTCGGGCGGCGAGCGCACGCTCACGGCGGCGGCGCTGCTGTTCGCCATTCTGAAAGTGAACCCGTCGCCCTTCTGCGTGCTGGATGAAGTCGACGCCGCGCTGGACGAGGCCAATGTCGGGCGTTTTCGCGACGCGCTGATCGACCTGGGCGCGCAGACGCAATTCCTGCTGGTGACACACAATCGCGGCACCATCGAAGCCGCCGACACGATCTATGGCGTCTCGATGGGCGATGACAGCGCATCAAAGGTGCTTTCGCTCCGCCTTGAGGAGCTGGTAACCGACGAATAAGAGGTGCATATGAGCGCCCCGCAACTCCCGCAGCGCGTGCTCGATCAGCTGCACGCGAACCTGCGCGCCGCCGGCATCACGCCCGACCCGGCCGACATCCAGGGCATTATCGACAAAGGCTTTCTCAGCCGCCTGCTCGACTTCGAGCAACTGGTCGCGGCGCTGCCCAGCGACAGCACGCCCGGCTACTTATCGGCTTGGGCACCCCCGCCCGCGAACGCAGGGAGCGCACCGGCGACGGGCTACGCCGACTCGCCAATTGGCGAATTAGGCGCGCAGCTGCGTTCCGGCGCAATTTCGCCCACCGAGATGGCCGAACAAACACTTGCCGCAATCGCCGCGCGCGACCCGGAGATGAACGCGTTTCAGCTCGTGCTTGGCGATTACGCCCGCGCCGCCGCCGCGCGCGCCGAGCGCGAGCTGGCCGGCGGGCAGGCTCGCGGGCCGCTCCACGGCATCCCAATCGCCGTGAAAGATTTGCTGGCGATGCGCGGCACCCGCACCACCGCCGGCTCGAAAATCCTGGCCGACAATATTACCGACTTTGATGCGGCGGCGGTTGAGCGCCTTGAGGCGGCTGGCGCGGTAATTGTCGGCAAAACGCGCCTCTCGGAATTCGCCTACTCGCCCGGCTCGAACAACGCGCACTACGGCCCGACGCGCAACCCCTGGCACGCCGAACACGACACCGGCGGCTCCAGCAGCGGCTCGGCGGCTGCCGTGGCTGCCGGGCTGGTGCTGGCCGCGCTTGGCAGCGACACGGGCGGCTCGATCCGCATTCCCGCGTCGTTCTGTGGCATTGTTGGCTTCAAGCCGACCTATGGGCGCCTGAGTCTCCATGGCGTCGCGCCGCTGTCGTGGTCGCTCGACCACCTCGGCCCGCTCACGCGCAGCGTCGCCGATGCCGCGCTGCTGGTCGGCACGCTCGCCGGCCCCGACTCACGCGACAGCCGCACGCGCCCCGGCAGCGAGTTTGCCCTGCCCAACCTCGACACGGGCGTGCGCGGCCTGCGAATTGGCATGCTGGGCGACGATGGCTCGGGCGCGGCGCTGGGAACGCCTGCCGCGCTGGCAGGCTGGCACGCCGGGCTCCATGCACTGGAGCGCGCTGGCGCAGAGCTGGTGCCGCTCGACATGCCCGCGCTCGAGGCGCTGCGCCTGGTGAATGGCGCAATCCTCGCGCTTGAAGCTTCGACCCTGCACGAAGCGAACCTGCGCGCGCGCCTGGCCGACTACGGCGAGTTTATGCGGCAGCGCGTGCTGGCCGCCTATGCCTATGGCCCACGCGCCTTTGTGCAGGCCCAGCAGGCCCGCGCCACGCTGCGCCGCGAGTGCGATGCGCTGTTCGAGCGCGTTGACCTGATCAGCACGCCCGCGCAGCCGGGCACCGCGCCCGCGCTCAGCACCATTGGGTCGACGGCATTCACCGGGCCGTTCAATGCGCTGGGCTGGCCAGCGATCAGCGTGCCGGTTGGCCTCGACGGGGGGCTGCCACTGGGCTTGCAGCTGGCCGGCAAGCCGTGGGACGACGCGACCGTGCTGCGGGCGGCGCGCGCCATCGAGCAGGCGATTCGTTTGCCGGCACCGGCGTAGCTCTTCCACACAAATTGCGCGCAAAAAACGCCGAAGGACGAACAGTGTGTTCGTCCTTCGGCGTTCGGGCAGCGGAAAAATTTTACTCAGTTCATTGTCAAGAAAGCGATGTGGAAATCAGGAAAAATTCCGTAGTGTAATGACCAAACCCTATTCCCCGTCCCCCAAACCCTGCGCTGAAAGCGCATCAGGGATCGATGCCGCACTGCACGCGCAAGACGTGGAGCGCCGCAAGCGAGCTATCGGTGTTGCGCTGCAGCAGCTCGTAGAAGGCCATTGCGTCGGAGCCGGAAAGATGCCCCTGCGCCAGCATATCGGCGGCGAGCACCAGCACCGTCAGGCTTTGCGACAGGTCGGTAAGCGCGGTCGATGTGATCACGCGCATGTCGCGCAGCTCGTGCATCGTTGATTCGGCCTGGCGCGCATTGGGCTGAAGCCACTTGCGCAGCGATGGGCGGGCCAGCACATTCGGCTCGTTGATAATAAGGGCCGAAAAGTGGCGGAGCGATTCCAAGGCTTGGGCGAGCTGGCCAAACAAGCCTTGCAATGTCTCGCGCGCTTCGCCGCTGAGCAAAAAGCCCGAGGCCGAGATGCCGCGCGCCGGCGCGGATGCACCGTTATTCGCG
This sequence comes from Kouleothrix sp. 19917, assembly GCF_057073505.1. Taxonomy (NCBI): domain Bacteria; kingdom Bacillati; phylum Chloroflexota; class Chloroflexia; order Chloroflexales; family Roseiflexaceae; genus Kouleothrix; species Kouleothrix sp. 19917. Next base: position 4,604,457 of record NZ_CP097099.1, read on the forward strand.
AGAGATGCTGACGTAGCTCCGACAGAACGTGGTAGTGTCATTTTCCACCTTCCTGCTCGCAAGAATGGAGCAACATGGCAGCCGAGGTGGCAATATTGGTAAACATGGAAGTGATTATACCGAGCGCCTCCCCAACCATGCAACGTACTCATGGTCCTATTAAGTACAGTACTTATGTTTCGGGGAAAGCTTGGAGACGCGGCGCGTTTGCGCTATAATCCATTTTCGTCGCCGCACACAGGGGCATCGCGCATGATCGACAACCGCCGACCGGGCAGTTCCTGGCTGCTTTTCCTGCTGATTGGGATAATTGTTATTCTTTCTGGCACGCTGGCCTTGCGCTGGAAGATTCTGTTTCCGCCCGAATCAGCTGCCGCGCAGCCCGCGTTCAGCGTGCGCCTGCCCACCGCCGCTGTGCGCGCCGCCGATGCCTCCGCCCAGGTGGCGGTAAAACCGGGCGCGGCAATTGCTGTGGCCGACTCAGTCAACCTGCCCGCCGCGCCCGCAGCTGCCGCCCCGACCGTACTTCCCGCCACGCCCGAAATCCTTCCCACGCCAACAATCACGCCCGTGCCATTGGGCGAGGTTGGCGCGCCCAGCCAGCCCATCCCAACGCTGATGCCAACCATTCCGCCCGCCGATGCGCCGCCCGCGCAGCCGGGCACCGCTGCGGGCGTGCCGGTGGCCGTGCCGATCCTGATGTATCACTACATTCGCACGGTCGACCCAAATGCCGACCCGATGGGCTACAACCTGTCGATCACGCCCGACGAGTTCGAGCAGGAAATCGCGTGGCTGCAGGCGCAGGGCTACACCGCCGTGACCATGGCGACGGTGCAGGCGTGCCTGCGCGGCGAGGGCTGCCCGGCCAATCCGGTCGCGCTCACCTTCGACGATGGCTACGAGGATGCATTCACTAATGCCCTGCCCACCCTGCAGCGCCACGGCATGACCGGCACGTTCTATGTTGTGAATTCGTTTGTCGGCCAGCCTGGTTATATGAGCTGGGAGCAGATCGCGCAGCTGCGCGACGCGGGCATGGAGATCGGCGCGCACTCGGTGAGCCACCTCAACCTGACCACGCTGGACCAGGCGATGGCGACGGATGAGATCGCGCGCTCGAAAGGTGAGCTGGACGCGCGCCTGGGCATCAATGTCACCAGCTTCTGCTACCCGGCCGGTTTCTACGATGGCACTATCGAGGGAATTGTGCAGGCGGCCGGTTACAGCAACGCCACCACCACGCGCTGGGATGGCGACTACAGCGACATACTAGCCCTGCCGCGGCGGCGGGTTGCGGGCGGCACCAGCCTCGACGGCTTCGTGGGCATTGTCGCGGGCGGGTAGGGCCATCTTCCAGGGCCAACGCATTACAAATGTTCTACAGACGTGGCTCAACCTGAAGCACTTTCATCGCATAGGCATCGTCCCAAGTCGCACGCAGCCGCTTCTGACGTACACTCGCCTTCAACGTCGTTTCCTCGCGCAGCAGGTTCAACACCAAGTGCCGAATAATTGCCAGATTATGCGCTGAGTGACCAATTCGCGCGCGGCTGTCATCGGCGGCAAACACCACATCCAGCACCCAATGCAGCCGGTTTTCGATCCCCCAATGCTGCCGAATGGCGTCTGCAACCCGCTCGGCTCCCAGCGGCAAACTTGATATGTACGAACGTGTCTCCTCGCTTGTCACACCATCACACGTGCGCGTCGAATGCACCCTTACAACCGAGCGCAACTGCGACCAGCGCGCGCGGTCGACGATGCTCTCCACTTGGTCACAGCTGCGATATTCGCGCCGTTCGCTCCGTCCGTGATCTTCCATTGTGATGATGCATCGATCCAGGTGTTCCTCTTCAATCGGCTCGGCAAAGATGCGTGCAATGTCGCGCGCCAGTTGCGGCTGGTTGTCTTTACACGCCAGCACATAGTCACCACCCTGCGCCACAATCTGTTCGGCAATCGCCACCTGGCAGCCCATCGCATCAATCGTCACGATGCAATCGTTGATGTCGAGCAGCGAGAGCAGCAGCGGGATGGCGGTGATCTCATTCGATTTGCTGTTCACGCGAACCTGACCGAGAACCAGGTGATTGGCCGCCGAGAACGCGCTGACGATATGCAGTGGCGACAGGTCGATCGCACGGTCGTGGGTACGACGTTCGGTTTTGCCGTCAATCGCAATCACATCGCCGGGCAGTTTGGCACGAATGGTGTCGACCCAGGCGAGAAAGGCGGATTGGAACGCGGTGGGATTAAGACGCGCAAAGACACGGGCGAAGGTGTCGTGCGACGGAATGCCAGCGGGCAACTCGAGAAACTGCTCCAGCAAGGCGTGTTTGGCGTGGCCATAGGCTTCGATGTCGGTCCAGCCATCAGCACTGCTCAAAACCGCGCAAATGGCAATCGAGATGATGTCGATCAGTTTGTGGTGTTTACAGCGGTCGATACGCGGGTCGGGCAGATCGCCAAAATGGCGAGAAAGCGACGTCGGTAATTCCACCACACACCTCCTGCTGCTGGAAACCATTCAGAGAGGTGATTATAGCATCAGAAACGCGATGGCGAGTTGCTCACTCTGATGCACGAGTGCACGAAAAACAGCATAAAGAACCACATTGCTTTGTTTCGCCCATACTGAAAGCGTTTGACAGACAAAACGTCGTTTTATGCTTCATTCATAATGCGTTGGCCCTGGGCCATCTTCCAGCAACAAGTACCAAAAAATCCACAGATTTCGCAGATTATACAGATAGCGGCAACTTACGAACGTTTATCTGCGAAATCTGCGAAATCTGTGGACTATACCAAACGCCATAAACCTCCTAGCGCCCCGCCGCCCCTTTGCCAAGCTGACGCCACGCGACGTAGGAATAGCCGAACGAAAAGACCAGAATAGCCACCACGCCTGCCATCACAATCGCGGCGGTGGCCGCGAAGGGCAGCAGCAAACCGGCCAGCACAAACACCAGCCCAATCGCCACGAACAGCCGCCCGCCCACGCGATGCGTGCGCCGCCAGACCTCGGGGTCGGCCAAAGTCCAGGGTGTGCGGATGCCCACAAACCAGTTCGGCTTGATGCGCCCCAGCTCGTTGCCCAGCGCCGCAAACAGCAGCCCCACGCCAGCGATCACGATACGCGGGAACGGGATGTTCCAGCCCAGCGCCACGCCAAGCATGCCAGCGTGCAGCAACGCCAAGAACAGCATCAGGATGTTGACAAACAGCTGCAGCGTGCCGCTGAATGCCGCATACGACTCGCGGCGCGGGTCGATGCGCGGCAGCACGAGGATCAGCAGCCAGACGAACAGCGCCAGCACCGGCGTGAAAAGCGCGCCCCAGGGGCGGCTCATTGTGCCGTCGACCTGGCCATCGATGCCCCAGTGGCTGGGAACGGTCGCCGGCAGGCGGCTGTAGACGGCGGCGCTGAACGCCAGCATGGCCACAATCACAATTGGCGCAAGCCATCGATTACGCATGATTATCCTCCCCCACGCGCAGCAACTGCATGATTTCCTGAAGAAATTCCTGCACCACTGTGCTGTTCAGTGAATAGACGATCGTCTGGCCGTTGCGCTCGCTGCGCACCAGGTCGGCATGTTTCAGCACGCTCAGGTGGTGCGAAACGCTCGGCGCGGAAATATCGAAGCGCGCCGCCAGCTCGCCAGCGGTTTTGTCGCCTTCGCCCAGCATCTGCAAAATTTCGCGCCGCTTTGGGTCGGCCAGCGCCTGCAAGGTTCGATTGAGTGATAGTTCCATAGATACTTAGCCAACTGTCTAAATGTCAACTTCAGTATATCATACGTTTTTCGCCGCAACAAGTTGCGCGGTGGGAACTATCTTTTTTTGGCCATGACTTTCGCTCAAGCCGATTTTACGCCTGCGGCGAGCAAGGAAGACGATCTTTTTCTTGTCGCTTTTTTGCGCTACGGCGCAAAAAAGTGACAAGGGCTGTTTCGAGCCGCTGCTGCAAGCGAAAGTCGCGTTGACATCGGTCGTCACAGCTAGGATGGTCTGCGACCCTCCAAACCACCTGCCGAGAAGGTGTAGGAAATGGTCATGCTGCGCGCTCGGGCGCTATTCATCTGCGCAATCTGCGTCATCTACGGATGATTGCTCCATGTCGATTATATTTAGGGAACAAGAAACCGATGCGAATTTGAGGAGGGTGCAATGGATCTGGCAGGAAAAGTAGCCATCGTCACTGGCGGCGGCTCGGGCGTGGGCACGGCGATTGCGGGCCAGCTCGCCGCTGCGGGCGCGAAAGTGGTGATTGTGGGGCGGCGCGCCGAGCAGCTCGACGCCGCGCGCGAGGCGATTGGCGCGGGCGAGGCGGTGCAGGCGCGCTCCGCCGACGTGGCCGACCGCGCGCAGGTGCGGGCGCTGGTCGAGGAAGCGGTGGCCGAGCACGGCGGAGTCGATATTCTGGTGAACAATGCGGGCGTCAACATCCCGGCGCGGCAGCTCGCCCAGCTTGCAGACGAGGATTGGGACCAGCTCTTGCAGGTGAATACCACCGGCTCGTTCAACATGATCCAGGCCGTGCTGCCGCATATGCGCGCGCAAAACTCGGGCCTGATCATCAGCATATCGTCGATTTCCAGCCTGCGCGCCAGCAGCCTGGCCGGCGCGGCCTACAGCGCTTCCAAGCACGCGCTCAACGCGCTGACCTTTGTGGTGGCGCAGGAAGAAGAGCAGAACGGCATTCGCGCCACAGTGATCGCGCCCGGCGACATCAACACGCCGCTGCTCGACAAGCGCCCAAACCCGGTGAGCGCCGAGCACCGCGCGCGCATCCTCCAGCCCGACGATATTGCCGCCACGGTGATGTTTGTCGCTGGCCTGCCCGACCACGTCGCCATTCCCGAGATTGTGATCAAGCCAGTCGGGCAGTCGTTCAGCTAAGGTTTCGCCGGCGCGCCGAATGTGGGGTTTTCCTGCCTGCGCACGGAAAACCCCACCCAGCAGAACAGCCTACGCACGCTTGGCCTGAGGCGATATACCTGCCTTGCTTCTGCGCCAGAAGCAGCAGACCAGGATCACGAATTCAAGCACAATGGTGGTGACGCCCCAGATGCGCGTTTGTGGAGACCCAAACAAAGTTCCCATGATGCTTGCGAGCAGCATCAGCACTGTGCACACAACCACCAGCGCAACGCCCCAGCGCCGCCCGTTCCAGCTACCGTATGCGCCAAGCAGGGCTGCGAGGGAAGTAATGGTTTGCACAATCACCACGGCAAAGGGCGGCCCCTCGCCGGTGCTCGCGATCTGATCCACAGCCGCCGCCCCGCTCATAAGCCCAGGCAGGTCGTAGACGAACAGTTCAACCAGGGCCAGGAATGCAATGATGGCGGCGGCGATCTTGAGCGCGGTCGGTCGGTCCAGACGGTTCATACACGAATCTCCTCGAAGCATAGTTGGCACAGCCAAACAAGCGCGCGAGGGGCGCTGCGCTCCTGAACGGCATGTGCGACACGATTGGCACGCTCACTATAAAGCGATCAATCGGGCTTGTCTTGACTATTCTCGTCAATAGTGTGAATATTCTTGCCACGCGGCAGCAGATCGTGGGGAGCCACGCCAAGGTGGCGCTTGAGGCTGCGCGCAAGGTGGCTGTGGTCGGCAAAACCGGTGGCGTGGGCCACGTGCGCAACACTGAGCGTGCCGCGCTGAAGCAGCATGCGGGCATATTCGATGCGACGCCGCAAGAGATACTGGTGCGGCGCAAGGCCCGTGGCGCGCTTGAACTGGCGCGTAAGCGTGGAAGGGCTGATCTGCGCGGCGCGTGCCAGATCGGTCAGGCCAATCGACTCGCCGATGTTCGCTTCCAGGTAGTCGATCGCGCGCCGAATTGCCGCAGGCATGGCATAGACATGCTCGACGTTCCGCAGCTGAACGCTGGACGATCGGTGCCGCAACAAGTGCAGCGCCAAGGATTGCGACAAACTTTCGGCATACAATCGGCCTACCGGGCCAGGATTGTACAACTCTGCCCGCAGCGCCGCGAAGATCTGCTCAGCAAGCGGATCGCGCGCATTAAAGCGAAATGGCAGATCGAAGCGTGTGGGATCGCCTTTCGCAAACTCGGCGGCTGCGTTCACAAACAGCTCGGGCGAAAGAAACAGATGGCAGACCTGGGCTGCCGCACTGCTATCCCAGTACGAGGTGCCGTGCGGCGGCAGCAGGCTGAAATGCCCAGCCGACGACCATTCGCGGCCCTGGAAGCCTTCATAGCGCGAGCCTAACTGCACGCTTCCGCTCACCGTCAGGCTAATACTGTATGCTCCGAGGCGAACCTCTTCATTGACAATCGAACCACCCGGCATTGGCCCAATCGCCGCCTCATATATCACCAGGTTCTGCCAGTCGCGATCAGCGCTTGCGGCAAGGGAATGATATTCATACACATACATCTGGTTGTGGCGCAGTCGATCAAAAACCTGCACAAGTTCGTGTGTGGCGATTGCCATCCGTGCCATCCTTCTTGGTATTCAAAAGAATCTGCAGAACAGCAAAGAAAACAGCTGCAACTTCAATCGAAGCACCTTTAGGGCAGTAGGTGCTGTTCTCAGCGCGGAAAACGCATACTTTTGGGGAAGCGTTGCGCCAATACGCCCTGTATTGTAGCAGATATCAATGCAACTGCTTGGACAAGAACAGCAGAAACGGGCGAGAACGGCTGCACAAGTGTGTTGGCGAACAGGCACTGGCAACGGAGGGTTTCGAGCCGCCCGCCAAGGCAGACGGCGAAGCTTCGTAAGAAGATCAAACAACTGGGCCACAAAGCGCAGGGAGGGTGCTGAGTTTTATTGCTCAGTGCCCTCCGTGCGCTTTGTGGCTCAACTGATCTGCCGTTTTTCCAATTGCTCAGGCGGCGCTACGCCGCTGGCCAGGCCGCCACCAGCTCGGGCAAGCCGGCGAAGATCGCGTCGGGCGTGATCGGGCCGGCTTCGGCTTCGGCCTGCGTGGAAACGCCGGTCAGCACCAGCGCGGATGCCAGCCCTGCGCCAGCCGCGCCGGCAATATCGGTATCGAGCCGGTCGCCAACGGTGAGGGTGGTGCTGGCTTCAGCGCCCAGAATGTCGATCGCAATCTGAAACATCACTGCGCCGGGCTTGCCGATCACGGTTGGCGCAACATCGGTGGCGGTTTGCAGCAGCGCAATGATCGAGCCAGCGCCCGGCACCAGCCCTTCCTCCACCGGCAGCGTGCGGTCGGCGTTGGTGGCAACATAGCGCGCCCCGGCGCGAATCGCCAGCGTTGCAATCTTCACTTTCTGGTAGGTCAGCTCGGAATCCAGCCCCGACACCACCACCTGCGGGCGGTGCTCGTCGTAGACGAAGTAGCCGTCGCTGAACAGCGCCTCGTGCAGGCCCTTCATGCCCACGTAAAAGGCTGGCGTGCCGCGCGGAAAATCGCGCTCCAGCAGGCGGCGCGTCGCCACCGACGAGGTGATGATCTGCGCGGCGGGAATGTGAATGCCCATGCCAGCCAGCTTGCTTTCGTACTGCGCGGGCGTTAGCGTGGAGTTATTCGTCACGCAGGCGTAGCGAATGCCGCGCTGCGCGCACAGTGCCAGCAAGTCGTTCACGCCGGGCAGCGGCTGTGGGCCGCGATAGATCACGCCGTCCATGTCGAGCAGAATGGTTCGGAAGTGCCCAAGATCAAGCACAGGAACACCTTTCCAGCAGATCAGCGCGGTTCAAGCGTTTTCTGCATGAGCACATTGGTTACTTCGTAGCCCAGCTTGGCATACAGCGCCTGCGCGCCCTGGTTGAGCCCGAAGACGTGCAGGCGAATGGCATGGAGCCCGAGCCCGCGCACCAGCGGCTCCATCGCGAGAAACGCCTGCGAGGCATAGCCACGGCGGCGGTACTGCTGATCGACCAGCAGGTTATACACAAACGCCACGCGCTTGCCGGCAGCTTCGCGCACCGCAAACCAGAGCATGCCGACATTCGTGGCGATATCGGGATCATAGATGGTGAAAAGGTGATGGTCGGGCGTCGCAGCGCCGTTTGGCAGCAGTTCGCCAAACTCAGCCGCCGAGCGCTCGACCGCGCCTTCGGCGGGCCAATCGCCGGCCTGCACATGCTCGTTTGCGTAATCGGGCACTGCAAACGCCAGAAAATCGGCATACTCTGCGTCGGTCATTGGGCGCAGCTCAACCATCACCACTCCTCCCTACATTCGCTCGGGCACGCGCAGGCCCAGCAAGCCCAGGCCGTTATGCAGCGCCTGGGCCGTCGCCGCCACCAGGTGCAGGCGGGCGGCGCGCAGCTCGGGCGTTTCGGCCTTCAGCACCGAGCAATCGCGGTAGAAGCCCGACAGCGCGCGCGCCATTTCGTAGCACCATTCGGCCACGACAAAGGGCGCATAGCGCGCGCCGGCCTCGCGCACCGCGCCGGGCAGCCTGGCCATCTGCTTGAGCGCGGCCTGCTCGGAAGGGTGCTGGAGCAGCGCGGCATTGTAGGGCGGCAGCTCCGGCCCTTCTTCGGCGGCGCGACGCAGGATCGAGCGGCAGCGCGCATACATATACTGAATATAGGGCGCGCTGTTGCCTTCCAGCGCCAGCATGCGGTCCCAATCCAGCGTAATGTTGCGGCGCGGGTCCTGGTACAGGTCGTTATACATCACCGAGCCAACGCCCACGATCTCGGCCACTTCGTCCTTCTCGGCATCGGGCAAGTCGGGGCTGGCCTGCTCGACCACGGCGCGCGCGCGCTGGTGCGCGTCGTTCAGCAGGTCGGCCAGGTAGATCATGTTGCCGCGCCGGGTGGAAAGCGGCTGGCCGTGCTGGTCGAAGATCGTGCCGAACTTGATGTGCTCCAGCTCGACATCCTGCGCGTAGCCCATGGCGCGCACCAGCGCAAAAAGCTGGCGGAAGTGCAGCTCCTGCGGCATGCCGACAACATACAGAATCTGCGCGGGATCGAACTCTTTCAGCCGGAACAGGATCGTCGCGACGTCGCGAGTGTGGTAGAGCGTGCCGCCGTCGCTGCGCTGCAGCAGGAAGGTTGGCAGGCTGCTGCCCAGGTCGACCACCACCGCGCCGCCTTCGTCGCGGTAGGCGACTTTTTTGTCGAGCGCTTCCTGAATCACGCCCGCCAGCATCGGCTCGTAGAAGCTTTCGCCATAGTTGTGGTCGATATGCACGCCCAGGCGGTCGTAGTTGCGCTGGTTGGCGCTCAGCGTCAGGTCGACCATCGACTGCCACAGATCGCGCGCGATCGGGTCGCCCTGCTCGAGCTTCAGCGACCAGGCGCGCGCCTCGTCGTCGAGCGCGGAGTCGGTTTTCGCCATGTTGGCATACTGCGCGTAGAGTTTGTCGATTTGCGCCAGGGCTTCTTCGCCCTCGCCGTCGGGCTTGCCCCAGCGCACAATCGCGGCAATATTCATGCCAAACTGCTTGCCCCAGTCGCCCAAGTGGTTGTCGCCAACCACGTTGTAGCCCAGGAATTTGAAGATGTTGTAGAGCGACTGACCGATGATCGTCGAGCGAATGTGGCCGACGTGCATCAGCTTGGCGACGTTGGGCGACGAGTAGTCGATCACCACGGTTTTGTTGCCGCCCACGCTGTCGCTGCCATAGCGCGGGCCAAGCTCCTCAACTTCTTCGAGCACGGCGTTTGCGAGGCCAGCCGCGTCGAGGCTGAAGTTCAGAAATGGGCCGGCCGCAGCCACCGCGCCGATCAGCGTTTCGGCGGGGGGCTGGATTGCGCCGGCCAGGCTGGCGGCAAGCTGCGGTGGCGGCGTGCCAAGCTGCTTGGCGGCCTTAAAGGTGGGAAAGGCCAGGTCGGCCGGAATATTTGGCTTGGGCGCGGTCAGCTCCACCGCCGCCTCGGGCACCTGCCCGGTGGCAGCGATGGCAGCGCGCACCTGCTGTATAAATCGGTCTAGCGCGTAGTCCATCAGAATCTCCCAGAAATCGCAACAACGGCATCTGCTTGCCGCAAGTATATGCGCAAGCGGGTTGCCGCGCAACCGGATGCGGGAGCCGACGAAGGGCGTATTGCTATACGCCCAGACTCAGAACCGCAGAACCTGCAACTGCATGAGAGTTTAGGGTCTGGGGTTTTGGGATTGAGTCTGCAACCCGCAACCTTCCAACTTTCAAACCTTCAACCGTAAACGCCTTTGCGCCCTTCGCGCTCTTTGCGGTTCATTCTTCTGGTCGGCGACCCGCAACTTTCCAACTTTCAAACCTGCAACCTGCCAACCTTCAACCGTAAACGCCTTTGCGCTCTTTGCGTCCTTTGCGGTTCATTCTTCTGGTCGGCGACCCGCAACCTTCCAACTTTCAAACCTGCAACCTGCCAACCTTTAACCGTAAACGCCTTTGCGCTCTTTGCGCTCTTTGCGGTTCATTCTTCTGGTCGGCGACCTGCAACCTTCCAACTTTCAAACCTGCAACCCGCAAACCCGCAAACCCGCCGTCGCTCAATACGCAACGCCCACCGCGCGCAGGTCGTCGGCCAGCTGTGCGGCATTCTTGAACTGGATCGTATGCATGCCCAGGATGCGCGCCACCTCCACATTCATGGGCCGGTCGTCGATGAACAGGCACTCGTCGGGCGCGCGCTGCGTGATCTGCAAGGCGCGGCGGTAGCACTCGGGCTGCGGCTTCAGCAAGCCCAGGTAGCACGATGTGAAGAAGGCCATAAATCGCTCGCGCAGGCCGAAGCGCGCGATGCGGTACTCGTTCAGCTCACGCGATTCGTTGTTGAGCGTGGCCAGCAGGTAGCGCCCGCTCCCGCGCAGCGCCGACACAATGTCCAGCGTGTCGGTGAACGGCGCGGAAAGCTGCTCGATCGAATCCACAACCGCAGCGGGCGTGAACGGGCGCGGCGCGTAGAACAATGTCCACTGCAAATACTCGTCGAGCGTAAGCTGGCCGCGCTCCAGCGCATCGACCACCTGGCGGTGGCGGCTGTCGAACGCCTCGTAGTCGAAGCCGAAGGCGCGCGCCAATTCCTGGCGCTGCTCGTGATCCCAGCCATTGCTCAGACACACCCCGCCCAGGTCGAAAAAGATCGTTGTGATGGCTGCCATGATCGTGTCCTCAATTCCACTTATCGCCCGCAAAACGGCGAAGTCCGCCAGCGCATCCATATCCGCATAAACTGGGCCAGCGCCCGCCGCAACCCCCCAGCGTAGGCCAGCAAAATGAGAAATCGAATAAGCCGCTGTTAAGAATGAACGCATTTTCACGAATTGTAAACGAACATTCATCTGGCACTCTTGAATCGCCCGCGCAGCGCGTGCTAGGATCGCAACCAGGCAACAAGCTGTTTTCACCGTATCAAAGACGCATACGCGCCATCCCGCCGAGTTCGAACCGCGCTTGCCGCTGTGGCGGCGAGGGTAGCGCGAGCTTTCACTCGACATGGGCAATGGCTTCAGCTGGGCGCGTGCTGCTTGGCTCTGCGCGCTCGGGCAGGCGCAAACGATCATGGGGCTGTTTCGCGGCATTCGTTTAAGCATACGCACCAAAGTGCTGCTGCTGGCGCTGGGCCTGGCGCTGGTGCCGCTTCTGAGCGTCAGCGCGCTGGGGCTTTCCACGCTGCGCACCGCCCGCGACACTGCCACCGACACCAGCATTGCCGCGCTGCGTGAGCAAGCCGAGCAAAACCTCGCCAAGCGCGCCGCCGACAAGGCCAAGCTCTATAACGCCACGCTGGAAGACATTCAGCGCCAGGTCGAAGGCGTGGCCACCAACGTCACCTCACTGCTGGCGGCCAGCCAGGCGCCCAGCAACTCCAGCGGGCGCGTCTGGGTTTCGCCCAACGGCCCCATGCCCGAAGCACTCGCCCAGCACAGCCAGTCGGTTGCGCGCGCGCGCCAGTTCATCCCAATTCTCTCGACGGTGGTGCAGCGCTACCCGCTGCTGAGCCTGGGTTATGTCGCGCTGGACGACGGCGGCGTGATCGCCTTCGACCACGATATTATCGACAACCTGATGCCGCACCGCCCCTTCGATGCGCGCACCCGCCCCTGGTACACCAGCGCCCGCGTGGCCGGCCACACTGTCTGGGTCGATACCTACATCGACGCGAATACCGGCAAGCTCACCACCACCTGCGCCGCGCCATTCTACGACCAGCGCGACAACTTCATGGGCGTAGTTGGCTTCGACCTGCTGCTCGACACGATTCAGCAAGACCTGCTGAAGCTCGATATGGGCGCGGCGGGCTATGCCTTTCTGGTGAATGGTGAAGGGCAGGTGCTGGTGCGGCCCGACCTGCAGGCCAACGGGCAGCGCTGGAACGAGCCATTCAATGGCGAAAACCTGCTCACCACCAACGACGACACCGTGCGCGCCGCCTTTGAGCGCATGGTGCACCACCAGCAGGGCGTCGATCGGCTGATCTACAAGGGCGAAAGTGTCTACCTCGCCTACGCGCCAATCGAAAGCACCGGCTGGAGCGTCGGCATCGTCATTCCCGAAGCCGAGATCATCCGCCCGGCCGCGAACGTGGGCAACGCCATCGCCACCAGCCAGGAGCGCCTGCGTGAGCTGATTGTGGTGGTGGGCATTCTCAGCGTGATAGGCGTGCTAGTGCTGGGCGCGATCTTCTCGTGGCTGCTCACCAGCCCGCTGCTGCAGCTGCAGGGTGGCGCGCAGCGCGTGGCCGCCGGCGACCTGCAATACCGCCTGCCGCAGCCCAGCAACGACGAAATTGGCGATCTGGTGCTGTCGTTCAACGTCATGGCGAACGCGCTGAACCAGAAAGTTGCCGAGCTGGAAGAAAACCTCAGCCAGCTTGCCACGCTGAACACCGTCTCGAATCGCTTCAAAACGATCCTGTCGCTGCCACAGCTGTTTCAGGCCATTCCGCAGGCGCTGTGCGACGAGTTTGGCTTCGAGCGCGCCGTGCTGTATTTGCGCGACGGCTCGCATCTCAATGTCGCCGGCACCGCCTTTGGCGCCGAGCACATCAGCGACGCGGCTGCCTTCATGAACGAAGTCAACGCCCAGCCGATCATGCTCGACAGCCCAACGCTGGAAGCCGATATCGTTCGCAGCGGACAGGCCGTAATTGTGAATAACCCGTGGCAGCACCCGCGCGTGCTTCAGAGCAAGCAGCAGCTTTCGCGCAGCGAATCGTATGTGCAGGTGCCAATTTTCGGCCACGAAAAGCAGGTGATCGGCCTGATCTCGGCCGACTACTACTACAGCGGGCGCGCTGTCAGCCCGCGCGACGCCGCGCAGCTGCTGGCCTACGCCAGCATGGCCGGCCTGACGATTGAAAATGTGCGCCTCTACACCGAGCTTGAGCGCCAGGTCGCGCAGCGCACCACCGAGCTGCGCAACGCGCTCGCGCGCGCTCAGGAAGCCGACCAGCTCAAGGGCCAGTTTCTCGCCGCGATCTCGCACGAGCTGCGCACCCCGTTGAACGCGATCATCGGTTTCTCAACAGTCATGCTCGACGAGCTGGATGGCCCGATTTCGACTATGCAGCGCGAAGACCTGCGCACGATCAACCAGAATGGGCGCTTTCTGCTGCACCTGATTAACGAGCTGCTCGACCTGGCACGCATCGACGCCGGCAAGCTCGAACTCGATCTGGAGACCATCGACCTGCCCAAACTGCTGGGCGAAGTGCTCGACACGGTGGGCGGCCTGCTGCGCAACAAGCCCGTCACGCTGCACGCGCAGATCGAGCCGGGCCTGCCGCTGGCGCGCGCCGACGCGGCCAAAGTGCGCCAGATCGTGCTCAACCTGCTGTCGAACGCCGTGAAGTTCACCGACCGGGGCGCGATCACGCTGTCGGCGCGCTGCGTGATTGCGGCGCACGACTTGCCCGCCGACACGCACGAATCGGCGGTGCGCACCCGCGATGGCCGCTGGGTGAAGCCGTATATCGCAATCAGCGTGCGCGACACCGGCATTGGCATTTCCACCGAGCACCTGCCGCTTATTTTCGAAGAATTCCGCCAGGTGAACACGCGGCGCGGCGAAAAAATGGGCAGCGGCCTGGGTCTTTCGATTGCGCGCAAGCTGGTCGAGGCGCATGGCGGGAATATCTGGGTGGAAAGCCGCATGGGCCAGGGCAGCATGTTTACCTTCACCGTGCCGTGCGCCATCACCGAAACCGACATCGAAGCCGAGCCGCGCGCCATTGCCGTCGGCGAATCGCTATAGAACAGGTCGAAGCCATGCCATCACAGCCATCAATTCTCTATATCGAAGACAATGCCGACAACCAGCGCCTGGTGCGCCGCATTCTCGAATCGCGCGGCTACGACGTGCAGCTCGCCGACGACGGGCCGGATGGCATTGCGCAGGCGCGTGCCTCGCAGCCCACGCTCATCCTGGTCGACATCAATATCCCCGGCCTCGACGGCTACGAAACCACCACGCGCCTGCGCGGCATGACCCACCTGCATGGCGTGCCAATCATCGCCGTGACGGCCGATGGCCGGGCTGGCGCGCGGGCGCGGGCGCTGGTGGCCGGCTGCGATGGCTATATCACCAAGCCGATCGAGCCGCGCCGCCTGATCGAGCAGCTGACCGAGTTCATGGGCGGCAAGCGCGAAGCCCTGCCCCAGGCCGCCGAAGCGCCGCTGCTGCGCGAATACAACCAGAAGCTGGTCGAGCGGCTGGAGCAGCAGGTGCGCGAGCTGAGCGCCGCCAACGCCGAACTGCACGAGCTCGACCAGCTCAAGAGCCAGTTTCTTGCCACGCTCTCGCACGAGCTGCGCACGCCGCTTACGTCCATCCTGGGCTACCTCGAACTGTTCGAGCGCGGCACATTGGGCGCGCTAACCGACACGCAAAGCCAGGCGCTCGACGTGATCACGCGCAATGCCCACACGCTCACGCGCCAACTCAACAACCTGCTGTACCTGCAGGAAGTGCGCTCGGCGCAGCTCAAGCCCACGCCCGTTTCGATCTACGACATTCTGCTGCGGCTGACTGTGGAGCACCACGCGCAGGCCGGCGAGCAGGGCGTGCAGCTCGAAAGCGCGATCCAGCCGGCCCAGCCCTACATCGGCGACATGATTGCGCTGGAGCAGGCCTTTCGCAACCTGATCGAGAATGCGCTAAAGTTCACGCCGGCCGGCGGCCACATTCGCGTGTCGCTGCACGACGACGAGCAGCGCGTGATTGTGCGGATCGAGGACACGGGGATTGGCATGACTGGGGATGCGCTGGAGAAGATTTTCGTGCCGTTCTACCAGGTCGATTCATCGCTGGCGCGACCGCACGCGGGCACCGGGCTGGGTCTGGCAATCGTGAAGCACGTGATTGAGGCGCACGGCGGGCATGTGAGCGTGCGCAGCGTGCCGGGCAAGGGCAGCGTGTTTACGGTGGTGCTGCCGCGCACGGCCAGCAGCCAGGCGCGGGCGTAAGCACCAACCAACGGGAAATTTACCACAGAGGCGCAGAGGCGCGGAGAAGTTAGGGAGAACCGAGCAGTGAGCAGTCGGCTGTTGGCAGGAAACAACGACCGCAACCTGCAAACCTTCCAACCTGCAACCTGCAAACCTGCAAACCTGCCGAACCACGGAACCGCAGAACCGAGAACCGAGCAGTGAGCAGTCGGCTGTTGGCAGGAAACAACGACCGCAACCTGCAAACCTGCCGAACCACGGAACCGCAGAACCGCAGAACTGAGAACCTGTCAACCTTCCAACGCCACTTTCACCCCTTCATCTGGTCATTTTGTCATCGTGTCTCCCCATCTTGTGTCTCCCCATCTCCCTGCCCCGGCGCTTCCTGCTCGGCGGCAGGCGCGGGCATGCGCAGCAGCACACGGTAGCACACTGCCGCGACTGGCAGCATCAGCCAGAAGGCCAGCAGGCGAAACAGCACCGTCGCGCCCAGCGCCGCCTCGATTGGCACGCCCTGCACGCTGAGCGCCACTGCCAGCGCCGCTTCCACCGTGCCGCCGCCAGCCGGCAGCAGCGTGTAGGCGCTCACAATCAGCGAAAGGCCGTAGGCCGCCAGCACCGCCAGCGGCGGCAAGCGCACGCCCAGGGCGTGCAGAATCGCCAGCAGCGCCAGGCTATGGAGCGCAAAGATCAGCAGCTGCAAGCTCACCAGCAGCAGCACGCGCTGTGGCTGTTCCATCACCAGCTGCCGGTTGTGCGCCAGCTCGTCGACCATCTTGCGCACGTGTTCGTCGCTCCACACCCGGCCAAACACGCGCTCCACGCCGCGCTTGATGCGCATAGCCCACAGCAGCATGGTGTCGCGCGGGCGGCTGCCGAGGAACACATACACACCAACCATCAGGCCCACCGTGCTGAAGCCGGTCAGCGACGCGCCCGCAACCGTTTGGTCTGCGGTTGAAAGCAGCACATACACCAGGCCATAGACAAACAAGAGCAGCATCGCGCCGCCCCAGCTCAGCAATTCCAAACTGGCGATCACCGCCACGCTGGTGCCGGGAATATTGCGCCGCCGCAGGCTGGTGGTCAGAAAGGCGTAGCTCGCCACTGTGCCGATTGGCAGTGCCTGGCTGAGCAGCATCGTCACCAGCGCCGCGCCCGAAAGCCACAATGCCGGCGCGCGATAGCCCAGCGCCACCAGCACGCGCCCGTAGATCTGCCCGGCGCACAAGTAGCCCGCCACTACCGCCAGCGCCGCCAGCACCAGCCAGCCTGGGCGGGCGGCGCGCACCAGCTGCCACGCCTCAAACGCTTTGACCTGAATGTGCGGCCAGTTCCGTATGGCAAGCGCGGCGAGCAGCACAAACACCACCGCCGTGAAGATTTGTCCCCAGGGAATTCGTCGTCGTGAAACCGCCATGATCCAACCTTTGCTCAAGGATGCGGCGCGAACGGTTCGCGTTCAAGCTCCATTGACAAAACGCAGCACGTTCGGCAATTTCGCACATGCGGCGCTGTGTGCCTGTAAAGAAACCGCTCCAGCGGCGGTTTGGGGCACGCAGCAAGGCGTTGTAGCAAAGACGCGCCGTATTTTCGAAAGGTTGCAACCGATTACGTGAGAGAAAGGCGAGCCACAGGGCACGCAGCGACCGCACAGAGAAAGCAAAATTCAGTGGCCGCAGTGTATTCTGTGGCTCAAAATGGCCTGTGCTTTTTGCGTTATTCGTCGCCGAGCGTGTAGCTGAATTCGTAGGCGTGCTCACCATCGGCGATCACAATACCCATTGTACCAGATAGACCCGCCAGCTCGCCCGTGCCCGAACCCGGCGCAACGGTGATGGTCAGGCTCTGGCTGTCGGGCGTCATGACGCCATTGTGCACGAGCACAAAGCTGCCGCTGCGCCCCTGCAACGTGCCGGTGACGCGCTCCATGGCAACATATGTGGCCGAGCCGGTTTCGTTGCCGACGCTCAGCATCTCGCCCTGGCTGGTCGCATCCAGATCCCCGAAAAAGCGCTTGTCGATCGAGAGGCGCGCAGTGCTGACCCCATCGGCGGCGGCCTGCGCTTGCGGCTGGAGCTGAACTTCGAAACGGCCCTGAACCTGCGTTGGCATTCTTTTCCTCGATTCTCATCAACTTTTACTGCACCCAATCAAGCAAAGCATACCACGCGCCGGCAAATGGCAGAAACCACGGCCGCCCGTCGTAGAGGCCCAGCGGCGCGCCGGGGAAGGGCAGGCCGGCAAATGGATTTGTGAAGGGCGCACCGGCCAGCTGCGCGCCAAGCTGCGTGCCCAGGTAGGTGGCCATTGCGACACCGTGGCCCGCGTAGCCGACCGCGTAGTGGCAGCCGCCGTGCTGGCCGGCGTGCGGCATCATGTCGAAGGCGACGTCGAGCGTGCCGCCCCAGGCGTACTCGGCGGGCGTGCCGCGCAGCTGCGGGAATACCTGCGCCATGTCGCGCTCCAGCACCGCCGCGCTCGCGCGCACCATGGCCGGGCTTTCGGGGAAGAAGCGCGCGCGCCCGCCAAACAGCATGCGCCCATCCGGCGTGAGCCGGAAGTAGTGCAGCAGGTGGCGCGTGTCGAAGGCCATGCGCCCGCGTGGCAGCAGCTCGCGCGCCAGGTCGGGCGGCAGCGGCGCGGTGGCGATGATGTACGAGCCAAGCGGCACGATCTTGCGCTGGATGCGCGGCGTGGCGCGGCCCGTGTACGCGCCGCTCGCCACAATCACCGCGCCCGCCTGCGTGCTGCCGCGCGGCGTGCCAACCCGCCAGCCGCTGCCGTTGCGCGCCAGCTGCGTCACCGGCGTCTGCTCGAAGACCTGCGCGCCCGCCCGCAGCGCGGCGCTGGCCAGCCCGGCCACGTAGGCCGCCGGGTTCACGCCCGCGCTCACTGCATCAAGCAGGCCACCGTGGTAGATCGACGAGCCGATCTCGGCGCGCAGATCACCTGCGGCGAGCAGCTCGGTGCGGTGGCCGAACTCGCGCGCCAGCAGATCGGCTTCGGCGGCGAAGGCGCGCGCGTGCGCAGGCTTGGAGGCGAGCAGAATGTGGCCGGCGCGCTCGAACGCGCAATCGATCGCTTCTTCGCGCACAATCTGCTCCACGCAATCGATTGACGCGAGCGAGGCGGCAAACATCTGGCGCGCGGCGGGCAGCCCATAGCGCCGGGCCAGCTCGCCCACATCGAGCTTGAGCCCGCTCAGCACCATGCCGCCATTGCGTGAGCTTGCGCCCCAACCGGCGCTGCGCGATTCGAACACGGCCACGCTGGCGCCGCGCCGCGCCAGCTCGCGCGCAGCCGCCAGCCCGGTGTAGCCCGCGCCCACAATCGCCACATCCACGCGCGCCGGCAGCTCGCGCCCCGGCTCAATCGTGGGAAATGCCACCCCTTCGCGCCAGACCGGGTATTCTTTCAGCGCCATTGCGTTCCTTTTCTGCCTCAGATCCATCCACAGATTACACAGATTACGCAGATTATAGACCTCATATCTGTGTAATCTGCGTAATCTGTGGATAAATCTCGTCCCCATTTCAACGTTGATATGCCTTGTCTGAGCATATCTCTTGCGGTCAGTTGCGCGCCTGCGCAGCTTTGCAGTACAATACGCGGCACGGCCATTCGCCGCCGCACGGCCGCCCAGGCCAGCAACGGCGGCCTACGGAAGAGCCATTCGTGCGACTGATCCAACGCCCACACGCGATTATTCTTGGCGCGCTGCTCATCCTGCTGTTCACCACCAGCCCGGCGTGGCCGGTTGCCGCGCCCGCGCCGCGCCTGCCCGCAGCCAATGCCAGCCAGCCGCCAACGCCATCCGCCGCTGCGCGGTCTGCTGCTGCGCCGCCGGCCACCGCGCCACTGGCGACTCAGCGCGTGCCCAGCCCCGCGCCACCCACCCGCACGCCGCTGCTCATCCCAACGCCCGGCGCGGCGCTCACGCCGCTCGGCCAAACGCTCGACCGCTACCTGAGCGATCTGGTGCCGGCTGGCCTGTTTCAGGGCAGCGTGCTGGTGGCGCGCAACGGCCAGATTATTATCGACCGAGGCTACGGCTACGCAAATGTTGCCCGGGCCGAGCCAAACACCAGCGCCACGCGCTTCCAGATCGCTTCGATGACCAAGCAGTTCACCGCAGTGGCGGTGCTGCAGCTGGTGGCGCGCGGGCAGCTCGCGCTCGACGACCCGGTGTGCAACTACCTGAGCGACTGCCCGGCGACGTGGCGCACTATTACTATTGCGCAGCTGCTGAGCCATCGCTCGGGCCTGCCCAACTACACCGACTACGCCTCATTCGACGCGACCCAGATGCTGCCAACCACGCCGGCCGAGCTGGTAGCGCGCTTTCGCGACCAGCCGCTGCTCTTCACGCCCGGCACAGGCTATATGTACGAAAACTCCGACTATGTGCTGCTTGGAATGCTGATCGAGAAGGTAACAGGCAGGCCCTACGCCGATGTATTGCAGACCAGCATCTTTGGGCCGCTCGGCATGCGCGACACCGGCGCTGATACCGACACGCAGCCCGGCCGCGCGCAGGGCTACCACCTCAGCGGCCAGCCTGCCCCGCCGCTCGACCCCAGCACACTCTTCGCCGCTGGCGCGCTTCACTCCACCACCCACGATCTGCTGCGCTGGGACCAGGCGCTCTACACTGACCAGCTGCTGCCGCCCGAATTGCGCGACCTGATGTGGCAGCCGAACCAGGGCAAGTATGGCTACGGCTGGCTGATTGGCAGCCGGGGCGGCCACCGCGTGCAAAGCCACCCCGGCCTGATGGATGGCTTCGCCAGCGTGATCGCGCGCTACCCCGACGAGCACCTGACGGTGATTGTGCTGGTCAATATGTCCGCCGCCGACCCCGAGGGCATTGCGGGCTACCTGGCCGATCTGGTGCTTGGCGCGGGCTAGGGCAGGCGAAACGACCGAGCCACAGAGAACACGGAGATCACCGAGCCGTAAAATTAAACTCAGTGGCCTCTGTGCGCTTTGTGGCTCAATCTATCTGCTTTTCGCCCTAATGCGCGGCCGGGCGGCGGCTCAGCCCGCGCACTGCCTCGCGGATCTGGCTGCGGTTGCGGAACGCGAAAAACACCGCCAGCACAATATAGATAATCGTGATCGCCGTGTGCGTGGACGGAATAACCAGCTGCACCAGGAACAACACCACCAGCGCCGCCGCCTCGAAGATCGAAAGGTGCAGGCCCAGCAGCATCGCCACCGCAAACGCCGACTGTGCCGACGTCAGCAGCAGATCGTCGCGCTGCACCTGGTCGAGCTGAAGCGACGTTGGCACGGGCTTGCCGATTGTATATGAGGCCAGGTTGAACACCAGCGGCACCGTGCCCACCAGCAGCGTCCACTGGTTCACCTTGGACGAGACCAGCG
The DNA here is from genome assembly GCF_057073505.1 of Kouleothrix sp. 19917. Taxonomy (NCBI): domain Bacteria; kingdom Bacillati; phylum Chloroflexota; class Chloroflexia; order Chloroflexales; family Roseiflexaceae; genus Kouleothrix; species Kouleothrix sp. 19917. Next base: position 4,625,184 of record NZ_CP097099.1, read on the forward strand.
CGCCGAGGCTGGCCGCGCCCAGCAAGCGCCAGGCGAATATGCCGGTGATCAGGAACTCGGGCGCTTCCGAGGCCAGCGGCGCCAGCCACTGCACCAGCGTGCGCCGGTCGAAACCCAGATCCACGCCCGCGTCGATCAGCGATTCTGCGAATGGCTCGGCCACCATGAAGATCGTAAAGCCAGCAATTGCCAGAAACAGCACCGTCACCAGGCGGCGCGGGCCATCGGCCAGCTCGCCAATCACGCGCGCCGGGCCGATCAGGTCGGGCTCGACGTGCGCCGACTTCGAGACCTGCCAGGCGTAGAAGCCAAAAATCGTCACCAGCACCGCCACGTCAATCAGGTCGAGCGTGCCCTTGATTGGCAGAATGAACGAGTACAGCGTCGCCAGCCCCAGAAACAGGATTTCGGTGTTCTGCCCTTCGTCGAGCGTAATACCGGTGGTGGGCTTACCCACCCGGCGCGATTGCCACCAGTAGAGAAACACGACCGTCGGCCAGCCCAGGCCGATCAGCAGGCGGTTTGCGCCGGTCATGTTCACCAGCGCCAGCGGCCCATAGGTCGCCGGGTCGTCGGCGGCGCGCCAGGCCAGGTACATATCGACGGCATATTCCGGCAGCACCGCGATCAGCGCAAGGATGGTAAGCGCCAGCGCGCGCGGAATATCGTGCTGGGCCACTTCGGCCGCCCACGAAAGCAGGAATGCCGCGCCGACCACGGCCAGGCCGAAGATTGCGGCATCGGCCAGCGGGTTGATGTGAATGCCGAACAGGCGCAAAATGACACCGGGCAGTGTCAGCAGAATTGCGCCGATCATAAAGAAAATTTGTCCCATACGCTGCGGCAATTCCTTTCATACATGGCCGCCCCGCCTGCGCCGCGCTCCCTCTTCGCTGCGCGCCCGGGGCCGGCCGTTCACCATAATACGGTCGCCCATCATTATACGTTCAAAGTACCCTGGGCGATGCTCAGAACAGATGCAATAGCTGTGCCTAAACGCGGTACAATAGCGCGAACAAAACCAGCCACCGGCGGGCGTGGGCGCTGCCGCAGGGCAGGCGCGCGCCAGCCAGGAAGAGATGCGTGACCGATAGCATGATCCCGATCACGGCAGCGGTGGAAGATTTCAAGCGGGCGCGACGCCGCGCCGCCATGCGCGAGCTGATTGCGCGCTTCACCGGCCAGCCATCCGACCTCTTGTCGTACGAAGATGTGCGCCAGAAGCTGCGTGCCCACCCGAGCGGCCGCCGCGAACTTCACGATATTCCGGTCGATGCGATTGTTGGCAGCGTGGGGCGCTATGGCGATTTCACCCGCGATTTCCTGCCGCGCAAGGACAGCGATGCGCCGCGCTGGGTTGGCGTGCGCCGCGCCATCGAATCCGGCCACGGCGTGCCGCCAATCGAGGTCTACCAGATCGGCGATGCGTATTTCGTGATCGACGGCAACCACCGCGTGTCGGTCGCGCGCGAAACCGGCGCAACGCACATTCAGGCCTACGTCATCGAAGTGCGCACGCGCGTGCCCTTCACCCCCGGCGACTCGCCCGACGCGCTGATCAGCAAGGCCGAATATGCCGATTTCCTCGACTCAACGCGCCTGGGCGATCTGCGGCCCGATGCCGACCTGAGCGTGACCGCGCCGGGCCAGTATGGCTTTTTGCTCAGCCAGATCAGCGCCGAGCGCGACAAGCTCAGCGCCGGCGGACAGCCCGCCGACATGGCCGCCGCCGCCACAAGCTGGTACGACACGGTGTACATGCCGGTGGTGCAGACCATCCGCGAGCAGGGCGCGCTCCACGAGTTCCCTGGCCGCACCGAAACCGACCTGTACATCTGGGTGGCGCAGCACCTCGCCGCGCTGCACGAATCGCTTGGCTGGCATGTCGAACCCAAAGCCGCGCTAACCGACCTGGCCAGCCAGCAAAGCCCGCGCGGCCCGGTCGCACGCCTGCGCGAGCTGGTGCTGCCCGACACGCTCGAAGCCGGGCCGGCCCCGGGCGCGTGGCGGCACGAGCGCGGCATGAATTCCTATGGCGAAAGGCTGGTTTCCGACCTGCTGGTGGCGGTGAGTGGCGAAGAAGCGGGCTGGAATGCGCTCGGTCAGGCGCTGCTGGTGGCTCGCCGCGAGCGGGCGCGCCTGCTGGGCCTGCATGTCGTGCCAACTGAAGCTGCGCGCTACAGCCCCGCCGCCCAGGCCCTGCGCGCCGAATTCGAGCGGCGCTGCACAGAAGCCGGCGTTGCCGGCCAGTTCGCCATCGACGTTGGCACCGTCACGCGGCAGATCTGCGAGCGCGCCCGCCTGGCCGATCTGGTAGTCGTCAGCCTTTCCTACCCACCCGGCGCCGAACCACTGGCGCGCCTGCGCTCGGGCTTCCGCACCCTGCTGCAACGCTGCCCGCGCCCGATCCTGGCCGCGCCCGTGCCAGCCATGCCAATCGCCAGCGCGCTCTTGCCCTACGACGGCAGCCCCAAAGCCGAAGAAGCACTGTTCGCCGCCACCTACCTCGCGCTGAGCTGGAAGATCGATCTGACGGTGCTGACCGTGAGCGACGGACAGGAAACCACCGAGTCCACGCAGCAGCGCGCGCGCGACTACCTGGAACGCCACGGTGTGCAGGCGAGCTATGTGCTGGCCGAAGGCGCGGCCGGCGCGGCCATCAGCGAAACTGCCCGCGAGCGCCGCTGCGACATGGTTGTGATCGGCAGCTATGGCTTCAACCCGCTGCTCGAAATCATGCTGGGCAGCTCGGTCGATCAGGTGCTGCGCGAAAGCCGCGTGCCCGTCCTTCTGTGCCGCTGAAACGACAGATATGCTGAGCGAACTGCTTGATCAGCTCATTAATGGCCTGCTGCTGTTTGTTTCCTACCTGCTGATCGGCCTGCTCAGCGTGCTGGTGTTTGCGCTGATCGGGCAGGTGCTGGGCTGGCTGATCTGGCGGCTGGCCTACTACCGGCGGCGTCTGCGTGGCGGCATCACCCAGCAGCGCAGCCTGACCATGCGCCAGCTCATCCAGTCGCTGATGAACGCGCTGGCAGTGCTGCTGGGCGTGATCTTCCTGCTGGGGCAGGTGACGACGCCAACCGCGCTCACCACCGCGCTCGGGCTGTTTAGCGCCGGCATCGGCTTTGCGGCGCGGCCCTTCATCAGCGATGTGCTGTGCGGCATTCAGCTGCTGGTGCAGGATCAGTTTGCAATTGGCGAGAAAGTCGAGATCGGCGACCGCAGCGTGATCGGCGTGGTGGAGGAAGTCTCGCTTACGCGCACGCTGCTGCGCGGCGAGAATGGCGAGCTGTGGACGGTGCCAAACGGCGATGTGCGCACCATCCGCAACTTCACGCGCGGCAGCTTCTCGGCGGCGCACATCCACCTCACGCTGCCCACCGCCCAGTTCGAAGACGCGCTGGCCGTGCTGCAGGAAGTCATTGCCGACCCCGGGCCCGACGTGCTGGAGCCGCCCGAGATCATCAGCGAGACCGGGCAGATGGGCGAAAGCACCGAGCTGATGCTGAAGGTGAAAGCCCGGCACGGCGCGGCCCCGCAGGTGCGCCGCCGCCTGCTTGCGCGCCTGCACGAAGCGCTGGCCGCCCACGCCATCTTCCCCCGCGCCAGCGACGGCGCGCCACCCACTCACAGCGATGTGACGAATTCGTAGGCCGGTCGTCTTTTTCCTGCCGCCCACGTATGGCGGAGCAGGCGGGCGCATGTGCGCCGGCAAGAACAGGAGGTTTCTGTGCTGAAGGAATTTCGTGAGTTCATTGCGCGCGGGAATGTGCTGGAGCTGGCAGTGGCCGTGATCATCGGCGCGGCGTTCGGGTCGATCATCGACTCGCTGGTGGCCGATATCATCAACCCGATCATTGGCCTGATCTTCGGCCAGCCCGATTTCTCAAGCGTATATATCAACCTGTCGGGCCAGGTCTACCCCACCTATGCGGCGGCGAAGGAAGCCGGCGCGCACGTGATCGGCATTGGCGCGTTCCTCACTGCAATCATCAACTTCTTAATCATCGCCTTTGCACTTTTTACGATTGTGCGCGCCGCCAACCGCATGCAGGCCGAGCGCGCCGCCGACCCCGCGCCGCCCGCGCCATCGAAGGAAGAAGTGCTGCTGACCGAGATTCGCGACGCGATTCGGGCGCAGCGCTAGCGTGGGAGATGGGAGTTGGAGGTTAGGGGAATAGAAAAGACGCCCGCGTTCGCAATGAACTTGGGCGTCTTGTCTATCTCGGCAAAGAGAACACCAAGTCTTGTTTGCTCGCTCAGTGCCCTCGGTGCGCTCTGTGGCCCTATTTTTGTGCGCTCAGGCACGCTACTCAGCGGCGGCTACCTGGTTGCGCAGCACGCCAATCGTGTCGATCTCGGCTTCCATCACATCGCCGGCCTGCATGTAGCGCGGCGGCGTGAAGCCCATACCCACGCCGCTGGGCGTGCCGGTGGTGATGATCGTGCCCGGCTCCAGCCGCTGCCCGCGCGACAATACCTCAAGCGTGGTCGGGATGTCGAAGATCAGGTCGCCCACCGTCGAGTCCTGGCGCGTTTCGCCATTCAGGCGCAGGCGCAGGCCCAGCGCCGCCGGGTCGGGGATCTCATCGGCGGTCACGATCCACGGCCCCATCGGGCAGCTATTGTCGAGGCTCTTGCCCTTGTAGAACTGCTGGTGGCGGTTCTGCAGGTCGCGCGCCGACACATCGTTAAGGATGGTGTAGCCGAAAATGTACCCCATCGCGTCGTTCTTGGCGATGTTCTTGCCGAGCTTGCCAATCACAAACGCCAGCTCAACCTCGTAGTCCAGCTCGCTGGTCACGTTCGGGTCGAGCGGGATGGTGTCTCCGTTGGCGCAGACCGTTGTGGCGGCCTTGGTGAAGAAAACCGGGTGCGGCGGCAGGCTTGGCTCCAAGCCCTTGGCGCGCATCGACTCGTAGGCGTGCTCGACATAGTTCATGCCCAGGCAGATGATGTCCTGGCGCGGTTGCGGAATCGGCGCGAGCAGGATCACCCCGTTGAGCGGCACGCCCTCGGCATCGCTGGCGACAATCGCGCGCGCCTGCTCCAGCGCCGCTTCCCCACCCTCGATCAGCGCGAGCATGCTCGGCGCCACCTCGTCCAACGGCACAATGGTTGAGTCATCGCGCAGCGCCCCAACGTGAACGCCAGCATAATCTCGGTAGGTAAGCAGCCGCATGTGGGCCTCCTTTGCTCGATCGGCAGTGTTCGCGGCAGCCGCGCGGCCGGGCGCAGCGCCTGCCCGATAGTACCACACTTCTGCGCGAGCATGGGCGGAACCGGGAAGCGCAGAACCGCAGAACCGAGAACCACGGAACCGCAGAACCACAGAACCGGGAAGCACAGAACCGAGAACCGAGAACCACGGAACCACGGAACCGAGAACCGGGAAGCACAGAACCGAGAACCGGGAAGCGCATACGCTCAGTCTGCAACCCGCCAACCTGCAACCTTCAAACCTGCAACCCGCCAACCTTCAAACCTGCAACCTTCAAACTTGCAACCCGCCAACCTGCAAACTTCAAACCTGCAACCTTCAAACCTGCAACCCGCCAACCCGCACTTCTGCTGTTAGCCCAACGCAGGTGGCTGCGGCGCGGGTGGCGGCAGAACGCGCCGCTCGTTCAGCGCCCGCAGGGCGCCGCGCAGCGAGCCGGCCAGCCGCTGGAAGGGCGCGGGGTGGCGGCCCAGCAGGTGCGCGTCGAGGTATTCCAGCGCGGTGCGATGGCCAGCCGCCACCAGTTCGGCACTGTGGCTGAAATCGTTGTATGGCAGGTTTTGCCCACTGGTGAGCTGAATATCGTGAATGGTGATGCCGCGCGCGTGCGCCAGCGCCACCGTGCGGCGCTCCTGCTCTTGCTGGCGGTGCAGCATGGCATTGAGCGACGACGTAAGCGTGAAGATCAGGCCCTGGCGCGAACCGCTGGCCATATCGTCGGCGATCTCAAGCGTGTAGATCGTGCGCGCGCCGCGCAGGATCGCCAGCGAGAGCGGCAGGTTCGCCACCAGCGCGCCGTCGAGGAATTGCTCGTTCTGGTAAGCGTAGGGCGCAAAGAAGGGTGGAATGGCGGTGCTGGCCAGCAGCGCGTCGAGCAGGCGCTCGGATGGATCTTCGCCAAACAGGTGCAGGCGCCCGGACGACAGCGCGGTGGCCGTAACGACGCAGGGGATCTTCAGATCCTTGAAGCGGCGCGCATTCGGCGGCAGCGTGGCCAGCACAAAGCGCGCAAAATTCTCGCGCCCATGGAAGCTGCCGCGCCCCGTCAGAACGCGCCAGCCCACCGTCAATGCGTTGCCAGGGAAAATGTCGTTCCGCCGGATGTTTGCCCAACCGGCGGCCTGCCGCCGCGCCCCTTCCACCGACGGGTCGCCAGCCAGCACCACACCGTTCAGCGCCCCCACCGACGTTGCAACAATCAGGTCGGGGACGATGCCGCGCTCGATCAGCGCCTGGAGCGCGCCGGCCTGAAGCGCGCCACGGTTTCCGCCACCACTCAGTACAAATGCGATCATAGATCGTGCTCCTTGTGCGCCACGTCGTTGTGGTTTTGGGTCGTCAAATTCCCTGCATCGGCATTGATGCAAGGGTAGCAAGAGCCCGGCCGCGAATACAGGAAAAAAGAGAGAATAAGAGCATGCCGGGTTCGGCATGCTGTGCTGCCATGATACCGCAAATCGGGTGCGTTGTCATGCGCCAAAAGGCTTATGTCGACTCCTGCGTTCCAACATTCTCCACATCGTTCCTTCACACAATCTGAACGCGGGCACGCTAGCATAACCCCATACCATTCAGCACATCGCAGCGCGCAACGCAGCACGACATACAGAAAGGATACTTCCATGAACGCAATTTCGTTCGCACATCCGCAGCCGGCCCGCCCGATCATGAGCGGCGCGCTTGTTCGCGACAGCCTGTGGGCCGGCCTGCTGGGTGGCAGCGCAATGGCGGCGGCGGGCGTGCTGCTGGCCGAAATTTCGGGCTACGACGGCTGGTTCCCGCTCAAGGCGCTGGGCAGCCTCGTGCTTGGCCCGGGCGCGCTGAGCGCCAGTGGCTTTGTAGCCGCGCCAGTGATTGCCGGCCTGCTGATCCAGCTCGCGGTGGCCGCGCTGCTTGGCCTGCTGTTCACCTTTCTCACGCGCCAGCTTGGCCGGCTCCCCACCGACTATGGCATCCCGGCGCTGAGCGGGCTGGTGTTTGGGCTGGCAGTGTGGCTGGGGCTTTCGCTGGCGCTGCCCGCTCTGCTGCCGCAACTGCTGGCCAGCACCGCGCCGGCATTTATCGCCCAGTACATGATCTATGGCACGCTCACCGGCCTGATCGTCGCATGGCTGCACCCGCGCGTGTACGCCGCGCGGCCTGCGGGCGGCAGGCGCTAAATCGCGCTTTGACAGGGCCGAATGAGTATGCTAGAATCGGCCCTGTGGCGACGTAGCCAAGTGGTAAGGCAGAGGTCTGCAAAACCTCCATTCACCGGTTCGAATCCGGTCGTCGCCTCCAGTGCAGTCCCTTCCTTTTCCAGAGGAAGGGACTGTGTGCTTTTCGCACGGTCGCGATACCCTGGCTCCTGCGTCGTAACACATTTCGGTTCTGCCACTGCTGACCAATACTTTCGGCCATGCTGGCCGCCCCAGCCGCTCGCCGCCTGAGCGCGCATCGATTTGGCGTTGGCGCCATTTCCGCAAAAGAGAAACTCCTGGTCCGTTTAGTTCGTATAAGTAGGTAACAAGGACGTCATCGTCGCTGGCGCACACTTTTGCAAGGATGCGCGTTGCCCGAACAGCCCGTTGCGGTCGGCAATTCAAGGCATACTTATTGCCATTGGCTTATCACCAAAGCAAACGGGAATTGTAACAACTTTCTTATTTAATAATCGCGTTCTTTCTTTATAATGGGAGTGTCGGTTATACGAGGAATCTCACGAACAGCTACCGACGGTTCGCAATCTGCGCGGGCGATCACCCTGGCACTGTGATCGCAAAACGTCCCCTGACATCCGCGCCGGCGAGAAAGGAAACCAGGCCATGATAGACATACAAACCCTCGACGTTTATCAGCTGGAACAACTCCGCGATGCTATTAACCGCCAGCTTCTGCGCGTCCGCCGCACCGAAGGTCTTCGCCTGCCTGAACTCCTGCAATTGTTTGAAGAAGTAAAGACGACGCTCCACGACCAGGGCAAAGAGTGGCACTCGCTTGAGCGCTGGCAGTGGATGGAAGGCGGCATCAAGTTCTGGCTCAACCCCAGCGAGCAAGACATTTATCGGCCAGGCTGGTACACGATCGATGACCTGATCGCCTGGGCGCACGACACTGGCCCGGTGCTGATCGAGGAGTTCGATTTCGAGGACGAAGGGCCCGACCCGTTTGGCCTGCCCAGCAGCGACCGGAATGTGCCAATCCGCTGGCTGCCGAGCAGCGACACGGCCGACACACCCGCGAATCACGAGTAGCCCCAGCTTCGCGCTGAATTGATACACAAGCCCGCGTGCTATACTGGCCCGGCCAGCCGCACGCGGGCTTGTGTGATTCTTGTGAAAAGAAATTTCTATGCCCGAACGAACCGAGGCTCTTTCGCTCGACCTCGCGGCGCTGAGCGCGCTGGCCGGCGCGCCCGTGCTGGCCGCCGAGCGCTGCGGCTGGGGCTTTGAAAACGAAACCGCGCTGCTCACCCTGAGCAACGAGCAGCACCTGATCGTGCAGCTGATCTCGAACCGGGCGCGCGCCGCGCAGACGCTGCGGCTGGCAGGCGAATTGCCCGCACGGCTGCTGGCTTCTGGCATTGGCGCGCCACGCCAGCTCGCCGCCGACGCCAGCGCCAGCCCGCCCTACGCCATTCGCGAGTACCTCCTCGGCACGCCCGCAGCCAGCCGCATGGGCACAATCGCGGGCGCACGCACGGTGGCCGGGGCAATGGGCGCGCTGCTGCCGCGCCTGGCTGGCCTTGCTACCCACGGCATTGAGCTGGATACCACCTGGGCACGGCCAGACGCGCTTGCCGCCCACGCACGCGGCCTGCTGGCGCGCTGCGCGCCCCTGCTTGCGCCGGGCGATGCGGCGGTGCTGGAAGAAAGTATTGCGGCGCTGCCGGCACAGTTCGCCGGGCGCGAGGTTGCGTTCGCACACGGCGATTTCTGCCCGGTGAACGCGCTGCTGGCGGGGGATGAGGTAGCGGCGCTGCTCGACTTCGAGTTTGCGCGCCTGGCCGACGCGCTGTTCGACGCGGCGTGGTGGGGCTGGGTGGTGCGCTACCACCACCCCGAGCGCTGGCCCTTCGCCTGGCCGGCACTGCTCGCCGCTGGCGGCATCGCGAACGACCCCGCCAACGCCGCGCGCATGCGCAGCCTGCAATTGCTGCGCTGCCTGGAAATGCTCGACGACCACGCCCACGGGCGCGCAGCTGGCCAGGCCAGCATGTGGGCCGAGCGCCTTCATACGACCGTTGGGTGGAAATAATAATATTTGATGGATGAGTGCGTATCTGAAAGGCGCACCCTTCGATACGCGCTTTGCGCTACTCAGGATGCGCACGCAGTTCATTCCCCTCAGCTTACGCCGCCCGCGTGAAGCGCGCCCGCCGACCGATTCGCGCAAAACCCAGCCGCTCATACACACGCGACGCGCCTGGGTTATTGACATTCACCGTCAGCAGGGTGCTGGTTGCGCCAGATACCTGGGCGCGCCGCAGCATCTCAGCCGCCAGCGCCGCCGCCAGGCCGCGCCCGCGCCAGGCCGGCACCACGCCCACCTGCACCAGCCAGCCTTCCGCGCCAATTAGAAAACCAATCGGCGCATCGCCGTCGCGCGCCAGCAGCGACAGCTCGGGGCGGAAATCGTCGTCGTCGGTGGCCCACTCGATCCACTGCTCGGCGCTCCAGCCGGGGAAGCCCGGCCGCGTGCGGAACGAGCCGTCGTAGGCGGCGAAGAACTGCGCGGCACGCTCGGGTGCCCAGGTGTCGAGCGCGATGCCAGCGGGCAGCGGGGCATCTGGCACGTCGCCGGCCATGTCGCGGCGCATCACATCTTCGGCAAAGCTCTGCGCGAAACCATAGCGCGCATACAGGCGCTCGGCGTCGGGCACAAGCCCCTCGGTGGCGATGCGCAGCGCGCGCGGGCGCGGGTGCTCGGCCCCGGCCAGCAGCGCCTGCCCCTGCGCAATGCTCCATTCGATCAGGTGGCGGCCAACGCCGCGCCCGCGCGCGCCGGGGTGCACATGCCCAACAATCGCGGCCACGGTTTCGTCGGCACCTTCTTGCAGGCGCACGGCGCACCCACCCAGCAGTTCGCCATTTTCGCTCCACGCGCCAATCGCCGGCGCGCTGGCATCCAGGTAGCCCGCAATCGGCAGCGGCATAAAGCCGCCATCGGCCGCCTGGCAGGCGTGGGCAAGCGCTTCCACCTGCGCGCGGTCGGCGGCGAGAAGCGCGGCCCAGCGCACGCCCGGCAGCGCGGCAATATCTGTAGTCATAGCATAATTCTTTCTAGCGGGCAGCGACGGCGCGGCCCAGCCTCGCAAAGCACATCGTTAGTGCGCTTTCAGCGCAGGGTTTAGGGAATGGGGGATAGGGTTGATCGATTAAATGCAGAAACTCTTCCATAATTTCCGCATCGCTTTCTTGATAATGCATTAGGTATAGACGCACAACACACGCGCTGCGCTTCATTCTCGAAAGAGAGCCATTGTGATCATCGCCTGGCATCACGCGCTGGCGCGACGGGTAGCTGCACCGTGACGCACAGCCCACCACCAGGGCGGGGGGCCAGCGTAAGCGTTCCGTCGTGTGCCTGCGTGATGCTCCTGACGATTGCCAGGCCCAGGCCCACACCTGCATGGTCGCTGCGGATGCGCTCGCTGCCGCGGCGAAACGGCTCGGCAAGCGTGGAAACCAGCTCCGGGGCGAGCTTCTCGCCAGTGTTTTCGACGGTGAGCATCACACATTTTGCGTGAACGCTGGTGGTGGCCCATACGCTGCCGTGTTCGGGCAGGTTATGGACAATTGCGTTGTGCACGAGGTTCGTTGCCAACTGCAGCAGCAGCGCGTGCGAGCCAGCCGTTGGCGCCAGATCGCCACAGGTTTCGATTGTGACGCCGCGCTTTTCCGCAAGCGAGAGAAGTGTTTCTGCGGCTTCTTCCACGACGAGCGACAGGTCGACAGGTTCGCGCGCAAAGGCGCGCTGGTCGGCGCGGCTGAGCACAAGCAATGCCTCGGTGAGGTCGATTGCGCGGGCGTTGACGGCGTGGAGGCGTTCAAGGAGCTCGCCGTCGCTGCGGTTCGGGTCGTTGCGGGCTGCGTCGAGCATTGTTTGCGTAATGGCCAGCGGGGTGCGCAACTCGTGCGATGCGCTGGCGGCAAAGCGCTGCTGCTCGGCAACATGCGCTTCGAGCCGCGCAAGCATGCTGTCGAAGCTGTCGGCTAGCTCGCGAAACTCGTCGTTGCTGCCCAGGAGCCGGATGCGATGAGCCAGCGACCCGTTCGCAGCCAGGCGCGTCGCGTTGGTGATGCGCGCCAGCGGGGCCAGCATGCGGCCAGCGAGAAGCCACCCGCCCACAAGACCAAACACCAGCAGGAACTCCAGCATCATGATCGCCTTCGGCGCGAACGCGCGTATGAGGTCGGCGCGGCCAGGGATAAAGATAACCGGGGATATAAGCGAGTCGGGAGGCATGTCGCGCATGGGGATTGTATACGCATCGTCGGGCACGTAGCGCAGCAGGAAGACCCACACGACCGCGAGCAGCAGCACGCCCGCGACCATCAGGAAGCCGGCATAGCTGAGGGTGAGCTTCAGGCGAACGCTCAGGCCCGGCGCTCTATCCACGGTTTTCTCCCTCGCGTTCGCTTTCTGTGTCGATGCGATAGCCAGCGCCCGCCACGGTGGCGATCAGCCAGGGTTCGCCCAAGCGCTTGCGCAGCCCCGAGACGGTGATGCGCACGGCGTTGGTGAACGGGTCGGCGTTCTCGTCCCAGGCTCGCTCCAGCAGCTCTTCCGCGCTGACGATACCGCCCTCGGCAGCGACCAGAACTTCGAGCACAGCGAACTGCTTGCGGGTGAGCGCGACATAGCGCCCGTCGCGGTAGACCTCGCGGCGGAATGCATCCAGCCGCAGGCCCGCGATCTCGCGCACGGGCGGCCGGCTGTGGCCGCGGCGGCGGTCGAGCGCCCTGAGCCGCAGCACGAGCTCGCGCAGCTCGAACGGCTTGGTGAGGTAGTCGTCGGCACCAAGCTCGAAGCCGCTGGCCTTGTCGTCGAGCCGGTCGGCAGCGGTGAGCATGAGAATCGGCATGCCACTGCCGGAAGCGACAATGCGGTGGGCGATCTCGTCGCCCGACGGGCCGGGGATGTCGCGGTCGAGGATGGCGATGTCGTAGGCGTTGAGGCTCAGCAGCTCCAGCGCGGTGTGGCCGTCGCCCGCAATGTCGGCGGCAATCGCTTGCAGGCGCAGGCCATCGCGGATGGCTTCGGCCAGGTAGGGTTCGTCTTCAACAATCAATACGCGCATGTGCCGATTATACCAGCCACCACTTATCGCCAGCATATCGAAAACTGCATACGCGCTGGCAACATTGTGCTGTCTACACTGGCGGCATGAATTACAGGAAATCAGCACGAACCCGCATTTCTACAATCTTTGTCGCCAGCCTGCTCGCCGCCATCGCATGGATCGGCTACCCGCTGCTGGCGTCCTCACCCTCGTCGGCCGCGATGCCCATTGCCATCCTGCACGATCCGCCTCGCCGCGAGGTGCCGGGGGTGGCTGATGGCGTTGTTCCCAACGGCACCACAGTCTTTGATGATGAAATTGTGGGCGTTGCCAAACTAGCTCCAGCGCTGCTGGACGCCCTGCGGCGGGCTGCAACCGATGCTGCGAATGACGGCATGACATTCTACGTCACCAGCGGCTGGCGTTCGCCGGCGTACCAGAATCAGCTGCTGCGCGAGGCGGTTGCCGAGTATGGCTCGGAAGCAGAAGCCGCGCGCTGGGTCGCCACAGCGAGCACGTCTCCGCACGTGACGGGCGGCGCGGTCGATATTGGACACACCGACGCCATGACGTGGCTGGCCGAATATGGCGCGAGGTACGGGCTGTGCCAGATCTATCGCAACGAACCCTGGCACTACGAGCTGCGCCCCGACGCGATCGAGCACGGCTGCCCGCGCCTGTACGCCGACCCCACGCACGACCCGCGCATGCAGCGGTGACGGGCAAGACGAACGCCTGAGCGCACACTTTCGTCCTTCGTGGGGGAACGCAGCAAGCGCATCACCACCGTCGGCCCTTCTCACTTGGCCAGCGCATGTGGCACGACCGCAAAATTCACTCGTTGTTGCCATACGGATACCACCAGCTTTTGCGCTCCTGGTTGAAATCCCAGTGAACATGCTTGGTTTCCAGAAAGGCTTCGAGTCCTTCTTCGCCCAGCTCGCGCGAGCCGCCCGAAAACTTCATGCCGCCGAACGGCCCGGCGTCGTTGTCGGTCAGCGGGTCGTTCACCCAGCAGGTGCCGGCTTTGACTTCCTCGTAGTACTGCTTGACCTTCTTCGGGTCGCTGGTGTAGAGGTTTGCGCCCAGGCCGTAGTCGCAGTCGTTCGCCAGCGCAATCGCCTCGTCGAAGCTGCGGAAGCTCATGATTGGGATGGTCGGGCCGAAGGTTTCTTCGCGCATAATGCGGTGCGAGTGATCGATGCCCGCCAGCACAGTTGGCTCATAGAAGAAGCCGCGCGCGAACTGCGGCGGGCGCTGGCCGCCCGTGAGGATACTGGCGCCCTTGTGGCGCGCTTCATCCACATGCTCTTCGACCTTCTGGCGGTAGCGCGCGCCAATCAGCGGGCCAATGTCGGTGGCGGGGTCGCTGCCGGGGCCGAGCCGCAGCGTGCGCACGAAATCAACAAGATTGTCGGTGAAGCGTTTGGCAATGCTTTCGTGCACATACACGCGCTCGGTGCTGGTGCACACCTGCCCGGCATTCAGCAGCGCAGCCCAGGCCACGCCCGGCACGGCCACATCCAGGTCGGCATCTTCAGCAACAATAAAGGCATCCTTGCCGCCCAGCTCCAGGTGCGTGCGTTTGACGCGCTCGGCAGCCAGGCGCGCAATCTCGCGGCCGGTGGCGAACGAGCCGGTGAACGCGATCATCTGCGTGTCGCGGCTCACCACCAGCTCGCGCCCAACCGTCGCGCCATAGCCGGTGACGATATTCACCACGCCGGGCGGCATGTGGTCGAAAATCTCCGCGAACATGAGCGTGCTGAGCGGTGTCATTTCGCTGGGCTTGATGATTACCGTGTTGCCGGCCGCCAGCGCGGGCGCGACCTTCCACGACATCAGCAGGATGGGGTAGTTCCACGGCACAATCGCCGCCACCACGCCATAGGGCTCTTTCAGCACCATCGCCAGCTGCGAAGGCTCGACCGAGGGGATGACGCGGCCACGCGTGTTGCGCTGAAGCTCGGCATAGTAATCGAAGCAGGCTGCGCTCCAGCCCATTTCGTCGCGGTTTTCGAGCAGCGGCTTGCCGCCTTCGCGGGTAAGCTGCGCGGCCAGCTCTTCGGTGCGGGCGCGGATTTTGCGGGCGACTTCGTGCAGCAGCTCGGCGCGCTCGTGCGCGGTGGCGGCGCGCCAGCTGCGGAAGGCCGTGCTGGCGGCAGCAATCGCCCGGCGCGCATCGTCCTCATTCGCCATGGGCGCCTGCCCAACTACTTCTTCCGTGGCCGGGTCAACCACGTCGAACCACTCGCCAGTGACGCTCGGCACGCGCTCGCCATTGATCAGCATGGCTTCGGTCATATGTATTCTCCTTGCAGGTGGCGGTTTCTGCGCGCAGTATAGCCAGCTCGCGCGGCGCGGGCAAATCAAAGAACTCTCGCGCTGTTGGCGCAACCAGGCTTCGGCAGAGCGGTATGTATCTGTTCTTTGTGTGCCATTTTCCGCGCTGTGCGCGGAAAATGGCACACAACAATAATGGGAAGTACCTTGCTGCCGCAGGCAAAATACAGCGCAATGGTGCAGAAGAAAAGATAATTCCATCTTGACAACCATGACGCAGCGTGTTATACTCCCATCATAACGCAATGCGTTATTCGAAATAGACGATAACTATCTGAGCGATATAAGGAGGAAAATCATGACCGAGGAAGTTGAAGTCAAAGTTCGTGAAGTGGTTGAGAACGGCAAGGAAGCCGGCAGCACCTTTGTCGAGGGCCTGCGCAAGCTTTTGCTGGCCGGCATTGGCGCGGTGGCGCTGAGCCGCGACGAAACCGAGACATTCGTGAACAAGCTGGTCGAGCGCGGCGAGCTGGCCCAGAAGGACGCCGAAAAGCTGCTGAATGAAGTTCAGAGCCGCCTGCGCAAGAACACCTCGGGCGTCGAAGAGCGCGCCGAGCGGGTTGGCACCCGCGTCGAGCAGGGTATGGAAGAATTCCTGAACCGCCTGAACATCCCTTCCAAGCGCGACATCGAAGATCTGAGCGCAAAGATCGCCCAGCTTTCGGCCCGTGTGGAAGAGCTGCGCAAGCAAAAGTAACACACCGTTCACCTCCCACCCTGGCCGCGCGCTGGCAGTTTTTGCCGGCGCGCGGCTTTTTGCTGCCTGCTGCTGCCCCAGCTACGGCGCTGGCTCGTGAACGTTTTGTTAACCTCCTCTCAACTTTATTCATTGGCGGCTCAGCCACACCCCCTACAATACACCTACGACTTTAGCTACGCCGGCGTTGGCGTGGACTCCAGGCTCAGGAAGGTTGCTATGAAAATAGCATTCATTGTGCTCCCCAATATCGAAGATCCCTGCATCACGCCGCCACTCCCGATCGGCTACCTTGGCGCGCTGCTCGAGCAGCAGCGGCATATTGTGCGGATCTACGATCTGGCCTTGCACGACACCTCAAACGCCTCTGAGGCGCTTGCCCCGCTGCGCGCGTTTCGCCCGCATATGGTGATTGTTGCCGCCAGCAGCCCTTCGGCGCGCACCCTGATCGAGGCCGCACTGGCCGGCATCACCGCCAATGTCATTCATATCGAGCTGCATATGCGCAGCGCCACGCCCGCCCAGGCCGTCGCCCGCGCGCTCTGGTCGCTGGAGCGCCCAACCGACCCAAGCGATGAACAGAGTGTCATTTTCGAGGCCCTGCTCGGGCTCGACGACGACCTTGACACATTGCCCTTCCCGGCACGCCATCTGCTACCGCTTGAGCAATACCCGCTGTTCACGCCCATGGGTGATTTGCAGACGACGCTGCTCACCGGGCAGCAGTTCACCAGCACCAGCTACATCCCGCGCAACCCGGCCCTGATCAGCGCCGAGCTGCGCAGCGTTGCGCGCGAGCACGGCATCCGCCACTTCATCCTCACCGGCCCGCTGCTGACGCTCGACGCTGTCTGGCTCCACGATCTGCTCTACCACCTGGCCACCTCCGACGTGGGCGTGTGCTGGGAAGGCAGCGCGGAATACCGCCAGCTTACGCCCGATCTGCTGCGCAAGTTTCGCCGGGCCGGCTGCGAAGTAATCAGCCTGCCCTTCGACGCGGCCGAAGTGCTCGACTCGAAAGATGCCCGCGCGGCGCTGCTCGACGTGGTGCGCATGGCCCACGAGCTGGGCATGGCGGTGCGCGGCCAGATCGACCTCGACCCGTCGTACTCGGCAATGCCCACGCTGGTCGATCTTGCGGCGACGTTTGGGCTGGATGACATGCGCTTCTCGATGCCCAGCGCGGCCAGCGCCCAGCCCATAGCTGGCAGCGACGAGCTGGATAATATCACCGAGATGGTGCAGTCGCGCTACCGCTCCAGCCAGAGCCGCCAGTTCTTTGTCGAGCGCTTTGGGGCACGCATGGGGCCGATCCTGTGGCGCGTGGGCCGCTCGGGCCTGCTGGGCCGCGCCTGGCAGCGCCGCGCCGGCGGCAGCGACGAGGTCGCCCATACCCTGACGCGGGGCGCGAGTGCCTAGTGCGCTTTCAGCGCAGGGTTTAGGGCATGGGGAATAGGGATTGGCGTTTGCGATGCTGGTATTCTTCCCTGATTTCCGCATCACTTTCCTCATAATGCACTAGCCGATTTGCGATTTGCGCATGCTAGAGCCGTTTGCAGAACAACTAACCACTCATTGCTCTGGAAAATAAATTTCCCTGTACTCAGCTTCCAGGAAGCTCAAGCCAGTTTTGCTTCAATCTGATAAGCAGATGAGCTTCCTGGAAGCTTACCCGTTGTAGAAAAGAACTTTCTTTCCAGAATACTCATGCGCTGGCAAGAAGCGTAGTGGAGTGCGGAAAATGCAACTGCCTTCTGCATTCTGCCGACTGCAATCTGCTATACTACGCTCGCCCATCCTCGCACACGTTTCCTCACATCGCGCTCAAACCATCAATTTCGCCTCTCCGCCGTGCCCCTCGGCGTAGTGTGTGTCGGAAAGCCCAGGGCAAACTCCCTTCTGATTCCTGACGCCTGAATACTGTTTTCTGGCCCGAAATGGCTTCAGAAAGCCAAGCGAAAACGGGCAACTGATTCCTGATGCCTGAATACTGGTATAATAGCGAACCTTCCATTGAGACAGGCGAAGCTATGAGCGGCTTTTTTGCGGATGGCGACCTTTCGCCCAATCGAATTGAGCTTGCCCGCCAGCAGGCCGCCGCCGGCCCCGGCTATATCGACCTCACCAGCAGCAACCCGACCGCGCAGGGCCTTCTGTTCCCAGAAGATGTACTTCAGCAGGCCGCCGCCGCCTACCTCGCCACGCGCCGCTACACGCCCGACCCACACGGCAACCCAGCCGCGCGCGACGCGATTGTGCGCTACTACGCCGGCCGCACGCCCGCGCTGGCGCTCGCGCCCGACGATATTTTCATCACGGCCAGCACCAGCGAAGCCTACGGCCTGCTGTTTGCGCTGCTCACCGAGCCGGGCGACAATGTGCTTGCGCCGGTGGTGAGCTACCCGCTGTTCGAATATCTTGCCGCGATCTACCGCGTTGAGCTGCGGCCCTACGCCCTCGATGCCGCGCGCGGCTGGCGGATCGACCCGGCCAGCCTGCACGCCCAGGCCGACGAGCACAGTCGCGCGGTGCTGATTATTTCGCCGCACAACCCCACCGGCATGGTCGTGCAGCAGGCGCTGCCCGCGCTGAGCACCCTGCACCTGCCGGTGATCTGCGACGAAGTATTTGCCGGTTTCCCATATGGCGTGCCGGCCGTGCCGCCGCTGGGCGCGCTTCACCCCGAGCTGCCGATCTTCCACCTGAACGGCATCTCGAAGCTGTTTGCCCTGCCCGACCTCAAGCTCGGCTGGGTGGCGCTGAGCGGGCCGGCTGGCGCGCAGTTCGGCGAGCGGCTGGAGCTGCTGAACGACACATTTCTGGGCGCAAACTCGCTCACCCAGTCGATGCTGCCGAGCCTGTTCGAGCACGGCGGTGCGTTTGTGGAAGCCATGCGCGCGCACGTGCAGCGCAACCTCGACATGGCGCTGGCGCGACTGGCCGGCCACCCGAGCCTGAGCGTGCACGCGCCCGACGGCGGCTACTACCTGTTTCTGGAAGTGCGCGGCTGGAGCGATGAAGAAGAATTGGTGTTACACTTACTGCGGCAGGGCGTGCTGGTGCACCCCGGCTATTTCTATGGCTACGAAGTTGGCACGCACATTATGATCTCGGCACTGACCGAGGCGGCGCAGTTTGCGGCGGGCTTTGAGCGGCTGCTTGCGGCGCTTGGCCAATAAGGGCCGAAAACCACGAAGACACGAAGACACGAAGATTTTATAGAACGATAGAACGTTGGACGCGAATATAGCTGCCTATCAAGCTATCCTATATCTGTGTAATCTGTAAAATCTGCGGATAACCTTCTGCACATGCATTCCCAGGAGATAGTTTCATGGCGATCTCGCTTCGCTCGCGCGCGCAGATTGAGCTGCTGCGCGAAGCAGGCCGGCTGGTGGCGCAAACCTTTGAGCTGCTGCGCCCACACGTCCAACCCGGCATGACCACCCGCGAGCTCGACCGCATGGCCGAGAAATTCATTCGCGACCACGGGGCAATTCCCGTGTATAAAGGCTATAACGGCTTCCCCGCCACCATCTGCGCTTCGGTCAATAACGTCATCTGCCACGGCTTCCCCAGCAAAACGCCACTGCGCGAAGGCGATATTGTGGGCATCGACATTGGCGCCAAGCTGAACGGCTGGATTGGCGACTCGTGCGTGACCTACGCGGTGGGCGCGCTGGCGCCCGAAACGCAGCGCCTGATGGATGTGACCGAGGAAAGCATGTGGCGTGGCATTCGCGCCGCGACGGCGGGCAACCGCCTGGGCGATGTTGGCGCGGCCATTCAGCAGTATGTCGAATCGAATAAGTTTTCGGTGGTGCGCGAATACACTGGGCATGGCGTCGGCCAGGTCCTGCACGACGAGCCGCGCAACATCCCGCACTATGGCAAGCCCGGCACCGGCCTGCGCCTTCAGCCCGGGCTGGTCTTCACCATCGAGCCAATGGTGAATGCGGGCCGCGCCGAAACCAAGCTCGACCAGCGCGACGGCTGGACGGTGCGCACCGCCGACGGGTCGCTTTCGGCGCAGTTCGAGCACACGATTGTGGTGACGGAAAACGGCCCCGAGATTCTGACTGCACTGTAACGGGTTTCACGGCGAAAGCCGCTCGATCAGCCAGCCCGCGCCCGCGCGCCGGTAGCGCAGCCGGTCGTGCAGGCGGCTGGGGCGGCCCTGCCAGAACTCAATCGCGTCGGGCACCAGCCGGTAGCCGCCCCAGTGCGGCGGGCGCGTCACCGTGCCGTCGGCATACTGCGCGGCCAGGTCGGCCACACGCTGCTCAAGCGGCTCGCGCCCGGCAATCACCTCGCTCTGCTGCGAGGCCCACGCGCCGATCCGACTGCCCAGCGGGCGGCTGGCGAAATAGGCGTCGGACTCCTCCGGCTCGACCTGGCCAATGCGCCCTTCCACGCGCACCTGCCGCTCCAGCTCAGGCCAGTAGAACACCAGCGCGGCCCAGGGGTTGGCGGCCAGCTCGCGGCCCTTGCGGCTGTCGTAGTTCGTGAAAAATACGAAGCCGCGCGCATCCACGCCTTTGATCAGCACCGTGCGCGCCGAGGGCCGACCCTCCGGCGTGGCGGTTGCCAGCGTCATGGCGTTAGGTTCGGGCAGCTGGGCGGCCAGCGCCTGGCTGAACCAGCGCTCGAACTGCACGAACGGGTCGGCGTCCACATCGCTTTCCAGCAAGCCCTGGCGCGTATATTCTTTGCGCAAATCGGCAACGGACATGGAGATTTCCTCTTTCCTGTTTGATCGACGACCGGGATAATGAACCGCAAAGAACGCAAAGAACGCGAAGGGTTGCAGGTCTGGGCGTATTGCTATACGCCCGTTCTCGGTTCTCGGTCTGGGCGTATTGCTATACGCCCGTTCTCGGTTCTCGGTCTGGGCGTATTACTATACGCCCGTTCTCGTCCCCTCACACCCGCAGGCGGCGGGCCAGCGCCAGCACCGCCACGCCGCTCAGACCGACGATCAGGAGCGCGGCGCGCAGGGAAACCGCATCGGCCACCCAGCCGGTGATTGGCGGGATGATTATAAAGCCGGTGTAAGCCACCGACATAATGCCGCCGGTCACCAGCCCGCTGCGGCCGGGTGCCAGCCGCGCGCCCGCGCTCAGCACCGTTGGCACAATCCCGGCCACCGCCAGGCCCATCAGCATAAACGCGGCGACGGCCAGCCACAGCCCGCCCGCCAGCAGCACATTCGCCAGCACCAGCCCCGCGCCCGAGAGCAGCAGCGACGCGCGCATGCCCCAGCGGCCCACCACCCAGGCATTCACAACGCGCCCGGCAAACATCGCGCCATTAAACAGCCCAAACACCGCGCCGCCCAACAATGCGTCGGCCCCAAGCTCGTGCAGGTAGATCACCGACCACAGGTTCGCCACGCTCTCGCCTACCACGCCCATCACGCACAGCGCCGCCAGAATGAGCATGGCGCGCTGGCTGAACAGCAGGCGCAGCGTTGCCAGCGGGCCGGGCGACTCCTGCGCGGCGCTGTCGGTCGGCGGGAAACGCGCCGGCAGCGAAAGGAGCAGCATCACACCGCACAGGCCGGCCAGCGCGAACAGCACCACCCCGTAGCCAAGCCCCTGCCCGAGCATCAGGCCGGCGGCAAACGCGCCCAGCACCGCGCCCGCGCTGAAACCGGCATGCAGCAGATTCATCACACTGCGGCCAGTGGCCTGCTCCCAATCGAGCGTCGCGCTGTTCGCAGAGGTTTCCAGCAGGGCCGCGCCCGCGCCAGCCAGCAGCAGCGCCACAATCAGCATCGAAAGGTCGCCCGCGACAGCCAGCAGCGCATTGGAAGCCGCCAGCAGAACGAGCGCAACGATAGCTAAGGTTTTTTTGCCAAACCAGTGTGCAAGCTGCGCGCCGATCATCAGCAGCCCAACGGAAAGCAGCGGGCCAAGCAGTTGGGCCGCGCCAAACTGCGCTTTGCTCAGCGACAGGGCGCGAATCACTTCGGCCCACAGCACGCCCTGCGCGCCGATCAGAATGCCAAACAAGGCCAGGTAGCTCAGCAGAAGCGCAAATACAGCCCGCGGGCGCCAAGCAATGCCCGGCGCGAGTGGTTGCGAAATCATAGTGCCTCGAAATTTTTGCGCACAGCAGGGCAGCGTGTACGCGTAGGGGGTATGCTGCCAGTATAGCGCATTCCCCCCAGTTTTCTGGTATAGAAGTTATCTATCGAAGAAACAGAAAGCATTTATTTCTCAATTGGCGCGGGAAGGGCTATAATACAGCGCATAAGAAAGCACCCGCATGCGGTACAATACGTCCCAGCCAGATAGGGTCTAGCCCAAGAAAGGTTTGTTGCTATGAGTGACGCTCTCACCGATCCGTTTGGAGCGCGCGCACCATTAAGCGTGGGCGGAAAACAGTACATCATCTATCGCCTCGATCAGCTGGCGGCGCGCACTGGCGCCGACCTGAGCACGCTGCCGTTCTCGGTAAAAGTCGTGCTCGAGGCGCTGCTGCGCAACATTGGCGATGGCTTTACCGACGAGGCAGACGTTCGGGCGCTGGCGAGCTGGACGCCCAGCAGCGCCGGTAAGCGCGAGATCGCCTTCAAGCCCGCGCGCGTGCTGATGCAGGATTTCACTGGCGTGCCGGCCGTTGTCGATCTGGCGGCAATGCGCAATGCGATGCAGCAGCTTGGCGGCGACCCGGCGCGCATCAACCCGCTGTCGCAGGCCGATCTGGTGATCGACCACTCGGTGCAGGTGGATGCGTTCGGCAACGGCATGGCGCTGCAGATCAACGCGCAGCTTGAGTTCGAGCGCAACCGCGAGCGCTACGAGTTCCTGCGCTGGGGCCAGCAGAGCTTCAGCAACTTCAGCGTGGTGCCGCCGGCCACCGGCATCTGCCATCAGGTCAATCTCGAATACCTGGCGCAGGTTGTGCTGACCAAGACGATTGATGGCGAAACCGTGGCCATGCCCGACACCCTGGTTGGCACCGACAGCCACACGACCATGATCAACGGTCTGGGCGTGCTGGGCTGGGGTGTTGGCGGCATCGAGGCCGAGGCCGTGCTGCTGGGCCAGCCGCTGGCAATGCTCACGCCCGAGGTGATTGGCGTGAAGCTCACCGGCACGCTACGGCCGGGCACCACCGCCACCGACCTGGTGCTGCGCGTCACGGAAATGCTGCGCAAGCAGGGCGTGGTCGATAAGTTTGTCGAGTTCTGCGGGGCGGGCCTGAGCGCGCTGAGCCTGGCCGACCGCGCCACCATCGCGAATATGGCCCCCGAGTATGGCGCAACCTGTGGCTTCTTCCCGGTGGATGAAGAAACCCTGCGCTACCTGCGCGGCACCGGCCGCGACGAGGTCGCCCCGCTGGTGGAAGCCTACGCCAAGGCCCAGGGCATGTTCCGCACCGACGACTCGCCCATCCCGACCTTCAACACCCTGCTGGAGCTCGACCTGAGCACGATCGAGCCGAGCATGGCTGGCCCGCGCCGCCCGCAGGATCGCGTGCAGCTGAACGACCTCAAGCGCTCGTTCTGGCAGGCCATGAAAACGACCTTTGGCCGCGAAGTAAACACCAACGACGAGGCTGGCAAGGGCTACATCCGCTGGATGGGCGAAAGTGGCAACGAGGCCGAGCCCGAGCAGGCGCCGGTCGTCAGCCGCTACGACATCTACAAGGGCAGCGCCGCATCCGTCACGCTCGACGGGACAAGCAGCACGCTCACCCACGGCGCCACCGTAATCGCCGCGATTACATCCTGCACCAACACCTCCAACCCTTCGGTGATGATCGCCGCTGGCCTGCTGGCGAAAAAGGCGGCGGCGCGCGGCCTGAAGCCGCAGCCCTATGTCAAAACCAGCATGGCCCCTGGTTCGCGCGTGGTGACCGAGTACCTCAAGAAGGCCGACCTGCTCGACGACCTCGACGCGATGGGCTTCAACGTGGTGGGCTATGGCTGCACCACCTGCATCGGCAACTCCGGCCCGGTGGCCGACGAAATCGCCGCCGCGGTGAAGGACAGCAACCTGGTGGTGAGCGCGGTGCTCAGCGGCAACCGCAACTTCGAGGGCCGCATCAACCCGGTGGTGCGCGCAAACTACCTGGCCTCGCCGCCGCTGGTGGTGGCCTTCGCCATCGCCGGCACGGTCGATATCGACATGCGCTACGAGCCGCTCGGCACCGGCAGCGACGGCAAGCCCGTCTACCTTGCCGACATCTGGCCGACGCAGGAAGAAGTGCAGACCGCGATGGCGAATTCGGTCACGGCCGAGCTGTTCCGCGAGCAGTATGGCAACGTCTTCACCGGCAACGAGGACTGGAACCAGATCCCGGTGGCCGGCGGCGACCTGTACGCCTGGAACGACAGCTCGACCTACATCCAGAACCCGCCCTACTTCGTGGGTATGACCCGCGACGTGCCGGCCCTGCGCTCAATCGTCGGGGCGCGCGCGCTGGCCGTGCTGGGCGACAGCGTGACAACCGACCATATTTCGCCAGCCGGCAGCATCGCCAAGGATAGCCCGGCGGGCCGCTACCTGGTGGAGAATGGCGTCCAGCCGAAAGATTTCAACTCGTATGGCGCGCGGCGTGGCAACCACGAAGTGATGATGCGCGGCACCTTCGCAAACATCCGCCTGAAAAACGCCATGGTTCCCGGCGTCGAGGGCGGCTACACGGTCTACCTGCCCACCGGCGAGCAGATGAGCATCTACGACGCGGCCATGCGCTACCAGACCGACGCAACGCCGCTGGTGGTGCTGGCCGGCAAGGAATACGGCACCGGCTCCAGCCGCGACTGGGCGGCCAAGGGCACCTTCCTGCTGGGCGTGCGCGCCGTCATCGCCGAAAGCTTCGAGCGCATTCACCGCTCGAATCTGGTGGGCATGGGCGTGCTGCCGCTGACCTTCCTGAACGGCGAAAGCGCCGCGTCGCTGGGCCTGAACGGCACCGAAACCTTCACCATCGAGGGGATCGAAGACCTGCGGCCCGGCCAGGAGCTGACGGTACGCGCCGAGCGCACCGACGGCACGACGCTCAGCTTCCCGGCGCGCGTGCGCATCAACTCAGAAGGCGAGCTGGCCTACTACCGCAATGGCGGCATTCTGCACTATGTGCTGCGCAACCTGGCCGCGCAGGGCGAGCCAGTGTCGGCGTAAGCACACTCGGTTCTGGCAACACAAAGCGCCGCCCGAATTGGGTGGCGCTTTGTGCTGGGAAGCTGGTTGAATTTCGATCAGCTCGTGTGGGCGCGGCCCGTGATCTTGCAGTAGAACGAGTACAGCGCATCGCCGGTGCTGTTCACCGCTGCCGCTGCTGGCGAGCCCCAGCCGCCCGCGCTGGCAGAAGGTGCGCCGCTCTGCGGATCGACCGTGAAGGTAGCAAGCATGCCTGCCAGAATATGGTCGTTCACATGGCAGTGGAACAGCCACGTACCGGGGTTGTCGGGCGTCATGTCGAGGATCTTCATGCTGCCCGGCAGCAGCTCGACCATGTCGGTGCGCATGCCCATCTGCCCGCCGCTCATCAGCAGGGTCTGGCCGTGCCAGTGTGGCGTATGCAGATCGACTTCGGTGCCCATGCCAATCGTGTACCAGCGCACCCGCTCGCCGACGCGCATCCGCAGGCCGGGCAGGTTGCCAAACACATAGCCATTGATCGAGTGCATCAGGTTGCTTTCGCCGAACTCTTCGTCACCTTCCGGCGGTGCATCCGGCGCGTTGATGTGGGCCTTGATATTTTCCGGCAGGTAGGGCGACTGGTTTTCATCCGACACCAGGAACATCGTGACGAATTCGCGATCAATGTCGGCCGGCGAACCATCTTCCCGGGCTTTGCCACGCGCCGTAATGATCATCGGGCCAATCAGGCCGCTGTAGCTGTCGCCCACTTCGTCGGTGTGCGAGTGATACATCCACAGCACCGAGCTGCCATCGCCGGGGCCAGGGCCAGCGCGCTCGGGCACCTGCCAGGTGTAGGTGTAGGTCGTGCCGGGCGCAACGCCATCGTCGCCTTTGTCGGCGCTGCCGGTGCCGTCGTTGTAGGGCGCGCCTTCGGCATTTTTGTTATAGAACACGCCGTGCGGGTGAATGCTCACCGGCAGCTCGGTGTTGTTCTTGAACTCGACAATAATCGTGTCGCCCACCTCGGCGTGGATGGCCGGGCCAAGCGTACCCAGGTGCTCCCACTCGGGCGCAGCTGGCTTGCGCGTGCTAAAGGTGTTATCCGTGTATTCACGGTAGAGCGCCTTGCGGTAGACGCGCCCGATGCGGCCAGGGCCAGCGCCAACAAATACGTTTGCCGCATCGTCGAACGGCTCACCGGTAATTTGATTTTTGCCGCTTGGCGCGTAATCCCAGTTCACCATGTCGGCGGCGATGTAGTAGTGGCGCGTTTTTCCCGCCGCTGCACTGCTCGGGCTCACCTGCCGAAACGCAAAAAACCCGATTACCGCCAGCAGCGTGCCATACCCAACAATCATCATCCACCGCGGCCCAATTGACCCTAAGAGCTTCTTCATGCCATCCTCGCTTTGTGCGATAGGGTGCGGCACCGCGCCTGGGCAATGGTGGGGCCACATACGATAGAGCGCATTCTGAACACATACGGCGAGCCGCCCGAGAGCAGGGTTTCGGCGCTCGCGCTGAATCATTCTTTTGGCCTGTGCCAGTGTCGAACAAAGGCAGTATATCGGCCAAATGCTGGTTTTTGGTGATCTGCGAACCAGCACAAATGACGAAACCTTTATGGTGCAATAGTGGCCCTTTACCGCTCTCTGATGCCGAATACATCACAATAAGCGTTGATCTCTCAGCTACTATGAGCAGTGACAAAACGTTTATTCTTTGGAAGCTTAATCAAAAACTAAGATTTGTGTGGTAGTGCGCAAATTTGCTTCTCAATACATCGAACGCGCGCCAGGTTGCTGTTTGAACCTGGCGCGCGTCCGACTTTTGGCGGAGTTTATACGAATGTATGGTGCGGTTAGCTATCCACGAGCGGCACCCAGGCGCGTGGCAAGAGCTCCAGCGCGCTGCCTGGCTGGAGGCGCATGCGCGCCACGACCGGCACAGCGATTGTCCCGTCGCCGCCCACTTCTACGGTGAACAGTGTCATGCTGGCGCTTGCGACCGAGCCAACCAGCGCGTCGACGGTGTAGGTTTCAACCTGGCCGGGCGCGAGCGCGCCACCCGTGAAGCCGCCGTCGGTTGCGACAAAGCCACTGCCCTGGCCCTGCGCCTTTCCACTACCCAGCAGGATGAGGGTGTTGCGTGGCGTGTCGAAGGGGAGGGGCGCGCTGTGAATGCTGATGATATTGACCGGGCCGGTGTTGGTCATGGTGACCGTGAAGCGTATGATATCGCCGGGGCTGGCCGGGCCGCCCGGGTCGCCGCTCAGGTTGGTGGCGCTGGCGGTGGCGGCCAGCTGCGGCTCCGCGCCGCTGACGATCACGGCGCGCGGGCCGGCCCATGCGCTTGAGCTGCCCACCCGATTGGGATGCGCCGGGTCGGCCAGGGTGCTGGCTGCATAAACGGTGACGGTGCCGCTGGGCAGGGTGCTGGTGAAGGTGTAGTTACCAGTTGCGTCGGCGGTGGCGCTGCCCGCGCGCGCAACGGTGAGCTGGTTGTCGAAGAAAATATCGACCAGCGACAGCGGGTTGGCCGTGCCAGAGACCGCAACGCTCAGGCCGTCGGCGCTTTGCGCGCTGCCGATTGTGGGCGTTGCGGCCCAGTTGTTGGCGTGGGTCGGGTCGTCGTCGCCGCCAAACGCGCCGGGCGGCACAAAGCCCGCCAGCCCGCGCGGGAACGGATCGCGGATGCTCACGCGCTGCGCCGCGCCCGTGGCATCGGCCCCAACCGTCACGCTGGCGTTGCGTACACCGGCATTCTCATCGCCGCTGCCGCCGGGCGCATCGCCCAGGCGCGTATCGCTGCCGGCCGGCGTGACGCTCACCGCCTGGGCGATGTAGTTGCGGCGGATGATGGCGTGGTCGCCGTCGATCACCAGCGCGGCGTGCCAGGGCGGCTGGTTCAGTGGCATGCCATCGCCATCCACCGAGCGGCCCAGCCCCACGCCGCAAACCTCGACATCGGTGCCAGCGATGCGCACGCTGACCAGGCCGCGCAGCAGCGCAATATGGCGCAGGGTTGCATGGGCGTTGAGCACCATCAGCGTGGGCATGGCCTGCGCGGGCGCAAGCACGGGGTCGGCAATAGTTACCTGTGGGGCAGTGTAGCTGCCGCAATCGGCCTGGCTGCGGCGGCCGCCAACCGCGACATTGGCCGGCACCACCAGCGGGCCGTTCTGCGGGTCGAGGTAGATCGTGTCGGCCCCGATGTCGCCGAACTGAACATCTTCGCCGTCGGCAACATGCGCCAGCACAAAGCGCAGCGAGCCGCGCCGGCTGGCCAGGTCGCCATCGGCGGGGTTGTCGCCGGCGCGATCAACCAGCCAGCTGCTGGACCATGCATACACTGGCAAGACGACGCCCGCCAGCAGCACCGCCAGCCACCAGGCGCACAAACCTGCAAAGCGCCGCCAGCGCCGGGAAGAAAACCGAGCAGAATTCATGGCACATTGCTCCTGTACGAAGCCACCGGCACAGCCGAGCCGGTGCACGCGAAACTGCCAATGCGCAAGATCATGAGACAAAATGTAGCACTTCTGTATACGTCGCAGATTGGCGGGAAAAGTAACGGGGCGCGGGCACTGATGTGCATGCAGGTTGGGATGTGTTCGGCAGGCGTGCCACGTTGCCGTGGCAGAAGCAAAAACGCTGGAGATGTGCGCTCAACCGGGCACAGCGCCCGTTTCCTGTGCCAAAACAGCTTGCCCAGGCACCAGGGCCATATCACAGTGCCAAAACTTCATCCACAGATGGCGCAGATGAGAGACTTCATATCTGCGTCATCTGTGGAGCGCAGCACCAGTTGACATTGCGCTACGGCCCGATCAGCGTGGTGCGCGTGGAAACAAAGGCGTCGAAATATTCGGTGCCGCTGCTCTTCGAGCTGATGCTCGAGGGTCCAAGCCGGACGGTTTCGAGCGTGTAGGCACTGGTGTTCAGGCTGGTGATGGTTTGCTTCAGCGCGCCGTCGATATACAGGCTGAATGCCGCGCTTGCGGCCGACTGCCAGGCGATTTCGATTGGGTGGGCGGCGTTGCTGATGGTGTACCAGCTTGTGCTGGTGGTGCCGCCGCTGCGCTGCACCACCGCACGCAGCTGGTAGGCGCCGCTGCTGAGGCGGTACTGCACGCGGAAAAGAACGGTGCTGCCGCTGTTCAGGCCGATAAAGATGTCGTGCTGGCTTGAGCCGGTGGTGGTGCTGTTTGGGTGGAAGTAGAAGCGGGCGTGATAGGCGACTTCGCTGGCGGGCGTGGTATCGGCCACGTACATGGCCGTGGTGCTGCTGATCTGCGCTTGCATGCCACGCGTGCCTTGCAGCGCCGCCGCGCTCGAAACGCTGAGCTTGCCGCCATTGGTTGCCGAAGAAGCCCAGGCACCCAGCGTGCCGCTCTCGAAGCCATCGGCAAATAGTGTGCTCGGCGTTGGCGTGCTGGTTGGCGTGGTCGTCGGCGTTTTGGTGGCGGTTGGCGTGTTTGTGGGCGTGCTGGTTGGTGTGTTTGTGGGCGTGCTGGTTGGTGTGTTTGTGGGCGTGCTGGTCGGCGTGTTCGTCACCGTGGGCGTGTTTGTTGGTGTGTTGGTTGGGATGTTGGTAGCGGTGGGAGTGTCGGTGGCGCTTTGCGCGGTGGGCGTTGCCGCGCCGCCGCCACCTGCCGCGCGATTATAGGCGGCCAGCGCATTGACTTCGCCCGCGCCAAAGGTATTGTCGGCGCCAGCCACGCCAAGATCGGAAACACTGCCAAGCAGGGCGTCGCGCTGCTGCGCCACCGTCAGGTTCGGGAAGGCGCCAAGCAGCAGCGCCAGCACGCCACTGACGTGCGGGGCGGCCAGCGACGTGCCGGAAGGCGTGTAGTACCAGCCGTACAGGTCGGTGGTGTTGATCAGCACGCCGGGCGCGACCATGTCGGGGTAGGTGCGCGAGCCGCTGCCGCAGGCGGTTGGGCCACGGCTGCTGCCCGAATAAATTGCGCCGCTGTTGTTCACCGCGCCAACCGACAGCGCCTCGGGGTTGTTGGCCGGGCTGGCGCTGGACGATGTGCCCGGGCCGTAGTTGCCGGCCGCAAACACGGGCGTGATGCCGGCCACCACCAGGCTTTGCAGATCGGGCTGGAAATCGAGGTTGCAGCCGCCAATATTGCCCAGCGCCCAGGAATTATTGACGACGTTGGGCGCGTCGGCGGTATTCGGATCATTGTCGGGGTCGAGCAGCCACTGGTAGCTCTGGTGAATCGCGCTTGTTGCTGCGGTGCCGCTGTCGTTAAAGATTTTAGCCGCGATCCACTGGGCCTGCGGCGCAATGCCGATTGAGGTGCCGCCAGCATCGCCGCCGACCATCACGCCCATTGTCCAGGTGCCGTGGCCGTTGGTGTCGAATGGGCTTGCATGCTGGCCATAGGGATCATACCAGCTATTGGAACCGCCACGCCAGCGCCCGCTCAGGTCGGGGTGCGTTACGTCAACTCCAGTATCGAGATTCGCCACCACCACGCCCTGGCCCTGAAAGCCCAGCGCCCAGAGCGCCGGGACATTGATCGCGTTCAGGTTGGCTTCGGGCGCGCTGGAGCTTGTGCTGGCAGTGCGGGGCGGCGCTTGAATTAAGACATCATCGGCAATGCGCGCGATCTGCGGCTGCGCGGCGATCTGCGCAATGGCGTCGGGCGTGCCGGTGATGGCGATGGCGTTGAACACCCACAGTGGCGTGTAGCGCTGCACGTCGCCCGATTTCTTGAGCTTTGCCAGCAGCGTCAGCAATGATTTCTGCTCGTCGTCAGATTTCTTTCGCAGCGCCTTGACCAGCTTTTTCTGGCGAGCCTTGCGATCCGAGCCAGAGATCGTTTTCACGTCGAGCTGATTTTTCAGGATCGCAATGAATTGGACGGGCTGCGCCGTTTGGGCTGCAAGCGAACGCGCAATGCTGGCGTCGATCTGGGTGGGCGCAGATGCGCCAGCGCGGGCCGGGCCCAGCATGCTCAGGCCAAGCGCGGCGGCAAGTGCGATCATTCCGATCCAGTGGGCAGAGCGTTTCATGGCAGTGTTCCTTCGGCACCAGGCGCGCGGCCCGGCTGAGTGTTCGAGATCGTCGGCTGCAATGTACTCGTCGGGGACTGAACAGCGCGCCGCCAGAGCAACAGCCAGCTTGCAAGCGCCATCAAAGCGGCGGCAAGCAGCGCAGCGGCCCATGCCCACGGTGCCAGCGGCGCAGCCGAGATCAAAACCGGGCGGGTGGCCTGCGCGGGCGGCAGAACGGTCCACGGAAGCGTTGTTGTAGCGTCGGGCAAACCAGCGCGCCGGACGGTGACTGTGAGCTGCCACGCGCCGGGCTGGGCCAGCGCGGCGTCCACAATTTCGTAGCGGCCAGCGCCCTGCGGGCGGGCGTTCAGCTCGGGCGTTGCCGCGCCCCCCTGCGAAACCAGCCGCGCGCGAACTTCGTCGATCGGCCCGGGGGCGGGGCGGCGCGTATCGAACACACCCAGGGCGATGAAGTTCTGGCCCGGCCGGTTCGGCTTCAGCGCCACCGTCACCACCAGATCGTCGGCGTGCGTGGTGGCGAGCGCGGGAACCTCGGCGGCGGGCGGGTCGAACTCGGGGCCGCGCGCGGGCTGGCTGGCCGCAAGCACGGCAGCGCACAGCACAACCGCCCCGCCAACCAGCGCCTCGGCGCGCACAGCGCGCCAGATCGGCGGGCGCGCAGGCACGGGCAGGCGGCGCAGCAAGCTGGATACACGGGCGTGCAGGCGCGCAGCGTTGCCGAGGCCCAGCAGCGCGCCAATCACCACCAGCGCGAGCTTCAGCAGCAGCGCGCGGCCATACAAGGTGGTAAGCAGGGCATCGGGCGAGGCGACGTCCCGGGCCATGAGCGCAAGCCCGCTGAGCAGCAGCAGCGCCATGCCGGCAGCGGCCTGCATGCCGAAGCCGCGCAGCATAGCGCGCCCCAGTGGCCTGGCAGCCTCGTCGGCACGCGCCAGCGGCCACACTGCCAGCGCAAGCCCGGCCAGGCCACCGGCCCATGCGCCCGCGCCAAGCAGGTGCAGCAGGCTGGCGGCCGCGCCTAACGGTACTGCACCATCGGCGGCGGCGGCATGGCCCTGAAATGCCTGCGCCAGCAGCGCAACCAGCACGGCCAGCGCCTGCCCCGTCGGGGCGAGCCGCCCACGCGACCGGCGGGCCAGCGGCAGCAGCATCCCCAGCGCCACCAGCGCGCCCTGGCGCAGCAGCCAGGCGTGGCCATAGCCGGTGCCGCTCATGATCTGCCATGCGCCAGCCAGCGCGCTCGTGATGCGGGGGCCAGCAACAATAAACGATTGCAGCAGCAGCAGGGCCACCCCGCCCAGCAGCGCCAGCACGCCCGCCCATTCAGCCAGGGCCAGCAGGCGCACCCGCAGCACGGCGCCCGTTTCGGCAAGTGCCGGCTGTGCGCGAAGGGCGCGTGGCAGCACCAGCAGCGCCAGCGCCAATGCGCCGGCCAGCACCAGCAGCGCGCCCATGTCGGCCCAGCGCAAGGCAACTTCGAAAGGCGAAGGCGTGGCTTCCAGCGCGGCAACGGCTGTGGTATTGGTGGCGTGCTGCACACCAAAAACGATCAGGCCACTGGTGGCATGCAGGTCGGTGTTCGAAAGCGCGCGCCAGCGCAGGCGGTACACGCCCGGCTCAAGGCGGGGCAGAT
This sequence comes from Kouleothrix sp. 19917, assembly GCF_057073505.1. NCBI lineage: Bacteria > Bacillati > Chloroflexota > Chloroflexia > Chloroflexales > Roseiflexaceae > Kouleothrix > Kouleothrix sp. 19917. The sequence continues at coordinate 4,657,478 of NZ_CP097099.1, forward strand.
CGACCATCACCTGCACGGCGCTGCTCTGCTCGTTGCGCACGGCCACGGCCAGGCCAGCCGCGTCGGCATGCACGCCCTGCACAGCAACTGCGCGTCCGGCCCCGTCGATCAGCTCGACGGCGCTCATGTTCAGGGCGACAGGTTCGCTGAACCACAGGCGAATCTGCTGCGGCGGGGCATCGAGCACCGCGCCGTCGGCTGGCTCGCTGCGCAGCACAATGGCATGGGCGCTAACAGGCTGCGCGCCCAGCGCAAGCACGAGCGCCAGTGCTATGCAGCTGGCCAGAAATGCGCGTTTCAGCATGGGTTCACCAACCTGTCGTTTCAGAATTCCGCCGCGCCTACTGCGCGATCAGGTGCTCCAGGCGCAAATCGCCAATCACCACCGTCAGCATGCTGCCCGGCTTCACTACGCCCTTCGGGTTGCGATACAGCTCGAAGTAGGTCAGGCCAGGGTTGAGGATATGTTTGTGCGACATGGTGGGCGACGAGTTGATAACTACGCCGCTTGCCTCGTCGATGATATAGGGCTGCGTCGTGGGGTCCTGGTGCATTGCCATCGACTTGTCGGTGTCGAGCACGAGGTAGCGGAAATCGAGCAGGCCGCCGTCGGCAGTGACGCCCACCTGCTTCACGCGAACGCCCCAGCGCTCCTCGATCGCGGCGCTGGTGGGCGGCGGCGCGCCGAGCGGGGCCAGCACGGGTGGCGGGGCGGCGGTTCGCCACCAGAAGCCATACACCGCTGCGACGACGCCAAGCACCAGCACAAAGGGGAAAAGGCTACTGGCAAAAGTTTTCATGCGCGGGTTTGCTTGCAACATATTGTTACCTTTTGGAGGCTTGTGGCTGGGCGCGCGCGACCGTTTCGCACACGCCCAGCCACTCGGGAAAGCAGGGAACTACGGGCCGATCAGCGATGCGACCGAGCGCTTCGAGCTAAAGGCATCGAAGTACATCAGCGTGTTGTTGCCGGTGTTTGTCACACTACCCATCCGCACTGCCGTCACAGCGCCAGTGCTGGTTGTGTTCAGTGACTGAACCTGCGTGCCGCCGACATACAGCCGCAACGTGCCGGGGTTCGGGCCGCCGCTTCCCACGGCCTGCCACACAACCTCGATAACATTGTTAGTAGTCGCGCTGAGGTTCGACCAAGTCGTGTTGCTGGTGCTTGTGCCAAGTTGGATCTGCACCTGCGGCGTCGAACCATTCAAGCGGTAACGCACCCGGAACAGGGTTTGCGAACTGCTAAACCCAGTTCCGCTGGCAGCAACCAGGATATCCTTGCCAGAGCTGTTGTTACCGTTTGGCCGGAAGTAGAAACGCGCGTCGTAGGTGGCCGAGGCCGGGTTGGTGCTCGAGCCAAAGTTGTACTGAACGTAGTTGGCGTTGTCGCCCTGCGCCTGCATGCCACGCGAGCCCACCAGTGCTGCCGTTGTGGTGTTGTTCAGGCGCGAGGTTGTGTTGGTCGAGCGGCTCGTCCAGTTGCCTGGCAGCGTCGTCGGCGACTCGAAGCCGTCGCTGAAGATCGTGTCGGGCACGAGCGAGAACGACCGCGTACCGGTCGCGCTCCAGTTATTCGCGCCGTCGCGCACGCGCACGCCAATGGTATGCGTTCCAGTCGTCAGCGCGCTGACGTTGATCGATGCGTTCAGGTTCACCGTGGCTGCTGGCGAGGCGATCGTCAGCGCGGTGGCGCTGCCAATGCCCGGGTCGGTGTCGATGTAGTACTCAGCCGCCACGATGTTCGAGCTTGGCGACGCGTCGGTGGCAGTGGCCGTCAGCGTAACGCTGTTGACCGCGACCGCCGGGTTGGGCGTAACGACCGGGGTGGTCAGGGTCGGCGCAGTCTTATCGACCAGCAGGGTGATCGACGTTGCCGGGCCCCAGTTGCCGGCCGTGTCTTTGCCGCGCACATACAGCGTATGGTTGCCGGATGCAAGCAGGCTGACGGTTGGCAGCGGGATGTCGGCGTAGGCCGGTTCGTTGCTGCTGTTGAACACGCCATCGACGGCCTGGAACGGGAAGCCCGCGCCCTGCGCGCCCAGCGTGTCGATGAAGCCTTCGCCAGTGGCAATTGCTGTCGCGGCGTCGGAGAGCGTGGCGAACATACGCACGGCGCTGACGCTGGAGTTGAATGGTGTCGTGCCATTGTTCGGGTTCGGGCTGGCGCTCACCGCCGTTGGCGCGGCCGGGCCAACCTTATCCACCACCAGCGTGATTGTGTTGGGCGTGCCCCAGTTGTTCAGCGCGTCGCGGGCGCGAATGCTGATCGTGTGGTTGCCCGCCGCCAGCGCATTCACGGTTGCCGCCGCGATGGTGGCGTTGATGCTGGCGGTTGGCGCGCTTGCGCTCACGCTCATGGCCTGCGCCGTGCCGCCGTCGATCGTGTATTCGGCAGCAGCGATATTGCCGTTGCCGTTCGCTGCGTCGCTGGCGGTGGCCTGAATGCTCACCGCAGCCGTGCCATTGCTGGCTGGCGGCGTCAGCGCCATTGCGCTCACATCCGGGCCCTTCTTGTCGAGCACCAGTGTGCCGGAAGAAACTGCGCCCCAGCCGCTGGCGTTCTGGCCATGGACATAGAAGGTGTGCGAGCCGCTTGTCAGGGTCGTCAGGTTGGCACAGGGCGCGCTGCCGCCCGAAACCGGGATGGTTGCGCTGGCCGTGCCCGCCGAAACGCTCATCGCGCAGCCAGCACCGTTCGCGCCAACCGCATCGACAAAGTACTCGGCTGCGGTGGGCGCGTTGCTCACCGAAGCGGAAAGGGTGATGTTCGCCGTGCCGCTGGTGGGCGACTGGCTAAACGCAACATTGCTCGTCACCGGCGTGCTGCCGCCCGACGAGGTACCACCAACCGCGAGGAAGGTCATCATGCCGCCGAAGTTCAGCACGCCGCTGCTGCGCTGGCTGGCATTGCGCGGCTGGCCGTTGGTGTTATACACGGCATACTTCGCGCCAGCCGGGGCGGTGGCCGGGATGCTGGCAATCACGTCGAGCGTCTGGCCTGCGCCAATCGTCTCGGCGATCACTGTGCGCGCAAACGGGAGCACGCTGCCGTCGGTTGCCAGCACCGTCTGGCGCAGGCCCAGCGCGCCCATCGAGTGCGGCTGCACGCTGGCGTTCACATAGCGCAGCAGCACTTTGTCGCCAGCGGCTACGGGAATCGCGTCGGTGCTGGGGTAGGCTTTGCCGTTGATCAGCCAGAAGTTCGGGTTGAACTTCGTCATGCTGTAGGTCGTGGGCGCGCTGTTCAGGTTGGTGTCGATCTCGCTCAGCACCAGCAGCGCCTCGTCGACATAGGTGCTGGCCGCCGTGCCGTAGGCCGTTGTCGTTGGGTTGGTGCTGGGCCGCACGACAAGCGCGCCGAACAGGCCCATGGCCACCTGGCGCGTGCCGTTGGCGGTCAGGCCCGCTTCGTAGAGGTAGGTGCCGGGCGCGCTGGCAACGAAGGAATAGGTTTTGGTGCCGCCCGCCGCCGCGCCGGTTGTGTCAGGCGCGAGCGCCTGGCCAGGGAACGACAGCGAGCTCGCCTGGCTCAGGCTGTTGTGCAGGATGACACTGACCGACTCGCCCTGGTTGACGATCAGGGTCGGGCCGGGCAGGCCCGCCGCGCCGCCCGAGGTGGCGCTGTAGCCCCAGATCGTCACGCTCGGCATGCCGGGCAGCGCGACGGTGCCAGTCTTCGCCCACAGATCGCAGGTACGAACGCCACTCACAAGGCTGCAGCTCGTGGCAGGCAATGTGGCGGCTTGGGGCGCGGCGGCAGCCCGCGAGGCAGCGCCCATCGCACCCAGCAGGGTCAGCATTGTGACCATTGCCAGGGCTGCGCCAACTCGCAAGAGCCGGTGGATGATTGTGCGCATGATGCTCTCCTACTTCGAAATGGTTGCTGTGCGGCGCGTGGCCGCGCGCAGACCATCAGAAATATCGTTTAGGGGCAGCCGCCGGGCGGGTCGATGCGGGTGTAGGTGATCTGGCCAATGGCCGTGATGCCCCAGCCCGCAATCTGCGTCAGGTTGTGGTTGTGCGCAATATGGTAGTACTCGCCGCACACATTCTGGTTTTCGGTGCCGGCTGGCTTCGAGTCGAGCGTGCCCAGGTAGGGGCTACCGTAGTACGGCCCGAAGGTCAGGTTCTGGTCGCGCGGCACTGTCACCACACTGTCGATCGGCTTGCTGTTGGGGTTCCAGCTTTCGGCGTCGCTCCACACAAAGGTCGCGTCCCAGGTTTGGCCCGAGCCAACCGGAATGGAGAACTCGTCGGAGCTGAGATCTTCGCCGCCGGGGCCGGCGTAGGGCTGGCCGTCGCGCCCGATGATCTTGCTATGGTTGCCGTGCGGGTGGAAGGGAACGTCGGTGGTGCCAACATTCAGGTAGCGCACCAGCGCCGGCTGCGGGTTTGTGCTTGAGCTGTAGGGCTGGATGTGCGTCAGCGAGCCATAGGGCTGATCGGGCAGCCAGCTTGCGTTGTTCGGCGCGATTGTGTCGGGGAAGCCACGGCCGTTGATCAGGAAGTAGCGCGGCACGTAGTTCACCATGTTGAACGAGATCGCGGCCGGCGGGTTCTTGTGGACATTGACATCGACCGCGTGGTGCAGGATCGGGTCAATTTCCGAGAACAGCTCGATATACTCGTTGTTCAGGCTGAACTGCGAGTCGGCGCGATTGTAGGCATAGCCTGCGCCCATGCTCGGCCGCACCACCAGCGCGCCAAACAAGCCCATCTGCACCTGCAGGCCGGGCTCGGTGCCGCTTTCGTAGAGGTAGGTGCCGGGCTGGCTCGCAACAAAGCTATAGGTCACGCTGCCGCCATTCGCCGCCGCCGTTTTGGCCAGCGAGGTCAGCGCGCCGCCGCTATCGAACTGCGGCTGATCGGCCGCGCCATCGGCCTGCACGTCGGCCTGGCCGGGGAACACCAGCGAGGTCGGGCGCGGCAGGTTGTTGTGCAGCACAATCGTCACGGTGTCGTTCTGGTTGACGCAGAGCACCGGGCCGGGGTGCTGGAAATCGCCGCTGCCGCTGGCGTAGCTCCACATGTACACGATATTGCCGTCAGGCACGCCAATGCTGCCTTCGGTGGCGGTGAGCGAGAAGCTCGGGTTCGGGCTGCTGCTGGTGGTGCAGGCAATGCCCGATTCGCCGGAGCTGGCCGCGCGCGCGGCGGGTGCGCTGCCGCGAGGGAGCGCCCCAATCAGCAGGGCGCCGAGCGTCAGCGCCAGCCCCCACCTGATTCGCTTGAATAACGATGTTTGCATCGTCTGAATGCTCCTTTATCACGGTTTCGAGCCGCGGTTCGCCAGGGCGGGGCCGCTTGGCTCAGAACGGAGTGGCTAGGTGTTCGGGCTGGTTTGCGCCGCCAGCGTGCCAGGCTGATACACACGGATCTCGGTCATCTGCCCGCCCACGCCCGCGCCGCCTGCATTGCTCAGGTGGTCGTAGTTGCGGTTGTAGAACAGATATTTGTTGTACGTGGGCGAGCCCGCCAGCGCCGTGTCGGTGAAGACCTGCGCGCTGGTGGTGTAGGCCGGCGCCTGGAAGATCGCGTCGTAGCTCTCGCCCGCGCCAAGTGTGACGGTGTTGGTGTAGAAGGTCTTGTCGGCGGAGCCATTCTTCTGCAAGGTTGCGTCTTTGCCCACCACCCGCATCTTGATGCCTGGCAGCGTCATCGACTGGCGCAGGAAGCCCAGGTTCACAATCCGCAGCAGGCCCTTTTCGCCCGCGTTGATGCGCACCAGCGACGAAATCGGCTGGTATTGCAGGTGCGCGTTGGGCGAAGCCGGAACATTCAGGTAGCCGTCGGTATCGTAGCCGGTGCCGTTCGGTGCCAGCGTGTCGGGGTAGCAGCGCCCGTTCAGCAGGTAGAAATCGGGCTTATAGTCGGTCCAGTCGGGCAGCTGAATGTGCGCGTCGTCCCAGTGCGCTTCGGCCCACACCTCGCTCAGGAACATCACAAACTCGCGGTCGAAGCCGGTGCTGGCATCGTTATAGGCGAAGTTGCGGCCCATGGTCGGCCGCACAAACACGGTGCCCGTCATACCCATATGCACGTGCTCGGTATCTTCGAAGTGGCAGTGGTACATATAGGTGCCGGCAGCGTGCGGGTTGAAGTAGTAGGTAATATTGCGCCCAATCGGCACCGAGAGCGACGAAGTTGGCTCGCCGTCGAAGAGCGGGATGGCGTTGCGGAAGCCGTGCCAGTGCATGGTGTGCGAGTCCACCAGGTCGGGGCGCAGCGCCAGGCCGATGTTGGTGAGCTTGATCGTCATTTCGACGTTTTCGGTGGCTTCCAGAATGGGTGCCGAGACCTGAGCATGGTTTTTCTGGTTCGCAATCTGACCGTCGTTCATGCCCGTCAGGTTGCGGAAGCCAAAGACGTAGGTGTTGAACGGGCTGGGTGCCAGCGTATCGGGAAAGTAGGGCGAGATCGCCGGCGCGCTCGGCGGCATTGCCACCCAGCCATCGGTGCCGCCCAGATGGTAGGTCGGGTTGATCGTGGCGTTGGCCACCGAAGCCGCCGGCTGGAGCAGGTTGGCCACTGCGCCGGGCAGCAAGCGCGCCCCGGCAGCAGCCGCCACCGCGCCGCCACCTAGCTTCAGGAAGCCGCGCCGCGATATGTCAAATCGCTTGTTCATGCATATCTCCATAGAGAGCGGTGTGAGCTTTGGGCGTTGGGTGCGGGAACACCGGCCCGCCCAAAGCCCACACCTGCGAGCTAACTGTCGCTAGGGAAGCGTGCCGCCACGGAAATCATCGATCCGCGCATTCGCCGGTAGCTGGATGCCAACCCGACCACTGCCGGTGAAGGTGGAGGTCAATGTATGGCCCAGGTAACTGGTAACGTTCGCCGCCGTGATCTTCCACACATCCACCGAGCCGTCAGCATTGGCCTGGGCCAGCAGCCGGTCGCCGCTCGCAAAGGTTGCTGCAAACGAGCCAATGGTGTTGTAGGTTGGGTTCGCATTCGTGCCATTTGTGGTGGTTGCCACAGTCACTGTGCTGCCACTGTACAGCACTCGAATGAAGCTCGACAGCGCCGGGGCGGTGCCACCACTCGCCTTCAGCAATAGTGCCGTGTTATTCACTAACGTGGGCGTGTTGGCAAAGGTGAAGCCGGCAGCCTGCTTGGCGTTGAAGCCGCTGGTCGGGTTGTTCCAGTAGGCAGTGCCAGCCGAGTTCGCGAACGCCTGATTGCTATTGACGCGGATCGCAGCGTTACCGCTACTCACCGTCTGGCTCCAGTTTGTGCCATTGTTAAGCGTGTTCGCATTGGCGCGGTTGAAGTTATCAAGCGGGGTATTCAGCACAGGCGTTGTCGGCTGGATCGTGTCAGCGTCGGCGGCCGAGTTGTTGCCGCTGTTGCTGTCCGTCACGCCGCTCGGGGCCGCAACGCTGGCGCTGTTGGTGATCGAGCCGCTTGCGCTGCTCGAGACGGTGGCGCTGCCGGTAAAGGTTGCGCTGCCGCCGTTCGCCAGTGTCACCGTGCCGGTGCGGTTGTTGCCCGAGCCGCCGGTGGTGCAGCTCGAACCCGCGCTTGCCGAACAGGTCCAGCTCGTTACGGTGAGCGAGGACGGGAAGGTATCCGTCACTGGCGCGCCGGTTACCGGGCTGGGGCCGCTGTTCGTCACCACAATCGTGTAGGTGGTACTCCCGCCTGCGGTCACGCTGGTCTGGCCGTTGGTCTTCGTGATCCCCAGGTCAGCCGTTGCGCCAAGCAGCTCATCCGCGCCGATGTCGAAGCTGCCAAACTGCGGGCGCACGTCGTGGTCGAAGTCGAAGGTTTGCGCGGTGACGCTGCCCTTGCTGGGCGTGCCAGCGTTGTATGCCGGCGAAGTGTTGCTCGCCAGGTGGTAGTTGCCCAGCAGGTTCGGCGGCGCCTCAACCGCCACAATCGCCGCGTTGACGAAGTTGGGGTTGGTGCGCCACGGGAACACCGCCACCGACAGGTCGTACACGCTCGTCACAGCCGGGTTGGTCAGCTTGTTGGTTGACGAGGTGGTGTAGTTGTGTGTTGGGCTGCCCGCAACGGTGTTCTGCTGGATGACCGAGTTTGTTGGCGCGAGTACGCCCGAGCCATCGGCGACGCCCAGGTCCCAGTAGTTCGGCGTCGTTGCCGGGTCGCCGGTCAGGCCAATGCCCGAGACGCCGCCGCCCGTCCAGGTGCCGGCGCGGTTGTCCCAGAAGATATTGTTGAACAGCACCGGGTTGCTGAACACGCCAGCGCTCGGCACGGCGGCGCGAAGCTGCGCGCTGTTCTGCGCCGTCGAGAGGCCGGCGGGCGCGGGCAGGCCATTGCTGGTTGCCGCCGTTGCGGTGGTGATGTTCTTCATGATCGTGTTGCCATACACCCGCACGTTGGGCGCATCGTCGATGGCAACGCCGCCGCCCTCGTGGGTGCTGATGTTGTTCACGATCATGTTGTTGTAGACGTTGAAGGCGTAGTTGCTCGGGCCAGCCGCCATCAGGAAGCGAATGCCACCGCCGTCGTCGTTCGCCAGGTTGCCCTGGATGAGGTTGTTGTAGATGTCGACGGCGCCCGCGCCCGGCGAAAGCGTCGCTGGGTTGGCCGGCAGCTGCCCGGCGATCATGATCGCGCCAGCCTCGTCGTACGAGCGGTTGAAGTAGATCCGGTTGTCGTGGATCTTGCCGTTCGTGCTCAGGCCATAGTGGCTGATCGCGCCGCCATACTCGGCCGAGAAGTTGCCGCAGATGTCGTTATTGGCGATCTCGTAGTTGTCGGCGCCGGCGAAGATGCCGATGCCGCCAGCCAGGTTGGTGCCGCCATTGGCGATCACGCGGTTGTTGGCGATCACGAGGTTTTCGTTATGGTTGTTCGTGTCGGGCGCGGGCAGGTCGGGCGTGCCCATGCGGATCGCGCCGCCATATGCGCCACCATTGTTCTGGAAGATGTTGTTGGTGATTTGCAGGTTGCGCACGTAGCCGTTGACGAACACGCCGCCGCCCTGCGTCTGCACCGTCGCCGGCAGGCCGGTTGGGGTGCCACCAATGACGTTGATATTGTTCGGGAAGCCGGCCTGGTCGCCACCCTGGATCGAGAAGCCGTCGATTGCCGGCTTGTAGGTGGCGTTGGTCGGGAACTGGTTGGTGTTGCGCGCCAGCCAGTAGACCGTCTGCCCTTCGTAGGGCGTCTGGTTGCCGGCCCAGGTCATGTTGCCCAGGCGCGTGCGCCACGTGTCGGCCAGCGGGGTGTCGCCGCCAAACGCGCCGCCATCGATGATCGAGCCTTCCACCACCGAGCCGTCGGGGTAAACGCCGCCCGGGCCGACGCCCTGGAGCTTCACCGGCGACGAGATGATCAGGTTCTCGAAGTAGGCCTTGCGCGGGTTATAAGTTGGATTGGTCGAGTCGGGCACGCCGCCAGGGTAGACCACCACCAGCGCCTGCGCGGTGTTCTGCGCGGCGTCGATGGCGGCCTGGATGCTGCTGTAGGTCTTGCCCGGGCCAACTTCGTAGACCGTCGGGTTGTATGAAGGGTTGAACGTGCTCATCACATGGATGCTCACGCCGTTCACCGACTTCATGCCGTTCGCGCCAACAATGCTGAGCTGCTGCGGGCCAGATGCAATTGCGGGCGGGCTTGGCACAAGGAATGAGATTGACCGATCCGTCCAGCTGCTCACGCCCATCTGGGTCGAGCCCAGGTAAAGCTTGCCCGCCGTCGCGCCGAAACCCACGCCCGTCACGGTAAGCGTGCGTGAAGCAGGGCTTGTATCGCTTGTCTTCAGGTAAGGCTTGCTGACGGCAAAGATCTGCGGCGTCGTCGTGTCGAGCGCGCACGCCACCGCGCTGTTGAACTGCGAGCCCGGGCCCTGGATCGAGACGCCCACCTGGGTTGGCGCAAGGTCGGCCGGGACGATGTCGCCGGGGAAGAGCTCGAACGTGGCCGCAATTGTGCGGAATTGCGGGTTGTAGTTCGGGTTCAGCTTGCCCGGCACGCCTGGGTCGTTGCCAACCATGCGGTACAGGTTGGTACACACGCCTGTCGGCGACGGGCAGTTGATCGTGGTGGTGGACGGCAGCAGTATGTCGAAGATGCCGTTCGGGTCGGAGTTGACCGTCATCACCAGGCGGTTGCTGAAGTCGTAGATGCCGATCGGCGAGTTGGGCACGCCGGCTTTCTCACCAAACAGCAGGTCCTGCGGGTTGGTCGAAAGGTTCAGGTCGTCCACGATATAGCCGTAGAAGCGGCCCGGCACCGGCACGTCGGTGAACAGGTTGAAGGTCGGCGCAATCGAGCGGCGGTCGTTGAGCGACACCAGTTTGGTGCTGCACAGCGGGAGCGCCTGGCCCTCGTAGGGGCTGCCGCCGCCGTCGGCGAAGTCGGGGTTGTCGGTTGGCGTCGAAGCGCCCACCGTCACGCCATTCGCCAGCGTCTGAGATGCGTAGCCGTCGGTGCCAGAATCGGTAACGTCCACAATGTGCAGCGGGCCGGCGCACGGCGGCGGCGGCACCTGCGGCACATACTGGTCGCCGCTGAAGATATTGATATCTTCTTCGCGCGTTACCTTGTAGATGGGCTTGCCGAAGCTGTCGTTGGGGATCGCGACATCGACGAGGTAGTCGCCCGCCGGCAGCGGGTCGAAGCCACCCGAGCAGGATGGGGCGCTCGGGTCGCTGGCGTCGAGCGTGCCGGTGAAGCAGCCGTCGCCAAAGCCGTAGTTGCCATCAACCGCGGCAAACTCTTCGTCGAACTGCACGCCCATCAGCGGGCCTTCGAGGCAGTCGTAGCCGCCGGTGGCCGGGGGCAGCACCTGCTGATCGACCGGCTTGCCATCGACATCGCGGGCCTGGCAGTCTTTCGGGCGCTGCCACGACTCGGTCAGGTAGGTGTTGAGCAGGCGGCCTTTGGCATAGGCGCCGGCATTCGGGCCGCTCGCCACCAGCTCGTACAGGCCGCTGTCGTCGCAGGGCGCGCTTGTCGTGCCGCAATCGACGGGCTGGTACAGGCCAACCGTCAGGCCGGGGATGCCGGGCTGCCAGTTTTCCACCGCCGCAAAGCGCGGGTTCAGCTCGTTGCGCGTGGTGTCGTAGCTGACGGTGCCAACAATGCCGCCGTTGGTGCCGGCCGCGTAGGGCTTCACGCCCCAGTCGAGCTGGCCCGACTGGCCGATGATCGGCAGGACGTTGACGTCCACGCCCGCGCCCACAACTGTGGTTGCGGTTGGCTGGTTGTCGGTCTGGTAGGTCACGCCCGTGGTGTAGTAGCGGTCGCTGTAGGCTTCCACAACCAGCCACTGCGTCAGCGGGTAGGCGTTCTCCATCACGTAGTGGCCGTTGGCGTCGGTAATCACCAGCGTCGAGCCACGATCCATGAGGGTGTTGGTGCGGCGCTTCAGCGCAACGGTGTAGCCTGCGATGCCCGGCTCGCCCGAGTCGCGCTTGCCGTTGCCATTCACGTCGTTGAACACATAGCCGTCGACCGTGGTGAACCAGCCGGTCAGGAACAGGTTGCCGAGATCAATCGTCTCGCCGTCCTTCACTGTCACATTCACCAGGTCAAGAATATAGTTTTGCGGGCCATCCCAGTAGGTCAGGGTGTAGTCGCCTGCCGGCACATTCGGGATGTCGAACTGGCCGTTGGCGTTGCCCTGGCCGACGTAGATCGCCACGTCGCCGTTGTTCAGGTCGCTGAGCGAGATCCAGGGGTTTTCAATTGGGTGGTCAATCTTCGCGCCCGAAAGGCCGCCCCAGATGCCACCGTTATACGGCAGGCCACCATTCAGCGGCACGTACACCTTCGCGGCATCGACAACGCCCTTGATGCGGCCCGTGCCGCCACCTGGCAGCGATTTCGGGTGCACAAAGCCAGCGATGGTGAAAGGGAAGGGCTCGCCGGCAATCGCAAATTCGGTGTCGTTGCCGGTGGCGCCTTCCTGCAGCCAGGTGTCCCAGTCGTGGTTGCCTTCCAGCGTCGTCGTCTGCACCCAGTCGGTGCCGTCGGGCGGGATGGCCGAAAAGGCATAGCGGTTCGGGCCGAGGTTCGGGATAGTGATGATGCCGTCTTGATCGCTGATGCACGAGCCGCCCGTGCCGGGGATCGGGTCACCATTTGAGTCGTACTTGGTGCAGAGCGGGTTGCCATAGACGTCGGTTGTCACCTCGCCGAGGCTGTCGGTGATGGCCGCGCGGAAGCCCGCCAGGCCACGCTCGGCCGGCAAATCGGGGCCACTGTTTACCGGCGCGTTGTCTTCAAACACCTGCGCGCGCAGCGTGGCGGTTGGCAGCGGCAGCGGCTGCAATTCCACCTTCACTGGGGTGCTGTTCGCCAGCGGCACGGTGAAGTGCGCGCCGTCGAGCTTGAAGTGATCGGCCATGACCGAGATCAGGTATTTGCCGTTGGGCAGGTTCAGGCCATGCAGCGCCGCGTCGAGCGAGGTTTCGTCGCCCTGTGTCACAATCGGGCTCGAGCCGTTCATGGCCTGAATCGAGGGCCAGTGGCAGTTCGCCGGGTAGCTGCCCGAGGAAGGCGAGCAGTTGGGCGAGCGCGACTGGTTGGGGTCGCCAACATTGTCTTCGTTGATGATGTACTTATAATGGGTAATTGCGGTGCCGGCAGTCACTCCCGGCGCGCCTGGCGCGCCATCGGGGTATTTCGGCTCGGTGCGCGCGCTGACAACACTGATGTGCAGGGTGTTGGTAGCGGCACTCGCAACCTGCGCGCCACCCGGCCCACCCGGGAGCGCCGCCACCGCGACCACTGCCAGCAGCGCCAGGCGCAGCAGGCTCGACCATACTGGTCGTCGCTGATTCATTCTCTGACCTCCTACGAAACGTGTTCCTGCCCAAACCATACTGATCAATCTGCCAATTTCTGGCAGGCTGATGCGGGCGATGAACAATGAGGGGGATGTCCGTGGAGGTCTTGGCGGGCGTAGAACCAGCTTTTGGCAGCTGCCACCCACACAGCGTCTTGAAAAAAGACGCACAAAACCCCACTCCCCGAACGCCAGCAGCTTCGGAAGACTATGAAGATACGCAATGGGAGTGCCTGAATGCATGTGCCGCCAGGGCACCATGGCCAGCTCGGCTCTCGCACAGCCAAAACTAGCCTCGCATCAGAGTTACTCGCTAGGGGGGTGCTGGGTAAGGCATACATTCCTCCGCTCTGTAGTCGTCAAACGGCGCGCACCCTTCCCGCGGGCACAGCAGGAGCGCCAGGGCACAGTTTGTAATAATACATACTGTGATAATTACGTTAAGATTTTTTTGCTTTTTACCTTGACCAGCGTGCTATAATTTACGCAGACAGACGCCCCCACTCTGAACGCCAGCAGCTTCGGAGCAATCGTTTGTCAGCGGTACCGGAAGTTCTCGCACAACTTCCGGTGCCTTTTTATTTTCCCAGCTCGGAGTGTATAAATACAGAGATTAGCAAGACGATGCGTATCACCAGCACATCGAACGCGATGTGCCTTGAAACCTCAGCTACGACCCAAGCAGTGCTGGCAGCATAGCAGCGACCAGCAACAGCATTCCCAACATTACCGCACCGACAACCGAGGCCCGGCCCGGCCGGCCGGATGGCTGGCTTAGCCGGATCATTTGTTCCACCCGCGTGCGCGGCGTATGGCCGGCCCGCGCGAACATATTCGCAGTGGAAAGCGCAGGAAGAGAAGTATTCTGCTTGCTGGCTGCAACCTTCACAAGTGCCCGCGCCAGCACCAGGGGCTGGCGCGTCATGCGCGCGGCCAGGGCATCGCAGGCTTCGTCCTGGCTGGCTGCCATGGCCTGCCAGGCAGTATGGCTGCTGGGCAGGAACCACAGGACATCGCGCAGCAAGCGCACTGCCGTATTCCACAAAATATCGCGCCGCTGCACGTGCGCCCACTCGTGGCACAGCACAGCCACCGCCTCGTCGGTGGTGAGCGAGTCGAGCAGGGCCGACGACACATAGATGCGCTGGCGGGCGATACCCGTTGTGAATGCCAGCTGCACCGAAAGATCGCACACATAGATTGGCGGCAAGGCACCGTAGTGCGGGTCAACCACCGAGAGCATGCGGTTCATCACACGTGTGTAGGGCGTTTCGGCCAGCAGTGTGGTGGTGCTGAGCGCGCGATCAAGCCGGCGCGTGCCAATAATAAAACGCGCGATCGAAATCACGGCCAGGCCGCTCAGCATCACAACCAGGGTTTCTTCGACCGTGGGTGAAAGAAATGAATCGATTGGCAGGCGCTGGAGATAGTATGCGTGAAAATGCGTCAGCAGGTAGCCTAATGGCGTTTCGGGCGCGGGGCGAATGAGGTTGACCAGATAGCCCAGACCCTCGCCAAAAAGTGGCAAGCCAATAACAAGCGCATACAGCAGCACCCGCAGCCGAGGCGCGTGCGTAAGAAACCAGCGACTATACAGCGTAACGCCGCCCCAGGCAATACACGCAATCACGAGCGTATAGGCCAAATGCGGGTGATACGGATCGTAAGGAATAACGTCAGTACCCATAATTGCCGGCCTCCGTTGCCTGTAGCATTCGGGGATACGTTTATAACGTTGGCTTATTCGGCTTTGGGTTTCTTTTTCTCGGCCTCGTTGATCATCTGCGTAAGCGCATCGATCTGCTCAGGATCGGCTTCCTGCATTTGATCGAGGAACTGCGCATAGACTGGTGTGCCAAACCCTGAGAACAGGCCGTCGAGGATTTCGCGGATGGCCGAGTTGGTGAACTCTTCGCGATTCAGGCGAGCATGGTAAATATACTGATTACCATCAAGCATGCGCACCAGCACCTGCTTCTTCACCAGCCGGTCGAGCACCGTTTTTGTTGCGCCATACGAAAGGCGCTGCCCCTGATCGCGCAGGCCCTCGAAAATATCGCGCGCCGATGCGTTTTGCCGTTCCCAGATCAGCGCCATAATGTCGGCTTCAAGCGAGCCGAACAGCTGGCGCAGCCCTTCACCATGTGGTTTGAACACCGATACGATCGCGCGTTTCATCTTGCTCTCCCTAAGTGCACCGCGTCCCCGCCGTACTGAAATCGCCGCAAATGCCAGTTGTGGTTCAGCGCCGGGGCTGCCTGGCCAAAACTATTGTTCACTTGGAGCCTTTTCGATGAAGCTATTATATCATGTCATACAGACCCCTTCAATGGAATGCTTTGCAGGTGAATATGACATTTTATTCATCATATTATTACATGATGTATCACTACTGGACGCGAAATATGCCGCTCGTATGCGGGCGAATAGCAGCGTTCTTCTGCGCTTACCACGCGATTTGAAGATAACAAATTTTTTAGCGCGGCCTTGTGCAGCACATTTTCAGGATGTTGACAATATCACCGTTCACGCCTACGATGGCGCAAAACCCAGCCATACAGTGAGTGATCAATGCCGCATTGGGATAGGCTAAAACGGCAATATCGCATGGTATTTCCTGGCATACTGGTGTTGCTGGCTTTAGCTCTGTGCTGGTATGTGCGTGGTGCTCCGTTTGAGTATGGGCTGTTTCGCATCGATGCCTTAAGCGCCTGGTTGTTTGCCATCATCATTCTCGGGTTTAGTACAGCATTTTGGCAAAATAAGGGCAACGAGCATCCAACACTCTTTCTTTCCGTGGCATGCTTATTGCTAAGCGTATTAACTTCTTTTATACTTTTTATTTCTCTGGCCTTGCTGCTGGCCAGTTTGGGTTTTGCACGGACGCCTCAGGCAAGCAGCTGGCGCGCTCGCCCGTTGTGGGTGGGCGCGGGCGTATGCATCTTCCTCGGCTACAGCGCGCTTTTTGCGCGTGGCATTGTGCGCTACACAGACGCAAACCCTGGTGGCGCGCTGGTGAACGCAGCTTTCTGGTGCACGTTGGCTGGCACGCTGATGGCCTTGCTGGCGCTGCTGCCCGGCCGCGCGCCACGTGCAGCGCGCGCATTCGCGCCGGCCTGGCTGTATCCACTGGTTAGGCTCTACAGTTTGGGCGAATGGCAGATTGGCTGGAGCCTGGCGGCGCTGCTGCTTGGCGGGGTACTGGCCGGCTGGTGCGCGCTTGCCGCACTGGCCGAACCGCGTTTGTTGCGGCGGGCGGCTTTGCGCAGCGTGGCGGTGCTGGCTGGCGCGCTTGCAGGCGTTGGGCTTGGCAGCAGCGCGGGGATTATTGCTGCGTGTTACGCGCTATTATGCTACGCCGTGCTGCTCGCGGGCGAACAGCGCAGTGCCGGGGCAGGCGCGCACCCCTTCAGCGCAGCTTTTGTGGCGGGCTGGATGCTGATTGGCGCAAGCATGGCGGGCGGCGCGGGCGTGCTGGCCGGGCTGCTGTGGCTGGCCGCGCTGCTGGCCGGGCTTGGCTGGGCTGTGTGGGGGGCGCAGCCGGGCGGGCGCGCGCTGGGTGCTGCCAGCCTTGGGCTGGGCGTTGGCGCGCCGCTGCTGGTGCGCGCCTTGCTCGCGCCGGTGGCGGGGCAGCTTGCCGACGGCTTGTCGCCCTATGGCGATTTCGGTACCTGGCCGTGGGTTGGGCTGGCCGCCACCGACGCCGCGCAAACGCCGGTGGCAAGCTGGCCTGTGCTTGCGGCGGCGCTGCTGCTGCTGGTGATACTGGCGCTGCTGGCGCTCCTAACGCGCTTATACCCTGCCGCGCCAGCCACAGAAGAAACGCAAACCAGCGCCGCCGCAATTGCCGAACTGCGTGAACACGTGCCCTGGCTTGGCTTGCTGCTGGGCGCGCCAGCCTCCACGAAAGGCGCGGGCGATGAGCCCAGGTGAGCTGATCGGGCTGATTGGGCTGGCCTGGGCGCGTTTGTTTGTGTACCCCGGCGGCATGGCTGCCGTGCTGCTGGCGGCGCTCCTCTGGCGCGGCGACACCCGCCCGGCCTTCCGGCTGCCACTCCATGCCGCCGCCCTGCCCTGGCTGGCGCTGGCGCTCTTGCCGCTGCCGTTTGCCCGCCCGCTCGGGCGCGGCGTTGACCTGCTGGTGATTGTGGCGCTGCTGGAGTGGCCACAGCTGCTGGCGCTGCGCATGCTCCTGCGCGCCGCCGACCCGGCCACGCGCGCGGCGGGCATCCGCCGATTGGCTGCCGAGCTGAATGGGCTACTCCTGCTGGCGCTGGCAGGGCTGGCGCTGGCCACGGCCGCCGGTACCTTCGACCTGCTGCCAATGATGCGGGGGCCAGGTGCGCCGCGCCCGCCCGAGGTGCAGGTATTACGCTGGCTTGGCGCGCTGGGGCTGATCGCAGCACTGCCGCCACTGCTCGGGCTGGGGCCGTTTGCAGCGCAGCAGACCTCTGCATCGGCGGCGGGGTTAGAACCGGCGCACGTCCCCGATCTGCCGGCACCCGCGCCCGAAACCGGCACGCGCTCTTTTTTTCCTTTTGCGTTTGTGCGGGCGGCCTGGGCCACCGTAGCCGACGGGCTGCGGCTGCGGGCGCTGGGCTTTGCGGCGCTGGCAACGCTGCCGTGGCTCGGCGCGGGCGGCGCGCTGGAAACCGAAGGGGCGCTGGGCGCGGTTGCGCTGGCGGCCTGCGTGCTGGTGCCGCTGGCGCTGGCCGGGCTGCTGTGGGCCTGTGCGCGCATGGCGCGTGGGCCGCTGCGCCGCTGGAGCTGGCTGTGTTTCGGGCTTGGCGCGCTGCTGCTGGCCGGGCAGCTTGCGGCCAGCCTGGGCGGGCTGCTGCGCCGCTAGCCGAGCGGGATGACGTCGAGCGGGGCGTCGCCTTCGCCCAGAAAGCGCTCGATCATTTCGGGGCGGTAGATGCCGCGGTGGGTGATGATTGCGCTGATCTGCGCGGGCGCGACCACCTCGGCGGGCGCGAGCTGTGCGGCGCTGGCACTATCGGGGTCGGGGCCGTCGGTGCTGAGCAGGTAGCAGGGCAGGCCGTTTTGGCGCGCTTCCAGCAGCACCGCGCCATCGCCGGGGCGCACGGCGGCGCTGCCGTCGCGGGCGATGCGCGCGGCAGTGAGCATGCAGATCGTCGCGCCAGTTTGGGCAGTTGCGACACCAAGCTGCGCGGCCAGCGCCGCCGCCCAGGCGTGGTTGGTTTGGAACACAAGCGTGGGCTGCTTGCCTTCGGCGCGGGCGGCAACAAGCGCCCAGGCCAGCGCCGGGCCAGCATGTCCCCCGCACGCAACTGCGTCGTGCTCGTCGAGCAGGCCGGCGGCAATGCGCCCGCAGCGCTCGGCGGCACGGTCGGCGCGGGCCACGTCGGCGTCAGCAAATTCCACCAGCGCGGCTTCGGCACTGTTCCCGGCAAGGATTGCCGCGTCGGCACGCGCCAGCGCCGCGTCGATCAGGGCGGCTGCGCGCGCGTCGGCTGGCAGGGCATTACGCAGCCACGCGCCGGCCTGGATGATCGCGGCGCGGCGCGCTTCGGAGGGGCGGGCAGCCCAGTGGTGCGCGGCCAGCGCCAGGCCGTAGCCAACCAGAAAGCGCGCAGCTTCGCCGCCCAGGCCCGCGCTCAGCGCTTCGGCCAGCGGCTCGGGCGCGCTGAACTCGGCCCACTGCGCGGCGGGCAAGGCGTGTGGGTCGAGCGCGGCCAGGATGCCACGCGCGGCGTCGTAGCGCAGCTGGCTTCTGTAGCGCAGGAGCGGATTGTGTTCTGTCACAGGTTTGTTCCTTGAGTAGGACGATATATCCACAGATTACGCAGATTGTGCAGGTTGGCAGATTGCAGGTTGGCAGGTTGCAGGTTGCAGGTTGGCAGGTTGCAGGTTCACACGTTTGAACGTTGCAAGTTACCGAGCATGGCTCCCTGCTCACTGTTAGGTTTTACGGTTTTCAGTTCTCGGTTCCTGGCACTCTTTAGGCCGGCTGCGTCAGTGCGGTGTACACCACGCGATGCACCACGGCGCGAAAGCGGCCCCAATCGGCCCACGAGCCCTGCACCTCGTCGTCGCTGGTGTCGGGCACGCTGGCCAGCGTTTCGGCCTGCGCGGGCAGCTCGTCCACTCGCAAAAAGCGAAACGCGCCAATCCGCTCGTCGGGGTCGCTCACCACCAGCTCGCCGCCAAGCTCATCCAGCAGAAACGCGAAGGTGGCGAAGCGCTTGCCCGCCAGCGCGGGCAGCTCGTACTCGATCACGGCCAGAAAGCGGCGCACCGCTACATCCAGCCCGGTTTCCTCGGCCACCTCGCGCACGAGCGCGTCGGCAATTGCTTCGCCGAAATGCACGCCGCCGGTAAGCAGGCGAAACGCGCCGGCCGGGTAGAAGGTTTTGATCGCCGTGATCAGCGTGCCGTCGGGCCGGCGCACCACCATGCACACCTCGCCATAGCGGTCGCGCATAAACAGCGGGTCGAACAGGCCGCCGGTGAGCGGCTGCACCACGCGCAGCGGCGCGCCATAGCGCCCGGCCAGCGCGGCGATCTCGATTTCGATTGATTCGGCAAGCATGGCGACCTCACGAATACGCTTTCAGCGCAGGGTTTAGGGAATAGGGTATAGGGTTTCACGATTACAATGCAGAGTATCTGCGCATAATTCCGCATCGCTTTCCTGATAATGTGCGAGAAACTTTGCGCCTGCATTATAGCGGATGATCGGCGGCGATGGCGTCCCAGACGGCCAGGGCCGAATTTTCAAAACGCGCGAAATTCGCCCGTTACTTTTTCGCAGGGTTTGCGACTGTAGGTGTGGCGCCGATGGAATAGCATAAAAACAGGACAAAGGAGCTTCCCTATGATATCGCGCATGTCATCTGCAATCCGTTCCGCTCGTTTCGCCATGCTGGCGCTGATCGCCGTCCTTGGTCTGGCCCTTTCTGCCTGTGGCCAGGTGGTGCAGGCCCAGCAAGGCACGCCCACGGCCATCCCAAGCCCAACCAGCGACGATGGCACGCCCACCGCAGCGGCAACCGCTGACGCCAGCCCCGAGCCAACCAGCGACGCAACTGCCGAGCCCACAGCTGACGCCAGCCCCGAGCCCACCAGCGACGCAACCAGCGAGCCTACGGCTGACGCCAGCCCCGAGCCCACCAGCGACGCGACCGCAACACCGCTGCCCACGGTCAGCGCGCCCGCTGTGCCGACGGTTACGGCCGACACCGAGGTGAAGTTCGCCGGGCATGTGATGGCCTATAGCGGTTCCTCCATAACGGTTGGCAAGCGCACCGCTGCAATCACCGGCGCGACCGAGATTAAAGGCACGATTGTGCTGAATGCGATTGTGCAGGTTGAAGCGACCGTGACCGCGAATGGCCTGGTGGCGCGCGAGATTCGCCTGCTGACCACCGCGCCCGCCGACGCGAACCCCACGCCTGGCCCGCAGGGCAATGGCGCAGACGACGGCGCGAACCACGACCAGAACGACGACCACGGCAATGGCGGCAATGGCGCGGATGACGGCGCGAACCACGACCAGAACGACGACCACGGCAATGGCGGCAATGGCGCGGACGACGGCGCGAACCACGACCAGAACGACGACAAGGGCGGCAACAGCGGCGGCGGCGGCAACGACGACGGCGCCAACCACGACCAGAACGACGACAAGGGCGGCAACACTGGCGGCGGCGGCAACGACGACGGCGCGAATCACGACAAAAACGACGACAAGGGCGGCAACACTGGCGGTGGCGGCAACGACGACGGCGCCAACCACGACAAAAACGACGACCACGGCGGCAACAGCGGCGGTGGCGGCGGCGGCGGCAAGAAGTAACACGGTAAGCACAAACGTGTACGGTGCTACGTAGACTCAACCAGAGCGGTGATATATCGGGAACACACCCAGCCCGGCACCTTCCCTGCCACGCGCGGGGAAGGTGCTGGCACTCACACTTTCCTGGTATACTTGGCACACCCGAACAGGCCGTCGCCAACGCCCACATGCCGATTAGCCTGCTGAAAGATAGCAACCGTGCTGGACGAAGCTGCGCTGCTCAAGCGCGCACGACAATTTGATACCGACGCGCTGGCCCAGATCCACGACGCATATTACGGGCCATTGTTCCGATACATTAGCTTTCGCGTAAGCGACCGAGATGTTGCCGAAGACCTGACGAGCGAGGTCTTTACGCGTTTTCTCAGCTCGCTGCGCCAGCGCAACCCGCCCGAAAGCACCCTGCGCGGCTGGCTCTATGGAGTCGCCGCCAACGTCGTCGCCGACCATATGCGCAAGCGCTACCGCGCCCCGCAGGTGGCGCTCGACGAAACCATGCCAAGCCGCGCCGCCGGCCCTGCCGAGCTGGCCGAAGCCGCGCTCACGCGCTCGGACCTGCGCGACGCGATTGGCGACCTGACCGACGAGCAGCAGCATGTCATTGCGCTGCGTTTTGGCCGCGAACTGCCGATTCAGGAAGTGGCCCGCACGATCGGCAAAACCGAGGGCGCAGTGAAACAATTGCAGGCGCGCGCAATCGCGGCGCTGGCCCGCAAACTCATGCCAGAAACGGCCGAATGATGGACGCGCAGCTTGAACGAAAACTGATCGAGTGCCTGACGCTGATCGACGAAGGTGAGCCGATCGAGCGCATTCTGGCGCGCTTCCCCGAAGATGCCACCCGCCTGCGCCCCATGCTCGAAACCGTTGGCCTGATCCAGCGCCTGCCCGCCGATCCCGACCCAGGCGCGCAGCGGGCTTCGCGCCGCGCTTTCCTCAACCAGGCCGCCGAGCTGCGCGATCAGCAGGCGCGCCGCCCGCGCTGGTTGCCCTCGCGGCTGGTTGCGAGCCTCGCGGCCGTGCTGGTGGTGCTGTTTATGGCGGGCGGCGCGGCGGCGGCTTCGCAGCAGGCCCTGCCCGGCAGCGCGCTCTACTCGGTCAAACGCGCAGTCGAAACCGCCGGCCTGCTGCTCGCGCCACAGGGCGACAAAGCCGCGCTGGCGGCCAGCTTCGATCAGCGCCGCCGCGACGAAGTGCGCGCCCTGCTCAGCAGCGGGCGCGAGGCCGAGGTGCGCTTCACCGGCGCGATCGAGTCGCTCACGCCAGGGCAGTGGCTCGTGGCGGGCATCCCGGTGGGCCTGAACGCCGCCACGTCGATCACCGGCACGCCGGCGGTGGGCGCGCGCGCCGAGGTGCAGGGCATCACAAGTGGCGGGCAGGTGGCTGCTTCATTTATTACAATAGACGTGGTCAGCGTGCCAGCGCCAACTGCAACACCAAACCTGGTGAGCACGGCAACCGCGGTCGCGACACCCACACAGCCTGCGGCGATTGCCACGCCAACGGCCCTCGCCGCCACGGCCACGCCATTGGCCGAGCCAAGCGAGCAGGCCAGCACCAAAGCGCCGCTGCTGCCCAGCAGCACACCAATCGTTCCAACCGCAACCAGTGTTCCGCTGCCAAGCGCAACGCCTGTGCCACCCAGCCCGGTGCCACCCACGCCAGTTCCGCCCAGCCCGGTGCCGCCCACGGCAGCGCCCGCCCCGCCCACCGAGTTCGAATTCAGCGGCACCGTCGAGCGCATTGGCAGCACCTGGCAGATCAGCGGCCAGATCGTCGAGATCGACGGCAGCACCGAGATCCGCGACACGATCAACATCGGCACGCGCGTCAAAGTGCGGGCGCTGCGCTACACCGACGGCCGCGTTGTGGCCCGGCGCATCGAGCGCGACAACAGCGGCAGCGGCGGCGGCGACGGCAACAACAATGGCAATGACAACAGTGGCGGCGGTGGCAGCGACGACAACGGCAACAACAATGGCAATGACAACAGCGGCGGCGGCGGCGGAAATGGCGACAACAGTGGCAGCGGCGGTGGCGGCGGCGGCGGTGGCGGCGATGACAAAAACAACGACAACAGCGGCCATGGCGGCGGCGGCGGCGACGACAACAAGAACGACAACGGGAAAAAGTAGCCTGGTGCGCGTGACCGCGCAGGGGTTGTGGGTTAGGGATTGGATGCGCAGCGAGGCTTTCTCTGCCCTATAGCAGGAGGCAGTCGGCAGGTGCATTTTCCGCGCTCCAACGTGTTTCTTGCCAGTGCATGAGTGGTCAATTGTTCTGCAAAACACTCTACTTGTGCAAAGCCCTGCCAAATGCACACCGTATGCCGAGGCTTACGCACTACGCACTATTTTTTGAAAATAGTGCGTAATGTTGTTGGCGGGCAAATCTTTTCGGATATTGCGGCCACGCCTGCTCCCCTGAGCGGGCGCACACCGCCGCAAACGCATCAAGCAGGCGAAAACGTGATATAGTCAGCCGGCAAGGGTTGCAGGTACGCGTACCGACTTCGCGCAGGTGGCGCTGTACCAAAGGAGGTTGAGATGAATTCCACGCTCCAGGGGCGCGTGCAGCAGGTGATCGACGACCTTGTCGATTCGGGCAACGAAATTGGCTTACAGGTCGCGGCATATGTCAATGGCGAGCTTGCGGTTGATGCGTGGAGCGGCGTTGCGAACCAGGCGAGCGGGCAGCCGGTTGATGGCGATACGCTGTTTACTTCCTGGTCGACAACCAAGGGCTTTGTTGCAACCTGCCTGCATATTCTTGCCGATCGCGGGCGCGTCGACTACGACGCGCCGATTGCGCGCTACTGGCCCGAGTTCGGCGCATACGGCAAAGAAGCCGCAACCGTGCGCGATGCGCTCACCCACCGGGCGGGCGTGCCGCAGATGCCCGATGATGCTACCCCCGAGATGATGACCGACTGGGAGGCGATGTGCGCGGCGATTGCGTCGCTTACACCGCTGTGGCAGCCGGGCACGACGGTTTGCTACCACGCATGGACTTTCGGGTGGATCATTGGCGAGCTTGTGCGGCGAATCGATGGCCGGCCAATTGCGCAGTTTGCGCGCGAAGAACTCTGCCAGCCGCTGGGAATTACGGATTTCTACCTGGGCATTCCCGAGGCTGTGGAAAGTCGCGTCGCGCCGCTGGTGGAAGCGCCATCCGAACCCGAGACCAACCCGCTCTCGCTGCGGGTGATGCCGCCGCACCTCACTTCTGCTGCGGTCGTCAATCGGCCCGATTTCCGCCGCGCGTCGATCCCGGGCGGCGGCGGGATTATGAACGCCCGCGCAATTGCCCGCCACTACGCGATGCTGGCGCAGGACGGTGCGCTGGATGGGGTACGCATCCTTTCCGTCGAACGGTGCAAGCGCATCCGCGCCCTGCAAACCGACGCGCCCGATGCCCGCTCGGGCATGCCACGACGCCGCGCGCTTGGCTATGCGCTTGGCGGCAACCCCGAGCAGGGCGGCGATATTGCGATGGGACGCGGCGGGAGTGAGTTTGGGCATGCGGGCAACGGCGGCTCGCTGGGCTTTGCCGACCCGGCGCGGAAGTTTAGCTTTGGCCTCGCCAAAAACCGTATGCGCTGGCCGGAGGAAGATGAAGACGAGCCATCGTTCATTGTTGCCGAAGCCATTCGCGCCTGCCTCAACGAGATACGGGCGTAGGAGGTTTGCGAGTTGCAGGTTGGCAGGTTTGAAGGCCCAATCCCAAAACCCCAGACCCAAAACCCTCATATGGGTGTCATTCTGGGCGTATAGCAATACACCCTTCGTCGGTTCTGCATTTCATCAGGCTAACACCGCCCACGCGCCCGCTCACACGCCCATCCGCTCCAGAAAGGCCGCGCACCACTCGGCCGGCCACTGCGCCAGCGGCTGCTGCGGCCCGTGCGAGTCCGAGCCGCCCGTGACAAGCAGGCCCAGGCGCTGGGCCACGTCGCGGTAGAACGCGCGCTGATCCTCACTATGGCTGGGATAGAATGCCTCCAGGCCATCCAGCCCGGCCTCGGTCATGGCGGCAAGGTCGCTTTCGGTGGCGGGAATGGCGTAGATGCCCTTGGAGCGGCCAGGGTGCGCCAGCACCGCCACGCCACCGAGCTGGTGCGCCACGGCAATCACTTCGTCCACACCAACTGGCTGGTAGCCGCCAGGCACATGCGTGAGGATATAGCGCATGCCCGCGCTCTCGTCGTCTTCGCCGGGCTGGCGCGAGGGCAGCGCGTGCTGGCGGGCCAGCGCCGTGCCCACGTCGGCGACGTTCGGCAGGCGGCCCAGCGCGTCGAGCCCAGTGATGGGAAAGCCACGCGCGGCCAGCTCGCCCTGCAAGGCCACGGCGTCGGCGGCGTTGCGCGTGAACACCGATTCGCACAGTTCGAGCAATGCGGGCGCGTCGGGCGCTGCGCCGTAGATCAGCGTGTGCCAGAGCTTGCCGCCAAAGCCGCTGTCGATCTCAACGCCCGGCACGACGCCAACGCCAGCGCGCTGCCCGGCCGCCACGAGCGCGGCCACGCTCGCAGTGCTGTTATGATCGGTTGCTGCAATGGCGCGCAAACCCAGCTCGGCGGCGTGCTGCGCCAGCGGCTCGGGTGCCCAGCTGGCGTGGTGGGGCGTGGCAATCGTGTGGATCTGCAGGTCGATGTGCATACGAGCGCCTTCTTCTGTGTGAATGTGGCGCTAGTATACACCAGGGGCGGCCAACAGGGAGACACGAGACGAGGAGACGCGAGAGTGGGAGGCAAGACGAGGCACACAACCGCAGAACCAGCAAAGGGCGTATTGCTATACGCCCAGACCACGGAACCTTCAAACCTGCAACCTTCAAACTTTCAAACTTGCAACCTTCAAACCTGCACCCTCACA
Organism: Kouleothrix sp. 19917; assembly: GCF_057073505.1. Lineage (NCBI taxonomy): Bacteria > Bacillati > Chloroflexota > Chloroflexia > Chloroflexales > Roseiflexaceae > Kouleothrix > Kouleothrix sp. 19917. Next base: position 4,682,940 of record NZ_CP097099.1, read on the forward strand.
GCCCTTCGCGTCCTTTGCGCTCTTTGCGGTTAATATCTACTCACCCTTTCCGCACGGCGAGAGCGCGCTCGGCGTCGGCACGGCCCATGGCGAACAGCGCCTCGTGGTTGGCCGTCTCATAGTCGATGATCCAGTCGAGGGGCATGAGTGCCTCGGGTGCGATCACCGTCGGTGGGGCGATTGGGCGCGGCACCGCGCCCTCCAGGCGCAGCGAGGCATCGCCCAGCTGCTCGGCAGCACGCGCCAGCTTGTCGGCGGCGGCAGCCAGGCGATTGCGATGCTCGATGGCCTCGAAGGCCACGCGGTACGACGCCAGCAGCGCCCAGTCGAGCGTCAGCGACAGCGCCTGCACAAGATCTTGCGGCATCTGGCGAGTTTGCAGCCGCATGGCGTCGGGGTCGGCGTTCCAGGGCGTCATCATCACCACCAGAATATCCACATCGTCGTCGCCAGCCAGATCGATCACCGGCTCTAGTGGCGTGTTCGCCAGCACCGCGCCATCCCAGTACTTGCCGTCGCCAATTGCCGTCCAGGGGTACACAATCGGGATGCTCGACGAGGCCATCAGGTGGTCGAGCGCGATTGTGTCGGCGGGGCGGCCTTCCAGCGGGCGGTTACAGAACACGCGCAGCGCGCCGCTTTGCAGCTCGGTGGCGGCCAGCAGCAGGGCGGGCGCGTCGGCGCTGTTGATGCGCGCAAAATCCATCCACTTCCCAAGCGTTCTGCGCCAGGGCGTGGTATCGAGCAGGCTGCGGAACGGGCGGCCGTGAAACAGCGCGCCCAGGCGGCTGAACAAGCCTTCCGCGCTCATGTCGCGCTCGGAGGGGGGCAGGGTGTCGCGCGCGCCGCCGTGCGCCTCGGAGGTAAGCACGCTGCGCAGCAGAAAGCGCAGCAGCGGGCGCGAAACGGCGGGCAGGTCGCCCGACAGGCGGTGGACTTCTTCGGTGTGCATGCCCAGCCAGCGCCGCCGGAGCTGCGCCACCGTCAGGCCCGAGGCCAGCGCGGCAGCATTGATCGCACCAATCGAGGTGCCAGCAATAATATCTGGCCCTTTGCCGTCTTCCATCCAGCCAGCCGCGACCAGCGCCTCGAGCACGCCTATATGGTATGCGCCGCGCCCACCCCCGCCCGAGAGCACCAGCGCTTTTTTCGTAGCAGCCATGTCTTTCCTCCGCGACGTTAGGTTGTACGTTTGCATGAAAGAACGTAGCCAGCAGAAGAATTTGGCAGGCGAACCGACGAACAAATAATTCACCACAGAGACACAGACGCACGGAGATTTTGGATTTACGATTTACGATTTTCGATTGGGACGACCAACGACCGACGACCGACGACCGAAAGATCACCACAGAGACACAGAGGCACGGAGATTTTGGATTTACGATTTACGATTGGGATGACCGACGACCGACGACCGACGAATGACAAACGACGGAGGAGCAGAGGATCTGGAAGACAAAAGTATGGCATCCCGAGTAGGCCGAAGGCCGTATCGAGGGGTGCTGCTCAGCCGCGCCCTTCGATACGGCCTTCGGCCTACTCAGGACGCTATTTACAACGCCGTATCTGTGCCCACCACTGACCGCTAACTCAACATTCAACATTCAACATTCAAACTTGTAACCCATGACCGCTAACTCAACATTCAACATTCAACATTCAAACTTGTAACCCATGACCGCTAACTCAACATTCAACATTCAAACTTGTAACCCACCCCCTCACCCCGCCGCCGCAATCACCAGAATGCCGGCGAAAATCAGCAGCGCGCCAATGATGCGCGTGCGGCCAAAGTCCTCGCCCAGCCAGCGCCAGCCGATCAGCGCGGCGAACACCACGCTTACCTCGCGAATTGCGCCCGCATAGCTTACGCGCCCGGCGCTGTAGGCCGCCAGCACCATCGCATAGCCCAGCAGAACCAGCCCGCCCGTCACCAGAATGCGCGGCCAGTTTGCGCGCCACTCTGCCGCCAGCGTCGCAGGCGGGTAGCGCCGCAGCATCACTGGCGTGAGCGCCAGCACCGTGACCAGGAAGACCGCAATGGTATAGGGCAGTGGCGCGGCCAGCTGCACCGCCGCGCCGTCAATCACCGAGTAGATCGAGATCGCCAGCGCCACGCCCAGCGCCGCCAGCACTGCCGCGCCCCGCACCGGCTGGCGCGCACGCCCAAACAGCCCGCCCACCGTCATCAAGCCCAGCAGCAACAGCGCCAGCCCCAGCAGCCCCGCCACGGTCGGGCGCTCGCCCAGCAGCAGCGCCGCCCAGAGCGCCAGCAGCGCCGGGGCAGTGCCGCGCGCCAGCGGGTAGACCTGTGAAAAATCGCCCAGCGCGTAGGCACGCGTCAGCGCCAGCGAATAGCCCGCTTCGGCCAGACCGCTTGCCAGCACATACGGCCAGACCGCCCGTGGCAGCGCGGGCAGGAAGGGCAGCAGCGCCGCGCCAGCCAGGCTGCCTGCCAGCCATGCCCACCACAGAAATACATCCTTCTCACGCGCCTGCTTCACCAGCAGGTTCCAGCCGGCGTGCACCAGCGCCGCCGCCAGCAGCAGCAATAAGGCAAACGGTGGCATCGGAGTGTTCCTATCGATACGACGTACGCAGTCGGCGTTTTTAGCCTTCGGCAGAGCGGTACTTTACGATTAAGTGTGCATCGATTTTGGCGCTGCGCGCCAAAATCGATGCACAAAGTTGTCAACGCGATGGAGAGGGGAAATGCAACTGCCTTCTGCGTCCTGCTGACTGCAAACTGACATAGAGATTACGCATCCCCGCCCAGCTGCGCGCGCGCCGCGCGGCTCAGGCCCGCCACCACCAGCCGGTACGATTCCTCGATCATCGACTGGATGCCCTCGGCGGGGATGCTGCCATCCAGCAGCACCGTGTTCCAGTGCTGCTTGTTCAGGTGGTAGCCGGGCGTGACGGCGGGGAAGCTGTCGCGCAGAAACTGGGCGTGCGCCGGCTCGCACTTCAGCGAAACACTCAGCGGCTCGCCGGTTTCATCCAGCAGCGCGAACATTTTCCCCATCACTTTCACCACCAGCGGCTGCGGGCCGAACGGGTAGGTTGGCGTTGCGCCGGGCAGCGCCAGCAGGCGCGCGCGCACATCGTGAAGCTGCATCGAAAATCTCCTATCAAACATACGTTCTGGCAGTATTGTATGCGAAAGTGCAGATTCATATATCAAATTCCATTCATCGCATCGAAAGCATGCCGTAACCTGCACGGAACAAAGCGCCGCAGCATGTATGGTATAATCGCGCCAAGTGTATGAGTTGTTAAAAAAGTGTATCGGGCATTGGCCCATTAAAGGGCAAGAGTTATGAGCCAGCTTGGCGAGCGGTTGCGCGAAGCCCGCGAAAGCCAGGGTATCAGCATTTCACAGGCATCTGTCGAGACGCGCATTCTCCAGCGGTACATTGTCGCCCTCGAAGATGGCGAATTTCAGCATCTCCCCGGTGATGTGTATGCCCGCGGTTTCCTTCGCAATTATGCCGAATATCTGAATATTCCAGCCGACGAGCTGATTGATATGTACCGCCATGAGCGCGGCCTCAGCGAGCCGATTCGCGTAGTGCCGGTGACATCCGCGCCACGCGTGCGCAGCATGATGGTGCCGAGCTTCTTTGGTGTATTTTTTGTGGTGCTGGTGCTGATTGGCGCGAGCTACCTTGCGCTCAGCACGCTGAATGTCGTCGGCCAGGGCTCGCAAACGCCCGTGGCCCAGGCTCCCACGCAGGCACCCACGCCCCCGCCGCTGCCCACGTCTGCGCCGCGCCCCACCGATGCGCCAGCCGTTGCGCTCGCGCCCACCGAGGTGAGCGGTGCCGCCGGTGGCGTGCCGCTGAACGCGCCAACCGCCAGCCCGACGGTCGACCCCAGCGCGCCAATCGTCGCCGAGGTCAGCATCGACCCGAACGGCGGCCCTGGCTCGTGGCTCGAAATCCGCGTGGATGGGCAGACGGTCTTCCGCAAGGTGCTCGGCGCGGGCCAGTCGCTGCCCGCCTACAAGGCCCAGCGCGATTTCTGGGTGCGTGCCGGCAATGCGGCGGTGGTTTCGGTGGTGGTGAACGGGCAGAAACAGTGCTGCACCGCTGCCCCCGGCGACGTCGTGACCTTCTCCTGGCCGCCGCGCTAAACGCCCTCACAACGCGAAACGCACAGCAGGGAGCGCAAGCTCCCTGTTTTTTATGGTATACTGGCGCGGTTTGCGCGGCGCGTGCCGCGATGTGGGGGTTAGCTATGCCTGCTGAAAGCACCTTTGATATTGTCTCGGAGTTCGACCGCCAGGAGCTGGTGAACGCCGTCGATCAGGCCCAGCGCGATGTTCGCACACGCTACGACCTGAAAGACAGCAAGACCGATATCGACCTGAGCGAGAAAGAACTGACGATTACCTCGGGCGCGGAAATGCACGTCGATGCGGTGCGCGATATTCTCGAAACCAAAGCCCTGCGGCGCAACCTGTCGCTGAAAATCTTCAAGTGGGGCACGGTGGAAGAGATCGGCGGCCTGCGCGTGCGGCAGGTGGCGACTTTGCAGCAAGGCATCCCCGACGACGTGGCGAAAAAGCTGCAAAAGCTCATTCGCGACAGCTTCCCGAAGGTGCAGCCGCGCATCCAGGGCGATGCGCTGCGCATCGGCAGCAAAAGCCGCGACGATCTGCAAGCCGTGATCAAACTCGTGAAAGAGCACCAGGACGAATTCGCCGTGGCGCTCCAGTTTACTAATTATCGCTAGAGGTTTTCGGTTCTGAGTTTTCCATTTTGAGTTCGTGCTAACTCAACATTCAAAACTCAAAACTCAACATTATGAAATACCATATCATTACCCTGGGTTGCCCCAAAAACTCGGTCGATAGCGAAGGCATGGGTGGCATTCTCGCCGCGCAGGGCCATACCGCCGTCACCGCGCCAGCCGACGCCGATGTTGTGATTGTGAATACCTGCAGCTTTATCGCCGCCGCGCGCGACGAAACGCTGGATGTGCTGCGCGACATGGCCGCCAGCAAAACCAGCGGCCAGCAGCTGATCGCCGCTGGCTGCATGGCCGAGAGCCATGGCGCGCTGGTCGGCGCGGTTCCCGGCGTCGATGCGATCCTGAGCACGCGCGAGTGGATGAAGATTGGCGATATTGTTGGGGTTACGGAAACACGGAGACACGGAGACACGGAGACGCGAAAAACGTCTGGCGGCTTTAGCGATATTATTCCGCTGACAGCCAGCCCGCTCCAGGCACCGTCTTCAACGATTGCCTTGTCTCCTAGCCTCCCTGTCTTCGAATCTGACGATCTGGTTGTGCCCGGCGAATATGCCGACTGGCGCACCGCGCCGATTCGCCGCCATGCCGGCGGGCCGTCGGCCTACCTGAAGATTTCGGATGGCTGCAATCTGCGCTGCGCCTTCTGCACCATTCCCTCGTTCAAGGGCGACATGCGCTCCAAGGCGATGGGCGCGATTTTGGGCGAGGCGCAGGAGCTGGCCGCGCAGGGCGTGAAGGAGATCGTGCTGGTTGCGCAGCACCTGACCGACTATGGGCGCGACCTGAAGCTGAAGGATGGGCTGGCGACGCTGCTGGAGGAACTGTGCGGGGTGCTGCCGCGCGACATGTGGGTGCGCCTGATGTACGCCTACCCGCACGGCATCAGCGAAAAGCTGATCGCGACCATGGCCGCGCACCCGCAGATCTGCGCCTACCTCGACATGCCATTGCAGCACGCCCACCCCGAGACACTGCGCCGCATGCGCCGCCCGCCGGATACCGACCGCACCAAAGGCATTCTGCGCGATCTGCGCGCGGCCATGCCCGATATTGCGCTGCGCTCGACCTTTATTGTCGGCTTTCCGGGCGAAACCCGCGAAGAGTTCAAGGCGCTGCTGGCCTTCCTGGAAGAAGTGCAGCTCGACCGCGTGGGCGTGTTCCGCTACTCGCAGGAGCCCGGAACGCACGCCGCCACGCTGCCCGGCCAGGTGCGCGAGCGCGTGACCGACCGGCGCTGGCATGAGGTCATGCAGCTTCAGCAGGGCATTTCGCTGGCGCGCAACCGCCGCTGGCAGGGCCGCATGCTTTCGATGCTGGTGGAAGGGCAGGGAACATCCGAGGATGGCGCGCCGCTGGTGGTCGGGCGCTCGTTCCGCGATGCCCCCGAGGTCGACGGCCAGGTGTTTGCGTGGGGCACCGCGCCGGTGGGCAGTCTGGTGCCGATGCGCGTGACGCAGCCGCTGGAATACGACCTGTGGGGCGAGCTGGCCTAGAACCAAGAACTGAGAACCTTTTGAATGGAGCTGGTTCTCGGTTCCTGGTTCTATTCAGGGTCCGGCTCTCTTCAAGCGGCGACGCGGGCCTGCAGAGCTTTCTGCAGGCGGCGCAGCTCGCTCGGGTTGCGGCGGGCCAGGTAATCGACCATGTAGTCGATCGCCGTCTCGCTGTAGTCGTCCAGCAGGCCATCGAGCACCTGCTGCACCACCATCGTCACAAAATCGTCTTCGGTGATGGCAGGCGTGTAAACATAGGCCAGGCCCTCGCGGTGGCGGTTCAGCACGCCCTTCTCGGCCAGGCGGCTCATGGTCGTCATCACGGTGGTGTAGGCAATGTCGCGCTGCTGCGAGAGCTTGCGGTGCACTTTCTTCACGGTGCTGCGCTCATCCTGCCAGATGATCTGCATAATGTCGGTTTCCAGCGGACCCAGCACTTTGACAAGGCCGTCCTTCGTTGGGCTGAAACGGAAGCGCATGTTGAGGGGCATCGGAGGTCTCCTTTCAAATGGCGTGTCCGCCGTTTGTGTTGCGTGTTTGTTTGGTTGCGCGCTGTCGACACTGACACTGTGCTGAGCGCCGAGTACAACCTTGTGTACGAAGTGTTGCGTTTATTTGCGGCCCGCGTATGTAGTGTATTAGTTTACTGCTCTAACAACAAGAGTATTTGATTACTAGGCGGTTACATAAGATTACTGGAAGATTACAACGTTTTGTCATACTATACAGTATGCATACACGAAAAGCAGCTTCTCTATTTATACATTTATTCATCACCCAATTGCCAAACGTGTTACTATTTTCAATAGTATTATCGGAATAAACGATGACACATCCTGAAATTCGCGCGCAGATCCAGGCAGCTATGCGCGCAGCTTTCCCCGCCGCCGAAACGCGTGTCGCGCAGTTCTATGCAATGCAGCAGTATCAGCTTGGCTGGCGCGACGAACAGCTGGCCCCGGCGGATGTCGACCCCGGCAAGCTCCTGCGCCCCTACCTCGCATTGCTGGCCTGCCGCGCCGCTGGCGGCGACGAGCGCCAGGCCCTGCCGCTGGCGGCAGGCATCCAGCTCGTCCACGATTTCTCGCTCATCCACGACGACATCGAAGACAATAGCGACCTGCGCCGCGGCCGCCCGACCGTCTGGAAGCTGTGGGGCCTGCCACAGGGTATCAACACCGGCGATGGCCTGTTCACCGTGGCGCACCTGGCGCTCCATGGCCTGAGCGACGCGGGCGTGCTGCCGGCAGTCGCGCTCGAAGTGCTCAAACGCTTCGACCAGACCATCCTGACGATCTGCGAAGGCCAGTTTCTCGACATCAGCTACGAGGGCAACCTGGCGATCAGCGAGAGCGACTACCTGGCGATGATCAGCCGCAAAACCGCCGCGCTGATTGCGGCAGCCGCTGGCCTGGGCGCGATTGTTGGCGGGGCTTCTGCCGGCACCGCCCGCGCCTTTTACGAGTACGGCGAGAGCCTGGGGCTGGCCTTCCAGGTGCAGGATGATGTGCTGGGAATCTGGGGCGACCCCGAGCTTACCGGCAAGCCGTTCGCGGCCGATCTGTACCGCCGCAAGCTCAGCCTGCCAGTGATTCACGCGATCCAGGCCACCGGCAGCGACGGCCCAATCGCGCAGTGCTACCGCAAGCCCGAGGTTGGCGACGCCGACGTGCGCACCATGCTCGACGCGCTCGACCAGACGGGCTCACGCGGCTACACGGCTGGCGTGGCCGAGCACTACCATCGGCAAGCACTGGCCGCGCTCGATGCTGCGGATGGCGAAGCGGCCACAATCGGCACGATTCGCGGGCTCACCGAACAGCTGCTGGATCGACGATTCTAACACATCCTGCGCCGATATGGAATAGCCAGCGCGCCATTTCAAAGGCCGCATGGGAAACGAGAGCAATCCACAGAGTACGCAGATTACACAGATATGAGGTCTCTCATCTGCGTAATCTGCATACTCTGTGGATTGATTTTAGGACTTTGACCTAGTGCTGCAACGTGGCCCAGGCGGCAGTAAATCCATGCGAATTGCGCTTCTCAGCGGCGAATATCCCCCACAGCCCGGCGGCATTGGCGATTACACGCGGGCGCTTGGCGTGGCATTGGCCGCGCTCGGGCACGGCAGCCTGGTGCTCACTATTCAGGGCGGGCAGCTGCTGCGCTACGACCTCGCCGCAGCCGAGCGCGCGCCCCAGCCGATTGCCCCGGCGCGTGGCTGGGGCTGGGCCTCGTGGCCGGCGCTACGGCGCGCGCTGGCGGAAACCCGGCCCGATGTCCTGCACATCCAGTACCAGACCGGCGCGTTTGCCATGCGCCCGGCAATCAATTTCCTGCCCTGGCGCCTGCGCGCACAGGCACAACGCCCACGCATCGCCGTCACCGCGCACGACCTGCTGCCACCCTACCTCTTCCCAAAAGCTGGCCCGGCGCGGCGCTGGGTAACGACGGCCCTGCTGGCTGGCGCGGATGCTCTGGTGCTCACCAACAGCGCCGACCTCGCCACCGCCGCCGACATGACACGCCGGCCCGCGACGATCATCCCAATTGGCAGCAACATCGAGGTTGCGCCGCCGCCCGATTTCGAGCGGGCAGCGTGGCGGGCGCGCCTGGGCGTAGCCGCCGAAGGGCCGCTGATCGCGTTTTTCGGCCTGATGTCGCGCAGCAAAGGGCTCGACACGCTGCTGGCGGCGCTGCCGCAGCTGCCCGATTATACGCGCCTGCTGGTGGTGGGCGGCGCGGCCACAGCCCCCGCCGACCGCACCTACGCCGCTTCGATCCAGCAGGCAATTGCCGCCACGGGCCTCAAGCCGCGCGTGACGATCACGGGGCACTGCCCGCCCGCCGAAGTGTCGGCGCACTTGCTGGCGGCCGACGTGGTGGCGCTGCCCTTTGCCGACGGCGCATCGTTTCGGCGCGGCAGCCTGCTGGCGGCGCTGGCCCACGGCCGCCCAGTCGTCACCACCCGGCCCGCCACGCCCACGCCCGAGCTCGCCGACGGCGAAAACGTGCTGCTCATCCCGCCCGGCGACGCGCCCGCGCTGGCAAGCGCAATACGGCGCGTGCTGGCCGACATGGCGCTGCGCACGCGGCTTGAAGCGAACGGAGCGGTGCTGGCGCAGCAGTTCGGCTGGGACGCGATTGCGCGGCAGCACGAAGCGCTGTACGTCGGCATGCTTGCGCGCAAGACCTAGTGCGCGTGAACGCGCAGGGGTTAGGGGTTAGGGGTTAGGGATTGGGGTTACGATGCGCAACGAAGCTTTTCCCTGGTAGTTGCTGGTTCTGCGGTTCTGCGGTTCTTGGTTCTTCGGTTCTGCGAAATCTGTGGATCATAGACTCATAGGCTTGGGCGAAAGGCATTTGCCGCAACCACATGCCACGATTGTGCGTCGTATGATGCAGGCAGGCAATAACGAGGCGGGAGAGGCATGATCAGCTACGCGAACGAGGTGTTTGCTGCTATCGACCACGACCACGTGCTGGAACGAATTGCTGGCGGCAACGAAACCGAGGTCTACCGCACCGACGACCAGCGTTATGTCGTGAAGCTGAAGTGCGACCTGGGCAACACGCTGCCCAGCGCGCTTGCGCACGCCCGCGCCATGCGCGATGCCGCCGAGCGCTACACCCGCTGCCTCGGCCCGCGCCACACCATCGCCAGCCACTACATCGTCGCGCGCGACACCGACGGCCGCATTCAGGTGCTGGTTCTTCAGGAATTTCTGGCCGGCGCGCAGCCGCTGTTCGCGCTCGATTACGCGGGAATGAGCAGCGAGGAGCGCGCCCACATCGCCGCCGAGCTGCGCGACATTATTCGCCGCTCGCTGGAATTCTTTCGCGCCACCGGCAGCATGCCCGACCTGTATGGCCGCACCAGCGCCAGCAGCGACGAGCGCGCCAAGCAAAAGCGCCTGGCGAACCTGCCCCGGCGCGTGTGGAGCTTTGTGGCGCAGCGCAACCTCCTGCGCTCGCACAACCTGATGCGCACCGCCGAAACGCCCGCTCGCGTGGTGCTGGTCGATTACGACTTTGTGCGGCGCGGGCGGCTGTATCGGCTGGTATATTTTACGGTGCGCTGGATGCTGTTCTGGCGCGACCACGCGCTGATTCTGCTGATGCGCGAAAGTGGCAAAACCCCGGCTCAGCCGCGCTGATCGAGCAGTTCGCGCACATGCGCGCTGAGCACCTCGAGCCGGTAGGGCTTATACAGCAGCAGCGTGCCGTCTGGCGCTTCTTCGCGCACCTGCTGGTGCGGCAGCGACTCGCCGTAGCCCGTGACGAACAAAGCGCGCAGTTCGGGCCGCAGGTTGCGCATGTGTTTGAAGGTATCGCGCCCGCTGAAGTGGGGCATCACAAGATCGAGCAGCGCCAAATCAATCCGCAACGGGTTGGCCTGAAAGCATTGCAACGCCTCCAAGCCATCTTCGGCCTGGATCACGGTGTAGCCCAGGCGCTCCAGCATCGCCGCGACCATCCGCCGCAGCGCCGGGTCGTCTTCCGCCACCAGAATGGTCTCGGTGCCACCGCGCACCTGCACTGGCGGCGGCGCAGCTTCTGCCACCTCGGGCGCGCTGGGCAAGGGCAGCACAATCGTAAAGGTCGCGCCGTGGCCGGGCACGCTTTCCACGCCAATCGCGCCGTCGTGCTGCTGCACAATGCCATACACCACCGAAAGCCCCAGCCCGGTGCCGCGATCCTGCTCTTTGGTGGTGAAGAACGGCTCGAAGATGCGCAGCTGCGTGGCGGCATCAATGCCCACGCCTGTGTCGCGAACCGTTAGGCGCACGAAGCATCCTTCTTCGATCACAGGAACAAAGCCACCCGCCCGCGCCGGCAGCCGCACCGTGTCGGTGGTGAGCTGAAGCCGCCCGCCACCGGGCATGGCGTCGCGCGCATTCACGGCCAGGTTCATCAGCACCTGCTGGATCTGCGCCGGGTCGGCCAGAATGCGCGGCAGCTCGGGCGCGAGCGCCAGATCGATTGCCACATCTTCGCCAATAATCCGCATCAGCATGCGCAGCAGATCGCGAATGGTGCCGTTCAGGTCGATCAGGCGGCGCTCGATTGGCTGGCGGCGGCTGAAGGTCAGCAGGTGGCGGGTAAGCTCGGTGGCGTGCACGGCGGCCTGCTCGATCTGGCTGAGCAGCGGGTGGTCGGCCGAGCTGGGCGGGTTGTTTTCCAGCACCATCTGCACATTGCCCATGATCACGGTGAGCATGTTGTTGAAATCGTGCGCAATGCCGCCCGCCAGCGTGCCAATCGACTCAAGCTTTTGCGATTGCAGCAGCTGGTGCTCCAGGCGCTTGCGTTCTTGCCGGGCGCGCTGGCGCTCGCTGATGTCGCGCGCAATGCCCTGTACGCCCACTGGCTCGCCATCCTCGAAGATCAGGCGCGAGCTGACTTCGACCCACACGCGCTCGCCAGTTTTGGTGACGAACTCCAGCTCTTCGGGAATGGCCAGCTCGGCTTCGGAGCGGGCGCGCAGCAGCTCTTCGGCGCAGAGGTGCAGATATTCGGGCGCAAACAGGTCGCCCACGTGCATATGCAGAAACTCTTCGGCAGCGTAGCCTGTCAGGCGCTCGCCACGGCTGTTGACCGACGTAAAGCAGCCGTTCAGGTCGCGCGTGTAGATCATGTCGTTGGCGTTTTCGAACAGGTCGCGGTAGCGCGCTTCGGCGCGGCGCAGTGCTTCCTCGGCCTGCTGGCGCTGCTGCTGCTCGCGGCGGGCACGCAGGGCGCGGGCGGCAACCCTGCCCAGGCGGTGCAGCTGTGCTTTGGCGACATAGTCGGTCAAACCCGCCTTGAAGCACTCCACGACTTTTTCTTCGCCCAGCCCGTTTGCAATCAGAATAAAAGGCAGGTCGGCATCGCGCTCGCGCACCTCACGCAGCGCCTGCAGGCCATTGAAATCGGGCAGGCTGTAATCGCACAGCACGAGGTCGAAAGGTTCGCGCGCGAGCGTTGCCTGAAAATTGGCGAGGGTATGCACAACCGTGGGGTGGCAGTCGCAGCCGGCTTGTGCGAGCAATTCGAGAAAGTGCTCAATATCGCCTGCATTCTGGTCGACGATCAAAACGTATAGCTCAGAAACCATATATTCGTCTCGAAATATGTACTTCAATTGCGCCGATGCCGCCAAACACTCTGCAGCAGTTCTCAAACTGCAGCGACACCCGCGCCACGCAACGATGCCAGCCGCTGGCCCGCTGCGCCGTGTGTACGCAGAACTCCCCCCCATCACCCAGCATATTTGATTTGAATGGCGCTGCGAGCGATGACAATGCCCTGGCGTGGGGCGTATCGCGAGCGCATAAGAAGAACCCGGTGGAGAGCTGGCCCGCCCCTATGCGCGAGCCAGCGAACGGCGCAGTGCCGCCGGGAAGAAGATGCACAAGCCCATTACAAGGTCAGCTTGCGCTCTTTCACCAGGCGCTGCTTGGTTTTCTTGAACAGCTCGTCGTAGTTCATGCGCCCCATGGTTATTTCATATTTGTAGGCTTGCAGCATCTTGTGAATCTCGGCATCGAGGTTCTCTTCGACCATCAGCTCGTCGGTGATGATCTGCTGCGCGGCCATGCGGATCTGCCCATCGTCGCCCTGAAACAGCACGCCGTCGATCTCGGCAAGCTGGTCGACCAGCGCGGCGGCGAGTTGCTCAACTTTTTCCGGGGAAAGTTTCATAGCTGCTCCTCAGTTTGCTCCCGCTTAGTGTAGGCATGATCGCGCAAGTCGTCAACCGGGGGGCAGTAGGGGTTTGGTACCATTTTCGGGCAAAACGAGTGGGCGTATGCAATACGCCCTTCGTCGGTCTGTCGGTCTGGGCGTATGCAATACGCCCTTCGTCGGTTGCAGGTTGGCAAGTTGCGCATCACAATCCCCATTCCCTAACCCCCATACCCTAACCCCCGCGCTGAAAGCGCAGGAGGTTGCCAAGCCCCGCCCCTTCTGGTACACTGCCCGGCGCCCGCGTGGTGGCGCGGCAAGGCAACAGCAAGCGGTTAGTATGGAACACGCCGAATATGAAGTGATGGCGGCCGTGGAAGATCGCCACTGGTGGTATGGCGGCATGCGCGCAATCAGCGCGGCCCTGCTCGACGAAGCCTTCGCCGGCCGCTACGACCTCGCGATCCTCGACGCGGGCTGCGGCACAGGCGGCAATGCGCGCTTTCTGCGGCGCTACGGCCGCGTGGCCGGGATCGACCTGGCGGCCGACGCGCTGGCGCTGGGCGGGCCACGCGTGCCGGGCGCGCTGGCGCGGGCTTCCGTGCTCGATCTGCCCTTTGCCGACGGCTCGTTCGACCTTGTGACCTCGTTCGACGTGCTGTACCACCGCGCCGTGCCCGACGAAACCCGCGCCCTGCGCGAAGTGCGCCGCGTGCTCAAGCCGGGCGGCCGCCTGCTCATTCGCCTGCCCGCCTATGAATTCCTGCGCAGCAAGCACGACCGGGCAGTACACACCCGCCGCCGCTACACCGTCGCCAGCGCCCGCGAGCTGATCGCGGCCGGCGGGCTCGAAGTCGAACGGTGCTCATATATCAACACGCTGCTTTTTCCCATCCCGCTGGCGCAGCGCCTGCTCGAACGGGCCATGCCCTCGCTTGAGCACAGCGATTCCGACCTGGCGCTGCCCGCGCCGCTGGTGAATGAAGCGCTGCGCTGGCCGCTCGCCACCGAGGCGGCATGGCTGGCGCGCGGCGGCTCCTTCCCGATCGGCCTTTCGATTGTTATGCGCGCGCGCCGGCCTGGCGCGTAGCTGTGGGGAAATATTATGCTTGAGCAAGCCCTTGATGGCGTATCGAAGAACCCGCAGGCGTGGAACATCCTGCGCCGCGTGGTCGAAGCTGGCTTTCACGGCGAGAAAGAGGTGATCGCGCGCGAGCTCGACCCGTGGCGCGATGCCGGCCAGCGCGAGTTTCTCGATTTCGGCTGCGGCACTGGCGAGTTTGCGCCATGCTTCCCGCCCGCGCACTACACCGGCGTCGATCTGGCCAGCTACTATGTGCGCTTTGCCGGCCGGAACCACGCCGGGCGCTTTGCGGTGGCCAGCGGCGCGGCAATTGGCCTCGCGCCGGCCCAGTTCGACGCCGCGCTGGTGCTGGGCGTGTTTCACCACATGCCCGACGAGCTGGTGCGCAGCAGCGTGGCCGAGCTGCACCGCGTGATGAAGCCCGGCGCGACCATGCTGGTGATGGAAGACACACCGCCGCCCGACCCGTGGAACGTGGGCGGTCACCTGATGCACTGGCTCGATCGCGGCGGCTACATTCGCACCGACAGCGAGTACCGCGCGCTGCTGGCCCCGCATTTCGGCGTGCGGCGCAACTACCTCATGCGCAGCGGCATCTGCGACTACGAGGTCTATGTGCTCGACCGAGTGGCGTAGGGCAAGCTTCGGGCGGCATACGCCAGTTGCAGGTTGCCGCCGGGGCGTATCGCATACGCCAGTTGCAGGTTGCCGCCGGGGCGTATCGCATACGCCAGTTGCAGGTTGATACCAACGAGCGAGGGCCGAAAATTTACCACGGAGTTGGCAGGTTCTAGGTTTGCGGGTTCACAGGTTTTCTTTCTCCTTCGTGCCTTCGTGCCTTCGTGGTTACGGTTCTCGATTCTTGGTTCTGTGGTTCCGCGGTTCCCGGTTCCGCGGTTCTTGGCGCCGCGCTAGCTCTCGCTGCCAATGGCCGCAGCCGCTTCCGGGGCAGGCGCCTCGCGCGCAGGTATGAGCGCCCGAAACACCGAGCCAGCGCCCACCTGGCTGCGCACCTCAATGTCGCCATCCATCAGCTGGCAGAGCTTGCGGCTGAGCGCCAGGCCCAGGCCAGTGCCACCTGAGCGTCGGCCTTCAACACTCACCTGCGTAAACTCCTGAAAAAGCTGCTCGATCTCCTCCGCGCGCATGCCAATCCCAGTGTCGCGCACCTCGAACACCATACACTCGCCGCCGGGCAATGCCTCGCGCGCCACGCGCAGCGTCACCGTGCCCGCGCTGGTGAACTTGGCCGCATTCGACAGCAAATTAAGCACGACCTGCCGCACCCGCAGCTTGTCGCCGTACAGGAGGCCCAGGCCATCCTGCACATCGAGCACAAAGCTATTCGCATTATGCTCGATCAGCGGGCGCGCCACCGTGCCAAGCTCGGTGATCAGGTGATCGACCTCGAACAGCGCATGATCGAGCACCAGCTTGCCCGCTTCGATCTTCGAATATTCCAGCACACTATTGATCAGATTCAGCAGGTGCTGGCCCGAGGTTTTCACGCGCTGAATATCGGCGGCCAGATTGCCGAACTCGCCGTACTCCACTTCGGCCTCGATCAGCTCGGTGTAGCCCAGAATCGCCGTCAGCGGCGTGCGCAGCTCGTGGCTCATGGTCGAAAGAAACAGGCTCTTGGCCTGGCTGGCGGCCTCGGCGGCTTCTTTGGCTTCCTGCAGCGCAATTGCATTATTTTCGAGCTGCTGGCGCTGCAGCTCGAGCTGCTGCTCGGCGCGCTTGCGGCTGGTAATATCGCGCCAGATCACCAGCCGGCCCGACTGGTGGTTGCGCCAGTCGGTGAGCGGCGAAATTTGCAGCTCGAAATGCAGCGTGTGCCCGTCGGCAACGAGCGAGATCTCGTCGCGCGCGACATGCACATCGCGGTAGCGCTCCAGCAAGTCGTGCCAGCCCATCAGCACCTGGTTGATCGGCATGCCAATCGCTTCCTCGGCTGGCACACGCAGCCCGGCATGCACCGCCGGGTTCAGGTCGATCACGTGGCCGTTCATATCGACCACAACCATTCCATCGCCCATCTGATCGACAACATAGTGGCGCGCAATTGGCGCAAGCGTCAGCAGGCGGTAGCGAAACACGCCCCAGGCAATGATCGGGTTGGCAATCGCAAAGGTGATCGGCGAAAGATCGAGCCCTTCCATGCCGCGAATTGGCACCGCCCGCAGCACAGTGACGAGTGAGCCAAGCAGCGGCACCAGGAAGCCGCAGCTCACCGCCAGAACCTGCTGGCGGTACAGCCAGCGCGAGTGCTGCAAATGGCGCAGCAGCAGGCCAAGCGCGATCAGATCGAGCGCATAGGTGTAGCCAAGCGTTAGCCACATCCACGGCCCGTAGGTATAGACGAGCGCCGGGAAGGCCCCGGTAGTGTCGAGCTGCGGGGCCGTGCGCACCAGGTGGTGGAGGGTATCAGTCCATACCAGCAGCGCATTCGCCACCGGCTCGACCAGAAGCAGCGGGGCAAGCTGGCGCGCAGTGTGCTCGCGCTGGGTGTAGAACAAGGCAAACAGGAAGATGCCAAGCGTCGCAATATCGACGGCTGTGAACTGCAGATTATCCCAGAAACGCTTGCCAGCAAAGCTCTGCGAAAGCAGCTCGCCGCCATAGCCGAGCATCCAGGCGCTTTCGCCGGCAAGGATAATTGCAAACTGCAATGCGCCGCGCACAATTCGGTGGCGCAGCGCGCTGAAAATCAACCCCACCGCAATAATTGTCGAGCACGTCAGTAAAAATAAAAAGAGTGAGAATAGATTCATGCTGATCGTATGATGAAGCGCGACACAACAGCGACCAGGGGCAACACCAGCGCGCCAGGCAAAGCCTGACCGGCGCACACCTGCCGCTACCCATATAAACGGGCGGCGTGGCACACATTGTAGCGAAGAGCCAGGCAATCGGCAACCGTGTGCAGCCCGACTGGTGCTACAATAGCGCCACCAGGCAACCCGGCGCGGCCAGGAAACAGTGCGCGGTGCTGCGAGCGCGCCACGTCACGGAGCATTACAAACCCCATGACAGCGAGACGAAATATGCTGATCTATATATTACTGCTGGTAGCAATCGGCCTGACCGTCACTGGCGAGGTGCTGCTCAAGCTCGGCATGAACACCGTGCGCGCCGACGTAGGGGCATTCAACGCCTCGCTGCCGGTGCTGCTGCGCACCTTTACCGAATGGCGCGTGGTGCTGGGCTTTGCGCTAATCTTTAGTGGCGCGCTGTTCTGGCTCGGCGTGATCTCGCGCGCCGACTTCTCGTTTGCCTACCCGCTGCTGGCGCTCAGCTACGTGGTTGCGCTGCTGCCTGCGCACTTCGTCATCGGCGAGCGCATAACGCTCAGCCGCATTATTGGGGCGTTTGTGGTAGTTGTTGGCGCGGTGATCATCGGCTGGGAACAGAAGTAGGCCCATGCGCGATCTTCGCAGCATTGTCGCATGGCTTCGGCACGAGCTTGGCTTGCTTGCGCAGTTCGCACGCGAGCCGCAGCTGTGGCTGGCGCTGCTGATCGGGCTGGCGCTGTGGGCGCTGGCCTACCAGGCACCCTTCGCCTACCAGATCGACATTGGCGGCAACCAGGCCACCCGCCACCAGCGCCACGACGACCCTTTCCTGAGCGATTTCAACGACCCCGAGCCAAAAAGCCTCTACGACAACCCTGAGATCACCCCCTACCGCTGGACCAGGGAACACTCCGAGATTGTGCTGCCGGGGGTGGGCGGCGGGCGCTGGCATGTGCGGGTGCGCGCCACCAGTGGCCGCCCCGATGGCAGCGCGATCCAGACGCAGTGGGATGCTGGCAGCGGCCCGATCCGCATTCAGGTGGATGGGCGGCCAGTGCTGTATGCGCTCGAAGCCAGCGCCACCCCGGCCGGCGACCTGCGGCTGGCGCTGGATGCCCCGGCGCTGCCCAATGCCGCCGACCGGCGTGTGCTGGGCATGGTGCTGTATGAGATGGCGGTTGAGCCCGACACCGGCCCCATGGTGCCCGCGCCGGGCCAGCTTGCGCTGATGGCCGCGCTGCTGGTGCTGGGCTACCTGCTGGCGCGGCGGCTGGTGTGGCGGGTGCGCGGCGCATTCTGGTGCGTGCTGCTGCTGGCGGCGCTTGGCGCGGCGCTGCTGGTGTGGGCGCGGGTGGGGCTTGCGCTGGCCACGCCGCCGCTGGCGCTGGTGCTGGCGGGCTGCTACCTGCTTGGCATCCTGGGCGACGCGATCTACCGGCGCTGGCTGATGCCAGCCGTGGGCGCGGGCCGGCAGCCGCTGATTGTGGCGCTGGTGCTGCTGGCGCTGGCGCTGCGCCTGGGCGGCGTGCTGCACCCCTATGCGATCTTCAGCGACCTGGGGCTGAACCGCCATAACCTCGAAGGCGTTGCCCGCGGCGAAATCTACTTCACCGAAGGGCTGCCCTCCGAGGCCGGCGGCGGCGATGCGCCCTACCCGCCCGGCCAGTATCTGCTGCTCGCGCCCGCAATGCTTGCCCTTCCCGGCGGCGACGCCGCGTTGAATGCGCTGATCAAAGTCGGCAACGCGCTGGCCGACAGCCTGGCGCTGGCGCTGATCTGGTTTTTGCTGCGGCGCGGCGGCTACTCCGAGCGCGCGGCGCTGCTTGGCGCGGGCTTGTACCTCCTGCCCGGCCCGATGCTCAGCTCGCTCTCGGTGGGCGAGTTTGCCAATGTTGCGGGGCAAGCGCTGGCGCTGCCGCTGCTGTTCTACGCCGGGGTGCAGGCGCGCGATCTGGGCACGCGCCACGCGCGCGTGACACTGGCGGCGCTGCTTGGAATCGCGCTGATCGGCCACCTGGGCGTGACGATCTCGCTGTTTGGCGTGCTGGCCGCCCTCCTGCTGGCGTGGATGCTGCGCCCAGCCACGCGCCTGGCTGCCCGCGCGCTGCTGGTGGGCGGCGCGCTGGTGGCCGCGCTGATTGTGCTGTTCTACTACACCGCGCTGCTGGACGTGCTGCTGGCGCGGCTCGGCTCGCCCGGTGCCGCCAGCGCCAGCCTTGCGAAGAAGGTGCAGGACCAGATCAACCGGACGACTGTGCTGCGACTGACTGTGCTGCTGGTGGGGCTTGGGGCAATTGGCGGCGTGCTGGCGGGCGTGCGCACACGGCGCTGGGCGCACGCCTGGGCGCAGCCGGCCATTGGCACGCTGCTGAGCGCCTGGTGGGCCGGCACCGTGCTGTCGCTGGGGTTGCTGCTGTTTGCCAGCCAGGGCGTGCGCTGGCAGGCCTTCTTCTACCCGGCGCTCTGCTTAGGCGGCGGGCCAGCACTTGATCAGTTATGGAAACGCGGGTGGGCTGGGCGTGCGGCGCTGATCGCAGCCGCCAGCTTTCTGCTCTGGAATGGCCTGGAGTTCTGGATCAGACAAATTTATTATTATCTTCACTAGCGCCGCCCCGGCTGCCACGCCGCCCGCGCCACCACAGCACAATCGCAACCACCCAGCCAGCCCACGCCAGCATCCCCAGGCCGAAACGCGCCACAAACAGCGTGCCAAACAGTGCCGCCCGCAGCACGCCGATCAAGGCGCGGCCACGCACGGTTGGGCGCGCTGGCGCGTCCCAATCGAGCGCAACGATGCGCGGCAGCAGATCGCGCGCCACGCAATCTTCCAGCGAGTACACATAAATCAGCTCGGTGTGCTGCGCGGCCAGCAGCAGATCACGGCGCAGCGCCAGCCACGGCAGCGGCGTGTAGCCTTCGGCGTCGGGGTCGCCGTCGCCCGCGCTGCCAATGCTGATCGCGTCGGCGCCCGCGCCATAGCTGGCAATCAGCGCGCCGCCCAGGTCGTTGCGAAACGGGTCGAGCGGCAGGCTGCTCGAGCACATCAGCACATCGACGTCGGCGGGCAGGTCGACGATGTCGAGCGCGCGCTGCAACAGCGAGGTGCCGGCGCGACGGTCGTCGGCAATGACCGGCATCTGGAAGACATGCGCCTCGTAGCCGTCGAGGTGCATGGTGACGATCAGCTCGCCGTAGGCATTCTGCGCCGACGGGTACAAGATATTTTCGCGCGCCAGCCACAGCCGCCGCAGGAGCGCGCGCGCCAGCCCAAAGCTGCCCGGCCGCTCACCCAGCGCCAGGTCCTCCAGCGGCGGCTCGATGTTCAGGCTCACCGCCGCAAAGCGCAGGCCGTTAGCGCGCGCCCAGGCGTGAAAGGCACTGTAGTGCTCAAAAGCGCGCGGGTAGTTTTGCAAGTTGAAGGCAAAGCCTTCTTCGGGCGGCAGGCACAGGCTGGCAACCACATCGATGTTGTGGCGGGCCAGCAGCCGCGCCGCCTCGATACGCGTTTCGTCGAAGCGCGGCAGCATCAGTGCCACGCCATAGCCCTGCGCGCTCAAGAGTTCCAGCACGCCGGGACGCGCCAGGGCGCGCAGCAGCTCGGCGCTATCGAGCTCGGTGCTGAACACCAGGCGCGGATGTTCGTTCAACAACAGGTTGGCATGCGGTTCTTGCTGGGTAGCCACGGCAGATACGGCTTTCTGATGGTCGGCGGTGCGCCGGTCAGTGTACCATAGGAAATCACCGGTTGGGGCGCGCTGGGGCGTCCTGTGGTACACTAGCGGCGCAGCAGATAAAAGCGAGGCCCCATGACCGCAATTGTGCAGACGCGCGACCTCACGCGCCGCTATGGCTCGACGCTGGCGCTTGATCACCTGACCCTGGAAGTGCCGCAGGGCGCGATTTTCGGCTTTATTGGGCCGAACGGCGCGGGGAAAACCACGACCATGCGCATCCTGACCACGCTGCTCACGCCCAGCAGCGGCGAAGCCTGGGTGGCGGGCCGCTCGGTGCTGCGCGAGCCGCTGGAAGTGCGCAAAGTCGTTGGCTTCATGCCCGATTTCTTTGGCGTGTACGATAACATGAAGGTCTGGGAATATCTCGACTTCTTTGGCCGCTCCTACGGCGTGGCACCCGGGCGGCGCAGCAGCATGATCGGCGAGCTGCTGGAGCTGGTGGACCTGAGCCACAAGCGCGACGATTTTGTGATGGGGCTTTCGCGTGGCATGAAGCAGCGCCTGAGCCTGGCCCGCACCATGATTCACGACCCGGCGCTGCTCATTCTCGACGAGCCGGCCAGCGGGCTCGACCCGCGCGCGCGCATTGAGCTGCGCGAGCTGCTAAAAGAACTGCGCGCGCTCGGCAAAACCGTGATGATCAGCTCGCATATTTTGACCGAGCTGGCCGAGATGTGCACACACATTGCGATCATCGAGCGCGGCAAGCTGCTGGCCGCGGGCGATGTGCAGACCATTCTGCGCTCGCTGCAGCCGCACCGCACGCTGGAGGTGCGCGTGCTGCGCGGCATCGGGCAGGCCGAGGCGCTCTTGCGCCCGCGCGCCGACGTGCTGGGCCTGCGCCGCGAAGAAACTCCCGCCGAGGCAGCCGCGCCCGCGCCACCTGAGACCGCCCCAGAAGCCCCACCCGCAGAGACCGAGCTAGCCGCTCCGCCCGAGGCCGCGCCAGAAGGCGAGCCGCCACAAACCCTGCTGGTCGATTACACTGGCGACGAAGCGGGCATGGGCGAACTGCTGGCCGCGCTGATCGGCGGCGGCGTGGTTGTCACGCGCTTTGCCGAGCAGTCGAGCGACCTGGAAGATATTTTCATGCAGGTCACCAAAGGCATTGTGCAGTAGCGCGCTGCGTAAGAAGCGCCAAACCACGAAGACATAAAGACACAAAGGAGCGCGATTTTCTATTGTGCTGCCCAATGTGCCCAATGATTTCGGCAGCCAAACGCTCTGTGCCCTCCGTGTTCTCTGTGGCTTATCCGTTTGTTGCGATTATGGCGAGAAATGCCGGCGCGGAGAAGGAGAGATTATGCGCACACGCATCAACAATATCAACCTGCTGGTTCGCGATGTCCAGGCCGCGAAAACCTTTTACACCACGGTGCTTGGTTTAGCCGAACCCGAGGAGCGCGGCGGCCCGCCGACCATGGCGCTGCTGCTCGCGGGCGGCTGCACCATCAGCCTGCAAGACGCCGACGCGATGGGGCTTGCGCCGGCCGCGTGCGAGGGCATCGAGCTGGGCTTTGAGGTGGAGGATGTTGACGCGGCGTGGCAAGCCATGCAGGCGGCCGGCGCCGAGGTGCTGGGCGAGCCGGTCGATCAGTCGTTTGGGCGCACCTTCGACGCGCGCGACCCCGACGGCCACCGGCTGGTGATTTTCCACCTGAAAGGCGAGTAGAACCGCGCTATGCCGTTTTTCCCCGCCCTGCCGCGCAGCAGCGAACCCGAACTGCTCGACGCGCCTGCGCCCGACCCCGCCGCGCTGGACGACAACCTGCGCGATCTTCGTTCGCTCGACCGCTGGCTGGGCGGCACCGCCCTGACATGGCGCGCGCTCCGGCCCATGCTGCGCAGGCTGCCGACTGTCGCTCCACTCACCCTGCTCGACGTGGCGGCGGGCGGTGCCGATGGCCCGCGCATACTCACTGCCCGCGCCCGCCGCCTGGGCTACACCCTGCGCCCGCTCGCCTCCGACCGCCTGCGCGAGGTGCTCTTGTGGGCATGGGCGGCGGGCGGGCGCTTCCCGCTCGTCCAGCACGATGCGCTCGCCATACCGCTCGCCGATCGCGCCGTCGATTTCGTCACCTGCTCGCTGGCCCTGCACCACTTCGAGCCGCCCGCTGCCGCCGCGCTCTTGCGTGAGCTGGCGCGCGTGGCCCGCCGTGGCGTGATCGTCAACGACCTGCGGCGCGGCCGATTGCCCTACCTCGGCGCGCGCGCGCTGGCGCTTGGCCCCTGGCACGCCATGGCCCGCCACGACGGCCCGCTTTCGGTGCTGCGCGCCTACACCCTGCCCGAAGCGCACGCACTTGCCGTGGCCGCGGGCCTGCCACACGCGCAGGTCGAAGCGCGCCCCCTGTTTCGCCTGCTGATCACCGTGCGGGTTACAGACGACCGACGACCGACGACTGACAACTGACGACCAGAAGATTCACCACAGAGACACAGAGTCACGGAGATTGTGGTGTTGTAGGTTGTAGCGCCAATCCCAAAACCCCAGACCCTAAACCCCATACGGTTGCAGGCTCCAAGTTACTGCCGGCTGCCCACTGCCTCCTGCTTCCTCCTGTCTCCTGACTCCTGAATCCTGACTCCTCGCGGTAACGCCCGCCCGCTACAATACGGCAGATAACGCCACAAGGAGCCTGCCGTGAACACATCCCCTGCCACCCAACCCCGCCACCGCCTGCTGCGCTACGCCGCACTGCTGGCGCTTGCCCTCGGCACGCTCGCATGGCGCGCCTGGCCCGACGGCACCCTGCGCGTGATCTTTCTCGAAACACCCGGCGACGCCGTGCTCATGCAAACGCCCGCCGGTGGCTATGTGCTGATCGACGGCGGCAGCGACCCGGCCGCGCTGGCGGCGGCGCTCGGCAAACACATGCCCTTCTGGCAGCGCACGCTCGACGCCGTGGTGCTGACGGGTGCGGGCAGCGAGCGCCTGCCCGGCCAGGTGGCGGCGCTCGGGCGCTACCACGCGCGGCTGGCGATTGCCGGGCCAGCAAGTTCGCGCAGCCCGCTGATGGCCGAGTGGCAGCGCCTGCTGCGCGCCGACAGCACGCCCATTCACATCGCGCAGGCGGGCCAGCGTTTTGCCTTTGGTGGTGCGCAGTTGCGGGTTTTAGCGATTGGGGAAGGAAAAGAAGGTGGGATGCTCTTGCGGCTGGAGTACGGTTCCACCAGCGCCGTGCTCGACCAGAACGCCCTCGCAGGTGCCGTTGGCCAGCGCGCCGCCGACATGCTGGCCTTTCCGTGGGAGTACGACCCGCGCAATGACGCAGTGGCGGCGATGCACCCGCGCGCAATCATCTTCACCGACGGGGCCAGCGCGCCCGACCCCGCCGAGCTGAGCTTTCGCGACCGCGCAGTTGGCGGCGCGCAGCTTTTCCACGAGCGCCTGAACGGCACAATCACCTGGGCCAGCAACGGCCGCCGCGCCACCGTCACCAGCGCGCGCTAAGCCCCGTGCCGACGGCGCGCTCCTGCGCGTCTAGTAACTCGCTCAGGGCACCAGGCAGCCAAATGCTGCGGTGGGAATACCAGTGAATTAGGACGACAAACCCCCAGTAATCACTCTGGTCATAATGTTGGCAAAACGCAATGGGTCGGGATGTGGCTGCATCCCGACCCATTGCGCTCTTCCCACCCCCCAATCCCTATCTCCCATCCCCTCTCCACAGGCACTACGCATAGCCCATGCGCTGGCGCAGGTCGCTGTTGCGGCCCAGGCGGCTCAGGACATTGCGCTTCACGTTATACACGTCGTTGACATTGCTGAACAGGTCGGGGCGCTCGCCATAGATCTCGCCCGGCTTCAGACCCAGCACATACGAGCCGATCACCACGGCGCGCTCGGCATCGTCGTTCAGCAGGTCGCCAATTTCCTGCCAGAACTCGCCGCGCTGCACGCGCTCAAGCGCTTCCTCGTCGGCCGAGCTTTGCGGCATCTGGCTGGGCGTCAGCGACTCTTCGGCCACCATTTCCGACCACGACTGTGCGCGGACGCTGTCGATCACCACCGAGCCGGTGCAGAGCTGCAGGTAGTGCAGCAGCGCCGCCACCGTCCCGAAGGTCGCAAAGCGCTCGGGCGACATTGCGCGCCAGAACTTGGTGAAGGCTGCGCCAACGAAATACTCGCTGCTTTCGCCACAGCCGGCAAACGCGCCACTGCGCCGCACCCAGCTATCGACCAGTGGGCTGTACTGCTGGTAGACATATTCCCACGCCTGCTCGTTGCGCTCGGCCAGCGCGCGGCGGAACAGCTCGTAGGCAAAGGCGGTATCGTGCGGGCGGCCGCGGTAGAAGTGCTCGCTCTCGACGATGCAGCGCTGCGCCAGCGCGCCCAGGCTCAGCGCGCGTGGGTCGACCATAGTCGGCCCAACAAGGCGCTCGCCAGTGGTGCGCGCACGGCCTTCGCCGCCGTGCTGCGAGTGGTTCATGCCAGCATTCAATGTCATCATCGCAGTCTCCTTGTTCGCTATGCCGATAAGCCAGGCGGCGCGTGCCGTATTTCTGTGCACAGCATAGCAAAGCCGCACTGCGGTATCAGTGCGGCCCGACTGCGGTGAAACTGCGGTGACGGAATCTCGTGGAATTGGGCGCTGCGCGGGAGGAAAAGCTCCCTGCTTTTCACATGATCTTAACGAGTGTGGGGTGCGATTTTTGCGTATGGGGCAATATAAATACTTCGGCTTTCGCGCTGCGCCCGCCGCTAAAGCAGCGGGCTACATATGGCAAAGCCCGCCTGCGCGGGCTTTCGGGGTTATTGAGACAAGCCAAGAATATGCTCGCGCAGCGGTGATCGCAACCTACATAGTGGGCGCAGTTGTCCCGGCGCGGCGCATACTCTTCTTGCGCTCGCTCATGCGCGTGCCACCCATCATTTCGTACTGCGATGAATCGTCTCCATAAATGCCCTTGATGGTTGCGCGTGCGCGCTTCACCACTTCCCAGATCGCGGCGAGCTGGTCGTCGCGGCGGACGCGCAGGTCGATCAGTTGCAATTCCAGCTCGGCAATCTGCGCCTGGATGCTTTCGGCCTGGTCGAGCTGGGTGCCAAAGGCAGCCAGACTGGCATTGCCGACGTTGAGCGTCGGATCGATCTGCTTGCAGGCGGCCAGTACCATGGTTGCCTGCTCGAACGTGTCGGTTGGGAAGTTCTTTGTGGGCATACTTTATTCCTTTGTAGTGGTAAATGCGCACGCAAGTTGTGCTGCTACAGGATATAGCACGTTGGGTAATACTATTTCAAGACGCAAAGACACGTTGGTTTGTAGCAAAAACATTGCGAAAGGCGATATTCTTCACGCAGGAATCATACATTGAGGAGTCTGTCTAACGGGCTGTGTAAATGGCGTCCGTTAGGATTAGGCCCGGAAGCGGCCTTCGAACCGAATGGCAAGCTGGTTGAGAATACTGGCCCAGTTTTGCGGCGGCATCGTCCACTTGCGGGTGATATCGCGCGTGACCAGGAACAGCAGCTTGCGTGCCGCCTCGGCGGTCGGAAAGGCGCCCTTGGTCTTGGTCACCTTGCGCAGCTGCCGATTGTAGCCCTCAATCGTATTGGTAGTGTAGATCAGACGCCGTATCTCGGCTCCATAGTCGAACATCGTCGCCAGATCTTCCCAATTGGTCTCCCACGAGCGGACCGCCACGGCGTAGATCGCTCCCCACTTCTCTGACAGCTTGAGCAGCTCGGTCTCCGCCGCTTCGCGCGTCGGTGCTTGATAGATCGCCCGCAGGTCACGCGCAAATACCTTGCGGTCCTTCCAGGTCACGTACGTCAGGCTGTGCCGTATCTGGTGGATGATACAGCGCTGGATCTGTGTCCGAGGGAAGACGGCTTGAATGGCTGCTTTGAACCCTGTCAGCCCATCAACACAGGCCAAAAAGATGTCGCTCACACCGCGTGTTTGCAGGTCGGTCACGACCGAGAGCCAGAAGTTGGCGCCTTCGGCCCCGTCGCCGACCCAGTGTCCAAGCACGTCGCGCTGGCCCTCCAGATCAATCCCAAGCACAATGTAGACGGCCGTGTTCAGCACCTTCCCATCACGTCTCAGCTTAAGATGGATCGCATCGAGGTACACGATCGGATAGATCGCGGCCAGTGGGCGGTTCTGCCACGCCTCCACCAGATGCCAGACCTTGTCGGTCACGGTGCTGACCGTCGCAGCCGACACCTCAACCCCATAGAGGTCCTTGAGGGTGGCCTGAATATCGCGTGCCGACATGCCCTTGGCGTACAGGCCGATGATCTTGTCTTCCAGTTCGTTGGTGCTGGTCTGATACGGCTCGAGCAGTGGCGATTGGAAGGAGCCGTTGCGGTCTCGCGGCACGGTAATGGTGGTATCACCAGTCGAAGTGCGGAGCGAGCGCGTGCGCTTGCCGTTGCGGCTGTTGCCCGAGTTGCGCCCCTGTGGAGCGTAGGGCTCGTAGCCAAGATGGGCTGTAAGCTCGGCTTCGAGCATCTGCTCGAGCGTGCTCGCGAAGAGCCGTGCGAAAATGCCCTCCTTACCAAAGAAATCGTCCAGGCTGGTCGCGCTAGCCAGCTCCTGCTGCACACGCTCGACCGATGGCATCGTTACTGGAGCCGCGGAAGCGGCTTCCCTGTCAGTCGTCTCTGGCGTTTGTCGCGCATCAGTCGTTGGTCGTTTGTCAGGCATGATGTCATCCTTTTCTTGGCCAGCGAGAGGCGGTAGTATACCGCAAACTGGCTCTTCTCAGGACGCATCTCTTACACAGCTTATTTTACACTCTCACATTGAGCGATACTTAAGCCAGCGCATGCAAAAGTGCAGGCAGCGATCCGCACCTGACTAGGTTTCAGGCGGCGCTTCCCGCACATTTGCTGCCGAGCCTTGCGTAATATCCCAGCCCATATGCGCAGAGAGCACGCGCACAACCTCAATAATGTCCTCCTCAGCGATATTGCAAGCCCTGGCTGCCTCTTCAATATGTTCCAGCGGCACCGGTTCGGTTGGGTCGAGGTAGGGCTCAACACCATCCAGGTCGCGTGTAAACACTATCCGGCCAAACTCTGAATGTTTCGCGCCAACATGCGTGGCTGCAAATCCATTTACGCAAGCCTCCTGCTGGAGAAGTGACTGGGTTTGCTCATCATTCCAGAGCGCCGTCAGCTGCTCGAGCGCCGTTCGGCGCACACCTACATCAGCATCCTCGACCGCACACTCGGTTAGCAGTCCCCGCGTCCCCTCTTCCTTCCACCCCTGACCCAGCTGTTCGAGCGCCGTGCGGCGCACATATGCATCAGCATCCTTGACCGCACGCTCGGTTAGCAGTCCCCGCGTCCCCTCTTCCTTCCACCCCTGACCCAACTGCTCAAGCGCCCCACTGCGCACATATGCATCAACATCCTTGACCGCACGCTCGGTTAGCAGTCCCCGCGTCCCCTCTTCCTTCCACCCCTGACCCAACTGCTCAATCGCCGTAATGCGCACATTCGCATCAACATCCTTGACCGCACGCTCGGTTAGCAGTGCCCGCGTCCCCTCTTCCTTCCACCCCTGACCCAACTGCTCAAGCGCACCACTGCGCACATATGCATCAGCATCCTGGACGGCACGCTCGGTTAGCAGTCCCCGCGTCCCTTCTTCCTTCCACCCCTGACCCAGCTGTTCCAGCGCTGTGCGGCGCACACCTGCATCAGCATCCTGGACGGCACGCTCGGTTAGCAGTCCCCGCGTCCCCTCTTCCTTCCACCCCTGACCCAGCTGTTCCAGCGCTGTGCGGCGCACACCTGCATCAGCATCCTGGACGGCACGCTCGGTTAGCAGTCCCCGCGTCCCCTCTTCCTTCCACCCCTGAGCCAACTGCTCAAGCGCCGTGCGGCGCACACCTGCATCAGCATCCTCGACCGCGCGCTTGGTTAGTAGCCCCCGCGTCCCCTCTTCCTTCCACCCCTGAGCCAACTGCTCAAGCGCAGTGAGGCGCACACCTGCATCAGCATCCTCGACCACACGTTCGGTCAGTAGCCCCTGCGTCCCTTCTTCCTGCCAACCTACCGCCAACCATGCGAGCGCGGTGCTACGTACACCTGCATCGGCATCTTCGACCGCGCGCTCGGTTAGCAGTCCCCGCGTCCTCTCTTCCTTCCACCCCTGAGCCAGCTGTTCGAGCGCTATGCGGCGCACAACTGTATCAGCATCCTCGACCGCGCGCTTGGTTAGCAGCCCCCGCGTCCTCTCTTCCTTCCACCCCTGAGCCAACTGCTCAAGCGCCGTGCGGCGCACACCTGCATCAGCATCCTCGACCGCGCGCTCGGTTAGCAGCCCCCGCGTCCCCTCTTCCTTCCACCCCTGAGCCAGCTGTTCGAGCGCTATGCGGCGCACATACGCATCAACATCCTCGACCGCACGCTCGGCCAGAAACTGACGCGTCCTCTTCTCCTGCCAGACCGCTGCCAACTGCTCAAGCGCCCCACTACGCACATACGCATCAACATCCTCGACCGCACGCTCTGCGAGCAGTTGCTGTGTCTTCTCTTCCTGCCAGCCCTCCGCTAATGCTCCAAGCGCCGTTCGGCGCACACTTGCTTCCACCTCCTGGACTGAACGCTCGACCAGAAGCTGACGCGTCCGCTCGTCCTTCCAGTTTTCCGCCAGCATACTAAGCGCGCTCCCACGAACGTTAGGGTGTTCATCTTTGAAAGAGCAAACACTAAGTACTTTATAGGTTTCATCATCTGGCCAGTGGTTAGCTAATGCCTCAGTCGCATCCCAGCGCAAAGCATAAGATGGCGCATCCAAAAATTTATAGATCAATGCCTTGTTAGGATGTAAGGCTGCAACGAATTGAGGCCAATAGAGCATACCCTGGTGTGAAAGCTCCTCTGCGATTGACATTGCAATAGGTGCAATCTGCTCGCCTGAAGGCCATTGTGTTCCTAGTTCCTGAGCGGCCACAAGCATTTCATATATGTCTGTAGAATTATCCTTACGATAAATTATGACGGCTTGCTCTAACAAATCTTTGCCAATCCGAGTAAGTTTGCTCTTGTTGCGCGCCTCACTTAGACAAAGAATCGCCAACGGTAAAATAGGTGTTGTACTTTCAGATCCACCATCTGAAGCCGTCTGATTGACTAGCGCGATTAGCCGTTCAATAATATTTCCGACATACTGTTCATTGATTTGCCCACAAATTAAGCGCAGCACTTCACGCCACTCGTCGTCGCGGCAATGTTGCTCAAACAAGGCGAGCAGGTCTTCAAGCGTCAATGTTTGTGGCTGCCGGTCAAAGCGTAGAACATATTCAGTCGCGGTCAAATATTCCAGAAAGGTACGGTGGACAAAGCCATACAGTTGCGGACCACGCAGACAAAGAATGTAGTTGCGCTCGCGTAGTTGTTGGATGACGCGATTGGCGGCCTGTTTGGCGCCAACACGATCAGTCTGCCCCAGGTCATCAACCAAGAATGCCTGGATCTCTTGTTCCAGCTCATGCTCCTGAATGAAGTTGCCTTTTAGCCCTCCCATACCACTTTGCATTCGCATCGCCACCCGCCGCAAGAGCTTTTTCTTGTCATCGGCTTTGAGGTAGGCATCATCCGGCAAATCGAGATGGCGGTTGACATCCCAATGATGGCACAGGGATTCAACCGCCTTTTCATAAAAACTCACGCGTTCGCGCGGCAGCTCGGCTTCGCGTGCCAGCAGCGCCATAATTGTCAGCAGCATGGGGTTGCCTGCCAGCAGCCGCAGCGAGGCCGAACGCTCTACGCTGCCAAGTACGCGCTCGCTGCGCTGTTTTGCCCGCACGACATCCTGGGGGAAGGTTAGCGCGAACCAGCCGCGAATAAAGGTGTTGATCTGCTGATCGTCAAGGTCTTGCAGGCCAAAGTGGGCAAAACCGGCTTCGCGCAGGATATGCGGCTTGTAGCCCACCGGGCGCGAGGTTACGATGATGCGGGCGTGTGGGTAGCGCATGGCAAAGCCGGCGATTTCGTGCATGGTGCGCTGGCGGTCCACCGGGTCGAAAATCTCATCCAGGCCGTCGAACATCACCAGAGCCGGCCCATCATTCAGGTAGTTTTCGGCTGCCTGGGCGTCGAGAAACCATTGCTCGGTTTTGCCCATATAGCCAACATATTCCAGAAAGCTGTCGCACTCATTCTTCTGGCGCTGGCCATAAAAATCGCGCAGCTCGATCAACAGCGGGAACGCATCCTTGAATGCCTGCGTCCAGGGAAACGGTTGACCGCTCTGTGGATCAAGCGGTGGCTCAATGATGCCAGTCAGCAGGTAGCGCAGCAGTGTCGATTTGCCCGCCCCTGGCTCGCCGGTAATGACTAGCAAGCGGTTAGCCGGTGCAGCGATCACATCCAGCACTGGGCGCGGCGATTGTCGCCCATAGGCCGCGCGCAACTGCTCGATCTGACGCGTATCTAATTCGTGTTCCTTCTCTGCATCGGCATTGCTCTGCCCATCTTTGCCGAGGAGCGCCAGTACATCCTTTGGCAGCTCGACTGGCGGTGGGTTTTCGCGTACATGCTGCGCAATAAACACATCGCGAATTACCATACGCCCGGGGTCGTCGGCAGTAGCTGGCATAACATTCGCCAGGTCCACTGGTGCGTACTTCAAGCGCATGCGCTGCCGGTAGCGATCTATCTGAACAGGCGTTGGGACACCGACCTGGCGTTCGAGCAGCTCTTTCACTTGCTGTATGTTCTGCGCATTCAACAGCTCGCGCAGCTCGGGCGAAAGGAGCGCGTTCTTGGTGGCCTGGCGGCGAAACGCCCTGGCTACACCTTGCCAGACCAGGTCCGATGGCAGCTCAAGGCCGCCAATTGCTTCCCAACGTTCGCGCAGAAGGTTGGCTGAAGGTAAGTCGGCGCGCTCCGGCTCGCGAATGGCACTGAGCAATTCTGCGGCAACGCGCTTGTCTTTCACGAACTTCTTCAGCGACGCTGCATATTCCTTCAGCTCGTCGTCGTTCAGGCCCAGCGCTTTGAGGTTTTGCAGCAGCATGTCGAGGCACACCGCATATGCTCGCTCCATGGCATCCTGGTAGGCTAGTGCAACTTTGTCGCCCTCGCCTAGCTTCTCCAACCAGCCCAATACCGAAAGAACGTCGCCTTTCAAGTAGTCTTTACAGGCGTCGGCAATGACATCGGAGGCGAGTTTGCCAAGGACTGTAAGCACAAGCGGGGTGATGATTGGATCCATTGCGCGGCGCTCCTTTGCAGGTGTGGCGAATAATCCTAGCCAGGCAGGCCCAGTGCCGAAGGAACATTCTCAATCGATAGGCGGATTGTTGCTGTGATCTACGCAGTATAGCTATTATGGTTGCATACTAGCGTTTATCTCGATCATCTAGCAAACGTGCGCCACATCGTTTTTCGCGCATCGATTTCAAAATTGTCATCATGGTTGCATCTGGGCTTCGCCTCCACACCCACAGGGTTTAACTCCACGCGTTGGGGGTTTGACTCCCTGCGCGGAGGGTTTGATCAGGAGGTCGCAGGGTTTGACTCCATGCACGGAAGGTTTGATCGGGAGCGCGTGCGGTTTGCCTCCGCGCGACCGGGGTTTGATCAGCAGGGAGCGAGGTTTGATCGGGAGGGCGTGAGGTTTGAATCCGCGCGTCCAGGGTTTGACTCCCTGCTCGAATGGTTTGATCAGGAGGGCGTAGGGTTTGACTCCCTGCTCGGAATGTTTGATCGGGAGGATGCGGGGTTTGCTTGGCTGAAATTAGAGCTGCAAATCATTGATTCTCAACGTCGGGCGGACACGCAGGTCCGCCCCGACCAATGAAGCTCCAAGAAAATCATCGAATATCACTGCGTCCAGGCGGACCTACGTGTCCGCCCCCAGTTCCCCAATCACCACCTGCGCGGCGTTGTGGCCGGGAATGCCCGTCACGCCACCGCCGGGGAACGCGCCCGACCCGCACAGGTACAATCCCGCCAGCGGCGTCCGGTAGTCCGACCAACCAGCCAGCGGGCGCAAATTAAAGCTCTGGTCGGGTGTCATTTCGCCATGGAAGATATTGCCGCCCGTCAGGCCAAAGCGCCGCTCCAGGTCGAGCGGCGAAAGCATCTGGCGCGCAATCACCGCGCCCGTGATATTCGGCGCGTACTCGGCCAGCTTCGCCACGATGCGATCGGCAACCTCTTCGCGCAGACCATCGTCCCAGCTGCGGCCAGCCACTTCGTAGGGGAAATACTGGCAGAAGCACGACAGCACATGCTTGCCGGGCGGGGCCATCGTCGGGTCGGTGGGCGACTGCGAGAAGATCTCGATGAACGGCTCGCGCGAAGGCTGCCCGGTCTTGAAGTCGTCCCACGCGCGCTCAAGGTAGGCCAGCGACGGCGCAATATCAACCGTGGCGCGCGAGCAGATTTCGGGCGCAACATCGGGCGGCGCGGCAGTGTAGCGCGGCAGCTCATCCAGCGCCAGGTTCAGCTTGAACACCGTGCCGCCAATGCGGTAGTTCCGCTCGATGCGCTGGCGGAACTCAGCGGGCAGCGCGCTGGCGGGCGTGAGACCCAGGAAGGTGCGTTTGGGATCGGCGTTCGAAAGCACGGCACGCGCGCGGATCGTTTCGCCATTCGCCAGCACCACGCCCGCTGCGACGCCGCCCTGCACCAGCACCTCGGCTACAGGCGCTTCGGTGCGGATTTCCACGCCCAGGTCGCGCGCCGCCGCTGCCAACGTGCGCGTCACCGTACCCATGCCGCCCTTCACATAGCCCCAGATGCCGCGCCGCCCCTGGATCGCCCGGCCAATCGCGTGCACCAGAAACACAAACGGCGAGCCCGGCGTGCCCGGCCCGGCCATGGTGCTAATCAGCGATTGCGGGGCCATAGTCGCCTTCACCCGCTCGCTCTCAAAAAACTCGTTCAGCAGGTCGGTGGTGCTCAGCAGCATCAGGCGGCGGAAGTCGTCGGCGCAACCGGCTGCGTGGAAACGCTCGGCCAGCTCGCCAAGCGAGATCGGCGGCTGCATCAGCGTCGGCTCGATGATGTCGCAGCAGCGATCCCAGAAATCTTCCCAGGCGTCGTAGGCCGCCGCGTCGCGCTGCGAGAAGCGCGCAATCGCCACCTTGCTGCGCTCGCGGTCGCCCGCGTAGAGGAACAAGTGCTCGCCGTCGGGAAAGGGCATGAAGTAGGATGGCTGCTTGGGATACACCTCGAAGCCATAGCGCGCCAGCCCAAGCGTTTCGATAATCTCGGGGCGCATCAGGCTCATCGAGTACGAGGCCACCGACACGCGAAAGCCGGGGTGAATTTCCTCGGTAATTGCCGCGCCACCAACCGTATGGTAGCGCTCCAGCACCAGCGCCTTGTAGCCAGCGCGCGCCAGGTAGCAGGCCGCCACCAGCCCGTTGTGGCCGCCGCCAATAATAATCGCGTCGTAGGATGCCACGCTCGCCTCCTTGTTTCACAGCACCATTGCCGCGCCACAGTAGAGCGAGGGCTTCTTTTTGTCAAATAGCGTGGTCGGCCGGGCAGCGTCTTGTGGCAACGCAAAGTTCGGGGCAAAACAAAACCCCGCCGCCGAATGGGGCAGGGCTGGGCGTGCAGGTAGCAGTTGGCAGTGGGCAGTGGGCAGTTCGCAGTAACCTACAACCTTCAAACCTGCAAAAGCATTGGGGTTGAGGGTCTGGGGTTTTGGGATTGGCTCTGCAACCTGCAAACCTTTAACCCGCAACCTGCAAACCCGCAACGCCCTACGCCGCCAGGCGCACTCGCACCACGTCGAGCAAATCGTCGATCTCAAATGGTTTTTCGAGGAACGTTTCGACCTTGAGGTTTTCGGCCAGGGCCGACAAATCGTGGCGGGCCGAGAGCAGCACCACCGGGATGTGCAGCGTCGTGGGGTTGGCCCGCAGCGCTGCCAGCACCTGCCAGCCGCTCATCTCGGGCATCATCATATCGAGCAAAATCAAGGCGGGCTGCTCATCGCTGGCCCATGTCACGGCGTCGCGGCTCTCAGAAACCGCAATCACCGGGTAGCCCTCGTAGTCGAGCAACTCGGAGACCATGTCAAGAATCGCACGGTCGTCGTCCACAACCATGATCGGTTTTGCAGGAATGCTGTGCGCCATACACGCCCCCTTCCCCTCCGCTCAAGCAGCGCCGCCTCTGCAGCGCCCCACATTATACAGCGACAATTGTGGCCTTGCGCGGAATGAAACTATTTAACCCTATGAACGCACATCCTTTCCCGAAAGATACGCGCAGACCGCCGCCACAGTTGACGTGCGCGCGCGCACTCGCTATCATTCCACGCCAGCGGCGCGCTGTATACGCCCGCTCATAGACCAGGCGAGGTGTGCGTGCACGCAATGGCTTCTCGCACCATCCGAATACTGCGCGCCGCAATCGTGCTGCTTGGCGCGGCCTGGCTGCTCACGCAAAGCGCGCGCGCCGCTCTGCCCGGCAACCCACGCGACGCGCTGCGCGAGGCCGACGCGCTGTTCGCCGCTGGGCGCCTGTTCGAGGCGCGCGGGGCCTATGCGGCGCTGGCCGGGCAGCAGCCCAATCTCGCGCCCGCCTGGCTGCGCCTGGGAATTGTCGCCACCCTGCGCGCCGAGCCCGAAGCCGCCGACAGCGCATTTCTTGGTGTGGTGCGCGCCGGCCCTGCCGCCGACGACAGTGCGCTCCTGCGGCTCTACCAGGGCGAGCTGGCCGCGCGCGCCGGAGATGCTGGCCAGGCCCAGCAATATTGGGCGCGCATCAGCGACGATTCGCCGCTGGCGGGGGTGCGCCACCTGCTGGCCGCCGAGCTGCTGCTTAACAGCGCCGACTACCCCGGTGCCGAGGCCACCTACCACGCCGCGCTGGCGGCTGGTATGCCCCCGTCCGGCCGGGCGCTGGCGCAAAGCCGCCTGGCGCTGCTGCGCGCCTCCAGCGACCCGGCAGCCGCCCGCACGCTGCTGGCCGAAGCGCCCGCTGGCCCGGTCGCCCGCGCAAGCATGTGGGTTGCGCCGCTCCTGCCGCCCGCCACACCCAGCGCTGGGCAAATCGCTGCCGCGCTGGATGCGCCCGCCGCAGAACGCCCGCAGCTGCTCGGGCAGATCTACCTCGGGGCGCGGCTTTATGCCCTGGCCGAGGCTCAGTTCGCCGCCGTCGACCCGCGTGGCCCGAACGCGCTGGCGGCAGCAGCTTATGCCGCCTACACGCGCTGGAGCGCGGGCGACCGCGCCGAAGGGCTGCGCCGCCTTGAGTCGCTGGCCGCAGATAACCCAGCCGAGCTCCGCGCCCGTGCCCTGCTGGCCCTCGCCCTGCTCAACAATCGCGACGACGAAGCCGCCCGCCGCGAGCTTGCAATGGTGCGCAAGCTGGCCCCGCGCTCGCCCGACACGCATCTGGCCTGGGGCCAGTGGTACGTCGCTCAGCACGATTATATTGCCGCCGCCGACGCCTACCACCAGGCACTGCGCGACGCCCCGGCCGAGCAGCGCGGAAATTATGCGCTGGCCCTGGCGCGCTTCTATGTCGACACCGACTTTCAGCTCTGCGCCAGCGGCCAGCCCGCCGCCACCACCGCGACGCGCGCCCTGCCCGACGACCCACGCGCCTGGGCCGCGCTGGCCGCCGCCGAGCTGAGCTGCGCCAACCCCGGCGGGGCGCGCGCCGCCGCCGATCACGCGCTTCAGCTTGCCCCCGGCGATGCCGAGGCCGCCTATTACCTCGGTCGCGCGCTCGCCGCACTAGGCGAGCGTGCCCCCGCCCGCCAGGCGCTCATCCACGCCGCCGACAGCGCGCCGGCATCGGCGTGGCGTGTGCGCGCCGAGCAGCAAATGGCCGCGCTAGGCCTGTGAGTGCAGAACCGAGAACCACAGAACCGCTGAAGGGCGTATTGCTATACGCCCAGACTGAAGGGCGTATTGCTACACGCCCAGACCGAGAACCGAGACCTGAAACCTGCAAACCTCACAACCCCTTCGCGCCCTTTGCGCTCTTTGCGGTAAAAAGGCGGTCGTCAGTCGTCGGTCGTCGGTCGTCGGCTACACCGCCAGCGTCTTCCAGCGCCCACGCCGAAACTGCCACAGCGCCAGCAGCGCCTGCACCGCGAAATCGCTGCCCATCGCCACCCACACGCCGTTCAGGCCCCAGCCGAGCGCCAGCAGCGCCAGCACGAGCGGCAGACGCACACCCCAGGTACTCACCAGCTTGGAGTACAGCGGCCAGCGCGTGTCGCCCGCGCCGCGCAGCCCGCCCGACACCACAAAACTCAGCGCCAGAAAGGGCTGCATGGCCCCGGCAATTCGCATCGCGCCCGCGCCCACGTCGGCCACCTGCGGGTCGGCCACGAACAGCGCAATCAGCTGATGCGGCAGCAGCATCATGCCCATTCCCAGCAGGCTCATCAGCAGGGCGCACTGGCGCAGCGCCTCGTAGGTGCTCGCCTCCGCCAGGTCGGGCTCGCCCGCGCCAAGATACTGCCCCACCAGCGCCGAGGCCGCAATGGCGTAGCCCAGGCCGGGCAGGAACGACAGCGACTCGATGCTGATCACGACATTGTGTGCGGCATAGGCGGCCGTGCCAAGCTGAGTCACAAAGCTCACAAAGATCAGCAGCGCGCCCTGAAACACCAATTGCTCGGCGCCACTCGGCCCACCAATACGCGCCAGCCGCTTCAGCAGCGACCAGTCGGGGCGCATGTCGGGCACGAGCCGCAGCCCCGAGCGCCCGCGCAGCAGCACAGCCACCAGCACCAGCCCGCCGCCGCCGCGCGCCACCGCTGCGCCAATTGCCGAGCCCGCAACACCAAGCACCGGCGCGCCCATGTTGCCATTGATCAGCAGCCACGAAAGCGCGATATTCACGACATTCACGCCCAGCATCACCACCAGCGGCGTGCGAGTATCGCCCACGCCACGCAGCGCGGCCGTGCCAATAAACAGCAGCGCAGCCGGCGCAAATGTACTCGACGCGATCTGCAAAAACAGCACGCCGCGCGCAAGCACGCCCGCGTCGGGGCCAAGCGCCTGCAGCATTGGCCGGGCCAGCCCCACGCCAATCAGCGTTGCCAGCACGCCCATTGCCAGCCCGCCCAGCAGCGACTGGCGCAGCACCCGGTTCGCCAGCGCGTCGTCGCCCGCGCCGCGCGCCCGCGCAATCATGGCCGTGCAGCCGACACTCACCGCCATAAAGCACACCGTGATCAGCCAGATTAGCTGGCTGGCCAGGCCCACGCCAGCTAACGCCTCGGCGCTGGAATAGCCAAGCTGCGCGCTCGCCTGCGCGTTGAGGTGCCCGACCAGAAAGGTATCGGACAAGCCCACCAGCGTGTTCAGCATCTGCTCGCCCACCGCAGGCAGCGCCAGCCTTACCACAGCGCGGCGGAGCGCCGGGCTGCGCGGCTGCACAGCAGCGCTCGATTCACTCACAATCGCCACAGAGTTTGCTCCTTTGCCTGGGTGCTTCGGCGCACAAAGTGTAAATCATTCTATTGGCCCAGCCCGCCGGGCGCGCGCATGCGCGGTAAAC
Organism: Kouleothrix sp. 19917; assembly: GCF_057073505.1. Classification (NCBI taxonomy): domain Bacteria; kingdom Bacillati; phylum Chloroflexota; class Chloroflexia; order Chloroflexales; family Roseiflexaceae; genus Kouleothrix; species Kouleothrix sp. 19917. The sequence continues at coordinate 4,720,931 of NZ_CP097099.1, forward strand.
AATGCTCCATGAAGCTGTAGTACGAAGCAGGGTCGCGAATGCAGGCATTGCCGCCGGCATCGTGAAGCGACCTGAAGCCCGAAACTGCCCGCATAGTAGCAGAAAATTGCGCCTCTATCCCCCGCCGCCGATCCAAGCCTGATTCGCGTGCTGCGCCAAATTGGTTCAGGATTCGTCAAAATTTCAGCTTGACGTGAAACACATGTTCTGATATACTGCACGCAACCCGATATTAGAACATACGTTTTACACAACCGCGATTGACGCCAAGCAGTTCGGGTGGCAGACGGGTTGCTCAGGATCGCATAGGAGCTGGCAAAGGAGGCCCCAGCAATGGCAGTACGTAGTCAAGAAATGCGCAACACCACCACTCGAACCGGGTCAGCCGCACCGCGCGCGTCGATCACTGTTCCGCCGATTTCGTTCCACACGCTCGCCTATATCGTCACCGCCGTGCTGGCCCTGCTCGCCATCTATGCGATCATGGGCAATGTCATGAGCTGGGGGCAGAGCAAGGTCGATGATTTCCGCTATGGCGCCACGCGCACCTACCAGGTCGACGCAGTGGTGGGCCACGACGACGGCGCAGGCACGCCCTCGCACTTTATCGCGATGAACCTCAACCGGCAGGTGATGGTGATCGAGATCCCGGGCGGCGATGCCAGCAAAATCCGCACGCTCACCGGCCCCTACCTGTTCGGCGCAGGCGAAGACAAGACGCCCGTGCTGCTGCGCTTCCAGGATTTGAATCGCGACGGCTCGCAGGACCTGATTGTGAACGTCAAGAACGAGGAGATCGTCTACCTGAACAAGGAAGGCCAGTTCCAGCCGATCACACCCGAAGAGCGCGCGCGCCTGGTGCAGAATCAATAGCCGGCCTTCGCGCCTCATCGCTTCTGGCATACAGCGCCGCCCACCCGATCAATTCGTGTGGGCGGCGCTGTATCTTCTCGGTTTGCGTTTATGGCATATTGGGATAGTGTTGGTTGAGGGCGAGCAGCTTAACAGCGCCAAGAGATGCTTCGCTACGCTCAGCATGACAATACAGAAGTAATCATCCGTATTTGGCATAAGCATGCGGGGTTCTGCACCGGCCTGGCGGCGGCACGTATTGCTGGCTGGGCGCTCGCAACCGATCAGGCTTCTTCTTCAAAACCACCAAAATGCTCTACCAGGCTGGCATATGCCTCTTCCAGCATGGGCAGTTCGTCGGCTTGTTTGAGGCGCACGCCTAACACATCGGCGAGCGGCGCGAGCAGCAGCATTGGCGGCGGGGCGCCAACGCGCACTTCCTTGGGGCGCACGCCGACCTGCTCAACCAAGGCCAAAAACTGATTTTGAAAATCAGCGCGATACTGATCGGGGCTCGAAAGGTGTGTGCCAAGCACCATGCCGCTGCGATGCTCGACCCACAGTGACATGAGCGGGAAATAGGGGCGCTGGTCGCGTTCTTCCTGAACGGGGGTGGGGGCTGGCACGACACCCGCTTCCCACACCGAGCGGCTGCTTTTCAGGGCCTTGAGCTGCTTTGCACGGCCCAGATCGGGTTCGGGGAGTGTGGCTTCCGGCTGCTTCGGTTCGGCTGGCGCAAGCCAGGCATCGTGCCAGACCAGGCCATCGCCGCTCGGCTCGGGCACGCGCACAAAGAACTTGCCTTCGGTCGGCGGATCAAACAAGTCGGCATCTTCGTCGAAGCGCTGCGCCACCAGCACGGCCTGCTGCAGGGCAAGCGTCAGAAAGCGCGCCTGGGCTGCGGTAAGGTACCAGGGGAAATAGCCGGGCGCGTGGTCGCGGAATTGTGTCCAGGCGTTACGCCCACGAAACTTCAGGCCCAGCGACTTGATCACCGCAAGATCCTGCTTGCTAAGGAACTCGCGATCTTCAAACGACGCCATCAGGCACGATTGCGAGAAGATTGCCGCCATTGGGTCGGGCTCGTCGCCAAACGCGCCGGTTTGCAGCGCCATGTAGCCCGCCAGGCCCAGGCTGCCTTTATACACACCCAGCGCAAAATGCTCGCCCAGGTTGCCCATCACGCAGCAGTAGCCAATTTCGCCATCTTCCGGGTTCTGCACGCCAAACATGTCGGAATCGTACATCCACTGCCACGGCGCGGCGGCCTTAAATGCTTGCGCAGCCTGGTAGAGCGCGCGCCATTCTTCCTGCGAAGGTTGCTGATCAGTCATCGATTCTCCTCTCACCCGCCGCGCTGGGCGCTTTTCTCCACCGCCATTGGCAGGGGCGTGTTCAGGCCGTGATAGCGGCCGCGCAGCGCATACCAGCGCACGGTAAGCACATCGCGCAAATTGCGCCACGAGTCGCGCAGCGGGCTGACTTTGGTTTCCGTGCCGTAGCGCCACATCACCGGCACTTCGGCAATGCGGAAGCCGCGCCGCCGCGCCAGAAACAGCAGCTCGACATCATAAGCCGTGACGGCCGCGCCCTGCACGGTGGGCGCATGTTCGCCATACACCTGCGCGCGCTGAAACAGGTCGTGCGCCACGTCGCCGCGCAGGGCTTTGAAGCCACATTGAGTATCCTGAATGCCGCCGACCGCCACCGCCTGCACGATCAGGTTGAACACGCGCCCCATCAGGTGGCGATACCACGGCTCGCCCAGACGGTGCGCGCCTAACCCCTCGCGCGAGCCAATTGCCACTTCGTAGCCCTGGCTGAGCCAGCCATAGAGCGTTTCCCACTCCTCAATCGGCACGGCCAGGTCGGCATCGCACAGCAGCACATACTCGCCGCTCGCGTCGAGCGCGCCCGCCCGCACAGCAAAGCCCTTCCCACGATGATCGAGTGAGAGCAGGCGCAGGCCAGGGTGCTGGGCCGCCATCGTATTCACAATTGCCGCTGTGCTGTCGGTGCTGCCGTCGTCGGCCACAATAACCTCGAACGCGAATTGCTGCTGCTCAAGGTAGCCAAGAATCTGGGCCAGTGTGTCGGGCAGACGCAGCTCTTCATTATAGGCCGGCACAACCACCGACAAGAACAGCGGTTCAGAGCGGAAACTCACGGCGGGCTCCTTACGAGGTTAAGGTCGACGCCAGCTCCGGCGTCGCAGCGTGCGCAAAACGGTTCAGGCGCTTGCGCAGAAAGAGCGGCAGGGCAACAATGCCGGCCAGCTGGCCGCGCAGCCGCGCGCGCGCAGCTTCTTCACGTACATGCAGCAGCGCCGCAGCGGTGAAGCGCAGCTGCGCCAGAAGAAAGCGCGGCCAATTGCGGCGGATCAGCGCGCCGGGCATGTTCTTCGCCCACACCAGAATGAAGTTGCGCCCACAGTAGTAGCTGGCCAGCTTGCCGCCGCCGGTTGCGCTCAAACGATGATACACCACCGCCTGTGGCACAAACACGGTTCGCAAGCCACGCAGCCGCGCGCGCAGGTTCAGGTCAACATCTTCGCAGTACATCACCAGGTCTTCGTCGAGCACTTTGCCGCGCTCGCTCAGCGCCTCAAGCGCCTCGCGGCGGTAGGCAGCCGCGCCAGCGCACGGGCCAAACACTTCCTGCATCACCGAAAACTGTGGCGCGTCGTGCTGCCACACGCCCCGGTTGCCCGGCACGCCATCGGTGCGGTAAAAATCGCCCGCCGAGTGAATGAACTCGCGCCGGTCGAACAGCATGAGCTTGCTGGCGGCAAAGGCGTATTCGGGGTAGCGATCCAGCGCGCCCACAAGCTGCTCGAGCCAGCGCGGCTGCACTTCGGTGTCGTTGTTCAGCAGCACCACATATTCGCCACCGGTCGCGTCAAACGCGGCGTTGACCGCCACGGCCAGCCCACGGTTCTGCTGCAGCGCAATCACCTGCACCTCGGGGTAGTGGCGGCGCAGCAGCTCACACGAATCGTCGGTCGAGCCGTCGTCGACCACCACCACGCAGAAATCGCGGCGCGTCTGGCGGCGCAATGCCTCCAGACAGGTGGGCAGAAACGCGGCCCCATTATAGTTTGGGATAATGATGTCGATCATGATGTGCTTGGGCTCGAAAGCGCGCCCTGCTGAATGCCTGCAATATTTTCGGCCAGCGCTGCCTGCCAGGGCCGCAGCTGAATACCCAGCGCCGCCGCAGCCAGGTTCGCCAGCGGGGTGAATGGCGGCACCACGCTGTCGCGCTTGTAGTCGGCCAGCCCAATCGGGTCGAGCGCGGTGCGGAAGCCGGCCTGGCGCACAATTTCGGCGGCAAACTCGTAGCGCGAGCAATGCCCGCTGTTGACCAGATGATAGGTGCCGTAGAAAGGCGTTTCGATTAGCTGGGCGATGCCAGCCGCCACATCGGGCGCGTAGGTCGGGCTGCCCACTTCATCCGCAACCAGCGCCAGCCGCTCGCGCTCGGCGGCCATGCGCAGAATGGTGCGCACAAAATTGCGCTCGCCGCCAAACAGCCACGCCACCCGCACAATGTAGAAGCGATCCAGCAGCTCGCGCACGGCCTGCTCGCCGGCCCACTTCGAGCGCCCGTAGGCATTAATCGGCGCGGCGCGATCATACTCGAAGTACGGGCTTGTTCCTGCCCCGTCGAACACCTCGTTAGTGCTGATATACACGAGTGGCGCGCCCAGTTCGCGGCAGGCCAGCGCGACATACTGCGTGCCCAGGCCATTCACCCGAAAGGCCAGCTCGGGGTCGCGCGCGCATCCATCCACATTGGTATAGGCGGCGGGGTGTATCACCAGGTCGGCGCCGGTAGCGACAAGCTGCGCCACACAGGTTGGGGAACCGAGTTCCAGCTCGGCGTGGCCGAGCGCAACAAGATCGTGCGCCGGGCCGAGCTGGCGCTGAAGCGCCTGCCCAAGCTGGCCGTTTGCGCCAGTAATCGCAATTCGCATGGTAAGCCTGTTCCCTGCTGCTTCGCGCCCTGCATGATAGAAGATCGTTTCCTGAACGTCAAATCTGCCGGCGCTGCAAAAATAAAACGCGCTTCCCGAGCCTGTGTCGTTGAGTACTGCTGAATTGAATACCCCAGTACCACTGTTAGGCTTGACCTTGCCATTGTTTCCGTAGTATCCTGCCAGTAACGTTTCCGGCTGTCTGAAGAGGTAGATCTACCTTGACGACGAGCGCAACACACCTGCCGCCCGCCGCGCCCCTCGACACGCTGCTGATCTCGCTGGGCGGCGAAACATACGCCCTCCCGTCGAGCAGCGTGCGTGAAGTTATTCGCTACCGTGAGTACACGCCGGTGCCGGGTGCGCCGCCAATCCTGCCAGGTATTCTCAGCCAGCGCGGCCAGATCCTGCCGATTGTAAACGCCTACCCACTGCTTGGCCTGGCAGCGCCGCCCGTGAGCCGCGCTACCCGCCTGGTGATTATTGCGCACAACGATATCGATCTGGCTTTACTTGTCGAAGCGGTGCACGATCTCGCCGCGATCGACCTTGAAACGATTGAGCCGCTGCCAGTCGCGCTCGATCCCGCTCGCGCGCGCTTTCTGCGCGGCCTCGTTCACGCCGGCGAACAGCTTGTCCCTTTGCTCGATCTTGCAGAGCTCATCGCCAGCGTGCGCGCTTGAGATACTATGACGGCCGATCCGCTGCTGATAATTCAAACCGCCTGCCGCCACTACGCCGTGCGCCGTCGTGATATTGCTTCCATGCGCCTGATCGCCGATCTGGCGCAGCTGCGCGCCCCCGGTGCCTTCGACCGCCCCTGCCTCGACGTGGAACTTGGCCCGCTGCTCGACCCAGCCGACCAGAGCACCAAGCGGCGACGCCATGCCCTGGTTGTTTCGATTCGCCGCCGCTATGTCGCGTTTCTGGTCGACACCGTCGACACGTTTGTCGATGCCGAGGCTGCCGAGCCGCTGCCGCTCTTGCTGAGCGAGCACTTGCAGCAGCCCTGGGCCATTGGCGTTCTGCGCCAGAGCGAACAGCTTATCGTTCTTCTCGACATTCTTGCCATTGCCCGCAGCGCAGTGCATTCCCCGCCGTCAGCCGCCGATACCAAAGGTAGTACGCCATATGTCTCAGGGTTCTAATTCAAATCGCCTTGCGCGCACCATCGCAAGCAGCTCAAATAGTGAGCACGAGCGCAGCCAGTTGCTTGGGCGCAGCGCTATCAGCCTGGGTGCGGCCGCAGCCGTAGGCAGCCTGATGCTATTGCTGCTCAATGTGTTCAGCGCCCTGCCCGCGCCACTATTGAATGGTGTTGTGATCTTTCTGCTCGTGCTGGACGCCGCATTCACCATAGCAACGCTCTGGCTGCTTCGCCAGAACATGTATCAGCTGGCAACCGTTGTGTTTCTCTACTCCGCTGTTGCATTTATTACCATCGCCGTATACCTTGTTGGTGGCGCATCCAGCCCGCTTGCGCTCTTTTATTTTGTGCCAATCACTGCCGGCGGGCTGTTTGGGCGCGGCCGCGACAGCCTTCGCCTGTTTGCTGTTTCGGTGCTGTGCTATGGCACGATTGTGGTGCTTCAGGGCTTGAACATCCTCACCCCCATGATCGAGTTGCGCGGGCTGAGCAACGACATACTGGAGCTGGTGGCCTTTGCGTCGATCGGCGCGCTGATGGCCTACCTTGCGATGGTGTGGGCCAGCAGCACCGCGCATTTTGCCGATCAGGCCGGCGCGCAGGCCGATGCGTTGTTTCAATCAAACCAGAAACTGCTCGAAAAGAATATTCAGCAAATCGAGCTTGGCAGCGAGCTTTCCACCGCCGCCGCCGAACTTCTTGCCGCATCGCACCAGCAGGCCAGTGGCGCAACCGAGCAAGCCAGCGCGGTGTCGCAGGTCAGCACCACCATCGAAGAATTAGGATCGACCGCCCGCCAGATTGCAATTGCCGCCGAGCAGGTTGCCGATGCATCGCGCCAAACGCTCGAAAACCTGAGCGAAGGCCAGGACGCAGTTGACAACAGCATTCAGGCAATGGAGCGTATTCGCGGGCGCATGCGCGATGTTTCATCGCGCGTGCTGAACCTGGGCGAGCGCTCGCAGCAAATTGGCGAAATCATCGACCTGATCAACGATCTTTCTGACGAAACGCATCTGCTGGCGCTCAACGCCGCGATCGAAGCCGCAGGCGCGGGCGAGCACGGCCGCCGTTTCGCGGTCGTCGCTGCTGAAGTCAAGAGCCTGGCGAATCGCGCGCTCGCCGCCGCCAAGGAAGTGAAGGGTGTGATCGCCGAAATTCAGCAAGCCACGAACTCGGCGGTGCTGGCGGCGGAAGAAGGTGGCAAGGAAGTCGAGCAGGGCGTTGAGCTTGCGCACAGCGCCGGCGAGGTGATGAACGCGATTGTGATGGTGGCCGAGCGCACAGCGCAAAGCAGCGGCGAGATCAGCCTGGCAACCGCGCAGCAGCAAAGCGCCAGCGAGCAGGTGGTTGAAACCATGCGCGAAATCGCCGACGTGGCCCGCCAGACGGCAGCAGGCTCGCGGCAAATGGCCGAATCGGCCCAGATGCTTACGGCCATTGCCGAGCGCCTGCACGGCCTGGTATACGACGAGACGCACAACAGCTCAACAGACGCCGAAATGGCCGCAATCGACCGCCGCATGCGCGCGATTGCTGGCAATAATGGAATGACATAGCCGTGGATCTTACGTCATTCTACAACCAGTTTCGCGACGAAACCGCCGAAAATGTGCGCGTGCTGAACGAAGGCCTGCTGGCGCTTGAGCCGCTCGCCGCCGACGACCCAGCCCGCCGCGCGCATATCGACGCGATCTTCCGCGCTATGCACACGATCAAAGGCTCGGCACGCCTGCTGGGCTTCGAGGCGGCTGGGCGTCTGGCGCACACCTGCGAGCATATTCTTGGCGCGGTGCGCGAAGGGCGCCGCGAGCTTGATCGCACCCTCGCCGACGACTTGCTGCGCGGCGGCGACGCCATTCTTGAGCTTGTGAATGCCGGCGTCGAGGGTCGCGCTTCAGAAATTGACGCTGAAGAAATGGCGCGCACGCTTGGCCGTGGCACCCGCGCTGAACTCGCCACAGAACTGCCAGCACCGCGCCCAGCCGACACCCCGCCAAGCCCGCCCCTGCCCGAAGCAAACACTGCTGCGCGCGCGGCGCGCGGCCCGGCACGCCAGACCATCCGCGTGCGCGTCGACCGGCTTGATCGCCTGCTCAATCTTGCTGGCGAGCTCGCGGTTGGCCGCCAGGTTCAGGTTTCGCACAGCCAGACGATGCACGATATTCTCGACCTTGTTGTGCAGCAAGAGCGGGCACTCGTTGGCCTGGAGCGCGAGCTGAAGCAGCTGCGCTTTTCAGCATTGCAGCGCGAAATGCTGGATAAACATCTCAACACTGCGCTGAATACGGGCGAGCGCGCAACCCGCCTGCTTCGCGCGCACACCGAACGATTTGGCCAGCACGTCAACCAAACCAACCAAATCATCGAAGATCTTGAGCAGGAAGTAATGTCGGCGCGCCTGCTGCCAATTTCAACGGTTTTTGCCACCCTGCCGCGCGCGGTTCGCGAACTTGCGCATGAAACCAGCAAGGAAATCGAGCTTGTGCTCGAGGGTGAAACCACCGAGCTGGATCGCAAAATCATCGAGGCGCTGAACGACCCGCTGCTGCACCTCATCCGCAATGCCGTCGATCATGGCATTGAAGTGCCCGATCTGCGCGAGCAGAAGGGCAAACCGCGCAAAGGCACAATCCGCGTAAGCGCGCAGGCAATGGGCGCGTTTGCCCAGGTGCGCGTGCACGACGACGGGCGCGGCATGTCGCCTGCGAGCATGCGCGAGGCAGCGGTGCGGAAAAATCTTTTTGCCCCCGAGATGGCCGCCGCCCTGACCGATCAGGAAGCACTCGATCTGATCTTTCTGCCCGGCTTCAGCACCGCCCAGATGATCACCGATATTTCGGGACGCGGCGTGGGCATGGATGTGGTGCGAACGAATATCATCGAGCTGGGCGGGCAGGTACAGATCGAATCATCACCCGGGCACGGCACGACGATCACGCTCTCGCTCCCCCTCACGCTGATGACCACGCGGGTGCTGCTGGTGGAAGTTGGCGAGCAACTGTTTGCGTTGCCCGCCTCGGGCTGCCAGGGCAGCACCTGGGTCTATGCCGAGCGCCTGCAAACCGTCGAAGGGCGCGCCATGCTGCCGCACAATGGCCGGCTCGCCTCGCTGCTGCGCCTGGCCGATCTGCTCGATGTTGGTGGGGCACGCCTGCTGCCCACGCGGCAGCGCATGCCCGCTGTGCTGGTTGGCACGCAGCGCCCGCTGGCGGTGCTGGTCGACCGCCTGATCGACGAGCGCGAAGTTGTGGTGAAACCGCTCGGGCCACTGCTCGAAAAGCAGCGCCGTTTCAGCGGCGCGATTCAGCTTGGCGATGGTCGGCTGATCCTGCTCATCAACCCGAGCGAATTGCTGCACACTGCGCGTGGCATGACACTCACCGCCCCGCCCGCCGAGCGCGTTTCTCAGCGCCGCCAGGCGCACCTGCTGGTGGCCGACGATTCCTTCACCACACGCGAGCTAATTCGCTCGATCCTGCAATCGGCCGGCTACCAGGTAACAACCGCAATTGATGGCTTCGATGCCCTTGACAAACTGCGGGGCGAATCCTACGATCTAGTTGTGAGCGATGTTGAAATGCCGCGTATCGACGGATTTTTGCTCACAAATACGATTCGAACTGAACTGGGCTTAGCCGATCTGCCCGTTATTATTGTCACCAGCCTCGCCTCTGAAGCGCATCGCCGGCGTGGGCTCGAGGTTGGCGCGCAGGCGTATATTGTAAAAAGCCAGTTCAACCAAAATAGCTTGCTTGAAACAGTCCAGCAGCTTCTTGCATAACCACCCTTCACGCTGGGGCGAAAATTGTTTCGCCTCACCCACTGGAGCATCCAATGTCCGAAAAAATTCTTGTCGTTGATGATAGCAAGCTGGTGACCGATATTGTGAAAATGCGGCTGAGCATGTATGGCTACGACGTGCGCCTGGCCCACAGCGGCGAGGAAGCGCTCGAAAAAATAGCAGAAGAAATGCCTGATCTGATGGTACTGGATGTGCAGATGCCAGGTATCGACGGCTATGAAGTATGCCGCCGGCTGCGCGACAATCCAGCCCTCGATGAATTGCGTATAATCATGTTAACATCGAGTGATGATAAGCACGCCGCCTTTGAAGCTGGCGTGGACGATTATCTTAACAAAGATATCGACCTGCTCAATTTACCCAATCGCGTCAAGCATATTCTTGAAATGCAGTGAGTTGTTGGCCTGGCGTTCATGCGCCAGAGTACGGCTCGGCATCCATATCGAAGCCGGGGGTGAACCCTCGGCAATAGCTAACCGTCGCTTCAAAGCCGGCACGCAGGCACATTAGCACGACAATTTCGAAACAGGCACCCATGAGCGAATCAATTCGCATTCTTATTGTTGACGACTCCGCGCTGATGCGGCAAGTGATTGCTGGCCTGCTCGAGCAGGACCCGGCGCTTAAGGTCGTTGGCAAAGCGCGCAATGGCCGCGAAGCCATCGCGCTGGTCGAAGAACTCCGGCCCGATATCGTGACCATGGACGTGCGCATGCCAGTGATGGATGGTCTTGAAGCGACCGAATACCTGATGGCGCACAGCCCGACGCCGATTCTTGTCGTCACCTCTTCGCTTGAGCGCTACGACATTGATATTACGTTCAAAATGCTCGCCGCTGGCGCACTTGAAGTATTTGAAAAGCCAGCTGGTCGCGATCAGGCCCAGCTGGCGCGAGCCGGCCAGATGCTTATTCAGCGCATCAAGGTGCTTGCACGCGTCAAAGTCGTTACGCACCTGCGCGGGCGCCGCCGCAGCAACCCAGAATCGCGGCGCGAGGTCGTTGCGGTTGTGCCGCCGCCCCTGCCGCCCGAAAAAATGCCAGCAGTGCTGCCGCAGCCGCGTCTCGGCCCACTGCCACCTTTCCCGCTGGTGGTTATTGGGGCCAGCACTGGCGGTCCGCGCATCGTGAACCAGATCATTAGCGCCTTGCCGAAGGATTTTCCGGCGACTGTCCTGGTGGTTCAGCATATTGCTGCCGGGTTTAGCAGCGGCATGGCCGAATGGCTGAGCTACAGCAGCTCGCTGCCGGTGCGGCTAGCCCAGGAAGGCCAGGAACTGCTGCCTTGTACTGCACTGATCGCCCCCGACCAAACCGACTTGCTGATCACGGCCGAGCGTAAAGTGCACCTGAGCGATAACCCGCTGCTGCTGCAACGCCCCTCGATCGACATTTCGATGCAGGCCGCCGCCGAGATGTTTGGCGCACGGGCGATTGGCGTGCTGCTCACTGGCATGGGCCGCGATGGCGCATACGGCATGCTCACGATCAAGCGCGCCGGGGGCTACACCATTGCGCAGGACGAAGCCACCAGCACGATTTTTGGCATGCCACGCGCGGCAATTCACCTTGGCGCAGCGTGCGATGTATTGCCCGCCCATGCCATCGCTGCGCGCCTGATTGAAGTGGTTAGCCGCCAGATGCGCGCACCTGTTGCGCTGGATGCGCGAGATAGCCTATGAACCGCCACGCCAAGCCAAGTGAATCGTCCGACGCAGGGCCACCCAAGTCTGCGGCAGCGTTTTCGCCTGAAGTGTTTCTGTTCTTCCGCGATGCGCTGGCACGCTACAGTGGCGTTTTCCTCGACCACGCGCGGCAGCGCCTGCTTGAACAGTCGGTGGCGCGGCGCCTGGCAGCCACCGGCGACACGCTCGCGGCCTACCAGCGGCGAATTGGCATGCCGCAAGGCGCGGCCGAACTTGCGCGCCTCGCTGAACTGGTGCTCAATCACGAGACAATGTTTTTCCGCAACGGGCCGCACTTTCAGGCATTGCGCCAGCAACTTCTGCCCGAGCTTCATGCGCGCAAGCCCGCTGGCGCACCACTGCGCATCTGGAGCGCTGGCTGCGCCACTGGCGAAGAACCATATTCATTGGCAATTGCCGCATTAGAAACACTCGGCCAGCCGCTTCCCCGCCCGGTAGAAATTCTCGCAACCGACCTGAGCGAACCAGCCTTGCAGAAAGCACGCGCTGGCCTGTATCGCGGCCGAACGCTTCAAAATATCACGCCAGAACAGCTTGATCGCTATTTTACCCCGATCGCAAACGATTATGCGGTTGGCGATTCCGTGCGCTCACTGGTGCGTTTCGAACAATTAAACCTGTTGGAGCCGTTCCCGGCAATTACGCAGGGAATAGATATCATCTTTTGCCAGAATGTGACGATCTACTTTCAGCTCAAAACCTGCCAGGCACTGATTGCGCGCTTTTATGAGTGCCTGCCCACAGGTGGGCTGCTTTTCCTGGGTTTTTCGGAAACACTTTGGAACGTATTCGAACATTTTTCGACGCGAGAAGTTGCTGGCGCATACGTTTATTCGAAAGGACACACGCAATCGGCCCGGCCTTTGGGGCCAGCGCCCGCGCCCCAGGCGCGCCGCAACAAAACGGGCGCATTGGCTCAGCCGCCGGCACAGCGCGCCCCCATAGCAGCGCCGCTCGCGGGCGGGCGGGCAGGCCACATGACGCCGGCCAGTGATCGCGCGCTGCTGACGCGCGGCTCTGAATTGCTGCACGCCGGCCACTACGATGAAGCCCTGGAGGTGTTGCGCCATATTCCTTTGCGCTCGGCAATTGTGCCCGAAGCACTGACTTTAATTGCGCGCGTGCACGCCGACCGTGGCGATCTCGATTTGGCGAGCGCCGAAGTGCAGCGCGCGATTGAAATGGATGCGCTGCACCACGATGCCTACCTGCTGCTGGGACTGATTGCCAGCCGCCAGGGCCAGTGGCTCGCCGCCATTCAGCAGCTCGAGCGCGCCCGCTACCTGAATCGCGATGCGCCAATTGTCTCGTATCACTTAGCTGAGGCATACCGGCAGGCCGGGCGCGCAGAAAAAGCTCTACATGAATATCGCAATACACTGCAAAAGCTGCAAAAACACCCGCCCGGAGAATTATTAGATGGGGTGGCGGTGAGTTGGCTCGCTGAAACGTGCCAGCGGCATATCGAATCTATATCGCGCTCGATATCGAGTAAACCAGGGGCGTAAAGCCCCTTTACTATCTACACTAGTATATGTCAAAGTACTCTCTTGCTCTAAAACGTCGACTACCTGCGAGCTTATTCGCTCATGCTGCGCAGCGCCGAACGGTGCGAAAAGCCCAACCTGTGCCAGCACCTGCTGCGCCCGCACCAAGCATGGAAGAATTACGCCGCCAGGCCGAGATCGAGCATGATCTGCGATTGGCGCGCGATATTCAGCAAGGCTTGCTGCTCGAAGCGGTGCCACGCCTGCCCGGCTGGGAAATCAGCGCGATCTCGCTCCCGGCGCACGATCTGGGCGGCGACCTGTATGATTTTCTGCCAATGGCGAATGGATGGCATGGCATCATGATTGGCGATGTTTCGGGGAAGGGCTTGCCCGCAGCGTTACGCATGGCAGTGGCGCGCACGGTTTTTCGCCACGCGGCCCGGCGCGATGAAGGCCCTGGCATAACCCTTGCGGCAACCAATAGCGGTATCATGTCCGAGATCCCGCAGGGAATGGTCACCATGCTCTACGCCAAGCTCGACACGCTGCGTGGCGATCTCTGGCTGGCGAATGCCGGGCACAACTACCCGATTATTATGAGTGGGCAAGTTTCCGAGCTTGAGCTTTCCGGGCTACCACTCGGCGTCGATGATGAGGGCCAGTACGAAGAAGCACACACGTGCATCGAGCCGGGCAATACCGTCGTACTCTACACCGACGGCGTGGTTGAGGCCGGGCCACCAGAAGGCGAAATTTACAGCTACAGCCGCCTGGAGCACATGCTGCGCGCCCATGCACACCTGAAGCCGCGCGCGCTGGTGGCGGCGCTGCTGCAAGAGCTGCGTGCCTGGAATGGCCACCAGCAAGCCGACGACATTACCATGGTCGTAATTCGGCGGCGGCTGGCCGACCCCGGGGCCGAACTGCGCAGCATTGCCGATGATGTGCTGGGCGCAGAGCGCGCCGCTGAACTGTGGCAAACGCTTGATCTGGGCGGCACGGGGGCAAGCGCGGCGCACTGGGCCGAACGCCTGCCACTGCTGATCGGCCAGGTGCAAAGCCGCTTTGGGCGCGGCTTTGCCCGCGAGCTGCAGGCACAGCTGCGGCTGGCTCTGGAAGAATATCGTTTGGGTGGGGAATGATGCGGGGCCACGTGGCCATTGGAGCTAAACACAACCCTGTTGGATACGAATGACTGGCGGAACCACACGCGTCGCCAGGGAGCGACTCTATGACGACCAATGAACCCCTTAATTTCATGCCGCTCGACCTCGACACCTTCAGTGGGAGCGAGCGATTCATGGCCGGCACGCGGCTTGGCGCGGCGTTTAGCCAGGGTATTCGCGCCTATTTGCGTGCAGCCTACAGCGACGCGATCGAGCATTTCAAGGCCGCCCTGATTGCTGCCTATGTCGAGGGCGAAGAGCAAGCTCAGATCTTCGACCGCGAGCGCGCAATTATCTACCTCTACATTGGGAACGCGCTGGCGTTTCAGGAAGATTGGGAAGGCGCGCTGCGCGAGTACCTGGAAGCAGTGCAGACCGACCCGGAACTGGCCGAGGCGCACTACAACCTTGGGGTGGCGTTTGCCTCGCGCGGCCAGATCGACCGGGCGATTGCCGCCCTGAAGGAAGCGCTTGAGCACAACCCACGCCTGTACGAGGCGCATTTCTCGCTGGGGCGCTGCTACCAGCGGCTCGACGACGCCGGGCGCGCGTATATTCACTACGATCAGGCGTGTAATGCGCGGCCGCAGGCCGCCGAGCCGCGCTACTACATGGGCCTGATGCACCAGGACCACGGCGCGCACGAGCTGGCCCAGCGCTGCTTCACCGAGGCCCTGCGCGTCGAACCAACCTTTATTTCGCCCGAAGTGCAGGACGAAGTCCTGGTGATGCGCTCGGAAGAAGAAGTGACGCAGTGGTACTACCGCCTGAGCCAGGACCTCAAGCACCAGGGTTATGAAGAAGAAGCCGAGCGCATTTACCGCGCGCTGCTGCAATGGCGCCCGCAAGAGTATCGCGCGCACTACATGCTTGGCAACCTGCTGGCGCGCGCACGCAAGCTCGAACAAGCGCTCGACGAATACAGCCAGATCCCCGCGCACAACCCGCATTACGCCGATGCGCGCATTCGCCTGAGCGCGATCTACAAGCTGCAGCGCAAGCTGCGCGAAGCGTATTTGGTATTATTCGAGTGCGCCAAACTCTACCCTCAGCAGGGCAAGCTCTTCCTGAACATGGGCAAGCTGCTGTACGACATGGGCCGAAATGCCCCAGCCACACGCGCATTCGAGCGCGCCGTGCAGCTGCTGCCGCGCGACCCGCAGGCGCACTACCTGCTTGGCTTTATGTACAACCTGACCGGGCATGAAAACTGGGCGCTCGCAGCATGGCGCAAAGCCGTCGAACTCGCGCCCGATGCCCATTCGCTGCGCTACGACCTGGGCTACATGTATGTGCGCCGCGAGCGTTTTGACCTGGCCGCCCAACAATTCGAGCATGTGCTACACTATTGGCCAGAAGATGTCGAAACGAATTTTATGCTGGGCGTGTGCTACAAAGAGCTGATGGAGCCTGGGCTCGCCGTTCCGCTCTTCGAAAAAGTGCTCCGGCGCAACCCGCAGCACACTCAATCGCTGTATTACCTGGGCGCAGCCTACCTGCAGCTTGGCAATACATCGCTTGGCAAAGCCTACCTGCGCCGCTACGACCACCTGCAGCGGCAAGCAGAGCAGAGCAGCGGCGCGCAGCGTTCGCAGCAGGCGCGCGCGCGTGCCGGGCGCGCAAGCGGCGCGGGAATGCGGCCTGCTTTGCTCAGCGCCGGGCGCGCTTCTTCCTGAGCATATGGTATGACATCCCGGCATACTGCTTTATAAAGGACAATACGCATGGAACAGGTGCTGGTTCATATTCCTTCCGACCCCCTGTTTGAGCGCGTGGTGCGCGCAAGCGCCAGTGAGATTGGGCAAGTGCTCGGCTTGACGCCCGAGCGCCTGGAAGACCTGAAGCTCGCCGTGAGCGAAGCCGTCAATAACGCAATTGATCATGGCAACCATCGTGAAAGCACAAAGCTGGTTGAAGTGACCTTTATGCTCGACAACGACAAGCTGGAAGTGCGAATCAGCGATCAGGGCAGTGGTGTCGAGCAGCCCGATTTTTCGCGGCGTATTGTTGAAGAACAAAATTTAGACAGCGGCATGCATCGCGGCTTTGGCATGTATTTGATGAGTGCCCTGGTTGACGATTATGAAGTTCGCTCGTCGCAGCATGGTACGATTATGACCCTGCGGCTTTATCGGGAGGAGCGATCACATGACTAATAACGAACGAACAAGCAATGATGTGATTCGCCGCGAAGAATTTGGCGATGTTGCAGTTCTGCATATCCTGACAACCAGTGTAGATACGAACTCAGCTGCGGCAATCGAAGCCAGCGCCACAATTTCGGCGATGCGGCCGATCACCGTGCTGGATTTTGCCAATGTCGCGTTTATCAATTCTGCTGGTATTTCGGCCTTGCTCAAGTTTGTTGTTTCGGCGCGCAAAGCTGGCAACAAATTGTTCGCAATGAACGTCAGCCCACACCATCAGAAAATCTTCAAGATGGTTGAAATGTCGCGCTTTATGCCAACAATTGAGGAGCGCGATCTGGCGGCCTATCGCTGAGCTTTGCACCCCGCCCTGAGCACATGACAGCCCGATTACAGATACGTCACCCATGCACGAAATACGTAACTTTACTGTCGAGATTTCGTTCACATGTGGTAAAATAGGCAATATCTGCATCAGGTCTATGCGTACAAGTACAGTCTGAATGCGGCCGCCTCACAGTGAAATCGCCCAAATAGTTATGTGTTCATAAGGATACGGAGGTCTTCCCATGTCATTGCCGACCAGCCCGGCCGTAACCAATGGTAGCACCCCACAAGTTTTGATTGTTGAGGATGATGCCGCGACCCGCAGACTCTATAAATTTATGTTAACAAATGGCGGCTACCCGGTGCTCGAAGCCGAAGATGGCGTTGCCGCCCTTGAGCAGTTAGCGAAAAATCACTGCGATCTTGTTATTACTGACATGAACATGCCGCGCATGGATGGCATGGAATTGATTCAGGCGATTCGCCGCGATTATAACGATGTGTATGTCATCCTGATCACGGCGTTCGGCACCCCCGACACCGAGAAGCAGGCGCGCCGCATTGGCGCGAACGATTACCTGGCCAAGCCGTTTGATTTCGAAGAGCTTGAGCGCCGCGTGCGCCTGTTCTTCGAAAGCCGCGCGCGCCCGGCGTAGCGTGATGCGCACACTGCTGGCTGCATAAGTGGCTGTCGAAGGCCATGGTTTGTTTTCGCCCGCAGTGCTGTTCACCATGGAGCCAGAACGCAGCGCTATTTATGAGCAGCTCGTGGCCACGCTGCACGAGGTGCTGGGCTGTAGCGGAATTGCCGTGCTCGCCCGCAACAACGCGGGTATCACCATCCATGCCCAATATGGCACCCCCGCGCTTCCTGCGCTTGTTGAATCATCCCCTTCGTTTACACCTTTTTTGGAACAGCTGGCGCTAACACACGAACCCGTGTTAGCGCTGCGTTCGTTGGCGGGTCTGCCGACGCCTGGCTCAGGCCGCGATTGGCTTGCATTACCCCTGGCCGCAAACAAAATTGTCTATGGCTATATCAGTTTGCTGGGCGAGTTCGATGGCGGCAGCGCATTGAGCGCACATGCGGTGATGCTTCAGGCAGCGCAAACCCTGCACTGGCTTGCCCGCTGGCAGGCAACACAAACCCAACAGGAGCAACTGCTCGATCTCGACGCCCGCATTCGCCACGCGCCCGACCAGGCCTCGGCGCTGGCGCTGATTGTCGATACGTCGATCGAGCTTACGAAGGCGAGCCACAGCTGTATTTTCGCAAACAATCAGGGGCGCGCGGTGATGCTGGCGCGGCGCGGCTATAGCCCCGAGGAAGCCGTGCTGGTGCAGCAAATCCCGCCGAGCCTTGAGCATGGCCTGAGCGGACGCGCATTTCGCGAGCGCGCGCCGGTTCGCTCCGACGATATCGAGCACGACCCGCAGGTGCTGCCGGCGCTGGCGAGCACGCGCTCGCAGCTGATTATTCCAATTGTAGCTGGCGAGCAGAGCCTGGGCATTATCGACCTGCAATCGCCGGCACTGGCGGCTTTCGCGGGGGCCGATGTTACGCTGCTTCAGTTGCTGGGGCAGCTTGCGGCAGTGGCGATGAAGCACCGCGGCGCACGCGCGCTGGCACCTGCTTCCGAAACAGAAATCATTGCTGAGCACGATCTGCTGCTTTCGTCGCGGCTGGCGGTGGTGAACGACCTGGCCGCAGGCGTGGCGCACGAGATCAACAACCCACTCACCACCATTCTGGGCTATACGCACTTGCTGCTGCGCAACCAGGACCTGCCAGAGGCCGCCCGCGACGATATTTCCCACATCATGGTGGAAGGTCAGCGCATTGCGGCCCTGGTCGAGCGCTTTCTGCGCTTTGCGCAGCCATCCTCAGGCGGCAAGATCCCGCTGCCAATCGACCAGCCGCTGAACGAGGCGCTGGGCCTGCTGCGCAACCGCGTCAACGAAGGCGGCATTCAGCTCACGCTCGATCTGCCAGCGGTGATGCCAATGGTGCTTGGGCAGGCCGGCCAGCTCGAGCAGGCATTCCTTGAGCTGCTGCAAAACGCCATCGAAGCTATGAGCACCAGCGATCAGCGCCAGCTTGGCATTGGCGTTGCCGAGCAAAACGAGTGGGTGCGGGTGACGATTTCCGACACTGGCCGCGGCATCCGCCCCGATCTGCTGACGCGTGTGTTCGAGCCGGGCTTTACCACCAAAGTCGACAAAGGCATTTCACGCGGGCTCGGGCTGGGTTTGTATGCGGTGCATATGATTGCGCAAGACCACTGGGGCCGTGTGGAAGTGCAGAGCCAGGTATGGCGCGGCAGCACATTTACGGTGTGCCTGCCGGCAATCTGACGATTTCGCGATATACGAGCGCAGCGCGTATCTCTCACTTTTGGCATAGCGATATACCTAGTAGCGAGTTGCACAATGAGGTAGAGTTCATGAGTACGATTGTTCAGCCAGAGCAGAATACAACACCCACGCGGGTGCTGATTGTTGAAGATGATACAAATGTCCGCGATTTCTGTGTGCGCCTGCTGCGCATGAATGGCTACCAGGTGGTCGCAGCCGAAAATGGCCGTGTCGCGCTGGGCGTGCTTGAGCAATCGCGCTACGATCTGGTATTTACCGACCTGCAAATGCCCGAAATGGGTGGCATCGAGCTGCTGCACGAGCTGCGGCAGCGCTACCCCGAAACCGATGCGATTGTGTTTACCGCGCACGCAACCGTCGAAACGGCCCGGCAGGCGCTCAAGCTTGGCGCGTTCGATTACCTTACCAAGCCGGTAACGGTCGATGACCTTGAGCGCACCGTGCGCCGCGCAATGGAGTGGCGGCACGTTCGCGAAGAAAAGCAGCGCCTTTCCGAAATTGTTGCGCTGCACGAGGTGAGCCAGACCTTTGCGTCGACGCTCGATACGGCGACGGCCGTGCGCGAAATTACGCGGCTGCTGTGGCGGCGCTTCGCCCCGCGCTCGCTTTCGCTCTCGCTGCTGCACCCCGAAGATAACGAGCTGGAGCTGCTGGCCCAGCGCGGCACCGGCATCGACCGCGCGCCGAATAGCCGCGTAACAGTCAGCGCCGCCGACGAGCGGGCGATCCTGGCCGGGCATGTCGAGCTGGTGGGCGAGGACGATGGACAGCTCGGCCCAAGCCACCTGGCGCGCATTACGCTGCGCAGCAATCAGCGGCCCGTGGGCATGCTCGAACTGTCGCGCGGCGTGGATCAGCCGGGCTTCGATGCCGAGGACCGCACACTGCTGAATGTATGCGCCTCGCATATCGCGGCCTCGCTCGATAATGCGCGCCTGTACCGCCAGCTGAAAGACCAGCACCTGGAAACGATCTCCGCGCTGGCCGCCGCGATCGATGCGCGCGACCCCTACACTGCCGGCCATTCCGAGCAGGTGCGCCGCTATGGCGTGCGCCTGGGCGAGGTGCTGCGCCTGCCCGCCGAGCGGGTCGAGTATATTCACTATGGCGCGCTGCTGCACGATATTGGCAAGATCGGCATTCGCGACTATATTCTGCTGAAGCCCGGCCCGCTCAACGACGAAGAATACGCGATCATGCAATCGCACCCAACGATTGGGGCCGACATTCTGCGCAAGATCAAGGCGCTGCGCGATGTGATCCCGATTATTGAGTGCCACCACGAGCGTATGGATGGGCGCGGCTACCCGCAGCACTTGCAGGGCGTGGCAATTCGCGAAGAAGCGCGCATTGTGTCGATTTCGGATGCGTATGACGCCATGACCTCGCACCGCGCCTACCGGCGGGCGATGGAGCCCGAGCAGGCATTCCAGATTTTGATGAATGGGCGCGGCACGCACTGGGACGGCAATTTTGTCGAAGTCTTTATTGACCTGATCAGGCAGGAAGGCCCGGCGCTGCTTCTGCCGCGCCCACGCCCGCCGCAGCTGGCGGTAAACAGCCTGCTCGACCGGCCGCGCGAAGTGGAAATGAAGCCGCGCTAACCCGGCCCATCGCAAACAATACAACGGCCCAGGCGAGTTTCGCCTGGGCCGTTGTGCATGGGCGGAGAAAGCTACTTGCCGCTCACTTCGTCGTGGTTGCCCTCGCCATTCATGTTGATCAGAACGTTCTGGCTGCGCTCGTCGTCGTCGCTCGGCTCTTCCACCGAAAGCGCGGCGACCTTATCGCCCTTGACGAGGTTCAGGATCGTCACACCCTGCGTGGAGCGGCCAAGCTGCGAGATATCCTCAGCCAGGCAGCGCATGACCGTGCCGCCAGTTGTGATGAAGGTCAGCAGCGAGGTTTCGTACACCACGCGCGCGGCGGCAACTTCATCGCCAGGGCGCAGCTTGAGCGTAATCACGCCGCCAGTGCCACGGCCCTTGGGTGGGTATTCCTCCACCGCAGTGCGCTTGCCGAAGCCGTTGGCAGTGACTACCAGCAGCAGGCCGTTGCTCTGCACCAGATCCATCCCCACCACGCGGTCGCCATTGCCCAGGTTGATGCCAATCACGCCACTGGCCGGCCGGCCCATCGAGCGCACTTCTTCCTGGCGGAAGCGGATTGTCTGGCCGCGCGCCGTGGTGATCAGCACATCCTCGTTGCCCTGTGTCATCGACACCCAGCCGAGCATGTCGCCATCTTCCAGGCCAATCGCGATCAGGCCGTTCGAGCGCACGGCGCTGTATTCCTTGAGAATGGTGCGCTTGATCTTGCCGCGCTGCGTCGCCATAATCAGGTACTCGCCTTCATCGAAGTCGGGCACCGACAGGATCGACGTGACCTGCTCGCCCGGTTCTAGCGAGATCAGGTTGACCAGCGGCAGACCCTTGGCAGTGCGGCCCGCGTCGGGCACTTCGTGCGCCTTGAGCTGGTAGACCTTGCCGCGATCGGTGAAGAAGAGCAGGTCGTCCATGGTCATGCAGGTCACGATGTGGCGCACAACATCCTGCTCGCGGGTCATCATGCCCTTGATGCCACGCCCGCCGCGCCGCTGCGTGCGGTAGGTGTCGGCGTTGATGCGCTTGATGTAGCCGCGCTCGGTGATGGTGACCAGCACCTTGATGTCGGGGATCAGGTCTTCGTCGCTGACTTCGCCATCGGCATCGGGGATGATGCGCGTGCGGCGCTCGTCGCCATATTTCTCTTTGAGGTACTGCAGGTCGGCCTTGATCAGGTGCAGCACCTTGCGCGGGTTAGCCAGAATATCTTCCAGCTCGGCGATCAGCTTGATGACTTCCTTGTACTCATCTTCGATGCGCTTGCGCTCCAGCGCAGCCAGGCGGCGCAGCTGCATGTCGAGGATGGCTTGCGCCTGAATTTCGCTCAGCTTGAAGTTGCGCATCAGGTTGTTGCGCGCGCTGTCGGCATTGCGCGACTCGCGGATCATGCGGATCACTTCGTCGAGGTTGTCGATTGCGATCTTCAAGCCTTCGAGCACATGGGCGCGCGCGCGGGCCTTCGCCAGATCGAACTCGGTGCGGCGGCGGATGACTTCGCGCCGGTGGTCGATATGCTCCTGCAGGGTGCGCTTGAGCGTGAGCACGCGCGGCTGCAAGCCCCCTTCGACCAGCGCCAGCATATTGACGCCAAAGGTCGTTTGCATCTGGGTATGCTTGTACAGCGCGTTCAGCACCTTCTTTGGCTGCGCATCCTGCTTCAGCAAAATCACCAGGCGCATGCCGCTGCGATCCGATTCGTCGCGCACGTCGCGCACGCCTTCGATCTTGCGCTCTTTCGCCATTTCGGCGATGCGCTCTTGCAGGCGCGCTTTGTTGACCTGGTAGGGCAGCTCGGTGACCACGATGTTGTAGGCGCTGCGGGCAGCTTCTTCGATATGTGCCTTGGCGCGCAGGGTGATGTGGCCCTTGCCAGTGCTGTAGGCATTGACAATGCCCTCGGTGCCGAGGATCATGCCGGCAGTCGGGAAGTCGGGGCCGGGGATGATTTTCATCAGGTCTTCGACAGTGGCCTCGGGGTTGTCGATCAGATGCATAATCGCGTCGCACAGCTCGGTGAGGTTGTGCGGCGGGATGTTCGTTGCCATACCCACGGCAATGCCAGATGCGCCGTTGAGCATCAGGTTGGGCAGGCGCGCGGGCAGCACCGTCGGCTCGCGAAAGGTACCGTCGAAGTTATCGCGGAAATCGATTGTGTCTTTGTCAATATCGAACAGCAGCTCTTCGGCAATCGCCGAGAGACGCGCCTCGGTGTAGCGCATGGCTGCGGGCGGGTCGCCGTCGACACTGCCGAAGTTCCCCTGGCCGTCGACCAGCGGGTAGCGCATGTTCCACGGCTGCGCCAGGCGGGCCAGCGCATCGTAGACCGACACGTCGCCGTGCGGGTGCATCTTGCCAAGCACATCACCAACGATACGGGCGCTTTTCTTGTAGGGCGTGCTGTGCCGGATGCCCATGTCCCACATGCCATAGAGGACGCGCACGTGCACCGGCTTGAGGCCGTCGCGTGCGTCGGGCAGCGCGCGCGACACGATTACGCTCATTGCGTAATCCAGGTATGCGGTTCGCATCTCGTCGTTGATGCTTACCGGCCGAACGATCCCGATTTCCATGCTGCCTCCAAAACGCGATCAGCGGCGGCATGTTGGCCGCCGGCTGACAATAACTCGTACTAAGCGTACAACTCGATTCTTGGCATATTATACCGCTAAAACGCGATTTTGTCCACCAAAATCAGAACATATTTTCTATGGATTTAAAGCGATGTGGCAGCTGGTTTTGAGGGGGAATTTGCGTAGCAGCGTGGGTGCCGTCAGGCGCAGGTACCCGGGGTGCTGTTCGCGTGGCGCGCTAGCTCGCTGGCTCGGCGGGGCTGGGTTGGGCAGCTGGCAGGCCACGCACGGCAACCGGCCCAAAGCCCAGGTAATCGCAGGAGGTGAGCTGGTAGTACACGCCTTCGATCTGCCCCTGCATGGCCATGGTCCAGTCGTGCGGGCGGTGGAGGTGCCCGTAGATACAAACGGCCGTGCCGGCGGCGGCGATTCTGCGGGCGAACTCGGTTGGTTTCCGATCAAGAAAGGGCGGGTAGTGAAACATCACAATGATCGGTTTACTACCGGCCGCCAGTTTCTGCGCCGCCTGCAAGGCCAGGTCGAGCCGAATCAGCTCGCGCTTGTAGACGGTTTCGTCTTCGCTGGGCTTGAAGCCGGGCGTGTCGGGAGTGATCCAGCCGCGTGTGCCGCACACCACCGCCTCGCCCACGTCCAGCGCGTCGCCCTGCACCACCGACATGCCGGGCGGCAGCTGGCGGCGCACGCGGCCGGCGCTTTCCCACCAGTAATCGTGGTTGCCGCGCGAAAGCACCTTGTGGCCGGGCAGCTCAGCGATCCACTGCAGGTCGGGCAGGGCTTCGGGCAATTTCAGCGCCCACGAAATATCGCCGGCAACCAGCACAGTATCGTCGGGGCGCACGCGCTCGCGCCAGGCCACCGCAATACGCTCGGGGTGCTGCTTCCAGCGATCGCCGAAAATATCCATCGGCTTGGGCTTCACTGTTGAAAGATGCAGGTCTGAGATCGTCCAAATCATCGCGCTATGATACCAGAGGCGTGCGTGCTTGCCAAACCAGCGCGCCGCACCATTGAAACGATTTGTTAATCCGTGATAAAGATCATAGTGTAAACGCAGCAGCGATCCTATAATAGCGTCAACATAACCACTACCCACGGGGGCACCAATGGACAAGCTCGAACTTCTTAAACACGTCAACGCCTTCGCCCGGCTCGACGACAGCCAGCTCGCCTTACTGGCGCGCAGCGTAGGGTCGCAGACGTTTCAGCGCGGCGAGACCATCTTCCACGAGGGCAATATTGGCAGCACCCTGTTCATGATCGTTTCGGGCCAGGTCCGCATTTATACCACCAGCGAGGCCGGCCAGGAACTCACGGTCACACTCTTCCGCGACGGCGACTTCTTTGGCGAAATGGCCCTGCTCGACGGCCAGCCACGCGCCGCCAGCGCCGAAGCGATGTGCCGCACGGTCACGCTCACGCTGCA
This sequence comes from Kouleothrix sp. 19917, assembly GCF_057073505.1. NCBI lineage: Bacteria > Bacillati > Chloroflexota > Chloroflexia > Chloroflexales > Roseiflexaceae > Kouleothrix > Kouleothrix sp. 19917. The sequence continues at coordinate 4,745,540 of NZ_CP097099.1, forward strand.
ACGGGCCGCCTTTCTGCACACCATCGACGTCTGCCCGGCAATCGCCGCCTCGGTGCTGGAAGTGATGACGGCGCGCCTGCGGCAAAGCAACGCCATTGCCGATCAGCTGGCGAATATGTCGGCCTCGCAGCGGGTGGTGCGGCAGCTACTTGGCCTGGCCTCGCGCTATGGCACGGCAGACGGCGGCATCATTCGCATCGACCTGCACCTCACGCAGGACGACCTGGCCAGCCTGTCGGGCACCACGCGCGAGACCGTTAACCGCGTGCTGGCGCAACTGCGCGATCAGGGCTTGATCCGCGTGGAACGCGCGCGCGTGAGCGTGCTCGACTACGAGCAGCTTGAGCAATCGCGCGAATAATTTCCCGTGTCCCTGAGCATTCTTTCGGCATATGCTCACCAGCGCTTCTGCACGCGTGCTTTCTCTACCATCAACGGTAGTTTGTATATTCATCCGGCCATCTTGCCGAATGCTTGGCAGCGATTTCATCCACAAGGAGAACCATGATGTTGTACCTGTTCCTGTTTGCGCACCTGTTTGCCGATTTCGTGCTGCAGCCCTACTGGCTGGTGTTGCGCAAGCGGCGGCTGGATGGCCTGCTGATCCACTGCGGCATTGTGCTGCTGTGCATGCTGGCGCTGCCGCTGTTCGAGCCCGCCACCCTGGCGCTGATCCCGGCAATGCTGTTGATCACGGTGGTGCATTTCGGTGCCGACTGGTCGAAGGTACATTATGGGCACCACATCCCCGGCCCGCCAATCGGCCCCTTCCTGCTTGATCAGGTCGTTCACATCACCACAATCATCGCCGTGCTCAGCCTGGCGCTGCCGCCCGCGACAGTGTGGAACGTGCATGCGTCGCCGCTGGCGCTGCTGGCCCTGTACGGCTCGGCCTATGTGGTGGCAGCTTTTGCAACCCCTATCGGCGTGATGATCTGGCTCGACCCAACTTCGTCGAACGCGGCGCTTTCGGGCGGGGCGCGATTGCGCAGCCTGCTGACGGGAATCTCGGTGGTGTCGATCACGCTGTTTGGCGGGCTGATTGCGCTGCCGACCACGCTGCTGGGAATGGCGCTGCTGCGGCGCTACCCGCAATCAAACCACCCGCTCGATCTGCCCTCGGGCACGCTGGCGGTGCTGTTCATTGGCGCAACAATGGGGATGCTGCTGGCCTTCTTGCGCTAAGGTTCGGTGGCTGGAAACAAAAACGGGCTCGGCTGATGAATGATCATCAGCCGAGCCCGTTGCTGTGCGTGCCTTATTCGAGGTAGCCGCGCAAGTGGCGGCCATAGTGCGGGTGGCGCAGCTTGCGCAGCACCCGCGCTTCGATCTGGCGGATGCGTTCGCGGGTGATGCCGAACTCGCGGCCCACTTCTTCAAGCGTGCGATACTGCCCATCGGCCAGGCCGTAGCGCAGCTGAATGATCTTGCGCTCGCGCTCCGGCAGCTTTTGCAGGGCAATGTCGATCTGTTCGCGCAGCAGGTGTTGCGCGGCTTGCTCCAGCGGCGCTGGCCCGCCCTTATCCTCGATGAAATCGCCGAGAACGGCTTCGCTTTCGCTGCCCACCGGCGCTTCCAGCGAGATCGTCTGGCGCGAGGCGGCCAGCGCGCGGCGCACTTTATCGGGCGAAATGCCCAGCTCGTCGGCGACCTGATCGGGAGTTGGGTCGTGCTCCATCGACTGCTGAAGGCGGTTGGTGGTGCGCAGCACGCGGTTGATCGTTTCGCCGACGTGTACCGGCAGGCGGATGGTACGGCTCTGGTCGGCAATCGCGCGGGTGATCGCCTGGCGAATCCACCAGGTGGCGTAGGTCGAGAACTTAAAGCCGCGATGGTAATCGAACTTCTCGGCGGCGCGCATCAGGCCAATGTTGCCTTCCTGAATCAGGTCGAGAAACGACAGGCCGCGCCCGAGGTACTTCTTAGCAATCGAGACCACCAGGCGCAGGTTGGCCTGAATGAGATGATCGCGGGCGGTGCGCCCTTCGTACGAGCAGCGCAGCAGGTGGGCGCGCTCATCGGCGGTGTAGCTACCGTGTTCCAGACGCTCGGTTGCTTCCTCGCCGCGCTCGGCCTTTTGCGCCAGCAACTGTTCTTCCTGCGATGTCAGCAGCTCGACGCGGCCGATCTCGCGCAAATAGATGCGCACCGGATCGTCGGCGGCGATGCCATGCTGGTCGAGGTCAGCGTCGAGCTCATCGCCATTGTTGGCTTCGGCGTGTTCGTCGGGGGCGGCTGCGGTTTCATCGAAATGAAGCTCGGTTTGAGCGAGATGTTCAGGAAGGAGTTCTGGGGAGAGTTCGTGCTCGAAAGCACGTTCGGTGGGGAGGTGCCGCTTCGCGCGGGCCGTAGACAACAGCAGATCGAGTGTATCGTTCACTGGGTCCGGCTTTCTATCTAGACGGCTTTTCATGTTATGCAAAGTGTACTATAGCACAAAAAGGCTTCTCTTTCAAGAGGTATTTTTTACGATTTTATATATATTGCGCAGAATTTAACGAGCATAGTGCGATAGACGCTTACTATACATAGTGTTGGTGATAACACTTTTTTTACAAATACCGCAGTTGCAGGTGGGCCTAGCGCGAGCTTGCAGCGATGCGATTCAGCATTGGGGCGGTGTATGCGTGGCAGATCGCAATCGCCACGGCGTCGGCGGCGTCGTCGGGCTTGATGATCGCGGGCAGCTTAAGCGTCATTCGCACCATGTCCTGCATCTGTTTTTTGTCGGCACCGCCATAGCCCGCCACGGCCTGCTTGACTGCCAGCGGCTTGTACTCGTAGATCGGCACACCCGCCTGCGCCAGCGCCAGCAGCGCCACGCCGCGCGCCTGGCCGACGTGGATGGCGGTGTTGACATTCTTGCCGAAAAACAGCTCCTCGATTGCGGCAGCCTGCGGTGCGTGCTTTTGCAAAATGGCTTGCAGTCCGTCGTACAGGATCAAAAGGCGTTCCTGCTGCGGCATGCCGGCGGCGGTGGTCAGCGCGCCGCATTCCACCAAAGTGGGTGTGCTGCCCTGTTCGTCGATCACGCCCCAGCCCATGATAGCGGTGCCAGGGTCAATGCCAAGAATACGCATAGTGCCTCGTTTCGTGTGTTTAGAAAGCAAAAACCGAGAACCAGCCTTGCAGCCAGCCCTCGGTTTCTGAGCTTTGCGGGTATGCGTTACATGTTCGCAAACTGCTCGGCCAGTTCGTCGGTGACTTCGAGGTTGCTATAGACCTTCTGAACATCGTCGAGGTCTTCGAGCTTCTCGATCAGTCGCATCACGCGCAGGCCGTCGTCGACCTCGGCTTTGACTGTCGTTGTTGCGAGCATCGTCTTTTCGGCGCCACTCAGCGGCAGGCCAGCAGCAATCAGCGCCTCGCGCACAACTGCAAGCTGCTGGAACTCGGTGTACACCTCGATAATGTCATCGCCAACCTCGACATCGTCGGCGCCCGCGTCGATTGCGGTAAGCATGACCTCGTCGGGGTCGAGCTTCTTGACGGTCATGTCAATGGTGATCAAGCCTTTGGTCTTGAACATCCAGCCGACCGAGCCAGGTTCGCCGGGATTGCCACCAGCCTTGGAGAAGGCTGCGCGCACTTCGGAATTGGTGCGGTTGCGGTTGTCGGTGGCGGTTTCGACCATGAGCGCGATGCCGCCGGGCGCGTAACCCTCGTAGTAGATTTCTTCGAGCTTGGCCTCGCCGCCCTTACCCATGCCGCGATCAATCGCGCGCTGGATGTTGTCGGCGGGCATGTTGCTGCCCTTCGCCTTATCGACTGCGATGCGCAGCCGGAAATTTGCGTCGGGGTCGCCGCTGCCCCCTTCGCGCGCTGCAATCGTAATATCGCGCGCGAGCTTGGTAAAGAGCTGCCCGCGCTTCTGATCAAGAATGCCTTTTGAGCGGCGAATCGAATGCCATTTCGAGTGGCCGGACATACCATCTGCCTCCTGTGGTTGTGTTGCAGGCCGTATTATAGCACAGCCCTTCCGCCAACGAAAACCGGGGCACTGCGATGCAGCGCCCCGGCTCGTGCGGTGAAGAACGTTAGGCCAGCGTGTTCGGTACGTCTACCAGCGGCGTGGTGGCAGTGCTGCCATTGCCGTTAACGTTCGGCTCGGGCAGCGCAAGCTGCTTGACGCGGCCCAGCAGCTCGCGCAGGCGCTCGCCGTCGATCGTCTCGTACTCGATCAGCGCGCTCGACATGTCGTTCAGCACGGCGCGGTTGGTCGTGAGGATCTCACGCGCGCGGCTGTAGGCTTCGTCGACGATGCGATGCACTTCGCTATCGATCGAGCGGGCCACATCGTCGCCATAGTTGCGCTGCTCGCTGATCTCGCGGCCGAGGAAGATCAGCTCGTCCTTCTCACCAAAGGCGATTGGGCCAAGCTTCTGGCTCATGCCGTAGCGCGTCACCATTGCGCGGGCGATCCGTGTGACAGTGGTGATGTCGCTCGACGCGCCGGTGGTGACATCGCCAAAGACGATCTCTTCGGCAACGCGCCCGCCCAGCGCCACGGCCAGCTGCGCCTCGAACTGCGACACGCTCATGTAGTTGCGATCTTCGTCGGGCAGGAACAGCGTGTAACCGCCAGCACGCCCGCGCGGGATGATCGTCACTTTCTGCACACCGTCGGCCTTGGGCATGCCGCCGCCAACAATCGCGTGGCCAGCCTCGTGGTAGGCAGTGATCAGCTTTTCGCGCTCGGTCATCACGCGGCTGCGGCGCTCGGGGCCACCCATCGCCACGCGCTCGATCGCGTCTTGCAGCTCGGCCATGCCGATTTTCTTCTTCGAGCGGCGGGCTGCCAGGATGGCAGCTTCGTTGACGGCGTTGGCCAGGTCGGCGCCCGAGAAGCCCGGCGTCTGGCGTGCAATCACTTCAAGCTGAATGTCGTCGGAGAGCGGCTTGCCCTTGGTGTGAACCTTGAGCACGGCCACGCGACCTTTGACATCCGGCGCATCGAGGATGACCTGCCGGTCGAAGCGGCCCGGCCGGATCAGCGCCGGGTCGAGCACGTCGGGCCGGTTGGTGGCCGCGATCACAATCACGTTGGTGTTGGTGTCGAAGCCGTCCATCTCAACCAGGATCTGGTTCAGCGTCTGCTCGCGCTCGTCGTGCGAGCCACCCAGGCCGGCGCCGCGCTGGCGACCGACTGCGTCGATTTCGTCGATGAAGACGATACAGGGCGCGTTGCGCTTGGCCTGGTCGAACAGGTCGCGCACGCGGCTGGCGCCGACGCCGACAAACATTTCGACGAACTCCGAGCCCGAGATCGAGAAGAAGGGCACGCCGGCTTCGCCCGCCACCGCGCGCGACAGCAGGGTTTTACCAGTTCCAGGCGGGCCCACCATCAGCACGCCACGCGGGATGCGCGCGCCAAGTGCGGCGAACTTGTCGGGGAATTTCAGGAACTCGACCACTTCGGTCAGGTCCTGCTTGGCTTCTTCCTGCCCGGCAACATCGGCAAACGTAATCGTCGGCTTGTCGCCCGAGAACATGCGCGCACGGCTCTTGCCGAACGACAGGGCCTGGTTATTCGAGCCCTGCGCCTGGCGCATGAAGAAGATAAAGAAGCCAATCATCAGCAGCACGGGCAGCAGGATGGTGAAGATATTCAGCAAACCACCCCACGCCGGCGCGGGCTGCACGATCACCTGCACGGTGCTCGGGTCGACGCCCGACTGCACCAGCAGGTCGGTGATGCTGTCAGTCGCTTCCAGCCGCGAGCGATACCGCTGCTTGGGGTTGTCTTTCAGCGTAAAGAAAATATCGTTGCTGGCTGACTGAGGCTCGATTCGATCGATCTTGCCCTGCTTGGCCAGCGCTATCACCTCGGTGATACCCTTTTCATCCGGCGCGCCCTGCTGGTTGTTGAAGTAGTTGAAGAATAGCGCCAGCGCAGCTACCAGAATGATCAGGTAGACAAAGCTATTCTTAAGCCATCGGTTATCGCCCATAGTCGTAATCCGCTCCCCTCTTCAGGAGCCAGGCTCCTCACTAGAAGGCATCATGCAGAACATTGCATTCCGCAGCGATTGTATGCGCGCATTATAGCAAACCCGCCCGCCCGCCGACAAGGTAACGAGATCACAGATCAGGGCGATTTTGGAAAAGATTTGCCCGAATACTGCCAGCGCCGCGCTAATGGGTGTAGATCTCGGGCTTGAGCACGCCAATATAGGGCAGGTTGCGGTAGTGTTCGCCGTAGTCGAGCCCGTAGCCAACCACAAACTCATTCGGGATGTCGAAACCCAGGTAATCGACTGGCACATCGGCCTCGCGGCGATCGGGCTTGTTGAGCAGCGAGCAGATCCGCAGGCTGGCCGGGTTGCGCCGCCGCAGCTGGCTGGTCAGATACTCAAGTGTCAGCCCGCTGTCGATGATGTCTTCGACGATCAGGACGTGCCGGCCAGCGATGTCGGTATCGAGGTCCTTCAGCAGGCGCACCACGCCGCTGGACTGGGTGCTGTGGCCGTAGCTGGATGTGGCGATGAAGTCGATGGCGAGCGGCAGTGGGATGGCACGCGCCAGATCGACCATGAACATGATGCAGCCCTTGAGCACGCCAACCAGCAGCAGATCGCCCAGTGGGCCGTAGTCTTGCCCAATCTGCGCGCCCATTTCACGAATCTTGGCTTGCAGGTCGTCGGAAGAAATCAGGATTTTGGCGATATCCTGGTCCATAGATGTGTGACTCCATTTCTTGATTGTACGGAAGCGCGGCGGCGCGTGGATGTCAGCCGTCTTCGGCGCGAAGCAGGGTGAGCGTGATTGTGTCGCGGGTGGACGGGCCGGCGCGAAAGGCACCGGCAAGGCGCACACCCGGCACCCAGACGACGGATTCGGCATGCACCAGCAGCGGCCAGGCGTTGCGCAGCGCGCGCGGCACTTTGGCGTCGGTGAACAGATCCTGCACGCGCCGGTGGCCGCCCGCCTCCAGCGGCATCCGGTCGCCGGGGGCGCGCCGCCGCACCAGCAGCGGGCCGGGCAGCGTTGCCGCGTCAAGCCGTGCCGCCCACGGGCCGGCGGGTTCGGGCAGCGGTTCGCGCGAAACCTGGAGCGCCCAGCCACTGCCCAGCGCGACGGTGCCCTGTTCAGGAAGCACGATGCTGGCAGCCGCGAGCTGCGGCCCCTCGGGCACGGGCGCCGCGCCAAGCGCAAAGCTGCCGCCATAGCCAACCTGCAGCCCCACCCCGCCCGGCAGATCGAGCTGCCCGCCCACGCCGCGCCCGATTATGGCGCGCGCCTGCTCGACATGCTGCAGCCCAAGCGTTGCGCCCGGCGCAAGCCGCGCATGCGCCCGCCGAAGCGCGGCCTGCTGCAGGGCGGGGGCAAGCATGCCCCATTCTGCGCCCGCGATGTCGATGCCGCCAGCGCGGAGTGTTGCCAGGGCCGGCCAAACTGCATCCAGCGCCGTTTCAACAAACTCATGCTCACCGGCGCTCAGGGCAGCAGTGCGCCCAAGCGCGGCGACAACGTGCGGATTATACTCGATCAGCAGGGGCAGCAATTCGTGGCGGATGCGGTTGCGCGTGGCCGCACGGTCGAGGTTGGAGGGGTCGTGGCGCGGCGCAAGCTGGTGCTCGGTGCAGTACGCCTCTATCGCGGCGCGCTCGACGCCGAGCAGCGGGCGGATGAGCGCGGCGCCGCTGCCAGTGCCACCAGACCAGGCCTGCCAGGGCTGCACTGTCCGCATGCCGCTCAGGCCTTCGGGGCCGGCGCCGCGCAGCAGGTGCAGCAGCACCGTTTCGGCCTGGTCGTTGGCGTGGTGGGCAACGGCAACGGCCTGCGCGCCAGTGGCCTGGGCAACTTCTGCAAGAAAGCTGTAGCGCACTGTGCGGGCGACGGCGTGGAGGTTGGCGCGCGTGGCGGCAGCCTGGGCGGGCACATCGCGGGCGGCGACGGTGGCAGGAATGCCCCACTCCTGCGCCAGCTGCGCCACGAATTGCGCCTCGGCGGACGATTCTGCGCCGCGAATCTGGTGATCGAGATGCGCGACATGCAGGCCAACGCCAAGCTCGGGCGCGAGCTGGTGCAGCATGTGAAGCAGCGCGAGCGAATCGGGGCCGCCGGACACCGCCACGACAACCGGCGCGGGGCCAGCGAGCATCTGGTGTGCGGCAAGGGCGGCACGCACCGCCGAAACGAGATCGCTCATGGTGTTATCGATTGTGGCACGGCTGGCGGCTTTAGCTGTTCAGCCGCACAACATAGAGCGTGAGGCTGTTCTGCGCGCTGGCCTGGCCATTGACAGTTGCGGGCAGCACCGGCTGGCTGACCCAGCCCAGCAAGTAGACGCTGTTGGTATCGAGGCCGCTGGCGGGCGTATTGGGGTTGCGGAACTGCAGCATATCGCGGTCGAACAGCAGGTTGATCATGGGCTGGCGGTCGAACACGCCGCTTTGCGACAGATTCAGTCCAGTGGGGAAATTGGGCTGCAAGGAGCCGTTCGCAATCTGCGCAGTCGCGCCCGGCGCAAGCGTGCCAAGCTGGGCGAAGGTATCGCCGCGCACAAGCACCGCATCGTCGAGCGCGACCTGCCCGGTGTTACGCAGCTCGCCGCTAAGGCCGTTTGCGCCCACTGTTAGCTTACTCTGCACCTGCACCGGCAGATCAACCAGCGACTCGGCCACAAAGGTTGTTACCGAAGAAATATCGGCCAGCAGCTGCACCGACGGTATGCCGGCCTCATCGACGACCACCGGCTCGAACTGCGCGTTCAGAAACTGCTGGTTAGGGCCACTGGTGACCTGCGTGGTGGCGGGAAAGGCCAGGGTATAAGTCGCTCGGCGCGGCGAGAAAAAGCCAACAAACGAGGTGGCCTGGCCGCGCGCCTGCCCTTCGCTGCTTTCCACAATTGCAAGCTGGTTGTACTGCGCGCTGCCACCGCGCAGCAGCGTGCCCACGACATACAGCCCGGCAGTGAACACCAGCACCACGGCTGGCACGGTAATCCAGGCCAGCTCCAGCCGGCCCATGCGGCGCAGCACAATGTAGTTGAGCGGCCCAAGCACCACCACATACGCCAGAATAAACAGCAGCAGCGACCACGTCGAAGGCAGGCTGAGCGACGGCAGCTTCAGCACGCCGCGATCCAGCAGGTTGAACTGGCTCAGATGCGCGCCGGTGCCGGGCGTTGCAGTGGCAAGCTGGCGCAGCGCATTGCTCCACAGCGCAGCTTCACTTTCCCAGGCGCGCAGGGCAGCAATATCAAACGTGGTGAAGGTAACCAGGCCGGCACCGTAGGGCTGGCGGAACAGCAGCCCGCTGCCGGGCGGCACTTCTTCGGCCCCAGGCTGCGGCTCAGCGCGGCTGAGCGTGGCGCTGGCCGGCAGATTCGCATTCGTGCTTCCCGCCAGTGCCGCCAGTGGCGCAAGGCTGCCCTGCGCCAGATCGCCAACCGAGCGCACCGGCAGCAGATCGCCCAGACCGGCAGCGGCAGCCTGGCCGCCCGGCCCGCCGCTCACCACCAGCTGCCCGCCCAGGCTGGCCCACAGCGCCAGCGATTCGCGCTGGCTGGGAAGCAGGGCGGCCGTGTCGATATTGTGCAGGAAAATCGCGTCCAGGCCGCGCATGGCCGCAACCGACTCGGGAAGGTCGGCGGGGGCGAGGTGGCTGATATGCGCCGAGGTAAAATTGCCGATCTGCGCGCTTGTGAGGCTATTGAGCAGTGCTGGGTCGCTGCTGACAACCCCGATCAAAAACACGCTTTCGTCAATCGCGTCGAGCTTGATATCCTGGTTCAGCAGCTCGGTCGTGCCATCGAGCAGGCGCAGCTGGCCGTTGCGCACAAAGCCGGGGGTATACACATCGAGCGTTACGCGCTTGCGCGAGCCACGCGGCAGATCAACCAGGCGCTGGAAGACCTGCTCATCAAGAATCCGTCCAGGCAAGCGCCATTCCAAAGTAGCGCGCACATCCGGGCCGTCGTTGGCAATATCGACCACCACCGGGAACCATTCGGCCAGGCGGTACGCGCCGTCGTAGCCCACGCGCGCGCGCATAGAGATCGCGTTCTGGGCGCGCGCATGACCCGCAAGGCCCAGCTGCGCCAGAAACGTCGCGATCAAAACCAGCAGTGGCGCATAGCGCCGGGCAGAGCGGAGCATGGGTTTGGCCTTACGATTCGGAGCGGCGGCGGAGCATGCGGCTGCGCGCCGCGCTGCGGCGGAGCGCAAGATTCACCTGGCGGCGCACCTGCGCATTCACATGGCTGGCAACTTCGCGCTCGACCTTGGCAGGAATTTCTTTATCGGCGTACTCGGCCACTTTGGCAGAAACAGCGGCGTCGATCTTGGTCTTATCGACCAGCTCGTCGTGCACAATCTGCATGTCGTGGTAGTGCTTGAACATCGCCACGGTAGCCTGCTGGGCGCGCTCGCGCTCGCGCTTTTTGAAATCGGTCATGTAGTCGGTGATGGTGCGCGCAACATTTTCCGGGTCGGGCACGTGGTGAAAGGTAAGCTTGCCACCGCTGCCGCCGGTTTCAATAATGACATCGCCAAATCCCAGCCAGCTTTCGATATAGCCCTGGTCGAAGCGCACATCCTGCAGCTTATCGAGCTGGGCGTTGCGCTGGCTTTCCGGGCCAAACGGGCGCTTGTCGATGTCGATGACTTTTTCGCGGTTGAGGATATATTTGTCGTTTTCGTGCTCTTCGCGAATCCAGATGATCCGCGCCAGGCTACCAAGCGCAATTGGCAGCCAGATCAGCGTTGCAATACCGCTGCTGAGCAGCTGGAGCCGCACAACAATCACAAGAATGATCGTGCTGACGATCAGCAGTGCCAGCGGGCGCGACATGGCCAGCACCAGAAAGATCCAGAAAGGCCGCCAGGTAATTTCTTCTTTTTTATAGTCGATTTCGGGGTTGGTAGCGAACAGCCACGGGAACATGCCGTGATGCTCTTCGACATGGATGGGCGGCGGGCTCTTCTGGGGCGGTTTGTTGCCATACACCTGATCTTCGATCAGCTGGCGCACGGCGTCGAGGTCTTGCTGCTTGCGCAGCTTGCTGACTTCGCCATTGATCTTCTGCTGCATGGTCGAGGGGTCGGCGCACCAGGTGAACTGGATTTTGCTGAGCCCCAGCGAGCTGACCGACAGGTTGCCATAGGCAACCGACGATTTGGCGGGCGGCGGGTCTTTGCGCAGCCCAATGTTATAGAAGAAGCTTTGGCGCCACAGCGCCATGTTGCCGAGGAAGTGCGCAAAGTAGCTCTGGGCCTTGAGATCAATCTGCTGAATATTGTCGACCAGAATTTCCTGCTTGACATGCCGCACCAGCAGCTGGGTGTCGTCGTAGATCACGCGCGTGGTCGTGAGGATCAGGAAGTCGTTCGACCAGTCGATAAAGCTGTAGATCATCGAGCCAAGTGCGGTCAGCGCGATCAGGAACAGCACAATATTAATGATGTCGGCGCCGCGCGCGTAGGCGGGGTCGATATAAAAGACGCGACCGCCCTGGTAGCGGAAGTAGATCATCACAACCAGCAGCGCCATGCCCAGCACCAGCAGCGCGTCGGTGGTGACGCCAAGCCAGGCTTTTTTCTTTTTCTTGGCGTCGCGGTTGCTGCGCAGCCAGAGGATAACCAGGCCAGCCAGCAGCGCAAAGAAGATGATGTTCGAGATATCGAAAAGGCGATTGGGCACGCCGACATTACCAGGGAAGAACAGACCGCCGGCAGCGCGATACAGGAACACGCCAAGCGTCAGAATCATAACCACCAGCGGCACAGTGATGCGCTGCAGCAGCAGCAGCCAGTGGCGCCGCGCGAAGTGCAGTATCCGCTCGTTTTCTTCAGCTTCCAGATCGACCCGGGGTGTCATGAACCTGAACATGAAGACCTCCTCGGTCAAGCCAGTATGTGGTGCTGCATTCTATTGTAGAGAACTGCGCCCGGGCCTCGCTGGTTACGCCCATGCCGGGGCAATGTCAGCCCTGCGCCCGCAACTGCGCAACGATCGCATCAACCTCGGCCTCGGGCGAGAGCGCGTCGTTGTTGAGCACCAGCGCATCGGGCGCGCGGCCCATGACATGCTGGTCGAGCGCGTCGCGGCGGGCAACATCGGCCTCGATCGCGGCGGTGTCGGCGGCAAGGCCGCGCGCCTGCAATTCGGCCGCGCGCCGCGCCGCCCGCGCCTGGAGCGATGCTTCGAGATAGACCTTCAGCCGCGCCTCGGGCAACACAATCGTGCCAATATCGCGCCCAACCATCACAACGTTGCCGCGCATGCCAATCGCGCGCTGGCGCGCCCGCATGATCGTGCGCACGGCCGGGTGCCGGGCTACCTGCGAGACGCTTTTTTCAACACTGGCGCTGCGCAGTTCCCATGTTGCGTCGGTAGTATCGACGAGCACGGTAAACTGCCGCCCATCGTCCTGCGTTGGCGGCGCAATATCAATCGCGAGATCCTGCGCCAGTGCGGCCAGCGCATCGGCATCGCTCAGATCGAGCTGGCGGCGCAGCGCGGCCCAGGTAAGCGCGCGGTACATAATGCCGGTATCGAAATACAGATAGCCCAGCCGCTGCGCCAGAAGCGCGCCAAGCGTGCTTTTTCCTGCGCCGGCCGGGCCGTCGATCGTGATCGTGTCAGGGTTGTTTGGTGCTGTCATTGCCTGGCTATATCTGTGTGCATGGCGTGGGAAGCATTTCCGCGCTATTGTAGCACGGGCGCGCAAGAGCCGGCAAGCGTTTCATATTGGACGCACACCGCATTCATGCCTATAATACGCTATCGTTTCCCGTGCAATACCTGCCCGCGAGCCACAACCATTTATGAATAGCACCTTCGCCCCCGACGAGAGCACTGAGCCACGCCCGCAACACCGCCCAAAGTTTGCGGCCGCATCCTGGCACCACTGGGCGATGCTGGCAGCGATTATGCTGCTGGGCGCGTATTTTAATACGCTGAACCTGTTTGGCTGGGATGGCAGCACCGGACAGCACCCCGACGAGCGCTTTATGTCGCTGGTAGCCGACCACCTGAAAGCGCCAGCAAGCCTGGGCGAGTACATCGACTCGCAGCGTAACCCGCTCAACCCGCGCAATGCCGGCTACCCATTTTATGTCTATGGCCTGCTGCCGCAGACGATCACGCACTACACGGCGGTGATGCTCACGCCAAACAGCGCGCTGCCGCCGACGGTGATGCCCGCCAGCCCCGACAGCTATGGCGCTCAGCAACCCGTTCCTAACCCCGACCTGAACGTGCCGAAGCTGACGCTGCTACAGCCGCTGTTCAACCCTTCCGGCAAGGACATGACCAGCTACTACAACGTTTCGAAAGTTGGGCGCTCGTGGTCGTCGCTGTTTGCGGTGCTGAGCGTGCTGGTGGTGTTTTTGATCGGGCGGCGATTGTATGGTGCGCGCACCGGCCTGGTGGCCGCGCTGCTGCTGGCGCTGTCGGCGCTGCCCATTCAGCTCGCGCACTTCTTCACAGTCGACTCGGCCACGGCCTTCTTTACGCTGCTGTCAGTATATGTTGCGGTGCGGCTGGCGCAAAATGGCGGCTGGCCCACAGCCCTGTTCCTCGGGCTGGCAATTGGCGCGGCGATGGCCTGCCGCGTAACGATGGCAACGCTGGGCATGCTGGCGGTGCTGGCAGTTGCGCAGCGCCTGTGGGCCGCGCGCAACGATGTGCCGCCGGCCAGCGATATCTACTTCATCCCGGCGCGCCGCCGCCTGACCTTCTGGAGCGCCGCCGGCATGGTGGTGCTGGCGGGCGTGCTTTCGATCCTCACCTTCCGCATGCTGCAGCCCGACGCATTCGTCGGCAGCTCGTTCTTCGATCTGCGCATCGAGCCGCGTTTCATTAGCAATATTCAGGAAATTGGCGCGGCGGTGAATGGCGAGGCCGACTCGCCGCCCAGCCAGCAGTGGGTCGGGCGGGTGCGCTACCTGTTCGCCCTGCAAAACATGGTGATCTGGGGCATGGGCTTTGCGCTGGGCCTGACGGCCTGGCTTGCCTGGCTGTGGGCCGGGGCGCAGCTGGTGCGCGGCCTGTGGGATGCCTGGACGGGCGCGGGCTGGTCGCGGCTGCAGCGCGCACTGCGCCACACGCTGCCGTGGTTCTGGATCGGCTTCTACTTTGCGTGGCAGGGCGGCATTTTCGGCATGACCATGCGCTACTACCTGCAGCTGTATGGCTTGCTGGCGCTGTTCGCGGGCTGGGCGCTGGTGCGCGCGCTCGATTTCCGCCTGCTGATCTCCGATTGGCGGCCACGCCGCGCCCGGCTGTATAGCCTGCAAGCGGCGGTGCGCTGGGTGCCGCTAGTGCTGGTGGTGGCGCTGACGCTGGCGTGGGCCTATGCCTTCACGCGCATCTACACGCGCCCGCACTCGCGCATCATCGCGTCGCGCTGGATGTACGATCACATTCCGCCCGGCTCGGCGGTAAGCTCCGAGCAGTGGGACGACGCGCTGCCAATCTCGATTGACGACCGGCGCGCCTTCGACCCGGGCGTGGGCGGCTGGTTCTATAACGTCGAAACCTACCCCTACGCCGAGGACGACCCGACCAAGTACACCGGCTTTATCGACCAGAATGGCAAGCCCTCGCTCGGCTTGCTCGATCACCTCGACCAGATCGACTACATTGTGCTGAGCAGCAACCGCGTGTATGGCTCGGCCACGCGCTCGCCAATGCGCTACCCGGCCCTCACGCGCTACTACCACTACCTGTTCAACGGCCAGCTTGGCTTCGAGCAGGTGGCCGATATTACATCGTACCCAACACTCTTTGGCATCCCAATCCCCGACCAGGGCGCGGAAGAAGCGTTCAGTGTCTACGACCACCCGCGCGTGCTGATTTTTAAGAAAACCGCCGCCTACAACCGCGCCAACGCCACCGACCTGATCACCGGCGACGTTGTGTGGAGCGAGGTCTACAAGCTCTCGTCGCTGCGCGCCAGCCGCGTGCCCACCGCCCTGCGCCTGACGGATACGCAGTGGGACGCCTTCCGCGACGCTGGCACCTGGGCGGCGCAGTTCAACCCGGCCGGGCTGGCAAGCCTGGTGCCCTGGCTGCCATGGCTGCTGGTGCTGGAATTACTGGGATGGAGCATGTTCGCGCTGCTGTTCCGCGCGCTGCCGGCCCTGCCCGACCGCGGCTTTGCGCTGGCGAAAATGCTGGCGCTCCTGCTGGTGGCCTACCTTGCGTGGCTGCTGGGCAGCTTGCGCCTGCTGGCCTTCGGCACATTGAGCGCGTGGCTGTGCGCGGCCGTGCTGATTGTGGCCGGCGCGGCGCTGGCGTGGCGCAACCGGGCGGCCTTGCGCGCCTTTTTCCGCGAGCGGCGCACGGCGCTCCTCACCGCCGAAGGTCTGTTCCTGCTGGCCTTCCTGGGCTTTGTGCTGCTGCGCGCGCTCAACCCCGACCTGTGGCACCCGGCGCGTGGTGGCGAAAAGCCGATGGACCTGGCCTTCCTGACGGCGGTGGTGAAAAGCCCCTACTTCCCGCCCTACGACCCGTGGTTTGCGGGCGGCTTTCTCAACTACTACTATTTTGGCTTTGTAATCGTCGGCACGCTGGTGCACCTCACTGGCATTGCGCCGGCCACCGCCTACAACCTTGCCGTGCCAACACTGTTTGCGCTCACGGCGCTGGGCGCGTGGGGCGTGGCGTTCAACCTCGTTGCGCTTGCGAAATCCGCCACTACGGAAGAAAAATCAGACGCGACCGAACCCTTCCTGGGGCGCGAACGACGCGCAATTGCAAGCGGTCTGGCGGCGGCGGCGTTTGTGGTGCTGCTTGGCCCGATCACGCAGGCGCTGTGGTTCCTGCCCGGCTCGGCAAAAGCCGACCCGACGCTGCCGGCCGATTGCCAGCAACTGACGAGCTATGCCAGCCAGCAGGCCTGCCGCGGCCGCAGCGAATGGGCTTTCTGGGACGCGACGCGCCTGGTGGGCATGAGCCAGCAAGACAGCACGATCAACGAGTTCCCATTCTTCACCTTCCTGTTCGCCGACCTGCACGCCCACATGATGTCGCTGCCGCTGGCGCTGCTGGCGCTGGGCCTGATGGTCGCGCTGATCAAAGGCGCTAAACTGCCCAACGAGCGGCGCTGGCGCTTCGATGGCGCGCAGTGGCTGGCAATCGCTCTGCTGGCGCTGGCCGTTGGCGCGCTGCGCGCAACCAATACCTGGGATTTCCCAACCTACCTGGCGCTTGGCATGCTCACGCTGGGTCTGCTGGCCTGGCGGCGCTTGCAGCTTGGCGCGAGCCTGCCGCACACGGCGCTGGCCTGGCTCGGCGGCGCGCTGGCGCTGCTGATCGGCAGCAGCGTGCTGTTCCTGCCATTCCTGCGCAGCTTCGCCACCGACTATGCTGGCTTCGATCTGTGGCGCGGCGCGCGCACTTCCGCCGCCGACATTCTGCGTATCAACGGGCTGTGGCTGTTCTTGCTGCTGAGCGGCGCAGTGCTGATCTACTGGCGGCGCGGCGCGGGCCTGGTGCAGCTTGCGCTGCTGGCGCTTGGCCCGCTGCTGCTGGCGCTTGGCGTGGTGCTGCGGCAGGGGAATGCGCTCTGGCTTGTGCTGCCACTGGCCGGCGCGGCAATTGTCGTCGTTGTGGATCACCTGCTGGAGCGCAGCACGCGCCCGCTCGCGCCGCAGATCGCGCCCGCCGATCAGGACAGCAGCGAGCCGTATATGCAGCTGGAACTGCCGCTGCTTGGCCCGCCGCCACTTGGACCGTCGCCCGACGCACGCGATCCCTTCACGCCGCTGCCCACGCTGCTCGCGCTCGTGTGGGGCGCGATGGCCCTGCTGCTCACGCTCGTGACTGAGGTGGTGGTGGCGAAGGGCGATATCGGGCGCATGAATACGGTGTTCAAGTTCGGCATGCAAAGCTGGGTGCTGTTTGCGCTCACTGGCGCGCTGGCGTTTGGCTATGTCTGGCCCGCGCTGGCCGCCCGCACCTACCCGCTGCGCAACGCGGCCTGCTGGCTGTGGCGCGGCGCGGCGGCGCTGCTGGTGCTGGCCGCGCTGGTCTACCCGCTCACCGCCACACCCGCGCGCCTGGCCGACCGCATCGACGACTCGATTGGGCCGACGCTTGACGGCGTGGCGTTTATGGCCTCGCCCAAGGGCAGTTGGGCCGAAAACGACAAGCAGTTCAATTTCGTGGAAGATGCGGCGGCGCTGAGCTGGATGCAGCAGAACATCGACGGCACGCCGATTGTGCTGGAAGCGCATACCGAAGCCTACCGCTGGGGCGGGCGCGTGTCGATCTACACGGGCCTGCCAACGCTGCTGGGCTGGCCCTGGCACGAAACGCAGCAGCGCCAGGTTGCGCAGGTCGGGCCAATTCTCGCCGGCCGCCAGGCGCTGATTCCGCAGCTGTATGGCGAGCTTTCGCCGGAAAACACCCTGCGCCAGTTGCAGCTTTTTGGCGTTGAATACGTGTACATTGGCAAGCTGGAGCGCGCACTCTACCCGGCCTCTGGTCTGGCGAAATTCCAGACAATGGCCGACGCTGGCACGCTCGAACGCGTGTATAGCGAGGGCACAACCCAGATCTTCCGCGTGCCGCGTGGCAACAATGCCCTGGCCGTGCTTTCGGCCACGCTGGACACACGCGCGCCCACGTACCCCGCGCCGCGCAGCACGCAGTTGGCGCAGCCGGTGTATACGCTCAAGGCCGTGCCCGAATATAGCTGGAGCGCGCTCGGCCAGTCGCAGCCGGTAGCGATTGTGCTGTGGCTGCTGGCGATCTATGCGCTACTGGCACTTGGTTTACCGGTTGCAACGATCCTGTTTGGCGGCATGGCCACGCGCGGCGCGGGCGCGGCCGATGGCGGCTGGGCATGGGCGCGGCTGATCGGCCTGCTGCTGCTTGGCTACGCGGTCTGGCTGCCCGTGAGCATGGGCCTGTTCCACTACACGCGCTGGAGCATCCTGTGGGGCGTGCTGCTGGTGCTGGGCGCCGACGCGATTGTGGTGTTCTGGATCGGCCGGCGCACCGACGCATCCAGCGACCGGCGCATTCGCGCCGCGCTCGGGCGCGGCTGGGCAGAGTTTCGCGCACACATAGCGGGCCGCCGCCGTGCAATCCTGATCAGCGAACTGCTGTTCCTGGCGGCCTTTGCGGCCATGGCGCTGCTGCGCGCCTTCAACCCCGACCTGTGGCAGCCCTACTGGGGCGGTGAGAAGCCGTTTGAGTTTGGCTTCCTGAACGCGATCCTGCGCAGTCCGGTGATGCCACCCTACGATCCGTTCTTCAGCGACGGCACAATCAACTACTACTACTACGGCCTGTTCCTGGCTTCGCTGCCGATCAAGGCCACTGGCATCAACCCGGCGGTAGGCTTTAATCTGGTGATCGCCACGCTGTTCGCGCTGACCTTTGGCGGCGCCTGCGCAGTGGTGGCGCGTCTGACCGGCCGCATGCGCTATGGGCTGGCCGGTGGCGTGGCCGTGGCGCTGCTGGGCAACCTGGCTGCCGCCTTCCCGGTTGGCTGGGGCGCGGGCCTGCGGCCAGTGCTGGATGCGCTGAAAGGCGGGCTGAATGGCTTTGGCACGCGCCTCGACGCATGGTTCGTCGGCCCGAGCCGCGTGATCATCGTGCCCGACAAGTTGATCACGATCAACGAGTTCCCATTCTGGAGCTACCTGTTCGCCGACCTGCACCCGCACCTGATCGCCATGCCAATCGCGCTGCTGGTGATTGCGCTGGCCTACGAGCTATTCAGCGCGCAGCCGCTTGTTCGCGGGCGGCGCGGCCTGGTGCCGATTGGCGCGCGCTGGCTGCTGGCCGCGCTAGCGCTGGGCGCGCTGGCCATCACCAACTCGTGGGATTTGCCGACCTACACACTGCTGATCGCGGGCGCGCTGTTCGGGCGCGCGTGGCTCGGGCGCGGCAAACACCGCTATGCGCTCATGCCACGCCTGCTTGGCGCGCTGGCGCAATCGGCGGGCGTGGCCGTGGGCGCGCTGCTGCTGTATTTGCCCTTCTTCCAGAACTATGTGCGCCCGGCCGGCGTGAATGGCATCGGCCTGGTGCGCGACGGCTCGCCGCTCGGCGGCTTTGTGCTGATCTACGGCCTGTACCTTCTGATTCTGTGCATGTGGGTGGTTGGGCTGGCAATTCAGCTCTTGCAGCGCCGCCGCGCGCCGCAACCCGCCCCGCTTGCGCCCGCCGAGCCGCCCGACCAGAATGTCGTGCTGGGCATTGTGGCGCGCCCGCCAGCGAATCCGCTGCGCAACCCGGGCATGGCTCTGATCGTGGTGGGCGTGCTGCTGGCCGCGCTGGTGCTTTCGAACAGCGCCATGCTCGCGCTGGTGGCCGCAAACACCATGCTGCTGAAGGTGCTGCTGGTAGTGCTGCTGCTGATCAGCATGCCGGCCCTGCTGGCGCGGCACCTGCCCCGCCGCGTGTGGTTTGTGCTGTGGCTGGCGGTGCTGGCCTGGGCGGTGTCGCTTGGCGTCGAGCTGGTGTACATTCGCGATCACCTCGACACGCTCAACAGCGATTCCTACCGCATGAACACGGTCTTCAAGTTTGGGCTGCAAGCCTGGATGCTGATGGCGGTGGCCGCTGCGGCTGCGCTGCCCTGGCTGGCGCGCGGGCTGCGGCGCGCGGGCGCGATTGCGCAGGCGCTGGCCTGGGGCGTGATCTGCGCGCTGGTTGGGCTGGCGCTGGTGTTCCCGCTAGCCGGCATCCCCAGCCGGCTAGCCTACCGCTTCCCGGTGTCGCCCGGCCCCACGCTCGACGGACTGGCCTTTATGGAGCAGGCGCAGTTCGAGCTGCTGCCCGAGTACCTGGGCCAGGCGGGTGGCGTGGCAACGAGCATCACGCTGAAAGACGACCTGGACGCGATTCGCTGGCTGAACACGAATATCGAGGGTACGCCGATTGTGCTGCAATCCGACCTGTGGTTCTACCGCACCTATGGCGTGCGCGTGGCCGCCAACACCGGCCTGCCCACAGTTGTCAGCCCGCTGCACGCCAGCGAGCAGCACGACCCCGCCGAGGTCAGCGCGCGCGACGCCGACGTGCAGGAAATCTACTACACCCCCGACGAGGGCCGCGCGCTGCGGCTGCTTTCGAAATATCACGTGGCCTACGTCTATGTCGGCCAGATCGAGCGCGCCGCTTATGCCAGCGCCGGCCTCGCCAAGTTCGATCAGATGCTTGGCTCGTACCTGAGCATGGCCTACGAAAACCCGACGGTCAAAATCTACAAGGTGAACGACAGCGTTTACACGCTCACGACCGCCTCGGAGCTGACGCCACCGCCCGCAGTGCCGCAGCTGGAACCGCAGCAACCAGCCGCAGAGCAGCCCGCGCAAACGCCCGCCGAGCCAGCACCGCAGCCGGTTGGCAAGCCCTCGCTCGAAGAATTGGAACAGCAGTCGGCCGCCGACCCAACCGCCGCCGGCCCGGCCTTCGAGTTGGGGCAGCGCTACCGCGAACTCCAGCGGCTGGACGATGCGCTGCGGGTGCTGAAGCTCGCCGCCACCGCGCACCCGGCCGATATTGCGCTGAACCAGCTGCTGGGCGACAGCCTGCGCGATGCGGGCCAGTTCGACGAGGCGGTGACGGCCTACCGCGCCGCCATTGCTTCCGACCCAACCGCGGGCAACTACAACAAGCTGGGCATCGAGCAGCTCAAGGCGAATCGCACCGCCGACGCGATCACGACGCTGAATGAGGCCGTCGCCGCCGACGCCAATGCCGCCGAGCCGCACTTCCACCTAGGCGAAGCCTACGAATTGCAGGGCGATACCGCCAAGGCGCTGGAGGAATACCGCGCTTATCTGGCTATCGCCACCCAGAACGACCCGTACTACCCGCAGGCTACCGCCGCCGTGGCGCGGCTGCAACCGTAGCCAGCCGACGATAAAAGGTTTAGAAACGCCTGTGATCACAGCAATTTTCGTCTGGTGGCTCACAATCCAGCTGCTTGGCGTGCTGGCGCTGCCGCTGACACAGTGGTTTTTTCGCGCCCTGCCCGACCGTGGCTATGCCTTCAGCAAAGCGTTTGGCCTGTTGCTGACGGGCTACACGACCTGGCTGCTGGCCATGCTCGGCATTGCGCCATTCGAGCGCGGCCCGATTGTGGCGTGCGCGCTGGCGGTTGGCGGGCTGGGCCTGCTCGTCGGCGGCGGGCGGCGCGGCCTGGCGGCGCTACGCGCGTGGCTTGTGGCGCACTGGCGGCGCGTGCTGGCCTACGAGGCACTGTTCCTGCTGGCCTTTCTGGCGCTGCTTCGTATGCGCGGCTACGACAATGGCATCATGATCAGCCCGAACCCGTATGGCACCGAACGGCCGATGGATTATGCGCTGTTCAACGCCATCCGCGTCAGCGGCAATTTCCCACCGCACGATCCCTGGCTGTCGGGCTATAGCATCAACTACTACTATTTCGGCTACCTGCTGATGGCGCTGATGTCGCTCCTGAGCGGCATTGCGCAAGGCACCGCCTACAACCTCTCGCTGGCGCTGATCTTTGCGCTCACCGCGCTGGGAGTCGCGGGCGTGGTTTTCAACCTGATTGATTTGACGGCTGGCAAGCCACGAGCGGCAAATGAGAAAGAAACGCCACGCCGCGTCTGGCTGCATCGCGCTGGCCGGCTGGGCGCGGCGGCGCTGGCAATTGTGCTGGTGCTGCTGGCTGGCAACCAGGGTGGCGCGCTGGAAATCATTTCTGGCTCGCACAAAATCCTCGAGCTCGGGCAGCAGGATTTTGTGCGCGCAGTGGCGAATGGCCTCGGCGCGCGCGCCCCGCTCACGCTCGATGCGCCGTATACCGCCTGGGGCGACCCCGACCTCACCACCGAGATCACGCCCGCCGACACCGCCGCCGACTTCAACTGGTGGAATCCCTCGCGCGCGCTGTGGGACACCTCACCGCAACCGGGCGACAGCACGCGCTACTACACCATCACCGAGTTCCCGTTCTTCTCGTTCTGGCTGGGCGACATGCACCCGCACGTGATGTCGCTGCCGTTTACGCTGCTGGCGCTGGCGCTGGCTCTGCAAACACTGGCCCGCCCGGCTGCGCCAAACTACACCATGGGCTGGCGCGGCTGGGCCGAACTGGCGCTCACCGGCATTGTGCTCGGCAGCCTGTACCTGATCAACAGCTGGGATCTGCCGACCTACCTGCTGCTCTACCTCGGCGCGCTGCTGCTGCTGTATGTGCGCCTGGGCACCCCGCCCGCGTCGCCTGACGCGGAGGAAACACCGGCAGGCGCATTCGCGGCGCTGGGGCGGGTATGGTGGCGGCATTTTGCCAACCAGGCAATTATTGCGCTGATGGCGGCAGCGATCCTGTTTGTGCCATTCCACCTGACCTTTCGCTCGCTGGTGGGCGGCAACGGCTCGCCGCTGCTGCTGGTGACGTGGACGCGCTCGCTGCTGCACAGCTTTCTGGTGATTTTTGGGCTGTTTCTGGTGCCGCTGCTGGCGTATGTGTTTGCGCAGCGCCGCGCCACCCAGCCCGCTAACCTGGCGCTGGGCATTGCGCGCACCGGCGCGCGCCCGGTTTCGTTCGGGGTTGCCGCGCCCTGGCTGATCGGCGGGACGCTGCTGGTCGGGCTGGCGATCGGCTTCCCGCTGCTGGCGCTCGTTCCGCTGGCGCTCTACGCCATTAGCCTGGCGCTGGAGAACGTGCAGCGCCCCGCAGCCGCGTTTGTGCTGTGGGCCTTTGCGCTGGCCTGTCTCGTATGTTTCGGCACCGAAATCATCTACCTGCGCGATGTGTTCAACTCGCGCATGAATACAATCTTCAAGTTCTACTATCAGGTCTGGCTGATCTGGGGTGTGCTGGCGGGCTACGCGGTCTGGTGGCTGCTGGCCGCGAGAACCGAAAACCGAGAAGCAAAAACTGAGAAGCGCACGAGCACGTTGCGCCGCTTGCTGGTTCCTGTTTCGCTTGGTATCTTCGTGGTATTGCTGGCCGGCGCGCTGGTGTACCCGTGGATGACGGCCGGCAAGCTGCTGCGCGAAGCGCCGTGGGTCGGCATTGCTGGCGTCACGCCGCGCGAAAAAACGCCCGATGGCGCGGCCGCGATTGCCTGGCTGCGCGCCTACGTGCCAAGCGATAACGTCGTACTAGAAGCGGTTGGCGGTTCATACGACAATGGCTATTCGGGGCTGGGCTTCGGGCAGGTTTCGGGCAGCACCGGCCTGGCAACCGTGCTGGGCTGGCCCGGCCACGAGGATCAGTGGCGCGGGGGCGACCCGGGGGCGCGCGCGCAGATCGAGCCGCGCAAGGCCGATGTAACGACGATCTACAGCACCACCGACACGGTGCAGGCGGCTGATCTGCTGCAAAAATACAGCGTCGATTACATCTATGTTGGCGAGGCCGAGCGCGCAACCTACCCGGCCGAGGGTCTTGCCAAGCTCGCCCAGCTCGGGCAGGTGGCCTTCCAGCAGGGCGATGTGATTATTTACAAGGTGCAGTAAACAGGTGCAGGGGCGCGGCAAGCCGCGCCCCTGCACCTGTTTACCGATACCCCGCCGCCTGCATCTCGAACAGGCGCGCATAGGTGCCGCCCAGCGCCAGCAGCTCGGCGTGCGAGCCAAGCTCGCTGATTTGCCCGTTCTCCACCACCGCAATCCGGTCGGCCATGCGCACGGTGCTGAAGCGGTGCGAGATCAGCACGGCAATCTTGCCGGCGGTCAGGTCGCGGAAACGCTGGAAGATCTCGAACTCGCGCTCGGCGTCAAGGGCGGCGGTGGGCTCGTCGAGCACCAGCACCTCGCCGTCGCGCATAAAGGCGCGGCTGAGCGCGATCTTCTGCCACTGCCCGCCCGAAAGCTCGTGCCCCTTGTCGAACCAGCGCCCCAGCATGGTGTCCATGCCTTCGGGCAGCTCGGCAACGACCTCATCCGCACCGCCGCGCTCAGCCGAGCTGTTCAGGCGTTCGGCGTCGTCCAGCCGGTCGATCTGCCCAAAGCCAATGTTCTCCTTGGCGCTAAGCTGGTAGCGCACGAAATCCTGAAAGATCACGCCAATGCGCTTGCGCAGCTCGTCGGGGTCGTACTCGCGCAGGTCGACTCCGTCGAGCAGGATCTGCCCCTCGTTCGGGTCGTACAACCGCGTGAGCAGCTTGATCAGCGTGGTTTTGCCCGCGCCATTCTGGCCCACCAGCGCGAGCTTTTCGCCCGGCGCGATCTCCAGGTTCAGGTCGCGCAGCGCCCAGTCGTCGCGGCCGGGGTAGCGGAACCAGACGTGGCGGAACTCCAGCCCGCGCGTCAGGTCGCGCGGCATTGGCACGGGCGTGGCGTTTACCGACATCTGCGGGGCCAGCTTCAGAAAGGCGAACAGGTTGTCCATAAACAGCCCGTTCTCGAACAGGCGGTTCACATTGTCGAACAGGCCCTGGAAGGTGCCCTGGCTGTTGCGGAACAGCGCGAGGTAGAAGGTCATCAGGCCCAGCGTGATCTGGCCGCCCGCCGCCAGAAAGATGATCCAGGCGTAGGCGCCATAGTAGCTGGCCGAGGCAAGCATGCCCCACAGCAGGCTGATCAGCGAACGACGGCGCGCCAGGTGCTCATCTTCCTCGAAAATCTTCCAGAACATGTCGGTATAGCGCTGCAGCAGCGGCTCGCCCAGCCCAAACAGCTTGATCTCCTTGACGGTGTTATCGACCGTGAGGACGTGCTCAAGGTAGTTCATGCGGCGCGACTCGGGCGCGCGCCAGGTGAGCAGGCGGAACTGGATTTTGCTGTATTTGTTCTGCGCGATGAACGACGGAATGGTTGCGCCAAACAGCAGCAGCGCGACGATTGGGCTGAACGCAAACAGCGCCACCCCAAACGAACCGAGCGTGATGATGTTCTGCACCACCAGAAAGCCGCCGTTGATAATGCCGAGCGCCCGGAAATCAGCTTCGCGGCGGGCGTTTTGCAGCTTGTCGTAGAAACTCGCGTCTTCGAAGTATTGCAGGTCGAGCGCGAGGGCTTTGCGAATTACCGACGTATTGATGAAATGCCCCAGCCGCGCATTCAGCACGTGCTCGGCCAGCCGCCGCGCCTGCGAGATGATTGCGCCGAGCAGGATCAGGCCAAACTCAATCGCCAGGTAGGGCAGCGCGGCTTGCAGGCCCACCTGCGAGCCAACATTGCCATTGATCGATTGCACCACCGAATCGACGATCAGCTTGCCGATCCACGCCTGCGAAATCGGCAGCGCCGCGCTGATGAGCGTCAGCACCGCCATCACAATCGTGCTGCGCTTGTCGGCCCCCCACACCAGCCGGAACGCGCCGGGAATGTTGCCATATGCCGTGCGGACATCCTGCAAGCGCTCGCGCCAGGGCTTCGGAGCGTCGGGGGTGCCGGGTTTGCCCGCGCGAACGTTGCTTGACTGTACGATCATTCACACCTCTTGAATATGACGGCCATCGGGGCCATCACTTTAGCTTGAAGATAATCAATAGGTTTAAATAATACCACGTTTGTGTAATTTTGTAATCGTCCGAAAGGACGGGTTTGAACATCCACCGGCAAGCTGATGCCGGGACGAGTCGCGCGGTCTATACTGCGGTCTATACTATAGACCACTATAGGCTATAGATCACTATAGACTATAGACCACTATAGACTATAGACCGCTATAGACTATAGACCGCTATAGGCCTCGCTACTATACAACCATGCCACGACATGCAGTGTCACATGCAACTCACGCGCCCGCCCAGCGTAGAATCATCAGGCAATATTTTCATTCAGTTATATCCATGCGGCAGGAGCGATATGGGAACATACCTTCGCCTATTCGCACGCTATTCCCTCGCCGTGCTGGCCGCGCTGCTGCTGGCCGGCATCGCTGGCAGCGCGCGCGCGCAGGCCGGCTACCCCCAGCGCGCCGACCCGACGATCAACGATTTTGCCGGCATTCTTTCCGCCAGCGACCGCGCCGCCCTGCTCGAAATCCACGACGACATGATGCGCCAGCGCGGCGCGGAGCTTGTGATCGTCACGATTGGCGGGCTGGCCGACTACGACGTGCCCGACCGCACGATCGAAGCCTTTGCGACGGGCTTGTTCAACAGCTGGGGCATTGGCGACCGCACGCGCAACGATGGCGTGCTGCTGCTGGTGGCGTTTCGGGATCACAAAGTGCGCATCGAGCTTGGCAAGGGCTACGGCGGCGGCTACGACGATGCGCTGCGCGTGCTGATCGAGCGCGACATGGGGCCGCTATTCCGCGCTGGCAGCAACGGCGAGGCGATTCTTACCGGCGCGCGCGGCATTCAGGCGACCCTGGCCGCGCCACCCGCCACCAGCATTGCGGGTGTGCCGCTCAATCGCGCCCTGGGTGGCGCGCTGGCGGCGCTGGCAATTGGTGGCGCGGTGGGGCTAGTTGCGTTTGCAGTGCGAAAATCAGGCCGCCGCTGCCCGAAATGCCGCGGCGCAATGCGGCCATTGCTGCGGGCCGAAGCGCAGCAGGTGCTGACCGAGGGCCAGCTTGTCGAGGAGCGGATTGACGCGATGCACTATACGGTTTGGCGCTGCCGGCGCTGCCAGAACACCAGCAGCGTCGGCGCGGTGGGCAAACGGCGGCTGGAGCGCTGCCCAAGCTGCCGCTACCAGACCCTCGCCAGCACCAGTACGCGCCAGCCGCATAAAAAACTGAAAGGCCGCACGCTGGTACGCACCGAGCGCCATTGCTACAACTGCAACTTCCACGACCACCGCAGCGAAACCCTGCCCAAGAGCGGCGACACCTCGCAAGCTTATTCCGCGTCCAACTCGTTCACCACCACCTCCGACTATTCGAGCAGCTCGTCGGATTATTCGAGCTACTCAAGCAGCTCATCGTCGGATTATTCGAGCAGCTCATCATCGGATTACTCAAGCAGCTCGTCGTTCGACTCGGGCGGCAGCTCTTCGGGCGATGGCGCGAGCGGCAGCTGGTAGGGAACAGGGCTATAGCAACGTTGGAACGAGAACGAGATCAATCCACAGATGACGCAGATTACACAGACATAAGGTCTATAATCTGCGTAATCTGCGTCATCTGTGGATAAATTTTGGGGCTGTGACGTGGCCTTGGGTACGGAATTTATCGCGGGTACTCGGGCCAGCGGTACGGCCCGCCGCCCGGCAAGCGCATGAATTCGTCGCCCAGCGCGCCAGCACGCACGGCCCCGCCAGCAACGGGGCGCTCCAGGCGGGCGTAGCGCGTGTATTGCACAATCATCGCCCCGCGAATCAGCTCGCCGGTGATCGGCGGGCCAAACTGCTCCGCGCCGCCCTGCTGCTGCCAAAAGCTCTGAAACTCAGGGCTGATTGTGCCAGCCGCGCCCGCGCCATTCACGCGCAGGCCAGCGTCGGCCAGGTGCACCAGTTCGCCCAGCGGCAGGCGCTCGGCGGCACCATTCACAAGCCGCAAACAGGCGCGTGCAAAGCATTGGAGCGTACCCGTATCGAACGGCACCGCCGGCATGATTGGGTCGCCCGGGCCGGCTGGGTCGTCGCTGCCGAACTGCCGCCAGGCCGCCAGCAGTGGCGCGGGCACATAGTAGCCGCGCTCACCCATCTGCCGTCCATTCGCTTCCGCCACTTGGAGCGTTGCAAAGGGCTGCGGCGCGCCCGCGCCGCTGAGCGCCAGCGCAAGCTGGTAGCTGCCGGGCGGCAGCTCGGGCGGTAGCGCAAGGGGTTGCAGGTGCTGCACCGTCGCCCCGCCCCAGCCGCTCGGCGCGAGCGCGCCATACAGCAGCGGGCGCGTGAACTGGAGCAGCCTCTGGCCCTGCGCATCGCGCAGTTCCACCAGCACATCGCGCGGGGCATCGCTCGCGCCAGCGCTGGCCTGCCACTCAAGCGTCAGCAGCGCCGTTTCGCCGGGGTGAAAAGCCGGGCCACCCGGCGCGGGCGCGAGATGGTAGCCAACCATGCGCAGGCCGGGCGCAGGCTCCAGCGCCGCCGCCACTGCCGGGCCAGGCGCAACCGGGCGGTAAAGATCGTAGGTGCCGCGCGAGCCGTCCTGGGCGTAGCGGTGCGTGATCAGCGTGATCATTTCGGGCGTGAGCCAGTTGCCCAGGTAATCGAGCACGACCAGCGGCACGCGCCCGTTCGCCATATCGCGCAGAAGGCCGCGCTGGTCGGCCAGGCCGGCGTCGAGCAGCTGGCGGTATTCAAACGCCTGCACGCGCGCGAGCTGCCCAGCCTGCGCGGCCACGCCCGGCACATCGGTGAAGATTGGCGCGCCAGCAGCCTGCACTTCGCCCACCAGCGCCGCGTTGATGCCGCCAAACGCCTGCAAGAGGTCGCGCTCGCGCCGCAGATCCTGCCAGACACCATAGCTGCCAAGCGCCAGGCGCGGCGGGTTGCGCCCTTCGATCAGGCCAGCCGTCTTCAGGTAGGTTTCGCTCCACTGCGGGTAGTAGCGCAGCTGCGCGCCCAGCGCCAGCAGCACAATGCCCAGAATGGCAAGACTGTTGGCGAGCGGGCGCGGCGGCAGGCGGCTGCCGGCGGCGGCACGCCACGCGCCAGCGGCAGCCAGCCAGACCAGCCCGGCATAGAATTCCAGAAAATAGTTTGTATACGCGCCAACCTTGCCGACGCCATAGGCCACGCACGCGCCAACGAGCGTGTAGTACAAGGGCAGCAGCAGCGGGCGTGGCCGTTCTTCCGCAAAAAACAGCACCAGCGCGCCAAGCGCCGCCGCCGCCACCAGCGGCCACAGGATCACGAGCTGATCGTGCCAGAAGCCATAGGCCAACTGCGCATCCCAGGCGTTGGCGTTTGCCGCAACGACGTGGAGCAGGAACCAGCCGCCGCTGGCGTATTCGAGCGCGCCCACGGCGATGCCGCCAATTGCGGCGGCCAGCAGGCCCACCAGCAGCGCGCGCCGCCAATCGCGGAACACGAGCCACAGCAGCGCGGCACCGGGCGCGGCCAGCAGCGAGGGCTTGACCAGCAGGCTCAGCGCGAGCAGGGGCGCGGCCCACAACACGCTGCGGCCAGCATTCCGCTGCACCGCCACCAGCGCCCACAGGCCCAGCGCCACGCCCAGCATATCGACACGCACCACTACCGCCCACTCGCGCACAATTGGGATGGCCAGAAAGGCCGCCACCAGCAGCACGCGCGCGCCAAGCGCGAAAAAACGCACCCGCCAGCCGCCGGCCGGGGCGGGCGCGGTTGCGCCCGTCAGCAGCCACAGCGCCGCCAATGCCGCGCCAGTTGCCAGCAGCGACACAACGCGCCCGGCCAGCAAGGCATCGCTGGTGAGAAATGCGACCACTGCGGCGGCGAGGTGGTACAGCGGCGGGTAGTTGACCACCGCGTAGGGCGGCTGGTCGGGGCTGGCGTAGAGCTGCCAGAAGGGCAGGCCGCCACGCAGGAGCGAAATCTGCGCGAGCAGCGGGCCTTCGCCGTAGTCGAGCGGGAAGGGGTAGCCAAGCATGTGCGCGGCGTGCAGGGCGAAGAACACCAGCTGCGCCGTGACAATCAGCGCAAAAACCACCAGTGCCGCGCGGCTGGCCAGGCGCGCCAGGCGCGAAAGCAGCGCGGCAAAACGAGACGTTGGGGCGGATGCGGTGTGCGACATTGCGTCTACGATGCTACAAAGGCCAGCGATTGTTCCGCCAGCTGCGGCCAGTGTTCTGCCTGCGCGAACGGTACCTGCACCCACTTGCTCATGGCGCGCTTCTGGCCAGGCGGGTGCCATACCTGCGCGCCCGGCAGGGCCAGCGCGGCGCGGTGCTCGTCGCCACCAAGCTTGAAAATCATGCTGTCGTGCTGAAACAGGGCAAAGAGCTTGCGTTCCACCAGCAAACAGTCGACGCCAAACATGCGGCTGGCCGAAATATCGCCGCGCTGAAGCAGCAGCGCCTGGGCGATTGCATCGTAGGCGGCGCGCGGGTTTTCGGGCGGCGGGCTGGGCATTGCGAGGCTCCTTGCTGGCGGCGCAAGTATACGCGCAGGGTGCGCGGGCCGTCAAGCACGGCGGGCACGGCAACGGCGAAGGGGGAGCGCCACCCTTCGCCGTTCGTGTTTACCCATAGCACATAAATATTGGGCCACAGAGAACACAGAGTACTCCGAGTTTATAATTTATCCTACTCTGTGCACTCTGTGACTCAACTGTTGCTCACGGCTTTACTGGCAGCCGTTTAGCCCTTCACGCCGCCAACCGTCAGGCCGCCGACGATGTATTTCTGCAGCGCCAGGTACACAATCGCCACCGGCAGCGCAATAATCAGCGCCATGGCGGTAAAGCGCGACCAGGGCGTCTGGCCGGCGTACTGCCCGACCATGTTATACAGCGCCATCGCCAGCGTGAAATTCTTCGGGTCGGTCAGGAACTGCCACGACAGGTAGAATTCCGTCCAGCCGCCCAGAAACACCAGAAAGGCCGTCACTGCCAGCGCCGGGGCCGCCAGCGGCAGAATAATGCGCAGAAAGGTCTGGGTGCGCGTCGCGCCGTCGATCGTGGCGGCTTCTTCCAGCTCTTTCGGAATGGTGTCGAGGTAGCCCTTCAGGTTCCAGATCGCAAAGGGCAGCGCGCCCGACGTCATGGCCAGGCCCACGCCCAGCAGCGAGTTGCGCAAATTGAAGCCGTTGATCACCACGCGATTGAGCAGCACAAACAGCGGCGCGATGCCCGCAACTGCCGGCAGCATCAGCACGCCCAGCACCGCCAGCATCAGCTGCGAGCGCCCGCGAAAGTTGATGCGCGAAAAGGCGTAGGCCGCGCTGACCGCGATAGCAAGCGCAAACAGCGTCACGCCGCCCGCCAGCATAATCGTGTTGATCGCCAGCCGCGCAAACGACACGGGGTTGGTCGTTGGCTGCGAGAGCACGGCGCGGTAGGCATCCAGTGTCGCGCCCTCGGGAAGGAGCGACGTTGGGCGGTTTAGCGAGCTTGGGTCGATCGAACGCGCCACCACCCAGAAGATTGGGTAGAGCACGGTAAAGGTCAGGAACAGGCAGATCGCCTGCAAAATAAGCTGGGTGCGCAGTTTCAGCGGGCGGCCCGAGGAGGTGCCGCGCTGGCGCCGGCCAAAGGTGCGCGTTGTCTGCGGTGGGGTTACTGTCGCCATATCAACCTCTTTCCCTGGCTATCAGCGAGCCGTGGTCGGTCGTGCCTTGTTCAGATCATCGGTGCCGGAAGCGTCGGCTAGATATCGGCATAGCCCGACGTAACTTTCGCCAGGCGGTTGGTGATCAGCGTGAGCACGAGCAGAATAAAGAACTCGTACACCGCAAATGCCGATGCAATGCCATAGACTTTTTGCTCGTTCACCAGGCGGTAGGCCCATGTCACAAGCAGCTCGGTACGATGATCAGGCCCGCCGCCCGACAGGAAGTACGAGAGGTGGAAGAGGTTGAAGGTCGTGATAAAGCCAAAGATTGCGTAGGGCAGCAGCGCCGGCCGCAACATCGGCACCGTAACGTTGAAGAACTGCTGCGTGCCGCTCGCGCCATCGATCTCGGCGGCTTCGTACAGCTCTTTCGGGATGCTTTGCAGCGCGCCCGTAGCCACCACCGCATTGAGCGGCCAGCCCAGCCAGATGTTGGTGATCAGCATCGCGTAGTAGGAAAGCGGCAGCGGGATGAAGGGAATTGGCAGATCAAACGAGTCGAGCCAGCGAATATGCACTTCGCCGGTGGAGCCAAACCAGTGGCTGATCGTCGTGAGCATGCCGTTGATCGGGCCGTAGTCGGCGTCCCACAGGTTCTTCCACACCGTCGCAATAATCAGCGCGGGGATGACCACTGGCAGCACATAGATCGCCCGGTAGACCTGCTTGCCCCACAGGCCCTCGGTGTTGAGCAGCACCGCGATCAGCACGCCCAGAACGACATGGATGACCACATTGGAAAGCGCCCACCACAGGTTGAATGCCAGCGTGCCCCAGAAGTTGAAGCCGGGGATGTTGACTTCGTTGGTGAGCAGACGCATATAGTTGCTCAGGCCGACGAAGTTTGGCGCGGCCGAGTTTACGCGCAGGTTCTTCAAACCAAAGTCGGTAAACGACATGTAGATTTGATACAGCAATGGGTAGAAGGTGATGACGCCCATGACGAGAAAGGCCGGGAGCAGGTAGAGATAGGCCGTGCGTGTGGCCTCCGAGCGCTGCCAGAACGCTCGTCGTCGGGCGGTCGGAACATTTGACTGCACATCGAATGTGGCCATGAGGCGCTCCTTAGTGTACGACCGAGGACTGAATTAGCGCTTGGACGGGGAAGGGCCCGTATTATAGCACGAAGTGCTGTTCGTGCGTGCCTTGCGCTGGTATGCGAGCCAGGGCTAAGCCCAGCTGGTTTGGCGATATTCATCATTTTCTTCTATGCAGTTTTTCGCGCTCCGCGCGAAAAACTGCATAGAAGAAAATGCTGCCGCAGGCTAAATGAGTGTGGGCGCTGGCAGAAGCCAGCGCCCACACAGCCGTTTACTTGTTGTTGGCCTTGTCCATCGCGGCGCAGGTGTCGGTCGAAACCTTGGCCGGATCTTCGCCCTTCTCGATGACGTTGTTTACAGCGTCGCCGAACGGGCCCCAGAAGTTGTCGAGCTCGGCAACCTGCGGGCGCGGGTAGCCAGTGGCAGCCGCCTCGGCAAAGCCCTTGGTCACCGCATCCGCGATCTCGATGGTTTTGTTAGCGGGCACGTGGCCGGCCTGGTCGACATAGATCTTCTCAGAGGCCGGGCTGGTCAGGTACAGGCCCAGCGCCACCGCGCCATCGACGTTCTGGCTGTTGACATTGATGTAGAAGCCGTCGGTGCCAGTCAGCGGGCCGGCCGGGCCCTTCGGGCCAGCGGGCACAGGCGCAACCGCAACCTTGTCGCCCAGGCTCTTCTTGTAGTCGCCAGTGGCCCACGGGCCATTGATGATCGCGTCGGCCGCGCCGGTCTGGAAGGCGTCATTCGCCTTGCCGCCGTCGGTGTAGAACTGCGCGCCAGCGTCTTTCAGCTGCTTCAGGTAGGTCATCGCCTCACCGAAGGCCGGGTCGAGCGCGCACTTGCCGGCGTCATCGACGATCTTGCCGCCAAAGCCGACGAAGAAAGGCACGTTGTGGTAGGCGTTCTGGTTGATCGCCAGCTTCAGGCCACCCTTCACCGCAGTCAGCAGCTCGTCGGTGGTAGTCGGAACCGTCTTGACCTTGTCGGTGTTGTAGAACATCGCCACGGCCTTGAGCGACTCGGGCACGCAGTAGAGCTTGCCATCAACCTTGCAGCCTTCGACCGCAACCGGCAGGAGGTTGTCGAGGTGGCCGGCCATCTTGTCGTCGATCGGCGCGAGCAGGTCGGCGCGAACTTCCTTGCCCAGGCTGTCGTTCGGGGCAATGAACATGTCGGGGCCGCCGCCAGCCGCTGCCTCGGTCTCAAACTTGTTGTAGACCTGGTCGAACGGAACTTCGAGCACGGTGATCTTGGCGTCGGGGTTGTCCTTCTGGGCGTTCGCAATCAGAGTGTTGATCGCGGCCTCTTCGGCGCTACCCGCGCCATAGGCGTGCCACAGCGTCACTTCGCCAGTGACCTTCGGCATCGCCATGGCTTCGCCACCAGCCATTGCAGCGGTGGGGGCTTCAGCCATTGCAGCAGTGGGGGCTTCAGCCATTGCGGCGGTCGGGGCCTCGGCCATTGCGGTTGGCGCTTCAGCAGCCGGGGCGGCGGTGGCCTCAGCGGCCGGGGCCGGAGCCGACGTCGGAGTCGCTGCTGTGCCACCACCACATGCGGCCAGCAGGAGTGCCATCAGCGAGAAGGCACCCAGGAGTTTGAGCATCCGTTGCATACCTGTTTCACTCCTTTGCTTTGACAGGAATCTGAAAACGTGGGAAATTCGCCTTGGGAAAACGCGGGATACCATAACGTAGTGTTGGTTCGAGCGGATGGACGCGCCTGGTCGGTTCCCGATGCGGCGCAGCGCAACACCCCCTTTCCAGCACAGTTGCCGGAAGCCGCGCCCTCGCGCAGCCACTGGCAGCTTCCCCTAGCCCAACAGTACGTCCGCATGGAAATCTGTGGATGGCCGAACCATTGATGGCGCGCTCAGCGCGTGATGCACCACCAGCGATACAGCCCCAACCGCCACCACATCAGCACCAAGCGTGCCCAGAGTTATTGCGACATTGTCGGCGGCAACTGACAGGCCGCGCCGACGCATGGTGCTGCGCAACGATCCCAGCAGCAGGTCGCCTGCGGCAGCCAGGCCGCCACCGATCACCACGCAGCCGGGGTTGATCATATTCAGAATATTTGCGACGGCGATGCCAATATATTCGCCGGTCGCGTCGAGCAGGGCAACCGCTTTGGCGTGGCCGCCACGCGCCAGCGCCAGCAGTTCGTCGAGCGTCGCAACGGGCAGGCCAATCGCCTGGGCGCGGCGCAGCACGGCGGGCGTGCCGGCCAGCGCCTCCAGGCAGCCACGCGATCCGCAGCGGCAGGGTGGGCCATCTTCCTCAACCATGACGTGCCCGATTTCGCCAGCCGAACCAACGTCGCCGCGATACAGCCGCCCGTCGAGGATCAGGCCGCAGCCAATGCCTGCGCTGCCCAGGTAAAGGTACACAACATTTGGGCGGCCCTGCGCCGCGCCCCAGCGCTGTTCGGCCAGCGCGGCCAGGTTGGCGTCGTTTTCCACAAACACGCGCATGCCGAGCGCCTGCTCAAGCCGCGCCTGAAGCGGCACATCATGCCAGCCCGGCATCACGGGCGGCGCGATTGGCCGGCCAGTGGCGTGCGCCAGCGGGCCGGGAATGCCAACGCCCACACCAACGATCTTCTCGCGGGCGATCTGCGCCTCGGCCAGCAGGTCGTCCACAGCCGCAGCAACGCGCGCAATGCCCGCGCGCGGCCCATCCGTGATGGTAAAGGGCAGGGCGACACGCCGAAGCACTGTCGCGTCCAGGTCGGTCAGCAGCAGGGTGAGGGCAGTGTTGCCAAGCTCAATGCCAAGCGCAAACGCGGCCTGGTAGTTGAACTCGATCATGATCGGTCGCCGGCCGCCTTGCGAGTTCCCAATGCCGGTTTCGCGCACCAGGCCGGCGCCAAGCAGGGTGGTGATAATGCTGGAGATGGTGGAGCGGCTCAGATTACTGCGCCGAGCAAGCTCTGCGCGTGAGATCGGCCCTTCCTGCCGCAGCAGGCCCAGCACAATCCGCTCGTTGAGCTCGCGCATCAGCGCAAGATCGGCCGGTTGCTGCTCGCCCATTCCCCACTCTGCTCTGCCGCCAGACCCACGGGCCGGGCGTAACCATCATTGGTAAATCGGTTTAGAAATCTGATGGCTGTGATACTAGCATACTCTCAAAAGTTTGTCAAGAGAGCAAACAAATGCGACTCGACAGATGGCGCTTCTTTTCGTACAATGGCTCGGTATACACCGACGAAGGACGAATGGCGAAAGCGATGCCGCGCAATGCTGGCGCTTTTGTTTTTCGTCCTTTCTTCTGAGTCGTTGCGCTCTGTACGGTGTTTTGGCCGACTAAAGGAGGTTCCGTGAATATTACGACCGCCGACATCCTCTTCACCCCGATTCCCGCGCGCATCAGCCGCCTGCGCGAACTGGCATTCAACATCTGGTGGAGCTGGCACCCCGAAGCTCAGGAACTGTACCGGCAGATCGATCCCGAGCTGTGGGAGCAGGATTACCACAACCCCGTCGATTTCCTGCGCGATGTGCGCCAGCGCCGCCTGGAAGATGCCGCCGATAACCCGGCCTATACCAAGCAGTACGATCAGGTGCTGGAAAGCTTCGACCGCTATATGGGCGAGCCGAAAACCTGGTTCGCGACAACCTTCCCGAACTCCAGCAACAAAACAATTGCCTACTTCTCGGCCGAGTTCGGCCTGCACGAATCGCTGCCGATCTACTCGGGCGGCCTGGGCGTGCTGGCCGGCGACCACGCCAAAGAAGCCAGCGACATTGGCCTGCCCTTTGTGGCGGTCGGCTTTCTCTACCCGCAGGGCTATTTCCGCCAGCGCCTCGACCACAGCGGCTGGCAGGAAGCACAGTATGTCAAGCTCGATTTTGCCGACGTTGCCGCGTCGCCCGCGCTCACGCCCGACGGCCGCGAGGTGGTGGTGGAAGTTGAGCTGCCTGGCCGCACAATCTACGCAAAGGTCTACCGCATTCAGGTTGGGCGCATCCCGCTGTTCCTGATGGACACCGACATTCACCCGAACAGCGCGCAGGATCGCGAGCTTTCGGCGCGCTTGTATGGCGGCGACCAGGAAATGCGCGTGGCGCAGGAGATCGTGCTGGGCATTGGCGGCGTTCGCGCGCTGCGCCAGATGGGCATCGACCCGCAGGTGTGGCACATGAACGAAGGCCACTCGGCCTTTCTGGTGCTGGAACTGGCCCGCGAGCAGGTGCAGAAGGGCACGCCCTTCGCTGAAGCGATCAGCAATGTGCGCCGCGAGTCGGTCTTCACCACGCACACGCCCGTGCCAGCCGGCAACGACGCCTTCCCGCTGCCCATGATCGAAAAATACTTCTGGCAGTACTGGTCGCAGCTGGGCCTCACGCGCGACGAGTTTGTGAATGTGGCCTTGCAGCAGCAAAGCTGGGGCCCAACCTTTGCGATGACCGTGCTGGCGCTCAAGGCTTCCGAACGCCACAACGGCGTGAGCAAGCTCCACGGCCATGTGGCGCGCGGCATGTGGCAGTGGATGTATGAGGACAAGCCGCAGGACGATGTGCCGATCACGTCGATCACGAACGGCGTGCACACCGCCACCTGGCTCGCGCCCGAAATGCGCCGCGTGTTCGAGGCCTACCTCGGCAAGGATTGGGAAGACCATATCGACGACGTGGACATGTGGAAGAAGATCCACGACGTGCCCGACGATGTGCTGTGGCAGACGCGCCAGGGCCTGAAGAAGCAGCTGGTCGAGTTCGCCCGCGAGCGCACCCGCGCCCGGCACCTGCGCCTGGGTACCTCGCCAGCGGTGTGGCCCGTGCTCGACGAAACGGCTTTCACGATCGGCTT
Organism: Kouleothrix sp. 19917; assembly: GCF_057073505.1. Lineage (NCBI taxonomy): Bacteria > Bacillati > Chloroflexota > Chloroflexia > Chloroflexales > Roseiflexaceae > Kouleothrix > Kouleothrix sp. 19917. The sequence goes on from NZ_CP097099.1 coordinate 4,782,434, forward strand.
TGCGCGGCGCTTCGCGACCTACAAGCGCGCAACGCTGCTGTTCAAGGATCCCGAGCGGCTGAAGGCAATTCTGAACCGCTGGGATCGGCCGATGCAGATTGTGTTCGCCGGCAAGGCGCACCCCGCCGACGACCCGGGCAAGCTGTTCATCCAGCAGGTCTACCAGATGTCGCAGCAGCCGGGCTTCCTCGGCAAGATCCTGTTCGTGGAAGAATACGATATGTGCGTGGCGCGCAAGCTGGTGCAGGGCGTCGATGTGTGGCTGAACACGCCGCGCCGTCCCTACGAGGCCAGCGGCACCAGCGGCCAGAAGGCCAGCCTGAACGGCGCGCCCAACCTGAGCATTCTCGACGGCTGGTGGCCCGAGGCGTACAACGGCAAGAACGGCTGGGCGATTGGCGAGGAGCGCGAGTACAGCAACCTCGACGAGCAGGACTGGCGCGATTCGCAGCACCTGTACCAGCTGCTGGAGAATGAAGTGCTGCCGCCCTTCTACGAGCGCGGGAGCGATGGCGTGCCGCACAACTGGATCGCGCTGACCAAGGAAGCGATTGCGACGGTTGCGCCGATGTTCAGCACACGCCGAATGGTGAAGGAATACGCGACGCGGCTGTATATGCCGGCGGCGGGCGTGGTGAAGGACTAGTGCGCTTTCAGCGCAGGGGTTAGGGGCTGGGGTTAGGGGTTTGAGATTGCAGTGCGCAACCAGACCTTTCACTGCCCTAAAACCTCACTTGGAAAAGACGAAGGACGAAGGGCCGTCTGGTCATTCGTCCTTCGTCTTTCGTCTTTCGTCTCAGCAAACATGGCCGAACTTCAACCGAGTTGCATGGGGCGAGAAGTTCGCACAAACACAAGCGCGGGGCGGCTGGGCCGCCCCGCGCTTGTGTTTTGCAGCAGAAACGCGATTACTGACCGAGTTTTTTCTTCAGCTCGGCCAGCTCGGAATCGACTTCCTGATCGCGCTCGAGGTCGCGGAACTTGCTTTCGAGCGTGCCGGCCTCCAGCTTCGCCATTGCGTCGGCGCGCGCCAGCCGGTCGTCCACACGCTCCTCGAGCTGGTCGAGCTTGTCGAGCGCGCTGGCATTGCCAAGGCCGCGAGCCATGCGCTGCATCGCTTCCTGCGTCTGGGCGCGGTTCTTCTTGGCGACGATCAGCTCGCGCTTGGCGCGCGTTTCGGCAATGCGCGTTTCGAGCTGCACCAGCGCCTGCTGCAACGCCTCGACCTGCTGGTCCTGTGCGTCGGACTGCTGCGTGTACTGCTGGGCCAGCTTCTGCGACTGCACCTTGCGGGCCAGCGCAGCCTTGGCCAGCGTTTCGTCGCCGGCGCGCAGGGCAGCCTCGGCCTTCAGCGACCACTGCTCGGTTTCGGCAAGGTACTGCGCTTCCTTGTTGTTGAGCTTGGTGGCGTCGGCCATGGCCGAGGCGACGCTGGTTTTGGCCTCGTACAGCTCGTTGTTGAGCTGGCGCAGGTATTCGTCGGCCATTTTCTCGGGGTCTTCGGCGGCATCGAGCATGGCGTTGATATTGGCGCTGAGCAGATCGCGAACGCGTGAAAAGATCGACATGCTTGCTTCTCCTTATGCAATTCCAGCTACAGCCTGATCGGCAACATGAGAACGGCAGCTTTGCGGGAAATGCTGCCCTGCTGTCATTCTAGCACAAACGCCGCATGGCTGGCGGATTATCGACAAAGCACGAAGGACGAAGGGCGAAAAGTTCACCACAGAGGCACAGCGGATTTTGGATTTACGATTGACGATTTGCGATTTACGATTGAGGAAAGGGCTACCAGCGAAGGGCGACTGGAAAATAAACCGCAAAGAACGCAAAGGGCGCGAAGGGTTTGAGTTGAAGGCTTGAGGGTTATTTTCCAGCCACTGCCAACTGCTAACTGCCTGCTGCCGACTGCTTACTGCCGACTGCCGACTGCCTGCTGCAAACTGCCGACTGCCTGCTGCAAACTGCCGAGTGAACTTGGTCGTTCGTCCTTCGTCTCGGGGCTAGAGCGGGCGCTTGGCTGGCACGCCCGGGGCGCGCGGGTACTGCGGCGGGGTAGGGGAGACTTTCGACACCACCACCAGCGAGCGCGGCTCGACGCCGGGAACCGCAACTTGCTCGACGGGCAGGGCGCGACCGCCCAGCAGCGCAATAGCTGGCTGCGCCGCCGCAAGCTCGGGTTCAATGTTCGGGCCTTTGGGCGCGAGGAAACGCCCGCCCACGCGGCACACGGGCAGGCAATACTCGGCCAGCACGCGCAGATCAGCGACGGCGCGGGCCACTGCCACGTCGTAGCGCTCGCGGTGGGCGGTTTGCTGCCCAATGTCTTCGGCGCGGGCCACCAGCACGGTTACCTGGGCGAGGCCAAGCTCGCCAGCAATGTGCTCAAGAAAAGTAGCTTTTTTGGCGATACTTTCGACCAGTGTGAGCCGTAGATCGGGGCGCAGGATTTTGAGCGGCAGGCCCGGGAAGCCCGCGCCCGCGCCGATGTCGATCAGGGTTGTTGGCGCAGCACCCCAGCTTTGCGCGCAGCGCAGCGAATCGAGGAAGTGGCGCGCCACGATGCCCGCGTCGTCGGTGATGGCGGTGAGGTTGACGCGTTCGTTCCAGCGCTGCAGCTCGGCGGCGTAGTGCGCAAACTGATCGAGCTGGGTGTCGGAAAGGGGCAGGCCCCATGCGGCGGCGGTTTCGGCGAGCTGGCGGCGGTGATGCATACTTCCCCAGATACGTGCAGCTACGTGAGAAGCCAGCCATGCGGGCACCTGCGGCGCGGCGCAGCATGACGACCACGTTTCCACGAAGAATACGGCCCAAAACGGCAATGCGCGCATTATACCAAGAACCGCAGAACCCGCGAAGGGCGTATTGCTATACGCCCAGACTGAGAGCCCGCGAAGGGCGTATTGCTATACGCCCAGACTCGCGAAGGGCGTATTGCTATACGCCCAGACTCGCGAAGGGTGTATAGCAATACGCCCAGACTCGCGAAGCAACGCAGATCGACAGCCGCCCCAAGCTGGGCTATACTCTGGCGCAGGAGATGCAACGATCCACAGATTTCGCAGATTATTTTATCGCTTTGTAAAGATACGCGATGATCGACCTTGCGCCCCACAACCCGTATGGCCTGCGGCTGCGCGCCCCCGTGCTGGCGGCGGCCGGCTGCTTCGGCTATGGCGTCGAGTACGCGCACAGCATCGAGCGGATGCGCGCGGGCGCGATTGTGACGCGCAGCACCTCGCTCGCGCCGCGCCGGCAGCGCCAGCCGCGCCTGCTCGAAACGCCGGCCGGGCTGCTGATCAGCGGCGGCTGGCACAACCCCGGCATAGAGTTTGTGCTGACGAAATATGCGCCGGTGTGGGCGGGCTGGGATACGCCAGTGATTTTGAGCCTCGTGGGCGCGAATGCCGAAGATTTTGCGACGCTGGCCGGCGCGCTTGAGGGCGTCGAAGGGGTTGCGGGCGTCGAGCTGAACCTGGCCGAGTTGCCCGAGCAGGCGGCGCGCATTACGGCGGCGGCGCGGCGGGCCACGCAGCTGCCGATCCTGGCGAAACTGCCGCAAGCCGCCGCGACCGAGCGCCTGTGCGCCGAGGTGGCCGCCGCTGGTGCGGATGCGCTGACGCTGTTTGCGCCACCGCGCGCCGCTGTGGCCGACGCGAGCGGGGCGCTGGTGACGGGCTGGCTGGCTGGGCCAGCGATTCGGCCGCTGGTGCTGGCGGGAATTGCCGAGCTGGCGGCAAGCGTGGGCGTGCCGATGGTGGCGTGTGGCGGGGTCGCTAGTGCCGAGGATGCGCAGCAGATGCTGGCGGCCGGCGCGGTGGCGGTGCAGGTGGGCAGCGCGCTGCTGGCCGCGCCCGAGCTGCTTGGGCAGATCAGCGCGGCGCTGGCCGCCGAAGATTGAAATCCTTTTTCTGGCACACAAAAAGAGCGCCCGCGTGGGCGCTCTTTTGTATTGAAACCGGGTGCGTGTTAGCGAACCGAGCCGCGGCGAACAAGGTTGACAATCGCCAGCAAAATCACCGCGCCGACGAACGAGATCAACAGAGCCGTCAGGTTGAACGCGCTGCTATTGATCGTCGGGCCGCCGAACAGAAAACCGCCGATCATCGCGCCAATAATACCGACGACGATGTTGAGAATCGCGCCCTGCTGCCCATCGGTCCGCATCACGATGCTCGCCAGCCAGCCCACCAACGCGCCGAACAGTAGCCACAGAATAAGGTTGATCATGGAAGTCCTCCTGCTTTGTTGTTTGTGGCTCAGCACCGTGGCTGAACCCTTATTTGCTCTCCTGCCATAACTAAAGCAAGGGGCGTGCCACGGTTCCTATTTGTGGGCAGAGTTTTCCAAAAAATTCGACAAATGTTTTTTGCCTACGCTTCGGCAGCCATGCCGCGCAGCAGCCCGGCGGCGTTCTCGCCCAGCGCAGCGACGGCATAGCCGCCTTCCTGCACCACCAGTGTGGGCAGGCCAAGCGCGCTGATGCGCTGGCCAATGGCGGGGTAGGCCGCGCCACCGAGCGCAAAATCGCCGATCGGGTCGTCGCGAAACGTGTCGAAGCCAGCCGACAGCACCAGAAAGCGCGGCGCGAACGTACGAATCGCCGCCAGCGCCCCATCCAGCACCGCCAGGTAGCGCGCATCGTCGACGCCGGCTTCGAGCGGCAGGTTGAGGGTGAAGCCTGTGCCCGCGCCGGTGCCGCGCTCGTCGGCATAGCCGCCAAAGTAGGGATACTCACGCGCCGGGTCGGCATGGATCGACACAAACAGCACGTCGTCGCGCCCGTAGAAGATTTGCTGCGTGCCATTGCCGTGGTGAAAGTCGATATCGAGAATGGCGACACGCGCCGGCCCGCTGCGCACAAGCTGCTCGGCAGCAATGGCGGCGTTGTTCAGGTAGCAGTAGCCGCCGTACATATCGCTGCCGGCGTGGTGGCCGGGCGGGCGGCACAGCGCGTAGGCCAGCCGCTCGCCTTCGAGCAGCAGGGCCGCGCCCGTCAGCGCACTATCGGCAGAGGCACGGGCGGCGCGGTAGGTGCCGGCCACAATTGGTGCGCTCAGGTCGAAGCTGTAGTAGCCGGGCGCCACCAGCGGGTGCAGGCAGCGCCGATCCATCCAGCGCACCGCCAGCGTGCTCGGCAGCACGGCGGCCGGGTCGCCGCCTGCCGCCACCCAACGATCATAGGCGTGTTCCAGGTAATCGAGAAAATCGGGCGCATGCACGGCATGCAAGGGAGCATCGCCAAACGCGCGCGGCTCCACAATCGGCCCAAAGCCGGCGCGCGCAACTGCCGCGAGAATGATCTCGGCGCGCTCGGGCGACTCGTAGGGTGGGATGAGCCGGCCATCGAGGAATTCGTGCGGGGCGCGGTGTTGCGCGTGCGCGGGCGAAGCAATGGTGATCATGCGGGCCTCCGTGGTGGCAATTCTCGCGCGCAGTGTACCATATGCTTCATGCGGCAGTGTGGTACACTGTTGGTGCGTCGCGCGGAGCCTGGGCACATTTCCTGCCTGTGCGCCTCAAACTCTGTATGATTGCAGCGAGCAGCCGTGGCGCGCAGGGGCCCCAACAGCATTATGCTAGGCTTACTCAACAAACACAGCTACATCGCGATTTTTCTGGCCATCCTGCTGGAGGAGCTTGGCATTCCCATGCCCATCCCCACCGACCTGCTGATTGTGCTGGCGGGTGTGCGCGGCGCGGCTTCGTTCGAAAGTCTGGCGATCTGGTTTGCCTTGCTGAATATCGCCTCGGCAATCGGCGCAAGCGGGTTGTACGCGATTATTCGGCGGGGTGGCCGCCCGCTGGTGGCGCGCTTTGGCCGCTATGTGCACCTGGGGCCGCGCCAGCTCGACCGGGCGGAGCGCTTGCTGGCGCGCGGCGGCTGGACGAGCATTGCGGTTGCGCGGGCGGTGCCGGGGCTGCGCTACCTGGCGGTGATTGCATGTGGCCTGCTGAATATCCCCTATTCACGTTTTATCACCGCGCATATTGTTGGCTCGTCGGTGTATATCGCGCTGTTTCTCGCGCTTGGCGCAGTGTTCGGGCCGACGGTGATGCGCTATGTGCACCTGCCAGCAGTTGAGCTGCGCCTGGTGTGGCTCCTGCTGCTGGCGCTGGGCCTGCCCTTGCTGCTGGCCTGGTTCTGCTACCGTGGGCATGCCGAATATACGGTTGCGCCGTCGCGCCGCCGCACCTGGGGCGCAATTCTGCTGGCAAGCTTTGCCGGCGCGACGGCGCTGGGCGCGGCCTGGGCTGCCGCTGCGTCGCTCGCCGAGGTATGGCACGAGCCGCGCCAGCTCAATATTGCGTTTATGCTGGCGGATGTGTTGCTTGGGCGCGGGCTCAGCCCGGGCAGCGCGTATATGCTGGTGTACAGCGCGCTGCTGCTGCTGTGCATCGGCGTGGGTGTGCTGTACTACGAAGTCGTGCTGCCAATTATTGCGCCACGCGGCACGACGCTTGTGCTGCAAACGCTGGGTCTCGCGCTGCTGGGGCTGGTGCTGGTATGCAGCTTCCTCGGCTCGGCGCTGGCCTTTTCGCGCGGCGGGCCGATCGACCGCTGGTGGGAAACAAGCGGGCCGGCCTACCTGACGCCGGCGCTGCTGGCGGGCTTGGTGAGCTTTGCACTTACCACGGCCTGCGCGCGGGCGCTTGCCATCGCCATCCTGCCCTCGAGGCGGCGCAGCGAGAAACTGCCCGTGGTGGTGGTTGAAACGCTCGCGCCAGCCACCGAGGAAAGCCTGCCTCACCCGCCGCTAGTGGGGCTGCCCCACCCCGCAACGGTTGAGATCGAACCACAGGCGAACGAGCCATAGCGGGCGTTCAAGGGCCGATGACTAAAAACCGCAAAGAACGCAAAGAGCGCGAAGAGGTAGGGAGGGTTACAAGTTTGAAGGTTGCATGTTTGCAAGTCTCAGGTTTGCACGTTCAATCCCGAAACCCCAGAAAGCAGTTGGCAGTATGCAGTTGGCACTAACTCGCAACCTGAAAACCTCAGTGAACAAGTAGACAGTCGGCAGTTATTCATACTCTTTGCGTTCTTTGCGCACTTTGCGGTGAATAATCTGGCCGTCGGCCATCGGCAGGCCCAATCCCAAAACCCCAGGCCCTAAACCCCAGAAAGCAGGTGGCAGTATGCAGTTGGCACTAACTCGCAACCTGAAAACCTCAGTGAACAAGTAGACAGTCGGCAGTTATTCATACTCTTTGCGTTCTTTGCGCACTTTGCGGTGAATAATCTGGCCGTCGGCCATCGGCAGGCCCAATCCCAAAACCCCAGGCCCTAAACCCCAAAAGCAGTTGGCAGTATGCAGTTGCCACTAACTCGCAACCTGAAAACCTCAGTGAACAAGTAGACAGTCGGCAGTTATTCATACTCTTTGCGTTCTTTGCGCACTTTGCGGTGAATAATCTGGCCGTCGGCCATCGGCAGGCTCAATCCCAAAACCCCAGACCCTAAACCCCAAAAGTAGTTGGCAGTATGCACTATGCAATAACCTGCGAACCTGCAACCTGCAAACCTCAACACCCAACGTGCAACACTCACAGCTCGGCGCGCGGCGTGACGCCGTGGCCGGCGCGGATCTGGCTCAGGTCGATGCGCGCGCTTTCGTAGATCATGCCGCCGTCGAAGGGGTTTTCGGCCATGAACAGCGGCGTGTCGAGATCGACGAACTGAAAGCCGCCCTGCCCGGCCGCAAAACATGCCGAGGTCGTCATCGCCAGGGTTGACTCGACCATGCCGCCGATCATCAGGCCCAGGTGCGCGGCGCGGCAGATCGCGGCAATGTCGAGCGCCTCGGCAATGCCGCACTTCATCAGCTTGATGTTCACCACGTGCGCGGCCCGCTCCTGCACGATCCGCAATACTGCCGCCGCGCCGTCGGCGGTTTCGTCGGCGGCCACCGGCACCCCGCCCCACTCGCTCACCTGCTGCATGCCCAGCCAGTCGTCCTTTTTCACCGGCTGCTCCAGCAGCGCCACGCCCACCCCGCGCTCGCGCAGCTGCGCCACCAGCTGCAATGCGTCGTCGGCGCTGAAGCCGGCGTTGCCATCAATAATGATTGGCGATTTTGGCGAAACCTCGGCAATCGCCTGCACGCGCGCAATGTCGAGCGCGAGGTCGCCCGAGCCGACTTTGACCTTGATCGTGCGAATGCCGCGCGCCACAATTGCGCGGGCGTCGGCAGCGGCCTGCTCAGCCGTACCAGTCGTCACGGTCATGTCGGTTTCCAGGCTGACGCCCACCCCGCCGAAGAAGGCCCACAGCGGCATGCCAGCCTGGCGCGTCAGCGCATCGAGCACGGCCGTCTCAATCGCGCACTGCGCCGAGCCAACCGGCCCAATCGCGCTGCGCAGCGCCTGCGCCAGCCGCCGCCATTCGCGTGCATCCGCCCCTTCGATTAGCGTAGTGGCTGCCTCAACTGCCGCCTGCGCAAGCGCCTGGGTTTCGCCATTAAAGGCCGGGAAGGGCGCGGCCTCGCCATAGCCGCGTGTGCCGTCGGCCAGTTCGACCGTCACAAGCAGGTTGCGGGCAACATCCTGCGCGCCGCCGGCAATGCCGAAGGGCGTGTGCAGCGGGATATCGAGTGCGGCGACGCTGAGTGAGTGGATGGTAGTTGGCGCAGGCATAAGGCACCTTTCAGCAAGCAATAATGGCGTGATTATACTACGGCCAGCCACCGCGCCATTTAACCAAACCCTTATACTTTCATAATGCCAAACGCGCCTGCTGCGCCGCCGAAAGCGGGTAGGATAGTGCAAGGATTGCAGTATTCCGCCCGGCCGCACACGCGGCGAGCGTAGCAAAAGAAGGCTCGTATGGCACCGCTTCCCCGCCAACCACAACCAGGCGCGCACTCGCCCGGCCTGCGCCCGGCCCGCCGCGCCCTGCACAAGCTCAACAACCCCGCGCTGCTTGAGCCGCTGTCCTGGCTGATCTGGCTGCTGGCCGTGGCCGGCTTCGCGCTGTGGACGCTCCATTCCTACCAGGCACCCGCCAACCCGGCCTGGATCGGCATGACCATCCACACCACGGTGTTCGCGCTCTGGGGCCTGATCATGCGCGAATGGGCCGCGCTGCGCTGGCGCACACCGCGCGATAGGTAGTGCCAAGTTTGCGAAAATGCTGCGCACCCTTCGATACGGCCTTTCAGGCAACTCAGGATGCGCTTTTCTTGCAATGTCATTTCTTTATAAGCCGCCGAATCAGCGCGCCGCTGGCCGGGTTTACCAATAACTACAGCGGTTTGCAGAACTATTAACCATCAATGGACTAGCGAGCGAGGCGTTGCAGAGCAGAAAATGCAACTGCCTTCTGCAAACTGCAAACTGCTACAAGGACGGAGAGAAGGAACACACGCTCGTATGATCGACACACTCAAACGCATTCTGGTCGGGCAGCCGCTCGAAACCTCGGCGCAGCAGCACCAGCGGCTCAGCAAAACCATCGCCCTGGCTGTCTTCTCGTCGGATGCGCTTTCGTCGGTGGCCTATGCCACCGAGGCAATTCTGTTTGTGCTGGTGCTGGCCGGCTCGTCGGCGCTGCCGCTGGTAATACCGGTGTCGGTTGGCATTGCGCTGCTGCTGTTGATCGTCGGCTTTTCGTACCGCCAGACCATCCACGCTTACCCGAATGGCGGCGGCGCGTATATTGTGGCGCACGAAAACCTGGGCGAAGTGCCGGGCCTGATCGCCGCCGCCTCGCTGCTGATCGACTATGTGCTGACCGTCGCGGTGTCGGTGTCGTCGGGCGTGTTTGCAATCACGTCGCTGGCGGCAACCTGGGGCTACCCGAACCTGGCCGACTACCGGGTGGAGATCGCGCTGGTGCTGATTGCGCTGATTACCATTATCAACTTGCGCGGCGTGAAGGAAAGCGGCGCGATCTTTGCGGTGCCGACCTATGTGTTTGTGGTGAGCATGTTCGGCCTGATTATTGCCGGGCTGGTCAGCCGCGTGTCGGGCGGCGCGCCGGTTGCGCCAGCTGCGCATGTGCCCGCGCCAAGCGAGGCGCTTGGGGTGTTTCTGCTGCTGCAAGCCTTTTCGGCGGGCTGCACCGCCATGACGGGCGTGGAAGCAATTTCCAACGGCGTGCCGGCCTTTCAGCACCCAGAATCGAAAAATGCCTCGCGCACGCTGATTGTGATGGTTGGCATCCTGGGCTTTATGTTCCTCGGCACCAGCGTGCTGGCCTATCTGTACGGCACCGCGCCGCGCGAAGATCAGAGCGTGGTTTCGCAGATCGCCAGCATGGTGGTTGGCACCGGCCCGGCCTATTTCGTCATTCAGGTCGCCACCGCGCTGATCCTGGTGCTGGCCGCCAACACCAGCTATGCCGACTTTCCGCGCCTGGCGTCGCTGCTGTCGCGCGATCGCTTTCTGCCGCGCCAGTTCTCCAGCCGCGGCGACCGGCTGGTGTTCTCGAATGGCATCCTGGCGCTGGGCGTGTTCGCGGCGCTGCTGGTGATTGCGTTCAATGCGCGCGAGCAGGCCATGCTGCCGCTGTACGCAATTGGCGTGTTCATCTCGTTCACACTGTCGCAGTGGGGCATGGTGCGCCACTGGCTGCGCACGCGCGAGGCGGGCTGGCGCAGCAGCGTGGTGGTGAATGGCGTGGGCGCGGCGCTGACGGCCGTGGTGTTTGTGGTGATTATTGTGACGCGCTTTCTGCACGGCGCGTGGGCGGTGCTGGTGCTCATCCCGATTCTGGTGCAGATCTTCCGCCTGATCCGCCAGCATTATGTCGATGTGGCGCGGCAGCTTTCGCTGGCGGCCGCCAAGCCAATTGGCGCGATCAAGCGCCACACCGCGCTGGTGCTGGTGTCGGGTATTCACCGCGGCGTGATTCCGGCGCTGGAGTTCGCCCGCTCGATCGCGCCCGACAACACCACGGCGCTGTATGTCGAGTTCGACGAAGAAGACGCACATCGCGTGCAGACAAAGTGGGCGCAGTGGGGCTGCGGCATGCCGCTGGAGGTGCTGCCCTCGCCGTATCGCAGCTTGCTGCGGCCAATTCTGCGCTATGTCAAAGAGGTCGATGCGCGCTACGACGACGATGTGCTGTCGGTGATTATCCCCGAGTTTATCCCTTCGAAGTGGTGGCAGCACCTGCTGCACAACCAGACGGCGCTGGCGCTGAAGGCGGCGCTGCTGTTCCGGCGCGGCGTGATTGTGATTAGTGTGCCGTATCATCTGGGGGATAGGGGATAGGGTTTGGGGTTTAGGGAGTTGCCGGTCTGGGCGGGCTTGTCTCGGAGAATCTGTCTGGGCGGACCTGTCTCGGAGAATCTGTCTGGGCGGACCTGTCTGGGCGGACCTATGTGTCCGCCCTTTCCTATTTCTCATTTCAGCGCAGCTTGCTCGAGCCGCAGGGCGCTTTTTGCATCCAAGCAATGCCTTTTTCAAACCAGCTTGCTCGGGCCGCAGGGCGCTTTTTGCATCCAAGCAATGCCTTTTTCAAACCAGCTTGCTCGGGCCGCAGGGCGCTTTTTGCATCTAAGCAATGCCTTTTTCAAACCAGCTTGCTCGGGCCGCAGGGCGCTTTTTGCATCCAAGCAATGCCTTTTTCAAACCAGCTTGCTCGGGCCGCAGGGCCGCAGGGGCTCGCGCCGCCCCGGCACCCGGCGTCGGGGCTTCGCCCCGAACCCCGAATTTGATGTGATGAGCAACAGCAAAGCTGCGCGGTCATGCCTCCGTTGTGCCAAAATGCTGGCAGCCAAAGAGCAAAGAATTCCAATTTTGGAAGTGTTTCAAAGTGGCACTTCTTGAATCGCATGATGCCAGCGTCGAGCATAACGGAGGCATAACTGGACGCCATTTCGTCAGCCGATCACGTTCTTTTTGGGGTTCGGGGCAAGGCCCCGACGGCGAGGTGCAGGAGGCTGGCGGCAGCCTCTTGCCGCGGGGTTCGGGGGCGCGTAGCCACCGATACGACCTCCAAACACCCTAATATGGAGCACGGGGCGAAGCACCCGAAACGTGCGGGCTGCGGCGCACACAACACGCCGCAGCCCGCACCTGCCTACCAGCCGAAGGCACTCACCCGGTCGGCGGCGAGGCGGCCCAGCAGCACCTTGTAGGGCGCGGGATTGTTCGGGTGGTACTCAAAGCGCGCCCGCTCGAACCACTGCACCAGCAGCGTCTCGCCGGTTGGCAGCACTTCGTAGGAAGGCGGCGTGAGCGGGTAGCCCCACAGCGCCAGCGCCTCACGCTCGCTCACCCCACGGTCGCCCAGCTCCAGGCCGTGTGCGCGCCAGTAATCCCAGAACTCGGGCGCGATGGCCTGGCCGGTGGCGGGGTAGTAGTGCGGCGTGGCTGGGTCGGCTTTCGGCAGCGATTGCCAGTCGGTGCCGCGCGTGGCCAGCGCCTCGGCGCCAAGACGGCCAAGCTGCACAAGGTAGGGCGTGCCACTGTTCTCGGGGTGCAGCTCGTAGCGCTGGCGCTCGAAATATTGCACCACATAGTCCATTCCAGTGTCGGCGCTAGTTTGCTGGAACTCCTCCGTCAGCGCGTAGCCAAACACAGGCAGGCCACCATTACGCTGCCAGTAATTGCGGAATTCGCCGCCCAGCGTGTGGCTCGTTTCGGGGAAGAACAGCTGACCGCTGGCGGTTTCGGTTGCGTTGCGCGGCGCGCCGGGCAGCAGGCTGCTGATCGGGCGGGCGCGCACGGTGTAGCTGTTCGTTGCTGCGCGCTCCACCCAGGCCAGCCAGCCATTACCAAGCGCCGGTGCTACCACTTCGTCGGCGGTGCTCACCTGAAACGTGCTGGCCGACTGCGCGTCGAACCCAAACACCCCCAGCGTGGCGACATGGTTCCAGAATGTGTAGCGCCCAGCCAGCGCCAGGTCGGCGTTGGCGAGCGGTCCGCTGCGCGTGGTCTGGCCGCTCGGCAAATCGCGATTCATCAGCACATGGTAGCTGTCCAGGTAGGCCAGATGATTGCCATCCAGGTCGAAAATCACCATCTGGCTATCGAAGCACTCAGTGTCGTCGATTGTGTACAGGGTTTTATTGCTCAGCGACAGCGCATAGAGCAGCGGGCAGCCGAAGTTCCCGCCCGACCGCGCTCCCCCTTGCACCCAAACCGCCCAGTCGCTATTTGTGCGCGCCGCGCGCAGATCGTAATCGTGCGCAAGCGAGATGCGGTGCACCTCTTTTGCGGCGACATCTCCGCGCAGCGGGCGCTGCATCAGGGCAGCAGTGGCGGTGCCATCGGCGGCGGTTGTAATATCCCACCAGCTCACCTGATCGCTGGCGATGTTCGGGAAGGCGCCGCTGTTGGCCGCAAGCATCCACGACTCACCACTACGCAGGTCGAGCGCCCTGAGCGGAAAAGGGTTCTGGCCATCGACGCCGTCGCGCCATACCAGCACGCCATTGTCTAGATCGAACGACGGCCCCCACTGCCCGCCGTAGTTCCCGAAAGCCAGCTGGTTCAGCTCCAGAACGCTTTGCCCATCGGCCAGCGACGCGACGTGAATGTTCGCATAGCGCGTAAAGCGGTTAGGCTGCGCCAGCTCGACCCAGGCGACATAGGTGCCGTCGGTGCGGAGCGCAAGCGGCATGCCCGTGCCGCCAAGGATGTCGGTGGCAGGTGGGGCTGCGAGGGTGGCGTGGGCCGGCACGCCCAGAAAGAGCGCGCTTATGACCAGCGCGAGTGCCAGATATATTCGACGCATACGTTCCTCCTCGATCAGTAGTCAGCCGTCAGAAGTGAGGAGTCAGGAGAGTTGGCGTTCAACCGTTCTTGCGAACTATGAATCGCTTTTCTCTGCTCACACCTACATCAACGATAGAACGATCGTTTTCTGTAGCATAGCCACGCTGCGGCAGCCGCGCGAGTGTGGCACAGTGAAGTGATTCTGATGCGCTGGTGATGAGGATGAAATGCGAGGAGTGAACGGGGGAAGTTTTGAGTGATGAATGCTGTGTTTGCAGGTTGCGGGTTGGAACGTTGCGGGTTACTGCCCCTGCATACTGTCTACTGCTTTTTGGGGTTTAGGGTCTGGGGTTTTGGGATTGCGCCCTCAGCCTGCAGTTGTCAAAAACTTCGTGTCCTTTGCGCACTTTGCAGTTTATTTTTCCAGTCGTAGGGGGGGCGTATTGCTATACGCCCGTATGGCCCTTCGCCGGCTAGTCAGGCGTGGCGCGCAACGCGATCAGGCGGCCGGTGCCGATCTGCTCAAGGTCTTTCGCCACACGCGTGTCGCCCGAAAGCAGCGCCTGCACGGCAGCATGTGGCAGCGCCAGCGCCACCAGCGGCGTGAGCGTCACCACGCTGGCCACGGGCGGTGTGCCACGCAGCAGCTCCAGCTCGCCAAAGAACTCTTCGCTGCCAAGCTGGGCGACTTTGCGCACTGGCGCGGGCGCGTCGCCGTTCGGCTCGTCGCGCACCAGCACGGCGGCCTGGCCCTGCCGAATGATATAGAACACGCCCGACGGCGCGCCTTGCCGCACGATCACGCTGCGCGGCGCAAACTGCTGCTGGCGCGCAATATTCGCCAGCCCGCGCAGAGTGTTGCGTGGCAATTCAGCAAACATGGGCACGCGCTCCAGCAGCTTCAGGCGCGCGGCAGCCTCGCTGCGGCCGCTGCCCGGCGCGCTGGCGCGCAAGGCTGGGGCGCATACCTCCGCCGGGATGAACAGCAGATCCGAGCTGATATTGGCGCGAAAGGTCAGGTCGCTGGGTGCGCCGTCGGGCAGGAACTCTGCGCCAAAAGCATCACCGCGATGAAGTTCTTCCACAAGCTGGCGGTTGCGCGTGGCCGCCACTTCGCCAGCCTCGATCAGCCAGATGCCGGGCGCATGCGCGCCAGCCTGAAGCAGCGAAGCGCCAGCCGCCACATGCCGCTCCTCAATCGCGTGTGCCAGCGCGGCCAGCTCGTCGTCGTCGCAGGCGAGAAACAGGTCGAGCTGGCGCAGCAGCCGCAAGCGCGACTCGCGCACATCGCCAAACGCATTCGAAAGCTCACGCGCCCAGGGCGTGTCGGGGAAACAGTAGCGGCTGGCGGTTTCGCGCTCGGGCCAGGGCAGGGCGTCGTAGGCGGCTTGAATGGCGCGGCGGGCAAATGTCGCGCCGGCAATCGCCTCGACCGACGCGACCGTGTAGCGCAGCACCTCGGCATAGCGCGCGCCCTGCATGTCGAGCGGCAGCGCCGCCACCAGCGGGCTGATGCGGGCGCGTTCGCGATCCAGCGTGACATCCCAGTTCGCCGTGGCGGCCAGCACATCCATCCGGTCGTCGAGCGCGCGCGTGCGGCGGGCGCCATACACCGCCAGTAGCAGGCGGTAGCAGCCGGCGTAGCAGAACTGAAAGGCGCGCTGCAAACGCTCGGTGTCGCTGGTGCTGGGCTCGTGCGGCCAGGCAATCTCGTCGGGCGCGATCTGGCGCAGCGTGGCGAGGTGCACCAGCCACGCCCCGGCCCACAGGCCCGCCGCCAGCACGCCCAGCGCCGAAGGCCGCCCGCTCAGGTCGGCAACATACGCGGCGGTATATACCAGCGCGGCGCACCAGAGCAGCACCCACGACCACACCAGCCGCGAGTCGTGCAGGTCGAACAGGTGCGGCAGGAACAGCGCCAGCGCCAGCGCGCCGCAGTAGGCGGGCGAAGCAACGGCGATCTGGCCCGCCAGCGATCCACGCAGTGGCGCAATCAGCAGCGCAGTCGCGCCCACGCCAAACGCAGCAAGCAGCAGCAGCGCGGTTCCTGCCAGCTCGCGCGGCGTGGAAAGGCGCAGATCGACATCCAGCAGCGCGGCAAAGCCAGCGATCAGCAGAAAAATAAATGCCACGCCCTGCGCCAGCAGTTGCAGCGGCTCGGGCACCTGGCCGTAGCGCGCCGTGGCCGCCAGCGTCGCCAGCCCCAGCATAATCGCCAGCGCGTGCACGGTGGTACCAATCGCGGCGCGCCGGTAGTCGGGCAGCACGGCCAGCAGCGCGGCCAGCGCCACCGCCCACAGCAGCGGTGCGGCCAGCCCGGCCCAGGGATTGCCCGGCCCTGCGCGCCACACCAGCGCGGCCAGCAGCACGCTTGTGCCCGCCGCAAGCCCGGCCAGCAATGCCGGCTGGCGGCCATAGCCGCGCCGCAGCAGCCAGCGCAGCCCCGCGCGCCCCACGCCAATCAGCGCCAGCACCAGCGCGGCCAGCACCGGCAGGGCCACCAGCAGCACCAGCAGCGCAGCCACGATTTTGGGCAGCAGTGTGTCGGCCCCCCACAGCGCGCGGATCGTACCGAGCAGCTTCCCATTCCAGAACTGCACTGCGAAGACAATTGCGACAATCGCGTACACGAGCGTCAGCACGCCATAGATCGCCAGAAAGCGCTCTTCGTGCGAGAAGCTGCGCGGCGCGGCCGGGGCGTCGGCCTGCGCGGGCGGCGGGCGCAGCTTCTGCCAGAGCGGGCCGCGCACAAAGGCCAGCGCGCGGCGGCGCAGATCGGGCATGCGCAGCCAGTCGACCAGGATGAAATAGCCGTCGAGTTCGAGCAGCGGGTTGAGGTTGAACAGCGTGGCGATATAGCAGGTAAACGCGAGCTTGTAGGCCACGCCAGCCGCCGCAAGGTCGGGGCGCAGCAGCACCAGCAGCGCGGCCAGCCCGCCCACAAACAGGTCGGACATAGGGCCAGCCGCTGAGACAAGCATGCGCGCGGCGCGCGGCGAGCGCCAGATGTCGCTGGTATCGACAAAAAAGGCGGGCATGCCGAAGTAGAGCATCGCGCCGCCTGAGCGTAGCTCGCGGCCGAAGTGCTTGACCGTCAGGGCGTGCGCGCTTTCATGCAGGAAAAAAGAGACCAGCAGCGCACACCAGAGCGCCACCAGCTCGGCTGGCACTGCTGCGCTGTTCAGCACCTGCGGCGACGTGCCCAGGCCCAGCAGCAGCGCCACAAACGCGCCCAGGCCCACCAGCGCAACGGCGACCCAGATCGCGGCAAACAGCCAGGTGAACAGGAGCCAGCCGCCAGCGCGGTAGATCGCGCCATAGAAGCCATCGATAGTCGCAAACTGCCAGCTCGCCCGCGTGACGCGCCGCACCACGCGCCGGCCCCAGCCTTCGGCAGTGCGCGCTTCCAGCCGCCCGCCGAGCGCGTGGTACAAGCTCACCGGCGACTCGGTCAGGAAGCCTTCAGCGCGCAGCGTTGCCACCAGATCGCCGACAGGCAGGAGCTGCCTGGTGCGCAGAAATGCCTGCGTGGCAAGCTGGGCCACCGTGCGCGTGCCATCCATCTGGTGCCACAGCTCGCGCTGAGGCGGCGTGAGGCGCAGGTAGTTGCCGCGCGGGCTGCGGATGACGGTCATCACCTGCTCGCCATCCTGCACCTGCTCTTCGGCGACATCGGGCACGGCGCAGGGGCAGTATTGCGCTGGGTCGGTGCGGGCGGCCAGCGCCGGCCACAGCCCTTCCTGGGCGGCAGGCCGGGCCAGCAGCAGGCGGCGCGCCAGGCCGCGCCAGATGTCGCCGCTGCCCATGGCGGGCGCGTCGGCGGCGCTGGCGAGGCGGGCCCACAGGCCAGCGGGCCGGGCGTGGGCGTGCGTGTGCGGGTGGTGTGGCGTCGTCATAGAGTA